>NZ_CP120699.1:0-4800000 GCF_045571475.1 Bradyrhizobium sp. ORS 86 | reverse complement strand
AGCGTGACGCAACAACAGGTCCTCGATTGCCTTGCCAAGGTGATGTCGCCGCGCGGCGTCGCCTTGACCAACGCCAATGTGCTGTCGGCGGTCACCGTCACCGACGGCAAGGTGTTCTTCTCGATCAACGTCGATGCCGCAGAGGCCCGCGCCTGGGAGAGCGTGCGGGCGCAGGCCGAGAACGCCGTGCGTGCCCTTCCCGGCGTCAGCGTCGCGATGGTCGCGCTGACCGCGGAGCGCAAGCCGGGAAGTGCGGGAGCTGCGCCGCCGCCGCGCCCGCCAGGCGGTGTTCCGCCTGCGTCAGCGCATCGCCACCCGCCGCAGGGCGCGGCCGGCTCGCCGATGGCGCGGCAGGCCGAGATCCCCGGCATCTCCGCGGTCATCGCGGTTGCCTCCGGCAAGGGCGGGGTCGGCAAGTCGACCACCGCGCTCAACCTTGCGCTCGGCCTGCGCGACCTTGGCCTGCGCGTCGGTCTGCTCGACGCCGACATCTACGGGCCGTCGGTGCCGCGGCTGACCGGCATCCGCGAGAAGCCGCAGCTCAACGACGACAAGAAGATGATTCCGCTCAACCGCTTCGGCCTGTCGATCATGTCGATCGGCTTCCTGGTCGAGGAGGACACCGCGATGATCTGGCGCGGGCCGATGGTGATGTCGGCAATCACCCAGATGCTGCGCGACGTTGCCTGGGGCACGCTCGATGTGCTGGTGGTCGACATGCCGCCGGGCACCGGCGATGCCCAGCTTACGCTGGCGCAGAACGTTCCGCTCAAGGGCGCCATCATCATCTCGACGCCGCAGGACCTCTCACTGATTGACGCGCGGCGCGGGCTTGCCATGTTCAAGAAGGTCAACGTGCCCGTGTTCGGCATTGTCGAGAACATGAGCTATTTCCAATGCCCGCATTGCGGCACGCGTTCGGACATTTTCGGCCATGGCGGCGCCCGCCACGAGGCCGAACGGCTGGGCGTGCCGTTCCTCGGCGAAATCCCGCTGCATATGGCGATCCGCACCACCTCCGATTCCGGTAACCCGGTGGTCGCGAGCGAGCCGGACGGCCCGCACGCAGCGATATACCGCGCGATCGGCGCCAAGGTCCGCGACCAGCTCCAAGGCGTCATTGCCGCGGCTTGAGGCCGCGCCCCGGCGGCTTTCTTCACAGGCCTGTCGTCCCGGACGATTGCTGAATCGGTTCAGTGCTGTACGTTTGTACAGGATCGGCCGAATCGTACCACCATTCCATCAGTTGAAGGCGGCCACGGGTGAAGCCCAAACTGTGGGAAGGGCCGTCTGGCGAGCGTCGACATGGCAGCAGCACGCGAAGCAAAGAAAGAACGCCGCAAACATCTGACGCGGGAGAAACGCGAAGAGGCGTCCCGCATGGCATTCAACATTGCGAAGAAATCCGACTCGATCGGCGAGGCCGCCATGGCGATCGCGAAGACGTTTGGCGTCAGCAAGACGACCGCGCAGAGCTGGATTCGGCGTGGGCGACATTTGGCCAATCAAGCCAAGAAGTCGCGGGAGACGCCGCGGCGCTGATTGCCCAGGTAACGCCGCCCGCACGCGGCGATTTACCGCGCGACCGGCCCAAGCTCCGCGAGCTGCTGTAAGGCGTCATGGCCGCGGCCGCAGCCTGCATTTCCCGGCACATTTCCGCGCCATCAGACTTTCGTTTAATCGGCGCAGTCATGCCATCGTCGCGTTTCCGTGAAGCCGCTTCCGTGTTAAAGGGCCCGCCAGAGCGCCCCGGCTGCCTTTTCGCCGGAGGAGAGGCTTGCAGTCAGTGGGAAACGCCCCTCAAGGAGATGCCTTACGATGAAGCGTCGTGATTTTTTGAAAGTTTCTGCGGCCGGTGCTGCCGCGACGGCCGTTGCCTCGCCGGCGATCGCGCAGTCCTCCCCGGAAATCAAGTGGCGCTTGACCTCGAGCTTCCCGAAGTCGCTTGACACCATCTATGGCGGCGCGGAGCAGGTCTCGAAGTACGTCGCCGAAATGACCGACAACAAGTTCCAGATCCAGGTGTTCGCGGCCGGTGAGCTCGCGCCCGGTCTGCAAGCGCTGGACGCGACCTCCAACGGCACTGTCGAGATGTCGCACACGGTCGCCTACTACTATGTCGGCAAGGATCCGACCTTTGCGATCTACGCGTCGGTGCCGTTCGGCCTCAATGCCCGCATGCAGAATTCCTGGTGGTACCAGGGCGGCGGCCAGGAGCTCGGCAACGAGTTCTTCAAGAAGTTCGGCGTGATCGGCTTTCCCTGCGGCAACACCGGCACCCAGATGGGCGGCTGGTTCCGCAAGGAGATCAAGACGGTCGCCGATCTTTCCGGCCTGAAATTCCGCATCGGCGGTATCGCCGGCCAGGTCCTCCAGAAGGTTGGCGTGGTGCCGCAGCAGCTCGCCGGCGGCGACATCTATCCGGCGCTTGAGAAGGGCACGATCGACGCCGCCGAGTGGGTCGGCCCCTATGACGACGAGAAGCTCGGCTTCGCCAAGGTCGCGAAGTATTACTATTATCCGGGCTTCTGGGAGGGCGGTCCCACGGTCCACGCCTTCGCCAATCTCGAGAAGTGGAATGCGCTGCCGAAGGGCTACCAGGCGATCCTGGCCAACGCCTGTGCCAACGCCAATAGCTGGATGGCTGCGCGCTACGACATGCAGAACCCGTCAGCGCTGAAGCGGCTGGTTGCCGGCGGCACGCAGCTGCGTCCGTTCACCAACGAGGTGCTCGAGGCCTGCCTCAAGGCGACCAACGAGCTGTGGGGTGAAATCTCGGCCAAGAACGCCGACTTCAAGAAATCGATCGAGGCCATGCAGGCCTACCGTTCCGATCAGTATCTGTGGTGGCAGGTTGCCGAATACACCTTCGACAGCTTCATGATCCGCTCGCGCACCCGCGGCTGATCTGACCTCTCTTCGACTTAAGTCGCCCGGCCTTCGCCAGAAGGCCGGGCTTTTTGCGTCTGGTGTTCGGGGAGAGGATGTTCCATGCTCCCGCCAAGCCTCGCTACGAAGGCATGCACGACCCCTGGTCGGGTCGTGGCAAGAAAAGGCTGAGCGTAAGGACGGTCAGAACGTCACCGCTCGTGTGAACACAAGCACAAAGGGCAGGATTCAAAATGAAGCGAAGAGATTTCATCAAGGTCACGGGTTTGGGTGTCGCGGGCACTGCGACGATCGCTGCGCCGGCTATCGCGCAGTCGATGCCGGAACTCAAATGGCGAATGCCGACGAGCTGGCCGAAATCGCTCGATACGCTGTACGGTGGCGCCGAGATCATGGCCAAGATGGTCGGCGAGGCCACCGACAACAAATTCCAGATTCAGACATTCGCTGCCGGCGAGATCGTTCCCGGACTGCAGGTGCTTGACGCCGTGCAAAACGGCACCGTCGAGATCGGACACACGGCATCGTACTACTACTTTGGCAAGGATCCGACCTTCACCTTCGGCTCGGCAGTGCCGTTCGGCCCGAACATGCGCATCAACCAGGCTTGGTACGTGCTGGGCGGCGGCAGGGACATGCTCAACGCGTTCTACAAGAAATACAACGTCACCTCTCTGCTCGCCGGCAACACCGGCTGTCAGATGGGCGGCTGGTTCCGCAAGCCGATCGCCAGCGTCGACGACCTGAAGGGGCTCAAATTCCGCATCGGTGGCTTTGCCGGACGCGTGATGCAGAAGTTGGGTGCGGTGCCGCAGCAGATCGCGGGCGGCGACATCTATCCCGCGCTTGAGAAGGGCACCATCGACGCGGCTGAATGGGTCGGTCCCTACGACGATGAGAGGTTGGGATTCGTCAAGGTCGCTCCGCACTATTACTATCCGGGTTGGTGGGAAGGCGGTCCGATGCTGCTGTCGTTCGTCAACCTCGACAAGTGGAACGCACTGCCGAAATACTATCAGTCCGTTCTCGAACAGGCCGGTCACTACGCCAACAACTGGATGATGGCGAAGTACGACCAGACAAATCCGCCAGCTCTCAAGCGGCTGCTTGCGGCCGGCGCCAAGCTGCACGCCTTCCCGGCTCCGGTGATGGAGGCTTCGTTCAAGGCGGCGAAGGAACTGCACAACGAGGTCTCCGCGAGCAACGCGGACTTCAAGAAGGTCTACGAGTCCCTCAGTAGCTTTGCCAGCAATGGCTATCAGTGGTTCCAGGTCGCCGAAGTCGGCTACGACAACTTCATGGCGCGCCACGCGCAGACGTGACGACACTCACCTTCATCGCCAGCAAAAATCCCGGAGGCAGAATTCCGGGATTTTTTATTTGGAGCCGGCGAGAATCCGGCAAATCAATACTTTTTTGCCAAATTCGTGCTATCGTTGCCCAGGGAGCGTGAATCAGGGCGCCACATGCGTTTCCTCGGTCTTATCCTACGGACGCTGTTTCTGATCCTTGTAGTGGTCATAACTGCCCGCGTCGCAAGCCCGCAAAACGAAACCTTTTTGTCGGCATACGATACGCCATCCGATTTGTTTCGCATCATCCTGGGTGCTGCGGTCTGCGCCTTCGTAGCGGTCCAGATATTCAGGTATTCCAGAGATCCTGCGGACATGCGCAGGTGGGTTGTCATCGGGAGCGCCGCGGTGCCGTTGGCGCTGCTATTCGCGGTCGTTATCTGGTAGACGCCTCCGCTGATCGCGTCGGGCGGTGTAATTGTCGGGGCTGGCGGGGACGCCTGGACGTTCGACGAGGCCCCCAAGCATTCCGCGGCCACCAATGGCACAACGCCCAAGGCGGCGGTTTCAAGGCGTCTTTCCTTCAAAGGACCTGCCCGACACCGTACCGAGTGGCTGCCATTTGCACGACCCTGTCGATCAGAATGGGAACGGGAAGGAGCGCACGGGAAGACGACTTTCGAAGCCCAATCCGATAGCCGGTCCGGTGCGGTAATGGCCGTTATAATGCCCCCCACCTGGGCAATAATCCGGATCCTGACGCTCTCGATCGTCGATCTTCCGGTGATGGCTTCGCTGTCGATAGAGTGTCTGCCAGCAACGGCAGTTCTGGTCACAAGCGAGCCGAACCCGGTCGACGCTAGCGGGGTGTTGCGACGACAGCATCGCGACGTGAACGGGCATCGCCCAGACGTCCGATGCCACCATCGCAGCAGCCGCGGCGATGAGAAACAGAAGCGTTATGTTTTTCATATTTGTCTCATCGTGACGCTTGCGAGGCTACCGATCCTTCGAGCGGATCAAGGTGAATCACGGGGGCAACTCAGTTGCGGACGCGCGCCTCTATTTCCTTGGCGATTGCTTTGGCGGCGATGATGGGAGCGTTGATGCGACACTCTGCGTAGCCCGGACCACCGGGTTCTTCTGGACGGTGGGCCCGCCGAGATTGTTCTGCTTTTTCGGACCGCCGATGGCGCTTTGCGCGGTCGCGGATCCCGCCCAGAGCGCGGCGAGAATTGCCGCCGGAGCAAGCATGTTTTTCATTCGTCGGCTCCTCCAGTTGGTCATCTTGCACGAGGGTTTGTCAGCGGGCAGGGGCACCGTTTTCGCTAGCCAACTGCGGCGTGGTGACAGGCACGTCCTCCAGGGCACATTTGCGCCAGTCGTCGGATGCGCAGTTTGTCGGCCAACCGCCACCAAGCGCCATGAAAAGGGCGGCGCTGTCCGACAGGCGCGTCGCCTGGGCCTGAACGCGGACGACTGCAGCCGTCAGGTATACTTGCTGGGCATTGAGCACGACCACCTGATTGACCTGCCCGAGAGCAAGCTGCTTCTGAATGATGTCGAGGCTGGCCTTTGCGGCGAGTTCGGCCTTGACCGCAGCTTGCAAGGCGCGTGCGTCCGCTTGCAGACTTCGCAAGGCGTCGGCAACGTTCTGCATCGCCGTGATGACAGCTTGACGATAGAGTGCGTCGGCCTGGTCCACCGCGGCCTCCGCGGCCTTCTGCTTGTGGTAAAGTGTCAGGCCATCGAACAATGGCTGGGTCATGCTCGCCGCGATGACATAGAAGCTGGTCCCCGGCGTGAACAACTCGGCCAGGCTGAAGGCAGCGGCTCCGGCATTTCCGGTGATCGTGACATTGGGCAGCCGCGCCGCGATCGACACGCCGAGCAGGGCGTTCGTCGAATGCAACAGCGCCTCAGCGGCTCTGACGTCCGGACGCTGGCGTAGCATCTTGCTCGGCAGGCTTACCGGCAAGTTTGCTGGTAGCGCCAGGCGGTCGAGCGTAAACTTTTGCAGGATTTCGTCCGCAGAGAATTGCCCGGCTAGCGACGTCAAGAGGTCGCGCTGAACGGCGAGCTGCTTTTCGAGCGGTGGCAGGAGTTGCTCGGACTGGGCCAGTGCGGCCTCCTGCGCCAGCACGTCGACTTGGGCGGCGCTGCCCGCTTTGAACTGGTTCTTCACGATGTCCAGAATGCCGCGTTCAATCTTCACAACGCGCTGGATTGCGGCAATCTGGCCGCGGAGTGATGCTTCCTGGATTGCCGCGGTGACGACGTTGGCCGTCAGCGTGAGGTAGGCCGCTTCCAGTTGGAATAGTTGCTGCTCGGATATCGCGTCGAGACTCTCGACCGCGCGAATATTCTGGCCCCAAATGTCCGGCACGAAACTGACATTCAATTGCGCGGTATGAAGCGAAAATACCGAGGGAGACTGGCCACCCGGGCCCGAACCCGATGCTCCTGAAATTTGTTGCTGAGAGGGCGTGTAATTTGCGCCGACTTGCGGGAAGAAGAGCCCGCGCTGGGCCAGCGCGTTGTATTGCGCGATTCTGATCGACGCTTCGGCTGACTGCAGGGAAGGGTTGTGCTCGACCGACATCTTGATCAACTCGTCGAGCGGCTTCGACCGAAATGCCGTCCACCACCGCAGAGACACGTCCTCTCCGCTGACGAAATGCTGCTTTGGCACGCTGGGGCCCCCGGCACTGATGCTGGGGGAAGACAGCTTCTCCGGCGTGTAGCGACTGACGTCCGGAGCGGCCGGCGGGACGAAATTCGGGCCGACCGCGCAGCTCGCAAGCATGAGCGCACAAGCGGCCACCGCCAGCGCGTGCACCGGGGCGACAGTTGTGCGACGAGGTGTCTTTGCGCGGAGGGCGTACATGACCGGGCGCCTCTAATGCGCTACTTCGGGCGGCGCCGCGGCAGACGCCTCGTCAGGTGATGGGACACGCTCGCGCGACAAGAATATCTTGCGCAACGCCGGTGCGACGATCAGCAGCAACAGCGGCCCGATGAACATGCCGCCGACCACGACCGTCGCAAGCGGCCGCTGCACCTGACTGCCGATGCCATGCGACAGCGCGGCCGGGAACAAGCCGACACCCGCCGACAGGGCCGTCATCAACATCGGACGCATGCGCTGCTCGGCACCGTTGAACACCGCCTCCGCGATGCTCAGGCCCGAGGCCCGCAGTTCGCGGAAATAGGTGATGTTGAGGATACCGTCCATCACTGCGACGCCGAACAGCGAGATGAAGCCGATCGCGGCCGAGATCGAGAAATCGAGCCCGGTAAGGTACAGTGCGATCAGGCCGCCGCCGACCGCGAAGGGGATGCCGGCCAGCGCCAGCAGGCTGTCGCGCAACGAGTTGAACAGGCTGTAGAGCAAGACGAAGATCAACAGCAGCGTCACCGGCACCACGATCATCAGGCGCGCCTTGGCGGCTTGCAGATTGTCGAACTCGCCCGACCAGATCATCCGGTAACCGGTCGGAAGCGGCACGGCCTCGGCGACGCGCGCCTGGGCCTCCGCCACGGTGCTGCCGAGGTCGCGGCCGCGCACGCTGAACTTGATGGGGATGTAGCGCTGGCTGCGCTCGCGATAGATGAATGACGCGCCGGTATCGAGCGAAATGTCGGCGAGCTCGCTCAGGGGAATATAGGCGTTGGTGCCTGATGGGGTCTGGTAGGCCACCTTGATCTCGCGCACCGCGTCGATGCTCTGGCGGAATTTCGGGTCGAGCCGCACCACCACGCCAAACTGCCTGTCGGCCTCGAGAACCGTCGTCGCATTGGTGCCGCCGAGCGCGGCCTGCACCACGGTGGTCACGTCGCCGGAGTTGAGACCGTAGCGCGCGGTCTTCTCACGGTTCACCTTGATGTTGAGGTTGGGTTGCCCGATCAGATGGAAGATGCCGAGATCGGCCACGCCGCGCACCTTGGCCATTTCCTGGGCGACCTTGGTCGCGAGCTGTTCGAGCACGGCAAGGTTCGGCCCGATGATCTTGACCGAGTTCGCACCCTTGACACCCGACAGCGCCTCCTCGACGTTGTCCTGGATATATTGCGAGAAGTTGAAGGTGACGCCGGGCAGTTCCTCGTCGAACTCCTTCTGCAATTGCTCGGTGAGCTTCTCCTTCGTCAGGCCGGGCGGCCATTGGTCGAACGGCTTGATCGGCGCGAACAGCTCGACATTGGAAAATGGCGAGGCGTCGCTGCCGTTGTCGGGACGGCCGTGCTGCGACACCACCGTGATGATCTCGGGGTGACGCAACAGGATCTCGCGCATCTTGCGGGTCGGCTCTGTGCCGGCCTTGAGCGACATGGTCGGCGGCATCGAGGCGCGAATCCAGAAATTGCCTTCCTCGAGCGCAGGCAGGAACTCGCTGCCGAGCCGGCTCGCGGCGAGGCCGCTGAGGCCGAGGAAAATGACGCCGGCTGCGACGGCGACCTTCAGATGCGCCAGCGACCAGCGCAGCAGCGGCGTGTAGGTCCTGCGCAGGCCGCGCACGATCACGGTTTCGGTTTCCTCGATATGCCTCGGCAGCAGGAGCGAAGCCAATACCGGCGTCACCGTGAACGTCGCGAGCAGCGCGCCGGCGAGCGCATAGCCGTAAGTGCGTGCCATGGGTCCGAAGATCTGGCCTTCGACGCCCTGCATGGTGAACAGCGGCACGAAAGCAGTGACCGTAATGGCCGCCGTGAAGAACACCGCCTTGTCGACCTGCAATGCGCTGACGAAGATCATGCGCAGCCGCTCGGTCCAGCCGGGTGCGGCCTCACCATTTGCCGATGTGGTCGGATCGGTCCCCCAATAGCCCTGGGCAAGGTGTTGCAGCACCCGCAGCCGGGTCTCGGGCGGGGACTGGAAGTTGCGGAAGATGTTCTCCATCATGATGACCGCGGAATCGACGATGATGCCGAAGTCGACCGCGCCGAGCGACAGCAGGTTGGCGTCCTCGCCCTGCAGCACCAGGATGATGATGGCGAAGAACAGCGCGAACGGGATGTTGGCGCTGACGATCAGCGCGCTGCGCAGGTCGCCCAGGAAGACCCACTGGATTACGAACACCAGAAGGCAACCGAACACCAGGTTATGCAGCACGGTGTGGGTTGTGACGCTGACCAGCGAGGTGCGATCGTAGTAGGGGACGACCTTGACGCCGGGAGGCAGGGTGCCGTCGCTGTTGATCTTGGCGACCTCCTCCTCGACCTTGGGGACGATGTCGTTGGTATGCTGCGTGCGTCCCATGACGACAATGGCTGCCGCGACGTCGTCATCCCTGTCCTTTCCGGCGATGCCGAGCCGCGGCACATAGCCGACCGAAACCTTGGCGACGTCCTTGATCAGGATCGGCAACCCGTTCGACTGGGTCAGGACGATCTTCTCGATGTCCCGGACCCTGTAACCCTGGGTCACATCGTCCTCGCCGCCGGAATTGATCAGGCCGATGCCACGGATGTTGACGGACTGCTGCCCGATCGCGATTTCTCGGCCGCCGACATTGACGTTGGAGTTGCCGAGCGCGCTGATCAGTTGGGGGACGGTGATGTTGTAGGCCTCGAGCTTTTCGAGGTCCGCGTCGACGTTGAATTGTTTGGTCGTCCCGCCCCAGGAGTTGATCTGCACCACGCCGGGAATCGTCATCAGCCGGCGGGCGACGACGTAATCCTGCAATGTTCTGAGGTTGGTGAGGCCGAAATTCGGCGGGCCGACGAGCTGGTAGCGATAGATCTCGCCGACCAGGCTCGATTGCTGGATTTGCGGGACCTGGTTGCCGGGAAGCTGGACGTTCTGGGTGATGCTGTTGGTGGCCTGCGTGAGCGCAAAATAGTAGTCCACGCCGTATTTGAACGTGACCCGTACGAACGACAGGCCGTAGAACGAGGTCGAGCGGATGTTGACGACGCCGGGCGTCGGGTAGAGGCCGACCTCCATCGGGATCGTGTAGTACTTCTCCATCTCCTCGGCGGAGAGGCCGGCGGCCTGCGCGGTGATCTCGAGGATCACCGGCGCCGGATTAGGATAGGCCTCGATGTTCAGCCTGTAGAACGCGGCAATGCCGGCGGCGCAAAACACCGCAAGACCGAGCACAATGACGGCGCTTCGTGTCAGACCGAACTGGAGGATGCTCTTGATCAAAGGATTGCTGCACTCGGTCTTGAACGGCGGATGGCGCGGCTAGCACTGTGCGCCACGGCTATCCCGTGGCTGCATTGGCGAACTTGTTGCTGAGGAAGATTGCGCCGGTGGAGGCGATCGTCTCGCCCGCGGCAAGGCCATCGATGATCTGGCGCCAGCCGTCCTGCTCCATTCCAATCTTCACAGCTCTTCGGTCGAAGCGCCGGCCGTCGGTCGTAACCCACACCGTCATCGTTCCATCGCCCTCGCGCACGATGGCGTCGATCGGCACGCTGACCGACAGCTTCGGCGGCTCCGTCTCGATGGTGAAGCTCGCGAGCATGCCGGCGCGCAGCTTGTGCTGGGGATCATCAATCACCGAACGCACGAGCTGCCGGTGCGAGTTCGGATCGATGTTGAGGCCGAGCGTGGTCACGCGGCCGCGAAACACTTCGTCCGGATAGGCTGGCAGTCGCACCTCGACCGGCTGGCCGATCCGGTAGGCGGGCGCGTCGGTTTCGATCACGTTGGCCACCATCCACATGGTCGAGATGTCAGCGAGCGAATAGGGGGCCGGCGCATTGCCAGGCTGCACATAGAGGCCGGGTGCGGCGTTGCGTGCGATGATCCGGCCGGAGATCGTGCTCGGAACGACCAGGGTGGAATCGACCTTGCGGTCGGCGAGGATGCGATCGATCTCGGCGTCGGTCTTGCCGAACAGGCGGACCGCGTCGCGCCCGGCCTTGAAGTTGCCTTCGGCGGTCTGCTGATCCGACGTCGCCTGATCGACATCCTTCTGCGCACCGCCGCCGGTCTTGAGGAGCTGCTTGACCCGCGCGAGCGTCCTCGTCTGCAGCTCGAGCACGCCGGCCGACGCGAGCAGGCCGGATTCGGCCTGCAGCAGATCGGGACTGTCGATGGTGAACAGCGTGTCGCCCTTCTTGACCTCGTCGCCGACGTTGAAGAACGTATCGACAATCCGCCCGGGATACGGCGTGAACGCTTGCACCAGCATGTTCTGGTTGAAGTCGATCGAGCCGACCGCGTTCCTCAATGTCCTGAACGAGCGCCGCTCCGCAGCCATGACCTTGAGGTTGGCGGCTTGCTTGTCGGTCAGGACGACGTACTGCTCCTCGACGTTGACGTCAGGCGCAGTCGTGGTCTGCGCCGCCTTGACGCTCTCGACGCCATCCGTGCGCGTCAGCAGCCATACGGCTGCCATGAGCCCTGCCAGCACGGGCAACGCCAGATAACCTGCATACTTCGTCCGAAATGACATCGCCTGCCTGGTTCGCCGAGATTTGAGGGGCCGCACACGACCTGAGACCTATCCGCATCGCGGGCAGGAGCGTTGGTCTCGGCGAGGCCAGGAACCTGTTATCAGGGCGAGCTTACGCAAACCTGACATTGCTTCGCATATTGACGTCGGCGGCAGACGAATTTCCGTTGCGGCATGCGCGCTTTTATCTATGTCTTATAGGACTCGACTGAGCTGTCGCGGAGAGAACATAGCGTATGATGTGTGTGCCATGCGGTCTGACAACAGATGTGCGTGCTAGATGTGCGTTGTTTGCGCGATCCAGTTGCCCGGGGAGTGCTGGTCCGGGAATGCGCGGCGTGGCCGGTGTGGTACAATCGGACGTACGCTTGAATGAAGACAGGATTGTTACGGTGCGACTTCTGATCGTCGAGGACAACATCGAGCTGTCGCGCCTGTTGGCCGCCGGGCTGATGGCCGCAGGCTATGAAGCTGATGTCGTGCACAGCGTTGCCGAGGCTCGCGACGCGTTGCGCAGTGTGACCTACGCTGCCATGATCCTCGACCTCGGCCTGCCCGACGGCGACGGCCTGTCGGTGCTGTCCGAGCTTCGCCGCAAGACGGACCCGCTGCCGGTGCTGGTGTTGACCGCGCGCGATGGATTGCAGGATCGGGTCAACGGTCTGCGCAGCGGCGCCGATGATTATCTCGCCAAGCCGTTCGCGCTTGAGGAGCTCGTGGCGCGGCTCGAGGCGATCCTGCGCCGCCCTGGCCAGTTGCTCGGCTCCTCGCTGAACCTTGCCAATCTCGTCTATGACACCGAGAGCCGGCAGGTCTTCATCGATGGCGCGCCCCACGTGTTCTCTTCGCGCGAGACTTCGGTGCTCGAGATCCTGCTGCGGCGGCAGGGGCGGGTGGTGCCGAAGAAGAACGTCGAGGACCACATCTTCGGGCTTGCCGGCGAGGTCGCCTCGAACGCTGTCGAGGTCTATGTGTCGCGGCTGCGCAAGCTGCTCGCTGAACACAATGCCAGGATCACGATCCACACCATCCGCGGGGTCGGCTACCTGATGGCCGAGGAGAAATAGCGTGTTCCGCTTCACGTCGCTGACCTCGCGGATCGTGTTCCTGCACATCGTCGCTGTCACGATCGCTGCGGTTTTCCTGCCGGTCCTGCTGCTCTGGCTCTTGAATTCCGAAATCGACCAGTTGCATCGCGAGGCGATGCGCGACCAGGCCGATGTGCTCGGCGAGAAGCTCGCCGTCGGCCGCGACGGCAAGGTGGCGCTCAACCTGCCGGAGAGCTTGAAGGATCTCTATTCCGAGGCCTATGGCCGCTACCGCTACGACATCTACGATGCCGATGGCCGCGTTCTGTTTTCATCGCATAGCGGCAACCGATCAGGGCAGACGTCATCAGACACGATCGCGGGCGCTAGCGTGATCAGGAACGTCGGAGGGGAGACCGTCCGCATCCACGTTGCCGAGGACCTGTCGCACCGGGACGTCATCACCGACGACATCGTCGCCAATTTCTTCCGCCGGGTCGGCTGGATCACGATTCCGACACTCCTGCTCCTGCTCGCCACCGACATCGTGATTTTCCGCCGCGCCGTTGTGCCGCTGTTGCGGGCATCGGATGAGGCCAAGAACATCGGGCCGGCGCGAACCGGCATCCGCCTGCCGACGGAGCGGATTCCGAGCGAGATCCTGCCGCTGGTGACGGCCGTCAACCAAGCCTTCGACCGGCTTGAGGACGGATTTCGCGTACAGCGGCAATTCACGGCGGACGCCGCGCATCAGCTCCGCACGCCGCTTGCGATTCTGCGGACCCGGATCGAGACGCTCAAGGCGGGCGAGGGCACCGAGGAGCTGCATGCCGACATCGAAAGCATGAGCCGCATCGTCAGCCAATTGCTGGAGATCGCCGAGCTCGACACGCTGGTGCTCGATCCCGGCGAGACCGCCGATCTGCGCGCAGTGTGCGCCGAGGTGGTTGGCTCGATTGCGCCCTATGCGCTGGCCCGGCAGAAGGATATCGCGCTGCGCGGCACCGAGGACCCGGTGCCGGTCAAGGGCAATGCCGAGATGCTGCAACGCGCGATCTTCAACCTCGCCGAGAACGCAATCAAGTACACCGCGGACCAGACCTCCGTCGATGTCGAGGTGCGCGACGACGGCTCGGTCCGGGTGCGGGATTGCGGGCCGGGCATTCCGCTGGGCGAGCAGAGCCTGATCTTCCAGCGCTTCTGGCGCGGCGATCGCCGGCGCACCGACGGCGCCGGGCTGGGGCTCTCCATCGTGCAGGGCGTGGTCGACGACCACGCGGCAGCGGTCAAGGTGGAGAATCTGCCTGAGGGCGGCGCCCAGTTCACACTGAGCTTCCGGCTCGCAGACGTCGCATCCTGAACGTCTTGCGGGTCCGATTTCCCGAAATCGGGGCCTGAGCAGGTCGGGCTGCGCCGATCAGCCGCGCTGATCAGTGAAGCAGCCGGTATTGAACAATGTAGGCTGCGGCACCGCCGAAATAGCCCAGGAGCGCGAGCCCGGTTATGCGGCGGACATACCAGAAGAACTCGATCTTCTCGAGGCCCATCGCGGCGACACCGGAGGCCGAGCCGATGATCAGGATCGAGCCGCCGGTGCCCGCGCAGTAGGCGATGAACTCCCACAGGAAGCTGTCGGGAGGATACTGGTTCAAGCTGTACATGCCCATCGAAGCTGCCACCAGCGGAACGTTGTCGATGACCGCGCTGAGCAGACCGAGCAGCACCACGATGACGTCCAATCGTCCGAAAGTGGCGTCGAGCCAATTGGCCAGCATTTCGAGAACATGTGTGTGCTCGAGCGCGGCCACCGCCAGCAATATCCCGATGAAGAAGACGATCGAGCTCATGTCGATTCTGGTCAGGGCGTGAACCAGCGTCAGGCGTTTCTTTTCATCCTCTTCCTTGTCGCGATGGATCAGTTCGCCGACCGTCCAGAGGACACCGAGACCAAACAGAATCCCCATGAAGGGCGGCAGATGGGTGACGGCCTTGAACGCCGGGACCATGATCAGAATGCCAAGACCGAGGTAGAAGGTCACATTGCGCTCGAACACGCCGATCGATGCGGACTGCGCCTGCCTGTCCGGCGCCACCACCATTTTTCCTCTCAGCGACGCGCTGACGACAAGCAGCGGCACGACAAGATTGATCAGGGAGGCAAGGAACACACCCTTGACGATCGCAATCGGGGTGATCTGGCCACCGATCCATAGCATCGTGGTGGTGACGTCGCCGATTGCCGACCAGGCGCCGCCCGCATTGGCCGCGATCACGATCATCGCAGCAAAGAACAGGCGATCGCTTTGGCGGTCGAGCAGCTTGCGCATCAGGGAGATCATGACGATCGTGGTCGTCAGATTGTCCAGCACGGAGCTGAGAAAGAATGTCACGAAGCCCACGAGCCACATCAGGGTGACCTGCTTCCTCGTGTTGATCAGCGACGTGATGACCTCGAAGCCATTGTGGGCGTCGATGACTTCGACGATCGTCATGGCACCGATCAGGAAGAACACGATCTGGGCAGTGGAGGAGACCGACTCGCTGAGTTGCCTATCGATCAGGGCGGGATCGCCGCTCCAGATCGCGTAGACCGTCCACGTCAGTCCTGCGCCGAGCAACGCCGAGGCCGACTTGTTGATCCCGATCGGATGTTCGAGCGCGATCGCGGCATAGGCGACCACGAAAATTGCGACGATTGCGGCGGCCAGCATCGAGATCCCCTGGACTTGCGGGTGGCCCGGCCGGCTTCAGGAGCCGGTCGGCGTCGACCGCTCAGTTCTTCGGCTGTCCAAAGTCCAGCGGCGGCAGGTCGATCTGCGGCACCTCGATCTTGACGGAGTTGGGATCGATAGTTGATGCGGCGCCTTTGTAGTGCATGACCATCGCGGGGAACAGAATGACGAGCCCGACCATGATGATCTGGATCACGACAAACGGCACCGCACCCCAGTAGATCTGCCCTGTGGTGACCGGTTGCATGCGCTTGCCGGTCACGCGGTCGAGATACGAGTCCTTGGGCGCCACCGAGCGCAGGTAGAACAGCGCGAAGCCGAACGGCGGATGCATGAAAGAGGTCTGCATGTTGACGCCGAGGATCACGCCGAACCAAATCAGGTCGATGCCGAGCTTCTCCGCGGCCGGTCCGAGCAATGGGATAACGATGAAGGCGAGCTCGAAGAAATCGAGGAAGAAGGCGAGCACGAACACGAAGAAGTTGACGAAGATCAGAAAGCCGACTTGTCCGCCGGGCAGGGAGGTCAAGAGATGCTCGACCCAGACATGGCCGCTCACGCCATAGAAGGTGAGCGAGAAGACGCGCGCGCCGACCAGGATGAAGACGACGAAGGCGGAGAGTTTCGCGGTCGATTCCGTGGCCTGACGGATCAGATCCCAGCTTAGCCGGCGCTTGAACGCGCCGAGGATCAAGGCCCCCGCGGCCCCCATCGCGCCACCCTCGGTCGGAGTCGCAACGCCGATGAAGATGGTGCCGAGCACCAGGAAGATCAGGAAGAGCGGCGGCACCATCACGAAGGTGGTCTGCTGCGCCATCGCGGAAAGGAAGCGGAAGCCGGTAAGCTTGTTGACGATCCAGTTCATCACCGCGACGAAGAACGCGAACAGGATGCCGAAGAACATGCTGAGCACGACGAAATCGGCGCCGTGCGCTTCCGAATTTCGCATCATGAACCAACCGAACACGCAGCTCGCCAGGAACAAGACGCCGAGCGACCACAGTCCGCGGCTGCCGTCTTTCTCGCGAAAGCCGATGGCCTCAGCGGGCAGGCCAGGAGCCGCCTTTGGAAAGATCAGCGTGATGAGGAAGGCGTAGCCGGCATAGAGGCCAGCCAGCACCAGTCCTGGAATGAACGCTCCCTCGTACATGTCGCCGACCGACTTGCCGAGCTGATCGGCCATCACGATCAGCACTAGCGACGGCGGGATGATTTGCGCCAGCGTGCCGGATGCCGCGATGACGCCGGTCGCTACGCGGCGGTCGTAGCCGTAGCGGAGCATGATCGGGAGCGAGATCAGGCCCATCGAGATCACGGAGGCCGCAACCACGCCGGTGGTCGCGGCAAGCAGCGCGCCGACGAACACGACCGCATAGGCAAGGCCGCCGCGAATGGTCCCGAACAACTGCCCGATCGTGTCGAGCAGATCCTCCGCCATCCCAGATCGCTCCAGCACAAGGCCCATGAATGTGAAGAATGGAATGGCAAGCAGCGTGTCGTTGTTCATTACGCCGTACACGCGTTCCGGCAGCGCTTGCAGGAAGTCCGGCCGGAATTCCCCGAGCTGAATCCCGACGACGGCATAGATCAGGCCGACCGCGCCGAGCGAAAAGGCCGCGGGATAGCCAAGCAGAAGCATGACCACCAGCGACGCGAACATAATCGGCGCCATATTCTCGATAAGAAACGCAGTCATCCAGTGTCCCCCTGCGATCGCGACCGACGATCAGCGCTTTTCGATCGCCTCGACGAGGTGTTCGACTTCGGCTTCGATAGCCGTCACCTGGGATGCGTGCGGATCGGGAATGAGCCCGCGCATCACCGCAATACGCTTGATCAATTCGGAAATGCCCTGAATGAACAGGAACGAGAAGGCGATGATGATCAGCGACTTGGCAGGCCATTGCGGCAGTCCGCCGGCGTTGCCCGACTGCTCGTTGATTTCATAGGAGCGCCAGAAGAACGGGCCGCCGGTGATGATCATGACGACACACAGCGGCAGCAGAAAGAACAGATGCCCGACCACGTCGATTGCGTCACGCACGCGCTTCGGCAGAAGGTTGTTCACGATGTCGATCCGGATGTGCTCGTTGTCAAGCAGGGTCCACGGCGAGCACAACAGGAAGACGATGCTGAACAGCACCCACTGCAGCTCGAGCCAGGAATTTGAGGACATGTCCAGGGTCTTGCGGACGATCGCATTGATTGCCGAGATGATGACCGCGACGAGAATCAGCCATGACAGGCGTTTGCCGATCCAGCGCGTGAACGCGTCGATTCCACTGCTCAATTTCAAGAGCGATTGCAACGTCATTCCTCCCCAAATGGGCCCCAGCAGTCTTGACCGCGCCCGGGAGGCGCAGTGGCCTATCCAGCCGAGCTAGCCTGAAGCCGGCGCACCAAACCAGCGGGGAGTGCTGCCGTCAATCGGAAGTTTGTTGATATTGAAAGGGATTTCGGCCGGATCTGCGGCCAGGTGCCGGTAACCCTACCCGCCGGTCACGCTCATATGGCGGCTGACGCTTGGGCGGTTGTGGCGGCGGTCGATGATGAAGTCGTGCCCCTTCGGCTTCAACCCGATGGCGCGGTCGATCGCGGCCGCGAGCAGGTCATTGTCGGGCGAGGCCCGCAGCGGACGGCGCAGATCGGAGGCGTCCTCGTGGCCGAGGCAGGTGTGCAGCGTGCCGGTGCAGGTGATCCGCACCCGGTTGCAGGATTCACAAAAATTATGGGTCATCGGCGTGATGAAGCCGAGCTTGCCGCCGGTCTCGGCGACGCTGACGTAGCGGGCAGGGCCGCCGGTGTTGTCGTCGAGATCGGTCAGCGTGTAGTGCGTCTCGAGCCGGGCGCGGAGCAGCGACAGCGGCACATACTGATCGATGCGGCCTTCGCCGATGTCGCCCATCGGCATCACCTCGATCAGGGTCAGGCCCATCCCCTTGCCGTGCGCCCATTCCATCAGCGCGGGGATCTCGTTCTCGTTCAGGTTCTTCAGCGCCACCGCGTTGATCTTGACCGCGAGCCCTGCTGATCGCGCGGCCTCGATCCCGGCCAGCACCTTGTCGATGTCGCCCCAACGGGTAATGGCGCGGAACTTGGCGGCATCGAGCGTGTCGAGCGAGACGTTGACGCGGCGGACGCCACAATCGGCGAGTTCCCTGGCGAAGCGTGCGAGCTGCGAGCCGTTGGTGGTCAGCGTCAGCTCGTCGAGCGCGCCGGTCGACAGGTGGCGCGACAGCGAGCGCACCAGGCTCATTACGTTGCGGCGGACCAGCGGCTCGCCGCCGGTGAGGCGGATCTTGCGCACCCCCTTGGCGACAAAGGCCGAGCACAGCCGGTCGAGCTCTTCCAGCGTCAGAAGATCGGCCTTCGGCAGGAAGGTCATGTCCTCGGACATGCAGTAGAAGCAGCGCAGGTCGCAGCGGTCGGTCACGGAGACACGCAAGTAGCGGATCGTCCGGCCGAACGGATCGGTCATCGGACGGGACAGCGTATCAGAAGGCGGCTGCGTGGATCCGTTCATTCAACTCAGGCCCTGCACCTTGTTCCCCGCACGGGAGCCGCGACGACGGGCTCCGCTTCCCGCAATCTATGCATGTTGGTGCGGCCTCACAATGCGTCCCAACGGATGATCCAAGCGATGATCCGCAACATGCACAGCGGCTCGCGCACGATAGGCGCAGGACATCGCTCGATGCCGGATCTCGATCGCAGTACGGCCAAGGCAAAAGGCCCGGCTCTGTTGCCGGAGCCGGGTCTTGTGCAGTGCGATCCTGATTCAATGGGCCGGCGCAGCGGCAGCCGGAGCCGCGGCCGTGGCTGCCGGCGCTGCGTTCGGATCGGGGAACGGTGAGCCGCCGGCGGCGGGTGCGGGCGCTGCTGCGGCGGCGGCCGGCTTCGGTTTCTTGTGCTTCGGATGCGCCTTGCGCGGCGGCGGGCCGGACGGCTTCAGTTCCGCGAACACCGGGCTCGGATCGAGCGCGGTCGTGGCCGGCGTGGTGAAGTCACCCGGCGTATGCGTCACTGTCACCGGCACCGTCTCCGGCTGGTACTTCGGCAGGTTGAAGGTGACGGAGAAGTTCGTTTCCGGCGTCGGCACCGATACTGAGCACGGCGTCTTGCAGCCCGGCCCGAGCGAGGTCACCGCATCCGCGCCCTGCGGCGCGGAATCGAGCTGAACCTGCATCGGCGGCGGCGCCGACTTGAACGAATCCAGTGAAAAGGAAGAGCAGCCGGCCAGGCTCAACCCGGCGGCCGCAATCGCGATGACACGACGCATGATCCACACTCTACTGCGGCTATCAGCCACAATCCCCGGGCGGACCATAGGGGCGTCGGAACAGAGGCGCAACCGGGTGGGCCCTGTTCCTTAAAGGATAGTTAACAGAAAAATCGCATAGCTCAACATATCCAAGCAATATCAATGGCTTGGACATATTTTATGGCCTCGTCAGGCTAGCGACGGCGTCCGGCAGGTCGCGCATATGGCTGATCAGCCGGTCCGGCTTGAGCTCCGCCATCGGTACGTCGGTATAGCCGAAATCGACCCCGATGACCGGAACCTGGGCGCGCCGCGCCACCCCGACATCGGTCCCAGCATCACCCACCATGATGGCCCCCGGGAGCTGACCGCCGGCGCGCGCGACGGTCTCGCGCAGGAACGCGGGATCCGGCTTTGCCACGCCGAATGTGTCGGCGCCGCAAATCGCGGCGAAGCGCGGGCTCAGACCGAGCCGGTCGAGCAGCAGTTTCGACAGCCATTCGAGCTTGTTGGTGCAAACCGCAAGCCGATGGCCCTGCGCGTCGAGCCTGTCGAGCGCGGCTTCGAGCCCGTCGAATGGCCGCGAGCCGTCGGCAATATGCTCGGCGTAATAATCGACGAAATCCGTCGTCAGGCGGTTGAGTTCGGCCGTGGTGACGGCGCGTCCCTCCACCTCCAGCCCGCGTTCGATCAGCTTGCGTGCGCCGGCGCCGATCATGTTGCGCGCGGAGGTGAACGGCACCGGCCGCAGGCCCTCCCGGTCGAGCACGTAATTGAGTGCGCCGATCAGGTCTGGAGCGGTCTCGACCAGCGTCCCGTCGAGATCGAAGACAATGATGGGGGGAGATGAGGCGGGCATGATGCATTTGGCTATCGGGCGGCGCGCCGTGATGCAAGAGTAGATGCTGGGACGTCGCAAAAGGGAGGCGGCGATGCGGCAACTTGCTGGAAAGACCGCATTTATCACCGGTGCGGCCAGCGGCATCGGATTGGCGTTGGCCACGGCCTTTGCCGGCGAAGGCATGAAAGTCATGCTCGCCGACATCGAATCGGCGCCGCTGGACCGGGCCGTCGAGGCGCTGCGCGCCTCCGGAGCGGAGGTCCGTGGCGTCGTCTGTGATGTCGCCGATCCCGTCAGCATGGATGACGCAGCAGACGCCGCGTTCCGCGCCTTCGGCAATGTCCATGTTCTCTGCAACAATGCCGGCGTCGCCGCCGGCGGCGGCATCGAGCAGATTTCGATCGAGAGCTGGCGCTGGGTGATCGACGTCAACCTGATGGGCGTCGTGCACGGCATCAAGAGTTTCCTGCCGCATATCCGCCGGCACGGCGAAGGCGGCCATATCGTCAACACCGCGTCGATGGGCGGGATGAATGCCGGGCTCGGCTTCAGCCCGTACTCGGCGAGCAAGTTCGCCGTCGTCAGCATGTCCGAGGGACTCGCCTGGCAGCTCGCGCCTGATGGCATCGGGGTCAGCGTGCTCTGCCCGAGCTATGTGCGCACCCGGATCGGCGAGAGCGGGCGCAACCGCCCCCGGCGGTACGGGCCGACCCCCGAGTTCGATCCCACCGGGCCGGCGGCCGCGATGGTCGCGGAGATCGCGCAGCAGCTTGAGGCCGGGCTCGATCCTGCGGTGGTGGCGGCGCGAGTTGTTTCCGCGATCCGCGAGAATCGGCTCTACATTTTCACCCATCCCGGCATGCGGGCCGAGGTCGAAGACCGTTTTGCGACGATTCTGGCCGCAATCGATGCGTTTTCCGACCAATAGCCGGTCTCGGCAATAGGTCTGACGGACCGTTGATGGTGCTATTCCTCCCCACAAAACGACGCTAGATATGCGCCCGCCGGATGGGGCGGATGGCATGCCCGCCGGCAAGGCGCAGAACATAGGGGCTCGGCACGTGGACATGGACGCACTGAAACGCCAGGCGGCGGCGCGCGCGCTCGACGAGGTGCACGACGGCATGAAGCTCGGGCTCGGCACGGGCTCCACCGCCAAGCATTTCGTCGAACTACTCGGCGAGAAGGTGCGGTCCGGCCTGAATGTCGTCGGCGTGCCGACCTCGGAGGCAACCCGCGCGGATGCGATCCGCTGCGGTGTCCCGCTGGCCACTCTGGACGACATCGATCATCTCGACCTCACCGTCGACGGCGCCGACGAGATCGATCCCGCGTTCAACCTGATCAAGGGCGGCGGCGGCGCGCTGTTGCGTGAGAAGATCGTCGCGGCCGCCAGCGATCGCATGATCGTGATTGCCGATGACAGCAAGTGGGTCGAGGCGCTCGGCCGCTTTCCCTTGCCGGTCGAGGTGATTCCGTTCGGGCTTGCCGCGACCAGGGCGGCGATGGCGCACGCCTTCGCAAAGGCCGGCGTGTCCGGAGAAATGGTTATTCGCAAAGGCAAGGACGGTCACGTTTTCGTCACCGATGGCGGCCACTGGATCGTCGACGCCCATCTTGGCCGGATCGGCGATCCGCCGCGCTTGGCCGGTCTGCTCAGCGTGATCCCGGGCGTGGTGGAGCATGGTTTGTTCATTGGGCTCGCGAGCGGTGTCGTTCTGGCCGGCGCGCAGGGAATTCGGGTTGTTGAACGGCGATGACGCCGCAAGCAAGGAGACTTGGAATGAAGCGTTTCTCGGGACTTTTGTCGGCTGCGACCCTTGCGGTCGGATTGGCGCTGGCTTCGGCGCCGGCCATGGCGCAGCAGCAGCAGCCCGCGCCGCCGAAGGTCAAGCAGTCCTCGCCCGCGGCGATCGCCTACGCCAAGGAGATCCTGGCGCTCAAGAACGTGGCGACCATGTATGCGGGCGCCGTTCCGGGCATTGTCGAGAAGACCAAGACCGGTCTGCTGCAACAATATCTCAACTACCAGAAGGATCTCGACGAGGTCGCGGTCATCGTCGCCAAGAACATGGCCGGCCGTGAGAAGGAGATCGGCGAGGGCATGGCGCAAATCTATGCCAGCGAGTTCACCGAGCAGGAGCTCAAGGACCTCGTGGCGTTCTACAAGTCGCCGCTCGGTCAGAAACTTTTGACCTCCGAGCCTAAGGCAATCACGGACTCGCTGAACTATATGCAGCAATGGGCGCAGCAGTTCGGCGTGATCGTCGCGGCCCAGTTCAAGGCCGAAATGAAGAAGCGCGGCAAGGACATCTAAAGCGCGCCATGCCATTGGGCCTCCTCATGGTGAGGAGCGCGGACCATGCGTCTCGAACCATGAGGCCTCCACCAGCGGCCTCAATTCTTCGAGACGTCCGCTTCGCGGGCTCCTCAGGATGAGGAGAGCGAGTTGTGCGAGCCGGTTTCCGGCGGAGTTGCTGAAACTGAGATTTGACCATGGCTGATTTCGACGTCGACCTGTTTGTCATCGGTGGTGGTTCGGGCGGGGTTCGCGCCGCCCGCATCGCGGCCGGCCATGGCGCCAGGGTGATGGTCGCCGAAGAGTATCGGATGGGCGGCACCTGCGTGATCCGCGGCTGCGTGCCGAAGAAGCTCTTCGTGATCGGCAGCCACGTCCATGAAGAGATCGAGGACGCAGCCGGTTTCGGCTGGAGCATCGGGCAGGTCTCCTTCGATTGGGCGACGCTGGTCGCCAACAAGGACAAGGAGATCGCCCGCCTCGAGCGCGCCTATACCGCCAATGTCGAGAAATCCGGCGCCACGGTGGTGAAGACCCGCGCGGTGCTGGAAGACGCTCACACCCTCAGGCTCGCGACCGGCGAGCAGGTCACGGCGAAGTACGTCCTGATTGCGACCGGCGGCGCGCCCAATCACGGCCCGGCGATTCCCGGCATCGAGCACGTGATCTCCTCCAACGAGGCATTTCACCTGAAGGAGTTGCCGAAGCGCATCGTGATCCAGGGCGGCGGCTATATCGCGCTGGAATTCGCCGGCATCTTCGCCGGCTTCGGCTCGGACGTCACCGTGATTTATCGCGGCGACAACATTCTGCGCGGCTTCGACGAGGACGTGCGCAAGCATGCCCGGGCCGAGATGGAGAAGCGTGGCATCACCATCATCACCGGCTGCACGGTGACGAAGGTCGACAAGCACGGTGAGGGGTTCACCACGCATCTCTCCAGCGGCTCAAGCATCGCCTCCGACCAGGTGATGTTCGCGATCGGCCGGCATCCCAACGTCGCCAATCTCGGCCTCGAGACGGCGGGCGTCGCCATCAATCCGGCCAACGGCGGCATCCAGGTCGACGGCTGGTCCAAGTCCTCGGTCGACAACATCTACGCAATCGGCGACGTCACCCACCGTACCAATTTGACGCCGGTCGCGATCCGCGAGGGGCACGCCTTTGCCGACACCGTGTTCGGCAAGCGGCCTGTGCAGGTCGATCACGCGACGATCCCGACTGCGGTGTTCTCACAGCCCGAGATCGGCACCGTCGGCCTCACGGAAGAAGAGGCGCGGGCGCAGTTCAGCCACGTCGACATCTACAAGACCGATTTCCGTCCGATCAAGGCGACGATGTCCGGGCGCGACACCCGCGTGCTGATGAAGCTCGTGGTCGACGGCACAAGCGACCGCGTGCTCGGCTGCCATATCGTCGGCGATGATGCCGCCGAAATCACGCAAGTCGTCGCGATCGCCGTGAAGATGAAGGCGACCAAGGCCGATTTCGATGCCACGATGGCGCTGCATCCGACAGCCGCCGAAGAGCTGGTGACGATGCGCAGCCCCACCGCGCGCCACGTCCGGCAGGCGGCGGAGTAGGGTGCGCCCTCGCGGCCTGAAAGACCTGAAAACTGTGCGCGACTTCTCCGAGCCCGGCGACGTTCAGGGCAGATGAATTTGGATCGAATTGGTTCGGCTACGGACTCGCTTCACCTCTCCCCGGTGGCCCCAGTGGAGAGAGGTCGATTTGCGCAGCAAATCGGGTGAGGGCCTTTCACACTCACGAGAGACCGTAACCGTCACCCGGCGCCACGCGCCGACCTCTCCCGAGGGAGAGGTGAGCCTCGGTTGTGCTCCTCCAGCTCAACCTAATCGCATCGCGCTACAGCCGTTCGAGTTACCCCGCCGACTCGCCGCGGGCTGATTGGCGTGCCGGTTCCGTTGTCCTATGATGGCGACGGTGCAGCCTCGATGCGGCACTTGTTGTGCGCAAGGGTGCTGCCCGGCGACACGGGAGGGACTCATGGCCGCGCTGGTTTATGGAGTGCTTTCTTACATCCTATTTCTGTTGACGTTCCTGTATGCCATCGGCTTCGTCGGGAATATCGTCGTTCCCAAATCCATCGATCATGGCGGTGCAGCCGCCTCGACCACGGAAGCATTTGTCGTCGATCTCGTGCTGCTCGGTCTGTTCGCGGTCCAGCACAGCGTCATGGCCAGGCAGGGCTTCAAGCGATGGTGGACCGGATTTGTACCGGCTTATGTCGAGCGCAGCACATATGTGCTGTTCGCCACGTTGATCTTGATCCTGTTGTTCTGGCAATGGCGTCCGCTGACCTCCGAGGTCTGGACCGTCAGCGCCCCGGCCGGCGTTGCGATCCTGCAAGCCATCTTCTGGATCGGGTGGGGCATCGTGTTGCTCGGCACGTTCCTGATCAATCATTTTGATCTCTTTGGGCTTCAGCAGGTCTACGCCCATTCGCAAGGAAAGGTGGCGGAGTCACCGAGCTTCAAGACGCCGCTGTTCTACAGGTTCGTTCGCCATCCGATCTATCTGGGCTTTATGCTGGCCTTCTGGTCCACTCCGACGATGACGGTCGGGCATCTGCTGTTTGCAGTCGCGACGACCTGCTACATCCTGATCGGCATCTTGCTGGAGGAGCGCGACCTCGTGAAATTCCACGGCCAGGCTTATGTCGAGTACCAGCAGCGTGTGTCGATGATTATCCCGATGCCCCCGAAAGGGACCTGAGATCGGACGGTGCGCCAGCACCCAGCCGCTCCCATGCTGACGCGGGCTGCGACAGACCTGCCATAGGTGTGCTATGCTGACGCGCCCGGCCGGCTGCGATCCCAAAGAGCGTCAGCAGAGTGATCGAGGAACCTCGCGGCGGGCTGGAAGTTGGACTTACGTAGCAAGAGCTGCGCGGCGATCCCGGGTGTTCCGGGCGTAAAGCGCGGCAGATGAGCTACGTCGTTGCGGTAGCGATTGCATTTCCAAACGATTTCTCAGGAGGGAGGCCATCCATGACTGGTCCAACCGAGCAGGAGATCCGGACCCGCGCCTACGAACTCTGGAAGGCTGCCGGCGAACCTCGGTGCAAGATGGACGTGCTCTGGTATCAGGCCGAAAAGGAATTGCTCTCAAAGAAATCCGGCCGCCGAGACGGCTCCTCCGACGTGGCCGAATGCCAGAAGGAGCCCTCCCATCAGGCGGAGCGTTGGAGGAAATCCAGCAAGCCAAGAAAGGCGGTCCAGCACCGCAGTTGAGATTGTAGCCATTCCCGACTCGGCCGTCCGCGTCCGTGGTGAGGTGGGTACGTTCGTCAGGGTAGGGAGAGGGGTAGTCCCGGGGCGAGATCACCGATGACGGCATCGCCCTCGCAACTTGCGTTCGCTTGTCGTTGTTACGAATGCGGAGAGCGCACGTCGTGTGCCGCCCGGCTTTCCCTGCGCCCTTTGTTTGAGGAGAAGGCGAAACGAGACGCAAGCCTCGGGCGAAACCTGCCGCGAGAATGCGGGGCACATCCTCCGTCGTCATGCCCGCGCATGCGGGCATCCAGTACGCTGCGGCCTCTCGGCTCAAGCACCGGCGTCTCTGCAATACTGGATCGCCCGCATGCGCGGGCGATGACACTACAGATGGGGCGAGCTTGCGATTCAATGACGGAGGTCTGCGCTTAGTCTTCCGTCTCGATCCACTCCGCCGCACCGCGCCACAACCTGTCGCGATGCTCCCCGCGGAAGAACCGAGATGGCCTCGAGCATTCATGGTATGATCCAACAAATGCAAATCCGGCCTTTCCTGCAAGAGATTGACGGAGTTGCCGGAATCCTTCTAGCGGGGTTGGGGGAGCCTGTGTATAACCCGGGCCTTTCCTCGACCGTGGATTAACTTGCGGTTTTTGCTCAGGAGTTGACCTCATGTCCGAGCGGTGGACACCCGATAGCTGGCGCGCCAAGAAGGTCGTGCAGGTTCCCGACTATCCCGATGCCAAGGCATTGGCGGACGTCGAGGCCCAGCTTGCGACCTTTCCGCCGCTGGTGTTCGCCGGCGAAGCGCGCAACCTGAAGAAGGCGCTGGGCCGGGTCGCCGCGGGCGAAGCCTTCCTGCTGCAGGGCGGCGATTGCGCCGAGAGCTTTGCCGAGCACGGCGCCAACAACATCCGCGACTTCTTCCGCGTGCTGCTCCAGATGGCGGTCGTGCTTACCTATGCAGGCGCGCTGCCGGTGGTGAAGGTCGGCCGCATCGCCGGGCAGTTCGCCAAGCCGCGCTCGTCGCCGACCGAGAAGCAGAACGGCGTCGAGCTGCCGAGCTATCGCGGCGACATCGTCAACGACATCGCGTTCACGCCCGAAGCGCGGATTCCCGACCCGCAGCGGCAGTTGATGGCCTATCGCCAGTCGGCGGCGACGCTGAACCTGCTGCGCGCGTTCGCGACCGGTGGCTTCGCCAATCTCGGCAGCGTGCATCAGTGGATGCTCGGCTTCTTGAAGGATTCGCCGCAGTCACGCCGCTACAAAGAGCTGGCCGACCGCATCTCGGACGCGCTGAACTTCATGCGTGCCTGCGGCCTCGACCTCGAAAGCCATCCCGAGCTGCGCGCCACCGACTTCTACACCAGCCACGAGGCGCTGTTGCTCGGCTACGAGCAGGCGATGACGCGGGTCGATTCCACGACCGGCGACTGGTACGCGACCTCGGGCCACATGATCTGGATCGGCGACCGCACCCGTCAGCTCGACCACGGCCATGTGGAGTATTTCCGCGGCATCAAGAACCCGATCGGCCTGAAATGCGGTCCGTCGCTGAAGCCGGACGAGCTGCTGAAGCTGATCGATGTGCTGAATCCGGACAACGAGCCGGGACGGTTGACGCTGATCAACCGGTTCGGCGCCGACAAGGTCGGTGACCATCTGCCGGGCCTGATCCGCGCCGTGCAGCGGGAAGGGCGCGTGGTGGTGTGGTCGTGCGACCCGATGCATGGCAATACCATCACATCGACATCAGGCTACAAGACCCGGCCGTTCGACCGCGTGCTGTCGGAGGTGAAGTCGTTCTTCCAGGCCCACGCCGCCGAGGGCACGCATGCCGGCGGCGTGCATCTGGAGATGACCGGGCAGGACGTCACTGAATGCATCGGCGGCGCGCGCGCCATCACCGATGAGGATCTCAACGACCGCTACCACACGGTCTGCGATCCGCGCCTCAACGCTGAACAGTCGATCGACATGGCTTTCCTGATCGCCGAGCTTCTAAAGCAGGAACGCGCCGGCAGGACCAAGCCGATGCCGGCCGTCGCGGGGCTGTGATTTGGGGGCAGTGACTTGCTGAGGTTCTGGCGAGCCACCATCAACTCGCGCAACGGGCTGGCCTTCGCGATTCGCTCGGAGCAGGCGATACGCGAGGAGGTGGTGGCGCTGGCGCTCTCGCTGCCGCTGGCCTGGCTGGTCGGCGCCACGATGATGCGCCGGGTCGAGCTGGTTGCGACCGTGGTGCTGGTGCTGGTCATCGAGCTGCTCAACACGGCGATCGAGAAGCTCGCCGATCGCCTGACCATGGATCACGATCCGCAGATCGGGCGGGTCAAGGACATGGGCTCCGCCGCGGTCGGCGTCGCGCTGGTCATGGCCGGGCTGTTCTGGCTGTTCGCCCTCGCCGAACGCATGGGCGCGTTCTAATCCGGGCAGATTGAAGTTTGGCCTCGAGCAGGACAACTTAAGGATATGAGCGAACAACAGATCAAGATCACCCTGGCGCAACTCAACCCGACGGTGGGTGACGTCACCGCGAACACCGCGAAGGCGCGCACCGCGCGCGAGCGGGCGAAGGCCGACGGCGCCGATCTGGTGGTGCTCTCGGAACTGTTCATCGCCGGCTATCCGCCGGAAGATCTGGTCTTGAAACCGGCGTTCCAGTCGGCCTGCCGGCTTGCGATCGAGGAGCTGGCGCGTGAGACCGCCGATGGCGGGCCGGCGATGCTGATCGGCACGCCCTGGGTCGAGGACGGCAAGCTCTACAATGCCTGCGCGCTGCTCGACGAGGGCCGTATCGCTGCACTTCGCTTCAAGGCCAACCTGCCGAACTACGGCGTGTTCGACGAGAAGCGGCTGTTCGCGCGCGGGCCGGCCTCGGGCCCGATAACGGTGCGCGGCGTGCGGATCGGGGTGCCGATCTGCGAGGACATCTGGCTCGAGGAATCAGAGGAATACGAGAACGTCGTCGAGTGCCTGGCCGAGACCGGCGCCGAAATCCTGATCGTGCCGAACGGTTCGCCCTACGCCCGCGACAAGACCGACCTCCGCCTGTCGATCGTGGTGGCGCGTGTCACCGAGAGCGGGTTGCCGCTGATCTATCTCAACGAGATCGGCGGTCAGGACGAATTGGTCTTCGACGGCGCCTCGTTCGCGCTGAACGCCGACCTCTCGCTCGCGGCGCAGCTTCCGGCGTTCGAGGAGAACATCACCACATTGTCCTGGCGCAAGACGCCGGACGGCTGGCGCTGCAATGGTCCGATCGTCGAGCTTGTCGAGGGCGACAAGGCGGATTACGCGGCCTGCGTGCTCGGCCTGCGCGACTATGTCCGCAAGAACGGTTTTCCGGGCGTGCTGCTCGGCATCTCCGGCGGCATCGATTCCGCGCTGTGCGCCGCGATCGCGGTGGATGCGCTCGGCACCCAGATGGTGCGTGGCGTGATGCTGCCGTTCCGTTACACCGCGCAGGTGTCGCTCGACGATGCCGCCAAGCTCGCGGCCGCGCTCGGCATCCGCTACGAGGTGCTGCCGATTGCCGACGCCGTGAACGGCTTCGAGAAGATCCTGGCGCCGGCGTTCGCCGGCCTGGAGCGCGACATCACCGAGGAGAACCTGCAGGCGCGCGCCCGCGGCACCCTGTTGATGGCGATCTCCAACAAGACCGGCGCCATGGTAGTGACCACCGGCAACAAGTCGGAGATGTCGGTCGGCTACGCCACGCTCTATGGCGACATGAACGGCGGATTCAACCCGATCAAGGACATCTACAAGACCGAGGTGTTCCGCCTGTCGTCCCTGCGCAATTCGTGGAAGCCGGACGGCGCGCTCGGACCGTCGGGCGAGGTGATCCCGGTCAACATCATCACCCGTCCGCCGAGCGCGGAATTGCGCGAGAACCAGACCGACCAGGATTCGCTGCCGCCTTACGACGTGCTGGACGCGATCCTCGAACGTCTGGTCGAGCGCGAGGAGCCGCTGGCAACCATCATCGCCGCCGGCTTCGACCGCGACGTGGTGACACGCGTCGACCGCCTGCTCTATATCGCCGAGTACAAGCGCCGGCAGGCGGCGCCGGGCGTCAAGGTCACCGCCAAGAATTTCGGCCGCGACCGCCGCTATCCCATCACCAACCGCTTCCGCGATCCCGGCAAGGTCTGGCCCGCGCCGGACGAGCAACTCGTGGCGCGCACCAGCCGTGCGTCGGCGGAGGCGTTCGAGGGCTGAGTCATCGAGCGTTTTCGAGCGAATTGGCTACCGGTTCGCGTGAAGAAAACGCGTCAAAACAAGAATCTAGTGCTTCGGTGGAATGAAGGTCGGTCCGACCGTGCGGATCTGACCGTCGCTGGACGGCACGGCTGGAGCCGTGGCGTCCGCTGCTGCCGGCTGCTGCTGCGCCGCTGCTGGCGCACCCTTCTTGCCGGACTTCGTCGCCTGCTGCTGCGCCCGCAACTGCATTTTCCGCGCGCTCTCCTCGGTGACGACGATGTCGCCCTGCTCGACACTGGCCCTGTCGTCGATGCCCTTCAGCGCCTCCGCCCAGCTCTGGCCGGCCGCCTTGCAGGAGCAGGAAGGGTTGAACTCGGTGCGGTACTTGAAGGCGTTCGGCAGCGAGGTGTAGGGCTGACCGCTGATCGACACCGCCTGGTTGATGTCCTCGCCGGGATTGCGATAGGCGAACAGGCTCGCTTCAGCGGCAGGGCACTGCGCCTTGCACACGCGCTCGTCGTCGGCGAAGCGCGCCTGCACGGTCGCAAACGAGATCGGGAAATAAGCGCCATCGCAGGTGCGCACGCAGACGGTGCGATAGGTGCCGGACTGCGCGCCGTATTCGGGACCGGGCGGGGGTATCTCCGGGTCCGGGCTGGCGTTGCCGCCGCCACCGAACAGGTTCTCGAGGAAGCTGCCCGGGCCGCGCGCTGCGGCCGCCGCATATTGCGGGCCGCAATTGTTTTGCGCCAGCGCGGTCAGCACCGAGCGGCGCTGGTTCTCGCGGTCGGCGCCGCCGAGCCCGCCGGAGCGCAGCCGCTCGAGATTGGCGGTCATCTGGTCGAGATTGGCGCGCATCTGCTGGATCTGGTTGTTGACCGGACCGCACTGCGCCGAGTTGTTGTTGAACAGCGAAAAGAAGCCGGAGCTGTCGCAGCCCATGCGGCGAGCCTGCGCGGTCACGCGATCAAGCTCGCCCTGCTGCCTGGTTGCCGCGTCCTGGTAGCGGCGGATCTGCTCTTCCCTGGCCGGATCGCCGCTGCCGCCGCCGCGGTCGATAGACGCCAATTGTCCCTCAAGCCGCGCGCACATCGGGTTGGCTTGCGCCTGTTGCGGAGCCGGTCCGGGCGGGCCCGGGTTCACTTGCGCGAAAGCGTCGGAGGCGGGCAGGGCAATGCCGGCAAGAACGGCGCAGGTCAAAAGCCATCGGGAGAAGCGAAGATCGGAGGTCTTGGGCATATCTGGCCATTAGAACGACGCCGCGCAGCGAGCAAACGCCAAAGTGCGGCCAAGGCGGGCCTGCAATAGCCTTTTCTCGGGGCAGCGTCACGTCGTTTCCGGGGCACCGATGTGGCAAAAAGCCCGGCTTGACCAGCCGCTTGGCCCGCATTCAGCGCTGGCAGGTGATGGCGACGTAGTCGCCGCAGCTATTCCCGTTGCATTTGTCGCTGGCTGCGCCCGGAATCGCGGCGGTGATCTCGGAAGGCTCGACGCGGCGGTAATTCGTCGCCTGTGCAAAATCGCGTGACTGGCAGTAGGCGCGCGCGGCATAGGCGCCGCATTTGTCACCGTGCGCCAGGCACTGGTCGACACCGTAGCCATCGGCCTGGTTGGCGATGATGAAGACACGGCTGTCGGCGAGCGCGGCTGAGGCACTGAGCAGGGACGCGCAGGCGATGAATGCTGAAATGAACCGCATGGTGCACAAGGGAACCGGATGGTCTCCGTTGCATCACCGGATACGCCCGAATCCTTAATAATGATTAACCTTGAGGGGCTTGGAGCGATTTTCGCTGCTGGACAGGTGCAAGCGATCCAAGAACAGGCTCTTGACGGCACAAAGCGGCCATGAGACACGGTGGAACCATGAACGGCCACCTCGCCATCTGCAGCATTTGCCGCGAGATTATTAGCTAGCGATTCGCTGGCTGAGGCCGTCTTTTCTCAATCACCCTGAGATCATTGGACCGCCCGGCCGCAAGGGATGGGTTTTCCATGGAATTGCGACTCTACGATACGCTGACCCGGGAGAAGCGGCCGTTCGTGCCGCTCGATGCCGATAACGTCCGCATGTATGCCTGCGGACCGACGGTCTATGACTTTGCCCATATCGGCAACGGCCGCGCCGCGATTGTCTTCGACGTGCTGTTCCGCGTGCTGCGCTATCGCTATGGCGAGGGTCATGTGACCTATGTCCGCAACATCACCGACGTCGACGACAAGATCAACGTTCGCGCCGCGCGGGACTTTCCCGGCGTGCCGCTGAACGAGGCGATCCGCAAGGTCACCGAGCAGACCTACCAGCAGTACCAGGACGACGTCACGGCGCTCGGCTGCTTGGCCCCGACGGTGCAGCCGCGCGCGACCGAGCACATCCCGGAGATGCGCGCGATCATCGAGAAGCTGGTCGCCGGCGGCTTCGCCTATGTCGCCGAGGATCACGTGCTGTTCTCGCCGCAGGCGATGAATGCGGCCAATTCGGTGCTGCCGCGCTATGGCTCGCTGTCCAAGCGCTCGCTCGACGAGATGATCGCGGGCGCCCGCGTCGACGTCGCGCCCTACAAGCGCGACAATACCGACTTCGTGCTGTGGAAGCCGTCGAAGCCGGGCGAGCCGTCGTGGCCGTCACCCGCGGGCATCAAGGTCGAAGGCCGGCCCGGCTGGCACATCGAGTGCTCGGCGATGGCCTGGAAGCATCTCGGCGAGAAGTTCGACATCCACGGCGGCGGCATCGACCTGGTGTTCCCGCACCACGAGAACGAGCTGGCGCAGACCTGCTGCGCCTTCCACGCCGACCGCATGGCCAATGTCTGGATGCATAACGGCTTCCTGCAGATCGAGAGCGAGAAGATGTCGAAGTCGCTCGGCAACTTCTTCACGATCCGCGATCTCTTGGCCGACTGGCCGGGCGAGGTGCTGCGGCTTGCGATGCTGAAGACGCATTATCGCTCGCCGCTCGACTGGACGGTGAAGGCGACCGAAGAGGCCGCGAAGACGCTCGACGACTGGTACGCGGTCGCGGCCGACGCCGAACCCGGCTCGCCGTCGCCGGCGATGATCGAAGCGCTCTACGACGACCTCAACACCGCGCAGGCGATGGCCGTGCTGCACGGTCTGCGGCACGCCGCATCAACCGACGAGCAGGCTCGCAGGGAGCTCGCCGGTTCGCTGCGGCAGCTCGGCTTCTTGTCGGAGAGCGCGGCTGCATGGAAGAGCCGCAAGCAGCAAGCCAGCGGGATCGACGCCAACGCGGTCGAAGCGCTGATCGCTGAGCGCAGCGCGGCCCGTGCGCGCAAGGACTTCAAGGAGTCCGACCGGATCCGTGATCTGCTCGCCGCCATGGGCGTGGCGATCAAGGACGGCAAGGATGCCGAAGGAAAGCCAATGACGACCTGGGAGGTCGCACCATGAGCCGTTCCGCCCCCGCACTCCGTCCGTTCCTGCCGGAAGATGCGCCGATCCTGGCGGCGATCTTCGCGGCGTCGATCACGGACCTCACTGGCGATGACTACAGCGAGGCGCAGCAGGAAGCCTGGGCGCTGGCCGCCGAGGACGAAGCGGCGTTCGGCAAGAAGCTCGCCGGCCAGCTCACGCTGATCGCAACGCTGCAGGGCGCGCCGGTCGGCTTCGCCTCGCTGAAGGGCACCGACCAAATCGACATGCTCTACGTGCATCCGAGTGCGGTGGGGCAGGGGGTCGGCGCGGCGCTGTGCGATGCGCTGGAGAAGATCGCGGGCGCGCGCGGCGCCAAGACCCTGACCGTCGATGCCAGCGACACCGCGCTCGAGTTCTTCCGCAAGCGCGGCTACGTCGCGCAGCAGCGCAATTCGGTGACCATCAATGGCGAATGGCTCGCCAACACCACGATGCAGAAGAAGCTCGACGGTGTTGCGACCCCGGGAGGCCACGCATGAGCCGCGAGCGCCTCTATCTGTTCGACACCACGCTGCGCGATGGCGCGCAGACCAACGGCGTCGACTTCACCTTGCAGGACAAGCAGGTGATCGCCAGGATGCTCGATGAGCTCGGCATCGACTATGTCGAGGGCGGCTATCCCGGCGCCAACCCGACCGACAGCGAGTTCTTCAGCAAGAAGCCCGTGTTCGACCATGCCCGCTTTACCGCCTTCGGCATGACGCGGCGGCCTGGCCGCTCGGCCTCCAACGATCCGGGATTGGCCGGCATCCTCGAGGCCAAGGCGGATGCGATCTGCTTCGTCGCAAAGTCCTCCGCCTACCAGGTCCGTGTCGCGCTCGAGACCACCAACGAGGAAAACCTCGCCTCGATCCGCGACAGCGTCGCCGCGGCCAAGGCCCTCGGCCGCGAGGTGATGGTCGACTGCGAGCACTTCTTTGACGGCTACAAGGAAAACCGAGACTATGCGCTGGCCTGCGCGAAAGCAGCCTACGAGTCCGGCGCGCGCTGGGTGGTGCTGTGCGACACCAATGGCGGCACGATGCCGCACGAGGTCGAGACCATCGTCGGCGATGTCATCCAGCATGTACCGGGCGCCAATCTCGGCATCCACGCCCATAACGACACCGAGCAGGCGGTGGCCAATTCGCTGGCCGCGGTGCGTGCCGGCGCGCGGCAGATCCAGGGTACGCTCAACGGGCTCGGCGAGCGTTGCGGCAACGCCAATCTGTGCTCACTGATCCCGACCTTGCGGTTGAAGCAAGAGTTTGCGGAGAAGTTCGAGATCGGCGTCACCGCGGACAAGATGGCGACGCTGATGAAGGTGTCGCGCACGCTCGACGACATGCTGAACCGGGCGCCCAACCGTCATGCGGCCTATGTCGGCGAGAGCGCCTTCGTCACCAAGACCGGCATCCATGCCTCCGCGGTGCTGAAGGATCCGCACACTTACGAGCACGTGCTGCCGGAATCGGTCGGCAATCACCGCAAGGTGCTGGTGTCGGACCAGGCCGGCCGCTCCAACGTCATGGCCGAGCTCGACCGCGCCGGTATCGCCTACGACAAGAGCGATCCGCGGCTGACGCGACTGGTCGAAGAGTTAAAGGAACGCGAGGCGGCGGGCTTCGCCTATGAATCCGCCAACGCCTCGTTCGAGCTGCTGGCGCGGCGCACGCTCGGCAAGGTGCCGGAATATTTCAAGGTCGAGCAGTTCGACGTCAACGTCGAGCAGCGCTACAACGCCAACGGCAAGCGCGTCACGGTGGCGCTCGCCGTGGTGAAGGTCGACGTCGACGGCGAACGGCTGATCTCGGCCGCCGAAGGCAACGGCCCGGTCAACGCACTCGACGTCGCGCTGCGCAAGGATCTCGGCAAGTACCAGAAGTACATCGACGGCCTGAAGCTGATCGACTATCGGGTGCGTATCCTCAATGGCGGCTCCGAGGCGGTCACCCGCGTCCTGATCGAGAGCGAGGACGAGAGCGGCGACAACTGGACGACGGTCGGCGTTTCGCCGAATATCATCGATGCCTCGTTCCAGGCACTAATGGATTCGCTGGTGTACAAGCTGGTGAAGTCGGGCGCACCGACGTGAGGGCGGTGCGCGCCAGCCGTCATTGCGAGCGAAGCAATCCATCCCTCCGCACCCGCTGTGGCATGGATTGCTTCGTCGCTTCGCTCCTCGCAATGACGGGAGGGAGGGAGTCATGATCGATCACATCTCCGTCGGCGTCCGCGATCTCGAACACGCGGCGCACTTCTATGAGCCGACGCTCGCCGCACTCGGGTTGACGTGCCTGGTCACCCGGCCGGCGACGATCGGCTTCGGCAAGGCCTATCCGGAATTCTGGATCAATCTGCGCGCCGGAATGCCGCCAGTGCCGCACGAGAGCGGCACGCACATCTGCCTGCGCGCGAAAACTACCGCCGATGTCGACGCATTCCATGTTGCCGCGCTTGCCGCGGGCGGCCGCTCCGATGGAGCGCCGGGCCTGCGCCCGCATGATCGCGTCCGCTACTACGCAGCATTCGTGCTCGACCCCGACGGCAATCGTATCGAGGCCGTGACCTTTCCGAGCGAGTGAGGTGGACTCAGCCCCGCGTCGCTGTCGACCCGTCGTCCTGAGGTGCTCGCGAAGCGAGCCTCGAAGGGCGGACGGCTACCGGCGGGGCCGTTGTGCTTCGAGACGCGGCGCAAGCGCCGCTCCTCAGCATGACGGAGATAGATTGCGAGCGCGTGGCGGCGTTACAGCCGCCGCGCGACGTCCGGTGCGAGCTCCTTGGCACTCTCCGGCGTCCGCGCCAGCGCCGTGCGCAACCGCGGCAGGATGTCCTCGACGCGGTCGGCCATCAGGACGTTGACGTCGAGCGTCGAGCGGATGAAGTCGGTCGAGCGCATGTGGTTCAACAGCGAGAGCAGGGGCACCCAGAAATTGTCGATATTGGCGAGCAGCACCGGCTTGGAGTGACGGCCGAGCTGCTGCCAGGTCAATTGCTCGACCAATTCCTCCAGCGTGCCGACGCCGCCGGGCAGGGCGACGAACGCATCCGAGCGCTCGAACATCAGCCGCTTGCGCTCATGCATGTCGGGCGTGACGATCATTTCCTGAACCGATGTCAGCGCGTTCTCACGCGCCCGCAAGAATTCCGGAATGATGCCGGTGACGGAGCCACCGTGCTGAAGGGTGGATTTGGCGACCGCGCCCATCAGGCCGATCGACCCGCCGCCATAAACCAGGCGAACGTTGTTCTCGGCGAAGGTCTTGCCGAGCGCGACAGCAGCTTCAACGAAGCGGGGATTGTTACCGGGGCCGGAGCCGCAATAGACACAGACAGTCTTAATTTGGTTCATGTGATCCTTGTGGCACTGCAGCGTAAAAAGGGTCAAGCATAGCATATGGGGATTGAGAGCGAAAAAATCCCGTAAATTCCCGCGAATCGCGAAAGATTTTCGCCGCAACTCTGTACGCGGCAATCAAACGGTCTATATGACGGCGAGAATGTCAAACCGTGGAAAAGATGTGTCGGCAAGTGGGCGCGCCGCCGCGGCCCGGGCGGGCTCCTGATGGCGCCCCCGCACGCGCATGTGCCTGCCGTCGAGCCGCCCGCAGCCACGACGCAGGCGGCCGAAAAGGCGACGCTGATCGGCACGCTCGTTCATCTCTGGCCGTACATCTGGCCGGGCGATCGCGCCGATCTGAAGATGCGCGTGGTCTGGTCGGTGGTGCTGCTGCTGTTCGCGAAACTTGCGACGCTGTCGGTGCCGTTCACCTTCAAATGGGCGATCGATGCGCTGAACGGCGCCGGCTCGGCGCCCGTCGCTTCCTCCAACTGGATGATGTGGCTGATTGCGTCGCCGCTCTTGATGACGATCGGCTACGGCGCGGTGCGCGTCATCATGGCGGTGCTGACGCAATGGCGCGACGGCATCTTCGCCCATGTCGCCATGCACGCGGTGCGGCGGCTTGCCTACATCACCTTCGTCCACATGCACGAGCTGTCGTTGCGCTTCCACCTCGAGCGCAAGACCGGCGGGCTGACCCGCGTCCTCGAACGCGGCCGCACCGGTATCGAGACCATCGTGCGGATGGTGATCCTGCAGTTGATCCCGACCATCGTCGAGGTCGCCCTGCTGGCGGCGGTGCTGCTCTGGCAGTTCGACTGGCGCTACGTGCTGGCGGTGCTGCTCACCGTCGTCGTGTTCATGTATTTCACCTATGTCGCGACCGAATGGCGGATCGAGATCCGCCGCAAGATGAATGATTCCGACACCGAGGCGAACACCAAGGCGATCGACTCGCTGCTCAACTACGAGACCGTGAAGTATTTCGGCGCCGAGGAACGCGAGGCGAAGCGCTACGACCGCTCGATGGAGCGCTACGAGCAGGCCAGCGTGAAGACCTATACCTCGCTCGCGGTGCTCAACACCGGGCAGGCGGTGATCTTCACCGTGGGTCTCACCGCGACGATGCTGATGTGTGCGTTCGGCATCCGCAATGGCACCCATAGCGTGGGCGATTTCGTCATGATCAATGCCATGATGATCCAGCTCTACCAGCCGCTCAATTTCATGGGCATGGTGTATCGCGAGATCAAGCAGGCAATCATCGACATCGAGAAGATGTTCGATGTGCTGGCGCGTAATCCGGAAGTGAAGGATACGGTGGACGCCCGGCCGCTCGTGGTGTCGTCCGGCAGTGTGCGCTTCGAGGACGTCCGCTTCGCCTATGAGGCTGACCGGCCGATCCTCAAAGGGCTCAGCTTCGAGGTGCCGGCCGGCAAGACGGTCGCGATCGTCGGTCCGTCCGGGGCCGGCAAGTCGACCATCTCGCGGCTGCTGTTTCGACTCTATGACGTCTCGGGCGGCCGCATCCTGATTGACGGCCAGGACATCAAATCGGTGACGCAGGCGTCGCTCAGATCGGCGATCGGCATGGTGCCGCAGGACACCGTGCTGTTCAACGACACCATCCGCTACAACATCCGCTACGGCCGCTGGGACGCCAGCGACACCGAAGTCGAGGAGGCGGCGCGGCTGGCTCAGATCGATCATTTCATCCGGATGTCGCCGAAGGGCTATGAGACGCAGGTCGGCGAGCGCGGGCTGAAACTCTCCGGCGGCGAAAAGCAGCGGGTCGCGATCGCGCGCACGGTGCTGAAGGCGCCGCCGATCCTGGTGCTGGACGAGGCGACCTCCGCGCTCGACAGCCATACCGAGGCCGAGATCCGGGACGCGTTGGAGCGGGTCTCGCGCAACCGCACCTCGCTGGTGATCGCGCACCGGCTGTCGACCATCGTCGGCGCCGACGAGATCATCGTGCTGGATCAGGGCCGCATCGCCGAGCGCGGCACGCACGCGCGGCTGCTGGCCGCCGGCGGGCTGTATGCCGGCATGTGGAACCGGCAGCGCGAGGCCGAAGAGGCCCGCGAGCGGCTTGCGCAGATCGATGACGACAGCGAGACGCCCAACCGCCTGCCGCCCTCAGTCGCCGAGCCGGGCCAGGATTCCGCCCCCGTCACGGTCGAGAAACCCTTGCCGACCGCCGCGGAATAGAGGAAGTAGGGCGCCGATCTCCCGCCGAAGGGGCGGGGAACCCAGCGAGTCCTGATGTCCATCGCCAATTCCATCCGCGCGCAGATCCCGCCGATCCACCCGGAGGGCTATCCCTTCATCGGTGGCTTCGCGCTCGCGAGTCTGATCCTGTTCTGGATCTGGACCCCGCTGGGGTGGATCGGGACGCTGCTCACCATCTGGTGCGCGCTGTTCTTCCGCGATCCGGTGCGCGTGACGCCGGTGCGCGACGGCATCGTGGTGTCGCCGGCCGACGGCCGCGTCTCCATGGTGGGCCAGGCACTGCCGCCGGCCGAACTCGGTCTCGGCGACAAGCCGCTGCCGCGGGTCTCGGTCTTCATGAGCGTGTTCAACTGCCACGTGAACCGTAGCCCGGTGGCCGGCCGCGTCGACCGCATCGCCTATCGGCCGGGCGCCTTCATCAATGCCGAGCTCGACAAGGCGAGCGAGGACAATGAGCGCAATTCGCTGGTGATCTCGACGCCGAACGGCCGGATCGGCGTGATCCAGATCGCCGGGCTGGTGGCGCGGCGCATCGTCTGCTTCGTCAAGGAAGGACAGTCGATCGGCGCCGGCGAGCGCTTCGGCCTGATCCGCTTCGGTTCGCGGCTCGACGTCTATCTGCCCGAGGGCACCAGGGCGCTGGTCTCCGAGGGCCAGACCGCGATCGCCGGCGAGACGATTTTGGCGGATTTCCGCGGCGCCGATGCCGGCCGGACGTTCCGCGCCGATTAACGCTGCTTTTGCCAGCCCAATCAGCCGGTTCCTGCCATTGGCGGAGCGGGCGCGTGCTTGCTATATTCGTAAGCCATGATGCCATTCGACCCAGACTCCCCCGAGTTTCGCCGCCGGCGGTTCCGCCCGATCCCGGTGCGGATGCTCGTGCCGAACATGATCACCCTGCTGGCGATCTGTGCCGGCTTGACCGCGATCCGCCTGTCGACGGAAGGGCGGATGGAGCTTGCGGTCGCCGCGATCGTGTTCGCCGCGATCCTCGACGGCATCGACGGCCGGGTCGCGCGCATGATCAAGGGCCAGTCGAAATTTGGCGCCGAGCTCGACAGCCTGGCCGACTTCGTCAATTTCGGCGTCGCGCCCGGCCTGATCCTGTATTTCTGGCAGTTGCATGAGCTGAACAATGGCGGCTGGATCGCCGCGATGGTGTTCGCGATCTCCGGCGGCCTGCGGCTGGCGCGCTTCAATGCTTCGATCGACGATCCCAACAAGCCGGCCTTCGCCGCCAATTACTTCACCGGCGTGCCAGCGCCGGCCGGCGCGATCACCGTGCTGCTGCCGATCTATCTCGCTTTCCTCGGCGTGCCGATGCCGCCGGCGACGCTGACGGCATTCTATACGCTGCTGGTTGCGTTCCTGATGGTGTCGCGGCTGCCGGTATTCTCCGGCAAGACGGTGAAGATGCGGGTGCCGCCGGAAATGGTGCTGCCGGTGTTCGTCGCGGTGGTGTTCTTCGTCGCGCTCTTGATCGGCTATCCCTGGCACATCCTGTCGGCGGGCTCGGTGCTCTATCTGATCAGCCTGCCGTGGGGCTGGAAGTCGTATCGCGACCAGGAGCGCAAGCTTGCCGTGCAGACCCAGGGAGCGAGCGCACCGGCGCCGACAGCGGCACCGGCCTATGCGCCGCCGGCCGCCAGCAACGACCAGGACAATCGTCCGGCAAGGTTGAACTGAGGCGGGCCGCAGGTCTGAAAGCCAAGCCCTATCCACGTCATTGCGAGGCAACGGGCCGCGCGAATGCGCGCCCGATGACAGGCCGCGAAGCAATCCATCCGGCCACACATGCTGAACCGTGGATTGCTTCGTCGCTTCGCTCCGTCAAACAGCGCGGTGTCATCACCCGCGCATGCGGGTGATCCAGTATTCCAGAGGGGCCGGTGCTTGAACCGAGAGGCCGCGGTGTACTGGATGGCCCGCCGGAGCCTGTCATCGGGCGCGCGTTCGCGCGACCCGGTGGCGGGCCATGACGATTGAGAGAGAATGTGCATCCGCATGCTCGCGACATGATTTGTCGAGCTTTGCATCTCGTTCCGCCCTCTAGGAAGAATCCGCCCTCTAGGAAGAAGTGGGTGAGTGCCAGATCAAGTTTGGTCCAGTGCATCTAGGCGACTTCAAGCCGGTCCGAACTCGCAATGACGGAGAACGCCGGTTCGCATCTCCCAAATATCAGCCATGAGCGTTGCCTTGGTTGGGTTCGTGCTCGATCTCGGCTATAGCCTGAGGCCGGCCGATGCCAAATAATCAGGAGAGAAACGCCGTGACGACATCCGCTTCCGCCCCGCTTCCAGCCTCCGTCCTCGAAGCGTTGGCGCGCTACGACACGCCGACGATCTGCAACGCGATGGAGATCGTGGCGCCGGAGCGCCGTCTGATCGGCTACACCGTGAAGCCGCTGGTTTGCCCGTTTCCGACCCTGCCGCCGATCGTCGGCTACGCCCGCACCGCGACGATTCGCTCGGTGCTGAAATCCGGCCTTTCGGCCGAGGAGCAGTCGAAGCGCCGCATCGAATATTACGAATATGTCGGCACCGGCGCCGGACCGCGTATTTCGGTGATTCAGGACATCGACGGGCCCGACGTCGGCTACGGCGCGTTCTGGGGCGAGGTGCAGAGCAACGTGCACAAGGCGCTGGGCTGCCTCGGCGTCATCACCGACGGCTCGATCCGCGACACGCCGCAATGGGCGCCGGGCTTCCAGGCGCTGGCCGGCTCGATCGGCCCGTCGCATGCCTGGGTGCATGCGGAGAGCTTCGGCGGCGAGGTCCGCGTCGCTGGGATGACGGTACGCTCCAATGACCTGATCCACGCCGACAGCCACGGCGCTGTCGTGATCCCCTACGAGGTCGCGGCCAAGCTGCCCGAAGCGGCCGAGCTGTGTGGCCGCCGCGAGGCGCCGATCCTGGAGATCGCGCGCTCCAAGGATTTCACGCTCGAGAAGCTGAAGGACGCCCTGAAGCGCTCGGCCGAAATCCACTGACGTACAAGGTTTCCACGCGCTCTCTCGATCACCTCTCCCCAGCGGGGAGAGGTCGATTTGCGCAGCAAATCGGGTGAGGGGCGCAACTCTTACGAGAGACCGTGACCCCTCACCCGGCGCTACGCGCCGACCTCTCCCAAGGGAGAGGTAAATTTCCGGCACCGCCGGTGCCGGTCAGGCCGGCGCGATCCGGGCGACATCGGAGACGCCGCGAACGATCATGTCGATCGCGACATAGAGGATCACCAGCAGGCCGACATAGGCGATCCAGCGATGGGTTTGCAGCAGCCGGGCGATGAACGAGGCGGCCGCGCCCATCAGCGCGATCGAGAGCATCAGGCCGAACACCAGCACGATCGGCTGCTCGCGCGCGGCGCCCGCGACCGCCAGCACGTTGTCCAGCGACATCGAGACGTCAGCGACGATGATCTGGGTGGTGGCCTGAAGCAGCGTCTTGCGCGGCACCTTCGCGCCGTCAGCGCCGTGCCCCCCCGTTTCGCCGGCCGCGGACGCGCGCAGCTCACGCCACATCTTCCAACATACCCACAGCAGCAGGATGCCGCCCGCCAGCAACAGACCGACGACCTGCATGAGCTGCGTCGTGACGACGGCGAACAGGATGCGCAGCAGCGTCGCGGCGCCGATGCCGATCAGGATCGCCTTGGTGCGTTGCCGCTCGGGCAGGCCCGCGGCGGCAAGACCAATGACGACGGCGTTGTCGCCGGCCAGCACGAGGTCGATCAGGATGACCTGCAACAACGCGCTGAACGTATCGAGTGTGAGAAGTTCGGACATGGGTCATGCTCCCCTTGAGGTCGGAGAGTGGACCGGGTTCGACAGTGCTGGTTGTTGCCGTCGTGCGACGACAAAATCCACCACGGCGCAAATTCGCGTCGCGGGTCGAAGCAGGGCCACTCCAAATGTTCCAGTCCGACATCGCAGCTTGTGGCTGCCAGAGGGGCCCGGCCTGGGATTTACGGTCGCGACGCCGGACGCAGCGCGGCCTGTTCCTCGAAGAACAGCGCCGCCTGATCCGGCTCGCCGAGGATCGCCGCTGCACATCCCATCAGGGTGAACGCACCGGCAAGATCCCATAGGTTCAAGTGCGCCGAAGTGGTTCGCACGCGGATGGCGTACGCCACGACCGCGGCGATTGCGGCCTGCGCGAACAGCAGGATGCTGAGCACGGGCAGGACCAGCCCCGGCTCAAGCAGCCGGAGCGCCACGATCGCCGGCAATGCGGTCAGCACGCCGAACAGGACCAGCATGCCGAATGGCTCCGGTGATGGAGTATTCCGCATGATCCTGTCTGTAGACGATCGGAACATCCTGTGCCCGTTCGCGCCTGCCTGGCCGCAATCGCCCGCCTTGGCTTCGTCGACTTATGCGGAGGATACCAGAACCGCTTGATGTCGAGACGCGGCGTGGCGCCGCAGGAGCGGGTGTTCCGTGCGGCGCCGCGCCGCGCGACCGACTGCGTGGCAATGACCCGGGGTGGAGACGATCACGACGATCTTAAGGTGTCTGACTACATCGTTGCACTTATAAAGCCGTTCTGGCGGCAGGTCTCACGCCATGGCAAAGTCGATATCGCCGACTATCTTTGATGCTGGTGCACGGACGACAAAAGGACGACGGCGATGAAGATGGAAGGCAAGACGGTGCTGATCACCGGGTCCACCGATGGCGTCGGTCGCTATGTGGCGATGAAGCTCGCCACCGCCGGCGCCCACGTCCTGATCCATGGCCGCGACACGCAGCGGGCGCAGACGCTCGCCGACGAGATCAAGCGCGTCAGCGGCCGCGAGCCGATGTTCTATCAGGCCGATCTCTCCTCGCTCGCTGATGTCCGCGAGTTCGCCCAATTGGTGCTGGACGATCAGGAGCGGCTCGACGTTTTCGTCAGCAACGCCGGCATCGGTTCGCAGAATGAAGGGCCGGCGCGACAGACCAGCAAGGACGGGCACGAGCTGCGTTTCGCGGTGAACTATCTCGCCGGATTCTTGCTCACGCATCTGCTGCTGCCGCGGCTGAAGGCGAGCGCCCCGGCGCGCATTGTACAAGTCGCCTCGCTCGGCCAGCATCCGATCGATTTCGACGACGTGATGATCACGAGGAACTACAGCGGCGGCAGGGCCTACGCGCAGAGCAAGCTGTCGCAGATCATGTTCACGATCGACCTCGCAGCGGAGTTACAGGGAAGCGGCGTCACCGTGAACGCGCTGCATCCGGCGACCTACATGAACACCACGATGGTCCGGGCCAGCGGCACCACGCCGATGTCGACCGTGGAGCAGGGCGGCGACGCCATCCTGCATCTGGTCCATGGCGACGACGTCGCCGACCGAAGCGGATTGTTCTTCGATGGCATGCGCGAGGCCCGCGCCCACGCGCAAGCCTACGATGCCGAAGCGCGCAGCAAGTTACGAGCGCTAAGCCTAAAGTTGGCCGGATTGTCGGGTTGACCGCGTGGGATGGATTAGCCGGAGGCGTAACCCACCATCTTGGCCGCGAAACGGTGGTTACGCATCGTTCATCCACGCTGCGGTCTGTAGCAGCGCCACGTAGCGCGCGTCAGCTCACGCGCCGGTCGCGGTTCTCCCAGTACGGCCGCCGCAACTCGCGCTTCAGGATCTTGCCGGCGCCGGAGAGCGGCAGCGGTGTCGAGGTGATGTCGACACTGCGCGGACACTTGTAGCCGGCGATCAGCGCCTTGCAGTGCTCCATCAGCTCGTCCGGCGTGGCGCTGGCGCCGCTCTTCATCACGACGACGGCATGGACCTGCTCACCCCAGCGCTCGCTCGGGATGCCGATCACGGCGCATTGCGCCACCGCAGGATGCTGCGCCAGCGCGTTCTCGACCTCGGCCGAATAGACGTTCTCGCCGCCGGAGATGATCATGTCCTTGACGCGGTCGACGACGTAGACGAAGCCGTCCTCGTCCATGTAGCCGCCGTCGCCGGTGTGCATCCAGCCGTCGATCACCGCGCGCGCGGTCTCCTCCGGCCGTTCCCAATAGCCCATCATCACGACGTCGCCGCGCACCGCAATCTCGCCGACGGTGCCCGCCGGCACGATCTTGTCGTTCGCGTCGACGATCTTGACCTCGCAGCCGAGCGTGGCGCGGCCGGCAGCGCGATGCCGGCCCTTGGCGCGGCCCTCGCCGATATGCTCCTTCCAGTGCAGCAGCGTTGCGATCGGCGACAGCTCGGTCATGCCGTAGGCCTGGGTGAACTCGACATGCGGCAGCGCCTTCATCGCGCGCGTCAGCACGGCATCGCTGATCGGCGAGGCGCCGTACGAGATTCGTCGCAGCGATGACAGGTCGTAATTGCCGAGGGTCGGATGATCGACGAACATCTGGATCATGGTCGGCACCAGCAAGACGTCGGTGACGCGCTCCTTCTGCATGGCCGCTGCGACGCCCTCGGGCGTAAAGCTCTGGATCACGACATTGGAGCCACCGGACAGCAGCACCGAATACATCGCCGCGCCGTTGGCGAGGTGGAACATCGGTGCGGCGTGCAGGTACACCGAGGTGCCCGGCCACAGGCCTTCGCCGAGCGCGTTCAGCGCGTTGGCCATCAGATTGCCGTGGCTCAGCATCACGCCCTTGGAGCGGCCGGTGGTGCCGCCGGTATAGAAGATGCCGGCGAGGTCGCTCGCGCCGCGCATCGCGTCCGGGATCGGCTGGTTGTGCGCGATCAGAGTCTCGTAGTTCTCCATGCCCTCGGGCGTCGCACCATCGTCGGCATAGACGAGGGTCAATCCTGGAATGGCCTTGGCCAGCGTCGAGCCGACCGGCGCGAACGCCTTATCGACGAACAGGATCCCAGCGCGGCAATCACGCAGCGCGTCCTCGTTCTCGATCTGCGACCAGCGGATGTTGAGCGGGACGATCACCGCGCCGGCCCAGCCGACGGCGAGATAAAGTTCGAGATAACGGTCGGAATTCAGCGACAGGATCGCGACGCGGTCGCCGTCGCTGGCGCCGATAGCGCGCATGCCGGCGGCGAGTCGGGCGACGCGGTCGCCGACCTCGCGCCAGTTGCGACGCCGCTCACCGCAGACGACCGCGAGCCCGTTTGGATTGACCTGCAGCGCGCGCCGCAGTCCGTGCGTGATGTTCACTCCTGTCCTCCCTTGCTGCGTTTCCCGTGCGAGGCGGTTTGTCCGCCTTCTTGCGCGTTGTCGTCGCGACGATCCCCTCGGTCAGGCGGATCGCGAATTCCTCGGCGACCGCCTTGCCGGTCATCGGGCCGCCGGGCTGAAACCAGTGACCGATCCAGTTCAACGAGCCCGCGATCGCGAAGGCCGAAAGCTTCGGATCGCACGACCTGATTGACCCGTCGTCGATACCCTCGGCGATATAGCTGCGGAAGGCGCGGTCGATCCGCCGCTTCGCCGTCTGCACGATCTTGCGATTGTCCTCGTTGAGATCGCGGAGGTCGAAGCGGACCAGGCTCTTGCCGTAGTCGGTGGTCATCAGCTCGGCGTAGCGGACGGTCAGCTTGCGCAGCTTGTCGAGGCCGCTGCCGCCGCCGGCCGAAGTCTCGGCGATGCAATCGTCGACCAGCTCGTTGCCGAGCGACCAGCACTCGAACAGGATCTCGTCCTTGCTGCGGAAGTAATTGTAGAGTGCCGGCTTGGTGATGTGGAGTCGCTTGGCGACATCGTTCAGCGTGGCGCGGTGATAGCCCTGTTCCAGGAACAGCGCGACGGCAGTGCGCAACACCGCTTCGCGCTTCTCGTCGCGGGCGCGACGCCGGCTTTCGAACGGCAGCCAGGGCGAGGGGGAGTTGGAGGAGGGAGCGCGGGCGTCCATGGCGTGCGGTGCGTGTCGCATTGACTCCAGGAAATGTGCCGTATATTACCCATGGGTAATAAATAGTCCAGGGAGTAATTTCGGGAGGACGACCATGACGTCGCGCGCCTATGTTGCCGGGGTCGGCATGATCCCGTTCGTCAAGCCCGGCGCCAACGCGCCGTATCACGTGATGGGCGCGGAAGCCGCCAAGCTCGCGCTGGCCGACGCCGGGGTCGATTACGGCCGTGTGCAGCAGGCCTATGTCGGTTACGTCTACGGCGACTCCACCTGCGGGCAACGCGCGCTCTATCCGGTCGGCATGACCGGCATCCCGATCGTCAACGTCAACAACAACTGCTCGACCGGGTCGACCGCTCTGTTCCTGGCACGGCAGGCGATTGAATCAGGCGCGGCCGATTGTGTGATGGCGCTCGGCTTCGAGCAGATGAAGCCCGGCGCGTTAGGGGCTGTCTTCACCGATCGCCCCAGCGCGTTCGACGATTTCGATGCCGCCGCCGCCAAGCTGGTCGACGCGCCCGGCGTGCCGCTGGCGCTGCGCTATTTCGGCGGCGCGGGCTTAAGCCACATGAAGAGATACGGCACGCCGCTGAACGCCTTCGCCAAGGTGCGCGCGAAAGCGAGCCGCCATGCCAAGAACAATCCGCTGGCGCTGTTCCGTAAAGAAGTCACGGCCGACGACGTGATGAACGACCAGGTGATCTGGCCCGGCGTGATGACGCGGCTGATGGCGTGCCCGCCGACCTGCGGCGGCGCCGCAGCGATCCTGGTCTCGGAGAAATTCGCCGACCAGCACGGCCTCAACAAGCAGGTGCGCATCGCGGCGCAGGCGATGACGACGGATACGCCCTCGACCTTTGCGGCCGGCGACATGATGCAGGTGGTCGGCTACGACATGGCGCGCGATGCCGCAAAGAAGGTCTATGAAGAGGCCGGCATCGGGCCTGACGATCTCGACGTCGTCGAACTGCATGATTGCTTCGCCCACAACGAGCTGATCACTTATGAAGGGCTTGGGCTGTGCGGCGAGGGCGAGGCGGCGCGCTTTATCGATGACGGCGACAACACCTATGGCGGCAGGATCGTGACCAATCCGTCCGGCGGCCTGCTCTCGAAGGGCCATCCACTCGGCGCCACCGGACTTGCGCAATGCTACGAACTGACGCGGCAGTTGCGCGGCATCGCGGCGGCCACGCAAGTGGAGGGCGCGCGGATCGGGCTGCAGCACAATCTCGGCCTCGGCGGCGCCTGCGTCGTGACGCTCTACGAGCGTGCCTGAGGTCCCGCATGGTCGATCTGTTCTGCTCCCAGGAATCGAATTACATCAGCGGTCGGGTGATCGTCGCGGGCGGCGGTCTGCCGATTTGATTGCGAGGGCATGATGCAATACCGATCGTCCTGGATGACCGAGGAGCTGGACACCTTCCGTGACCAGTTCCGCAAGTTTCTCGCCAAGGATCTGGCGCCGCACGCCGAGACCTGGCGCGCGCAGAAACTGGTCGACCGCTCGGCCTGGCGCGCGCTCGGCGAGATGGGCGCGTTGCTGCCGAGCGTGCCGGAGGCCTATGGCGGTCTCGGCACCACCTTTGCCTATGACGCCGCCGTGCTCGACGATCTCGAGAGCACGGTGCCGGAGCTGACCACCGGCGTCTCCGTGCACAGCGCGATCGTCGCCCACTACATCCTCAACTACGGTTCGGAGGAGCAGAAGACGCGCTGGCTGCCCAAGATGGCGTCCGGCGAGATGGTCGGCGCCATCGCGATGACCGAGCCCGGCACCGGCTCGGATTTGCAGAGCGTCAAGACCACGGCGAGGAAGCAGGGCAATTCCTACGTCATCAACGGCCAGAAGACCTTCATCACCAACGGCCAGGCTGCCGATCTCGTCGTCGTGGTCGCGCGCACCGGCGGTCCGGGCGCCAAGGGGCTGTCGCTGATCGTGGTCGAGACCGCAGGCGCGGAAGGGTATCGGCGCGGCCGCAACCTCGACAAGATTGGCCTGCACGCCTCCGACACCTCCGAATTGTTCTTCGACAATGTCGTGGTGCCGCCGGAGAACCTGCTCGGAAGCGAGGAGGGCAACGGCTTCGTGCAGTTGATGCAGCAACTGCCGCAAGAGCGGCTGTCGCTCGCGATCGGCGCCGTCGCCTCGATGGAGCGCGCGGTGAAGATCACCGCTGAGTACACCAAAGAGCGTAACGCGTTCGGCAAGCCCCTGCTCGAGTTCCAGAATACCGCCTTCAAGCTGGCCGAGCGCAAGACCGAGGCGATGATCGCCCGCGTCTTTGTCGACTGGTGCGTCGAGCGCCTGGTTGCCGGCGATCTCGATACGGTGACGGCCTCGATGGCGAAATGGTGGTGTTCGCAGAAGCAGGTCGAGACTGCGGACGAATGCCTCCAGCTCCACGGCGGCTACGGCTACATGCAGGAATATCCGATCTCGCGGATGTTCATCGATTCCCGCATCCAGAAGATCTATGGCGGCACTAACGAGATCATGAAGCTCCTCATCGCGCGCTCGCTGTGAGGCTGGCAACCGTTCTGCTGCGTCACAAGCGCCATAACCCCTCATCCTGAGGAGCCGCGAAGCGGCGTTTCGAAGGATGCAGGCCGAAGGCGGGGCCTCATGGTTCGAGACGCGCGTTCCGCGCTCCTCACCATGAGGGGCAACGCGGCGTCCGCAGACGTGCTGGGCCGATCGGGCAGCAACCGCCCGTTCTGCGGAAATCGGTGACGCCGCCGCGCTGTCCTTTCCCTGTCGCATGGCTCGTCGTTGCCGCGGTCTCCCGCGGCGACTTCGGCCTTGCGCCGTATTTCCGTCTATCATACCCCGTTCGGAGCAATCCGCGCGACGCCTCGACACGCGCCACTATCCGTTAGGGAGCCCTCATGACCAAAAGCAATGCCCGCACCGGAGGCCAGATCCTGATCGACCAACTGGTCGCGCAAGGGGTGGAGCGCGTTACCTGCGTGCCGGGCGAGAGCTATCTCGCGGCGCTGGACGCCCTCCATGACAGCCCGATCGATGTGATGATCTGTCGCGCTGAAGGCGGGGCGGCGATGATGGCGGAGGCCTATGGCAAGCTCACCGGACGTCCGGGCATCTGCTTCGTGACCCGTGGCCCCGGCTCGACCAATGCCGCTCATGGCGTGCACATCGCGATGCAGGACTCGACCCCCATGATCCTGTTCGTCGGCCAGGTCGACACCGGCATGCGCGAGCGCGAGGCGTTCCAGGAACTCGACTACAAGGCAGTATTCGGCACCATGGCGAAATGGGCGGTCGAGATCGATCGCCCCGACCGCATCCCGGAACTGGTCGCGCGCGCCTTCCGTGTCGCGTTGCAGGGCCGCCCCGGTCCTGTCGTGATCTCGCTGCCCGAGAACATGCTCACCGAGACCGCGGCGGTCGCCGATGCGCCGCGCGTCGAGCCCGCCGCAACCTGGCCGGCGCCATCAGATCTCGAGCGTCTCGGCGCGATGCTGGCCTCGGCCAAGGCGCCGATCGTCGTGCTCGGCGGCTCGGCCTGGACGGCGGAGGCGGCCAAGGGCATTGCGCGCTTTGCCGAACGGTTCGATCTGCCGGTCGCGACCTCGTTCCGCCGCGCCTCGTTGTTCGATGCCGATCATCAGCATTACGCCGGCGACCTCGGCATTGGCCCCAGCCCGAAGTTAAAGGACCGCATCACCGGTGCCGACGTTATCCTGCTGATCGGCGGCCGCATGTCGGAAATGCCGTCCTCGTCCTATACGTTGCTCGACATTCCGGTACCGCAGCAGAAGCTCATTCACGTCCATCCCGGCTCTGACGAGCTCGGTCGCGTCTATCAGCCGGCGCTCGCGATCCAGGCAACGCCGGCCGCCTTCGCCGCCGCGGTCGAGGCCATGAAGCCATCAGCAACGCCGGCCTGGAAGGGTGAGGCCGCGAAGGCGCATGCGGACTATCTCGCCTGGACCGAGAAGCCGCGCGAATTGCCCGGTAACTTCCAGTACGGTCAGGTCGTCACCTGGCTGCGCGACCGGCTGCCGAAGGACGCGATCGTCTGCAACGGCGCCGGCAATTACGCCGGCTGGCTGCATCGCCACCATCGCTTCCACGCGTTCGCGGCCCAGCTTGCGCCGACCTCGGGCTCGATGGGCTACGGCGTGCCGGCGGCTGTGATGGCCAAGCGGCACTTTCCGGATCGCGTCGTCGTGGCGTTCGCCGGTGACGGCTGCTTCCTGATGAACGGGCAGGAGTTCGCCACCGCCGTGCAGTACGACGCGCCGCTGATCGTCGTCATTATCGACAACGCGCAATACGGCACCATCCGCATGCACCAGGAGCGCGATTATCCGGGCCGCGTCGTCGGCACACAACTGAAGAATCCGGACTTCGCGCTCTACGCCAAGGCGTTCGGCGGCCACGGCGAACGCGTCGAGCGCACCGAGGACTTCGCGCCGGCATTCGAGCGCGCGCTGGCCTCCCGCAAGCCCGCAATCCTGCATTGCCTGGTCGATCAGCGCGCGCTGTCGGTCGGCAAGGACTTTGTGCCGCAGCAGGCGGCGCGTTGATGGCACAGCCTGCGGGTCGTCACGTCGCGATCATCGGCGCCGGCGCGGTCGGCGTCATCAGCGCCATCGAGGCCTTGCGCGAAGGCCATCGCGTCACGCTGATCGATCCGGGCGAGCCTGGAGGTGAACAGGCGGCGAGCTATGGCAATGCCGGCTGGCTCTCGTCGCATTCGGTAATCCCGCCGGCCGAGCCGGGCACCTGGAAGAAGGTCCCTGGCTATCTGATGGATCCGCTCGGGCCGCTGGCGATCCGCTGGTCCTATCTGCCGAAGGCCTTGCCCTGGCTGGTCAGGTATCTGCTGTCGAGCTGGACCGAGGCGCAGGTCGAAGCCACCGCGCGGGCGATGCGCGATCTCTTGAAGGATGCGCCGCTGCTGCACAGGCAACTCGCCGAAGAAGCCGGCGTGCCTGAATTGATCGAGCGGCGAGGGGTGATGCACGTGTTTCCGTCCCGCGCGCCGTTCGACCGCGATCTCGGCTGGCGCATCCGCAAGCGCGTCGGCATCGAATGGCTGGAGCTCGATGAAGACGAGATGCGCCAGCGCGAGCCCGATCTCGATCCGCGCTACAAATTCGGCGTCGTGGTGGAGGAGGCCGGGCGCTGCCGCGATCCCGGGGCCTATGTCGCAGCGCTCGCCAGTCTTGCGATCGCGAACGGCGCCGTCCGCGTCGCGGCCAAGGCAATCGGCCTAAAGCTCGACGGCGACAAGCTCGTCGCCGTGGTCACCGAGCGCGGCGAGATCGCCTGCGATGCCGCCGTCGTCGCCGCCGGCGCGCGCTCGAAGCAACTCACCGCATCGATCGGCGATCCGCTGCCGTTGGAGACCGAGCGCGGCTATCACGTCATGATCGAGGATCCGGAATCGGGTCCGCGCAATTCGATGATGGCGTCAGACGCCAAGATGGTCGTCAACTGGACCGACAAGGGTCTGCGCGCCGCGGGCACCGTCGAGATCGCAGGGCTGGACGCCGAGCCGAACTGGAAGCGCGCCGAGATCCTGCGCGACAATCTGCTCAGCATGTTTCCGAAGCTGCCCAGGACTATTCCCGCATCACGCATCAAGACCTGGTTCGGCCACCGCCCGAGCATGCCCGATGGACGGCCCTGTATTGGCTATGCGCGCGCCACCCGCGACGTCGTTTACGCGTTCGGCCACGGTCATGTCGGTCTGGTCGGCTCGGCGCGCACCGGCCGGGTCGTCGCGCAATTGGTGAGCGGCAAACAGCCGGAGATCCGGCTTCAGCCGTTTGCGCCGTCACGTTTCCTCTAGCCGCGGCGCCGGCCTCAGATCTTGCCGCGCCGCGGTGGCGGCGGGTGCGATCACGTGTCTTGGCCGGTGCAGGCTGATCGCCGGCGATGCTTGATGTCTTGCGTTTGACCGAGCAGGGCGCGGACAACCGTCTTCGTGCTGCTTTCGTCCTGCTGCCTAAAAGCGAGATGAGTTTGGGTCGATCGACTCGCCGGGGCGTCGGTCCACCTCTCACCGTTGGGAGAGGTCGGATTGCGCTCGGCGATGCGAGGCATCGTCCGGCGCAATCCGGGTGAGAGGCGTTGCGCTCTCGACAGACCGTAACCGCAGAGATCGCCGTCTCGGTTGCCCTTTGTTAATTCAATGGCGAGGTTGCCCGAGTTCACCGACGCCAGCAGATTCAATCGGTTCCTACGCCGAAGCGACGCATGGTCCGAATTTTGGAACCAATGGAATGCTCTCGCATTGCAGGACACATGAATTGCATCTCGTGCAATAGGCCGATGGCCAGCGACGGAGCCTCTGGTTTCCGCTGCGCCGAGTGCCGGGTCTTCATCCGTTTTTTCGAACTCGATCTTGATGCTGCGACTCTTGGCGGGCTTCGCCACGGAGACCCTCCTTGGGCTTCGACGGCGATGCGGCATACCGTGACGCGGATTCCCGATAGCGCGCAAATGCAATCCTCGAGCGATTGATCGGCGAGCCGCGGCGCTGCCTGGGCCGCCGTCGCTCGCCAGCGCTGCGCTGTTGGGCAAGCGAGCGACGGCGGCTCCGAGAGGATGGTTCGGCCGGACCCCATGATCAATTTTGCTGAACTTGACGCACAGAACTGTGCGATCGGCACCCGGCTTTCCCCGCGCCTTCTTTCAGAGCGGCGAAACGAGATGCACAGCTCGGACACATCATGTCGCGAGAAATGCGGAGTCACATCCCTCTCAGTCGTCATGCTCGCGCAGGCGGGCATCCAGTACGCTGCGGCCTCTCGGCTCAAGCACTGGCGTCTCTGGAATACTGGATCACCCGCATGCGCGGGTGATGACGGCACTACGCTGTTTGACAGTTAAATCGCAAACTCGCGTCCGCCGAGCGAAGCGACTTGTCCGTCGAAGCCTTGGCGAAGGCGGAAGCAATCCATGGTTCCGCATATGTGACACAATGGATTGCTTCGTCGCGGAGCCTGTCATCGGGCGCGCGTTCGCGCGACCCGTTGGCTCCTCGCAATGACGGCGTGAGACATCGAGCGAAAACTATTCTCACCGTCGTGCGTCCTCTACTACTACCCGATCTTCACGACCATCTTCCCCAGCGCGGCGCGGGTCTGCATGGTCTTGAACGCGGCGCGGAAGTCATCAAATGTGAAAACCTTGCCGACGACGGGCGTCAGTTTGCCATCGTTCAGCCAGGCCGACAATTGCGTCATCACGCGCGTTTGCGCGTCCGGTTCGCGGCGCGCGATTTGGGCGGCGTCGACGCCGATCAACAGGCCGCCTTTCAGCAGCGGCAGATTGAACGGCAGCGCAGGGATGCTGCCGGCGGCAAACCCCACCACGAGATGACGGCCGTTCCAGGCGATCGAACGGAAGGCCTGCACGGAGACCTCGCCGCCGACGGGGTCGAAGATCACGTCGGGGCCGTGGCCGCCGCTCGCCTCTTTCAGCGCATCGCGCCAGTCGGACTTCGTGTAATCGACGACCGCATCGGCGCCGAAGCTTGCGGCGAAGTTGCGCTTCTCTTCGGTCGAGGCCGCGGCGATGACGCGCGCGCCGAGCAGCTTGCCGATCTGGATCGCGGCAATCCCGGTGCCGCCGGCGGCGCCGAGGACGAGCAACTGCTCGCCGGTGCGCAGCCGGCCGCGTTCGCCGAGCGCGTAGAGCGCGGTGAGGTAGTTGGTGCGGAAGGCAGCGCCGGCCTCCATCGACAGCCCGTCGGGCATGATCTCGGCCGCGGCGGCCGGCACGACGATCTGCTCGGCGAGTGCGCCCGAGCGCGCCGCGCCCATCACACGCATGCCCGGCGCAATGCCGGTGACGCCGTCGGCGACGGCATCGACCACGCCGGCGAACTCGGCGCCGGGGGTGAAGGGCAGGGGATCTCTGGTCTGGTAGCGGCCCTCGACTTTCAATCCATCGACGAAGCCGATGCTCGCGGCCTGCACCCGGACCCGGATCTGTCCCGGCCCAGGTTCGGGCGCGGCGATCTCCTTCAGTCCGATCTGGTCAATGGGCGCATATTGCTCGACGACGACCGCCTTCATTGTGTCCTGCTCGCTGGTTCGTTTCCTCTGATGAGAGAAGGTATGTCATGTCCGTTGTTCTACGGGGAGGCCCTTCGCGCATGCCGCGACGGTCGTTGCGGAAAGCCAGCATCTTCAACGACATCACGAAAAGAGGCGCATTTACCCGTTGTTATCCCTACCGAATTCAGTAACGCGTCCTTAATGGCAGCAACGCTAGGGTTTTTCCACGCGGCCCGCGTTGGGCTGCGCGCCGTCCAGGACAGGCGGCTGTCGCGTTCGCGTTGGAGTCTCTGATGGATATCATGACAGGCGCCGGGCTGTTGGCTGGCACGATTGTCATTTCGGTCATGATGTTCATGGGCGGCGACCTGCACATGTTCATTTCCGAGCACGCCATCATCATCATCTTCGGCGGCTCGATCTCGGCGACCATGATCCGCTTCCCGCTCGGTGTGATGCTGCATGGCCTGCCGCTCGGCGCAAAATATGCTTTCACCATGAGCCGGCTGTCGGCGCGCGACCTCGTCGACGAGCTCGCCCGCATCGCCGAGATCGCCCGCAAGCAGGGCCCGGTCGGGCTCGAAAAGGTCGAGACCGACGAGCCGTTCCTCGCCAAGGGAATCCGTTATGTCGCCGACGGTTACGACCTCGAATTCATCCGCGACAACATGGAACGCGATCGCGACAATTTCCTGATGCACCTCGATGAAGGCAGCAAGATCTACCGCGCGATCGGCGACTGCGCGCCGGCCTTCGGCATGATCGGCACGCTGATCGGCATGGTGCAGATGTTCGCCAACATGACCGACCCCTCCAAGCTCGGCCCGTTCATGGCCACCGCGCTGCTCGCGACGCTGTACGGCGCGCTGGTCGCCAACCTGTTCTGCCTGCCGATCGCCGACAAGCTGCACGGCAAGTTGCTCGACGAGGAGACCAACCGCACGCTGATCATCGACGGCATCCTGATGATCCGCGATTCCAAGAGCCCGGCGCTGGTCCGTGAAATGCTGCTGGCCTATCTGCCGGAGAAACACCGCCAGGAGGAGGGTGAGCCCGTTCCGGCTTGACGATCCGGACCGACGCTCTCGGGACAGCAGCGATGGCAAAGAAGAAGCGCGGCGACGCCCACACCGGAGGTCACGGCTGGTTCGTGACCTTCGCCGACCTGATGGGACTGATGATGAGCTTCTTCGTGATGCTCGTCGCCTTCTCCACCATGGACAACAACAAGCTGAAGATCGTCGCCGGCTCGATGCGCGATGCCTTCGGCGTGCAGAGCAACGTGCGCTATTCCGGCATCGTCGAGTCCGATGGCCTGCCGACGCGGCCGAAGCTGAAGAATGTCGACCACATCTCGCCGGAGGAGTCCTCCGCCAATCCTACTCCGGACGAGAAGGAGCGCAGTCAGATCAATGGCGCCCGGCTAAAGATCGACCGCGAGTTTGCACTGGCCTCCGCTTCGCTGAGGCAGGCGCTGCAGGACATGCCTGAGCTGACCGAGATCTCCAAGAACATCATGTTCGAGGAGACGAAAGAGGGACTCAACCTCGAGATCGTCGACCAGGATGGCCGCTCGATGTTCGCCGACGGCTCCAGGGAGCCGTATGACCGCACCCGCCGGCTGATCCAGAAGCTCGCCGCGCCGCTGAAGGCGACGCCGCTCCGGATTGCGATCGTAGGACATACTGCCGCAGGTTTCGTGCCTGCGCGCAGCGATTACGACGGCTTCGACCTGTCGGCGGACCGCGCCAATGCGGTGCGCCAGATCCTGGAGCGGGAAGGATTGCCGCCGTCCCATATTTTCGCGGTTTCCGGCAAGGCTGACGGCGAACCGCTGTTTCCCGACGATCCAACGCTTCCCGCCAATCGTCGCGTGACCATCACGTTAATGCGCGAAAATCCACCGTTGCCGCCAGACTTGAAACCGTAAATCTGAGGTATCATGTTGCTGTAGGCGCGGCTGTGTTGCTCTGTTGACACGCGCGACGGAAGCGTCGATAGCCGCGCGGATCAAATCAACCGATCGAGCGTTCCAACCTCGCCATGGCTGTCAGCGTCTCATCCACCGAAGCCCAAGAGGGGCAAGGCACCTCGGGCTTCTGGGCCCTGACGTTGGGCAGCATTGGCGTGGTGTTTGGCGACATCGGAACTTCGCCACTCTACGCATTCCGCGAGGCGGTAGGCGGCGCCGCGCACGGCCAGCCGGTCACCCGCATCATGGTGCTCGGTGTGCTCAGCCTGATTCTGTGGGCGCTATTCACCGTCGTCACCGCGAAATACGTGCTGTTGCTGCTGCGCGCCGACAACAACGGTGAGGGCGGCACGCTGTCCCTGATGGCGCTCGGCCAGCGCGCGATCGGAAGCCGGAGCTGGCCGCTACTGGTGCTCGGCGTGATCGGCGCCTCGATGTTCATCGGCGATTCCATGATCACGCCGGCGATCTCGGTGCTGTCGGCAGTCGAAGGCCTCAAGCTCGCCACCCCGCATCTCGAGCACTATGTGGTGCCGCTGACGATCCTGATTCTCGTCCTGCTGTTCTCGGTGCAGAGCAGCGGCACCGCGCGGGTCGCCTCCGCCTTCGGGCCGGTGATGGTGGTGTGGTTCGCCACGCTGGCGGCGATGGGGCTCGCACATATCTCCGACAATCCGTCGGTGCTGGCGGCGATCAATCCGTACTACGCGGTCCAGTTCGTGCTGACCCACGGTACCATCGGCCTGGTGACGCTGGGCGCGGTGTTCCTCGCGGTGACCGGCGGCGAGGCGCTGTACGCCGACCTCGGGCATTTCGGCCGCAAGCCGATCCAGTCCGGCTGGCTGTTCTTCGTGCTGCCGTCGCTGCTGCTGAACTATTTCGGGCAGGGCGCGCTGGTGCTGTCCGATCCGGCCGCGATCGAGAACTCGTTCTACCGGATGGTGCCGGATGTGCTGCTGCTGCCGCTGGTGGTGCTCGCGACGGTAGCGACCGTGATCGCAAGCCAGGCCGTCATCACCGGCGCCTATTCGCTGATCAGCCAGGCGGTGCAACTCGGGCTGCTGCCGCGCTTCGAGGTCCGCTACACCTCGGAGACCCATGCCGGCCAGATCTATTTGCCGCGCGTCAACCGGCTGCTGCTGATCGGTGTGCTGCTGCTGGTGCTGCTGTTCCGGACCTCGAGCGGGCTCGCTTCCGCTTACGGCATCGCGGTCTCCACGACCATGGTCGCCGACGGCATCATGGGCTTCATCGTGATCTGGAAATTGTGGAATTGGCGCGTGGCGTCGGCGGCGGCGTTGATCCTGCCGTTCGTGATCATCGACATGACCTTCTTCAGCGCCAACCTGCTGAAGCTGCTCGAGGGCGCTTGGGTACCGCTGCTGTTCGGCGCGACTGTCGCGATCATGATCTGGACCTGGCTGCGCGGCGCCGCGATCCTGGTGGCGAAGACCCGCCGCACCGAGGTGCCGCTGCGCGATCTGATCCACAGTCTGGAGAAGCGGCCGCCCCATGTCGTGAAAGGCACGGCGGTATTCCTCACCAGCGACCCGAACTTCGTGCCGACCGCGCTGCTGCACAATCTCAAGCACAACAAGGTGCTGCACGAGCACAACGTGATCCTGACCATCGAGACTGCGCCGACACCGCGCGTCGATCTCTCCGAGCGGGTAAACATGGAGAAGATCAGCGACAAGTTCTCCACCGTGCGGCTGCGCTTTGGCTACATGGAATCGCCGAACGTGCCGAAGGCGCTGGCGATCGCCCGCAAGCTCGGCTGGCAGTTCGACATCATGGCGACGTCGTTCTTCGTGTCGCGCCGTTCGTTGAAGCCGGCGGCGCAATCCGGCATGCCGCAGTGGCAGGATCACCTGTTCATCGCGATGAGCCGGTCGGCCAACGATGCCACCGACTATTTCCAGATCCCGACCGGGCGGGTCGTTGAAGTCGGTACTCAGGTAACTATCTGACACGGCTATAGGAATCACAGAAAAGCACGCATCAACCCATGCATCAAATGCATAGCCGGGGCCTGAATCCGGGCTAACCTATGCATTCCGGCCGGGAGTATAGCCCGCGCCTTGTATTGTGCGGTGCGGTAGAAGGTAGAGGCACGGCTTCCCATGTCATCCGAGAGTGCGATCACCGCGGCGGAAACGCCCGCGGCCAATGGGCATGGCGAGGCGCATTCCACTGCAGGCTTCAAGGCGCTGATGCTCGGCAGCATCGGTGTCGTTTATGGCGACATCGGCACCAGCCCGCTATACGCGCTGCGTGAGGCTGTCGTCGCGGCGAGCGGCGGTGAAGCGGGCGTAACCGCCCATGTGGTGCTCGGCGTGATCTCGCTGATCCTCTGGGCGCTGATCGTCGTCGTCACGCTGAAATATGTCGTGATCCTGCTCCGGGCCGACAACAACGGCGAAGGCGGTACGCTGGCGCTGATGGCGCTGGCACAGCGTGCCGCGACCAGGGGCGCCGCCGTGATCGTGCTGCTCGGCATCATCAGCGGCGCATTGTTCTACGGCGACGCCGTCATCACCCCGGCGCTCTCGGTGCTGTCAGCGATCGAAGGCATCAAGCTCGTCACCGCGACCTTCGATCCCTATGTCGTGCCGATCACGGTGGTCATCCTGGTCGTGCTGTTCTCGGTGCAGTCGCGGGGCACGGCCCGCGTCGCCGCGTTCTTCGGCCCGGTGATGTGCGTATGGTTCGCGCTGATTGCGACCGCCGCGCTGCCACAGATCGTGCGGCATCCGGAAGTCTTGTACGCTTTCAATCCGGCCCTCGCGGTGTCGTTCATGCTGCATCACGGCGTGATCGGCTTCATCACGCTCGGTGCCGTCTTCCTTGCCGTGACCGGTGCCGAGGCGCTCTATGCCGATCTCGGCCATTTCGGCAAGCGGCCGATCCAGACCGCGTGGCTGGTCATCGTGCTGCCGTCGCTGGCGCTGAACTATCTGGGGCAGGGCGCGCTCCTGATCGGTGATCCCAAGGGTATCGAGAACCCGTTCTTCCTGATGTTCCCGGACTGGGCGCTGATCCCCATGGTTGCGCTTGCGACGGTAGCGACCGTGATCGCGAGCCAGGCGGTTATCACCGGTGCCTATTCACTGACGCGCCAGGCGATCCAGTTGGGCCTGCTGCCGCGGTTCGAAATCCGCCACACCTCGGAAGCGCATTCCGGGCAGATCTATATGCCGCGCATCAACCGCATGCTGTTCATCGCGGTCATCGTGCTGGTCCTGATGTTCCGTTCGTCAAGCGCGCTCGCCTCGGCCTATGGCATCTCCGTGACCGGCACCATGGTGGTGACGGCGATGATGGGCTTTGTCGTGATCTGGCGGGTCTGGAGGTGGTCACCGATCGCGGCCGCCGCGCTGGTCGCGCCGTTCCTGTTCCTCGATCTCACTTTCCTTGCCGCCAATCTCCTGAAGGTATTCGAGGGCGGCTGGGTGCCGTTGGCGCTCGGCGGCGCCATGATCATCGTGATGTACACCTGGCGTCACGGTAGCCGGCTGTTGTTCGAGAAGTCGCGCAAGCTGGAATTCCCGCTCGCCGATCTCGTCGCGATGCTGGAAAAGCGGCCGCCGCAGCGGGTCTCCGGCACTGCCGTGTTCCTGACCAGCGATCCCGTCAGCGCGCCGACCGCGCTGATGCACAGCCTCAAGCACTACAAGGTGCTGCACGAGAAGAACGTCATCCTCACCATCGAAACCGCGCCGACGCCGCGCATCGATCCCGCCGAGCGGGTTCGGATGGAGCAATTGAGCGAAACCTTCTCCAAGGTGACGCTGAAGTTCGGCTTCATGGAATCGCCGAACGTGCCGAAGACGCTGGCGATCGCTCGCAAGCTCGGCTGGCAGTTCGACATCATGTCGACGTCGTTCTTCCTGTCCCGCCGAGCGCTGAAGCCGGCCGCCCATTCCGGCATGCCGCGCTGGCAGGACCATCTGTTCATTGCCTTGAGCCGCGCGTCCAACGATGCCACCGACTATTTCCAGATCCCCACCGGGCGGGTGGTCGAGGTCGGCACCCAGGTCACGATCTAGCTCAACGCAGGGCCGTAACCCGTTTTGGGCGCTTGATTTTCTCAGCGCGAGAGGCGACTTTGCGGCCCGGACCGGCGGGGCGCGCAGCCGGCCATTCTGATATCGGGAGGATTTTTCCGTGGCGGACCACAAGGTGCAAGATTTGTTTCCGGACGAGGTGTCAAAGGGAGTAGCCGAAGGTCGCTATCTCCTGGTCGACGTCCGCGAGCCGAATGAGGTCGCCGTCGAGGCCTATCCCGATGGCGTCGTCGTGCCGCTGTCGACCTTCGACCCGGCGGCGATTCCGGATCCACAGGGCAAGCAGGTGGTGTTTGCCTGCCGCTCCGGCAAGCGCTCGGTGACAGCCTCGCTGGCCGCCCAGGCGGCCGGCTTGCCTTACGACAAGCATCTGGCCGGCGGCATCATCGGCTGGAAGGCTGCGGGATTGCCCACCAGGACGGGCGGCTGATCCTCGACATGACCTCCATGAACAAGGTCTTCGCAGACCTTCCAGTCACGATCTTCGAGGCGATGTCGCAAGCCGCTCGCGACAACAACGCCATCAATCTCGGACAAGGCTTTCCCGACGATCCCGGGCCGGAGGATATCCGCCGCGCCGCCGCGGACGCTTCGGTGAACGGTTACAACCAGTATCCGTCGATGATGGGCATTCCGGAGCTCCGTCAGGCGATTGCCTCACACTATGGCCGCTGGCACGGCCTCGCGCTCGATCCGATGACCGAGGTGATGGTGACGTCAGGGGGCACCGAGGCGCTGACCTCCGCGATCCTCGCCGTCGTCGAGCCCGGCGACGAAGTGATCGTGTTTCAGCCGGTCTATGATTCCTATCTGCCGATCATCCGGCAGGCCGGCGGCATTCCGCGGCTGCTGCGTCTGGAGCCGCCGCACTGGCGGCTGAACGAGGAGATGCTGAGGAACGCGTTCAATCGCAAGACCAAGGCGGTGCTGTTCAACAACCCGCTCAATCCGGCGGCCGTGGTCTATCCGCGTGAGGACCTCGAACTGCTCGCGCGGTTCTGCCAGGAGTTCGACAGCGTCGCGATCTGCGACGAGGTCTGGGAGCACGTGGTGTTCGACGGACGCGAGCACATCCCGCTGATCACGATCCCGGGCATGCGCGACCGCACGATCAAGGTCGGCAGCGCCGGCAAGATCTTCTCGCTGACGGGATGGAAGATCGGCTTCGTCTGCGCTGCGCCGCCGCTGTTGCGGGTCGCAGCGAAGGTGCACCAGTTCCTCACCTTCACGACCGCACCAAATCTGCAGGCGGCCGTGGCCTACGGCCTCAACAAGCCCGACGATTACTTCCTGGACATGCGCAAGGATATGGCGCGGAGCCGGGACCGCCTGACCAAGGGGCTCGAAAGCCTCGGCTTTCCAGTGCTGAAGTCACAGGGAACCTATTTCCTCACCGTGGACCTGTCGCCGCTCGGCCTCAACGAGACCGATGCGGAGTTCTGTTGGCGTATCGTCAAGGACTACAAGGTCGCGGCGATCCCGGTGTCGGCATTCTATGAACAGGACGCGGTGACGTCGGTCGTGCGTTTTTGTTTCGCCAAGAAGGACGCCACGCTCGATGCGGCATTGGAGCGTCTGTCGGATGCGGTCCACCGCCGCAGGAGGTAAGCCCGGAATGCGAGAGCAGAGCCGTCGTCACGTGTGCCTGATCGGTGTCGTCGCCGCGGCGTTGCTGTTGTCCGTCTCCGTCCATGCGCAAGAGCGCACGGTCAACTTCTACAACTGGTCGAACTATATCGCGCCCGGGGTTTTGGAGGATTTCACCAAGGAAACCGGCATCAAGGTTGTCTACGACACGTTCGACGCCAACGAGACGCTCGAGACCCGCCTGCTCGCCGGCAGGTCGGGCTACGACGTCGTCGTGCCGACCGGCTATTTCCTGCAGCGTCAGATCACTGCGAAGGTGCTTCTGCCGCTGGACAAGTCGAAGCTGCCCAACCTCGCCAATGCGTGGCCCGTGGTGACCAAGCAGCTTGCGACCTATGACCCCGGCAATACGTATGGCGCCAACTACATGTGGGGCACCACCGGCATCGGCTACAACGTCAAGAAGGCACAGCAGGTCCTGGGGCCCGACGCCAAGATCGACAGTTGGGAGATGGTGTTCAAGCCGGAGAACCTCGCCAAGTTCAGGGATTGCGGGATCCACATGCTGGATTCCCCCGACGATATCCTGCCGGCGGCTCTGAACTATCTCGGGCTCGATCCGAATTCGACCAAGCAGGCGGACCTCGAGAAGGCCGCCGAGCTCGTCATGAAGATCCGGCCCTATGTGCGCAAATTCCATTCGTCCGAATATCTCAGCGCGCTGGCCTCGGGCGAGATCTGCTTCGTGGTCGGATGGTCGGGTGACATCATGCAGGCGCGCAGCCGCGCAGCGGAGGCCAAGTCCGGCATCGAGATCGGCTACACGATCCCGAAGGAGGGAGCGCAGATGTTCTTCGACAATCTCGCGATCCCTGCCGACGCGAAGAATGTCGAGGAGGCCTACGCGCTGATCAACTACCTCTACCGCCCAGATGTTGCGGCGAAGAATTCGAACTTCCTGTCCTACGCCAACGGCAATCTGGCGAGCCAGAAGCTGATCGATCCGAAGATATTCAACGACAAGAACATCTATCCCGACGAGGCGATGCAGAAGAAGCTGTTCGTGATCACGGCGCGCGACCCCGCGACCCAGCGGATCATCAACCGGCTGTGGACCCGGGTGAAGACGGGGCGGTGACGTTCTCGTCGGCGCGCCGTACACCGTCATTACGAGGAGCGCTGGCGACGAAGCAATCCGTGGTTCTACAAACGGCAAGATGGATTGCTTCGCGAAGCCTGTCATCGGGCACGCGTTCGCGCGACCCAATGACGTAACCAAGGGTTTGGCCTTATCGCCAGCGCCGGTGCAGCCAGAGCCACTGATCCGGATATTCGCGAACCCAGCCCTCGACGACATCGGTGACCGCCTGCATCGTGCCCTGGATGTCGATTTGGCCGGATGCATCGAACACCGGCTTCACTTCCTCCGACAGCTCGGCACGGAATCGGTTGTTGGGCAGGCGGATGATGCGGGTGCCATGGATCGGGCAGTCGACGAGGCGGCGCAGACGCGCCAGCAGCGGATTGGCGGTCGTCTTGCGGCCGAAGAAGGTGACCGGAACGCCGTTGGTGAGGTACTGGTCGACCAGCATCGCAACGTGCTGGCCGTTCTGCAGGGCCTGTCCGAGCCGTAGCGGTGCGTTTCGGCCGGCCGGGATCAGCGTTCCCATCTTGACCGCCCGGATGCGTTCGATGGCGCGGTCGGCGGATTCGATGTTCGGGCGGCGGAACAGGATTGCGGCATCGAGCCCGTGGGCCACCGCGCCAAGCGCTGGAAGCTCCCAGTTGCCGAGATGCGCGGCGAAGAACAGCGCCGGTTTGCCGTCGTCGCGGAGCTGATCGAACAGCTCCTTGCTGCGAGGCGAGACTTCGATCCGGCTGGACTTCTCCGGGTGATCGATATCGTAGTCCCAGATGTGATCGAGATGGACGAACTCGGCGCCGAGACGGCCGAGATTATGCCAGACGCCGGCGAGAATCGTCTCGATTTCCTCCGGCGACTTTTCCGGGAACGCCGCCCTGAGGTTCTCGCGGCCGATGCGGTCCTCGCGCAACCTGCGGCCGATGAAATGGGCGGCCCGGCCGAAGAAGTCCGCCGTCTTGTCCGGATCGAAATAGCGCGTGGCCCGCAACAGGCCGATCGTCAGCGCGCCGACCGCAACCTCGGTTATCGGCTTCGCGGCATCGCGAAGGCGCGCCCTGGTGCGAAGGAGCAGGCGGTTCATCGCGCGCAGCGAGAGCGTGGGCTCAGGCGGGTTCGCGCGTGAGGATCAGCGAGGCATTTTGCCCGCCGAAACCGAACGAGTTCGACATCACGGCGGTGACGCGGGCGTCGCGCGCCTTGTTACCGACTACGTCGAACGGGATTGCCGGATCAGGCACCTCGTAGTTGATGGTCGGCGGAATCCGCTGATGCTCAAGCGTGAGCAGCGAGAAGATCGCCTCGACCGCGCCGGCCGCCGAGATGGTGTGGCCTACCATCGACTTGTTCGACGACACGGGGATATTGGGCGTGTGTTCGCCGAACACTGCCGCGGTCGCAAGATATTCCATCTTGTCGTTCTCCGGCGTCGATGTGCCGTGCGCGTTGATGTGGTCGATCTGGTTCGGCTCCATGCCCGCATCGGCAAGCGTCTTGCGCACGCAGCCGATCGCAGGCTTGCCATCCGGGCTCGAACGCGTGCGGTGGAAGGAGTCGGTGAGTTCGCCGCAGCCGGCGACGACGCCGAGGATGGTTGCGCCACGCGCCATCGCGGCGTCGTAACTTTCGAGCACGAGCGCGCCGGCACCTTCGGCCATAACGAAACCATCGCGGTTCTTCGAGAATGGCTTCGAGGCGCCCTGTGGCGGATCGTTCTGGGTCGAGAGGGCCGACAGCAGCGAGAAGCGCACCATGGCTTCCGGATTGACCGAACCGTCGGTTGCGATGCACAGCGCCGCATCGGCCTCACCGCGTCGGATCGCCTCGACGCCGAGCTGGATCGCGGTTGCACCGGACGCGCAGGCCGTCGACAGCGAAATCGGCGACCCCTTGGTGCCGAAGGTTTCCGCGAGATGGAGCGCGACGGAGCCGAAGGTGAAACGGCGATGGAAACTGGTGAACTTGCCGCTGCCGCAGGCTGCCAGATACTCAACTAGTCCGAAATCCTTGGTCTCGACGGCGCGCGCGACCTCCAGCCGTTGCGGCCATTCGGTCTCGATCGGGGCAACGGCCAGAAACAGCGGACCGGGAAAATCGCCCTTGCTGCCGATGGCGGATTGCTCGAGCGCTTCCTCGGTGGCCATCACCGCGAGGCGTTCGGAAAGACTGGTCGACGAGAACGGATCGACCGTGACGAAATCAACCGCACCGGCCATCGTCGTCTTCATGCCGTCAATCGGGAAGCGCGTTACGGTCTTGATGCCGGATTCGCCCGCCGTCAGCCGCTTCCAGTTGTCCGTCTTGCCCGCGCCGAGCGAGGTCACGATTCCCATGCCGGTCACGACAACGATCGGCCGGCCGAATTTATCGCGTGGTGCTGTCATGGTTTCCCCGTCGGTGCTGCGCCAGACCTACTTGACGGCCTCGACCAGCGCCATGCCTTCGCCCTGGTAGTGACCGGCCCCCATGACGACAATCTGGGTTGGTGCATCCGCCTTTTCAACCTCGAACCCGGTCGGATCGTTGGCCGGGTAGAGCGCTCCACGCGAGATCGACAATGCGGCGAGCGCCAGCCCGAGCGGAAACTGCGCTTCAACCAAATGGCCGAAGGTCGTCCCGGTGGCCCGTACTGCGAGGCCGGGATGTTCGCTCAGGAAGGCGCGCTCTTCCGCGGTGGCGGGTTCGGCACCGGTCGCTCCCGTGATCAGGACCGGATGCTCGTCGTTGACCCCGAGCTGCGGCCACATCGCCTGCAGCGATCGTGTCAGGGCGCCGGATTCCTTGCGCCGGGCGAGATCGGCCACCACCTTGGTCAACTTGGCGTAGGGCTTCGCGCCGCGGGCTTCGGCATGCTCGCGCGATTCCATCACCAAGAATGCGCCGGCCGAACCGATTGCGAACCCCGGCTTGTCCTTGCGGGCCCAGACCGGCACATACCGGTCCTTCAGGCTGAAGCCGCCGAATTGATAGAGCATCAAGAGGTCGCCGCGATCGCCGTTGTGGGCGGCACCGACCAAGGCGATGTCGCTCTGGCCGGCGCCGATGCGGGCGACCGCGTTGCGCGCCGCGTCGATGCTCGAGGCTTCCTCGCCCATGAAGGTGCGCGAGGTGCCGCACACGCCGTGGACGATCGCGATATTGCCGGCGAGCAGGTTGGAGAGCTGCGCCAGGAACAGCGTCGGCCGCAGCTCGTTCATCAGCTTCTCGTTGATGGCGCCGGACGGCAAGTTGCCTTGCGCGTCGGCATTCATGATCGCCAGGTCGACCGTGAGATCGCGCTCGCCGCCACCGGCCGCGATGATCATGTCCATCCGCGACAGGATTTCCTGATTGCCTTTGACGCCGGCGGAGTCGAGCGCAAGGCCGGCCGCATAGGTGCCGATGCGCTGCCACATCTCCATCTGGCGTTGATCGCCTTTCTTGGGGATCTGAGCGTCGAAGCTGACCGGGGCGATCGGGTGGATCACGTAAGGCGCGATGCGCTGCTCATCGACGTTGACGCGCTTGGCGGCCAGTGCCTCCCAATGCGCGTCCAACCCCTCGCCAAGCGAGGACAGCAGACCAATTCCTGTGATCCAGACTTCTTTTGGCTCAGCCATGGGCAATTGCCTGCAGCGGGAATCCGATCTTGTTGGCCATCGCATCCATGTGGACGCGGAGGGCGGGATCGGGGAAGGGTGTAAGGCCGAAGGTTATTTCAGCGCTGCACTTCAAGTCCTTGCCGACGCGGCCTTTGGCCTTCGTGACCGCAAAGCCTGAGCCTTCGTGCTCGAGCTTTGCATCGATCGTCAAGAGCTGACCGGGGCTGACGAAGCCCCGCATCTTCGCTTCCTTTACGATTGCGAGAAACGGCATGCGTTCGAACTTCAACAGGCCGAGCAAGAGCCATCCCGAGCTCTGCGCCATCGCTTCGGTTAGCAGCACCCCGGGCATGATGGGGAAACCCGGAAAATGCCCTTGGAAAATGCTGTGCGTCGCCGGAACCTGCGCTTCGACCGTAATCGTCTTGGCGTCGAGGTTGAGGTCGACGATCCGGTCAATGAGCTGAAAAGTGTCAAGCTGCATGGCGGGCGATTACGAGCCCGTGCCCGTGCCCGCGTTCTTGGCCGCGACCAGCTCGTCGATGCGATCGGCGAGGTTCTTCAGCACGAAGTACTGCTCCGTGGTCGCCTTGCCGTCGTTGACCTCCTGGGTCCACTTCTCGAGCGGCATCTTGATTCCGAACGCCTTGTCGATGGCGAAGGCGATGTCCAGGAAGTCGAGGCTGTCGATTCCCAGATCGTCGATCGCATGGCTCTCCGGCTTGATCGTGTCGCGCGGAATATCGCAGGTCTCCGCGATAATGTTGGCGATCTGCTCGAATGTGGAGGACATCATTAAGCCTTTGATATATTGGGGGTAATTCCGGAGCGGCTTCGGAGAAAACGGATGCGTCGCCCCAGCCTCCCCTAGTTTTGTTGCCGGAGTCGTGTGCCCGTATATCGGAGCGGGGCCGTTAGTTCAATGGAGCTGGCCGACCCGGCAGGGGGCTGTTTTTCCGGGCAGGGGTTCCGGCCAGCCCGAGGCGCGATGAGATTGCATGGAAGCGTCCTCGCGCTTCGGCTCCTTGTTTGAACGCTCTTGAGGGAAGCCGCCTCACGCCTTTCCGGATCATGCGCTAGCTTCGCGGCATCACCGAAATCTTCGCGCAGTCGCGCCGGCCCATCAGCACGCAGTCTTGGGTCTTGCGGAGGTCGGCGATGCTCACGGCGAGCCAGATCCCGATCGCGGTGAGCGCGACCGTGAAGGCGAAGGCGGCGACGTTGGCAAGCATGCGCTGGCGGAAGTCGTCGGGCTCCTCGCGCGGCTTCTCGTAGCGGGACAAGTCATTGGCGACTGACGCCGGACGGACCGGCCGGGTCGGCTCCTGATGCTTGCCGGGCGTTTGCGCTGAGGTACGCGGCCGGAATTTGAGCACCACGTGCTCCTCATCCGAGGTGATTGGCCGCTGCGTTTTCACTGCTGTTAGTCCGGTCGCGTCGCAACCAATATGTAGCACGTTCGCCGTGCTCCTCACCTAAAATCTTAGTGCTCGCGGAGGTGGTATTCATGCGCCAAACCCTGGCGTGGAACCAGCCGTCGCGGATCCTGAGCCGACCATCGCTAAAGGCCGGAGAATCTCAGCGGGCGATGGCCGCTGCGGATGTCGGAATGGTCGGATGACTTTCGCGCATGCACAGTTTGCGCTGCAACGGCGTCATATCCCGAAACGATACGACCGCGCCTCGAACGGATGATTTCCGCGTCCACGCGTTGCGGTCAATCGCGCGAAGCTGGCCTTTCACTCCGCTGAGACGTCATGTCATAATGGAACCCGGCCGGCGATGCCGGCTAAGGGGAGCACAAATCATGGCCCATACGCGCGAGCCCTACGTCAAGCCGGTACCGATCCTGTCGCTGCGGCCGACCCAGATGACGGTCGGCATGCATGAGGTGAAGGAGAAGCGGAAGCGCTGGCGCGAGCACGCCTCCGACAAGAAGCGCGCGGAACTGCTCGGCAAGCATATGATCCCCGTAGTCCATGGGCCGGATGATCGGTACTACGTCGTCGATCACCATCACATGGCGCGTGCGCTGCACGAAGAGGGCGTGAAGGACATCCTGGTCACGGTGATCGGCGACCTGACGATGGTCGAACGTGACGTGTTCTGGGGCGTGATGGACAACAAGCGCTGGGTCTACCCTTACGATGCCAAGGGCGAACGGCGGCATTTCAAGGACATTCCGAAAACGATCAAGGATCTGAAGGACGATCCGTTCCGCAGCCTGGCCGGCGAGATGCGCCGGGCCGGCGGCTTCGCGAAGGACACGACGCCGTTCAGTGAATTCCTGTGGGCGGATTTCCTGCGCCGGCATATCCCGCGAAAGACGGTGGAGAACAATTTCGAGAAGGCGCTGGAGAAGGGGCTGGCGCTCGGACGCAGCAAGGATGCGGTCTACCTGCCGGGTTGGTGCGGGCCGGCATCGGACGACTGATCAACCTTGGCGTGCGTCGGTGTCGGATCCGGCGCCGCCGAACCTCCGACCAGGATGGCGCGCCGAGACGCGGATGATCCTGCTCCAGTCGGCCCAGGCGGGATCTACCTCGGCTGCCGCCCGAGCATGTAGAACTCGTCGTTCGGACGCATTGCGGTGACGTTGGCCATCCGGTTCGAGAGCGCGAAGAACGCCGCGACCGCGGCGATATCCCAGATGTCGTCGTCGCTGAAGCCGTGAGCGGCGAGGGCGGCGAAGTCGGCCTCCGAGACCTCTTCGGCCGCGCGGCTCACCTTCATCGCGAAATCGAGCATCGCGCGCTGCCGCGGCGTAATATCGGCCTTGCGGTAGTTGGTTGCGATCTGGTCAGCGATCAGCGGGTTCTTGGCGCGGATGCGCAGGATCGCGCCATGGGCGATCACGCAATACTGGCATTGGTTGGCGGCGCTGGTCGCGACCACGATCATCTCGCGCTCGGCCTTGGAGAGCCCGCTGTCCTTCTCCATCAGCGCGTCGTGATAGGCGAAGAACGCGCGAAATTCGTCGGGGCGATAGGCCAGCGACAGGAACACGTTCGGCACGAAACCCGACTTCTCCTGTACCGCGAGGATACGCGTGCGGATGTCATCGGGAAGCTTGTCGAGAGCGGGTGGAGCGAAACGCTTTGCGGTCGGCTGGGTCATGAGATGGTTTCCGGCATGCCGCAGGAATGCGGCGTCATCCGAAACCATAGTGGATGATCGCCGCGGTGCAAGGCGCATCGGCCCGCGGCCGTGGTCCTTGTCGGCGGATGACGGCGGGCTAGCGCAGCGGCTTCTTCAGCAGCGAGAAGCGATCCGGATCGAGCCCGAGCGAGGGCTGGAGCATCGGGGTTTCCGCCGGAGCGAGCGAGCGCGGCGGCGCCCGGTCGTTGGCGCCGGAATCGCCGAGCGCGTCGCGATGCGAGGTGGCGCCGCGCCAGCGTTCCAGCACGGCGCTGACGAAATGCAGGTCGTGGCCGGCGGTGACCGACGGCACCGTGGCGATGGTGGCTTCGCCGCGCGGCACCTGATGCGGCGGAACCTCCTTGAAGCGCAGCCGCGTCGGCAGCGCCACGCCTTCGCCGAACGCCAGCACCTCGCGGGTGCCGAGCGAGGGCACGAACGACAGCAGGTTGGCTGCTGCGTCCGACACCGCGGAGCGCAGCAGCGCCTGGTCGCGGTCGTTGGCAAGGCGCATCGTGAACAGCGTATTGCACTGGGAGATGATGGTGGCGTCGAGCTCGGCTGGACGCTGGGTGATGAGGCCGAGATAGACGCCGTATTTGCGGCCTTCCTTGGCGATGCGCGACACCGCCTTGCGGGTCGGACCAAACCCGATGTTGCGGTCAGCAGAGGCGTAGCGATGCGCCTCCTCGCAGACGAACAGCATCGGCGAGACGCCGTCGCTCCACAGGCCGAAATCGAACGCCATGCGGCACAGCACCGACACGACGGAATCGACGACTTCGACCGGGAAGCCGGCGAGCTGCATGATGGTCATCGGCTTGCCGTTGGCCGGCAGGCGGAACAAGTGGCTGATCACTTCCGCCATGGTGTCGCCGCCGACATTGGCGTTGTCGAACATGAAGGCGTAGCGCGGATCGTTGCGCACGGTGTCGATGCGCGAGATCAGCTTGTGATAGATGATGCGCGAGGAGCGGTTCTCCAGCTTGCCCATGCGCTCGTCGATCAGCGAGATCAGGTCGACGAGGCGATAGGGCACCGGCGTATCCACGGTGTAGCCGACTTGCTTGGGGTCAACACGCTTCAACCCAAGGCCGACCCGGTCGGAGCTCTGGTATTGGGTATAGATGCCCTTTGCGAGCGGAATCACTTCGGCGAGGATGTCGAGTTCGTCGGGCACGCCCGGGCGCCCGCCGAACAGCACGTCGACGATCTCCTCGAAGTTGAACAGCCAGAACGGCAGCTTCAGGTTTCGCGGGTTGAGCACCTGCGCGCGCTCGCCGAAGCAGCGGCCGTATTCGTTGTGAACATCGAGCAGGAAGATGCGCAGGTTCGGCCGCGACCTCAGGATCTCGTTGAGCAGGAGCGACACGCCGGTCGACTTGCCGACGCCGGTCGAGCCGAGCACCGCGAAGTGTTTGGAGAGCATTTCCTCGACATCGACATAGGCAATCACCGAGCGGTCCTGCTGCAGCGTGCCGACGTTGATCTGGTCCGAGCCGTTCGGCGCGTAAACCGTGCGCAGCTCCTGGTTGGTGATCAGCTCGACGCCGTCGCCGATCGTCGGATAGTGGGTGACGCCACGTTGGAACTTGGGGCGCTCGCCACCGAGGATCTCGCCGAGCAGGTCGACCGATGCGGTCGCGACATAGGTGTCGGAAGGCGGCAGGTCCTCGCACGAGACTTCGGTGATCATGGCGACGATGACCGAGGTCGCACAACGGATGCTGACGAACCGGCCGACCGTCGCACGCATTTCCGAAAGTGGCATCTGGCCAGTGGCCATCAGCCCGACCCGGGCCTGCGAGCCGCGCACAGAGATCACACGTCCGAAGGATGTCACTGATGTGGCCTGGTTGTTCCGAAAAATTAAACGTCCGGACCAATATGCCGGGGCGGGGTTGGACAATCCGTTAAATCGTCACGGTTCCTGGTCGGCTAAATCTAGTGCTTCGCAGTGACGATTTGTTCTCGTAATGCGATGAGGTGCGATGAAGCGGCGTGGTCTCCGGGAAGAAATCGTCGCTTTCCGGGACAGCCCGCAATTGTTTCGCAGTGTTTCCGTTAACGTCGGATTTACCATGTTCAACGAGTGCATTCTGCGGATCATCGTCGTCGGCGTGTTGCATGCATTGCCACGCCGTTTCTCGGTATCGTGTAACCGATTGCTAACTGCGAGTTGTAACGCGCTCTCCATTTGTCGCGCGTAACGATGCGGTCTCTCGGGGGGAGACCAACGTGAGCATCGAGGATCGCAATCCGACGCCAGGAAATGTCGAGAGCGGCTCGGCCAAAGGGCTTGCGTTCTGCGCCGGCCTGTTGGTGGGCAGCCTGCTTGGGAGTGCGACATCGAGCTGGAGCGTGCGCGAAGGGCTGCTGATGGCGGCGGTCGCGATCTTGGGCGTCATTGTCTTCCTGGTGTTGAAGCGACATCAGATCTCGGATGAGCGGCTCGCCGTCGAGCGCCGCAATCTCTCGACCGCGGTGAACAACATTCCGCAGGGACTTGTCCTTTACGATGCGTCGGCCCGCATCATCATCTGCAACCGGACTTACCTCGAGATGTTCGGCCTCTCGCCTGACATCGCAAAGCCAGGCTGCACGATGCAGCGGCTGATCGCGCACCGCCAGGAGACCGGATCGTTCGACGGCGACGTCGACGAATTCTGCAATGCCATCATCCGCAATGTGGCGCTCGGCAAGGCAACGCGTCAGCTCACGGAGGCGCCGGGTGGGCGTGCAATCGAGATCGTCAACAAGCCGCTGCCCCAGGGCGGATGGGTCGCGACGATCGAGGACATTACCGAGCGCACCCGCGCCGACGAGAAGATTGCCCATATGGCGCACTATGATGCGCTGACCGATCTGCCTAACCGTGTGCTGTTCCGCGAGCGGCTGGAGCAGGCGCTGAAGGCGATCCGGCCGGGCGAGCAGCTCGCCGTCATGTACATCGACATCGACGAGTTCAAGAGCGTCAACGACGCGTTTGGCCATGATATTGGTGACGAGCTGCTCAAGGCGATCGCCGACCGCCTGAGCTCCTGTCTGAAGGACACCGACGTCGTGGCGCGGCTCGGCGGTGACGAGTTCGCCGTGATCCAGACCGCCATCCGCAACCACACCGAGACCATGCAGTTGCTGGCTGCGATCTATCAGACGATCCGCGAGCCGATCGATTGCGTCGGACATCTGATCACCACCGACGCCAGCGTCGGGATCGCGGTGGCGCCCGCCGACGGCCTCGAACTCGATCAATTGCTGCGCAACGCGGACCTCGCGTTGCACGGGGCGAAGAGCGATGGTCGCCGCACCTACCGGTTCTTCGAGGCCGGCATGGATGCGCGTGCCAAGGCGCGGCGCAGCCTCGAACTCGAGCTGCGTCGAGCCATCGCCGATGGCAGCTTCGAGCTCCACTATCAGCCGCTGCTCCATCTCGAGGCCGGCCAGGTCCGTTGCTGCGAAGCGCTGCTGCGCTGGCGCCATCCCGAACGCGGCACCATCTCGCCGGCGGATTTCATTCCGGTCGCCGAGGAGACCGGCCTGATCAACGATATCGGGCACTGGGTGCTCAATAGCGCATGTCGCGAGGCGGTGAACTGGCCCGACCACGTTCATGTCGCGGTCAACGTGTCCCCAATTCAGTTCAAGAGTCAGACGCTGGCGTTGAACGTCGCCGCCGCGCTTGCGGCATCGGGGCTTCCGGCCTCGCGGCTCGAGCTCGAGATCACCGAAGCAGTGCTGATCCGCGACGACGATGCCGCGCTCGATATCCTGCATCAATTGCGCGGGCTCGGCGTGCGGATCGCGCTGGACGATTTCGGCACCGGCTATTCCTCGCTGAGTTATTTGCAGCGGTTCCCGTTCGACAAGATCAAGATCGATCGCGCCTTCATCAAGGATCTCGCCGGCGCTGGTGCGTCCTCGACGATTGTGCAGGCGGTCGTGAACATTGCCGCTGCCAGCGACATGACCACCACCGCCGAGGGCGTCGAGACCGAGCAGCAGCGCAACATGCTCCGTATCCTCGGCTGCACCGAAATGCAGGGCTATCTGTTCAGCCGGCCGGTGCCGGCGGTCGAGATCCGCAAGCTGCTGTCGTCGCGCCGCGAGAATGTGGCCTCGGTCGCCTGACGCCAGGCATTGTCCATGGTGTGCGCGCTCACCGGCGTGTTGACGGTGTCGGCGATTGCGCTGAGGCCACATGTGCCGGCGCCGCGGTTGAGCGTGGGGTCTCCCGGTTGGTTTCGCGCGGTGCTGGCCGCCGTCCACCATCTTGTTGATGAGACCTAATCCTTTATACACTAGTACAAATGCCGCGCTGATCCCGTCACAGCAATCGCTTGCGATATCGATCTGGAGTCGCCCGCGGAAGGAGGTCGCCTCATGAAGCCCGAACCGATCTTCGATCTCGCTCATCTCGGCCATACGGAGCTGCTGACGCCGAAACCGGACGAGAGCCTCAAATTCTTCGTCGATGTCATGGGCATGACCGTCAGCGGGCGGAAAGGCGAGTCGGTCTATCTGCGGGGCTGGGACGACTATGAACGCTATTCGCTCAAGCTCACGGCGTCGAAGACCTCGGGCATGGAGCACATGGCGTTGCGTGCCCGCAGCCCGCAGGCGCTCGAGCGTCGCGTCGCGGCGCTGAAGGGCTCGGGTTTCGACATCGGCTGGATCGATGGCGACATGGGGCAGGGGCCGGCATTCCGCTGCCGTGATCCCGACGGTCACGTCATCGAACTCTATTACGAGACGGAGTGGTACGAGGCGCCTGCCGAGCTGAAGCCCGCGCTGAAGAATCAGGCGCAGCGCTTTCCGGCGCGCGGCGTCAATGTCCGCCGGCTCGATCATCTCAACTGCCTCGCGGTCGACATCAAGGCCAATCGTCTGTTCTTCGAAAATTATCTCGGTTGCCGGACCACCGAGCAGATCGTGCTGAATGACGGCAGCGAAGCCGCGATGTGGATGACGATGTCGAACAAGAGCTATGACTTCGCCTATACGCGCGATCACTACGGTGTTTCCGGCCGCTTCCATCACGTCACCTACGCGCTCGACAGCCGCGAGGAGATCCTGCGCGCCGCCGATATCTTTCTCGAGAACGGCGTGCACATCGAGACCGGGCCGCACAAGCACGCGATCCAGCAGACGTTCTTCCTCTATGTCTACGAGCCCGGCGGCAATCGCGTCGAGGTCGCCAATGCCGGCGCCCGCCTGATCCTCGCGCCGGACTGGAAGCCGATCGTCTGGACCGAGGCGGAGCGCAAGAAGGGGCAGGCGTGGGGTTTGAAGACGATCGAGTCGTTCCACACCCACGGTACACCGCCGGTGACGCGCTGAGACGCAACTCGCGATCCGGCATCGCCGGCCGGCTACACGGCGCCGATTGCGAAACGCGTCGATACGCCGCCGCGACCACAAGCGGTCGATGGCTATAGTATCTGACGCATGATCGACATGGTCTGGTTCGAGAGGATCGGCACAATGAAAGGCATGACGTCGAAGGGATCGGCGAAGATCGCAAGGAAAGTCCCCGCCAAACGGAGTGCTGCAAAGCCGCGTCTCCTTGCGGGCGGCAATCCCCAGATTCCGAAGGGTGAGGGCGACGCTCCCGTGCAGGCCTATATCGCGGCGATGCCGGGCTGGAAGCGCGACGTCGGACGCAGCCTCGACGCGCTGATCTCGCGCACCGTGCCCAGTGTGCACAAGGCAGTGAAATGGAATTCGCCGCTTTACGGCATGGAAGGCCAAGGCTGGTTCCTCGGAATTCACACCTTCACGAATTACGTCAAAGTGGCGTTTTTCCGCGGCGCATCGCTGCGTCCTGTCCCGCCGGGCGAATCCAAGCGGCCGGATACGCGCTATCTCAACATCCACCAGACCGATGAGTTGGACGAAACCCAGTTCGCCGCCTGGGTCAAGCAAGCCAGTCAACTGCCCGGCGAACGAATGTAAGTGGCGCTGCGGCCTTGCGGGCGCTGCGTTCCTCACCATGTCTCGGAGGCCCGAACGGCAGCACGAGGTGGCGCCATGGCGTCGCAACCCGACTTCTCCAGTGAGACCTTCAACCGAGATCCCGCCGCCGGCATCGCGGCTTTGCGTGCTCGCGGGCGGCTCGTCGAGGTGAAATTTCCGATCATCGGGCGGGTCTGGCTGACGACCACCTACGAGACGGCGTCGGAGATGCTGAAGGACAGCACGACCTTCACGCTCCGCAAGGAGGATGGCGAGGTCGCCGGTCTGCGCTGGTGGATGCCGAAGTCGATCGCGACCGTCGCCAACAACATGCTGACGATGGACGAGCCCGATCATACGCGGCTGCGCAGCATCGTCGATGAGGCCTTCCGCCGTCGCGCCGTGCTCGGCATGGAGCCGCATATCCGTGCCATCGCCGATCGCCTGGCCGACGAGCTGTTCGCGGCCGGAAGCCCGGCCGATCTCGTTCAGCGCTATGCGCGCATCCTGCCGGTGTCGGTGATCTGCGAACTGCTCGGCCTGCCGACGGCAGACCGGCCGAAATTCATCGCCTGGGCCAATGCGATGACGCAGCTCAGGGGCCCGATCAGCTTCCTGCGCATGATGGGCTCGCTGTCGAAGATGCGGCGCTATCTCGCGGAGCAATTGCAGTCGGCGCGCGAGCGTGGCGGTGAGGGGCTGATCGCCGAGCTGGTGCAGGTTGAGAAGGAGGGCGGCCGGATCACGCCGGACGAGATGGTCTCGATGATGTTCCTGTTGCTCGGCGCCGGCTCCGAGACCACGACGCATCTGATCAGCGGATCGGTGTTCGAACTGCTGCGGGATCCCGCGCGGCGCGATTGGCTCGCGGCCGATTGGAGCCGCATCGGCCTCGCGGTGGAGGAATTCCTGCGCTTCGTGTCGCCGGTGCAGTTCACCAAGCCGCGCTATGTCAGGCGCGATGTCGAGCTCGGTGGCGTCAGGCTGAAGAAGGGTGATCGTGTGATGGCGATGATCGCAGCCGCCAACATCGATCCGACCGCGCACGAGCATCCTGAACGGATGGATCTCGAACGCCGGCCGAACCGGCACGTCTCGTTCGGGACCGGAATCCATTTCTGTCTCGGCCACCAGCTCGCGCGAATCGAGGCGGCCTGCGCGCTGCAGGCCCTGTTCACCCGGTGGCCCCGCCTGCAGCTTGCGGTCAAGCCTGAGCAAGTTCGCTGGCGCGGGCGTCCGGGCATCCGCGCGATCGACACATTGCCGGTCGTCGCCGGCGGCTGACGGGGTATGCGACTGGATCGTTGCTTGACCTCCGGCGTTCGGTGCTAGGCTGCGCTGCGACACGAACGTCAGAGGAAAACGTCGATGAGCGAACAGACGACGGACAAGCGCGTGCGGGAGGCGTCCCGCAGGCATTTCCTGCAGGCCGGTGCGGCATTGGCCGGTGGCTCCGCTGTGGCGGGGCTCGGTGGCTCGCGCGCGCTTGCCGAAGCCGAGAGCAACCTTCCGCCCAACGTCCCCGAATGGATGAAGGCGCCGGGCGATCCGATGGGAAGCCAACCCTACGGCACGCCCTCGGTTCATGAGAAGGGCGTCATCAAGAACATCTCGAAGACGCTGCCGCAATACATCTCTGCCTCCGGCCGCACGCCGCTGCAGGAGCTCGACGGCATCATCACGCCGAACGGCCTGTTCTATGAGCGCCACCATGGCGGCGTGCCGACCATCGATCCGGCCGAGCATCGGCTGATGCTGCATGGCATGGTCGATCGTCCGCTGGTGTTCACGATGGACGACATCCGCCGTTTTCCGTCGCAGTCGCGGATCCATTTCCTCGAGTGCTCCGGTAACCCGGTCTACACCAAGCCTTACGGCAAAACGGCATCGGACCTCGTCGGCCTCGTGAGCTGTGCCGAATGGACCGGCGTGCCACTGAAGACGGTGCTGAACGAGGCCGGTTTGCAGGCCGGCGCCAAATGGGTCGTGGCCGAAGGCGCCGATGCCGCCGCGCTGACCCGCAGCATCCCGATCGAGAAATGCCTCGACGACGCGATGCTGGTCTACAGCCAGAACGGCGAGCGGCTGCGCCCGCAGCAGGGCTATCCGCTGCGGCTGCTGTTGCCCGGCTTCGAAGGCAACATGAACGTGAAGTGGCTGCGCCGGCTCAAGGTAGTGGCAGAGCCCGCCTATTCGCGCGAGGAGACCTCGAAATATACCGACCCGATGCCCGATGGCACGGCGCGCGAATTCACCTTCTATATGGAAGCCAAATCGATCATCACGCGGCCCTCGGGTGGGCAGAAGCTGACCACCAAGGGCTTCCATGAGATCATGGGGCTTGCCTGGAGCGGCCACGGCAAGATCAAGCGGGTCGAGGTGTCGGTCGATGACGGCAAGACCTGGCAGGACGCCGTGCTGCAGGAGCCGGTGTTGACGCGGGCGCTGACGCGCTTCCGCTTGCCCTGGCATTGGGATGGAGCGCCCGCGGTGATCCAGAGCCGCGCCATCGACGAAACCGGCTACGTGCAGCCGACGCTTGCTGAATTGGTGGCGGTGCGTGGCGTCAACTCCTTCTACCACAACAATGCGATCTGGCCCTGGCGGATCGATGCGAACGGCGAGGTGAGCAATGCGCAGGCTTGATCTCAAGGTCGCGCTGCTGGCGGGCGCCATCGCCGCGATCGGTTTTGCTGCGCAGGCCGAGGAGCGCTACGGCATCGGCCGGCCGGCCACACCTGCCGAGATCGCCGGCTGGAATATCGATATCGGACGTGACGGCTCGAACCTGCCGCCGGGCAGCGGCAGCGCCGAGCGCGGCCGGGTGGTGTTCAGCGAGCAATGCGTGGCCTGTCATGGCGACAAGGGGCAGGGCGGCGTGGGCGATCGCCTTGTCGGCGGACAGGGTACGCTCGCGACCGCCAAGCCGATCCGCACCGTCGGCAGCTACTGGCCCTACGCCCCGACGCTGTTCGACTACATCCGCCGCGCCATGCCGCAGAATGCGCCGCAGTCGCTGAGCAATGAGGATGTCTACGCGGTATCCGCCTACATCCTCAGCCTCAACGGCATCGTGCCGGCCGACGCCGTGCTCGACGCCAAGTCGCTTGCCGCGATCAAGATGCCGAACCGTGGCGGCTTCGTCGGCGATCCGCGGCCCGACGTGCATAACCACTGACGGTCGCGCAACCCAGCGCCCAGCGGCTTCGACAGCCGCCGGTGCGCCTTGCGATGGCGCCACGCACCGATCGCTGCGGTGGATAAAGGCGCCGTTGGCTGCCGCTTGTTTGAACGCCCTTGCGTTCAACGCGTTATAGTTGCGGAGATCGTGTCGGACCTCGACGGGGCGACGGCGGAGGTGAGCGATTTGACCGACGTCTGGATGCGGAAATCGACGGCCGAGCTGCTGCAGGAGGCGGTTCAGGCGGTTGGCGACGCGGAGGCACCTCGCTTCAAACGCTCGCTCTCGGCGCTGCAACTGGTGAGCCTTGGCATCGGCGGCATCATCGGCGCCGGCATCTTCGTGCTGACCGGCCACGCGGCAGCCGCGAATGCCGGCCCCGCGGTCACCATCTCTTTCGCGCTCGGCGCCGTTGCCTGCGCCTTTGCCGGGCTGTGCTACGCCGAAATGGCGTCGACCGTGCCGATCTGCGGCAGCGCTTATACCTATGCCTATGCGACGCTCGGTGAATTGATCGCCTGGATCATCGGCTGGGACCTGATCCTCGAATACGCGGTCGGTGCGATTGCAGTGTCGGTCGGCTGGTCCGGCTATTTCGTCAGCTTCGTACGCGATTTCGGCATCAACCTGCCGCAGCAACTGACTTCGGCGCCGCTCGCCTATGACGTCAACACCGGGGGGTGGTCGTCGACCGGCGCGATCATCAATATTCCGGCGATGGCGATCATCGCCTTCATCACGACGCTCCTGGTGATCGGCATCCGCGAATCCGCGCGCTTCACCAGCTTCATCGTTGTGCTCAAGCTGATCGTCATCGCGCTGTTCCTCGCTACCACAGCGTCGTCGGTGACGACCGCGAACTGGGTCACCGCGAGCAATCCAGATGGCTTGCTGATCCCGCCGAATGCCGGCCCGGGCGCCTTTGGCTGGTCCGGCGTGATCCGGGGCGCGGCCGTGGTGTTCTTCGCCTATATCGGCTTCGACGCGGTCTCGACCACGGCGCAGGAGGCGAAGACGCCGGAGCGCGACATGCCGATCGGCATTCTCGGTTCGCTCGTCATTTGCGCCGCGCTCTATGTCGCCGTCGGCTTCGTGCTGACCGGCATCGTGCCGTACGACCGGCTGAACGTGCCCGATCCGATCGCGGTCGGCATCGACACCGTCGGCGTCCGCTGGCTCGGCCCCTTCATCAAGCTCGGAATCCTGTTCGGGCTGACCTCGGTGATCCTGATCATGCTGCTGGCGCAGCCGCGGATCTTCCGCTCGATGGCGCATGACGGCCTGCTGCCGGCGGTCGCCGCAAAAATCCATCCGCGCTTCCAGACGCCCTATGTCTCGACCATCGTGTCTGGTGTGGTCGCCGCGATTCTCGCCGGTCTGCTGCCGATCGGGCTGGTCGGCGAGCTCGTCAGCATCGGCACGCTGTTTGCGTTCATGGTGGTTTCGATCGGCACGCTGGTGCTGCGCCTGCACGATCCCGACTTGCCGCGCCCGTTCAGGGCGCCCGCGATCTGGCTGGTGGCGCCCGCCGGTGCCGTGACCTCGCTGTTCCTGATGCTCGGCCTGCCGCTCGACACCTGGATCAGGCTCGTGGTGTGGCTGGTCGTCGGGCTCGCGATCTACGCGGTCTACGGTCGACGCCACAGCCGGCTGCGCGCGAGCGGCGGGTAGGCCGATCTGTGGGCGTCATCAGCGCTGTCGTCCCTGCGCACACACGAATTTCGGCTTTGATTGTCAAACAGCGTGCTGCTGTCATCACCCGCGCATGCGGGTGACCCAGTATTCCAGAGACGCCAGCGACTGAAATGAGAGGCTGCGGCTCGCTCCATCGCGTCGTCCCGGCCTAGTGCTCAACTGCGCACCAGGCCGGGACGACGGTGAGGATGTGGCGCCGCTTGTGAGTCATACGTTCGCGTTTTCGCGACATGAACTGTCCGAGGTTTGCGTCTCGTTCCGCCCACTCTGAGAACAAGGGCGCAGGGAAAGCCGCGTGCCGATCGCACCCATGGGCCCGGTGCAGTGAAAAAAGGCACCGGGGTAGGACCACAGTTGCTGTCGATCCGGCTACGTGTCGGCTCATCTTCCCCTTGTATTCCTGCTTCCTGTTGTGCTCCGGCTGCTGCCGGAATCGCCGCTCGCTGCTCCAGGAGCGGCGGGTGGCGCGGCGCCACCAACGCCACCGGAAGGTCCGATCCGTTGTCCGGGCTTGGATGGAAGCGCGCTGCCGCCGACGCCGCCTGAGGGAGCCGCTCGATCTCCGGGGCGTGGCGGCGGCGCGGCGCCCCCCACGCCTTGCGCGAGCAGGTGAGCCGGTGCGAGGGCGAGACCGACGATGATCACGATCGCGTAGTTGTTCTTGCGCATTGTCGTCTCCGAATTGCCGCTGGAGGTCGATCACGCGACAGGCGCCAACGGAAAGCGCAGTCCCAACGTTCGCGGCGTTGGTCCTGTTCCGAATGGCCGTCGCGACGGGCGCATGTAGCCTGACCGTTCAATGCATACCAGCCCCACCAGATGCGGGCTAACTGTTCGCGGAAGACACGCCACCTCAAACGCGGGCTGATGATGGAGAAAAAAGGAAAAGAACAATGAGGAACCGCAAGAAACAGTTGGCTGTCACGTCGCTTACGGTTGCAGCAGCGGCGTTCGCGTCCGTCGCGTATGCGTCGAACGCGTCGGCGCAGTGTCAGGAATGTGCGCAGTATCCGGATCGTGATCCCTTCACCCAGGGCTTGGTGGTGAAGCAGACGCCGGCACCGGCGGTCCGGCCAAACAGTGCCACATTGCCGCGTTCCACGAGGAACGCACATGCGGAAATGCGCGGGTACAGCGGTCGCTCTGTCGGCAAAGCGTACCATCGACATTACTGACGGCGCTTGATCGCAGGCGGCACGAACAGCGGCCTGCGACGGGCGGTAGCGGCGCGGACGACGCAGACATCTCCAGCAAGAGTTGCTATTGCCGGTGTTCGGCAACAGCGAGGGCTGTGGGATGGTTGTTCCGGACTATGTGGCGGCGATCACGAATTCTGCCGTGACCACGACGCTCGGTCCGTTCGATCCGCGTGTGGTCGGCACGCTGCCGCTTGGCCTCGCGGTACCCGGCAGCGACATCGATATCGTCTGCCACGCGGCTGACCTGAACGCTTTCGCGGCGGTTGTGTGGGAGCATTACCACCTGGCCGACGGCTTTGTGCTCTACCGATGGAGGTCGGGTACGAGCCCTGCGATCGCGCGGTTCATGTGGGACGGCTGGCCGTTCGAGCTGTTCGGTGATACGCGTCCCGTGGAGGAGCAGTCGGGCTGGCTCCACTTCGAGGTCGAGCGGCGGTTGCTCGCGCTCGATGATGGGCGGCTCCGTCAGGCCGTCGGCACACAAAGAGGTGCTGGGATGAAGACCGAGCCGGCCTTCGCCGCCGTGCTCGGCATCGGCGGCGATCCCTATCGTGGATTGCTCGAACTGGCCGCGGCGAGCGATGCGGAGTTACGCGCGCTGCTCGCGGCCAGCGATTTCGCTTAAGCGTCAGGCGATCGCGCCTAGCGCGCGTCGGATCGCTGCGAAGATCGCCTCGATCTGCTCCTCGGTGATGATCAGCGGCGGCGAGATCATCAAGGTGTCGCCGGCCGCGCGGATCAGGATGCCGTCATCGTAGCTGCGCGTTGCGCATTCGGTGCCGCGCGCACCCACCGCGCCGTCGCGCGGCTTGAGATCGATCGCCGCGAGCAGGCCGATGTTCCTGATATCGGTGACGTGGGGCGCGTCTCTCAGCGCATGCGCGGCCGCCTCCCAGACCGGCGCGATGCGCCGCGCGCGGTCGAACAGGCCGAGATCCTGATAGACGTCGAGCGCGGCGAGCCCCGCCGCGCAGGCCAGCGGATGCGCCGAATAGGTGTACCCGTGGAACAGCTCGACGGTGTTTTCCGGCCCGTTCATCAGCGCCTGGTAGACCTTGCCGCTGGTGATGACGCCGCCCATCGGCACCGCTGCGTTGGTCATGCCCTTGGCGCAGGTGATGAGATCGGGCGTCACGCCGAGCGCGTTGGCAGCGAACGGCGCGCCGAGCCGGCCGAAGCCGGTGATGACTTCGTCGAAGATCAAGAGGATGCCGTGCTGGTCGCAGATCTTGCGCAGCCGCTCCAGATAGCCGACCGGTGGCGGGTAGACGCCGCCCGAGCCGGTGACGGGCTCGACGATGACGGCCGCGATCGTCGAGGGATCGTGGATCGCCAGCAGCTTCTCCAACTCGTCGGCGAAATGCGCGCCCCATTGCGGCTGGCCGCGCGAGAACGCCGCATGCTCGGGATCATGGGTATGCGGTAGGTGGTCGACCTCGGGCAGCAGCGGGCCGAAGTCGCGGCGATGGCGGACGATGCCGCTCACCGACAGTCCGCCCCAGCCCATGCCGTGATAGGCCTTGGCGCGCGAGATGAAGCGGATGCGGCTCGCGTCACCGCGGGCGCGGTGATAGCCGCGCGCGATCTTGAGCGCGGTATCGACCGATTCCGAGCCGGAATTGGTGAAGAACACGTGATCGAGCCCCTCGGGCGCGATCTCGGCAATGCGTCCGGCCAGTTCGAACGCGGCCGGGTGGCTCATCTGGAACGACGAGACGAAATCGAGCTTCGCGGCCTGGTTCTGGATCGCCTCGGTGATCCGCTTCTGGCCGTGTCCGGCATTGACGCACCAAAGCCCCGCCATGCCGTCGAGAATGCGGCGGCCATCCTGCGTGATGTAATGCATGCCCTCGGCGCTGACGAACAGGCGCGGATTGGATTTGAACTGGCGGTTCGGCGTCATCGGCATCCAGAACGGCTCCATCGCCTCGCGGGTGAGGGGCGTGTTCGATGGTGCGACGTGCGGCGAATGCATGGAGGCCTCCTGCTACTTCCTGACGTTGGTGATGCGGCCATAGGCCGGATTGTCGGTGATGCGCGTGAGCTTCGAAGCGTTTTCGAGGTGGCTGCGCAGCAGCGCCGCCGCGGTCTCGCGCTCGCCGGCCTCGAGCCGGTCGAGGATTTCAAGATGCTCGCGGCAGTTCACCAGCACGCGCTCATAGCCGAAGGTCCAGTCGTAGTTCGCAAATCGGCGCAGCCGGTTCTGCTGCTGCACGGCGACCAGCAGGAAGCGGTTGCCGGAGGCGGCGGCCAGGCCTTCATGGAAGGCCGCATTCATCTCGTAGAGCGCGATGCTTGCGGTGTCGTTCCACGGCAGCTTCATCGTCTCCTGATGGCGTTCGCGCATCTCTGCCGCCCACGACGGATCGAGGTGGAAGCCGGGCTCCAGCAGGCCGGCGGGCTCGATCAGGATCCGATAACGGTAGCTTTCGTCGCGCGCGGCGGCATCTGCGATGATCGGCTGGAAGCGCCAGCCGTGCCCGGGCTTGCGCTGCACGGCCGCGACCTCGGCAAGCTTGGTCAGCACGCGCTGCACGACGGGACGCGTCGCTCCGTAGCGCTGCATCAGGTCGCGCTCGGAGACATCGACCGGAAGGCGCCCGCTCCGCCGGTCGCGCGCGATCGCAAGGAACAAGCGATCGGTGTCGGCGGGGACGGGCTTGGCTGGAGGCTTCCGAGCAGGCGGCATCGTATCGGCCACGAAATAGCCGCGGCTCGCGCCGGGCCGCACCAGGCGGCGGCTTGCCAGTAGCTTCAGCGCCGCGCGCACCGGCGTGCGCGACACTTGCAACCGCTCCGCCAGCGCCACCTCCGCCAGCCGCGCACCGGGCGCGAGCTTGTCCGCCCGGATCACCTCCAGGATGCTCGCCGAAAGTTCGCGTTGAAGGCGGCTCGGTGCCGCCTTGGGGATGGGCAAAGATTTTTGTTTCATGTCAGCACAAAATACATTAGCCTTCCTCGAAAAGCAAAAGGAAGTTGGCGCAAGCGATGGTCGAACCATTTCCCCTGATCGAGATTTCCGGGCCGCCGCATGAGCGCGGCAAGCAATACGGCCGCCAGGCAGCGGATCGCATCCGCAAGGGCACCTCGCATTATTTCGCGCAGCTCAAGGAGCTTTCGCTCGACGCCGCCGGCGTCGCCGCGCTGGTGCGCGACTATCTTCCCATCATCGAATCGTTCGAGCCGACCTATCTTGAGGAGATGCGCGGCATCGCCGAGGGCGCCGGCGTTCCCTTCGAGGACATCGTGCTGCTCAATGCCCGCACCGAAATCCTCAAGCTCGCAGAGCCGTCGGTGCGGGCGCGGCTGAAGACGCCAGACGAGCCCGATGGCTGCACCGGCGTTGTCGTGCTGCCGCAGGCGAGCGCCTCCGGGCGCCTGATTCACGCCCAGAACTGGGACTGGAAGCGCGAATGTGCCGAGACCGCCGTCGTGCTGAAGGTGCGCCGCGATGATGGTCCCGATCTCATGACCTTCACGGAGGCCGGCGCACTCGGCCGCTGCGGCTTCAATGCGGTCGGCATCGCGATCACAGCGAACTATCTGCAGTGCGACCGCGACTATCGTCAGATCGGTGCGCCGCTGGCGCTGATCCGGCGCAAGGTGCTGGAGAGCGATCACGTCGCGCTGGCGATGCGCACGGTCTATTGCACGAGGAAATCCGCCGCCAACAACATGATCGTCAGCCATCGCGACGGTGTCGCGATCGACTTCGAATGCGCGCCGGACGAGACCTTTCAGGTGCATCCCGATCGCGGGCTCCTGGTGCATGCCAACCATTTCGTCAGCCCGGTGGCGCTCGGCAAGCTCAGGGACACCGGTATCGCCAGCACGCCGGATAGCCTCTATCGCGACATCCGGGTGCGCGAATTGCTGCGGCCGCATCTCGGCGCAATCAGCTTCGAGACAGTCAAGTCGGCGCTGTTCGACGACTTTGCCTATCCCTGGTCGGTGTGCCGGCCGCCGCGCCGCAATCTCAGCAACAATCTCAGCGCCACGGTCGCGATGGTGCTGATGGAGCCGGCCAGCGGGCTGATGGAGGTCGCGCCGCTGCCGGCGCTGAACCGGCAGTTCACGAGCTATCGGCTCGAGGTGGCGGCGAGCCCGCGCAACGAGGCCGCGCCGTCCGCGGCCGCGAGGGCGTCGTGATGAGGTCGCGTCGGCCATCGCGCGCGCTGATGGTCGGCCTGATGGCGCTGTCGGCCGTGCTCGCAGCTCTGCCGATGCGCGCCGGCGCCGAGACCCTGCTGCGCACGCGGCTCAACGCCGACATCCGCTCGACCGATCCCGGCACCAACCGCGACGCCAACACCGACGGCGTGATGGCGCACATCGTCGAGGGGCTGGTCGCGTTCCGCGACGATACCTCGATCGGGCCGATGCTGGCGGAGAGCTGGACGATCTCGAACGAGGGTAAGACCTACACCTTCCACCTGCGCCAGGGCGTCAAATTCCATAACGGCGCCGACATGACCGCGGCCGACGTGGTGTGGTCGTTCAAGCGCTGGCTCGATCCTGCCACGCAGTGGCGCTGCCTGTCCGAGTTCAGCGCGAATGGGATCGCCCGCATCGACAAGATCGAGGCGCCTGATGCGCAGACCGTCGTCATCACGCTCGACCAGCCGACCGCGCTGTTCCTGCCGACCATCGCGCGGCCGGATTGCGGGCAGACCGCCATAGTCCATCGCGACTCGGTCGGTGCGGACGGCAAGTGGATCGCGCCTGTTGGCACCGGGCCGTTCAAGCTCGGCGAGTGGAAGCGGGGACAGTATGTCGACCTAGTGCGCTTCGACGGCTACGCTTCGCGTAACGAGCCGCGCACCGGCTACACCGGCAACAAGACCGCGTTGGTCGATCGCGTCCGCTTCAACGTCATTCCGGACAGCTCGGCGGCGAAAGCGGGTCTGCTCTCGGGCTCACTGGACGTGATCAGCAACCTCGCGATCCCGGACCGCGACGATCTCAAGGCGCGGTCGGACGTGCAGCTCAGCGTCACGCCGGCCCTCGGCCTCACCGGGATCCTGTTCCAGACCCGCGATCCGCTGTTGAAGGACGTCCGCATCCGCCGCGCAATCGCACTCTGTCTCGACACGCCGCAGATCGTCGATGCGGTGATGCAGGGCACGGCGCGGCCGAACAATTCGGCGCTGCCGATCGGCAGTCCGTTCTACGGCGAGGTGGAGGCGCACGGTTACACCCAGAATATCGCGGAGGCCAAGAAGCTCCTGGCGCAGGCCGGCTATCACGGCCAGCCGATCAGGATGATCGCCAACAAGCGCTACGCCTTCGTGTTCGATTCCGCGGTGCTGGTGCAGGCGATGGCGCAGGCGGTCGGCATCAATATCGACATCGAGGTGCTGGACTGGGCTGCCCAACTCGACCGCTACAACCGCGGCGACTACCAGTCGATGGCCTTCGTCTACTCGGCGCGGCTCGACCCCTCGCTGAGCTTCGAGATGCTGACCGGACCGAAGGCGACGCAGCCGCGCAAGGTCTGGGACAATCCTGAAGCGCAGCGGATGCTGCAGGAGTCGATGATGATCGATGACAAGGCCAAGCGCCAGAAGCTGTTCGACGAGCTGCATCGGCGCTTCATCGACGACGTGCCGATGGTCGTGCTGTTCAACGGCTCCGAGATTTCCGCTCTGTGCAAGAACGTCAAGGGGTACGCCGGCTGGCTGTTCGCGCAGCCGCGCTTCTGGGGCGTCAGCGTCGAGTAACGGGAAGGAATCGCGGCGATGCTGGGCTACCTTGCAAGACGGCTGGCGATGACGATCCCGACGCTGCTGCTGGTGGCGGTCGCGGTGTTCACGCTGGTGCGCCTGATCCCGGGCGATCCCGTGCAGGTGATGCTCGGCGACAACGCCGATGCCGCGCAGGCCGCGCAACTGCGCGCGCAGCTCGGGCTCGACCAGCCGGTGCCGCTGCAATTCGTCTATTGGCTCGGCAAGCTCGCGACTGGCGACCTCGGCCACTCCATCACCAACAACCTTTCGGTGCTGCCGCTGATCCTGGAGCGCTTCCAGGTCAGCGCCGTCATCGTGTTGGTCGCGGTGGGCCTTGCCGCCTGTATCGCGGTCGTGGCCGGCCTGATCGCGGCCTGGAAGCAGAACAGCGCGCTCGATCTGGCGATCGTCGGTGGCGCCACGCTGCTGCTGTCGATCCCGAGCTTCTGGCTCGGCCTGCTGCTGCTCCTGCTGTTCGGCCTCACGCTGAAATGGCTGCCCGTGATCGGCTACGTGCCGTTCTCGGAGAATTTCTGGCAGGCTTTGATGTTCATGCTGCTGCCGATCGCAACGCTGACCATCGTCGAGATCGGCGTGCTGACGCGGATGGCGCGGGCGTCCTCGATCGAGGTGCTGCGGCTCGAATATGTCACGCATGCGCGCGCCAAGGGCGTACCGGAATGGTTGGTGCTCGGCCGTCACGTACTGCCCAACGCCTTCGCGCCGACCTGGACCCTGATTGGCCTCGTGCTCGGCCATCTGCTCGGCGGCATCGCTGTCATCGAGACCGTGTTCACGCTGCCGGGCCTCGGGCGGCTACTGGTCGATTCGATCTTCGCGCGGGATTATCCGGTGGTGCAGGGCTGCCTGCTGTTCACCGCGGTGATCTATGTCGTCGTCAACCTGATCGTCGACCTCTGCTATCCGCTGTTCGATCCAAGGGTAACCATCGCATGAGGTGGCGCGCCAACACCATCATCGGCGGGGCGCTGATCGCGCTGCTGCTCGGCACCGCGCTCACTGCGGCGTTCTGGACGCCGTTCGATCCCTTGCGGATCAATCTGAAGGCGCGGCTGCAGCCGCCGTCGTCGATGTACTGGCTTGGCACCGACGAGTTCGGCCGCGACGTGCTGAGCCGCCTGATGGCGGGCGCTAGCGCCAGCGTCGTGGTGGCGCTCGCTACCGTCGTGCTTGCGGTCTGCATCGGCGTCGTGGTCGGCGGCGTCGCTGGCTATCTGCGCGGCTGGACCGACCGCATCATCATGGCGATCAATGACGCGCTGCTGGCCTTTCCCGGCATCCTGCTGGCGCTGGCGGTGATGATCGTGATCGGCGCCAACAAGTCCGGCCTCGTGCTGGCGCTCGGGCTCGCCTACATTCCTTCGGTCGCGCGCGTGGTGCGCGGCACCGTGCTGTCGATCCGCGAGAAGGAATATATCGAGGCCTCGCGGGTGATCGGAAACTCGGAATTCTATTCGATGGTCCGCCACGTGCTGCCGAACGCGGTGGCGCCGGTCGCCGTGCTCGCAACCAGCATGTTCGGCTGGGTGCTGCTGGCCGAGAGCGCGCTGAGCTTCCTCGGCCTCGGCGTGCCGCCCCCGGCGCCGACCTGGGGCAACATGCTGGCGGCGAGCCGTCCCTACATGGAAACCGCGGCCTGGCTCAGCATCGCGCCGGGGCTGTGTATCGCGCTCACGCTGCTCGGCATCAACCTGCTCGGCGATTCCTTGCGGGATCGTCTCGATCCCAGGATGGCACACGGATGACGACACCGCTGCTCACCGTCGATCATCTGCGCATCGAGGCCGGCAGGACCGGGCTCGTGGTGGTCGACGACGTCTCGTTCGCGATCGAGCGCGGCGAATTCCTCGCCGTGGTTGGCGAGTCCGGCAGCGGCAAGACTGCGGCGGCGCGTGCCATTCTTGGTCTGCTGCCGCCGGGGCTGCGCCGGGCCGGCGGCCGGATCAGGCTTGACGGCGAGGACCTCGCGACCGTTGCGCCGAACCGCATGCGCGCGCTGCGCGGCCGTTCGGTCGGCATGGTATTCCAGGAGCCGATGGTCTCGCTCAATCCGGCGATCAGCGTCGGCGCGCAGATGGCCGAGGGCCTTGCGTTGCATGAGAAGCTGACCAAGCGCGAGATCAAGCGCCGCTGCCTCGACATGCTGGCGCGGGTGCAGATCCGAGATCCCGAGCACACCTTCAACGCCTATCCGCACGAGTTCTCCGGCGGCATGCGCCAGCGCATCATGTTGGCCTCGGTGATGCTGTTGAAGCCGAAGCTCTTGCTGGCAGATGAGCCCACCACCGCGCTCGACACGCTGAGCCAGCGCGAGGTGCTCGACCTGATGGTGGAGCTGGCACGCGATCACGGCACCTCGGTGATGCTGATCACGCACAATCTCGGCCTGGTATCGCGCTACGCGCAGCGCGCGGTGGTGCTTCGGCAGGGACGGGTGGTGGAAACCGGCAGCGTCCGGCAAATATTGTCCGCGCCGCGCGAAGCCTACACGCGCCAGCTCGTCGACGCCCTGCCGCGCCGTCGCGCCGCGGCGCCCCGGCGCGCTGCGGGTGAGCCGCTGATGAGCGTGCGTGGCCTGAAGGTGTCGTTCGCTGGCCGGCAGCGCCTGTTCCGACGCGACGCCGACGTCGCGGCAGTCAACAGCGTCGATCTCGATATCGGTGCCGGCGAGACGGTGGCCGTGGTCGGCGGCAGCGGCTCGGGCAAGACCACGCTGGGCCGCGCCATGCTGCGGCTGGTGCCTGCGACCGGCGGCGTGATCCGCTTTCAGGGCAGGGACGTGACATCGCATGACCGCGCGTTTCGCCTTGCCGCGCAGCTCGTGTTCCAGGACCCGTATTCGTCGCTCGACCCGCGCATGCGCGTCGGCGAGATCGTTGCCGAGCCGCTGCGTCATGTCGCGGGACTTTCGGCCGCCGAGCGTGACAAGCGCGTCGCCGGCATGCTCGACGAGGTCGGGCTCGCCGGCTTCGCGCAGCGCTGGCCGCATGAGCTCTCCGGCGGGCAGCGTCAGCGCATCGCGATTGCGCGCGCGATCGTGCGGCATCCGTCGTTCGTGGTGGCGGACGAACCGGTCTCTGCGCTCGACATGACCATCCAGGCCCAGGTGCTCAAACTGTTCGAGCGGCTGCAGGCGCAATATGGCTTTGCGTGTCTGTTCATCAGCCATGACCTTGCCGCGGTCGAGCAGGTCGCCGATCGCGTGGTGGTGATGCAGGGCGGCCGCATCGTCGAGCAGGGCACGCGCGACGATGTGTTCGATCGCCCGCAGCATGACTACACCAAGGCGCTGCTGGCGGCGACGCCGGTGTTCGACTTTGCCGGACCGGCGAATATGCGGGCGTCGGGCTGACGCGCTGCCGTGCGAAACATCCCCCATGGTGAATGGCCGCGCAGCCTGCTAGGTTTGCGCGCCTAGATAGCAACAAGCGCCGCAGCAGTCGGCGTTTCGCGGGGGAATTCCAATGCAAGAGAAAGTGACCGGCGTGCGGTGGGTCGTCGCCGCGATTGTATCGATCGGCGTTGCGACAACCGCGCCCGGCCATGCTGCGTCCGTTGTGCCGGTCGCGGCCGAGAACGGCATGGTGGTGACTGCCCAGCATCTGGCGACGATGGTGGGTGTGGATGTGCTCAAGCGGGGCGGCAATGCGGTGGACGCCGCGGTGGCGGTCGGTTATGCGCTCGCCGTGGTCTATCCGGCGGCCGGCAATCTCGGTGGTGGCGGCTTCATGACCATCCAGCTCGCGGATGGTCGAAAGACCTTCCTGGATTTCCGCGAAACGGCGCCGAAGGGCGCCACCGCCAACATGTATCTCGACAAGGACGGCAACGTCATCAAGGGCCTGTCGACCAAGGGCCATCTCGCCGTCGGCGTGCCGGGTTCGGTCGCCGGCATGGAATATGCGCGCGAGAAATACGGCACCATGAAGCGCGCCGACCTGATCGCGCCGGCGTTGCAACTGGCGGAGGACGGCTTTGCGCTGCGCCAGGGCGACGTCGACATGCTGCATTCCGCGACCGACGACCTCAAGGACGACCCGGCTTCGGCCGCGATCTTCCTCAACAACGGCAAGCCGTTCGAGGTCGGCGAGCGGCTGGTGCAGCACGAGCTCGCCGAAACCCTGCGCGAGATCAGCAAGCGCGGCACCGACGGATTCTACAAGGGCTGGGTCGGCGCCGCGATCGTGGCCTCGAGTCAGGCCGGCAAGGGCCTGCTCACGCAGGAGGACCTCGACCACTACAAGGTTCGCGAACTGGCGCCGGTCGAATGCGACTACCGCGGCTACCACGTGATCTCCGCGCCGCCGCCGAGCTCGGGCGGTGTGATCATCTGCGAGATGCTGAACATCCTGGAGGGCTATCCGCTCAAGGAGCTGGGCTATCACTCCGCGCAGGCCGTGCACTACCAGATCGAGGCGATGCGGCATGCCTATGTCGACCGCAACAGCTATCTCGGCGACCCCGACTTCGTGAAGAATCCGCTCGAGCATCTGCTCGACAAGGCCTACGCCGCGAAGATCCGCGCCGCGATCGATCCGAACAAGGCCGGTGTGTCCAGGGACATCAAGCCAGGCGTCGCACCGCACGAGGGCAGCAACACCACGCATTATTCGATCGCCGACAAGGACGGCAACGCGGTGTCGGTGACCTATACCTTGAACGACTGGTTCGGCGCCAAGGTGACGGCGGCCAAGACCGGCGTCCTGCTCAACGACGAGATGGACGACTTCACCGCCAAGATCGGCGTGCCGAACCTGTATGGCCTGGTGCAGGGCGAGACCAATGCAGTCGTGCCGGGCAAGCGTCCGCTGTCCTCGATGAGCCCGACCATCGTTACCAGGGACGGCAAGCCGGTCATCGTGGTGGGCACGCCGGGCGGCAGCCGCATCATTACCGCCGTGATGTTGACGATGATCAACGCGATCGATTACGGCATGAACGCGCAGGAAGCTGTCGACATGCCGCGCTTCCACCAGCAATGGCTTCCGGAGCCGACCAACCTGGAGCGCTACACGCTGTCGCCGGACACGCAGAAGATCCTGGAAGGGATGGGACACAAGTTCGGTCCGCCGCAGCCCCCCAATCATCTCGCGATGATCATCGTTGGCGCACCGGCGCTAGGCGGCAAGCCGGTCGGCAACAATCGCTTCTACGGGGCGAACGATCCACGGCTCAACACCGGACTGGCGGCCGGCTACTGAGCGTCGTTGCGATGAAGGGAGGACTCAGCCGCTCGCGGAATCGGCCGCATCTCAGGCGACGGCCGATGACCTGTTGTCCGCAGGCTCGACCGCGAGGAGGAGCCGCCGGCGAATCGCGTCCTCGACCAATGCCAGGGTCTGGCGGGCTTCGCGTGCCTCGGCCTCGGCGGCTTGGGCGCGAAACTCGATCGCCTCCAGTTGCTTCTGCTGGACTTCGATGCGCTTTTGCGCTTCGTCCAGCGCCCGGGAAGCCTGTCTCAGCTTGCGTTCGGCCGCGTTGATGATCTCGAGTTGGGCCCGCTCGGCGGCCTCGGCGCGCGTCTCGGTGGCGCGAGCCCGGTCCTCGATGCTGCGAAACAGCTCCGCCGCCTGATGGACGAGGTCGAGGGCCTCGGCACCCACATTGGAGGGGGGTGGCTTCGGAAGGTCGAGAATGTTTTCGCCGGTTGCAAAAGGCTTTCTGAAGCCGCGCAGTGCCATGATGGTCAGCCGAGTCATTATGGGCGATGTCACGATGTGGCCGATATGGTTAACGAATGGCTAATCGTGGCCGATTTCTGGTTGTGCCGACGGGGGGCGGAAGCCTCACTGGTGCAGTTGCCGGAGCCGGCGGGGGCGCGAATCCGTTTCCACAACGGGCCCGGCAACGCACGGGAAGGGGTTGTGGGCGGAGCGAATCGGCGACGTCGCGCGCATGTGATCGACGCGATGACGACCGAAATGTGACGCCAGCCGAATTGACCGGTTCAATCGACGAGGGACAGGGCGCGCCGAGCACGGCGGATCGCTCGGTTCGGCCCGCCGATCGCGGCTCCTCGGCCGCTCGCTGATTTGGCCGGGAGCGCGAACCCGGCTCTATGGCATAAGTTTGGCGGCTGACCCGCTATTATTCTCCCGCATCGAATTGCAGGTACCTGGAGCGACCGATATACCGACCGCCTGTGTGGCCGGCAGCGGGCTCAGAATGAGCCGCGTATTCGCCACGGGACTTCGTCGATGAGATTGCTGTTTCGGTTCTTTGGATTTCTGTTCACTGCAGGATCGATCCTGTTTCTGGCTGGCCTGGCCGCGGTCGCGGGGCTGTTCTGGCATTTTTCCAAGGATCTGCCCGACTATACGCAGCTTCAGAACTATGAGCCGCCGGTGATGACGCGCGTACACGCGGCCGATGGCTCGCTGCTCGCTGAATACGCCAGGGAGCGCAGGCTTTATCTCCCGATCCAGGCGGTGCCGAAGCTCGTGATCAACAGCTTCCTCGCCGCAGAAGACAAGAATTTCTACGAGCACGGCGGCGTCGATTATACCGGCATGGCGCGCGCTGGCCTCGCCTATATCCAGAACTACGGTTCCAACCGTCGTCCTCAGGGCGCCTCCACGATCACCCAGCAGGTCGCCAAGAACTTCCTGCTGACCAACGAGGTGTCGTTCTCCCGCAAGATCAAGGAAGCCTTGCTCGCGATGCGGATCGAGAAGGCTTATTCCAAGGACAAGATCCTCGAGCTCTATCTCAACGAAATCTACCTCGGTCTCGGCGCCTACGGCATCGCGGCAGCCTCGCTGGTCTATTTCGACAAGTCGGTGAACGAGCTCACCATCGCGGAAGCCGCGTATCTGGCGGCGCTGCCGAAGATGCCCGCCAGCCTGCATCCGGTGCGTAACCACGCACGCGCCGTCGAGCGGCGCAACTATGTGATCGACCGTCTGCAGGAGAACGGCTGGATCACTGCGGCCGACGCCGACAAGGCGCGCAAGGAGCCGCTGGTCGTCACCAACCGCGCCAGCGGCGCGCATACCTTCGCCGGCGAGTATTTCTCGGAAGAAGTCCGCCGCGACATCTTCGAGCGCTACGGCGAGAAGAAACTCTATGAGGGCGGCCTGTCGGTGCGCACCACGCTGGATCCCAAGATCCAGGTGATGGCGCGCAAGACCATGGTGGCGGGGCTCGTGAACTATGACGAGCAGCAGGGCTATCGCGGCGCGATTCAAAAGCTCGACATCTCCGGCGACTGGGGCGTACGTCTCGCAGACATCAAGTCACTGTCGGATATCTCGCCGTGGCGGATGGCGGTGGTGCTGGAGACCAGCCCGCAGTCGGCGCGGATCGGCTTCCAGCCGGGCCGCGAGCTCGGCGGCGCCATCAGCAAGCAGCGCGAGACCGGACTTGTCTCGCTCGACGGCGTGAGATGGGCGAGAGCTGCTTCCGGGCCGCTGAAGGGCAAGACGCCAACCTCGGTCGCGCAGGTGCTGCAGCCTGGCGACGTGATCTACGCCGACCCGCTCTACAAGGACGGCCATCTCGTCGAGGGCCAATACCGGCTGCGCCAGATCCCCGAGATTTCGGGCGCGATGGTCGCGATGGATCCGCGGACCGGCCGTGTACTCGCGATGGTCGGCGGCTTCTCGTTCGACCAGAGCCAGTTCAACCGCGCGACGCAGGCCTATCGGCAGCCCGGATCGACGTTCAAACCGATCGTCTATTCGTCGGCGCTCGACAATGGCTACACGGGATCGACGATGATGATCGACGCGCCGATCGAGATCGACCTCGGGCAGGGCAACGTCTGGCGGCCGGAGAATTTCTCCACGGGCCGCTATCAAGGACAGGTCACGCTGCGCAATGCGCTGCGGCTGTCGCTGAACACGGTGACGGTGCGGCTAGCGCAGGAGATCGGCATGCCGCTGATCGGCGAGTATGCCAAGCGCTTCGGCGTCTATGACGAGCTGCCAAACTATCTCTCTTACGCACTCGGCGCCGGCGAGACCACGGTCATGCGCATGGTGACGGCGTATTCGATGATCGACAACGGCGGCCGCCGGGTGAAGCCGACCCTGATCGACCGCATCCAGGATCGCTACGGCCACACCATCTTCAAGCACGACCAGCGCGAATGCATTGGCTGCGATGCGCCGGAAGGATGGAAGAACCAGCCCGAGCCGCAACTGATCGACCACCGCGAACAGGTGCTCGACGCCATGACCGCCTACCAGATCACATCGCTGATGGAGGGGGTGGTGCAGGCCGGTACCGGCGCGGCACTGAAGGAGGTCGGCAAGCCGATCGCCGGCAAGACCGGTACCTCCAACGAGGCCAAGGATCTCTGGTTCGTCGGCTTCTCACCGGACCTCGTGGTCGGTCTCTATGTCGGCTATGACAAGCCGCGCTCGCTCGGCCGGAGCGCGCAGGCCGGCCACACCGCAGCGCCGATCGCACGGGACTTCATGAAGCTCGCGCTGGCCGACAAGCCGCCGGTTCCGTTCAAGATCCCTCCCGGCATCCGGCTGGTTCGGGTCGTGGCCAAGACCGGTGCGCGCGCGGGCCCGGGCGAGACCAGCGGCACGCTGCTTGAAGCCTTCAAGCCCGGCCAGGCGCCACCGATCTATGACACCGTGCCGGGCACCGACGTGATCGACGGCACCCAGGCCGGAATTTCGCCGGACGCCGATCGCGCGATCGTGCGGTCGGGGACAGGCGGGCTGTACTGAGGCGTTGAGAGATCCGCTTCGCGGGTCACGATAGCGCGATATTGTGTCCGGTTGCGCGTGGACGCTCTCAATAGTGCTTCACGACGCCTCGAAGCGAAACCCACAGCGCGACCGAGAGCAGGCCGAAGCCCGCGAGACACAGGAATGCGAGGTGGTAGCCGACCCATTGGGCGATCCAGCCACCAAGCGCAGGGCTCAGTGAGGCGCCGACTCCTTGCACAGTGATGACCGCCCCCTGGCCGAGGTTCACGCGCCCGGTGCCATTGAGCGTGCGGGCCACGATGCCGGGGACGGCGACGCTTTGCAGACCCGCGCCGATGCCATCCAGGATTTGCACCGGAAACACGCCCCACCAGCCCGACAGGAAATACGCCAGCACGCCGCGCGCGGGCAGGGCCAGAAACGACGCAAGCAGGACCGGCCAGAAATTGCGGCGTTCGGCGGCATGCATGCCGACGACGGACATGATCACCATCACGCCCTGCGCAACCACGATCGTGGTCGCCACCACGCCAGCTCCATTCGTGAGACCTGCCGCGACCGCGGCCAATCCGTACAATGGTACGATCGCGGCGTTACCGAGATGGAAGATCGCGAGCGCGACGGCAAGCACCAGCAGCGGCTTGTGCCTGGCGAGAACGCGGAATCGGTGCGGCGCGCTTTCGGGGTCGTCTTCCTTGCCGCGCGCGGCGTGATGATCGATGGCATCGGCCGGGATCAACATCACGCTCACAATCGTCAGCACGCCGAACGCGGCCGCGAGCAGGAACACTGCGACATAGCCGTAGCGCCAACCGAGATAGCCTGAGGCTGCTGCGCCCAGCATGTTTCCTGCGTGGTTGAAGGCCTGGTTGCGGCCGTTCTGCCGGTTGAAGCCGCGTTGCTTGACCATGCCGAGCGTGATGCCGGTCACCGCCGGGACGATTGCGGCGCCCGCGACCGAGGTTGCGATCTGGGACAGCGCGACGGCCCAGAACGTCTGCGACACCAGGATGATGGCCGATGAGACGACGACTGCGACACCGGGAACGATGACCCACGCGCGCTTGTGATTGGTCGTATCGATGAAGCCGCCGATCGGCGTGGTGATCAGCATCCCCGCGACGCTCCCGATCGTAAGCGCCGTTCCGATCAGCCCGCTGGTCCAGCCGTGACTCTGCAGGAAGACCCCGACGAACGGTCCAATCCCCGACTGCATATCGGCCATGAAGAAATTCAGTGCGAGCAGCGCCCACAACGGCCCCGTCATGGCAAGTGCCTTGGTTTTTCGGCTGGTCATCGTCTGACGCGCCCGTCGATCTCGAGCGGAACTCCACTGGTGCGCGCTTATTGCGAAGCGGCAGGTCGGTGCGGTGCACAGGAACCAACGCGACAAGGCAGACTTGGGTCCGATCAAGACTTCAGTCCCGATCAACGGCGCGTTTGACGCAGCGCGCAGGTTCGAGGCGCAACGTCGCTTCTTGACCGTTATGCTGTTCCCAATACGACGGCCCCGCCGGAGCGACGTTCTCGAACAGCCGCAGCTCTAAGTGACCTTTGCAAGATCTGCCGAAGGCGGCCGACGTAAACGCCGATATCGTGGGCAGCGGGACCGAAGCGGTCCAGGATGCAGGGGCTCGGAAGAAGGCGCCGGCACTGCCGGAAGGCAGCAAGCGGCAATCGTGACCTATCTGAATATAATGTATGCAACAACGACGACGACCACCGCGATGATCAGCGATGTGGCCAGCAGCCCATACGGGCGCGTCTGCCTGGCTTCCGTGGTTTCTGCGGCGGGAGGGGGTGGCGGTTCAGCGGGACCTTCGCGGACCATGGTAGGCCTCTTGCGCTGTGATCACGACCACGGGTCGACGTCGTTGCGGCGCCTTCGTTCCTGTTGTTCCGGGGACTACCGGCGCCCCTTAGGAACATCGCCTCGGGCGAGCCGTTGGTGGCTCATCTCGGAGGCTCGGAATGTCACAGGCAGCGCAAGCCGGCACCCACACGTCAAATCCGGACTCGACGGCGCGGATCGCCACGCACCCCATCCATCCGATGTTGGTGCCGTTTCCGATCGTGTGCTTCGTCGGCGCGCTAATCAGCGACATCGCCTATTGGCAAACCGCCCAGATGATGTGGGCCGATTTCTCGGCGTGGCTGCTGTTTGCCGGCGTGGTCCTTGGCGTGCTTGCGGCGATCGCGGGCCTGATTGATTTCCTCGCCAGTCGCCGCATCCGCGAGTTGGCACCGGCCTGGCTGCACATGGCCGGCAACGTGGTGGTGCTGCTGCTCGCCTTGTTCAACTCGTTCATTCACAGCCGCGATGCCTGGACTTCGGTCGTTCCTGTCGGACTGGTGCTGTCCGCTCTCACAGTGCTCGTGATGCTGTTCACGGGGTGGATGGGTTGGGAAATGGTCTATCGCCGTCACGTCGGAGTTGCGAATTGATGCCTGCAATCAACAGCCCGATCGAGATCAGCGGCATCCGGCTCGCCGTGGTGCTCTCGGCCGTCCTATGCCTTGCAGGGTGCGGTGAATCCGCGCCTGATCCGAAAACCCAGATCGGTGCGAAGCCCGACCTGCCGGCGCTGCAACAGTACCTCATCCCGCCGATGCACATCGCGCCGGTCGTGGGATGGCAGCAAGGCGAGAAGCCAGCAGTGCCCGACGGTCTCCAGATCAACGCGCTTGCCACCGGCTTGCAGCATCCGCGATCGCTCTATGTGCTGCCCAATGGAGACATTCTCGTCGTCGAATCAAAGGCGCCGGGCACCGAGCCGATCAAGCGTCCGAAGGACTTCATCATGAAGTGGGTGGAGTCATGGGCGACATCGGGTGGCGACACCGGAGAAAGCAATCGCATCACGCTGCTGCGCGGCGCGAATGGCGACGGCAAGCCCGAGGTGCAGAGCGTTTTCCTCGATCACCTCAAGTCGCCGTTCGGCGTCGCGTTGGTGGGCAACGATCTGTACGTTGCCAATACCGATGCGATCGTCCGCTATCCCTATCAAACCGGAGAGACGAAGATCACGGTCCCCGGACAAACCCTGACGCCGCTGCCCGGAGGGCCGATCGATCACCATTGGACCAAGAGTCTGGTGGCAAGCCCGGACGGCTCGTTGCTCTATGTCGGCGTCGGCTCGAACAGCAACATTACCGAGAACGGTATCGAGGCGGAGAAGAACCGCGCCGCGATCCTGGAGGTCGATCGTGCGACCGGGCGCTGGCGAATCTTCGCGAGCGGATTGCGCAATCCGAACGGGTTGACCTTCGAGCCGCAAAGTCACGCGCTGTGGACCGTCGTGAACGAGCGCGACGAGATCGGACCCAATCTCGTCCCGGACTATCTGACGTCGGTCAAGGACGGCGCCTTCTACGGCTGGCCCTACAGCTACTTCGGTCAGCATATCGATCCGCGCGTGCAGCCGCAGCGGCCCGATCTCGTCGCGAAGGCGATCGTCCCCGATTATGCGCTGAGCTCGCACGTCGCGCCGCTCGGTCTTGCGTTTTATAACGGCGACGCGCTTCCGGAGCGTTATCGCGGCGGCGCTTTCGTCGGCGAGCACGGCAGTTGGAACAGGCCTGAGCTTAACGGCTACAAGGTCGTGTTCGTCCCATTCGCCGACGGCCATCCCAACGGCCCCGCACAGGATGTCGTGACTGGCTTCCTGAACAAGGACGAAAGGTCGCGCGGCCGTCCCGTTGGGCTGGCGATCGACAAGTCGGGCGGTCTTCTGATCGCGGACGACGTCGGCAACACCGTCTGGCGCGTCACCGGCTCGAACCGCCAGCCGACCAACGCGAGCCTGCGATAGGCCAAGCCGGACGACGGCTGCCGGCGCTACCGCGAGGGCGCAGCCCGAGATGTAGCCCGGTCGAATTGATACGCATGAGGAGAGGATCATGGGATTGGCTCAGTACGCGGTGGTTCCGGTTCACAACGAATGGGGCGTCCTGCACGACGGCAATCTGAACGGCGGATACGCCACCAAGGAGGCGGCGTTCGAGGCGGCCGCGACCGCGGCGTCGCTGGCGATCCGGGAAGGTCATGAGGTCCACGTCAGCGTCCCCGCAAGGCAGGAGGGTGAAGCCGCTTTGGGCCAGCCGGCGCCATAAGCGTTAGCGTTCGCCAACGTGGTCAGGCAGAGGTGCATTGATGAAAACGAAGCTCGTGGCCGATGAGGCCGGACATCGGATTCACGTCGTGATTCTCGATTCCGGTGAAGAGGCGTTTGCAGCGCTCACGGACGTCGCAAGAAAGCTGGCGATACCGGCCGCGTCGCTGACTGCGATCGGCGCGTTCGAGAAGGCGACAGTCGGATGGTTTGATCTTGAGCGCAAGACGTACAAGAAGATCGAGGTGCGTGAGCAGTGTGAGGTCTTGAGCGCGATCGGCGATGTCGCACTGGCCGACGACGGCCGGCCAAGTCTGCATATGCATGTCGTCCTGGGGCTGGCAGATGGTACGACCCGGGGCGGGCACCTTCTCGCCGCGACGGTCCGCCCGACGCTCGAGGTCGTGATGACGGAGACGCCGGCCCGGTTGAGGCGCACCAAGCGGCCAGAATTGGGGATCGCGCTGATCGATCTTGGAGCAGGAAGCTAGGCGACCCTGGGCTGCCGGGGGACTTTCGCCCAACGGGTTCTCAGTTTTCGGGAACCGTTTGGTTCCGGTTTCGTTGGTCGCTGTGAAGGCGTTCCGGGCAGGGTCAATCCCGCAATGAATATCCTGGATCCCCAAGGCCCCATTGCCGCGGCGGAGCGGACGATCCTGGTGGATTCCGTTGCCATCATGCTTGCGATCATCCTGCCCACGATCGCAGCCATCCTCGGATTCGCCTACTGGTACCGCGCCTCCAATCCTCGCGCCGAATACCGACCGGACTGGGCCTATTCCGGCCGCGTGGAATTGGTGGTCTGGGCAATTCCCGCACTCACGATCATCCTGCTCGGCGGCGTCGCCTGGATCGGCTCGCATCAGCTCGATCCGGCGCGTCCCGTCGAGGGGACAGGGCCGCCGCTCAGGATCCAGGTCGTCTCGCTCGATTGGAAGTGGCTGTTCATCTATCCCGATCAGCGGGTCGCCAGTGTCAACACGCTGACCGTCCCCATCGGGTCGCCGCTTCAATTCGAATTGACCTCGTCGAGTGTGATGAACGCGTTCTTCATCCCGCAACTCGGCAGCATGATCTACACGATGAACGGGATGGTGACGCGTCTGCAACTGCGCGCTGACAACGAGGGCACCTATCAAGGGTTGTCCGCGCATTTCAGCGGCGACGGCTTTCCCGACATGATGTTCGACGTGCATGTCGTCTCGCAGATGGGGTTTACCGACTGGGTGGCGCAAGCGGCCAAGAGCAGCGAAGCCATGAACGCGGACAGCTACGTCAAACTGGCACGTCAATCGGTGGACGATGCGAAACGCACTTATCGGCTGGATGACCCGCTGCTGTTCCAGGCGGTGGCGACCCAGCATATCCCGGCAGGGCCCGGTCCGTCGCTGGATCGGGAGGCCGAAGTCTCGCCACGGAGTCACTGATGTTCGGCAAGCTGAGCTGGTCGGCGATCCCGATCGACCAGCCGATTCCCATGGTGGCCTCGGGCGTGGTCATGTTCATCATCCTTGCGGTGCTCGCCTGGATCGTGCTCGCGGGTCACCTGCCGTATCTCTGGCGAGAGTGGATCACAAGCGTCGATCACAAGCGGATCGGCGTGATGTACACCTTGCTCGCTTTGGTGATGTTGCTGCGTGGCTTTTCCGACGCGCTGATGATGCGGGGACAGCAGGCGATCGCGTTTCAGTCGCAGGGCTATCTGCCACCGGAGCACTATAACCAGATCTTCTCGGCGCACGGCACGATCATGATCTTCTTCGTCGCGATGCCGTTCGTGATCGGGTTGATGAACCTCGTCGTCCCGCTGCAACTCGGCGTGCGCGACGTCGCGTTTCCCACGCTCAATTCGGTGGGCTTCTGGTTGACGGCGACCGGGGCGCTCCTCGTCAATATCTCGCTTGTTGTCGGCGAGTTCGCACGAACCGGATGGCTGCCTTATCCACCGCTGTCTGAGCTGACCTATTCGCCCGGCGTCGGCGTCGACTACTATCTCTGGTCGCTGCAGATCTCGGGCATCGGAACACTGGTTGCCGGCATCAACCTCGTCACCACGGTGTTGAAGCTGCGCACCCGGGGCATGAACTATCTGCGGATGCCGATGTTCTGCTGGACCACGCTCGCCTCGAACCTGCTGATCGTCGCGGCATTCCCGATCCTTACCGCCACGCTGGCGATGCTGATCCTCGACCGCTACTTCGGCTTCCATTTCTTCACCAACGAGGCCGGCGGCAACGTCATGATGTTCATGAACCTGATCTGGGCATGGGGACATCCAGAGGTCTACATCCTCGTCCTGCCGGCGTTCGGGATCTATTCGGAGGTCGTGTCGACGTTCTCTGGCAAGCCGCTGTTCGGCTACCGCTCGATGGTGCTCGCGACCATGGCGATTTGCGTCATCTCGTTCATGGTGTGGCTGCACCATTTCTTCACGATGGGGGCCGGGCCGAACGTCAACGCGATCTTCGGCATCGCCAGCATGATCATCGCAGTGCCGACCGGCGTGAAGATCTACAACTGGCTGTTCACCATGTTCCTCGGGCGGGTCCGCTTTACGTCGCCGATGCTGTGGGCGATCGGATTCATGGTCACGTTCCTGATCGGTGGCCTTACCGGCGTCCTGGTCGCGGTGCCGCCGGCCGATTTCCTGCTGCACAACAGCCTCTTTCTGGTTGCGCACTTCCACAACGTCATCATCGGCGGTGTGCTGTTCGGTGCGTTCGCCGGCTACACCTACTGGTTTCCGAAGGCGTTCGGCTTTCGCCTGCACGAGGGGCTCGGGAAGGCGGCGTTCTGGTGCTGGCTGATCGGATTCTACGTGGCGTTCATGCCGCTCTATGTGCTCGGCCTGCTCGGCATGACCCGGCGCATGCAGCACTACGATGTCCCGGAGTGGCGTCCGTGGCTGATGGTCGCATCGGTCGGCGCCATCATCATTCTCATCGGCGTCGTGTGTCAGATCCTGCAGCTCGTGGTCAGCATTCGCCGTCGCGCCGAGCTGCGCGATCGCACCGGCGATCCCTGGGACGGCCGGTCGCTCGAATGGGCGACGGCCTCGCCGCCGCCGGTGTTCAATTTCGCCATTGCGCCCGATGTGCGCGGGGAGGACGCCTATTGGGCGATGAAGGAGCGCGCGAAGCTGCAGGGGATGGGCGATCAGAAGCCCGACTACCAGGATATCGAGATGCCGCGCAACTCGCCGACTGGATTCGTCTGCGCATTCTTCGCCACCGTCATGGGGTTCGCACTAATCTGGCACATCTGGTGGATGGTCGCCGCCGGCGCGATCGGCGCTTTCGCGACGTTTGTGGTGTTCGCCTGGCGCGACCACGATGAGTACGTGATCCCGGCGGCCGAGGTGGCGCGGATCGACCAGGCCAATCGTGCCGAGCGCCGCGCCTTGATGAGCGGAGCGGTCTGATGGCAACGGTCGCCACTGCACACGCCGATCCGCATCACCTGGGTGGCCTCGCCGCCGCCGCCGAGCATGCCGGGCCTGCGTCCAAGCGGATCGTGACCGGCTATGGCTTCTGGATCTTCCTGCTCAGCGACATCGTGATGTTCTCGTGCTTCTTCGCAAGCTATGCGGTGCTATCAGGGACCGCGGGAGGACCAAAGGCATCCGAACTATTCGATCTTCGCTCAGTCGCGGCCGAGACGGGCTGCCTGTTGTTGTCGAGCTTCACCTGCGGGCTCGCGACCATCGCCGCCGATGTGCGGGAGAAGACGCTCTATCAGTTGGCGATGGCGCTGACCTGCGCGCTCGGGCTGGCATTCCTCTTGCTCGAGGCGCGGGAGTTTGCCAGCCTCGTCGCACGTGGAGCCGGTCCGACGCGGAGCGCCTTTCTGACCGCCTTCTTCAGCCTGGTGGGCTGTCACGGCTTGCATGTGTCGGCGGGCGTGCTCTGGCTGCTGACGATGATGGCGCAAGTCACGGCCAAGGGATTTCGTGCCGACATCCAGCGCCGCATCATGTGCTTCGCACTGTTCTGGCACGCGCTCGACATCATCTGGGTGGCGCTGTTTTCGGTGGTCTATCTGCTTGGAGCAGGACAATGAGCGATCTTCTGGAACATCACGCGATCGACGTCGCACCGGGCGATGAAGGCGAAATCCAGGTTCGTACCCGGATCCTCGGCTACGTGGTCGGCCTGGGCCTCGCCATCGTGCTGACCGTCACCTCATTCTTCATCGCCGGCACCGATCTGGTGTGGCAGCCGAGCATCCCCGTGGCGATCATCGTGCTGGCAATCGCCCAGATGGGCGTGCATCTGGTGTTCTTCCTGCACATCACGACGGGACCCGATAACACCAACAACGTGATGGCACTGGCCTTTGGCGTCCTGATCGTCTTTCTCGTGATCGGCGGATCGTTGTGGATCATGGCCAACCTGAACCATAACATGATGCCGATGGATCAGATCATGCGGATGCAGCGGTAGCGTCGACCAGTTCGCTTCGAGCGCCGGGAACGGCGGTCCGGACACGCCAACGCCGGCCAGCGCCAAAGGAAAGGCAATTTGGCGCCAATCAGATATCATCAATGCTTGCCAAGTCCGGGACCAAGCGGGTAGAAGGACCCCATTCGCGCGAGGCGCTGATTTGTCGGCCGCCTTCGCCGCAAGGATTGCCCGGTCATTCAGCTAAGCTATTGACTCTGCTGAGCAATTTTTGGGGAATGGTGTAACGGTAGCACAACAGACTCTGACTCTGTTTGTCTTGGTTCGAATCCAGGTTCCCCAGCCAGATTTGGTGATATCTATCTCGCCCCGGTCGGTACCCGCGTTCGCTGCAAATCGCTGACCTTGATCGGTCGGCGCAGCCGTGCCGCCTTGCCCAGGTCCTCACCGTCCATCGCGCGGCGACAGCGCCGTGCAACCATTGCGCGCAGATCGCGATCGCAAGCGCAAGCGCCTACCATACGCCACGCGCGCGGGATCGCCGCTGGCATCCCCGCTGCAGCGACTTTAGTTGCAGGTGAAGGCCGCCGGCGGCGCCTTAGCTTGCCGGCTCCTGAGGCCCGTGCGATGCTGGCACACCAAGAAAAACAAAACGGGGAGACGGCGGCAGTTTGCCCGAGCGTTTTCCGCGAACACGGCCACGGGATCTCGGAGACGTCCACATGAGAGTGTCGAAATTTATCGGGCCGCTTGTCGCGGCCGCGATCGCGATGGGTCTGGCTTCGGGTGCGATGGCACAGCAGAAGACCGTCAAGATCGGCGCGGTGTTTCCCCTTAGCGGCAATGCCGCCAGCGCCGGCGTGCACGCCAAGGCCGCGATCGAGGTCGCGCTCGACATCATTAACAATGCGCATCCCGAGCTCGGCAATTTCCCGCTTGCGAAGAATGCCGGGCTCGCCGGCCTCGGTGGCGCCAAGCTCGAAGTGGTGTTCGCCGACAACCAGGGCAGCCCCGCGACCGGGCAGAACCAGGCGCTGCGGCTGATCACCGAAGAGAAGGTGGTGGCCCTCACCGGCGCCTATCAATCTGGCATCACGCTGACCGCCAGCGCGATCGCCGAGAAGTACGGCATTCCCTTCGTCAACGGCGAGTCGGTTGCCTCCAATCTCACCGAGCGCGGCTTCAAATGGTTCTTCCGCACCACGCCGATCGCGACCGATTTCGCCAAGGTCTACTACGACTTCTTCACCGAGATGAAGGCCTCCGGCGCCAAGACCGACAACATCGCGGTGGTGCACGACACCACCGAATACGGCGTCTCCGTCGCCAACACGCTCGCCGCAACCTTCAAGGAGAAGGGGCATCCGATCGCGCAGGATGTCGCCTACACAACAAACGCGACCGATGTGCAGAGCCAGGTGCTGCAGCTCAAGGACAAGAAGCCCGACATCGTCATCATGATCTCCTACACGTCGGATGCGATTCTGTTCGCCAAGACCATGCAGGCGCTGGACTACAAGCCGCCGATGCTGCTCGCCGACGACTCCGGCTATTCCGACCCGTCCTTCATCAAGGCGGTGGGCAAGATCTCGCAAGGCGTGTTCAACCGATCGTCCTGGAGCGTCGGCCCCGCCGGCTCGCCGACCGCGGTCATCGCCAAGCTGTACAAGGAGAAGAGCGGCGACGAGATGGACGACACGGCTGCGCGCCAGATGCAGGCCTTCTTCGTGCTGGCCGATGCGATCGATCGCGCAGGCTCGACCGAGCCGGCCAAGATCCAGGCCGCGCTGAAAGCGACCGATCTGAAGCCGGATCAACTGATGATCGGATACAAGGGCGTCAAGTTCGACGACAAGGGCCAGAACGTCCTCGCCTCCGGCCTGATCATCCAGTTGCAAGACGGCGAGAACTACGTCGCGGTGTTCCCGAAAGCGAATGCCGTGAAGCCGCCGGTCATGCCCTTCAAAGGCTGGTGATGAGGTGGAGGGCGGGGCGCAGGGCTCCGCCCTTCCTGCTGGCGTCGATGGGGGCGAAGGCATCAACGCATTGGTGCGCTTGAGATGAGATTGAACTGGCTCCACGCTGAAGCTCGACCTCTCCCGCCGGGAGAGGTCGCGCCGAAGACGCGGGTGAGGGGTACGCTCTCTCGTTGGAGCCGCGGCCCTTCACCCGGCGCTGCGCGCCGACCTCTCCCCGACATGGAGAGGTGCAAGGTGCTTTCACGGCGACATCACACCTGATCGGGCGCTAATCGATGTCCATTGTTCTTGTCCAGGTGATCGTGGGTGGCCTCCTGCTCGGGGCCGTTTACGCGCTGTTCTCTTCCGGCCTGACGCTGGTGTGGGGCATGATGAACGTGGTCAATTTTGCCCACGGCGATTTCGTCATGCTCGGCATGTACGTCGCCTATGTGGTGTACACGCTGCTCGGTGGCGGCCCGCTCGCCGGCGCGCCGCTGGCGACGCTGCTGCTCGCGACGCTCGGCATCGCCGTCTATTTCGGCCTGATCCGCGACGTCATGAAGGGGCCGATGCTGGCGCAGATCCTCGGCACGTTCGGGCTGGCGCTGCTGCTGCGCTATTCCGTGTTCTGGTGGTTCGGCGCCAATTTTTTGTCGCTACCCGGAGATCTCGTCGGCGGCACATTCGATGTGCTTGGCATCCGCATCGAGGCGTCGCGGTTGCTCGCCGGCATCGTCGCGCTGTTAGTGACGCTCGGGCTGCATCTGCTGTTGACGCGCACCACGCTCGGTTCGCGGATGCTCGCGGTCGCCGAGGATTCCACGGCGGCGCAGTTGATGGGTATCCGCCCGGATAGCATGCAGGCGATCGCCTGGGCGATCGCGGCGGGCGCCACCGGGCTCGCCGGCGCGCTGATCGCGACCTTCTTCTATGTCGTGCCGACTGTCGGCGAGACGCTCGGCATCGTCGCCTTCGTCACGGTTTCGCTCGGTGGCTTCGGCAGCGTGCCGGGAGCGTTGGTCGCGGGCCTTCTGATCGGCGTGATCGAGTCGCTGTCGGGCTATCTGATCGGCGCCGTCTACAAGGACATGGTGGTATATGCCCTGTTCCTCGGCTTCCTCTGGTTCAGGCCGCAGGGCCTGATGGGCAAGACGTGATGCGCCGCACTTTCTGGCCCGCAATCGCGATCGTGCTGATCGTGGCTTACCCCTGGGTGTTCTCGACGCCGTTCCAGCAGCGGCTCGGCGCGCTGGTGCTGCTCTATGCGATTGCGGCGTCGGCTTGGAACATCATCGGCGGCTATGCCGGTCAGGTCTCGGTGGGGCACGCCGTGTTCTTCGGCTGCGGCGCCTATGCCGCGATGGGAGCCTATGCGCATTATGGGCTGTCGCCGCTGGTTGGCATCCCGGTCGGGCTAGTCGCCAGCGTTGCGATCGCGGCTGTGATCGGCGTGCCGACGCTGCGGCTGTCGGGGCATTATTTCAGCATGGCGACAATCGCGGTCGCCGAGCTCGCCCGGCTGATCGTCACCAACACCGATTATCTCGGCGCCGCGGTCGGTCTGAGCGGCCCGACCGTACCGCGCAACGTGTTCGATCTCTCCTTCATCTCGGCACTGCCATACTACTATCTCTTCCTCGCTGTCCTCGCGATCACGCTCCTGATCACCTGGTGGATGGCGAGCAGCCGGATGGGATTCTATTTGCGTGCGATCAGGGATTCCGAGCGCGCGGCACGCTCGCTTGGAGCACCGGCCAGCCGCGTCAAGCTGTACGCCTACATGCTGAGCGCGGGGTTCACCAGCGTCGCCGGCGCGCTCTACGCGATGATGTTCGGCTTCGTCGACCCGGAGTCCGGGCTCGGCTTGTTGATCTCGGTGAAGATCCTCATCATGGCCGCGCTCGGCGGCGCGGGCCTCCTGTTCGGGCCGCTGGTCGGCGCGGCAATCCTGGTGCCGCTGGAGGAAATCTCCAACAGCCTGCTCGGCGGCAAGGGCGCCGGCCTGACCTTCGTGGTGTACGGTGCAATCATCGTGCTGATCGCGCGCTTCCAGCCGGGCGGTATCCTGGCGCTGGTCAGCCGCCTGCGGGCAAAGAAATCGAAGGACGATTCCACGAAGGGGGCGGCCAATGCTCCTTGAAGCACGCGACATCACCAAGGCGTTCGGTAGCTTCAAGGCGGTGAACGCGGCGAGCGTCACGCTTGAGCAGGGCGACATCCTCGGCCTGATCGGCCCGAATGGCGCCGGCAAATCCACCTTCTTCAACTGCCTGACCGGAGATCTCGCGCTGACCTCCGGCAAGGTGTTCCTCGAAGGCCACGACATCACCAGCATGTCGCCGGAGACGAGGGCGCGGCTCGGGCTTGCGCGCACCTTCCAGGTGCCGCAGACCTTTGAGGGCATGACCGTGCTCGAAAACGTCATGATCGGCGCCTTCCTGCGCACCAGCCATCGCGCCGAGGCCGAGACCAAGGCGCGCGCTGTGCTGGCGCAGGTCGGCATGGAACGGCTCGCCGACGCGCCGGCGCGCTCGCTCGGCACGCCCGGCCGCAAGCGGCTTGAGATCGCGCGGGCGCTCGCCACCGAACCCACGGTCCTGCTGCTCGACGAGGCCATGGCCGGGCTGACCCAGCGCGAGGTGCAGCTTGCGATCGACCTCGTCCGCAACATTCATCGCTCCGGCATCACGCTCGTGATCGTCGAGCACATCATGGAAGTGATCATGTCGCTGGCGAGCCGCGTCATGGTGTTCCATCAGGGCAGGGAGATCGCCCGCGGCACGCCGCAGGAGGTCACCTCCAATCCGGCCGTGATTGCCGCCTATCTCGGTACCCGCGCCGCTGCCAAGGTCGCCGCCGGCCACACCCCGATCGAGCTGATGGGCGGGCCCACGACATGACCGGTCCGCTGCTCAAGATCGAGCATCTGGAGGTGCGCTACGGCGATCTGATCGGCGTGTCCGATGTCTCGCTCGAGGTGCCGGCGGGTAGCGTTGTCGCGCTGCTCGGCTCCAATGGCGGCGGTAAGACCACGACGCTGAACGCGATCGCGGGTCTCATCCCCGTGCATTCCGGAACGATCAGCTTCGCCGGGCAACAGCTCGCGGGGCAAAGCGCGTTCGCGGTCGTGCGCAGAGGGCTCGCGCTCTCGCCGGAAGGCTGGCGGCTGTTCGTGCAGCAGAGCGTCGAGAACAATCTGTTGCTCGGCGCAACCCCGCTGCGCGACAAGAGCCGCGTCAAGACGCTGCTGGAGCGCGTCTACGACATCTTTCCGCGGCTGAAGGAGCGCCGCCTCCAGCGCGCCGGCACCATGTCCGGCGGCGAGCGCCAGATGCTGGCGGTCGGCCGCGCGCTGATGAGCGATCCGAAGCTGCTGATGCTGGACGAGCCGTCGCTGGGGCTGGCGCCCGCGGTGGTCGAATCCATGTACGAGACGTTCGGCCGCCTGCACCGCGAGGGGTTGACTATCCTGCTCGCCGAACAGTCGATCGAGCTGGCGCTTGAAGTTTCCGATTTCGCGACCGTGCTACAGGTCGGCAGGAGCGTGCTCTCGGGGACGGCCGCCGCACTCGCCGACGATCCGCAAGTGCAGAAGGCGTATCTCGGCGGATGATCGTGATGCGGAGTGGCGCAGGTGCCAGTCTGCTTACTTGATCTTGTCGTACACCGCCGCGAAGTCATTGAGCGGCATCGGTATGGTGATGGTTTCCTTGGCGAGATTCTGGAACGAGATCTTGAGCTGCTTGCCCGATCTCAGCGCGTTCAGGATGTCGGCGGCGATCGGCGTGTTGACGTAGCAGCCGCGCGCCTCGCAGGTCTGGATCGCCACGTCGGCGCTCTTGCCATCGTCGATCTGCAGCCTGGCGCCGCCCGGCAGGTTGAGCCCGAGCGGTAGCTGGATCAGCGCGACGGGAGTGCGGGTGTCGCCCGGCACGCGAATATTGACCAGCACGACGAGCTGGCCGGTCTTGCTGAGCACGGCCGTCTGCTCCATCGCGCATTCGAGCGGCGCGTCGCGGCTTGCGCTGGTGCAGCGTGCGACCCAGCCGGGATTGTTCGAAGGCGCGGCGTCGGCATGGGGTGCGACGGGAGCCGGGGCCGGCGCGTTCTTGCCCTTGGAAGGTTGGGCATGGCTAAACCCGACAATGCCGAACAGGGTAAGCACGACCAACAGCGACTTTGTGACAACCTTCACGGCAGCGGCTCCGAACTGAACGCCTTTCGGATGTGCCGGTGGACGCGCAAAGTCAAGTCACTCGGCAGCTTCCTTGACTGATCCGTCCCTGCGGTCGTCGGTGTCATCGCCCGGCCGCTGCGAGCGGCCCCAATTCGCGAAGGCGTTGGAGACCCGGTCAAGGTAGAGATAGACCACGGGCGTGGTGAACAGCGTCAGCGCCTGGCTGACGATCAGGCCGCCAACCATGGCATAGCCGAGCGGCTGGCGGATTTCCGAGCCGGTGCCGGTGCCGAGCATCAGCGGCACGCCGCCGAGCAGTGCGGCCATCGTCGTCATCATGATCGGACGGAAGCGAAGCAGGGCAGCCTGACGGATCGCCGCTTCCGGCTCCAGATGATCGTCGCGCTCGGCGGCGATGGCGAAGTCGACCATCATGATGCCGTTCTTCTTCACGATGCCGATCAGCAGGATGATGCCGATCAGCGCGATCAGCGAGAAGTCGAAGCCGGCCGCCATCAGGATCGCCAGCGCGCCGACACCGGCCGACGGCAGCGTCGACAGAATCGTGATCGGGTGGATGTAGCTCTCGTAGAGAATGCCGAGGATCAGGTAGACCACCACGAGCGCGGCGAGGATCAGCAGTGGCACGGTCGACAGCGACTGCTGGAACGCCTGCGCGGTGCCCTGGAAGCTCGAGCTCAGGGTCGGCGGCGCGCCGAGCTCGACCATCGCCCTCTGCACGGCCTCAGTCGCCTGGCCGAGCGCGACGCCCTGCGCCAGGTTGAACGAGATGGTGATCGCCGGGAATTGGCCCTGGTGGCTGATCGAGAGCGGCCGCACTGGTACGCTGGTCCATTTCGCGAAGGTCGACAGCGGCACCTGGTCGCCAGTCAGTGGCGACTTGACGTAGATCTTGTTCAGCGTGTCGATCGCGCCCTGCAACTCCGGCAGCACCTCGAGGATGACGTGGTAGCTGTTGAGCTGGGTGAAATACTGCGTCACCTGACGCTGGCCGAAGGCATCATAGAGCGTGTCGTCGATCAGTTGCGGCTGGATGCCGTAGCGCGAGGCGGTGTCGCGGTTGATCTGCAGCTCGACCGTGGTGCCCTTGGTCTGCTGGTCGGTCGCGACATCGCGCAGCTCGGGCAGCGTCTGCATCTTGGTCAGGATCTTGGGCGCCCATTCGTTCAGCTCGGCGAGGTTGGCGTCCTGCAGCGTGAATTCGAACTGGGTGCGGGTCGGCCGCCCGCCGAGGCGGACGTCCTGTGCGGCCTGCATGAACAGCCGGGCGCCCTCGACCTTTTCAAGCTTCGGCCGCAGGCGGGCGATGATCTGCTGGGCGTTCGCATCGCGATCCTTCAGCGGTTTCAGCGTGATGAACAGGTTGCCGTTGTTGCCGGCCCGGCCGCTGCCGCCGATCGCCATCGCCACGGACGCCACGGCGGGATCTTCCAGGATGATCTTGCCGAGCGCCTCCTGCTTTCGCTTCATGTCGGCGAAGGAAATGTCCTGGTTGGCTTCCGAGGTCGCGGTGATCAGGCCGACGTCCTGCTGCGGGAAGAAGCCTTTCGGGATGATGACGAACAGGTAGACCGACAACGCCAGCGTGGCGAAGAAGATCATCAATGTCGTGAACTTCCAGCGTAGTGCGAGGTTGAGCCCGCGTTCATAGCCGCGCAGCATCGCAACGAAACCGCGCTCGCTGAGCTGATAGAAGCGGCCGTGCCGCTCCTCGCTGTGGGCGCGCAGGAAGCGCGACGCCATCATCGGGGTCAAGGTCAGCGACACGAACATCGAAACGAAGATCGTCATCGCCAACACGACCGCGAATTCGCGGAACAGGCGGCCGATGATGCCGCCCATCAGAAGCAGCGGGATCAGCACCGCGACCAGCGAGACGCTGATCGAGACGATGGTGAAGCCGATCTCGCTCGACCCCTTGAAGGCGGCGGCCAATGGTCTTTCGCCGTCCTCGATGTAGCGGCTGATGTTCTCCAGCATCACGATGGCGTCGTCGACCACGAAGCCGACCGCGATCGTCAGCGCCATCAGTGACAGGTTGTCGAGCGTGTAGCCGAAAATCCACATCAGCGCGCAGGCGCCGAGCAGGGCAAGCGGCACCGTCACCGCGGGGATCACGGTCGCCCAGAAGCTGCGCAGGAATATGAAGATCACCATCACGACCAGGAAGATCGTCAGGAGCAAGGTGAACTGAACGTCCTCGACCGCGGCGCGGATCGTCGTGGTGCGGTCGCTGATCACGTCGATCTTGATCGCTGGCGGGATCGCCGCGACCAGGCGTGGCAACGCCTCTTTGATCTTGTCGACGGTGTCGATGACGTTGGCGCCCGGCTGCTTGAAGATGACAAGGAACACGCCGCGCTTGCCGTTCGCCCAGGCGGCCTGCTTGGCGTCTTCGGGCCCGTCGACCGCCTGACCGATGTCACGGATCCGCAGCGGCCCGCCGTTGCGGTAAGCGATTATGACGTCGTTCCAAGGGTCTGCCTTGAGTAACTGGTCGTTGGCATAGATCGTGTAGGCGCGACTGACGCCGTCGATATTGCCCTTGGGACTGTCGACGGTGGAGTTTGCGATCGCGGTGCGGACGTCTTCCAGCGACAGCCCTTTCGCGACCAGCTTGGCCGGATCGATCTGGACGCGCACCGATGGCTTCTGCTGCCCGCCGATGATGACCTGCGCGACGCCGGAAATCTGGCTGATCTGCTGAGCAAGCTGGGCGTCGACGGAGTCGCTGACCGTGGTCAGCGGCAGCGTGTCCGAGGTCGCCGACAGCAGCATGATCGGCGCGTCCGCTGGATTCACCTTGCGATAGGTCGGCGGCGAGGGGAGGGTCTTGGGCAACTGGCCGCTTGCCGCGTTAATCGCACCCTGCACGTCATTGGCGGCGCCGTCGATGCTGCGGTTGAGATCGAACTGGATCGTGACCGACGCGGTGCCGAGATAACTCGTCGAGGTCATCTGGGCGATGCCCGGGATCTGGGCGAACTGGCGCTCCAGCGGCTGGGCGACCGAGGTTGCCATCGTCTCAGGACTGGCGCCCGGCAAGCTCGCGGTGATCTGGATGGTCGGGAAGTCGACCTGCGGCAGCGGCGCCACCGGCAGCAACGGATAGGCGACGAGACCGACAAAGAGGATGCCGGCCATCAGCAGCGAGGTGCCGATGGGGTAGCGAATGAATGGTGCGGAAATTCCGTCGCTCATTCGTCCTTAACCTTCGAGTGAGCCTGGTCCGAGCTGGCCACCGCGGTCGTCACCAGAGTCCCCGGTGACACCTTGTACTGGCCCGCAACGATCACCTGCTGGCCTGGCGACAGGCCTTCGTCGACCACCGATTTGCCGTCGATCGACTGGCTGACCTTGATCTTGCGGAGCTCGGCCTTGTTGTCCTGATTCACCGAAAATGCATAAAGGCCGTCGGTGCCGTGTTGCACTGCATCATCCGGGACGACGGTTGCACCTTTCAAGGTTCGGACCAGCAGCCGGGTCGAGACCGACTGGCCCGGCCACAGCGCATGGTCCTTGTTGTCGAACACCGCCTTCAGCCGAATTGTTCCGCTGGTGGTGTCGACTTGGTTGTTGATCAGCGCCAGCGTTCCCGTCGACAACGGGCGCTTGCCGTCGGTGGACAGGGCGATCGTCTTCGGCGGCGCCTCGGCCAGCGCGGCCTGGATGTCGGGTAGCTGGTCTTCGGGTGCGGTGAAAATCACCGCGATCGGCTCGATCTGCGTGATCGACACGATCGCGGTCTGGGTCGCGGCATTGACGATGTTGCCGATATCGACCAGTCGGAGCCCAACGATGCCGTCGATTGGAGACTTCACCGTTGCGTAGTCCACCTGGGTCTGTGCGTTGAAGATGGCGGCATCGTCGGCCGCAATCTGCGCAGTCAACTGAGCGACCGTGGAACGCTGCGTGTCGGTCTGCTGGCGGGTGGCGAATTCGCCGAGCCTGGTGTAGCGCTGCAGGTCCAGATTGGCATTGGCGAGATTGGCCTCGTCTTGCGCCTTCTTCGCCTTGGCCTGGTCAAGCGCTGCCTGATACGGCCGCGCATCAATATCGACCAGCGTGTCGCCCGCCTTGACGAACTGGCCTTCCCTGAAGTGGATGTTGGTGATCTGGCCGTCGATCCGGGTGCGGACCTGAACTGTGTTGAAGGCTTGCACGGTGCCGAGACCGGTCAGGTAGACCGGGAAATCCGCCTTCTCGACCGGTGCAATCTTGACCGGGACCGCCGGGCGCGCGGCAGCGCGCTTCTGCGCGGCCTCAGCCGCCAGCTTGTTGCCCTGATATTTCTGCCAGCCAAAGTAGCCCGCTGCGCCTATCGCGGCGATCAGCAAAACCCAACCAATTGCGCGTGACTTGGACATGCTCGCTCTTGCTTTCGACGGACAATCTTGGGTCGGACGAACAATAGGGGGTCATGGAAACCGTTCCCAGAGCTTGCGGATATAATATGCGTGCACTTAATGTGTAAACACACTACGACTTGAGAATCCTAAACATTTGGAAAGATTTAGGTCAGAAACAAACGGAAACGTCCCGACCGGGAAATACGATGTCGACCGATCTCAAACGCCAATTTATTGCACAGCTTGTCGAGAGCTCGCGACTGCTCCGCAACTACATTGATCACCGCGCCAAGGCACGTGGCACAACCCGCGCGCAATGGATCGTGCTCTTCCGTCTGCGCGAGCAGGAGGGACTGTCGCAGGTCGATCTTGCCGACGTGCTCGAGTTGCAGCCGATCTCGCTGGTGCGGCTGCTCGATCGCCTGGTTGAGCACGGCCTGCTCGAACGGCGGCCAGATCCAAAGGATCGGCGCGCCAATCGCTTGTTCTTGACCAGGCGTGGACGTCAACTCGTGGACGATCTCGACAGTCTGCGCGATGCGATCGCAAGTGACGTGCTGCGCGGTGTGTCGGACGCGCATGTAGAAAGCGGACTGGCGACGCTCCGCTCGGTCAAGGATCGCATCAAGGCTCTCGGCGACGGACCGGAGACCATCGCCGCGAAATAGCCTGTCGCCGCGTTCGTCGGCCAACTCGTTCGCCGCGGGCCATGCGCCGGTTGAAACGCCGGGCGATGTCGTTCATATCGCGCGTCGATGATGTGAGACGGGGAGGGCCGCGATGGACGAATTGAACGGGCGCATGATGGCGTGTCAGATCCTGATCACGGGGCTGATCGCGCGGGTTGCCAACGAGCAGCGTGACCCCCTGCGCTTCCTCACCGACTTCCGCGACGAGATCAAAGCCGTAGTCAACGGCGTCAACATCGCCGGCATGGACAATACCGAGCGTGTGCGGCAGGTCGCGCAACGCACCGTCGATGAGCTGTTTTCGCTGATGAAGCCGCCAAGCACGGATTGATGTTGCGTGCCTCCGGTGCGGGCAACGCCGTCAACCAACAGTATCTTCGTACTTATTAGAACGATTATTAGAACGCTTAAAAATCTGGATTTAGAACGATTTCAGACCGCAGATTAGAATCGCTTTGAATTGGGGCGATTCAAGAGCGTTGTTGCTGCGATCGCATTGACCCGAAAATTCACGCTCAGTAACCGAGGAGACAGTTCGTCGCAATTCGGACTCGTGGACGAACTTGATTTCGGGGGCGTGTGGAATGAGCAATGCAAAGGCACCAAGGTCGCTGCGCTTTGACGCGGCGCTCGGTTCGATCGACGATGGTGCGAGCTATTCGGGTACGAAGGTGTCGGCGGTCGCAGGTCTGATCGCCGTGGCATCCTTTTCGGGTGCCGAAGCGCAGCAGTCTAACCTCCCGCCGGTGACGGTCGATGCCCCGGTCGCTCGCCCGCGTCCTGCGACGTCCAAACCGACGCCCGATCAGGTCCGCGCCCGCACGGCACTGCGCCGTGCGGCGCGGCGCAATCAGCAGGCGCAGCAGGCGCCGGTGCCGTTTTCCAACGCCGGCGGTCTTTCCGCCGACCGCGATCCCTACGCCGATCCGGCCGCGCCGTACAAAGGCGACCGCTTGCAGGAATCCGGGAAATTTCCCGAGCCGATCTTGAACACGCCGAAGTCGGTCACCGTGCTGACCAAGGACGTGCTCGAAGACAAGAATGCAACCTCGCTGAAATCTGCGATCCTGAGCACGGCCGGCGTGACACTCGGCACCGGCGAGGGCGGCAATGCCTTCGGCGACCGCTTCTTCATCCGCGGCTTCGACGCGCGCAACGATATCTTCATCGACGGCGTGCGTGACGCCGGCGTCAGCGTCCGCGAGAACTTCTTCACCGAGCAGGTCGAGATCCTGCGTGGGCCCGGCTCGTCCTTTGCGGGACGCGGCACCACCGGCGGCGCGATCAACATCGTCACCAAGCAGGCGACGACGCAGAACAGCTTCTACAACATGGACACCACGTTCGGCACCGATCGTACCAAGCGGGTGACCCTCGATGTCAACCAGGTGATCAGCCCGACGCTGGCGATCCGCGCCGGCGGTCTGTTCCAAGATGCCGGCGTCGCCGGACGCAGCTATGTCACCGACAATCGCGACGGCGCATTTGTCGCTGGAACGTGGAAGCCGATCGATGCGGTGAAGATCACCGGCAATTACATCCATACCGAGCTCACCGGCATCCCGGATTTCGGCGTGCCCTATTATCGGCCGAGCACCGCCAGCACGGCCGGCGGACCGTTCCCGGATTTTGGCGTCAACCGCAACAACTTCTACGGCTTCGTCAATCGCGACTTCTTCAGGACCGGGCAGGATATCGGCACGATCAACGCAGAGGTCCAGGTCACGCCGGACCTCGTGATCAGCAACAAGATACGGGAATCGCGTTCGACCCAGAACTATATCGGCACTCTGCCTGAATCGCCGACGCTGGCTCCTGGCGCTCCGTTCACCGCGTACACGCTAACTGCGAATCCGCAGAGCCGGCTCCAGATTACCGACGTATTCGCGAACCAGACCGAAGCGACCTACAAGTCGGTCGACGGCCTTGGGTTCCAGCATACGACGACGGCAGGCGTCGAGTACGACAACGAGCGGTCTTCGATCGACAGCTATTCAGGACTTCGGTCGGAGCTGACGACGGGGCCGACATCCTTCAACGGCACCGGCTCGCTGGCGGGCGTCAGCGTCTTTTATCCGCAATACACGAATATCCCGTTCCCGACCGGCCCAACTCTCAATGGCAGGCCGACCAAGATCGGTATCGATACCGTGAGCGGGTACGTCATGGATACCGCCAACTACAACGACTTCGTCATCCTCAATGGCGGCATCCGTTACGACGATTACAACATCAACACGTCCGGATACGCGACGAATGGCACCATCGGCCGGCAGTCGGCTGACTTCGGGATGCCGAACTTTAACCTGGGGCTCACCTTGAAGCCGCTGCCGAACGGTAGCGTCTATGCGGCCTATGCGACGTCGTCCAACCCTGTCGGCGCCGAGTTCGACGGCACCAGCACCGCCTATGGCGGTATCAATCCGGTTCTCAACGGCGGCAACAATCAGATCTTCGGGCCGGAAAAGAACACGGCCATCGAGATCGGCACCAAGTGGGAGCTGTTCGACCGCCATCTGCTGGTGACGGCAGCCTTGTTCCAGACCGAGAAGGAGAACGCGCGCGAAGCGCAGAATGTCGCTAGCGCGACCGCAGCCGCCGCGATCCCGGGATGTGTCTATCCCGCGGGAACGACCGGCAATGTGTCCTGCATTACAGCAGGCGCCGCTTACCGCATCCGCGGCATCGATCTCGGCGTCGGCGGCAAGATTACAGACAAGTGGAGCGTGTTCGGCGGCCTCGTGTTGATGCAGTCGGAGGTGACGCAGTCGCTGGCACCGCCGGCCAACAGGATACTGTACGCCAGCAACATCGGGCTGCCGCTCGCCAACGTCGCGCATCAGTCGTTCAGCATGCTCACGAAGTACCAGCTCACCGACGTCTGGGAGATCGGCGGGCAGGCCGTGTATCGCTCGAAGGTGTATGGTGGCACGCTGCTCGCCGCCAACCAGGGCACGTCGATCCCGAGCTATTGGCGCTTCGACGCCTTTGCCGAAGCAAAGATCGACAAGAACTGGACGGTGAAGCTGTTCGTCAACAACATCTTCGACAAGCGCTACTACGACGCTCTGTATCAGAGTGCGGCACCGTTCGTCCTGGAAGCGCCGGGACGCGCCGCGTATCTGGTTGTTTCAGCGCGTTACTGAGAGAGGCTTCGAAGCGTCGAGATGCTGGTCTGTGTCCCCAATGTTTTGAGCAAATCGGATGTGGCGGACTTCCGCCGCATCATGGATGCCGGCGACTGGGAAGACGGCCGCTCGACGGCCGGGGCGGCCTCCGCGCTGGTGAAGCGCAACCAGCAACTGCCGCCCGACAGCGAGGTCGCGCGGCAACTCGGCAACCGGATTCTGACTGCGCTGTCGGCGAGCCCGCGCTTCATCTCGGCGGCGATCCCGCTTAGAATCTTTCCACCCTTGTTCAATCGCTACGCCGCAAGCGACGGGCATCATTTCGGCCTGCACGTCGACAATGCGGTGCGTGGCGACCGGTTGACCGGCATGCGGATCCGCACCGACCTGTCGGTCACGCTGTTTTTATCGGAGCCGGAAGATTACGACGGCGGCGAGCTCGTCATCGAAGACCTCTACGGCTCGCATGAAATCAAGTTGCCGGCGGGCGATCTGGTCCTTTATCCTGCGTCCAGCCTGCATCTGGTCACGCCCGTCACCAGGGGGACGCGGGTGGCGTCTTTTTTCTGGTTGCAGAGCATGGTACGGGATGCGCACGCGCGCAGCCTGATCTTTGATCTCGATACGGCGATACAGGCCCTGGTGGAACGGCTGGGGCGCGACGACCCTGAAACGGTCAAATTGACCGGCATTTATCACAACCTGATCCGCCACTGGGCTGAAGTGTAACGATGAAGACATCCTTGTTCCGTGCTGCATCCGCCATGGTCGCCTCGCTGGCAATGTTGATGCTCGCTGCGCCGGCGTCGGCGCAACAGCAGGCGGCGCCTGCCGCGCAGGCTGCGCCCGCGGTCAGGCCTCAGGCGGCACCGGCGGCACAGCCGCCAGCCGCCGTGACGGAGCAGCCCGCGCCGCTGGCTCAGCCGGCCCCAACGGTTCCGCAAGCGCAGGCCGCGCCGGCACCCGCCGCCCCGGCGCCGGCCGCTGCCCCAGCGCAGACGTCGGAATCGCCGGCAACCGGTGCATCGTCGCCCGCGGCGGCGGGCGGCGAGACCAAGTCGCTGAAAACGACCGCCACCGGTCTGCACGAATTGTCGCCGTGGACCATGTTCATGAACGCCGACATCATCGTGAAGGCAGTGATGATCGGTCTGGCCTTCGCTTCACTGGTCACCTGGACGGTGTTCATCGCTAAGATGATCGAGCTCACCGTGGCCCAAGGCAAGCTGCGGGCTGCGCTCGCCAAGATCAGCGAAGCGCGCTCGCTGGCGGAAGCGCAGTTCGCGCTCGGTGCCAAGGGCAATGTGCTGTCGTCCTTCATCGCGGCCGCGATGCGCGAGGGCCGGCTGTCGGCCGGCATCTCCAGCGACAGCGGCATCAAGGAACGCGCCGCGTCCAGCTTCTCCGAGATCGTCCGGGCAGAGGCTCGCCGGATCCGGCTCGGCATGGGCCTGCTCGCGACCATCGGCGCGACGTCGCCCTTCGTCGGCCTGTTCGGCACGGTCTGGGGCATCATGAACAGCTTCATCGGCATTTCGAAGTCGCAGACCACGAACCTCGCCGTGGTGGCGCCGGGCATTGCCGAGGCGCTGCTCGCCACCGCGATCGGCCTGGTCGCGGCGATCCCCGCGGTCATCATCTACAACCATTTCTCGCGCGTGACGAAGACCTACCTCGAGCTCGTCAGCCGCGCCTCGGGCGCCGCGGCACGGCTGCTGTCACGCGATCTCGACCGCACCCATGGCAGCCTGCCGCAAGGTTCGCACGCGCGCGCTGCGGCGGCGGAGTAGGCGATGGCTTTCTCAGTCGCAGAGAACGATACCGACGACGATTTCGCGGAGTCGCACGAGATCAACGTCACGCCGTTCATCGACGTGATGCTGGTGCTGCTGATCATCTTCATGGTGGCGGCGCCGCTCTCGACCGTGGATCTGCCGATCGATCTGCCGACCTCGACCGCGACGCCGACCAAGAAGCCTGACAAGCCGACCTATGTCAGCATCAAACCGGACCTGTCGCTGGCGATCGGGGAAACATTCGTCAAGCGGGTCGATCTGGTGAGCGCGCTCGACGCTATTCCTGACATGAGCAAGGACAAGTACATCTTCGTGCGCGCCGACCGGGCGGTCCCCTACGGCGAACTGATGGATGTCCTGGAGTTCCTGCGCAAGGGCGGTTATTCCAAGGTCAAGCTGGTCGCGTTGGAAGGGGTTCCGGATGCGGCGGCGGCGGCACAGGGCGCGCCGACGACACCGAACCCATGACGAAGGCCTGACGCCGATGTCCGATCTCGAACAGAAGCCGTCCCAAACGCTGTGGGTCTCGGCCGCGGTGATCGCCCTTGTGCTGCACGTCGGCGGGGCGGCGCTTGCCCTGACCAATCTGCAGGAGGAAGAGCCGGAGGATGTCTCCGGTGTGTCGGCAATCGAGGTCGGGGTCGAACTGGCAGCACCCAATCGTGAGGTCACCGATTTGCCGGCGGGTCCGGATGCGGATGCGTCGGTGGCCTCGCCGCAGGTCAACGAACAAAAGGCCGAGGTCAAGGAGACCGATCTGCCGAAGGACACGCCGACCGAGACCGAAGACGCCGATCGGGTGGTGACCGAGAACGACAACAAGAAGCCAACCGAAGAAGAGCAGAAGGTTGCCGCCGTCCAGACCGCGGCATCGCAGGAGTCGGTCGCCGCCGAGGCGACGGCGATGCCGACCGTGGAAGCCGCGCCCGAAGCGCCGCGCTCGGTGGCACCGGTCATCGGCAATGGCAACGCCCTGCGGCACGCACGCGAAACCTGGCAGAAGCGCCTGATGGCGCATCTCGACAAGCACAAGAAGTATCCCACCGACCGTGCGCTTAAGTCGGCCGAAATCTATGTCCGCTTTACGCTCGACCGGCTCGGCCATGTCCTCGACATGGCGATCGAGAAGGGATCGGGCGACGCTGCGTTCGATCAGGCGGCGCTTTCGATGATTAAACGCTCAGATCCAGTTCCGGCACCGCCGCCGCTGGTTGCCGACGAGGGCCTCAGCTTCACGCTCCCGGTGATCTTCCGCGTCAAGGGCAAAGGCTGACGCATTCACGGCTCCGGGAACGCGGACCGTTCCACAAGCCGTGACCGGGGTATGTCGCGGAGAAGGCGGATGGTGTCCATCCGCCGTACATGTCGCGCGAACCAATCAGTTCTTCTTCACCAGCGGGCAGGCGCTCTTGTCGAGCGGCAGGAAGGCATCCTCCGCAGGGATGGTCGCGACCAGCTTGTAATAGTCCCACGGATACTTCGATTCCGAGGGCTTCTTCACCTCGAACAGATAGGCCGGGTGGATCTTGCGGCCATCGGCGCGGATCGAGCCCTTGCCGAACAGGGGATCGTCGGTGGGTAGTTCCTTCATCTTGGCGACCACCATGCGACCATCGTGCGGATTGCCGCCGAGCGCCTCCAGCGCCTTGAAGTAATGGATCAGCGACGCGTAGACGCCGGCCTGCACCATGGTCGGTGGGTTCTTCTTGAATCGTTCCATGAAGCGCTTCGAGAAGGCGCGGGTCTGGTCGTTCATGTCCCAGTAGAAGCTTTCCGTGAAGTTCAGACCCTGCGCGATGTTGAGGCCGAGCGCGTGCACGTCGGTGATGAACATCAGCATGCCCGCAAGCTTCTGACCGCCTGAGACGATACCGAATTCGGCCGCCTGCTTGATCGCGTTGGTGGTGTCGCCGCCGGCATTGGCAAGGCCGATGACCTTCGCCTTCGAACTCTGGGCTTGCAGCAGGAAGGACGAGAAGTCGGCAGTGTTGAGCGGATGCTTGACGCTTCCGAGCACCTTGCCGCCGCTTGCGGCGACGGCCGCACTGGTGTCACGCTCCAGTGCCTGGCCGAACGCATAGTCCGCGGTGATGAAGAACCAGCTTTCGCCGCCGGATTTCACCAGCGCCTTGCCGGTTCCGTTGGCGAGCATATAGGTGTCGTAGGGCCAGTGCACCGTATTAGGCGTGCACTGTGAGCCGGTGAGATCGGAGGAGCCCGAGCCGGAGTTCAGGTTGACGACGTTCTTCTCCTTGGAGAGGTTGGCGATCGCGAGCCCCACGTTGGAGGCCGCGAGGTCCACGAACACGTCGACCTTGTCGACGTCGATCCACTGCTTGCCGATGTTGACGGCGACGTCGGGCTTGTTCTGGTGATCGGCCGAGATCAGGTCGATCTTCCAGCCCTTTGCCAGCAGCCCGGAATCCTCGATCGCCATCTGCGCCGCCACTGTCGAGCCGGGTCCGCCGATATCCTGATAGAGACCGGACTGATCGCCGAGCGCACCGACCTTGACGATCTTGTCCATGGTCTGGGCCAGCGCGCTGCCGGTGATCATCAGACTCGTGGTCACCGCAAGGGCTGCAATGGATCGCTTCATCTTTCCTCCAGTATGATTTTGTTTTTGAGTTCCTCATTATGCCCGGCCGCAATGATGTCGCCTAGGTCGTGCGACCCAATCGAGCACGCGCGATATTCCATGTCGCGGCGAATGAGCCAGGCCGGCGATGGATCGACGCGAAGCGGGAGCGAGCGCGCCCGCGCGCATGAACGCGACCGCCTCGCGGTTGTTTGTTGGAGCGCTGTCGGGTGAGGGTTGTCGAGCGAAGCGGATGCCGGTTCGCGTCGGTGCTAACGCCAATAATAGCGGATCGCGACGTAGACCACGACGAGGCAGCCGAAGATCAGCGCGACCGGCAGCGGACGCTGAGCGTTCGGGCCGGATGCGCTTTGCTTCGGCTTGGCCGGAAGGCGGCGGAAGGCGGTGACGTTTCCGCTGTCGGCGACCGGTTCGCGCGTGCGGGCTGGAACCTCGGGAGCCGCGCCGGCCCCGCCCATCTCGGCATAATAGGTCCGGTACATTAGCTGAATGGTGGCTTCGCTGGCCTTGGCATCGTCCATCTGGTCCAGAAGCTTCTTGTAGGTGACCAGGAAATTCTGCGCTTCCGGCGGCAGGGCGGACGTGCCGTTCAGCTTGGCCATCATCTTCCAGGTTGCAAAGTCGGCACGCGCACGCGTATCGGCACGTCGTGCAATCAGCATATCGGCAGCTTTGATCACCATGGCCTCGAAGCGTTCCTGCCCAAAATCAAACTATGTGTTCCCGGTTATAAGGAGAAGGGCCTGGATTACATATCCGGTCAGTGTTCGCAGTATCGCGGAAATAACATCAAGATTTAGGCCGAGGCGGGCGCCGATCATGGGCAGCAGGATCAGAAGCCCGATCAGGATCAGCATGCCGAACGGCTCCAGCCGCGCCAGCGGGATCGCCAGCGGACGCGGCAGCAGCCCAACCGCGACCCGGCCGCCGTCCAGCGGCGGAATCGGCATCATGTTGAAGATCGCGAGCACAATGTTGATCAGGAACGCGTTTTTCAGATTGTCTGCAGTCCATTGCGCGGCGTTCGCCGGCACGAAAGGCAGCGCGTGAAACGCCAGCGCGGCCGCGATCGCAAGGATGATGTTGGTGATCGGACCTGCCAACGCCACCCACACCATGTCGAGCTTCGGATGGTTGAGCTTGCGGAAGTTCACCGGCACCGGCTTCGCATAACCGAACAGGAACGGCGATTGTGCCATGAGCAGCACGGCCGGCAAGATCAGCGTGCCGAACGGATCGATGTGCTTGAGCGGGTTGAAGGTGACGCGGCCGAGCTGCCAGGCGGTGTTGTCGCCGAGCCGGTGCGCCACGAAGCCGTGCGCGGCCTCGTGGAAGGTGATGGCGATGATGAGCGGAAGCACCCAGACGGAGATGCCATAAAGAGAGATGTTCAAATGCGCTCCGCCTTGGTTCGCGAGGGACCGAACCGTCAGGCTAGCACGAATTTGCCAACGCCTGTGCTGGCCGAGCGGTGGCGGGTTCCCCGGGGTCAGCGCGTATCCGGGGCGACGGCGGCGTCCACCTGCGGCGGGCGCGGCTCGGTGGTGGCGATCCAGATGCCGGCGAAGACGGTCACGATCCCGGCCACCACGTTCCAGCGCAGCGGTTCGCCGAGGAATGCGGCGCCGACGAGCGAGGCAGCGATGGGATTGACCGTGACGGAGATCGCGACGCGGGTCGGGGTTGTCCGTTCCAGCGCGAATGACCAGAGGTAGAAGGTCAGGGCGGCGCCGAAGGCGCCGAGATAGATTGCGCCGAACCATTGCGCTGCGCCGAAATCCGCGACCGGTGCGAAGCTGCCGCGAACCAGCGACGCCGCGACGAGGAACGCGGCGCCGGCTGCCATCGCCAGCGTGGTAAAGACAATCGGGCCGGAGCGGCGGATGAAGGGTTTGGACCAGATGCTGTAGAGCGCCATGCAAAGCGCGGCGGCGACCATCAGAAGGTCACCGCGCCAGGCACCTGCCGGCGCCATCGCAAGCCCGGAGAGCAGGGCGAGCGCAACTCCGAGGATCGTGACCAGGACGCCGGCAGTCTTCCGGGCGCTGAGCGGCTCGCTGCCGAGCGCGGCGCCGACCAGCATCGTGAGCAAGGGCAGCGTGGAGAGCGCCAGCGCGCCGCGCGCCGCCGTGGTGAAGATCAGCGATGCGTTGAACAGGATCGGAAACGCCGCGAAGAACAACAGGCCGAGGGCCGCGACCCCAGGCCAGTCACGCCGCGGCGGCCAGGCCCGGAGCTGTGACAGAGCCAGTGGAAGCAGCAGCAGCATGCCAATGCCGAACCGGAACGAACCGATCGCCAGCGGATCGATGAACCCGACCAGAAAGCGCGTCGCCCCGATCGACGTGCCGCCGAGCGCACTCGACAGCACCGCCGCCAGGACTCCCCAAGCCTCGCCCATTCCGTTCGATCCTTCCGTTTTGCTTGCGCAATCTAGGGCTGGGGCCATAATCATGGAATGGAATATATCTGATGGGATAAATCACAGACTGTTATGAGCACTCCAATTCTCGATCCCGATCTCCTACGCGCTTTTGTCGCGGTGGCGGACCATCGGTCCTTCACCCGCGCAGCCTCGGCGCTGAACCGGACGCAATCAGCCATCAGCATGCAGGTGAAGCGGCTCGAGGAGCGGCTGCAGGCGGAGCTGTTTCACCGCACCACGTCCAATGTCGACCTGAGCGCAGCCGGAGAGGGATTGCTCGGCCACGCAAGGCGCATTCTCAGCCTGAATGATGAGGCCGTCGGCCGGGTGCGCGCGCACAGAATGGATGGGCGCGTTCGCCTCGGGGTGATGGACGACTACGGCTCATTGATCGTCCCGCCGCTGCTTGCGGGCTTTGTCGCCAATTACCCGCTGATCCATGTCGAGATGGAAACCGGCCTGACGTCATCGATGACGGACCGGCTCGGAGATGCTTACGACCTCGTCATCGCCATGCATCCGGAAGGGCGCGGCGAGGGTGAGTTGCTGAGAACCGAGCAGGCGGTGTGGGCCGCGAGCGCAGAGCATCGTGTTGAGCAGCGCGACCCGCTCCCGGTCGCGCTCTATCCGCAGGGTTGCCTGTTCCGGAGCTGGGCGATGCAGGCGCTCGACCAAGCGAACCGGCCGTGGCGGCTCGCCTTCGTCAGCCATAGTCTGTCCGCGGTCGAGGCGATCGCGGCGCAGGGCCTCGCCGTGACCGTGGTGAAGTCGGGCACGTTTCCGCCGACGCTGCGACGGCTGAGCGCACGCGACGGTCTTCCGCCGCTGCCGCGGGCGGAGATCCGGCTGCACCGCGCGCAAAACCTGTCGCGTGCGGCATCACTGTTGGCTGATCATCTCGTCGCCGCGCTTCGGCAGCCGGCGAAGCGAGCGAGTTAGAACAGGTATCTGCCGCGTCGGAACGGCGTCCCCCCTCCCGCTTGCGGGCAGGGCGGAGGCGCGTGCGCAATTTCGGAATATTGGAAATGTATCCCTGATTTGCCCGACGTGTCAAGTTGCCTTGTCGAAGCCGGCAACCGCCAGCTCCTTTGCATGGGGTTGTTTTCGACTTTTTTGGTTGCGCGCGCCTGTGGCGGTCAGGCAATCGCGTCTCGTCATGGCCGGGCTTGTGTCCGATCGACCCAAAATCCGTTCATGTCTAGTAGGTCGCGCGGCCGCCGGAGATGTCGAACACCGCGCCGGTCGAGAAGGCGCAATCCTCGGAAGCGAGCCATGCCACCATCGAGGCGAGTTCCTCAACCAGCACGAAGCGGCCCTTCGGGATCTTCGACAGCATGAAGTCGATATGCGCTTGCGTCATCTGGTCGAAGATTGCCGTCTTCGCCGCGGCCGGCGTCACTGCATTGACCAGGATGTCGTGCTGCGCGAGCTCCTTGCCCAGCGACTTTGTCAGCGCGATCAGTCCGGCCTTCGACGACGAATAGTGCGCGGCATTCGGGTTGCCTTCCTTGCCGGCGATCGAGGCGATGTTGACGATGCGGCCGTATTTCTGGCCGATCATGCTGGGCACGATCGCCTTGCAGCAGATGAAGGGACCCTCGAGATTGATCCGCATCACCCTGCGCCAGTCGTCGAGATCGGTTTCCCATACCGGCTTGTTGGCTCCGGTGATGCCGGCATTGTTGATGAGGATGTCGATCCTGCCGAACGCCTTCAGCGTCGCGTCGCGCGCGGCATCCACGGCGGCGGGATCGGTGACGTCGACCTTGATCGCGATCACGCCGTCGCCGATCGCTTTCGCCGTCTTGTCGGCCAGCGGCTGGTCGAAATCCCAGATCGCGACCTTGGCACCGGATGCGACAAAGCGCTCGGTGATCGCGCGGCCGAATCCCTGCGCGCCCCCGGTGACGACGGCGCAGCGGCCGTTGAGATCGATCTTGTTCATGTAGAAGCCCTTGATCGCGTCGACGTCAGAGCATGAAGCCGCCGTCGACGACCATGTCGACACCGGTGGTGAACGCGGCCTCGTCGCTCGCAAGATAGACCGCCATGGCCGCGATTTCCTCAGCGGTGCCGAGCCGGCCCATCTTCTGGCGCGCGACGAACTTCTCGCGCCCGTCGGGGCCCGCGGCAGCCGCGCGATCGAGCATCGATGGCGTCTCCACGGTGCCGGGGCAAATGCTGTTGCAGCGGATGCCCTGGGTGATGAAATCGAGCGCGACCGCGCGCGTCAGCAGCGAGACCGCCGCCTTCGACGCGCTGTAGACATAGCGGTTGGCGGGCGGCCGCAGTGCGGCGCAGGACGAGATATTGACGATGCTACCGCCTCCGCCCGCCAGCATCGCCGGAAGAAACGCCTTGATGGTCCGATGCATGGACTTGACGTTGAGGTCGAAGGAGAAGTCCCAGTCTTCTTCCGAACAGTCCAGGATGGTCCCATTGTGCACGAAGCCCGCTGCATTGAGCAGGATGTCGATCTTTCCAACGCGCTTGGCGAAGGCATTGACATCGGCGGTGTTGCGAACGTCGAGCCGGACGGCTTCGGCGATGCCCTCTTTGCCCAGGGTGGACACGCCGGTTTCGTTGATATCGGTCGCGATCACCGTGGCGCCTTCACGCGCGAATGCGATGGCGCATGCGCGCCCGATGCCCGCCGCGGCGGCGGTGATCACGGCGCGCTTACCCTTCAGTCGATCAGCCATTTATTTCTCCCGGAATTCGTCTTGGCGTTGGTGTCGTCATTGCGCGCGAAGCGAAGCAATCCACTATCCGCTGCGGGGGCCATGGATTGCTTCGTCGCTGCGCTCCTCGCAATGACGGATTGAGGTATCAGTGGTTGTCGCGTGCCACGCCGACCTTGCCAGCGATGTCGTGGTAGCGGGTCGCGAGCTCGAGGCAGGCGCCGGTCGCGTGCTGGCCGACGGTCTGCCGGTACAGCTCCTGCCACGGCGTCTGGTTCGCCGGATGCGGGAAGCCGCCCTTGGCCTTCAGCTCGGCGCGGCGCGTCCGCAGCTCATCCTCTGAGATCAGGATGTTGGCGCTGCCCTTGTTGAGGTCGATACGGACCTTGTCGCCGGTTTTCAGGATCGCGAGTCCGCCGTCGGCAGCCGCTTCCGGCGAGGCGTTGAGGATCGACGGCGAGCCCGAGGTGCCGGACTGCCGGCCGTCGCCGATGCAGGGCAGGGACAGGATGCCGCGTTTGATCAGCGCCGCCGGCGGCTGCATGTTGACGACCTCCGCGCCGCCGGGATAGCCGATCGGGCCGGTGCCGCGGATGAACAGGATGCAGTGCTCGTCGATGTCGAGCGCGGGGTCTTCGATCCGCTCGTGATAGTCCTCCGGGCCCTCGAACACGATGGCGCGGCCCTCGAAGGCGTTGAGGTTCTTCGGGTTGGAGAGGTAACGCTCGCGGAATTCTGTGGAGATCACGCTGGTCTTCATGATCGCGGAATCAAACAGGTTGCCGCGCAGCACGATGAAGCCGGCGTCCTGCACCAGCGGCTTGTCGTAGCTCCAGATCACGTCGCCGTCCGGAGCCGGCGCATCCTTGCAGTTCTCGCCCATGGTGCGGCCGTTGACGGTGAGGGCGCCTTCATGGATGCGTCTATGCTTCATCAATTCGCGGACCACGGAAGGCACGCCGCCGGCGCGGTGATATTCTTCGCCGAGATAGAAGCCGGCCGGCTGCATGTTCACAAGCAGCGGCACGTCGTGGCCGTATTTCTGCCAGTCGTCGATCGACAGTTCGACGCCGACGTGGCGCGCCAGCGCATTGATGTGGATCGGCGCATTGGTCGAGCCGCCGATCGCGGAGTTGACCACGATGCAGTTCTCGAACGCCTCTCGGGTCAGGAAGTCCGACGGCTTGAGGTCTTCCCAGACCATCTCGACGATGCGTTTTCCGGTTTCATAGGCGATCTGGCCGCGCTCACGGTAGGGCGCCGGAATCGCCGCGCAGCCCGGCAGCGAGAAGCCCAGCGCCTCCGCCAGCGAATTCATCGTCGAGGCGGTGCCCATGGTGTTGCAATGGCCGACCGAGGGGGCGGAGGAGGCGACGATCTCGATAAACTGCTCATAGTTGATCTCGCCCGCCGCCAGCCGCTCGCGCGCCTTCCACACCACCGTGCCGGAGCCGGTGCGCTGGCCTTCGTGCCAGCCGTTCAGCATCGGCCCGCCCGACAGCACGATCGCGGGCAGGTTGACGGTCGCTGCCGCCATCATGCAGGCCGGTGTGGTCTTGTCGCAGCCGGTGGTTAGCACCACGCCGTCGAGCGGATAGCCGAACAGCACCTCGACCAGGCCGAGATAGGCGAGGTTACGGTCGAGCGCTGCGGTCGGGCGCTTGCCGGTTTCCTGGATCGGATGGGTCGGGAACTCCATCGCGATGCCGCCGGCGGCGCGGATGCCCTCGCGCACCCGATGCGCCAGCTCGAGGTGATGCCGGTTGCAGGGCGACAGATCGTTGCCGGTCTGGGCGATGCCGATGATCGGCTTGCCCGACTGCAGTTCCTCACGCGTCAGCCCATAATTGAGGTAGCGCTCGAGATAGAGCGCCGTCATGCCCGGATTGTGTGGGTTGTTGAACCATTCCTGCGAGCGGAGTTTGCGGCCTTTGCCCTTGCTGGACTGGTCTGCGGCGCTGTGCCCGTTGGTGTGGGGTTTTGTCATTGGTTTCTCCCGCAATGCAAACTCGTATCGGCCCGTTCTAAGGGCGCTGATGTCGACGTCGTTTCTACCTTGCGCAAATTGTCGCGCATTACAAACCCGGCGATCGCGAGCAGATGTGATTGCCGGCGGAATTGGACCTTAGTTGAAGAGTTTTGGTTGCGCTATCATTTTGTCATTTTTGCCGATCTGTGACGAATCGTCGTCGGATGGATGTCAGCCGCGGCGCGCTGAGCTTTGCCGCTCCATGATACTGAAGCCGAGATCGACCACTGGCTCGGCAGGCCGGCGCCCGTCCAGCGCCTCGAGCACCATGGTGGCTGCGTTCCTGCCCATTTCGTAGCGGTTGGTGCGTACGCTGCTCAGCGTCGGCACGCTCGAAGCCATGAATTCGAGATCGTTGAAGCCGATGATCGCCATCTGGTCCGGCACCACCATGTGCCGGCGCTTGCATTCGAAGAGTGCGCCGAGCGCGAGGTCGTCGTTCACGCAGAACACCGCATCGATCTCCGGAGCCTTGGCGAGCAGGTCGGCGAACAGCGTGCCGCCCAACGTCACCGAGGTCGGCACCGCCGTGGTGACAATCAGCGTCGGATCGAACAGCGCGGCCTCGTTCATGGCGGATCGATAGCCGTCGAGCCGCCGCTGCACCCGCGGATCCATCCGCGCACCGAGAAAGCCGATCCGGCGGCAGCCCTGGTCGAGCAGGTGGGAGATGGCGGCTTTCGCGGCGTCAAAATGCGAGAATCCGATCATCATGTCGAGCGGCGCGGGACCAGTCTCCATGATCTGGACGATCGGGCAATCGACCGATTCCATGATGGTGCGGGACTCCGCGGTCTGATTGATGCCTGTCACGATCAGGCCGGCGGGCTTCTGTGCCAGGAAGAGACGCAGCAGCCGCTCTTCCTGCAGGATGCTGTAGCGGGTATTGGCGAGCTGGATGCTGTAACGGCTGCCGTCGAGCGCGTCATAGATGCCGCGCAGCACGTCGGCGAACACGTTGTTGGTCAGCGACGGGATCAGGACACCGATCACCTCGGTGCGCTGCGAAGCCAGCGCGCGCGCGGCCAGGTTGGGCACATAGCCGAGTTCTTTTGCCGCACTCTCGACCCGGGCGCGCTTGCCGGCGGAAAGAGCCTCGGGATTCCTGAAGAAGCGCGAAGCGGTGATCGGGCTGACGCCGGCAAGCTTGGCGACTTCGGTAAGCCGGATTTTGCCTGGCGTGATGCGCTTTCGGGCCATTTATCGCTCATATCACAGGCTTTGCCGCGGACAAACCGATATTGACAGCGCTACCAAGGCGTTGCTAATCGAACGATTGCCAAAACCAGACAAACTGCGGACAATAACGTTGGTCCAATCGGGCGTCGTGACAGCGAAGCCGATCGAAAAGCAGAGCGGTCGCGGCATCCGTCGGACGCCGCCGGGAACTTGAGGGAGGGAAGTGGATGTCGTCGGTCCAAATTCGCGACGTGCGGAAATCATTCGGTAATTTTGAAGTCCTGCACGGCGTGACGATTCCGATCGAAGACGGCGAGTTCGTCGTTCTGGTCGGTCCCTCCGGCTGCGGCAAGTCCACCCTGCTGCGCATGCTGGCCGGGCTCGAGAACATCACCTCCGGCACGATCTCGATCGGCGACCGCGTCGTCAACAATGTCCAGCCCAAAGAGCGCGACATCGCGATGGTGTTCCAGAACTACGCGCTCTATCCGCACATGACCGTCGCCGACAATATGGGCTTCTCGCTCAAGCTGCGCGGCGCCAAGCCCGATGAGATCGCAACCGGCGTCAAGCGCGCCGCGGAAATCCTGGCGCTGACGCCGCTGCTCGATCGCTATCCCCGGCAACTGTCCGGCGGCCAGCGCCAGCGCGTCGCCATGGGCCGCGCCATCGTGCGCGATCCGCAGGTGTTCCTGTTCGACGAGCCGCTATCCAACCTCGACGCCAAGCTGCGCGTCGCGATGCGCACCGAGATCAAGGAACTGCATCAGCGTCTGCGCACCACAACCGTCTACGTCACCCACGACCAGATCGAGGCCATGACCATGGCCGACAAGATCGTGGTGATGCATGACGGCATCGTCGAGCAGATGGGCTCGCCGCTCGAGCTCTACGACACGCCGGCGAACCAGTTTGTTGCCGGCTTTATCGGCTCGCCCGCGATGAATTTCCTCAAGGGCAACGTCAAGGTGAACGGCGCCGCCTATTTCGAGGGGCCGAACGGGGTCCAACTGCCGTTGAAAACGGCGCCCGCCAATTCCGACGGCAAGCCCGCGGTCTATGGCGTGCGGCCGGAGCATTTCACCATCGCCGATGACGGCGCGGAGGCTGAGATCGTCGTGGTCGAGCCGACCGGGTCGGAGACGCAGGTGTTCGCCAAGCTCGGCGGTGAGCAGGTGGTCGCGGTGTTCCGCGAGCGGCATCTGTTCAACCCCGGCGACAAGGTTCGGCTCAAGCCGGATCCGGCGCTCGTCCATCTGTTCGACGATGGAACGGGGAAGCGGCTCAATGGCTGACTGACGGACTGATTGCAACGGCTGACCAACAAGCCGGGCTCAAGAGTAATAAGAATCATTCATAGGGAGGGAAGGACGATGCACGATTTTACTCGCCGCTCGCTACTTCAGGGCGGCACTGCGCTGGCCGCAACCGGCATGTTGACCGGGCCGGCGCTGCTCGATTTCGCTAAGGCTTGGGCGCAGACCGCGCCCTGGAAGGCGGAGCCCGGCGCCAAACTCACTTTGATGCGCTGGAAGCGTTTCGTGCCTGCCGAGGATGACGCGTTCAACGCCATCGTGGCTGCGTTCAAGACGGCGACCGGCGTCGAGATGAACGTGTTCAGCGAGTCGTTCGAGGACGTCCAGCCCAAGGCCTCGGTTGCTGCCAACACCGGTTCGGGTCTCGATATGGCCTGGGGTCTGCACACGCTGCCGCAGCTCTTCCCGACCAAGGTCATCAAGATGAACGACGTTGCCGACTATCTCGGCAAGAAGTACGGCGGGTGGACCGACGCAGCCGCCAAGACCTGCAAGCAGGGCAACGACTGGCTCGGCATTCCCGTCGCGACCATCGGCGGCTACATGACCTATCGCAAGTCGGCGACCGACAAGGCGGGCTTCAAGGATTTCCCGAAGGATTTTCCGGGCTTCCTGGAAATGTGCAAGGCGATGAAGGCGAACAATACGCCCGCTGGATTCGCGCTTGGCCATGCGACCGGAGACGCCAACGCTTGGCTGTACTGGGTTCTTTGGGGCCACAACGCCTGGACCGTCGACAAAGATGATAAGGTCATCATCAACTCGCCGGAGACTGCGAAGGCGCTCGAATATGCCAAATCGCTTTCCGAGACCTTCATTCCCGGCGTGGCCTCATGGAACGATTCCTCGAACAACAAGGCGTTCCTCGCTGGCGAGCTTTACTGCACCTCGAACGGCATTTCCATCTACGTCGCGGCAAAGGACGACCCGAGCAAGAAGGACCTGGCCGAGGACACCTATCACGCGCTCTGGCCGGTCGGACCGATCGGCAAGCCGACCGAATTGCAGCTCGCGGTGCCGATCCTTGCCTTCAACTTCTGCAAATACCCCAACGCTGCAAAGGCCTTTATCGCCTTCATGTTGGAGAAGGAAAACTTCGAGAAATGGCTGTCCGGCGCGCGCGGCTACCTCACGCATACGCTGAACGCCTACGACTCGGCCCCGGTATGGACCGCGGACCCGAAGAACGCGGTGTTCGCCGAGGCGAGCAAGCGGGCGTTGCCGGCGTCCGGCATTGGCTCGCCCGGTGAAAAGGCCGCGACCGCGATCGCGGACTTCATCGTGGTCGACATGTTCGCCAACTACTGCACCGGCGCCAAGGATGCCAAGACCGCCATCGCCGAGGCCGAACGGCAGTTGAAGCGAATCTATCGCTGACGAGACTGGCGCGGGCGGCGCGATCCGCAGCCCGCGCCATCATTGGAATGCCATCGTTGGACTATTGCGTGGTCATGCTCAATCAGTTGAGCAACCGGGACATTGCCTATGGCTGACATCGCCCTTGCACCAAGACGCGCGAAGACCGAAATGCGCGAAGCGACCGCCTGGGACCAACTCCGCCACAACAGGAACTGGCTCGGCTTCTGGTTCATGCTGCCGGCGATGGCGTTCCTGATCTTTTTCCTGGCCTATCCATTGGGGCTTGGCATCTGGCTGTCGTTCACGGATGCCCGCATCGGCCGGATCGGCCAGTTCATCGGCGCCGAGAACTATGAGTGGCTGTGGGGCGACGCCATCTTCTGGCTCTCGGTGTTCAACACGCTGCTCTACACCTTCGTCGCGAGCACCCTGAAATTCGCCATCGGTCTGTATCTGGCACTGCTGCTCAACGAGCGGATGCCGTTCAAGGCGCTGCTGCGCGCCGCCGTGCTGATCCCGTTCATCGTGCCGACGGTGCTGTCGGCGCTGGCCTTCTGGTGGATCTTCGACTCCCAGTTCTCGATCATTTCCTGGTCGCTGAAGCATCTCGGGCTAATCAGCCAGAACATCAACTTCCTCGGCGATCCCACATGGGCGCGCATCTGCGTGATCTTCGCCAACATCTGGCGTGGCGTGCCGTTTGTCGCGATCACGCTTCTGGCAGGTCTGCAAACGGTCTCGCCGTCGCTTTACGAAGCGGCGACCCTGGATGGTGCGAGCTCCTGGCAGATGTTCCGCCACATCACGTACCCGCTGCTCACGCCAATCATCGCCGTCGTCATGACGTTCTCGGTGCTGTTCACCTTCACCGACTTCCAGCTCATCTGGGCAATGACCCGCGGCGGCCCTGTCAACGCGACGCATCTGATGGCGACCTTGTCCTATCAACGCGCGATCATCGGAGGGCAACTGGGCGAGGGCGCCGCGATCTCGAGCGCGATGATCCCGTTCCTGCTCGGCGCGATCATGATCTCCTGGTTCGGACTGCAGCGCAGGAAGTGGCAACAGGGAGAGAACAATGATTGATCCCTGCCGTATTGCGTATTCGTTTGCGCGAACGGGGCAGGCCCCGCGCGCGCCCGGGAGAGAACAATGACTGATCTCCCAGCATCGAAACTCGATCTCAAGACCATCCTGTCGACGGCTTCCCGCGTCGACAACAGCGAGGGCATGAGCTACCTGCAATCGGTGCCGCGGCGCATCGTGACGCTCTATCTCCCGCTGTCGATCATCGTCGTCATCCTGCTGTTTCCGTTCTACTGGATGGCGCTGACGGCGGTGAAGCCGGACGACCAGTTGCTCGACCTCGACAAGTACAATCCGTTCTGGACCTGGAATCCGACCTTCAAGCACATCCACAAGCTCCTGTTCGAGAGCTACTATCCGCACTGGTTGTGGAACACGATGTATGTGGCGGTCGGCGCCACGGTGCTCTCGATCATCGCGAGCGTGCTTGCGGCCTATGCGATCGTGCGGCTGCGCTACAAGGGCGCGAACGTTGTCGGCGGCCTGATCTTCCTGGCCTATCTGGTGCCACCGTCGATCTTGTTCATCCCGTTGGCGACCGTCGTCTTCCAGTATGGCCTGTTCGATTCGCCGCTGGCGCTGATCCTGACCTACCCGACGATCCTGATTCCGTTCTCGACCTGGCTCTTGATGGGCTACTTCAAGACCATCCCGTTCGAGCTCGAGGAATGCGCGCTGATCGACGGTGCCAGCCGCTGGCAGATCCTGATCAAGATCGTACTGCCGCTCGCCGTTCCCGGCCTGATCTCGGCCTTCATCTTCTGCTTCACGCTGTGCTGGAACGAGTTCATCTACGCGCTGACGTTCCTGCAATCGACCCCGAACAAGACGGTGCCGGTTGCCATCGTCAACGAATTCGTCGACGGCGACGTCTATCGCTGGGGTTCCCTGATGGCAGGGGCGCTATGCGGTTCGCTGCCGCTGGTTATCCTTTACGCGTTCTTCGTTGAGCATTATGTCTCCGCCATGACGGGAGCCGTGAAAGAGTGAGCACCTAAGGCCCCGCGTCCGAAGTCCAAGTCAACTGGACAAGTCAACAGGAGTTGGGTCTTGCATATTCTGATCCTCGGCGCCGCCGGCATGGTCGGCCGGAAACTGACGGAACGCCTGCTGCGCGAAGGCCGCCTCGGCAAGCAAGACATCACCAAAATGACGCTGCAGGACGTGGTGGCGCCGGCCAAGCCGGCGAACGCGCAGATTCCGGTCAACGTCGTCGCCTCCGATTTCGCCGATGCCGGCGCCGCAGCGCCGCTGATCGCCGAGCGGCCTGAGGTGATCTTCCATCTTGCCGCGATCGTGTCGGGCGAGGCAGAGGCCGAATTCGACAAGGGCTACCGGATCAATCTCGACGGCACCCGCCATCTGATCGATGCGATCCGCACCGTCGGCGGCGGCTACAGGCCGCGGCTGGTGTTCACGTCCTCGATCGCCGTGTTCGGTGCGCCGTTCCCCGAGAAGATCGGCGACGAATTCTTCCACACGCCGCTGACGAGCTATGGCACGCAGAAGTCGATCTGCGAACTCCTGATCAATGATTACACCCGCAAGGGCCTGCTCGACGGCATCTCGATCCGCCTGCCGACGATTTGCGTGCGGCCGGGCAGGCCGAACAAGGCGGCGTCCGGCTTCTTCTCCAACATCATCCGCGAGCCGCTCGCAGGCGAGGAGGCCATCCTGCCGGTCTCCGAGGACGTGCGGCATTGGCACGCCTCGCCGAAATCGGCGGTCGGCTTCCTGATCCATGCCGGCACCATGGACCTCAGCGCGATCGGCCCACGGCGCAATCTCAGCATGCCCGGGCTATCAGCCACCGTCGGCGAGCAGATCGCGGCGCTGGAGCGCGTCGCCGGCAAGAACGTCACCGCGCGCATCAAGCGGGTGCCCGATCCGACCATCATCAGCATCGTCTCGGGATGGCCGCGCGATTTCGCCACGGAGCGCGCGCTCAAGCTCGGGTTCACCACGGCCGAGAAGACGTTCGACGACATCATTCGTATCCACATCGAGGACGAGCTTGGCGGTAAATTTGCCGCCTAAAGTGTCGTTCAGACGGGTTCCGAGATGACCCGGGTTGCCTGCATCGGCGAATGCATGATCGAGCTGCGCCAGGCCACGGGTGGTCCGAGCAGCGGCCTCTTCGCGCGCGGCTACGGCGGTGACACGCTCAACACCGCCGTCTATCTGTCCCGGCTCGGCGTCGATGTCGATTACATCACCGCGCTCGGCGACGACGCGCTGAGCGACGAGATGATCGCGGGCTGGACCGCGGAGGGCATCGGCACCAAGCGTGTCGCGCGGCTGCCCGGCAAATTGCCGGGGCTGTATCTGATCCAGACCGACGACAAGGGCGAGCGGCGCTTCTTCCATTGGCGCGAGAGTGCGGCCGCGCGCAGCCTAATGGACCTGCCCGAGACCGAAGACATCCTGAACTCGCTGGCGAGCTATGACGTGGTCTATTTTTCGGCGATCACGCTCTCCATCCTGGACGAGGCCGGCCGGGAACGCCTGATGACGGCACTGAAGCGGGCACGGCTGCTGGGCACGCGGTTTGCGTTCGACACCAATTTCCGGGTCCGCGGCTGGCCTGACCTCAATATCGCGCGCAAGGCGTTCAGTGCCGCCTTCGAGGGCGCGGATATCGTGCTCGCATCGACCGAAGATCTGGCGCCGCTTTATCCCGGCGAGAGCACCGCAGCGCTGCTTGCCGGCATATCGAGCCCCGAGGTGGTGCTCAAGCTCGCGGAGCCGGCTTGTATCCTGCGCTTCGCCGGTGGATCGGGCGAGGTGAGGGCGGAGCCACTGATCAAGCCGGCAGTCGATACCACCGCGGCAGGTGACAGCTTTGCCGCCGCCTATCTCGCGGCGCGTCTCAGCGGTGCCGGACCGGAGGATGCCGCCCGCGCGGGCCATCGTCTTGCCGGCGTCGTGGTGTGCTATCCCGGCGCGATCATTCCACGCTACGCCATGCCGCCCAAGCGGGCGCCACGGCCCTCAACATCCCGCAAGGCCTCCTCATGACAGCATCAAAGCAGCACCAGACCGCGGAGCTGATCCGGCAAGCCACTGTGATCCCGGTGCTGACCATCGAGCGGCTGCAGGATGCGGTGCCGCTTGCGAAGGCGCTGGTCGCCGGCGGGGTGCGGACGCTCGAGGTGACGCTACGCACGTCGGTGGCGGTCGAGGCGGCCAAGGCGATCATCGCCGACGTGCCTGAGGCGATCGTCGGTATCGGCACGATCCTCAATGGCGACGATCTGGCACGCGCGGAGGCGCTCGGCGCCAGGTTCGGCATCAGCCCGGGCGCGACGCCCGAACTGCTCAAGGCCGCCTCCGCCAGCCGGTTGCCCTTCGCGCCGGGGATCGCCACGGCATCCGAGCTGATGCAGGCTCTGGCGCATGGCTTTGACGTGGTCAAATTCTTCCCGGCCGAGCAGGCTGGCGGTATCAAGGCACTGCGGGCGCTGGCCGGCCCATTCCCGAATGTCAGAGTGTGCCCGACCGGCGGGATCGGCGAGGCCAATGCGGCGACCTGGCTCGCCGAGCCGAACGTGCTGGCCGTCGGCGGCTCCTGGCTGTGCCCGGCCTCGGACATCCGCGCCGGCAACTGGTCCGGCATAACCGCCATGTGTGCGCAGACGATGAAATCGCTGAAAGCGGCCTGAAGATAGGTTACATGGATTTCGAACAGGAACAGGGAGATCGGCCATGACAGCCAGCATCGTGGGTTGGGCCCACACGCCATTCGGAAAGTTCGACGCAGAGACCATCGAAGGTCTCGTCGTGAAGGTCGCCAACGAGGCGCTCGCTGACGCCGGCATTTCCGCCTCCGACGTTGACGAGATCATGCTCGGCCATTTCAACGCCGGCTTCTCGCCGCAGGACTTTACCGCCTCGCTAGTGCTGCAGGCTGATCCCGCGCTGCGCTTCAAGCCGACCACCCGGGTCGAGAACGCCTGCGCCACGGGATCCGCCGCTGTGCACCAGGGCATTCGCGCCATCGAAGCTGGAGCGGCGAAGATCGTGCTGGTGGTCGGTGTCGAGCAGATGACGCGGACGCCCGGCCCGGAGATCGGCAAGAACCTGTTGAAGGCGTCGTACCTGCCGGAAGACGGCGACACCGTCGGCGGCTTTGCCGGCGTGTTCGGCAAGATCGCGCAGGCCTATTTCCAGAAATACGGCGACCAGTCGGACGCGCTGGCGATGATAGCTGCTAAGAACCACAAGAACGGCGTCGCCAATCCCTACGCCCAGATGCGCAAGGATTTCGGCTTCGAGTTCTGCCGCTCCGAGAGCGAGAAGAACCCCTATGTCGCCGGTCCCTTGAAGCGGACCGACTGCTCGCTGGTGTCGGATGGCGCCGCGGCGCTGGTGCTGACCGATGCCGAGACCGCGAAGAAGATGGGCAAGGCCGTGAACATCCGCGCCACCGCGCACGCCCAGGATTTTCTGCCGATGTCCAAGCGCGACATCCTGCAATTCGAAGGCTGCACCGTCGCCTGGCAGCGCGCGCTGCAGAAGGGCGGCCTGCAGCTCTCCGATCTCTCCTTTGTCGAGACCCATGACTGCTTCACGGTCGCCGAGTTGATCGAATATGAAGCGATGGGCCTGGCGCCGAAAGGGCAGGGCGCGCGCGCCATCAAGGAAGGCTGGACCCAGAAGGACGGCAAGCTGCCGGTCAACCCGTCCGGCGGCCTCAAGGCCAAGGGCCATCCGATCGGCGCGACCGGTGTCTCGATGCACGTCATGACGGCGATGCAGCTCACCGGGCAGGCGCCCGAGGGCATGCAGCTCAAGAACGCCCAGCTCGGCGGCATCTTCAACATGGGCGGTGCCGCGGTCGCCAACTACGTCTCGATCCTCGAGCCGGCGAAGTAATCGCGGGCCTTCGGCGATGAACATTGCCGAATGGCTGGCAGCGACGGCGCGGGCACGTCCCGACGCGCCGGCGCTGCTGACCGGCTTCGACCTCGACGCTGACTACGCGACCTTTGCGCGTCGCGCCGCCTCGATCGGGGCAGCGCTGGCGCGTGATTACGGCATCACCGCCGGCGACCGCGTCGCGCTGTTTGCCAGCAATTGCACGCAATATCTCGAATGTCTCTACGGCATCTGGTGGATCGGCGCGGCCGCGATCCCGATCAATGCCAAGCTGCACGGCCGCGAGGCGGCGTGGATCTGTGGCAATGGCGGCGCCAAGCTCGCCTTCGTGTCCGACGACACAATCGCCGCGCTGACCGAGGCCAAGGACGATTGTCCCGCCGGCATGACCATGCTCTCCGTCGACAGCGATACCTACCGCGCCATGCGCAGCGGCGAGGGCGCGCCCACCCCGCTGCCACGCGAGACCGATGATCTCGCTTGGCTGTTCTACACCTCGGGCACCACCGGCCGGCCCAAGGGTGTGATGCTCAGCCACGGCAACCTCGTTGCGATGTCGCTGTGTTATCTCGCCGATGTCGATGCGGCAACGCCGAACGATGCCTCGCTTTATGCCGCGCCGATCTCGCACGGCGCCGGCCTCTACAATTTCCCGCATGTGCGCATGGGCGGTCGGCACGTTGTTCCGCAGTCCGGCGGCTTCGATCCGGACGAAGTGCTCAACCTCGGCCGTCAGCTCGACAATGTCGTGATGTTCGCGGCGCCCACCATGGTGCGCCGCCTGGTCGATGCCGCGAAGCGGCGCGGCGAGAACGGCGAGGGGCTGCGCACCATCATCTATGGCGGCGGGCCGATGTATCTCGCGGACATCAGGGACGCGATCACGACCATGGGCCAGCGCTTCGTGCAGATCTATGGTCAGGGTGAATCGCCGATGACCATCACCGCGCTGTCGCGCGACTGGCACCGGCGCAGCGATCATCCGCGCTATCTGGAGCGGCTGGCCTCGGTCGGCACCGCGCAGAGCGTCGTCACCGTGCGCATCACCGACAACGAAGGCAAGCCCTTGCCCGCCGGCGAGACCGGCGAGATCGAGGTCAAGGGCTCAACCGTGATGCTCGGCTACTGGAACAATCCGAAGGCCAATGCGGAAACCCTGAAGGACGGCTGGCTGCGGACCGGCGACGTCGGCCGCCTCGACGCCGACGGCTTCCTCACGCTGTCGGATCGTTCCAAGGACGTGATCATCTCCGGCGGCACCAACATCTATCCGCGCGAGGTCGAGGAAGCCTTGCTGACCCATCCCGATGTCCGCGAGGTCTCGGCCATCGGTGTGCCGGATCCGGAATGGGGCGAGATCGTCGTCGCCTGCGTCGTGCTGCAGGACGGCGCCGCGGCTGACGACCGCAAGCTCGACGCGCATTGCCTCGCCTCGATCGCGCGGTTCAAGCGCCCGAAGCGCTACGTCTATCTCGATGCGCTGCCGAAGAACAACTACGGCAAGGTGCTGAAGACCGCGCTGCGGGATATGATGGCGAAGTAGGCCGGTCCGCCTGCCCCGGACATTTGCGATGGCTATAGGCGGCTGCGCCCGGTCGCGCTAACCTCATGGGCGCCTGTCATCCGGAGTACCTGCCATGGGAATTGAAACCTCTCTGTCGCTTTCGGAACTGAACGACCGCATCGCGATCCTCCGGGACAATATCAGGCAACTGATCGAGCAGGCCGCCGGTGCGGCAGGCGCCGAAGTCGAGGAGCGCATTTCCGAGCGGATCGAGCAGCAGAATGCGGAGCTGGAGAAGCTCGTGAAGGCACGCGATGCGATGATCGACAAATAGTCCGGCATCTCCGCCTGTCTGCCCCGGCCGGCGCGGCTGGCGCCGGCACGCATACGCCCATACGCCCGGCGCAGCTTGATCTTGGCAAAAACCTCCCGTTACTAGGTTTCAATCCAGAACAGCCGGGAGTGAACGGAACGATGGGACCACTGCAGGGCATCAAGGTCGTCGACATGACGACCGTGTTGATGGGCCCCTATGCCACCCAGATGCTTGGCGATTACGGTGCCGACGTCATCAAGGTGGAATCGCCCGATGGCGACGTGACGCGGCAGATCGGTCCGACGCGACATCCCGGCATGGGGCCGGTGTTCCTCAATACCAACCGAAGCAAGCGCTCGATCTGCCTCGATCTGAAGAAGCCGGACGGGCGCGAGGCGGTGCTGCGGCTGATCGCGAAGGCCGACGTGCTCGTCTACAACGTGCGCCCGCAGGCGATGGGCCGGCTGCAACTCGGCTACGACGTGGTGGCGAAGGTCAATCCGCGGCTGGTCTATGCCGGCGTGTTCGGCTTCGGCCAGGAAGGGCCGTATGCCGCCAAGCCGGCCTATGACGATCTGATTCAGGGCGCCACCGCGTTGCCGGCGCTGATGGCGCAGACGTCCGACGGCGTACCGCGCTACGTGCCGAATGCCCTGGTCGATCGCATCGTCGGTCTCACCGCGGTCGGCGCGATCTGCGCGAGCCTCGTGCATCGCGACCGGACCGGGCTGGGCCAGCGCGTCGACATTCCGATGTTCGAGACGATGGCCGGTTTCGTCATGGGCGATCACATGGGCGGGCTGACCTACGATCCACCGCTCGACAAGGGTGGCTATGCGCGCCACCTTTCGCCGGACCGGCGGCCGTACAAGACGTCCGACGGCTACATCTGCGTGATCGTCTATAACGACAAGCAGTGGGAGAATTTCTTCAAGGCGACCGGGCGCGACGATCTGCGCAGCAATCCGAAGTTCGCGACCTTCGCCGGCCGTGCCACCAATATCGATACGGTCTATGCCGAGCTCGCGCGTATCCTGCTGACCAAGACCACGGCCGAGTGGAACGAGATCCTCGAGCAGGCCGATGTGCCGGTCATGCCGATGCATGACCTCGAGAGCCTGTTGCAGGATCCGCATATGGTCGCAACCGGCATGTTCCCGGCTGCGGAGCATCCGACCGAGGGGCGCATCCGCAGCATGAAGGTGTCGGCGCGCTGGTCGGAGACCAAGGCAGAGCCGCAACGCCTGGCACCACGGCTCGGCCAGCACGGCGAAGAGATCCTGCGGGAGATGGGCTACTCCACTGAGGAGATCGCCGCGATGGTGCGCGACGGCGTCACCAAGCTTGCGAACAACATTTAAGGACAGCACCCATGGATTTCGCACTCTCGGCTAACCAGGAATCGATCCGCGACGCCATCGGGAAGATCTGCTCGCGCTTCGACGATGCCTACTGGTTGAAGAAGGACAAGGAGGGCGGCTATCCGGTCGACTTCCATCGCGCGCTGGCCGATGCCGGCTGGCTCGGCATCTGCATCCCCGAGGAATATGGCGGCTCCGGTCTCGGCATCACCGACGCCGCGATCATGATGCGCACGATCTCGGAGTCGGGCGCCGGTATGTCCGGTGCCTCCGCCGTGCACATGAACGTGTTCGGGCTCAATCCCGTGGTGGTGTTCGGCACCAAGGAGCAGTGCCAGCGCATGCTGCCGCCGATCATCGACGGCCGCGACAAATCCTGCTTCGCCGTCACTGAGCCGAACACCGGCCTCAACACCACCCAGCTCAAGACCCGCGCGGTGCGCCAGGGCGACAAGTACATCGTCAATGGCCAGAAGGTGTGGATCTCGACCGCGCAGGTCGCCAACAAGATCCTGCTGCTCGCGCGCACCACGCCGCTCGAGGAGGTGCGCAGCGCGACCCATGGTCTCAGCCTGTTCTACACCGACTTCGATCGCAAGCGCGTCACCGTGCACGAGATCGAGAAGATGGGCCGCAAGCCCGTCGACTCCAACGAATTGTTCTTCGAGAACTTCGAGATCCCGGTCGAGGACCGCATCGGCGAGGAGGGCCGCGGTTTCGAATACATCCTGCACGGCATGAATCCCGAGCGCATCCTGATCGCGGCCGAAGCCGTCGGCCTCGGGCAGATTGCGCTGAAGCGGGCGTCGGAATACGCCAAGGGTCGGATCGTATTCAACCGCCCGATCGGTATGAACCAGGCGATCCAGCATCCGCTGGCGAAGTGCTGGATGGAGCTCGAGGCCGCCTGGCTGATGGTGCTGCGCGCCGGCTGGCAGTATGACCAGAACCTGCCCTGCGGCCCCGCGGCGAACTCCGCCAAATATCTCGCGGCCGAGGCCGGCTTCCACGCCTGCGAGCAGGCGGTGATGACTCACGGCGGCTTCGGTTACGCCAAGGAGTATCACGTCGAGCGCTATCTGCGGGAATCCCTGATCCCGCGCATCGCGCCGATCAGCCCGCAACTGATCCTCAGCTTCATCGGGGAGAAGGTGCTTGGTCTGCCGAAGTCGTATTGATGAGAATGGGTTCCGGGAGGCGCGCCGCTGTCTTCTCCTTCCCCTGAAAGGGGGAGGGCAGGGTCGGGGTCAGCCACGGCTGAGAGCAGATGGGGCGGAGACAGATCCCCACCCGGCTTGCTGCGCAAGCCGACCTCCCGTTTGCAAGGGGAGGTGAACCGATGAGCTTCATCACCGGCGTCGGCCTCACGTCCTACGGCAAGCATGAAGGCTCGTCCTCGCTCGACCTGATGAGCAAGGCAGCCGAGCTCGCAATCGCTGATGCAGGGCTGAAGCGCTCCGATATCGACGGCATCCTGTGCGGCTATTCGACGGTCTCACCACACATCATGCTGGCGACCGTGTTCGCCGAGCATTTCGGCATTCGCCCGTCCTATGCCCACGCCGTGCAGGTCGGCGGCGCCACCGGTCTTGCGATGACCATGCTGGCGCATCAATTGGTCGATGCGGGCATCGCCAAGCACGTGCTGGTGGTCGGCGGCGAGAACCGGCTGACTGGGCAGAGCCGCGACGCCTCGATCCAGGCGTTGGCTCAGGTCGGTCATCCCGATTACGAGGTGGCGCTGGGGCCGACGATCCCGGCCTATTACGGCCTGGTGGCGACGCGCTACATGCATGAGTACGGCGTGACGCAGGAGGACCTTGCCGAGTTCGCGGTGCTGATGCGCAAGCACGCGCTGACGCATCCCGGTGCGCAGTTCCACGAGCCGATCACGGTTGCCGACGTGATGGCCTCGAAGCCGGTGGCGATGCCGCTCAAGCTGCTGGATTGCTGCCCGGTGTCCGATGGCGGCGCTGCGTTCGTGATCAGCCGCGAAGCGACCGGCGACAGGCAGGTGCGGGTCCGCGGTTGCGCGCAGGCCCACACCCATCAGCATGTCACGGCCGCGCCCGCATTGAGCGAACTCGGCGCGGAGATTTCGATCGCGAAGGCGAAGCAGTCAGCAGGCCTTGCGATTTCGGATGTCCGCTATGCTGCGGTCTATGACAGCTTTACGATCACGCTTGCGATGCTGCTGGAGGATCTGGGGCTCGCGAAGCGCGGCGAAGCGGCGGCCCGCGTCCGAGCGGGATATTTCGACCAGAACGGCGAGATGCCGCTCAACACTCATGGCGGTCTGCTCAGCTACGGCCATTGCGGCGTCGGCGGTGCGATGGCCCATCTGGTCGAGACCCATCTGCAGATGACCGGCCGCGCCGGCACTCGTCAGGTCCGCGATGCCTCGATCGCGCTGCTCCATGGCGACGGCGGCGTGCTGTCCTCGCATGTCAGCATGTTCCTGGAGCGCGTACGATGAGCGGGCAGATCATTGATTGGACCAAGGGCGCAGAAGCCATCGTCTATCAAACCTGCAACGCGTGCGGCGCCCGGCAATATTTCCGCCGCAGCTTTTGCGCGGCCTGTGGCTCGCCTGATGTGGCCGAGCATCGCGCCAGCGGGGCAGGCACGGTGTATGCGACCTCGCTGGTCTGCCGCGCCGCCACGCCGGAGACGCGGGCACACGTGCCCTACAACATCGTGCTCGTCGATACCGATGAGGGATTCCGCATGATGGCTCACGGCGACAATGCGCTTGCCATCGGCGACAAGGTCACCGCCCGCTTCACGCAATTCGCGGGACGGCTCGTTCCGTATTTCGAGAAGGCAAGGTGAGGGGCGAGGGCGAACCGATCAGGACGCGATACCCAGCCTGAACATTCGCCTTCGCCCCTCCAAGTCACAGATACTATCGCCAGTAGAAAATGACGCTGGCGATGACGAGCATCGCCGTCACCGCCAGCACTTGCGCAAGCGCCTCCGAGGCCGCCCTCTTGGTGGCTTCCTTCATGCGTTCTCCCTAGACCCGGGCGTGACTCATCGTTGCGCTGCAAGCGCTCGACGGTCAGATTTTGTACTCGGAACACCCCGCGACGAGTATTCGCTTTTGACGAGTCCCCACTCAGCGAATATCGACCGCGTGAAGGTTGATTAGCATTGCGGCGGCAATTTGGCTCGGGCGTGTTGCTCGCGCGACGGCCGGCAGATAGTGTTTTGGAACCGACAGAAACGGCAACACGATCAAGGTTAGGAAATGGCCCGTATCGATTACTCAGATCCCGCACAGGCAAGCCCGCGGACCCGCGAGATCCTCGACAAGAACCGCAACGCCAACATCTTTCGCATGATGGCGCATTCGCCGAGCTATTTCGAACAGTACTGCCGGCTCGGCGGCGCGATCCGTCACAAGGGCGAGCTAGATCCCGTCGTACGCGAGCTTGCGATCACCCGCACCGGCATTCTCTGCGAAGCTCCCTACGAGATCGTTGCGCACAAACGGATCGGCAAGAATGTCGGTGTCACCGACGAGCAGAACGCGGCGCTGGAGAACTGGCAGGTCGCGACCTGCTTCAACGACGTGCAGCGCGCGGCGCTCGCCTTCACCGACGAGATCGTCAAGCTCAAGAAGCCGACGGACGCGACCTTCAAGGCGATCGCCTCGAAGCTGACGCCGGGCGCGCTGATCGAGCTGCAGCTCTCGGTCGGCTTCTACATCATGACGTCGAAGTTCCTGGAGACCTTCGAGATCGACATGCAGCCTGTGACGGAAGTGGTGAGCTGAGGTCAGTGCGCGAGCAGCACTTCCTTTTGCCTCTCCCCGCGCGCGGGGAGAGGCCGGATCGCATGAAATGCGATCCGGGTGAGGGGGAAGTCTCCGCGGGTTCCATTCCGAGTCATTTTGCTGATGCAGCCCCTCACCCCAACCCTCTCCCCGCGAAGAGCGGGGAGAGGGAAGACTCAGCCCGAGGTGAGCAGTTCGACCTTCGCATTCGCGATGATCAGCCGCTCGGCGAGGATCTGCGCGAGGTTGCGCATGATCCGCTCACCGGCATGGGGATGCTCGCGCCGGAAGTGTTCGAAGTCCTTGATCGCCACCTCATAGGCGGTCGCCGACATGTCGGCGAGCACGTCGGCGGAGCGTCGCGGCTCCAGCAGCGCCATCTCGCCAAAGGCCATGCCGGCGGTCAGCGTCGCCAGCCTGATGCCGTCGGGCAGGGTGACATGGACGACGCCGCTGCGCAGGAAGAACAACGAGGTCGCCTCGTCGCCGGCTGCGACTATCTTCTCGTTCGGCTGATAGGTCATGATCGTGCTGAGCGCATTAAGGCTGGCGAGTTCTTGCTCGCTCAGTCCGGCGAGTAGCGGCTGCTCCGAAAGTTCGGTGGTCTCGAAGAAGTCGATCGAGCCGCCGTAGCGGTAGACGATCTGGTCCTCGGCCCATTCGATCGCGGTGTCGAGCAGGTAGAAGTCCCTGATATTGCCGAGCCGGCTGGTCCACTCGCTGATCGTCGCCCACTCCCGCGACGTCCGCTTGATGCCTGAGAGGACCACGGTGACGCCGAGCTCGGCCAGCTCCTTGAAGGCTTCCGCCACCAGCCGCGCGCCAGCGCGCGTCGTCGCGGTGACGCGGCGAAGGTCGAAGATCACGAACTGTGGACGCGGCGCGCCGGCGAGGCGGCGCGAGACGTAGTCGACATTGGAGAGCGACAGCGTGCCGACCAGCTCGATCACACGCACCTCCTGGAAGTGCCTGGCCAGAATCTCCTGTTCCTGGGGCCGGCGCACCCGCCGCGACGGGTTCTTGCCGATGTTGTAGTCGGCAATGATGCTGTGGCGCGCGTCGTCGCTGCGGTTGAGCATGTGCAGGTCGTAATGCGCCGACAGCGCCTTGCATACCTTGATGCCGCGCACGCTGTTGCCGTGCTTGTCGAGCTTCGGCGAATAGCTGCCGAGCCCGAGCCGCGCCGGCAGCGCCGCCAGGATGCCGCCGCCGACGCCGCTCTTGGCGGGGATGCCGACGCGGTAGATCCATTCGCCCGCGTAGTCGTACATGCCCGACGATGTCATCACCGAGAGCGTGCGGGAGATCGCGTAGGGCGTCACCACCTGCTCGCCGGTCAGCGGGTTGACGCCGTGATTGGCGAGCGTTGCCGCCATCACCGCGGTGTCGCGCGCGGTGACGAGGATGGCGCATTGCCGGAAATAGACGTTGAGCACGTCAGGCACGTTCTCGGTGATCACGTCATTGGTGCGCAGCAGATAGCCGATCGCCCGGTTGCGGTCGCCAGTCGCGCTCTCGGAGGCATAGACCGCCTCGTCGACATCGAGCTCGCGGCCGGCGAAGCGCCCCAGCGCCTCGCGGATATACGCGAACGCACCGTCGCCCTTGGCCGCGTGGATCAGGCCGGTGCAGGCGATCGCGCCGGCGTTGACCATCGGGTTGAAGGGGTGGTTTTGCGCATTCAGCCGGATCGAGTTGAAGGGATCGCCCGACGGTTCGACGCCGATCACGCTCTCGACCCGCTCGGCACCGAGCGTGTCCAGCGCCAGCGCGAACACGAACGGCTTCGACATCGACTGGATGGTGAAGGGGGTGCGGGTGTCGCCGACCTCGTAGACGTGGCCGTCGAGGGTCGCGAGGCTGATGCCAAAATGGGCAGGATCGGCCTTGCCGAGCTCGGGAATGTAGTCAGCGACGGCGCCGCCGGTCTCGAGCAGGAAATCTGCGTAACAAGTGTGCAGAAACCGCAGCAACGGTGGCTTCGAGCTGGACCAGGCCGTGGTGGTGGGCGTGACGGGTGGAGGTGATCGTTTCATCGCCTCCGTTGTGCAACGCAATTAGGGCGCGCGCAACTGATCCGGAACCAGTCCAATGACGGGGAATCCGCGATCACCGCGATGTTTCGGATGATCGACGGTCCTTGACGATAGAAGGGTTGCCATGGCGGCCTTCCGCTCGTCGCTACTTCCTTAGTACCGTTGTGCTGGAGGCGGGCTCAGGGATGATGCGTTGTGTCTCCCTGCCTGACGGACGAGAGACGTCCTTAGGCCCTCGGCCGCGACGACCGGGGGCTTTTTTTCACGACGGTCAGTGATTTCAGCGTGTGACCGATGATGTACCGCGGGGTCGACCGCGGAGGATAACGACCTCGTCAGTGAACGAGCCGGAGACGCCCTCGACCGAATTAGTCGCAGCGGCGCTCCCTGCGCGTGATCCTGCGGCCATCGTCACGTTCCACCGTGACTGTCTCAGTGCGGCATCGCCGTCCTGGGCCGACGGTGACGCCCCCGGGGCCGATGCCAACTGTCGTGTCGCGATTGTAGCGGTCTCGGTAGTAGCGGTCGTCGCGATCCCGTCCGACCTGGACATCAACGCCTTGCGCCATCTTGACGTTTTGAGCCCTGGCTGGAGTGGCAAGCGGGGTCGTCGTCAGCGCGGCTGCGGCTATCGCCAAGACAAGAGTAATCTTCAACATCGGAACTTCCTCCTTGAGGTTGAACCGATGTAACGGCAGCGAACATCGACCGTTCCTTGCCACGATGGCCCGTGGCTCGCATTTGGCGTGGAAACCGCTGGTTAGTCCCGATCGGCCTATCGCGTCAGGATCATTGTCAGATCTCGCCGCTGTCGCTCATTGGTCGCCGGCTGCACCGGTGGTAAACGCGCCTGTGCGAGCCGTCGCTGGACGCGTCAGGTCGGCGTCAAGATGCTGGGATGCGTCGGCAGGTGATAGGTGAATGGGTCGCTTGGGCCGCCCCTGCCGCTGCGAACGAGCCGCCGCTCTTCCACAAGCTTACGGCATGCTGCATTGACGCGTTGCATCGTGGCCTTGTCACCGAACAGCCTGCCGGCGATGTCTTCCGCAGACAGTCCGGGCTGCGCCATCACAACACGCAGAACGTCGTTAGCAATGGTCATCGAGTCTCCGTCCTCCTCAGGTCGCGAGCCTCGGACAACATGACGAAGCCTTGGGAGAGGCAAGTTACTTTCGTCCTGCGGACTTGGCTCCAATGCTCGATGATCTCGTGCGCAATAGGCGCGAACTGTGGTGAACCATGATCACGCCATGGTCTGGCCAGAGCGTCGCCATGATGGCTCGCCACGGTCGCAACACCAGCGTGAGGTTAGCGCGATTTCGGTCAGACCATCTTCAGCCAGCCCCGCGGCCGAGATCGCGCCCTCTTGCTAGAACCGGTTATTGGTAATGCTTGGGCGCCACACACGCGGCACCCAGCATAGACGGCCCGGCCACTCCTAGGACTACCCCAAGGCCCTTGGCGCCGGGCCGTCTCTTGCTTCCTCATACACAAAGGCCCGCAGGGGCCTCGTCCTATCGTGCCGGCATCTTACGAGCGCAATCCTGCGCACTGAGCAACGTGCCGACATGACTTTCGCCACTTCTGCGCGGGGCGTTATTCGTGTTGACCTAACTATGCCCCATTCCCCAGCCCAAGTCCGAATCGAAATTGCTCTCGCGCGGCTTCCGGCCGATCCAACCGCAAAGCTTGGCCAGGACCATTCGTGTACGCTCAACGCAAAGGATCATTATGAACGTTCTAAAGATCGCCGCCGTAGCTATGGTGGCCCTTGGCACTTCGCTTGCCGGCTGCGCGCAAACCCCCCAAGACCAGCGCACACTGGCTGGCGCAGGCTTGGGCGCGGCCAGCGGGGCGCTGATTGGTCAGGCCATCGGCAGAAACACCGCAGGCACGGTTCTCGGCGCAGGTGCAGGCGCCTTGCTTGGCGCTGCTGTTGCCAATTCCACACAGCAGCCACAGTACGGCGGGCGCACCATGTGCCGCTATCGTGCTCCGGACGGCAGCATCTACGTCGCCGAGTGCGATGAGCGCTATTATCGTGGCCAGTACTGACGCCAAGCGCCCCGAGATCGGCGACCTGACCTCTGAGGAAATATATTGACGCCGTGCGAGGCGGCAACCAGATCGCAATCGTAATTAGATTGCCGCCTGTAGTGGCCTAAAACCGCGCGCGCCCAGCGGCTCTATCGCCCGGAGCGACAGGCTCGACAACATGCTGACCTCTGATCGGCCGCCGTCATGCTTTTGGCTGGGGCTCGAGACGGTTATGTCGTCCTTTGTTCAGCAAGCCGCGGCAACGGTCGCGATTGCGTCATAACTGGTTGAGGACCGGCGCCCGACGGCGGGTTAACAAGAGTGCAATCAGAGCCGTTGGGGCGAGGATTGCCAGCCCCAGCAGCGTAACCTGAACCTGCGAGAGCGGGTTGATGCCGCCGCCGGGCGTCGCCACCACGAAGCCGCCAATCACCAGCAGCACGCGCAGTGGCCACTCCAGGGCGCCTGCGCCGCGGAGATCGCCGACATAGGCCAGGTAGCCTTGGATGCCGCCGCAGATAAACAGCGTGCCGAAAGCGGCGAGCGCCATCAAGCCGAGGCCGGCGAGGTAGGGGCTCGGTCCCTGCAGCACCAGTGCCGGATTGAGCACGAAGAAGAACGGGATGAAGTAGATGATGCTGCCCACCCACATCGATTCCCATCCGGTCTTCATCGCCGGCGAGCCTGCGATGCCGGCGGCGGCGAACGAGGCGATCGCGACCGGCGGCGTGATCGACGACAGCATGCCCCAATAGAAGATGAACATGTGCACCGCCATCCGGTTGAGCCCGAGCTTCTCCAGCGCCGGCGCCACCAGGATCGCGAGGAAGATATAGCAGGCCGTCGTCGTCAGCCCGAGGCCGAGGATCAGGCTGGTGAACGCGCACATCACGAGCAGCAGGAGCGCATTGTCGCCGGCGAGCGTCAGCAGGTCGTTGGCGAGGCTCGAGACCACGCCGGTCATCGAGAACGCGCCGATCAGGAGGCCGCAGCCGGCAAGGATGCCGACCAGCTCGACGAAGGTGCGGCCGTTGACCTCGAGGAACTTGCCGATGGTCGCCAGCGTCCAGCGGGAATCCTTGGAGAAGATCTGGTTCAGCACCAACAGCAATGCGGTCGCGTAGAACGGTGCGTGGCTCTCGCGCTTGAAGTAGAGCAGCATCACGATCAGCAGCGCGATCACGAACACGTAGTACCAGCCGCCCTTGATCGTATCCATCACGCGCGGCAGCTCGGCGCGCGGAATACCCCTCAGCCCATGGCGTGCGGCGTAGCAGTCGACCTGCATGAACAGGCCGACATAGTACAGCACGGCCGGGATGATGGCGGCGACCGCGACCTCGGCGTAACTGACGTTGAGGAATTGCGCGATCACGAACGCGGTTGCGCCCATCACCGGCGGCGCCAGCACCGCACCGGTCGAAGCGCAGGCTTCGATCGCGCCGGCATAGGAGGCGCGGAATCCGCTCTTCTTCATGACGGGAATCGTCATGGTGCCGGCGGTCAAAACATTGGAGACGATCGAGCCCGACATCATGCCGAGCAGGCCCGAGGCAAAGATACATACCTTGGCGGCACCGCCGCGGAAGGTGCCGCAGAGCGCGAAGGCGAGGTTGATGAAGAACTTTCCAGCCCCGGTCATCATCAGCGCGGTGCCGAACACCAGAAAGCCGATCACGGTGTCAGCAAAGGCCTGGATCGGAATGCCGAGCAGGCTCTCGCCCGACAGCACATGATAAGCCGTGGTCTGGTCGAGCGTGAGTTGCGAGCCTCTGAAGGGTCCAAGCCAGTTGGCCTCGGCGAACAGCGGATAGACGGTGAAGGGGAGCACGCAGAGCAAGAGGCTCCAGCCGCCGGTGCGGCGCAGCGCCTCCATCAGCGCGGCCCACATCACGAGGCCCGCAACGATGACGTTCTGTGGTGCACCATCGGATTCCCAACCGAACTGCGCGGCCTTGCGCACGTTCAGCATCAGCCAGATCGCGGCGGCAAACGTCACCAACGATAGCGCGACGTCGTACCAGGGGATGCGGTTCAGTGGCGCGCTGTCCGCCCCCGGGAAGATCAGGAACGTGAAGGGAAGCATCAACGCGATCAGGAGATAGAAATACTCGGTGTTGAGCTGGGTGTAATCGATGAAGAAGCGCAGCGAGAACTGCTGGTTGATGCAGAGCAGGATGGTGGCGGCGGTGGCAACGACCAGCGTCCAGCGCCAGCCGCCATGCAGTGTGCGCACGCGCGTGACCTCGGCCTCCTGGAGGTTGCCGAGGCCGGCATGAGGATCCTCGAACTCGATCTTCTTCGCGGGCGCAGCCGCGGCGCTATCGGACATCGCAGTCCCCCCAGGATCCTGATTGCCTTATGCGGTGGACGGCTTTCCGCCGCTACTCGAAGCCGTTCGGCATGTTGGCCTTGGCGAGCGCCGATGCGCGCGCTTTCATCCAGCCGTCGAGGAAGGCCTTGTCGTCGGAGGGCGGGCTGGACTTGCCATATTCCGTCCATGCCGCGGCCAGCACTTCCTGGCGCTTGTAAAGCGCGTTGTTGTGGGCGTCCTGCTCGTCGCTCCAGTGACCGGCCTCCTTGAGCGCCTTCACGGCGCCAGGATGCACCGGCACGACCCAGTTCTTGGTCTGACGATCGGCGCCGAGCCCCGCGGCACCCGGCGCGGAATCCTTGTAGGCGTCGTAGTTCACGATCATCGCCTTGGTGATGGCATAAACCTGCTCGACCGGCTGCGAGGCATAGGCGACGAAGATCGGGTAGGGGTAGTTGCCGAGCTCGATCGGCTTGTCGGGCGAGATGCCGGCACCGCAGGTCGCAGTCTGCGGGAAGAAGAACGAGCCAACCTTGTGCACGCGCGCCCAGCCCTCCTTGTCGCTGGCGGGCAGCGGCGGCCAGACCAGGCCGCGCGGCGATGTCTCGGCCTCCTTGGCGGGGCCGGTAATCGTAGTACCGAAAGCGGCGTCGGCGTCGTTGTTGACGAGGCCCTTCCACATCGCGCCATAGCTGGCGAATTCGACGACCTTGACGTCGTCCTTGGTGAGCCCGCCAAAGGCAAGCATCGCGAGCGAGTTCTGGTTCAGGGCCGGCGAGCCGACCACGAAGCCGACGCGCTTGCCGCGGAGATCCTTGATCTCCTTGACGCCCGCATCGGCGGCGACGCCGAGCGCGCCGCAATTGCAGTCAACCGACGACAGCAGCAATTGCAGCGGCTGCGGGCCCCATTCCTTGGCGCCGAATTCGAACACGCCTTCCTGCGCAAAGTAGGTCCCCGATCCCATCGCCGAGGAGATCGCACGCTTGGCGCGCAGCGGCGCCAGGCGCGCGACATCGTTGCCGGCCGGAAGCACCCGAACGTCGGTGCCGTATTTGTCCTTCAGCATCTTGCCGACACCGACCGCGATATTGAAGCCGGCGGTTCCGGTATCATAGGCCGTCACCGCCATGGTCGGCGGCAGCTTGATGTCCTCGGCCGAGGCGGGCAGCGCTGTCGTCAGGGAAAGGCCGGCAAGAGCGGCAGGCGCGAGCGCCATCAGCCGATGAATCATAATTCCTCCCAATGTTTCGCTGTGCGAAACTTTTCGCGGGGGAAAGATTGCATCACGATCCTGCGATGGCAACGCCAGCACGCGACGAGCTGGCGATTTGTGCCATGGCATCACCAGACAGATTGTCGCGGGTGAGCTTTGGGCGGCGGCACTCAGGCCTCGATGATTGCGACGGCCTGACCTTCAGCGATCACGTCGTCAATCTTGACCAGAATCGACTTGATTTTCCCTGCTGTTGACGAGGTGACCGGTATTTCCATCTTCATGGCTTCGACGAACGCGATCTCGTCGCCATCGCCGACGCTGCTGCCGGTCTCAACAGGAAGCGCGCAAACGCGCCCGGCGACTTCGGTCACGATCTTGATGTCTGGCATTCCACCCTCCGATACCGCCTTGCCGAAATTTCATCCGGCGAACGGCTTTTTGTTGTGGCCGCACATTGCCTGAGGTAGCTTGTTCTGCAAGCGGAATTTTATTCCGCAGGACGGAACGGAGCCAAGGATATGGGACGGCGCTCGGAACGGCTTAGCAGGCAGGGAATGCTCGTCGGCGAGACAGGCGACGGCGATGTCATTCAGGTAGTTTCGCGCGCCTTTGATGTGTTGCGGTGCTTCGAGGGCCACGAGTCTCGGCTCGGCAACCTCGAGATCTCAAATCGCTGCGGTCTGCCGCGTTCGACGGTGTCGCGCCTGACGCACACGCTGACGCGGATGGGACAGCTCGTCTATCTGCCCCGCGATCAGAAATATCGCATCGGCCCGAGCGCGGTGGCGATGAGCACGACGATGATGAAGGGGCTGCAGCTTCGCAATCTGATCCGGCTGCGCCTGCAGGACGTCGCCGAACAACTGCCGGGCACCGTGGGCTTCGTGATCCCGGATCGCTTCCATCTGGTCTATCTCGAATTTGCCCGCGCTGCGAACGCACTCGGACTGCACGAGACCACCGGCAGCCGCATCTCGATGGCGACCACGGCCGCCGGCCACGCCTATACGGCCGCGCTCGATCCGGAGGTCGGCGATGCACTGATTGCGGAGATGGAGCGCGAGATGCCCGATGGCGCGAAGCTGTTGACGCCGCGCATCGAGACTAATCGCCGACATCTGCGCGAACATGGCTATGTCGTCGCCTGCGGGCTCTGGAGCCCGCACATCAACGGCGTCGCGGTGCCGCTGTGGTCGCCGCAATATCAGACCTATGTCGTGACCACGATCGGCCTGCTGTCGGCGATGTATGACGAGAAGCGGCTGCATGCCGAAGTCGCGCCGCAGATGGTCGAACTCGGCGCCGCGGTCGGCAGCCTGCTCGAAGGCGCCGACGGCGATATCTTCTCCAACCGGCTCGATCGTAAGTCGCTTCCGGTGACCGCTCATAACAACAACAAGATGATCAAGACGGAGGCAATGAATGACCTGGAAGCCGGAACTCGACGACCTCGCCCGGCGCGAAGCATTCGCGCGGGAGATGGGAGGCGTTGACAAGGTCAAGCGACAACGTGACCAGGGCCGGCTGACCGTTCGCGAACGCATCGACAAGCTCGTCGACCAGAACAGCTTCCACGAGATCGGTGCCATCTCCGGCATCGCCGAATATGACGAGAACAACGAGCTCAAGCATCTGACGCCGGCGAACTGCGTGTTCGGTCGCGCCAGGGTCGACGGCCGCACCGTGGTGGTGGTCGGCGACGACTTCACCGTGCGCGGAGGCTCGGCCGACGCGTCGATTTCCGCCAAGCCGCTGATGGCGGAGGAGATGGCGCATGACTTCCGGCTGCCGATCATCCGTATGATCGAAGGCTCGGGCGGCGGCGGTTCGGTGAAGACCATCGAGACCAGGGGCGCCGCCAATCTGCCCGGCGGCGTCGGCGGCACGCGCTCCTACTGGTTCACGCTCGCCAATCTGGCGCGCGTGCCTGTGGTCGGGCTCGGGCTCGGCTCGGTCGCCGGCCTCGGCGCGGCGCGGCTGGCGGCGACGCATTACTCCGTCATGACGAAGGATTCCGCGATGTTCGTCGCCGGTCCCCCCGTCGTGAAGCGGCTGGGCCAGGATCTGACCAAGCAGGAGCTCGGCGGCGCCGATATCCAGACCCGCGCCGGCGGAATCGACCAGGCCGTCGAGACCGAGGAGGAGGCATTCGAATATGCTCGGCGCTTCCTGTCCTATTTGCCGTCGTCGGTCTATGAGCTGCCGCCCACGATCCCGTGCACCGACGATCCTGAGCGGGCCGAGGAGTCGCTGCTGAGGGCGGTGCCGCGCAATCGCCGGCAGGTCTACAAGATGCGCCCGATCATCGACGCGGTCGTCGACAAGGGCTCGTTCTTCGAGGTCAGCGCCAATTTCGGCCGGCCGATGATCACGGGGCTGGCGCGGATCGAGGGCCGGGCGGTGCTGCTGCTGGCGAGCGATCCGTTCCATTACGGCGGCTCGTGGACGGCGGACGCCTGCCAGAAGGTGGTACGCTGGGTCGACTTCGCCGAAACCTTCCATCTGCCGGTGGTCTATCTGATGGACTGCCCCGGCTTCATGATCGGGCTCGAGGCGGAGAAGACGGCGACCATCCGCCACGGCGTGCGGGCGATGGCAGCGGTCAACCAGAGCACGGTGCCCTGGTGCACCATCATCATCCGCAATGCGTTCGGCGTCGCCGGCGTGGTACACCAGCCGGCCAACCGCTTCTCGATGCGCTACGCCTGGCCGTCGGCCTATTGGGGTTCGCTGCCGCTCGAGGGCGGCATCGAGGCGGCCTATCGCGCCGAGATCGAGGCGGCCGCCGACCCCGCCGCGAAGCTGCGCGAGATCGAGGATCGTCTCAACAAGCTGCGCTCGCCGTTCCGCTCCGCCGAGAAGTTCTGGGTGGAGGAGGTGATCGACCCGCGCAAGACGCGCTCGCTGTTGTGCGAGTTCGCGCGCCTCGCCGAGCCGATCCGCACGCCGGGCCCACCCCGCAACATGGTGACGCGGCCTTAACGGTTGTCCTGGTCTCGCTGCGGATAGCACGACGCAGCCTGGATCAGGCCGCTGCCGGCTTCACCGCTGGCTTCACCTCGGCTTGAGCCTGCTGCCGTGCGATCGCCAACACGATCAGCGAGGCGATCACGCAGAGCGCGCCGGCGATGAAGAAGGCCGGCAGGTAGGTCTGATAGATCGTTCGCGACAGGCCCGCGCCGAATGCGGCGGCGCCGGCGCCGAGCTGGTGACCGGCGAAGATCCAGCCGAACACCAGATTGGCGCGCTCGGCGCCGAATCGCTGCGCGGTCAGGCGCACGGTCGGTGGCACGGTCGCGATCCAGTCGAGGCCGTAGAACATCGCGAACAGCGACAGGCTGTAAAACGTGAAATCCGAGAACGGCAGGTAGATCAGCGACAGCCCGCGCAGACCGTAATACCAGAACAGCAGATAGCGGTTGTCGTAACGGTCCGACAGCCAGCCCGAGACGATCGTGCCGAAGAAGTCGAAGATGCCCATCGCGGCGAGCAGGCTCGCAGCCTGCACCTGCGGAATGCCGTAGTCGAGACACATCGGGATCAGGTGCACCTGCACGAGGCCGTTGGTCGAGGCGCCGCAGACGAAGAAGGTCGCGAACAGAATCCAGAACGCAGGTGACTTCGAGGAGTCGCGCAGCGTGCCGAGCGCGGCCGCCAGGATCGGCGCATGGGCCGGCGGTGGCGCGGGGAGGGGCGCGGTGCCGTCATCGCCGAACGGGCGCAGACCGACATCGCTCGGCCGGTCGCGCATCACCAGCAGAACGGCAAAGGCGGCGACGCCGAGTAGGACGCAGACCAGCCCGAGCGCGACACGCCAGCCGTAGTGATCGGTGATGGTCGCGAGCAGCGGCAGGAAAGCGAGCTGCCCGGTCGCGACGCTCGCGGTGAGGATGCCGACCACGAGGCCGCGCCGCGCCACGAACCAGCGCGCAGCGATCGTCGCGCCCAGCACCAGCGCGGTCATCCCGGTGCCGATGCCGATCACGACGCCCCACAGCAGCATCAATTGCCAGACCTGCGTCATGAACAGGGACGCCAGCAATCCGGACACGACGATCAACTGTGCGGCCAGCGTCACGTTGCGCAGGCCGTAGCGGTTCATCAGTGCGGCGGCGAACGGCGCCATCAGCCCGAACAGGATGAAGCGGATCGACAGCGCCGACGAGATCTCGGCGGTGCTCCAGCCGAACTCTTTCTGCAAGGGCACGATGAAGACGCCGGGCGCGCCGACGGTGCCTGCCGAGATCAGCGCGGCGAGGAAGGTGACGCCGACCATCACCCAACCGTAGTGGATGTTGCGGCGGGCGAGGGCGGAAGCAAGCCAGTTCGAGATCATTGGGGTCCAAAGTGAATAGCAGAGGTGAAAAGCGGGGCGAGGGTCTTATTCGTGATGCTCACTATGGCACGTGGACGCCATGTCTAAAATGACATTGTTCCCTCGTTTTCGGACTCCTGAGGAGTCCGCGCAGCGGCGTCTCGAAGAATGCAGGCCGTGCACGGACCTCATGGTTCGAGACGCGCTTTGTGCTCCTCACCATGAGGGGCCGACGACGCAGTAGGACTAATTCGTCACCCGCTCGACTGCGATCGCGGTGGCTTCGCCGCCGCCGATGCAGAGCGCCGCGACGCCGCGCTTCAGGTTCTGCGCCTCCAGCGCATGCAGCAGCGTCACGATCAGCCGGGCGCCGGTCGCGCCGATCGGATGACCGAGCGCGCAGGCGCCGCCGTTGATGTTGAGCCTGCCCCTGTCGATTCCAAGGTCGCGCTGCGCCGCCATCGCGACCACGGCGAACGCCTCGTTGATCTCAAACAGATCGACGTCGTCGACGCTCCAGCCGACCTGGTCGAGCAATTTGCGGATCGCCGGGATCGGCGCCGTGGTGAACCACTGCGGCTCCTGGCTGTGGGTGGCGTGGCCCTTGATCTCGGCCAGCACAGGCAGGCCGTCGCGATCGGCGAGCGAGCGCTTCGCCAGGATCAGCGCCGCGGCACCGTCGGCATTGGCCGAGGAGGCGGCTGGCGTAATGGTGCCGCCCACGCGGAACGCCGGCTTGAGGCCGGGGATCTTGGCCGGATCGACTTTCAGCGGGTGCTCGTCGTTGGCGATGACGCGCGACCCGGCCTTCTCGGCCAGGGTGATCGGCACGATCTCGGCCTTGAACGCGCCGCCCTCGACCGCCTTGCGGGCGCGTGTCAGCGTTTCCATCGCGTAGGTGTCCTGGTCGGCGCGGGTGAACTGATAGGCCTCCGCGGTCGCCTCGCCGAAATCACCCATCGAACGGCCGGTCTCGTAGGCGTCCTCCAGCCCGTCCATCATCATGTGGTCGATGATGCGGTCGTGACCGGCGCGATAGCCGCTGCGCGCCTTCTGCAACAGATACGGCGCGTTGCTCATGCTCTCCATGCCGCCGGATACCACGATCTCGGCCGAGCCGGCCTTGATGATGTCGTGCGCCAGCATGGTCGCCTTCATGCCGGAGCCGCAGACCTTGTTGACGGTAGTCGCCCCAGTGGCGTCGGGCAGTTTTGCGCCGCGCGCAGCCTGGCGTGCCGGAGCCTGCCCTTGGCCGGCCGGCAACACGTTGCCCATGAACACCTCGTCGATGCGTTCGGGCGCGAGCTTGGCCCGCTCCAGCGCCGCGCCGATCACATGTGATCCGAGTTTGTGTGCGGGAAAGGGCGTGAGGTCACCCATGAAGCGGCCGAGCGGAGTGCGGGCGGCGGAGAGGATGACGACGGGATCGTGGCTGGTTGCCATGGCGGGACTCCCTTGCGTGCCGGAGGTTCTATTGAATTATGTACATCATATGATGCATTGCAAAAAATGGCAACCGACATGACAAATTGTCGTGGTCGCATGAATTCGAGCCATTCATTCATGCCGTCGTCCCGGCCCCCGTGCGCAACTGCGCACTAGGCCGGGACGACGCTGGGATAGATCTCGCTCGATGTCTCAACGCCGTCATTGCGAGGCGCCAACGGGTCGCGCGAACGCGCGCCCGATGACAGGCTCCGCGACGAAGCAATCCATTGCGCCGCATATGCGGGATCACGGATTGTCGCGGCGCCACGCGCCTCGCAAATGACGGGGATAGTTCCAGGTTCATATCTCAAGCAGCGCACTGTCATCACCCGCGAAAGTCCGGGATGACCTCGCGACAGTGCCAAGTTCTCCGCTGTCGTCCCTGCGAAAGCAGGGACCCATAACCACAGGATTGCGTTGCTGAAGCGCACTCTGGCTCCAACCTCGCAAGACAATGCGCAGCCGTGGTTATGGGTCCCGGCTCAAGGCCGGGACGACAGCGAGTATGTGGCGCAGCTTGTGAGTCATACATTCGCGTTCTCGCGACATGATCTGCCCGAGCTTTGCATCTCGTTCCGCCCTCTCTTGGACCGAGGGCGCAGGGAAAGCCGGGTGCCGATCGCACCCATGGGCCCCGAGCAATGGTAGAAAGCTCGGGGGTAGGACCACAGGTGTAACCGGAAACACTCCGGCTTTCCCTGCGCGATGGGTTACGGCTTATACGTGCTCGCCCCGGCGAGACTGGGCTTGGTTGTCACCGCCGTTGCAAGACGCAATTGCGTCTTGCAACAGGACACCTGCCACGAGGGCGTCAGGCCTGCACGACTTCGCCGTCCGCCTTATGCGCACTCGTCAGTTGCGCAAGCGGCGTCCACCGCATCTCGACCTAGCACTCGTGACGATCGCGAAGCGCCCCTCAGGCGGGTGAGACGGAGCTATTCATACACTGAGTTGTCATTACGATAAACCGAAATATTTTTGCTGCGGGGGCTTGACCCGTCGGGCAACTCAAGGATTCAGAGTTCGCGATGCCGACGAGGCGGAAAACCTCGACCATGCCGGCGCCTCATACATGCGTCACGTCTGCTTCACTCTCAAGCGGCGACGCTGAAGCCGACGCGGACGCATGTCGGCTTCGCGCCACGGACAACATCGATCTCTGATCTGGACGGCTCGACGAAGGTTCAGCTATGCCAGGGCGTGTTGCGGATGCGGACGCAGGCGTTCGGCTTGCGAAATGCAGGATCGCGATGCTCGATGTAATCGAAGTTGACCGTCCCGAACGTGGTCTGAGGCTTCTTCAAGGCCGAGCAAGTCTGTATCTCGAGAAATTCGTTCTTGAAGTCGCCGCGCGGAAATGCGGCGATCACGTGCGCGCGCTGCTCTGGCGTGTAGTCGTCATATCCGATACCCACGACATCCACCAAAACGCCTGCGTTGGTGAGAGCGATTTCCGGTCGCATGTATTGTGGAATCCCGGGCGTGGTGTGTAACGCAATCGCTTCCCACACCAGATCGGCCTTTGGCTCTGCGATGCCATGTGCCCGGAGAAATTCGCGCGCTGCGTCGGCGCCGTCGACCTCAAATCGCTTTGTCTCGGTGTGGTAGTGATCGATCAGGCCGAGATCGTGAAACAACGCCGCGACATAGAGCAGTTCGGAATCGAATTTCAGATTCTGGCGAATACCCTTCATCGCGCCGAACACATAGACGCGAACTGAATGGTTGAACAACATCTCGTTTTCATACTGGCGCACCAGCTCGGCGGCATCCCGTGCCAGCTTGCTGTCGGGGATCTTGACGCCGGAAATCACGTTGGTCATTTCCAGTCTCCTCGCTCAATCATCGATCTTCATCAAGCCGCCGCTACTGCGACGGCAGCCTGCGGCGTATTCCGGAAACTGATTGCCATGCGGTTATACGCATTCATCACGCTGACCGCGATGGTAAGATCGACGAGTTCACGTTCATCGAAGACCCCACGGGCGGCCTCGTAGGCGTGATCTGGAATGCCGGTATCCGCGACGCGAGTCACTGTTTCGGCCCATGCAAGGGCGGCGCGTTCGCGCTCGTCGAACAGATTGCCCGCTTCAGCCCACGCCTGCACCAGCGTCAGCTTTTCGATCTTCTGCCCGCTCTTGAGCAGCTCGCGCGTGTGCATGTCGAGGCAATAGGCGCAGTTGTTGATCTGCGATACACGCAGGTAGACGAGATTGATCAGCGTCGCCGGAAGCTTGCTCTGCAGGACGTAGCCGTAGACTCCGCCCAGGGCTTTTGCCCCTGCCGGCGCGATGCGGTTGTAGTCGAGGCGCATGGTCATGTTGCGCTCCTCAATGATCGTGCTGTTCGATGGGGACGGTCAGTTGCTTATCGTCGGTATCGACGACGAACACGGCGAGCAGCTTTGCAGGCTTCGTCTTGCTCGCGTTGCGGCTCACCGGATGGCGAGAGCCCGGCGTCTCGTAGAAGCTTTCGCCGGTGCGGTAGACCCGCGTCGGCCCGTCATTGACCTGCGATTCAATTTCTCCAGACAGCACGTAGCCGAAGATGAAAGCCGACTTGGCGTGGACATGCGAAGGCGACGCGCCGCCCGGCGCATAGTCGACGACGACGGCAACCAGCGACTTGCCGGGAATGTTGGTGATCGCCTGCTGGAAGGTCGGGGTGACCGTCTGGCCCGCTCCATCGGCGGAGGCAGGTATTGCCGTGGCAATCGCAAGGGCGGCACAGGCGGCGAGGATGGACGGAATTTGCATGGTCGGGCTCTCCTTTGCTCCCATAGGTGCTCCCGGCTTGGTCCATAAAAAAGTACCAAGAATGCACAAAAATCGTGTACCAGGGGGTATGGCCAGGCCGCTGCGATTGGAGCTTGATCGATCTGCGAAGACGCCTCTGGCGGAGCAGATCCGCAAAGGTATCGGCGCCGCGATCGAGAGCGGCCTGCTCGCCCCGGGGGCTCGTCTGCCCTCGTGGCAGGATTTGGCGGCTCAGCTTGGTGTCGCGCGAGGCACCGTGCGGGCGGCGTATGAAAGACTTTCCTCCGCTCAACTGATCGTCGCTTCGCGCGCGACCGGAACACATGTCGCGGATCGGCCTTCCTTCGCCGTTGTGCAGGAAGAAGCGCCCGACGCGGGCTCGTTCATGGAGATGTATCAGGAACTCACCGCGGGGCCGGCCATCTTCCAGATGGGCGTGCCCGCGCAAGAGACATTTCCCGCCAAGCTATTCTCGAGAATGTACACGCAGGCGGTTCGCGCGGAAATGAGCGCGCCGGCGCTCTACCCGGATCCGCGTGGCGAGTTGGAATTGCGGCGCGAGATCGCGGGGTACCTTGCGCTGGCACGTGGGATCGAGTGTACGCCGTCCCAGGTCATCGTCACGGGAGGCTTCAGCAGCGGCCTCGGACTGGCGCTTCGTGTTCTGGGTCTCGAACGGAAGAAGGTCTGGATGGAGGATCCAGGCTTTCCCTTCACCCGGCACGGTCTCGAGCTGGCCGGGTTGTCGATCGAACCGATCCCGGTTGACACAGATGGCATCGACGTCAGCTACGGCCTGGAACACGCTGCTGACGCAGCGCTCGTCGTCGTAACCCCCGGACAGCAGGCGCCGCTCGGATTCACATTATCGCTGGCAAGACGCGCGCGGCTTCTCGATTGGGCCGCTCAGGAGCGGGTGTGGGTGATCGAGGACGACTATCTGAGCGAGCTTCAGTTGAAGGGCCGGGCTACGCCGGCACTCGCCTCTCTCGATCGTGCCGGGCGCGTCATTCACATCGGGTCGTTCAGCAAAACCTTGACGCCTGCCTTGCGGCTGGGCTTCGTCGTTGCGCCTCCATCTCTGGCCCCCCGGTTTGCCGAAGTTGCCGCATGCCTCGCGCCGGCGCCTGGCCCGTCGGTGCAACTCGCGACCGCCGAATTCGTCCGCGACGGCCACTATCTGCGGCATCTTCGCCGCACGAAGCGGGTCTATGCAGCGCAGCGCGACGCATTGCTGAAATGCTTGAGGGCCCGCGGCAGAACAGTGACGATCGGCGGACTAGCCGCAGTCCTGCGATTGCCGGACGGCGCTTCTGACCTCTCGATCGCCAGGGAAACGGCATCATTCGGACTGGCGCCTACGCCTCTATCGCTCTGGTATGCGTCCAAAGCTTCGGCGCGATCCGGTCTGCTGCTTGGCATCGCCACGTCTCCACAAAAGAGAATCGAGGCATCCTGCGACCAGCTTTTCAACATCATTGATCGGCTCACCTGACAAACGGGATCGCGTTGTCACGCCCGGGAGACCAGCCGAACCGCAGGCACCGAACGCGCAGCAAGATCAGCGCGCGCGATTGTCCCGCATGCGAGGCGCGCGACTTTCCCTTAGTCCGTGCGCCAGATTCCGAGCAGGAATCGTCGCTTCGGCGCCGGGCCGGCCTGCTTCTTGACGTCGGACAGATCGACGGCATAGCGCTTCATCAGAAGCTTGATCACCACCGCAATAATCACAAAGGGCGTCACGTAGATCGCGAAAACTTCGAAGGCTCTCATGACATTCCTCCGCGATTTCGAGGCCGCGAGACTAGCACAATCTGCCGGCACGAAGCGGCCACATTCGCATCCGGCGCGTCAGGCGAACTGCGCAAGGCCGTGGCCGACCGACCAGTTCTCTTTCGGGGCGTCGAGCACAACGATGAACACGTCTTCTGGCCGGATTCCCGGATTCTCGCTGAGCAGCTCCGCCGTGCGCCGGAACAGCGCCTGCTTCTGTTCCGCGGTGCGGGTGTTGAACACGGTGACCTGGATGTAGACGACGCCGGCGCTGCGCGCGATGCCGTAACCGTTGCCGTAGTGGAAGTTGGCGGCGTCATGCTCGCTGATCGTCATGAAGTAATCGCCTTCGGGCACGTTGAGTGTCTCGCGCATCGCGCGGTACAGGCCGTCGAAGATGGCGCGGCGATAGGCGTCCGGCTTTCCGGCGCGCAGGGAGATGTGGACGAGGGGCATCGCGGATCCTGTCGGTCAGGCGGCCGGCGCAGCGCCGGGGTCGCCTTGAACTACCGGTTTTGTTCTTGACGTGATGTCAAAAACACATTCTTGACATTGTGTCAAATAATATCCGGCAAGAGCCCGAGGCGATCGCCTGCGGACATCGAGAGGAGACAGCCGTGAGGCCGCGCGAGTTTGATCATGACGATGTCCTGCGCATCGCGTTCGACCAGTTCTGGCGCAAAGGTGTGCGTGGCACGTCGCTCTCGGATATCGCGCGCGATGCCGGCGTCCAGCGCGGCAGTTTGTACAACGCCTTCGGCAGCAAGGAGGCGCTGTTTCTGTCCGCCTATGAGTGCTACGCGCGCGACTATCTCGCCTCCATCGAACGCGCGCTGAGCTCCGGGAGCCTGCGCGCGCGCCTCACCGCGTTCTTCGACGTGACGATCAAGAACATGTGCGCGGGCTCGCCGCCGCGCGGCTGTCCGACCACGCGCGGATTGATGGAGTTGGGATCGGCCGAAGGCGAGGGGCTCGACGAGGACGCGCGACAGGCCTTCGCGGCGTTGATGTCGCGCATCTCCGCTCTGCTGCAATCGGCGTTGTCGGAGGGCGCCGCGCGCGGAGAGTTCAACGGCGTGCCTGAGACGGCGGCGCTCCACATTGCCACCGTGACGCGCGGCCTGGCGGTGCTCGAACGCGCCTTCGGCGACGGGGCCAAGCTTCGCCGCATCGCAGCGCACACGGTCGATCTCATCCTCGGCGAAGCCCGCGGCTAGACGGTCATCGCTTCATCGCTGGATTGCGGCGCAGCACATGCCGCCCGGCATGGGCGCATGCAGCAGCCGCGATTGACAGCGACCACCTCGGCGGTACCTTGCCGAAAGGGGCGTTGTCCCCGGAATCGAAATAATCAAGACCCAAAACAACAAGAAAAGGGCAGGGAACGCCGTGACACGCGTTATCGCGTCTTGAGGGGAGGCACGCGGACATCCGCGCTCGCACCATTCCGCATCCGCAACTATCGCTTTCAATGGCCGTCCGATCTGCTCACCTCCTGGGCATTCGAGGTCGAGACTCTTGTGCTCGGCTGGTACATCATGGTCGAGACCGGCTCGGTGCTGCTGCTGACGGTGCTCGCCTCGCTGCAATATGTCGGGACGCTGATCGCGCCTGTGGTCGGCATGATCGGCGACCGCATGGGGCATCGCGATCTGCTGGCCGTGATGCGCTTTGCCTATACGGCGCTCTCCGGCACCATCATGACGCTGGCGCTGTCAGGCCACCTGGCGCCGCTCAACGTCATGATCATCGTCGCGATCATGGGGCTGATTCGGCCTTCCGATCTCGGCGTGCGCGGCGCGCTGCTCGCCGACATCATGCCGCCGGGGCAACTGGTCGGTGCCATCAGCCTGGCGCGCACGACGCAGGACAGTGCGCGCATCGCCGGCGCCCTGACCGGCGCCAGCCTGTTCGCCGCGCTCGGCATCGGTTTTGTCTATGTCGGAATCGCCTGCTTCTATTTCGTGGCGGCCATCCTGATGCTCTGCATGAGCCGTCCGGTTCAATCCCATGGCACGGCCGACCGTCCGGCGGATGCCACGCTCGCGGTCACCCTGCTGCGGGATCTCAAGGAAGGCATCGTCTACGCCTGGAGCGGGCCGGGAATGAGCGCGGCGCTTTGCGTCGCGTTCCTCGCTAATCTCACCGCCTTTCCCCTCACCAACGGACTGTTGCCTTACGTCGCCCGCGACATCTTCCAGACCGACCAGACCGGCCTCGGCTATCTGTCGGCGAGCTTCGCGGTCGGCTCGCTGATCGGCTCGATCACGCTCAGCATGGCTGGCGGCGTCCGCATCGCCCGGCTCCTGATCGGGGCGACCGTGGCGTGGTACGCCATGCTGCTGGTGTTCGTGGAGATCAGGACCATGCCGGTGGCGATGGCCTGCCTCGTGCTCGCCGGCATCGCGCAGAGCATGTCGATGATCTCGGCAGCGGTGATGCTGATGCGCAACGCCAGCGCTCATCTGCGCGGCCGCGTGATGGGCGTGCGCATGATGGTGATCTACGGCCTGCCGCTCGGCCTGCTGGCGGCGGGCAGCCTGATCGACCTGATCGGCTATTCCGCGACCGGCACGCTCTACGCCGCCGCCGGTCTCGTCGCGATGCTGGCCATCACGCTGCATTGGCGCGCCGACCTCTGGCCACTCCACGCCCCGGCGAATGCCAGGTGAGAGGCAGGTTGCGGGGGCGCGGCGCGATGCCGCGCCATGATCGGGCGTGCGGCAAAGACGCGGCGGTGGGGAGACGCTATCGTGGATCGTTTTTCGCGCGCCGATTGCCCGTGCCAAGAGATTTCATACCTTGATACCGCGATGCTCAGCCTGTTGACCCGGCTTGGACTGCGCTTCGACGACATCGTCGAAGAGCGCCGGTTCGTGGACCAGTATGTGCGGGGCAACATCGGCTGGACCCAGGTCGCGATGCTGCTCGGCGCGCTGACCTATGCCGGATATACGTTCTGGGACTGGTTTCTCTATCCCGAGATCGTGTCGACTACGCTTGCGATCCGCGGCGGCATCGCCGTGTTCGTTCTGCTGCCGCTGACGGCCTTGCTCGCCGTGCCCGCGATGAAGGCCTGGGCCGAGACGATCTTCCTGGTTTATTGCGTCATCCCGGGCTGCGTGCTGCCGACGGTCTATCTCGTCTTGCCCTCGGGCTTCACCTATGCGGCACCCGGCATGATCATGGTGATCCTGTTCGTCTCGACCATGCTGCCGCTGCGGATTGGGCCGCTGGCGGTGTTCTGTCTCACGACGTGGATCGCGCTCTGTATCGCCGAATCCGTCGCGCCGGGCTTGCCGGCAGGGCTGCGCTTCATCAACCATTCCCTCGTCCTCAACGCCTATGCGCTGTCGCTCTATGCCGTCGCCGCGCGCGAGTACCGCGCGCGCCAGCAGTTTCGGACGGCGGAGGCGCTCAAGCAGGAAAAGGAGCGCTCGGAAGCCTCGTTGCGCGATCTGCACGCAACTCAATCGCATCTCGTGCAGGCCGAGAAGCTAGCCTCGCTCGGGCAGCTCGTCGCCGGTGTCGCGCATGAGGTCAGCACGCCGCTCGGCCTGGCGCTGACCACGTCCACGGCGATGGAGGCTGACCTGCGCGCGCTGCGTGGCACGTTGAGCGGTGTCGCCGTCCGACGCTCCGACCTGACGAAGGGCATCGGGCGGATCGAGGAGGGGTTGCGGATCACCTTTGAAAACCTGCATCGGGCATCCGAGATGGTGCACAGCTTCAAGCAGGTCGCGATCCATCAAGCCGACGAGCAGCGCCATACATTTGAACTCGGGGGATGGCTCGCCGAGCTGATCTCGAAGCTCGGGCCGTTGCTCTCCCGTCAGGGTTTGATCGTCGACATCGCGTGCCCGCAAGGAATCGTTCTCAACAGCTATCCGGGCGCGCTGGCGCAGGTGATCAGCAACTTGGCGTTCAACGCGGCGGCGCACGCCTATCCCGACGGCCGCGGCGGGCCGTTCACGGTGACGGTGACACAACCGGATCAGGCACTGGTGCGGATTGCCTGCGCCGATCAAGGCGTTGGCGTCGCCGAGGAGTTGCAGGCGCGTGTGTTCGACCCGTTCATCACCACCGGACGGGAGAAGGGCAATATCGGGCTCGGCTTGCACGTTGTGTTCAACATCGTCGTGTCGTCGCTGAGCGGCCGGATCGCGCTGGAGAGCAAGCCCGGTTGCGGCACGCGGGTGTTCGTCGAGATTCCCGTCGCGAGCTGAGCGCGACGAAAGTTCGGTAGACGGCCCGGCCTAAGGGGCGTTGCCTTGGGACAGGCTGCATTCCTCTGCGGCGCAATGGCCAACATCGTGGCAACGGCTGGCTACCCGATCCTTAGATCTAACAGTGCGGTCCAAAAGGTCATGGCCAAGTCCCGCCAACAAGCTTCATGCCCCATCTATCATGCGCTTCCTGGATGAAGGCACTCAAACTATCGGCACCACTTGGAACGCACGGAGGTGTGCCGCATACGGGAAATACGAATCCCCGGCCGCCAGCACGAAAATAAATACCCAAGCCACGGGTATCAGTATTGTCTGCAAGCACCGAATACCCGCCAGCAGGCTCCCAAGGTTGGGACGAAATCTCAACGCTTTGAAGATATTCAAGCTCTTTGGAAGTTCGTGCGTCAGCGACGCGTGTCACAAACCCGCTTACAGCTCCAACAAGCTGGTATTTCTTTCCCACCAGATCACGAGAGAGCGCTTCCATAGCATCTGAGACAATGTCGAACTCTTTCTCGCCATCTGTCACCGGCAGCCTTAGCTGTTTGCCGTCAGCCGCTACGACTTGGCGCTCATCGGGGCCGGCATATTCCTTTCTCAGTACAGTGTATCTTTTGTAGTCATCGGCCGATCCGATGTATGCCCTCCGGCATTCGAAAAGTTCGTCATTCCGAACGAGGAATAATCGCTTCTCTTTTTGGTTCACCAGTACCAAAAATTCACATCCGCTGAGCCCTTCTTGCTGCGAGAGCCAAATGACGGGATCAATGTTAGGATTCGTATAGAGGTGTGACTTGAGTGCCTGAACCGCGCTGTACGCAGCGTCGAAGTCGCCCGCGAATGCCACAGCAAGTGCTCCATTCAGGATTTGAATCTTAAGGCTGTGATATTCCCCGTTGATCGGCCCCAAATCTCCCTTCAGTTCAAAGTGTTGATGGGTTACCAATGTATCACCTACCATGAAGCAAATGTCGTCCGTGCAATAGGCAACAACAAGCGTCACGGCGCACCCTCGGTGGTTATAAATCCAAACGTCAATTGACTTTAGTGCTCCGGGTAGCTTGAACGCTATCGGCATTTGGCTGCTGTCGAAGAAATACTGTCAGCAAGCGAGCGTAACCCTGATGCAGCCAACGGGTCGCGCGAATGCGCGCCCGATGACAGGCTCCGCGTAATCCGGGGTAACTCGTCCCTTGGATGACGCGCTCCCGGATTTCGCTGCGCTCCATCCGGGCTACAAGGCTTCAGGCAGCTACCGTTTGCGATCCAGGAATCCCTGCATGAGCCGCTGCGGCTCGCCGGTCAGGAACGACTGTCCGAATACGCCGACGCTGAGATTGACCGACTCGGTGAGCGGCAGCTCTTCCCATCGCCGCAGCAAATCCTTCTGGATCCGCAGCGCCTCCGGGCCGCATTCCAGCAGCGCCTTCACGGTGTGCTCGACGGCCTCGTCGAGGCCGCCGGGCTTTGCGACCGTATCGACCAGGCCCCAGGCGAGCGCGGTAGGCGCGTCGATGTTTTCCGCCGTCATCATCAGCCAGCGCGCGCGACCCCAGCCGATCAGCCGCGGCAGCAGCGCGGCGTGGATCACCGAGGGGATGCCGACGCGCACCTCGGGCATGCCGAACATCGCATCATGCGCGGCGACCCGCACATCGCAGGCGGCCGCGACCTCGAGCCCGCCGCCGAGGCACCAGCCGGGCAGCCGGGCGATGACAGGCGCCGGAAACTTGCGCACGGCCTCGCAGAGGTCGCGCAGGCGGCTGATGAACTGCTCGGCGGACTTTTGGTCGAGCTTCGCCATCTCCTTGATGTCGGCGCCGCCGATCATGCTCCGCTCGCTTTCGCCCGACAGGATCACCGCGCGGATGGACGGGTCGGCGGAGAGATGCTCGAACCCCTCGCGGACGCCGTTGGTCACCGCCGAGCTCACGATGTTCAGCTTGCCGGCGTTGCAGATCGTCAAGCGGACGACGCCTCTCGAGTCGCGGTCGATACCGCAATGGGGATTGAGCATGTCCATGGTGATAGTCTCGCAACAGGAATAGGTCGCGCCACTTCCCGGACAAGGTATGCTCCTGTCAAGGGATCGAGGCCGCGGTTACGCGCCAGTGCGTTCGGGAACCATTCGGTCGTAGGCAAGGCAAATCAAGCTCCGCCGCCAGACCAGCAACGGCAATCTTGCAGTGCACGCAACCGCGACCTTTTCCACGATCGCGGCGGATGCAATGACGAAATAACTACAGCTTTTCCGGCGCAAATCTGCTATTATATGATTGGAAACATTCCATGAGACCGGCATGCGCTATTCGAAAGAACACAAGCAGGAAACCCATGCGCGGATCGTGCGGAAGGCATCGGTCCGGCTGCGCGAAAAGGGCGCGCACGGCATCGGCGTCGCCGATCTGATGAAGGACGCCGGCCTGACCCATGGCGGCTTCTACGCGCATTTCGACTCGCGCGAGGCGCTGGTGATCGAGGCCTTCAACCATGCGATGGACCGTGGCACCGAACGCTGGCGCAAGATTGTCGCCGAGATGCCGCCAGAGAAGCGGCTTGCGACCATCGTCGAGGGCTATCTGACGCAGGTCCATCGCGACGATCCCGGCCATGGCTGCGCGATCCCGGCGCTCGGTGCCGAACTCGCGCGCGAGAGCCCGAAGACCCGCAAGGCGTTCGCGCTCAAGCTCGAGCAGATGATCGACATGATCGCCGACCAGATCCTGGATGTGCCGCGCAAGACCGCGCGCAAGCAGGCGATGGCGACGCTTGCGACGATGATGGGCACCATCGTGATGGCGCGGATCGCAGGCAGCGGCGAATTGTCCGACGAGGTGCTCGCCGCCGGCCGCGAGGCGGTGCTCGGCCGCGCCGCGGCGGCGAAGGCGCCGGCGAAGAAGGCGAAGGTGAGTTAGGCTCGTCGCGACGGCCCGGTCCGTCACCCTGAGGTGCTCGCCTCTTCGGCGAGCCTCGAAGGGCGACGGGCACAAGCGGGGCCGTGCATCCTTCGAGACGCGCGTACCGCGCTCCTCAGGATGACGGGTTGAGTGGCGAGACTCCTCACGGCCCGCTGAACAGGCCACGCTCGGCCTCGACCGTCTCGTAGATGTAATCGGCCGCCGCGCGGATGCGCGCGAGGTCCTTGCTGTCGGCGTGCATCAAGAGCCAGAAGGTGCGCGAGATCCGCACCTCGTCCGGCAGCACGGCCTGCAATTCCGGATGTGCGGTCGCCATGAAGTGCGGCAGCACGGCGATGCCGAAGCCCGCGATGGTCGCGTTGAGCTGGGCGATCAGATTGGCGCTGCGGAACTTGGCCGAGATCTTCGGCGAGACCTGCGGCAGATAGTCCAGCTCCGGCGTGAACAGGAGTTCCTCGATGTAGCCGACGAAGCGGTGGCGCGGCAGGTCGCTTCGTCCGGTGATGTCAGGCGCCTGTGCGAGATAGGCGGGTGCGGCATATAGCCCAAGCGTATAGTCGAGCAGCTTGCGGCCGACGATCCGGCCTTCCTTCGGCATGGTCAGGCTGATCGCGATGTCGGCCTCGCGCTTTGACAGGCTGAAGAGACGGGCGGTCGCGACAAGCTGCAGGTCGAGATCGGGATACCTCTCGGCGAATTTGACCAGCCGCGAGGCCAGGAAGTGGCTGCCGAACCCGTCGGGGGCGCCGATCCGCACCGTGCCGGTCAAATGCGCGCGCGAGCCGCCGACCGCCTCTTGGTTGGCTGCGATGGTGGATTCCATCGCCTCCGCGCTGTCGGCGACGCGCTGGCCGGCCTCGGTCAGCAGGTAGCCGGTCTTGCGGCGATCAAACAGTTTTGCGGAGAGGTGGCGCTCCAGCCGGTCGACACGCCGGATCACTGTGGCATGATCGACGCCGAGCTGCTTGGCGGCGGCCGAAACCGATCCGCCGCGCACGATGGCGAGCACGAAACGGAAGTCGTCCCAGTCGATTGTGCCGCCGCCTTGATCCAGCATTTCCGCACATCTATGGTGCAATTTATCGGACTTGAATCCTATAAAATGCAGGGTCAATAGGGTTTGTAAAGCGATCTCGCCGGCAGGCTGGCGATTCAGGTCTTCAAGGGAGGTTTTTCATGCGCTCAATCGGACATTTCATCGGTGGCAAGGAGGTCAAGGGCACCTCGGGCCGCACGGCTGACGTCTTCGAGCCGATGACCGGCGAGGTCCAGGGCAAGGTGGCGCTGGCCTCCAAGGCCGAGGTCCGCGCCGCGGTCGAGAACGCCAAGGCCGCGCAGCCGGAATGGGCATCGACCAACCCGCAGCGCCGCGCTCGCGTCATGATGCGCTTCCTCGAACTGGTGCAGCGCGACTATGACAAGCTCGCCGAGCTGCTTGCGCGGGAGCACGGCAAGACCGTTCCCGACGCCAAGGGCGACATCCAGCGCGGCCTCGAAGTGGTCGAGTTCGCCTGCGGCATTCCGCACCTGATGAAGGGTGAGTACACCGAAGGCGCCGGCCCCGGCATCGACATCTATTCGCTGCGGCAGCCGCTCGGAGTCGTCGCCGGCATCACGCCGTTCAATTTCCCGGCGATGATCCCGATGTGGAAGTTCGCGCCGGCGATCGCCTGCGGCAACGCCTTCATCCTGAAGCCCTCCGAGCGCGATCCCGGCGTGCCGATGGCGCTTGCCGAGCTGATGATCGAAGCGGGCCTGCCGGCCGGCATCCTCAACGTCGTCAACGGCGACAAGGAAGCGGTCGACGCCATCCTCGACGATCCCGACATCAAGGCGATTGGCTTCGTCGGCTCGACCGCGATCGCGGAATACATCTACACCCGCGCGGCCCAGACCGGTAAGCGCTGCCAGTGCTTCGGCGGCGCCAAGAACCACGCCATCGTGATGCCCGATGCCGATATGGACCAGGCCGTCGACGCGCTGATCGGCGCGGGCTACGGCTCCGCCGGCGAGCGCTGCATGGCAGTGTCGGTCGCTGTGCCCGTGGGCAAGACCACCGGCGACCGCCTGATGGAAAAGCTGATCCCGCGCGTCGAGTCGCTCAAGATCGGCACCTCGGTCGATCCGTCCGCCGATTACGGTCCGCTGGTGACGCGCGAGGCGGTCGAGAAGGTCAAGAACTACATCGACGTCGGCGTCAAGGAAGGCGCCACGCTCGCCGTCGACGGCCGCGGCTTCAAGATGCAGGGCTATGAAAAGGGCTTCTATCTCGGCGGCTCGCTGTTCGACAACGTCACCAAGGACATGCGGATCTACAAGGAAGAGATTTTTGGCCCGGTGCTGTCGGTGGTGCGTGCCCACGACTACAAGGAGGCGCTGGCGCTGCCGTCCGACCACGACTACGGCAATGGCGTTGCGATCTTCACCCGCGACGGCGACGCGGCACGCGACTTCGCGGCCAAGGTGAATGTCGGCATGGTCGGCATCAACGTGCCGATCCCGGTGCCGATCGCCTATTACACCTTCGGCGGCTGGAAGAAGTCGGGCTTCGGCGACCTCAACCAGCATGGTCCGGATTCGATCCGCTTCTACACCAAGACCAAGACGGTGACGTCGCGCTGGCCGTCCGGCGTCAAGGAAGGCGCTGAGTTCTCGATCCCGACGATGAAGTAACGCGAGATTGGAGTGAGCTTCGGCAGTATCGGGAAATCACCTCTCCCTTTGGGAGAGGTCGGCGCGAAGCGCCGGGTGAGGGGGCACGGTCTCTCGTTGGAGCGGTACCCTCTCACCCGATTTGCTGCGCAAATCGACCGCTCCCCGTTGGGGAGAGGTGACCTCACCCTGTGGGGGCATTGAGATGCAGTTCGCTCTCAACGAGGACCAGATCGCGGTTCGAGACATGGCGCGCGCGTTTGCCGCGGAGAAGATCGCGCCGCATGCGCTCGAATGGGACGAGAAGAAGCACTTTCCTGTCGACGTGATGCGCGAGGCGGCGAGCCTCGGCATCGGCGGCATCTACATCCGCGACGACGTCGGCGGTTCGGCGATGACCCGCTTCGACGCGGCGTTGATCTTCGAGGCGCTGGCGATGGGCTGCCCGACCACGTCGGCCTTCATCTCGATCCACAACATGGCGTCCTGGATGATCGATGCCTACGGCAACGACATCCAGCGCCACAAGTGGCTGCCGAAGCTCTGCACCATGGAGCTGCTGGCAAGCTACTGCCTGACCGAGCCCGGCGCAGGCTCCGACGCCGCTGCGCTCCGCACGCGCGCGGTGCGCGATGGCGACCACTACGTGCTCAACGGTCAGAAGCAGTTCATCTCCGGCGCCGGCGGCACCGACCTTCTAGTTGCGATGGTGCGAACCGGCGGCGACGGACCCGGCGGCGTCTCGACGCTGGTGATCGACGGCAAGACGCCGGGCGTATCGTTCGGCGCCAATGAGCGCAAGATGGGCTGGAACGCGCAGCCGACCCGCGCGGTCATGTTCGAGAATGCGCGCGTGCCGGTCGAGAACCGGCTCGGTGAGGAGGGCATCGGCTTCAAGATCGCGATGGCCGGTCTCGACGGCGGCCGTCTCAACATCGCGGCGTGCTCGCTCGGCGGCGCGCAGGCGGCGCTCGACAAGGCGCTGGCCTACATGAAGGACCGCAAGGCGTTCGGAAAGCGGCTCGACGAATTCCAGGCATTGCAGTTCAAGATCGCCGACATGGCGACCGAGCTCGAGGCTGCGCGCACCTTCCTGTGGCGCGCCGCGGCCGCGCTCGACCGCAAGGATCCGGACGCCGGCATGCTCTGCGCGATGGCCAAGCGCTTCGGCACCGATGTCGGCTTCGAGGTCGCCAACCAGGCGCTGCAACTGCACGGCGGCTACGGCTATTTGAGCGAATATGGCATCGAGAAGATCGTGCGCGACCTGCGCGTGCACCAGATCCTCGAAGGCACCAATGAAATCATGCGGCTGATCGTGTCGCGCAAGTTGATCGAGGGCGCGCGATGAATGACGCGACAGCGGCAGACGGCGACCTGATCGTCCGGCGCGAAGGGGCGCTGGGCGTGATCCGGCTCAACCGGCCGAAGGCGATCAACGCGATGACGCTCGAGATGTCCGAGGGCATCGACGCGGCGCTGGACCGGTTCGAGCACGATGGCGAGGTCGCCGTGGTGCTGCTGGAAGGCGCCGGCGAGCGCGGCCTGTGCGCCGGCGGCGACATCCGCGGGCTGTACGAGAGCTCGAAGGTGGGGGGAGACCTCGGCAAGGTCTTCTGGCGCCAGGAATACATCATGAATGCGCGGATCGCGAAATATCCGAAGCCCTACGTCGCGTTCATGGACGGCCTCGTGATGGGCGGCGGCGTCGGGCTGTCCGCGCACGGCCGTCATCGCGTGGTGACGGAGAAGACCAAGCTCGCGATGCCCGAGGTCGGGCTCGGCTTCTTCCCCGACGTTGGCGGCACCTATCTGCTGTCCCGCGCCCCGGGCGAGCTCGGCACCTATTTTGGATTGACCGGAGCGACGATGAATGGCCCTGACGCGATCTACGCCAAGTTCGCTGACGCAGTGGTGCCGAGCGCGAAGCTTGCGGCGCTGCGTGAGGCGCTGACCCAGGTTCGGCCGGGCACGACGTCGGCCGCGATCGACAGCCTGATCCGCGGCTTTGCGACCGGCGAGACGGCCGGTCCGGTCGCTGCGCTGCAGGCGAAAATCGATGGCTGGTTCGCACGCGGTCGGATGGAAGACATTGTCGAGGCGCTGAAGGCCGACGGGTCCGACCTTGCGCAGGCGATGCTCACGACGCTGGGCGAGAAGTCGCCGCGCGGCATGGTCGTGACGCTCAAGCTGCTGCGGCTGGCGCGGGCGACTGCAACGCTGGAGGAGTGCCTGGTGCGCGAATATCGCGCCGCGCTCGAAGTGTTCGCCAGCGACGACTTCCGCGAGGGCGTGCGCGCCGCCGTGATCGACAAGGACCGCAATCCGAAATGGTCGCCGCCGCGAATTGAGGACGTGACGCCGGAGATGGTGGCGCCATACTTCGCCGGGATCGGCGCCGACGAACTGACATTTCCAGACAGCAAATAGAAACGTCGCAAGCGGAGGAGCTTCCATGGCAAACGTTGCATTCATCGGGCTCGGCAATATGGGCGGGCCGATGGCGGCCAATTTGGTCAAGGCCGGCCACAAGGTCACCGCGTTCGATCTGGTCGCGGCGTTGCGCGATCAGGCCAAGGCAGATGGCGCCGCGATCGCTGAAAGCAGCGTCGCCGCGGTGAAGGGCGCCGACGTCGTCATCACCATGCTGCCGGCCGGCAAGCATGTGCTCGGCGTCTGGACCGACGTTCTTCCGGTGATGGCCAAGGGCACGCTGATCATCGACTGCTCGACCATCGACGTCGAAAGCGCCAAGCAGGCGCACGCGCTTGCGGCCAAGCACGGCATGGCCTCGGTCGATGCGCCGGTCTCGGGCGGCACCGGTGGCGCCAAGGGCGCGACGCTGACCTTCATGTGCGGCGGCGCGGACAAGGCGTTTGCGACGGCAAAGCCCGTGCTGGAGAACATGGGCAAGAAGATCGTGCATTGCGGCGCCGCCGGCGCGGGGCAGGCAGCCAAGATCTGCAACAACATGATCCTCGGCATTTCCATGATCGCGGTGGGCGAAGCCTTCGTGCTCGGCGAAAAGCTCGGCCTGTCGCATCAGGCGCTGTTCGACGTCGCCTCGACCTCGTCGGGGCAGTGCTGGTCGCTGACGACTTATTGCCCGGTTCCCGGCCCGGTGCCGACCTCGCCGGCCAACAATGACTACAAGCCGGGCTTCGCGACCAACTTGATGCTGAAGGACCTGACGCTGGCGCAGGACGCGGCCAGGACCGCCGGGACGGCGACGCCGCTCGGCCAGCATGCGCAGGAGATCTATAAGACCTTCGACGCAACCGGTCATGGCGGGGTCGACTTTTCCGGGATTATCCAGCACGTTCGGAGCCTCGCTGGAAAGTAATTTTGGTTGCGTCATCCTGAGGTGCGAGCACCAGCGAGCCTCGAAGGATGCGGTGCCCGTGGCCCATCCTTCGAGACGCCGCGCAATGGCGTGGCTTCTCAGGATGACGCCCAGAAGACGTGGTGAAGCACCATGACCACATTTCAGGACGCACGCGCTTTTCTGCTCAAGTACCGCACCGACTACGAGACCGCGGTCAAAAATTTTCGCTGGCCCGACCCGGTGCCGTTCAACTGGGCGCTGGACTGGTTCGACGCCGAATTGGCACGCCATCCCGACAGTCGCGACCGGCCGGCGCTGTGGATCGTCGATGCCGCCAGTAACAACGAGACGAAGCTCTCCTTCGCCGAACTGTCGCGCCGTTCCAACCGGGTGGCAAACTTCCTGCGTGCGCAGGGGCTGAAGCGCGGCGATCATCTCCTGCTGCTGCTCGGCAACGTCGTGCCGCTCTGGGAGACCATGCTGGCGGCGATCAAGCTCGGCGTCGTGGTGATCCCCGCGACCACGCTGCTGACGGGAGACGAATTGCGCGACCGGCTCGATCGCGGCAAGGCAAAGGCGGTTGTCGCGGCGCAGGATCAGGTCGCGAAGTTCGCAGGCCTTGGCAGCGACAAGCTCGTGCGCATCGTGATCGGCGCGACGCAGTCGCCCGAGGGCTGGCTGCCGTTCGAGGATGCGGCCAAGGCCTCCGAGAGCTTCACGCCCGATGACCCGACCCAGGCCGACGACCCGATGCTGCTGTATTTCACGTCGGGCACCACGGCGAAGCCGAAGCTGGTGCGGCACAGTCAGCGCAGCTATCCGGTCGGCCATCTCTCGACGATGTACTGGATCGGGCTGCAGCCCGGCGACATCCACCTCAACATCTCTTCGCCCGGCTGGGCCAAGCACGCCTGGAGCTGCTTCTTCGCGCCGTGGAACGCCGGCGCCACGATCTTCATCGCGAACCAGCCACGCTTCGAGGCGAAAGGACTGCTCTCGATCATCGGCCGCTGCGGCGTCACCACGCTGTGCGCGCCACCGACGGTGTGGCGGATGTTCATCCAGGAGCAGCTTGCGAGCTACAAGGTCTCGCTGCGCGAGGTCTGTGGTGCCGGCGAGCCGCTCAATCCCGAGATCATCGACCAGGTCAAATCGGCCTGGGGTCTCACCATCCGTGACGGCTACGGCCAGACCGAAACCACGGCGCTCGCCGGCAACCCGCCGGGACAAAAGGTGAAGGTCGGCTCGATGGGCCGTCCGCTGCCGGGCTATCGCGTCCAGGTGTCAGACAATGACGGCCAGCCGGCCAGGGAAGGCGAGGTGACGCTGCTGCTCGGCGCCAACCGGCCGGCTGGGCTGATGCAAGGCTACCAGGGCGATGATGGCAAGCTCGGCGGCGCCGACGGCGACATCTATCGCAGCGGGGACGTCGTGTTCACCGATGACGAAGGCTATCTCACCTTCGTGGGCCGCACCGACGACGTGTTCAAGTCCTCCGACTACCGGATCTCGCCGTTCGAGCTCGAGAGCGTGCTGCTCGAGCACGATGCGGTGGCCGAGGCCGCCGTGGTGCCGAGTCCGGATCCGATCCGGCTTGCGATCCCGAAGGCTTATGTGCTGCTGGTCTCCGGCGTCGAGCGCACGCCGGAGACGGCACTCTCGATCTTCAAGCATCTGCACAGCCGCCTTGCGCCATTCAAGCGCATCCGCAAGCTCGAACTGGTCACCGAACTGCCGAAGACGATCTCCGGAAAAATCCGCCGGGTGCAGTTGCGCCGGCTCGAACATGACGATAATCGCAGCGATGCGTTGCGCGGAGTCGAGTTCCGTGAGGAAGAATTCCCGGAGCTGCAGAAAGTGCGGTCGGGTTCGGAGAGCTAATCGATGAATGAAGTCTGGAAGAAACCGCCGGTGTCCCTGGAAACCTACCAGGGCATGGTCGGCAAGGAGATCGGTGTGTCCTCATGGCATCTGATCGATCAGGGCCGCATCAACACCTATGCCGACGTGATCGAAGATCACCAGTTCATCCATGTCGATCCCGAGCGCGCCAGCAAGGAAACTGCCTTCGGCACCACGATCGCGCACGGCTTCCTCACGATGTCGCTGATGTCAATCATGTCCTACGAGGTCATGCCTGTCGTCGACGGCACCGCGATGGGCGTCAACTACGGGTTCGACAAGCTGCGCTTCATCTCGCCGGTGCGCGCCGGCAAGCGGGTCCGTGGCCGCTTCGTCCTGGCGGAGGCCACGCTGCGCAAGCCGAAGGAATTGCTGTCGCGCACCAACGTCACGGTCGAGATCGAGGGTGAGGAAAAGCCCGCCTTGGTCGCCGACTGGCTCGGCCTGATCTATTTCAACTAAGGCGTCATGAGATCGAGTGAATAGCAGTCGCGAAGAGACTGCGCTCCCGCCTGCGGGTCTGCAAGCGGGAGAGGTGGAGCGAGCCCGGATCAACCTGCCGTCATAGGTGGTGCATTGCTCGCTTGGTCCACGTAGCGCATTGACGGCGACGATCCCTGGTGTTCATCATCCCTCCGTAGGCGGTGCGGTCCCGGGAGTGGCAGCCATGGTGCAGAACATCGTCGCCGGACTTGTCGTGGTCGCTTTGATTGTGATTGGTCTCATTAGCTTCGCCCAAGAGCACCACGAGTGCTGGAACGGGCACCTGCTCAAAACCTTGAAGCCCTGCGGATCGATGACCCCTTCGGTATAGCGCGCCCGTGGCGGTCAGGGTCGGGCTTGACCCGGCCATCCATCGCTGCTCAAAACGTCTCCAGCCTCTTCAGGCCGTTCGAGCTACACCCTCTCCCCTTGCGGGAGAGGGTGGCGCAATCGAGCGGAGCGAGATGAAGCCGGGTGAGGGGTCTCTCTCCGCGAGCTCATCTGTGGAGAGAACCCCTCATCCGGCGCTGCGCGCCACCTTCTCCCACAAGGGGAGAAGGGAAGAAGTACAGGAATCGACGGCATGGCAATCAGGTTTGACGGACGCGTCGCTATCGTCACCGGCGCGGGCAACGGCCTCGGACGGGCACATGCGCTGGGGCTCGCGAGCCGCGGCGCCAAGGTCGTGGTCAACGATTTCGGCGGCGCACGCGACGGCACCGGCGGCTCGCTGTCGCCGGCCGAGACCGTGGTCGAGGAAATCCGCAAGGCGGGCGGCACTGCAATGGCCGACGGCGCCGACGTCTCGAATTTCGAGCAGGTCACCGCGATGGTCGAGCGCGCCACCAAGGAGTGGGGCAGCGTCGACCTATTGTGCGCCAATGCCGGGATCCTGCGCGACAAGTCGTTCGCCAAGCTCGAGGTCGCCGACTGGGACAAGGTGCTCGGCGTGCATCTCACCGGCACGTTCTACTGTTGCAAGGCGGTGTGGGCCGGCATGCGCGAGCGCAACTACGGCCGCATCGTGCTGACGACTTCGTCGTCGGGCCTGTTCGGCAATTTCGGCCAGGCCAATTACGGCGCCGCCAAGGCCGGCATGGTCGGCCTGATGAACGTGCTCGCCGAGGAGGGCCGCAAGAACAATATCAAGGTCAACACGATCTCGCCGACCGCGGCCACCCGCATGACCGAGGAACTGCTGCCGCCGCAGGCGCTGGCGCTGATGAAGCCGGAAGCGATCACGCCGGCGGTCGAGTTTCTGCTCAGCGAAGACGCGCCGACCCGCACCATCATGGGCGCCGGCGCCGGCTCGTTCGCCGTCATCAAAGTGCTGGAGACCGAAGGCGTCAACCTGCCACAGTCCGAGTGGACGCCTGACGCGGTCGCCGCGCATTTCAATGAGATCGGCGACATGTCGACCGCGAAGGCGCTGCAGGGCGCGTTCGAGCAGACGCAGAAATATGTCGCCCAGGCCGCCGCGCGCGCGGGGATCAAGCTGTAAGGGACGCACTGTCCTTTCAACGCACGCACTCGTCATGGCCAGGCTTGACCCGGCCATCCACGTCTTGCAGTGCGTTGTGGTGTTGGCACGTGGATGCCCGGGTCAAGCCCGGGCATGACGACCGATTTTGTGTGACGCGGATTCGCTCTATTCTCGCAGCATGTCATCGTCATCCGCCAAGCACGCCGCCGTCATCGGAGCCGGCCCCGCCGGCCTAATGGCGGCGGAGGTGCTTGCGGCTGATGGTGCCGATGTCACCGTCTATGACGCGATGCCATCGGCTGGCCGCAAATTCCTGATCGCTGGCCGCGGCGGGCTCAATCTCACCCACTCTGAACCGCTGCCGGATTTCCTCGCACGCTATCGCGAGGCGATGCCGCACCTGAAAGCTGCGGTCGAGGCGTTTCCGCCTGACGCCCTGCGCACGTGGTGCGAGGCGCTGGGACAGTCGACCTTCGTCGGCACCAGTGGCCGCGTCTTCCCCAAGGCGTTCAAGGCATCGCCACTGCTGCGCGCCTGGCTGCTGCGGCTCGATGCTGCTGGTGTCCGGTTTGCGTTCCGGCATCGCTGGGTCGGATGGGAGGCGGGCGGACTGGAGTTCGCGACGCCCGATGGTCCGCGCGTGATCAAGCCCAACGCAACGGTGCTCGCGCTCGGCGGCGCGAGCTGGCCGCGGCTTGGATCCGACGGCGCATGGACGGAGATCTTGGCCGCGAGGGGCTTTGCCGTGGCGCCGATGAAAGCGGCCAACTCAGGCTTCACCGTCGCCTGGTCCAATGTCTTCCGCGATCGCTTCGAGGGCCAGCCGCTGAAGGGCGTCGCATTGACGATCGGCGCGCACACCGTGCGCGGCGAGGCAATCGTCACCGGTGCGGGCATCGAAGGCGGTGCGATCTACGCATTGTCGGCTGAACTGCGCGAGGCGGTGCTGGCGAAGGGAGCTGCAACACTTCACGCGGCGCTGCGCCCTGATGTTACGACGGGCGAATTGACCGCGCGGCTGTCGGCGCCGAAGGGCAAGCAATCCTTCTCCAACTTCCTGCGCAAGGCCGCGCAGCTCTCGCCTGTCGGCATCGGGTTGTTGCAGGAGGCGGCAGCCGTTGCCGGCCGACCGCTCGCGTCGCTGCCGGCGGCCGATCTCGCCGCAATGATCAATAGGGTGCCGATCCGGATCACCGGCGTGGCGCCGATCGCGCGTGCAATCTCGAGCGCGGGCGGGATCAGGTTCGACGAGCTTGACGAGCATTTCATGCTGCGTCGGCTGCCCGGCACCTTCGCCGCCGGCGAGATGCTCGACTGGGAAGCTCCGACCGGCGGCTATTTGTTGCAGGCGGCGTTCGCGACCGGTGTCGCCGCAGGGAATGGTGCGCTCAGATGGCTCAAACGGTAGGATAGGTAGAGCGCAGCGAATCCCATCAAGCTCCCGCACCGATGAGATTTGATAGGTTTCGCTGCGCTCTATCCATCCTACGACATCTCATGACGAGCCGGTCTTTGTTACGAGATCGGTGATGACGCCGAGCACGCCGAAGGCGCCGGCTACCAGGCACACCATCGTCCAGCCGCCAAAGCTCCAGGCGGCGGAGGCGGCCGCAGCTCCGACCGCGCCGCCGATGAAGAACAGCGCCACGAACAGCCCATTGATGCGCCCGCGCGCCTCGGGCCGCAGCAGGTTGACCGCGCGGCGGCCGAGCGTCTGATCCGTGGTGATGCCGAGATCGAGCAGGATCGCGCCGATGCTCATCACCAGCAGTGCCGCGATCCGGGATTCGAGCATGGCGGCCCAGATGCACAGCGCAACCGCGATGATGATGAGCAGATGCGAGCCGATCAAGAGCGGCCGCGCAAAGCCTCTATCGCCCCAGCGGCCGGCGACCGAGGTCGCCGCGGCTCCGGCCACGCCGATCAGCGCGAACAACGCGATCCCCCTGGCGTCGAGATTGAACGGCGCATCCGGCAGGCGCAATGCGACCGCGGCCCAGAACGCGGTGAACGATGCCATCACCAGCGCCGCTGTCCAGGCACGCACGCGCAGCACCGGCTCCTCGCGCAGCAGCCTCGGAAACGAGCGCAGCAATGTACCGTAGCTCGTGGCAGCGACTGGTTTGAGCGTCGGCAGGCAGCGGGCCAGCGCCGCGGTAAGCACAACCATTAGGACGGCCGAGGTGATGTAGTAGCCGCGCCAGTTCCAGGCGTCCGCGATCAGGCTCGCCGCGGGGCGCGACAGCAGGATGCCGATCATCAATCCGCTCATGACGTCGCCGATCGCCTGACCACGACGCTCCGGCGCCACCATGGAGGCGACCAGCGGCACCACCATCTGGATCGCAGCGCAGGACGCGCCGAGGATGAAGGTTGCGGCAAGCAGAAAGTCGGGCGTGGGCGCGAGCGCGGTGCCCAGCGCCGCCACGATCGCACAAGCCAGCGTGCGCAGGATCAGCCGCTTGTTCTCGACCAGATCGACCAGCGGCACCAGCAGCAACAGGCCGAGGGCATAACCGAGCAGCGTCAGCGTCGAGATCAGGCCGGCCTGGAATGCGGTCATCCCGAGCGAACGGCCCATCAGTCCGATCAGGATTTGCGGCGCGAACAGATTGGTGACGACGGTGCCGGTCGTGATGGCGCCGATCCAGATCAGGGGACGCACCGAGACGGGGCGCGCCGGAGAGAGCTTGGTGACGTCGGAGATGGTCATGGGACCTCGCGGATGGAGTTGCGAAGCCCCCTTTAGAGGGTCGGCCTAATATGCTACAATTCAAATAAGATAATGAAGAATATGCGAGTTTGTTATGAATACGCATGACCTTGTCGCCTTCGTCGCGGTGGTGGAGACCGGATCGATCGTCGCGGCGTCGGCGCGGCTGAACCTGACCCAGCCCGGCGTGACGCGACGGATCCAGAATCTCGAGGAGATGCTCGGTGCGCAGCTTTTGGACCGGCTGTCGAAGCCGCTGAAGCCGACGCCGGCCGGATACGAGGCCTACGAGCAGGGCCGACGCCTGCTGCGGATGCTCGACGATCTCAAGTCCGGGGTCGCAAATGATGGCGTGGTGCGCGGCGAGTTCAGGCTCGGCTTGACGCCGTTCCTGTCGGAGGCGGGGCTCACCGGGCCGCTCGATGCCGTGCGCGCGGAATTTCCCGCGCTCGCGGTGCGCGTCGTCTCCGGCTGGTCGCCGCATCACCTGGAGGCTGTGTCGCGCAACGAGCTCGACGCGGCGGCGATCTGCCTGCCTGACGGCACCGCGCCGCCGGCGGAGCTCCTTGCCGACGATCTCGGCGCGCAGCCGGTGGTGTTCGTCGTCGCGCGCGACATGAAGACGCCGAAGTCGGTCGGCCTCGAATGGCTGTCCCGCATGGGCTGGGTGATCAACCAGGATGGGTGCGGCTTTCGCCAGACGCTGAAGCGCCACTTCGACGCGGCGCATCTGCCGTTCACCGTCGCGGTCGAGGCACTGGACAGCGAGCTGCGCCTGTCGCTGGTGGCACGCGGGCTCGGCATCGGGCTCGTGACCCCGGTGGCGCTGAAGCGCAGCCCGATCCGCAACCGGCTCAAGATCGTCAGGATCGAGGATTTCAACCCCGCGGTCCGCGCCTGGATCGTGCACCGCCCGCCGGCCGGCCGATTGGCGCGGCCGATCGAGGTGTTTCGCGAGGCGCTGAATCGGGAGTTGCAGGCGCTGGTGCGGGCCTAGGTCGATCTTAGGCGGGATAGCACCGCGACGGCACTGCGCTCCCTCTCCCGCTTGCGGGGGAGGGCTGGGGTGGGGGTATTACCCCGAATCATATTGTCGAGAGAGCCCCCACCCGTATCGCATCTGGCGATGCGATACGACCTCCCCCGCAAGCGGGAGAGGTGGACAGGAGGCTACCGCAACTTCCCCCTTGCCGCGACTGGCAGCGTGCCGATGATCTCATCGCCGCGCACCATCACGACCTCGTCCATCATGTTGACCACGACGCAGACGTGATTGGGTACGATCCGCACGACATCGCCGACACCGGGCCGGGTGTTGCTGCGGGACAGATCGAGGAAGCCGTGCTCCTCGGCAAAGCGCGCGATCTTGGCTTCGGGATGCTCGAGGATCAGGCCGTGACCCTCGAGGCCGCCGGTATCCGTGGTCAGCGTCTTCGAGCCGGCATCGAGGATGCCGCGCTCCGGACCGGCGCGGCTGACGACGGTGGAGTAAATGTGCAGCGCGCAATCGTCCCAGGTGGCGACGCCTGCGGCGACCTGCATGCGGTCGTTGTAGATGTAGGTGCCGAAGCGGTGCTCGGTGCCACCCTTCAGCTTGCCGAGATTCTTCAGGTTCGGCGTGCCGCCGGTCGAGACGATCGGAGCATCGAGCCCATGCGCGCGGACGCCGGCCAGCGCCTCGTCGTAGAATTTCTGCGCGTCAGCCCAGCCGGTCTCGGTCGGATACAGCATGAAGCCCGCGAAGCTCAGCCCCTTTGAGCCTGCGATCTCCCGCGCCAGCGCGATCGCCTCCGCTGGCGTCTCGACGCCGGCGCGCTTGCGGCCGGTGTCGCATTCCACGACGACGGAGAGCGGACGGCCGGACGCCGCGGCCGCCTTCGGCAGGTCGCCGACCACGACGGAATTGTCGGCCGCGACGGTGACGTTCGCCTTACCCTGCAGCGCGCCGAGCCGCGCCATCTTCTCGTCGCCCAGCAGATTGTAGCTGATCAGGATGTTGTCGATCCCGGCATCCGCCATGATCTCGGCCTCGCCGAGCTTCTGGCAGGTGATGCCCTTCGCACCGGCCTTGACCTGTAGCTGCGCCAACGTCGGATTCTTGTGCGTCTTGATATGCGGCCTGTTGGCGACGCCGGCGGCATCGCAGGCCGCCTGGATGCGGGCGATGTTGCGCTCGACCCGATCCATGTCGATCGCGGCGCAGGGCGTGCCGTATTCGCGGGCGATCTTGGCGGCGAGGGGCGTGGTCATGTTTTTCTCTTCTCCGGCCTCGTAGGATGGGTAGAGCGCAGCGAACCCATCAATTGCATCGGCGTGTCATGATGGGTTTCGCTTCGCTCTACCCATCCTACGCTTCACGCCTGTTCGATCTCTTCGCGCAGCACTTCGAGTTCGAGCCAGCGGTCCTCGGCGGCGGCGAGCTCTTCCTGCGCCTTGGCGATCGCTGCAGATGCGGCATCGAACTTGTTGCGATCCTTGGTGTAGAGGTCAGGGTCGTCGAGCAGCTTCTGCTGCCTGGCGATCTCGGCGTGCAGCTTGTCGATCGTCTTCGGCAGCGTTTCCAGCGCGTGCTTCTCGTTGAAGCTCAGCCGGCGCCTGGGGCCCGCCTCGGGCGCCGCGGCTTTCGCTTCCTTTTTCTCCTCGACCGGGCTTTGCGCCTTCACCGCCTCGCGCTTCACGTCGGCGCCGCGCTGCGCCAGCATGTCGGTATAGCCGCCGGCATATTCGATCCAGCGGCCCTGGCCTTCAGGCACGATCACCGAGGTCACGACGCGATCGAGGAAGTCGCGGTCGTGGCTGATCAGGATCACGGTGCCCTCGTAGTCGCCGAGCATCTCTTCGAGCACGTCGAGGGTTTCGAGATCGAGATCGTTGGTCGGCTCGTCCAGCACCAGAAGATTGGACGGCTTCGCCAGCGCGCGCGCCAGCATCAGCCGGCCGCGCTCACCGCCCGACAGCGCTTCGAGCGGCGTGCCGCGCTGCTCCTGCGCGAACAGAAAGTCCTTCATGTAGCCGATCACGTGCTTCGGCTTATCGCCGACCATCACATGGTCGCCGCGGCCGCCGGTCAAAGCTTCGGCCAGCGTGAGCTTTGGATCGAGGCTTTCGCGGTGCTGATCGAGCGTTGCCATCTCGATATTGGCACCAAGCCGCACCGAGCCGCTATCGGGCGGATCGTTGCCGATCAGGAGATGCACCAGCGTGGTCTTGCCGGCGCCATTGGGGCCGACGATGCCGACGCGGTCGCCGCGCTGAATTCTGGTCGAGAAGCCGTCGACGATGGTGCGCTCGCCATAGGCCTTGGAGATGCTCTTCGCCTCGATCACGAGGCGGCCGGATTTTTCGGCCTCGGCAGCAGCCAGCGTGGCGTTGCCGGTGGCGCCGCGATAGTTCTTCCGCTGATCGCGCAGCGCGTGCAGATTGCCAAGCCGCTTGACGTTGCGCTTGCGACGCCCGGAGACGCCGTAGCGCAGCCAGTGTTCTTCGTTGACGATCTTGCGGTCGAGCTTGTGCTGCTCGCGCTCTTCTTCCGCCAGCACCTCGTCACGCCACGCCTCGAACGCGCCGAAGCCGCGGTCGATCTGCCTGATCTGGCCGCGGTCGAGCCAGGCGGTGGTGCGCGACAGGTTGGTGAGAAAGCGGCGGTCGTGGCTGATCAGCACGAGCGCGCAGCGCCGGCTCTCCAGTTCGCCCTCAAGCCATTCGATGGTCGGCAGGTCGAGATGGTTGGTCGGCTCGTCGAGCAGCAGGATGTCCGGCGAGGGCGCCAGCACCCGCGCCAGCGCCGTGCGCCGCGCTTCGCCGCCGGAGACATGCGCGGGATCTTCCTCGCCGCTGAGGCCGAGCTGTTCGAGCAGATAGCGCGCCTGGTAGTGGTCATCGCCCGGGCCGAGCCCGGCCTCGACATAGGACAGCGTGGTCGCATGTCCGGCGAAATCCGGCTCCTGCGGCAAATAGCGGATGGTGGAGCCGGGCTGCACGAAGCGGCTGCCGGAGTCGGGCTCGACCAGGCCGGCCGCGATCCGCAGCAGCGTCGATTTGCCGGAGCCATTGCGTCCGATCAGGCAGACGCGCTCGCCGGCTGAAACCGACAGCTCGACGCCGGTCAAGAGCGGCGTGCCGCCGAAGGTGAGGCTGATGTCCTTGAGCTGAATGAGCGGTGGTGCCATTGCGTCAGCCCTGGCTCGTCGTCGCCTGCTCCGCGCGGCGGCGCTGGATGCGGCGGATGGTCTGGTCGAGCGTCGAGAGGAATGTCGAGCGGTCGCGCGGTGAGAACGATTTCGGCCCGCCGGTGACTTCACCCGACGACCGCAGATCGGTCATCAGGTTGCGCATGGCAAGCGTCATGCCGATCGATTGTTCCGTGAACGGCTTGCCGTTCGGCGCGATTACTTCGGCGCCGGCCTTGACGCAGCGGCTCGCCAGCGGAATGTCCGCCGTGATCACGACGTCGCCCTCACGCGCGCGTTCCGCGATCCAGTCGTCGGCGGCATCCATCGCGGAACCGGCAGCGACGCGCTCGATCAGCGGATCCTGGGGCACGCGGATGAAGCCGCCTGCAACCACGCTGACCGGCACGCCGAGACGGATCGCGACGCGGTAGATCTCGTCCTTCACCGGGCAGGCGTCGGCATCGACATAGATTCGGGTGGGGGCAGGAGTTTCAGTCATCGATCCAGGGGGTGGCGGCGCGCGCGGGCTCCGCGTGTACTCCATCGGGCGGAAAATTGCGAGCAAAACGAGAGGCTTGCCACACTGTTCGGTTCAACTACGATCATCGCCAGAAAAGCAACCGAAATAAGGGGAAACCCCATGGCGGCTCCGCAAACCTACCGTGTCTCGGCCTACAACACCTCGAAACTGTCCGAGAACAAGATCCACGACGATACGGTGGCGCGGAAGTTCGGCTTCTCCGGCGGCCTGGTGCCCGGCGTCGACGTCATGGCCTACATGATGCATCTGCCGGTCGAGAAATGGGGCCGCGATTTCCTCGAGCGTGGCCTGATCGAAGCGCGCTTCGTGAAGCCGGTCTATGACGGCGAGATCGCGGAATTGACCGGCCAGGAGACCGGCAATGGGTTGTCGATCGAGCTGCACAGCCGCGGTGAGCTCTGCGCCACCGGCACTGCGTCGCTACCGGCCTCGGCGCCGAAGGTCGCGATCGACGACTACAAGGAGGTTGCGGCGGTGGCCGAGCGCAAGCCGGTCAGCGCGTCGTCCTATGAGCTTGGCAAATGGCTCGGCACCATCCCGCGCGATTGGTCCGGCGATGCCGCGAAGGAATATCTCACTGATATCAGGGAGACCGATCCGATCTACCTGCGCGAAGGTCTCGGCCATCCCGGCCTGCTGCCGCGGGTGATGAACAAGGTGCTGGTCGACAACGCGATCCTCGGCCCCTGGATCCATGTCGGCACCCGCATGCAGCTTCTGTCGGCGGGCAAGATCGGCGACGAGCTGACGGCGCGGGCCAAGGTCGTCGGCAATTACGACAAGAAAGGGCACCGCTTCGTCGAGCTCGACGCCCTGGTGCTCGCCAACGGCACAACGCCGCTGGCGCATTGCTGGCACATCGCGATCACCCAGCCACGCGAGCAGGCGGCGGCGTAGGGCGTGGTGTAGGCGCATGAGCCAGCCCGCTTAGTCTCGCGGCTTTGCTTTCAGTTCAAAGAAAGCCGCTCGCCTGCGGCCAACTCGCGGCAAAATGTCTTTCCCCGGCGCGACGACCGCGCTTCGCCATAAAGTCCGTTACGATCCTCTCCCTGACGGCAAAACAAAGGAGAATGCGATGTCGAGTTCAGTCAAGGACATGCTCGCTGCCGCGAACAGTTCGGTGCCTGGGATCAGCCCGCAGGACGCAAAAGTCCTGATCGAGAGCGGCAAGGCTCTGGTGGTGGACGTGCGCGACGGACTTGAGCTGCAGGCCTCAGGCAAGGTTCAGGGAGCCAAACACGTCGCGCGCGGAATGATTGAATTCAAGGCCGATCCTGCCAGTCCCTATTATGACAATGCGTTCGACCGCGAGAAAACCGTGATCGTCTACTGCGCCTCCGGCGGGCGCTCCGCGCTTGCGGGTAAGACCCTGCAAGACATGGGCTACAAGGACGTACGCAACCTCGGCGGCTTCAAGGGGTGGGTGGACAGCGGCGGCGCGGTCGAGAAGGCATGATGGATCACCCGCATGCGCGGGTGACGACAACAACGGTTGTGGCAGCGGCAACTTCCAAACTGTCATTGCCAGCCTTGACCGGCTTGACCCGGCAATCCATCCGCATCCACAGCCGTCGTCCCCCGCGCATGCGGGGGATCCAGTACGCTGCGGCGCCTCGGCCCCGTCGCTAACGTCTCTGGAGTACTGGGTCACCCGCATGCGCGGGTGACGACATCTTGCTTGTGGGGGCGGGCGGCTTTCCTTACGCCGCCTTGGCCTTGGCGTCCTGGATCGCACGCCAGACCCGTTCCGGCGTCAGCGGCATGTTGATGTGCTTGATGCCGTAGTCCGACAGCGCGTCCACCACGGCGTTGACGACGCAGACGAGGCTGCCGGCGCAGCCGGCTTCGCCGCAGCCCTTGGTGCCGAGTGGGTTCGACTTCGCAGGCGAGGGGTGATTGTCGATCTGCATCGGCGGGACGTCGCCGGCGCGCGGCAAGGCGTAGTCCATGAACGAGCCGGTGATCGGCTGGCCCGAACCATCGTAGTTCACTTCCTCCATCATCGCCTGGCCGATGCCCTGCGCGACGCCCCCGTGCAACTGACCGGCGACGATCATCGGATTGACCACGGTGCCGAAATCGTTGACCGCGAAGTAGCGGACGATCTGCGTCACGCCGGTGTCCGGATCGATTTCGACCTCGGCGACGTGGCAGCCGTTCGGGAAGGTCGATGCCGTCTCCTTGGTGGCGTGATCCACGTCAAGCGTCTCGGGGGTGCCCTCCGGCATCTTGCTGTCGCGCATGCGCTCGGCAAGCTCCATGATCCCGATCGAACGGTCGGTGCCGGCGATGGTGAAGCGGCCATGCCCGAACTCGATGTCGGCCTCGGACGCTTCGAGGACATGGGCGGCGGCCTTCTTGCCCTTCTCGACGACCAGTGCGGAGGCCTCGACGATCGCCTGTCCGGTCGCGGTGATCGAGCGCGAGCCGCCGGTGCCGTTGCCGAAGCGGACGCGGTCGCTATCATTCTGATCGAGCGTGATCTTCTCGAAGGGGATGCCGAGCTGGTCGGACAGCACCTGCGCGAACGGTGTGGCATGGCCCTGGCCGTAATCGAGCGTGCCGGTGGTGAGCTTCACCGATCCGTCCGGCTCGAAGGTGATCTTGCCGAGCTCGCCACTCGGCGGCGCGGTAACCTCGAGATAGGAGCCGACGGCGATGCCGCGCAGTTTGCCGGCTTTCTTGCTCTCCTTCTTGCGCTTGGCGAAGTTCTCGTAGTCGGAGATCTCCAGCGCCTTCTGGAACACGCCGGCGAAATCGCCGCTGTCGTAGGTGACGCCGCTCGCCGCCGGGAAGGGCAGTTGTGACGGCTTGATGAAGTTGCGCTTGCGCAAGGTGAGACGGCTGATGCCCATCTCGTCGGCGGCGGCATCGATCAGCCGCTCCATGTAGTAGTTGGCCTCTGGCCGTCCGGCGCCGCGATAGGCGCCCATCAGCGTGGTGTTGGTCACGACCGTCTTGATGTCGACGCCAAGCAGCGGCGTGCGGTAGACGCTGGCGAGGTTCTTGCCGGTATTGAGCGACAGCGGGCCCGGCGCGACGCCGGTGATGTAGGCGCCGAGATTGCCGTAGCCCGAGAGCCGTACCGCGAGGAACTTTCCGTCCGCATCGAGCGCAAGCTCTGCATGGATCTTTTGCGCGCGGCCCTGGCTGTCGGAGAGGAAGCTCGTCGAGCGCTCGTCCAGCCATTTCACCGGGCGGCCGAGCTCCCGCGCGGCATGCGCGATGCAGGTGTATTCGGGATAGTTGAGGTTCTTCATGCCGAAGGAGCCGCCGACATTGGCGGTGAGGATGCGGACCTTCTCCGGCGGCACGTTGAGCAGGCGCGCGAGGATCGCCTTGTTGCCGGAGACGCCCTGGGTCGGCACCTGCAGCGTGAAGCGCTCGGTCTTCTTGTCATAATCGGCCAGCGCCACCCGTGGCTCCATCGACACCACGGCGACGCGGGTGTTGACGATGTCGAGCTTGGTGACGTGCGCGGCGCCGGCGAACGCCGCCTCGATCTTGGCGCTGTCGCCATAGTGGTAATCGAGCGCGACGTTGTTCGGGATGTGGTCATAGAGCTGCGGTGCGCTGGGCTTGACGGCCTCGGCCGCGTCGGTGACGGCCGGCAGCGGCTCAATCTCCGTTACGACGGCTTCGGCCGCATCGCGCGCCTGCGCCGCGGTTTCCGCGACCACGAAAGCCACGGGGTCGCCGACGAAGCGCACCTTGTCGGTCGGCAGCGCCGGGCGGTTGGTCTGCAGCAGCGGCGAGCCGTCGCGGTTTTTCAGTGGTAGCCCGCAGGTGAAGGGATTGTAGCCGGCAGCCGCAAGATCGGCGCCCGTCCAGACCCCGAGCACGCCGGGCATCGCCTTGGCGGCCGCAGTGTCGATGCTCTTGATGATGCCGTGGGCATGGGACGAACGAACCATCCAGCAATAGGCCTGGTTGGCGAGCGAGAAATCGTCGGTGTATCGGCCCTTACCGCGTACCAGGGTGTCGTCCTCCTTGCGGCGCACAGGCTGGCCGACACCATATTTTTGCAGTGCGATAGCGTTCTCGATAGAGGCGGAAGGCGTGTGATCTTGCATCGGAAATGACCTGAAATGCCCGGATTTGCGCCGTTTTGGCGGGCGCCGACCAGATAACGCACACCCTCCTTAACGACAACGCCCGATTGGGCATGGTCCCAATGTGAACGGATATTGCACAGGTCCTTGGCGCTGCTAAAGTTTCCGTGAATGGACAATTCTTCGGTGGACCGCTGACCGCGGGTCCGACGGAAAGACAGTTTTGATGACTAGCGATGTGCGGCTTTGCGACGGTCCTCCGGCCCGCGAAGTCCTGTCAGGCTTAGCCGTGGTAGGCGCGGACACCGGCGTCTACGCCGCGCTCGACCTTGGCACCAACAATTGCCGGCTCTTGATCGCCTGTCCGTCGGGCGACGGGTTCCGCGTGGTCGATTCCTTTTCGCGGATCATCCGGCTCGGCGAGGGGATCGCCGCGACCGGTTCCATCAGCGAGGCCGCGATCGAGCGCGCCATCGCGGCGCTGAGCATTTGCAGCGACAAGATCCGCCATCGCAAGGCCCGGCGGTTGCGGCTGATCGCGACCGAAGCCTGTCGTGCCGCTGGCAATGCCGAGAGCTTTCGCGCCCGCGTCGCCGCCGAGACAGGCATCAAGCTCGAGGTGATCGACCGCGAGACCGAGGCGACGCTGGCGGTGATCGGCTGTTCCCCGCTGCTCGATCCAAAAGGGCGGGGCGCCATCCTGTTCGACATCGGCGGCGGCTCGACCGAACTGGTGCGGATCGAGCGCGATCCGCATGCGCCTGACGCGCCGCCGCGCATCAAGGCGTGGATGTCGATCCCGCTCGGCGTCGTCACGCTGGCCGAACATTTCGGCGGCAGGAACGTCACGAAGGAGCTGTATGCGCGCATGGTGGACGAGGTCGCGCAGCACGTCGCGCCGTTCGCGGCCGAGCACGGCAGGGACCTGCGCGACATGCACATGCTCGGCACCTCCGGCACCGTGACCACGCTCGCCGGCGTGTTCCTCAATCTGCCGCGTTATGACCGCCGCCGCATCGACGGCATCTGGATGAACGATGCCGACGTGTCAGCGACGATCCAGAAGCTGCTCGGCATGAGCTACGAGGACCGTGTCAGCAACAACTGCATCAGCATCGAGCGCGCCGACCTGGTGCTCGCCGGCTGCGCCATCCTCGACGCGATCCGCAACGCGTTCCCGATGCCGCGGCTGCGGGTCGCCGACCGCGGCCTTCGCGAGGGCATGCTGGTGGAGATGATGCGCGAGGACGGCGCCCTGCGGGCATGCTAGACGCTGAATCACCTCGCCCCGCTCTTGCGGGGAGAGGTCGGATTGCTCTCGGCGATGCGAAGCATCGTCCGGTGCAATCCGGGTGAGGGGCCGTTTCCACGCATCTCGTGAGCGGAAGCAGCCCCTCACCCCAACCCTCTCCCCGCAAGAGCGGGGCGAGGGAGAACCACACACCGAGACGCAAGAAGCACAATGGCGAAAGATACCACCGGGCGGCTGCACGTCACGGTCAAGAGCGGCGGCAAGCGCAAGCTGTCGTCGAAACTCTGGCTGGAGCGCCAGCTCAACGATCCCTATGTCGCCAAAGCCAAGGCGATGGGCTACCGCTCGCGCGCGGCCTTCAAGCTGCTCGAGATCGACGACAAGTATCGCCTGCTCAAGCCGGGCATGACGGTGGTCGATCTCGGTGCCGCGCCTGGCGGCTGGAGCCAGATCGCGGCCAAGCGTACTGGCTCTGCCGATGGCAAGGGCAAGGTGGTCGCGATCGATCTGCTGGAGATGGGCGAAATCCCCGGCGTCACCTTCGCGCAGCTCGACTTCCTCGATCACGACGCCCCGGAAAAGCTGATCGTGATGATGGGCGGCCGCGCCGACGTCGTGATGTCCGACATGGCCGCCAACACCACCGGTCATCGCAAGACCGACCAGCTCCGCATCATCGGCCTGGTCGAAACCGCGGCGCATTTCGCCTGCGAAGTGCTCAATCCGGGCGGGGCCTTCCTGGCGAAGGTGTTTCAGAGCGGGGCGGATGCGGAATTGCTGGCACAGCTCAAGCGCGACTTCGCCACCGTTCGCCACGTCAAGCCGGCGGCAAGCCGGCAGGATTCCTCCGAGCGCTACGTGCTGGCGACGGGTTTTCGCGGGCAATCCGATCGGGGTTAGCTGCGGCTCCGCCTGCCGTTCTGCCGGCTAATTGGCGGCGGATCGCGGGCGACGTCCCGTGGCCGATTGTTTGAGCACTGGAAAATCGGCGACGTCAGGCGCATAATTCGGTAATGTCGACAATTGTTCAATGCAATTGCGGCGCTGAGTACAGACGCACTGAAGAAAAGTTCTTGGTGCCGCATACGGGTGACGCGATCTGCATGGTCTGCGGAGCAGCGCTGGAATCGTGGCTGGAGAGCACCCACGTTCCCCAATATGAACTTGTTGAATGTCCGGATCAGACAGACGACCGGCATGACCGGCCGCCCCCAAGGCCTGGACGCAACTGGACGACACGTCTGCACTGAATGTCCGTGCCTCGCGCTAACCGCTTCGGTTGACTAGCCCAGCCGCTGATCCCGCGCGTTCTGGGTATCTTCGGTTGCGTGTTTGACGGCGGCGGCCGCCGCGCCACGTTCGGCGCCCTTGCGGCTGGAAATCTCGATCGCCTTGCGACCGGAGATCTCGTGGCCGGCATCGGTCGGCATCTGCCAGAAGAACCACGCTGACGCTGCCGAGATCAACGAAACCACCACGAAGGCTGGCGCGAACGCATCGGCGGTGAGCTCGGTCTGGCGATGCAGCGCAAGCACCGTTTCGACCGAGAAGGCGCCGATGGCGACGCCCGCGGACACTGCGAGCTGCTGATTGACGCTGACGAGGGTGGTGGCGCGGCTCATCTGGGGGGCCTCGACCTCGGCATAGGCCACGGTGTTGATCGCCGTGAATTGCAGCGAACGGAAGAAGCCGCCGACCACCAGGATGATGAAGATCAGCAGCAGCGGCGTCGAGATCGTGAACAGGGCGCAAGCGGCAAGGAAGGCCGAACTGACGACCGCGTTGACAGTCATCATATTGCGGAAGCCGAAGGCACGGATGATGCTCGCGGCGAGCGTTTTCATGCCCATGGCGCCTACTGCGGACGCGAAGGTGACAAGGCCCGACTGGAACGGCGTCAGGCCGAAGCCGACCTGCATCAACAGCGGCAGCAGGAACGGCAGCGCGCCGATGCCGACGCGGAACATGAAGCCGCCGATGATGGCTGCGCGCATCGTCGACAACCGCAGCAGCGAAAAATCCAGCACCGGCGAACCGGTGCGCCTCGCGTGGAGGACATAGAGCGTGATCGAGACGACGCCGATGCCGACCAGCGCCGCGACGATCGTCCACGGCAGCAGGTTGAGCCCGGCGACCGACAGGCCGAAGGCGATGCCGGCAAGGCCGATGCCGGCGAGCACCAGGCCGTAAAGGTCGAAGCGCTCCGGATCGACGCTCTTGATCGGGTCGATATATTTCAGCGCCATGAAGATGCCGAGCAACCCGATCGGGATGTTGATCAGGAAGATCCAATGCCAGGAGAAATAGGTGGTGATGAAGCCGCCGAGCGGCGGCCCGATCACGGGGCCGATCAGGGCGGGAACGGTTACCCAGGCCATCGCATTGACCAGAGCGCTCTTGTCGACCGAGCGCAGCAGCACGAGACGCCCGACCGGCGTCATCATCGCTCCGCCGAGGCCCTGCAGAATGCGGGCGAACACGAAATTGGTCACCGAAGACGACAGCGCACAACCGATCGAGCCCAGCATGAAGACGCCGACCGCGCCGGCGAACACGATGCGCGGTCCGAAGCGATCTGCGGTCCAGCCGCTGGCCGGGATAAACACCGCAAGCGAGAGCAGATAGGAGGTGATCGCTAGTTTCAGCGTCAGGGGACTGGTGCCGATATCCGCGGCGATCGCCGGCAGCGAGGTCGCGATAACAGTGGAATCCATGTTCTCCATGAACAGAGCGGTGGCCACGATGAGCGGGATCAGGCGTTCTTTGTTCATTGAAGCGGACGGTTGGGGGAGCTGAAAAGGCGGGCGAGGGGGCTGTATCACCCTGCTGCCCCCCATGCCATTGCGGAACCGGCCAAACCACCTAAATCCAGCGTGACGCTGGTATGCATCCGCCAGCGTTTGAGGTGTACGCCGTGATCTACGTCCTCGCCGCCCTGTTGCCGCCGATCGGGCTGCTCCTCAACGGGCAGCCGTTCTCGGCGCTGTTCAACCTGGTTCTGATCGTGTTTTGCGCGATTTTCGGGCTGATTTTCCACGTGTTGCTGGTGGTGCCCTCGGCCCATGCCGTGATCGCGGTCCATATGAAGCGGGAGGAGCGACGCCACCGGGAGGTGGTCGAGGCGATCCGCCGCCACGGGCCGCCGTCCGGCTATCGGGCCCCGTAACCCGTAAAAAGCCTGTGCATGGCTGGCAAACACTTTGATTCGTCATGCCGCCATGCTATCGACCAGCGTCAACCCCACCGATGGGCACCGATTCGACGGTGACGCAGCCAGCGTCGCCGCAGGCGGCGTTCATCCGTAAGATCGTTGCGGCTGATGCCGCTGAAAGGAGTTGGCAATGGCCACGGGACTTCGGACTATCCGTGAAGCCTTCACGTTCGACGATGTGCTTCTGAAGCCCGGTCTGTCGGACGTTCTTCCCTCGGAAGTCGACATTCGCTCGCGCGTCACCCGCGCGATTCCGCTCAACATTCCGATTATCGCTTCCGCGATGGACACCGTGACCGAGGCGCGCATGGCGATCGCGATGGCGCAGGCGGGCGGCCTCGGCGTCATCCACCGCAACTTCGATCCCGAAGGCCAGGCCGCGCAGGTGCGGCAGGTGAAGAAGTTCGAATCCGGCATGGTAGTCAATCCGCTTACCATCGGCCCGGACGCGACGCTGTCCGACGCCCTGACGCTGATGAAGGACCACGGCATTTCCGGCATTCCGGTCGTCACCGGCGGGGCCAAGAACACGCCGGGCAAGCTGGTCGGCATCCTGACCAACCGCGATGTGCGCTTTGCCAGCGATCCGCGGCAGAAGGTCTCGGAGCTGATGACGCATGAGAACCTCGTGACGGTGCGCGAAAGCGTCAGCCAGGACGAGGCGAAGCGGATGCTGCACAAGCACCGCATCGAGAAGCTGTTGGTGGTCGACGATCAATATCGCTGCGTCGGCCTGATCACAGTGAAGGATATCGAGAAGGCGGTGGCGCATCCGCTCGCCTGCAAGGACGAGCACGGCCGGCTTCGCGTCGCTGCCGCCACCACGGTCGGCGAGACCGGCTACGAGCGCACCGAGCGGCTGATCGATGCCGGCGTCGACGTCGTCGTGGTCGATACCGCGCACGGCCATTCCCGCCATGTGCTGAACGCCGTCAATCGCATCAAGCGGCTCTCCAACGCGGTGCAGGTCGTCGCCGGCAACATCGCGACCGAGGACGGCGCGCAGGCGCTGATCGATGCCGGCGCCGATTGCATCAAGGTCGGCATCGGCCCGGGCTCGATCTGCACCACCCGCATTGTCGCCGGCGTCGGCGTGCCGCAACTCACCGCGATCATGGATGCGGTGGCCGCGGCGAAGAAGTCCGACATCCCTGTCATCGCCGATGGCGGCATCAAATATTCCGGCGACCTCGCCAAGGCGCTGGCCGCCGGTGCCGACATCGTGATGGTCGGCTCGCTGCTCGCCGGCACCGACGAGACGCCAGGTGAAGTCTTCCTGTGGCAGGGCCGCTCCTACAAGGCCTATCGCGGCATGGGCTCGGTCGGCGCGATGGCGCGCGGCTCGGCGGACCGCTACTTCCAGCAGGACATCAAGGACACGCTGAAGCTCGTGCCCGAGGGCATCGAGGGCCAGGTGCCCTACAAGGGACCGGTCGGCAATGTCATGCACCAGCTCGCCGGCGGCCTCCGCGCCGCGATGGGCTATGTCGGCGCGCGCAATATCGGGGATTTCCACGACAAGGCCGAGTTCGTCCGCATCACCGGTGCGGGCCTGCGTGAAAGCCACGTCCACGACGTGACGATCACCCGCGAAGCCCCGAACTATCCGGGCGGCGGTTAGCCTCGCCACCGTCATTCCGGGGCGGTCCGAAGGACCGAACCCGGAATCTCGAGATTCCTCCGCCTTCCGAGGGCAAGACTATGGCCGCTGAAATCTATGGGCTGGTTTCGGGCAGAGACGGCAAGGTCCGTTACGTCGGGGAAACCTCGGGGGCTTGCCAGGATCGTTTCCTTGAGCACCTCCGCAGGCCGAACGACTGCTTGCGGGCGTGGTTTCACGAGGAATGGCGCGACGGATTTCCGGTTCGGTGCTTTCTGCTGGAACGCTGCGCGTTCGACACACGCTTCGCAAGGGAGGGCGTGTGGATGGCCCGCTTTCCAAACTTGTGCAACGCACGGATCAGCCTGCAGAACTGGGCGTCGGGCGCCTCTGTTACAACCCACCCTCGCATTCCGGAAATCGAGAGTTGGATGACGCGATTTGAGTGGAATGTCGGTGGATTTAGAGGAATCCACCGCGATCGATATTCGGATCAGTTTATCGTGTTCGACTGGCGGCGACCCTTGTCCCCCAATCGACAATTCGCGGTACTTTCGACCGCGGTCGAGGTGAGAGACTCATTAAAGGTCCTTGGCTTACTCGACTTGACTGAAGACAGCCGTTCGCGGTGACCGATCTGCACTACTCGGACGCTGATGCGGCAGGCGTTGCGACGGAGAGCGTCATGAAAGTTGATCGCGGCGAAATCCGTCGCAGTGTTGAGCGCGACCATCATTACCAATGGCACGTCTCGATTATGTGCGGGATCATAGTGGCAGTGGCGGTCCTCATCACGATCATAGGCTGGCATATTTGAAATAACCTCCTAAAGGATAGCTGCGGACTTGGTGTCAAACGCGCTAAGGCTGCGTAGCCGCTTATTTGGGGACGCAAAATGCTTTTGATCCAAACCATTTCAACGAAGACGCTTGATCAGGCAAGCGTGGGCGAGTTTGTGAAACTCAAGACACCCGCTGGCAATCTGTTTGCGGTTATCCTAGATAGCGATGCCCAGGGAACGTTGGTTGGCTTTTTAGAAACCAACCAGAGAAGTCGATATCCAACATTCAAACAAGTTAGCAAAGGCCTCAAGTGCCTCTCATACGGTCTCAATTGGGTCGTTGATCGGGTCGGCAATGATGAAAGCTGGGCTGGGAACAGAAGCCATTTAGCGTCCGCAGGTGCAATATTGGTGGATAGCCATGCCGTCTGACTGTCGCTTCAGCCGAGTTCAGAGAACCATTGGGGAGAGAATCATGCTTCGATCTCAGAGCTAACAAATTCACGGATAAACACCCGGTGGATTTTACGCCGTTCCTGCAATGGCGAATCTGGGCGAGCAACGAAGAATATCGTCACCCTGGCGCCAAACCGCTTATTGAGGTGAGTGCAGTCCCTGGGCTGTCGAACGCGAACACATAGTATCGGTAGAAATTCAACCTAGAGTCCTTGTGCGCTGTTACGACCTCTTTTCGGCATCGAAGATGACTGCGAGCCAGAACAAACCGAACAAGAAATCGGCGAAATTCCTTATGTTCGACGTTTCCCCAGAAGGGGCTAATCTTTGGTTTGATATCTCAAATATAGTTCTGCTCGCCGGAGCCGTATTGGTCGCGGCTGGAACCTATGGAACGATAAAGTTCTCTGGCATAAAAGAGAAATTCTCTGACGAGCGCATTTCTATCAATGAGGCTGAGACGCGCAAGGCGGTCGCGGAGTCTGACAAAGCAAATGCCGCGCTGGGGATAGCGCAGGCCGACATTGCAAAGGCGAACAGCGAAATAGCCAAAGCCAACGAGGGCGTCGCTTCAGCGAATGCCCGTGCGGCAGAGGCAAATCTTAAGGCGGAAACAGAGCGAGCTGAGCGCGTAAAATTAGAATTGAAACTGGCGCCCCGCTCTATCAACCCAATAGTTCTGGCATCCCAACTTGCCGGGATGGCTGGTTTGCGGGTTGACATAGTGTCCTATGAAACAGGATCGTCAGACGTTGCTGCGCTAGCTGGGCAGATTGGAGATGGTCTCGGGAGGGCCGGATTTAAAGCTTATGTCTTTACGCCGTTTGCTGACGGCACGGTCGTAAAGGGAATTCTAGTTCGTCACTCCACCGATGCGCTAGACGACGATAAGAAAGCTGCCGCGCGAATTGTTGATGCCTTCAATTCCGTTGGTCTTGCGGCGGGAAGCTGGGCACCATTCCCCGCCAACGAGCCGCCCTCAGGCGCGTACAATGGTCCGGCGGGACAGGCCGCGGATGCAAAGGTTCGCATTCTTATTGGAGCGAAACCGTAACGGTCATCTGGAGTTGACGTGCGCATAGTCAACTCGTTCTATGGACGGCATCAGGCGACTACCATGTGGCGATTGCGGCGCAATTTCGGATCTCACTCGTCCGAATGACGGCCATCATTTCAAACAACATTTCAAACAACACGCTACGTGAAACAGCACATCCGTCTCCCTTGCGGGGAGGCGGATTGCATGCCTACGTGTGCGCCACGAAACCACGAGCGGAGGAAATCCCCATGTTCCAAGGCAAGCGCGTCATTCTCGCCTCGCGTCCCCACGGCGAGCCCACGGCCGCCAATTTCCGGATCGAAGACTTCACGCCGCCTGCGCCCGGTGACGGGCAGGTTCTGCTCCGCACCATCTGGCTGTCGCTCGATCCCTACATGCGTGGTCGCATGGCCGACGGTCCGTCCTATGCCGCGCCAGTGCCGGTCGGCGGCGTGATGGAGGGCGGCACCGTCAGCGAGGTGATGGCGTCGAACAATCCGGGCTTTGCCAAGGGTGACATCGTGCTGTCGCGCGCGGGCTGGCAGACGCATGCGCTGTCCGACGGCAAGGGGCTCGCCAAGATCGATCCGAAGATCGCGCCGATCTCGACCGCAGTCGGCGTGCTCGGCATGCCCGGCATGACCGCCTATACGGGGCTGCTCGAGATCGGCAAGCCGCAGGCGGGCGAGACCGTGGTGGTCGCGGCTGCATCCGGCGCGGTCGGCTCGGCTGTCGGTCAGATCGCGAAGATCAAGGGCGCGCATGCGATCGGCATCGCCGGCGGCAAGGACAAGTGCGCCTACGTCAAGAACGAGCTCGGCTTCGACGACTGCCTCGACCATCGCGATCCCAACCTTGCCGCGAAGCTCAAGGAAGCCTGCCCGAAAGGCATCGACGTCTATTTCGAGAATGTCGGCGGCGCGGTGTTCGATGCGGTGTTTCCACTGCTCAATGCATTTGCGCGTATCCCGGTCTGCGGCCTGATCGCGCACTACAACGATACAGAGGCTCATGCACCGAAATGGGCCGGCGCGATGATGCGCAACATCCTGACCAAGCGGCTGACCTTCCGCGGCTTCATCGTCAGCGACTTCAACGCCATGCACGGCGACTTCATCCGCGACATGTCGCAGTGGGTGCGCGAGGGCAAGGTCAAGTACAAGGAGTTCGTGACCGAGGGACTCGACAGCGCGCCGGAGGCCTTTATGGGTCTGCTCAAGGGCGCCAATTTCGGCAAGCAACTCGTTCGGGTCGGGCCGGACAAGGCGTGAGTGCGGCGGGCTGCCAGCTCCCGTTCCGCAGGGAGAAGGTTCAAGATCGCATAACGATGGGCTTTGGGGGCTTTTTGGCCCCCATTTGCTTGACCGGCACCACGCATCCGGTGGCGCCGCGACCGGTCGCTAGCTAAAACGGGATCTGGAGGTGGCGCCGCAGAGCTGAGGCCCTTCAGTTCGCCGGTTGCTTGGCGAACAGCATGTCGAGGTCGACATCGAGCTGGCCCTTGGCCCTCAGGTGTCGCACTTCAAAGCGATCAGGCTGGAAGCGGTATTCGACGATCCCTGTTTCCTTGATGCCGATCCGCTCCTGCTTCTCGTCGGAAATGATGAAGCCGACCGAGGGGGCCCAGATCTGTCTGATACGCCCGAAGGTGTAGTCGCGGCGCTGGTGGACGTGGCCGCTGCCGACCAGCCGCAAATCGACCTGGCCGAACATCTCGACCAGGCGGCTGCGCGCAGGCTGCGGCACGAAGCGGATCGCGGTCGCCTCGCGTTCCGGATCGTCGGGCGTGTCGAGATAGAGCGGCTTGTGCAGGAACAGCGCGACCGGCTTGCCGCCGATCTTGTCGAGCTGCGCAGCGAGCCAATCGAACTGTTCGGCCTCGCTGTCGAGGCCGGTGTTCATAATCAGCGAGTTCAGGCCGATGAAGCACCAGCCGGCAGCCTCGAACCGCCAGCGGTCGTCGCCGAGCACGGTCCGGAATGCCGCACGGCTCTCTTCGGTGGGCAATTGCGTCGGCGTCGGGCCGACCGCGGTCGGGTTGTCGCCGATATCGTGATTGCCCGGCAGATACCGGCAATCGACCGGCAGCGCGTCATGCATCTCCCTGGCGAAGGCCAGGTCGTCGCGGCTGGTCGGTCCGTCGAACGACACGTCACCGCTGTTGAGGACGAGATCGGGCCGCGTCACGTCAATGTGCTCGCTCACGCGGTGGAAGTTATCCGTGAGGAGCTTGAAGCGGCGGGCGAGGTGGGTGTCGGAGATTTGCGTCAGACGAAACTGGGCCATGCATCGTTCCTTTCGGTCCGATCATAGGCCGCAGCGAAGTCGGAACGATGACGATTTGTCGGGCCGGGACGGTCGCACGCTGGCGAGAGGCTTACGGCACGATCCGCCTGTCGGCGATCGCGATCAGGCCAGCGTGAGGTGGCACGACCGTCGTGGTCGTCGCGGCGGTGAGCCCAAGATAGGTGAGGGCCGTGTGCCGCAGGTCATAGATCGCGAAGGCCACCAGCCCGACCAGCAGCGCGGTGGCCAGCCCGTGCTTGACGATGTCGCGCGTCGAACGATAGCCGGTGCGGAAATAGAACGAGAGCACGATTGCGACCAGCAGCGCAGCCGCGACACCGGCGAGGCCCGACATCACCACGCCTAGCCCGCCGTCCAGGGACTCATCGAACCAACCGGTGACAGGCCAGGTCAGGTTGAGCAACGGGGCCGCGGAATCGCCGGGGAACTTGGCCGAGCGGATTGTGCCGGCCAGGATCGGGGAAGTGATGTTCATCGCGAACTCCCGCTGGACCAGAGGGCTGAAACCACCGCATTCCTGTGGGTTGGTCACGATAGCTCGGATGATGGTTCAAGCAACTCCCGCGACGCCTTCATTGTCAGCGGCGAGCGCGGCCGCTAAGAGGGAGCTGCAGCGTCCGCGGCTGACGGAGATTCTCATGTCTATTCAAATGGTTTTGCTGCCGGTCTTCATCCAGATTGGATTGACCTTCGCGCTTTTGTTCGCAATGGCATCGATGCGCGGCCAGGCGCTTTCGAGCGGCGAAACCAAGACCGGTGATATCGCGCTGCGCCAGCCGAATTGGCCGGTCCGCGCCACCCAGGTCGGCAACTGCTTCGCCAACCAGTTCGAACTCCCGGTCCTGTTCTACGTTCTGATCGCACTGGCGCTGCCGCTGCGGCATGCCGATCTGTTCATCGTGCTGATGTCCTGGGTGTTCGTGGTGACGCGCTTTGTCCATGCCGGCATCTTCGTCACCTCCAACGACGTGCGGCCGCGTTCACTCGCTTGGTTCGCCGGTGTGCTGGTGCTGCTGGCGATGTGGCTGTATTTCGCGCTCCGGATCCTGCTTGCGATCTGACGCGCCCAACCGAAAGAGACCAATGACACCCGCTGCCCGGCTTTCCGCCGCTATCGACCTGATCGCCACCATCGACGCCCAGCGTGTTCCCGCCGCCAAGGCGCTGAAGGAATGGGGCACCGCGCACCGCTATGCCGGATCCGGCGATCGCGCCGCGATCTCCGGCCTGATCTGGGACGTGCTGCGGCGGCAATCCTCCGCGGCCTATCTGATGGACGACGACAGCGCCCGCGCGCGCGTGCTCGGCATGCTCAAGCTCGAGCGCGGCATGGATCTGGCGACGATCGCCGCGTTCTTCGACGGGAGTCGTTTCGCGCCGGAACCGCTGACCGCGACCGAGGAGGCCGCGCTGACCTCGCGCTCGCTCAGCGGTGCGCCGGCGCCGGTTGCGGGCGATTATCCGGAATGGCTCGATCCGTACCTTGCCAAGGTGTTCGGAGATGAGCGCGCGGCGGAAGCGACCGCGATGGCGAGCCGCGCGCCGCTCGACCTGCGCGTCAACACGCTGAGAGGCAAGCGCGAGAAGATCCTGCCGCGACTTGCGCATCTCGGCGCGAAGGAGACGCCGTGGTCGCCGCTTGGCCTGCGCATCGAGCTCGGCGCCGACGCCCGCAATCCCGGCATCCATTCCGAGGAGGACTTCATCAAGGGCGCGATCGAGGTGCAGGACGAGGGCTCGCAGCTTGCAGCGCTGTTCTCGGCCGCCAAGCCGGGCGAGCAGGTGATCGACCTCTGCGCCGGCGCCGGTGGCAAGACGCTGGCGCTGGCAGCGATGATGGGCGGCAAGGGCCGCCTGATCGCGACTGATCATGACAAGCGCCAGCTCGCGCCGATCCATGAGCGGCTGTCGCGCGCCGGTGTGCACAATTGCGAGGTGCGCACGCCGCGCGGCGAGGCGGATGTGATGTCCGACATCAAGGCCTCCGCCGATCTCGTCCTAATCGACGCGCCCTGCACGGGCACCGGTACCTGGCGCCGCAACCCCGACGCCAAATGGCGGATGCGCCCCGGCGCGCTGGAGGTGCGGCTGAAGGATCAGGCCGAGGTGCTCGACCGCGCCGCACCGATGGTGAAGCCGGGCGGACGGATCGCCTACATCACCTGCTCGGTGCTGCCAGAGGAGAACGGCGAGCAGGTGCGGGCCTTCATCGCGCGCCATCCGGAATTCTCCGCGCAGCCGCCGGAGCAGACCGCATCCGTGCTGTGGGACAAGGCCGAGACTTTTGCGCAAGCCGCACTGCGGTCCGACGAAGGCTGGCTGATGACGCCGCGCCGGACCGGCACGGACGGGTTCTTCATGTCGGTGCTGAAGAAGGCGTGATTTGAATTCCGTCGTTCGGTGGATGTGCAGCATCGAACCTCAGGTACGCAGTCGCGCACCGGGGAACCTCGAGATTCTCAGGCGCGCAAGTGCGCGCCATAGTTCGCGCTTGGCGCGCCCCGGAATGACGATCGCTGCTAGTACGTCTGTACGCAGCCCGCCCGCGCCGGCGTCTTGCTCACCACCACGATCCAGAACAGCAGCGCTGTGGCGCTGATCGCCGCGCCGAGCATGCAGACGCCGATCCAGCCGGCCGTCGCATAGGCCATCGTCGAGCTGATCGCGCCGGCACCGCTTCCGATCGAATAGAACACCATGTAGCCGCCGACCAGGCGGCTCGCCGCATCGGGCCGTGCCGCGACGATCAGGCTCTGATTGGTGACATGGATCGCCTGCACCGCGAAGTCGATCATGACGACGCCGGCCAGCACCAGCCACAGCGAGCTGTGCAGGCAGGCAATGGGAGCCCAGCCGGCGAGCATCAGGAACAAGGACAGGCCGGTGGTGCGCTGCGCCCAGCCGCGATCGGCGAGACGGCCCGAATTGCGCGTCGCGAGCGCGCCGGCGAGGCCGGCGATCCCGAGCATCCCGATCGTCGCATGCGACAGCGAAAACGGGGGAGCAGCGAGCGGCAGCACCACCGAGCTCCAGAACACGCTGAAGCTTGCGAAGATCAGCAGCGCGAAGGTGGCGCGCTCGCGCAGGATCGGCTCCTGCACGAATAATTCGGCCGTCGAGCGCAGCAGCTTGGCATAGGACGCGCCCGCCATCGGCTGCGGCTGATGCCGCGGCAGCGCCCGCGCCAGCAGCGCCGACAGCACGAGGGTTAGCGCGGCCGAGGTGAGGTAGACCAGCCGCCACCCGCCGATGTCGGCGAGTGCGCCTGCGGCGAAGCGGGCGAGCAGGATGCCGGACACCACGCCGCTGGTGACCGTGCCGATGGTGCGTCCCCGCGCGGCCGGCGTCGCCAGCGTCGCAGCGAACGCGACCAGCACCTGGATCACGACGGCCAACAGCCCGACCAGCACCATGCCTGCGAGCAGCACCACCGCATTCGACGCCGTGCCGACCACGACGAGCGCGAGTGCCGACAGCAGGGTCTGGCCGACGATCAGCCGGCGCCGATCCACGAGATCGCCGAGCGGCACGATCAGCACAAGACCGAAGGCGTAGCCGATCTGGGTCAGCGTCACCACGATGCCGATCACGGCCGGTGCGATCTCGAGATCCCGCGCCATGGTGTCGAGCAGCGGCTGGGCGAAGTAGATGTTGGCGACGCTCAGGCCGCAGGCGACCGCGAACAACAGCACGGTGGCCGGCGACAGATCGCGGGTCGAAGCGCCGCCCGCGCTTGCCGCTTCCGCCTGCGTCGCATCCCGGTTTGTCATTATCGCCTCCGTATCCACGTGGTCCTATAATGAGACCAGTTGCATCGCCTGCTGTCTAGTCTTATTTTAAGACCATCTCAAATCGTGAACGAGCGGGAGGACGGGATGAAGCGCACCGGCTTTGCCAAGGCCGAATGTCCGGTGGCGCGCGCGTTGGATGCGATCGGCGACTGGTGGTCGCTGCTGATCGTGCGCGACGCCTTCGACGGCCTGCGCCGGTTCGGCGAGTTCCAGAAGAATCTCGGCATCGCCAAGGGCATGCTGACGACACGGCTGCGCAAGCTGGTTGAAACCGGCGTGCTGGAGCAGGTCGCGGCCTCCGACGGCAGCGCCTATCAGGAATATGCGCTGACGAAGAGGGGACGGGATTTGTTCCCGGTCGTGGTCGGTCTCCGGCAATGGGGCGAGGCGCATCTTTACGCGCGGGGCGAGGCGCATTCGGTGCTACTCGACGGCGCAGGCCAACCGGTCGGCCAACTGGTGCTGCCGTCGAGGACTGGCCGCGCGCTGACATGGTCGGACACCCGCGTGCGGAAAGCCGGTGTGCGCAAGCGCTGAGCGATGGACTCTCATCGTGCATAGGCGCGCGACGGACGATGCGTTAGCAGCGCGCGTCGGGGTCTCGAAGGATGGGGATGCAGCGGGGCTGTCGCTCTTCGAGACGATCGCTTCGCGATTTCCTCAGGGGGACGGGAGAGAGGAGAAGTGCCGTTCAATCCACGATGAACAGCATCGCGCCCATTGCCGTCGACGAGCGGTGCGCGGCGTCGCCGAAATCCGAGACCTGGTAGCTCATGCCGGGCTTCAGCTTGAATTTGCGGCCGTCGCGCAGCTCGGTGTCAAGCTCGCCCTGGACGACAAACAGCACGTGGCCGCGATCGCACCAATGATCGGCGAGATAATCGGGCGAATACTCGACCATGCGCACCCGCAAGGCGCCGATATTGAGCGTGCGCCACAGGGCTTGTCCGGTCTCGCCGGGATGCACGGTCGGCTCGATTTTGCTCCAGTCCGTGACGGTGAAGGGAAGGGTCGGGATTTTCATGGGCACAGTCCTGGTATCAGATGGGTAGAGTGGGCTAAGGCGCTAAGCGCCGTGCCCTGCATCGCGAGCGGTGCAAGACATGGTGGGCACGCTGGCGCTTAACCCAACCAACGGTCTCGCGCGGCTGGCTCAATGCACCGGATGGTTCGCCGAACCCTGCCGGATCTTGCCCTCGGCATCGAGCCGCAGATACTCGCAGATCTTCATGCCGCGCTCGTTCTGGTAAAACACCACGATGCTGTCAGGACTGACGAACAAATCGATCAGCTCGAAATGCAGATCGGGCAGCTTGGCCAGCGCCGCGCTCCAATAGGCGCGCAAGCGCTCCTTGCCGCGCACGGTGCCGGAGGCACCGAAGCCGAGTGCCGGGATCCGGTCCGAGGTCATCTCGGTCTCCTCGGCATAGAGCGCCAGCACGCGCTCGAGGTCGTGCGAGTTCCAGGCGGCGATCCAGTCGCGGCCGAGCGCGGCGAGGCGGGCGGGATCGTGGTGGTCTGGCATGATTTCCTCCGTCTTCGGTCTAGGCCAAATTAGGTCAACATTACTTACCTATATGGATTTGTCCATGCCCAAAGAAGAATGTGGGCGTGCCGCTTGGCGCGGTTGCGGGGGCGGGCGGTGTCGCGTATCTGCTTGCCATGACAGCCCAGCAAACAGCCCGCGAGTCGTCGACGCCCTCCGTGGCCTCGGCGCATGACAAGATTCTGATTGTCGATTTCGGCAGTCAGGTGACGCAACTGATCGCCCGCCGCGTCCGCGAGATGGGCGTCTATTCCGAGATCGTCCCGTTCCAGAAGGCCGAGGCCGCCTTCGGAGAGATGAAGCCGAAGGCGGTGATCCTCTCCGGCGGGCCGGCCTCCGTGCTCGACGCCAACGCGCCGTCGGCGCCGATGTCGGTGCTGACTGCGGGCGTGCCGGTGCTCGGCATCTGTTATGGCGAGCAGACCATGGCCCAGCAGCTCGGCGGCATCGTCGAGGGCGGGCATCACCGCGAATTCGGCCGCGCCACCATCGAGGTCACCGAGGACTGCGCGCTGTTCGAGGGCGTCTGGCTGAAGGGCGGCCAGTATGACGTCTGGATGAGCCATGGCGATCGCGTCACCAAGCTGCCCGACGGCTTTCGCGCCGTGGCGCGCGCGCCGGGCTCGCCGATCTCTGTCATCGCCGACGACAAGCGCAAGTTCTACGCGATGCAGTTCCACCCGGAGGTGGCGCACACGCCCGACGGCGCATTGCTGTTGCGCAACTTCGTGCGCAAGATCGCAGGGTTCTCCGGCGACTGGACCATGCGCGCGTTTCGCGAGGAGGCGATCGAGAAGATCCGCGCCCAGGTCGGGAAGGGCAAGGTGATCTGCGGCCTGTCCGGCGGCGTCGATTCCGCGGTCGCCGCTGTGCTGATCCACGAGGCGATCGGCGACCAGCTCACCTGCGTGTTCGTCGATCACGGCCTGCTCCGGCTCGACGAGGCCAAGACGGTCGTCGACCTGTTCCGCCACCACTACAACATCCCGCTGGTGCACGTGGACGCGTCGAAGCAGTTCCTCGGCGAGCTCGCCGGCGTCACCGATCCGGAAAAGAAGCGCAAGACCATCGGCCGGCTCTTCATCGACGTGTTCGAGGCGGAGGCGAAGAAGATCGGCGGCGCCGAATTCCTGGCGCAGGGCACGCTCTATCCCGACGTGATCGAGAGCGTCTCCTTCACCGGCGGCCCCTCGGTGACGATCAAGTCGCACCACAATGTCGGTGGCCTGCCTGAGCGGATGAACATGAAGCTCGTCGAGCCCCTGCGCGAATTGTTCAAGGACGAGGTGCGCGTGCTCGGCCGCGAGCTCGGCCTGCCCGAGATCTTCGTCGGCCGCCACCCGTTCCCGGGCCCGGGCCTTGCGATCCGCTGCCCCGGTGACATCACCAAGGAGAAGCTCGACATCCTCCGCAATGCGGACGCCGTCTATATCGACCAGATCCGCAAGCACGGTCTCTACGATGAAATCTGGCAGGCCTTCGCCGTGCTGCTTCCGGTGAAGACCGTCGGCGTGATGGGCGACGGTCGCACCTACGACTACGTCGTCGGCCTGCGCGCCGTGACCTCGACCGACGGCATGACCGCGGACTTCTATCCCTTCGAGATGAAGTTCTTAGGGGAAACCGCGACGCGCATCATCAACGAGGTGAAGGGCGTGAACCGGGTGGTGTACGACGTGACGAGCAAGCCGCCAGGGACGATCGAGTGGGAGTAGTGCGACCTGCTGCTATCGCGCAGTTTGGCGTAGTTTGGTGAAGTCGTTCTTCCTTTCGCATCGAGGACGCCACCGAACTCGTGAGCTTGGTTTAGTCCGATCGAGATCAGAATTCTACCGCGTTCTCACTCGTGGAGTGTTGCAGCGCAGTCAATCGTAAAGAAGGCGATGGTCCAAGCCTCAGGCGGCGGCAACTGTTGGCGGAAAGCAACTACTCTTGCTCAATCCTGAGAGTGAAGAACTCGTGTCGTGTGGGTTGGTAGCGCTTTCCCGCTACCAATCGTGCGATTTTGCGCGCCAACCTGCGATCGTGCGATTTTTGGTATCGAATCTTGTCCAACAGATCGGCAGATTTAGACATGATGAACATGTCGGAATTAAAATGCGCCGGGGTAGGCTCCGCCGTCGATCAGAATGTTCTGTCCCGTGATGTAGCTCGCTTGAGCCGAACAGAGAAAGGTGCAAGTCGCACCGAACTCGTCCGGATGGCCGAACCGTTTGCTTGGGTTGCTGGTACGGACTTCCTCGGTGACCTCTGCCAAGCTACGTGACGAGTTTCGGGCGAGTGCCGCAAGATTGGATCTCAGCCGGTCCGTATCGAACGTGCCCGGCAACAGGTTGTTGACGGTCACGTTGTGCTCGGTGGCAGAGCGCGCTAGGCCCGCGACGAAGCCCGTGAGTCCACTTCGCGCACCGTTCGATAGTGCGAGCATTGCGACCGGCGCCTTGACCGCGTGCGACGTGATATTGACAATGCGGCCGAATTTACGCGCGATCATCCCGTCTATGGTGGATTTGATCAGCGCAATCGGCGCCAGCATGTTGCCATCAAGCGCCGTTATCCAATCGTCACGCTCGAAGTTCCTGAAATCGCCCGGCGGTGGTCCACCTGCATTGTTGATGAGAATATCGGGCTCAGGGTAGGTGGACAGGATGGCCTCGCGTCCCTCGCGGCTCGTTACATCCGCAACGACTGTTTGAGGTCGGTTGCCTGTGGCCAACTCGATTTCTCGAGAAGCACTGTCGAGGTTCTCGCACCGCCGGGCGACAATCACGACTTCGACACCCTCGCGGGCCAGCGCCATGGCGCTTGCTTTTCCAAGGCCTTGGCTCGCCGCGCAGACGATGGCCTTGCGGCCTCGCAATCCCAGATCCATGCGTCCTCGTTGGAGGTTAGCCGCGACTGCGGCGCGACATGTTACTTGTTCGGAAGTGTCATGCTGGCGGGTTTGGAACCCCACATGCAAAAGCTCGTTGGCTCGAATCCAAACTGGCGCGGGCGGTGCGTTGCCTCATCTTCGATTTCATCGACACCCACCGAATATTCGAAAATCATCCCGTCCGGTCCTTTGAAGTAGACGAAGCGGGCTCCCGACGTCGGATGGCGACCCGGACCGAACACGATCGGCACGCGCTGTTCGTTTAGGAAGTAATAGGAGCGCAGCACATCGTCGCTGTTCTCAACCTGGTGATTGATGTGCTGGATGCCGGCCTGCGGCGCGCGGACCAGCGCAATGGTGTGATGGATGGCATTGACCCGCATCAGCGGGATGTCGCCGATGCGATCGCTGACTCGGGCGTTGCAGACCTCGGTCCAGAATCGCTCGTCGCGGGTGGGATCGGTCGAGTTGAGGCCGACGTGACTGAAACCTGTGATGCCCGCATCGCGGCTTCCGAAATAGCGGCGCCCGCTGCGTTCCGGCCGCACTACCAGCTCGATGTGGTTGCCGGTGGGGTCACGGAAGCCGATGAACGCCTTCACCTTGCGCCGCTCTGCCTGCTCTGTGGTCCCTGCGTGGACGGTGTGGCCGAGTGACTCGAGTGTGGCCGCCGCGTTCTGAAGGCTCGCTTCGTCCTCGACCTCAAAGCCGACCGTCTGGTCCCTCGGATCGCCTTCGAAGTAGCACAGTGTATGCGCGCGCTCGTCCGACCGAAGGTAGAGATCGGCCTTGCCGCGTTCGGCGATCTGCAGGCCGAGGCAAGTGGTGGCGAATTGCTCGGCCTGCTCGAGATCCGGCGATCCCAAGCGGACATAGCTCACATCCTTCAATTGGATCATGCCTCTCTCCTGTTCAGCTAGCGCTTGGCGTCAGCTCGGGAACGCCCCTGCTTTCGCTGCCCCAATTGCAGAGCGAGGTTGCGGTGAGCGGAAATTGCCGGGCAGGGCGTGGTCTATCGCCGATCTCGGCCGTGCCGGTGACATAGGACAGGATCAGCCCGTCTGGTCCTTCGACATGAAGGAAGATCTGCTGCGAGGCAGGCTGCCGGCCGGGGCCTTGCACGATTCGCATCTGATTTTCCTCCATGAAGTAGCTGTTCTGCATGATCTGATCGAGCGCCTCGACCTCGAAGGCGGCGTAGAGCAGTCCGCGGCGCTGCGACGGATAGAGCGCGATGCGATGGTGCAGGCGGTCGATGCGCAAATATGCGATGTCACCGACCCAATCAGTCACCTCGGCGCCGAGCAGGCGCCAGAAGGCGAGATCGCGCGCGTGATCGATGCTGCACAGGCCGATGCCCTGGAATTGCACGATGCCGGCATCCCGGGGCGGAAAAAAGCGCCGCCCGCTCCGTGTGGGGCGGGTTACGAGATCGATCCGATTTCCGGAGGCGTCCTCCGTCAGCAGGGCTGATTGCACATATCGTCGCTGGCATTCCTCCGGACTGGCCGATCTAGCGCTAAAGCCATGCGCGCGCAGCCGTTCGCCGATCTCCTGAAGCGCTGCGTCGTCCCAGGCCTCAATGCCGATGCTGGTGCCGTCGTCCTGATCGCGGCTGAGGCTCACGGTGCGGAAGCGATCGTCTGAGCGAAAGGCAAGCTCGCCGTCCCGGCTCGCGACCTGTTGCAGTCCGAAGATATTGGAGACAAAGCGCGCGCAGGCCTGCGGTTCGTCCACCGAGTGGCGGACGTAGCAGACTGACGTGACTAACGGCGCTATCCCGTTCGCCTTCATCGCAGCCGCCCTCGTTTTTGCTCGGCTTCGATGAAGATCCTGATCATCTGCCGCCAGAGCCCGAACAGATGGTCGAACCATTTGGGATCGTTGTCCCAGAGCGTCCGCAATGCCATGCCGCGAACGACGCTGAGGGTGAGCGCGATGATATCGGCCGCGACGGCTGGGGGCACACCGCCCGCCACCAGCGCCTCGGCCCAGGCCGCCTCGACCGGACGGCGTGCCTTGCGCGAGATATCGAGAATTCGCCGGCGCACCGCCTGGTCGGTGGAGGTCGAAAGAACGATGTCGATCGCCACCATGAAATGCTCGCTGAAGAAGAATTCTCTCGCGTCCGCGATGACAGCCTCGATCAGATCCCGTGGCCGGTTCACTGCAGCAGCGCGGCGGCGGCTGAGGATCTGCGCCTGCTCGAACACATATTCGAGTGTGGCGACGACGAGGGAATCCTTGGTCGGGAAGTGATGAAGCTGGGCGCCACGGGAAACGCCGGCTTCGGCAGCAACCTCGGCGGTGCGAAATCGCGCATAGCCGCGCCGCCGGACCAGATTGGCAGCCGCCTTCAGGATCCGCAGCCGCGTCTCGGCGGTTCGCTCGGCCTGGGTCCGGCGGCGCAGCGGCGCCAGCGACCGCCGTGCCGTCTTAAGGGGGATAGAAGCGCGATTGGGGCGGGGTGGCATGTCAGACCTCGATCTGGGCTTTCCCGTCCACGACCGTGACGGGATAGGTCTTCAAGGGAATCTCACAGGGCATGCCAGTGGGCTCGCCCGTGGTGACGTCGAACGTCCCGAAGTGGAAGGTGCATTCCACGATCTTGCCGTTGATGATGCCTTCCTCCGACAGCGAAGCCTCGCCATGGGTGCACATGTCGGCGGTGGCGTAGATTTTGCCGGCCACCCGATACAGCGCGACGTTGGTGCCGTCGGGCAGGGTGGCCTGCTTGATCTCACCTTCGACGATTTCATCGGCAGTGCAGAGAACAACTGTTTCCGCCATGGCGAGAGCCTAGAGCATGGTGCTGCCGCCATTGACGCTGATGACCTGGCCGGTCACGAACGACGCTTCGGCGGACGCGAGATAGGAGACCATTGAGGCGACTTCCTCCATTTCGGCCGGACGCCCCATCGGGATGATGTTGACGAATTTGGCCGCAAGAGCCGGGTTGCTCTTGGTGATGGCGGCCATCTGCGGCGTATTCACCGCGCAGGGAGCTACTGTGTTCACGGTGATGCCGTCCCTGGCGAACTCGCGCGCCATGCCTGTGGTAAGGCCATGGACGCCGCCCTTGGCCGCATTATAGGCGGCATGGTCCCAGAGACCGTTGCGCACGGAATCGGCGCCGAGATTGATGATGCGCCCGTACCCCTGCTTGCGCATCGTTGGTACCGCGTACCAGGAGCACCACAGCACCGTCCAGAGATTGCGATCGATCGTCGTCTTCAACGTCTCCGGCGTATGCTCCGCGAACGGCTTGATAATACCACCGCCGGCATTGTTGACGAGGATGTCGAGGCGGCCGAACCGTTCGGACGCAAGGCGAATGGTCTTTTCGGCGACGCCTTGCTCCGCGAGATCGCCGGCCTCGCTCGCGACCTCCACGTCGAACTGGCTGGCAAGACGAGCCGAGGCCTCCTTCAGCCCAGCCTCATCGAGATCGGCAAGGATCAACCTCGCGCCGTCCCTTGCGAGCCGCTCCGCGATTGCAAGGCCAATGCCCTTGGCGGCGCCGGTCACCACGGCAACATTGTTTTTGAGCTTCTTGTCCACCGTCGATCGTTCCTAGAGAATGATGCTGACGCGCCCTTGCGTGCGCAATCCCTCGCTGTCCAGCAGACAGCGCTTCTCCTTGATGCGAAGGCGACCTTCGTCGGCAACCAGCCGATAGCGGTTGCTGCCGAAATAGGTGTCGGTGACGCCATCCTTGGTGCGATAGGTGATGAAGGCGGCGGCGACTTCCATCTCGCTGTCGCTGCGGCTGCGGATCCGTACATTGCTGATCAGGTGCCGCGTCCGCGAATGGGGAAATTCGGCGTGCGCGGTGCGCTTCATTAACCGCTTGACGCGTTCGCTCAGGCGAAAGCGGTCATCGGCAACATAAAAAAGGTTCTTGTCGGGCGAAGAGTCCGCGGGAACGTCGGTCGACGGCACGTAGTAGATCGCGTCCTCCGTGAACAGCTCGAGCCATTCCGGTAGCCGCCATTCATCCAGCAGCTCGGCCTCGGCGAACAGGAAATCCTCGACATCGGCCCGGGTGATGTTCTGCATGTGCCTCTCCTCTCTCAGGCAGATGCCGCGAAGACGTGTTTGTTCCAGTTTGACCAGAACGCGCGCATCTGGAGCTCGTCGTCATAAGCGGGCGTCTCCTTGCCCATCCCCTTGGAAATGTCGTTCCACTGCGCTTCAGTTGAGTTGCGGAAGCCGCGCTGACACTGCTCCAGCGCCTCGACGTCGTCGGGCGTCGCGAAGCCGCCGGGACCGAGGAATTCAAGGAAATTGAACAGGCGGTATTTGCGCGCCCAGTCGGTCTCTTCCTTGGGCGCGAGCGCCCATGCGCTGACTGTCATGAAATCGGGTGCGTGCGGATAATAGGTGCGGATCGTCACGGCCATGATGTCGTTGACGACCAGGTTGGGGAACACGAACAGATTGCGATTGAAGAGGGCGATCCGCTTAGCGCGCTCCTCGCCGAAGCGCGTCACCAGTCCCTGGTAGAGCCGCTCGACCTCGCGCTTGCCCTCCTCGCCCCACATGGGAACCCATTGTGCGACCGGACGTCCCCACGGCGCCTTGTACTCCAGCACCGCATGTCCATTGCCGAGGTCGCGCGCAGCACCCTCCAGCGGCACCGGCACGAGGCCGCCATTGGTGGCCTTGAGGTAGTCGAAATAGGTCGCGTGCGTGGTGAGCGCGTGATAGCCGTCGATCGAGTTTTCGGTGAGCAGCTTCCAGTTGGCGCGCATCGAGTATTCCTGTGTGCCGCCGACGATGGTCATACCGGTTTCGGCCTGATCGCCGATGATATTGAGATATTCCTTCACCGGGCCGAGATAGGACTCGAGCGTCTCGGCGTTCCGATCGAAGCACACGAAGCAGAAATCGCGGTAGGTTTCGAACCGCGGCACCTGCTGCATATTGGACGTGCTGCGCTCCTTGAAATCGGGGGCATAGGAAGCCTCGCCGGGTTGGCTGCGCAACGCGCCATCAAGCCCAAAGACCCACCCATGATAGAAACACTGGAAGGACTTTGCGTTGCCGTGCTTCTCGCGGCAAACCTGCGCGCCGCGATGCGGACAGGTGTTGAACATGGCGCGCAAGCCCGCCTTGGCGTCGCGCGCAAACAGAATACCGCGCCCGCCGACTTGGCGCGTGACGAAGTCGCCGGGTTTGGGAAGCTCCGAAGCGTGGCCGAGATAGAGCCAGCATTTGTCGAAGATGCACGCGCGCTCGGCCTCGAGAATGTCGGGGTCGACGAAAGCCTGGCGAGACACCTTGAAGATCTGCTTGGCCTCGTCGACCATCAGCGCGGTATTCATTCGCTGAAACGCATTCATTGCAGTCCCTCCCTCGGACTTGTCAGTGCGGTTTCAACGCGGCCCGGAGGTCGTAACCCGGCGACTCCAGATCGGCGCGCTGCGGCTTTGCGTTGGCAGCAATGATCCGCCGCAGCATCGCCATGTCCTTCGCCGCATTCACCGAGAGCGCGCCGACAGGTTCGGCGCCCCGCATGGCAATGATCGAGAACCGTCCGCTGTCCGGGTTGCCGCGCACGATGTGCTCGGCCTCGCGCATGTCGCCGGCGACTTGGATGTTCAGGTCGTATTGGTCGGTCCAGAACCAGGGAGGATCGTTGTATTCCACGGCGTCGCCGATCATATTGGCGGCGACCGAGATCGCCTGGTTCTGTGCGTTGGCCCAGGTCTCGACGCGGACCGCACGGCCGTGGCAGCGGCTCCACTGCAGGGCGGCATCACCCGCACAGAAGACCTCGGGAGCGGCGGTGCGACCGCAATTATCGACAGCGATGCCTTCGGCGGCGGGCAGGCCGAGCCGGATGGCGAGTTCGGTGGAAGGGGTGACGCCGATGCCGACCAGCACCAGATCGGCTGGAATCTGCGCGCCGTTGCTCAGCCCAACAGAAGCTGAAGTGCTTCCAATCACCGTCGCGCCGAAGACAAACTCGACGCCGTGACTACGATGCCTGTCGGCAACGAGACGGCTTATCAGGCCTGGGAAGGCTCGTGCGAGGAGACGCTCCTCGCTCTCGATCACAGTGACGTGGCAGCCGTTCCTGGCGGCAGCGCAAGCAGCTTCGAGGCCGATAACGCCGCCGCCGACGATCGCAATGCGCGATCCGGCCTGGATGTGACGACGAAATTGGAGTGCGTCCTCAAGGCTGCGCAGATACTGGACCTCGATGTGCGCATCTTCGAGGGCAGCAAGCCGCCGCGGCCGCGTTCCGGTCGCAAGCAGCAGGCCGTCGAAATGGAAGGTGCGGCCGTCCGCGGTCGACACGATGCGGCGATCGGGATCGCAATCGATGGCCGCGGCACCGGTCTCAATGCGGACATCGAGCGTCTCGGTCCAGTTCGCGGCTTTCTTGATGTAGGCGACAGTCGCATCGGAGGATTGCAGCAAACTTTTGGAGAGCTGCGGCCGTTCGTAGGGCGGGTGAGGCTCTTCGCCAATCATGGTGATCGAGCCCTTGAAGCCTCGCGCCCGCAGCGCCTCGGCGGCTCGCGCTCCGGCTTGGCCGGCTCCTGCGATCACGATGTCGTTGATCGTCCGCGCCACGCTTGCTTCGCTCCCTGATCCGATCGCAGACCGCATTGTTGGTTAGATTGTTCACTAGCATACGAATATGAGATTGCCTAGACGATAAAAACAGTCCAACCTGCTTGTAAGTGAATGGCCTGCACCGGCCAAGGACGTCCTGCGGGGTGCGGTGCAAAAATCCATCGGGGAAGCGCCTTGGTCGAAGCGATCGACACACACACCCATTTCGTTCCGCGGCACATCCCCGCGGAACCGGCCCGCAATCCGCTCTGGCCCTCGGTCGAGCTGCGGGACGCATCGGCCGCGGTTATCGTGGGCGGCAAAGTATTTCGGGTAATCGACTCCCGAAGCTGGGACGCGCGCCGGCGGCTCGAGGATATGGCAATCGACGACATCGAGGTGCAGGTCGTCTCACCGATGCCGGAATTGCTCTCGCATTGGTTTCCGCCCGCCGACGCGGACGCGCTATGCCGTCATGTCAACGAGGGAATCGCCGCGCTGTGCGCAGATCATCCGCGGCATTTCGTCGGCATTGGAATGGTTCCCATGCAGGATGTCACGCTCGCAGTTCGGCACATGGAAGATATCAGATTGCTTGGTCTGCGCGGCGTCGAGATCGGCACGCACATTAATGGCGTGCCGCTCGGCGACGCGCGCCTTGATGATGTCTATGCCGCGGCGGAGCAGGCTGGGTTGATGGTGATGGTCCATCCGCTGCATCCTCTCGGGCTTGATCGAATGGGCGGCCGCCCGGAGCTTGCGGCCGTGGCGGCATTTCCGTTGGAGACGGCGTTCGCCGCGGTTTCGCTGATGACCAACGGCGTGCTGGAGCGCTTTCCAACTTTGCGCATCCTGCTGAGCCATGGCGGCGGCGCATTGTCTTGGCTGTTGCCAAGGCTGGGCCACGCTTATGGGGTGGGGGCGCCGCTCCAAAGCCTCTTCGCGAGAACGCCGGCGGAGATCGCCCAATCCTTCTACTACGACACGATTCTCTACGACGGGCCGGCGTTGCAATACCTCGCTGACAAGGTCGGGACGAACCAACTTGTAGTGGGATCTGACTATCCGTTCACGATCAAGCAGGACAGGTCTGCGCAATTCGCCGAGCGGGCCTTGTCAGTTTCGCGTGCAGCGTTGGCCGCCAATGCAAGGCGGCTGTTTGCGCTCGGGTAGGGAGGAGAAATTGGGACAGTGCTATTCCTATCGCCAGTTCTGCTCGCTCGGTCCGTTGCCGCCGCGCACGCCGGCGCGGCCGGATCCGCAAGTCCCGAAGGATTATAAGCTCGGTCCGTGCGTGCACGGCAAGATTGGCGCTTTCTACTTCTACGCTGAGGGCTCGCAGGATGACCCCGCCTTTGGCTTCTGCGAGATCGAGCTATCCGTCCAACGCGTCAGCGAGAACAAACTGCGGCTCGAACTTTACTGCTTCGCCGACGGCTATCAGAGCGCGCGCGGGGTGGGTGCGAGGCATCCGCTGAACATTGCCGTGCTCGCCGGCGAAACCGTTCTGGGGACCGCGAGCTGGCACTTTCCGGATGTGATCTGCGGTCACGCCGATGCCATGCACTTTGCGGCCGATATCAGCCTCGACGACGCGCTCTTTCCGAGAGTAGATCGTGTCGAATTGAGCGGGACGAGCGGTGAGTCGGGGCCGTTCAGCTAGCGAAATATGCATTGGAAGCTGCTTGTATCCGGCCGTTAAAGGAATGTTCTCATAGATCGTAAAGTAGAGTACGATCGGAACAGATCAGGGACTGAGGCTCGCATAAGCCGCCGCGCGGGAACGCCAAGCGCGTCCCATCCAAGGAGAAACCATGCGATTTCGGATTGTGATGGTCCTGTGGCTGATTGCCGTGTCGGTCGGAGCCGGTTCGTGGCAGGCCTCGGCGGAATCATATCCGTCGCGACGCATCAACCTCATCGTGCCGTTTCCGGCAGGCAGCGCAACCGATGCCGTGACGCGGCGTCTCGCCGAAAGCATCCGCATCGCGACCGGTGCGACCGTGCTGATCGAAAACAAGCCGGGTGCCGACGGCAATCTGGCGGCGCTTGCGGTTCTGAAGGCCGAGGCCGACGGCTACACCGTGTTCGTCACCACGAACTCGACGCAGGCGGCCAACATCAGCCTGTTCAACGCGATGCCCTATGATCCTGCGGCGGACTTTGCGCCTGTCGCGGGGATCATGACCATTCCGATGATGCTGGCCGTCAAGCCGGAGTTTCCGGCAAAGACCGTTGCAGAGTTCATCGCCTTGGCAAAGACGCGCGAGAGGCCGCTCTCATTTGGAAGCGGCAACACATCGAGCCGGGGTGCTGCGGAGTTGTTTCGGGCCAGGGCCGGGATCAACATGCAGCATGTTCCGTATCGCGGAATGCCACAGGCTCTGACGGATGTGCTGGCGGGCGAGATCGACTGCGTCTTCGCCGATCCCGCCAGTGCGCAAGGACTGATCCAGGACGGCCGGCTCCGCATTCTCGCCGTGACGAGCAGCGATCGGCTGGCGGGCATGGCCGACGTTCCGACGCTCGCGCAGGCTGGGCTGTCCGGTGCGGAGCTCACCGCATGGGTAGGTGTGTTCGTGCGGGCGGGCACGGCTCCCGACATCGTCGCGAAGCTCAGCCAGGCTGTGCTGGCCTTCGTCAATAGCAAGGATACTGCCGGTTATCTCGAGTCGGTGGGTGCAAAGCCGTTTCCCGCCAGCCCCGGCGAGCTAAAGGCATTCGAGGAGGCCGACACGCGGCGCTGGGCCGAGATCGTAGCGATCGCGAATATTGAGAAGAAGTAGGTTAATCGCGGAGCACAGCTGTTCCTCGATCGAGCACCACCACGTCGCGCTCGAGGACCCGTGAGCGAAAGCGGATTTGGTCGCCGACGGAGAGGAATTCCGTTCGGATTGTCTCTCCCGGAAAGACCGGACGGCTGAAGCGGGCCGACAGTGAGAGGAGACGTTCGGGCCGGCCATCCGCGAACATGGCGAGGACCCCGCGCGTTGCAATCCCCAGCGTGCACAGGCCGTGGAGGATCGGGCGGTCGAAGCCGGCCTTTGCGGCAGCGGCAGGATCGGCGTGTATCGGATTGTAGTCGCCGCTCAGCCGATAGATCAGTGCGCTTTGGGGCAGCGTCGCGATGTCACAGGTTTGCGAGGGAGCCTCTTCCGGAAGGGCACCGGGCTCGGCAGGGACATCACCAAAGCTGCCGCAGCCGCCGTCACCACGCAGGAACAGCATGCTGCGAACCGTCGCCAACTTCAGTCCGCTGACGGCGTCGTCGAGTGTCTTGACGAGGTGAAGGATCGCGCCCTTTTCTGCGCCCTTATCCGCCACCGCGACAATCTCATAGTTGGCTCTCACCGTGCCTTCGGCCGGCATCGGAACGTGAATTTCGAAGTGCTGCTCACCATGCAGGAGCTTCAGCCAATCGATGCCGAACTCCGGCCGTTTCGCCCAGAATCCGGGATGCGCGAGGACACAGCAGATCGACGGCACGGCCTTGAGATTTGCCTCATAGACGAAATCGAGCTGCGCCGGGTCGAGTGGATCGGAACCAAAGCCGAGGCCGAGCGCGTACAGCATGGTGTCGCGACGGGTGTAGCTCTGCGTGACCGGCTCAAAACGGAAATGTCGTACGGCTTCGAGGTTCAAGATGTCCTCCAACGCTTGCGAGGCCCGATTCATCGGGGTGCGGTTCGAATGACAGTTGCAATCATGCTTCTACACATAGTACACAAGCGTACTAATTTGCGATTGGCGACGCAATAGGAGAACGGAAAGGGAGAGGCGCCGTGAAGTGGAGTGCTGGCCATTCAAGTCGGGCGGACCGTGTCGTGGGACCGTACAGACGGCTTTTCGGCAGATACGGAAGCCGCGGCGCCGTCCGGGCCGTGGCGGTGATCCTGGTTGGTCTGCACGCAAGTCAGGCGGCGGCCGGCGAGAAGCGATATGGCCCAGGCGTCACCGACACTGAGATCAAGATCGGCAACACGTCTCCCTATAGCGGCCCGGCATCCGCCTTCAGCATGGTCGCCAAGACCGAGGAGGCCTACTTCCGCAAGATCAACGCGGAGGGAGGCATCAACGGTCGCCGCATCGTCTTTCTGTCATACGATGACGCGTACTCGCCGCCGAAAACGGTCGAGCAGACGAGACGGCTGGTCGAGAGCGACGAGGTCCTGCTGGTCTTCAATGCGCTCGGCACCGCGGCCAACTCGGCCGTGCAAAAATATCTGAACGCCAGGAAGGTGCCGCAACTATTCGTGTCGAGCGGGGCGGCCAAGTGGAACGATCCGCAGAACTTTCCCTGGACGATGGGATTTACCCCAAGCTACGAGACCGAGGGCTACATTTACGCAAGATATGTGCTGCGGGAACGGCCGACGGCGAGGATCGCGATCTTCTTTCAGAACGACGATTTCGGAAAGGACTACCTCAGGGGGATCAGGAAGGCGCTCGGTGACAAGGCCGCGTCAATGATCGTCGCGGACGTGTCGGAGCCGACGATCGACTCGCACCTCGTCAAGCTGAAGGCGACCGGCGCGGACGTGCTGTTCGATATCGCAACACCGAAATCTGCGGCGCAGGCAATCAAGAAGGTTTCGGAGCTCGGTTGGAAGCCGCTGCAGTTTCTTAGCTATGTCTCGGCGTCGATCGGAAGCGTGATCAAGCCCGCAGGGTTCGAACATGCACAGGGGTTGATCTCGGCAGCCTATTTCAAGGATCCGAACGACCTCGCGTGGACGGACGATTCCGGCCTTAAGGAGCTCAATCAGTTCCTTGACGGCTATTTTCCCGGCGCTGATCGCAGCGATACGCTGATCGTGAACGGCTACAACACGGCGCAGGGGCTCGTCTACCTGCTGAAGCAATGTGGCAACGATCTCACGCGCGAGAACGTGATGCGGCAGGCGGCCCAGCTGAAGGACGTCGAGCTGGGTATGCTGCTTCCCGGCATCCGCTTGAATACGTCACCGGACGATTTCGCGCCGGTGAAGCAATGGCAGTTGATGCGCTTCGAGGGAGCGAACTGGCATCTGTTCGGCGACGTCATGAGCGGCGAAACGAAGAACTAGGCAGGGAGACGACAAATGGGACGACTATGTGCTGGGCGGGTCGCGATCGTGACGGGTGCCGGCCGCGGACTCGGCCGCGAATACGCGCTGATGCTGGCGGAGCAGGGCGCCAGGGTCGTGGTCAACGATCTCGGCAGCACGGCAGCGGGTGAGGGCGCCGATATGTCGCCTGCTCAGGAGGTTGTCGACGAGATCAGGCGCGCCGGCGGCGAAGCCATTGTGAACGGTAGCGATGTCAGCGATTGGGCCGGCGCCAAGGCTCTGATCGACGCCGCCATCGACGCGTTCGGCCGGCTCGACGTCCTCATCAACAACGCCGGTATCTTGCGGGATCGCATGATGGTCAACATGACCGAGGCGGAATGGGACGCCGTGATCAAGGTGCATCTCAAAGGCACCTTCGCCCCGTCTCACCATGCCGCGCAGTACTGGCGTCAGGAAACCAAGAAGCGTGGAGCCCCGGTCAGCGCCCGCCTGATCAACACCTCGTCGGCCTCCGGATTGTTCGGCAATGTCGGCCAGAGCAACTATGGGGCTGCCAAGGCCGGTATCGCCGCCTTTACCATCATCAGCGCGATGGAGCTCCGCCAATACGGCATCACGGTGAATGCGATCGCGCCACGCGCGCAGACCCGCATGACCGAAGGATTGCGTGAGCGCACCGAGGAGGAGATCAAGCGCCGGAATCCGCGTTGGGTCGCGCCGATCGTGGTCTGGCTCGCGAGCGAAGAGTCCAGGGACGTGACCGGTCGCGTATTCGAGGCAGGCGATGGGATTCTCAAGGTGGCAGAGGGCTGGCACGCGGGCCCGGGAATTGACCCGGTCGAGGATCCCAACGAACTCGGCCCTCAGGTGGCGAAACTGATGCAGGAAGCGCGGCCCAACGCCGATATCTGGGGGCGCGACATCGTCTCGTGAGCTTCCCAAGAACTCCTCCCGGAGCACCTTGGGCGGGTGGCTGGCCTCAGGCCGCCGCCCGCCGTTTTTTCCGGGTTTTGGACCGCGGCGCGTCTTCCTCCTCGTCCTCTCCGCTCTGGGTCTCCGTGCCATCAGACATGGCCAGAAGGTTGTGCTTCATCGCAAGGAGGGCTTCCGAAGCGGCTTCCAGTTGCTTGCGGTCGATGCCGTTGACGATTCTTGCATTGAACTTGTCGGTTTCCTTCCGGAGCTTTTCGAGGAATCCGCGGGCCTGCTTGGTGACATAGACGCGCTTGATCCGCCGGTCGACCGGATCGGCCTGCCGTATCACGAACCCCGATGTCTCCAGCCGATCGATCAGGGCCCCGACGGCGACCTTGCCGACGTCGAGCTCGTTGGCGAGCTGCACCTGGGGAAGGCCATCCTTGCGCGAAATGAACGCCAGGACCCACCATTGCGAGCGGGTGATCCCGAGCGGCGCAAGCGCCCGATCGAACATCATCCTCCTGAGCCGCGACACGTCATGGATGAGATATCCAAGCCGAAGATCCCAATCGGGCTGATCAACCATCGATGTTTCCCTTGAGGCGACTCGGAGGTAGAGGTTCCACTAATACCATACACCAGCGTATTTTAAAGGAAAGGTCGTGGGATCGGCTGAAAATTCCCCAATTAGCTGTCGATTCGCGGATTTACAAAAGAAGTACGCTAGTGTATTAGTCCGTAAAGAGACGCCCGCTCGTTGGACCGCGGAAAGCGCCCGCTTCATAGGAATTCAATCGCAGGAAGGAAGTCGCCCATGTTCGACGCCGCCGTGCTCAAGGGAAAGCGCATCCTGGTAACGGGCGGAGGGACGGGACTCGGCAAGGAGATGTCAGTGGGGTTCGCCGCCCACGGTGCTCACGTCTACATCTGCGGGCGGAGGAAAGAGGTCCTCGACCAGGCCGTGCGGGAAATCGGCGAGCGGTCCGGGGGAACGGTCTTCGCGCTGCTTGCCAACGTGCGTGATCCCGACAGCATCGAAGCGATGATGTCGAGCATCTGGGCGGAGGGGCCGCTCACCGGGCTCGTCAACAACGCCGCGGCCAACTTCCTCGCCCCCACCGAAAGCCTGTCGCCGCGCGGCTACGAGGCCGTCCGCTCCACGGTGATGGATGGTTCGTTCTATGCCTCACTTGCCTGCGGCAAGCGGTGGATCGCCGCGGGCCTCCCAGGCAGCATCATCAGCAACCTGGTCACCTGGGTGTGGACCGGATCGGCGTATGTGGTGCCGTCGGCGATGGCGAAGGCCGCCGTGCACGCCATGACCATGTCGCTCGCGGTCGAGTGGGGATCCAAGGGTATCCGCGTCAATGCCATCGCGCCCGGCCCGTTCCCGACTGAGGGGGCGTGGGACAAGCTTAATCCGCTCGCCGAGACAGGTGTCGGAGCGACCCAGGCCGAGGAGGTGCCGCTACGCCGTTTCGGCAAGATGGACGAGCTGCGCAATCTCCTGATCTTCCTGATGTCGGATGGCTCCGGTTACATCACGGGTGACACGATCAGTATCGATGGCGGGCATCATCTGGCCGCGCCGAGCACTTTCGCGGGGCTTTCAAAACTGTCGGCGGCCGACTGGCAGCGTGCGCGCGAAGCTATTCAATCATCGGTCCAGAAAGAGAAGCAGGCGCGCTCCATCTGAGCTTCCGGGGAGCCGGCGCTTCGAGCGCGTTGTGAAGGGGAGAGCCGATGGGACTGGCCATACCGACAAAGAGCTTCGAATGCACCATCGACGCTGGTCTTGCCCACATTGTTCTGGACCAGCCTGACCGTGGCAATCCGATCGACGGCGACTTTTGTCGCGAGTTCGGCCTGGCGATTGCCGAACTGAGCGAGCGTGCCGACGTGAGGGCCGTGCTCCTATCCGCACGCGGGCGGTTGTTCAGTGTGGGCGGCGACCTCATGGCGTTGGTGAAGCAGGGCGACGCGCTGCCTGGAACGATCAAGGCCTGGACCGCTGATCTTCACGTAGCGCTCTCAAGGATGGTGCGCATGCGGGCGCCCGTCGTCGCGGCGGTTCACGGGAACGTCGCGGGCGGCAGCGTGTCGCTGATGGCGGCGGCGGACCTCGTGGTGATGGCGGAATCGGCGAAGATTTCGGCTGCATTCTCGAGGATTGGCTTTAGCCCGGACAGTGGATCGACCACGACTGTCACGCGGCGCATCGGTATCGCGCGCGCAAGGCGTTTTTTCCTGCTCGGTGAGACGCTCGATGCTGCGACGGCGCTGTCGCTCGGACTGGTTGATTTCGTCGTTCCGGATGCTGGGGTGCAGTCCGAGGCTGCGCGGCTTGCAAAGGAGTTCGCGGTAGGCCCGACCGAGGCGTTTGGCGCGATCAAGCGTCTGTTTTCACAAACGGCTGATCGATCGTTCGAGAGCCAGCTCGAGGAGGAGGCGCAGACGCTCGCTGCGATGTCGCGAACGGCCGACGCGCAGGAGGGCGTCAGGGCCTTCGTCGAGAAGCGCAAGCCGGTGTTTTCCGGAAAATGATCGCGCCGGAGGCGACAATATTGACCAGTGGCAGCAAATCGTACGCTGCCGTAACGTATATCAGTCAACGAAATAATCCGGCGCCGAAGTCGGAAAGGACACGACAGAGGGAGAAATGACCGTGGCCGCCGCCATACGAGATGCGTCTCATGCGAACTTTCGGCAAGCCGGCTATTGGCTGGATAAAACCGTTGACCAGCTTCTGACGGAAGCCGTTGCAAGAGCCCCCGACAAGGTCGCGATCGCTGCCGACCGCGCCGATCGCGACCAGGCCCCACGCTTCACCTACAGGGAGTTGGATGATCTCGCCAATCGGGCCGCGAGTTCGCTGCTGCGGCTCGGTGTCGGGCGCGGTGATGTCGTCACCGTGCAATTGCCCAATTGGTGGGAGTTTGTCGTCACAGCGTTCGCATGCAGCAAGATCGGCGCGGTCACGAATCCGGTGATGCCGATCCTGCGGGAGCGCGAGCTGCTCTACATCCTGAATTTCTGCCAGGCCAAGGTCTTCATCGTGCCGAAGACATATCGTGGCTTTGACTACGCCGCGATGGCGCAGGGCATGCGCGCCGAGCTGCCGCACCTGAAGCACGTGATCGTTGCCGACGTCGAGGGCGACACGGGTTTTGAGAGGATGCTGCTATCGTCCGAGGCGGACGAGCTCCAGCCCGGCTTGCGTCCGGATGACATGGCTGTGCTGATGTTCACGTCAGGCACGACCGGCGAGCCAAAAGGCGTCATGCACACGTCGAATTCGCTGATTGCATGCTGCAAGGCGTTGTCAGGTCGGTTCGGGCTCGTTTCCAGCGACGTGCTGCTGGTGGCCTCTCCGGTGGGCCACATGACCGGCTATGCTGCGATCGTCCTGCTGTCCGTCTATCTCGGCGGCACGATGATCCTTCAGGACATCTGGGAAGCCAAGCGCGGCGTCGGCCTGATGGCTCGAGAAGGTGTCACCTATACCGCGGCGTCGACGCCGTTCCTGAGCGACATCTGCGATGCCGTGAAGAGTGGCTCGCCGCAGCCGAAGTGTCTGCGGTCGTTCCTGTGTGGCGGGGCGCCGATTCCGTCGGTTCTCATCGAGCGTGCGGCCGGTGAGCTCGGTCTCAAGGTCTGCTCGCTTTGGGGCATGACTGAAGTCCTGTCGGGTACGTTGACGGAGCCGTCGTGCGCAGCCGAGAAGTCGGCGAGCACGGACGGCCGATCGCTGGAGGGGATGGAAGTCAGGATCGTCGACACCGAGGGCAATCCGGTGCCTGCGGGCGAGCCGGGCCGATTGTTGGTCCGAGGCGCCCAGATGTTCAAGGGTTACTATAAGCGGCCGGAGCTGCCGACCTTCGACAGCGATGGCTGGTTCGACTCCGGCGACCTCGCCTACATGGACAAGGATGGGTACATCCGGATTTCTGGCCGAGTGAAGGACATCCTGATCCGCGGCGGCGAGAATGTCCCCGTCGTCGAGATCGAGAACCTGCTCTACAAGCATCCCGCAGTGTCCGCAGTCGCGGTCGTCGGATTTCCGGATGCCCGACTCGGCGAGCGCGGCTGCGCGTTCATCGTACCTCGCAGCGGCTGCACGATCGACCTGACGGCGGTGCAGGCCTATCTGGGCGAGGCGAGGATGGCGAAGCAGTTTTGGCCGGAACGTATTGCACTAGTGGCCGAGCTTCCGCGCACAGCCAGCGGCAAGATCCAGAAATTCAAGCTGCGCGAGCTTGCCGCGGCAATTGCCGAAGCAAAGTAGATCATTGGTCGGAGTAGGTCGGACTTCGTCGCTCGCGAAACGCGGCGACGGCTTCCGCATGATCATTGGTTTCCAGGAGGATGACCTGCTGCCGGTCCTCCATCATCAGCGCCGCGTCGAGGCTCGGCGCGTCGATTAGTGTGTTGAGCGCCTGCTTCGTCATGCGCAGACCCATCGGCGACACACGTAACATATCCTCGGCGAGCTCGATGCCCTTTGTGAGAAGATCTTCAGCAGGAACGATGTCGCTGACCAGTCCAATTGCCTTCGCCCGTTCAGCCTTGAGGAAGCGGCCAGTGAGAAGAAGCTCAGAGGCTACGGAGAGACCCACGAGACGGGGCAGCAGATAGCCGGAGCCCATATCGCAGCCGCCGACCCCGATGCGGATATAGGCGGCATTCATCCGGGCATCGGGTGCCGCGAATCGGACGTCGCAGGCGAGCACGAAAGAGAAGCCGGCGCCGCACGCCGCACCGTGGACGAGCCCGATGATCGGCTGCGGACATGACCGCATCAGGCGGATCACACCGGAGTAGTTCTGCTGCATCTTGAGCTGACGTTGAGGCCGGCCCTCGCCGGGCGCGGCAAACGCATCCGATCCGAGCTCGGCGCCGGCGGAGAATTGAGGCCCGTTGCCGCGCAACAACACGACGCGCGTCGTCGGCCGATCGTGCAGACCCGAGAAATAGCCGGTCAGTTCCGCGATCATGTCGGGGGAGACGGCGTTGAGCTGGGCCGGACGGTTCAACGTCAGGATTTCGATCGCGCCGCGGCTCTCGACGGTGATGGTGCTCCGCTGCGTCATGGGCTCGCTCTCCATCGTTGATTGTCTTTGATTCCATATAGTAATAAAGTGTACGATCATGGAGCGCAATGCCGTCGTCGGTTGCGCAAGCCGGAACGGCCAACGATACGACCTTCAAGGGAGACAGGAGATGCCATACCAGTCCGTGTTCAGGCCGGACCTGTTCGAGGGACAAACCATCATCGTGACCGGTGGTGGCAGCGGGATCGGGCGTTGCACCGCTCACGAACTGGCGGCCCTTGGTGCGAATGTCGCAATCCTCGGCCGGACGATGGAAAAGCTGGTCGAGGTGCAGCACGAGATCGAGGAAGACGGCGGACAGGCGATGAGCCGCGCCTGCGACATCCGCGATGAAGCCTTGGTAATTGGCGCGATCGACGCCGTGCTCGCGCGTTACGGCCGCATCGACGGCCTGGTCAACAATGCCGGAGGGCAGTTTCGCGCGCCGTTGAAGGCCATCTCGACCAAGGGCTTCGAGGCTGTCGTACGCAACAATCTGACCGGCGGCTTCATCTTCATGCGCGAGGTCTATAACCGGTGGATGGAAGCCAATGGTGGGTCGATCGTGAACATCATCGCCGACATCTGGCATGGCTGGCCGGAGTTCGGCCATTCGGCAGCGGCCCGCGGCGGCATGCTCACCCTGACGGAAACGGCTGCCTGCGAATGGTCGTCCTCGGGCGTTCGTGTCAATGCCGTCGCTCCGGGTGGCATCGTCTCCAGCGGGTTCGATACCTACACGCCCGAGATGCAGAAGAAGCTCCATGACTTCACCGCAGGCGTGCCGCTTCAGCGCTTCGGCACCGAAGCCGAGATATCGGCTGCAATCACCTACCTGCTGTCGCCGGCGGCCGCCTATATCACCGGATCCTGCGTGCGCGTCGATGGCGGGACGCCGAATGCCCGCACGACCTGGAAGCTCGAACCGCACAGCCGCAGCCTGCCCTTCGAGGGCTTCCATCGCGCAAAACTGCCCGAGGTAATGAAGCGGAAGGCCAGCGACTAGGGAGCGACAGCCTAGTCGACGGCGATGATCAGCTTGCCGTGGTTTTCACCGCGGTAAAGCTGCGCGATCGCGCCGGGGGCATGCTCCAGCCCCGGGAGCACCTCCTCGTCATGGACGATCTTGCCGGCCAGCGCGAGCTCGGCGAGGCGCGCCGCAGCCGCGTCGAATTCGGCGAGGTGGTCGAAAATGATGAAGCCCGACCAGCGCAGGCGACGCGTGAGAACCTCGCGTTCGGGGCGCGGGCCGCTCGGGACGGGAGTCCAGGACGCATTCGCGGCCGTGCCACACTGGATGATGCGTCCACGCAACCGCATGGTCCGGATGGCGGCATCAGCGATCGCACCGCCGGTGTTGTCGAAGAAGATGTCATTGCCATCAGGACACGCCGCGCGGAGCGCTGCGCCGAGATCGCCGGTCTCGCGGTAGTTGACCATGTCCTGATAGCCGTAGCGGGCCTTGGCCTGCGCAATCTTGTCGGCGGAACTGGTGAGCCCGACGGCGCGGCATCCCGCAATGTTCGCAAGCTGGCCGACGAAGCTCCCGACGCTGCCCGCTGCCGTCGACACCAGGACGTGCTCGCCCGGCTTGGGATCCCCGAGGCCGTGAAAGGCAAGATAGGCCGTCAGGCCGTTCATGCCGAGCACGCTCAGATTGGCGCTGAGCGGGAGGGCGGATGGAACGACGCGCCGCAGAACGGCATCGGGTGCGGCAACGCAATAGCGCTGCCAGCCAAACCATCCGTAAACGAACTCGCCGGTTCGAAACTCCGGTACATTGCTTTCGACGATCTCGCCGACAGCTAGGGCGCGCATCGGTGTGTTCAGCGGCACCGGCGCGCTGTAGTTCCCCTCGTCATTGGCCCATCCGCGCTGCGCAGGATCGACCGAGAGATAGCGGTTTTCGATCAGGATCTCGCCTTTGCCGGGCGCGACGATCGGCTCGGTTACGAGCGAAAAATGCACGGCTTGCGGTATCCCACATGGCCGGGTCATCAGCCGCACTTGTCGATTTTCGCGCAGGGACATGAGCGATCCTCATAATTAGTACGCTTGTGTACGATATGAGTATACGGTAGAAGTTGATCGGGAGACAAGGACATCGCGGCGGCTGCGGCCGCCTTACCCTGCAAGATACAGCAAGAGGCAAGCAACATGGCGGGGCTCTATTTCGAGCAGTTCTCGGTCGGACAGGCCTTTGTCCACGAGATCCGGCGCACGGTGACGGACATGGACAACATCCTGTTCTCGTCGCTGACCTACAATCCGGCGGCGGTCCACATCGACCACGAATATGCCAAGGGCACCGAGTTCGGAAAGCCCTTGATGAATTCGATCTTCACGCTGGGCCTGATCATCGGCTTGTCGGTTCAGGACACAACGCTTGGAACCACCGTCGGCAACCTGGGCATGGAGGACACCAAATTCCCGCGGCCGGTGTTTGCCGGTGACACATTGCGGGCCGAGACCAAAGTGATTGCGGTCAGGGAGAGCAAGTCGCGTCCGACGCAGGGCATCGTGACGTTCGAACATCGCGGCTTTAATCAGCGCGATGAGGAAGTGGTATACTGCCGCAGGAGCGGGTTGATGCTGCGGAGGTCCGCATGAAGCTCCGCTCGCTGCTCTTTGTTCCGGCCGACAGTGAACGCAAGTTCGCCAAGGCAGACGGAATCGGCGCCGATGCGCTGATCCTTGATCTCGAGGACTCCGTGGCACCGGGGCGTAAGGCTTTTGCGCGAGGTGCGGTGAAGGATCTGTTGGGCGGCGGGCCGCGCAACTGGTCGTTCCTGGTCCGTATCAATCCGTTCGGTACGGGGCTCACGCTGGAAGATCTGGCGGCAGTGGTTCGTCCGGGCCTCGACGGTATCCTCATCCCGAAGGTCAACGGCATCGAGGACGTCGATCTCGTATCGCACTATGTCGATGTGCTGGAGGTCGCAACTGGCGTTGCACCTGGGCACGTCAAGCTGCTGGTTGTTGCGACCGAAACACCGGCCGCGATGGTCGGCTTCAACGGCTACGTTCGCAAGAACGAGCGGCTGGTTGCGATGACCTGGGGAGCGGAAGACCTGAGCGCGGCCTTGGGCGCGCTCACGAACAAGGAGGCGGACGGCAACTGGACCTTCCCCTACCAGGTGGCTCGCGCGCAATGCCTGTTCGCCGCGGGTGCGGCCGGTGTCGCTGCGCTGGATACGCTCTATGCGGATTTCAGGGATCAGGACGGGCTCGCCGAGAGCTGCCGCCTCGCACGCCGCGACGGCTTCGTCGGTCGGGTCGCGATCCACCCGGATCAAGTCGCGATCATCAATACCTGTTTCACGCCCTCGGATGCCGATCTTGCTCATGCACGGCGTGTCGTCGCAGCGTTCGCCGCGGCACCTGACGTCGGCACCGTCGGGATCGACGGAAAGATGTACGACATTCCGCATCTGGTTGCGGCGCGACGAACCTTGACCTCGGTCGGGGAGGGACATTCGAATGGACAATAGATCGTTCTCCAATCAGCTCGACGTGCCTGAGGATCACGCCGCGATCCGCGAAGGTGTGCGCGCGGTCGTCACGCAGTTCGATGACGAATATTGGCTGGCGCGCGACGGCGACGGCGAGTTCCCGCGCGAATTCCATCGCGCCATGGCGGCCGCCGGCTGGCTCGGCATCACCATGCCCGAGGAGTATGGCGGCGCCGGGCTCGGCGTCACCGAGGCCGCAATCATGATGCATGAGGTCGCGAGCCACGGCGGCGGGATGACGTCGGCATCGGCCGTGCATATCAACCTCTTCGGGCCGCACCCGATTGTGGTGAAGGGGACCGACGACCAGAAGCGCCGCTGGGTGCCACGTCTGGTTTCGGGTGAGGATCAATGCTGCTTCGGCTTCACCGAGCCGGATGCCGGGTTGAACACCACGCGTATCAAGACCTTCGCCGAGAAAGTCCCCGGTGGTTATCGGGTGCACGGACAAAAGGTCTGGACATCGACCGCGCAGATTGCGAACAAGATCATGCTGCTGACGCGGACGACAAAGTTCGAGGACTGCAAGCGGCCGACCGACGGCATCACCATCTTCTATACCGACCTCGATCGCTCCAAGATCGAGGTCCGTCGTATCCCGAAGATGGGACGCAAGGCCGTCGATTCTAACGCCATCTTCATCGATGGTCTCTTCATCCCCGAGGCCGATCGGATCGGCGAGGAAGGCAAGGGTTTCTCGTATATCCTCCACAGCCTCAATCCCGAGCGTATCCTGATCGCGGTCGAGGCCATCGGGATCGGGCAGGATGCGCTACGCCGCGCAACCCGCTATGCCAGGGAGCGGGTCGTGTTCGACCGTCCGATCGGTCAGAACCAGGGCATCCAGCACCCGCTTGCCGAGAAATGGATGTACCTCGAGTCAGCGTGGCTGATGGCGATGCGCGCCGCTTGGCTCTACGATGCCGGAAAGCCGTGTGGCGCCGAGGCCAACAGTGCCAAATTCCTCGGTGCGCGCGCCGGGCATGATGCCGCTTGGCAGGCTATCATGACGCATGGCGGCTTCGGCTATGCCAAGGAGTATCACGTCGAGCGGCTGTTCCGCGAGGTCTCGATTACCCGCCTTGCTCCGATCACCGAGCAGCTCATGCTGAGCTTCATTGCCGAGAAGGTGCTGGATCTGCCGAAGAGCTACTGACGCGCTTCTATCGCGCGTCAGAGATTGCGGGAGATCAACTCCCGCATGATCTCCGACGTCCCGCCATAGATCCGCAGCACCCGTGCGTCCGCGAACAGCCGGCAGATCTCGTATTCACGCATGAAGCCGTAGCCACCGAAGAACTGGAGGCACTGATCTACCAGTCGCCCGTGCATTTCGGTGACCCACAGCTTTGCGGTCGACGCGGCGTAGGTCGTCAACTCTCCACGAACATGCTGGCTGAGGCACTGATCGACGTAAGCCCACCCGACCTGAAGGTCGGATTTGAGGTCCGCAAGTTTGAACCGCGTGTTCTGATAGGAGCCGATCGCCTGTCCGAATGCCTTGCGTTCGAGGACGTAGGCCTTGGTGATGTCGAACGCCTTCTGCGCCGACGCAATCGAGTGGAGCGCAATCGTCAGGCGCTCCTGGGGCAGCTCGCTCATGAGCGCGGCCATCGCGCCACCCTCGGAGCCAAGCAAATTGGTTACGGGCACGCGGACCTGATCGAAGAACAGCTCCGAGGTATCGGAGGAGAGATGCCCGAGCTTGTCGAGGTTGCGACCGTGGCGAAAGCCGGGCCGATCGGTTTCGACGAGGATCAGGCTCATGCCGCGGGATCCGCCGTCCGGATTGGTGCGCGTCACCGCGATGACGAGGTCGCACATCTGGCCGTTCGAAATAAAGGTCTTCTGACCGGAGATGACGTAGTCATCGTCTTCGCGCACGGCGCGGGTGCGAATGCCCTGGAGATCGCTGCCGGTTCCGGGCTCGGTCATGGCGATGGCACAGACGGCCTCACCCGAAATCATCCGCGGCAGCCATTTCTTCTTCTGCTCTTCGGTGCCGTAGCTCAGGAGATAGCCGCAGCAGACGTCATTGTGGACCGAGAAGTCGGTCGCCGGGCCAGCGAAGCCCGAATAAGCGAGCTCCTCGATGACAACGGCGTTGTGGCGGAAATCGCCGCCGATGCCGCCATATTGCTCTGGCACCTGGGGGCAGAGCAGGCCGGCTTCGCCTGCCGCAGGCCACAGCGCGCGATCAATGATCCCGGCCTTCTCCCATTCCTGGAAGTGCGGTTCGATCTTCGAGGCGGCGAAACGTCGGACGCTTTCGCGCAGGAGGGCGTGCTCTTCGTCGAATACGGGGCGATTGGGCAGCATGTCTGTTTCGCCATGAGTTGAGAGCTAGAAGGCGACCTTGTCGCCGCCCTTGAGCTGAAGGATTTCACGTGCCTCGTCAGGACTTGCGATCTCGAGCCCGAGACCCTCGACGATCTTGCGTACCTGCGTCACCTGTGCCGCATTGGTTTCGGCGAGGCGGCCGGCACCGAGCCAGAGGCTGTCCTCAAGCCCCACGCGGACGTTGCCGCCCATCGCCGCTGCCATGGCCGCAACCGGCATCTGTGCACGACCGGCGCCAAGCACCGACCAGCGGTAGTTGTCGCCGAACAGCCGGTCGGCAGTTCGCTTCATGTGCATGACGTCGTCCGGATGCGAGCCGATGCCCCCGAGCAGTCCGAAGCAGGTCTGGATGAAGAGGGGCGCCTTCACCAGGCCCTCCGTCCAGAAATAGTGCAGGTTATAGAGATGGCTCGTGTCGTAACACTCGAACTCGTACCGTGCGCCGGAGCTGTTCAGCGTCTCCAGCGCGTAGCGGATGTCCTTGAACGAGTTGCGGAAGACGAGATCATGCGAGCCCTCCAGCATCTGCGGCTCCCAGTCGTATTTGAACGACTTGTACCGCTTCAGCATCGGAAACAGGCCGAAGTTCATCGACCCCATGTTCAGGCTCGCGACTTCCGGCCTCCAGGTTGCCGCCGGACGCACGCGCTCTTCGACCGTCATGTAGGGCGAGCCGCCGGTCGTGAGATTCACGACAACGTTGGAACTCTGCTTTATGACACGTAGAAAGGGCTCGAACGCCTCCGGCGACTGGTCCGGTCGTCCATCGACCGGATTTCGCGCGTGCAGGTGCACGATTGCCGCCCCCGCCGCCGCAGCGCCGAGCGCGGACTCGGCGATCTCCGCCGGCGTCACCGGCAGGTGCGGTGACATCGACGGCGTATGGATCGACCCGGTAATCGCGCAGGAGATGATAACTTTGTGGGGCGCCATGACGTGGCCGCTCAGCGCACGAACTTATGAAAGTCCGGATCGCGCTTCTCGTTGAAGGCCGCGACGCCTTCCTTCGACTCTGCCGTGTCGTAGAACAACTTGACCGCATGGAGACCGAAGCTGCTGATTCCGCGGATGTTGTCGGAGTCGGCATTGAAGGACCGTTTTGCCAGCGCGATGGCAGTGGGCGATCGCTGCGCGAGTTTGTCGGTCCAGTCCTTCACGGCAGCGTCGAGCTGTGCGGCGGGGACGACCTTGTTGACCAGTCCCATCTCGCGCGCCTGTTCTGCTGTATAGCGTTCGTTGAGATACCAGATCTCGCGCGCCTTCTTGTCTCCGACATGGCGCGCCAGGAAAGCCGTGCCCCAGCCGGGATCGACTGAGCCGACCTTGGGGCCGACCTGGCCAAACTGGGCGGTATCGGCCGCAATCGTAAGATCGCACAGGGTTGCAAGAACGTTGCCGCCGCCAATCGCAAAACCGTTGACCCTGGCAATGACAGGCTTGGGCACGTCGCGGATCAGGCCCTGCAATTCATCGATAGGCAGGCCGACCACGCCGCGGCCGTCATACTGGCCTTCATGGGCGGATTGATCGCCGCCAGTGCAGAACGCCTTCTCGCCTGCGCCGGTAAGGACGATGCTTGCCACCTGCCGATCGTTAGCGGCCAAGTGAAAAGCCTGGATGAGTTCCTCGAGGGTTTGTCCCCGGAAGGCGTTGTAGACCTTCGGACGGTTGATAATGATCCACCCGGCGCGGTCGCGAACTTCGTAGATGACGTCGGTGAATTGTTTGGGATCGGTCATGGCATGTCCTCGCGCAGGTTAGATCATGTTCATTCCGCCGGAGACGGAGATGGTTTGTCCGGTGATGAATTTGCCATCGTCGGAGGCAAGCATCGCGACGATCCCGCCGTAGTCCTCGGGCTCGCCCATGCGGCGCAGCGGGATACCTCTGAGCATGGCATCCTTCCATTTCACCGCGTGCTCGCCCTCGCCAAGCACCGCCGCCATCATCGGCGTGTTGGTAGGGCCGGGGCAGACGGTGTTGAGCAGGACGTTCTTGCGCGCCAGCTCGCGCGCCAGCGATTTGGTGAAGGAAATGAGTCCGCCCTTGCAGGCGGAGTAGACGGCCTCGTCGCTGGTGCCGACGCGCGCGGCGTCGGAAGCAATATTGACGATCCGCCCGCCGCCGCGTTCGGCCATCAGGGGAGCAATCGCCTTGTGGGTGTTGAGCGGCCCATAGAGGTTGATGCGGATGATCTTGTCCCACAACTCCCGATCGGTCTTCAGGAACGGCATCGGCCGGTCCCAGCCGGCATTGTTGACCAGCAGCCAGATCGGCCCGAGCTCGGCCTCGACCTTAGCGACCGCGGCGTTGACGGAATCCGCATCGCCCACATCGACGGCATAGGTCTCGATGACCGCCTGCGGTGCGAGCTTTGCGGTCTCCTCGCCGCCTTGCGGGTTGATGTCGAAGATGGCGATCTTGCAGCCTTCTTCGGCCAGCCGCAGCGTCAATCCTCGTCCGATGCCCTGTCCGCCGCCGGTCACGACGGCAACTTTTCCCGATAGGCCCTTCAACGTCGATCTCCCTTGTTGTTTTGTCGTTTCTTTGACGGCCTTCGATGAGGCGAAGGCGCGGGGGCTATGAGGCCGACCCGTTCTTCTGAATGTCGTATCCGCGCTGCGAGTACATTTGTCGCGCGATGATCGTCTTCATGATCTCGATCGAGCCGCCGGCGATCTTGACGACGCGAGCGTCGGCATAGGCCCGGGCGATCGGGTATTCCCACATATAGCCCCAGCCGCCGAAAAGCTGCAGGCACTCGTCGACCGTCTCGCAGTGCAGCTCTGACGTGAACATCTTGGCCATGGCGGCATCGACAGGGTCGAGCTTGCCGTCCATGAAAAGGGCGATGCACTTGTCGGTGAAGACACGCGCGACGGCAGCCTTGGTCCTGAGCTCGGCCAGCTTGAATTGCGTGTTCTGGAAGTCGGCAAGCTTCTGGCCGAAGGCGCTTCTTTCTGAGGTATATTGCAGCGTCCAGTCGATCACGGTCTCGGCAACGGTCGCCGACCGGATGGCTTGCGCCAGACGCTCCTGCGATAGTTTTGTCATCATCTGCGCAAAGCCCCGGCCTTCCGCACCCAGCATGTTGCTGGCGGGAATGCGGACATTGTCGAAGAATAGCTCGGAGGTATCTTGCGCCCTCATGCCGAGCTTTTCCAGATTTCGGCCGCGCTTGAAGCCGGGCCGATTGCTTTCGACGATGAACAGGGTCACGCCCTTGGCGCCGGCATGGCCGTCGGTCTTGGTCGCGAGCACGATGAAGTCGCAAAGCTGGCCATTGGAGATGAAGACCTTCTGGCCGTTGATGACGAACTCGTCGCCATCGCGCGCAGCGCGCGTGCGGATCGCCTTGAGGTCACTGCCGGCGTGAGGTTCCGTCATTCCCAGCGAGCCGATGGCTTCGCCCGAGACCATCCTGGGCAGCCATTGGCGCTTTTGCGCCTCGCTTCCGAAGGACAGAAGATAGGTGGCGACCAGGTCGGTGTGGATGAGAAAGCCGGGACCGCTGGCGCCGGCCCGCCACAGCTCTTCGAACACGACCACATCGAAGAGGTAGTCGAGGCCCATGCCGCCATATTCCTCAGGGACAGTGCAGCAGAGCAGGCCGGCCGCGCCGGCCTTCAGCCACAAATCCCGCGGAACGATGCCATCTTCTTCCCACTGGGCGTGAAAGGGCACGATTTCGCGCTCGACGAAGCGGCGGACCGTCTGCCGGAAAATCTCGTGTTCCTCGCGAAAGATCGTGCGCTCGATCATTGTCAAAGTGCTTTCTGTCTGATTTAGTTTGCTAGTGTACAGTATTTGGTCGAGCCATACAACACGAAAAGACACGCTTGGAAGTACGATCGTACACCAACGAACGGTAACCGGAAGGGAGAGAGAACGATGACGGTCGGGCCGGAGCTGAAGCAGTTTCGCATCGAATTGTCGGAGCATGGCGTCCTGCACCTCATCTTCGACATGCCGGGACGATCGATGAACGTGTTCTCGAATGCGGCAATCGAGGAGCTTGGCTTGTTTGCGGATTGGCTCAGGCAAAGCGATCTGGCGGGCGTCGTCATCCGTTCCGGCAAATCATCCGCCTTCTGCGCGGGCGCGGACCTGGCGGAGCTGGAAACGGCCTATGACATGATTATGGCGGCGCCGCCCGGCGAGCGCGATCGGCTTGCCTTTGATCATTTCTTCCGGTTGAGCCACGGTCTGCGCAGGCTCGAGACGGCTGGCAAGCCGGTTGCGGTTGCGATCGCCGGCCTTGCCTTGGGTGGCGGCTGCGAGTTTGCGCTTGCTGCGCATCACAGGGTCATTGCCGATTATCCGCAGGCGACGTTCGGCCTGCCGGAATCACTTGTCGGATTGCTGCCGGGCGGCGGTGGAACTCAGCGTCTGCCTCGCCTTATCGGGATGGAGGCGGCGCTGCCCGTGTTGCTGGACGGCGCGCGGATCGGCGGACAGGCGGCGATCGCGGCGGGACTTGCGCAGGAATTGGTAGCGCCAGGGGAGGAAGTCGCCGCTGCAGAGCGCTGGGTGCTGTCGCGACCGCAGGCCGCGCAGCCATGGGATCGGCCGAATTGGCATGCGGCGGATGCACTGCAGGTCGGGACGACGATCGAAGCGAAACGAAGCAAGATGCTGGCCGAGACGCTCGGCCACTATCCGGCGCTCTCCGCTATTCTCGTCTGCGTCGAGCACGGGCTCCCGCAGGACTTCGATACAGCCATCCGCACTGAGATGCAGATCTTCGCGAAGCTGATCCAGCGACGGGAGCCGCGCAATATGATCAGGACATTGTTCCTCGGCCGGCTCGATCATGAGCGGCTGAGGAAAAAGGGCATGAATCCCAAGATCGCCGAGGCCGTCGCCGCCGTCTCGAACGCGCTTGGGGTTCCATCGGAGCGTGGCAAGGAGCTCTCCGAGGCGTTCGCGCGGGCGGGCTTTCGGGTCGAGCAGAAGGTCGAGTTCGATGGGCGTGTCGCCGGCGCCGTCTACTGGCATGACGACGAGCCGCGAACCTGGGGCAAGGAGCTGCTGCGTGCGCGGCTGAAGGATGCCGAAGCCGCCGCCGCGAGCTGGCGCCCCCAGCTTGACGAGTCCGAGCGCCGCGCTGCGGACTATGTCCTGGTCACGCAGGCCGGCTTTCCCGCCTATCTCGGCGGCCTGTTTGCCGCTGGGCTGAGCTAGTCATGTTTCGGACAAGGAGAGATATCGTGTCCAGACCTCTTGAAGGCATCAAGGTTCTCGATCTTTCGAAGGTGCTCGCAGGTCCGCTCTGCGCGCAGTATCTCGGCGATCTCGGCGCCGAGGTGATCAAGGTCGAGGTGGTGGGGCAAGGGGATGAGACCCGGGGCTGGCCGCCGTTTCCCGCGCCGGGGCTAGGCACGGTGTTTCTGAGTGCAAACCGCAACAAGCGCAGCATTGCGATCAACATGAAATCCAACAAGGGACGCAAGCTCGTGCACGAGCTCGCGAGGTCCGCTGATGTCGCAATCGAAAGCTTCGGCACCGGGGTCGCCGAGCGGCTAGGAATCGACGCTCCGAGCCTTTGCGCGCTCAATGACCGGCTGATCCATTGCAGCATCTCAGGCTTCGGCCGGACCGGACCGCTCAAGAACTCGCCGGGCTACGACGTGATCTTGCAGGCTTTCAGCGGCATCATGTCCATGACGGGCGATGAGGGCGGCGGCTATATCCGCAGCCCCATCTCGCCGATCGACCAGATGACCGGCGTGCATGCTTTCAGCGGCATACTTGCTAGCCTGTTTGCGCGCGAGAGGTCGGGCAGGGGAGCGGCGATCCAGGTGTCGCTGTTCGACACAGCGCTTGGGCTGCTCGGCTACAACCTCCAGACTTTTTGGGAGCGGGGAACGCAGCCCGCCAAATGTGGCTCCAGTCATGAATCGTTATGCCCGTATCAGGCGTTCGAGGCCGCGGACGGGCCGATCATGATCGGAGTGGCCAACGACAATCTTTGGCGCAAATTCTGCGCAGTCGCGGGGTTGAACGCCATCGTGGATGACCCGAAATTCCGGACCAATGCGGATCGCGTCAAGCATCGCGCCGAAACATTGCGCCACGTCCAGGCGGTGATCGCGACCAAGAGCGTTGAGCATTGGAACGCAGCGCTGAACGAGGTCGGCATTCCCTGCTCGCCGATCAACACGCTGGCGCAACTTCTCGACCACCCGCACACCAAGGCGGACAAGCTGATCATGCAGTATGATCATCCTGCGGCGGGACGGCTGAATTGCGTCGGCCATCCCGTCACGTTTGTCGGAGAGGAGCGCAGCCCTGGCCTGCCGCCACCTGCTCTCGGGCAGCATACCGATGATGTCCTCAAGGAGTTGGGTCTTTCTGCCGCGAGCATTGCAGAATTGCGTCGCGAGGAAATCGTAAGCTGATCGGCCTGCGTGTCACAGCGTCCGACATCGGAACCTGGCGCGTCAGATCGTCGTAAAAAATGGCAGCGGCGCGCCGTCGGTCGGCTTGAACACGACCTTCACCTTCTGGCCGATCTTCAGCTTCTCCAGTTCGCAGTCGACGAAGTTGGTCTGCACTGACGGGCCCTCCTTCAGCGTGACGTAACCGATCGCATACGGCCCGGTCGGCGACTTCCGCATCAGGCTATAGGTGTAGATCGTGCCCTCGCCGGAAGACTCCTCCCATTCCGTCTTGTCGGAGAAGCAGAACGGGCAGATCGAGCGCGGAAAGTAATGTGCTTCGCCGCAGGCGGTGCAGCGCTTGATCATGAACTTGCCTTCCTTGGCCGCGTCCCAGAACGCAGCGGTCTCGGGGTTCGTGACCGGTGCCGGGTATTTTCTTGCTTCGCTCGTCACACGCGCTCCAGAATGGCGGTCGAGGCGGCGTGGCGGACGCCCAGAAGGCCGCCGGTGCCATGGGCGATGGCGAGATCGCAATTCTTGACCTGCACCTTCGGATGCGCCTCGCCGCGCAACTGGCGCACGGCCTCGATGATCTTGGTCATGCCGCCGCGGTTGACCGGATGATTGCTGCACAGGCCGCCGCCATCGGTGTTGAACGGCAGCTTGCCGACGCCCGAGATCAGATTGCCGTCGGCAACGAACTTGCCGCCCTCGCCCTTCTTGCAGAAGCCGAGGTCCTCGAGCTGCATCAGCACTGTGATGGTGAAGCTGTCGTAGATCGAGGCGTATTTGATGTCCTTCGGCGTGATGCCGGCTTCCTCGAAGGCGCGCGGGCCGGACCAGACGCCGGCGGAGTATGTGAGGTCGAGATCCTTGCCCCCACGCGGGCCCTTCATGGCTTCGCCATGGCCGATCAGGCGCACGAGCGGCTTCTTCAGGCTCTTCGCAATCTCCGGCGTGGTCACGATCAGGGCGCCGCCACCATCGGTGACGACGCAACAGTCGAGCCTGTGCAGCGGGTCGGAGATCATCGGCGAGTTCACGACATCTTCGACCGTGACGACGTCCTTGAGCATCGCATGGGGGTTGTATTGCGCGTGATGGGAAGCTGCGACCTTGATCCAGGCCAGTTGCTTGCTCGTGGTGCCATAGTCGTGCATGTGGCGCATGGCGCACATGCCATAGGCATTGTGGGTCGTTGCGCCATAGGCGGTCTCGAAATCGGCCTCGGCGCCCGGAGCGCGCACCTGCGCCGGACCCGTGCGCGGCTTGCCCGCCAGCGTGATCAGCGCGATCGAGCACTTGCCGGCGGCAATGGCTTCGGCGGCGTGACCGAGATGGATAATGTAGGAGCAGCCGCCGGTATCGGTGCTGTCGACATGGCGCACCTTCAGCCCGAGATAATCCACCATCGGCCAGGCGCCACCCGGCGCGTCGCCGGAGAGGAAGTAGCCGTCGATGTCATCCTTGGTCAGCCCGGCATCCTCGATCGCGCCCTTGGCAACCTCGGCATGGAGCTGGGCGGTGGATTTGTCCGGCGCATGCCGAGTTGGATGTTCATAGATCCCGGCAATGTAAGCCTTGGCCTTGATTGTCAAAGAGAGTCTCCGTTGGGTTGTCTGCCCTGCCACGTGTCGCGCGGCAGGGCGCTGCCATCGCTAGTCTTCGAGCAGCCTCCAGGAGGTCTTGTCGAAGATGGCCATCCGTAACGAGCGGTAGGGGGCGTAGTTCTCCTTGGAGTTGGTGAGTTCGATTCCCGGAAGCAGCATGCCAACCCGCTCCTTGTTGAAGCTCGTCGCCTGAGCGAGCAGATTCTCGCGGGTCAGATTATCGCCGCATCGCTGGAGGCCCTTCGCGATCGCCTGCGCATTGACGTAACCGGACAGTGCAATGAAGTCGTTCGGGCTGTCGTTCGGCGCCCATTTCTTCATGAAGGCGACATAGTCCTTGACCTCGGCATCCTCGGCCCAGGCGGGATCATTGGCCTGCTTGGCGAATTGGGTCGTATAGGCGCCTTGGACGTTGTCGAGGCCGGCAGGCGTCAGAACGCCTTGGATCGAGTTGACTGGACTGGCGAGGAACTGGACCGGCTTCCAGTTCAGCTCATTGGCCTTCTTGATGCCCTGAGCTGCAAATTTCGGCGTCGTGAAATAGATCAGCGTATCGGCGCCGGCCGCCTTCAGTTTGAGGATCTCGGAGTCGATCGTGGGATAGCTGAGCTCGTACGAAGCTTCCGCCACGATCTTCGCCTGTCCGGCAGAGCCCAAGCCGGCCTTGAGGCCCGCGAGGTAGTCCTTCCCATAGTCATCGTTTTGGTAGAGCACGGCGATCTTGGCGCTCGGCAGCTTTTTGAGGATGAACTTGCCGAAGGTGGCTCCCTCCATCTCGAATGGCGGATAGAACGGGACGGTCCACGGGAAATTCTTCGGATCGTTGAATCGGCGGCCGCCTGCCGAGATGAAGACCTGAGGTACCTTGTTCTGGTTGAGATACTTTTGAACGGCAACGTTGGGAACGGTACCCACGGTGCCGACCTCGGCCAGAACCCCGTCGTCGTCGATCAGCTTGCGGGTCTGTTCGATGGCCTTTGGCGGGCTGAATGCGTTGTCGAGGGAGATCAGGTTGACCCTTCTGCCGTTGATCCCGCCCTGCTGGTTCAGCATCTGGAAGTAGCCGGTCATCACACGGCCGTAGCTCGAGAAAGCCGATGCCGGCCCGCTATAGGGGACGGTCTGACCGATCTTGATCTCGGTGTCGCTAACACCTGGGCCATATTGCGTTTCGGCGGCTCCCGCCTCCACGGCTGCGCCGGATAGAAACAGGACCGAAGCGCTCACCAAAATCGAAGTTCTCATGCTGGCTCCCATATCGCTTCTTGTTTTATGGATTAAAGAAGTACACTATAGTACGATATCCTGGAAGCCGAAAAATGCAGAATGCGCTGACGTCGGGGACCTCGAAATGTGTCGCGCTGCAACCGGAAGGCCGCCGGCCGCCGATCCGCATGTCGGCGCTGGCATCGCCTTGACGTCAAGGCGATTGTGGCTAAGATAGTACGGAAGCGTACGAAATATCGGGGGCGTGTCGCAAGCGCTGCGGCCGCTTACCGGCGAAGGGAGGGACCATGGCTGCGTCGGGTGCAACGGCACTGGCTGCGCTCAGGATTGGCGGACGCGTCGCTTTCGAACGCCTGGTGCGGCCGAAAGCCCGCCGCGCCGAGGATGTCCCGTGCTCGCCGGGGGCCGTCACCCCGGAGTGGCTGACCGCCGTGCTCTGCCAGCAGAATCCCGGCGCCGCCGTCACCGACGTCGTGGTGAAGCCCGCGAGCGCCGGGACGCACGAACGTCACCAATTGATCGTCAGCTACAATGACGCGGGTCAGCGCGCAGGCTTGCCGCGGTCGATGTTCACGAAGTCGCTGCCGAGCGTCGTCACGCGCATGATCGGCGGCTTCAACGGCACCGCGCGGGTCGAAGGCCGCTTCTACATGCAGCTACGGCCGCAGCTCGATATCGAGGCGCCCATCGGCTATCACGCGGCGTTCGATCGCCAGACCTACGCCTCGATTCTTCTCCTGGAGGACATGGTCGCAACCAAATCGGCGACCTTTTGCAACTACAAGACCTATGTCGATCGCGAGATGGCGGAAGACATGGTCGACGCTCTTGCCGCATTGCATGCGCGCTTCTACGGCGATAGCGAGCTTTCGGCACGGTATCCGTGGGTCGCCAGCTATCCGCGCTGGTTCACCATCGGTGCGGACAAGATGAGCCTCGAGCACTACACCCGGAAGGCGTTCGACGCTGCCGCCCACGTCATTCCGAACAGCGTGCTGGCGCAGCGTGACGCGGTCTGGCCGGCCGCCGTGCAGGCGCTTGCCGTCCACGACAACGAGCCGCAGGGATTGATCCATTCCGACGTGCATATCGGCAATTGGTATCGCACCGGGGCCGGGAAGATGGGTCTGTGCGATTGGCAGTGTCTTGCCCGCGGTCACTGGTCACGGGACTTTTCCTATGCCGTCACGGCGGCGCTGACACCGGATGACCGCCGCAACTGGGAAAAGGACCTGCTCTCTCGCTATCTCGACCGGTTTGCCGGATTGACGGGGACCAGGCCAGATTTCGACCGGAGTTTCCTCAACTATCGGCAACAGATGGTGCACGCGCTGCTGATGTGGACGATCACCTTGTGCCATTCGCCCTTGTTGCCGGCCATGCAATCGGAGGCGACGACGCTCGCGATGATCGAGCGAATCTCGACGGCGATGGCCGATCTGGATTCATTACGCAGCTGATCGGCGTCGACGAAGGGGGAGTGGCAGCCTGTCAGGCCGCCGTCAGCCGGCATTCGCCGCGATCGATCACCATCGTGTGCCGCTCCGCCGCCCACGCCCTGAACCTGATGACGTTGCCTTCCTCGAACATGTCGATCCGGACGGTGTCGCCGGGAAAGGCGGGCGCGACGAAGCGCACCGCCATCGCATTAATCAGCTCGGGACGTCCCGGCGCATAACGCTTCAGGATCGCGCGGCAGGCGAGGCCTAGCGTGTTCAGGCCGTGAGAGATCGGGCGGTCGAAGCCAGCCTCGCGGGCAATGGTTGGATCGGCGTGGATCGGCATGTAGTCGCGGCTGACAAGGCGATACAGCAACGCGGCCTGATGCGGCGTTCGGTAGGCAATGCTGGCGCTGGGTCTTCCGTCGCGCCCAATCGGTGCGATCGCGGCGGGCGGCAAACCGTAGTTGCCGCAGCCTCCGTCGCCGCGCAGGAATTCCGTCGCCTGAAGAGTGGCCAGCCGCTCGCCGCTCGTGGCGTCGAACAGCTCGGTATCGAAATAGAGGAGGGCGCCGCGCATCGGCCCTTTGTCTTCGATCGCGCTGATGCGATGCTCGGCGCGGATGGATGCGCTGACCGGAACAGGGTGGTGCAGCGTCAGGCGCTGCTCGCCATGTAATGCCTTGGTCCAGGCAATCCCGGTTTCGGGCTCGGCGATCCACAGCGGCGGCCAGCCGAGCGTCACGCTCATGCTGGGTACGGCGCGTTGATCGCGGCCTTCGTACACGTAGGGCAATTCGTCCTCATCGAGCGGATCGTCGCCCATACCAAGGCCGAGCGCATAAAGGGCGGAGTCGCGCCAGTCGTAGCATTGGCAGATCGGCGTGAAACGCCGAGCGACGACATGATCAATATCCATAAGGGCTCCCGGAAATGCTCGCACGCCTCTGACCAGACGCCGCTGCGCACGAGATGCCGCAGCGCCGGGTCCCGATTTGGATTTGCGGTGAATACTAGTATATGATAAGCCAGTGTACTAATCGAGCGTCGAACTCGAAATCGTCCGACAGGACGGGGAAATGCTGAAGGCCGGCCCGGAGCGCGATTGAAGTCCGCTGCGAACGCCGGGCAATGGCAGGAGGGCCCTTTGCGAGGTCTAGCGCGCAGACTGGCGCATCGGACGGTCGTATGCCGTCTTGGGATGCGCTCGGGCAGGAGATCGCTGCCATGATCGCGCTGCTGATCGCGAATTCGTTGGCGCTCGCGTCATTGCTGATCATGCTGTCGAGCGGACTCGCCTTGATCTACGGCCTGCGCGACGTCATCAATTTCGGCCACGGCGCGATCTACATGCTCGGCGCCTATCTCGGCTACACGATCGCCCTTGTCGGCGGATTCTGGCTGGCCCTGCTGCTTGTTCCCATCCTGCTGGCGCTGCTCGGACTAGCTTTCGAGTATCTGGCGCTGCGGCCGCTGCAGCGACGCTCGCACATCGAAGTGGCCCTAGTCACCTTGGGCCTGGGCATCATCCTCGGCCAGATCATCATCTACATCTACGGCGGCGAGGCGCGCAGCGTCGATGCGCCAAAAATCCTTTCCGGCTCCGTAACCATCCTGCACCTGTCCTACCCCGTCTATCGCCTCTTCCTGATTGTGATGGGGCTCGGCTCCTGCGCGCTGCTCGCCTTGTGGCTTCGATGGACTGCGTCGGGGCTCTATGTGCGCGCGGTCAGTCAGGATCCGTCGGTCGCGCGCATGATGGGCATCAACGCCGATCGCCTCAGCCTGCTCGTGACCAGCCTCAGCACGGCCTTCGCCGGTATCGCCGGCGTGCTGGCTGGGCCCTATCTGTCGGTCGATCCCGGAATGGACGTCGTGATGATCGTGAACTGCCTGATCATTGTCGTGATCGGCGGCACCGGCAGCATCGGCGGCGCAATCATTGCTGCCTTGTTGTTTGGCTTCGTTCAGGTGGCGGGGTCGGTGTTTCTTCCCAATCTCGCGGCGCTGGTGCCCTACATCTTGTTGATGGTCGTGCTGTTGATCGCGCCGGGTGGGATCGGGCGCGGGAGGGTGCTGAGTTGAGCAACGGCACGATGACTGACGATTTCCGTGCATCTGCAACGGCGACGTTCGGCGGCTCGCCGTCACGGGTCTCGCTCGTCATTGTCGTCGGACTGATCGGGCTTGGTGCGGGTACGGTCGTTCCGACCTATCTTGCCGGCGATTTCGTGCTTCGGCTTGGCAGCGAAGGCCTCCTGCTGGGCTTGCTCGCGCTCAGCGTCGCTTTCCTGATGAACCAGGCGGGCCTCGTCGCGCTCGGCGCAGCCAGTATCTACGGCGGCGCCGGATATCTGTTTGCGATCGGCATGAGCGATTGGGGCTTGACGCCGACGGCGGCGCTATGCGTCGCGTTCCTGATCCTTCTTGCCTATGCCGCCATGCTCGGCGCATTGATCGTCCGGACCAATCCGCTCGCCTTCATGATGCTGACGCTCGCCGCCGGCGAAATGATCAGTCATGCCGTTCTGCTCGAGGGATTGCGCGATTATACGGGTGGCGCAGACGGATTGGTTGTGCGGACCAACGGAACCGTCCTCGGCATCGACGCCGTTAGCTTTACTGATCCGGCGCAGTTCTGGTCAATCGCCTGGGTCGTGACCGTCCTGGTTGGACTGGCGTTCTGGGCCATCGCACGTTCCCGTCTCGGCGCGGTGCTTCGCGCCATCAGGGAGAACGAGGAGCGCATGCGCTTCTCGGGCTTCAACACGTTCCTGCCAAGGCTGATCGGATATGTGCTCGTCAATATCGTGGCGGCGATCACCGGCTTCCTGCATGTGCTCAATGCCGGTTTCGTCTCGCCGGAGAGCCTGGGGCTGTTCGTCAGCACCAATACACTGGTCGCCGCGCTGATCGGTGGCATCTCCGGCTCGCTCGGCCCGATTCTCGGCGGACTGATTTTTTCCTTTGCGCAGGACGAGTTTGGTGCGCGCGGGCTCACGCAGCTTCTGACCGGTGTCGCCATCGTCCTGTTCATCGTGGTGTTCCCACGCGGTGTCGTCGGCGGGCTGCCGGGCCTGTCGAAGCGGTTCGGCTGGCGGCGGGAGGCACCCTGACATGCTCGCGATCGAAAAACTGTCGGTGAGCTATGGGTCGGTGCGGGCCTTGACCGATGTCGATCTCGAGATTGGCGGCGAAGGCCTGCTCCACGGCATCATTGGTCCGAATGGCGCAGGCAAGTCCACGTTGCTTGATGCGATCTGCGGCCGGCGGCGTCCGACCTCTGGGCGCGTTCGGTATTGCGGCGAGGATATCACGCGGCGGTCGATCGGCTGGCGTCGCCGGCAAGGCATGGCGCGATCGTTCCAGCGCACCAGCATCTTCCAGGACCTGACCGTGCACGAGCAGCTTCAACTCGTTGCTCAACATCTGGGCGACGACAGGGTGGGCGACGTCATCGAGGTCATGGATCTCGGCTCCTATCTCGACCAGAAAGCCGGGCGCATCGCCTATGGTGTGCAGCGGCGGGTCGACGTCGCGCTGGCCCTGATCGGGTGTCCGCGCCTTCTCCTGATGGACGAGCCGGGAGCCGGTCTCTCGGCCACGGAGACGTTGCGCCTGTTCGAGCATGTGCGAGAGCTCGTCCGCGAGCGCGGGATCGCGGCCGTCGTGGTCGAGCACGATGTCGACGCAGTGTTCGCCTGCTGCGGCATGGTCACCGTGCTCGATCTCGGACGGCACCTTGCCACAGGGACGCCTGAAGCCATCCGCGCCGACCATCGCGTCATCGCGGCGTATCTGGGGACCGCGGCATGAGTGCGCTTCGGATCCAATCGCTGTTCGCCGGCTATGGGGCGTCGACCGTGCTGCGCGGCATCGACCTGACAGTCGAAGCGGGCGAGTCGGTGGCCTTGGTCGGTCGCAACGGCGCCGGCAAGTCGACGCTGCTGCTCTCCGTCTTTCGCGAGACGAATATCTTGTCCGGCGAGATCTGGGTTGGCGAGCACCGGATCGATGCCCTGCCAGGCTATGCGGCTGCCAAGCTTGGTGTGGCGATCGCACCGCAGGGGCGGCGCATCCTGCCGAACTTGACCGTCAAGGAGAACCTGCTGCTGGGCCGGTCGACGGGCAGGGCAGGGCACTGGACGCTGAAGACTGTCTACGAGCTCTTCCCGGTGCTCGAGGAGCGCGCCGATCGCATGGGAACCATGCTGAGCGGCGGCCAGCAGCAGATGCTGGCGATCGGTCGTGCGTTGATGGCCAATCCGAGCCTCATTCTGCTCGATGAGCCCTCGGAAGGGCTTTCACCTGTTCTGATCGACGGTCTGGTCGACACGCTCAACAAGATCCGGGGTGCCGGAACCGGCGTGCTCGTGGTCGAGCAACACCTCAGTCTCGTCAAGCGCGCCACCGATCGGTTCGTCATCCTGGCGAAGGGCGAGGTTGTCGGTTCGGGCGCGATCAGCGCCATCGGCAAGCCGGCGAACCAGGCGCTCATGGCCTTGTAGCGAAACATCGGGCTAAACGGAGGAGGGAGGAAAATGAAGAAATCATCCATGCGGCTGGCTTTCGGCATGCTGCGCGCGGCGACCATCGGCGCAACGATGGCTGTTGCCGTCGCGGCCACGGCCTCGGCCGAGGACACGGTCAAGATCGGCGTTCTCCTGATCGATAGCGGACCGCTCGCCGGCCTGAAGGACACCCAGGTCAAGGCCGTCAACCTCGCGATCGAGCAGATCAACGCCGCCGGCGGCGCGGCGGGCAAGAAGCTGGAGGCAACTTTCATCTCCTATCCCGGCACGCCCGATACGGCGGTGGACGGCGCCACCCGGGCCGTCCAGAAGGACGGTGCAATGTTCATCACCGGCATGGACACGTCCGCTGTGACGCCGGCGCTTCAAGCCAAGCTTCCGGCGCTGAAAGCTTTGATGCTGGAGGTGATGGCCAATGCCGATGGGCTGACCGGGAAGAACTGCTCGCCGAATTACTTTCGGGTCAATGCCAACGACTCCATGATCATGGGGACTTTCAGGGAATTCCTGAAAGATCAGGGCATCAAGAAATGGGACATCATCGCGGTCGACTACGCCGCAGGACGTGACTCCGCGGACAAGTTCAAGGCGCTGGTGACCTCGCAGGGCGGAACGATCGGAAAGACCCTGTTCTCGCCGAACGGGACGCCGGATTTCGGCGCCAAGATTTCGGAGCTGGGAGCCGATCCGGCCGACGGCCTGTTCGTCACCATCTTCGGCAGCGACGCGATCAACCTCGCCAAGCAGCAGCAGCAATTCGGGCTGTTCAAGAAGTACAAGATGGTGCTGGGAAACTCCTTCGTAATCCCGCAGACCCTGCCGGCGCAGGGTGAGACCGTGCTCGGTGTCTATCAGAATATCGGTTTCGTGGCCGGCTTCCCCGGCGCGCAGGCCGAAGCCTTCGTGAAGGCGTACAAGGAGAAATACAACGGTGAGCTTCCGCCTTACACCAGCGCCGATCAATACGCTGCCATTCAGCTCATTGCTGCCGGGCTTCAGAAAGCGAATTCGACCGACATCAACGCGGTTCGCGCCGCGCTGTCCGGCCTGAAAACCGAAACGGTCCTCGGCGATGTCGAAATACGTGCAGGTGACCATCAGACTGCGCGGCGGATGGCGATCAGCCAGATCGTGATGGGTCCGGAGGGCAAGCCGGTCTACCAGATCAAGAAAATCGAGCCGGGACAGGACATCATCTCGCCCCTCGATCCCGCCTGCAAGATGTGACGCCCGGACGCTGTCGATCTCATGTCGCTCGTGGAACCGAGACCTATGCTACGAGCGACACCTTGCCAAACTGTGCCCCGGAGGCGAGACGAGCAAGGGCCGCAGGAGCGTCTGCCATCCTGAACGATGAGTCGATCACAGGCCGGATCAGGCCGCGATTGAACACGTCGAGCAACTGGCGGAACTCCGCGATGCTGCCGCCGGTCGAGCCATAGACTTCGAGCTGGCGGATGAAGACCCGCTGCAGATCGGCCGGTGGGTTCGAGCCGGTCGTGGCACCGCAGGTGACGAGCCGGCCGCCACGGCGCAAGGAACGCAGCGATTCACCCCAACTGGCTTCGCCGACGCTGTCGATCACCATGTCGACACCGCCGCCGCTCATCTGCTGGATGGCAGCCGACACCTTGTCGCTCCGATAGTTGATGCCGCCATCCGCGCCCATCGCCACGGCCCTGGCGATCTTCTCGTCGCTCGAGGAGGTGACAAAGACGCGAGCACCGACCAGCTTGGCGAGTTGCAGGCAGGCTACCGCGACGCCGCCACCGATGCCGACGATCATGACGCTTTCGCCGGGCTGCAAGCCGCGCTTGCCGAACAGCATCCGCCAGGCCGTCAGATGGCCAGTCATCAGCGCGCCCGCCGCCACCAGATCAGCATCGCCGGGCAGGGGAAAGAAGCAGCGGCTGGGCATCGCGACGTAGTCTGCGAAGCCGCCGTTGCGATGCTCGCCCATGATCTTGACGTTCTCGCAAAGCGGCTGGTCGCCGGCCAGGCAGTATCGGCACTTGCCGCAAAACGCCTCGGAGAAGAGCACCGCCTTCATGCCCGGCTCCAGGCCGCTGCCGGGCGCGGCCTCGACGATCTCCCCGGCGGCCTCGACCCCCATCACCTGCGGCAATGTGTGGGTGATGCCGCCGCCATTGTCGCGCATGTAGAGATCGACACGATTGACCGAGGACGCTGCGACCTTGAGCACGGACTCGCCCGCAACTGGTGCCGGGTCGGGGAAATCGCGCCAGGCCGCCCCGTCCGGTCCGCGTCGTTCCAGCACTGCTGCCTTCATGGTCGCCTCCCTGCTCGCGGTCGCACCGAAAAACTAATGCACTAGCTCACGAAACATCGAGCTCCGTGCACCGCTGGTCGCCGAGATTGCCGTCTGATTTAGTGTTGCAGTTCACTTCAAATATAATACACTAGCGAACTAACATGCCGTCAAGTGCATCGATCAATCGTCATGGAGGCAACGTCATGAGCGAGAATCGTTTCGATCCCGTGGCGCATGCGCGCGCGATGCGTGCCGGCGGTTTCTGGATCGACAAGAACTTCGACGAGTTCCTGCAGCAGGCGATCGCAGCCACACCCAACAAGCTTGCGTTGATGGCGGACCGTGCCGATCGTGACGCGCCGAAGCGCCTGACTTACGCAGAGCTGGGTGACATGATTTCGCGTGCGGCGGCGGCGCTGCGTCGTCTTGGTATCGGCCCAGCGGATGTCGTGTCGGTCCAGTTGCCGAACTGGTGGGAATTCGCAGTGATTGCGCTGGCGGCGTTCCGGGTCGGCGCGGTCGTCAATCCCCTGATGCCGATCTTCCGCGAGCACGAACTCAGCTACATGCTCGGCTTTGCCGAGACGAAGCTGCTGGTGGTGCCAAAGCTGTTCCGCGGTTTCGATCATGAGGCGATGGCACTCTCGCTGCAGCCGAGCCTGCCGAAGCTAACGCACGTCATCGTCGTCGACGGCAAGGGGCCTGATGGCTTCGAGCAGGCTTTGCTGTCCGGCAGCGAGCGTCTCGGCCCGCCGCCGGTCGGTGAGATCGGCACGCTGCCAGCAGACCGGATGGCCGTGCTGATGTTCACTTCGGGCACGACCGGCTCGCCGAAGGGCGTCATGCATTGCCTCAACACGCTTATGGGCTGCTGCATCGGACTCGCCGGGCGCTTCGGCCTCGACACCGGCGATACGGTGCTGGTCTGCTCGCCGCTCGGCCACATGACCGGCTTTGCCGCTGGTATGCTGCTCGGGCTAAAGATCGGTGCGACCGTGATCTTCCAGGATATCTGGGAGCCGAAGCGCGGCGTCTCGATCATGGCGAAGGAGGGCGTCACCTATTCCGCTGGCGCGGCGACGTTCTTGGCCGACATGTGCGAGGCGGTTGCGGCGGGAGCCGCGAAGCCGGCTGAGCTGCGCAAGTTCCTCTGCGCAGGTGCGCCGATCCCGCCGGCGCTGATCGATCGCGCCTATCGGGAGCTCGATCTCAAGGTCTGCTCGCTCTGGGGCATGACCGAGTCGCTCGCGAGCACGCTGACCGAGCCGGAGCGGGCGCTTGAGAAATCGTCGAAGACCGACGGGCGTCCGGTCGAAGGCGTCGCGGTCAAGGTCTTGCGCATGGACGGCTCGCCGGCCGCGGTCGGTGAGCGCGGCCTGCTCAAGGTCCGCGGCGCGCAGATGTTCCTCGGTTACTACAAGCGACAGGACATGGAGCCGTTCGACGCGGAGGGGTGGTTCGACACCGGCGACATGGCTTATATGGACGACGAGGGCTACATCCGGATCGACGGCCGCATCAAGGACATCATCATCCGAGGCGGGGAAAACATCCCCGTCCTGGACATCGAAAACCTGATGTTCAAACTTCCCGCTGTGCTGTCCGTAGCGATCGTTGGCTATCCGGATCCACGGCTCGGAGAGCGGGCTTGCGCGTTCGTCGTGCTGCGTCCCGGCATGACGCTCGATCTCGCCGCCGTGCAGGCCCATATGGCCGAGCACAAGGTCGCCAAGCAGTATTGGCCCGAGCGCCTTGAAATCGTCGCCGACCTGCCCAAGACGCCGGCCGGCAAGGTGCAGAAATATCAGCTCCGCGAAATGGCCAAGGCGTTCGCCGAGCCGGCCCAAAAGGCCAGCGCATGAATGCACGCCTGAAAGATCTAGTCTGCGTCGTCACGGGCGCGGCGCGCGGCATCGGTTTTTCCATTGCCGAGCGCTTCGGCCGCGAGGGCGGCCGCCTCGCCTGTGTCGATATCAGCGCAAAGCGGCTGGAGCCCGCGGTCAACAGGCTGAAGGACCTGGGGTTCGAGGCTAGGGGATACGAGATCGATGTCGGCCGTCGCGATGACGTTCATGCGCTGTTCGCCCGCGTCGAGCGCGACTTCGACGCACCGGTCGCGGTGCTCGTCAACAATGCCGTGTTCGCGCGATTCGAGCCACTGGCGGAGATCGCTGTCGATACGGTGGAGCGGATGTTTGCCGTCGGCGTGCATGGACTGATCTGGGCGACGCAGGCGGTGGTGCCGCAGATGGAGCGGCGCGGCGGCGGCGCGATCGTGAATCTGAGTTCGGTCTCGGCGTTTCATCCGGCCAAGGATTCAATTGCCTACTCTGCGGTCAAAGCAGCCGTCGTCGGGCTCTCGCGGGCTTCCGCCATCGAGCTTGCCGCTAAGAAGATCCGCGTCAATGTGATCGCGCCGGGCATGATCGGAACGCCGGCCTCGATCGCGCAGTTCGATGAAGAGACGATTGCGGCACGTCAGGCCGAGATGCCCGCCGGTCGCTTCGGTCAGCCCGAGGAGATCGCCTCGCTCGCTGCGTTCCTTGCGAGCGATGACGCGAGCTACATCCAGGGGGCCATCATCACCGCCGACGGCGGCTGGACCGTTCCTGCAAAATAGGAGAAGGCGCATGAAGCGGCTCGAAGGCAAGCGTGCGGTCGTCACGGGTGGCGGAAGCGGCATCGGCCGCGCCAGCGCCATTCGCTTCGCGCGTGAAGGTGCATCCGTTCTGGTGGTGGGTCGCGCAGGCAATGCCGAAGAGACCGCGTCGGCGATCCGCGGCGAGGGTGGCGTCGCATCCGCCATGATCACGGATGCCGCAGTCGAGGAGAATGTCGCCGCGATCGTATCGCGCTGCGTCTCGGAGCTTGGTGGGCTGGAAATCTTCTTCGCCAATATCGGGGTTACCGGGACCAATACGCCGTTGCTCGAGCAAACGGTGGAGGAATGGTCCGAGGTCTACCGTATCAATACGATCAGCTGCTTCCTCGCCGTCAAGTACGCCGGACGCCATATGACCGCGCAGGGCTATGGTTCGATTATCCTGACATCGTCCGCCGCCTCGCTGCGCGCCAATGCGGGTGCGATCTCCTACAGCGCAAGCAAGGCCGCCGTGAACAGTCTGGCGCAGACCGCGGCCAACGCCTTTGCCGGCACTGGCGTGCGCGTCAATGCGGTGCTGCCGGGTCTCGTTGAGACGCAGTTGACGCGCAAAGTGTTCGAGGACGCCCGCGCGCGTGGCATCGAATTCAAGCTCGGTCACGTGACGCCGCTGAAACGCCCGGGCCGCTCCGAGGAGATCGCGGCGGCTGCGGCATTCCTGGCGAGTGACGATTCTTCCTATGTCGACGGTCAACTGCTGTCCGTGGACGGCGGCGTCAGCAGCACCCATCCCTACGGCCGGATCGCGCTCTAGCAAGGCCGCCAGCCCAACAAGAACAGAGACAGGAGAGACGCCGTGGATTTCGAACTGCCGAAGGAGATCACCGACAAGCTCGCCGAGCTCGACGCGTTCATTGAGGCGGAGATCAAGCCGCTCGAGCGAGAGAACGTCAAGTTCTTCGATCACCGCCGCGAGAACGCCCGAACCGACTGGGACAATGACGGCCGTCCCCGCGATGAATGGCGGGCGCTCATCGGCGAGATGGAGCGCCGCGCTGACAAGGCGGGGCATCTGCGCTACGGCCTGCCGAAATCCTGCGGCGGGCAAGGCGCCTCGAATCTGGCGATCGCCGCGATCCGCGAGCATCTCGCGGCCAAGGGGCTGGGCTTGCACAACGACTTGCAGGATGAATCATCGATCGTCGGCAATTTTCCGATCATCCCGGCGCTGTCCGACTACGGGACGGAGGAGCAGAAGACCTATATCGAAGGCATCATCACGGGGAAGAAGCATCTCTCCTTCGGCCTGACCGAGCCGGGGCATGGCAGCGACGCGACACGGCTTGAGACCACCGGCGTGCGCGACGGAGACCATTGGATCATCAACGGCCGCAAGCGCTGGAACAGTCAGGTCGCGCGGGCGCATGCCAATCTGGTATTCGCCCGCACTTCGGGCAAGCCGGGCGAAGCCAAGGGTATTACCGCCTTCGTCGTGCCGACCAACACGCCCGGCCATAACGTGCTCTACAATCACTGGACCTTCAACATGCCGAGCGATCACGCCGAAACGGAGCTCGTCAATGTGCGCGTGCCCGACAGCGCGATCCTGCACAGGGAAGGCGAGGGGCTCGTCGTCGCGCAACGCTTTGTGCATGAGAACCGTATCCGTCAGGCCGCGGCCAGCGCTGGCGCGGCGCGCTATTGCATTCAAGAGGCGGTCAAATACGCGAAATCACGCGTCGCGTTCGGTGAGCCGCTCGCCAAGAAGCAGGCCGTCCAGTTCCCGATCGTCGAGCTCTGGGCGGACTATCAAATGCTGCGCAACTTCATATTCCGCACGGCGTGGCAGATGGATCGTCAGAACCCGCTGACAATCAGCGACATGGTCTCGATCTGTAATTTCCGTGCCAACCGCTTGTGTTGCGAGGCCGCGGACCGCGCGATGCAGGTCCATGGCGGCATGGGCTATAGCCGCGCCTTGCCGTTCGAGCACATCTATCGCCATCATCGCCGCTACCGCATCACGGAAGGAACGGAAGAGGTGCAGATGCGGCGCGTGGCGCAATATCTGTTCGGCTTCAGCGGCAAGAGCGCGAGCTGATTGCGATGAGCGGGCAGGCGAGCGAAGGCGGCCTTGATTTTGATCTCCGACGGCTCGACGCTTATCTGAGGAATTGGCTGGGTGGCGGTGCCGCAACGCGCGTCGCGCGCACCAGCGGCGGGATGTCGAATCCGACCTACTTCGTGACATACGGCGACTGGCGCGCCGTGCTGCGCAAGCAGCCAAACAGTGTACTGATGCCCTCGGCCCATGCTATCGATCGCGAATATCGCGTGCTCACCGCGCTTCAGGGCAGCAGTGTGCCGACGCCAAAGCCGTACCGTTATTGCGAGGATCGCGAGGTCCTCGGCACGCCATTCTATCTGATGGAGTGGCTGAACGGACGTGCCATCTACGATTACGCGCTGCCAGGACTTGGGCGCGAGGAGCGCGCCGCCTGCTATCGCTCGATGGGCGCGACGCTCGCTGCAATCCACACCCTCGACTACAAAGAATTGGGGCTCGGCGACTTCGGCCGACCGGGAAACTACTTTGCCCGGCAGCTCAATCGCTGGTCCAGGCTCTGGAGCGAGTATCGCCAGGGTGATGAGGACAATCCGGCCCTGGACAGGATGGTGCGCTGGCTGGGGGACCGCGTACCGGACAGCGAGACCCTTGCGCTCTGCCATGGTGATTTCAGGATGGCGAACGTCATCTTTCATCCAACCGAGCCACGCGTGATCGGCGTGCTCGACTGGGAATTGTCGACCCTGGGCCATCCGCTCGTCGACCTCGCCTTCAACACCCAGGCCTGGCGCATGGCCCCGGACGAGAACGGGGGACTTTTAGGGATGCTGCTCGGCGACACGGGGATTCCGTCGGAGCAGGACTATCTGGATCGCTACTATGAAGACTCGGGAGCAGTCGAGCGCCTGACGGTCTTCCATCAGGTCTTTGCGATGTTTCGCGGCGCGGTCGGAAGTGCCGGCGTGGCGGCGCGCGGTGATCTCGGCAACAACGTGCTGCCCGATGCCGCCAATATCGGGCGACGCCTTGCGCGCGCGTATGCGACCCGTGGGATGGCGATGATCGAGAACGAGCGATGAGCCTGGCGGAGCAGCCCATGATGAATGTCGACGAGGCCATCCGCCTCCGGCGCTCGGTGCGGGGCTTCCTTCCGCGCGAGGTGCCTGATGCGATCCTGCGGGAGGTCTTTGCCCTGGCGCAATGCGCCCCGTCGAACTGCAACGTGCAGCCATGGACGCCGCATGTGATGTCAGGCGAGAAGCTCAAACGCCTTCGCGAGGCGCTTGTTGCGGCAGGGCTGCGAGACGAGCCGATCAAGCCGGACTGGCCGGCCGACGGCAAGTTCACGGGCATTTATCGGGAGCGGCAGGTCGGCGCGGCGCAGGCCCTCTATGGCGCGATGGGTGTTGCGCGCAGCGATACGGTGGGGCGCAAGCTTGCCTATGTCCGCAACTATGCATTCTTCGATGCGCCGCATGCAGTGCTCATCTTCATGCCGGAGCCGTTCGATACACGCGAAGCGACCGATATCGGCATGTATGCGCAAACCCTCATGCTGGCGCTGACCGCGCGTGGAATCGGCTCATGCGCGCAAGGCGCGCTCGGTCTGTTTCCAGACATTGTCCGCGAGCAGCTCGAGATTCCCGGTAACTATAAACTGCTGTTCGGCATCTCGTTCGGCTACGAGGATTGCGACGTCAAGGCCAACACGGCGCGTGTGAACCGGGCAAAGATCGATGACACCGTGCACTTTCACCGCTGAAGTCAATTGGCCGATTGTTGACGAACGGAGTGCGTCTTGACGGGACCGTTGGAAGGCTTTCGTGTCATCGAAATGGGCGGCATTGGGCCAGCGCCTTTTGCGGGCGCGCTGCTCGGCGACCTCGGCGCGGATGTTGTGCGCATCGATCGGATCGCGCGAGCGGGCACCGAACCTGATCTGCCGGCGCGATTTGATTTCTATAACCGCAACAAGCGTTCGATCGCGCTCGATCTCAAGCAGCCGCAGGCGGTTGCAACGGTCCTGAAGCTGACATCGCAGGCGGATGCGCTGATCGAGGGGTTTCGTCCGACGGTGATGGAGCGGCTGGGGCTCGGCCCCGAGGTTTGCCGTTCAGTCAATCCGCGCCTGGTCTATGCGCGCATGACCGGGTGGGGGCAGGAGGGCCCGCTGGCGCAGGAAGCTGGGCACGACATCAACTATCTCGCGCTGACCGGTGCGCTGCATTGTCTCGGCGAGGCCGATCGGGCGCCTCCGCCGCCGCTCAATCTCGTCGCCGATCTCGGGGGTGGAGCACTCTACCTTGTCGTGGGGCTGCTCTCGGCGGCCATGGAGGTGAGGCGATCGGGACAAGGGCAGACCGTCGACGTCGCCATGATCGATGGCGTGACGCATCTGATGTCTGCATTTCAAGCCTTTCGTCAGCAGGGAAGCTGGACAGGACGGCGAAGCGACAACATCGTCGATGGCGGTGCGCCATTCTACCGGACGTATGCGACCAGGGACGGTAAGTTCATCGCGGTGGGGGCGATCGAGCCGCAGTTCTACACCAATTTGCTGGAGGTGATGGGCCTAAAGGAGAGCGAGCTCCCGGCCCAGAACGATCGCTCGGCGTGGCCGGCGATGCGCGAACGCTTCGCGGCGATATTCGCCGAACGAACCCGGGATGAATGGGTTGCCCTCGCCAGCAGGCGAGACGCCTGTCTCGCGCCGGTCTTGACGATCGACGAAGCACCGTCGCACCCGCAGATGATGGCGCGGAACGTCTACGCGGCGTTCGACGGCGTGCGCCACCCGAGCCCGGCGCCGCGCTTTTCCCGTACGCCATCCGATCTCCATCGAACGCCGCCCACGCCAGGGCGCGACAGCCGCGGCGCTCTCGCGGATTGGGGCATCGCGCCCGACGAGATTGATGCGCTGGAGGCGATCGCTGCGATGGCGGGCGCCTGATGCTTGCGGCGGCCATCGCCGCCCCGTGCTACTCAGCGGAGATGGGATCTCCGGACAGCGCCCAGCTCGTTCCGTCGAACTTGGCGATCCGGAGGATCTTGAACGGAGTATAGTCCCCGGGGGAAGTGCTGATGGAGACGCCGGGGAGCATCAGGGGCATCCGCGTGCCGTGGAGCGAGGTCGCCTGGCGGATCAGGTTTTCCCGGGTCAGCTTGTCGCCACATTTCTTGAGCACGGTGGTGAGAGCGTTCACGTTCATGTACGCGACCAGGACGGAGTAGTCGTCGGGATTGGCCGAAGGGGCATACTTCTTCAGGAATCCTTTGTAGGCCTTCATCTCCTCATCGTCCGCCCAGGCGGGATCGCCCGGTTGCTTGAGGAATTGCGTGGTGACCAATCCCTTCGATGCATCGAGGCCGGCCGGCTTCAGGACGGTCTCGACCGACGCCGTCGAGCCGCCGATGACGTGGAGCGGCCTCCAGCCGAGCTCATGCACCTTGCGGATGGACTGCGCCGCCGCCTTGGCCGAGGACTGTTCGATCAACGTGTCGACCCCGGCCGCCTTGAGCTGAACGATCTGGGAGTCGATCGTCGGGTCCGCCAGCTCATAAGATGCTTCGGCGACAATTTGCGACGCTTTCAGGCCAAGGCCGGCGCGGAGGCCTTTGACATAGTCCCGCCCGAAATCGTCGTTCTGGAACAGGACGCCGATCTTCGCGTCCGGCTTGGCATTCAGGATGTACTTTGCGATGACGCGGCCTTCGGTCTCGAAGTCCGGATAGAGCGGCACCGTCCAGGGGAATGTCTTCGGATCGTTGAAGCGACGCCCCCCGGCGGTGATGAAGAGCTGCGGCACCTGCTTCGAATTCAGATATTTCTGGATGGCGACGTTCGGGACTGTGCCAATGGTGCCGACCTCGGCGAGGACCCCGACGTCCTCGATGAGCTTGCGCGACTGCTCAACGGCCTTTGGAGCACTGTAGGCGTTGTCGAGCTGGGTGAAGATGATCTTGCGCCCGTTGATGCCACCCTGTTCGTTGATCATCTCGAAATAGCCGACGACGGCGCGTCCCGCACCGGCGCCGAACGCGGAGGCGGAGCCGCTGAGCGGCGTTGACTGCCCTAGCTTGATCTCGGTATCGCTGACTCCCGGCCCATAGGCCTTTTGCGCGTAGATTGGCGTCGATGCCAGCACCGCTGATGCGGCTATTATGCCCAGAGTTCGCCCAAAATGGCTGTTCAAGATCTTTCCTCCCAATTTTGATTGTTTTTCAGGCCTATCGAAGAAGCTCGCGGGCGATGACCATCTTCTGGATCTGGTTGGTACCCTCGAAAATCTGGGTCAGCTTGGCGTCCCGCATCATGCGCTCGACCGGATAATCCATGGTGTAGCCGTAGCCGCCGAAGATCTGCACGGCGTCGGTTGTCACTCTCATGGCCATGTCGCTGCTGACGCACTTGGCCATGCTGGCAAGGACGTTCAGTCGCTTCCAGTCGCCCGCATCACCCGCGCGCGCGCATTCGTAGACCAGGGCGCGCGCCGCCTCGATCTGCATGGCCATGTCGGCGAGCATGAACTGCACGCCCTGGAATTCCGAGATCGATTTCTTGAACTGCTTGCGCTCCTTCGCGTAGGCGACGCAAACGTCGAGTGCTCCCTGGGCCAGTCCGACGGACTGAGCGCCGATGGTGGGACGATTGAGGTCGAGGGCGCGCATGGACGCACGAAATCCCTTGCCTTCCTCTCCGACGAGATTTTCGACGGGTACCCGGACGTTGTCGAAGAAGATCGGCGTGTTCGGTGCGCCGCGAAAGCCCATTTTGCGCTCGTGCCGGCCGAAGGTGATCCCCGGCATGTTCCTCGGTTCGACGATGAAGGCGCTGATGCCGTCCGCTCCGGAACTGTCGCTCGTTCGCGCCATCACGACGATGTAGTCGGCCGCCACTCCGTAACTGCACCATTGCTTTCGGCCGTTCAGGACATAGCAATCGCCGTCCTTCCTCGCGCGCGTGTTGATCGCGGTCACGTCGGAGCCGGCTTGTGGCTCGGAGATTGCGATTGCCGTCACGATGCCGCCCTTGGCGATGATCGGCAGGTATTTCTTCCGCTGCTCCTCGGAGCCGAAGTGGAGCAGCGGCATGATGAACATCGTGTTCAGTGCGGCGATTGACGCGCAGGCGGGAGAGAATCGCGAGATCTCCTCGCGGGCGATGCACGCCATGGTCAGGTTGCCGTTCGGCCCGCCGTATTGTTCGGGGACCCACAGTTGCATCAATCCCATCTCGCCGAAGAGCTTCACGAGCTCGAGGGGAAAGCGGTCCGTCTCGTCGATCTCGGCTGCGATCGGTGCCACGTGTTTGGTGGCCATCTTGCGGATGCTGTCGCGAAAGGCGATCTGCTCTTCGCTGAAGCTCATGAACGTCTCCGTTGGGTTTTTTTCTTTGGGAAGACCAAAAAAGGGCTTCCATTGAATGGGTGATCCATTTAATAATCCATCCAATGTCGACCAAGTCAAGCCCCCACAAAACTGGCAGCGTGCGCGCTGCGTCATCCCAGCGTCGCGAGCGAGCCTCGGATCATCGCATGGCGGGATCGTCGGCCCCCGTGGCGTTTCGCCCGATCCACACGCGTCGGGCCTTCGAGGAAATCTGCGACCGGATTCGCGAGCAGCTCGCGCGCGGAGCTCTCAAGCCGGGCGACAAGCTGCCGCCGGAGCGCGATCTTGCGCAGCAGCTCGGCGTGAGCCGTAACGTCCTTCGGGAAGCGCTTCGCAGTCTCGAAATGGCCGGCGTGCTGCGGCTGCAGAAGGGAGTCAAAGGTGGCGCCTTCGTCCAGGAGGGCGATACCAGCCGCATGAACGTGGTCATGCGCGACATGCTGAGCCTCGGAACGATCTCGATCCGCGAATTGTCGGAAGCTCGCGTGCAGGTGCTCGACCTTGTGGTGCGCCTTGCCTGCGCGAACGCCCGGCAGGCGGATTTCGAGGCGTTGCAGGCCAACGTCGAACGGACGGAGCTTTTTACCCGCGAGGGCCGGCTGCTGGAGCGGGTGGAATGCGCGCGGGAGTTCTACAAGCTGCTCGGCCTCGCCTGCGGCAACAAGGTGATTGCCATGATCACCGATGCGGTCACCGAGATCCACATGCGGTTCGTTTACGCAAAGGTCGCGTCCAGCGGCGTTGCGATGACGCGACTGGGTGAGCGGCGCCGGCAATTCCTGGCGGCGCTTCGGGAGCGGAATGCCGTCGCCGCGGCCCGGCTGATGCGCAGCCACCTGGGCGCGGTTCAAAAGATGCTCGAGCAGGATCCCGGCGCCATGTCGCTTCAGATCGCCTTGGCGGAGATCAATTCGGGCATGAAGTGACGAGTTGTACGCCCGGCCGAGCGCCGGATGGAAATTAAGAAAAACGAACGGAGGAAGACGTGTCCCCATATGCGAAGTACGAGTGCCTGACCGTGGATGTCGCCGACAAGGTCGCGACGGTGACCTTGAACCGGCCGCAGGCCCGCAATGCCATCAATCAGAAGCTGATCCGGGAGCTCCGCACGATCTGGGACGATCTTGCCGACGACCACGCCGTCAACGTCGTGGTGCTGACCGGGGCCGGGGATTTCTTCAGCGTCGGCGGCGACGTCAAGGCGATGTCGGAGCGGCCGGGCGGCGACGTGCTGGAGGAGGGCGAGGTCCACGACCCCATGATCAGCCGCCGAGGTGTGACGCGCCAGCTCGAGCTCGACAAGCCCATCATCGCCGCCATCAACGGTGATGCCATCGGCCTTGCCGCGACCCATGCGCTGCTCTGTGACATCACCGTCATGGCGGAGGATGCGCGCATCGGCGACACCCATGTGTCGCGGGTCGGCCTGGTGGCCGGAGACGGCGGCACCGTGATCTGGCCGTTGCTCGTCGGCATCAACAAGGCCAAGGAGTTCCTCATTCGCGGCACCCTGCTGAAGGGAAAGGAGGCCGAGCGGATCGGCCTCGTCAATCACGTCGCGCCCAGAGCAGAGGTGCTGGCCAAGGCCCAGGAGATCGCGATCGAGCTCGCGAATGGTCCCACTTGGGCTATCCGCTGGACCAAGCTGTCGATCAATCAGATCGTCAAGGACCGGGTGAACATGCTGCTCGAGGCCTCGATGGCGCTCGAGCAGGTGACATTCGAGACCGCTGACCACAAGGAAGCGACGACGTCATTCAAGGAGAAGCGTAAGCCCAGGTTTGGCCAAGGCTAGCCAAGTCCATGGACGCCACCGAGCTTCCGAACGACGAGGTCAGGCGGATGCTCCGGGAATCCCTTCGCGGGTTTCTCGGCGAGCAGTGGGATGCCGATTGCCTCAGGCATGGCTCCAGGCCGCAGGAGGTTGCGGCGGTATGGACCAAGCTGGTTGGGCAGGGCGTTGCCAGTCTCGGTTCCGATCCCGAAGGAGGGGGGCTGCGCGAGATCGCGGTCGTGCTCGCGGAACTCGGGCGCGCGGCGTGCCCGGCTCCCATGTGGTCGGCCGCGCTTGCCAATTTCGCGCTTTGGACGGCCGGGTCAGAGGTGGCCGTTGATTGCCTGAACAGACTGCACGAGAGTTCGGCCCGGCTCGCCATGTCGTTTGGGGCGCTCGATCCGGATCCGGGCGCGAGTGCGATCCGGGTTCGGAACAGCCGGGCCGATGGGGTGCTCCGTCTCGTGGAAGCCGCGGATAGCTGCACGCATCTGCTTGTTGCCATCGACCGCGCTCACCTTGGTCTCGTGGCGCTGGATGCCACCGGCGTTGCCGTGGTCCCCACGCGTGCCATGGGCGCCTGGGGGACTTGTGAAGTGCGTCTCAGTTCGGCGCCGATCAGCCTTATCGCGATAGAGGCGGGCGTACTCGACGATCTCATGCTGAGGGGAAAGCTGACGCTGATGGCGCGAGCGCACGGCGCCGCCCTACGCGGGTTCGAGCTTGCCACGGACTATGCCAAGGAACGGCATCAGTTCGGTCAGCCGATCGGCCGGTTCCAGGCCATCCAGCACAAGCTTGCCAATGGCTTCATCGCCCTGGAAGGGGTGCGGCTGATCATTGATCATGCGGCCAGGCTTCACGATCGCGACGATCGCGAATGGCGCTACTTCGCCAATGCGGCCGTCGCCTTTGCGAGCGATGCGTTGCGGCGCGTCTCGCTCGAGACGCATCACGCATTCGGGGCGATCGGTTATGCCGACGAGCACGAGTCACCGCTGCATTTTAAGCGGGTGCATCTCGACACGATCATGCTGGGCGGGGCAGCACCGGCGAAGCGATGGCTGGCGTCCTCGTTGCTGGAGCCTGGAAGTTCGGGTCTGCCTGAATATGACCTCGGCCTGGCCGGCAACGCGCTACGCGAGCAGGTGAAGGATTGGCTGGGACAGCATTGGTCGGGGGACCGGAAGGCCGAATTCGATCGCAAGCCGTTCGCCAAACGCGAGTTCGATGCCGACTTCGCGCGCGACATCGGCAAGACGGGCTGGATCGGTCTCGGCTGGTCCCGCGAATTCGGCGGCCAGGCCCGTTCGCCGCTCGAGCAGATCGCGTTCATGGAGACGATGGAGTGGGGCGAAGCGCCGCGCATCGGCGCCGCGATCCAGGCCAATGCCCTGATGATGTTCGGAACGCCCGCACAACAGCAGCAATATCTGCCGGAAATCCTTCGCGGCGAAGCCATGCACGGGATGGGCTACAGCGAACCGCAGGCGGGCTCGGATCTTGCTGCGCTGCGCACCAGCGCGGTACGTGACGGCGATCATTGGATCATCAACGGCCAGAAGATCTGGACCACGACGTGGTGGGGCAAATACATGTTCCTGGCCGCGCGCACCGACAAGGACGCCAAGCCGCCGCACGCCGGCATCAGCATGTTCATCGTGCCGATGAACGCCGAGGGGATCACGGTCCGGCCGGCGACCACGATGTATGACGGCTCCTTCGCCAACATCTTCTACGACAACGTCCGCATTCCCCTGGAGAACCTCGTCGGCGAGGTAAACGGAGGCTGGAAGGTCCTGACCGGCGCGCTCGCCTTCGAGCGCGGGCTGGTCGGCGGGGGCATCGTCCTGAAGGTCGCTCACGCCTTCGAGCAGTTGCGCCGGCACGTCATGCAGAAGGACGCCGCGGGAGCGGCGCTGAGCGACGATCCCATCGTGCGCGATAGGATGGCGACGTTGGCTGCCGAGATCGAGATCGGGCGTCAATTGATGATTCATTGCGCCGAGCTCGCGGAGGAAGGGGTAACCCCGCCGGAATACGGCGCGATCAGCAAGGTCTTCTCGGGGGAGTTGATGGAGCGCTTCGGTGAAGCGGCCCTCGACATCCTCGGCACGAGGGCGGCGCTGTCGGAGCAGATGCCTGGCGCGATCGACAACGGCCGTTTCGAGCAGAACCTGCGTCATTCGCTGATGTGGGTGATCAGCATCGGCACCAACGAGATCCAGCGCAGCCTCATCGCACAACGGGCGCTTGGGCTGCCCAGATAGGAGTGACCGCATGCAGGCGCAGGAGACCACGAATCTGCCGCTCGAGGGCGTCCGCGTGCTCGACTTCTCGATCATGCTGGCCGGTCCCTATTGCGCGAGGCTGCTCGCCGATGCCGGCGCCGAGGTCATCAAGATCGAGCCGCCCGAGGGCGACGACATGCGTCTGCGGGCCCCGTTGCGGGGCGGCCAGAGTGCCTATTTCGGCCAGCTCAATGCGGGCAAGCGCAGCCTTGCGCTCGACCTGAAAAGCCCCGAGGCGATCGAACTGGTCCGTCGGCTGGTCAAGGAGACCGATATCCTGGTCGAGAATTTTCGGCCGGGCGTGATGGACCGGCTTGGCCTCGGCTACGACGCGTTGCGCGCGATCAATCCACGCCTGATCTACTGCTCGATCTCGGGCTATGGGCAAACGGGCCCGGCCGCGGAGCGCGCCGCCTATGCCATGATCGTTCACGCCGAGAGCGGCTTCGACCGTTCGCTGATGCGGTATGCGGGCGATCGCGACCGGCCGGCCGCGGGTGCCGTTTTCGTTGCGGACGTGCTCGGCGGGATATTCGGCTATTCGGCGATCCAGACCGCCATGGTCCAGCGCGCGCGAACGGGAACCGGCCAGCGGATCGATGTTGCCCTGATGGACTGCATGCTGAACCTGCTCGTCTACGAATTACAGGAAGCGCAGTTCGCCCCGCAAGCGCCGCGCGCCGCCTATGGTCCGGTCCGGGCTTCCGACGGCGACATCCTGGTTGCGCCGATCACGCCGCGAAATTTCGCCGCGCTCTGCGAGGTGACAGGGCAGGGTGATCTCGCGAACGACCCGCGCTTCAAAACGGTGCCGGGCCGCGCGGCCAACTGGACCGCAATGATGCAGGTGGTCGAGAAATGGTCCGAGCAGCATACGGTGCGCGAGTGCATGGCTGCCCTCGATAGGGCCGGCGTTCCTAGTGCCGAATATCGCGATCCGGGAGCCGCCTTGACCGACCCTCACCTCCTGCAGCGCGGCGCATTCGCGACGATTGCAGATAGCGCGGGGGAATTCCTGGGCGTCAATGCGCCCTGGAAGATGTCGGGCGGATCGACCGCCATGCGGCGGGAGATTCCCGCGGTCGGAGCGCACCGGGACGAATTGCTGTCCCGGATCCTCGGCTTATCCGGCGAGGCCATCGCCGGCCTCGCCGACGCCGGAGTGTTTGGAAGCGCCAGCGCCCGGGCGAAAGGTTAGTTCACATCAGCGCGCCGGAGGGCACCCGTCCATGAGGATCATCGCTGCGATAGCAAATGGGCCGCGCGATCCCTTCGAGATCGTCCCCTGCGAACTCTCGGCGCCGCGCGCCGGCGAAGTCCTGGTCCGGGTGCACGCGTGCGGCATCTGTCACACCGATCTGGCGGTCAAGTACGGGCACATCCCGGTGCAGATGCCCAAGGTTCTGGGCCACGAAGGAGCGGGCGTGATCGAGCAGGTCGGCCCCGGCGTGACGTCGTTCCGGCCTGGCGACCATGTGCTCATGAGCTTTGGCTCCTGCGGCGAGTGCCCGAATTGTTGCGACGGCGCGCTCGGCTATTGCGACCATTTTCGTGCCATCAACCTGTTCGGAAGCAGGCCCGGCGGCTCGGCGCTGTCACGCGGCGGGAGCGAGCTTGGCGGTCATTTCTTCGCGCAATCCGCCTTCGCGACGTACGCGATCGCCACCACCAGGAACATCGTCAAGGTCGATGCCGATCTGCCGCTGGATCTTCTTGCGCCGCTCGGATGCGGCATCCAGACCGGCATGGGATCGGTCATGAACGTGCTGCGGCCGCAGGCCGGGACCTCGATTGCCGTGTTCGGCGTCGGCGCCGTCGGCCTGTCCGCCATCATCGCCGCGCGGATCGTCGGCTGCTCGACCATCATCGCCGTGGATGTCGTGCCGGAGCGGCTGCGCGTCGCGCGCGAGCTGGGCGCAACGCATGCGGTGTCCGGCCGCGCGGAGAATCCCGCGGCTGAGATCACCGAGCTCACGCAGGGCGGCGCGCATGTCTCGCTCGACACGACGGGCGTACCGGCGGCGGTGGCAAGCTCGGTCAATTGCTTGCGCGCGCGAGGCGTCAGCGCGCAGGTCGCGGCCCCACCTCGGGGAACGATGTATGCGGCCGAAGCCAGTGTGGTGGTCGGGCGGGGAATCTCCATCCGCGGCGTGGTCGAGGGCGATGCAAATCCCCAGCTGTTCATTCCGCGCATGATCGGCTTCTTCCGCGAAGGCCGGTTGCCGCTCGACAAATTCGTCAAGACCTATCCGCTCGCGGGGATCAACGAGGCCGTTGACGATCTCGATAGCGGCCGCGTGGTCAAGCCCGTTCTGACAATGGCGGGATTTGGGAGCGCTTAACAAGACACAAAACAAGCAGCGAGGAGGAACGATGCTCGACATCGCAACGGACAATGCAATCGCCGATCACAGAACGTACGGCAATGTTGGTCTGCAGCACCGGCTCTTCGGCGAGCTGCGGCGCGACGATCCGGTCCATTGGACGCAACCTCAAGGGTATCGTCCGTTCTGGACCGTCACCAAATACGCCGACATCATCGAGATCGAGCGCCAGGCCGATCGCTTCATCAACGCGCCGCGGACGAAGCTTCTCAGCATCGAATTCGAAAGCAAGGTGAGGGAGGCGATGAGCGGCAAGCCCATGCTGGTCCGGGCCTTGCCGCAGATGGATAATCCCGATCACGGCAAGTATCAGAAGCTCACCCACGCCTGGTTTCAGCCCCGGCACATCCGGACGTTGTCCGAGCGGATGGCGGCGCTCGCGAAGGAGGGCGTCGATCGCTTGGTGGCGATGGGTAGCCAGTGCGATTTCTACAACGATATCGCGATCTATTATCCGCTACGCGTCCTGATGACCATCCTCGGCCTGCCGCGTAGCGACGAGGAACGTCTGCTCAAGATCACACAGGCCTATTTCGGCGGCGGCGATCCGGAGATGCAGAAGGGTTCGGACCTGATCGACGCCACGATCGCCTATGTCGACTATTTCAAGGACGTCGCGCGGGAGAGACGGAAGAACCCGCAGGACGACGTGGCGACGGTGATCGCAACGTCCGAGATCGACGGCCGGCCGATCGAGGATTTCGAGGCCTATTCGTATTATGTCGCGCTCGCGAGCGCGGGACACGATACGACGAGCGCGACGATCGCCGGCGGTCTGCTTGCCTTGATCGAGAACCCCGATGCCATGGCCCGGCTGCAGCGCGAACCCGAGCTCCTTTCGGACGCTGCGGAGGAGATGGTGCGCTGGGTATCTCCCGTCAAACACTTCTTCCGCACCGCAACGGCCGACTACGACATTCGCGGCAAGACGATCAGGGCCGGGGATAGCATCCTCCTCAGCTATCCCTCAGGCAATCGGGACGAGGAAGCCTTTGATCGTCCTTTCCAGTTCATCCCCGATCGGTCGCCCAACCGGCATCTCGGCTACGGCTTCGGCATTCACGCCTGCATCGGCCGTCATCTCGCCAAGGCCGAGATCGTGGCCTTCTTCCGCGAATTCCTCGGCCGGATCGAGCGGGTCGAGCTCGCGGGCGCCCCGGCCTGGACTGAGACCTCGTTCCTCGGCGGCGTGAAACGCCTGCCGGTCCGCTATTCGGTGCGATAGGGGAGCATCGCGGCGCGGGCGCGCCCTCGAAGACAGGAACAGGGTCAGGTCCCGGAGGACGAGGGCGCCGCGGCCTTAGCGATCGCGAGCATGCAGTTGAGGAAGTGGACGCGGTCCTCCTTGCTCAGGGGCGCAAGAAGGGTGTTCTGAAGCTCGGCCGCGGCGGGGATGACCCCGAGAAGTTCTTCTTCGCCCTTGGCGGTGATCTGGACCTGGATCGACCGCCGGTCTTCCGCGTTGCTTCGTTTCGAGATCAGCTTGCGCGCCGTCATGCGCTTGAGCATCTCGCTGAGCGTGTTGCGGTCGCTGCTGATGCGCACGGCGAGGGCGGACGGAGTCAGGGGACCGTCCTGATAGAGCGCGATCAACACGCCGAACTGCCGTGGCGTGATGTCGCTCTGGCCGGTCAGGTCCTGGTAGAGCAGGTCATAGCGGGCCTCGAGTAGTCGAAGCAGGAATCCAACTCCTCCTTCGAGGCGCCAGTTGCGCGCGATCTCCACCGCGCTCGCACTCTTTCCCTTGGGCGCTGACATGCCGTCGTTGACCTGATTTCTCCGAGAACGGCTAGGCGTTAGCAGCTTGTCCGATGGCTCTCAACCCCGGGGCCGAATGAGCGTCGGGGGCTGCTTCCGGCAGAGCCGACAGCGCCAGATTTGCTATTGCAATCCACTTGCTCAAGTAATACGTATACGTATTAATAAGGCACCAAGAACTGCGCTGCCGGGGAGGACTGCTTGGATTTGCGCGAGCTTCTGTCGATTCCCTATCTTCTCGAAGCCGAGGCGGTCGAAACCGAACCTGGCCGCTGGCTCGTGCGTCTGACCTATCCCGAACTGCCCGGCTGCACCGCGGAAGGCGCCGTGGTCGAGGATGCCCTGCGAGATCTCGAGCGGCGCCGCATCGAGACGATCGTCGGCCTCGTCGAGGCCGGGGCAGTGCCGCCCATACCACGGCAGCCACTGGCTTCGGCCGATCCGCTCTGGACCGCACGCGATCTCGGACTGTCGGCGCGTGTCGCAGCGCTGCTTGGCACTGCCACAGAGCAAGGCGGCGACGGGTTGCCATTGAAGGAGGAAGCACATGCTCTCACGCGAAGACAATGAACGGCTCGTCAGGGTCGGCAAGGGCACGCCGCTAGGAGACCTGTTCCGCCTCTTTTGGATTCCGTTCCTTCCGTCGGCGGATCTGACCAAAGACGGGCAGCCGAAGCGGATCAGGCTCCTTGGAGAGGATCTTGTCGCATTCAGGGATTCGGATGGCCGCGTCGGGCTGGTCGACCAGGCCTGTCCGCATCGCGGGGCCCCGATGGTGTTCGCAAGGAACGAGGATTGCGGCCTGCGATGCGTCTACCACGGCTGGAAATTCGACGTGACTGGCGCCACGACGGATATGCCGGCCGAGCCGGTCCGCAGTCGTCTGAAGGAGCGCGTGAGGATCAAGGCCTATCCATGCCGGGAGCGCAACGGGATGATCTGGACCTATATGGGCCCCGATCAAGCCGATCTTCCGCCGCTGCCGAACGTCGAATGGAATCTGGTGCCGCAGGAACAGGTGCACATCTCGCTGCGCGTGCAGGAGTGCAACTGGCTTCAGGCGGTCGAGGGTGAGATCGATTCCGCCCACGCGCCGCTGCTGCACGGGCGCCTCGATGCACAGGGCACAACGAGCACCTGGATCCAGAAACGCGATCTGCGTCCGACATTCGAATGCATCAAGCAGGACTTCGGCATGAGCATCGCGGCGCGGCGCAACTACGATGCCAATACGCTGTACTGGCGCGTCAATCAGTTCATGCTGCCGTTCTACACGCTGGTCCCGCCATTGATGCCATTCCCGGATCTCAGCGGCCATGCCTGGGTGCCGATCGACGATGAGAACACGCTCTGCATCATGTTCTCGTATCACCCCTCGCAACCCCTGCTGCCGAAAACCCGGCAGGTCTTCTCCGAAGGACACAACGGTCGCGAGAGCGGGCATGCCAGCCGCAACGCGCTGGTCGAGCAGCCGGTGACGGTCCCTTATGCGGGCTATTGGACGAAATATAACCCGCAGAATGGCTTCCAGTTCGACTATCAGGCGCAGCAGACGACCTGGTTCTCGGGCTTGCCGGGCTTGTGGGTGCAGGACGGGGCCTGCCAGAGCGGCGTGTCGCCGATCTTCGACCGGACGAAGGAAAACCTCTGCTCGAGCGACACCGGCATCGCGATGACCCGACGCTTCATCCTGGAGGCGCTCGGGGCCTATCGCGATCATGGAACCAAGCCGAAAGGCGTGACGGATCCCGACGTATTCATGGTCCGCGCGGTGTCGATGCGGCTGCCGCCGGAAGAGTCGTGGGTCGATGTCGGCGCGCCCTTCATGCGTGCCAAACTCGGCGCCGATTTCGGATACGAGATGTGAGCCCTTCGATGGCAGTCCCGCGGAGGCGCGCGCCATGAGCGACGGCTTGTTCGAGGTTCGTGTCAAGCGCATCAGCTACGAGGCGGATGCGATCAATTCCTACGAACTGATCTCGCCAACCGGCCGCAATCTCGATCCCTTCACGGCCGGCGGTCATATCGATGTGCATCTGTCGAACGGCATGGTCCGCAGCTATTCGCTGGTCAACGATCAGCGCGAGCGCCATCGCTATGTGATCGCGATCAACAAGGACACGGCCGGGCGGGGTGGCTCACGCTTCTTGCACGACAATCTGAAGGCGGGTGACATCGTCAGGGTGTCGAGGCCCCGCAACAACTTTGCGCTCTGTGAGCAGGCCGAGCATTCGGTCCTGATTGCAGGCGGAATTGGGGTCACGCCGTTGCTGTCCATGGCCCGTCGCCTCGACGCCCTCGGACGGTCCTGCGAACTGGTCTATGCGGCAAGGGCGCCGCGCGCGGCGGCATTCCTCGATGAGATCGAAGTGCTCGCGGCGAAGGGACGCTTGAGGGTGTGCCTCGACTTCGACGACCAGCGTTCCGGGCGCCTGTTCGATCTTGCGGCCGTCATCGATCGGGCCCCGGCGCGGGCTCATCTCTACTGCTGCGGACCGCAGCCGATGCTCGAAGCCTTCGAAGCCGCGGCCGCCAGCCGCCCGGCTGATCACGTGCACGTCGAGTATTTCCAGGCGACCGAAGCTCCCGCGACGGCGGGCGGCTTCGAGGTGAGGCTCGCGCGCAGCGGCCGGACGATTCCGGTTGAAGCCGGCAAGACGATCCTCGAAGCGCTGCTCGATGCGGGGATCGGGGCCAACCATGCCTGCTCGGAGGGGGTCTGCGGCACCTGCGAGACGCGTGTGCTCGAAGGCATCCCGGATCATCGCGACCAGTTTCTCAGCAAGGACGAGCAGGCATCCAACAAGACGATGATGATCTGCTGCTCGGGCGCGAGGTCAGGCACGCTGGTGCTGGACCTCTAAGAACAGCAACGTTCGTCAACAGGGTGGAAAACATGAAAGTCGCTTTACGCGTTGCCGGAATATCCTTGCTCCTCGCCGGCCTGTGTTCGCCCGCATGGGCGGCCGCAACACGCACCATCAAGATCGGCGTCCTCAACGATGCGTCGGGTCCCTATTCCGACAACGCCGGTGAGGGCTCCGTCACGGCGGCCAGGATGGCGGCCGAGGACTTCATGACGCAGCATCCTGACTTCAAGGTCGAGATCATCTCGGCGGATCACCAGAACAAGGCGGACGTCGGGGCCGCCATCGCCCGTCGCTGGATCGAGCAGGAGAAGGTCGACGCCGTCGCCGACGTTCCGAACTCCGCGGTTGGCCTTGCCGTCAATGAGGTTGTTCGCGGCGGCAAGGCCGCCCTGATCGCCTCCAGCGCGGCGTCGTCCGACCTGACGGGGAAATACTGCTCGCCCAACACGATCCAATGGACGTTCGACACCTGGGCGGCGTCGCACACGATCGGCAATTACCTGGTCCGCCACGGTGCTAAGAAATGGTACTTCATCGCCACCGATAATGCGCTCGGCAAGTCCATGGTGCGGGACGGAACGTCCGTCATCAATGCGGGCGGCGCCGCCGTGCTCGGATCGGTCAGCGTTCCCATCAATAACGCCGACTACGCCTCGTTCATCCTGCAGGCGGATGCCTCCGGCGCCGACGTGATCGCTTTCGCGACCGCCGGTGGCGATACCGTCAGCCTGATCAAGCAGTCCGCTGAGTTCGGCTTGAAACAGAAGGGTCGGAATTTCGCCGCGATGTTGACCACGACGAACGATGTCGAGGCCAGCGGCCTCGCGGTCGGGCAGGAGCTCATCATCACCCAGCCGTTCTATTGGGACCTCAACGAGGCCAGCCGGGCCTGGTCGGCGAAGTTCAGCGCGCGGCAGCATGATCAGTCGCCGACGGCGTTTCACGCCGGCGTCTATTCTTCGGTGCTGGCCTATCTGAATGCCGCATTGGCCGCGGGAACCAACGACGCGCAGGCGGTCATCCGCAAAATGAAGGAGCAGCCCATCGATGACGCGCTGTTCGGGGCTGTCGTGGTGCGGGCGGACGGCCGCGCCATCCACAACATGTACATCTTCAAGGTGAAGGAGCCGAAGGCGTCGAAAGGCAAATGGGATCTTCTCGACAATGTCGGCGTCCTGAGCGGACCCGAGGCATTCCGCCCGATCGACCAGGGCGGATGTTCGATGGTCGAGCAGGCGAAGAGTAATTGACGCCGGTTGCGATCAGTCCCGTCAGGGCTGCCGCGCGAACAATGGATGCACCATGCTGGATAACATCGAAGCCGACTTTCCCGTCTATACGCCGCGGCCAGTCGATGCGCCGAGGGCGCTCGCGGGAATACGGGTCGTGGATTTCTCCCACTTCATCGCAGGCCCATTCGCCACGATGATCCTCGCCGATATGGGTGCCGAGGTCATCAAGATCGAGGCGCCCGGCCGCGGCGACGATCTCCGGCGCTACCCGCCGGTGCATCCCGAACTCAAGGCCGGCGCGCCGTTCGTCTGGACCAACCGTAACAAGCAAAGCGTTGCCCTGGATCTCAAGTCGCCGGAGGGCGTCGCGGTGGTGCGGGACCTGATCGCGACGGCGGATATCGTCGTCGAGAATTTCTCCACCGGCGTCATGGAGCGGTTCGGGCTCGACTATGCGGCATGCCGGACGATCAATCCGGAAATCATCTACTGCTCGGTTTCGGCCTATGGACGCGAGGGGACCTTCGCGGACCGGCTCGGCTTCGATCCGATCGCGCAGGTCGAGAGCGGGTTTGTGTCCATGAACGGCTATGCGGATCGCGAGGGCGTGCGGGCGCTGTCGCCCGTGATGGACATCAGCACGGCGATGATGGCCTGCACCGCCATCCTCGGCGCGCTGGTTGCCCGTGAGCGCAGCGGGCTCGGACAGGCGGTCGAGGTGTCGCTGTTCGACAATGCCGTGCTGATGACCGGCTACGCCACGATGCAACATCTGTTCACCGGCTCCAATCCGCAGCGGCACGGCAACACCAGCCCCGATACCTGTCCCTCGGGCGTGTTCCAGGCGCAGGACTGCGCTTTTTATATCAATTGCGGAAACGACAAGATCTTCCAGCGCCTGATGTCGCAGGTGCTCGACCGCGCCGACCTCGCCGCGGCCGAGGCTTACGCGACGGGGCCCGATCGTATCCGGCGGCGGGAGGAATTGTTCGCGATCCTTAGCGAGGTCTTCGCGCAACGGCCGTGGAGCCATTGGCAAGCCCGGATGCGGGCGGCCGGCGTCCCGTGCGGGCAGGTCCGCACGGTCGGGGAGGCGATCCGGTCGTCCGAAGCGCGGGAGCGCGGTCTCGTCACCCGCATTCCGCACGACACGCTGGGCTGGATCCCGAACGTCAGCCTGCCGATCCGTTATTCCGCGACGCCCGTCGTGGATCCCGTGGCCGCGCCCGCGGTCGGCCAGCATACCGGGGCCGTGCTGCAGGATCTGCTCGGCTACGACGATGCGCGTCTGGCGCGGCTCGCCGCGGCCGGCGCCTTCGGCGAGACCGGGGCAGGGCCAGCCAAGGCGGGGCGGACGTGAGCGCGAGGGCAACCGCCGATCGCACGCTGAGAGGCCGTGTTGCCGTCGTTGGGATCGGCGAGACCGACTATTACCGCCATGGCGCATCGCCACATCCGGAGTTTAAGCTGGCGCTGAAGGCCATACTTGCGGCGTGCGGCGATGCCGGCATCGATCCGCGCGACATCGATGGCTTCGCCTCCTACAGCGAGGAGCGGAGCGAGGCATCCAGGCTTGCCGCCGCGCTCGGCACGCGGCGGCTTCGTGCTGCGACCATGCAATGGGGCGGGGGAGGCGGAGGCTGCTGCGCGGCCGTCGCCAATGCGGCGGCCTCGATCGTCGCAGGCCTTGCGGATTGCGCCGTCGTGTTTCGCTCGCTCGCGCAGGGGCAATACGGCCGGTTCGGGCAGACAACGAGCATCGACACCATTTCCGGCGAGAAGGCGTACCTGATGCCTTACGGCGTTTTGGCGCCGCCGCAGCGCTTCGCCATGCGCGTGCGGCGCTACATGCATGAGCACGGCGTAAGCCAGCAGGCGCTGCAGGCGATCGCGCTGGCCTCTTATCATCATGCGCAGGCCAATCCGCGGGCCGTCATGCACGGCAAACCGCTGGACGCGGCCAAGTATGATGCCTCGCGCTGGATCGCGGAGCCGTTTCATCTCTACGATTGCTGCATGGAGAACGACGGCGCCGCCGCGCTCGTGCTGGTGCCAGCCGAACGTGCCGGAGAATTTCGCAACAAGCCGGCCTATGTGCTGGGGGCCGCCGTCGGATCCGGATATCGCGCGGGCGCGATCCCGCACAATTCGCCGCATTACGCGAGCGCCGGCTTCGAAACCGTCGCGGCCGACCTCTATGCGATGGCTGAGCTCGGTCCGTCCGACGTCGGTGTCGTCCAGTGCTACGAGAACTTCACGGGCGGCGTGGTGATGGCGCTCGCCGAACACGGCTTCTTCGCGCCGGCGGAGGCCAACGACTATCTCGCCTTCGACAACCTCGTTGCGCCATCGGGGCGGCTTCCGCTCAACACCAGCGGCGGCAATCTGGCCGAGTGCTACATGCACGGGTTCGAACTCGTGCTGGAAGCGGTGCGTCAGGTGCGCGGAACGTCCACGAGCCAGGCGAGGCGCAATGATGTGGCCATGGTGATCGGCGGACCTATGGTCACGCCGGTCAGCAATCTCCTTCTCGGCTCGGAGGCGACGCTGTGAGCGGCGAGGCGGGCCGAACCTACCTTCCGCAGGGGCTGCCGATCCCGGTGGCCGAGGCCGACGGCCTGTCGGCGCCCTACTGGCAGGGGATGCGCCAGGGCCGCCTCTTGGTGCAGCGTTGTCGCCATTGCGCCACATGGCAGTTCGGCCCCGAATGGATCTGCCATCAGTGCCATGCCCTCGATCCCGACTGGACGGAGATTGAGCCGCACGGGCGGATCTTCAGCTGGGAGCGGGTCTGGTATCCCTCGCACGCTGCGCTAAGGCAGCACGGCCCCTATCTCGCCGTGCTCGTTGAAATCCCTCACGCCAGCGGCGTCAGGATGATCGGCAACCTGCTCGGCGATCCTGCGCAAGCGGTCTCCATCGGCGCGGCTGTGGAAGGCGTTTTCGAGCACCATCCTCATCCGGAGCGGCCGTATTCGCTGCTGCACTGGCGGCTTTCGTCAGTCCGCTGACGCGAGACGAGAGTCTCCAAAAGGTCCTAGGTTGTCTGAGTGCGAGAGCAGGATTTGCTGCATGTGGCCGCGAATACCATGAGGTGTTTGCCAAGAACGTATCAGCGCGTTCCTGATCTCTGACGGCATTCTGAAACGGCGCCGCGCGAGTGCGGACTTGGCACTTCTGGGTACGCAGGCAGCCCTGATTAGTCGATTGACGCCGATAGTTGGCGGAATGGCTAGCATCGAGCGCGGTGCGAATTCTTCTGTGGATTCAAGACTGAAAAATTGAGGCGGATGTACCGTCGGCATTTGTCCGTCAGACCCGAAAAATTGTGCTTGCAGATCAAGGGCGAAGCGATGTTCGAAATGATAGAGTGGGAGTGAGGGTAAAAGCGGTGACAACAGCGTAGTTTCGGCGGCGATTGCCGCTGCCTGTTGCCGGCGTTTCATTTGTTACAGCCCCCGCTGCGAACGCTGGTCGCCCTCTCAACATTGGCAGATTCGATCTACGTACAATCCTCGGATGATGTAAAGCAGCTTCAAACAGCGAGAGGGCTGTGGCGTAAAATAGCGTGCACATAGGCCTGTCTGCCCGTGCCATATTTCGCGGTCATCGTTAGAAGTGGTCCAGTCCAGCCCAGGATGCCCGCGGCGGGGTTATGGCGCGGAAGCGCCCACGTTCTTTTCGGCGGCGCTGTCGCGCATTGATGCGAGAAACCGGCCGATCACGGCGCATTCGGACTGCGGCGACCAGGCTAGGGAGAATTCAACCCGCGCATTGGTCTCGTCGATTTTCCTGAACACCACGCCGGGGAAGCTGGCTTCAGCCTGGCTTTGCTGGGCAAGCGTGACACCGAAGCCGCTCGCGACCAGGCTGAACACGGTCTGTTTGCTCGCGGAAATGGGATGCAGCGGCATTCCGACGCCCATCATCGAGGCGTAGAACTCCCGCATCGCGTGGCTCTGAGCCCAATCCTGTACGTAAATCGTCTCGCCATGAAAATCGGTCCACTTCAACATATCGCGGCCGGCAAGAGCGTGATCCTGCGGAACGGCCGCCACCATCCTTTCGTGATACAGCGGCTCCATCACGATCTGCGGCCAGGGCGCGAAACTCGGGATGAGCGCTACGTCGATGCGGCGGGCGACGAGCTCCGAGAAGAGCTCAAGGTCAGGAAGCTCATGCACGATCAGCCGGACGTCGGGATGATCCCGCCGCCACCGCGCCAGCATGCCGCGCAACGGCTCCCCGAGCGGTGGAGAGCGTACCCCGAGTCGAAGATCGCCGTTTGTACCCCGCGCCGCGCCCCCGGCCGCCTCGGTCACCGCCTCAAGGCTTGCCAGCATCCTCTTGGTCTCTGCCAAGACCGGCGCGGCAGCCGCGGTGAGGGCAACGCCGCGGGAGCTTCGCTCGAACAGCGTCAATCCGAGATTGTCCTCAAGCGTGCTGATGCTCCGTGTCAGCGTCGAAGCCGAGACGCCGAGCCATTCGGCCGCCGCAGCGAAGCTGCCATGGTCAGCCACTGCGACAAAGTATTTCAATGCGACAAGTTGCATGGCCCGATTTTAGCCGAGAGCAGCAGATCGCGCGAGGCCGCGGTCGGTTTCGGGCTTGGCCTAACTGCCCTCTAGCCATCGATCGAAGCCGCTGCGTTGGCGATGAACTCCGCCACGGCTTCCGGCTGCGAAAGCATCGGCACGTGGCTGCTTTGGAGGACCAGAGTTTGAGCGCCCATGCGATCCGCCGAGTCCCGTTGGACGGCCGGAGGAATGGTCTCATCCTGCGCGGCGACGAGGTACCAGGACGGCTTCGAGCGCCACGCTGTTTTCACCACTTTATCGCTAAAGCACCGGGCGGCGAGTGGGCCTTGCGTGGCGTAAACGATGTCTGCCTCGCCCGCCGGGATGTCCTGGACGAAATGTTTGCGCACACCTTCAGTCGTCAGAGCCACATAGCCTTCGCCGTAAGGCTTGATCTCGGCGGCAGCGGGGGCTGGCGTGTAGTCCTTCCACCAATCGCCGAAGGATTGGCCGTTGTCGGGAGCACCCGCAGCCACGTACACGAGCCCCTTGACCTGGGCATGGTTGCCAGCTTCGGAGATGACCGCGCCGCCCCATGAATGACCGACCAGAAGGACCGGCTTCTTCTGCATGTCGATGACGCGGTGCGCCTCGACGACGTCATCGGCGAGCGAACTCAACGGGTTCTGCACCGCGATCGCCCGGAGACCGCGCTTCGTCAGAAGCGGAATGACCTTTGCCCAGCAAGAGCCGTCTGCGAACGCTCCATGGACGAGCACTGCCGTTTCGATGGCCATGTCGATTTCTCCTCGTGATGCAGGCCCCAAAATAGATGAAAAGAGGGCACGCGAACATCCCGCCTCGCAAGCAATGCCCGTTGCCAGATCAGCAATGCAGTTGACGCTAAGCCGGCAACTTATATGCCATTATGCCCGAGCACCCAGACGTGCTTTGCCACGACCCGCTGACGGTCCTTTTCGGGTCAAGCTGGTGACGCCGCTCTCTCGGCAGTTTCTGAATCGACCAATCGCTGAAATCGAGCAAATCGAGGATTGTCGAAATTTACGTTTGACATCAAGAGCCCGAATTTCTGACGGTCCGGGGAGACGGTTCTTCGTCGGACCCGGAGAAAATTTTCGTCGCAAGATCAACGCGTTACTCCGCGCTAAAATAATCGAGTGGGAGTGAGGGGTGCGGGATACCCTGGAGGGCTCTCGAGGGGAATGGCGTAGGTGTGCTCCACGGCCTCTTGTCTTTTGATGTGGTGAGAATCTGCTCGATCCAGCGCGCGATGGCGGATACGTCGGCGAGGGCTGTCGCCGACCTACACCGTCACTCCGAACTGCTCTTGAAAGCCCTCGACACCTGCGGGCGCAATTGCGATAGCCCGTGTGTTGGGCAGGCGCTGCACCCAACCCAGGTCGAAGCACCGCGCAGCAAGTGCCGCGCCGACTGCGCCCGCGAGATGCGGCTTTTGCTCGCTCCAATCCAGGCATGATCTGCAAACAGGACGCTTCGATTTCTGTATGGCGGACAGATCAATGCCGAAGCCGGAAAGCAATTTTGCTCCGCGCGGAGTGACAAGCCCGCCGTCCTCCGAAAGCATAATCAACTTTCTTCGAGTAAACGCTTCGGTTAGCGCGACACCCAATCTTCCCGCAAGATGATCGTAACAGGTCCGTGCATTGCGCAATGTTTGCTCGCGCTCCGAAAGCGCGTGGGAGCGCAACGGGCGGGACCCCGTTATCGCCACTGCCATCATTGCCTCCAGAGCCTGCGCTACAAGCGGCGACGCCATCCGGAAATACCGGTTGCGGCCCTTCCTCTCTGCTGCAACCAACTTTCCGTCGGAGAGTTTCGCGAGGTGCCAACTCGCCGTCTGCGGCGAGATACCTGCGACCAAGGACAACTCCGTTGCGCTATGGGTGCGGCCGTCAAGCAGCGCGCAGAGTATCACTGCACGCGCTGGATCGCCGATCATCCCGCCGATTTCCGCCAATTTGATCGGACTGCTCATCAACAGGAGATAGGCGCCCGGCGGCGATCAATCTAGTGCCGACACTTCGATATCGATCGAACTGATTCCGGTTCCGGGGACGGGTCGGTCGGCGTATCTCCCGCGTTATTCACGCGAGAAACGACGGAGTGTGACGCCATGACGACGCCTTTTAGCAATCTCTTTCTATCGCTTCTCATGCTCGCCGCCGGCGTCGCCATCCCTGTCATGGCCGCATGGAATTCCAAACTTGGCGTTGAGATTGAAAGTCCCTGGGCTGCCGCTTTCATTCTCTTCGTTCTTGGCACAGTTATTTGCGGAATCGCGATGCTGATCCTCGGGTTGCCGAAGCATGGCTGGTTCAGCGCACCGCCATTGTACTATGCGGGTGGATTTGTCGTCGCCTTTTATGTCTTGTCGATCACGTGGACGTCGCCGCGCATCGGCGTCGCCAACGCCGTGTTCTTTGTGTTGCTCGGGCAGATCGCGTCAGCGGCGTTGATCGACCAGTTCGGCTTATTCGGCGCCCTGAAGTCTCAACTCACCACGCAACGCATCATCGGCATCCTCCTCATGGCGATAGGGACATATTTTGCTCGTCGCATCGCTTGACCAGCGCGATGCACCGTCGAAGATCATCCGGTGATGGCGGGGCGTCCAAAGCTCAGCTTCGAGCACCGGCAGGCTTTAGCGCAAAGCGGTCACGAACTGAACGGACGCGCTTGTAAATCAACGACGAAACTTCGTTCGAAATGATAGAGTGAGAGTGACGGGGCGTACAGTGCAGCAGTAGCGGATAGCAGAGGACACTCGGGCGAATCCCAGGCCATCGATAGCAGTCGATAGGTACTCGGCGGCCCGCAGATATGCTGTTCCGTCGGGCGTCTTCCCACCCTTCGAACAGCGTCCATACGCCTTCGTTCACTGATCCTTCTTGAACAAATCCTGGAAGATGAGCGGGCCCCAAGTGCGGCCGCGTGCGTGCACCAGCGCGCCACCCTCGTTGAGCTTTCCCAGTTTGACGGGTGCGAACCCCAGTTGTTTGGCCAAGGCCGCGACGGGAGCGGTCGCGTCCTCGTCGTCGCTCGACAGAAAGACGACCCGGTGGCCGCCTTCGACGATCGGATCGGCAGCCAGCTTGGCCGCAATCAGGTGATTAAAGCCTTTCACGAGCTTAGCACCGGCGAACGCCTTAGCGACGAAGGCGGAGGACAGGAGCCCGTCCAGCTCCTCAAGGGGAACCAATGCGTTCATCACGTCGATGATCGTCTTGTCTTTCCAGCTCGGCAGGGCCTTCGCAACCTCGCGATGCTCCCCGAACGGGACCGCCAGGATGATCGTGTCGGCCTCGAGTGCATCCCGCAGCGACTTGGCGACGACCGTGGGTCCAATTGCCTGGGCCTGCGGCGCCAACGCCTCAGGCGGCCGGCGGCTCGCAACGGCCACCTTGATGTTCTTACGGGCGAAGCCCCGGGCGAGGGCCTGGCCGACCGCACCGAATCCTACAATCGCATAGCTCATGATACTTCTCCGATCCGTGTTGATATCGATTCCCCGCTTTCAGATGGCCGAGAAGCCGCCGTCGACAGACAACTCCAGCCCATTCACAAAGCTCGAATCGTCTGAAGCAAGAAACAGTGCGGCCGCCGCAATTTCCTCAGGACGACCCATCTTTCCCCGCGGGATCAGGGATTCGAACATCCGCTTCGCCTCGTCGTCGAGAACCTGGTCCTGCATCGGTGTGGCAATCGGCCCTGGGTGCAGCACGTTCACCCGGATATTCCTGCCCTTCAGTTCGTTGAGCCACCCGCGTGCGAATGCGTGCAGCGCCGCCTTGCTTGCCGCATACACGCTGTAACCAGGAAAACCTTTCACCGAAGCAACTGATCCGGTCATGAAGATCGATCCGCCATCGTTGAACAGCGGCAACGCCTTTTGCACCGTAAACAGCGTGCCGCGCGTATTCAGGCCGAAGGTCGCATCGAAATGTCGCTCGGTAATCGCGCCCAGTGGGACGGCTTCGCCGGTGCCGGCGCTCGCATACAGGACGTCGATCTTGCCCTTTTGCCGCTTGACCGTATCGAACAGGCGGTCGAGGTCGTCGAGATTGGCCGCGTCGCCGCGCACGCCGGTCACGTTCCGGCCAATCAGCTTTACGGCCTCGTCGAGCGCCTCCTGCCTCCGGCCCGTGATGAAAACATAGGCGCCTTCTTCAACGAACCGCATGGCGCTCGCCAGCGCCATGCCGCTCGATCCGCCCGTGATGACTGCAACCTTACCCTCAAGCTTTCCCATGACTTCTCCTTCAGGCTCCATCTTTGGTCGTTCGGGGAGCCCCCCGAGAACCTCGACATGGGTCCGCCGGCGTCAGGTGTTGAGTGCAGAAGCGCGCACATCGGTGGTGCGAAATCGATCCGGCCGGGTGACCGACGCCAGCCGCGACGCTCGGTGTCTGCCATTCGGAATTGGGCCGCGCTCGTCGGCATGGGTTACAATGACCGCCCGTGCTACTCACATACGAGATGCTGTTCGATGCGTTGGGCACGGGTTTTGGAAGGCGCACCCCAGCGGTGCTGGATTGCACCATGATCGACTGGGATGACGTTCGCTACTTTCTTGCCGTCGCGCGCGGAGGCTCGGTGCGGGCCGCCGCCGAGCGCCTCGGGGTGAATCACTCGACCGTGCTGCGACGCGTCGCCCAACTGGAGGAACGGCTCGGGGCACATATGTTCGAGAAGCTGCCTTCGGGCTACCGCCTGACGGCTGCGGGGGAGGAGGTCCTCGAGCTCGCGGACCAGATGGAAGCGTCGTCCCACCTGCTGGAGACGCGCGTCTTCGGCCGCGACCAGAGCGTGCGCGGACTCCTGCGGGTGACACTGGCACCGCCGCTTGCGACACACCTGCTCATGCCGGACTTCTCCGATTTCGCGCGTCTTTATCCGGATATCGAGATGGAAATCTTGTCGTCCGGCGAGCTGGCAAATCTGACCAACCGAGAGGCCGACGTCGCGATCCGCGTCGTCTACGACCGCAAAACCCTGCCGCTCAATCTGCACGGCCTGAAGGGACCGGAGCTGTTCGGCGGCATCTACATATCCCGCGATCGACTGGCCGCGTGGCGTGCGGGCGCGCCTGATCCCATCCGCTGGATCGTCATAAGCATTCATGGAATCCCGGACTGGGCCCACGAGGGTGAGGTTCGCACCGCCGAGATTCCGTTCAGGGTCACAGATGCCGAGGCGCAGTTCGTCGCGGTACGGCAGGGGCTCGGGATGACGACACTGCCGTGCTTCGTTGGCGATGCCGACCCACTGCTGGTGAGGGTGCCGGGCACCGACCTGCACATGTACGGAACGCTCTGGCTTCTCACACAGGGGGAGACACGCAAGACGAAGCGCGTGCGGCTTTTCACTGAGTTTGTATCCCGCAGGCTCGCCGCGTACGCTCCGCTTCTCACGGGACTGTCCGTATCGCACGACTGACGCGCGGCAGGTCGGCGACGGCGCAGTCTCGGGCGTACCGCTGTATCGACCCCGCAGCGCCGATGTAAATCTCGCGACGGGCTCTGGTAGTAGACACCGTCGAGACGGTCTTTTTTGGGAGCTGCCGGTACGGCTCGGTCGGCGGGCGTCGGAAAAAATCGACCGATTGATGCCGATAGTCGCTGAAACCGAGCAGATCGTGCACCGTCGAAATTGGTGTTTGAAATCAAGAGCGCAAATTTCTGACGGATCAGCGAGACGGTTCTTTCGTCGTGCGTCTAAAAAATTCGCGCCGCTGCCAACTGCGCCTCGAAGGCCCGCTTGTACGCAGGCCGCGCTTCACCGCGGGCGACATAAGCGGCGAGGTTCGGAAACTCGTCCAGAATACCCGATGCTCTCAGCCTGAGCAGCACCGACACCATCATCAGGTCGCCCGCACTGAAGGCGCCATCGAGCCAATCGGCATCGCCAAGGCGCGCGGAGAGTTGCCCCAAGCGGTCGCGGATGCGATCCATGACCAGAGGCAGGCGCTCCTTGCTCCAGGGCTTGTCGCCCTCTACGAACTTGGCGATGACGAGCTCGAGGATCGGCTGGTCCACCGTGTTGAGCGCGGCAAACATCCATGCGATCGCGCGCGCCCGGGCATTGGGATCGTCAGGCAGCAGGCCCGCATGGTGCTCGGCGATATGGAGCACGATCGCGCCTGTCTCGAACAGCGCCAGATTGCCGTCTTCGTAGGTCGGTATCTGGCCGAAGGGATGCAGCGCCAGATGTGCCGGCTCCTTCATCGCGCGGAACGAAACCAGCCGCACCTCGTAAGGCTGGCCGACTTCCTCAAGCGCCCAGCGAACGCGGGTATCGCGCGCCAGTCCCTTGCCGCCATCAGGCGATCGTTCAAAGGCGGTAATGGTGATGGTCATGGTCTCTCTCCGCGGCGCTGGCCTGGCGTCCCTAAAGCGCGATGAGATTGTCATCGCGCTTCAGTCCCTCGTTTGAGCATGATCTTTTCGGAAAACCGCTTCGCACTTTTCCGGATCATGCCCTAGAACGAACGATCGGCGCGCTGTCCGACAACTGATCCGGAATTCTTTTGACCGGGGAATTTCGAGGCTGACCCACAGACGGTCCGAACCTGAGATCATTCGCTTGTACCTGACAATCGCGAACGCTCATCCGCCTTACGCTCCCTAAGACGACCGGCTCCGTTTCCAGCGATCGACGGCGTCCTCCATGGCGCCGCGCATGATCCGGTAGAAATCCGCCATCTCCTTCAAGCGCGCGCTCACGTCCCTGGATGTTGTGATCCTGGTTCCGGCGGCGAACTGGTCGGCCAACGTATCGAGCAGGCGGTTCTGCTGCTGGATCATGGTCTCGTAATCGTCGGCGACGGCGTAGAGCGCCCGTTTCGTTCCGGGCTCGCGATGCCGGCGCGCCAGCGTGTAGCTCTCGAGCAACCGCGCCGCCACGCTGGCGCTGCTCTTGCTGATCCCGAGCTGGTCGCTGATCTGGTCGAGGCTGACCGGGCGGGGACGCAGCAGCAGGTAACCGTAAAGCCGGGCCGCGGCGGATGGCACGCCCCAGGGCAGGAGCAGGCGAACCACGTCCTCGATGAATTGCCGCTCGGCCTTGCTCGACTTTCGATCTGTCTTTGACATATTCGACATATCCCGAATATAATGAATTTGAGCTGGTGGGCAACCGCAAGGCTGGGAGGAGGCCATGCTTCCCTATCTCGTGGCTGCAATCATTGTCGTCGGGCTGCCGACGCTCTACGTCGCGGTGCGCTATCGCGAGTATCACAAGTTTCTCGCCGGCGCATTTTTCGTCAGCAGCGGGATGCAGGTCTACCTCTGCCTGGCGAATATCCCGATTCCGCTCGTGTGGACGACCGCCGTGCAGTCGCCGCCGCTCAGCGCCGTGCGCGGTGCGATCCACTTTGTCCTCTTTCTCGCCTGCTTGTATTTCGGATGGGTCTTTCGCAAGCAGCCGGGCACACAGGCAGGCGCCTGACCAACAGCGGCAAGGGGACCAGCTTATGGGAGAGGGAAATATGAACGCGGCTGTCGATCCGAAGCCGATGTCGCGCGCCACGGCGATCCTCTATGCCGTAGGCTTGCCACTTGTGCTCGTGGCCCTGGTCTTCGTTCCGGTAGGGAGGATCGCTTGGGGCCCGGGTTGGATCTTCGTCGCCGTCCTTGTCGCGGCGTTTGGGCTTTCGGCACTGCTCCTTGCGCGGGTGAATCCGATGATCTACCGCGCTCGCAGCCGTTTCCAGCCGGGGACCAAGACATGGGATCTGGTCCTGCTCGCGGTCATGCTCCCGGCCCTCGTTCTTGAAATTCCAATCGCGACGCTCGACGCGGGACGGATGGGATGGTCCGACGTCCCGCTCTGGGTCGTCGTGGTCGGCTATCTCCTGTTTGTCGGCAGCGTCGCAGTCACGACATGGGCTCAAGCCGTCAATCCGTTCTTCGAGCCGGGTGTTCGGATTCAGCAGGAGCGAGCGCAGCGGGTGATTACATCCGGGCCGTACAGATTCGTCCGGCATCCCGGCTATGTCGCTGCGATAGCAATGTTCATCGCAATTCCGCTTGCGCTCGCCTCGTGGTGGGCCTTGTTGCCGGCTGCATTGGCGATCGTGCTGCTGGTTCTCCGGACGCGGCTGGAGGACCGTCTGCTCCAGACTGAATTGTCGGGCTATGCTGACTATGCAGGCCGAACGCGTTATAGGCTCGTGCCCGGCATCTGGTGACGATCACCGAGGGCCGAAATCAGTCGAACACAGTTCTGGGAAGGAGACTACCATGACCGACCTCGTCACATGCCTCTGGTTCGACCAAGGCCGGGCGCGCGAAGCGGCGGAGTTTTACGCCGCGACCTTTCCCGACAGCCATGTCGGCGCGGGCCATGCATCGCCGATACCGGGCATCGGGCAGGGCGAGGAACTGACGGTCGAGTTCACCGTGCTCGGCCGGCGCTTCGTGGGGCTGAACGGGGGCCCCACCTACACGCCGAATGAGGCGGTCAGCTTCATGGTGCTCACTGACAGCCAGGACGAGACCGACCGCTACTGGAATGCGGTCACCGGCAATGGCGGCAAGGAATTGCCGTGCGGGTGGTGCCGGGATCGCTGGGGCTTTGCCTGGCAGATCACGCCGCGGCGGCTGCTCGAGCTCGTCAACAGCACCGATCGCGCCGTCGGCAAGCGCGCGATGGAGGCGATGATGACGATGACGAAGATCGACATCGCTGCGATCGAGCGAGCCGCCGCGGGATGACGGCATTACCGCCACGTCCGTTCGTCATGACATAGCGGCAAGGCGGCCGGCGCAAACGCGAGATGTGTGGCATGGCCCCGCATGGTAGGACTCGATATCGTCCCGTCCCGGAGCCAGCCCTGATGTCCGTCGCGACTGCATCCAGTCAACAACAAACTCCCACCGCCGCCGAGACCGATCCGCAAACGCTCGGCTGGATGCAGGGCTTTCCGCCGCCTCAGGACAAGACCATCACGTTCCAGGACGGCTCGTTCCGCAGCTTTCCCGAGCTGCGCTGGGCGTGGAGCAATCTGCGGCAACTGGTGCCGACGGTGAACGTCTGGCGCGGGCCGGGGCCTGCGTCGGTGCTGCCGCGCGAGGACCATGACATCGGCGCATCGGCGTCGGTCACCATGGACGGCCGTCCGATGACCTTTGCGCGCATGCTCGAGGAAACCTATGCCGACGGCATCGCCGTGCTGCACCGAGGCAGGCTGATCTACGAGCGCTATTTCGGCACGCTGAAGCCGCACAAGCCGCATATCGGGATGTCCGTGACGAAGTCGTTCACCGGCACGCTCGCCGGCATCCTGGTCGCGGAGGGCAAGATCGATCCGCAAGCTCCGATCACGGACTATGTGCCCGAGCTGAAGGCCAGTGCATTCGGCGACGCGCGCGTGCATGAGGCGATGGATATGACCACGGGCCTCGCCTACACCGAGGTCTATACCGACAAGAACTCCGACGTGTGGGGGCTGCGGCGCGCCAACGGCATGGCGCCGATCCCGGAAGGCTATCAGGGCGCGACCACGATTTTCGATTTTCTCTGCGCGCAGAAGAAGCAGGGCGAGCACGGCAAGGCCTTCGCCTACAAGACCGTCAATTCCGACGTGCTGGCCTGGATCTGCCGGCGCGCCAGCCGCATGACATTGTCCGATCTTCTCTCCGAGCGGATCTGGACGCCGATGGGCGCGGAGGAGGACGCGCATTATCACGTCGACCGCATCGGCACCGAGAGCGGCGGCGGTGGCCTGTCGACGACACTGCGCGATCTGGCCCGCTTCGGCGAGACGATCCGCAATCACGGCCGCTTCAACGGCCGCCAGATCGTGCCGCCTTCCGTGGTCGAGGACATCGCGCGCGGCGGCGATCGCGAAAAATTCAAGCCGGCCGGCTACACCACCTTGCCCGGCGCCTCCTACCGGAACCAGTGGTGGGTGACGCACAATGCGCACGGCGCCTACATGGCGCGCGGCGTGTATGGCCAGGGCATCTACATCGATCCGAAAGCCGAAATGGTGATCGCGCGCTACGCCTCGCACCCGGTCGCCGGCAATGCCGCCAACGATCCCGTGACGCTGCCGGCCTATATGGCACTGGCGAAGGATTTGATCGCGGGCGGGTGAGGGCGACAAATTTTGGTTCGATCGGTCTATCGGCAGAACCGACTTCGCCTCCCCCGCTTGCGGGGAGGCCGACGCGCTCGGCAGCGCTCTTGCGCGCCTGAGCGCGGCGGGTGTGGGCTCTCTCAGCTTACCCCCGCGACAGCTTCTCGAACCGCTTGATCAGCCGCTCGCGCTTGAGGCGGGATAGCCGCTTAATCCAGAACATGCCGTCGAGCTGATCGATCTCGTGCTGGTGGCACACCGCGCGCAGGCCGTCGGAGTCCTCGGTCTGCATGTTGCCGTCGAGGTCCTGATAGCGGATGCGGACGCGGGCATGACGCTCGACCTCGTCGACCACGCCGGGCATCGAGACGCTGCCTTCCCGATGCAGGATCATTTCAGGCGAGGTCCGGATGATCTCGGGGTTGACGTAGGTCCTTGGGCCTTCGCCGGCGTCGAGCTCGAGCACCACCACGCGCAAGGAGACGCCGATATGCGGCGCGGTGATGCCGATGCCGGGCGCCGCATGCATGGTGTCGAGCAGGTCGCCCGCCAGCTCGCGCAGCGCATCGTCGAACACGGTCACGGGTTGGGCAGGCAGCGCGAGCCGAGGATCGGGATAGCGGACGATGGAACGGATGGTCATGCGATCGTATCAGGGCGCGCAATCATGAAGTCCCGGCCATGTCCGCTTCGCTGCGCTAGCCACGCGCGTCACGCACGGCCTGGGCGACTTTCGTCGCCTGCGACACGCGTCCGATTTTCGCGCCCGCAACGATCTTTCTTCGGCGTTCGCTTGGCTTCGGCACCATGCCTTCGCCCGCGGTAGCGCCGGCCGGGGGATAGGTCATGAAATTCGCGGCCCGGTGCAGGGCGAGGGCCTTTCGAGCTGCTTCGACATGCGCGGTCCGGGCTGCCAGATTGTGCAGACGCCTGAGCTCGGTGTTCACGCGCTTCAACGCCGCGGCGAACACCTGCTTGCGCTCCGAAGCATGCTTGGCGGTTCCCGGAAAGCTTGACCCGCGAGCCTCGGCCTTTCCGCGTCCCTCGCGCTGCTTTTGCCGGCCGAGCGTTCGCTCCTTGTCGCGCATCTTGCGCAAGCGGGGCCGCATGGCCTCGAGCTCGGCGACCTCGACGTCGTAGATCGCGGGATGATGGGTCAGGCGGACTGTCTCATGTTCTTCGTGGCTGAGAATGCTGCGTTCGAACTTGCAAGGGACCGCCATTACCATCCTCCGTTTGATTTCTTGAATCTCGGGCAGAAGGACACGTTCAGCTCCGGCTGATCATAGCCGAGCGGTGCCGGATGGCCAATCGGCCAGCGCATTCGCGAGTCAGAAGCGTTTCTCGAAGAACAGATCGGGGTAGGGGTCGTCGTTGAAGCGCGGGATCTCGGTCCAGCCGCTCGTACGGTAGAGTTGACCCGCTTCCCCCAGCGCGCTGTTGGTGTCGAGCCGCAACACCGTGATGCCGAGCTCGCGCGCGGCGTTCTCGGCGGCCTCCATCAGACGGCGGCCGAGGCCGAGGCCACGCGTGGCCGGGGCGACCCAGAGCCGCTTGATCTCCGCCAACGCGCCGCCGCTGCCTTTCAGTCCGACGCAGCCGACCGGCAGGCCGTCCGACATCGCCACGATGAATGTGCCGCGCGGGCGCACCATGTCCTTCGCGTCGGGATCGCGTGAGAGCTTGACGTCGAACCCCTGCTTGAAGCGTCGCGCGAGCTCGGCGTAGTAGGCGCCGAGGCAGTAGCGCGCCTCGTCGCTGCGCGGGTCCGCCTCATGCAAGGTCGTGCCGTCGCGCCCGAGCGCCGAGGCGATCATGTCCATCGCCGCCAGCAGTGCCTCGCGCTGGGTGTGGCGGGCGAGGAAATCCCTGGCCTGCCGATTGGAGATCGCTTCATAGGCGTTGAACTCGCGACGGCCAGTCGCCGTCAGCCGGCAGGTGCGGCGGCGCGCGTCGCTCGCATGCGTCGTGGTCTCGATCAGCCCCTCGTCTTCGAGGCTCCGCAACAGTCGGCTCATCAGGCCTGAATCGAGGCCGAGATAATCCCTGATGTCGCCGACCTCGGCGCATCCATGCCCGATCGCGTTGAGCACGCGTGCCGCCCCAAGCGGCCGGCCGCGCCCGAGGAACGACGTATCGAGCGCGCCGACCGCGGATGTCACGGCACGATTGAAGCGACGGACGCGGGAAACGGCATCAAGCATATATCTGACTTTAGTCAGATATTATTCTGCCGTCAATCGGCATGCGGATGCGGGTCTCAGGAGGCCAAGTCACTCGCTGATAACGGCGACCACCAAGCCCAGTCTCGCGGGAGCGAGCACCTATAAGCCGTAAGCCATCACGCAGGCGCCGCGAGATTGCGGAACAGTGCCGGGCTGCTTGGCAAGTGAGATCCGCACCAGATCAGCATCCCAGCCGCGGAAACAGCCGAACCGCATTGTCACGCGTGATCGCGGCGATCTCGGCCAGCGTAAAGGCCGTATGATCGCGGACGCCGCGAATTGTCAGCGGCACCGCCTCGCGGGTGGCGAAGACATAGTCGCTGCCGAACAGGATGCGGGAGCTGTCGACGACAGTCAGCAGGGAGGCAAAGACATGCGGCGAGGCCGACAGCGCAGTGTCGTAATAAAACCGCTTCAGGAAGTGCTCGGGTCCCTCGGGGAGCACGTTTTCCTTGAAATTGATGTAGTAGGTCAGGAGGTCGGGCATCGATCCCTTGAGCCCAGGAAGGATTCGCGACAGCAAGCCGGCGGCGTTGCCCACGGCCGCGCCGATTCCGCGGGCATTGGCGAGCAGCGTCGCCGTCATGCTGACGCGGCCGGCGAGGTAAGGCACCGTGCCGCCGGCATGCGCCAGGATGAAGCGGATGTCCGGATAGCGCTTCATCACGCCGCCGACGATCAGCGAATAGGCGGTGCGCGTGGTGTCGAAGCAGACGTCCAGCATCGCTTCGGGAAGGCCGAGATGCGATTGATCGAGGCCGGGCGGCGAGGCTGGGTGGACGAAAACGACCGCCTTGCGCCGGTTGAGTTCGGCATGGAGCGCGTCGAACCTGGGATCGCCGAGATAGTAACCGTCGTAGTTCGAGAACAGAACGGTACCGTCCAGCTTCAGTTGGTCGAGGGCGTATGCGAGCTCGCGCAGTGCGGCATCAACGTCAGGCAGCGGCAGAGTGGCAAGCGCGGCGAAGCGGCTCGGATGCGCGGCCACGAGTTCAGCGAAGACGTCATTGGTGTGGCGGGCGAGTTCGCATGCAAAGGGAAGGGGAGCGTCGAGGCCGGCAAAATAGACGCCCGGCGCAGACAATGAGATGATGCTCGTGTTGATCTCGTTCTTGTCCATCACATCGAGGGCAGCCTCGAGCGTCCATTTCGGCAAGGGAACGCCCAGTGCTTTGGTGACGCCCTTGCGCGAAAGGGCGTTGGCGTATGGCTCCGGAACGATGTGGTGGTGGATGTCGATCAATCCCGCCATCGTTGGTCTCCGGCAAGTCGGCCCCGCATCACACCCGAAAATATCGGCGCGCCATCCAAGCCGAGGGCGCTGCAATCACCGCGCAAGACGTCACCGCAAGCATGGTTGCCTGAACACTGAACTGGCACGCCATCACGACGACGGAGAGCAAAGTGACCCAGGCGCGCGACACATTGCCGAGCTGCAACCTGCGGCGGTTCTTCCGCAACTCGTCCGCGTCGGCGCTGCCCGTATCCCTGATCCAGTTATAGACGGGCAGGTTGATGATCTTGGTGATGCTGCTCCCGATGATCCAGATCACGATACCCGCGCTGAACCACCAATGATGAAAGCCGTAGGCCGCGAAATAGAAGATGACGGCGAGAATGGGGATGGTCCCGATCGTGACGGTGAACAGGTCGCTCGTCGCCGTGCGCAGGAAGGTCCGGGCGAAGTCCTTGAAAGCGAGCTCGTCCATGTCGTTCATCATGTTCTGAACGACACCCGACACGAACAGCAGGATACCGGCCCCGAGTGCGTTCATCGCGAGGATGGCGGCTTCCACACCGGCTTCATTCATGGTGTTTGCTCCTCGAGCGCCGCGCGAGGCGCTCGCGCGGCGAAGCCCGTTCAGGATTGATATTTACGGTACAGTACTGTAAACAAATGTCAATGACGCGATCCCAGGCCCGACGTTCTGCCCGAAGTCCCGGACGGCCACGCAATGTGGATGTCGACGTGGCGATCCTCGATGCGGCCGTGGACTTGCTGATCGAGCGCGGGGTCGAGGGGACGACTATCGAGCAAGTTGCCAAACGCGCCGGCGTCACCAGGCCGACGGTCTATCGCCGGTTCCCCGACAAGAACCAGATGCTCATTGCCGCGATCCACATGGCGCATGTCGGGCAGCAAACGCTGCCGGACCTGCCGCAGTGCCGAGATGTCGAGCAGATGCTCTCACTCTGGGCCCAGGCGATCGCTGAGCCGCGTGCGCGCCGTCTCATCCGTCGCCTGATGACCGCGCTGCCGCACTATCCCGATCTCGGGGAGGCGTACTGGAACGCGAGCTTGAAGCATCGCGAGGCGTGGATCGAGGCGGTACTCGCGCAAGCCCGTGACCGGGGCGATTTTCCGTCCGATGCCGATCTCGACATCATCCAGCAAATTCTCACCGGCGCGGTCGCAACACACGTCACGAGCCGTCCCGACACCAGCACAAGGGCGGAGATCAAAGCCTATCTCGTCGCGGTGCTGCGGCAGACCTGTTATCGGAGAGGCCGGCGCGATCGCCAGCGCTAGTTGGTCAGGAAGGAGACCACCTCCTGCAGCAATTGCTCTCGTCCATGCTGCGGCCGATCAAGATGCACGTAGTGCGTTGCCCCCTGCGGCGTGACGACGCGCAGCGCACGACGCGGCCTGCTGGAAGCTCGTGGAGTCGGCGACGGGGCGAGGAATTGCTGAAGCTGGCGCAAGCTGAGCATCGCGATCACATTGACGGCATCGCGACGCAAGATCAATCGTCCTCGACGGCTCGCGTCGGTGCGGCGACCGGTATCTGCGTGCTAATGCAGATGCCGCAGCTTGTCGGGATTCCTCACCACATAGATGGCCGCGACCTTGCCGTTCTCGATGTCGAGCGCCGTGGTCGTCAACTCACCGTCGGCCTCGCGCGTGATGAAGCCGGGCAGTCCGTTGATGAAACTGGTGCGCACGAGTTTCGAGCCATGGCTCCGGAATTGGATCACCAGGGATTCATGTGCCTTCATGACCGCATCGAATCCAAAGATCGGCGCAGCGGCTGCCGGGCGCTTGCCGCCGCCGTCGGCATGAACGCTGACATCGGCCGCCAGCATCGCGCCGAGCGCCTTCATGTCGCCGCTGCGGGACGCCGTGAAGAACGCCTCGGCCAGCGCCAGGCCTCGTTGCTTCTCAACGTGGAAGCGCGGTCGCGCCTCACGGATGTGGTCGCGCGCCCGGCCCGCGAGCTGGCGGCAGGTCGCGGGCGTGCGCTGGATCGTCGCGGCGACTTCCTCGAAGCCCAGTCCGAACACGTCGTGCAGCAGGAAGGCAGCTCGCTCGAGCGGCGAAAGCCGCTCCAGCGCCAGCATCAGCGGCAAGGTGACGTCGTCCTCGTCCTGCTCTTCGACAACAGGGTCAGGAAGCCAGGGGCCGATATAGGTCTCGCGTTGACGCCGCGCGGATTTGAGCTGGTCGAGGCAGAGCCGCGTGACCGTGCGGCGCAGGAACGCCTCCGGCTCGCGCACCTCGGTTCGGTCGGCCTTCATCCAGCGGATGAAGGCCTCCTGCACCATGTCTTCCGCATCAGCCACCGAGCCGAGCATGCGGTAGGCAACGCGCATCAGCTTTGGACGCAGCGGCGCAAATTCCGCCGCTGCGTCCCCTGGTGTGGCATTCACCGTCATGCAGCGTTCGCCATCGACGCCTTGACGACCTGCGGATCGACAAACCCGCCAAAGCCAACGGCGATCCGGTTCCAGCCGTTGATGATGTTGATCAGAAGTGTCACCTTGACCTGCTCCTCCGGCGTGAAATGCGCCTTCAAGGCATCATAGGCAGCGATGTGGGTGTGCGCTTCGCAAATTCGCGTCAACGCCTCGGTCCAGCCGAGCGCGGCGCGCTCGCGATCGGTGAAGCAGGGCGCCTCCTGCCAGGCCGCCAGCAAATAGATGCGCTGCTCGGTTTCGCCCTCCTCGCGTGCAAATGTCGTGTGCAGGTTGATGCAGTTGGCGCAGCCGTTGATCTGCGAGGCGCGGATCTTGATGAGCTCGGCGAGCTTCGGATCGAGGCTCGAAGAAATGGCGACCGATGCCTCGAACCAGATCTTCATCATCTTGGGGGCGGCGGCGAGCGGATCAAGTCTGGCAGTCATGACGGGGTCCTCGGGGGTGGAGTTATGCCATCATGACGAACGAGGGGCGGCGAAAGTGACATGCAGGGCAAATATTTTTGGCTGCAAGCTGTCGAAGGTCTCCCGACGACGGAACGTGTCGCCTTGTCAGCGAGCGTCCGACTCCTTGAGGCCTCCCCGTGGAATCTGCACCGCACCGATACGGTGGAGCCGGGATCGACGCGATGCCCGCTCGCGCTGCTTGCGCGAGAAAATCCCGACACACTTGTCACTCCCATGGTCCGTCGCCACCGCGCCAGACTGCGTGCATGAACCATGACGAGGGACGGGGAACAGCATTTCGACCCCGGCGTTCGTCCTTGCAGGAGGTTGAACCACCATGAGCAAATTACCCGAAAACGCCCGCGCCGCCATGCAGACACCGCCGGTGGTAACGCCGGAGGCGTGGGAGGCCGCGCGGCTGCAAATGCTGGTGAAGGAGAAGGCGCAGGTGCGGGCGCGCGACGCGCTCGCCGCCGAGCGCCGGCGGATGCCGTGGACGGCCGTCGAGAAGCCGTACGTCTTCGAGGGACCGAACGGCAAGATGAGCCTGGCCGACCTGTTCGAAGGCCGCCGGCAACTCATCGTCTATCGCGCCTTCTTCGAGCCCGGCGTGTTCGGCTGGCCCGATCACGCCTGCCGCGGCTGCTCGCTCGGCGCCGATCAGGTGGGCCATCTCGCGCATCTGAACCAGCGCGACACCACACTGGTCTATGCCTCGCGTGCGCCACAGGCCGACATCGCGCGACTGAAGGCGCGGATGGGCTGGGAGATGCCGTGGTACACGATCACGGACAGTTTTGATGCTGATTTCGGCGTCAGCGAATGGCACGGCCACAACGTGTTCTTCCGCGACGGCGAGCGCATCTTCCGCACCTACTTCGTCAACAGCCGCGGCGACGAGGCGATGGGGACGGTGTGGAGCTACCTTGATATCACGCCGCTCGGCCGGCAGGAGCTCTGGGAGGACTCACCGGCAGGATACCCGCAGGGCCCAACGTACAAATGGTGGAACTGGCACGACAACTACGAGGCCGAGGCCACACCGAATGCGAAGTGGGCTGCGGTCAGCGATGCCGGCGAAGCCGCGTTCCGCAAGATCGCCGAGGAAGAGCGCAAGGCGACATAACGGCCAGATCGGGAGGACGCGCAGCGTCGTCCTCCCTATCGACCGTTGTGGTTGGCAGGGATCGCCTTCAGCGCGGACAGGGTTTGTCGCAGTCCACGATCCAGGCGTTTGTCGCGGCGGATCACGACGGCGAGCCGGCGATACAGCTTCGGCGACAGCGAGCGAATGGCAAGGTCGCGCTGCTTGCTCCTGGCCGAGACGGCCATGCCCGGGAGGATGGCGCAGCCGAGGCCGGCGCGCACCATCTCCTTGATGGCCTCGACGCTGCCGAGCGACATCAACGGCTTCAGCGAGACGCCGCCGCGCGCCAGCCATTCGTCGGCGGTGCGCCGGGTGTTGCCGCCGGGCTCGAACAGGACGATAGGCCGCGTCGCCAGCACGGCGGGCGTGATCCGCGCCGGCAACGGCATGTCGGGCGGAGCAATCAGCACGAACTCGTCGTGCAGCACAGGCGTGATCTCGAAGCTGCGCCCCGACACCGGCAGCGTCACGAGCCCGATGTCGATGGTGTTGTCCTCGACCGCCTTGGCAATCTCCGGCGTGTTGCCGGTCGTGACCGTGATCTCGAGGCCGGGAAGCGCTGTCCGCAGCTCCCTCAGGATCGGCGGCAGCAGGAAGATGCATGCCGTCGCGCCGGTTCCGAGCCGCACGCGCCCTGCGGTGCCGGTGGTTTGCTGGGCGACGGCGTCGACGGCCGATGTGACGGCAGCGCTGATCCGCTCGGCATGCGTCAGCAGCGCGGCGCCGGCCGCCGTGGGACGAGCCCTGCGCCCGACGCGCTCGATCAGGGTTGCCCCGAGACTCCGCTCGAGCTGCCGCACCTGCAGGCTCACCGCCGGCTGCGTGAGCTGCAGCCGTTCGGCGGCGGCCGAGAAGCTGCCGCGCTCGATTACGACCCGGAAGCTCTCGAGATAGTCCAGGTTGAGGTTCTTCATCAAAGCATCTCTTATGCTTTGCATAAGTTGTCGAAGCTTCCCTTATATAGCGCCGCGGCGCATGCTCGGGCAACACGATCGCTTTTTCGGACCGGGAGCAGGCATTGTCCGGCGTCAAGTCCATCGGCCGCACCCTCGTCGAGCTCGGACGCTACCTTGCGGCCTCGCCACGTTCGCGCACCCGCCGCTGGCAGGCCCTGCACGAACTGGACGATCGCCTGCTGGCGGATGTCGGACTGTCGCGCAGCGATGTTGAGATCAGTCCATGGAGCCTGCAGCATGCACCGACGCGCCGTCGCAGCACCGGCATGCGGTCGCTGGACGAGAGGGAAGGAATGAGAGACATCAAGCACACCGTGATCCGCGACGCGACAGAGCTCGACATGGCGGAGGTGCAGCGCATCTATGCGCATCACGTGCTGAACGGACTTGCGACCTTCGAGGAAGTGCCGCCGACTCTCGACGCGATGCTCGGACGCCGCGAGGCCGTGCTGGCCGCGGGGTTGCCGTATCTCGTGGCCGATGTCGATGGATGCGTGGCCGGCTACTCCTATGCGACATCGTACCGGCCCCGGCCGGCCTACCGCCACACCATCGAGGACTCAGTGTACGTGTCGGAAGCCCTGCGCGGCCGCCGCATCGGTGCCGCGCTGCTGCAGGCGCTGATCGAACGGGCGGAGGCGGGGCCGTGGCGGCAAATGATCGCCGTGATCGGCAACAGCGGCAACGTCGGCTCGATCGCGCTGCACCGTGGTGTGGGGTTCGAGATGGTCGGGACGTTGAGATCGGTCGGCTTCAAGCTCGGGCAATGGGTCGACACCGTGTTGATGCAGCGGTCGCTTGGTCGCGGCGACGGTGCACCTCCGTCAGGAATCACGGAGGCGCCGCGGTGATCGCGCGCCGGATCGTGGTTGCCCTCGGACTTGGCCAACTGATCTCCTGGGGCGCCACCTACTATCTGATCGGCGGTTTTGGCGAGCAGATCGGCGCCGACCTCGGCTGGAGCCGCGACATCGTCTACGGCGGGTTTGCCGTTGCGTTGCTGGTGATGGGGCTGACCTCGCCGCTGGTAGGACGGCTGGTGGATAGACGCGGCGGCCGCGATGTCATGGTGGCCGGCGCGGTGGTGAATGCCGCCGGATGCGCCGGTGTCGCCGTCTCGCACGAAATTGCAACATACCTCGCGGCGTGGATCGTGCTCGGCCTCGGGATGCGGCTGACGCTGTACGACGCCGCCTTTGCAGCGCTGGCGCGGATCGGCGGTCCGGAGGCGCGCCGCGCGATGTCCGGGATCACGCTGTTGGGCGGATTGGCGGCCACCGTGTTCTGGCCGCTCGGACACATTCTCTCGGAGCATTTCGGTTGGCGGATCGCGGTGCTGGTCTATGCAGGCTTCTCGCTCGTGACGATCCCGCTCTCCCTCGTGACCCCGAACCGGCGCTACGCCGGTCCGTCGGACACCGCCGCGACAGCGCCGAGACAGCCACTCGCATCAAGCTCCCGGCAGGTCATCGTCGGTGGCGGGCTTTATGCCATGATCACGACGGGCGCGAACTTCCTGAACGCCGGCATGTCGGCGCATATGATCGCTGTGCTCGCTGGTCTCGGGCTCAGCGCGACGGTCGCCGTCTGGATCGCGACATTCCGGGGCATCGGGCAATCCGCAGCCCGTCTCTGCGAAGTGCTGTTCGGCGGGCGCATGGATCCGCTCTCGCTCAACCTGCTGGCCTGCCTCTTCATGCCGCTCTCCTTCATCGCCGGGCTGTTCAGCGGCACCTCGAAGGAGATGGCGATCGTCTTCGCGCTGCTCTACGGCGCCTGCAACGGCATCCTGACCATCACGAGGGGGACGTTGCCGCTGATCCTGTTCGACCATCGCAGCTACGGGACCATCGTCGGTCGCCTGATCGTGCCAAGCTTCATCCTGCCCGCGGCGGCGCCGCTGATCTACGCGATCGTCATCGACCGCGTGGGCAACGCCGGCGCGCTGTACCTCTCAACCGGCCTTGCCGTGGTGACGTTGCTGGCGGCGGGCCTGCTGAAGGTGCTGTTTCCGAGACCGTCTTGAGGTCCGCGCCCAACGAGATCTCTTCAAGAAACATGAAACGCAGAAAAACATGACGCCACCGATCAAGGGCTGTCTCGCGGCGCTGGTTCTCAAGCGGCCGGCTCGCGGGGCAGCCACAGCGACAGCCAACCGCCGAGCGCGAGCAGGGCCACGTTGCAACCGAGCGCGATCGTGAAGGCATGCGCATAGTCGTCGGCGTCCGGGTGCGGTCCAAGCAGGCTGTAGAAGATGCCACCGATGATCGCGACGCCGAGCGCGGCGCCGATCTGGAAGGTCGAGATCATCATCCCCGATGCTAACCCGGCATGGCGCGGATCGATGCTGCCGATGACCGCCTTGATGACCGACGGCATCACGGTGCCGAAGCCGAGACCACCGCACACCAGGCCGATTGTGAGGCTGTGCGGCAGCGCGCCGCCGACCGCGAGCATCACGCCACCGAAGCCGATGACCTGGAGGGCAAAGCCCAGCGTCAACGTGCGCACGCCGAGCCATCGCATGACGGAGGGCGATACCAGCGAGGCGAGAAAGAAGCCGATGGCGAAGGGCAGGGTGGCGAGCCCGGCGGACAACGGCGACTCGTGCAGGCCGTTCTGCAGATAGACCGCGAACGTCAGGTAGAACGACGACAACATGTAGAAGGCGAGCGCCATCACGAGCCCGATCACGAAATCGCTGTTGCGCAGGAGATGCAATGCGACCAGCGGATCGCCGCCGCGCGCCGACAGGTTCGCCTCGAAGCGGACGAATATCCCGAGCACCAGCGGCGAAGCCAGCAGCATCGCGACGATCCAGATCGGCCATCCGGTCTCGCGGCCCTGGATCAGCGGGTAGACCAGCAGGCCGAGCGTGAGTGACAACAGGAGCACGCCGCCGATATCGATCCGCTGGGCGTGCTCGGCGCGCGAGTCGGTCAGGAACAACAGCCCGCCAGCGAACGCGGCGAGACCGATCGGCACGTTGATCAGGAAGATCGCCTGCCAGGCCAATCCGAACGGATGGGCCGACACAAGCACGCCGCCCAGGACCTGGCCGCAGATGTTGGCGAGGCCGAAGGTCGCGCCGTAATAGCCGAGGGCGCGGCCTTGCTCGGCCGCGGGAAACAGCACGCGGATCGAGGCGAGCACTTGCGGTGCCATCGCGGTCGCGGTGAGGCCCTGGAGGATACGTCCGGCGACAAGCACGGCAGGTGACCACGCGATGCCGCACAGCACCGAGGCGATCGTGAAGCCGGCCACGCCGAGGAGGAACATGTGCCGCCGGCCAAGGAGATCGCCGAGCCGGCCGCCGGTGATCAGAAACACTGCATAGGTCGCCGCATAGGCCGAGATGACGAACTGCACCTCGCTTGCGGTTGCGCCGAGATCCTGCCGAATGGCCGGCAATGCAAGGTTGACGACGTTGAAATCGAGGATCGGCAGGAAGGCGCCAGTGAGCAGGACGGGCAAAGCGAGCCAGCGCCGCGGGTCTCCCAGTGGATGAGCGGTATGACGGAATTGCAGCGGATCGGCCGTTTCGCTCGTCACCTTCCAGCTCCTCAGTTTCGGCAGCGTCCCAGCGAGAGGCGCACCGTTGATCGAAACCTTCGAAGCGGAAGATGGCCTGTCCATCGGCGATATGATATTGTCAGGAACTGCCAATCGAGTTTGCAAGAATGCACAGTCCGATCGACTGGAATGATCTTCGGCTCGTGCTCGCGGTGGCGCGCGAGGGCAGCCTCTCGGGCGCTGCGCGCCGCTTGCGCGTCACGCATTCGACAGTGTTTCGCCGCCTTGGTGCGATCGAGGCGGCGATCGGAACGCGCCTGTTCGAACGCTTCCGTGACGGCTATGCGCCGACGCCGGCCGGCGAGACCGCGGCTGCGTCGGCGGCCCGTCTCGAGGACGAGGTGCTTGCGCTCGAACGCAAGCTCGCGGGGCGGGATCTCAGGCCGTCAGGCCCGGTGCGGATCACGACGACGGATACGCTCGGCGCAATCCTGATGCGGCATTTGCCGGCGATGCGCGCCGCCCATCCCGGGATCGAACCCGAGATCACGATCTCGAACACGATGGCCAATCTGACGCGGCGAGAAGCAGAGATTGCCGTCCGCCCGACACCGGCGCCGCCGGAACTGCTGGTCGGGCGGCGCGTCGCTGAGATTGCACACGCGATTTATGGATCGCGCGCCTATCTCGACCGACGCAGCGACAAGGAGTTGTCCGGGCACGACTGGATCGGGCTCGACGATGCGCTGGCGGGGACCGTGATTGCAGGCTGGATACGCGAGAACCTGCGCGCGGCCCGCATCACCTGCCGCGTCGACGCGTTGCCTGCGCTGCGCGACGCGGCGGTTGCCGGGCTCGGGCTTGCCTTGCTTCCCTGTTACGTCGGAGATCTCGCGCCTGGGCTGCGCCGGCTCACGCCAAAGACGCCCGCCGAGCCCCGGTCGGCATTGTGGCTGCTGACGCATGACGATCTCAAGCGCACCACGCGCATCCGCGCCACGCTCGACTTTCTCGCCAGGGCCCTGACGGCAGAACGCGCGCTGTTCGAGGGCAAGCGCGCCGATGCTGCGCGGCGATAGCGCGCACCGCGGACAAATCACGCGCGCGATGCGCCGTTCAGGCTCTTTTGAGCGTGTTGACCGGCGTGGTCGCGCCGGGCCGCGTTCCTGGCGATCACCGGGGCACGATGCGCGCGAAACGCGCCTGCGAGGACTTTCAGCGCGGCGCGGGACCGCGGGTCCGAGAGCGTCGACAGCAGCACGATCTCGGTGGGGGGCAGGGCGGGAAGGCCGAACCGTTCGCTCACCTCGATGGTGCCGGGCGGCGCGACCCGGCACGAGAATACCGAGATCGCAAGGCCCGCCGAAACGGCCTCGGCGACGGCAAAGGCCCCGCAGCCGAGGAACGTCTCGGTCCAGGATAGCCCAGCAGCGTCGAGCGCGCGGGTCGCGGTGTTGAGGATGCCGCAGGATGGCGAGGATGCTGCCAATCGGATCGGCTCGCCGGCGCGATGCACGAAGCCCGGCGTGGCGAACCAGCCGAAATGGTCGGGGCCGAGCACTTCGCCATCGCGGCGATCGTCCTCCCGGAACATGATCACCGCATCAATCATACCGCGATCAAATGCATCCAGCAGGTCGCGGGCATCGTCGAGCCGAACCTCGATGGTGAGCGCGGGATCATGCGCACTAAGCCGCGCCAGCAATGTCGGAAGCTCGGGCGCGCCGACATGAGTGGCGATGCCGAGCGAGAAGCGGCGGCGCGCTGAAGACAGCTCGGCGAGCGCGCGGTCGTGCGCGGCAAGGAAGGCGCGCGCGGAGTCGAGGAACACCGCGCCCTGCGCCGACAGGCGCACCAGCCGCGGCGTCCGCTCGACCAGCCTGTGGCCGACCCGCGCCTCCAGCCGCTTCAGCTTGACGCTGATCGCGCCCTGCGTGGTGCCGAGCGCGTCGGCCGCACGGGTGAAGCTCTGCAGATCGGCAATCGTTACGAACGCCTTGACGGCATCGACATCGAGTGTGGTCACGTCAATCATCCGAATTTGTTGTCTCTGAAATATCTAGTCATCCCGTTCCGGGATGTTCAAGCACCGCCTAGCTTCGCCACAGGTCAAGCGCGGCGCACGGCTATCGGTCGCCGCTTCAATTGATTGTGTGCCAACCCGAGCGCCGCTGCTGCCAGTACCGTGGCAGCAGCGTGGGCCTAGTCGTTGGCGTCGCAATGTCGAAAGGCTGAACTATGCCGAATGAACTGAGCCGCCGAGGCGTTGTCGTCCTCTCCGCCGTATGTCTGTCATGCCTGATGTTCGGCCTGGAGATTTCCAGCATTCCCGCGATCCTGCCGACGCTGGAGCAGGTGTTGCACGCAGATTTCACGCAATTGCAGTGGATCATGAACGCCTACACGATCGCGGTGACGACCGTGCTGATGGCGGTCGGAACGCTGGCGGACCGCTTTGGGCGCAAGCGCATGTTCGTCGTCGCGATCGCCGCTTTCGGCCTCACGTCGCTGATGTGCGGCGTGGCCGACAACGTCGTGACGCTCATCATTGCCCGCTTTCTGCAGGGCGCGAGCGGTGGCGCGTTGCTGATCTGCCAGATCGCGGTCCTGTCGCATGAATTCCAGGGCGGACGGGAGCGTGCCGTCGCCTGGGGCTGGTGGGGCGTGATCTTCGGCATCGGGCTTGGGTTCGGACCGATCATCGGCGGCGCCGTCGCCGCGGTGCTGAGCTGGGAATGGGTGTTCCTGGTCCACGTACTGTTCGCGACAGTGGCGCTGGTGCTCACCATTGGCGGCGTGCATGAATCGAAGGACCCGAAGGCGAGCACGCTCGACCTTGCAGGCATCGTGACGCTCTCGCTCGCGGTGTTCTGCCTGGCCTATTACATCACGCAGGGACCGGATCTCGGCTTCGCCAGCCCGACCGCGCTTGCGATCCTCGGTGTCTCCGCGGCAAGCTTCATTGCGTTCGTCGTTGCCGAGCGGGTGAGCCGGCGGCCGATGTTCGATTTCTCGGTGTTCCGGATTCCCGCCTTCTCCGGCTCGATCATCGGCTCGGCCGCGATGAACCTCAGCTACTGGCCTTTCATGATCTATCTGCCGATCTGGTTTCACGCCGGTCTCGGCTATGACAGCGTGTCGGCGGGTCTGGCGCTGCTCGCCTACACCCTGCCGACGCTGGTGATGCCGCCGTTCGCGGAGCGGCTGTCGCTGCGCTATCAGCCCGGTCTGATCATTCCGGCGGGGTTGTTCACGATCGGTGCGGGCTTCCTGTTGATGAAGTTCGGCAGCGCCGCGGCGCAACCGGATTGGTCGACGATGCTGCCGGGCTGCCTGATCGCGGGAATCGGGCTCGGCATCACCAATACGCCGGTCACCAACACGACGACGGGCTCGGTCTCGAGCGACCGCGCCGGCATGGCCTCCGGCATCGATATGAGTGCGCGGATGGTCTCGCTGGCGGTCAATATCGCGCTGATGGGCTTCATCCTGGCGAGCGGCGTGCTGGCGCATCTGAAGGCAGTGCTGCCCGGGCTCGATGCGGACCAGTTGCGCGGGCTCGCCGAGAAGATCGCTGCGGGCAACACCGTATCCATGCCCGAGCTGACGGCTCCGGTCGTGCACCAGGCACTGGCAAGTGGATTCGGCTGGGTGATGCTCTATGGCGGGATCGGCGTGTGGATCATGGCCGGCATCAGCTTCGTGATCTTCAACGCGCGGCCGCTTCGTCAGCCGAGGGTTCAGTACCCGGAATGATCGGATCAAGCGGGGGAGGGCCTGCGATTCCGCGGACCCTCTTGCGGCCTCTGCGCTGCGCGCAAGTCACGCATGACGGCGATCCCGTTCGGCTTGCGGCGATCTGCGAACAGGGGCAGGCTGCACGAGTCCATTCCGAGCCGAGGTGAAATCGATGTCGCGTGTGTCCGCCAAGACCAGGAACGAGCTGCCACCCGAACTCCGGCCGCTGTGGGACAAGATGACGACCTATGGCGCGTTCGAGCACCAGGCGGGCGTGATGGCGCAGCGGCCGCCGATCTTCAAGCACATGTGGTCGCTGCTGGTCGATCTGGCCGACGAGGCGGTGGTGTCGAAGCGGCACCTTGAGCTCGCCCTGGTGACGGTGTCGCTCCTGAACAAGTGCGACTACTGCGTCTCGCATCATGCGCCGAAGCTCGCCGTCCAGGGCGTGTCGGAGGCGGGCGCCGAGCGCCTGCTCGACTACAAGGATCATCCCGAGCTCGACGACGTCGACAAGCTCGTGGTCGAATATGCGATCGCGGTCACCAACGCCTGGAACAGGACGCGCGACGAGATCTTCAATCGGCTTCGCGTGCATTTCTCCGAAGCGCAAATCGTTGAGCTGACCTGGCGGATCGCGCTGTGCGGCGCCTTCAACCGCTTCAACGATGTCCTGCAGCTCGAGGTCGAAGACGGCGTGCCCGGCCGCGAGGCGGCGGAATGATGGCGTCGTCAAGCGGCCGGGATGGCGGGATCGCCGAGGGTTGCGAGCACGAAGTCGGCGCGGGCCGATGGCGAGGTCTTCGGTAGGATGATCGGCTCATAGTCGAGCTTCGGCAGTGTCTCGATTAGCCGATGATATTCGGCAACGGCCGCTTCGAGGCCGTGTCGGCGCTCCGGGTCGGTGACGTAGATCTCGGGCCACGGCGGCGTCATGAAGACGCGCCGGTGATAGCGATCCGCTAAGCAGAGCGATTGCAGACACGGCTCGCCCGTGATCGCCTCCAGCGCCGATGCCGCGTCCACGAGGCCGCGATCGAAGAACACCCAGCCGGAGTGGGCTTCGGCCATCTCCCTGTCCCTCAGCGCGAGCGCGACGGCGCGGCGGAGAAAGGCCGCCGGATCGGCCCAGGGCAGGGCGTTGCCGCCCGATGCCTGCTCTTCGGCGATGATGCGACGGCCCGGCTCTTCGACCACCGGATAGCCTCGTGCATGCAATTCGGCCAGCAAGGTCGATTTCCCGCCGCCAGAGCAGCCCGAGATCAAGACAAGGCGATTTTCCAAGGGAAGGTCCTTTCCTTGCGCGGGAAATGGGAAGAGCAGATGGCAGCGGACGTGGAAGACTGCTCCTCGGGTCGAATATGTTCAGAGTCATCAGGGAGCAAACAGAAAACCTACGTGCCCATGGACTGCTCTGCATACGCGCGCATAATCGCATCATGCAGCGCGGCCGCTCTCGTATCTCCGCCCTTTAGCCCAGTTGTGCATTCTCCCCACTGATCGGCCGTTCGAGATTGCAATGCGGTCACAAGCCGATCGGGGTCGAAATCTGGCGCCGGATGAGACATGATTTTGACGAGCCCGCCGAAGATGGCACCACCGTGACTCAATTTTTGATTGGGAAAAGCCTCCGCCATATTTGTCAGAGCGGCCGAAGTAATGGCGGGCCCGAAGCGTCGAATTGAGTTCGCTATTGCTGCGGTGAAGGCGATCTCGCCTGGTTGCCAAGCTGTTGAGGATGTATTTCTCGCTATTCGCAGCCCCGCATCGGTCACGACCTGTTGAAGCTCGAGTGCGTCCTCGTCTGCGGCCGCCACGGCTGCAAAGTAATCGTCGAGGCGGTTCATCGGTCTTCGCGCTCGATTGGCGACGATGAACATCCGCGCCTCTTCTTGGAGATCCTGATATCTGAAGATACAACACGGAAGTTGAGGAATATCGTCCCTTTGAGATGCTGCCATCCAGCGGTGCTGGCCGTCGATTATTGTGAGTGAATCATCGGAACGGCGCGAAACAACAAGTGGTGCACACAGGCGCCAGTCGAATTTTGCGGCAATACTTGCGATAAGGCGACGGGATGGTTCGTTCTCCGTCGACCTTTGATATGTCCTATCGACAGAAAGTCGCTCCAGGTGGATCCACTCGATCGACGGCTGGGAGCCAACTGGTGGGAAATGACGAGGGAGCTTCTTCGTTGACGTGCTACGGGTAGTTCCTGTTGTCTTTCGCGTACGAGTGCTCGTGCCAAATTGCCGGGCTTTTCCCGGCCCTACGCTTGTTATCGCGGACGTGAAGCTTGATCTAAGACCCTCAATAAACTCGGGAGTTTCCTCTATCGTTCGAACCCATACGTCGCCGCTGCGCTCTATGATGACGCTTCCAAGGTGGACCCTGGCTCGTCCCAATCCTGTGGCAAGAGTAAATGTTCCGTTCGCTTCGATGCCGCCAGCCATATGTGCTGGCACCCAGTCCGGCATAGGAAATTGGCCGTGTGTCCACGTCCGTATGTCATTTCCGGGTTCGTTCGCTGGAGCGCGTAGGTTGTTTGTCATCGATCAGTCTCCCTAGTAAGCCAGTTGGTGCGTGGTTCGAGGGAGAACGATGCCCTGTTCAATCAAACCCTCTGTGAAGGATGGACGGCTGACCACATCTCTTGTGACTGTTTTCAACAGGATCGTAGATAGGGTTGCTGGACGTTTTGTAGTGTGGCTTGCGTAGGACGTACTCAATCCTCACGGTCAATTGTTCAGTGACCAAGTTCGGAGCGCCGCTGGTCCGCTGCGGCGGTCCCGGAAGATCGGAGGTAAGAGGAAGGCTCCTTCCCGGTCCTTGCTGTTGCAGCGAGAGCGTGACGACTTTGATAACAAACGATTTAAGCGCGAAATGGATTGACGATCCGAAGGCTGTTATCCAGGACTTGGCCGTGCTGCATGTCCTCAGACCACAATCTGTCGCAACCGGCCTGAAGCGCTGAAGCTGCGATCATGGCGTCGAAAATCGACAATCCGTAGCGCTCTGCCAGATCAAGTCCAGCGTCATGGATCTCCTGCGTGAGGGGATAAATGGTCAGCAGATTGCGCAAGATCGTCAGAAATGCGCGCGTCTCCGTCCATGACATCCGCATCTTGCGCCGCGCGACATTGGCGACTTCGTTCAGTACCTGAACGCTAATCACCCCGCCCCGGGCAACGACGGCTTCTGCCCGATCGGCCTTCAAGGGATCGTCCGACGCGAGGTAGACAAGCACGTTGGTGTCGAAGAAGTCACCGGGCATTTGCCTCGTCCCGGTCGAATTTGAAATCCGCCGGCAGGCGTCCGCGGAAGGTGCGCAGTCGCGCCAGTAACTCCTCACGCCCCGGTTTGCGCGCGACGCCGAAGTTCCGCTCGTCGGCGACATGGATTTCGATCTCGTCGCCTTCCTTGAGTCCGAGCGCCTCGACCACGACCGCGGGAAGCCGGATCGCGAGGCTGTTACCCCATTTGGCGACTTGCATGTTTGGTGCTCCGTATAAGGATATACACGAATCCAAATGTATATCCGGGAGCAGGCGGATGCAAGTGGGCTTTGCGCCGCACGTATTGCGCGCTTCCAAGTAGCTCGTCGTAGAATCGACTTGTTTGCTTCGTCGGCTGTCGGTTCCGCTCCATCCCGTTCGTCTTCCACCCAGAACAAGGTGCACTGGGAGATCCGGAATGAGCAATTCTCACTATCGCTGGGTGATCGTCGCGGCTGGGGGCCTGTTGGGCTGTGTCGCGATCGGCGGCATGTTTTCGCTGCCGGTGTTTTTGCAGCCGATGGCGCGGGAGACCGGCTGGTCGGTGACCGGCATTTCCAGCGCGATGACGATCGGCTTCCTCGCGATGGCCTTCACCAGCATGATGTGGGGCACGCTGTCGGACCGGTTCGGTCCGCTTCCGGTGGTGCTGACCGGCTCGGTCGTGCTGGCGGCGAGCCTCGCGCTGGCAAGCCGGGCGCCGTCATTGCTGGCTTTTCAGGTCCTGTTTGGCGTGCTGGTCGGCGCGGCCGCCGCCGCCATCTTCGCGCCGATGATGGCCTGCGTCACCGGCTGGTTCGACACCCATCGCGCCCTTGCCGTCTCGCTGGTGTCGGCGGGTATGGGCATGGCGCCAATGACCATGTCGCCGTTCGCCGCCTGGCTCGTCTCCCATCACGACTGGCGCACTTCAATGCTCATCGTGGCTGGCGTGGTCGCCGCGATCATGATCCCGGTGTCGCTCCTGGTGCGAAGGCCGCCCGCGCTGCAGAACCCGCAGGCGGCCGCGGCGGCCGACAACGGCGAACCGGCGATGTCGATGGCGCAGGCGCTGCGCTCGCCGCAATTCATGATCCTGATCGCGACCAACTTCTTCTGCTGCGCCACCCATTCGGGGCCGATCATCCACACCGTCAGCTATGCGATCACCTGCGGCATTCCGATGATCGCCGCGGTCACGATCTACAGCGTGGAAGGACTGGCCGGCATGGGTGGCCGCATCGTGTTCGGCCTGCTCGGCGACCGCTTCGGCGCCAAGCGCGTGCTGGTGCTCGGCCTGCTGGCACAGGCATTCGGCGCGCTCGGCTACGTCTTCGTGCGCGAGCTCGCCGCGTTCTACACGGTAGCGGCGATATTCGGCTTCATCTATGCCGGCACCATGCCGCTCTATGCTGTGCTGATCCGCGAGAACTTTCCGCTCAAGATGATGGGCACCGTGATCGGCGGCACCGCGATGGCCGGCAGCCTCGGCATGGCGACCGGGCCGCTGGCCGGCGGTCTGATCTACGACACCTTCGCGAGCTACACCTGGCTTTACGTCGGGTCCTGGGCGGTCGGCCTCGGCGCCTTCCTGATCATCATGACGTTCAGGCCGTTCCCGGCGGTGAGGAGCGCGGCGCCGGTCCCGGCCTGAGACGCGGGATCATGCGTGGCGTGATCCGCCGAAAATGGATCACGCCACATCTTATGCGCGGCGTCGCTTTGGCCGCGCAATCGCGCGCACGGTGCCCTTGGTGTGTCCGCCGCCGCAGAAGAAGCGGTCGCCGCCATCGGACTCCAATCCTGACACATTCGTCCCCCTCGGCATCTCGAGCCGTTCCAGAACCTCACCGGTTTGCGGATCGATGTGGCGCACCTCGCTCGCGTCGTCTTCCCAGGTGCCGTGCCAGAGCTCGCCGTCGACCCAGGTGACGCCGGTGACGAAGCGGTTGGATTCGATCGTGCGAAGGATCACGCCGGTGTCCGGATCGATCTGGAGAATCTTGCGGTCGCGATATTGTCCGACCCAGAGCGAGCCTTCGGCCCACGCAAGGCCGGAGTCGCGGCCGCCGCCGGGCGATGGGATCGTCGACACCACGCGGCCGTTCCTGGGATCGATCTTGTGGATACGGTCCTCGGTGATCTGGTAGAGGTGCTTGCCGTCGAAGGCGGTGCCGGCATGAGCTGCGATGTCGATCGTGCGGGTGGTCTTGCCGCTGTCGGGATCGAAGGCGATCATCCGGTCGCCCGCAGCGAACCAGACCTGCTCGCCATCGAAGCTGACGCCGCCCACGCTGTCGACGCCTTCGAAGGCGTATTCCTTGATGATCCGGGCCGGCGACGTCTTCATGCTTCGCTCCTGGTGCTTGATTGCGGGCTGATGCTAGCCGTTCGGCAGCGGGGCGGGGAGTAACAAGGTCGTCGTGAATCCCGGCACCGGCGGCGTCATCCAGCGCCGCGCGCGGGCGCGGCCGACCGACCGCACCTTGCCCGCGGCGGCGAGCGCGTCGAGCGCGCGCTGCACGGTGCGCTGGCTGGCGCCGAGCGCCAGCGACAGCGCCGAGCTCGACCACGCCTCGCCGTCGGCGAGGAAAGCGAGCACCGCGGCGTGCTCCTCCTCGACTGGACGCGCCAGCACGGCAACATCGCGCCGGCGGTGCGGCTCCAGCACAAAGCCATCGGGCGTCGCGCGCAGGTCGGCGAGCGGACGCAGCGCGCGGCGCAGCCGGCCGATCTCGACCCGCAGCCGCGCGCGGTGCGACTCATCGGCGTGCTTGCCGCGAAACGCCCGTGCGATCAGCGCGCCGCGCGACACGTCGGCCGGCCACGCCTCGGCCAGTGCGCGGGCAAGCGCGAACAGCACCGGCCGCCGCGTCAGCGAGACCGTTGTGCTGTTGTCGCGCACAACATAGCGGCACGCGTCGACGACAAGCGCCTTCGACGCCAGCAGGGTCTCGACCTCGTCGAGCCGCAGCAGCCGCTCGCTGCCGCGCGCGATCAGACGCGCCGCGGGCGTGACGAGCAGACGCGCCGTGCTCTCGACCTCGGCCGTAAGTTCCGCAATGCCGGCGCGGCGCGCGGCATCCTTGGCCCGCGCCAGTGCATCGCGTGCCGGTTTCGTCCGCAGCCGCCGCATTGCGATCCCGGCCACGACGAGCTCATGGCCGACCCGAAGTGCCGGCGGGAAGGGCGCGGGGTCGAGGTCATCAAGCATGCGCTCGGCCGCATCGAGGCTCCCGATCAGCAGCAGGCGGCGGATTTCGAGATAGCCGGCATGTGCGGCGTTGAGCGCATCGCCATGCGCCGCAAGGGTCGCGCGCGCCGCGGCGAGGGCTCTTTTCGGAAACGAGAGGTCGCGCGACACCAGCGCGATCTCGGCCTCGGCCACCACGCAGCGCGCACGCGCAATGGCCTCCCGTGGACCGAACGCGCGTCCCGCGCGCCGCAGCAGCTCCTTGGCGCGGGCGAAGTCGCCGAGCCGGGCCATCGCGATGCCGCGCAACGCCAGCGCCGGCGCGTCGTCGCGCAGCGCCACCCGTTTCAGTGCGCCGAGGGGATCACCCGCCGCGAGCGCGCGCGCCGCAGCAATGATCAGCGAGTCCATTCGAATCCCGACACACTTGTCACTCTCTTCATCTGAGTCCCGGGCCTAATCTAGCACAGCACGACGGAACACCACGGCCAAGGAGAGCATGCGATGACCAGTCACCAAATCGGAACGCGCGAGCAATGGCTTGCGGCCCGTCTGGACCTGCTGCAGGCGGAAAAGGAGCTGACACGGCGCAGTGACGCGGTGGCCCGGCAGCGGCAGGCTTTGCCATGGGTCCGGATCGACAAGGACTACCGGTTCGAGACCGAGGACGGCAGCGCATCGCTGGCGGACCTGTTCCGGGGCCGCTCACAACTTCTCGTCTACCATTTCATGTTCGGCCCCGACTACGCCGCCGGCTGTCCGTCCTGCTCGATGATCGCCGATGGTTTCAACGGATTTGCAGTCCATCTCGCCCATCACGACGTGATGCTGTCGGCGGTTTCGCGGGCGCCGCTTCCCAAGCTGCAGGCCTACAAGCGGCGCATGGGCTGGACATTTCCATGGGCGTCGTCGTCGCCGAGCGACTTCAACGCCGACTTCAATGTCTGGTTCAGCGAAGATCAGCAGAGCACGGGCATCGACTACAACTACCGCCGCGAACCGCCATTCGTGCAGCGCGAGGAGCCGCAGGGTGACGGCGAGGCCCCGCGGTCGCAGTCGCATTCCGCGATGTGCGGGACCGACCGTGCAACCTTCCTTCGCGAGCGGCCGGGCCTCAGCGCCTTCGTTCGCGAGGACGGCGCGATCTATCACACCTATTCAGCCTACGCGCGCGGTCTCGACGCTGTCTGGGGCATGTATCCCTGGCTCGACCGCGCGCCGAAGGGGCGCAACGAGACCGGCGGCGCGTGGTGGCGGCGTCATGACGAGTACGATGCGGCCTGATCGGTCCAAGGAGGCGGCTGATGAGCGACCAGACCACATCCATTGTCAGCGCGCGGCCGCGCAGACAGGGCGAGGCCGTGGCGCGCTGGCTCTCGCTCGCAGCGGCGCCGACCTTCGCGATCATGGCGTTGCTTGCGGCGGCCGCGCCGTCCGACATGCTCTGCGCCACCATGCGGGGAGAGTTCTCGCTTCAGGGCATGGTCCCGATGTATGCGCTGATGAGCGCGTTTCATCTGGCGCCCTGGCTGCGGCTGCTGCGATGACCGGCTCAATTGTCGGGCAGGGCGAACACCGCGCAGGGCTGCACGATGCCGCGCAGCTCATGCGTACCGAGCGCCACCAGCGGCATCTCGGTCTCGGCAGCCAGCGCGCCCGAGACCAGCACGGTTTTCTGCAGCGGCTTGCAGAGCCCTTCGAGCCGGCTGACCAGATTGACCGCGGAGCCGATCGCGGTGAAGTCGAGACGATCGGCGGCGCCGATATTGCCCCAGAGCATCTCGCCGAGATGCAGCGCCGCACCGAACGGCAGCGGCGGCAGGCCTTGCTTGCGGCGCTCGGCGTCGAGATGCGCCATGCCCAGACGCGCGGCCGAGACCGCTCGCAACGCCGCCTCGCATGCGCTGCGCGGGCTCGTCGTGACCGGGAAGATCGCGAGCAAGCCATCGCCGATAAACTTGAGCACCTCGCCGCCGAACGCGTGGATGGCGCCGGCGATGCGGTCGAACCAGGCATCGAGCGCGGCGATCACTTCGGCAGGCGGGTGGCTTTCGGAGAGCGCGGTGAACCCGCGCAGATCGGCAAACAGCAAAGCTGCCTTGATCGTCTCGCCGGTGTTCCGCCGCAACGGCGCGGCGAGCACGCGCGCCGCGCTGCGCCGGCCGAGATAAGCCTCCAGCGCCGCGGTCAATGTGCCGCGCGCCGCAATCGCGGCAAGCGGTGCCGCGGTGAAGCGCGCCGCCTGGCGCAATCGATCGGTCTCGTCAGGCGCGAACGGGCGGGTCCCGATCCAGCCGAGCACCGGGCCGTCAGCGCGTTGGCCTATGGTGTCTTCATGCAGCGGGCCGGGCGCGAGCGTGCTAAGCCAGCGGCGACCGGCATCGCCGGAAGCAGCCGTGTCGAACATCGCAAAGGGCTGCTGCGGCGCGAAGCCGAGCGCCTCGATCACTTCGCTGTTGTCCGCGCGCCACAGCCAGGTGCGCCGCGCGATCAGGGGATGCGGAACCTCAAGCGTCAGCGCGCCGCCGGCGAGCGGCAGGCCGTCCGCAACCAGATGCGCACCGAGTTCCGCCAGCAGCCGGTTGGCGCCCGCGCTCTCGGCCGCAGCGTCGACCAGCCAGCTCAGCGTCGCAGATAATTGCATCGCCCATCATGGGCGCGACACGCTATGCTTGTCACGCGTTATCCCTCTAGCCCGGCCGCCATTGGAGGATGGATCGATGAGTGAAGCCTTCGTCGTTCAGCGGGAGATCCAGATCGCTGCCCCACCTGCAACCGTCTTCGCCTTCCTGACCGATCCGCAGAAGATCGTGAGCTGGATGGGACTGGAGGCATCGACCGAGCCGCTTCCTGGCGGGCTCTATTTCCTCAAGGGCTTCGGTAGCGATCATGCGCGTGCCGCGCGCGGTGCGTTCCGCGAGGTCGTGCCCGTGCATCGGCTCGCCTACAGCTTCGGCTGGGAAGGCGGCGAAGAGGTGCCGCCGGGATCAAGCCTGGTCGAGATCGACCTGATCGACAAGGACAGCGGCACGCTGTTGCGCATGGTTCATAGCGGCCTGCCCAATGCAGCGCAGTGCGCCAGCCATGACAGAGGATGGGCGCATTATCTTGGCAGGCTGGCGCTGGTGGCCGCGGGCCAGGATCCCGGTCCGGATCGCGGTCCGCACCACAGCGCGTGACATCGCACGCGCAAGGACGGGCGTCTTCATAAAGGGAGTCCTCGTTGCGGGACGGTGCCCGGACCGGCGAATCCGATACACCGGTGGATGGCTGAGGCGAGCGGCGCGCGCACGCGCCGGCCCCGTGTGCCGCTATTCGAGCCCGAGCGCCTTGCGCGACTTTCGCGTCAGCTTCGCTGCGATCAGCGCGTGCGCCTGATCGAGATAGGCTTTGAGCTCGGCGTCGGGCAGCGCGTTGTTGCCGACAAGCTGCACCCACTTGGCGCGCGCCAGATAGGGCGCCGGCCGCGCCAGACCCTGCTCGATCAGGAGCTGGTAGGCCATGTTCGAGGTCTTGAACATGAAGCCGCCGCCGAGCCGCTCCACGAACCCGCCGCCCAGCGCAAACATCTTGCCGCCGACCTTGAAGACCGATGTGCCCTCCCATTGCACCACCTTGGTGACGGCGGGAAGGCGCAGGCAGTGGGCTTCGAACGCTTTCGGCCGCATGCAACGCCGGGGGTGTGAGGGACGCTCAGCCATAGTCCGGTCTCGCCGAGGTTGACAAGTGCGACGTCGCGGCCAGCGGGACGACGGACCGAATTGACACGCCACTGGCATCATGCTGGTATGTCAACTATGCCAACTGCTTCTCTTTCCCGTGACAAGGCCTATGCGCGCATCCGCGACCTCGTGATGTCGGGCGAGTTCGCCTCTGACGAGCCGTTGTCGGAACGCAGCCTTTCGGATCGGCTTGCGCTGGGGCGGACGCCGGTGCGCGAGGCCTTGAAGGCGCTGGCCCGGGACGGCCTGCTGACGATCCATCCCATGCGCGGCACATTCGTGCGGCAATTGTCGTTCGACGACCTGCGCGAAATCCACGAGCTGCGCCTCGCGCTGGAGGGCATGGCGGCCTATCTCGCGGCGACACGCGGGCCGACTGAAGGCCTTGCCCGCTGTGCGAAGGAGCTGCGGCGCGTGAAGTCGCGCGCGTCGATCGACGTGGAGGAGGCCCAGCAGATCGGCTGGACTTTCCATGATGAGCTGTTCCGCGCAACGGCCAATGGCCGCCTCGTGCAGGCCTATGACAATCTGCGCGCCCAAAGCGGCCTCGCATTGCAGAAGATGTCGCAATACAACCCCGACCGTACCCGGCAGGCGGTCAGCGAGCATCTCGATATCTATGCCGCCGTCGAAGCGCAGGATCCCGACGCCGCGCAGCAACGGATGTGGCGGCATCTGTCGTCGGCGTTCGAGGCGCGGCTGAACGCGCTTGGTGCGGTGCGGCCACGCATCCCGACAACCGGAGGCAAGCGGTCATGAGCGGACGGTCGGGCGTGCGGCGTATCCTGGGACTTCCGCTCGCGGTCCAGATGTTGATCGGCCTGATCGCGGGGCTTGTCGTGGGCCTGCTCTGGCCGGGTTTTGGCGCGAGCCTGCGGCCGCTCGGCACCGCCTTTGTCGAGGCGGTGAAGATGATCGTGATCCCGGTCGTGTTCGCCTCGGTTGCGCTCGGCATCTACCGGATGGGCACCGAGCTCAGGGTCCTCGGGCGCGTCGTCGTGATCTGCCTCGGCTATTTCTACCTCGCGACCGTGATCTCGATCCTGATTGGGCTGGTGCTCAACGGGATATTCCATCCCGGCGCCGGAGCACCGCTGGCGGCGTCGGGCAAGGTGCCGGCGAACCTTGCGGTGTCGGTCGACTGGGTGAAGTTCTTCATGGACATGATCCCTTCGAACATCGTCGCCGCGATGGCCGAGCAGAAGATCCTGCCGACGCTGGTGTTTGCGATTCTGTTCGGTCTTGCGCTGGCCTCGATCGGCAAGGTCGGCGAGCCTGTTGTCGCGGTGCTGGAGGCCGTGATGGCGGCCATGTTCAAGATGACGAAATGGATCACGGCGCTGGCGCCCATCGCCGTGTTCGCAATCATGGCCTGGCTGTTCGCCACGCAAGGGCTCGCCACCGTGGTCGCGCTCGCAAAGCTTGTGGCCGTGATGTATCTCGGCCTCGCCATCATGGTGATGATCTTCTGGCTGATGCTGCTCGTGCTCGGCGAGAGGCCGATTGCGGTGACGAAAGCGGTGATGGAGCCGATGTTGCTGGCGTTCTCGACGCGCTCCTCGGAGGTCACGCTGCCGCTGCACATGGAGAAGCTGCAAGCGATGGGCGTGCCGAACCGGATCGTCTCGGTGGTGCTGCCGCTCGGCTACGCCTTTAACCGCGACGGCGCGATCATGTACTTCGCGCTCGCGGTCACGTTCCTGGCCGAGGCCTATGGCGTGGCGCTCACCTGGTCGACGCTGCTGACCATCGTGATGGTCACCACGATCGCCAGCAAGGGCAGCGCCAACGTTCCCTCCGGCGGGCTGGTCGCCATCGCCATGGTGCTGTCGGCGATCGGGCTGCCGGTCGAGGCGCTCGCCGTCATCGCCGGGGTCGACGCCTTCCTCGACATGGGGCGCACCGCAATCAACGTGTTCGGCAACACGGTCGCGGTCAAGCTGGTGCAGCGCTTTGGCGGCGAGCTTGCGGTGGGCGCGCCGGAGACGGCGCCGCTCGCGCTGAAGGCGCAGGACGCATGATGGACGGCGACGATACGCGGCCGGGCGCGACCGGCATCGTCGATCTGCGCAGCGACACCGTGACATTGCCGACGGAGGCGATGCTTGCGGAAATGCGCCGCGCGCCACTCGGCGACGACAGCCGCGATGGCGATCCGACCGTGCGCGCCCTCGAGGCGCGGGCGGCTTCGCTGACCGGCAAGGAGGCCGCACTGTTCGTGCCGAGTGGCACCATGGGCAACCTGCTGGCGATGCTGGCCCATGGAGAGCGCGGCGGCGAGATCTTTGCGGATGGTGGCGCGCATCTGTTCAATTCGGAGATCGGCAGCGTGGTGGCGGTGGCGGGGCTGATCCCGCGAGCCGTCGCAAGCCACCGCGGCGCGATGAACGAAGATGCACTCGCGCAAGCGATCCGTGCCGCTTCATCGGGGGGACGGCCGCGACCGGCGCTGATCTGGATGGAGACCACCCATAACGGGGCGGGCGGCGCGGTGCTGCCGTTATGGCATATGGCGCATATCCATGCGCTCGGCCGCAGCAACGGCATCGCTGTGCATGTCGACGGCGCGCGCCTGTTCAATGCCTCGGTCGCGCTCGGCGCCAGCGCGCAGGCAATCGCCGATCACACCGACAGCGTGATGTTCTGCCTCTCGAAGGGGCTGAGCGCGCCGGTCGGCAGCCTGCTGGCTGGCTCCGCCGCCTTCATCGCGCGGGCGCGGGGATTCCGCCGTTTCATCGGCGGCAACATGCGGCAAGCCGGCGTGATCGCGGCGGCAGGCCTCGTGGCGCTCGACACCATGATCGAGCGTCTGCGCGAGGACCATGCCGCCGCCGCGCGGCTTGCGCATGGCTTGGCGTGGCTGGACCCGGCGCTCGCCGAGCCCGACCATGTGCAGACCAACATCCTCCGCATCAATGTCTCACGCAGTGCGCGGGATGCGGCCGACTGGGCATCGCGCCTGAAGAGGCACGGCATTCTCGCGCAGGCCAGCGGCGCAAGCCAGCTTCGCCTCGTCACACACCGGCACATCGATAGTGCGGCGGTCGAGCGTACGATCGCCGCCTTCGCCGCTGAGGCGTGACAGCTTCTTGGTCCTCGACGGTCTTTCTTCGCTCCGCGTCGGCGTCGTTCGCGACGTTCACGTGGTGCCTGTTGTCGGACAAATTCCGTCGCGAGAACCTGGCCACACTGTCGTCATGGCCGCGCAGGCTGGCATCCAGTATGCCGCTGTCCGCCGATGATGGTCTGATATGATGAGCTTCCGGCTTGACGTCGCGGGTGCAGCGGACGAAGGAGGGACGGTCCTTTGCGCCAACCACGATGAGGAAATTCTCATGACACGCGTGCGCTGTATCACGGAAATGGGCATGGGCGTCGACGTCCACGGCCGCGACGCCACCAAGGCTGCGAAACGCGCGGTGTCGGATGCGATCCGGCACTCGAGCCTCGGATTCTTTCGCATGCTCGGCAAGACCGCCAACGACATGTTCGTCGACGTCACGATCGCCGTGCCAAACCCGGAGGCGGTCGACACCGCCGCGGTCGCCAAGGAACTGCCATACGGCACCAAGACGGTGAAGGCGATTGCGGGCGGGCTCGAGATCCCGTCGGATCAGGGCAACGATCCGATCCTGATCGCCAACGCCGCGGTGATCGTGAGCTTCGACGACGGCAAGACCGGCTGATCCCGGGCCGTCAGCCACGGTGTGCGTGGTCTGATCGCAAAAGTTCGCGGGCGCGGGGAAGGGCAGTGTTATTCGCTGTCCCTGAAATAATCTGGCTTGCCGGTGGTCCAGGTCTCGCCCCAATGCTGGCCGCCACCGTCGACGGTCAGTATCTCGCCGGTGATGAACTTGCCGGAGGGCCCGCCGAGATAGACGCTGGCTTCGGCGATGTCCCAGGGCGAGCCCGGGCGCAGCATCGGATTGGAGCGCGGATAGGCAGCGCGCGCCTGCTCGCTGTAGACGTTCCAGCCCTCGGTCTCGATCGCGCCGGGGGCGATGCAGTTGATGCGGACGTTCAGCGGCGCCCATTCGACCGCGAGCGCGCGCGACAGGCCGATCACGCCGGATCGCGCCGCGATCGTGTGCGCGATGCCGTAGAGGCCGTGGGTGGTGACCACGACGATGTTGACGATGCTGCCCGGATGCTTGCGGTCACGCCAGCGCTGCGCCGCCGCCTGCATCATGTACCAGGTGCCGTTGAGGTTGGTATTGATGACCGCGTTCCAGCCTTTGACCGAAAAGTCGATCGCGGCCTGCGGGAACTGGCCGCCGGCGCTGTTGACCAGGATATCCACGCGGCCATGCGCGGCCCAGATGGCATCAAACATCGCGTTGACGGCATCGGGTTCCCTGATGTCGGTGACATGCGCAGATGCTTTGAGACCGCGACGTCGCAGGGTGTCGACGAGCGCATCGAGCTTGTTACCATCGCGCCCGATCACGACGACATCAGCGCCGAGCCGCGCAAACAGCCAGGCGATGGCGCGGCCGATGCCGCCGGCACCGCCCGAGACGATCACCACCTGACCGGCGAGGGCATCGGATGCGAACACGGTCGGATGGATCGCCAGTTCGTCGTCGGAGAGGCCAAGCCGTTCCGGCTCCGCTTGGTCTGTCATGGTCGGTCCGGCCCTTGTGGCTTGCATCGAGGTCGTACATTAGCTAGCCAATTAAAGCGACGCAAAGACCATCAAAAAGATCATCAATATGGCTGATCTCTCCGCCTTTCCGATTACAAAACGCTGGCCCGCTCAGCATCCGGATCGCCTGCAACTCTATTCGTTGCCGACGCCGAATGGAGTCAAGGTCTCGATCATGCTCGAGGAGATCGGGCTGCCTTACGAGGTGCATCTCGTCGACTTCAACAAGGACGATCAGAAGACGCCGGAGTTTCTCTCGCTGAACCCGAACGGCAAGATCCCGGCGATCCTCGATCCCAGCGGCCCCGGCGGCAAGCCGCTGCCCTTGTTCGAATCCGGCGCTATTCTGCAATACCTGGCCGAGAAGACCGGCAAGCTGTTGCCGCAGGATGCGGCGCGCCGCTACCAGACCATGCAGTGGGTTCATTTCCAGATGGGCGGCATCGGGCCGATGTTCGGTCAGGTCGGTTTCTTCAACAAGTTCGCCGGCAAGGACTACGAGGACAAGCGGCCACTACAGCGCTACGTCGCGGAATCCAAGCGCCTGCTCGGCGTGATGGAGACGCACCTTGCCGGGCGACAGTGGTTCATGGACGACGAATACACCATCGCTGACATCTCGATGCTCGGCTGGGTTCGCAATCTGATCGGGTTCTATGATGCGCGCGCGCTTGTCGAGTTCGACCAGTTCAAAGACGTCGTCGCCTGGCTGGAGCGCGGCCTCGCGCGCCCCGCGGTGCAGCGTGGACTGAACATCCCGAAGCGGCCTTAAGGTCGGCGTGGTTGGGCGAGAGCGAGAAAACCCGTTGTCGGCCGTGCCGCGCTTCGCCATGATCGTTCCGCCCGTCCTTCCATTCGAGCCTCGAGCCCGCCCATGACCACAGACGCGATCCGGCCTGCCGTTCATCGTCATCAGCCCTGGTACAAGGTTCTTTACATCCAGGTGCTGATCGCGATCGCGCTCGGCATTCTGATCGGGCATTACAATCCCGGTCTCGGCAAGGCGCTGAAGCCGCTCGGCGACGGCTTCATCGCGCTGATCAAGATGATGATCGCGCCGGTGATCTTCTGCACCGTGGTGCACGGCATCTCCTCGATGGGAGACCTCAAGCGCGTCGGCCGGGTCGGCTTGAAGGCGTTGATCTATTTCGAGGTGGTCTCGACGGTGGCGCTGGCGGTCGGCCTTCTGGTCGGCAAGCTGCTCCAGCCCGGCAGCGGCTTCAACATCGATCCGGCCACGATCGATCCGAAGTCGGTTGCGACCTATGTCAGCAAGGCGAAGGAGGAGGGCATCGTCGCCCACCTGATGGCGATCATTCCGGACAGCTATTTCGGGGCGATCGCGCGCGGCGACCTGTTGCAGGTGCTGCTGATCTCGATCCTCTCCGGCTTCGCCATCGCCTTCATGGGCAAGGCCGGCGAGCCGATCGCGGCGGCGATCGACATGGCCGCCAAGGTGTTCTTCGGCATCATCCGCATCATCGTCCGCGTCGCGCCGATCGGCGCCTTCGGCGCCATGGCCTTCACGGTCGGCGCCTACGGCCTCGGTTCGCTGTGGAACCTGGCCGCGCTGATCGGCACCTTCTACCTCACGAGCCTGCTGTTCGTGCTGATCGTGCTCGGCGCCATCGCGCGGCTGTCCGGCTTCTCGATCCTCCGCTTCATCGCCTATATCAAGGACGAGCTCTTGATCGTGCTCGGCACCTCGTCGTCGGAAACCGTGCTGCCGCAGATGATCCAGAAGATGGAGCACCTCGGCGCCTCGCGCTCGGTGGTCGGCCTCGTCATCCCGACCGGCTACAGCTTCAACCTCGATGGCACCAACATCTACATGACGCTGGCGACGCTGTTCCTGGCGCAGGCCACCAACACGCATCTGACGATCTGGCAGGAGCTCGGCATCCTCGGCATCGCCATGATCACCTCGAAGGGCGCCTCGGGCGTCACCGGCGCGGGCTTCATCACGCTCGCGGCGACGCTGTCGATCGTGCCTGACATTCCGATCCAGTCGATCGCAATCCTGGTCGGCATCGACAAGTTCATGAGCGAGTGCCGCGCGCTCACCAACCTGGTCGGCAACGGCGTCGCCTGCGTCGTGATCAGCCTGTCCGAAGGCGAGCTCGACAAGGATGCGCTGCACGAGACCATGGCGCATCCGCTCGAGCTCGGCGAGGCGCTGGAGCCGGGCGGGTCAGGCTAGGGCAATACGAACCTATGGGGCCGTCGCAGGGCGCGCCGCCAAAATATCGAAAACAACCCCATGCAAAGTAGCCCGCGGCGGCCGGCGTTCGACCCAACAACTTGACACGTCGGGCAACTCAGGGCTATTTTTCTAATATTCCGAAATTGTGCAAGCGTCCGCTCGCCCAAGGCCGTCGACGGGGCAAAATCGACCAGTTGCGGACATAGGTGGGGCGGCCATAGTGTCTTCTTTTTAAGGCAATTCGGTCGGAGGCGAGATGGTCGATCAGTGGCCCCCAGATGCAAAGTTTCAAATGGGTGACTATGCCGCAAAGAAGGGGCGAGCATCATGGCGCGGTAGAATCGTTGGTTGGTATCGTACGGATTTGACCAAGCTCGGCTATGCGATCGAGAGCTACTTCGAGCCTGGCTCGGTGCAGATTTATCCAGAGACGGCGATCGACGCATGGAAGCCGCCGGTCTTGGAACGTGAGTGACCGATTCTCACCCTGCTGTGCACTTCGGAAGATTTGCTAATGGGCAAGGGCGCGGTGCTCTTCCTCGAGAAGGAGGGACGGTCGTGGGCGGATAGCAACCGTTAGATCCGATCCACTAGCCCAATCCAGGAACGCTCAACTATGCTCACCGTGTATGGCGAAGGTCGTGGCTTCCGTGTTGTTTGGCTGCTCGAGGAATTAGGACTGGCTTATCGGCTGCGCCCGGTCGACCTGCTCGCAGTTGAGAATGATCGCGATTTCCTCGCGATCAATCCCGCCGGCTTCATTCCTGTGCTGCAGGACGGCGAGACGATCATGGTCGAATCGATCGCGATTCTTGAGTACCTGCTCGCCCGCTACGGTAGAGGTTCGCTTGCCGTCGCCCCGGACGATCCCGCCTTCGCTTCTTATCTGCAATTTCTCCACTTGGGTGAGGCCGGGCTCGCCGGGCCGATGAACGCCGTCTTGGTCGGTCGCCAACTGGCACCCGAAGCCGAGCGAGGTGCCCGGGTTACCTGCTGGGCGCTCGAGACATTCGAGAGCCGGTTGGGGTTGGTTATCCGCCGTCTCGCGAATTGCTCCTATCTCGCCGGCGACCGCTTCACTGCTGCCGATATCTCGGTGAGCTACGCCCTCCTGCTCGGCATGCGAACCGGCAACTACGTCCCGGGTCCGACCGAGCGGGACTATCTCGCCCGCACGACGTCACGCCCTGCCTATGTCCGAGCGATGGAAAGCTGCCAGGCCACCAAGGCTTGGGCGGCGAGATCACCGGGATTGTAGGGCTCGCTTCGTCGGAGCGGCGAAGCGCTTCGTTGAGTCGTTGCGAAAAGCTCGTCATGGGATTTATCGCGTCCTCAGAGCGGCGTCAGTCCGGGACGCCGGCCGCCTTCAGGGTCTCGCGATAGGTCCTGGACATCGATTGCACCGGGAACGGAATCCGCGACAGGAAGCCGGAGATTGTGAACGCCGGATCGACCTTGAGCAATTCGCGCGCGGTCTGCATCGCGCGCTCACGATCGCCGGTCTTCACCAGCGCCACGATCAGGACGCGCAGCGCCACCGCAAATCGCCGGTTCTGCGCCAACGCCTTCTCCGCCCAATTCGCCGCTTCGGCAAAGTTCTCGTCGAGCACCGCGCAGATCGCGAGTGCGCCGGAGGCGAACCAGCCGCGCGGGTCGCGCGGGTTCAGCCGCTGCGCCCGTTCGATCATGGCGCGGCCCGCCGCCTGGTTGCCGCGCATCGCCTCGATCCAGCCGCCGAGCACCAGCGCCATCGCCGAGTTCGGATTGATCGCAAGCGAGCGCTCGAACAAGTCGCGCGCGGGTTCGATCTCGTCGGCCATGTTCCAGATCGCGAAGGCCGCCATCCACAACACTTGTGCGTCATTGGGCGCGCGCTCGACGGCACGCCAGGCCATCGTCACCGCGCGCTCCCGATACGCATCGTCAGGCGTCAGCCAGCCCTGGAAATGCCGCAGCGCCTGGCAATAGGCGGACGCGGCCATCGCTGGCGCGTAAGCGGGATCGAGCGCAAGCGCCCGGTCGAGGCAATCGAGCGCGGCGGTGATGCTCTCGGGCGTAAACTCGTAGCGCAGGCTGTAGGCGCGCAGCAGCAGGTCGTAGGCGTCGAGCTTGTCGGGCGGCGCGGCGCGCCGCCGCTCGGCTTCCGCGACATGCAAGGTCGGCTCGATCGCGCCGACCACGCTCTCGGTGATACGGTCCTGTAAGTCGAACACGTCATTCACCGCGCCGTCGAAGCGGTCCGCCCACAGATGCGCGCCGGAGACGGCGTCGATCAATTGCCCGGTGATGCGCAGGCGGTCGCCGCCGCGGCGGACGCTGCCCTCGAGCACATAGCCGACCCCGAGGTCGCGGCCGACCTCGCGGATGTCGACCGCCTTGCCCTTGTAGGTGAAGGCGGAGTTGCGCGCGATCACCGTCAGTCCACTGCAGCGGGCGAGCGCGGTGGTGATGTCCTCGGCGATGCCGTCAGCGAAATAGTCCTGCTCGGGATCACCGCTCATATTGGTGAAGGGAAGCACGGCGATTGCGGGGCCCTCGCTCGGGCGTGGACCGGCGTCTTCCGCCGTGGCGGGCTCGGGGGCGGCATCTTCCCGGACCTCGCCGACGAACCGGAGACCCTTGCGGGGCAGGGTGCGGATCAGGCGCTGCTCGTCGCCATTGTCGCCGATTGCGGTCCGTGCGGCGTTGACCCGGCTTCCCAGCGTGGCTTCCGAGACGATCCGCCCGTGCCACACCGCCGCGAGCACCTCGTCGCGGCTGACCACGCGGTCGCGGGCGCGAATGAGGAATTCGAGGAGGTCGAAGACCTGTGGCTCGACGGCGACCAGCGCGTCGCCGCGGCGCAACTCCCGGCGGCCCGGGTCGAGGGTGAAGTTGTTGAAGTGATAGAGCAAATTCGAAAGTCCGGAGCCGGAGCCTGTACAGGTGGCGGAACCTAGCACAGGCCGGCGGGAGCCAAAATCAAGACGGTCTGAAGGGCAAATCCACGGCGTCTCAAAGCAGACCGGTGAGGGGTCTGGCATGGTCCTCAGCGACACAAGACGCAGGAGATCGCCATGTCGCAATCCATCGATCAGCAACGCCGTAACTTCCTTGGCATCGCCGGCGGGGCGCTCGCGGCGGCGGGCTTCGGCATCATCGCACCGGCGCGTGCGCAGTCGAAGGCCACGGCGCTGCCTGCAATCAAGCCGGGCGCCCGTAGCTCGATTGGTCCGGTGAAGCAGATCAACGCCGGCGTACTCAACGTTGGCTATGTCGAGACGGGGCCGGGCTCCGGTCCCGCCGTCATTCTGCTGCACGGTTGGCCCTACGATATGCACAGCTATGCCGACGTCGCGCCGGCGCTGGCGGAAGCGGGGTACCGCGTGATCGTGCCCCATATGCGCGGCTACGGCACGACCCGCTTTCTGTCGACGGACACCATGCGCAGCGGCCAGCCGGTCGCGGTCGCCGCCGACATCATCGCGCTGATGGATGCGTTGAAGATCGAGAAGGCCGTGCTCGGCGGCTACGATTGGGGCGCGCGCACCGCCAACATCATGGCGGTGCTGTGGCCCGAGCGCTGCAAGGCGATGGTCTCTGTCAGCGGCTACCTGATCGGCAGCCAGCAGGCCGGCAAGGTGCCGCTGCCGCCGAAGGCCGAGCTGCAATGGTGGTACCAGTTCTATTTCGCGACCGAGCGCGGCCGCGAAGGCTACGCCAAGAACCGGCACGATTTCGCCAAGCTGATCTGGCAGCTCGCCTCGCCGAAGTGGCAGTTCGACGACGCCACCTATGATCGCAGCGCGGCGGCATTCGAGAACCCCGACCACGTGGATATCGTGATCCACAATTACCGCTGGCGGCTTGGGCTCGCGGAGGGCGAGGCGAAGTACGACGCCTACGAGAAGACGCTGGCCCAGGCGCCTGTCATCGCGATCCCGACCATCACGATGGAAGGTGATGCCAATGGCGCGCCGCATCCGGAGCCTGCCGCCTATGCCAAGAAGTTCTCCGGTCACTATGAGCACCGGCTGATCACCGGAGGCATCGGTCACAATCTGCCGCAGGAAGCGCCGCAGGCGTTTGCCCAGGCCATCATCGACGTCAGCAGGACGTGAAGCGAGCGCGGACAACGGATCGTGAGACAGGTTCTGAAATGGGCAGCCGCCGCGATCGCGGCGGCCTGCATCACGGCGTCATTGCCCTTTGCCGTCGGCCATGCCGACGATGCGGCGCCGGCTTCGCCGATCTTCGGCGTGAAAATTCCAGCCGGCTATCGCGACTGGAAGCTGATCGCGGTGGGAGAAGAGACCGGGCTCGACGAGCTGCGCAGCGTACTTGGCAACGCGACGGCTGCGAAGGCCTATCAGGATGGCACGTCGCCGTTTCCCGATGGCACCGTGCTGGTCAAGCTGGCCTGGAAGCGCAAGCCCGTCGCCGGCCTCGATGGCGCCTTCATCACGGGGCCGGCGACCACCGTCCAGGTCATGGTCAAGGATTCCATCAAGTATGCCGCAACCGGCGGCTGGGGCTTTGGCCGGTTCATCGACGGCAAGCCGGTCGATGCCGCGCAGCACGAGACCTGCTTCGCCTGCCACGAGGCGCACGCCCGGGATCACGACTTCGTCTTCACGCATTATGCGCGCTGAGGCGCGGCCAATATCGATGTGGAGACAGACCCGGCGCGGTCTGGCGCTGCGATTGCTGCGGCGATAATTTCCCCGCCGCAATCGCATGGGGGGAACGGCATTGACCATCACCATCTACGGCATCAAGAACTGCGACACCATGAAGAAGGCGCGCGCCTGGCTCGATGATCACGGCGTGGCTTACGACTTTCACGACTACAAGACCGCCGGAATCGGCAAGGACAAGCTCAAGCAGTGGAGTGACGAGGTCGGCTGGGAGACGCTGCTCAATCGCGCCGGGACCACCTTCAAGAAGCTGCCTGACGACGACAAGGAAGGTTTGAACGAGCGCAAGGCGCTCGCGTTGATGGCGGAGCAGCCGTCGATGATCAAGCGGCCGGTGCTCGACCTCGGGTCAAAGCGCGTGGTCGGCTTCAAGCCGGATCTCTATGCCAAGGAAGTGCCGGCGAAGGCGCGCAAGAAGGGTTAGCTGGATCGGCGCATTCGAATTGCATCGGCTAGCCAAACGCGATCGCATCGCCGAGCCGCGGCAACGACGGACCAGGTCGGGATCGATGATGGCGCGGGGCCGGGTCATGAAAAGCGCCGAAGCGCAGCGAAATACCGTTAGCGGCTGCCGTCCGATGCGCAAACTGCGATCGAATGCCATTCGACTAAGGACGAACCGGAACCGGGTGTTCGCGATGCCGCAGTGCACAGCTTTCCACCTTGCGTAACCGACACGGATGACGGCATATTCCGGCCGGAGGCGGCGGGCTTCGGACGGTTCCAAGACGTATCGGACAACCCGTCGGACATCAAAAAACTGGCCACGCAGGCGAGAGGCCTCGCAGCGATGGCGTATGGGGGATTCTATTTGGCCGATGAGTTCATTCTCGAAACCAGCGGATTGACCAAGGAATTCGCGGGTTTCTTCGCCGTTCGCGACGTCGCGTTGAAGGTGCGTCGCGGTCACATTCATGCGTTGATCGGGCCCAACGGCGCCGGCAAGACGACCTGTTTCAATCTCTTGACCAAATTCCTGAAGCCTTCGGCGGGCGAGATCCGCTACAAGGGGCAGGATATCACCGCGATGCCGCCGGCCGATGTGGCGCGGCTCGGATTGGTCCGGTCGTTCCAGATCTCGGCGGTGTTCCCCCATCTGACCGCGCTGGAGAACGTCCGCGTGGCCTTGCAGCGCCAGCACGGCGCGTCGTTCGATTTCTGGCGCTCCAAGACCGTGCTCGACCGCTTCAATCCGCGCGCCCATGAGCTGTTGAACGACGTCGGCTTGAGCGAGTTCGCCAACACGCCGGCGGTCGAGATGCCCTATGGCCGCAAGCGCGCACTTGAAATTGCGACGACGCTCGCGCTCGACCCGGAGATGATGCTGCTGGACGAGCCGATGGCCGGCATGGGCCATGAGGACATCGACAAGATCGCGGCGCTGATCAAGCGGATTTCCGCCAAATACACCATCCTGATGGTCGAGCATAACCTCTCGGTCGTCGCCAACCTCTCCGACGTCATCACCGTGCTGACGCGCGGGCAGGTGTTGGCGGAGGGCAACTACGCCGAGCTCTCCAAGGACGAGCGTGTGAAGGAAGCTTATCTGGGAGCGGGTCATGGCTGAGGCGAAACTGGCGGAAGCTCCCGCGACGGCGGCCAGCGCCGACGTGCTGTCGGTCAAGGATCTGCAGGCCTGGTACGGCGAGTCCCACATCCTGCACGGCATCAATTTTAACGTGAAGGCCGGCGAGGTCGTGACACTGCTCGGCCGCAACGGTGCGGGCAAGACCACGACGCTGAAATCGGTGATGGGCGTCATCGGCAAGCGTTCCGGCTCGATCCGGTTCAACAATAAGGAGATCATTCGCGCTACGTCCGACAGGATCGCGCGGATGGGAATTGCGTTTTGTCCGGAGGAGCGCGGCATCTTCTCGAGCCTCGACGTGCGCGAGAACCTGCTGTTGCCGCCGGTGGTGCAGAGCGGGGGCCTCTCGCTCGACCAGATCTTCACGCTGTTTCCCAACCTGAAGGAGCGTCTCACCAGCCAGGGCACCAAGCTTTCCGGCGGCGAGCAGCAGATGCTGGCGATCGCGCGCATCCTGCGCACCGGCGCACGCTTCCTGATGCTGGACGAGCCGACCGAAGGCTTGGCGCCGGTCATCATCCAGCAGATCGGCCACACCATTTCGCGCCTGAAATCCGAGGGATTCACCATCCTTCTGGTCGAGCAGAATTTCCGCTTCGCCTCGACCGTTGCCGACCGCTACTACATCGTCGAGCACGGCAAGGTGATCGACGGGTTCTCGAATTCGGAGCTGTCGTCCAACATGGACAAGCTCCATACCTATCTTGGCGTCTGAGATCGCCTGAACCAGAAAATTTAAAACGAGGGAATACCAGATGAGACATACGATTTCGGCGCTTCTGCTCGGCACCGCGATGGTGCTCAGCGCCGCGAGCGTCGCCTCCGCCCAGGACAAGATGGACAAGACGGTCAAGATCGGTGCGTTGTCCGATCAGTCCGGCCTTTATGCCGACCTCGCAGGTCCCGGTTCGACGCTGGCGGCGCAAATGGCGATCGAGGACTCCGGCCTGAAGGCCAAGGGCTGGACCATCGATCTCATCTCCGGCGATCACCAGAACAAGCCCGACATTGGCACCACCATCGCCCGGCAGTGGTTCGACGTCGACAAGGTCGATGCGATCGTCGACGTGCCGAATTCCGGCGTCGCGCTCGCGGTCAACAACGTCGTGAAGGAAAAGAACGGCGTCTACATCAACTCGGGTGCAGCGACCTCTGATCTGACCAACGCGCAGTGCTCGCCGAACACAGTGCACTGGACCTACGACACCTACATGCTCGCCCACGCCACCGGCCAGGCGCTGGTGAAGGCGGGCGGAGACACCTGGTTCTTCCTGACCGCGGACTATGCGTTCGGCGCCGCGCTGGAACGCGATACCACCGCCGTCGTCCTTGCCAATGGCGGCAAGGTGGTCGGCGGCGTCAAGCATCCGCTCAACACCGCGGACTTCTCCTCCTTCCTGCTGCAGGCGCAGGCCTCCAAGGCCAAGATCATCGGCCTTGCCAACGCGGGAGGCGACACCACCAACTCGATCAAGCAGGCGGCTGAGTTCGGCATCGTCAAGGGCGGCCAGAAGCTCGCCGCGCTCTTGTTGTTCCTCACCGACGTCAAGGCGATCGGGCTCGAGACCGCGCAGGGCCTCAACTTCACCGAGACGTTCTACTGGGACATGAACGACCAGACCCGTGCCTTCTCCAAGCGGTTTTCGGAGCGGATGAAGAACAGCGCTCCCCCGACCATGGTGCAGGCCGGCGTCTATGCAGGCTTGATGCATTACTTCAAGGCGCTGGAGGCGCTGGGCGGCAATCCGCATGACGGCGTCAAGGTGGTCGAGAAGATGAAGTCGATCCCGACCGACGATCCGCTGTTCGGCAAAGGCGAGATCCAGCCCAACGGCCGTGTCACCCACAACGCTTACCTGTTCGAGGTGAAGAAGCCGTCGGAGTCGAAGGGCCCGTGGGATTTCTACAAGCTGGTCGGCACCGTGCCGGGCGACCAGGCGTTCACCCCGCTCGACAAGAGCACCTGCCCATTGCTGAAGAAGTAATGATCACGCCCGCCGGGCACGGCGTGACCGGCGGGCCTTGTCTACCCAAGCGAAAGCTCATTCGATGCAGGCTCTATACGCACAGCTCCTGGTGGGACTGATCAACGGCTCGTTCTACGCGCTGCTCAGTCTGGGGCTTGCCGTGATCTTCGGCATGCTCAACATCATCAATTTCGCGCACGGCGCGCTCTATATGATGGGCGCCTTCGTGGCGTATTTCCTGCTCAATCTGGGTGGCATCAATTATTGGTGGGCGCTGATCATCGCACCGATCGTCGTCGGCATCTTCGGCATGATCCTCGAGCGCACCATGCTGCAATGGCTGACCGGGCTCGATCATCTCTACGGGCTGCTGCTGACCTTCGGCATCGCGCTGATCGTGCAGGGCGTGTTCCAGAACTATTTCGGCTCCTCCGGTCTGCCTTATTCGATCCCGGATCAGCTCAGGGGCGGCATGAATCTCGGCTTCATGTTCCTGCCGATCTATCGCGGCTGGGTCGTCGTGTTCTCGCTGGTGGTGTGCCTTGCGACTTGGTTCCTGATCGAGAAGACGCAGCTTGGCGCCTACCTGCGCGCCGCCACTGAGAACCCGACGCTGGTGCGCGCCTTCGGCATCAACGTGCCACGGATGATCACGCTGACCTACGGGCTCGGCGTCGGCCTGGCGGCGCTCGCCGGCGTGCTGTCGGCACCGATCAACCAGGTCCGGCCGCTGATGGGCGCCGATCTGATCATCGTGGTGTTCGCGGTGGTCGTGATCGGCGGCATGGGCTCGATCATGGGATCGATCATCACCGGCTTTGCGCTCGGTGTGATCGAGGGACTGACCAAGTATTTTTATCCCGAGGCCTCCAACACCGTGGTGTTTGTCCTGATGGTGCTGGTGTTGCTGGTGAAACCAACGGGACTGACGGGACGGGCGGCCTGATATGTCAGCATTGACCGATGATACGATTCCGGTGACGCCGCGCGCGATGCGCGACGAGATGACTGTGTTCGCCGCGATGGCGGTGCTGCTGGCGGTCGTGCCGTGGACGGGAATCTATCCCTTCTTCGTCATGCAGGCGCTGTGCTTCGCGCTGCTCGCTTGCGCCTTCAACCTCTTGATCGGCTATGGCGGCTTGCTGTCGTTCGGCCACGCGATGTTTCTCGGCACCGCGGGCTATGTGTCGGCGCATGCGCTGAAGGTGTGGGGGCTGCCGCCCGAGCTCGGCATCGTGGTCGGCACGGCTGCCGCCGCCTTGCTCGCTCTTGTCACCGGCTATGTCTCGATTCGCCGGCAGGGCATCTATTTCGCGATGATCACGCTGGCGTTGTCGCAGCTCATCTACTTCATCTATCTACAGGCGCCGTTCACCCACGGCGAGGACGGCATCCAGGGCATTCCGCAGGGCCATCTGTTCGGGATCTTCGACCTCTCCAAGCCGACGGTGCTCTATTACGTCGTGCTGGTGGGATTCCTCGCCGGCTTCCTCCTGATCTACCGCACCATCAACTCGCCGTTCGGCGAGGTGCTCAAATCGATCCGCGAGAACGAGCCGCGCGCGATTTCGCTCGGCTACAAGACCGACCAGTACAAGCTGCTCGCCTTCATCCTGTCGGGCACGCTGGCGGGCTTCGCCGGCTCGCTGAAGGTGTTTGTGGCGCAGAACGCCTCGCTCACCGACGTGCACTGGTCGATGTCCGGTGAGATCGTGCTGATGACGCTGGTCGGCGGTCTCGGCACGATTTTCGGACCTGTGGTCGGCGCCTTCGTGATCATTGCCATGCAGCAATATCTCGCTGGCTTCGGCCAGTGGGTGACCGTCATCCAGGGCGTGATCTTCGTCGCCTGCGTGCTGCTGTTCCGGCGCGGCCTCGTCGGGGAGCTCGCCCATTACCTGCGGCGGTCGCTGTAGGGCAGCGGGGCAGGGACTTTCTGAACCGACAAAGTGGTGGATGACCGCCCATCCGGGCGGCCGAGGCCGGGCGCTTGTCCCGCGAAGTGTTCTATGACAGTTCTGTGACGGCTTCCCGACGGCTGCCCCGGAACGATGGAACGGACATATGTTACGCTGGTTTCGCAGCTTCCTGCCCAAGGAAGAGCGGTTTTTCGACCTGTTCGCCCGCCATGCCCAGACCTCCGTGCAGTGCGCATTGGCGCTGCAGGACATGCTGAAGGGCGGGGACGAGACGCCCGTCTTCTGCCAGCGTGTCAATCAATTCGAGAACGATGCGGACAACATCACCCGCGAAGTCCTCACCGCGGTCCGCCGCACCTTCATCACCCCGTTCGACCGCGGCGACATCAAGAACCTGATCACGTCGATGGATGATGCCGTCGACCAGATGCAGCAGACCGCGAAGGCGGTCGTGCTGTTCGAGGTGCGATCGTTCGAACCGCCGATGCGCGAGATCGGCGGCCTGATCATCGAATGCGCCAACCTAGTCGGCCGCGCGCTGCCGCTCTTGCAGTCGATCGGCCAGAACGTCGTGATGCTGACCCAGATCACCGAGGAGTTGACCAAGCTCGAAGGCCGGGTCGACGACCTGCACGACATCGGACTGAAGGAATTGTTCCTGAAGCATCGCAATGCCAACACGATGGACTTCATCGTCGGCGCGGAGATCTACGATCACCTCGAGAAGGTGGCCGACCGCTTCGACGACGTCGCCAACGAGATCAACTCGATCGTGATCGAGCAGGTCTGAGCATGATCCGGAAACGTGTGCAGCGGTTTTCCCTGCGACAAACGCGAGGCGTTTGCGCGGAGATCATGCTCAAACAAGTGAAATAGGGCAGGGCATCACGTGGACGCCACGCTGGGTCTTCCCGTTCTCGTCATCCTGATCGCGGTGGCGCTGCTGTTCGATTTCCTGAACGGCTTGCACGATGCCGCCAATTCGATCGCGACCATCGTCTCGACGCGCGTGCTGCGGCCGCAATATGCGGTGTTCTGGGCGGCCTTCTTCAACTTCGTCGCCTTCATGGTGTTCGGCCTGCACGTCGCCAACACCATCGGCACCGGGATCATCGAGCCATCGGTGGTCGATGCGACCGTGATCTTCGCCGCCCTGGTCGGCGCGATCGTCTGGAACCTGATCACCTGGGCGCTCGGCATTCCCTCGTCGAGCTCGCACGCGCTGATCGGCGGGCTGGTCGGCGCGGGCATGGCGAAGGCGGGGATTTCGGCGGCGGTGTGGAGCGGGCTCTCGAAGACGCTGCTTGCGATCGTGCTGTCGCCGCTGGTCGGCTTCCTGCTGGCGCTGGTGCTGGTCGCGATTGTCTCCTGGCTGTCGGTGCGCTCGACACCGTTCGCCGTCGATCGCGCCTTTCGCATCCTGCAATTCGCCTCAGCCTCGCTCTATTCGCTCGGCCATGGCGGCAACGACGCGCAGAAGACCATGGGGATCATCGCTGTGCTGCTTTATTCGCAAGGGCATACCGGCGAGACGTTCCACATCCCTTTCTGGGTGGTGCTGGCCTGCCAGAGCGCGATGGCGCTGGGCACCCTGATGGGCGGCTGGCGGATCGTCCGCACCATGGGACTGCGGATCACCAAGCTGACACCGATGCAGGGCTTCTGCGCCGAAACCGGCGGTGCCGCGACCCTGTTCATGGCAACCTTTCTCGGGGTTCCGGTCTCGACCACGCACACCATCACCGGCGCCATCGTCGGCGTCGGGGCGGCACGGCGGCTGTCCGCGGTGCGCTGGAACGTGGCGAGCTCGATCGTCTATGCCTGGGTGATCACAATTCCCGCATCCGCGGCGGTTGCCGCGCTGAGCTATTGGGCGGTGCTGATCCTCAAGTGATCATCCGACCAGCTTCAGCCCGATAATGCCCGCGACGATCAATGCGATGCTGGCAAGCCGCATCGCAGTCGCCGGCTCGCCGAGCAGGATGATGCCGAGCGCCGCGGTTCCGACGGCACCGATCCCGGTCCAGACCGCATAGGCGGTTCCGATCGGCAGTGTCTTGAGCGCGACGCCCAGCAGGATGATGCTGCCGGCCATGGCCGCCAGCGTGAGCGCCGACGGCACGAGCCGCGAAAAACCCTCAGTGTATTTCAGCCCGATGGCCCAGCCGATCTCGAGGAGACCCGCGGTGAACAGAATGGCCCACGCCATAACGAACCCTCCGGATATGGCAGGGTCGTCCCCGCTAATGGTCTCATGAGGTGAAGGTCGTCCTTCCCGTACCTATATGGGAGGATGCGACCATTCCGCATTGCGACAAATCGCCCTTGATCGTGTCCGTTTTCCCTGCCAAACGCTCCCCCGCTATGTCCGATATCTCAGTCACAGCCGAATCGCCGTTCCGTTCGTCGCTTTCCGAGGAGGTGGCGCGGCGACGCACCTTTGCGATCATCTCGCACCCGGACGCCGGCAAGACCACGCTGACCGAAAAGCTGCTGCTGTTCGGCGGCGCGATCAACCTTGCGGGGCAGGTCAAGGCCAAGGGCGAGCGGCGCAACACCCGCTCGGACTGGATGAAGATCGAGCGCGAGCGCGGCATCTCGGTCGTCACCTCGGTGATGACGTTCGAGTTCAACGATCTCGTGTTCAATCTCCTCGATACGCCGGGCCACGAGGACTTTTCGGAAGACACTTATCGGACGCTGACCGCGGTCGATTCCGCTGTCATGGTAATCGACGCGGCCAAGGGCATCGAAGCGCGCACGCGAAAACTGTTCGAGGTTTGCCGCCTGCGCGACATTCCGATCATCACCTTCATCAACAAGATGGACCGCGAGAGCCGCGACACCTTCGAGCTTTTGGACGAGATCGAGAAGACGCTGGCGCTCGACACCACGCCGATGACCTGGCCGGTCGGCCGCGGCCGCGACTTCCTCGGCACCTACGACGTCGTCAATGGCGGCGTGCGGCTGCTCGAAGGCGGCGGCGCCAAGACCGGTCAGGCCGAGCAGATCGACATCGCCGATCTCGGCGCCCGCAATCCCAGTCTCGACGTCGCCGGGGTCAAGGACGAGCTCGAACTGGTATCGGAAGCCTGCAAACCGTTCGAGCTCGACGCGTTTCGCGAGGGGCACCTGACGCCGGTCTATTTCGGCAGCGCGCTGCGCAATTTCGGCGTCGGCGACTTGCTGGAAGGGCTCGGCAAGTTCGCGCCGGCGCCGCGTGCGCAGGATTCAGATTTGCGCAAGGTCGAGGCCTCCGAGCCGCGCATGAGCGCCTTCGTGTTCAAGATCCAGGCCAACATGGATCCGAACCATCGCGACCGCATCGCGTTCGCGCGATTGTGCTCGGGCAAGCTCAGCCGCGGCATGAAGGCGAAGCTGGTGCGCACCGGCAAGAACATGAGCCTGTCGAGCCCGCAATTCTTCTTCGCTCAGGACCGTTCGGTGGCGGACGAGGCGTTCGCCGGCGACGTCGTCGGCATTCCCAATCACGGCACGCTGCGGATCGGCGACACCCTGACTGAGGGTGAGGAGCTGACTTTCGTCGGCGTGCCGAGCTTCGCGCCGGAAATCGTCCGCCGTGTCCGCCTGACGGATGCGATGAAGGCGAAGAAGCTGAAGGAAGCCCTGCAGCAGATGTCGGAAGAGGGCGTCGTCCAGGTGTTCCGTCCGCGCGACGGCGCGCCGGCGCTGGTCGGCGTGGTTGGCCCGCTGCAGCTCGACGTGCTCAAGGCGCGGCTCGATGCTGAATACTCGCTGCCGGTGGAGTTCGAGGTCAGCGAGTTCTCGCTGGCGCGCTGGATCTCCTCCGATGATCGCAAGAAGCTCGAGGCCTTCATCGCCGCCAACAATTCCGGCATCGCCGACGACGTCGACGGCGATCCCGTGTTCATGGCCAAGAACGAGTTCTATCTCGGCTATACCCGCGAGCGCGCCGAGGGCATCACCTTCTCCAACGTCAAGGACGTGAAGAAGAAAGCGTAGTGCCGCTAACCATTCGGTGTCGTCCCCCGCGAAGGCGGGGGACCCAGTACGCCGCGGCTTTCCGTAATTTGCAAACGCCTCTGGATACTGGATCGCCCGGTCAAGCCGGGCGATGACGGTGGAGGCTGGGGCGGCGGCTTCTCATGCAAGCGCGAGGATGATGTGAAGAAGGCGTAACGCCAACCATTCGGTGTCGTCCCCCGCGAAGGCGGGGGACCCAGTACGCCGCGGCGTCTCCGCAATTCACAACCGCCTCTGGAATACTGGATCGCCCGGTCGAGCCGGGCGATGACGGTGGAATTTGTGGCGCCACAAGCGCGCGGAATTGAACGCGTTGCCGCTTGATGCGATCCGGTTGCGGTACCATTTTCTCCGGAGCGCATTCAGGGTTCGCTCGCATGCTCCGTCGCGTTGCCATCGTCGTTGCCCTTGCAGTGCTGGCCATCGGCCTTGCCGCCACCGCCGGCGCGCGGCCACGGCATCAGAGCAACCCGATTCCATTCGCGCATGAGCCGTGCAGCGTGCTCGACAACAGGCCCTGCACCCCGTCCTATTGCAGCGTGTTCAATCGCGGGCCCTGTCTGCCCGAGATGGATTATCCGTATGGTGAAAATCTGCAGCTCACGGTCCTGACCGTGCCGCCGCAGGACCAGGCCGACAGGTATCGCAAGCCCGATCATGACCTCAATACCATCGGTGACCTCTTTGCCGCGCTGCGTGCCTGCTGGTCGCCGCCGCCAGCCGATAGCGCGCGCGAGGGCATGCAAATGTCGGTGCGGTTCAGCTTCAAGCGGTCCGGCGAAATGATCGGCGCGCCGCGGATGACATTCGCCACCTCAGGCGTGCCGGCCGATACCCGCTCCACCTATCTGAACGCGATCAACGCCTCGCTCGATGCCTGCCTGCCGCTGAAGTTCACCGGCGGGCTCGGCGGGGCCCTGGCCGGCCGCCCGATCATGATCCGCTACGTCGACAATCGCGAACTCGCCAAGCCGGCCGGGAATCCGTGAAGCTGCGACATTGCGCACCGCCCGGCGAAGGTGATACGCGAAGGCATCAATCAGGGGAGGAACGTCGTGGGACTGCTCGTCATGATCCTCGGTCTCGTGCTGTTTCCCGGCGTCCACTTGCTCACGACGCGGCGCGAACTGCGCGCGAGCATCGTGAAAGCGATGGGTGAGGGAGCCTACAAGATTGTCTATTCGCTGGTCTCCATCGCAGGGCTCGCGCTGATCATCTGGGGATTTGGCCATTACCGAGCCGCCGGAATGATCCCGGTCTGGACGCCGCCGACCGCATTCAAGCACATCACGGTGGCGCTGATGCTGCCGGCCGTCATCCTGGTGGTGGCTTCATATATCCGCGGCCGCATCTACACCACGCTGAAGCATCCGATGCTTGCGGGCGTGAAGCTGTGGGCGTTCGCGCATCTGCTCGCCAACGGCGATCTCGGCTCGATCATCCTGTTTGGCTCGTTTCTCGGCTGGGCGGTCTATGACCGCATCTCGCTGAAGTACCGCACGGATGCTGGCGCGCCGCCGATCCCGGTGGGCGGGACAACCAACGACCTGATCGCGATCGCGGTCGGTGTCATCGCTTATTTGGCGCTGGCGTTTGCGTTCCATCCGGTCGTGATCGGCGTGCCTGTGATGGGAGCCTGACGATGTCTGTTCAATCCGCCATCAAGCGCAAGACCGCGCCCGACCTTCGCGCCCGCAAGAACGGCGAGCCGATCGTGATGCTGACCTCGTACCACGCGCACACGGCGGCGCTGGTCGACAAGCACTGCGATGCCATCCTGGTCGGCGATTCCCTCGGCAACGTCATGCACGGCTTCGAGACCACCGTTCCCGTCACGCTCGACATGATGATCCTGCAGGGCCGTGCGGTGATGCGCGGCTCGCAGCAGGCGCTCGTCGTCGTCGACATGCCGTTCGGCTCCTACGAGGGCTCGAAGGAGCAGGCGTTCCAGTCGGCGGTGCGGATCATGAAGGAAACGCTGTGCGGCGCCGTCAAGCTCGAGGGCGGCGCGCGGATGGCGGAGACGGTGGCGTTCCTGTCGGAGCGCGGCATTCCCGTCATGGGCCATATCGGCCTGACGCCGCAGTCGATCAACACGCTGGGCTCGTTCCGCGCGCAGGGCCGCGAGGAGGCGAACTGGGCGCCGATCGAAAACGACGCCAGGGCGATCGCGGAGGCCGGCGCGTTCTCGATCGTGGTCGAGGCGGTGGCCGAGCCCCTGGCGCGCAAGATCACGCAGTCGATCGCGGTGCCGACCATCGGCATCGGTGCCAGCGCGGCCTGCGACGGCCAGGTGCTGGTGCTGGAGGACATGCTCGGCCTGTCGCCGCGCGCACCGAAATTCGTGCGCCGCTACGGCAATCTGGGACCTGCGATCGAGGAGGCGATTGCGGGCTATGCGCGGGACGTGAAGAGCCGCGCCTTCCCGGGGCCCGAGCACGTCTACGACATGAAGAAAACCTGACGGAGCCGACATGGACTGGTCGCAACACGCACTTCCGCCCATGCGGCTCGAGCCGCGCTTCGGTGACCGCGTCGTGCCGGCCTTCGTGGAGCGGCCGGGCAGCCTCTGGGCGATGATCGCGCAAGCCGTGGCGCAGAACGGCGATGGTGAGGCGCTGATCTGCGGTGATGTGCGCTTGAGCTGGCGCGAGGTGGCGCAGCGCGCGGCCAAGGTCGCGGCCGGCTTCGAAAAGCTCGGCCTTGTGCCCGGCGACCGCGTCGCGATCCTGCTCGGCAATCGCGTCGAGTTCGTGCTGACGATGTTTGCCGCCGCCCATGCCGGGCTGGTGACGGTGCTGCTCTCGACACGTCAGCAGAAGCCCGAAATCGCCTATGTGCTGAACGACTGCGGCGCGAAGCTGCTGGTCCACGAAGCCGGACTTGCCGACCGCGTGCCTGATGCGGCCGATATTCCCGGTCTGCGGCACCGGATCGCCGTGAGCGACGACAGCGCGTCGCAATTTGCGCGCCTGCTCGACAATGCACCGGCATCCGCGCCCGCGGAGGTGAGGGAAGAGGACACCGCGATGATCCTCTACACCTCCGGCACCACCGGCCGGCCGAAGGGCGCGATGCTCGCCCATTGCAACATCATCCATTCCTCGATGGTGTTCGTCTCGTGCCTCAAGCTGACCAAGGTGGATCGTTCGATCGCCGCCGTGCCGCTCGCGCATGTCACGGGCGCCGTCGCCAACATCACGACGATGGTGCGCTGCGCCGGCACGTTGATCGTCATGCCGGAGTTCAAGGCCGCTGACTATCTCAAGCTCGCCGCGCGCGAACGCGTGACCTACACGGTGATGGTGCCGGCGATGTACAATCTCTGCCTGCTGCAGCCGGACTTCGACAGCTATGATCTGTCGAGCTGGCGGATCGGCGGCTTCGGCGGCGCGCCGATGCCGGTTGCCACCATCGAGAAGCTCGATGCCAAGATTCCAGGGCTCAAGCTCGCGAACTGCTACGGCGCGACCGAGACCACGTCACCGTCGACGCTGATGCCGGGCGAACTGACCGCAGCGCATATCGACAGCGTCGGCCTGCCGTGCCCGGGCGCCGAGATCGTCGTGATGGGGCCCGACGGCCGCGAAGTGCCGCGCGGCGAGATCGGCGAGCTGTGGATCCGCAGCGCCTCCGTCATCAGGGGTTACTGGAACAATCCGAAGGCAACGGCTGAGAGTTTTACGGCCGGCTTCTGGCATTCCGGCGATCTCGGCTCAGTCGATGCCGACAATTTCGTCCGCGTGTTCGATCGCCAGAAGGACATGATCAATCGCGGCGGCCTGAAGATCTACTCCGCCGAGGTTGAATCGGTGCTGGCCGGACACCCGGCCGTGGTCGAGAGCGCGATCATTGCGAAGCCGTGTCCAGTGCTCGGCGAGCGTGTGCACGCGGTGATCGTGACGCGCGCCGAGGTCGATGCAGAGGCGCTGCGCGCCTGGTGCGTCGAGCGGCTGTCGGACTACAAGGTGCCGGAGACGATGGCAGTGACCGCAACCCCGCTGCCGCGCAATGCCAACGGCAAGGTGATCAAGCGGCAGTTGCGGGAGACGTTGGCGGCGGCCGCGACCTGATCGGCGAGGTAAACCTCCACGGTTAACGCTTTGATCCGCCTCACTTTGCCTTGCCACCGCCACACCATTAGGGTAACGCCGCGGCGATGTGGGGATCGGGTATGGGCCGGGCCCAGCCCGCGGTTGCGGTCCCGAGGGGATGGGATAGCCTTAAGTGTCTGAATTATTTGATGAAGTAAACGAGGAAGTCCGCCGCGAACAGCTCAAGAAGCTGTGGGACAAGTACTCGCTCCTGATTGTCGCGCTGGTGGTGTTGATCATCGCCGGCGTGGGGGGCTGGCGCGGCTATCAGTATCTCGAGGCCAAGAAGGCCGCCGAGGCGAGTGCGGCATTCGATCGCGCCGCTGAACTGTCCGAGCAGAACAAGCACTCCGAGGCTGAAGCGGCCTTTGCCGACCTCGCGGCCAAGGCGCCGTATGGCTATCGGACGCTGGCGCGGCTGCGCATGGCGGCCGAGGTCGCGACGCGCGACCAGCAGGCCGCCGCGAAGCTCTATGACGAGATCGCCGCCGATCGCAGCATCGGCCGGCCGGAGCAGGATCTGGCGCGGATTCGCGCAGCCCAGCTTCTGATGGAAACCACGACCTATCCGAACATGCTGCAGCGGCTCGAACCGGTGACCGCTCAGGATTCGACCTTCCGTCACACCGCGCGCGAACTGCTGGCGCTGTCAGCCTGGCGGGCCAACGACGCCACCGCCGCGCGCAAGTGGCTCGATCAGATTGCCAATGATGGCGACTCGCCGCCGAGCCTGCGCTCGCGCGCCGAGGCGCTGCAGGCCTTGCTGCCGCCGGCCGCCAAGAGCTGAGAGGCATGATCCGGAAAAGTGGGGACCGGTTTTCCGATTGGGTCATGCCCAGACAAACCTGAGTTGAATGAGAGATCGACCATGCGCCGCTCGCAACGCTTGATCGCAGCCGCAGTTCTCGTCTCGCTTTGCAGTGTGCTGGCGGGCTGCGGTGGCGGCGGCATGGCCAATTTCGATCCGTCCGATCTGCTCGACTTCCTCGACACCAAGAAGAAGCTGCCGGGCGACCGCAAGCCGGTGTTCCCCGATGGCGTGCCAGGTCTCGAGCAGGGCGTGCCGAAGGAGTTGTACAAGAACGAGGTCGAGCAGCAGCAGCGGGAGCAGCAGGCCGCCGAAGCTGCCGCCGCAGCGACGCCTCCGGCGGCGGAGCCGGCGAAACCGGCCAAGAAGCACGCCCGGGGTAAGCCCGCTCCCGCCGCGGACCAGGCCGCTGCGCCCGCCGCTGCGGCGTCCGAGGAGGGAGCTCCCGCTCAATTGCCGCCGGAGCCGAAGAAGAAAAAGATCGCCCGCCGCCGGACCACCGCGCCGCCGCCCGACGACCAGCAGGCGCAGCAGCCTGCCGCGCAGCCGGCGGCCCCGGCCCAGACCACGCAACAATCCGCCGCGCCGTTCCCTGCACCGCTACCGAGCGGTTCGTTTAGCCGCTAGCGGCAGAGCAGAATTCCACCTCTCCCCGTAACGGGGAGAGGGAGAAGGTGCCCTACCATTTGCTTCGACCAACCGCCATTCCTGCTGTAGTTCTTGCCGCAGCGCCCTGATACGCGCGTCTCGGACCGCGCCTGGATGATCCATGTCTTTCACCATCGCCATTATCGGCCGGCCCAATGTCGGCAAATCGACGTTGTTCAACCGCCTGGTCGGCCAGAAGCTCGCGCTGGTCGACGATGAGCCGGGTGTGACGCGCGATCGCCGCGAGGGCCAGGCGCGGCTCGGCGATCTCGACTTCACCATCATCGATACCGCCGGTCTCGACGAGGGCGCCAAGGGCTCGCTGACCGCCCGGATGCAGGAGCAGACCGAAACCGCGATCGCGCTCGCCGACGCCCTGATGTTCGTGATCGACGCCCGCGTCGGCCTGACGCCGACCGACCGCGCCTTTGCCGATTTCGCCCGCCGCGCCAACAAGCCGGTGGTGCTGGTCGCCAACAAGGCCGAAGGCAAGCACGGCGAGATCGGGGCGATGGAATCCTATGCGCTGGGTCTCGGCGATCCCGTACAGATCTCGGCCGAGCATGGCGAGGGCATGGGCGAACTCTACGACGCCTTGAGCTCGTTGATGCCGGAGGGCGCCACCGCGGATGACGACGAGGTGGAGGACGACGAGGACGTCTCGGAGGAGGAGGCCGCGCAGCGCCCGATCCGGGTTGCGATCGTCGGCCGGCCCAATGCCGGCAAGTCGACACTGATCAACCATCTGCTCGGCGAGGAACGTCTGCTGACCAGCCCCGAGGCCGGCACCACGCGGGATTCCATCTCGGTCGAGATCACCTGGCAGGGCCGTGAATTCCGCATCTTCGATACCGCCGGCCTGCGGCGCCGCTCGCGGATCGAGGAGAAGCTGGAGAAGCTCTCGGTCGCCGATGCCTTGCGCGCGGTGCGCTTCGCCGAGGTGGTCGTGATGATGATGGACGCGCAGAACAGGTTCGAGGAGCAGGACCTGCGCATCGCCGACCTGATCGAGCGCGAGGGCCGTGCGATCGTTCTCGCGGTCAACAAATGGGACCTGGTCGAGCGCAAGCCGAACCAGATCTCGGCGCTGCGCACTGACGCCGATCACTGGCTGCCCCAGGTCAAGGGCGCGCCGATCGTGGCGGTGTCCGGCCTGATGGGCGAGGGCATCGATCGCCTGATGACGGCGATCCAGGACGCCTATGCGGTCTGGAACCGGCGTGTGCCGACCTCGGCGCTCAACCGCTGGTTCGAGCAGGCGATCCAGGCCAATCCGCCGCCCGCGGTCTCGGGCCGTCGGCTGAAGCTGAACTACATTACCCAGACCAAGGCGCGCCCGCCGAGCTTCGTGCTGTTCTGCTCGCGCGCCGATGCGATCCCGAAATCCTATCTGCGCTATCTCACCAACGGACTGCGCGAGGCGTTCGATCTGCCGGGCACGCCGGTCCGGATCACGCTGCGCGAGAAGGCCAATCCGTTCGCCCACAAGCGCAAACGGCCGTCATGAACGGAGCAACCGTGCACGTCATGACGGCTTCATCACAGGCGCGCAGATCCGTAGGGCGGGCAAAGCGAAGCGTGCCCACCATGACGAGCACGCCGCCGATGGTGGGCACGGCGCAAGCGTGCCTTCGCCCACCCTACAATCTACAATTCGGCATGCGCGTCGCCGCAACGCGCTAATCGGTTGCCGGCACCGAATGGTGTTCATGCGTGATGCGCCAGGCGCCGTCGACCTTGCGCAATCCGATCGTCAGCCTGAACTGGAACGTGGCGTCGGGAGGACCGCATCGCATCATCGCAACGGCGAAGGCGACGTCGTTGCCCGCGGTGATCGCAATCTCCTCGACGTCGAACGCGTCAGCAGGCTTGTGATAGCGGAAGAACAGATCCCACGTCTTCCGATATTCGTCCAAGCCGCGCGATTGGAGCGGCGGCGGAACGTCGAACATCACGATGTCTTGATCGTGATGGGCGAGTACGCCCGCATAGTCATGCCTGCGGACGGCGTCCGTCCAGGCATCGATCAGTGTCCTGATTTCGATTTCTGCCGTCTTGTCCGGTTGGGTCATCGCTCTCATGCTCCGGGGCTGGCTGATGAATGCTCCGAGGACGAAGACAAGGGCGCACGTCCGACAGGGAGGCGTGCGTTATTTTTGCTGGCGACCGCGACGGGATGATGTGAATGCGAGGCGCGAAGAAAACGGTGCGGGGCGGGCTAGCCGCAGGCCAACCCGCCCCGGTTGCCGAGCGTTACGCTGCGGACGCCGTCACTTCTTCACCAGCGGGCACTCGCTGGCCGAGAGCGGCTTGGCCGCGTCTTCCGGGGAGATTGTGGCGACCAGCTTGTAGTAGTCCCAGGGATATTTGGACTCCTCGGGCTTCTTCACCTCGAACAGATAGGCCGGAATGATGCGGCGGCCGTCGATCCTGAGCGGGCCCTTGCCGAACAAGGGATCGTCGGTCGGGATCTCCTTCATCTTGGCGACGACCTTGGCGCCGTCATGCGGATTGCCGCCCATCGCGTCGAGCGCCTTCAGGTAATGCAGGATGCCGGCATAGACGCCGGCGACCGTCATCGAGGGCATCGTGCCCTTGGGCGAGACCTTCTGGAAGCGCTTCGACCAGGCGCGGGTCTGGTCGTTCATGTCCCAGTAGAACGACTCGGTGAAGGTCAGGCCCTGCGCGATCTTCAGCCCGAGCGCGTGCACATCGTTGATGAACAGCAGCAGCGCCGCGAGCTTCTGGCCGCCGGCGGTGATGCCGAATTCGGAAGCCTGCTTGATCGCGTTGGTGGTGTCGCCGCCGGCATTGGCGAGCCCGATGATCTTGGCCTTGGAGGCCTGAGCCTGCAGCAGGAAGGAGGAGAAGTCAGCGGTGTTGAGCGGATGCTTGACATCACCCAGCACCTTGCCGCCGTTGGCGGTCACGACCGCGGAGGTGTCGCGCTCCAGCGCGTGGCCGAAGGCGTAGTCGGCGGTGAGGAAGAACCAGCTATCGCCGCCCGCCTTGGTCAGCGCCTTGCCGGTGCCGTTGGCGAGCATGTAGGTATCGAAGGTGTAGGAGATCGTGTTGGCGTTGCAGGCCTTGCCGGTGAGGTCGGCGGTCGCAGCGCCGGAGTTGAGCATGATCGAGTTCTTTTCCTTGACCAGGTTGCTCACTGCGAGCGCGACGCCGGAGTTCGGCGTATCGGTGATGATGTCGACCTTCTCGTTGTCGATCCATTGCCGAGCAATGTTGACGCCGACGTCGGGCTTGTTCTGGTGATCGCCGCTCACCAGCTCGATCTTCCAGCCCTTGCCGCGGAGGCCGGAGTCCTCGATCGCCATGTTGGCCGCGGCCACCGAGTTCGCCCCGCCGATGTCGGCATAGAGGCTCGACATATCGTTGAGCACGCCGATCTTGACGTTCTTGTCCAACTTGTCTTGGGCCAACGCAGAAGTCGTGACGGTGAGTGCGGCGCAGGCGAGTAGCACGGCACAGCGCCGCGCAAGCGTCGTCGTCATAAGCAATTTCCTCCACTGTGAATGATCCGGGCAGCCCTCTTGAGATGGAGCCTTTGTGCCGGTCGTCGCGGTTCCCACTTACCTTGTCGGGAGGCCGTCGGCAATCCGTATAAAGCCGCAGGATGCCACTCGCGGCGTCATCCGGCTTTCATCTTTCATTTCAGCGCGCCGGACGTCAGCTTGAATTTCTGGATGCGCTTGCCGTCGACCTCGCCGGTGTAGACGTTGCCGTTCTGGTCGACAGCCATCACGTGCAGCAGTGCGAACTGGCCGGCATTGCGGCCGCTGTGACCGAACGTGCCGACCACGCTGCCGTCCTCGCGCTTGACCACGCGGATCTCGTTGTTGGCACCGTCTGCGTTCAGGAGATAGGTCTGCTTCGGATCGGGCCACAGCGCGAGATCGAACACCGCGCCGTCGCCCCGCGTCTTCTTCTCGTAGAAGTATTCCATCACGAAGGTGCCGTCTGTCTTGAAGACCTGGACGCGGTCCTGGCTGCGATCGCAGACATAGACCAGCCCGTCATTGGAGAGCTTGATGCAGTGCACGGGATTGCCGAACTGGTGCTGCGGCGACGCGCCGGGATCGTAGGGCGGTTGCGGGTCGTCGTTCGGGCGGTTGCCATAGGCGCCCCAGTGTCGCTTATAGGCGAGCGTCGTCGCGTCGAACACGATGACGCGGCGGTTGCCGTAGCCGTCGGCGACGTAGAGCTCGTCGGCCGCCTTGTCGATCGCGATTCCTGCGGGCTTGCCGAGTTGCGTGGTGTCATTGCTGTTGGTGCGCGGCGCGATCTTGCCGATCTGGCCAAGATACTTGCCGTCGAGCGAGAACTTCAGGATCGCGCTGTCGTCGTCGGCATTGCCGCCGATCCAGACGAAGCCGCGTTCGTCGACCACGATGCCGTGCTCGCGGCCGATCCATTGATAGCCGGCGCCGGGGCCGCCCCAGGCGCGCAGCAGATTGCCGTCGGCGTCGAACTCGAGCACCGGCGGCGCGGGCACGCAGCATTTGGCGCGCGGCGGCGTCAGGCTCGCGGCCTTCTCGTTTTCGGTGAGCGAGCGCGGGCGATGGATCACCCAGATATGCCCTTGCCAGTCGACGGTGATGCCGCCGATCTGGCCGAGGATCCAGTTGTTCGGAAGCTGCTTGGGCCAGGAGGTGTCGACCGCGAAGGTCGGGACGTCGGCGGCGGTGGCGGAGTTGAGCGGAGCGAGAAGGGCCGAAGATGCGATGCAGGCGGAGAAAATCAATCCGGACAGTTTGAAGCGCGCGCGTTTGAGCGTCGGCGTCATCGGTGCCTCCCGTGATTTTTCTTGGCGGGTGTCCCGTTGGGACGGCAGTCAATCGTGGGGAGGGAGCTGAGTCAATTGCATTAGGAAAGGCAAGCGGACGCGTCAAAAAAGGTGTCATCGCCCGGCCTGCCGCCTCCGCAAGATGCTTCGGCGCGCCTGATATCCGAGCCCCGTCGAAGCCTTGGCGTAGACGGGACCGGGCGATCCAGTACGCTGCGGCTTCTCGATTCAATCGCAATCGCCTCTGGAATACTGGATCCCCGCTTTCGCGGGGATGACGATCGAGGGTGTGGCGCGGCCGGATAACTACGCCGGCGGCTGGAAACTCCGCAGCGTGCGGGCCTTGTAGTCGTAGAGCTTGCCGGTTTCGGTCCAGTTAGGCGCGCACATCGGCACGATGAATTCGGCGGCCATCTCGGGCGTGTCGAGCGTCATCGGGTCTTCGCCGGGAAACACCGCAGCCCGCATCCTTGTGCGGATCGGCCCGGGGCTGAACAGGTTGACGCGCAGCCTGGTGTTGACGGTCTCGTTGGCCCAGGAGCGCACCAGCGCCTCGAGCGCGGCTTTCGATGCCGCGTAGGGGCCGAGATAGGCGTTGGCCTTGTAGGCCGCGCCCGAGGTAACGAACACCGCGCGGCCGGCATCGGACTGCTTGAGCAGCGGGTCCATGCAGCGGATCAACTGGAAGTTCGCGGTGACGTTCACCGCCATCACATCGTTCCACGGCTTCAGCTCGATATGGCCGAGCGGCGACGAGGGACCGGCGACGCCGGCGTTGCCGACGAGGATGTCGAGCTTGCCGTGGCGCTCGTGGAGCGCGAGGCCGAGCCGCGCGATGCCCTCATAGTCGGTGAGAGTGAGCGGTACCAGCGTGGCGCTGCCGCCGTGCTTGCGGATCTCGTCGTCGAGCTCCTCGAGCCCGCCTTGCGTGCGCGCCACCGCCACGACATGTGCGCCGGCCTTGGCGAGCGCAATCGCGGTGGCATAGCCGATGCCGCGCGAGGCGCCGGTCACGAGGGCGATACGGGAGGCGAGGGGTTTTGTCATGGAAGAGACTCTAACAAATCGTCGTCCCGGCGAAAGCCGGGACCCATACGCCGTGACGGCGGCATGGAAGAAACTGTTGGTGTCTGATACCACCCCAGCCGGATAGGCCGGTGGTGATGGGTCCCGGCCTTCGCCGGGACGACACCGTACGTAGGCTCAGCTCGCTTCCGCCAGCAGCGAGAGCTGGCGCGGCGCGGGCTCGACGTCGCTCTGGTCGGTGAGGTGGGTCGGATAGGCGCCGGTGAAGCAGTGGTCGGCGAATTTCGGATTGGCGGGATCGCGGCCCTGGTAGCCCATCGCGCGGTACATACCGTCGATCGACAGGAACGCCAGCGAGTCGGCGCCGATGATCTCGCGCATCTCCTCGACCGAATGAGTGGCGGCGAGCAGGCCGCCGCGGTCGGGCAGGTCGATGCCGTAATAGTCGGGATAGAGGATCGGCGGCGAGGCGAGGCGGAAATGCACCTCGCGGGCGCCGGCGTCGCGCATCATGCGCACGATCTTCTTCGAGGTGGTGCCGCGCACCAGCGAGTCGTCGATCAGGATGATGCGCTTGCCCTCGATCGCGGCGCGGTTGGCCGAATGCTTCATGCGCACGCCGAGCTCGCGCACGCTCTGGGTCGGCTGGATGAAGGTGCGGCCGACATAGTGGTTGCGGATGATGCCGAGCTCGAACGGCACGCCGGAATACTGGCTGTAGCCGACGGCGGCGGGCACGCCGGAGTCCGGCACCGGCACCACGACATCGACGTCGGGATGGCTCTCGCGCGCGAGCTGCGCGCCGAACGCCTTGCGCACGTCGTAGACCGAGCGGCCGCCGACGATGGAATCCGGCCGGGCGAAATAGATGTATTCGAAGATGCAGGGCCGCGCCGGCTTCGGCGGGAATGGCTTGTGGCTGTGCGCGCCATGATCGTCGAACACGATGATCTCGCCGGGCTCGATGTCGCGGACATATTTGGCGCCGATCATGTCGAGCGCGCAGGTCTCCGAGGTCAGGATCGGGCGGCCATCGAGATCGCCGAGCACCAGCGGGCGGATGCCGAGCGGATCGCGCGCGCCGATCAGCTTCTTGTTGGTCAGCGCGACCAGCGCGTAGGCGCCCTCGATCGCGCGCAGCGCCTCGATGAAGCGGTCGATGAAACGGGCGCGCTTGGACTGCGCCACCAGATGCAGGATCACCTCGGTGTCGGTGGTCGACTGCATCATGGCGCCGCCCTTCACGAGTTCGCGGCGCAAAGTGAGGGCATTGGTGAGGTTGCCGTTGTGGCCGACCGCGAAACCGCCGGCGTTGAGCTCGGCGAATAGCGGCTGCACGTTGCGCAGGATGGTGGCGCCGGTCGTGGAGTAGCGGACATGGCCGACCGCGGCGCTGCCGGGCAGGCGCTCGATCACCTCGCGGCGGGAGAAGGTGTCGCCGACGAGGCCGAGGCGGCGCTCGGAATGGAAGCGGCTGCCGTCGAAGGAGACGATGCCGGCGGCCTCCTGGCCGCGATGCTGGAGGGCGTGCAGGCCGAGCGCGGTGATGGCGGCGGCGTCCGGGTTGCCGAAGATGCCGAAGACGCCGCATTCTTCGCGGAGCGTGTCGCCATCCAGATCAGGGTGTCGGAGATCATCCTGCAATTCGATCGGGCCGAGGTCGAGATCCAGTTGGTCGGCGTGATCGGAAGGGGTCTGCATCTCGTTCATCGCCTCTCGTTGGGGCCCGTCAAAGTCAGTTGCCTGCGTCAATGGCCTGCGGGTTTCTCGATCAGCTTTTTAAGGCTGTCGCGGGCAGGTTTGCTATAGCCGTCGCCCGACGCAGGCGTTGTCGCCTGATCGGGATCAGCAGCAGAATCGTCGTCCGGCTTATTCTTTTTGAACTTCTTTAAGATGGTGTTCTCGGGGTCGTCAGGCAAGAGCGACATCAGCCAATCCCCGGTTCCCTGCAGCACCACCCGGGACTTCGCCCCGCTCACCCAGTCCGGCCGCTGCTTGTCCGGGACCAGCCAGGTGAAGAACATGAACGCCACGACCACGATCAGGAGGCCGCGGGCGAGGCCGAACAGGAAGCCCAGCGTCCGGTCCAGCGCGCCGATCCGCGAATCCAGGATCATGTCGGAGATCCGCACCGTGATCACGGAGACCACGATCAGCGTGCCAATAAAGGTGCCGGCCACCACGACGATGGCCGCGACCGTGTCGTTGTTGAAGTAGGTCTTGGCGGTCGGCAGCAGCTTCGAGAACGCATACAGCGTCACCAGCGCCGCGGCGCCCCAGGCGGCGATCGACAGGATCTCGCGCATGAAGCCGCGCACCATGGCAAGCAGGCCCGAGATCAGCATCACCCCGAGCAGGACGAGATCAAGTATCGTTATGGGCATCGGCTGGTCAGGTCCGCTGGTACGTTGGGTACGCTGTTAATGGCTCTCGCGAATCGGCGTGTCGGTGCCGTCCTAACTGAGGCGCATCGGGTGCGTCCGGCAAGGCCGGAGAGCCACCTGTCCCGCGCGGCGGATGTATAGCGGCGGGGGGCTGATACGTCACGCCCGGTTTAGCGGGTCTCCCGACGGAATCGGGCCGGTGTGGCATTTTTCTCAGCCGGATCAGAGCCCGCGGGGCCGTCCTGGTCGCCCCTTGGCGGAGCCCGATTGCCGCTCGGTGTTCCCCGGCCGCCTCTTGGCGTACCACGCGCGGCGATTTCGGCGACCAGCGTTGTCAGATTGCCGACGCTGTTGAGCGACAGCCCGGCGTCGCTGCTCGTCTCGCCCCGGGCCGATTCGGGCAGGATCGCGCGGCCGAAGCCAAGCTTGAGTGCCTCCTTCAGCCGTGCCGGCGTCTGCGCCACCGGGCGGATCGCGCCGGAGAGCGAAATCTCGCCAAAATAGACCGCATCGGTCGGCAGCGGGGCGTTCACCAGCGAGGACACTAATGCGGCCGCCGCGGCGAGGTCCGCCGCCGGTTCCTGGATGCGCAACCCGCCGGCGACGTTGAGATAGACGTCATGGCCGGAGAGTTTCACCCCGCAATGGGCTTCCAGCACCGCCAGCACCATCGACAGCCGGCTCGGGTCCCAGCCGACCACGGCGCGGCGCGGCGTGCCGAGCGAGGTCGGCGCCACCAGCGCCTGCAACTCGACCAGCACCGGCCGCGTGCCCTCGATGCCGGCGAACACCGCCGTGCCGGGGCTGCCGAGGTCGCGTTCAGAGAGGAACAATTCGGATGGGTTGGTGACCTCGCGTAGGCCGAGCCCGGTCATCTCGAACACGCCGATCTCGTCGGTCGCGCCGAAGCGGTTCTTCACCGAGCGCAGGATGCGGAACTGCTGCGAGCCTTCACCCTCGAAGGAGAGCACGGCGTCGACCATGTGCTCGACCACGCGAGGACCCGCGATCTGGCCGTCCTTGGTGACGTGGCCGACGAGGATGATCGCGGCCCCGGTCTTCTTGGCGAACCTGATCAGCGCCTGCGCCGAGGCGCGGACCTGGGTGACGGTGCCGGGCGCGGACTCGACGGTGTCAGTCCACATGGTCTGGATCGAGTCGATCACGATCAGGCGCGGGACGGTGCCTTCCGACAGCGTCGAGACGATGTCCTCGACCGAGGTTTCCGCCGCCAATTGCACCGGCGCGTCGGCGAGGCCGAGCCGGTCGGCCCGCAGCCGCACCTGCGCCACCGCCTCTTCGCCGGAGATGTAGACCACCCGATGCCCGGCGCGCGCCATCATGCTGGTCGCCTGCGTCAGCAGCGTCGACTTGCCGATCCCGGGATCGCCGCCGACCAGGAGCACCGAGCCGCGCACGAAGCCGCCGCCGGTGACGCGATCGAGCTCAGCCATCCCGGAGGAGAGGCGCGGGGCGTCCTGAGTCTTGCCGGACAGCGACTCCAGCGCGAACGTCCGGCCCTTGCGCTTACTGCGGATCGAGACCGGCACTGAGCCGGACGTGTCTTCCTCGGCCAGCGTGTTCCACTCGCCGCAGGCGTCGCACTTGCCCTGCCAGCGATTATACGCCGCGCCGCAGTTCTGGCAGACGAAGGAGAGCGTGTTCTTGGCCATCGGTAGGTGAGTCGCACTGTCGAGCAGCGTGCATAACACGGTTCGGCTGGCGAACACGATCCATCAATGATTGGCTCTGCCGGACGGCGGGGATCAGTGGGAGAAGATCCGCGCTCCGGCCACCCACCGTAGCGTGTCGCCCAGAGTAGCGCGGACTTAGTGCGAGACGGCCGACCACAGCAGTGTCGCGCCCGCGATCAGCATGATGCCGTCCATCAGCAGGCGAAACGCCTCGGGCTTCATCTGTAGCACGAAGCGCTTGGCGATGAAGGCGCCGGCCATCAGCGACGCGCCGGCGATCAGGCCCTTCAGCGCCACCGCGGCGGTGAGTGCGCCGAAGCGCTCGAACGTCACCGATTTGCTCACATAGAGCCCGAGCGAGCTTGCCGCCTCGGTGGCGAGGAACGCGCCACGGGACAGGCCATAGAACAGGAACAGCGGCACGCTGAGCGGCCCGGTCGAGACCACGATGCCGGTGAGATAGCCGATCACGGCGCCGCCGACCGCGAGGTGCCAGAGCCTGGCTCTGAGCCTGTGTCGCGCGATCCAGTGCCGCACCGGCACCATTGCGATCAGGAACGCCCCGATCGCGACGTCGACAGCGCGCGAGGGCAAGACGAGCAGCGTCCGCGCGCCGAGCGCTGCCGCCGGAATGCCGGTGATGGAGTAGGCCACGCAGGCGCGCCAGTCGACCTCGCGCCACCAGGCAAGGATGCGCGAGAGATTGGCCATCACGGACGCGACCGCCATGATCGGCACGGCCTGCTTCGGCCCGAACTGATAGACCAGCACCGGCATCAGCATGATCGACGAGCCGGTGCCGACGATGCCGGAAATGGTGCCTGCGACCAGGCCGACGATGAGGACGAAGAGGTAGCCCACGCGCATGCTCCGGCGAGGTGATACCCCCTGCCACCGATTTGCGCGATGGCGCAAGCCCCTGCGTCAGCCTTTGGCAAATCATGTCGCGAGAATGCGGAAGTATGACTCACCGGCCGAACCACATATTCAGTGTCGTCCCTGCGAAAGCAGGGACCCATAACCACAAGTGCTGATTGTTGAACGATGCCGGGACGACGGGTCCCTCCAACAACATCTGCTGCGGAGTATGGGTCCCTGCTTTCGCAGGGACGACAGTGCCATCGGGGCCCAGGGCCGGCAAGCACCATCACTTCAACACCACCCACGCCGGCGCGTGGTCGCTGGCGCCGTCTGCGCCGCGGATGTCGCGATCGACGCCGGCCGCGGTGAGCCGTGCTGCCAGCGCAGGGCTGAGCAGCAGATGATCGAGCCGCAAGCCGGCATCGCGCGGCCAGCGGTTGCGCTTGTAGTCCCAGAAGGTGAACATCGGCGCGTCGGGATGCAGCGTGCGGATCGCGTCGCACCAGCCCTGATCGACCAGCGCCTTGAACGCGGCGCGGCTTTGCGGCTGGATCAGCGCATCCTTGTCCCAGGAGCGGGTCGGATAGATGTCGAACGTATCAGGCGCGACATTATAGTCGCCAGCGAGCACGACCGGAACGTCCTGCTTGAGCAGCTTGGCGGCGTGCGCGCGCAGCCGCTTGAACCAGGCGAGCTTGTAGTCGAATTTCGGCCCGGGCTGCGGATTGCCATTCGGCAAATAGAGACTGGTGACGACGATGCCACGCACCGCGGCCTCGATGTAGCGCGCCTCATGATCGTCGCGGTCGCCGGGCAGAGCGGTGCGGATCAGCACCGGCTCGGTGTTGCGTGCGAGGATGGCGACGCCGTTCCACGTCTTCTGTCCCTGCCATACCGCGCCATAGCCGGCTGTCTCGAGCGCAGTCTGCGGAAACTCGGCCTCGCTCGCCTTGAGCTCTTGCAGGCTGACGACGTCGGGCTTCGCCGCGCGCAGCCAGCGCAGCAGGTTCGGCAGGCGCCGATTGATGTTGTTGATGTTGAAGGTCGCGATCTTCATGCGATCCCGGCGATCGCGAGCCCTTCTATGGTCAGCTCGATGCTGCGACAGACGCCGCTGGCGGTGGCGCGATCGGCTGCGCGACGGCGCCGCCGCCCTTGTAGACCCGCGCGAAGCGGCGGCCGAGGCTGGTCAGCACCTCATAGCCGATCGTGCCGAAATGGCGTGCGATCTCGTCGACCGTGATGCCTTCGCCGATCAGCGTCACCATGTGGCCGCGGCGCGCGGCATTCTTGTCGAGGTCGGTGATGTCGACCGCGATCAGGTCCATCGAGACGCGGCCCGCGATCGGGCAGCGCTTGCCGGCAACGATGACCTCGGCGCCGCGGGTGCCGTCATTGGCGCTGGCGGCGCGGAAATAACCATCGGCATAGCCGGCCGAGACGATGGCAAGCCGCGTCGGCCGCCGGGCCGTCCAGGTGCCGCCATAGCCGACGGTCTCGCCGCGATCGATATTGCGGATCTGCACGATGCGCGCCTTGAGATCGACCACCTGCTGCATCGGGTTGTCGGCCTCCGGCGTCGGATTGACGCCATAGAGCGCGCAGCCGGGACGGACGATGTCGAACTGGAAATGCGGGCCGAGGAAGACGCCGGACGAGTTCGCGAGCGAGGCCGGCACGCCTGCGAACAGGCTTGCGATCTCGCGGAAGGTGGCAAGTTGCCTGGCGTTGGTGGGATTGTTGAGCTGCTCGGCAGCGACGAGGTGGCTCATCACCAGCGTGATGCCGTGATCGCCGGCGTTGATGCGCGGAATGATGCCCTGCGCTTCGCTGACCGTGAGGCCAAGCCGGTTCATTCCGGTATCGATATGGATGCCGGCGCCGCCCGACCAGCCCGAGCGGCGGCAGAACACGTCCCATTCGGCGAGCTCGTTGAGATCGCCGATCACCGGCTTGCAATCGATCTTGGCGTAACGGTCGCCGGTGTTCTGGAAGAAGCCGCCGAGCGAATAGATGGTGGCCTGGGGAGCTGCCGCGCGCACCGCGGCGGCTTCGTCCACGGTGGCGACGAAGAAGGTCTTGCAGCCGGCATTGGCGAGCGCGCGCGCAACCTGCTCGGCGCCGCAGCCATAGGCGTTGGCCTTGACCACGGCGGCGCATTCGGCCGGGATCGCGGTCTTCTCGAGCTTGCGCCAGTTGGCGACGATGGCGTCGAGATCGACGGTGAGGATGCCGGTGGCGGCCGGATGGGCCGCCAGCAGGCTGGCTTCGGGCGTGAGCTGGGATTTCGCGTCGGTCACGATGTTCATGCGTCAGTTGTACGCGCGGGACTTCGAGCGTTCAACCGCGGCAGCGCGTTAGTAGCCGCGATCCGGGACTTGGCCGTCGGGCGCGAGATCGCCGAACCGGGTGACGCTGGCTTCGAAGTGCAATTCGACGGTTCCGGTGGGGCCGTGGCGCTGCTTGCCGATGATGACTTCGGCCTTGCCATGGGCGAGGCCCATCTCGGTCTGCCACTTCTCATGTTCGGGGGTGCCGGGGCGCGGCTCCTTGTTCGCGAGGTAGTATTCCTCGCGATAGACGAACATCACGACGTCGGCGTCCTGCTCGATCGAGCCGGATTCACGAAGGTCGGAGAGCTGGGGTCGCTTGTCGTCGCGATTTTCGACCTGACGCGAGAGCTGCGACAGCGCGATCACGGGGACGTTCAACTCCTTCGCCAGCGCCTTCAGGCTGGTGGTGATCTCGGTGATTTCCTGGACACGGTTGTCGCTGCCGCGCTTACCCGAGCCTTGCAGAAGCTGGATGTAGTCGATCACGATCAGGTCGAGGCCCTTCTGCCGCTTGAGACGGCGGGCGCGGGCGGTGAGCTGCGAGATCGACAGGCCGCCGGTCTCGTCGACATAGAACGGCAAGGATTGCAGCTCGATCGAGCAGTCGCGGATCTTCTCGAAATCCATCTCTGTGATGCCGCCGCGGCGGATCAGGCTCGAGGGGATGCCGGTGCGCTCGGCCAGAATACGGGTGGCGAGCTGCTCGCCGCTCATTTCGCACGAGAAGAAGCCGACGGCTCCGCCGTTGACAGCCTTGGTGGTGCCGTCCGCCTGCACCTCTGGCACATAGGCCTTGGCGATGTTGTAGGCGATGTTGGTGGCCAGCGAGGTCTTGCCCATGCCGGGACGGCCGGCGAGCACGATGAGGTCGGAGGGCTGCAAGCCGCCCATCCTGGCGTCGAGGTCGCGCAGGCCGGTCGAGATGCCCGACAGCTTGCCGTCGCGCTGGAACGCCTTCGCCGCCATGTCGACGGCAACCGTGAGGGCCTGTGAGAAGCGCTGGAAGCCGCCGTCATAGCGGCCGGTCTCGGCGAGAGAGTAAAGCTGCCGTTCGGCATCCTCGATCTGGGCGCGGGGCGCGAAGTCCACCGACGCCTCATAGGCGACGTTGACGATCTCTTCGCCGATCCGGATCAGGTCGCGGCGCAGGCTGAGATCATAGACCGTGCGGCCGTAATCCTGGGCGTTGATGATGGTGGTTGCCTCGGCGGCGAGCCGGGCGAGGTATTGGCTGACCGTCATGCCGCCGATGTCGAGATCGGCCGGCAGGAAGGTCTTCAGCGTGATCGGGGTCGCGACCTTGCCCATCCGGATCAGACTCGCGGCCGTCTCGTAGATCTGCTGGTGGATGGTTTCGAAGAAGTGCTTCGGCTCCAGGAAATCGGAGACCCGGTAGAACGCGTCGTTGTTGACCAGGATCGCGCCCAGAAGGCTCTGTTCCGCTTCGATGTTGTGCGGTGCACTCCGGTACGCCGGTGCTCCGGCGTCCGGTGCGAGCTGGTGGACGTTCGAATCAATCAAGGCCATGGACGAGCTTATTCTTCTGATTTCGTCGTTACTGCGATTTTCGGATGTGGGGCCGCGATCAAGCGCCAGCCCGGCACGAAGCGAAAGACGAGATGCGCCTTATGCCCGATTCACACAACGCGGTGTGTGAATCCAAGACCGGCGAACGCATTCGGCTTGACGGGGATTTGGCGAAACCGGGCAGGGGACGGCGGTACGGCGTCGTCATCGCTGAAAGTTGGGCGCGGCCTGAACCTTTTCTCGGGCCGGCGCACCCATCAGGAGGCGAGGCGTCCGTTGGTTCTGATTCGTCAGACCAGGATAAGGAAGGCCAGTGCGATCAAGGCTGCCGCCACGCCGGTTGCGATCAGGGCGTAGTCGGTCACGATATCGCGCTGCGGGTCCAACATCGATCGGTAAGTTTGGCGATTCATGCCCGACCACTACGACGGGCCGGGCAGGGTTTCTGTGAAGCAGGTCACACCGGCCGCATTTTATTTGCGGCATGGTGGCGGGAACTGGCTGGCGGTTTCCGGGTTGTTGTCACTCAGCGAAGATACGGCGACGATGGCGCAGGAGTTTCAGACATCGCGGTTTGTGGTCGATCCGGCGAAGGGCCTCGACGGGCGCTGGCTGGCGACGCTGATAGACGCTATGGAGCAGGCCGTTCGTCCGGAGATCCGCAATGCTCCCTGCGACCCCGAGCTGATCTCAGCCGTTTCGGCCCATCTGGCGCGGCCCGCGTCGGCCTTCGCCCACTACGGATCGGCCTACAGCCTGCGCAACTAGCCGCTCTCACCTTTTCGTCAGGCTTACTCGCCCGCGAGCTGCAGGCGGGGCGTGGCGGCATCCGCCTCCTTCAGCCGCAGCCGCGCTTCCTCGCGGCCGATATAATCCCGCGTCATCGGCACGATGCCCTGCCGCTTCGTGAGCTGGAGCTGGAAGTTCATCATATTCTGCACGCGGAACGACATCTCCGATGCTGCCAGATAGAACTCCCACATCCGGGCAAAGCGCTCGTCGTACAACCGGACCGCTTCCTCGCGACGCGCCATGAACCGGTCGCGCCACGCCTTCAGTGTCTCGGCATAGTGCAGGCGCAGGATCTCCATGTCACAGACCAGGAGTCCCGCCTTCTCGATTGCGGGCATGACTTCGGAGAGCGCCGGGATGTAACCGCCCGGGAAGATGTATTTCCTGATCCAGGGGCTGGTGACGTCAGGCCCGGTCGAGCGGCCGATCGAATGCAGCATCATGACGCCGTCGTCGCTCAGGAGCTCGGCGCAGCGCTTGAAGAAGGTCTCGTAGAAAGCGACCCCGACATGCTCGAACATGCCGACCGAGATGATGCGGTCGAACGGGCCGGGAATGTCGCGGTAGTCCTGGAGCAGGAAACGCGCCGATTGCGCGAGGTTGCGTTCGGCGGCGCGGGCATTGGATATCTGCAACTGCTCGGTCGACAGCGTGACGCCGGTGACATCGGCGCCGGTCATCTCGGCGAGGTAGAGCCCCAGTCCACCCCAGCCGGAGCCGATGTCAAGGACACGGTCGCCCGGTCGCACCAGGAGCTTGGCGGTGAGATGGCGCTTCTTGGCGAGCTGGGCGTCGTCCAGCGCCGCATCGGACGTCTCGAAATAGGCGCAACTATATTGCTTGTCGGCGTCAAGAAAGAGCGAGTAGAGGCGTCCGTCGAGATCGTAATGCCGGGCGACGTTATTCCTGGACCGGCCGCGGACATTGAGCTGCTGGATGCGCCGTCCGAGGAAACGCAGGCCCGACTGGAGCCGGGCATAGTTCGGCAGCATATCGGCCTGGCCCATCAGGACCGCCAGCGCATCCGCGATGGTGCCTTGCTCCACCACGAACGTGCCGTCCATGTAGGCTTCGCCGAGATAGAGCTCTGGATCAAGGAGAACGCGGGCCTGTGCCGCAGTGCTCGTGAAGCGTACCGCCACCGGAACTCCGGTGCCGTCGCCACAGGTGAACCTCATTCCGCTTGCGGTCGTGAACGTGATCGAACCGCGCCGAACGAACTGCCCCAAGAAATATCGCAACAATCGATCCATCGATACACCAACGGAACGGCAAGCTGCTTGCGCCCGACACCACCGGAGCGGGGTGCTCCAGTGTGTCCCCACGGAACAAACATAGGCACGGAATTAGATCGCGCTACTGCATTGTGGTCAAAGCCGATATTCCGAAATGTGACAATACCGTGTGTGTGTCATGGATGCGCTTCCATTCGCGAGATAATCGGATAAAAGGTGACCCGCCGCAGCCCATGGATCCCTGGCGGCGATTTTCCGGAATTTGGAGACTTAAAGGATGTTGAGCCGAGCCCTCAGTCTGGCGACGGTGACGCTTCTGGTTGGCTGCTTCTCGGCAGCATCTGCGCAAGCGCAAAACCTCGAGGCCGGCAAGAGCCCCTCCCAAATCTTCTCGAGCACCTGCACCGCGTGTCACAAAAGTCCGCGCGGCCTGCTGAAGACCGTGCCGGCGTCCTCGCTGCCGGGCTTCCTGCGCCAGCACTACACGACGTCCAGCGACATGGCCGGAGTGCTCGCGTCCTATCTGATTTCCAATGGCGCCAACGATCCCCGTTACCAGGCCAAGGACAAGCCCAAGGGGGCCAGAGAGGGCAGGGATGACCGCGAGGCAAGGCAGCCGGCGGAGCCGTCCGAGCGCGCCGGCCACAAGCCGCATTCGGGCGCCGCTTCGCAGGAGGCTGCGAAGCCCGATGCCGACGGGGTGACGCCGGCCGAGGGACGTGCCGGCCGCAAGGACAAGCGCATGGCCCGTCCGAGCGAGGCGCCGGAGGGTGTCAAGCCTGCTGCCGACGGTGAGCCGCCGGCCGCCGGCGAGGAGAAGCCGTCCCGCCACAAGCTCGGCCGTCGCGGCAAGCACATCGAGGAGAAGCCCGACGACGCTGCGAAGGGCGAAACGCCGAAGGACGAGCCCAAGGCCGCCAAGGGTCAGGAGAAGGTCGACAGCGACAAGCCGGCGAACGCCAAGTCGGGACCGGACAAGTCGGAGGCGGACAAGCCCGACCGCGCCAAGGTCGATGCGCCCAAGGAAAGCACCGGCGGCGAATCGACGCCGCTGCGCGCCGACCCAGTCCCGCCGGTGACACCGGCTCCGGCGGCTGCCGCGCCTGCGCCGACCCCGAGCCCGGCTGCGGCTGCTTCGCCTGCGCCGGCCACGGCTGCCGCACCAGCCCCGACGCCGGCCGGAACCCCCGAAGGTTCGGCGTCGAAGTAGCAATCGCCAAAGCCCGGCCCTCGCAGGCCGGGCAAATTCTTGACCATCACTAGAGTATCACTCTAGAGTGCTGATCTAGCAACGAGGACGAGCAGGTGAGCACAGCGCGCGAGGATCTACTGGAAGCGGGACTGGCGGTGTTCGATCGGGACGGCTTCGAAGGCGCGACGGTTGCCGCGATCCGCAGCCGGGCGCGGGCCTCCAACGGCAGCTTCTTCCACTTCTTCAACTCGAAGAAGGAGCTGGCCGGAACTCTCTTTCTGGAGGTCCTGCAGAGCTACCACGCCGCGATCATCACCTCGGTCGATGCATCCTGCGGCGCGCGCGATGGCGTTGCGCGGCTGATCCGCGCCCACCTCGATTGGGTCGTGAGCAACCGGCGAGAGGCGCGCTTCCTGTTCGAAATTTCGCGCAGCGAATGGGGTGAGGAGGTGCGCGGCGCCCAGCGCACCGAGAACTCGCGGCTGGCCGAGGGGATCGAGCGCTGGCGCGCCCCGCTGCTCGCCCGCGGCGAATTGCTGCCGATGAGCGCGGTGCTGTTCTTCAGCCAGATCATCGGTCCGGCGCAAATTTTCTGCCGGGCCTATCTGTCGGGCCGCGACCGCAGCGACCCGCGGGATCAGGTCGAGACGCTGATTGCCTGCGCAATCCGCGCGGTGGTGGCGCCGGGAGCGGCGGAGCACACAGGAGAAACGTCATGAACGAAACCGATCCGGACTTCGCGCCGATCGCGGCACGGATCCGCGACAACGTCGGCCGCCAGGGCTTCATGGGCCATGTCGGTGCGGAATTGGCCGAGCTGTCGCGCGGCGCCTGTACGCTCGCGGTCGATCGGCGCCCCGAGCTGTTGCAGCAGCACGGCCTGTTTCACGGCGGGGTGACGGCGTTTCTGGTCGACAACGCCACGACGATTGCGGCAGCGACGTCGCGCGGCCAGCCGGCGCTGACGGCGGAGTACAAGTTGAACCTGCTGTCGCCGGCGTCGGGCGATCGCCTGATCTGCCGCGCGCGGGTGGTCAAGCCGGGGCGTCAGGTCGCGGTGGTCGCGGCCGACGTGTTCTGCGTGATCGACGGCAAGGAAAAGCACACGGCGACGGCGTTGGCGTCGATTGCGATGCTGGACGATGCGGCCGCGGCACGAATCCAAAGCCCGGCCTGATCAGGCCGGGCTTCAGTCGGTTGGGTGGCGGAGACGGACTTACTTCTGCTCTTCGGTGGCCGGCGCCGGCTCGACCTCGTCGTGCTGGGCTTCCGGATCGAAGAACTCGCCGGCGGCGGCAAGCGCCTCGGCGGCGGCGTCCTGGTCCTCCTGGCGGGTCGAGATGTCCTCGCCGCGCTTGATCCGCTCGGCCTCGTCGGCGGAGCGGGCGACCGTCACGGCGACGCTGGCTTCGACTTCCGGGTGCACGGCGATCGTGACCTTCTGCTGGCCGATCACCTTGATCGGCGAGTCCAGCCAGACCTGCGGACGGGTCACCGTGACGCCGTCGGCTGCCAGCGCCGCGACGATGTCGCGCACCGAGACCGAGCCGAACAACTGGCCGGATTCGGAGGCCTGGCGGATGATGACGATGTCGCGGCCGTCGATCTTCTCGGCGACCTTGGCTGCTTCACCCTTGGCCTTGATGTTGTTGGCCTCGAGCTCGGCCTTCATGCCGTCATACCTGGCGCGGTTGTCGGCAGTGGCGCGCAGCGCCTTGCCGCGCTTCAGCAAGAAGTTGCGGGCATACCCGTCCTTGACGCGGACGATCTCGCCCATCTGGCCAAGCTTGGCCACGCGCTCCAGCAGAATGACTTCCATTTTCGTTCTCCTCTAGGTGCTAAGTATCGGTTGAGTGGTTGGTTCGAATCTCAGGATGCCGGCAGCGGCGGCGGCCGGCTGCGCAGATAGCGTTGTCGCAATCCGAACAGGGCATCGGCGATGCCGAGCGCTACCAGCGCGACGATCGGCCAGGTGAACACGACGACGGCGGTGTAGGCGCAGGCCAGCCAGAAGCCGCGGCTGGTGAGCGACAGCGTCACCGTGTGGAGCACCGCGAAGCCGACGAGCGTGTAGGCGATGATCAGCGCGGTCGTCACGAGCTGCGCTAGGATGGCGAGAAGGCCGCCGACGAAACTGAGGCCGAGCGCCACCAGCAGCGCGACCAGCGTCATCGGCGGCAGCGTCGTCGAACGCAGCTCCGGCCATGGCCGGTTCAGCCGGCCCGAGGTCTGCGTGACCTTGGCGGCGAGCCACAGGTTCACCGTCAGCGTGACCATCGCGACGACCGTTGCCGCCATCGGCGCGAAGATCACCAAAAACTTGACGAGCTGTTCGATCTCGTCGCTGGGCTGCGCGTTGCCGGCGCTGAAGACCTTCAGGAGGCCGCGGCGCAGCTCGGCGGCAATCGTCTGGGCATCAAGGCCGAGCGTCAGCAGCGCGCCGGCCGTGGTCACGACCGCGAAGGCTGCGACCCAGATCAGGATGCGGCCGACCGGATACCACTCGAGCTGAGGGGGCGCTGCTTCTGCGGCAGCGCCGGCGGGGACGCCGCCGGTGGTGGGCCGGCCGAGCAGAGCGAGATGGCCGAGCCACCAGCCGGGCAGGGCAACCATCGTCGCAAAGGCGATCCCGTAGGGAAGTCCGAGGATCGCACCGACGCTTGCGGAGGCGATGATGCCGCCGATCGCGGCGGCGAGCGGACCCCAGCCGAGCGACGTCACCATCAGCGGCAACGGCGCCAGATAGAACAGCAGCAACGAGATCAGCGCGCCCGAAATGATCGAGGCGAACATCAAGGCCGACGCAGCGGCGGCCGCAATTGCAACGATGAATATTCCGATCATTAGCTGTCCCGCTCCTTTCGAGCGGTTAGAGGCGGTCTTGCGAGAGCCCCAACCATCGGCGACCGGACGACCCGGAAGCCTTATGAAGACAAGCGGCCGGCGACGCGCGTCGCCGGCCGAAGGCGATTACCTGATCACGTAGGGCAAGAGGCCGAGGAACCGCGCGCGCTTGATGGCGCGGGCGAGTTCACGCTGCTTCTTGGCGGACACCGCCGTGATGCGGCTCGGCACGATCTTGCCGCGCTCCGAGACGTAACGCATCAACAGCTTGGAATCCTTGTAGTCGATCTTCGGCGCATTCGCGCCCGTGAACGGGCAGGACTTGCGGCGACGGAAAAACGGACGGCGGGCACCAGCGTCAGCCATGATTCATTACTCCTCGGTCGCTGCGTCTTCATCGCGCGGACGGCGCGGGCCACGATCACCACGGAATCCGCCACCATCGCGGTCGCCGCGGAAGCCGCCGCCGCGGTCATCGCGCTCGCGGTCACGGTCGGCCTTGCGCATCATCGCCGACGGGCCTTCCTCGTGCTCTTCGACGCGCACGGTCAGATAGCGGATGACGTCTTCGTTGATCCGCTCCTGGCGCTCGATCTCGGTGACGACAGCCGACGGCGCGTCGATGTTCATCAGCACGAAGTGCGCCTTGCGGTTCTTGTTCATGCGGTAGGTGAGGGAGCGCACGCCCCAATTCTCGGTCTTGGTGACCTTGCCGCCGCCCTGTTCGACGATGCCGGTGACCTGGGTGGTCAGTTCATCGACCTGCTGGGTGCTCGCGTCCTGACGCGCGAGGAAGACATGCTCGTAAAGAGGCATGGGTGTCCTTTCCTAGTGTTGACGCGGTTCCCGGCGACAAGCCCTTCGAGACCTTCGGAAAGGACTCGATGCTGCTCAGAAGGCGGAAGCACGGGACGACGGGCCGACTGGCCCTGCCACATCAAAATCAACCAGGTGAATTTGCTGAGACCGTCCGTTCAGCTCCCGGCCGGGGCCCACGGATGGCGCGCTTTATACGGATTTTAGCCGCGAAGGCAAGGGTTGTCGGCCCGGCAGGAATGTCTCTCACAAGGGCGAGCCTTCGTCGGAAACCATCCTAATCTGATCTCCGCGTGATTTCCCGTTGATTTCTTTGTTTGTATATCATACAAATATTGTCCGGGAGGAACGATCATGGGTTCGGAGACCGCTGCCGACATGCCTGCGCCCGATCCGAAGCACGCGGTCCGCGCGACACGGTCGGCGGGCCGCAAGATGCGCTCGCTGCTGCTCGACGGCGCCAGCCGCCTGTTCAAGGAGCGCGGACTGTCGGGCACCTCGATCTCCGACATCGCCGCGGCGGCGGACGCCTTTCCGAGCCAGATCACCTATTACTTCCGCACCAAGGAGGCGCTGTTCGTCGAGGCCGCCTGCCGCGACATGCTCTACCTGGCGCGCGCGACCGAGCAGGCCGCCCTCGAAGCCCACACCCCGCGCGCGTACACGCATGCGCTGGCCGAGACCGTGACCGCGACGGATACCGTTGCCTTCTTCGCCGAAGCCTTGACCCTGACCAGGCGGCGACAAGACCTCGCACCGCTGGTCGAGCGCACCATCGAGCGTTTGCACAGTGAAGGTGCGCGTGCCTATGCAGGCCAGGTCGAGCGGCACGGTTGGCGAACGCTGCGCGCGCCCGAGGAGAGCTCGCGGCGATTCTGGGCGGTCGCGATCGGCGTCATCGTCGAAGGTTTTGCGATGGGCCGCGCGGCCGACGAGATGTGCCGCGAACTCTTGCGCGCGCTCGGCGAGCAGGCGACGGCGACATCGCAGCATGAGGCCGCGCGGCTTCGCCTGGTCCGCGATTCCACCACTTCGCCCTCATCCGACGAGGAGACGAGCACATGACCGCGCTTCGCATGCGAGCCCGCGAGTTCCTGACCGAAGATGAGCTGGTTGCGGTCCGGCAGCGCGTGACATGGAAGGGCGTCGCGCTGATCGCGCACGCCTGGGCGCTGATCCTGGGCGCGATCGCACTCGTCGCATGGTGGCCCAATCCGTTGACCTATCTCTTCGCTGTGGCGATCATCGGCTCGCGCCAGCTCGGGCTTGCGATCCTGATGCACGACGGTGCGCATGGTTGCCTGTCGGCCGATGAGAGGACCAACCTCGCGCTGAGCCAATGGTTCTGCGCCTATCCGATCTTCGCCGAAACCCGCGGATATCGCCGCTATCACCTGCAGCATCACGCGCGGACGCAACAGGAGGACGATCCCGACCTCGTGCTGTCGGCGCCGTTTCCGATCACGCGGCTGAGCTATCGTCGCAAATTCCTCCGCGATATCACCGGCCAGACCGGCTACCAGCAGCGCAAGGCGCAACTGCTCAATGCGCTCGGCCCGAAGGAATGGCCGTTGGCGCGGCGCGCCGCGAACTTCTGGGACAAGCTCGGCCCGCAATGCCTGACCAACGCGGTGCTGTTCGCGGGCCTTGCCGCGGCCGGCGTGTGGTGGGCCTATCCACTGCTGTGGCTGGTGCCGCTTCTGACCTGGATGATGGTGATCACGCGGATCCGCAACATCGCCGAACATGCCGTCGTGCCCGACAGCGCGGATCCCTTGCGCAACACCCGCACCACGCGCGCGAATTTTCTCGAGCGCCTGTTCATCGCGCCTTACTACGTGAACTACCATCTCGAGCATCATCTGCTGTTCTACGTGCCCTGTTACAACCTGCCGCGCGTCCATCGCATCCTGAGCAGGAGCCGCTACGCCGGGCGGATGGAGGTGCAGCCGGGCTATGCCGCGGTGCTGCGGCTCGCGACCGGCAGGCCCGACCATGAGGATCGCCCCGGGCAATTGGTCAACAGCGCCCGCCGGGCGAGGGCGGGCGCCAAGGTTAACGCCGACCAGAACGCCGGCGGTTTCTAGCCCAACAGATCGACCGGCATCCCCAGGGTTCCGTCGGCGCGGCTTGACACGGCGGCCTCCGTCAGTGTCTTACGGCCCGGTCCGCGACACGGTGCAAGGCATCGTCCGGACCCGCCGAGGCATTTTTCTTTCGCGCGACGCGGATACCGTTCTCCCCCGCAGCAGACGCAACGCGTTTGCCAGGGAAGATCTCGCTCAACAAGGTAGGGAGCGCCGATGACGGCAGCATTTACGTTTCCCGGGCAGGGCTCGCAGGCGGTCGGGATGGGCAAGGCCCTGGCCGAGGCCTTTCCGGTCGCCAAGGCGGTGTTCGACGAGGTCGATTCCGCGCTCGGCGAGAAGCTGACCACGATCATCTGGGACGGCCCGGGCGAGACGCTGCAGCTCACCGAGAATGCGCAGCCGGCGCTGATGGCGGTCTCGATCGCGACGTTGCGCGTGCTGGAGAGCGAAGCCGGCTTTTCGGTCGGCCGTGACGCTGCCTTCGTCGCGGGTCACTCGCTCGGCGAGTATTCGGCGCTTGCCGCGGCCGGCAGTCTCACCGTCAGCGACACCGCGCGCCTGCTGCGCACCCGCGGCCTTGCGATGCAGAAGGCGGTGCCGGTGGGCGCCGGCGCGATGGCCGCGCTGCTCGGTCTCGACTATGAGACGGCCGTGGCGGTCGCCGACGAAGCCGCGCAGGGGCAGGTGTGTCAGGCTGCCAACGATAATGGCGGCGGACAGGTCGTGGTGTCCGGCGACAAGGCCGCCGTGGATCGCGCGGTCGAAATCGCCAAGGCCAAGGGCGCCAAGCGCGCGATGCTGCTGCCGGTGTCGGCGCCCTTCCACTGCAAGCTGATGCAGCCGGCGGCCGACGCGATGGCGCAGGCGCTGGCCGGCGTCACCATCAAGGCACCCGCGGCGCCGCTCGTCTCCAACGTGCTGGCCTCCGCCATCACCGATCCCGACGAAATTCGCCGCCGCCTGGTCGAACAGGTCACCGGCACGGTGCGCTGGCGCGAGTCGGTTGCCTATATGGCAGGACAGGGCGTGACGCGGTTCTTCGAGATCGGCGCCGGCAAGGTGCTGAGCGGGCTCGTCAAGCGCATCGCCGACGGCGCCGTCGGCGTGTCGGTCGGCGGTCCGAACGATATTGCTGCGGCCAAGGATGCATTGGCGGCTTCGGCGTAAGCGGCCGAGAGGAGAGTTCGATGTTTGATCTGACTGGCAGGACGGCGCTCGTCACGGGTGCGACCGGAGGTATCGGCGGTGCGATCGCGCAGGCGCTGCATGCGCAGGGCGCAACCGTCGCGATCTCGGGCACACGGCGCGAGGTGCTGGACGGCTTTGCCGCCAAGCTCGGCGACCGCGTTCACGTGCTGCCCTGCAATCTCTCCAGCAAGGACGAGGTCGAGGCGTTGGTGCCGGCGGCGGAAGCGGCGATGGGGCAGGTCGACATTCTCGTCGCCAACGCCGGCATCACGCGCGACAATCTGTTCGTGCAACTGCGCGACGAGGATTGGGATGACGTCATCGCGGTCAACTTGACGGCGACCTTCCGGCTCGCGCGCGCGGCGACCAAGCTGATGATGCGCAAGCGCTTCGGCCGCATCATCGCGATCACCTCGATCGTCGGCGTCACCGGCAATCCGGGGCAGGGCAACTACACCGCCTCGAAGGCCGGCATCATCGGCCTGATCAAGACCCTCGGCGCCGAATATGCCAAGCGCGGCGTCACCGCCAACTGCATCGCGCCCGGCTTCATCAAGACGCCGATGACCGACGCGCTCAACGAGAAGCAGCGCGAAACGATCCTGGCGAAGGTTCCTGCGGCGCGACTCGGGACGCCCGAAGACATCGCTGCCGCGGCAGTCTATCTGGCGTCCAACGAAGCCGGTTACGTCACCGGACAGACGATTCACGTCAATGGTGGAATGGCTATGATTTGAGCTGCTTACTGGCTCTCGCAATGCGGCGAAAGGCCGTTTTCGGGAGCCGGTTCAGGCGTGTAGTCAAGGCTTGGGAAGTATGGTAGCTGAACCCCAACGGATGGGCAAAGAACGCCATTGCAGGATTTTGAAACCCTGTATATTGGCGTGACAGCGGCTGCCGTTTCGCCGGGGCTTAGTCGGCTACGACCGGGCCGAATCAAGACTATGCGCGATTGAGTAATCGAGACGACCACGATGGCTCGTATCGTCTTGGGGTCGGGTCCAATGGAACAACGAGGTTGAACGATGAGTGAGATTGGCGAGCGGGTTAAGAAGATTGTGGTCGAACACCTTGGTGTCGAGCCCGACAAGGTGGTCGATAGCGCAAGTTTCATCGATGACCTCGGCGCCGACAGCCTCGACACGGTCGAGCTCGTGATGGCCTTTGAAGAAGAATTCGGTTGCGAGATTCCCGACGACGCCGCGGAAACGATTCTGACCGTCGGCGACGCGACGAAATTTCTCGAGAAGAACGCGAAGAGCTGACGCTTCTTGCGGAGTTGACGGAGCCGGACGGACCGTTGTCGAACGGTCCCCCGGTTTCTTATTATTGGCCGCCCATTGTGCGCGGGAGATTCTGAAATGAGACGTGTTGTCGTCACGGGGCTGGGCATGGTCACACCGCTCGGCTGCGGCGTCGACGCAACCTGGACACGCATTCTCGCCGGACAGAGCGGCGCGAAGAAGATCGATACGTTCGACGTGTCCGACCTGCCGAGCCAGATTGCCTGTCCCGTTCCGCGCGGCGACGGGACCGAGGGCAGCTTCAATCCCGATCAGTGGATGGAGCCGAAGGACCAGCGCAAGGTCGACGACTTCATCATCTTCGCAATGTGCGCGGCCAAGCAGGCGCTCGACGATGCCAACTGGCATCCCGAGTCCGAAGAGGACAAGTGTGCGACCGGCACGCTGATCGGCTCCGGCATCGGCGGCCTCTCGGGCATTGCCGACACGGCGGTCCTGCTGAAGGAGCGCGGGCCGCGCAAGGTGTCGCCGTTCTTCATTCCCGGCCGTCTCATCAACCTGGCATCGGGCTACGTCTCGATCGACCACGGCCTCAAGGGGCCGAACCATTCGGTGGTCACGGCCTGTTCGACTGGCGCGCATGCGATCGGCGACGGCGCGCGGCTGATCGCGCTCGGCGACGCTGACGTGATGGTGGCGGGCGGCACCGAATCGCCGATCTGCCGCATCGGCATGGCCGGTTTCTGCGCGGCGCGCGCACTCTCCACCGGCTTCAACGATACGCCGGAGAAGGCCTCGCGCCCCTACGACAAGGATCGCGACGGCTTCGTGATGGGCGAGGGTGCCGGCATCGTGATCCTCGAGGAATACGAGCACGCGAAGAAGCGCGGTGCGAAGATCTACGCCGAGGTGATCGGCTACGGCCTGTCCGGTGATGCCTATCACATCACCTCGCCCTCGCCGGATGGCGACGGTGGCTTCCGCAGCATGAGCGCGGCGCTCAAGCGTGCCGGCCTGACCGCCGCCGACATCGACTATATCAATGCCCACGGCACCTCGACGCTGGTTGGCGATGAGATCGAGCTCGGCGCGGTCGAGCGCCTGCTCGGCAATGCGGCTTCGAAGATCTCGATGTCGTCGACCAAATCGGCGACCGGCCATCTGCTCGGCGCCGCCGGCGCGATCGAGGCGATCTTCGCCATCCTTGCGATTCGCGATAACGTGGTACCGCCGACCATCAATCTCGATAATCCGTCGGTTCAAACGGCGATCGACCTTGTGCCTCACACGTCGCGCAAGCGTGACGTGAATGTGGCGTTGTCCAATTCATTTGGTTTCGGGGGTACCAACGCCTCTGTGATCGTGCGGCGCGTGATCTAGTTGTAAGTCTTTAGAACTAGTCCACCGTTTTGCCGTATTCCGCGGTGACTCCTAAGAGCGGGCGTATGCTATTGGCAGGGCAGGGGTTTGTCCGGCCACGATTCAACCGGCAGGATTTTGGTTTGCATCGATGAGTGAGAGGCCGCCCATTTCACCGAGGAGTCCGCGTGCTGCGCTGGAGCCTGAGCAGGTTCCGCCGCCGCCGAAGCGCTCGGATCGTGCCCGCAATCCGTTCGTGATCGTCGGCAATGCCATCTTCACGATCCTGATCATCCTGATGATCGGGGCTGGAGCGACCTACTACTACGGCAAGCAGACGCTGGAAGCGCCCGGGCCGTTGCAGGAAGACAAGGTCGTCAACATCCCCGCTCGCGCCGGCAAGCGTGACATCGCCGACGTGCTCTCGCGCGAGGGCGTGATCAACGTCAATCCCTGGGTCTTCATCGGCGGCGTGTTCGCGCTGAAGGCAAGCTCCGACCTCAAGCCCGGCGAATACGCGTTCCAGAAGAGTGCAAGCCTGCGCGACGTCATTGCCACCATCGTCGAGGGCAAGGTGGTGCAGCACGCCGTCACCATTCCGGAGGGCCTGACCTCGGAGCAGATCGTGGCGCGGCTCTCCGACAACGACATCTTCACCGGCTCGGTGCGCGAGATCCCGCGCGAGGGAACGTTGCTGCCGGAGACCTACAAGTTCCCGCGCGGCACCACGCGCGATCAGGTGATCCAGCGCATGCAGCAGGCACAGAAGCGCGTGCTCGCCGAGATCTGGGAACGCCGCAATCCGGACACGCCGCTGAAGTCGCCGGAGCAACTCGTGACACTGGCCTCGATCGTCGAAAAGGAAACCGGCCGCGCCGACGAGCGCAGCCGCGTCGCCGCGGTGTTCGTCAATCGCCTGCGGCAGAGAATGAAGCTGCAATCCGACCCGACGATCATCTACGGCCTGGTCGGCGGCAAGGGGACGCTGGGACGCCCGATCAAGCGCAGCGAGATTACGCAGCCGTCGCCCTACAACACCTATGTGATCGACGGCCTGCCGCCCGGGCCGATCGCCAATCCCGGCCGCGCTTCGCTGGAGGCGACCGCGAATCCCGCGCGCACGCGTGACCTGTTCTTCGTTGCCGACGGCACCGGTGGTCACACCTTCACCGAAACCTACGACCAGCACGCCAAGAACGTTGCCAAGCTGCGCACGATGGAAAAGCAGATCCAGAACGACACCGTCGAGCCAGCGGATGATCCGCCGCCGGCGGCCGCGGCTCCCGGGGCGACCGATACCAATCCGACGGCGACCACGCCGCCGAAACCAACCAATCAGCGGAAGCCGCCGCGCGGCCGCCAGGGGGCAGCCCAGCAGACCAATTCGCCACCGGTCGTGCAGCGCTGAGCTCCGATGTCCCGTGGGTGGAACGTAATTCCACTTTCACGGAATCCGTTTTAAGGTCGCAGGACTCCGAGCGAGTCTCGTTGGCTCCTGGTGAGCCCCATATCCTTTTGCTGGAGAGTTTCACGCGATGGCGCTGTCGAGCATGACTGGCTTTGCCCGAAGCCATGGCGCAAGCGGTCCCTACACGTTCGAGTGGGAGCTGAAGTCGGTCAATGCCAAGGGCTTTGATCTACGGTTACGGCTGCCGCCCGGATGGGACGAGCTGGAGGCTTTCGCTAAGAAGCGCGCCGGCGAGTTGCTGTCGCGCGGCACGGTCTATGCCAATCTCAGCGTCAAGCGCACCGATGCCGCGCAGACCGTCCGCATCAATGAGGATGTGCTGGAAGCCGTCGTGAAGATCGCCGGTACGCTGGCGCAGCGGATCGACGCGGTGGCGCCGAGCATCGACGGCCTGCTCGCCATCAAGGGCGTCATCGAGGTGGCCGAACCCGAGCGGAACGAGGAAGAGGACAAGGCGGCGCGCGACGCAGCCGCGAAAGCCTTCGAGCAGGCGCTCGGCAGCCTTGTCGAGATGCGCTGCCGCGAAGGCGATGCGCTCGGCCAGATCCTGATGCAGCGGATGGACGAGATCGAACGGCTCGCCAAGCGCGCCGAGGCTGCTCCGGGCCGCAAGCCCGAGGCGATCAAGGCGCGGCTGGCCGAGCAGATCGCCGCACTGCTGGAGACCTCGGACCGGTTCGACGCCGATCGCCTCAGCCAGGAGGCGCTCCTGATCGCCACCAAGGCCGACATCCGCGAGGAGCTCGACCGCATTGCCTCCCATGTCGCCCAGGCACGCGAGATGATCGGGAAGGGTGGGCCGGTCGGGCGCCGGCTCGACTTCCTGGCGCAGGAGTTCAATCGTGAGGTCAACACCTGCTGCTCGAAGTCGAACGATGTCGAGCTGACCAACACCGGGCTCGAGATGAAGAACGTGGTCGAGCAATTCCGCGAGCAGGTCCAGAATCTGGAGTGAGCGATGACGGCGCAGGGTTTTGACGGCGTGGAGCGGCGCGGGCTGATGTTCGTGCTGTCGTCGCCTTCGGGCGCCGGCAAGACGACGCTGTCGCGCATGCTGATCGACCGCATGCCGGGGCTGAAAATGTCGGTGTCGGCAACCACGCGGCCGATGCGCCCGGGCGAGGTCGAAGGCCGCGACTATTTCTTCGTCGACAAAGCGAAGTTCGAGGTGATGGCCAAGCAGGGCGACCTGCTGGAATGGGCGACCGTGTTCGACAATCGCTACGGCACGCCGCGCCAGCCGGTCGAGGCAGCGCTGTCAGCCGGCCAGGACGTGCTGTTCGACATCGACTGGCAGGGTACGCAGCAATTGCGCGAGAAGGCGCGCGCCGACGTGGTCAGCGTCTTCATCCTGCCGCCGTCGGCCGCCGACCTCGAGAAGCGGCTACACACCCGTGCGCAGGATTCCGAGGAAGTCATCCGCGGCCGGATGAACCGCGCCACGCATGAGTTGAGCCATTGGGCGGAATACGACTACATCGTCGTCAACCAGAACGTCGACGACGCCTTCGCCGAGGTGCAGTCGATCCTGAAGGCGGAACGGCTCAAGCGCGAGCGGCGCACGGGACTCACCGAGTTCGTGCGCGGCCTGCAGCGTCAACTCGAGAAATAGCCGCTTCAGTTGGCCGCGCTGCGCGCCAGGCGCTGCAGCATCGCTGTGATCTGCTGATTCCTATCCTCGGTCTCATCGAGATTTCGCGCGACCGCGCGACGAGGCATCGGCGGCTCGGCCCGGCGCGGCGGCAGTTCGGACAGCCTGAGCGGAGATTCCAGGCGGATCGGCAGGTCCGGTGAACGCATCGAGTCCCATGGTGCGTGCCACTCGTCCTGGGTATCGGAGGGCGGCGTACGCCTGCGGGTCAGGCGGAGGACGAGGGCACTGACGAGGCCTGCGAGCGCCAGCGCGCCGACCATCACGATCAGCAACATCTGCGTCGAGGATGAGGTCTTCTCCGCCGGCGTTTCGACCGCGGCGGGCGCGGCCGGTGCAGTGGCGTTCACCGACGGCTGCTGCGCATCCGCCTGCTCGGGTGCGGGGGGCTGAGGCGCGGCGTGCCGCGTGCCGTTGGAGCCGGCCATGCTCGTCGCATCCAGCCAGCGCGCGGACGTCTGCGTATTTGCGTCCGGGGGCGTTGCGGGCGCGCTTGTGTCGGGGGCCGTGTTGCTGCCGGCCTGACTGGCCTCGGGGGCTGCGGCCGGCGCGGCTGCACGTTGCGACAAGGCCAACTCGGCATGCGCGTCGGCGACCGACGGGCGCATCGCTGATTGCGGCTGTGGCTGCGGTTGAGCCTGCGGCTGTGGTGGTGTGGCGTCTGCCGTTGCCTCGGGCGAGGGCTGCTGCTGCGCGGTAGCGGTCTTGGCTGCCTTATTCTTGGCCTCACCGATGTACCAGCACTTGGCCTTGGTCGTGCGATCCTGGTGATAATACCAGTGCTTTCCCGCGCCCGCCGGTCCCTTGGGGGCGGACTGGCAACTGTCGGCCGTCTTGGTATCCGCGGTGGTGGCCGCATTCTGCGCCACGGCCGTGAAATTTGCGCCGGCCAGGATGCTCGCGACGAGCGCCGAAGCAAATTTTGCTGAACGATTCGACATTGACGTCCCCGGTATTTCTTTTGCGTAAACGCTTGCGGTCCAATCTCGGTAAAGAGTTGGGTCGCAATGCGCCGCAAATCCGGAGCGGGCAGGGCTTAATTGAGGCTCACGGCATCGCGCAATTGCGGCGTCATGGTGGCAAGCGAGCGTGCCGCCTCCCAGGTTCCTGGCCGGTTCCGTTGGCGCGGCGGTTTCGTTCCGAGACTAGTTGCTCTCCAGCACGTCGCTGAACAGCACATAACGCTGGCCGTTGAACCGAACCAGCCGCATCTGCTTGATCGGCCGCAGGTCGGTCGGCGAGGTCCGCAGCCGGATGCCCGGCAGCAGCAGCGGCAACTCCATGTCGAGATGCGAGGCCTGCTTCATGATGTTCTCGCGCGTCAGGTCGTTGCCGCACTGCTTGAGGATCTGCACCACGGCGTAGCCGATGTTGTAGCCGTAGGGCGCGTAATAGTCGCTCTTGTCGACGTGCGGGTTGTATTTGTCCATCCAGACGTTCCAGGCCTGCATGGCCGGATCGTCCTTCCATTGCGGATCGGCAGGGTCCTTCTGGTAGGCGGCCGATATGACGCCCTTGGCTGCCTCAAAGCCGGCCGGGCGGATCGCGCCCGCGATCGAGGAGCCGACGCTGGAGAGGAATTCCTGCGGGTGCCAGCCGATGTCATAGGCCTTGCGGATCGCTTGCGCGGCAAACTTCGGGACCGAAGCGATGAACAGCACATTGGCGCCGGCGGCCTTCAGCGACACGATCTGCGAATCCACGGTCGGATCGCTGGTGTTGTAGGTTTGCTGCGACACGATCATCGTCGCAGCCTTGTCGCCGAGCCCGTGCCTGAAGCCCATCACGTAGTCGCGCCCGAGATCGTCGTTCTGCGCGAGGATCCCGATCTTCGCATCTGATAGCGTCGATAGGATATACTTGGCGTAGATCTCACCTTCGGACGCGTAATGCGGCGTCCAGCTCATCGTCCACGGATAGTGCTCGGGATCGTTGAAAATGGTCGCGCCGGAGCCGACGAACAGATGCGGCACCCGCTTCTGGTTGATGTACTTCACCACGGCCATGTTGGGCGCGGTGCCCACCGGATTGACGAGAAACAACACCTCGTCGCTCTCGATCAGGCGGCGGATCTGCTCGACCGTCTTGGGCGGGCTGTAGGCATCGTCAAGGCTGATGAAGTTGATCTTGCGGCCGTTCACGCCGCCCTGATCGTTGATCATCGCAAAATAGGCGGTGATCGAGACGGCGCCCGCCGAATAGGCCGACGCCGGACCGCTATAGGGCGTCGTGGTCCCGATCTTGATCTCATGGTCGGTGGCCCCGGGCCCGTACCGCGTTTGCGAAGCGGCCGGTGTGGCGGCAAGGGCGAGCGCGAGCGCCGCCCATGCCGCAAACGTCGAACGTTTCCTCCTCATGCACGTCCTCCCCGGTTGTTTGGGTGAGGCCGGCGGGACGTCCGCTAAAGCGCGATCAGGCTCTAGTTCTTCAAGACGATACGTCCCACGACTTTGCCGGCCCGCAATTCATCGATCCATTTCTGGACGTCGGCCATCGGCTCTTCCTTCATCGGCGTCGGCTTGATCTTGCCCGCGCGGGCGAGCGCCATCAATTCCTGCCCCTCGGCCAGCGTTCCCACCATGAAGCCCTCGATGGTCATACGCTTGTAGACCCATTGCACCATCGGCAGGCTGAAGTTGCCGCCCATCAGGCCGGACACCACGATCTTGCCGCCGCGCGCCACTGTCGACACCGCAAACGCCATCGACTTCTCATTGCCGGCGAAGTCGACCACGCCATCGAAGCCGCCGTCGCTCTCCTTCAGCATGCGCTTGACCACGTCCGGCTCCGCCGGATCGTAGGCGGCCGCTGCGCCGTTCTTCAGCGCGGTCTCGCGTGCGGCGGGGCTGAGATCGGCAACCGTGATCGGCTGCTTGAACATCGCCTGCGCGAACGACAGACCCATCATGCCGACGCCGCCAAGGCCGATCAGCAGCAGATTGCGCTGGCGTGGACGATCGACCAGGCGCTTCAGCGCGCCGTAGGCGGTGACACCAGAGCACATCAGTGTCGCGGCCTGATTGACCGGAAGCGGATCATAGTCGAGCAGGTATTTCGCGTCGGGCACCAGGACGTGCGTGGCGAAGCCGCCGTCGATGGACACGCCGAGGAAGCGCTGCTTGATGCAGAGGTTCTCGTCGCCGTTCTGGCAGTCGCGGCACTGGCCGCAACCGATCCAGGGGAAGACGGCTTTCTTCGAGCCGATCAGGTCCTTCGATACCTCGGAGCCGACCTCGTCGACGATACCGGCGATCTCGTGGCCGAGCGTGAAGGGCAGGGTCATGCCGCGGGTGGTGTCGAGCTTCTTGCCGCCGCCGAGATCGGCGTAGCCGTCCTGGATGTGGAGATCGGAATGGCACAGGCCGCAACGCTCGATGCGAACGAGAACCTCGCGTCCCTGCGGCTTCGGCGTGTCCACGATGGTTTCGCACAGTGGTGCATCGAATTTGACGAGGGATTGGCGAACCATACGCGCCATTACGTTTCTCCTGATGTTCTATTTTGTGGACCGTATATCGGCCAATTCACGTGCCATGGCAACAAAGCCGGTGACCGGGATGGTTTCGGCGCGGCGCGTGGCATCGATGTGGGCGGCCGCGGCGAGCCGCGCCGGATCGACCGACAGCGATTTCAGGCTCTGGCGCAGCATCTTGCGCCGCTGGCCGAAGGCGGCTGCCGCCACCTGCTCGAGCATGCGGCGGTCGCACACCTCGGGCGCCGCGCGCGGTATCAATCGCACCACCGAGGACGTGACCTTCGGCTGGGGCACGAACGCGGCGGGCGAGATGTCGAACAGGATCTTGGTCTCGGCGCGCCAGTTGGCGAGCACCGCAAGCCGGCCATAGGCCTCTTCGTCCTGATGCGCGACGATGCGCTCGGCGACCTCGCGCTGGAACATCAGCACCATCATGTCGTACCAGGGCGGCCACGGCTCGATCGAGAGCCAATCGACCAGAAGCTGGGTCGCGATGTTGTAGGGCAGATTGGCGACGATCTTGGCCTTGCCGCCGTCGAGCAGCGGACGCGGATCGAAGCGCTGCGCGTCGCCATGCACGATCTCGACGCGGCCGGGATAGCGCTTGACGATGTAGTCGAGCGCGGCAAGCGCCCGCTCGTCGCGCTCGACGGCGATCACGCGCTTGGCGCCGAGCGCAAGCAACGCGCGCGTCAATCCGCCGGGACCGGGCCCGACCTCGATCACGGTTGAGTCCTCGAGCGGACCCGCGGCGCGCGCGATCCGCGCGGTGAGATTGAGGTCGAGCAGGAAGTTCTGACCGAGCGATTTGCGCGCCGACAGGGAGTGTTCGCGAATGATGTCGCGCAGCGGCGGCAGGTCGTCGATCGCGCTCATCGCGGCGGCGCCGCAGCGGCCATGCGCGCGGCGAGCCGGAGGGCGGCGATCAGGCTCGCGGGATTGGCCTTGCCGGTGCCGGCGATGTCGAATGCGGTGCCGTGATCGGGCGAGGTCCGGATGAACGGCAGTCCGAGCGTGACGTTGACGGCGTCCTCGAACGCGATGGTCTTGATCGGGATCAGCGCCTGGTCGTGATACATGCAGATCGCACAGTCATAGGTCTTGCGCGCGACCTCGTGAAACATGGTATCGGCCGGCAGCGGGCCTCGGGCGGCGATCCCGTCGCGTTGCAGGGTCTCGACAGCCGGCGCGACGATCTCGATGTCCTCCCGGCCGAGCGTGCCGTGTTCTCCGGCATGCGGGTTGAGGCCCGAGATGGCAAGGCGCGGCGCCGCGAGGCCGAACCGTGCCTTCATGTCGGTGACGACGATCCGCGCGGTCGACACGATCAGATCGGTTGTGAGCTGCGCCAGTGCCTCGCGGACCGACAGGTGGATCGTCACCGGGACGACGGCGAGGGCCGGCGACCACAGCATCATCACCGGCTGCGGCGCGCGCGCTCCCTTGGCCGCAAGCTCTGCGAGGAATTCGGTGTGTCCGGGATGGCGGAAGCCGGCGCGATACAGCACGTTCTTGGCGATCGGGTTGGTGACGACGGCGCCGGCCTTGCCGGCGACGACATCGGCGACCGCCTGGCGGATCGAGGCCATCGCGGCCTCCGCGCTCGTTCCGTCGGGTTTTCCCGGTCGTGCCGTCGCAACCTTGCCGGTGGCGACGACAGGCAGGGCGCGCGAAAATGCTGCCGATGATTCCTCGGCGCTGACGTCGGCAAGCTCGACCGTGAGCCCGAGCGCCTTGGCACGTTCGGCAAGGGAAGTGCGATCGCCGAGCAGATAGAACGGCGGGAGATCGAGCTCGCGCCGTCGCAGCCACGCGGCGAGAGTGATGTCGGGGCCGATGCCCGCGGGCTCGCCGGATGTCAGCGCGAGAGGTTTGGCCATGCGTCAACGATAGTCGATCATCGCCCGCCTGGATATTCGATCATCGCGGATTTGCGGACTTCCTGCAGGTAGGACTTCGACTTCGCCTCGTACTTCTGGGCGTACATCTTCTCACGGATCTCGCGCTTCTTCGGCGTATCCACAGTGGTCGCCCGACGGCCGCAGAGCACAACCATCTCGATGCCCTGCTTGGTGACTTCGGGAGCAGTCAGATGGCCGATTGGCGTTTTGTCCAGGACCTCGCGCAGCGAGGGAGGCAGGTCTGCCGAGGTCTTCACGACGATTTCGCGGATCGCGGCGTTGCGCATCGACTTGAAGAAGGAGTTGGCCTCCTCGCAACTGGTCACGCGTTCGCGCAGGCTCTCTGCTTCCTTGCGCCGTCCTTCGAACTCGGACTGGGGCGCGCCACGCGGCACGATCAGGACGACCGGCTGCATCCTGTATTCGAAGGCGTCGGCGTCGGCGGCCTCGCCAGCCGCTTTGACCGCAGTATTCACGTCCCTCTCGCCGACCTGGAGACTTTCCTTGAAGCGGCCACGGACCAAGCTGGTCCAAACCATGTCGGCCCTGATGCGCTGCTTCAGCGTATCAGGCCTGATGCCCTTGCTCTCCAGCACCTTGGTGAGCTGGTCGCCCGACAACCGCATCCGCTGCGCCATTCCGCTGAAGGCCTGGTCGATATCGCTGGCGGAGGGATCGACGCCGTATTTCTTGGCTTCCTTGATCTTCACCTTCTCGTCGATGAGATCGTTGAGGATGGCTTTCCGATCGGGATTCTTGGTGCCGGTCAGGGCGTTCAGCTTGGCGCGCTGCTCGATGTCGAAATTGGTGATGGGATCACCATTGACCATGACGGCGATGGTCTGGGCGTGCAAGCGAGCGCCACCGCCGAGGAGGAGAACGAGGGCCAGCACGGAACTCAGCAGGAACGAATAGCGGCGAGCTGGCAGGCTAGCTGTCGTCATTGTCATGTCAGCCGTTAAACCCATTCAAGCTGGAGCCGCGGGCTGCGGCCAGTCCAGGCTCGCTTCCACGTTACTGCATGCCGGCCGAGCTGCTCGTCGTCGACGATTGCGCGATGGTCCGCAGCCCGATCTGGAACATGAAAGCGTGGCTGAGAACGGGCGGCGTGCTGCCAGCTTGATATGTGTAGGACGTGACATAGTTGGCGGCCAGCACGAAGCAGTCGTCCACATAGCCTGCGCCGACCACATACTGGTTGATTTTGTTCGCTTCAAGGTCCCAGCGCGCCGCACCCTGGACCACCCAGTTCGACGCCACCTTGACCGATCCGCTGGCGAGGAGGCCTTCGCGGCGCGTCAGATATCCGAGTTCCGGTTGCGCCGCATAGTTGCCGTACATCAGGCTGACCGACCAGCGATCGAAGTTGGCGGTACCCTGGGCCTCAAACCGGTTCACGTTCCACGTCGCCTCGTCCATCCGCGAGCGGACGCTGAACGTGTAGGTCCGGTTCGGCGAATAGGCGACGCTCGCGACATAGTCCGATCGCGCGTTCTGCAGGCCGGAGTCGACGCCGGTGTTGGTGACGTCGGCGACCGCGAACGAGTTCAGCCCGAACAGTTGGTAGGACTGGCCGAACATCGCCTTCACGCTGCCGCCGCGATCAAACTGTGTGGTGGCCTGCACGCCGACATTGGCGCGGCTGCCGCCCTCGACACGGTCGTAGCCGGAGAACTTGTCGACCGCGAACAGGTTGCTGGTGTCGAACACCAGGCTCTGGGCGTCCTCGTTCGGAAGTCTGCCGGCATCGGGCTCGTTAGGCCGGATGATGACTTGGGCGATCGGCTCGATCGTGGTGGTGCCCCACGGCTGCACGTTGATGAAGGGATAGCGGTACTCGAAGCCGACGGCCGGCATCAGGCGGACCGTCTGGGTGTCGCCGACCGGCAGGAAGTTGGAGACGCCCGGCTGGTTCGAGATGTCGGCGTTGATCGCATCGCCACGGACGCTGACGAACGGTGTCCAGATCTGACCGAACGGGTCGGTGTAGGACTTGCGCCACTGCGCCTCGGCGGTGAAGCGGGTGTAGGTGCCGGGCATGCCGCGCAGCAGGCACTGCGTGGGCAGCCGCGCCATCGGATCGGCCGATGCGGTCGTGCACAGGCCGGCGGTGTTGGCGAGCGTCGTGATCGGATCGAACACCGCGGTTTCGCGGGTCAGGTTGGTGAAGTTCATCTTGTAGCTGAACTCACCACCCAGGATCGGGCTGTTGATCACGTTGTTGTAGTCGATGACCGGCGCGACGACCGGCACCTTGTCCTGGTTGCCGGAGAAGCTGAGGTAATAGATCGCGCGCGCGTCGAAGAAGCTGCGGTTGCCGACGCCGGTCAGATAAAGCTGCGAGATCGCTTCCGTCGGCAGCGACATGAACGATCCAAACGGATCCTTGTACTGGGCCAGCCGATAGTCGGACATGAAGAAGTAGTCGGACAGCAGCACGCCGTCCCAGCCAAAGGTCCACTTGTCGTTCAGCGCGAACTGACCCTTGGTCTCGATGCCGCCACGGAACTGGCGATCGCCGGGCTGGCCGGCAAAGGCGCCGGGATCGAGCTGGTCGATGCCATAGACGCGGATCTGATAGGCGCCGTTCGACAGGCGCTGACGGAATTCACCCTGCAGCAGGACGCCTTGCTTCGACGTGATGCGCGGATTGAAAGTCACGTCGTAGTCCGGCGCGAGCGAGAAATAGTAGGGGATTTCGACGCCGACGCCGTAGGCCGAATAGGTGGTGAAAGCGGGCATCAGGAAGCCGCTCTTGCGTTTCACCGTCGGATCGGGCGTCGAGAAATAGGGCAGATACGCCATCGGAACGCCGAAGAATTCGAGCTGGGCGTTCTCGAAATAGAGCATCTTCTCCGTCTGATTATGGATGATGCGCGCGCCCTTGACCTGCCAGAGCGGCGGCTTCTTCGGATCGTCCTTACAGGGGGCGCAGGCGGTATAAACACCGTTTTCGAAGACGGTGTAGTTGCCGCTCGAGCGATCGGCGCGGGTCGCCGCCATCCGGGTCTGGTCTTCGGTATCGACGCGCAGCGAGTCGACGAAGCCATCGCGGTAGTCGTCGCTCAGATCCAGGATGTTGGCGTAGGTGATCTTACCTTCCGCATCCGTCATGCGGATGTTGCCTTCGGCGTGAAGGCGCTTGGTCTTCTGGTCGTAGATGACCTTGTCGGCCTCGACGCTGGTGCCGTTGTAGAACATCTGCACGTTGCCGACCGCCGACACGCGCTGATTGTTGTAGTCGTAATCGACCTCGTTGGCCTGAACGAGCATCTGCCCGTCATTCTTGGCCGGCGGCCGCGTCGGCTTCGGCGGGCGCGGATTGTAGGTGAAGCTCTGCGCGGCGGCCGGCGTGGGCACGGCAACGGCGAGCGCGCCGACCGCGATAAACGCGGCGACGAGCGTGGAGAGTGAGACGCCAAGCGCGGCCATGCGGCTGCGAGGACGGCGCAGGACACTGCGCCGCCCGAACACAGGCGACCTCAACTGGCGGGCGGCGACAACGGCCACTACCCGTCCTCCTGATACAGCAAGGCCAAGAAACCGGTGAGGCCGCCGACAACGACAGGCAGCCACGCCGCAGCGATGGGATGCATCAACTCAGCCTTGCTCAAATCCTCAGTTACTTTCGAGAGCACGTAGAGCAGAAAGCCCGCACCCACGCCACTCAAAACCATCTTCTGCACGCCGCCCATCCGGAAGAAGCGGAGGCTCACGGAAGCCGCCAACATCACCATTGCAGCCAGCAAAAATGGCTGTGCGATGAGCTTGTGATACTGCAAGCGATAGCCGGCGGTCGCGAACCCTGAGCTCTCCGACGAACGGATGTAGTTCGGTAGTTGCCAAAAGGACACAGTTTCGGGGGTCGAAAAACTGTTACGAACCTGCGCCGGGGTGAGGGTGGTGGCCAGGTAGAAGGTGTCCTGGTCCACCGGGGCCTTGTCGAGGGTGTATCTGCGTACCCCTTTGAACACCCAGCGCCCCTCTTCGAGGGTCGCTTCGCGAGCCTCGATTCGCTCCTTGAACTGCAACTCGGTGTCGAATCGGAACACGGTCAGGCCGGTCAGCCGCACGCCCTGCTGCTCGCTGCGGGCCGCATTGATGATCGCCTGACCTTCGTTGTTGATCTGGTTCAGCCAGAAGCCGGACGCGTCCTGAATACCGCCGCCCGGCGCCGAGCCGAACAGCTCGGCCTCCATCCGTTTGGACAGCTCGCGCAGATTCGCCGAGATCGGGTTGTAGGCGGTGGTCGCGATGATGCCGAGCAGGATCGCGCTGGCGAGGGCAGGCGAGATGAACTGCCAGGCCGAGACGCCGGCCGCCCGCGCCACGACCAGCTCCAGCCGGCGCGACAAGGCGAGGTAGCAGGTCATCGCGCCGATCAGTACGCAGAACGGCATCAGCTTCTCGAGCAGTTGCGGCACCCGGAACAGCGAGGTTTCCGCTACCGTGATCGCCGAGACGTCGACCAGCCCCGACGTCTTGCGCACCATCTCGATATAGTCGACCAGTACCAGCAGCACGAAGATGCTCGCGAACACACCGACCGCCGAGATCACGAAACGGCCGGCGAAATAGCGCCCGAGCGTGTTTGTGACCATGCTCATGCGGTCACCGGCCGTCGGAAGAAGCGGGCAATGCGCTCGTTATTCCTGTTGATCGCCTCCATCAGGGCCGGCGGCGGCTCGACGATCACGCCGCCGACGATCATCCAGATACCGATGCCGATTCCGCCGAACAGCATCAGGTATTGAACAAGCGCGGCCCACGGGGTCTTCACCGTCATGACCGAACATGCGAATCCCACCATGCGCAGGCCGAAAACCGCGAGCACCGATCCGCCGATGGAGAAATTGCGGCTCTGGCGCGTGGTCCGCGGTGCACCGAGGAACGCGAAGGTGAGCGCGGCGAAGGCGAACGGATAGATCGGCGCCATGAAGCGGTCATGCAGCTCGGCACGGAATTGGCCGGGAATCTGCTTGTAGACCGGATCGTCTTCGGGCGGGGAGATCAACTCCCAGAGGTAACGCTCGCGAATGCCGAGCGTGACGTCGCGCCCCTGATTGGAGAATTTCGACATGTCGAAGGCGTAGCGCTGGAACGCGACCAGCGCCGGATCGCGCTTGCCGACCTCGAATCGCTCGAGGTTGCCGTCCTCCAACACGAGGTACGAGCCACTCTCGTTCTTCAGCACGGTGCCGTGGTCGGCGACAATGGTGACACGTTCCTGCGGATCGCGGCGGTCGTCGACGAAGATGCCGCCGAGCACGCCGCCCGGCAGACGCTCGCGGATTCGAATCGTGAGATTCTGGTCGAGCTGGGCAAAGCGGCCGGGCTGCAGGATGTTGGTCAGCACGTCGGCAGTGATCTCGGCATCCCATTGCTTGATGCGCCGCATGCCGTCGGGGGCGAGATAGGCGCCGATAAAGGCGACCAGCGCCGCCACCACGCAGGTGGCATAGAAGAATGGATAGAACAGCCGGAACGGCGAGAAGCCCGCCGCGTTCATCACAATGATTTCGGAATCGGTCGCGAGCTTGTTCAGCGTGTGCGAGATCGCGATCATCAGCGCGATCGGGGCGATGATCAGGACGAGCGCCGGGATGACCAGACCTGTGATGCCGAGGAAGGTGAGGATGGTCTGACCCTGGCTCGTCATCAGATCGATGCCGCGCAGCGCCTGCGTAATCCAGATCACCCCGGTGAGGCTGACCAGGACAAGCGCAAACGACGCCAGCGTCGTCTTGAAGATGTACTTGTCGATCGACCCCATGTCGCTACCGCACGACCCCCTGACGCGCCAAAACGCACGGCTTTCGACCAACCCCGTCAAACCGGGCTCCCCGATGGTCGAGCCGCGGATCCGTCCGGCTCACTCTCTCACTACCATCCCTTTGATCCGTCAACAAAATGGCCGCGCCAAGGCGCGCTTAATTTATGGTTAATTATTCGCTTTTGTGACCTTCCCGCCACTCCGGCGCTTGGCAGCGGCGCGGCCGACAGGCCATAGTGTGGCCAACGCGGTCCGGACCACTTCCGGCCACTCCCGCAACCCGTGTCGCAAGTGTCTTAGGGGCCACCTCATACGCCCCGGCCAACACCCTGAATTCTGGAGGATTTTCCTATGTCCGACGCCGTCAAGGTCGGCTTTGTCCCATTCTCCGCGCCCGCTCGCGGCATTCTGGTCGCGTTTTGCGACGGGCAGTTGAAGCTGGGGACGGCGACTCGCAAGGCGCTGGGGGCTGCCGCCGAGACGGTGAAGCGGGCTGCCGCCGCCAACCAATTCAAAGGCAAGAGCGGCGCCGTGCTGGATATCCTCGCGCCTCAAGGCCTCAAGGCCGAGCGGCTGATCGTGATCGGCGCCGGCAAGCCGTCCGAGCTCAAGGAGACGGACTTTCTCAAGTTCGGCGGTGTCGCGGCCGGCAAGCTCAACGCCGGCAGTACTGCCATGACACTCATTGCCGAATTGCCGGAGCAGGCGATGACGACGGATCAGGCGGCTGCGATCGCGACCGGTATCCGCCTGCGCGCCTACAAGTTCGACCGCTACAAGACCAAGAAGAAGGACGGCGAGAGCGGCGCGGTGCGCGCCGACGTCTCGATCGCCGTTGCGGACGCGGCGGCCGCGAAGAAGAGCTTTGCGCCGCGTACATCGATCGTCGACGGCGTCCACCTGGCGCGAGAGCTCGTCAACGAGCCGCCGAATGTCCTTTATCCCGAAGAGTTCGCGCGCCGTGCCGGCCAGCTCCGCAAGCTCGGCGTCACCGTCGAGGTGCTGGACGTGAAGGCGATGACCAAGCTCGGCATGGGGGCGCTGCTCGGCGTCGCGCAGGGCTCGAACCGGCCCGGTCGCACCGTAATCATGCGCTGGAACGGCGGCAAGAAGGGCGACGCGCCGGTCGCCTTCGTCGGCAAGGGCGTCTGTTTCGACACCGGCGGTATTTCCATCAAGTCGGCCGGCGGCATGGAGGACATGAAAGGCGACATGGGCGGCGCGGCCTGCGTGGTCGGGCTGATGCATGCGCTCGCGGCGCGCAAGGCGCGCGTCAATGCTGTCGGCGCCATCGGCCTCGTCGAGAACATGCCCGACGGCAACGCCCAGCGCCCCGGCGACATCGTGACCTCGATGTCCGGCCAGACCATCGAGATCATCAACACCGACGCCGAGGGGCGCCTCGTGCTCGCCGACGTGCTCTGGTACGTCGCGAAGAAGTTCAAGCCGAAATTCATGGTCGATCTCGCAACGCTCACCGGCGCGATCATGGTTGCGCTCGGCACCGATCATGCCGGCCTGTTCTCCAACAATGACGAACTCGCCGAACGCCTGGCCAAGGTGGGGCTCGAGACCGGCGAGAAAGTCTGGCGCATGCCGCTCGGTCCCGAATACGACAAGCAGATCGACTCGCAGTTCGCCGACATGAAGAACACCGGCGGGCGCAACGGCGGCTCGATCACCGCCGCGCAATTCCTGCAGCGCTTCGTCGACGGCACGCCATGGGCCCACCTGGACATCGCCGGCACCGCGATGGGGGCGCCGAAGACCGAGATCAACCAGAGTTGGGGATCGGGCTACGGCGTCCGCCTGCTCGAGCGGCTGGTCGCGGACTACTATGAATCGAGGAAGTGAAGCGACTGACCAGGCATGACCGAGGTCCTGTTCTATCATCTGCAGAACATGACGCTGGAGAGCGTGTTGCCGCCGCTGCTCGAGAAGTCGCTCGAGCGCGGCTGGCGCGTGGTCGTGCAATCGACGTCGCCGGAGCGCACCGAGACGCTCGATGCGCATCTGTGGACCTACAGCGACGATTCATTTTTGCCGCACGCGACCTGGCGGGTCGGCGACGCGCAGGACCAGCCGATCATTCTGTCGATCGAAGAGGGCAATCCTAACCGGGCCAATGTCCGATTCCTGATCGACAACGCGGCGCTGCCGGCCGACTGCGATAGCTACGAGCGGGTGGTCCTCGTGTTCAACGGCGACGATCCCGATGCGGTGGCCGCGGCGCGCGAGAGCTGGACCGCCTGCAAGGCGCGCGGCTTCGAGGTCACGTATTGGCAGGCCGATGAACGGGGGCGTTGGCAGCGGCGGCAATAGTGATTCCAAGTAATTAATGATAATTCGAGGTTTCGTGCGGCGAGCCATGGTCATGCCGCAAAGTGATGTTCGGACAACCCTTTGCGTGGAAGGGGCGGGAGCTTTGCGGATCGTGCGGGACGGAACATTCAGTCGGAAATCGGTGCTGGCGCTGCTTGTCCTCGCGTCTGGTCTGGCCGGCTGTTCAAGCGCGTCGGACCTGCTGTCGCGCGACGCGAACTGGTTCTCGCGTCCCGGCCGGCTGTTCATTCGCAACATCTCGATCGACGCGCCGCCCCTGACACCGGACAAGCCGGTGACCAACGACGATCTCGTCAGTGCCGACGGCGGATGTCCAGGCATGGGACCGCCGCCCGGAGCTGCCGACGCGAACGCGCTGGCAAATGGTGCCGCCGCAGCGCCTCCGCCTGAGCAGCCGGCACGGACCGGCAGCGTCGCACTCGGCCACACCGAGTGCGACGTGGTGCGCGGCATCGGTGCACCCGACAGCGTGAACCTCTCAAGCAGCCCGAGCGGCGATCGCGTTGCGGTCGTGACCTGGTCGCGTGGGCCGCGCGCCGGCATCTATACCTTCACGGCAGGACGGCTGACCTCGGTCGAGCGCGGTCCGGATCCTACGCCGGAGCCGAAGGCTGCGAAGTCAAAGAAGAAGCCGAAAAAGCACGCGGCCACTTCGAACGGTTGAGCCGCACCGAATCAACGGAGCGCTGTGACGCTTCGTCGCAAAAGCGCGATCGCGAACAACTCAATCTCGTCGCGCTTTGGAGCATGATGGGATCAGCTTGATCTGAATTAGCGGCGGAGGTCACCTCTCCCTTGGGAGAGGTCGACCGAAGCCGCCGCGAGTCGATTCAACTCTCGTCGTGCTTTAGCTCGTCGCCTCGTCATGTTCGGCGCTCGCTTCCAGCCACTCTTCCTCTGCGCGCTGCAGCGCGCTTTCGGCGCCGGCGCGCGCTTTGGCGAGCTGCGCCGCCTGCTTGGGATCACGGGTGAAGATATCGGGCAGCGCAAGTGCAGTGTCGATCTTGGCGATGATGCCGGTGATACGCTCGATTTCGGCCTCCGCCTGCGCGATCCGCTGCTTCGGTGGCGTCCGCCTCTCGTTCCTGCCGCGCTCGGGCCTTGCGGCCTCCTTGATGCGCTCGCGTGACGCCGACCGGCCGTCGTTGGCGGCAAGGACCATCTTTCGATATTCGTCGAGATCGCCGTCATACGCCGTCACGGTCTGGTTGGCGACAATCCACAATCGCTCGGCGCAGGCCTCGATCAGATAGCGGTCGTGCGAGACCATCATGACGGCGCCGGGGAAATCATTGATCGCCTCCGCGAGCGCCGCGCGGCTGTCGATGTCGAGATGGTTGGTCGGCTCGTCCAGGATGATCATGTTTGGGCCGAAGAAGGTCGCGAGCCCGAGCAGCAGCCGTGCCTTTTCACCTCCGGACAGGCTCTTCACCAGCGTATCTCCCGCCTTGCCGGAAAAGCCGATCGCGCCGACGCGGCCACGCACCTTGCTCTCGGGTGCATCGGGCATGAGCCTGCGGATGTGGTCATAGGGTGAGCCGTCGAGATTGAGCTCATCGACCTGATGCTGGGCGAAGTAGCCGATCGACAGTTTTTCCGCCCGAACGATCCTTCCCGAGAACGGCGCGAGCTTGCCCGCCAGCAGCTTGACCAGGGTCGACTTGCCGTTGCCGTTGGCGCCGAGCAGCGCAATGCGATCGTCAGTATCGATGCGCAGCGTCACGCGATTGAGGACAGGCTTGCCGGGCTCGTAGCCGACCGAAACGTCGTCCACCGCGATGATCGGCGGCGACAGTAATTTCTCCGGCGCCGGGAATGATATCTCGTGCACATCCTGGGTGACGAGTGCCGTGACCGGCTTCATCCGCTCCAGCATCTTGACGCGCGACTGCGCCTGGCGCGCCTTGGAGGCCTTGGCCTTGAAGCGATCGACGAAGGCCTGCAGGCGCTTGCGCTCGTCGGCCTGCCGCTTGGCATGCTTGGCGTCGAGCAATTCGCGGGCTGCGCGCTGTTCCTCGAACGAGGAATAGGTGCCCTTGTAGAGTGTCAGCTTGCCCTGATCGAGGTGCAGGATCTGATCGACCGACGTGTCCAGCAAGTCGCGGTCGTGGCTGATCACGATCACCGTGCGCGGATAGTTGGCGAGGTGATTCTCGAGCCACAGGGTCCCCTCGAGGTCGAGATAGTTGGTTGGCTCGTCGAGCAGCAGCAGATCGGGTGCCGCGAACAGCGTTGCTGCCAGCGCGACGCGCATGCGCCAGCCGCCGGAGAATTCCGCGCAAGGCCGCGCCTGATCGGCCGTCGAGAAGCCGAGGCCGCTGAGAATCGCCGCGGCACGGGCGGGAGCGGAATGGGCGTCGATATCGACCAGTCGCGTCTGGATCTCGGCGATGCGATGCGGATCGTGCGCGGTCTCGGCCTCGCGCAGCAGCGCGTCGCGCTCGAGATCAGCCTTGAGCACGACGTTGATGAGGCTTTCGGGCCCGTCGGGCGCTTCCTGCGCCAGGCTGCCGATCCGCCAGCGCGGCGGAAGTGCAATGCTGCCGCTCTCGGTCGGGATGTCGCCGCGGATGGCGTGAAACAGCGTCGACTTGCCTACGCCGTTGCGGCCGACGAATCCGACGCGTGCGCCGGGCACGATTTGCACGGAACCGTGATCGATCAACAGCCGCCCTGCGATCCGGATCGAGATATCGGTGATGGAGAGCATGCAGCCTTGTCACCGGGCCCGCTGCCAAACGCAACCCGCCAAGCGGTAAAATCTGTTCGGGTATGTCTCGGAAAACCTACTTCGGGCGCCTTGTCCCGCCCAGCAATGTCTAATGATGATCGTTCTCTCGTCGGCGCAGCTCATCCAAAAGCTGCTGCAAGTGGGATGATAGCGAGGTCTCGGGACGCATGCTCTGCTGAAGCCGTTCACCTACGGCATCGCAGATGTAACGGCAGGTCTTGTGATCGATCTGGTCAAGATCGTTGTTGGTGTGAGTCGGCGTCATGGTTTGTCTCGTGGCGAGTTCCACCTCGCAAGGTTCGAGTGATTTCCGTGCCATAACAAGTCGTGACCCCGAATTTGGTTTCCGGTAGTCCGATCCTTCCGGTATTCGCCTTGAGGTAGAGGCTCGCCGCGACGGGTTCCCGCGGGCAAAAAAAGCCCCGGCACAAAGCCGGGGCTGAACCAGTCAGGGGAGGGTTTCGTCAGGTCAATAGCAACGGTTGATCAGGCGCCAGCGAGGGCCCCAGGGCGTCGGCACCACGCGCCGCACGTAGCAGCCGCCATAGCCGTATGCGGGATAGCCGCCGTAGTAGGCGGGACCACCGACGATGACGCGCGGGCCCCACCAGCCGCCGTGCCATCCTCCGTGCCAGCCGCCATGCCAGCCACCCCAGGCAGAGGCGGAGGTCGGGGCGAGCGCGGCCGCGCCCAGCGAAATCGCGGCGACTGCAGCAAGCGAGAGTTTGCGCAACATGATCGTCTCCTCGAGGTTTGGGCGCACACCAGGCGCCCGCGGTGACATCGTTTCCCGGGACGTCCTGTGAGGCTTGCGGATGGGCCAGCAAGGCGTCCGATCGGTCAGGAGCCTAGCGAGACGGAGCTGAACAGCAGCGGCACGGCCGCGACAGATTGGGTTCACCTTTGTGAAATCGTCGTAATTTTGCTGGGGCGAGGGCCTTGCCGGAGACGGCCGGCTTCCGTTGTGAGAACACGTCAAAACTAAAGGCTAACGCGTCACAGGGTCGCTTGCCGTCACAGCATCGCGCCGATATAAGCCCCGGCAACTCCCAGCCACCCTTTGCAAGGACGAAATCATGGCGATTGAACGCACCTTTTCGATCATCAAGCCCGATGCCACCGAGCGTAATCTGACCGGTGCGGTCAACGCGGTGATCGAGAAGGCGGGCCTGCGGATCGTGGCGCAGAAGCGCATTCGCATGACCCGCGGCCAGGCCGAAACCTTCTACGCCGTCCACAAGGCGCGCCCGTTCTTTGGCGAACTGGTCGAGTTCATGACCTCCGGTCCGGTGGTGGTCCAGGTGTTGGAAGGCGAGGGCGCCATCCTTAAATATCGCGATGTGATGGGTGCGACCGATCCGTCGAAGGCCGCCGAGGGTACGATCCGCAAGCTTTACGCGAAGTCGATCGGCGAAAATTCGGTGCACGGTTCGGATGCGCCGGAAACCGCGGTGGTCGAGATCGCGCAGTTCTTCTCCGGCAACGAAATCGTCGGCTGAGGCCGATCCGAGGACGAGGGCTGCGGTCCGCCGAAGAGACCGCGCCCGATTAGACTAGGGGTGCGGCGAGCGTTCGCCGCCAGGTGCGGCCGTGAGGCCGAAAAGGACGCGCTGTGGACTGGCTGTGGCAGATCTTTGATCCCGCGCATGTTGGGGCGTTCTTCACCGAGTTCAAGAACGAGATGGCGACGGCAACCTTTTGGGTCGCGGTCGGCAAGATCATCTGGATCAATGTCCTGCTGTCGGGCGACAACGCGCTCGTGATCGCGCTCGCCTGCCGCGGTCTGGCGCCGCGCCAGCGCCTGTGGGGCATGATCCTCGGCGCCGCTGCCGCGGTGCTGTTGCGGGTCATCTTCACCGGTATCGTCGCCAGCCTGATGGGGCTGCCCTATCTGAAACTGGTCGGCGGGCTGGCGCTGATCGTCATCGCGGCCAAGCTCCTGGTGCCTGAGCAGGAGGACGAGGACAGCGTGGATGCGGCCTCCCATCTGTGGGCGGCGGTGCAGATCGTCGTCGTCGCCGACATCGTGATGAGCCTCGACAATGTGATCGCGGTGGCGGCGGCCGCCAATGGCAGCGTGCCGCTGCTGGTCTTGGGGCTTGCGATCAGCGTTCCCCTGATCGTCGCCGGTGCCGCGCTGATCATGGCGCTGCTCAACAAATTGCCGATCCTGGTCTGGGCCGGCGCCGCGCTGCTCGGCTGGATCGCGGGCGATGTCATCGCGACCGATCCGGCCGTGCATCCGCGGCTCGATGCGCTGTTTGCCGGATCGCTCGGCGCCAAGCTCGATTCGTTGCTGGCCTCAGTCGGGATGGCGCCGCAGTTCGGCCATGGCGGCAGCGGCGGCGAGATCCTTCTTGCCGTGCTTGGCGTCATCGTGGTGCTGGTCGCGGGCTCGATCTGGCGCCGGCGGGCGCTGCGCAAGGCCAAGCGTTCCGTGGAAGCAGCCTGAGGTGGCGATCGTCTACCGCCTGACGATCGAGCCGGACCGCCCGACCAGGCGCGCCAATTGCCGGAAGCGGCTGCCGACCCGGTCGGCGACCAGATCGACCATCCGATGCTCGAACACCAGCATCAGCTTGCGTCCCTCGGTCCGGAAATGCGTCGCCGGCAACACGCCGGTGCGCGCCGCTGTGATTAGATGCGCGACGCGGAACGCCGCGCCCAGCACGCGGGCGCGCTCGTCCATCGCCGGCGTCACAAGTTCGCGGATCTGCAACGGCGGTTCGTTTTCCTCGCTTAGCCCAGCGTAGCGATAGAACACCGAGAGCGCGACGAACGCGCGTCCCTGATGCGTGATCGAGCCGAAATTGCCGTTCATGATCAGGCTGAGGGTTTCCTCGCCGCGATGATCCGGATGCACGCGCCAGCCGATGTCGGAGAGCAGGCAGGCAACGTGACGCAGTCGGCGGTCTTCCTCGCTTTCGCGCAGCTTCACCACGCGCACCAGACGATCGGTCCAGGCGGTCAGCTCCTGAGCATGACGGGCCGAGCGTGACAGCAATTCGTTGAGGTCCTGCGCCGCACAGGCCAGACCGTCCTTGGCGCGCTCGGCTGGCGGCAGCATCTCGTACAGCAGACCCTCGCGTACGCCGAAGGTCGAGAACACGATGGTCTTCGGTTGCGCGACGCGGATGATGTATTCGAGCACCAGCGCGGCATAAGCCAGCAGCGGCCGCCGAGCGTCGGCGACAGCCTCGATATTGGCGAGCGTGTTGGTGGCGGCGAGCCGCCGCAGCCGCTGCGCGAAATCGAGCGCGTCGGCAGCCGCAATCGAATAGCCGTGCATCACCTTGAGCGGATAGCCGCTCTGGATGATGTGGATGCGCGCCAGCGCACGCCAGGTGCCGCCGACCGCGTAGAAGGTGCGGCCGCGCCCAGCCTTGAGCTGGGCGACGCCGAGCAATTCGTTCTTGACGATGCGCTCGGCGCGCTTGAGCGATTTGTGCGACAGGTCCTGCAGCGCGAGGCTGCCGAGCGGCAGCGTGACGCCACTGCGCACGCGATTGCCCTTCACGTCGATCAGTTCGACCGAGCCGCCCCCGAGATCGCCGACGATGCCGTTCGGATTGTGCACGCCGGAGACGACGCCGAGCGCCGACAGCTTTGCTTCGCGCGGCCCGGACAAAATCTCGATCTTTGCGCCGCAGATGCGTTCAGCCCTGGCGATGAAGTCGGGGCCATTCTTGGCATCGCGACAGGCGGCGGTGGCGATCGCATGGACACGGCCGACTTGCTGAATCCTGCACAAGGCGCGAAAGCGGCGAAGCGCGGTCAGCGCCTTGTTGACCGCATCGGTCGCAAGCAGGCCGGTGCTCTGCACCTCGCGACCGAGCCCGCACAACGCCTTCTCGTTGAAGATGGTGACGAGACTGCGCGCCATCGCCTCGTAGACCACGAGACGCACCGAGTTCGAACCGATATCGATGACAGCGACGCTGGAAGCGCGCTTCCGCGGCCGCTTCACCTTGAAGCCCCCTTATGACGATGCCTGCTGACGTTCGTTACGACGCGTGAGCCGGCGCGGCGAAGATTCCTTGAGAGACTTACCACGGCCGGACAGACTCGGATTTGTCATGAAGTAGTCGTGCAGGTTGAATGGCTCTTCGCCTTTCGCGGCCTTCATACGCGTTGACGACCCATCCGGCAACAATTGCCAGCTTTGCTCGGTGTCCTTCAGGTTCGCGACCATGATCTGTTCGAGAACCTGCTGATGCACCGTGGGATTTTGCAGCGGACAGAGAACCTCGACACGACGGTCGAGGTTCCGCGGCATCATGTCGGCGGACGAGATATACACAGCAGCTTTTGTGCTCGGCAGGCCTTGCCCCATGCCGAAGCAGTAGATTCGGCCGTGTTCCAGGAAGCGGCCGATCACGGACTTGACGCGGATGTTCTCCGACAATCCGGGCAGACCAGGGCGCAAGCAGCAGATGCCGCGCACCACGAGCTCGATCGAGACGCCGGCTTGCGAAGCCTCATACAGCGCGTCGATGATGTCGGGGTCGACCAGCGCGTTCATCTTCATCCAGATCGCGCCGGGCCGGCCGTGACGGACATGGGCAATCTCGTCGCGGATGTGCTCGATAATGCGCTTGCGCAGCGTCAGCGGCGACACCGCCATCTTCTCGATGTCGCTCGGCTCGGCATAGCCGGTGATGTAATTGAACACGCGCGCGACGTCGCGGCCGATGATCGGGTCGGAGGTGAAGTAGGAGAGGTCGGTATAGATGCGCGCGGTCACGGGGTGATAGTTGCCGGTGCCGGTGTGCACATAGGTGGTGAGACTGCCGGCCTCGCGGCGCACTACCATCGACAGTTTGGCGTGCGTCTTCAGCTCGATGAAGCCGTAGACGACCTGCACGCCGGCGCGCTCCAGATCGCGCGCCCAACGGATGTTGGCTTCCTCGTCGAAGCGCGCTTTCAATTCGATCAGCGCCGTCACCGATTTGCCGGCTTCGGCGGCCTCCGCGAGCGTGCGCACGATCGGTGAGTTGTTCGAAGTGCGATAGAGTGTCTGCTTGATTGCGACGACGTCGGGGTCGCGCGCGGCCTGCTGCAGGAACTGCACCACGACGTCGAACGATTCATAGGGATGATGGACGATGAGGTCCTTCTGCCGGATCGCCGCGAAGATGTCGCCGCCGTGATCGCGCACGCGCTCGGGATGGCGCGGGACGTAGGGCGAGAATTCGAGATCGGGACGATCGAGGCGGGTGAGCTGCGACAGCTCGTTCATCGCGAGCACGCCGTCCACCAGGAACACCTCGTCGTCGGACGCCGACAATGCGTGCTGCACGAAGCTGCGCAGCTCCTCCGGCATCTTGGCCTCGATCTCGAGCCGGATCACCGATCCGCGCCGGCGGCGCTTCAGCGCGGTCTCGAACACGCGGACCAGATCTTCAGCCTCTTCTTCGATTTCGAGTTCGGAGTCGCGGATGATCCGGAACGCACCCTGGCCCTTGACGGTGTAGCCTGGGAACAGTCGACCGATGAACAGGCCGGTCGCTTGTTCCAGCGTGATCAGACGGGCCGGACCGCCCTCCTTGTTGGAGGGGAAGCGGATGAAGCGGTCGATCTTGCCCGGCATGCGGATCAGCGCGTTCATCGGCTTGCCGTCGGAGATCCGCGACAGTTGCAGGGCGACGGTGAAACCGAGATTCGGGATGAACGGGAACGGGTGCGCCGGATCGATGGCCAGCGGCGTCAGCAGCGGGAAGATGTTGTGGAGGAAGTGATCCTCGATCCAGGCCCGCTCCGACTTGGTGGCGTCGCGCCCGTCGACGAGCTGGATGCCGACCTCGGACAGGATGGTCCGGAGGTCGCGCCAGATCGCCTGCTGGTCGGAGGCAAGCTGTGACACGTTCTTGTTGATCACAACGAGCTGCTCGGACGGGGTGAGGCCGTCAGGGCTGCGCTCCGGGATGCCTTCGCGGACCTGCGCCTTGATGCCGGCGACGCGGACCATGAAGAATTCGTCAAGGTTATTGGCTGAAATCGACAGGAATCGAACGCGCTCCAGCACGGGATGGCCGGTGTTGACTGACTCTTCAAGCACCCGGCGATTGAAATGTAGCCAGGAGAGCTCGCGATTGATGAATCGCTCGGGGCTGGTCGCAATCGCGGGCAGTGCGGCGGCGTCCGGCTCTTTCTCTTTTATTTCAATGGCTTGAGGGGCGTCCATCAAGTGTCAATCCAATCCGGGGTATCGGCCCTGAGCGGTCTAGCCGAGAGCCGCACAAACCATGTGATATTGCGATGACGTTTCGATGACATTGATGTTCCGGCGATTTCCGCCGTCAAGCCGGGCAGCTCCGTTCAAGCATCGCGCAACAACTCGGCGGCCAGCGCCCGGGTGACGGGCCTGCCGAGCCGCAGCGCTTCGGTATCCAACAGCTCGACCGCCTGTCGGACGGCGGCATAGGACCGCTCGATCCGGGTGGTCAGGTAGCTCACGAGCTGCTCGTCCACGGTCATCTGGCGGTCGGCGCAGAATTTCACGATCAGGCCGCGGAACAGGTGATCATCGGGCGGCAGCAGCGTCACTGTGGGCACGGCGCGGAGGCGCGAACGCAGATCGCGCAACTCGATCTCGAAGGCCGACGGCGGGACGCGGGCCGTCAGCAGCACGAAGGCATCATCCTGGCGCGCGAGATTCATCAGGTGAAACATCGCTCGCTCGTCGAAATCGGACGGCCTGAGATCGTCAACCACCAGCGCGCCGGTCGCCAGCGCCCTGGGGACGGCATCCGCGGTGAGCGCATGTGCCGAGGTCGAGCGCGCGCCGGCGTGCTCGGCCCAGATCGCGGCGAGGTGGCTCTTGCCGGAGCCCTCCGGCCCGACCAGCAGCATGATGCGGTTCGGCCAGTCGGGCCAGCGATCGATCAGCGTCAGTGCGGCTTCGTTCGCCGGCCCCTCGAGGAAGTCGTCGCGCGTCAGTCTTTCCTCGTGTGGCAGCGCCAGGGCCAATTGTCGAGGTTGAACGCTACCTGCCACACAAATCTCCAAACCAGGCTATCGGGCTTCAGGCTACCGGGCTTCAATCGTGCTCATGTGCCGCAGCCACTCCACGAGATAGAGGGACACGGAAACCAAAGTAAAGATCGTGACCAGTCCCATCAGGATGCCATCGTAGGGATGCGGCTCGAAGCCGAAGCCGAGCGAGGCCAGCACCAGTGCTGCAAACGCCACCTGCGCCACCGTGTTGAACTTCGATACCATCAACGGCTTCATCTCCACCGGCTTGTCGAACAACCATGACACGATCACGGCGGACACGATCATGATGTCGCGCGACACGACGAGGATCACGAGCCAGCGCGGCACCGCGCCCCAGATACCGAGCGAGACATAGATCGACACCAGCAGCGCCTTGTCGGCGAGCGGGTCGAGGAGGGCGCCGAGCTCGCTCGTCATGTTGAAGCGCTTGGCAAGAAACCCGTCGACCGCGTCCGAGACGCCGGCGATCACGAAAATCGCAAACGCGATCTCCATCTGGCTGGAGACGATGGCCCAGACGATCACCGGCACCAGGATGATGCGGCCGAGGGTGATGATGTTCGGAATGCTCAACTTGGTCGCTTCCCGGCTAGAAGCCTGATTTTACTCAATATCCGGCTCTTGGCAGCAGCGGACGGGTGTTATCTACATAGTATCGTGACCGCATCGCCGCGAGCCATTGCGCGGCGGCGGAATTCCTCGTAACCAGCCCCTGATCATCTGGAATTGGGCATGACCGAGCGCAAAAACGGGCTCACCTACGCGGATTCGGGCGTCGACATCGACGCCGGCAATCGTCTGGTCGATCTGATCAAGCCGATGGTGCGGGCGACCGCGCGCCCCGGCGCGGATGCCGAGATCGGCGGCTTCGGCGGGTTGTTCGACCTGAAGCGGGCCGGCTTCAAGGATCCCGTCCTGGTCGCGGCGACCGACGGCGTCGGCACCAAGCTCAAGATCGCGATCGAAACCGGGATCCACGGTGGCATCGGTGTCGATCTGGTCGCGATGTCGGTCAATGATCTTGTCGTGCAGGGCGCGGAACCGCTGTTCTTCCTCGACTATTTCGCCTGCGGCAAGCTCGATCCGGAGGCCGCCGCGGCGATCGTCGCCGGCATCGCCGAGGGCTGCCGGGAATCCGGCTGCGCCCTGATCGGCGGTGAGACCGCCGAGATGCCGGGGCTTTACAAGGACGGCGACTACGACCTCGGCGGCTTTGCCGTCGGCGCGGCCGAGCGCGGCACCTTGCTGCCGAGCCCCGATATCGCCGTGGGCGACGCCGTGATCGGGCTGGCCTCGTCGGGCGTGCACTCGAACGGCTATTCGCTGGTGCGCAAGATCGTCGAGCAGTCCCGGCTTCCCTACGATGCACCGGCGCCGTTCTCGCCGGTGATGACGCTGGGCGCGGCGCTGCTCACCCCGACGCGGCTCTACGTGAAATCCTGTCTGCGCGCGATCCGCGAGACCGGCGCGGTGAAGGGCCTCGCCCACATCACCGGCGGCGGCTTCACCGACAACATCCCGCGCGTGCTGCCGAAGCATCTCGGCGTCGGCATCGATCTGGCGCGGCTCCCGGTGCTGCCGGTGTTCAAATGGCTGGCGGAGCTGGGCGGCATTGCCGAACTCGAACTGCTGCGCACCTTCAACTGCGGCATCGGCATGATCGCGATCGTCAAGCCTGATGCCGTCGACCGGGTGACCGAGGTGTTCACCGCAAGCGGCGAGACCGTGGCTGTTCTCGGCGAGGTGATCGCGGCCAAGGACGAGCATCGCGTGGTCTACAACGGTCATCTCGATCTCGCCCAATGAAGCGCCGCGTCGCCATCTTGATCTCGGGCCGCGGCTCCAACATGGCCGCGCTGATCGAGGCCGCGAGGGGGCCGGACTTTCCGGCCGAGATCGTGGTCGTGATCTCCAACCGGGCCGACGCCGCCGGGCTTGAGAGGGCGGCCGCGAGCGGCATTCCGACCGTCGTCGTCGAGAGCAAGCCGTTCGGCAAGGATCGCGCCGGTTTCGAGGCGGTGCTGCAGCGGGCGCTCGACGAGAAGCAGGTCGAGCTGATTTGCCTGGGCGGCTTCATGCGGCTGTTCACGGCCGATTTCGCGCGCCGCTGGTACGGGCGGATGCTGAACATCCACCCCTCGCTGCTGCCGTGCTTCCCCGGCCTTGATCCGCACGGCCAGGCCCTGCGTGCAGGCGTCAAGCTGTCCGGTGCGACGGTGCATTTCGTGATCCCGGAGACCGATGCGGGTCCGATCGTGATGCAGGGGGCGGTCCCCGTTGCCGACGATGATACGCCCGAGACGCTCGCGGCGCGTGTCATCACCATCGAGCATCGCATCTACCCCGAGGCGCTGCGGCTGCTGGCAAGCGGCCGGCTGGAACTGGACGGTGATCGCTGCAAAACGCTGGGAAGCGCAGCGTCCGATCGCACCTTGATCGCGCCGGCGGGCTGAGGCGCGCAAGCCTAAAAGAAATCCCCCGGGGTGATGCAGCCGGGGGGAGGCATCAGGAATGGTTGCGCCGACAGCGCCGACGTTCAGTTGATCTTGAGGTTTTCCGCCGACGTCTTGCCACGGCTCTCCACCAGTTCGTACTCGATCGTCTGGTTCTCGTTGAGCGTGGTAAGGCCTGCGCGTTCGACTGCCGAGATGTGGACGAACACGTCCTTCTCTCCGACTGCCGGCTTGATGAACCCGTAACCCTTGGTCGGGTTGAACCACTTGACGGTACCCTTCGGCATCGCCTCTCTCCCAGTTTAGACATAAAAAAGACGCGGCCACGTTTTGCACGTGCCACGCCACAAACGGGCTTCCCGGTGTCTGTTCAATCCCCGATTCTTCAAGTCTCGAATCTTCAAGTGCGAAGTCTTGTGTCTCGAAGCCTTGGATCTCAACGTCGCGAAACGCACAGTCGAACGGCTGCAGTCCGATTGCGCAGAGATTGCAACATGAAAATTCCGGGTTAGCAAGCCTCTGCCGCGGAGCGATTGTTTCATATGGCGCAACCGGAGCCTGTGGTCGCCGGGAACCGTCTGTTTCGCTGGGCCAATGGCCGACGGCCCGCTGCGCTCATCGCGGTGCGGAATCTCCGGGCGCAGCGCGCGCTACCCCCGATCGACCCGCACCACGCGCCCCTTGTCGATGGCGAGCGCGAGCTGGCCATGCTTCAGCTTCAGCGCGGCCTCACCGAACAATTCACGTCGCCAGCCGTGCAGGGCGCCGACGTCGGCGTTGTCGCTGGCCGCGATCTGCTCGAGATCGTCGACGGTCGCGATCACCTTGCTGGCGACCGCGTGCCGCTCGGAGGTCATCCGCAGCAACACCTTCAACAGCTCGACGGTCGCTGCGCCATTGGCATTGTTGCGCGGCTTTTCCAGCTTCGGCAGCGAGGCCTGGTCGCGCGCGAGTCCGCGCTGCACGGCCGCAATGATATCGCCGCCCCATTTCGAGCGCTCGAAGCCTTTCGGCAGCGAGCGCAGATTGGCGAGCTTCTCGAGCGATGTCGGGGCGTGGGTTGCGATGTCGCCGACCGCGTCGTCCTTCAGCACGCGCGAACGCGGCACGTCGCGGCTCTGCGCTTCCTGTTCCCGCCATGCCGCGACTTCGATCAGGACCGCAAGCTCGCGTGGCTTGCGCACGCGGGTCTTGAGCCGCTCCCAGGCGCGCTCGGGATGGAAGTCATAGGTCTTCGGCGAGGTCAGGATCTCCATCTCCTCGCTGACCCAGTCGTTGCGGCCGCGCTTTTTCAGATCGGCGTCGAGCGCGGCGAAGACGTCGCGCAAATGGGTGACGTCGGAGACGGCGTAGTGAAGTTGCTCCTGGCTCAGCGGACGGCGCGACCAGTCGGTGAAGCGGTGCGTCTTGTCGGGGCGGTGGCCGGTGACGCGATCGACGAGCTGATCGTAGGCGATGCTGTCGCCATAGCCGAGCACCATGGCGGCAACCTGGGTGTCGAAGATCGGATGCGGAATGGTGCCGGAGAGGTGCCAGACAATCTCGATGTCCTGACGCGCGGCGTGGAAGACCTTCAGCACCGCCTCGTTCGACATCAGGTCGAAGAACGGTTTGAGATCAATGCCCGGCGCCAGCGCGTCGATCACGACCGCTTCCTCCGCGCTCGCCATCTGCACGACGCAGAGCAGCGGGTAATAGGTCGTTTCTCGCAGGAACTCGGTATCGACGGTGATAACCTTGTGTTTGGCGAGGCGGTCGCAGGCGACCGCAAGTTCCGATGTGGTGGTAATCAGATCCATGAAATGTCCATGACGCTCAACACAGGCGTTCTGCCGAAAGGGCAGCTATGTCAAGGGTCTTGCTGGGATTTTAACTCTGCATATGGGACAGACCTGGGCCTTTTTCCATGTCTTGGCGGTCCCGCGGCACTGATTGCGCCCGAGGTTTGCTGCGTTTTCGCCCTCTCGAAGGAAGAGGGCGCAGGGAAAGCCGGGTGCCGATCGCACCCATGGGCCCCGAGCAAGGGTAGAAAGCTCGGGGGTAGGACCACAGGTGTACCGGAAACACTCCGGCTTTCCCTGCGCGATGGGTTACGGCTTATACGTGCTCGCCCCGGCGAGACTGGGCTTGGTTGTCACCGCTGTTGCAAGACGCAATTGCGTCTTGCAACAGGACACCTGCCACTAGGGCGTCAGGCCTGCACGACTTCGCCGTCCGCCTCGCATATGCTCGTCAGTCACACGCGCGGCGTCCACCGCATCCCGACCCGGCACTCGTGACGATCGCGAAGCGCCCCTCAAGCGGGTGAGACGGGCTGTTCATACACTGAGTTGTACTTCTTGAAAACCGAAATATTTTTGCAGCGGGGGCTTGCGCCGTCGGGCAACTCAGTGATCGGCGATCTGCAAAGCGGTCGCTTGATTTAAAGACCGTTTGGTCTATATATATATGGAATGAGCAACCGAATCTCAGTGCCGTTGCCCCGCGGTCGCCCGCGGAGTTTCGATGCGGAAGCCGCTATCGAACGCGCGATGGGTGTGTTCTGGTCGCGTGGCTATCATGCCACAGCGCTGCCAGACCTCCTTCGTGCGACGAAGCTCTCGCGTGGCAGCCTTTATGCTGCTTTCGGTGACAAGCACTCGCTCTTCCTGCGCGCGCTCGATCGTTACATTGCCGATGCCGTGACACGGATGGATATCGAGCTAGACCCTCGCAAGGACCCGGTGGACGGCCTGCGGGCCTACCTTGCTGGATATGTTGACCGCGCGGGCGGCGCCCACGGTCGGCGCGGATGTCTGGTGATTGCCACGACCATGGAACTGGCCGGGCGTGACGCTGACGTTAATCGTCGCATTGCGAGCTTTTTCAGAGCCATGGAAGCGCGGGTGGCGGATGCGCTTTCCCGTGCGAAGGCGGCGGGCAAGTTAGCCGACGGTGTCGACCCTGCAAATGCTGCCCGCATTCTCGTCTGTTTCGTTGAGGGGCTGCGAGTGATCAGCAAGACGGCACCGACGGGAGCCATAACCCAAGCCGCGGCCGACGCTCTGCTCGATCGTTTCATCAGGTAAGCAAATCCGGGACCGTCCTCGCGATCGGCGTGCCGATATCTGGACTGATCGGTCTTTAAAGGAGAATGTCATGTCCGCGATCCAGATTGTTTGCGCGGTGGCCGTTCCTTTGCTCTGGGGTTATCAGTTCGTGGTCATCAAAGTGGGCGTTGCGGAGTTTCCGCCGTTCTTTTTCCTTGCGCTGCGTTTCCTGGCCACCGCGCTCCTGCTTATTCCGTTCGTCAAAAAGCCCACGCGTGAACAGTTGCGTCCTATCGCAGCTATCTCGCTTTTTCTTGGCGGACTGAACTTCGGGCTCTTCTACGTTGGCCTTGGGCTCGGCTCGGGAAGCATGACGGCTGTCGCATATCTACTCTCCACGCCCTTCACAGTCCTGGTGGCCTGGCCGCTGCTGGCGGAAAGGCCGTCTCTCACGACCGTCTCCGGTGTGGTGCTTGCATTCGCCGGCGTCCTCGTGTTGAGGGCGGACCCCGGCCTGTCGTCAAACGGGCTACCACTTCTGCTGGTGGTCGGAGCTGCCTTCGCGTTCGCGGTCTCCAACGTCTTGACGAAACGGTACGGCCCTTTTGACCCGTTGATGTTGATGGGTTGGTCGTCGCTGTTCACAGTGCCGCAGGTGGTGTTGATGTCGTTGCTCCTGGAATATGGACAACTGGCGAGCCTCGTTGCTGCGGATGAACGTGGCTGGCTGGCGCTCGCCTACACGATTTTCATCGGAGGAATTGTTGGATTTGGCCTTTGGTTCTGGCTGATCGCTCGCTGCTCCATGGGGCGCGTCGCCCCCTTCGGTCTGCTGCTGCCGGTGTTCGCCTTGATGTCGAGCGCATTATTCCTTGGCGAGCCGATGACCCCGAAGTTGATTATTGGTGCGCTGCTGGCGATCTCGGGTGTTGCCGTGACACAGTTCAGACCGAGCGCTCGACCAGTTTGAATCCGAAGGCTGCGTCGTAGCGGATTCCCGCTGGGCTGAGGTGCTGAAAAATGGATGCGTCGCGCCGAGGCGACCGCAGCGGGCCTCGCGAGATTATACGCGCAGGCTCTGGCCGCGAGCGCGCCAGTGACGCTTGCTGATGTGAGCTGCCGTCGATGCGGTCTCCTAGTGCAGCGACCGGCCGCTCAATCGTAACGGATGTTCTTCGACGGCCGGCGTGCCGCAGGCATCCCCAGCACGACGAGGCAGAGCGCGATCATCGCCAGTCCGATGAATTCAAAGGCAAACGCGTCCACGGCTCATTCTCCCCTTTGGAAACATTTAGACTTGTTGGGGGAGCGTTGACGACTTGTTAAACCTTATGGTTACCGCACGAGGGTGCGAGGCATGGTGGAAGGTGAGTTAATGCTCACGACATGCCGCGCTTCCCGCAATCTGGCGCAGCATCCATCGAAGGCGCTTGCGTGCGCCTCCGATGGAAGCCCGTTCGCAACGGGATCCTCGTTGCGCGATCACGCCGCCAGGGCGTCCTGATTGATCTCGCCTTTGGCCAGCTTCGTCAGCAGCGCGTCGGTTTGGCGTTCCTCGTCGAGGCTGTCGTGCAGCAAGCGCTGGTCGTCGCGCAGGTCAAGCTGGCCCGCGAGCGCCGCCGCGCTGCCATAGGCCGCGATCTCGTAATGCTCGAGCTTCTGCGCGGACGCGATCAGGGCGGCATCGCGCAGATTGTCGTCGGGCAATATCGAGACCATCTTGGCGGTCTCGCCGATCAATGCCTGCATGGCCTGGTCGGTGTGCAGGCCAGGATCGGCGCCATGCATCTTCAGCAGCGATTTCAGCCGCTCGCCCTGCACGATGGTTTCGCGCGCATGGTTGCCAAACGCATCCTTCAGCGAGGGATGCGACGCAACCTCCGCCATGCGCGGCAGGGCGGCGGCGAGCTGGCTCTCGGCGCTGACCAGTTCCTGGAGCTCGGCGATGTACATGTCCTTGAAGGTCGTCATCTTCATGCTGGGCACCTCTCTCGTCTCCACACACACAGGCGCGAGAGCGTCAGCTCGACGCGCCGTTCGCTGGATCAGAATCTATCGCTCGATCGTGCCGGTCCGCCGGATCTTCTTCTGCAACAGCATGATGCCGTACAGCAGCGCCTCCGCGGTGGGCGGACAGCCTGGCACGTAGATGTCCACCGGGACGATGCGGTCGCAGCCGCGCACGACCGAGTAGGAATAGTGATAGTAGCCGCCGCCATTGGCGCAGGAGCCCATCGAGATCACGTAGCGCGGCTCCGGCATCTGGTCATAGACCCGGCGCAGGGCGGGGGCCATCTTGTTGCATAGCGTTCCAGAGACGATCATGACGTCCGATTGGCGCGGCGAGGCGCGCGGTGCCGCGCCGAAGCGTTCCACGTCATAGCGCGGCATCGACACCTGCATCTGCTCGATCGCACAACAGGCAAGTCCGAATGTCATCCACATCAGGGATCCCGAGCGGGCCCAGGTCACGAGATCGTCGAGCGGGGCGACGAAAAAACCGCGGTCACCGAGCTCGTTGCTCCGCTCGTCGAACCAGGTCCGGCTCAACGTCATCGTCATTGCGGTTCCTCCATTCTCACGCGGTGTGACCGCCGGAACCGGAATCGATCGGCGTCTTCTTCGCCCGTTGCGGCGTCATCTTCGCCGGGTCGGGTTGCCCGGGCACGCCGCGCGGCCCGAGCTCCTGCCGCTGCAGGTCGTCCTCCGAGAAGGCGGGCTCGATACCGTTTGGATTGCTGCGCTCGATCGCGGCTTTGCGGCTCTGATCGCGCTCGTTCATCCTGGCTCTCCGTCATCGAGGCGGAACGAGACCTCGCGGCCACGCGTCCCGCGATGTCCGGCCAACGATTAGCGCTGGAAATCGTTGCTAAAAATTCGAGGCGGCGGTGCTGACGGCGCCGATGCCCGCTGCTCCGGTGAAACTCATGCCACGAGCTTCGGCAGAGCTGCCGCCAGCGCGTCCACCGCGAGGCGAACCTTCAGCGGCAGCCGGGGCGTCGGCAGCCAGAGTGCGTGGCAATCGTAAGGAAACTCCGGCTGATCCCGCAGCACGGTGACGAGCGCGCCGCTCTGCAGGCGCTGGCGGACCAGCCATGAGGGCAGCCAGGCGAGGCCCATGCCCTTGGTTGCCGCGTCCGCGATCGCTTCGAGGTCGTCGAGCCGCAACCTGCCGGCCGGCCAGATCTCAAGCGGCGGCTGACCGTCGCGCGGGAACAGCCACGGGCGCACGCGTCCCGATCGGCGATAAATGATGGCGTGATGCTGCGCGATCTCCTCGAGCGCGCGCGGCTTGCCGTGTGCCCGCAGATAGGCACGCGAGGCGCAGATCACCATGCGCTGGCGGGCGATGCGCCGCGCGATCACGCCCGACTGAGGGTTGAGATCGCCGGTCCTGATCGCAAGATCGTAACCGCCCTCGACGAGATCGGCGATCGGATCGCCGAACGAGAGGTCGAGCTCGAGCGCCGGATATTTCCGCGCCAGATCGAGCAGCGTGGGGACGACGCAGTGCCGGCCGAGCAGCGCCGGCATCGTGACCCGGAGCCGGCCGCGCGGCTCCGACGACTGCCCGGAGGCGTGCGCGTCGGCGGCATCAGCCTCGGCCAGCACGACGCGGCAACGCTCGTAATAAGCCTGCCCGGCATCGGTCAGGCTCTGACGCCGCGTGGTGCGGTTGAGCAGGCGGACGCCGAGCCGCTCCTCGAGGAAGCGCACATGCTTTCCGACCATCGGCGCCGACATTTCGAGCGCGTCGGCGGCGGCCGCGAACGAGCCGAGATCGACGGCCCTGACGAACACGGCCATGCTGGCGAGGCGGTCCAATTCGAAACTCCTGCTTTCGACTGTCTGGTCGGTGAGGTCATTTATCCGTTCGGTTTCGCCGGGCATAGCGTCATTCAATTCAATTGTTTTGGAGTTGCGCTATGGCTCGCGTCGTTCGCTTTCACCGGCATGGTGGTCCCGAGGTGCTGCGGATCGACGAGGTCCAGGTCGCACCGCCCGGGCGCGGCGAGGTTCGGATCCGGGTCAAGGCCCTCGGGCTCAATCGGGCAGAGGCCTTGCTGCGCGCGGGGAATTACATCGAGACGGCGACGTTGCCGTCCGGGCTGGGGCTGGAGGCCGCCGGCCTCGTCGAGGCGATCGGCGACGATGTCAGCGGTTTCGCGCTCGGCGACGCCGTCAGCATCGTGCCGCCGATCTCGATGGTGCGATGGCCGGCCTATGGCGAGCTGGTGACGTACCCGGCCGAACTGGTCGTAAAAATTCCGCCCGGGCTTGGCTTCGAGGAGGCGGCCGCGACCTGGATGCAATACCTCACGGCCTATGGTGCGCTCGTCGACGTTGCCCGGCTCGGGAGAGGGGAGTTCGTCGTCATCACGGCGGCCTCGAGCAGCGTCGGACTTGCCGCGATCCAGATCGCCAACCGGATCGGCGCGGTCCCAATCGCGGTCACGCGGACATCGGCGAAGTCACCGGCGCTGCGCGAGGCCGGCGCCGCGCATGTCATCGCCTCGGCGGACGAGGACCTGCAAATCCGCTTGGAGCAGATCGCGGGGCCGAACGGCGTTCGCGTGGTGCTCGATGCGGTGGGCGGCCCGGCCTTCGTGCCGCTGACATCAGCGATGGCGCCGGGCGGCATCCTGATCGAGTATGGCGGGCTTAGCCCGGAGCCGACGCCGTTTCCGCTCGCGAGCGTGCTGAGCAAGACCCTGACGCTGCGTGGCTACCTCGTGCACGAGATCGTCCGCGATCCGGCCCGGCTTGCGGCGGCGAAGACGTTCATCCTTGACGGGCTCGCGGCCGGTGCGTTGAAGCCGGTGATCGCCAGGACGTTTCGGTTCGACGAGATTGTGGAAGCGCACCGCTTCCTGGAATCGAGCGCGCAGTTCGGGAAGATCGTGGTGACGGTATGAGAGTTGAGTAGGATGGTTTCGCTTCGCTCTACCCAACTCTACAACTCGCAATGACGGTGCCGAGAGAATTCACGTCCCGCAGAATGTCTGCGTCACGCGCTGCTCGGGCAGCGGCGGGTCGGCATACGCGGCATAGTGCGGCTGATCCTGATACGGCTTCGCCAGCACCGTCAGCAGCTCCTCGAACGGTGCATAGTCGTCCCGGTTGACCGCGGCGGCGATCGCCGCCTCGATGCGGTGGTTGCGCGGGATGAAGGCGGGATTGGCCGCGTGCATCGCGGCCTTGCGCTCGGCCGCAGACTGCGGCTCCAGCGCGAGGCGCTGCCGCCAGCGGCCGGCCCATTCGTCGAAGGCGGCGGGATCGGTGAACTGCGCACGGACGTCGGCGGCCTCATCGGCTGCGGCCTCGCCGAGCTGGCGGAAGGTCAGCGTGAAGTCAGCCTCGTTCTTCGCCATGGCGTCGAGCAGGTCCTGGATCAGCGCCTCGTCGCCGTCGCGCGCGGTGAACAGGCCGACCTTGCGGCGCAGGCCGGAATTATAGGCCGCCGTGAATGCTTGCGGAAATTCGCCGAGGATCTCCTGCGCCTGCTCGATCGCTTTCTCCTGATCGTCGGAAAACAGTTTCAACAGGCACTCTGCGAGCCGCGTCAGGTTCCATAGCGCGATGCGCGGCTGGTTGGCGTAGGCGTAGCGGCCCATCTCGTCGATCGAGGAGAACACCTGCGCCGGGTTGTAGGCGTCGAGGAAGGCGCAGGGGCCGTAGTCGATGGTCTCGCCCGAGATCGAGGTGTTGTCGGTGTTCATCACGCCGTGGATGAAGCCGACCAGAAGCCAGCGCGCGATCAGGTCGGCCTGCCGCGCCACGACGCCGGCGAGCAGGGCGTGATAGGGACGCTCGGCGCTCGTCAGCTCCGGATAGTGCCTGGCGATGACGTGGTCAGCGAGCGCGCGCACGCCGTCGGTGTCGCCGCGGGCGGCGAAGAACTGGAAGGTGCCGACGCGGATATGGCTCGACGCGATGCGGGTCAGCACCGCGCCCGGCAGCGCGGTCTCGCGCATCACGGGCTCGCCGGTGACGACAGCGGCGAGCGAGCGGGTGGTCGGGATGCCCAGAGCGAACATTGCCTCGCTGACGATGTATTCACGCAAGACCGGACCAAGCGCGGCGCGGCCGTCACCGCGGCGGGAGAACGGGGTGGGGCCACTTCCCTTGAGCTGGATGTCGCGGCGGACGCCGTCCCGGTCGACGACCTCACCGAGTAGGATGGCGCGGCCGTCGCCGAGCTGCGGCACGAAGGTCCCGAACTGGTGACCGGCATAGGCCATGGCGATCGGGTCCGCGCCGTCGGGCAGACGCTTGCCGGCGAGGATTTCGGTGCCCTCGGGCGTCGAGAGCAGGTCCGGGTCCAGCCCGAGTTGGAGGGCCAGCGGCCGGTTCAGCTTGATCAGCCGAGGGCTTGCCACCGGGGTCGGCGCGACGCGGGCGAAAAAGTTCGCCGGCAGCGCCGAATAGGTGTTCTGGAATGGGAAATGGACGGTCATATCCAAAAGATAGGCCAGCGGGGCCAATAGGCAAACCACCTGCCGCCCGGCGCGGTCAAAATGTGCGGTTTCGGCCCGAAACCGGGCGTTCCCTTGGTTGCCGCACCCGGCCGGCTCAGGTAAACCCTGCGCAACTTCGGCACCGGCCCTGACGGCCCCGCCGATTCGTTTCCTCCGACATCAGTTTTTGGGACTAAGATGCATCGCTACCGGTCACACACATGCGGCGCGCTCCGAGAGGGCGATATCGACCAGACGGTCCGGCTCTCCGGCTGGGTGCACCGGGTCCGCGACCATGGTGGTGTGCTGTTCGTCGACCTGCGCGACCATTACGGTATCACCCAGTGCGTGGCCGACCCGGACTCGCCGGCATTCGCCGAGGTCGAGAAGTTCCGCTCGGAGTGGGTGGTTCGGATCGACGGCAAGGTGCGCCGCCGCCCCGCGGGGACCGACAATCCTGAACTGCCGACCGGCATGGTCGAGGTCTACATCAAGGAGATCGAGGTGCTGGGCCCCGCGGCCGAGCTGCCGCTGCCAGTGTTCGGCGAGCAGGAATATCCTGAGGACATAAGGCTTAAGTACCGATTCCTCGACCTGCGTCGCGAGAAGCTGCATCAGAATATCATGACCCGCGGCGCGATCGTCGATTCCATGCGCAGGCGGATGAAGGAGCAGGGGTTCTTCGAATTCCAGACCCCGATCCTGACTGCGTCGTCGCCGGAAGGCGCGCGCGACTTCCTGGTGCCCTCGCGCATCCATCCCGGCAAGTTCTACGCGCTGCCGCAGGCGCCGCAGCAGTACAAGCAGCTCCTGATGATGTCGGGCTTCGACCGCTATTTCCAGATCGCGCCGTGCTTCCGCGACGAGGACCCGCGCGCCGACCGCCTGCCGGGCGAGTTCTACCAGCTCGACGTCGAGATGAGCTTCGTCACCCAGGACGACGTATTCGCTGCGATGGAGCCTGTGATCACCGGCGTGTTCGAGGATTTTGCCAAGGGCAAGCCGGTGACCAAGAACTGGCCGCGCATCCCGTTCGCCGAGGCGGTGCGCAAATACGGCTCCGACAAGCCCGACCTGCGCAACAGGATCATCATGCAGGAGGTCTCCGAGCACTTCCGCGGCTCTGGCTTCAAGGTGTTCGCGCGGATGCTGGAGGACCCGAAGAACCAGGTCTGGGCGATCCCCGGCGTGGGCGGCGGCTCGCGCGCGTTCTGCGACCGCATGAACTCGTGGGCGCAGGGCGAAGGCCAGCCCGGCCTCGGCTACATCATGTGGCGCGAGGGCGGCGAGGGCGCCGGCCCGCTTGCCAACAACATCGGCCCGGAACGTACGGCGGCAATCCGCGACCAGCTCGGCCTGAAGGAAGGTGATGCGGCGTTCTTCGTCGCTGGTGACCCGGAGAAGTTCTGGAAGTTCGCCGGCCTTGCGCGCACCAAGCTCGGCGAGGAGCTGAACCAGATCGACAAGGACCGCTTCGAGCTCGCCTGGATCGTCGACTTCCCGATGTACGAGTATGACGAGGAGAACAAGAAGATCGACTTCTCGCACAACCCGTTCTCGATGCCGCAGGGCGGGCTCGACGCGCTGAAGACGCAGGATCCGCTAACCATCAAGGCGTTCCAGTACGACATCGCCTGCAACGGCTACGAGATCGCCTCCGGCGGCATCCGCAACCACAAGCCGGAAGCGATGGTGAAGGCGTTCGAGATCGCGGGTTATGGCGAGCAGGAAGTGATCGACCGCTTCGGCGGCATGTACCGTGCCTTCCAGTACGGTGCGCCGCCGCATGGCGGCATGGCGGCGGGCCTCGACCGTATCGTGATGCTGTTGTGCGGCACCACGAACCTGCGCGAGATCTCGCTGTTCCCGATGAACCAGCAGGCCATGGACCTCTTGATGGGCGCGCCCTCGGAAGCAACACCGAAGCAGTTGCGGGAGCTTCACATCCGGACCAATCTGCCGCAGAAATAATCGGCGCATACCCGGATTACGCGGGCCGTTCGGAGCATGCCGCGACCATCGTGACGGGATGACGCTTCCCAGGAAACGTCATCCCGCTTTTGCCTTAAGTCTTACGTCCGGCCATCGAATTTCAGTGCGGGGCCGAGGGGGGAGTGCATGTCGTCATCGTCTGAAGAACTCCACAACGCGGCGCTCGCCTATCACCGCCTGCCGCGGCCGGGCAAACTCGAAATTCAGGCGATCAAGCCGCTCGCCAACCAGCGCGACCTGGCGCTGGCCTATTCGCCCGGCGTCGCCGCTGCCTGCACCGAGATCGCCACCAACCCGGCCGAGGCCGCCACGTTGACCGCCCGCGCCAATCTGGTGGCGGTGGTGTCGAACGGCACCGCGGTGCTCGGCCTCGGCAATATCGGGCCGCTGGCCTCGAAGCCGGTGATGGAAGGCAAGGCGGTGCTGTTCAAGAAGTTCGCCGGCATCGACGTGTTCGACATCGAGATCAAGGCCGACACGATCGAGCGCGTGGTCGAAACGGTCGCGGCGCTGGAGCCGACCTTCGGCGGCATCAATCTGGAGGACATCCGCGGCCCGGAGTGTTTCGAGATCGAGGCGCAGCTCAAGGAGCGCATGAAGATCCCGGTGTTCCACGACGACCAGCATGGCACCGCGATCATCGTCGCGGCCGCGATCGTCAACGGGCTGCTGCTCAACGGCAAGAAGCTTCCTGACGTGAAGATCGTCTGCTCGGGCGCAGGCGCGGCCGCGATCGCAACCCTCAATTTGCTGGTGTCGATGGGCGCGCAGCGCAAGAACATCTGGGTCTGCGACATCGACGGCGTCGTCTATGAGGGCCGCAACACCACGATGGACCGCTGGAAGGCGGTCTATACGCAGAACACCAGCGCGCGGGTGCTGGCGGACGTCATTCCCGGCGCCGACATCTTCATCGGCCTGTCCGCACCGGGCGTGCTCAAGCCCGAGATGGTCAAGCAGATGGCGGACCAGCCGCTGGTGATGGCGCTCGCCAATCCGGTGCCGGAGATCATGCCGGACGAGGCGCGCCAGGCGCGGCCCGACGCGATGATCTGCACCGGACGGTCGGACTTCCCGAACCAGGTCAACAATGTCCTGTGCTTCCCGTTCATCTTCCGCGGTGCGCTCGATGTCGGCGCCACCGCGATCAACGAGGCGATGAAGCACGCCGCGGTCGATGCGATCGCGCAGCTCGCGCGCGATCCGCCGTCGGACGCCGTGGCCCATGGCTTCGAGAGCACCGAGACCCAGGGGTTCGGTCCGGGCTCGCTGATCCCGAGCCCGTTCGATCCGCGCCTGATCCTGCGCATCGCGCCGGCGGTGGCCAAGGCCGCGATCGAATCCGGCGTTGCCACCCGGCCGATCAAGAACTTCGATGAGTACTGCGCCGAGCTGCAGCGCTATGCATTCCGTTCCGGCATCACCATGAAGCCGGTGTTCGCCAAGGCGAAGACCCAGCCGGTGCGCGTGATCTACGCCGAAGGCGAGGACGAGCGCGTGCTGCGCGCCACCCAGGTGGTGCTCGAGGAGAAGCTGGCGCGGCCGATCCTGGTCGGACGTCCGTCGGTGGTGGAGACCCGGATCAAGCGCTTCGGCCTCGCGATCAAGGCCGGCCGCGATTTCGACCTGATCAATCCCGAGGACGATCCGCGTTACCGCTCCTATGTGCAGTCCTATATCGATGTCGCCGGCCGGCGCGGCGTCACGCCGGATGCGGCACGCACGGTGGTCCGCACCAACAACACGGTCATCGCGGCGCTCGCGGTATCGCGCGGCGAGGCCGATGCGATGCTGTGCGGGGTCGAGGGCCGCTTCATGAGCCATCTGCGCCATGTCCGCGAAATCATCGGCTTCCTGCCGGGGATCAGCGACTACGCGGCGCTGTCGCTGATGATCACGACCAAGGGCGCCTATTTCCTCGCCGACACCCAGGTGCGGCCGAATCCCAGCGCCGAGGAACTCGCCGAGGTGGCGTCACTGGCGGCGGTCCACGCTCAGCGCTTCGCCTTCAAGCCCAAGGTCGCTTTCGTGTCGCATTCCGACTTCGGCAGTTATGATACGGACTCGGCGCGCAAGATGCGCCGCGCCACTCAGCTTCTCAAGGACAGGCATCCGGAGATCGAAGCCGACGGCGAGATGCAGGCCGATACCGCGCTCTCGGAGATCGCGCGCAAGGCCGTGCTGCCGCAGTCGCGGCTGGAGGGTGAGGCCAACATCCTGATCATGCCGACGCTGGACGCCGCCAACATCGCCTATCAGACCATCAAGGTGCTGGGAAATGCCTTGCCGGTCGGCCCGATCCTGATCGGACCGGCGCGGCCGGCTCACATCCTCACCCCCGGCGTGACGGCGCGCGGCGTGCTCAACATGACGGCGGTTGCCGCGGTTGAGGCCCAGGAGCGCGCCGGCCGCGCGCAGCCGACGCTGTTCGGCTAAGGGGAGGAGACGGGGCGGATTCGATTTGATCGAAGCAGGCGGAGCGACCATAATCGCTTCGCCTGCTCCGTCCGACTCCCGCCATCCGTGAGGCCGACCCATGCCAGCATTCATCGTCTTCGGGCGATTCCTGTTCGCCGTCCTGTTCATCTATTCGGGGGCGACCAAGCTGCTCGGCATCCAGGCCACGGCGGACATGCTGACGGCCAAGGTGACCATCCCCGCCGTCATCGCGCCCTATACCGAGCAAATCGAGAGCTTCGCCGCGATGCCGTTCATGCAGCTCCTGGCGATCACGATCGGCTCATTCGAGATCCTCGCCGGCCTGATGATCGCGCTGAACCTGCTGGCGCGGTTCTTCGCGATCCTGTTGATCATCTTCATGTGCTTCTCGACATTCTATCTGCACGATTTCTGGAATCAGCCGGCGCCCGATAACGCCAAGACGTTGATCGATGCGCTGAAGGACCTCTCGTTGATCGGCGCGCTGTTCATCATCGCCGGCTACGGTCGCGGTCCCCGCAGGAACGACCCGACCTACGGAGAGGTGTAGCGCCGGGCGAAGCGAGCCTGTCGGACATCTGATCCGGAGATCAATCGACCGTGCGCGGCGGTGCGATCTCACGCATCCAGCGGGAGATCGTGCCGCTGTCCGGCGCGTCCGGGTTGGGTCGCATGCGTGCGCCGCGCAGGGCCGCCTCGCGTGCTGCGCGCGGCGTGATGCCGTAGGTCGCCTTGAAGGAGCGCGTGAAGTGCGCGTCGGTGCCGAGTTGCCAGCGCCGCGCGACCTCGCTGATCCTGAGGCCGCGGGCAGTGGAACCAGCGAGGTCGAAGAACGCGCGATGGAGGCGCCGGCTGCGGATGTACTCGGCAATGCCGCCGACCGGGCTGAACTGCCGGTAGAGCGAGGCCCGGGACAGGCCGAAATGCACCGCGATCGAATTGGCCGATAGATCGTCATCGCCGAGCCTCGCCTCGATGTGCTGGCGAATCCGTATCAGCGATGTGCTCGCCGCCATGCTGTGGTCTGCATGGCGACGCTCCAGTTCGTTGCGGAGGCAAGCGACCATCAGCGCGATCGTGCCTTCGACCACCGACTGGCATTCGTCGAGCGTCATGCGCGGAGCAAATTCGAACAGCGCGGTGAGGTGACCGGCCAGGAGGCGAGCGAGCACACCGCTGCCCGGCAGCACAAGGCCATGCAGATCCTCCACCTGGATGAGATGGCTGCCGAACAGCGGGCGCGGCATGACGAGCGTGAGGTTCTCGAAAGGCGTCGCCCTGGTTTCGAGAGTCTGCGCGAGGTCGAACAGACAGATGTCGCCGGCGCGGACGCGGACCGGCACATCGCTGGCGATGCCGTCAAAGCCGCCTCTCGCATACAGTTGCAGGATGATGTGATCGACGCCGCTCCGCGCGATGGTTTCGGTGGTGCGCCGGAACCGCTGGCCGCTGGCGCGGCTGAGCCCGATCAGCACGGGCCCCATTGCATAGGAGCAGAGGTCAGCTCGAAACGGCTCCGGCTCGCCACGCGCCAGTTCGTCGACGTCGAACAGCGTCGCGACAGCCTCGCGCCAGGCCGCAATGTTCGCCTCGGCATCCATCTGTTCGGCTGCAAAACCGAATGTCGGGAGCAGGGACGATACGCGCGCAGTGTCGCCCACCAGTCCGGACGTTTCGCTCCGGCCGCTTGTCGTGAGGTCGTCGGTCATTGGTGGCTGACGTTCAATTCTCCTGGACGGCACAATCGGCGCCATCGCGCCGGCTCGTCTACGGCCCGTATTTTTGTCTCAATCGATTGACGAATTGTCTCCGACCGCCCGGGTCCCTGGGTATAGGTCGATATTGTTAGAGGGAGAAGTGGCCGCGGCTCATCGGCCGGGCGGTACGGACGGCTACGTGTCGTCCCGAGGATGCTTGCGACGGCGGAGATCTCCCGCAGGGCCGGACGCCATTTTGCGTTTTTGTCTCAGTCTATTGATCCGGTGTGTCTTGATCGTCAGCTCGGCTTGACGATGAGCCCTCCACCCCGGCTATAGCTCCGCACGCGTCGAACACCGACGCGCAGGGGCAACGCGGCGGCTAAATCAGCCGATGCGCGGGCCGCGGTGTTGGGGACCGCCGTCGGGGCCGATTGCCGGCTTTCGGCGCATAGGCGAGCCGGCTTTGCGCTGGCCGGCGGCGGGACCATTAAGTGGGATGATCTGGCTTTTTAGCGCACCGTTGTACGTCGATCGAAGCAGCGCCCAGGATCTCAAGCAGCCCGTCGCCAGGGCGTGACGCTGACGTCGTGCGCGGCGTCGATCAGTTGCGGTTCGTCGGCGTGGAGGCCGTGGGCGGCCAGCACCTGTTGCGGCGAGCGGGCAGGGACGCCGGGAAAGCAGGGCTCGCCGTCGGGGATGTGCACGCGCGGTGCGACCGATAGCCAGAACGTGTCGTAGCGATCCATGAACATGCCGAACACGCCGGGACCGCCGATGATCGCGGCCAAGCCTGACTTGACGCCGGCAGCGCGGCATGCCGCCTCGAACGAACAGCCGGCGGGATTCCACAGCAGCGCCCTAGGATTGGACGGGTCGGGCGCGGTCGCCTGCACCTTGTGGGTCAGGATGAGGCGGCGTCGCTGCGGCGAGTTCGGCTGCTCCTCCTGGGAGTTGCGGCCGTGCACGACGAGGTCAGCGCGGTCGAGGGCTGCGGTGAAGAACCGCTTGTCGCCCTCGATCTTGAGGTCGTCGGGCATCACGTTATGTGCGTTCGCCAGCCGGCCGTCGGCGGAGACGATGACAAAGCCCTCGATACGCAACGTCGGCACAGAAATCGTCGCCGATGCCGTTTTACTGATTGACCGTGGTGACAACGCTGTTCACCGGCCGCGAGCTCACGGTCGGCAGCTTGACGTCCTTGGCGAGCTCTTGCTCGTATTGCGGCAGCACCGTCACCGGGAATTTGGCGCGCATCGCGACCACCTTGTAGCCGCCAGCCTTCAACTGCTGCAGCAGCGTCGGCAACGCCTCGGCGGTGTGCTTCTGGAAGTCGTGCAGCAGGATGATGCCCTTGCCAAGCTTGCCGAGCTTCTTCATCACGTTGTCGATCACCTGCTGCGGGTTCTTTGACTTGAAGTCGAAGGAGTCGAGGTCGCAGGAGAAGATCGCGATGTTGCGGGTGCCGAGATAGGTCACCATCTCCGGCGGATGCTGCAGGGCCGGGAAGCGGAAGAACGGCGCGGGCGAAGTCTCGAGCGCCCATTTGACCGCGGCGAAGCCGCGCTCGATCTCATCCTTCCTCTGGTCCTCGTTCAGCTTCTTGTTGTTCAAATTGGCATGCGACCAGGTGTGCGCGCCGATGGTATGGCCCGCCGCATAGACCTGCCTGAGGATTTCCGGATGGTAGGTCGCGTGCTTTCCGATCGGGAAGAAGATGCCCGTGGTGCATTCGTCCGCGAGTGCCTTTAGCACCGCCGGCGTGTTGACCGGCCACGGCCCGTCGTCGAAGGTCAGCACCACTTCGTGATCGCGCAGGAAGTCGAGCTGCTTGAAATGCTCGAAGCCGAAACCCGGGCCGCCGGTTGTATCGATCTCGACGGTACGGCCGACGCCAAGGGCGTTCGGATTGGTGCAGGCGGCGCGGGCCGGCTGGGGCGGTTGCTGCGGCGGCACAGGCGCCGGCGCGGCGGCTGGAGCAGGGGCCGGTGCGGGCGCTGCCGCCTGTGGTGCCGGCGCTGGCGCCGCTCCGCTTTTGGCTGGTGGAGTCTGCGACCAAGCCGCGCTCGACGCGAGCAGCGACACCGTCCCTGCGAAAATCAGACCTGCCGCAATGCGCATGGCGTGTTCCTTATTGGTCCCGCTCCCGGCGCTGGCATTGAGCCGTCGCCGGGTCGCTTCCACCCCTAACCCAATAATACCCTAGTTGGATCGAGACCGCCAAGACAACGGAGGTAGCGGTCTTGTGACCAAATCCGCATTTGGCGAGTTAATTCGGGGGATTACCGGCGCAATCAGGCTGTCGCCAACGTCCGCGCGATCGCGGTCTTGACCCTTGTGTCCTCGGGTACGACCGACTCAGGGAAGACGTCGGCGATGTAGCCGTCGCGTCCGATCAGGTATTTGTGGAAGTTCCAGCGCGGCACGTCCTTGGGGCGGACCTCCGCCGCCCATCGGTAGAAGGGATGCGCGTTCGCGCCCTTCACCACCGCTTTGGCCGAGATCGGGAAGGTGACACCGTATTGGTGCTGCGCCGTCTCGGCGATCTCGGTCGGACCGCCCGGCTCCTGGCCACCGAAATCATTGGAGGGAACGCCGATGACGACGAAACCGCGATCGCGGAATTCGGTCCATAACTGCTGCAGCCCCACGTATTGCGGCGTGAAGCCACAGAGCGAGGCCGTGTTCACGATCATCATGGGATGACCGGTGTAATCGGCGAGGCGGATATCGCCGCCGGCGAGCGCCGGGAAGGAGAAGGCGTAGGCGGTGACCGGGCTCATTGCGGGCGCCTGCGCGTGCAGCGCGCGCGGGCCCGCTGCTACGGCCAGTCCCGCCACGATCAGTGTCCTGCGGTCGATCAAGATCATGTCCCAGACGGATTTGTGCCGAAGCATAATCCAGAGCGCAGAGAGGAGCCTTCAAGAAGCCGTTATGGCTAAAACTCGTCGGGACGTCACGCCGGTCCGAACCCGCAATGACAGAGGCGCTTCCAAGTTCACGTTTCAAACAGCGCGGTGTCATCACCCGCGCATGCGGGTGATCCAGTATTCCAGAGAAGCTGGTGCTTGAACCGAGAGGCCGCGGCGTACTGGATGGCCCGCCGGAGCCTGTCATCGGGCGCGCGTTTGCGCGACCCGGTGGCGGGCCATGACGACTGAGAGAATGTGCGTCCGCAAACCGTCACATTCTGCCAGGGAGAGGGGCTGTGATCAGCGCAGCGGTACGATGAAGTCGGTGCCTTCGCCGGTCTCGCCCTGGTTCACGCCGAGGTCAGAGACGATGATCGATCCGCCGGTGCCGAGCGCTTCGTTGATCCGCGCCATTGCGTCGGCGGGAATCGTGATGCGGTCGAGCGCTTCCGCCGGGCTATCCGGCAGCGGCTTTGCTTCGACCGCTGCAGCGCCGGCCATTTTGCGGTGGTACGAGGCGCGATCCTGTGCCTCGACGCGTGCGGCGTTGCGCGTCGAGACCGGCAGCGAGATCACCGACCAGCGCAGCACGTTGGGATCCTTCTTGTCGGCCTCCGCCGTGAAGACATGCGTGCCCAGCGGGCGGTCGCTCGGCGCGATCGTCACCGGCACATCGAACAGCGGCGCAAAATTCTGCCGCACATAGAGCTTGGAATCCTTGCGGCTGATGAAGACCGCGATCTGGCCGCCGCGCTTGGGCACGTCAAGGTTTGCGAGGCCCGGCAGCCGCGCCGGATCCTTCTTCGCGTCGGGTGTGTCTGCTGTTGCGGCCGGCTCGTCAGTCGCCGTTGCTGCACCAGCGACCGGTGCGCCGTTGCCCGTGGCATCGACCTTGGGCGCGTCGGCGCCGGCGAGCCTGGTCTTGGCGCCAGCGCTCTGCGCAGCAGTATTGGCTTCGGCTTTCACATGGTCGTTTGCGGAGACCTCGGTCTTCGTTCCTTCCCCAACCGAGGTTTCACCGACGGTGTCATCGTCAGAAACGACGGCGGCCCGCGATGCCGGCGTCAAGCCGCTGTTCGTGGCCGCATTGGCCTCGTGTCCGGCCGTCTTGCCGGGCTTGTCGATCATCGAGAACGGCGCATCGGACATCGTCACTGATGCGCTTGCCGACGGCGTGGTGCCGCTGGCATCGGCGGTGTGGGTGTTGTCGCGCAGCGAATCTGGCTGGTCGGCATGACCAACGGTCGACCGTAGTTCGAGGCTGGTCTGCGGCTTGTCCGCCCTCTTGTCGCTCTTCACGCCGAGTGGCGCATCCTGCTTCAGGAGATCGTCGGCGACCGGCTGCTGCGGCGTCACCTTCTGCGCCACGAGCAGCGGGTGCGAGAAATTCTCGGGCGTGATGGTGCCCGGCGTAACGACCACGCGCGCGCCCATCCGCGTCCAGTTGTACATCTTGACCGCGAACGCCGTCGGCATGCGGATGCAGCCGTGCGAGGCCGGATAACCGGGCAGCACGCCGGCATGCATGGCGATGCCCGACCAGGTGATGCGCTGCATATACGGCATCGGCGCGCCGCTATAGATGTTGGAGCGGTGGTATTTCTGCTTCTGAATGACGCTGAAGACGCCCATCGGGGTCGAGTGCCCCTTCATGCCCGTCGACACGGGGCTCTCCGCGTACAGACCGTTGGCGTCGTAGATGCGCACCTTCTGCTGCTCGATCGAGATCGCGATGATCAGCGGACCTTGCGGTTTGGCGGCGGTCTCCTTGCTCGCGACGACGTCTTTTTTAGTCGGATTGCGCCGCACCTTCGGCCGGTGCGGCATGGGCATCGGCTCAGGGTCGCCGTAATAGGCGCTGTCGGGTCCGTTCCAATAGTAGACCGTTGCGTCGGCTTGAGTGGAGGCGCCGACGGTACCGGCCGCGGTCAGGATCGCAAATTGCCAAAAGCGCCCATTGGCAAGATCAAGCATTGTAGGCCGACGTCCGCTCTCGCGCATTTTCCGAATCCAGTCCAAGCTAGCTATTGGTTGTCGCAAACGTGGAATGCGTTCACCAGCGCAAGCGATCAAACCTTTCCTGGCCCCCAGCTTTTCGGGGAAAGCGTAACAAAAAAGCCTCACATAAGGTTAAAGCGCTCCTGCGATCACCAATCTGTCACTGCCTTTCCGGGTGGCCGTTCCGCACTGCATCCGCGGCTACCCATCGGCAGAGACCTACGGAGACCTACGACGTTGAGAAGTGTGAACCTGTGTGACATCCGCGCCCTGCGCCGCTGGGGCTGCGCGTTGCTGCTTTTCGCGGTCGCGTCGGGACAGCTTGGTCCTGCGGCAGCGGCTGACGAGCCGGACCTGATCTTTCGCCGCTCGACTGTGTTCAAATGGGTAAGTCCTAACGACAAGCTGGCCACCTATGGCGTCGACGACCCCGAGGTCGAGGGTGTGGCCTGTCACTTCACGGTGCCGGAGAGGGGAGGCTTCAAGGGCTGGCTTGGTCTCGCCGAAGAAGTGTCCGACATCTCGCTGGCTTGCCGGCAGATCGGGCCGATCCGCTTCAAGAATAGAATGAGCCAGGGTGCCGATATGTTCCGCCAACACCGGTCGATGTTCTTCAAGAAGATGCAGATCGTGCGCGGCTGTGACGCCAAGCGCAATGTGCTGGTCTACATGGTGTACTCGGACAAGTTGATCGAAGGCTCGCCGAAGAACTCGACCTCGACGGTGCCGATCATGCCGTGGGGCGTCGGTGAGACCGAAGTTCAGAAGTGCGGTGAGTTTATTCAGTAGTCAGTGCAAAGACTTGAGCTGAAGATCTAAGGTGACGAGTGATCTAGCGATTGGTCTGCCCGAACTGCTTCGCGCGCGACTCGAAGCGTGATCGTTCGGGTCGAATCTTCGGGTCGCGGCAGCCGACGAGCTGGACCAGCTTTTGCGGCGCGCATTCATGGTCGCCCATTACGTGAGCGCCTTGCTGCGGCATCGCCGCTGCCATCTGCTGCTGCTGACCCGCAGCGCGGGCCCGGGACTCAATGCCGACGCCCATGTTGCCATTGCCCACGGCTGACATCCTTGTGGGAGATTGGGATGGCGGCAACGTGCCACCGCGAAGATGGTTGCGCGGTCCATGTATGAGTCGGGAGAGCCGCGACCCGGTTCACCGTCGGCTTCTGCGACGCGGCCGCCGGTCTCAGCGGGGGGGGGAGTGGAGAGTTAAGGGAGAGAGAGCTGTAGGTCGCCGAGCGCTTAGCCCGCCATCACGGCACGACGATGGTCAATGAACACTACTGAAAACATTGGTCTTTTTTGGCGATTGTTTCGTCGGGTGGCGACCGACGAAACAATTCTCTGGCGCGACGAAACCATTTTGCGCTTGTGCCGCAGAACTCCGGAAACGCGAGTTGGTTATCAAGCCGCCAACAAGCGGCGCGGACGACGAGCGCTGGAGCGGAGACAGTCAAATGCGGACCATCAGCGTCATCCTCGCTTTCGCATTCGTGATAGCGGGTCTGTCCGTAGCGGGGTCCGCGGACGGCAGTCGGCCCGGCATCGGTACCTTCTCCTACAACGGCTCGCCTATCGCTGTTGCCCCGATGGTGATGGCAGCCAACTGACCGCGACAAAGCAAACGAGAAAATTGCCGGAAAAGGCTTCGCATGTTGCTCCGAATTTGTTCCGCGGCGATGTTGGCAACGCTGGTCGTGGCCTCGTCCGCACACGCGCAGTCGCAGCTCCCGCTGGAGTCGATGCAGATCCGCTCACTGTTCAAGATGCCCGAGCCGCGCGATGAATTCGTGCGGCAGTGCGTGCCTCACATGGCGGGACGCTGGGCGCATCCCGAAGCCGTGTGCGGCTGCCTGCACGATCACGCCGTGGCGACGATCGAGGATAGCGACCTGCGTCAGGCCGTGCTGCGCGGCATCAGCGAGACCGGTGTGCCGACGATCGAGAACGACTGGCTGCCGGCGTCGAAGCAGTCCGAGATCGGTCCGACCTTCACCAAGATCGCCAAGCCGACGCTGCAATGCATGTTCGAGCCGCAGGCCGCGAACTGAGTAGCGCGTTTCCGGGACGGTGATGAGAAAGCAGGCGACGAAGAAGCCTGCTTCGACGCCTTACTTCCGCGCGAGGCGCGGCACGCAGGTGCGGGTGCGCACCACGCCAGTTTCCTTCAACTGCGCTCCCGTGACTTGCTTGATCTGCCCGGACGGGCACGATCCATCATCGACCAGCACGCGCTGACCGACCCGCAAATCCGCGATGTCCTGCTCGCGCGAGACGGTCTGCGCCGAGGCAGGAACTGCCATCGCAACCAGCACGATGACGGCGACCATCGCGCCAAGTCCGATATGGCGCATCGCGATCTCCTTTACTTGTTCTGATCTTCAGGCCATCGGGCCGAGATCGAATGAGCTTAGTCAGCCGGTCGCGATTCTCAAAGGGCGCCGCGGCTTCGCCGGCGCGCTCCGGTTGTCGCGCAGCGCCGCGAGCGTCGCCTGCGCCAATTGCTCCGCCGAGGCGACGAGCTGCGGAATCGGATGACCGGAGAATCCGAGCACGAATCCGGGTAATGGCCGCGCGCGATGATAGGTCTCCGCAAGCAGCCAGCCGCCGACGCAGGCGGCCGCCTTCGCCTCGGCTGCGATACGCGGATCGGTCGACGGAGCGAGCCGCGCCACCAGATGCAGGCCCTGCGACGGCACGGGAACCGTGAGTTCACCTTCGGAGGCGACGGCGAGCGTCGAGGCCAGGATGTCGCGCGCCTCGTGGTAGAGCTTGCGCGCCTTGCGCAGATTGGCGGCGAACGCGCCCGAGTTCAGCATGTCCGCAACCGCACCTTCCAGCAGCGTGCCCGGAAAGCGGTCGAGCGCGGCGCGTGCCGCCGTCACCGGGCCGATCAGTTGCTCGGGGAGGGCGCAGTAGCCGATGCGCAATCCGGGAAACAGCGACTTGGCGAAGGTGCCCATGTAGATCACCCGGCGCAAATGATCGATGCCTGCGAGCGACAACAGCGGCGCGCCGTCATAGCGGAACTCGCTGTCGTAGTCGTCCTCGAACACGAACGCATCGGCGTCCTTGGCCCAGTCGAGCAACTCGAGCCGGCGCGGCATCGACATCTGCACGCCGAGCGGAAACTGATGTGACGGCGTGACATAGGCGGCGCGCGCTCGAGGCGCTGACATCCGCCCCTTGCCGACAACCATGCCCGACGCGTCGACCGGCACCGACACCGGACGATAGCCGCAATGCTCGATCGCACGCCGCGCCGCCGGGTAGCCGGGATCCTCGCACCAGACTTTGTCGCCGGTCTTGAGGATTGCGCTCAGCACAATGCGCAGCGCGTGCAGTGTGCCCGACGCTAGCATGATCTGGTCGGGGTCGCAGCGCAGCCCGCGCGTCGACAGCAGATGGTCTGATATCGCCGCGCGCAGTTCACGATTGCCTCGGGGGTCGCCGTAGTGGAGGTGCTCCGGTCCGAAGGCACGCAGCCGGCGGCCGGCGAAGGCGCGGAAGCGCTGCAGCGCGCGCTCGTCGATATGCGTGCAGCCGAGCGACAGCGCGCTGTGCTGAGGCGGCTCGATCGCGATCTTCGCTTTTCGCGGCGGGGAGACCTGTGCCGGAATGCGCGCGGCCACGAAAGTGCCGGAGCCGACGGTCGCGACCGCAAAGCCGTCGGCGATCAGCCGCTCATAGGCCGTGGTGACGGCGTTGCGGCGGAAGCCGGTCTGCTTCGCCAACGTGCGCGATGGCGGCAGCGGTTCACCCGGCTTGACGATGCCGCCGACGATGGCGTGGCACAGCGCCTGATAGAGCCGCTGCTGCGAGGCCGCGCCTTGCGTCACATGGGGGCCCGCGAGGTCCAGCGGCAGCTCGGTCCGGGGCGGCGAGGGCTTCGGCGAATTGGTCGGAATTTTTCGCATGGAATTGGCACTATCGCAGACCAAATGGGCCGCTACAACTGCCGTCAGATTCCAAATTTTCGCGAGGCATTGCCGTGACCGAAGGCGCATCCACTCCGTCCTACCCGCTGTCGTCCCGCAACCGGGTGAAGCGCCGCCACGATCGCGGCTTCTATGATCATGCGACCGTGCACCGGATCCTGGACGCCTCGATGCTGTGCCACGTGTCCTATGTGATCGACGGCCAGCCCTATTGCACGCCGACTTTCTTCTGGCGCGAGGGCACCAGGCTCTACTGGCACGGCTCGAGCGCGAGCCGGATGCTGGAGCACCAGGCGGAAGGGCAGAAGGTCTGCTTGACGGTCGCGCATCTCGAGAGCCTCGTGCTAGCGCGCTGCGGCTTCAACCATTCGGCCGACTATCGCGCGGTGATGGCGTTCGGTACTGCCTATCTCGTCACCGACCCGGAAGAGAAGCAGCGCGCGATCGTCGCGATGGTCGACCGCTTCTTTCCTGGTCGCACCGCGACCTTGAGGCCGAGCAGCACGCAGGAGATCAAGGCGACCTCGTTCATTGCAATGGAGATCGAGGAGGCATCGGCCAAGGTTCGCGCCAAGGGCGTCGCCGACGACGATGACGATTACGAATTGCCGATCTATGCCGAGCGCATCCCGGTGCGCACCGTGCTCGGTGCGCCCGAGCCGTGCCCGCGGCTGCTCGACGGCGTGACGCGGCCTGCGACGCTCGACGGCTATTCAGAAGGCCGTCTGCTCGAGGATGCATTGCGGGATGCCTATTTTGCGGAATACCCGGCCGGCTGAAATCGGGTTACGGTGGCGCTCCCGCCTTTCCAATATCCCCGATGGAGCTGCTGCATGACTGCCGATACGCGACAACGAGTCCTCGATGCCGTTGACGAAGGGTTCGATGAGCAGCTCGCGACGACCGAGGATTTCGTGTCGATCCCTTCGACGCGCGGCGCCGAGGGCCCATGCCAGGACATGATCGGCGATCTCCTGCGCGAGCGTGGCTATGAGGTCGACGACTGGCACATCAATCTCGACGATCTCAGGGATCTGCGCGGATTCGGCCCGATCGAGCATGATTTCTCCAAGGCACGCACCGTGGTCGGCACCTACCGTCCGGCTACCAATGCCGGCAAATCGCTGATCCTGCAGGGGCACTGCGACGTGGTGCCGACCGGTCCGCTCGATATGTGGGAGACGCCGCCGTTTTCGCCGGTCATCAAGGACGGCAAGATGTACGGCCGCGGCGCCTGCGACATGAAGTCGGGCACGATCGCCGCGCTCTATGCGCTGGATGCGATCGCCAAGGCCGGGCTCAAGCCGACGGCGCGGATTCACTTCCAGTCCGTGATCGAGGAGGAGAGCACCGGCGTCGGCGCACTCTCGACCCTGCAGCGCGGCTATCGCGCCGATGCCTGCTTCATCCCGGAGCCGACCAGCGGCAAGATGATCCGCTCGCAGGTCGGCGTGATCTGGTTTCGCCTGAAGGTGCGTGGCTTCCCGGTGCACGTGTTCGAGGCCGGCGCGGGCTCGAACGCGATCATGGCGGCGTATCATCTGGTCCACGCATTGGAGAAACTCGAGATCGCCTGGAACGAGCGCGCCAAGGCCGATCGCCACTTCAAGGACGTCAATCATCCGATCAACTTCAATCCGGGGATCATCAAGGGCGGCGACTGGGCCTCCAGCGTTCCGGCCTGGTGCGACGTGGATTGCCGGATCGCGGTGCTGCCGGGCTGGTCGATATCAGAGTGCCAAAAGGAGATCCTCGCCTGCGTCGCCGCCGCGGCGCGCGACCACCGCTTCCTCTCCAACAATCCGCCGCAGGTCGAATGGTCGGGATTTCTGTCGGAAGGCTACGAGCTGACCAATTCCGCAGCGCCGGAGGCTGCTTTCGCGAGGGCGTATCAGGCCGTCTACGGCGGCGCGGTGGAAGATCGTGCCTTCACCGCGCTGACGGACACGCGCTTCTACGGGCTGAACTACAACATCCCGAGCCTTTGCTTCGGCGCCAGCGGCGCGGCGATGCACGGCTTCAACGAATATGTCGACCTGGAGTCGCTGCGGAAGACCACCAAGGCCATCGCGCTGTTCGTCACGGAATGGTGCGGGGTGGAGAAAGCGTGATTGCGTTGATCGCGTAGGGTGGGCAAAGGCGCGGACGCGCCGTGCCCACCCATCGACGTCGTGCTCGTGATGGTGGGCACGCTTGCGCTTTGCCCACCTACGCGTTCGTCGACCACAACGCCTTGACGATCGCGTCCAGTCCGTCCGTCAGCGCCGCCGGTCCCGGCTGCAAAATGATCGTCGACTTGATCTCGACGATGCGACCATTGCGCACCGCCGGGATGTCGCCCCAGCCGGGTCGTTTGCGGATGCGGTCGGGCACGACCTTCTTGCCGCACCACGACGCCAGGATCACGTCGGGCATCGCCTCGCGCACGGAGTCCGGCGCGACGATGCGCTCGCGCGCCGCCTTGTGCGCGCGCAGATGCGGCAGCACGTCCGCCCCGCCGGCAATCTCGACCAGCTCGGACACCCAGCCGATGCCGCTGATCAGCGGATCGTCCCATTCCTCGAAATAGACCTTCGGCCGCGGAGCGGGGCGCGGCCTTGCCGCGATCGCAGCAAGCCGCCGCGCGAGATCGGTCGCGAGCTGCTCGGCGCGGTCGGCGGCGCCGACCATCGCGCCCAGGCTGCGGATCATCGCAAGGATGCCGGCGAGGTCACGCTGGTTGAAGACGTGGACCGCGACGCCGGCGCGGATGAGCTCCGCGACGATGTCGGCCTGCAGGTCGGAGAAGGCGAGCACGAGATCGGGCGCGAGCGCCAGGATCTTCGGAATGTCGGCGGAGATGAAGGCCGAGACGCGCGGCTTCTCGCGGCGGACCTGCGGTGGCCGCACCGCATAGCCGGAGACGCCGACGATCCGGTCCTGCTCGCCGAGCAGGTACAGCGTCTCGACCGTCTCTTCGGTCAGGCAAACGATCCGGCGGGGAGGGAAGTCGCGCATTGCTTAAGGCTAGGCAGACTCGCCCGCGATTGTCACTGCGGCCGTGACGTCATCTGCTCCATTACCTCCGACGTCATTGCCGGACTCGGCCCGGCAATCCATCATGCCGGGAACTCCTTGCGAGCAACGATGGATACGCGGGCCCCGCGTATGACGCCCAGAGAAAAAACCGGAGGACTTGATGACCCTGCTCGAAAAGATCCAGTCAATGAAGATGCCGTTCGCGGAACTGAAGGGCGTCACCTTCACCGAGGCCGACAAGGATCGCGTGGTCGCCAGGATGGTCGTGCGTCCGGAGCTCTGCACCCTCAATCACACCATCCATGGCGGCGCGGTGATGGCATTTGCGGACTCGGTCGGTGCGGCGGCAACCGTGATCAACCTGCCCGAGGACGCCAAGGGTACTACGACGCTCGAGAGCAAGACCAATTTCATCGGCGGTGCCGAGGAGGGGGCCACCGTGATTGCCACGGCAACGCCGGTTCACCGGGGACGGCGGACGCAGGTCTGGCAGACCCGGCTCGAGACCGAGGATGGCAAGCTGGTGGCTGTTGTCACACAGACGCAGATGGTATTATGATAAGGATTTGGCGGATATTCCGGAACGAATTCAAAGGTGTGTCAATTAAGTGAATCCAGCGACTTGAATTATATGGTGCGTCGCACAATATAGGACCTGCTAGGGACTCAACGCCTCCTCGAGGGCCACCAAGAGGAGTTATGAAATGAACGATGATTCGATCAGCTCGGCGCTGGCCAAAGGCACCGTAGGAACGCTGAGCCAGCAGGAGGAGCTGCCTCTGCTGCGCGATCATCTCCTGAGACTGGATCGAACCAGCCGTCATGATCGCTTTCATGGCTTCATCGACGACAATTTCATCCGTCGGTACGCCGAGCGGTGTGCCAACGATGGCACCGTCATCATCGCCTATTTCGAGGATGGCGTCGTGCGCGGAGCAGCCGAATTGCATCCGCCGGAGCAGTCACCGGACGCCCAGCCCGAGATCGCCTTCAGCGTCGAGCGGTCGATGCGCCGCAAGGGTGTCGGCAGCATCCTGTTTCGCAAGCTGATCGCGGAAGCCCACGCCAAGGGTTACACCAATTTGCGCATCACCACCGGCGCACAGAACGACGCCATGCGGGCGCTCGCCACCAAGTTCGGTGCGCAGCTCACCTTCCGCCACGGCGAATCCACCGGCAGCATCGACCTCAGCGAACACGGCCAGGCCGAGCCGGTGCCTACACCTGCGATGGTGACCCCGGTCGAGGCCGCGCGCGCGATCGTCGACATGAACCGCGCCTATTGGCGGATGGTGATGCAGATGTCCGGTTGGGGCCGGGCGGCCTGAGCACGTAGTCGGAAGCAGCAGTAAAAAGGGCAATTCGCTCAGCGAATTGCCCTTTTGTTTTCAGCAATCAGATTGGCTTTTCAGGTGCCGGTGCGCTTGTCGGTCGCGAAGCGCCGGACGACGCGGCGCTCGACCACGACAGAGCGCTGGGCGCCCTGTTCGCCGGCGATCACCCGGGTCGCGGTGCCGGTGCGGGCGCTGACGCGCGCCGTCTTCTTCACCTCGGCCAGCACGTCATCATAGGGCAGGCCCATCAGGGCTGAGGCGATTTCGGCCTGGGCCTCGAGATCGTCGGTGATGCCCATGGCCGCGAAGATCGCTTCCTCCAGCGTCGGCGGATCGTGCCGCACGCGTCGGGTGCCATACTTGGTGTTCCAGTCTCCGCTCATCGCCGCCTCATGTTTGAATCGCGGGAGATACGTAGGTGGCCCTATGTTGCATTGCAATATGAAAGTGAGATGGCAATCCAGCCATGCAACCAGAGTCTCTCAATCTTGTGAGCGCGAGAAAGTTCGGTTGAGATCGTGGCCGGACTGTCAGCGCTATCACGCGATCTCCTCTTCTACGACGATGCTCCCGTCGCACCTGCAAGGTCCACCGGCTGCTGCGGCCAGCGCTTCAGCGCGGCGCGGCCGGCGTCAGTCAAAACATAGATGCCGCGCTCGGCGCGGTCGAACCAGCCATAGACATTATGCAGCAGGATCTTACCGGCATCGGGAATGTCGGTTCTCAGATCACGCACGCGCCGTGGTCCTTCCGACAGCGCCGAGGCGCAGGCAAGCGCCTGCTGCCGATAGGCTGTCATGATCGGCGCACGGGTCGAGCCGCCCATCACAGGATCGCCCTTGCGCTTCTGGTGCTCGGCGACCAGGCGCGAGCGCTTCTTCGGATCGCGGCGAGGGGCGGCGGTCGGCGGCTTCACCAGCACCTCCACGTCGCCGCTACTGGTGACGCCGAGCATGCCGAAGCCGAGCCGCCGGCACAGGTTGCGATAGCGCGCATCGCTCTCACGGCCTTTGCCGCGGGCGGAAATCTTCGCAGCGATCCAGACCTCATCCGCAGCGCCGGCGCGATCGACTGCCTGCAGGATCAGTTCGAGGTTGAAGGCGAGCTTGAGCTCTCCGATCACGACAACCGGCGGATCGTCGCCGCTGAGCGCCACGAGATCGCAGCCGCCGATCTCGCCCTTGACCGTGAAGCCGAGCTTTTCGAGGAAGCGTTTGACGGGCAGATATAGCGCGGTTTCCAACGGAAAGGCTCCGGCGGCGCTCCTGGCCGCGACTCATCGCTGCAGCATAGCCCGGAATCGGGGCTGCCGACGCGAACGGGATTTGCCGATGGGGGACCGGGGCGGCTATGGTTGCCGGCGGGACAAGGCGCGACCAGTTCAATGATCCGGAACGGGCTTTATCACATCACCGTCGAATTCCTCGACGGCGTTCAAGGCGGCAATCAGGGCGTCATGGTGCTGCGTGACGGCCAGATGCGCGGCGGCGACTCGTTCTTTTTTGCCTATGGCAGCTACACCGCCGCCAATGGCAAGTGGAAGGGCGAGGTCACCAACCAGGAACACTCGCCGACCTATGGCGAGCGCCCGGTGTGGGAGCGCAAGGTCGTGACCATCGGGTTCACCGGCACCTATACCGACGAGACCGCCGAAGGTGACGGCATCGCGCTCGCCGGCAAGCAGAGCATCCGCTTCAAGTCGAAGCTGCGTCTCCTGATCCCGGACTGATCGTGGTTCGGCAGGCTGCGCCGTACGCCGGTGCGACAGTGCTCTAGACCCGTCCGTTGACCGGCAGCAACGCGCCGGTGACGGCGCTCGCGACGTCGCTGGCAAGGAACAGGATGACGTCGGCGAGCTCCTTTGGCGTCACCCATTTGGAAACGTCGGCCTTGGGCATGGCGGCGCGATTGGCCGCGGTATCGATGATCGAGGGCAGCACCGCGTTGACCGTGACCTTGCCCTTGAGCTCGGCGGCAAGCGACTCCGTCAGGCGGTGCACGCCGGCCTTCGAGGCGGCGTAGGGGCCCATGCCGGACGCCGCCTGCAAGGCGCCGAGCGCGCCGATATTGATGATGCGGCCGGCCCGCGCCTTGACGAGATACGGGATCGCCGCCTGCGATGTGTTCAAGGCCGTCATCACATTCATCGCGTACATGCGCTGCCAGGTCTTGGGATCGCCGTCAGCGATCGTCTCGAAGGTGAAGCCTCCGGCGATGTTGATCAGCGCATCGAGCTGGCCGAAATGCGCCGCTGCCTTGTCGATTGCCGCCTTGGCTTGCGCCGCGTCAGTGAGATCGACGTTGCCGAGCTCGATACGGTCGGGCGTCGCCGCAAGCTGCGAGGCTGCATGATCGATACCGGCGACGCGCGCACCGCGCGCGAGCGCTTCTTCGGCGACCACCTTGCCAAGCGCGCCGAGTGCGCCGGTGATGACGATGGCTTTTCCGTTCATGACGGTCTCCGTACAGGCAAAAAGCAGATGGCACCCACTATGATCAGGCGAATTTCATTTGCAATGCCGCGATTTCCGCGTCCTACTGCGCGTATTCATTAATTCATTCACGCAAAGGATGTTTGCGATGCCCGCGCCACGGCCATGTGAAACTCATCCCGATATCATCAACTTGAATCGTCGATTGCCGCATTTCGCAGATGCTCTGAGGAGCCAGCGCAAGATCAAGGTGGTGGCGCTTGGTTCGTCCTCGACGGCCGGCGCCGGCGGCATTTTGCCGTTCCCGCCGCGGCTCGAAATGCTGCTGCGGCAACGTTTCTTCGGCCGCATGATCGACGTGATCAACCGCGGGATCGGCGGGCAGGAAGCGCCCGAGGAATTTTCCCGCATCGAGTCCGATGTCGTTGCCGAAGCGCCGGTGCTGGTGATCTGGCAGATCGGCACCAATGCCGTCTACAAGAGCTACAATCCTGCCGAGGTGAAAGCCGCGCTCGAGGCGGGGCTCAATGTGCTTGCACCACTTCCGCTCGATGTCGTGGTGATGGATTCACAATATACCGAGGCCATCATCGGGACATCAGGCGCGCTCACCCTCGCCAACACGATCATGCCGATGATTGCCGACGTCACCACAAGCAAGCGGGTGAACTTGTTCCGTCGCTTCGCGCTGATGAAGCGGTGGGTCGACGACGGGATTCCGCTTTCCGAGCTCGACGACGGAGCGCCGGAGCATCTTCACACCAGCGAATGGGCAACCAACTGCGTGACGCAGGCGCTGTTCGGTGCGATCGATGAGGCGCTGGCGCCGGAGGCGATTACGTAAGACTACGGGGGACGGCCGGTTCGCTAAAATTTGCCGCAGTTCCGTAAGTCGATCGCAGAACCCTGTCCGTAAAAGCGGAGACCGACCAAGGCAGGGGATCAGCTATGGGAAATCTTCCGGATCACGGTTTACCGCTCGTTCAGCTTAAGGAGCAGCGGCGCGAACTCGTGGTCGCATTGCAGAATCGCAAGAGTCCGCTGAGCAACTGGGAACTGATGCAGATCGCGGCGATCCAGCAGGCGATCTCGGCGTTCGAGGACGTGATCGCCGATCTCGATGCCGAACTCGAGGCCGCGGCCTGAGCGCTTCGATCGCTCAGCCCATGAGATAGAGGCCCTCGAGCGCCTTGCGCTCGGCCGCCCCGAGCCCGAGGCCATCGCGGAAATAGCCGTCGAGGCTGCCGTAGTCGGCATCGATCGCCTCGAACGCTGCATTCAGGAACGGCTGCTGCACGGTGCCGAGCACCTGCCTGACCTCGTCGGGAAGCTCGGTGCTCGCCGACGGATCGCGTTTGTAGAACTTATTGGTCAGGAGATAGTCGTCTGCGATCACATCGTTCGGCACGCCGAGCGCGTGCAGGATCAGTGCGCAGGCAAAGCCGGTCCGGTCCTTGCCGGCGGTACAGTGGATGACGAGCGGAGCGCGATCCTCGATCAGATGGGCGAACAGCGCGCGATAGCGCACCGTGTTGTCCTGCACATAGCCGCGATAGGAGTCCCGCATCACCTCGAAGGCGTCCGCGCTCGAGAGTTGTCGGTTCGCTGCGATCGCGCGCAGGGTCGCGACGACGGTCGGCTCGACAGGCAGCGAATGCACAGTGATGTCGGCCATGCCGCATAGCGCTTCGGCGCGCTCGGCGACGCCGCGAAAATCGAACGCGCTTCTCACGCCAAGGCTGCGCACCACGGCGATGTCCTGCACGGTCAGATGCGCAAGATGGTTGGAGCGAAAGATCTGTCGCCAGCGCACCGTCCGCCCGTCGTGTGTCCGGTAGCCGCCGAGGTCGCGAAAATTGCTGGCGCCGGCGAGATTGAGGTGACGGGCGTGGGTTTGTGGCATCGGCAGGCCTTTGCAGCGGATGGGTCTCCGCGTTGCTCTATAGCCGCCATGTCGGGGGGAGAATATGACTTCTGGCGGGACTGCATTCCCGCGAGCGCAGTTCGTCGTGGCGTGGTCGGGGCCGGGATCCGCATTCATCATGGTTGTGGTGCGGGCATAAGAAGGGCCGAAACGCCTGGTTCCGACCCTTCTTATTGCTCTGACGCTTGTCGATGCTTCGGCGTTACGCCTCTCTGTCGTGCCGGCATCAGTGATCACGACCCGGCTTGTCGTCGTCGATCGCCGCCTGGTGATACCAACTGTCGCTGCACATGGCGGTTTCGACTTGTGTGGCGCGTTCGAGCGATGTCCGGACCTCGCCGTACCGGCGTCCACCGAGAGCCGCGCGACCACCGGCCGGGAATTGATAGATCTTGGCAGATCCCTGATTTAACCCCGAATTCATCATCGCAAACCTCCTCGATCGGGACGCGAGCCTCCATGGTGCGCCCGACTCCTTCGCGCGTGGTTACCTGTTTTTCGATATTGGCCGAGCCCCGGCCGGCCGCAAGATGACCAAGAAATAATCATGGTCTGCTCAATTAATGAGCACATTCCGGTTTGCACTCGATAAGGCAGGATGCGGCTGACCAATGCCTAAGCGGAGCACCGGGTCGCCCGGGTCCAGCCCGGTAGCTGCCAAATGTCATCAGAACCTGCCGCAGCTTTAATCTCGCAGGGGCGCTTGGCCCGATTTGCTGGAGAATCGGGCGGCTATGGGCTCCAAAAAGCGGATTCTGATCGTCTGGAGCGCATGGCAGCCGCGCCGCTATGTCGCAGAAAAAAATGTCATCTGCGCTGTGGATACCCGCAAGAAGGACAGGTGCCGCGGTGCAGCGACTGGCACTTTAATTGCTTAACAGGAACCGGCCGATGGTGGCCGGGTAGCTGTGCAGCGACCGACTGGCTTTCGGTTCCTCACGGTTTTGCATCATCAACAGAGAGGCTCAATGACCAAGTACAAGCTCGAGTATATCTGGCTCGACGGATATACGCCGACGCCGAGTCTGCGCGGCAAGACGCAGATCAAGGAATTCGCGTCGTTTCCCACCCTCGAACAGCTCCCGCTCTGGGGCTTCGACGGCTCGTCCACCCAGCAGGCTGAAGGCCACAGCTCTGACTGCGTGCTGAAGCCGGTCGCCTGCTATCCCGATGGCGCGCGCGAGAACGGCGTGCTGGTGATGTGCGAAGTCATGATGCCCGATGGCAAGACGCCGCATCCATCCAACAAGCGCGCCACCATCCTGGATGACGATGGCGCCTGGTTCGGCTTCGAGCAGGAGTATTTCTTCTACAAGGACGGCCGTCCGCTCGGCTTCCCGGAGTCCGGCTATCCGGCGCCGCAGGGCCCGTACTACACCGGCGTCGGCTACAAGAACGTCGGCAGCGTTGCCCGGAAGATCGTCGAGGAGCATCTCAACCTCTGCCTCGCCGCCGGCATCAACCACGAAGGCATCAATGCCGAAGTGGCGAAGGGCCAGTGGGAATTCCAGATCTTCGGCAAGGGCTCCAAGACCGCTGCCGACCAGATGTGGATGGCCCGCTACCTGATGCTGCGCCTCACCGAGAGCTACGGCATCGACATCGAATTCCACTGCAAGCCGCTCGGCGACACCGACTGGAACGGCTCGGGCATGCACGCCAACTTCTCGACCAAGTACATGCGCGAAGTCGGCGGCAAGGAGTATTTCGAGAAGCTGATGGCGGCCTTTGAGAAGAACCTCATGGACCACATCGCCGTGTACGGGCCGGACAACGACAAGCGTCTGACCGGCAAGCACGAGACCGCACCCTGGAACAAGTTCAGCTACGGCGTGGCTGATCGCGGCGCCTCGATCCGCGTGCCGCACTCCTTCGTCAACAATGGCTACAAGGGCTATCTGGAAGACCGCCGTCCGAACTCCCAGGGCGACCCCTACCAGATCGCGTCGCAGATCCTCAAGACCATCTCCGAGGTTCCGACTGGCGCGAAGGCTGCGGCCTAAGTCGATCTCGGAAGCGGATGGAAGTATCCGATACCGCAATCCGGTCCGCCAGGGGATACCCTGGCGGACCTTTGCGTTTGGTGACGCCGCTTCTGCGCGGTTGTCACGTGGACACTGATTTCGCCACGCGGCTATCCACGTTAAACAGCGGCTGCGTGTTGGCTGCGGCCTATGTCGGCCTCGCGATGAGGGTGGGGAATGCCATCCCGACATCGGAAGCGAAGCCGCGCCGCGCGCGACCCAGTTGGAGGCGCGGGGCCGTGGCGTATTCGCGGCTCGGCGCCAGCGGTGCCCTGCTCGCACAGTTGATCGCGCGGCTCGGCATCACGGAGGCGATCAACGCGCGCGTGGTGATCATTCCCCCGCGGGCTTCATCGCCGAAAAGCTCGTCACCGGCGAGGCCGACGTTGCGATCCAGCAGATCAGCGAGCTGAAGCAGATCGGCGGGATCGAGGTTGTCGGTCCGCTCCCGTTGGACCTACAAGCGCCGGCGGTGTTCTCGGCCGGGCGCATGACGGCTTCGCGGAAGGTCGATGCCGCCGATCATTTGCTGCACCATCTTGCATCCACGGCGGTTTGGCCGGTGTTGCGCGAGACCGGGCTCGAGCCTTGAATTTGCCGGCCCGGCGACGCAACCTGCCGCGCATGCTCAAACGACTCCATGCGATCATCGTCGCCGTGGTCCTGACGGCGCCGGCGCTTGCCCATGCGCAATCGGCCGATCTCGTGCTCTGCGACCGCGTTGCTGCCGACCCCTCCGATCCCGACAAGCCGGCCGACATCAAGGGCGTCCCTGAGATCGCGGCGTCGGATATTACGACCGCGATCAAATATTGCGCGATTGCGGCAAGATCCTCGCGCCGCGCGATGTACGAGCTCGGCCGCGCCCATGCCGCCAACCGGCAGGCGACGGAAGCGGCCGCAGCCTGGCGCAAGGCCGCCGACAAGGGCTCGACGTCGGCGATGGTGGAGCTTGGCGTACTCTACGGCACCGGCACAGGCGTGGGGAAGGATGAAGCACAGGCGCGCAAGCTGTTCGAGCGCGCAGCGCAGGCCGGCAATGCGCGTGGCGTCAGCAATCTTGCCGCGCTCGGCGGCAACGCGGCTTCCGATCCGGCGCGGGCGCGCGAACTGCTCGCCAGGTCTGCGGAGACCAACGCCGAGGCGCAGTATCAGCTCGGTATGATGCTGGCGGACGGCAAGGGCGGCGCGCAGGACGACATCGCCGCGCGGGCATTGTTCGAAAAGGCGGCCGCGCAGAACCACCCGGGCGCGCTGGAGCGGATGGGGGCGTTCGTCGCAGCCGGTCGCGGCGGACCGAAGGATACGGATGCGGCGAAGGCGTATTACGAGCGTGCCGCCGCGCTCGGCGACGAGGATGCGAAGAAGGCGCTGGAGCGCGCCCGCTGTCCCTATGTGATCAAGGACAAGCTCGGCAACGCGGTGACCAACCTCTGTTTCTAGCCGGCTTGGAACGTTCGCCGCGACATCGTCGTTGACGTCAAGCAAAACGCTGGCGAGGGCATGTCATGATCCGCAAGCTACGGTCCGGCGAGTACCGGCTCTATTCCCGGAAGGTCAATCCGAAGACCGGCAAGCGCCGCAATCTCGGCACCTTCAAGTCGCGCGCGGCCGCGGAAAAGCACGAGCGCGACGTGCAGTATTTCAAGCGGCACTGACGTCGCGTTCCCGCCCCTTGGCGCAGGGCGGAAGGTGGCGGTCTCAATCCTTGATCAGAAGGACGCCGCCGATCACGAGCGCTATGCCGATCAATCGCGAAACCGACACAGGATGGGGCGGAAGTCCGAAGACGCCGAAATGATCCATCACGATGCCCGCGAGCATCTGACCGGCGACGACGAGCGCAAGCAAGGTCGCCGCTCCGAGCGAAGGCAACAACAGGATCACCAGCAGGATAAACACGCCGCCGAGGAAGCCGCCGCTCCAGGCCCACCATGGCGTCGCCGTCACGAGCTTGAGTGACGGCACCGGCTCGCGCAGCACCAGCAGCACGATCACCATCGTCAGCAGACCGCCGAGATAGGAGACGAGCCCGGCCCAGGCGGGCGAGTTCAAGGCGGAACGCAGATTGCCGTTGAGGACCTGCTGAACCGACACGCTGATGCCCGCGCAGAGTGCGAGCAGATAGAGAAACCAGGCTTGCATGTAATGCCCCAAAACACTGATCGCTGCAGTATTCCCGGTCTCGCCTGATTGGCAAATGACCGCTATGCGTGTGGGCATTGCGCTAAACGCGGGGAATACCCTTTCACCCGCCGTCCAGATCGACTATGAGGCCGCAAGCTCCCGTTTCCCCCCAAAGTTTGCATGATCCGCCTCGATAACGTCTCAAAGCAAGTCGGCCACCAGATCCTGTTCATTGAAGCCTCGGCCGCGCTCCAGAAGGGCGAGAAGATCGGGCTTGTCGGCCCGAACGGCGCCGGCAAGACCACGCTGTTCCGGATGATCTCAGGCCAGGAACTGCCCGATGAGGGCCAGGTCTCGGTCGATCGCGGCATTTCGATCGGCTATTTCAGCCAGGATGTCGGCGAGATGTCCGGCCGCAGCGCGGTCGCCGAGGTGATGGATGGGGCAGGGCCGGTCAGCGTGGTCGCGGCCGAGCTGCGCGAGCTCGAGGCCGCGATGGCCGATCCCTATAAGGCCGATGAGATGGACGACATCATCGCGCGCTACGGCGAGGTGCAGCACCGGTTCGAGGAACTCGACGGCTATGCGCTCGACGGCCGGGCGCGCGAGGCGCTGGCGGGCCTGGGCTTCAGCCAGGAGATGATGGACGGCGACGTCGGCAAGCTTTCCGGCGGCTGGAAGATGCGGGTGGCGCTGGCGCGCATCCTCTTGATGCGGCCGGACGTGATGCTGCTCGACGAGCCGAGCAACCATCTCGATCTCGAAAGCCTGATCTGGCTCGAGCAGTTCCTGAAGGGCTACGAGGGCGCGCTGCTGATGACCTCGCACGACCGCGAGTTCATCAACCGCATCATCAACAAGGTGGTCGAGATCGACGGCGGCCAGCTCACGACCTATTCCGGCAATTACGAGTTCTACGAGCAGCAGCGCGCGCTCGCCGACAAGCAGCAGCAGGCGCAGTTCGAGCGGCAGCAGGCGATGCTCGCCAAGGAGATCAAGTTCATCGAGCGCTTCAAGGCCCGTGCGTCGCATGCAGCTCAGGTGCAGAGCCGGGTGAAGAAGCTCGACAAGATCGAGCGCGTCGAGCCGCCGCGACGGCGGCAGACCGTGGCGTTCGAATTCCAGCCCGCGCCGCGCTCCGGCGAGGATGTCGCGAGCCTGAAGAGCGTTCACAAGGGCTATGGCAGCAAGCGCATCTATGACGGGCTCGACTTCATGATCCGGCGCAAGGAGCGCTGGTGCGTGATGGGCGTCAACGGCGCCGGCAAGTCGACGCTGCTCAAGCTGGTGGCGGGTACGACCGAGCCCGATGACGGCGCGGTGACGATCGGCGGCAGCGTCAAGATGGGCTATTTCGCTCAGCACGCGATGGATCTGCTCGACGGCGAGCGCACCGTGTTCCAGTCGCTGGAGGACGCCTTTCCGCAGGCCGGGCAGGGGTCTTTGCGCGCGCTCGCCGGGTGCTTCGGCTTTTCCGGCGACGATGTGGAGAAGAAGTGCCGGGTGCTCTCGGGCGGCGAGAAGGCGCGGCTCGTGATGGCCAAGATGCTGTTCGACCCGCCGAACTTTCTGGTGCTGGACGAGCCGACCAACCATCTCGATCTCGCCACCAAGGAGATGCTGATCAACGCGCTCAGCGAGTTCGAGGGCACGATGCTGTTCGTCTCCCACGACCGGCACTTCCTCGCCGCGCTGTCGAACCGCGTGCTGGAGCTGACGCCGGACGGCATCCACCAATATGGCGGCGGCTACACCGAATACGTCGCGCGCACCGGCCAGGAAGCACCGGGGCTGCGGAGCTAGTCGCAGCATGATCCTGTAGCCCGGATGCAGCGAAGCGAAATCCGGGTCACTCTCCCCGTTCGCCGAAATCTCCCTTGTCCACCGCTCCGCTGCCGCCCCAATCACGCGGGTGGGTAGTTGCACCAGCACGATGGCTTGTGAGGCTCGTTGCCAACAGCTACGCTTCGCAAAAAGAGCGGGAGCGGAACGGCCATGAGACAGATCAGAATCGGCGACATCACGATCGATGCGGTGATCGAGCGCGAGGGACCCTGGCGGCGGCCGCAGGATTTCTTCCCGGCCTATGACGATGCCGTGTTCAAGCATCATCTGCGGACGATGGAGCCCGAGGTGTTCGACGCTGCACGCGGCATGATGATGATCACCTACCAGACCTTCGTGGTGCGCACACCGCGCTACACGATTCTGGTCGACACCTGCACCGGCGAGGACAAGGGACATCCGCCGCCGTTCGATTTCCCGGGCAAGGCGCGCTGGCGCAACGAGCTGTTCGCGCTCGGCATCTCCTACGAGCAGATCGACTACGTGTTCTGCACCCATCTCCATATCGACCACACCGGCTGGAACACGACCCTGCGCGACGGTCGTTGGGTGCCGACCTTCCCCAACGCAAAGTACATCTTCCACAAGCGCGAATATGCGGCCTGGGAGGCCGAACATGCCAAGGGTGCCAACCCGCCTGGCACGGTGTTTCGCGACAACTGCTTGCCGATCGTCGAGGCCGGGCAGGCGCTCCTGGTCGACGACGACTATGCGCTCGACGACACCGTCACGCTGACGCCGACACCAGGCCATTCGCCCTGTCATTGCTGTGTCAACATCTTCTCGAAAGGACAGCGCGCCGTGGTCGCCGGCGACCTGATGCACCACGCGATCCAGTGCCGCGAGCCGGACTGGTCGGCGAAGCCCGATTGGGACCCGAAGCAATCGGCGGTCTCGCGGCGGAAATTCTTCGCGTCAGTGGCCGAGACTGACACGCTGATCCTGCCGATCCATTTCCCAGCGCCAACGGTCGGCTTGATCAAGGCAGACGGCGAGCGTTTCGAATACCGTTTCAAGCGCGAGTAGACCCGTCCGGGCCTTGCATTTTCGCACTTCGATCTGCTCCGTAACCATGCATCGGAACGGATTCTTAACGGCCGCCGAGGACTCTTGCTCGATCTAGCAGAGGCAACGGTGATGCATCCCCGGCGGTTTGCGCGTGTTCGTCCGACAGGTCGCGTGCCCAATTCGGTCAAGCTTTTGCTTGAACCGAAGGCGCCGCTGATCGAGTGCAGGCTGGTGGACTATTCGGCTGGCGGCGCGTGTATCGAGTTGCCGCGTGCGCTGCCATTGCCAGAGCGTTTCGAGATGGTTCATGGCAATATCAGGAAACGTTGCCGGCGTGTCTGGAGCAAGGGGCTGCGTGTCGGCGTTTCGTTCTGACTTGCGCATTTGAGGGCGAAGCCATCTGCAAGATGATGGCCACCGACTTTCGTTCCCCGGGCCGCGGGGAGCGCGGCCCGAAGGTGGTGTCAAGCGACGATACCGGAGGGCAGGCGGACGAAGGGCTCAGGCGCCGCTTTCGCACTTCTTCATGAACGAGTTCTTGGCCGCGCCGGCGAGCTTCTTGCCGTCCGAACCGACCGCCTTCGTCTCGCAGGCGTCATGCGTGCACTTTTTCATGAAGGATGTTTTTGCCGCGCCGGCCAGCGGCTTGCCGTCCTTGCCGACCGCCTTGGTTTCGCAGGAGGCGTCCTGCGCAAACGCCGCGCCGGCGGCGAAGGTCGCAATCAGGGCAGCCAAGAAAATCCGCTTCATCTGGGTTTCTCCCTAAACCGTACCAGTGGCCGGATTGGATATCGGAATCTTGGGCCGATCAAGTTCCCCCAACCGATTTTGACGATAAAATACCTAACCGCCGGCAGAAAATTCTCGCCTTCGGCGGGAACAAGAATGGAGGAAGCGCGGAATGGAGTTCGAGACGCTGGTACAGACACGCAAAAGCGTGCGCGGATTCAAGAAGCAGCCGGTCTCTCGGGCGACTGTTGAGGAGATCATCGAGGTGGCCAAGCGCGCGCCGTCCTCGATGAACACTCAGCCCTGGCACGTCCATGTCCTCACCGGGGCTCCCCTGGAGGAAGTTCGGCGCCGCAACATGGAGGAGATGAGCGCCGGTGCGAAGCCGAAGCGCGATATCGTCAGCCATGGCGAGTACCAGGGCGTCCACCGCCATCGGCAGGTCGATATCGCCAAGAAGCTGTTCGGCGCGATGGGGATCGCCCGCGACGACAAGCCGATGCGGCAGGATTGGGTGCTGCGCGGCTTCCGCCAGTTCGACGCACCGGTCTCGCTGGTGCTGACCTATGACCGGATCCTGGATCCCGGCGCGGTCTGCCATTTCGATCTCGGCGCGCTCTGCTACGGCATCGTGCTGGCGGCCTGGGACCGCGGGCTCGGCAGCGTGATCAACGGCCAGGGCATCATGCGCTCCGACATCGTGCGGGAGGTCGCCAACATCCCGGAGGACCAGGTGATCATGACCTGCGTCGCGATGGGCTATCCCGATGACGGCTTTGCCGCCAACGCAGTGCGATCCGATCGTGAGGCCAACAGCAGCTTCGTCCACTACGTCGGCTTTGCCGACTGAGCGTGGCCCGCAGTCGATATGACAGGCCGGTCGGTTCACTCCTCGCGTTGACGAACAAGCTTGTGCTTCACTCTCATTTGCTCGATGCGCGGCCGGCGCAATTGCGCGATCGTTGACCACGCCGCGGGATATTGAATTCCGTATCGTGAAACCCGCTGCCTGCGTCGCGGCTGACTCGCATTTTCCGCTGTTTGCGTCGCTCCGAAATGCGCTACTGGTGTCCTGAAACACAACAACGCAGGCGAGGACATCAGATGAGCGACGATGAACAGACAGCCATGATCCGCGAGACGGTCGCGAAATTCGTCGATCGCGAACTCATCCCGCTCGAGCCGCAATATCTGAGATCGCGGCTGCCCGGCAGCGATCACCCCGAACTGACGGCAGAGCAGCGCAAGCGGCTGCGCGACGTGTCGAAGGAGCTCGGATTGTGGGGCCTCGACGCGCCCGAGGATCTCGGCGGCCACGATTTGCCAACGCGGACGATGGCGGCGGTGAACGAGGAGCTCGGCCGTAGCTGCGTGCCGTTCGGGTTGCCGCCGGATACGCCGAACCTGCGCATGCTGCAGGCGGTCGGCACCGACGCACAGAAGAAGAAATACATGCAGCCTTACATCGAGGGCCGGATGAGCTCGGCGATCGCGATCTCCGAGCCCGGTGCCGGCGGCGATCCCGCAGGCATGAAGACACGCGCGGTGCTCGAGGGTGACGAGTGGGTGATCAACGGCCGCAAGATCTGGATCAGCAACGCACGCGTCGCCGACTTCATCATCGTGATGGCACGCGTCGGCAGCGATCAGCGGCAGGGTGGCATCACCTCGTTCATCGTCGAGAAGGGGACGCCGGGCTTCATCATCGAGCGCGATATCCCGATGCTCGGCGGCGGCTCGACCTACGAGCTCGTGTTCGACAACTGTCGTATCCCGAAGGACTCCGTGCTCGGCGAGGTCGGTAAGGGCTACGCCCCGATGCAGCTACGCCTGCGCACGCGGCGGCTCGAGATGGGATCGACCTGCATCGGCATCACCAGGCGCGCGCTCGAGATGCTGTGCGAGCACGCCAAGCAGCGCGAGACGTTCGGCGTCAAGCTCGCCGAGCGCCAGGCGATCCAGTGGTGGATCGCCGACATCTCAACGCGCATGCATGCCTGCCGCCTGATGGTGCGCGACGCCGCCGACAAGACCGATCGCGGCGAGGACATCCGGCACGAGGCCTCAATGATCAAGGTGTTTGCGACCGAAATGGCCTATGAGGCCTGCGACCACGCCATGCAGACGCTGGGCGCGCTCGGCATGACGCTGGAGCTGCCGCTCAATGCGCTCTGGCAGAAGGCCCGCCTGATGCGCATGTACGAAGGGCCGAGCGAGGTGCATCGCCAGGCGATCGCCCGCCGCGTGCTCGGGCTGCGCGGCGGCTAGAGGCCGCCGAGCTCTCGAACCGGTCATTGCGAGAAGCAATGCAACGACTTGCCCGCCGAAGCCTTGGCGAAAGCGGAAGCAATCCATCGCTCCGCATATGCCGAAGCGTGGATTGCTTCGTGGAGCCTGTCATCGGGCGCGCATTCGCGCGACCCGGTGGCTCGCAATGACGTGGAAAGAGCCGATCCTTCATCGCGGCGCGTGCATTGGCTAAGCCGCGCGCACGTCGGACAGGAAGCGATTGACCTGGCCGGCCAGATCCTTCGACTGCGTCGAAAGCTGCTCGGCCGCGCCAAGCACCTGCGTGGCCGCGGCACCGGTGTCGTCGGCGGCGCGTTGGACGCCGGAGATGTTGGAGTTGACCTCCTGGGTGCCGCGCGCGGCCTCCTGGACGCTGCGCGCGATCTCCTGGGTCGCCGAACCCTGTTCCTCGATCGCGGCGGCAATGGCGGTGCCGATCTGGTCGATTTCAGTGATGACGTCGACGACATTCCTGATCGCGGTGACGGTCTCGTCGCTTGCGGTTTGGATCGCAGTGATCTGTTCGGAGATCTCGGTGGTTGCCTTGGCGGTCTGACCGGCCAAGGATTTCACCTCGGAGGCGACGACGGCGAAGCCGCGGCCGGCTTCGCCGGCGCGCGCTGCCTCGATGGTCGCGTTGAGCGCCAGCAGGTTGGTCTGCGCGGCGATGCTCTGGATCAGCGTCACGACGTCGCCGATCTTCTGCGCGCCCTCGGCGAGCGAGCGGGCGGTGTCGCCGGTCCGGCGGGCATGATCGACCGCGCGCGCGGCGATCTCGGTCGAGGTCGCGACCTGGCGCGCGATCTCCGAGATCGAGGACGTCAGCTCCTCGGTCGCGCTCGCCACCGTCTGCACGTTGGTCGAGGTCTGCTCCGATGCGGCCGCGACCACGGCAGCCTGGCGATTGGTCGTCGCCGCGGTCGAGGACATCGAGCGGGCGGTGTCCTCCATCACGCCGGAGGCCGACGACAGTCCGCCGACCAGTTCCGTGACCTTGATTTCGAACCCACGGGTGAGATCGTCGAGCACGCGGGCACGGCGCATCTTGATGTCGTTCTCGGCTTCCTTTTCGGCGGTGAGGCGGTCGGCCTCGATCTTGTTGTCCTTGAACACCTGCACCGCGGCGGCCATCGCGCCGATTTCGTCGTTGCGGGCGGCGCCCGGAATCTCAGCGGCGACGTCGCCCGTAGCGAGGCTTGACATGCGGCCGGTGAGGGCGGCGATCGGGGTGAGGATCCGGCGGCGGACCATGACGATGAGGCCGGCGCTCATCGCGGCGACCGCGATCAATCCGATCAGCGCCACCACGAAGCTGAGGCGCGCCGACGAATACGCAGCGGCAAGGCCTTGTTCGGCATTGTCATAGAAGGCGTCGCGGACGCCAACGATGGAGGCGAGGCCGACTTGCGACTCCGCGTAGTAGCTGTCGACATCCTGCTCATATTTGCCGGACAGCGCGCCCTCCTTGGCAAGCTTCAGTGCCTTGCCGAAGCGCTCGATATAGTCGGTCTGCATCTTGCCGAGCGCGGTCATGACGTTTGCGGGCGTGGCGGGATTGTTGCGCAGCTCCTGCAGCGTCGTGAGGATCTGCTGGGTTCTGCCGCTGCTGCGGAACAGCTCCATCTTCTCGGGCTCGGTGGCGGGGCGGCGCGCGCCGACCAGCGCCTTGTGCAGGCTGGCATCGAGACCGCCGATGTCGCGCAGGGTCCAGGCGACGTTGGCGTAGTTGGCCTGGCGAAAGGCGTTGCCATCAAGACCGGCGAGCCGGCGCACCTGCTCGTCGAGCAGCGTGGTCACGCCGGCGTTGAACACGGAGTTGTCGGCGACGATCTTGGTGGCGGCGGCACGGCGGGCGTCGACGGGCCCCGCGATCGCGGTCTGGATCGCGTCGCGGAGCGCGGCAAACTTCGCCTTGAGCGCATCGATCGCGCTCGCAACCGTCTCGCCGTCGTCGAGTGAGCCGGGCAGGGTGGCGCGCACCTGATTGACCTTGGCAAGCGCGCCGTCGGTCAGATGACGCAGCTTGTCGAGGCCGGCGAGCTGGGTCTGGTCAATCGCGCCGGTGCTGAACAGCAGGTTCGTGGAATAGCCGCGCTCCGGGTTCATGTAGCGCGGGATGTCGCCGACGGCGCGGACGATTTCGAGCCGGCTCTGCGCGGTCGAAACCTTGTCCATCGTCTGGTACTTCGTTACGGCGACATAGGCCGCAAGGCCGCCACCGACCGCGGAAAGCGAGACGATCGCGGTCGTCAGGAGAGTACCGATTTTCATGTGCTGTGCGCCCTTCTGGACGAGAGTGAGGTGAGGGCCTCAACCCTACCGGGTGCACATTAAGCTTGGGTTGACGATCCGGCGCGCAGCCGCATCGCAGCCATGTCAGAGATAGGCCGAAAGTCGAATCCGGTCAGCCGCGGGCCCATCGGCCTGCGCGGCGTTGAGGTCAGTGCTCGTCCTCGTCCGCGCCCTTGGTCGCGCTACGATGCTGTGTCGTGCCGTTCGAGCCGGCCTCGCCACAGGGAAGCTGCGTCCAGCTACCGTCAGCGGCCTGCTGGTAGGCCTGGCAGCCCACGGACGTGGTGGTTTTTTCGTCGGCTTTCTGCCGGTCGGAACTCTTCGCCAGCACAGGCGCGCCAATAGCAGCGATGGCTGCGAGCGAACTGGCGAAAACCAGCCCTGCGATCCGCATGTCGGGTTCTCCTTCTCGAAGCATCCATATCCAAAAAACGAATCTGGCAATTTTGGGCCGCGTCGGGCAGCCGGTCGGGGATTGATTAACAGCCGGAAAACGAGCCGCCGTGGCTGTTAACGTCTGCCCGCGGTGGCGCAGGACGGGTTCGCTACAGGATGGTAGGATCGGCCCGTCATGTCTCATCGCATTCTCGTTCTCTACGGCTCCTATCGCTCCGACCGCATGGGCATTCGGCTGGCTCACTTCGTCGTCGACGGTTTTCGCGCCCGCGGCGACGATGCAGAGCTGATCGATGCCAAGGCGATCGGGCTGCCGATGCTGGACCGAATGTACAAGGAATATCCGAAGGGGCAGGCGCCGGCCGCGCTTGAGATGCTCGCCGGGAAGATCCGCGCAGCCGACGGCTTCCTGTTCGTCACCGGCGAGTACAATTGGGGCGTCCAGCCCGGGCTGAAGAATCTCACCGATCATTTCCTCGAGGAATGGTTCTGGCGTCCGGCCGCGATCGCGAGCTATTCGGCCGGGCGTTTCGCTGGTGCGCGTGCCGCGACGGCCTGGCATGGCACGCTCTCCGAGATGGGCATGGTGGTGGTCTCGAGCACGATCGCGGCCGGTCCGATCGGCCAGTCCTTGTCGGCCGAAGGCAAGCCGATCGGTGAAGGTGGCAAGGCGCTGGAGCGTGCCTTCCCTCGCTTTGCCGAAGACCTCGCCTGGTGGATGGAAGCAGCCAAAGTGCAGCGGGCGCACAAGGCACCGCCGTACTGACGGCACCACGTCGCGACTTCCGGAGGTCGGAGATCATGAGCCTCTTCAGTTCACCATTTGACCCGGCACGCGAGGTGGCGCTGGTGACGGGTGCGGGCAACGGCATCGGCCGCGCGATCGCGCAGGCGCTGGTCGGTGAGGGCGTGCGCACCGTGTTTGCCGATCTGCACGAGGACCGGGTCGCCGCCGCGATCAAGCATGCGCCGCGTCCCGAACTCGCGATACCCTGGGTCGGCGACCTCGTTCGCCGAGAGGCGTGCGACGCGTTGCTGGCGCATGCACGAGCTGCGGTCGGCCAGGTAACGCACTTCGTGCATAGCGCCTCACCACCGCGGCGCGAGGCCGACCACGCGATGATGGTTGACGAGGAGACCTGGCGGCAGATGCACGCGGTCAATCTCGATGCCGGCTTTCACCTGTCGCGCGAGCTGGCGCGCAGGCTCATCGCAGCGAAGACACCCGGCTCGTTCCTGCTGCTTACCTCGCTGCATGCCGGCACTCCGCGCAATCTGCCGCACTACTCGACGGCGAAGGCCGGCATGGCCATGCTGGTGAAGGAGCTTGCCAAGAGCTGGGGCCGCTATGGCATCCGAGTCAACGCGCTTGTACCCGGTGCGATCGCAGCCGGCGGCTTCGTCGCGGATCCTGCGCTTGCGCGACATATCCCGCTTGGGCGGCTTGGCGCTGCGGAGGATCTCGCGCCGATGGCGCTGGCGGTGTTGTCGAACAGGCTGTCCGGCTACGTCACCGGCGCGTCGATTGTGGTCGACGGAGGCTTGTCGCTCACCAACTGGTTTGCGCCGCCCGAGCTGGAGTGAGGTTCAGCGCCTACTCCTTGGTCCTGATGTAGCCCGCCAGCCGTGACTTCTGGTCGCGACACCAGGTCGTCATGCCGAGGCGGCGTTGGTCGAGATCGGTGGTTTGCGTTGCAATCGCGACCTCTCGCATCAACGAGTCGGACTGCTTCTCGCCCATCTTGCCGCCGGTGTGCATATAGGCGATCGCCTTGCGCACCTGGTCAGTGGTGCCGTCAGGCAGGTGCAGTTCCTGCGCCTTCTGCACGAGGTCCTGATAGACGAGATCAGTGCCGGGGCATTCGACCTTTGCGGCAAAGGCCTGCAGCACCATTGTGACATAGGCCTCGTGCGGGTCGGCGGCGTGGGCCGGCGTTGCAGCCATAACCAGGCCCGCGAACATCAGTGCATATCGCATCAAATCCTCCCGATTTTTCGCAAGGCTAGCGTCCGCGGGAACTCACTGCAACCGCTGGGACACACTCGCGGAAAGAACAGATCAAACGGATGTGTTCCGGGCAGCCTTGCCACGATTTGAGCACGATTTCGGCCACAGGTGGCGCAAGTTGTCGCAGGGGAGAATGATCGTGTCGAAGTTGGGGCTTGTTGTAGTGCTGGCGGGGTCGTTTGCGCTCGGCGGTTGCATGCAGGCGACGCTCGCACCCGTATCCGATGCCGCGATGACGCCGCGTGACAGGCAGTTGCTGGCGCACCCGCCTTATGCACGGGCCAGTATCCCCGAGCAGTTCCAGCGCCACATCGTCCAATACACGCGTCGCGAGCAACCGGGCACGATCCTGGTCGATACCGATGCGCGTTACCTCTATTACGTGCTGCCCGGAGGCAAGGCGATCCGTTACGGCGTCGCCGTCGGTGAGGAGGCGATGGCCTTCTCCGGGGTCGCCACCGTCGGCCGTATGGCGGAATGGCCCGACTGGGTTCCGACCAAGGAGATCCAGGCGCGGCTCGGGCCGTACCCGGCTCGCGTCCCCGGCGGACCGGCCAATCCGCTGGGCGCGCGGGGCATCTATCTCTACCAGGACAACAAGGACACGCTCTATCGCATCCACGGCACCAATCAGCCCGAATATATAGGGCAGGCGATTTCGTCCGGCTGCATTCGCATGACCAACGCGGACGTGATCGATCTCTATCAGCGGGTCAAGCCGGGCGCGACCGTGGTCGTGCTGCCGCCTGGACAGAGCGCTTAATTCCCAGTCCACGGGCGGGGCAGCGGTCTCGCTTACGGAAAGATGGCGGGCGACGGCTACGTCGTCCGCCATACGTTTTTGCGGGCGCTTGTCCGCACTCGGGTCAGCCTCAGCGTACCGGCATCGGTGGCCGAACCACCGGACCACCGTCGTCGGCGTCGACGACGGCGGGCTGCTGCGCCGACTGCACTGGGCGCGGCGCCATGGTCTGCGACGAAGGTGCGGTGGGCGGCGGCAGCGGCGCGGGCGGCGGCGGTGGGACGTACGCCTGTGTCGGCCGGCGCACCGGCGGCGGTGCGACCGCCGTGTGCGGCTGCGCCGCAGCGCGCGGACGCGGTGCAGGCCGCGCATCGGTGGCCCTGGTCTCGGTCGTCCGCGCCGCCAGGCGCTGAGACAATTGATCCTGGCTCGCCTTGAGCTGGTCAATGCTCGCCTTGAGCTGCTCGATCTGCTGCCCCATTGACGAGAGATCGTGTGCCATCGACTGCAGCAACTGCGTTTGATCCGGCGCAGCCGCGACTGCGGCCGGCGCTGCTGGCGTAGCGGTGGCGGCCGCCGGCGCTGCGGGGGCCGGTGACGGAGAAGGCGCCGAAGCCGCGGTTGCAACGTCTTGCTGTGGAGCGGCTGCTTGTTGCGGCGGGGCAGATGCTTGCGGTTCTGAGGCGGCCGGCGCTGCCTGAGCAGCCTGCTGATCGGCAGCCGCAGTCTGAGCGGCCGGCGCGCTCGCCTGGTCGGCAGCAGGCGCCGTCTTGCCCGGAAGCAGCGACGTCAGCATCTCGACCTGCGGAGCCCACTCCGCCACCATCTGCTTGGCGCGATCGCCGTAGTGTTGCCAAGCCGCGGCGCCCGCCGCACTGGCGATCGCGAACAGGAACCAGAAAATGCGGATCGCCCACTTGTTGCTGGTCGGCAGCACCTGATCGTACGGCGCCTGGTTGAGCCTGATGTCGCCGGTTCCCGCGGCGTGATATGTCCCGGCGGCGTGATACATCGGCGGCGCCGCGGGCGCGACCGGCGGCACCCCGGTCATAGGCGGCGCAGCAACTGGCGATACTGACGGAGGCGCTGAGGGGCTCGGACCGAAGTGCGGCTCGCGAAGCCCTGGCGATCCCGTGCTTGCCGGGGCCGAGCGCGGCGTGAAATCAGGTTCGATCGCGAAAATGTCGTGCGGATCTGTGTCCTTCGAATGTGTCAATTGCATTTGGCGGTCCCCGTTGTCAGTCCAAGGTCAAACCGCAAATGGGCGGCCGGCGAATTTACGTCCTGTATCGACCCTTGGCCCTCCGCACCACTCCAGTCCGGTTTGACCAAACCAAGGCAAGAGAGTGGAGAGGTTGGGGAGTTTGGGGCGCCCCAATTGAGGCGGCAGCGTTGCTGATGCCGGTGTTTCGAGGCGAACGATATTGAGATGCGGTATCGGTCACTTCGCGAGGCTGCACGCGGTCCGGCTCACCGTCTCAGGAGATGTCGACGACAATAACCAGCACTGGTTGTGGCCAGATCAACACACTCACGCGGAAATCGCTCCGCGCAAGCCTCGTCCCGCCACGTTCGCCTCCGTTCCGCCCCGATTGGATTCGGGTGATAGGCCGATGTTGGATTTTCGGCTTGGGCTGGGGGCGCGAGTTGGGGATACAACATGTCACGCGACGGGGCTGTTATTTCGAACGTCGACGTCAACCGCGGCGCATTCAGCGCCGCACTCTCGGTTTCATCTGCTCATGCGCGAAAAGCGCTCCGTCTGCTCGCTGCCGTGATCGGCGCGGCGTCGCTTGCGGCCTGCGCACAATCGACCGTCGTCAGCGAACGATCGCAGGCGCTCGCGAGCCGGACCGAGCCGACGCGGAGCGCGGCGTCTCCGGCGCGCACGCGCGTTGCGGTCACGCACACGCACGCGCGCTATGCATCGCGCAGCAGGGCTGGCGATACCAAGGCTGCGTCGCGAGGGCTCGCGAGCTTCTACAGCGAGGCGCAGCCGACCGCGAGCGGAGAGAAGTTCGACGGGACTGAATTGACCGCTGCGCATCCGACGTTGCCGTTCGGCACCAAGCTGCGCGTGACCGACGTGAAGACCGGCCGCTCGGTAACCGTGCGCGTCAATGATCGCGGACCCTATGTGCCCGGTCGCATCGTCGATGTGTCCTATTCGGCCGCGCAATCGCTCGGCATGGTTGGCAAGGGCGTGGCGAACGTCAGGCTTGACGTGGTGGAGTGAGCTCTCATGTGCGGGCCGGAAGCGTCAACCTGAGCACGCGCGCTCCGGGACTTTTGCCCGCGTTTTCTTTTGGGCGCATCACGTCTTGCCGACCCGGTTATCGCAGCGCTCGGCGCCCTCTCGATGACGACATTGATAGGAAATATCGCGCAGGCGCGATCCCACGGTGCGGCCTCGATCCGTGCCGCGCGCGGCCTTCACCAAATTGTCACGCTCCCGGCGAATTGCGGCCGCAAGACGCTGCCAACTGGACACCGACATCGGCGTGCGTCAGGAGAGGGTTCAACGTTGGCCTACAAGATGGTCGCAGAACGCGACAACGAGACGGTGAGAGTTGAACGGGAAAGCACCTGGCTGATCGTCGCCAAGGCCCGGATCTGGGCAAGCGAGGGATGGCGGGTCGTGATCACCGACAACGACGGAAAATCCTACGCGCCGGACGAATTCGACAAGCTGCTGGCCGCGTGAGGCCGGCGCCGGCTTCGTCGCGCCGGTCGGCCATTGCTCTAGCGCTGCGCCGAGGCCAGCAGCATCATCGGACGCTCAAGCTCTTCAGCAAGTTCAGGCATGGCCGCGATCTGCTCCGGCGTCGGGCAGAACTCCTCGACGTGGCGTAGAGCGAAGCCGGCGCTGATCAGCGCGGTGAGCGTCGTGCCGATGGTGCGATGATATTTCAGCACGCCCTTGACGTACCAATCGGTCCGGCGTTCGCCTTCAATGAAGTAGCGGTTGACCGGCCAGGTCTTGCGGCCGTCGTCGTCCTGCAACCAGCGCGGATGGGCGGCCGCCATGTAGGTCGGATGCTCGATGGTAAAGACCAGAAGTCCGTTCGGCGTCAGCGCACGATGCAGCGTGCGCGCCAGGCGATCGAAATCCTTGACGTAGTGGAAGGCGAGGGCGCTATAGGCGAGATCGAAGGACGCCTGCGGCAACTCGAGCGTCTCGAGGTCGGCGATCTCGTAAGTGATTCCCGGATCGTCGGTCATGCTTCTCGCGCGCGCGATCATGTTGTGCGAGAGGTCGAGGCCGAGCACGGCAGATGCACCTTGCTCACGCATCCAGCGCGCCGCCCAGCCGAATCCGCAACCGAGGTCGACAGCGCGCTTGTTCGCGACATCCGGTAGCATCGCGCGGATAGCGGGCCATTCCGGCGCGCCGACAAGCCCGCGCACCTGTCGCGGCAACTGGCTGTAGCCGGCGAAGAAGCCGGGATCGTCATAGATGTTCTGCGCCATGGCTACCGTGGTTCGTGAAGACAGCTCTGCAACCCGCCGGACCATTGTCTGGGAACGGGACGATTGCAGCGCTCGGCCCGGTCCTTTGGAACCAGACATCGCGTTGGGCGGTTCTGATGCAAATCTACCCTCCGGCAAAGGACAATCGAGGAGAGCGTTATGATAGCCCAGACGCAAATCCACACCATTGCGCGTCAAATGCTCCAGAAACACGGTTTGCAGGCGATCGCCGAGGCCGCTCAGAATGCCGTGACGTGTGAAAGCAAGGGCGAGATGGAAGAGGCCCGCGAGTGGCGCAATATCGAGGACGCGATCAAGATGATGCGCGGACCGCATCAAAGCTGACGGCCAGCCGGAACGGTCATCAATCAAATGGTCCAGCGGACGCACCCGCTGGATCATTCTTGTCTCAATCCCGAGCGCCGCGGCGGCTTGCGACGCTCATCCATCCTCCAGACCTGGAGCCGGGAGCGCTAGCTCGCCCGGCGCCATCGCGGCACGGGGTCGAGCGGCGTGCGATAGAGCTCGCGGCGGTCGACGTCGGTCACGCGGACGGCGCAGCCGCGTGCCTTCAGCTCTGGCTTGACCTGCACCAATTCGCTCGCGAGCTGATCGGCGCGATCAGAGGCAACGCTGAGGTCTTCGAGGATGATGGTTCCCTGATTGCGGAACTCTTCTCCTACCACAAGATCAAATGTGTAGTATGGCATGCCGAAGTTCCCCGTTTCGGTATGCACCACAGGGTAACACTGAGTCGCCTGGTTCCCTAAGATGCACTGTGATCCAGCTCACCGCGCGCTCGTTAAGATTTGATTAAATGAGTAGGCGCAGGCTCGGCCTAGGTGGAATCGCAGTGGAACCGGACTCCGGGAGCCGGCAACTGCAGGAGAAGGCCGGCGGCGTAACGCCCGTCGGCCTTTTCTCTGCAGAAGATGCATGACTAATCGCGCGCCGCGGCGTGATGCCGGGCGCGCCACTTCGGGCCGGGCCCGCGCATGTAGTGCAGTTCGGGACGATAGGGATGGCAGACGCTGTCGATCAGCTCCTGGCAACGGGTCACGAGGACGGCGAGACAGCGGCGCAGCGGCATCGCCGTTCTCCCTCAGTGCAGCTCGCCGAGCACGGCGGTGAACGGCAGCTCGAACAGTTGATCGCCGAGATCGTCCGTGACATGTAGGACCCAGTTGCGCCAATCTTCCGCACTCGGTGTCATGACGTAGCTGCGCACGATGCGCTCCGCATGCTCGCGCGCTTCCGCAAGGTCCATCATGGCGCCATTACGGTCGAGCAACACGTATTGGTCGTCGGAGCAGTGGAAAAAGACGGCTGACATGTTCTGATTCCCGTGGCAGCGTTCTCACACGCTGAGATAGCAGGGCGCGTGCTCGCCGAGAATCCGGGCGATCCCCCATCGGAGAACTACGGGGAAAACGGACGATTTGAATCAACGCCCCGTGATGCCCCGTGATCATCGCGTGATCTCAAAAGATCGGCTCGCCGATCGCGACCTCGCTGCGCGGGCCGAGCACGATCACCTGGCCCGCGGCGTCCTTGGCGCCGAGGATCAGCAGCTCCGAAGTGAAGCCCGCGATGTTCTTTGGAGCGAAATTGCAGACGCAGACGACGAGCGAGCCGACCAGTGCCGCGGGCTCATAATTGGTGATCTGCGCGCTCGACCACATGATTCGCTCGGCGCCGACATCGACGCCGACCTTGTAGGACGGATTGCGCGCCCGCGGAAAGGGTTGCACCTCGACGACCTTGCCGATGCGGATATCGAGGCGGGCGAAATCGTCGTAACTGGCTGGTGGCTTGAGCGGGGACATCATCGTTCCTGAAAGGCGAGGCGGACGCCGAGCGCGATGTAGATGGTGCCGACCACGCGGCCCTGCCAGCGCCCGATGCTGCGATGCCGCCTGATCCACGGACTGATCTGGCCGGCGGCGAGCGCGAGCAGCGAGGTGTAGACCGCGCTCATTGCGACGAACACCAGGCCGAGCACCGCGAACTGTGCGACGGCGGAGCCGTGCTCGGGATGGACGAACTGCGGCAGGAAGGCGAGGAAGAACAGCGCGGTCTTTGGATTGAGCATCTCCGCCCCGATCGCCTGCCGGAACGCACGGCGCCCATCGACCGGCTGCGCGCGCGGCAGATGCAGCTCGTCGTTTCTCTCGAACAGGGCGCGGATGCCGAGCACGATCAGGTAGATCGCGCCGGCATATTTCACGACCGAGAACGCAAGCGCCGACGTCATCAGCACAGCGGACAGGCCAAACGTCGCCATCGCGGTATGGACGAGATCGCCGAGCGCGATGCCAAGCCCCGTCGCGACGCCGACGCGCGGGCCCCCGGTGACCGAGCGGGCCAGCACGAGCAGCACGGCCGGGCCGGGAATAAGGAACAGGCCGAGCACGACGGCCATGTAGGTGAGCAGGGTGGTGATGTCGATCATGAGGCGCGTCCCGGATGCGGATGTGCCGCGATCGCAACGGCCCCGAAGCGGCGCGGCGGGTGACGTATCAGCTCGGCGCTTTCGACGATGCGCATTTCCTCGGTCCTCCGGAGCGCCGTGCGCTCCAGCACGCCGTAGATCGCGGATGCGGCGTGACTGAGCGCATCAGGCGTCGCCAGCCCGCGTACGCGCGCCGATGCGAGAAGCGCGGCGAACAGGTCACCCGTCCCGGACGGGCTGATCGGCAGGCGCGGCGTGCGCACCCGCCAGGCGTCGCTACGCTCGATCGCGAGCGTCTCGATCTCGCCGGCGGGCGTGTCGGCCAGCTCGGCGCTGGTGATGACGACGGTCGACGGGCCGCGGGCGATGAGCTTGCGGGCCTGCGCGACCACGTCGTCGATGGTGCCGGCCTTCGCGCCGCATAGAAACTCGAACTCGAAATGGTTGGGGGTGAGGATGTCGGCCAGCGGACAGAGCTCGTCGCGCACCAGGGGCGGAATGTCCGTGCGGACGAACATGCCGCGATCGCGATCGCCGAGGACGGGATCGCAGCAATAGCGCAGCGCAGGGTTCTTGGCCTTGGCGCGCGCGACGAAGTCGGCGACCTCCTGGCCGATGTCGGACGACCCGAGATAGCCGGACAGGATCATCTGCGCGCCGTCGATGGCGCCGCGCTCCTCGATCCCGCGCAGCAGATCGGCGACCAGTTGCACGTCGAGCACCCGGCCGCGGATGGTCGGATAGCCCGGCCGGTTGCTGAGCAGCGTGGTCGGCACGGCAATCACGTCGATGCCGTGGAGCTGGATAGGGAAGGCGGCGGCGCTGTTGCCGACATGGCCCCAGGCGACCTGTGACTGGATGGAGATCACGGTCATGCGGTCAATCACATCATTGTGCGATGCAGAATCATGCTATTGCAATGCAGCAAAAGTTGACTAGCTCCGTATTTCGATCCCACCAGGAGAACTGCTATGAAAAACAAGAAACTGTCGCTGTCCACTGCACTGGCCGCCATGATCGCAATGACGGCCGCCACCGCCGCCTCCGCGGCGGAACTGCCGACTTATGAAAAGGCGGGCCTGCCGATCTCTTCCGTCCAACTCCAGGTGCTGGGAGCCGCGGATGTCCAGGAGCAGCCGACTGTGGCGAATTCGCTCACGCCGCATCAGCGCAGCGTTCTGACGCCGCGACTGCATATCAGGGCCGCGGCCGGCCCGAGCGAAACCGTCGGTCGCACGGTCCGCTGACCGGCATCGCAATCGCGGCTTGAGCGTCGCGCGCTGCGCTGGCCGCGTGGTCACCGCGCCCGGGACCGCGGATGCGTGTCTCACCCCAATTTGCAAGAAGCCTGCGACCTCGTCGCAGGCTTTTTGTCGTTCAGGTCGGTTCACTTGAACAGGGCCACATAGATGACGTAGAGCCAGCCCAGGATACCGTGGATGATCGCCCACAGGATCGAGTGGTTGTTGGTGTAGGAGATTGCGATCGCCAGCGCCGAGCCGAATCCCACGCCGTATTTGGCGCCCTCGACGCGAACGCCGTAATAGCGGTTGCCGTTCATGCTGGCATCCCTGTGCTTGGCATGGCGACAGCGTAACCCGTGATATCTGGGGATGCGAGTCCGCATTCTCGCGACAGGTTTCACACCCATGGGTCCCGCGCAATAAAAAAGCGGGAGGTAGGACCACAGGTGAGACCGAAGAACACTCCGGCTTTGTATTTTGACTTGCGCACGGCGCGGATCATCGCCCCCGCGGTGAGCGCGAACCGTGACCCTTCGGTCAGAATAGACTAGCCTTGCGGACACCGATCATCCGCCAGCCCCGAGCTCACCTCATGCATATCCTGCGTCCCCAATTCCGCATCGAGGAGCAGCGCGCGCTCAGATTCGCAGCCGAACGCGGCTTCGGCGTCATCGTTGCCGCCGACGAGCGCGGCCCGCGCGGCTCGCATGTGCCCTTCGTGATCGCGCAGCGCGACGGCCGCGCGATCGCGCAGATCCATCTCACGGCAAAGAACCCACTGGTCGAACTCGCCGACGGCAAGCGGCGCTTTCTCCTGATCGTCGCCGGCGACGATGCCTATGTCTCGAACGACTGGTACGCCTCACGCGACAACGTTTCAACCTGGCTCTACGAAGCGGTGCATCTGTCCGGCGTCGCACATCTGCGTGGGGCAAGCGCGAACCGCGACCACGGCGATAAGCTGCTCGCAGTCTCCGAGGCACGGCTGCCGAAGCAGCCCTGGGACCTCGCGCAGATGGAGCCGAACAAGCGCGAGACGATGCTTGCGGCGATCAGGGTGATCGACCTCGTCGTCGACGAGATCGAAGGGCAGTCAAAGCTCAATCAGCACAAGAGCGATGAGGACCACGTCGCGGTCGCCAACCAGCTCGCGCGCGCTGACGAGAGCGGAAGCCGGCGGCTTGCCGGCAAGATGCGGGCCCTGCGGCCGGAGCTTCGATATGAAGGCATCGGAGCACGGGTGAGTGACGCCTGGTCCGCCGCACCTCGCAAATAGATCGGCAAACAGCATTTGCGTCCGCATCTCATGCAGGTCGAAGCAACCTGTTGTTAGCAATTGCTTCGCGCCGATTTTCTCGATTCCGATTCGTTCTTTGCGAACAAAATGGAGTCGGATCGCGAACAAAGCTCCTATCCCGTCATTGCGAGCCAACGGGTCGCGCCAACGCGCGCCCGATGACAGGCTCCGCGAAGCAATCCATCGCGCGGCGTCCGCGGAAGCATGGATTGCTTCGTCGCTATCGCTCCTCGCAATGACGCTATCTGCATCGCGCATTGAGAACGTATTGTTAGGATTTACTTCGTGTCGATTTGGCCGACTCCGATTCGTTCTTTGCGAACAAAATGGAGTCGGATCGGGAACAAAATGCCGGCGTTGATCGCGCGCGGAACTGCCGTGCAGTCGCCGGAATACCGCAACGTCCTGTGGTTTCGTGATCTCCACGATCGGAACCGATCGCATCGCCACTCGTTTTATGCAGCGCAACCGTTCGAGAGGAGAGAGGAGCCATGCGAAAAATCATCCTTCCCATTGTCGCAGCTCTGGCGCTTGGCGCAGCGACGCCTGCGATGGCCTTTGATTCCGGTGACCAGATGTCGATGGAGGCCGCGCTTGACGTCGCAACCGGTGTCGGCATCACAACGGTGTCAGATACCGAGTTCCTCGGCGACGAATGGGAGATTGAAGGCCGCGACCGTCTCGGCCGCTGGATGAAGGTCGACGTCGATTCGCGGACCGGCGAGATCCGCAACGTGGACCGCGGTTGGTAGCCGGCACCAGCAGCTTCACAGCGCCGAATGACGTGATACGGACTTGATCGAACATCGGCGCTCTGTTTGCCGTCGTGGGGGAGCACGTCCGACGTGCTTCCCCACGAGGCGTTAATTCATTCATGGCGAAGGCAACCGCAAAGCGGAGCGCAAGGCGGAGATCGCGGCCGACGGTGCTGGCGATCGACGTCGGTGGTTCGCATGTCAAGGTCATGACAGACAAGGAGCGCGTCAAGCGCGAGTTCGCGTCGGGTCCCGATCTGTCAGCAAAGGCGATGGTGCGCCAGGTCAAGGCGCTGACCAAGGACTGGTCCTATGACGTCATCGCGATCGGATATCCCGGACCTGTGGTCCACAACCGGCCGCTGGCGGAGCCGCACAATCTCGGGCGCGGGTGGGCCGGCTTCAACTTCCGCAAGGCATTCGGCCGCCCGACCAAGGTCGTCAACGATGCGCTGATGCAGGCGATCGGCAGCTACCGCGGTGGCCGCATGCTGTTCCTTGGCCTGGGCACCGGCCTCGGCTCCGCGATGATCGTCGACGGCATTCCGGAGCCGATGGAGATCGGTCATATGCCGTACCGCAAGGGCAAAACGTTCGAGGACTATGTCGGCGCCGCCGGCCTGAAACGCCGCGGCAAGAAGAAATGGCGCAAGGCGGTCGACGACGTGCTGGAGCGACTGTTTGCCGCGCTCCAGCCTGACTACGTCGTGCTCGGCGGCGGCAATGCCGACAAGATCGACAATCTGCCGCGAAAAGTGCGATTCGGCGCCAATGCCAACGCGTTCGAAGGCGGATTTCGCCTGTGGGGCAAGGGCGGAGCCAGATCCGGGGATAAGCAGGCGCCCGCGCTAGGCCAGCCAGTCGCTTCGTAGTGCGCGATGGAGCGTTTGCCGGCGGAGCGGATCTGCCTCTTCAAGCCGAGGATGATCGAAATCGTCGGCGTCGTTGTGCGACATGCCGAGCCGAGCCATGACGCGGTGCGACCGCGCATTGTGGATGCTTGCATGCGCGACGATTTCGCGAAGGTCCAACTCCCGAAAGCCATAGTCGAGCGCCGCGCGACCCGCCTCCGTGGCAAACCCCTGTCCCCAGAAGGCGCGTGCCAGGCGCCAACCGACTTCCACAGCGGGCGTGAAGTGCGCCGAGAAATTGACCACCATGAGCCCGGCTGCACCGACGAAGGCGCCCGACGAGCGCAACTCGACAGCCCACATGCAGAACCCGTGCGAAGACTGATGCTCGAGCTGATAGTCGATCCAGGCGTCGCTGGATGCTCGTGTCGGGAGCGGACGCAGATATTGCATCACGGCGGGGTCCGCGCACATCCCCGCAAAGCGAGCCTTGTCGGGTTCCTGCCACGCGCGCAGCACGAGTCGGTGCGAGCACAGTCTCATTGAGTTGACCCCGCGACATCAGCAAATCCCGTTCGAGCGTATCCCGCGCGGCCGGACCGGGCTAGTGTTCGGGCCAGGGATTCCGGGAGTCGCCGCCAGCTCGACGCTCCCTCAAGGACAAGGAGACAGGCCGTGGTGAAACCGTTTCCGTCGAAAACCCACATCGGCAATCACGTGCTGCATCCGGAAACCCAGATGCTGAATTACGGCTACGATCCGCAACTGTCGGAAGGCGCCGTCAAGCCGCCGGTATTCCTGACCTCGACCTTCGTGTTCAGAACCGCCGAGGACGGCAAGGACTTCTTCGACTTTGTCGCAGGGCGCCGCGAGCCGCCGGAAGGGATGGGAGCGGGGCTGGTCTATTCGCGCTTCAATCATCCGAACAGCGAGATCGTCGAGGACCGGCTCGCGATCTATGAGCGCACCGAGAGCTGCGCGCTGTTCTCGTCGGGCATGTCGGCGATCTCCACCACCGTGCTCGCCTTCGCGCGGCCTGGCGACGTGATCCTGCATTCGCAGCCGCTCTATGGTGGCACGGAGACGCTGTTTGCGAAGACGCTCGCCGGGCTCTCGATTGAAGCCGTGGGCTTTGCCGACGGCATCGACGAGGCGACCATGCGCGCGGCGGCGGAGGAGGCGATGCGCAAGGGCAGGGCGTCGATGATCTTCATCGAGACGCCGGCCAATCCGACCAACGGGCTGGTCGATATCGCGCTCACCAGGCGCATCGCCGACATGATCGGCAAGACGCAGGGGCATACGCCCGTGATCGCCTGCGACAACACGCTGCTCGGGCCGGTGTTCCAGCGGCCGATCGAGCACGGCGCCGATCTGTCGCTGTACTCGTTGACGAAATATGTCGGCGGCCATTCCGACCTGATCGCGGGCGCGGCGCTCGGCTCGAAGAAGCTCATGAAGGACGTCAAAGCGCTGCGCGGCGCGATTGGCACGCAGCTCGATCCGCACACCTGCTGGATGATCAGCCGTTCGCTGGAAACGCTGGGCCTGCGGATGGAGAAGGCCGACCGCAATGCCGCGGTCGTGGCCGACTATCTGCGCGACCATCCGAGGGTGGCGAAGGTGCATTATCTCGGTCACCACGACGCGGCATCATCCGCGGGCCGGGTATTCGCCAGTCAATGCTCCGGCGCCGGCTCGACGTTCTCCTTCGACATCGTCGGCGGCCAGGCCGCGGCGGAGAAATTCCTTAACTCACTGCAAATCTTCAAGCTCGCGGTGAGCCTGGGCGGCACCGAGTCACTCGCGAGCCTGCCGGCCACGATGACGCATTCCGGCGTGCCCGCCGATATCAGGAAGAAGATCGGCGTGCTTGATTCCACGATCCGCCTCTCGATCGGGATCGAGCATCCGTCGGATCTGGTGGCGGATATCGCCCAGGCGCTGAGCGGGGTGTGAACGAATGGGTCGGGCAGGAGCAGCAGCATGTTGACGATATCAGCGATCATCAGGGCCAAGCGAGGGCACGAAGCCACCATGCGGCAAGCCTTGCTTGATGTCGCCGATCATGTGCGGGCCAATGAGCCGTCCACCGTCGGCTACTACGTGTCGCAAGATGGCTCTGATCCCTGTGTGTTCGCGACCTATGAGCGATACCTGGATCAGGCGGCCATGGACCGGCACAACAATTCGCAAGCCGTGGCGCGCTTCTTTGAGGTTGCGAAGGCGATCCTCGATGGCGACGTGATCTTGATGTCGGGGAATGAAATTTTCGAACGTCAAGCGTAGCTGGGAAAATCGCTAGCCAGCAATCCCGCCGGCCTTGGCGATCAGCTCGAAGGATCGCAGCCGCTTGGCGTGATCGTAGACGTCGGACACGATCATCAGCTCGTCGGCGCCGGTCTCCGCGACCAGCGCATCGATGCCGGCGCGAACCGTGTCGGGCGAGCCGATGATGGAGCGTTCCAGCATCCGCATCGCCTGGAGTTTTTCTGCCGGCGACCAGTAGGTCTCGATGTCGTCGATCGGCGGCTGGCTGAGGCCACGCGCGCCGCGGAAGATGTTGGTGAACGACATCTGCTGCGTCGTCGCCAGCCGGCGCGCCTCGGTGTCGGTGTCGGCGGCGATGACGTTGACGCCGACCATGGTGTAGGGGCGGTCGAGCTGCTCGGATGGTTTGAAGCGGGTGCGGTAGATCTGAAGCGCCGGAAGCAGCATCTCCGGTGCGAAATGCGAGGCGAAGGCGTAGGGAAGCCCGAGCTCGGCGGCGAGCATCGCGCCGAAATTGCTGCTCCCGAGAATCCACAGCGGCACGTTGGTGCCTGCGGCCGGCACCGCCTGGATGCGCTGGTTGGGACCGGCTTCCGCCAGGAAGGCCTGCACCTCGAGCACGTCCTGCGGAAAATTCTCCGCCGCCTCGGGCGTGCGGCGCAGAGTGCGCAGCGTGAGCTGATCCGTGCCCGGCGCGCGCCCCAGCCCAAGATCGATACGACCAGGAAACAGGCGCGCCAGCGTGCCGAACTGCTCGGCAATCACGTAAGGCGCGTGGTTCGGCAGCATGATGCCGCCGGCACCGACGCGGATGGTTGTCGTTCCCGCCGCGATATGGCCGATCACCACCGACGTCGCAGCACTGGCAATGCCCGCCATGTTGTGATGCTCCGCCACCCAGATGCGGCGATAGCCCAGGGCTTCGGCATGAACCGCAACATCGCGCGCATTGTAGAGCGCACCGCGCGCATCGGTCTCCTGGGTGACGCGAACGAGGTCGAGAATGGAGAGTGCGGGCACGGGAGCTCCGGGAGGGAAGACTATGAAGGACGAGGCCTGCGATCGCCGGCCGTGTCCAGGCTGATCCGAAGCGGCAGGTTCGGCCGGTTCGTTCGTCCCATATGGATACTGTACCCATGCCGGTCAATCCACCTGATGCGACCGAGGTATGCGTCAAGTGCTCTCTTCGTTGTCATTGCGAGGAGCTCGCGACCATTTTGGCGCTGAAGCGACGAAGCAAAGCGACGCGTCCCAAAATACCGAAAACAACCCCATGCAAAGTAGGTTGCGGCCGGGACTCGGAACAGCGACTTGACGTGTCGGGCAAATCGGTGATATCTTTCTATTATTCCGAAATCATGGAAGCGCCCACCGCGGCGCGATGTCTCCTGTGCCAGGTGCTCACTCTCGCGTCATTGCGCGGAGCTATTCGCCCAACGCGCGCCAAGGAGATTTCCTGTTCGCAGTTTCGCCGTGACTGCGGCCGCCAAGCTTAAGACATTGGTCATCTCTTTGCTCTCATTTTCGCGGCCTCATCAAGCAAAGAGGCACCATGTCCGACATCACCATTCCCGGCGGAAAAATTCGTTCCTTCGTCGAGCGGATCGAGAACCTTGACGCAGAGATGCAGGAACTGAGCGAGCAGAAGAAGGAAGTCTTCTCGGAGGCGAAGGGCGAAGGTTTTGACGTGAAGATCCTCAAGGAGATCATCAAGCTGCGCAAGCAGGACCAGGACGAGCGCGACGAGCGCGAGACCTTGCTCGATCTCTACATGCGCGCGATGGAAACGGCGCCGGCAGAAGACAAGACCGCGAAGGCAGCGTGAGATTTGCGGGAGGCATTGTACCTCCACAAGCAGGCGACGAGTAGAGCGGGTTAGCGAAAGCGTAACCCGCCGACCGAATTGCAGAGAGTGGCGGATTGGCGGCTACGGCTAATCCGCCCTTGCTTGCTGAAGCAAGAATGCCATCGGAACGTTGGGCAAATGCTTCTCCGAACTAGACATGAGCAGAAGCCGATTGACGTTGTTATGTTGGATTCCTCCAGACGGGAAGACACAGGATATCTTGACGAGGTGCGTGGGTACGCCCGCTCTGTTTATCTCGTCCTGCACCGGCGCATGAAATCGTGTAAATCGCGCAGCTAGGTTCGCTTCCCTATTCGGCTTGCGTTCACATTTGGCCGACCTTGAGAGATAGCTGAAAACGTCCGTCATTAGGGATTGATAGTGAGCAAGAGTCTTATTGGACGATAGGGTCGCCACATCGACAACATTTTGAGGAAACGCAAACGTTGACGACTGGATTCGGGACACCAGATCGGAAAGCTGTACGCCTGACTGAACTCGTTTACGAGCCGTCGCCTGACCGAGTTCCGCCCAACGATAGGGACTGTCGGTCACGATGCAAGATCCGGTCGCCTGTGCCAGATAGATTGCCATCTCAAAGTTCGGGGTAAGCCTCATAGAGTTAAGAAGACCAATCTTTCTTCCAACTTCCGGCGGCTCATTCTGCAACACTGCTAATGGGTCATTCTCACGTATATGGGCAATATGCTGGAGAACCCCAGCTAGAGCGTCCTCACCTAGATTTGGCGACATTTTTAAGATCTGGTGTCGCAGAATATCCTCCGGGAATGACAGGATACTGCGTTTACTATCTTCCTCCATTAGCTTTCTCGCGCGCGTCTCTTTGCGCATGTCGATCCCGAACGTAGCTGATCGGAGTCTGGCCATATTCAGCATCTGATCGCGCAAGTGGGCGTCGAAGTAGCAAGGATCTGGCACCAGGTTGACCAATCCGAGCTCGATCAGAGGAATGAGCGCGGAAAATGTCAACACGTCCTTGAGAAACTCTTGACGATACGCGCTTGGATTTTTGACTGGGCTATAATCGTCTCTCACCGTCCCTGCATGCTGAAACGGATGCTGGATGATGATGCTTCCAAAATATAGAGAAGCGCCAACCGCGAAGTCCTTGATCGTTGTTGGATGAATGAGACCGGTGAAGACCGCGCGAGGCGTTCCGTCGGGTTTGGGTAGCATTTGGAATAGGTCTGTTTCCAGCGGCCAAAGCGCCTGAAACAAGAAGTATATCTCTCGGATTTTGTCATCGGTCAGTGTGCGGCGGATCTCAAGCCAATCCGTTTCTTCATTGTCGAGATTGAGTAAATCCACGATGCCGTTAAAGAGGGTAAGGTTTCTCTCCCGGATGCTCAGTTCTGTCCAAGTCGAACGTAGTGCCAGCGGTTTCGAGAGGCAGCAGTCTTTGTAGCGAAATCCAGACCCGCAACCGCATTGGTCTTTTGGCGCTGGTGGGGTGGCGGGCGCAGGCTTCATCAGGAAGTCCCGTTCCTTCTCGGTACGGCCAAACTGATCTTGATAGTAGACGCTACCATCCTCGAAACGCGCGAACATCTCGCCGCCGAACTGCCAAAGGCCGTCCCGCGGCGGCAGCAGAGTATCCTTGAGCGCCTCCCATGGTTCGACAATAGAATTCTCGGGGTACAGCCATTCTTTCTGTCCAGCCGCGATATAGCGGCGGGCTCGCGCCTTGAGAATTCGATTGATGCGCATCACCTCCTGACTGTTCAATTTTCGCGTACGAATGAAGGAGTCTGTGCGAACCATCGACGGTCGATAGTTTCGGGCGAAGGTTCGCTTTTCGAGTGGACTGGTTGACGGATCTTGTGCGTATTCGAGATTGGTGAAGATGAGGCATAGGTCGCGATTAAGAGGGAAAATCGTCTGCGAGGCTTTCAGCGCAATTCCCGGGTCTTGTGGGTAGGCGCACACGGAGGTGTCTGGCGAGCGAGCATAGTTGTAAACCGTCACAGGATGGTCGCTGACAATGAACTTCACTTCAGCATTCCCGGCGGAAACTATCTCGCGGACACCTTGCGTCCAAATCGTGCAGTGCATCGTGCGAATGCCCTGCATTTCAAACATCAGCTCATTCTGTGTGAGCTCCGGATATTGTGTCTGCAGCCAATCGAGTCCCTTCGGAGTTCGAATTTTCTGAATGTCAATGAACTCAAACAGGGTTTGGAAGTGGCGATGCCATTCGCTGATATCATCTCCGGTGAAGGCACGTATTGCCGTTGATCCCCGGCCATCAATATCGCCAAACAGCTTTCGCTCGATCTCGTCGTTAATCGATGTTCCGAAAAATGTTGAGTAAAGATCCAACTGCCGGAAGGCGCGAGACGTTGGCGCATCGAACAATGACCTCTCGGCAATTGTACGCCCATCACGCAGTACCCTTTGAGGCGGTGTCAGGTCCAGGTAAGCGAGAGTGTTGCGACCCGGCTCGAAGAAGCCTTCCTGATACCATTGCGGGACATAGTGGTTGTTTCTTGCTTTCGACATGAATTGATAATGGCTGGCCGCGTGTTGGGCGCTTTCACCTTTAAGACTGGTGGAGATTCATGGTTCGTTCGGGTTGCATTTTCGCGGCGAAGCCAAAGCTCGCCGCGAACCTCTCTTGTTCTTCACTTTCCGCCGACGGCTCCGAGTGAGTGACCCACTCTTTGCCGGTCGCTGTACTCTGGCGGGCGGTGGGTCTTTCTTCGTCGTCGTCGACGAACGCCTCACGAACACCCCGTCGTGGACCCGCACGTATCGCACTTCATGCAGGTGCCATTCCGCACCAGCGTGAAGTTGCCGCACTCGGAGCACATCTCGCCTTCGTAGCCCTTGGCTTTCGCTTCGGCGCGGCGTTCGGCCTTGGTGGGAGTGACGGCGGCGGCTGAGCCCGGCTTGCTCCAGGTCAGGGCCTCGAGCTTCTCGGTCGGCGAGAGGTCGTGGCTTACTTCCTGCTTCAGGGCGACCGCGCCTTCGACGGTGTCCGAGGCGCCACGCGGGGAGAGCGCCGTGACGCGGTTGCCGGCGGGGGCGTTGTCGGCGTTCTGGCTCACCGCGGTCGAGCCGCCGCGCATGATCACGAGGTTATCGGTGCGCGAGCGGGTGAGGCCGCGCGACAGATACTTGGTGGCCTGCTGGGCGGGCGCCTCATCCGGCTCCTTGCCTTCCTCGACGCCCTTGCCGAGCGCGTCGAACCCCGACTCGTTGGGATCGACATGGGCGAGGTCGAAGCGGCCCATATAGCTCACCGCGAGCTCGCGGAAGACATAGTCGAGGATCGAGGTCGCGTACTTGATCGAGTCGTTGCCCTGCACCGGGCCGGCCGGCTCGAAGCGGGTGAAGGTGAAGGCGTCGACATATTCCTCCAGCGGCACGCCGTATTGCAGGCCGAGCGAGACCGCGATCGCGAAGTTGTTGATGAAGGAGCGCAGTGCGGCGCCTTCCTTGTGCATGTCGATGAAGATCTCGCCGAGCCGGCCGTCGTCATATTCGCCGGTGCGCAGGTAGACCTTGTGGCCGCCGACCACGGCCTTCTGGGTGTAACCCTTGCGTCGATCGGGCATCTTCTCGCGCTCGCGCATCACCACGATGCGCTCGACCAGCTTCTCGACGATCTTCTCCGAGACCTGGGCGGCGCGCGCGGCCATCGGCTTCTCGTAGAGCGCCTCGACCGCATCGTCCTCGTCGTCATCATCCGCGATGAGCTGCGAGTTGAGCGGCTGCGAGAGCTTGGAGCCGTCGCGGTAGAGCGCGTTGGCCTTCAGCGCGAGCTTCCACGACAGCAGGTAGGCGGACTTGCAGTCCTCCACCGTGGCGTCGTTCGGCATGTTGATGGTCTTCGAGATCGCGCCCGAGATGAACGGCTGGGAGGCCGCCATCATGCGGATGTGGCTCTCGACCGAGAGGTAGCGCTTGCCGATCTTGCCGCAGGGATTGGCGCAGTCGAACACCGGATAGTGCTCGGCCTTCAGGTGCGGAGCGCCTTCCACCGTCATCGCGCCGCAGATGTGCACGTTGGCGGCGTCGATCTCGCGCCGGGTGAAGCCGACCGCCGAGAGCAGGTCGAAGCCGGGGGCCGCGATCGCTTCCGCACCGATGCCAAGCTGGTCGCGGATGAAGTCCTCGCCGAAGGTCCACTTGTTGAAGGCGAACTTGATGTCGAACGCGGTCGGCAGCGCCTTCTCGACCTTGGCGATGGCTTCGTCGGTGAAGCCCTTGGCCTTCAGGGTCGAGGCGTTGATGCCGGGCGCGTTGGACAGCGAGCCGTGGCCGACGGCGTAGGCCTCGATCTCCGCGATCTCGCTCTCGCGATAGCCGAGCGCGCGCAAGGCCTGCGGCACCGCCTGGTTGATGATCTTGAAGTAGCCGCCGCCGGCGAGCTTCTTGAACTTCACCAGCGCGAAGTCGGGCTCGATGCCGGTGGTGTCGCAATCCATCACCAGGCCGATGGTGCCGGTCGGCGCCACCACGGTGGTTTGGGCATTGCGATAGCCGTTGACTTCGCCGAGCGCGAGCGCGTCATCCCAGGCGTGCACGGCGTGGGTGACGAGGTCGGCCTGCGGGCAGGAGGCGTGATCGAGCGGCACCGGGTTGACCGAGAGCGCCTCGTAGCCGGAGGCGTTGCCGTGGGCGGCGCGGCGGTGGTTGCGGATCACGCGCAGCATGTGCTGGGCGTTCTTCTTGTAGCCGGGGAAGGTGCCGAGCTCGGCGGCCATCTCGGCCGAGGTCTTGTAGGCGATGCCGGTCATCACCGCGGTCAGCGCGCCGCACAGCGAGCGGCCTTCCTTTGAGTCATAAGGCAGGCCCATGGTCATCAAGAGGCCACCGATATTGGCGAAGCCGAGGCCGAGGGTGCGGAATTCGTAAGAGAGCTCCGCGATCGCCTTCGACGGGAACTGGGCCATCATGACGGAGATTTCCAGCACGATGGTCCAGAGCCGGCAGAGATGCTCGTAGGACTCGACGTCGAACCGCTTGGTGGTGGTGTTGTAGAACGTCAGCAGGTTGGCGGAGGCGAGGTTGCATGCCGTGTCGTCCAGGAACATGTATTCCGAGCACGGATTGGAGGCGCGGATGTCGCCGGACGCCTTGCAGGTGTGCCAGTCGTTCATCGTGGTGTTGAAGTGCAGGCCGGGATCGGCGCTGGCCCAGGCGGCGTAGCCGATCTTGTCCCAGAGATCGCGCGCCTTCAGCGTCTTGGTCACCTTCCTGGTGGTGCGGCCGATGAGATTCCACTCGCCGTCGGTCTCCACCGCGCGCAGGAAGTCGTCCTTCAGCGACACCGAGTTGTTGGAGTTCTGGCCGGAGACGGTGAGATAGGCTTCCGAATCCCAGTCGGTGTCATAGGTGTCGAACTGGATCTCCTTGTAGCCCTGCTTGGCGAACTGGATGACACGCTTGATGTAGTTGTCCGGCACCAGGTTGCGGCGGGCGAGCTTGATCTCGCGGCGCAGCGCAGGGTTCTTCTCGGGATCGAAGCAGTCGTCGCCCGAGCCTTCGCAGTTCACGCAGGCCTTCAGCACCGCCTTGAGGTGCTTCTGGTTGATCTTGGAGCCGGTGACGAGGGCGGCGACCTTCTGCTCCTCCTTCACCTTCCAGTCGATATAGGTCTCGATGTCGGGGTGATCGACGTCGACCACGACCATCTTGGCGGCGCGGCGGGTGGTGCCGCCGGACTTGATCGCGCCGGCGGCGCGGTCGCCGATCTTGAGGAAGCTCATCAGGCCGGACGAGCGGCCGCCGCCGGACAGGCGCTCACCTTCGCCGCGCAGGCGCGAGAAGTTGGAGCCGGTGCCGGAGCCGTATTTGAACAGGCGTGCCTCACGCACCCAGAGGTCCATGATGCCGCCCTCGTTGACGAGATCGTCCTCGATGCCCTGGATGAAGCAGGCATGCGGCTGCGGATGCTCGTAGGCCGACTTCGATTTGGTGAGTTTGCCGGTCTTCCAATCCACGTAGTAGTGGCCCTGGCCGGGGCCATCGATGCCGTAGGCCCAGTGCAGGCCGGTGTTGAACCATTGCGGCGAGTTCGGCGCGACCATCTGCTTGGCGAGTTGGAAGCGCAGCTCGTCGAAGAAGGCGAGGGCATCTTCCTCCGAGGAGAAGTAGCCGCCCTTCCAGCCCCAATAGGTCCAGCAGCCGGCGAGGCGATCGAACACCTGCTTGGCCGAGGTCTCGCCGACATAGCGCTCCTTCTCAGGCAGGAGGCTAAGCGCCTCGGTGTCGGGCACCGAGCGCCACAGCCAGGACGGCACGGTTTCTTCCTCGACCTTCTTCAGCCGCGCGGCGACGCCCGCTTTGCGGAAATACTTCTGCGCCAGCACGTCGGAGGCGACCTGCGACCAGAACTCGGGCACCTCGACGTTCTCGGCCCGGAACACGACCGAGCCGTCGGGATTGCGGATCTCCGACGTGGTCAGCCTGAAATTGATCCCGGCATAGGGTGTTTGTCCGCTGGTGGTGTTGCGCCGATCGATTCGCATGGTCGAGCCCCGTCTCTTCGTCTGCCGGTCCCACGTTTCCCGCGGGTTGCCGGTATGTTTATCCTTGAGCGAATTTCGGGACACGCACGCACGCCTCCCGTCATTCGCAGCTCAGCCGGTGGACCCGGCCTGTTCTCTCATCCGCAAGGCAGCCCGTTACCCGGCCCCGCGGTGGCGTGGTCCGGGCGGGTCCCCAATCGGGGCCCTCCGGACATGCATTCAACGCCCCAACGCTTTCCACGCGACACGTCACGCGTACGCTTCTTGCGGGCCGGTTCCGGCCTCTTATTGCCGAGCCGTTTTGGCCCGTTTGGCGCTCCGGACGTGGCCCAAAATTCAGGGCAGACAAGCCCTTCACCCGCGGCCCTGAAGGCCTGGCGGAGTGGTCATTTTGGAACCCTTGTGGGAGCGACCGGCGGGGACCCAAACACACTCGCGCCGAACAGGTTGAAAGCTAGGCCAACTCCGTTGCGCCCGTCAAGGACTAGTACGAGTTTCTGAATCAAACACTAAATATGGTGGAAAGGTTGGGATAACAGGGGGCGGTGCCGCGCCTGTGATCGGGCCAACTATCGGTGAGTCCTCAGGGATTCCCAAGCCAAAAAAATCTCGTCCGGCTGTGGATCGGAGCTTCGCCCCGCTGTTCACAGGTGAACTATTTATTCGTGGCTCCGGATTGAATTTTCGGGACTCACGTGAGCCTACGGGCAAACTACGGATCAGGCATGTCAGGGGCGTGATGGTCGGGCGACAAAATCGCGGGCAAGGTGGCGCCGATTCACATCCCTGCCGGGTCTCATGACAGATTCGAAACCTTCCGCACGGACGCGTCTTGCGCCCGCCGGCCTGATGTTCCTCGCCATCACCTCGGTGGGCTGGGGATTCAATTGGCCCGTGACCAAATTCCTGCTCGGCGAGCTGCCGCCGCTGACGCTGCGCGGCTCGACCGGGGTGATCGGCGCTGCGCTGCTGGCGGTGCTGGCGCTGATCCGCGGGCAGCCGCTGGCCGTCGAGGCGCGGCTGTGGCCGCGGCTCGTGCTGTATGCCGTGCTCAACGTCACCGGCTGGATGGTGCTGATGGGGCTGGCGCTGCTGTGGCTGCCGGCGAGCGAGACCGCGCTCATCGCCTACACGATGCCGGTCTGGGCCTCGCTGCTCGCCTGGCCCGTGCTCGGCGAGCGGCCGACGCTCCTGCGCACCATTGCGCTCGCGATGGCGTTTGCCGGGCTGGCCGCGATCATGGGCGGCAACGGCCTCAGCACCAGCAAGGAGCAACTGCCGGGCATTATCATGGCGCTCGGCGGCGCCATCGGCTTTGCGCTCGGCACTGTGCTGGCGAAGAAATATCCGATCCTGATGCCGCCGATCCCGGCGGCGGCCTGGCAGATCGGTCTCGGCTGCCTGCCGATCACGATCGTCGGCCTGTTGATCGAGACCACGCATCTCGAGCGGCTGACGACGGTCGGCTGGTGGCTCCTGGTCTATTCGACCGTGATCCAGTTCTGCATTGCCTATGTCTCGTGGTTTGCCGCGCTGGCGCGCCTGCCGGCCTCGGTGGCCGCGATCGGCACCATGGCGGTGCCCGTGATCGGCGTGGTGGCCTCAGCGATCGCGCTGCACGAGCCGCTTGGGCCGGCCCAGATCGCCGCGTTGCTGTTCACGCTGGTCGGCGTCGTGCTGGCGACGCGTTGACTTTGTCTCCCTCGCCCCGCTCTTGCGGGGTCGAGACGAGCGAAGCTCGCTCTTAGAGGGCGGGGGTGAGGGGCTCTAATCCGCGAATGACGAGTGTTGTGAGACCTGTACCCCCTCACCCGGATCGCAAGTGCGATCCGACCTCTCCCCGCAGGCGGGGAGAGGTGAAGGAAGAGCGGCGCCATCCTATCTGCCTCATTCGCCGAGCGCCTGTTGCAGCATGCTGGCGAGCTGCGCCTTGCGATAGGGTTTTGCCAGCAGCAGCACGCCCTCGTCGAGGCGGCCGTGATGCACGATCGCGTTCTCGGTATAGCCGGAGGTGTAGAGCACCTTGATTCCGGGCCGGCGTTTGGCGACCTCGTCGGCGAGCTGGCGGCCATTCAGGCCGCCGGGCATGATGACGTCGGTGAACAGCAAATCGAATTTCTCGCCCTTGTCGACCAGCGCGAGCGCGGCGCGGCCGTCGGCGACGGCGATGGTCTTGTAGCCGAGGCTTGCGAGCTGCGCGCAGACGTAGTTGCGCACCAGGGCATCGTCCTCCACCACCAGGATGGTCTCGCTGCCGCGCACGGGCGTCGTCGGGGCAGGGGCCTCGACCTCGACCTCGCCGCGCGCCGGCGGCAGATAGAGCTTGATCGTGGTGCCGTGGCCTTGCTCGCTGTAGATCTTGATGTGGCCGCCGGATTGCTTGACGAAGCCGTAGACCATGCTCATGCCGAGGCCAGACCCCTTGCCGACCTCCTTGGTGGTGAAGAACGGCTCGAACACCTTGTCCTGCACCGCTTGCGACATGCCGGTGCCGGTGTCGCTGACCGCAAGCAAGACATAGCGGCCGGGCGCGATGTCCGGATTGGCGGCCGCGTAAGCATCGTCGAGCACGATATTGCTGGTCTCGAACAGCAGCTTGCCGCCATTGGGCATCGCGTCGCGGGCGTTGATCGCCATGTTGAGCAGCGAGTTCGAGAGCTGCGACGGATCGATGTGGACGCTGGCGACGTCGGGTGCGAGCACCTGGTCGATCTCGATCTGCTCGCCTAGGGTGGGACGCAGCAGCTTGGCGATGTCGACCACGGTGGCGTTGACGTCGACGGTGCGTGGCTCCAGCGGCTGGCGGCGGGCGAAGGCGAGCAGATGCTGGATCAGCTCGCGGCAGCGCTCGGCGGCGCGGTCGATCAGCTCGGCGGTCCGCGCGAGCTGAGGCTCGCTGCGCAGACTCTCGACCAGCGTCTCCGTGGTGCCGGTGATGATCGTCAGCATGTTGTTGAAGTCGTGCGCGACGCCGCCGGTCAGCTTGCCGATCGCGTCAAGCTTCTGCGATTGCTGCAGTTTATGCTCGGTTTCGCGCGAGGTGGTGATGTCGTGATAGACCAGCGCCGCGCCGGTGATGTGGCCGGCGGCGTCGCGCAGCGGGTGGCCGGAGACCACCAGATGGACCTGGCCGTTGCCGCGCAGCGGGCGCGCGATGAACTCGAGGCCGTCGAACTCCTCGCCACGTAACGCCCGGCTCGACGGCATGTCCTCGGCCTTCATCGGCGTGACGCCGTCGGCTTCGAACACCGTGCTCTGCGCCCGCAGGAGCTGGACCGTCTTGCCGGGCTTGTAGCGCAGCATCTTCTCGGCGGCCGGATTGGAGAGCAGCACGGCGCCGGTGGTGTCGATCACCAGCACCGCCTCCGCCATGCTGCGGAAGGTGGTCTCCATCACCGCGGTGGAACGGCGGACCTCCTCGAGGGCGGCGCCGAGATCCTTGGTGCGTTCGGCGACCTTGGCCTCCAGCGAGAGGTTGGTGGCTTGCGTCGCACTCAGCGAGTCCTGGAGTTGCCGGCGGGATCGTCGCGTCATCAGTGTCAGCGCGGTCGCAAGGAGCAGGATCAGCGCGATGCCGGCGAGGTCGATAGCCAGCAGTACGCGTCCATTGGCCTTCGACTGCGCGCCGCGGGTCGTGAGCAGCCGGCGCTCCTCGGTGACGATCCGCTCGAGCGCTGCGCTGATCTTGTCCATCTCGACGCGGCTCTCGCCGTCGGAGGTCAGCGCCGCGACGCCCGCGGTGTCGCCCGCATTGCGCAAGCGCATCAGCTCGGCGCCAAGCGCGATGCCGCGGTCAACCTGCACCTTCGCGTCCGCCACCAGCTCAGTTTCGCCCGGATCGTCCTTCACCGCCGCGATCAGGTTGTCGAATGCGGAGGAGAGGGCTGCGCTGGACTGGCGGTATTCGTCGGCGAACGACTGATCGCCTGTCAGCGCGTAGCCGCGCGCCGCGCTCTCGGCGCCGCGCAGCAACGGGCGCGTATCGGAGATCTGCTTGAGGATGCCGAGGGTGCGCTCGACCGATTCGACCTCGTCATGCGACTTGACGTCCAGCCCGATCGACGCCGCGCTGATCACGAGGAGGATCGCAAGGCCGCTGCCGAGTATGAGACGCTGGGAAGCCATCGACCTTTGGTACAGAGGACTAATTTGAAAGACGCGCGGCGGGGGAGGACTTGGCAAGACACTCGTTGACGGCGGCGATCAGCGCCTGCGGCGTGAAAGGCTTGCGCAAGCAGGCGGACGCACCGAGCTCGATCGTCATGCGCAGGAAATCCGGTGCGCGATCGGCATTCGCGAACGCATAGCCGGACATCGCGATGACGGGGATCTCGGGGGCGCGCTCGTGAAAGATGCGGATCGCCTCGAAGCCGCGCATATGCGGCATGAAGACGTCGACGAGCATCACGTCGAAGATTGCATTTTCCAGCGCGCGCATGCCGGCCTCACCGCCATCGGCGACGATGACCTCGAAGCCCTGGCGTTGCAGACAGACCTCGATGGCAACGCACACCATCGGGTCGTCATCGACCACGAGAACGCGCGGCACTAGCTATCCTCTCTCATGGGCTCTCGCGTGCCGGCGACTCGCTGGGCCCGTTTGTGGATTAAGGCGGAACGGAGACAGGTAGTCTGTATCATAAAGTGCATATGCTGTTGCCTGACAAGCAGATTTCAAATCGGTCGCTTCACATCACCCGCATTTGTCTTCCGGCGGATTACAAACTCATGACTGCAGCTCCCAGCATGCACCGAACTTCGTCGCCCGGCTTCAGAAATCGTCGCTACGCTTTGCAACTGCGCCGAGCGTGCGTGGAACTCGTTCGCGAGCGCTGATTCTGCGACGGGCGTCCGACTGCGGTTCGGCTTGCGCGCATGAAAAAGGCGGCCCAAAGGCCGCCTTTTGACGATTGAGACGCGATATCAGACTTAAGGGCAGGGGTGCCGCCGGCCGTCATAGCCGAGATAAGTGCCCGACGCAGGATCGTAGGACTTGTAACGCTGCGCGCAGTAGCTGGCATCGCCACCCGGTGCCACGGCGACCGGGGCGCTGTCGTCGTAATAGCCATAGCCGTCGTCATAATAGCCGGGGCCGTAGTAGTAGCCCGAGCCGTAATAAGCGTTGGAGGCGATCGCGCCGCCGACCACCGCACCGGCAACTGCTCCAGGCCAGAAGCCGCCGCCATGGTGGTGATGCCAGCCGCGGTTCCAGCCTCCGCCACCGCTCCAGCCGCGGCCACTGCCGCTCCAGCCGCCGCCGCCAACCCGCGGACCCGGTCCGACGCCTGCTCCGCCGCCGTCAACGCGCGGGCCTACGCCCCCGCCCGCAAGGCGCTGGCCGATAGCCGGCCCACCGCCGCCACCAGCGCCGATACGCGCGCCGCCTCCGCCGCCGACACCGACCTGTCCGCCGCCGCCACCACGGTCGTTCCGCACCAGCCCTTGCGCAGACGATGCTGTCGGCACGACCAAGGGCAGCGCGAGCGCCAGTGCCGCAGCGGCGCTCAGAACCTTCAGATTGATCATCTTGAACTCCTCAAAACGGGACAATGTCTAACCTCTTCCTGGCTTGACGGTTCCCGCACCGCACATTGACAGTGCGTCACCTTTGCTTGTCAGGCAGCACATGTATGCCGCCTGAATGCGGACGCCGCCTGCCGCGTCATTTGGCCGCCAAGGGACGGTATCCCGACCCTGATCGCGGCTGCCGGTGCACCGCGGCCCGACCGCTGGACATTTGGGAGTTCAGGTGGCATCAGAGCCCGACTGCCTCGAACTGACGACCGATCACGCATGAAACAATTCCTGCTGAAATTCTTCACCTGGTGGAACGGCCAGACCTTTGGCACGCAATTGTGGACCGCGCGCTTCGGCGAGCTGGTCGGCCAGGACGAGCAGGGCAACCGCTACTATCGCACCAAGGGCGGCAAGATCGACCCGACGTTGCACTTCGAACGCCGCTGGGTGGTCTACAATGGCTATGCCGAGGCGTCCCGTATCCCGGCGGGCTGGCACGGCTGGTTGCACCACACCGTCGACGTCCCCCCGACCGAGCAGGATTATACGGCGCGGGAGTGGGAGAAGCCGCATGTGCCGAACATGACGGGCACACCGCAGGCCTACCGCCCGTCCGGCTCGACCCTGGCGAGCGGCCGTCGCCCCAAGGCGACCGGCGACTACCAGGCCTGGACCCCCGGAAGCTGATCATCCGGCATTGCTGCTTCGAACGTGCGCGCGAGAGCGATCGCGTGCGCTGCACGCGTACCTGTGGACAATGGTAACAGCGGGGACAGGCCGGCGCGTGCGGGTTTCTGCGCTTGCGCCAATCCGGGGATCGCGGCTCAATAGGGTCATCTTACGGAGATGGGAGACCATCGCGTCGGATCGGGCTCCAGGATCGCGACTGTCCCGATGAAGCAGCGGCCTCCGAGTAGGATACGGCCAGGACATAGGCCCCTGGTGCAGACGTCCTGAAATCGCCCGCTAATGTGAGGCCACCGTGAGACAGGAAGGGCCGCTTGGGAAACCAAGCGGCCTTTTTCAGTTTGTTCCGGACAGCACGTTCGGCAATGTCGACAGAGGGCAAAAATACAGGTCGACCATCGCCGATGAATATTGCTCACCACACCACCTTGATGCCGGCGCGTCCGCCGAAGCTCGTGCTGCCGCCGCTGTCGATTGAAACGTTGTAGTCGGCTGAGGTGAACACGGCGACATTTTGGTAGACTTGGCCAGTGATGCCGGCCTGAACCTGCGCCCACGTTCCACCAAGCTTGGAACTCAAGGTCACGGCGTTCAGGCCCTGAAGGTCCGCGAAGGTCGTCTTTGGATCACCCGTGAAGCCATGCCAGACATTCACCGTGGTCCAGGTGGTTAAGAGCCGCGGCGCGTAGTCCGCGCTGATGGCGAAGGTCCTCGCCAGACGCGCTCCAATTCGCCCTCGCACGGCATCCGAATCGGCAAATTGCACAAGGCCGAAAGCATCTGCCGCGCCGCTCAGCGACACACGTTGGTAGACGAGTTGCGCCTGTGGCTCGATCGCCCAGCCGTTGCCGAGCTGGAATGCCTTGCCAGCCTCCAGCGAGGCCGTCAGGCCCCAGCCATCGGTCTGTATGCTCTGGAACAGAATGGATCGCGCGACGACGTTATCAAACCGAGTCCCCTGCACCGCAGCATCGATGTACCAGCCGGGTACGCCGTAGTGCGTCCAGTAGCCGCCGGCTGAGTAGCCATCGAGCGACATATGACCAGCCGGGCCGCCGAAGATGTGGTTCACATTGCCCTGGGCGTGGCCGGCGCCGACAAAGAAACCAGCCGCATCGCGTGATCCATCAGCAAGCTCGCGTCGATAGAGGTCAATGCCCGCCTGGAAGCCCGCCAGGCCATAGTCGTAATCCGGGCCTTTGCCGTCCCAGAACGAACCCTCCCGGTGGCGGCCCGTCTCGCCAAATACCCGCGCCCAGGCGCCATAGCTGGCGTAGCGCGAGTTGGCATCGACGTAGACGCCATCCTGCTGCGAGGGGACGTTGCAGCGGAAATTCTTCGAGGGATTCTTGCACCACACCGTGCTCGGCACGACTGGTCTCGCCGGTGCCGCCGGTTGAGCAGCGGGGTCCTCATCTCCGATGCGATCATGCAACGAGCCGATCATGGCAAAGCCGAATTGGTGAGCCAGATCCGGAACGGCCATATAGAGTGGGACCTCGGGCCGATAGTTAGGGACATCGGCCGGAGGAGATGCGGGCTGACCCGGAGCGGCGGGCTGAGTAGGCGGCGATGAATCGGCGGCGCGCGTTGAGCGCAGATACCAGTCGTCCGGCGTGGTCGCGCCGCTGCGATAAAGCAGATAGTCGTAGGCACCCGCCGCCACGCGGCCGGAGAGGGCGAAGGCGTTGACGGCCGTCGTCGCACCGTTGATGGCCTGGACCACCCTGATGCCATCGCCGGTCGTCAGCGCACCGAGTCCCCCCGCGTTGTTGACCGTGATCGAAGTATTTCCCGTCGCGGTGCCCCTGCTGATCACGAGCTTGTCCGATGGCGAGTTGTCGCTGCCCAGCACCGTGCTGAGAATGAGATGGCCGTTCTGGCCCACATAGTTGCCGACGATGGTCAACACGTTGGTTGCGCTGCCGTTGGATAGATTCAGCGTGCCGGCATTGTTGACCGTCACAAGCGAGGAGGGATCGATCGCCTTGATGGCATAGATGCCGAAGGCGTTGATGGCGCTTGCGGTATCGATGCTGACGACGCCGGTCTTTGTGGCGTTGGGGTCTCCGGCAAACCCGCCGAGATCGCCCATCACAAGGTCGCTGTTCAACGTAAGCGTAGAGCCGTTACTGAGGTTGAACGTTTCCCAGTTCTGGATGCCGCTGCCGCCGGTGTAGGCGAACTTGTCGAACGTCAGCGTGTCGGTGCCAGTGCCTCCGTCCATCGCCCCCTGCACCACGCTGCCTGCGTGCACGGTCAAGGCATCGTTGCCGGAACCGAGTGCAACTGCGGTGCCGTTGCCGCCGATCAGCGTGCCGGAGTTGTCGACGATTTCGTTGCCGGTGTTGTTGTTGAGGGCTGCGATCGCATAACCTTGCTGGCTGCTGATGACGCCTCCCGCCTGGTTGGTGATGGTGTTGGTCTGGCCCGCGGTCGAGTAGTTGACGCTGACGCCGATTGCGCCTGCGCCAGTGACGGAGATGGTGCCCCGGTTGATCACGGCGGTCTGGTTGCTCGCGTTGACATAGACGCCGTCGGCATGATCGCCCGTCGTCTTGACTGCGCCGGTGTTGGTCACGGTGCTGTTGTTGCCCGTAACGGTCATGCCCCATGCAAAGCTGCCGGCGGTGTTGATGATACCGGCGTTCGTTATGGCGATGCTGCTACCTATGCCATAGGCCGTGCCCGTGGCGAACATACCGATTCCAAAATTTCCCGACGTGTTGATGGTCCCGTTGTTGATCAGCTTGTTCCGATCGCCTTCGGCATCGAATCCGATCGGGGTTGGGCCCAGACCCCCGCCGACATTTCCGAGCGTCGTGATCGTTCCGTTGTTCGTGATCGTGTTATCGTTGCCTTGGGCCTGCATGCCATTGGTGTCAGCCCCGTGGGTGATGATGGTCGCGCCGGCGGCATTGGTCAGCGAGTTGCTGTTACCGTAGGCGGCGAGGCCTCCGGCGAAACCCTGGCCGAGCGCCTCGATCTTGCCGGCGTTCGTCAGCGCGTTGCTGTTTCCGATAACCTCCATGCCGGCCGTTTGAAAATTTGTGGAATTCGGCCCGGTCTGGATCGAACCATTGTTGGTGAAATTGCTGATCGAGGTGTTGCCGAGAACGGCAACGCCCGACGTGACCAGGGACGCACCCGAATTCACCGTCACTGTGACGTTGGTAGCCCCCGGCTGGGTTTGCACACCTGTGGTATCCGGATTGGGTGGATTGGCGTCGCAGACGACAGTCGTATTGCTGCCGGGGTTGGCGTTGCTGCATCCGGCCATCGCCGGGGTCGTCCAGGCGAGCGGCAGACCGAGGGCGAGGGATGAGACGCCGAGGAGCAAGCGCTTGCGGAGTCTCGTGCCTCCGATGGTAGGCTCTGCATTGCGGTCGCACACACCGCGGGACTCGGAGAGGCGAAGAACTTTCAGGCACGGCTTGGTCATGATGGCCCCCGTTCTCTTGTGGGATGGACCTCGCCTGAATTGCGCGAGGTGAGCCCGGGAGCGCCAACGACCTGGCTGGCTCGGGACAGCGGAATCGTTCCCCAGGAGCGTTCCCATGGCTCGCGACCGAGGGTCGGTGAATCGCAGAGGCACCGCTGTCCGAATTGCGCAATGGATGGACACAAAACGAAATTATCTGACGGAACCGGGCGACGGCCGGCAACGCAGAATTAGCATTTGTCCTCTCGGCCGAAGCGCAGCGTCTCCGACGGGCTCTCGCCGAAGGCTTTTCGATAATCCGCAGCGAAGCGTCCGGGGTTGCCGAGCTGCCATCTCTGCACGGCGCCTGCAACTGCGACACCCAGATGCGGATCGGAAAGCTCTTTCCGTGCGCACTCCAGCCGGAATCGTCTCAGGGCTGCCAGTGGCGTCATCTCGCGGTACTTCCGAAACAGATTTTGCAGCGTCCGGACGCTGCAGCCGACGCCGTCGGCAAACGATGCTGCCGTAACCGGCTGCTGTGCATGCGTCGCGATGTATTGATCGGCACGCCGCAGTAGCTTCGGCTCTCGACGCGAGGAGCATTGGAGCGTGCTTCGCCTTTTTCGCTTCGATGGATTTTGTGTCCTCACCCGAATGGGCCCGCTGCAGCAATTAATTGCCTGAAAGCCACAGCTAGTTCCGGGTGGTGGTTGGGCTTCCACCCGATTTGCGCATCATCCGGCCAAAACGCGCAAATTTTTATGTATCGCGTGGAAGGGAATTTGCTGACGACGGTCCCAAGACGTCCAGGCGATCCGATGTCATCGGTCGCGGCCGTAGAGTCAGTCGTAGTGTCTCCGAGGGGGACTGGCCGAACGATCGCCGGTAGTCCTGCGCGAAGCGCCCGAGGTTGTAGAACCCGTGCTTGGTTGCGATTTCGGTGACCGTCACACTGCAAGGGTCCGATCGCGACAGGTCGGCATGGGCGTTCGTGAGGCGCGTGTCTCGCAGCAACGCCATCGGGGTCGTACCGCGAAAGGTCTTGAACGCGAGCTGCAGCGCTCGCACGCTGCATCCGGCGGCGTCGGCGATTTGCGCCAGTCGGATCGTCTCACTGGCATGCGCGTGTATGAACGCCTCGGCGCGCCGCACCTGCTTTGGCGTCGCGGTGCGATGGTCGCCGGCGATGTCATCCGAATAGTTGTGAGGCTGCCCATGCAGCAGGGCGTGGACGACGAATTCCTCCAGGCGAGCGGCAAGCGCCGGGCGACCGAGGGAAGAGGCGGGATCGGCCAATTGTCGCGCGATCATGTCGAGGGTGTGCTGAAGTATCCGGCCGCCGCCGTCGGCGTCGATCGAGGTCCTGAACCTGACGGGAACCGCCGGCGCCATCCCGGTCAATGCTTGCAGACTCGCGTGAAGCGTCGCGCGAGGGACGCCAAAGCTCAAACCGTCATAGTTTCTGAGAATGGCTCTGAATGGCTCGTCTTGGGCAAGCACATAGCCGAGAGGATCGGAAGAATGGGACGTCGGCTCCCTGGCCAGGGCTACGCCCATGTGGCCGCTCACGACAAAGGTGAGGCCTATCAGTTCCTTCGGCTCCTCTCGATCGAACAGGAGCTCATGCGAAGACGTCAGCCGACACAGAAACGAGCTTGCGATGCGCGCGACCGAAAGAGACGTACAACCTTGAGTAGAATCTGCGCCGTTGATTGACGTCTTCTGGTTGCCGAACAGGCGCGCCAACCTGTCCACCGCGTCGTCTGGATCGGCTGTCTCGAACACCTTGAACCGATGCAATGGCTCGGTCATCTGACGTCGATCCCGACTTCCGCTTGCAGACAGCGATCATCGATGTCTGTAAGGCGTACCATGCTACCAAGATTCGCTGGCACAGATTGCACAAATTTTAGCCTCGTTGCGGTTCCGCCGAGGATAGTAAAGTGTTGACGGTGCAACCGAGACAAAATTCGGTTCAAGCTTGAGCGAATGATTGAAGCCGGCTCGATAGGAACCGCGGACACGATCAACCGTTCGCGTGACACCTTCACATTCCCGCATTGCGTTGGTGAACCCGCTGGCTCCTCTCTGGCATCACGTCCTATCGATCGGCATGCTCGCGCTCGGCGTCGTTTGCGCCATCATCATCGCGATTGATGTGGCGCGTCGTCCGCAGCATATGTGGATCATGGATGTCGTGTGGCCGGTCACGGCGCTGTTCGGGACGGTATGGATCGCGTGGCAATATTTCGCCTACGTCCGGCTCGACGATGGCGAGCGGCCGTCGCCCCAAGGCGACCGGCGACTATCAGGCCTGGACCCCCGGAAGCTGATCATCCGGCACCGCCGCTTCGGGCGCATGCGCGAGAACGTCTCGCGCGCGGCGCATGCGTGCCTGTGAACAATGGTAACAGCGGGGACAGGCCGGCGCATGCGGGTTTCTGCGCTTGCGTCAATCCGGGGATCGCGGCTCAATAAGGTCATCTTACGGAGATGGGAGACCATCGCGTCGGATCGGGCTCCAGGATCGCGACTGTCCCGATGAAGCAGCGGCCTCCGAGTAGGATACGGCCAGGACATAGGCCCCTGGTGCAGACGTCCTGAAATCGCCCGCTAATGTGAGGCCACCGTGAGACAGGAAGGGCCGCTTGGGAAACCAGGCGGCCTTTTTCTGTTGCGGCGTGCACGACATGTTCGGCATCTTTCGGGGATCGATCTAACGATCTAATAGGCGTCGGGAGCATCCGATGAAGCGCTTGTGGACAATCATCGGCGTCGCCGACGTACCCCGGAGCTTCAAGTGGTACCAGTCGTTGCTTGACCTGCCGGAGACGGCGCCTGCGCACGACTACTTCGGGCAAATCGTCGATTCCGATCGAACGGTCTTGCTCTGCCTGCACGCCTGGGGTGCCCACGAACATCCCACGTTGAGAAGTCCGGACGACGCCCGGCCCGGCAATGGCCTTCTGCTGTTCTTCCGGGTCGATAATCTTGACGCCGCTTTGCCAAGGGCGCGCGCGCTCGTCAGCGGACTAGAGGAAGAGCCGCATCAAAATCCCAACACAGGAACGATGGAGTTTTCGCTCCGGGATCCTGACGGATACTACGTCACGATCAGCGCGCTCGATCCGGCCTGACGTCCCATCCAGCCGGCAAGCGTCAGGGCGGAGCAAGGGATCGGCGTCCATCGCTCCCTGAAGCTCGGCCCTTGGGAGCGACCCGCAATGTCGCGTGGAATGATCAGGACCCGACTCGGGCAAGGCGCGCCGCAGCGCGGCCCATCAATTCGCCGCGGCGCGCGTGCGCCGGTCCCATTCGTTCCTTCATGAACGCAAGGACCTCGGCCGGCGCGGTGTCGGGCGAGCCGGCACTGAACGGCGGCGCCGGGTTGTATTCGAGCCGGAGCTGGATCGCTTCCGCAGTCTTACGGTCGACCAGCTCGGACACCAGCGTCAGCGCAAAATCGATGCCGGCGGTGACGCCGCCGCCGGTGAAGCGGTTGCGGTCGACGCAGACGCGGGCCTTGGTCGGGATCGCGCCGAAGCCGTTTAGGAATTCGATCGCGCTCCAATGCGTGGTGGCCCTGTAGCCCCTGAGCAGGCCGGCCGCGCCGAGCACGAGCGATCCCGTGCAGACCGAGGTGACATATTTCGCGCCGTCAGCCTGCTTGCGCAGGAAGGCGAGCATCTCCTCGTCGCCGACCATGTCATCGGTGCCCATGCCGCCAGGCACGCAGATCACGTCGAGTTGCGGGCAATCGGCAAAGGTGGTGGTCGGCGTCAGGACCATCACCGAATCCGTCGGCACCGGTTCGATCCGTTTCCAGATCAGGTGCACCTTGGCGCCGGGCACCGAGGAGAACACCTGCAGCGGACCGGTGAGGTCGAGCTGGGTCACCTTCGGGAACACGAGCAGTCCAATCTGCAAGGGCGCTGACATCGAAAGTCTCCAAATCGAGCTTGACCGCGCCACAATGCCATGATGCATTCCTGTCTGGAATGGCGTATTTCCCTCATTTTAGGACGTCTCGTCCATTCGCGAGGATTTGGCGATGATCGGCATCCTGATCTTTCCCGACTTCCAATTGCTCGACGCGGCCGGCCCGATCGCGGCATTCGAGATCGCCGCGCGCTTTGCCAGCAACGCGCCGCAGATCAGAACACTCGCGGTGAAGGCTGGCCCGGTGCGGAGCTCGTCCGGCGTCGAGATGCTCGCGCGCGGCCTGAAGCCGTCAACCGCGATCACGACGCTGATCATCGCGGGCGGCAACGGCGTACGTACGCCGGCAACCTGTCCGACCACGCTGGACTTCGTGCGGCGCCTGGCCGGACGCGGCGTCCGCGTCGCCAGCGTTTGCTCTGGTGCCTATGTGCTTGCCGAGGCGGGCCTGCTCGACGGCCGCCGCGCCACTACGCATTGGCAGCGCACGCCGCATTTCGTGAAGACCTATCCCAAGATCAAGCTCGAGCCCGACCAGATCTTCGTCCGCGACGGCAATATCTGGAGCTCGGCCGGCATCACCGCCGGCATCGACCTAGCGCTGGCCATGATCACCGAAGACTATGGCGACGAGGTCGCGCAGAACACGGCGCGCCAGCTCGTGCTGTATCATCGGCGCAGCGGCGGGCAGTCGCAGTTTTCCTCGCTGCTGGAATTGAAGGCGCCGAACGGCCGCTTCGGGGCGCTGCTCGCCTGGGCGCGCGAGAATCTCGACGCGCCGCTGACGGTCGAGGATCTCGCGGAGAAAGCCGGCATGAGCTCACGGCACTTCACCCGCGCCTTCATCGCGGAGACCGGCACCACGCCGTCGAAGGCGGTCGAGCGACTGCGGATCGAGGTGGCACGGCAACGCGTGCAGTCGTCGGGCGAGGCCATCGAGCGCGTTGCCGAGATCACGGGCTTCCGCGATCCCGAGCGGATGCGCCGCGCCTTCATCCGCGCCTTCGGCCAGCCACCGCAATCGCTGCGCCGCGCGGCGAGAGCGGGGTAGGTCGTGGACTCAAGGATTTCGAAAGCGCACGCGACAGGGTCCCGCGCAGCAATGACTCGCTGAGGACATAAAAAGCCCCGCCGAAGCGGGGCAAGGTATTTGAACGGCTTGGTATTGAATAGAACTAACGGTTCTGCCGCGCCGGAGCGGCGCAACCATTCACCAATAAGATCAACTCCTACCGTCACGGGAAGCATCACGGATCGTGCTGTTCACAGGACGGCGGTCGAAATATCACTGCGTCAATGTGTCGGCGGCGATCTTTTTCTTCAACACCTCGCAGGTATCCCTGACCTCCGAGGTCATCAACGAGACGGCTTCAATCTGCAAGAAGAACCGCTTGCCCTGATCGCGATAACCCGCAGCGAACTCCTTGATCTCTGCAATCATGTCATGAACGCCCGCCACCATCGTCTCGCACTTCCTGGCGGCCAACTGCAGTTCTGTTCCAAGAGCCTCGATCTCTTTCACGGCGGCTTCGTATTCACGCACAACCGCCTCGGCCGACAGCTTGCCAACTTCGTTGACGCCGTTGCGGTGCTCGACATAGTCCGGCATCGGTGAGAGGGGCCGAATGTTGCTGCGTGGTCGATGAGGGATCACCGCGCTGATTTCGCCATCCAACTGTTCCAACTCCAACGGCGCGCGGGTGAGGACTTCTGCATTAACATTCATGCGAAAGCTCCATAAGTTGTTACGGCAAAACGGAGTTTAGCAAAGTCAATGGATTTGTCTCGCTTTTCAACAACTTTGAAGCAAGGAGATTGTGCGATGCAGCAGAGTCGTGGCAGATTCGTATGTGCCACAGCGGGTTGAGAGGTGAACCGCTTGCCTCCAACCTGTGCGGCGCACATGCGCTTGGTCGCGCCGAAAGCGACGTCGCCGCTCACCAGCGTCAGCGCGCGATGTCGGGATGCCAGCCGAGGAGGGCGAGCATCACGACGAAGCCGGTGACGTAGCCCATGATCACCGGCCAGCCGTGGGTGATCCACCTCGTCACCGACTTGGCCTCCGGATACATGTTGGACAGCGCGACGCCGGCGGACGAGCCGAACCAGATCATCGATCCGCCAAACCCGACGGCGTAGGCGAGGAAGCCCCAATCGTAGCCACCCTGCTTGAGTGCCAGCGCGGTCAGCGGAATGTTGTCGAACACCGCCGAAACGAAGCCGAGCCCGAGCGCGGTCTGCCACGCCGCGGTGGGCAACTTGGACACGCGTGACGCAGTCTGCCGCGACCATCGCGCGGCGTCCGCGAGTTCAGGGCGCAGCATGGCCGCGAGGGTGGATATATCGCGGCTCGACGCGGCCCAGCGACCGGAGAGACCTCCGGCCGCTTCGTCGGACGCGATGTCAGTCCAGGCTCTTGAGCCAGGCGCTGATTTCGCTGACTGCGATGTTAGCCTGGTTGAGCAGCTTGCCCATGGTGAAGAAGCCGTGGAACTGGCCGGGGAAATGCCGGTAGGTCACGGGCACGCCGGCGTCCTTCAGGAATTTCGCATATTCGTCGCCCTCGTCACGCAGCGGATCGGCGCCGGCGGTCAGCACATAGGCCGGCGGCAACCCGGCAAAGCTTTTGGCGCGCGCTGGCGAGACGCGCCAGTCGCTCCCGTCGGCACCGCCCAGATAATGATTGGCGAACCAGCCGATCACCGAATGCGTCAGCAACACGCTGGTTTCGGGCTCGCGGTGCGAGGCATGCTGTCGCGAGAAATCGGTCGCGGGATAGACCAGCAACTGGGCGGCAAGCTTCGGTCCGCCGTCACGCGCGGTGAGCGCAACCACGGCCGCAAGGTTGCCGCCGGCGCTATCGCCGCCGACGATGAGGCGAGAGGCATCGATGCCGAAATCCCTTGCATTGCCGGCGATCCATTTGGTCGCGGTGACGGCATCATCGACCGCGGCGGGGAATCTGTGCTCGGGCGCCAGACGATAGTCGATCGAGATCACGATCAGCTCGCCTTCATGGGCGAGCTTCTGGCAGACCACCTCATGGGTATCGAGGTCGCCGATCACCCAGCCGCCGCCATGGAAGAACACCAGGCACGGCGCAAGACCGGCTGCCTTGCGCAGCGCCTTCGGCGTGTAGATGCGCGCCGGGATCGTGCCGTGTGGCGCCGGGATCGCGAGCGGCTTGCTCGATTCGAGCGCGGGCGGCTCGGGATTGCTGACGACGCGGGCGGCTCGATAGTAGTCGCGTGCCTCCGCCGCGGTGAGCGTCTCATAGGCGGGACGGCCGGCGTCCTGGAACGCCTTGTAGACGGCGGCGGCATCGGGATCGAGAACGACGGGCATTAAGAACAACCTTCTCATGATCTTTAATGATGTCATTCCGGGGCGATGTGAAGCATCGAACCCGGAATGACAGCGGGCGTCAGGCGGCGGTGCGGCCGCCGTCAACGGTGTAGGCGGAGCCCGACACGTAGCTTGCTTCGTCGGAGGCGAGGAAGGCGACGATCGAGGCGACCTCGCTGGCCAGGCCGAGCCGGCGCACCGGGATGCGGTCGACGATCTTCTCCGGAGGCGGCGGCGCGTTGCCGCCGCTGCGGCCCTGCAGGATCGTGCTCAGCATCCGGCTGTCGATCAAGCCGGGGCAGACGCAATTGACGCGCACGCCGGTGCCGGTGCACTCCCAGGCCGCGCTCTTGGTGAGCCCGATCACCGCGTGCTTGCTCGCGCTGTAGACCGCGATCATCGGGGAGCCCATCAGGCCTGCGATCGAGGCGGTGTTGATGATGCTGCCCTTGTTCTGCTTCAACATCACGGGCAGCACGTATTTCATGCCGAGGAAGACGCCGACGACGTTGACGTCGAGCACCCGGCGGAAGCTCTCCAGCGAGTATTCGGGGATCGGCTTGATGTCGCCCTCGATGCCGGCGTTGTTGTAGAAGACGTCGATGGTGCCGAACCGGTCGACGGCGGCGCGGACATAGTCCTTCACCTCGTCTTCCTGCGTGACATCGGCGGCCACCGCGAGCGCCTCGGCCCGGGCCGGCAGGTCCTTGATGACCGCCTTCAGGTCGTCCTCCTTGCGGTCGACTGCGACAATCCGCGCACCGCGGTCGGCGAGCAGATGCAGCGTGGCGGTTCCGATGACGCCGGCAGCGCCGGTGACGACGGCGACCCGGCCATCGAGCCTGACGCGATCGGCCATGTTGGTTTCCTCTGGCTGGTCCGGTTCAGTGCCGGATTCCTCGTTTTCGCGCTTGGGGCTGCGCGGGTTTGGGACACGGACTATTCCACGTGTTCCGGAGGCTGACCAGAGGGCCGGGAAGGGCGGCAAACCGCCCTTTCCCCGCCGTATTCGCCGTGTTAACCGGTGGCCTGCGAGCGGCCGATATCAAAGGTAAACTGTCGCGAGCCCGATTCGCCTCTTTAAGCCGCGCGAGATGTCTCGAACCATTGCCCTGATTGGCTTTGCGGCCTTGATCGCCGCCTCAACCGTCTCGCTTGCGCCGCCCGCGCGCGCGCAGATCGGAACGATTTTCTCCGATCCGCCGCCGCGTCCGCCCGGCGCGATTCCGCGCGGCCAGATGCCGCCCGGAGACGACGACGAGGAAGTGCCGGAATTGCCGCGCGGCCGGGTGCTGCCGACGCCGAACCGGCCGCTGCCGCCCGGGCAGGCCGTGCCGCCGCCCGGGAGCGTGCAGTCGCAGCCCCTGGCGCCTCCGCCCGGTGTCGCGGTCACGCCGCCGAACGCTCAGCCCGGCGTTGCGGTGCAGCCGCCGCAGCCCGGCGCGCCCAGTGTCGCCAACGCCCCTCCGGGGCAGCGCCCGGCCGCCAAGGGCGCGCCGGGGGCGCTGCAGCCCGGCGACGAGGTCGTGCAGGAGCCGCCATCGACCAAGATCACCAACAAGAAGGCGAGCTTCTCCGGTCTCGACAAGATCACCGGACGTATCATCAATTTCGACGAGGATATCGGCGAGACCGTGCAGTTCGGCGCGCTGCGTGTGAAGACCGATGCCTGCTACACGCGGCCGTCGACGGAAGCCGCCAACACCGACGCCTTCGTCGAGGTCGACGAGATCACGCTGCAGGGCGAGGTGAAGCGGATCTTCTCCGGCTGGATGTTCGCCGCGAGCCCGGGCCTGCATGGCGTCGAGCATCCGATCTACGACATCTGGCTGACCGACTGCAAAGGGCCGGATCAGACCATCGTGACGGCGGCGCCCGATCCGCCGAAGCAGCCGACGCCACCACCGCCGCCCGCCCAGAAGCGGCAGGCGAAGCAGGCGGCACCGCGTCCCGCGCCACCGCCGCCGCAGTATCAGCAGCAGCCGCAACCACCGCCGCCACCTCCGCCGCAGCAACAGCAGCGCCCGGGCGGATTGTTCGGCGGCTTGTTCGGGAACTAGACCAGGATGAGCTTGGGTCGAATCGCGTCGCGGCGGCTTCGGTCTACCTCTCCCCGCCGGGGAGAGGTCGGATTGCGCTCGGCGATGCGGAGCATCGTCCGAAGCAATCCGGGTGAGGGGGCCTTGCGCTCTCGATAGACCGTAACCCCTCACCCGATTTGCTGCGCAAATCGACCTCTCCCAAGGGAGAGGTGACCTCCGGCGCGGCTTCAGATCAACCTAATGCCATCATGCTTTGGTTGCGATCTTGGCGTCCGGGTCTCGCGAGGCGGGATCCGGACCATTTCAATTGCGTTCGGCGATGATGGCGAGGGCGTCCGCGCCCTTGACCGGCTTGGCGACGTCGAGCTTGCAAAAATCCGCCGGCGCCCCCGTGACCGCTTTGTCGAGCAGCGCGCGATAGCGGCGGCGTGGAATCTCGATCGCGCCGAACGTCTTCAGGTGCTCGGTCACGTATTGGGTGTCGAGCAGTTCGAAGCCGCCGGCGATCAGGCGCGCCACCAGATGCACCAGCGCGACCTTCGAGGCATCACGCGCGGTGTGGAACATGCTTTCCCCGAAGAAGGCGCGGCCGAGGCTCACGCCATAGAGCCCGCCGACCAGATTGTCGTCCTGCCACACCTCGACGCTGTGGCAATGGCCGAGCGCGTTGAGCCCGACATAGAGATCGCGGATGCGCTTGTTGATCCAGGTGTCGTCGCGGCCGGGATGCGGCGCCGCGCAGCCCGCGATCACGGCCTTGAACGCGGTGTCGACCGTGACGGTGAACGCGTCCGAGCGCACGGTGCGCGCCAACCGCGAGGCGACGCGGAAGCCATCGAGCGGAATCACGCCGCGCAGTTCGGGCTCGACCCAGAACAGAGTCGGGTCATCCGCGCTCTCCGCCATCGGAAAGATGCCGCAGGCATAAGCGCGCAACAGCACTTCGGGCGTGATTTCAGAGGAAGCGGAGTCGCGCGACGTCATGTACGGAGAATAGCAAACACCGGGCGGCGATGCGATGGGCCATCGATGTTTGTGCTGTCCTCAGCCGTATGCCGGTTCCTTGCGGGCCAAGTCGCGAGAGCAGCGGTGTGACCGCCAGATTGCGACCAAATCTGCGGGCGCAGGCACGCGACATGGCCGTTGCGTCCCCGACTTTCAATACAGACGAGCCGGATCACACGAAACTGTCATCGATCTCGTGCGCACCATCGCACCATGAACGGTCATGATCGCGTGGATGTCTGGCTCTGAAGTGTCGTGAATTGACGGCTTCAAAGCGATCACGTTTGAACACGTCCGCGCGTTCGCCGCCTTTGATGTGGCCTACTTTGTCGGATTGTTGCTGATCGTATTGCCCCGCTTGCGGAGCATCGGATAAACTGCAAGACAGCCCGGCGTGAAGGGCGAGATCGACTGGCGGTGGAGTAGACACCATCCTTTCCGATTGTTAACGCGCTTTGTGTTCAGGAAGCGTTCAAAATGCTTCCTCGAGTGTGGCGCGCGCGCGGCTTCAGGGGACGCAGAGAATCGCGCGAGCTCGTTCGTGTTTCGTCGTGGGCAGCTCATGGACCAGCAGATCAAAGATCCGACCCTCATTCCGTCAGGTGACGTGTCCAAGCAGACCGGGCGGAAGTCGCGTGGCCGGACTGTGCTGACGACGCTTATCGTGTTGCTGCTGCTTGGCGGCATCGTCTGGTGGACGCGGCACCAAAGCGCGCCGCAACAGGCGGCCGGCGGGCGCAACAGTGTGCCGATGTCGATCGTGCCGGAGACCGTCGCCAAGGGCGACATCGGCGTCAGCCTGAACGCGCTCGGGACCGTGTCGTCACTCGCCACGGTGACGATCAGGAGCCAGATCAGCGGTTATCTGATGAGGGTCGATTTCAAGGAAGGCGACGAGGTCAAGCGGGGCGATCTGATCGCCGAGATCGATTCTCGTCCGTATGAGGCGACGCTGGCGCAGGCCAAGGGCCAGCTCGCGCGCGACGAAGCGCAACTCAAGGGCGCCCAGGTCGACCTGACCCGTTATCAGAACCTCGCCGCGCAGAACGCGGTGCCGCACCAGCAGCTCGACACCCAGATCGCGCTGGTCGCGCAATATCAGGGCACGGTCGAAGCCGACCGCGCCTCAGTGAAATCGGCCGAGGTCAATTTGGCGTACTGCCGCATCGTGTCGCCGATCAACGGGCGCGTCGGTCTGCGCCAGGTCGATCTCGGCAACTACGTGACGCCGGGAGACACCAGCGGCATCGTCGTGATCACGCAGCTCGAGCCGATCAGCGTGCTGTTCACCTTGCCGGAGGACAATCTGCAGGCGGTCGCGAAGCGGCTGCGCGAGGGCGCGGTGCTGCCGACCGCGGCCTACGATCGCAGCGGCGCCAACAAGCTTGCCGAGGGAACGCTGCAGACCTTCGACAGCCAGATCGATGCGACCACGGGTACCATCAAGCTGCGTGCCAAGTTCGAGAACGACCAGCGCACGCTGTATCCGAACCAGTTCGTCAACGTCCGTCTGCTGCTCGACACCCACAAGGATGTCACGACGATGTCGACCGCCGGAGTCCAGCGCGGCGTTCCCGGCACCTTTGTCTATCTGGTGAATGCCGACAGCACGGTCTCGGTCAAGCCCGTGAAGCTCGGCGTTACTGAGGGCGACCGCGTCGAGGTGCTGTCGGGGCTTTCGCCCGGCGATCGCGTCGTGATCGACGGCGCTGACAAGCTGCGCGAGGGCGCCAAGGTGATCGTTCGCTCGCCGGCCGACGCTGCCAATCCCGCCGCGGCGGCCAAGGGCGGCGCCAACGGAAGCGCCAAGGGAAATACCAGGGGGGACGCGAAGGGGGCTGATCCCGACAAGGCAGGTGGTGGCAAGCGCGAGCGCTCCGAGGACGGGCACAAGCAATGAACCCGTCACGGCCATTCATCCTGCGGCCGGTGGCGACGACCCTGCTGATGATCGCCATCATGCTGTCGGGCATGCTGGCGTTCAGATTCCTTCCCGTCGCGGCGCTGCCTGAGGTCGACTACCCGACCATCCAGGTGCAGACCTTCTATCCTGGCGCCAGCCCCGATGTGATGACCTCGTCGGTGACGGCGCCGCTCGAGGTGCAGTTCGGCCAGATGCCGAACCTGAACCAGATGAGCTCGGTCAGCTCGGCCGGCGCTTCCGTCATCACCCTGCAATTCGGCCTCTCGATCTCGCTCGATGTGGCCGAGCAGGAGGTGCAGGCCGCGATCAACGCCGCGGGCAATCTTCTGCCGTCCGACCTGCCGGCGCCGCCGATCTATGCCAAGGTCAACCCGGCCGACGCCCCGATCCTGACGCTCGGCCTGACTTCGAAGACCATGCCGCTCACCCAGGTCGAGGATTTCGTCGACACGCGGCTCGCGCAGAAAATCTCCCAGCTTGCCGGCGTCGGCCTCGTCAGCATCAGCGGCGGCCAGCGGCCGGCGGTGCGCATCCAGGCCGACATCCGCAAGCTCGCGGCCTACGGCCTCAATATCGACGATCTTCGCACCACGCTCGGCAATGCCAATGTCAATACGCCGAAGGGCAGTTTTGACGGCGCGATGCGCGCCCATACCATCAACGCCAACGACCAGATCCGCAATGCGGCCGACTACAGGTCGCTGATCGTCGCCTATAAGAACGGCTCGCCGGTCCGGCTCAGCGACGTCGGCGATGTCGTCGAGGGGGCGCAGAACGACAAGCTCGGCGCCTGGATGAACGAGACGCCGGCGATCATCCTCAACATCCAGCGCCAGCCCGGCGCCAACGTCATCTCGGTTGTGCAAGGCATCAAGGCCTTGCTGCCGCAACTCCAGGCGACGCTGCCGGCCGCGATCGACCTCAACATCCTGACCGACCGCACCGTGACGATCCGCGCCTCGGTCCGCGACGTCGAATATGAACTGTCGCTCGCGGTGATCCTGGTCGTGCTCGTGATCTTCGTGTTCCTGCGTTCGACCCGCGCGACGCTGATTCCGAGCCTGTCGGTGCCGCTGTCGCTGGTCGGGACGCTGGGGGCGATGTATCTGTTCGGCTTCAGCCTGAACAATTTGTCGCTGATGGCGCTCACGATCGCGACCGGCTTCGTGGTCGACGACGCCATCGTCGTGATCGAGAACATCTCGCGCTATATCGAGGAGGGTGAATCGCCGCTGGAGGCGGCGTTGCGCGGTTCCGAGCAGATCGGCTTCACCATCATCTCGCTGACGGTGTCACTGATCGCAGTGCTGATCCCGCTGTTGTTCATGGGCGACGTCGTCGGCCGTCTGTTCCGCGAATTCGCCATCACGCTGTCGGTCACGATCCTGATCTCCGCGGTGGTGTCGCTGACGCTGGTGCCGATGGCGTGCGCCAAGCTGTTGAAGGCGGACGACGCGGCGCGTGAGAACACCTTCCAGCGGCTCAGCCGCGAAGGGTTCGACTTCGTCATCGCGATCTATGGCCGGATGCTCAACCGGGTGCTCGATCGCCAGACCCTGGTGCTGCTGATCGCGCTCGCCACCTTCGGCCTGACCGCGTGGCTCTATGTCATCATCCCCAAGGGCTTCTTTCCGCTGCAGGACACCGGCGTGATCCAGGCGATCTCGGAGGCGCCGCAATCGGTCTCCTATGCGGCGATGGCCCAGCGCCAGCAGCAGCTCGCCAGCGCGATCCTGAAGGACCCGGAGGTGGACAGCCTGTCGTCCTTCATCGGCGTCGACGGCACCAACACCACGCTCAACAGCGGCCGCATCCTGATCAACCTGAAGCCGCATGAGCAGCGCAAGTCCGACATCGCGACGGTGATGAACCGCATCAAGGCGAGCACCGCGTCGCTGACCGGAATCTCGCTTTATATGCAGCCGGTCCAGGATCTCACCATCGAGGGCACGGTGAGCCGGACGCAATACCAGTTCATTCTGCAGGATGCCGATCCGGCCGAGCTCGCCGAATTGACGCCGAAGCTGGTCGAGAAGCTGCGCGAACTGCCCGAGCTCAGTGACGTCACCAGCGATATCTCGGCGCAGGGCCTTTCGGTGTTCGTCGAGATCGACCGCGACCAGGCGGCGCGGTTCGGGATCACGCCGGCGACGATCGACAATGCGCTGTACGACTCCTACGGCCAGCGCATCGTCTCCACCGTCTTCACCAATTCGAACCAGTACCGCGTGATCCTGGAGGCCGATCCGTCCTTGCAGAATTCGCTGCAATCGCTGTCATCGATCTACCTGCCGTCGTCGGTGGGGTCGACGCCGGTGCCATTGTCGGTGATGGCGAAGATGCGCGAGGAGACCGCGCCGTTGCAGGTCTCGCATCTCGGCCAGTTCCCGTCGGCGACCGTCTCATTCAACCTGGCGCCGGGCGCCTCGCTGGGCGAGGCAGTGACGGCGATCAAGCAAGCGCAGATCGACATCGGCCAGCCGCTCGGCGTCATCACGAGCTTCCAGGGCGCAGCGCTGGCGTTCCAGTCGTCGCTGTCCAACCAGCTCTTCCTGATCCTGGCGGCGATCATCACGGTCTATATCGTGCTGGGCGTGCTCTATGAGAGCTTCATCCATCCGCTCACGATCCTGTCGACGCTACCCTCGGCCGGTATCGGCGCGCTGCTGGCGCTGATGATGGCGAAGCAGGACCTCACCATCGTCGCGATCATCGGCATCATCCTCCTGATCGGCATCGTGAAGAAGAACGCGATCATGATGATCGACTTCGCGCTGGATGCCGAGCGCAACGAGGGCAAGTCGCCGCGTGAGGCGATCTACCAGGCGTGCCTGTTGCGCTTCCGGCCGATCATCATGACCACGATGGCCGCGGTGCTCGGCGCGCTGCCGCTGATGATCGGCACCGGCGCGGGCTCCGAGCTGCGGCATCCGCTCGGCATCTCGATCGTCGGCGGCCTGTTGGTGAGCCAGTTGCTCACCCTGTTCACGACGCCGGTCATTTATCTCTGGTTCGATCGTCTTGCGGTTCGGTTCGCCGGGCGATCGGGGGAGGTCGGCGAGGCAACCGGGTCGCGTTGAGCCATGGATCCGTCAACACCCTTCATCCGGCGGCCGGTGGCGACCACGCTGCTGACCTTCGGGCTTGCGGCGGCCGGGGTGGTGGCGTTCTTCAAGCTGCCGGTGTCGCCGCTACCGCAGGTGGATTTCCCGACCATTTCGGTGCGGGCGACGCTGCCTGGAGCCAGCCCGCAGGATGTCGCGACGACGGTGGCAAGCCCGCTGGAGCGGCATCTCGGCCAGATCGCAGACGTCACCGAGATGACGTCCTCAAGCTCCGTCGGCGCCACCCGCATCACGCTGCAGTTCGGCCTCAACCGCGACATCAACGGCGCGGCCCGCGACGTGCAGGCCGCGATCAACGCGGCGCGTGCCGACCTGCCGACCAGCCTGCGCTCCAATCCGACCTATCGTAAGGTCAATCCGGCCGACGCGCCGATCCTGATCCTGACCCTGACGTCGGATACGCTGACGCGCGGCGATCTCTACGACGCGGCGTCCACCGTGCTGGCGCAAAAGCTGTCGCAGGTCGAGGGGATCGGCGAGGTGGTGGTCGGCGGCAGCTCGCTGCCGGCTGTCCGAGCCGAGCTCATTCCGCAAGCGCTGTACAAGTATGGCATCGGTCTGGAGGACGTTCGCGCCGCGCTGTCCAATGCCAATGCGCACAGTCCGAAGGGCGGGATCGACGTCGGCGACCGGCGCTACCAGATCTACGCCAATGACCAGGCCAATAAGGCGGAGAACTATAAGTCGCTAATTGTGGCCTACCGTAACGGGGCGGCCGTTCATCTCTCCGATGTCGGCGAGGTGGTCGACGGCGTCGAGAACCTGCGCAACGCAGGCCTCGCCAACGGCAAGCCGGCGGTGCTGATCATCCTCTACCGGCAGCCGAATGCGAACATCATCAGCACTGTCGACCTGGTGAAGGCGTTGATGCCGCAGCTCAAGGCATCGGTGTCACCAGCGATCGACATCGGCCTCGCGGTCGACCGTTCGACCACCATACGCACCTCGCTGCACGACGTGGAGCGAACGCTGATCCTTGCCGTGCTGCTGGTCATCATCGTGGTGTTCGCGTTCCTGCGCAATGCGCGAGCCACCTTGATCCCGGTGGTCGCGGTCTCGGTGTCGCTGGTCGCGACCTTCGGGGCGATGTATTTGATCGGTTACAGTCTGGATAACCTGTCCCTGATGGCGTTGACGGTTGCGACCGGCTTTGTCGTCGACGACGCCATCGTCGTGCTGGAGAACGTCACCCGCTACATCGAGGAGGGGATGAGCCCGCTTCAGGCGGCGCTCAAGGGGGCCAACGAGGTCGGGTTCACCGTTCTGTCGATGAGCATCTCGCTGATCGCGGTGTTCATCCCGATCCTGCTGATGGCGGGGATCGTCGGTCGGCTGTTCCGCGAATTCGCGATGACGATCTCGATCTCGATCCTGATCTCGCTCGCGATTTCGCTCGCGACCACGCCGATGATGTGCGCGATCCTGCTGAAGCCCGAGCGCGGCCGCAGCCACGGGCGGCTCTATTGGGCGAGCGAACGCATCTTCGAAGCGATGCTGAATTTCTACCGCAGGACGCTCACCGCCGCGTTGCAGCACCCGCTGTCGGTGATGCTGATCCTGGCCGCCGTGTTCGGCCTGAATTTCTATCTCTACGGTGTGATCCCGAAGGGCTTCTTCCCGCAGCAGGACACGGGACGCCTGGTCGGCTCGATTCAGGCCGACCAGAGCGTGTCGTTCCAGTTGATGCAGCAGAAGCTCGCGCAGTTCGTCAACATCATCAAGAGCGACCCGGCCGTGGAGACGGCGGTCGGCTTCACGGGCGGGGGCCAGACCAATTCCGGCTTCGTGTTCGTCTCGCTGAAGCCGCTCGATCAGCGCAAGATCAGCGCCGATGGCGTGATCAGGCGGCTGCGGTGGGAGATGACCGTCGTTCCCGGCGCCAGCCTGTTCCTGCAGGCGGTGCAGGATATTCGCGTCGGCGGCAGGGCGTCGAACGCGCAGTACCAGTACACGCTGCAGGGGTCGACGCTGGAGGAGCTCAATGAATGGACGCCGAAGATCGCGGCCGCTCTGCAACATGATCCGAACCTGGCCGACGTCAACAGTGACCAGCAGAACAAGGGCCTGGAATCCAACCTCGTGATCGACCGCGACGCGGCGGCCCGGCTCGGCATCACCGTGAGCCAGGTCGACAACACCCTGTATGACGCATTCGGCCAGCGGCAGGTTTCGACGATCTATGTCGCGCGCAATCAGTATCACGTCATCATGGAGGTGGCGCCGCGCTATTGGCAGAACCCGGAGACGCTCAAGGACGTCTATATCAGCAAGTCGGGCGCGTCGGTCGGCGGCTCGCAGTCGACCAATGCCGTGGCCGGCACTGTGGTGGCGCCCGGAAATTCGGGCGCGGCGACTGCGGCCAACGCCCAGGCCGCACGCAATCAGGCCACCAACTCGATCGGTGCGACGGGGAAGGGCGTGGCCTCGACCGGATCGGCGGTCAGCACCAGCAGCGAGACAATGATCCCGCTTTCGGCGGTGGCCAGCTTCAGGGAGGGCGCGACCCCGCTGGCGGTCAATCATCAGGGTCTGCTGGTCGCCAACACGATCTCGTTCAACCTGCCGCCGAATGTCTCGCTGAGCACCGCGGTCGCCAGCATCGAGGCCACCATGAACCGGATCGGCGTCCCGGCCACGATCCGCGGCACGTTCCAGGGCACCGCGAAGGCGTTCCAGGATTCCCTCAACAATCAGCCGTTCCTGATCCTGGCGGCGCTGGTGACCATCTACATCGTGCTGGGCGTGCTTTATGAAAGCTACGTCCATCCGCTGACGATTCTATCCACACTACCCTCCGCGGGTGTGGGCGCCTTGCTGGCACTGATGGCATTCGAGACCGAGTTCAGTATCATGGCGCTGATCGGCGTCATCCTGCTGATCGGCATTGTGAAGAAGAACGCCATCATGATGATCGATTTTGCTCTGGAGGCGGAGCGCAAGCGCGGGCTGGAGCCGCTCGAGGCCATTCGCGAGGCCTGCCTGCTGCGCTTCCGTCCGATCATGATGACGACGATGGCGGCGCTGCTGGGCGCGACGCCGCTGGCGATAGGGGTGGGCGAAGGGGGCGAGCTGCGTCAGCCGCTCGGCATCGCCATCGTCGGCGGCCTGATCCTGAGCCAGGTCCTGACGCTCTATACGACGCCGGTCATCTATCTCTATCTCGACCGGTTCCGCCTGTGGGCCCAGCGCGTGCGGCGTGGCGGCACTGCAACACGGTTTCCTGGGTCTCTCCAAGCGGGCGAGTAAATGCCGATAGCCACAGCGTTGCGAAACTTTCAGACGGCGCGGAAAGCTGCCCGTTTTCCGCGCGTGCCGAAGTTCCGTCCCGGCAAGCGGCCCGCGCTGGTGATGCTGGTCGGCGTCGGTCTCGGGCTATCAGGGTGTATCCCGGGCTCGGAACGCCCCGAGCTCAATCTCGAAGTGCCGGCAAGCTATAAGTCAGCCGCCAAAGGCAACGCCGACGCTGCCGTTCCGGCGCTCGCCTGGTGGCGCGGTTTTCGCTCCGCCGAACTCACCGGGCTGATGGAATCGGCGCAGGAGTACAATCTCGATATCGCGGTCGCGATCGCGCAAATCGTGCAAGCCGACGCGCAGGTCGGCGTCTCCGGGGCTGCGCTGCTGCCGTCAGTCTCAGGCTCGTTCACCGCCGAGCGCGAGCGGTTGGCGAGGGGATCGAATTCATCGACCGGCGTCAGCGGGACGTTCTCGTCATTCAATCTCGGGCTGAGTGCGAGCTATATCGTCGATTTCTGGGGCAAGAACCGCGCGACACTGGCATCGTCGGAGGAGAGCGCCACGGTTGCCCGCTACAACCGTGAGGTGGTGGCGCTGACCACGATGGCGACCGTCGCCAACACCTATTTCCAGCTCCTTGCGGCGCAGGACCAGATCAAGGTGACGCGCCGCAACCTGGCCGCGGCCGAGCGCATCCTGGGGCTGATCAAGCAGCAGTTTGCCGGCGGTACCGCCTCGCAGCTCGACGTGTCGCAGCAGGAAGCGCTGGTCGCGACCCAGCGCGCGGCGATCCCGCCGCTCGAGGTGACGGTCGGGCAGAACACCGCCGCGCTGGCCCTGCTGGTGGCGCGGGCGCCGGCCAATTTCACCGTGCGCGGCGGCAGCACCACGCAAATTTCGGTCCCGCGCGTCACGCCAGGGCTGCCGTCGGAATTGCTGTACCAGCGGCCCGATATCCGCCAGGCCGAGGCGCAACTCGCCGCATCCAATTTCAGCGTCGAGGCCGCGCGAGCAGCTTTCTTCCCGCAGATCCAGCTCACCGGCACCACTGGCTTCCAGAGCGCGGCGCTCGCCTCGTTGTTCGCTCCGGGCGCGTGGTACTACACGCTCGCCGCCAGCCTGACCCAGCCGCTGTTCGACGGCTTCCTGCTGGAGAGCCAGCTCAAGCTCGCCAAGGGCCAGCAGTTGCAGAACTTGCAGGCCTATCGCAAGGCCGTGCTGTCGGCTTTCGCCGATGTAGAGAAGGCGCTGATCGCGTTGCAGAAGTTCACGCTGCAGGAGCGCCTGCAGTCGGACGTGGTGGCGAGTTCACGCAAGGCGTTCGAGGTCGCCGAGACGCAGTTGCGGGGCGGCACCATCAACCTCATCACCGTGCTGCAGGCACAGCAGACGCTGTTCACCGCTGAGAACAATCTGGTCACGGTCAGGCTCAACAAGCTGCTGGCGGCGAGCAGCCTGTTCCAGGCGCTCGGCGGCGGCTGGACGCCGACCGGCACGCTGGCGGCGCTGCAATGAGGATGGCCATGCAACGGTTGATTGGACGGGTGATTGTCGGCCTTGTCATCGCGCTGGGCATTCCGTCGGGCGCGTCTCGCGCGCAACTGGTGCCCAACCGCGTCCCGCTCTCCTTCGGCATGACGGTCGACCAGGCGAGCAGGGCGCTCGGCGTGCCGTTGAACTACGTCCGCGGTCGCCCCGGCAATGAACTCTTCGTCGTGCTGCCCAATGTCAGAGGAAGTATCTTGTCGAACCGCAGCGACGGACTCTATCTGCAGTTCGGCAGGGGGCATCTGATTGCCTGGAAGGGCGACTGGGGGACGATCCGGCCATGAGGAACGCAGCCGTCACCGCAACAAAGGGGCTCATTGTCTGTGCCGTCGTCGCGCTATGCACGAGTGGTACGGCATCCGCGCAGCAGCGCCCGCTGCGCTTCGGCTATACCAGCGGCTGGTCCTTCGACGGCAGAGACGATGATCGCGACTTCCGCACCAATGGCTATTTCCCGGGCAATTTTGCCGCCGATCCCTTCAGCGCCGGCTTCGGCGCGGCGGGCCTGTTCGGAGCGACGCCGTGGCGCTCGGCACTGCCGTATCCGTCGCAGGTGGTCTTCGCCGCGCCGTGCCGGGATTGCGGTCCGCACGGGAAGCGGCGGCACCGGTCTCAGCACTGAAGACTAACGAGAGGGGCGGGTCTATTTTGCCGCCGCGGTCTGTGGCGTCGCAGCGGCACGGCTGAAGCGGACCAAGACCCTCGTGCCCTTGTGATCCGGATCGCGCTCCACGCTGGCGTCGAGCTTGGCGGCCATCGCGGTGACGATGCGCTGGCCCATACCGGTGCCGCGCGGATCGACCTTGTCGTCGAAGCCGACGCCCTCGTCACTGATCGACAGCAGGAGATCATCGCCCTCCGGCTTGAGCTCGACATCGATCGGGCCGGCGCCGTCGGGATAGGCGTATTTCACTGCGTTCATCACCAGTTCGTTGACGATGACGCCAATCGCGACCGCGCGATCCGGGTCGATCTCGATCGGATCGGCGCTCAGCGTCAGCCGTGACATCTTGTTGCCTTCGGCCGATCGCCTGAGATCCTCGAGCAGCGCTTCGAGATACTGGTTCAACATCACCGTCTTGAAGTCGTGCGAGGTGTAGAGGCGGCGATGCACCTGCGCGACCGCGGCGACGCGCCCCATGGCGTTGGTCAGGGCAGCCTTCACGTCGTCCTGGGTCGCGGAGTTGGCCTGCAAATGCAGCAGCGAGGCGATGATCTGGAGCGAATTGCCGACGCGGTGGTTGACCTCGCGCAGCAACACCTCGCGTTCGGCGGCGAGCGCGGCGTAGCGATCCCGCGAGGCATGCACCTCGGCCTCAGCCTCGTCGCGCGCCTTCTGGATCGCAGCTCGCCGTATCGCGCCATTCACCGCGACCTGGAGCAGGGGAATGAATTCGCCTCTGACATCCTTGACCAGATAGTCGGCGGCGCCGGCTTTCAGCGCGGTGACGGCGATCGCGGAATCCTGCGCGGCGGTGACGAACACCACCGGCGGCGCATCCGGAATCTTCAGGATCTGCTCCAACGTCTCCAGTCCATCGAGGCCGGGCATGTACTGGTCGAGCGCGATGACGTCGATGCCGCCCTGAGCAAGACGATCGAGGCCCTCCTGGCCGCTGGCAGCGTGCACGACCTTGAAGCCCGCACGCGTCAGCCCGCGCTCGACCAGCCGCGCAAGCGTCGCGTCGTCGTCGATATAAAGCAGTGTCGGCGTCGCGCTGGTCATGTCGAAGCGGGTGGAACCTGAATGACGGAGAAGAACAGCCCGAGCTGGCGAATGGCGTTGGCGAAGCTTTCGTAATTCACCGGCTTGGTGATGTAAACGTTGCAGCCAAGCTCGTAGCAACGCTTGATCTCCTGGGAGTCGTCCGTGGTGGTCAGCACCACCACCGGCGTCGACTTGAGAAACTTGTTCTCCTTGACCCGCTTCAGGATATCGATGCCGGTCATGTCGGGCAGATTGAGGTCGAGCAGGATCAGCAGCGCCTGGCCCTTGCGATCAGCCGCGGTGCCGTCCTTGCCGAAGAGGTAGTCGACGGCCGCGGTGCCGTTCGTGAACGGAATGATCTCGTTGTTGACTCCCGATCGCCGGATGTTGCGCTCGATCAGGCGAGCATGACCCTCATCGTCCTCGATCATGATGATGGTGACTGGATTGCTCATGAAGCTTTATCCCGGTTCTTGCCTGTCCAGTTAATAGGCAGTGTGATCGTGAAGGTGCTGCCCTTGTGAAGTTCCGATGCTATCGACATGGTGCCTCCGAGTCGGCGCACAAGTGCGCGGACATGGGCGAGACCGATGCCTTGCCCGGGCTTGTCCTGGGTTCCGGCTCGCCGGAACAGGTCGAAGATGCGCTGGTGGTCCTTCGGGGCGATGCCGCGGCCATTATCCGTGATCTCGAAGATCGCAAAGCCGAGCTTGGTGCGGCCCTCGATCGCGATCTCGCCGGGGACGCCATCCTTGAGGTATTTCAGCGCGTTGTCGATCAAGTTGGAGAAGATCTGCTCCATCGCCAGGCGGTCGCTGACGACATCAGGCAGTGAACCGATCTCGATCGTGGCGTTGCTCTCGGCCGCCTGGTGCGCGACCGTCTTGACGATGCCCTCGATCAGTGCGCGGACGTCGATCGGCTCCGGCTTGAACTCGCGGCGGCCTTCGCGGGTGAGATTGAGGATCGCGGTGATGAGCCGGTCCATCTTGGCGATCGACGATTTGATGAAGCCGAGCGACTCGCTGAAGTCGTCGGACAACTGCTTGTCGGAGCCTTGCAGTTCGGGCTCGGCGGTGTCGGTCGCATCATCCGGCACCCCCGGGGCAAGTGATGCGGAACGGTTGAGCGTCGCGATGCGCCGGAAGATGTCGCCGCGAAGTTCTTCCAACTCGCTGGTGAAGCCCATGATGTTGACCAGCGGCGACCGCAGATCGTGGCTGACGATATAGGCGAAGCGCTGGATCTCCTCGTTGGCCTCGCGCAGGTCGGCGGTGCGTTCGTCGACGGTCGCTTCGAGCGTGACGTTGATGTCGCGCAGCTTGGCCTCGGCATCGTCGCGGGCCCGCGAGGAGAGCCGCAGCAGCACGATCGAAAAGCCGGCGAGCGCCAGCACCATGCAGGAGCCGGCGATCGTGACCGACGACGCCAGCACCTGTGTTTGGTCCGCCGTCGCCGTGCGCATCGCGAACAGCCGGTTTTCCTCGGTACGCATGTCACTGCCGATCCGCGCGATCGCTGCCACCGCGTCGGTCGAGGCGGTACTGCGCAGATCGGCGATACTGTCGGCAACGTCGTTGTGCTGGGCGCGGTCGATGTCGCGGGCGAGCTCGGAGAGGCGCCGGTCGATCGCGACCTTGAGTTTTTCGCTGTTGGCGACCTGCGTCGGATTGTCGACGCTGATCTTCGCGAGATGGTCGAGCGCGGGCGGGATGCCGGTCGCAGCAGACTGATATTCCGCCAGATGCTGCGGCGCCGACGTCAGCAGATACGCTCTGGTGGCACTCTCGGCGCGGCGGATTTCAACCAGCAGGTTGGCGATCTGGCTCTCGACCTCGATGGTATGGACGACCCAGGCGTTGTCCCTGCGCGCTTTGTTGACCAGGAGCACCGAGGCCACGCTGACGGCAACCAGCACCAAAAATCCCGCCGACAGCAGCAGGATTTGCAGGGCACTGCGCTGTCGTGAAATGAGCCGCGTCACGACAGTCTCGTCAAACCAGCGGAGTTCAATAGATCCCCGTACCAAGCCACTAACTCAATGATACGCTTGAGCAAGGCTTCGGGTTCCAGGGGACCGCCGGATTATTTCGGCGGGTCGGCCGGTTGACCCGCGAGATACTGCTCCAGCCAGTGGATGTGGTAATCGCCCTCGATGATGTCGGGCTCGCGGACCAGGGCTCGAAACAACGGCAGCGTGGTCTCAATCCCGTCGACCACCATTTCGTCCAACGCCCGGCGCAGCCGCATCAGGCATTCGCCGCGGGTCTTGCCGTGCACGATCAGCTTGCCGACCAGCGAATCGTAATAGGGCGGGATCATGTAGCCTTGATAGACGGCGGAATCGATCCGCACGCCGAGGCCGCCCGGCGGATGGAATTGCGTGATCCGTCCGGGCGAAGGTCGGAAGGTCTGCGGGTTCTCCGCATTGATGCGGCATTCGATGGCGTGGCCGATGATCGCGATGTCATCCTGCTTCGCAGGGAGGTCGCCGCCGGCGGCAATCCGGATCTGCTCCAGCACCAGATCGATATCGGTGATGCTTTCGGTGACGGGATGCTCGACCTGAATGCGCGTGTTCATCTCGATGAAATAGAACTCGCCGTCCTCGTAGAGGAATTCGATGGTGCCGACGCCGAGATACTTCATGTCCCGCATCGCCTTGGCGCAGGTCTCGCCGATCTTGGCGCGAGCTGCGGCTGCAAGCACCGGCGAGGGGCCTTCCTCCCAGACCTTCTGATGACGGCGCTGCAACGAACAGTCACGCTCGCCGAGATGGATGGCGCCGCCGCGGCCGTCGCCGAGAATCTGGATCTCGATGTGGCGCGGCTTCTGCAGGTATTTTTCCAGATAGACCGAGGCGTCGCCGAACGCCGACTTGGCCTCGTTGGCCGCAGTCGACAACGCGAGCGCGAGGTCGGCCTCGGTGTGGGCGACCTTCATGCCGCGGCCGCCGCCGCCGGCGGCTGCCTTCACCAGCACCGGGAAACCGATCGACTTGGCGATCGCCATCGCGTCGTCGTCCGACGTCACCGCGCCGTCCGAACCGGGGACGACGGGAATCCCGAGCCGCTTGGCGGTCTTCTTGGCCTCGATCTTGTCGCCCATCAGGCGAATATGCTCGGCCTTGGGACCGATGAAGTGCAGGTTGTGATCGGCGAGGATCTCGGCAAAGCGTGCGTTCTCGGACAGGAAGCCGTAGCCCGGATGCACGGCGTCCGCCCCGGTGATCTCGCAGGCCGCGAGCAGCGCGGGCACGTTGAGGTAGGAATCCTTCGACGGCGGCGGGCCGATGCAGACGCTCTCGTCGGCGAGCCGCACATGCATGGCATCGGCGTCGGCAGTGGAATGCACGGCGACGGTGGAGATGCCGAGCTCCTTGCAGGCGCGCAGCACGCGGAGCGCAATCTCGCCGCGATTGGCTATCAGGATCTTGTCGAACATCGCAGCGCCTGACGTTGACGAATTGCTACTCAATGATCACGAGCGGCTCGCCGAATTCGACGGGCTGGCCGTCCTCGACGAGGATCTGCGTCACGGTGCCGGCGCGCGGCGACGGAATTTGGTTCATCGTCTTCATCGCCTCGATGATGAGAAGCGTCTGTCCGGCGGACACTTTCGTGCCGACTTCAACGAACGGCTTGGCGCCGGGCTCCGGCGCCCAATAGGCGGTGCCGACCATCGGCGAGGGGACAACACCGGGGTGCTTTGCGAGATCCGCGGCCGGCGCCGCCGCGACCGGAATCGCGGCCGCGACTGGAGCTGCCACCGCCGACTGAACCGGGATGCTCGGCACGGAAGCGGCGATGCTGACATTGCGTGCGACGCGGACGCGCAGACCGGCGCGCTCGATCTCGATTTCGGTCAGGTTGGTCTCGGCGAGCAGATGTGCAAGCTCGCGAATGAGGGCGCTGTCGTCGTTCTTGGATTTTGCCGCTGGTTTGTCGTCTGGCTGGCGCGCCATGATCTTGATCCGGAATCTCTGTCTGGTACGGGGGACGTCAGGAGTGACGATTAGGTCTTTGCCTTGGCGCCGATCTTCGCGGCGAGCCCGAGGATCGCCAGCCGGTAGCCGTCGATGCCAAAGCCGCAAAGCGACGCGAACGCCGCTTTAGCAGTGAACGAATGATGCCGGAAGCTCTCGCGGGCGTGGATGTTGCTCACATGCACCTCGACGGCCGGGATTTTCACCGCAATCAGCGCGTCATGCAGTGCGATGGAGGTATGGGAATAACCGCCGGCATTGATGATGAGTCCGACCGCCTTCTTGGCATGGGCCTCGTGGATGAAGTCGATCAACTCGCCCTCGCGATTGGACTGTCGGCAATCGGCGGCAAGTCCGAACTGTCGGGCGGTGTCCGCGCACAGCTTCTCGACATCGGCGAGTGTGGCATGGCCATAGGTCTCGGGCTCGCGCGTCCCCAGCAAGTTGAGGTTCGGGCCGTTCAGCACATAGATCGTTCCGGCAGCAGCCATTCCAAGGTTCCGGCGAAGGGGTGGAGTGGGCCGGGTTATAGGTAACAACCGGCCGCAGGGGAAGCCTTTAGGTGGAATTCAAAGGTCTTCAACAGCTTCGTCCTGGCTATCAGAGGATAGTCATAACCTTCGGAAAACGCTGGTTAACCAATTCGCGTGGGACGTGCCCGCGACGGGAGTTAGCCCCCACGATCCACTGTCCCGTTCCATAGCATCCAACAGCAAGACCCCGCCCTTCAGGGCGGGGTCGAACGTCGGCGAGGGTCCGTCGCGGCACCCCCGCGCCGAGGCTGGGTTTAGCCCTCGATGATGTAGACGATCTCGTGGGTCTGCGGTTGCACGATCACGTAGCGTCCATGCACCAGGATGAACTCATAGCCGCGCCATTGCGGATAGATCGACACGACCCGCTCCGGCACCGGATAGAAGTGAACGCTGGCCGGGACGCGGGTGCCGACTGCCACGTTGAAGTTCACGTTGGTGACCTCGCTCACGTGCTCCGACTTGATCGCGGTCGAGATCTCGGTGCGCTTCTCCGCCGGAGGAGCCGCAGTCGCCGAGGTCGCCGCGTTACCGGTGGTTTGCGAGCGGCTCTCGTTTGTCTGGGCACGGTTGGTGTCGGACGGATTCCGGGTCTGCGCATTCTGGTTCGTCGTGGCGCCGCCCTTCTCACGTGTCTCGGCGGCATTGTTGCGCTCGCGACCCTCGCGGCTTTGGGCGTTCATGTTGCCGCTCTTGTCGCGCTCCTCAGACCTCATGCCTTTGGAGCCCTTCGTCGTCTCGTTCTCCGAGTTCATGCCCTTCTTCTGCATGTTCTCCTGTGCGCCCTTGCTGGCAGCGCCGCCCTTCTCGGACTCCGCACCCTTCGTGCTCGGGGATTGAGCGCTCGGAGATTGACCGGTCGTGGAGTGCTCGGAACCCTTCTTGCCGCCCTGTTCATGCTGCATCGTCCCGGATGACGCGCCACCGGACGGCGCGTTGTGCTGCATGGTCGCACCGCCGCCGGTGCCGGGCGTTTCCTTGCCGGCGCCGCCTGCGCCCTGCGCGTTCGCCAGACCGGTGCCAGCGATCAGAGCCGCCGCAGCGACAGAAATCAGAAAACGGTTAGTCATCAATTCCTCCTCATTTCAGCATTGCCCGCGCCGACAACGAGAGAGCATGTACGATGTTCCTAGCAATCCGCGGTTCCGTGCGGCCGGTTTCGTGAATGCGCAATGAACGCGTGAAACGCTTCAGCCGCAGCCCGATCGAGCTTCACGGTGGCGGTGAGAACTTCGCGCCTCCGGCAAAAGAAAATCCGGCTGCTTCGCAGCCGGATTCGCAGTCGACGGGATTTGCTGGATATCGATGGTCAGCAGGTCGCCTTGCCGCAGCGCGCGACGCCGATCTTCTCCTTGAGATTGTCGAGACCGACCGCCCCGACCACGACCTGCTTGCCGATCACATAGCTCGGCGTGCCGTTCATGCCCATGGCTTCGGCGAGGCGGAAGTTCTCCTCGATGGTCGCCTTGACCTCAGGGCTCGTCATATCCTTCTCGAGCTTGGCCATGTCGAGGCCGACATCCTTGGCCACCGCAAGCGCGCGGGCCTTGTCGGCGGCACCGCGGCCGCCCAGCAGCTTCTGGTGAAACTCGAGATATTTCTTGCCGGTCGGGTCCTGCATGCGCACGGCAACCGCGACCTGCGCGGCCTCGACCGAGCCTTGGCTCAGCACCGGGAATTCCTTCAGCACGACCTTCAGCTTCGGATCCGACTTCATCAGATCGAGCATGTCGGCCATCGCGCGCTTGCAGTAGCCGCAATTATAATCGAAGAACTCGACGAAAGTGACGTCGCCATCCTTGTTGCCGAGCGTGACACCGCGCGGCGAATTGAAAATGGTGTCGGCGTTCTTGGCGACGTTCTGCTCATGCTTCTCGGCTTCGGCGGCTGCCTGCCGCTTGTTGAGCTCGTTCATCGCCTCCTCGAGCACCTCCGGGTGCGACACCAGGTAGTTGCGCACGATGGTCTCGATGTCGCTGCGCTGGGTGTCGGTAAAGCTCTGGGCCGACGCCGATAGCGGCGCGGCGCAAACGCCGAGCGCGAGGAGGGCAGGGGCAAGAAAGCGGAGCGCTGGCATGGACAAATCCTTGTTGAACGTGGCTCGAAATACGGCAGGCCGCGAGCCGGTTTCGGTGATCGTTGTATGGAACTACGGTTTATTTCTAGTTGTTTTTCTGGCCCGGCATGGGCTTGGCGCTCACAATGTCGTCAGCCTTGACCCAGCCGGGAGTGCCGATCGCAAACCGGGTTTTTGCGCGCGACGCCAGTTCGCGGGCGGTCTTGTTGTCGCCGCGAAGATAGGCGGCCTGTGCGGATGCGAGGTCCGCCTCCGCGTAGTCGCCCTTGCGGCCGTAGGCCATGGCGAGCTGGGTATAGCCCAGCGGGGCCTCGGGTTCGCGTGCAACGGCCGCACGCAGCATGGTGATTGCCTCGTCCGTATAGGCCTTGTTGTCCGAGGCGACGAGCGCCTGGCCGAGCAGCATCTCGATCAGCGGGGCGCGGTTGGAAAGCTGCACTGCCTTGCGCAGCGGCGCGATGGCGTCGGCAGGCTTGCCGCCTTCAAGGAAGGCCTGGCCGCGCAGCTCATAGAAATAGGGATTGTTGGGTTGCGCCTGGATCAGGCTGTCGATCTGCGCGATCGCCGAGCGCAGGTCGCCGTGCAGATAGGTGGCGATCGCGCGCGCGTAGCGCGCCGGCAGGCTGTTGTTGGTGAGTGGATAGCGGCGATAGACCGTGTCCTGCCGCTCCATGAAGCCCGAAATCTTGGCGCGCATCATGTCGTGACGAAGCTGCAGCGCGGGATCGTCCTTCTTGTCCCAGTACGGACTGGACTTCGCGAGCCCCTCCAGCGCCTCGACGCGGTCGACCGGCATCGGGTGCGATTGCAGATAGGGGTCCGCGCCGCGCGAGGCGAACAGGCTTTCATCGGTGAAGCGCTTGAACGTCTCGTACATGCCCTTGGCGGACTGACCGGTGGCGGTCAGGAACTTGACGCCAGCGCGGTCGGCGTTCTCCTCCTGCTGACGCTGATAGGACAGCAGCGAGCGCTGGATCATCGACTGCGGCGCCGAAAATGCGGCCGCGCCGGCATTGGTGAGGCCATTGTTGGAACCGCCGCGCGCGCCCGCGGCCATGGCGCCGGCGCCGAGCAACATGGCGATGATCATCTGGGTTTGCGCCCGCGCCAGTTGCTCATGCAGCTTGGCGAGATGGCCGCCGGCCAGATGGCCGGTTTCGTGCGCGAGCACGCCGATGATCTGGTTCGGTGTTTCCGACTGCAGCAGCGCGCCGTAGTTCACGAAGATGCGTCGACCGTCGGCGACGAAGGCGTTGAATGCACTGTCGTTGATGATCACGACCTGGATGTTCTGCTTCTCCAGGCCCGCGGCGCGCAGGATCGGCCGCGTATAGTCGCGCAGGAGCTGCTCGGTCTCGGTATCGCGCAGCAAGGGCGGGCCCTTCGACCGCTGCGCCTGCGCGGTGGCGACGGGACCGACCGCGAGCGCGACCGCCGCGAGCAGCGCGGTCAGCTTGAACGTCCTGGTGCGAAGCGGGTGGCGGAACAGCATGGGGCAGTCTATTGGCGATGGCCGGTCGTGAAAAGGCGAAGTACGATTCCCGTCCTGATCAGCCCAGGAGCGTGGCACAGTCTGTTGCTTTTGCAGTTTTTGTTCACGCGATCCGGTATTCAGTTGGCCTGAAAACGTTATAAGGAGCCACCGAATACGGCCAGTCTGGGGCGGTAGCCGGTGCGGGAACCTGAATTCGGCTGCGGCCGCCCAAATAGCAGAAATCCATGCTTGATGCGACACTGAGAGATCGTGCGACCAGCCTGTTGACCCCGTCCCGGCGGAGCGATGTTCCGCCCTTCATGGTGATGGACGTGATGGCTGCGGCCGCGCGAATCGAGGCAGCCGGTGGCCACGTCATTCATATGGAGGTGGGGCAACCTGCCGCACCGGCGCCGAAGCCGGCGATCGCGGCTGCGCAGGCTGCACTGGCGGATGGACGGATCGACTACACGTCGGCGCTCGGTATTCCGTCCTTGCGCGAGCGCATCGCGCGCCACTATCGCGACAGCTATGGTTGCTCGGTCGATGCGCAACGCATCATCGTCACCACGGGCTCGTCGGGTGGATTCATCCTGGCATTTCTGTCGATGTTCGAGCCGGGTGACCGGGTGGCCGTCACGGTGCCGGGATATCCGCCTTACCGCCATATCCTGACCGCGCTCGGCTGCGAACCGGTGCTGATCGAAACCACTGGCGACACCCGCCACGCGCTGACCGGCGAGGCACTGCTCGCGACACATCGCAAGACACCGCTGAAAGGCGTGCTGGTTGGCAGCCCCGCCAATCCCACCGGCACCATGATGTCGCGCGAGGCGCTGTCGAGCCTGATCGCCGCTGCCGAGAGCGCGGGCATCCGTTTCATCTCCGACGAGATCTATCACGGGCTGGACTACGCGTTTCCTGCGGTGACCGCGGCCGAACTGTCGCCGAACGCACTCGTCATCAACTCGTTCTCGAAATACTTCTGCATGACCGGCTGGCGGGTCGGCTGGATGGTGGTGCCGGAGGTGATGGTGCGGCCGATCGAGCGGTTGCAGCAGAATCTCTCGATCTCGGTGCCGACGCTGTCGCAGATCGCAGCCGAGGCGGCGTTCGAGGGCCGCGAGGAGATGGAAGCGATCAAGCGCGGCTATCAGGAGAACCGTCGCATCCTGATCGATGGCCTGCCGAAGGCGGGTCTCACGAAATTCCTGCCGGCCGACGGCGCGTTCTATCTCTACGCCGACGTTTCCGATTTCACTTCCGATAGCTTTGCCTTCGCGAGCGAGATGCTCGAGAAGGCGCATGTCGCGGCGACACCGGGCGTTGATTTCGATCCGATCCACGGCCGTGCCTTCATTCGCTTCTCCTATGCGCGTTCCGCCGAAGACATGCGGGAAGCGGTTGCGCGGATCGCACGCTGGCTCGAATAGCCTGCGCTGGCGACGGGCTGATCGGGATCAGAACCGATCCGGCCGATACGGCGTGGTGTCCACCGAGGATGCCTCGTCGTTCATCATTTCGGCGAGCAGCCTGGCCGTGGCGGGGCCGAGCGTGAAGCCTTGGTGACCGTGACCGAAATTGGTCCACAGCCCACGGTGGCGCGGCGCGCGGCCGAGCACCGGCAGCATGTCGGTCGTGCAGGGACGTGTGCCGTACCACGGCTCGGGTTCGACGCGCTTGCCGATATCGAGCAGGCCGCGCGCGGCGGCCTCCGCATGGCCGAGCTGAACCGGCGTGGCCGAGGCGTCGGGGCCGGTCAGCTCCGCGCCGGTGGTGATGCGGATTCCTTTCGCCATTGGCGCCATCGCGTAACCCATCGCGGTATCGACCAGCGGCAGATCGAGCGAATGGCCGCCGCGATAGTGCATGTGGTAGCCGCGCTTGCGCACCAGCGGGATTCGGTAGCCGAGCCGGCGCAGCAGTTGGGGAGACCAGGGCCCGAGCGCGACCACCGCATTGGCCGCGTCGATGCGGCCCGCAGCGGTGTCGAGCGACCAGCCGGTTGACGTTTCCGTCAGCGTCTGTGCATCGCCGCGCAGGAGCGTGCCGCCGAGGCGTTCGAACAATGCTGCGTAGGCTGAGACGAGGCCGCCGGGATCCGACACGGTCCAGGGATCGAGCCAGTGAATCGCGCCGGGCAGGTCGTCGCGCAGGATCGGTTCGGCCTTGGCAAGCTCGCTGCCGCTCAGGACGCGAAACTTCACGCCGTAGTCGCGCTCGTTCTCTTCCGCGATGGCAATGGCACGCTCCAGTGCCACGGGATCGCGATGCAGCAGGCGATAGCCTGCGCGGCGGATCAGGTTGTCGGCGTGAGCTTCGCGGATCAGCGTGTCGTGCTCCGCGGTGGCGTAGGCGATCAGGCGCGCCCACGCCGCCGTGGCTTCGCGGTGTCGCTCCGGTGTCGAGTTCCACCAATAGCGCAGCAACGGGCCGGCGTGCTGGGGCAGCGCTGTGACGCGATAGTGCACGTCATTGGTGCGGCCGGTCGCGATCTTCGCGAGTGTGACGAGATCGCGCGGCATCGGATAGGGGCGAACGGCCTCGCTTTGGATGATGCCCGCATTGCCGTAGCTGGTTTCGCGGCCGGGCTCCTTGCGGTCGACAAGCGTGACCGACCAGCCGCGACGTTGCAGGTGCAGCGCCGTGCTGACACCCACCATGCCGCCGCCGAGAACGATCGCACTTTGCATTGAAGCCGGTCTCCGTCTGTGGACCTGCGCCGCGCAAGCCCGATAAAAAACGCCCGGGTTTGAGCCGGGCGTTCTTGTTGTCGAGGGTGATTAGTTGCCGCCGCCGAAGCGCCGCGACCACCAGCCTTTGCGGGCTGGAGCTTCGGTGGCCGCCGGTGCCGGCTCCGCCGCCGCAGGCTCCGGCTCGGGGGCAGGGGGCTGGGCCGGCTCCAGCGGGCTTTCGGCCAGCGTCGGCGCCGGCGTCTCCGGCTGCTGGCTCGACAGGAAGTTGACCTTTTCGCGCACCGTGGAGCGCCGCCGCACGGCGCGCTCGCTTTCGGCCGGCGTTTCCTCGGCCTCTGCGGCGGCCTCGGACGCTGCCGCTGTTGCTTCGACAGGAGCCTCCGCGACCGGCTGCGATTCCGGTGCCGGCGCCGGCGCGCCGGGCTCGGGCTCAGCCAGCGACGGGGCCGGCTCCGAACGGCCGTCGAAGTCGGCGACCGCACCGGTGGCTTCCGGCGCCGATGCCGGGCTCAACTCGTCGGAAATGGATCCGGGAAGACCCTCGTCCGATGCACCGCCGCCCCGCCGGCGGCGGCCGCCGCGACGTCCCCGGCGGCGCGGGCGACGTTCGCCGTCGCGCTGCTCGGCCCCGGCAAAGGCCTGTTGTTCCTCGCCCTCGTCCTCGTCGCCTTCGGCATCCTCGGTCGTGGCCACATCGGTGCTCTCAGGCATGACATGCATGAGTTCGCCGTCCTCGCGGGGCTGGCTGATCTCGCGTGCTTCGCTGCCACCGCCGCGGCCGCGCCGCCTGCGACGGCGCCTGCGGCGCTGACCATCACCTTCGCCTTCGGCGCTGGCTTCCTCGCCGGCGGCCTGCTCGTCGGCAAGGCCTTCGGTTTCCTCGGTTTCGACCTCGGCCTCGTATTCGAACGGTTCCGACTCGTCGTCGGCTTCCTCGACCTGCGCCGGTGCCGCGGCAGCCTGCGCCGTCAGAAGGGCCTTAGCCGCCTCGAGCGTGTGCACCTGCTCGCCGCGATCGATGACGTAGGACTGCTGGCCGCTCACGGTGGCGTCGGCGACGATCGACAGCGACACCTTGAAGGAGTCTTCAAGGTCGCGCAGATGACCGCGCTTGTGGTTGAGGACGTAGAGCGCGACATCGGTGCGGGTGCGCACCACGAGATTGTGGGTTGCGCCCTTCATCAGGATTTCCTCGATGCCACGCAAGAGCTGCAGCGCGACGGAGGAGACCGAGCGGACGTGACCGGAGCCGCCGCATTGCGGGCAGGGCTCGGTCGAGCTCTCCAGCACGCTGGCGCGGATGCGCTGGCGCGACATTTCCAGCAGGCCGAAATGCGAGATGCGGCCGACCTGGATCCGGGCGCGGTCCTGGCGCAGGCAGTCGGACAGCTTACGTTCGACCGCGCGGTTGTTGCGCTTCTCGTCCATGTCGATGAAGTCGATGACGATCAGGCCGGCGAGGTCGCGCAAGCGGAGCTGGCGGGCGACTTCCTCCGCCGCCTCCAGATTGGTCTTGAGCGCCGTGTCTTCGATATGGTGCTCGCGCGTCGCGCGTCCCGAGTTGACGTCGATCGAAACGAGCGCTTCGGTCTGGTTGATGACGATGTAGCCGCCGGAGCGCAACTGCACGGTCGGCGAGAACATCGCATCGAGCTGGCTCTCGACGCCCATGCGCGAGAACAACGGCTGGCCGTCGCGATACAGCTTCACCGCGCGCACGTTCGCGGGCATCAGCATCTTCATGAAGTCGCGGGCTTCGCGGTAGCCGGCTTCCCCCGCCACCTGGATCTCGTCGATCTCCTTGTTGTAGAGGTCGCGCAGCGAGCGCTTGATCAGCGAACCTTCCTCATAGACCAGGCTCGGGGCCTGCGAGCGCAGCGTCAGGTCGCGCACGGTTTCCCACATCCGGATCAGGTATTCGAAGTCGCGCTTGATCTCCGGCTTGCTGCGCGAGGCGCCTGCGGTGCGCAGGATGATGCCCATACCCTCGGGTACGTCGAGATCCTGAACCACTTCCTTCAGCCGCGAGCGGTCCTGGGCCGAGGTGATCTTGCGGCTGATGCCACCGCCGCGCGCGGTGTTGGGCATCAACACGGCATAGCGGCCGGCCAGCGAGAGATAGGTGGTGAGGGCGGCGCCCTTGTTGCCGCGCTCTTCCTTCACGACCTGCACCAGCATCACCTGGCGGCGCTTGATGACTTCCTGGATCTTGTACTGGCGGCGCGGTCGGAACGGACGCTCCGGAACTTCCTCGAGCACGTCGTCGCCGCCGACGGATTCGACGACATCTTCTTCTTCGCCCTCTTCGCCGTCCTCTTCATCCTCGTCATCACCGGCGTCTTCGCCATGCTCGCCTTGGGACGCGGCGGCGTCCTCGGACCCGGCGTGCGCGGGCGGGGTATGTTCATCGGTCGTCGCGTGCAACTCGTTTGCTGCGTGCGGCGCATCGTCCGCGTGTGCGGTATTTTCCTCGACCTGCTCCTCATGGGCCCGTTCGGGCTCTTGATTGAGCACGACGATCTCGGCGGGATCGGGCGCCGCCGTCGCAACGGAGGCCTCGACCGCAGCCGCGACGGGATCAGGCTGCGCGTCGGCATCCGGCGCGACATTCACGTCATGAGCGTGGTCCTGCTCATGATCATGCTCATGCGGGTCATGATCATGACCTTCATGATGGTCGTGATCGTGATGATGTTCATGATCATCGTGGTGATCATGGGCGTGTTCATGCGCCTCGTGCTCGTGAGTTTCCTCATGAGCTTCCTGGGCGATCACGTCGTGGTCGCGTTGTTCGGTATCGACCGGATGCTCGAGGGCGTCGTGGGCTTGGGCCTGCGGATCAGTTGCCCCTTCGACCACTTCGCTTTGCACCCGATCGCCGTGACCGCGGCGACGGGCATTGCGATGGCGTGACCGGCGGCGGTGGCCGCGGTTCTCATGCTCTTCCTCGGCCTCGCGATGGGCGCGCTCATCGGCTTCGATCAGCGCCTGACGATCGGCGACCGGGATTTGATAGTAGTCCGGATGGATTTCGCTGAAGGCGAGGAAGCCGTGCCGGTTGCCGCCATATTCGATGAAGGCGGCTTGCAGCGACGGTTCTACGCGCGTGACTTTGGCGAGATAGATATTGCCGCGCAGTTGCTTGCGCTGGGCGGTCTCGAAATCAAACTCTTCGACTCGATTGCCACGGACCACGACGACCCGGGTCTCTTCCGGGTGGGTGGCATCGATCAACATCTTGTTGGGCATTTGGGAGCTCTTGACGGCGGCGGGCGCGAAGCATGGCGCGCGCGAATAGCGCCGCCTGGTGACGCGACGGTCCACCTGATTCGGGGGTGAGGGGAAGGCCAAAACGCATCTCGCGACGCAGCGCCGAGCGGGAAGTCGCCGGGATGATGCGACGGGCGAGGCCTTCACCTCGCGTCAACGCGATCGTCTCGGGGATTCTGGTCGGCAATGCAGTCTGGCGCATTAAGCGTCGGCCCGTCTAAACATGTTGGCGGCGAGAAGTGCCGCCGTGTCTTTTGCTGAAAGCCCGGCGCGGCGCCGAAGCGCCTGCCGGCCATCGCATATCGAGGCCCCAAGGGGCCGGATAATCAGCTATGTCGTGTCTCAAACCGTCCCTCTGCGAGGGAGTGTGCCTGGGACCGGACGCCGCTCGGGCTCGAAACCGCCACTCCATGTCAGCCGCGCGCGGCGCTGGCTGCGGAGGGATCGGAAAAACACGGCGGGATCTCCAACGTCGAAGGTTCCACCGCTGCACCGGGAGGCTGAACGCGACACAACCGGGAGTACTAGCCGTCAGCATCCCGTACATACGTGGATTGACCGCCGCGTGCAAGGGAAGCGTCGCGGCGCGGCAACACTCAAACCTTTTCACCGCTGTGTCGTTAGGGTGCAATTAACTGTGTGGTCCTAATGCGGTAAAGGGCTGCTTGGAGGCACCGAGTCGGTGGAAAGCCGCGCAAATCACCGTATTTTGCTGGGAGGCGCACTGTTGTGCGCTGCAGCATTGGCGTTTGCGTGGATGGACGGTCCAAGCGTCGCCGAGAGCGCGCAAAGCGACCAAGCAGCGCCCGCCGCCGCCATCGCGAAGCTCCCCGTCGCGTCCGGTGCACGACTCGCCGGCGATGGCAAGCAGACCCGATTCATCCTCGACCTCGACCGCAAGATCGAGTTCCGTGCTTTCCCCCTGGGCGACCCCTATCGCGTCGTGGTGGACATCCCACAGGTCGACTTCCAACTCGACCCCGGGACGGGTGCGACAGGGCGCGGGCTGGTGAAGGCGTTCCGCTACGGTCTCGTTATGCCCGGGGGCTCCCGGATCGTGTTCGACCTGACCGGGCCGGCCAAGATCGCCAATTCTTATGTGTTGGACGCCGCCAACGGCCAGCCGCCGCGGCTGGTGCTGGACCTCGAAGAGGTCGACCGTGCGAGTTTCGTGCAGTCGCTTACCTCGCAGAACCGCCCCGAACTCAAACCAGCCGTTGCGGATGCCAATGCCGCGGCTGTCTCCCCCGACACGGCGCCCGCCGCGCCTCCGCCGGCGGATCCCCGTCCGTTGATCGTGATCGACCCTGGCCACGGCGGCATCGACAACGGCACCCAATCGGGTGAACAGTTGGAAAAGACCTTGGTCCTGGCCTTCGGTCTGGCGCTGCGCGACCGGGTCGAGCAATCCGGCAAATACCGCGTGGTCATGACCCGGACCGACGACACCTTCATCCCGCTCAACGACCGAGTGAAGATCGCGCGCACCCAGGGCGCGGCCTTGTTCGTGTCGATTCACGCCGACGCCTTGCCGCGCCGGGAGGGCGACGCCCAGGGCGCGACGATCTACACACTGTCCGACAAGGCTTCCGACGCCGAGGCTGAGCGGTTGGCCGATGCTGAAAACAAGGCCGATGCCATCGGCGGGGTGAACCTTACCGACGAGCCCACCGAGGTCGCCGACATCCTGATCGACCTTGCGCAGCGGGAAACCAAGACCTTCTCCAATCGCTTCGCCCGCCTGTTGATGAAGGAGATGAAGACCACGGTCAGGATGCACAAGAACCCGCTGAAATCGGCCGGGTTCCGGGTGCTCAAGGCGCCGGACGTCCCGTCCGTCCTGGTCGAACTGGGTTATGTCTCCAACAAGGGAGACCTCGAGCACCTGGTCTCCGAGAGCTGGCGCAACAAGACCGTCGGCTCGATGGCAGAGGCGATCGACGCATTTTTCGCCAAACGGATGGCAACAGCAGGGCCGGCGAACTGAAACCGGCCGCTGCAGCGGGCCGAGGTTGCCCCGAGCCCTAGTTTGGCCACAGCGGCAACGGTATAGACAACCCACCGGAGGCGCCCCGGAATCAGCCATAGTGTCTGGCGGCTCATGTCTGTTGGGATATTGGGCAACGTGAATGTCAGCCCGCTGAGCTCCGGGATTCGCGTGAAGGCTTTCGTAGGGCGCTTTGGATCATCGAGCGCCGAAGGGGTGGAGCGGAACTTCGATAATGCGCCTGCTCGTGCGGTTCATGGGTTTCTTGTTCGCTGCCGGAACCGTCGTGTTCCTGGTCGGCGTCGCCGCGGTCGCGGGCGCGATCTGGCATTTCTCCAAGGACCTGCCGGACTATTCGCAGCTCCAGGATTATGAGCCACCGGTGATGACACGCGTGCACGCGGCTGACGGCGCGCTGCTCGGCGAATACTCCAAGGAACGCCGGCTCTATCTGCCGATCCAGGCGGTGCCGAAGCTCGTGATCAACGCATTCCTCGCCGCCGAGGACAAGAACTTCTACGAGCACGGTGGCATCGATTATCAGGGCATGATCCGGGCCGCGATCCTTTACGCGCAGAATTATGGCTCCAACCGCCGCCCACAGGGCGCCTCGACCATCACCCAGCAGGTTGCGAAGAACTTCCTGCTGAACAACGAGGTCTCGTTTTCGCGCAAGATCAAGGAAGCCCTGCTGGCGATGCGCATCGAGCGCGCCTACTCCAAGGACCGCATCCTCGAGCTCTATCTCAACGAAATCTATCTCGGTCTTGGCGCCTACGGCATCGCCGCCGCCTCGCTGGTCTACTTCGACAAATCGGTCAACGAGCTGACGGTTGCGGAGGCTGCTTATCTTGCTTCGCTGCCGAAAGCTCCCGCCGCGCTGCATCCGGTGCGCAACCGTGACCGCGCAATCGAACGCCGCAACTATGTGATCGACCGCCTGCTGGAGAATGGCTGGATCAAGCAAGCCGAGGCCGACAAGGCGCGCAAGGATCCGCTGATCGTCACCAGCCGCTCGAATGGCGCGCATATCTTCGCCGGCGAATATTTCGCGGAAGAGGTGCGCCGCGACATCTTCGAGCGCTACGGCGAGAAGAAGCTCTATGAGGGCGGCTTGTCGGTCCGCACCACGCTGGATCCGAAGATCCAGGTGATGGCGCGCAAGACCATGGCCGCCGGTCTCGTCAACTATGACGAGGCGCAGGGCTGGCGCGGGCCGCTGCAGAAACTGGACATTTCCGGCGATTGGGGCGTCAGGCTTGCCGAGGTCAAATCGCTGTCCGACATCTCGCCGTGGCGGATGGCGGTGGTGCTGGAGAGCAGCGATCAATCGGCCCGGATCGGCTTCCAGCCCGGCCACGAATTCGGCGGCGCGGTCAGCAAGGAGCGGCAGACCGGCATCATCACGATGGACGGGGTGCGTTGGGCGAAGACCAAGGGCAAGGCGCCAACGGCCGTGTCGCAGGTGCTGCATCCGGGCGACGTGATCTACGCCGACCCGTTGGTGACCAAGGAGGGCGCTGCGGTAGAAGGCCAGTACCGCCTGCGGCAGTTGCCGGAGGTCTCCGGCGCGATGGTGGTGATGGATCCCTTGACCGGCCGCGTGCTCGCGATGGTCGGCGGCTTCTCCTTCGACCAGAGCCAGTTCAACCGCGCGACGCAGGCTTATCGGCAGCCCGGCTCGTCGTTCAAGCCGATCGTCTACTCGTCTGCGCTGGACAATGGCTACACGCCGTCCACCACCGTGATCGACGCGCCCATCGAGATCGACCAAGGGCAGGGCGCCGGCGTGTGGCGTCCGGAGAACTACTCGACTGGCAAATATTACGGGCCGACCACGCTGCGCAACGCATTGCAGCGCTCACTCAACACTGTGACGGTGCGGCTCGCCCAGGATGTCGGGATGCCCTTGATTGGCGAATATGCCAAGCGCTTCGGCGTCTATGACGAATTGCCGAACTATCTGTCCTACGCGCTCGGCGCCGGCGAGACCACGGTGATGCGCATGGTGACGGCGTATTCGATGTTCGCCAATGGCGGCCGCCGGGTGAAGCCGACGCTGATTGATCGCATCCAGGATCGCTACGGGCATACGATCTTCAAGCACGACCAGCGCGAATGCCGCGGCTGCGATGCGCCGGAAGGATGGAAGAACCAGCCCGAGCCGCAATTGATCGATCGCCGCGAGCAGGTGCTCGATGCCATGACCGCCTACCAGATCACCGAGATGATGGAAGGCGTGGTCCAGCGCGGTACCGCCACCGTCGTGAGGGAGGTCGGCAAGCCGATCGCCGGCAAGACCGGCACCACCAACGACGAGAAGGACGTGTGGTTCGTCGGCTTCTCGCCCGACCTCGCTGTCGGTGTCTATATGGGTTACGACAAGCCGCGCAATCTCGGCCGAACCGCCACCGGCGGCCACGTCGCCGCGCCGATCGCACGCGACTTCCTCAAGCTCGCGCTCGCCGACAAGCCGCCGACCCCGTTCAAGGTGCCGGCCGGTATCAAGCTGATCCGCGTCGACGCCAAGACCGGCATGCGTGCCGGCCCGGGCGACGGCGGCAACACCATCCTGGAAGCCTTCAAGCCGGGTACCGCGCCGCCGGAGAATTATTCAGTGATCGGTGTCGCGGACGCCGATGGTCGCGGGCCTCCGCCTGGTCCGCAGCCGTCGCAGGGCGGGCAGCAGCCTGATGGCGGCTTCTTCATGCGTCCGGGAACCGGCGGACTGTATTAGCGATTCTCCGCTCCAAAACGCCGGGATAGCGCGGCCAAGCGGATTGCGCTTTACCGCGCCGGTCGTTACATCCCTCGCAAGCTTTTTTCCCAACTCCCGAAAGATCATGCGCGCGGAAATCGAACGCCTTGTTGAAGAGATCAAGCAGTCAGTCGGGCTGCTGAGGAGGCATCTTTGACGTCGAACAATCGACGGCACGCCTCGCTGAGCTGAACAAGCTCGCAGAAGATCCCAATCTCTGGAACGACCCCCAGAAGGCCCAAAAGCTGATGCAGGAGCGCACCTCATTGGAGGACGCGCTCTCTGGAATCGGCAAGGTCGAGCGCGAACTCGAGGACAATATCGGCATGATCGAGCTCGGCGAGGCCGAGAACGACGAGTCCGTGGTCGCCGACGCGGAGAAAGCGCTTAAGGACCTCAAGAAGGAAGTCGCCCGGCGCGAGCTCGAGGCGCTGCTCTCGGGCGAGGCCGACAAGTTCGATTCCTATCTCGAGGTCCATGCCGGCGCCGGCGGCACCGAGAGCCAGGATTGGGCACAGATGCTGCTGCGGATGTACACGCGCTGGGCGGAGAAGCACGGCTTCAAGATCGAGTACCTCGAGGAATCCCAGGGCGAAGAGGCCGGCATCAAGTCCGCCACCATCCAGATCTCTGGCCACAATGCCTATGGCTGGCTGAAGACGGAGGCGGGTGTGCATCGCCTGGTGCGCATCTCGCCGTTCGATTCAAACGCGCGGCGGCACACCTCGTTCTCGTCGGTGCAGATCTTCCCGGTGATCGACGACAGCATCAAGATCGAGATCAAGGAGTCCGACGTCCGCACGGACACGATGCGGTCCGGCGGCGCCGGCGGCCAGCACGTCAACAAGACCGAGTCCGCGGTGCGCTTGACTCATATCCCGACCGGCATCGCGGTGGTCTGCCAGGCCGGCCGCTCCCAGCACAAGAACCGGGCGCAGGCCTGGGACATGCTGCGCGCGCGGCTCTACGAGATCGAGCTGAAGAAGCGTGAGGAGCAGGCCGCTGCCGACCAGGCCGCCAAGACCGATATCGGCTGGGGCCACCAGATCCGCTCCTATGTGTTGCAGCCCTATCAGATGGTGAAGGACCTGCGCACGGGAGTGCAGACCTCCGACACGTCGGGCGTGCTCGACGGCGATCTCGACGAGTTCATGGCCGCGACGCTGGCGCAGCGTGCCTTCGGCACCGGGCCCGGCGCGGTCGAGGATGTGGACTGATCCATGCCGCGCGTCGCCTTCATCGGATTGGGACGCATGGGCCACGGCATGGCCGGTCGTTATCTCGATGCCGGCTTCACAGTCACGGTGTGGAATCGCACCAGGGCGAAGGCCGAGGACCTGATTGCACGCGGCGCGCAGTGGGCGACCTCGCCGGAAGATGCCGCGATCGACGCCGACGCCGTGGTGACCATGGTGGCCGACGATGAGGCCTCGCGCTCCGTCTGGCTGACGACGGACGGCGCAGCCGCGACCATGAAAGCCGGTACGCTGGCGATCGAATGCTCCACCGTGTCGTATCAGCACGCGCTCGAGATGGCGCGCGAGTTGCGCAGCCGCGGGCTGATCTACATCGACTGCCCCGTCACCGGCCTGCCGGCGGCGGCCGCCGAGGGCAAGCTGACGCTTCTGGTCGGAGCCGATCCAGCCGATCTCGAGCGGGCGCGACCGTTCCTCGCGCCGATCGGCGAGACGATCCGCTATTTCGGCGCTGTAGGTAGCGGAACGGTATTCAAGCTCATCAATAATCTGTTGGGCGCGGTGCAGATCGCGAGCCTTGCCGAGGGCGTCGCGATGGCCGAGCAGGCGGGCCTCGACATGCAGGTGGTGGCTGAAGCACTCGCCACCGGAGCGGTGGCGAGCCCGCAGGTGATCCGACATTCCAGGCGGATGATCGACCGCGACTTCTCGAACGCCTCGTTCACCGCGGCGCTGCGCCACAAGGACGCCACCTATGCCGTACGACTGGCCGAGGCACTGCTGCCCGGCGTGCCAGTCAGCCGCGCGGCGCTCACCGCCTACGAGCGGGCCAAGTCGCATGCGCCCGATGGCGACGAAGGCAAGATGATCGAGATCACGTCGCGGCCGAAATAAGCGGACTGGCGGATCGCGGAAATCGGGTGGCAATTGCGACTGCGGCCGGCTACGCATCTGCGCCTGCGCAGATGAGAGCCGGATATGTCGTCTTCCGCCGATAACAGGATCGATCCCCGCGATTGGATGCTGCTGGGGCTGCTGTCCGTGTTGTGGGGCGGCTCGTTCTTCTTCAACGGCGTGATCCTGCGCGAATTGCCGCCATTGACCCTGGTGCTGCTGCGCGTGGCGCTTGGGGCTGCCATCCTGCTGCCGCTGCTGCGGACCTATAAGATCGCGCTGCCGAAGGGCTGGGCCGGATGGGCGCCGTTCTTCGCGATGGGGCTGTTCAACAACGTGCTGCCGTTCTCCCTGATCGTATTCGGGCAGACCTACATCACGAGCGGGCTGGCCTCGATCCTCAACGCGACCACGCCGCTGTTTGCCGTGGTGATTATGGCTGTCGGCGGCGAGGAGAAGGCGCAGCCCCGTCGGATCGCCGGCGTGGTTGCGGGCGTGATCGGTGTTGCCGTGCTTCACGGCGATGCGCTCGGGATCGAGAGCCGGCAGGGGATCGGCATCCTGTTGTGTCTGGCCGGGGCCTTCAGCTATGGCCTCGCTGCGCTGGTATCGCGGCGGCTGCCGTCGCACGTGCAGCCATTGGGAACCGCGACGTTCCAGATGATAGCGTCGGCCGCGATGATGGCCGTCGTCGCCGGGGTCGTCGAACGGCCTTGGCTATTGCCGATGCCGCATCCGGCGACGTGGCTCGCGGTGCTTGGCCTTGCAGCCCTGTCGACGGCATCGGCCTACATCGTGTTCTTCCAGATCCTGCAGCGCTCCGGAGCAACCAATGTGATGCTGGTGACGCTGCTGATTCCGGTGACGGCGATCCTGCTCGGCTATCTCATGCTCGGCGAGCCGATCTCGCCGCGCGAGGTGATCGGTGCGCTGATGATCGCGAGCGCCTTGCTCCTGATCGACGGGCGCGTGCTGACATGGTTTCGGCGCTAGCCTGCGAGCCGTGCCTTCGTCCATGCCGCATGCCATCCGGTGAAGCGTCCGCTGTCGCGCTCACCGCCATGCCAGGCGGCGTAGACGGTGCCGTCGTCGGCGACCAGCACCACCGCATCGAGCCCCTTCGAGCGGCGCAAGGTCTCCATCGCCTGCGCCGGCGTCTGCGCGATCGGTCCCGCCACGTTGAACGACGTGTTGACCGACATCTCGACGCCGATGTGGCGGCCGAGTGCCTTCAGGTAGGCGTAGGTGAGGGGATCATGCGCCTCGCGCACGATCTGGATGCGTCCGGTGCCGTCGGCATGCACCACGGCCGGAATTTTCTCGCGCGCCTGCGGCTTCGAATGCGCGGTCAGCACCATGTAGTTATAAGCGTTGTAGTCGTCGTCGGACGCGCCGTCCTCCAACTCGAAATAGTCGCGCGCGGCCTCCAGCGTCGCCATCGGCGCCAGCGGGCGGATCGCCTCGCGGTATTTGACGCGCTCGTTCAGCCGCGCGCGCACGTTGGGATCGCAGGGATTGGCGAGGATCGAGCGATGTCCGAGCGCGCGTGGGCCGGTCTCGGCGGCGCCCTGGTAGAGTGCGATCACGCCACCCTGAGCCACTATGAAGGCCATCATGTCCGCAATGGCGTCCCGTCCCTCCGACGTCGCGACACTGCCGATCCGGGTCGAGGCGACATCGTCAGCCTCCAGCGCTGCCGTGATATCGGCCGCCGACGGCGGCAGGCCGCAATAGAACGCGTGCGACAGCGGCGCGCCGCGCGGCGCGCCGGCCATATGCGCGAACAGCCAAGCGGCGCCGATCGGCACGCCGGGATCGCCGGGCACCGGCGGCACCCACATATGCAGCCGCGTCTTGCGCTGCTGTGCCTTCGCGAACCACGCCTCGTTGAAGTGCTCGAGTAGACGCATGTTGCCGAGCGCATTCAGCGCGACGCCGCCGGTCAGCACCAGCCGGTCGGTTCCGGTGATGCGCAGCAAGTGATCGATGACATGGATCATCGCATCCTCGAACACGAGCTGCGTTGCGGCGGCCTTGTCGAGCCGGTCCTTGGTGTCGGCGCGATGATGGATGTCCTCGACGCGCAGCACGGCGTCGGGATTCCAGAGCTGGTCGGGCCGAAGCGGTGGACCAAGAATATCGATCAGCGGGGCCTTGTAAGGATTCTCGGCCGGATCGCTGTGCCAATTGGCCATCGCGCGATTGAGATGCACCGCGCCGTTCGGGCCGAGCAGCAGTACGTTCTTCAATCGCAGATAATAGGGATTGGTCGCGCGGTTCATGTCGCCCCAGGCGGCCGCGCCCATGTAGCGCCCCTCGCTGGAGAGCCAGGTCCAGCCGCCCTGGCTTGAGGAGATCACGGTGTAGAAGGCGCCGAGCGAGTCAAACAAGCTCTTATTGCAGTAGAGCTGCTTCATCTCGCCGTTGCGGGCAACGTAAAGCGAGATCGAACCGACGTCTCCGGTGCCGTCGAGGACGGCGATCGCGACCGGCTCACGCGAGTCGGCAAAGGGAGAGGCGGTGAATGAGTACCACGCGTGATTATCATGGTGCGGCATGCAGATCAGCGGCAGCCGCTCGCCAAGTCCGTACATCCGTCCCAGCCTGCGGGACAGCCGCCGCACCTGGTCCATCTGTCGCAGATTGATCGCGGGCGCGATCGGCGCGCGCAGGAGCTTGAAGCTGCCCGGCGCCTCCTCGACCGAGGTGCGGATCAGCAGCGCCAGCAGCGCCGGATAATCCCACGTCGTGACGAAGGCTGCGATGTCGCCGATGTCGCGGCCCATCCGCCGCAGCACCTGGCGCATATCCTCCAACGCGTGTTGGGGAAACTCGTTGGTGTGCTTGTTGCCGGAGAAGCGCTCTTCCTCGTTGTTGACGATCAGGCGCGGGCCGCCGCTCTGGGTGACTTCGACCAGGGCTACGCCGGTATTGTGCGTGCCGGGGCAGGCCAGGCCGGCGATGTAAACGGTCTCGCCGCGTTGCAGCCGCTCACGGACCGCAGCGATCGAGCGTTTGGCGAAATCGCCGTTCGCCTTGTGCAAGCCAAGACGCACCATCACAGGCTCGGTGAGCCAGCGCGTGAGTTCGTAGCTCGCGGCTGCCAATCGCGGATGCCGCGGACCGATACGGATGTCCGGTTTATGCAATCAAAGCGCCTCGACCTGTGAGCCCCCGACGGACCATCAATCACAAATAGCGCCAGGCAACAATGCCGTTTCGTCCAACGGAAATACCCAGCGCTTGCCAGCACTTTCGTGACTTGCGAAAGTTGCCGCCAAAACCAACGACAAAAATCGGGAGGAAACGATGGTGACTCGGCTTGGATATATCGGCGCGGTCGTGGCGTTCGCAAGTGCCGCACTGATCGCGACCGCGGCCTACGCGCAGAAGAAATACGATCCCGGTGCGAGCGATACCGAAATCAAGATCGGCAATATCATGCCGTACAGCGGTCCGGCATCGTCCTACGGCGTGATCGGCAAGACCGAGGCGGCGTTCTTCAAGATGATCAACGATCAGGGGGGTATCAACGGCCGCAAGATCAACTTCATCAGCTACGACGACGCCTATTCTCCTCCGAAGGCGATCGAGCAGGCGCGCAAGCTCGTCGAGAGCGACGAGGTGCTGCTGATCTTTCAGGCGCTAGGCACGCCGTCCAATTCGGCGATCATGAAATACATGAATGCAAAGAAGGTGCCGCAGCTCTTCGTCGCCTCCGGCGGCACCAAGTTCGGCGACCCGAAGAATTTTCCCTGGACGATGGGCTTCCAGCCCAACTATCAGAGCGAGGGACGCATCTACGCCAAATACATCCGCGACAAATTTCCCAACAGCAAGATCGCGGTGTTCTGGCAGAACGACGATGCGGGCAAGGATCAGTTCAAGGGCCTGAAGGACGGGCTCGGCGACAAGGTCGGCATGATCATTGCCGACAAGTCGTACGAGGTCAGCGATCCCTCGATCGATTCCCAGATCGTTGCGCTGCACGATTCTGGCGCGGACATCTTCTTCTCCTGGGCCGCGCCGAAGGGGTCGGCGCAGGCGATCCGCAAAGTCGGTGAACTCGGCTGGAAGCCGAAGTTCTTCCTCGCCAACACCGCGACCTCGGTCGCCTCGGTGCTGAAACCCGCAGGCCTCGAATTCTCCAAGGGCATCATCTCGACGGCCTATCTGAAGGATCCGACCGATCCGACCTGGGACAAGGATCCCGCCGTGCAGAATTGGCGCAGCTTCATGGACAAGTATTATCCCGATGGCGACAAGGCCAACGCCAACAACATCTACGGCTATGTGCAGGCCGAGGCGATGGTGCAAGTGCTGAAGCAGTGCGGCGATCATCTGACGCGTGAGAACGTGATGAAGCAGGCCGCGAATCTGAAGAACTTCCACTCCGACCTGATGCTTCCCGGCATCATGGTCAACACGGCACCGGACGACTATTTTCCGATCGAGCAGATGCAGCTCATGAAGTTCAACGGCGAGGCGTGGGAGCTGTTCGGTGACGTCATCACCGGAGAAGTCGGGCACGACGCAACGCGATAGCTATCTGGAGGCGGGCAAATCAGTGCCAGAGGGCATGCCGAATCCGCCTCCTCATTCCGGGTCGACAGGTCGCGACGCAAGCGGAAGATGCTTGCGCCGTCGAAGGACTGTTGAACGTGTGGGGCCGAGAGGCTCTCAGCCGGCGTTGAGTCGCACGCCCGCGCGCAGGAAACGCTGCGGGTCGACCGCTTCGCCGTCGATGCGCGTTTCATAGTGCAGATGCGGGCCGGTGGAACGGCCGGTCGAGCCGACTTCGCCGATCACCTGGCCGATCTTCACGTATTCGCCGACCTTGACCTTGATCTCGGAGAGATGGCCGTAGCGCGTCGAGAGCCCGTTGCCGTGGTCGACCTCGACCATGCGGCCGTAGCCGCCGGCCCAGCCCGCCGATACCACCTTGCCGTTCGCGGTGACACGCACCGGATCGCCCTGGGCGGCACGGAAGTCGAGTCCGGTGTGCATCGCAGGCCGGCCGAGGAAGGGATCGGTTCGCACGCCGAAGCCGCTGGTGAACTCGACCTCGCCGACCACCGGCTTGCGGTAGGGCACCAGCGCCAAGGTCTGGTTCAGCCGCTGCATCTGCGCGCGGTTGATGTTAATGCGATAAAGCTGGCGCTCGAACGGACCGGCATCGGGAGCGAGCTTCACCGGCACGAACGGGCCGCCCATGCCGCCGCGCGGCGTCGCTGCCTCGAGATGCGCCATGTTGAGGCCGAGATCGCTGATCACGCCACGCATCCGGCGCACCTTCGATTCAATGCCGTCCTCGACCGAGGAGAGTGCCGCGACCTGTCGCCGTTCAACCTGGTCGAGTGAGGTTTGCAGGCGGACCAGCACGTTATCGACGCCCTGCGCCTTGGCGAACTGGCTCGGCTGCGTCTTGGCGACCAGCGGCGCGCGAGACTCCAGCCGCGCCTCGCGATCAGGCGGCGCCACGAAGATCACGGTGTCGCTGATCGGCGAAGGCTTGGGCGTGCCGGAGGAGGGCGCAGCCTCGGCGCGGCCCTGCGGCTTGACCGATCCGGTGCTTCCGAGGTCCGGGATCGCGCCGAGCGCGGTGGCGCGCGATTCCAGCGTGGCCTGCCGCCGCATGATCTGGTCGAGCTTCTGGTCGAACTGCTCCTGGTCGAGGAGCTGGCGGCTGGTGGTGCGATCGACCTTGGCGCGCAGCTCCGCGATGCGGTCCTCATAGGCGTATTGCATCTCGGCCTGGCGCGCGATCAGCCGGGTCAAGACATCGTCGCGGAACGCAAAATAAGTGGCAGTCGCCGCCGACCACATGCCGAGCAGGACGATGGTGCCGACAATGATCCAGAAGACGACCGGCCCGAAGCGGACCTGTTTGCCGGCGTGGACGATGGCATAGCCGGCGCCCGAGGCCGCCGCGCTGGGCGCATGGGCCGGCATCGACGCCGCATGGGCGGCCGGGCGGCGTGGCGGTGCGCGGCCATGGTCCTGCGGATGATGGTGTCGGTGATATTCGTGATGGTGACCGGACCGGCTTGACATCGGTACTCCCGCGGCCGGTCGGACCAAGTTCCGTACGGCTAATTTGCGGGACCGATTTGAGCCTTCTATGGTTAATTTTCGGAAAACGGAACCTCGGCACTCAGAGCGATCGGGCGGCTGCCAGCACCTCGTCGGCGTGGCCGTCGACCTTCACATGGCGCCAGAGCCGGGCGATTTTTCCGTTCGAATCGACCAGAACCGTTGTGCGAATAGTTCCCATGAAGGTCCTGCCATACATGGATTTTTCGCCCCAGGCACCATAGGCCTCCAGCATGCTATGCTGCTCGTCGGAGAGGAGCGGGACCGATAGCTGGTGTTTGCTTCGAAATGACTCCTGAGCCTTAACCGTGTCGGCGGAAATGCCGAGCACTGCGGTATCCGCGTCCGCGAAGGCGCTGCTCAGCCGGGTGAAGTCGATTGCCTCCCGGGTGCAGCCGGGGGTGTCGGCGCGGGGGTAGAAGAACAGGACCAGCTTCTTGCCGGCGAAGTCCTTCAACGAGACGCTGCCGCCGCCGTCGCGCGGCAGGCTGAAGGCCGGTGCCTTGGCGCCTTCGGCGAGGGTTACCCCGGGAGCTTTTGTCGCGCTGCCGACCGGCTTCGACTTTAACGCTTTCGAGTCGGCCTTGTGCGAGGCTTGGCTACGAACCGCCGCGGCAGTCTTGCCCTTGGTCTTGGCAGCCGCCGTGCGGGTTTTCGCAGCAGACGTCCCCGTACTTCTACGTGCGGCGCGGGCAACCTTGGTTGCTGCCCGCTTTCCGATTGTGTTGGAGGATTTCTTGCGCGTTTTCTTGGACATACGCCTTCCTTTCGTCGCTTTCCGCGGTTCAACCATTGGGGTATTGCGGGCCTCATTCGCGGCGACCGGATTCGCGGGCCGTCGCTGGGCAAGTTTGATGGCCTCGGAGTATGGTTACAAGGAAATCGACGCACTACCCGTCCGCTCGTCGAATCGGCTTTGTTTCGGTTCTTAGGTCCGTCAGTGGGCAACCTGATTAGTCGAGGATAGGCAGCGATGCCGGCACAGGAGGGCTCGATACGAATCGACGGGCGCCCCGATGTCGGCGATCGACATCACCGCCAGCACCGAGAGGCAATGGCAAGACATACGTCGCCGCAGGGACCAAATCCGCGCGTCGAGGCTGAGTTCTCGCAATGGGAAGATCAGGTCGCGTGGGACGAGCAGGATGAGGCGGCGGGTCACCGTGCGCGGCAATTGCTGGCGCGTTCCAACACCAATCTGCATCGCTTCAGCGATTCCTGTACGCGCCTGCAGCGCTGGCTGAACGGCGAGCGCTGGGTGCGCCGCATCGGGCTGGTGCTTGGCGTGCTCGCAGTCATTTTCGCGACTTGCTTCGGCGCGCTGTGGTGGCGGCTCGGCGCCGGGCCGATCAACCTCGATATCGCAACGCCGTGGCTTGCCGCCGCGATCGAGGAGAACATCGGTCACGGCAACACCGTCGAGGTCGGCGGAACGCAGATCGAGCGCGCCGGTCGGGTCAGGATCGCGGTGCGCATCCGCGACATCATCGTCCGCGATCGCGACCACGCCATCGTCGCGAGCGCGCCGAAGGCCGAGGTGCGGCTGTCGGGAACCGCGCTGCTGCTCGGGCAATTGCGTGCCGAAAGCCTTAACCTCGTCGATGCCGAACTGTCGGTACGCATCACGCCGGACGGCTATGTGACGGTGTCGGCCGGCGACACCGCAAAGCCGCTCGCCACCGGCGTCGCGTCCAAGAAGGAGGCCGGGATCCCGCCGACGTTCCCGCGTCCGGTGCCCGCCGCGCCTCCGCCGGCGCCGTCCGATGCCGCCACGGCCACATCCGATTCGCCGCCATCGGCGCAGAGCGGCCTGCTCGCGGGTCTCGATTGGCTGGACAGTCTCAGCCTGACCGGCCTCGACGGCCAGAACCTCAATGAGATCGGGCTGAAGAACGGCAATCTGGTCGTCGACGACCAGCAACGCGGCAACAAGTTCAGCTTTGAGAATATCAGCCTGAGCCTGCGCCGTCCGAGCGAGGGCGGCGTGGCGCTGAGCTTCGGCGAGGAGGGCGTGAAACCCTGGGCGGTACGCTTGGTGGTCGGGCCGCAGGTCGATGGTGTGCGCTCGGTCGATATCAAGGCCGACAAGGTCTCGGCCGCCAATATCCTGCTGGCGCTGCGGACCAAGGACCTCACCTATAGCGCCGACCTGCCGATATCGGGTGAATTGAAGGGCGAGCTCGGCCGCGATGGTCTGCCGACCTACTTCCGAGGCAAGATCAACGTCGGTGCCGGCAACATCATCGACACCGACACACCCGACTACCCGATGGCGATCGATTCGGCCGACATGAGCGTCGAATGGGATTCGGGGCGGCGCGTGCTGCTGGCGCCGATCAAGATCATCTCGGGTGCGAACCGGATCACGCTGCTCGGTCACCTGGAACCGCCGAACGACAACGTGACCGACTGGCAGGCGGGCCTGTCGGGGGGCACCATCGTGTTGGCCGGCATCGACGCGACCGAGCCGCCGCTGATCTTCAACCGCATCAACATCGGCTTCCGGTTCGACACCGACAAGAAGCGCGTGCTGCTGACCCAGGCCGACATTTCCAACGGCGAGATTGGGGTGGCCGGTACCGGCAGCATCGACTATTCCGGTGAGCCGCGGCTGCAGCTCGGTTTCGCCGGGACACCGATGTCGGCGACCGCCTTGAAGCGGGTGTGGCCGACCATCATCGTGCCCGAGGTGCGTCAGTGGGTGATCGAGCGCATCGAGCGCGGCACGCTCCAGCGCATCGATGTCGGCGTCAATTCGCCGGTGCACAATCTGTCGCGCAAGGGGCCGCCGATCCCGGATGACGGTCTTTCGGTGAACATTGTCGCTTCCGGTGTCGCCGTGCATCCAGTCGATGGGATGCCTTCGGTGCACGATGCGGATCTGAGGGCCAAGGTGACCGGGCGCACCGCGACGGTGTGGATCGGCCAGGGCATCGCCGACACGCCGGCAGGCCGCAAGATCACCTTGTCGGATTTCACCTTCGAGGTGCCGGACATGGCGCCGAAGCCCTCGCCGTCGAAGGTCAAGTTCCGGGTCGACTGCCCGGTGCCGGCTGCCGCCGAGATCCTCGCCTCCGACCGGCTCAGCGATCTCTCGGGCCCACCGATCGATCCCAATGCCAGCAAGGGCAACGTCACGGCCACGATCAACCTCGGCATGCCCGTGAAGGGCGAGCTGACCAAGGCCGACACGACCTATGCCGTCACCGCCGATGTCACCGCCGTTGCGGTCGACAAGCTGGTGATGAACCAGAAGCTCGAGGCCAACGCGCTCAAGATCGTTGCCAGCAACGCCGGCTTTCAGGTCAAGGGCGACGTCAAGATCAACGGGCAGGCCGCATCGCTCGACTACCGCAAGCCGGCCGACGGCGATGCCGACGTCAAGCTGCAGGCGACGCTGGATGATGCCGGCCGCGCGCGGCTCGGGATGGATTTCGGCGCGGCGGTCTCCGGCGCGATCCCGATCAAGCTGAGCGGCAAGATCGGCAGCGGCGACAACAGCACCAAGATGGGTGTCGAGGCCGACCTGACCCAATTAAGGCTCGACAATGTGCTGCCGGGCTGGGTCAAGGCATCGGGCAGGGCGGGCAAGGCGACCTTCAACGTGGTGCCGAAAGGGCAGTCGACGCGGTTCGAGGATATCGTGGTCGAGGGCAGCGGCGTCTCGATCAAGGGCGCGCTCGAAGTCGACCAGAATGGCGATCTCATGAACGCGAGCTTCCCGACCTACGCGCCGTCGGAAGGAGACAAGACATCGCTGAGGGCCGATCGCGGGCCCGACGGCGCGTTGAAGGTGACGATGCGCGGCGACGTTTTCGACGGACGCGGCTTCCTGAAGTCGGCAATTTCGGGCCGCGAGTCCGATGGGAGGAGCAAGGCCAAGAACATCGATTTCGACTTCGACGTGAAGCTCGGCGCTGTCGCCGGCTTCAACGGCGAGGCGGTGCGCAGCGTCGATGCCAAGATGTCGCGCCGTAACGGCTTCATCAAGGCGTTCACGCTGAGCGGCAAGGTCGGGCGCGACACGCCCGTCAGCGTCGATATGCGCGGCCGTCAGCAGGGACGCGAGGTGATCTATCTGCAGACCAGCGACGCCGGCGCCTTCCTGCGCTTCATCGACACCTATTCTAAAGTGATCGGCGGACAGTTGACGCTGGCAATGGAGCCGCCGACACCGGAGCCCGGCCCCCGGGAGGGCCTGCTCAACATCCGCGACTTCGCCGTGAAGGGAGAGGCCCAGCTCGACCGCGCCGTCGCCGGCGGACCGGTCAGCACGCAGAACGGCATCGCATTCTCCGCGTTGCGCGCCGAGTTCACGCGCCAGAGCGGCATGCTCACGATCCGCGACGGTGTGGTCAAGGGACCGAGCATCGGCGCGACCATCGAGGGCAGCATCGACTATATCGGCAACCAGGTGCGGATGAACGGCACCTTCATTCCGATGTACGGACTGAACAACATGTTCGGCCAGATCCCGTTCTTCGGGATCTTCCTCGGCGCCGGCAGCAATGAGGGCCTGATCGGCGTCACCTACGAGGTGGTCGGGACGCCGAGCCAGCCCGTCCTCCGCGTCAACCCGATCTCGGCGCTGGCGCCGGGACTGACGCGCAAGATTTTCGAGTTCAAGCAGTACAACAACCCGAACGATCTGCCGCCGACGAACAACTAGGGCGTTGGCTCGCGACCGATCGTGTGACCCGGGTTTGCGAGAGACCCAAAGCATGCGTGAAGCGGCCGACCGGATCATCGCTCATTACGAGCGGCATGCGCTTGCCTGGGATGCCGGTCGGCGCGCGGCCGGCTGGAACGACAAGCCGTGGCACGATCGCTTCATCACGGCCTTGCCAGGCGCGGCCAAGGTTCTCGACCTTGGTTGCGGGTCGGGGTCCCCGTTGCTCAATACATGGCCGAACGCGGGCTTCACGTGACGGGCGTGGACTCGTCGCCGACCTTCGTTTCCCTGTGCCGGCAACGGCTCCCTGGACATGAGTTCCTGGTCGCCGACATGCGGTCGCTGGCACTGGCGCGTCGGTTCGACGGCCTGCTCGCCTGGGACAGCTTCTTTCACCTGGCGCCGGATGACCAGCGGCGGATGTTCGATGTGTTCGCCCGGCACGCTGCGCCGTCGGCGGTGCTGATGTTCAATAGCGGGCCGAGCCATGGCGAAAGCATCGGAGCGTATCGCGGCGATCCGCTCTACCACGCCCGCCTGAGTGCGGATGAATACACCGCGCTGCTTGACGGATTCGCCTTCGAAGTCATCGCCCATGCGGTGGAAGACTGGGCCTCAGGAGGCGGCCGTACTGTGTGGCTTGCGAGGGCAGTCGCCTAGTCCAGCGGCAACTTCGCCGGAAGCAAGACCAGGGCAACGATCACGGCGCATGAGGAGACCATCGCTGCCAACGCAAATGGTCCTGCAAAAGCTGCCGAATCTGAGCTCCCAAGCGATGCGCCGACGACGGCAATGCTGATCGCGAAGCCAGCCTGCCGCACGATCATCGTCACGGCCGAGGCCATTCCGGCCTGCGTCGAAGGCGTCAGCGCCAGGACAACGCCCGACATTTGCGGGTTCGCGAGCGCAGCACCGACGCCGATCGTCAGCATCCCGGCGCAAGTGGCCAGGAGACACATCGTGGCGTCGGAGCCGAGAGCCGCAAGCACAAGCAGGCCGTCTCCGACGGCGATGACGCCGAACGCGAGGGCGAAGAAGCGCCGCCATCCCCAATACGTCACGAAGCGGCCACCCATCAATGGGATCAGAAGCATCGGCAGTGTTGCCACAAGCAGCGCAGTGCCGGCCGTCTCCATGCTCATCGCCAGGTCGGCTCTCAGGAATAGCGGCAAATAGACCAGCAAGGCCCAGTATCCGAACTGGATCGCAAGCAAGAGCGCTCCAACCGCGATCATTGCCGACGTTGCGAACACACGCGGATCGAACACCGGACGTCGACTGCGCCATTGCTGCAAGCCGAACAGAGCGGCCAATATCGCGCCGCCCGCAAAGATCGAAAGCCGCAGGGCCGGCGAGCTGTCGCGCCGCAGGAGAGCATCGATGACCAATCCGAGCGACATCGTCAGCAATGCGACGCCCAGGAAATCGACAGGACGGCGGTCCGTGGTGCGTACCTCCGCCACCAATTGCGGCACGGAGATCACCAGCGCCGCGCAGAACGGGACGTTAGCGTAGAAGATCCAGCGCCAGCCGAACCGCGCGGCGAGCAGGCCGCCAAGGGTCGGGCCCAGGGCCATCGCGACGCCGGATATGATTCCAATGATGCCGAATGCCCGAGCCCGCTGCGCGAGGTTGGGGAACGCGCCGGCAACCAGCGCGATCGCACCGGTGGCCGTAAACGCAGCGCCGATGCCTTGGGCGGCCCGTGCCGCGAGCAGCAATTGGCCGTTCGCCGCCATGCCGCACGCAATCGAGGTGAGCAGAAACACGGCGTTGCCTGCCAGCATCGAGCGTCGGCGGCCGAACCGGTCGGCTAGCGCGCCGGAGACGACGAGGGCGCCCGTGAAGGCGAGGCTGTAGGCATCGATGACCCAGGCTGCGTCGGCTACGGAGAAACCGAAGTCCGCTGCGATTCCGGGAAGAGCGACAACAACCGCCGTCACGTCGAACAGCGTCAGGAACGTGGAGAGGCCAAGCGCGAAGGTGATAAGGAGCGATTGCTCCTGCCTGGCTTCGAAGCTACGACTGCGCATATTGCCCCTTCGTCGTCGAATTCGCAGCGGGTCCGGTCGAGAGGTCGCGTGGCGCCTTCATAGACGGGGGCTGCTGACAGCATGGTGTCAGCAGGTCAGCGATCCCTGCAGCAGCACCATATGCGGATTGGGAGGGCTGGCCGAACTCACCGCCGCAGCGCCGGTACCACCAGGAACGGAATCAAGCCCAGCACCACGTTGACGAGCGCGAACACGATGAGCGGATTGTAGCTGTGGGTCCAGTCATGGATCAGGCCGCCGCTCCATGAGCCGAGCCCCGAGCCGAGGCCGCTACCGATCATGATCGTGCCGTAGATCGTGCCGACGCGCTCGCCACGGAAGATTTTTAGCGCGGTCGCGGTGATCAGGGGGCCGCGCGATCCGATCATGCTGCCGAAGCAGATCACGAAGCCTGTCAGCAGCCAGTAGTTCGGATACCACTGCAACAGCCAGAGCAGGATGATGCCGACGATCGAGACGCCGTAGCTGAACAGCACCGACGGCCGGCGGCCGATGATGCCGTCGAGCGTGGAGACGCCGAGCATGCCGACGAACAGCGCGACGCCGGAAAAGCCCCAGGCGGTCGCCGCCTGCAGCGGCGGGAAGCCGACGTCGATAAGGTAGGCGACGATCTGCGCGGTGAGCGCGTACATCGCGACCGCGGTGAAGAAGAAGGTGGAGAACAAAGCCCAGAAGGCGTGATGGCGCATCGCGCTGAGCAGCGTCCAGCCTTCGTCGACCAGATCTGCATGGGCCTTTCTGACGACATGGGGCGAGCCAAGTGCGAGCCGTCGCCACGGCAGTAGCAACAGCGGAACGAGCAAACAAAGCGCTGTTATGCCGAACACGTCATAGGCGTTGCGCCAGCCGATCCGGTCGATCAGGACCTGCGAGAGCGGGAGCAGCACCAGCAGGCCGGCGCCGGTCGCCGAATACATCACGGCCATCGCGGTCGGAAGCCGTGGCCCGAACCAGCGGCCGAGCAGGATCGAGTTCGAGACGTTGCCGATCAGCGCGGTGCCGAAGCCGACGCAGAGACCGACGCTGAGCCGGAATTGCCAGAGGGCCTGCGCATGCGCGGCAACGAGGAATGCGCATCCCAGTAGCAACATCCCGAGCGAATAGACCACGCGGGGACCCGAGCGATCGAACAGGCGTCCGACCAGCGGCGCGGTCAGACCGCTGGCGAGCCAGGTCAGCGAATACACCGAGACGACTTGCGCGCGATCCCAGCCGAAACTTTCCGAGATCGGCTTCAGGAACACGGTGAAGCTGTCGCTGAGGCCGCGTCCCAGCACCGACAGCACGAAGCAGAGCGCCAGCACGTTCAACGCGACGCGTGACTGATTCAGCGGCGCTGCAACCGCGTCGTTCGGGTTCGTGGTCTGGTCCATCGGAAAGCAGGGAGCGCGCTTTCTGTGCTCCCTACAACCGACAAATGCGAATGCGCCTATGCAGGCTTGAGCAGGACGTGCCGTTTCTTGCCGAGCGAGAGCTTGACGACGCCCTCCGGCGTGAGGTTGCCATTCGTCAGGAGCATCTTCTCGTCGGTGACGGCAACATCGTTGACGCGCAGCCCGCCGCCCTTGATCTGGCGCCGTGCCTCGCCGTTCGACCCGACGAGTTCGGCCTTCACGAAGGCGGTGAGAACGCCGAGCCCATCAGCAAATTCGCTCTGCGGAATTTCTACCGTCGGCAGCGTCTCGGCGAGCGCGCCTTCCTCGAAGGTGCGCCGCGCTGTCTCGGCGGCCTCGTTCGCCGCGTCGCGGCCGTGGAGCAGGGCGGTGGCTTCGGTCGCCAGCACCTTCTTGGCCTCGTTGATCTCGCTGCCGCCGAGCGCCGCAAGCTTGCTGATCTCGCTCATCGGCAGGATCGTGAACAGCTTGAGGAACTTGATGACGTCAGCGTCCTCGACGTTGCGCCAGTATTGCCAGAAGTCGTAAGGCGAGAATTGGTCGGCGTTCAGCCACACCGCGCCCTTCGCCGTCTTGCCCATCTTGTCGCCGGAAGCGGTGGTGAGCAGCGGCGTGGTCAGCGCGAACAACTGCGGCGTGCCCATGCGGCGGCCGAGATCGACACCGTTGACGATGTTGCCCCATTGGTCGGAGCCGCCCATCTGCAGCCGGCAGCCGACACGGCGCGACAGCTCGACGAAGTCGTAGGCCTGGCAGACCATGTAGTTGAACTCGATGAAGCTCATCTCCTGCTCGCGCTCGAGCCGGAGCCGCACCGAATCCATGGTCAACATGCGGTTGACCGAGAAGTGGCGGCCGATGTCGCGCAGCATCTCGATCCAGTTCAGCTTGGTCAGCCACTCGGCGTTGTCGAGCATGATCGCGTCCGACGGGCCGTCGCCATAGCGCAGCACCTTGGCGAACACGCCGCGGATCGACGCCTTGTTGGCCTCGATCTCCGCGATGGTCCGCATCGCGCGCGTCTCGTCCTTGCCGGAGGGGTCGCCGACCATGGTGGTGCCGCCGCCCATCAGGGTGATCGGCTTGTTGCCGCTCTGCTGCAGCCAGTACAGCATCATCATGGTGAGGAAGTTGCCGATGTGCAGCGACGGCGCGGTGCAGTCATAGCCGACATAGGCGGTCGCCTGGCCCTTCGCGGCGAGCGCGTCCAGGCCCTCGAAATCGGAGCATTGGTGGACGAAGCCGCGTTCCTGTAAAGTATTCAGGAAATCCGATTTAAATGCAGTCATTTGTCGGCGACTCAGAGCATTCGAGTTTTACGGTTTTTGCATCAATTTGCGGAACCTTGGTGCTCAAGCTGCCGCAGGCGGATGCGCTGTGGCATTATAGGATGTACTTGTTTGAGACAAGCCGGGGTTCCGGCTAGGGCGCGACCAAGATGATGCTGACGGCACTCGGTCTGATGAGCGGTACCTCGCTCGACGGCGTTGATGTGGCGTTGATCGAGACCGACGGCCGCCAGATCAAGGCCTTTGGGCCTTCCGGCTACCGGCCCTACACGGACGGCGAGCGCAGCCTGCTCCGGCAGGCGCTGACGGAAGCCGTTCATCTGCCGCAGCGCGATGCCCGGCCGGGCGTGCTGCGGCAGGCAGAACAAGCCGTCACCGTCGCTCATGCCGAGGCGGTCGCGTCCTTCTCTACGCAGCACCGGATCTCCTGCCAGGACATCGATATCGTCGGGTTCCACGGGCAGACCGTACTGCACCGCCCCGACCGCAAGCTGACGGTGCAAATCGGCGACGCCGCCGCGCTCGCCAAGGCGATCCACATTCCGGTGATGCACGATTTCCGTGCTGCCGACGTCGAGGCCGGCGGGCAGGGCGCGCCGTTCGTGCCGGTCTATCACCGCGCGCTGGCGCAATCGCTGAACCGCGAAGGACCGATTGTGGTGGTGAATATCGGCGGCGTGTCGAACATCACCTACATCGACGGCTCGGATACGTTGATCGCCTGCGATACCGGGCCGGGCAACGCGCTGCTCGACGACTTCATGTATCGCGAGATGCATCAACCGTTCGATACTGAAGGCCGGCTGGCCGCGCAGGGTCGGCCGGATGAGGCGTGGATCGCCCAGGCGCTGAAGCTGTCGTTCTTCTCAGCTCCGCCGCCGAAATCGCTCGACCGCAACGACTTCGCCCAACTCAAGCTCGGCGCCATGGCGCCTGCCGACGGCGCCGCGACACTGACCGCCTTCACTGCGGCCGCCATCGCCCGCATCGTGCCGCTGCTGCCCAAGCCGCCGAAGAGCTGGATCGTCGCCGGCGGCGGTGCCTCCAACCTCACAATGCTGCGGATGCTGCGCGAGCGGCTGGCGCCGGCGACGGTGGAGGCCGCCCAGGCGGTCGGCTGGGCATCCGACGCGATCGAGGCGCAGGCCTTCGGCTTCCTCGCCGCCCGCGGCCTGAAAGGTCTGCCGCTCAGCTATCCCGCCACCACCGGCGTGCCGATCCCGATGACGGGGGGCATCATCGCCCGGCCGTGATTTGGATGCAGGTGCATCCATCTTGACGATTTAATGCAGTTGCATGTAAGTTGATGCAACTGCATTAAAACGCGAGGTTTCGCCCATGGCCGCCCTGAAACTGATCAGCCACAAGCTCTGCCCCTATGTGCAACGCGCGGTGATCGCGCTTGCCGAGAAGGGGGCGCCGTTCGAGCGGATCGACATCGATCTCGCGCATAAGCCCGATTGGTTCTTGAAGATATCGCCGCTCGGCAAGGTGCCGGTGCTGGTCGTCACCGGCGATGACGGCAAGGAGGTCGCGCTGTTCGAGAGCAACGTGATCTGCGAATACATCGAGGAGACGCAAGCTGACGCCAGGCTGCATCCGCAGGATCCGCTTCTTCGCGCCGAGCATCGCGCCTGGATGGAATTCGGCTCGGCGATCCTGGGCGACCTCTGGGGCCTCGAGACCACCACCGATGCGGCGACGTTCGACAGCAAGCGGCAAGCGGTGGCCGCGAAATTCGCCCGCGTCGAAGCGGCCCTTGGTGCGGGCCCGTTCTTCGCAGAGCAAAGCTTCAGCCTGGTGGATGCAGTGTTCGCGCCGATCTTCCGCTATTTCGACGTGTTCGACCAATTGACCGATCTCGCTGTCTTCGCCGAGACGCCGAAAGTGCGGACGTGGCGCGCGGCGCTGGCGCAGCGGCCGAGCGTGCGCAGCGCCGTTTCGCCGGACTATCCGGACCTGCTGCGCGCGTTCCTGGCGCGCTACGACGCGCACATGCTGAAGCTCGCCGCATAACACGCCATGTCGCAGTCGCTCGCGTGGATCGCGCTTGTCACGGCAGGGCTGCTCGATGTCGGCTGGGCGATCTCGATGAAATATGCCGAGGGCTATACGCGGCTCGGCTGGAGCCTGGTCTCGCTGCTGCTGCTCGCGGCGTTCGTATTCCTGCTCGGGCGCGCGCTACAGGTGCTCGGGGTCGGCATCGCCTACACGGTGTGGACCGGCATCGGCGCGGTCGGCACGCTGACCATGGGCGTGCTGCTGTTCGGTGAGGCGTTGAACCCGATGAAGATCACAGGAATCGCGCTGGTGCTGGCCGGCATCGCTGCGCTGAAGCTTGCGGCTGAATAAGCGGGATGCGGAGCCCGGATGCAGCGCAGCGTAATCCGGGGACTTGCATCCGCGGCAGCGGACCCGGATTTCGCTTTCGCTGCATCCGGGCTACGAGGTTTACGGCATCAGCGCACGTTGGCGAGACGCATGTCGAGATAGCCGGTCACCGTCTCCATCAGCGGCTCGAGCTTGCCGTCGAAGAAGTGATTGGCGCCGGGGATGATCTGCTGATCGATCACGATGCCCTTTTGCGTCTTCAGCTTCTCGACCAGCGTGTTGACGTCCTTGGCGGGCACCACGGCATCCTTGTCGCCGTGCACGATCAGGCCCGACGACGGGCAGGGCGCGAGGAACGAGAAGTCATAGAGATTGGCCGGCGGCGCGATCGAGATGAAGCCCTCGACCTCCGGGCGCCGCATCAGGAGCTGCATGCCGATCCAGGCGCCGAACGAGAACCCGGCCACCCAGCAGGCGCGCGCTTCCGGATTGATCGCCTGCGCCCAATCGAGCGCGCTCGCAGCATCGGACAGTTCGCCGGTGCCGTGATCGAATGAGCCCTGGCTGCGGCCGACGCCGCGGAAGTTGAAGCGCAGCACCGAGAAGCCGCGATGCGCGAAGGCGTAGTAGCACTGGTAGACGATCTGGTGATTCATCGTGCCGTGGAACTGCGGATGCGGATGCAGGATCATCGCAATCGGCGCGTTCTTCTGCTTGGCCGGATGGTAGCGGCCTTCGAGGCGGCCAGCAGGGCCGGTGAAAATGACTTCAGGCATCGTGATCTCTTGCTTGATCCCTCGATTGATCCGTGCGCATCAACCGAATATGGGCTGCCTTCATCGGCTTCTGCCGGACAAAGCAGCTCATCGAAGGGTGATCGGCGTCGCTGACATTGGCGCGGCGGACGGCGCTCGGTTAACTTTTGAGGCCCGCTTCTAGCATGAGGCGTAGGGCAAAAAGCAAGCATCTTGAGCACCCCGAAGCCGGCCCTACGCACTGGGGTGACGATTGCATGGGACGCTGTCGTCCCTACCTGCGATAAGACGACGACAGTAGCCAGGCGACTCCAATGAAACGGGCGGTTCGCCGAAGATGGTAATATCGTAAGCGTATGTTCGAGCGCGTTTATTTCGACTGGAATGCCACCACACCGCTCCGGCCGGAGGCGAAAGCGGCGATGGCCGCGGCGTGGGAGCTGAACGGCAATCCGTCATCGGTGCACAGCGAGGGCCGCAAGGCGCGCCGGCTTATCGAAGACGCTCGCGCTGTCGTGGCAAAGGCAGTCGGCGGCCGGCCGCAGGACGTCGTGTTTTCATCAGGCGGAACGGAAGCCAACGCGCTGGCGCTAACGCCCGGGCTGCGGCGCGGGACGAGCGGGCCGGTGACGCGGCTGCTGACGTCGGCCATCGAGCACGCGTCGGTGCTGGCGGGCGGACGATTCGCACCAGATGCGATTGGCTCGATCGGCGTGACGCGCTCCGGCGTTGTCGATCTCGACGAGTTGCGTGCGCTGCTGAACGGCGGACCGCCCGCACTGGTGTCGGTGATGCTCGCGAACAACGAGACCGGTGCGATTCAGCCGGTGGCTGACGTCGCCGAAATCGTCCATGCGGCTGGAGGTGTGCTGCATGTCGACGCGATCCAGGCGTTTGCGAAAATTCCGTTTGATCTGGCTTCGACGCAGGCCGATCTCATGACGCTGTCGGCACACAAGATCGGCGGACCAAAGGGCGTCGGTGCCTTGGTGCTTGCCGAGGGCGTCGAGGGCCTTGAGGCATGGCTCCGCGGCGGAGGCCAGGAGCTGGGACGCCGGGCCGGGACGGAGAACGTCGCGGGCATTTCCGGGTTCGGTGCCGCGGTCAAGACGGCAATGGCGGCGCTGGAGACCGACGCCGCGCGGGTGCGAGGGTTGCGCGATCACCTGGAACACGGGCTGCGGCAAACGCCGGGCCTCGTGATTTTTTCGGAGGAAGCAAAGCGGTTGCCAAATACCGTTCTTTTCACGGCACCGGGGCTGAAGGCCGAGACAGCCGTGATCGCATTCGATCTCTCAGGCGTGGCGGTCTCCTCGGGTTCCGCGTGCTCGTCAGGCAAGGTCCAGCCGTCACACGTCTTGGCGGCAATGGGATACCGCCAAGGGCTTGCTCAGGGAGCGGTGCGGTTCAGTCTTGGCTGGTCTACCAATGAGACAGACGTGGATTTGGCGCTCAAGGCTTGGCGAAAGCTCGCCGATACCTTAGTTAAGGGCTAGCGACGAAACACAGCTTGAACAGTTCTAAGCAGGTGATTTCGTCTTCAAAGCATCGTAAGAGACTTTCGGAACTGAGATCCACCGCGGTCCTTGAAACCGCGAGCGGAGGATTAAATGCCTGCTGTACAAGAGACGGTCGAGCGCGTCCGGCGCATCGACGTCGATCAGTATCGATATGGGTTTGAGACGCTGATCGAGTCCGACAAGGCCCCCAAGGGGCTGTCGGAAGACACCGTCCGATTTATCTCCGCGAAGAAGGACGAACCGGCCTGGATGCTGGAATGGCGCCTGGAGGCGTTTCGCCGTTGGCTGACCATGACCGAGCCGACCTGGGCGCGCGTCGACTATCCGAAGATCGACTATCAGGACATCTACTATTACGCGGCGCCGAAGCCGAAGAAGGCGCTGTCCTCGATCGACGAGATCGATCCCGAAATCCTTAAGACCTACGAGAAGCTCGGCATCCCGCTTCGTGAGGTCGCGATTCTGGAAGGCGTCGAGCCTGCGCCCGGCGGCGAGCCGTCGGCCAGCCGCAAGATCGCGGTCGATGCCGTGTTCGATTCGGTTTCTGTCGCCACCACGTTCAAGGCCGAGCTGAAGAAGGCCGGCGTGATCTTCATGCCGATCTCGGAGGCCATCCGCGAGCACCCGGAGCTGGTGCAGAAATATCTCGGCAGCGTGGTGCCGACCTCCGACAACTTCTTCGCGACGCTGAACTCGGCGGTGTTCTCCGACGGCTCGTTCGTCTACGTGCCGCCGGGCGTGCGCTGCCCGATGGAGCTGTCGACCTATTTCCGCATCAACGAGCGCAACACCGGCCAGTTCGAGCGTACGCTGATCATCGCCGACAAGGGCTCCTACGTCTCCTATCTCGAAGGCTGCACCGCGCCGCAGCGCGATGAGAACCAGTTGCATGCTGCCGTCGTCGAGCTCGTCGCGCTCGATGACGCCGAGATCAAGTATTCGACGGTGCAGAACTGGTACCCGGGCAATTCGGAAGGCAAGGGCGGCATCTACAATTTCGTCACCAAGCGTGGCGACTGCCGCGGCAAGCATTCGAAGATCTCCTGGACCCAGGTCGAGACTGGATCGGCGATCACCTGGAAATATCCGAGCTGCATCCTGCGCGGCGACAATTCGAGCGGCGAGTTCTACTCGATCGCGATCTCGAACGGCTTCCAGCAGGTCGACTCCGGCACGAAGATGATCCATCTCGGCAAGAACACCTCGAGCCGGATCATCTCCAAGGGCATCGCGGCCGGTAAATCGCAGAACACCTATCGCGGCCTGGTCAGCGCCCATCGCAAGGCCACCGGCGCGCGCAACTACACCGCCTGCGACTCGCTTTTGATCGGCGACAAGTGCGGCGCGCATACCGTGCCCTATGTCGAGGCCAAGAACTCCTCTGCGACCTTCGAGCACGAGGCGACCACCTCGAAGATCTCCGAGGACGTGCTGTTCTACTGCATCCAGCGCGGACTCTCGCAGGAAGAAGCCATCGGCCTCGTCGTCAACGGCTTCGTGAAGGACGTGCTGCAGCAACTGCCGATGGAGTTCGCGGTGGAAGCGCAGAAGCTGATCTCGATCAGCCTTGAAGGTTCGGTTGGCTAATTCCATCCCGCCCTCGGTCGCGCATGACGCGCCTTGCGGATGATGCTCAGGAAAAAAGTGATGTCATTGCTCGAAGTGAAAGATCTGAAGGTCCGTGTCGAGGAGCGTGAAATCCTCCACGGGCTGTCGCTCACGGTGAACCCGGGCGAGGTGCACGCGATCATGGGGCCGAACGGCTCCGGCAAGTCGACGCTCAGCCACGTCATCGCGGGCAAGCCGGGTTACGAGGTCACCGACGGACAAATCCTGTTCCGGGGCGAGGACCTTTTGGAAATGGAGCCGGATGAGCGCGCCGCGAAGGGTGTGTTCCTGGCGTTCCAGTATCCGGTCGAGATTCCCGGCGTCACCACCTGGAATTTCCTGCATGCCGCGCTGAACGCGCAGCGCAAGGCGCGCGGCGAGGAGGAGATCTCGTCGCCGGCCTTCCTGAAGAAGGTCCGCGAGGTCGCCAAATCCTTGAACGTTCCGCAGGACATGCTCAAGCGCGGCGTCAATGTCGGCTTCTCCGGCGGTGAGAAGAAGCGCAACGAGATTCTGCAGATGGCGCTGTTCGAACCGGCCGTCTGCATCCTCGACGAAATGGATTCCGGCCTCGACATCGACGCGCTGCGGATCGCGGCCGACGGCGTCAACGCGCTGCGTTCGCCGGAGCGCGCAATGGTCGTCATCACCCACTACCAGCGGCTGCTCAACTACATCGTGCCGGACCACGTGCACGTGATGTCGAAGGGCCGGGTCGTGAAGAGCGGCGGCAAGGAGCTGGCGCTGGAGCTGGAGGAGTCCGGCTACGCGCAATTCGAGGACGCTGCCTGATAGGGTACAGGTTTTGAGATGAACGTTGTTGCAAAGACCGAGACCGGGCGCGCGCTGGGCGATGCTTTCGCCGCCGTGCGCGACCGTCTGCCGGGCAAGGGCAAGATCGCTGATCAGCGGCGCCAGGCGTTCGAAGCCTATGAGCGCCTGGGCCTGCCGCACCGGCGGATCGAGGACTGGAAATACACCGATCTGCGCGCGCTGATGCGCGAGGTGCTGCCGCTCGCGGCGGCGCCTGATGACACCGCGGTCGATCGTGCCGGCGTAACTGCGAAGTCGCGGGCGATCGATGGCGTGCGCCGTCTCGTGCTGGTCGATGGTGCGTTTGTGCCTGATCTGTCCGATCTGGGCCATCTCGAGAAGGGGCTCCGCATCCGTCCGCTGCGCGAGGTGCTCGACGCCGGCGACGGGGCGTTCTCGGCGCAGGCCTTCGCCTCGGACATTTCCAATCCCATGATCGCGCTGAACGGCGCGATGGCGACCGACGGCGTCGTCATCGACATCGCCGACGGCACGGCGCTGTCGCAGCCGCTGCAGATCGTGCACGTGGCGTCCGCCGCGACGCCGGCCGCGATGTTCACGCGGTCGCTGCTCCGGCTCGGGCGCGATGTCAGCGCGACGCTGGTGGAGAGCTATCTCGCTGCCGAGGGCGTCAAGGCCTACCAGGCCTACGACGCGCTGGTGGTTGCGATCGGCGACAACACCCGGCTCGATCACGTCCGCCTCGTCGAAGACGCGGCCGACGCGTTCAACATCTCCTCGGCGACCGTGTCCCTCGGCGCGCATGCGCATTTCAACACGTTTGGCATGGCCTCCGGCGCCCATGTCAGCCGCTACCAGCTCACGGTTGCGTTCGCTGGCGAGGGCTCGAGGGTCGAGACCAACGGCGTCAACCTGATCAAGGGCACGCAGCACGCCGACACCACGCTGTTCATGGATCACGCGGTGCCGAACTGCGCGAGCCGCGAGGTCTTCCGCGCTGTTGTCGACGGCCGCGCGCATTCGGTGTTCCAGGGGCGCATCGTCGTCCGTCCGGACGCGCAGAAGACCGACGCCAAGATGATGACCCGCGCGCTGCTGCTCTCCGACGAGGCAGAGGCCGACAATAAGCCGGAGCTCGAGATCTTCGCCGACGACGTCACCTGCGGCCACGGCGCGACCACCGGCGCGCTCGACGAGAGCCTGTTGTTTTACATGCGCGCCCGCGGCCTGCCGGAGAAGGAGGCGCAGGCGCTTCTGATCCAGGCCTTCGTCGGCGAGGCGATCGAGTCGATTGCAAGCGACGCCTTGCGCGAGGTCGCGATCGCGACCGCGCGGCGTTGGCTGGAGGCGAGGGCATGACGCAGCATCCGGCGGTTCTCAACGGCGCTTACGACGTCGCCCGCGTGCGGCAGGACTTTCCGGCGCTGGCGATGCAGGTCTACGGCAAGCCGCTGGTCTATCTCGACAACGCCGCCTCGGCGCAGAAGCCGAATGCGGTGCTCGAACGCATGACGGAAGCCTACAAGAGCGAATACGCCAACGTGCATCGCGGCCTGCACTACCTCGCCAATGCCGCGACGGAAGCCTATGAGGGCGCCCGCGGCAAGGTGGCGAAGTTCATCAATGCCGGCCGCAACGAAGAGATCGTCTTCACCCGCAACGTCACCGAGGCGATCAATCTCGTGGCGTCATCCTGGGGTGGGGCGAACATCAAGGAGGGCGACGAAATCGTCCTCTCGATCATGGAGCACCACTCCAACATCGTGCCGTGGCACTTCCTCAGGGAGCGGCAGGGCGCGGTGATCAAGTGGGCGCCGGTCGACGACGAGGGCAACTTCCTGATCGAGGAGTTCGAGAAGCTCCTGACCCCGCGCACCAAGATCGTCGCGATCACCCAGATGTCGAATGCGCTCGGCACGTTGGTTCCGGTCAAGGAGGTGATCCGGCTGGCGCACGCCCGCGGCATCCCGGTGCTGGTCGACGGCGCGCAGGGCGCGGTGCATCTGCCGATCGACGTCCAGGACCTCGATTGCGATTTCTATGCGTTCACCGGCCACAAGGTGTACGGGCCGACCGGGATCGGCGCGCTCTACGGCAAGCACGAGCGTCTGGTGGCGATGCGGCCGTTCAACGGCGGCGGTGAGATGATCCGCGAAGTCGCCAAAGACTGGGTCACCTATGGTGATCCGCCGCACAAGTTCGAAGCCGGAACGCCGCCGATCGTCGAGGCGATCGGGCTGGGTGCCGCGATCGACTACGTCAATTCGATCGGCAAGGAGCGCATCGCCGCGCATGAACATGCGTTGCTCACCTACGCGCAGGAACGCCTGCGCGAGATCAACTCGCTGCGCCTGATCGGCACCGCCCGCAACAAGGGTCCGGTGATCTCGTTCGAGATGAAAGGGGCGCACCCCCACGACGTCGCAACCGTGATCGACCGGCAAGGCATTGCCGTACGCGCCGGCACGCATTGCGTGATGCCGCTTTTAGAGCGGTTCAACGTCACGGCCACCTGCCGTGCGTCGTTCGGGATGTATAATACGCGTGAAGAAGTCGACCATCTGGCGCAAGCGCTGATCAAGGCGCGGGAATTGTTCGCATGACCGATACAGCCGAAGTCAAGACCGCCGTCATGGAAACCAGCTCGGCGCTGCCGGCCGAGGAGACCGAGCGCCTGAGCGGCGAAATCGTCGCCGCCTTGAAGACGGTGTTCGATCCGGAGATCCCGGCCGACATCTACGAGCTCGGTCTGATCTACAAGGTCGATCTCAAGGACGACCGCTCGGTTGATATCGTGATGACCCTGACCACGCCGAATTGCCCGGCCGCTGGCGAACTGCCGACGATGGTGGAGAACGCAGTGGCGAGCGTCCCCGGCGTCGGTGTCGTCAACGTCAATCTGGTGTGGGATCCAGCCTGGACGCCGGATCGGATGTCGGACGAGGCGCGTCTCGTCCTCAATATGTGGTGATGCGAATCGAACTCACTGCTCAAGAGACCCGCAATTGATTTGCCGCTGGGACTGACCACATGAATGACATGACACAAGCTTCACCAACCCCAGCCAAGCCGAAGCCGCGGCCGCGCCCGCAGGTCATGAAACTGACGGATGCCGCAGCCGAGCGGATCACGGAACTTGCCAAGCGCGCCGATTCCGAGATCGTGGGCCTGCGCGTCGGCATCAAGAACGGCGGCTGCGCGGGACAGTCCTACACCGTCGAATACGCGCACGAGATCCGCCCGACTGATGAAGTGGTCGAGGACAAGGGCGTGAAGATCCTGGTCGATCCAAAGGCCGTGCTGTTCCTGCTCGGGACCGAGATGGACTACGTGGCCGACAAGATGCAGGCCCAATTCGTCTTCAACAATCCGAACCAGGTCTCTGCCTGCGGCTGCGGCGAGTCGGTGCAGCTCAAGCCGGCGAAGGTCTAGCGGCGCTGCCGCGCACTCTGATCTCATCCTGAGTAGCCGCATCTAGCGGGGCGTCTCGAAGGATGGCCGCGGGGTGAACTGAGACCTCATGGTTCGAGACGCGCTGACGCGCTCCTCACCATGAGCGGAGAGGGGAGGGGCGCCGGCACATGGACCGCGAATTCCTGATCGACCTGTTCGCTGATTTCGGCCCGGTCACGCTGCGCCGGATGTTCTCCGGCTATGGCATCTCCGCCGACGGCACCAATTTCGCGCTGGCGCTGCGCGCCGGGCTCTACTTCCGCGCCGACGACGAAACCATTCCGCAATTCGAGGCGGAAGGGTCGAAACCGTTTTCGTACCAGACGCGGTCCAAGACCGTCACGGTCAATTCGTATTGGCAGTTGCCGGCGCGGCTGTTCGACGATTCCGAGGAACTTGCGGTGTGGGCGCATTTGGCGCTCGCCGCCGCCCAGCGCGCCGCGCTCCGCAGGCGGCCACGGCCGCGGAAGGCCGCTGTAAAGGACGCCGCTGGCAAAAAGCGGGCGGTGAAGAGGGCGGTTGCGAGACGGTCTTCGGCCAAGAAGAAGCGCGCGCCGACGAAAAGGTCCTCGCCCTGAGAGGCCGTCATTGCGAGGAGCGATAGCGACGAAGCAATCCATTGTTCCGCATATGCGGCTCGATGGATAGGCCGACTGCATCAGTCAACCGTCTTGAGAAGCGCGTCTCGGGCGCGCTTGCTCACCCGCACAGGCGGCTACGCCACGCGATTCTGCGTCTCAGCGCTGTATTCCGGATCGGCTTCGCAAATCACGCGGTTGCGGCCGGCGCGCTTGGCGGCGTAGAGGCAGGCATCGGCACGCTCGATCAGGGAATCCGTGTCGTCGTCCTGCTTCAGCATGGAGACGCCGACCGAAATGGTGACGCGGCCGAGGATCTCGCCGGTAGACTTCTTTTTCAATTCCTTGGCCATCACCGCGCGGCGGATATGGTCGGCGACCGTCAGCGCCTGGCGCAGTGCGGTATTGGGCAGCACCACGGCAAATTCCTCGCCGCCGTAGCGAGCCGTGATGTCCTGGCCCTTGATGGTCTGCTTCAGCGACTGCGCCACCAGCCGCAGCACCTGATCGCCGGTCAGGTGACCATAGGAGTCGTTGAACGACTTGAAGTGGTCGATGTCGAACATCAGGAGCGACAACGGTTCGTTGCTGGCAAGCGCAGCCTGCACGGCCATGTCGATCGAGCGGTCGAAATACTTTCGGTTGCCTAGGCCGGTCAGCGGATCGGTCAGGCTCTCGGCCCGGATCGCTTCGAGGCTGTGTTGCAGATTGCTGATCTCGGATTTGGACAGAGCGAGCCGCGTCTCGAGCGCCATGTTGGTCTCGCGCATCTCGCGCGTCGATTGCATCAGCCCCTCGACGACGGCCTTGATCTGCTCTCGCGTCGTCGCCGTCGCAAGCTTGTCACTGGCGCCGACCAGGCTCGTGTCGTAGGTCGCCGATACGCTCAGCGCATCGTTGAGCAGCTTCATGACGTCGTTGATCTCGCCAATGACGCGAGCGCCAACCTTGTCGATACGGTCCGACGTCTTGATATGCGAGAGGTAGGTCTCGTAGATCTGCTCAAGATCGGCTTCGCTGAGCTTGCCGCTGCGTGCCAGCGTTTCGTTGATGATCTTGTTGAGGGGGGCGTTGTAACCAGTCGCGTAGACGTACCAGATTTCATAGTTGCGGGGGATCGCAGTGTGGCGAAGGGAGCGGATCTGGCCGAGCGCGACTTCGGCGAATGCCAATGTACGTTCGTATTCGTCCAGCAGGTTGACCACTGTCACGTCCCCAATAGCAACCGGTGCCGGTCATTTCCCAGCAGCAATAACTAAATTATTGAGCCAAGCGTACGGGACGAGAGTGAAGGCAAGGTAAACAGTAGAATTACGGGAAGCAGGCTGGGTTACCGCGGAATGCGTCACGCGTCGGGATAACGCCCGCCGTTTCGACGCTTTCGCACGGAAATGCAGAGATCAAGCTGTCGCCGGGCGCGAAGATCGCGCGCCTCATCCAGGACATCAGACCGAAGTTTGAGCCTCAGACGCGGGCACGCACCGGACGCAGCAGGAACGCTGGCAGATGCGAGTGATCGGCGGGCTCGTGGTCGACCTCGCGCTGCGGGCGTCGCGGCTCGCTGCGGCCGATTGAGGGGACGTGCTGCGCTGCCGCCTGCGGCTGGGCGCCGTTGCGACCGCCGTGCCGCGGTTCGCGTTCGTGGCGGGGCTCACGCTCGCGGCGCGGCTTGCGGCCACCGCGGCCGCCGTCGCGTGACCCATCGCGGCTGCGCGACCGGCGCGGCGCTTCGGTCTCGTCAGACGCTTCGCTATGAACGGTATAGTCGCCTTCGGCGCGCGGGATTTGCTGACCAATGAGCTTCTCGATCGCCGCGATCGACTTGCTGTCGAGCGGGGTGACGATCGAGATCGCGGTGCCGGTCCGGCCGGCGCGACCGGTGCGACCGATGCGGTGGACGTAGTCATCGGGATGATGCGGCACGTCGAAATTGAAGACGTGGCTGACGGCGGGAATGTCGAGGCCGCGGGCGGCAACGTCGGAAGCCACCAGCAGGGGCAGCTCGCCCTTGCGGAATTGATCGAGCGCGGCCATTCGCGCGGTCTGGTCCATGTCGCCGTGCAGGGCGCCGACGCTGAAGCCGTGCTTCTGAAGCGACTTGTGAAGAATGGCAACTTCGCGCTTGCGATTGCAGAAGATAATCGCGTTGTTGAGATCCTTGGCCCCGCGCAGCAGACGGCGCAGAATTTCGCGTTTCTCGTGCGGTTCGCGGCCCGCGGGCACCTGCGACTGGCTCACGGTCACCGCCGTAGTCGCGGGCCTGGAAACTTCCACTTTGGCCGGGTTGTGCAGGAAGGCTTCGGTGACGCGGCTGATCTCCGGCGGCATCGTCGCGGTGAAGAACAAGGTCTGCCGCGTGAAGGGGACGAGCTTGCAGATGCGTTCGATGTCGGGGATGAAACCCATGTCGAGCATCCGGTCGGCCTCGTCGATCACCAGCAGCTCGACGCCGGTGAGCAGCAGGCCGCCGCGTTCGGTATGGTCGAGCAGCCGGCCAGGCGTTGCGATCAGGACGTCGACACCGCGCATCAGCTTGGAGTCCTGGTCGCCGAACGAGACGCCGCCGATCAGGAGCGCCACATTGAGCTTCTGGCCGGCGCCGTATTTGTCGAAGTTCTCCTTCACCTGGGCGGCGAGCTCACGGGTCGGCTCGAGGATCAGGGTGCGCGGCATTCGTGCCCGGGCGCGGCCCTTTTCGAGGATCGTGAGCATCGGAAGCACGAAGGCCGCCGTCTTGCCGGTGCCGGTCTGAGCGATCCCGAGGACGTCGCGGCGGGCGAGAACGTGGGGGATCGCCTGTTCTTGGATGGGGGTGGGGGTGGTGTAACCTGCGGCCGCAACTGCGGCTTGGACCTTGTCGGACAGGCCTAGATTGGAAAAGGACATTGAGCCTCTGGTCGATACCGCCGTTCGGAATCGAAGGTAAAAGGCTGTCGCGTTCGGCCCCGAAACGGCTCGCTTCTCAAAAAAGCTCGGGGGCTCTGGGTGACGCTGACGGGCGGCAAACCTGACGAATCGCGCTTCGATCCGAGGGCCACGTTAAGCTGGAACATAGGGTCCAAACCGGCAAAGTCAATCTTGGAACCGGCCAAATGGCCGAAAAAGCTTAACGTTTTCGCCGAAATAAGCGTCCTATCCGTCATTTTCGATCAAACAAACTCGCCGCGTTGGGCAAGGGGCCGCAACGCCCCTGGGCGAGCGCCGGCCGCTGAGCTCGCCGGACGCCCCGGGGTAGCGGGGGGTCATCGCTCGATGGACGCGGCGCGCTGGATCGCGCGGTAATCACCCGGCGACATGCCCTCGACTGCGTTGAAGGCCCGATAGAACGTCGCAAGGCTGTCGAAGCCGCTGGCAAAGGCAATCTCCGCGATCGGCCGATCGGGTGCCTCACGGAGCAGGCGGCAGCTCCGATCGACCCGCAACGCCGCCACGGTCTGCGAGAAGCTCGTCGGGGTCGCTTCGAACAGGACGTGCATGTGCCGCACCGAAATGCCGAGCATGTCGGCAATCAAGGCGGGCGACAGCGCCGGTCGCGACAGATAGCGCTCGATCAGGCGGCGGGCGAGCGACAGGCGGCCGGTTCTAAGCGCGTGTTGCGCGAGCCCGCTGCCCGGGCCCTCACGCCAGTAGTCGAAGCGATCACGCGGATCGACTTGATCGGTAGACCATGTGTACACGTGAGACCGTGAGAACTTCAGGAGCGGTCGAACCGGCACTTGAGAGCGCTAGTTATCACGCCGATGATGAAAGGAAACATTACCGGCAGCCGGGCAGGGACAGCTCGCGATCTTGGCCGGGTGTTGTCGGGCCGAACCAGCTAAGCGTAGCGCGGCCGGTCGTTGAACCGGCCTGACATCTGATCCGACTATTTACCGACGGCCGTCCAGACCGCCGGCTTGTCGTGCTTGCGGGACTTAGGGGATGAGGGGCTGGCTTTCGAAGCTTTCTGTGGCAACCGCCATCGCGGCTGCATTGCTGGTCGTGATCGTGCCGGCTCACGCCGAAAAGCGCGTCGCGCTCGTGATCGGCAACAACGATTACAAGAACGTGCCGAAGCTGCAGAAGGCCGTCAACGACGCTCGCACCATGGGCGATACGCTCAAGCAGCTCGGATTCAACGTCATGGTGGCCCAGAATCTGAACCGCCAGGCGTTCTCCGAAACGCTGCTTGCCTTCGACCGGGCGGTCGAGCCCGGCGACACCGCCTTCTTCTTCTACGCCGGCCACGGCTTCGAAATCGCGGGTCAGAACTTCCTGCTGCCGACCGACGTGCCGGCGGCGACCGAAGGCCAGGAAGAGCTGGTGCGCGATGCTTCCGTGCTCGCCGACCGCATCATCGAGCGGCTGCAGAACAAAAAGGTGCGGACCTCGATCCTGGTGTTCGACGCCTGCCGTAACAATCCGTTCGAGCGCCCTGGCACGCGCGCCGTTGCGGGCGGCGGCGGGCTCGCGCCGATGACGCAACTGCCGGAGGGCGTATTCTCGGTGTTTTCGGCAGGACCGCGCCAAACCGCGCTCGATCGACTCTCGAACGACGACACCAATCCCAACTCGGTGTTCACCCGGACCTTTGCCAGGGAGCTGCTGCAACCTGGCGAAAACCTGGTGCAGGTCGCGCAGCGCACGCGGCGTCTGGTCAGCGAGATGGCCGAGACAGTGAAGCACAAGCAGATCCCGGTCTACTTCGATCAGATGGTCGACGACGTCTTCCTCAACGGAGCGCCGAAGGCTGTGGGCGATGCGGTCAAACAAGCGGCGCCGTCGCAGCAGGTGGCGGCGCTGCCGCCGGTGCCGAAAGTGCCGAAGGAGGAGGCCGTCAATGCGCCGATCGCAAGCTTCTCCCGGCACAATGGCGGCTGGACGGTGGTGTTCTCGCTCGCCGACCCGGCGCTCGGCATTTCCTGGCGGATCGGCGGCAGCGGCGATTTCCGCGAAACCGGCTTCATCGATACGCTCGACCCGCGGACCCGCAAGCGCATGCCCAATCCGTCGATCGAACTGCCGGCCGACGCGCCGGCCGGCACCATCGAGCTCCGCTATATCGATGTGCAGGGCGAGATGCAGGGGCCGTTTCCGATCAGGTTCGATCCCGAGGCGGCGTTGATCCGGGATCAGCGCAAGATCCTCGACATGACCGCGACGAACTGGTTGTCGTTCCGCGAGTTCAACGGTCTGCTGGTCTACTACACGCACCTGATGTCGTATCGCTGCGCGATCCGTGAGGTGCGGATCGGCATTGACACCGCGGTGCCGGACAAGGTGCTGAAGATGCCTGCCTGCGATTTCCGCGATCCCGGCGCCATTCCATCCAACGCGCAGCCGTATCTGAAGCTTGCGCCGCAGACCAAGTCGGTGTCGGTGGAGCTGACCTATCGCGACGGCAGCGTGTCCGAGATCAAGACGTTCCGGCGCTAGCCTTGCATCCTTTCCGTCCGATCGGCGTTACAATGCAACCTAGGATTTGCGAAGCAACGAGGGTGACGGCATGGATACAGGCAATCCGGAGCAGTCAAAAGCGCGCTCGATGAAAGTCCGCTGTTGCGTGGTCGGCGGCGGCCCCGCCGGCATGATGCTCGGCTATCTGCTCGGACGCGCCGGGGTCGAGGTCGTGGTGCTGGAGAAGCATGCCGATTTCTTCCGTGATTTCCGCGGTGACACCGTGCATCCCTCGACGTTGCAGGTGATGGACGAACTCGGGTTGATCGACGGCTTCCTGAAGCTTCCGCATCAGCAATTGCAGAAGCTCGAGGGCGTGTTTGGCGGCACGCCGATACGGCTGGCTGATTTCAGCCGCGTCAGCGTCAAATACCCGTTCATCGCGATGATGCCACAGTGGGACTTTTTGAATTTCCTGCGCGACAGCGGCAAGCGCTTCGCGTCGCTCAAGGTGCTGATGACCACGGAGGCAATTGACCTGATCAGGCGCGGCGACACGGTCACGGGGGTGCGTGCGAACACGCCGGACGGGACCATCGACATCGAGGCAGACCTCACGATCGCCTGCGACGGCCGCCATTCCACGGTGCGCGCATGCGCCGGGCTCGAGGTCGAGGAGATCGGCGCGCCGATGGACGTGCTGTGGTTTCGCGTCGGGCGTCAGCCGGACGCGACGGAGAACCTGTTCGCCCGCGTCGAGCCCGGCAAGATGCTGGTGACGTTCGATCGCGGCGATTACTGGCAGTGCGCCTATGTGATCGCCAAGGGACAGTATGACGCCGTGAAGGCGAAGGGCTTGCCGGCGCTGCTCGACGATGTCGTGCGGATCGCGCCGATCCTCAAATCAGGCATCGCCGAGGTCAAGAGCTTCGACGACGTCAAGCTGCTCACCGTGGCAATCAACCGCCTGACCCGCTGGACCCGTCCCGGCCTGCTGTGCATCGGCGATGCCGCACACGCGATGTCGCCGATTGGCGGCGTCGGCGTCAACCTCGCGGTGCAGGACGCGGTCGCGACCGCCAATATCCTGGCGGCGAAGCTCGCCCGCGGCTGTCCGTCGGAGGAAGAGCTCGATGCAGTCAGGCGGCGGCGCGAATTTCCGATGCGGATGACGCAGGGCATGCAGGTGATCGCGCAGAACAACATCATCTCCGTGGCGCTGAAATCGGGCGGCCGGCCGTTGAAGGTGCCGCTCGCTGCGCGGGTTATCACTGCGGTGCCATGGCTGCAGGGGCAGCTCGCGCGCCTCGTCGGCGTGGGGGTGCGGCCCGAACATGTGCACTCGCCGGCCCAGAGCTGAGAGCCGGCGAGCAATTCATGCAATTGGTGAAGGCCCTCACGTTGGCGGGGGCGTTTCGCTGACTAGAGCATTTTCGGTTCTGATTGAATCAGAACCGAAGCTCTAGATGTTTTGACGCGTTTTCTTCACGCGAACCGGTATCCACTTCGCTCGAAAACGCTCTAGGCCATGATCGAATAGCCGCCGTCGACCGGAATCGCGGTGCCGGTGACGAAGTCGGACGCCGGCGAGGCCAGGAACACGGCGATCCCGGCGAAGTCGTCGATCGCGCCCCAGCGTGCTGCCGGGGTCCGCGCCAGCACGCGGTCGTGGAGGCCGGCGACCTGCTGGCGCGCACCGCGCGTCAGGTCGGTGTCGATCCAGCCGGGCAGGATGGCGTTGACCTGAATATTGTCCGGCGCCCACGCGTTGGCACAGGCGCGGGTGTACTGCACGATACCGCCCTTGCTCGCAGCATAGGCCGCCGCGAAGCTTGCGCCGAAGATCGACATCATCGAGCCGATGTTGATGATCTTGCCGCGGCCGGAGGCCTTCAGCGCCGGATACGCAGCTTTCGAACAGATGAACGCGCTGGTGAGGTTGGTGTCGATCACCTTGCTCCACTCATCGAGCTCCAGCTCGTGTGGCGACTTGCGGATGCTCATGCCGGCGTTGTTGACAAGGATGTCGATCCGCCCGAGCTCTTTGGTGACACGCTCGACCATCGCAGCAACCGCCGCCTTGTCGGTGACGTCGGTTGCCACCGCGATCGCCTTGACGCCGCGCCGGCTGAGATCCTCGACGGCCGCTCTCGACTTCTCCTCGTTACGGCCGACGACGGCGATCGCTGCACCGGCGTCGGCGAAGCCCCGCGCCATGCCGAGCCCGATGCCGCCATTGCCGCCGGTGACGACCGCGACCTTGCCTGAGAGATCGAACAGTTCTTTCTTCATTGTTGTTGTCCGGGTTATTTGGAACCGATGCGCAGAGTGCCCGATCATCGGCGGCGCGACCAGATCAGGATCCGACGGACGGCCCTGCGCGAGAGACGATTTCCGGCGGAGTTCCTTCGCTGCGGTCGCAGCGCGGCACGTGGGCAACAAAAAAGCCCCGGAGGATGCCGGGGCTTTTCGACTGCGCTTGCGCAGAAATCAGTACTTGGCGACCACCGGGCCGCTCCAGTTGAAGCGGTAGACCAGCGACGTGCTGATCGTCTGCACGAGCGGCTTGAAGGTGATGTCGCGGCCGTTCGACAGGTTCGTGCCATCGAACAGCTCCGAGATGTTCTTGCTGTCGTAGTAGGCAGCACGATACTCGGTCTTCATGAACCAACCCGGCGCGGTGATACCGAAGAAGTTCAGGTTGTTCTCGACGCCGCCGCCAACAAACCAGCCGCTGCGATCGAAGCCATCGGTGTGCAGACCGGAGGGCAGTGCGCTCGCCGTGTCGAACAGCGTCGTGCCCTTCCAGTGCGAGTTGGAGTAGCCTGCGTTCACGTAGGACAGCACGTTCGGCGCGATCAGATAGCCGAGGCGCACGCCAGCCGCCCAGTTGTAGTCGTTCTTGATGCTGCCAGCCAGGAACGGACCCTGATCCTGAATGGTGCCCTTCAGGCTGCCGAACTGGCCGTCGGCGAACACACCGAAGACCCAGGCCGGGCTGACCTGCCAGTCGTACCCGGCGCCAACCGTGCCGAACCAGCCGTCGCCGCCCTGCCGCTGGTTGAAGCCGAGGATCGGCGCACCCGTGGTGGTCGACTGCACGCCGGTATCAGCGTCCCAGACGCCACCGCCGCCGCCGCCGAAGATATAGAAGCCGGTCCAGCTCGGAGCGACCGGGAGCGGGGCAGGAGCCTTGGTGTAGGGGCGGGCGGCAAGATCAGCCGCCGACGCCGAAGCCGTCATCGCAGCCACCGCGGTCAGAGCGAGCAGAAACTTCTTCATTGTTAGATCCTCGGCTTTTGCGTTCGGTCGCTGGGACTGGCGCTGGCGCCGATTCCCGTAATTGATGGCCGCACTATACGTGGCCGCGACAAAAATGCTGTTGCGGGCGGGACACAACCGGCCGAAAACGGAACGGACCATGACCCAAACGGGGCTCTGCCGCCCCAAAAAGAAAGCGGCCGCTCCCACACGAGGAGCGGCCAAAAGATAAGTAGAATCAATAGATTGACGTTTAGACGTCGAGCAGATCATCGCTCGCGAATTCGGCCTTGTCGGAGATGAAGGCAAAGCGCGCCTCCGCCTTCGTGCCCATCAACCGCTCGACCGAGTCGGCGGTGCCTTCGCGGTCGTCGGCGAGCAACACCACCCGTAGCAGCGTCCGCTTGGCCGGATCCATGGTGGTTTCCTTGAGCTGCGTCGGCATCATCTCGCCAAGGCCTTTGAAGCGGCTGATCTCGACCTTGGCGTTGGCGTTGAATTGGCTCTTGATCAACGCATCCCGGTGCGCGTCGTCGCGGGCGTAGACCGATTTGGTGCCATGGGTCAGTTTGTAGAGCGGCGGCACCGCCAGATAGAGATGCCCTTCGTCGATCAGCCGCGGCATCTGCCGGTAAAAGAAGGTGATCAGCAACGAAGCAATGTGAGCGCCGTCGACGTCGGCGTCGGTCATGATGATGATGCGCTGATAGCGCAGATCCTCTTCGCGGTAATGCGCGAGCGTGCCGCAGCCGATCGCCTGCACGAGATCGGAGAGCTGGGCGTTGGCCATCAGCTTGTCCTTGCCGGCGGACGCGACGTTGAGAATCTTTCCGCGCAGCGGCAGCACGGCCTGGGTCTTGCGGTCGCGCGCCTGCTTGGCGCTGCCGCCCGCCGAGTCGCCCTCCACGATGAAGAGTTCGGAGCCTTCTGTCCCGGCGTCGGTGCAATCGGCGAGCTTGCCGGGCAGGCGGAGCTTCTTGCCCGCGGTCTTGCGCGCGGTCTCCTTCTCCTGACGGCGGCGCAGCCGCTCCTCGGCGCGATCGATCACGAAATCGAGCAGCCTGTTGGCCTGGTTCGGATTGCCCGACAGCCAATGATCGAACGGGTCTTTCATCGCCTGTTCGACGATGCGCTGGGCTTCAGCGGTGGCGAGGCGATCCTTGGTCTGGCCCTGGAATTCAGGCTCGCGCACGAACACCGAGAGCATCACCGCTGCGCCCACCATCACGTCTTCCGAGGTGACGGAGGCCGCGCGCTTGCCCTGGCCGACGCGCTCGGCATGGTCCTTCAGGCCGCGCAGCAATGCGCTGCGGAGGCCGGATTCGTGCGTGCCGCCATCGGGGGTCGGCACGGTGTTAGTGTAGGACGACAGGAAGCCGTCGGCGTCCGCAGTCCACGCCACTGCCCATTCGCAGGCGCCGTGGGCGCCGCTGCGACCGGACTTGCCCGAGAAGATGTCCTGATGCACCAGCGTGTCGGCGTGGATCGCCGCAGCGAGATAATCCTTCAGGCCGCCGGGGAAGTGGAACGTCGCCTCGGGCGGCACGTCCTCGACGCCCTTCAGCAGTTCCTGGTCGCAACGCCAGCGAATTTCGACACCGCCGAACAGATAGGCCTTCGAGCGCGTCATCTTGAACAGACGCTGCGGCTTGAACGTCGCCTTGGCGCCGAAGATGTCGGTGTCCGGCTTGAAGCGGATGCGGGTGCCTCGGCGGTTGTTGACCTTGCCGAGATCCTCCAGCTTGCCCTTGGGAAGGCCGCGCTCGAAGCTCATGCGATAGAGCTTCTGGCTGCGCGCGACCTCGACCTCGAGCCGCGAGGAGAGGGCGTTGACGACGGAGACGCCGACGCCGTGCAGGCCGCCCGAGGTCTCATAGACCTTGGAGTCGAACTTGCCGCCCGAGTGCAGCGTGCACATGATGACTTCGAGCGCCGACTTCTTCGGGAATTTCGGATGCGGGTCGATCGGAATGCCGCGGCCATTGTCGGTCACGGTCAGGAAGCCGTCGGCCGTCAGTTCCACCTCGATGAAGGTCGCGTGGCCCGCCAGCGCCTCGTCCATCGAGTTGTCGATCACCTCGGCGAACAGGTGATGGAGCGCCTTCTCGTCGGTGCCGCCGATATACATGCCAGGTCGTCGGCGGACCGGCTCCAGCCCCTCCAGCACCTCGATGTCAGCCGCCGTATAGCCGGCCTCAGCGCCCCCCGAGGACCGGGCAGCGACCTTCAGCGGCGCACGCCCTTTCGGCTCCGGGGCATCGAACAAATCGTCGGCTGATTTGCTTTTAACGTTTGGTTTTAGAGATTTAGCCATGGATCTTCATATGACGCGCGAGCACTGGCGCGGCGAATCGGTTGCTCTGACTATGCCACGGATGGGCTGCCTATGGGGACAACCAGACCGGACCGCGTCCGGGCCTGGCTATCCCCTAGATAGGAATCTGCGATTACGCCCGCGAGGTGCGGAATACAATGACCGTGAACAGGGCCATGGCGAGCGTGACCAGCAGCGACCCCACCACGGGCGCTGCAAGGAACGCGTGTCCCTTCAGGACCACCAGCATAATGCCAGCGGGGAAGAGAATAGCTCCAACGATATGGAGCCAGCCCTGAAGCTTCGCCAGCAAGGTCGCGCCGGCGGCCGGAAACACCCGGTAGTAGAGGCCGAACAGGAACAGCAGCACGCCGCCGACAAGATTGAGGTGCGCATGCGCCGGTGCCAATGTGAAGTCCTGCTGGATGCCCATGGCGATGCCCGCGAGCATTCCGAACAAGAGAACGACAACGCTCACGCATATCATCAGTGATCCGATCATCCAGTCCGTCCTTCGTCCTGTAGGGGATGCGAGCCAGTCGGGCGGCAGCCTGTGAGAAATCACATTCGATCCGCACCATTGTGACTTGATGTCACGCAACGGCCTGGCTTACCTCTTCTTAGGCTGGGAGCCGGTAGAAAGGTTCATTCAGGGCCATCAACGGAGCAGGAAGGCACCGGACGAAATGGAAGATTCTGCGCGCGCCCTGGCCGAGTTCGTGCGCCATCACCAGGTCTGGGCCGCTCCGATCGTCCTGCTGCTGGCGTTCGCTGAATCGCTTGCCTTCATCTCACTGCTTGTCCCTGCCTGGGGCGCGCTGGTTGCGATCGGTGCCCTAATCGGCGTCAGCGGAATCAGTTTCTGGCCGGTGTGGATCGCCGGCGGCATCGGCGCGGCGCTCGGCGATTGGGTCTCCTACTGGTTCGGTTACCGCTACAAGGAGCACGTCGCGCAGTTGTGGCCGCTGTCGCGCTATCCGGAAATCCTGCCGCGCGGTGAGGCGTTCGTCAGGCGGTGGGGCGTGCCCAGCATCTTCATTGGGCGCTTCTTCGGTCCGCTGCGGGCCTCGGTGCCGCTCGCGGCCGGCATTTTCGAGATGTCGTACTGGCCGTTTCAGATCGCCAATTTCGTGTCCGCGCTGGTCTGGTCCGCGGCCCTGCTGTTGTTCGGTGACGTCATCGCAAGGACTATCGAATGGATCTGGCGGGTGGTGTGAGGCCCTCGGAATATAGCGGGGCGACAGGGGTTAGCGCGGATGACACCGGCCAGGCCGGTGTTGTCGCGGAGGAGTTCAATAAAATCCCTCTGCGTAAGCGAGAAATGTCGACCGTGGTCACAGCCTCACTGGGAGGATCTCACATGGAACTGACACGACGTCACGCTCTTGTCGGCGCCGCCGGGTTTGCGGCCGCGCCACTGTTGCCCGCGGTCTCGGCCAACGCGGCCGCGCCGATAGCCGACAGGCAGGCGCCGAGCTTCTATCGCTACAAGGTCGGCGACATCCTGGTCACGGTGGTGTCGGACGGCAAGAACGTCTTCAAGCTCGAGGATTCCTTCATCCCGAACGCCAAGCGGGATGACGTGAACGCCGCGCTGGAGAAGGCCTACATGCCGCGCGACATGATGACGATCTATTTCGCACCGCTGGTGATCAACACCGGCGGCAAGCTTGTCGTGATCGATACCGGCAACGGTGCGCTGGCGAAGGCCAGCAGCAAGGGCACCAACGGCCTGTTCGCGGACAATTTCGTCGCAGCCGGCTTCGATCCCAAGAATGTCGACATGGTCGTGATTTCGCACTTCCACGGCGACCACGTGAACGGCTTGCTGACCGCCGAAGGAACGCCGGCATTTCCGAACGCCGAGGTGCTCGTCCCCGCGACCGAATGGAAATTCTGGATGGACGACGGCGAGATGAGCCGCGCGCCGGCGGGGCGCATGCAGGGCCTGTTCAAGAACAACCGCAACGTCTTCGACGCCGGCCTGAAGAAGAAGGTCACGCCCTATGAGTGGGGCAAGGAGATCGCGCCGGGCTTGACCACGGTCGAGACGATCGGCCACACGCCGGGCCATACCTCCTATGTGCTGGCGTCCGGCGCGGGCAAGGTCTTCATCCAGTCCGACGTCACCAACAACCCGAACCCGTTCGCGACCCATCCCGGCTGGCACGCCTTCTTCGACCAGGACGGCGACCTCGCGGAGAAGACCCGACGCCGCGTCTACGACATGGTGGTTGCGGAGCGGCTCCAGGTGCAGGGCTTCCACTATCCATTCCCGGGTCTCGGCCATGTCGAGAAGGACGGCGATGGCTACCGGGTGATTCCGGCGCCCTGGAATCCTGTGATCTAGGCTCGTCATTCCGGGGCGATGCGTTGGCATCGAACCCGGAATCTCGCGCCGCATCTCAAGAATCCGGGTTCGCGCGCAAGGCGCGCGCCCGGCAATGACGAAACTGATCTTGACGCGGCAAGGGCGCAGCCCTATAGCGGCGCCCATGATCAACGCCGCGACCATCATTATTGCTCGCCGTCGCCGTACCTCCGCGGTACAGGCGAGCGTTCGCGTTTAAGATCATCGCCTCTGCCGCTGGATCCCCTCCGCGGCGCTCTCCCTGACAAAGACACGCGGTTCGATCTGGCGGCTCCTACGTCACGCAGGAGCTACGACCATGTATACGCCACCGGTATTCAAGCCCGACCGCGCCGCAAGCCTCGCCTTTGCCGAAGCGCGCGGTTTCGGCATCGCCTGCGCGTGGGACGGCGCAAAGCCGGTCGCTTCCGCGCTGCCGTTCTATCTGGTCTACGCGGATGACGGCACGCCGCGGGCGCTGTTTCATGTCGCCCGTCACAATCCGCTGGTAAAGCTGGCCGGCGGCAGGCCCTGGCTGCTGGCTATCAACGGCGCTGACGCCTATGTATCGGCGGACTGGTATGTGTCGCCGGACCAGGTGCCGACCTGGCTCTATCAGGCCGTCCATCTGACCGGACCGGTGCGGGCGCTGTCGGGTCAAGAACTTGCCGGTCACCTCGATGCGCTGAGCGCCAAGTTCGAGCACCGGCTGTTGCCCAAGAGGCCGTGGACATCGGGCAAGATGACAGCCGCGCGACTGGATGCCATGAAGAAGGCGATCGTGGGCCTTGAGATGACGGTGGAAGAAGTGGAGGGCAGCTTCAAGCTGAACCAGCACAAATCCGAGACCGACTTTGCGGCGGTTGCGGGCGCGCTTGCCGCGCAACGCGATGCCGGCGCACAGGAGATCGCGCATCTGATGCGGCAGGTGCGGCCTGATGTCTTTGTAACCGAATCGAACGAGCTCGAAAGGAGCGTGCCATGAGCCTCACCGACACCGACAAGCCGACCACTGCCGGCGCGGCGGCCAAGCCCACCGTGTTCGTCGATGGCGCGTCCGGCACGACCGGTCTCGGCATTCAGGAACGGCTGCGCCAGCAGGGCGACGTCGCGATCAAGACCATCGCGGAGGACAAGCGGAAGGATCCTGCGGCGAAGCGCGCGCTGATGGAGGAGGTGGATCTCGTGATCCTGTGCCTGCCGGACGATGCCGCGAAGGAGACCGTCGCGTTGATCGACACGATGGGGAACGCCGCTCCGAAGGTGCTCGACGCCTCGACGGCGTATCGGGTCGCGCCCGACTGGGCCTACGGCTTCCCGGAACTCGCGCCCGACCAGGCCGACAAGGTCAAGACCGCGAAGAAAGTCTCGAATCCGGGCTGCTATCCGACCGGTGCAATCGCGCTGCTTCGGCCGGTGGTCGATGCCGGTCTGCTTCCCCAGGACTATCCGCTCACGGTCAACGCGGTGAGCGGCTATTCGGGCGGCGGCAAGTCGATGATCGCGAGCCACGAGGACGGCACCGCGCCGGCCTTCGAGCTCTATGGACTTGGCTTCGAGCACAAGCACGTGCCGGAGATGCAGCTCTACTCGCGGCTGACGCGGCGGCCGATCTTCATTCCGTCGGTCGGCAACTACCGGCAGGGCATGCTGGTCTCGGTGCCATTGCAGCTCGACGCGTTGCCGGGCAAGCCCACCGGCGCCGACCTCCAGGCTGCGCTGGCGAAGCGCTACGCCGGAAGCCGCTACGTCTCGGTGATGCCGCTGCAGAATGAAGCCGCCAAGAGCGGCCGGATCGAGCCGGAGGCGCTGAACGAGACCAACACGCTCGAGCTCCACGTCTTTGCCAGCGACAAGCACCGCCAGGCGGTGATGGTCGCGCGGCTCGACAATCTGGGCAAGGGCGCCTCGGGCGCAGCCGTGCAGAACATGCGGCTCATGCTGGGGCTGGCCGATAGCTGACGGCAGGCCTCATCGTGGACGAGGACACGCTGCAGTTCTACCGGCGCAACGCCGAGGCCTATGCCGGGTGGGGGAAAGCCCCATCCACCCGGCTGACAGGCTTTCTCGGCCTGTTGCCGCTGGGTGGCGCGATCCTCGAGCTCGGTTGTGGTGCCGGCAATCATGCCGCGGTCATGCTTGCCAGGGGGTTCGCCTTGCATGCCACCGACGGCTCACCTGAAATGGCCGAGATCGCGGCGCGTCGCCTCGGTCATCCCGTTGAAGCGATGCTGTTCGACGAACTCGACGAGCGCGATGTCTATGACGGCGTCTGGGCCAGCGCCTGTCTGCTGCATGTTCCGCGCGACGAGTTGGCTGGCGTGCTTACCCGGATTCACCGCGCCTTGAAGCCCGCCGGGATCTTCTATGCGAGCTACAAGATCGGCCACGATGACGGCCGCGACAGCATCGGCCGCTACTACAACTATCCCTCGCCGGAATGGCTGCAAGCGACATACGCGTCGGCCGGCCCGTGGACGCAGCTCTCGTCCGACACCAGCCAGATCAAGAGCTTTGATGATGCCCCGGCAACCATGTTGCACGTCGTCGTGCGCAAGGACAGTTAGCTACCGCCGGCGCGGCAGGCGCCGCAACCGGCGCGATGCTGCCGCTCAGACGATCCTGAAGATCGCGAGAGCGAGCACGGCCTGGGCGAGGAAGCCAATCGTGAACGCCAGCGTGCGGAACACCGGCAGGCCGAGGGTGTAGACGATCAGATGCGCGACGCGGGCCCAGAAGTAGACGGCGCAGGCAAGCACGGTCCATTTGGTCGAATAGTCGGCCGCGTTGAGGATCAACACCAGCGGCGCGAAGATCACGAGGTTCTCCACGGCATTGTCGTGGGCGAACATCAACCGAGTCGCCCATTCCGCATGCGGCTTGTCGTTGCGCGAGGGGTTGGCCATCGTGCCGGAGAGGCCACGGACCTGGCAGCGGTTGATGATATAGGGAATCCAGAGCAGTCCGGTCAGGATCACCGTCAGCGCCAGCCAGAACAGTTCACGCGTCATCGTCTCCCCCTCAACTGAGTTCGATTCCCGAGCGCCGGGACGATCTGCTTATAACTGAGCGGAAGGGCCTGCGCTACGCGCGGACGCGGACGTAGCTCCCCGGAGCGTCCTCGAGCGGCGGCATCTCCGGTCTGCCCACCGCGCGCGCCGCCACCCTCTCGGAATCGAGATTCTCCAGCCATTCCTGCCAGTCGGGCCACCACGAGCCCTTGTGCTCCTGGGCATTCTTCAGCCAGTCGGCCAGCTTGACGTCCTTGATGTTGTCGTTGGTCCAGTACTGGTACTTGTTCGCTGCCGGCGGATTGACCACGCCGGCGATATGGCCCGAGCCGGAAAGGACATACTTCACCGGGCCGCCGAAGAACTGCGAGCCGTACAGCACCGATTCCGCCGGCGCGATGTGATCCTCGCGCGTGGCCAGGTTGTAGACCGGAACCTTCACCTTCGACAAATCCAGCAGCGTGTTGTCCAGCACCATCGTGCCCGTCGACAGCCGGTTCTCGAGGTAGCAGTTGCGCAGGTAATAGGAATGGTTCGACGCCGGCATCCGGGTCGCGTCCGAATTCCAGTGCAGCAGGTCGAACGAGGAGGGCGGCTGCCCCTTGAGATAGTTGTTCACCACATAGGACCAGATCAGGTCGTTCGAGCGCAGCATGTTGAAGGCCATCGCCATCTTGCTGCCTTCGAGCACGCCGGACTGCTGCATGTCGCGTTCCAGCGCTGAGATCTGCCCCTCGTCGACGAACACCAGCAGATCGCCCGCGTGGGTAAAGTCGACCTGGGCCGCAAAGAATGTCGCAGAGGTCACGCGCTGGCGGCGCTTCTCGGCGAGATAGGCAAGCGTCGAGGCGAGCAGGGTGCCGCCGACGCAATAGCCCGCGGTGTGAACCTTCATCTCGCCGGTGACCTTCTCGATCACATCCATCGCCGTGAGCGGGCCTTCGGTCATGTAATCGGCCCAGCTCTTCTTGCCGAGCTCCTTGTCCGGATTGACCCAGGAGATCACGAACACCGTGATGCCCTGATCGACGCACCATTTGATGTACGATTTCTCGGTGCGCAGATCGAGGATGTAGAACTTGTTGATCCAGGGAGGCACGATCAGCAGCGGTGTGCGCAGCACGTTCTCCGTCGTCGGCGAATACTGGATGAGCTGCATCAGCTCGTTCTGGTAGATCACCTTGCCCGGCGTCGTCGCCATGTTGACGCCGACTTCTAGATTGGTCGGGTCGGACTGGCGAATCCGAAGCGTGCCGTGGCCGGCCTCGATATCCTCCGCCAGCATCTTCATTCCGCGTACCAGGTTGTCGCCGTTGGATTCGACGGTGGCGCGGAGCACCTCAGGATTGGTCAGGACGAAATTCGACGGTGCGAGCGCGTTGGTGATCTGCTGGACGTAGAATTCGGCCTTCTTGCGAGTATGCGGATCGATTCCCTCGGCGTTGCGGACGAGTTCCTGAGCCCATTTCGACGTCAGCAGGTAAAGCTGGAGAATGAAGTCGAAGAACTGGTTCGACTTCCATTCCGGATCCTGGAAACGCTTGTCGCGAGGGGGCGGCTCGATCGCCGGCTTGGCGTCCGATTCGCCGGCCATGCGACGCACCGCCGCGCCCCAGAGATCGAGATAGTCCTTCCCGAGCCTGAGCTGCAGATCGGAAGCGCGTTCCTTGTCGGACAACCAGTATTCGGCAATCACGCTGAAGGTCTTGATGACCTCGCCGAGTTCATTGGGGGTCTGATCACGAACCTCGCCGGTCTGCCGGGGCTTGAGATAGGCGGCGAGCGCCTGACCGCTGCTCTCCATCGCCCGCGCGATATTCATGGCGAAGGCTTCGGCGTTGAACTTGGGGGCGGCCTGGGTTTCGGTACTAACGTTGCTCATCTCAAGCACATTATCGCTTCGTTTCATGGGCGTCATCGCGCGGTGCGGCAACGCCGATCAGGCAAAATCCCGTGTTTCGCGCTGTTGCACCGCGACAAAAAAACTTGGTTCCGACATATTGAAGCCTCACGGCAACGCTTATGTTGTTCAGGCCTTAATCGTTTCAAGCGACAATCGTTTGAACGGCTAAAGCCAAGATTAACGCAGCGGGGACGCTGCAAGGCTCGTACCAGTGCGACCCGTGTCGGCGACGTGCAGCCTGCGCGCCAGCTTGTTGGGGACTTTTCGGCAAATGCCGTTCGATCGGATGATGAGGGGGCTCGCGGCCGCAGTGCTGCTCGCATCGACGGCGGCGCTGGGAGCTTGTTCGAGCACGGTTGCGGATTTGCCCGGCATCGGAGTCCCGGCCGATGCGCCAGAGCGACCAAAGGACGCCGGCGGTTACCTTCCTGTTCATGATCTCCCGCCTGATCGCAACGAGGCGACCATGAAGCCGGCCGACCAGGCCAAGCTCGAGGCAGAGCTGAAGGCTGCGCGAGAGCGCCAGGCGACCGCTGCGGCCCAGAATGCGGCGGCCGCGAGCGACGTGGCGGCGAACGCCGCGACCGGACGGTAGTGTGTGAAAGCTCGATCTGCGCTGGCGCGACCGGGTGTCCGTGCTAAAAGAACGTCAATTCAACCGCATATCCGGCCGCCTGTTCCAGCCTCGTGCGCCTGAATTCGCCCTAAGTTATTGATTCAGTGCGATTTCTGGAGGGAGCCGAGTCCGGCTTCGAGAGCTGGCCAAGGGTCGTCGATTCTGGTGTGCCGGTTGTTGGAGCAAGGGTCCCATGGAAGAATTTTATCGCATTCGTCGCCTGCCGCCTTACGTCTTTGAAAAGGTCAACCAGGCCAAGGCGGCCGCACGCAATGCCGGGGCCGATATCATCGACATGGGTATGGGGAACCCGGACCTCCCGACCCCTTCGCATGTGATCGAAAAGCTCAAGGAAACCCTCGGCAAGCCTAGGACCGATCGCTATTCGGCCTCGCGCGGCATCAACGGCCTGCGAAAAGCCCAGGCCGCCTATTACGCGCGGCGCTTCGGCGTGAAGCTCAATCCGGATACGCAGGTGGTTGCGACGTTGGGCTCGAAGGAGGGCTTCGCCAACGTGGCGCAGGCGATCACCGCGCCGGGCGATGTCGTGCTGTGTCCCAATCCGAGCTACCCGATCCACGCCTTCGGCTTCCTGATGGCCGGGGGCGTGATCCGCTCGGTGCCGTCCGAACCGACGCCGCAGTTCTTCGAAGCCGTCGAGCGGGCGATCATCCATTCGATCCCGAAGCCGATCGCGCTGATCGTTTGCTACCCGTCGAATCCGACCGCCTATGTCGCCGATCTCGACTTCTACAAGGACCTCGTCGCCTTCGCGAAGAAGCACGACATCTTCATTCTGTCGGATCTCGCTTACGCGGAAGTTTATTTCGACGAGAACAATCCGCCGCCGTCGGTGCTGCAGGTGCCGGGCGCAATCGACGTCACCGTCGAATTCACCTCGATGTCGAAGACGTTCTCGATGGCCGGCTGGCGCATGGGCTTTGCGGTCGGCAACGAGCGCATCATCGCGGCGCTCGCGCGCGTGAAGTCTTATCTCGACTATGGTGCTTTCACGCCGATCCAGGTGGCGGCGACGGCCGCGCTCAACGGGCCCGAGGATTGCATCCGCGAGATGCGTGACACCTACCGCAAGCGCCGCGACGCGCTGGTCGAGTCATTCGGTCGCGCCGGATGGGACATTCCGCCGCCGCAAGCCTCGATGTTCGCCTGGGCACCGCTGCCGAAGGCGTTCGAGGCGGTCGGCAGCATGCAGTTCGCGACCCTGATGGTGGAGAAGTCCGGCGTCGTGGTATCGCCCGGCGTTGCCTTCGGCGAGCATGGCGAAGGCTATGTCCGCATCGCGATGGTCGAGAACGAGCAGCGGATCCGGCAGGCCGCGCGCGGCGTGCGCCGCTTCCTTGAAAGCGGCATCGAAACGTTGCACAACGTGGTTCCTCTCGCCAATCGACGCTAATCCTTCCAGGTTCCTTACTCTCATGGTCGCACCCCTCAAAGTGGGCATAGCGGGACTCGGCACCGTCGGTGCCGATGTGGTCCGTCTGATCGAAGCGCAGGGACGCGTGCTGTCCGAACGCAGCGGCCGCGGCGTACGCGTCGTCGCCGTGACGGCGCGGTCGAAGGCCAAGAAGCGCAGCCTCGACCTGCGCGGCGTTGAATGGGCCAAGAGCCCGCAGGCGCTGGCCGAGGATCCCAACGTCGACTGCTTTGTCGAATTGATGGGCGGCGCCGGCGATCCCGCATTCGGCGCGATCGAGACGGCACTGAAGGCCGGCAAGTCGGTCGTGACCGCCAACAAGGCGCTGATTGCCAAGCATGGCTTGCGGCTGGCCGCGGCCGCCGAGAAGCATGGCGGCGCGCTGAATTTCGAAGCGGCGGTTGGCGCCGCGATCCCGATCGTCAAGACGCTGCGCGAGGGACTTGCCGGCACCGGCGTCAGCCGCGTCTATGGCATCCTCAACGGCACCTGCAATTACATCCTGACGCGGATGGAGCAGGAGGGACTGTCGTTCGCCGAGTGCCTCAAGGATGCCCAGCGGCTCGGCTATGCCGAAGCCAACCCGTCCTTCGACGTCGACGGCCACGACACCGCGCAGAAGCTGGCGATCCTGGCGAGCCTCGCCTTCGGAACCAAGGTCGCGCAAAGCGCCGTCTATGTCGAAGGCATCTCCTCGATCACGCCTGAAGACCTGCGCGCCGCCGAAGAGCTCGGCTATCGCGTCAAGCTGCTCGGGGTTGCCGTGCGTACTGCCAAGGGTATCGAGCAGCGCGTGCATCCGACCATGGTGCCGAAATCGTCGTCGATCGCCCAGGTGATGGGCGTCACCAATGCGGTGACCATCGACGGCGAAGGGATTCCGCCGATCACGCTGGTCGGCCCCGGGGCGGGCGGCGCGGCGACGGCTTCTGCGGTGGTCGCCGACATCGTGGACGTCGCGCGCGGAATCAGGGCCAAGCCGTTCGGCCGTCCGGTGGAGCGGTTGCGCGGCACCACCAAGGCGCCGATGGAACGCCACGAGGGTGGCTATTACATCCGCCTGATGGCGCGCGATCTTGCAGGCACTGCCGCAACAATCGCCACCCGGCTCGCGGAACAGAAGATATCACTGGAATCGATCGTGCAACGGCATCCGGATGGCGTCGATGTGAATGGTGCGGCCAAAAAACCTTCACCAGTTCCGGTCATTCTGATTACCTATGCCACCAGTGAGGACGCGGTGCATCGCGCTTTGGCCGCAGTGCAGCGCGATAAGGTCATCAGCGGCCGGCCGCAGGTGATCCGGATCGAGAAGAACTAGCGCGCCACCTGCACGGACGGGCGCATGACGATTGATGCGGGCAGTGTGGCCCGCGAGGCTTTGAGGAGTACGCCGATGTCGACCCATATTTCCGTTCCGCCGCAGTTGCTGCTCGAGCGCATCCTGACGCTCGAAATCGTGCGGGTGACGGAGCGCGCGGCGGTATCGGCCGCGCGGCTGCGCGGCCACGGTCAGGAGAAAGCCGCCGACAAGGCCGCGGTCGACGCGATGCGCCGCGAGCTCAACAAGCTGCCGATCGAAGGCACCATCGTGATCGGCGAGGGCGAGCGCGACGAGGCGCCGATGTTGTTCATCGGCGAGAAGGTCGGGCTCAATGCCGGACCCAAGGTCGACATTGCGGTCGACCCGCTCGAAGGCACCACGCTGTGCGCCAAGAACATGCCCGGCTCGATCGCGACGATGGCGATGGCCGATGGCGGCACGCTGCTGCACGCGCCCGACGTCTACATGCAGAAGATCGCGATCGGTCCAGGCTACGCCAAGAACGTGATCGAGCTCGACGCGCCGCCGGCCGACAACGTGCGCCGGCTCGCCAAGGCCAAGGGCGTTGATCCGACCGCGATCACCGTGCTGGTGCTCGACCGTCCGCGCCATGCCGATATCATCAACAGCGTGCGCTCGACGGGCGCTGCCGTGCAGCTCATCACCGACGGTGACGTCGCCGGCGTCATTCACTGTGCCAAGCCCGATGAGACCGGCGTCGACATGTATATCGGCACCGGCGGCGCGCCCGAGGGCGTGCTGGCTGCGGTCGCGCTGCGCTGCATCGGCGGCCAGATGCAGTGCCGCCTGATCCTCGACAGCGAGGAGAAGCGCGAGCGCGCGCACAAGATGGGCGTCACCGACCCGAAGATGATCTACGGCATCGAGGACATGGCCAAGGGCGACTGCCTGTTCGCCGCGACTGGCGTCACCACCGGCTCGCTGCTGACAGGCGTGAAGTTCAAGAAGGACGTGATCGAGACCGAGACGGTCGTGATGCGCTCCGTCACCGGTACCGTGCGCTACATCAAGGCGGAGCACCGCCAGCTCGACAAGTTCCATCTGGACTGAGCAGACATCGTCATTCCGGGATGGTCCGAAGGACCAGACCGCAGATGCGCAATTGCGCGTCGGGGAATCTCGAGGTTCCGGGTAGGGTGCTGCGCACCGTCCCGGAACGACGGGTCAAACAACAAGAAAAAGGGAGCCGCGCATGTCCGATCTTTCCGCAGTGAAAGCGCTGGTGTTCGACGTGTTCGGCACGGTGGTCGATTGGCGCACCAGCCTGATCAACGACTTCACCAGATGGTCGGAGACGCGCGGCATCAAGGCCGACTGGACCGCGCTGGTCGATGGCTGGCGCGCGGTCTACACCGCCTCGATGGACGAGGTGCGCAAGAATCCGCAGAACGGCTATGTCATCCTCGACGTGCTGCATCGCCGCTCGCTGGAGAAGCTGGTCGCGCAGCTCGATATCAAGGGGCTGACGGATGCCGATCTGCACCATCTGACGATGGGCTGGCATCGCCTGCACCCGTGGGCGGACAGCGTCGCAGGGCTGGCGCGGCTGAAGACGAAATACATCATCTCGCCGCTCTCGAACGGCAACGTCGCGTTGCTGACCAACATGGGGAAGTTCGCAGGGCTCCCTTGGGACCTCGTCATGTCGGCCGAGCTGTTCGAGCACTACAAGCCCGATCCGGAGACCTATCTCGGTGCGGCGAAGCTGCTCTGCCTGCCGCCGGAGCAGGTGATGATGGTCGCCGCGCACAATTACGATCTGAAGCATGCGCAGAAGCATGGCTTGAAGACCGCCTTCGTCGCGCGTCCGACCGAATACGGCCCGCTGCAGAAAGTCGATTTCGAGGCCACCGGCGACTGGGACATCGTCGCCAAGGATTTCGGGGAAATCGCCAGCCGAATGGGCTGCTAGAACTGGTCTGCGATTCATTGACGCGTTACGATTCCTATCTGGCTCGGAAGGGATCATGACGCTCCACGCATCTGCTCTGCCCGTCGAGGCGCCGTCGGCGTTTCTCGGCGTGACGCGATCGCTGACCGGAAAATTCTGGCGCGATCGGCTGGATGCGCGGGGGGCGACGCGCGCGCTCGCAATCGTCCAGCGCCACAATCTGCCGGAAATGCTGGCGCGCGTGCTGGCGGGACGCGACGTCGGGATCGACGCGGTCGCCGATTTCCTCGATCCGACCATCCGCAAGCTGATGCCCGACCCTCATACCGTGACCGACATGGAGACGGCGGCCAAGCGCATCGCGGACGCGGCACAGCACGGCGAGAAGGTCGCGATCTTCGGCGACTACGACGTCGACGGTGCGACGTCGGCGGCGCTGCTCGCCTGGCACCTGCGCCATTGCGGATTGGATCCGCTGATCCACATCCCGGACCGCCTGTTCGAAGGCTATGGACCGAACACCGAGGCGGTCCGCGCGCTGGCGGCGAAGGGCGCGACGCTGCTCGTCACGGTCGACTGCGGCACCACCAGCATCGAGCCGCTGGCGGAAGCGAAGAAGCTCGGAATGTCGGTCGTCGTGATCGATCATCACCAGTCCGGCGACCAGTTGCCCGAGGTCGACGCGCTGGTGAATCCGAATAGGGCGGACGATCTCTCTGGCCTCGGTCATCTCGCGGCCGTCGGTCTCGTGCTGGTGACGCTGGTGGCCGTGAACCGCGAATTGCGCCAGCGCGGATTCTGGACGCGTGAGATGCCGGAGCCCGATCTGCTCGGCATGCTGCATCACGTTGCGCTCGGCACGGTCGCCGACGTCGCTCCGCTGATCGGGCTCAACCGCGCCTTTGTGACCAAGGGCCTGATCGCGATGCGCCGTCGCGATCACATCGGTCACACCGCCCTGATGGATGTGTCGCGGCTGAACGGCCCGCCGGAAGCCTGGCATCTCGGCTTCATGCTGGGCCCGCGCATCAATGCCGGCGGCCGCATCGGGCGCGCTGATCTGGGTGTGCGCCTGCTGCTGGAGGGCGACGTGTCGGAGGCGGCGCGGATCGCGGCCGAGCTCGACCGTCTCAACACCGAGCGTCGCGTGATCGAGCAGGCGGCCGAGGCGCAGGCCGAAGCCGAGGCGCTGGCCTCGCTCGGGCTCGAGGACAAGGGTGCGGTGATCGTCACCGCGGCGGAAGGCTGGCATCCCGGCGTGGTCGGGCTGGTGGCCGCGCGGCTGAAGGAGAAATTCGCCCGTCCCGCATTTGCGATTGCGCTCGAGCCGGGCGGCATCGGCACGGGATCGGGCCGCTCGATCGGTGGCGTCGATCTCGGCAAGGCGGTGCGCCAGGCGGTGCACGATGGTCTCCTGATGAAAGGCGGCGGTCACGCGATGGCCGCCGGCGTCACCTTGCGCAGGGAGAAGCTTGCCGAATTCCGCGCCTACCTCGAGAACGCGCTCGCGGCCGACGTCGCCAACTCGCGCCACGAGAATGAGCTGTTCATCGACGGCGCGGTGACGGCGCGCGCGGTGACACCTGAATTTGCCGCAACGCTCAACCGCGCCGGTCCGTTCGGCAGTGCCAATCCGGAGCCGGTGATCGCGCTGCCGTCACATCAACTGGTCTACGCCGACGAGGTCGGCGAGGCGCATTTGCGGCTGCGCTTCAAGTCGGGCGATGGCTCGATCGTCAACGGTATCGCCTTCCGCTCGGTCGGGCAGAAACTCGGCAGCGCCTTGACGCAAAATCGCGGCCAGCAACTGCACGTGGCAGGCTCTCTTGCAGTCGACCGTTGGCAAGGCACCGAACGTGTGCAATTCCGTGTGCTCGACGTCGCGGTGCCGGATCAGGGCCCGGCGGTGATCAGATAAGAAACGTTGGGAGTGGACATGGCAGGACAGGTTCAAGGCAAGGTCGCGCTGGTGACCGGCGGCGCATCGGGCATTGGCGCGGCGATCGTGGAATTGCTGGCGCGGGAGGGGGCGACCGTGATCGCCACCGATATCGACGAGTTGAAGGGCCCTGAGCTGACCGAGCGCCTGAAGAAGGCCGATCGCGATGTGAGCTTCCTGGCGCAGGACGTGACCAGCGAGGAGCGCTGGATCGAGGTCGTGGCCGAGGTCGGCAAGCGCTACGGCCGCCTGGATATCATGGTCTCCAACGCCGGCATCGGCATCGGCGTGCCTTCGATCGTCGAGATGTCGCTTGCGGACTGGCGCAGGCAGACCGCGATCAATCTCGACGGCGTCTTCCTGTCGGTGAAGCATTCCTTGCCGTTGATGCGCAGGCATGGCGGCGGCTCGATCATCATGATGTCGTCGCTCGCCGGCCTTCGTGGATCGGCGAACCTTGCCGGCTACTGCGCGACCAAGGGCGGCGTACGGCTGTTCGCCAAGGCGATCGCGATGGAGTGCGCGCAAGTCGGCGACGGCATCCGGGTCAACTCGGTGCATCCCGGCATCATCGACACGCCGATCTGGGGCAAGATCCCGACCGGCGCGGCCGGTGCCGGCCAGAACGCGCCGATCGATCCGGAGGAGCGCGCGAGGTTTGCGGCGCCGCTCGGCCGTGCGGGGCAGGCGATCGAGATCGCGCAGGGCGTGCTGTATCTGGCCTCGGATGCATCGCGCTATGTGACCGGCACCGAGCTCGTCATCGACGGTGGCATGAACGCAGGCGGGGTGGTGCGGCAGGCGTAAGTCTCCGCCATTTCGCGCGAGGCGATTGTATTAGCCTCGCTGTCATCGACCGCGCATGCGGGTGATCCGTATTCCAGAGACGCCGGTGCTTGAGAGGCCGCGGCTCGCTCCACCGCGTCGTCCGGCCTAATGCGCAATTGCGCACGGGGGCCGGGACCCATACGCCGCGGCTCGTGTTGTGAACGAGACTCGTCGTTCCAGACGGTGCATAACAACATGCATTCGGGGTTATGGGTCCCGGCCTTCGCCCATAGGCGTTAAGGTAAGCGGACCATGGTTTGATAGCGTCGGGTTTTCCTCGGCGGCTCGCGAAGATGGCGCTGGAGAATGGGGAGAGATTGGCGGAGACGAGCCATTGCGGGTTGCGGAATGACGGCCTGCAAGAGTGAGACGATGAGCTGACGGAGCAATCGCCAGGCGCCAGGACTGGTCAGGCGGCTTCCGCCAAGCGGGGAGAGTCCTCGAGTTCGTCGACGAGCGGCTCGAGCAATAGAATCATCAGCAGATGAGCAAGGATATGCGATCTGGCGGATCGCTCGTTAGTTCCCGGCGGCCCCTTCAAACCAACCAGGCTCTTCAGCCGCTTGAAGCCCAGCTCGATCCGCCAGCGCAGGCGGTAGAGGGCGAGAATGTCATCCGTGGTGAAGTCATCTGGCGCAAGTGAGGTCACCAGGATGACCCAATCGGCGGCCTGCAGCGTTTTATTGGAGAGCTGATGGCCGCCCTTCTGTGCGGTCCGGCGCGCCTTGCGCCGCGCCTCGGCAGCGGCCTGTTGCGGCTTCTTGACGGCGACCAGACGCATGGCGAGCGGCGTGCCGCGCTTGGGTTTGATCCAGATCGGACAATCGAGGAGGCCTCGTTCCGCCGCCTTGCGCAGTTCGGCGATCAGATTGAATGCACAGCCCTTACCATCGAGCCAGCGTGCGCTCTTCCAACCCGCTCGAATGACGAAGTCTGCGCCGGCCTGGATCAATGTTGCCATGCGCTCCGGCTGCAAATAGGCCCGATCGGCAAGACGGATCTCGCCCGCAACCGCCGGAATCCGGTCGAGCCTCTCGCCGTCCTGTTGATCGGTCAGTTCGAAGTGGCCAAAACGCTCTTGCGGAAGATCGAACGCGCTGTGAATGCGCCACACCTCGTTCTTCTTCCTGCCATTCAACCCCTTCTTCGGCACCGTCGTGGCATCGATGATGCGGATCAGGCGACCTCGGCCGGCCCTCGGAGCTGCGGCAGCGAGTGCCTGCCCGATCAGGAGCGCCAGCCAATCCCCGCACTGGCGCAAGCGGTACAACAGAGCCACGCTCGAAACATCGACAAGACCGACCGACGTCGCCCATGCCGCCGTCAATCGAAATCCCCGTTCACCAAGGCAATACGCCAGGATCAACCGCAGCAAGTCCACGGCATTGCGTATCTCGCGCGGACGCACGAAAGCCTTCGTCTCCCGTGCGGTCCGATCGAGCGCTGCGGCCCCTCCAAGCCGGGTTACGATCCCCGCCCAGTCGCGATCGCCAGTGCTTCATATCTCATGCCATGCTGGAATCACGAACCATCCCGCACCGCAAGCCTAACTTAACGCCTATGGGCCTTCGCCGGGACGACGGCGAGTGTATTGCACCGCTGTTGAGTCATAGGTTCGCGTTCTCGCGACATGAATTGTCCGAGCTTTGCATCTCGTTTCGCGCTCTCTTGAAGAGAGGGCGCAGGAAAAGCCGGGCGCCGATCGCGAATCGACCAGCGAGCTCCGCTTCACCTCGCCCCGCGTGCGGGGAGAGGTCGGGACGCATCGTAAGATGCGTTCCGGGTGAGGGGGAATTTCCGCAAACGCGGCTATCGCCGTACACGCGGAACGGCCCCTCACCCCAACCCTCTCCCCGCAAGAGCGGGGCGAGGGAGCGCAGCGTCGTCGCGGTTGCTATTTCGCCTTAATCTCGTCAATCGCTAGCCACCCTGGCGTAGCCGCGCCAGCACCTTCAGCCCGCCATAGCCGTCGGCGGGCTGCAGGCCCGTCCTGATCTGGTAGTCCTTGATCGCCTTCATGGTGTCGTTGCCGACGCGGCCGTCGGTGCCGCCGGTGTCGAAGCCGGCCTTGGTCAGGCGCGTCTGCATCTCCTGCACTTCGGCCAGCGTCAGCGCGCGCTCCGATCCCGGGAACGGCTGGATGAAGGGCGGCCCGCCCAAGCAGCGATCGCCGAGATGGCAGATCGCGAGCGCATAGTTCATCGAGGGATTGTAGCTCTTGACTGAATAGAAGTTCGGCCCGAGCAGGAAGGCCGGGCCGCCCTGCACCGGGATCCAGAGCTGCGCCGAGGCATTCGGCTGCGGGAACGGCTTGCCGTCGGCGCGCGTCACTCCGGCGCTTGCCCAGGCCGCATAGCTACGGCTGCCGCTCGCGCCACCGCCGGGCGCGCGGACCTCGTAACCCCAGTGCTCGCCGCGGTGCCATTTGCCACGATTGACCAGATATTTCGCAGTCGAACCCAGCGCGTCGTCAGGCCGGCCGAACGGGGAGACCTTGCCGTCGCCGTCATAGTCGAAACCGACATTGAGCCAGACTTCCGGCATCCATTGCGAATGGCCCATTGCACCGGCCCAGGAGCCGCGCATTTCTTCCGGCGTGCTCCAGCCACGCTGCACGATCTTCATCGCGTTGATCAGCTCGGTCTCCCAATAGGCCTTGCGGCGCGGCTCGTTCCAGGCGAGCGCGGCGAGCGAGGGAAACACCGGCGTCATGTGGTTCTGTTGCACCAGCGGATCGCCATAGGCGGACTCGACGCCCCACAGCGCAAGTAGCGTGCCGCGCTCGACGCCGAAGTCGCGTTCCATCCGGGCGAACAGCGTCTCGTTCTTCCGCAGCGCCTCGCGGCCGTGGATGACGCGCCAATCGGAGACGCGACGGTTGATGTACTGCCAGATCTGCTCGTGGAATTCAGGCTGATTGCGCATCTGCCTGAACACGCTCATGTCGGGCTCGACCCGCGCCATGCAGCGATTCCAGGTCGCGTCCGAGATGCCCTTCGCCAGCGCGCGGTTGCGAAAATTGTCGCGCCATTGGTCGAAGCCCGGAGGAGCAGCCGCCAATGCGCGCAGCGGGTTGGCGAGCACGACGCCTGCGGCAACGCCGAGCTTCAGAACGGCGCGGCGGGCAGGGATGTTCGGGGAATCAGGTTGTTTCATCGGGCCAGTGTAGCGGCGGCGTCGGAATGGACCAAAGCAACTCCACCGCAGTGGCTAGCTATCCTGCAGATCTGTGGCGATTTTTGACAACCAGCGCCGGATCACCTGTTCCTCTTGGGCGGAGAGGCCCGCGGACAGCCGCCGCTCCAGCGCTTGGGCGTGGCGGCGGCATTGCGCGAGCAGCGTGGTTCCACGGCCGGTCAGCGTCCATTGCAGCACCCGGCCGTGGACCGGATGCGGCGTCTTCCGGATCGCGCCGTCGCGCTCGAGGTTACGGATGATCACGTTCACGGTCTGCGGCGTCAGGATCGCAACTCGCGCGAGGTCGGCGCCGGAGAGACCCGGATAGGCTTTCAGCATGGTGAGGACGACGAACTGCGGCGAGGTGACGCCGAGGCCGGCGAGCGCGCGCTCCATCGACAGCCGTGACGCGGCCTGGGCCTGACGCAGCAGGTAGCCGAGATAGCCCTGCTCGCCGCGCTTGCCCTGGCCGGGTGGCGGTGGGACGGCGAGGGCGGGGGTCGGAGCTGCCGCCGGCGCCTTCCGCACCCCCACCGGCTTGTGTCCGCCGCGACCTCTCGCGGGCCGCTTTGCAGCGGCCTCGGATTTTCCGCGTTTTCGCATCGCGGCTATGCCGTCTGATCGCGCCTTCGCTGACGTCGATGTCTTGCTCATTATATCAGTGCTCTTATAAGATATCAGGACTCTGATAACACGAGGCAAAGCCCATGTCACATGCTCGTAAGGAATATACCGATTTCGAGAAGCTCGCGCCCGACGTGTTCGCCGTCGTGCGTTCGCTCGGGCACTTTGCGGCAAAGGCCGGGCTCGACAAGCAGCTCATAGAGCTCGTCAAGATTCGCGCCTCGCAGATCAACGGCTGCGCCTTTTGCGTGCAGTACCACATCTTGCAGAGCGAGAGCCTCGGTATTCCCGTCGACAAGCTGAACCTCGTCGTGGTCTGGCGCGAGGCGCCGCAATTCTCCGCGCGCGAGCGCGCTGCGCTGGCCTGGACCGAGGCGTTGACGTTGCTGCCGAACGGCGTCAGCGACGAGGTCTATGCGCAGGCCACCGCGGAGTTCTCCGAACAGGAACTGACCTATCTCACCTCCGCGATCGCATCGATCAATGTCTGGAACAGGTTCGGCGCAGCCTATCGCTGGACGCCGCCGGCGCGGAAACAGGCGGCGATCGCGGCGGCATCGTAAGGTCGATGAAACAGATTGAGCGATAACAGAACAAGGAGAAGAACCGATGACATCGATGGCTGCGACACTGCCTCTTCCATTGGTCCGGCCGCCGCGGCCGGTCTCGCTCGCAATCGTCACGGGATTGGCCTGCGCATTTGTGGTCGGCAAGGCCTTGCCGACCCCGATGGATGCGATCTCCTCGGCCATCGTGCCGCTGTGCTCGACCGCGAACGCGGCGTCTCCGCTCGACAAGGTCGAGGTCATCAGCTCGCACCCGCTGCCGAACGTGCCTGGCAAGCGCGTCACGGTGGTGCGCGTGTTCTACGGTCCGGGGGGATTTACCCCGCCACATCGCCACGCCGGCTCGGTGACGGCCTACATCACCAAGGGCGAAATCCGCTCGCAACTCGGCGGCGGGCCGGTTGAGACGTTCAAGGTGGGCCAGTCCTTCTTCGAGCCGCCGGGCTCCACCCACGTCGTCTCGGCCAATGCGAGCACCACGGAGCCCGCGGAATTGATCGCAGTGTTCGTGGCCGACGAGGGCGCGCAACTGACCACGATGCTCGAATAGCCGTGAGCGCGGCGGGCCCCATGGTGGCGGCTATTAGCGCAAGCGGGACGAAGGGCGCTGGTCCATCTCGAAGCCGAAATCAATCGCAACTGGATCATCTCTGATCCAGTCAATCAGGATATGTGTTTCGCTGCTGCTAAAGAGGGAGCAACCGATGGTCAATCTGAAGGGACTTTCCGCTTTTCCAATCACGCCATCGGATCGAGATGGGCGGATTGACGTCGGCGCGCTCAGGGCGTTGCTGGAACCTCTGATTGCCGCGAAGGTGGATTCGGTCGGGCTGCTCGGCAGCACAGGCTCATACCCGTATCTCGGTCGCGACGAGCGGCGGCGGGCCGTCCAGGCCGCTGTCCGCCTGGCGGAAGGGAGGACGCCGATCTTGGCCGGGATCGGCGCACTCCGAACCGACGAGACTGTCAGATTGGCCCAGGATGCACGGGATGCCGGCGCGACAGCAGGACTTCTAGCGCCGGTTTCCTACACTCCGCTGACGGATGACGAGGTTTTCGAGCATTTCCAGACGGTGGCGCGCGAGAGTCGGCTACCGATTTGCATCTACGACAATCCCGGCACCACGCATTTCCGCTTCACGCCGGCCCTGATCGGTCGTCTGAGCCGTGTGGATGGAATCGTGGCGGTGAAGAGCCCGGCGCCGGAGTCTGCTGCCATCGCGGGCCATCTCGCGGAGTTGCGAGCCGTCGTCCCGAGTGGCTTTTCGCTGGGTTACGCCGCCGACTGGAATTGCACCGAGGCGCTGCTGGCCGGCGGCGAGACATGGTATAGCGTTCTTGCGGGAATTTTCCCGACGATCTGCGTCGACATCGTCCGCGCCGCAACGAGTGGCAATGCCACAGAGGCGCGACGGCTCAACGAATGTCTCCAACCGATCTGGGACCAGTTCAAGACGTTCTCGAGCCTGCGCGTGGTCTACGCAATCGCCAATCTCAGGGGAATCTGCGGGGCGGAGCCGCCGCGTCCGATCCTGCCGCTGCCCGCGGACGGGCAGAAGAAAGTCGCGGAGACACTCGCCGGAATGCAGATCGATTTCGGGTGAATCGGCTTCGCTACTAAGCGGATACACCACCGACTCCTTCTAAAATGGCCCAGAGCGGTCCGCAGCCACAACGCGGCATCACGATACGCGGTTTTGTCCCGGCGTTCCGCTTCACCTCCGCGCCCGTCAGGGGACGATCATCACTTCCCCCGGAATGCGATCTGTTTGGCGTGACTGCTGTTCACCACCAGTACGGCCACCGCCACCCCTCATAGCGGACCCATGACGACACCAGAGGTGGGCCATATGGATCGACCCGGTCATCTTCAGGGCGATAGCGATATCGTGGAACAATATAATAATCCCACGGAGTTGGCCTTATCACCGGCGTCGGAATGATAACCCTCGTTGGTCCATGAACGACTTGTGCTTTCCGCGTCCGGGCTTCAGCACCAGGCGTCCCGAGGCTGCACAACACCAGGGTCGCTCCGAGAGCGCATGCAACGGTCATGATCTTCATGCGTCGGCCTCCTTGCATGAGAGTGCAAAAGGACTCTCAGCAAGGCAAGCCAATTCGTTCTCGACTGGCCTGAATGATCGCTTATGGCCCTTCGCGACATATTGCACCGCCGCGCGAGCTTGGTCGCCAACAGCGCCAACCGAACGCAGCTTTCGTCGCCTCGCGCCAGCGGGTGTGCGGTGACAGGGCCTAGTTGCCGCCGCCTTCCTGCGTGTCGATGTGATGTGTGACGTCGTCGGGCGTGGCACGGGCCACGGCGGCCGCCGGCCCAAGCTCCGGCCCGATCTCGCGCCCGCGGCCGCGGATCAGCCGCTCATAGGCCGACACCAGCGTGGTGTAGGGATTGACCCAGATCCAGCCGTCGCGCGTAAACACCTGGACATCGAAATGCAGATGCCGCGACGTGCCATTGGGGTGATCGAGATAGTTCGAGACCACGCCGATCTTCTCGCCCTCCGCGACGCGGCGGCCATTGAGCAGGCCATCGGCATCCATCGCCGACGGGTTCATGTGCATGTAGCGGAAGCGGATATGTTCGGTGCGGGTGTTGACCTGAAGCGTTGCCGACTGCTGCTGCGGTGAGCGGATCACGATGCTGTCGCGCACCGCAACGACCGCCTGCCGCTTGGGGTTGCATCCGTCAGCGCTGCCGGCCGGGCATGCACCCGGGCGCATGTCCTGGCCCTGGTGGCCATGACCGCCGGCGCATTGTCCGACCTCGAAGCTGCGCGCCTCGCAGAAATTGTCCTGCCAGGGATATTCATCGACGCGCCCATGTTTGGGATAAGATTGCGAATGGGCGAAGGCCGGCGCCTTCTCGAGCGGAAAACGGATCTGGGAATAGACGGTGAAGTCCGCGCGGCCCGCCTGATTGTGCCGGCCACTGTTGATGAAAATATCGCCGCTCGGGTGATAGGTGAAATCGGAAGATGTCGCCGCGGGTCGTTCGGCGACGTCGCTCGCGATATCGCTGCGCGGCCGCGATGGCTGGCCGCCGGCGATGCGCAAGGCCTTCAGGAAGCGCTCGGCTACGGGATAGGCCTCGCGGCAGGCCAGCCGCTTCGGGCGCGGCGCGCTGTCGAGGCACTGGATGGACACGACGTATGGAATTCCGAACCGGGTGAAGGCGTAACGCACATAGCCTTCGCGGATGAAGCGGCGGATGTCGGGGAATTGCGTGGCAAGCGCCTTGACCGGCTCGCCCTTGCCGGCCAGCCGGTCCACGAGGTCGTAGACCAGGATCGAGCCTGAGATCTGGACTTCGACCGGCTTCGCAAAGGTCCGTTGCGGCATGCCGTCGCCCGCACCTGATACAAGCGAGAACACCGCATCGTAGCCGGATGCGCCGGCATGGAAGAGATCCACGGCACGGAAGTCGGCCTGATAGCGCGAAACGGGCAGGGCATCCTGCGTACCGCCTTGCCGCGCCTCGAGGTAGCTCGCCGTGTCGAACGGCAGCAGAACGGGGATCGGGCTGCGTGCGATGCCGGGGAAGATCGGCGATGTCGCCGCGTTCAATTGCACCCATGCCGGCGTCGACCGCGGATCGTAGGCCGGGACCCGGCGCTGGCTCGCGAAGCTCAAGCTGGAGGCAATGGTCGGCCGGGCGCTGATTTCCTGCCGCAACTGGTCGAGCGCGGAACGCCATTCGACCCGCATGGCGGAGATGGACGGCGTCCTGAACTCGTCGGCAGACGCGCCGATCAGGGGGGAGAGCAAAACTGCCAGCAAGCAACCGGCGAAGCTGACGACCTTCCTGCTCAATACGACCCCCGGCTCATGCGCGACCACCGGTGAGACTAAAGCAGTTTCGGTTCCGATTGAATCGGAACCGAAACTCTGGTTCTCGTTTTGAGACGTTTTCTTCGCGCGCGCCGGGCTGTCACTCGCTCAGGAATGCGCTAGCCACTAATCCTTGGCGCGTTCAACGTAGGAACCGTCCTCGGTCATGACCACGATTCGAGTGCCCGTGCTGACGTGAGGGGGCACGCCGGTGCGGATGCCGTTGGAGAGCACCGCGGGCTTGTAGGACGAGGAGGCGGTCTGGCCCTTGGTCACCGGCTCGGTCTCCACGACTTCCAGCGTCACGCGCTGGGGGAGCTGGATCGCGACCGGATTGCCCTCATGCAGCGAGAGCTTCACGGTCATGTTCTCCTGCAGATACGGCGCGGACGAGCCGACGATCTCCTTCGAGACCTGGACCTGGTCGTAATTCTCGGCGTTCATGAAATGGAAGCCGTCGGCGTCCTCGTAGAGATAGTTGAAGTTGTGGTCTTCGACGGTGGCCTTTTCCACCTGGTCGGTGGTCTTGTAGCGCTCCGAGACCTTCACTCCGTCGCCGATGCGGCGCATTTCGATCTGGCTGACCGGGGTGCCCTTGCCGGGGTGAATGTTTTCGGCGGACAAGACCACATAGAGCTTGCCGTCCTGCTCGATGACGTTGCCCTTGCGGATGGAACTGGCGATGACTTTCAAAGGTGTTTTCCTGAATTTGGCAGCCGGGGGCGCAAACTGGATCGGCGCCCTCCCGGCCATGGCGGCGATTTGGGGCTGCAACATACTGATTTGTCCCTGAGATGCCAGCCTTTTGCAGGCAATTTCGGCAGATTGCGGACCGCCACATGGACAAGGCGAGCGTCTTTCGACAAGAGAAGGGACAAATGTCGCTACGCTCCTCCGCCACGAAGATTGTGTCGCTCGGCAGTCGGTTCAATATCAAGGGCTTGCATTTGTCTCTTAAACAAACAATGGCAGTTGCTCGGGCCGCTTGGTCGCATCAGGCAGGGGCGAAATGACCGGATCGGATCAGCCTTCGCCGTGGTGGGCGCCGTCGCGCTACGCCGACCGCAAGCCGTTCCTGCTGGCGCGCAGCGCGGTGACGAAGGCACTCAGGGCCTGGTTCGAGGAACAGGGATTTGCCGAGGTCGAGACCGGGATCCTGCAGATTTCCCCTGGTAACGAGACCCATCTCCATGCGCCGCGCACCGATCTGGCACGGGCCGACGGCTCCCATGCGACGCGCTATCTGCGCACTTCGCCGGAATTCGCCTGCAAGAAGCTGCTCGCGGCGGGCGAGCCGAGGATTTACGAATTCGCGCGGGTGTTCCGCGATCGCGAGCGGGGCGATCTGCACTTGCCCGAATTCACCATGCTGGAATGGTATCGCGCCCATGCCGGCTATGACGCCATCATGGCCGATACCATCGTGGTGATCGCGCATGCCGCGCAGGCGACCGGGATCGGCCGCTTCTCGTTCCGCGGCAAGCTTGCCGACCCTTTCGCCGAGCCGGAATTGCTGACGGTCGCGGCAGCCTTCGATCGTTTTGCCGGTATCGATCTGCTGGCGACAATCAGGGGTCGCGAGGGCGATCGGGTAGCGCTGGCGGCGGCCGCGCAGGCGCGGGTGCGGGTTGCGGACGACGACACCTGGTCCGATATCTTCAGCAAGGTGCTGGTCGAGCATATCGAGCCCGAGCTGGGGCAGGGCCGCCTGACGGTGCTATTCGAATATCCGTCGCCGGAGGCGGCGCTGGCACGCACCAAGGCCGGCGATCCGCGCGTCGCCGAGCGTTTCGAGGTCTACGCCTGCGGCGTCGAGCTTGCCAACGGCTTCGGTGAGCTGACCGATGCCGCCGAGCAGCGCCATCGCTTCACCGCGGCAATGGACGAGAAGGCCCGGCGCTACGGCGAGCGCTATCCGCTCGATGAGGATTTCATTGCCGCGGTCGGCCAGATGCCAGAGGCGAGCGGGGTTGCGCTCGGCTTCGATCGGCTGGTGATGCTGGCGAGCGGCGCGCCGCGAATTGACCAGGTGGTCTGGACACCGCCTGCAGGAGAGCCATGAACAGGATCGATCGCAAATTGGCGGCAACCCTGCGGCAGCCGCGTGAGCTGGTTGACGCCGGGCTCGCGCCGGTGAAGGCACTGGCCGAGCTGGACAAGGTCGCTGCGCGCTATGCTGTCGCGGTGACGCCGGAGCTCGCCGCGCTGATCGACCCGGCTGATCCCGACGATCCGATCGCGCGGCAATTCATTCCGAGCGCGGAAGAACTCGTGGAGCAGCCGGGCGAGAACGCCGATCCGATCGGCGACGATGCGCATTCGCCGGTCGCCGGGATCGTCCACCGCTACCCCGACCGCGTGCTGCTCAAGCTGGTTCACGTCTGCGCGGTCTATTGCCGGTTCTGCTTCCGCCGCGAAATGGTCGGCCCGGGCAAGGCCACCGCTTTGTCGGATGACGCCTATGGTGCGGCACTGGACTATATCCGCGCGCATCCTGGAATCTGGGAGGTCATCCTGACCGGCGGCGATCCGCTGATGCTGTCGTCGCGCAGGTTAACGGAGATCATGGCCGATCTCGGCGGGATCGATCACGTGAAGATCATCCGCATCCACACCCGCGTACCCGTCGCCGATCCCGGGCGCATCACTCCGGAGATGATCGCGGCGCTGCGGCCGGACGGCGCAACCACCTGGGTCGCGATCCACGCCAACCACCCGCGCGAAATGACGCAGACTGCACGCGCGGCCTGTGCGCGGCTCGCCGACGCCGGCATTCCCCTGGTCAGCCAGTCGGTGCTGCTGCGCGGGGTCAATGACGATGCTGCGACGCTCGAAGCTTTGATGCGCGCCTTCGTCGAGTGCCGGATCAAGCCGTACTATCTGCATCATGGCGATCTCGCGCCGGGCACCGCGCACCTGCGCACGACGATCGAGACCGGGCAGAACCTGATGCGGGCCCTGCGCGGCCGCGTTTCGGGCCTGTGCCAGCCGGGCTACGTCCTCGACATCCCCGGAGGCCACGGCAAGGCGCCGATCGGGCCGGATTATTTGTCGCACTCACCGTCCCGGGAAGGCCAGGGTTCCGCGGAACGGCAGTACCGCATCGTCGATTATTGTGGTGACGTTCATCTCTACCCGCCGGAATCGTGAGCCGGCGATGAGCGGGGCCGGGCGGAGATCGAAAATGTTGTGATGCCCGGTGTCTTTGCGGTGCTGGTCGCCGCGGGAATCTGGCTACCTGGCGCCATGGCCGATATACGGAAGGTGCAGGATTGCGCAGCGCAGGGGCGACGCAACTGCGTTATCATCGATGACCCGGACCGGGCGCGACAAGAAGGGCTGAGAGGCGGAGACGCAAAATGAGAAAAACAGTTTTGGCGATGGCTCTGTTGGTTGCGGCCGGAGTGCCGCAGGCCTTGGCGCAGCCGCAACAGGGCGGAGTATCCACGGTCCAGAAGGACAAGCCGCTGATGGAGGCGCCGGTGGGCCACCGCCAGCCCCGCCGCGGCGACGTTCCCAGCGAGAAGTCGCTGAGCGATCCGAACAGCCAGACGAACAAGGAAGACGCGGCGCTCGACAAGAAGATCAAGAGTATCTGCCGCGGCTGCTAGACTTCGCGACAGGCGTGCGGAGCGCGATCTCGCGCCCCGCCGCTTGCGCTCAATCCTTCGTGCCGCTTCAGGCCGAGATCTCCTTCAAGCCGTCACGTTGAGCTCTTCGCCTGGCGTCGACGGCATCAGCCAGTCGGCTGAGGACATCGGCCGTCGTGTCCCAATCGATGCAGCCGTCGGTGATGCTCTGGCCGTAGGTCAGCGCGGTCCCCGGCACGACATCTTGCCGGCCGGCAACCAGGTTACTCTCAATCATTGCGCCGACGATGCGCTGCTCGCCGTCCGCGATCTGACGGGCGATATCGGCGGCGACCAGCGGCTGGTTCTCCGGCTTCTTGCTGCTGTTCGCATGGCTGGTGTCGATCATCAGCCGCGGAGCGACGCCGGCGCGCCCGAGCTCGACCGCTGCCGCATCGACGCTGGCGGCATCATAGTTCGGCGCTCGGCCGCCGCGCAGGATGACGTGGCAGTCCTCGTTGCCGCGCGTCGCGGCGATCGCCGAACGGCCGCCCTTGGTGACTGCCATGAAATGATGCGGGTGCGAGGCCGACTTCACGGCGTCAGCCGCGATCCGCACATTGCCGTCGGTGCCGTTCTTGAAGCCGACCGGGCAGGACAATCCGGACGCCAGCTCGCGATGGATCTGGCTTTCGGTGGTGCGCGCGCCGATCGCAGCCCACGACACCAGGTCGGCGATGTATTGCGGCGTCGTCATGTCGAGGAATTCGGTGCCGGCCGGCAGGCCGAGATTGTTCACCGCGGACAGCACACTGCGGGCAAGGCGCAGGCCCTTGTTGATGTCGAAGCTGCCGTCGAGGTCGGGGTCATTGATCAGCCCCTTCCAGCCGACCGTCGTGCGCGGCTTCTCGAAATAGACCCGCATCACGATCTCGAGGCGGTCGGCAAGCTGCTCGCGCAGGCCAGCGAGCCGCTCGGCGTAATCGACAGCCGCCGCGGGATCGTGGATCGAGCAGGGGCCGACGACGACCAGCAGCCGGTCATCGGTCCCGTGCAGGATCGCGTGGATGGCGTTGCGGGCGCTCATCACGACCCGGGTCGCCGTCAGCGTGCGCGGGATTTCCCGCATCACCTCGTCGGGCGTACTCAGCTCTTTCAGTTCTTTGATGCGAAGATCGTCTGTCGTACTCAACACGGCTGGCTCCTTGGGATTGGGACCTGCCGGCACACAAAAAAGCCGCCAGGTCTGGCGGCTTGTTCGGGGCGTCTGCTGCAATTCTTCAGATTGAGCGCGATCCTCCTGCCGCCAGCAAGCTGTCGTAGCTAAAGTACCAAAAATAGCTGGTGGCGACGGTGATCATGGGCGGCTCTATAGCCTATCGATTTTGGCTTGTCACCCCCTTGAAGCCGAGCGGCGCTCACGAGGAGCTGCGGGCCGCCAGCGCCATGCCGATCAGGGTGGCTCCGCCGAACATCAGATTGAGGCCGACCAGAAGGCCAAGTGCCCACTGGGCCGAGCCCGGCAGGCCCGCGATGATGAGGAAGGCGATCACGATGTCCATCAGGCCGGCGACGAGCAACCACGACCAGCGTCCGGACAATTCGCGGCGATGTTCCAGCGCATACATGATGGAGGCGACGCCTTCGGCGACGAAATAGGCGCCGACCACGATGGTCAGCGTCAGCACGCCCTGAAGCGGACGCGCCAGCAATACGAGGCCGGCGAGCACGGCAAGCGCGGCCGAGATCAGCGACCACCAGAAGCCGGGCATGTGGCGCGCCCAGTAGGTCGCGATCAGGCCGCCGATGCCGCTGATCAGAAACATCCAGCCAAGGAAGATGGTGACGGCGAGGCTTGCCAGCGGCGGCACGATCATTGCGGCGATGCCGAGGATCACCAGCAGGATGCCCTCGAACAGGAACGCCTTCCAGTGCTGCTTGACCGCAGCGCTCATCTCCGATCGGAGCTTGTCGAGATCATTGGAAAGGGTCATTCGCAGATCTCCCGCTAGGCGCGTGCAATGCGATCCTAACCCGGACCGGATGCCGACGAAAAGCCCTCCGCCGCCGTCCGCATCCGGCTGCGGCCGAGGAAGTAGACTGCGCCGGTCGCGACCAGGAGCGCAAGGCCGATCAGGATCGATGTGAAGCCGATCGGGACCAGGATGAACGACGCGTTGCGTTCCGGATTGACGTACCAGTGGTGCAGCGAGGTGAGCAGAAAGGCAACGCCGGCAAAGCCGGCGCCGCCGCCGATCAGTAGGAGCGCCCACATTCGTCGCAATTGGCTCAGCCGTTCGCGCGCAACCTCGGTGCGCGGCGCGTGATGCTTGCCAACGCGCCGCACAAGCCGGACCGCAAATCCGATCGAGGAGAAGCCGATCAGCACGCTTGCCGAACCCAGCAGCAGCCGCTCGGTCGACGTGAGATCGGGAATGCGTTGCAGCGACAGCAGCGGAAAGTCGAATGCCGCATGCAGTGCGATCGGCGCGGCCAGCACGAGCGCCCAGCTCGTGATGCGTGCCCAGTCGCGGTTGCCGCGATGCGCGCCGAGCGCGCCGCCGGAGCGCGCGATCGCAAGATAGGCCCCGGCGATGATGCCGAGCGAGCCGTGGAACGGCACGGTCAGGACGCTGCGCAAGGCTGCCAGCGCGCGCCACATGTCCTTGTGCAGGACGAGATAAGCGAGATTTTCATAGGCGGCGAAGCCCAACCCGGCAGCCGCACCGTAAACCACGGTGTCCATCGGATCGGCGAAGGCGCGGCGCCGTGAGGAGATGACGACGATGACGAGCACCTTGACGATTTCTTCCGGAGCGGCGACGCCGAACAACGAGCGGATCGCTTGCGTTATCCAGGGATCGCCGGGGATCGCGAGCAGCGCATTGAACGGCACCCGCGCCAGCCCGAGCAGCGAAATGCTGGCGGCGCCGAGCAAGAAAGCAAGCCACACCTGCGCGGGCGGCCCGGGGCGCTCGTCGGCCGCGATGACAAGCCACAGCACGAGCAACGCAGGTGCGATGGCGGCAGCGCCAATCACAGTCGGAAGCGACTCAAGCAGCAACATGAGCCGGATGGCCCCCTCTTGATGGCACCAAAGCGATGCGTGCCCAAGAAATGGCAGCAAGTTCAGCAGATTGCAAATCGGCCACGGCGATCAGGCCGGCCGGCCCGGCCGCGGCTCGATCCGGCGCCGTGACCGGTTTGCCAGGGGTGCCGATCCCCGGGTCCACCTCCTGTCCTGGTTCCACGGGCTTCTTTCAGCATGATGCCGTTTTTCCGATCTTGTTTTTGGCCATTGCTGCCGTTTCAGCATGTGTCTCGCCTGAATTTTGCGGCACCGACAAGCGGCAAAGTGTGTTCAGGCTAGGTAAAATTGTTCCGTCTCCGGACGATCGTGGCGCGCTCGTCGCGCTGGCCGGCGCTCACAGCATGACACCATGCAGCTCGGTACGGGACGCTCCGGCGCCAAACGTTTCGCGTCCAATTTCGTCGCGCTGAATTTCGCAAGCCGGATGGTGAGGGCGAAGCGCGACGTGGCTGCACACCGACAAGTGTTTGCAATCGACAATGGTCGTCAGCCCAACTTGCTCGGCAGGGGAGGCCGACGCCATGACGATATCACCGCTCCATGGATCGCGGCGAGCACCTCAGCCGCACGGGTCCAAGTTTCGGCGCCGCGCGCCTTTCGTTGCGCTATAATGCCGCGGAAACACCGACTGTCGCTGATACGGTAAACGCCAAAGATGCCTTCGATTGATGCTGCTGTGATCGTTCTTGCCGTGATCGCTCTGCTTGCGGCCTTCGTGAACGGTGCGCTTGGTTACGGGTTCTCGTCGCTTACCGTGCCGGTCGCACTCGTCTTCTACACCAATCGCGTCCTCAATCCGGCCGTCGTTCTCGTCGAGGTCTTCGTCAATCTGTACGTTCTGTGCATCAATCTGAGCGGCGTTCCGGCGGTCTGGAGGCGCGTGCTGCCCATTCTCATCGGCATGCTGCCTGGCATTGCAATCGGCGCATTCGCTCTGACCTCGCTGCAACCCGGTTGGACCAAATTCGCCACCTACTCGATTATCCTGCCGCTCATCCTGCTGCAGGCAGCCGGTTGGCGGAAGCCGATCCAGTCGAAATGGCTCGTCGGTTTGCCTTTTGGAACGACGCTCGGGATCCTGTATTCGGTCACGACTATCTCGGGACCGCCGCTGGCAATTCTGTTCAACAACCAGGGCCTCGTCAAAGATGAGTTTCGCGCCGGGCTCGCGCTGGTCCGGGTCGCAGAGTCCAGTCTGACTGCGATCGCGTATTACAGACTCGGTCTGTTCATCGAGGAAAGCCGGAGCATCCTGTTTGTGATCGTGCCCTGCGTTCTCGTCGGCATACCGCTCGGCGCCTATCTCATTCGACGGCTGGATGCCGAGACGTTTCGCCGGATATGCATGAGCTTCGATGGATGGGTCGTGGGATTCGGTCTGTCTCGTGTCTTGATCGAACTGAACCTGATGGCAAGCCCGTGGGCCTACAGCGTCATGGCGGGCACGATCCTGATCGATGCCTATTTATTGTACGTCTTCTTCACTGTGCGAAGAGGGACCGTGACGTGGTCGCAAGCGTTGGCTTCGCTGAGATCTGGCCACGGAGGTGGCGGTCGGAGCTGAGAGCCATGACTGTCAGGTGATTAACAGGCGCCGGCAGGCTTCGACGAACACTTCGGCGCCCGTGATGATGTCGGCGTCCTCGGTGTTTTCGCTCCAGTGATGGCTGATGCCGCCGATGGACGGCACGAAGAGCATGGCGGCCGGCATGATCGTGGCGAGAATCTGCGCGTCGTGCCCGGCGCCGCTCGGCATCCGGATCGACCGGCCGCCGGCGAAGGTCGCGCTGGCGGCTTCGATCGCGTCCTGAAACGCCTCGTTCATCATCGCCGGTGCGCCCGTTCTGATGCGCTCAACCTCGACGCTGCAACGGCCCCGCCCGGTGACGTCAGCCGCCATGCGGTGCAGATGCTCTTCCAGGCGCGCGATCACCGCGGGATCGTCGTCACGGATCTGAAACAGCATCTCGGCGCGCCCAGGAATGATGCTCGGCGCGCCGGGATCGAGCGTAATGCGGCCCGTGGTCCAGACCGTGCGCGGTCCGCATAAGCCAGGGAATCTGTCGTCGATGGCGACGCAGAACCTTGCGAGCGCAAGGCCGGCGTCCTTGCGGATCGCCATCCGCGTGGTGCCGGCATGATTCTGCTCGCCGGTGAATGTGATCCGGTACTGCCAGATCCCGACGATGGAGGTGACGACGCCGATCTTGAGCCCACCGCTCTCGAGCCTGTCGCCTTGCTCGATGTGCGCCTCGAGATAGCCGATGTGACGGCGAGGCTCTGCCTGCAAGCGCGGGCGGCCCGAGAGCCCTGCATCATGCAAGGCCTGGCGCATCGTGCGATCGCTGCTGCGGTCGCGCGCGGCATCGATCTCGGCTTCGCTCACAGCGCCGACATAGGATCGGCTGCCGAGGAAATGCCCGAAATGTCCTTCCTCGTCGCACCAGGCCGCGACCTCGACGGCGCCCTCTATTCCCGGATCGGCGTTGATGACGCGCGCTGCTTCAAGTGCGTAGATGACGCCGAGCGGGCCATCGAGCCAGCCCGCATGGTTCTGGCTCTCAAGATGCGAGCCGGCCAGCAGCTTCGGTCCAGTCTTCGCGCTCGTGCCGAGAACATTGCCGACGCCGTCGATCGTTGCGGCGAGGCCAGCCTCGGGCAGCCGCTGCGCGAGCCAGTGCAGCGAGCGGACATACGGTTCCGAAAGCGTCGGCTTGTGCACGCCGGTCTTGTAGGCGCCGATCGCCCGAAGCGTGTTGAGGTCGGCGAGCACGCGTCCGCCGTCGAAGCGACTGTTGATTTCAGCCATGATCGGACTCCTTTTTCTTGCGCGCCTCAATACGGTCTTCGTTTGAAGTGAGGATCGATAGCTACGGCAAACGATTTCTTAGCGGTTCTGCTTTTAGGTCACAGTACGAATAGCGTGAGAGTTCGATCATGTCTTCAATCCGGAACCGGGTCGGCAAGGCCGCAGTGTTGCTCCTGCCGATCGCACTCGGTGCCTGCGCGCAATATGCGCAATACGGCATGACGACCACGGCGCCGTCAGGGTCGGGGCCGCTGGCCTGGGACGGTGCCGGACGGGATCCGAACCTGCCGCCCCCACAGCGGCAGGCACGGAATGCGTCGGCCACCGTTGCGCAATCGAGGGACGACCAACAGACCGCGGCTGCGGATGATGACGATCGGCTCGCACGCAAGCTCGTGATCTGCAGCACTTGCATCAAGCCGGCAGCGCCACAGCCGAGCGACCGTCAGGACGTGGCCAGCATCGCCAATCAGCGATAGAGCGGAATCCGCCGCCTGACCGCGATGCCGGCCATGCCCAACAGGCCTTAGTTAGGCCACGATGTCGTTCGATGCGCAGGCCCATGACGTATGGAAGAGCCATCATTCCCGCAATCGTCGTCGCGCTTGCCGTCGCCGTTCTGATTCACGCCGGCACGCGGGCGCACGCGCATGCTCCGCCGCATTGCGGCTTCTGGACCTCGATCGAGGCCGGATTGTCCTGCAGGTGAGGTGGATCGGCCTGCGCCCGGCGGACGGTCTGCGGAAGTCCGCAGGTTGTCGGCTATGCCAGGTTGCTCCCGGGAAAAGCTCCTCTAAATGCTTGCCCGTCCGGCCAATCGCCACTATACGTTCGCCCGTCGCAGCCGGTGACCGGTAGCGACCGGTCCGGCGCTTCTCACGTATAACGTATTGATTCGCCGGGAGTTTTGCTCCCTTCGTCTATCGGTCAGGACGCCACCCTTTCACGGTGGAGAGAGCGGTTCGATTCCGCTAGGGAGCGCCACTTCTTTTGGGCTGTGCGCCTTTTTTACTCCCTCAGTTCGCTCAGGCCCAATTCCGTCCATAGCCACGCGAAATCGTAACTGGCCATCGGATTATTCGGATCGGAAGGGTCCGCCGACCGGTTCTCCATAATCTTGAGCCACTCGACGACCTTGATCCGTCCGCCTGCTGTCTTGACCGCGGCACGAGGTGTTTGCCCTCCACGCGCCGGAACCGGTTGATCGAGCACGTCGCGGTAGTGCCGGTCCATGTAGTCATGGACGATAGCGCGTTGCTCCTCTTCGGGAATATCGAGCTGGTTCGGCGCGCCGGAATCGCGCGATGCCATGGCTTGCTCGATCGATTCTGTCTTGACCGAGGGTTTCCGCAGGCGTCTGCCGAGGACATCCGATAACAGCGCGCATCCGCGGTCGCAACGCTGCTTGGAGTTGGCGCTGAGCACAAGCGTCCTGTCGTCCAGCCGTATGTCTGCGAGCACGAGCGCGCCCTCGTCGGACCACGTTTCGAAAGTGCGCGTTTCCGGCGACGGTTCATCACGCTCTGATGCTGCGGCGGGCTTGGCAACGCCCCTTGCATCGCTGACCCAGCTCCAGGACGTCGAGCTACTGGCACGAAACTCCGGACGTGCTTCCAAAATGGCTCGGATGCTCGGTGGTGCGGGCGTCGAGTGGGAAGCGCGCCTCGCACAGCATCACCTCGTCCCCTTCGGCGTTCCGCAAATCGGGAATCCTCGGTGACTGAATTCGGTCAATCGCGTCGACGAGCCAAAATGTCGTGAAGATGGGAGCGGAGGCGCGCAACCTCTCGGTCGGGGAAAGGTTCGAGAATGCGTCCTCGTCGAACTCGTATCCGCTCGCCTCGACGAGTTCCCGCTTCTCTTCGCTGCTGAGCGAGTCGAGCTTCTCAAGGGCCTCGAGCAGGATTTCCGATGTCTCGTGATCGAATGCCAGGACACCGCCACCGATCTGCATTCGCGATCCCACCTGGACGACACGGGTGGCAATGCGGGCCCAAGGCCTCAAGCTTTGGGTTGCGCTGCGCTCGCGGATCAGGACCGGTTCGCCGCCGCGGATGAGGTCACGCGCCAGAAAACGAGGTGCCGCGGACAATGTCGCTGACTTCATAAAGGCTCATCACCGAATGTCGCAGCCCGGCCATGTAGGTGCGCACCGACGCGGATTCCTTCCAGCCGCGCCGCTTCAGATAGTCGTCGATTGCGTTTTCGCCATCCTCGAACTCACGAGTCAGGAAGTCTTCGAAAGCGCAGGTCCACACGGTGTTCATGAACAGGTCTTCGCCGACGGTCGAGACGATATCATCGATCGCAAGGCCGACTTCGTCGCACGTTTGCATGAGACGAATTCAATCGTGTAGGAGTTCACTCTGAGTGGCGCGCCACCTCGCGCTTTTCCGCGCGAATCCACGATTTTCTGCGATTGCGTTCGCTGGCTGGCAGCCAAAGACGCTCGCATATCAGGCAAATAGATGGTCTTCGCGCGATTCCTGCTCAATAGATCGCCGCCGCGAGCGCCGCCAGTAACGCTGGCGGCGTCACCAGCATGCCAATTTTCAGGAAACGCCAGGCGGTGACGTCGATGTTTTCCCGGCGCAGCGCCACCAGCCACAGGATCGTTGCAAGCGATCCGGTCACGGAGAGGTTCGGTCCCAGATCGACGCCGATCAGGATCGCGCTCAGGACCTGCGCGGGGAGGTGATCGTTGGCCGCGACCGAGCCTGCCACGAGGCCTACTGGAAGGTTATTGGCAATGTTGTCGGCGATCGCCGTGACGATTCCTGCGCCCCAGGCGGCTTGTGTCGGTGATTTCTCGATTCCTGCTTGCAAAAATGCCGCGAGCTGGCCGATTGCGCCGGTCTTCTCCAGCGCTTCCACCATCACGAACAATCCCGCGACCAATGGCAGCACGCTCCAGGAAATGCCCCCAAGCACCGGCCACGGCGACTGGCGGCCGAGCCCAAATACGGCCGCAGCCATCACAAGTGCACAAACAAAGGTCGGTAATCCCAGTTGCACATCGAGTGCCGACGCGGTCAGCAGCACGAGGCCAATCGTGGCGATGCCGATTGCGGCGAGCCGGCCGTCGCGGCCGAGCTTGGGATGCGGCACGCATCTTGCGAGGCTCTCTTCAGCGAGTGCGCGGCGCTGAGTCAGGCGAAGCACGAGATAGGTCACCACAATCGCGGCGACTGAAGGCAGCGCGAACTGGCGCAGCCATTCGAACAGATGCGGCATGCGCGCGCCGAACACCACGAGATTGGCGGGATTGGAGATCGGCAGCACAAAACTCGCGGCATTGGCGATGAATGCGCAAACAAGCAGGTAGGGCAGGGGACTTGCACCGGCGGCGCGGGTTGCCGCGTAGACCGCAGGCGTCAGCACGATGGCCGTGGCGTCATTGGAGAGGAAGACGGTCACGAGAATGCCGACGGCATAGACGAGAAGAAACAGTCGCTGCGGCGAGCCACGGGCATGTTCGACGGCAAACGCGGCCATGTAGTCGAATAGACCTGCGCATCTCGCAAGCTCGGCGGCAAGCATCATGCCAGTCAGGAAGAAATAGACATCGAGGCCCTTGGCGACGCCGTGCAGTGCTTCGCTCAGCGACAGGAAATTACAGACCACCAGCGCGACGGCGCCCGCGACCGCCCAGATGGCTTCGGGCAGGCGAAAGGGTCTGACGATGACGCCGGCCGTAGCCGGGACAATGATGCTCCAGGTCAGAATCGCTTCGTGCGATGGCATCGTCCTCGTCTCCAAGAGAAAGCCGAAAATCATTCCGCAGCGATACCTGCGGTCGACGGGATCGTCTTTGTCATTCGATCCGTCTTTGAACCGGAATGCGCACGCGTCTCCGGAAGCGCAAGCCAGCAAACGGCAAAACCAACAGCCGCGATCGCGCCGAGCGCGAGGAAGGCGGCGCTATAGCCCGCTTTCACAACGACAAGCCCCGCAAGCGTCGTGGAGAGCGCTGCGCCCATGCTCTGCGCTGTGATGATCGCGCCTTGCGCGACGTTGAAGCGCCCGGTGTTGCGCATGAGGTCGGCAACGATCACGGGAAAGATCGCGCCAAAGATGCCGGCGCCGACGCCATCGAGGAGTTGCACACCGACGAGCCAGGCCTGATTGTCGGACAGCGTATAGAGCGCGCCGCGAACGGGGAGGATAAGCAGCGCGGCAAGGAAGAAGCGTTTGTGGCCCCAGCGATCGGCCCGCGCCCCGACCAGCATCGCCATGGGCACCATCACGATTTGGGCCGCGACAATGCAAGCGGCCATCATGCTGGTGCCGAGGTTCTTATCGTGCTGCGCAAGCTTTTGTCCAACGAGCGGCAGCATCGCCGCATTCGAGAGATGGAACAGCGTTACGCAAGCGGCAAAGATCAGAAGCGGGCGGCACGTCAGGACAATGCCAAGGCCTGACGGCTGCGCGCGGGCGCTGTCCGCGCTTCTCCCATGGTCGTGCAGCCCACGCGCAACGTCATGGTCGATTGTGTCTTCGGGGATCGCCAGCACGCTGATGAGGCTTGCGATCGTCATGATGCCTAGTACATAGAACACGGCCTGGGGACCGAAGAAGTAGGCCGCGCCGCCGGCAATCGCTGCGGCTGCAGCGTTACCGGCGTGGTTGAAGCTCTCGTTGCGGCCGACGCGAGCGGTGAAGGCGCGATGACCCGCAACCCCGAGCGAAACAGCGGCAATGGTCGGCGGAAAGATCACGCCCGCCGTGTGCGCAATGCTTTGCGATAGTGCGACCGGCCAGAAGCCTGTGCAGAGAGGCAAACTCAACGAGGCGCAGGTGACGATCAGCGCTGCACAGACCATCACCAGGCGCTTTGCCCTGGTCGCATCGACCAGCGCACCGGCAGGGGTCTGGGCAACAATGCCGGCAAAGCCGGCGATCGACATGGCGATGCCAATCCTGGCTTCGTCCCATTTTTGCTCGGTCAGCAGATAGACGGCGAGATAGGGCCCGAGCCCGTCGCGCACGTCGGCCAGGAAGAAATTGGCGGCATCAAGGGCGAGGTTGGCACGTCGTCTCGATTTTGGATCGCGGGACATGTTCGGCCTAGACCCTTGATGTGATTCCGCCAAATCCATTCATCACGATCCCTTTCAGGCGTGTGCGGGGCGGTCGTGTTTGGGCTCCGTCTCGTGCTTGGGTTTGGGCTTTGCCTCCTTGATCGGACGGAGATCACGGCTGCAGGTGCCGATCTGCTTGGCGTGCACGACGCGGCCATGTTTGGTGTCGAGGCCGTCGCCTGTCACGGCGATCTTGGCGTTCGGTGCTAGAAGCCCGGCAAGCTGTTCAGCTTCCTTCGGCGCGATACGGATCACAGTGCCGTCGGTAAGTAGCGCGCCGCGAAGCTCACCTTTCGGACCGAACAGCGACAGGCGCACCGTTCCCTCGGCCGTCATCTTCTTCTTTTCGAGCTTGGGATGTTCTCGCTCGTGACCGGGGCCCGCATCGATGATGCTCGCGCCGTTCGCCGCAGTGACGGCGACCGCCGCGATGAGATCGGGCTTGCGTGGCCGCACACCGCGGACCGAGACCGCATCGCCCGCCTTCACGTGGCGGGTGAGCTCGGGCTCCATATGCGGCGGCGTGTGGACGAGGACGGGCGACTGCATCGCGCCGGTCATGACAAAGCCGTCGACCTCTCCGTGCGGGTTGAGAACGAAGCGTTCGACAGTGCCGTTTGCTTCCGGCAAGCAGTTCGGATCAATCCAGTGCATCGTAGTCTCCTCTGTTCGTCTTGGTTGTGAACGTCGAGTTCGGCCTCAGCCGCGCGGCGGGGGCGGAGGAGGCGGACCGAACCGGTCGGGGCCGCCTTTGGGGCCCCGCGGCGGACGCGGTCCGTCGAGTTCGGTCATCTGATCGGGCGAAGCGCCGAGCGCTTGTACGTCCATGACTTTGCCAAGCGCGCTGTCGAGCAGCACGCCGCGGGCGGATACCGTTTGACCGGGCTGTAGCCAGTCCGCAAAGCGCTCGGCTTGCTTCGGAGGCAGGCGGAGCTGAGTGCTGTCGTCGAGCAGGGCACCGTTCACCTCGCCGCGCTTGCCGTGCAGTAAGGTGACGATCCGGCCGCCAATGGCCTGCTGCACCCGGTCGCGGTCGGGACCATGCGGCAGCGCGTTGTCGGCGATACTTCTGCCGGTTGTGACATTGGTGACCGACGCGGCGTCGATCAATGGAATGGCTCGCGCACGGAGTCCGCGGATCGAAACCTCATCGCCGGGGCGAATGGCATAGACGGTCTGCGCGGAGAGATGCGGCGGCAGCTTCGCTTCCGTGCCGTCGACAAGGATCAACCCGTCAACGTCGCCGCGGGGCGTCAACGTGTATTGCTTTACCCGGCCGCGCGTCTCGGGCAGTTGCGACGAGTCCCAGACCGCGGCGGGGATTTGGGCGTAGACGCTCGCGGCACCGACGGTGGTTGCGGCGAGCAACGCGCATCCAAGTGCGCGTGTCGGTTTCTTCAATACCTTCATCATCGAGCTCCCTTCGAACGGCGACGTCATCGCCGCTGCGAAAGCTTCAGCAACGAGCGTGCCAAAGCCGAAGTGCTTGTTTGTGAAGGAGTTAGCGGGAGGAAGCGTCGTTCAATCGTCGTCTTTTCCGACGCGAGGTGTCGGGATTTCTGACGAATCGCTGCCGATCAGGCCGTAACGCTGCATCTTGGTGTAGAGGAGCTGCCGGTTGATGTTGAGACGCCGCGCCGCCTCGGTGCGGTTCCCACCGCAGGCGTCCAGCGCTTTGCGGATCATTGCTTCCTCGAGCTGCGCCACCGCCGCCGGCAGATCGCGCTCCGGGGGGGCGCTCGGAATTGGACGATTTTCCCCGGCGGCGGTGTCGATATCGTCGGCCTCAATGGTGTGACTTCGGGTCAGCACACAGGCCCGCTCGATGACATTGCGCAATTGCCTGACATTGCCTGGCCAGTTGTAATGCGTGAGCTTGTCGATTGCGCCGCGACCGAGTTGCTTGGTGTGCGGTCTAGACGCAGCCGAGACCGAAAGGAAATGCTCGGCGAGCGGCACGATATCGGACGGCCGCTCGCGCAGCGGCGGGATCGCGATCGGAACCACGTTGAGACGGTAGTAGAGATCCTCGCGGAATTCGCCGGCCGCCACGAGTTTTGGCAGGTCGCGGTGAGTCGCGGTCACGACCCGCGCTGTGGTGTGGACCGGTTTGCCGCCGACCGGCGTGATCATCCGTTCCTGCAGCACGCGCAGGATCTTCGCCTGCATCGCAAGCGGCATGTCGCCGATCTCGTCGAGAAACAGCGTGCCGCGATCGGCGTCGCGAAAGGCGCCAGTACGGTCGCTGGTCGCGCCGGTGAACGATCCCTTCACATGGCCGAAGAGTTCGCTCTCCAGCAGGTCAGGCGGGATCGCGGCGCAGTTGACGGCGATGAATGGGCCGTCCTTGCGCTGGCTATGCACATGCAGCGCGCGCGCCACCAGCTCTTTGCCAGTGCCGGTTTCGCCGAGAATGAGAACCGTCGACTGGCTGTCGGCCGCAAGGCCAATCGCCTTCTGCACGCGCCGCATGCCTTCGCTCGATCCGATCAGGGTATCGAGACTGCCTTTGCTCGCAGTAGTGACCGGCCGCAGCCGCGACGGCAAGCGCCCCATCAGGGTTCTCAGCTCGTCGCGCCCGATGGGTTTTGTGAGGTGATCGAAGGCGCCGAGCCGCATGGCCTCGATGGTGTTCTCGGCGCTCGCAAAAGCGGTCAGCACCACCACGGCAGGCGGGCTCTCCAGCGATCGGATGCGGCGCAACACCTCGATGCCATCCATCCCGGGCATCTTGAGATCGAGCAGCACCGCGTCCACCTCGTCGGACAGCGCGGCGAGACCTTCGCGCCCCGATGAGGCCGTCTGCGGTGTGTGGCCGAGGTCGCTCAATGCCTCTGCGAGACCTTCGCGCAGCGCCAGGTCATCATCGACAATCAGGACGTTTGCCATGGCACCTCGATCTCAAACCTCGCGCCGCGCTCGGTGTGGGCAAGGCGAGCTTCTCCGCGGTGAGCACGCGCAATCTCGCGCACGATGGCGAGCCCAAGTCCCGTTCCCCCGGCGCGTGCGGTGGCGAACGGCTCGAACAGGCGCTCGCGCATCTCCTCGCTCACCCCTGCGCCGGTGTCGGTCACGGAAAGCAACAAGTGATCGTGTTGCCGCCGGGCGTCCACCACGACGCGCCCGCCCGCCGGCGTGCTCTGGATGGCATTGAGGATCAGATTGTCGAGAGCGCGCTGCATCTGGGAGGGATCAAAGCGAGGCAACGGATTGTTCGGGCCGGCGGTTCCCGTCTCCAGCGACAGGCCGTTTGCCGCCGCCAATTCCCGGTGCGGTTCGATCGTGCTTTCCAGGAATGACGCAAGCTCGACCTCCGTCGACTTGAGTTCGCCGGCCTGGGTCATTTGCAACAAATTGCGGAGCAACGTGTCCAGCCGCGCGACCTGCTGAAGGATCGCCTGCAGCGCGGTCGTCTTGCGAGCCCCATCGTTCGCGGCAAGCGCGTTTTCCGCCTTCAGTCGCATAGCGGCGATCGGATTGCGTATCTCGTGTGCAAGTCCCGCCGACAGCCGGCCGACGGCGGCAAGGCGCTCGGCTGTACTTGCGCGATGCTGCTCCAGCGCAAGCCGTTCGCCGGTCTGGTTCAACGCGTCAACCAGCCGGTCGAGTTCCGGTTCGCCCGTACGCGGAAGTTTTGGAAGGTCGACCGAGCCGAATTCGCTCTTGCCCAGTGCTTTCTCCAGCACCGCTATCTTCCGCGACCATGACAGCAGCACCCGCGCGAGCCAGATCGCCGAGCCGAAGATGGTGAGTGCAAGCACAAGCAGCCCGGTCAGCAATTGCGTGTAGGCTGGCCCCTCCGCGGTGAAGGCGCGGGTCATTGTCCAGGCCGTGACGCCCTGCAGGGGACCGCGCAGTGGACAGGCGTGCACGAGCAGGACCTGTGATCGCGCCGGCTGCTGTCGGCCGGCCGGCCGGCCGGAACGTACCGCTTCGGCATTGACGTCACGGATCGTGTTCAATTCTGCGGCGGGAAGATCCGTCTTCGGACCCGTACCCTCATAGGAAGGGAAAGCGTAGGCCAGAGAGCCCGAACCGGCTTGCCAGATGCCTCCCTCGACGCCGATCGCGCTGGAGAGCGCGATCTGAACCAAGCTCGTGAGTTCCTGCTTCAGCCGATCGTCAAGCGGCCCGCCGGTCCAACCGGAGACGAAGAATTGGTAGCGATCAGCGATGTCTCGGCAGGCTCGCGCCACCAGCTCCTCTGAGCGCGCGACGCGCGCGTTCGCCGTCTGCTGGAAGGATTCGAACAGGAGGTAGGCCGTTGCCGCTCCCGAAATGACCAGCATGATCCAGAGCGCCAGCAGTCGCGACCAAAGAGATCGCATCGAGGTTCTCGCGAAATGAAATTGCTCTTCAGCTTATACGTGAACGGATTCGGCGCAATCGAAAATCCCTGCAAATTCATGGGATTGTCTCTGTCATCAATCGGCGAGGGCGCTGGCGTGAGCCACCGGTGCCTCGATCGCGGCAATTCGCAGCGATTTCGCAACCGATTGTCAAGCAGCCCGGATTAGGGCTGAGCCTTGGGATGATGCGATGATGTTCGGGACAAAAAAGCGCGAAGCGCGCAAATCGTTGCGCCGGCCCGGTTGGGTCACCCTTGAAGGTGGATTTGCCGTGCGCCCCTGCCTCGTCGAGGATATGTCGTCGTCGGGTGCAAAGATCACGGTCCAAGACAGCAACACACTGCCGACCAAGCTGCGGCTGGCGTTCTCGCGCGACGCCCGCACCGGGCGCGCCTGCGAAGTGGTCTGGCAGGACGGCAAGACGTTCGGCGTCAAATTCGTCAGCTAGCCTGCACCGGCTGCGCGCGATAAAAGGCCGAATGCTGAAAACATGCCTCATCATCACCGCTATGCTGCTTCCGGCGGCCGTGTTCGCAGAGCAGGGCAGCGGACGGAAATTTCAAACGCCGCCTGATGCCTGGAAGACGCTGCCGTCGAAACGCTCGACGCGAAGCAATCCCTGCGCATCGTTCGGACCGGGTTTCGTCAAGCTGGAAGGCAGCGACACCTGCGTGAAGCTCGGCGGCGGCATCAGCGTGGGCGGCGGAATGTCCACCGGGCGTTAGGTGGCTTTCGCCCGCGCTAAGACATCGGCGGTGCGACGAAACGGATGAAGCCCGGCCGCTGCCCAAGTTCGCCGAACCAGCGCTCGAGGTTGGGCAGCTTCGGCTTGACGACGCCTTCCACGCCGAGCCAGCGCCGCGCAAAAGCGCCGAGCGCGATATCGGCGATCGTGAACTGGTCGCCCTCGATGAAGCGGCGGCTCGCGAGCTGGGTCTCGACGACCCGCCACACCACGCCCTCGGCATCGACGTCTTTTTGGATCTGCACCATGTCGCGCTTTTCCGGCGGCGTGCGCACCAGCGCCCAGAACACCGGCCGGTCGACCGGCTGCACCGTCGACAACGTCCAGTCGAGCCAGCGGTCGACTGAGGCGCGCGCCTTTGGCGCGTGCGGATAAATTGACGAGCCCTGACCGTGGGCCATGCAGAGATAGCGCATCACCGAATTCGATTCCCACAGCACGTAGTCGCCGTCGACCAGCGTCGGGATACGACCATTCGGGTTCATGGCGAGGTATTCGGGCCGGTCGTTCTTGCCGAACTGCATGCCGGCGTCGATGCGCTGATACGGCAGGTCGAGCTCGGCAAGGCACCACAGGACTTTCTGCACATTGACCGAATTGGCCCGGCCCCAGATCGTCAGTTGCGGCTTGCTGTCGGTCACATGTTCTCTCCCGCAGTTGTGCTCGGCCCGTGTTCATAGCGCAGTCGTTTGCGAAAAGCGCTCGGTGAATTGTACTAGGAGCAATGAATCGAAACCCGCCGCGGTGCGACAGGCTCTCATGCGCAACCGCAGTCGGCTCGCATGCGCGCAGTCAGGATAGCGGAAGCTCGGAGAGCGAGAGCCCGATCCGGAACAGTGAGTAGCCGTCGCGATCGACGGCTTCGCGCACCTCGGGATTGACGTCGTCAGCGCGTCGCGTGCGCGTCAGCCGCCACTCGCCTTCACTTGTCGCGGACGGAAAGGGCGCGTCCGCCTTCACCACCAGGCGGTAGGCGGGATGGCGGACATGCACGAGGAATTTGTACAACGCTTACCAATGGCCCGTGTTGGGCATCGACGTCCAGGGCTCCGCCGGCGGCTTCGGATCGCCCTTTTGCAGGAGCTCGATCGAGTGCAGGTCGGGCGAGCGGACGAAGGCCATGTTGCCGTCGCGCGGCGGACGGTTGATGGTGACGCCCATCTTCATCAGCCTCTCGCAGGTCGCATAGATGTCGTCGACCTCGTAGGCGAGGTGGCCGAAATAACGGTCCTCGCCGTATTTCTCCTCATCCCAATTGTAGGTGAGTTCGACCAATGGCGCGCCGCGAGTCTGCGGCAGCGCCTTGAGCAAATGCACGTCCTCGGGCGCGCAGAGGAACACCAGTGTGAAACGCCCCTTGTCATTGTCGATGCGGCGGACTTCCGTAAGCCCCAAAGCGTCCTGATAGAACTTGAGCGCCGTATCGAGGTTGCGGACGCGCAACATGGTGTGAAGATAGCGCATGGTTGGGCTCCCTGGATTTTCCGGAGACGGTTCTGGTTGGATGGTTCGTGCCCTCAATAGCAGCAAAACGCTTGCTGCGGCAGGGCGCTATCCAGCCGGTCCGGCATGCGCGCGGTCACGATTTGGAAAGGCCGCCACGCCCCGACACGGGCTGACAGGTGCCGGGCTGCGGCAGGTCACGCCTTGATATCGAGGATGGTCTCCACGGCGTCGCGGTCAGCCTTGTTCTTGGCGGCGAACACGTCCAGCACGTCCTCGCTGACAATGCGGGGCTCGGCCTTCGCGGTCTGGTCGGCGACGAGCTGCACTCTGGCTCGTGTCACTTCGGTAGGCACCGGATAGATGAGCATGGCTTTCCTCCGGCCCGACCTTGGCAGCGCGCCCTTAACGATTTGTGAATAAATGCTGACTGGGAACCTGGGCCCGGCACCGGGCCCACCGGGTGAGCAGACCGCGGCATGCCGCCGCTCGCAGATCGTCCCGGTTCGCGCAATAATGCCGCACGGAGGCAGACGACACGAGCGATGAAGAACGGGCTTTACTCAGTTCACATGCACATGACCGACGGCGTGAAGGGGCGCGACAGCGGCATCCTGATCTTGCGCGATGGCGTGCTGATCGGCGGCGGTCCTTATTTCTGGTCGATCGGCGCCTACACCGTCGGTGACGGGACCTGGAAGGGACATCTCAGCACCAGCCAGCATACGCCGCTGCCTGATCCGTTCGTGCGGCCCCTGGCGGGCGGGCAGGAGGTCCACAGCGGCTTCTCCGGAACGTTTGGAGAAGATGGCGCGGATGCGTTCGGCACGGTGCTGGTCGGAACGCGCAGCCTGAGTTTTCGGGCCACTCTGAAATGGCTGGCGGACGCCTGAGAGCTCACGACGCGGACGCTGTGGATATGTGCGCAGCAAGGATATTGTATTTGCTTGGTGAATTCCCGTTGTCGCCGCTGTGGATTTGCTGCGGATAATTGCTGAACAAGCAGTGGACGATTTTCGCATCGGCCGACCTGCCACGCTGGCCAGCCCGCAGGTGATTGGCACAAGCCGGGTTAGCATAGCCACCTTCGGTCGCTAGTCGGGCAGCTTCCCGTTCGGATGCTTGTGGTACATCGCAATGCCGATGAAGCCGGCAAAGCCCAGTACGTTCAGCAGAAGTTCCATCCACGCTGGCATGTTGCCAACCCTCTCTTGGCTCTAGCTTTTAACCCCAAGGTTGTTTTTTTGTTCATACACTAACCGATGGTAGCTCTGCGCAATCGCATGGCTTTGGAACTCGGCGGTTCCGATCGAGGTTCGATCTGCAACCGCCGCTGTGCGACTGCGTTGTTTCGTCAGTCGTCAATTCGTCAGATCATGTGAGGAGGTTGCGCATGAAAAAGGGATTGGCAGTTCTGGCGACGGTCGCGACGGTTGGCGCGACCATGGTCAGCGCGCCGGCGCAGGCGCGCGGTATTTGGCCTGGCCTGGCCTTCGGCCTGGCCGCCGGCGCGATCGCTGCAGGCGTCGCGGGCGCCTACGGCCCCTACTACTACGGGCCAGGTTACTATCCCGGGTACTACTATGGGCCGCGTTATTACGGGCCGCGCTATTACGGCCCGGGACCCTACGCGTACTATGGCGGTTACTACGGCGGCCCGTATTATCGGCCCTATTGGCGCCACTATTGGTGATCGCCGGAAGCCGAAGCACAGCACATCGCTTCGGGCTTTTCGACTCCGGATCGGAGGCGACCGGTCGGATGCCGATCGCGCTGTGGCGTCCCTTGTCAGCGTGATCTGAGCACGCAGGCTGCGTCACTGTCGTGAGGGAATGCATCAACTCGCGTCATGGACCTTGCCTGAGGTCGCACGAGATCATGCCGTTTTGCGTTGAAATCCGCTCCAGGCATTGCCGAGCGTGTTGGCGTAATATTCCTGACGATCGCGCTCGAACTTTTGTTGTGTTGCCCGGAAACTGGCAACGCGTGCGGCGATCTCGTCGCGTTCACGCGCGATGGCGTCTTCCTTGTCAGTCATTGCCCATCCTCTTCGTGGCGCGGCCCCGCGGCGCATAGGCAGGGGCGATGTTGGCGTGAGTGCGGAGCAAGCGTTGCAGGATTGTGGTCAACCGATGGCGGTGGATAAGGCGCACGCTGCCGGGTCGCTGGCCTAGTTTCCAGTTGGCCAAATCTGGACGCACCGAGCAGCGAACAACTTCGATCGATCCGCCAAGGCGGCTTGCTGTGGCTCCATCGCGTGCCGATCTCGCAACGGATTGGACCGTGCTATGGTCAGAGCGACCAATCGGATCATTCCACGTGATTGCAAGAGACCTGCGGAGTGGCGTCGAGCAACTCGGCAACATGATAGCCGAGGCATCGACCATCGTTCCATTCACGGGCGCCGGCATCTCCACCGAGTGCGGCATCCCCGATTTTCGCTCGCCTGGCGGGATCTGGAGCCGCAACCGGCCGATCCCGTTCGACGAGTTCGTCGCCAGCCAGGATGCGCGCGATGAATCGTGGCGCCGCCGGTTTGCGATGGAATCGACCTTTGCCGCAGCCAGCCCGGGTCGAGGCCACCGTGCGCTTGCTTCGCTCTATCGGGTCGGAAAGGTTCCTGGCGTCATCACGCAGAACATCGACAATCTGCATCAGGTGTCCGGCTTCAAGGCGGACGATGTTGTCGAGCTGCACGGCAATACAACCTACGCGCGCTGCATCGGTTGCAGCAAGGCTTACGATCTGCCGTGGGTGAGGCAGCAATTCGACGCGACCGGCGGCGCACCTGATTGCGCGGACTGCGGCGATCCCGTCAAGACTGCAACGATCTCTTTCGGGCAGGCTATGCCCGAGGACGCCATGCTGCGCGCGACGGAACTCTCTCAGCATTGTGATCTGTTTCTCGCAATCGGATCCTCGCTTGTGGTGTGGCCGGCCGCGGGCTTTCCGATGATGGCCAAGAACTGCGGCGCGCGGCTCGTGATCATCAACAACGAGCCGACCGATCAGGACGACATTGCCGATCTCGTGATCCGCCACGACATCGGCGAGACGCTCGGTCCATTTGTGGGCAATTGATGCCCGCCTGATTCGTGGCTGTGCAAGCCTGTTCATAGTTCCCGGCAGATCGGTTTTTTAGCTATGCGCGGCAGGCCGGAGTGTTATCTTTTGATTCGAGATTCGCGCAGCGTTCTCGTGAGTTGGTCATGAGTAGCAGCGTGTTCAGGCGTCGCCGTAACGACGGCAAATTGCAATTGAAGTGTGGGGTCCGGGGTCATGGGGTCGGACGGATTTGAGTCCAAGAAGCTCGGCGGACCGCCGGCGAGCGGAAGCGGGCAGAACAGATTTGGATCGGGTGAGTACGCAAGCGGTGCGCCGCGCGATCCGGCAATCGACGCATTCTCTGGTCTTGGCGACGCCGCGGCCAACCTCGTCGAGATTTCCGGCGTCATCAAGTGGTTCGACGCCTCGAAGGGTTACGGCTTCATCGTTCCCGACAATGGCTGGCCCGACGTGCTGCTGCACGTGACGGTGCTGCGGCGCGACGGCTATCAGACCGCCTATGAAGGCGCGCGCCTCGTGGTTGAATGCGTGCAGCGCGCGAAGGGCTATCAGGCTTTCCGCATCGTCTCCATGGACGAGTCGACGGCGATCCACCCGGCGCAGATGTTGCCGCCGCGAACGCACGTGACCGTGACTCCGACCAGCGGGCTCGAGCGCGCGCAGGTCAAGTGGTTCAACCGGCTGCGCGGCTTCGGCTTCCTGACCTGCGGGGAAGGCACGCCGGATATCTTCGTTCACATGGAAACGCTGCGTCGGTTCGGCATGACCGAACTCCGCCCCGGTCAATATGTGCTGGTGCGGTTCGGGCCCGGCTCCAAGGGCATGATGGCCGCCGAGATTCATCCCGAGAGCGGCCCGTCTGCACTGTCGTCGCACTAGCCATGGGCGAGGAGATCGGCCTGACGGAAACGTGAGCAGTCAGGCGGTCCCCGAGGCTCTGGCATTTGCCGCAATCGTCGGGTTAGGGTCCGCCCGGACAAAATCTCCCGACGTGAGTACTTATCGATGAATTTTGATCGTGTTGGTGAGCGGCTCCGCCCTTGGCTGGTGGCCGCGCTCGTCATGCTGTTCGGCGCGCTGGCCGGGCCGCGGGCCCAGGCCGCGACTTTCGAGCCGCTCGAGATCGTCACCAAATCAGGCGTTCACGTCTTCTCCGTCGAGCTCGCGACGACCGAGCAGGAGAAGGAAACCGGCCTGATGTACCGCAAGGAGCTCGCCGACGGCAAAGGCATGCTGTTCGACTTCTCGCCGGAGCAGGAGGTGTCGATGTGGATGAAAAACACCTATATCTCGCTCGACATGATCTTCATTCGCGCCGATGGCCGGATCCTGCGCATCGCCGAGAATACCGAGCCGATGTCGACGAAGATCATTCCCTCGCGAGGGCTCGCGAAGGGCGTCCTGGAGGTGATCGCGGGGACCGCGCAAAAATACGGCATCCAGCCGGGCGACCGGGTGGCCCATCCCCTGTTCAAGGGCCGCTGAAAGTCCTGACAGGGTGCCTTGCTGGCGCCGGTTTATGCGTGTATCGACAGGCTTCTCGGAAATATCGGGGTATAGCGCAGCCTGGTAGCGCGGCAGTTTTGGGTACTGCAGGTCAGAGGTTCGAATCCTCTTGCCCCGACCATCTCATCTCGGTCGTCCAACGCTGTTTGAGCGGCCAATCTTGCCCCATGTGCCCGCGCGCGATCCGGTCGAGCCGTTGTGGCTTGCCGATCAAACGAGCGGGCTGGCATGGTGAGGCCGTCCCGACAAGAACAATCCGTGAGGACCGCCATGGCGCGCAGACTGATCGATATCTCCGTTCCCCTGCAGAATGACGTTCCGGCCGATCCGCCCGGCAATCACCCGACCATCCAGTACATCGACCACCAGCAGGGCCTGCCCCGCATGTTGCAGTTTTTCGAGGGATTGAAGGCCGAGGATCTGCCGGACGGGCAGGGCTGGGCCGTCGAGCAGGTCGCGCTCTCCACCCACAACGGCACGCACCTCGACGCACCCTGGCATTTCCATCCGACCATGAACCGCGGCGAGCGGTCCTGGACCATCGACGAGGTGCCGCTGGAGTGGTGTTTCCAGCCGGGCGTGAAGCTCGACTTCCGGCATCTGCCGGATGGTTACGTCGCAACCGCGCAGGACGTTGAGGCCGAGCTCAAGCGCGTCGGCCACACGCTGTCACCGCTGGAGATCGTCGTCGTCAACACCAGCGCCGGCGCCAAATACGGTCGCCCTGAGTACGTCAATTCGGGTTGTGGCATGGGCTATGAGGCGACGATGTATCTGCTCGAGCGGGGTGTGCGGCTGACCGGCATTGACGGCTGGAGCTGGGATGCGCCGTTTGTTTACACCGCGAAGAAGTACGCCGAGACGAAGGACGCCAGCCTGATCTGGGAAGGTCACAAGGCCGGGCGGCACATCGGCTACTGCCACATCGAAAAGCTGCACAATCTCGAGCAGCTTCCGTCCACCGGCTTCATGGTGTCGTGCTTCCCGGTGAAGATCGAGCGCGCGTCGGCGGGATGGACGAGGGCGGTCGCGATCATCGATGGCTAGCCTTGCCATCGCATTGCGGGAACATCGGCGTGCCGATCATTACTGGTGGATTGTTGCCTCGCGGCTACAGCCTTAGGCTCTCAAATCTGCTCTCATACACGCAGTGGTCGTAAGCGTGATCGACGACCACCGGGCAGGCGGCTCGCCGTCGATTTCATGGCTTCCGCAGTTCTCTCCCGTGGACTGGAGCCCCGGCGTCATCCGGGGCTCTTTCTTGCCCGGCAAGCGGAAATCCCTTGGCATAAAAAAATCAGGTGCGCCGGGACCGGCGTACCTGACGTCGTGTTGTGGATTTCGGTTACGCGGCGCCGGAGGCTGTTACCACCGACAGACGCGAACGCCGCGCGGGGTCCACCAGCAACGGGGGCCGGGCGCGTAGTAGCCGCGGGGATAGTAGCCACGGCCGCGGTAGCCCCAGCCGCCGCGGTAGCCCCAACCGCCGCGATAGCCCCAGCCGCGTCCGCGCCATTGCGCCTGTGCCGGCGTCGTCGTCGCGCCCAACAGAATGGCGGACGAACTCGCGACATAGACGAACAGCAAAGCGATCGCCGCCAGGCAGCGCGTCAGGACATTGTAGCGTTTCGTCATTCCAGAATCTCCAGATCACTTCCAGACATCAGCAGCGATGCTGGCTGTCTTGCTTAGACGCGCGAGACCGACACTCGGTTCCGATGCGTTAAGACAATATCTTCACTAAGGTTCTTGCGAGTTTTCGCGAGTCTATTGAGACGATCAGATCGGGTCAAGTTACTGGAGGGGTGGCGATGGATGATCGCGTTGCTGAGTTGATCTTGTCGTTCATCTGCCGTTCATTCTGTTCATCTTGATCTGCGGTCGATTTGATTTGTGCGGCGCCGAAACCGAAATTAGGAGCGCCGAGGAATCCACCACGAGAACTTGAAGTCGACACGATCGTCGTTTTGTGAACATTGCGAGCCGCCCCTCCGAAGAGTGTCCATGCCCAAACAACACACCTACGTCCTTGGTCTCAACAGCTACGACCATGATGTGAGCGCCTGTCTGCTGCGCGACGGCGCCATTGCGTTTGCAATCTCCAAGGAACGGATCACCCGGGAGAAGCACGCGTCCGGGTTCTACAAGGAGGTGATCGACTATTGCCTCGCGGCCGAGGGCATTGCGCTCGACGACGTCGACCTCATCGTGCGCAACAGCTACATCCTGCCGGTGCCGGAGATGGAAGAGCGGCTTGTTCATCAGGATATGCCGGGATTCCTGCCGATCGCCGAGCGGGACGAGGCGATGAAGCATCCGCTGTTTCGCGCCAAGTCTGACAAGGTGGTGTCGATCTCGCATCATCTCGCGCACGCCTACAGCGCGTTCGCGGTCTCGCCGTTCCGGGACGGGGTGGTGATGATCGTCGATGGCGTCGGCAACTACCGGTCCGATGCGATGGAGCCCTATCCATCCGACGATGGCGGCAGCCCGCTGGCGCGCGAATCCGAGAGCTACTACAGGTTCGACGGCGTCCGGGTTGAATGCCTGAAGAAGGTCTTCATGGAGCCGGCCCGCGGCCTGCTGAGCGACGAATTCTACAACATGCCGGGTCTTGGCGCGCTGTACAGTCGTGTCTCGACTTACGTGTTCGGCGACTGGAACAAGTGCGGCGAGCTGATGGGGCTTGCGCCCTACGGGCGGCGCGAGCAGGTCGGCCATCTGCTCGAGATGACCGACGGCAAGTTGAAGGTGCCATTCTGGACCGCCGAGAACCAGCAGCCCTATGTGCTCGACAGCGGCAGTTGGGAGAAGAGCCCGGCAATGCGGCACTGGAAGGACATCGCCTGGCGCGTGCAGGACGACACGGAAAATGTGCTGCTGGCGCGTGCACGCTGGCTGCGCGAGACCACGGGAGCGAAGAACCTTTGCATCGCCGGCGGCGTCGCGTTGAACTGCGTGGCCAACGGACGCATCGCGCGCGAAGCAGGCTTCGAGAATATCTGGATTCAGCCGGCCGCCGGCGACGACGGCATCGCGATCGGCTGCGCATACTACGGCTGGCTGGAGGTGCTCAAGCAGCCCCGTTGTTTCGTGATGGATCACGCCTATGTCGGCCGGCCCTACAGCGACAACGAGGTGGCGGCAGCGTTGCGGAATTTTCTGGTCCGCATCCAGATCGACGCCAGGCGCAGCGACAACATCTGCCGCGACACTGCCAGGCTGCTCGCCGATCAGCGCGTGATCGGCTGGTTTCAAGGGCGGTCGGAATTCGGCCCGCGCGCGCTCGGCAACCGCAGCCTGATCGCCGATCCGCGCCGGGCCGAGATGAAGGATATTCTCAACAGCCGGGTCAAGCACCGGCAGGCGTTTCGGCCGTTCGCGCCGATCGTGCTGACGGAGCGCATGAAGGAGGTTTTCGAAGGGGAGGAGGACTCGCCCTTCATGCTGATCGCCAAGCCGGTCCGGCCGGAATGGCGCGACAGGATTCCGGGGATCGTGCACGTCGACGGCTCGGCGCGCGTGCAGAGCGTGCGGGAGGCGACCAACCCGATGCTGTATCGCCTCTTGAAGGAGTTCGAGGCGCTCACCGGCGTGCCGGTGCTGATCAACACCTCCTTTAACGTCAAGGGCGAGCCGATCATCGAGACGCCTGAGGACGCCGTAAGCTGCTTCCTCACCACGGGCATCGACAACCTCGTGATGCACGACACGCTGGTGTCGAAGAATCGGATGCACAAGATCGTTGCGCCGGTCGTGAAGACGTTTGGCGACGTCACGACCATCGTCGCGGCGACCGCCCCGCCAGAGGGCGGACGCGCCGGCTGATGCGCTTCGCGTGCGCGACGCGCGAAGCGGGGACTATGACGGCGCGGGCGGCTCGATACCGCGCCCCAACGCGAACTGGCCGACCGGGCCCTCGACGTGAAACTCGAGGCCGGTCATTTTCGCGAACAGGTCGATATTGGTGGTGCCGATCGCACAGCCGCCGAGATCGAGGTCCGTCGCCATCAGATACAGCGTCTGGGTCAGGACGCCGACGTCCTTCAGGATCAGCGCATAGGCGATGGCGCTGTACTTCCAGGAGATCCGGCCAAAGCGCGTCGCGATCGTGATCAGGATCTGCGGTGGAGACGGCGCGTCCATGGCAAATGCCGCGCTTTGCAGCATGGCCTCGAACTGTTGCGGCTGAACCTCGATGGCCGTCAGCGCGTGGGCATCGGCATCATAGTGATAGAATCCCCGCGCCAGGCCATCGCAATTGGCAATGGTCAGATAGAGCTCAAGCTCGTAGGCGCTGCCGGCCGCGGGATATGGCCTTGCTGTATATTCATGCTCGACGTCGGGAGCGTGGTCCGTGAACTCAAGCTGGCTGCGCCATTTCGATCGGACGCGCGCGGCTCCGTTGAGGAGGATTGAAAGCTCACTCAGCGCGATCGGTTTCCGGTCGTCGAAATCGCGCGTGGAATGCCTTTCGTACAGCAGCCTTTCGAATGGCGAGGCGATCCGGTCGGGCGGCGGCAGCCTGACGGTCGTGCCAGGCCAGGCAGGCCGGATTGCGGGAAGTGGCGAGATCACTCCGGTGTGCGGGTAGAGGCCGCCGAGTGGATTTGCCTGCCGGCCCTCGGTGCTGCGGGCATGGAAAAGCAGGTCGTGAAAATCCCAGAGGACCAGGGCGTCGTCTCCCTCGGCCTGCCGAAGCGTGTCGCGCTTGGCCGCCTCGACCGTGAAGAGAATCTGGCAATCCAGCAGCAGCGCGAGCAGCGCCGGCCCCGGAGAATCGTTCCGCCGCCGGATGCGGCCGATCGGTTGTGGTGTGACGAGCATCGTGAGCAGGCTCGCGATCCGTGGATCGCATATTCTGAACACAGCAGCAGCCCGCGGCGATTCCAGCACCATCTCGGTCCCGCGCCGGCGCAAATAGGCGAAGCGCGACAGGGCAATCATTGTCGCATCGCTCAGCTTTTGGATCTGCGGCCAATAGTCGGGCGTTTGCGGCTCGATCACCGCCAGGTCTTTGGTGTCTTGTGCGCTCCGCAGGCAGTACTCCACGAGGCCGCGGCGCGCCAGTTGCCGGACCAGGCGCGCGACGTCGCGCTCGATCTCGTCGCCTTCGGGGGACAGAGAGGGGAGTGGCAAGCCGTCCCGCAGCGCTTTTGCGCGCATCGCTGCCGCGGCGCTGAACTTGCCGAGCGGCTCCGGATAGCCGTCGACGTTTGCGGCCGTGCTGCCGTCGGCCTGAGCATCCAACGCGACGCGTGGATTGAGCCGAACGAGCAGCAACGACAGCGCGGTGCCTTGCGATCTCTTTCCTCTGGCTGCGGGCACGCCGGTATTACCTCAGGTGTGCGGGAGGAATGGCGTCAATTCGCTTTCCGGCGTTGGTCGATCGCGCAAACCGAGCTTGACGGGCACATCATAGAGCCGTCCCGGCGCGAAGCGGCGATAGAAATGACGCATGCCGGGAACGATGACCCTCACCACGGGAACCTCGACGTCCGGCCGGGTCTGGTCGAGAACGAGGAAGTCCATACCCGCGCGCGCGGCGATGTTGACGCAGGCATCGACCTGCGCCCGCGTATTGTCGAGCGGCAGGTTTGAAGCGACCGCCGGTGGCGCGATTGGGTTCGGGCTTGGAAGCAGGAACGGATACTCTTCGAGCCGCAGCGGATTGATGCCATCGAGGCTCGGCTTCTCGCCGCTGCCGCCGCCCATCAATCCGATCGACAGGAACTGATTCAGCTCCGTCAACGACCGCAGCAACGCGATGCGCGGATCGAAGTGGGCGCCGGATCCGAACTCGATGTTCTCCTGTCCGTTCTGCATCCAGTGCACGATCGCGACATAGGCTGGCACGCCGAGATCGCTCGTGATATCGAGCACCCAGAGCCGGCGACCGGATTCCTCGAGCTGGATTTTGAGATCGTGGACATAGGAGTCGTCGAACTTGTTGAGGTCGACCTCCGCCCGCTGCGATCGGTTGTACCACCAGATCGCGTAGGCGTCGCGCTCCATCAATTCGAGGAAGCCCTGCACGATTGCTTCCTCGCGCGTATTGCCGGCCGCGCAGCCGTTGGAATCGGCGGCAAAGGGCGCTGGACCGTCGTAGAAGAAATACAACAAGCTTGTCGGAACATGTCTGAACCGCTTGTCGCGCAGCGACCAGACCGGTGACCACTCGATCCGCGCCGACGTATCAAACGGCTCGGGAGCCGGCTGGGTGTGGTGTGAATCGTGGTCGTTCGGTAGCGCTCGGGTGCGGTATTGCTCGTCGCTGAAGAGCAGGATGTCGTTGGGTCGGATCGCATCGCCCGAAGGAAAGTCCGTGAAGCGCTTCCGGACCCGGATCTCGTCGCCTTGAAAGATTCCCGAGTAGCGCTCGATCGCCTCCATCAGCGCGCTGGCTTCGCCTTGTTCGGCGGTGCTGCCCTTGCCGAAGCTGCCGCCGCTTAGGCCCGCCCGAAGCTCGTCGAGACTTTGCGCCGGCGCGGAGAAATTATGCTGGGCGTAGAAATTGGTATTCATCGGCAGATCGACGTCGATCCGCTCCAGCCGTTTCACTACGCCGGTGAGGGGGCTGACATGCTTCCTGAACCGCGCCACCGTGGCGCGTGACGACACCGTGCGGTAGCCGCCGCTGGTCATGACTAGCCTGGCGCCCGGTCCCAGTTCGACCGGCTGGGCCGCGCGCCGCGGGTTCTGTAGTTGCTTGCTGCCGCATGTCGGACATTGCGGGCGCGCCGCCACATAGTGCCTGGCGATGGTCGCGCCCAGCAGGTCGAGGCTTATGATGTGATTGTGCAGGTCGGTGCGAAAGCCGCTGGCGATCGCCTTGGCGATCTCGATCGCCGCGAACTGGACGCCGCTCTGCCCGACCATGTGCTGCGCAAGCGGAGAGACCGCAACGGGCGGCACTGCGCCGCGATCGAGAAATCCCTTGATCTCGCGGTTGCGGATCATTCGATCGAACAGGCAGGTCCAGCATGCGGTCTCGCCCGGCTTGAAGATCGGGCCGACAAGCGGAAACACGCCGGAAAGCTGCACCAGCAACCACGCGGACTTTCCGGAGACGCGCTCGAGGTTGCGCTCAGCAAGGCGCCGATCGAGATAGTCGTTCACCAGCGTCACGGTCAGGTCGGGTGATGTCTTGACGATGCGAACGCCCAGGTCCCGCAGCGCCTGGCTCAATTCGGCCGCGCCCTTGACGTCGATCGTCTCGATCCGCACCCGGCAAGTCTGAAGGTTTTGCCCTGCAACCGCGCCCGGCAGGCCGAGGCTCGCCCAGAGCCCGTCGACGGCGTTGACGACGACCGGCGGCTTCATGATGGCATAGCGGCGCTCAATCAGCCGCTTGATGGCCTCGTCGATCTTGTCAGGCGGAAATGTCCGCCCAAGCTTATCGGCGAGCTTGGCAACGCTGCACCCGTTCTTGCCGATTGCCGCTACGAGGGCACAATAAAGCTCGCCATGAAGAAAGAATTTGCGGTCTTCCGAGTAGAGGCAGACAACGTCGGGAGGCAGCACGTAGGCTGTGAAGTTCGGTGCGAATTGCAGGACGTCCTTATTCGCCTGCTGAGCGGTTTTTCTGGGCAAGGAAGCGTTCCTGTGCAACGTGCGAGCCATCTTGCAGATGCGAGGCTGCCGACCTCAACACTTGAGCGGGATGATCCGAACCGCACCGTTCAACGATGCGGGGACAACATGAATTGGCCGGGTTGACGTGTGTCCAACCCGGCCATGGCGAGCGATATGTGTCAACGCAACGCTGTCTAAACTAGCAAAGGCGGCACGCGCCCCATGATAGGCAGCAACCGCCACCGCATCCCCAGCAACCGCCGCATCGGCAGCCACGGCACCCACCGCACCTGCAGCCGCCGCATCGACAGCCACGGCAACCACCGCATCCGCGCCACGCGACCTGAACACCGGCGCTGGTGTCTTCTTTGTCGAACAGGTGGAATGTCGCGAGGCTGACGTCCGCGATCTCTTCTTCACCGAGCGTGATGGCATGCGGTGGCGCGTAGTTCGGAGTTTGTGGCACGTCTGCTGCCGGCACAGCCGATGCGGATGCACCTCCCACCAGTGAGAAGGTCAATCCGGCTGCACCCAAGGCAGGCACAGCAGTCTTGGTCACACGCTTACTCTTGGGGATTTGCTTCGCGCGTGGCATAGTCGCATCCTCCATTCTTGACGTGTTATCGAATTCGGCCCTGGTGTAATTTTACAATCCAGTGTCGCACCGTGCAAGGCGCGCAGCGCACACACACTCGCGAGCTTCATCGCGTCGCATCTTGTCGTTCATCTTCGCAAAGTGGTTCATCTTGATGAACGAGATCATCAAGCGCCGCTGTTACCCAGCCACAATCATCGAGGACACGAGAAGTTGCATGCTGCGTTGCAATTATCCTGATCTCGAAGCAAGGAGTTGGCATGGCGGATGAAGGCGCAGGCTTCGCGTGGTACGAGCTACTGACCACCGACGTCGCTGAGGCCAGTCGCTTTTACGGCAGCGTCCTCGGCTGGGAGGCGAAAGACGCGTCCACACCTGGGCTTCCTTACAAATTGTTTCTAATTGGCGAGCTTCCTCGGGGCGGGCTGATGGAGCTGCCTGAGGAGGGCAGGCGGCAGGGCGCGACACCGCGCTGGGTTGGGTATGTCAGTGTCGATGATATCGAGCTGACGGTCCGTCGCATTCAGGATCTTGGCGGGGCCATCTATGTGCCGCCGACCAGCACCAATATCGGCCGCGTCTCGATCGTCGCCGATCCGCAACGCGCGACGTTTGGATTGGTCAGTGGATCGACGGTTGCTTCGCTCTCGGTCGAAGGGCTCGATGCGCCCGGTCGTGTCGGCTGGCACGAGTTGCTCGCAGCCGACTGGCGAAAGGCGTTCGGCTTTTACAGCGAGGTCTTTGGCTGGCAGCAAGTCGAAAGCGGCGTCCCCGCCGCCGAGCCCTATCAGTTGTTCTCGGCCGGTGGGCCGACCATCGGCGGAATCTTCAACAAGCGACCGCTCGAGCCGATCGCGTTCTGGCTCTACTATTTCAACGTTGACGACGTCGACGCCGCCATCGCGCGGGTCAAGGCCGGCGGCGGACGGGTTTATGAGGGACCGCTCGAACTGCCGGACGGGAGCTGGATCGTGCGTTGCCTCGATCCGCAGGGGGCCACATTTGCCCTGGAGGGGTCGCGACGTCCCGACCGGATTGCGGAAGCGCCGGCCGCCGAATATCGCTGGACCGCTACCTGGGACGCGTTCTCATCAAAAGGCAGGTGGCGGAGCGGCCAGCCGGGTGGTCGCCGGACAGGCGAGGGGAACGATGGTTAGCCCGCCTGGGCTGATGACACGGGCGACTTGGCGGGCGCCGGCGGTTTGACAGGCTTGTCCTGCCGCTTCGACCAAGAGATGTAGTAGGCCACGATCGTCATGATCGCGATTCCGGAAATGCTGACGAAGATCTGGGCGAACAGCGAGCCGGAGCTCATCGACAGTTCGAAATGGCCGACGAAGGACAGAAACACGCCGACACAAAAGACGGCGAGCGATTGCTGGCCGCACACGATCAGCGGATCGAACACCTTCCACTCCAGCGCCGCCCAGTCCTTCGGCACGAAGCGGATCACCAGCACCACGATCACGGCGAAGTGCAGGAAGCGATAGGGCGCGAGGTTGGTCTTGTCGTTCGGATTGAAGGCCGAATAGAGCCAGTCCGGGAACATCGCGCCGAATTCCGGGAAGCGTCCGGCCATGGTCATGATCAACGCAAAGATCAAATAGGCGACACAGAACCAGAGGGTGTAGCGCGAATTGATGATGTGCATGTTGCGCCGCGCGCCGCCGAGCGCGCACCATGACCCGAACACGAACAGCACCTGCCAGCAGAACGGATTGAAGTACCAGGTCCCAGCCGGATAGGCCGGCAAGTTCCAGCCCATGTGCCGCGACACCAGCCACAGCACCAGCGAGGCCAGCATGGTCCAGTTCGGCTGCCGCAACATGAACCACAGCACCGGCGGGAATAGTCCCATCAGCACGATATAAAGCGGCAGGACGTCGAGGTTGACCGGCTTGAACTTGAGGAACAGGCCCTGCCGCAGCGTCTCGGTCGCGTTGTCGACGAGACCCGCGACGTTGAATTCGTTGATCATTTCGGAATCGCCGAAGCGCAGCGCAAGGTAGCTGATCGAGGCGATATAGATCACGAACAGGATGATGTGAGCGACATAGAGTTGCCAGACGCGCTTGGTCAGCCGCGTGGCGCCGACGATGAACCCGCGTTCCAGCATCATGCGGGCGTAGACGAAGGATGCGGTATAGCCGGAGATGAAAACGAACAGGTCGGCGGCGTCGCTGAACCCGTAGTTCCGCGTCGTGATCCAGTTCACGACGTTGTCGGGGATGTGATCGAGATAGATCGCCCAGTTCGCGATTCCGCGGAATAGGTCGAGCCGGAGGTCACGTCCTTTTTCGGGCAGGGTCGCGTGGATTTCCATGGGGCGCTTCTTCGAGGTGATGCTTCCGAGAAGGCCGCGCTGCTGGCCGCGGAAAGCCCCGAGGCCCAGATTGTCACAGCGCGGTAGAATGACTATACCGGTCCGGCGAAGGTAATACCCGGGACGAGGAATCACCGATCACATCGCTGAACGGTGTCAGTATACTATCCCGGCGATTTCCTCCAATCGCTTGATGTCGCATACCCACGAGGCCCGACCATCCATGACCGCACGCATTTTTAAGCCCGCCAAAAACGCGATGCAATCGGGACGTGCCAAGACCAAGGATTGGCAACTGGACTACGAGCCGGAGCAGCCGCGCACCGTGGAGCCGCTGATGGGCTGGACCTCGTCGACCGACATGAAGCAGCAGCTCTCGCTCCGGTTCGAGACCAAGGAAGAAGCTATCGCCTATTGCGAGCGCAAGGGCATCGCCTATCAGGTGATCGAGCCGCAGGCGTCGGCGCCGCGCCAGATTGCCTATGCCGACAATTTTGCGTTCCGCCGCTGGGAGCCCTGGACCCACTAGGGGCGATTAGGTCGCCGAGCCTGGAGCGGCCGGGCTGCCGGGGATCGGTAGCGGCGCGTCCTTCGAGACGCCGAGCACCGGAAAGCTCCTGATCTTGCGCACGTTCGGCAGGCTTGCGAACTGCAGGAGCTGCTGGCGCATGTCGTCGACATCAGGTGCGACGCATTTGAGCATGAAATCGGCGTCGCCCGAGATCCGCCAGCACTGCAGAAAGCGCGGCACCGCCGCCACGGCGCCCTCGAACGCCTCGATCGCCGAAAGGGTCTGGCTCTCGAGCTGGATCAGGACGAAGGTCGTTACCTCATAGCCCAGAATCCGCTCGTTGAGCGTGGCGCGGACGGCCCGGATCACACCGCTGCTGCGCAGCGCCCTGACCCGGCGCAGGCAGGGTGGGGCGGTGATGCCGACCCGGGCCGCGAGGTCATTGATCCTGATCCGGCCGTCATTTTGCAGTTCGGACAGGATCCTGAGGTCGATGTCGTCGAACGGTTGGCGTTCCGTCACGGGCGCTCACCCGCCACGGCACTGCGGAAACCCGCGCTGCTCTGCCGCGCTTCGCCGACCTCAGTCAACGCTGCGCGGACGCCTGACAGCACCAGCTTCTCGTGGGCCGCGACGATCGCCTCCTTCGTCAACCGGCCTCCGGGGCGATACCAGGTGCACGGCCCGGTCAGCAGTGCCAGGATCGCAAAGGTCGCGACCTGGACGTCGACGACCTCGAAAACGCCTTCGGACACGCCGTCGGTGAGGATCTGAGCCAGCCGCTGCTCGTAGGCGCCGCGCAGCGCTACAATGGTCTCATAGTTCTTCGGCTCCAGACTGCGCAGCTCGGAATTGGCGATGAAGGTCTCACGCTTCCGCGTCATGTGGTAGGTGACGTGGAACGCGACGAAGGCACGCAGCTTTTCGACTGGATCGGCCTTTCCCGCGAGCGCATGATCGAGTTGGCGCAGCAGATCGTTGATGTGGTCCTGCACCAGGTTGAACAGCAGATCCTGCTTGGTGCTGATATGATTGTAGAGCGAGCCGGCCTGGATGCCGACCTCGCTGGCGAGCTGGCGCAGGCTCATTGCCTCATAGCCGTGCTCATAGATCAGGCGCACGCCAGCCTTGCGGATCGCCTCCAGCGTCTTGGGGCCGTGTGAGCCGATCGTGCGTGCCATTAGGCGTCTCGGATGGGGTGTTGGCTTGCTGCGAAGGACCAGAAACAAGCGAACGACCGTATGTTTATCACACGAAATCCGAGCAAATTCAATGCACTGCGGATGTCGCTTGCTGAGCATAACACAGCGACTTGCGATGCCAATAAAAAAACGTATGCTCGTTTAATTGCAGGATGAATCTCTAAGGGAGGGATCATGGCCTCGAACCAGGCGGCAGTGTTCAATTTCGACCTTGGCGAGACCGCAGATGCGATCCGCGAGACGGTACATGATTTCGCCACCAACGAGATCGCGCCGCGGGCGGCCGAGATCGATCGCTCCAACCAGTTTCCGCGCGACCTCTGGCCCAAGCTCGGCGCGCTCGGTCTGCACGGCATTACCGTGGAGGAGGAGTATGGCGGATCCGGCCTCGGCTATCTCGAACATTGCGTCGCGGTGGAGGAGATCTCGCGCGCATCGGCGTCGGTCGGCTTGTCCTATGGCGCCCATTCCAACCTTTGCGTCAACCAGATCCGCCGCAACGGCACCGACACGCAGAAGCGCAAATATCTGCCGAAGCTGATATCGGGCGAGCATGTTGGTTCACTGGCGATGTCGGAACCGTCGGCCGGCTCGGATGTGGTCTCGATGAAAACCCGCGCCGAGAAGAAGGGCGACCGCTTCGTGCTGAACGGCAACAAGATGTGGATCACCAACGGCCCTGTCGCCGATACGCTGGTGGTCTATGCCAAGACCGATCCGAATGCCGGGCCGCGCGGCATCACCGCCTTCATCATCGAGAAGGGCATGAAGGGCTTTTCCACCGCGCAGAAGCTCGACAAGCTCGGCATGCGTGGGTCCGACACCTGCGAACTGGTGTTCGAGGATTGCGAGGTGCCGCAGGAGAACGTGCTGAGCGAGGTCGGCCGCGGCGTCAATGTGTTGATGTCCGGCCTCGACTACGAGCGCGCGGTGCTGGCGGCTGGCCCGATCGGCATCATGCAGGCCTGCATGGATGTGGTGCTGCCCTATGTTCACGAGCGCAAGCAGTTCGGCGAGCCGATCGGCGCGTTCCAGTTGGTGCAGGGCAAGATCGCCGACATGTACACCACGATGAACGCCTCGCGCGCCTATGTCTATGCGGTGGCCAAGGCCTGCGACCGCGGCGAGACCACACGCGAGGACGCCGCCGGCGCGATCCTCTACGCCGCCGAGAAGGCCACCCAATGCGCGCTGGATGCGATCCAGCTCCTGGGCGGCAACGGCTACATCAACGACTATCCGACCGGCCGCCTGCTGCGCGACGCCAAGCTGTACGAGATCGGCGCCGGCACCAGCGAGATCCGTCGCATGCTGATCGGCCGTGAGCTGTTCACCAAGACGGCGTAGCTTTCTCTCCCTCTCCCCGCTCTTCGCGGGGAGAGGGCAGGGGTGAGGGGCTGGAACCGCGTCGGCGGTGACAGATGAGTTCGCGGAGGCTCCCCCTCACCCGGATCGCATCTGTCGACGCGATCCGACCTCTCCCAGCAAGCGGGGCGAGGTGACGCGAGGCTTCCGCGGGACCGCCTATCTAGCCGCCCGGCGCGATGATCTAGTTTGCGCAAGTCCTGACGGTATCACCAACGAGGCCTGCAACGCATATGCTGCTTCATTCGACGATCGATCCGACATCCCAAGAATTTGCCCGTAACGCCGAGGTGATGCGCGGCCTGGTCGCGGAGCTCCGCGACAAGCTCGCTCAAGTCGCCGGCGGCGGGGGCGAGACTTCGCGCAAGCGCCACACCTCGCGCGGCAAGATGCTCGCACGCGATCGCGTCGATCTTCTGATTGATCCCGGCACCGCATTCCTGGAGCTATCGCCGCTCGCCGCTAACGACCTTTATGGCGGCGATGTGCACTCGGCGAGCATCGTCACCGGCATCGGACGCATTTCGGGGCGCGAATGCATCATCGTCGCCAACGACGCCACCATCAAGGGCGGCACCTACTACCCGATGACGGTGAAGAAGCATCTCCGCGCCCAGGACATCGCGCGGCAGAACAACCTGCCTTGCGTCTACATGGTGGATTCCGGCGGTGCGTTCCTGCCGCTACAGGATGAGATCTTTCCCGACGAGCGGCATTTCGGGCGCATCTTCTACAATCAGGCCCAGATGTCTGCGCAGGGCATTCCGCAGATCGCCATCGTGATGGGCTCCTGCACCGCGGGCGGCGCTTACGTGCCGGCGATGTCGGACGAGAGCATCATCGTGCGCAACCAGGGCACGATCTTCCTCGGCGGTCCGCCGCTGGTGAAGGCTGCGACCGGCGAGATCGTCACGGCCGAGGAACTTGGTGGCGCCGATGTTCATTCGCGGCACTCCGGCGTGACCGATCACTACGCGCAGAACGATGCCCATGCGATCGGGATCGCCCGGCGTATCGTCGGTACGCTGAAGCAGCCATCGAAGGCGCCGCTCAACATGCGCGCTCCCCAGGAGCCGCTGTATCCGGCCGAGGAAATCTACGGCGTTGTATCTGCCGACGGCCGCAAGCCGTTCGACGTGCACGACATCATCGCACGGATCGTCGACGGCTCGGAGTTCGACGAGTTCAAGCGGCTCTACGGCGCTACGCTGATCTGCGGCTTTGCGCACATCTGGGGCCATCCGGTCGGGATCATCGCCAACAACGGCATCCTGTTCAGCGAAAGCTCACTGAAGGGCGCGCATTTCATCGAGCTGTGCTGCCAGCGCGGCATTCCGCTGGTGTTCCTGCAGAACATCACCGGCTTCATGGTCGGCAAGAAGTACGAGGCCGGCGGAATCGCCCGCGACGGCGCCAAGCTGGTGACCGCGGTTGCGACCGCCGGCGTGCCGAAATTCACCGTCGTGATCGGCGGCTCCTATGGGGCCGGCAATTACGGCATGTGCGGCCGCGCCTACAGCCCCCGCTTCCTCTGGCTCTGGCCCAATGCGCGCATCTCCGTGATGGGCGGCGAGCAGGCCTCGATGGTGCTGAGCCAGGTTCGCCGCGACAATATCGAGGCCAAGGGCGAGGCCTGGTCGGCGGAGGAGGAAGAGAAATTCCGCGCTCCCATTCGCGCCCAGTATGAGAGCCAGGGCAATCCCTACTACGCCACCGCGCGGCTCTGGGACGACGGTGTGATCGATCCCGCCGATACCCGGCTAGTGCTTGGGCTCGGGCTGTCGGCTGCGGCCAACGCGCCGATCGAGCCGACGAAGTTTGGCCTGTTCAGGATGTGACCATGGACCGCTCAAGACTCTACCGGCGCTTTCGCACGCTTCTGATCGCCAACCGTGGCGAGATCGCCTGCCGTGTCATCCGCTCCGCGCGCGCCATGGGACTGCGGACGGTTGCCGTCTACTCGGAAGCCGACCGCGATGCGATGCACGTCGCGCTGGCCGACGAGGCTGTGCTGCTGGGGCCTGCGCGGGCCCGCGACAGCTATCTCAACATCGAACGGGTGATCGCGGCCGCGCGCGAGACCGGCGCGGAGGCGGTGCACCCAGGCTACGGCTTCCTCTCGGAGAACGCCGAGTTCGCCCAGGCCTGCCTCGAGGCCGGCCTGGTGTTCGTTGGCCCGACCGCCGAGATGATGACGGCGATGGGCTCGAAGTCAGGCTCCAAGGCGCTGATGGAGAAGGCCGGCGTGCCGCTGGTGCCCGGCTATCACGGCGAGGCCCAGGACGAGGCGACGCTAGCGGACGCTGCCAACCGGATCGGCTTTCCCGTTCTCGTCAAGGCCTCCGCCGGCGGCGGCGGCCGCGGCATGCGTGTGGTCAATTCGGCGGCCGAGCTGTCGGGTGCGATCGTCAGCGCCAAGCGCGAGGCCAAGGCGGCGTTCGGCGACGACCGCATGCTGATCGAGAAATACGTGCAGAACCCGCGCCATATCGAGGTGCAGATCATCGGCGACAGCCATGGCAATCTGCTCTCGCTGTGGGAGCGTGAATGCACGCTGCAGCGGCGGCACCAGAAGGTGATCGAGGAGGCGCCGTCGCCGACCTTGAACGCCGCGCAGCGCGAGACTGTCTGCGACGCCGCGCGCAAGGCGGCCGGTGCGGTCGACTATGTCGGTGCCGGTACGATCGAGTTCGTCTCCGACGGCAAGGACGTGTTCTTCATCGAGATGAACACCCGCCTGCAGGTCGAGCATCCCGTCACGGAGCTGATCACCGGCGTCGATCTGGTCGAATGGCAATTGCGTGTCGCGTTCGGCGAGGCGCTGCCGCTGAAGCAGGATGAGATCAGGCTCAACGGCCACGCCATCGAGGCGCGCGTCTACGCCGAGAACCCACAGAAGAACTTCATGCCGTCGGTCGGCCGCATCAAGACCTGGCGGACGCCGCCGGAAGGCGACGGCCTGCGCATCGACGCCGGTTATCGCAGCGGCGACAGCGTCTCGCCGTACTATGACGCCATGCTCGCCAAGGTGATCGCCTGGGCTCCGACGCGGCAGGCCGCGATCGAAAAGCTCAATCGCGGGCTGGAAGAGACCGACATCCGCGGCATCGTCACCAACATCCCGTTCCTCTCGGCGCTGGTCACCCATCCGGCGACGCGCGCCAACACCATCGATACCGGATTCATCGAGCGCGAGCTGAAGCCCCTGACCGCCGAAAAAGGTGCCGCCGGCGAATTCGAGCTGTGCGCGGCGGTGGCGGCGATCGTGAACGAGGAGCAGAAGGCCGCCGCGAGTGAGGCGGGCTCGCCGTGGCAGACCTTCGGCTGGATGCCGGTCGGCCACCGCCAGCGGGTCTTCTCGTTCCGGCAGGGCCATGAGCCGGCGCAGACGATCACGCTGCACTATGGACGCGGGCCTTCGACGCTGGCCGTCGGCGGGCGTGAACTGACCTTCACCATTTCGTCTCGGGATGACCGCGGCTTCGACCTGACGCTGAATGGCGTGAAGTCGCGCGTGGCGTCGGTGATCGACGGGCACGAGCTGTACCTGCGCACCCGCAACGGCCGATTCGATTTGCACTGGATCGATCCGTTCGGTGGCGAGAGCGAGGAGCACGTCGGCGAGGACAAGATCGTCGCGCCCTTGCCGGGCACCGTGGTGGCGCTGCTTGCCGAGGAGGGCACGGCGCTCGAAAAGGGCGCGCCGATCCTGACGCTGGAGGTGATGAAGATGGAGCAGACCTTGCGCGCGCCCTACGCCGGCGTGCTGAAGAAGCTCAAATGCAAGGTCGGCGACATCGTCGGCGAAGGCGTCGAACTCGCCGAAGTTGAGGCGGCGGCAGAGTCATGAGCGATCATGTCAGCATTATCGAGATGGGGCCGCGCGACGGCCTCCAGAACGAGAAGACGCCGGTCAGCGTCGCGGATCGTATCGCGTTCGTCAGGCGCCTGATCGATGCGGGACTGCCGACCGTCGAGGTCGGCGCATTCGTCTCGCCAAAGGCGGTTCCGCAGATGATGGGGTCCGCCGATGTGCTACGCGGTGTCAGCCACCTCAAGGGCGAATTCCACGTACTGGTGCCGAACGAGAAGGGGTATGACGCAGCCCGCGCGGCGGGCGCCGAAGTGGTCTCCGTGTTCGCGTCCGCCTCCGAGGACTTCTCTCGCGCCAATATCAATTGCACGGTTGCGGAATCGATCGAGCGGTTCAAGCCGGTGCTGGCGCGCGCCAAGGCCGACGGCGTCAGGGTGCGCGGTTACATCTCCTGCGTCCTCGGTTGCCCCTTCGACGGGGAGGTGAAGCCGCAGGCGGTGGTCGATGTCGCGAAGACGCTGTTCGACCTCGGCTGCTACGAGATCTCGCTCGGCGACACCATCGGCGTCGGCACGCCGGTCAAGGCGCGTGAGCTGATACGTGCCGTCGGCGCTAGCGTTCCCACGGCCAACCTCGCGATGCACTTCCACGACACCTATGGCCAGGCGCTGACCAACCTCTATGCGGGCATGGAGGAGGGCGTCCGCGTCATCGATTCCGCAGCCGGCGGTCTCGGCGGCTGTCCCTATGCCCCGGGCGCAACCGGGAATGTTGCGACCGAGGACGTCGTTTACATGCTGGAGGGCATGGGGATCAGAACCGGCGTCGACATGGAGAAGCTGCTGCTTGCGACGAACGACGTCGCTAAGCTCCTCGGACGGCCACCGGTGAGCCGTGTCGCCTCCGCGCTCAATGCGAAGAGGAAGCGCGCTTCGTAGCGTGGGTAGAGCGTAGCGAAACCCACGAAAGCGATAGGTTTCGCTGCTCTACCCATCCTACAGAGGTTCTATCCGCCTCCTTCCGGCCCCATCACGAGGTTCGGCAGCCAAGTGGAGATCTCCGGAAAGACGCAGAGCAACAGCACCGCGAACATCATCAACAGCACAAATGGCAAGGTGCCCCATATCACCTCGCTCAAGGAGATGTCGGGCGCCACGTTGCGGATGACGAAGATGTTCAGGCCGACCGGTGGGTGGATCAGGCCCATCTCCATCACGATGGTCATGACAACGCCGAACCAGATGATGTCGAAATGGGCGGCGCGGAGCGGCGGCAGGATGATCGGCGCGGTCATCAGGATGATCGAGACCGGCGGCAGGAAGAAGCCGAGCACGATCACCATCACCAAGATCGCGAACAACAGCTCCCAGCGCGGCAGATGCATAGCCACGATCGACTCCGCTGCCGACTGCGAGATGTGCAGGTAGCTCATCACGTAGGAATAAAGCAGCGACATGCCGATGATCAGCATCAGCATGGTGGATTCGCGGATCGTCGATTTCAGGATCGGCGACAGGTCGCCCGGCCGCCACACGCTGTAGATCACCCCGATCAGCGCGAGCGCCAAGAGGCCGCCGAGCCCGGCCGTTTCCGACGGGGTCGCATAGCCGCCATAGAGCGCGATCATCACGCCGGTCAAGAGCAGCACGAACGGGAGCACGCGCGGGAGCGCGCTGAAGCGCTCGGCCATGGTGAACTCGTCGCGTTGCAGAATCGCGGCGTCCGTGCCGGTTGCGTCATAGGCGGCGCGGGCGGCGGCATATTCCTTCCGGAAGCGGAACACCGCGTAGAGGCCGAACAGCGTCACCAGCAGCAGGCCCGGACCAATGCCGGCGAGAAACAGGCGGCCCAGTGATTTCTCGGCAGCGACCGCGAACAGGATCATCGTGATCGAGGGCGGCAGCAGGATGCCGAGCGTGCCGCCGGCGGCGATGATGCCCGCGGCAAAGCCGCCGGAATAGCCGCGCTTGCGCATCTCCGGGATGCCGGCCGAACCGATCGCCGAGCAGGTGGCAGGCGAGGAGCCGGCCATTGCCGCGAACAGCGCGCAGGCGAACACATTGGCGACGCCGAGGCCGCCAGGGATGCGATGCAGCCAGGCATGCAGTGCCGAGTAGAGGTCCTGGCCGGCGCGGGATTTGCCGATCGCCGCGCCCTTCAGGATGAACAGCGGGATCGACAGCAACGTGATCGAGGCCATTTCCTCGTAGACATTCTGCGTCACGGTATCGAGCGAGGCCGCCGGCATGTAGACCGCCATGAACACGACGGCAACGGCGCCCAATGCGAAGGCGATGGGCATGCCCGAGAACATCGCAAACAGGGTGGCAAGCCCGTAGGAGATGCCAATTCCAAATACGGTCATCGACGGCCGCCACCGGTCAGCGGAATCAGGATCTGGAGCAGAAGCTGCACGCAGAGCAACGTCATGCCCAGCGCCATCAGCCCATAGGGGATCGCGAGCGGCGGCGACCACATCGAGTTCGACACCTGGCCGTCGACATAGGCCTCGTGCGCCAGGGTCCAGGACTTCCAGGCGAAGAAGGTGCAGAACGCGAAACTTGCGAGATCCACCAGCCAGAGCCGGACGCTGTTCGCTCGCTTCGAGAGCAGGCCGACAAACGCCTCGATGCTGACGTGGCCGCGCTGGCTCTGCACATAGGCCGAGGTCATGAAGGTAGCGCCGACCAGGAGGAACACCGCGGCCTCGTCCTGCCAGTAGTTGGCCATGTGGAAGAGCGCACGCCCGAGCACGCTGTAGCTCAGGATGACGCAGGCCGCGATCAGGGCGATCGCGGCGAACACCACGATGATGTTGTTGCAGATACCAAGCGCACGCTCGAGAAAAGCCATCGGCGAGGTGCCTGTGGCGATTTGCGCGGCTTCCGGTTGATCCGCGATCGGACCATGCATCATGCGGCGACGTCGCTTGCGAGCTTCAGGAGGTTGGCTGCCGTCGCCGTCTTGGCTCCGTAATCCTTCCAGGCGGTATCGCGCGCGATGTCGCGCCACTTGCCAACGGTGGCCGCATCGAGTGCGCTGACCTTGGCGCCGGCCTTCTCATAGACCTTGGCGACCTCGGCGTCGTCGTCCTGCGCGCCCTTGCGGCCGAAGGCTTCGAGCTCCGCGCCGACGGCGAGGATGATGTCCTGCTGGTTCTTCGGCAGCTTGTCGAAGATCGCCTTCGACATCATCAGCGGCTCCAGCATGAACCAGTAGGAGGCGCCGGCGCCCGAGGTCAGCGATTTCGCGACCTCTTCGAGGCGGAACGAGATCAGGCTTGTGGAGGAGGTGATGCCGGCATCGCAGGCGCCGGTCTGCATCGCCGCGTAGATTTCGTTGGAGGGCACCGACAGCACGGCGGCACCGGCGGTCTGCAGCACCATGTCCATCTCGCGCGAACCGCCGCGCACCTTCATGCCCTTGGCGTCTTCCGGCGCCACGATTGGCTTCGAGCGGCTGGCTACGCCGCCGGCCTGCCAGACCCACGTTAGCAGCAGGATGCCCTTGTCGGCGAGGAAGTCGGTCAATGCCTTGCCGACCGGCTCCTTCTTCCAGCGCAGCCCCTGGTCGTAGGTCGTGACCAGTCCAGGCATTAGGCCGATATTGGTCTCCGGCAGCTCGCCGCCCGCATAGGGCATCGGATAGAGGCTGATATCCAGTGCCCCCTTGCGCATCGCCGAGAACTGCGCGTTGGTCTTGATCAACGACGAGTTCGGATAAACCTCGGCCGCGATCTCGCCGCCTGAACGCTTCGCCACCTCCGCCGCGAACATCCGGCACAGCCGGTCGCGGAAGTCGCCCTTGTCGATGGTGCCGCCCGGAAACTGGTGCGAGATCTTCAGCGTGGTCGCAGCATGCGCGGTCCCCATGCCCATCCGCAGGATGGCCGGAGCAGCGAGGGCGGATGCAAGGACGTGACGGCGTGTGAGCATGGTGTCTCCCCCAGGTGAGCTTCTTGACTGGCTGGCAAGGCACCATAGCCGGTCTTCGGGCGAATCTTCTCTAGTCTGATAGTTCGAGGCGTCCTGATAATGCGACCGCATGCGGGGCGGCAAGCGCTCACATTTGTTGCGGTGCACAGTGCGGCGCGACGACGCAGCGGTACGGTTCAACCTGCGCGGGTGATGCACATCGGAGCGGCACCTCGGTTCAAGAGTTTGTTATCGGGGTAACGTTTGGTGGCCCGGGTGCGTCGAGCAGGGAGCGGCAGTCGTCGCTTTCACAGTCGCTTCACACAAGGGATGACCATCATGACCACCAAGACCTGCATCGGCCTCTCGGCCGCGATCCTCTCGCTCAGCCTCGCGCTCGCGCCTGCCGCGTTCGCTCAGGACAAGATGGGCAAGGACGACGCGATGAAGAAAGAGGACACGATGTCCAAGGATCACATGAAGAAGGAAGGCGGCATGATGAAGAAGGACGACGCCATGAAGAAGGAAGGCGGGATGATGAAGAAAGACGACGGCATGAAGAAGAACTGATCGCTGCCGTCACACCATCGTGGTCAGGCCCGCCACCAGAGGCGGGCCTGTTGCGCGCTACCGCTTCTTCTTGCCGCGTTCCTTGCGCGCAGCGTAGCGGGCGTCGCGCTTGGCCTTTTGTTCGGCGAGGAGAGCTTCCTGCCGGGCGGCTTCCTCTTCCTTTTCCCGCGCGATCCGAGCGGCTTCGGCTGCGGCGGCCTCTTCCTCGCGGCGCTTCTGTTCGGCCTTCTCGGCTTCGCGGGCTTCCTTGACCTTGGCGCGGCGTTCGGCGATCGCCGCACGCTCCTCGGCTCGCGCCTTCACGGCCGGATCGTCGGGCCCCGGCCGGGTGCGAAATTTTTCGAGGATGTTCTGCCGCGCCTGCTGGGCCGCTTTCTGGCGGTCGGCAAAACCCGGTTCCTTGAAGCCACTCATAGAGGAAGCCTTGCTGCTTTCTGTTCGGTGATGGATTTGGGGGATTCAGTCCGGCGCCTCAATAAGTGAACGCCAGCGAAAATGCCAGCGTCGAAGGAGGGCGGCAAAGCAGGGGAGATATGAGCGGGCAGCAACTGAGCCGAAAACAATGGCAATCAGCGTTCCGAAACGACCATCCTCATGCAGGCGTCAGGCAAACGATCGGCACCGGTGAGTGATTGGTCACCACGCTGCGCCGAAACTGCTAATCCCGCTCGACATGCCCGCGGCGACCGCTGGTGCCCAGAACCTTGGCGACCGTTTCGGCGGTCATCGCGACCCGGTCCGACATGCGCTGGGCCTCCAGCCTGTCACGAGCCTTTTCCCTGATCAGCAACTCGATCAGCCGCAGCCGGCTGGTTTCGTCGACGGCCTCAGACAGCAATTGCCTGTAGCGATAAAAGTCGTAGGTGGTTTCCGGCTCGCTCATTGGAACGCCCCGTACACGCGCTCCATCGAGGATGCAGTTTTTCGCAAGGTGCTGCTGCGCGCAACGGAATTGCGGCGTCGACACCCAGTGCGTGAATTTTAGCTGTGCGAGTGTTGCAGATTTGATCGCACGCTAGCGGGCAAAGCCGTCATGATGTGCCTGGCATGACCTGGAACCGAAGCAATCATGGGTGATCCGGACGACGGTGGCGGCCGCCGCGGTGCGCTGGTGGGATTGCTGGTGGCGGCCGTGATGCTCGCCGTCGGGCTCTGGCTCGCCCATGCCCTGACGTCGGCGAGCAAGATACAGGACTGCGTGATGGCCGGCCGGACCAACTGCAATGTGATCGAGCCGGCGCGCTGACGCTTCTTGCGGCAGTGCAGTATCCACCCCAACTGGTACGGCCGGACTAACCCGAAATAGCCGGCCTGGATTGTGATCCCGATCACAGGGGAGTCGGGTGCACCAGTTCAAGATGCCCGGGATCGACAGGAACCAAAGCGATGATCTCTATGCTGTGGTCCCGAAAGGGCGCGGTGCTGGCCGCCGCGGTCGTAACATGTACTGCTTTGGCGGCGCTGGTGTCGTCCGGCCTGCCGTCACCCGAACCGGTCTCCACGGCGGCGCTCGGACCGCACTGGCAATGCAGCCGGGTCGCCTTCGTGTTCACCAGTTGCACGCGCACGGCCCAGGCCGGAAATAAGGCGTTGCAGGTGCGGGCGAAGGAGGATTGCCCCCCTCCGGGACTCTAAATTGCCCCCTCCTGGACTGTAAGCGGTCCGCCGGGCAGGCAACGCATCATCGCGGCTACTTCTTGGCGGCTCGCGGCTTGATCGATAGCCCGAGCCGCATCGCCATCTTTTTGATTCGCTCCGGTGAACGCCCGGTGACTTTGGCGACCTCCTCGAGCGACTTGGAGGCGCGCGCCAATTCCATGAGGCGGCGGTCTTCCTTGAATGACCAGCGCGGCTTTCGAGCCATCCTGTTGCTATCCTCGCATTGCCGGACAACAAAGCCGTCAAGCGAAAGCACCTGACGGCTTTGCCGGTGTGGGCCCCGGACCTTGGGGATTTGTCCGGTGGATAAGCAATACTGCTTCCGGATAAGGCCGCAATTGAAACCGGAATTTAACCTAACCGGTAAAGGTTACCGCATGGAACGTGGCAGGAGGCCTTATGCTCAAGGTCGCCATTGTGGGTGCCGCAGCACTTTGCCTGTCCGGTTGCTGGTCTGATCCGGAGGTCACAGGATCGACCAACGCCTGCGCGGCCAATCTCTACAGCCAGTACAATCCCAAGGTCATGGAGCAGTGCGTCAACGCCTGCATCAAATGTGACCATGGCAATGTCACCACCTGCACAACGTCCTGTACGCTAAGGGGCGCACGGTAGTTGAGCGCGCCGCGGCGATCCGATTCACATGTCAGACAGCGGCAAGCTGCTACGTTCCCGCGGCGCGTCTCGCCCGAGTTTTGCACTTCGTTTCGCCCTCTCTTGGACCGAGGGCGCAGGGAAAGCCGGGTGCCGATCGCACCCATGGGCCCCGAGCAATGGTAGAAAGCTCGGGGGTAGGACCACAGGTGTAACCGGAGCAATCCCGGCTTTCCCTGCGCGATGGGTTACGGCTTATACGTGCTCGCCCCGGCGAGACTGGGCTTGGTTGTCACCGCTGTTGCAAGACGCAATTGCGTCTTGCAACAGGACACCTGCCACTAGGGCGTCAGGCCTGCACGACTTCGCCGTCCACCTTGCATGCGCTCGTCAGTCACACGCTCGGCGTCCACCGCATCTCGACCCAGCACTCGTGACGATCGCGAAGCGCCCCTCAAGCGGGTGAGACGGGCTCTTCATACACCGGATTGTCTTTCCGATAAACCGAAATATTTTTGCCACGAGGGCTGGACATTGGTCAAATCGTGTGAAGCAAATGTGAGTTGCCCGTCGAGGCCGAGCGCAGGACTCTCGCGCCACGTACCTTCGTGCTAACCATCGCCCTCGAATCCGTCCCGGCAAACCTTCGGAATTGCGCTGAAATGAATCGTGCCGCATATGTCGCCGTCGATTGGGGCACCAGCAGTTTCCGGCTGTGGCTGATGGATCGCTCCGGCCATGTCCTGGACGAGCGCCGCAGCGAGCAGGGCATGTTGGCCGCGGCGAAGCCAGGCTTTGCGTCGGTGCTGCAATCGCATCTCGATGCGGTTGGCGCGGCGGCCGGTCTGCCGGTCGTGATCTGCGGCATGGCCGGCGCGCGGCAGGGCTGGGTCGAGGCCGGCTACATCGATACGCCCGCGCATCTTTCCGATGTCCTCGATCGCGCTGTCGTGGTCGGCGGGCAGGCGCGCGACATCCGCATCCTGCCGGGGATCGCGCAGCGCGATGCTGCGGCGCCGGACGTGATGCGCGGCGAGGAGACCCAACTGCTCGGTGCGCTCGGCTGCGACGCGGCCGGCGAGGAGATCGTGTGCATGCCCGGAACCCATTCCAAATGGGTCCATGTGCGCGGCGGGACCGTCGAACGCTTCGCGACATTCATGACCGGAGAGTTGTTCGGCGCGGTGGCGCGCGAGACGATCCTGTCGCACGCCGTCAACGGCGCCGACGAGGCTGTGGACGGCGATGCGTTCGGGACGGCGGTGGCCGACGCCTTCAACGCGCCGGCGCTCGCGGCCAATCTGCTGTTCCGGGTGCGATCGCGCCAGCTTCTGTTCGGCGGCAGCGCCTCGGCGGCGCGCGAGACGATCTCGGGGACATTGATCGGCCTCGAGCTGGCGGCCGGGCTCGCCAAGCGTCGGCCGGAAACGCCGGTGACGCTGATCGCGTCGGGGCGCCTGCAGCGGCTCTATCAATCGGCGCTCGAAAAACTTTCGATTCCGCTTCGTTTGGTCGATGCGGAAGAGGCGGTTCGTCGCGGTCTGTCCAGGGCTGCTGCGGCCATGTGGAAGACCTGAAGGACAATGCAATGAGTATCCCGTTTCCGCCGATGAAACGACCGCTGGTCGCGATCCTGCGCGGCATCAAGCCGGACGAGACCGATGGTATCGTGAGCGCGTTGATCGAAGCCGGCATGACGGCGATCGAGATCCCGTTGAATTCGCCGGAGCCGTTCCGCTCGATCGAGACCGCCGTGAAGCGGGCGCCGGCCGGTGTCCTGATCGGCGCGGGCACCGTATTGACGGCCGCCGAGGTCGATCGTCTCCATGATGTCGGCGGCCGGCTGCTGGTGTCTCCGAACGTCGATGTCGAGGTGCTGGCGCGCGCCGGCAAGCACGCAATGGTCACCATGCCCGGCGTGTTCTCGCCGACCGAGGCGCTGCTGGCAGCAAGAGCGGGTGCGTCGAGCTTGAAATTCTTTCCAGCGAGCGTGCTCGGGGCCGCCGGCATCACGGCGATCCGCGCGGTGCTGCCATCGAACCTGGTGATCGCCGCGGTCGGCGGCGTCTCCGACCAGAATTTTGCCGACTACGTGAAGGCCGGTATCCGCGCCTTCGGTCTCGGAAGCAGTCTCTACAAGCCGGGCATGACGGCCGCAGACATTGCGATCAGGGCGAAGGCGACGATCGAGGCGTATGATGCAGCGCTTCGGCGCGCACCATAGACCTTCAAGATGGCTCTCGAGGTGACCTTCAGGTCGCTCCGTGAGGCTTACGCGGCTTCGCCGGATTGGTAGGTCGCAGTCCCAACCGGCCGACCACCGATCGAAAATTGGACCTTGTGGGCTCGCCAGTCGCCATCGCGCACGGTCTGGAGAATGATCCTTGCCAGGTCCGTGTAGTCATCGAGTTCACCTGGGTCGAGGGTAAAGCCATAATTGGGAAGCAACTGGTTGAAGCTGTCTCGCACTTCCAAAACGACCGGCATAATTTGGGCTGCTCACAACGAAAGGATTGTCCTTTCTGAAAAGTGTGATGCGCCGCTTAAGACCCGGTAAATTTTTCATCGTTTCGCCGCGCAGAACCGATGCCGACTTCGTGATCTCGCGCAGGCTAGTCATCCCGCTTGCCGCCATCGATCACCCTGAACAGGGGCGCGGCCTCGCGGGGATGTTCGAGCAACTCCTCGACCATGGCAGTGGCGGCTGCCACGTACTTGGTCGTCGCGCTATCGAGTGGCCGTTCGGCTTCATCGGCCAGCGCCAGCTTGGCGCCTTCCAGCAGCTTGCGGGTACGCGCAGCGGATTCATCTCCGGCCGTCAGCGCGGCTCTTGCAATGGATCGCAGGACGAATAGCTCGCCCTCCAGCCGCAGCAGTCGATCGTTCAGCTTGCTCAGAACGGTGTTCAGGTTCCGCATGACTGCCTCTTGTGGGGACTCACGCGCCGCACGGCAGCCTGGCCGCCTGCCGCGCGCTCGGGTGGCGGCGCACCCAGGGGCTCTACACGATGCTTCCTTTATACGGGCCTAAATCGACCCCGATATCTGACAGCGAGCGGGCTTGAAGGAAGGCGGCGTGTTTTGAGGGACGGTGCATCGGCCGATGAGCGGCGGTGGGGGGTGATAATCTCGGGGCGTCATCGTCGGGGGGCGTCAGGAGCAAATGCGATGCGTCTTGTTCTGGCTCTTGGTCTGTTGCTCACCCTGTGCGGTTCTGCGAGCGCCGCACCGGTGCGTCACACTCGCGCCCGCCAACCCGCGGCGACGCGTCCGCCCGCGGCCGTAACCCCGACGACGCGTTTCGCGGTCCCCGGCTGGAGTGACGAGGCGACGCGGCAATGGCTGGACCGGGCCTCGTCGATGGTGGGGCGAGGGGGATGATCACGGCAACCGCTCAAGGTTCGGTCGCGCGCGGAGGGCTGGGCGGCGGCAGGCCGTAGCGCTTTGCGCGCTCCGCTGCCAGTTTGCGGTACTCCTTCGCCTGTTCGATGAATTGTGCCTTGAGGTGTGCGTCGCGCTCTTCCGCCGCAAGCCGCTCGAACTGCAGCGCGTGTTCAATGTATTCGGTCAGCAGTTTCATCACGCCAGCACGATCCGGCCCGCCATGACGACATGTTAAACGGCGCGAAACCGCACTACAACTTCCTGTGATCAGCGGGCGGGCCTGATTACCGGCGCGGCGTTGTATGCACCTGGCCTGGTGTCGCCGCCCGAATGCCAAGGCGTGATCCGCAAAGGTGTGAAAACAGGGAGCCAAGGCGCGATGACGATTCAACTCAATCTCATCGCGCTTTTAGTGAACCACCGGCTCGCCGTGAAAACGGCGGTGCAGTTTTTCACTGACACCGAAGCCGACGTCGAGAACCGGCCGCGGCACGCTCTTGGCCAGCGTGCCCGTGTGGAAGCCAAAAGTATCTTCCGCGAATCCGAAACCTTCGGCTCCGGTCAACGTGACGATCGCGTCCGGCCCGTAGATCCGCTCGATTTCCTCCGCCGGCTGACCGACCAGCAGTGTGAATTGATGTCGAAGAATGCGGCGGCGGTGACTGCCCAGGACGTAGCGGTGCGGCCCGGCATCTTGATCGACGGCTTCGATGTAGAAGAAGTATTTGACCATCCTCCAGTCATCGAGATCGAAGTGAAACCTGTTCTGAGATGCCAGATGAAGATCGTAATCGCTGGCCCTCTCGCTCGGGGAGCTCCACCACAATCGTGTTGCGGTGACGCGAGCCTCGCCACCCAGATAGTTCTGAGCGATCTGCAGCAGAGCGGATCCTGCTGCACGCCACGAGCCGCCTCACACTGGAGCACGCGTTCGAAGAAATGACCGGTTGGAATGGCTTTCCCGGTCGCGAATTCGGCTGCACGGTGGTCCTGCGCCAACAGTTCGAGCTTACGGTCGAAATTGCCGAAACACGGCGTGCTCCGGGCGAACAGTACGATGTCAGACCGGATGACCGCAGGAAGCTTGAGGCCCTGAAACAATCCATCTTTGCGCAGCCGGACGGTCACGTCGTCGGCGTCAACTTCAGGAAAGAGGGTGGTCGTGGTCGTGACGTTCAGTTGACGAGGCGGGCCGGTCAGGCGCCAGGCGAGATTGCGAAACAGCATCACGCGTCCAAGCGCAAACATCGGCAACCATCGCGGGTTCTCCCTGATGTCGGCGATGTGCGTCGGCAAACGCTTGATCATTCGTCCGATTTTCGTAACCATTCGCGGTCCGTGGCGCACCACACATCAGGGCGGTAGTAGCTCCCAGGCCGTTCGGTAGCCCGCGTTGTTGTTCTGGTTTGGACCAAGCCGCAGGCCCCGGGCCGAGTGGACCGGCAGCCTACGCACGACAGCCTGCGCCGGCCCGGGCGGCTCGATTCCGCGCCAGCCGAAGGAACCGTGCGCCAGGTTGGCGCCTTATCCCGCGTTCGCAAATGTGTCACGGACCGAGGGAGAAGATCGATGCGCCAGCTAATGCTCGCCGCCGTTGCGTTGCTGATCGGGACATCATCGTCCTGGGCTCAAGGACACATGGGCTCGCCTCAGGAGCAGCAGGCGTGCAGGCGAGACGCGCAGCGATTTTGCCGCAAGGATCTGGCCGACGACAACGCCGTTCAGCAGTGCCTGCAGCAACACCGAGCGCGGCTGAGCAGGAGCTGCCAGAAGGTGTTTCAGGGCCACGGAATGTAGAACAGACGGCCGGTTGGCTTGGCGATCATCGCAGCGAAGCTGGGGCGTAAGCCTCGCCTCGTCGTTGATCCAGCCACAGGGCCGGGAAGGCGATCCGCGCCGCAACCAGTCAGCGATCCATCGGTCGGATCACCAAGTTCTGGATGTCTATTTGAGGTGCGGCGGTGTCATTTCGCTCCGTCAACGGACGCAACGTGATCGTCGCGTTCGAGCCGCCGACCAGAACATTGACCCCGGCGTCATCTGCCCGGGCGTATGTGCCGACGAGGTCGTCGACCCCAAGCCATGGCGCCGGCGCCATCACCCTCCAGGCCAGCGCGACATCGCTTTCACCGATGAAGACTTCGAAGTTCTGAATGGCCGCGACATAGTGGTTGTCGGGCGCGCTGTCGACTTGCAGGAGGCAATTGAGATTGGTCACCGAGCCCAGAACGAACCCGGTATCGGGGCCACCACGACACTGTAGCGTTCCGGCCTGGACCTCCTGCATTTGCTGGGCAGCGGCGGTTCCGATCGGCGCAGCAAAGACCGCTGCGCCACACGCGGCAACGACGATCGAATGACCCGGGATACGCATGGCACGGCACAACGCCGATGGGAGAGCATCGGTCCGCCACCTCGGGTGCGTCCGCCATTCGTGGTTAAGAGAGCCCTACGCCGCAATATTGCCGGTTCTGCCCAGGCCCCGCTTTTGCCGGGTGACGGGCTTTGCTCGCTGCCAATCGCAGTAATGCTGATCCGCCGAATACATTGCGAGCAACCGAACGGATGATGTCGCGTTTCTCTTCAAGTGTTCCCTGAGCCCAGGGAGGGCTTCGATGTTCAGAAAGGTTCTTCTGTCCCTGATTGCTATCGCAGCCGTAGGCGGGGCGCCGACGGTGGCTTCTGCGCGCGGCGGGTTCGGCTTTCATGGAGGCGGTTTTCATGGTGGGTTCGCGGGAGGTGGTTGGCACCGCGGATTTGGTCCCGCTTTCGCTGGCGGACTCATCACCGGAGCCGTGATCGGTGGTCTCGCTTCGTCCGCTTATGCCTGGGAGCCTGGCTACGGTTACTACGATGGGTATGCACCTGCATATTATCCCGGGCCGGACTACGGGTACTACGGGTATCGGAGCTGCCCTGAGCCCGGATACGGGGCATACTACAACTGCGGCGGCTATGCAGTGCCAGGGTATGGCTACTAGGTCCTGTAAGCCAAAGTGGCTGGTCGAACTCGAAGGACCCTGGAGGGGCAATTCGCGCGAGACCGACCAGCGAAAAGAATTACGCCGCCGGGCTCGAAATACAGTGTCCCGGCGGCGCCTGTCCTATCTGGTCCCGCAATCCCAGTGACTATGTGTCGGCGGGAGTATGGCCCAGGTTCGAGTACACCGTAATCATACGGCCTCGCTGCTTGATGTTTTCATCTCTTCAAAGCTGCGGGACTTTGCGGGCAAGGTCTCCGAGAACGGTCGCGTTACCTCCCACGCGCGATCCGGCGCCCATGACGACCCGATCTTGTCGATCCGCGCCGCGCTGTTCATAGCGACGAATAGGCTGAAACAAGTGGCGATCCCGGCAGGATTCGAACCTGCAACCCGCGGAGTAGAAACCTTTTGGATTTTCAAATTAATCAATGGTTTAGCTCCCCCATGTTGCGCTGGCGTTGCTGTCAGCTTCCCAGCAGTCGATTTTGGAGTGTTTCAGCCGCTCGCTGGTCTGCCTCGGCATCGGCGAAGAGGTGGCCGTAAACGTCGAAGGTGACCTTGATCGAGCTGTGGCCCATGAGGCGCTGGATCTGCTTCGGATTGTGACCGTTCTCGATCCACAGCGAAGCGCAGGCGTGGCGCAGCGAGTGCATTCCGTACTTTCCAACCATTACCACCTTGGGCTCTCCAGCCTTGTCGAGGACGGCGGTGCCGGCCTTGTCCAGGACTGGCCGGCTTTCCGCCAAGCCCGCCGCGAGCAGGATGGGCTCAAGCCCCCGTTCAAGCAGATTGGAATGGCTTTCGACCTTGCCGAGACCATTTGGGAAGGCCAGTTCGAGAATTTCCACCGGTTTGCCATTAGCGTCCTTTTTGCCGGTATCAAGCTTGGGACAAACCAACTTCCACTCGCGGAGCGCGTTGATGACGATCGGAGGGCAGGGGATCGATCGGTAGGCAGCTTTCGATTTCAGCTTGCCGATCCGATGCGAAGCATCGGCACGTTGGCTGAGGTTAAGCTGTTTGGTCTCAAAATCGATGTCTGCCCACCGAAGGCCTCGCAACTCACTTGCCCGGAGCCCGCAGAAGATCGCGACAAGCATAACGGGACGCCACCGACCGGTTGCAGCGTTGATGATGGCCTGTAGCTCTGCCTTGGTCGGAATAACCGGTCGCGGATCCTCACGGTCGGGCAAGTCCAGTTCAAGACCGGTGGTTGGTGAGGTGTTGGCTAGCCCCCGCCGCCGAGCCTCTTTGAAGATACTTCCGAGGGAGCGCACCACTCGCTTGATCATTTCCGCCGAACGGCCCTTTTCGCGGAGTTGGTCAGCGAAAGCATTGACGGCCGGGACGGTAATCTCTGAGAGCTTTTTGGCCCCAATGAAGGGCACAATGTGCAGCTCGACGTGCTCCTCATATCCCTTCACCGTCATGGGTTCGAGGCGCTTTTCCTTGCAGCGCTTGATCCAAAGGGCCGCAGCATCCTTCACGGTCGGAGATAGGCTGCCAGGCGTATGAGTGCCGCGGGCCACATCGTGTCTGACCTCAACCAGCCACGCCTCGGCATCGGATTTCTTCTCGAACATCTTGAAACGGCGCTGGCCGGCACCATCGACATAGCCCGCCTGGAAGCGGATCAGTCCGGAGTGAAGTTTCCGCTTGCGAACCTTTGCCATGTTAGTCCCCATGAAATGCCCGGTAGCCGGTGAAAGTACTTGCCATAATCTCGCACCCCTTGTAAAGGACAAAATACGCATTACGTACTTGGCATGGTCATGGACAGCTACTCACTCGGGGACTTGGTCGAAATCACCGGCGCAAAACGCCGGTCTATTCAGCTTTGGGCGGACGCCGGCGTGATCAAAGCTGAGCGTGCGACTCACCGGGCGGGCACGGGTACGCACCGCCGGTTCTCGCGCGGAGAGGCCATCATCGCCTGCCTCATTCGGCCCTTTGCTGAGCACCAGATTGCCATTGGCGAATTAGAAAAGATTTCTGCATCTCTCCGCTCGTCGCTTGACTCAAACACAAAGATCTTTGCGTCGGCCATCGGAGGGGATGGAGACACGATGTTGGTCTGCGAGAGCTGGGACGCGAAGGGAGACCGCGAGTACAGATGCGGTATAGCTCAAACTCCAGTTGATCCTCGGGGGAGCCAGAAGGTTTACTTCCTTCATCACCGCAAGCCCAACAGCATGGTCATGGCCATTCGCCTGGAGACTTACTTGGGAAAGCTGAAATAGGGCCGTTCCCCTTTTTTGGTTCGAATAAGTGCGTAATGCGTATTAGGTGCAATCATGAGGAAATAGATGGACAGCATCGCAGACGATCTCCTGGAAGGGATGAAATCGATCAGCCGGTTTACCGGTCTCGATGAGAGGCGCGCCTTTTACCTCGCCGAAAAGGGCGAGCTCTACGGCGTGTTCAAGCAGGGTGGCCGCTGGGTCGGGCTGAAGAGCAAGATCCGTGAAGGCTACCATAAGCGCGCAGCCGGCGAGGTGACGGCCTGATGCCCCTGCTCCAAATGGAAAGCCCCGCGCTGGCGGGGCGGGGCGTTCCGAACTCTGATCTGCTTCCAGGCTCGATCGGTTCGGAATCTAACGCTCCGCTTCGGAAACTTCAAGCATCCCGATTGACGCGCCGTTGCGCGATCAGCATGGCGATGGCGTCGATCGTCGCGCCTCTTCTGTATGGAGAGGTGGCATGAGCGGTCGTGCATCACGGGACAAGGGCAACCGCGCCGAAAGGGCGATTGTCCGCTACCTCCAGGACCGCGGCTTCGCCGCCGAACGCGTGCCGCTGAGCGGCGCTGCAGGTGGTTCCTATCTGGGCGACGTGACGATCCCGGTTCTGGGCATTGATCGCGTTGCTGAGGTGAAGGTTCGTGCCAACGGCTTCAACCAGTTGTACGGCTGGCTGGAGGCGCGGGATCTGTTGATCGTCCGCGCCGATCGCAAGGAGCCGCTTGTTGTGGTCCCCCTGAAACTCGCCGCCGAGATCGCGGCGAAGGCAGGTGGCCATGAATAGCGCTCGCCTCATGGTCTCCGACCCCGCCATCCGGAAACAGCTCCAGCTTGCCGGCCTGCGGTTCATGTGCAGCCGTGCGCAATGGCTCGCCAGCGAGGCCCGAGTGATCGGACTTCAGCTCAAGAACGACAGGATCACGTCAGCGCAGGTTGACGCCAAGCTCGAGGAGCTAGGCGCCTTGGAGCTCGTGTATCCCGAATTGATGGGGCTCTAATGGCTATCTCATTTGAAACTGAAGAAGCGTACACTGTCCTGTTGCCGGAAACCGAGCCGCAGCTCGTTGACCCGGTGAAAGCGCGAGAGGCAATCGAACGGGATCGTAACATTCGCCGATCCCATCTTTTTCCCCTATTCGATGCCACGGCGCGCTTTGCCTGCTCGCTCCTGATTGCACCACAGGGCTGCGGAGCCTTTGAGCTGCCGCGCTCACCCTGGATCATCTCGATCGGCGATGACATGCATTTCGCATGGGGACCGAAAGCCTTCCCGGCGGAATCCCTGGACGCGGCTATTAGGGCGGCTGACCACGGCGTGATGATTACCAGCGGTCCAGATCCGTTTCCTTACCGTGTAGCCGCAACGGTTGCGGTCCGCGATCGGAAAAATGCTCTGCTCATTGAGACCTTGCCGCATCAACAGGAAGCCTGGCGGCGCCGCATTGAGCTTGTGCGCGGCGCTGATGAATTCACTCGTGAGCTGCCCATCACCTATTGCATGCCGTTTCCTGAGACGAAGGGGGCGGCATGAGGGCAGTTTCCCCGCTCTACACAGCGCTGAATGCCGCGGCGAACGGCTATGCCGTGCTGCCAGCCGACCCGAGCACCGGCAAACCATTGGTAGAGATCGCCAAGGCCAGCACCGACCCAGAGACCATTCGCCAATGGTGGATCGAGCATCCAGCGTCTACGCCGGCAATGATCCCGCCCAAGCCGAAAGAACTGAGGGCCACGCCTTACGTATGGCGTGATCCCAAGAGCATTCCGCCGCGCGAGTTTGTGTATGGGAAGCATCTAATCCGCAAGTTTGCGTCAGCGAAGTTTGCGGCCGGCGCAACCGGCAAATCCGCACTCGCGCTTGTGGAGGCCATTGCAATGGCGACCGGCCGGTCCTTGCTCGGGATCGCACCGCGCAAGCGCTGCCGTGTCTGGTACTGGAACGGGGAAGATCCCCGAGAGGAAACCGAGCGGCGCATTGCTGCGATCTGCCTGCACTACGGCGTCACTTCCGACGAATTGGAAGGGTGGTTGTTCGTCGATAGCGGTAGAGAGCAGGAAATCGTCATCGCCAAACAGAATCCGAAGACCGGCGCGTCCATTGCGGGGCCGCTGGTCAAATCGCTCGTCGATACGATACTCGACAACGAAATCGACGTGCTGATTATTGATCCCTTCGTTTCCTGTCACCGCGTGACGGAAAACGACACGATGGCAATGGAGCTCGTCGCGAAGAAGTGGACGGCGATCGCCGACCAGACCAACACGGCAATTGAGCTGATCCACCACACCCGCAAAACCGGTGGCGCCGAGGCCACAGTGGAAGATGGCCGCGGCGCTGTTGCATTGCTCAATGCGGTCAGATCGGCTCAGGTCCTGAACAAGATGACGAAGGATGATGGCGCCAAGGCCGGCGTTGCCAACTACCGAGAGTATTTCAACATCGAGAACGGAAAGCCGAATCTTGCCCCGCCGCCTGAAGGCAAGGACTGGTATCGCATCGTGTCCGTCTCGCTAGAGAATGGCAGCACTATCGCCCCCGAGGGTGACAGCGTCGGCGTCGTCACCTCTTGGAAATGGCCCGATCCACTCGACGGCATTTCCGGCGCCGACTTCGAAGCTGCGGCTCAATCCATCCGGGCTGGCCGCTGGCGCGAAGATCCGCAGGCGAAGGACTGGGTAGGCTGGCCAATCGCCAAGGTGCTCGGCCTCGACCTTCACGGGAACAAGGCGGACAAGGCCAAGGTCGCCGGACTGATCAAGATTTGGATCACCGCCGGCAATCTGACCGTGGTTAAGGAATTGGACGAAAAGCGCATGCCGCGAAAATATGTGCAGGTGACCGATGTCGAATGAAGAACTCGAAATCATCCCGCCAGACCCAAAGGCCAGGCGGCCGAGCGAATTCACGGATGAGATTTTCACCGAGATTTGCGACCGTATGGCGAACGGGCAGGGGCTTCGCAAGATTTGCGAGGATCCCTCGATGCCAAGCCGCCAAACCTTCCTGCGCTGGATCGAGAAGGACACCGGCCGGCAAACTCAGTACCAGGCCGCGCGCGAGGCTCTCATGGACTGGTACGCCGAAGAAATCCTCGAGATTGCCTGGGACGACAGCAATGACACCATCAAGGACAAGAAGGGCGAGCCGAAAGCCAACCACGAGTGGATCAACCGATCCCGGCTGAAGGTCGATACGCTCAAGTTTCTGATGGCCAAGCTGCATCCCAAGCGGTACGGCGATCGACTGCCGGAGGCTGTGGAAGACCGCAACATCCAAATTAGCTGGCAGGCCGAAAATCCCATCAACCGAATTGAGCTGGTCGGCGTTCGGCCAGAGCGGGAAATCATTTCGCCGATCCATGATGATGCCGGCAACGTCATCAATGCCAGCGACAACTCCGCGCTCCGCAAGAGGATCATCGAGCTCGAGGAACGCTTAGGAGTGCGGGAAGCCCCGCCAGCGCCGCCCAAGCTCCTGACATGGGACCCTGGCCCTCTGCCATCCAGGATGGACGGAGAGATCGTGCTCAAGCTCGTGGACGTGATCAAGCAGCATGTCCCTCAGGCCGATCAGCGTCCGCCAGAAGAGGTTCTGGACGAGGTTCTCGCCGAGTGCGCCAAGGCCCTGCAGACCAAATACTCTCCCACCGCGGGATAGGTGCCACACTTGCCACACCAGAGGTTCGGCAAAGGTTCGGCAGGTTCGGCAAAATGCCTGCCACACCACCACCCCCTTAGGGGGGTGGGGTGTGGCGTGGCAGGCGAATGGCGATAAAGTTAGGTGTGGCAAATTCGCGCTGATGAGGGACACGGACCATTACGCGCGCGTGTGCGAGGCAACATCGATGGTCTGGCGGGCGCTGTGGCGGACTGGACGACGCATGGCAAGGACACGCTAGCGCGTGTGAGGCAGGATGACCCGAGCACGTATCTGCGCGTGCTGTTCAGCATCATCCCGAAGGACATCGCGGTCTCGATCGATCAGCGCACCGGTCCGCTGGACAGCCAGGAGATGCGCAGCATGCGGCGCCTGGCGGATCTGATCCAGGCTGCCGGCGCGACTGGCCTCGAGTCTGAAACGGTGTTCGCGTGGATTGAGGAAGATTTGCGCGCAAGGTTGGCAAAAACGATCGGAACAGATGCGTAATCCGCTCGGCACTCAACAAAATCAATGGCTTGAATCGTCCGTGTTCCGTCCGTGTTGCGCGACGTGCGTAAATCGGCGGAATTTCTCGTAATTGCAGTCAATGCATTTGTGGGGCGAATGCATCACATTCGCATCACCAGCGACCACGGCACTCGTAGCCCTCCGGCGCATCATCGATTTGGAGGCAATGATGGCCACGAACTATCAGCTCTATCGACCGGCGTCTGTCGCCAGCAACGCCGCGAGTGGCTTCGGAGCAGCCACTCTGATTGGCAGCTATTCCAGCCAGTCCCTCGCAATGAATGCGCCCAGCGTCGCGGGCGACATCATCGTTCCGCCTGGCTACGATTGGTCTTTCACGGCTTTCCGACCTGAGCTGACGAATGCGGCGCTGGTGACCGGCGTTCCGCAGTACGTCGTGACCGGCGGCGGCGCTGGCACGGTGGCGAACTACCTCGGGCCGGTGCTGTGATGCCCGAAGTCAGCTTTCGATATCCGCGCGCCGATCTGCTGCGCGCCCTTGCAGACCGCAGGGGAACGACTGTGAGCACGTTAGTCCGAAGCTTGGCGGATGCAGCCCTGGAGGCCGAAGGATTCGCCGTCGGCGTGGGGCTTCCCGGCACGCAATACGCCCTTGTTGCCAATGGAGAGATCCTTGCGCTGACGTTTCGGCCGGTTCGAGACGATCGCGGAGAGTGGCTGCCGATAGAAAACGAAGATTCCAGCCCGTTCGATCCTGCTTTGCATTGGCGGTTGAAGCCGCTTCCGCTGCGCGTCGATGGCGATCGGGTGGTCAGAACCTATCCGGTGGTCGCCAAGTCGATGGAGCAGGCCTGATGCCGAGCGGAGTCTACACCTGGTCTCAAACCGCTGGAGCGAATGCTAACGCTGACTCCAGCATCAACTGGTCAGAGGGCCAGGCTCCCTCGACCGTGAACGACTCTGCTCGCGCCATGATGGCCTCGATCGCCAAATGGCGTGACGACATGGGTACCAATCTGCAGACCAATGGAACGAGCACGGCCTACACCCTGGCTACGAACCAGGTGTTCGATACATTGGCGGATATGTCGAACAAGGAGATCTCATTCTTCATCGACAAGACCAATGGCCAAAATCCAACGTTAAACGTTGATGGTCTGGGTGTCTTTCCGATTGTCATTGACGGTGTACCAACGCCTGTCCCGCCCGGAACGCTCATTGCCGGTGGCGTCTATACCGTCGTCTTTTCGAATTCGACGAGTTCATTCCGTCTGAAGGATTTCTATCAGCTTCCGTTCGTCGTGCCGATCGGGGCACTTCTTGATTTCTCGGGCTTGACCGTTCCGAGCAACAACTTCGTCATTCCGACCGGGCAAGCGATCAGCCGGACGATCTACAGCACCTATTTTGCGATGGTCGGAACGACTTACGGTCCTGGTGATGGATCGACAACGTTCAACGTCCCCAATTTGCAAGGCCGTGTCGTTGCCATGAGAGATCCGACTGGCACCGTTCTGACCTCTGCAACGATGTCCCCTGACGGCAACTCACTTGGCGCCACGGGTGGCGGACAGAATGTGGTGCTGTCAGCGTCTCAAATCCCGACTATCACATCGAACGTTCCCGCGGGGCAATCCGTCAGCGTTACCTCCTCAACCTTTGTCGGGCAGCAATCTGTCACCTCAACTGCGCTTTCAGCGCCTGGTGGCGGCCCAGTTGGTGGTGTTTCTTCGGCGGCTGGCTTTACCGTCGGCACGTTGGCCTCTGCCGGCACTGTAATCAACGCCGGAACTGCAACGTCAACCAACACTGGTGGCGGTGGCCATCTCAACGTTCAGCCGACCATCGTCCTGAATAAGATTTTGAGGATCATCTGATGATGGACATCGATACTCCGCGCGACGAAGCGACGGGCCAATTTGCGGGGGAGACGAGCGAGCGGAAGTTCGGCCGTGCTGCTGAGCTCGAGGCGTCGGGCTGGAAAGAGCTTCCGAAGCAGCAAGAGTCCGAGTTGGACGTTGCGGGTGCTGCTGAGGAGCTTTCCGATAAGGGGGCCGAAGAGCCCGAACCGGCCAAGGTTGATCTCTTTGACCCTGATGCGCTGGCTCAGGGCGAGCTAAAGCATGCCACGGACCTTGAGGATCCGAATGCAATCAAGACTGCGCTGACGCCCGAGGAGGCCAGCGCCGCGTTGACGCAGTGGCGCCAGGCTGAGACTGACATTGCGCAGGTGGAATCTGATGACGCATTGCTTCGCGAGCTCGGCATCGATCCAGCGCCGGATATGTCGGCCACACCTGATGCTGTTCAGGAGCAGGCTGAGCCGGCACCACAGGAACAGCCTGCCAGCGCGCAGGAACAGGCACTGCAGTGGCTGCAGGATCATCCTGAGGCGCACCGGGCACTTAGTGAGCACGTCCAGCAGTCGACGGCGGCGGCCGAGCAGGCTCGACAGGCCTATTCGCAACAGCTTGACGGCGCCCTTGCGGTTGCCCGGCAGGTGACTTTCCAGGCGGTTCCCGAGCTGCGCGGTGTCACCGATGAGGGCCATGCGCGATCGGTGCTTTCGGCCATTGCCCAGCAAAATCCGGCGCGCTTCGAACAGATCCGGCAGTTGGACACCTACACCGCTCAGTTGATGCAGGCGCAGGCTGCGGAACGTCAGGCGCAGAGTCAGCGAGAGTTGCAGGCGGTTCGAACTTATAACGACGAGGCCAGCAGGGCTTATGAGGCGAAATACGGCGCTGTGAGCCGCGAGATCGGCGACCAAGTTGCGAGTTATCTGCGGGAGCATGGAGCGACCCATGAAGACTTCACCGCACTTCAGCAATCCAGACTGCCGGTTTGGGCACAGAAGGCGCTGATCGATGCGGCGGCGTATCACAAGCTGATGTCAACTCCAGTGCCGAAGCCATCGCGACAGCCATTGCCTCCCGTCCAGCGGCCCGGTGCGGCACAGCCTCGTGGCGCAGTGCGTGGGGCCAACGATTTGCGATCGTTGAACGCGAGGCTGAGCTCAACGGGATCAATCCAGGATGCAATGGAGTTGCTGAGCGCCCAGCGAGCGGCGAGGGGGTAAACCAAATGGACGACTTTCTCACGAGATCAAAACGACGGGCCGGTTATCTCGGCCTGGAAGGCACGCCGCAGGAGATGGCTCGCGAATTTGGAGGCCGTTCGCCGACGGAACGTGTCGAGATCCTCGAGCAGCTCGACAATGGTTCGGATGATCCGATTGACCGCGCCGACATGGCGCAGGCTTTGGATAAGCGTCGCACGGTCGAGTTGCTGAAGCGTACGCATTTCGCACTTCAGCGGGGCGGCCGATGACGCGGTTTGAGAATTGGTGCCGCGTGGCGAACCAGCATCACTTGCCGGCGGCGCCGTGGGTGGTCGCGGCCTTCATTCATGAGCATGCGGGCCTTGATGCCGAAACGCTGTGGGCAGAGATCGCCAGCATCGACGCAGCGCATGAGGCTTTGAACTACTCGCCGCCCGGCCGCTCGACCGTGGCGCTTAAGGCCTTCTCCAACGCCTATCCGGCAGATGCTCCGCGCAGTTGGCGAAAGGACGAGCAGGAAATGTTTCGAATGCTGCCGTGGCCGCTGCAGCAGACCGTTATCCGCCGCGAAACCGAGCGTGACCGGGCCGTGCGCCATGCACAGACCGAAGTGTCCGAACTGCGCAACAAATTGAAGAAGATCGAGGAAGCCAATGGCACTGCTCAAAACCAAGCCGCCTGAGAAATCCCTCGCCGAGCGAATCGCGGAGTTTCGCTCGGAGCTTGATGCGTGGATCGACGCAAAGGCCGCGGAGCTGAAGGAAGATACGCCGGGCGTGCCGGTTGGTGTCCTACGTAATCTCCTGACGGCCCGCGCTGGCGCCTGCCAGTGCCAGGCGGTGCAGGACATGCTGGAGGGCAAATGAGCCTGGGATTGCTTGCCGGTCTCTACGACCCGGTTCTGAAGGCTCAGGTTGCGGAGCGTGAACGGCTTATTGCCACGCTCGCCGATCGTTGGTCAGTCACCCATCACGACGCGCGCCACTGGCTGAAATCCTGGGAAGACGTCGATCACGTCGAGATGTCTGCAAGCGGGGTTCTGCACTGAGATCGAATGAGCTGGCTGGATAAATTGGAGGCTCGCGGCTCTGAAGCGCGCAGGGCCGTTGCGAAGAGACCGCCGCCGCAGCGATCAGCGGTGCAGCAGGTGGTCTACCAGGTTCGCCCGCAATCCGGTGGCGACCCTGGGGAAATCGATTTTGGCTTCTACGTGATCGAAGGCGATACGCTGATATTGACCGACATCAGTGGAAAGCCGCTGGAGGGAGGGGGCGACCTCCGGAGGACACTTGGTCCAACCGATGATCCGTTCAGTATCGCAAAGCACCTGATCTATCTGCGGCGGAAGGACGAAGGGAATTTCAATCGACGGCTGAGCTATCCAAAGATCGATCGCGCCTGAAGCAGGCCGCCCTAATTTGCCGGTTAGACAATGGTATACGTTTAGACATAATTCCATTGATCTCGCGCCTCGGTTGTGGTCAAGATTCGTCGGCTGGGGGGAGATCAATGCGCAATTCATGAGTCGCGGCCACATTCGCCGCGCCGGCTGCGAGCCGACGAAGATATTTCAGTCATAACTAACAAAAACGGGCACCGATCCGGGTCGGGGCGAACGCTCTTGCGTGTCCCGACTTCCACAGCGTGCCCTGTTTTCAAGGGGGGGCCCCGGAATGGAGGCTCTGGTAGAGGCCGCTCCACGCAGCGGAATAAAGTCGACTTTCGTTCGACTAACGCGCTCTAGGTTCTGGCTTGTTTGCGCCGACGCGTATCCAGCCTTAGTCGCGGCGTCTCTTCCATGGTCAACAACTGCTGTTTCAGTCTTTTGGGGCCTTTGGCTGATCGTTCTAATCCCGATCATCAACCGTAGGCTGTTCCTTCGCTCGCTCAGAGAACCAGCGAGTTGGATGCCTCTCGCGTTCTTCACTTTGGCCATTATCGGAACGATCTGGGCAGATGGCCCGTGGAAGGAGCGGCTCGAGGCGCTAAATCCAGTTCTGAAATTTCTGGTGCTGCCACTGCTCCTATATCACTTTGGCCAATCATATCGCGGTCATTGGGTGCTCCGAGCATTCGTGCTGTCTTGCGCTTTGCTCACGATGTTTTCGTGGGTTGATTACTTCGAACCTCAATGGAGATTGCCCTACGATCACGTGCCGGGTGCACCGATAAAGAACTACATCGATCAAAGCCACGTACTCGTTCTCTGTGCATTTGTGCTTATGCCGATCGCAATTGGTTATTTCAATGAGCGACGCTTTGCTTCCCTCGCTTTGGTGTCATCGCTTATCACGGCTTTCCTGGCCACTCTCGTTTTTGTGGTTACCTCGCGAACCGCTCTGGTTTGCGTCCCGGTTCTGATCATTCTGCTTTCTGTTCGGCATTTTAGTTTGAGAACGACGGCTAAGCTCCTTTCAGCCGCAGTGCTCATTGTCGTTGCCGTTTGGGTTATGTCGCCCCATCTGCGCGAACGCGTTGAGGGTATTAGGACGGAGTATCTGAGCTACAGGGATACGAACCTTCCGACGTCGACCGGTTTGCGGCTCGCATGGTGGCAGAGGTCGCTAGACTTCATCGCAGAAGCGCCAATCTTTGGAAATGGCACCGGCTCTACCCGGCGACTGTTCAACGAAGACGCTGCAAAGAAAACGGGCCTATGGGCGGCACGTATTGGCAACCCTCATAACCAGACATTATACGTTGCGATCCAGTGGGGGATGGTTGGCTGCATATTGCTTTACGCGATGTGGTTCTGTCACTTGATGCTATTTCGAGGCCTAGAGCTAGCATCTTGGATTGGCTTGGTCGTTGTCGCGCAGAACATTTTCAGTTCGCTCTTCAATTCGCATTTGTTCGATTTTACCGAAGGTTGGGTTTACGTTGTGGGCGTCGGCGTCGCTGGTGGCGTCGTGCGTTCCGCCCGGCCGGCGGCGACGTGGGGGGAGTGGCATGTGCATAGCACCTCGGTCGATACTTACTGGCGTCGTAGACGATGGTACGGATGGCAAATCAAGCGCATGACGGACGCTGAGCTTTCGGAATATTTCGAAATGCACATGGACGAACTTCGGCGCTCCAAAGTTGTGTTGGACGAACCGCAGTCGTGACCCGCACAGTTCAGCCAATGCCCTTGTTGAAGTCGATCACCTCGCTCCAATCCATTCGGGTATCGACCCAGCCGACCTTGCCGCAGGCAGAGCATTTGAGGTGCGCCGAGATGTCGTACCAGTCCCAGTCGGGGAGGTCGGCGAGGCTCAGTCGGCCATTGTGGTGCTGACAGCCTACGCAGAAGACCATCACCGTCTTGAAGCCGGCATTCCGGCTGACCGGACCAGACCAGTAGCGGAGGTGACGAGCGGGCTTGCGGCGCCAAGGCATGGCCGATTGATTCACCGGCTACGGCCAGCTTGCAAATTATCAATCGCTTGAGGCTGGGAACTGCCGCAGACTACTGCGCGTCGTGGGTGTGGAGAAAGGGGCAGTGCTCGGCGGCAACATTATCTGTTGTCTAACTTCTTGGCGGCCTTCGCGACTTTCTGAACTTCATTTGCTAGTTCAAGAATGTTGAAATCTTCGGATTGAAACGTAAAGGTGCTCGTGGCGGGATCAAAGTGTCTCAGCACCTTCGATCCATCCCCCATCGATATTCCGGCGAGTGAACCAATATTGCGATCCACGTAATTTCCGTTCTTCGTTGTGGCGGCCCAATCGTCTAACCGCTCGTCGAAATGCTGTAGGTGGTTTCGTGCGGCCCTGGTCGCGAGCGGGTTATCGTCAGCAACGCCCAGCGCCTTTCTAAGGTACTCGCCGCGCGCTTTGCTGCTTGCTCGGGTAGGCCACAGCAGGAGGCTGACTTTCGCGGCACAGTTGAGGAAGGTTTCGAGCTGACCAAACAATTCCAAGGTGGGCGGTGGCGACCGCGCAATCAATTCATCGATTCGGGCTTTCGCTTTGAGGGAATAGTCGGCCTGACGACCTAGTTCCCTAATGAAAATGCCACTCACATGCTCATTCATAGGATCGGCCCTTTTTTTGAAACCTGTGGCGGGTCAACTAGCGCGGCAAACTTGGGACGATAAGCAGTTGTAGGGGGCGTCCCGGTGTTCCATCTAAGAGATTAAAAGAAATGCCAGCAGCTCTGAGGGCCGCTTCCATCTTAGCCTCGGCTGGGCTCAAATTTTTCGGATCGACGACTGCAAGACCTAACCCGCTCTTTGGATGGCGATTCGGTCCCATAATGAATCCAGTGGTTACATTCCAGCCCACATCGCGCAGAACCGCCGCGAGATCGTTGGCGTAGATTGAACAATCATTGCAGGCGATATCCCCAGAGATCGATACTCTGTTGTCGATCCCGGGGACAATCTTCGCGCTTTCGCTCAACGATTGTTGCTGTTCCTTTGTCAACGATCGCGGGTCTATGCGTTTTGCCAAAGTCGCGACCTGGCGCTCGAGATCCTCCATGCGTTTCTTCGCTTGATCCGGAGAGGCACCTCCAAGCCTATCGCGATAGTCATCACGCTGGCTTTTGGCGAGTGTGAGTTCGGAATCCTTGTTATTGATGATTGTCTTATATTGCCAATCTACGAGTTGCCAGATCGAGAAGCACATCAAGACTAAGATGCCGAAGAAGGTTGGAAGATTGGCCCGGATCATTGGCCAACCCGAAACCAATTTCTCTAACCACTGCTGCATGCCCGCTCCCCTTTGATTGATCTTAGCAAAAGGTTCACGGCGAGCGGGAGTCACCGCACCCAAGGAGGGGATGGATTTTTTACCAAATCAGTGATGGACTGTCCGTGGGTGTCAGAACCCGGACCGAAATAGGCCGGCCGTCGATTGGCGTCGATGGCTGCCGAAAGCGCAGCGAGCCTTGGCGGCCTTGCTAGGCGCTACTGGAGCGCCTTGGCGGGCGCGCCGTTCTGGCTTTATGCCGGGGGCGTTGCGCCATGTCCAGAGCCGAGAGGCTTAAAAGCGCGGCGACCTGTCTTTCGGCAGGTTCTGACCCCCCGGCTGCCCAGTCTGTCACTGGGCGCGGCTGTCAGAAGCCAAACCGAAAGACTGCCAACATGCAAACCCTCGTAGAACGGCCAGCGGACTCCGCTGGTGCGATTTTATCCGGCCTCGCCATTCAACAGCGGGAGCGGGAAACGACTCTCCAGCGCCTCCGCAGACTCAGGAAAGAGGCATCGGCCGAAATTGAGCGGCTGATAGCCTTCCTCGATGCAAGCGATGAGTACGTGATGACGGAGCGGGAGGACGACGGCGACCTCGAGGAGGTCGGCGACATCGAGCCGAACCTGGGAAGTCTTGAACGAGCCATCCAGACCCACTGGGCGACCGGGGATGCCGACGATCTCGAGGACGACAACGATAGCGGAATAGGCGACATCGACGGTCTACTTGAACAGGCCGGCACCCAGGACTGGCGGCAGGGAGCAATGGCATGAAAGTAGAGCCATGGCACCGGCGCCAAGCGATTCACATCGCAGCAGCCCTTCCGGAACGCGACGAAGACGCGCTGATTGTTCTCCGGCTGGCAACCGAACTGGTGACGGGCTTCCTCGCTGCTACTGAGCAGCCTGCGAAGCCGGCAACAGTAGTGCTAATCGGAAGCGGGGAACGCGCCTGATCCATGCGTTGGCGCTGCGGTCCGCACGCAAGTTGGCGGCCATTAGCGGCGATCTGAGTTGAGCCCGCCGGCATCACCACTGGCGGGCTTTTTCCATCCAAGCGGATCGCGTGGGATCGCAACCCCTTTGCCCTGTAGGAAAGCCAGTCCATAGACCTGTTCGTCAGCCCACCAAGGACACGAATAGGGCTTCCCCGACTTGCCGCGGCTGAAGCCCCATCGCCAACTAAGATTTTGCCGCCAGCCCCAGCTCTCATCCATAGATTCAACCGCCCCCGTCCTGGCCGCCAGCGCTCTTGAGGCTAGCGTAGATGGTTTCCATCTCTCCGAAATCAATCGAACCCTGATCGGTCTGGATCATTGCCGACATGCGGTCGGGCAGCGGTATTTGCTCCATCACGAAGATGACAGCCCGCTCGACGCTATCAAATGTTCGCTCGTTCCCGCCGAACACAGTCGGGTCCTTTGCTTGAGCCATCTCTCCGATGGGATGCCACAAAACCTTCGCAGCCTGCATCTCCGCTCCTGCAAATGGGCCACTGATGAGCTACTGAATCGTATCACCGTACAGGCTGTCAGAGGCGCTGTCTGCTCGCAACGCGGCTGGCAACCTCAGCCCGGGTCACCGAAGCTGTTCACCTTCGCAGAGATGAATGCGAGCCCAACGAAAAGAAACAATGGCACCAGCGCGATCGCGGCCCCGATTATGATCAGCGTCGTCATCTGCTCACCTCCGTGAACAGACTGCGAATCTCCATGTTGCTGCCGTGTTGCGCGGAGCAGTTTGTAATGGTTGGTAACGCCTTGAAATTCCTGTCAGCCGTTTGCAACTGCGCGCAACACGGATTGGCCTCGAGAACGAAGCCACAACGCGTCCAAGATTTTGATTTTCTGGAAGAAAATTTGGCGATCCCGGCAGGATTCGAACCTGCAACCCGCGGAGTAGAAATCCGCTACTCTATCCAGTTGAGCTACGGGACCGTGGCCGTCTTCTAGCACCGCCAATATGAAAAATCCGCTTTTCCGCCAAGTCCGTCCGAACCGATTTTTGTGGTCGGGCGACAAAGGCGAGCAGGGGGCCGCCCGGTCCGCTTGTCCCAGTACGCCGTGCCGGCAGGATACCGTCGCCTGGAACTGGTCAAAGGACGGCTGGCAATGCAGTTTGTGACGGTTTTGTTCGGTCATTTCGGCGCCTTTACTCCGTCACCTTTTCGCGCACTTTTCAGGGCCGAGCGACGCTTGTCCGCGGGCCCTTTCAGGAGCTCCATCATGATCGGTTTGGTTCGTGCCGCCGCAGTTTGCGCCGCGCTGGCGATCGGCGTTGGCTCTGGCGCTGTCCTGGCCGCGGACAAGGCCTTCACGCGCGACGACCTGGCCGATTCCGCGATCAAGCTGGAGGCCCAGATCAAGAGCGAGGCAGGGCCGGTCAACAAGTCGTCCGCGACCCTCCGCACGGACGCGGACGCAGCGTTCAGGCGCAATGACGTCCGCTCGGGCTTGCAAATCCTCGGCCAGATCGCCGCGACCACGCCGGAGGACGGGGGCAACTGGCTGCGGCTGGCCAAGACCATCTTCCAGATCCGCTCGGCGAGCTCCAGCGAACAGACCTTCCTGTTGGAGCGCGCCTCGACCGCGGCCTACATCGCCTATCAGCGTGCCGGCAATCCGGGCGAGGAGGCGGATGCGCTGGCCGTGCTCGGCAGAGCACTGTCGGAGCGCAAGCTGTGGCGGCCGGCGCTCGATGCGCTTCGCCTGTCGCTCGACCTGCGCGAGGTCGCCGACATCAGAGGCCAGTATGAGAAGATGCGCGACGAGCACGGCTTCCGGCTGCTCGATTATTCCGTTGATTCCGATTCGGCCTCGCCGCGGGCCTGCTTCCAGTTCTCCGAGGAGCTGGCGAAGCGGGTCGATTTCGCGCCGTTCCTGGCACTGGCCGGCACCGACAAGCCGGCGCTGTCGGCCGAGGGCAAGCAACTCTGCGTCGACGGGCTGAAGCATGGCGAGCGCTACAACATCACTCTGCGCGCCGGACTGCCGTCGACGGTCAAGGAGAGCCTGCCGAAGTCGGCCGAGTTCAACATCTATGTCCGCGACCGCAAGCCGTTCGTGCGCTTCACCGGGCGCGCCTATGTGCTGCCGCGCACGGGACAGCGCGGTATCCCGGTGGTCAGCGTCAACACGCCGGCAGTCAAGATCGACGTGTTCCGAATTGGTGACCGCAACCTGATCAACACGGTGATCGATTCCGACTTCCAGAGCGCGCTCAGCCGCTACCAGCTCTCCGAACTCGGCGGCCAGCGCGGCGTCAAGGTGTGGTCCGGCGAGCTTGCGACGGCGACCACGCTGAACCAGGACGTGGTCACTGCATTCCCGGTCGATCAGGCGCTCGGCGACCTGCAGCCGGGCGTCTATGTCATGACCGCCGCCGCGAAGGGGCCCGGCAGCGATGACGACGGCACGCTGGCGACGCAATGGTTCATCGTCTCGGACATGGGGCTATCGGCCTTCTCCGGCAATGACGGCATTCACGTCTTCGTCAACTCGCTGGCCTCGACCGATCCTGTTGCCAACGCCGAGGTGAAGCTCGTCGCCCGCAACAATGAGATCCTGGCGACCCGCAGGACCGACGCGGCCGGCCACGTGCTGTTCGAGTCCGGGCTCGCGCGCGGCGAGGGCGGGCTGTCGCCGGCACTGCTCACCGTGACCAGCGACAAGGCGGACTATGCCTTTCTGAACCTGAAGACCAATGCCTTCGATCTTACCGATCGCGGCGTCGCGGGGCGTGCGATTCCGGCCGGCGCCGACGCCTTCGTCTATGCCGAGCGCGGCGTCTACCGCTCCAACGAGACGGTCTATCTGACGACGCTGTTGCGTGACGGGCAGGGCAATGCCCTGACCGGGACGCCGCTGACCATGGTGATCGAGCGGCCTGACGGCGTCGAATTCCGCCGCGCCGTGCTATCAGATCAGGGCGCCGGCGGCCGCACGCTGGCGGTGGCGCTGAACTCGGCGGTGCCGGCGGGCACTTGGCGGGTCCGGGTCTTCACCGACCCCAAGGGGAATTCGGTCGGGGAAACCACCTTCATGGTGGAAGATTATATCCCCGAGCGGATCGAATTCGATCTCACCGCCAAGGACAAGATGATCAAGGCTGAAGTTCCGGTAGAACTTCAAGTGAGCGGCCATTTCCTCTATGGCGCGCCGGCCTCGGGCTTGCAGCTCGAAGGCGACATGCTGGTCGCGCCCGCGGCCTCGGGCCGCCCGGGCTATCCCGGCTACCAGTTCGGCGTCGAGGACGAGGAGACCGCAAGCAACGAGCGGACCCCGATCGAGGACCTGCCGGAGGCCGATGCCAACGGCGCGGCGACCTTCCCGGTGAAGCTCGACAAGACGCCGACCTCGACCCGGCCGCAAGAGGCCCAGATCTTCATCCGCATGGCGGAGACCGGCGGCCGCGCGGTCGAGCGCAAGATCGTGCTGCCGGTGGCGCCCGCGACCTCGCTGATCGGCGTCAAGCCGCTGTTCGGCGACAAGAGCGTGGCCGAGGGCGATAAGGCCGAGTTCGACGTCGTGTTCGTCGCACCCGACGGCAAGCAGTTGCCACGTGACGGGCTGCGTTATGAGCTGTTGAAGCTGGAGTCCCGTTACCAGTGGTATCGGCAGAACTCGTCCTGGGACTACGAGCCGGTCAAGTCGACACGTCGCGTCGCTGACGGTGACGTCAACCTTGCGGCCGACGAGCCAATGCGGCTGACCTTCCAGCCGCAGCCCGGCCGCTATCGGCTCGACGTCAAGTCGACCGACGCCGACGGCCCGCTGACCTCGGTACAGTTCGACGTCGGCTGGTACTCCGACGGCAGCGCCGATACGCCGGATCTGCTGGAGACTTCGATCGACAAGCCGGAATACGCTTCCGGCGACACCATGACGGTGTCGGTGAACGCGCGCACCGCCGGCAAGCTCTCAGTCTATGTACTCGGCGACCGCCTGCTCACGACGCAGAGCGTCGACGTCAAGGAGGGCACCCAGCAGGTCAGGATTCCGGTCGGCAAGGACTGGGGCACCGGCGCCTACGTCATGACGACGCTGCGCCGTCCGCTCGATGTCGCCGCCGGGCGCATGCCGGGCCGCGCGATCGGGCTGAAATGGTTCGGCATCGACAAGAAGCCTCGCACGCTCGCCGTCGAGCTGTCGCCGCCGGCGCTGGTGCGGCCGGGCTCCACGCTGAATATCCCGGTCAAGCTCGGTGGGCTCAACCCGGGTGAGGACGCCAAGGTGGTAATCGCAGCCGTCGACGTCGGCATCCTCAACCTGACCAATTACAAGCCGCCGGCGCCCGATGATTACTATCTCGGCCAGCGGCGCCTGACCGCCGAGATCCGCGACCTCTACGGCCAGTTGATCGATGGCATGCAGGGCACGCGCGGCCAGATCAGGACCGGCGGTGATGCCGGCGGCGCCGAGTTGCAGGGCTCGCCGCCGACGCAGAAGCCGCTCGCGCTGTATTCCAGCATCGTCACAGTCGGTGCCGACGGCACGGCCGAAGTGAGTTTCGACATCCCCGACTTCGCCGGCACCGCGCGGGTGATGGCGGTGGCGTGGAGCGCGACCAAGCTCGGTCGTGCGACCACCGATGTGATCGTGCGCGATCCAGTCGTGCTGACCGCGACGCTGCCGCGTTTCCTGCTCACGGGTGACGAGGGCACTGTCAACTTCGAGATCGACAATGTGGAAGGCGCGCCGGGAGACTATACGCTCGGGGTCAAGGCGACGGGACCGGCGAAGCTGTCGGGCAACGCGACAAAGATGTTGATGACAAGGGACGGCGTGGCGACCCTCGAGAATACCGTCCGCCTTGACGCCAAGCAGCGCACGTCGCTGTCCTTCGGCCTCGGGGCTGGCGCTGCGGGACGTGCGGAATTCGATGTCGATATCTCCGGGCCGAACGGTCTGACGCTGGCACGGCATTATGCGCTCGACGTCAAGCCGGCAACGCAAGTGCTGGCGCGGCGCTCGATCCGGACATTGGCGAAGGGCGAGAGTCTGACGCTGACCTCTGACATGTTCTCCGATCTCGTTCCGGGCACCGGCGGCGTATCGATCTCTGCAAGCCTTTCCACTGCGCTCGATGCCGCGACGATCCTGAAGGCGCTCGACCGCTATCCCTATGGCTGCTCCGAGCAGATCACGAGCCGCGCGCTGCCGCTGCTCTATGTCAACGATCTTGCCGCCGGCGCACATCTCGCGATGGACACCGCGGTCGACCAGCGCATTCGTGACGCGATCGACCGGCTGCTGGCGCGGCAGGGCTCGAACGGCTCATTCGGCTTGTGGTCGGCGGGCGGCGACGATGCCTGGCTCGACGCCTATGTCACGGATTTCCTGACCCGTGCCCGCGAAAAGGGCTTTGCGGTGCCGGACGTGTTGTTCAAGAGCGCGCTCGACCGCGTCAGGAATTCGGTGGTGAACGCCAACGAGCCCGAGAAGGACGGCGGCCGCGATCTCGCCTACGGCCTCTACGTGCTCGCCCGCAATGGCGCAGCCCCGATCGGCGACCTGCGCTACCTCGCCGATACCAAGCTGACCAATCTGGCGACGCCGATCGCCAAGGCGCAGCTTGCCGCGGCGCTGGCGCTGGTCGGCGACAAGGCCCGCGCCGAGCGGGTCTATGGTGCCGCGCTCGATGCGCTGAACCCGAAGCCGGTGCTCGAGTTCGGCCGGGTCGATTACGGCTCGGCGCTGCGCGATGCGGCGGCGCTGGTCTCGCTCGCCGGCGAAGGCAACGCGCCGCGTGCGACGCTGACGCAGGCGGTGCTGCGGGTCGAGGCCGCGCGGGGGCTTTCGCCCTACACCTCGACGCAGGAGAATGCGTGGATGGTGCTGGCGGCGCGCGCGCTCGCGAAGGAGACGCTGGCACTCGACATCAACGGCCAGCCGGTCAGGACGGCGGTCTATCGCAGCTACAGGGCCGAGGAGATGGCGGGCCAGCCGCTCAAGATCACCAACACCGGCGATGCGCCGGTGCAGGCGGTGATCTCGGTGTCGGGCTCGCCGATCACGCCGGAGCCCGCGGCGTCCAACGGCTTCAAGATCGAGCGCAGCTATTTCACGCTCGACGGCAAGCCGGCCGATGTCACCAAGGCCAGGCAGAATGATCGCTTCGCTGTCGTCCTCAAGGTCACGGAGGCCAAGCCGGAATTCGGGCACATCATGGTGGCCGATTATCTGCCGGCCGGATTCGAGATCGACAATCCGCACCTGGTGTCGTCGGGCGATTCCGGCACGCTCGACTGGATCGAGGACGGCGTCGAGGCCAACAACACCGAGTTCCGCGATGACCGCTTCACCGCGGCGATCGACCGTGCCGCCAACGACAAGTCGGTGTTCACTGTCGCCTATGTCGTGCGCGCGGTGTCGCCGGGCAAATACGTGCTGCCGCAGGCTTATGTCGAGGACATGTACAATCCCTCGCGCTACGGCCGCAGCGGCACCGGGACGGTCGAGGTGACGTCGGCGAAATGAGCGAGGTGGTGAACCAGCATCAGTCGTCAGGCGCGGGCGAAAGCGCGAAGCTCGTCGTCGCGCAGACGACCCGGGAATCCACGTCCGCGGCGCGCGAGGAGGACGCTGATGGCAGGAGATGGGCGGTTCGCGTCGCCGCCGCGATGGCGGTCGCGCTTATCGCGATCGCCGGCGCCTTCACCGCCTGGGTCCGGTCGCTTCCGCCTCTGCCGATTGCGCAGGCCGAGCAGGTCTCGACCACCGTCGTCGACCGTAATGGCAAGCTGCTGCGCGCCTATGCGATGGCCGATGGTCGCTGGCGCCTGCCAGTCGACGCCAAGACCGACGTCGACCCGGGTTACCTGAAGCTGCTGTTCGCCTATGAGGATAAGCGCTTCTACGAGCACCATGGCATCGACCCGCTGGCGCTGTCGCGCGCCGCATTCCAGCTTGTCACGCGTGGTGAGATTGTCTCCGGCGGTTCGACCATCACGATGCAGCTCGCGCGGCTGATGGAGCCGCGGCATCAACGCTCGGTCTACGCCAAGCTGCGACAGATGGTGCGCGCGGTGGAATTGGAGCGGCAGTTCTCCAAGGATCAGATCCTCAACCTTTACCTCGCGCTCGCCCCATTCGGCGGCAATCTCGAAGGCGTACGCGCGGCATCGATCGCCTATTTCGGCAAGGAGCCGAAGCGCCTCTCCTTGGCTGAAGCTGCGCTGCTCGTAGCGCTGCCGCAGTCGCCGGAGCGGCGACGGCTCGACCGCTATCCGCAGGCGGCGCACATTGCGCGCGACCGCGTGCTCGATCGCATGGTCGAGGAAGGCGCGGTGTCGAAGGACGATGCCGCCCAGGCCAAGGCCGTGCCGGTGCCGAAGATGCGCAGGCAGATCCCGATCCTGGCGCCGCACTCGGCCGATCAGGCGATCGCGACGATGAAGGACGCTCCTGTCATCAAGCTGACGCTGGATGCCATCTTGCAGAAGAATCTCGAGGCGTTGGCGCGCGATCGCGCGGTCGCGTTAGGGCCCGATATCTCGGTCGCGATCATCGCGGTCGACAATGCGACCGGCGATGTGCTCGCGCGGGTCGGCTCAGCCGATTATTTCGATGAGCGGCGGGCAGGGCAGGTCGACATGACCCGCGCCGTGCGCTCGCCCGGCTCGACGCTGAAGCCGTTCATCTATGGTCTCGCCTTCGAGGACGGCTTCGTGCATCCGGAGAGTCTTATCGAGGACCGCCCGATCCGCTTCGGCACCTATGCGCCGGAAAATTTCGACATGACGTTCCAGGGCACGGTGCCGGTGCGCAGGGCATTGCAGTTTTCGCTCAACGTGCCGGCGATCGCGTTGCTCGACCGGGTCGGCGCCAGCCGGCTGTCGTCGCGGCTGCGACAGGCCGGAACCAATCTGGTGCTGCCCAAGGACGAGGCGCCGGGTCTGGCGATGGGACTCGGCGGCGTCGGCGTGACGCTGCAGGATCTGGCGCAGCTCTATTCGGGACTGGCGCGGCTCGGGGCGACCAAGCCGCTGCGCGAGATCATGCAGGACAATGACCGGCGCGACGCGATGCGGCTGATGGATCAGGCCGCGGCCTGGCAGGTCGGCAACGTCCTGCTCGGCACGCCGCCGCCGGAGAACGGCGTGCCCAACAGGATCGCGTTCAAGACCGGCACCAGCTACGGCTATCGCGACGCCTGGTCGATCGGCTTCGATAGCCGCATCACCATCGGCGTCTGGGTCGGCCGGCCGGACGGCTCACCGGTACCGGGCCTAGTCGGCCGCTCCGCCGCGGCGCCGATCCTGTTCGACGCCTTCGCGCGCACCGGCAAGATCCCGGCGGCGCTGCCGAAGCCACCGCGGGGCGTGCTGATCGCGAGCAACGCGAAGTTGCCGCCGCCGCTGCGACGTTTCCGCCCGCTCGGCGAGCTCATCCGCAGCGGCAATGACCAGGCGCCGCACATCCAATTTCCGCTGAACGGTTCACGCATCGACGTCGACCATTCCGAGGGCGGCCGCAATGCGGCCATGCCCGTGAAAGTCGCGGGCGGCGTGCTGCCGCTGACAGTCATGATCAATGGTGTCTCAGCCGGGGACATCGACAGTCGGCGCCAGCGCCTGATCGATCCGCCCGGGCCGGGCTTCGCGCGCCTGACCGTGATCGATGCCATGGGCGCTGCGGATACCGTTGTGATCCGCGTGCAATGATGGCGCGGGAAAGCGGAACTGCACAGTTGTTTGCGCCGCGGTTTCATCGTATGCGAAACCCATGGTGGATGGCCTCCAACCCCGGCGCTTCGGAGCAGGGCAACAGTCTGTAAAACCTGCGCATTCGAGCCGCAGGTTGTTCATGGCGTTCGAGTTCGCAACGGCCAGCCATTGGCGTTCGGTCCTGTTCCTGACACTGGCCTGTCTGGTGTTGTTCCTGCCGGGCTTCTTCACGATCCCGCCGATCGACCGCGACGAGGTGCGCTTTGCCCAGGCGACCAAGCAGATGGTCGAGAGCGGCGACTTCGTCGACATCCGCTTCCAGGACGATGTTCGTTACAAGAAGCCCGTTGGCATCTACTGGATGCAGGCGGCGGCGCTGAAGACGGTCTCCGCGCTGGGCGTGCCGCGCGCCCAGGTGCGCATCTGGGTCTATCGCCTGCCATCCTTGATTGGCGCGATCGGCGCGGTGCTGTTGACCTACTGGACGGCGCTGGCCTTCGTGACCCGGCAGGGTGCAGCGCTGGCTGCCTTGATGATGGCAAGCTGCGTGCTGCTCGGGGTTGAGGCGCGGCTCGCTAAGACCGACGCAATGTTGCTGTTCACGGTGACCGCGGCGATGGGCGCGATGGCGCGGGTTTATCTGTCGTGGCAGCGCGGCGAGGATCCGGCACGTCCGTCGTGGGGGCCGCCTGCGATCTTCTGGACTGCGCTGGCGGGAGGCATTCTGCTCAAGGGGCCGCTGATCCTGATGTTCGTCGGGCTCGCGATGGCGGTGCTCGCCTTCTTCGACAGGTCGCTCGCCTGGTTCGGGCGGATGCGTCCGGTCTGGGGCCTGATGTGGCTGCTGGTGCTGGTGCTGCCATGGTTCGTGCTGATCTTCCTGCGCGCCGGCGACACCTTCTTTGCCGACTCGGTCGGCGGCGACATGTTGAGCAAGCTCGGGGCGCAGGAATCCCATGGCGCGCCGCCCGGCATCTATCTTCTGCTGTTCTGGATCACGTTCTGGCCCGGTGCGCCGCTGGCGGCGATGGCGGCGCCCGCGGTCTGGCGCGCACGGCGGCAGCCCGGCGCGCAGTTTCTGCTAGCCTGGTTGATCCCGTCTTGGATCGTGTTCGAGGCCGTTCTGACCAAGCTGCCGCATTACGTGCTGCCGCTCTATCCGGCGATCGCGATCCTGACCGCGGGCGCGCTGGAGCGGCGCGTGCTGTCGCGCTCTCCTTGGCTTACGCGCGGCTCGGCCTGGTGGTTTGCGATCCCTGCCGCCGGCTCGGTGCTGGTTATCGTCGGGGCCATCAAGGCCATTCATCAGCCGGTATTCCCGGCCTGGCCGTTGTTTGCAGTCGCGATGGTGTTCGGCCTGGTTGCCTGGCGGCTGTTCGAGGACAGCCGCGCCGAGCGCTCGCTGCTCAACGCCGCCGTCGCCGCCGTGTTGATGGCGGCGGGCACCTACGGCGTGGTGTTGCCGCGGCTCACGACGGTATTTCCGAGCCAGGAGGTGGCGCGCGCCCTGCGCACCGTGACTTGCGTCGGCCCGAAAGCGGCCGCGGCAGGTTTCCTCGAGCCGAGCCTCGTGTTCATGACGGACACGTCGACACTTCTGACCGACGGATCGGGCGCCGCCGATTTCCTGGCTCAGGGTGCCTGCCGCTTTGCGCTGGTCGAACAGCGCTCCGAGCGCTCCTTCGTCCAGCGCGCCGAGGCGATCGGGCTGCGCTACAACGCGATGGTGCGGATCGAGGGCTATAACATCTCGCAGGGTAAGGCGGTCTCGATCGCAATCTTCCGCTCCGAAGGAACGGAATGAGATGGCGTTGCTGCCCGCGTCCCAGGACACTGGAAATTACTTCGGCCGATTGCTGACGCTGGTCTGGCTATCGTTCGCGCAGCTTGTGCGCGCGCCGTCACATTCGCGGAGGGCCGAGGCCGCAAGGCGCTCGGCGCGTCATGTGCTGCTGCTCGTCGTCGTCACCGGCGCCACGATCATCACGCTGATGTATCTCGTCGACGCCGAGGAGATCAGCTTGATGCCGCCGCGCGGCACGCCGAGCCTGTGGTGGGCGCGGATCCTGACCGACTTCGGCAAGGACACGCATGTGCTATGGGCACTTGGGGGTCTGCTGATTGCGGTCGCGCTGGCGGCGCCTGTAGCCCGCGGCGTGTCTCATGCGACCTTGCTCAGCCTCGGAACGCGGCTGCAATATCTGTTCTTGTCGGTCGCGTTCTCGGTGGCCGTGGGCGAAGTCATCAAATGGGTCGTCGGCCGCGGCCGGCCCTTTGTCGGCGGCAAGGCCAACGCCTTCAACTTCCATCATTTCGCCGGCACCGAGGCTTATTCGAGCTTCCCCTCGGGGCACGCGATCACCGCGTTCGCTTTGGCGTTCGCGGTGTCGGCGGTATGGCCGCGGGCGCGGATCGTGATGCTGCTCTACGCGCTGATGATCATCGCGACGCGGCTGGTGCTGCTGGCCCATCACCCGAGCGACGTGGTGGCCGGTGCGCTGGTTGGCGTGATCGGTGCAATGGGTGTGCGGTACTGGTTCGCTGCCCGCCGCCTTGGTTTCGCCATCCATCGCAACGGCACCGTCGTAGCGTTGCCCGGACCGTCAGAGGGGCGCCTCAAAAGGGTTGCGAGGAACGCTTTCGCCCCATAAAAGCGGTCGCCCGACGGCCGGATCGGGCCGGTTCCAGCCGGAAACAACGCCAACCTCGAGTGCTGATTTGCCGCTTCCCGACCAGACGCCGGTCGCCGTTTCCATCGTCGTGCCCGTGCGCAACGAGGCCGACAATATCGCGCCGCTGATCACCGAGATTGCAGCCGCGCTCGACGGCCGCTGGGCCTACGAAATCATCTACGTCAATGACGGCTCGACCGACGACACCGCCGAACGGCTGGCAGCGATCATGGCGCAGCGGCGCAATCTCAGACAGCTTCGACATGCCGTCTCGACGGGACAGTCGGCGGCGGTGCGGAGCGGGGTGCGTGCGGCGCGCGGCGCGATCGTGGCGACGCTCGATGGCGACGGACAGAATAACCCGGTCTTCCTGCCGAACCTGATCTCGGCGGTTGAGAGCGGCAATGGCCGCGTCGGCCTCGCCGCAGGCCAGCGGGTGGGGCGCAAAGACACCGGATTCAAGAAGATGCAGTCGCGTATCGCCAATGCGGTACGGGCCGCGATCCTGCGCGACGGCACCCGTGACACCGGCTGCGGGCTGAAGGCCTTTCCGCGCGACGTGTTCCTGTCGATGCCCTATTTCGACGGGCTGCATCGCTTCCTGCCGGCGCTGGTCCGCCGCGAAGGCTTTGCGATCGCCTATGTCGACGTGATCGATCGCCCGCGCCATGCCGGGGTCTCGAACTACGGATTCTTTGACCGGCTCTGGATCGGGATCATGGATCTCGTGGGCGTGTGGTGGCTGATCCGCCGCAAGAAGCCGACACCGGTCGTTACTGAGGTGACTAATGTTGCTGAAGCGCCTGATGTGACCGAGGTAAGGTGATGCTGATTCAGTACGGCCAGGCGCTGAACGCCTATCTCTACGACGTGTTCGTCGCCAAGTTCGACTTCTGGCTGGCGTTCGGCCTCGTCGCGCAACTGCTGTTCACTGCACGCTTCCTGGTGCAGTGGATTTCGAGTGAGCGCGCCGGCCAGAGCGTAGTGCCGATGGCGTTCTGGTTCTTCTCGATGGGCGGCGGCCTGATGACGCTGATCTACGGCCTCGCCAAGCGCGAGCCGGTGATTATCCTGGGGCAGGGCCTCGCCACCCTGATCTACATCCGCAACATCATGCTGATCGTGAAGAACCGCGGCAAGGCGTCGAAGACGCTCGACCGCTGATCACGGCCTTCCGGCGGCCGGCGCCGGAAGATCTGCGGCCTCGACGGCGCTCTCGCGATAGGCCGCGGTCTCGCCGGCTGCATCGAGGACCGGGTAGGCCACCGAGCAGATATGCGAGTGGATGCGGCGGAGGTCGCGCAGTACGTCCAGATGCAGCGAAGTGGTCTCGATGGTCTCGGGGCGACCCTCACGCAGGCGCTCGAGATGACGCTCGACGGCAGCCAACTCGGCCGCGCGCAACGCGGCTTTTTCGGTTAGGAGCTTGCGCGCCTCGCTGGCGTCGCCCGACATGAAGACGCCGAATGCGATCCGCAGCGAGTCGATGGTCCGCTTGTGGAATGCCGACAATTCCTCTGCGCCTTCGCTCGAGAATTGCAGGCGGCGCTTGATCTTCTTGGTGGCGAGCTCGCTGAGATTCTTGTCGATGATGTCGCCGATATGCTCGAGATTGATCGCAAAGGCGACGATCTCCATGGCACGCTGTCCCTCGCGCTCGTCGAGGCTGCCGCGCGTGAGCTTGGTCACGTAGAGCTTGATCGCCTCGTTCAGGCTGTCGACGGTGTTGTCCATCCGTGACACCTGGTCGACCAGGGCACGGTCGTTGGTCATCATCGCCGCCATAACGTTACGCAGCATGGCCTCGACATGATCCCCCATGTGCAGCACCTCGCGCGCGGCGTCAGTCAGCGCGAGCGAGGGTGTCTCAAGCGCACTCTCGTCGAGATAGCGCGGCCGTGACGGATCGGTCTCCTGCACCCGTTTGGGCAGGAGCCGATTGAGCAGCCGCGCCAGGGCGTCGAGGACGCCGATGAACAGGATCGCGGTCGCGACGTTGAAGGCGATGTGGAACAGCGCCGTCGCCTTGGCGAGATCGGGTTGCCACACCTGGATGTGCTCGGCGATCGGGCGCAGGAACGGCGCCACCAGCAGGATGCCGACGAAGCGGTTGACGAGATTGCCAACCGGCAGGCGATAGCTCGCCGGATCATCGCGGCGCGCACCTTCCATCAGCGGGTTGATGGCGCTGCCGAGATTGGCGCCGAGCACGAGCGCCAGCGCCGCATAGGGTGAAATGAACTGGGAGTAAGCCAGCGACATCACCAGCAGCACGCTGGCGACGCTGGAATGGACCAGCCAGGTGACGACCGCGCCGATGAAGATGCAGAGCACGGGATCGCCGGTGATCGCGCTCATGAAGACGCGCACGCCCGGGGCGCTTTCGGCCGGCGCCAGGGTGTCGAGCAGGATGTGCAGCGCTAGCAGCATCAGGCCGAGGCCGATCGAGACGCGGCCGAGATCCTTGATCCGGGAGCGCGGTCCGGTCCGGAAGGCCACCAGGCCGAGGATGAACAGCACCGGCGCGACCGCTGCCACGTTGAACGACAGCACCTGGACGATCAGGGTGGTGCCGACATTGGCCCCCAGCATGATGGCAAGCGCGGGCACCAGGTTGACCAGGCCTTCCGCGGCGAACGAACTGGTGATCAGGGCGGTCGCGGTCGAACTCTGAAGCAGGGCGGTCAGCCCGAGGCCAGCAGCGAAGGCGCTGAACCGGTTGTGCAGCGCCTTGCCCAGGAGCAGCCGCAGGTCCGGGCCGAAGGCGCGCAGGATCCCGCTATGCACCATATGCAGGCCCCACAGCAGCAGCGCGACGCCACCCATCAGATCAAGTAGGACCATGCTTCCCATGCCTGTTCCGTATCCCGGCAAATCGAGTCGAACGGGTCAGGCTACCGCCTATCGACCGCGGATCAACCCCTTTTTGTTCTCACCGGAACCCGGCGGCGAGACGGGATCGGGCCAAAAAGCGGCCTAACGCGTCTCTGGAGGCGGTGCGGGCGAGGAATCGTCAGAAGTAAATGAAGCTGGAAGGCAACCGATCAATTGCGAGCGGTTCCGCTAGGCAGTTTCCAATCTTTCCGCGCTACGACTGCGGCAACCAGAAACTCGTCCAGCCGTGCTTGGGGATCAGGATGTTTGTCAATCGCCGCAAGAGCGAACGTCGCGTCTGCAGAAGCGTCGCCAAAATCCAGATCGGGACCGGATCACTGCCTCGGGACTGCATGATCACCGATATTTCTGCCGGTGGTGTCAAGGTGATAGCCGAATATCTGGAAGTCCCGCCGGAATTCACCATCATCTTCTCGACCGGCAGCCCACGCCAATGCCGTCTGGCTTGGCGGATCGGGCACGAATTCGGCGCCCAATTTATCGATTAATCCGGCACGCCCAACCATCCAACTCTCGCTTCGCGCGGGCATGACCTGAACACGATACCGACCTTAACCCGCCATTAGGGTTAAGCTGTGAGCATCCGGGAACCTTCGCTGTTCTGAGTCCCCGTTGATGTTCCAGAAATCACCCCGACACATAAGCCGCGTGAACCGTCTCGCGAGCGCAGCATCGGCTGCCGTCCTGTTGGTCGGATTGTCGGCCTGCCAGACGTCCTCAGACATTGCCGGAGACATCACCGGGTCCTTGGGCGATACGGCAGAGCCGAGCCAGGCGTCCGCCGATCCGCGGCGCGACCTCGACACCTACAAGGAGCGCGTCCGCACCAATCCCAGGGATGCCGATGCCGCGCTCAAATACGCCAAGGCACTGCGGGCCACTGGCCAGCGGGAGCAGGCGGTCGCAGTCCTAGAGCAGGCCGTGTTGGCCCAGCCCGGCAACAAGCCGCTACTCGCAGGCTACGGCCGCGCGCTCGCCGACAACGGCAATTTCCAGCAGGCCTTCGACGTGCTCGGTCGCGCGCACAGCCCCGACGATCCGGATTGGCGTATCCTGTCTGCGCAGGGCGCCGTGCTCGATCAACTCGATCGCCATGACGAGGCGCGCCAGTACTACGCAAGCGCGCTGAAGATTCGGCCGGACGATCCTTCGGTGCTCTCCAATCTCGGATTGTCCTACCTGCTGTCGAAAGATCTGCCGAAGGCCGAGGCGACATTGCGTCGCGCCCGCGAGCGCGCTCCCGGCGACATGCGCGTGCGAACCAATCTCGCCGTCGTGGTGGGGCTGCAGGGCCGTGAGGCCGAGGCCGAGGGCATCATGAAGGCGAATCTGCCGCCGGAGCAGGGCTCGGCCAACGTCGCCACGCTGAAGCGGCTGTTGGCGCGGAAGGACGCAAGCCGGACCGACACCGGCCGGATTCCGGTCGCGGCCAATCATCACGACTAGATCGCGGGCACGATCACGTTTCGACGTCGCTGAGTGCAACACCCGCACACGCGCGCTTGCATTTCTCCACCGCGACCAAATCCATCCGCTGGCGACTTCCGCGCAATCAACCCGCGGCCTTGCGCCTGCCGTCGCGATGACCCTGCAGCTTCCTGAGGAGCGGCGTCAGCAGCGAGCCGCGCTGCTCGGCAAGATCGGGACGGCCGGTCAGACGGTGCGCGATCTGTAGGAAGGTCTTCGTGGTGCGATGGCGCGCAGACACTTCCGCGATCATCTGCCCGTTGTTGGCGGCCTCGCCGAACAGTCGGCTGTCGAACGGAATTGTCGCGATCGGCACGCTTTCGATGGTCTTGGCGAACTCCTTGACCTCGATCTCGGGCCGCCTCGGCATGCCGACTTGGTTCAGGCAGTAGAGCGGGGGCCGGTCGTTGGGGCGCGCCGCCTTCAGCATGTTCACCATGTTCTTGGTGTTGCGCATGTTGGCGAGGTCGGGCTCGGCGACGATCAGGATGTCATCGGCACCGACCAGCGTGCGCTTGGTCCAGGCCGTCCATTGATGCGGAACGTCGAGAACGATGCAGGAGGTGGTCATGCGCATCGTATCGAAGATTGCATCGAACGCATCGGCGCCGAAGTCATAAACCTGTTCGAGGGTCGCAGGCGCCGCCAACAGGCTGAGATGGTCGCTGCACTTGGCGAGCAGGCGATCCATATAGGCGGTGTCGGGGCGCTCGGGAGAGAACACGGCGTTCGCGATACCCTGCACCGGATCCTGGTTGTAGTCGAGGCCGGCGGTGCCGAACGCAAGATCGAGATCGATGACGACGGAATCCAGCCCGAGATCGCGCGCGATGGTCCAGGCGACGTTGTGGGCAACGGTCGAAGCGCCGACGCCGCCCTTGGCGCCGGCGACCGCGATCAACCGGCCCACCGAGACCGCTTCCGTTGCCGAGAACAGGCTGCAGATCGAGCGCACGATGTCGAGCACCTTGACGGGGCCGACCACATAGTCGTTGACGCCGCGGCGGACCAGTTCGCGATAGGGCGCGACATCGGCGGCGTTTCCGAGCATGACGACGCGGGTGCCGGGATCGCACACCGCCGCGAGGTCGTCGAGGCCGGCGAGGAAATCCGTGCCCGGCTCGGTTTCCAGGATGATCACGTTCGGCGTCGGCGCCTTATGATAGGCCTCGATCGCGGCGGCGATGCCGCCCATATGGACGGAGAGGTGAGCCTTGGCGAGACGACGATCCTCGGCGGCGGCGCGCGCGGTCGTGGCGGTTGCGACGCTGGCACAGAAGGCCTGCACCGAAATGCGCGGCGCCGGGGCGATATAGTCGTCGATCTGCGGTTGCTCGTCTTGTTGTTCGGCGGTCATTGCCTTAGTCGCTCAGCTTGGCCTTGTCAGCTTCAGGATAGGTTGTCGCGGTCGTGACGCCCTTGCGGTATTTGTCGAACGCGATCGAGCGGCGCGGCGTGTAGGCAGCAGTCTCCGTGCGCGGCTGCACGAGGTCGGACGGATTTGCAACCATCGCCGCCAGGTTACGCTGGGTGGCGCAGCCGAAATTGTAGTATTCCTTGTTCTGGATATAGGCGGGATTGTCGAGCGAGGGGCCGAGGTCGGCCGGCCACACCCCGCAGGGACCGGCAACAGCCGCCATCTTGGGATAGCTCACGCGAATGGTGGCAAGCGCGCGCGGATCGTCGGGGTGATAGGCGCGCCTGGTGATGGCATGGCCGGGCACGCCCATCGATGCGAGCAAGCCGCGGATCTCCTGATAGATCGCCCCGGCCGCACGCGCATTCGGCGTATCAACCGGCACATCGATCGCGATCGCGCCAGTGCCCTCGCGGCGCCAGCCGCGGGCGATCCCCACGACGTCGTCGCGCTGCGTCTCGGTCAGGTTGCCACGAGCATAACCGACGAATACGACGATCGATTGCTCGCCTTCGGTGACGGCGATCGGATGGCGCTGCCGGTAGTCGTCCGGCACGGTCCCGGTCACGATGTCGGTGGTCGCCGTATTGCATCCGCCGAGTGCCATCGCCATGAGCAGGACGCTGAACAGCGGTCGTATCGTCGAGCGCCTGCTGAGTGTGTTGCGTGTCATCGTTCGATCCCCAACCCTCAAGCCCGCGTCAGTCGATGATGAAGCCGAAATTGGCCGGCGTGGCGCCGATCGGCTCGGCGCGGGCGGCGACGCCATAGATGCGGTTGATGCGCGCGAGCAGCGCCGACTCCGAGTCGGAGGCCGAGGCAAATCCATCGTCCGGTCGAGACAAGTCCTTTTGCGCGACGGCGCGCACCACATAGGGCGTCACGATGACCATCAACTCGGTCTCGGAATTGACGAAGTCCTGGCTCCGGAAGAGCTGTCCCAGAACCGGGATCTGATCGACACCGGGCATGCCGTTGATCGCCTGCTTGGTCTGCTCCTGAATCAATCCGGCCATCGCGATCGAGCCGCCGGAAGGCACCTCCAGCGTGGTGTCGGCGCGGCGGGTCTTGATCGACGGAATCGTCGTTCCGCCCTGGCCGCCGGTCAACGCGTTCTCCATCGAGACCTCGGACACCTCGGTCATCACCTTCAGGCTGATGCGTCCCTCAGACAGCACCACCGGCGTGAAGTTGAGCGAGATCCCGAATTTCTTGAAGCTGACGGTCTGAACGCAGTTGCCAATGGTGCCCGATGTCGTTGTCTGGCAGGTCACGCCGGTTGGAATTGGAAATTCGCCGCCGGAAACGAATGTCGCGGACTCCCCGGAGATGGCCGTGAGATTCGGCTCGGCCAGCGTCCGTACGACACCCGCGCTCTCCATCGCGCGCAGCGTCGCGGTGACCGACGGCACACCGGCCTTTGTCAGGGCGGCCCCGGCCAAGCCGTTGCCGGAGACGAGCGGTCCGTTGTTCGCGGTGAACGGGTTGTTGTTGTTGAACACCACCGCAGCGGTGCCGTAGTTCATGTTGGCGCTGAGATCGATGCCCAGTTGCTTGACCAGATCGCGCCGCACTTCGGCGACGGTGACCTTCAGCATCACCTGGTCGCGGCCGCGCACCACGATCGAGTTGACGACCTTGTCGGGGCCGCCTACCAGCTTTGCGGCGACGTCGCCGGCCTGCTGGGCCTCGACCGGGCTCGATACCGAGCCGGTCAGCACGACGCTGTCGCCGACACCCTCGATATTGACGCCCGGCAGCATCTGTCTGAGCGCGGCGCGGAGGCCGTTGAGATCGCGCTTGATCGCGATGTCGTAGGAAGCGACTTGGGCTCCGTCGCCATCGAAGAACACCACATTGGTTTGACCGACCGCGGCGCCGATGATGTAGGCGCGCTGCGCCGAGCGGATCACCGCGTTGGCGATCTTGGGATCGGCGACCAGCACGTCCTTGGCTTCCCGGGGCAGGTCGATCACGACAGACTTGCCGACGCCGAGCGCCAGGAAGCGCGTCTTGACCGGGATGCTGTTGGTGACCGCGACATCCGCGTTCTTGTCCGGATCGGCCGCAGCGGCAGGAGACAGGGCCGGGATGACAATCAGCGCCGCGACCGCCGAAAATGACAGTGTACGGACCAATGCGGTCCGCGCCTTCAGTTGTGTTGCACCTGATATCATCTGCGAAGCCCCCATCACTTCTGTGTCGTCTGAGAGCTGAGGACGCCGTAGCGAACCACACTGATGCTCTCGCCCCGCTTCGGGGCCTGGTCGTTGGTCGAGGTCTCGACCGTATTGTCGTTGATGTCGGCGATGCTGCGCAGCGCGAGCGACAGCGTGCCGCTCTGCCGGGCGCGCGCGAGCGTCTCGGCCTGTTCCGGCTTCAGCTCGAGCGTCGCGGTCTTGCCGACGAGCGAGTTGCTGCCGTCCTTCTCTTTCGGCGCCTGGTCGATCGCTAGCACGCGGACATTGGACAGCAGGGTTTCGGTGACGACGACGTCGGAGCCGACGCGATCGGGGTTCTTGTCGCGCTTGGACAGGATCACGTCGACGCGGTCGCCGGGCAGGATGAAGCCGCCGGCGCCGGTCTCCGGCGTGATCTCCGTGGAGATCGCGCGCATGCCTGCCGGCAGGATCGCGGCCATGAAGCCGCTTCCGTTTGCCTTGACCAGTTTCTGCTCGCGGATCGGTTCACCGATGATGAAGGGGGCGCGCGCGATCGAACCGATGACGTCCTTCATCGCGTCGGCATTGGTGTCGCGGCGCATGAAGCCGCTGCTCGCGGTCTCGGCGGGCCAGCGCTGCCACTGCACGTCCTCGGGCTTGACGGACTGACCGAGCCCGATGTCGGACTTGGCCACCAGCACCTCGACGGTCGGCAACTGCGCGACCGGCGCGACAGGCGCCGGCTTGTGATCGGTGGTGCTGCTGCTCGCGAGATACGTGGCCGCGAGGCCTGCGACGCCGGCGATGGCCAGGACCACGATACGTGCCGTCTTCATGTGACTGACTGAATGCCCTTACGCCAGGCGGTCACAGCCTCGCGGCGCTGACAGCCCTTCCCGGGAGCATCACTACGGCGGCAAAAGTGTAAGGGAACTTGCTACTGGGCCTGGCCGATCAGGGGATTGGCGGGGATGGTGAACGGCGGGTTATCGACGCCGTCACAACCCCGCAAAACCCCGGGGCTTAAGTGATCGAGACGAGCAGCGTCGATCGCCATACGCGAGGCCGCGGCTCGGCACCCGCATGCACACCATTGCAAGTGAATCAGGCAGCCGCCTTCAGCGCCGCAAATCCGCGTTCGAGATCGGCCTTGAGGTCGTCGACATCTTCGAGCCCGATATGCAGCCGCAGCGTCGGCCCGCCCGGCGCCCATTTGGTCGCGGTGCGATACTCGTTGCAATCGAACGGGATCGCGAGACTCTCGAAGCCGCCCCAGGAAAAGCCCATGCCGAACAGCGTGAGCGTGTTGAGCATGGTATTGACTGCCTGTTGCGGCACCGGCTTCAGGACGATGCTGAACAAACCCGAGGCGCCGGTGAAGTCGCGCTTCCAGATCGCATGTCCAGGATCGGTTTCGAGGGCAGGGTGCAGCACACGCTCGACCTCGGGCCGGGCGGCAAGCCAGCGCGCCATCTCGAGCCCGGAGCGATAGTGCTGCGCGAGCCGGGTGGACAGCGTGCGCACGCCGCGCAACGCGAGGTACACGTCATCCGGACCGGCACAGACGCCGAGCAGACGGATCGCCTCGGAGACCAGCGGCCAAGCCGCCGCGTTCGCCGAGATCGTGCCGAACATGATGTCGGAATGGCCACCGATATATTTGGTCGCGGCCTGCATGCTGATGTCGACGCCCTGCTCGAGCGAACGATGATAGAGCGGGGTGGCCCAGGTGTTGTCGTCGATGACAAGCGCGCTGCGCGCGTGGGCTACCGCGGCGATCGCACGGACGTCCGGCATCTCGAAGGACTGCGAGCCCGGCGCCTCGACCAGCACCGCGCGGGTGTCCGGCCTGAACAGGGCCTCGATGCCGCCGCCGACCAATGGATCGAAATATGTGGTCTCGATGCCGTAGCGCGCCAGCATGCCGTTGCAGAAATTGCGCGTCGGCCGGTAGACGTTGTCGCAGACCAGCAGATGGTCGCCCGCTTTCAGCACCGCGAGCAGGGTGGTCGAGATCGCTGCCAGTCCTGACGGCGCGAGCCCGACGCCGACGCATTGCGGACCCTCGAGCGCCATCAGCACGTCCTGCAGCGCCCGCGTGGTCGGCGTGCCGTGGCGGCCGTAGGTAAATTCGCCCCGGTGGGCATGCAGGTCCTCCGCCGTCGGATAGAGCACGGTCGAACCATGGAAGACCGGCGGATTGACAAAGCCCTTTTGAGCCTTGGTGTCGCGGCCGGCCGTGACCAGCCGGGTGGCGGCGTGTTGTGGACGGGAGGGCGTGGAATTGTCGGAGGAGGTCATGGTCGTCGCCGTTAGACTTTTTGCCGCAGCCGTAACGCATCGGAAGCGCAGAGCTACGCTGGGGAGTGTTACTAACAGGACGCGGAAGACATGCGTCAACCCCTTGACCCGGCACGCCAGTCGCTATGTGATGCGCCGCAACTTCCAGTCGCCGCACGTTGAGGGGCCTGCCGCGACCTTCGATCCCGTTGCCTGACCGATTTGCAGTCAAACTGCCGGTCAGGTCAGCATTATTTGCTGCAAGGTGGATCATCGGGTGGCCCGGTGAGCGTCAGGTGACCAAAAACAACGTCCGCGGACGACCCTGAAAGGCCCAAGCCCATGAAACGCGTTCCCCTGGCCCTAGCCCTTGCCGCTGCCGCCGCCTTGTCGGTTCAGGCCGCCTCGGCGCAAACTCTGAAGACGGTCAAGGATCGGGGCCAGCTATCCTGCGGCGTCAGCAGCGGCCTTCCGGGGTTCTCCTCGCCGGACGACAAGGGCAACTGGACCGGGATCGACGTCGACGTCTGCCGCGGGATCGCCGCGGCGATCTTTGACGACCCGACCAAGGTCAAGTTCGTGCCGCTGTCGGCCAAGGACCGTTTCACTGCGCTGCAGTCGGGCGAGATCGACGTGCTGTCGCGCAACACCACCTGGACGCTGTCGCGCGACACATCGCTTGGCGCCAACTTCACCGGCGTGACCTATTACGACGGGCAGGGGTTCATGGTGAAGAAGTCGCTCAAGGTGAACTCGGCGCTCGAATTGAACAGTGCCTCGGTCTGCGTGCAGACCGGCACCACGACCGAGCAGAACCTCGCCGACTATTTCAAGGGCAACAACATGAAGTACGAGGTGATCGCGTTCGCCTCGGCGGACGAGACCCTGAAGGCCTACGAGACCGGCCGCTGCGACGTGTTCACCTCGGACGTGTCCCAGCTCTACGCGATGCGGCTGAAGCTCGGTAGTCCGGCCGATCACGTCGTGCTGCCGGAAATCATCTCCAAGGAGCCGCTCGGCCCGATGGTTCGTCACGGCGACGATCAGTGGTTTGACATCGTGAAGTGGGTGCTGTTCGCGCAGATCAACGCCGAGGAGATGGGCGTCACCCAGAAGAACGTCGACGAGATGGCCAAGTCGGACAAGCCCGATCTCAAGCGCGCCTTCGGCACCGACGGCAATCTCGGTGAACAGCTCGGCCTGACCAAGGATTGGTTCGCCCGGATCATCAAGGCCGTCGGCAATTACGGGGAGATGTTCGATCGCAATGTCGGCGCCGGATCGAAGTTGCAGATCGCTCGCGGCCTCAACCAGCTCTGGAATAAGGGTGGAATCCAATACGCGCCGCCGATCCGCTGATCGGCGACGAGGCGGCTGCGGCAATGACCACCGAGCCCCGAAATCCACCGCCGCAATACGTCCTCCGGTTGAAGCGGGCGCTCGGCGGCAAGGCCGGCTGGACCGGTCTTGTCGTGCAGGTCGCGTTCGCCGCAGTGCTGGCCTGGACGGCTTACGAGATCGTGGCCAACGCCAGGGCTAACCTCGAGACGCAGCGCATCGCCTCCGGGTTCGGTTTTCTCAGGAACACCGCCAGCTTCGACGTCAGCCAGAACCTGATTGCGTATACGGGATCGGACACCTATACGCGGGTGTTCCTGGTCGGACTGCTGAACACGTTGCTGGTGTCGGTGATCGGCATCGTATTCGCCACCATCATCGGATTCGTCCTGGCATTGTGCCGGTTGTCGCCGAACTGGCTCTTGTCGCGGCTTGGCGAAGCGTATGTCGAGATCGTGCGTAACCTGCCGCTGCTGTTCCAGTTGCTGTTCTGGTACCTCGCAGTGCTGGCGGCACTGCCGGCGCCACGGCAGAGCATCAGCCTGTTTAATGCCTTCTTCCTCTCCAATCGCGGCCTGGTAATTCCGCGGCCGATCGGCGAGGCCGGTCTCGATCCATTTCTCGTGGCGGTCGCTATCGGGATACTGGGCTCGCTGCTGTTGCGCGGCTACGCCAGGCGGGCGCTATTCCAGCGCGGGCAGGCGATCCGGATCTGGCCTCACGTGCTCGGCCTGCTGATCGGACTGCCGCTCCTGACAATGCTGATTTTCGGGATGCCGCTGACGTTCGAACTGCCGCAACTCAAGGGCTTCAACTTCGCCGGCGGATCGCGGGTCATTCCGGAGCTGGTTGCGCTCGTGGTTGCGCTGTCGACCTATACCGCGGCCTTTATCGCGGAGATCGTCCGGGCCGGAATCCAGTCGGTTCACAAGGGACAGATGGAGGCCGGCTCATCGCTCGGCCTTTCACGCGGCGCCACCTTGCGGCTGATCGTGATGCCGCAGGCGATGCGCGTCATCGTTCCGCCGCTGACCAATCAATATCTCAACTTGACCAAGAACTCGTCGCTCGCGGTCGCCATCGGCTATCCCGATCTGGTCTCGGTGTTCGCCGGTACGACGCTGAGCCAGACCGGCCAGGCGATCGAGATCATCGCCATCACCATGGGCGTCTATCTCGTGCTCTCGCTCGTCACCAGCGCGATCATGAGCGTGTATGGCTGGCGCATCAGTCGGAGCCTCGGGGCATGACCGATATTACCGCGTCATCCTTTGTCCGGCGGGACCTTGTCCCCGAGCGCGCGGCACCGGTGAAGACCACCGGCTTGTTCGGCTTCGTGCGCGCCCGGCTGTTGAACTCGCCGACCAATATCCTGCTCACGATCCTGGCGCTGGCGCTGCTGTGGTACACGATCGTTCCTGCGCTCAAACTCCTGCTGGTCGACGCAGTCTGGAGCGGCAACGACCGCAATGCGTGCCTTGCCGACAATGCCGGCCACCAGGTCGGGGCCTGCTGGCCCTATATCCAGGCCAAGCTCACCCAACTGATCTACGGCTTCTATCCGGCAGCGGAACGCTGGCGCGTCAACCTGACCTTTGCTCTCGCGGCGGTACTGCTGCTGCCGCTGCTCATCCCGCGCCTGCCGGCGAAAGGCGTGAACGCGGGCCTGTTCTTCTTTGCCTTTCCGGTAGTCGCCTTCTTCCTGCTGCGCGGTGGCGGGCTCTCCGGTTTCGGGGTGAGCTGGGTGGCCGGCCTGGTGGGCCTGTTCGATGACAGCATCGTCAATGCCGGTCAGATCCTGGTCAGTCTCAGCCAGGGCTCGGCGATCGGCCCGCTGCTCTGGGGAATCGGCAAGATCATCCTGCTGCTCGGCAGCGTGACCGGCTGGCTGATCCTGCCACTGAGGTGGTTGCGCGACCTGCTCCAGGCATCCGGTCAGCCGCTGTGGGTCGATTTCGCGGCGACTGCGGCGATCGTCTCGCTGATCGTCCTGGTGCTCGGCGGCGGTATGCAGACCGGGCTGCGGGCGCTGGCCGGCACCCTCGCGACCTTCGCCGGCATCGCCGCCGTGATCAAGCTGATGGGGCTCGATCGTGGCGGGCTTGCTGTGGTCGACACCCGCTTATGGGGCGGCCTGCTGGTGACGCTGGTGGTCTCGGTCACCGGCATCGTCACCTCGATGCCGATCAGCATCGCGCTGGCGCTCGGCCGCCGCGCGACTATTCCGCTGATCCGGATCTTCTCGATCGCGTTCATCGAGTTCTGGCGCGGCGTGCCGCTGATCACTGTGCTGTTCTTCGCGACCTACATGCTGCCGCTGTTCCTCCCAGGCAATTTCAATGTCGACGGTCTGGTCCGTGCGCTGATCGGCATCGCGCTGTTTGCGGGTGCCTACCAGGCTGAAGTCGTGCGCGGCGGCCTTGCCGCGATTCCACGCGGGCAGGGAGAGGCGGCAAGTGCCCTCGGCCTGTCCTGGTGGAAGACCACCTCGCTGATCGTGATGCCGCAGGCGCTGCGCCACGTCATTCCGGGCCTCGTCAACAGCTTCATTGCGCTGTTCAAGGATACCTCGCTGGTCTCGATCGTGGCATTGTTCGACTTGCTGGGATCGCTGCACGCGACGTTCTCCGATCCGACCTGGTCGACCCCGACCACCGCCTTTACTGGCTTTGCCTTTGCCGGAATGATCTACTTCGTGTTCTGCTTTGGAATGTCGCGCTACTCGCTGTTCGTCGAAAACCGCCTTAACGCTCACCGCCGTCATTGAAGGTCATCATGTCCACAGATCCGATCGTCAACATCTCCGGTCTCAACAAATGGTACGGCGACTTCCACGTGTTGCGCGACATCAACCTCGAGGTCGGCAGGGGTGAGCGCATCGTGATCTGCGGCCCGTCCGGTTCCGGCAAGTCGACGCTGATCCGCTGCATCAACGCGCTGGAGGAGTTTCAGGAGGGTGAGATCGTGGTCGACGGCATCGACCTCGGGCCGAACCTGCGCCGCGTCGACGAGGTCCGCCGTGAGGTGGGCATGGTGTTCCAGAGCTTCAATTTGTTTCCGCACCTCACAGTCCTCGACAATTGCACGCTGGCGCCGATCTGGGTCCGCAACATTCCCAAGAAGGACGCCGAGGCGACCGCCATGAAGTTCCTCGAACGCGTCAAGATTCCGCATCAGGCCAACAAGTTTCCCGGCCAGATGTCGGGCGGTCAGCAGCAGCGGGTCGCGATTGCCCGCGCACTGGCGATGAATCCGAAGGTGATGCTGTTCGACGAGCCGACCTCGGCGCTTGATCCTGAAATGGTCAAGGAGGTGCTCGACACGATGGTGGACCTCGCCAAGGAGGGCATGACCATGCTGGTCGTGACCCACGAAATGGGCTTTGCCCGCGAGGTCGCCAACCGCGTCGTGTTCATGGATGCCGGCCAGATCATCGAATCGAACACGCCGCAGGAGTTCTTCGCCAACCCGCAGCACGCCCGGTCGAGGCTGTTCTTGAGCCAAATATTGAGATGATATCGCCCCTCATGGTGAGGAGCGCGCATTTGCGCGCGTCTCGAACCATGAGGCCCGCGGCCCATCCTTCGAGACGCGCTGACGCGCTCCTCAGGATGAGGTCGGCAAGTGTGGCGGGCTCACGCCCTTCACACCAGCGGCAGCTCGATCTTGCTGCGCTTCTCCAGCCATTCCGGCACCGGCAGATTCTTCGAGCGCATGAAGTCCGGGTTGAACAGCTTGGACTGATAGCGATTGCCGGAATCGCAGAGGATCGTCACGATGGTCTTGCCGGGGCCGAGCTGCTTGGCGAGCTGAATCGCGCCCGCGATGTTGATGCCGGTTGAGCCGCCCAGGCACAGGCCTTCGTGTTGCAGAAGCTCATAGATGGTCGTCACGGCTTCTTCGTCCGAAATCAGGAACGCGTCGTCGACTTGCGCGGTCTCGATGACCGGCGTCTTGCGTCCGAGGCCGATGCCTTCGGTGATCGAGTCGCCCGGCGTCGACTTGACCTGACCATTCTTGAACAGCTCGTACATCGCAAATCCGTGCGGATCGGCGCAGGCGATCACGATGTCCTTGTTCCTCTCCTTGAGGGCGCGACTGACGCCGGCGAGCGTGCCGCCGGTCCCGACCGAGCAGATGAAGCCGTCCACCTTGCCGTTGGTCTGCTGCCAGATTTCCGGCCCCGTCGAATCGTAATGCGCCTTTGGGTTGTCGAGGTTGTTCCATTGGTCGGCAAACAACACGCCGTTCGGCTCCGTCTTGCGGAGCTGCTCGGCGAGACGCCGGCCGAGATGCTGATAGTTGTTCGGATTGGAGAAGGGGAGCTGCGGCGCCTCGACGAGCTCGGCGCCGCAGAGCCGCAGCATATCCTTCTTTTCCCGGCTCTGGGTTTCCGGAATGACGATCAGGGTGCGGTAGCCGCGCGCGCTTGCCACGACGGCCAACCCAATTCCGGTATTGCCCGCCGTCGATTCGACGACTAGTCCGCCGGGTTTCAGGTCGCCGCGCTTCTCGGCCTCCAGGATCATCCACTTGCCGGCGCGGTCCTTGACCGACTGGCCCGGATTCATGAACTCGGCCTTGCCCAGGATGGTGCAGCCGGTCAGTTCGGAAGCGCGCTCGAGCTTGATGAGGGGGGTATTGCCGATTGCTTCGACGACGTCTTTGTTGAATGCCATGTCGGGGATGATCTTTGCCGGTCGATGTTTTTGCTTGGCGGGAACGTAGTGCGCTGATCGCAAAAGGGAAAGGTTTTTGCACTGCGGCGAAGCGGCCGAATTTACCTCCGCCGATCAGAGATGGTGCATGTCACGGAAAGCGTAGAACGCGCTTTTGCGGCTCTCCCAACTGCTGGCAAAAACTTCTGTGGAATTCATGTTCGTCATGAGTTTGGTGCGCGAGCGCTTCGACGATCAATTCGCGATGATTGACCCGCGACCGCATATCAGCGGGACGATGGCAGGCACCTATCCAGCTACCCGCAGATCGTTCATCCGCGGGAGCGGCGCGCTCACGCCTGGTGCGTACAGATCCAAGTCGCCGAGATCGATCTCAACTCGTCGAGTTGCGGATTCGGTACAACGGGACCCGGAAATCCCATGAAATCTTTGTAAGAATCATGGTGCCGGCAAGGCGGCCGGATTGTCTGGGAAAGCCGGAAAAACTGGGGAAAATCGCGGTCTCGAAGGCTTGCAATCGCACCGGATGCGACATCGGCGGACCTTGCGAGGGCTGTCCGCACCATCCGCACAAGGGTAATATGGCAGTCCAGTTCCATTGGAAGCATCACCCTTGAATACCCCACAGACCCACTCCCATCGCGTCATTTGTGCGCCAGGGGCGAGGTCTGTGTGTGGCGGAGAACGGGTGTGACCCAACCCGCTTCCGTAATGGTGCTTGGAGGTCGGCTCGGCCTCGTCGTTCGCATGCGACGGCTGGCGGGCCGATCATTCGTTGCGCTGGGCCTCGTGGCAAGCTCCACCGGTTGCATCCTGACCCAGGATATCCCCGATCCCGCGCTGGATATCCCGCAAGGCTACAAGGCCGCGGGGCACGGGCGTTCCGCCGATGCGTTGCCGGCGCTCGATTGGTGGCGGGCCTTCCGCTCAATCGAGCTGACGCAACTGATGGAGGAGGCCCAGGTCGTCAACCTCGACATCGCCGCAGCCGTTGCCCGGTTCCGCCAAGCCGATGCACTCGCGCGGCAGGCTGGCGCGCCGCTGCTGCCGACGCTCAATCTCAACGGATCGGAGACCTATTCACGCACCTCCGGCTCCAGCGCCAGCGGCCTCACCAATGGTGGGCGCGAGGTGGTCAACTACAACACGGCGCTGAGCGCGAGCTACCAGCTCGACTTCTGGGGGCAGAACCGCGACGCCGCGCAGGCGGCCGAGGAGACGGCCGTCGCCAACCGGTTCGATCGCGAGGTGACGGCGCTGACAACGCTGACGACCGTCGCCACCGCCTATTTCACGGTGCTGTCGACCCAGGATCGGCTGCGCACCGCCCAGCGCAACATCGCCAGCGCCGAGCGCATCCTCAATGCCATCAAGGATCGCTTCAAAGCCGGCACCGGCACCGACCTCGATGTCGCGCAGCAGGAGAGCGTGCTCGCCAACCAGCGTGCGCTGGTGCCGCCACTCCGGCAAACGCTCGATCAGAACGTCAACGCGCTCGCCGTACTGGTGTCGCGCCCGCCGGAGAGCGTGCGCATTTCGGGCGGTACGCTGAACTCGGTCGCGATCCCGAGGGTCACGCCGGGCCTGCCGTCGGACTTGCTGACCCAGCGCCCCGATATTCGCAGACAGGAGGCCCAGCTCGCTTCTGCGACCGCCAATGTCGGCAGCGCGCGGGCGCAGTTCTTTCCGAGTATTCAGCTCACCGGGCAGGGCGGGTACCAGAGTCAGGCGCTGGTCTCGCTGTTCCAGCCGCATGCCGCGTTCTTCAGCCTGGTCGGCAGCGCGACCCAGCCGATCTTCGATGGCGGCCGAATCCTCGGCAATTTCGAATACAGCAAGGCCAAGCAGGACGAGCTGCTGCAGACCTATCGCAAGACGGTGGTTCAGGCTTTCACCGACGTCGACAACGCGCTAGTCGCGATCCGCGAGACCACGCGAAAGCTGCAGCTACAGCGCGACGTGCTGTCGGCGTCGCGGCGCGCATTCGATCTGGCCGAGCAGCAGCTCAAGGCCGGAACCGCCGATATCGTAACTGTGCTAAACACACAACTCACGCTGTTCCAGGCTGAAGATGCCTACTCCCAGGCCCAACTGGCCCGGCTGCTGGCGATCGTGAGCCTGTATCAGGCGCTGGGGGGCGGCTGGGAACCGAAGATGGAAAGACCGGTCGATGCTCTTTAAGCCCGACACCAAGGACGACAAGAAGAGCGCGGCTCGCAAGCCCGGGCTGGTCTCGCGGCTGCTCAAGCGCATGGTGTCGCTGATCGTCACCCTCGTGATCCTCGGCGGCCTTGGCTATCTCGGCTGGCTCGCCTTCCAGCAGAAGCAGGGGGGCGCCGGTGGCGGCCGTGCAGGCATGCGGCCCGATCTTCCTGTACCGGTGCTGGCGGCCACGCCGCGTGTGCAGGACGTGCCTGTCTACCTCGACGGCGTCGGCTCGGTGAAGGCATTGAACACGGTCACCGTGCGTTCGCAGGTCGACGGCAAGCTGATCGCGGTCAAGTTCGTCGAGGGCCAGGATGTCAAGCAGGGCGACGTGCTCGGCGAGATCGACCCCGCGATCTACCAGGCACAATACGATCAGGCGGTCGCCAAGAAGGCGCAGGACGAGGCGTTGCTCGCCAACCAGAAGATCGATCTCGCACGCTACCAGCAACTCGCGGCCACCAATGCCGGCTCGAAGCAGCAGGCGGATACCCAGAAAGCCGTGGTGGCACAGCAGGAGGCGCTGGTCAGGGCCGATCAGGCCGCCATCGACAACGCGGCGGCGACGCTAGGCTACACCAAGATCATCGCGCCCATTTCGGGTCGGGCCGGCCTGCGCCAGGTCGACCAGGGCAACATCATCCACGCCTCCGACACCACCGGACTTGTCATCTTGACGCAGTTGCACCCGATCGCGGTGTGGTTCAGCCTGCCGCAGCAGCAGATCACGCGGGTGAATGCGGCGGCGGCCATGGGCACGCTCAGCGTCGACGTGTTCGGCAACGACGGCGTCACCGTGATCGATACCGGCAAGCTGACCGGCATCGACAACCAGGTCGATCCGACCACCGGCACGCTGAAGCTGAAGGCCGAATTCCCCAACGCCAAGTACCAGCTTTGGCCCGGCCAGTTCGTCAATGTCCGCCTCAAGGTGGAGACGCTGGCGCAGGCGATCGTGGTGCCGACCTCGGCGGTGCAGCGCGGACCGGCTGGCACCTTCAGCTATGTGATCGGCGCAGACGACATCGTGACCGCGAAGGCCGTCGCGGTGACGCAACAGAACGAGCACGACGCCGTGATCGCAAGCGGCCTGGCCACATCCGACCGCGTCGTGACGACAGGCTTCGCTAACCTCGCGGACGGTTCGAAGGTCGTCATCGGCAAGGACACGCAAGCACCCGCCGCCGATCTGGCGCCACATAAGCGCGGCCGTAGTCCCGACGGCAGGGGCGGCGGCCAGGGGCAGGGCAAGGGCGGTGTACAGCATGGCGGCCGCCATGAGCATGGCGAGGGCGATCAGAAGGGGCAGACTGGGCCGGCTCCGGTGCCACCATCGGTGGGGGCTGAACAGTCAGGCGGCGCGACGAAGACGCAGCCATGAGCGTCTCCGAACCATTCATCCGCCGTCCGATTGCGACCTCGCTGCTCGGCATTGCGCTGATGATCGGCGGCGCGCTCGGCTACTGGGCGCTGCCGGTCTCCGCGTTGCCGCAGGTCGACTTTCCGACCGTGCAGGTCACGACGCAGTTGCCCGGCGCGAGCCCCGATGTCGTCGCGTCCCTGATCACGGCACCGCTGGAGCGGCAACTCGGCCAGATCCCGTCGCTGTCGTCGATGAACTCAACGAGCTCATTCGGCGTCAGCCAGATCTCGCTGCAATTCGATCTCAACCGCGACATCGACGGTGCGACGCAGGACGTGCAGGCCGCGATCAATGCGGCGGCGGGCATCCTGCCGAAGACGCTGCCGTATCCGCCCGTCTACGCCAAGGTGAATCCGGCGGACGCGCCGGTCATGACACTGGCGCTGACCTCAGACACGATCTCGCTGCGGGCGATGAGCGACCTCGCCGACACCATCCTGGGGCAACGCCTCAGCCAGATTTCCGGCGTCGGCCGGGTCTCAATCCTCGGCGGCCTGAAGCCGGCGGTGCGCGTGCAGGCCGATCTGGCCCGGCTCGCGGCCTACGGCATCGCGATGGAGGATTTGCGCAGCGCGATCGCGGGCGCCAATGTGTCGGGGCCGAAGGGATCGCTCAACGGCGCCCAGCAATCCTACACCATCGCCGCTAACGACCAGATCGCGGCGGCCGATGCCTATAAGCCGATCATCATCGCCTATCGCAACGGCTCGCCTGTCACGATCGGTGATGTCGCGCAAATCGTCGACGGGCTGGAGAACGACCGCACCGGCGGTTGGTACCAGGGCACGCCGGCCGTCATCATCGATATCCAACGACAACCCGGCGCCAACGTGATCGAGGTCGTCCGCCAGATCCGCGCTGAAATTCCGCGGATGCAGCGCGCGATCCCGGCCGGCGTCAAATTGACCGTGGTCTCCGACCGCACCGTGACGATCCGCGCCTCCGTCCACGACGTGCAGTTCACGCTGATCCTGAGCGTGGTGCTAGTGACGCTGGTGGTGCTGCTGTTCCTGCGCTCGCTGCGCGCCACGCTCATCGCCGGGGTGGCGCTGCCGCTGTCGCTGATCACCAGCTTCGGCATCATGTATTTCGCCGGCTTCAGCCTCGACAATCTGTCGCTGATGGCGCTGACGATCGGGACCGGCTTCGTGGTCGACGACGCCATCGTCATGATCGAGAACATCGTCCGCCACATGGAAGAGGGCGAGACGGTGATGGAGGCCTCGCTGAAGGGCGCCAGCGAAATCGGCTTCACCGTGATCTCGCTGACGGTGTCGCTGATCGCCGTGTTCATCCCGCTCTTGTTCATGTCCGGCCTGGTCGGCCGCATGTTCCGCGAGTTCGCGCTGACCCTGACGATCGCGGTCGTCACCTCGGCGATCGTATCGCTGACGCTCACCCCGATGATGTGCTCGCGGCTGCTCAAGAACATCCACGAGGAGATCGCGGTTCCGGGCCTTGCCGCGGTCAGCCGCTTCATCGACGGCATGGTGGCGTTCTACCATCGCACGCTGCTCTGGGTGCTCCGGCGCCAGCGCGCGACGCTGGTGGTGACGTTTGCGACGATTGCGCTGACACTGGTCATGTATGTGCTCGCGCCGAAGGGTTTTTTGCCGCTGCAGGACACGTCCTCGATTACCGCGGTCACTGAGGCTGGCCCCGACGTCTCGTTCGCGGAGATGCAGCGCAGGCAGACCGCGGCCTCTGATATTATCAAGGCTGATCCTGATGTGACCGGCGTGGTCTCAGTGATTGGCGCCGGTTCGGTCAATCCGACCACCAATGTCGGGCGCCTGGTAATGACACTGAAGCCGCGCGACCAGCGGCACGACGACGTGGCGGCGGTGACCGCGCGCCTCAAGCAGAAAGTCGCGACGATCCCCGGCATGACCGTGTACTTCCAGCCGGTGCAGGACGTGCAGATTTCGACCCAGTCGAGCCGGTCGCAATATCAGTACACGCTGACCGGAACGGATGCGGCCGAGGTGTCGGAATGGGCGCGAAAGCTGGTTACCGAAATGCGGCGCAATCCGATTTTCCGCGACGTCTCCTCGGAGGCGCAGGACGGCGGCCTCCGCGCGGCGCTCGACATCAACCGCCAGCGCGCCGGCCAGCTCGGCGTCAACCTGCAGGGTGTGACCGACACGCTGAACGACGCCTTCGCGCAGCGGCAGATCTCGACGATCTACGGCCAGGCCAACCAGTATCGGGTCGTGCTCGAAGCGCTGCCGATGTACCAGCGCGACCCGTCGATCCTGGACAAGCTCTATCTGCCCGGCGCGAACGGCGCGCAGGTGCCGTTGTCCGCGGTGGCGACGCTGACGCGAACCACGGCGCCGCTGGCGATCTCGCACCAGGCGCAATTCCCCTCGGCCTCGCTCAGCTTCAACCTGGCGCCCGGGGAGGCACTGGGCGATGCTGTCACGGCGCTGAAGACGATCGAGACCCGCATCGGAATGCCCGGGAGCATCGTCGGCATCTATTCCGGCGACGCCGCCGAATTCGCGCGATCGCTCGCCGGACAGCCTTGGCTGATCCTTGCCGCGATCATCACGATCTACATCGTGCTCGGCGTGCTCTACGAGAGCTACATCCACCCGATCACCATCCTATCGACGCTGCCCTCGGCCGGCGTCGGCGCGATCCTCGCGCTGATGCTGTGCGGACAGGATCTCTCGGTGATCGGGTTGATCGGCATCATCTTGCTGATGGGCATCGTCAAGAAGAACGCGATCATGATGATCGACTTCGCGCTGGAGGCCGAGCGCCACCAGGGCATGTCGTCCTATGACGCGATCGTACAGGCCTGCCTGTTGCGCTTCCGTCCGATCATGATGACGACGCTCGCTGCGCTGTTCGGTGCGCTGCCGCTCGCGATCGAAAGCGGCACCGGTTCGGAGCTGCGCTTCCCGCTCGGTATTTCGATCATCGGCGGTTTGCTGCTCAGTCAGTTGCTGACGCTCTACACCACACCCGTGATCTATTTGGCGCTCGATCGGCTCAACCGCCGGATCGGGCGAGCAGTGCCGGAGGCAGGTCCGCACGGCCCCCCGATCGCGGGCGCGACCGAGGGCATGCAGTGATGTCGATCTCGGAGCCCTTCATCCGCAGGCCGGTGGGCACCACGCTGCTTGCGATCGGGCTGTTCCTGATCGGGTTGGTCGCCTACCAGTTCCTGCCGGTGTCCTCGGTTCCGAACGTCGATTTCCCGATGATCCGGGTGCAGGCAAGCAGACCAGGCGCTGATCCGTCGGTGATGGCCGCAACGGTGGCGGCGCCGCTCGAGCGCAAGCTCGGCGAGATCGCCGGCATCGACCAGATTACCTCGACGAGTTCGCTGGGCTCGTCCAGCATTCAGGTGCAGTTCTCGATCGGCCGTGACATCGACCGCGCGGCGCGCGACGTCCAGGCCGCGATCAACGCGTCGCTGGCCGATCTGCCGAGCGACCTGCCGTCGCTGCCCAGGTTCCGCAAAGCCAATCCGGCTGCGGCCCCGGTCTTCGTGCTGGCGCTGACCTCGAAGACGATCTCGACCAGCGCGATGTACGACGTCGCCGACACGGTGCTGGCGCAGCGCATCTCGCAGGTCCCCGGGGTGGGCGAGGTCACCGTCAGCGGCGCCGACCAGCCCGCCGTGCGCATCTCGCTCAACCCGGTGTCGCTGGTGAACGCCGGGATCTCGACCGACGACGTCCGCACCGCGATCATCAACGCCAATCCGCTCGGCCCGGTCGGCATCTTCAACGGCGACAGGCTCAGCGAGACGCTGTCGATCAACAAGCAGATGCGGACTGCGGCCGAGTTCCGCGACATCATGATCAAGAGCACGAACGGCAATTTCGTGCGGCTCTCGGATGTCGCTGAAATCAGGGACTCCGTGCGCAACGCCCGCTCGATTGCCTGGTTCAACAAGCAGCCCGCGGTGCTGATCCAGATCACCAAGCAAGGCGATGCCAACGTCATCGACACCGTCAATCGCGTCCGTGCATTGATCCCGGAGCTGAAGCAATGGATCCCGGCCGGGGTCGAGATCTCGACGCTGGTCGATCGAACCGGCACCATCCGGGCCAGTGTCCTTGACATGCAGCTCACGCTGCTCGCGACCGTCGTGCTGGTGATGGTCGTGGTGTTCGTGTTCCTGCGCCGCGGCGTGCCGACGATTGCCGCCGGCGTTTCGGTGCCGCTGGCGCTGGCCGGCACCTGCGGCGGGATGTGGCTTGCGGGCTTTTCGATCGACAATCTGTCGCTGATGGCGCTCGCGATTTCCGTTGGTTTCGTCGTCGACGACGCCATCGTGATGATCGAGAACATGTATCGCAATCTCGAGCAGGGCATGGCACCGTTTCCGGCCGCGCTGGAGGGCGCCAAGCAGATCGGCTTCACGGTGTTGTCGATCTCGCTGTCGCTGATCGCGGCGTTCACGCCACTGATCTTCATGGACGGGATCGTCGGCCGACTGCTCCGCGAATTCTCCCTGACGCTGACCTTCGCGATCGTGGTCTCGACCGTGGTGTCGTTGACGGTCACGCCGATGATCTGCGCACACTACATCAAGGAAGCGACCTCCGATCACGCGACCTGGTATGACCGCGCCATCGAGGGCGCGCTGTCTCGGGTCGTGGCGTTCTACACCTGGACGCTACGGATTGTGCTCGGCTATCCCGTCCTGACGCTGCTGGTGTTCTTTGCCACCATCGCGCTGACGGTGACGCTCTACATCAAGACGCCGAAAGGATATTTCCCGACCGACGACAGCGGCTTCGTCATCGGCTCGACCCGCGCATCCGCAGATATCTCGTTCCAGGCGATGCTCTCGCTGCAGCAGCAGCTCGCCGACATCGTGATGGCCGATCCCGCGGTTGCCGGTATCGGTTCGTCGGTCGGCGGCAGCACCGCGAACCGCGGCTTCATGTTCATCAGTCTCAAGCCGCCGGAGCAGCGCGACGGCCTGACGACCGCACAGGTGATCGACCGGCTGCGCCGCAATTTGTTCATGGTGCCGGGCATCCGCCTGTTCATGTTCGCGGCACAGGACATCCGCACCGGCGGCCGGCAGAGCGATTCCAACTACCAGTACACGCTGTCCTCGACCGACCTCGAACTGCTGCAGAAATGGGCGCCGATCGTGGCCAAGCGCATGGAGACGGTGGAGGGCATCACGGACGTGTCCTCCGACCGTGATCCGGGCGGCCTGCAGCTCAATCTTGTGATCGACCGCAAGATCGCATCGAGCCTCGGCGTCCGCGTCCAGGACATCGACAATGCGCTCAACAACGCGTTCTCGCAGCGGCAGATCTCGATCATCTACACCCAGCGCAACCAGTACATGGTGGTGCTGGAGATCGACCCGAAATTCCAGAACGACCCATCGAGTCTGGAGCGCATCTATGTTGCCGGCGCCAATGACGTGCAGGTGCCGCTGTCGGGTGTGGTGCACTACCAGCGGGGATTGTCGCCGCTGGCGGTGTATCATTCGGGTGGCTTCCCCTCGACCACGGTGTCGTTCAACCTGTTGCCGGACGTGCCGCTGGAGGTCGCGACGTCAAACATCCAGCAGGCGGTCAATGAGCTGCACATGCCGGAGGGCATCCGCGGCAGCTTCGACGGCAATGCCGGCGACTTCAGAAAGACCAGCGGGCGGCAGCCGCTTCTGATCCTCGGCGCACTGATAGCGATGTATATCGTGCTCGGCGTGCTCTATGAGAGTCTCGCGCACCCGATCACGATCATCTCGACATTGCCGTCGGCCGGGCTCGGCGCGTTGCTGGCGCTGCAGGTCACCAATACGCCACTGACCGTGATCGCCTTTGTCGGCATCATCCTGTTGATCGGCATCGTGAAGAAGAACGGCATCATGATGGTGGACTTCGCGCTGGAGGCCGAGCGCCATCAGGGACTGTCATCGCGGGACGCGATCTTCGAGGCCTGCCGGGCGCGCTTCCGACCCATCCTGATGACGACGATGGCGGCGCTGTTCGCCGGCATACCGCTGGTCATCGCTGCCGGCCCGGGTACCGAGCTGCGGCGGCCACTCGGCATCACCATCATCGGCGGCCTGTTCGTGTCGCAGATCCTGACGCTCTACACGACGCCGGTGATCTACCTGCTGATCGACCGGCTGCGCCAGCGCCCGGCACCATCAGCAGTGGCGGCGCCGGCGGAATAGGTTGAATTGCGCCGTCCCTGGCGTATAGCGAACCCATGTCGGAACCGACGGACTCACAGACCGATATTGCGCTCGGGACGCTCGCGGAATGCCCGCATTGCGGCAAGCCGCTGCCACTGTGTATCTGCGACAGTGTCACGCCGATCGCGAGCCGGATCCAGCTTCTGATCCTGCAGCATCCGCAGGAGCAGGACAGGGTGCTCGGCACGGCGCGGCTAACCGCGCGACATTTCAAGAACGCCGTCGTCCGGATCGGGCTCTCCTGGCCAAGCTTGTCGAAGGCACTCGGTCGGCCGGTGGCTGACCCGTCACGCTGGGCGGTGCTCTATCTCGGCTCGGCCAGGGCCGAGGACCTCGATACCGATGCCGAGATCGTCGCCATCAACCGCAAGGGGGAACTGGAGCCGGATCAGCGCGGCGTCCTCGCCGACATCGAGGGCATCGTGCTGCTCGACGGCACCTGGAGCCAGGCCAAGGCCTTGTGGTGGCGCAATGCCTGGATGCTGAAATGCCAGCGCGTGATTCTCGGACCGAAGCGGCCCTCGCGGTATGGCCAACTGCGCCGGGAACCGCGGCGCGACGGCCTATCCACGATCGAGGCGGCGGCAATGCTGCTGGCCGGATTGGAGAAGCGGCCGGACATTGCCGTGGCCCTGATCGCCAGTTTCGAGCGAATGTTGGCGAGATTCCGCGAGGTGCAGGCGAACATACCGGAATTGGCGCCAAAACCAAAGAAGCGGGACTATCGCAGGCGGAGGCGAGGCTAGCGCCTGGTGACGAAAGGACCGCCGCGATTGCGGTCCGGCTCGGTTGCCTATCGGACTGAGGCCGTATATGAGTGCGGCACGTGGGGCCACGTGGCGGAGTGGTTACGCAACGGTCTGCAAAGCAATAGGATAATGCTGGCAGATCAATGCACTTTCCGAAAATTGACCGGTTTTGGCAGGTCTATTGACCGCTGAATCCGCTGCGGAATTTTCCAGTTTCGGAATTCTCCGCCGCCGGCTCATCGGCCGCGGCCTCCATCGCGATCCTGTGCGCATGCCTCTTCCGCGTCGCCGCCAGCGCGCGTTTCTCGGTCCGTTTGGCATAGCCCTCATAGGCCTTCGACTTGTGGCCAGAGAGAGCGCGGCCCTGGCCGTCGGTCAGCTCGGCCTCCTCGAGCTCGGTCATGCCGCCATGTCGGCAGGCGTCGAGCGTGAATGTGTCGGGCAGGCCGAGCAGTTCGCGAAGCTTGCGCACGTGGCGGTCCATGGTGTGGATCGTGAAGGGCGTCGCGACATGCTTTGCCGTCCGGCCGGACTTCATAATCAGGCCAGTGCCGAGCTTGGGCAGGTGGCTCAGGACCTGCTCGGCCTCCTCGTAGAACAGCACGCGCTCGCCCTCGATCGTCTCCTCGAGCGGATGCAACACCATCTCGCCTGTCTTGTGGTGCTCGATCCTGATCTGGCTGGCGTGATCCTTGCCGCGGTAGCCTGTCCAGGTCACATAACCCGCCAGCACGTTCTCTGGCCGCTGCAGCCACTCAAAGCAGATGACGGCTGCCGCCGCCGGCTGCACCTGGCCGGCCGCGATCGCGCCCCAGGCGAAGGCGTAGACCTGCTCGCGCGTCGCTGCAGGCTTGGTGGCGTGCTTGCGGCGTCGCATCGCAACGCCTTCCCAGGGATTCCAGACCGGCACCTCGTCGGTCGCCTGCGCGCCCTGGATGAACAGCGCCGGGTGTAGCCGATGCACGACGCGCCAGGCACGCCGGCACAGCACCACGGCCTTTTCGGCTGTGCGCGGCCGCTCGGTCTTGCCCTTGCGGGACGGCGTTTCACGGATCTTCGCATAGAGCTTGTCGGCGACGACCGGCGTGATGTTGACCACCATGGTGTCGCCGATCCGGACTCCGGATTTTCGGGTCATGTCGGCAATCAGGTCCATGGTGTTTTCATAGTCGCCGGCAGTGCGGACGGAGACGCGCTCCTTCCAGTCGTTCGACGCCTTGTAGGTCTTGAACAGCCAGTCGACCGTGCCGACCCTGACCTCGGTCTTGGGCTTTGGCGGCTCGCCCAGTCGCATCCGGTCCCAATCGTCGAACAGGCCGTTCAGAATGGCGGCCTTCCCGCCAGCACCGTCGGGTCCGCATGCGGCCTCATAGTCGGCGCCGAGGGCGCAATCGTGCTCCTTGTGCAGGGTGCAGCCGAGCTTTTTGTAATAGGTTGGGATCGCCCAATAATACCTTGTGACGCCAGCGCTTTCCTTCGTGCGGACAAAGCGCGGCAGCGGGCGGGTGAGGGTCACAAATCCGCCTCGACGTCCGCCGCCGTTTCGTTTGCGCAAGGCTGGTCGGTCCGGGCGATCGCCCGGTCCAGCTCCGCCGTCAGCCATATCTGGCGCCGTCCCTTCTTGATCGCGGGGGGCGGGTAGGTTCCCGCCTTCACCTGGCGCAAGAAAGACTCAACCGAGACCTCACCGCAATAGCCTGCGGCCATCGCGGCCGGCTGCCGCGGGGGATAAACGCCGGGAACTGTGGCGGCCGGACGATGGGTCATCGCTCCTCGTCCTCGGTCTCGATATCCGCCCGCACCCGGGTCGCGATCAGCGCGGCCTCGAAGGCGAGCGGGAGCAGAGCGATCACAAAGATCAGTTTGGGAAGCATGCTGTGCCTGCGCAAATTTGCGCAGCCTCTCTACTTCATCAACGCCCGCGAGCCGATCGCGTGGACATGCGCCCTGGTGCACATCTCGGCCGGCGAGCCACACCCCGACAGCACCATCTCCGGCTGGTAGCGCTTGGCGCCGATCGGCGGCGTCGGGTCGACGAAGGTGCCGAACGTGGCGTGCTCGAGGCCTCGCCGCGCGGCGCGGGCCAGCGCCAACAGGAACAGCCGGTTGGTCTGGATCGCGTGCTCGCGCTTGCGCTGGGCGGTCGAGGGGCGTTGCTTGGAAAGGTCGGGGTGCAGCGGTTTCATGGTGATGCTCCTGTACGATTTAAGTATGGGGACAATTGCCGGGGTCACCCGCGGGCGCTCCGGTCTGGTTATTAGGCGGTGGAATCCGCGGTTGTGCGCGGCATCTTGTTGATGAAGACGTGCTCAACGACCGTGGAATCGTCGCGAAAGTCGTCGATCGAGACCAGGAGCCGCGCATTGTCCGCGTCTCTTGCTGTTGCATATCGTTGAGCTCGCCACGGGTCCGGCGACCAACCCGGACGACAACCGCGGCTCGTGGCATAGAGTCCGCGACGTTGGATCAGCCAGTGCGTCTCGCGCTCGGGAATATCTCCCCGACCCAAATCTGATGGCGCCTTCCCGAACTGATTAGGCGGAAGCGCACCTTCGAGATCGGCAAAGGGAATGTCGAGCCACACGGCGCCAAACGCACCGGACCATTCTTGCTGCAGACGGCCGACCTTGAGGTCCCATGATCGTAGCATCCTAAGGCGTCCGGTTGGCCTCGCATCGGGCCCGACCGCTTTGGCGGCCAAATGGAGATCTTCGCGTGCGTCGGCTGGACCCATCATCGGCCTCTCTCTGCAATAGTGGTGATAACAATCGCCCGCATCGCGACGAGGTCGCCGGCCTGCGCGTAGAGCCGCTCGGCCGTGATCAGCGGATTGATGCCGAGCGCGTGCCAGAACGCCTGCTCGCTGCCCTGGTGCTGCGCATCACGCGACAGGCGGTGACAGCCGGCGCACAGCGGCAGCGCCCATTTATCCTCGGGCTTTTTCTGCAGGCCGCTAGCCTTCCCGAAGGCGGCCGACGCGAAACGAACATGCGCCGCCTCCGAGGGCTCCATGCCGCACTTCAAACACGGGCAGCACCGCACCAGAGCGAGATATTGCGGATCGCGCCCATCGCCCTGCTCATGGCGCCTTGTCCGGGGCTGGACTTGGTCAAAGCGCTTGAGCAGGGCTCCGGGGCGTGAGGGCGGGGCGATGCGCTGGGGGCGGGTGATGGTCATGCCGATCCCCATGCTTCTGCGAGGTCCGCGAGGAGAGCCGCGATCGCGGCCGGCTTGGCATCTTCGAGGCGTGAATACTTCCGCTCTAGAATACGTCCATCGCCCATCACGATGCAGTATGGCCGCAGGGCTGTCGGATGCTGTTGAGCTTCGATCCAGACGCCGGTCGGGATTCCGCTGATCAGCAATTCTTGGTCTGATCGGCAGACGTTGGGATGGTGGCGCCAGCTAAAGCCGTTGATGTCCTCGCGGAGGCGGGTCATAGCGGCGTCGCCCCGGTGCGGATGCTATGCAGCAGGTCACGGGCCTCGCGCATCGCCTTGTCGAGATCATAAATCGCGCCGCAAGTGGTCTTGGGCAGTTGCGCACCCAGTTCACGCGGATGCGGCTGGAACGGCCCATCGGGGCGATTTTCCCCGTTCCATCCGGCAACGATTCCGCGCACGGAATCGAGTGCAGTCGCGTAGGCCATCTCATGCAGAAGGTCGCGCGCCTTGTTGACGATCGCCCGCAGGCGATCGATCTCGCCGAACAGGTCGAGGCCGTTGCGGTTGCTGACCGGTCCGCCCTCGGCGATATGAACCCGCAAGATGTCGAGATAGTCGCGGCGCAGCGGTTCGCTCATGGCACCCTCGACATCTGCGCCGCGACGAGCTCCTGCTGCGCGACCTGGCGGGCCTCTCCGACCAGCGCCATGACGTCGTAGGACGGATAGCCTGCGGTCATCAGCACGCGGATCGCGTCGCGCTCGCAGGAAAACGCGTTGTGCTCGGCGAGATCCTTCGCCATGCGGCGGATCACTTCTTCGCGTCGCGTCGCCTGGTCCATCAAGGGGCCGTCGAGAAAGCGGAACAGCGAGATCGGCCGCGTCATCCGAAGATCCTCGCGCAGTGGACGCAGACCACGTGCCCGCAGGAGGCGGTCATCTGGTGCGGGCCGGAGCGGTTGACGGGGCAGCATTCGATGCCGAACGGGTCGGAGGCCTCGGCCTCGAGGCGGGCGATCTCGGCGAGCGGGATCAGACGCTGTAGCGCGCGGGCGGTCTGGGCGCGCAGCGCGGTTGCAGCGTCCGGCTGAATCTGGCGGTGGAAGCCCATGGCTGAAAAGGTCCTGGTTGCGAATGAGGAAGAAGGTGCGGGCGGCAGCCGCGCTACCAGCCGCCGCCCGCGTTCCGCCCTTACCCGGCGGCCGCCGCCAGCCGTTCCGGCAGGGCGTCATCCAGGACGGCCGCCGCGGCCGTCCCGAGCTTGGTCGTCGTCGCCTTCGAATGGTCGGGGATGTCGTCAGCGAGCGGCGGAACAACGTCGGCAGCGATCGCGCTCGCATAGCGCGACGGTCTGCCTTCCAATTCCATGTGCAGGCTGTCGAACCCGGCGCGCAGGTCGGACAGGCTCATGGCCTCTTCCATCTCGACCCAGCCCGCGTTGAAGTGCTTCTTCATCAGCGCCACGCGGCGCTGCTTCTCGGCTGCGGTTTGCCCCGGGATATGGGTAATGAAGAGGTTCTGCACCTCGTCCAGCACGATGCGCTTCTGGGTCGGATTCCAGTCCTTCTTGTCGGTCGCGATGATGTGCTCGGAGGTCCGGCTCGTGTCGACGCCGAGGTGACGGCCGCCAAGGTTGAGCCGGCCGATGTGTGGCGAGAAGGCCGTCCAGGTCTGGCGCACCAGCGTCTCAAGCGGCAACTGATCGCCATTGTCGGTGTGACCATGGAAGGTGAAGGTCTTGCCGTCGATCAGGGTCGAGCGATCCTTCACGACATGGGCCTCGCGCCATGTCTGCGTGACGGCCTTGCCCTCGATCTTCTGGCAGAACTCCATCTGGACCAACAGCGAGGGCTCGAAGCCGAACTCGCCTTCGGCCTTCATCTTCATGCCGGTCTTCTGCAACTGCTTGGTGCCGTCGTCTTCCTCGAAATAGTCGTATTCGAAGCCGGCGCGGCCGCACACGATCATGTGCAGCGGAGAGTTGATGAAGCGGTCGGTGAACTTGGCCCATTCGCCCTTGAGATAAGCCCAGTCCTGGAACTGCAGGCGATAGGTCGTCCGCTTCAATTCCTTGGCGCGCTTCGTCTGATAGCTGTCGCACAACTCCTTCCAGAAGTGCGTCGCGGAATCGATCAGCAGGAACGAGCATTCGCGGCTGGCTTCGTCGATCACCTCGAGGAGGTCGGCGAACGCACGGGACTTCCTGGTGGCCAGTGCAATGCCGGCCTGCTTGAAGTCCGGCAGCACCCAGTCCGAGCCGGTCTCGGTATCGAGAAACGCGCCGGGCTTGTCGGCGCCCGGCAAATTGAGCTTGCGCAGATGCTGGACCAGGCCGATCGCGGTCAGCGTGGCGGTCTTGGTCTTGCCGGAACCCTGAAAGCCCATGAAGCCGGCTTTCAGGAAGGCGGATGTAGGCTCTGCGGGACGCAGTAAACGTAGGTTGGACATGGTTGGAGTGCTCCTCGGTGACGCGACCTCGGCGGCGGTCGCAGCCGTAGTTTCTGAGACGGTCGCCACGGGCCGCGCGGGCTCCGGGCGGACCGGCTCGGAAGGGATGACGGGCTCGGGCTTGGCGGCCGCACGCCTGGTGCGGCGCGGCGTCTCTCCGCGGGCCTTCTTCTCGAAATCGGCGATATTGGCGATGCCGTGCTCGACGGCTTCATCACGCAGGCGCGCAGCGAGCTGCTCGGCGAGGCGATTGTGATCTGTGTTGTCACGCATGTGCTGCCTCCATTCGCAAGGCGAGGAGCGGAGCGAGGTCGCGAACTTCCACGGCGGCAATTTCGGCCCAGTGGGCGCCGGTCTCCGCCCTTCCGATCAAAGTCGCGAGCGTCGCTTCGACGCTTTCGATTTCGTCCTCGATCTCGCAATAAGGGTCGAGCGTGTCGCCGCGGCACACGTGGCAGAAGAAACCTTCAGTGCCGCATTGCGCGGTACCGGAAGAGCCGGGGCGAAACTTGTTGCAGATATCGCAGTTGCCGAGGGCCATCACACGCCCTCCTCATCGGAGGCGAACGGCGCGGTCTCGGTCGCATAGGTGGCGTTGCCGTCGACGGCGCCGAGGAAGGCGCCGGTGAACAGCCGCAGGTCGACGGTGCGGTTGGCGTTGTCGGCGACCTCGGTGCCGATCGCAAACAGCCACTCGTCGAAGATGTTGGCGGCTTCGCGGATGTGATCGGCGAGCGCAGAGAATTCGAGCGGGCGGGTGCGCAGCGACAGTTCGCGCGGCACCTCGATGTCGACCAGGCGCTTGATCAGCGCCGAGCGGGCGACCTCGAACGGGTTGCGGGACGGCGAATTGCTGGAGGCGGGAACAGCAAGGACGGCGGGGGAGGTTTCGGTGGCGGCGAACATGGGCGGCTCCATGTGGTGAGAATGGAGCCACTCTACCGAGAATTAGGTAGAAGTCAACTTAAAAATAAGTAGCCACAAAATTATGGGTAGGGTTTGAAGCTCGGCAGGTCCAGCGCTGCGTTGATCAGGTAGGTTCCCGCTGCGAGCGAGGGATCCTTCGTGAAGCTGTAATTGATGGTGCCGCGCCGGGCGCTGTTGAGAATGACGACGCCGGTGCATTCGACCTTGCTGTCGCTCACAAAGAGGCTCTTCGCGTCGGTCAAGGCGACGACAGTGAGCGATGATGACTTGGCTGCCGGGCTGTTTTCGATCGCCTTTTTGGCATCATCCACGCCATGGGAGGAATCGCATGCGGGCAGGGCGGCTTGATGCTCGAGCCCGGCGACCAGGCTGTCGGAGGCACCCGAAAAATAAAACGCCCCTCCAAGGCCAAGGAGGAGCGTCAAACCTGCGAAAGCGAGGTCGTTTCTCACGGGTGTATGCCTAGGCAGCCCTTGTGCCGGTTTCGCCCTTGAGGCGTCGCAACAGATTGAAGGCTTCTTCGAGCTTACTCTGATCGAGTGATTCGATCTCGGCGTGAAGCTGTTCCTTGGTGATCGCGGGCAAAACCTCTTCCGGACCCTCTTCCCTGAGCAGCCACGCTTCCGTTGTCCACAACGCTGTTGCGGCCTCGTTCAGGTAGCGCGGTCGCTCGGCTTTGCCGGTCTCCCAGCCGCCGATGGTCTGCTGGGGAATGTTCAGCAGTTTCGCAAGCTTGGTCTGACTCAAGCCGCGCGCCTTCCGGCGCTTGCGGATGCGATTTCCGATGCCCTGGGAGGAGGTGTCGACCATGCCCGGAACCCTACCGAAAATTCGGTTATTGGTCTCCGACAGAGTTCTAGGTTGAAAATTACCTAAAAATGGGTAGGTTGATTCCATGACCGATGACGCACCGATTCCGAGCTGCCCGCGAGAGGCCTTGAAGCTTGCCTGCGAGCGCGCCGGGGGACAGGCCCCGCTGGCGGGACGGATCGGCACGACGCAGTCGCAGGTCTGGTACTGGCTAACCAAGTCCAAGAAGGGTGTCCCTGCCGAGTTTGATCGTGTCCCTGAGCGTGGTGTAACTGGCGGTGGGACACCGCGTTCGCCGGCAAGAGCCGGACTGGTCAGCTGGCGATAGCCGGGAGACTGACGGTTGGATCATCGCTCAACGGCGCGATGGTTTCCAGCGTCATGTAACGGGCGCGCTGGACGGCCCATTCATCATTCTGTTCGAGCAGGATCGCGCCGATGAGGCGGACGATGGCGTCCTCATTGGGGAAGATGCCGACGACCTCGGTCCGGCGCTTGATCTCGCCGTTGAGGCGCTCGATCGGGTTGGTCGAGTGCAGCTTGGTGCGGTGCTGCGGCGGGAACGTCATGTAGGCCAGCACATCGGTCTCGGCCTCGTCGAGGAAGCCGGCGAGCTTGGGTAGCTTGGGGCGGAGCTGATCGGCGACCTTTCGCCATTGCGCTCGTGCGGCTTCGGCATCGTCCTGGGCAAACGCAGTGGCGATGAAGGCGGAGACGACACGCCGTCCGCTTTTGCCGGCATGGGCCAGCGCGTTGCGCATGAAGTGCACGCGGCAACGCTGCCAACTGGCGTTGAGCACCTTGGCGACGGTCGCCTTGATGCCCTCGTGGGCGTCGGAGACGACCAGCTTGACGCCGCGCAGGCCGCGGCGGGCGAGCTTGCGCAGGAACGCCGTCCAGAATGTCTCGGCCTCCGAGGGACCAATGTCCATACCGAGAACTTCGCGCCGGCCATCGCTGTTGACGCCGACCGCGACGATCACCGCGACCGACACGATGCGCCCCTGCTGGCGCACCTTCACGTAGGTGGCGTCGATCCACAGATACGGCCAATCGCCCTCGATCGGGCGAGCGAGGAACGCCTTCACCTTGTCGTCGATCTCCGCGCACAGCCGCGAGACCTGGCTCTTGGAGATGCCGCTCATGCCCATCGCCTGCACCAGGTCGTCGACCGAGCGGGTGGAGACGCCCTGCACATAGGCTTCCTGCACCACGGCGGTGAGCGCCTTCTCGGCCATCCGGCGCGGCTCCAGAAAGCCGGGGAAGTAGGAACCCTTGCGCAGCTTGGGGATACGCAGCTCGACCGTGCCGGCGCGGGTCTCCCAGGTCCGGTCGCGGTAGCCGTTGCGCTGCGCCAGGCGCTCGGCTCTTCTCGCCATAGGCGGCCCCAGTCTGGCCTTCCACTTCCAGCTCCATCAGGCGCTGGGCGGCAAAGCCGATCATCTCGCGCAGCAGATCGGCATCAGGGGTCTTCTCCACGAGCGTGCGGAGGTTCATCATCTCATCGGTCATCGGTGGTTCCTCGAATCAGGTTGGTATCAGCAACCCGACCCTACCGGCGAACTGCCGGTGACCACCGCAAAGCCGCCCGCCCGCTACGGCGCCATGGGAGGGCGCGCGTGCGGACGGCTTTGCTCTACCGAGCTACACCACCAATGGGGACACGACCCCGAGTTTGTCTTGCCGATCGAACGGGAGACCGGGGTCTCGCGCGGTTCGCTTCGTCCAGACTTGTGGCCGGCCGACGGTTCCGCGGAGGCCCGGACATGACGACGCCGCTTCGGAAAATCGATCACAATAGTCATTCACTATCCCCGTTTGCTGCACGAGGATGTGCGCATTCTGTTCGCCTGCCGCACGTTCCATCCCCGCCTGAAAGGCAGGGATTACACACGCCGCGCGTGAGGCATGGCAATACATTTCTTCGTAGCAGTGCGCCGGAAAACTACTGGAACTCTCAACAAGTTGCCGAAAAGTTTTCGCGCTCACGCACCGATTACCGCCGTCAATGTCCCGATCTGGGCCGCGTGAACAGCCAGACGACGTTGCGCAGGAGCGCTTCAAGCTCGGCCGACATGGTGTCCTCGTTTTCGATTTCAGTGTCAGTTGCGTTGAGTGGAGCGGTTCCATGCAGGGAACATTGCAGAGGCGGGTCGATCGGGCCCGGCAAATCGAGCGCAGCATCCTGCAGGGGACTGCAACAATCTGCAGTGCTTCCTTATTCGGTAAGGCCTGCAAGGGGATGTGGCCGGTCAAAACCGCCGAGGAGCTTGCCGCCATCGTGGGCTGCTCGGTGCGCACCGCGGCCTACTACATCTCCGGCGAGCAGGAGCCGTCTGCACGCGCCATCCACGCCGTCAACGCGCTGTGGCTTTCCGAGAAATGATTTCGTTTCGACTGGCGTCCGGAGGGCGACCCGATGACCAAGCCCGTCACCAACATCGGCCGCCTTGCGCTCCGCCACGAAGGCGTGAACTGGAACGCCTATTACGCGATGCCCGACGCCATGGAGGGCGCGATCTTCTTGGGCTCGATCGCGATGCGCTTCGTGGTCGGTCATCCCGAGCGGCACCGCGCCTTCATGCAGATGATGCAGGAAGCGGTCGCCGACCTGATCGAGGAAGTAATCGGAAAACGGCCGGTCTGGCCGGACGGACCGAAGAGCGCGCCGCCGCACGAGCGCGCCGGACAGGCTTGAAGAAAGGGGAGGGATTCATGGGCACCGCTCTACTGACGACACCGCTTCCGCTGAGCCCGTTCGTCACCGATCCGGATCATCGCTTTGTGCTCGATGAGGAGGCCTTCATGGCCGCGGTCGAGCCGGCGCCGGTCTTCCTGTCGGCGCCGCGGCCGGAATTTTTGCGCGCCGCCGAGCTGATGCCGATCGTCGAGATCATCGCGAGGCGGTCATGAGGATCCTGGCCGACATCATCGTCGCATGGCTCGCGCTCAATGCGCTGGTGTTCGCCTGGCTCAATCATGGCCGCTATGTCCGCTGGCCTGATCTTAGGTTTCGCGAGGTGCGCCGACGGCACTAGGCCGCCAGTTCCTCGCTAGTCTGTATCTGTAGCGTCACCGCGTATCCCTGACATTCGACAAGCAGTCTCGCGCGCCCGGTCATTTCCGAGCGTGAGCCGTCTTGTCTTTAGCGTTCGCGCGCCTCGGCGATTTCCCAGGGGCAGGAGAGAGAACGACCATGATCAACCATCCGAACCGCAAGAAGCCTGCAGAGCCGACCGAGCGGGCCGTGCTCGTCACCACATCGCACCGCGGCGTGTTCTTTGGATACGCCACGGAAACCGACGGCGAGATCATCAAGCTTCGCGGCGCTCGCAACTGTCTCTACTGGCCGACCGAGAACAAGGGCTTCCTCGGCCTCGCGTCGATGGGGCCATTGAAGGGCGCTCGCGTCGGACCCGCCGCTGATATCGAGCTGCGCGATATCACCTGCGTCGCCGAATGCAGCTCCACGGCCGTTGCCGCATGGGAGGCTGCGCCGTGGAAGTAATCAGCGAAGCAAAACTCGTGCGGGGCACAGCCCCGCACTCCGATCTCTTTAGCTACGGCTACGGCTACGGCGACGGCTCCGGCGACGGCGACGGCTACGGCGACGGCTCCGGCGACGGCGACGGCTCCGGCTACGGCGACGGCTCCGGCGACGGCTCCGGCTACGGCTACGGCTACGGCGACGGCGACGGCTACGGCGACGGCTCCGGCTACGGCTACGGCGACGGCGACGGCTCCGGCTCCAAGCAATATTGGCTGTCCACTATTCCGTGCTTCGCACGGAAGTGGCCAGACACTTTGCAAGCTCGCTTGCGCGAGCTTGAAGCGCAGGGCGCCACGATCGCCTTCTGGCGATCGGACAAGGACGGCCGGGCTTGCAACGGCGGCAGGAACACACCGGTTCAGCCTGGCACGGTCGAGACGATCGCAGGGCCGCTGAAGATCTGCACCATGCGCGCACTGCATGCGACTTTCATCCCGCCAAAGTGGCAAGGCGAGCGCTGGTGGATCGTCGCCCTGATCGGTGAGGTCCAGACCGATGGCGATAAGGTCGGCGCGTTGACGCGCGAGGTCATCGGAGAGTGCCTATGACCAAGGAGCGTCTCAGCAATCGGCAGATTCAAACGCTGAAGCACCTCGCCATGGTCTGCAATGGCGGCGGGCAGGTCACACTGACCCGCGATCAGCGCGAGGCGATGGTGCCGCTATGGCGGCGCCAGATCGTCGAGATCTGGTATCGCCACCTGCCGGGCGAGCGGCCGCGCGGGCCGTACTTCCGGCTGACCGACATGGGCCAGCACCTGACCCACAAGATCATGGCCGCCTCCCGGTCACAGCGGAGCGAGGCGGCATGATGACGCTGGATCATCTGATCACCGCCGTTCTTTCCTGGCTGCTGGCCGGCTCGCTCGTCTGGTTCGCGCTGTGGTGCAGCGGGCTGATCAATGAGGTGCAGGCCCGCAGGCAGTCGTCGACGTCGGCGATGGTTGTGGCCTCTGTTGCGGTCATCGTCTGGTGGCCGGTCGTCGTCTTCACCTGGTGCCGGGCGCTGCTGATGGGGGGACGCCGATGACGACCTTGATGCCGGGCCACGCGCCGCTGAAATTCCATCCGCTGGCCAATCTGTTTCCGATGCTGTCGGAGACCGAGCTGGAAGACCTTGGCAACGACATTCGCGAAAACGGGCAGGTCGAGACCGTCAAATTGCACAAGGGCACGATCCTCGATGGCCGCAACCGGTACATGGCCTGCCTCAGGTTCAATCTGCCGGTCCGCACCGAGGTCTTCCAGGGCAGCGATCGCGAGGCCCTGAACTGGGTCGTCTCGAAGAACCTGAAGCGGCGGCATCTCAAGGAAGGCGTCCGCGCGGCGGTCGCGGCGAACATCGCAACGCTCAAGCTCGGTGCCAACCAGCATAGCGGCAATCAGGGTGCGCAAACTTGCGCACCCTCACTCGACTTCGGGCCGGAGCATGCCGCGCCGGATCCCGAGCCTGCCGTGTCGCAGCAGGAAGCCGCCGACATGATGAATGTCAGCCGGCGCAGCGTGCAGAGCGCGATGCTGGTGAAGGAAAAGGCGCCCGAGGTCTTCGAGGAGGTCAAGAATGGCAACATTGCGCCGTCGGCGGCGGCAAAAATCGCCGAACGTCCGCCCGAGGAGCAAAAGGCCATCCTCGATGCGCTGCCGCGCGATGAGACCGGCAAGCTGACGCCGGAGGCCAAGAAACAGGTTCGCGCCATCGCCAAGGAGGTCCGTGCCGAGGACCAGGCGGAGAAAAAGAGAAAGCGCGACGAGAGGGAAGCCAAGCTCGGCGCCAAGATCCGCGCGCTGCCCGAGGTCAAGGCCGGCCTGATCCTGTCCGACTTCGAATGGCACTTCAAGGTGCGCTCGGCGGAGACCGGCATGGACCGCCATGCCGCCAATCATTACGTCACCGCAGCGGACTGTGATACGGCTGAGGCGATCGTCGAGCGCCAGCGCGAGCGGATGAGGGTCGCAGCCGACGACTGCATTCATCTGATGTGGTGCCCGGCCTCCTTCAATGCAATCGCGATCAGGGTGATGGAGCTGCAGGGCTTCACCTACGTGTCGCAGTTCGTCTGGATCAAGCCCGGCATCGGCACCGGCTTCTGGGTCCGCGATCGGCACGAGCTCCTCTTGATCGGCGTCAAGGGCAAGATTCCGTGTCCGGCGATGGGTGACCAGTTCGACAGTGCGATCGAGGCGCCGAAGGGCGCGCACTCCGAGAAGCCGGATTTCCAGTACGAGATCGCGGAGCACTATTTCCCGACCCTGCCGAAGATCGAGCTCAACGCGCGGCGCGCGCGGGCCGGGTGGATTCAGTGGGGCAATGAAGCGCCGGAGCAGTCGACACTGTCGCTCGACAACGAGGAGGAGGCGGCATGAACGTCTTCTCCCGTGTGAGCGAGCAGGCCTGGCTCCGCGCCTTCCGCGTCGAGGCGGTAACCGAACAGCGCGGTGCCTGCGCGTATTGCCATTGTCCGCTAACGAAGCGGACGGCGACGGCCGATCATCGGAGATCCCGCAAGGCCGGCGGCACCACGGAGCGCGAGAACATCAAGGCGGCTTGCCTTGATTGCAATTCGCTCAAGGGCGCGATGAGCGTCAACGCCTTCAAGGCATTGATCAAGAATCCAAAAAGCGGAGATGACATCCGGGTGTGGCTCGCATGGTCGCGGCGGCGAATGTTCCTCGCGGCCGAGCGGAGCTGCGCGCGCATCATGAGGGCGGCAGCATGACCAAACAGGTCGACGACATCATCCGCAACGCCGGCGGCACGCCTCCGGTCGATCAGTCCCAGCGCACGCTGACCGATGGCTCGCCGGTTACCGACGATCATCGCGAGCTGAAGGCGAACGGCCAGCAGAAGGGCTACGTCGTGCTCAGCGATGCCGAGCGGGCGCGCGGCTTCGTGCGGCCGGTGCGGCGATCATATCAGCACGTTGGCCGGCCGGGACCGCAATTTCCGCTGCGCGATCTGACACCCGACGAGCACCGGCAATACGATCAATACGGCTACCTCAAATATGAGGACTATCCGCCAGAGCGCGGTCCGCTCTGCGGCCGGTTCTGGACGCAGGCGATGCTCGATGCCGTCGACAAGGGCTGCGGCGCTGTCACCACCATGGGGCATGCAATCGCCGAGACCTATGCGCGATCGCCCAACTTCTATGGCGGCACCTTCTGTTGCGGCTGCGGCAAGCATCTGCCGGTCGGCGCCGACGGTGAATTCGTCTGGGTCGACAATCCTGACCAGCGGGTGGGGACATGAGCGTCCATCTCGCCAAGGAAGAGCACCAGGTCGCCTATCAGGACCTCTGCGCGCTGGTCGCAAAGCATGCCGGCAAACTCTCGCCCGCTGAGCTCTTGGCGGTCGCCGCCAACATGCTGGGCAAGCTCGTGGCGATGCAGGACCAGCGCGTGATGACGCCGGAGAAGGCGATGGCGATCGTCGCCAAGAACCTCGAGGTCGGAAATCGGCAGGTGATCGAGCAGCTCATGGGCAAGAGCGAGGGCCGCGCATGAAAAACCTGCGCTGCATTGGCGGTCCACGGCACGGCTCGGTGATCGGGCTTTCCGGCTCGACGGAAGATGTCAAGCTGATTGATCCCGCGGACCCGCGGTCGAGGGTGTCCTACACAGAGCGCCTCGCCCATGCCGCGGCCGGCGGCGCAGTCTATTTCCTTGCGCCAGCCGGCATGAGCGACATCGAAGCTCTTCGCATCGCGCTCGGGCCCATCCCGGAAAACAGACGCCACCTCGAAGCCGAGGTCGATCGCCTGTGCGCGCTGCTCGCCGAAACCGAGAAAGGTGCAGCATGAAACAGTCCCGCTCGACCTCTCTATTAAAGAGTGTCGTTTCAACCGCCGTCGGCTTCTCATTGTCGCTCTTGCTGCAGTGGCTGCTGCTCCCGGTCCTGATCGGCGCGCCGGTGCCGCTGCATGCAAACCTTGCCTTCGCCGCGATCATGACGGCGGTCTCGATCGCCCGCGGCTATGCGCTGGAGCGCGTGTTCGAGGCGATGGGCTGGCGGCACCGGCTGTCGCCGTTCATCCAGGCGGTGATCGCCGAGCGGCAGGCCCACGAGGCGCGCGAAGGCTTCGACAATGCGCACGACGATGCGCACCGGATCGGCGAGCTGGCGGAGGCCGGCGCCACCTACCTGCTGCACGCCGGCACCGCCTCGGAAACGGTGCCGCACACCTGGCCGTGGGAGGGCGAGTGGTTCAAGCCCAAGGGCGTGCGGCGCGATCTGGTGCGCGGCTGCGCGCTCGGGATCGCCGAAGGCGAGAAGTTCGACCGGGACCGTAAGCGCGGCCGGGGACGGAGGGCATTCTGATGACGGAAATCGAATTCATGCGGGCGGCCGAGCTCAGGCACATGGACCGGGTCGGCGTGCTCCTGCTCGGCATCATCATCGGCTTTTGCGTCGGCGTGCTCAGCGTGACGCTGGCCGGGCAGTAAGGGGGGCAACAGGTCACATGAAGCCGCAAAAGCAGCTCAACCGCCATCTCCCCGAGCAGGGCATCTACGGCGACTGCCACAGGACGGCGATCGCGATCGTGCTCGACATGGACGCGAAGGATGTCCCGCATTTCATGGACGCCTCCGCCTATGAAGAGGGCAGCGAGCTCGCGCACGGCCGGATCGAGGCCTGGCTCAACGCGCGCGGCTTCGTCACCATCAGCGTGCCGTTCCGCGGGCAGGATGACCTGGGGCAGATTCTGCAGCTCATCGCGGTCGCCAACCCGGTCTCGAAGCCGGTCTACATCCTGCGCGGCCGCTCGCGCAGCGGCGGTAATCACGCTGTCGTCTGCTGTGATGGTGTGATCGCCTGCGATCCCTCGCTCGATGCCGCCGGCATCGTCGGGCCCTGCAACGATGGACATTACTGGCTGACATTCTTCGGCGCGCTGGTCGCCTCCGACTGCGAGGCCAAGCATCACCAGGAGGCGGAGCGCCAGCGCGACCGCATGGACCGCGCCGCGACCCGCCTCGCGGCCGAGCTCGTCAACGATCACAACGTCAGGCGCGGCGACTTCTACATCACGATCGGCGCAGGCGAATTGCACGTCTATGCCAAGCCGGAGGTGATCCGGGCGGCCAATGATGCGGGCTTCGTGCTGCCGAAGTCGTTCCAGGGCTGCGCGCTCGAATGGCATGAGGCGCCGGTCGACATCAAACCAATTGCGGAGGCGGCGGAATGACGCTCCGCACGATCGAAACCAGCGACTATGCCAACATCGCGGTACCGGCCTCGTTCGGTCCGACGCCTAAGCTCACCTGGCTGTCGATCGCCGATCTCGTGGTCGATCCGGAATATCAGCGCGAGATCACAGCCCGCGGCCGCACCAACGTGCGGCGCATCGCCGGCCATTTCGATTGGTCGATGTTCGCGCCGGTGATCGTTGCGCCGGCCGGGAGCAACCGGTTTGCGATCGTCGATGGCCAGCACCGCACCACGGCGGCGGCCCTTTGCGGCATCGAACGAGTGCCCTGCGCCATCATCGACGTCGGCCGGTCCATCCAGGCCCGCGCCTTCAAGGCGATCAACGGCAACGTCACGCGCATGCATACGATCAGCCTGCACCATGCAGCGGTCGCGGCCGGAGAAGAGAAGGCGGTCGTGATCGCTGAAGTCTGCCGCAAGGCCGGTGTCACCATCGTGCGGAATCCGACGCAGGCTGAACTGTTGAAGGTCGGGGAGACGGTCGTGGTCAACACGATCGGCCGGGCAATCGCGCGCTTTGGAGCGAAGATCACCACCTTCGGCCTGAAGACGCTGGTCTCGACCGGGGGGGGGCAATGCGGGGAATCTCAACAAGACCATCATCTGGGGGACGATCGAGGTCCTGAACGATCACCCCGAGTGGTGCAAGGATCAGAAGGCGCTGTTTGCCGCCTTCGACACGATCGATCTCGACGAGACCTGGCGCCGGGCGACCGCCACGGCTGCGCGGTTGAAGGGATCGTCATCCGTCGACCAATTCGAGGGGCTCCTGGTCGAGGCGCTGTCGAAGTGCCTGGTCAGGAAGCTTGAGGCGGCCCGATGATCGAACGCCAGCACGGCAAAATCCTCGTCGAATGCGATAGCTGCGAGGAGGTGCTCGACACCGACACCTCCGACTTCGCCGAGGCCCGCGCCATCATGCAGCGCGAGGGCTGGAAGGTCCGCAAGATCGCCAATGAATGGCTGCACGGCTGCCCGGATTGCGGGGTGCCGACGTGATGGAGATCATCGTCGACAGCTTCGCAGGCGGCGGGGGTGCCTCAACCGGCATCGAGATGGCGCTCGGCCGCTCGCCGGACATCGCGATCAATCACGATGCGACCGCGCTCGCGATGCACGAGGTCAATCATCCGCAGACCCTGCACCTGACGGAAGACGTCTGGAACGTCGACCCGCTGTCCGCGACCGGCGGCCGGCCGGTCGGCCTTGCCTGGTTTTCCCCGGACTGCAAGCATTTTTCCAAGGCCAAGGGCGGCAAGCCGGTCGACAAGAACATCCGCGGCCTCGCCTGGGTCGTGGTGCATTGGGCCAACGTCGTCGCGCCGCGCGTCATCATCCTCGAGAACGTCGAGGAGTTTCAGACCTGGGGACCGCTCGGGCCCGACAACAAGCCGTGTAGCATCCGCCGCGGCGAGACCTTCGAGCGCTGGGTCGGCGAGCTGCGCAAGCTCGGCTACGCCGTCGAATGGCGCGAGCTGCGGGCGTGCGACTATGGCGCGCCGACGATCCGTAAGCGGTTGTTCCTGATTGCGAGGAGGGACAGCCGACCGATCGTCTGGCCCGAGCCGACACATGGCGATCCGAAGTCGGATCAGGTGAAGCAGGGCCTGCTGTTGCCCTGGCGGACGGCGGCCGAGATCATCGACTGGTCGCTGCCGTGCCCGTCGATCTTCGCGACGTCGGAAGAGATCATGGCGGAATACGGCCTGCGCGCGGTCCGTCCGCTGCAGCCCGCGACGATGGCACGGATCGCCAAGGGCGTGAAGCGGTACGTGCTGGATGCGGCAAAGCCGTTCATTGTCCGCACCGACCATGCGAGCGCCAGGCGCGCGGGCGTGCACGATGTCGATGATCCTGCACGGACGGTGACGGCGGCTGGCGGCCTTGCGGTCGTCGCACCTTTAGTCAGCGCGGCCCAACAGGGTGGCAGCAGCCGCGACGCCGATGAGCCGTTGCACACGATCACCGCGTCGCGGAAAGATCAGAACCAGGTCATCGCGCCGTTTCTGGTGCCACGCTATGGCGAGCGGGCGACGCAGGAGCCTCGATCCCGGTCCGTCGAAAGGCCGGCGCCCGTCATCGTGCCGACGGCGAACGGCGGCTCTCTGGTCGCGCCTCACCTGATGACCATGCGCAATGCCGAGAAGCCATTCCAGGGCGCCGGTCAGCCAGCGCACACCGTGACGTCGGGCGGGGCGCGGATGCATCTGGTCGCCGCCTTCATGGCCCAGCACAACTACCTCGAGCCGGGCCATGACGCGCGCGAACCGGTGTCGACCATCGTCGGGAAGGGGTCGACGCAGGCGGTCGTCTCTGCCGGCCTGGCGATCCTGAAGGGCGAAGACCGTCGCGATCGCAACGTCGAGGGTCCCGCGTCCGCGGTGCTCGCCGAAGGCAACCACGTCGCTGAGACCCGCGCCTTCCTGCAGAAATACTACGGCGTCGACCAGGATCCCCAGCTCGAGGAACCCCTGCACACGGCGACCACCAAGGACCGCTTCAGCCTCGTTACCGTCGAGATCGACGGCGAGCCTTACGTCATCACCGACATCGGCATGCGGATGCTGACGCCGCGCGAACTGTTCCGCGCGCAGGGATTTCCGGACAGCTACGTCATCGATCGCCGTCCGGATGGCAAGCCGATCTCGAAAACGGATCAGGTCTCGAAGTGCGGCAACAGCGTCTGCCCGCCGATCGCGGCCGCGCTGGTGAAGGCCAACTATGTGCCGCAGGAAGCCGAGCCTGCGCCGGAGTTTCTGGAGGCTGCGGAATGAGCGCATCGGCGGTTGAGCAAAAATGTAACTGCCTCGAATGCCGTATCCGCGCCGCGCTGAGCGGCGGCAACCCGGCGGCGCCCTTCGAGGTCGATATCAACGAGGCGATCATCGCGCTCGGCGAAGTCATGTCCGAACTGTTGGCTCATGTTCCGACCAAGTCAGCAAAGCGGTTCGCGGATGAACTGATCGTCGCTCGCAAGAAATGGCAGGCGCACCCTCGCGTGATGGCGCAGCAACCGCACCGGGGAACGGCATGACCGCTACCGCAGCTAAATCCGCAACGCCCATCCTCCGCACCGCCTCCGGCGAGCCGCCGCTCGGCACAGGTGGCCTCGCCTTCCGCGACGACCAGGGCGAGGTCTTCGAGCACGACAACCCGCGGTACCGCTCGCCGTTGACGAAAGTGGGCGTGCTTGAGCTGAGCGACGGGCAGTGGTTGGCGATGCCGCCGGGGTTCCGGACGGACTATTCCCCGTTCGCATCGAGGGGCGAGGCGCTGCGGTTCGCGGTCGATGCCGCGATCAGGAAGGCGGAGAAATATGCCGACACCCCTGAAGGTGAGGGCACGCATTGGACGCGGGACTATGCGGATCAGGTGATCCGCTGGCTGCGGACGTTGCTGCCGCAGGACGATATGAATCAAGGGGCCGCTGCCGCTGCCGCGCCACCGAGCGGTCACCCCGGCAGTTTGCAAGTTTGCGCAAATTCGCAAACTGACCCGAATGCTTGTCTTGTCGACGAGCGCCGCGCCGCCCTGGTCGCGATCTCGCGCGGCGAAGAGGTCGCCGATCGGGAGATGGTGCGCGCGCTGGTCGGCGAGGGGCTCGTCCATGCGACGACGACCAGGCTTGTTTTGACCGAGGAGGGCCGGGCCTTCCTCGATGGTGAATCCCAAGCGAACGCGGGTGTTGAAACAGTGGCGGGACGATCATGCGAAGCCGCTGCGGAGCCCGTTAGTAGGCCTGTCGATGGGCGGTCATCGACTGCAACGTCTGAGAGAATGGACGCGACAGCCGGAGAGACGGCAACCAATTCGCCTGATGCTCCGCTCGACGAGCGAACGGAATACAAGGCACTCGGCGCGATCGATGCCGGCGTGAAGGTCGATGGACCCGCGATCGCGCGCCTGATCGAGCTAGGCCTGGTCAAGCGCGAGATCATCAAGAATGCGCTCGACAGGCTGCTTCTCACGGAGAAGGGCGCCCAGCGGCTCGGCGTGCTCGACGTCAAGTTCAATCCGCACCTCTATGCCTTCGACGATGCCGATGCATCCCCCGAAGCCGGGGTGACCGATGACGCGCGAGGCGATCTCAGTGGCGCCTTGAACCAGCCTAAAATTGTCGACCAGGCTGACCAGGCTGGCTATGCCGCGATCGAGAAGGGCGCCGAGATCAGCGATCCGATCGTGCGCTACCTGGTCGAGCAGCACGAGAAGCGCAAGCAGTTCCCGGCCAAGCACACCTTCTCGATGACGACCGAGGTCGATGACGGCCGGATCGTATCGGTTGCAACCTGCTCCTGCGGCGACGTCGTCTTCCGGTTCGGCTCCAACGACTACTTGCGGATGAATGCGGCGATCGAGGCGCATTGGTCGCGCAACGCCTATGGCCCGATGGTCGACGGCATGGGAAAGCCGATCGTGCCGGGCGATGCCTCGCGGATTCCGCAGGCGGCGAAGAAATCGCGCAAGCGAACGAGTTCTGACGGCGGCGTTGAAAGCAGAAACCCGCGACCCGTTGATGATCCGAAGCTGCTGGAAAGCAGCACCGCTGAGGGTGAAGGTCCCGCAGGGTCGGAGGGTGCCTCCCGAGTACAAAGGCCAAGGAAACGGAGAGCCGGCGTAGCGACCGGCCCGTCAGATCAGAACGGCGCCGGAGGGCCTTCCGCGCCAGCGCCCGCGTCGCCTCCATCACCTTCGCTCGACGCGGGCGCAACCCCATCCGCAGAGGTGCCCCAGCCTGTGCGGACTGTCGACGATGCTAGCGCATCGCGACGAGAGCCCGCGTCCGAACGCGCCCAACCACCCCAAGCGGACGCGGGCTCACCCCTTTCCGAGCCTGCGCAAATTTGCGCAGGCGAAGACGGATGCACACCCGCACCATCAGAGGCCGAGCGCCTCGATTGGGAGGCCCTATGGGCGGTCGCTTGGGGCCGACCGATCGATGACGTGGTCGCGGGCGACCTGATCGCGCGCGGATTGATCTTTGCGATCGATCTCGCCGATCGATCCCGCGGCTACGGCCCGACCCAGGCCGGATCGGATCGGGTCGACGCGTTGCGGCATCTGTTCGACCTGGACGCGACACGATGGAAGCTCGGCGTCTGGCGCCCGCAGAAGCTCAACAAGGTTGAGCCCGATGAACAGTGCGCCGCCTGCCAGCCTGCGCCAATTGGCGCACCCGAAAATGTCGCCACCTCGCCGGACGATGGTGACGATCTTTCGATCGAATGGCCGTCCTATGACGCCTTCCTCGAAGACAAGGTTGTCACCGCACCGCTGCGCGGCATCGAGGTCGCGCGCGATGACCTGCACCCGTACCTGAAGCCGCATTGCAAGGACCTCGTGGTCTGGTCGCTGCGGCTCGGCTGTGCCGCGATCTTCGCTTCCTTCGGCCTGCACAAGACCGCAATGCAGCTCGAATGGTGTAGGCAACTGGTCAAGTACATCGGCCAGCCGTCGCTGTGCGTGGTGCCGCTCGGCGTTCGGCACGGCTTCATCAAGGAAGCGCTGCAGCTCGGCATGGATGTCCGCTTCGTCCGCACCACCGAGGAATTCGACGACCTCTATTGCGAGGGCGTCCGCTATTTCCTGACCAACTATGAATCGATCCGCGAGGGCAAGCTCGACCCGAACGTGTTCGGCGCCTGCTCGCTCGACGAGGCGAGCGTGCTGCGCAGCTATGGCTCGAAGACCTTCCAGGAGTTCCTGCCGCTGTTCTCCAAAGTGCCGTTCAAGCTGGTCGCGACCGCAACGCCCTCGCCGAACCGCTACAAGGAACTGATCCACTATTCCGGCTTCCTCGGGGTGATGGACACCGGCTTGGCGCTGACCCGCTTCTTCCAGCGCAACTCGGAAAAGGCCGGCGATCTCACGCTCTATCCCCACAAGGAAGACGAATTCTGGATGTGGGTGCACTCCTGGGCAGCCTTCCTGCAGAAGCCGTCGGAGCTCGGCTACAGCGATGACGGCTATGAGCTACCGCCCTTGAAGCTGACCTGGCACGAAGTCCCGGCCGATCACACCAAGGCCGAGCCCGAGCGCGACGGGCAGGGCGTCATGTTCCGCAATGTCGCCAACTCATTGCAGGATGCCGCCAAATCGCGCCGCGACAGCCTGCCGGCGCGCATTGCCAAGATGATGGAGCTGATCGCGCAGGATCCAACCTCGCACCGGTTAATCTGGCACGACCTCGAGGCCGAGCGCGAGGCGATCGAGAAGGCCTTGCCGGAGGTCGTCACCATCACCGGCAGCGGCATGGACATCGACACCCGGGAAGAGCGGCTGCACGACTTCGAGGAGGGCCGCACCAAATACTTCGCGACCAAGCCCGTCCTGTCCGGCTCCGGCTCGAATTTCCAGTATCACTGTCACAAGGCGATCTATGTCGCCATGCCGGGCTACGGCTATAAGTTCAACGACTTCATTCAGTCGCTCTACCGCCTGCAGCGCTTCGGGCAGGCCTTCCCGGTCGAGGTCGACATTATATACAGCGAGGACGAGCGCGCCGGCCGGGCCGCCCTCGAAGAGAAATGGGCGCTCGATACCGAGATGCGGCGCCGCATGTCGGAGATCATCCGGGCGCATGGGCTCAACACCCTGCCGCTGCGCGATGCGCTGCTGCGCACGATCGGCGTGCACCGCGTCGAGATCAAGGGCAAGAACTTTACCGCCATCAATAACGACTGCGTCGCGGAGACGCGCGCCTGGCCGGAGAACGCCGTCGACCTGATGGTGACCTCGATCCCGTTCTCCAACCACTACGAGTATTCGCCGAGCTACCGGGATTTCGGCCACACCGACGACAACGGCCATTTCTGGTCGCAGATGGATTTCTTGACCTGCGAGTTGTTCCGAATCCTCAAGCCCGGGCGCCTTGCCTGCATCCACGTCAAGGACCGCGTGCTGTTCGGTGCCGTGACCGGGCAGGGGGTGCCGACGATCTCGCCGTTCCACGCCGAAGCGATCATGCACTACCGGGCCCACGGCTTTCAGTACATGGGCATGATCACGGTCGTCACCGATGTGGTGCGGGAAAACAACCAGACCTATCGGCTGGGCTGGAGCGAGAACGCCAAGGATTCCTCGAAGATGGGCGTCGGCTGCCCGGAATACATCCTGTTGATGCGCAAGCCGCAATCAGATCGGACCCGGTCCTATGCCGACGAGCCGGTGACCAAGGTCAATGCCGACCTGAAGCCCCGGGATGGCGGCGAGCCGAGCGAGGGATATTCGCGGGCGCGCTGGCAGGTCGACGCGCACGCCTATTGGCGATCGAGCGGCAACCGCCATCTGACACCGGAGGAATTCGCCATGCTGGATTCCGCCGAGCACGCGAAGCTCTTCTCTCGCATCAGCGCCGAGCGCGTCTATGACTTCGAGGCCCACGTCAAGATCGGCGAAAACCTGGAGCGTCAGGGAACGCTGCCGGCGACGTTCATGGCGATCGCGCCGGGCTCGCACCATCCGGACGTCTGGCACGACGTCAACCGGATGCGCACGCTGAACATGCTGCAGCAGCGCAAGGGCGCCGAGATGCACCTCTGCCCGCTGCAGTTCGACATCGTCGACCGGCTGATCGAGCGCTACTCCAACGAAGGCGAGCTGGTGCTCGATCCCTTTGGGGGCCTGATGACGACGCCGTATCGGGCGCTCTTGAAGAAGCGGCGCGGCGTCGGGATCGAACTGGCGGCAACCTACTTCGTCGACGGCGTGCACTACCTGCGGGCGGCCGAAGACGAGATGGCAACGCCCGAGCTGTTCGACCTGGCGCAGTTCGATGCGGCCAATACCCCCCCCAGCGACGACCTGACGGAGGCTGATGCATGACGCAATCCCTCCGTCACCGCTGGGGCGATCCCAACCGCCTCGCGCAGAAGACCGAGCGCGAATGCACCCGGGGCTGCGGCACCATCAAGGTCACCTTCCACCAGGGCGGCCGTCACTGGGTCGAGTTCTTTCGGGACGGCGAGAAGATCGAGGGCAAGCATACGCCGGTGTGCGTGCCGGTCGCAGCGGAGGCGGAGCATGCGTAGGAAACCCAAGCGCGTCCTGATCGACGAACTTGCGCTCTCGCTCCGCAAGCCGTCGGCCAATCCGCTGATCGCGCCCAACGAGGCGGTTGCGATCGCGCTCGCGATGACCCAGCCGGGACCGGCGCGGCTGGTCTCACCTGATGGGCCGATGGTGCGCCTGGTGCTGATGTCGCTGAAGCTGGCCGGCTACAAGATCGAGCCGAAGTGAAGGGAGAGATGGATATGGATCAAGGCACCACTGAATCCGCATCGGCATCGAGCGGTCACCCCGCAGCGGAAGATGCTGCACTAATGCGAAGGCCGACCGATGCCCAGATCAACAGCGCGTGCCTTTCGTATCGACATGACTTTGGCCTGCTGAGCGCTAAGGAGCGTGTCGATATCAAGTTCGAAGCCCTCCAATGGTTCTTCGCATGGGAGAAGGAAGGCATCGGCTGCGACCGGGACGTGGTCATCGAGCAATGCGCCGCCGTGGTCGATCAATGCAATCGTGAAGGTCCTTACCAAGCAATCGCGGCGGCGCCTCGTATTCGCGCGCTGAAGTCTAAGCTAAGCAAAGACGGCCAGATAACCTGACCGGTCGCCCAGCGCACCCCGCTAGTAGTTGTCCCCATCCTGTAATCGTTGCGTCCCCGCGTCCCCTGTAACCGTCAAACCACGGAGACCGCGCCCATGCTCGCGCGTGTAGAAAACGCAGCCGTCAAGGAAGAGCCCGCAACCCGCTTCGCCAAGGACCAACTCAAATCGATCATCGACCGGATCGAACGGCTGGAGGAAGACAAGAAACAGATCTCCGACGACATCTCCGAAGTCTACTCCGAGGCCAAGGGCAACGGCTTCGACGTCAAGGCGCTGCGCACCATCGTGCGGATGCGCAAGCAGGATCCGAACGAGCGGCAGGAAGCCGAGACGATCCTGGAGACGTATATGCAGGCGCTGGGGATGCTGTGATGGCCAACATCATCCGGCTTGAACCGCATTCGATGGCGATCTTCTACAAGATCGACGCCGACCCCGGCTTCGCGATGAAGCTATGCAGCGATGCGACGCTGTTCGATGCGGTCAACCGCTCGATGTTCATCGGTGAGCCGGAGCATGACCAGCGCGAAGAGGTGCAGGCGACTGTCGACCAGCTCCGGGAAAGCGGCGAAGTCTCCTTCGAGGACGGCTGGATCAGCCTGCGCATCGGCATGGCCGACGTTACCGCGTACTTGATGGCGCAGATCGCCGAGATCAAGGCCGAAGAGCATTGGGCCGACAAGCAGCGCTTCGAGGAGCTGAAGAAGCGCGAAGAGGCCGAAGGCCGGTACGAGCTGCTGCGGCAGGCCTTGGTCGATGCCCTCGGCGACAAGGCGCCCGAGCTGGCGGGAAAGGCTGCAGCATGAAGGCCTTCGCAGTCACCGAAGATCAGGAAAACACGGGCGAGATCATCTTCGCCGAGCACGCCATCGTCGCCCGCCGCCGCGGTGCCGACGAATACAACGACGGCGAGCTGAGCGGCATCACTTGCCGGCGCGCGCCGTGGGCGGACAAGTTCGAAGGCCAACCCGTGCCGGCGTGGGTGATGATCGACAACGGCTGGCACTTCGACTGCGGTCATTGCGGCGCGCGGATCGACAGCGATTACCTCTATGATGAGGACCTGCCGCTCAAGGGGGTGATCGGGACGCAGCACAGCCTCGTCTACTGCTCGGCGATCTGCGAGGCCGAAGACAGGCTGGAGCAAGCAATCCGCGCTGACCATCAGCGTCGCGCGATCGAGGCCCTCAGCAATTTTGTCCGCAAGCGCTTCCCCGCTGTGACGATCCGCGCCGACGGCAACAACGCGCCGCACGCCTATGCCGCGCAGCGCAGGGGATCATGGCAGGTCGAACAGGTCGTGGTGTCGTTCGACTTCCCGGGCATGAAGATCGCGCCCGCACAATGCCGGATCGATCGGTCTGGTATCCGTGATGACCAGTTAATCGGACCTCTCTGGCCTCGGTTCTTGTGCTGCAACGGAGACCGCGACGTTTTCGAGCGCTGGGCAGCATCACCTGAATCCCGAGAGAAAGCACCAGCATGAGCCGCGGACCGCGCTGGACCGAGATCGAGCACCGCAAGCTCCGCTACATGCGCGAGGTCGAGAAGCGGCCGTGGGCGCAAATCACGTTGCCGGGCCGCAGCAGCGGGGCCTGCGAGGTCGAATATTCCGCGCGCGGGTTTCGCCATCTCGCGCCGGCCGGGCCTGATGCTCCGACGGAGTGCGCAGCACCCACCGCGCCCAAATTCGACTTCACCGCCTTGCGCGAGCGCGCCGAACTGCGCCTTCGCATCCTCGAATGCGGCCTGACCGGCGGCGTGTTCGGCGATCCGCCTCCCGGCCGCAGTGCGCTCGATCAACGCCGCGCGGCGCCCGCGCCATGACGCACTCCTCCACAGTCCGATCCTGCCACTGCAAGGCGATGTCATCGCCCTGCGATGGCTTGCGGACGCGTATCTCTCCTCGTTTTCCGACTTTTGCACAGGCTCGACCTTGAACGCTCCCCGTCTCTCCATCATTCCCGCCGGCGCGGTCACCGACCGCTCGCTGGAACCCCGCGACCTGCAAGTGCTCTGCCTGCTCGGCCGCCACACCGACAAGGCCGGATGGTGCGTCCGCAGTCAGGTGAAAATGGCCCGCGAGATCGCCTGTTCGCGCGGGTCTTTGCAGAATTCGCTCGATCGCCTGGTGCTGGCCGGCTGGGTGGAAAAGAAGCGGCTCGACACCGAGGTCGAGGATGCCGGCAAACATCCGTCGCGTTCCTATGCCTACCGCGTGCTGCTCGATCGCGACGATTATGCCCTCGAAAGTATCAACCGCGATGCGCCGGACGACGATGCCGAGAGCCATGCAGAAAACGCATCCGAAGAGGGGGGGTGCCAACCGGTTGGCACCCCAGTGCCAGTCGATCAGCACCCGGGTGCCAACCCATGCGTTGGCACGCGTGCCAATACATACGTTGGCACCAAGAACGTCCCCTTAGAACGTCCCCCCCTTGAACGTGAGAGAGATGCGCGCGCGCGCGATGCGAAGGAAAAGTTCAAGGCAGCATTCAAGGCGAAGTGGCCGGATGTCGCAGCCGACAGCCAGCAGCGGCTGAACTACGCCCTCGAAGGCCTGCCCGCCGAGGAGGAGGCCGCGTGCATCGCCGGAATCGAGCCGTTCCTCGCTGCACTGAAGCGAAAAGGCCGGCAATCGACGCCGGCCGCATCGACCTACGTCGAGGAAAGGCGCTGGACGCTGCTCGACGTGAAGCCTGACGGGTCATCGGCGCCGGCCGGTCAGTACCCGCGCGACAGCGTCGAGACCAAGGCGGTCCGCGTGCTCTACGACGTCGCCGGCTGCACCGATGCCTTCCACCGGTTCATGCTGCGCGGGGAGACGCTGTACTACCGGGGCGAGATCACGCCAAAGCTGCTTGCACTCGCCACAGCCCCCAAGCGCGAGGAGTGGGTCGCGCTCGATCGCCAGCAGGCTGCCGCATGGGAGCACCTGCTGTCGGAGGGCGTGACGGTGTCCGCCCGCAATCGCCTGCGCGATGGCTCGCTTGCGCCCTGGCCGTGGCCGCCGCGCAAGGACGGCACGCTATCGCCGACTGGGCCGCCCGACAGCTTGATGACGGCCGAAGATTTCAAGGATTTCCAGTGAATAGACCGAGGCGGACATGGATATGATCGCGACCACAAAAGGCAATCTTGGAGAGGTCAGGGCGGCACTCGCCGCGGTGCAGGTCGGCGATGTCGTCGACATCGTTGATCCGGGCGATCCGCTGGCCGCCCAGATCGTGCCGGGTGTCTCGCCAGCCTGGCACGTGCTGGAGGTTCAACCCAATCACGAGCGCTCTGTGGCGGCGCACCTGATCGCGCGACGGTTCGGCGTCTTCGTCCCGGAGACCGAGGAAGATATCATCCGCCGCGGCCGCAAGCTTCATGTCACCCGGCTGATGTTCAGAGGCTACGTTTTCGTATTTGTTTGGGACATCTTGGCGCACAAGACCAGGCTGGAGGTCATTCCGGGCGTGACGCGGATCATGCGTCATCCGCCGACCCCGGAAGGGGAGCCGGGAGAGGCTGTTGTCCTGACCGACGCCCTGATCGACAGAATCAGAGCTGTGGAGAACTCGAAGCGACCCATGACCATTGTGATCGATAACAGCCTGTATGTTTCGAAGAAAAAGCGCAGGAGATGGCGAAAAGAGCGGCGCGAACGCTATGAAAAGGAGTTGAAGAGCGCGGCAGAGATCGTGGCCTGTCGTCCGTGGTCGGCGTTTGAGGATGCGCTATCGATGCTTGACGACGCAGGACGGAATCAGACACTCCTGTCCGCGCTTGGCCTCTCGTCGCAGCAGCCACCCAGTTAAGTGAGCGGGTGTGGTCTCCGAGATGGTGGACTGGACAGAGAAAGCTCTGTCCGCGCAGCCCTCACTGTCCCCCGAGACCATCATGTGAACCAACCCGTAACTCTCATTCTGTTCTCAAGCGCCCGGCCTTCGTGCCGGGCGTTTTGCTTTAAGTACTAACCTTCGGTTGGTTTGATCTGGAAAAACTGCGCCCGTCACGATGCTCCGTGGCGGGCGTTTTTGTTTGCTTAGGGTGTGCGGTAGCTCCTGACCGGGCTATCGCTGCCCTCCTTGGGCGTTTCCTCCCTTGACTGGGCCGTTTGTGCCTCATGTCGCAAGCGGCCCGTTTTCTCGCCTTTCCGCCGCATTGATGAACGGATGTGATTCAGAGTGATTCACCGTGTCCCTGCCAGCGTCACTCCCCGACAGATTCGATCCCGCCGTCCCGCTTGCTGACGAGCGCTACGAGCGGTTCGCGCGGCTGCGCGTGATGGGGGTCGGCTGCAAGGAGGCGGCGAAGGAGGCAGGGTTGCCGGTGACGCACCGCAATGCGCCCAGGTTCGATCGCCATCCGGAGGTGATCGCGCGCAAGGCCTATCTTGCCAAGGATGACGCCGACGTCATCGCGGCGGCGCGGCTGATGGTGCACGAGCGGCTGGTGGCCTCCGCCTCGCTCAACGTGCTGTCGGAGTTTGCCATCCTCGGTCACGTCGAGGTCGGAGGCCGAAAGGTCGCCCGCGTCGTCGGCATCGACTGGAAGGCGCTGAAGCATTCCGACCGCGCGGTCGCGATCACCGGCTTCAAGTTCGATCGCGAGACCGGCGTGATGACCGAGTTCACCCGCGATGACCCGCTACAGGCGATCTCGCAGCTTCGCGACATGTACGGCTTCCGCGCGCCGCGCCGCACCGAGCTGACCGGCAAGGGCGGCGGACCGGTGCAGACGATCGATGTAACCAAGTTGACGAATGACCAGCTCGTCCAGCTCGAAAGCATTCTTGCCGCCGCCGCTCCCGCCGGGGACGTTGAGGCAGGTGAGGGCGGAGATCGAGCGGCGGACCGCGCTGCGCCAGGCGCAGGAGAGCCAGCGGCAGGCCAGCCAAGCCTCGAGCTCCCCGGCAACACGCGTTAAGCCGCAGGCAGGGCCGCAGGAACAGTTTCTTTCCTCGCCGGCCGACATTGCGATCTATGGCGGGGCGGCCGGCGGCGGGAAGTCCTACGCGCTGCTGCTCGAATGCCTGCGCCACATCGATGTCGCCGAGTTCGGCGCGGTGATCTTCCGCCGCTCGCTGGTCGACGTGAAGAAGCAGGGCTCGCTGCTCGACACCTCGATCCCGCTCTATGGTCAGTTCGGCGCGACCTTGCGGCAGGCCGGCGACATCCTGTGGCGGTTTCCTTCAGGGGCCAAGGTCGCCTTCGGCCATCTCGAGCACGAAAAGACCGTGCTCGACTGGATGGGCGCGCAGATTCCGCTCTTGGGCTTCGACGAGCTCACGCACTTCTCCCGCGCGCAGTTCTTCTACATGCTCTCGCGCAACCGCTCGACCTGCGGCATCCGTCCCTATGTGCGGGCGACCTGCAACCCGGACGCCGAGAGCTGGGTTGCCGACTTCATCGCCTGGTGGATCGACCAGGAGACGGGGCTGCCGATCCCCGAGCGTTCGGGGAGGATCCGCTACTTCATCCGCGTCACCGACAGCCTGGTCTGGGCCGACACCGACGCCGAGCTCAGGCAAAAGCATCCGGGAAGCGAACCCAAGTCGGTGACCTTCATCGCGGCGAAGCTCGAGGACAATGCGATCCTGATGGCCCGCGACCCGGGCTATCGCGCCAACCTGCTCGCGCTCAACTTCGTCGACCGCGAGCGGCTGCTCGGCGGCAACTGGAAGATCCGGGCGGCCGCAGGCCTGTTCTTCAAGCGCTCCTGGTGTCAGGTCGTCGACGTCTGTCCGCCGCTCGTCAGTGTGAAGCGCGGCTGGGACTTCGCGGCGACCGAGAAGACCGAGAACAACGATCCGGACGCGACATCATCGACCAAGATCGCACGCCTCGCCGACGGCCGCTTCATTGTGCTGCATAACACGCACATGTACGGCAGTCCGGGGCAAGTCGAGGTAGAGCTCAAGAATACCGCATCGAGCGATGGCAAGGGCGTCGGCATCGCGCTGCCGCAGGATCCCGCCGCGGCGGGCAAGGCGCAGGCGGCCAACCTCGTGAAGCTGCTCGCCGGGTACGACGTTCGCGTCAAGCCCGTCACCGGCGACAAGGTGACGAGGTTCAAGCCCTTCTCGGCGCAGGCCGAGGCCGGCAACGTCCTGGTGCTGCGGGGGGCGTGGAACGAGCACTGGTTCGGGGCGCTCGAAGCTTTCGGCCCCGACGTCAAGCACGACGATGACGCGGATTCCACCAGTGAAGCCTTCAACGCGCTGATCGGCGAGCCCGAGGCACCGATCATCGCGCCCTTCGTGACCGGCACGCCGCGGGCGATTCCGGGGCAGTCCGATGGCGTCGTGATCGCCAGTCCGCTGATTTCTTGATGTCAGGTGAGACCGCTTTGACCATCCTCGACGACCAGAGCAATGCCCGCGTCGCCAACGTCAAGTCGATTGCGGGGCGCATTGCCAAGACGGCCGAGGGCCTGTCGGTGCGCGAGTTTCTCGACGGCGCCGCGCTCTCCGCCGGCACCCTGATCAAGGCGTTCTATCACGGCCCGGGCCGCTCCATCGCGGTCGATCGCTTCATCGAGGCGTTGCGCCGCGCTGTGCAGTAGCGGCTTCTTTGAGAGAGGCCCGCGCGCATGGCTGTTGACCCGTATACCGACGGCTCGGCCGGCTGGAAGGCTCCGGTCCTCGATTGGGGCCTGAACTTCCGCGATTACGGCTCCTACGGTCTGCGGCAATACGGCGGCTGGATCAGGGAGGAATTCCTCCCGCAGCTCGTCGGCCGCGAGGCCTCGCGCGTCTATCGCGAGATGCTGGACAATTCGTCGACCGTCGGCTCGATGATGTTCGCGATCCAGCAGTCGATGCGCAAGGTCGAGTGGCGGGTCGCACCGGCCTCCGACCGCGGCGCCGGCAAGGCGGAAGCCCAGTTCGTCCAGTCGCTGATGGACGACATGTCCCACACCTGGGAGGACTTCGTCGCCGAAGCGCTCTCGATGCTGGGCTACGGCTTCTCGCTGCACGAGCTGGTGTATAAGCGCCGCCTCGGTCCGCAGCCGAACAAGCCGAATGAGATCGACGAGACTCCGTCCTCGAAGTTCTCCGACGGCCGGATCGGCTGGCGGCGCCTGCCGATCCGCGGTCAGGACACCGTCATCAAGTGGTTCTTCGACCCCAACGGCCAGGTGCAGGGCGTCACCCAGCAGCCCTGGGTCGGCTCGCTGATCGACATCCCGATCGAGAAGATGCTGCTGTTCCGCCCGACGCAGCACAAGAACAATCCGGAGGGCCGCTCGGTCCTGCGCAACGCCTACCGCTCGTACTACTTCGTCAAGCGACTCGAGGAACTGGAAGCGATCCTGTTCGAGCGCATGGCCGGTTTTCCGGTCGTTTACGTGCCGAACCAGCTCCTGGAGAAGGCGCTGGCGCCGATGCCGGATCCGGTCGCCCAGCAGGCGCTCAACGCCTACAAGAAGCTCGTCACCAACGTGCGGATCGACGAGCAGATGGGCGCGATCCTGCCGTCGGATCCCTATCGGGACAGCAATGGCGCCCCGACTTCGGTCAAGATGTACGACTTCAAGCTCTTGACGCCCGAGCACGGCAAGAGCGGCGTCGACGTCGACAAGACCATCGGGCGTCACAAGGTCGACATCCTGATGACGGTGCTGTGCGACTTCGTCATGATGGGCCATGAGGTCAGGGGCACCAACAATCTGGCGGTGACCCGCGTCGACATGTTCTACGGCGCGATCGAGGGCTGGCTCAACGCGATCGCGGGCGTGCTCAACCGCTATGCGCTGCCGCGGCTGTGGACGATGAACGCGCTCAACCCCGACCTGATGCCGCAGTTCCAGCCGGATCTGGCGCAGCGCATCGACCTCGACGGGCTCGGAGCCTTCATCGGCAATCTTGCTGCCGCCGGCATGCCGCTGTTTCCGGATGAGGAGTTGCAGACCTTCCTGCGCGATGCGGCAGGTCTGCCCGAGATCACCTCGCCGGAAGCGATGGCGGTTGCCAGGCAGCAGGGCGGCACCGAGACGTTGAAGAAGATGGTGCTGGCCGCTATGGCCAAGGAAATCAAGAAACGACGCGGAGACGCCAAATGAGCCTGCCTCTTGTCGACGGCAAGACCTATGAGGAAGCGAACTGGGCCAGGCTGTCGCCCGCCTTCCGCAATGCACACAACCGGCTGCGCCAGATGAAGGGCCTGCCGACGATTCCTGCGCCCAAGATCGACCTCTATGTCGCGCCGCGCGGCCCGGAGGCCAAGCCGTTCGACTTCGCCAACACGGACTTTGTCACCGCCGGCCGTGAATTCCTCGGCCGCCCGATGATGGGCCCGGGCGGTGATGAGGGCTTTACGATCAACGGCAAGCTCGTGAAGTGACGTGAACTGGTTCACCGACCTCTTCAAGGACGTCACCGCAACCGGCGTCCACGCCACGACCGCGATCGGCAACGCCACGCGGCGCAGAAAGCAGCGCGCTCTTGCGGTCGAGACGGCGGCACAGTCGGAAGATGACAGCGCCGATGACGGGCAGGGCGGCATCGAAGGACAGGATGACGGCATCGTGACCTCGAAATTCGACAAGGCGCAGGTGGTCAAGGTCGACAATGAGCTCGGCCTCGTGTTCGGCTTTGCCATCGTCTGCAAGAAGGATGGCGAGAACTATTTCGACCTGCAGGGTGATCACATCACCGAGACCGCCATGCTGAAGGCGACGACCGACTTCATGCTCAACTCGCGGATCTCGAAGGAGATGCACGAGGGCGATGCCGACGGCTCGATCGTGTTCGCCTTCCCGCTGACGAGCGACATCGCCAAGGCGCTGAAGATCGAGACCGAGCAGACCGGCCTCCTGGTCGCCATGAAGCCGTCGAAGGACGTGCTCGCCAAGTACAAGGACGGCACCTACACCGGCTTCTCGATCGGCGGATCGCGCGTCAAGGACGAGGAGGTCGCCTGATGGCAAAGATCATGCACGCGCTGAAGATCTCCGAGATCTCCGCGGTCGACCGTCCGGCCCAGGCCCACGCCAAGGCCGTGATCATGAAGCGCGCCGATGTCCGCAAGGACATGTACCAGGTCTCCCGTTTCGCCGATCTGTTGTCCTCGCTCGCCTACCTGATGCAGTCTTCGGAATATGAGGCCGCGGCGGAGAAGGACGGTTCGGTGGTGCCGGCCTCGCTCCGCGCCTGGCTGAAGACCGGCGCGCAGATCTTCCAGTCGATGGCGGCCGAGGAACTCGACGAGCTGCTCTCCACGGTGGCCAAGCGTGATGCCGAGGAGCCGTACTGGAAGCGCGACTTCTCGGACAAGCAGCGCAAGGAGCTCGCCGAGAGCGGTGCTGCCGAATCCGACGGCAGCTATCCGATCAGCAACGCCTCTGACCTGAAGAACGCGATGCGCGCCTATGGCCGGTCCAAGGACAAGGCCAAGACCAAGGCGCATATCCGCGCCCGCGCCAAGGCGCTTGGGCTCGAGAGCGAGCTCACCCCCACATTCAAGCGCGACGACACCACGGTCTCGCTCGACATCGACCCGAAACCGCTCCTCGCCAAGCTCGAGGAGATCCAGAAAGCCCTGGCCGCGGGCAATGCGGTCACCCCGAACGGAGACCCTGACATGGATCCCGAGATTGCCAAGGCGCTGGGGCTCGACGCCAACGCCAAGACTGCCGACGTGCTTGGTGTCATCGCCAAGATGGTAACCGAGCTGAAGACTGCGACTTCCGAGCTCGCGATCGCCAAGGCGCAGATGAGCGACGAGGAGAAGGCCTATCACGATGCGCTCAAGAGCGACGAGGAGAAGGCGTCCTTCCGCGCGCTGTCGAAGGGCGAGCGCACCGTGAAGATGGCCAAGCGCGACGACCTGCCGGAGTATGTCAGGAAGCAGCTCGCCGAAGCCGAGGACGTCAAGAAGCGCCTCGCGGCGCTCGAGCAGAAGGACGAGACCGAAACCATCGCCAAGCGCGTCGCCGATGTCGGCATGGGCGCCGATCAGGTCGAGGTCGTGCGCAAGGCCTACAAGGGCGACAAGGGCGCGGTCGATGCCATCCTCGATGTCGTCAAGGGTCTGGTCGCCCAGGTCAAGGCGGCCGGCCTGTTCAAGGAGCTCGGCGACGGCCGTGACGGCGGTGGCGCCGGCAACGATGCCTATGCCCAGCTCGTCGCCAAGGCCGAGGAGCTGCGCAAGAAGGATCCCAACCTCACCAAGGAACAGGCCTTCGCCAAGGTCTACCAGGATCCGGCCAACGCCGACCTCGCCAAGCGCGAGCGCGGAGAGAACCGGCCGCACGCGGCCTGACGGGGAAGCCGGCAAGACCATGTTCTCTCGCCGCCCGGTGGGTTTTCCGGCACCTGCAGCCCGGGCGGATCAATTTTCCTGAAAGCATCGTCCATTCCTCACAACGGAGGCCAGCATGGCAACCGAGTCCCCGCTTATGCGTCATTCGCAGTGCACGGCCGCTGCGAACCTCTCTGCGACTGCCGGCCTGTCTGGCCCGAATGGCGCCGGCCAGTTCCTCGCAGTCAAGACCACCGCCGGCCGCGCGGTCAATCTTGCATCGACCGGCGGCGAAGCGATCGACGGCATCCTGCAGAACGATCCGGTGCAGGGCTACGTCGCCGACGTCGGCGTCATGGGCATCAGCAAGGCGGTCGCGGGCGGCTCGTTCTCCGCCGGTGCGCTGCTCATGACCGACACCTCGGCGCGGCTGATCACGGCAACCACCGGCAACTTCGCGGTCGCCAAGGCGCTCGAGGCCTCGACCGGCGCGGGCCAGATCATCACCGTGTTCGTCCAGAATTTCGGCAAGCAGTAAGCGAGCCAGCCTCTCGTCTGATCAACAATCGCCGGCGGGCGCCGCTCGCGGGACGAATTTCATCCGCCCCTGATCAGGGCTTTCGCGGTCACCAAAGGAGACTTCTCCCATGCCGCAACCGACAGTTAGCCAGGTGCACGTCCAGGCGGCGCTGACGCAGATCGCGACCGCCTATGTTCAGAGTGAGGCCAATTACGTGGCGGAGAAGGTGTTCCCGCTCGTGCCGGTCGAATTCCAGAGCGACAAGTATTTTGCCTTCTCCAAGGACGACTTCTATCGCGACGAGGCGCAGCAGCGCGCCGATGCGACGGAGTCCGCGGGCGGCGGCTTCAACCTCTCGGCCAACAACTCCTATTCGGCCGACGTCTGGGCCTATCACAAGGACCTCGGCGGCCAGACCCGGCGCAACGCCGATCCGGCGGTCAACATGGACATCGCCTGCACCAAGTTCTGCATGCAGAAGATGCTGATCCGCCGCGACCGCTTCTTCGTCTCCCAGTACCTGAAGAACAGCGTCTGGGGCACCGACGTCACCGGCACGGCCGGGGGCACGCCGGGCACCTCGACGCCGGCGTTCTGGAACGACGATGCCAACGGCGATCCCTTCACCGACATCGCCACCGGCCAGACCACGATCCTGCAGAACACCGGCTTCGAGGCCAACACGCTGTTGTACTCGTACCCGGTCTATCAGGCGCTGCGGAAGCATCCGCTGGTGATCGACCGCATCAAGTACACGACGCGTGCCGACGCCAACAAGATCACCCCGGAGCTCCTGGCAGCGGCGTTCGACGTCGAGCGCTCGGTGGTCTCCAAGGCGGTCTACAACGCGGCGACCGAAGGGGCGACCGGCAGCTACAACTTCATCGCCTCGAAGGACGCGCTGCTCTGCCACTCGGCCTCCGAGCCCGGCCTGATGATCCCGACTGCCGGCTACACCTTCGCCTGGTCGGGCCTCACCGGTCTGAACTCGATGGGCATCCGGGTCGCCCAGATCCCGATGCCCTGGCTCGGGCTCGAGACGGTGCGCACCGAGGCGGAGATGGCCTTCGACATGCAGGTCATCGGTTCGGACCTCGGTTACCACTACTCGGGCATCGTCCAGTAACAGGGCGCGTCTGCCACGCCAGAGGCTGCGCAAATTTGCGCAGCCTCTCCGTCCTTCCTTCTCGAGGAGTTTCTGCGATGCAGATCGATGACGCCGATATCGGCGGCGCGCGCGTGCGCCGGGTGTTCCGCTCTGGCAATGAGATGCTGAAATCCGGCACCATGCTGTCGGCCGATGAGGTGTTGGCGATTCCGGCTGCCAACCGCCGTGCGCTGCGCGAGGCCGGCTTCATCGAGATCTTCCCGCGTGGTCCGGTGCAGAGCGTCGGCACCGACGATGCCGACAGCCAGATGCACATCGTGCATCTCGGCGGCGGCAAATACGACGTCATCGCCGGCAAGAAGCTCAATGCCGACGGGCCGCTCTCCAAGGAAGAGGCCGAGGAGCTCGCCACCCGGCCGCTGCAGTAGGCATCGGCTCTCCGTTTTCCCGTTTTAATCCGAGACAATCAGGAGCTTTCCCATGGCCAACGGCTTCATGGCGCGTTTCAAGGGCAAGACGTTCACGCCAACGGGATCGCTGTCGCAGTTCGGCGCCGGTGGTGCTGCCGCGGGTGAGAACGGCAACATCAGCCTGCAGGTCTCGGCGACCGGCGTGAATCCGGGGGCGACGGGGGCGGACAAGGTGCTTGCGGTCTATGCGCTGCCCGCCAACTCGTTCGACGCTGCCGGCCGCACGCTGGCAATCGTCGCGGCCGGATCGTTCGGCGCCACCGCCAATTCGAAGCGCATCAAGATCATCATCGGCGCTGCGGCGCCGACCGTGGGCGCGACCGTCTCCGGCGGCACCACAATCGCCGACACCGGCGCGGTCACCACCAATGGCGGCGGCTGGCAGCTTGCCGCAACCGTCTCGAAATACGGGGCAGGCGGCTCCAACACCCAGCTTGCGGTCCACAACCAGGCGCAGGTCGGCGCAGCGGTTGCGGCCCTGGTCTCACCGCAGGCGCTGACCCTGACCGAGAACGCCGTGATCAACGTCGTCGTGACCGGCAATGCCGCGACGGCTGCGACCGACATCGTCTTCAACTGGCTCGAAGTGAACGCGGCGAACTGACGTGTCCGCGCTCCTCAACGTCACGATCGCAGCAGCTTCAGCCAACCAGCTCTCGCAGGTGCTGCAGTTGCGCCCGGGCCCGGGCGGCAACCGCTCGCCGACGACCGTGCTGCTGCAGGGGAGCCTCACTTACGGCTCGGGCGGCACCACGGTCGACGCCTGGGTGCAGACCTCGGTCGATGGCGGCAATAGCTGGGTCGACGTCGCGAACTTCCACTTCACGACCTCGTCCGCGAAGGCGCTGTTCAATCTGAGCTCAGCGACCCCGCTGACCACCCAGTACGCCCCGACTGACGGTTCGCTTGCCGCCAACACCAGCAAGGACGGCATTATCGGCCATCTCTGGCGGGTCAAGTACACCTCGGTTGGCACCTATGCGGGCAACACCACGCTGCGCGTCGACATGATCGCCGACGGCGTCACCGCGCAGTCGTAGGGGATGGTCGCATGACCTGGACCTACGACGTCACCGCGCTTGCGACATCGGCCAAGGACAACGTCCGCCTCCTGATCGGCGACACCGACGAAACTGATCCGCAGCTTCAGGACGAGGAGATCGCCTATTTCCTGTCGGGCCGGCCGAACCCCTACGGCGCCGCCGCGGAATGCTGCCGCGCGCTCGCTGCAAAATACGCCCGCCTGGTGAGCCAGTCGGCCGGCGACACCAAGTTCGTCTTTAGCGACATGTCCAAAGCCTATGAACGGCGGGCCAGCGACTTCGAGGGCCAGGCAGCGAATTCCGGCGCTGGGCTTCCCTATGCCGGCGGCATCTCCAACACCGACAAGCTCAATCAAGAGAGCGATTCCGACCGGGTCCAGCCGCAGTTCACGCTCGGCATCGACGACAACTTCCTGCCCGTCGCGCCTGTCGACTCCAATCCCGCGTTGAAAACCGGGTCCTGACGTCCGTCCCATCCCTCCTGCATAGGATCGCAACCGCCATGACCGGATTGACGAACTATTCGGCCGACAATGTGCTCAACTACGTCACCGGCCAGACCGCGATGCCGGCGCTGCCGGCGGTCTATATGGCGCTGTTCACCGCGGTCGGGACCGATGCCGGTACCGGCTTCACCGAGGTCACCGGCGGCTCCTATGCCCGGGTGCAGATCGCAGGAAGCGCGGTCACCAACGCGGCGACCGCGACCTCGAGCGCGGTGATCGGTCATGCCTCGACGCCGGCGTGGGTGGTCGCGGGCATGCAGGCCTACGATCAGACCACCGGCCACGTCCTCGGCACAGTGGCCTCCACCACCGGCACCACGGTCACGCTGTCGGCCAACACGCCATTTGCGATCGGCTCCGGCGACACCATCAACTATTCCGCGTTCCCGCAAGGCTCCGGCACCGCGCCGGCCTCGACCTCGAACGGCGCCATCGTCACCTTCGCGACCGCCACCGCGAACTGGGGCACCGTGGTGGCCTTCGGCCTCTATGACGCAGCGAGCTCCGGCAACCTCTTGCTCTGGGACTATATGGGCAACTTCGCCTGGATGCCGGCTTCGGTCTCGGCGGCCTCGCCCGGCGTCATCACCGCGCACGCCCATGGCATTCCAACCGGCGGCTCGTTCGTGTTCACGACCGAGTATGGCGGCACCGCGCCGACCTTCTCGGCCGGCAACTACACCGGCATCCTGACCGCGGCGGCGGCTGCGACGGACACCCTGCAGGTCACCGGCGTCAACACCTCGGCGACCGGCAATGGCGCGATCCGCCAGGTCACCCAGCAGTCGATCCCGCAGGGCGTCACCGCATCCTTTGCGGCGTCCTCGTTCACCATCGTCGCCGCCTGATCTCGAACTGGCGCTTTCGGCCAACCTTTAAGGGACACCTGATCCATGAGCATGCAGACCTGGATGGAGAGCCTGATCGTTGCCCAGGGCGACGGCGCTGCGGTCACCAACACCACCACCGCGACGACGCTGTTGCCGTCGGCGGCAACCCTGGCGCTGCCGGCAAACTTCTTCTCCTATGTCGGCAAGGCGCTGCGCATCCGCGCCACCGGGCGCGTCTCCACAGTGGTGACTACGCCCGGCACGCTGACGCTCGACATCCGGCTCGGCACGCTGGCCTCGCCGATCGTCGTGTTCAACGGCGGGGCGATGAACCTCAACACCACCGCGCAGACCAACGCGACCTGGTCGTTCGAGTGCGAGCTCACCGCGCGCGCGCTCGGCTCCGGCACCAGCGCCAACCTGATGGGCGTCGGCTCCTGGTCGTCGCGCGCCTTGATCGGCTCGCCGGCAGTGGCCTCCGGTTATGCCGGCACCGCGCTGTTGCCGGACACTGCGCCGGCAGTCGGGATCGGCTTCGATTCCACCATCACCAACATCCTGCAGATGTTTGCGACCTGGTCGATCGCGAACGCCTCGAACTCGATCACGCTGCATCAGTTCCGCGCCGAAGCAGTGAACTAAAGAAGACGACGCGCCATGTGGGGCGGCGGTGCGACCAACGCGGCTTATCCGGATCCGGTTGCCTCGGCGCCCATCCTCTATCTCGCGCAGAGCGTCGCCGCACCGACCGAATATGCCGGCCTGACCAAGGAAAACTCGTCCTATGCAGGCCCAGCCATTCGTGCCGTGCGCAATGACAATGGCGCCCAGCAGGACATCGGCTTCGTCGGCAAGAACCTCGACGATGCCGCACTGACCTCATTCCTGTCGGGAACGACCGGCCTCGTCACCACCGCCTACGGCCAGATGGGCGTGACAAATTTCACGCAAGCGACGACGGCCAACATGCCGTTGTTGAGCAAGGACACCGACGGGATCTGGAAAATCGACATCAGCGGCGGCAGCCGCTGGCTGGAGAGCTCGTCAACGGCGTTCAAGACCGCGAAAGCCCACTGCTTCATGGTGGCCAAGCGGCCGTATTTTGGGCAATCGGGCTCGGGCGCGGCCGGCTACACCGATCCGGTGGAGTGCTGCCTGTTCGCCTATGGTCCCTCCGGCGACTACAAGACTAACGGCCGTTTCGGTCTCGGTTATCTCGACCTCGGCACCGGACCGCAACTGCCGCAGAACGCCTCGACTGTGACCTATGCCGCGCAGGGCTATCCCGGCGAGTGCCGGATGGGCAAGTGGTCGATCCACGACCTCGACTGCAACACGCTGGAACTGCGCATCGACAAGGACGTGATGCTGGCCGCGGGCAGCTCGGTCGACATCACCTATCCCGCCACGACCAAGCTGACGCTCGGCGCCGATAACGGCGCCGCGCACCCGTGGGCCGGCTCAATCCGCGGCTTTGCGTTCTACGGCTCGGTGCTCACCAGCACGCTCCGCGACCAGGTCACCGACTTCCTGACCGACAATTCTTCGCTCGGCGTGGTGCGGCTCAGCAAGACCGGTGCGACGACCGCCAAGCTGCCCGGATTTACCTGGTCTCCGGTGCTCGACACCACGTGGTTTACGACCACGACCGATGCGCAGGGTGTGCAGTGGGTCAACCAGCACGGCTCCTATCCGTGGTCGTGCTGGATCGCCAACAACGTCACCAACGGCAAGCCGCTGGTTCGCTTTGAGACGCGCAATGGCGACAACGACTTCATCATCACCTCGGCCAACCGCACCGAGCGGAGCTCGCCGAATGCGCTGATCCTGCCAGGCCAGGTCCGCTTCATGTTCGCCCAGTTCATGATCGAGGGCCCGTTCCAGGATCAATCCGGCTGCGTCTGGTCGGACATTTTCCAGGTCCATTGGGATGACAACTCGGCGCTGCCGAACGACCCCGACATGTACGGCGTGTCGGTCCTCAACAACACCTTCCAGGCCTTCACGCAGTCCGCGGAGCCGGCGCCCGGCGATTTCACCAGCATGGGCTCGCCGCAGACGCTGCTCGCCGACACCTGGTACGCGATGCTGCTGAAGATCACCTTCGACAGCAACCGCACCAGCGGCCGATCGGACGGCTTCGAGCTCTGGTTCGGCCAGAACGGAACGACACTGACCAAGATCGTCAACCAGGTCGGGGTGCCGATCTACGACACCAGCGCCATCAATGCCTATCTGAAGCAGGGCAACTATCGCGGCACCGGCAACGGCACCAATCTCGCCCAGATCATCGCCAACCATACCCTGACAGCGACCGACATCTCGTCCTATGTGACCACCCAGCCGGCGCTGCCGACGCACCCTTAAAACGCCCAGGTCCACGATATGGCGCTCGCGCTCAACGGCACCGTCGCGACCGGCTTCATCAACGGCGCGGCCTCCGGCACGCTGGCCTCCGGCACCTTCACGACGACGGTTGCGAACTGCGTCATCGTCGCGATGATCGCGACCACCGACGACGGCTCCGCCACCAGCGGTCCGTTCACGGTTTCGAGCATTTCCGGCGGCGGCCTGACCTGGACGCGCCGCGGTGGCCAGACCGGGCTCAACTCCGGCTTCCACCAGATGGACCTTGAGTGCTGGTACGCGATCGCGGCCGGCACGTTCTCCTCGGCGGTCACCGCGACCTTCAGCGGCGTTGCCGGCGGCGCCACCATCACCGTGTTCGCGTTCTCCGGCGCCAACACAGCCGCTCCGTTCGATGCCAACGGCTCGCTGCCGGCGCAGACCTCGAACCTGACCGCGACGGCGAACGCGGTCTCCGCCACGATCTCGACCACGAACGCCAACACGGCGATCATCGGTCATATCTTCAACGGCACCGGCTCGCAGACGTCGTGGACCGACAATGCGGGCTTCTCCGACACCGCCAACATTGCCGGCTTTTCCGGCTCGCCGAATTTCGCGCAGGCGTATTCGCAGGGTCAGTACGGGATCGTTTCGTCGGTACAGTCGGGCGTTGCAGTCGGCTTCACCCCGAATTCGTCCGACTATCTCTATTATGTCGACGCGATCCAGGCGGCGGCATCGGCGGCCGCGCCCAACGATGCAGCCGCATCCAGGCGCCTGTTCACCCCGGCCGCGCGGGGCGGCCCGGCACGCGGCTTGCGGCGCACCGAGGCCTTTCCGCTTCCGGTCACGCCGTCGGTTGCGCTCACCGCCAGCGCCAAATTCCGCTCGGTCGCGCGCGCTGGAGTGTCCGTCACCACGGCGCTCGGCGGACGCAGCTCGATCGATCTTGCAGGGCGTGCCGGCATCTTTGCGCCGCAGCCCACCGTCCAGATCGGCACGCCGCAGGGCTTCCTGTTCAAGCCCGGCGCCGGTCCGACCTGGAATCTGCGGGGCAGGGCGGCGTTCACGCCGCCACCGTCCGGGCCGACGATCACCGCGCTTTTTGGCGCAACCTCGGTTGCAGTGAAGCTTCTGGCCGCTCCGCAAAGCTCGACGCATATCGCAGCGGCGAGCCGGCTTGCGGTCGCCTCGCGCGAGGCAATGACCGCGACCGGTGGCCTCGCGGGTCGCAGCAATGCTGCGGTCGCATCCCGTGAAACGATCAGCGCTGCGGCCGTCCTGCGCGCCCAGGCGCTAGTCCAGACGTCGTCGCGCGCATCAGGCGCGCTCTCGACCGTGCTTGCGGCCGCTTCGCTGCTCGCCAGCCGGGGCGGCGCTACGCTTATAGGCAAGGTCGCGCTCGGAGCGACCGCGAAGATCGCAACCTTCGGCCGGATCGTGCAGCCCGGCGCGATCGCGCTGTTCGCCCGCACGGTGGTGACGGCCTCGGCGAGGGCGGCTGCCGTCGGCAAGGTCGCGCTATCTGCGGCTGTGCAATCGGCTGCGGGGGCGAGGGCCGGCATGCTGGCGAAGGCACCGCTGGCCGGCGCGACGCGAACCTCGAGCGCCGGCCAGGCAGGAGCTGCCTTCAAGGTTGCCCTATCGGCGGCAACACTGGCCGCGGCCGCGGCACGCGCGACCTCCGTGCGCAAGACGGCGCTTGGGGCCGCGACACAGCTTGCCACCAGCGTGCAGGGCCGTCTGACGGCCAGCATGTCGCTTGCGGCTGCGGCACGGGTCGGTGCACGTGCGCAGGCGAAGATGACGGGACTTGCGCCGCTCACGGCGGTTGCGGCGGCGACCCTGATCCGCGCGGCTGCGCGGGCCATGTTCTCGGTGCGCTCGCCACAGGTGCGAAGGCTCTATCCGCGCACGATCGAGGTGCACCGCTCGCGCACCGTCGCCGGTCCATCGGACAACGTGGTGGGGCTGACACCCTATTCGGGGATGCAGCAGTCCTCGACGTCGGCCTTTGCCGGCGAGGACGTGCTCTACACGGCCATTCCGGCCTCGATCCAGGCCAAGCAGACCGGCCGCAAGAAGGACTCGAGCCTGCCCGGCGACGCGGTGTTCGCACCGACCTGGTACATCTTCGTGCCGAAGAGCGCGCTGCCGAAGGGCGCGGTGCGCGACCGCGACATCATCGTCGACGATGAGTCCTATCGCTACGAAGTGGCCCAGGCCTACTGGAACATTCTGGGCTGGCGGATCGTGTGCATCAGGCTGGAGGCGTAAATGCTCGCAGAAGACGATCTCCTCGCCATGGTCACCGAGGCACGTGCCGAGCTCGACCGCTCGCGGGCGCTGGCCGAGGCGGCGAAGGCCAAGGCCGCGCACGCGGAAGGGATGCTGGCGATGGCCGAGCATGTGTTGAACGAGTTCCGCGTCAGCCAACAGCGTGCCGCAGATGCTGCCGAGCAGCGCGATGCCGATCGCCTCGGCGGCAAGCTCGCATCGGAGCCGACCATTGAGGTTGCTTGTGCGAACCACCCCGACTGACGGCAACGTGGCCTTCATCCAGCGCTGATGGCCGACCTTTCCGACGTCACCGCCTACCTCGCGCAGGCGGCCGCCAGTGCGGTCTATCCGAACGGAATAGGCTCGCCCTCGGTCGCGGCGATGGATTGCCGGATCTATGAGGGCTGGCCGATCCCGGACCAGCTCGATCTCGATCTCGCCGGCAAGATGCTGTCGGGCGAGCCGGCGGCGCCGGTGGTGCGGCCCAATGGTCCGGTCGCCAACGTCTCGGTGTTTCCGATGCAGGGCACCGGCGTGCAGGTCTATCAGATCCTGGACGAGACCTACACCATCGTCGAGCCGTCCTACGGGATGACGTTTTCGCTTGCCGGCAACGTCGTCACCGTGACCGGCGAGCCGAAGGCTGGCGAATACCTGACGGTGATCGCCGACGACGCACATGTCTATTCGCAGACCGGTGGCGATACGGCCTCGCTGCTCGCAGCCTTGGCCGCGCAGGCGCAGGCTGACTATCCGGCGGCAGCGAGCGATGCCACCACGCTGACGATCCCGGCGCAGTTCGCTCTGCTGGTGCGGCAGGGCGGCAAGGCGACGCTCGGCAAGGTGACGCACCGCCAGCGCCAGTCGGTGATGGTGACGGTCTGGGCGCCGACGCCGCAGGTCCGTACGCAACTTGCATCGGCGATCGACAACCTGATCAAGGCCTCGATCAAGGTCACGATGCCCGACACCTCGCAGGCGATCGTCTGCTACAACCGCACCAACGTGATGGACGAATATCAGGCGGCGACGATCTATCGCCGCGACCTGATCTACGACGTCGAATACGCAACCGTCGAGCAATTCCCGGGCTACGTCATCACGTCAACGCAGACCTCGATCGTCCGCGGCGGCACCCCAACTTCCGCGATCGCAACCGCGATCGCCTGATCACAACAGGAGAGCGCCATGGCTCAAGCCAAGCAGGACGACACGCAGCTCGCGCCGCAGACCGCGCCAGCGGAGACCTCGCCGTATCACCTGACGGTGGTGAACGAGTTCGGCAACTACACCAAGGGCCAGCGCATCACCGATGCCGCCGAGGTCAACGCGATCCTCGCCAGCCACAACCACACCCACGTCGTCAAGACCGCAGCATCCTGATCGAGGCGGTCTCGGCTTTCCAGCGTATCCATTCGGCCATTGTCTTCTGGCCTTTGGAGAGGTTGCAGGGGCCGCACAGGAGCTGAAGATTGTCGGGCCAGTTCGTGCCGCCGCGCACAAGTGGCGTCATGTGGTCAACGTGGAAGCTCTCGGAAATGTCGACGGGGCAGGCGGCACAGATGAAGTTCTGCGAGTTGAGTAACTTCGATATGTCGGCCTTCGTGAATTTGCCGGGAGCGGCCTGCTTGCGAGCGCGGGCCGCGTTCACTCCGGGGCGCCGTTGTTCTCTGACCTTGTCCGGATTTTCTGCGCGATATCTGGAGATGCGGGCTTTGATGATCTCGCTCTCCCGCTGATACCGACGCGCTTCTCTTGCACGAATGCGAGGTCCTTCGTCCTTGTATCGCTGTCGCTCTCTCGCGCGTCTTGCTTCTGCTTCTCTGACCCTGCGCTCGGCATCCTTGGCCCTCACACGTTCCGCGTTTTCTGTTCTGTATCGCTTGGCGTAGGCGCGCATCTCTTCGGCTCGCTCCTTGTAGTATGCGCGATTGTGTTGGCGCGCTTTGTCGCGATGCTGCGCTCGATATTGCGCTTGGTAATCCGATCGGGCCGCACGCTCTTCCGCTCCGCACTCAATGCATTTGCAGCCATTGACATGGCGCTCTGCGACGTGTCCGCGCGGACACGCTTTGCCCGTGAAATAGCGTTTGAGACCTAACGCCTTCGCTTCTCTGCGCGTGATGATCTTCATCTGCAGAAGATACCAGCTAACCCCCTGAAAGGAAGCTCAAATGCCTGTCTTCATTGATGGCGCGCAAAACTTGGCCGCACTCACCGTGCCAGGGGTATACGCTGACATAATTTTGCCAACTCCCTTCATCGCCGGCACCCCGACCAACATCGAGGGGCTTGTCGGCGTCGGCTCCTGGGGGCCGCTGAACGCGCTGATCCCGGTGTCGAAGCCGGTCGACGCCGCGGTGCAGATCGGGCCGCCGGTGGTCCGCACCTATGACATGTCGACCTACGTCTCGGCAGCCTCCAAGGTTGGCGGGGCGATCGGCTTTCTCTGCGTGCGCGTCTCGGACGGCACGGATCTGGCGGCCACCGCCTCGATCCAGTCTGGCGCGCTGACCCTGACCGGGAAATACACCGGCACGCTCGGCAACCAGATCACCTATTCGCTGCAGTTCGGCAGCCTCGCCAACTCGTTCCTGGCGCTGGTCGCGTTCCCCGGCCGCACGCCGGAGCAGTTCAACAACGTGGTCGGCCCGACGCCGGCCTCAGGCACCGCGTCATTCTCGGCCAATCCCGCAGCGAACGATACGCTGACGATCGCGGGCAGCGCCGTCACCTTCGTCGCCTCGGGCGCCACCGGCCTGCAGGTCAACATCGGCGCGAGCCTTGCGGTGACGCTGTCGAACCTGCTCGCGATGCTGCAGGCCTCGGCTGACGCCGGGCTCGTCAAGTGCACCTACAGCCTGTCCGGCACGGTGCTCTCGATCACGGCCAACCAGATGCAGGGCACCGGCACGAATGCCGGCACCGGAGGCAATGCGCTGGCGCTGGCGAAGTCCTCAACCGTGATCACGCTCTCGGGCGCGACGCTGGCGGGCGGCACCGGCACCTGGCAGACGTTCTGGACCAACCTTGCCAATGTGATCAACTCCGGCAACACCACCAGCGGTCCGAGCCAGTCGGTGGTGGCGAGCGCGGGTGTCTCGACCGCCGTACCCGTTGTCGGCGTCACCACGACGCTGTCGGGCGGCACCGACGGCGCCTCCGGCGTCACCGACGCGACGCTGATGGGGCAGGACATCGTGCCGCGCAAGGGCATGTATGCGCTGCGCAACTCGAACTGCGACTGCTTCACGCTGTGCGACCTGTCGACCTCGGCCTACTACGCTTCGATCGCGGCGTTCGGCCTGTCGGAGACGATGTACGCGATCCACGCCACCCAGAAGGGGGATTCGATCGCCAACGCGCTGGCGACCCGGATCAATGCCGGGGTCGACACGCCCTGGTTCAAGCTGATCATGGGCGACTGGCCGACCTTCTATGACGACTACAACGGCGTGTCGCGGCTGGTGAATCCGTCAGCCTATGGCATCGGTATCTACGGCAACCTGTCGCCGCAGCAGTCGGCGCTGAACAAGCCCTTGCTCGGCATCTCGGCAACCCAGCGCTCGCAGCTCGGCCAGACCTATTCCGACACCGAGCTGTCGCAGATCAATACCGGCGGCATCGACGTCATCCTGCCGCCGTCGTCCTCGCCGGGCGGCTACTACTTCTCGTTCGCGACCGGCCGCAACGCCTCCTCCAACACCGCGGCGAACGGCGACGAATATACCCGGATGACGAACTTCCTGATCCGCGCCGCGCAGAGCAAGGCGGCGGGATCCTTCATCGGCCGGCTGCAATCGATCCAGCCCAACGACCAGACCCGTGCGCAGGCGAAAGCGCTGTTCGACGGCTTCTCGGCGCAGCTCGCAAGCCCGGAGGTCGGCCTCGGCATCAACGGGCAGGGCATGATCGACACGCCCTGGTCGGTGGTCTGCGACCTCTCCAACAACCCGCCCTACCTGCAGGCGCTGGGCTACCTGTTCCTGTACTGGCAGGTCCGCTACCTCAACGTGGTGCGCTACTTCGTGGTCAAATTCCAGGGCGGCGGCAACGTCACCATCACGGTGCAGACGACCCAGCCGAGCCCGTCGCAGTTCAACCCGGCGGCCAACACCGCGGTCTGAGACCGCGCGCTCCGTTCCCACCCGACATCCATCTAGGAGACATCCATGCCCGTGAACGGAATGAACGTCGGCGTCGATTACTCGCTGCTCTATTACGACGGCACCAGCGGCACGCTGGTCAATCTGGGCGACGTGCAGAATGTCAAGATCACCGGTCTGAAGCACGACGTGAAGTCGCAGCCCTACAACGACGTGCCGCGCTATGGGTACGTGCCCGACGGCTACAAGATCGACTTCACCATCACCCGGATCGGCTCGGTGCTCGAGGATGCCATGGTGGCATTCGAGAAGAACTTCAACACCGGTCAGATCCAGAAGCCGGGCTACCTGCAGCAGACCACCGTCAACCCCGACGGCTCGATCTCGCGCTACCAGTACACCGGCATGGTGATCTTCATGGGCGACCACGGCGACATCGCCCGCGACAAGGTGGTGACGCAGTCGCTCGAGGGCTACGCCTCGACCAAGGTCCAGATCGCTTAAAGGAAAAAGCGCGTGCAGATCGGGGTCATCACCGTCGACGGCAAGCAGGTCGGCGTCGTCTCCTGGACCGAGGGCGACGTCGTCGACACCTTCACGCCCAATCTCGACGGCTATGAGCCGATGGGGCGCGCGGCCGAGAGCCCGCAGGGCGATGGCGCGTCGGCCGCGCCGTCGCAGGGTCATCATGGCGGTGGTGACCGTCATAGTCACGGCGGCGATCATCGTGCCAGCCACGGCCACAGCGGCCAGCACCAGCCGCGCAAGACCAGATTCGGCGGCGAGGGCGATACCGATGCGCCGCTGGCAGCGCACGCGCCGCGCGGCGAGATCTATCATGGCGAGGGCGGCCGCCCGGTTCACGCAGGCTCGGCGGAAGTCGACCAGGCGATCGTCGATGCCTCGCGCGCGCACCACCTCGACCCGAACTTCATGCGCGCGGTCGCCTCGATCGAATCCGGCATGAACCCGGCCTCGAATGCGCATCGTTCGACGCAGTACAAGGGCCTCTACCAGATCGGAACCCGCGGCGCGGGGAACGAATGGGAGCGGTTCGGTAATGGAGGCAACGTCTATTCGGCCGAGCAGAATGCGATGGGCGCGGCGCGGATGTTCGATGCCAACCGCAACGCCTTCCGCAAGCACTTTGGCCGCGATCCGACCGACACCGAGATGTACCTGATGCACCAGCAGGGTCTCGGCTTCTACACAAGGGGCGCGATGACCAATATCGCAGGCAACCCGTATCCAGGGATGCATGGTCCGCAGACCCATGACAGCTTTGAGGCCGGCTGGGGACGCGAATTGGCGCGGCGCAAGGCGGGCTATGCGGCGCGATCTGGTGGCGAAGCCAAGGCCGAGCCGCCGAAGAATGTCACGTTCGATCCGGAGACGATGGCGCCCTAGGCTCGAACACACCGATCACGCTGTCGCGGATCTCGATCAGGCCCCTCGTCATCTCGCCCAACAGGAAGATCGCCGACTTGGCGCCAAAGCCGATCACGGCGAACAGGAACAGCACCTGGACCAGGTCGAAGCGACCGAGCTGGGCACCGGCAAGCACGGCGAGCGCACAGAGGCCGGCAACGCCGATCACGGCGACGTTGACCCAGCGGGGCAACAGGACCTCGGCGCGGCGGTTCGCGGGTCCCGCAACGTGGCGGCCGATGTCCTCGGCGTCGATCGGCTTCAATCGGTGACCGAGCCGATGCGCGCAGGCCATCACGGCGGCGATCGCGACCTCAGGCGGCACCACGAACCACTCGTCGCCACCTGGCGCCTTGTGGCGGTCCAACAGGAAGTGAGCCTCGCCTTCGATGTCATAGGCGGTGCCCTCGGTGACGCCGATGAACACGAAATGCAGCAGGAACGGCGAACCGGTCTGCAATTCCCGGATCCGCTTCCTGGGATCGTCGGAGACGCCGATCTTCTGCCGGCCGTGGTCGCCGGAGATCACATAGACGAAGGTGGCTTGGGCCATCGCTCTTGCCTTTATCTGTTGAGCGGATCGAACGGGCTGAAACCTGGCCCGATCTCGACCTCACGGGCGGCGGCCAGTGCGCTATCGATCCGATGGGCGAGATCGCGACACGCCTCTGGGGACAGAAACTGTAGTCCGTTCGCTAGTTTCCACCCGTTGACGATCGCGACGCCAGAGCCGTCCGGTTTTCGTTCTTTCGTATCTGTCATCACCTGATTCCATCAAAAGCTGTCCAGTATAGGCCTCAAATGACAAACCCGGAACCCGAAACGCCCTCGCAGATGTTGATAGCGGCCGCCCAAGAGATGGGGGACCATATCGACGCCAAGGGGCGGCGGATCGTCGCCAAGGCGCTGGATGCGCTGCAATATTTCCGCCTGACCAAGATCATGGGGGCATCCTCCAGCAACGATGCGGCGATGGACCTCGCCGCAATCGCCTGTACGGTGCGCAAGATCGACGCCCAGGACATCGCGATGCCGGCAACCGAGCGCGACGTCGAATTCCTGATCCAGCAGCTCGGCTTCGAGGGCATTTCGGCTGCAGGGGAAGCGCTGAAGAAATTGCGCACGCCGGTTGCCAAGCCCGATCAACCGGATGGCGCTGCCGAAGCGATGGCCGCGGCAAAAAACTGAGCCAGCGACCCGCGTTCAAGTTGCGGGTCGCGGCCACCAATGTGGGCCTGCCGTTCGACGTCGCGTTTTCCGTCGACGACGACTTCGTCATCGCCTGGATCGTCACGCATGGCGAGAACAACGGCGGCTCGTTCGACTGGTTGACCGGGCAGTGGGGAGCGCGGCGATGATCAGCTTCGAGGAGTTCGAGCGCCAGCTCGCCTCGGCGGTGCGAACGGTCAAGCCGCGGCTTGCGATCGGGCTCGACAAGGTCGGGCATCTCGCCGAGAGCCTGGCCGCCGAATATCCGGGGCACCAACAGCCGGGCTGGGCGCCGCTTGCCGCGGCCACCATCCGCGACAAGCAAGCCAAGGGTTTTCCGGTGCCATCGCCCTTGAAGCGGACCGGCGAGATGGCGGCCTCCTATCGCAAGGAGGTCGATGTTGCCGAGCTCGCGCTGGTGATCGGCTCGACGGAGAAAATCGCGCTGTGGCAGGAGATGGGGACCTCGCGCGGCATCCCGCCGCGCCCGGTCTGCGCCAAGGCGCTATCGAATTCGTTGCCCTATGCGCGTGACGTCTTCGGTGAGACGGCAATTGCGCTTCTGACCGGCAAGGGAGTGGCATTGATCAGATGATTACCTCCTTTGAAGTCGGAGCCGTCTTCAAGATTCTGGATCAGGCCTCTCCCGCCTTGCGGAAGATGCTGGCGACGATCCGTGAGCTCAACAAGCAGATCGCCGAGGCCAAGCTTGCCATCAAGGGCTTTGCCGACACGCCAGCGCTCGCGACCGCGATAAGCGAGACCAAGCTGCTCGCTGACGAATGGAAGAACGTCGCAAAGTCGGCGACCGCCGCGAACCGCGCGATCGGCCGCGCCACGGGACGCCAAGCAACCCTTGCGGGCCCCGGGGCAGCCGCTGTCGCTGAGACGCAGGCGATGGCCAACGCCTGGACGCAGCTTGCGACCTCGATGACGGCCGTGCGCGCGGCGGGGCGCCGGGCGCTTCCGCCACCGCCCGGGATGCCGACGGCGCCGGGCGGCGGCGGTGGCGGCGGCCGGCATCGGCCACGCTTTCTTGCCGGCAATAGCCATGTCGGCGGACCCTCGCTTGCACTTGCCGGCGGCAGCCATGTCAGCTTCCGCGGCGGCGCTGCGGCTGCGACCGGTCTTCTGGGCTACGGCGCCTATGAGGCGGCGCAGATGGAGGATGCGGTCTTCCAGTTGATCTATCACTCCGGCCTGGAGCAGAACGACAGCAACCGTTCGCGCTTCCGCAAGATCCTGCAGGATTCCATGGCCGAGAGCGGCTATTCGCTGCATGACGTCGCCGAGAGCGCCAAGCAGGAAATCCGCATGTTCCAGGGCACGCCCGGCGGCGGCATCGAGGTGCTGCCGGAGATGCTGCGGGCGGCGACGATCGAATCCCGCCTGAAGGGCGAGAGCCCGGAAGAATCCATGAAGGCGTTGATCGGCTTGGCGCATATGACCAAGCAGTACGATCCGGAGGCGATCAAGAAGCTGGCGCCGGCGTTCGCGTTCCTGTCGACCGCCAATCCGAGCTCGCTCGGCTCGATCGAGCGCGCCGCGGGCTATGCGGTGCCGATCCTGCAGTCTTCGCTCGAGATCGATCCGATGCAGACGCTTCTGCTCGGCACCGCCTTGACCCGGGCCGGTGCGACCTCGACCAAATCGGGCACGTGGCTGCGCGAAATGGCGCTGCGCGCGATGCCGGGCACGGCGATCTTCGAGAGCGAGAAGAAGGCCGAGCATCACGACGAACTGTTGAAGCGGCTCGGCCTGCTCGACGACAAGGGAAAACCGCTCTGGTTCACCAACGGCCGGCCGGACATCTTCAAGCTCTTGGAGACCGCCGGCACCAACCTTGAGAAGATCCCGCTCGCCGAACGGGCTGGCGTCGAGCGCAAGCTGTTCGGCGCGCAGGGCTCGGGCGGTCTTGCCCTTCTCACCGATCCTGCGGTGCGCGAGCAGATCGCGGCGCTCTCGAAGGAGATGAACTCGGCGGAGTTCAAGAACCGCTACGGCGGCTTCGTCCAGGCCTATCAACAAGGCTCGACGGTGCAGCAGGCGCGCACCGCGATGGCCGAGTTCAACATCACCTTGATGGATATCGGCGCCCATGTGCTGCCCGGCGTCAACGGCGCGCTCCGCGACTTCAAGGGAGTGCTGCAGTCGATCCGCGACGTCATTCCAGGCGCCAAGGGCGGCGACACCTCCTCGACCGTGCTCAAGCGCGGCATGGAGGGCGCGGCGATCGGTGCCGGCTGGGGCCTGTTCGGCGGCCCCGGCGGCGTTGCGGGGGGAGCCGCGATCGGCGGCGTCGCCGGTGTCGCGGCGGGCTTCATGGAGAGCTACGCGAAGGAGCAGGCCAAGACGCAGGATTCCAAGACCACGGAAGACTTCGTCGAGGCGCTGAAGCGTGCCAACCAGGGCGCCGTGCTGGGCGCGCCCGGTGTCGCGCCGCAGGCCTCGCGGCCGATCTCGCTGTCGCTCAACATCGACGGCCGCACGCTGGCGCAGGCGGTCTCTGACGTGCTGCAGTCCTACTACACCTTTGCGACGCAAGCGCCCGGCGCCGACGGCACCGGGCAATATTATTCCGGCGACCACAACTTCCCGAGCAAGTAGCGAATGCCGACCGATGTCTTGAGCCTGGGCGGGATCGTCTTCGACCAGTATTCGACGCCGCGCGACATGCCGTTCGGCGGCGAGCAGGCCATGGTCGTGCACAAGCTGCCGGGCGGGGCTCGCGTGATCGACACGCTCGGGCCTGACGAGGCCGACGTGTTCTTCTTCGGCTTCTTCTTCGGTGACAATGCCTATGCGAGTGCGCTCGCGATCGACGCCATGCGGGCGGCGGGGCAGGTGGTGCCGCTGGTCTGGGGCGGCCAGTACCGCTCCGTGATCATCCGTCATTTCCTGCCGCGGGTGCGCCGGATGCCGCTCTGGGTGATGTACGAGGTCTCCTGCACCGTGGTGCAGAACCCGATGTTGGGAGCGCTCGGCGGCATTCCCTCGACGATGGATTCCCTCGTGCTCTCTGATCTGGCGCTGGCGGCTTCGCTATGAGCATCCCGGCTGCCATCACGGCTGAACTTGCCAATCTGCAGGCACAGGTCAAGGCCGCAAGCCCGCTCTCCAGCGCCTCGCGCCCGATCGTGCTTGCCATGCAGCTCAATGCCGCCCAGCTCGTGGCCGACGTGCAGGCGGCGCTGGTGGCGCCCTCCGTGCTCGACAGTTGGGTTGCGCCATCCGATCCGGCCGCGATCGTCACCGGCGTGCTCGGCGTCTCGGTGGCGGCAGAGGATGCGAGCAACCTGTCCTTGATGCGCGGCGTGGTCGGGCGCGTCGCCAGCAACCTCGATCAGTTGGTGTGACATGAGCACGGGCTATATCGCCTCCACGGTGCCGGCGCAGATCGTGCGGGTCTCAGACACCACGCTGTTCGACGTCGCGATGCGTGCAACCGGCGATGCGCTGCAGTGGGTTGCGATCGCCCAGCTCAACGGGCTGACCGATCCGTGGGTCACTGGGCTTGCCGAAATCCTGATTCCGCCGGTGCTGCCGTCGGGCCAGCCGACCGGCATCCTGGGCCTCTGAATGGCGATCACCTCCGGCGTCGGGCCGCATGCGGCCTGGCTCATCGTCAACGGCACCAGCCTGCCGATCGAGCATGGCGAGGTCAGCCAGGAGGCCAAGCGCAAGTCGTCGTCGTTCTCGGCGTCGATCCCGCTGTCCTATCCGGGGGCGGCGGCAACCTTGGCAACGCTCGGCGACAACGAGGCCTCGATCACGGTTTTGGTGCGTGGGGCAACCGCGACGCTGGTGACGGGCGAGGTCGATTCCACCACCTTCGACTTCATCGGCCGCACCATCCACGTCACCGGGCGCGACAAGTCGGCCAAGCTGCACGACAACAAGGCGAGCGAGAAGTGGCTGAACAAGAAGCCGTCCGAGATCGTGCAGGACCTGATCGGCCGGGTCGGTCTATCCGGCAGCGTTGCGGCCAGCGCGATCATGGCGGGCAAGAAGCTCGAGCAGGACTTCGTCCATCTCGCCGACAACGTCTCGTTCGCCTACATCATCCACAAACTCGCCCAGCTCGACGGGGCGCGCTGGTGGGTCGATGCCAACGGCCAGTTCCAGTATGTGCCGCTCGGCAGTCCGCAAGGATCCTATTCGATCTTCATCAACCAGCAGGCCCAGCCGATCTCGTCGGACTGTCTGGTGCTCAGAATCCATCGCAACGTGCAGGCGGGAAAAAGCATCGCGGCGACGGTGAAGGCCTGGCACCCGAAACTGAAGAAGGTGTTCTCCTACACCTCCAATGTCGAGGGCAATGGCGGGCCGATCAACTACAACTACCACATTCCGACCCTGCAGGAAGATCACGTCAAAAAGTACGCCAAGTCACAGGCGACCGAGAAAGCGCGCCATGAATTGCAGGTGCGCGCTACCGTGGTCGGCGATCCGTCGGTCTCGGCCGGTATGGGCCTGCAACTGACCGGCTCGACGTACTTCGATCAGGTCTTCGAGATCGACACTGTGCACCACGAGTTCGGCATGAGCGGCTATCGCACCTCGATCACGGCGCGCAGCGCCAAGAGCGGGAGATCGGCCTCGTGAGCGGTGATCTGGAAAACTTCGTGCTCGGCGTCGTCGAGCGCTGGTGGGCCTCGCGCTATTCCGAGCGCCACGGCATCGTCACGAGCTACGATCCGAAGAAGTACCTCGCCAAGGTCACGTTCCAGCCCGAGGGGCAGGAATCCGGTTGGCTGCCGATCGAGACCGGCCACATCGGCGAGGGCTACGGCATCCTGATCGGGCTGCAGCCTGGCGGCGGCGGGGCGCAGCCGGCGGGATCGCAGGGTGGCGGGGCGACCGACAACCAGGGTGATCAGGTCATCGTCCGTTTCCAGGAGGGCGACTTCGAGGCCGGCAAGATCGTGCAGCGGGTGCATTCCGACCAGGACACGCCGCCGCAGGTGCAATCCGGCGAGATCATGCTGTGGACCAAGTTCAAGAATTCCGGCGGCCCGCAGCCCGATGCGGCCGATGGCGGCCAGGGCGGCACCGGGCAGCAGATCTATTTCAAGAAGGATGGCTCGATCTCCTGGACCGACGGCAACGGCGCCACCATCAAGTGCGACGGCAACGGCAATGTGATCATCGACTGCAAGACCTTCACCGTGGTCGCCTCGAGCGATGCCGGCATCAAGGCTAGCGGCAACGTCGAGATCAAGGCGGGCGGCACAGCCGGCATTGATGCCGGCTCGAAGGTGGTGGTTCAGGGCGGTGGCGATGTCTCCGACGGCAGCGTCACGGGTGCCGGCAGCCAGCCCAGCATCCCGCCGTTCGAAGTGCCGGGCTAGACGGAGTCCCTGATCGATGGCTGACCTCGCGCTCGAATGGCACGACGATTTCCAGGTGGATTCGACCGGCGACCTTCTCGTGGTCGACGGCGATGACGAGGTGCGGCAACGCCTGGAGCGGCGGCTGTTCACGGCTGTGCAGGGCTATGTCTGGCACAAGGACTATGGGGCAGGCTTGCCGCAGAAGGTCGGCAGCGTGCTCTCGGTGGCCGCGATCCGCTCGATCGTCGCCTCGCAGCTCGCGCTCGAGGCTTCAGTCGCGCCCAACCCGCCGGCACAGCTCACGGTGTCGGCCAATCCGAACAACGCTGCACAGGTCAACATCGCGATCCAGTATTGGGACGCGGCGACCGGGGTGAGCGTTTCGTTCTCGATCACGACGTGAGGCAATCACATGCGTGACCTTTCAACGGGCCTCGGCTGCGCGATCGCTGCCGTCCTCTTTTTCGGCGGCCTCTATCTTGTCGCTTACCTTCTGTTCTGCATCGGCGGACGCTGCGCGTAAAGAAGGCCTGGTTCAAGGCGCCGCTGCCGACGCCTCGCCACCGAGCGGTCACCCCGGCAACGCGCGCGAGCCTGCGAGATAACCTGACAGGTCGGCCCGCGCACCCCGCTGGCAGTTGTCCCCATCTTCAAAGTCTTAACCCGCAAGGGATCGAAGCCGTCAATGCCAACCCTTCCCACCCAAAGCTTCCAGACGATGGTGTCCAACATCGTCGCCGGAATTCAGGGCCGCGCCTCGAAGCTGATCAACTTCTCGATCGGCTCGACCTTGCGCGCGGTCGCGGAAGGCTTTGCCGGGCTGTTCCTGTGGTTTCAGGCGCTGGTGCTGCAGCTCCTCACGGCGACGAGGCTGTCGACCTCGAGCGGCAATGACGTCGACACCTTCACCGCCGACTTCATGCCGGTTCTTGCGGGCAGCCAGACCGCGGCGTTGCCGAACGGCTCGCCCCGGCTAGGCGCCCAGGCCTCCAGCGGGCAGGTGACCTTCGGCCGCAACACGGCTGGCCCGTCATCGTGCTTCATCCCGGTCGGCGCGACCGTGCAGTCGACCGACGGCTCGCAGAATTTTGAGGTCACCGTCGACACCACCAATGCGGCCTATTCGGCGACGCTGAACGGCTATACACTCCCGGCCGCGGTCGCGACCGTGGTCGTTCCGGTCGCCAACCTCGTGCCGGGCGCGGCCGGCAACGTTGCAGCCGGCGGCATCACCGTGATGACGAGCCCGATCACCGGCATCGACTATGTGGTCAATGCCTCCGCCTTCACCAACGGCGCCGACAAGGAGAGCGACACTGCGCTGAAGGCTCGCTTCTCGGCCTATATCCTTGGTCTTGCCCGCGGCGACATCTACGGCCTGGCCTCCTCGATCGAGGGCACCGCGATCAATGTGCAGTGGACCCTGACCGAGAACTACAACTACGACGGCTCGGTCCGCTACGGCTATTTCTTCGTGATCGCCGACGATGGTTCTGGCTCTCCGTCATCTGCCTTCCTCAACGCGGTGCTAGGGGCGGTTGATGCGGTGCGGCCGCTCGGCGTGCAGGGGCAGGTGTTTGGCCCGACCATCGTGACCGCCAACGTCGTGATGCAGATCACGACCGCGGCAGGTTACACCCACAGCACGGTAGTCGCGGCGGTCGCGGCCGCGCTCCAGTTCAACATCAATTCGCTCGGGCTCGGCAATCCGCTTGAGTTCGGCCAGCTCTATTCCTGGGCCTATGCGGTCCCCGGCGTCACGAACGTCACCGGCGTGACCTTGAACGGCCTGTCGGGCGATGCCGCCTCGCTGACCACGACCAAGCCGACGCTCGATGGCTTTTCGACCATCAACTACAAGACCATCAAGGCCGGCACGGTCACGGTGTCATGACCATCCAGAACGGCTATTCCGCGCCGGTCGGCTCATCGGCGAACAACGCCTGGCGCGTCTGGACCACCATCCCGAAGCGATGGTTTGCCTGGACCGCGCCATTGCGCGACGCGCTGATCGGCGGCCTCTCGGATGCAGCCGCGGCCTGCTACAGCTTCTATGCCTACGCCAAGCTGCAGACGCGGATCGCGACCGCAACCGGTCCCTGGCTCGACCTGATCTCCTACGATTTCCTCGGCCGCAACCTGCCGCGCGGCGCCCTTCAGGATCCGCAATATCGCGCGCTGATCCTGGCGACCATCCTGCAAGAGCGCGTCACCCGCGCTGCAATGGTGCAGATCCTGACCAAGCTCAACGGCTCGGCGCCGTGGATCTTCGAGCCGTGGAATACCGGTGACACCGGCTCCTACGGCGGCTTCACCATGGGTTACGGCGTCGGCCATGGCGGCTGGGGCAACATGAACATGCCGGCGCAGGCCCTGATGCAGGTCAAGCGCCAGGCGCCCTCCGGCGTGCCGAACGTCAACGGCTATGGCAGCTCGATCGGCGGCTACGGGCATGGCGCGATCGAATGGATCGGGCCCTCGATCGAACAGGTCGGGCTGACCGATGCGCAAATCTACCAGGTGATCAACCAGACCCGGCCGACCTCGGTCGCCGTGTGGGTCGCGTTCGTCTCGACGCTTCGCTCCTAACCATTCTCCCTTCAAACTGAGAGCAGACCAGCATGACCGATCGCACGATCGTGTATGACGGCGCTTTGCCGCAAGCGAACGACATCCTCAATACGTCCAAGTTTGCGATGTTGGGCGATGCGTTCATGGCGCTGGCGACGCTTGGCAACAGCGGCAGCAATCCTTCGACCGTCGTCGCAGGTCTTGCCTGCACGCCGACGCTGCCGGCGAGCCTGCAGGTCAATGTCGGGCCCGGCGTGATCTTCTCGGTCGATCAGGTCGATGCCACCGCCTACGGCGATCTCGGCACCGATTCCAACCAGGTCTACAAGATGGGGATCCGGGAGGCGACCGGCACACTGACGATCACGCCGCCGTCGACCAGCGGTTTCTCCCAGGTCTTCCTGGTGCAGGCGATCCTGTCCGACATCGACGCCGGCTCGACGGTGCTGTCATATTTCAACTCGGCCAACCCATCGATCCCACTCTCCGGTCCGTCGAATTCCGGCATCTCGCAGAACACCACGCGCACCTGCGTCTGCACCGTGGCGCTGAAGGCCGGCGTTGCCGCCACGACGGGCACGCAGGTCAACCCAGCGCCGGATGCGGGCTACACTGCGCTCTACTACATCACGGTCGCCAACGGCGCGACCCAGATCACGAGCGGCAACATCGTCCAGGTCGGCGGCGGCTTCGAGCCGTTCGTCAACACGGCGCTGCCTTACATGCCGCGCGCCGTGCAGACCGGCGGCTGGAACTGGGTGGTCGATTCCGGCACCGCCAGCAACCTTGTCGTGACGATGTCACCGGCGCCGCTCGCCTACGTCGGCGGGCTCGAGGTCAAGGTCAAGGTCTCCGCGGCGCCGATCGGCGCCTCCGTCATCAACGTCAACGGCCTTGGCAACAAGTCGATCGTCAACCCCGACGGCAGTCCGATCACCTCGAACCAGTGGACCGCGGCGGCGATCCTGCGCCTGGTCTATGACGGCACCAGCTTCCAGTTGACCTCGGCCTCGAAATCGGCCGGCACCACGATCCCGCTGCAGGCCAACGCGACGTTCTATGTCAATTCGAGCCTCGGCAGCGATTCCTTCGACGGCACCAGCGCAACCCATACGAGCGGCACGGTCGGCCCCTGGGCGACGCTGCAGCACGCCATGGACGTCATCACCCAGTACAATCTCAACGGCTTCAACATCACAGTCAACGTCGCCAACGGCACCTATGCCAACGGCCTGACGCTGAAGGCGCTGGGCGGCAGCGGCAATGTGTTCTGGGTCGGCAACTCGACAACGCCTTCCAACGTGAACTGCCAGACCGTCAACCGCACCTCGCTGATCGCGACCGATGCCAGCAAGGTCCATCAGTTCAACGGCTTCAAATGGGGCGCCTCCAACGGCGGCTCGCCGACCGACGAGATGGCCGGCGTCATCGCCAACGGATCGACCCAGCTCCTGATGACGAATTGCGAATGGGGCGCCTGCGTCGATGCCGGCGTCAAGTGCCTTGGCGCTGCCCGCGTCCGCCTCGACGGTCAGGTACGCATCGCAGGCAATATGCTCGCCTTCATCGAGTGCTTCCTCAACGGCATCGTCGACAGCCTGAACATCTCGGCGCCGACGGTCAGCCTGACCTACACAGTGCCCGTCACGTTCAGCACGGCGCAGGTCTGGGCCTATCAGGGTGGCGAGGTCCAGTTCGTCTACGCGTCCACCACCAATCCCGGCAACGCCAGCGGCAAGCGCTACCAGTCCGACTACCAGGGCATGATCCAGACCAACGGCGGCGGCGTCAACTACTACCCCGGCACGGTCGCCGGCACCACCAATGGAGGTCAGTATGCCTAGCTACAATCCGGCCGACTGGTACTGGCAGGCCGACGACGGCCGCATCTTCTCCTCCGCCCGCGTGGAGCTCGTCGCGACCGATGACACGGAGCTCGCAGCGTGGAAGGCCGCGGGCAACGGCCCGACAGTGTGGCCGCGCGACAATGCCGGTGCGCAGACCACCGCGTCGCTGCAGGCGGTGCTGTCGCCCTATGGCCTGTTCGCGGACCTGAAGGTCTACGCGGCCGCGGTCCGCTACAACAAGGTCTCGGGCGGCATCACCTATCAGGGCCACCCGATCGCAACCGATGATGCGAGCCGCGGCAACATCATCGCGGAAGCCGTTGCGGCGCAAGTGATCGGTGCAGGCTTCACCACTGCCTGGAAGTGCTCGGACGGCACCTGGATGGGGCCATTGTCGAACACCCAGATGATCGCCTTTGCGACCGCGGTGCGCAACTACGTCGCCGGCTGCTTTGCGGTCGAGGAGGCGCTCAATCCGTCAACCAAGGCCGATGTCGACAATGCGAGCTGGCCGAATCCTGCGCTGACGTAAAGCGTCGCACCGCGCTCGCGCAAAAATCTCTTCCAGATCACGGAATTTTCCAATGGCCGAGTTCTTCGCAGCCGTTCCCTGGCTCGTGCTGCTTGTCGTCATCATCCGCGAGGCGATCCAGCAGTGGATGATCATCCGCTCGCTCGACAAGGCGCTGGAGCGCGCGCAGTGCACCGTTCCGGCGGCGCCGGCCGTGACGCCAGCGCAACCTGCGCCACCGGTCACCGCGCCTGCAAAGCCCGCGCCTGCGCCGGCAGCCCCGCAGCCGGCAGCGCCGGCCGGTCCCTTCGCCGACTATCCGGCCTGGTATCAGGAAGCGCTGAAAGAGATCGGCTTCCACGAGACCGGCAACAACCAGGGCATTGAGAAGTACATCGCGCTGTCTCATTGCGGGGCGGCAGGCGATCCGTGGTGCGCGATCTTCGCCAATGCCATGCTGGAGCGGGCGGGGATTGCCGGTACCCGCTCGGCGGCCTCGCAGTCGTTCCGCACCGATCCGAACTTCGTCCAGCTTTCAGGGCCCGCCAAGGGCGCCATCGTCGTCTACTGGCGGATCTCAAAGGCCAGCGGGCAGGGCCATGTCGGCTTCTACCGCGGCGAGGATGCAAGCCAGATCTGGACCCTGGGCGGCAACGAGAACGACATGGTGCAGATCGAGGCGCTGCCGAAGGATTCACCGTCCTTCGGTCTCGTCGGCTACTTCTGGCCGAAGTCGGCGGCGTTGCCCGCGATCGGCGCGGTGATGATGCCGGCCGGATCCTCGACCAGCATGCAGACCGCCGCGGCTGCGGGCGCTGCACCCGCTGCGGTCAACGCCAAACAGACCGGCATCACGGCAACCGTATTCGGCGGCCAGCAGTCAGCCTACGGCGGGGCGATCGACGACAATACCCCGGGTGTGGCGCTGCCCTATCGCTTCTCCGGCGCGCGCCCGCGGGTGCGCGTCACCAATGCCGCAACCAAGGCCTTCATCGACTGCGACATCGTCGATGTCGGTCCCTGGAACACCAAGGACCCGTACTGGCAGACCGGTTCGCGGCCGCAGGCCGAGAGCGGCATCGACCTGACCGGCCGCAAGACCAACAAAGCCGGCATCGATCTCACCATTGCTGCCGCCAACGCAATCCAGATCGATGGCAAGGGGCTCGTCGATTGGGAGTTTTTGCAAAGCCCCGCGCAAGCATCCCCATCCCCAAACGTCGTCTAGGAGACAGACACATGGATCTCAAGTCCGCGGCTGCCGAGGCCGAACAGGTCATCGAAAACGTCATGAAGGTCGAGCCGATCGTGATGACCGCGCTCTCCTTCGTTCCGGGTGCTGCCCCCGTCACCGCCATCGTGCACCCGGCCGTGGTGATGATGGCGCCGTTCATCGAGAACGCGCTGAAAGCGGTCGCCGACGGCAACAACGGCGATGCCTTCACCGCGCTGATCCAGATGATCCAGCACATCACGCCCAACCAGCCGAACTCGCCGATCCTGAGCCAGCCGTCGTCGCTCTCGCCTTCGGCGCAGGGTAGCGGCTAGGCAAGACGAGGAGCTGCGCGCCGTCTCATGATCGGCTACTACCTCAAAGGCCGCCGCTTCGAATGGATGATCACGATCGCGATGCTTTGGCTCGCGGTCGCGATCATGATCTCGCCCGGGATCATCCATGCGAGCGCATTCCAGTGGCTGACGCTCGTGATGTCGCCGGCCTTCGTCGTCGCCGCATTGTTCGGCGTCGGCTGGGTCCGGCTGATCGGGCTTTTGCTCAACGGCCACAAGGTGGGCGGCCAGCGGATCGGCCCGATCATCCGCGCCTCGATGGCCGCGCTCTGCGCGGTGATGTGGGCGCAGTTCGATCTGGCGCTGGTCCAGCTCTCTTTCAATCAGGGGTACATGTCGCCCGGAATCCCGTTCTGGTCGATGTTCGTGCTGGGAGAACTCGACGTGGCATACAGAGCGGTGGCAGGCAATGAAGGATCTGGTTGAGGCACTGGCGCCGTGGCCCGTGGTGCAGGGCATCGTGATCGGGCTTCTGGTTGCAGGCGCCGCATTCTGGGCGATGCGCCGAGGCCTGCAGGACCGCAACCGCCATGAGGCCGGCGCCGACGAGCCGCAGCCGGTGCGTCTCGTCTTCACCGATGAAGAGAAGCGGCTGGAGTGGGGCGCCTACCAGCAACTGGAAAATATCGAACAGAACACCTTCAAGATGGCACTGACCCTGGAGCAGCTTCTGGAAGCGACCAGGCGGCAGACCGAGGCGATGAACCGTCACAACGACATCATGTGGAATGCGCAGCAGAAGTAGCAAGGCTTGTATCACCGCGCCGCTGCCGTCGCATCGGCAGCGGAGCGGTCACCCCGGCCGCATGCGCCGCTGCGAGATAACCTGACCGGTCGCGCCGAGTGCGGCGCTGGTCGCGTTCCCCATCAAATCCTGAAAGATCAGCCATGCTGAAATCTCTCATTCTTGCGGGTACCCTTGCGCTTGCGGCATCGCCTCTGTTCGCCCGCGATCCCGACGGCCGCTACGCCAATTCGCCGCTGCACTCCTGGTACGAAAGCCAGCACAACTCGGTCGGGCAATGGTGCTGCAACGAAGCCGACGGCCACGCCTATTTCGGCGACTATACCGTCAAGGAGGACGGCTCGGTCGTGGCCGACGGCCACACCATCGAGGCCTACAAGGTCCTGTCGGGCCCGAACCCGACCGGGCACGCGGTGTGGTGGTTCACCGAGAACGCCTACGGCCGCATGACCTACTGCTTCATCCCCGGCAGCATGACGTAAGGGGCCACGCCATGAACTTCGATCACCTGCTCATCCATCGCTCCGGAGCACCTTCCGACCGTTTCATCGAGGCCGTCGTCGCGACGCTCGGCGGCTTCCATGGATTCATCCTCGCAACCATCCAAAAGGAGATGACCAAGATGTCCGAACTCGCCGACCAACTGACTGCTGCCGTCACCGACCTCGCGAGCAAGATCGCGGCCCACGACGCCACCGTGCAGAGCGCGATCCAGGTGCTGCAGAATGCCGTCAACAACGGCCTCAACAATGGCGATGCGCCCGCGATCCAGGCTGCGATCACCGCGATCTCGAATGCCTCTTCCAAGCTTGCCGGCGAAACTTCGGCGATGGCCGCGGCGATGCCGCAGCCGGCGGCGCCGAGCTCGACCGCGACGGAGCCGGCCGCATCGACCGGGCCGGCTGCGCCGGCGGCATCGACCGAGACGCCTCCGGCGTCCTGAGACGTTCACCATACGCTGGACGCGGGCCTTCGGGCTCGCGTCCCTCCGTCCCGCAAGGGTTGCCGGCCCGTCAGGGTCTGATATCCTGCCGCACTTTCAGGCAGGGATTTTTACGTTGTCCAATCGCTCCAGCCACCATTTCGTGGCGCTCGATTTCTACCGCTTCATCGCGGCGACCGCGGTCGTCGTTTACCATATCGCCCTGCACGACCACGAACATGGCCGGCTTTTCCCGTGGGTGGAGAAGTTCAACCTGTTCGTCGACTTCTTCTTCGTGCTGTCGGGCTTTGTGATTGCGCATGGCTACGCCGACAGGGTCGATAGCTGGCCCGGCATTGCGACCTTCATGCGCCGCCGCTTCGCGCGGCTCTATCCCCTCCATCTCCTGACGCTGTCCCTGTTCCTCGGCGCGATCGCCGTGATGGCGGCGCTGCACAAGGCGCCGCCGAACCCCGAAAAATATTCACTCTCGCTGCTGCCGGGCCAGATCCTGTTGATGCAGTCCTGGCCGCTGAACGCTCCACTCCAGTTCAACTATCCGGCGTGGTCGATCAGCGTCGAGTTCGCGATGTATCTGCTGTTCCCGCTGCTTATGCTGTGCCGGCGCAGGGCCGGCATTGCCTCAATGGTCGCGATCGCTGGCCTCGGCTTCGTCGCGCTGGAGGTGCTATGGGCCCGCGGCGTCATGACCGCGCCGTACTGGGACGAAAATTACAGCCCGCTGCGGGGGCTGCCGACCTTCACGCTCGGCATCATCATCGCACAGGTCTACAACAAGGTCCGCCACGGCGTGGCGCTGGGCGCGCTGGCGCTGCTCTCCGGCGCAATCCTGATGGTCGCACACGCGAGCGACTACCTGATCATCGCGACCTTCGTCGCCGCGGTGTTTCTCACGGCCTCGGGCGAGGTCGCAACGCCGGACCATGCGCTGAACCGACCGATCGTCCGCACGCTGGGCGATGCCTCCTATGGCATCTACATGCTGCACGCCTTCGTGCTGATGGCCTTCTTCACGTTCGTCTGGAAGGGCAGGGAGGATGCGCCAGGCCCGGTCTACGTGGCGGGCCTGGTCGTGCTGGTGATCGCGCTTGCGATCGTGATCTTCACTGCGTTCGAGAAGCCGATGCGGGACTGGCTCTCCGGCAGACGACCGAAGCCAGCGCCGTCGTTGCATCGCGCGGGTCCATTGAGCGAAACTCCGGCGAAAACTCTTCGATGAGCGCGCCGTCGACCCGGCGCAGCAACTGGCTGTGCACCACCTCCATCCCGGTGTCCGCGAGCAGCTTCAGATGCCCGTGGTGCGGCACGCGGTTGATCAGGTAGGCGCGTTTTCCCCGGACCAGCGACCAGGTCTTCGGCGAGCAGGTCCAGTGCCCGTTCCAGTCGTCGGACAGGTTGTGGCTGCCATAGTCGATCAGGTGCGCCATGACGCCGTCGGGCGTCAGCCAGCGGGCGAAGGTCTCATAGGTCGGCTTCAGGTCGTCGACATGCTCAAGCACCGATTCCGAGATGATCACGTCGGCCGGCTCGTCGAGCTTGGCTGAGGCGATATTCGCCGACGAGCGCGGCCGGATGTAGAGGCCGCCCTTGGAGGCGAGATCGCGGCGGATCAGCGAGACGCGGTCCGGATCGAGCGTCTTTGCGAGCAGCGCATCGGGCAGAAGGTCCGCCGGGAACGCCGGATCATCGATCAGCGGGAAGATGCGCGCACACCAGCCGCCAATCGGCACCGGTGCTCGCGTCTGAAACATGCGAAGGATCACGTCGAAGATCACGAGGTTGCGCTCGTCATCGGTGTGGTCGATCAGGTCGAAGGCGTAGTAGCGCCGGGCGCCCGCAAGCAGCGCGGCGATGCCGACGCCGAACGACGAGCCGGGTCCGAATTCCACGACCGTCTTGTCCGCAAAGCTCGTCCCGGCACGCGACAGCGCCAAGAGATAGCGCATGAAGATCGCATAGGCCCCCTCGGCGCTGAATGCGCCGTCGGTGCCGGTGCCGGAATGCCTGAAGCGGGGGATGAAGTTCGAGGCGGCGCCCTTGACGATGCTCTTGGCTTTAATCATGCGGGTACTCTGAAATGGACTGGCGGAAAGGTTCCAGTGTGCCCGCGCTACGGGATTTTGGCAAGAGGGCTATGTCTGGGGTTGTGCGGCCTAGCGGGCCAGCCAGAGGCCTGCGGCCACGACCAGGATGGCGAGCATCGCGATCGCGGTGAGCGCGCCGCGCAGCTCCAGCCGCGTCTTCATTCGTCGTCCTTGTCGAACATGTTGCGAAACCCGCGCGGCAGCCGCGGGACATCGTCCGGCTTCGGCCTGTTGCAGGTCGGGCAGGGCGCACCGGCCCCGCCGCACCGGCAGGCGTGATTGCCGGTCCAGGGCTGGTCCGGATGGTTCTCGCAGACCCAGCCGGTGTCATCGCAGAGAATGCAGGCGACCTTGGTCATCGCATCAGCTCGAACAGCTCGAGAACCTCGGACAGTCGCAGCTTTGAGCCGGAGGGCATGTCCTGCAGCAGCATATGCCGGACGCGGGCTGCGATCTCGTCGCGCCGGATCGGACTTTGCTCGGCATGAAACGCGCGCATCTCAACCCTGAACTGGCGCGCGGTTTCTGGTGAGATTTCGATCGGCTTGCGGGTGATGGGCATGCCGGGAAGATAGGGATTCCGGGCACATTTTGCGAATCGGTCAGGCGAACAGGTCCTTGCCGGCCTGCGTCATCCTCGTGAACGTCCCGCTTTCGTGGACCGGCTCGAGCCAGCCGCGCTCGATCGCGAAATTGAGGCCGGCGCGGTATTCGGCCGGCGTCGCCTTGTCCTCGAGGATGAACGGCCCGTTGATCACCTCGATATAGATCCGGCCGTCCTGGATCGGCTCGAACTTGAAGGCGTGCTCCATCAGTCGGCGCGCCGCCTTCTCCGGGTTGGCGTAGGGCCGGCGCTGCCCGGCGGGACGGTCATCGACGTATTTCATGGGTGCTGGCCGAAGCGGTGGCATTGATCGATGTGTGCCGGCATCGTCGCCGCGGTGATCTCGGCACCGCAGAAGCAGCGCGCCTGGCCCGAGGTGACCTGCGTCGGCAGCCTCAACCCCTCGTCCCACATTCGATACAGCCAGGCCGTCGAGTCCCGCTTGTGGCGCCATTCTTCGAAGTCGGCCTCGGTACGCTCCGACAGAAATATCGCCCAGGCCTTGAGGAAGGCATCTCTGGCTTCCGGGAAGGTGTCGGCACTCCCCGCCGTGCAGTCGCCGGGCTCGCTGCCCGGATAGAAGCCGCAATGCCAGTTCCAGCGCTCGGCATTGCCGGGATTGCCGACGGCGCGTGCGATCGCGCCGGCATGGATGTCGCCGTACCAGATTTGCCAGCAGTTGCGGCCGTCGGGGTCGAGGCGTCGGGTGAGCTCGGGCATGGGCGCAGCCTAGCGAGAACAGACCGGGCACGCCAGTTTCGGAAATCACACGGAATTTGAGTTTCGGAAATCTGCGGAACAGCGCCTCAGGTGGCTTGCCTAACCCATTGAGGGTCTATATCAATCGCCCCGCGTCGGGGCCACGTGGCGGAGTGGTTACGCAACGGTCTGCAAAACCGTGTACACCAGTTCAATTCTGGTCGTGGCCTCCACCTTTCTCATCAATCACTTGCGGTCAACAGATAAGACGCTGCCTTAACTGGCGGCGTGCCAGCCATCGGGAAACGGAATCAGCGGCCACGGCGCGCGGTTGTCGTTGGCGGCGCGCGGCGGCGGCTTAACGCGGGGCAGGGGTTGAGCCAAGAAATTCTCCTCGGAAACAGGCGCGATGGCGGTTCGCACGGCGTCCAACAGCAGATCCAATTCGACTTCGCTCATCGCGCTCTCCGGGGTTCGAGAGCGCCATGGTCGCAAAACTGTCTTGTGTCTGAATTGAGCCGATCGTTCGAATTTTAGCTAAAGAACGCCGGCATGAACCCAGCAAATAGATTCGTCTTTGCCACGTCGGGACCCTAGGTCCGGCAGTAACGGCTTCGTGTGAAAGAAATCACATTCCGGGAAAAACTATCTCGATACCAACAACTCTGCTCGTCGTAACCGGCCGCGTCGATCTCGGCCCCCGTGCCTTTGATCGCGGCCCCCGCCTGCAATGGAGATGGGAGGGCGCGCTGGGCACGCTGCGAGACAGGCAAATCCTTGCCTCGCAGCGAGTTTACGCTGCTGTTAAAGTTGGGCCCGGACTGTCATTTGGTTCTTTGCAAGGCCGAAAGGCTTTGTTATACGCTGCCCGCTCGCGAACAGATGTTCGCCCATTCCTCGGTAGCTCAGCGGTAGAGCATTCGACTGTTAATCGAATGGTCGCTGGTTCGAATCCAGCCCGGGGAGCCAGCTCTGGCCCCACCGACAAAGTCCGGATCATCGTTCACAAGCCTGTGGCTCGCCGCGGGTGGGCTCAATTGGCCGTCAAATCGACTTAATGGCTATCGAACGTTCCTCTCGCCGGGTTCTGAGAGGTGATTTTTTCCATGTCCGAGATACTGATCGACCTGTCGATGCTGCAGCCGACGCTCGTTCCCGGTGATGTTCCCGACATCAGCGATGATGAGTGCCTGCGCCGGCTGGCGAAGGCCGTCGAGGCGCATGATTCGGAACATCTCGATGAGGTGGCCCGCCTGATTGGCCGGCTGGCCGTCACCATCGAATAGGGGAGCGCCGCGAGCGTCCTGCGGCGCCGTTGCGCGCGTCAACGGCGTGTTGCGTTTTGGCGGAGCTTGTTCCACAAGGTGCCCTGTTCTAGCTCCTCCAGCGGCACTGCCGCGTGATTTGCAGGGTTCCGTCAATGTCCGGTTTTTCGGCCGCGCGCCAGTATATGGTCGATGGTCAGGTGCGTCCGAGCGACGTCACCGATGAGCGAATCCTCGATGCCATGTTGACGGTGCCGCGCGAGGTTTTCGTTCCGGCCGACAGGCAGGCGCTGGCCTATCTGGACCTCGACTTGGACGTCGCTGAGAAGGGGGCGGGCCAGCGCTGCCTGATCAAGCCCGCGCTGCTCGCCAAGATGCTCCAGGCGACTGACATCAAGAACACCGATCGTGTGCTGATCGTCGGCTGCGCGACCGGCTATGCCGCCGCGTTGGTGGCGCGCTTCGCCGCCGAGGTGATCGCAACCGAAAGCGATCCGGCCCTTACGGCGAAGGCGACCGCGGCGCTGGCTCAGCTTGGCGCCCAGAATGTCACCGTGAGGACTGCCGCCGCGGCCGATGGAGATGCTGCCGGTGCGCCGTTCGACGTGATCGTCCTGAACGGCGCGACCGAAATTATCCCGACCGGGCTCTATGCCCAGCTCAAGGAAGGCGGCCGTCTGGTTGGGGTCTTCGCCCCGTCGCAGCCGCCCCGAGTCAGCCTCGTGACCCACTTCAACAAGGACTACGGCCATCGCGAATTGTTCGACGGCACGGCTCCGGTTTTGCCGGGGCTTGAACGGCTTCCTGCCTTCGTCTTCTGAGCGCCCCCACCCGCTACCGCAGTGCAGCACCTGATAAAATCCCATTCTGAATCAGAAGTGTGGCCCGTTTGCCCCACGTGAAGAGTTTCCACCGCTTTACATTGCGGAGGAGTTCCGTTGCTCTTAGCTGCGGACTAAGGTGAGGCGGGACTCACTTCGTCTGAAGCGACGCTAGGCTCATGGGCATGATGGGTCGGCGACTACAAAATGAATGGAATGTTGGGGATGCGAGGGGTGAAGATTGTCACCACGGCTGCGGTTGCGGTCCTTCTGTTGGCGGAGTTGGGCCCGGTGCCCGCCTTGGCCGACACAATCGAGGCCGCGCTGGTGCGGGCCTACCAAAACAATCCCCAGCTCAACGCGCAGCGCGCGTTGGTCCGAGCTACCGACGAGAACGTGCCACAGGCGCTCTCGGGTTACCGCCCGAAGGTCGCGCTGACGGCGAGTGCAGGCAGCCAATATACTGACTCCCAATCGACAACCGGCGGTGACGCGACGCATCTCGTCAAGTCCGACTTTAGGGGCTTCAACGCTCCACGCAGCGCAGGTATCACGCTCAATCAGTCGCTGTTCAATGCGCAGACCGCGCCCCGGGTGCGTGCCGCGGAAAGCCAGGTGTCGTCGGCGCGCGAGGGTTTGCGCGTGCTTGAGCAGACCGTGATGCTGCAGGCCGCCACGATCTATATGGACTATCTTCGCGATTCCGCGATCGTCGAGGTCCAGCGCAGCAACACGCGCGTGCTCGAGCAGACGCTGAAGCAGACCCAGGATCGCTTCAACGTGGGTGAGGTGACGCGGACCGACGTCGCGCAATCCGAAGCGCAGCTCGCGGCCGGTCGAACCCAGCAGCTCACTGCGGAATCGAACCTCACCACGACGCGATCGAATTTCCGCCGGATCATCGGCAACGAGCCGGAGAATCTCGCGCCGGGGTCGCCGGTCGATCGTTTCTTGCCGTCGACGCTGGCCGCGGCCGTTGAACTGGGTCTGACCCAGAACCCGAACGTGACCGCGGCGATGTACGGCGTCGATGTCAACTTCCTGCAGGTCAAGGTCAACGAAGGCGCGCTGTACCCGACGCTCGCGCTGCAGGCTTCGGTGAACCAGGCCTACGAGCAGACGCTGCAGATCTATCGTTCGTTCGGCGCCTCGGCCAACGTTCAATTGCAGGTGCCGATCTACCAGGGTGGCTCCGAATATTCGCTGATCCGGCAGTCCAAGGAATCGCTGGCGCAGCAGCGCCAAGTTTTGGAGCAGACCCGGAATCAGGCACGCGCCGATGTCGTCACCGCGTGGGGCCAGTTGCTTGCCGGCAAGTCGCAGGTGGCGTCGGCGCAAGCGCAGGTGACTGCGTCGGAAATCGCTCTGAACGGCGTGCGCGAGGAGGCCAAGGCTGGCCAGCGCACCACGCTCGACGTGTTGAACGCGCAGCAGGCCCTCGTCAACGCCCGCAATGCGCTGGTGACCGCGCAGCACGATCGCGTCGTCGCCTCCTACAACGTGCTGAACGCGATCGGTCGTCTGTCACCGCAAGTGATGGGCCTCAAGACCAATGTCTATGATCCCAGCGTGCACTACCATCAGGTGCGCGATAGCTGGGCCGGCGTCCGCACGCCCGACGGCCGCTAACCGCCACACCAACATCGCCTGACGCGCTTAGCTTGTGGTTCTGAGTCAATCAGGACCACAAGCGGGCGCGTTTGCTTGCATTCGATAAATGCCCTGACATACCGTTTCGTTGGGCAGCAAGGCGATTCGCGGCGCGGTCACCCCTACGGTGGCCGACAGCTCGTGTCTTGGGCGACACGAGCTTGCGCGAAGCCGTAGGCGGGCTTGATCTGGGGACAAGTCGGGCGTGAGCGACGAAAATCTCGGCCTGCAAAATCGGAACCGGCGAATCCTCCCGGCTTGATGTAAAATGGTTTCGATGTGGAGTCGTCGATGACGCAACCTGCGAAGGTCCAAGAGCCCTCGATGGAGGAGATTCTGGCGTCGATCCGTCGCATCATTGCCGACGACGAGGCGAAGCCGGCCACCGCCGACAAACCCGCTGCTGTCGAGAAGGTGGCGGCCGCGGCGCCACCGCCTAAGGTCGAGCCGCCACCGCAGGCTAAACCCGCAATGAAGAGCCCTCCGCCAGCGCCACCATCCGCCGCGAAGGTTGCCGTGCCGAGCCCAAAGCCAGCGCCGGCTGCGCCGGCGGCGAGCAACAGCCAGGACGATATCGATTCTCTGTTGGCCAGCCTCGATGAGGCGACGCCGCCGTCCGAGATCCGGCCACCGCAACCGGATGGCGACGTGTTCGAACTCACCGACGAGATGGCGCTGCCGGATCCGACGCCCGCTCCGGAAGCAGCCGCGTCGTTCCACAAGGTCGAGCCGCAGGACGACGTCGAATTCGCGGAAGCCTCCGCGCGCATGCGGCCGGCGGCTCATGAGCCGCCGCCGATCGACACCGCGTCGATGCAGCCTATCCTGTCGGGAACCACGATGCGGGCGGTCGAATCCGCCTTCAATTCCCTGGCCAATACCGTACTCAGCAACAATGCGCGAACGCTAGAGGACCTGGTCAAGGAGATGCTGCGGCCGATGCTCAAAGCCTGGCTGGACGACAACTTGCCGGGGCTGGTCGAGCGCATCGTCAAGGCCGAAATCGAGCGGGTATCTCGCGGACGGTAGGCCTGGTCCGCGGGCCTTGCGGACCTCATTCAGCCACCCAAAGTTCGCCTAATCGTCGTTTCTGCGCGCAGGTCCGGTTGACTTGGTGCGTTGGGGCGGCTTTCTAGCCGTTTCCATGGTCGAAACCGCATTGTCATGATCGAGAAAAACTACCAGCCCGCCGATATCGAGCGCCGGATGTCCCGGATTTGGGAGGAGAGCGGTGCGTTCAAAGCCGGACGGCCCGAACGCAAGGACGCCACGCCCTTCACCATCGTGATCCCGCCGCCGAACGTGACCGGCTCGCTGCACATGGGGCACGCGCTCAACAACACGCTACAGGACATCCTGTGCCGTTTCGAGCGGATGCGTGGCCGCGACGTGCTGTGGCAGCCTGGAACCGACCATGCCGGCATCGCGACCCAGATGGTGGTCGAGCGGCAATTGATGGAACGCCAGGAGCCGGGCCGACGCGAGATGGGCCGCGCCAAATTTCTTGAACGGGTCTGGCAGTGGAAAGCCGAGAGCGGCGGCACCATCGTCAATCAGCTCAAACGCCTGGGCGCCTCCTGCGATTGGTCGCGCGAGCGCTTCACGATGGACGAGGGGCTGTCGCGTGCAGTCGTCAAGGTGTTCGTCGAATTGCACCGCCAGGGGCTGATCTACAAGGACAAGCGGCTGGTCAATTGGGACCCCAAGCTGCTGACCGCGATCTCCGATCTCGAAGTGCAGCAGGTCGAGGTCAAGGGCAGCCTCTGGTATCTGCGCTATCCGATCGAGGGGCGGACGTTCAGCCCTGATGATCCCAAGTCGTTCATCGTGGTCGCAACCACGCGTCCCGAAACCATGCTCGGCGACACCGCGGTCGCGGTGCATCCGGACGATGAGCGCTACACGGATCTGGTCGGCCAGCACGTCATTTTGCCGCTGGTCGGGCGCAAGATTCCGATCGTCGCCGACGACTATTCCGATCCGGAGAAGGGCTCTGGCGCGGTCAAGGTGACGCCAGCGCACGACTTCAACGATTTCGAGATCGGCAAGCGTCACGGCCTGCCGCAGATCAGCGTCCTCGACCAGGAGGGCAGTCTCAACTTGGTCGGCAACGAGGACTATCTGCGTGGCCTGCCAGAGGGCGCTTCGGATTTCGCGGAAGAGTTTCATCAGATCGAGCGCTTCGCCGCGCGCAAAAAGATCGTGACCCGGCTGGACGAATTTGGTTTCCTCGAACGGATCGAGCCGAACACCCACATGGTGCCGCACGGCGACCGCTCCGGCGTCGTGATCGAGCCTTATCTGACCGACCAGTGGTATGTCGATGCCAAGACGATGGCGCAGCCGGCGATGGCGGCAGTGCGTTCGGGCGAAACCACTTTCGTGCCGAAGAACTGGGAGAAGACTTATTTCGAGTGGATGGAGAACATTCAGCCTTGGTGCATCTCGCGCCAGCTCTGGTGGGGCCATCAGATTCCCGCCTGGTATGGCCCTGACGGCAAGGCGTTCGTCGCGGAGACCGAGGAAGAGGCTGTCGGCAACGCGCTCGGCTACTATGTCGAGCAGGAGGTCATTACGCCGGAGCAGGGCCACGAAATGGCGCTCGACCCCGCCAAGCGTGAGGGCTTCATCACCCGCGACGAAGACGTGCTCGACACCTGGTTCTCGTCAGCACTATGGCCGTTCTCGACGCTGGGCTGGCCGGATGACACGGCGGAGGTGAAGCGCTACTACCCGACCAACGCGCTGGTCACGGGGTTCGACATCATCTTCTTCTGGGTCGCGCGGATGATGATGATGGGGCTTCACTTCATGAAGGAGGCGCCGTTCTCGACTGTTTACATCCACCGTCTCGTCCGCGACGAGAAGGGCGCCAAGATGTCGAAGTCGAAGGGCAACGTCATCGATCCGCTCGGTGTGATCGACGAATACGGCGCCGACGCGCTGCGTTTTGCACTGACGCGCGAGGCTGCCCAGGGCCACGACATTCGCCTGTCGCCGCATCTGGTCGAGACCAACCGCAACTTCGCGACCAAGTTCTGGAACGCCTGCCGCTTCGCCGAGATGAACGAGTGCGTGAAGCCGGACGGCTTCGATGCGAAGGGCGCCAGGGAAACCCTGAACCGCTGGATCGCGCACGAGACCTCGCGCGTCACTCGCGAGGTGACCGAGGCGATCCGGGGCTATCGCTTCAACGACGCGGCCGGCGCCATCTACCGCTTCGTGTGGAATGTGTTCTGCGATTGGTATCTCGAGTTGGCCAAGCCCGTGCTGATGGGCGAGGAGGGCGCGGCAAAGGCCGAGACGCGCGCCATGATCGCCTGGACACGCGATGAGATCCTGAAGCTGTTGCATCCGTTCATGCCGTTCATCACCGAAGAGCTGTGGGCCGTGACGGCCAAGCGTGATGGCTTGCTGGCGCTCGCAACATGGCCGCGCAAGGCGACGGCGCTGAGCGGCGAAGATCTGGCTGCGATGGCAATGACCGGGCCGAATGGCGAGGTCATTCCGCCGGTCATTGCGACACTCGACGCCGATGATTTCAGCGATCCCGCGGCGGAGGTCGAGATCGGCTGGGTGGTCGACCTCGTCACCGCGATGCGCTCGGTGAAGGCAGAGATGAACATCCCGCCGTCGACGCTGACACCGCTGGTGATATCGGGAGCCTCAAACGAGACGCGCGATCGCGCGCACCGCTGGAACGATACCATCAAGCGCCTGGCGCGGCTCTCCGATATCTCGTTTGCCGATCGTCCACCGGAAGGCGCGGTGCAGCTTCTCGTCCGCGGCGACGTGGTGGCGCTGCCGCTCAAGGGCGTCATCGATCTGGTCGCCGAGCAGGCGCGTCTGCAAAAGGAGCTCGGCAAGGCCGACGCCGACATCAAACGCGTCGACGCCAAACTCTCCAACGAGAAATTCGTCGCCAACGCGCCGGAAGAACTCGTCGAGGAGGAGAAGGAGAAGCGCGAGGCTGCACGCGAGCGCAAGGCCAAGATCCTCGAAGCGCTCGAACGCCTGAAGCGAGCCTCATAAGCGCCACGCACGCCGTGGCGCTTAAAATCGCTTGCTGAGGAACTTGGATTCCTTGACCCCGTAGCGCCAGGGCAGGTCGACTGCCTTGGTGATCCCGATTCGCACGCCTGAGACGATCTCTGGCGTGCCGGTGCGGGCATGGAGCGCAATCGGAGCCCGGTCGAGCGGCAATTCACTGTGCGCGATGGTGATACCTAGCGCTTCACAGAGCTTGCCAGGCCCGGAGCACAGGGTGCGAACGTCATCCAAACCGCGTCGGCGGCGCATCGCTGCGATCCCGTGCGTCGGCTCGAGCGCGCGGATCAGCACGGCGCTGGCGGAGCCGGCCTCCTCGCATACGAAGTTCACGCACCAGTGGATGCCGTAAGAACGATAGACATACGAGAACCCCGGTGGACCGAACATCACCTGATTGCGCGGAGTCGGTCCCCGGTAGGAATGCGCCGCGGGATCGGTGTGGTGATAGGCCTCGACCTCGACAATGATGCCGCCGACGCCGTCGACCAGGAACGTGGCGCCGATCAGGTCGGGCGCGACCTCATGGACGCTGCGATCGAAGAAGGAGCGTTTCAGCGGCTTGCCGAGGCGCGGCGCCCGCGCTTTGCTCGATTGGGGTTTCTGAGCCATTTTCAGGAGGGAATCGGGGGCGGAACAGGCCGGAAGACTGCCAATATATTGCGCGGTCTGCTAGGGTCGCACGTGCCGGGTTGCGAGCCGCGCCAACACGGATTAGCTAAGCTCCTCGCGACTTGCAGGCACCCATGGTCACCATTGTCGACACTATTTCAACCACGCCGGTCCGCCCACGGCACCCCGAAAAGGTGAACCGGCCGGACGCCGTGTCGCCGCCAAAGCCGGACTGGATCCGCGTCCGCGCGCCGAACACGCGCGGCTATGCCGATACGCGCCGGATCGTGAAGGAGAACGGCCTCGTCACGGTCTGTGAGGAGGCCGGCTGCCCGAATATCGGCGAGTGCTGGGACAAGAAGCACGCCACTTTCATGATCATGGGCGATACCTGCACACGGGCGTGCGCGTTCTGCAACGTCAAGACCGGCATGCCAGTCGCGCTCGAGGCCCACGAGCCCGACTACGTTGCCGAAGCAACCTCCAAGCTTGGCCTCGCCCATGTCGTTGTGACCTCGGTTGACCGCGACGATCTGGCCGACGGCGGTGCCGAGCATTTCGCGCAAACCATCCGTGCGATCCGCACACGCTGCCCAACCACCACAATCGAGATTTTGACGCCCGACTTCCTGCGCAAGGATGGCGCGCTGGAGCGCGTGGTCGCGGCAAGGCCCGATGTATTCAATCACAATCTGGAAACGGTGCCGTCGCGCTACCTGACCGTCCGCCCTGGCGCACGCTATTTCCATTCGATCCGGCTGCTGCAGCGGGTCAAGGAAATGGATCCGACAATGTTCACCAAGTCTGGCATCATGGTCGGGCTCGGCGAGGAGCGGCACGAAGTGTTGCAGGTGATGGATGATCTGCGCTCGGCCGACGTCGATTTCCTGACCATCGGCCAATATCTGCAGCCGACACGCAAGCACCACGCAGTGATGCGCTATGTGACGCCGGACGAATTCGCAGGCTATGAGCGTGTCGCCTACACCAAGGGATTCCTGATGGTGTCGGCGAGCCCGCTGACTCGCTCGTCGCACCACGCCGGCGAGGATTTTGCGAAATTGCAGGCGGCGCGTCTGGCCCGCGGCCGCTAGAGATACGACCGCATGATCCGGAGAGGTGCGAAGCGGCTTTCCGAAAGGATCATGCTCAAGCAAAGAGCGAAAGCGCGATGACGGTTCAATTCGATCCCATCGCGCTGTAGACGGCGGAGACATCGTCGCCGCGTTCCATCGTTTCATCGAGCACGATCTATTGGAAGGGCCGGCGCCAACCGGTCCAGATCGTGCTCCAGCCTCGGACTGGACCAATGCAACGTGTTCTGGTGATGGGATCGTCGGGGTCCGGCAAGTCGACCTTCGCGCGTCGGCTATCGGACATCACCGGCATTCCGACGGTATCGATCGATGCGTTGTTCTGGAAGCCGGGCTGGGTCGAATCCGGGAAGGAGGAATTCCAGAGCCGCATGGTCGAGGCCGCGAAGCAACCGCGTTGGATCATGGATGGGAACTATATGACGAGCGGCGCAGGCGAACTGCGGCGGCAGCTTTCGGATACGGTCATCTGGTTCGATCTGCCGCGGTCGGCCTGCATGTTCGGAATCTTCAAGCGGATCGCGGCGAGCTATGGCAAGGTGCGCCCCGAGATGGCGGACGGCTGTCCGGAGAAGATCGATCTTGAATTCTTTCGCTACGTCTGGACCTATCGGCAGCAGCAACGGCCGAAGCTTGTCGCATATTTTCAGGGATTGCGGCCCGATCAAACGCTGGTGTGCTTCACGGATCGTGAGCAGGCGGACGACTATCTGCAAGACCTCGCATTGAAGAAAAAGCGCACGAGTATTCACTGATGCCGCGATTCTCCAGCAAGCGGCGGGTGCACCACGCCGCGCAGCAAATGTTTGATCTGGTTGCCGACGTCGAGCGCTATCCGGAATTCGTGCCGCTGTGCCAGTCGTTGAAGGTGCGCCAGCGCACACCGAATGACGATGGCACCGAGGTCGTGATCGCCGACATGACCGTGTCGTTCAAGCTGGTGCGGGAATCCTTCACGAGCAAGGTGACCCTCGACCCGCCCAACCGGAAGATTCTGGTCGAATATTTGCGCGGCCCGTTCAGCAATCTGGAGAATCGCTGGACCTTCGAGCCAAGGTCCGAAACCGATTGCGATGTCGGCTTCTTCTTGTCCTACGAGTTCAAGAGCCGGATGCTGGCGATGCTGATGGGCTCGATGTTCGATGCCGCATTTTCACGCTTCGCAGCGGCGTTCGAGAAGCGGGCGGACCAGATCTATGGAAAGCCCCAGCTTTCGACCTAGGGGCCGTCTCGTTCTGCTTCGTTTCTTCGTCCCGCAAGGTGAATGCCCGGCGCGCGGCCGGGCATTCCGGAGTCATCTCGTGAGATCGACTGTTGGCTATGGACAGGGGCGCCGTGTGCCGTTGTTGGAGAGATAGGTGCCCGACGCCGGATCGTAGGAGCGGAAGCGCTGCGAGCAATAGGCGTCGTTGTTGGCTTTCGCCTGGCTCGCGGCGATCGCGCCGCCGATGATTGCGCCGGCTGCAAGGCCGCCGATGATCGCCGCGCCGTTTCCGCGGTCGCCGTAATATCCGCCCCGATAGCCGTAATATCCACCGCGATAGCCGTAGCGGGGACCTCCATGCCAGTAACGATACTGCACCTGCTGGACCGACGCCGGCTGATCTTGCAGCGCCGCAGGCGCGAGTGGCGCGGCGAACGAGGGTGCGGCTGAAAGCGCCATGGCCGCCGTCGTCGCGGTCACAAGCATGGTTCGCAGCTTCATTATTGTCTCCTTGTTGGGGCTAGGAATCATGGACGAAGGTGGGCGTGTGATAACAGCCGACAACGTCCCTCGTTCCCCCCGGGCAAGCGTCACTGGGTCGCAGTTGGCGCGCGACAAAACGGCGGGAGTCGCCGCGCACGGGTCATCATGCGCAGCTATCCGCGCGGTAACCGGCGGCGCTTGGCGGCGTGACTGCGCGGTGAGCGGGCAACCCGTGGCCGCAACCGGCTCACGGTCTCGCGGCGTGGCTTGGCGGCCTGCGGGGGCCGCGCCAATTCCATCAACATGCGCAAGGCTTCGACCACCGAGCGCTGCCGCACCGCCGTACGGCCGATCGCACCAAATCGTTGTTCGCGGTGGATGATGCGGCCGTCGCGCGCGGCGACGGCGAAATGAACCAGCCCTACGGGCTTGCCCGGTGTCGCGCCGCCCGGGCCCGCGATGCCGGTGATCGAGACCGCGAGATCGACGCCAGCTTTCTCCAGCGCGCCGATGGCCATTGCAGTCGCGGTTTCCTTGCTGACAGCACCGAACGTTTCGAGCGTCGCCGCCTTGACGCCGAGCATCATGCGTTTGGCCTCGTTGGAATAGGTGACAAAGCCGCGGTCGATCACATCGGAGGAGCCAGGGACATCGGTGAGCGCGCCCGCAACCAGCCCGCCGGTGCAGGATTCGGCGGTCGCGATGGTCAGCTTGCGCATCCGGCACAGGTCGAGCAGCGAGCGGGAGAGGGCACGAGCGTCGCTGCCGCCCATGTTACGCGCTCCAACCTTTGTCGTCCCAAGGTAGGCGGATGGTGGCACTTGCGGTGGCCGCAATGCCTTCCTCGCGGCCGGTGAAGCCGAGCCGCTCACTCGTGGTCGCCTTGACCGCGACGCGCGAGATATGGACGCCGGAAATCTCGGCGATCTTCGCGCGCATCGTATCGCGCAGCGGGCCGATCTTCGGCCGCTCGCAGATCAAGGTCACCTCGAGATTGGCGATGCGTCCGCCGCGCGCGGTGACGCGCTCGACGGCGTATTTTAGGAACTGGTCGGAGGAGGCGCCTTTCCACTTGGCGTCACTCGGCGGGAAGTGCGAGCCGATGTCGCCGTCGGCCAGCGCACCGAGTATCGCGTCGACGAGCGCGTGCAGCCCGACGTCGCCGTCGGAATGGGCAAGGAAGCCTCTGCTGTGCGGGACGCGCACGCCGCAGATCATGACGTGGTCGCCGTCGCCGAACGCGTGCACATCATAACCGGTGCCGGTCCTGATATCGCCAAGCTGGCTCGCCAACCGCGCTTCCTCGCGGACGAAGTCTTCAGGCGTCGTAAGTTTCATGTTGGCAGGATCACCTTCAAATGTCGCAACCGTCAATCCCGCCCATTCCGCAAGCGCCGCGTCGTCAGTGAAATCGCTGCGGCCCTCGCGCGCCGCGCGACGATGCGCCTCCAATATCACGTCGAAACGAAAGGCCTGTGGCGTCTGCGCGATGCGCAAGCGTGCACGCTCCGGCGTCGCCTCGACGTTGCCGGTCTCGCCGGTGAGCTTGATCGTGTCGGTGACGGGGACCACAGGGATCGCAGCACCCGTGCGGCCGGCGGCCGCGATCGCGCGCGAGATCACGGCTGGCGTGACGAAGGGGCGCGCGGCGTCGTGGATCAGGACGATATCCGGCTTCTGGTGAGCGAGTGCCTCGAGCCCCGCATGCACGGAGGCCTGACGGGTGGCTCCGCCGGGGACGGGCGTCTGGTGGCGCAAGCCGGCAACCGCCTCCTGGAAAAGCGCAGCATCGTCGGGATTTACCACGGGCTGTACGGTGAGCACGTCCGAATGCCCGGAGAAAGCCTCCATCGCCCGGTAGATCACGGTCTGACCACCGATCGTGCGGTATTGCTTGGGCCCACCCGCGCCGGCGCGCAGTCCGCGCCCGGCTGCGACAACGATGGCTGCGGTACGCGCGGGCTTCGGCATTTTTGAACCAGTGACAGACGAATCGGGGATGGGGAGAGGGGCGACGGGATCGCCGCGCACAGCCCCTTAGCACGACCAGTGCGCAAGAACAGAGCGTTTCCGGTTTGCTGTGGGAAAAGCAGATTTTGTTGCAGTGCACTTGCGCAAATGGTAGAATTGTCTAAAGTGTAGGCATGAAGCTTGACTGCACAAGATTTGTGCGCACAATATATGAAATCGGCTGCAATGGCGTGGTCGACGAACCGACGAGACGGCCGTGACCGGCGTGCAAAGTGTTTCTCGTAACCCGTTGAAGATAGGCGACATTGCTGTCGCCAACCGGGTTCTCCTCGCGCCGATGTCCGGTGTCACCGATGCACCGTTCCGGCGACTCACCGCTGCGCTTGGCGCCGGGCTTGTGGTGTCCGAGATGACCGCCAGCGACGACTTGGTAAACGGCAAGCCGATGTCCAAGCTGCGCTGCGAGGCAGCCGGGATCGGGCCGCACGTCGTCCAACTCGCCGGCTGCGAGGCTCATTGGATGGCGGAGGGCGCCCGGATCGCCGAGGGCGCTGGCGCCGACATCATCGATATCAACATGGGCTGCCCGGCCCGGCATGTGACCGGTGGCCAATCCGGCTCGGCGCTGATGCGCAATCTCGACCACGCGGTCGCGTTGGTCGAGGCGACGATCTCGGCGGTCAAGGTGCCGGTGACGCTAAAGATGCGGCTCGGCTGGGACGAGCGCTCGCTCAACGCGCCGGAACTGGCGCGCCGCGCCGAGGCCGCCGGCGTGCAGATGATCACGGTGCACGGCCGCACCCGTTGCCAGTTCTACAAGGGCGAGGCTGACTGGAATGCGGTGCGTGCGGTCAAGGATGTCGTCACGATTCCGGTCGTGGTCAACGGCGATATCACCTCGTTCGACAGGGCGGTCACCGCGCTCGAATTGTCGGGCGCCGATGCCGTCATGATTGGCCGTGGCGCGCAGGGCCAACCCTGGCTGCCGGGCCAGATCGGCCGCCGGCTGGAGACCGGCATCGCCGAAGCCGCTCCATCGCTCAGCGAGCAGCTCAAGCACGTCCGTGCGCTCTATGACGAAGTTTGCAGCCATTACGGCGTGCGCATCGGCCTCAGACACGCCCGCAAGCATCTTGGCTGGGCGCTCGAGACCGCGGCCGCCTGCAGCCGCGCGCCGACCGCAACGTTGAAGACCTGGCGGCAGAAGATCCTCACCTCGGACGAACCGTCCAGCGTGCATCGCTCGCTCGAGGATGCCTACGACGATTTTGCTTGGAGTGCCGCCGCATGACGTCGGCCATGGAACAGCGCCGGCCCGTGCCCACCGACGGGGAAGCGATCCTCAATGCGCTGCCCAACCCGGTGCTGCTGGTCGCGCCGGACGGCCGCATCGTCGACGCCAACATCGCAGCAGAAGCTTTCTTCGAGATCTCGACCCAATTTCTGCGTCGGCAGTCGCTGAAGGAGCTGGTGCCATTTGGCAGCCCGCTGCTCGCGCTGATCGAGCAGGTGCGGGCGAGCGGTTCGCCGGTCAATGAATACAAGGTCGATCTCGGGACACCGCGCATCGGCGGCGATCGCCATGTCGATCTGCACGTCGCGCCGCTGACCGAACGGCCCGGCCACATCGTGGTGATGCTGCAGGAGCGCACCATCGCCGACAAGATGGACCGCCAGCTCACGCACCGCAGTGCGGCGCGCTCGGTGATCGCGCTCGCCGCGATGCTCGCGCACGAGATCAAGAACCCGTTGTCGGGCATCCGCGGCGCCGCGCAGCTCCTTGAGCAGCAGGCGTCCTCCGAGGACCGGCTGCTGACGCGGCTGATCTGCGACGAGGCGGACCGCATCGTCACGCTGGTTGACCGCATGGAAGTGTTCGGCGACGAGCGGCCGGTGGCGCGCGGCCCGGTCAACATCCACTCCGTGCTCGACCATGTGAAGCGGCTGGCGCAATCCGGCTTTGCCCGCAACGTCCGCTTCATCGAGGACTATGATCCGTCGCTGCCGCCGGTGCTGGCCAATCAGGACCAGTTGATCCAGGTGTTCCTCAATCTGGTGAAGAACGCCGCCGAAGCCGTCGCCGATCTCGGCGCCGATGCGGAGATTCAGCTCACCACAGCGTTCCGTCCGGGTGTACGATTGTCGGTGCCCGGCAAGAAATCGCGGGTCTCGCTGCCGCTTGAATTCTGCGTCAAGGACAACGGGAGCGGCGTGCCGGAAGACCTGCTGCCGAACCTGTTCGATCCCTTCGTCACCACCAAGCAGACCGGGAGCGGGCTGGGGCTCGCACTGGTCGCCAAGATCATCGGCGATCACGGCGGCATCATCGAATGCGAGTCGCAGCCGCGGAAGACCACATTCCGGGTGCTGATGCCGATGTACAGCGCCGCCAAACAACACGACCAAAGCAACCGCGACGACGTTCCGGGTACGCCGTCGCCTGCCTCTCAGGATGCACGATGAGGAACACCAATGCCCGCAGGTAGCATACTTGTCGCTGACGACGACACCGCCATCCGGACCGTCCTGAACCAGGCGCTCTCGCGCGCCGGCTACGAGGTGCGCCTGACCGGCAATGCCGCCACGCTATGGCGATGGGTCAGCCAGGGCGAGGGCGATCTCGTCATTACCGACGTGGTGATGCCCGACGAGAACGCGTTCGACCTGTTGCCGCGGATCAAGAAGATGCGGCCGAACCTGCCGGTCATCGTGATGAGCGCGCAGAACACCTTCATGACGGCGATCCGCGCCTCGGAGCGCGGTGCGTACGAGTATCTGCCGAAGCCTTTCGACCTGAAGGAGCTGATCACCATCGTCGGCCGCGCGCTCGCCGAGCCGAAGGAGCGGGTGGCCAGCGCCGCCGACGATTCCGAATTCGACTCGATTCCGCTGGTCGGCCGTTCGCCAGCGATGCAGGAAATCTACCGCGTGCTGGCGCGGCTGATGCAAACCGACCTCACCGTGATGATCTCAGGCGAGTCCGGCACCGGCAAGGAGCTGGTTGCCCGCGCGCTGCACGACTACGGCCGGCGCCGCAACGGCCCGTTCGTCGCGGTCAACATGGCGGCGATCCCGCGCGACCTCATCGAGTCCGAATTGTTCGGCCACGAGCGCGGCGCATTCACCGGCGCCAACACCCGCGCCTCCGGCCGCTTCGAGCAGGCCGAAGGCGGCACCCTGTTCCTCGATGAAATCGGCGACATGCCGATGGAGGCGCAGACGCGTCTGCTGCGCGTCCTGCAGCAGGGCGAATACACCACGGTCGGCGGCCGCACCCCGATCAAGACCGATGTGCGCATCGTCGCCGCCTCGAACAAGGATTTGCGCATCCTGATCCAGCAGGGCCTGTTCCGGGAGGATCTGTTCTTCCGCCTCAATGTCGTGCCGCTGCGGCTACCGCCGCTGCGCGAGCGGATCGAGGATCTGCCCGATCTGATCAGGCACTTCTTCGCGCTCGCCGAGAAGGACGGCCTGCCGCCGAAGAAGCTCGACACCCAGGCGCTGGAGCGGCTCAAGCAGCACCGTTGGCCGGGCAATGTCCGCGAGCTGGAAAACCTCGCCCGGCGGCTCGCCGCGCTTTATCCGCAGGACGTCATCACCTCGTCCGTCATCGATGGCGAACTGGCGCCGCCGGCCGTCGCATCGGGGGGTAACACCACCATCGGCGTCGATAATCTCGGCGGTGCCGTCGAGGCCTATCTGTCGTCGCACTTCTCAGGTTTCCCGAACGGGGTACCGCCGCCCGGCCTCTATCACCGCATTCTCAAGGAAATTGAGGTGCCGCTCCTGACCGCCGCGCTGGCAGCCACCCGCGGGAACCAGATCCGGGCGGCCGACCTGCTGGGGCTGAACCGCAATACCCTGCGCAAGAAGATCCGCGACCTGGATATCCAGGTCTATCGGAGCGGGGCTTAGTCACCCGGTCCTTGGGCAAAGGGCGCAATAGGACGGCGGCGGCCTCCGGTCGCGGCCAATACCGGGTCCGCCGGAGCCGCTGTGGACACCCTCAAGCCGACGCCGCGGAAATGTCGTAATTCGGCAACAATGTGGTATGATTGCATCAGTCCGTAACTTCAGCGGACGAGAGCATTCAGCTCATTTGCCGGTATGACCAGCGAAGAAACCACGCCTTCAACGTTAGACGCGTCCCGAACCGAGCCGAAGGGCTTTCCCCTGCGGCGCTGGCTGGCGCCGTTTGCGGCGGTCACGGCCCTGCTGTCAGCATTCCTGACCTTCGTCGTGCTGAGCGGCCTGACCCCGATCGAGCCGACCAAGCACGTGGTCTACTCGTTCCTCCTGATCAACACGGCCATCATCCTGCTGCTCGTCGGGATCATCATCCCCGAGGTCTGGAAGGTGCTCCAGGCCCGGCGGCGAGGCAGGGCGGCGGCCCGGCTGCATGTCCAGATCGTAAGCCTGTTCTCGGTCATCGCGGTGCTGCCGGCGGTCCTGGTCGCTATCATCGCCAACGTTACCCTCGACCGCGGCCTCGACCGGCTGTTTTCCGGGCCAACGCGGGAAGCGATCCAGAACTCGCTCAGCGTCGCCCGCGCCTATACCTACGAGCACGCGCAGCTCATCAACGGCGACATCCTCTCGATGGCCAACGATCTGTCCAATGCGCGGCCGCTCTACGACCAGGACCGGCGGACCTTTCAGGAGTTCCTGACCGTGGGTGCAGCCGGCCGCAACCTGACCGGGGCGATGCTGCTCGACAAGGACGGCAACATCCTTGCCAACGCCGACACCGGAATATCGCAATCCTTCCTGACGCCGCCGAAGGAATTGCTCGACAGCGTCACCGAGAACAAGCCGGAAATATCGGTCTTTCCCGAGGAGAATTACGTGGCGGCGGTGGTGCGCCTGCGCGGCTTCACCGACACGTTTCTGTTCGTCGCGCGGCTGCTCGATCCGCGGGTCATCAGCCAGTTGAAGCAGACCCAGGCCAGCGTCGCCGAATATGCCCAGACCGAATCGCGCCGGCTCGGCATCCAGGTCACCTTCGCGCTGATGTTCGCGGTGATCGCGCTGACCATTTTGATGGCCTCGGTGCTGATCGGACTTAATTTCGCCAACTGGCTGGTTGAGCCGATCCGCAATATCATGAGTGCGGCGAACCAGGTCTCGACCGGCGACCTGCATGTGCAGGTGCCGGTGGTCAAATCCGAGGGCGATCTCGCCCAGCTCGGCCAGACCTTCAACAACATGACGCAGGAGCTGCGCACCCAGCGCGACGAACTGGTCAATGCCAGCGAGCTGATCGACAGCCGCCGCCGCTTCATCGAGGCGGTGCTGTCCTCGGCGAGCGCCGGCATCATCGGCGTCGATGCGTCCGGCAGCATCGGCATCCTTAACCGTTCGGCCGAGAAGCTGATCGGGCACGCCGAGTCCGAGACGCTGGACCATCCGCTGTCCGACGTGTTGCCCGAGCTCGACGACATGATGAAGACCGCGCGCGAAGGCACCCAGCGTCTCGTGCAGGGCCAGATCACCATCAACCGCGACGGTCACGAGCGGAATCTGTCGGTGCGGATCTCGGCCGAAAAGACCAGCCAGGCGCGCGACAGCTACATCATTACGCTCGACGACATCACCGAGTTGGTGTCGGCGCAGCGCACCTCGGCCTGGGGCGATGTTGCTCGCCGCATCGCCCATGAGATCAAGAATCCGCTGACCCCGATCCAGCTCTCCGCCGAGCGCATCCGCCGCAAGTTCGGCAAGACCATCACCGAGGCGAAGGACAAGTCGATCTTCGATCAGTGCACCGACACCATCGTCCGCCAGGTCGACGACATCAGGCGCATGGTCGACGAGTTCTCGCGCTTTGCGCGGATGCCGAAGCCGGTGATGGAAGGCGAAGACGTCGCCGACGTGGTGCGTCAGGCGGTATTCCTGATGCGGGTCGCGCATCCCGATCTGGAGATCGAGGCCGACATCAAGCAGGACCCGCTGCCCGCGCAGTTCGACCGCCGGCTGATCTCGCAGGCGCTGACCAACATCATCAAGAACGCGACCGAAGCGATCGAGCAGGTGCCGCCCGAGGAGCTTGGCAAGGGCCGGATCGACGTCGTCGCCCAGCGCGAGAGCGACGACATTATCATCGACGTCGTCGACAACGGCATCGGGCTACCGAAGGTCGCCCGCGCACGCCTGCTGGAGCCCTATGTCACGACCCGGGCCAAGGGCACCGGTCTCGGGCTCGCAATCGTCGGCCGCGTGCTGGAGGATCATGGCGGTCGCATCGAGCTCAAGGACGCCTCAGATTTCTGCGAGGGCCAGCGCGGCGCCTGGATGCGCCTGCGCTTTGCCGTATCGGGCCAGGCGGCCAAGCCAGAGAACAAAGAGCAGGGACCGGACGCGAGGGCGGCATCGGGCGCGCCGGACGCTGAAAAAAATCCGCCGGGAGAGGCGACCAGTCCCCCGGCAGAAACGACCAACAATGAACCAAAAATCAAAGCCGCGACGGGCGACTGACAAGGCAGGTGTAACTCATGGCTAGCGACATTCTGATTGTCGATGATGAAGCTGATATTCGCGACCTCGTTGCGGGCATCCTGGATGACGAGGGCTTTTCCACGCGCACTGCGCGTGACAGCGATTCGGCGCTTGCCGAGATCGCCAACCGCCGACCCCATCTGGTCTTCCTCGACATCTGGCTGCAGGGCTCCAAGCTCGACGGCCTGCAATTGCTCGAGCAGATCAAGAAGGACAATGCCGATCTGCCAGTGGTGATGATCTCCGGTCACGGCAACATCGAAACCGCGGTCGCCGCGATCAAGCGCGGCGCCTATGACTTCATCGAAAAGCCCTTCAAGTCGGACCGGCTGATCCTGGTCGCGACGCGGGCACTCGAGACTTCGCGGCTCCGCCGGGAGGTGAAGGAGCTCAAGCAGCTCGCGCCGGCGGCGAGCATCCTGACCGGCCGCTCGGCTTGCATGAACCAGCTCCGCCAGACCATCGACCGTGCCGCCAAGGCCAACAGCCGTATCCTGATCGTCGGACCTGCGGGCTCGGGCAAGGAGCTTGCCGCACGCACGCTGCACCACGCATCCGGGCGCGCGGAGGGACCATTCGTGGTCATCAATGCGGCCGCCATCACGCCGGAACGGATGGAGGTCGAGCTGTTCGGGATCGAGGGATCGACGAACGGCGAGCAGCAGCGCAAGCCCGGCGCGCTCGAAGAGGCGCACGGCGGTACGCTGTTCATCGACGAGATCGCCGACATGCCGCGCGAGACCCAGAACAAGATCCTGCGCGTGCTGGTCGACCAGACCTTTCAGCGCCAGGGCGGCACCGGCAAGGTCCACGTCGACGTCCGCATCATCTCCTCCACGGCGCGCAATCTGGAGGAAGAGATCGCGGCCGGCCGCTTCCGAGAAGACCTCTACCACCGGCTATCCGTGGTGCCGATCCGCGTCCCCCCGCTGTCCGAGCGGCGCGAGGACATCCCTGAATTGATCGACTACTTCATGGACCAGATCTCGGCTGCCACCGGCCTGCCGAAGCGGCAGATCGGGCAGGACGCGATGGCGGTGCTGCAATCGCACGTCTGGCCGGGCAACGTCCGGCAACTCCGCAACAACGTCGAGCGGGTGATGATTCTCGCCGGTGGCGGACCGGAGGCAATCATCACCGCCGACATGCTGCCGCAGGATGTCGGCTCGATGGTGCCGGCGATGCCGACCTCCAACAATGGCGAGCACATTATGGGCCTGCCGCTGCGGGAGGCCCGGGAGGTGTTCGAGCGGGACTACCTGATCGCCCAGATCAGCCGCTTCTCCGGGAACATCTCGCGCACCGCGGAGTTTGTCGGCATGGAGCGCTCTGCGCTGCACCGCAAGCTTAAGGCTCTGGGGGTCGGCTGATTCCCAGCGCGCGGGACCAGGCGAAGAAGCGTCCACGCCGCGTGAGGAGCCGCGCTATGCCGGGCTCTACAAGCAAGTCCGGGCGGTTGCCGCGATATTTCAAGGGTATGGCCGCCCCTGTGTGTCGGTCTGTGCTATCTACTTACTTGTGAATATTTGCCTCTTTTCACGCGCTCTCTTAGAATTGCCACCGTGTTCCTACGGAGTGGCGCGTGAACCGACTTGCCTAAAAAGCGCTCGTGGCCTCTAATCCTACCGCTATGCCTGCCGGAGGGGGATCTCAGGGCAGGTGAGTGGCCGGGGGAGGCTCCGTCAGAGAGCAACAACCGGTTCAATAAAAAGAAGCACAAGCTTGCGGGATAAAAACAATGGCGGCAGACCGCGCACAAAATCTACAAGACACCTTCCTTAATCACGTTCGTAAAACCAAGACACCACTGACGATATTTCTGGTCAACGGAGTGAAGCTGCAGGGCATTGTCACATGGTTCGACAATTTCTGCCTGCTGTTGCGGCGCGACGGTCATTCGCAACTGGTCTACAAGCACGCGATCTCGACCATCATGCCCGGCGCTCCGATCCAGTTGTTCGAAGGCGGTGAGGACGCACCGGCTTGAGAGTGAACTGATTGGAACCCTTCAATCGTGAAGGGGGCGCCGACCGTCCACGGTCGGCGGGGGACGGCAGTACCGGGCGGGTGATCGTCATCGGCCCTTACCTGCGTGCGCGCCGCGGCGATGGCGACGCGCGAGCGGATTCATCTGTCCGCAACTACGATGCACGGATCGAGGAAGCCGCCGGTCTGGCGCGCGCCATCGATCTCGTCGTCGTGGAGAAGGTGGTCGCGCCGATCAGCCAGATCCGTCCGGCGACCTATCTCGGCAAGGGCAAGGTCGAGGAGATCTCCGGCCTTGTCGCGAGCCATGCGACCGAGCTCGTGGTGATGGATTGCGGGCTGTCGCCGATCCAGCAGCGCAACCTCGAGAAGGCGTGGAGCACCAAGGTGCTCGATCGCACCGGCCTGATCCTGGAAATCTTCGGCCGCCGCGCCAAGACCAAGGAAGGCGCGCTGCAGGTCGAGCTTGCCCATCTCAACTACCAGCGCAGTCGCCTGGTGCGGTCCTGGACCCACCTCGAGCGCCAGCGCGGCGGCTTCGGATTCATGGGTGGCCCCGGCGAAACCCAGATCGAGGCCGACCGCCGCCTGATCAGCGAGCGCATCACCAAGCTCGAGGGCGAATTGAAGAAGGTGCAGGCAACGCGGCGGCTGCATCGCGCCGGCCGCCAGCGGGTGCCGTACCGCGTGGTCGCGCTGGTCGGCTACACCAATGCCGGCAAGTCGACCCTGTTCAATCGCCTGACGCGGTCGGATGTGCAGGCCGCCGACATGTTATTTGCGACCCTGGACCCCACATTGCGGGCGCTCAACCTGCCGCATGGCGGCAAGGCGATGCTGTCAGACACCGTCGGCTTCATCTCCAATCTGCCGACCCAGCTCGTGGCCGCCTTCCGGGCGACGCTGGAGGAGGTGCTGGAGGCAGACATCATCCTGCATGTGCGTGACATCTCCCACGAAGATGCCGAAGCGCAGGAACAGGACGTCGAGGCGGTGCTGCGCCAGCTCGGCATCGACCCGGACGCCGACGGCGGCCAGCGCATCATCGAGGTCTGGAACAAGATCGATCGTTTCGATGCCGAGGAACGGGAAAATCTGCGCAACATCGCGGCCCGCCGGCCGCCGGAGCGGCCTTGCTTCCTGGTCTCGGCGACCTCGGGTGAGGGGATCGACGAACTGCTTTCCGCGATCGAAGACCGGCTTGCGGCCAAGCGCATGACCCTGAACCTGTCGATCGACGCCTCCGACGGCGCCGGCATTAGCTGGCTGCATCGCAACGCCGAAGTGCTGAACAAGGAGCTGCACGGCGAACGTTTCGACATGACGGTGCGGGTCGACGAGAGCAAGCGCGATATCGTGGTCAACCGGTTCGATGCGGTGCCGCAGGGCACGTGACGCAGGAGATGCCGCCAGGCCTCACGGTCCGTCGAGTCTATGCAAACAAGAAACCGGAGCGCGATCACGATCCTCGCTGATCTCATCGCGCTCCGGATGCTGCAATGACTTGCGGTTTGATATCAAGGGGCGTTCCCCGACCCTGGGCCAGTCATCATCTACTCAAATCCCGGCAGCGATTTCGTGTGCTCCCTGCGCACGGCTTCGAGCTCTTCGGGATCGAGCCCCAACACTTTCAGAATCGTGGGCGCGATCTGCGCGGTGGCAACCGGCTCGTTCACCACTGAGGAGGGCAGGTCGGGCTTCGATACCAGAAGCGCGACATGGACGTCGTCGGGATTGAAACCGCCATGCTCGGCGATTTTCGAGCCGCCGGTATAGATCACGCCCACTCGCGTGATCCCGATGATGTCGGGCGCACGCGAGTCCTTGGCCGGGTTCCGGAACATGTCGGCCAGCGCATCACCATAGAGGAAGCTCGCAATGCCGGTATCCCCGGCAAAGTTTTTCAGCGCGTTGATCGCTTCCACGGTCTTGTTGCCGCTGTTGTCCTTGAGCCAGATCAGGACGCCGTCATCGGCGATGTCAAAGGCGAAGTTCGATCCGATCGGAGCGGCGATGACCGCGGCGTCATCGAGTGCAACCCGCTTGGTGCGGTCGACCGGAGACTGCCCGTGCTTGGCGCTGACGATGACGAGGGTGCGTTCCGCGAGACCGCGGTTCTGCAGCGTGTTCATCATCTGCCCGATGGAGCTGTCGACGAAGCGGATCGCGTTGGCGAGATTGTCGCTTGGCGTGCCGATCGCGTCCGTGTAGCCGCCGATCTTCAGCTTCTGGCCGACGCTGACGGCCTGAAAGTTCATGCCGAGGATTGCCGGCGTGCCCACCTCGATCGTCCCCATATGATTGAACCCGTTGAGCTCATTGAGGACGGCCGAGACCTTGATGCCGTCGTAGTACTCAATGCCGCCGATTGTCGCGGTAAAGTCGCTGCCGCAGTTCGGCCCGGGACAATCGGGATCGGTGACCGGCGCCGGCGCCGTCGAATGCAGCCCCAGCGAGTTGATCAACTGCACGTTGGCGTTGCTGAGGTCGGAATTGATCTCGGGCGCGAAGAATTCATCGATATTTGTGCCGGGCCCGTCAGCCGGCTGGGAATCCGGATCATTGCCGTTGAGGAGGTCGTAGGCCGGATGCTTGTCGGACCACGCGGTCCTCAGGTGATGGTGATGAAGCACCTGGAAAATGGTGTTGGTGCGCACGAAATTGTGCGGCCACACCGGCGCGCAACGCTTCCGTGTGAGCTGACCCGGCAAATTGTTGGGATCAATCGCGACCGCGCTGTTGGACCCGGTCAGGCTCGCCGGCATGCCGCCGTCGATCGAATGCTGGTTCTTGTCGAGATTCTCGGCATTATTGGTCTCCGCGCCCGGACCTTGCGCGCAGGGGCCGGACGAGGCGCTGGCCGGCGCGAACAGCGTGCGATCGTAGCTGTCGTCGTAATACACGCCGTTTGATTTCGGCGTGCCGCCGGTCACCTGCGCCAGCATGCCGGGAAACGAATCCGACGGCTTGGTGGTGGATGCATTGGCGTAGGTCGTGCCGTGCTGAGCAAGCTTTGCCAGGTTCGGGCACAATTTACTGGCGATGCAATTGGTGAGGTCGAAGCCGTGGAAGCCGTCGATGCTCAGCAACAGCACGTGCTCAATGCGGCGGCCATGGTGATGCGCGCTATCGTCGTCAGCGAAAGCCGTCGCCGCCACGAGCACTTGCCAAGAAAGTGCCACTCCGATTGCCGTCGTCCATCCGCGCTTTGGCATCCCCATGCATTCCTCCTGTTTTGGATCGAGGAGGAGGATTTAGCGATCCGTAAATGACAGCAGGGCGTCGCTTTGATGAAGATTTATATCGGGCCGCGAGATAACACCGAAAGTAACCGATGACACCGGAAAGACTGAGGCACGTCGGGCCTAATTGGCTCTGCCGTGAATCTGGTTGCTTCATTCGAGCTCACAGTACCAAGCGGGGCGGGCTGCCGGCTCAGCGCTCTCCAGGCTTGCTTGAGCGGGACGATGGGATCACTTGCTGCTCGCGCTTCGCCTCGTTCCACAGCCCATCCATCTCCTCAAGAGTGGCGTCGTCGAGCGAGCGGCCCTTCGCAGCAAGCGCCTTCTCGATATAGGCGAACCGCCGCTCGAACTTGGCGTTCGTGCCGCGCAACGCGGTTTCCGGATCGGCGCCGACGTGGCGGGCGAGGTTGACGACAGCAAACATCAGGTCGCCGGTCTCTTCCGCAAGTTCTTGCTTGTCGTCGCGATCGAGCGCGGCATCGATCTCGTCGGCTTCCTCGCGGATCTTGGCGAGCACGGCGCGCGGATCGTTCCAGTCGAAGCCGACGGTCGAGGCCTTGCACTGCAGCTCGATCGCGCGCGTCAGCGCAGGGAGGCCAGCCTTGACGCTTGCAAGCAGCGAGCTATGCGCGGTTTCCTCGGACTGCCGGCGCGCGGCGCGCTCGGCCTTCTCTTCGGCTTTGATCCGCTCCCACGCGCTCTTGACCCCAGCGGGCTGAATGTTGCCGTCCTTGTCGGCAAACACATGCGGGTGACGGCGGATCATTTTTTTCGTGATCGCCTCGACCACGTCGCCGAAGGCAAAGGTATTCTGCTCCTCAGCCATGCGGGCGTGATAGACGACCTGCAGCAGGAGATCGCCGAGCTCGTCGCGAAGGTCATCGAAATCGCCACGCGTGATCGCGTCGGCCACCTCATAGGCTTCCTCGATCGTGTACGGCGCAATCGTCGCGAAATTCTGCTCAAGGTCCCACGGACAGCCAGTCACCGGCGTACGCAGCGCGGCCATGATTTCGATCAGGCGGGAAATGTCGCGGGAAGGGGTCATGGGGCACCGGACGAGAGGAAGGCGCAGGCTTTATGCCAAATCATCGCCGCCGATCCCAGCAAAACGCGGTGAAATCGCGGAACCGTCCACGGATTGGCCGGGCGGCCCGGACGTGCGGTTTTCCGGTTGGACGCGTTTTCTTCACGCGAATCGGTGCCCACTTCGCTCGAAAACGCTATAAGCCCGTTCCATGAACGATCAGATCAATTCAGATACCGCGCTGGTGCTGTTTTCCGGCGGCCAGGATTCCACGACCTGCCTGGCCTGGGCCCTGTCGCGCTTCGCCCGCGTCGAGATGCTCGGTTTCACCTATGGCCAGCGCCACGCTATCGAACTCGACTGCCGCGACCGCCTGCTGGATGGCATCCGGGCGCAACGTCCGGAGTGGGCCGTCAAGCTCGGCGACAGCCACACGCTCGCGATCCCGACACTGTCGGACATATCGGACACCGCGCTGACCCGCGACGTCGCCATCGCAATGGGTGCCGACGGGCTGCCCAACACCTTCGTGCCGGGCCGCAACCTGGTGTTCCTCACGTTCGCGGCGGCACTCGCCTATCGCCGCGGCATCCGCCACATCGTTGGCGGCATGTGCGAGACCGACTACTCCGGCTACCCGGATTGCCGCGATGAAACCATCAAGGCGTTGCAATCTGCGCTCAACCTCGGCATGGCGAAGAACTTCGAGCTGCACACGCCGTTGATGTGGCTCGACAAGGCGGCGACCTGGCAACTCGCGCATGATCTGGGTGGGGCAGGGCTGGTCGACCTGATCCGCGAGCACTCCCACACCTGCTATCTCGGCGAACGCGGCGCGCAGCACGAATGGGGTTACGGCTGCGGCGAATGCCCGGCCTGCAAGCTGCGGGCGAAGGGATGGCGGGAATACGCAGCGCGCAGGTCGTAGCCTCATGTCGCGAGAACGCAATGCCATATCTCCACGCCTGTCATCGCCCGCGAAGGCGGGCGATCCAGTATTCCAGAGGCAGCAGTGATTGATCCGAGAGGCCGCAGTGTACTGGATCCCCCGCATGCGCGGGGGATGACGGCGGAGAGATGGGTTGCGTCGCGGAGCCTGTCATCGGGCGCGCGTTCGCGCGACCCGTTGGCTCCTCGCAATGACGACGTGAGAGATCAAGCGAGAACTATCACCGGCGTCGTCCCGGCGAAAGCCAGGACCCATTACCCCAAATGTCAGTCGCTGCCCTTCGCCGGGACGACGGATGGCTGCGTGTCGGGCGAAACGTCGCGCCAACTACCTCCGCGCTACGCGAAATCCGCCGGGGCGAGCTCGATAGGCTTGCCGTGCGGGGTGCGGTCCGCGGCGCGATCCCAGGCGTTGCGGTAGCGATGCAGCGTTTCCGACGTCGTCACGCCTTTCGCGGCCACCAGGTGCTCGAGCGTGGCCAGCCAATGCAGGTAGTAGGTCTCGCCGGTGTCGGGATCACCCGCGACCTGTGCGCGCTTGATCTGGTCGGCGAGGGCGGCCGCCCATTCGGTCCAGGTGAACACGCCCCGGTCATGCAGCATCAGCGCCATCGCGAAGGCCTGAGCTTCCCAGGGCGCGCGGAACACCGGGCCGGCGTCGTCGCGGGGAATGCTGGAAATGGCGCCGGTCGCGCGAGCCGCCGCGGACGCATCCATCACACCGGCTCCAGATATGGCTCGAACGCATCGATCGAGACCTTGATGGTCGGGTCGGAGTCCGGTCCCCAGAGCTCACGTCCGTCGAACACAACCGTATATAGCCATTGCGGGTTCTCGCCGGCATCATTTGCAGCGGTGTCGGGGAACACGTGACAGCCGTGATCGCGCTCGACGACGCCGACATGACCGCGCACGTAACGTGGCAGCCGGGTGTGCGTGGCAGGGTGGATGTTCTTCGCCCGCACCCGATCGCCGGACTTGAATTTCGCAGCCGCAGGCGCATCGCGGCCGAACTTGCCGCGCACCATCACGCGCTCGACGTCGGCCACCGAGAACTTGCCGCGCTTGAGGGGGCTCGCCGGCGTCACGGCATGGCCGGCCGCGATGTCGTTCTTGCCGATAAAGCCCTTGTCGAGCAGCAAGGCCTCAAGCCCGAGCAGCCATTTCTTGTAATAGGAGCTCGACAGATAAACGTGGGGCGGCAAGGTCTCGCGGTAGAAGCGGGATGCGTCGATGTTGAACGCTCCGGCCGCGCCCATCGCGCGGACCATCGCCAGCACCCGCGATTCCCATTCATGATGGAACATCGGCTCGTTCGGCTCGGGTTCGACCTTGCCGAACCCGTCCATGCCGCCCATGTCGTGGACGCCGTTCATGACGGGGCACCCGGCTGCTTCGGAAATCCGGTGCCGATCATGGAATCGCGCGTCACGAGCTCGGCGAGTTGCTCTTCGCTCCAGCCTTCGGTGCCCTCGGGCCGCATCGGCAACACCAGGAAGCGAGTTTCTGCAGTCGAATCCCAGACACGGATCTCGGTCTCCTTCGGCAGGCTGACGCCGAAGTCGGCGAGGACGCCGCGCGGATCCTTGACCGCGCGGGAGCGATAGGGCGCGGCCTTGTACCAGACCGGCGGCAGGCCAAGCATCTCCCATGGATAGCAGGAGCAGAGCGTGCAAACGACCATGTTGTGGCGACCCGGTGTGTTCTCGACCGCGACGAGATGGTCGCCGACCCGGCTGACATGGCCGAGGGTGCCGACAGCCTTGGTGGCGTCTTCGAGCAGCGCCTTCTTGAAGGCGGGATCGGTCCAGGCCTTGGCGACGACCCGGGCTCCGTTATGCGGGCCGATCTTGGTCTCGTAAGCCTGCACAATGGCATCGAGCGCGGCCGGCTCGAGATAACCCTTCTCGCTCAGGATCGATTCCAGCGCGCGCACGCGCAGCTCGGTCTCTGACAGCTCGGAGTGGTCGTGATCGTGGTGATGGTGCTCATGATCGCTCATGCCGGCAGGATAGGCGAAGAGGCCATGCGATGTCGAGGCGAACGATTGGCCGGCATTTCACAAAACGCCGCGAGCAGGGAGGTATTGGCGCGTGCCTGTGACGATCGAGAAGGGCCTCGGGCCCGATGGCCGGATCGCGGCGGCGCGTGCCGGGGGCGCTGCGGCAGCCAACAGCGCAGCATGCAGCTTCGAGGAAGAATGCAGATCGTGGCTAAGCCGCCATCGCCTGCTGCAGAGCGATCGCCTGTTCCCGATTCTGGAATGCAATGGCGGTGTGCGTGAAATCGCCGGAGACTTGCGTCTGGGCGATCTGGTCCAGGACCTCAGTTCCCTTGACCACGTGGAGATCCATTCCAGCGGCCGAAGGAAAGATACCCAGCACCACGTCGTAGGCATTGACCACGGCCTTGAGCGCGCCGGCCTTGTCATCGGAGGCTTCGATGAAGATGCGAACGTCTGCCGCGAGACTACGCAGCTCGTCAAAATCGATCACGGGTGAACTCCAACGCAACTTACTGACCGACCTTCCCACGATATGTTTACCGAAGTATAAATCAGGCGGAGGGACAGTTGGCGCCGATCCATCGAGCTGACGACGTGCGTTGCAAGGAAACGTCAGCGGGACCGAGCATTTCCAAGGGTCTCGAACAGCGTTTGCTGCCACCAGTCGCTCTCGATCTGATCGAGCACGGCGAGATCGAGCATCGGCCGCAGGGGGCTGCCTTTCGGCAGCGCGATCGCATAGCTCTCGCTGCTGAAGCTGGTGTCGACGACACGAACCGAGGCCGAGAAGTCGTTCCGAACCATCCAGGTCAGCAGCGGCTTGTCATGGACGAAGGCATCGATCGTGCCGTGCCCCAACGCGGACAGGCCGCTTTGGATGTCCGGAAATGTTCGAAAGGAAAGCCGCTGACGGGCGAAGTAATCAGTCGTCGCGGAATTCGCGACCGCTCCGACGCGCACGGACCGCAGGTCGTTGAAGCCGTGAACGGAGCCTTCGAGCCCTCTGCGCGTCAGGGTGGAGGTGATACCGGCAGTGAACACTGCGATCGCGATCACGGATGCGATCATCCACCCCATCGCGACGATCCGTCCGGGGAGGGTCGTCGGAGCATTCTGCGCGGCCCCGGCCTGCGTCATGGCGATGGTCGACCACCAGAAGCTGGAGCCGAGTCCCTTGACGCCACCGCCGAAGTGTTCGGTCTTGCGGCGCTCGAACACCCAAATCAGGAAGCCGACCGCCATGGCAAAACCAAGCAGCACTGCGACGGCCTGGAAGAAGCCGAAAGAAAGAAGCGCCCGTCCGATCGAGACCCAGGGGTTCTCGCTGACGGGTACGGCAATGCCGAGACCAGTGTTGTAAAAAGGCTGAGTAAAATCGACCTTGTGAGCACGCGCGGCGGTCACCGTGACCGCCGCGACACCGGCATCGAAGCGGCCGTTGGCAACGCCATCCAGCAGGTCCGTTACGCTCTGGGTCTCAACCAGCCGAAATCGCAAATGGGCCTGATCGGCGATCCTTTTCCAGAGCGCGATGCTGATACCGCTCCAGCTCCCATCCGACTGCTTCATTGCGAATGGCGGCGCCTCTTTGGTCGCCACGACCAACTCCTTGTCGAGGGGCGCGACGACCTGGGCGTGAAGTCGGCTGCAGCCCACGTCAAGCAGTATCACCAGCGACACAAGGCATAACAAAGACGGTCGACGTGGCGCGAACAATCTCATTGCGAACCCGATGCGGAGCGATGCCGCCGACTAAACCATCGCTATTTGGCGGCATTTCGTCACGCGCGGGGCGGGTGGGGTGAGATCGGATGGGTGACACCAAAGGCGCGGCCGAAAGCAGAGAACTGGCTGCGACCCGCCGACAATATGCAAAGCCCGCCCAACAACGGCGGGTTGTGGCGGACTTTGCGCAAAGCGAGGCGTTCAAGGGATGTTAATAGCCCGGGCCAATACCAAAGCTAAATCCCGGGCCCTGAACGCCGATGCCAGGCCGGTGATAGTAGCCATAGTCGTCGTCGTAATAATAACGCCGCGGCCCATAGTAGTAGCCCTCACCGCGTATCACGCGATCACCCCGGGTATGCCAACATCGCCCGGCGTCGTTACACACCAGCCGGGTCTGCTGGAGCAGAGGAGCGTTGTCCCTGATCAGGAACTCGTCCGCTGCCGCGTAGGTGCCGGAGGCTATGAGGGCGCCGGCGCCGGCGAGCACCGCCAATGTCAGGTTTCTCATATCTCGTCTCCGTTTAATCGCCCCGCTAAGAAAACGCCTCAATCTTGGCACTGTTCCTCGTGTTCGGGACGAGCCATTCTTGCTTTGGGAACCAGCCAGCCCTTTCCGGGGGCACCAGATGAGCGGCGTCTGCAGCAAGCGGCCTTGTCCGCGGCTGCATCTAATGCTTGCGCGAGTTTTCGACAGGCCGCCGCTCGCGCATGAGACGCAGGTAGTGCTCGGCATGCTGAAGGTAGTTCTCGGCCGCGACGAGATCGCCGCTTAATGCCTTGCTACGAGCCAGGTCGAGATAACGTTCATAGGTTCTCTTGGCATCCGGCGACTGTCTCGGTTCGGATGGATAGGCTTTGCCTTTCCATGATCGTCTTCTGGGCATTGGTAACGGCCAGGATTATTTGCGACGTGCCCTGGTTCGGGCCGCCTTTCTTGCGGCTGCGGAGCGCCGCGTCGATCCCTTGGTCTTGGCTGCCTTGCGGGCTGACGCCGAGCGGGCCGACGCTGAACGGCGCGACGCGGACCGTCGAGCTTGTTTCGACAGTGCCGAGCGTGAGGTCGTGCCGTGGGGTTCTCGTTTGAGGGTCCGGGATACGGCACGCGACACGCGGGGCCGGCGGGTCGTTTTTCGTTTGCCTTGACCTGCCTCATACGCGTACTCGGCGCTTCTGCGCGTTTTCGCTTTCGCCTTGCCTTTCCGGGGTGGTCGAAGAGGAACTCCCGCACGCCTCGCTTTTGACAAACCGATCGCGATCGCCTGTTGCGTCGATCTCGCTCCATGCTTGCCGCGGCGAACATCGCGAATTTCTTCACGTACGAACTCGCCCGCCTGCGTGGTTGCTGATTTGCCCGAGCGTCGGTCGCGGTTCGCCTTCTGTATGGTTCGTCGTTCCGGCATGGTCGCTCTCCATGTCTGGTTTCGCAGGTGATTGGCGTCGATACCAACGTCCAGGGAACGAAAATGCTCCTCCGAATATCGCAATGGCGGCCATGGGGGCGCCGGCTCGCCGGGCTGCGACAGTGCAATCATCCGCCGGGATGTTGAACTTGATCCTCAACCACGGTTCCGGCCGGCGCGGTGCCAAGGTCGCCGATGCCGCCGCTTGTCCGCAAGCGCCGTCACTTCGACCCGGGCATCCAACGCTCCTTGTCCAGCCAGGACCGCTACGCGCCGGCCGGAATTCAGGATGTCCGCTGCGGCCCGCAACTGATCATCGGGTGCCGCCGCGAGGGCGGTGGTCCAGGATGATGACGTCCGTGCGCCGGGGGTTTATCCGCGGAGAGCTTCATCATCTGGACGTCCTTGGAGATCGTCAGATGCGCGCCCCCTCGTTCGCCAAGCGCCGCTCGACAGGCACGATTGCCGACCAGGTCACAAAATCGCGTCGATGAATTCCGGTCAGTCATTGCAAGCTCCCTCAGTGAAAACATGCAGCGGCGCCGCATCGCGATCGGCGCGCGCGCTGAAGTAGAGACGCGATTTTCAAGGGAGGCACGCCCTGGCTCAAACCACCGGCTGCTTCTCCTTGCGCAGCTTGTCAAGCACGTCGCGTTCAATCTTCAGATGGGCCGCAACCAGATCCGGAGGCGTCAAAGCCATCCATTGCGCGAGTGACACGTCCATGAATCGCGAAGCTTTGAACAGTTCCAGGAACCGCACCGGTTCGCTCCCGATATTCTCGATGAAGTGGCTCATCGACATCGGTACGTAGCCAACATCGCCCGCCCGATAACCGAAGGTTCGGGCGTTGCCTTCGGCGGCAAAGACAGTCATGCGCGCGGCACCGGAGATGTAGTACTGCCACATCAACGTGGTACGGCAGGTAGGAACCTTTGGGTTCGGGTTGCGATTGTCACGGCAGCAGAAGGAGACCGCGATGGCAACGCTTTTAGTCATGGATCACACCGGCGACACCCGTCATAACTTCGATCCGGGGGACCGCGAGCAACTGGCCGGCGCCGAGGCCCGCTTCAAGCAACTGATCTCGGATGGCTATACGGCGGCGACGCGGAGGCCGAGCGGGAACACGGTGCTGGCGCGATCATTGGATCCGACGGCGGAAGAAACCTTGTTCTATCCACGGCTGGTGGGCGGATGATGCGGCTTCGTCCGCACGAGGCGTTAATGGCGTTCCGACGCGCGGCGGGAGCGTTCTATGCGACGGCGGCCGCGATACTGGAGCGGTGGCGCGCATATGAGAAGATCGAGGCACGCGGGATGACCTTGTTGTCCCGCTGGCTCTCGCCGGAGCAACGGTCCGAGTTCGAGAGATACAAGCGCTTCGACGTCATCGGCAATGAGTCCGGCAAGCGCTATCGCATTTGCTATGGAACCGCGACCAACGTCTACGAGCTCGACGACAAAGGCCATGTCGTGATCGGGTGGTGCTTCCGGCCCATCGGATCCCTGGTGGCGGGCGACGTGATGCTCGCGCAGAAGATCGCGTTGGAGGTTGACGAGCGCGGAACCCTGATGGTTGCCAAACCATTCCCCGGCTCGATGCCACCACGGGCGGGCTTGCTGCCCACCGGCTAGTTGCAGACTGTTGGTCAGCGCGAGCACGCGCAGGAACGCGGCTCGGGCGTTTCGCCATTGCCTGAACGCAGCCTGCGATCGCCAGCTCGTACGTTTCAGCCTCGTGTCGCACACGCTCACGTCGACGTACTGTTGAGCGTTTTCCTGTCAAGCTTTGTGCGCTTGCGTCCGGTCGTCCAGCCGCTCCGCAAAAATGCGATCACTCCGCGGCCTGATCGAGGTTCTGTCGGGTTTCCTCGAATTCGCTGACCTGCCGCGGTGGCCCCATGAGAACCGGCTGGAACAGCACCGCGGCAGCCATGGTGCAGAGCAGCGCCAGCCCCATCAACTTTCCCATGCTGGACATGCCGGGATAGTTCGACGCCCACATGCTGCCAAATGCGATGGCGTTCGTCATGGCGCTGAATACGACGGCGCGCGTCAGGGCCGACTGCAGCAAGCCAGTCTTCCCGGCGCGCCAAGCCATGATGTAGTAAATCTTGAATGCGACACCGACTCCCAGCAACAGGGGGAGAGCGATGATGTTGGCAAAGTTCAGGGCGAGGCCGCCGAGTACGCAGATCTCGAGAGTGACGGCACCGGCGAGCAGCAGCGGAACGATGGTCAGCAGGACGTCCGTGAATCGTCTCAAAGTGACAAAGAGCAGGACTGAAATCGCGACCAGAGCAAATGCCCCCGCTTCGATAAAGGCGGCCGTGATGGTGCGGCCGCCCTCGTAGTAGGTGATGGCCGCTCCCGCAGCCGTGGGTTCTGCGCTGAGAACCGCTGCGGCAAATTCCTGCAAAACGTGGCTGTCGTTTGGATCGCCTTTGGGGAGCGCCTCGACACGCGCCCTGCCATCGGGCAGCACCCAGTCGCGGAGCAGGTCGGGCGGCAGAGTCTTAATGCTTATCGGCTGAGGAGACATGCCTTGGCGCAATTGTTCGAGGTCGAAGAGCAGCGGTGACACCACGGCGGCTTCGGCCTTCTGGCGCGTGCCGGCGTCCGTCTCGGCGAGACGCGTCAGCAGGGTCGCCACGTTCCTCGCAGCATCCGCGGCGGCGCCTTGTTGGCTTCCGGAGGCTTCCGACAGTGTCTTTGCCGCGTTCCTTATCGAAGCTACGGCCTGCTCGTCGGTTGGAGCGGTGTGATTTCTCGGCGCGAGTGCGGGGCGAAGTCTACCCGACGCCGATCTCAATTCTGCGATCTTGGTATCTTGATCGCTGGGAACATAATTGTTCACCGTGACGGTGCGAGACACTTGCGGGAGCGCATTGAGCCGCGTCGCTGTTGCCGTGGCTTGTTCGATCGACGTTGCCAACACCTCGGCATCGCTGCCGCTGGTTTCCGGATCACTCTGCAATTCTCGATAGGTTACGACAGCCGGAGAATTTGGGCTCTGCAGGTTGACGGGATTGAAGTCGAACGGCAGGTGCAACAACAGCGGAGAAGCCGCGACGACCACGCCGATGGTTGCCACCACAACGGCGATGCGGTGACGCTGTAGGAAATCGTCCAGCGGTCCAAGCGACCTGAAACCGACATGCGCGGCTTCGCCCGGCGGATTGAGCAGAGCCAGCATCGCCGGCACCAGTGTGATGCTGCACGCAAACGCGATCAGCATGCCGCAGCCGGCGATCAATCCGAGTTCGGAGAGACCGCTATAGCTGGTGGGCAGGAATGCGAAGAAGCCGACGGCCGTTGCCGCCGCGGCCAGGGCGAGGGGGGTGCCGACCTTCTTCGCCGCGCTCTCCAGCGCCGGTTGCAACTTGCCGAGGTCGTGCCGCTCGGCGCGATATCGCACGCTGAACTGAATGCCGAAGTCGACGCCAAGCCCCACAAAGAGCACGAAGAACGCGATCGAGATCAGGTTGAACGAGCCGACCATTGCGAGCCCGAGCGCTGCGGTTGTCGCAAGGCCCACGAGCAGGCTGAAGAAGACGGCGGCAATGATCTTCCATGATCGCAGCGCCAACCACAGGGCGATCAGGACCCCCGCCGCGGCGGTGAGCGTGTCGCGCAACGCGCTGTCTCGTATGACCGAAAACTGCTGATCGTCCATGGGGACTTGGCCAGTCAGTTTGACGACAGCGCCAAACTTCTGCTTGAGGTCCAGTTGCGCCGCGGCGTCGTGAATGCCCCGGTCGGCAGCCGATCCCGGCTGCAACTTGGTGAAATCAAGATGGGGCTCGATCTCGAGGAAATGCCGCCGCTCCTCCAGGGATGAGTGATGCCCCTGCAACAGTTCCTTCCAGGAGAAGCTGGCCGGTTTGCCGGACAACACGTCATTGAGGGTTTCGGCAGCCAGCGTGAGGGGCCATTTCAACTGCTCGAGCGTGAGCTGTCCGTGCCGCACTTGATCTGCCGCAAACGTCAGCACGTTCATGACGCCGCGCAGGCTCGGATCCCGCGCGAGTTGGCTCAGGAGCGGCTCCGCCTGGGTCAGGCCAGCGATGGTCCGCCTGACATCAGACGTCGAGCCTAACAGAAGCTGGTTGCGATCGAAGAAATCTCCACTGTCGGGCTGCGCGACTCGCGGAAAGAGGCCGGCATTCTGTTTCAAAGCCTGCGCAAGCGCGTTTGTCGCTTGCTCGGAATTTTCCGGCGTGGACGCGGTTATGACCGCCGAGATGCCCTTCTGCGGAAACGCGCGCATGAAGGCGATCTGTCGCGCGTGCCAAGGCAAGTCCTGCGCGATCAATCGTTCGACGTCAGTGTTGATCGAAAAGCGCGTCACATCGAAGACGGCCGCTGCCGCCATCAACACCACTCCGGCGACGATCACTGCCCAGTGAAATTGGGCGCAGACAGAAACTGTTCTGACGATCGCCGAACGGATCATTACAATCTGCTCAACCGCGTGAGGGGTCCGAGGAACAATGGCAAAACGCGCCGGACCGGCAGATTGTTCGGCCCCCGAACACTAAACTTCCGTTAGGAACTAGGATCGCCAGAGAAGGTTAGGCGACCGCGGCGGGCACGAGCACGCGCAAAGGGTCTAGCAAGGCATCTCACGCGATTTGGCGGGGGAGATCGATTCCGTCCGTGTCTGCGAATCCTGCTTGCAAGACCTCCTCGCGCTTGTGGCGAAGATGGGCGCGCAAGACGTGGGAGAGGCCAACGCCGTCACGGCGCTGGAGCGCGTTGAGAATCGCTTCGTGCTCCTGGACCGCGCGCGCCCAGCGCTGCGACGTCATCGGCGTAACGTAGCGCGCGCGCCGAATGCGCGCCGTTACCGAAGCATAGAGGCCCGTGAGTACGGGATTTCCGGCCGCGGTGACGATGGCTTCATGAATCGCGCGATTACCCCGATAGTACTGGATCAAGTCGCCCTCGCGGTAATGCTGCACCATGGCCGCATGCGTCGCCGCTATCGCGTCGATCTCGCCGTCCGTGATGCGTTCGCAGGCCAATTCGCCGGCGAGCGCCTCGAGGCCCTGGCAGACCTCGAACAGGTCGCGCATGTCGCGGTCCGTCAGCTTTGCCGCGCGTGAGCCGCGATGGGGCAGCAACTGCACGAGGCCTTCGGCGGCGAGCACCTTCAGCGCTTCGCGCAGCGGCGTGCGCGAAATCTCCAGCCGATCGCACAATTCGCGCTCGGGGATCCGCGCGCCCGGAGGGATTTCGCCATCCAGCAGGATGGCGCGAATGCGTCCGACAACCTCCTCGTGAAGCACGGCCAAACCCTTTTTGCATGCAAATTTGAACTTTTCAGCGCGATGGCAGGAATTATAGCTTGAATATTTCGAGTTTTGCATTCAAAAAGACAAAAAGCGACGGGACGTGAGGAAATGGACCTAGAGGTCACAGCGAGCGAAGACCTGGTTTTGGAGCAGCAGGACGGTGTCGGGCGGATTACTTTCAACCGACCGCAGGCGCGCAACGCCTTCACCTTCGCCATGTATGAGCGGCTCGCCGCGATTTGCGAGCAAGCCAATGGCGATCATTCGATCAAGGTGCTTGTGCTGCGCGGCGCCGGCGACAAGGCCTTCGCCTCGGGGACTGACATCAACCAGTTCCGCGAATTCAAGGCGCCGCAGGACGCACTCGACTACGAGAACCGGATCGATCGCGTGCTGACCACGCTCGAGCAGTGTCGGGTCCCGACAATCGCAGCGATCAACGGGTTTTGCACCGGCGGAGGCGCAGGCATTGCCGCTGCCTGCGACCTGCGGATCGGCACGAAAAGTACCAAGATCGGATTTCCCATCGCCCGGACACTCGGCAACTGCCTGTCGATGTCCAATATCAGCCGTCTCATCGCGCTCATTGGCGCCGCGCGTGTCAAGGATCTGATCTTCACTGCACGGCTGATCGATGCCACCGAGGCCGCAAGCCTGGGACTGCTGGGCGAGGTCGTCGACGATGTTGCGGCGCTCGACCAGCGTGCGCAAGAAGTCGCCCGGCTGATGGCCGGTCACGCGCCGCTGACATTGAACGCAACCAAGCAGGCGGTGGCCCGCCTGCAAAAGCGGCTGACGCGGGACGAGGGCGAAGACCTCATCCTGATGTGCTACACGAGCCAGGATTTTCGCGAAGGGCTCGATGCTTTCCTCAACAAGCGCGCGCCGCAGTGGCGCGGTCAATAGGGCAGGCGCCGATGCCAAGCGATCGATCGCAATCCACCTCTCGCCGTTCGGGACCGCTTGCCGGCCTCAAGGTCATCGATCTCACCCATGTGATGGCGGGCCCGACCTGCACGCTGATGCTCGCCGACATGGGCGCGGATGTCATCAAGATCGAGAAATGGCCGAACGGTGATGACACACGCCACTCGGTGCCGCCGAAGATCGGCGACGAGGCGGCTTCCTTCCTGATGATGAACCGCAACAAGCGCGGCATCGTGCTGGACCTCAAGACCGATGGCGGCAAGCGGGTGCTGCGGCGCCTGATCGCGAGCGCCGACGTGTTGGTCGAAAATTTCGCGCCTGGCGCGATGGAGCGCCTGGGCTTCGGCTATGAAGAGCTGCACAAGGAATATCCGGCGCTGATCTATTGCTCGTTGTCGGGCTTTGGCCGCACCGGCCCGTACAAGCATCGCAGGGGATTCGATCTGGTGGCGCAGGCGATGAGCGGCATCATGAGCTTTACCGGCGAGCGTCCCGACGGGCCGCCGGTGAAATGCGGTCCGCCATTGTCCGATATCACCGCGGGGCTGCTCGCGAGCATGGGAATTCTGGCCGCCTATACCCACCGCCTGAAGACCGGCGAGGGGCAATGGGTCGAGACGTCGCTTTATGAAGCGGCCCTGGTGCAGACTTACTGGCAATCGACCATCGCACTTGCCGCAGGCACCGCGCCGCGCGCAATGGGCTCGGCGCATCCGCTTAACGCGCCCTATCAGGCCTTTGAGGCGTCCGACGGCTGGCTCGTGGTCGGCGGCGCCAACAAGAAGCACTGGCTGCTGATGCTGGAAGCGCTCGGCGCCACCGAACTCGCCGCCGATCCGCGCTTCGTGACCGGCGCCGACCGCATGGCGAATCTGAAGGAGCTCGAGGCTGTCTTGAGCGAACGCTTCCGCACCAGGCCGCGATCGCATTGGCTCGCGGTGCTCGACGAGAAGGGCGTACCGTGCGGACCCGTGCACGACATGCTGCAGGCGCTGAGCGATCCGCAGACGCTGGCGCGCGAAATGGTCGTCGAGGTCGAGCATTCCACGCTCGGCCCTGTGAAGACGATCGGTCTTCCCGTCAAATTCTCGCAGACGCCGGGCAAGGTGCAGTCAGGCGCCCCGGTTTATGGCGAGCATACGCGCGCGGTGCTGGCCGAGCATGGGTTCGATACAGAGCAAATCGAAGCGCTCGAGAAAGAAGGCGCAATCGTTTCGGCGTCCGGGAAGGGGAAGCAGCGCGTCGCCTAGCGGACATCGATACGACCGACCAGAACAACAGAAAAGATCAGCCGGAGGAGATCATGCGTCGGACATCAACACTTCTGCTTGCCGCGGCTGCAGCGGCGCTCGCCGGTACGATGCCGGCGCGTGCCGCCTGGCAACCGCAAAAGCCGATCGAGTTCGTGGCCACGGCCGGGCCGGGCGGCGGGACCGACAATCTCGCCCGTGCGGTGCAGAACATCATCACCAAGTACAAGCTCACCGATCAGCCGATCGTCGTCGTCAACAAGGGCGGCGGCAGCGGTGCTGAAGGCTATGTTTATGGCAAGGCCTCTGCGGGCGACCCCTACAAGGTGATCTTCGGCACGTCGAATGCCTGGCAGCAGCCGCTCGTCTCCAAGGTCGCTTTCAACTATACCGATCTCACCCCGATCGCGGCGATGGCGCAGGACGAGTTCCTGCTCTGGGTCAAGCAGGACGCGCCCTACAAGACGGCAGGGGACTACCTTAAAGCGGCAGCATCGGGCGACTTCAAAATGGGCGGCGCGCAGTCGAAGGATACCGACGAGGTGCTGACCCGCATGATCGAGAAGGTCGGTCACGTCAAGCTGACCTACATTCCCTTCAAGAGCGGCGCGGAAGCCGCCGTGCAGCTCGCAGGCGGGCACATCGACTCTCACGTCAACAATCCCAGCGAGAGCCTCGGGCAATGGCGCGGCGGCACGCAGCGGCCGCTCTGCGCTTTCAGCCCCAAGCGGCTGCCACAGGGTGCCAAGGTCACGGCGACAGAAGGTTGGAGCGACGTGCCGACCTGCGTCGAGCAGGGGCTCGACATCAAGCAGTACGAGCAGCCGCGTACGGTGTGGCTGCCCGGCAAGGTCACGCCCGATCAGACTGCGTTCTACATCGACCTCATGAAGAAGGTGCAGGCCACGCCGGAATGGAAGGACTACATCGAGAAAACCTCCCAGGTCGATACGTTCCTGACCGGGCCCGACCTCGACAAGTTCATCAAGCAGGACATTGAGCACGTCAAGCAGGTCGCGAGCGAGCAGGGCTGGCTCGTCAAGTAGTCGGACGTCCACGCGCCATGATGCCCTGTTGTCTCGCGCCACCAGGAGCCCTTGATGATATCGCGCCGCGCTCTTGAGCTTGCGACTGCCGTCCTCACCGGTGGTTTCGGTGTGGCAGTCGTCGTCTCCAGCCTCGACAACGGCATCGGCTGGTCGACTGCGGGCGTGGACGCCGGCACGTTTCCGTTCCTGACCGGCATCATCATCGTGCTCGGGAGCCTCTACAACCTGGTGCGCGGTGTCCTGCCGGCGGCGACGCCCGCAAGCGTGCCCGTCGCCGTCACGCCGCTCGAGCTGCGCCGGCTTGCCGGGCTGTTCGTGCCGGCCGCGCTTTTCGTCGCCGCGATCCCATTGCTCGGGATGTATCTTGCCTCGGCGCTGTATGTGTTCGCGGTGCTTGCGGTCCCCCGGCAGCAATCCGTGCCCATGGCGCTGGTCATGGCGGCGGCGACGGCGCTCGCGCTCTACGTCGTGTTCGAGCGCATGTTCCAGGTGACGCTGCCGCACGGCGCGCTCGCCGCGGCGCTCGGGTTCTGAAGGGGAGGACCGATGGACAATCTCCAGGAACTCCTGCACGGCTTTACCATCGCGGTCACCGTGCCACATCTGGTCCTGATGGCGGCCGGTGTGCTGCTCGGCATTCTGGTCGGCGTGCTGCCGGGGCTGGGCGCGCCGAACGGCGTGTCGCTGCTCCTGCCGCTGACCTTCGGCATGCAGCCGGTTTCGGCGATCATCCTGCTCTCCAGCATGTATTGGGGCGCGCTGTTCGGCGGCTCCGTGACGTCGATCCTGTTCAACATTCCGGGAGAGCCGTCGTCGGTTGCGACCACCTTTGATGGCTACCCGATGGCGCGCGACGGCCGCCCGACGACGGCGCTTGCCACCGCGTTCGGCTCGGCGGCGTTCGGCGCGCTGGTCGGCGTCATTCTGATCACTTTCCTCGCCTCGTGGGTGGCGCAGGTCGCGCTCGCTTTTGGGCCGCCGGAATATTTCGCGGTGTACTTCCTCGCTTTCGCGAGCTTCGTCGGCATGGGCGGCGCGGCACCGATCAAGACCGTGGTGGCACTCGCGATCGGGTTTGCGATCGCCGCGATCGGGATTGACACCGTGTCCGGCAGCGTGCGCCTCACCATGGGCATCGACGAACTGGTCAAGGGCGTGAGCTTCGTCGTCGCGGTGATGGGACTGTTCGGCATCGGCGAGCTGCTGGTTGCGGTCGAGGAGGAGTTTCATGCCCGCGCCGTTTCGTCGAAGATCGATTGGCGTGAGGTGCTTCGAGCGGTCGCCCGGCTGCCTCGACACGGCGTGGCGTTGCTGCGCAGTGCTGCGATCGGATGTTGGATGGGGATTACGCCGGGCGGTCCGACCGCGGCGTCCTTCATGAGCTACGGCATCGCCCGCCGCTTCTCGCGCCGTGGCCGCCATTTCGGCACCGGCGAGGTCGAAGGCATCATTTCGCCGGAGACGGCCGATCATGCCGCCGGGACCAGCGCGCTGCTGCCAATGCTCTCGCTCGGCATTCCCGGCTCGGCCACCGCGGCCGTCATGATGGGGGGCCTGATGATCTGGGGCCTCAATCCCGGGCCGATGCTGTTCGTCGATCAGAAGGATTTCGTCTGGGGCCTGATTGCCTCGATGTATGTCGGCAATATCGTGGCGGTCGCGCTGGTGCTGCTGACCGTTCCGGTCTTTGCCGCCCTGATGCGGATTCCCTTCGTCGTGATCGCGCCGCTGATCGTGATCATCTGCGTCGTCGGTGCGTATTCGGTGTCGAACTCATATCTCGACGTGGTCATGATGCTCGGCTTCGGCATCCTCGGCTATCTCTTCAAGAAACTGTTCTATCCGCTGGCGCCGCTCGTGCTCGCGATCGTCATCGGCGACAAGGCCGAGGACGCGTTCCGGCAATCGATGCTGATGTCCAAGGGATCGCTCGGGATATTCTTTGCAAACCGGCTGGTGACGTGCCTGATCGTAGCCGGCATCGCGCTGCTGCTGCTTCCGCTCGCGCTTCAGCTCGCCCGCGTCTGGCGCAAGCCCACCGCCGAGACGACCAGCCAGGAGAAGGTGATCATATGACTGCAAAGCCCCTCGTTGCGTTGGCAATGGGAGATCCCGCCGGCATCAGCCCGGAGCTGACGGCGAAGCTCGTGGCGCTGGATGACCTCCGTGCCCGCACTCGGCTGGTTGTCATCGGTGACCGCCGCATCTTCGATGAGGGCGCGCGCGTCGCCGGCGTTACGCCGGAGCTGACGACGGTGGAGCAGGGCGCCGACTTTCGTGCGGCGAGGGGCGAGGTGCTCTTCGTCGACCTCGGCCATCTTGATCCGGCCGAAATCGAGCAAGGGATTGCTAGCCTTGCCGGCGGCAAATTCGCGCTGACGAACTACCGGCATGCGCTGGAGTTCGGCCGGGACGGGCGTGTCGACGCCGTTTGCTTTACACCGTTCAACAAGCAGGCAATGCGCTTGGCCCGCGCCGACTACGACGACGAGATCGCGTTCTCCGCCGAGGTGGCCGGGCTCAAGACGCCGGCGAGCGAGTTCAACGTGCTGGGTGAACTCTGGAACGCGCGTGTCACCTCGCACATCCCGCTCAAGGATGTGGCCGGGCGGCTCTCCACCGAACGCATCCATCGCGCGCTCCGGTTGACCGATGCCTGCATGCGCAACGCCGGCTTCGCCAGGCCGCGCATTGCGGTCGCGGGGCTCAATCCGCACGCCGGCGACGGCGGCAATTTTGGCCGCGAGGAGATCGACGTCATCGCGCCCGCCGTCGCGGCCGGCAAGCACGACGGCATTGCCGCCGAGGGGCCGTTTCCCGCCGACACGGTGTTTTTGCGTGCCAGGGCCGGCGCCTTCGATGCGGTGCTGACGATGTATCACGACCAGGGCCAGATCGCGATGAAGCTGATGGGCTTCGACCGCGGCGTGACCTTGCTCGGCGGTTTTCCGTTTCCAATCTGCACTCCCGCGCACGGCACGGCCTACGACATTGCGGGCCGAGGGATCGCATCAGTCAGCGCGAGCCAGGCGGCAGTTCGCCTGGCGGCGGACATGGTCAAATCTGCGCTTGCCTGAGGCGACCATGCTTCCAAGCGCGTCTCCGGATTCATCGTGCCGGATCATGCGCTCGGGATGCGGCCCAACTCAGTTTCGCAGCGCTTCACAGTAGGTCCCGGCTGCTCGCAGCGCCTCACATAGCCGCTTGGCCCCGGACTGGGTGTCCTCGCCAACCCGTACCCGCGCTGCGCCCATCTGGCCCAAGATTCCGCGTACAACCACCTGAGGTTCGCGGTCGCCAATGATCGCGGCGTATTTCGGCTGCCATTCGCGGTAGCGGTCAAGGGCCTTTGCTGGTGTCGGCGCACCGACGACCTCCACACCCCATGGTTTGGGATCCGGCTTGGGTTCAAGCGACATCATCCCGGCTGTATCGCACGGCAGCCCCATGATGGACGGCATATTCGCTGGACCGGACTGGCCTTCGGCCCATTCGTCGACATTATGTCCGGTAATAATTCGCACGTAGGAGCGCGTCTCCAGCGGAAGCGGCCGGTGGCGGCCGAGCCATTCATGGACCCGGGCAGGTCCGGCGTTGTAGGCGGCGGCGGCAAGGCCAAGATTGCCAAATTCATTGCGCAGGTTGCGCAACAGATCACCGGATTTCGTTATTGCTTCCAGCGGATCGAATGGATTTTCAAGCCCGCTCGATCTTGCCGTTGTCGGCATGAACTGAGCTATGCCCTGTGCACCTTTCGGGCTAATCGCGTCCGGCTTGAAGCGACTTTCCTGCCAGATGAGGCGGGTGAAGAAATCGACTGGCAGAGCCCTGGTCGCCGCTGCCGCGGCGAGTGCCTGACAAAGTGTTGGCGGCTGCGCTGGAGTGGGCTGGGCCGGCCCGCGATCCAGTTGCGGTTGCTGACCTGGGTCCGATCGGTCATTTCCGGCGGAGGGCTGCTCCTGCACGACCGGTGAATGATGCGCAGCGTCGGATGCGAGTGCGGCCGGAGTCATAGCTGCCAAGGCGGCATATGCGAGAACTCTGAGCAGGAAGTTGGAACCTCGGCCAAAGCCGCCAGGCGTTGAAATTTGACCGAGCTCGAACCTCATGGCGAAAGCCCTCGCGTGGCCTGCGCACAACGCCGGGACAGTGGCGCGGTTCCGTCTCGATCGATCCCGATTTGAGCGTGAGCGATTGCCGCAAGAGCCTGTTGGATCGGGCTTGCGCGGCAGAGCAGGCAAGGTCGAACCGACTGGAGGATTGGCTGCCTTTAATTCGCATAAGGTATATTATGGAATATTTATATCTACAATTAGATCAGATATTTAGCGAGACTTCCTCGCACTGGATCGCATCTGGTGAGATCGCGCCGTGCCGAATGCCAAGCTCATCGCGCCCCTTGCGGGCTGCACGTCGATCCGCCGTGATCGATCCTCGTCTGAAAGCCGATATTGCCGCGGCGTACGGACGCTGCAATAAGCGCGGCCTGAGCCGAGATCGCTGGTGACCCCGCGGCATCAGGTCCGTATAGGATGGCATCTCAGAACAACAACAAGCCTCTCCGAGGGAGAAACCGATGAGCTTTTCACGACGCACGCTGCTGAAGGTCTCCGCCGCTTCCGCCGTTCTGGGCGGAATTGGCGCCCCGTACGTTGCGCGCGCCCAGACGGCCGAGTTCAGCTACAAGTTCGCCAACAACCTGCCGGAATCGCATCCGTTCGTGGCGCGCGCCCGGGAGATGGCCGCGGCGATCAAGACCGAGACCAACGGCCGGTTCGACCTGCAGGTGTTCCCGAACAGCCAGCTCGGTTCCGATACCGACATGCTGAGCCAGGTGCGGTCTGGCGGTGTCGAGTTCTTCACGCTGTCCGGCTTGATCCTGGCAACCCTGGTGCCGGCGGCCTCGATCAATGGCATCGGCTTCGCATTCCCTGATTATCCGACGGTCTGGAAGGCCATGGACGGCGACCTCGGCGCCTATGTGCGCGGCGAGATCAACAAGGCCGGGCTCGAGGTCATGGAGAAGATCTGGGACAACGGCTTCCGCCAGACCACGTCGTCGACCAAGCCGATCAACGGCCCGGATGACCTGAAGGGCTTCAAGATCCGCGTGCCGGTGTCGCCGTTGTGGACCTCGATGTTCAAGGCGTTCGACGCATCGCCCGCCTCAATCAATTTCAGCGAGGTCTATTCTGCGCTCCAGACCAAGATCGTCGAGGGCCAGGAAAATCCGCTGGCGCTGATCTCGGCAGCGAAGCTGTACGAGGTGCAGAAATACTGTTCGCTGACCAACCATATGTGGGACGGCTTCTGGTTCCTGATGAACCGTCGCGCCTGGCAGGCGCTGCCGGACGATATCCGCACCGTCGTCGCCAAGCATGTCAACGCCGCAGCAGTCAAGGAGCGCGAAGACACCGAGAAGCTCAATGCGTCGGTCCAGAAGGAGCTCGCCGGCAAGGGACTCGTCTTCAATCAGCCGGCCGTGGCGCCATTCCGCGACAAGCTGCGCGCCGCCGGCTTCTACGCCGAATGGAAGGGCAAGTATGGCGAGAAGGCCTGGGAGCTGCTCGAGAAGTCGGTCGGCAAACTGTCCTGATCAATAGAACGGGAGGCTCGCCATGGCTCATGTCGAGATGACGCCGGCCGTGGCCGGCGAGGCGGCGTCGCAGTCCCCTCGCCGCCGCTCCGTCCTCGGTTCCATCGATATTGCTCTTGGCCTTCTGGTGGAGATCCCGGCGGCGACCCTGGTCGTCGCCGAGGTCATCATCCTGTTCGCGGGCGTGATCGCGCGCTACGTGCTGCACGCGCCGCTGATCTGGTCGGACGAGCTGGCGTCAATCCTGTTCCTGTGGCTTGCGATGCTCGGCTCGGCGGTGGCGCTGCGCCGCGGCGAGCATATGCGCATGACGGTGATGGTGGCCAATGCCAAGCCGGCCATGCGGGCCTATCTCGACGTCGTCGCGACCTGCGCCGCGCTGGCTTTCCTGATCCTGATCGTGCGGCCGGCGTACGAATATGCCTACGAGGAAAGCTTCATCACCACGCCGGCGCTGCAGATTTCCAACACCTGGCGCGCGGCGGCGCTGCCGATTGGCACCGGCCTGATGGCACTGTTCGCGCTGCTCCGGCTGGCGCGCGTCGGTGACGTCAAGGCCCTGCTGTTGGCCGTGATCACGGTTGCCGCGCTGATTGCCCTGTTCTGGTTCGCACAGCCCGTGTTACGGCCCCTCGGCAATCTCAACCTCATTATCTTCTTCGTCGGCGTGGTCGGCTTCTGCGTCTTCGCCGGTGTGCCGATCGGCTTTGCCTTCGGCATGGCCGTCTTGGGCTATCTGGCGCTGACGACGCGGACCCCGCTGATGGTGCTGGTCGGCCGGATGGACGAGGGCATGAGCCACCTGATCCTGCTCGCGGTGCCGCTGTTCGTCTTCCTCGGCCTCCTGATCGAGATGACCGGCATGGCGCGGGCCATGGTCGCGTTTCTGGCGAGCCTGCTCGGGCATGTGCGCGGCGGCCTGCACTATGTGCTGGTCGGCGCCATGTACCTGGTCTCGGGCATTTCCGGATCGAAGGCCGCCGACATGGCAGCGGTGGCGCCGGTGCTGTTTCCGGAAATGAAGCAACGCGGCGCCAAGCCCGGCGATCTCGTCGCCCTACTCGCCGCTACCGGCGCGCAGACCGAAACCATTCCGCCGAGCCTCGTGCTGATCACCATCGGCTCGGTGACCGGTGTCTCGATATCGGCGCTGTTCACCGGCGGCCTGCTGCCGGGCGTCGTGCTCGCGATCACTCTCTCGGCGCTGGTGTGGTGGCGCTACCGTGGCGAGGACCTCAGCCACGTGCAGCGCGCCAAGCCGAGCGAAATCGGGCGCGCCTTCGTGTTCGCCCTGCCCGCGTTGGCCTTGCCCTTCGTGATCCGCTATGCGGTGGTCGAAGGGATCGCGACTGCGACCGAGGTGTCGACCATCGGCATCGTCTATGCCTTCGTAATCGGCCTTCTGATCTACCGTCAGTTCAACTGGCGGCGGCTGTTGCCGATGCTGGTCGAGACGGCGTGCCTGTCGGGGGCGATCCTGTTCATCATCGGCGCGGCCACCGGCATGGCCTGGGGCCTGACCCAGTCGGGCTTTTCGCGGGCGCTGGCAGCATCGATGACCGGCTTGCCCGGGGGCTCTGCGACCTTCATCGCGGTTTCGATCCTGGCCTTCGTCATCCTTGGCAGCGTGCTCGAGGGCATTCCGGCGATCGTGCTGTTTGGGCCGCTGTTGTTCCCGATCGCCCACGCCGTCGGCGTCCACGAGGTGCACTACGCCATGATCATCATCCTGGCGATGGGTATCGGATTGTTCGCACCGCCGTTCGGCGTCGGCTATTATGCCGCTTGCGCCATTGGGCGCGTCGATCCGGCCGAAGGCATCCGGCCGATCTGGGGTTACATGCTGGCGCTGTTGATCGGCCTGATCATTGTCGCCATCTTCCCATGGATTTCGATCGGCTTCCTGTAAGTACCTTGCGATTGGACAGAGCCATGAGTGGAGCTCAAAACCAGTACTCAATCGGATTGGACAAGACGCCGGCCAATTACGTGCCGCTGACACCGCTGAGTTTCCTGGCACGCTCGGCCGCTGTCTATCCCGACCATGTCAGCGCGGTCTATGAAGGTCGCAGCTTCACCTGGAAGCAGACTTACGAGCGCTGCAAGCGGTTTGCGTCCTATCTGGCCGGACAGGGCATCGGATATGGCGACACCGTCGCGGCGATGCTGCCGAACGTCCCGGCGATGAACGAGCTGCATTTTGCCGTGCCGATGGCCGGCGCGGTGCTGAACGCGCTGAACATCCGCCTGGACGCGCCGTCGATCGCGTTCCAGCTCGACCATGGCGGCGCCAGGATCATCCTCGTCGATCCCGAATTCTCCGATGTGATCGCCGAAGCCTTGTCGCTGATGAAGGGCCCTAAGCCGTTCGTGATCGACGTCGACGATGCGGCCTTCGCCGGCAGCAAACGGATCGGCGAGATCGAATACGAGGCAGCGGTCGCCATCGGTGACCCTGCTTTCGGGGAACGGCTGCCGGCCGATGAATGGGACGCGATCGCGCTGAGCTACACCTCGGGCACCACGGGCAATCCCAAGGGCGTGGTGACTCACCATCGCGGCGCCTATCTGAACGCCGTCAGCAACATCCTGGCCGGCAATCTCGGTCAGCATCCGGTTTATCTCTGGACGCTGCCGATGTTCCACTGCAACGGCTGGTGCTTCCCCTGGACCGTCGCGGCCACGGCTGGCGTCAATGTCTGCCTGCGCAAGGTCGATCCGGCAAAGATATTTGAATTGATCGCCGGGCACGGCGTTACCCACATGTGCGGCGCGCCGATCGTCTACAACACGCTGATCAACGCGCCGAACGCGCCCGCGGACAGCAAGGCAAGGCCTGTCATCGGACTGATCGCAGGCGCGGCGCCGCCGGTCGCCGTGCTCGAAGGCGCCGAGCGTATTGGCATCAGGCTGACCCATGTCTACGGCCTGACCGAGGTCTATGGCCCCGCCTCGGTCTGCGCAGAGCAGCCGGGCTGGGACGGGCTTTCAGCCGACCAGCGCGCGCAACTGAAGCGGCGCCAGGGCGTGTCGTATCCGCTGCAGGAAGGCGTCACGGTGCTCGATCCTGAGACGATGCGCGAGGTGCCGCGCGACGGCCAGACCATTGGCGAGGTCATGTTTCGCGGCAACATCGTGATGAAGGGGTACTTGAAGAACGAGAAGGCAACTCAGGAAGCTTTTGCCGGCGGCTGGTTTCACACCGGCGATCTCGGTGTGCTGGACGAGCACGGCTACGTCATCATCAAGGACCGCTCCAAGGACATCATCATCTCCGGCGGCGAGAACGTCTCCTCCGTCGAGGTCGAGGACATCCTCTACAAGCATCCGGCCGTGCTGTTCGCGGCCGTCGTCGCCAAGCCCGACGCAAAGTGGGGCGAAGTGCCCTGCGCTTTCATCGAGCTGAAGGCGGGCGCGAAGGCGACCGAGGCCGAGATCATCGCCTATTGCCGCGAGCACATGTCGGGCTTCAAGACACCCAAGTCAGTGGTGTTCGGCGTGATCCCGAAGACCTCGACCGGCAAGATCCAGAAATTCCTGCTGCGCAACGAGGTCGGGTCCGCTAAGGCGATCTCGGCCTGAGTCTCATTGCGCGCCGACGGGTCGCGCATCCCCGAAGCAACCCATCGCCTCCGCGCCCACGGATCGATGGATTGCTTCGTCGCTTCAGCGCAAAATTGCTTCTGCAATTTGGTCGCGAGCTCCTCGCAATGACGCCTGAGCGATCAGCCTGCCCTTTGCAGCTCCAACCGCATGCCGTCATAGGCCGGGATCACGTTGGACGGCAGCGACTGCCGCAGCACCTCGTAGTCGAGGTCGGAATGCATGTTGGTGATGACGGCGCGTTTCGGCTTGAAGCGCTCGATCCACGACAACGCGTCACTGACACTGAAGTGGCTGGGATGGGGTGCATAGCGCAAGCCATCCACGATCCAGAGGTCGAGGTTTTGCAGCGCCGGCCAGCTCTCCTCGGGAATGTCGTGGAGATCGGGCGTGTAGGCGGCATTGGCGACACGAAACCCGAGCGCGGGAATCTTGCCATGGTGCACCAGGAAGGCGTCGAGCTTCACCGGGCCGCCCTTTCCTTCGGTGGTATGACTTTCGCCGGCCTCGATCGCATGGCGCGTCAGGATCGGCGGATAATCGCTGCCTTCCGGGGAGATGAAGCAGTACGAGAACCGCGCCATCATATCCTTGGCGGTCGACTGGTTGAAATAGACCGGAATGCGCCGGCGCTGGTGCAGCACGACGGAGCGGAGATCATCGATCCCGTGCGTCTGGTCGGCGTGCTCATGCGTCAAGAACACCGCGTCGATATGGTCGACATTGGCGTCGATCAATTGTTCGCGGAGGTCGGGCGACGTGTCGACCACGATCCGCGTGATGCCGTGCGCCCCCTTGCGTTCGACCAGCAGTGAGCAGCGGCGACGGCGGTTTCTCGGATTGCTGGGATCGCACGCGCCCCAACCCAACGCGGGCCGCGGCACGCCGGCCGAAGAGCCGCAGCCGAGGATCGTCAACGTCACGGTCATGCGGTCTCCTTCGGGGCCGGCACCTTGGAAAACAGTCGAAAGAAATTTTCGGTGGTCTGTCGCGAAATCTCCTCGAGCGAAACGCCGCGCGTCTCCGCCAGCACTTTCGCGACCTCGACGACATAAGACGGTTCGTTGCGCTTGCCGCGGAATTTGCCGGGCGCGAGATAGGGCGCGTCGGTCTCCACCATGATGCGGTCGGCCGGCAGTTCGGCGGCCAAGGCACGCAGCGCGTCCGATTTCTTGAAGGTCAGGATGCCCGTGAACGAGATCGACAGCCCAAGGGCGATCGCCTTCATCGCGAGCTCGCGCCCGCCGGTATAGCAGTGCAGGACGGCCTTGAACGGCCCCTTCGCTACTTCATCCTCGAGGATGCGGCCGCAATCTTCGTCGGCCTCGCGGGTGTGGATGACGAGCGGCAGGCCCGTCGCGCGCGCCGCGGCAATATGAGCGCGGAAGCCGCGCTCCTGCGCCTCACGCGAACCGTGCTCGTAGAAGTAATCGAGCCCGGCCTCGCCGAGCGCTACGACCTTCGGATGCCTGGTGAGCTCGACGAGCTCGCTTGCAGAAATGCCGTCTTCTTCATCGGCATGATGCGGATGCGTGCCGACCGAGCAGTAGACGTCGGGAAAGCGCTCGGCGATCGCCAATAGCCCGCCGAGCCGCCTCAACCGGGTCGAGATCGTGACCACGCGGCCGATGCCGGCCGCCTCGGCGCGACCGACGATCGCGTCGAGGTCATCGGCGAAATCGGGAAAATCCAGGTGGCAGTGACTGTCGACGAGCATGACGCTGCGAACCGCTCACTCAGTCTTCGGTTCCACGTAGCGCGGAAACACGCCGACTGGCGCCGGCAGGATCGTACCCGGCTTGATCCGCTCGGCCAGCGCCGCAAAGCTGCGGGCATCCGCAGCGATGCCGAGACTGTCGAGCATCTTCGCACAGGACGCTGGCATCACGGCCTGCGCCATGATCGCGATCTGACGCACGACTTCGGCGGTGACGTAAAGCACCGTCTTCTGTCTGACAGGATCCGTCTTCGCCAGCGCCCACGGCGCCTCACCGGCAAAATAGCGGTTGGCTTCGGCAACCACCGCCCAGACCGTGTTGAGCCATTGATGGATCTGCTGCGTTGCCATGGCGGTCCGCGACGCCTCCAACATGGCGTCGGCCTGCGTCAGGATCGCCTTGTCATTCTCGCTGAACGCGCCGGGCTCCGGCAGCACGCCGCCGAGCTGCTTGGCGATCATCGAGAGTGACCGCTGCGCCAGGTTGCCGAAGTCGTTGGCAAGGTCGGCATTGATGCGCGCCACGATGGCCTCGTGGTTGTAGTTGCCGTCCTGGCCGAACGGCACTTCGCGCAGGAAGAAATAGCGCACTTGGTCGACGCCATATTGCTCGGCAAGATTGAAGGGGTCGACCACGTTGCCGACCGACTTCGACATCTTCTCGCCTCGGCTGAACAGGAAGCCGTGCGCGTAGACGCGCTTCTGCAAGGGTATGCCCGCGGACATCAAGAAGGCCGGCCAGTAGACGGCATGGAAGCGGATGATGTCCTTGCCGATGACGTGCACGTCGGCCGGCCAATAGCGCCAGTGCGCATCCGCTTCATCGGGATAGCCGACGCCGGTGATGTAGTTGGTGAGCGCATCGACCCAGACATACATCACGTGCTCGGGATCATCGGGGACCTTGACACCCCAGTCGAAGGTGGTGCGTGAGATCGAAAGGTCCTTCAGCCCGCCCCGCACGAAGCTCATCACCTCGTTGCGCCGCGAGTCCGGGCCGATGAAATCGGGCTGGTTCTCATAGAGCTGCAGCAGCTTGTCCTGATAGGCCGAGAGGCGGAAGAAATAGCTCTTCTCCTCGACCCATTCGACCGGTGTGCCCTGCGGGCCGCGGCGGACATTGTCCTCGCCGACCACAGTCTCCTCCTCGGCGTAATAGGCCTCGTCGCGCACCGAATACCAGCCGGCATAGGTGTCGATATAGATGTCGCCACTCTCCTGCATGCGACGCCAGATCGCCTGCACCGACTTGTGGTGCGCGGGTTCGGAGGTGCGGATGAAGCGGTCGAACGAGACGTTAAGCCGCTCGTCCATTTCCTTGAAGCGGGAGGCGTTCCGGGTCGCGAGGTCGAATGGCGTCATCCCCTCATTCTGCGCCGTCTGGATCATCTTCAGGCCGTGCTCATCGGTGCCGGTGAGGAAGAACACGTCCTTGCCGTCGAGCCGTTGGAAGCGCGCCAGCGCGTCGGTCGCGATCGCCTCATAGGCGTGACCGATATGCGGCTGGCCGTTCGGATACGCGATCGCCGTTGTGATGTAGTAGATGTTGCCGCGGTCGGCGGCCGGTGCCGACGCGGGAGCGGACACGGGAGCAACGGCCGGCCGCTTGGGTTGCTTCGGCACTGGCCCTGCCTTTGGTGTCTTCCCGGGCGCGGGAGCGTTCGACGTGGCAGGCTTTGCAGGCGTCGGCGCGGCGCCCTTTGCAGTCTGCCGCTTCGGCGCCGCCTTCGCGGCCTTTCTCACGGCTTTTTTGGCGACCTTCTTGGCAGCGTTCCTGACCGCCTTTTTGCCCCCCTTCTTCGCGCCCCACTTCTTGACGACTTTCTTGGTCGCTTTCTTAGCCTTCTTCCCGACGCGCCCGCTCTTCTTGGCGGCGCGCGACTTTGCCGCGCCCTGCTTCCTGGCGGCACGGGCGGGCGAAGCCGTCTTCGTCTTCTTCGCGTTCTTCTTGGACGATTTCTTCTTTGCGGTCGCCACCACGGAATCCTTTGTCAGTCGAAGCAAATTGTCGGGAGTGTTGTCAGACGAAGCGTCTATCGGGTTGCGTCCGCAAGCATCGAAAACACCGAGAAAACCAGCGGCTTGCGCTCCAGATTATAGGCCTCGGTGTCGCGCGCAGCGCGGACGATCTTTTCCCATACCTCCGCGAGCCGTGCAAGGCGCGGCAGATTGGCATTGGCATCGCCGGTTCGCATGCGCTCGCTCATCCAACGATCGATCCCGTCGATGAAGGCGGCGAGCGCGGCGCGGTCGCTTGTGCCGAGTGCCTCGCCAAGCGCATGCAATTCACGGGGATCAACCCTGGGAAGCGTCGCCAGCAGCGCAGCCGTGCGCTGCTGTAGCTTGAGCGCGTCGCCGCCAAGCAGCGACAGCGCCCTCCCCACACTCCCCTCCGAGGCCGCGGAAGCCTCGACCAGGGCGGGATCGTCAGCGGCAATATCCGTTGCCGCCGCCGCGGCGCGCACAACGTCACCCGCATCGAGCGGCCGCAGCAGCAATTTGCGGCACCGGGACAGGATGGTCGGCAGCACCCGTGACGGCGCGTGGCTGACCAACAAGAACAGCGATTGCTGCGGCGGCTCCTCGAGGACCTTGAGCAGCGCGTTCGCGGCGTTGGGATTAAGCTCATCGACAGTGTCGACGATGCAGACGCGCCAGCCATCGACCGCGGCGGTCGATCCGAAGAACGAAATCGTCTCGCGCGTCTCGTCGACCGTGATCACCGTCCGCATCACGCCGCGGTCATTGAGGCCCCGCTCCAGCACCAGGAGTCCACCATGCGCGCCGGCGGTGACCTGGCGAGCCACCGGGTCCGCCGGATCGAGGCGCAGCGACGGCGCCTGCTGCACCTGGGAGGCCGTCGGATTGCGGAACGCCAGGACGAACCGTGCCATGCGGTAGGCCAGCGTCGCCTTACCGATGCCCTGCGCGCCGCCGATCATCCAGGCGTGCGGAATCCGTCCGCTGCGATAGGCGGCGAGCAATGCGGTCTCGGCCTCGCGATGCCCGAACAAGTCGGACGTCTCGCGCGGATGCCGGACCGCGATCTCCTGCTCGGTCTTGCGCGCGCTCATGCGGGACCGGCTGCCGTCGCCGCCGCGAACAAACGCTCGCGCAGTGCGGTCCATATCTTGGCCGCGACCGTATCAGGATCGCCCGTGGCATCGATCAAGACGCAGCGCTGCGGATCCTCCGCTGCGATCTTCCGGTACCCCTCACGCAGATTTTCGTGGAACTGAACATCCTCGGCTTCGAAACGATCAGCCACGGCGTTTCCGCGGCGAGCGGCGGCGCGTTGCAGGCCGATCTCGACCGGCACGTCCAGGATGAAGGTCAGATCGGGCTTGAGATCGCCGATCGTGACACGCTGCATGGCGTTGACGAGGCCGGGCAGCACCTGCCCAAGCTGGCCCTGATAGACGCGCGTTGAATCGAAGAAGCGGTCGCACAGCACCCAGACGCCCTGGTTCAGCGCCGGCAGGATCACTGTGCGGACATGGTCGTCGCGAGCGGCGGCGAACAGCAGCGTCTCGGCATCCGGCCCAAGCAGCTTGCCCATCCCCGACAGCACGAGGTGGCGGATGATCTCTGCCCCCGGCGAGCCACCGGGCTCCCGGGTGACGATGGCGCGCAGCTTGGCGCCATCGAGCCGTTCGGCGAGCCTGCGGATCTGCGTCGATTTTCCGGATCCTTCACCGCCCTCAAAGGTGATGAAGCGACCGCGCAAGCTGGGCCGTTTGAGCGCGACTTCAACCATGTCAGAGCTTCTCGACGCCGGCGCGGAACATGCCGATGACGAGCTCCTGGGCGCCATCGAGCGCACGGCGCATGGTCGATCCCGTGCCAACCGCATCCGCGGCAAAGAGCGGTGCTTCCATCGCGACATTGCCGCCACGCCACACTCTGACGACACCGATCTTCTGGCCGGCTTCGATCGGCGCCTTGACCGGACCGCTATAGACGATGCGGGCCATCAGCTTGTCGTTGCCGTTCTTCGACACCATCACCTTGATCGGATCGGGGCTGGTGAGCTTGACCGATCGGGTGGCGCCGCCGAACACTCGCGCGTAACCGACAGTCTGGTTGGCCGCGATCAATGTCCGCGTCTCGAAGTTACGGAAACCCCATTCGAGCATCTTCTTGGCTTCGGTGGCGCGGTCTTCCGAATCCTCAAGACCGTTCACCACCACGATCAGCCGGGTGTCGTTCTGCACCGCCGATCCGACCATGCCGTAGCCGCCTTCCTTGGTGTAGCCGGTCTTCAGACCGTCCGCACCGGGCAACGCGTTGAGCAGCGGATTGCGGTTCTGCTGGCGGATCTTGTTCCAGGTGAACTCCTTTTCGCCGAACAACTTGTACCTGTCGGGATAGGTCAGGATGATGTGGCGCGCCAGCATCGCGAGCTCCCGCACCGTCATCTTGTTGCCGGGGTCGGGCAACCCGTTGGAATTGGCGAAGGTCGACTTGGTCATGCCGAGCTCGCGCGCCCGCTTGGTCATGAAGTCGGCGGCGAAGATGTGCTCGTTGCCGGCAATGCCTTCGGCCAGCGCGATACAGGCGTCGTTGCCGCTCTGGATGATCGCCCCGTGCAGGAGGTCGTCGACGGAGACCTTGCTGTTGATCGCGGCGAACATCGTGGAGGTGCCCGACGGCGCTCCACCATGCCGCCAGGCGTATTCGCTGATCCGGTACTCGTCGGTGAGCTTGATATCCCCCTTCTCGAGGGCGTTGAACACCACCTCGGCGGTCATCAACTTCATCATGCTGGACGGCGCGCGCAGTTCGTCGGCGTTCTTTTCAAACAGGACGCTGCCGCTGGAGGCCTCGATCAGGATCGCGGTCGGCGCATCGCCATCGAAACCGCCTTCCTCCTTCTTGGCGCCCTGCACGCTGTTGTTGGCGGCATAGACCACCCCACCGCAGCCGATGCCGAGCACGACGAGCGCGGCAACCAGGGCGCGCCAGCCTCGAGCGGCGAAGGTGCGGGGAACTGCGGTCTCGGTTGCCATCGGCGATATCCTGAAAGACTGCGTTCTAACAATTGGAAGTACCGCAAACAACTGAGGTTTTCGCGCCTGTGCACGGTCGGCCGGATTGCCGCTCGCGGTGAACCTGCCTATCGTTGGAACCAGTTCACCGCACCCACAACCGGCAAACGAGGCGGAAACGCGATGCAGTCCTCCCACATCATTTCCGCCAACGGTATCGACATGTTTGTGCGCGAAGCGGGACAAGGTCCGCTCGTCGTGCTCTGCCACGGCTGGCCGGAACTGTCCTACTCCTGGCGGCACCAGATCGAGGCTCTGGCTGCTGCCGGCTTCCGGGTCGCCGCCCCTGACATGCGCGGCTTCGGCCGGACCAGCGCGCCGGCCGATATCGATGCCTATACGATCTTCGATACCGTTGGCGACATGGTCGCACTGGTTGCCGCCCTCGGCGAGAAGCAGGCCATGATCATCGGCCACGACTGGGGTGCACCGGTGGCCTGGCATGCGGCATTGTTTCGGCCGGACATCTTCAGCAAAGTCGCCGGCCTCAGCGTCCCGCCCCCGTTCCGAGGGCGGGGCCGACCACTCGAGACTCTGTGCCAGAGCGGCATCACAAACTTCTATTGGCAGTACTTCCAGCCGCCCGGCGTGGCAGAGGCCGAATTCGAGCGCGACATCGCCCACACCATGCGCCAGATCCTCGGGCGCGGCGTGTCCGACCCCGATTCGATGTTCGTCGACGAGGCCAAGGGATTCCTGGGCAAGCTGCCGTCCGGGAAGCCGCTGCCGAATTGGCTCACCGAGGCCGACATCGCGGAATTCGCGGCCAGCTACGCTGTCTCTGGCTTCCGCGGCGGGCTGAACTGGTACCGCAATCTCGACCGCAACTGGGAACTGACCGCGCCCTGGCAGGATGCGCAGATCCGTCAGCCGTCGCTGTTCATTGCCGGCTCGAACGATTCGGTGATCACCGGGCTGATCGGCGCCAAACGGGTCGCCGACATGGAGCGCGTGCTGCCGAACCTGAAGCAGAAGCTCATTATCGAGGGGGCCGGTCACTGGATCCAGCAGGAGCGGCCCGACGAAGTCAATCAGGCGCTGATTGCGTTTCTCAGATAATCCGGCGAAGTGCTTGATTCAGTAGAGACCGCGCCCGCTCAGCACTTCGGCCGGGCCGCGCGCGTCGATCGGCACATAGGACGGTGCCGGGCTCGCGGCATAGCGGGCATCGGCCTCATAGGACACTTCCCGCGGATTGTTCAGAGTGCGGCCGCGCGAGCGGCTCGAGCCTGAGATTTCAGAGGTGGCGCTGGTCGACGCGTAGTCGGCCGAGGTGTTGCCGAGGCTGTAGGGTCGCCCTTCCGGCAGCGGGACATCGCCGCGGACGCGGCCGGCCGAGGACGACATGTCAGGCACGAACGACCGTGCCGAAGCGACCCGCACCAGCGACGGTGCCGGGGCTGGCGTTCCCGTGCGCAAGGTCGCGATCAGTTGCCGGTCATCCGACCCTTCGAGCGGCGCGCGGCCGACATATTCAACGCGGACACGAGCCGTGCCGTTTCCTTTGAATTCAAGGAGTTCGGCGGCCTTGTTCGAGACGTCTATGAGGCGATTGCCGTGATATGGGCCCCGGTCATTGACGCGAACGATGAGCGATCTGCCGTTGCTCAGATTGGTGACGCGGGCGTAGCACGGCATCGGCAGGGTTGGATGCGCCGCCGTCAGCGACGCCATATCGAATACCTCGCCATTGGCGGTCAGGCGGCCATGGAAGTCATCGCCATACCAGGACGCGATGCCCTCGGCGCGGTAGTTGACATTCTCCTCGGGCACATAGGTGCGGCCGGCGACGACATAGGGCTTGCCGACGCGGTAGGTGCCGCCGCCTTTCGGCACGGGCTCACCGAACGCCACGACACGCGGGCTCGATGATACGCCGTATCTGGGATCAATGCGGCTTGCGAATTTGTTCGACGCCGCGCAGTTGGCAAGGACGAGGCACGCTGCCACCGCAACAGCGCTGCGCGCCGTCCGGACAATCGAATCTGGCCGTGTGATCCCCATCTGCCCCAAGTACCATTTTGCCGGACCCGCACCTACTGCGAGAGGTCGGAGTCCCCATTGTCACGATGCGGCCCACCTCCGCACCGGATGGTGAAGATATCGCAACCGGAACAAGGCGGAAATGGGGAGAGCCACCCTGTGGTGAACGATTGGTTGTGCGCCCATCCGTGGATCTACGGAGCTGCGGATGAGCCCAACACGCTCGGCTGTCCCGGTATCAGACACACTGTTGCAGCAAATCATCAGTCCGGTCCGATCTTCGATTCCAACAATTGAATCTTTTTGACTGTGCAAGGTTGCAATCGTTCTCTCTCGCGTGTGGGGCGCAAAGGAAGTTTGCGATGATCGAGACGGTTACGGCGGTTATGGCCTTGGTGAGTGCAGCGATCTTCTTGGCTCATGCCGTGGAAGGCTATCGGTATCGGGCCTGATGGTCCGTTGGAGCGGAAAGACGCATCACCTCTTTCCAGGAGCGACGGTTCGGAAAGCTTTAATCAATTCGGATGAGCATCGGGTCACAGGCAGGTGTATCATGCGTAATCACGATTTGGTCTCCGACGGGTTTCTGACGCTGACTGCGGCAAGCCTAGTCTTGCTGTGCTCGAGCCTGCTGGCTTTCGCGCTGAACTGAAGCATCAAGCCCATCAACCATTCGGCGCCCAAGCGCATTTCCTAGGGGCTGCCCTAACCCCTTTCCCGACCCGCATCACTTTGCTATGCCGCTCGCATCCGCGAATGGAAGGGTGGCCGAGTGGTTTAAGGCACCGGTCTTGAAAACCGGCGTGCCCGCAAGGGTACCGTGGGTTCGAATCCCACCCCTTCCGCCATATCCCATCCTACGTGATTCCAACGCGTACAACGCATGTCGTCGCAGCGCGTTTGCCGCCATTGGCCCGCGGATGGCTCGACCGTCCGGAGATGAATGCAGGCGCCAGCGAGCGCGTGCAACCTGACGTTAACCCTTCCTGCCACAGCATTCGGTGGTGGAGGTTTGGCCCATGCAGACATTCCGGATTTCGCTGAGCGATGGGACGCGGCAATTCCACACGGTGATCCAGGCACCGGATCCCGCCTCCGCGCGTATCAAGACTGCCTACTTCTTCGACATATCGACATGGCGCATTTTGAGCGTGTCGCTGACTGGAACGAGTGCCGTCGCAGCGTAGTCGCGGCTCGCCCTTAGGCCATCCGGTCGAGCTCGGCTGCGGCGAGCTTTGCGATTTGCGGGGCGATCTCGGCGAGCGGATCGCCGTCTCCCAGAAACCGGGCCGGCGACAGGCCGGTCCAAGCGACAATCCAGGACAACAGGCGGCGAGCTCCAGCTCGCGAAACCAGTGCACGAGCGGCGTCACATCCGACCTGCCGTCCAGTTCGCGCCATCTCGCTGAGGGACGCCGGTCCGGTCGCCCGCTCCATCAACAGCGCGTCGCTGCCGCGGGCAAGGAGGCGTGCTGCGCCCTCTCCTCCCCACCACTCCATCACCGCGGCCCCGAGCCGTTCGTCCCTTTCCGTCGTGAGCTTGAGCATCGCGGGTTCGCCCCGCAACCTCACGGGCAGCAGCCGCGCCGCGGGGGTCATCATGGGGCTGCCGTCCGGGACGAGGCTCCATTCTGAGAGGTAGGGCTCGAACATTCGGTGGCTGAGCTGAATGGGTTTGGCCTCACCTGCCGTTCTAGTCATGGCCTTGGTGCTTGGCCATAGCGGGTTCCCTGCGGCTTCTCGCGGCAGCATCGCTCGAACCACAATTCCCGCAGGCCGGACCATGTTGGCTGATGACAGCCCCCACCCGCCTTGCGTTAGAATGTCGCGCCGGTGCACGGGAGGTGTGGCGATGCCGCGGAAAGGAATTACCGGACACGACGATTGGGTGGTTACCGAGGCCCTGGCCACAGCGCTTGTCGCGCTCGAGCAGCTTCCGTCCAAGCATCAGCCGCGTGCACATATGGAGGACGTTCGGAAGCTTCTGACCGCCAAGTGTGAACCTGGTGCCGTTACCCTGCACCTCGCGCAGGCCAAGTGCAGGCTATTTCCTGACACCGATCCGCTGACCATCTACGAGCAATTCGGTCTCAAGGACGGACAAGGCTAGCCGCCGAGCGCGCCGCTATGCGTGCGTGCTCTAACGCGCCGCTGCCCTCGTCCGACGCACGCCGCTATCGCGCCCGCTACCGACGTCCAGTTGAAGGTACGGGCACCTCACCTCACAATCGCACGGATATTGTTTGTCCGACCTGTGACTGGACGGCTGGTTTGCGATCCTGGTCCGACATTTCGCGGAAAGCCTGGGATTCCGGCGAGAAGACCGATCGCAGTGGAACGGTCAGGCGACAAATGAGCCCCTCTGCCCGCCAGTCGAAATCGGCCCGGCCGCCGAGCTGGGTCTCGATACTGGCGATCACGCTGCGGGTTCCGAACCCCTTCTGCTTCGGTTTGGTCACCTTGGGGCCGCCGGATTCCACCCACGCCAGGATCAGCGTGTCGTCCTGTACTTCCCAGGTGATCGCGAGCCGGCCCAACAATACAGACAGGCTGCCATACTTGGCGGAATTGGTGACGAGTTCGTGCAATGCCAGCGCCAGCGTTTGCGCCGTCGCAGGCTGCAACTGCACCTCGCCGCCCTCGATCTGGATCTGCCCGGCTTCGGAATAGGGCGCGATCTCCTCAGTCACCAGCCGCCGGATCTCCGCTCCTTGCCAGCTCGACAGCGACAGCACCGTGTGAACCCGCGCGAGTGCGGTGATGCGTCCCTCAACCGCCCGCACGTAGGCGCTCACATTCTGCGCGCGCGTCAGCCGGACGATCGATTGCGCCAGCGCCAGCGCATTCTTGGCGCGGTGATCGACCTCACGCGTCAGCAGACTCTGACGCTCCTCGGCACGCTTGCGGTCGGTGATGTCGACCGTAACTCCGCTGACCCGTACCACGCGACCATGCCGATCGCTGGTGGCCGCTGCGGTGCCGACGCACCAGCGGACTTCGCCGTCCGGCCGCAGGACACGAAATTCGGCTTCATATGAGGTTTGCCCCTTGCCGAAGCCTTCCCACGCTTGCCGAAGTTCGTCGACGTCCTCGGGGTGAAACAGTCCCTGGATATTCTCCGAGGTGAGCTCAAAGGATTTCGGATCGACGCCGAAGATCTTGTACTGGCCCTCATCCCACATCCAGTCGCCGTTGACCCAATCCCAGTCCCACGACCCCATCTTGCCCGCGGCAATCGCCATGCTGCGGCGTTGCTCGCTTTCGACCAGCCGCGCGGTCGATTGCTCGAGCTCGGCGGTCCGCGCGCGCACCCGGTCCTCGAGCTCAGCATTGAGCCGCTCAAGCTGCCGCGTCTTACGGTAGAGCTCGGCGAACACGCGGATCTTTGCGCGCAACACCTCCGGTACGACAGGCACCGGCACGTAGTCGACGGCGCCCATTTCGTAGCCGCGGAGCCGGTCGAAATCGCTGACCTGGATAGCCGAGATGAAGATCATCGCCGTCTTCTGGAAGCGCGGATGATCGCGGATCATCGCTGCGAGCTCGAAGCCGTCGAGCTCGGGCATGCAGACGTCGACAAGGATGACCGCGACCTCGTTCTTGAGCAGGAATTCAAGCGCCTCGCGGCCCGACGATACCGCAACCAGATTCTCGCCAAGCTCCTTCAGAATGACCTCGTAGGCCAGCAGCTTCGCCGGCTGATCATCGACCAGAAGAATGTTTACCTTTTCTTGGTCCATCATTTTCGAGCGCCGATCAGCGGTGCAGCCACATGCGGATCGCGAGCAGCAGTTGTTCGGTATTGACGGGCTTTGCCAGATAGTCGGACGCGCCTGCCTCCAGGCATTTCTCGCGGTCGCCCTTCATCGCCTTCGCCGTCAGCGCTATGATCGGCAGCCGCGCGAAGGCGGAGTTTTGTCTGATCGCACCGATGGTCTGGTAACCGTCCATCTGCGGCATCATGATGTCCATGAGCACGATCGCGATCTTCGGATTCGACTCGACCAGCGAGATTGCCTCGTGACCTGTTGTCGCAGTCAGCACTTTCATACCGCGCCGCTCAAGCACGCTGGAAAGGGCGAAGATGTTGCGGGCGTCATCGTCGACCAGCAGCGCCGTCTTGCCAATAAGATCCTCATCGGAGCTATTGAGCTTTTCGAGCATCTTCTGTTTAGCCGCGGGCAATTCCGTGATCACACGGTGCAGGAACAGTGACGTTTCATCGAGCAGACGTTCAGGCGATTCCACGCCCTTGACGACGATGCTTCGCGCCATCGTGTGAAGTTCCGCGTCCTCCTCGGCTGACAGTTCCCGTCCCGTGAACACCACGACCGGAACGTTCGAAAGCCTGTCGTCCTTGCGGATCTGGTCGAGCACCTCAAAACCGCTCATGTCGGGCAGGCGCAGGTCGAGCACGACGCAGTCACACGGATTCTCCCGCAACGTCGACAACGCCCCTGCTCCAGTTTCGCTGGTCACGATCTCGATGTCTTCGTGCCCGAGCAATTCCCTGATGCTGAGCTGTTCCGCAGCGTTGTCTTCGACGATCAGCAAGCGCTTGCGCCGCGGCTTGGCGTATTCCTTGATCTGAGAGAGCGCCGCGCTGACGCCTTCGGTGGTGGTCGGCTTGTTGACGAATGAGAAGGCCCCGCGGGCCAGCGCATGCTGCCGATCCTCATCGAGGGTGATGATCTGCACCGGAATGTGCCGGGTCAGCGGATTGTGCTTGAGCTGGCTCAGCACGGTCCAGCCGAGCATGTCCGGCAGGAACACGTCGAGCGAGACGGCGGCCGGCTGATACTGCTTGGCAAGGTCGAGCGCCTCGGCGCCGCGGCTCGCCACCAGAACCTTGAAGCCCTTGTCCCGGGCCAGGTCGATCAGCACCCGTGCATAGTGCGGGTCGTCCTCGACGATCAGAAGGATCGTATCGCCGGCTTCGAGATTGAGCCGATCGTCCGGCAGCGGCTCGATCGCGCGCTCCTGCGCAGACGAGGCCTGCAGCGACGGTGCCGGCGCGGATGGCATCAGCGCGGCCTGTGCCTGCGGTCGAAGCGCTATGCTCGGCCCCGAATATTTCAGCGGCAGATAGAGCGTGAAAGTCGAGCCCTTGCCCGGCGCGCTGCGCAAATGAATCTCGCCGCCGAGCAGGCTTGCGAGCTCGCGGCTGATGGCGAGGCCAAGGCCGGTGCCGCCGTATTTGCGGCTGGTGCCCGCATCGGCCTGCTGGAATGCTTCGAAGATCAACTTCTGCTTGTCCTGGGGAATGCCGATTCCCGTATCGGACACCTCGAACGCGACCACCGCGGGCGCCGTATTCAGGATCGGATGTTCGGCGCTCCAACCGCCGAGAGCGGCCGACACGGTCAGGCTCACCCCGCCTTCCGCGGTGAACTTGAACGCGTTCGAGAGCAGGTTCTTGAGCACCTGCTGCAACCGCTTGGAGTCAGTCACCATGCTGCGCGCAAGGTTGCTGTCGACGTCGATGCTGAAGGTGAGATGCCGGTTCTCCGCCTCGTGCCGGAACGGCCGCCCGACAGTATCGAGCAGGCTCGACGTGAGAATTTCCTCGGCGTCGACGGTCACGGTGCCGGACTCGATCTTGGAGAGGTCGAGGATGTCGCTGATCAGGTTCAGCAGATCGGTGCCGGCACCATGAATGGTGCGGGCGAATTCGACCTGCTTGCCGGTCAGATTGCCGTCGGGGTTTTCGGTGAGTTGCTGGCCGAGGATCAGAATCGAGTTCAGGGGCGTTCGCAGCTCGTGCGACATGTTCGCAAGGAATTCGGACTTATACTTCGAGGTCAGCGACAGCTCCGTCGCCTTCTCTTCCAGCGCGCGCCGCGCCTGCTCGATCTCCTGGTTCTTGCGCTCGACGTCGACGTTGCGCTCGGCGAGTTGCTGAGCCTTCTGCTCGAGCTGATCGTTGGTCTGCTGCAACTCCCTCTGCTGGGTCTGAAGCTCGGCCGCGAGCTGCTGCGACTGCTTGAGCAGCGCCTCGGTCTGCATCGTCGCCTCGATACTGTTGAGCACGATGCCGATGCTGTCGGTCAATTGCTCGAGGAAGGTGATCTGCGATGTGGTGAAGGACGAGATCGAGGACAGCTCGATCACGGCCTTGACCTGGTTCTCGAACAGCACCGGGAATACGACCAGGTTCCGCGGCATGATCCGCATCAGGGCGGAATTGACCGGCACCGCGTCGCCGGGAATTTCCGACACAAGGCGCTGGCGCTTGTCGAGAGCGCATTGACCGATCAATCCCTCGCCGAACTGGATGATCTGCGGGTGCGGATTGCTGCTGTCGCTGGCGTAGGCCGACAGGAGGCGGAGCTGCGGGTTTTCGGGACTGTCGACCTGGTAGATCACGCCCATATGCGCATTGATCAGCGGTGCCAGCTCGGTCAGCAGCAGGCGACCGACGGTCGCGAGATCGCGCTGGCCCTGCAGCATGTTGGTGAAGCGCGCCAGGTTGGTCTTCAGCCAGTCCTGCTCGGTGTTGCGCTCCGTGGTCAGGCGGAGGTTGCCGATCATCGTGTTGATGTTGTCCTTCAGCTCGGCCACCTCGCCGCGCACATCGACCTGGATCGAACGGGTCAGGTCGCCCTTGGTCACGGCGGTCGCCACTTCCGCGATCGCGCGCACCTGGGATGTCAGATTGGCCGCGAGCAGGTTGACGTTGCCGGTCAGATCCTTCCAGGTCCCGGCCGCGCCGGGCACGTTGGCCTGACCACCCAGCCGTCCCTCGACGCCCACCTCGCGTGCCACGCTGGTGACCTGTTCGGCGAACGTCGCGAGCGTCTCCGTCATGTTGTTGATGGTGTCGGCAAGCGCGGCCACCTCACCCTTCGATTTCACCGTCAGGTTCTGTTTCAGGTCGCCGTCGGCGACCGCGGTCACCACCTTGACGATGCCGCGGACCTGCTCCGTCAGGTTGGCCGCCATGACGTTGACGGTGTCGGTGAGGTCCTTCCAGGTACCGGCCACGCCGCGCACCTCGGCCTGGCCGCCGAGCTTGCCTTCGGTGCCGACCTCGCGCGCCACGCGCGTCACCTCGCCGGCAAAAGCGTTGAGCTGGTCCACCATCGTATTGATGGTGTTTTTCAGCTCGAGGATTTCGCCCTTCACGTCGACCGTGATCTTGCGCGACAGGTCACCGCGCGCAACCGCCGTGGTGACTTCGGCGATGTTGCGGACCTGGGTAGTCAGGTTCGCCGCCAACAGGTTGACGTTGTCGGTCAGATCCTTCCAGGTGCCGCCGACGCCAGGCACAACGGCCTGACCGCCGAGCCGCCCCTCGGTGCCGACCTCGCGCGCGACGCGCGTCACTTCGGCCGCGAATGAGCGTAGCTGTTCGACCATCGTGTTCAGGGTGTCCTTGAGCAGCAGGATCTCGCCGCGCACGTCCACGGTGATCTTCTTCGACAGGTCGCCGCCGGCGATCGCAGTCGCAACCTCCGCGATGTTGCGGACCTGCGCGGTCAGGTTCGACGCCATGAAGTTGACGTTGTCGGTGAGGTCCTTCCAGGTGCCGGCGACACCGGGCACCTCGGCCTGACCGCCGAGCTTGCCTTCGGTGCCGACTTCGCGGGCGACGCGCGTCACCTCTCCGGCGAATGCGTTGAGCTGGTCCACCATCGTGTTGATGGTGTTCTTCAGCTCGAGAATTTCACCCTTCACGTCGACCGTGATCTTGCGCGACAGGTCGCCGCGCGCAACCGCCGTGGTCACTTCAGCGATATTGCGGACCTGCGCGGTGAGATTGCCGGCCATCGAGTTGACGCTGTCGGTCAGATCCTTCCAGGTGCCGGCAACGCCTGGCACGTTGGCCTGGCCGCCCAGGCTGCCGTCGGTGCCGACCTCGCGCGCCACACGCGTCACCTCGCCGGCGAAGCGGTTGAGCTGGTCGACCATGGTGTTCAGCGTTTCCTTGAGCTGGAGGATCTCGCCGCGCACGTCGACCGTGATCTTGCGCGACAGGTCGCCGCCGGCGATCGCGGTCGCGACCTCCGCGATGTTGCGGACCTGTGCCGTCAGATTGCCGGCCATCGAATTGACGCTGTCGGTCAGGTCCTTCCAGGTGCCGGCGACGCCGGGCACCTCGGCCTGGCCGCCGAGCTTGCCGTCAGTGCCGACCTCGCGGGCGACGCGCGTCACCTCACCCGCAAACGCGTTGAGCTGATCGACCATCGTGTTGAGCGTTTCCTTAAGCTGCAGGATCTCGCCCGACACGTTCACGGTGATCTTCTTCGACAGGTTGCCCTTCGCCACCGCGGTCGCGACCTCCGCGATGTTGCGGACCTGGGCGGTCAGGTTCGACGCCATCGAGTTGACGCTATCGGTCAAATCCTTCCAGGTGCCGGCAACGCCTCGCACCTCGGCCTGACCGCCGAGCTTGCCTTCGGTGCCGACCTCGCGCGCCACGCGCGTCACTTCGCCGGCGAAGGCGTTGAGCTGGTCCACCATGGTGTTGATGGTGTCCTTCAGCTCGAGGATTTCGCCGCGGACGTCCACCGTGATCTTCTTGGACAGGTCGCCGCCGGCGACCGCGGTCGTCACCGCGGCGATGTTGCGGACCTGCGCGGTCAGGTTCGACGCCATCGAATTGACGCTCTCGGTCAGGTCCTTCCATGTGCCGGCCACGCCGCGCACCTCGGCCTGGCCACCTAGCTTACCTTCCGTGCCGACCTCGCGCGCGACGCGCGTCACCTCGGAGGCGAAGGCATTGAGCTGGTCGACCATCGTGTTGAGCGTTTCCTTTAGCTGAAGGATTTCACCCGACACGTTCACCGTGATCTTCTTCGAAAGATCGCCGCCCGCGATCGCGGTCGCGACATCGGCGATGTTGCGAACCTGCGCGGTCAGGTTCGACGCCATGAAGTTGACGTTGTCGGTCAAGTCCTTCCACGTGCCTGCGACGCCCGGCACCTGGGCCTGGCCACCGAGCTTGCCCTCGGTGCCGACCTCGCGCGCGACGCGCGTCACTTCGGAGGCGAAGGAGTTGAGCTGGTCCACCATCGTGTTGATGGTATCCTTGAGCTCCAGAATCTCGCCGCTGACGTCGACCGTGATCTTGCGCGAGAGGTCGCCGCGCGCCACCGCGGTGGTCACGTTGGCAATGTTACGCACCTGGGCGGTCAGGTTGCCGCACATCGCGTTGACGGAGTCGGTCAAGTCCTTCCAGGTGCCGGCGACACCGGGCACGATCGCCTGGCCGCCGAGCTTGCCGTCGGTGCCGACCTCGCGCGCCACCCGCGTCACTTCGGAAGCGAAGGAGCGGAGCTGATCGACCATCGTGTTGATGGCCTCCTTAAGCTGCAGGATTTCGCCACGGACGTCGACGGTGATCTTTTTGGACAGGTCGCCATTGGCAACCGCGATCGTCACTTCGGCGATGTTGCGGACCTGGCCGGTCAGATTGTTGGCCATCGAGTTGACGCTCTCGGTCAGGTCTTTCCAGACCCCGGTCACCTCCGGCACCTGGGCCTGGCCGCCGAGCTTGCCCTCGGTGCCGACCTCGCGCGCCACGCGGGTGACCTCGGAGGTAAACACCGAGAGCTGCTTGATCATCGTGTTGACGATGTTTGCCGACTGCAGAAATTCACCCCGCAGCGGCCTGCCCTCGACGTCGAGCTGTACCCTTTGCAGCAGATCGCCCTGCGCCACCGCGGCCACCGCACGCGTCACCTCCCGGGTCGGCCACAGCAGATCGTCGATCAGGCTGTTGACCGAGCCCTCCATGTCGGCCCAGGCGCCGCTGGCGAGCCCGAAATTGACGCGCTGGCGGGTCTGTCCCTCGCGGCCGACGACTTGACCGACGCGTGCGAGCTGCTGCGCCATCCGCTCGTTGGCGGCCGCAATTTCGTTAAAGGCGTCGGCGATCTTGCCCTCGATACCGAGATAATCGCCGCGCATCCGAACGGAAAAATCGCCGGCACGCATCGCCTGTAGCGACTGCAGCAGATCCTGCGACGACTCGATCTCTGATTTGGCGCGGCGACCTTCGGTACGGGGGCGCGAAGCGGAACCGAGGTCGGTCATGGAATTTCCCCTGCACGCTGGTTGCAAATTCGAAGATTCGCGCGGCCCAGCGGGACCATAAGAATGAGAGCCTGCAATCTAATCAAGCGAGAAAACTGTGATGACCGGGCTTGTGGAGACAACGAACCAAGTCTGTTAATCGCAACGGGAAAATAAAGTTCCTTGGGCCGGGAACTTTTCCTGCCTGCGACGCTGACGGCTAGCGAGGCGGCCAGGTCCGCCGGACCAGTCGTATCCGCTCGATCCTGCCGCATCTGCTGCAGCGATACTGGAGAATGTCCTTGCCCCGACTGTCGGGATAGCTGGTCTCGAGCCGCATGGTCTTGTTGCAGGCGACGCAGGAAATCAGCGTCAAGAGCGGACTGCGATCGTCATTCATCGATGTCCGCGGTGGCGCGGTCGGATCGGCGATCATTGCGCTGGACAATGCAACGGCATCCCTCATCAACGAGAAAATGCCGATCCCGCACGTCAGTTCCCGCCCGAAGCTTCTTTCGGGTCGGCAGGGCCGATGCGGCCCTCGTGTCGTCGCAGATCAAGCCCGGACGAGATGGCCAGGTCCAGATTTACGCTTGTCGAGCTTCGTCTTCACTGCGGGGCGATCTCCGTGGCTCCGGCTCAAGCGTTCGCGAACAGTTGGGAGATGATCGCCGCCGCCGGCGGCTTTCCAACGGCTGATCAACTCGGCCACCTCGGCCCGCATTGCCATCAGCCGGTACGACGCCTCACTGCAATCGAGATCATGATTGATCTGCTCCCGGATCGCGGCTTCGACCAGAGTCATTTCAGTGCGCAAAGCGCTGATCTTGCGGCGGATTTCATTAATCTTGTTGTCCATGGCTTGTTGGAACAAAAATAGAACATATTGTCAAGTCACGAGATGGCCAACGAGGTGGAAATATGGGCATGGCAGCACTGAGATTTGGTGGGGTCGCAGAGCGCGTCGGCACGCAGATGACCCGCGCTCAGGCGGTCCGGTTGAAAAGCCTCGCCGAGGAGGCCTACCAGCCGAAGCAGTACACGAGAGATCTGACACGCGAGGAAGCCGAGCGGCGCATCAATGCCCTGAAGGCGGAGATCGCGTTGGCCGACTCCTTCTGAGACGTCTGCCCTCGACGGCACCCGGCGACGCAGCTAGAGCTGTTCGCGTTGTTGCCGCCTGCCCGGAGAGCCTCGCGTGCTGGAACTTGAGAAGCGATCACCGCTCGCGTTCCCGATCGCGTTGAACAACGGGCGGATGTTGGAGACCGTCGGCGACGCCGCGGATTACCTGTCCAAGCTGCATTCGGACCAACGCGAGCGCCCGCATTGGAAGATGGTGATCATGATGTTCAACAACGCGATGCGCGAGCCGCGCTACCTGAGAACCGCGACCGTGAATCTCCGGTCGGCGCTTGTGTATGACCGGCTCGTCGACGACACCGGTCTCTGACTGTGGTGTCGCTGCTACAGCCGAATCGATCGCCATTTCGTAAGGGCATTTCCGTTATGGCCGCAAACAAGGTAACGGCGGTACACACCACGGCCTGAGGCTGATCGTGCTTCGGCCGCCATCTGGGGCCGCCGCGGAGGGCCGAGGCGGCCCGTCTCTTTTGTGGATCTATTCAGAGCATCCTGGCGCGGACGAACAGCGCGCGCAGCGCGTTGGTCGCCTGCACCGTCAGCATTGCGTTGCCGGCCGCCTTCTCGAGTGCCACAACGGCATCATCGTGCAGCGAGCGGAATTCCATCCATTCGACGGAGTTGAGATTGGTGATGAAGCGATAGGCCTGGCCGACCGTCGCAAGCGTCACCGTCTCGCCGTTCAGCCTCACCTTGAATGTCGCCTTGAGCGGCGTATCGGATTTGGACGGATCACCCATGGCGCGGTTGTGCAATCTGCTGCGCCAATGTCAATGCAATTTCTTCGCTCCAGGCTGCCACATTGGCCCCAATCGTGGCGATGTCTGTTAGCGTCGAGCGGGGGGTGATTCGTGCCTGATCTTGCCAACGCAACCTATCTGGACGCGCTCAATCCCGAGCAGCGCCGCGCGGTCGAGCATGGTGTCGCCGCCGATGGAACCATCGGACCGCCGCTGTTGGTCATCGCAGGTGCGGGGTCGGGCAAAACCAACACCCTCGCCCATCGCGTGGCGCATCTGATCGTTGCGGGCGCCGACCCGCGCCGGATCCTGCTGATGACGTTTTCGCGTCGCGCCGCCGGCGAGATGGCCGCTCGCGTCGAACGCATCGCACGCCGCGTGCTCGGTGATCGGGCCTCGGTGATGACGGATGCGCTGAGCTGGGCCGGCACGTTCCACGGCATCGGTGCACGGCTGCTGCGCGAGTTTGCCGAGCGGGTCGGGCTCGATCCCGCATTCACGATCCACGACCGCGAGGATGCCGCCGATCTGATGAACCTGGTCCGTCATGATCTCGGTTTTTCCAGGACGGAGAGCAGGTTTCCGACCAAGGGCACTTGCCTTGCGATCTATTCGCGCTGCGTGAATGCGGAGATGCCGATCGAGACGGTGCTCGGCCAATCGTTCCCCTGGTGCGCGGGCTGGGCCAACGAACTGAAGCAACTGTTCGCAACGTACGTCGAGACCAAGCAGCAGCAGAACGTGCTCGATTACGACGACCTCCTGCTCTACTGGGCGCAGGTGGTCACGGAGCCGACTCTGGCGGACGAGATCGGTAACCGCTTCGACCACGTGATGGTCGACGAATATCAGGACACCAACCGGCTGCAGTCCTCGATCCTGCTGGCGCTCAAACCGGGCGGCCGCGGATTGACTGTCGTTGGCGACGACGCGCAGTCGATCTACTCCTTCCGCGCTGCGACCGTGCGCAACATCCTTGATTTTCCGGGCCAGTTCAGCCCGGCGGCCGAGATCGTCACGCTCGATCGCAACTATCGCTCGACCCAGCCGATCCTCTCGGCAGCCAACGGCGTGATCTCGCTCGCTAAGGAACGCTTCACGAAAAACCTGTGGACCGACCGAATCTCGACGCGCCAGCCGCTGCTCGTCACCGTCCGTGACGAGGCCGATCAGGCCCGTTACGTCGTCGAGCAGGTCCTGGCGACCCGCGAGGAAGGCACGTTCTTGAAGCACCAGGCCGTGCTGTTCCGGACCTCCTCGCACAGCGGGCCGCTGGAGGTCGAGCTGACCCGCCGTAACATTCCGTTCGTGAAGTTCGGTGGCCTCAAATTCCTCGACGCGGCGCATGTCAAGGACATGCTGGCGCTGCTGCGCTTCGTCGCGAACCCGCGCGACCGTGTTGCGGGATTTCGTATTCTGCATCTGCTGCCCGGCGTCGGGCCGGCTTCAGCTCAGCGTGTGCTCGACCGCATGGCGGAAGCGGCCGATCCGGTCGCCGCGCTTGTTTCGCTCCCCGCGCCGCCTCGGGCCGGCGCGGATTGGCGGCTGTTTGTCGAGGCGGTCGAAAACCTCCGCTACTCGGAGTGGCCGGTCGACATCGAGCGAGCGCGCCTATGGTATGAGCCGCATCTCGACCGCATCCATGAGGACAGCGAGGTTCGCCGCGCCGACCTGATTCAGTTGGAGCAGATTGCGACAGGCTATCCATCGCGCGAACGCTTCCTCACCGAACTGACGCTCGACCCGCCGGATGCGACCAGCGATCAGGCCGGCGTGCCGCTGCTGGACGAGGACTATCTGATCCTGTCGACGATCCACTCGGCCAAAGGCCAGGAGTGGAAGTCCGTTTACGTGCTCAACGTCGTCGATGGCTGCATGCCGTCGGACCTCGGCGCCGGTACATCGGCCGAACTCGAGGAAGAGCGCCGCCTGCTCTATGTCGCCATGACCCGCGCCAAGGACGATCTCCACCTCCTGGTGCCACAGCGCTTCTTCGTGCATGGCCAGGCCGCCAGGGGCGACCGCCACATGTACGCCTCGCGCACCCGGTTCATCCCGGAAAGGCTGCTACCGATGTTCGAGCGAACCTCCTGGCCTCGCGCGACCGCTGCGGAACCTTCGTCGGCAAACCGTGCCTCGCCGATCGACATCCGCGCCAGGATGCGCGGGATGTGGCGCTGAGCCGTCGGAGAAGAGTTTTCAGGAACACGGAACGAACCGGGGCGCCACGGCGTTGAGGCGCTGTTCGTAATCGGCAAACGACCATCCCGACGGCTTCGGCACATCGTCCTAAGGACGCGCCGAGGCCGTCTTTTGTTGCTGGAAACAGCGTCCCCAGTTGATCAAAGCCCGTGAGGGCATCGCGGGCCCGATTGAGGCCCCGCCGATCGCCGTTCAGGCTGTCGCCACGAAGCTCACACCGATCCGGGTCTTCTTGCTCCAGATCACCTGGCACTCGTAGACCACCGAGGCGTCGCTGGCCAAAACCAGGCGAAAGCGATGCGGGACGTAGGCTGGGTTCTCGACTTCGATGGCCGCGCCCTCAGGCGAGATGTTCACGATCACGCAATGCATGACGGCGCCGCCCGACGAGACATAAGCGGGCTCGTTGACCTCCGTTCGCGGATGCTTACGCTTTTCGTCCATCCGGCTTAACCCTTGACCGTCCACGCGCCGAGCCTTGGCGATTGACGGCGAATGAGTCAACGGCGCGACGCCATCACACCAGGCTTTCGCACCGCGATTTGTGCGAAGCAGCAGGCCGAACGCGTATCGCCTGGGTGCAGACGAGCCCCGCGTCAACGCCGGCTTGTCGTTCGCGACACCGGAAGGATAGCCTCACGGCGTCGGCGGTGCGATGGCGCGACGCCCGCCCTGAACAAGAAAAGAACAGGCGCCAAGGGGAGACGCCATGTTCGAGATTCTCGATCGCCGGACGACTCTGACCGGCAACCAGATCAAGATCCTTGCTGCCGCGATTATTGGCGATGCGTTGGAATTCTTCGACTACTTCCTGATCGGCTTCGTGCTCGCTTTCCTGATCGGGCCGTGGAAACTCACATTCGGCCAGTCCGCCACCGTGCTGATGAGTTCGGGCATCGGCGCTATTATCGGCGCCTATCTCTGGGGCTGGCTCGCCGACCGGATCGGACGCCGCATCGTGTTCATCGGCACGGTGCTGAATTTCTCGATCGCGACCGGCCTGCTCTATTTCACACCGGACAATGGTTGGATCTATCTGGCGATCCTGCGCTTCTTCGTCGGCACCGGCGTCGGAGGGCTTTATTGTGTGGACCTGCCGCTGGTGCAGGAGTTCATGCCTTCGCACAAGCGCGGCTGGGTCGGCGGCCTCGTCACCTGCGTGATTCCGCTCGGCGTCGGAATTGGCGCCGTGCTGGGGGCATTCGTGGGCACCGACCAGTGGCGGCTGTTGTTCGCGATCGGCGTATTGCCGTCGCTTCTTGTGCTGCTCGTGCGGATATGGGTTCCGGAGTCGCCGCGCTGGCTGTGCCGGCAAGGGCGCTATGACGAAGCCCGCAAATCGCTGGCCTGGGCATTGCAGGTGCAGCCGTCGGACCTACCGTTGCCGACCGCGGCTGACGCCGGTCCGATCATCAAGACGAGTTGGCTTGACCTGTTCAAATACCCGCGCAGCCTGCTCGTCTCCTGGCTCGGCAATGCCGGCGCGCAAACCGGCGTCTACGGCGTTACGCTTTGGGCGCCCGCGCTGTTCGTGCTGCTCCTCAAGGTGACCCCGCAGCAGGCCGCCAAGATGATGATCCTGCTCAGCATCTCCGGCTTCATCGGCCGCGTCGCATTCTCTTATTTCTCGGAGTTGCTGGGACGGCGCACCGCGGGCGGTCTGCTCGGCTTCGGAGCCGGCGCGCTGACGATCATTGCAGGCTACCACTATGACGCGACGCTGTTCGGCATGTCCGCCTTCTGGCTGCTGCTGGGTGCCGCGTTCTTCTTCGCCGACGGCGGCTTTGCGATCGTCGGGCCCTACGCGGCGGAGGTCTGGCCATCGCATCTGCGCACCACTGGCATGGGCTCGGCCTATGGCTTCGGCGGCATCGGCAAGATCATCGGGCCCGTCGGCCTTGCCCTGATCGTCGGCTCGAACAACTACCTCAAGCCGGATGTGCCGCTGACCCAGATTCCGACCGCCTTCGTCTATCTCGGCTGCTGGTTCCTGATGGCGGGCGTCGTCTATTACTTCTTCGGCCTGGAAACCCGGGGCAAGTCGATCGAGCAGATCGATAAGGAGCTGAACGCGGCGGCCGACGTCGCGGCCTCGGCGACGATCCGGCAAGCCTGACGGAGGCGTCATGACCATGACCTCAGACGATCTTGTCGGCGATTGCGAAGTGATCGCCCGCGCCGAAGCAATCCGGGGCGACGTCGCCGCTGCCTCCGACAACATCGAGACAATGCGCCGGCTGCCGCCCGATGTGCTTGACCGCCTGCACGAGGCTCGGCTGTTCCGCCTGTTGCTGCCGCGCTCGTCGGACGGGATCGAGACTGATCCCGTCACCTTCTTTCACGTCATCGAGACCATTGCCGAGGCCGATGCCTCGACGGCGTGGTGCCTGAGCCAGGCCGGCGGCTGCGCGATGTCGGCGGCCTATCTCGACCTGCCGGTGGCGCGGGAGATCTTTGGTGAGCCGCGCGCCGTGCTCGCCTGGGGGCCGGGGCCGAAGGTCAAGGCTGTGGAATGCGAGGGCGGCTATCGGGTCACGGGCGTCTGGTCGTTCGCCTCGGGCGGCCGGCACGCCACCTGGCTCGGCGCCCACTGCCCAATCTATGCAGCCGACGGCTCGCCCAAACGCGACGCCAATGGCGAGCAGCTCGAGCGAACCATGCTGGTGCGGACCGAAGACGTCGAATGGACCGACATCTGGAACACGGTCGGCCTGCGCGGCACCGCCAGCGACCAGTTCGCGCTCAATGACTTCTTCGTCCGCTCCGACCATTCGATCACCCGCGAGTTCGACCGCGAATGCCGTGAGGCCGGTCCGCTGTACCGAATGAGCAACCACACCTGCTATCAGATCGGCTTTGCCGGCGTTGCCTGCGGCATTGCCCGCAGCGCGCTCGACAACTTCGTCGATGTCGCCCGCAACAAGGTGCCGCGTGGCATGAAGAGCCCGATCCGGGACAATGCGGTGGTGCAGTCGGGCCTGGCGCAGGCCGAGGTCAATCTACGTGCTGCCCGCGCTTTCCTGCTGCAGTCGATGGCCGATATCTGGAAGGATCTGGTTGCCGGCCAGAGCATTACAGTCGCGCAACGCATGACCATCCGGATGGCGGCAACGCACGCGATCCACAAGGCGCGCGAAGCCGTCGACTTTGCCTACAACGCCGCTGGCGCCACCGCGATCTTCGAGGGCCATCCGCTCGAACGGCGCTTCCGCGACATCCACACCGTGACCCAGCAATTGCAGGGCCGGCTCAGTCACTTCGAGACGGTGGGCGCCTGGATGCTGGGTGCCGACGCGGACCTCGCCTTTGTCTAACCTGACTTCTCAAGGAGAAGAACCATGCCATTGGGCGGACTGCAGCATTACACCATCGAGCCACAGGACCTCGAGAGGCCCAAGGATTTCTATTGCGACGTGCTTGGCCTCGAGAACGGTGATCGCCCGCCACTCGATTTCCCCGGCTACTGGCTCTATTCGGGCGGCCAGGCGACGGTCCACCTGATGGGCACCCGCAAGCCGCGCGAGGGCATCGTGGTGCGCGGCACTGAAAAGAAATACGAGGACACCGGGCGCCTCGACCATATCGCCTTCGCCGCCACCGACGTCCACGGGGTTCGCAAGCGTCTGCAGGCCATGAACGTCCAATTCCGTGAGCAGATCGTGCCACGGACCGGTGACACCCAGATCTTCCTCTACGACCCCGATGGCATCGGCGTGGAGTTGAACTTTCCGAAGAGCTGAACTGAGATCGTGGGATCGCCCTACCCCTGATCGGCCGGCCGGCGGTCCGGTCGGTCCCTCGTTCATTGACGGCATCCGGTTCCCGACAAGGCCCCAACTCGGCCATCAGTCGGGCGCGATCCGGTCCGTTTTTCTTCAAGATTGAATGACGATGTGGCGCCGCCGCGCCGCTGCGGCAGGATAGCCGGGAGTCGCGCCTTTAACCTACCCCAGGGCCTGGCGGCCCGGCTATTCGTCGCGGCTTGGTCCTGCTCGTCGTCAGTCGAGCCCGCGCTCGTGGCTGAGGCGTACCATTTCATTGACGAATATCTGTTTCTGCTTGTCGTCCAGAGTGGCGTAGAGCGGCTCAGCCGCATCAGCGACGTTGCGCTGATCGACGGCGCGATCGTTGAGGAACTGGGCCTCGTTGCGCATCTGCTCGATGATGTCGTCGGGCGGATCGCGTTGCGCCCGCGCGATGCGCAAGTTGACGCGGTCGGCACCATTGTGCCCGAGATAGTGCATCGCGCTGCTAAATCCGGGCCATTGCTTCTCCTGCTCGGGCGTCAGGTTCAACTCCGTCTTGATCCGTTCGATGTTGGCGTCGCTGTTGGCGACGATCTGCTCGGCGGTGAGTTGCGGCGCCCCCTCCTGGGTCAGCACGGCCGGCTGCTTCGTTCCCCGGTCTTTGGCAGCCTTGGCTGACTTCGTGCCCCTGATCCCCTGCCTGTCGCCCGGAGCCGGTTGAGACTGCGCGTTCTTGCCGGCTGCGTTACTGGGAGTGTTGGCATTGTTGCCGGTGAAGACGCCGGTGACGCCGGTCACCACCCCGACTACCCCTCCGATCGCGCCGCCGAGGACGCCGCCGACCGGTCCGGCGGCCTTCGAACCTTCGCGAGCCCCGTTTTCGACGCCCTGCACGATCTGCGCATCGACGATGTGGGGCGTCGCAAGCAGCATGGCGGTGACCGCTCCGACCGCGGCGCACAGTTTCCACCGCGCATGCGGCCTCGCAACCGGGATAGGCATGATCGGATCTCCATGATCGCTGATGAGATTGAAGGCTTAGAGTTCATGCGGGCAGTGCGTCTCGTCGACCGATCCAAAGCTTAACGTTTCCGGCTTTGCCAAGTCTATCGGCGGCGCGTGTGACGCTGACGACCTGCCCGCCGCCTGCTCCGCCTTGATGCCAGGCAGGGAACCTGCGGCTCAACGGCGCACCGTCGCAACGGCTGTGCGCGACTGCTCACGCGTGCGACGCAGCATGATCGCCGAAGCCGCTGCAATCGGCCTGCAATCGCAATCACGCGCGCGAGATTGCCTGCGATTTGACCACAACATTAGTTCAATGCGTGCCGCTCTGTGATTTCTCGACAGACGCCGGCAATTCTGTTCTGATCGGCAACAACGAAATCTCACGACGTCGCGCAAACGCGGCGCAGAGAAGAATAACAATGAGATTTCCAAAGTCTTTTGTCCGTCGGCTCGCCAGGGAGGGAATGCCATGTCACGGAAGAAGCTTTCACGACGACAATTCGTTACTGCGACAGCGCTGTCGTCGGCGGCGCTGATTACAGCCCCTTACGTCCGTGGCGCCTACGCTGCCGGCAAGCTCTCGATGGGCTTCTGGGACCACTGGGTGCCAGGCGCCAACAAGGCCTCAACTGAGTTGGTCAACGAATGGGCCGCAAAAGAGAAGGTTGAGGTCCAGCTCGACTACATCACGAGCCAGGGCAACAAGAACATCGTGACAATCGCCGCAGAGGCCCAGGCGAAATCCGGTCACGACATTTTCCAGATGCCGACGTGGTGGCCGCAGTCCAACGCCGAGCTGCTCGAGCCGGTCAATGACATCATGGAGCCGCTCATCAAGCTGAACGGCGAGGTCAACGGCACGGTCAAGTATCTCGGTCAGGCCGATGGCAAATGGCTCGGAGTTCCCGCCAGCGTCGGCAGCCAGATCAAAGGCCCCTGCTCGCGCATCGACCTCATGAAGAAGCTCGCCAACATTGACGTGCAGGCGATGTATCCGGCCGGAAGCCCGCCAAAAGCCGACAACTGGACGCTGGATACATTCCTGAAGGCAGCGGAAGCTTGTCATAAGGGCGGCTACCCATTCGGGATCGGTCTCGGCGAGACCAGCGATAGCGTCGACACCGCAGGCGCGATCTTTCAGTCATTCGGCGCGCAGCTCGTCGACGCCAAGGGCAACCTGACGGTCAAGACCGACGCCGTGCGCCAAGCCCTCGACTTCTACAAGAAGCTGATCGCCTTCCTGCCGCCCGACGTCTCGGCCTGGGACGATGCCTCCAACAACAAGTGGCTAGTATCCGGCAAGGGTGCGATGATCATGAACCCGCCAAGCGCATGGGCGGTCGCCAAACGCGATGCGCCGCAGGTGGCGGAGCAATGCTGGACCCACGGCTTCCCGGCCGGGCCCAAGGGACGCTTCGCCCCCTACCTGCCGTTCTTCTGGTCGATCTGGTCGTTCTCCAAGAACAAGGAGGCAGCCAAGAGCTTGCTGTCGTTCCTGTCGCAGCCGGCATCGATCGAGAAGATGGTGGTCGCGAGCGGCGGGTATGATCTGCCGGCCTACGAGAAGCTCACGACCTTGAAGGTCTGGGCCGAAGAAGAGCCGCCGAAGGGCACGCTCTACCATTATCCGAACCCCTACAACCATCAGACGCTGTCGATTGCGGCCTCGCCGGCGCCGCCCAAGGTCGCGCAGCAAATCTACTTCCAGGCCACGCTGACCAAGATGTGCCTGAGATACTACCAGGGTGAGAGCATGGAGAGCACGCTCGCCTGGGCCGAGGGCGAGTGCGAAGGCTTCATGCGAAGCTGACGACAACCTGAGTCCTCGAAGGCCAGCGACGTCAGCCGCACGAGGGCTCACCTTCCATACCGGCCGCCCTTTGGCGGCCGGTCCTACAACCAACCGCGCAAAGGACCTGCGTCATGGTTGATGTCACTCTGCAGTCGAACCGCGTCGCGACAGCCTCGCGCAGGCGCACCAGCTTACGCAACGCGCTGCGGCGCAAGTCGATGGTCGCGTTCCTCATGACGCTGCCCTTGATCCTCCTCGTTGCCGTACTCGTGCTTTATCCGGCGCTTTATTCTCTGCACCTGGCGACGCTGAACAAGGCGATGACGAAATTTGTCGGCTTCGGCAATTTCGAGTTCCTGTTCAGGCGCGACACCTTCTGGCTGGTGGTCAAGCAATCCTGCATTTTCGCCATCTCGGCAGTAATCTTCAAAGCACTGATCGGCTTCATCGTCGCGCATTTCGTGCACAACGTGCCGGCCAAGAAGCAGCGGAAATGGCGCGGCATGCTGCTGGTGCCATGGGTGATCCCGCCGGCGATGAGCACGCTGGCCTGGCTCTGGCTGTTCGACCCCTCCTACAGCGCGTTCAACTACACGCTCTCGCTGTTCGGTATCGGACCGATCCCGTGGACCGGCGACGCGATGTGGGCGCGGTTCTCCGTTATCCTGGTCAACGTCTGGTACGGCGCGCCGTTCTTCATGATCATGTATCTGGCGGCGCTGAAATCGGTGCCCGAGCAGCTCTACGAGGCGGCCGCCATCGATGGCGCCAACTGGTGGCAGCGCATTTGGTATGTGACGCTGCCGATGATGCGCAACATCATCGCGATCACGACCCTGTTCTCGCTGATCGTGACCTTCGCCAATTTCGACATCGTGCGCATCCTGACTGCCGGTGGTCCGCTCGACCACACCCACATCTTCGCAACCTGGGCATTCCGCGTCGGCATCGAGGGCAGCGATATTCCGCTCGGCGCCAGCGTCTCGTTGTTCATGGTGCCGATCCTGGCAATCGCGGCGATCTTCATCCTCCGCGACGTCACCAAACGCGGGAACGAAGCCTGATGAGCACGGTCACGATCGACAAGTCCGGACCTCGACGGAAGGTCAAATACGGCAGCATGAGCCGCGACCGCGCCTGGGCGCTGCGGTGGTCCTATTTCTTCCTGGTGCTGTTTGCGATCTTCTCGCTGACGCCGCCGCTTTATATGCTGATCACCTCGCTGAAGAGCAGTGCTGAAATCTCGGCGGCGACCAATCCATGGTGGGTCTTTCACCCCACGCTGGAGAACTACGTCAGCCTTCTCACCTCGAACCAGTTCCTGCGCTTCTTCTGGAATTCGGCCTGGGTCTCGATCATCGTGGTAACCATCACCATGCTGATCAGCGTGCCGGCCGCCTTCGCGCTGGCGCGGATGAAGTTCTGGGGCTCGGCTACGCTCGCGACCGGAGTATTCCTCACCTATCTCATTCCGGACAGCCTGCTGTTCATTCCGCTGTTCAAGATGTTCGCGCAGTTCGGCGACTGGACCGGCATTCAGCTCGTCAACCGCTGGTACGTTCTGCTGTTCATCTATCCGACGCTGACGGTGCCGTTCTGCACCTGGATCATGATCGGCTATTTCGCCTCGATCCCGAAGGAGCTCGATGAAGCCGCGATCATCGACGGCGCGAGCTGGTTCCAGACACTGACGCGGATCTTCATCCCGGTTGCGCTTCCCGGCCTGATCGCAGCGACGATCTTCGCCTTCACGGTGTCCTGGGCACAGTTCCTCTATCCACTGGTGTTTACGACGTCGACCGATCAGCTCGTGCTGCCGGTCGGAATCATCACCACCCTGATCAAGGGCGACGTCTTCAATTGGGGGCAGATCATGACCGGCGCCCTGCTCGGCGCCGCGCCGCCGCTGATCATCTACGCGTTCCTAATGGACTACTACATTGCCGGCCTGACCGCCGGTGCGACAAAGGGTTGAACTCATGGCAGACGTGACGTTGCGCAAAGTGGTGAAGCGTTATGACGATGTCGAGGCGGTGCGCGGCATCGATCTCGACATCGCCGACCATGAGTTCGTGGTGCTGGTCGGACCGTCCGGCTGCGGCAAGTCGACGACGCTGCGGATGATTGCCGGCCTCGAGGACATTTCCGACGGCGACATCATGATCGGCGGTGACGTCGTCAACGACGTGCCGCCGAAGGACCGTGACATCGCGATGGTGTTCCAGAACTACGCGCTGTACCCGCACATGACAGTCGCCGAGAACATGTCGTTCGGGCTGCGGCTGAAGCACTATCCGAAAGCCGAGATCAAGACCCGGGTCGCCGAAGCCGCGCGCATGCTCGACATCACCGACCTGATCGACCGCAAGCCGAAGCAACTCTCCGGCGGCCAACGCCAGCGCGTCGCGATGGGACGCGCGATTGTGCGCAATCCGAAGGTCTTCCTGTTCGACGAGCCGCTGTCCAACCTCGACGCCAAGCTGCGCGTGCAGATGCGGATCGAGATCAAGAAGGTGCACCAGAAGGTTCGCACCACGACCGTGTACGTCACCCACGATCAGGTCGAGGCGATGACGCTGGCCGACCGCGTCGTGGTGATGAACCACGGCCGCATCGAGCAGATCGGCACGCCGAACGAGCTCTACCACAAGCCGGCGACCCGGTTCGTGGCGAGCTTCATCGGCTCGCCGGCGATGAACTTCGTGCCGTGCCGGCTCGAGGACGACGCAGGCAGGCTCCAGATACGGCTGACCGACCGCCTCGCCTTCCCGGTGCCGCCACAGCGGGCGGCCCGCTACCAGACCGTGCCGCGGACCGACAAGCTGCTGCTGGGCATCCGGCCCGAGCATCTCGCCGAGTCCAGACCGCATGCCGAGCCCGGCGTCGAGCCGTTCGACGCGCAGCTCGACGTTACCGAGCCGATGGGCATGGAGACCCTGGTCTATTTTACGCTCGACGGCACCCAGGTCTGCGGCCGGGTAAGCCCCAATGCCGGCGCGCAGGATGGCAGCCCGCTCCGATTGGCTGTGGACCTCAACAATATGCATTTGCTAAACGAGGTGACCGGCGCCGTCCTTTGACGGCGCACAAGAAACCTCAAGGGCAGGAAATGGCCACCAACAAGAACAAGATTTTTGTCACCCAGACATTGTCGCCGGGGGCACGCGCTCTCCTCAACGAGCGGGACGACATCGAACTCATCGAGTTTCCCAACCTGATCTCAGCCAAGGATTTCCAGGCCATGCTCGAGCAGCACGCGCCGGTGCATGGCGTGGCGCTCGGCGCGACCCGGTTCGGCGAAGCTGAGCTTGAGGCATCCAAGGACATGAAGGTGGTGACGCGGATCGGTGTCGGCTACGACGCCGTCGACGTGCCCGCGCTATCCCGCCGCAAGGTCCCGCTGATGGTCGCAGGCACCGCAAACTCCCCGTCGGTCGCCGAACAGGCGCTGTTCATGATGCTGACGCTGGCCAAGCGCGCGCAGGAAATGCACGCCATGGTGAAGGAAGGTACCTGGGCGAGCCGTCTCGGTGTGTTGCCGTTCGATCTCTACGGCAAGACGGTTCTGATCGTGGGCTTCGGCCGCATCGGCACGCGCACCGCCAAGCGCTGCCTGGCGATGGAAATGAATGTGCTGGTGTACGATCCCTACAAGTCCGCCGCGGAGATTACGGCGGCCGACTGCGAAGCGGTGCCTGACCTCGACGCAGCACTGCCGCGTGCGGATTTCGTCACCATCCACTGCCCGAAGGCGCCGGAGACGGTCGGCATGTTCAACGCGGCCCGGCTCAGGCGGATGAAGCCGACCGCATACCTCATCAACACCGCGCGCGGCGGCATCGTCGATGAAAGGGCGCTGCACGATGCACTGGTCTCGGGCAAGCTCGCCGGTGCCGGTCTCGACGTCTTCGAAGTCGAGCCGCCGCCGGTCGGCCAGCCCCTGCACGACTTGCCGAACGTGATCATGGCGCCGCACGTCGCCGGCGTTACCGTCGAGGCGGTCGATCGGATGAGCGAGCAGACAGCGCGCAATATCCTGAGCGTTCTGGACGGCAATCCGCTGCGCCAGAACATCATCAATCAGGACGTCCTCGACTGAGCTTCAGTCTCCCTCATTCGCGCCGCGGCCGATCCAGTCGGTCGGCCCGGCGATGCGGAGCATCCATATGGGTTTCAAGGAATTCGGAAATTACGACGCGGTTGGTCTCGCGGAGCTCGTCCGCAAGAAGGAAGTGACTCCAAAGGAGCTGCTCGACGAGGCGATCGCGCGTACCGCAAAGGTTGACCCCCAGATCAACGCGGTCGTTGTCAAGCATTACGATTATGCCGAGCACCAGATCGCCAAGGGTCTGCCTGACGGCCCCTTCACCGGCGTGCCGTTCCTCCTGAAGGATCTCGATCCGCTCGAGGGCACGCGCACTACGTCGGGCGCCAGCCTGCTGAAAGAGTTCGTCGCCGATCACAACAGCACGCTGGCCCAGCGCTTTCTCGACGCCGGCGTCACGATTTTCGGCAAGAGCTCGAGCCCGGAATTCGGGCTGATGCCGACGACGGAAACCCGCCTGTTCGGGCCAACCCGCAACCCGTGGAATCTCGATCACTCCTCGGGCGGCTCCTCCGGCGGCGCCGGCGCGGCGGTCGCGGCGCGCATCCTGCCGGTCGCGCATGCCAGCGACGGCGGCGGCTCGATCCGGATCCCCGCCTCCGCCTCCGGCGTGTTCGGCATGAAGCCGACCCGGGCGCGCAACCCGGTCGGCCCCGACCGCGGCGAAGGCTGGGGCGGCTTCTCCGTCGGCCATGTGCTCAGCATCAGCGTCCGCGACAGCGCAGTGATGATGGACGCGGTACACGGTCCCGAACCATCGAGCCCCTATGTCGCGCCGCCTCCGGAGCGGCCGTTCTCGCAGGAGGTGGGCCGCGATCCGGGCCAGCTCCGTATCAGCTTCACCGACAAGTCACCCTACGGCGATGCGATCGACCCGGAGATTGCCGCGGCAGTTCGCGATGTCGCCAACCTCCTGGCTGGCCTCGGCCATCATGTCGAAGAGCGTGCGCCCGTGCTTGCTGCCGATCCAGCTCCGGTGATGACCGCGATCGTCGGCGGCAACACGGCGTTGACGGTGCGGCTGCTCGAGCAACGGTTCGGCCGTGCTTTGACTTCCGACGATGTCGAGCACCTGACACTCGCCAGCGCACAGAATTCCCTCAAGCTGACACCGGCGGATTACGTCGCCGCTCAGCTTGCCGCGTTCCAGATTTCACGCGGGCTCGCGACCTTCTTCGAAGGCTGCGACGTCTTCCTCAGCCCGACGCTGTGTGCGCCGCCACTTCGACTCGGCGAGCTGAACACGATGTCCGAGGACCTGAGCCACATCGCGCCGGTCCTGCGCCGCTACATGCCGGGCACCTCGATGTTCAACATGTCCGGTCAGCCGGCGATGTCGGTGCCGTTGGCCTGGAATAAGGCCGGACTCCCGCTCGGGATGATGTTCGCGGCCAAACTCGGCGAAGAAGGACGCCTGTTCCGTCTTGCCGGCCAGCTCGAGCAGGTCCGCCCGTGGCGCGACAAGCGCCCACCGATTTGTGCTTAGGCTGACAAACGGCAGCTAGATCAGGTAGATAGAGTCGCGCCGGCGAACCCTTGCCTGGAGACCGAATCGTGCCTCACGACGACCCGACCGACAACGCGCTTGCGGCGATCGCGAGCATTCTCGACCAGTCGACCACGCCTCCTGGACTGGCCAAGGCGGCGGACAATCCGCCGGCCCCGGCTGCCCCAGTCGAGGAGCCGTCGGCGGCCGTATCGCTGCCTCCGCCTCTGCCTCCGTCGGACGACCCCTTGCCGAGCGAGCCCACGCAGGCCGAGCCGATGCCAAGCGAAGCAGAGCAAATCCAGCCGGAGCCGATCCTGCCGGTCGAGGTCAAGGTCCAACCGATTGAGGCCAACGGCTATTCCAAAGCTGGCCCTGGTCCGATGGCGGCACTTCGCTTCCGCTGGACGGTGCGTGAGGACGACGGACGCTATTACGTCGACGAGATCCTGGGCGAGGGATCGACGCCGCTGGTCAACGGTCCCATGGAGGCGAACGCGGCGATCAAGTTCGTCGACGATCGCGAGGCCGAGGCACGGCAGCGCTTCGAGCATTTCAAGCAGGAGATGATCAGCCGCACGGTGCCCGCCGGTCCCGTCCCCAGGGACAACAACGAGCCCTAGCTTATCGAGGTCGGTGCCGGCCGTTGACCGCTAGCGACGCTGGCGTGAGCCGGTTACTGCGATGATCGGAATTGTCGGAGAAGTTGATGTTTCGTGTATTGGTCAGCCTCGCCATGGCCCTGCTGTTGTCTGTGGCTCACGCGCAGCAAGCGCCGTCTCGCCTCGACGACATTTTGAAGCGCGGCACGCTGCGCGTCGGCATGACCGGCGACTATCTGCCCTTCACGTATCTCGACAAGGAGACAAAGACGTTCCGCGGCTTCGACGTCGATATGGCGCAAGCGCTCGGCAAGGCGCTCGGAGTCAAGGTCGAATTCGTGCCGACGTCCTGGCCGCAAATGATGAAGGATTTCGAGGCCGACAATTTCGACATCGCGATGGGCGGCGTCTCCATCACCTTCGACCGGCAGAAGAAGGGCCTGTTCTCGACCCCGATCATGCGCGAAGGCAAGACTCCGATTGCGCGCTGCGCCGACCAGGGCAAGTACGACACGCTCGCCGAGATCGACAGGCCGGGCATCCGCATCGTCGTCAATCCCGGTGGCACCAATGAGCGCTTCGCGCGCGCTAACGTAAAGAGCGCGGAGATCCGTGTGTTCAACGACAACACGAAGATCTTCGACGAAATCGCCAAGGGCGACGCCGACCTGATGATGACCGACGCGTCAGAGACACGCTATCAACAGAAGCTGCATCCGGGCGTGCTCTGCGCGGTGCATCCCGACAAGCCGTTCGACTTTGCAGAAAAGGCCTATTGGCTGCAGCGCGACGTGGCGCTGAAGGATTTCGTGGACCAGTGGCTCCACATCTCGAAGGAAGACGGCACCTACAAGAAGATCTACGCCGCATGGTTTGACTAGTCAGCCGAAGTCCATCACTTCGGCGCACTTGGTCGTGATCGAATGTCGTGGCCCGGATTGAGCGCCGCGCAATCCGGGCCACAGATCAGGGGCTCAGCCGACCTTGCCGTTGTATTCCTCGTCCGTGACGTGCTCCATCCAGGTCGAGTAGACGCCGTCGAGCGCCTCCTGCATGGCGATGTGGGTCATACCGTTGCCGGGCGATGCGCCGTGCCAGTGCTTCTCGTTCGGCGGAATCCAGACGACGTCGCCGGGACGAATCTCCCTGATGGGGCCGCCCTTGGCCTGCACCCGGCCGATGCCCGAGATCACATAGAGCGTCTGGCCGAGCGGATGGGTGTGCCAGGCGGTCCGTGCGCCGGGTTCGAACGACACGCGCGAGGCGTTCAGCCGCGCCGGTGCAGGCGCCATGTTGATGGGGTCCTGCAGCACGGTGCCGGTAAAATTCTCCTTCGGCGCGCGGCGGGTTGGCCGCGAGCCGGCAACGTGGATATCCATGGGCTTACCTCGCTCTTCTCAAGTTATTTCTTGCTGGCGGCGTAGCGTGCTTTGGTCTCGGCGTTCATCGGATAGAGCCCGGGCAATTGGGCGCCATTGTTCACCTCGTTGACGATCCACGCCTCCATCCGTTCCTGCTCCGGCCCTTCCGCCAGCACGTGGTCGAGGAACGCCTGCGGGATCAGCACCGCACCATCCTGGTCGGCGACGACGATGTCGTTCGGGAACACGGCAACGCCGCCACACCCGATCGGCTCGCCCCAGCCGACGAAGGTCAGGCCCGCGACCGACGGCGGCGCTGCATAGCCGTCGCACCACACCGGAAGGCCGGTGCCGAGCACGCCCTCCACATCGCGCACGACGCCGTCGGTGATCAGGGCGGTCACGCCGCGCTTGACCATGCGGGCGCAGAGGATGTCGCCGAAGATGCCGGCATCGGTGATGCCCATGGCGTCGACCACGGCAATGCAGCCTTCTGGCATTGCCTCGATCGCGGTGCGGGTCGAGATCGGTGACGACCAGGATTCCGGCGTCGCCAGATCCTCGCGAGCCGGCACGAAGCGCAGCGTGAAGGCGGGGCCGACCAACCGCTTTGTGCCCGGCCGCAGCGGCTTGGTGCCGCGCATCCAGACGTTACGCAGGCCCTTCTTGAGCAGGACCGTGGTGATGGTGGCGGTGGAGACGTGCGACAGCGTCGCGAGCGCTTCGGCAGACAGGGACATCGGGACTTGAGGCTCCGGTGGGAGGAAACAAACGGCTGCATCTTGCGGGGCGAAGCCCTTGCGTCAAGGGCCGTGGCGAAATCCTCCGATCATCCAAATTTATCGTCGGCATGCCGATTAATTTATTGAAGTTGCTGCATCATTTTGCACGCGGTGAATTCCGTTCCGGGCTAAAACACGCTAGCTTGATGCGCGACGAGTTTGCTTGACCCAATGGCCGACCCCTTAAGCCCTCCCCGCCTTTTGCCGAGTGGCGACAGTGCCATCACGGTGGAATTCAGCCGCACCATCGACGATGCTGCCAATCGGCGCGTGCTGGCGCTCGACCGCATCATCGCCGCGGAGCCGATTGCAGGCATCACCGAGACCGTGCCGACCTATCGCTCGCTGCTGGTGCATTACGATCCCGTGCAGATTGGCTTCGACGCGCTCGGCGAACAGCTTCTCGCGCGGGCAGCCCAGGCGCTGCCGACCGCGACTGGCGCACGGCGCTGGCGCATCCCCGTTGCCTATGGCGGCGAGAACGGCATCGACCTTGAGGACGTGGCGAAGGCGCTCGATACCACGCCGGACGAGATCGTCGCGCGTCACACAGCCGGTGATTATCGTGTCGCGATGATCGGCTTTACGCCCGGGTGGTCCTACCTGAGCGGCCTGGACGAGTTCCTACACATGCCGCGTCGGAAGGATCCGCGGCTGCTGACCCCCGCCGGCACCATTTCGATCGGCGGCATCCAGACCGGCATCCAGTGCCTTGCCGGCCCGAGCGGCTGGCATCTGCTCGGACGCACCGCTGTCAGGACCTACCAGCTCCATCGCGATCCGATTTTCCTGCTGGAGCCGGGCGACGCCATCACCTTCACGGCGGTGGATGCCAGGACTTTCGCCGAGCAGGACCGCGCCGCCGAAGCCGGCGAATTCATCGCCGAACTGGTGACGCCATGAGCAAGCTTGTCGTCGCCTCGATCGGTCCCGCAAGCTCGGTTCAGGACGGCGGCCGGCCGGGATCGCAGCGCTACGGCCTGACGCCGAGCGGCGCCATGGACCGGTTGGCGCTGGCCGCTGCCAATGCGCTGGTCGGCAACGAGCTGTTCGCCGCCGCGATCGAGATCGGCCCGTTCGGCGCGACCTTTACGGCGCGCGGCGGCGCCGTGCGGGTGGGACTTGCGGGTGCGTCACGCAATGCGGAGATCGGCGGCCGCGCGATCGCGGTCAACAGTTCCGCCGCGCTCGCGGACGGCGAGACCCTCACGCTTGGCTTTGCCCGCGGCGGATCGTTCAGCTACCTCGCGATTGAACATGGCATCGAAGGCGAGCCGATGTTCGGAAGCCTCGCGGTCAACGCTCGCGCCGGGCTCGGGAGCCCCTATCCGCGGCCATTGCAGGATGGCGACGAGTTGACGACGCAAGCTGCGAGCGGCGCGGCCGAGCGCCGGATCGAGCTGCCGGCCACCAATGACGCGCCGATCCGCATCGTGTTCGGACCGCAGGATGACGAATTCTCCGAGGAGAGCAAAAAGCTGTTTCTCGACAGCGAATGGAAAATATCGGCCACCAGCGACCGCATGGGCTACCGGCTCGAAGGTCCTGTCATCAAGCATCTCGACGGCCACAACATCGTGTCGGACGGCACGGTGAATGGCAGCGTCCAGATCCCGGGCAACGGCCAGCCGATCGTGCTGATGCCGGACCGCGGCACGAGCGGCGGCTATCCGAAGATCGCAACCTTGATATCAGCCGACTTCGGCCGCTTCGCGCAGATCTCGGCCGGCCGCCCGTTCCGATTCAAGGCCGTAACGATGGCCGAGGCGCAGGCGGAGGCAAGCAAGTTCCAGGAGCTGCTGCGCTCCCTGCCGGAACGACTGCGCGGCATCGAGGATTTCGGGCTCAACGTTGAAGCGCTAAGAGATGCTAACGTCGCAGGCCAGGCCGTCAGCGCCGTCGACGCCGCCACCTGGCAGGTCGCCGTGCCATAAGCATGATCCGGAAACGTGTGAGCGGTTTTCCTTCGCGGCACGTGCAATATGTTTGGAGATCATGCAAACAACAGAGCTCACTAACAACAACGGAGCGATCGTCATGACCTCAACCATCGACCTCAATTGCGATCTCGGCGAAAGCTTCGGTCCTTGGGAAATGGGTAATGATGCCGCGATGATCGAGCTTGCGACCTCGGTCAACGTCGCCTGCGGCTTCCACGCCGGCGATGCCGACATCATGCGGCAGACGGTCGAGCTTGCGAAGGCGCGCGGCGTCAGCGTCGGCGCACATCCCGGTTATCGCGACCTGCACGGCTTCGGCCGCCGCCCGGTGCCCGGACTGAAATCGTCCGAGATCGAGAACCTCGTCGCCTATCAGATCGGCGCCTTGCAGGCGATTGCGACTGCCGCCGGCCACAAGGTCACCCACGTGAAGGCGCACGGCGCGCTCTCCAACGTCGCCTGCGAAGACGACATGACCGCGAAGGCAATCGCCAACGCGATCAAGGCGGTCGATCCCAGCCTCGTCTTCGTGGTGCTGGCGAATTCGAAGCTGGTCCGTGCGGGAGAGGCCGCCAACCTGCGGATGGCGCATGAAGTGTTTGCCGATCGCGCTTACGAAGACGACGGCAACCTAGTTTCGCGCAAGAAGCCCGGCGCGGTGCTGCACGATCCCAAGGCGATCGCCGACCGCGTGGTGCGGATGGTGCAGGACGGCGCGGTGGTGTCCGTCACCGGCAAGGTGATCAAGATGCAAACCGATACCGTCTGCATCCATGGCGATACCCGTGGGGCCGTCGAAATCGCGCGCGGCGTCCGTGAGGCATTGAAGCATGCCGGCATCACGGTCGCGCCGTTCAAGACCGCGCACTGAGTTTCCCGCAAGCAAAGGGGCCGGCGCGACCGCCGACCCCTTTGGGATTTCGCTGAGAACCTTCGGCCCGAAGCGTCAGAACGGGTGAACGGAGAGCGTGCCGAACACAATTGCCGCGATCACCGCAAAGGCGCCGTAGAGCGCCGCAGTGTGAATCCTGGTCCCGGTCTTCCGTGAAAAGGTTCGCGCGTAAAGATGCAGGCGGGCTTCCGCCGATAGCTCGCGCATGGTCGATCTCCAACGCCCCATTTGCAGGCTTATGGAATATCGTTCGCGCGATGATTCAAGCGGCGCGCGAAAATAGTGATGGTCCCGCCTTCACGAAGTCGGCATCGAGCAAAAAATACTTCGCAAGGGCTTCACGCGAGAACCTTATTCGCTCGAATTCAAACCATCGGGAACCGGTCCCACGCGCGCCTGCTGGAACCGGCTGTCGTGCGTCAGCCAGGGAAACGGCAATTCAAGGTTTCCAGCGCCCAATCTTGAAGGCGGCCAGGTGCCCCGGAACGTCATTGGAATCGAACGGTGGACCGGCAAAGGCGCCGATCGGGTTGGCGGGCCCTGCCGAGCGCCCCGATGCGGCATCGTAAAGGTCCGGCCTGAACACGGCCATCGCGGCCTTGAGCGCATCCGGCTTGAAGGGCGCCTGCCCCCAGCGGACCATCTGCGCATAGAGCCAGGCGGCCTGTGCCGGATCAGGCCGCGCCGCGGCCTCGCGGCCGACCAGCAGGTAGCGGCGGCTTTCCCGCATCGCGCCGTCGGGCGCGATCTTCAACCTGCCGTCAAGCGTGCGCTGGACGACGCTGGCGTCGACGCCGATCCGTTCCGGCTGCGCGAGGATGTGCGCCACCTCGGACCGGTTCTGCGGATCCTCAATGAATTCGGCGGCTCGCAGATGCGCACGCACCAGCGCCGCCACCACGTCGGGATGCTTCTCCGACCAGTTCTGGCGCACCGCCAGCACCTTCTCCACCGCGCTGAGCAGGATGTCGGCGACGAAATGCAGGATGTGGCCGATGCCGAGATCGACCGCGATCGAATTCCAGGGCGCGCCGACGCAGAACGCGTCCACATGCCCGTTGGCGAGGCTGTCCACCATGTAGGGCGGCGGCAGCACCACGAGTTGGACATCCTCGTCGGGATCGACACCGCCGGCGGCCATCCAGAACCGCAATTGATAATTGTGCGTCGAGAACGGGAAGGTCATGCCGAAGGTCAGCGGTTCGGCGCCGCGCGCCCGCCGCTTCGCCACCACGCGGGCGAGCGCGCGCGACGTGGCCATCGGATCGAAGCGATCGCCGTCAATCTCATCCATCAAGTCGGCGTAAAGCGCCGGTGATACCGTAATCGCATTGCCATTGAGCCCGAGATTGAACGGCGCAGCGATCGGAACCTTGACGTGACCGAGCCCGAGGCTCGAGGCGATCGCGACCGGCGCCAGCAGGTGGGCGGCGTCAAATAGTCCGATATTCAGCTTGTCGCGGACGTTCGACCACGACACTTCCCGCACCAGGGTGACGTCGAGGCCTTCGGCCCCCGTGAAGCCCTTGTCGGCGGCGACGATCAGCGCAGCGGCATCGACCAGCGGAATGAACCCGATGCGCAATGGTATGGTCATTTCAGCAGCTCCGACGCTGTCAGGATCGATTGCGCAATCTCCCCGATCTTCTTTTTCTCGCGCATGGCGGTCGAGCGCATCAGCACGTAGGCCTCTTCCTCGGTCAGCCCCTTCATCTTCATCAGGATGCCCTTGGCGCGGTCGATCACCTTGCGCTCCTCCAGCGCGTGCTTGGTGCGATCGAGCTCGTCCTGCAGCTTGGCAAAGGCATTGAAGCGGGAGACGCAGAGGTCGAGGATCGGCTTGATGCGCTCCTTCTTCAGGCCGTCCACGATGTAGGCAGAAACCCCCGCATCCACCGATGCCTGGATCGAGGCGGCGTCGCTCTGGTCGACGAACATCGCGATCGGCCGCCGGACCGCGCGGCTGACCTGGAACATCTGTTCCAGCACGTCGCGGCTCGGGTTCTCGAGGTCGATGACGATGATTTCGGGATCGAGCGCGTAGATCCGCGCCAGCAGGCTCTGCATCTCGCTGATATGGACGACGTCCGAATAGCCCGCCTCCCGCAGCCCCTCCTCCAGGATAGCCGCACGGATCGGGCTTTCGTCGACTATGACGATCTTGGGAGACGTCTCAACGTTCATCGACCACCGGGCACGATGCGATCCAACTGGACGGCGTCATGCTCTCATCCTCCTGTCTGGACCCGTGTTCTTCAACGCGGACCGGTACCCACTTGGCTCGAAAGCGCTCACGCAAATCCCGGCAAGGCGCATCCATAACACGCCGATTGCGCCCGGAAAGGGTTGTAATTCTCGGCAATTGGGACTAGCTCCTGCCCATCAATCAGGCAGATCAAATCTATGCAGCAGGCCGCCGCGCCCAAAGTGAGCTTTGTTTCCTTGGGATGCCCCAAGGCATTGGTCGATTCCGAGCGCATCATCACGAGATTGCGCGCGGAAGGCTATGAGCTCGCGCGCAATCATGACGGCGCCGACATCGTGATTGTCAATACCTGCGGCTTCCTCGACAGCGCCAAGCAGGAATCGCTGTCGGCGATCGGCGAGGCCATGGCCGAGAACGGCAAGGTGATCGTGACCGGCTGCATGGGCGCCGAGCCCGAGCAGATCGAGTCCGCCTATCCCGGCGTGCTCTCGATCACAGGCCCGCAGCAATATGAGAGCGTGCTGGAGGCCGTGCACCGTGCGCTGCCGCCGGCCCACAATCCGCATCTCGACCTGGTGCCGCCGCAGGGCGTGAAGCTGACGCCGCGGCACTACGCTTACTTGAAGATTTCCGAAGGCTGCAACAACCGCTGCAGCTTTTGCATCATCCCGAAGCTGCGCGGTGACCTGGTCTCGCGGCCGGCCAATGACGTGCTGCGCGAGGCCGAGCGGCTGGTGAAGGCCGGCGTCAAGGAGCTGCTCGTCATCTCGCAGGACACTTCAGCCTATGGCGTCGACCTGAAATATGCCGAGAGCCCGTGGCAGGACCGCAGCGTCCGCGCCAAGTTCTTCGATCTCGCAAAGGAGCTCGGCGAGCTCGGTGCCTGGGTGCGGCTGCAATATGTCTACCCCTACCCGCATGTCGACGAGGTCATCGGCCTGATGACCGAAGGCAAGGTGCTGCCCTATCTCGACATCCCGTTTCAGCACGCGAGCCCGGACGTGCTGCGCGCGATGAAGCGGCCAGCGGCGCAGGAGAAGACGCTGGCGCGGATTCAGAAGTGGCGCGAGCAGTGTCCCGAGTTGACGCTGCGCTCGACCTTCATCGTCGGCTTCCCCGGCGAGACCGATTCCGATTTCGCCTACCTGCTCGACTGGCTCGAGGAAGCCCAGATCGACCGTCTCGGCTGCTTCAAATACGAACCGGTCGCCGGCGCCGCGTCGAACGCGATTGCCGACGCCGTACCTGACGAGGTCAAGCAGGAGCGCTGGAATGCGCTGATGGCGCGCCAGCAGAGGATTTCGGCAAGGCGCCTGAAGCGCAAGGTCGGCACCCGTCAGCAGGTGATCGTCGACGAAGTCGGACCGACCGTGGCGAAGGGCCGGTCAAAGGCCGATGCGCCGGAGATCGACGGCGCCGTCTATCTGTCGAGCCGCCGCCCCCTCAAGGTCGGCGAAATCGTCACCGCCAAGATCGAACGCTCCGACGAATACGATCTGCACGGCAGCGTCGCAGGGTTCTGACACGCTTGACATGCGAGGCGCTTCGGCTGTATGGGCCTGCGCCATGAAGTTGAACCGGACCAACCGCCGCGCCATCTGCCGTCGTCGTACCAACGACGATGATGGGTCGCGCCGTGTCCGACGCCAGCGCTGATTAACTAGATCAGCCAAGGTTTTCGAGAAGGCCGCGCCCCAAAGCGCGGCCTTCTCGCTTTTCGGCCTGCCCTTTCCCCACACTGACCCCAGAGGAGATCGACATGACCAACGCTGCCCATCCGTTCGACGCGCTGATGGACATCACCGCTCGCCCCGAGGTCGTGTTCGTGCGCGGCGCGGGCTCCTACCTCTGGGACGATAGCCGCAACCGCTATCTCGATTTCGTGCAGGGCTGGGCCGTCAATCCGCTCGGCCATGCACCGACCGCGGTTGCCGAGGCGCTGGCCGCGCAGGCCAAGCGGCTGCTGACGCCGAGCCCCGCCTTCTACAACGGCCCCAGCCTTCAGCTCGCAAAGGCGCTGGTCGAGCAGAGCTGCTTCGATCAGGTGTTCTTTGCCAATTCGGGCGCGGAAGCCAATGAAGGTGCGATCAAGCTCGCGCGCAAATTCGGCGCCAAGTACAAGAACGGCGCCCACGAGATCATCACCTTCGAGGGCGGCTTCCACGGCCGCACGCTCGCGACCATGTCGGCTTCGGGCAAGAAGGCGTTCGAGCCGCTGTTCGAGCCCAAGGTGCCGGGCTTCCGGAAAGCGAAGCTGAACGACATCGAATCGGTCCGCCGGTTGATCTCAACCTCGACCGTCGCCGTGATGCTGGAGCCGATCCAGGGCGAAGCCGGGGTGTGGCCTGCGACCGATCAATTCCTGCATGAGTTGCGGGCGCTGACTCAGCAGCGCGGCCTGCTCCTGATCGTCGACGAGATCCAGACCGGCATCGGGCGGACCGGAAAGCTGTTCGCGCATCAGCATGCCGGGATCGAGCCCGACATCATGACGCTCGGCAAGGGCATTGGCGGCGGCGTGCCGCTCGCGGCGCTGCTCGCAACCGAGCATGCCTCCTGCTTTGATCACGGCGACCAGGGCGGCACGTTCAACGGCAATCCATTGATGTGCGCGGCCGGCCTCGCCGTGCTGGAGCAAGTCGGAGAGCCCGACTTCCTGAAATCGGTGACCGATACCGGCCTGTTTCTCGAGAGCGAATTGCAGCGGCTGTCGTCGCGGCACGGGCTCGGTGGCATCAGAGGCCGCGGCCTTCTGCTCGCGCTCGATCTCAAGATGCCGATCGGTGTGGCGGTCGTCGCGCAGGCTTTCGCAGCCGGCGTACTGATCAACTCGCCACAGCCGGATACGCTGCGCTTCATGCCGGCACTCAACGTGACGCGTGAGGAGATCGCGGCGATGATCGATTGCCTGGATATGGTGCTGACGAAGGTCGGCGCGGCACGAAGAGTGGCGTAGCAATGATCGCAGTCATTCCGGGGCACGCGGAGCGTGAACCCGGGAGCTCGAGGTTCCGGGTTCGATGCTGCGCATCGCCCCGGAACGACGTGGAACTACGGCCTCAGGATCGCCGCGCCCGTGGTCGCCCGGCTCTCGAGGTCGATATGCGCCTTCGCCACATCCTTCAGCGCATAGGCATGGTTGATCGGCACGTGCAGCTTGCCGTTGATCACGGCCGCGAACAGCGTGTCGGCGCCCTCGAGCAGCTCCTTGCGGGTGCCGACATAGTCATTGAGCTTCGGCCGCGTCGCGAACAGCGAGCCGTGATTGTTGAGCTCGGCGAGCGGGAACGGCGGCACCGGACCGGAGGCGTTGCCGAACGAGACGAACAGGCCGCGCGGGCGCAGGCACGACAGCGATCCCGGAAAGGTGGTCTTGCCGACGCCGTCATAGACCACGTCGCAGAGCTCGCCGCGGCTGATCTGCTTGACTCGTTCGACGAAGTTCTCCTCGTTGTAGAGGATGACGTGGTCGCAGCCGTTGGCGAGCGCGAGATCGGCCTTCGCTTTTGAGCCGACGGTGCCGATGACATGCGCCCCGAGCGCATGCGCCCACTGGCAGGCGAGCAATCCGATGCCGCCAGCCGCGGCGTGGATCAATACACGATGGCCGGGCTCGACCTTGAAGGTCTTGTGCAGGAGATACCAGACCGTCAGGCCCTTGAGCATGAGCACGGCGCCCTGCTCATAGGTGATGTGGTCGGGCAGCTTCACGAGCTTCTCGGCCGGGATGACGCGCTCGGAGGCGTAGCCGCCGAGGTTGTGGTAATAAGCGACGCGATCGCCGGGATGGAAGTTGGTTACCCCGGAACCGACAGCCACAACCTCGCCGGACGCCTCATTGCCGGCGATGAACGGCAGGCCAGGCGCCTTGTAGAGGCCGGTGCGGAAATAGACGTCGATGAAGTTCAGGCCGACCGCGTGCTGCCGAATACGCACCTCGCCCGCCCCGGGAGAAGGCACCTCGACATCCTCATAGGTCAGGACTTCCGGGCCCCCCACTTTGTGCACCCGCACAGCCTTGGTCATGTCGATCGCTCCCTTGATCTCAAGTGAGGCGAGCGAATGCCATCAGAGCCGTCTTGTCAACCGAGCCGGCCTATCCCGCCGCCCTCCGGCGGTTGCGTCGCGCCAGCACGTTGAACATCTCGACCGCGGCCGAGAACGCGATGGCGAAATAGATGTAGCCGCGCGGGATGTGGAATTTGAATCCGTCCGCCACCAGCGCCACGCCGATCAGCACCAGGAATGCCAGCGCCAGCATCTTGGTGGTCGGGTGCTCCGCGACGAATCGCGCCACCGGCCCCGACGAGACGTACATGATTATGCAGGCAATCACGACTGCCGCGATCATGATCTCGAGGTCTTGCGCCATGCCGATCGCGGTGATGATCGAATCCAGCGAGAACACCAAGTCGACGATAATGATCTGCACGATCACCCAGAAGAACGCGCTGGCCGTCGGCTTGGCCTCCTCGCCAGCGTCGCGCGCCTCGACCTCGCCGTGAATTTCGTGAGTCGCCTTGGCGATCAGAAACAGGCCACCGCCGATCAGGATGAGATCGCGCCACGACAGCGCGACACTCTTGATGGTGATCACCGGCTGCGTCAGCCCGATCAGCCACACCAGGATGCTGAGCAGGACGATGCGGAACACCAGCGCCAGCAACAGGCCGATCTGCCGCGCGCGGTTGGCCTGCGGCTGCGGAATCCTCGAGACGAGCACCGAGAGAAAGATCACGTTGTCGATGCCGAGCACGATCTCCAGGGCGGTCAATGTCAACAGCGCCGCCCAGGCCTCCGGGCTCGCGATCAATTCCATCATGCTCTGAGTGCCCTCACGCGGCGGATCAAGGTGTCGCTGCCGACGATGTAGGCCGCGATGACGCAGAGTGCGACTGTGACTGACGTCCCGACTATGAAGCCTTTCGCCACGGTGTAGAGGGCGAGCAGCGCCCAGGCCGCGAGCAGCCAAAGCGTCAGCCAGCGCAGCCGTACCACGCGCAGCGGATGCAGCACATGGAAGGGTGCGAAGGTCAGCGCGATCAGGATCGCCACCGCGAGCGTCGACAGTATCGGCGGCAGATGCAGCAGGAACAGATAGAACGCTGCCACATTCCACAGCGCCGGGAAGCCGCGGAAATGGTTGTCCTCGGCCTTCATGCGGCGGTCGGCGAAATAGAGCGCGCTCGAGACCACGATGCCGATGCCCAGGATGGGCGCGGCCAGCGGCAGCAGCATGCCGCTTGCGGTGATCGCATAGGCCGGCACGAACACATAGGTGACGAAATCGACCACCAGGTCGAGCACCTCGCCGGACCAGTTCGGCTGCAAGCGCACCACGTCGAGCTTGCGCGCCAGCGGACCGTCGATGCCATCGATGATCAGCGCGACCCCGAGCCAGCCGAACATGCTGGCCCAGTGCTCGCGCACCGCCTCCAGCATCGCCAGCAGCGCAACGCCCGCTCCCAGCGCCGTGAAAATGTGAACGGAAAATGCGGCGGTCCGCATCCGTTCCGGCACGGCATCCGGCTGGCTGATCTGGTCCATTTAGCCGCAGTGCTATCAGGAATCGGCCCGCTTTGCATGTGCGCTGTTGCGGCGTTCCGCCGCGTAAATCGTCGGAAACTTTGCCCGCCACCGACGGCTTGAAAATCGGGCCAACCATGTCATTTGTCCTGATATGACCGACGATGTTCAGGTTTATGACGTTATTGTAATCGGCGGCGGTCCCGCCGGCCTGACGGCCGCGGTCGCCCTGGCCGTTGCCGGCGCGAGGACTGCGCTGTTGGCGCGCCGGGCGCCTTATGCCGATAATCGCACCACCGCGCTGCTGGGAGCCTCGACCGATCTCTTGGAACGGCTGGATGTCTGGCGGCGCTGTGGCGACAAAGCGGCGGCGCTCAAGACGATGCGTCTGGTCGACGATACCGGCCGCCTGATCCGTGCGCCCGAGGTGCGCTTCTCTTCCGAGGAGATCGGGCGCGAGCAATTCGGCTTCAACATCGACAACCGGTCGCTGGTCGCAGCGCTCGAGGAGCGCGCCGGCGAACTGCCGGCGCTGACGCGGTTCGATGACGAAGCCGCCGCGATTCTTCCTGACGTTACGGCAGTCACGGTGCAGACGCGGCAGGGTCCGTCCTTGTCGGCCCGCCTCGTGGTCGGTGCCGACGGGCGCAACTCGCTGTCCCGCGAGGCCGCCGGAATTGAGGTTGTCAGGCGCGACCTCGGGCAATCCGCCCTCACCTTCAACATCACGCATGCGCGGCCGCACCGGAATATCTCGACCGAATTTCACACCGAGCACGGCCCCTGCGTGTTCGTGCCGCTCTCCGGCAACCGGAGCAGCGTGGTCTGGGTCTGCGCGCTCAAGGAGGCCGAGCGGCTGAAGGCGCTCGGCGATGACGACCTGTCCGCGGCGGCGGAGCGGCAATCCCATTCCATCCTCGGCCGCGTCCACGTCGAACCTGGACGCCATGTGTTTCCGCTCGCCATCGAGCGGCCCCGGCAATTCGCCAAGGACCGCGTTGCGCTGGTCGGCGAGTCCGCGCATGTGCTGCCGCCGATCGGCGCGCAGGGTCTCAATATGGGACTGCGCGACGCCGCCGATATTGCCGAGATCGCCGGCCAGGCCGTCTCGCGCGGCGAAGACCCGGGCGCGCCGCGGGTGCTGTCGCGCTACCAGTTGGCGCGGCGCCCCGACGTCGCCAGCCGGACCTGGGCAATCGATCTTGCCAACCGCTCGCTGCTCAGCGATTTCCTGCCGATGCAGACCGCGCGGGCCGCCGGCTTGCATCTGATCGGCGCGATCGGCCCGCTGCGCCGCCTCGCGATGCGCGAGGGGCTGGCGCCGTCATGGCGGCGGTGACCGCGGCGATCAAGGGAAGGCCAGCCGTCCGGTCTGGATGAACCACATCACGCTGGTCAGCGTGATCACCGAGGCGAAGGTCCCGATCAGCACGGCAACTGAGGCCGGCTCGATCCAGGTGTCGTTCTGCCGGGCGATCACGAACACGTTCAACGCCGGAGGCAGCGAGGCCATCAGCACGGCGGTGGCGGCCCACGGCTGCGCGAACGGACCGAACAGCAGCATCAGGCCAAACGCCACGAGCGGGTGGATCAACAGTTTGATCGCGATCACGCCGGGCACCTCCCACGGCACCCGTTTGAACGGCCGCAGCGCGACCGTCACGCCGAGCACGAACAGCGCCGTCGGCGCGGCGGCGTTCTGCAGAAACTGGATGGTCCGGTCGAGCGCAACCGGGAGCGGAACATGAAGCGCGCCGACCAAGGCGCCGAGCACCGCCGACATGATCAGCGGGTTCTGCAGGATCTGGCGCATCACCACGCCGAGCGCATGCAGCAGCGAAGGATGATCGCGATCGGTGAGCTCGATCAGCAGCGGCACGATCGAGAACAGGAAGATGCTGTCGCAGCAGAAGATCAGCGCGGTCGGCGCCGCCGCCTTGGCGCCGAGCACGGCCAGCGCCAGTCCCGGACCCATATAGCCGATATTGCCGTAGGCGCCCGACAGGCCGGCGAGCGTTGCTTCGCGCAGCGAGAGCCCGCCGATCGCCTTACCGGCGACCATCGCCAGGAAGAAGGCAATCACGGTTCCAAGCGTGGTCGCGATCAGAAACGGCGGGTTGTTCAGCTCCGAAAACGGGGTCCTCGACATGATCCCGAACAGCAAGGCCGGCAGGGAGACGTAGAGTAGGAAGAAATTCATCCAGGCGAGCCCACTCTCAGGCAGCCCCTTGGCTTTGCCGCACGCATAGCCGATGAAGATCAGGCCGAAATACGGCAGCGCCAGATTGAGGATATCGATCATTCTGAAAGTGGATTCTCGGCGGTATTCCGGGTCGGTCAGCCCCGGACGAGAATCGGTCAACCAAGGGCTAAATCACTCCCTTGCCCCTAGCATCAGCCACAATGATGGTCTATCGACGAGCCATGATCAAAGCGCGCACCGCCAAGTTTCAGATCGGGCAGATCGTCCGTCACCGGGTGTTCTCCTTCCGGGGCGTGATCTTCGACATCGACCCGGAGTTCAACAACACCGAGGAATGGTGGCTGTCGATCCCCGAGGACGTCCGTCCCCACAAGGACCAGCCGTTCTACCACCTGCTCGCCGAGAATTCGGAGACCGAGTACGTGGCCTATGTTTCCGAGCAGAACCTCTTGCCCGACGACTCCGGCGAGCCGATCCGGCATTCGCAGGTGGCCGAGATCTTCATCAAGGACAAGTCGGGCGGCTATCGTCCGCGCAATCCGTCACTGAACTAGCGACCTCCCCTTTCGTGCAGATCTCATGACGCCATCGGTGTCATGATGGCGGCGGCTCAGATCCCTTCGCGCGCCGCCAGCGCCGCGGCGATCGCCCAGACGACAAAGCCAGATAGCGCCAATCCAGCACCGACGAGACCGGTGGATGTCCAGCCGTAACCTGCGGCGACGGCCATTCCGCCGAGCCAGGGCCCCAATGCGTTGGCGATGTTGAAGGCGGAATGGTTGAGCGCGGCCGCGAGGCTCTGGGCCTCGCCCGCCACGTCCATCAGCCGGGTCTGCAAGACAGTGGCGAGCGCGCCGCCGAGCCCGATCAGCAGCACGTCGATAATCAGCGTCCAGAAATTCGCCGCCGCCAGCGGATATAGCGCCAGCGTCGCCGCCGACCACAGCAACAGCCCGCCGGCGGTCGCCATCAGTGCGCGGTCGGCGAAGCGCGGCACGATGATGTTGCCCGCCGTCAGCCCGACCCCGAACACGCATAGCGCGACCGGCACCAGCGCCGGCGACACATGCGTCACCGCCAGCATGGTCGAGGCGAGATAAGTGTAGACCGAGAACAGCCCGCCGAAGCCGATGGCGCCGATCGCCAGCGTCAGCCAGACATGCTTGCGTCCGAGCGCGGAGAGTTCGCGCAACGGGCTCGCTCCCGTATTGACGGCGTCGCGCGGGGCGAAGATCAAAACCAGGACGGCGGTGAGCAAGCCGAGACCGGCGACGATCGCGAAGGCCCAGCGCCAGCCGATCGCCTGCCCCACCCCATTGGCCAGCGGGACGCCGATTGTCGTCGCGATGGTGAGGCCGAGGAGCACGCGGCCCACCGCGCCGGTCCGCTTGTCCATCGGCACGAGCGAGGCAGCAACCAGCATGGCAATGCCGAAATAGGCGCCGTGGGGCAATCCCGCGAGGAAGCGCAGCACCAGCATGGTATGATAGTCAGGTGCGAGACCCGAGAGGCCGTTCATCAGTGCGAAGAAGGCCATCAGCGCGATCAGCGTGGTCCGCCGCGCGCCCCGCGCCGACAGCACTGCGATCACAGGCGCACCGACAACGACGCCAAGCGCGTAGGCGCTGATCGCGTGGCCGGCTTCCGGCGCCGTGATGTGCAGGTCGCGCGCGAAGAACGGCAGCAGGCTCATGGTCGCGAATTCGGTGATGCCGATCGCGAAGCCACCCATCGCCAGCGCGAAATGCACGACGCCCGGATGGAACGCGGTGTTGTCCTGCCTGACGCCGGCATTGCCCTCGAGCGACGTGCGGCGATCTGGCGGGTGCCCCAACGGACGATTGAGCGGTTCTAGCCGCTGCTGGCTTGCTCGTTGAGACATCAACTGGATTCCATGACTACATTGCGGACGGTCTTGCGATCCGAGCGTTCCAGCCGCACCGAGCCGTCACTTTTCCGCAAACGAGAGCCAGAGGTCACAGAACACACGCGTGCCTGCGGATCGAAGGCGCGTGCTGCGCTTTCGTCTGGCCTCCCAGGTTTGTTCTGTGATTTTGCGTCGATGCCGGGGTCGTCCCGGGCCGGGCAACGCACGATTCTCACGCGATCGGAACGTACCCACCGCAAAACATCGCACACGATGTGCAGCGCGACCAGCGCGGCAAACCGCTATCAGCCAGACGCGATCGCATGACGCCGCACCTTGAATGAAGCGAACGGCGGCCTATGCCAGCGAAAAAAGGCGCCCGTCCCGGCGCCTTTTGTCGTGCGATGGTTTTGGCGAGCTTACTTGGACGGCGGGGTAGCCGCCGCCGGCGCTCCGGGCTGAGCGGCAGCGCCCGCGCCCTCGAGCTTCTTGCGCTGCTCTTCGGCGCGCTTCTGCAGCTCTTCCTGCAGCTTCTTCTGGTTTTCCTCGAACTGCTTCGGATCGGTCGGCGGACCGTCATAGGCCTTGGCGAACTCGCCGTTCAGCGGCAGCGGCAGCGTCAGCGGCGCGCCGTTGGAGTTGATCGCCTGAACCACCAGGTTCTGGCCCTTCTTCAGGTTGTTGATCATCTCCGGCGTCGCTTCATAGTCCGACATACAGCCGTTCTGGAAGCAGATCACGTAAGGCGCCTGCTGCGGCGGATTGTTGTCGATGATGATGCGGGTGCCGTGAACGAGCTGCATGCCGAGCGGCAATGTCACGCGCAGGATCTTCTTCGGCTCGCCTTCCGGCTCGATGACCACGGCCGCGATGACGGGCTGACCGGACTCGATCCGGCCGTCCTTGCCGGTGAAGCAGACCTGCTTGGCGTTGGCCTCCTGGCCCTTCAGGCAGAACTTGGTCCAGGGGGCGTAGATGAGCTGAATCTGTTGATCCTGCGGCGGCTGCGCGGCCGGCGGAGCGGCCTGCTGCGGGGCCGCTGGTGCCGGCGCGCCCTTCGGGGCCGCCTTCGGTGCCGCCTTGGGCGCAGCCTTCGGTGCCAGCGCCGGCTGCTGGGCCTGAGCGGCAGGAACCAGGAGCGTTGCAGACAATGCCGTTGCCGCCATCAGGGCGACAATTCGCCCCTGCGGCCGAACCGAGGCGGCCAAGATACGGAAATTCATTGCGGAAAACCCTTTCTGAACGGCAGCGCCCGAAACCGCTGCAGGCGCCGACAGTTAGCCGTTTGGGCGGCTGTCTCCTAGTCAATTGAGGCGGATACGTGACAGGTGTTGCTGCCCGGCTCGATTGCACGCCTTCAATACAGCGGCGCGCGGAAAGATCAATGCCGACAAACGGATTTGCGCCGCCGTCACGGCGAGTCGCAGCAGCCTGTGATAAAGCTCTCGCCGTGACGTTTTGCGAATCAAATCCGACACTTCACCCGCCTGTTCCAGGGCGGTTCGGGCGCCGCGCGCTCGCCAGCCTGTTCCTTGTGTTGGCCATCCTGGCAACGGGAGCGGCTCCTGCGGGGGGCGCCGAAAGCTATGCGATCGCCATGCATGGCGCTCCGGCGCTGCCGCCCGACTTTTCCCATCTGCCCTATGCCAATCCAGACGCCCCCAAGGGCGGCCGGATGGTGCAGGGCCTGATCGGCACCTTCGACAGCCTCAACCCGCTGATCGTCCGGGGCGTTCCGGTGCAACAAATCAGGGGCTATGCGTATGAGCGCGGCTATGTCTACGAAAGCCTGATGGCGCGAGGCAATGACGAGCCTTTCACGCTGTATGGTCTGCTCGCCCGCAGCGTCGAGACCGACGATGACAGGAGCTACGTCACCTTCCACATTGATCCGCGTGCGCGCTTTTCGGATGGCCGGCCGGTGCAGGCCGATGATGTGCTGTTCTCGCTGGCGCTGCTGCGTGATCACGGCCGACCACTGCATCACCAGTACTATTCGAAAGTCGCAAAAGCCGAGGCGCTCGACCCGCTCACGGTGCGGTTCGATTTCGGCGGCGTCGCCGATCGCGAATTGCCGCTGATCCTCGGTCTGATGCCGATCCTGCCGCGGCATGCCATCGACGTCGCGAAGTTCGAGGACACCACATTGGCCGCGCCGATCGGCTCCGGACCGTACCGGGTCACGGCCGTCAGCCCCGGAGCCAGCGTGACCTTCACTCGCAATCCCGACTACTGGGGGCGCGACTTGCCGATCAACCGCGGCCTTTGGAACTTCGACGAGATCAGGCTCGACTTCTATCGTGAGGCCAACGGCCTGTTCGAGGCCTTCAAACGCGGTCTCTACGACCTCAGGGTCGAGAACGAGCCGTTGCGCTGGCACGAGGGATACGACTTCCCCGCTGTTCGCGATGGCGAGGTGATCCGCGACACCAACAAGATCGGCATTCCGCACCCCTCCGAGTTCTTCGTGTTCAACAGCCGGCGGCCGACGTTCGCCGATGTCAGGGTGCGTCGGGCGCTGGCGATGTTGTTCGACTTCGAGTGGATCAACCGCAACTATTATTTCGGACTGTATTCGCGCTCGGGCGGCTACTTTGCCGGGTCGGAATTGTCGGCTTACAGCCGCCCTGCCGACGATCGCGAGCGCGCTTTGCTGAAGCCATACCTCGCGCACATCCCTTCGGATATCCTCGACGGCCGGTACCATCTCCCGGTCACCGACGGGTCAGGACGCGACCGCACGGTGCTGCGCAACGCGCTCGCGCTGCTGTCCGAGGCAGGTTACGCGATCGACGGCACGGTGCTGAAGCAGCGCGCAACGGGAACGCCGCTCAGCTTCGAGATCATGGTGACGACGCGCGAGCACGAGCGCATTGCGCTCGCCTATCAGCGCGACCTGAGGCGCGCAGGCATCAACGTCTCGGTGCGTGTGGTCGACGCGGTGCAGTTCGAGCAGCGCAGGCTCGCCTACGACTTCGATATGATCCCGAATCGCTGGGACCAGTCGCTGTCACCCGGCAATGAGCAGGCGTTCTACTGGGGGAGCCAGGCAGCCGACGTCCCGGGAACGCGGAACTACATGGGCGCCAAAGATCCGGCTATCGACGCCATGATCGCGGCGCTGCTGGCGGCGCGGGACCGGCCGGCCTTTGTCTCGGCGGTGCGGGCATTGGACCGGGTGCTGATGTCAGGCTTCTACGCTATCCCCCTCTTTGACGTCGGAGAACAATGGATCGCGCGCTGGAATCGGATAGAACGACCTTCGACCACGGCCTTGTCTGGCTACCTGCCGGAGACCTGGTGGCAGAAGGCCGGTTCGCAATCCAACTGACGATCTGGAGTGATCCGAGTCTTGATGCGAAGCAAGTGTTGCAACCGACGTTGAACCCGTGAACCAGCCGATCACCTCGCCAACGCTCGATACCCTGTTCAAGCGGATCCTGGCACGGCAGCCCGACGCGCTGGCGCTCGTCGACCCCCTCAACAAGCAACGCATCACCGGCCAGACCCGCAAACGTCTCAGCTATGCGCAGGCCGATCGCGCGATCTCGGCAATCGCGGCCCACTTCGTCGAGAGCGGATTACCGGCCAATTCGGTGATCGCGGTCCAGCTCCCTTGCACGGTCGAGTTTGCGCTGACGGTCTTGGCGGCTCATCGCGTCGGACTGGTCGTGGTGCCGCTGCCGCTGTTGTGGCGGCACGCCGAGCTGACGGCGGCACTCAACCGTACGGCGGCGCGGGCGATCGTCACCTCGAGCAGGATCGATGGCGTCTCCCATGCCGACCTCGCCATGAACGCCGCAGCGGAGGCATTCTCGATCCGTCATGTCTGCGGTTTCGGCGACGATCTGCCCGAAGGCATGGCCTCGCTCGATCAGGCGATCCTGCAGGACTCCCAGACCTCGCGTCCGATCATTCAAGATGGCCGCAAGGCCGCGCTGATTTCTTTCGACGTCACCAGTGAAGGCTTGCGTCCCGTGCCACGCGCGCATTTCAGCCTGATCGCGGGCGGGCTCGCGATGTCGCTGGAGAGCGACCTGACGCAGGGCGCCACCATCATGTCGGCTTTCGCGCCGATGTCGTTTGCGGGCCTCTGCGCATCGCTGGTGGCCTGGCTGCTGTCGGGTGGAACGCTGGTGCTGCATCACCCCTTCGACGAGGAGGTGCTCGAGACGCAGTTCAATGACCATGCCTGCGACACGCTGATCGCCCCCGCGCAGCTCGCACTGCGGCTCGACGAGCGTGGGCTGTCGGAGCGCTTCCCCACCCTGCGCAACGTCATCGGCTTGTGGCGTGCGCCGGAGCAGGTCGCCTCCAGCGCATGCTGGACCTCGCAGCGCTCGACGTTGACCGATGTCTATTTGTTCGGCGAGGCCGGGCTGTTCGGTGCCCGCCGTAGCGCCGAGGATGGATCACCCGCCCCGATCAAGCTGGGCCCGCAAGGCGCCCCCCGGGAAGCGCCGGGCGCATCGATCGCCGGCGAGATCTTGCTGACACCGAAGGGGACGCTGGGGCTCCGCGGCCCGATGGTGCCGGCCGCTGCCTACGCGCCGCCGCCGCCCCCCGGTGAGCTCATGATCGCCCCGCCATCGCGCGATTTCGTCGACACCGAATATGCCGCGCGGGCCGATCGCGCGACCGGTGCTATCAACATCACCGCGCCGCCGTCTGGTATCATGACGGTTGGCGGCTACCGGTTTCGGGCGCAGGACCTCCAGGAATGGTCGCGCCGCCTCGGCCAGGGCGGGCTCCTGACGGCACTGCCGGACCGGCTCAGCGGCCATAAGCTCGCCGGACGGGCGCAGGACAATGCGCGGGCTCGCGACGCATTGACCGAGCTCGGGCTTAACCCGTTGATGGTCGAGGCATTTCGCGACCGCACGCCCGCCGCATAGATCGCATTCTCACGGTTGTGTTGACACCACATTAAGCGTGCCGATTTAGCATTCGGGCCATTGCGCATCCGCGCACAGGTCCCGAGCTTTCTTCCATGTCCCAACAAGGTCCGGTCCTTATCGTGTCGGCGACGGCGAAGCCGTCATTCGCCGCCGTTCTCGACGAGACGAAACTGTTCCCGGTCGTGGCCACGGACTGGAGCGAGGCCGCGCGCGCCATCGAACAGGTGAAGCCGGCGGCCATCATCGCTGCAACGGAGGGCGTCGATTACCCGACCTTGGCAACACTCGCCAAGCGCGCCGCCGCCCGCGCCCCCTACCTGCCGCTGATCGCGGTTGATCCCGCGACCGCCCTGCCCGAAACAGCGATCGCGTTCTTCCAGAGGCGCGGCCTGCCCGACCGGCTGATCGCGCGGCTCAATGCCTGCCTGCGCGTGCGCGCTTTGCATGCGACCGTGATGCGGCGCCTGGTGCCGCCGACGCCGATCGCAATGTCGGATATCGATCCCGTCGGCGAAGCCACCACGTTGCTGATCGGGCGTGGCGGCGCCTACCCGGCGCTGTCGGTCGCGCTCGGCGAACGCGCCGGCGTGGTCGGTGCACTGAGCATCGAAGCCGCGGCCAAGCATCTCTCGAGCCGCGATATAGATGGCATCGTGCTGGCCGAAGGATTTACGCCACGCGTGATGGATGCATTCCTGACGGTGCTGACCGAGGACGTTCGCTTCCGCCCCCTGCCCGTGATCGTCGTCTCGAACGAGTTGTCGCCGCGCTACGATCTGCCCAATCTCGAGATCATCGCCGCCGGGCCGCTACGCATCGCCGATATCGCCCTGCCGCTGATCCGGCAGCATGCCTTCGAGGCGCGGCTTGGCCGGATGCTGCGCGCGATCGACGCCAAGGGCCTGATCGATGCCCGCACGGGCCTGCTCACCAAGGCGGCGTTCGACCGCGACTTCGCCACCACGATCTACCAAACCGCCGAGCGTGGCGGCACGCTGTCGGTGGCGCGGTTCGACTTCGACAACGCCCATCCCCGCGCGCAATTCGACGGCGCACGGATTATCAGCAAGCTGATGCGCCAGGCCGATTTTGGCGCGGTGCAGGACGACAAGTCGATCATCGTGGTGTTCACCGGGACCGACCTGCGCAACGCCCATGCGATCACGCGACGCCTCGCGAGCGTGATGCGGCATACTCATCACGGGCGCCGCGACACGCGCGCCGAACCGATCATCAACGTGGCCGCGCTGCTGCCAGGCGACAGTGCGACATCACTGCTCGCGCGTCTCAACCAGACGCCGGAGCGCGCGGCATCGTAGCGCGGGAACAGTGCGGCCGTCATTACGATCGAAGCGAAGCAATCCATAGAACAACGCCAACGGCTGCATGGATTGCTTCGTCGCTTCGCTCCTCGCAATGACGGGACAGCTTGGAGATGATGCCTCACGCCGCTTTCTTGCTCTCGGCGAGGTTGGCGAGCTGGCGCAGGATATCGGTGGTGCCGGCGAGCCGCTCCTCCGGCGTCTCCCAATCCTGGAAGAACACGACCTTCATGTCGGGCCGCACCTTCGCGGCCTGGCCGTGCTGGCGGATGAACGCGACCAGCCGCTCGGGCTGGGCGAAGGCGTTGTCGCGGAAGCTGATCACGGCGCCCTTCGGCCCGGCGTCGACCTTCTCGACATTGGCTCTGCGGCAATACGCCTTGATCGCAGCGACCTTGAACAGATAGCGCACCTCGTCCGGCAGCACTCCGAAGCGATCGCGCATCTCGGCGGCGAAATTGTCGATCTCCTCGTCGGTCTCGAGATCGGCGAGCCGCCGGTACAGCGACAGCCGCACGCTGAGGTCGTTGACGTAGTCCTCGGGGATCAAGACCGGCATGCCGATCGTGATCTGCGGCGACCAGCGGTCCGCGGCGGGCTCGGCGACACCGGCCTTGAGGTTGACGATCGCCTCCTCCAGCATCGACTGGTACAGCTCGAAGCCGACTTCCTTGATGTGGCCCGACTGCTCCTCGCCGAGCAGATTGCCGGCGCCGCGGATGTCGAGGTCATGGGAGGCGAGCTGGAAGCCGGCCCCCAGCGTCTCGAGCGACTGCAACACCTTGAGCCGCCGCTCCGCCTGTGCCGTGATCTTCTGCTGTGCCGGCAGCGTGAACAGCGCATAGGCGCGCAGCTTGGAGCGGCCGACCCGACCGCGGAGCTGGTAGAGCTGCGCCAGGCCGAACATGTCGGCACGGTGCACGATCAGCGTGTTGGCGTTCGGGATGTCGAGACCGGATTCCACGATCGTGGTCGAGAGCAGGATGTCATATTTGCCGTCGTAGAACGCAGACATGATGTCCTCGATCACGGTCGGCGGCATCTGGCCGTGGGCGACAGCGACCTTCATCTCCGGCACGTTCTTGTCGAGGAAATCCTTGACGCTGGCGAGGTCCTCGATGCGCGGCACCACGTAGAACGCCTGCCCGCCGCGATAGCGTTCGCGGAGCAGCGCCTCGCGGATCATCAACGGATCATGCGGCGCGACGAAAGTCCGCACCGCCAGGCGATCGACCGGGGGCGATGCGATGATCGAGAGCTCGCGGACGCCGGTCAGCGCCAGTTGCAGCGTGCGCGGGATCGGGGTTGCCGACAGCGTCAGCACGTGCACCTGGGCGCGGAGCTGCTTCAGCCGTTCCTTGTGGCTGACGCCGAAATGCTGCTCCTCGTCGACGATCAAGAGGCCGAGGTCCTTGAACTTGATGGTCTTGCCGAGCAGCGCATGAGTGCCGACCACGATGTCGACGCTGCCGTCGGCGATCCCCTTCTTGACCTGGTTCAATTCCTTGGTCGACACCAGCCGCGAGGCCTGCGCGACGTTCACCGGGAAGCCGCGGAACCGCTCCATGAAGGTTCTTGAGTGCTGCCGCGCCAGCAGCGTGGTCGGCACCACGACGGCGACCTGCCGCCCCTCCAGCGCGACCGCAAAGGCCGCGCGCAATGCCACCTCGGTCTTGCCGAAGCCGACGTCGCCGCAGATCAAGCGATCCATCGGGCGACCGATTTCGAGGTCCTTCAGCGTCGATGTGATCGCGCCGAGCTGGTCCTCGGTCTCCTCATAGGGGAAGCGCGCGCAGAACTCGTCATAGACGTGCGGCTGCAGCGGGAACTTCGGCGCCTCGTGGAGCTGGCGCTCGGCCGCGATCTTGATCAGTTCGCCGGCGATCTCGCGGATGCGGTTCTTCAGCTTGGCCTTGCGGGCCTGCCAGCCGCCGCCGCCGAGCCGGTCGAGCTCGACATTGGCGCTGTCCGAGCCGTAGCGCGACAGCAGCTCGATGTTTTCGACCGGCAGGAACAGCTTGGTGTCGGCGGCATAATGCAGCTCGAGGCAGTCATGCGGCGCGCCGGAGACTTCCAGCGTCTGCAGGCCGACGAAGCGGCCGATGCCGTGCTCGACATGCACGACGAGATCGCCGGTCGAGAGGCTCGTCACCTCCGAGATAAAATTGTCGAGCTTGCGGCTCGCCTTGCGCGGCCGCACCAGGCGGTCGCCCAGGATGTCCTGTTCGCTGATGACCGCGAATTCGTCGGTTTCAAAACCGGATTCCATGCCGAGCACAGCCAGCATGGTCTCGTTGCGCGGCGTCGCCTGCACGATCCGCCAGGTATTGACGTTGGTGAGGTTCAACAGCTTGTGGTCGCGCAGCATCGCGCCCATGCGGTCGCGCGAGCCTTCGCTCCACAGCGCGACAACCACTTTCTTGCGCTGCGATTGCAGCGCGCCGACATGGCCGACCACAGCCTCGAATACGTTGACGTTGGTATCGGCGCGCTCGGGTGCGAAATTACGGCCCTGCCGCGCGCCGGCATCGAACACCTCGCCCGCGCCTTCGGGCACCGCGAATGGCGTCAGCCGCGCCAGCGGCGCGTCGCCGAGCAGCTTGGTCCATTCGTCTTCGGTCAGATAAAGCTTGTCCGGCGGCAGCGGCTTATAGATCGCGCCACCGCCCGGATGCTCCAGCGCCTCGCGGCGCGCCTCGTAATAGTCGACGATCTGCTTGAAGCGCTCGCGGGCGGCGTCCTCGCCCTGCGGCTCGATCGCGACCACGGCACCGTCGAGATAGTCGAACAGCGTGTCCATCCGTTCCTGGAACAGCGGCAGCCAGTGCTCCATGCCGGGATGGCGGCGGCCCTCGGACACGGCTTCATAGAGCTGGTCGTCACGCTCCGGCGCGCCGAACGCCGCAACATAGCCCATGCGGAACCGGCGGATGGTTTCCGTGGTGAGCTGGAATTCCGAGACCGGCACGAGATCGAGCCCACGCATGTCGAGCAGCGTGCGCTGGGTCTCGGCATCGAACGTGCGGATCGACTCCAGCGAGTCGCCGAAGAAGTCGAAGCGAACCGGCTGGTCGAGGCCGGCCGGATACAGATCGAGGATGCCGCCGCGCACGGCATACTCGCCGGGCTCACGCACCGTGGACGAACGGGTGTAGCCGTTGTGCTCGAGCCAGGCGACGATCGAATCCATCGGCACGACGTTGCCGGGCGCAACCGACAGCGCCTGCGCCGCGACCAGCTCGCGCGCCGGCACCCGTTGCACGGCGGCGTTCACCGTGGTGAGCACGATCAGCGGCTTGTCGCTTCCCGCAAGCCGCGACAGTTTGGCGAGCGTGGTCAGGCGCTGCGCCAGGATGCCGGCATGCGGCGAGACGCGATCATAGGGCTGGCAGTCCCAGGCCGGGATCTGCATCACGCTGATATCGGGCGCGAAGAACTCCAGCGCCCGGGCGAGCTGCTGTACGCGCGCGCCGTCGCGGCACACCACGGCAAGGCTCACGGCGGATCGTTTCGGCTTTGCCGCGATCGCGCGCGCCAGATCCGAGATGACGAGCCCTTCGGCGCCCTCCGCGACATTGGCGATGGTCAGCACCCGGCCCGGCGCCAGCATCGCGGCCGGTGATTTGGCTGCTGGTTTCATGCGTTGGCGTCCGCGACACGAAACGACTTGATGCGGTCAAACAGCGCGGTGGCATGTTCGGCCGGCAATACTCTGTCGCCGGTCAGCGCGGCATAGAGGTCGGGATCCGGCACCTCGATCAGGCGTTCGAGATCGCCGAGTTCCTGATCGGTGAGATCGCCGATCGTCGCATCGGCGAAGCGGCCGAGGATCAGGTCCATCTCCCTGATGCCGCGATGCCAGCAGCGAAACAAAAGCCGCTTGCGGCGGTCATCGAGCCCGCTGCTCGACCGTGTCGATCCCGTCATAAGCCAAATCCATCCAACGCCAAAAGCCCGGACGTGCCGGGCGACGGCTGATATAGCGACGGAGACGGGCCATGTCAGCCCTTTCCCTCGGCTTTGGGGGTATGCCGTCATTGCCGGGCTTTGCGCCCGTCGAAGCCTTTGGGGATGCCGTCGTTGCCGGGCTTGACCCGGCAATCCATCCTCTTTTGAAGATGGATGCGCGGGTCATCCTCGATCGGGTCGAGGACAGGCGCCCGCGCATGACGCGGGTCATGTGTGAAGGACACCGATGCGCCCCAGCCTGCTCAATCCGCTGTTTGCCCCGGTCACGACCCTGCAAGGCGTCGGCCCGAAGCAGGACAAGTTGTTGCGCTATCTGCTCGACCGCAGCGAGACGCCGCGGCTGGTCGATCTGCTGTTGCACCTGCCGGCCAGCGTGATCGACCGCCGCACACGGCCGAAGATCCGCGACGCTTCGCCGGGAACCGTGGTGACGCTCGAGGTCACCGTCGACCGCCACCGTCCGCCACCACCGCGCAATTCGCGCGCGCCCTACCTCGTCTATGCCAGCGACGAGACCGGCGATGTCGTGTTGACCTTCTTCCGAGCCCAGCCGGGCTATGTCGAGAAGCTGCTGCCGGTCGGCGAGAAGCGTTATGTGTCCGGCACGCTGCAAATGTACGACGGCGTCCCGCAGATCGTGCATCCCGACCGTGTGGTCGACGAGGCCAGCTTTGCAAAGCTGTCCGGGATCGATCCGGTGTATCCGCTCACGGAAGGCCTTGCGCTCGGTTCGCTCCGCCGCGCGATCGCGCAGGCGCTGACAAAGCTGCCGGATCTGCCGGAATGGATCAGCCCCGAAGTGCTGCGCCGCTGCAACTTTCCGCCGCTGCGGGAGGCGCTGACCCGCGTGCATGTTCCGGTCGAGCTGACCGACATCCTGCCCGACGGTCCGTTCTGGTCGCGGCTGGCCTTTGACGAGCTGCTCGCGGGCCAGCTCGCGCTGGCCCTGATCCGTGCGCAGTTGCGCCGCCCCGCCGGCGACCGCAATGCCGGCGACGGGCATCTGCGCAAGAAGATCATCGATGCTCTGCCCTATGCGCTGACCAAATCGCAGCGCGACGCGGTCGCGGCGATCACCGAGGATCTGCGCCAGCCGGTACGCATGCTGCGCCTGGTGCAGGGAGACGTCGGCTCCGGCAAGACCGTGGTGGCGCTGCTCGCAGCCGCCGCCGTGGCGGAGGCCGGCAAGCAGGCTGCGCTGATGGCGCCGACTGAAATTCTGGCGCGTCAGCACATCAAGACGATCGCGCCGCTCGCCGAGCGCGCCGGCTTGCGGGTCGCGATCCTCACCGGCCGGGAGAAAGGCAAGGAACGACGCGAGCTTTTGGCACGGGTTGAAGCCGGCGAGATCGATCTTCTGGTCGGCACCCATGCGCTGATCCAGGACGACGTCGTGTACAAGGCGTTGGCGCTCGCCGTGGTCGACGAGCAGCATCGTTTCGGCGTGCGCGAGCGCCTCGCGCTCACCTCCAAGGGCGAGGCCGTCGACGTGCTGGTGCTAAGCGCGACCCCGATCCCGCGCACGCTGGTGCTGACTTACTTCGGCGACATGGACGTCTCTGAGCTGCGCGAAAAGCCCGCAGGGCGCCAGCCGATCGACACCCGTGCCGTGCCCATGAGCCGGATCGAGGACGTCATGGATGGCGTCGGCCGCGCGCTCGCCGCCGGCAAGCTGGTCTACTGGATCTGCCCGCTGGTCGATGAATCCGAGGCCGAGGGCACCGAGCATCTCACCAACGCGACGGAGCGGTTCGAGTCTTTGCAAAAGCGGTTCGCCGATCGCGTCGGCCTGGTGCATGGCCAGATGAAGGGCGCCGAAAAAGATCGCGTGATGGCACAGTTCGCCGCGCACGAGATCGGCTTGCTCGTGGCGACCACCGTGGTCGAGGTCGGTGTCGACGTCCCGGCCGCGACCATCATGGTGATCGAGAACGCCGAGCGCTTTGGGCTTGCGCAACTGCATCAACTGCGCGGTCGCATCGGCCGCGGCTCGGAGGCCTCGACCTGCCTCTTGCTTTACAAGGAGCCGCTCGGCGAGATGTCGAAGGCACGGCTCAAGGTGATCCGCGAGACGACCGATGGCTTCAGGATCGCGGAAGAGGATCTCAAGCTGCGCGGCGAAGGCGATGTGCTCGGCGTCAGGCAGAGCGGCCTGCCCGGCTACCGCATCGCGCGCTCCGACGTGCACGGCCAGCTCATCACCCAGGCCCGCGACGAGGCACTGCGCATCATGAAGGACAATCCGAAGCTGAAGGGCGAGCGCGGCGAAGCGTTGCGCTGCCTGCTCTATCTCTACGAACGCGACGAAGCCGTGCCGCTGATCGGCGCCGGCTAACGCATTCCGCCGTCATCGCGCGCCTCCCCATCGTCATTGCAAGCGCAGCGGAGCAATCCATCGCGCCGCATATGCGGATAGATGGATTGCTTCGTCGCTTCAGCGCAAAATTGCTTCGCAATTTTGTCGCGAGCTCCTCGCAATGACGAGGGAGAGCGGATGCCCCTACTCGACCTTGGCTGGCGCCGTCGGCTGCAGCGAGGCCTGGTTGGCGATGCGCGCAGCATTGGCCATGCCGGCGAGCGCGGCGGCGCGCTTCTGGTCGTTGGTGCCGGGCTGCACCACGCCGGCCGACATGATCAGCGTCGCGGCATCCTCGGCGCTCATCTCGACTTCGATGATCTTGCTCTTCGGCACGTAGAAGAAGAACCCGGTGGTCGGGTTCGGCGAGCACGGCAGGAACACCGAGATGTGCTCCTCATTGCCTGGCAGGCTGGCCGAGACGTTGGCGCTCGGCGACTGCGAGATCAGCACGATCGACCACATGCCCGGCGACGGAAACTCCACCAGCCCAACGCGGCGGAAGCTCGATCCATTGCTGGAGAACAGCGTCTCGAACACCTGCTTCAGACCGCGATAGATCGCGCGCACCGCGGGAATCCGCCCGAGCAGCCTTTCGCCGAGATCGACCAGCGAGCGGCCGACCAGGTTGGCGGTCAGGAAGCCCAACAGCGTCAGCGCGACCACGGCGACGACCAGACCCGCTCCGGGCAGGCCGAACGGCAGATAGGTCTCCGGGCGGTAGGCGATCGGCACGAATGGGCGGACCAGGCCGTCGACCCAGGTGACGAACCACCAGGTCAGATACAACGTGATCGCGACCGGTCCGGCCACGACCAGGCCGGTGAGGAAATAGTTGCGAAAACGTGCCATCAGCCCCCGGGGGGCGTCCGGCGGCAGATCACCCGGCTTGAGGGGAGGCACTTGGTTGGAGGTCATTGCGGTTCCAGGTCGTCGAAGCGGCCGTAATTCATCTCCCAGCTAAGCCATCCGAGCAGGTTTTTGAAGAGGCTCGTGACGGCGCCGCTTGCGACTATTCGACCGTGACCGACTTGGCCAGATTGCGCGGCTGGTCGACGTCGGTGCCCATCACCACAGCGGTATGATAGGCCAAGAGCTGCACCGGCACGGCATAGACCATCGGCGCGAAGGCTGATCCCATGTCGGGCATCACGATCGTCAGCAGCGACTGGATCGTTGCCTCCGCCGCGCCCTTGGCGTCGGTCATCAGGATGATCTTGCCACCGCGCGCGGCGACCTCCTGCATGTTGGAGACGGTCTTCTCGAACACCTTGTCGTAGGGCGCGATCACCACCACCGGCATGTGCTCGTCGATCAGTGCGATCGGCCCGTGCTTGAGCTCGCCGGCGGCATAGCCCTCGGCATGGATGTAGGAGATCTCCTTCAGCTTCAGCGCGCCTTCCAGTGCCAGCGGATAGCTGGTGCCGCGGCCGAGATAGAGCACGTCGCGCGACTTCGAGAGCTCGCGCGCCAGCTTCTCGATCTGCGGCTCCGATGTGAGCGCTTCCGACATCAGGCGCGGGATCTCGACGAGCCCGTGCACCAGCTTGGCCTCGTCGGCATCGGAGAGTTCGCCGCGCGCCTTGCCGGCGGCGACGGCGAGCAAGGCCAGCACCATGAGCTGGCAGGTGAAGGCCTTGGTCGAGGCGACCCCGATCTCAGGACCGGCGACCGTTTGCAGCACGGTCTCGCTCTCGCGCGCGATCGTCGAGGTCGGCACGTTGACGACCGACAGCGTATGCGCGCCCTGCGCCTTGGCGTAGCGCAGCGCCGCCAGCGTGTCGGCGGTCTCGCCGGACTGCGAGATGAAGATCGCGAGATCACCCTTGCGCAGCGGCGCCTCGCGATAGCGAAACTCGGAGGCGACATCGAGCTCGACCGGCAGCCGCGCCAGCCGCTCCAGCCAGTACTTTCCGATGAAGCCGGCATAGCTCGCGGTCCCGCACGCCGTGATCGAAACGCGCTGGATGTCCTTGAAGTCGAACGGCAGCTTCACCGGCAGCGTGACGCGCTCGGTTGCCATGTCGACGTAGCGGGCGAGCGTATGCCCGACCACTTCCGGCTGCTCGTGGATCTCCTTCGCCATGAAGTGGCGGTAGTTGGCCTTGTCGACCAGCGCGGTCGCGGTGGTGTGCTTGATCGCCTCGCGCTGAACGATCGCGTTGTCCTTGTCGAAGATGGTCGCGCCCTTGCGGGTCAGCACCACCCAGTCGCCGTCTTCGAGATAGCTCACCGTGTCGGTGAACGGCCCGAGCGCGATCGCATCCGACCCCAGATACATCTCGCCGTCGCCATGGCCGACCGCGAGCGGCGGGCCGTTGCGGGCGCCGATCATCAGATCGTCCTCGCCGGCGAAGATGAAACCGAGTGCAAAGGCGCCGCGCAGTTGCGACAGCACTGCCCTCACCGCCTCGATCGGCTTGACGCCGCCCTTGAGCAGGTCGTCGACCAGATGCACCACCACTTCGGTGTCGGTCTCGGTCGAGAACGCCGTGCCCTTGGCCTCGAGTTCCTCGCGCAGCTCGCGGAAATTCTCGATGATGCCGTTGTGGACCACGGCGACGCGCTCGGTCGCGTGCGGATGCGCGTTGTTCTCGGTCGGCCTGCCGTGGGTCGCCCAACGGGTGTGGCCGATGCCGGTATGGCCGCCGAGCGGCTTGGCCTCGAGCCGGGCCTCCAGATTCTTCAGCTTGCCTTCGGCGCGGCGGCGCGCCAGCGCGCCGCTCTCCAGCGTGGCCACCCCGGCTGAATCATAGCCGCGATACTCCAGCCGCTTGAGCGAATCCACCAATTGCTCCGCGACCGGAGCGCGTCCAAGAATGCCGACGATGCCGCACATGCGGTTTCAATGTCCCCAAAAATCGCCGAAAATTTGCCGAAGCGGCGACATGGTCCCTTAACGGGAATCGCCGGCCGCAAGATACTCAATAATTATTGCGGATTGCGACAGTTTTAAACGGCACGATCGAAGTGCGGCGCTGGTTAATCAGGGCTAACCAGGTTGGATGTAACCAACCCTGCCGCTTCGGGGTGGGTATCCGCTCTCGCGGGACACCTCAGTGTTCGACCCGGTAGAGGCGCCATCGCTCCGGCACGCCTTTGAGCTGATGCGCGCCGCGATCCTTGAAGCGGATTCCAGACTCCGACATCAGCTCCTTGACCGCGCTCGAGACCAGGACCTCGCCGGCTCGCGCTTTCGCGGCGACGCGCGCGCCGATGTGAATCGCGAGACCGATGACCTCCGCCCCGCTCACCTTGTATTCGCCCGCATGCAGCCCCGCCCTGATCTCCAGCCCCAGCGTGCGTACCGCCTCGCGGATCGCGGTCGCGCAACGGATCCCGGCCGCCGGCGCACTGAACGTCGCCAGCAGCCCGTCGCCCGTCGTCACGACTTCTCTTCCGCGCAAGGCCTTCAGCTCTCTGCGGACGGCGGCGTAATAGTGATTCATCACCTGCGCCCAACGCGCATCGCCGAGCCGCGCGGCTTTTTCGGTCGATCGGACGATATCGACAAACAGGATCGTGGCGAGCGCTTGCTTGAGCTCTGCGTCACGATCGGCGGTTCGACGCGGGTTCGCAATATTTCCAGTCAGCGGTTCGTAGCGATGGTTGCGTCGGCGCGCGATGGCGGCCCTTGTATAGTCGCTGGCGCGCTGCACCGTGCGGCAACGAATTGTTTTTTCCCTCGGCGGAAGCGTCCAGTAGACCTTTCGTCCATCTCCGGCGCCATGGACCTCCACGGCGCCCCACTTCAGGAAAACCGTCGAGCCAGCCCGTCGAATGCACCATGCCTTCGACGTGTATCCGGAAACGTTCGACTGATGGACTCCGACGCGAAGGAATTTGGGCATGAGCGTCCAGCCGATTGAAAGGCCGCGCGGGGCTAGCTGGGTCAAGGGTAGTCATACATTCCCGCGTTGGCAACAGAACCTGCGATCGAAGACTGGCAATCGCTGTCGTGCTCATGCGCGTTCGCAATCGACACTCACGAGAGGTGCTGCCGGACGATTGCCCTTGGCACTGAGTTGCCCGACGGCGCAAGACCCTCATGCAAAAATATTTCGGTTTTCAAGAAGCGCAACTCAGTGTATGAAGAGCCCGTCCCACCCGCTTGAGGGGCGCTTCGCGATCGTCACGAGTGCTGGGTCGGGATGCGGTGGACGCCAAGTGTGTGACTGACGAGCACATGCAAGGCGGACGGCGAAGTCGTGCAGGCCTGACGCCCTAGTGGCAGGTGTCCTGTTGCAAGACGCAATTGCGTCTCGCAACAGCGGTGACAACCAAGCCCAGTCTCGCCGGGGCGAGCACGTATAAGCCGTAACCCATCGCGCAGGGAAAGCCGGGCTTGCTCCGGTTACACCTGTGGTCCTACCCCCGAGCTTTCTACCAATGCTCGGGGCCCATGGGTGCGATCGGCACCCGGCTTTCCCTGCGCCCTCTGTCCAAGAGAGGGCGGAACGAAATGCAAAGCTCGGACAATTCATGTCGCGAGAATGCGAAGTTGTATCCTCATCATCATCTGTCATCGCCCGCGAAGGCGGGCGATCCAGTACGCCGCGGCCCCTCGGCTCATGCACCGCCGTCCCTGGAATACCGGATCACCCGCATGCGCGGGTGATGACAGCACTACGCTGTTTGACCATTAAATCGCAAACTCGCGCCCGTTTGCGCAAACCGCTTCGCGATCGCGACGGCGGCGCGAGAGGCTCATTTCCCCTTCGCGGCTTTCTCCTTCAGCTTGATCTCGCGGTAGCGCGCGGCGCCGCCTTCGCGGATGGTCTGCTGGCTGCGTTCGACCGCGAGCGCATCGTCGGGCACATCCTTGGTGATGACCGAGCCCGAGCCGATATAGGCGCCCTTGCCGATCTTGACCGGTGCCACCAGCGACGAGTTGGTGCCGACGAAGGCGCCCTCGCCGATCAGCGTCTTGTGCTTGAGGAAGCCGTCATAGTTGCAGGTGATGGTGCCGGCGCCGAGGTTGGAATTGGCGCCGACATGAGCGTCGCCGACATAGGAGAGATGGTTGACCTTGACACCGGCCTCGAGCGTCGCCGCCTTGGTCTCGACGAAATTGCCGATCCGCACGCCGTCGCCGAGCGAAGTGCCGGGCCGGATACGCGCATAGGGACCGACCGAGGCCTTCTTGCCGATGCTGGCCTCGACGATGTGGGAGAAGGAATGGATCACGGCGCCGTCGGCGATCGACACGCCGGGACCGATCACCACGAACGGCTCGATGGTGACGTCCTTGCCGAAGGTGGTGTCGGCGGCGAGATAGACCGTCTCGGGCGCGATCAGCGTCACGCCGGCGTCGAGCGCCTGCTTGCGCAGCCGCGCCTGCATCACGGCCTCGGCCTCGGCGAGCTGCGCCTTGGTGTTGATGCCGCGCACTTCGTCTTCGCTGGTCTCGATCACGACGGCCTCCAGTCCCAATTCCCTGACGATACCGACGGCGTCGGTCAGATAATATTCGCCCTTGGCGTTGGCATTGCCGATCTTCTCGATGATCGTGAGCGCCCTCTCGCCGTCGAACGCCATCACGCCGGCATTGCACAGGGTGATCTTGCGCTCCTCGGGGCTGGCGTCGGCCTGCTCGCGGATCGCGACCAGTTTGCCGTTCTCGACCACCAGCCGGCCATAGCCGGTCGGGTCGGCGGCATGGAAGCCGAGCACCGCGAGCGCCGCGCCCTGCCGCAGCGGCGCGCGCATGCGTGCAAACGTCTCAGCCGAAATCAGGGGCGTATCGCCGAATGCGACCAGCAGGTCGTCGGCGCCCCGGGCCAGCGCCTCGCGCGCGGCGAGCACCGCATGCGCCGTACCGCGCCGCTCGCGCTGGACGAAGGTCTGCGCATCGGGCCGCACGCGGCGTGCTTCGTCGGCAACGGCCTCGTGGTCCGGCCCGATCACGACCGCAAGCGACGATCCCTCGCCAGAAGCGGCGGCGTCGAGCACATGCGACAGCAGCGACCGGCCGGCCACGGGATGCAGCACCTTCGGCAGCGACGAGCGCATGCGCGTGCCCTCGCCGGCCGCAAGCACCACCGTCAGGCTCGATCGTGCAGTCATTCCGTGTCCTCTATGGCGCGCGCAGTCGTCTGCGCCGGGCCGTCTTTAATTGTTTTCCTTGGGAGAGGAAACCGTTTCGCCTCCGTGCGCGCCCGGATTCAGGTTCCCGCGCCATTTCCTGTTAATCTTTACCCTGTGATTCGGCAGGCCTTGAGGAGGGCCGAGCGGGCTTTGGCCAAAGATTCCGACAAGCTGGCGGCTGAGTTGCAGACTGACGACGGTCTGCTCAGCGGCGTGCTCGCCGAGGAGACCGAGTTCGGCCGTCGTATGCTGTGGCGGCTCGGGTCGTGGGGCTTCGCGGCGGTCGGCGCGGTCAGCGTTGCCGTGATGGCCAACCAGTCGTCGCTGACGCTCAAGCGCGACCAGCTCGCCGCCGCCGATCTCGTCCGTCAGGCCCAGCAATTGCAGACGCTGACCAAGGAGAGCCAGAGCGAAACGCGGCGGCTGGCCTTGGCGATCGATACGCTCAACAGCGACCGTGACCGGCTGTATTCGCGCGTGACCACGCTGGAGCAGAGCCTGGATTCCGTCACCGGCGCGATCGCAAAGCAGGCCCAGATGCCGGTCGCGGCGCCGTTGAGCCCGGCCACGGCCCCTGCAGTGGCACCGGTCGCAAGCGCCCCGCCTGCCCCGGCCGACAAGCCGGCGGCCCCCGAGAAGGCGGCCGCATCAGGTGAGAAGCCATCGGCGGCAACCACATCCGCCGCACCGGCTGCCAGTCCAGCCGTCACGGCGGCGTCGCCTGGCACCGACGAGCGGAAATCCTCGACGGCAGGGCCGGCTGAACCGCGGGTCGCCGACACGGCGACCATCGGCCCACCGGCTCCCACCGCCAGCATGCCGACCGAACCGGCCAAGGGGGTGACGGCGGCCCCATTGCCGGAAGTCGCGACCGCGGCTCCGGCCAGCGATACGGCGGACGACGATGCACCCAAGGCGCAGGTCCAGCGCACCGAGTTCGGCGTCGACCTCGGCACCGCGAATTCGGTCAATGGGCTGCGTGCGCTGTGGCGTGGTCTCCTGAAGTCCAGGGCAAACGCGCCGCTCGCCGCGCTGCGACCTATCATGGTGATCAAGGAAGGCGCCAGCGGGCTCGGCATGCAGCTCCGCCTGGTTGCCGGACCGCTGAACGACGCCGGCACTGCCGCCAGGATATGCGCCGAGCTGAGCCTGAGCCACCGAACCTGCGAGACAGCGATCTATGACGGCCAGCGATTATCGTTGAAACCCGAGGAGGCGCTGCCGACCAGCAAGCCGGTTCACCGCCGGGCCGCCCCGAAACATGTCGCCGCGCCACCACCGCCGCCAGTTGCGGAGGAGAAGAAGCCCGAGCCGACGACGTTCTCCTCGATCTTCCGGCGGAACAGCCAATAACTATGCCAAGCAAGGCGTTACAGCCGGATTTTCACCTGATTTCGCGGTTCTAGCCGAGCCTTGTCCCACACGCCGTTCCGGACCATATTGCCGCAATGACGAAGCCTCCGTTCCGCCTCTCTCCCTACCAGGTCCAGTTCCTGATGGTCGTCGGCTTTCTGACCGTCGGCTACGCGCTTTACCTGCGCTATCTGGCGATCGAATTCTCGCCCGTCGCGCTCGCCTGCGATGCCGGTCTGCAGACGATGATCTGCAAGGCGCGCGCGCTCTCGACCGTACTGTTCAAGAATTCGGTGTTCGGCATCACCGCGCTCGTCATCGCGGTGTTGAACCTGATGCGACCATCGATCGTGCTGTTGACCGGCGGGCTAATCGCCGCCGGCCTTGGGATCGTGCTTTACAACGTCGCGCTGTCGGGAATTGCGATCGGACTGTTCATTCTGGGTTTTGCGCGGCCCGCCCCCGCCACAGCGTAGCCGCCAGCAACAGGTACATGGCGCAGGTCCAGTCTGACTGCCAGTTGATCGTACCCTCGTTGTAGAGCGTATAGGCGGCGGTGATTGCGAGCAGGCCGGCGAACACCGATTCAGCGAGCGGACGGGTGCCCTCCTTCCGCCGGTTGAACAAGGTCAGCAGGGCGAACGGCACCACCGCCATGGTCAGCGAGGCATAGGGAAAATCGCGGTAGCGCGGATCGAAGGTGAAGCCGAGCGCTGTCTCGGTGGCGATGACGGTGGTCGCGGCCAGCACGACGGCGAGCAGCGCCGCAAGCCCGCCCTTGCCGCGATAGTCGCGCGGTCCGACCAGTTCGAGGAAGGTCGGCAGCGGGCGGCCGGCGACCAGCGCATGCGCCGTCAGCAGAGGGGCGGCAATCCCGGCGGCCAGCAAGACACCCCACATCATCCAGCCGCCGGCGCCGTAGCTCTCATAGGTCATCTTGTCGACGGCGATTCCGAGCAGCGCTCCCGCCGTCGTTGCGGAGATGCCGACCGCGAGCCAGGCCGAGGGCCGCGGCGTCCAGGGTCGGCGCCGCAGCGTCAGCCACGCTGCGAGGAAGGTGAAGGCGCTCAGCACCATGCCGCAGGCCATGTGCAGCTTCCAGGCGGGATAGTTGCTGATCGCAACCCCTGGCGGATACTTCACCTGCCGGTGCACGGAATCGAACAAGCCCCAATAGCCGCCGACGGTGCCCTCGAGCTTGCGCTTCCAGGGCTGGTCATAGGCCTCGATCAGGTTGACGCGAAAGCCCTCGCGCTTGGCGAGGTCCAGGATCTCGGAGACCACCCGCGCCTGATTGGTGCGCGACGGCAATGCGCCCTCCCGCATCCGCCCGGCACTTGGCCAGCCGGTCTCGCCGATCAGGATCTCCTTGCCCGGGAACGCCACCGCCATCCGCTTGCGGATGTCGTCGACATGCGCGGCGGCGAACTTGGCCTTGACCGGCATGTCCTCCCAATACGGCAGGATGTGAATGGTGACGAAATCGACCGCGTCATAGATCTCGCGGTTCTTCAGCCAGTATTCCCAGACGTCGGCATAGGTGACGGGGACGTTGGCCTGCGCCTTCACGGCGCGGATATTGGCGGCGAGATCGGCGGTCGTCATCTCGCCGCGCAGCAGCACCTCGTTGCCGACGATCAGCGAGGTGATCACGTCGGGATATTGCTTGGCAAGCCGCACCGCGATCGCGATCTGCTGCAGGTTCTTGAAGCGGTTGCTGCCGAGCCAGATGCCCTGCATCACCTTCAGGCCAACCTTGGCAGCGACGCCCGGCACCTGGTCGAGCCCGTTCTCGATCGAATAGGTGCGGACGCAGTCGGTAACCTTGGCGAGCTCGGTCAGGTCCTGCTCGATCTGTTCGACCGGAATCTGCGTCGTCGGATCCAACGGCGTCTGGGCGCCACGGAACGGCGTGTAGGACACGCATTGCAGCTTGGCGTTGGGATCGATCGGCGCGCGCGCAAGCGTGATCGGCGTGGCGAGCCACCACCACACGGCTGCGATGACCGAGAGTGAAATCAGGAGAAGCGCCAGCGGCGTACGAAGCGAAATCGGTTCCATCCTCCGGGGGACCGTCGAATTAGCCGGTCGCAGCCCATCTGCCAAGAGCGGGAATCGGTCAATACCATGGTTGTCCTGCGACAGTTTTGCGCTGCTGCGATAAAGTTGTGACTTTGCTGGACAAAAATTGAAATTCCGGTCATCAGACTGCAGCAGAGTCTCCGCCGTACTGGAGACCTATTTGGACGGCATCACGCGAGCCGTTAGGATGTCCTGCGGGGTAGGAACATATCGGGGAATGCATGCGTCGACGGCTGCTTGAGTTGAAGAACACGGGTTTGCGCCACCTCGCCGTAACAGGCCTTGCCTTTCTGATGGGGGTCGGCGGCGCTTTCGCCCAGAGCGGCACGCCAAGTCCACAGGATCAGGCCAAGCAGCAGTCCGGCAATCCGGCCGACGCCAACGCAGCCGCGGCGAAGGAAAATAATCAGCGCAAGACCGACGAGTTCGTCGAGGCCCAGCAGGCCATCAACGGCCCGGCCGGCAACCCGGAATGCGTCTGGCTCGGCCGTCGGGTCGTCCGCCTGATGTGGCTCGACGATCTCGACACCGCCTTCCGCCACCTCGATCTCTACGACCGATTCGGCTGTCCGGGCGGACATGTCCAGGCGGCCTTCCGCTGCCTGACCCGGTTCGGGGCCCAGATCGACGACAAGGTGCCGCGCAGCCTCGACGGCCGGATCCACGCCTGCTGGGTCAACCCGGGCGCCCAGCCGCAGGCCACGGCAGCAGCCTCACCTGCCCCCACGCCGTCGACGGCCGGCAACGCGTCGCCCGCCTCGCCTGCGCCCACGCCGTCGGCGTCACCGACGCCTGCGAAATAGCCGCATCCGGCACGCTGCGCGGCCGCGATTTATTTTCGCGGCCGGAACGGCTTGCGCCCTTAAAACGCCATCGCGGCATACCAGTTGTTAAATCGGATGGTGGAGATATCTTTGTGTCCACCGCCCTGCCGGTCGAACCTAGGGGACGGGTTCGCTTAGTCCTCAATCTCAGGCCCCGTATGGTTTAACCGCGATGCGCGCCGTCGTCGCCGTCCTGTTGCTTGTCACCGCCGCCCACGCCGCATTGTGGGGCCTGTTTCAGGAGAAGCAGTCGGCGCCGGATTTCCGCGGCACGTTGCCGAGCCTGTCCTACGCACCATTCGAACCCGGCCACACCGTCGTCGACCTTGCCGCCGACACCGAAAAGGTGCGCGCCGACCTGAAGAAGCTGTCCACGCTGACGCGGGCGGTCCGTCTCTATTCGTCGACGGAGGGCAACGAGCTGGTGGCGCCGATCGCCGCCGAGTTTGGCATGAAAGTCACGGTCGGCGCCTGGGTCGACAAGGACGCCAATCGCAACAACCGCGAGATCGAGGCCGCGATCAACCTGGCGAAGCGCAACAGCAATGTCATCGGTATCGTGGTCGGCAACGAGACGGTGTTTCGTGGAGAGCAGATCCCGCTCGAAAATCTCGGCTCGGTTCCTGAGAGCGGTATCACTCCCGAGGAGTCCGAACGAATCCTTCGCGAGGAGGCCCAGCGAATTCGCGACGCCGAGGCCCAGCCTGAAGACAAGCGGGCCGAGGCGACGAAATGGGCAATCGCCGAGAACAACGTTCACCGGCTGATCAAGCTGATCCAGCGCGTCAAGAAGTCGGTCAACGTTCCCGTCACGACCGGTGAAATCTGGAACATCTGGCGCGATCATCCCCAACTCGCCAATTCCGCCGACTTCATCGCCGCGCACGTGCTGCCCTATTGGGAAAACTTCACCGACAGGCAGGCCGTGGACCAGGCGGTCGACCGCTTCAATCTGTTGCGCGACTCGTTTCCAGGTAAACGCATCCTGATCGCGGAATTCGGCTGGCCGAGCCAAGGCTACAATTTGCGCAGCGCCGAACCCGGTCCGTTCCAGCAGGCCTCGGTGTTGCGAAATTTCGTCGCGCGCGCCGAAGCCATCGGCATGGACTACAACATTGTTGAGTCGATCGATCAGCCGTGGAAGTTCTTTGAAGGCGGCGTCGGTCCTTATTGGGGCATTCTCAACGCAGACCGCGAGGCCAAGTTCGCCTGGACCGGGCCGATCACCGATCCCAATTACTGGAAGATCGCCCTGGTCGCCGTCTTGGTCGGGCTGTTCATGTCGCTGCCGATCTTGCGACTGGATTCACCCACCATGATGCAAGCGTTGCTGCTGTCGGCGGCCGCCAACGGCGTCGGTGCGTGGGTTGCGACGGTGTTTTCATACTGGACTACGCATTATTTCGTCTGGGGCTCCGCATTTGCGCTCAGCCTCGGCCTGGTCCTGCTCGTTCCGCTGGTGCTGATCGCGATGGCGCGGATCGAGGAAATCGCCGCGGTGGCGTTCGGCCGCGGGCCGCGCCGCCTGATCCGCAAGAGCGCATCGCTTGCCCCCGCCACGATCGGCGAGAACGTGTCGTTCCCGAAGGTCTCGATCCACATCCCCGCCTACTACGAGCCGGTTGAGATGCTGAAGCAGACGCTCGACGCGGTGGCGCGGCTCGACTACCCCAACTTCGAATGCATCTGCATCATCAACAACACGCCCGCCCCCGAGTTCTGGCGGCCGATCCAGGATCATTGCCGGCTCCTGGGCGAGCGCTTCAAGTTCATCAACGCCGAGAAGGTGCAAGGCTTCAAGGCCGGCGCGCTGCGCATCGCGATGGACCGCACCGCGGCGGACGCCGAGATCATCGGCATCATCGATGCCGACTATGTCGTGCATCCTGACTGGCTGAAGGACCTGGTGCCGGCCTTTGCCGATCCGCGCGTCGGCCTCGTGCAGGCGCCGCAGGAGCATCGCGACGGCGATCGCTCGCTGATGCACTACATCATGAACGGCGAATATGCCGGTTTCTTCGACATCGGTATGGTCCAGCGCAACGAGTTCAACGCCATCATCGTGCACGGCACGATGTGCCTGATCCGCCGCGCCGCGATGGACAAGGCCGGTGGCTGGTCCAGCGACACGATCTGCGAGGACACCGATCTCGGGCTGACGATCCAGCAGCAGGGCTGGCTCACGCACTACACCAATGTGCGCTACGGCGAGGGTCTCCTCCCCGACACCTACGAGGCCTTCAAGAAGCAGCGCCATCGCTGGGCCTATGGCGGCTTCCAGATCGTCAAGAAGCACTGGCGGCGCTTCCTGCCCGGCGGCAGCCGCCTGACCCCCGATCAACGGCGCGAGTTCTCGCTGGGCTGGCTCAACTGGCTGGGTGCCGAAAGCCTCGGCGTCGTGGTCGCGATTCTCAACCTGATCTGGGTGCCGATCGTTGCCTTTGCCGACATTGCGATTCCCGACAAAATCCTGACGCTCCCGATCATCGCCTCCTTCATCGTCTCGCTGGTGCATTTTGTGGCGCTGTATCGGCTGCGGGTGAAGATCAAGGCCGGCCAGATGCTCGGGGCGATGATCGCGGCAATGAGCGTGCAGTGGACCGTGTCGCGCGCGGTGGCCCAGGGCCTGATCACCGAGCACCTTGCATTCGCGCGCACCTCCAAAGGCGGTCTGTCGCGGATGTCGATCGAATTCCAGGCATTCTGGGAAGCGGTGATCGGCGTGCTGCTGCTGATCGGCGCCGCCGTGCTGGTCGCCAGCAACGGTTACAAGCAGGTGCGCGAGATCTACATCTTCGCCGCCGTCCTTGTCCTGCAAAGCCTGCCGTTCCTCGCGGCGGTTGCGATCGCGATCCTGGAGAATTCGCGGATCAATGAGTTCGCGTTCTGGCGCAACAGCGCGATCCGCACGGCGGAACTAATCGGGTTGCGTCCGGTCAGCCTGCCTTCGGTCGCCGCCCCGTCCCAGCCGGTCGGCTCCGAGATGCGCCGGGACGGCTGAACCGGAACCGCCGGAATACCGTGGACGAGCAGCGGGCCCGACTTCAAGAGGCGGTCGTAACCACAGGTCCTGCAAGGGCAAATCCGATCCGCTCCAGCGTGCGATTGCTGGCCCTCGGCTATTGACCCGATGCGCCCTGCCCCCTACACAGCCCGGGCTGGAGCATGATCCGGAAGATGCGGGAAACCGCCGACGTCCGGATACGACGCTTTGGGTGAGTGAGCTCGTAGCTCAGGTGGTAGAGCACGTGACTTTTAATCATGGGGTCGAGGGTTCGAGTCCCTCCGAGCTCACCAAGCAAGATCAAAAATTTAATCCAAATCGGCGACCCGCAAGTTATGCATAAGCCGAAAGTGCTCCTGCTTTGTGCTGAGTAACGGCGCCCTCCGCCCCGCCCGCCGCATTGCATGCATAGCGGAATTTTCTACGCAGTGCCGGAGGCACGCTGCCAAGCCGCGCCGCCTGCGGCAAGGCGATTGGGTCGAAATCCGTCTGGGGTGGAGCGAGCTGATCACTTCGTCAAGGACATCTCCGGCTAAGCCGCCTCTCGACAGTCAGCCCGGAAACTGCGGTTGGAGCAGCGACACGATCATTAGGGCGGCGATCAGAATCGCCGGCGCCCAGCCGACCACAGCAGCTAACCAAAGCTCCGCATCGCGAAAGTAATCGTGCATGGAGGGCCCTCCAGCAAGGTCAAGCGATCAACGGAAAGATCTCAGCATCGTTCCCACGTTGGCGCGGGGCAAGGACACTCAAACTGGCTTCAACTGGCTTCGGGTATTGTTGGCATCACGCCTGATGGAAGTTGGAAAGGCCAGAATTGAAGGTAGCCTCGACAGGCTGCGCAAAAAAACATTCCTATCGTCTGGCGGAGGTGCATCCAATGCCGATCCGTCGCTTATTGAAACCGGAAAGTACACGCCGGACGAAATCGAGTTGTTGAACGAGGCCTTCGCCCAAGCTTTGCGCTCATTAGGCTTGGTTGATCGTGACGATCCGCTTTGCGAGATGGTTGCTCGTAAGGTTGTCGAGGTCGGCGCGGCTGGTGCGAGGTCCGCAAGAGAGATCGCGGAAACAGCCGTAGCCAGGATTGGCTTACGATAAGACCACCTCAGCCGATGGCCTTAATTCAACGCCTGCTCGTGATCTGATCTCTAAAGAGGTACCCGATTAGGCCGAACAGAGATGCCCCCGCTGCGATGAAAATGACGACCTGCACCACAATCATCTTGAAATCCCCTATTCCTACAAGTCTCTAACATCGTGACCGCAGCCGGGTAAATTCCGTCAATCTACGGGCGCTGCGCCCCCCATCTAGCTCACGGCGTCTCGGCCAACCCAGCGCTGAGCCACTCATGTTCAGGAACAAACCCGGCGGCGTCGAGTTTAGTGCCGCGATCTGGAAATCGTACATCCTGAGCCCCGTGACGCCTGTGCTGGGCTCGTCTTTTAGACTTATGCCCGCAAAATGGGGACCGTCTTGGATCACGCAGTACCTCTGCAGGCCAGGTTCCTGGTTCGGCAAGGAACCACTGGCTGGATGGTTTATGATCGAGACCGCAAGGGGCCGGCGCTATACAAGGACGGCTTCGCTGAGAAACTGACGAAGGAGCAAGCCGAATATGTAAGGCGGAGGCTCGTCGAAGGTCCGCACCAAGAGCGCTGACGGATTCGCGAAGGCATCTTCGGATCCCTATCTTGGGCGCATGGTCAGACGAAAGCCAGTCGAGATCCCGCCTGGAGTGACCCGCCAATTCGTCGCCGACATGCAGGCCTATCGTCTGGCACAAACATCTGGCACAAATTGCACTTCCATCGAGAAGCCGTTGTGATCTGATTTCGCATCGGATCGACCAGGCCTGCACCAGCCATAAATCGCGCGGTCAGCCCTCCAAGTAAGGCTCACTCTTTTTAGCGAAGATGTTCGTCAAGCAAGGGAGCCCCGGATGTACACAAATATTCTCTTGAGCACGGATGGATCGGATATCGCAAAAAAGGGCGTTCAGCACGGGATTGCCTTGGCAAAGGCCTTGAACGCCAAGGTGACTGTCATCACCGTAACTGAGCCGCTGCCGGTCGACTATGGGACCGGGTTGGCCTCGGGATGGATCCCCACACAGGAAGAGGTTGATCGCTTCGACGCGGCCTCCAAAAAACTCGCGGGCAAAATCCTCGATGAGGCTCGATCAACCGCTGAGCAGATCGGGCTAACTGCGGAACTCCTGCACGTTCCGAATGCGCACCCAGCCACTGCGATTATCGAAACAGCAAAGTCCAGAGGCTGCGACTTGATCGTCATGGCCTCTCATGGGCGGCGCGGCCTCAGGAAGCTCTTCCTGGGGAGTCAAACATCTGAGGTGCTGGTGGACGGAAGCGTGCCGGTGTTGGTCGTGCACTAACTGGCGCCAGTTCCGAAGGCTTCGCACTCGTCGTCCGAGTTGTCTGCCGGTCGTGTGTCCTTCGTTGCAAGCGTGATGGCTCGTCAGGAGCCAATCTTCACGCTCGACCCAACACTTCAGTGGTGACCGATGGTTCTTCCACCGGAGGGGACAACAGCGAGGACACGACTGCGGTCGAGACCGTACCTGCCATCTGGCATTCGGCGCCCGGACGAACCGGAAAAGCCCCATGTCACCGGAAAATGAATTGTGGCGGTGCGCGGCTTGAGCAGATAAGCTGACATTGTTTTTGTTCGCCTTTTTGGACCAGCGCGGTGCGAACGTTACTTATCCTTCTGGGAGTCTGGCTGCTCCTGAACGTCCTTTTTGTGGTCGTGATGGTGCCGCCGAGAAAAGCGCGACGTTCGGAACCGGCAGCGCAGGCCGGCCGGGATCTGGCGCCTGCACCGATCGGCAAGAACGCCTATCCACTCGAGGATCACGCGAAGTTCTCGCTGCGTTACATCATCGTCTCGGTTGGGATGGGTGCATTTTTCGCGCTATCGCCGTTTCTGCTCGAGGCAATCGAGTCCGCGAAGCGCTTCTTCCAGAGAAGCCGCGGGTAACGCGACGATGGCTTGACCTTGTTTGATCCGATGAAGAAACGTGATTGGGCTTTCGTGGCAGCGTGCATCGCAGCCGCGCTGCTGTTCGGTGTCTGGAGCGTCCAGATGGGGATCGCCTATCATCGCGCCCAACGCGGACCGACCGATCTCAGCAGCGCGAACCGGCGCGGTGGAAACAGCGCTTCCGTGACGGCCCCGGTCCAGCCGAGGACTGGCGATAGCGACGCGCAGACTGGGCGCACGCGCTAGCTAGCTGCAGGGCTCAGACCCAGGCCAAACCGGGAACAATAGCCACGTCCTCGTCTTCGTTCTTCTCACGAGCGGGCTGCTTGCGTGGACCACCGCCGGTCGTACGACGGTGACGACCATCGCCCCTGCGCAACGCGATCGCAAGACGATGCAATGCTGCACCGATTTGGTCGACGGTCTGTTTGACCGCCGCCAGCACGGTTGCAGCGCGCGAGAACAAGCTGAGTAGCAGGATCACCGAGAAAATATCGATATAGGCGAGCACGTCGCCAAGCAGCATCACCTCGGGGGAAATAGGAATCCGGTGCAGGTACGCTGCGATTACGATGACAACCGGAATGAGCGCGACGACCTTTCGCAGCGTCAACCGATCGAGCAAGGCTGCGAGCTCCACGACCAGGATTTGCCACAGCCATTCGCCCAACGCAGCGGGCTTGTCGATCGTCCAGGTCCGCCACATCTGCTTCCACATCGTCGCGTCCCACCTCTCCCGCTATGTGCGGTCGCCTCAAGAGCACGCCGCCGGCGCGCCCGGTTCGAACCGTCACGGATCGGACGACGCCTGGATCGAGTTACCGTCGGACGGATCTTCTTGCTCGCAGCCTCCATCAGCGGAAGGAAAGACGCGCTCATAGTTCGCGCGCGCTTCGCGTATCAGGCGCGCACGCTCGAGTTCGGACTTCGAGATGAATCGGACGACCTCGCCCATTTGTTCTCCAATGCGGAAACTCTGTTCGATACGACCTGCGGCACCAACATCGTGCCGGCCGGTCACGCTGCGACGGGTCCGCCACCGCCGTTTTCACGGCCAGCCGGCAGACCGTCATTCATTGCTCGTGCCTTACAGACATCCGGGTTCAGCGGAACGCCCGCGGCGATGTTCGTGATTGGCCGTAGGCAAAGCGTGGATTGTAGCCGCAATACGCATTCCGACCTGACGCCGTCGCTTGGCACTGCGCGTAGGTCTGGAAGCCGCAGTAGCCCGGATAGCCTTCCTCTCTGCCCTGGATGCACCAGGGGTAGTCGCGGGCCGCTGCGGGCGACGGAACACCAATGAGGGAGCCGGTCCCGAGTGCTGCGAACGCCAGAATTACCCAAATCGTCCTGCGCATAGTCCCATTCCTTCTCCCGTCAGCCGTACGTTGCTCATCTAAGGTACGAGTACGGGATCCGCGAGGTTTCCGGACACGGCCTCAACAAGCTGTGAGGACACCTTGCGCCGCGCAGCCCTGGATGACCCTCCAGCACTTCTGCGGACATCGCTGTTCCGCCCTCGCGGAATGCGATCGGGGCGTGCCGATCGTCGCGAGCGAGATGGCCTGTCTGGACGAGGCGGCAGCAGCGGCCTGCTACGGCCTGACGCCTCTTGAATGGGGCCAGCGCACGACGCGCCACGTCACGACCTGGGATCCCGACAAACAGCAATGGATCAATTCGGACCCGCTCGCGCTCGCCGTTGATTCCGGCATCGGCGTCATCAGGCTGCGCCCGAACATGATGCGCTATCAAAAGGACCCGGTGCTGCTTCACGAATTCCTTCACGCCTATCACGCCCGGCTGATGCCGAACGGCTATGACAACAAGGGGATCAAGCAATTCCTCGGCGAAGCCAAATCGAAGGAGCTGTTCACCAAGGACGCCTACGCCTTGAAGAACCAGCAGGAGTTCTTCGCGGTGACAGCGAGCATCTTTCTGGTTGGCGCGGACTCCGTCCACGCGCCCTTCACTCGTGCCAAGCTCGAGGAGAAGATGCCCGAATACTACAAGTATCTGGTCGGCTTGTTCGGCTTCGACCCGGATGAGGCGAGCATATCGCCCGTCGCATCAGCGAAATGAGTATTCGACATCGCTAAGAGCACGAGGCCCGGTGTGCCTAGGAGACCGGGCCTCGTTGTTGTCCCCCGCCTCAGGTGGCGGATCAGATGTCTGACGAGCCGTGAGTTACGTCAGCTTCGCCACGCCATCCATTCCGGATGACTACGGTATTTCGTAACGCGGCTCGAACAAGTCCTCACTTGCTGTAGCTGTAGAACCCCTGCCCGGTCTTGCGGCCGAGATGGCCGGCGTCGACCATTTCCTTCAGGAGCGGCGCCGGCCGATACTTGGGATCGTTGAAGCCGGTATAGAACACCTCCATCACCGACAGCATGGTGTCGAGCCCGATCAAGTCGGCGAGCGCGAGCGGCCCAATCGGGTGGTTGCAGCCGAGCTTCATGCCGGCATCGATCTCCTCGGCGGTCGCAATGCCTTCCTGAAGCGCAAAGATGGCCTCGTTGATCATCGGGCACAGGATGCGGTTGACGGCAAAGCCGGGGCTGTTCTTCGCGGTGATGGCGACCTTGCCGACGCGCTTGGCGAAGGCTTCCGCCTTGGCGACGGTGTCGGCGGAGGTCTGCAGTCCGCGGATCAGCTCGAGCAGCGCCATCACCGGAACGGGATTGAAGAAATGCATCCCGATGAAGCGGTCGGGACGATCGGTCGCGGCCGCAAGCCGGGTGATCGAGATCGACGAGGTGTTGGTTGCGACCAGCGCGCTCGGTTTCAGCGTCGCGCAAAGATCCTTCAGGATCTTGATCTTCAGGTCCTCGTTCTCGGTCGCGGCTTCGATGACGAGATCGCATGCGGCGAGCTTCGCTTTGTCCGTGGTCGCGTTGATGCGTGCGAGCGTCGCATCGCGATCCGCCGCAGTCATCTTCTCCTTGCTGACCAGGCGATCGAGGCTCGAGCCGACCGTCTTGAGCCCGCGTTGCACGGCCGCGTCGGAGATGTCGACCATCGTGACGCCGAGCCCCGCCGCTGCGCAGACTTGAGCAATGCCGTTGCCCATGGTCCCGGCCCCGATAATGCCAACCGTCTCAATCATTGCATTCGTCCTTCCGTCGCTTGGGCCGCCTTGCGGCTGCATTGTCAAACAATGCGGAGCTTCTGTCCGCGGATGGCGCATGCATAGCAGTCTGGCTGGACCGCCGATACGGGGGCACCGGCATTATGGCGGTGCTGGTCGGGACCTGGCAGCGTGAGTTTGGTGTGGCGAAACGGCTGTGCGCGGCGGCACGTGGGCCGCCTTGGTCCGGCGACACGGAACGGCCCGAACATGCGATCCAATCTGGACCATCCTCCAGGCCAGCCGCCCAGAGCTGCGGCGAAGTGCTCCCCTGATCCTGGTCCATTGATATGGCGAGTCGGCGCGAGGCTCATGGTTAGCGATTCCTAACCATTCGGCACGGCCGCCACCCCATTCCGCCAGACAACTCGCCCCACACGAAATGGAACCAAAATACGATCTCCCGCTACTTCCACGGGAGCCCAAACATTGCTAATCAGTCACAGTGTTGGCCATCTGAAACGCTGAGGGGTGCGGTGTTTCAACTGATTCATCGATGGAAGACGAGCAAGCTGTCGTTGGCTTGCCCGCATTGCAAGGAAATAGCCTCGTCCGAGGCGTTCCGACGTGGTCGGTATTTGGTCGGCAGCGATCCATTACGCTGCGAACATTGCGGAGTCACGGCGCCGATTACGCTTTGGCGCTTTGAAGGATTAACGCAACGTGCTGGCTCAGTTGCCTGCCCCGCGCAGTCGGGGAAGACATTGATGTCGGAGCCAAGCGCAAACTAGATCGCAAATTGGATCTGCCATGCGTCGCAAGGCGATTGAGGACGCGGCGGGTATCGGCATGTGGCGGCGCCGATTGGGCATGGCCGCTAGTCTCCCGGATTGCACATTGAGGCCTCGGCGCCGCAGCCTCGCGAGCCGGCGCGCTTCGCGTTTAGTTGATCGAATTCTTCGCACGCGTGCCGCGACCAAAGGAAATAACCTTCGGGGCTACGCCCATGCTTGCCGAAAAATTCATTTTGCTCCTTGAGACACTGCTCCAGAGCCAAACCTATTCCGACGGAAGCCCGCGCGTGGTCAGCACCTCGCCCCACGTCCCAATTAAGCTACCGAGTCGGAAGTAATCCCGAGGCTATGGACCGCCGGTGAGATTGCAGGCAGCCCTGTGCAGCGGGCCCCCCTCGGCTCCGGTCTCGTCCTGCGCGCCTGCTTCGGTGCGGAAAAAACGCTGCAGACAACAACCGCGTCACCCGTGAGCCATCTCACAGTCGCCGGTCATCGGTTGCGCTACACCGGCCCGTAACCATTGGGTGCCGCCATGGACAGCAAGATCGATGTCGCGACCATCATGGTCGCAATCTGCGTCGCCGCATACGCAGCGATCGTGCTCGCCTGCATTGCCCATGATCTCGGCTTGCCCGGCGCACAGATTCGCCATCTCTCGATGAGCGCTGCACTCTTCATCGCGCTTCCGGTTGCACTGGACCTCCTGCGCTCCCGGCCCGGCAAGGCCGGCTGATGCAGCGCGGCCGTCGATATCATCCCCCCGCCGCATCCGCACGTCGCAAGCGCGCCGCACTACAATCTCGCTAGGTGAAACGACGCGAATCAGCGTTACTTCATAACTGATCACCCCTTGAGGTTTGGCGGCATGACCGAGCCCGAAGCCTTGGATCAGGATATTCGCGCCCTGCAGGAATGGCTGCGCTGTGCCTGGATGCAGCTCGGAGACCCGTCTCTCACCGCTTTCTCCCGTCGCGAGCTGCGCAACCAGATGAAACAATGCAGCGCGGACTTGCGCAGGCATCTGCGAGCCGCGTCCGAACGGCCGCCGGAGCCTCACGTCCCGCCCGGGAAGACGTTCGCGATGCCCCAGTTGCGGCTGCTGGCCTGGAGCTAGCCGCTCGGGCTTTCATCCCCGGAGCGCGTGGCGCGCACCGGCGATCGCGCCAAAATGTCGCAAATCGTCCCGCGCATGCGGGTCATCCGCGCCGCCGCCTTGTCCGCCGCGGTCCATGCATACCGCGGCAGAACCGCGCCAGCATGCCTATATCGTGCGTAGTGCCGCGGCCAGCGCCGCTGATTCTCAGGAACACCCGTGCTCTATCTGGAACTTGCGATCGTGATGGCGTTGATCATCATCAACGGCCTTCTGTCGATGTCGGAACTCGCCATCGTATCCTCGCGTCCGGCGCGGCTTGCGGCGTTGGTGGAGAAAGGCGTCGGCGGATCGCGTCTTGCCCTCGCTTTGGCCTCCGATCCCGGAAAATTCCTCTCCACCGTGCAGATCGGCATCACGCTGATCGGGGTGCTGTCAGGCGCATTTTCGGGCGCGACGCTCGGCCAGCGTCTGACGCAATGGCTGCTCGATCTGGGGCTGTCGCCAGGCATCGCCGATGCGGTCGGCGTCGGCCTCGTCGTAAGTGTGATCACCTATGCCTCGCTGATCGTCGGAGAACTGGTGCCGAAACAAATCGCGCTGCGCGATCCCGAGGCGGTTGCGGTGAAGGTCGCACCGGCGATGACGCTGCTGGCGAAACTGTCGCTGCCGCTGGTGTGGCTGCTCGACCGCTCCGGCAAGGGGCTGCTGTGGGTTCTCGGCCATCGCGAGGACCCGCACGACCGGGTCAGCGAGGACGAGATCAAGACGCTGGTGGTGGAGGCCGAAAACGCGGGCGTGCTGGAGCCAGGCGAGAAAGAGATGATCGCAGGCGTCATGCGCCTCGGTGATCTTCCGGTCGGCGCCGTGATGACGCCGCGCCACGAGGTCAGTCTGATCGACCTGTCCGACCCCGAGTCCGAAATCCTGGCGGCGCTGCAGAACAGCACGCACTCGCGCTGCGTGGTGTTCGACGGCAATCGCGACCATGCGCTCGGAATTGTGCAGGCCAAGGAGGTGCTCGATGTCTATCTCGACGGCCGCTCCCCCGACATCCGGGCGCTGACGCGCGATGCACCGATCATCCCCGAGACCGTCGATGCCCGCGACGTGGTCGCGATCCTGCGCGACTCCGCCGTTCATATCGGCCTCGTCCACGACGAGTACGGCACCTTCCAGGGCGTCGTCACCAGCTTTGACATTCTTGAGGCTATCGTCGGCGCCTTCCACACCGAGGAGGGTCCGGCCGAGCCCGCTTATGTCAGGCGCGACGACGGCTCCTATCTGATTTCGGGCTGGATGGCCGCGCTGGAATTCGCAGAACTGCTCGGCATCGCATTGCCTTCGCCGCGCCCCTACCAGACCGCCGCAGGCTTCCTGCTGCACGCTTTCGGAGCGATTCCGGACGTCGGCGCCAAGGTCACCGCGCAGGGCTGGGAGTTCGAGATCGTCGATCTCGATGGCCGGCGTATCGACAAGGTCGTGGCGAGCCGGTCGCGCAAGTCCTGAAATTGCTTACCCACCGCCCTGTTGATAACCGGCAGGAAATCGAAAAGGCCAGCCGCGCTGTGCTATCGGCATAGCGGTCCGAGTGAACCCACGGAATTGGTCCCATGCGCATTACCCTCGTCGGCTCTCGCCATTTTGGCGTGGCGACCCTGAACATGCTGCGTGAACACGCCGTCACGATCGTCAGGGTCGTCGTCCATGACGGCGAGGACCGATTGGCCGCGGCGGCCAGGGCAGCCGGCATCGACGTCGTGGTGCAGGCAGACCCCAAGCTGGTCACCGCGTCCGAGGTCGCGCCGGGTACCGATCTGATTGTGACGGCGCACAGCCACGCCCGCGTCAGCAGGGAGGCATTGGCGGTCGCCAGGCTCGGCGGCATCGGATATCACCCGTCGCTGCTGCCCCGGCATCGCGGCATCGCCGCCGTGGAATGGACCATCCAGGAAGGCGATCCGATTGCGGGTGGCAGCATCTATCATCTGGCCGACCGCATGGATGCCGGCGCGATCGCCGCCCAGGACTGGGTGTTCGTCAAGAAAGGCGAGACCGCGCGCGAGCTGTGGGAGCGCGCGCTGGCGCCGCTCGGCCTCAAGCTACTCGGCGAAGTCATCGATTACGCCAAGACCTACAAGGAGTTGCCCGCCAAGCCGCAGGACGAACAGTTTGCCACCAAGGCGCCCAGCCTGCCGGGCAGCAAGCACTAGGTGTCCAAATGCCGCCAATATTGGAGCGACGGCTTCGATCACCGGGTCCTCGGATCGGGCCGGATTCACCGTCTCACTTCACTATGATGTGTTTGAGTCCACAGGAACTTTCCGCGACTCTTGCGTCGCAGCAAATTTTCGTCACATTGTCCCCGGATAAGCCGCGCTATCTCATCAAATGACAGGGATTTGATCCATGCGTTCGACCCGCATTCGGGACCTGCTTGTTGCGTCCGTCGCCGCCTCCGTAATCATTGTCGCAGCGGCTCCCGTTTCTGCCCAGCAACCCTATGACGGCCTTTGGCAGGTCACTGTCGTGACCAAAACTGGTAGCTGCGAACCGTCGACCAGTTCGACCGTGACCGTGACCGACGGAAGGATTTCGGCTCAGGGTGCGGCGATCTCCGGAACCGTGGGCAGCGGGGGACTTGTGCGCGTCTCGATCAATGGTGCATATGCGAACGGTCAACTCAGTGGCAACTCCGGATCGGGGAAGTGGAATGGGGCATCAGCGGGTGTACCGTGCAGCGGCCGATGGGAAGCGTCCCGTCAGTAAAATCAGCAGCGCAGCAGGATTTTTCGCCAAGGCGCGGCGGCCTGCTTTTGCAGCCGCCGCGTTTTTTGTGACGGCCATGGCAAGCACGGCTGGGCACGCACAGTCCGGCCCGTTCACCGGCATGGCCGGCACTTGGTCGGGCAGCGGCTCGGTCACGCTGGACGACGGCTCGAGCGAGCGTATTCGCTGCCGCGCAACCTATCGTGTCACCGGCCCGCGCATGGCCATGAGCCTGATCTGCGCCAGCGACGCCTACAAGTTCAATCTGGCGGCTGATGTGCAGGCCGAGGGCAGCGCGGTCACCGGCTCCTGGAGTGAGTCCAGCCGCAATGTCAGCGGCGACCTGCGAGGTCGCGGCGGCGGTGGAAACTTCCAGGTCATCGCCAGTGCGCCCGGCTTCAATGCCGACATCTCGATGCGCACAACCGGCAACCGCCAGTCGGTTTCGATCCGGGCGGACAGCCAGTTCCGCGGCGCCACCATCGCGTTGGTGCGGTAAAGCGATACACCGACGAAAAGCCCTCGGGTCGTCCCCTGAGGGCTTTTTGCTGCGTCCAACGAACGCTATGCCTTGGGCGGCGTGGCGAGCTTCTCGGCGGTCTGCTGAATGGTACGAGCGATCAACAGCGCCTGCTCCTTGTTCACCGCGAAGTCGTGCACGCCCTTATCGGTCGTCATCGAGATCACCATGATGTCGGGCTGCTGCTCCGGCCAACCGGTCGCAAAGCCGGTGAGAAAGTCCGGTGCCTTCCTGAGATTGTTCATGATGACAGATCCTATGCAGCGGGCACGAACGCGGTGACTTCGATCTCGACCTTGGCGCGCTGATCGACCAGCCCGTCGATGTAAAGCAGCGTCGAGGGCGGGAAATTGCGCCCGAGGGTCTCCTTCCACGCCGCGCCGATACCCGCGCCTGCGGCCTCGTATTCGCTGCGGCTGGTCAGGTACCAGGTCAGGCGGACGATATGCTCGGGCCCCGCGCCCGCTTCGTTCAGGAGCTTGACGATGCGCTTCAGCGCGGTGCCGACCTGGGCGGCTATGTCGGGCTGATAGTCGCCCCGCTCGTCGCCTCCGGTCTGGCCGGCCAGCACGATCCATTTGCCCGGGCCGTCGAAGGCGACGCCGTGCGAGAAGCCGCGGGGTTTCGACCATTCGGCCGGTTGCAAGACACGCATGAGCAAATCCTCCTGATTATTCCAGCCAGTGCTTAGCACCGATCGCATGGACGGCGCATCACTGGATCGGCAGAATTGCGCGTTGCAAATCCGGACCATCTCGCCGATACCGGCGGTCCCTCTCCGCTCGTCTCGCAGCCATGGACCGCACTCCCTCGAAGACCCGCGCCGCATTGTGGATGTCAGGCTGGCTTGCGCTGATGCTGATTGTCGCAGTCGCCGGCCGCGAGGCGACGCGCGAGGTGAACGTCTTTCAGTTGATGTGCGTGCGCGGCGTGCTCGGCTTCGTGATGCTCTATCCGCTGATCCGGATGAACGGCGGCTTCGCGATCGTAAAGACGGCGCGGCTCCACGTGCATATCGGGCGCAACCTGATCCATTTCGGCGCGCAGCTCGGCTGGTTCTATGCGCTGACCTTGATCCCGATCGGCCAGGTGGTCGCGATCGAGTTCACCATGCCGATCTGGACCGCGATCCTCGCGGCGAGCTTTCTCGGCGAGCGAATGACAGCCATGAAGATCGGCGCGATCGTGCTTGGCTTGGTCGGCGTATTCGTGATCGTGCGGCCGGCAACCGGCGAGATCAATCCGGGCCAGTTGATCGCGCTCGCGGCGGCGGTCGGCTTCGGCGTTTCGGTCGCGATCGTGAAGTCGCTGACGCGGACCGAGCAGACGCTGGCGATCATCTTCTGGATGCTGGTGGTGCAGTCGGCCGCAAGTCTCGGGCCCGCGCTTTACGTCTGGAGCTGGCCGCCGCTCCAGACCTGGGGCTGGCTCGCGCTGATCGCGTTCGGCGGCACCTTCTCGCATTACTGCATGGCTCGCGCGCTGCTGCATGCCGACGCCACGGTCGTGATCCCGATGGATTTCCTGCGCGTGCCGCTGACCGCGATCCTGGGCTGGCTGCTCTACGCGGAGCGGCTTGATGCCTTCACCGTGCTCGGCGCGGCCATGATCCTCGCCGGCAATCTCTTGAACCTGAAACCAGGCACGCCAATGACTGCGCGCGCCAGAGCGTGACTTCGTCCTCGGCGGCGTCTTGCTGGAACGCTATTTCCCCGCGGCCTTGCGCAGCGCCGCATTGATGCGGTCCTGCCAGCCGGGGCCGCCCTCCTGGAAGTACTCCAACACGTCCTGATCGATCCGCAACGTGACCTGCTCGCGGACACCGGGGATCGCCGCAGCCTTCGGCGGTGCTTCCGCAACCTTGGTGGTGGCGCGCTTGAACGCCGCCTCGGCCTCGCTGCGGGCATCGTTCAGGGTTCGCGGTCGCCGGGGTTGATCGGCCATGTCTCAGATTCCTTCAAACAGCACGGTCGACAGATAGCGCTCCGAGAACGAGGGCACAATCGCCAGGATGGTCTTGCCCGCCGCCTCCGGCCGCTTGCCGACTTGCAAGGCTGCGGCAATCGCGGCGCCCGATGAAATGCCGCCGGGAATCCCCTCGTTGCGCGCCAACGCCCGCGACGTCTCGATCGCGGTCGCACTATTGATCTTGACGATCTCGTCGATCACCGAACGGTCGAGGATGTCAGGGATGAAGCCTGCGCCGATGCCCTGGATCTTGTGCGGCGTGTGCTGACCGCCGGACAGCACCGGGCTTTCCTCAGGCTCCACGGCGACGATCCGCAGCGAGGGCTTGCGCGGCTTGAGCACTTGCCCGACCCCGGTGATGGTGCCGCCTGTGCCGACGCCGGCCACGAAGTAGTCGATGTCGCCGCCGGTGTCGTTCCAGATCTCCTCGGCGGTGGTGCGACGATGGATTTCGGGGTTGGCGAGGTTCTTGAACTGCTGCGGCATCACAGCGTTCGGCGTCGTGCGCACCAGCTCTTCGGCGGTCGCGATCGACCCGTTCATGCCCTGCGACGCCGGCGTGAGCACGATCTCGGCACCGAGGAAGGCCAGCATGCGCCGCCGCTCGATCGACATCGATTCCGGCATCACCAGCTTGAGCCGGTACCCGCGTGACGCCGCGACATAGGCGAGCGCAATTCCGGTGTTGCCGGATGTCGGCTCGATCAGCACCGTATCGGGATTGATGATGCCGGCCTGCTCCATCGCGACGATCATCGCGGCGCCGATGCGGTCCTTCACGCTGGCGGCAGGACTGAAGTATTCCAGCTTGGCGAGGATCGTCGCGTTGACGCCGCTGGCCTGCGGCAATCTGCGCAGGCGGACAATCGGCGTATCCCCGATCGCGTCGACGATGGAATCGAAGACGCGGCCGCGTCCGGGTTGCACTGCACGCGTTGTCGACGATGCGTCCATCAAGCGGCTCCTATGGCCAGGTGCGCGGGAGAGATGCGATCTTCATGTCATTAGATGCGGCGCGGGGTGACGCGCAAGGGAGAAACCGGTTCATCCGGAATTCGTTGCATCGCAAAATCAGAACCAATTCAAATAACGTAAAACCAACGCATTTGTGTTGCGACAAGGTCAAACAAATCTGGCTATATACTTTCGTCACCGAAGCTCAGAACGCAAAGGAGGTCACGATGCCAGCGCTTGCTGAAATCCTGTCGACCGTCGCGTCTAAGCCAGATCCGCGCGGCAGCGATTTGCCGACCTGCCCGGTGTGCGCCGACTCCATGGTCGCGGCGGAAGCGTCCGCCTACCTCCATGAGAATTTAATCAGCTATCTCTGGACCTGCGACACCTGCGGTTATGGGTTCGTGACCAAACACCTGGTGAAGCCGATCGTCTGCAACTGACCAAGCTACCTCGGTGTGATGTCCCCGCGCGCCCATCCGGCGCGCGTTTGGTTTCTGAACTGCGCGAACGTGCCGCCGGCGATCGCCTCGCGAATACCGCGCATCAGCTCCTGGTAATAGGCGACGTTGATCTCCGACAACAACATCGCGCCCAGCGTCTCGCCTGCGCGCACCAGATGATGCAGATAGGCGCGCGAGCAAGTTCGCGCCGCAGGCCATGGGCTCTCCTCGTCCAGCGGGCGTGGATCGTCGATGTGGCGGGCGTTGCGCAGATTGATCTGGCCGAACCGGGTGAACGCCATTCCATGGCGTCCGTTCCGCGTCGGCATCACGCAATCGAACATGTCGACGCCGCGCGCCACCGCTTCCAGCATGTCCTCAGGCGTGCCGACGCCCATCAGATAGCGCGGCCGGTCGGCAGGAAGGGCCGGCGCGGTCTCCTCGATCATCGACAGCATCACGTCCTGCGGCTCGCCGACCGCCAGACCCCCGATCGCGTAACCGTGAAAGCCGACCTCGGTCAGTCCGCGCGCGCTGGCGTGGCGCAGCGCCGGAACGTCACCGCCCTGCACGATGCCGAACAGCATGTAGCCGTCAGGTGCGGCTTCAAAGGCGCGCTTGGAGCGCTCGGCCCAGCGTAACGACAATTGCATCGCCCGCTCGATGTCGGCGCGCTCGGCCGGAAGCCGGACACATTCGTCCATTTGCATCGCAATGTCGGAACCGAGCAATCGCTGTACCTCAATCGAGCGCTCCGGCGACAGTTCGACCTTGGTGCCGTCGATATGTGAGCGAAACGTGACGGCCTTCTCGGTCACCTTGCGCAGCTCCGACAACGACATGACCTGGAAGCCGCCTGAATCCGTCAACATCGGGCCGCCCCAGCCGGTAAAGCGCTGCAGGCCGCCAAGGACCGCAACCCGTTCGGCGCCTGGCCGGAGCATCAGGTGATAGGTGTTGCCAAGCACGATGTCGGCGCCGGCCTCGCGCACCTCGCGCCAATGCATCCCCTTCATGGCGCCGGCGGTGCCGACCGGCATGAAGGCGGGCGTCCGCACAACGCCGTGAGGCGTCGCAAGGCGCCCGGTGCGGGCCGCACCGTCGGTTGCGAGAAGCTCGAAATGATTGGGAAGACTCATGCGGCTGCTTATTGCGTGCCGACGAGGCTCAATCAACCCGGCTCGCGGCGGTCCAATGCGTGCGACCGATCGCGGCTAGGTCATTGATGCCTTCTTTTAAACAAAACGAAACCGTATCGTTTTACGTTGACGGTATGGCGATGAGATGCCCTCGGCGCCTGATGTGCTTCAAACAGTAACAGGCGAACGATGTTCTCAGCCGGCCAGGCCCTAGCGTCCATCGCTCGCGCGATGACGGCAGTTCCCGCACGCACGACACGGCATGCCGTTGTCCTGCTGTGTGGCCTTGCGCTCGGGCTGGCCGGCTGCAGCACCTTGGCGCGTACCCCCTACACGGCCGCCGACGCCGCCGATGCGCGTGTGCTCGACCTCGACGGGCTGCGGCGCTACGCGGACGAACCGGCGGCGAAATTCCGTCTCGACAAAGAAACCGTCGCGCCGATCACGACATATCTGGCGCTGTCCGGTGGTGGTGCCGACGGCGCTTACGGCGTCGGCGTCCTGAACGGCTGGACGGCAGCAGGCACCCGGCCGGCCTTCTCGGCCGTGTCGGGCGTCAGCACCGGCGGCCTGATCGCCCCCTTCGCCTTTCTCGGGCCCCGCTACGACGAGACGCTGAAGGACGTCTACACCAGCGGCATCGCCGAGAGCCTGCTCCAGGATCCAAGCCTGATGCGGGTGCTGTTCGGGTCCGGCCTGTTCGGCAACACCCGGCTGCGCGAGCTGGTGGCCCGCTACGTCGGGCCACAGGTCCTGAGTGAAGTGGCCCAGGAGAACGCAAGGGGCCGGAAGCTCCTGATCGTCACCACCGACCTCGACACCCAGCGCTCGGTGATCTGGGACATGGGCCGGATCGCCAGCGTCGGAACTCCCGGGGCGCTGCAGTTGTTCCGCGATGTCATGGCCGCCTCGGCCAGCATCCCCTTGGTGTTTCCGCCGATCATGATCGACGCCGAGGGCCAGGGCCGGCGCTTTCAGGAGATGCATGTCGATGGCGGTGTGACGGCGCCGGTGCTGACCTTGCCGGACGCCCTGCTCTTTCAGGACGGAAAATGGCCCGCCAACCGCCGCTTGAATATCTACGTCCTCGTCAACAAGAAGCTCGAACAGGGCTTTGAGCTGGTCTCCAACTCGACGATCGAGGTCGCCTCGCGAAGCATCTCCGCAATCACGCAGGCGCAAACCCGGTCCGTGATCCTGTCGACCTACGACTTCGCCCGCCGCAACCGGCTGGGTTTCCATCTGTCCTACATCGAGCGCGACTATCCGTCGCCTGCTTCACAGGGTTTCGACACGGCCTACATGCGCGCCCTCTATCAATACGGCTACCAGAAGGCCGCGTCTGGCCATGCCTGGACGTCAACGCCTCCATGAGAGGCCGGCTCGAAGCGACGGCGCGAATGGACGAATCCGGCCGCCACGGGTTATAGACCGGACACGCCCGTCCGAAACGCAACCAGATGAGCAGGAATGGGATTGACCGCGACCAAGGTCAGGGCAACGAAACGCAACGTTGCGAAATCGCGCGGCGGCAGGCCGACCCGGGACGCCGCGATCGAACGCGACCAGCGGCTGATCGAAGTCGCCACGCGGCTCTTCCTTGATCGCGGGTTCGACGCAACCTCCATCGACGCGGTGGCGGAAGCCGCGCGGGTCAGCAAGCCCACGGTCTATGCGCAGTACGGCGACAAACGTGGCCTGTTCGCTGCGGTGCTCCGGCGTGAAATCGCGCGCTGGCTTGCCCCCCTCGCTGCGGCCGCGGCCGAAATGCACGTCGATGACGTCTCGGATGGTTCGGTGGAGCAGCGACTGACCGACCTCGGACGCCAATTGCTGCAGCTCAACTGCGGCGACGATGCCATCGCCTTCAGCCGAATCCTGACCGCGCAGGCGATCAACTTTCCCGAGGTTGCAAAACTTGCGGTGGATGAAGGCTGGTCGAAAGCCGTCTCGACGACGGCGGTGTTCTTCGACCATCTGGTCGAGAGCGGCGCCCTCGAACTCGAGGACACCACGATCGCCGCCGAGACGTTCCTCAACATGGTGGTAGGCCACACCCATCGGATGGCGACCTTCGGGATCCCAATGGACCTGGAAACCGCCGAGAGGCGCATGGAGGTCTCGATCCGACTGTTTCTCGCCGGGGCCCTTGGTCCGCCCGGACGGGCTCCTATCTTGCCTAAGGCCAGCCAGCGCCGCCGGCCCGCACGCTGACAGTTCCGCATCAGGCTACCTCGCGCACTGCGGCAATTCCGTGCTTGACCAAAACAAAACGATACCGTATGGTTTTATTTATAAAGAGATGCGAACCCACTGCAACGAGCCCCCCAAGGGTTTCGCGTCGCCTGACAAACTACGATCGCCGCAACGGAGCCTACGCCGTCGCTCCGCTGGACGTTCAGCGGCCGACCTTCACGCAACGGGTCGGCCGCACTTTCTCCATCCGCATGGCGGCCGCGACGCGCAAGCGCTTCAGCGCGAAAAGCACGAGTTCGACGATGACGACAGGACGACTGCGCAGGCTGGGACACCGGATGTTCGGGACGTGGCTGCTTGCGATTGCGCTGGTGTCCCTGCTCGTCGCCTCCCCGGCCCGCGCGATCGCCACGACGGATGCCGCAGCAGGGGCTCCACTCCAGAACGACGACAGCGCGCAGCTCGACGCACAGGCGGTCCGGCGCGAGATCGACAGCTTCCGGGCGGCCCAGATCTCGCTGCGTCAAGCCGTGGCGATCGCCGAGGCGCAGCATGCAGGCGCGACCGCGGCGGATATCAGCTTCGACGGCGGCGCTGACCCCGCAGTCTACAGGGTCAAGACGGTCCAGCGCGACCGCGTGTGGCAGCATGCCATCAATGCTGCGACCGGAGAAGTGACGGGCGGCGAGGCCGCCTCACCGCTCGCGATGCTGGACGACGAAGATCGCAGCAACCTCGTCGTGCTGCGGGGCCTTCGGCATCGCCTGTCGGATGCCGTGCGCGTGGCCGAGCACGCAACGTCGGGCCGGGCGATCAGCGGCGGCCTGACGCGCGAGCGCGGCCGGCTCAACTTCGTGATCGTCGTGCTCAGCGGCGCCGATCTGAAAGAGGTCATCCTCGAGCCGCCGGGGGCGACGCGCAAGCGATGACGCCAGAGCTACGGCCGCCACGGTTTCGCCGAAAAGACATTGACGGCCGCCGATCTCTCCCGCATAAGTGCGCCACATGATCACCGCGACCAAACGCACGACCAAAACCACCAAGCCCTCCGGGGCCTCGGGAGGCGTGCGCGCGTAGTCGGTCGAACCGCATCATCTGAACCCGAAGCCCCGCCTGATGAAGGTCCGGGGCTTTTTTATTGCCTGTAGCAACATCTCGAATGGAGGACAAAGTGAGTAACGATCCCGTCGTCGCGATCGTCGGCGTCACCGGAGCAGTCGGTGCCGAATTCATCGCCACTATGGACAAGCGCGGTTTTCGCGTCGGCAAGCTGAGGGCCCTGGCCAGCGCCCGTTCGGCCGGCAAGACCATCGACTTCCGCGGCAAGCACGTCGTGATCGAGGAGCTCACCGAACGCGCCTTCGACGGCGTCGACATCGCGCTGTTCTCGGCTGGCAGCGGCATCTCGAAGAAGTTCGCGCCACTTGCGGTGAAGTCCGGCGCCGTCGTGATCGACAATTCCTCGGCCTTCCGCATGGACCGGAACGTGCCGCTGGTGATCCCGGAAATCAACGCGCACCGCATCCGCGATCACAAGGGCATCATTGCCAACCCGAATTGCGCCGCCATCACCGCGCTGGTGCCGCTGTGGCCGATCCACCAGAAGAACCGCATCAAGCGCGTGATCATCTCGACCTACCAGGCCGCGAGCGGCGCCGGCGCCGCCGCGATGGACGAGCTCGTCGAGTCGACCCGCGCCAATCTCAACGGACAGGTCTACACGCCGAAGGTGATGCCGCACCCCTACGCCTTCAACCTCTTCAACCACAATACGGCTGTCGATCCCGAGACTGGCTACAACGATGAGGAGACCAAGGTCATCAAGGAGACCCGCAAGATCTTCGAAGACGACAAGATCGCGATCGGCGTCACCTGCGTGCGGGTGCCGGTGCTGCGGGCCCATTGCGAGGCGATCACCTTTGAATGCGAAAAGCCGATCACCGAAGACCAGGTGCGCGCGATCATGGCGCAGGCGCCGGGCGTGAAGGTCGTCGACGACCGCGCCGGAAACTACTTCCCGATGCCGATCGACGCCTCGGGTCAGGACGACGTCCTGGTCGGCCGCATCCGCAAGGACTTGAGCGACCCCAGCGGACACTCGATCTCGATCTTCGTCGCGGCCGATCAGCTCCTGAAGGGTGCGGCGCTCAATGCCGTGCAGATCGCCGAGCTGTTGCCCGAGCGCGTGCCGGCGTGAGGTTGTAGGATCGGCAAAGCGCGAGCGTGCCCACCACTTCGCTTCGGTGGTGGGCACGCCGTTACACTCCCGCCGCACGTCATTCCTCGCGCTAGCTAGCCGCAGATGTTGATGAACCGCGGTCCACGCGGCGTCCAAATCCTGCGCAAGCAGCCATCGTCGCCAACGAACGCAAGGCGACGGAAGCGATGATCGAAGAAGCGGCGGTCCGCGAAGCGGTGATCGAACCGATGATCGAAGAACCGACGGTGAAAGTCGTCTCGATCAGCGAACCTTGAGAACCGGGGCGAGAAGCCTCGATGCGCAAAAGATTCGCCGGCGAAACGCCCTCCGCCGCCGAATTGCGTCCGTCCACCTGTGGCGCCGACATGCGTGCCGCCTCCCGGGCTCTGCATTCCGCCGGCCATACCGCCGGGGCTCATCCCGGCTCCGCCTCCGCCGCCACGGGACACGCCGCCACCCATTCCACCACCGGACATGGCACCTCCGCCGCCGGACATGCCAGCCCCACCTCCGGACATGCCACCACCAGACATGCCGCCGCCGGACATACCGCCACCGCCGCCATGCTGGGCCAAGGCCGGTGATGCAAGACCAAGCGCCGTTCCGAGCACGGCAACGGCGAGGCCATTAAGGATCTTGCAGGTCATGGGAATGTTCCTCCTTGCTTGTTGCAGCAATGGCGAACAAAACGATCGGAGCTTCCAAATGATCCCGCATTTCAAATGACAAGTGAATCAGAGTCTGACAGACAAGTTAGGTTCATCGGCAACTGCGCAACGGATTGATATCGCGCTGGATTGGGCGAGCGCTGACTAGGCAAATGGCGGCGATCGATTCGCACGTGCCGACGCGGTGAAATGGGCAAACGTAAGCGTTCGCCATTTCTCGCGCTGTGCTTGATTTAGGGCACGTGGCTTGCGCTTTGCGCACTACAAATTGGCGTGCGGCTCGTGCGCGCGAAACAGCAGGCAGGCGTCGCCATACGAATAGAAGCGATAGCCGTGCTTGATCGCGTGCTCATAGGCACGCTTCATCGTCTCGAGCCCGGAGAAGGCTGACACCAGCATGAACAGCGTCGAGCGTGGCAGATGAAAATTGGTCAGGAGAATATCCACCGCGCGGAAGCGATAGCCCGGCGTGATGAAGATCGAGGTCTCGGCAGAAAACGGCAGGATGGTGCCGTCGCCGGTCGTGGCGCTCTCGAGCAGCCGCAGCGACGTGGTCCCGATCGCGACGATCCGTCCACCTTTGGCGCGCGCGGCATTCAGAGCGGATGCGGTTGCGGCGGTGATGCAGCCCCATTCGGCGTGCATCCTGTGCTCGGAGGTCTCCTCCGTCTTCACCGGCAGGAAGGTCCCTGCCCCGACATGCAGCGTCAGCCGATGCAGCTCGACGCCGCGAGCTCGCAGCGCCGCCTCCAGCGCCGGCGTGAAATGTAGTCCCGCCGTCGGCGCGGCCACCGCGCCTTCGTTCGCAGCGAACATCGTCTGGTAATCCGCCACGTCGTTATCGTCGGGCGTGCGCTTCGATGCGATATAGGGCGGCAGCGGCGTCGCACCGACGTCCGCTATCGCCTGGTCGAGCGTGGGGCCGTGGAAGGAGAACGACAGCGTCACCTCGCCCTCGTGCCCCTTCGCCTCGACTTCGGCGTCGAGATGGCCGAGCAGGCACACCTTCCCCTCATTGCCGAAGCGGACGATGTCGCCGACCGCAAGCTTCTTCGCCGGCTTGACCAGCGCCTGCCAGCGCGAGCCGTCGAGCCGCTTAATCAGCGTCGCCTCGACCTTGGGCTCGGTCTCGCGCCCGATGCGCCGGCCCTTGAGCTGGGCGGCGATCACTTTGGTGTCGTTGACCACGATCTGGTCGCCCGCTTCCAGCCAGTGCGGCAGGTCGGCGATCGTGGCATCGCGCAGCACGCCGTCGGGATGCACCACCAGCATCCGCGCGGAATCACGCGGGCTCGCGGGCCTCAGCGCGATCCGCTCAGGAGGAAGTTCGAAGTCGAAGAGATCGGTGCGCATTTTAGCCTGCACACTGCTGACCCTCATCCTGAGCAGCGCGACAGCGCGTCTCGAAGGATGAGGCCAGCTTGTTGTAGCATCGTGGCCTCATGGTTCGGGATGCCTGCTTCGCAGGCTCCTCACCATAAGGGGACAACAGTTACGCCGCGTCGGCGGCCATGCGCGCCTTGACGATCTTGTCCGGGTCCTTCACCGGCTCGCCGCGCTTGATCTTGTCGACGTTCTCCATGCCCTCGGTGACCTTGCCCCAGACGGTGTACTGGCCGTTGAGGAAAGACGCGTCGTCGAAGCAGATGAAGAACTGGCTGTCGCCGGAATCCGGATTGGCCGCGCGGGCCATCGAGGCGGTGCCGCGGACATGCGGCTCCTTGTTGAATTCGGCCTTCAGCTTCTTGCCGGACCCGCCCATGCCGGTGCCCTGCGGACAGCCGGTCTGGGCCATGAAGCCGTCGATCACGCGGTGGAACACGATGCCGTCGTAGAAGCCTTCGCGCACCAGCTCCTTGATCCGCGCGACATGGTTGGGCGCCAGATCGGGGCGCATCTCGATCGTGACGGGCCCCTGGGTGGTTTCAAGGATCAGAGTATTCTCGGTAGCAGCCATGCTCGCTTCTCCTGGCTTCTGGGTGGGTATTTCTTGTTTCTGAACGGGATCGCGAACGGGCGGCCCGCCACCGCGCCGCCCAAGCTCTCCGTAAATGGCAACGGCGTGCAGCGTTGCAACGCCTCCATCACCGCGATCCGATATTGCAGCCGGTCATTGTCGGTCGCCTGTTCCGATTCGTAGGAGATCCTGGGATGCCCGAGGATCGCGCCGTCGCGGTTGAAGCTCACAATAACCGTAATGTCGATCGGGTTGGCCTTGTCCAGCGGCGGCGGCCTCCAGCACCGATGAATGCTCAGGACAACATCCCGGATCGTGTTGAGTTGCTGGGGTTCGGCCGGTGCTGGCCCGGCCAGCGCAAGCCACACGAGCGGCGCGGCAAACCAGAGGAGTGGCTTGCTGCGCGCCGCCATCGGGATCACTTGATGTCGGATGCGACCTGCACCTTCACCATCTTGTCGGGATCGGTCACGGTGCCGCTGGCCGAGCCCGCCGGCGCCTTCTTCAGCTTGTCGACCACATCCATGCCCGACACCACCTCGCCGATCACGGTATACTGGCCGTTCAGGCTCGGGCCGTCGGCATACATGATGAAGAACTGCGAATTGGCGCTGTCGACCGAGTCACCGCGCCGGGCCATGCCGACGATGCCGCGCTTGAACGGCACTTGAGAGAATTCCTGCTTCAGGTTCGGATACTTCGAGCCGCCGGTACCGTTGAAGTTCTGGCCGTCGCCGGTCTGCGCCATGAAGCCGTCCATCACGCGGTGGAACGGCACGTTGTTGTAGAAGCCCTCACGAGCGAGCTGCTTGATGCGCTCGGCATGCTTCGGCGCGATGTCGCTGCGCAGCTTGATGACGATGCGGCCCTTGGTGGTGTCGATCACGATCGCATTGGCCTTGTCGAGGCCGGCAGGCAACGGCTGTGCGATCGCGGGAACGACGCAGAACAGCGCGGCAACGAATGCAAGAATTCGGATCATGGAAACTCCGGATCAGGACGTTCGGGATATGGCGGTGCCGGCATCAGCCGGCGAATTTGGCCTTCAGGCTAACGGCGACCGATGACGGCACAAATGCAGAGAAGTCGCCGCCCATCTGGGCGATCTGGCGCACCAGTGTGGCGGTGATCGGGCGGACCGCGACCGATGCCGGAACGAACACGGTGTGCACCTCGGGCGCCATGGCCTCGTTCATGCCCGCAAGCTGCATCTCGTAGTCGAGATCGGTGCCGTCGCGCAGACCGCGAATCATGATGTTCGCACCAAGCTTCCGCGCGGCCGTCACGGTGAGGTTGTCGTAGGTCGTGCAATCGAAGGCGCAGCCGGCTTTCTGGGCAATCGGCCCGCATACCTCGCGCAGCATCTCAAACCGCTCATCGGTCGAGAACAGCGGCTTCTTGCCGGGATGGACGGCGATCGCGACGATCAGGCGGTCGCACAGATGAACGGCCTGCCGGACCACGTCCAGGTGGCCGTTGGTGACGGGATCGAAGGAGCCAGGATAGAGCGCGATGCGGGTCATAATCCCCTCTAACCCGCCCTGCCTTGCCCGGCAAGCCGGCCCGGTTCCAGAGACCTTGGCCCTCCTATTTCGCCTCGGCCAGTGAACCAGCCCTGGCATCCCAGCGTCTATCAAGCCGAATGTTTCGTCAGCCAGTGACGGACGAAACAAAACCGCTCGGCGACGAAACCATTTTTCGCGCGCGGCGAAGACACCAGGAAACGCGCGGCCGGTACAGCCTGCATAACGAAAACGACGGGCCCGGGGGGCCCGATCACAGGGGACCGTCATGATCAAGGCACTTTCCGCCGTCGCTATCGCCGCGTTCATTGCGGCGGCGCTTACCGTTCTTCCCGGCTTCGCCCCGCAGGTCGCGGCCAGCACCCCGCAGCCGCTCGCCAAGGCCGACCGCCTCGACATCCATCCAGTCGGCAAGGACTGCTCGCAGCAGGCCTGGCCCAACTTCGAGGCATCCTGCCTGCGCGCTGCCGGCAGCAAGCTGTTGGTCCGTGAAGCCCGCCTGGTCACCGCCCCCCGCGCGCCGTAGTCGGCACGGCGGCGCCGTTCACTGTCACGCAAATCCCATGGAAATTTGCGACGTCTCGTCGCAGACTATCACCTAGCGCGCCCGGCCGATGTTCCGTTCGGGCGCGCGGCATCCGGGGGATTTGCACGTGACCAGTACGCCTGCCATCGTTTCCTCCGGCCACCATCCGAGCCCGCTTCCGGTCGCGACTACGCTCGGCGCGCTCGGCGTCGTCTACGGCGACATCGGCACCAGCCCCCTCTATGCCCTGAAAGAGGCGGCCAAAGCCGCCGCCCATGGCGGCGCGCTCACGCACGACGCCGTTCTCGGCGTGGTCTCGCTGATCCTGTGGGCGCTTATTCTCATCATCTCGCTCAAGTACGCGATGCTGATCCTGCGTGCCGACAATCGCGGCGAAGGTGGCATCGTCGCGCTGCTGGCCCTGCTGTCGGCCCGCAACGCCGCGCCCGGCACCTGGCGGGCCCAACTCCTGATCGTGGGGCTGATCGGCGCCGCCCTGCTCTATGGCGACGGCGCGATCACACCGGCCATCTCGGTGCTGTCGGCGATCGAAGGCCTGAAGGTCGATGCCCCGTCGCTGGCGCCTGCCGTCGTGCCGCTCACCGTCGTCATCCTGGTCGGCCTGTTCGTGATGCAGAAGCAGGGTACCGGCTTCATCGGCCGGATCTTCGGCCCGGTGATGCTCGGCTGGTTCGCGGTGTTGGCGGCGCTCGGCATCCACGGCATCGTCAAGGCCCCAAGCGTGCTGGTTGCGCTCAGCCCGTTCTATGCGTTCGATTTCCTGGTGCATCAGGATTTCCACATCAGCTTCGCCATTCTCGGCGCCGCTTTCCTCGCCGTCACCGGCGGCGAGGCGATGTATGCCGACATGGGCCATTTCGGCCGGTTCCCGATCCGCCTCGCCTGGTTCGCGGTTTGCCTGCCGGCGCTGGTGTTGAACTATTTCGGCCAAGCTGGTGAATTGATCACCGACCCGACGTCGGCCGACAACCCGTTCTTCCAGCTTGCCCCCGACTGGGCGCATTATCCGCTGGTCCTGCTCGCAACGATCGCGACCGTGATCGCCTCGCAGGCGATCATCTCCGGCGTGTTCTCGCTGACCCAGCAGTCGATCCAGCTCGGCTTCCTGCCGCGCATGCATATCGAGCACACCACGAGCGATGCGATCGGGCAGATTTACGTGCCGCTGGTAAACTGGCTGCTCGCGGCCGCAACGCTCGGCGCTGTGCTTGCGTTCGGCACGTCGGATGCGCTCGCCGGCGCTTACGGCATCGCAGTGTCGCTGCTGATGGCGATCACCACGTTACTCGCCGCGCTGGTCGCAATCCAGTGGGGTTATTCGCCGATCCTCGTGATCGCGGTGAACGGCTTCTTCTTCGTCATCGACACGATCTTCTTCGCGGCGAATTCAGCCAAACTGTTCGAAGGCGGCTGGTTTCCGCTGCTGCTCGCCGCCGCCGTGGCGTTCCTGATGTTGACCTGGCGCGGCGGCGTGAAGCTCGTCGAAAAGGCGCGCGCCAAGCTGCGCCAGCCGGAAGAGGATTTGATCGAGACCGCGGTCAACAAGTGCCGAAGCCGCCTGCCCGGCACCGCCGTATTCCTGGCCTCTGCGCCCAAGGGCGTGCCGCTCGCGCTGACGCAGTTCGTCAAGCACAATCACGTGCTGCATCAGCGCGTGCTGCTGGTCACCGTGCAGATCGAGGAGTTGCCGCGGATATCGGACGAGGACCGGGCCGAGGTGATCGAGATCATCCCTGGCATCACGCGGATCATCCTGCATTACGGCTTCATGCAATATCCGACGATCTATGAGGGCCTGAAGCTCGCCTGCCGGCAGGGCAAGCTGCCCGGCATCGATCTCTCCGACGTGACCTACTACATCGGCCGCGAGACCATCATCCCGCGCGAGGATATTCCTGGCATGTGGGTCTGGCGGGAAGGACTATTCGCCTTCCTGCAACGCAACGCCGAGCGCACCGCTGCGTTCTTCGGCGTGCCGACCGGACAGGTCGTGGAGTTCGGCACGGAGATCGAGATTTGATGGTCAAAGCCCAGCCTTTAGAGACCGGGTTCGATCATCGGCAAAGCGGCCACCATCGACCTGTAGCGGCGTTCTTGCGGAGTTGCGCGATGAAACTCATCGCGTCGATGTGGACCATTTCCATCGCGCTATGCCTGTTGGGGTCGGCGTTCGCAGATGAACTCCCGGCAGCAGGCGATGCAAAAAGCGTCGGCTTTTCGGCCGCGCGTCTGGCACGGATCGCGCCGTGGTATCAGGCGCGCTTTGATGCCTTCCCGCCGTCGGATGGCCTTGTACCGGGCGCCGTCGTCGCCATCGCAAAGGGTGGCAGGCTCGCCTATTTGCAGGCGATCGGATTTCAGGACCGCGCCAAGACGATTCCGATGAAGGCCAATTCCATCTTCTGGATCGCCTCGATGTCCAAGCCGGTGACCAGCGTCGCCGCGATGATCCTGGTCGATGACGGCAAGCTCGACCTCGACGCACCCGTCGCCCGGTATCTGCCCGAGCTTCAAGACATGAAGGTCGCGTTCGCGAAGACGGACGCCACCACTGGCAAGACGGAATTCGGGCTCGATCCACCAAAACGCCCAATGACGGTTCGAGACTTGCTGCGCCACACGTCCGGCCTCATTTATCCGGAAATGGATTTTGCGTATCCGGAACGCGGTCTTGCCGACCCAACCGCTGATTTCGGAATTCGGGCGATCCACATGCTCTACGGCTGGAAGGCCGTGTACCGGCGCGACAGGACGTTGGCGAATTTCGTTTCCAGCCTGGCCGGCTTGCCGCTCGCCCATCAGCCCGGCGAGGTCCACGAATATGGCTGGAGCGCCGATGTGCTCGGTCGTGTGGTCGAAGTCGTGTCCGGCCGGCCCTTCGACCAATTCCTGCAAGAGCGCATCTTTGCGCCGCTGCGCATGATCGACACGGGCTTCTATGTCCCGAGCGAGAAGCTCGACCGGCTCGTCGATTCTCCCATGCCGCAGCGGCCGCCGATCTGGGATGTCACGACACCGACGAAACTGTTCGCCGGCGGCGGCGGGCTGGTTTCGACGGCCCCCGACTATCTTCGCTTCTGCCAGATGCTTCTCAACGACGGCGAGCTCGATGGCGTGCGCGTGCTCAGCCCTCAGGCGGTGAAGCAGATGACGACGAACGCATTGCCACCGGATGTCAAAATCTTCGGTGGAGACGAAGTTGGCAGCCGTGCTGGCACAAGCTTCGGGCTTGGCTTTGGCATTCGCACCAATCCCGTTTTTAGCTGGATTCCCGGAGCGGTCGGGAGCTTTTCCTGGGCTGGACTATGGGGCACCTATTTCTGGATCGATCCGGCGGAGAAACTGATCGGCATACAGATGATCCAGGCGACGCCTGGCAGCAAAGGGCGCGCGGCGATGCTGCCCTCGGGGATCAATCATCTCGTCTATGGCGCATTGGCAATTCCCGTGCCCTCCACGTCCACCCCGCCGGCAGCGACGGATCCGAGCCCCGAGACGCTCGCCGATTATGCCGGCACCTATGACTTCGGCTCCTCCGTGAGCTCGCGCGACAGACAGGGCCTGGCCGATGGCAAGACCGGATGGCTTGGCATCGAGTCGTTCGTTGCAATGGAGCGGGATGGATTGAGGATCAACAAGCCCACTCCCGGCGGTCCCGCAATCAAGGCCGGCGTGGCTGCGGGCGATCTCATCACTGAACTCGACGGCGCGCTGCTCAAAGGTCTCTCGCTCGCCGACGTTCTGGCCAGGCTACGCGGGCCCGCCAACACGACGATCAAGCTGAAGCTCGTCCACAAGGGCCAGGATGGCGCAAGCGATCTCAGCGTCGAGAGAGCCGCCCGCCGCGTCAACACGGTCCAACTTCAAGTTCGCGTCGAGCAAGGCAAGCTCGTCGCGGAAGCTGTGGGGGCCTGGCCGATCCTGGAGTTCGAGAAAGGCAAGGCGACGCCGCTGGTGGCGACATCGAGCAACGAATTCACGGTGGACGACGACGATCACACCCGCATCGCATTCGTCAGAAATGCGGCTGGCAAAGTCTCTGGGCTGACCCTGAATCCGGGGCCTTGGGAGCAGAGGGCGACGATCATGGCGTCAGGCCTTAACGTATCCAGCGCTGGATTCGGAAGGTGAAAAGAGCGCTTTGGCTGTTGGGTGCGACCGACTACCATCGCAGTGCGAGTGATCTCCCGGACGGCACATGTCAGACGATCCACCTCTTCAGCTAAAGCCCCGGCTTGCGGTCTCGCGCGATCAGGCGCAGGCGATCGTTGACCGCGCATTGACCGGTTCGACGGTGCTCGGCATCGCCGAATTGCACGGCGGCGAGATCAGCACCATCTTCGATATCACGCTGGCCGACGCACCCGCCTGCATCATGAAGGTCTATCCGGCCTCGCTGCACTGGAAGATGGCGAAGGAGGTCTATGTCCTGGGACTTCTGCGCGATGCCGGGCCGGCCGTGCCTCGCATCCTTCTTGCAGACGACACGCGCTCGGTGATCGACCTCAACGTCGTGCTGATGACCAAGCTCGACGGCACCCTGCTCGGCTCGCGCGAGCCGTCGCTGACGGACGCGGAGTTGTTCGCGGTCTACGCCGAAATGGGCGCCTGCCTGCGCAGGATCAACGACGTCACCCTGGGCAGCTTCGGCTACATCGGCCCGAACGGGGTTTGGACGCCTCACGCCAGCAACCGCGCCTACATGTCGGCCCAGTTCGACAAGAAGCTCGCCGAGTTTTGCACCCGAGGCGGAAACGAAACGCTGGCCGAGCGGCTTCGTACCAGCATCGCCGCCCGCCGGCACCTGCTCGACGCTGCCGACATGCCGCGGCTCTGTCACTACGACTTCCACGCCGGGAACGTGCTGGTGACGTCCGATGGCGCGCCGCATCTCTTAGGGATCGTCGATTTCGAGAATGCCACCGCCGGCGATCCGCTGATGGATGTCGCGAAGGCGCTCTACTACTTCACACCCGAGGATGCGCCCAAACGGGATGGATTGCTTGCCGGTCATGGCACGCGCGACCGCCCGGACTGGGCGGCCACGATCGAGCTCTACCGGCTCGCCTGCACGCTGGAGCTGTGGTGCTGGATGGCCCAGATCGGCAAGCCGGACGCGCTGCCCGCTCTCACCAGGGAGCTGGAGAACGCGTGCTGATCCCGTAGCGGCGTAGCCCGGAGCAGCGCAGCGCAATCCGGGACGGGTGACTGCCACATGGCAAAGAACCCGGATCTTTCGCTCCATCCGGGCTGCGGCTCTCCGAAACGGCGGCGCACTAGCCGCCGTTTCCGTTGCCGTTCTCGCCGTTCTCCTCTTCCGGGATATGCTCGACCGAAACGACGTGTTCGTCCTCGGCGGTGTCGAACACGATCACGCCCTGGGTCGAGCGGCCGGCGATGCGGATGTCGGCCACCGGGCAGCGGATCAATTGCCCCTTGTCGGTGACCAGCATGATCTGGTCGGCGTCCTCGACCGGGAACGAGGCGACCAGCTTGCCGTTGCGGTTGTTGACGCTCATCGCAACGATGCCTTTGCCGCCGCGGCCGGTGGTGCGGTACTCGTAAGACGACGTCCGCTTGCCGTAACCGTTGACGGACACGGTGAGCACCACCTGCTCCTGCGCCGACATCTCGACATAACGTTCCTGCGAGAGCTGGATCGCGCTCGTGGCCTCCTCACCCTCGGCCTCCGCCGGCTCCTCGGCAGCAGCCTCGCCGGCGACGGCGCGGCGCATCTTGAGATAGGCCGAACGCTCATCCGAGGTGGTCTCGACGTGGCGCAGGATTGCCAGCGAGATCAACTTGTCGCCCTCGGCGAGCGCGATGCCGCGCACGCCCATCGAGGTGCGGCCGGTGAAGACGCGCACATCGGTGACCGGGAAACGGATGCACTGGCCGCCGGCGGCGGTCAGCAGCACGTCGTCATGCTCGGTGCAGATTTGCACGTCGACGATCGCCTCGCCTTCGTCGAGCTTCATGGCGATGATGCCGGAGCGGCGGACATCGACGAAGTCGGACAGCTTGTTGCGGCGGACATTGCCGCCCGTGGTCGCGAACATCACGTCGAGATTGGCCCAGGAGGATTCGTCCTCGGGCAACGGCATGATGGTGGTGATGCGCTCGCCCTGCTCCAGCGGCAGGATGTTGATCAGCGCCTTGCCGCGCGCATTCGGCGCGGCCATCGGCAGCCGCCAGACCTTTTCCTTGTAGACTTGGCCGCGCGAGGAGAAGAACAGCACCGGCGTATGCGTGGATGCCACGAACAGGCGGCTAACGAAATCCTCGTCGCGGGTCTGCATGCCGGCGCGGCCCTTGCCACCGCGGCGCTGTGCCCGATAGGTCGACAACGGCACGCGCTTGACGTAGCCGGCGTGCGACACGGTCACCACCATGTCCTCGCGCTGGATCAGGTCCTCGTCCTCGACCTCGCCCTCCTGCTCGATGATCTCGGTGCGGCGTGGGGTGGCGAACTCGGCCTTTACGGCCGCGAGCTCGTCCTTGACGATTCCCTGCACACGCGCCCGTGAGCGCAGAATGTCGAGGTAGTCCTTGATCTCGGCGGCAAGCTTGTCGAGCTCCGCCGAAATCTCCTCGCGCCCGAGCGCCGTGAGCCGCTGCAAGCGAAGGTCCAGAATGTGCCGGGCCTGCTCGAGTGACAGGCGGATGGTGCCGTCGGCATTGATGCGGTGGCGCGGATCGTCGATCAGCGTGATCATCGCCTCGACATCCCGCGCCGCCCAGTCGCGCGACATCAGCGCTTCGCGCGCGGCGGCCGGATTGGGCGACGCGCGGATCACGCGGATGACCTCGTCGATATTGGCGACCGCGATCGCCAAGCCGACCAGCTCATGGGCGCGGTCACGCGCCTTATTGAGCAGGAACTTGGTCCGCCGCGTCACCACCTGCTCGCGGAACGCGACGAAGATCGTGAGCAGGTCCTTCAGATTCATCGTCTGCGGACGGCCGCCGTCGAGCGCCACCATGTTGGCGCCAAAGCTCGTCTGCAGCGGCGTGAACTTGTAGAGCTGGTTCAGCACCACGTCGGGCATCGCGTCGCGCTTCAGTTCGATCACGACACGGTAGCCGTCGCGGTCGGATTCGTCGCGGAGGTCGCCGATGCCCTCGATCTTCTTCTCGCGCACCAGCTCGGAGATACGCTCGACCATCGAGGCCTTGTTCACCTGGTAGGGAATTTCGCTGATGATGATCGCTTCACGTCCGCCGCGGATCGTGTCGATCGTCACCCGCCCGCGCATCACGATCGAGCCGCGGCCGAGATGATAGGCCGAGCGGATGCCCTGACGGCCCAGGATGATGCCGCCGGTCGGGAAATCCGGTCCAGGAATGATGTTGATGAGTTCGTCGATCGACAGCGCGGGATTGTCGATCAGCGCGACGCAGGCGTCGACCACCTCACCGAGATTGTGCGGCGGGATGTTGGTCGCCATGCCGACAGCGATGCCGCCGGCGCCATTGACCAGCAGGTTCGGGAATTTGGCAGGAAGGACCGTCGGCTCCTTGTGCGAGCCGTCATAGTTGTCCTGGAAGTCGACCGTGTCCCGGTCGATGTCGTCGAGCAGATGCAGCGCGATCTTGGTCAGCCGCGACTCGGTGTAGCGCATCGCCGCCGGCGGATCGCCGTCGACCGAGCCGAAATTGCCCTGGCCATCGACCAACGGCGCGCGCATCGAGAAATCCTGCGCTAGGCGCACCAGCGCATCGTAGATCGCCTGGTCGCCATGCGGGTGGTAGTTGCCCATGACGTCGCCGACGATACCGGCGGACTTCTTGTGCTTCTTGTCCGGCGTGTAGCCGCTCTCGTTCATCGAGTAGAGGATGCGCCGGTGCACCGGCTTCAGTCCGTCGCGCGCATCGGGCAGCGCACGCGACACGATCACGCTCATCGCGTAATCGAGGTAGGACTTTTTCATCTCGTCGAGAATGGAAACGGGACGAATATCTGAGGGCCCCGGCGGCTCGCCGGGCTTGTGGTCTTCGTTATCGGACAAAGGGGAAATCCGGTCAGTTCTACTTGGGAATCATATAGCGTATCGGGGCCGCGAAAACCACCCTCACCCGGCTTCGGCAAGCCGTTTTTCCGCTCGTTTTTTCATGGACTTACGAGGTGGTCTTGGGGTTCGAGACACAGAGGTCCGAGACGCCCTAGAGAGTGGCGAATAGCGAATGGAACCGCGTGCCTACCCGCACTTCGCCATTCGCCATTCGGTTTCTCTCGCTCACTGCCCAAACACCGCGGCATGCATGATCCGGCCGGGCACGAACGTGAACAGCCCGGCGATGACGAGCGCGCCGAAGAAGATGCCGATCATCGTGAACTTGTGGCGGCGGACATCGTGGGTCCGTGCGGCCATCACGCCGAGCACCAGCATCACCAACGTGAAGATCGACAGCAGATGGATCGGGCTCCACGGGCCCACCAGACGGATCTGATGGATCCAGAACGAGCTCACCGCCACGACGAGCATCAACGCCGCCCAGATCCAACCCAAGGCCCGGTGCGGCAGCGTGCCCTTGGGTGCTGCGAGCTGAATGGAGCCGAGCACGAAGGCAGCCATCGCCGCGAAGGCATGGAGCGGGATCGCGGGCGCTGCGTCGAGCAGAGGCGCAAGGCTCATGGTGACAGGCCTTCAGACCGGCGAGGGCAACAATGCTATCGAGGCAATGTAAATATCATTAACATTCAGATCTGTCAAAGCGGGGAATTCACTTCCCCGCACTATGCAAAGTAGATTCGATACGTCAGCCGCTTATCGGGCCACATTGCCAAGTCATGTGAAGATGCGAATATCAAGCATCAGGCAGCGGTCCCGCGAACATGCGTTCCACGGAACGGCGGCCTGCTGAATTGTTCGGAATCGCGCGATCCCGTTCAGAACGGGATGTCGTCGTCCATGTCGCTGTTGCGGCTGCCGGCGGCGACCGCGCGCCGCGGCGCGGAGCTCACCGGGCCAGATGACCCGAAATCGCTGCCGCCATCGTCGGAGAAGCTGCCGCCTCCGCCGCCACGCCCGTCGAGCATGGTCAGGTTGGAATTGAAGCCCTGCAGCACGACCTCGGTCGAGTATTTCTCGACGCCGCTCTGGTCGGTCCATTTGCGGGTCTGCAGTTGCCCTTCGATATAAACCTTGGCGCCTTTCTTAAGGTACTGCTCGGCAACCTTGCAGAGGCCCTCGTTGAAGATCACCACGCGGTGCCACTCGGTTTTTTCCTTGCGCTCGCCAGTGCCCTTGTCGCGCCAGGTTTCAGAGGTGGCGACGGAAAGGTTTGCGATTGGTCGGCCGTCCTGAGTCCGCCGAATTTCCGGATCCTTGCCGAGGTTGCCGACCAGAATCACCTTGTTCACGCTTCCCGCCATTGCTTCATCTCCACTCAAAACCGGGCAGCCGGACATCAGCCGCCGCTCTCAACCTTCGCCACTTACTGCAGGCGTCGCGAACGACCCTATACGCCGGCACCGCCGCGCCGCCTCCGCTATTCGCGCGGCCCCTCGCCGGTTATCCCCACATATAGCATCGCGCAGCGAAATGTTCCAGGTTTGTTCCGTGCAACCTGCCGTGGCAGGCAATCGCTCGGGACAGAGCAGCAGCGAATAGCCGGCCAAAATCACGCGTCGTAATAACTACAGACGAGTCAATGGCTTGCTCGAGAAGCACTTCTTCGCGCGAGTGTGGCTGTTCGGAGACGGCATTTCCGGTTGAATCGGCGTATAAATGCGATCGGATGGCATGGGCGCTCGCGTCGCCGCTTCGGGACCAAGGGAAGCGGCGTCCAGACTTGCCAGCAAAGAAGCATTTGCTAGCTACAACCAGGCGGGCCTTTATCAGCGGCCTCGAAGCGAGGGCGACTGTGCTGATCCCGGACGCGCTTTCGCACCTTCGTAATCGACACACTCCGTAATCGACACCCCTCGCCGCCTGCAGCGCTTCCGATCTCCGCCGCGGTAGCGCGCGGTCGCCACGCCTCCAATCCCGCTTGCGGCGGGCGTGGTCCGATCACCCAATCATGCAAGACAACACCTGCACGCTGAACACCCCGGACGACCGGGCCACTTTGCGATTTCGGATTTCCCGATGTGTGGTCGGAACCCCTTCAAGTGTTAAGCAGTTGTAAAAAATGGAACCGATGCAACTTGTTGGCGACTGTGGCCGCGCAGTGACAGCCCTTCCGGGAAACCCGTGGTAGCTTCGGCTTCAAGTTTAGAGCTTCCGAATTCTCAGGAAGGGGGATCCCATGAAGAAGTTCCTGATCGCAACGGTCAGCATCGCCGCTCTCGGCATCACCTCCGCGTCGGCGGCCGACCTCGCCGCGCGTCCCTACACCAAGGCGCCGCCGCCGATGATCGCCGCCGTGTACGACTGGAGCGGGTGGTACATCGGCGCCAACGGCGGTTGGGGCTCGAGCCGCAATAGCTGGAACTCGGTCTCTCCGTTCCTGATCGGCGCGGAAGGCAGCCATGATGCGACCGGCGGCGTGGCCGGCGGCCAGATCGGCTATCGCTGGCAGGCGGGCACCTGGGTGTTCGGCCTTGAAGCACAGGGCGACTGGGCCGATCTGAAGGGCAGCAACGCGAGCCTGCTGTTCCCCGGCTTCATCAACACCTCGAAGATCGATGCGTTTGGCCTGTTCACCGGCCAGATTGGCTATGCCAACAACAACGTGCTGCTCTACCTCAAGGGCGGCGCCGCCGTGACCTCGAACAAGTACCGCATCAACGATCTCACCGGCGCGCTGTTTGCGAGCAGCGGCGACGACACCCGCTGGGGCGGCACCGTCGGCGTGGGCCTTGAATTCGGCTTCGCGCCGAACTGGACGGCCGGCATCGAGTACGACCACCTGTTCATGCAGGATCGTACCCTCAACTTCACCTCGCCGGTCACCGGTCTTACTGTCGCCAGCGATAGCATCCGTCAGGACGTCGATCTCGTCACCGTCCGCTTGAACTACAAGTTCGGCGGCCCGGTCGTCCCGCGCTACTGATCGAACTGATACAATCTAGCGTAAAGGCCGGCCTCGTGCCGGCCTTTTTGTTGCCTGGAGAGCACAGGCTGGTGCCCGATATGGGCATCAGATCGCGCGTTTGCCGTGCATTGTTGCTTTCTGGATACACAAGTTCCAGGTTATCCGTGTAGAAACGCGCCAGCGTCACGCAACACTGCTGTGACGTTCCCTTCAAGGATTGAAGGGACAACAAGAAGAATGGGACTGGGATTTTGAAAATGAAGACCGTTTTGCTGGCGTCGGCCGGCTTGCTTGTTTTGAGTGCGTTTGCTCCGGCCTCGGCCGCGGACTTGGCGGCGCGTGCGCCCTACGTGAAGGCTCCGCCGCCCGCCGCGATCTACAACTGGACCGGCTTCTACATCGGCGGCTTCGGCGGCTATGCCAGCGAGAATGGCGACTCCAGCCCGAAGATGAGCGGCGGCTTCGCCGGCGGCACGATCGGCTACAACTGGCAGACCAGCAACATCGTGTTCGGCATCGAGGCCGATGGCGGCTGGGCTGACGTCGACGCCTCGGTGTCTGCGCTGGGTGTCACCGCGAAGAGCAAGATCGATTCGCTCGGCACCGTGCGTGGCCGCCTCGGCTTCGCAGTCGACAAGGTGCTGTTCTACGGCACCGGCGGTTACGCCTGGGCCAACAACGAGCTCAGCCTCAGCGCGCTGGGCGTGACGGTCTCGGAGAGCCACTTCCACTCCGGCTGGACCGTCGGTGCGGGCATCGAGGCGTTCTTTGCTCCGCAGTGGTCGGTGAAGGGCGAGTACCTCTATCGCAGCCTCAGCAGCGAGAACTACTTTGGTGTTCCGTCCGGCGATCTGAACCTGCACAGCGTCCAGGTCGGCGTGAACTATCACTTCGGCGGGCCGGTCGCCGCGCGCTACTGATCGACGTTCACGACACCGTCGTGATGAAAAGGCCGGCCTTACGCCGGCCTTTTTTGCTTGGCGAGAATCGTCCTGCTGACGGCTGCTGCCATCCGGCAAACTATCCGTTGATGGACCCAACACGGCACTGGAAATCCGCCGCCGTTCTTCCTACGTTCCAGTCTTCACACACCCATCGGCGCAAGGTCCCGGCATCACCGGTGACGCGCGCCCAAAAAGGCGCAAACACCAGGCGCCCGGAATCGCCGCAATGGATGAAGTGCTGAAGTCGAAGCGCCAACAGACCGCGGGCTCCTCGTCGCGCGCCATCACGATTCGCGGCGCCCGCGAACACAATCTGAAGAACATCGACGTCGAGATTCCGCGCGACAAGCTCGTGGTGTTCACGGGCCTGTCCGGTTCCGGCAAATCTTCGCTCGCGTTCGACACCATCTACGCCGAGGGCCAGCGCCGCTACGTCGAATCGCTGTCGGCCTATGCACGCCAGTTCCTGGAGATGATGCAGAAGCCCGACGTCGACCAGATCGACGGCCTGTCGCCGGCGATCTCGATCGAGCAGAAGACGACATCGAAGAACCCGCGCTCGACGGTCGGCACCGTCACCGAGATCTACGACTACATGCGCCTGCTGTGGGCCCGCGTCGGCGTGCCCTATTCGCCGGCCACCGGGCTTCCGATCGAGAGCCAGATCGTCTCGCAGATGGTCGATCGCGTCCTGGCATTGCCCGAAGGCACGCGGCTCTATCTGCTGGCACCGGTCGTGCGCGGCCGCAAGGGCGAGTATAAGAAGGAGCTCGCCGAATATCTCAAGAAGGGCTTTCAGCGGGTCAAGATCGACGGCACCTTCTACGAGCTCGCGGAGGCGCCCGCGCTCGACAAGAAATTTCCGCATGACATCGACGTCGTGGTCGACCGCATCGTGGTGCGCCCCGACCTCGCCCAGCGCCTTGCGGAAAGCTTCGAGACCGCGCTGAAGCTCGCCGACGGCCTCGCCGTGATCGAGTACGCCGACGCGCCGGCAGCGGCTGCGAGCGAAGACAGGAAGAAGACCGCGAAGATCCACGACAAGAGCGGCCCCGAGCGCATCCTGTTCTCGGAGAAGTTCGCCTGCCCGGTCTCCGGCTTCACGATCCCCGAGATCGAGCCGAGGCTGTTTTCGTTCAACAACCCCTATGGTGCCTGCCCGGCCTGCGGTGGCCTCGGCGTCGAGCAGCATGTCGACGAGGATCTCGTCATCCCCGACAAGGAGCTGACCCTGCGCAAGGGCGCAATCGCGCCATGGGCGAAGTCGTCCTCGCCCTATTACATCCAGACGCTGACCGCGCTCGGCAAGCACTACAAGTTCACGCTCGACACCAAGTGGAAGGACCTGCCGAAGAAGGTTCAGAACGCGCTGCTGTACGGTTCCGGCGACGACGAGATCAAGTTCTCTTACGAGGACGGTGTGCGCTCCTACGACACCAAGAAGCCGTTCGAGGGCGTCGTCACCAACATCAACCGCCGCTACCGCGAGACCGAGAGCGAGTGGGCGCGCGAGGAGCTCGGCAAGTATTTCTCCGATGTGCCCTGCGAGGGTTGCAACGGCTACCGGCTGAAGCCGGAGGCGCTCTGCGTCAAGGTCGGGGCTAAGCATATCGGCGAGATATCAGAGCTGTCGGTCAAGCGCGCCGGCGAATGGTTCGAGACGGTACCGGAAGCGCTGAACGCCCAGCAGAACGAGATCGCCGCCCGCATCCTCAAGGAGATCCGCGAGCGCCTGACCTTCCTGCTCGACGTCGGCCTGAATTACCTGACGCTGTCGCGCTCCTCCGGCACACTCTCCGGCGGCGAGAGCCAGCGTATCCGCCTGGCGTCGCAGATCGGCTCGGGGCTGACCGGCGTGCTCTACGTGCTGGACGAGCCGTCGATCGGCCTGCACCAGCGCGACAACGCCCGCCTGCTCGACACTCTGAAGCGGCTGCGCGATCTCGGCAACACGGTCGTGGTCGTCGAGCATGACGAGGACGCGATCCGCCTCGCCGATTACGTGCTCGACATCGGCCCCGGCGCCGGCATGCATGGCGGCCATATCGTGGCGCAAGGCACGCCCGACCAGATCATGCGCAATCCGAAGTCGCTGACCGGCAAGTATCTGACCGGCGAGCTCTCGGTCCCCGTGCCCGATCGGCGGCCGCCGAACCATCGCCGCACCATCAAGGTCGTCAACGCCCGCGGCAACAATCTGAAGAACGTGTCGGCGGAGATTCCGCTCGGCCTGTTCACCTGCGTCACCGGCGTCTCCGGCGGCGGCAAGTCGACGCTGTTGATCGACACGCTCTACCGCGCCATCGCCCGCAAGCTCAACAACGCCAGCGAGGGCGCCGCCCCGCACGACCGCATCGAGGGGCTCGAGCATATCGACAAGATCATCGACATCGACCAGTCGCCGATCGGCCGCACCCCGCGCTCCAACCCCGCGACCTACACCGGCGCGTTCACGCCGATCCGCGAGTGGTTCGCGGGCCTGCCCGAAGCCAAGGCGCGCGGCTACGAGCCCGGGCGCTTCTCCTTCAACGTCAAGGGCGGCCGCTGCGAGGCCTGCCAGGGCGACGGCGTCATCAAGATCGAGATGCACTTCCTGCCCGACGTCTACGTCACCTGTGACACCTGCAAGGGCAAGCGCTACAACCGCGAGACGCTGGAGGTGCTGTTCAAGGGCAAGAGCATCGCCGACGTGCTCGACATGACGGTCGAGGAAGCCGCCGAGTTCTTCAAGGCGGTGCCGCGCGTGCGCGAGACCTTTCAGACCCTGCACCGCGTCGGCCTCGACTACATTCATGTCGGCCAGCAGGCCACCACGCTGTCGGGCGGCGAGGCCCAGCGCGTCAAGCTGGCAAAAGAGCTGTCGAAGCGCGCCACCGGCCGTACCCTCTATATCCTGGACGAGCCGACCACCGGCCTGCACTTCCACGACGTCGCCAAGCTGCTCGAGGTGCTGCACGAGCTGGTCGCGCAGGGCAACACGGTCGTGGTGATCGAGCACAATCTCGAGGTCATCAAGACCGCCGACTGGGTGATCGACCTCGGCCCCGAAGGCGGCGACGGCGGCGGCGAGATCGTCGCCTGGGGCCCGCCAGAAGACATCGTGAAAGCGCCGCGCAGCTACACCGGCAAGTTTTTGGCGCCGGTCTTGAAGAAAGCGAACAGCAAGCCGCGGAAGAGCAGCGCGAGCGAGGCGGCAGAGTAGCCGTTAATCCGGAGCGATACAGTACTCTTCAAGGCTGGTCGCCCGGCATACGAATAAAGTTCCGCGTTGACCGACGAGGGTTATCTGAAGGGGCAATTCAATGGAACTTATGCTCTTGCGCGTCTTTCAAACGCAGACATTGAGACAATGCAAATATGTCCTATCGTCGGCGCGCGAGTTGGATGCGGCACTGAAAAACCGTGACATCGACCGGGTTTTCTACGCCTTGCAGAATTTGCTTAACGCGGGAGCAAATATCTCTAAAGCGCTTTGGGGCCAAGGTGGCAAGCTTGCGGAGCAACGCAAGCCGTTGCGAGACAGCATTGGAATCACCGACGCTTCTCCACTCAAAGAAGTAACAATGCGCAATAACTTCGAGCACTTCGACGAGCGCTTGGATAGATGGTGGTCAAAATCCGCCAATCACAACATCGCCGACCATCTAGTTGGCCCTCCAGACATCATCAATGGTTTGCTCGAAAATGAGAAATTCAGGCACTATGACCCGACAACGACAAATGTGATCTTCTGGGGCCAAGAATTTAACGTTCGACGGATCGTAGAAGAGATCAATAGAGTACTCCCAGCTCTTGAGCTTGAGGCGAGCAAACCTCATTGGGAAATAGGAAACTTGCCCCCGATCTAGTCGTCGTGCGAGCGTAGGGCGGATTAGTGAAGCCTAATCGGCCGATCCGTTGCTGCCGCGGCAACGGCGGGTTATGCTTGCGGCTAACCCGCCCTACCCGCATCGGCCACCCTCCACGCCTACTCCGTCCTTCTCAGAAACACCCCGAACGCGCGCGGGCCGTCGCCGACCTTGACCGTGCCCGCGACCTTCAGCTCGACCGCATCGATCACGCTCAGCGTGTTGCTCTCCCAGTTCGCGACCACGATCCGCTTGCCGTCGGCGGTCGCCTCGATCCCTTCGGGGTAATCGCCGACCGTGATCCGCTTCAGCGGCTGCAATGTCGCGAGGTCGAACACACTGACCTTGCCGTCATACTGGTCGGTGACGAAGCCGCGGCCCTGCGCCAGCGCGACCGCGTAAGGCCGCAGGCCGGCATGCACGCGGGCGATCTCGCTGCGGCTGGCGATGTCGATCACCGAGACATCGTTCGAGCCGACATTGGCGGTGTAGGCGCGCTGGCCCTCGGCATCAACAGTGACGCCGAACGGATGGCTCCCGACCTTCACGATCCCCTTCCGCTCGCGCGTGGAGGTGTCGACGACGGACACGCTGTCGTCGTCGCGATCCGCCGAGAGCAGCCATCGCCCGTCCGGCGTCACCGCGAGGCCGGACGGCGAGGCGCCGACCGTGATGCTGGCGACGACGCGCTGCTCGCGCGCATCGATCACCCGCACCGCGGCGGCGTACCAGTCGGCGACATAGACCACAGCGCCGTCGGGTGCGACGGCGATGCCGAGCGGACCGCCGCCGACATCGACCCGGCCAATGACCTTGCGCTCGGCGGCGTCGACCACAGTGAGCACCTTGGCATCGGGGCTCGTCACATAAGCGAAACGGCCATCCGACGTGAGGGCGACGCCCGCCGGCTTGCCGCCGATCGCGATCGTCGCGACCGCCTTCGAGGTCGCGAGATCGACGACCGTGAGGTCGTCGCTGAGCTGGTTGGTGACGAACGCCTCCTCGGCATGCGCGGCCGTCAGGCCGGCGAGCAGCGCCACAAGTAGGATCGCGCGCATGGCTAAAGCGCTATGTGATTGGGTTGAATCGTGATCGCGCTTTAGCTCCTTGTTTGAGCATGATCTGTTCGGAAAACCGCTTCACACTTTTCCGGATCATGCTCTAAGTGCCGCTCTCGATTTTCTTCTTCAGCGCCTCGAGCCCGGTGCGATAAAGCCCGCTCACCGCCTTCATCGCGGCCTCGTCGTTCAGCTCGGGCGGCGGATCGTTGTTGGGATAGCCGCGGTAGAACGCGCCGGCCCATTCCAGCTTTGCCTTGCCGTCGGGCGCGGGCGACACCGTCAACGTCGAGGAATAATTGGTGACCGGCAGCACCTTCACATCGACCGCCGTGATCCGGTACGAATAGCTCATCATGTCGGCGTCGTATTTGTAGAGCTCCTCGTCGATGGTCGCGCCTTGCGTCAGCGTCAGCCGCCGGGTCGCGCCGATCTCATTGCCCTTCTCGCCCTCGGTCTTGCTGACGCCCACAAGCCAGTTCATGTCCTGGAAATTGCCGATCACCGCCCACACCTTGGCTTGCGGCGCATCGATCTCGATCGATTCCTGCACCTTGCGGCGGGTCGGCCCGTGCGCCCAGGCGGTCCCCAGCACCGCCAACGCCGCCACCACGACGCAGGCCTTCGCGATCGTTCCCTTCATCCCCGTCTCCTCCATTGGATCGGCCCGCGCGGCGCGCGTGCCGAAGCTTATCGCTCGGCATTTAGACTGGATGGGAGATCGGTTTCTTGCACGAGAGCGAAGTCGCCGGCCGCCGTCTTCCTCGGGAGGCAAGGGACGGTCAGTTGACCGCGACATTAGTCAGCGGGGATGAAGCGGAGTGTGCCTGCTCGACGCGTTGGCCGGCCGGTATCGTTCGTATGATTGATGCCATCCATGACCGGTACCTCGGGGAAATCGAATGGGTTTAACCCGTCCAGACAGGCGACGTTGACGGCATACAGATTCTGGTTCGATCGTCGTTGATGATGCGTGTAAATTCCGCAGCGAGAGCAGAAGAAATGCTGCGCTGATCCGGTATGGAAGCGGTAGGTTGTTAACGCATCCTCGCCCTGCAGGATCCTGATCCCACCGATTTCCGCCATGACAACGACGGCGCCTCGCATTCGACAGTACGAACAATTGCAGCGGCGGATCGAATTGAGGCCGTCGCTGAGCGTCACCTCAAGGCGCACTGCGCCGCAATGGCACCGGCCGGCTCGAACGTTCGTGTCGCCCACCATGTCGCCTGTGTCTCCTGTTCAGATCACTTCACCCGTAATTGCCGGCTGAGACTGATCTCTGCCACGGACGTATCTCTAAAATTTGAGCCGGACAATCCATCAAAAACTCGCGCATAATGTGAGAAAAACTCACGCGAAGGCTCGATGCGAACTTTGACGACAGACCAGGCTCTCGTCTCGATCGCCAAACGCTACGAGTAGCCCAGATGAGCGGAGCGACATCCGGGGCCGTCGACCTGGAAACCCCGCATGTCGGTCCGCTCGGCTACCGATGGCGGCTATGCGAGCCTCGATCGAAGACCTAGTCTCAATGGCAAGAAGTCAGTTCGGATCAACACAATGCCTCTCTCTGAAGCCACCCGCCTCAAGCTGCTCGCGCCGCCCGTCGGCAAGGTGCGCGTCGTGCTCGACACCGACACCTACAACGAGATCGACGACCAGTTCGCGATTGTGCAGATGATGCTGTCGCGAGATCGCTTCGATGTGGAGGCGATCTATGCCGCGCCGTTCTTCAACAAGCGCGCGGATAGTCCTGCTCATGGCATGGAGCTGAGCTACCAGGAAATCCTGCGCCTGCTGGAGCGGCTGAACGTTTCGCCGGACGGGCTGGTGCATCGCGGTGTCACCGACTATGTCGGTAAAGCGAAGCAGGCGCGCGAGGCGGCCGCGGTCGATGAGCTGATCGCGCGGGCCCGGTCAGGATCGCCGGACAATCCGCTCTACATCGTGGCCATCGCCGCCATCAGCAACGTCGCCTCGGCGCTGCTCAAGGCGCCTGACATCGTCGATCGCGTCGTCGTGGTCTGGCTCGGCGGCCACGCGCTGGAATGGCCTGACACGGCCGAGTTCAACATGAGACAGGATGTCGGCGGCGCGCAGGTGCTGCTCGACAGTGGCGTGCCGCTGGTTCTGGTGCCGTGCCTCGGCGTCACCTCGCGCCTGCACTCAACGGTGCCGGAGATCGAGCGCTACGTCGAACCACACGGCAGCATCGGCGCGTTCCTGGCGCAGCGATTCAAGGAGTATTCGCCGGATCATCTGGGCTGGGCCAAGGAGATCTGGGACATGGCGCCGGTCGGCTGGCTGCTCAACGCCAGTTGGGCGCCGAGCGTGATCATTCCCGCTCCTGTCCTGACCGAGCAGATGACGTGGAGCACCGATCGCCGGCGGCATGCGATCCGCTACGTCACCTTCATCGACCGCAACGCGATCCTGAAGGACTTCTTCCTGAAGCTGAAGGCGTTTGCGGAAACGCGGGCGTAGTGCAGCTTGCCGAAGCGCCCTCGTCCGCTCCGTTACTCCGCCGTTCCTACACCGCCCAGTAGTTCGGGTGCGTATACGACCGCGAACGATCGCCCCAGTCGAATTCGTCACCGTCGATCTCGCACGGGCCTGCCTGCAAGTCTTCCAGTGTCGCCTCGGCCTCGTAGGCCTGCCGCACCGGATCGTATCGAAGCGCGCTCCACTTCACGGGATAATGGTGGTGGGTGCTGAGCACCCCGCCGGTCCTGATCACGGCATAGGCCACTGTTCCGCTCAACTTTTCGAGCATGAGCCGCTCGATCGATCCGAGCTTGGCGCCGTCGCGTCCGTAGACGTGGACGCGCTCGACGCGGTCACTGGGCACCAAGGCATGATGCATGGCATCCTCCCTGTTTCCGCTTGTTTGACCGTAGTCTAGCACGAAATGACAGCGGTGGTCGGCGAAGCATCATCCGCCGTACCCGGCGACGATCTCGGCGGGTTCCGCCCGGCGTACTAGGCGCGGCCTCTGCCCGTTCTCAGTCCTCGATCGCGGCTTCGACAAATCCTCGCGGGTCCGTGCAAAACTCGCGCAAGACCCGGTAGTGATCGGTCTGCTCGACGTCGACGGGCTCGAGCCCGTATTTCGACAGCCGCAGCAGCGTCGCGTTGGGATAGGCCATGAGCATCGGCGCGTGGGTTGCCATGATGACCTGGCAATGTCCCGATTGATCCATGCGCCGCAGCAGCTTCAGGAATTCGATCTGGCGCGCGGGTGATAACGCCGATTCCGGCTCGTCGAAGATGAAGATGCCCTGTTTCTGGCAGCGCTCCTGGAAGAACTGGATGAAGCCTTCGCCGTGGGAGAAGGACAGATAGTCCGGCGCGAATTGCGGCGACGCCCCGACGGTCGCAGCGAGATCCTGTTGCGCCACTACTGCCGAACGATCGAGGTATCGCGCGACCGAGAAGAACGTCTCGGCGCGGAAGAACCAGCCGTAAGTGACTTTCGGCACCCAGCCCGCACGCAGCGCGATCACCAGGTCCGCACCCGTCTCCTCGATGCCCGCTTCGACCGACCGATGTCCCTTGCCGCCTCCGCCACTGTCAAAGCCGGCAATCGCGGCAATGCCCTCGAGGATTGTGGATTTTCCCGTCCCGTTCTCGCCGGCGATGATGGTGATGGCGGACTCGAAGCTCAGGTCGAATGGATCCCTGAAAATCGGGAGACAAAACGGATAGATCTCACGATCGGGAATGAGCGATGGATCGAGCCAGACGCGCTTGAGATACGGCGCGGGAAGGTTGATCGGGCGATGCCGCCTGCGAGCCATTATGTCGTTGCCTCCGTCAGCGCCTCTGCGACAAAGCCCTCTGGGTCATCGCAGAACTGGCGCATCAGCCTGTAATGGTCGGTGCTCTTCAAGCTCACGGGCTCCAGCCCGCCCTTTGTTAACCGCAGCAGGGTCGCGTCGGGATAGGCCATCAGCACTGGCGAATGCGTGGCCATGATGACCTGGCAGTGGGTCGTCCTGTTCATCCGGTGCAGCAGCTTCAGGAATTCGATCTGACGCGTCGGCGACAGCGCCGATTCCGGCTCGTCGAAGATGAAGATGCCCTGCCGTTGGCAGCGCTCGTTGAAGAAGCGCAGAAAGCCTTCGCCGTGGGAATGCGACAGGAAGTCCGGCGGAGGGCCACCGAACGGATCATCGAGTGCGGCCTCGTCGAGATATCGCGCCACCGAAAAGAAGCTTTCCGCACGAAAGAACCAGCCATGGCTGATCTTGGGCAGCCAGCTCGCGCGCAGCACGCTGGCGAGCGATCCACCCATCTTCTCCAGCGCGCGGGAATGATCGACCGGCCGATAGCCCTTGCCACCGCCGGCATCGTCATAGCCGGCCATCGCGGCGATGCCTTCCAGCAACGTGGACTTGCCCGTGCCGTTCTCGCCGACGATGATCGTGATCGCCTTGTCGAAGGTTAGCTCGAAATCATCGCGGAGCAGCGGCAGTGTAAAGGGGTAAGCCTTGCGGTTGGTGATGCGCTCCCGATCGAGCCAGACGCGCCGGAGATACGGCGCGGGCATGTTGATCGTGCGGTTTCGCCTTGCCACTCGCCCACCCCTGAAACTTGACGCGATCGCGCGATACAATTGCAGAGTGGCTCCGTCGCGTCAAGAACATACCAAGAACACAATGTCGCGGACCCACAATGCCGCGAGGCCAACACAATGTCGCGGGCCAGATGCCAGTCGAGACCAACATCTTCGCCGTTTAGCGCCTCGCCCCGAAGTCGCCCGCAAACCGCATTAGCCTGACGCCATGCCCAGCTCGGCCTACGCCCTCTTCCGCAAAGCGATCCTCACCGAGCAACAGGTCGTCTGCCGCTACGACGGCCGGCCGCGCGAGCTCTGCCCGCACATCATCGGGCACAACAAGAGCGGTCAAGAGGTCGTGCTGGCCTGGCAGTTCGCGGGCCAGAGTTCTGGCCCACTGCCGCAATGGCGCTGCCTGCGGCTTGCTGGCGTCAGCGACATCGGTCTGCGCAAGGGCCGCTGGCACGAAGGCAGTTCGCACAGCACCGAGCAAACCTGCGTCAGCGACATCGACCTCGATATCAACATCCATGTGCGCAAGCTGCGATGATGCGCCCTTGGCACTGAGTTGCCCGACGGGGCAAGCCCCCTTTGCAAAAATATTTCTGTTTTCTGGAAGCGCAAGCCGGTGTATGACTAGCTCGTCTCGCCCGACTGAGGGGCGCTTCGCGATCGTCACGAGTGCTGGGTCGAGATGCGGTGGACGCCGCTTGCGCAACTGACGAGTGCGCATGAGGCGGACGGCGAAGTCGTGCAGGCCTGACGCCCTAGTGGCAGGTGTCCTGTTGCAAGACGCAATTGCGTCTTGCAACGGCGGTGACAACCAAGCCCAGTCTCGCCGGGGCGAGCACGTATAAGCCGTAACCCATCGCGCAGGGAAAGCCGGGATTGCTCCGGTTACACCTGTGGTCCTACCCCCGGTGCTACTTTTATTGCACCGGGCCCATGGGTGCGATCGGCACCCGGCTTTCCCTGCGCCCTCTCTTCACGAGAGCGCGGAACGAGATGCAAAGCTCGGACAATTCATGTCGCGAGAACGTGGACGCACATCTCAGTCGTCATGGCCCGCGCAGGCGGGCCATCCAGTACGCCGCGGCGTCTCGGCTCACGCACCGCCGTCTCTGGAATACTGGATCACCCGCATGCACGGGTGATGACAACGCAGGTTATGCCAAGGCGTGCCCCGCCCCCTACGGCTGCTCCGCCTCCTGCAGCACCTCGAGCACCAGCTCCATCGTCATCAGCACCGGATTGTCGCCGCGCACCAGGTGGCCCTCCGCGATGCCGCCGAGATAGTCGACCAGCGCGACGTCGAGCTCGGCGTTCCATTGACCATCGGAATCGGTTGCGATGTCACCCGCGGTTACCGCAAGCTCGGTCGCAAACGGCACCACGCTGTGTCCGTCGGTGAAGATGGCACCGATGGTCGAGCCGACACCGCCGTGCAGGCGGGCGCGCAGAACGCCGTGCTGATGGCAGAAGCCCTCGAGCGCACAAGCGAAATCCTGGTTCGGCCGCAGCCGCAGCGCGAAGGCATGGCTGGTGGTCTTCGCGCCGGTCGGCGCAGTGGCGACGGGCCCGAACAGCTTGAAGTTGGTCTCGCTGTCGGGCTCGGCCACGAAGGTCGCACCGTCGATCCCGAAGGCGCTGACCTCGAAAGGCTCGGCGACCACGGTCTCATCCGGCAGCATGTGGCCGCCGTTGAAACGGCCATCGGCCTCGGTCCACAGGCCGTGGCAGTGAAAGAACGGCGCGCCATCGCGCACGCCGAAGGTCAGCGCCGCGAGCTTGAGCCGCGTCACGCCGTCGGGACGGAACGTGTCGCTGTAGAATGCTGCGTTGGCGCCGTCTTTGGACAGCGCCGGCATCACATAGGCAAACGGTCCGAGCGCTCCGCCTGTCGCGTTGAGCACGCCGCTCGAAAACCCCTCCGCCGCAAAGCCGCGGCGCACCGCCTCGAGCAGGGGGATGCCGGCTGCAAGCGTGAATGAAAAGGCGCGGCCGCGCGCGGCGACCCACTGGATGCGCTCTAGCGACGGAGCGCCGGGCTGGACGATGCTGCGCATCGCGCTAGCCGCCCGGCGACTTGGCGATCGCCTCGAGTAGCCCGCGCTCCTCGAGTTCGTCGCGGATCAGCCGCTTCGGCACCTTGCCGTAGCCGGACTTCGGCAGCGCCTCCCAGAAGAAGAACCGCTTCGGCATCTTGTAGCGCGGCACCTTCGGCGCGAGATAGGCCGCCAGCTCCGCCTCGCCGACGGCATCGCTGCCTTCGCGCGCGACGCAGACGGCAACGCCGACCTCGCCCCAGAAGGGATCGGGCACACCAAGCACGGCGACCTCACCCACCGCCGGATGAGTCAGGATCTTCTCCTCGATCTCGCGCGGATAGATGTTGGAGCCGCCGGAGATGTACATGTCGGAGGCGCGGCCGGTGATGTAGACGAAGCCCTCCTCGTCCATGTGGCCGAGATCTCCGGTGCGGAACCAGCCGTCGCGAAACGCCTTGGCATTGGCCTCGGGGTTATCATAGTAGCCGGCGAACACGCCGGGACCGATCACGCAGATCTCGCCGGTCTCGAAGGCTTTCAGCTCGCGCCCGTCGTCGCCCTGGATCGAGACCTGCATGCCGGTGCGCTCGAAGCCGCAGGTGCCGATCCGCGCATGCGGTCCGTCCTCGGGATCGTGCAGTGCGGGCGGCAGCACCGTGATGTTGCCGGTGACCTCGCCGAGGCCGAAATACTGCACCAGCACGCCGCCGAGCTTGCTCAACGCGGCCTTCTGGTCCTCGCGATACATCGGCGCGCCGGCGTAGATGATGTAGCGCAGCGAGGAATGATCGTGCTGGTCGACCGCGGGATGCTCGACCATCATCTTCAGGATGGTCGGCACCGTGAACATGTTGCTGACGCGATGCTTGGCGATCAGCCGGAACGCCTCCGCGATGTCGAACTTCTCCGACGGCAGCAGGATGGTCGGCACACCGCGCGCGGTCTGCACCAGTTGATGCACGCCGGCACCGTGCGACAGCGGCGCCACCACCAGCGAAGCGTCGTCCTCAGTGGTGCCGGGCATCAGGTCGGCGAGATGGTTGGTGATCACGAAGGCCATCTGGCCATGGGTCAGCACCGCGGCCTTGGAGCGGCCCGTGGTGCCGGAGGTGAAGAAGAACCAGCAGGGATCGTCGTATTCGACCGCAACGTTCTCGACCTCGGCTCCCGCATGCTTGGCGATGACGTCGCCGACGGTGGCCTCGCCGAACGTGCCCTCTTCGCCGATCCGCCAGGTGAATTCGAGCGCCGGATTGGCGGCCGCTCTGGCGTGCTCCGGGAAGTCGCCGTGGCAGAGAAACGCTTTCGCGCCGGAGGCCGCGGCGAGATAGGCGACCTCGTCCAGCATCAGGCGGAAATTGGTCGGCACCCAGACCGCGCCGAGCCGGAACGCCGCGAACATCGACCAGAACATCTCGTCGCAGTTCTTGGAATGCACCAGGATGCGGTCGCCCTTGACAATGCCGCGTGCGGCGAGCGCCGCCGCCAGTGCCGAGACGGTTTGGTCGATGTGGCGCCAGGTCCAGGTCTTCTCGTTCCAGATGAAGCCCGGGCGGTCGCCGTGACGGCGGGCGTTCTGGGTCAGGATGTAGGCGAGGTTCATCACCCGGCGCGACACCCGCGCGATCCCGCCGCGCGGCGCGGTAGCCGTCCCGCTCATTGCCGCCCCGCCGACACGCGCAACATCAGGGGCATGGTCAGGACAATCATGGTGTGTTTCCTCGGTCAGAACCGGGCGTCTTCAAGCGCCGCAAGGGATGGGTGCGATCCGGTTTATCGTCAAGCCGCGGGCTTGGGCAAGGCCCGCATGATGCGGCCTCGCTGCGGTACCATGATCGCGGCCCGTCACTGCGGGAGCCGCGCATGCCTGGCGGCCGACGCCATCATAGGCCGCCGCCGGTCCAAGCCGGCGCTACTACTGCGGATGCTTGGCCAGCTCCTGCTCGCTCAGGTTCCAGTCCTGCCAGAGCTGCCACGCACCGACAACGGCGACGAGCGCGCCAAGCACGATGTGCCAGAGCTGCAGCGCTTGATCCGAGGCGTAGCCAAACACAAAGGGCGACACGATCAGCCAGAGCCCAAGCAGCACGCTACCCACCTCCTCCCAGCGATGCAGCGCGACATATTCGAGCTGGGCAAGGCCCAATACCAGCATGCCCACCACGAAACTGTTGAGCACGAGGTGGCTGCGTTCGAGATCGACAGTGTCGTTCACCTGAACCGGAAACCAGGGCGACACCATGATCAGCACGCCGAGCAGCATGCCGAACCAGTCCTCCCAGGCATGGTGTGTCTTGAAGAAACGATTGTCCGACATGACGGTCCTCCTCCCGAACAGAGGCATACGTCGGCGGCCGGCACTTCTGCTTGCCAAACCATCAACCGGCCGCAGCGGCGGCGTATGTCTGACGACAAGCGTAATCGAACCGCATTCCCCCGCAAGACCCTCTGTGTGCGCTGCGAAAGACCGCCGCGAAGACCAGCGCAACTCGCCTGGTCAAAACCCGACGCGCCTTTGCGCCGACGGGGTCACGCGCCTAGAACAGGCAGAGTGAATCAATCAGGATATTGCGATGGCTGCCGTCCGCGACAACAAGGCCCAACAGCGCTTCGAACTCGACACCGAGGGCGGCATCGCCTTTGCGAATTACCGGCTGACGTCGTCAACCGTGATCATCACCCATACCGAAACACCGCGCGCCCTGCGTGGCCGCGGCATCGCATCGGAGCTGGTCAAGGGAGCACTGGAGTTGATCCGCGCCGACGGCCACAAGGTGATCGCCGGCTGCGGCTTCGTGGTGGACTACCTGCGCAACCATCCGGAATACGCGGATCTTATGGGCTGACGCCCTGTCCGTCAGACAATCCGGATCGACATGTCCGGCAAGCCCTCGAGCTTGCAGAGCAGCACATCGCCCTTGACCACAGGACCGACATTCTCCGGCGTGCCGGAATAGATGATGTCGCCGGCCTTGAGCTCGAACGCCTCGGAGAGTTTTGCGATCTGCTCGGCGACGCTCCAGATCATGTTCTTCAGATCCGAGCTCTGCCGCACCGTGCCGTTGACGGCGAGCGAGATCGCGCCCTTGGTGAAATGACCGGTCTTATCAGACGGATGAATCGGTCCGAGCACGGCGGCGTGGTCGAAGCTCTTGCCGATCTCCCACGGCTTCTTCTCGGCGGCCATGCCGTTCTGCAAATCGCGCCGCGTCATGTCGAGACCGAGTGCGTAGCCATAGACATGATCGAGCGCCTTCTCGGCGGGGATGTTGGTGCCGCCGGACTTCAACGCCGCCACCAGTTCGACCTCGTGGTGATAGTTCTTGGTCAGCGACGGATAGGGATGATCGGCGACGGTGCCGATCGCGACATTCTGGATCGCATCGGTCGGCTTCTGGAAGAAGAACGGCGGCTCGCGGGTCGGATCGGAGCCGCGCTCGATGGCATGCGCGGCGTAGTTGCGGCCGATGCAATAGATGCGCCGCACCTGGAAGACCTCAGTCTCGCCGACGATCGGGATCGTCACGGCCGGCACCGCAAACATCGCCTTCGGCGCGGGTTGCGCTTCCGCGGGAACAGCGTGCGCGGCAGCACCCGCCAGCGCCAGAGCGCCGGTCGTCAGCATCGTCCGGCGGTCGAGATCAGTCATGAGCGTTCTCCTTGTTATCGGCCGATCTATAGATGTTCGCCCGTCCATAAAAAAGGGCCCGCACCGGCGCGGGCCCTGGTCGCATCAGCGGTTATCTCGTCAGTGCTTGATGTCCGGAGGCAGCTTGCCGCCATTGGCTGCAAGCTTCGCCATCACCTGCTTGTGCAGCCAGATGTTCATGCTCGCGGAGTCGTTGGTGTCGCCGGTGTAGCCAAGCTCCTTGGCAAGCTCCTTGCGCGCGCCGAGGCTGGAATCGATGTCGAGCGCCTTCATCAGGTCGACGATCGAGGTCCGCCACTCCAGCTTCTCCTTCTTCGCAGCGACCGCCGCGTCGAGGATAGGCGCCACGTCAACCGTCTGCGCGGGTGCGGCACCGGGCGCGGCTGCCGGGGACGAAGACGATGCGCTGGCGGAGGGCGAACCGCCGGCGGGAGCCGTGGTTGTGGCTGCTCCGCCAGCGGGCGCGGCCGTCGCGCTGCTACCGAAGATTGCGCTCATGATTTTTCCGAAAATGCTCATCGTTTGCTCCCACTGGACTTGAGATGGTTTGAAGGTCAGGCGACGCTGAGACGCCCGACCGCGGTCGCACGCCAAGTGTACCGCCCTCTCCATACCTTGCCAATGCGACATTCACTTAAGCGTGAGAGCGTGCTTTCGATCCGGTTTGGGAGTACCTTGGTTGTTCAGTTCGCGACATGGCCAGGTCCCTGCTCCGTCTTTCGCGTCTGGCCTGCTCGTGAACGCTTTGAGAGGCGGCACGTTGGTGCCCGTATGGCGGGCGCAGAATGCGGCCGTCCAGAGGGAGACAACGACCATGGCCACTCCATATCAAGGCAATGTCAGATCGATGACGCAGAGCGGAGAAGGTGCCGCGTCTGCGCCGGTTATCCGCACGATCGGCCTTTCCGATTTGCATCAAGCGCTGCGTCTCGGATGGGAGGACTTCAAGGCGATCCCCAGCCACGCCATTGTGCTGTGCCTGATCTATCCCGTGCTCGGCCTCGTGCTCGCGCGCACGGTGCACGGTTATGCCGTGCTGCCCCTGCTGTTTCCGTTGGCCGCGGGCTTCGCCCTGCTCGGCCCGTTTGCCGCGATCGGCCTCTACGAGTTGAGCCGCCGCCGAGAGAACGGCGAGGCAGCGACCGCGTGGGACGCCTTGGAGGTGTTCCGCTCGCCGTCCTTCGGCGCGATGCTCGGGGTCGGAACGTTGCTGTTCGCGCTGTTCGTGACCTGGATCGCGATTGCGCAGGCGATCTACACCGCGGCCTTCGGCTACCAGATTGCCGCCGACATTCCGGATTTTGCGGCGCGTGTCCTGACCACACCGCAAGGCTGGTGGCTCATCGTGGTCGGCTGCGGCGTCGGGTTCCTGTTCGCGCTGGTCGCGCTTTGCATCAGCGTGGTCGCATTTCCGATGCTGCTCGATCGCCATGCAACCGCCGGCGAAGCGATGGCAACGTCGATGCGCGTCGTTGCACGGAATCCGGTGCCGATGGCGGTCTGGGGCCTCATCGTTGCAGTGTTGCTGGTGCTCGGCACGATCCCGTTCTTCCTCGGCCTTGCCGTCGTGATTCCGTTGCTGGGTCACGCCACCTGGCATCTCTATCGGGAAGTGATCGTGAAGGACCCGAATGCGCGGCCGGTCATTCCGGAGCCGCGCGAGCGCAAACCGGCCGCCGATTTCCCGGCCAATTTGTTCCCATGGCGGCGAAGCGATCGGAGCTGAACGCCCGCTGCGACCGTGCAACGCTAAATGCAACCGACCGCCGGCCGATCTTCGACCGGCGGTTTGCCATCCTGTGCAGCGCGATCCGGCCGTCAACGGGACGTGAAGCTGGCGCGGTATTTGCACCCCATCTGACATCGGACAGGTTGCTCACAAGCCTTGTTTTAGCCGCTGTTGCCGAGAACATACGCGGCGTTTTTTTAATACTGTGCCGTTAAGATCGTCGTCCCGGAGTGAATGGTCATATGAGCTCTCGTCTTTCCTATCGCGCACTTGCCGTCGGCGCGTGGCTGCTGGCATCGACCGCATCGACGCTCGCTGCCCCCTGCGGCACAGGTACGTTCGAAGCCTGGCTCGACGATTTCAAGAAGGAAGCCGCTGCCAAGGGCATTTCGCAAAACGCGATCCAGGCTGGGCTCAATGGCGTCACCCTCGACAAGGCGATTCTGGCGCGTGATCACTCGCAGCAGGTGTTCAGCCAAACTTTCGAACAGTTCTCGGGGCGCATGGTCCCGCCGCGCCTCACCCGCGGCTCCGACAAGATGAAGCAATACGGCTCGGTGCTCTCGCGGATCGAAGAGGCCTATGGTGTACCGGGCGAGATCCTAGTCGCGATCTGGGGGCTGGAGACCGATTTCGGCGTCAACACCGGCAAGTTTCCGACCATGCGATCGCTGGCGACGCTGGCCTATGACTGCCGCCGCTCCGACATGTTCAAGGCCGAGATGATGGATGCCTTGCGCATCATCGAGCGCGGCGACCTTGCGCCGCAGGAGATGCGCGGCGCTTGGGCGGGCGAGATCGGGCAGACCCAGTTCATGCCGTCGTCGTACATCAAATTCGCGGTCGACTTTGACGGCAACGGCAAGCGCGACCTGCTGCATAACGTGCCCGATGTCCTGGCATCGACCGCAAATTTCCTGAAGAGCTACGGTTGGAAGAAGGGCAAGGGCTGGGAGCCCGGCAGCGAGAACTTCGCGGTGATCCAGCAGTGGAACAAGAGCGAGGTCTACGCCAAGACCATTGGCTATTTCGCCACACAACTCGCCCACGCCCCCTAGAATCGTAAAAGGCCGGCTGCCCCAGGCAACCGGCCCTGGTCGCAATGTACAAAAGCTTACTTCGCCATGCTGGCGTGCGCGGCCTTGCCGAGGTGCGCGCTGCAGGCACCCATCTTGCCGTTCAGCATCGCGTCCTGAGCGAGCGAGATTTCCTTCTCCGCCATAAACTTGACTTCAGTGTCGGCCATAGCCTCGACCGCAGACTCGGTCTTGGTCAGGTTAGGGCCACTGCAGCCGACGCCCATTTTGGCGGCGTGCGCGGGAACGACAGCGTAAGCAACGGCAGCCATTGTAGCTGCGCCGATCATTGTTCTGATCATGGGAATTATCCATTTTGTTCGTAGGCAGACGCCCGCGTGATTGCGGAATCTGCGGAACGATTATTCGCTGTCCCCCGCAGCGCTCAGAATGAACTTCGCGCGATGCGAATGTGATCGACGCTGAGCGCAACTCCAGCATGCGTTGCGCCGCATTTTCGTTACGGGTCGGTAAGGAAGGCCGCCGCGATCACATTCGCTGTGACGCCGCTTTGATCGAGCGGCAAAGTAAAGCGCAGTTGCCGCAGTCGGCACGACGTCCAGAGGATACAATGCCCCGCTCTGAACTCGGCAAGACAACCGCTGCGTCCTCGTGACATAGCTTTCGCCGGCGGCCCTCAAGAATCGGATTCCTATCGAAACTGATTCCATCTGCCGGTGGTGGGGAGGGAGCCCCACCGGTCAACGCGACCAATTGCCGCCGGCCGTTCCGTCTCCAGGCAAATATGGCGGTGAACGTATATTCATCTCATGCGCCAAGGCCCGCATGCGAATCGCGCATGGAACACAATCCGCGGCCCTCCTGCACGACCCTCATGTGGGATTGATTTTGCGGTCCCCAGCTACCACTTGAAGAACTGCCGAGAGTCTGTGGGGCCGACGCAAGTTTCTGAACTATAATGCATTCTGAGTGAATGCCGACGTCTTTGGAACCCCGATCGGTGGCCGTCTCAGGCATGATCGGAAGAATTAATCGAGACTTACCGTCGCCATGCATTTTGGGATTAGCTGCATCGCAACATCGGAACTACTGCACTGCAAAATCTCATCTATATTCATTTCAACGATGAGGCTTTGGAAAAGCTGAATCTGAACTACTAGGAGACTACCAATGCTGCTCTCGCTCATCCGCATGATCCAGGCCTTCCGGGATTATCAGCGCAATGTCAGCGAATTGTCCCAGCTCAGCGACCGCGAATTGGCCGATATCGGCCTCGATCGCTCGGACATTCCGCGCGTTGCCGCCGGCACCTACAACGGCTGATTGCTCATCCGCCATCTGATGAACGGATAACGCCCGCTCCTGCAGCGGGCGTTATCGTTTCTAGCTCGGTTTCAGATGCATACGGGATCAAAACGCGCTAACGCTGCGCAATGACTCCGCATCACTCCTCCCAACCCGTGCACATCGTGGGCGCGGGGCTCGCCGGCTCGGAAGCGGCCTGGCAGGTCGCCAACTCGGGCGTCCGCGTCGTGCTGCACGAGATGCGACCGACCCGGATGACCGAGGCTCACCGAACTGACGGCTGCGCCGAACTGGTCTGCTCGAACTCCTTCCGCTCTGACGATGCCGCCAACAACGCGGTCGGGCTGCTGCACGCCGAGATGCGGCGGCTTGGCTCGCTCATCATGCGCGCAGCCGATGCCAACCAGGTCCCCGCCGGTGGCGCACTCGCGGTTGATCGCGAAGGCTTCTCTGCTGCCGTCACCAAGGCGTTAAACGAGCATCCACGAATTGAAATCAGCCGCGAGGAAGTGGCCGGCCTGCCGCCCGCCGACTGGAGCAACGTGATTGTTGCGACCGGCCCCCTCACCTCGGCACCGCTCGCCGATGCAATCAGACAGTTCACGGACGAGAGCGCGCTGGCGTTCTTCGACGCAATCGCGCCGATCGTTTACAAAGATTCCATCGACATGTCGGTGGCTTGGTTCCAGTCGCGCTACGACAAGGTCGGTCCCGGCGGCACGGGCGCCGACTACATCAACTGTCCGATGACGAAGGAGCAGTATGATGCCTTCGTAGCGGCGCTGATCGAGGGCGAAAAGGTCGACTTCAAGGATTGGGAGACCAACACACCCTATTTCGATGGCTGCCTTCCGGTCGAAGTGATGGCCGAGCGCGGTCCCGAAACCCTGCGCCATGGTCCGATGAAGCCGGTGGGACTGACCAATCCGCATAATCCGACCGTGAAGCCGTATGCCATCGTGCAACTGCGGCAAGACAACAAGCTCGGCACGCTTTACAACATCGTTGGCTTCCAGACCAAGCTGAAGCACGGCGCCCAGCAACGCGTGTTCCGAACCATCCCGGGCCTTGAGAAGGCGGAGTTCGCCCGGCTCGGCGGTCTGCACCGCAACACCTTCCTGAACTCACCGAAGCTGCTCGACGCACAATTGCGCCTGCGTGCGCAGCCACGGCTGCGCTTCGCCGGACAGATGACGGGTTGCGAAGGTTACGTCGAGTCGGCAAGCGTCGGCCTGATCGCGGGGCTCTGTGCCGCCGCGGACGCACGCGGCCAATCGCTGACGCCGCCGCCGGCCACCACGGCGCTGGGCGCCCTACTCGGCCACATCACCGGCGGCCATATCGAAACGGTTGAGTCCGGTCCCCGCTCGTTCCAGCCAATGAACATCAATTTCGGTCTGTTCCCTCCGCTTGCCAATCCGCCGACGAAAAAGGCGGACGGTTCTCGGCTGCGCGGCAACGAAAGGACCGTTGCAAAGAAGCAGGCGATCAGCGCCCGGGCGCTCGCCGACCTCGATCACTGGATCGCAGACCACCTGCGCGTTGCGGCGGCGGCCTAGGACCCATGAGCTTGCCGAAAGACGACGCTGCCACCCTGTCGGCGCGATGGAGCCAGGGTGTCCTGCTCAAGCGCGACGTGTTCTCCACGGTCGAACGCGGCCGCTTTCGCGCCGATGGCGGCGAGGTCGACGCTGTGCTGCGCCGGCTCGACCAGGTGCCGTTCTGGTCATTCGGCCTTGCGCTGCATCTGTTTTCGCGCGAGCGCCGCGCGCTGACGCTGGCGCGTGATCTCGACGTCGGTCCAAAGCTTCTGTGGGCCGGCAGACGCGCGTTGGTGCGCGGCTTCATCGATGGCGTCGCGCTGCATCTGGCGAAACCACACGGCGATGCCGCCTATTTTCGTTCCGCCAAAGTAGCTCTGCGCAAGCTGCACCGCGCCGGCATCTGCCACAACGATCTCGCCAAGGAGCAGAACTGGCTGGTCGGCCGCGACGGCCGCGCCTATCTCACCGACTTTCAGCTTGCGGCCTGTTTCAAGACCCGAAGCCGGCTGTTCCGGATCGCGGCTTATGAGGATCTGCGTCATCTGCTGAAACACAAGCGCAGCTACGCGCCGGAGGCCTTGACGCCGATGGAGCGCAAGGTGCTCGCCAAGAAGTCGGCGGTTGCCAGCATCTGGCTCAAGACCGGCAAGAAGGTCTATCAGGCGATCACGCGCGGTCTCTTCAACTTCACCGACCGCGAAGGCGGCGGCCGGCGGCTGGTCAACGACGCCCCCGTGCTGGTGGACCTGATCCGCCGGAACCCCGAGGTGCGCGACACCGCGATCGTCGCCTTTGCCGATCGCCGCGTCGGCGTCGGGCTATATGCCTTCGTCGAGGCGGATCGGTCTGCGTTGGAGAAGACGCTGCGCGGCGAGCTTGCGGCCGCCAAGGGCATCAAGCCGCCCGAGCATATCCAGATCGTGCACGCGCTGCCGCGCGATGCCGCCGGCAAGCCGCGCACCGAAATCCTGCAGCTCGTCGCCATGAATCAGGTCGACCTGATCGAGCCGATGATGAACAGCGACGCCGATCGCGAATTCCTCAAGGACATCCTCGAGCAGCGCAAGAATCTGCGCGACCGCTTCAATTTTGAAGTCGCCGAGATGGACCGACCGTCCGGCTAGAGTATCGCGCACCAGCCCTCGACAAACGCGTCCCGAAGTCCCACTCTTGCAACGGGGCGCCGCGCGCAAGGGACAGGATTAATGCCACTCACTCGTGGCCGTATCGGAGGATATGATTCCGAACGGATGGCGTTCGGATTCACGATGCTGGACGATGGCCAGACTGTCGAATGCCAGATCAGCGACGCTGCGATGGACGAGTTGGCCGACACCAAGGGAACGCCGAGCATCGCACGTCAGGCCCAGTTCCTCACGCTGCGCGACTCCATCGAACGGATCGCATCCGACCTCTACGACAGTGGCTCGATGGTCAAGGGTGGCACGATCCGGATTTTCACCAAGCACATCCGAAAGCCAAAAAGCTAACCGCCGAAATCCTTCGTGCGCGCGGCGCGCCACAATGTCCACAAGACGCGCAGGCGCGACGCCGGCTTCGGAACGAAGGGATCGTTGGCCGCTTGTGCGACCCGGCCAAGGTCGCGGCGGACATACGCGAGCGGCAGGAAGATCGGCCTCACCGCGGGCGGAATATCCGAAAGCAGTGACAAGGCGGTGTCGAGGTGGGTCTGCGCCTCGCGTGCGAATTGACCAACCGCCGCGCTGATTTCCGGCGTCTGCTTGCGCGCAAAGACCGCTTCCATGCTGCCACCATGCTCCTGAAGGAGTTGCAGCGGCAGGAAGAGCTGATGCCGTGCGGCATCCCGCGGCAACGCCGCGACCACCTGCGCCATTCCCTGCGCCAGACCGGCATGACGCGCCAAGTGGTCGATCTCCTCCGAAGGCCGCGCCATCACGCGCGCGGCGAGCGAGAACAACGCTGATGCCGTATCCGCAAGGTAACCCTCGAGCGCGGCCATCGACGGCATCGGATCGTTGTAGAGGTCGAACTGGTGCGCCTCGACCAGGCGCGACAAGGCCGAGACCGGCAAGCGATGCTTGCGGATCGCTTGCAAGAGTTCCGCCGCGACCGGATTGCCTTCGACGCCGCCATGCGCTGTTCCGCCCAGCATGTCGGTCCACCATTGCAGCCGTATCTCGCCGGGCAGCGGCTGGCTCACGTGCTCATGAACGCGGGAAACCTCGGCGTTGAAGGCATAGATTGCGAGCAGCGCCCGGCGCTCCGCCGCAGGCACGAACAGGGTCGAGGCATAGCGGACGAAATCATGGCTCCGCACCAGATCGGCGCAGAAGGCCGCGCCGTCGATCGGCGCCTCCGTCACGCTCATGGCACCGCGATCAGCGCTGCCGCCACACGCCGCCGCTCGCCCAGCATGATGTTGTAGGTGCGGATCGCGGGCCCCGTCTGCATCGGGTCGAGCACCACTCGCACTGCACGCAAGGCCTCGCGCAAGCCCTTCGGCGGCACCCAGACTTCATTGCCACTGCCGACGATCAGCGTGTCGATCGCATTCGCCGCCGCGAACACCTGGGCCAGCGAATATTGGTCGATCTGCTGCGGACTGGTCACCGGCCAGGCCCAGATCCCATCGGGCAGGCACAGCAGCGAGCCGCGGTGCGACATGTCGGCGAATGCGAAGCCGCCCTTGCCGTAGGCTTCGATCGGCGCCGGCCTCGGAAGATGCGGAGCGTCCGAGGGATTGGCCATGATCGGTTACTTCTTGGCTGCCGCGTCCGGCTTTTTGGCCGGCGCATCCTGCGCTTCGCCCCGCGTGGTGTGAACACCGAGATAGATCAGGATCGGCGCCGCGATGAAGATCGAGGTGTAGGTACCAACCAGCACCACGCCGAACATCATCACCGCGGTGAAGCTGTGGATCGCCTGGCCGCCGAACAGCAGCAGCGCGAGCAGCGCCAGGGTCACCGTGACGTGGGTGACAATGGAGCGCGACAGCGTCGAGTTGATCGATTCATTGAGAAGCTGCGGCATCGGCATCTTCTTGTAGCGCCGCAGCATTTCACGGATACGGTCGTAGATGACGACGGTGTCGTTGAGCGAATAGCCGAGAATGGTCAGCAGCGCCGCAATACTAGTGAGGTCGAAGTCGACCTGCGAGATCGACATGAAGCCGACCGTCAGCACGATGTCGTGGACGTTGGCGATCATCGCGCCGAGCGCGAACTGCCATTCGAAGCGGAACCAGAGATAGATCAGGATGCCCAGAATGGCGAACATGAGGCCGAGCATGCCGTAGGCAAGCAGCTCGCCGGAAACGCGCGGCCCGACCACTTCGACGCGGCGATAGTCGACGGAATCGCCGAGCGCGGTTCTGACCTTCTGGACGGCCTCCTGCTGTGCGGCATCGCCACCGGGCTGTTCGGCGACGCGGATCAGAACTTCGGCCGGACCGCCGAACTGCTGCAACTGGACCTCGCCGAGGCCGAGGCTGCTTAAGGTCGTGCGCATCGCGGCGATGTCGGCAGTGCCGGACTTGGCCTGCACTTCCAAGAGCGTACCGCCCTTGAAGTCGATGCCGAAATTCAGGCCGTGGGTGAAGAACAACGTGATCGCGACGATCGAAAGCAGCGCCGAGATCGGGAAGCTGATGCGACGGAAGCGCGTGAAGTCGAAATGCGTATCGTCGGGCACGATGCGCAGCGACGGCAGCAGGCCGAGCGCCGAGACGACGGTGAGCACGGCAATCAGGACACCAAGGCCGATGAGAACGTAGTGGGTCACAATAGGCCTCTCAAATCGGCACGGTTTGCGGCCGCTTCCATCGCACCCACCAGGCGACGATCAGGCGCGTCAGGGTGAAGGCGGTGAACACCGTGGTAATGATGCCGATGCCGAGCGTCACGGCAAAGCCGCGCACCGGTCCGGTACCGATATAGAACAGCACCGCGGCCGCGATGAAGGTGGTGATGTTGGAATCGAGGATGGTCGCGAGCGCCCGCTTGAAGCCGGCGTCGATCGCCGAGATCGCATTGCGCCCGCCCCGCAGCTCCTCGCGGATACGCTCGTAGATCAGCACGTTGGAGTCGACCGCGATACCGACGGTCAACACGATGCCGGCGATGCCGGGCAGTGTCAGCGTGGCGTTGAGCAGCGACAGCAGACCGAAGATCATGGCGACGTTGACCGCAACGGCGATGTTGGCGAACACGCCGAACAGTCGATACGTCAGCAGCATGAACACAATGACCAGGATCGAGCCGACATAGGCCGCAAGCTCGCCCTTCTCGATCGAATCCTGACCGAGGCCGGGACCGACGGTGCGCTCCTCCATCACGGCGAGCGGCGCCGGCAGCGCGCCGGCGCGCATCAGGATCGCCAGATCATTGGCCGACTGCACGGTGAAGTTGCCGGAAATCTGCCCGGAGCCGCCGGTGATCGGCTCGCGGATGACCGGAGCGGAGATCACCTTGTTGTCGAGCACAATGGCGAAGGGCTGACCGACATTCTCGCTCGTCGCCTGGGCGAATTTGCGCGCACCTGACGAGTTGAACCGGAAGCTGACGATCGGCTCGCCGGTGCGCTGGTCGAAGCCAGGCTGCGCATCAGACAATTCGGCGCCCGAGACCAGGACCTGCTTCTTCACGACATACGGCACGGGAGGCGGCGACGCGCTCATCAGCAACTCGGACTCGGGCGGCACCCGGCCCGCCTGGGCCTGGTCCGGCGAGACCGATGTATCGACCATGCGGAATTCCATCTTCGCCGTCTTGCCGAGCAACTCCTTCAGTCGCGTCGGGTCTTGCAGGCCCGGCACCTGCACCAGGATGCGGTCGGTGCCCTGGCGCTGGATCACCGGCTCGACGGTGCCGAGCTCGTTGACGCGGCGTTCGACGATCTGGATCGACTGCTCGATGGTCTGGCGGATGCGCTCGGTAATGGCCGCCTGCGGCACCGTGAGGCGGATCAGGCCGCCGCCGGCGTCCGAGACCTCGAGGCTGCGCTGACCGCTCGAGCCGAGCAAGCCGCCGAGCGGCTGCGACAACTCGCGAAGCTTCGACAGCGCTGTCGCCTGCTCGTTGTCACGGGAGATGCGGACCTCGACTGCATCATTGCGCGAATTCAGTCCGGTGTAGCCGATCTTGGCTTCACGCAGCACCCGCCGCACGTCGTCGCGGACCTGGTCGAGCTTCTCTTTCTTGACGTAGTTGGAATCGACCTCGAGCAATAGGTATGAGCCGCCCTGCAAGTCGAGGCCGAGCACGAGGCGACGCTGCGCCCATGCGGGCCAGCTTTTGACCTGCGCTTCCGGGAAGAAGTTCGGCACCGCGCACAGGCAAACCACCAGCGCTGTCAGGATGATCGCCAGCGCCTTCCACCGGGTGAAATACAACATCGACTTGTTCCGTCAGAGTCCAAACAGCGGCGCGGCAATCAGCTCGCGGACGCCTCGTCCTTGGTGTCGCCCTTCGCCGGCTCACCCTTGGAGCGCACGCCGGAGATCATCTGGCGCATCTGCCGCACGCGGACACCATCCGAAATCTCGAATTCGATCTGGTCGTCGTCGACCACCTTGGTGACCTTGCCGACGAGGCCGCCCGAGGTCACCACCGTATCACCGCGGCGGATGTTCTTCACCAGGTCGGCGTGGTCGCGGACCTTCTTCTGCTGCGGACGGAGAATCAGGAAGTACATGATGACGAAGATCAGTGCGAATGGCAGCAGCGACATCAACATGCTGTTGGTATCGCCACCGGCTCCGGCAGCCTGGGCAAAGGCAGGAGTAATCAGCATTCGGACAATCCTCGGTAAGACGGGAAAGAACCGGCCACGCCCTCTGGTCCTTCGGGCGGTATGGCGGTCCGGGCAAATTCGCGCGGACTATAGCGGCAGCGGTCCCAATTGCAACGTTAACGGCCCTTCATTTAGGCGGCTTGCGAGAGGAGCGCCAGCCCGATAAGGCTGCGCCGTCAGGAACTGGAAAAATGCCGAAAAAAGCCAAGAAAATAGTCAGCAAGACAGCCAGCAAAACACCGCCCAAAGCTGCCGCCAAAACACCGGCAAAAGCCGCGACAAAACGCCCGGCAAACGCGCTCGATGGCGCGACCGCCGAGCGGATCGCGAATGCTCTGGAGACGATTGCCAGCCGCCTTGCGGCGGCGTCTCCCGCCTCCGATCCGGCCGAGTCGCTGGGCGCCGCCGACGCCTTTGTCTGGCACCCCGACGGGCGCCTGACCCCGGTGCCGCGGGTCAGCCGCGTCGAGATCGGCCTGCTCAAGGGCGTCGACCGGATGCGCGATATCCTGATGGAGAACACCGAGCGCTTCGCCAATGGACTTCCCGCCAACAACGCGCTGCTGTGGGGCGCGCGTGGCATGGGCAAGTCGTCGCTGGTAAAGGCCGCGCACGCCACCCTCAACCGCGACCGCAAGGCGGCCGACCGCCTGAAGCTGATCGAGATCCACCGTGAGGACATCGAGAGCCTGCCCGGTCTGATGGAGCTTCTGCGCAGCTCCCCGTTCCGCTTCATCGTGTTCTGCGACGACCTCTCCTTCGACGGCAACGACGCATCCTACAAGTCGCTGAAGGCGGTGCTGGAAGGCGGCATCGAGGGGCGCCCCGACAACGTGATCCTCTATGCCACGTCGAACCGGCGGCATCTGCTCGCGCGCGAGATGATCGAGAACGAACGCTCGACCGCGATCAATCCCGGCGAAGCGGTCGAGGAAAAGGTGTCGCTGTCGGATCGCTTCGGTCTCTGGCTCGGCTTCCATCGCTGCAGCCAGGACGAGTATCTGGCGATGGTGAAGGGCTATTGCGACCATTTCGGCATCAGGATCGCCGACGACGAGCTCGAGCGCGAGGCGCTGGAATGGTCAACCACGCGCGGCTCGCGCTCCGGCCGCGTCGCCTGGCAATTCACCCAGGAGCTGGCCGGACGGCTGGGCGTTCGGCTGAGCGGCGCGTAGCCGGGAAGGTGATCTTGCGAACCGCCTTCTGATTCGGCTTGGCTCGAGTACACTGGACTCATGCCAGCCGATCCAAACGCAACCGCAAGACGATGTGGTGATTGCACCGCCTGCTGCGACGGCTGGCTGAAAATCCGGATCCTCGACCACGACGTCTATCCGGGGCATCCCTGCCCGTTCAGCGGCGCGGGCAAATGCGCGATCTACGACGTGCGCCCGGTCGATCCTTGCCGAAATTTCGTTTGCGGTTGGCTCGCTCCGACAAGTCCGCTGCCCGAGTGGATGCGGCCTGACAGATCGCATCTCATCTTTCTACCGGCCAGCTTCACGTGGCGGGCCATTCCGGTCGATGTCGCGGTCGCCGTCGGCGCACGTCCGAAAGCGAAAGCGCGTGCATGGCTCGAAGCCTTCAGCCGCGACACGCGCCGGCCTCTGCTGTTGCAAGCGGACGGTGAATGGCAGGCCCATGGTCCGCCCGATTTCCTGCGCGACATGGTCGAGCGCCTAGCCCGCGGTGACGACGTCTTACGGTAAGATAAAACCTCCCACACGTCCAAGTCGTACGGAACTTCTGGCATTCAATATCCCAGACGCGTCACCAATCTCGCAGCGCATCTATAATTTGTCAGCCTTACTGTCACATATTAGCTGAAATAATTTTATTCGTAAAATCAGATAGTTGATAAAATGACGAAGTTTATTCCCAAGTCAGACCTGCGACATTTTGATGCACTGCACTAGTACTATTGTACCATTTTTGTCACGAAGCATCTTTATCTATGTGATCTCGTTACGGTCCATGTATTTGGTATCTGGCATACATTAGCGTTTCGCCTGTTTGCGACCGGCAGCACCCCGCTGACGTGGTTTTGGCAAACGGGGGAAACATCAGATGAAGAAGACACTTCTCGCAGGAACCGCATGCGCGGCGATCTGCCTCGCGCTCACGCAACAACCGGTGCGGGCGGCAACGCTCGATGACGTGATGGCACGTCTGGATGCACTCGAACGCAACAACGCGAAACTCGCCAGGGAAAACGCGCAGCTACGGGATCGCGTGAATCATATCGCGAGCCGTCCGGCGCCGGCCGTGGCAACCGCGCCAGCGCCAAAGGGCAACCCGGTGCAGCATGCGGCCGTCGCCCCCTCCCCGGCCCCTGCGCCCGAACATGCGATCGTCAGCATCGGCGGCGCGCCGATCTACAGCAAGGCGCCGGGCGGCAACGCCTTCGTCGACAACACGACCGTGACCCTGTACGGGCACGTTGATCTCTCCGGCGACGTCTTCAACGCCGGCGTCTTCGACCAAGGCACCAAGTTCGGCGTGGCGAGCAACCTCACTTATTTCGGCGTTCGCGCGCGACACAATCTTGAACCTTACGGTTTCCCGGGATGGGCAGCAATCGCACAGTTCGAATCTCTCGTCGAAGTCGCCGCGGTCCCGACCGAGCGCGCCGCGTTCGGTACGCGCGACAGCTTCATCGGAATGGAAACCCCATGGGGCACCGTCAAGGCCGGCAAATCCGACACGCCCTACAAGCGAGCAACCTCAAAGTTCGATCCATTCTCGGCGACGCTCGGCGACTACAACTCGATCATGGGCAACACGGGCGGCGATCTGCGCGCCGAGTTCGATTGGCGTGCGGCGCACGCCGTCTGGTACGAGTCGCCGATCTGGAATGGCTTCCAGGCAACCGTGATGGTGTCGCCCGGACAGAACACCGCAAGAGACAACAGCGACTTCGCGCTCGGCGACTTTAACTGCCCCGGCACGTCGGCGCGCGGAAGCGGCAGCGGCTTCCCGCTCACCTCGGCGCCAGAGGGCTGCACCGACGGCTCATATGGCAACCTCTACAGCGCATCGCTGAGCTATAATCAGGGACCATTCACGGCGGTCGCCGCCTACGAGATGCATGAGGGCACCAACCGCACCGGCGACGAGGCCGTCACGCCGCTCAGCAATGGCGGCGTGCTGATCGTGCCGCCGGGAGCGGTCGGCATCGCCAACGAATGGGCCGCGAAGCTCGGCGCCGGATACGGCTTCAACGACGGCATCGGCAAGCTGCAGCTCTATGGCATCTATGAGATGCTGCGACGCGAGCACACCGTTGCCGATTTCAACGAACGCTCACGCGATGGCTACTTCGTCAGCGCCACGCAGTCCATCGGCGCCTGGGATGTCAGCGCGTCCTGGGCTCACGCCAACGCATCACCGGGCTCGCCCGGGACCGGTGTGTTCAATACCTACACCGTCGCTCCGCCGGCGGGATCGGCCGACTTTGCACTCAACACCGTCGACAGCAGCGCCGATCAGTATGCGGCGGGCGTCAAGTACCACTTCAGCCCATTCGCGACCTGGTATCTCGTCGGCAGCTATCTGCGCAACGGTCCCGGCGCGCACTACTGCCTCGGTGTGAGTGGTCACGGCTACGGGGTGTGCGGACGCGACGCCAACAACAACGTGGTGGCCGGCAACAACGCCAAGGCGGTCACAACCGGCATGACGTTCGACTTCTAAATCAAATCAAGACGGGGAGGCTCCCCGCCTCCCCGTCTTGCGGGTCCACAATGTAACGGCCTCAAGCTATGCGCCGTTGAGGAATTGCAGGGGATCGACCGGCGACGAGCCCTTGCGGATCTCGAAGTGCAACTGCGGCGAGCCCACCTCACCCGACTGTCCTGATTTGGCGATCACCTGGCCGCGCTTGATGGTATCGCCACGCTTCACCAACAGCTCGCTCGCATGAGCATAGGCCGTGACGTAGCCGTTGGCGTGACGAACCAGCACGAGGTTGCCGTAGCCCTTCAGCTCGTTGCCCGAATAGGCGACGACACCGTCCTCGGCGGCCTTCACCGGCGTGCCTTCGGGCACCGCGACGTTGATGCCGTCGTTGACCTTGCCGTTGGTCTTGGCGCCATAGGCGGTGATCACCTTGCCGCGCACCGGCCAGCGGAAGGTCGGCAGGGCGCCGGTTGCTTCGCTCGATTTCACCGCCGGCGTTGCCGCCGCGGCGGCCGGCTGTTCGACGTTCTCGGTCGGCTGGACCAGCCGCGCGCTTTGCTGCGGCTGCGCGGTCGCGACCATCTTCGGAGCGGATACCACAGGGACCGGGGCCGGCGCGGGAGCCATGGCCGCAACGGCCGGCGCAGCGGGCGCGGCAGCCGCGGTTTTCGCGCCCGGCACCATCAGCTTCATGCCCAGGCTGAGCCGGGCCGACTGGTCGAGATTGTTGGCCCGCGCCAGCTCCACCACGGAGATGTGGTGCTGGCGCGCAATGCTGTGCAGCGTGTCACCGCGATTGACGTAGTAGACGCCGGCCGGCGCAGCCGCCACCGCAACCGGCTTGGCGGCCGGGGCGGGCGCAGCCGCCGTCTCGGTCGGGCGCGGAATAATCAGTTGCTGGCCGGGTGACAGCGCGCGCGGCCCCTTGTAGCCGTTGGCGCGCAGGATCTCGGCAGTCGAGACATGATAGCGCTTCGCCAGCACCTCCAGCGTATCGCTGGTGCCGACGATGATGGTCGTGCCGTTGTGAGCGGCCGCGACCGAATGCGGAACGCTTCCCGTGGATTCGATGTGCGGGCGCGCCGGCGGCGGCGCATAGGACGCAAGGCCGCGCCCCCCTCCGGAGACGCCGCTGGACACCGGATATGACTGCGGCGCCGACACCGGCGGGGGCAACGGCTGCGACTGATACTGCGGAGACTGCGACTGCGGCCGCGCATATTGCGGCAACTCGCGCGGCGGCGCCTGCACGGCACCGGTCGGCTGCGGATCAAAGGCGAAGGGGTTTTGCGAGTAGGAGCTTTGCGAGAAGCGCGACGACATATCGGCGCTACAGCCGGCAAAGGCAACTGACATCAGCGCCAGCACCGCGACCTGCGGCGCGCGACGCGAGCGAAGCAACTCAACAACACTCGACATGGTTACTCACTCGTACGCAACTAACGACAGTTTTGAGTAAACACGTGCCGAGTAAATAACGGCTTAACCCTGGGAATAAGATCTTGGCCGCAAGCGGCAATCCGCAATTCTACAGCTCGCGTGCAATCCCCGACAGCGCCGGCACGAAACGGACATCGACCAGGTCCTTGCGGTCAAATCCGGTCTCCGTTCGCGTCACGCGAACCAGGGTCTGGGTGCCGTGATGCGGTCCGACCGGGGCAATCAGGACGCCGCCGGGCTCCAGCCGTTCCATCAGCTTGTCCGGGATCTGCTCCATCGCCGCGGTTACGATGATGCGGTCGAAGTCGCCGGCCCCGGTCGGCACATCGAAGCCATCGCCAAGCAGCACCTCGACGTTGTAATAGCCGAGCTTTTCGAGCCGCTTGCGGGCGCTATCGGCCAGCGTCCGGTAGCGCTCGATGGTCAGCACCAGCCGGCATAGCCGGGACAGGATGGCTGCCTGGTAACCGGACCCGGTGCCGATTTCGAGCACGCGATGGTCTTTCCTGAGCTGGAGCTGCTCGGTCATGTAGGCGACCACGAAGGGCTGGCTGATGGTCTGCCCACAAGCGATCCCAAGCGCGCTGTCACGATAGGCGTCGTCGCGGTCACTCGGCTCGACGAAGTCCTCGCGCGGCACCTCCTCCATGGCCCGGAGCACGGACAGGTCGCTGATTCCGCGGCGCCGCAGGGTCAACTGGAACTTCATTTTCTCGGGCGGATCTGGGTTCACGGCCATATTCGTCAACATCTTTGGACAGCAATCCGGGTATTTTAGATATCTTCATGCCGCCGGAATCAGAAATACCGCGTTAAGGAAAAATTTCCGCCCGTTCCTGATCCGGAACCGCAACTGCTTTCTCGTTTGCGAGCGTCGCTACCATTCCCCATATGATCGGCGACGGCGTGCGATCGAAGCCCGTACCCAAAGAGGTGGCGCGGGCATTGCCGAAGATGAAGCAGGCCACCGGCGTGCGAGCCTGCTGTGCCGAACAAGTCAGGCTTGGGCGGACAGGATAATTCGCTGCTGCACGCCGGAAAGGCAGCAATTCCCAAACCTTTGCGTTGCGCCTTTTGATCTTATTTGCGAGCTTAGCTCTGGGACGGGCAAGGATTCCATCATGACAGCGACACGGCCGGCGGGCTGTTCAGTTTTCCTCGTGGAAGACGAGGTCATGATCCGGATGATGGTCGCCGACATGCTGGAGGAACTCGGCCATAGCGTCGCGGCCGAAGCTGGCGAAATCGGTGAAGCGGTCAAGCTCGCGCAATCCACGGAGTTCGATCTCGCCATCCTCGACGTCAACGTCAACGGCAAGGTGATCACCCCCGTCGCCGAACTGATCAACGCACGCAACCGGCCGTTTATCTTCGCGACCGGTTATGGGTCCTCAGGCCTGCCCCCCGAATACCGCGACCGCCCGGCGCTGCAGAAACCGTTCCAACTCGAAACGCTGGCCCAGGTGATCTCCAGCGCGATGAGGGGCGCGCCAGTTTAACTATTGAACGAACTCGAAGCCCCGGATGCAGCGCAGCGCAATCCGGGAGGCACGACGCGTTGATACTTACTTCAAAGTCGCTGTCAGCGCTTCCGAAAACGCTTCGTCCGTGCGGTCGAGTCGCAGCGGCGTCACCGAGACATAACGTGCTGCAAGCGCGGCGAGGTCGGTACCCTCGGCCGGTGCATCCATCATCGCGGCGCGCTCGAAGCCGATCCAGAAGTACGGATTGCCGCGCCCATCGTGCCGACGATCGATCTTGAGGAAACCAAGATTGCGCTTGCCCTGCCGTGTGATGCGGATGCCCTTGACCTCGTCGGGCATGCAGGACGGGAAATTGACGTTGACGACGGTGTTCTTCGGGATCCCCGCTGCGAGCACCTTGCGCACGATGTCCGGTCCGAACTTGAGCGCGGTCTCCCACAGCGGCTTGTCGCGCGTCTCGACGCTGAATTCCTGCGACAGCGCAAACGACGGCAATCCAAGAATGGTGCCTTCCAGCGCGCCGGCGATGGTGCCGGAATAGACCACGTCCTCGGCGACGTTGCGGCCCTTGTTGACGCCGCTGAGCACCAGATCAGGCAGCTTCTCGCCAAGGATGTAGCGCGCCCCCATGATGACGCAGTCGGTCGGCGTGCCGCGCACCGCGAAATGACGGGGGCCGACTTCGCGCAGGCGGAGCGGATCATTGAGCGACAGGGAATGCGAGACGCCGGACTGGTCGAGCTCGGGCGCGACGATCCAGACATCGTCCGACAAGGCCCGCGCGATCTGCTCGACGGCCTTCAGTCCGGGAGCGTGGATGCCGTCATCATTGGTGCAGAGAATTCGCATCCGTCTAAATGCCTTTTGTTCTGATTCGACGCGGTTTTTCTTGAACTGACACGTCGTCTTAACCGGCTAGGGCCGCGGAGGCAAACCCGGCAAAGTCCCGCCCCAACGGGTCAATCGGGCGCGCCAGGGACGACCCAACCTGGCGCTTCGGGCGATCTTGCGGCTGAAAACTGGCCAGGGCGCAGCCGCGGCCGGCCTCGCTTTGAGCGAGGAGCTGCTCGAGCGTCGGCTCGCCCTTACGCGCCGTGCTCGATGACCTTGAGGCCACCCATATAGGGCTGCAGCACATCGGGCACGGCGATCGAGCCGTCCTGCTGCTGATAGGTCTCCATCACCGCGATCAGCGCGCGACCGACCGCCGTGCCCGAGCCGTTCAGCGTATGCACGAAACGCGGCTTGCCGTCGGGGCCGCGATAACGCGCATCCATGCGGCGCGCCTGGAAATCGCCGCACACCGAGCAGCTCGAGATCTCGCGATAGGCGCCGCCGTCGCCCTGCCCCGGCATCCACACTTCGATGTCGTAGGTCTTCTGCGCGGAGAAGCCCATGTCGCCGGCGCACAGCGTCATGACGCGATAATGCAGGTCGAGGCGGCGCAGCACCTCCTCGGCGCAGGCCAGCATGCGCTCGAGCTCGTCCTTGCTGGCTTCGGGCGTGGTGATCGAGACCAGCTCGACCTTGGTAAACTGATGCTGCCGGATCATGCCACGGGTATCGCGACCAGCGGCGCCAGCCTCCGCGCGAAAGCATGGCGTCAACGCCGTGAGCCGCATCGGCAACTCTTTTTCATCAAGGATGGATTCGCGTGCGAGATTGGTCAGCGAAACCTCGGCGGTCGGAATGAGGCCGAGGCGCTCGCTGCGCAGATCGGCCCCGGGCGCGGCAAGCAACTCACCCTTGATCGCCCAGAACTGGTCATCCTCGAATTTCGGCAACTGGCCGGTGCCGAACATCACGGCATCGCGCACCAGGAGCGGCGGATTGATCTCAGTATAGCCGTGCTCGCCGGTGTGCAGATCGAGCATGAATTGTCCGATCGCGCGCTCGAGCCGCGCGAGGCCCTTCTTGAGCACGACGAAGCGAGCGCCGGACAGCTTCGCTGCCGCCTCGAAATCCATGTAGCCGAGCGCGACGCCGAGATCATCATGCGGCTTCGGCGCAAAGCCATAGTCGCGTTTCTTGCCGAACACATGGTGCCGCACGTTGCCATGCTCGTCGACGCCATCGGGCACCTCGTCGAGCGGCAGATTGGGAATCGAGGACAGCTCTTTCGCAAGCTCCTCGTCGGCCGTCTTCGCCGCGGCCTCGAGCTGCGGCATCGTAGCCTTGAGCTCGGTAACCTCGGCCATCAGCTTCGCCGCGCGCGGCTCGTCCTTAGCCTTCTTGGCGTCGCCGATCTCTTTCGAGGCCGCATTGCGCCGCGCCTGCGCCTGCTCGGACGCCAGGATCGCGGCACGGCGCTTCTCGTCGATCGCGAGCAGCGACGACGACAAGGCCTGAAGTCCGCGGCGCTTCAGGCCGGCGTCGAAGGCTGTCGGGTTGTCGCGGATCGCTTTGATGTCGTGCATGGTGATCGGGGTCCTAACGTCGCTCGCGCAGATAACGTTGTATGTCAACGTTTTGGCGCGCCTCCACTAGCACAACTGTCATCGCCCGCGAAGGCGGGCGATCCAGTATTCCAGGGACGTCCGGGATCGGTCGAGAGGCTGCGGCGTACTGGATACCCCGCTTTTCGCGAGGTATGACGGCCATGTGCGAGAATAAAGCGCCCTACTCGGCCGGATTGGCCGCCGGCGGGGCACCCGACGACGTAGAAGCTGTGGCAGCCGCGGCCTTCTTTTCCACGATCCGCACCGCGATGATCGCGCCCTCGTAGAGGGCGAGCAGCGGGACCGCGAGCGAAGCCTGGCTCAGCACATCGGGCGGCGTCAGCACAGCCGCGATAATGAAGGCGATGACGATGAAATAGCGCCGCTTCTCCTTCAGCATCCTCGAGGTGACGATGCCGATACGCCCCAGCAGCGTCAGGATGACAGGGAGCTGAAAGGCGATGCCGAAGGCAAAGATCAGCGACATCATCAGCGAAAGATATTCGCCGACCTTAGGCAGGAGCGCGATCTGCGCGGTCTCCGCCCCTCCCGCCTGCTGCATCCCGAGAGAGAAGCGGATCAGCATCGGCAGCACGACGAAATAGACCAGCATCGCCCCGGCGACGAAGAAGATCGGCGTTGCGATCAGGTACGGCAGGAAGGCGTTGCGCTCGTGCTTGTAGAGGCCCGGCGCGACGAACTTGTAAATCTGGGTCGCGACGATCGGGAACGAGATGAAGCCGGCGCCGAACAGCGCGAGCTTGAGCTGCGTGATGAAATATTCCAGCAGCGCCGTGTAGATGAATTTCGAATTCTCCGGCCCCGCCACCCACACGAACGGCCATACCAGAACGTTGTAGATCTGCTTGGCGAAGAAGAAGCAGAAGATGAATGCCACGCCGAACCCGAGCAGCGCCTTGATCAGGCGCGAGCGAAGCTCGATCAGGTGATCCATCAAAGGGGCCTTGCTGGCCTCGATGTCTTCGGCAGTCATGACGCTTTGGCGTCCTTGCGCAGATCGGGTTTCGCCGGCGCCACGTCCTGCGGCACCGGTTGTGGCTGGACCTCGTTGGTAACCGCAAGCGGCTCACTGGTCGCGGCGTGCGTCTCGGCCTCGACGAAGGTTTCCGGCGTCGGTGCGACAGGAGTCGTCGGTGTCACCGGTGCATCGCTTGTCGATGCCGCCGGTGCGTCGGTCGCGGACGCTACCTGCGCATCCACGGGCTTATCGATCTGAAGGGCGTCGCTGACGTCCCTCTGCAACGAGGTCATGACATTGCCGCTGGCGAGCCCGGTCGCCGCTTCCCTGACCTCGTCAAAGCTCTTCTTGAGGTCAGCCATTTCGGCCTCGCGCATGGCTTCCTGGAACTGGCCCTGGAATTCAGCGGCCATCCGGCGCGCCTTGCCCATCCATTGCCCGACCATCCGCAGCACGCCGGGCAGCTCCTTCGGGCCGATGGCGATCAGCGCGACGACCGCGATGACGACCAGTTCACTCCACCCGATATCGAACATGAATTCTTCCGCCTAAGCGCGCCGCTACGGCCTCATCCGCCCTAACAGGATTTCGGGCTGCCAGCGCCTGTTCTCAACCGGCGTCCATAGCGCGTCCGAGCGACGGCGTCACCGCCTCGCGCAAATAAAAACGTCGAAATATGCGTCAGTACAATGGCCTTAGACGGCCTTGCTGCCGACATCCGAGCGCGCGGCCGACGGCGCTGCATTGTGATCGATAGCCTTGGTGGGCTCCGGTTTGTCTGCAACCTTGTCGTCGTCCTGCATGCCCTTCTTGAAGGCCTTGATGCCCTGGGCGACGTCACCCATCAGGTCCGAAATCTTGCCGCGTCCGAACAGCAGCAGGACCACTGCGATCACAACGATCCAGTGCCAAATGCTAAGCGAACCCATCCTGCAACCCTCCAGAAATGGCCGGCGAGCCGGCCTGAACTTTGCCGGAAGGTAGGCCCGCGGGGTGTCAAAAACAAGGACCTCGGCCGCGGCAAATCGCTGTCGCGGCTACGTAATATTGCTAGGCTGAACCGGGAATATTTCGGGCTATTCGCCCTTCTCCTCGGCGCCGTCGCCATCGCTCGCGTCGTCTGCGCGGGCTTCCGCTTCGCCAGCGTCGGGCTCGGCCGCTTCCGATTCAGCGGCAACCTCGGCCTCGACCTCGGCTGTCGCTTCAGTTTCGGCGGTCGCTTCGGTCTCGGCCTTCTGTTCGCCGGGCTCCGGCTCGGCGGCAGGCGCGAGCAGCAGTTCCAGCGTGTCGCCGGGCTCGAGCGGCTCTTCATCCTCGCGCAGCGCAGCATCGTCGGAAGGTGATGGAACACTGAATCCGGTCGGCAGGCGCGAGTCGAGCAGCCCCGTGCCCTTGAGCTCTTCAAGCCCCGGCAGATCGGTCAGCGCTTCCAGGCTGAACTGCGACAGGAACCCATCGGTGGTTCCGAAGGTCAGTGGTCGGCCCGGCGTCTTGCGGCGCCCGCGAGGCCGAATCCAACCGGTCTCCAGCAGCACGTCGATGGTTCCCTTCGAGGTGACCACGCCGCGGATCTCTTCGATCTCGGCGCGCGTCACCGGCTGGTGATAGGCGATGATCGCAAGCACCTCGATCGCCGCGCGCGACAGCTTGCGGGTCTCCGTGCTCTCGCGCGTCATCAGCCACGACAGATCGCCCGCGGTACGGAACGTCCACTTGTTGGCGACGCGAACCAGATTGACGCCGCGCGGAGCATATTCCGCCTGCAACTGCGCGAGCGCGGCCTTGACGTCGACGCCATCAGGCATCCGTTTTGCCAAAGTCGCCTGATCGATCGGCTCGCTCGATGCAAACAGCAAGGCCTCCAGGAGCCGCAATTCTTCGGGACGCGCGATCGGATCCATAGGAGCAACCTCCTCCTCGACCTCTTCTATGCGTCGTTCTGCCAGGCTTGCCATGGCATGCTCTCCTTCTTCCACTTACTCGACCGATAGGTCCGGTGCCGCCGCGGCGGCTTGTGGTGGACGCTTTCGGAAATAGATCGGCGCGAACGCCTGCTTCTGATTGATCTCCATCTCGCCCTCGCGAACCAGTTCGAGCGCCGCGGCGAAGCTTGAAGCGAAAACCGTTGCTCGCTGCGTGGGATCGGCGACGTAGTTCATCAGGTACTCGTCGAGGCAGCTCCAGTCCTCAGCGATGCCGACCAGTCGCTCCAACGAGGCGCGCGCCTCCGCCAGCGACCACACGGTGCGCTTGGCGAGATGAACCGAGGTCAGCACCCGCGACTGACGTTGCGTCGCATAGGCCGACAAGAGGTCGTAGAGCGTCGCGGTGAATTTCGGATGCTTGATCTCCGCGATCGATTCCGGATTGCCGCGCGGAAAGATATCGCGCTGGAACTGCGGCCGGTTCATCAGCCGATTGGCCGCCTCGCGGATCGCCTCGAGCCGGCGCAGCCGGTTGGCGAGCGCGGTCGCCATCTCTTCGGCGCTCGGCCCTTCGGCCGTCGGCGGCTCCGGGAGCAGCAATCGCGACTTCAGGAACGCGAGCCACGCCGCCATGACCAGATAGTCGGCGGCAAGTTCGAGCCGGATTTTGCGGGCCGCCTCGATGAACGAGAGGTACTGATCGGCGAGCGCGAGGATCGAGATCTTCGCGAGGTCGACCTTCTGCTGGCGGGCGAGCGTCAGCAACAGATCGAGCGGGCCCTCATAGCCCTCGACGTCGACCACCAGCGCGGGCTCGCCTTCCGCCACCTCGGCCGGCCGCCCCGTCTCAAACGATAGAATTTCAGCGGTCATGCCGTCCCTACCCGATTCAACAACGCGTCCAGTTCTGCCCGGGCCGATTGCCTGTCGAACGGCTCTGGCGGCTTCCGTGCGGCCAGCGCCCGATTGGCGCGCTCAAGCGCCTGGCCAGTCAGTTCCGGCGTCTCTCGTGCAACCTCGCGCATTTCATCGATGTTGCCGTTGCAATGCAGGATCATGTCGCAGCCGGCGCTGACGATGGCCCGGGTCCGTTCCGCGATCGATCCGGCCAGCGCATTCATCGACACGTCATCACTCATCAACAAACCCGGGAACCCGATCAGGCCGCGAATCACCTGTTCAATGATTGTCGCAGAAGTCGTCGCCGGATGGGCGGGGTCGAGCGCGCTAAACACAACATGTGCGGTCATGGCCATCGGCAGGTCCGCGAGCGGCTGGAAGGCGGCAAAATCGGTCCTTTCCAGCTCGGCTTTTGCGGTGTCGACGGTCGGGAGCCGGAAATGGCTGTCTGCCGTGGCCCGTCCGTGGCCCGGGATATGTTTGAGAACCGGCAGGACGCCGCCCTGTTCCAGGCCTTGGGTGACCGCCCGCGCGATCGCTGCGACCTTTCCCGGTTCGGCTCCATAGGCGCGATTGCCGATGACTGCGTCGGCTCCGGAGACCGGCACGTCCGCCAAGGGCAGGCAATCGACGGTAATGCCAAGATCGATCAGATCGGCCGCGATCAGCCGCGAACTGAGCCGGGCCGCCGCTAGGCCCAATTTCCGGTCGATGTCGTAGAGGGCGCTGAAGCTTGCGCCGGGTGGGTAGACCGGCCAATGCGGTGGACCCAGGCGCTGCACCCGCCCGCCTTCCTGGTCGATCAGGACCGGAGCATCGGCATTGTCGACTGCAGCCCTTAGTTCCGTAACAAGAGCCGAGACTTGCGTGGGAGTCTCGATGTTACGCTTGAACAGGATGAAGCCCCATGGCCGCTCGGCGCGAATGAATTCGCGCTCGGGGTCATTGAGAACCAGCCCGGAGGTACCTGTGATGAATGCACGGCTCGCCATGCGGCCGATTAGGCCGCATGGGGTTCACGGGTCAAGGAAACGGCCGTTAATTCCTTTGGACGACGCACTGTCCGCCGGCGGATTTCAGATTTCCGCAGAATTGCGACGCCTCTTCCGGCGATCCGAACGGCCCGACCATCGCGCGATAGTAGACACCCTTCTCGCCGAGGTCGGCCCGCTTGATTACCGGCGAATGCCCGCCAAGCACGCCCGGGAACTTGCTCTGCAGTGCCCGGTACGACGCCTGGGCGTCGGCCTCGTTCCGCTGCGATGACACCTGAACCAGGTATCCGCCGCTGCTGATCGAGGCTGTCGGTGCCGTCGATGCCACCCGGGTCGGAGCCCCTTCGGGCTGGCTGCCCGGCGTCAGTGACATGGGCTGGTTCGCGCTCGCATTGGCCAAAGCCGGATTGCCGCGAGAGGCCGGCGCCCTGACGGCCGCCTGAGGCTTGGCGGGTGCCTGGGAAGGTGCGCCATCAGGATTATCGCCCTTGACCGACAGAGTCCGGATCTTGCGCGGCTCATTGTTCGGCAGCGTCCCGTTGGCCGTGATCGGTGGCGGCGGCGCAGTCGTAGTCCCTACGCTCGATACCGGCGGCGGGTTCGCGTTGGCGTTCAGCGGCGGAAACACGACACGAGGTCCAGCCGTGTTTGCGCTGACGTCCACCGGCGTCTCCTCGCGCGACACGATCTTCTCGGTGCCGTCACCCGTGGCCATCCGGTCCGGCGCCTTGGCGGGCGCATCAGCCTGGGCCGGGATCACTTTGGTCGGTGTGTTATCGGCCTTGATGATCGGCGGCTCACCGCTACGAGGTGAGCCGACATAGGTGCGATAGGCAAACGCGCCCCCGGTCCCCAGCACCGCAAGTGCCAGCACCGCGGCGACGGTCATCAGGCCGCTGGTCCGGCGGCGCGGCTCGGGCTCTTCCTCATAACCCTGATAGGCATAGGGATCATCGGGATAGGCCGGTGGGCGCTGCAGATCCTGCTCGCTCGATTCCAACTGCCCATACAGCGCGTCGTCGTAGCGCGACGGATCGTGGTCGTGACCCGCACTCTGGTACTGCGGGTCCTCGCCGTAAGTTTCGGCCTGCTGGTAGGTCTGCTCCGGCTGATATGCCTGAACCGGCTCGGGCTCAGTCTGCGCCTGCTTGGGCGCATATCGGTGCAACGGGTGCACTGGACGCGGCTGGTAGTCACGCTCCGGTTCGTCGTAGCCCACCTGGGGCTGCGGGGGCGGCGGGGCAGCCTCCTTGCGCGCGCGCTGCATCCAGGGCGGCGGCCCAGCGGGCGGCGCGTCATTCTCGACCGGCGGCTCATAGGGTTGTGGCCGCGCATTGGCCCGCGATTGCAGCGGCTGGGGCTTGCTGGCGTTGCCGAACGGATCGGTCTGGCCGATCAGCCGGGCCAACTCGGCAAGCGGATCGCTGTCGGCCTTGGCCGCTTCGGGATAAGCGCCGCCATCGTAATCGTCAGCGGCGGGAAAAGGTCTGTTCTGATATCGATCAGCCATTGTGATGATGCATCCCCTTCGGGACAGCGCCAAGATCGCCGGTACAGCCGGTCCGAACGAGTTGGTCCCTGCCTGATGCCCTCACAAATCCCCACTTGTGAGGGCCAAATGCCCCTGCCTACCGCATCTCGGTCGGAGCGTGGACGCCTAGAACAGCTAAGCCCGATGCCAGAACCGAGACGACGCCCTGAACCATTGCCAGTCGCGCCCTCGTGATTTGTGCATCATTATTGATAATGAAGCGTAAATAGGGCAAATCGCGCCCTTTGGTCCAGAGCGCATGAAATTCGCTGGCCAAATCATACAGATAAAAGGCGATCCGGTGGGGCTCATGGGCGATGGCCGCCGCCTCGATCATGCGCGGATAAAGCGCGAGCCGCTTTAGAAGATCAATCTCGGCCGGGTCGGTCAGCCGCTCGACAGCAGCATTTCGCAGGTAGATGAGCCGCGCCTCCTCGGCGTCGGGAAGATCAGGAACGGCCTCCTCCCGCGCATTGCGGAAGATCGAATGGCCGCGGGCGTGGCCGTACTGCACGTAGAAGACGGCATTGTCCTTCGACTGCTCGATCACCTTGGCGAGGTCGAAATCGAGCACCGCGTCATTCTTGCGGAACAGCATCATGAACCGGACAGCGTCAGAGCCGACCTCGTCGACCACCTCGCGCAGCGTGACGAACTCGCCGGAGCGTTTCGACATCTTCACCGGCTCGCCGTCACGCAACAGCTTCACGAGCTGCACGATCTTGACGTCGAGCGTCGCCTTGCCCGCCGTCACCGCCTTCACCGCCGCTTGCATGCGCTTGATATAGCCGCCGTGATCGGCGCCGAACACGTCGATCAGATTGGTGAAGCCGCGATCGAACTTGCTTTTGTGGTTGGCGATGTCGGAGGCAAAGTAGGTGTAGGAGCCGTCCGACTTGATCAGCGGGCGATCAACATCGTCGCCGTAAGCCGTGGCGCGGAACAGCGACTGCTCGCGGTCCTCATAGTCCTCGACCGGCTTGCCCTTCGGCGGCGGCAGGCGGCCCTCGTAAATGTCGCCCTTGGCGCGCAGGAAATCGATGGTCTCGGCGACCTTGTTGTTGCCGGACGTGATCAGCGAGCGCTCGGAGAAGAATACGTCGTGATGGATGTTGAGCGCGGCGAGATCACCCTTGATCATCTCCATCATCATCGCGATCGCCTTGTCGCGCACGATCGGCAGCCACTCGGCCTCGCTCATGCGCAGCAGCTTGTCGCCGTGCTCCTTGGCCAGCGCCTCGCCGACCGGCTTCAGATAGTCGCCCGGATAGAGCCCTTCCGGGATCGCGCCGATGTCCTCGCCGAGCGCCTCGCGATAGCGCAGGAAGGCCGAGCGCGCGAGCACGTCGACCTGGGCGCCGGCGTCGTTGATGTAATATTCGCGGCAGACGTCGAAACCCGCGAACTGCAGCAGGCTGCACAGCGCATCGCCGAACACGGCGCCGCGGCAATGGCCGACATGCATCGGCCCGGTCGGATTGGCCGAGACATATTCGACATTGACCTTCTCGGCTTTGCCGACGTCGCTCCGCCCATAGGTCGATCCGGCGGCGAGCACGGCGCGCAGCGCGTCGGCCCAGACCTGCGGCTTGAGTGTCAGATTGATGAAGCCGGGTCCGGCGACCTCGACCGAGGCCACCAGCGCATCCGCGCGCAGCCGCTCCGCGATCTTGTCGGCCAGCTCGCGCGGCTTGGCCTTGGCGTCCTTGGCGAGCACCATCGCGGCGTTGGTCGCCATGTCGCCGTGGCTGGCATCGCGCGGCGGCTCGACCACGACACGGGACACATCGACGCCGGCAGGCCAGTTGTCCTCGGCAGCAATAGCGCCACAGATCGCGTGCACGCGCGCCAGCACGTCGGCAAAAAGGTGTGATGAAGCGGTGGTGTCGGCCATGGCAGGCCGCCTAACGCAAATCCGGGGTCAAGTCAAAAAGCCTGTGGTGCTCGATCAGGGCGAAACGGTCGGTCATCCCGGCGATGAAATTGCCGATCCGCCTGCTGCGCGCGCCCTCAGTCTCCTGCTCTGTGCCCTCGATCCATTCCGGCGGCAGATCGCCCGGCGAGCGCCGGTAGCGCTCGTAAAGGTCCCGGACCACCTGTTCCGCATCCCCCATGATCTGCATCACCCGGGGATGGCGATACATCCGCCGGTACAGGAACGCCTTGATCGCCGCCTCCTCCTCGGCCACGTCAGGCGGGAACGCGATCAGCGGCGCGTGGTGATGGCGCGCGTCGTGGGCGGATTGCGGCCTGGCGGCAGCCAGGCGCCTGTTCGCCTCGGCCACGACAGCGCCGATGAAATGCGAGATCAGCTCGCGCACCAGTTCGGCGCCCCGCCTGACCTCATCGAGATCGGGATAGTGCCGGTCGATCTCGCCGATGATCTCGGCGGTCAAGGGCATCTCCTTGAGATCGTCGACGGCGAACAGCCCTGCCCGCAGCCCATCATCGATATCGTGCGCATCATAGGCGATGTCGTCGGCGAAAGATGCGACTTGCGCCTCGAGCGAGGCATAGCTCCACAGCTCCAGGTCGTAGGTCGCGTTGTAGTCGGCGATCCCGACCGGAATGCCGCTGTCGCGGTAGCGCCCGACCGGGGCGCCGCCGCGCTCGGTCAAGGGACCGTTGTGCTTCACGATGCCTTCCAGCGATTCCCAGGTCAGGTTCAACCCGCCGAACTCGGGATAGCGATGCTCCAGCGAGGTCACGACCCGCAGCGTCTGGGCGTTGTGATCGAAGCCGCCATGGGCCTTCAGGCATTCGTCAAGCGCCCGCTCGCCGGCATGGCCGAACGGCGGGTGGCCGAGGTCGTGTGCCAGCGCCAGCGTCTCGGTCAGGTCCTCGTCGAGCCCGAGCTGACGGGCAAGCGCCCGGGCGATCTGCGCCACCTCCAGTGAATGGGTGAGCCGGGTGCGGTAATGATCGCCCTCGTGGAAGACGAACACCTGGGTCTTGTGCTTGAGGCGGCGGAACGCGGTGGAATGAATCACCCGGTCGCAATCGCGGCGGAACGGGCTGCGGGTCCGGCTCGGTGGCTCCGTGACCAGCCGGCCCCGGCTGCGATCGGGGTCGCAGGCATAAGGCGCGCGGGGGGCAGCCATTCCGACCGACACGGTATTTTAGTCCTTATCCATTTGATTCCACGTCACGACGCACTTAACTATGCAGGGTGCGTAATACCAAGTGAATTGGGTATGATGCCGAGCGTGATCCGGAATCAGATCATGCTCAAATAGGGCTTCGGAGACCGACCAAATGACTGCTGCCATCACCGTCAGCGAACGGGCCGCCCGCCGGATCGGGCAGATCCTCAGCAAGGAAGGCGAAGGCGCCAAGCTGCGCATTTCGGTCGAGGGCGGCGGCTGCTCCGGCTTCCAGTATAAATTCGACGTCGAACGCACCCAGGCTGATGACGACCTCGTGATCGAGCGCGACAGTGCTGTGGTGCTAATCGATCCGGCCTCGGTCCCGTTCCTCGCGGGTTCGGAAGTCGACTTCGTCGACGACCTGATCGGTGCCTCGTTCCGCGTCGTCAACCCGAACGCCACCGCGTCCTGCGGCTGCGGCACCAGCTTCTCGATCTAGCTGTAGGACATTGCACCCGCGGTCCCGGACGCCGGCTGTCTTTGCCGCAAGCAATCTGGCTTCGCAATCGAAGTTCTGAGCTCGAGCGTTTCAATCATCAACTTGGCCGCATCATATCCGAGGTACCGATAGGCGTCGAACTGGTCTGCGTCAAAAAACTGATCGACGGTCGATTGGTGCGGAAACGTGGGATTTGCTGCGAGGTAGCCCGCCGTCGTGAAGTCGAGGTTCTTTATCAGCGTCGACTTCAAATAGATCAAGGTTCCGAACCGATCGTGACCATAGCGCAGCTTGCCGATCATGAACGGCTCGGCCGCGTAGCGCAGTCCGGCCGGGTACCCCTTCTGATCGTACATCATGAGCGATTCTGGGCCGCGGCCATCGACGAAAGTCAGCGTTACATTGAAATCCTGCTCGATCCGGCGAGCCGCTGACACCAGCGACGCCAAGCTGATCGTCGGGTCCGCCTCGCCGTCGACTATCAAGATCAGCGGTAGCTCCCGGCGCACCAGCTCATATAGCCCCAGATTTTCGAAATGCCCGCCGTCAGTCAACTCGATGAACCGGCTGTTCTTTGAGTGACGCGACGCAAGAACGCCCGAGATCAGTCCCGGGTAGAGGAATGTGGGGATCAAATTGAAACCGCTGAACCGTTCTCGTCGCGGATTCGGCACCCATAGGCCGAGCCTAATGTTGAGCAACGACATGACGGCGGCAACCAACGGATCCATCGTGATCCCTGTGCCAATATAGCCAGCGCTCGCTGTCGCTGCCGCGCCGGACGCGGCGACCGTCGAAGCGAGCGTGAGCGGCCCCTTCTCCTGGATGTAGGTTTTCGTTTCCTGCCACTCCGTGGCGGTACTTCCCACAAACAAAGGCGAAATGACGAAATTGTCGCCGCCGCGAATGGCGTACTTCTGGTCCTCATCATTGACCAGGATCACGTTGGTGTTGATGAGCGGATAAGGTACAGGCTGGACACCGCCGGTCCGGGTCTGCAAGGCAGATACAAGTAGATTGTCTGCCACCGGCGACGGCTCGCTCTTGTCGTCAGAGACCGCTTTATCGGTGGGCAAAAACGCCTCCATCAAGCGATCGCGATAGAAGCGGTGCAGGCCGACGTAGTTGATATTGGCATAGAGACCAAGCGTGAGGGCAACCAGAAACAGCCCCCAGAGCACGTAGGCAAGGAAGCGCCAGCCGACGATATTGTCGGTCCAGACAAGCGCGAGACAGTAACCGATGACGAGGGTCGCATAGAGATAGATCGTCGCGCCGAGAGTTGCGGCGATGCGGGCGGCTATACCGGGAGCGACGTTGCGGATGAATGTGTAGTATCCGTAGACAGCGGAGCCGATGCCGCTAAGCAAGCCGAAGACGCCTGCCGCGGTTAGCTTGCCAGCAGCATAATTGTCAGAGGCCAGATATGGGACGATCGGGACCAGTGCGATTGCAAGGCAACCGGTCATCGGAAGAAACGCACGGCCGAGCAACACTTCAAGCTTCCGCCGAAGCCAGTAGCTCGCATTCAACGATCGCTCAGTGTGCAGTTCGGCGAGGATGAGCCCGACGGAAATGGCAATTAGCAGAGCAGCAACGAAGGTCAACACCTTCAGGCTGCCGTCAAATGCTCCGAATTTCATGAGAGCCGTTATCAAAAATAACGCAGAAAGAAGCGACACCACTGAGAATACAGGGATTGTCCAGCGGCCGCTGTCGCTCTGCGGCGCGCGGCTGACAAAGGCGAACACGATGGCCGCCACCCAAAAGAAGGCAATAAATCCATAGACCGCCCACAAGGCCAGCGCGTAGACGACCCGGAAGAGGAATGCACCATCCTCGTCAGTCCTCGCCTCTGTCCATCTGGAGGGGACCAGTTCGTGCAGAGGTGACCACAGCCCAAAATCGTGAGCCCAGTTCTCAAGGAGATAGCCATCGATCTCGTGAAGCAATGCGAATATGCCTGCAAGTAGCGGAATCCAGATAAACAGGCTGATCACGATGGTGCGGGCGAGAACCGCCGCCATCGACCAACTTGTCAGGCCATTGCCCGGAATAAGGTAGGCGCTGTGTGAGCGCAGGAAATCCAGATTGGCGCGTCCCCGCTTTTTCGTAGCTCCCTCCTTCTCTGTCGGCAGACGCGCTGGACCGTACGGAAAATCGTCAGGACCAAGTCCAAACGACGTTTGCGTATTCCTGGTACCATCGGCACGGTCGCCCCGCTGCCACCACCATTGCAATGCTCCGGCAAGATAGCCACCGCCCGACACGCTCGAGATGTAATCAAAGCGCCGCAACAAATCCGCTTCGGCGAGGGCCTGCAAGACGCCCAGTGAAAGCGAGGCCGAGCGTATGCCTCCTCCCGAAAGGCCGAGCCCGGCCCATGGCGCCGTCGTCGCATCTGGTCCCAATCTATCTGCGCGCGACTTCTCGATCTCGCAGCGCTCCCGCCTGAGATACTCGCTTTCTCCGACAACCTTTGGCGGCCGGCAAAGGGCACGCTCCTGCTCCTGCCGGATGCGGTCCTGTCGACGTTCCTCGTCCGCCTCGCGTTCGCGCGCCGCCATCCGGCTGGTCTCGGCGCGCAACCTTTCGGATTCCCCTATTCGCAACGCCTCATTGTCCACGGACGGGTCCATCACGTTTCCTTCGACCGACGCCCAGCAACAGGCTCTAGCGCGAAAGCGTCCAGTTTTTTTCGTCGGAGCGATCGTAATAGAGGCCGTTGGCCTTCAGGCCATCGAGGTCATTGATGCGCAGAAATCCTGCACGGGCCGGAACGGTGAGACTGAAGACGACACAAGTCGGAAGCCCCCTTCGCACTCGGTATGACTGCATCTCGACACGTTGTTCCGACAGCGAATCCGAAGAGCCCGCCAATGCCTGTCTCGGCGCAATGAAGCTAAAGGCTTGAAACGAAACCTCACCGTTCACGACCCGGGGATCAAACGAGAACTGCGCCCGGTTCGACCGTCCGGTGCGCGGATCGCCGTCCATTGAGTTGGTCTTCGTGCAACGACCTCTCCGACCTTCATGATTGTAGTGGAAGTCATCCAGAATCGCCTGCTCGTGCACGCGACGACCATAGTCGTGATAATCGTCGTACGATTTGGAGGGCACCTTCGCTGTCTTCGAAAGTGGAACGGGGGCGCACCCCGACGGATCGCTCTCCGTGGTGTCACGAACGAGGTCAACGCTGCGATTGGCAGGGAGAGCCGGCTCATCCAGTTGCCGAACACGGGCCGACTTCATCACGGCAACCCCGCCACGCCCCTGATCGATCTTCTCCTGGATCACGTAGGCAAAGGTGACTTTCCGGTTCGCTAGTGTTGCAAGGTCGTTCATCTCGACCCACCCAGACCCGGTCTGAAGTTGGTAGAACAACTGGCCGTCCTGCAGCTTGAACGGATCGATCTTGAGAAATGAGCAATCAGCCGCGACAGAAATGGTAGCGACACAGGTCAACAATGCCGAGAGGGAATAGCTCGCAATTCGTACGCTCATAATATGCCCTCCTCGCTGCCCTCGGGCCGCGCAGAGCCAAACGGCCGGGCGCCTCTGCCTATCGGTAAAGTCTATCAATAAGTAAAATCAAAACTCGTCAAAATCGTCAGGCACAACTACTACACCTGAAGATTGCGACGTTCAACTGATTTGTTCGCATCCCGCGTGTCAATCGTCGAAGCCTGCATATACCAACGCCGCTACTCCGCCGCGACCACTTGCGGTCGCTCGACGTCGCCGCCAGCATCAAGCTGCGGATCGAGCTTGCGGCGCAGCCTGCGGTCGATGCGATCGAGATAGATGTAGATCACCGGCGTGATGAACAGCGTCAGCAACTGCGAGACGCAGAGACCACCCACCACGGCAACACCGAGCGGCTGACGCAGCTCGGCGCCGGCGCCAGCGCCAAGCGCGATCGGCAGCGTGCCGAAGATCGCCGCGAACGTCGTCATCATGATGGGACGGAAGCGCAGCAGCGCCGCCTCGCGGATCGCGTGCTCGGCGCTGAGTCCGACGCGGCGGCGCTCCAGCGCGAAGTCGACCATCATGATCGCGTTCTTCTTGACGATGCCGACCAGCATCACGATGCCGATCATCGCGATCACCGACAGCTCCATCCCGAACATCATCAGCGTCAGGATCGCGCCGATGCCGGCCGACGGCAGGCCCGAGATGATGGTGATCGGATGGATGAAACTCTCGTAGAGGATACCGAGGATCACGAAAGCCGCGAACACGGCGGCGAGGATGAGCACCCCCTGCCCGCGCAGCGAATCCTGGAACACCTGCGCGGTGCCGGAGAAGCCAGTCGCGATCGTCGGCGGCAGGTTCGCGCTCCGCTCGAGCTCGGTGATCTTGTCGACCGCGTGGCCGAGCGAATAGCCCGGCGCGAGGTTGAAGGAGATCGTCACCGCCGGCTGCTGGCCCTGGTGGTTGATCTGCAGCGGTCCAACCGTCGGCACGAGCCTGGCGACGGCATCGAGCGGAATGGTCTGGCCATTCGCTGTCTTCATGTAGAGTTTTGAAAGGTCGGACGGGTCGACGCGGAATTGCGGCTGCGCTTCCAGGATGATCTGGTAGTCGTTCGATGGCATGTAGATGGTGCCGATCTGCCGCGAGCCGTAGGCATTGTAAAGCTGGTTGCGGACCTGGTCGACAGTGACGCCGTAAACCGCAGCCTTCTCGCGGTCGATATCGACCGTCATCTGCGGGTTCTTGATGTAGAGATCGGTGGTGACGTCGAGCAGGCCCGGGATCTTCTCGATCTTGTCGCGCATCTCGGGCGCCAGCCGGTACAGGGACTCGGTATCGCCGCTCTGCATCACATACTGATATTGGCTCTTCGAGACCCGGCCGCCGATATTGAGGTTCTGCACACTCTGAAAGAACGCCTGCATGCCCGGGATCTCGCGGGCCTTCTGCCTGAGACGGCCGATCACCACGGTGGCGTTGTCACGCGTCTTCTGGTCCTTGAGCGCGATGAACAGCCGGCCGTAGTTGGTGGTCGGATTGGGACCGCCGGAGCCGACGGTGGAATTGATGTAGTCGACCGCCGGATCGGTGCGCAGCACCTCAACCAGCGCCTGCTGGCGGACCTTCATCGCCTCGAACGAAGTGTCAGTCGCGGCCTCCGTCACGCCGATCAGGAAGCCGGTATCCTCCTGCGGGAAGAAGCCTTTCGGCACGATCATGTAGAGATAGATGGTGCCGCCAAGGGTAGCGAGCGTCACGGCCAGCATCAGCGCCTTCTTCGCCAGCACCCAGTCCAGCGCCCATTCATAGGCGCGCAGCCAGGCCTCGAACATCGCCTCGAAGGCCCGCAGCACGATGTTCGGCCGCTTGCTTGAGTCATGGGCGCGCAGCACGCGTGCGCACAGCATCGGCGTCAGCGTCAGCGACACGAAGCCGGAGACGATGATCGCGACCGAGATCGTGACCGCGAATTCGCGGAACACGCGGCCGACGATGCCGCCCATCAGCAGCACCGGAATGAACACGGCGATCAGCGAGAATGTGATCGAGATGATCGTGAAGCCGATCTCGCGCGCGCCCTTCAACGCCGCCTCGAACGGCTTCGTGCCGTGCTCGATATGGCGGACGATGTTCTCCAGCATGACGATGGCGTCGTCGACCACGAAGCCGACCGAGAGCGTCAGCGCCAGCAGCGTCATGTTGTTGATGGAGTAATCCAGCGCATACATCGCCGCGCAGGTGCCGAACAGCGAGATCGGCACCGCCAGCGCCGGGATGAAGGTCGCGGACGCCGAGCGCAGGAACAGGAAGATCACCAGGATCACCAGGGCGATCGCGATCAGCAGCGTCTCTTCGACATCGTTGACCGCCTGCCGGATCGAGACCGAGCGATCCATCATCACCTGCATGGTCACCGAGGGCGGAATCGCGGCACGCAGCGACGGCAGCTTGGCGAGAACGGCATCGACCACGGCAACCGTATTGGCATCCGGCTGCTTCTGGATGGCGAGCACGATCGCCCGCTCGTCGTTCAGCCAGGTCGCGATCTTGTCGTTCTCGACGCTGTCATAGACCTTGGCGATTTCGTCGAGCCGCACCGGCGAGCCGTTGCGCCAGGCTACATAGATCTGGCGATAGTCGGCAGCCTTGTCCATCTGGCCGGAGGCCTGCAAGGCGACGTCCTGCTTTGGGCCGTTCAGCGTTCCGACCGGGGTCGAGGAGTTGGCGCGCGAGACCGCCGCGCGGATGTCCTCCATCGAGACGCCACGGGCGGCGGCGGCCTCCGGATCGGCCTGAACGCGGATCGCGAATTTCTGTGCGCCATAGATCAACACCTGCGCCACGCCCGGAAGCTGCGACAGCGCCTGCCCGATGGTGATGTCGCCATATTCGTTGACAGCCGACAGCGGCAGCGTCGCCGAGCCCAGCGAGATGAACAGCACTGGGAAATCAGCCGGGTTCACCTTTCGGAAGCTCGGCGGAATGATCATTTCGATCGGCAGCCGGCGCTGGGCGATTGTGAGCGCGGTCTGCACGTCGAGCGCAGCGGCGTCGATGTTGCGGTTGAGATCGAACTGGATGGTGATGACGCTCGTGCCCTGCGACGAGCTCGACGACATCGAGGAGATGCCAGAGATGGTCGAGAGCTGGCGCTCGATGATGCCGGCCACCGAGGCGGCCATGGTATCGGCGCTCGCGCCCGGTAGTGTCGCGGTCACGGCGATGGTCGGAAAATCCACCTTGGGCAGCGCCGACACCGGCAGCAGGCGGAAGCCGAACACGCCGAACGCGATGATCGAGGCGGTGATCAGCGTCGTCATCACCGGCCGGCGGATGCAGAGCTCGGAGAGCGTCATCGGTCAGGCCCCGGCCTTGCGCGCTCGCGGCTCGACCCGCGAGCCGTCCGACAGCAGGAGCTGGCCGTCGACAACGACACTTTCACCGCCCGACAATCCCTCCGATATCACCGAGCTGCCCTGGAACGTGCGGTCGACCTTGACCGGCCGAACGCGGGCGATGCCGTCCTTGGCGACAAAGACGAAGTTGCCGTTCTGGCTGCGCTGGACCGCGACCGTCGGCACCACGACCGCGTCCTCGCTGCGGATGATCAGCTTGGTCTGCACAATGGTGCCCGGCCAAAGCGTCTCGTTCTCGTTGGCCATGATGCCGCGCACGGTGACCATGCCGGTGGTCGCATCGACGGTGTTCTCGACCATGGCGACCTTGCCCTGTTCCGAGCGTCGGTGGCCCGGAATGGTCGCAACGACTTTCGGATCGCCCTTCCCCATCGCGTCGCGCAGGTCGACCAGGGCGCGCTGGGGCACCGCGAAGGTGACATAGACCGGCGCCATCTGGTTGATAGTGGCGAGCGGCTGGGTGTCGGCCGGGCGGACGAAGTTTCCGACCTTGACGTTGGCGGCGCTGATCCGGCCCGAGAACGGCGCGCGGATGAGTGTATAGCTTTTCTGGACGCGGAGGTTGTCGAGGGCGGATTGATCGGCCTTGATGGTGCCGATCAGAACGTCGGACTGGGTCTTGGCATTGTCGAGGTTGACCTGCGTGGTCGCGCCCTTGCCGACGAGCTCGGTGTAGCGGCGGAGGTCGCGCTGCGCGCCCTCGAGCTGGGCCCGGTCCCTGGCCAGAACGCCCTCGGCCTGCTCGATCTGCGCGTCAATCTGCCGCGCGTCGAGGATGAACAAGAGATCGCCCTCGTTGACCCTGGCGCCATCCTCAAAATGAACCGAGACGATGGTGGTCTCCAGCCGGGACTTCAGCGCCACACTGGAGATCGGCGAAACCGTTCCGATCGCGTCGACATCGACCGGAACCGATCGACGTTCCGCACTGGCAAGATCGACGGAAACGATGCGCGGACGCTGAATGCCCTGTACCGTCGACCCGCCACCCGTCCAGGAAGAGCGGGTGATATACGCTGTTCCGGCCGCAATGCCGAGAACGGCAACGATCAGAAGCAGATTACGCTTTTTCATCGTCTTGCACGCACCCGCCCCGTCCCAGAAGAAACCGAACGGTTCGCAGCTCCCCGACGGCAATTGTTTCGCCTTGTTTCTGGAGGGTTAGCACAGGCGGCCGGCGCATGGTATGCCACCTAAGTGAAATAGTGCCGCTTCGATCCGGGACTTCGCATCCGCACCGCCGGACATTCGGGAGAGGCACACCGCAAGGCGGGTCTTCGAGCGCATCATTTTTCCCCTTCATCAGCATTCAACCTGCAGCCTCATGTCCACCTCCGTCCTCGTCTGCACCTGGGAAGAAGCTCGCGAGCGCGCCCGCGTCATCCGCTACAACGTCTTTGTCGACGAGCAGAGCGTGCCGGTGGAATTGGAATGGGACGACATGGACGCGTCGAGCTGGCACGCGCTGGCATTTGCCGAGGATGGCACGCCCGTCGCCACGGGGCGGCTGCTGCCCGACGGCCATATCGGCCGCATGGCCGTGCTGAAAGCGGCGCGCGGCGCAGGCTTCGGCGCCCGCGTGCTGGACGCGCTGATAGCCAAGGCGATCGAACTGGGCCATCCCCAACTGATCCTCAACGCGCAGACGCATGCGGAGCCGTTCTACGCGCGCGTCGGATTTGCGCGGGTCGGCGAGGAGTTCGAGGAGGCCGGCATCCCGCACATCGAGATGCGAAAGCGTTTGGTCTGAGCAAACGCTTGTCGATGAACGCGCGCGCCCCTCAATGACGTGTTGTGAACCCCTCCACTTTGGGGGTATCGCTCAGGTACGGGCTGACCGCGAACGCGGGACGTCTCATACAACGAAGGACTTCGGATGGCGGTTCGCATAGCGACCTGGAACGTCAATTCGATCCGGCAACGGATCGAACCTCTCATGAGCTGGCTGAAGGAGTGCTCTCCGGACATCGTCTGCCTGCAGGAGATCAAGTGCGTCGATGACGCCTTTCCCCGGCTCGAAATCGAGTCGCTCGGCTACAACGTCGTCACGCACGGCCAGAAGACCTTCAACGGTGTTGCGCTGCTGTCGAAATTACCATTCGACGAGACCAAGTCGGGGTTGGCTGGTGACGACGAGGACGCCCATGCGCGCTTCCTCGAGGGGGTGGTCACCTTGAAGCAGGGCGTGGTTCGGATCGCCTGCCTTTATCTGCCCAACGGCAACCCGCCGAACACCGAAAAATATCCTTACAAACTCAAATGGATGTCCCGGCTTCTTGAGTATTCAAAGGAGCGCCTTAAGGCCGAGGAACCGCTGATCCTGGCTGGCGACTTCAACGTCATTCCGGCGACGCGGGACGTTTACAATCCGGCTGCCTGGGTCGATGACGCCCTGTTCCGCCCTCAGACCCGCGAAGCCTTCCAGTCACTGCTCGGGCTCGGACTGACCGACGCCCTGCGCGCGGTCAACGACGAGCCGGGCCAATACACGTTCTGGGATTACCAGGCCGGGGCTTGGCAGAAGAACTGGGGTCTCCGGATCGATCACCTGCTGATGTCGCCGCAAGCCAGCGACCGGCTGATCGACGTCGGCATCGACAGCTATGTCCGCGCCTGGGAGAAACCGTCCGACCATGTCCCGGTCTGGGCCGATCTGGATTTCGAGACGGCGTGACCTGCCCGACGCGCTGGGCTAGAACGTCAACTGCACCTTCATCGAGCGCGAGCGGTCGCTGGCGAGTTCGAAAGCGTCAACGGCGGATTCGAACGGCACCGAGGCCGACAGCAGCGGCTTCAGGTCGACCAACCCCTCGCCCATCAACCGCAGCGCCAGCTCGAACTCGGGATCGAAGCGGAAGGTGCCACGAAGCTGCAGCTCCTTGGCAACGAGGGTGTTGATCGGCAGCGTCATCTCGCCGCCGAGCCCGACCTGCACGATGACGGCTCCGGGCCGCAGCAGATCGAGCGCCGGCCGCAGCGCGGCCTGACTGCCCGAAGCCTCGAACAGCACGTCGAGCTGGCCCTTGCCGGCCTTGTAGGGGTCGAGCGCGGCGGCATCCGTCGCGCTGTTGATTGCCCGCGTCGCGCCGAGCCTGCGCGCGATCGAAAGCGGCGCCTCGGCAATGTCGGTGGCGACGATCTCGGCCGCGCCACCATAGCGGGCAACCACCACCATCAGCGCCCCGATCGGCCCGCAACCCGTGACCAGCACCCGCTTGCCGAGCAGGCTGCCGGCCTGGCGTCCGGCATGAAGGCAGACGGCAAATGGCTCGGCCATTGCCGCCTCGGCGAACGATAGGCGATCGGCAATCGGGATCGCCTGCGATGCGTCGACCGTCATGAATTCGCGAAAGCCGCCCTGTACATGGGGAAAGCGCATCGCGCTGCCGAGGAAGCGCATGTCGGTGCACTGGTTGCGCATGCCCTCGCGGCAGTAGGAACACTGACCGCAGGGCAGGCTCGGATTGACGGCCACCCGCATCCCCGGGCGCAGATGGGACACACCCGCGCCGACCTCGGCGATCGTTCCGGAAATCTCGTGGCCCAGCGCCATCGGTTCTCGGATTCGCACCGTGCCGAAGCCGCCGTCATGGTAGTAGTGCAGATCCGAACCACAGATGCCGCCGGCCGCGATCTTGACCCGCACCTGGTGCGGCGCCGGCGCCGGATCCTCGAAACTTTCGACCCGCAAATCGTGGGGAGCGTGGATGACGACGGCGCGCATGGGTTCACTCTCTCTGTTGGTAACCGATTGGATCGATGCGGCTACATCGCCGCCAGCATGCCGCCGTCGACATAGATGATCTGCCCGTTGACGTAATTGGACGCCTCCGAGGCCAGGAAGATCGCGGCGCCGACCAGTTCGTCCGGCTTGCCCCAGCGCTTCGAGGGGATGCGCGACATCAGCCAGTTGTTGAACTCGGGGTTGGACATCAGCGCCTCGTTCATGTCGGTCAGCATGTAACCGGGCCCAATGGCGTTGGCCTGAATGCCGCTCTGCGCCCATTCGACCGCCATCGATCGCGTCAGGTTGCGGATGCCGCCCTTCGCGGCCGTGTACGGCGCAATCGTCGGCCGCGCCAATTCACTGCCCAGCGATCCGATATTGATGATCTTGCCGTGCTTGCGCTTGATCATTCGCTTCGCCGCCTCGCGCCCGATCACGAACGCGCTGGTCAGGTTCGTCTCGATCACCTTGCGCCATTCATCGGTCGTGAACTCGACCAGCGGCTTGCGGCGCTGGATGCCGGCATTGTTGACGAGGATGTCGACCGCGATGCCCTCGCGGTCGAAGCGCTCGAAGGTCGCGACGATTGCGGCCTCGTCTGTGACGTCGAAGGCTGCGCCTTCAGCCTCGTGTCCGGCGGCACGAAACTCGCCGACCGCCGTTTGCACACGCCCAGCGTCGACGCCATTGATAATCAGCCGCGCGCCGGCCTTCGCCATGCCTTCGGCGATGGCGCGGCCGAGACCACGAGAGGAGCCGGTCACGAGCGCAGTGCGGCCGGAGAGATCGAACAGGGCTGTGCTCATGCGAGGTCCTCAGACATTGGAGCGGCGAACGGTCAGGTCGGACCGTTGATAGACGGCGGGAAGCAGGTCGACACCGAGCCCCGGCCCTTCCATCGGATAGACATAGCCATCCTTGATCACGGGCATGGTGGTGACAAGCTCGTTGTACCAGCCCTTGTAGAATGCGCGCACGGATTCCTGGATCAGCGTGTTGGGCTGGCTGAACGACATGTGGATCGCCGCAATGAAGCCGACCGGCCCGATGCAGTCATGCGGCGCGAACGGACGGTGATAGGTTTCCGCCATTGCCGCGATCTTGCGGCCCTCGGTGAGCCCGCCGGTCCAGCACAGATCGGCCATCACCACATGCATGGCGTCGCGGTCGAGCATGTCTTTGTAGGGAAAGCGCGAGCCGAGCGTCTCGCTGGCGCAGACCCAGACGCCGGTCGAGCGTGCATATTCGGCGAGCACCTGCGGCGAGTTCATCCGGATCGGGTCCTCGTACCAGGTCGGCTTGTAGGGCTCGAGCGCACGCGCGATCTGCTTTGCTGTCGGCAGATTCCACAGCGAATGGAGTTCGACCATGATCTCCATCCTGTCGCCGACGGCCTTGCGGATTTTCTCGAACGGCTCGATCGCCTGCTTCATCTGTGCCGCGGTGATGTAGAGTCCCTTGTTCTCCTGCGCGGCCGGATCGAACGGCCAGATCTTCATCGCCGAAATGCCGCTCTCCAGCAGGCTTTCGGCGAGCGCGTCGGCGCGGTTCATGAAGGCATCGAGGTCTTCGTAAGGGCCTTGCGCCTCGCCCAGGCTCCAGTTCGATACCGGGCTGATATTGGTGGAGCGGACGTATCTCGTACCGGCGCAGGTGTTGTAGATGCGCTGCTTGTCGCGGCACAGGCCGCCGAGCATCTGGTGCACTGGCTGGCCGCAGACCTTGCCGAACAAATCCCATAGCGCGATGTCGATGGCGGACGCAGCACGATATTCGACGCCGGTCGATGACTGCGCCATCGGCAGGTTGAGCAGGTCGCGGTGGATCGCCTCGATATGCAGCGGATTACGCCCGAGCAGCCGCCCGGCAAACGTGTCGTGAATCTGCGCCTCGACCGCGCCCGCGCCGTAAAAGGTTTCACCAAGCCCGATTAATCCGGTGTCGGTGTGAACCCGGACCCAGATCACATTGGCGAACTCTTCCGTCCGCAACGTCTCGATCGAAGTGATCTTCATTTGCAATATCCTCCCGGAACCCGCGCGGTCACGGGCTCTTGTTCTTGATGGCAAATACGCCCCTGTCGCGGAGGTCGTGGGTCAACGATACGGCCGCTTGTAATATTTCACAACATGTTTTAAGCACGCGAGGATCAATCGGGCTCACGCGATGGACGCGGGCCGGCGGGAGGAAGGCAATGGTACGGCGCAAGCGTGCGCTTCAAATCGTGCGTCCCGGCGATGGCGATGAAGCCCCTGGCCGGCGCAACCGCGTCAATTTTTTCGAACTCGCCTATCAGCGGATCGAGGACCTACTCGTCAATTGCGAGCTCAGGCCGGGCCAATTCCTCACCGTGCAGGATCTGCAGACTCTCACCGGCTTCGGCCGCACGCCGGTGCACAACGCCGTCAGCACCCTGGCTGCCGACACACTGATCACCATCCGCCCGCGCCACGGACTACAAATTGCGCCGATCGACCTGGCGCGCGAGCGCCTGCTGCTGGCATTGCGCCGTGACCTCGAGCGCTTCGTCATTCGCCTCGCGGCAGAGCGCGCCAGCCTCTCGCATCGCAATCAGGCCCTGCACATTGAGCGGGTCATGAAGGACAAGCGGGCGACGCTGACGCTCGACGAATTCAACAGCCTCGACCGTCGCGTCGACAGCCTGATCCTGGCCGCCGCCGGCGAACCTTTTCTGGCTCACACGTTGCGGCCGCTGCACACCATCTACCGCCGCATCGGCTTCATCCATCACAGCTATATGCCCGGACAAGCCGACCTGGCGGGCACCATCGACAGCCATCTCGCCATTCTCAACGCGGTGGCCAACCGCCGCGTTGACCGCGCGATGGCTGCGAGCGACGCGCTGATCGATCATATGGATACGATGTTCGAGGGCATGGAAGCCGGCATCGATCCGCGGCTGCTCGATTGCAGCATCGAGCCGCTGCTGGGCGCGTGACACTTCAACGGACAACGAGAGGAATGGCAATGACCACGATGGCACTTCCGCAGCAAACGGCAATCGACGGCGCGGTCCGCCACCTCGTCACGAACTACAGCCCCAAGGGTAACAAGGTCGGCTGGCTGATGATGGCCTCGATCCTGGTCGAAGCCTGGGATCTCTACTCGATCGCCTTCGTGCTGATCTTCATCAAGGAGCAGTACAATCCCGACCCGCTGATGCTCGGCCTCGCCGCCGCCGGCACGCAGGGCGGTGCGCTGATCGGTGCGTTGATCGGCGGCTGGCTGTCCGACAAGATCGGCCGCCGCGTGATGTTCATCGCGACCATGATCATGTTCATCGTGCTGGCACTGGCGCAGGCCGTCGTGCCAAACGTCACTTGGTTGATCGTGATCCGCTTCCTGCTCGGCATTCCGCTCGGCAGCGACATCTCGACCGGCTACACCTACATCATGGAATCCATGGCCAAGGGCGACCGCGAGGTCATGGGCAACCGTTGGCAATTCATGTTCGCGGTCGGCGAGGTGCTGACTATCGGCGTCATCATCCTGTTCCTGCTCACCAACATGCAGCACGAGACGCTGTGGCGCGTGACGCTCGGTCTCGGCGCCGTCCCTGCCCTCATCATCCTGATCATGCGCCACGACGTGCCCGAAACTGCGGTGTGGCTGGTGCAGCGAGGCCGTTTCCGCGAGGCCAAGCAGGTCGCGCGGCACATGTACAACGACGACCTCGCAATGCTGCCCGACCAGGACGTGGTGATGCCGAAGCCGAGCACCTCTGCCTTCATCGCCGATCTTCGCAAGGATCCGATCCGCTGGCGTGCCACGCTGTACGGCTGGATCGCCTGCTTCGCCCAAGGCAGCGAGTTCTCCACCTTCGCCTTCTATTTGCCGGTGCTGTTCGCGATGGTCGGCGTCTCGACCGTGCTCGGCAACAATCTCGTCACCATGGCGCTGTTCACCTTCGCCGCGGTGTCAGGCTGGGTCGGACCGTTGCTGACGCCGAAGATCGGCCACCGCGGCATCGCCATCGCAGGCTTCGGGATCGTGCTGGTCTCGCTGCTGGTTGCGGCCGCCGCGCTTTACACCGATCACAAATACATCCTGCCGTTCGCGGCTGCCGGCATGCTGTGGGGCCACTATTGGGACGCCTCGAACTGCATGACGATCCCGACTATGGTCGCCAGGCCGCAATATCGCGGCACTGCATCGGGCTTCGCCTACATGTTCGTGAAGTTGCCGTCGTTCCTGGCGATCTTCCTGTTCCCGTCGCTGTTCGCAGCGATCGGCCAGGCCAATGCGACGCTGTTCGTCGCGATCTTCCCGCTGATCGGGCTGCTCGCCGCGATCTTCATCCTGCCGGAGGTCTATGGCTACGAGCACGACTGACGGCGCGAGGGCCGTCAGGGAATTAGTCCCGGCGGCCCTGCACCCAGTGCTCGAGCATCTGCAGTGCCATCGCACGATCGTCGTCGGAGGCCTTGGCGATCGCCCGGTTATAGCTTTCCTTGATCCAGGTCTCATCCGGCGTCGCGCTGTCGCGCGCCAGCGTCAGCCACATCAGGCCGCGCGCCCGCTGCGGCGGCAGGCGGTCGCCGTTGAACAGCATCTGGCCGAGCAGCGCCTGTGCCTGGTGCTGGCCCTTCTGCGCAGCGAGGCCAAGCCAGCGGGCGCCGTAGCGGAAATCGTCCCGCGAGGCGTCGGGCGTCTTCAGATACAGCCTGGCGAGGTCATACTGGGCGTCGGCATTGCCGAAATAGGACGCGGCATAGGAGAACATCTCCCGCGCGCGCTCGGTGTCCGGCTTGATCTTGGAATTGGGAATGCCGCTCAGATAGTAGCGGCCGAGCGCCACAAAGGCGTTCGCCACGACCGACGCCTGCGGCGCCGACGGCGAATCCTCGGCATGGGCATTGGCAATCCGGCTGAAATACTCGAATGCCCGCAGATCGTCCTGCGCGACCCCGTCGCCATCGGCGTACATCTTGCCGAGCTTCCACTGCGCGATCGGATGGCCGCTCTCGGCCAGCGACATCACCGTGGAGTTCGACAGGGTGTCGACCGAAGCGGCCGGCGCCGCGGTCCGCTTCAGGGCGGCCGCCGTACCCGGCTGGGGCGAAACCACCGGAAGCGCCGTATCCTTCGGGTTGACCGGGGCTCCGTCGAATCCGAATCCGGGGCCCGCCACTGGAATGGCCCCTAACGCAAACGCCAATATCGTACGCCTAAACGTCCGCATAACACTGTTTCTCGTGCGCGCCACCCGGATGGGTGACAGCGCCATCCACCGCCGGCCCCACTTGCTCGGCGTACTTCCACAGCGCACCAGATGTATGGTTCGTCGCGCGAGGGGCCCATTTGGTCTTACGATTTGCGAGTTCGGCGTCGCTCAAATTTACGTTAAGAACACCGGCCTCAGCATCGATCTCGATGATGTCGCCGTCCTGCAATAAGGCGATCGGCCCGCCGACGGCCGCTTCAGGGCCGATATGGCCGATGCAGAAGCCACGAGTAGCGCCGGAGAACCGGCCGTCCGTGATCAGCGCGACCTTGCCGCCCATGCCCTGCCCGGTCAGCGCCGCCGTGGTCGCCAGCATCTCCCGCATGCCGGGGCCGCCCTTGGGACCCTCGTAGCGGATGACAATGACCTCGCCTTCCCTGTAGGTGCGCTTCTGGACGGCCTCGAAGGCGTCTTCCTCGCGATCGAAGCACCGGGCCGGACCGGTAAACTTCAGATTGGACATACCCGCGACCTTCACGATCGCACCCTCCGGAGCGAGATTACCCTTCAGCCCGACAACGCCACCTGTCACGGTGATCGGCTTGTCGGCCGGCCGCACCACATCCTGGTGCGGATTCCATTTCACGCTTTTGAGGTTTTCGGCGATCGTTCGGCCCGTGACGGTCAGGCAATTCCCGTGCAGGTGGCCATTGTCGAGCAGCGTCTTCATCAGCAGCGGAATGCCACCAGCTTCAAACATGTCTTTGGCAACATAACGGCCGCCCGGCTTCAAATCCGCGACGTAAGGAGTCTTTTTGAAGATTTCGGCAACATCGAACAAATTGAATTTAATTCCGCACTCGTGCGCGATTGCCGGCAGGTGCAGTGCAGCATTGGTCGAGCCGCCGGAGGCCGCCACGACAGCCGCTGCATTTTCAAGAGATTCCCGGGTCACGATGTCGCGTGGCCGGATGTTTTTCTCGATCAGCTCCATCACCTTCTCGCCGGCGGCGGCGCAGAAGGAGTCGCGGATTTCGTAGGGCGCCGGGGCTCCGGCGGAATACGGGAGGGCCAGGCCGATCGCCTCGGAGACGGTCGCCATGGTGTTGGCGGTGAACTGGGCGCCGCAGGCGCCGGCCGAAGGGCACGCTACCCGCTCGATCTCGTCCAGATCCTCATCCGACATCGCGCCGACCGAGTGCTTGCCGACCGCCTCGAACATGTCCTGCACGGTCACCGGCTGCCCGCGGAAGTTGCCGGGCAAGATCGAGCCGCCATAGATGAAGATCGAGGGGACATTCAGCCGCACCATCGCCATCATCATGCCCGGCAGCGACTTGTCGCAGCCCGCAAGCCCGACCAGCGCGTCATAGGCATGGCCGCGGACGGTGAGTTCGACTGAGTCGGCGATGCATTCGCGCGACGGCAGCGACGAGCGCATGCCATCATGGCCCATCGCGATGCCGTCAGTGACTGTGATGGTGCAGAATTCCCGCGGCGTGCCACCGGCCGATGCCACCCCCTTCTTCACCGCCTGGGCCTGACGCATCAGCGAGATGTTGCACGGAGCCGCTTCATTCCAACATGAAGCAACGCCGACAAATGGTTGATGAATCTGGGCTGTCGTCAGCCCCATGGCGTAGAGATACGAGCGGTGCGGCGCGCGTTCGGGCCCTTCCGTCACATGACGGCTCGGCAGCCTGACCTTGATGTTCGTCTTGGCGTCCATCGCGTAAACCTGTTTCCCAGCCCCCTCACGCCCAAACGCCGGAAGGATCAAAAATGTCCCGACGTCATCACGCGCGCTGGTGAAATCCACTTTATGAACATGCTCTCATGAAGGGGTGTGGCTAAAAAGCGGCGAGCACAAGGGTCGGCTCAATGTAAGGTTAAATGTTCAGGAGCTGTTGCGGCAACAGCACAATCGTGGCCGCTGAACAACCATGTATTACCTGTCCTTATGATGCTGCGGGGGAACCAGGCACGTCTTGCGCGTGACGGATGCTGGTCCTAGGGATAACCGTCCCCCGGCGTTTCGACCTCGACGACATCGATCCGCGACGCTGACTTGCCTTTGCGCAGGTCCTCATACGAGGTCGCGGCACTCAGACAGAACAATGTTCGCCGCTCGGCCCCGCCGAGCACACAAGCGAGCGCGCGACGACCGGGGACGGCAATGCGCTCCCGCTCGGCGCCGTCGCGACCGATCCTGATGAAGGCATCCTCGGTGAAGGAAGCGACCCAGACCGATCCGTCGCGATCGAGACAGATGCCGTCGGGCTCGCTCATGCGGCCCAGCCGTCCGCGCAGCCGCAGGCTGCCGTCCGGCGCGACGTCGTATTCGGCGAGGCACGCGCCGTCCATTTCGGCGACGACGAGCCGGCGATGATCGGACGAGACGGCAATGCCGTTGGGAAAGCGCAAGCCATCGGCGACGACGCGCGCGCTGCCATCCGGCATCACCAGGATGATCCGGCCGACCGCGCCGCGTCCATCCGGCGGCGGCAGATCGAAGCCGAGATCGCCGACATAGGCTCGGCCCTGGCCGTCGATGATCATGTCGTCGATCGTGCCAGTCGCGAGTTGCGAGAGATCGGCGTAGAGCGAGAGCTTGCCGTCAGCAAAGCGCAGCAGCCGTTTCTTGAACATCGTCAGCACCACGATGTTGCCGTTGGGCAGCACGCCGAGCCCGCACGGCGTGTCGTCGGTCACGGCGGCATGTTCCTGCCGCTCGCCGGACGGGTTCGTGCTGAGCAGCGTCCGCGCCATGCAGTCGACGAACCAGAGCCGACCGTTGTGCCACCGCGGGCCCTCGAAATAGCGGCCGCCGTCCAGGATGGTTTTCAGTCGCCGCTCGCTCGTCATGGATCCTCCAGCGTCGCTCCACCGACCTTCACAGGCTCCTGTCGGTTCTACCAGAATGGAACTTTGGGTTCCCCTAGGTTCCGTACTTCAAATTCCACATTTCGCCGCGTTTTCCCTGTTGAGTTGCGGCAGTCTTAAGGGGTTGTGGATCGGGGTCTGATAATCTGCGGTCGATCGTGCCGCGTATGAAGCGTGTTTGTGCCTGATGGTTTCGCAGGGGGGACCAGGGAATGAACCATTGCCTACGTCCGCTGGCGTGCGTCGCCACCGCCGCCGTATTCGCCGTGCTTCCGATCAAGGTGAACGCGAAGCCGCATCACCAGCACCCAGCCAAGAGCTCGAAGGCCGCTGACACGGTGCATGGCACCAACGCGTCGCAGGACAAGGAGGCGCGTGAAACGACGTCCGGCAAGCGCCGGCATGCGAAGCGCGGCGGCGCCAAGCGCAAATCCGCGAACGCCAAGTCCAGCTCGTCGAAGTCTGCAGACAGCAACGAGGCCACCTCTCCAGAGAAGCCCACGGCTCCGCAGCTCTCAGGCGATCTTGCCTCGATCAAGGACGCGATCCTCGCGGCGCGCAGGGGTAAAACCAGCGACGCAACAGACATCCAGTCCAGGATCACCGACCCGGTCGGGCGCAAGCTCGTCGAGTGGTATCTGCTGCGCCACTCCGAGTCTCAGGCGAATTTCAGTCGCTATGCTGCGTTCATTGCCACCAATCCGGATTGGCCGAGCATGCCGCAGTTGCGCCGTCAGTCGGAAGCACGCCTATGGCAGGAGCGCAGCGACGCTGCGACGGTCCATAGTTTCACACTCGATCAGCCGATCAGCGCCAAGGGCAAGTTCGCACTCGCGCGCGTGCGGCTCGCCGAGGGCGACCGCGACGGTGCAGCAAGGCTGGTCCGTGAGGCCTGGCGGTCGGACGAACTCACCGATCGCACCGAAAGCGATGCCTACGCCGCATTCCAAGATCTACTGACAAGCGACGACCATCGCGCGCGAATGGACAAACGGATCGGCGCCAAGGACTTGGCCGGCGCCCGGCGCGCCGCGAAACGGCTCGGCAGCGACGATCTGGCGATCGTGAAAGCCTGTGGCGCCGTGCGCGCGCAATCGAAGGATGCGGAGGACGCCCTCGACGACGTCCCGGCCGATGCCCGCCATGATCTCGGCTACACGCTCTGCCGCATCCAGTGGCTCATGGCGCAGAACAGGATCGACGACGCGGCCCGCGTGACGATCGCGGCGGCGCCGGAGACCATGGCACAGCAGGATACGGATCAATGGTGGCGCGAGCGGCGCCTGCTCGCGCGGAAGCTGCTCGACCAGGGCAAGTTCCAGACCGCCTACGACGTGATCCGCCCCGCGGCGCTGCCTGACAACCCATACTACCGATCCGACATGCACTTCATGCTGGGCTGGATCGCGCTGCGCTATCTCGGTGACCCCAAGACCGCCGCGGCGCATTTCGCGCGGATCGATGAAGGCCAGATCAATCCAACCGTGCTGTCACGCGCCGCCTATTGGCGCGGACGGGCCGCAGAGGCGCTCGGCGACACGACGGCCGCACGCGCCGACTACGAGGCGGCAGCGCGCTACCCCACCGCCTATTACGGTCAGCTTGCGCTTGCAAAGCTCGGGCGCGACAGCATCCGCCTGCACGCGCCCTCGCCGACTGCGCTGGCCGCCCGGGCCGCCGGCGACGAGCGGGTCCGCGCCGCCGAGATGCTTTACGAGATCGGCGAACCCGACGTCGTGCTCTACTTCGTCGCCGACCTCGCCGAGCAAAGCTCCGACGTCGATGTGCTGCAGGCACTGGGCGAGCTGACCGGCCGGCGCAACGATGCCCGCGCCATGCTGCAGATCGGCAAGATCGCGCTCGCGCGCGGCCTTGCCCTCGACCACTACGCTTTCCCGATCATCGGCATTCCCAAGCACAGCCCGATCGCACCTGATATCGGGCGCAGCATGACCTACTCGGTAGCGCGCACCGAGAGCGCGTTCGACCAGCGCGACAAGTCGTCGGCCAATGCGGTCGGGCTGATGCAGGTGACGCCGGAGGCCGGCCGCGACACCGCCAAGCGCTTCGGCGTCAGCTATGACTGGGGCCGGATGGTCTCCGATCCCGTCTACAACACTCAGATGGGCGCCGCCGAGCTGAGCGCGCTGCAGTCGGAATATCGCGGCTGTCACATCATGATCTTCGCCGGCTACAACGCCGGCCGCGGCCGCGTCCGCGACTGGATCAAAGCCTACGGCGACCCGCGCGACCCCAACGTCGATCCCGTCGACTGGGTGGAGCGGATCCCGATTTCGGAGACGCGCAACTACGTGCAGCGGGTGATGGAGAACCTCGCCGTCTATCGCGCGCGGTTCGAAGACGCCGACTCCGCGGTGGCGAAGACCGGCGATGGCGTTGTCACGCAGGAAACGAATGCGGCGCCGGCGGATACGGCAATCCCATCGCAGTGAACCAACGAAGTTGTCCCGACGAAGCAGGGCTTTCGTCGGGACCACGCGTGGAAAGACCGCGCCTCAATCCACCTTCACATTGGCGGCCTTGATCATCGGCCACCATTTGGCGATCTCCGCCTTTTGCCAGGCGCCGAGCGCCTCCGGCGTGAGCTGATCGTTCGGCGGCATCTGCAGGCCGAGATTTTCGAGCTGCTTCCTCACCGCCGGATCGTTCATCGCCTCGACCGCCGCGGCGTTGAGCTTGGCGACGATCTCTTTCGGCGTCCCCTTGGGCACCCAGAGTCCCGACCACAGCGTCATGTGCAATCCGGGCAGGCCGGCCTCATCGACGGTCGGAATGTCGGGTGCGTTCTCGACCCGCTTGGAGTCGGTCACCGCATAGGCACGGATGGTGCCGGCGCGGACCTGGTTGATCGAGTTCGAGGTCTGATCGACGATGATGTCGATCTGGCCTGCGACGAGGTCGTTCAGCGCGGGTCCGGTGCCGCGATACGGCACGTATTGCAGCTTGATGCCCGAGACATTCTCGAAATACAGCCCGGCGATGTGGCTGCCGCTGCCGGCGCCCGCGGTGCCCGCAGTCGGTGGCGACGGCCGTGACTTCAGCCACTCCAGCAGTTCCTTCAGGGATTTCGCCGGCACGGCGTTCTTGCTGACGATGATCATCGGATTGCTCGGCAGCAGCACCACCGGCTCCAGATCGCCGACGAGGTCGTAACCGAGCTTGTAGATCGCACCATTCGCGACGTGGGTGCCGAGATGGCCGAACGAGATGGTGTAGCCGTCCGGCGCCGCGCGCACTGCGCGGCCGACGCCGATCGAGCCGCCCGCCCCCGTCACGTTCTCGATCAGCAACACCTCGCCGAGCGACTGCTTCATGCGCTCGCCGAGAATGCGCGCCATCGCGTCCGAAGGCCCACCGGCGGCAAACGGCACCACGATGGTGATCGGATGCGAGGGATATTTTTCCGCCGAGGCGATGCCGGTGAGTGCCAGAATCGCCAGCGCAATCAGAACCAGTCTCCGCATCACCCTCTCCCCGATGTGTTTGTTCTATCATTTTTGAAGGGCCACCTTTCGACAAGATGGCCCTTCGGACGATGCGTCAGAACTGCGAGAAGTCGATCGGCTTGTGCCGGTCCAGCGTCCGGGTGACCGGCGGCAACGGATATTTCAGGCCGCTCGCGCAATTGAACAGCATCACGCGGTCATTCTTGGTCACACGGCCGTCGGCGAGGCTCTGCTTATAGGCGGCATAAGTCGCGGCGCCCTCGGGGCACAGCAGCAGGCCCTCCTCGCGCGCGACCTCGTTCAGCGCGGCGGAGATCTTGTCGTCGTCGACGGCAATCGCAAAACCCTTGCTCTCGCGCACGGCGCGCAGGATCAGGAAGTCGCCGATCGCCTGCGGCACGCGGATGCCGGAGGCGATGGTGTGGGCATCCTCCCAGCGCGCCGCATGCTCGGTGCCAGCCTCATAGGCGCGCACCATCGGCGCGCAGCCCGAGGCCTGCACCGCCACCATGCGGGGGCGCTTGGCGCCGATGAAACCGATCTTCTCGAGCTCGTCGAACGCCTTCCACATGCCGATCAGACCGGTGCCGCCGCCGGTCGGATAGAAGATCACGTCGGGCACCTCCCAGCCGAGCTGCTCGGCGAGTTCGAGCCCCATCGTCTTCTTGCCCTCGATCCGATACGGCTCCTTCAGCGTCGAGGTATCGAACCAGCCGACCTTGGCCTTGCCCTCGCCGACGATCTTGCCGCAGTCGTCGATGTAGCCGTTGACGCGGTAGACCGTCGCGCCCTGCAGCTCGATCTCGCTGACATTCACCTCCGGTGTATCGGCCGGGCAAAAGATCGTCGTCTTGATCCCGCAAGAGGTCGCATAGGCGGCCAGCGCCGCACCCGCATTGCCGTTGGTCGGCATCGCCATGTGCTTGATGCCGAGCGCCTTGCCCATCGACACCGCCATCACCAGGCCGCGCGCCTTGAACGATCCTGTCGGCAACCGCCCCTCGTCCTTGACGATGATTTCGCCGCCGCCAAGCCTGGCTCCGAGCTTCGGCAACCGGATCAGCGGCGTCGTGACCTCGCCGAGGCTGACAATGTCCTTGCATTTGCGCACCGGCAACAGCTCGCGATAGCGCCACATGTCGGCCGGACGCTGCGCCAGCGCGTCCTTCGTCAGCGCCTTCTTCACGCCCGCGAGGTCATAGCGCACCAACAGCGGCTTGCCGGCCTTGGAGAGGTTGTGCACCTGGTCCGCCGGATAATGATCGCCCTCCATCGCGCATTCGAGATGGGTGACGAAGGTCGGGCGTTCGATGGTGAGGTTGTCGTTGTCTTTCACGAGATGCGCTCTTTCTTGCTCTTGTGTTCACTGCTGCCGGTCCCGTCACCCTGAGGAGGCCCCAAAGCGGCCGTCTCGAAGGGCGACGGGCCCCGCTGTTCGATCTGGGCCGTGCATCCTTCGAGGCTCGCTTCGCGAGCGCCTCAGGATGACGGAATTGCCACGGTCTTCGGAGCGCCGCCGTGCTCCACCCGTCAAATATTCAGCACCCGGCCGTAGGCGTCGAGCACCGCTTCCTTCATCATTTCGGACAATGTCGGATGCGGGAACACGGTGTGCATCAGTTCCTCTTCCGTAGTCTCCAGGTTCATCGCGACGACATAGCCCTGGATCAGCTCCGTGACCTCGGCGCCGATCATGTGGGCGCCCAAGAGCTGGCCGGTCTTCTTGTCGAACACCACCTTGACCAGGCCCTGGTCCTCGCCGAGTGCGATCGCCTTGCCGTTGCCGACGAACGGGAAGCGGCCGACGCGGATTTCGCGGCCGCCCTCTTTGGCCGTGGCCTCGGTCAGGCCGACGGAGGCGACCTGCGGGTTGCAGTAAGTGCAGCCCGGAATCATCAGTTTGTCCATCGGGTGCGGATGCAAGCCCTTGATCGCCTCGATGCAGATCACGCCCTCATGCTCGGCCTTGTGCGCGAGCATCGGCGGACCCGCGACGTCGCCGATCGCATAGATGCCGGGGATGTTGGTCTTGCCGAGGCCGTCGATCACGATGCAGCCGCGGTCGGTCTTGACGCCGAGCTTCTCCAGCCCGAGATTTTCGATATTGCCGACCACGCCGACCGCGGAGATCACGCGCTCGAACTCCTTGATCTGCGGCTGACCCTTGCCGTCATCGATGGTCGCGACCACGCTATCGGCCTTCTTCTCGAGCTTTGTCACTTTGGTCGAGGTGAGAATCTTGATTCCCATCTTCTCGAAGCGCTTGCGCGCGAGGCCTGCGATCTCCGCGTCCTCGACCGGCAGGATCTGCGGCAGCACCTCGACCACGGTGACGTCCGCGCCCATGGTGTGGAAGAACGAGGCGAACTCGATGCCGATCGCGCCGGAGCCGACCACCAGGAGTGACTTCGGCATCCGCTCCGGCACCATCGCCTCGAAATAGGTCCAGACCAGCTTCTTGTCCGGCTCGAGACCCGGCAGCACGCGCGGACGCGCACCGGTCGCTACGATGATGTGCTTGGCTTGATAAGTGCCCTCGCCGCTGGCGCCCTTCGGCGCCTCGACCGCCGACTTCTTCACCGTGAGCTTGCCGGGCGCATCGATCGTGGCATCGCCCCAGATCACGGTGACCTTGTTCTTCTTCATCAGGAAGCCGACGCCATCGTTGAGGCGCTTCGAGACCCCGCGCGAGCGCTGCACCACGGCCTTCGGATCGTAGGAGATCTTCTCCGCCGACAGCCCGTAGTCCTTGGCGTGCTGCATGTAGTGAAAGATCTCCGCCGAGCGCAGCAGCGCTTTGGTCGGGATGCAGCCCCAGTTCAGGCAGATGCCGCCGAGATACGCCTTCTCGACGATCGCGGTCTTGAAGCCGAGCTGCGCGGCGCGGATCGCCGTCACATAGCCCCCTGGCCCGGAGCCGATGATGATGACGTCGAACGATGTATCGGCCATTACCTGTACTCCTGCCAGACCGCGCCGAGCAGCACGGACCAAACCAGCGCAAGCACGCCGGTCCCGATGATCATGATCCTGAACTGGATCGTGGATATGAGGTCGCGGTTAACCGCGACGAGCAACGCAATGGCGATGACGGCGAGCAGGACGTACGGACCTGACATCACGTACATGGCTGCTTCTCGTCAGACCATCATCATCACGGGGTTTTCGATGAGCTGCTTGAACGCGCCGATCAACTCGGCGCCGAGTGCGCCGTCGATCGCGCGATGGTCGCAGGACAGCGTCACGCTCATCATGTGCGCGATCTCGATCTTGCCGCCGCGCACGACCGGGCGCTCCTCCGAAGTGCCGACCGCGAGGATGGTCGCGTGCGGCGGATTGATCACCGCCGTGAAGTGGTTGATGCCGTACATGCCGAGGTTGGACACTGCCGTGGTGCCGCCCTGATATTCCTCCGGCTTCAGCTTGCGGGCGCGGGCGCGCGTCGCAAAATCCTTCATCTCGTTAGAGATGGCCGATAGCGTCTTGGTCTCCGCTTTGCGGATGATCGGCGTGATCAGGCCGCCCGGCATCGCCACCGCGACGCCGACGTCGGAGTGCTTGTGCTTGAGCATGCCGCTCTCGGTCCAGCTCACATTGCAGTTCGGGATCTTCTGCAGCGCGACCGCCATCGCCTTGATGACGAAGTCGTTGACCGAGAGCTTGTAGAGCGGCTTCTTCTCCTTGTCCTTTGGCGCCGCCGCGTTGATCTCCTCGCGCGCGGCAAGCAGCTTGCCGATGTCGCAGTCGATGGTGAGATAAAAGTGCGGGACGTTCTGTACCGAAGCGGTCAGGCGCTGCGCGATGGTGCGGCGCATGCCGTCATGCGGCACCACGTCGTAGGAGCCCGGCTCGAACAGCGCCAGGATCTGCTTGTCCGACATCGACGGTGCGATGATGGGTGCAGCGCCAGGCGCGGCCGCCGGTGCCTTCAGGCCCTTGCCGGACCTGGCGTCCTCGACGTCGCGCGCGATGACGCGGCCGTGCGGGCCGGTGCCAGTGATGCGGGCGAGATCGATGCCCGCCTCCTTTGCCAGACGGCGCGCCAACGGCGACGAGAAAATCCGGGCGTGACCGTTGGCCTGCGCGGCTGGAGCGGCAGCGGCCTGGGGCGCCGGCGTGGGTGCGGGTGCAGGTTTCGGCGCCGGTGCCGGGGTGGCTGCAGGTTGGGCCGCCGCGGGCTTCGGCGCCTCGGCCGGCTTCGGTGCCGGCGCGCCGCCGCCCGCAGCAGCGCCCGCGCTGGCCGCCGCCTTCACGTCCTCGCCATCGCCAGCCATGACCGCGATCACGTCGTTGACCGGCACGTCCTGCGTCCCCTCGGGCACCAGGATCTTCGCGATCGTGCCTTCGTCGACCGCCTCGACTTCCATCGTCGCCTTGTCGGTCTCGATCTCCGCGATCACGTCGCCGGACTTGACCTTGTCGCCCTCCTTCTTGAGCCACTTGGCGAGGTTGCCCTTCTCCATCGTGGGCGACAGCGCGGGCATGAGAATGTTGATCGGCATTGTCAGTGACCTTGTTGCGACCGCGGCATGGTCTTGCCCATGTCGGTCGGCCGGGCGATTTCGGCTTCAAACATCTCGACGATGCGCGCGAGCGCCTCGTCCTCGGTGTATCCGCTCTCGCGCGAATAGGCGCGCGCGGCGTGGCGGGCGATGTCGACGAGCATCAGCCCCCACATGTCCGGCTCCTCGAAGGCGCGCTGAAATGCGATCGACAGGCCGCCGTCGACGACGAAGGCGCGCAGCACCTCGATCGCGTCGTCGCGGCCCATCACATCGGGTGGAAGCGGCTGTTCCTGGGGACCGGCCATCGGCTTCTTACCGGTAGGAGACGGCCTTGGCGGCCTCGACCACCTCGGCGACGGAAGGCAATGCGAGCTTCTCCAGATTGGCGGCATAGGGCATCGGCACGTCCTTGCCGGAGACGCGCGCGACCGGCGCGTCCAGATAGTCGAAGGCGTGCTCCATGATCCGCGCGGCAACCTCGGCGCCGACGCCGCTCTGCTGCCAGCCCTCCTCCACCGTCACGGCCCGGCCGGTCTTCTTCACCGACGCGACGATGGTTTCAGTATCCATCGGACGGATCGTGCGGAGGTCAACGACCTCGGCCTCGATGCCTTCCTTGGCGAGTTCGTCGGCGGCCTTCAACGCGTAGGACATGCCCATCGCCCACGAGATGATGGTGACGTCCTTGCCGGCGCGTGCAATTCGCGCCTTGCCGATCGGCACCACGAAGTCGGGAAGTTTCGGCACCTCGCCAGTGTGGCCGTAGAGCACCTCGTTCTCGAGGAAGATCACGGGATTGGGATCGCGGATCGCGGCCTTGAGCAGGCCCTTGTAGTCCGCGGCCGAATACGGCGCGATCACCTTGAGGCCCGGGATTTGCGAATACCAGGCGGCATAATCCTGGCTGTGCTGGGCGGCGACGCGGGCGGCGGCGCCGTTCGGCCCGCGGAACACAATCGAGCAGCCCATCTGGCCACCGGACATATACAGCGTCTTGGCGGCGGAGTTGATGATCTGGTCCATCGCCTGCATGGCGAAATTCCAGGTCATGAATTCGACGATCGGCTTCAGCCCGGCCATCGCCGCACCGATGCCGACGCCGGCGAAGCCATGCTCGGTAATCGGTGTATCGATTACGCGCCGCGCGCCGAATTCCTGCAACAGCCCCTGGGTCACCTTGTAGGCGCCCTGATATTCCGCGACCTCCTCGCCCATGATGAAGACGTCGCCATCGCGACGCATCTCCTCGGCCATCGCGTCGCGCAAGGCTTCGCGGACGGTCTGCGTAATCATCTCGGTGCCGGCGGGGATGTCGAGGTCCGGCGGCGCCTCGGCGGCGGGCACGGCCGGCGCCTTCGCCTCGGGCTTCGGTTGCGGCGCTTCCGCCTTCGCCTCGGCGGGAGGCGCCGATTCAGCAGCCTTCTGCTGCGGCGCCGGCGTGGCCGGTGCCTTGGCGAGATCGGCGGCGCTTTCGCCGTCGGCCAGAATGGTCGCGATCGGTGTGTTCACCGCGACGTCGGCAGTGCCTTCCGGAATCAGGATCTTGCCGAGCGTGCCCTCATCGGTGGCCTCGACTTCCATCGTCGCCTTGTCGGTCTCGATCTCGGCGATGACGTCGCCGGACTTGATGGTCTCGCCTTCTTTTTTCAGCCATTTGGCGAGGTTGCCCTTCTCCATGGTGGGCGACAGCGCAGGCATCAGCACTTGAATGGGCATATCAGCTCCGAAATCGGTCTTGAAAGTTCTTCTGCGCGGTGGGATCAGCGGTAGACGTCGGTGTAGAGCTCGGACGGATCCGGCTCCGGGTCGTGCTGCGCGAAGTCGGCGGCCTGGTTGACGATCTCGCGCACCTCGGCATCGATCGCCTTGAGCTCCTGCTCGCTCGCGCCACCGGCCAGCAAACGGTTGCGCACCTGCTCGATCGGATCCTGGTCGTGGCGGACCTTCTCGACCTCCTCGCGCGTGCGGTACTTCGCCGGATCGGACATCGAATGACCGCGATAGCGATAGGTCTGCATCTCCAGGATGATGGGGCCGTTGCCGCCGCGACACCACGCCACGGCCTCGTCACCGGCAGCCTTCACCGCACGAACGTCCATGCCGTCGACCTGCCTGCCGGGGATGTTGAAGGAGGCACCGCGCTTGGAGAAATCCTGCTGCGCCGACGCGCGCGACACCGAGGTGCCCATGGCGTAGCGGTTGTTCTCGATGACGTAGATCACCGGCAGCTTCCACAGCTCCGCCATGTTGAAGCTTTCGTAGACCTGGCCCTGGTTAGCCGCGCCGTCACCGAAATAGGTCACGCTGACGGCGCTATTGCCGCGATAGCGGTTGGCGAACGCGAGCCCAGTGCCGAGTGACACCTGCGCACCGACGATGCCGTGACCGCCGTAGAAGTGCTTCTCCATGCTGAACATGTGCATGGAGCCACCTTTGCCCTTGGAATAGCCGCCGCGGCGTCCGGTCAGTTCGGCCATCACACCCTTGGCTTCCATGCCGGTCGCCAGCATGTGACCGTGGTCCCGGTACCCGGTTATGACCTCGTCACCCAGCTCCAAGGCCATCTGCATGCCGACCACGACCGCTTCCTGGCCGATGTAGAGATGGCAGAAGCCTCCGATCGCACCCATGCCGTAAAGCTGGCCGGCTTTCTCCTCGAAGCGCCGGATCAGCAGCATGTCGCGCAGCGCCTTGAGTTCCTGCTCCTTGGTGAATTCGGGCGGAGAGCCTGCCTTGTCCTGTGCTGCTTCCTTTGCGACGCTTTTCTTGGGTGCGGCCATGGCAATTCCGGATGAGAGAAGTCGATGAACCCTCTCTAACCCAACTCAAATCGCCTTGGAAGGATTGCGTTCGCCGGACGGAATGTTGCCATGCCGCACTGCAACGCGGCACGACATTTTTGTGATGTCGCGCGATCGAATTTTGAAATTTTGAGAGCGCGTCAGTTCGGCTTGTTGATCCGAACGAGATCGTGCGGGTTGACATAGTCGAGCTGGAAGCGCGCACGCTCATCCAGCATGTCGGGATCGACTCGGTCCGAGCGCAACAGCGACACCCGCTGCTCACCCTCCGTGCGCTCCTTCTTCAGCCGCGCCAGCTCCGAGGTCAGCGCGATGATCTCCTGGTCGAGCTCCTGCCGGGCGTTCAGGCCGTATTTGCCGGTATAGGCATTGACCCCGAAATAGCCGACCATCAGCGCCGCCAGCGTATAGAGGGCGAGCCCGGTCAGGATCGATTTGAGTCGCGTGCGGGAGACCATGGCCGCCACCTTGGGGCGGCCATGTTAATGGACACTTAAGAGCAAACTCGGCCGCTTGTTTCCGGCGCCTATTTGTTGTGCGCCTCGACGTGGGCCGCATACGCCGTGAGGTACTGCTGCAGCACGGTCTTCAGGGACTCCTTCACCAGTTCACCCTTCTCGTCGAAGCCGTCGCCGACACCGTTCAGATAGATCTCCGGCTGCTGCAGGATCGGTCCTGCGATACCCGGCAGGATGTTCTGCAGGTGCTTGGCCGCGCTGACGCCGCCGAGTGGCCCCGGCGAGTTGGAGATGATGCCGGTCGGCTTGCCGTTGAACGAGCTCTTGCCATAGGGGCGCGAGCCGACGTCGATGGCGTTCTTCAGCACGCCGGGGATCGATCGGTTGTATTCGGGGGTCACGAACAGCACGCCGTTCGATTTCTGCAGCTTCTCGCGAAAGGCGAGCCAGTCCGCCGGCGGCGCCGCCTCGAGGTCCTGATTGAAGAAGGAAATGCCGTGGAGCGTCGTGACGTCCAGCTTCAGCGAGCTAGGCGCGAGCTTGGCCAGCGCGTTGGCGATCTTGAGCGACCAGCCCTCCTTGCGAAGGCTGCCGACGATGGTGACGATGTTATAGGCCATAGCATTTTCCTCGGATTGTGCGCGTGAAACGGGACCGGCGGCCCTCACCTACCGGTGCGGTTATAAAGATGCAAGTGCATGGATCGTGCAGTTCCGGAAACGCAGCGTTTTTGAATTTGTGCTTGCACGATCACTCAGCCGCCAGGTTTAGCCAAGGGGCAATTGTCGCCCCGTCGGCAGCGGACCGGCTCGTGAAAACAACGCGGCAATGCCCCCAAGCGCATATCCGCGGACAGTCCGTGTCGGTGGCAAATTATCGACATGTTCGTCCCAATATATTGCAAGGCGCATTCTCGCATGATGCGGCTTACCGACGAGGCGCGAGACGATGGCAGAACGCAAAACGCGAGTTGCGATCCTGTTCGGCGGACGCTCCGCCGAGCACGACGTGTCGCGGGCCTCCGCGGCCAACGTGTTGCGCTCGCTCGATCCGGATCGGTATGACGTCACGGCGGTCGGCATCACCCGGGATGGCCGCTGGATCGTCGCCCGCGTGGGAAACGGCATCGGCACCGGAGGCAGTGCGCTGACCATTCCGGACGATGGACCGCGACTGGTCCTGCTGCCGGGAGGACAAGGCCGCACGCTCGTACTCGACGGTGATGCGGCTGGGGTTCAGGAATTGCCGGCATTCGATGTCGTCTTCCCGGTTCTGCACGGGCCCAACGGCGAGGACGGCACGGTGCAGGGCGCGCTTGAACTATCCGATGTGGCCTATGTCGGCTCGCGCGTGATGGGATCAGCGGCCGCAATGGACAAGGATGTCGCGAAGCGGCTGATGCGCGACGCTGGATTGCCGATCGTGCCATACGTCGCCATGTCGGCGGCAAGCCCGCTCGGCTATGACGATGCGGTCGCTGCCGTAGGGTCGCCCGAGGTGTTCGTCAAGCCGGCCAACATGGGTTCATCGGTCGGGGTGTCGAGAGCGCGAACGGCCGCCGAATTCGACGCCTGTTGCAGATTAGCGTTTCGCTTCGACAGCAAGATCCTGATTGAGCGATGCCTCGCGCCGATACGGGAGGTCGAGTGCTCGGTCCTCGAACATGCCGATGGCGCCGTTCGCGCCTCCCAGCTCGGCGAGATCGTGCCATCCGACAAGCACGGCTTCTATTCTTACGACGCGAAGTATCTCGACGCGGATGGCGCCTTGCTGCAGGTGCCGGCCGAAGTTCCGTCGCCGGTCGCAGATCGCATCCGGGAGCTCGCCATCAGAACGTTTCGCGTGCTGGGTTGCGAAGGAATGGCGCGGATCGATTTCTTCCTGCACGGCGAGCAGGCATTCGTGAACGAGGCGAACACCCTTCCCGGCTTCACCAACATCAGCATGTATCCACGGCTGTGGGAAGCGAGCGGACTGCCGCAGTCCGCGCTCATGGATGTGTTGATCGGCCACGCCCTGGAGCGTCACAGGCGCTCCAGCAGTCTCGCGTTCGAGCGCGAGTGACCTGTCGCTTTACATCGCCTTGTTCGGATTGATCAGGAATTTCTCGCCGGTGGCGCGCTTGCCGTAAACGGCGATGTTGTCGAGTTGCAAGGCCTCCTGCAGCGACACCACCTTGGTGTAGTGGCTGGCGAAGGTGGTCTTCAATTCCGCCAGCACGCGCTGGCGCAGCTTGTTGCCCGCCTCCGGTCCGATCTTCATCAGGAACGGGAACAGCAGCCAGCCACCGACGCCCCAGGCCATGCCGAAGCCGCGCGGCAGTTCGATCGACCGGGTGTCGAGGCTGCCATAGACGTAGACCTGCTTGTGCACGCTGGATCCATAACGGCTGTAGGCCTTTGCGCTCCTGTTGATGGCGGCCTCCATCGCGACCAGGATCTGGCCTGCGAGCTTGCCGCCGCCGATCGCATCGAAGGCGATGGTCGCGCCGGTCTCGACCAGCGCGTTGGTGAGATCGTCGGTGAAGCCCGGCGCGGTGGAATCGACGACGTGCTTCGCACCGATCTTGTGCAGGATGTCGGCCTGCTCCTTGCTGCGCACGATGTTGACGAGACCAATCCCGTCCTCGAGGCAGATCTTGTTGAGCATCTGGCCGAGATTGGATGCCGCCGCCGTGTGCACCAGCGCCTTGTGCCCCTCGCGCCGCATGGTCTCGGTCATCCCGAGCGCGGTCAGCGGATTGACGAAGCAGGATGCGCCTTCGGCCGCGGTGGTGCCATCGGGCAGTGGCAGGCATTCGTTGACCCGCAGCGTGCGGTATTGCGCATACATCGCGCCGCCGATCATCGCGACCGTGCGCCCCATCAGCGCCTTGGCGCTGTCTGAAGACCCGGTCCGGATCACCACACCGGCGCCCTCATTACCGACAGGCATGGAGTCGTCGAGCCGCGCCGCCATGGCGCCCATCGCCGCCTCGGGAACCCGGGCCGTCACCACCGGCAGCTCACGAGTACCAGAGACTTTCGCGGTCGACATGTCGGCTGGGCCGATCAGGAGGCCAAGGTCGGACGGATTGATCGGCGTCGCCTCGACGCGGACCACGACCTCGTCGGGGCCCGGCTCGGGGGTCGGGACGTTCACGAGCGATAGTTCAAGCTCACCGTTCCGCTTGAGCAGCGAGCGCAATTGCAGACCGCTTTTACCGTCACTCATCCCGACCTCCCCTTTTTGTGTTTGTTCAAGTTTGGATCAGTTGGGGCGCTAAGCGAGCGCCTTCAAGGCCGACCTGCCGGCATATTTCGCCTGCGGGCCGAGCTGCTGCTCGATGCGCAGCAACTGGTTGTACTTGGCGGTGCGATCTGAACGGGCCAGCGAACCGGTCTTGATCTGCCCGCAATTGGTGGCGACCGCGAGATCGGCAATGGTGGAATCTTCCGTCTCGCCGGAGCGGTGCGACATCACCGACGTATAGCCGTATTTGTGGGCGAGCTCGACGGCGGCCAGCGTCTCGGTGAGCGTGCCGATCTGGTTGACCTTGATCAGGATCGAATTGCCGCGTCCGTTCTTGATGCCGTCGGCAAGGCGCGTCACGTTGGTGACGAACAGATCGTCGCCAACGAGCTGGCACTTCTTGCCGATGGCGTCGGTCAATTCCTTCCAGCCGTCCATGTCATCCTCGGACATGCCGTCCTCGATGGTGACGATCGGATAGCGGCCGACGAGATCGGCGAGGTATTTGACCTGCTCCGAACGCGAGCGAGTCTTGTTCTCGCCGCCATAGACGTAAGAGCCTTCCTTGAAGAATTCGGTGGAGGCGCAGTCGAGGCCCAGCATGACGTCGTTGCCCGCCTTGTAGCCGGCCTTGCCGATCGCGTTCATGATGAAGTCGAGCGCGGCATCGGCGGTCGGCAGGTTCGGTGCGAAACCGCCCTCGTCGCCCACATTGGTGTTGTGGCCGGCCTTCTTCAGTTCGGCACGCAGCGTATGGAAGATTTCCGAGCCGCAGCGCAGCGCCTCGGCGAAGGTCCCGGCGCCGACCGGAAGGATCATGAACTCTTGGAAGTCGATCGGATTGTCGGCGTGCACGCCGCCATTGATGATGTTCATCATCGGGACCGGCAGCGTCCGCGCCGAAGTGCCGCCGACGTAGCGATAGAGCGGCATATCGTGGGCTTCGGCCGCAGCCTTCGCGCAGGCGAGCGACACACCGAGGATGGCATTGGCACCCAATCGGCTCTTGTTCGGCGTGCCGTCGAGATCGATCATGACTTGGTCGATCGCGACCTGGTCTTCGACGGCGCAATCGCTCAGCGCCTCGAAGATCTCGCCGTTGACGGCCTCAACGGCCTTCTGCACGCCCTTGCCGAGATAGCGCGATTTGTCGCCATCGCGCAGTTCCACCGCCTCATGCGCACCAGTGGAGGCGCCGGACGGCACCGCGGCGCGGCCGATCGACCCGTCCTCGAGCACCACATCGACCTCGACCGTGGGATTTCCGCGGCTATCAAGGATTTCGCGGCCGATGATGTCGATGATGGCAGTCATGTGAACCTCTTATGGCAGTGAGGGGTCGGATGGCGCTGCTTCTAGCGCAATGCATCGAGGGGGAAAAGGCCGGGTGACTGCTCCGCCATTGCCGTCCTTTGCATGGGGTTGATTTGCAGAAAAACCGATTTCCACTTTTTCGGATCATGCTCTATGAGAGCCAAACGGAGACCCTAATGGCGAAGAAGCCCAGCAAATCAACCACCTCCCCCGACCTGCAACTCGGCCGTGCGGTGGAATGGCCCGACGCGCCGGAGAAGGCGAAGCTCGATCGCGTTCCCAACCCCCAGGCTGGTACCGATTATCTGGTACGCTTCACCATCCCCGAATTTACCTCGATCTGCCCGGTGACGGGACAGCCGGATTTCGCACATTTGGTGATCGACTTCGCGCCGGGACGCTGGCTGCTCGAATCCAAATCGCTGAAACTCTACGCCGCAAGTTTCCGCAACCATGGCGCGTTCCATGAAGATTGCACCGTCATGATCGGCCGCCGGATCGCAGACGAGATCAAGCCGAAATGGCTGCGCATTGGCGGCTACTGGTATCCACGCGGCGGCATCCCGATCGATGTGTTCTTCCAGACCGGGCGATTGCCGAAAGGCCTTTGGGTTCCCGATCAGGGTGTCGCGCCCTACCGCGGACGCGGCTAGCCCGATCCGCAACAAACGAGGGCTTCAACCACGCAGCCGCGCGAGGCGACGCCCGAAGCGGGCAATCAGACGGACGATCTGCGGCGTCAGATAGATCGGAAGCTGGACCAGCGCGAAATACAACCAGGTCATGTCGGGCAGCGAACCTGATTGTGCGGCGGCCATCAGTCCGACGTTGCGATGTCCTGCCGCGAATCCCGTGATGAACGCGTCGTCGCGGCCAAAAGCGCGAAGAACGATGAAGGCGGCTGCAATGCTGCCCAGAGCGATCAGGAACGCTGTGGCCGAGAGGCCGGCGACGAGCCAAGGGTCCGTGAAGGCTCGAACGACAACTCCGTCAAACATTGTGAGACCAAAGAGCGTGAACACGATCAGATTGGCGCCGCTGGTCTCAAACCGATACTTCTCGAGCGTTGCCAGGCCGACTACTCGTCGTATGACGGCCGAGATCATCACCGATCCGCCAATCATGAGCAGCAAATTGCGTCCCAGCAAAAGGCCGTCCACCTCAATGGCTGATCCGGCCACCCACGGCGCGACCAATGGCGCCGTGAACGGCTGGATGATCATAGTGGCCAAAAGTAGCAGCACCGAGAACGTCACGTTCATCTCGAGCACCATCGCCACCGCAGGCGTCGCCATGATTGGTGCGGCAGCAGCCTGAAGGCTCAGCGCCAGCACGAGCCCCGGGTCGAGGTTCTCCCGCCCCACCACCGAAAGCGCCGCCCAGACCAGGGTCGGGATGACCAGGACCACCCACACCAGGCCGCACAGGAGCTTGGCGGGTCGAGCCAGAATTTGTCGCGCGTCGCCGACGTCGATCCGCGCGAACGCGTTGACCAGAAAGACCATGATCATGGCGGGAAGGCCCGGCCGCAAAGCCGTGCCAGCTCCGGGAACGAAGAGTGGCAGCGCGGCGGAGATCAGGAGCGAGACGCTCATGCCGGTTGCCCCCTGTCTGCCTAGAAATGCAAGCCAGCCCATGACTATTCTTCAATCGTCCCATACGCGTCGGCGGGCGCGCGCTGCCGCAGAAATCTCGCACAGACAAAGCCGAGCACAACCATCACCGTCGCCGCCGCGACCAGCGTCGGCGTCTTGCCGGCATGCTGCAGGCCAAACCCGTAGGCGATCGGCCCGACGGTCTGCCCCATGAAGAAAAAGAACGAATGCAGCGACAGCGCCGTGGCGCGCGCCTCGACCGACAACTCGCTGGCGAACACCTGCAGGCAGCCATGGATCATGTAGAAGCCCCAGCCCATCACCACGAGGCCGAGCATTTGCAGCTTCCAGCCTGGTCCGAACGCGACGAAGACAAGCTGCAAACCGACCAGCGTGGCGCCGACCACCATCATTCCCCTGACGCCGAGCCGCGGCAGCAGGCGCGACACCGTCAGCGTGTAGAATAGGCCGCCGATCGCGAAGCCGGCAATGACGATACCGGCAATCGACAGCGAGGTTTCGCCGAGCTGGAACAGGAACGAGGCGATGAAAGGAAACAGCCCGAGCACGCAGCAACCTTCAATAAAGACCGCCGAATAGCAGAAGCGCGCGTTGGGGTTGGTGAAGATGGTGCGGTAGCCATGGCGCAGCGCCGTGAGGCTCGATCGCGGCGCATGGCTCAGCGCGGCGCCGCGAAAGCCCGCGGCCACCGCAAGCGCGACGATGATCACGAGACCGCCGAGCACGGCGAGCACGCCGCGCCAGCCCAGCAAGTCGCCGATCAACCCTGAGGCCGTTGCACCGAGCAGATTGCCGGTCATCGAACCCGCGAGCGTCCGCCCGATCGCGATCTGCCGCTTGTCGGGCCCGACGAGATCGCTGGTCAGCGACAGCGCCACCGGAAACACGCCGCCCGAACCGATACCGGCCAGCACACGGGTGATGAACAGGATCGGAAACGACGTCGAGAGTGCGCCGAGGACGTTGGCGAGCCCGAGCAGCATCAGGCAAATCGTCATCAGCCGCGCCTTGCCGAACAGGTCCGCGGCGGCGCCGATCGCCGGCTGCACGATCGCAAAGGTGAAGGCGAACACCGCAGCGAAGCTCGCGGCGGTCGCGATGCTCACGTCGAAGTCCTCGGCCACATGCGGCAGAACCGGATCGAGCGCGCGCACCGACAGGCTCGCAGCGAACGTCGCCAGCGTGATGACATTGAGGACCGGCGGCATGCCGCTCGTTGCGGTCACCTCTGCATCCGCCCGGTCAGGCAGTCGACTTCGCCAGCGTGTCGAAGGCCATCAGTCGTTTGACGAGCGATTCGAAATCGCGCAGCGGCACCATGTTCGGGCCGTCGGACGGTGCGTGATCCGGGTCCGGATGTGTTTCGATGAACACGCCGGCAACGCCGACGGCAACCGCCGCGCGTGCCAGCACCGGCACGAATTCGCGCTCGCCACCCGACGAGGTGCCCTTCCCGCCCGGCTGCTGCACCGAATGGGTGGCATCGAAGATCACGGGCGCGCCGGTGGTGCGCGCTAGGATCGGCACCGCGCGCATGTCGGAGACCAGCGTGTTGTAGCCGAACGAGGCGCCGCGCTCGGTGACGAGCACATTGGCATTGCCGGCGCCGGTGATCTTGCTGACCACGTTCGCCATGTCCCACGGCGCCAGGAACTGGCCCTTCTTGACGTTGACGACCTTGCCGGTCGCGGCCGCCGCCAGCAGCAGATCGGTCTGCCGGCACAGGAAGGCCGGGATCTGCAGCACATCGACCGCCTGCGCCACGTCGGCGCATTGGCCCGGCTCATGCACGTCGGTGAGCACAGGCAGCCCGAGCGAGGCGCGGATCTCGGCGAAGATCGGCAGCGCCTGCTTAAGCCCGACGCCGCGCGCGGCGGACGCGCTGGTGCGGTTGGCCTTGTCGAACGAGGTCTTGTAGACCAGCCCGATTCCGAGCCTCGCAGCGATCTCCTTCAGCGCAGCGGCAACTTCGAGCGCATGCGCCCGGCTCTCGAGTTGGCAGGGCCCGGCGATGATTTGTAATGGCAGTGCATTGCCGAACCGGACCGACCCAACGGCAACGACGGGCGCGGCGCCCTGCGCGGAAACTTGATTGGTCAAAATGCTGCATCCTTTTGCCGGCGACCATGCAGTCTGGCCCGCGACGGATCAAGCCGTCTTGCGCGATTAACGGGGTTGCGCTGGCGCCGTGGGCTCGGTCGGGCTCGGTTTGATGTTCTCTCGGCAGCACATTCCTGCCATAACCGCCCTTATACGCTGCCCTGGAAGCCTTGGCATGAGGGATCAATGCGCATATCGCTTGGAGTAGTTGCCGCTGCGGCCTTTTCCACGGTTTCAGGCCTCGCCTGTGCACAGAGCAGCAGCCAGCCGGGCGTGGTCACGAGCGGCGCCGCCGGGGTCACCATCAACGGCAAGCCGGCCGCGCGCAGCGGCGACACCACCAGCAATGGCGGCCCGCTCGTGGAAGGCGTCCCCAACGTCCTGATCAATGGCAAGCCGGCCGTCGTCATCGGCGACCGCACGCGTTGCGGCGGCAAGGCCACCTCGGGCAGCCACGGCGTCTTCATCAACGGCAAACCGATGGTCCGCGCAGGCGATCAGACGTCGGGCTGCGCGAACTAGCGCTGCCAAGAACCACGATGCGATCCGGTCGCATCAGACAAGTTCAGCGCGGTCGCTCAGCGCCGCCTCACTTGACCGCCGAAAACGCGGTCGGCACCAGGAGCTGGTTGACGATGTTGAGCACGATCTGACCGTCCTCCTCGGTCTTCGCGCGCGCCGTGATCCATTCCGGGTCGTTCTGGAACGCCGTCCATTTCTTCTCCCGCTCGGCGAGCGACTCCCAGGCCAGCAAATAGGTCAGTTCCTGATTGGATTCGCCGACCAGCGTCGTGAAGAAGCCGGCCTGCCTGATGCCATGCTTGTCCCAAAGCTTGAGCGTGATGGTCTCAAAGCGCTTGAGCAGCGCCGGCAGCCGGCCCGGCAGGCAGCGATAGACGCGGGTCTCGTAGATCATTGGCGATCCTCCCTGATGTGTTGAGCGGGCGGTTATAGCGAGCGGGTTCCCGGCTGTCTTGAGGGGTGGCAACATGGCACCCCTGCCCGCCGCAGGCGGACCATTTTCCGCAATGCTGCGGCAATGTTACCTGCCCTAGAAGGGGCCGTTGCCGACCTGGATCGTGAGGACATGCGGATATTGCTGGTTGAAGACGAGGCGGAGATGGCTGCGGCGCTGGCGCAGGCGCTGAAGGGCTACGACATGGTGGTCGACCATGTCCCGACCCTGGCCGAGGCCGAAGAGGCGATTTCCGCCGACGTGCATGGCGCGGTGCTGCTCGACCGCCAGCTTCCCGACGGCGACGGGCTGGCGCTGATCCCGAAGCTGCGCGCCCGGGCCGACGGCGTGCCGATCATCGTGTTGACCGCGCGCGGCGAACTCGCCGATCGGGTCGCGGGTCTCGACTGCGGCGCCGACGACTACCTGGCCAAACCCTTCGCGGTGGAAGAATTGCTGGCCCGGCTGCGCGCGGTGCTGCGCCGTCCCGCCAGCCTGCAGCTCGACATCATCAGGGCCGGCCGTATCGCCTTCGACACCGGCCATCGCGAGGTCAACGTCGGCGGCCGGCCACTGGAGCTGCCGCGGCGCGAACTCTTGGTGCTCGAGGCACTGCTGCGGCGCATGGGCCGCACCGTGCTGCGCTCGGTGCTGGAAGAAGCCGTCTACAATTTCGACGACGCGATCCAGTCGAACGCGCTCGATACCCACGTCTCGCGGCTCAGACGAAAGCTTGCCGACGCCGATGCCGGCGTCGAGATCCACAGCATTCGCGGCGTCGGCTATCTCTTGAAACAGACGTCATGAGCGAACAAGCCGATCACTATTGCCTGCGCTCGCAATTGAGCTGGCGCCTGGTCACGCTACAGGCGCTGCTGCTGACGATGCTCGTCGTTTGCCTGATCGCCGCTCTGTGCGCGACCGGGGTCCTGGTCGTTCCGCGCGACGAGGATCACGTCATCGCCATCGTGCAGCGCGCGGTCACGCGTGACGCACAGGGCGGCCTGGCGCTGCGTCCGACGGCGGAGCTGAAGGAGCTTCGTGAGAACACGCCCGACCTCTGGTTCCTGGTGCGCGACCGCCAGGGACATTCGTTGTCGGAAGGCACAGTGCCGCCCGAATTCGCCCGGATCGGGGACGCGCTCGACCAGATCAGCCAGGCACGGCTCGGCTGGCAGATGTTCGAGGACGATCCGCGCAAGCCGCCGGCGCGGTTGAAGCGGGTCAATTCCGACGCCGGCCCGGTGCAGGTGCTCACCGCGACACAGGGGCCGATGACCGGCGCCAAGACGGTGCTCGCGACCGCGTTGGCTTTCATGGCCATCGCCCTGCCCGGCCTGCTGCTGATGGCGGCTGCGACCTTCGTGGCGACACCGATCGTGGTGCGGCGCGCCTTTGCGGGGCTTGACACCACAGCGGACCAGGCACGCAAGATCGATTTCCGCGAGCGCGGCAGCCGGCTGTCGGCGGACCACCTGCCGCTCGAAGTCGCGCCGCTGGTCACCGCCATCAACGACGCGCTCAAGCGGCTCGACGACGGCTATTCGCGCCACCAGCGCTTCGTCGCCGATGCTGCGCATGAATTGCGCACGCCGATCGCGATCCTCAACACGCGACTGGAGTCGCTCCCCTCCGGTCCCGAGAAGACGCGGCTGCTCGAGGATGCCGCGCGCCTCGCCACGCTCGCCGAGCAGTTGCTCGACATCCAGCGCTTCGACCAGTGCCGCGATCCGTTTACCCGCATCGATCTGGTTACGGTCGCGCAGAATGTCGCAGCCGACCTCGCGCCGCTTGCGATCGCGGCCGGTTACGAACTGTCGGTGGAGACCGAGGGTAACTGCGTCGAGACGCTCGGCGACCGCGCCGCGCTGGAGCGCGCGCTGACCAATCTGGTGCAGAATGCGATCCAGCATGGCGGCCGGCGCGGCACGATCACCGTCCGCGTCGCCAAGCCTGCGACGATTGAGGTGACCGACGAGGGCAACGGCATTCCCCCGAACCAGCGCACGCTGATCTTCGATCCGTTCTACCGCCTGGCTCCGCTCGATCGCGGTGCCGGCCTCGGACTCAACATGGTGCGCGAGATCGCGCGGCTGCATGGCGGCGATGTTTCTGTGCTCGACGGCCCAACCGGAGGCGCCTGCTTTCGCCTGACATTGCCACCGGCTCCGCTCACGAAGTGACGCCCCCGCGCCCATCACGCAATGCTGTTGCAATGCAGACCCCGCAAAACGGATCACGCCTCGCGATCGAATCGGGGCGCGACGACACATTGCCGGGAATGCCCATGTCACATGATTTCCTCTCCTTCTTCACGGCCTGGATGGCGGCACCTAGCCGCGTCGGCGCGATCGCGCCGTCGGGTGCCACACTCGCCGAGTTGATCACCCGCGACATCACCGCCGACACCGGACCGATCCTGGAGCTTGGGCCGGGGACCGGCGCGTTCACCTATCAGTTGCTGAAGCGCGGCGTGCGTCAGCAGGATCTCACACTGGTGGAGTACGGCTCGGATTTCATTCGGCTGCTGCAGCTTCGCTTTCCTGGCACCCGCGTGCTGTGGATGGACGCATCGCGGCTGGCCTCCGAGCGGCTGTATCGGGGCGCGCCGGTCGGCGCCGTCATCAGCGGGCTGCCGCTGCTCAACATGTCGCCGCGCAAGGTGATCTCGATCGTCAGCGGCGCGTTCAGCTATCTGCGGCCCGGCGGCGCGTTCTATCAATTCACCTATGGCATGCGCTGCCCGGTGCCGCGGCCGATCCTCGACCGGCTCGGCCTGCGCGCCACGCTGGTCGATCGCGCGCTGCTCAACGTGCCGCCCGCCGCGGTGTATCGGCTGACGCGACGTCCGCAATCGCGGTTTGTCGTCCGCGACATCACTCGGACGACGAAGTCTGGTGCTTCAGGGGATGAGAGCAAACGTCAGGCCGACCGCGACTGCGTCACGTCGGTCTGATGCAGGGCGCAAGCGGCGGGCAGAGGGGCGGCTACATCAGCCGGCTCTGCACCAGCGCGGCCTGAATGAAGGATGCAAACAGCGGATGCGGCTCGAACGGCCGCGACTTCAGTTCGGGATGGAACTGGACGCCAATGAACCACGGGTGATCCTCGTACTCGACGATCTCCGGCAGCACGCCGTCGGGCGACATGCCCGAGAAGCGCAGGCCGTGCTGTTCGAGCCGGTTCTTGTAGGCAGTGTTGACTTCGTAGCGATGGCGATGCCGCTCGGAGATCTCGGTCGCGCCGCCATAGACCTGCGAGACCCGGCTGCCGCGCGTCAGCGCCGCGGGATAGGCGCCGAGCCGCATGGTGCCACCGAGATCGCCGCTCTGCGAGCGCTTTTCGAGTTCGTTGCCCCGCAGCCATTCGGTCATCAGACCGACCAGCGGCTCCTTGGTCGGGCCGAACTCCGTCGAGTTGGCCTCCTCGATACCGACCAGATTGCGGGCCGCCTCGATCACGGCCATCTGCATGCCGAAGCAGATGCCGAAATACGGCACGTCCCGCTCCCGCGCGAACTGCGCCGCGCGGATCTTGCCCTCGGCGCCGCGCTGGCCGAAGCCGCCGGGCACCAGGATGCCGTTAACGTGCTCGAGGAACGGTGCCGGGTCTTCGTTCTCGAACACTTCGCTCTCGATCCAGTCGAGATTCACCTTCACCTTGTTGGCGATGCCGCCATGCGAGAGCGCCTCGATCAGCGATTTGTAGGCATCCTTCATGCCGGTGTACTTGCCGACCACGGCAATCGTCACCGCGCCTTCCGGATTGCGGATGCGCTCGTTGATGACGTTCCAGCTCTGCAGCGCCGGCGGGACCTTGGCGGTGATGCCGAACGCAGCGAGCACCTCGTCGTCGAGGCCGGCGGCGTGATAGGCCTCGGGCACTGCGTAGATGTTGTCGACGTCGCGCGCCTCGATCACCGCGCTCTCGCGCACGTTGCAGAACAGGCCGAGCTTGCGCCGCTCCTCCTTCGGGATTTCGCGATCGGTGCGGCACAGCAGGATGTCCGGCTGGATGCCGATCGAGCGCAGCTCCTTCACCGAGTGCTGCGTCGGCTTTGTCTTGAGTTCGCCGGCACTTGGAATGTAGGGCAAAAGTGTCAGGTGAATGTAGACCGCGTGATCCCGCGGCAACTCGTTCTTGAGCTGGCGGATCGCCTCGAAGAACGGCAGGCCCTCGATGTCGCCGACCGTGCCGCCGATTTCGACGAGCACGAAGTCGTACCCGTCATTGCCGTCGAGCACGAATTCCTTGATCGCGTTGGTGACGTGCGGGACCACCTGGATGGTGGCGCCGAGATAGTCGCCACGGCGCTCCTTGGAGATGATGTCCTGATAGATCCGCCCGGTGGTGATGTTGTCGGCCTTGGTAGCCGGCCGCCCGGTGAAGCGTTCATAGTGGCCGAGATCGAGATCGGTCTCGGCGCCGTCGTCGGTCACGAACACTTCGCCGTGCTGATACGGCGACATCGTTCCGGGATCGAGGTTAAGATAGGGATCAAGCTTGCGGAGGCGGACCTTGTACCCGCGAGCCTGCAACAGTGCGCCAAGCGCCGCTGATGCCAGACCCTTTCCGAGCGAAGAAACCACGCCGCCGGTGATGAAGATGTACCGCGCCATGGGACTTTACCTTTAATCCGACTCCAGCGATTCGCAAAACGAATCGCCTGCTCCCGACAAACAACCTGCCGGGCTGTGGGTGACGTTAAATTGGAAGCGATTTCAGTGCACTAATGGGGGTTTTTAATGCAGGACGCCAGAGCGTCATCCTGCATGGCCACCCTGCTTTATTGCGACCTGCTACTGCGATTTGGGCGCCTGCGGACCAGCCGGGGCCTGCTGGCCCTGCTGCTCGTCCGCCTTCTTCAGCGAATCGAGGATGCCACCAGAGGTCGGCGCACTCAGCGGAGCGGACGGCGTGCCGGCCGGCTGCGACTGCGTCGGTGCGCCGGTGCCGATGATCGAGCTCGGCTTGCGGTCATAGCCTGCGTACCAGGACAGGAACAGGCTGGTCACGAAGAAGCCGACCGCGAGGACGGCCGTGGTGCGGGTCAATAGATTTGCCGTGCCACGGCTCGACATGAAGCCGGCGCCGCCCCCCATGCCCAGGCCGCCGCCCTCCGATTTCTGCAGCAGCACGGCGCCGATCAGCACGGCGACGATCATGAGGTGGATGACGATAGCAACAGTCTGCATTGCAAGCCTTCCGTCACAAGCCCGGAAGCGGCCGGACAATCGGCGCTATCGGCTTTACGGGTTTTCGTGAAGTCGCGCCCTGTTACACGATTGGACCGGGCATTGTCACCCCCGAGATAGTCGCAGTGTCAGAGAGCACAAGCGATCCCCGACCGCGCCCCGGCCAGCCCTTGATTGGGATCGCCGATTTCTATTATAATAGACAAATGGACTCTTTGGTAGACGATCTCAGTCAGCGCCTCGCCCAGCGCATCAGGCTCGAGCGCGACGGCCGCGGCTGGTCGCTGGCGGAGCTCGCCGAACGCTCCAGCGTCTCCAAGGCCACGATCAGCAAGATCGAACGCGCCGAGGTCAGTCCGACCGCCGTTGTGCTGGTGCGACTCGCCGCCGCCTTCGATCTCACCCTGGCCGGGCTGATGCTGCGGGCCGAGGGCCAGGGCGAGCGTCTGTCGCGGGCCGCCGCGCAAGCCATCTGGCGCGATCCGGAAACCGGCTATTTGCGCCGGCAAGTGTTCAGCCGCCCGGACCACCCGGTCGAGCTCGTGCGGGTCGAATTGCCGCCCGAGCAGGCCGTCACCCTGCCCGCCTCCTCCTACGCCCACATCCGCCAACTGGTCTGGGTGCTGAGCGGCAGCCTCGTCATCACTGAGGGCGGCGCCCGCCATGTGCTCGCCGCCGGCGACTGTCTCGGCTTCGGGCCGCCGGCGGAGACAACCTTCGCCAACGAGACCAACGCCGGCTGCACCTATGTGGTGGCCCTGGCCCGGAGCTGAAGCATGTCGCCCTTTGCCATCAAACCACTCGATGACACACCGCAGATACGCAATGGGCTCGGCGAATTGCTGGTCGAGACCGTCGCGAGCGGCGGCTCCGTGGGCTTCGTGCATCCCCTGCTGTTCGACGACGCCTGTGTGTTCTGGAAGGATTCGCTTGGCTCAGCGGCACGCGGCGAACGCGTTGTGCTCGGTGCATTCGACGGCGAGGTGCTGATCGGCACCGTGACACTGGTGTTGAAGCTACCGCCGAACCAGCCGCATCGCGCCGAGATCGCCAAGATGATGACGCGCGTCAGCCATCGCCATCGCGGCGCGGCGACGGCGTTGATGCGCACCGCCGAACAGCTTGCGGTCGCGCACGGCCGCACCCTGCTTGTCCTCGACACCGCCGTCGAGGACGGTGCCGCCCCGCTCTATGAAAAGCTCGGCTTTCAGCTCACCGGCGTCATTCCCGACTACGCGCTGAAGCCGCATGGCGGCCTTACCGGGACGATGGTCTACTGGAAACGGATCGGCGCGGTGGCAATCCCGTCGTCCTGAGAAGATGTTGGGACTATATCCTCAATCCAACGCTGTCATCGCCCGGCTTGACCGGGCGACCCAGTACGCCGCGCCCCCTCGGCTCAAGCACTACGGCCTCTGGAATACCGGATCACCCGCATGCGCGGGTGATGACACCGAACCGGCTGAGGAGCCAACCCGTCAGCAGCCGGCGGCGATCGCGAGGAAATCGGACGCTTTCAGGCTGGCGCCGCCGACCAGCGCGCCGTTGACATCGGCGACGGCCATCAGCTCCGCGGCATTCGACGGCTTGACCGAGCCACCGTAAAGGATCCGAATCTTCTCGCCCTCGCCCTTGAAGCGATCGGTGAGCGCGCCGCGAATAAACCGGTGAACGTCCTCGACATCCCTTGCGGTCGGGGTCAAGCCAGTGCCGATCGCCCAGACCGGCTCATAGGCCACCACCAGATTGGCCGAGGTCGATCCGTCAGGCAGCGAGCCCTTGAGCTGGGTGCCGCAGATATCGAGCGTCTTGCCGGCGTCGCGCTGCTCCCGCGTCTCGCCGATGCAGACGATCGCTGTCAGGCCCGCCCGCCAGGCCGCTTCCGCCTTCTGCCGGACCAGCGCATCGGTTTCGCCATGGTCGGCGCGGCGCTCGGAATGGCCGACAATGATGGCGACCGCGCCAAGATCCGCAAACATCTCCGCCGACAGGTCGCCGGTGTGCGCCCCGGACGGCTTGGGATGACAATCCTGGGCACCGACGGCGACCTTTCCGCCACGCGCCTTCCCGGCAAAGGCCCCGACCAGTGTCGCCGGCGGGCACACCAGCAGGTCGGCCTTTCCCGCCAAGCCGCCGGCTCCGGCCAGGACAGCCTCGAACTCGGCCATGGAGGATTTCAGGCCGTTCATTTTCCAGTTGCCGGCGATCAGTGGCCGGATGGCATTGGTCATGTCAGGATTCCCATCGATCAAGCGTCCCCATGCGCTAGCAGAGGCTGTGGCGGACTTCCAGAGAGCGCCTCGCCCCGGCCGCGCGGCGATTGACCGCTTCAATCCGGCCGCGCGCCCAAGGTTGCGGGGGGGCGGCCGTCACTTTATGATGGCTTTTCAATTCGGTGACGCCCAGAGCGGGACATCAGCTTCGACTTGAGCTCCCCACTTGGGCACGACCCGGTTCCCCTCCTACAAAACAAGTTGGACCCATGCTTCGAGGAATGCGGAAAGCCTCATCAAACTGGCTCGGCAAGACGATTATGGCCGTTGTGATGGGCGTTTTGATCGTCAGTTTCGGAATTTGGGGCATTGCCGACATCTTCAGGGGATTTGGACAATCGACGCTGGCTAAGGTCGGCGGGACCGAGATTTCGGCCGAGCAGTTCCGCCAGATCTACACCGACCGCCTGCAACAGCTCGGCCGCCAGTTCGGCCGTCCGTTGACGCCGGAGCAGGCGCGCGCCTTCGGGATCGACCGTCAGGTACTGCAACAGACGCTCGCGGAGGCCGCGTTGGATGAGCAAGCGCGCCGCATGGGTCTCAACCAGTCCGATGCCGAGGTGCTGCGCACGATCTACAACGATCCGACGTTCAAGGGCCTCAACGGTCAGTTCGATCCGCAGCGCTTCCAGGCGGAGATCCGCAACTACGGCTATACCGAGGGCCGCTACATCGCCGAGCAGCGCCACGTCGGCCTGCGTCGGCAGATCGCCGGCACCGTCTCGGCCGGAGTCGCGCCGCCGAAGTCGATGGTCGAGGCGCTGACCCGTTTCCAGAACGAGCAGCGCTCGATCGACTACATCACCCTCGGCGCCGCCCAGGCCGGGACCATCGATCCGCCCTCTCCCGAAGCGCTCGCCGCCTACTTCGAGGAGCACAAGACCCAGTTCCGCGCGCCCGAATACCGCAAGATTTCCTTCGTGGCGATCACGCCCGGCGCGATCGGCAAGTGGGAAACCGTTTCCGACGACGACGCCAAGAAAATCTTCGAGCAGCGCCGCGACCAGCTCAGCACGCCGGAGAAGCGCGAGGTGTCGCAGATCGTGTTTCCGAACGTCGAGGAAGCGCAGGCCGCGCGCGCCCGCATCACGTCGGGCACGTCGTTCGACGACGTCGCCAAGGAGCGCAAGCTCAACCTGTCCGACGTCAATCTCGGCCTGGTGCCGAAGTCGGCGATCCTCGATCCGGCGGTCGGCAACGCCGCCTTCTCGATGGCCTCGGGCGAGGTCAGCCAGCCCGTGCAGGGCCAATTCGGCGTGGCGCTGGTCAAGATCGGCAAGATCGAGCCCGGCGTGACGCCGAGCTATGAAAACGTCGCCGCACAGATCAAGAGCGAGATCGCCACCGAGCGCGCCCGCGCCAAGGTCGCCGAGCTGCGCGACAAGATGGAAGACGAGCGCGGCGGCGGCGCCAGCGTCGTCGAGGCCGCGCAGAAGCTCGGATTGACGCCGGTCACCGTTGACGCGGTCGACCGCTCAGGCCGCCTCCCGAACGGCCAGCCCGCGCCCAACATTCCAAACGGCCTCGACGTGGTCTCGCAAGCCTTCAACAGCGACGTCGGCGTCGACAATGACCCGATCCAGTTCGAAGGCGGCTATGTCTGGTACGACGTGCTCGGGATCACGCCGTCACGCGAGCGCAACCTCGACGAGGTGCGCCCGCAGGTCGAGGCGAAGTGGCGCGAGGACCAGATCTCGAGCCGGCTTCGCGCCAAGGCGACCGACATCGTCCAGAAGCTGGACAGCGGCAGCAAGCTCGCCGATGAAGCCGCCGCTGCCGGCGTCAAGGTCGAGACCGCCGCCGACTTCCGCCGCGATGCGACACCGCCCGGCGTGCCGGCCGCAGTGGTCACTGCGGCGTTCCGCACCGCCAAGGACGGCAGCGCGCAGACGCCTGTCGCCGGCGGCAGCCAGTGGACCGTCTTCCGCGTCACCAACGTTACCGACCCGCCGGTCGACTTCGCCTCCGATGCGGTCAAGCAGCTCTCGGAGGCCGTGCGGCGCTCGATGAGCGATGAGCAGGTCGCGCAATACGTCACGAAAATCGAGTCCGATATCGGCATGAGCATCAACGAGGCCGCCTTCGCACAGGTGACAGGCGCGAATAATTGAGCATGATCCGGAAACGGGACGCCGGTTCTCCGCGCAGCACACACGACACGCCTGCGCGGAGATCAAGCTCCAACGAGAGACCTGGGCCAGCGAATGGACGACCTGAAATCGATCATCGGAAAAGTCGCCACCGGCGCCACGCTGACGCGTGAGGAGGCGGCATCCGCCTTCGACAGCATGATGTCGGGCGAAGCCACGCCCTCGCAGATGGGCGGCCTGTTGATGGCGCTGCGGGTGCGCGGCGAGACCGTTGAGGAAATCACCGGCGCGGTGACGGCGATGCGCGGCAAGATGCTGCGGGTCAACGCCCCGTCCGAGGCCGTCGATATCGTCGGCACCGGCGGCGACGGCTCCGGCTCGGTCAACGTCTCGACCTGCGCGGCCTTCATCGTGGCCGGTGCCGGCATCCCGGTCGCCAAGCACGGCAACCGCGCGCTGTCGTCGCGTTCGGGTGCAGCCGACGTGCTGGCCTCGCTTGGGGTCAAGATCGATCTGACGCCCGATCAGGTCGGACGTTGCGTCAAAGAGGCGGGCATCGGATTCATGTTCGCGCCCTCGCATCATCCTGCGATGAAGAACGTCAACCCGACCCGCGTCGAGCTTGCCACTCGCACCATCTTCAATCTGCTAGGACCGCTGTCAAACCCGGCCGGCGTCAAGCGTCAGATGGTCGGCGTGTTTTCACGGCATTGGGTCCAGCCGTTGGCCCAGGTGCTGCAGAACCTCGGCGCAGAATCGATCTGGGTGGTGCATGGCTCCGATGGCCTTGATGAAATCACCCTGACGGGCCCGAGCTTCGTGGCAGCGCTGCAGAACGGTCAGGTCACCACCTTCGAGGTGACGCCGGAGGAAGTCGGCTTCGGGCGCGTCCCGGGCGAAGCACTCAAGGGCGGCGACGCCGACGCCAACGCGGTTGCGCTCGCAAGCGTGCTCGACGGCAAGCCGAGCGCCTATCGCGACGTCGCGCTGCTCAACGCCGCGGCCGCGCTGATCGTGGCCGGCCGTGCCAAGGACCTCAAGGACGGTGTCGCGATCGGCGCACAATCGCTCGACAGCGGCGCCGCCGCCGCGCGGCTCAAACATCTGGTTGCGGTTTCGAACGGTTGAGAGCAGGTGCGATGTCCGACATCTTGAGCAAGATCGAGGCGTACAAGCGCGAGGAGATCGCCGCCGCCAAGCGGGCGCGCCCGCTCGCCGAGGTCGAGGCGCAGGCGAAAGTGGCATCGCCGCCGCGTGGCTTCGTCCGGTCGATCCGCAACAAGCATGCCGCCGGCGACTATGCGCTGATTGCGGAGGTGAAGAAGGCCTCGCCCTCGAAGGGGTTGATCCGCGCCGACTTCGACCCGCCCGTGCTTGCCAAAGCCTACGAAGCCGGCGGCGCGGCGTGCCTGTCTGTTCTCACCGATACGCCGTCGTTCCAGGGCCATCTCGACTTCATGGTCGCGGCGCGCGCGGCGACCAGCCTGCCGGTGCTGCGCAAGGACTTCATGTTCGACACCTACCAGGTGGCGGAAGCCCGCGCCCACGGCGCCGACTGCATCCTCATTATCATGGCGGCGCTCGACGATGCCGCCGCCAGGGATATCGAGGATGCAGCGATCGCACATGGCATGGACGTGCTGATCGAGATCCACGACCGCGCCGAGCTCGACCGCGCGCTAAAACTCCGCTCGCCGATGATCGGCGTCAACAACCGCAACCTGCGCACCTTCGAGACAACGCTTGCCACCAGCGAGACGCTGGCCCCGCTGATTCCGCGCGAGCGGTTGATGGTCGGCGAGAGCGGCATCTTCACGCCCGACGACCTCGCGCGGCTCGAGCGTGTCGGCATGTCCACCTTCCTGGTCGGTGAAAGCCTGATGCGGCAGCAGGACGTCACCGCGGCGACGCGCGCGCTGCTGACGCGGCAGGCGCCGCGCGCAACCGGCACGCGCTGACGCGATGGCACGGAAGCCATCCAAGGCCAGATCGTCAGGGTCCGGCCCTGCCCTCACCCATATCGATGCAAAGGGCGATGCCCGGATGGTCGACGTCTCGGCCAAGCCCGCGACCGAGCGCACCGCGGTCGCCGAAGGCCGCGTCGTGATGAGCAAGGCCACCCTCGACCTGATCGCATCAGGCCAGGCCAAGAAGGGCGACGTGCTAGCCACCGCGCGGATCGCCGGCATCATGGCGGCGAAGCGGACCTCGGAGTTGATCCCGCTTTGCCATCCGCTGGCGCTGAGCAAGGTCACGATCGACATCGAGACCGACGACAAACTGCCGGGTTGCATCGTCCGTGCCAGCGTGAAGGTGACCGGGCCGACCGGCGTCGAGATGGAGGCGCTGACCGCCGTGTCGGTCGCGTGCCTGACGATCTACGACATGATCAAGGCCGTCGAGCGCGGCGTCCACATCGAGGGCATCCATCTCGTCGAGAAGATCGGCGGCAAGTCCGGACACTATCGCGCGGGCGACTGATCGCCCGCGCTGACGCGTCCAGTCAGTTCGGCGATACGGCGCGCCTGAAGCGCTAGTTCGGCACCGCCCGCTTCTGCGCCGTCTTGGTCTCGGCGTTCTTGGCGTCGGCGTTCACGGTCACGCGGAGCTGCTTTAAAGCCGCGTTCAGCGCCTTGTCGTTCTTCTCGTCCGGCGGCACGTAGGACTGCGAGCCGCTTTGCTCGGTGCCCTCGGCCGCGAGATGACCGCGCATCGAGGCCTCGCCCTTGATCTCAGAGCGGGTCTTGAACTCGTCGGGCACGTCCTGCAGCACCTCGATATCGGGCGTGATACCCTGGGCCTGGATCGAATGGCCTGACGGGGTGAAGTAGCGTGCCGTGGTCAGCGCCAGCGCGCCGTTGCCGGCGCCGAGCGGAATGATCGTCTGCACCGAGCCCTTGCCGAACGAACGGGTGCCGATCAGCGTCGCGCGCTTGTGGTCGTGCAGCGCACCGGCGACGATCTCGGAGGCCGACGCGGAACCGCCGTTGATCAGCACGACGAGCGGCTTGCCCTTGGTCAGGTCGCCGCCATGCGCAGTGAAGCGCTGGGTCTCCCCCGGATTGCGGCCGCGGGTCGAGACCACCTCGCCGCGCTGCATCAGCATGCTGCTGACGGAGACCGCCTGGTCGAGCAGGCCGCCCGGATTGTTGCGGAGGTCGACGACATAGCCATTGAGCTTGTCCTGCGGGATCTCCTTCTGGATGTCCGTGATCGCCTTGCGCAGACCGTCGGCAGTCTGCTCGTTGAACGAAGTGATGCGGATGTAGCCGATGTCGCCGCCTTCGGTGTGATACTTCACCGGGCGCACGCGGATGATCTCGCGGGTGATGGCGACCTCGATCGGCTTGTCGGCGTCCTTGCGGATGATCTTCAGCCGGATCGAGCTGTTCGGCGCACCCTTCATTTTGTTGACGGCCTGATCGAGCGTCATGCCCTGAATCGTCTCGTCGTCGATCGCGGTGATGACGTCGCCGGACATGATGCCGGCACGCGAGGCCGGCGTATCATCGATCGGCGCCACCACCTTGACGAAACCGTCCTCCATCGTGACCTCGATGCCGAGCCCGCCGAACTCGCCATGCGTGGTCTCCTGCATCTCCGCCCAGCCCTTCTCGTTCATGTAGCGGGAGTGCGGATCGAGCGAGGAGATCATGCCGTTGATCGCGCCCTCGACGAGCTTGCCGTCATCGGGCTTCTCGACATAGTCGGTCCTGATCCGCTCGAAGACCTCACCGAACAGATTGAGCTGCGAATAGGTGTTGTCCGAGCGTGCGGCGGCCTTGGCGATCCCGAGCAGATGCGCGCCACCCTGCGGCGAGGTCACGAGAAGGGTGAGACACGCCCCCGCAACCGTCCCGAGGAAAAAGCCAACGTTCCTGCGCATCATCCGCGATCCCTTTTCGCTATGGCCGGCAATGTTTCGCAACATTCGGCGGCCTCGCCCCGGCGGGGCACCACACAACGGCTTTTTGGTCGGATCAAGGCCGCAACCTGACCGGACCATTACGGTCTTCGAGCTCGATCAGAAAGGCACACCGCCGCTCTCCGAAAAGCTCAAGCTCAAACAAATAGATGGGATAATGATGCGGATGCGGTGATCGCCTCATGATCCAGAACGCCCTTAGCCCAGGACGCCCTCACCTCTGGCGGCTTCCTCTAGGGTACCTTGCCAGCCTCCTCCAACCCGTTCTGCCAGGTCGACGGTCTCGTCCCGAACCCGCGCTTGGCCCTCGTGCCGAGCCAATAGCCAAACTGCGGGGGCACGTTGCGGAACGGACCCTCTACGCCGAGCTTTAGCGCAGCATCCATCGGCCAGTTCGGGTTATTCAGGATTTCCCGGCCGACAGCGATCAAATCTGCTTGTTCATCGTGCAGGATCTGCTCGGCCTGGTCCCCGTGGATGATCAGGCCGACCGCCATGGTCATGATATCGGCGTGGCGCCTGACATATTCCGACAGCGGCACTTGGTAGCTGTATTTGATCTCCTTGCCCAGGATCGGCGCCATTTCGGTGATCCCGCCCGAGGAGCAGTCGATCACGTCGACGCCCTTCGCTTTGAGGATTTTCGCCAGCCGCGCGCTCTGTTCGGGTCCCCAGCCCGCATTGTCCTCGACCGACAGCCGCACGAACAACGGCTTGTGATCGGGCCAATGGGCTCGCACCGCTTCCGTCACCTCGATCAGGAAGCGCATCCGGTTCGATTCCGAGCCGCCATACGGGTCACTGCGCTGGTTGGCGCGCTCGGAGAGAAACTCGTGCACGAGATAGCCGTGGGCGCCGTGCAGCTCCAGCACGTCGAAGCCGGCCGCGTTGGCGCGCCGCGCCGCCTGCCCCCAGGCCTGCACGAGGTCTTTCACCTCGCGCGTTTCGAGCGCCCGCGGCACCGGCCAGCGCTCGCTATGTGCGATCGCACTCGGCGCCACCGGGGTCCAGGCGTCCCAATCCTCGATGTCGGGCGTGCGCTCGAGCGGACGATCGCCCTCCCACGGGCGCGTGGCGCGAGCCTTGCGGCCGGAATGTCCAAGCTGGATGCCGGCCACCGCGTTCTGCTGCTTGATGAAGCTGACGAGACGGTTGAGCGGGGCAATGAACTTGTCGTCCCAGATCCCGAGATCGCCGACCGTGCCGCAGCCGCGCCGCTCGACCTTGGTCGATTCGACGATCACGAGGCCGGCACCGCCGGCAGCAAACTTGCCGGCATTCATCAGGTGCCAGTCAGTCGGGAAACCGTTGACGGCCGAATATTGGTGCATCGGCGGCACCACGATGCGGTTCTTGAGCGTTACGCCGCGGATCCTGATCGGCGAAAACAGCAACTGTCCTGACATGGCTTCTCCACATGGCATCGTTACCCGGCCTTGCCGGGCCGATCTTCTGTCGCGGCGCACGATATACGCGCCGCGCGAGAGCCGATAGATGCGCGTCACAAGGCGCGGTACTTCGCCAGGAACATCGCGACCGCGGATCTGACGTGGGCCCGCATCTCGCGTTCCGCCGGTCGCTTCCAGTTGGGCTGGACAAGCAGGTGCAGATGATATTGCGCCACCACAGCGCCGAGAAACAGCCGCGCCGCGCCTTGCGGGTCCTCGCAGCGCAGCTCGCCGCGCTCGGTCGCGGCGGCCAGATAGCCCGCGAGCCGCCGCACGGTGCGGCCGGGCCCTCTGTTGTAGAAGAGATCACCAAGTTCCGGCGCGCGCGGCGCCTCCGCCACCAGGATCCTGAACAGGGACGACGATGGTGCCCGCAGCACCAAATGCAACAGCCCGATCCCGAGGTCGAACAGCACAGCCTCGGGAGTGCCGCCGCGCGCCAGCGTGGACTCAGGACCGGAAAGCTCGCGTGCCTTGCGATCGACGATCCCGGCAAACAGCAGTTCTTTGCTCGAGAAGTGCCGGTACAGCGTCTCCTTCGAAGCGCCGGCGGCCTCCGCGATCATCTGCATCGTGGTATCGGCGAATCCGCCCTCAAGGAACATCCGCTCGGCGACGTCGATTAACTCCATCTTGCGACGTTCTCCGCGCGGAACCCTTCGAGAGGGAACTGGTGTAGCCATGTCACAGGCTCCGCCTTGCTTTCCTGCCTGGTGTTGTGCACATGCGAACTAATCGGTACGGTTAATATATCCATTGGGCCGGAGCCGGAACAACAATAGCTCCGCCTTGTCGGGAGTCGCGTGCGATGTCCGTCGACCAGTTGCAGGATGATGCCCCACCGAAGGAGCAGCCGGCAAAGAAGGCGCAGCAATCCGAGCCTGTCCCTGCCAATGCTGCACAAAAGGACGACTCCGGAAAGACCGACCAAGACGACGAAGCGAGGGCGAAGCGGCGCCCGACCGTATTCATCGTCGGTGGCATCGTTCTGGCACTGCTCGTCATCGGTGCCATCTACTACTGGTTATCCACCCGCAACATCGAGAGCACCGACGACGCCTACACCGATGGGCGCGCGATCACCATCGCGCCGCAAGTGTCTGGCGTCGTGGTGTCGCTCGACGTGACCGACAACCAGTTCGTCAAGCAGGGGCAGCCGCTGATCCACATCGATCCGCGGCAGTACCGGATCGACCGCGAACAGGCCGAAGGCGCGCTGGCAACCGCACAGGCGCAATATCGCGGCCAGCAGTACGGGCTGGAGATCGCCAAGAAGAATTTCCCCGCTTTGCTCGAGCAGGCCAATGCGCAACTCGAGAACGCCAAGGCTGCGCGCGCGAAGGCACGCGCCGATTTCGAGCGACAGCGGGCGCTGCCGAAGGCTGCGACGTCGCAGCAGGAAGTCGACGCCGCGGCCGCGGCGCTGAAGCAGGCCGAAGCCCAGGTCGCGCTATCGGAAGCCCAGGTCACGCAGAACTCGCCCGTGCCGCAACGGATCGGCGAGACGGATGCCCAGGTCGGCCAGCTCAAGGGCCAGGTTGAACAGGCGCAGTCGCGGCTCGATCAGGCCGATCTGAATCTCTCCTGGACAACGGTGGTCGCACCGCAAGACGGCTGGATCACCAAGCGCAACGTCGAAAAGGGCAATTACGTCGCGCCCGGACAGCAGCTCTTTTCCATCGTCGCGCCCGAGGTCTGGATCACCGCGAACTTCAAGGAAAGCCAGCTCGCCGACATGCGGCCCGGCCAGCACGTCACCATCAAGGTCGACGCTTATCCGAGCCTCAAGCTCGAAGGCCATGTCGACAGCATCCAGCTCGGCTCCGGATCCAAGTTCACCGCGTTCCCGCCCGAGAACGCCACCGGCAACTTCATCAAGATCGTGCAGCGCGTGCCCGTCAAGATCGTAATCGACAAGGGCCTTGACCCGAACATTCCCCTGCCGCTCGGAATTTCGGTGATACCGACGGTTACGGTGCGATGAGCGAGAGCGTCGACCATCATGAGGACTGGAGGCCGTCCTATAATCCCTGGCTGATCGCCGTGGTGGTGACGCTTGCCGCCTTCATGGAGATTCTCGACACCACGATCGTCAACGTCGCGCTGCCGCACATTGCGGGCAGCCTGTCCTCCAGCAACGACGAGGCCACTTGGGCCCTCACCTCCTATCTCGTCGCCAACGGCATCGTGTTGACGATCTCCGGATGGCTCGGTGATCTGTTCGGCCGCAAGCGCTACTTCATCATCTGCATCGCGATGTTCACGGTCTGCTCGTTCCTGTGCGGGATCGCGCAGAGCCTGGCCCAGCTCATCGTATTCCGCCTGTTGCAGGGTTTCTTCGGCGGCGGCCTGCAGCCGAACCAACAGTCCATCATCCTCGACACCTTCCCGCCCGCCAAGCGCGGCGCCGCCTTCGGCGTGGCGGCGATCGCGACCGTCGTCGCTCCGATCCTCGGCCCGACATTGGGCGGGTACATCACCGATCAGGCGACGTGGCGCTGGATCTTCTTCATCAATATCCCGGTGGGGATGATCGCCACCTTCTTCGTCTCGGTCATGGTCGAGGATCCCCCGTGGGAGAAGAACCGCAGGAGCCGCGGCATCGACTACATCGGGCTCGGCCTGATCGCGATCGGCCTCGGCTCGCTGCAGATCATGATGGATCGCGGCGAGGACGCCGACTGGTTCAACTCCGGCTTCATCCGCCTGATGGCGCTGCTCGCCTTCCTCGGAATATCGGGTGCGATCGGCTGGCTCCTGATCGCAAAGAAGCCGATCGTCGACCTGTCCGTGTTCAAGGACAAGAATTTCGCCGGCGGCTGCGTCATGATCGGCGCCACCGGCGCCATCTTATACGCCAGCGCCGTCATCATCCCGCAATTCGCGCAGATCGTGCTGATGTACACCCCGACCTGGGCCGGCCTCATCCTGTCTCCGGGCGGCGTCGCGGTGATTCTGCTGATCCCGATCATCGGACGGCTGATGACGGTGATGCAAACGCGATATGTCATCGCGCTTGGCTTCACCGTCATGGGCTGCGCCCTGTTGTATGCGACCACGCTGGTTCCAAACATCGATTTCAAGACCCTTGTCATGATGCGCACGTTCCAGTCGTCCGCGCTGGCCTTCCTGTTCGTTCCGATCAGCACCGTGGCCTACATGACGCTGCCGCGGGAGCTCAACGGCGACGGCTCGGCGCTGTTCGCCATGTTCCGCAACGTGTTCGGCTCGATCGGTATTTCGCTCGCCACCTCGCAGGTCACGCAGCGCTCGCAAGTCCGTCAAAGCTATTTGTCGGAATGGGCGACACCGTTTCATCAACCCTATCAGGCGCTGGTGGCGCAGTATGAGCAGTCGCTCAGGGCGATGGGCCGCGCCGGAGCCACGGCGCATGACACGGCCGTCGGGCATGTCTATCAGGTGATGAGAACCCAGGTCGCCGTCCTCGCCTATGCGGACGTGTTCTTCTACTGTGCGATCGTCGCTTTCGCCGTCGTTCCCTTCTGCTTCCTGCTCTCGGCGAAGATCGGCGGTATGAGACCGGAGGGTGGCCACTGATGTCGCGACCGATCCACACATTCGCGCTGTGTCTTGCGACGGCTGCGATCCTTGCCGGCTGCACCGTCGGGCCCGACTTCGTCCAGCCGGATTCCCACCTGCCCGACCACAAGACGTTTGCGGGCCGGGCGTTTTCCGACACCCATCTGCCGAAGCCGACCGATCCGACCTGGTGGAAGGTGTTCGGCGATCCCGTGCTGATCAACCTGGAGAGCCGGGTCGCCGAGGCCAATCTCGACGTGCGCACCGCCACCATCAGGATTGCCGAGAGCCGCTATCAGCGCAGCGCGACCGCCTCCGCCCAATTCCCGAGCATCAACGGCGACGCAAAATACCAGCGCGAGCTTTATAGCAAGAACGGCATCGTCAGCCTGCTCACGCCGTTGCTGCCGCCGGGGTCCGGCGGCATCAACATCCAGCCGATCAACGAATACAATGTCGGCCTCGACATGTCGTGGGAGCTCGATCTGTGGGGCCACGTGCGGCGGCAGATCGAAGCCGCCGACGCGCAAGTCGACCAGGCGGAAGACCGCCGGCGCGATGCGCTGGTGTCGGTGCTCGCCGAGCTCGCCAGCGACTATATCCAGCTTCGCGGCGTGCAGGAGCAGATCCGGATCGCCGAGAACAATCTCAAGGTCGACCGCGAAGTGCTACAGCTCGCCCAGCAGCTTCAGCAGAAGGGCGTGCGCTCCGGCCTCGATACCGAAAACGCCGCCGCCCAGGTCGAAGGCATCCGCGCGCAACTGCCGAACCTGCACCAGCAGCAGATCCAGTACATGAACGCCATCGCGCTGCTGCTCGACCTGCCGCCGTCGACGCTGAATTCCGAACTGGCGCCGCGGCGCGCGATCCCGCGCTCGCCGCCCCGCATTCCCTTAGGCATTCCGTCCGAGCTGGCCCGCCGCCGCCCCGACATCCGCATCGCGGAGGATCAACTTCACGTCGCGACAGCCAATATCGGCGTCGCCGTCGCCAACTTCTATCCCAAGTTTCAGCTCAACGGCACGGTCGGTCTGGATTCGCTCGAGTTCAGCAATCTGTTCAAGGCATCGTCCCTGCAATACATGGCGGGACCCAGCGTGACGCTGCCGATCTTCGACGGCGCGCGGCTTGCGAGCATGCTCGAGCTCAGCGACGCCCAGCAGGCGGAAGCTGCGATCACCTACCACAAGACCGTACTGCAGGCCTGGCACGAGGTCGTCAATGCGATGGCTGCGCACCGGCTCGAGCAGACCCGCAGGACACGATTGCGCGCCCAGCTCGATCACACCCGCGCGGCGCTCGATCTCGCACGCTCGCGCTACAATGATGGCGTCACCGACTTCCTGAGCGTGCTCGATGCCGAGCGCAGCCTGCTGCAGAACGAGCAGCAATACGCCACCAGCACCACCAATGTGTCGCTCAACCTCGTCACGCTGTTCAAGGCACTCGGCGGCGGCTGGGAGCAGACCTTCCCCGATGCGCCTGGACCCGCCATCGCGCAGGCGGGCAACTAAGGCGTGATCGGATTGGCTCGAGCTCTAGCGGCAACGGAGGTTCACCTCTGCCTTAGGAAAGGTAAACACTGGCGTTCACGCTCGTTGGCACTATTTGGCGTCGGCGTAGACGTCCGGATCGAAGCTCGAGCTGGGATTGGCGAACGCTTTGCGGAGCGCCGGCGACATCGGAACGTTATAGTTGATCCCGTTCGGAGGGGTCGGCGATTCCAGCCACCGCTTGTACAGGACCTCGATCTCCGGGCTCCGGTAGAGCTCGGCGGTGGCGCGGTCGGCCAGGGCCTTGAACGGCGCGTCCTCCCTGCGCAGCATGATCCCGTAGGGCTCGGGCTTCGAGAACGTCTCGGTGCTGATCATGTAGGCGGCCGGCTCCTTCGACCGCGCGATCGCCACTGCGAGCTGCACGTCGTCGAGCACATAGGCCTGCACGCGATCGGTCTCCAGCAGCAGGAACGCCTCGGCCTGGTCCTTCGCGGGCAGAATGTTGACGCCCAGCTTGCGCTCGGCATTGACCTTGATGAGCTGCGCTAGGTTGACCGAGCCGGCCACCGCCGTGACGGCCTTTCCCTTCAGGTCGTCGATCGAGTTGATGTTGTGCGACTTCTTGGCGGCAAATCGCGTCGCGCTCAGGAAATGCGTGTTGGTGAAGGTGACCTGCTTCTGGCGATCGGCGCTGTTGGTGGTCGCCGAGCAATGCAGGTCGATCGTGCCGTTGACCATCAGGGGAATGCGATTGGACGACGTCACCGGCAGATAGTCGACCGCGATGTCTGATATGCCGAGGTCCTTCTTCACGGCGTCGACGATCTTGAGACAGATATCGAGCGCGAAGCCGATCGGCCGCTGATTGTCGTCGAGATAGCTGAAGGGAACGGAGGCCTCTTGATAGCCAAGTGTGATCTTCTTTGTTTCCTTGACCTTCTGAAGGGTTCCAGACAGCTCTTCCGCCGTCACGGGGCTCGCGGCAAGTGAGACAACGAAGAGGACGGCGGGCAAGCGCATCGACTGCTCCTGTGCGATCATGGTTGCGGGCATTTCGAGCCCGAGCCATGTGAATGCCTTGAGCCGAGTGCAAGCATCGCGTGATAGCCGATGTCGCGTGCAAGAGGTAGATGAAGATCCATCTACCAGCTATCGCGCTTTGCGATGCTGGGGCGTTGCGTCCAAAGCGCATACCGCTGCTGAACGCGATCGCGGCAACAGCATGAGGGCGACCAGCGCGGCCAGGCTGAGCCCTGCCGACACCGCGACCACCATCCGCCCCATCGGCTCGATCAGCAGCCCGAAAGCCAACGGAGCAAGCGCCTGGCAGATCCGGGACGGCGCGCCGATCAGCCCAAGCCGGTAGGCATAGTTCTCGGGTCCAAAGATCGCGAGCGGCAACGTTCCCCGTGCGATGGTCAGGATGCCGTTGCCCGCACCGTGCAGCAGGGCGAAGGCCGCGGCGGCGCCACCACCGAAGACGCCGATCACGCACGCCCCGATCGGATGCGTGATACAGGCGAGCCGCGTCGAGACAAGCGGATGGACGCGACGCAGCAGGCTTGCTTCCAGCATGCGGGCACCAACTTGCGCCGGCCCGATCATCATCCCGGCAAACACCGCCTGTGCAGGTGTTGCGCCGAACGCCTCCACGATCCGCGGCAGATGCGCGGCCATCGCCGACGTCACAGTCCAGGCGGCTGCGAACGCGAACGATAACATCACCATGGTCCGATCGATCGGGATGTGGGGTTTCGCAACCGCAGCTTCGGTGGCTGCGACGGCTTCGGTCCGCGGCAGCAGAAGATTGAGCGGCAGGCCGACCACAACGTGGGCGACCGCCCAGGCGTAACAGGTCTCCCGCCATCCGATCGTCTCCAGGCCGAGCGTACTCAGCGGCCAGCCGACCGTGCTGGCGAAGCCTGCGATCAGCGTGATGCCCGTGATCGCGCTGCGCGCATCGCTGCCGTAGATCCGCCCCAGCGCGCCGAACGCGGCGTCATAGAGCCCCAGCCCCATGCCGATGCCCAGCAGCAGCCACGCGGCGGACATCATCCACACCGAACCGGACGCGCCCAGCAGCGCGAGGCCCGCTGCAAGAACGACGTTCGAGGCGCAGAGCACCCGCCGTCCCCCGACCCGGTCGATCTGGCGACCGACCCGCGGCCCGAGAAGCCCTGAGATCACCAGCGATGCCGAGAAAGCGGCGAAGAACCAGGTGCTGGATATTCCAAGTTCGCGCGAAATCGGATCGGCCAGGATGGCCGGCAGATAGTAGCTCGATCCCCATGCCAGCGTCTGGGCGGTGCCCAGCGCAGCCACGATCGTCAGACGTTTCCGATCCACGCCGGCGCCCTCACCAGCAGATGCAGCCGGATTGCCCGATAGCCTTCGATCGCGATCGTCTCGCAGCGCCCATTTTTTCATTCCGGAATGATCGAAGAATCCTGCAAAGCCATCAAGCAACCTTCCGCGCCTCATGGCGCGGCCATTCTTGTTCGGTCGCGAGCGCTGTCAATCGATACTTCTGGCGTTTTTCGAAATGTGGGAGCGGATCGAAATTTCGCGTTGACCCGACGGCGCCGGTAGTGCTTTCGGTCGTCCGTATCGTCAAGGCGACGAGAGCTTGGTATGAAACTGGAGCCGGCGCGGCGACGCGGGCCATGGAGGCGCGGCAATGACCGTCACGATTTATCACAATCCGGCTTGCGGCACCTCGCGCAACACGCTCGCGATGATCCGCCAGAGCGGCACCGAGCCCATCATCATTGAATACCTCAAGGCACCGCCGTCACGCGAGACGCTTCGCGAGCTGATTGACGCGATGGGGGTTCCGGTCCGCGCGTTGCTGCGCGAGAAAGGCACGCCATACAAAGAGCTCGGCCTGGACGATCCGAAATGGACCGACGACCAATTGCTCGATTTCATGTTGGCGTACCCCATTCTCATTAATCGACCGATCGTCGTGACGCCGAAGGGCGTACGGTTGTGTCGCCCGTCGGAGGCCGTCGTCGACCTGCTCGAGCATCCGGTCGGACGGTTCGTCAAGGAGGATGGCGAAGTGGTTGAGGCTCGGTGAGCTTCCGACGTGATCCGGTTGACAATGTGCCGATGCGACAAACCGCCCCGACGGGCAACTCACTTTCGCTTTCACGCATCGCGGAAGATGTCCAGCCCTGGCGCGCAAAATATTTCGGTTTTACGGAACAACAACTCAGTGTATGAATAACGCGTCTCACCCGCCTGAGGGGCGCTTCGCGATCGTCACGAGTGCTGGGTCGAGATGCGGTGGACGCCGCTTGCGCAACTGACGAGTGCGCATACGGCGGACGGCGAAGTCGTGCAGGCCTGACGCCCTGGTGGCAGGTGTCCCGTTGCAAGACGCAATTGCGTCTTGCAACAGCGGTGACAACCAAGCCCAGTCTCGCCGGGGCGAGCACGTATAAGCCGTAACCCATCGCGCAGGGAAAGCCGGGCTTGCTCCGGTTACACCTGTGGTCCTACCCCCGAGCTTTCTACCCTTGCTCGGGGCCCATGGGTGCGATCGGCACCCGGCTTTCCCTGCGCCCTCTTGCTCGAAGAGGGCGGAACGAGATGCAAAGCTCGGACAGATCATGTCGCGAGAACGCAAGCCATATCTCAATGCCTGTCATCGCCCGCGAAGGCGGGCGATCCAGTATTCCGGAGGCAGCAGTGATTGATCCGCGAGGCCGCAGCGTACTGGATCCCCCGCATGCACGGGGGATGACGGCGGAGAGATGGGGTGCTTTCGCCTTGGCCGAGGCTCGGTTGACCAGTCGTCGCTCCAGCGCAACGCTGCTTTGCAATTTTCTCGCGAGCTCCTCGCAATGACGGGGTTGAGACATCGAGCGAGGCCTATCCCCAGCGTCGTCCCGGCCTAGTGCGCAATTGCGCACGGGGGGCCGGGACCCATTACCCCAACTGTTCATCGTTGTGCGACGCTGGGGCCACCATCCCGTTCATCAGCAAAATGCGGTGGTCATGGATCCCGGCCTTCGCCGGGACGACACTTTTGTTGGGGCACCTCAGGATGCAAGCCATCATTCGCGCAATCCATCGCTCGCGAGGATGTGCCCGTCGCGACGAGCGCTCCCGCGGAGATCGAAACCGTTGCCGCCTGCCCGCAATTTTCGTACATCGGTCGTGCAATGACCACGCAACTCTCTCCCAATTCCGTCGACGTGCTGCTGTTCGATATCGGCCGCGTCGTGCTGGATATCAACTTCGACAGGGTGATGGCGCGCTGGGCGGAGCACGCCGGCTGCGCGCCTGCCGATCTCGCAAGGCGCTTCGTCGTCGATGACAGCTTCAAGCATCACGAGACCGGCAAGGTCGATGACGCCGCGTTTTTTGCGAACCTGCGCCGGTCGCTCGGTATCGACCTCACCGATGCGCAGTTCCTCGAGGGCTGGAACGCGATCTTCACCGGCGAAATGCCGGGGATCGCGCCGCTGCTGGCGACGGCCGCGCGGCGGCTGCCGCTCTATGCCTTCTCCAACACCAACCCGGCCCATGTCGCGCATTTCTCGGTCGCCTATGCCGATGTGCTCAGCCATTTCCGCGACGTATTCCTGTCGTCGGCGATCGGCCTTCGAAAACCGGACGCCGAGGCCTACGATCATGTGGTAAAAGCGATCGGCGTGCCGGCGTCGCGGATCCTGTTCTTCGACGACACGGCCGCCAATATCGAAGGCGCGCGGGCGCGCGGCCTTCGTGCCGTCCACGTGACATCGACGGATGACGTGGCAAGGGCACTCGCCGCACTTGGAATATGAAGCCCTTGGGATTTGAGGAGCCCTGTCCGTGGCCCTGATGCCGGTTGCCGATGCCCTGTCAGCCATTCTCTCCGGCGCCGAGCCGCTGCCGGAAGAGACGGTCGCGCTCGATGCCGCCTATCACCGCACGCTGGCACGCGATGTCGCGGCGCGTCGCACGCAGCCGCCGCAGCCGATGTCGGCAATGGACGGCTATGCGGTGCGCGCGGCCGATGCGTCCGACCTGTCGGCGAGGCTGAAGGTGATCGGCGAAGTCGCAGCCGGGCGTCCGTTCGAGCGCACGGTTGGCGTGGGTGAAGCGGTACGAATCTTCACCGGCGGCGTGATCCCCGACGGCGCCGACGCCGTCATCATCCAGGAAGATACCAGGACCGACGGCGGTCACATCACGATCACCGAGGCCGCCGCGAAGGGACGGCACATCCGCCTCGCGGGCGTCGACTTCCGCGAGGGCGATGTACTGCTTGCGGCCGGCAGTCGCCTCTCCGACCGCGCGCTGTCGCTCGCCGCGGCCATGAACTATCCGGAACTCGCCGTGCGCCGCCGCCCGAAGGTCGCGGTGCTGGCAACCGGCGACGAGCTGGTGATGCCGGGCTGCCGCCCCGGCCCCGGCCAGATCGTCTATTCCAACGGCTACGCGCTGCGGGCGCTTGCCCGCGCCGAGGGCGCGGAGACCGTCGATCTCGGGATCGCCGCCGACACCGTCGCTGCCACCACCGCCGGCATCCGCCGGGCACGGGAGGCGGACGCCGACATCTTGATCACCACAGGCGGCGCCTCGGTCGGCGACCACGATCTCGTCAAGCAGTCACTGGACGCCGAGGGAGTCCAGATGGCGTTCTGGCGGATCGCGATGCGGCCGGGTAAGCCGATGATGCACGGCCGGTTGGGAACGATGCGGGTGATCGGCCTGCCCGGAAACCCGGTGTCGTCGTATGTCTGCGCCTTCCTGTTCCTGGTGCCGTTGATTCGGGCCCTGAGCGGCCGAAAAGTGATTCATCATGTCCGCAAGAGCGCCCTGCTCGGCCGTGACCTCGCCGCCAACGATCAGCGCGAGGACTATCTCCGTGCGCGCCTCGAAGAGCGCGACGACGGCACGCTGATCGCAACACCCGTCAGCCAGCAGGACAGCTCGCTGCTGGGAAATCTCGCTGCGGCACGGGCACTTGTGATCCGTCCGCCGTTCGCGCCCGCGGCTGTCAAAGGCGAGGCGTGTGAGATTCTGACACTCCCTGAATGAGGCGTTGCGGCCGCGCCGATCGTGCGCAGTCGGCCGCATTCACCGGAAATTAAGTGGTTGCGGAACACATATCGAACATATAGTGTCCGTTCATGATTTGTTTCGAGTACTGGTGTCCACGAATGGGAGCGCGCTGAGGAGTGCCGCAAGTTTCGCGCTCCCGATCAGGCTCCCTGAAGGTCTCGGAATCGAACGACGCTATCAACCGGGGGAATACTCGAGATGCTCACGCGCAAACAGTACGAACTTCTGCGTTTCATCAATGAACGTCTGAAAGAGGCCGGCGTCCCGCCCTCCTTCGACGAGATGAAGGATGCGCTCGACCTGCGCTCGAAGTCCGGTATCCACCGCCTCATTACAGCGCTGGAAGAGCGCGGCTTCATCCGCCGCCTGCCGAACCGCGCCCGCGCCATCGAGGTGATCAAGCTTCCGGAGCTGTCGGCCGGCGGCGGCAACGGCCGCCGCGGCTTCACCCCGAGCGTCATCGAGGGCACGCTCGGCAAGCGCAGTAGCACGCCGCCGGTCGCCGAGGATGATGGCAACCGTCCGGTCGCCGTCCCCGTCATGGGCCGGATCGCGGCCGGCACGCCGATCGAGGCGCTGCAGACGCGCAGCCACACCATCAGCGTGCCGCCGGACATGCTCGGCGCCGGCGAACATTATGCGCTGGAGGTGCGTGGCGATTCCATGGTCGACGCCGGCATCCTCGACGGCGATATGGCGCTGATCCAGCGCAACGACACCGCCAATACCGGCGATATTGTGGTGGCGCTGATCGACGACGAGGAAGCGACGCTAAAGCGCTTCCGTCGCCGCGGCGCATCGATCGCGCTGGAGCCGGCCAACACCGCCTATGAAGTGCGCATCCTGCCGCCAAACCGCGTGCGAATCCAGGGCAAGCTGATCGGGCTCTATCGCAAATACTGACCGCACCCCAGGTCCAGGGGCGACCGCGTGCAGCGCGTCGTGTCTATGTGCAGTCGCACATCCGTTGCGAGGGAACGAGCAGCGCGCAACGCCGTTGCTTCATGGACTGCGCGGCGTGAGTGCCCTCCGGCGCGTCCTGATACCATCCGGACGGTGTAGCGTGTTTGTGATCGGAGGCTCGCGCTGCCAGTCGTACAATCGCCCAGAAACGGGAAGAACCTCGTTTGCTGTTGTCCACTCTGGTAGAGGCCCACGCCTCAGGAGAGGCATGGGTCGCTATCTCGAAATGAGGAGCCATCCGATGTGTGACTATAGTCTGCACGCCGTGGCATCGCGCCCCGCCATTGTCGGAGAGACGCTGATCACCACGACATTCCGCGGCACGTCAACCCGCGGCTTTGCTTCGGAGAGCGATCCGACTGTCGCGGTCTGCATGCTGCCCGGCACCGAGCTCGCGTTCGTCGAGAACGTCCGCTACGACAGCCGCTGGATCTGGACCAAGACGATCGGCTTCCGTGTCGGCGTGTTCAACGAAGTCGAGCCCGACGTGCCCGATCGCCATCATGATGCGGTCGAATTCCCCGACGGCAGCCACGTGCTGGTGACCCAGCTCGTCGAAGGACAACGCGTCACCGTGCTGCAGCTACCTGCTCTCCACCCGCCCGTCGTCGAGAAGCCGAAGGCGGTCGAGCGGCGGCCCTCTGCGTTCGCGTCGCTGTTTTTGGGTTGAGCGCATCATGGCCGCTGGATGAATTGTCCGGCGGCGGGTGACTTAAGCGATTTCGAGCGGCCCCGGACTTAGGGTTCCGGGGCGCATCGGGAGTTTGCGTTAGACGGCGCCTTGGCGCATCATCGGTCACGGACAAGGACGTGCTCGGTGGTCGACAAGGTCACATGGCAAAGGGCTGGACGCGTCACGGAGCCGGGCCGGTACATGTTCCGGTTCGGCTGGCTGACGGTGACGGCCGACGACCTGAAGATCTGGCAGCAATTTCCCGAAGCGACGTTCACCCTGGTCAGGAAGGCTGACGCCAACCCTGACTCGGACGAGTACCATCTTGGCGCCTTTGACCTGCCGAACACCGCTCCTCTGCCCGATCAGCCCTAATCGTCGCCTTGCAGGTCAGCCTCTGCCGGGGTCGCGTCCACCGCCGGACGCGGCGCACGGCCGGGTATGCGCAGCGTGGCCTCGCTCTCGGTATCGCCGGGAACCGCCGGCGACCACGGCCGGTCGATCCCGCCGGGCCTGACCACATCGACGGCAAAGCCGCCGCCGATGCGGCGCAGCATCAGGGCGCCGTGGCGCCGCAGCCGCTCGGCATCGATCACGGAGGCCGCGCAGCCCTGCGGCACCGGACGTACCGTCACGATCAGCGCCGCCCGCTCGCAATCGTCGACCAGCGCCTCAGGCCGCGTCGCCAACGAAACCAGCATGCCTCCAGTCCCCTGGGCCACACAGCCGCTCTCGTCACAGGAGACCCCGTCTTCGAGCGAGGGATCGGCGGCTGTCCGCGCATCGGCATCCGCCGCCAGCCATTCCTTCACCAAAAAGGCATCCTTGCCGCTCCGCATCAGATGCAGCCGCCCGTCGCCGCCGCGAACCGCGACATTGCGGCCATCGGCGGAGACCAGGACGTCCGGCTGCGGCACCCGCAGCGCCCAGATCAGCGCCACCGCAAGCAGGGCCGCGCCCGACCAGCGCAGCGGCGTGCGCAAGAGGCCGAGCAAGACGAGGCCGGCGCTCGCCACGATTAGCGGCCCGGTGCCGAACGCGGCCATCCGCCCGACCGCGCCCGGCAGGGCGGCGACCCATTGCGTCACCAAGATCATCCAATCGATGCCGACGCCCATGATCGCCCAGAACACGCCGTCGAACCCGAACGGCATGGCTGCGAGCCCGAGCAGACCTGCCGGCATCACCACCGCCGACACCACCGGCATCGCCGCGAGGTTGGCGAGCAGTCCGTAGGGCGTGACGCGGTGGAAATGAAACGCGGCGTAGGGCGTGGTCGCGAGCCCGGCGACCAGCGAAGCCAGCACCAGCATGGCGATCTCGCGCCCGCCCCACAGCGCCACCCGCGCCGTCACCGAATGATCGGGCGAGGCGAGCAGGCTCGGCATCCCGATCTGCACCAGCGCCACCAGCCCGAGGGTCGCCGCAAACGACATCTGGAAGCTCGGATGCACCAGCGCTTCCGGCGCGATCACGAGCACGATCAGCGCAGCCACCGCCAGCGTGCGAAAGGTGATCGCACGGCGGTCGACGATCACCGCGATCAGCACCACCGCCGTCATGAAAAATGATCGCTGGGTCGCAACCTCCGCCCCCGACAGCATGAGATAGAAGGCGGCAGCGACGAGCGCTGCGGCGGCCGCCCATTTCTTGATCGGATGCCCGGCCGTCAACGCCGGGAACAGCGCGAGCAGCGCACGCACGGCAAAGAACACCACGCCCGCGACAACGGCCATGTGGTAGCCAGAGATCGACAGCACGTGGCCAAGTCCCGAGATGAACATCGCGTCGTTGACCGGCGTCGTAATCGCATCGCGCCGGCCGGTGAGCAGCGCGGTCGCGATCGCGCGCTGGTCGCCGTCGAGTGTAGTGCGGATCCGCGCATCGATCGCGTCGCGCAGGCCCTGCATGAGGGCGGCGTAGCGCAATGCCAGACCGCCGCTCGCCGGCGGCTCCGTCGTCTTGACCGAGCCCATCACGAAGCCGGAGGCGCCGATGCCCTGGAAATAGAGATCGCGGCCGAAATCATAGGAGCCCGGGCGCTGCGGGCCGAGCGGCGGCAACAGCCGTGCCTTCAATTGGACGAAGCTGCCGACTTCCGGGGCGGTGCCCTTCTTCACCGAAAGCCGTACGCGCTCGAGCTTGGTCGTATCGCGCGGGCTCTCCATCGAGACGACACGTAACACGAAGCGATCGGTCTTCTCGCGGATATCGCGCGTCTCGACGAAGCCGGTCAGCGCCACCGAGAACATCGGCCGCGCCAGCTCGGCATGTGCGACGCGCGCCGTTCTCCAGGTCGCGGTAGCGAAGCCCGCGGCGACGGCCGCGACCATCACGATCACGGGAAACAGCCGCTGCCGCCGCAGCAGGAACGCGAGAAAGCACAATGCGACCGAGACGGCGCCGGTGACCCACAGCACCGGCTCATGCTCGGCCGCGAAATAGAACGCGATGCCGGTACCGAATGCCACCGGCACCCAGGGCAACAGCCGCCCGGCGCCGGCCTCGGCGTGGGCCCATTGCCGCAATGTCTCGACGATGGGCGGCCAGATGCTGAGGCGCGCCGGGACGTAGCCACCGGCCGGAATGGCCGCGCGCGGCGGCCACGTCCCCGCGTAGCCGCGTTTGCCGCCCGGCGTCGTGCCCTGCTCCGCCATCCCTGCCGGGTCGCAAAGCTAGCGGATGCCGCAGTCAGCCGACTAGCGGAACGAAGCGGAAACGCGTGCGGATCGGTGCACTAAAGCGCCATGAGATTGGATCGAATCGTCATCGCCCGCCGACTTCCTTGGCGAAGGTGTCGCGCAGGCCGATCGTCCGATTGAACACGAGCTTGTCGGGGGTGGAGTCCGGATCGCGCACGAAATAGCCCTGCCGCTCGAACTGCATCGCCTCGGGCGAATTGCTTTCGGCGATCGCTGGCTCGACGCGCGCGTCCGTCAGCACCTCGAGCGAGTGCGGGTTGAGGTCGGCAGCAAAATCGGCCGCGTTCGGGCTCGGATTGGCGAAGAGCTGGTTGTAGATGCGGATCTCCGCGGGCTTCGACTGTGCCGCCGGCAGCCAGTGCATCGTCGCCTTCACCTTGCGGCCGTCGGGCGCGTTGCCGCCCTTGGTCGCGGGATCGTAGGTGCAGCGCAGCTCGACGATCTCGCCGGCGTCGTTCTTCACCACGCTCGTGCACCTGATGAAGTACGCATAGCGCAACCGCACCTCGTTGCCCGGCGACAGGCGGAAGAACTTCTTCGGCGGGTTCTCCATGAAGTCGTCGCGCTCAATATAGAGCTCGCGGCCGAACGCGATCTTACGGGTGCCGGCCTCCGGATTGTCCGGGTGGTTGACGGCCTCGATCTCCTCGACCTGCCCTTCCGGATAGTTCTCGATCACGACCTTCAGCGGCCGCAGCACCGCCATGCGGCGCAGCGCGGTGCGGTTGAGCTCCTCGCGGATACAGAATTCGAGCATGCCGACATCGACCACGCTGTTGGCCTTGGCGACGCCGATCCGCTTGACGAATTCGCGCACCGCCGCCGGCGGCACACCGCGCCGCTTCAGGCCGGCGATGGTCGGCATGCGCGGGTCGTCCCACCCTGAGACATGGCCGTCGCGCACGAGCTGGGTCAGCACGCGCTTGGACAGCAGCGTGTAGGTCAGGTTCAGCCGCGCGAACTCATACTGGTGCGGCTTCGACGGCACCGGCAGCTTGTCGAGCAGCCAGTCGTAGAGCGGCCGGTGATCCTCGAACTCAAGGGTGCAGATCGAATGAGTGATGCCCTCGATCGCGTCCGACTGACCATGGGCGTAGTCATAGCTCGGATAGATCGACCATTTGTCGCCAGTGCGCGGATGGTGGGCGTGCAGGATGCGATACAGCACGGGGTCGCGCAGGTTGATATTGCCCGCGGCCATGTCGATCTTGGCGCGCAGCACCCGGGCGCCGTTCGGAAACTCGCCGGCCTTCATGCGGCGGAACAGATCGAGATTCTCCTCGACGGAGCGGTCGCGGAACGGCGAGTTTTTGCCGGGTTCGGTCAGCGAGCCGCGCGAGGCACGGATCTCGTCCTGCGACTGGTCGTCGACATAGGCATAGCCGGCCTTGATCAGCCCCTCGGCCCACTCGTACAGCCGCTCGAAATAATCGGAGGCGAAGAACAGATTGGTTCCCCAATCGTAGCCGAGCCAATGGACGTCGGCCTGGATGGAGTCGATGTATTCCTGCTCCTCCTTGGTCGGATTGGTGTCGTCGAAGCGCAAATTGCACTGGCCGGCGAACTCCTGGGCGATGCCGAAGTTGAGCGCAATCGACTTGGCGTGGCCGATGTGCAGATAGCCGTTCGGCTCCGGCGGGAAGCGCGTCACGATCCGGCTGTGCTTATGGGAGGAGAGATCGGCCTGGACGATGTCGCGGATGAAGTCGCGTCCTGCCTCTGCCGTCGCCGTATCAGTCGTCATCTATGGGTTCCCTGGAGGAGTCTGGCCGACCTTCTGCCAAATTCGTGCCGCTGGGCCAAGTCTCGTTTCCAAGCCTGGTTTGAGGCCGTTGCCCCAACCTAGGCTTTAGTTATGTCCGGTTCCTGCTATACACCACCGCCGTTCACGCATACGCCTCGTCCGATCATGACCGAATCCGTCGTTACCCGTTTCGCCCCCTCACCCACCGGTTTCCTCCACATCGGAGGCGCCCGCACCGCGCTGTTCAACTGGCTCTATGCCAAGAAGCGCGGCGGCAAGATGCTGCTCCGGATCGAGGACACCGACCGCGAACGCTCCACCAAGGAGGCCATCGACGCGATCCTGGACGGCTTGAGGTGGCTCGAGCTCGATTGGGACGGCGACGTCATCTATCAGTTCAGCCGCGCCGCCCGTCATCGCGAAGTCGCCGAGAGCCTGCTTGCCTCGGGCCGCGCCTATCACTGCTATGCCACCGCCGAGGAGCTGGCCGCGATGCGCGAGAAGGCGCGCGCCGAAGGCCGCACCCGCCTTTATGACGGCATGTGGCGCGACCGCGATCCCGCCACTGCGCCTGACGGCATCAAGCCGACCATCCGCCTGAAGGCGCCGCAAACCGGCGAGACCGTGATCGAGGATCAGGTGCAGGGCCGCGTGGTCTGGCGGAACGAGAACCTCGACGATCTCGTGCTGCTGCGCGGCGACGGCACGCCGACCTACATGCTTGCGGTCGTGGTTGATGACCACGACATGGGCGTCACCCACGTGATCCGCGGCGACGATCACCTGATCAATGCCGCGCGTCAGAAGCAGATCTACGACGCGCTGGAGTGGGAGCTGCCGAGCATGTCTCACATTCCGCTGATCCACGGTCCCGACGGCTCGAAACTGTCGAAGCGCCATGGCGCGCTCGGCGTCGACGCCTATCGCGCCATGGGCTATTTGCCCGCGGCGTTATGCAACTATCTGGTCCGGCTCGGCTGGAGCCATGGCGATCAGGAGATCTTCTCGACGGAGGAGATGATCGACGCGTTCGACCTCTCCGGCGTCGGCCGTTCCGCCGCTCGGTTCGACTTCGCCAAGCTCGAGAATCTCAACGGCCACTACATCCGCCATAGCGACGATCAATCCCTCGTGACCCAGTTCGAGAAGGTGCTGGACTACGTTCCCGAGGGCGCCACGCTCAAGGCCAAGCTCAACGACACCACACGCGCGCAATTGCTGCGGGCGATGCCGAGCCTGAAGGAGCGCGCCAAAACGCTCATCGAATTGATCAGTGGCGCCTATTTCATTTTCGCCGATCGCCCGCTCGACATCGAGCCGAAAGCAGCCGCGCTGCTGACGCCGGAAACGCGTGCGTTGATCGGCCGGCTGGGCGCGGCGCTGGAAGCGGTGAATGACTGGACTGCGCAGACGACCGAGACCGCGATGCGGAATTTCGCCGAGCAGAACAATCTGAAGCTCGGCGCTGTCGCGCAGCCGCTACGAGTGGCATTGACGGGACGTACAACGTCACCGGGCATATTCGACGTTCTCGCCGTCCTGGGACGTCAGGAGTGCCTTGGCCGCCTCGCCGATCAGGCGGCGTAATCCTGCATGGACCCCTTCCAGGGTCCATCTTGCAGCGCACATTGCAATAAGCTACCCATCTTCGGACGCTTTCTAGCCAAGCCGTCCCGCACCGCCACGCGCCGCAAAACCGGCGACCGGGCCAGGTCGGATTACTCAACGAATTCATCGGGGATATCACGATGGACGAAAAATCCAGCAAGACAGCCACACTCACCATCGGCAACAAAACTTACGATTTCCCGATACTGAGCGGCACCGTTGGGCCTGATGTCATCGACATCGCCAAGCTCTACGGCCAGGCGGGTGTGTTTACCTACGATCCTGGCTTCACCTCGACCGGCAGTTGCCAGTCCAAGATCACCTACATCGATGGCGACGCCGGTGTCCTCGAATACCGTGGCTATCCGATCGAGCAGCTCGCCGAACATGGCGACTTCCTCGAGACCTGCTACCTCCTGCTCTACGGGGAGCTTCCGAGCCCCGAGCAGAAGAAGAAGTTCGATTACACGGTCACGCACCACACCATGGTGCATGAGCAGATGGCCCGCTTCTTCCAGGGCTTCCGCCGCGACGCCCACCCGATGGCGATCATGGTCGCAGCGGTCGGCGCGCTCGCTGCGTTCTATCACGACTCCACCGACATCAATGATCCGCAGCAGCGGATGATCGCCTCGATCCGGATGATCGCCAAGATCCCGACGTTGGCGGCGATGGCCTACAAATACACGGTCGGCCAGCCCTTCGTGTACCCGAAGAACCCGCTCTCGTTTGCCGAGAACTTCCTCAACATGTGCTTCGCGGTGCCCTGCGAGGACTACAAGATCAACCCTGTCCTCGCTGACGCGCTCGACAAGATCTTCATCCTGCATGCCGACCACGAGCAGAACGCGTCGACTTCCACTGTGCGCATCGCGGGCTCGTCGGGCGCCAACCCGTTCGCCTGCATCGCGGCGGGCATCGCCTGCCTGTGGGGTCCGGCGCATGGCGGCGCCAACGAGGCCGCGCTGAACATGCTCTACAGCATCGGCAAGGTCGAAAACATTCCGGACTTCATCGCCAAGGTGAAGGACAAGAACAGCGAAGTCCGCCTGATGGGATTCGGCCACCGCGTCTACAAGAACTACGACCCGCGCGCCAAGATCATGCAGAAGATGTGTCACGCGGTGCTCAAGGAGACCGGGCACGGCGACGATCCGATGCTCAAGGTCGCGTTGGAGCTGGAGAAGATCGCCCTCAACGATCAGTATTTCATCGATCGCAAGCTCTACCCGAACGTCGACTTCTATTCGGGCATCACGCTGAAGGCGATGGGCTTCCCGGTCTCGATGTTCACGGTGCTGTTCGCGGTTGCCCGCACGGTCGGCTGGATCAGCCAGTGGAGCGAGATGATCGAGGATCCGCAGCAGAAGATCGGCCGTCCGCGCCAGCTTTACACCGGCGTTGCCCGCCGCGACTACGTGCCGATCGACAAGCGCAAGTAACGGCTGCGACAAGCCAACCAACGAAATCCCGCCCAGGACCACACGCCTCGGGCGGGATTTTTGTTTCGACAGCACCCGACACGACATCGGGAAACGGGACGACTTCTCCATGACAGCCAATAGCCGCATCGCCCTCTCCAGCGACCATGCCGCCATTCAGCTCCGACAGGCCATCGCCGCTCATATAGCGGCGCAGGGATGGGTCGCGGTCGACATCGGACCGACGACGCCAGAAAGCACGCACTATCCGAAGCACGGCGAAGCGGCGGCGCGGCTCGTCGCCTCCGGCGATTGCCGGTTTGGCATCATCCTGTGCGGCACCGGCCAGGGCATCATGATGGCGGCGAACAAGGTCAAGGGCATCCGTTGCGGCGTCTGCGCCGACACATTCTCGGCCCGCATGATCCGCCAGCACAATGACGCCAACATGCTGTCGATCGGCGCGCGCGTGGTGGGCGAAGGGCTGGCGCTCGACATCGTCGATGCGTTCCTGGCTGCCCAATTCGAGGGCGGCCGGCATGCGACGCGCGTGGAGATGATCGGGGCGCTGGAGAGGTAGCGCGTGCCGCGCGCGACTTCGGTTGCGACCGCACCAAGGCGCGGCAACCAGAACGCGACGCGGCCGGATGTCGCCGCATTCGACATCGTCATCAATTGCCTAGGCGGACCGCTGCCTCATCGTCGCCAGCACGATATCGGCCGCGCGGACGCTCGGCGTTTCGTCGCCGGTCGACATTCTCGCGTCCAGCGTCCCGAACGCCACGAGCTGCCGCAGCCGCTCGGGCGAATCCGCAAGCACGTCGCCAAGCGCTTGCGCGAGCTTCTCAGGGGTGCAGTTCTCTTGCAGAAACTCCGGGATGATCTCGCTGCCGATCACGAGATTGGCGAGGATTACCGATGACACCCGGATCGCGCGGCGCAGGATGAACGCCTCGGCCGCGCCGACGCGATAGGCCGTCACCATCGGAATGCCGGACAGCGCAAGCTCCAGTGTCACGGTGCCCGACTTGGCCAGCGCGGCGCGCGCGATGCGGAAGGCCGCACGCTTCTCGACCTCGCCGACTGCGATCCTCGGCGCGATCGGCCACGACGCCACGCCCTCGCGCACCATCGTCTCGAGATGCGGCATGGTCGGAAGCACGAGCTCGAATGTCGTGCGCTCGCCGAGCTGCCCGAGCGCCGCGCCGAACAGCGCCAGATGATGCCTGATCTCGCCGCGCCGGCTGCCGGGCAGAACGAGCAGAACCGGCGGCTCGGCATCGCGTCGCTTCTGTTCTTCCGCGTTGGGCCGGAGCGAAGTCAACTGCTCGGTCAAGGGATGGCCGACATAGCTGCATGGGGGCCCCTGCAGCTTGCGGTATTCCTCGGGTTCGAACGGCAGCAATGCCAGCACGTGGTCGACATAGCTGCGCATCGCGCGTGCCCGGCTCGGCCGCCAGGCCCAGACCGACGGCGAGACGTAATCGACAATCGGGATGTTCGGATTGCGCGCGCGGACGCGGCGGGCAACGCGATGAGTGAAATCGGGGCTGTCGATGATCACGAGCATGTCGGGCGCCTCGTCGAGCACCGCATCCGCCGTACGGCGGATCAATCGCAGGATCTTCGGCAATTGCTTCACGACCGCGGCAAAGCCCATGATCGACAGCTCTTCGATCGGGAACAGCGGCGCGATGCCTTCGCTGGTCATCTGCCGGCCACCGACGCCGGAGAAACGCACGGCATCGCCGAGGCGCTGGCGCAGCACCTTCATCAGCGCAGCGCCGAGCCGATCGCCGGATTCCTCGGTCGCGATGAGGAAGATCTTTCGGACAGTGGCGGGATTGCTCGCCTGCATCGTCAACCAGCCAGCCCGATGACGAAGACCTGCCTGGCATCGGCGGTCTCGATCAGGGCCTGTGGTTCGGCGGCGAGCGTATTGCCGGCGATCACGGCGATGCCTGCGATGCCCGCTGCGGCCGCGCCCTCGACCGTCCGCGGGCCGATGGTCGGCAGGTCGAAGCGCAGATCCTGCCTGCTCTTGGGCGCTTTCACCAGCACGCCGCGCCCCGCCTTGGCGCGGATGCGGCCCTCGGCGCGCAGGCGCGCCACGCGCGCCAGCAGCCCGTCGGTGCCCTCGATATCCTCGACCGCGACCACGTGACCATCGATCACGACAGCCGCCTGACCGATGTCGAACGGACCGAGCGCGTCAAGCACGCCGCGTCCCCGCGCAATGTCGGCAAGCGCGCTGCTGTCGGGAACAGCACGCGTGATGGTGCCTTCCGGCATCAGGAGATCGGGCGCGACGTCCCTGATTCCGACCATGCGAAATCCCTGCTGCTCGAGGATCTTGCCGACACTCGACAGCAGGTGATCGTCACCGCCGCGAAACGCACGCACGACATGGCCGAGCACACGCAGCGTACCCCAGTCGAGCCGGATCTCGGACAGCGCCGGGCGCACCAGGGTGCCGATGAAGATCAGGTCGCGGCAGCCCTCGTCGCGGAATAGCCTGGTGGCACGCCCGAGCTGACCGACCGAGATCCAGCGGTGACGAAACCGCTGCGCGCGCGCCGGATCGCAGGCACCGCGCAACGCGAACAGCACCGGCGTGATGCCGCGCGCGACAAGCGAATCCGCCACCGCAAACGGCATGGCGCCGCCGCCGGCGATCACGCCGACCGGCGAGGAGATCGAAGGCGCCGCTGAAGTCATGCTGGCGGCCATGTCGTGCTCAGTTGGTATTCGCAGGAAGGCAAAGCGCGCGATGCTTGCCGCCGTCGATGAAGGTGAGGATCTCGGCGATCGCGGGGTCCTCGCTGGCCAGCGGCTGCGCGGACGCCAGCCGCTCGGCAAAGATGCCCGGGCCGTGGAACAGCTTTTGATAGAACGCCCGCACCGTCGCCAGCCGCTGCTTGGTGAACTGGCGGCGCTTCATGCCGATGATGTTGAGCCCCTCGAGCACGGCATACTGGCCGTTGGCGAGCCCGAACGGGATGATATCGCCGCGCACGCCGCAGACGCCGCCGATCATCACCTGCGGACCGACGCGGGTGAACTGGTGCACCGCCGACAGGCCGCCGATATAGACGAAATCGCCGATCTCGCAGTGGCCGCCGAGCGTCGCCGAGGTGGCGAAGATCACGTTGTTGCCGACGGTGCAGTCGTGCCCGACATGGCTGTTGTTCATGAAGAAGCCGCGATCACCGACCCGCGTGAGCCCGCCGCCCTTGACGGTGCCGATGTTCATGGTCACGCCCTCGCGGATCGTGCAGGCATCGCCGATCTCGAGACGGGTCGGCTCGCCGCGATAGCTGAGGTCCTGCGGCGCACCGCCAAGCGCAGCAAACGGCGAGATGACACAGCCGGCGCCGATGCTCGTATGCCCGCTGACCGTGACATGCGCGATCAGCTTGCAGCCTTCGCCGATCACGACGTTGGGGCCGATGATGCAGTACGGACCGACCTCGGTGCCGGCTCCGATCACGGCGCCATCCGCAACGCGCGCAGTGGGATCGATCATGCTCATGGAGGAGGTCCGGAATTCGTTAACGGCGCCAAGGCGCTAAAGTGTCGGGTTTGGCGGTCGTTAGCGCGACTTTGCCTGCCCTGTCCAGTGACGTATCATGACCGCCTGTTGCAACCGACAGGAGCGCAGCCGACCCATGGTCCGAGCCGCCGCGCTGATCTTCAGCCTGCTCACAGCGCCGATCGGCCCCGAGACGATCGACATTGGCAACGGCGGCAGCGTCGATCTATCGACCTTCGAGTGTCGCGACATCCGTCGCAGCACCATCGTCCAGCGCGTTTGCTACGACGCTGGGCAGCGAATGCTCCTAGTCGCCGTGAGGGGCAGCTACCAGCACTATTGCGGTGTGTCCGCCGCGACGTTCGATGCGCTGATGAACGCTCCGTCGATGGGCCTGTACTTCAATCGCGTGTTGCGGATCGCCGGCGCGGACGGCCGATACACCTGCAGGACATAACGGCCGCGCCGGCTCAGTCCGTCAGCATGGCGCCGACATCCGCCTCGGCAACGATCTGCCCATTGACCTTGGCATCGCCGTGAAACCACCACATCGTCTTGCGCCGCCCGAGCGAACGCATGTGGTACTCGATGGTGTCGCCGGGCAGCACCGGCTTCCTGAACTTGCACTTGTCGATGGTGAGGAAATAGACCGCGCGTGGCTTCTCGGTGCCCTCGACGGATTTGATGCCGATCACGCCAGCGGTCTGCGCCATCGCCTCGATCATCATCACGCCGGGATAGACGGGGCGCTCGGGGAAATGCCCCTGGAACGGCGGCTCGTTGAAGGTGACGTTCTTGATGCCGATACCGCTGTAGTCGGTGCGGATCTTGATGACCCGGTCGATCAGCAACATCGGAAAGCGATGCGGCAGCGTCTTCAGGATATCGTTGATATCCACCAGCTCGAACCTGACCGGTGCCTCCTCCATCACTCCTTCCCCTCACCCTTCGTTTCGCTGTCGCGCACCAGGCGTTCGACTGCGATGATTTCCCTGAACCATTGCTTGGTCGGCTTGGCAAAGTGCCCGCCCCAGCGGCCGTTGGCCGGGATGTCGTCCTTCACCGCACTCATCGCCGTGACCTGAGCGCCATCACCAATCTTGAGATGGTTGTTGATGCCCACCTTGGCGCCGAGCGCGACATTGTCGCCGATCGTCAGACTGCCTGCGAGCCCGATTTGGGCCGCGAGCAGGCAGTGCCGACCGATCGTCACATTGTGGCCGATCTGGACCTGATTGTCGATTTTAGTGCCCTCGCCGATCACGGTGTCGCGCAGGGAACCGCGATCGATGGTCGAACCGGCGCCGACCTCGACATCGTTCTGGATCAGCACGCGGCCGGTCTGCGGCACCTTCACATGGCCGGCCGGCCCGAAGAAAATGAACCCGTAGCCGTCCTGGCCAATATTGCAGCCGGGGTGAATCAGGACATTGTTGCCGATCAGGGCGAACTGGATGGTGGTCTTGGCACCCACATTGCAGTCCCGGCCGATCTTGACGTCGGCCCCGATCACCGCGCCGGCCCCGATCACGGTGCCCGAGCCGATCTCGACCCGGGGGCCGATCACAACCAGCGGATCGACGATCACGCCGTCTTCGAGCTGCGCGGTGGGATCGATGATCGCCGATGGCGCGATGCCCTCGGTGTTGAACCAGGATTGCGGCCGCAGCGCATCGCCGTGCCATTCGCGCGCGATCTGGACGAAGGCATGGAACGGCTTGGCTGCCCGCAATACGGCAACCCCCTCTGGCACCCGCGCCTCGAAGCGTTGCTGGACCAGCAACGCGCCGGCCTTGGTGGCCGCCAGTTGATCGGCGTATTTGAGGTTGTCGAAGAAGGCGAGATGCATCGGACCGGCCTCGTCGAGCGAAGCCAGTCCTCTGATCTGCTGCGCACCCCGCGCAGGATCGACCAAATGCGCCTTCGTCAGCGCGGCTATGTCAGCCAGCGTTGACGAAGGGGGACTCTTGAAGAAAATCGGCTGCGCCATTCCATCCGTCGCAGTCCGGCCGGCAAACGTTCTTAGAACGTTGTACCACCGCCAAACCGGAATTCTTGCACGCGGTCAAACTGACCCTTGGTGAGCGGTATGGCGTAGTCGAAGCGCAGCGGACCGAACGGCGACTGCCAGATCAAGCCGACACCGACCGACGTCCGGACCACCTTGCTGTCGTCAAACTGCAAGCCAAGACAGGTTCCCGGAGACGGCGGGTTCTGCGTCGGCTTGACACAGCCGGGCGTGTTGACTTCGCCCGTCGCCGCCCACGAGGTCGGTCCCTGGTAATCGTAGAGACCGCCAGCATCGGCGTAAATCGCGCCCTTGAGGCCAACTTCCTTCGGCAGGAACCAGAACGGCATCTGCAGTTCCGCCGACACGCCCCAGTATTTGGTGCCGCCCAGCGCGTCCATCGTGCCGTAGGGATTGATGTCGCGCGGACCGATGCCGTTCGGCGCAAAGCCGCGGACCAGGTTCGGGCCCATCTGGAAGTGATCCAGCATGCGCAGCTCGTTGCTGCCCATCTTGTTCAGGACGCCGCCCTGCGCGTGGATCACGCCGACGATATCAGCGACCAGCGGGGTGTAGTACTTCGCATCGATCGCGGTCTTGATGTAGCTGACGTCGCCACCGACACCGGCGAAGTCCTGCTTGAAGTCGATCAGGAGGCCGTCGGTCGGGTTCTTGTTGTTGTCGAGGGTGTTGTAGTTCAGGGAGTAGCCGAGCGCCGAGGTCAACGTCCTGCCACCCGCCAGCTCCTTGCGGACCGGCAGCGAGGCTTCGCCGTCGCTGAAGCACCACAGGCCGATGCCCGAGCTGTCGGTGGCGGTCTGACCACCCACAGTCGCCGAGCCACCCGCGGGGAACCCGTTCGCGAATGCAAAGGCCGGAGTCGGATTGAACGCCAACAGGCCGTTGCCCGGGTTGTTGTTACAATTCGCCAACGTCGAAGGCAGCGTGATTTCCTGCTGATAGATCGAGTAGCGGAGCTGCAGCGAGAGGTCTTCACGGAGCTGGAAACCGAGCCGGGGGCTGAAGCCCAGCGTCTTGGTGCCGTACGAGATGTAGCTGTTGGACAACTGCTGGCGCTGATACAGGTCGAGACCGAGCGCGATGCGGTAGTCGAGCAGATAGGGCTCGACGAAGGACAGCGAATAGCCGCGGGCATACTGGCCGTAGGTTACCGATGCCTTTGCGAACAGGCCTCGGCCGAGCAGGTTGCGCTCGGAGACGCTGACTTCGGCCAGCGCACCGTCGGTGGTCGAGTAGCCGCCCGAGACCGAGAAGTCGCCGGTCGACTTCTCCTCGAGATCGACGACCAGGATCACGCGGTCGCTCGAGGATCCAGGCTCCGTGGTGATCTTCACGGTCTTGAAGAAGTCGAGGTTCTTCAGCCGGCGCTCGGCGCGGTCGACCAGCGCGCGGTTGTAGGCGTCGCCTTCGGATATGTCGAACTCACGGCGGATTACGTAGTCACGCGTGCGGGTGTTGCCGCGGATATTGATGCGCTCGATATACGTGCGCGGCCCTTCGTCGACTGCGAAGGTGATCGACACCGTGTGATTCTCGAAATTGCGGTCACCGCGCGGCCGGACGATCGCGAAGGCGTAGCCGCGGCGCGATGCCTCGATCTGCATCTCCTCGACCGACTTCTCCAGCGCCTCGGCGTTGTAGAGCGAGCCGACGCTGACGCGTGAGAACGAGCTCAGCGAATTCGGATTGAGGGTTGCGATCGACGACGTGTAGTTCACGGATGCGACGCGATACTGCTGGCCCTCCTCGATCTTGAAGGTAACCAGGAACCCCTTCTTCTCGGGGTCGTACTCGGTCAGCGCCGCCACCACCTGGACGTCGGCATAGCCGTTCTTGAGATAGAACCGGCGCAACAGGTCGCGGTCCGCCTCGACGCGGTCGGGGTCGTAGACGTCGTTGCCGCCAAGGAAGCTGAGGATGTTCGATTCGCGGGTCTTGATGACGTCGCGCAGGCGCGACGCCGAATAGGCGTTGTTGCCGATGAACTCGATCGAGCGGACACCGGTCTTGACGCCTTCATTGATCTCGAAGACCAGGTCGACGCGGTTGTTCGGCTGCTCGATGATCTCCGGATTCACCCGCACGTCGTAGCGGCCCGAACGGCGATAGATTTCGGCGATTCGCAGCGCATCCGACTGAACCATCGGACGCGAGAACGTGCCACGCGGCTTGGACTGGACCTCGGCGGTCAGTTGCTCGTCCTTGATCTTCTTGTTGCCCTCGAAGGCAACGCGGCCGATCACCGGGTTTTCGACCACGACGACGACGAGACGCCCGCCGCGCTGGTCGATATGAACGTCCTGGAACAGGCCGGTCTCGATCAGCGCCTTCAGGCCGTCGTCGATATCGGCCTGGCTCAGCCGACCACCCGGGCCGGCATGGAAATAGGAGCGGATGGTCTCAACTTCGACGCGCCGGTTCCCCTCCACCGTGATCGCGTTGACATTCTGAGCGGCTGCAGGCGCAGACACAGCAACGGCCGCCAAGGTGGCAGCCACCGGCACGGCGAACATGACCAGGGCAGCGAACAAGCCCCCCCTCACTCGCATTCCAAACATCATGCGCAACGCGCCCTTATCCTTCCGATGCCGGGTCGTTCCCCAACGCCCCGACAGATTCCCAACCTTCTGCCCAGCTTGTAGCCAACTTTGCCATGGGGGCAAACTTACTACCGCAGTGCATTTCCATTTTCGTTCCAAGACGTTGCCCTAGAGCAACGCCTCAAAAAAGCCCACTTCAGGACGCCGCCAGATGCAGGATGTCGTTGTAGGTAGCAAAGACCATCAGCATCAACACCAAACCCAGCCCGATTCGGAACCCCATTTCTTGCGCCCGCTCCGACAGCGGGCGGCCGCGCACGGCCTCGATGGCGTAAAACAGAAGGTGCCCGCCATCGAGTAGCGGAACCGGGAACAGGTTCAGGAGACCGATCGAGATCGAAAGAACCGCGGCCAGGTGGATCAAGGCCGCCACGCCGATGGTGGCGACCTGTCCTGAGATCTGGGCGATCCGAAGCGGCCCGCCGACTTGGTCGGCCGCCTCCCGGCCGGTGAAGATACCGCCGATATAGGCCAGGGTCCGATCGATCACGAACCAGGTTTCCTTGACGCCCAGCCCGAGCGCGGTCACCGGATCGACCTTCTCGGTCACGGCGTCGCCGGGCGCGGTCGCGCGTGTGATGCCCATCACACCCATACGGTGGGTATTGCCGAAGGGATCCTTCACTTCACGCAGTTCCGGGGTACCGTGGAGCTGCACGGTTGAATTGCCCCGCTTGACCGTAAAGGTCAGCGCGTCACCGGCATTGATGCTGACGACGCGTTGCATATCCGAGAAGCTGTCGATCTTCGTGCCGTCGATCGCGGTGACGATGTCACCGACCTGGAACCCGGCGGCCGCCGCCGCGCTGTTGGCTTCCACCTTGTCGACCCGTGCCGAGGTGCTCGGCTTGCCGAAGAAGGTGAACAGGCAGGTGAAGATCGCAATCGCCAGGATGAAATTCGCAAACGGACCTGCCGCGACGATCGCGGCGCGCCTTCCAACGCTCTTGTGATGGAAGCTGCCTTCCCTCTCCTCCGCCGTCATCGCGGCGAGCGCCGCTGCGGCAGGTGTGGAGGCTTCAGTGTCGTCGCCGAAGAACTTGACGTAGCCGCCGAGCGGAACCGCGGAAATCTTCCAGCGCGTGCCGTGCCGATCATTGAAGCCGACGAGCTCCGGCCCAAACCCGAGCGAGAACGTCAGCACCTTCACGCCGGCCCAGCGCGCAATCAGAAAATGACCCAGTTCGTGAAAGAAAACGACAATCGTCAGGACGAACAGGAAGGGGATAATGTAGCCCACGAGCCCATGGCTCAACGTATTGAAACTATGAAGAAAAAACTCGGGCATTCGTTTCCTCTCGACAAGAGCCGAAAGCTCCGTCTCCAACCCTCTAGGTTGCCTTTAAGGCAATTTGAGGCAATAGGGCGGCAGCTCTATTTCGCGCGTTATGGTCAACGGAAATCGTCTCGTCCGCCGATGCCAGCGGTGCCAGATTCCCTGACCGCATCCAATCGTTGATGGTCGCCTCGACCAGGCGCGCGATCGCACCGAACTTGATCTTGCCCGCGATGAAGGCGGCCACCGCAACCTCGTTGGCAGCATTGAAGACGGTCGTCGCGCCCCGCCCGGTTCGCAGCGCCTCGTAGGCCAGCCGTAGCCCTGGGAAGCGCTCGAAGTCTGGCGCCTCGAAGGTCAACTGGCCGATCTTGGCGAGATCGAGCTTCGCCGACGGTCCGACAATTCGGTCGGGCCATCCCAGGCAATGGGCGATCGGGATGCGCATATCAGGCGTGCCGAGCTGCGCCACCACCGAGCGGTCCGAGAATTCGACCATCCCATGAATGATCGATTGCGGATGCACCAGAACATCGATCTCGTCGGGCGCCAATCCGAACAGATAGGACGCTTCGATCACTTCGAGGCCCTTGTTCATCATCGATGCGGAATCGATGGTGATCTTCTGGCCCATGCTCCAGTTAGGGTGCTTCAGCGCCTGCTCAAGCGTCGCCTGCTCAATATCGGCGGGAGCCCAGGTGCGGAACGGCCCGCCGGACGCGGTGATGATCACCCGCACCAGTTCTTCGCGGTTGCCGGAACTGAGCGCCTGGAACAGCGCGTTATGCTCGGAATCCGCTGGCAGAATGCGCGCCCCTGCCTTCGCCGCGCGTTCCATGAAGAAATCGCCGGCGCAGACGAGGCACTCCTTGTTGGCAAGCGCAACGGTCGCGCCGCGGTCGACGGCTGCAAGTGCGGGCTTCAGTCCGGCGGCGCCGCTGACCGCCGCCATCACCCAATCCGCCGGCCGCGCCGCGGCTTCTATGATTGCGCTCTCCCCGGCCCCGCATTCGATGCGCGTGCCGGCCAGCGCCTCCTTGAGCTCGGACAACCGGGCCGGATCGGCCGTCGCGGCAAAGCGCGCACCGAATTCCTTCGCCAGCTTGGCGAGCCCTTGGACATTGCCATTCGCGGTCAGCGCCTCGACCTGATAGCGGTCCCGAGCCCCGCGCAGGAGATCCATGGTGCTGTCGCCGATCGATCCGGTGGCACCCAGGACGCTCACGGTCCGCACGGCTGCCGCCGCGGCCTTGTTGTTACGCAATGGAACTGCGCTCATCTCGTCACCAAACCATAAGACCGCGCCCGACGCCATCTGCGCCGCCGCGAAGAAAGCCGAAAATTGCCGCCACGATGACGGCTGCGACAAATCCGTCCAGGCGGTCCAGGAGGCCGCCATGGCCGGGAATGATGTGGCTCGAATCCTTCACCCCGAACCGCCGTTTCACCGCCGATTCAAAGAGATCACCGAGCTGTGAGACCACTGACAGCGCGGCGCCAAGCAAGAGCAGCGGCCCGGTTGTGCCGATCTCGAAGACGGCGAAACCGCCAGCAACCAGCAGGCTCGCCACGAAGCCACCGATGGCACCGGCCCAGGTCTTCTTCGGGCTGACCCGAACCCAGAGTTTCGGCCCACCGATGCTCCGGCCGGCAAAATAGCCGCCGATGTCAGTGACCCAGACGACCAGCAGCACGAACATCAGCGCGGCGAAGCCCTTGGCCGGATCGAGGCGGACCAGGATCGCCGCGATCTCGGCGGCCCCCGCATAGAGGAGGCCTGCCGTCGCCCAGTTGCGTCGCGCGCCCGAGATCAGCGCCAATGCGAAGGCGCCGACGACGAAAACGACCAACGCCGCCTTGCTTCGGCCCGCCATCAGGCAAAGGCCAACGAGGAGCAGAATGACGACGCCCGGCGCCACGATGCGAAGCTCGCGCACAAGGCCCGTGATCATCAGCCATTCGGCGAACAGCCCAATCGCCGCCAGGGTCACCAGCAAAGACCAGGCGATGCCGCCGGCATAGGCCAATGCAATTGCGACCGGTGCCAGCACCAAGGCCGCGACCACGCGCATCACGAGATTGCGCGACCCCTGCTCGCTTGGCACCGCCGGCGCGGCTTTGCCCTCGGTCACGAGCCGGTTTTCGCAGCGAGGCCGCCGAACCGGCGCTCGCGTTTGCCGTATTCCGCGATCGCGCTTTCCAGCGCCGCCTTGTCGAAATCCGGCCAGTGAATCGGCACGAACACAAGTTCGCTATAGGCCGCCTGCCACATCAGGAAATTCGACAGACGCTGCTCGCCGCTGGTCCGGATGATCAGATCTGGATCGGGAATATCGGGCGCATCGAGATATTTGCCGAGCGTATCGGCATCGATCGTATCAGGCTCGCGCTTGCCCTCGGCGACTTCGCGCGCCAGGCGCCGCGCGGCCGATGCGATCTCCGCGCGCGAGCCGTAGTTGAAGGCGACGACAAGGTTGAGCTTGGTGTTGGCCTTGGTCAGATCCTCGGCCTCGTTGAGCAGCGCGCAGATGTCGGGATCGAGCCCGTCGCGCTCGCCGATCACGCGCACCCTCACCCCGTCGCGATGTAAGGTCGCCAGATCGTTGCGGATGAAGCGGCGCAACAGGCCGAACAGATCGCCGATCTCGGTTGCTGGCCGCGACCAGTTCTCGGAGCTGAACGAGAAGATCGTCAAATAGAGGATGCCGAGCTCATGCGCCGCGCGCACGACGCGGCGCAGCGCCTCGACGCCGCGACGATGGCCCTCGGCGCGCGGCAGGCCGCGCGCGGCAGCCCAGCGCCCGTTGCCATCCATGATGACAGCCACATGCAACGGACCGCCGGAGCGATCCGGTACGTCAGTTGCTGGGGCAGCGGCTTTGGACATCGGCTGTTTTCCGTAGCGTCCTCAGGCGAACCTCGATACCGGCCCGCATGAAGACAACGCGTCAGATCAAGGATCGCGTCAAACCGTCAGGATTTCCTTTTCCTTGGCGGCAAGGAGCTGATCAATCTCGGCGATTACGCCGTCGGTCGCCTTCTGCACGTCGTTCGACAAGCGCTCTTGATCGTCCTCGGAGATCTCGTGATTCTTCTCGAGCTTCTTGATGATATCCAGACCGTCGCGGCGCACGTGGCGCACGGCGACCTTCGCCTGCTCGGCGTATTTGTGCGCGACCTTGACGAGTTCCTTGCGGCGCTCCGCGTTGAGTTCGGGAATCCGCAACCGCAGGACCTGCCCCTCGGTCGCCGGCGACAGGCCAAGGTTGGAATCGACAATCGCCTTCTCCACTGCCTTCACCATCGACTTGTCCCAGACCTGGACCGAGAGCAGCCGCGGCTCGGGCACGCTGATGGTCGCAACCTGATTGAGCGGCATATGCGAGCCATAGGCCTCGACCTGGACAGGCTCCAGCATGGAAGCCGCGGCCCGGCCGGTGCGCAGACCGCCGAGTTCGTGCTTGAGCGACTGCGTGGCGCCCTGCATCCGGCGCTTCACTTCGTTGATGTCAAAACCTGGTGCGGCCATGACGTTCTCCCTTTTCAAGAAACCGGTTGTCGACGCCGAGTGGCGCTGCAATCAGCCGGCGACGACCGTGCCGTGTCCGGTACCGCGCAGAATCGCACCGATCGAACCGGGCTCCGCAATCGAGAACACGATGATAGGCAGCGACGTCTCGCGGGCAAGCGCGAAAGCGGTCGCGTCCATGACCTTGTAGCCGCCCTCGATCGCCTGCGAATGGGTCAGGCGGTCGAAACGCTTGGCTTTGGGATCCTTCTTCGGATCGGCGCTGTAGACGCCGTCGACATTGGTGGCCTTGAGCACCGCTTCCGCGCCGATCTCGGCCGCCCGCAACACGGCGGTGGTGTCGGTCGTGAAGAACGGGTTGCCGGTTCCACCACCGAGCAGCACGATCCGACCTTCGCTGAGATATTTGTGCGTCGCACTGCGGGTGAACAGCTCGGAAATCTCCGGCATCACGAACGCCGACAACGTCCGCGCCGGGGTGCCCTTGCGCTCGATGGCGGCCTCGAGCGCGAGGCAGTTCATCATCGTGGCGAGCATGCCCATGGTGTCGCCGGTCGGTCGGGATACGCCGCGCGAGGAAACCTCCACGCCGCGGACGATGTTGCCACCGCCGATGACCACCGCCACCTCGACGCCGAGCTGGCGCGCCGCGATCAGGTCGTCGGCGACGCGATCGACGGTCGGCTGGTCGATACCGAAAGCCTGGGAGCCGGCCAGATATTCGCCGGACAGCTTGACCACCACGCGACGATAGACCGGCTCAGCCATGATGCGATCGCTTCCTTGTCTCGCGCAGGCAGGCTTCCGGCACGTACCGGAAGCCTGAGGTCAGCGGTTACTTCTTGCCGCTGGCGGCCGCGACTTCAGCGGCGAAATCGCTTTCCTGCTTCTCGATTCCCTCGCCGAGAGCATAGTTCACAAAGCCGGTGATTTTGACCGGCGCGCCGACCTTACCCTCAGCTTCCTTCACCGCCTGGGCAACGGACTTGCCGCTGTCGTGGATAAAGGCCTGATCGAGCAGGCAGACTTCCTTGTAGTAGGTCTTCAGGCCGGAATCGACGATCTTCTCGATGACGTTCTCCGGCCTGCCCTGCTGGCGGTACTTGTCGGCGAGCACGTCCTTCTCGCGCTTGACGGTCTCGGCATCGAGCCCGGCCGGATCGAGCGCCAGCGGCTTTGCCGCAGCCACATGCATCGCGAGCTGGCGGCCGAGCACCGCGAGCTCGTCGGCCTTGCCGGCGGATTCCAGCGCCACGATCACGCCGATCTTGCCGGCGCCATCGACGACGGCGTTATGGACGTAGCTCGACACCACGCCCTTGCTCACTTCGAGCGAAGCGGCGCGGCGCAGAGTCATGTTCTCGCCGATGGTCGCGATCGCGTCCGAGATCGCGGTCTCGACGGTGACATCGCCGACCTTGGCGGCCTTGATCTTGTCGACATCGGCGCCGCTGTGGAGCGCGACCTGCGCGATCATCTTCACGAGGCCCTGGAACTGCTCGTTGCGGGCGACGAAGTCGGTCTCCGAATTGACCTCGACCAGCACGCCCTTGGTACCCGACGTCAGCGCACCGATCAGACCTTCGGCCGCGACGCGACCGGCCTTCTTGGCGGCCTTGGACAAGCCCTTCTTGCGCAACCAATCCTGCGCAGCCTGCATGTCGCCGCCGGTCTCGGTCAGCGCCGCCTTGCAATCCATCATGCCCGCGCCGGTCGACTCGCGGAGATCCTTGACCATCGCTGCTGTGATCGTTGCCATTGTTCAATGTCCTTCTTGCCTGTGGAGAAACCGCGGCGCCCGGTGGCACCGCTATCAGCGACAGGGAAATCGTTGTTCGTGGAATAGAGGCTGCGGCCGGGACCAGCCCGGCCGCGCCGCGTAACCGTTATTCCGCTTCGGCGAGCGTCTTGGCCTGCGCGACCCAGGCGTCGGCACGGCTCGGAAGACCGACTTCTTCGCCGATCTTGTGCGCGGTGTCGTGATCGAGCTCGGCAAGCTGCCAGTAGTGGAAGACGCCGAGGTCGTTGAGCTTCTTCTCGATCGCACCGGACACGCCGGTGAGCTTCTTGAGGTTGTCGGCGGTGCCGCGCGGACCGGCGAGGCCCTGGAAGCCCGCGGTGCCCACCGCAGACGGGATCTCTTCCTGCACCGGCTCGGCCGATGCGCCGACATCGATCCCGGAATCGCCCTGCGCACGCGAGATGCCGTCGATGGCAGCGCGCGCGACGAGATCGCAGTACAGCGAGATCGCGCGGCCCGCGTCGTCATTGCCCGGCACCACATAGGTGATGCCCTTCGGGTCGGAGTTGGTGTCGACGATCGCGGCGACCGGAATGTTGAGCCGCTGCGCTTCCTGGATCGCGATGTCTTCCTTGTTGGTGTCGATCACGAAGATCATGTCGGGCAGACCGCCCATGTCCTTGATCCCGCCGAGCGAACGATCGAGCTTGTCGCGCTCGCGCTGCAGCGTCAGCCGCTCCTTCTTGGTGTAGGAGTTGGCTTCGCCTGACGACAGCACCTCATCGAGGTGACGCAGCCGCTTGATCGAGGCGGAGATCGTCTTCCAGTTGGTCAGCGTGCCACCGAGCCAGCGCGAATTGACGAAGTACTGGGCCGAACGCTTCGCCGCATCGGCGACGCCGTCCTGGGCCTGGCGCTTGGTGCCGACGAACAGAATGCGGCCGCCCTTGGCGACCGTGTCGCTCACGGCCTGCAGCGCGCGATGCAGCATCGGCACGGTCTGCGCGAGATCGATGATGTGGATGTTGTTGCGGGCACCGAAGATGTAATCGGCCATCTTCGGGTTCCAGCGGTGAGACTGGTGGCCAAAGTGAACGCCAGCTTCCAAGAGCTGACGCATATTGAATTCAGGCAGCGCCATAGGTTTAGTTCTCCGGTTGGTTCCTCCGGAAACGTGTGAGCAAACGCGCCTGGACTGGCCCGGTTGCCACCGGACGGCCTTTGAGAGCCATGTTTCCGTGTGAGATGGCGCGCTATATAGCGCGATTTGCGCCAGAAGCAAGGAAATATGCCCGGCCAAGCCGCCCCGAAGGGCCGGATTCGGCCCGAAAGGCCCCTATTCGACCCGTCCGCGGCCCATTTACAGCGTTTGCACGTCGACCACCCCGGCGACGGCCTTGATCGCTCCGGCGATCTGCGGCGAGACCTTGTAGCGGCCGGGCAGCTTCATCTCCACCTCCGTTTCGAGGTCGAGCATCATTACCAGCGAAACGTCGCCATCGGCGCCGGCCGCGGGCGGCGCTGCCGGCGTCGGCTTCGCCGCGACCGCCTTCCCCCCGGCGCCCGGCGTGGCGGGAGCCGCTTCCGGCATGTTGAGCCGGCGGGCGATCGAATCGAGTGGCTTGGTGTCGCGGACGAAGATGCGCAGACCCTTCTGCGTCTTGGCCGCGGCGTGATCCAGCGGTTCGGCGTGCAGCACCCTCGCCCGTACGTCCTCGCCCTGCAGTTCGGCGCCCAGTTGCAGCAGCACCGCAGCGCCGGGCTCGAGCACGTCGCGATATTGCGCGAGCCCCTCGGAGAACAGCACCGCCTCGAAATGGCCGGTCGGGTCCGACAGGCCCATGATGCCCATCTTGTTGCCGGTCTTGGTACGGCGCTCCATGCGCGACACCACGGTCGCCGCCACCTTGCCCGCGGTCGCGCCGGTTTTGACCGCGCGCGAGAACTCGGCCCAGGACTGCACGCGAAGCCGCTTCAAGGCGGTCGCGTAATCGTCGAGCGGATGACCCGACAGGAAGAAGCCGATCGCATCATATTCGCGGCGCAGCCGGTCCGCCGGCAGCCACGGCTCGACCTGCGGCAGAATGATGCTCGGCGCATCCGCCGCGCCGCCGAACATATCGTTCTGTCCCGATGTCGCGGCCTCGTGGGCGCGCTGGCAGGCGGCGAGGATCGCGTCCGCGCCGGCGAACACCCGGGCGCGATTGGGCTCGAGCGTGTCGAAGGCGCCCGCGGCCGCCAGGCTCTCGATGATGCGCTTGTTGATCGCGCGCGGGCTCACGCGCGCGGCGAAATCGGCCAGCGAGGTGAACGCGCCCTTCTTGCGCTCCTCCACGATCTGCTCGACCGCCTGCAGGCCGACGCCTTTCAGCGCGGCGAGCGCGTAGTAGATCGTCTTGTCGCCGACCTCGAAGGTCGCACCCGACCGATTGATATTGGGCGCCTCGACCTTGATGCCGAGACGCTGCGCCTCGGAACGAAATTCCGAGAGCTTGTCGGTGTTGTTGAGTTCGAGCGTCATCGACGCTGCCAGGAACTCGACCGGGTAATGCGCCTTCATGTAGGCGGTGTGGTAAGATACCAGCGCGTAGGCCGCCGCGTGGCTCTTGTTGAAGCCGTAGTCGGCGAACTTGGCGAGCAGCTCGAAGATCGTCTCCGCCTGCGCCTTCGGCACGTTGTTCTTCATCGCGCCGGCGACAAAGATATCGCGCTGCTTGTCCATCTCGGCGCGGATCTTCTTGCCCATCGCGCGGCGCAGCAGGTCGGCCTGGCCGAGCGAATAGCCCGCCATCTGCTGCGCGATCTGCATCACCTGCTCCTGGTAGATGATGACGCCGAACGTCTCCTTCAGGATCGGCTCCAGGATCGGGTGCAGATATTCGGGCTCCTCGTCGCCATGCTTGCGCGCGCAATAGGTCGGGATGTTCGCCATCGGACCCGGACGGTACAGCGCCACCAGCGCGATGATGTCCTCGAACCGGTCCGGCCGCATGTCGATCAGCGCGCGCCGCATGCCCTGGCTTTCCACCTGGAACACGCCGACCACGTCGCCCCGCGCCAACATCTGGTAACTCGCCGCGTCGTCGATCGGCAGGGTCGCGAGATCGACGTGGATGTCGCGCTGCTTGAGCAGCTTCACCGCGACGTCGAGCACGGTCAGCGTCTTCAGGCCGAGAAAGTCGAACTTCACCAGCCCTGCCGGCTCGACCCATTTCATGTTGAACTGGGTGACCGGCATGTCGGATTTCGGATCGCGGTAAAGCGGCACCAACTCGCTGAGCGGCCGATCGCCGATCACGATACCAGCGGCGTGAGTCGAGGCGTGGCGGGTCAGGCCCTCGAGCCGTTGCGCAATGTCGAAGGCGCGCGCCACCACCGGATCCTCGTCGCGGAACGCTTGCAGCTTGGGCTCGCCTTCAATTGCCTGCGCCAGCGTCACCGGGGCCGCGGGATTCTGCGGCACCAGCTTGGTCAGCTTGTCGACCTGACCATATGGCATCTGCAGCACGCGCCCGACGTCGCGCAGCACGCCGCGCGCCTGCAGCGTACCGAAGGTAATGATCTGCGCGACCTGATCGCGGCCGTAACGCTCTTGCACATACTGGATCACCTCTCCGCGGCGATCCTGACAGAAGTCGATGTCGAAGTCCGGCATCGAGACGCGTTCGGGATTGAGGAAGCGCTCGAACAGCAGCGCGAAGCGCATCGGATCGAGGTCGGTGATGGTCAACACCCACGCGACCAGCGAGCCCGCGCCGGAGCCGCGGCCCGGCCCGACCGGAATGCCTTGCGCCTTGGCCCACTTGATGAAGTCGGACACGATCAGGAAGTAGCCCGCATATTTCATGCGGGTGATGACGTCGAGCTCGAAAGCGAGCCGCTTGCTGTAATCCAGCTCGGTCATTCCGGGCGAGAGGCCATGCACCTTCAAGCGCTTCGCGAGCCCCTCCTCGGCTTGCCGCTTAAGCTCGGCCGCCTCGTCGGCAGCGGCATCCGAACTCTGCGCGGCACCGACGGTGAAGAACGGCAGGATCGGCTTGCGTGTCTTCGGCCGGAACGAGCAGCGCTCAGCAATCTCCACGGTCGATGCCAGCGCCTCCGGAATGTCGGCGAACAGCACCGCCATTTCCGCACGGGTCTTGAAGCGGTGATCGGGGGTGAGCTGCACGCGATCGGTCTCGGCGATCAGATGACCGCCGGCGATGCACAGCAGGGCATCATGTGACTCGTAGTCGTCGGTGGTCGCGAAATACGGTTCGTTGGTCGCAACCAGCGGCAGGCCTTTGCTATAGGCGAGATCGATCAGACCGCCCTCGGTGCGGCGCTCTTTGTCCACGCCGTGGCGCTGCAACTCGACATAGAGCCGGTCGCCAAACAGGCTGGCCAGACGATCGCAGCGGCTGCCCGCCAGCGCAGCCTGATCGGCGCCGAGCGCGAGCGCAATCGGCCCGTCGGGGCCGCCGGTCAGCGCAATCAGGTCTTCGGCATCATCAGTGAGCCAGTCGAACTTGATATGCGGGGTCTGGTTGACGGGCGTCTCCAGGAACGCCCGCGAGTTCAGCCGCATCAGGCTGCGGTAGCCGCGCTCACGCGCCGCCAGCAGGACGATTCGCGCGGGCCCCGCCGCCAGCACGCTGCGCGCGTTGGGATCGACGTCGCCGAAATCCACCGCGAGCTCGCAACCCACGATCGGCTGGATGCCGTAGCCCGCCATCTTGTCGGAGAATTCCAGCGCCCCGAACATATTGTCGGTGTCGGTCAGCGCCAGCGCCGGCTGGCGGTCGGCCTTCGCGAGCTCGCCGAGCTTGGCGATCTTGATCGCGCCCTTCAGCAGCGAATAGGCCGAATGAACGTGAAGATGAACGAATCCGGCATTCGACATGGCTGCTCAGGAATCACTGCGTCGGGGATGAAGTGAAGCGTCGGCCGAACGCTTGGATACGTCAGGCCCGACTCGCTGCGCCATGGTGACGCTTGCGTTCAGCCAAGTCCACGCGGAACGCCGCATGGCGGCCCCTCCTCCTGCTTTTCCCAAGGGGCGCCCTATGCGGCTGTTCTTGTTCGCCCATTTCAGAACTGTGTGAAGAGCTGGGCCCAAACGGCGATCATTCCGACAAACAGCGTGATCGATGCCAGCGCCGCCGCCTCTTCCACGAAAATCTTCAACATGGCCGCCTCCGTGAACTGGAACGTATGCAGAACATTGTTCCTTTTTTGTTCTCGGAGTCAAGCGAGCCCAGGAGAGCCTGCGCCGCGATCGCGGCCGATGGTTAATCCGTCACGCCAACGAAAAAAGCCCCGGGCCGAGGCCCGGGGCTTTCGATGCCGCTCCAGCTTAGCGAGCGATCAGTAGCGCGGAACGACCGGGCCACCGAACTTGTAGTTCAGGCGGACCGTGACGAGGTCGACATCCTGCTTGATGTCGTCGTTGCGGCTGTTGAGGCCGGTCGGAGTGACCAGCGTGTAGTTGTTGTTGCCCATGAACAGGTGATCGTACTCGACAGCAGCCGACCATCCCGGAGCGAACGCCCATTCCAGACCGACGCCGACGGTGCCGCCCCAGCGGGTGTCGGACGCGCTGTCGACCAGCGCACCGGCCGTGGTCAGACCTTCGTACTTGCTGTCGGTCACCGCAGCACCGCCCTTCACGTAGAACAGGGTGGTGTTCCAAGCGTAGCCGATCTGACCGGTGAACAGACCGAACGAGTCGATCTTGGTGCGGTTGTTGAGCAGCGCGAAAGCAGCGCTGGCGTTCGAGCCGCTGAAGTCAGCCCAGTTGCCCTGAGCTTCGAGGCCGAACACCCAGCCACCGGCCTGCCAGCGGTAGCCGATCTGACCACCGACCGTGCCGCCGGACGCGTCATGGCTGCCTTCGCCGAACGGCGTCAACGCAACGCCAGCAACCGCCGTGTTGGTCCAGCTATTGTGGCTCGATCCCCAACCGCCGTTGATACCGATGTAGAAGCCGGTCCAGTCATAGACAGAGGCGACCACCGGCGGCGGAGCCTTGGTGTAAGGCCGAGCCGCGAGATCAGCCGCGGAGGCCGGCGCAACCGCGCCGAGCGCGATCAGGCTGGCCGTAACAAGCAAAACCTTTTTCATTCTTTTTCCCGTTCCAACTTTTCTACTGGCCCCCAAGGCCTCGGGACATGCTCATATCAGCCTCGTGCGGAATTGCTGTAACTTGGCTGCAACAGGAAGGGCGAAACGACTTTGCTCAAATTGTAAGTTAACGTTGTGTTACAGGCACTTCTTGAACATTTCGCCACACGATCGCCGCACAATTTTCACAATTCAAATCTGCGTGCGCGATGCGCGTGAGAGCATGTTGACGGGAACCCGCTTGTCCGGTTTGGATCACCGCAATTCTTCACGTCATCGCACCAAAGGAATGCCCATGCGCAGACTGATTCTTGCGGCAGCGTCGGTCAGCGCGCTGGTATCATTCACCGGAACTCCCGCGCACGCGGTCGGCGTCCGCTATCCGTTCTGCATCCAGGGCGATCGATATCCGGGTCTCAGCAACTGCGCATACGAATCGTATCAGCAGTGCCGGGCGACCGCTGATGGGATTGGGCAGAACTGCGTCGCCAACCCCTTCTATGCCGGTGACAGCGACCCCCGCTCCTATCTCAACGTCCCGCCGCGCGAGCGCCGCGAGGGCAACTTCTTCGAGCTGTTCATCCATTGACGCCGGACCGGCCATACCGGCTCGGGAACGTGATTTGACGTCGGGCTGGGCGGGACGGACTGCTTCCCGCGAGTTCGATCGGCCGCGGCTGCGGACGCCTGATCGGCAGGAGATTTTCGATGCGCAATTTGATTCTGGCGTTGTTCGCCGCAGGCGTCCTCGCAAGCGCGCCGGCCAGCGCGCAAAAATACGATTCGATCTCTCCCGTCTGCAAGACCAACTACCGATGGGGTGGCGAAGATACCGATTGTGGCTACGCATCGATGGAGCAGTGCCGAGCAACGGCCTCCGGCCTTCCAGCGATGTGCTTCAACAATCCTTATTACGCCGGGCCGCCCGCAGATCACGTGCAGGAGCCGCTTAGACGACGACGGCCTGCCTATTGAGGGCTAATCGAGCTCGACGACCTGTCCGTTCGACAGCGACACCCGACGATCCATCCGTGCCGCCAGATCCATGTTGTGGGTGGCGATCAGCATCGCGACTCGCGTCGCCTTCACGAGCTGCATCAGCGCGTTGAAGACATGATCGGCGGTAACAGGATCGAGATTGCCGGTCGGCTCGTCCGCAAGCAGCGCACGCGGCGCGTTGGCAACGGCGCGCGCGATCGCCACGCGCTGTTGCTCGCCGCCCGACAGTTCAGCCGGCCGGTGCGTGATGCGATCCCCAAGGCCGAGATAACCCAGGATCTCGGTCGCCCGCTTGATCGTCTCGGAGCGTTTGAGGCCGCGGATCATCTGCGGCAGCATGACGTTCTCGAGCGCCGAGAATTCCGGCAACAACCGATGCGACTGATAGACGAAGCCGATATCGGTGCGGCGAATTTGGGTGCGGTCGACATCCGACAATTGCGAGGTCGGCGTGCCCGCAACATAGACCTCGCCGTCGTCAGGGCTTTCCAGCAGACCCGCGATGTGCAGCAAGGTCGATTTGCCCGACCCTGACGGCGCCACCAACGCCACCGACTGACCCGGCCACAGCGCGAGCTTCGCGCCGTTCAGAATCGTCAGCGTCGCTTCGCCCTGTTTGTATTCCCGCCTGATCTCGTGGAGATAGATGACCGGTACTTCTTCCGCCCCCTCCGCCATGCGCGCCCTCACTCGTACCGGAGCGCATCGACCGGATCGAGGCGCGCGGCGCGCCACGACGGGTAGAGCGTCGCCAGGAAAGATAGCGTCAGCGCCATGATCACGACGGCCAGCGTTTCGCCGAAATCGACCTCCGCCGGCAGCTTGGAGAGGAAATAGAGCTCTGGCGAGAACAGCTCGGTGTTGGTGAGCCATGACAGGAACTGCCGGATGGATTCGATGTTCAGGCAGATCAGCATGCCGACGAGGAAGCCGGTCAGCGTCCCGACCACGCCGATCGAGGCGCCGGTAATGAGGAAGATGCGCATGATCGAGCCTTGCGAGGCGCCCATGGTGCGCAAGATCGCGATGTCCTGGCCCTTATCCTTCACCAGCATGATGAGACCCGAGACGATGTTGAGCGCCGCCACCAGCACGATCATGGTCAGGATCAGGAACATCACGTTGCGTTCGACCTGCAGCGCGTTGAAGAAGGTCGAGTTGCGCTGCCGCCAGTCGACCAGGAACACCGGTCGCCCCGCCGCCTCGGTCACCAGCTTGCTGTAGGTGCCGATCTTGTCCGGGTTGGTGGTGAAGACCTCGATCGAAGACACATCATTGTTGCGGTTGAAATAGGCCTGGGCCTCGGCCAGCGGCATGAACACGAAGGTCGAATCGTATTCCGACATCCCGATCTCGAACACCGCGGCGATCTTGTATGGCTTGATCCGCGGCGTGGTGCCCATCGGCGTCACGGCTCCCTTAGGCGAGACCAGCGTGATGCTGTCGCCGGCATGCAGCGAGAGCTGATCGGCGAGCCGGCGGCCGATCGCAACCCCCTGCCCCTCGTCAAAGCCCTCAAGCGAACCCTGCTTGATGTTCTTGGCGATCGAGGTGAGGTTGTTGAGATCATCGGCGCGAATGCCGCGGATGAAGACACCGGCCGCGTTGAACGGCGACGACCCGAGCCCCTGGCCGTCAACGACCGGCGCGGCCAGGCGGATACCCGGGACCTGGCTGATCCGGTCGGCGACATCCTTCCAGTCGGTCAGCGGCGATTCCAGCGGTTGCACGAGGATATGCCCGTTGAGGCCGAGGATCTTGTCCAGCAGTTCCTTGCGGAAGCCGTTCATGACCGCCATCACGACGATCAGCGTGGCGACGCCGAGCATGATGCCCAGGAAGGAAAAGCCGGCGATGACCGAAATGAACCCTTCCTTGCGGCGTGCCCGCAGGTAGCGACCGGACAGCAGCCATTCGAATGGCGCAAATGGCCGGGTACGGACTGGCTCGTTCATGGTCTCATCCATCTGTCGATAATCCCATGATTCGGGGCAAATGTGGCCGCATTACCCTGCGGACGGCGCGAGGTGGATAAACTTTAACCCGCGAGCTTCGCAACCACGTCGGCAGGGCTCATGTTGTCGCGAGAACCGTCGCTGCGACGCTTCACCTCGACCTTGCCATCCGCGAGTCCCTTGGGACCGACGAGGATCTGCCAGGGAATGCCGATCAGGTCGGCCGCGGCGAACTTCGCACCGGCCCGCTGATCGGTGTCGTCGTACAGCACGTCGACGCCCTTTGCCGTCAGATCGCGGTAGAGCTGCTCGCAGGCGCCATCCACGGCGGCATCGCCCTGCTTGAGGTTGAGGATCGCAGCGCGGAACGGCGCAACCGCCTCGGGCCATTTGATGCCGGCGTCGTCGTGACAGGCCTCGATGATCGCACCGACCAGACGCGACACGCCGACGCCGTAGGAGCCACCATGGATCGGCACGTCGACGCCATCGGGTCCAGCCACCAGCGCCTTCATGGTGTCGGAATATTTGGTGCCGAAATAGAAGATCTGGCCGACCTCGATGCCGCGGGTGTTCAAGCGCTTGGCTTCGGGCACCTCCCGCTCGAAGCGCGCCGCATCGTGTACGTCCTCCGTCGCCGCATAGACTGAGGTCCACTGCTTAATGATCGGCGTCAGGTCGCCGTCATAATCGACGTCCGCGCCCGGCACCGGCAAATCGAGTACGTCGCGATTGATGTAGACGCCGGACTCGCCGGTCGCCGCGAGCACGATGAATTCATGGCTGAGGTCGCCGCCGATCGGGCCGGTCTCGGCCCGCATCGGGATCGCCTGCAGCCCCATCCGCGCAAAGGTACGTAAGTAGGCGACGAACATCTTGTTGTAGGAGCGGCGCGCACCGGCCTCGTCGAGGTCGAACGAATACGCGTCCTTCATCAGGAACTCGCGACCGCGCATCACGCCGAACCGCGGCCGCTGCTCGTCGCGGAACTTCCACTGGATATGATAAAGGTTGAGCGGCAGGTTCTTGTACGACTTGACGTAGGAGCGGAAGATCTCCGTGATCATTTCCTCGTTGGTCGGCCCGTACAGCAGCTCGCGCTTGTGACGATCGACGATGCGCAGCATCTCCGGACCATAGGCGTCGTAGCGGCCGCTTTCCCGCCAGAGATCGGCGAGTTGCAGCGTCGGCATCAACAGCTCGAGCGCGCCGGCGCGATCCTGTTCCTCGCGAACGATCCGCTCGATCTTCTTCAACACCCGGAAGCCGAGCGGCAGCCAGGCATAAATTCCGGCCGCCTCCTGCCGTATCATGCCCGCGCGCAGCATCAGGCGATGCGAGACGATCTCCGCCTCTTTCGGATTTTCTTTCAGGATAGGCAGGAAAAATCGCGACAATCGCATGGGGTTACTCGGAGAATCAGGAAAGCCTGAGAAGAGCTGCAGTGAAACCGGATCGGGTGCGAAAATACAAGGCCGGCACTTGCGAAAAACCCATCAAATCAGGCGATTTTCGGCCATTTGAGCGCAAGGCGTCCTCCAAACGCAGTCCGTCGCACCGGGTCGCCTTTACCTCACCTCGAAATCGTCTTCCAGCGTCACTTTCTTGAAGTCGGTCACAAGAGCGTCGATCTGCATGTGCCAGCGGCCCGGGAACGGCAACGCCACCTTGCGGACGTGCCAATAGCCATCGGGTCCAAGCGCCGCGCTGTGTTCCATCGGCTCGATACCGCGCTCGGGCAGGCTGAGCGTCAACGTCGCCTCCTTGGCGACAAGACGGCTCGCATCGTCATTCATCAACTGCAACACGAAATCGTTCTGTCCGACCTTGCCCGGCCCGATCAGGACCTGGAACATCGCGGCATCGGCGTGGATATGGACCGCGAGCGGAACGTCGTCGGTCGACATCGCGAGCGCGCGCGGCGGCGGCGTGAAGCGCCAGCCCGCCGCCAGCGCGAAAATCGCAAGCGCGAGCACGCACTCCCCCACGACTGATCGCAACAGCGGCTTCGTCTTGCGGCTATCGCGCACAACGGCCGGCGTGAACGCCAACCGGTTCAGCGCGGCCAGCACGAGCAGCAACAGGACCAATCCGAGCTTGAATGCAAGGATGTTGCCGTATCGTGTGTCGATCAGCGCACCAAAACTCTCGAGCTGGATGATTGCGAGTGTCAGTCCCGACAGCGCGATCAACCCGACCACCGGCACCGCAACGTTGGAAAAGCGGCGGAGCGTCTGTGGGAGGCTGTCGTCATTCCGCCGCCACATCATCGCCGCGAGCGGCGCGAGCGCGCCGACCCAATAGGCCAGACCGACGCCGTGAACGAAGACCGCCGGCCGCGTCAGCCACTGCGGTGATGCCGTCGCCGCGTGCCCGCTCGTAGCAAGTGTCACGCCTGCGCCGACCATCGCGGCGGCGGTCGCGATCCACGCCGCTCCGCCCGACGGGCGTCGCCAGCCGACCGCGGCGATCAGCATCGCGGCGATCGCAATCAGCATCGAGGGACCAAGACTGGTGGCGAGCGCACTCGCCCACGGGGCGCGCGTCGCGAGCCCCGTGATCGGCAGGTTCAAGAGATCGATGCCCTGAAGGCCGAGCGAGACGATCGCACTGACGAGCCCAATGGCGAGCGATCCAGGGATCACCGCGCTGCCCGCGCGCCTCCGTCCGATCCATGCCGCGAAGAACGCGCCACCGACGCCGACGAACAGTCCGAGATAGACGCCGATCCGCGCCAGCCAGATCAGCGGATCGACCGCGCTGTCGCCGGACGGCGCCGCCGAGCCGGTCACGACACCGATCGAGAACAACAGCGAGCCGGCGACAGGATGGCCGTCCTGCGACACCACGCGAAAGCTGACCACCTGCGTGCCCTGCGGCAGATCGGCCGGCAGCGTCACCCGTACGGATTGATCGACGGCCTCAATCGCGACGTCGCGCGGCTTGCCAGTGGCATCGAGCAGGCTGACCGCAGTCGGCGCCACCGCCTCGTTGAAGCGCAGTTCCACCGTCTTCGGCGCCACCTCCAGCACGCTGCCGTCTGCCGGCTCGGCACCGACCAGCACCGCGTGGGCATGGGCCGCGGTCGCAAGACACACTGCGAGCAGCAGCGCGGCAAGACGTGCGACCGGCCGCATGGCTCTATGACTTCGGCAGCAGCCTGACGCCGGGCGCCGGCGTCTTGCTGCCTTGGCCGTGGCCATTCCCCGAGCCGTCAGCCGGGATGTCGATCCAGCGGCTGACACCCTGCTCGCATTCCTGGACGACAGGGAAATACAGCGTGGTGTTCGGCTTCAAAGTGTCGGTGAGGAACGTCATCATCACGAACTCATCGTAGTTCTGATCCGCGAGCTTGCCGCCGCTCCAGGCGACCTCTTTCACGCCCTCGGAGAGCTTCCGTCCGTGATAATCATACTCGGTCGCATATTTGCCGCTGATCGACTCGACGTTCCAGCCGGGTTTCGGCATCGGCTTCACCGCGATCACGCCGTCCGGAATCTGCACGCGGATCTTGACCGTCGCCGAGCCCGCGCAGCCGTGCGGTACGGCGAACACCGCCTTGTAATAAGAGCCGATCGCCGCCTGCTTTCCCTCGAGTGTGATATGCGCGACGGCGGGCGACATCGCGAGCGCCGAGATGGCGCCCGCCAGAAGAACACGTCTCATGTTCGTCCTCACATCTTCTTCATGTCCATGTGACCGGAATGATCGCCATGCCCGGACTTATCACCGCCGCCGGGTGCCTGCGCGCCGACGGCCTGGACATCGAGCGAGACCGTGACCTTGCCGGCCTTCTCGAATTCGAGCGTGACCGGCACCTTGTCGCCCTGCTTCAGCGGGCTCTTCAGGTCGAACATCATCAGGTGGTAGCCGCCGGGTGCGAGCTTGACGGTTTTGCCGGGCTCGATGGTCAGGCCCTTGTCGATCGGGCGCATTTTCATCACGCCGTTGTCCATCGCCATCTCGTGGATTTCCATCTTGCCCGCGATGTCGCCGGTGCCGCCGAGCAGGCGGTCGGGCGCGGTCCCCTTGTTCTCGATGGTCAGGTAACCGCCGCCGATCTTCGCGCCGTTCGGGGTGGCGCGCGCCCAGGCCTGCGTGATCACGAGATCGCCCGCCTTGATGTCCTCCGCGGACACAGGCGCGGCGACGAATGCCACGGCGAAGGCTGCGAGAGCGAGAATGCGTGAGAAGGTATTCATGCTGATTGATTCCTTGGTTTGGGTTAAATCGGGCTTGCTAGTGAGTTGCTGCGGCCTGCGCATCAGACCATTTCTGCAGATCGGCGATCTCCGCCGATCCTTCGATCGTCGTAATCGCCCCGTCGCGCGCGACGAGCATCGTACGCGGGATGTCGCCCTGCCAGGCAGGGTCGATCTCAAACCTCAGTCGATCGGCGAAGCCATCATTGAAGATCCAGTTCTCCGCCGACGAGAGCCCTGCCCGAGCCAACATCGATCGCGTCGCGTCCGGAAGGTTGGGAATCAGATCGGCGCTGATGGTGACGACGTCGATTGCCGGATGATCCTTCATGAACTGGCCGAGTTGCGGGAGTTCGACCTTGCACGGTCCGCAGGTCACGCCCCAAAAATGCACAAGCGTGGGACGTCCCGCATGGGCATGCAGCAACTTCTGCCAGCTTCCGCGTTCGAACGGCCGCAGCACGCCTTCCTCCGAAGCCAACCCGGACTGCAGTGTGATCAGAATAATGAGCGACGCAAGCAGATGACGCTTCATGGTTCACCCTCGATTGTCTGAAAGTGATAGCCGTCGGCCTTGGTCATCCACGACAGGTAAGTCCGTTGTCCGTCCGAGACGAGCAGCGGATGGTCCGAACTATCGGAGGTATCGGCGATCGTCCTCGGGTTCGACCAGGTCGCACCATCATCACGCGACGTCATCAAATTGACTGACGTCTTTTGCCCGTCGAATTCCTTCCACACCATCACCAACCCGTGCGGCCCGGAGATGATCTGGGGACGCGACGGGCTCCGGTTCGGCTGACCGACCGGCAGCGGGTTCGAGAATGTCTTCCCGCCGTCACGCGACTGGGCGTAGAACAGCCCCTTGCGTGCCTTGCCGTTGGTGTACCATGTCACGTGGTAGGTCCCTTCAGGCGAAATGGTCAGGCTCGGTCCGTGATGCGGGCATGCTGCGATCTGCCAGTCGTCGCGGCTGACCCGGTGCACCTCTCCGGGCGTCGCCAGATCGGTGAACGTCACGATCGCATGATCCCGCACCCCGCCTTCGAAGATATTTCGGAACACAACCACCGGATGGCCAGCGCCATCGAAGGCAAGCCCGAGACGACAGCACTCGCAGGTGTTGTCCGCGACCAGCCGGGCCCCGGAATAGGTCGCACCAGCATCACCTGAGGTCGCAAAGAAAAGCCCCGCACCGTCGTACTTCTGGCCGCTCTGCTGCGCCGGCACACGATTGCGCTTGTCGAGCCAGGCCACGAACACCGTGCCGCCGGGATCGATGCCGATCGCCTCGAATCGCTGGCTTTCCTTATTCGCTGTGATCGGCCTCGGCGGAGCAAAACTCCGGCCGCCGTCGGTCGATCGCGTGGTGAGCACCTCGCCGTTGAAAGCCTGATCGCGGAAGATTGAAAAGGCCAACGCGATGTTGCCCTTCGCGTCGATCGCGAGCTTGGGTCGGGCATCGGGCCCCCAATCCAGGTTAAGCCGCTCCTGTGTCACTTGAACAGGCGCAGAGAAGCTCCTGCCGTGATCTTTGGAATTCGCGACCGAAATCTGGCCGCCGGCCATCCAGACGAGCCACAACGTCCCGTCCCTGCCAAAGGCGGGAGTGACCTTCGTCGCGCACCGCAGCGTGGTCTCTTCGCACGCAGCTTCGGAGCCGTGTTGATGGCTCATCTGCGCAACAGCGAGGCCCGGCAAGGCCGCTAGGATGAGCGCCGCCATAGCCGCCCGGATCGTCGGTTTGCCAGATGTCACGGATGCGCTCCTCATTTGAACGCGATCTTCATGCCCGCCACGAAGGCGCGCGGCGACCCGGCATAGATCGAGCCGGTGGTGTTCGCCAATATACTCGCGGGATTTTGAACGCCTGCTGGGGTCACCGAGTTCGCAATGTTGTTCGCCGAAGCCACGTAGGTCCGATCGAAGACGTTCCGCACTTCGACATACAGGTTGAGCGCCTTGAAGTAATCGGAGACGAGATCGGTCCTGTAGTGGAGGTTGAGATTGACCAGCTCGTAGCCGGGTGCCTTCAGGAGGTTCGCATTGTCCATGTAGAAGGCATCCTTCCATTGGACCTCGACGAACCCGCCGAGCCCCTGCAACGGACCGGAGAGTTGGTCGTAACCAAGCCGCGTCGTTAGCTCGTTGGGCGAGATGCCGGGAATCTTGTTGCCGGCGCGATTGAAGCTGAACACCGCACCGTTGGTGATATTTTCCGTGTATTCGGTGTAGACCTCGTCGAGATAGGTGTAGGCCGCGGAGAGCCGCCAGCCGGGCAGGAATTTCCAGTCCGCAGCCAGTTCGACGCCGCGATGCTCCGATCGCGGCGCGTTGAAGGTATAGGTGATCCCTGCAAGCGGCGTCGCTTGCGAAACGAGTTCATCCCTGAAGAACTCGTAAAAGCCCGTGACGCTCAGCTTGAGCGCATTGTTCGGCGTCCAGTCCGCCCCGATATCGTATCCAAGGTTCTTCTGAGTCCGAAGCTGGGTGTTGTTGCCCGAGGAGCCGTCCGGAAGCACGAACAGGTTGCTGACCTGCGGCGTGCCATATCCGGTCGCCACCCGCCCGCGAAATTGCCACTCGCTGTTCAGCCTGTAGAGCAGCGCAAGCTCGGGCGCGGTATTCTGGAATTGCCGATCTGCAGTGGTGATCGCTGTAGTGGTGGCCCCGGCAGGGCCAACATAGATGTAGGCGGTGTTTCGGCCGGTCAAATTGGTGGTCTCCCAGCCTATGCCGGCAATCGCCGTCAGAGCGGGCGTGAGCTTCAGCTCCTCGCGCGCACGAAGACCATAGTTCGTCGTGTCGCTGAACAGGTTGCTGGACAACCTTCCCAACGTTGCGTTGCCGCCCGGCATCACGTTGCGGGTATCGCTTGAAGCCGAAAGCGTATTGTAAAAGCCGCCGAAATAGGCGGTCGACTCCATCCCGAATATCTCACCGCGTCTGACGACGTCGCTCATGTAGTTGTAGGACGGGAAGTCGCCGATCGCGCTCGTCGATCCCGTCGGCTGATTGATATTGCGGTCATCGAAGACGAATTGGTTGCGCCAGGTCGTCTGATTGCCGAAATCGTGCTCCCAGCGACCACCAACGATGGTGCGACGATCGTCGCGTCCGAGGCCGGCCTGGAGGGCGGTTTCCTTGTCGGTTCCTGCTGCCGAATTGAACCCGTTGTTGAACAACGTGACGGTCCCGCATCCCGGTGCGGCGGTGGCTCCGGTCGTGCATCCCTGCTGGAACGGATTCTGGTAGAACTGATTGAGCGACGAGCGGATCGGCAGGCGCGCCGTCAGATCGTTGTTGATGAGCTTCACCGTAAAGCGGTCGTCAGGCGTCGCTTGCAAGGTGCCGAGGAAATTGACGGTCTGCGTGTTGAACCAACTGTTGCCGATAAAGCCATCGCCGTGGGCGTCACTTGCGAACAGTGAACCTTCGAAGTTGCCGACCTTCTTGCCGGCGGCGAGATAGTTGTTGAGGTATCCGAAGCTGCCCCCGTCGACGCCATACTCGACGCCATCGATCGTGGCGCCGGGCCGGGTCCGGAAGTTCAGCGCGCCGCCGGTCGCGTAGTTGCCGTAGAGTGCCGACGAAGGCCCGCGGATCACGTCGATGGCGCCATAGGCGTGCGGATCGATCAGATCGCTGCGAGACAGGCCGTCCGGCTGCGTGACCGGGAACCCGTCGTCGAAGATCACCAGATTCCGGATGCCGAAGCCGTTCCGTGCATTCGATCCGCGAATCGAGATGCCGAAATCGCGGGGCCCGTTGCCCTGCTTGATCGAGATGCCCGGGCTATCCCGCAGCACGTCGGCGACCGAGAACGACGGGCGGTCGTCGAACTGGCTCCGGTCGATTGTGGTTTGCGTTTGGACGGCGGGCGCCCGGTTCAGGCTGTCGCGCGCCGCGAGCGGCGTCACCCCCTGCCGCGGCGAGGTAGCCGCCACAGTGCTCGCTCGTGGCGGCATCGTGGGTCTCGGGGCGGACGCGGTACGTACCCTCGGCTTCGGCCCAGTGGGCTTGGCCCGCACGGTCGCCTGGGGCGCCTCGACAGTGACCGGCGGCAGCGCGACAGCCGCTGTCTGGGCCCCCGCCGGAGATGGAATCGCGGACAGCGCAGAGCTCAGTGCGAGCGCGCTCACGCCACCGCGGGCATGATGACGAAACATGGATGAATCCCGACGCCGGCGCATCGGCCGGTCTGCTCAAGGGCAAATTCACCGGCGCGTAAGACGCACCGGCTGCGAGAGTGTCGTCAGGACAGGAATGGTGGAGCGCGCGCTTGGGCGTGCGAACCGACGCCGGAGCGAGCGACCTCGGAGGCGAAATCATGCCAGGCGACCTGGCTCGCCGCGCGCTCGACGGACGACGCCGATGCTTGCGGCGTATCGATTGGGGCCCCGGTCTGCAGCACGCTGCACACCGCGCAACAGCCGTCATGGGCGTGCTGACCGCTCTGGTCGCCTTGCCCGCCCCCGGAGCCCGGGTCGGCGTGGCAGATGTCGGCAGCGGCCAGCGGGTCGGACGCGGCAAGGCTCGCCGCCCAGCAGGCCCCGATCGGCGCGAAAATCTGCACCAGCAGGGCAACCAGGACTATGGGCAGGAAATTCTTAAGCCGCCGGCGCATCGCGAAACCCATTTGGGAGGGAACTAACCATCACGGACCCTGGAAGTCGAGACACCGTACGGCCTCTGTCTATTCCGGCGGCATGAAATCGCACGCCGTGATGATTGCGCCACAGACGCCGCCGGCCGCCATATCCCCTTACCCCATCGCGCGCTTTCGAGCTCCTTCTGCAACCGACAGTGGCATCATCTCAATCATTTCGCAAATTGCTCGAATTTTGAACATTCGTTGCCGAAAATGGTGACAAGCCTGGAAAGATGGTCTACCAATTCGGCCCTAGGCCAGCCGCAAGGTTAGTCTTGGTGGTCCAAGTCTCGGGAGGAGCCCGGCGCGCACAAGCAGCGCCACCCCATCAATCAAGATCAAATCGTATTTTTGGGGCAATAGGGTCGACACAATTTTTGGAGCAGGGCTCGGAGCCCTGCTCTTTTTTTGTGTGATGATCGCAACCGGCAATGACCTCATCAACGAACCCGATCGAACACAGCTTCGAGCTCGCCGCCGCGGCCTGCGATGATCTCACGCCGCTGGTCTATCGCCGCCTGTTTCGCGAACACCCCGAGGCGCAGGTGATGTTTCGCAGCGAAGGCAGCGAGCCGGTGAGGGGCTCGATGCTGTCGCTCACGATCGAGGCTCTCCTCGACTTTGCCGGCGAGCGCACCGGACATTTCCGGCTGATCGAATGCGAGGTGTCCTCGCATGATGCCTACGGTACGCCGCGCGAGCTGTTCGTCGCATTCTTCGGCGTAATTGCCGCAACCCTGCGCGAGCTTCTCGGCGAGCAATGGTCTGACGAGATCGATGCTGCGTGGCACAAGCTGCTCTGCGACCTCGAGGCCGTCGTTCGGCAGCAGCCGGGTTAGCAACATCGCGTCACCGCGAGGGCGTAGCGTCGCCGTTCCGATTGTGACACACTCCCTTTATCCGCGGCGCGTGCAACTGATGCCGACGGCCAGAAAAATGAAAGAGGGAGCAAACACCAATGCCAGGGATGGATAAAACTCCGACGACACGACGCGATCTTCTGCAGATGGCGGCAGCCGGTGGGGCGGCAGCCGCATTGTTCGGTGGAATGGGCGTCAACCCGGCGCTTGCCGCCGAGATGGGCCGCTCGGAAAAGCCGCTGAAGGCCGCATTTTCCAACGCCGGATTGCAGGCGACGTGGTGCGCGCAGGGCAAGAAGGCGGCCGAGTTCTGGGGCAAGCTGTTCAACGTCGAGGTCACTTGGTTCGACGGCCAGCTCGACGCCGTCAAGCAACGCGCCGCGATCGACAATATGGCATCGCAGAAATGGGATTTCGTCGCGATCCAGGCGTTCGGCATCGGCACCCTCACCCAGCCCGTGCAGAAGATGATCGACGCCGGCATTCCCGTGATCGACATGGACACGCTGATTGCTCCGCTCGATCAAATTAACGTCCACTCCTTCCTCGCCCCCGATAACGAGTTCATGGGCGCTTCGGTGACGCAGGCGCTGTGCAACGCGATCGGCGGCAAGGGCAAGATGATCATGACCCAGGGCGCGCTCGGCCACACCGGTGCGCAGGGCCGCGCCAAGGGCTTCAACTCGGTGATCAAGCAATTCCCGAACATCGAGGTGCTGGACACCCAGCCCGCCGACTGGGACGTCTCCAAGACCGCCCGCCTCTGGGAAACCTATCTGACCAAATACCCGCAGATCGACGCGGCCTTCTTCCACAATGACGACATGGCGCTCGCCGCCTACAACATCATGAAGGCGCACAACCGCACCAACATCCTGATCGGCGGCGTCGACGCCATGCCGCCGGCGATCCAGGCTGTCAGCGAGGGCCGGATGTTTGCCACCGTCCGCAATCCATCCTGCCGCATCCATGGCGGCGCCATCATCGCAGGCGTCGCCGCCGTCGTCAGCGGCGAGAAGAGCGGCCAGGGCATCCCGAAGAACGTCGTGACTGATGGCCCCGTGGTGACCAAGGCCAACGCCCCCGGCATGCAATGGATGGAGGACCACTTCCTGATCTGAGCGGCCCTCATGTCGCAGGGACGTTCCCCGATCCTCGAGTTGAACCAGATCACGAAGGCCTTCGGCGGTGTCGAAGCCCTTCGTGGGGTGGACTTTTCGCTCTATGCCGGCGAGATCCATGGCCTCGTCGGCGAAAACGGCGCCGGGAAAAGCACGCTGATGAAGATCATCGCCGGCGTGCATCCGGAGTTCTCCGGCCGCTTCATGCTGGATGGCAAGGAGACCCGCTTCCACTCGGCCCGCGACGCGCACGCAGCCGGCATCGCTATGGTACATCAGGAGCTCAGCGTCGCGCCCGACCTGACGGTGGCCGAGAACGTCTTCCTCGGCAACCAGCCGACCAACCGGCTCGGGCTGGTGCAATGGCGCCGCATGGCGCGCGAGGCCGGCGAGCAGCTCGCCCGCTTCGGCATCGACGTCGATCCGATGAGCCGGCTCGGCGACCTGCCGATCGGCTTGCAGCAATTGATCGAGATCGCCCGCGTGCTGTTCTCCGGCGCGCGCATCGTCATCCTGGACGAGCCGACCTCGGCGCTTTCCCCGCCCGAGGTCGAGCGTCTGTTTGCGACGCTGCGCAGGCTGCGCGACGAAGGCACCAGCATCGTCTTCATCTCGCATTTCATCGAAGACATCCTGCGTGTCTCCGACACCGTGACCGTGTTCCGGAACGGGCGGAAAGTTGCAGAGACCGCCTCCGCCAGCACCACCAAGGGCGCCCTGATCGAGGCCATGATCGGCCGCGGCGGCGAAGTGCTGGAGCACAGCTACACCGATGACCTGATGCTGCCGCAATCGGGCGTCGGCTCGGTGGTCCTGAAGGTCGACCAGCTCTCGCTCGGCCGCAGCCTCCAGGACGTCTCGTTCGAGGCCCGCGCCGGCGAGGTGCTCGGAATCTACGGCTTCATGGGTTGCGGCCAGTTGGAGCTGTCGCGCATCCTGTTCGGCAAGCTGCGGCCGGACGGCGGCAGGCTGGTGGTCGACGGCGTCGCCAAGACGCTCCGCAGCACCGCAGCGGCGCGGCGTGCCGGTGTCGCGCTGGTGCCGGAAAGCCGGCGCGCGATGCTGTTCCACCAGGAGCCGGTCTACAAGAACGTCTCGATCAGCATTCTCGACCGGATCTCCGCCCTGCTGCTCAAGCCGGTCCGCGAGCGCACGATCGCGCAGCGGCAGGTCGAGCAATTGCAGATCCGGCCGCCGGTCGTCGGCCTCGACCTCGGCATGCTCTCCGGCGGCAACCAGCAGAAAGTGGCGCTGGCGAAATGGCTGACCTACCCGCCTCGCCTGTTGGTGTTGTGCGAGCCGACCCGCGGCATGGATGTCGGCGCCAAGAATGACGTGATCAACATCGTCCGCGACCTCAGAGCCAAGGGGCTCGCAATCATCGTACTGTCGACGGAGCCGGAGACGGTGCTGTCGCTGGCCGACCGGATCCTGGTCCTGAAGCGGGGCGCGGTGGTGCGAGAATTTGCCGGCGAGGCGGTGAGCAAGGACCGCCTGTTGGAAGCGGCGTGACGGGGATACATGATGACAAGCACTGACAGCGCGACAGCGCGAGGGGATCACCAGCGGTCGCGCGGGCTGGCGCCCTTCCTGCGCTCGCAGATGCGCAACATCGCGCCGTTCCTGACGCTGATCTTTCTCAGCGCATTCTTTGCCATCGCGAGCCCGTCGTTTGCGACACTCGACAATGTCGGCAACATCCTCACGCAAGTCTCGGTGACCGGCATCATCGCGGTCGGCCTCACCTTCGTCATCCTGTGCGCCGAGATCGACCTCTCGATCGCCAGCATCGCCAATGTGACCGGCATCGCGGTCGCCTACTTCACGCTGCAGGAGTCCTACGTCAACATCGCCAACGTTCCGATGCCCGGCTGGGCCGCGATCCTGCTGGCGTTGGCGCTGTGTGCGCTGCTCGGCGTCGTCAATGCGCTGGGGCTGACCATGATCGGCATCCCCTCCTTCATCATGACTCTGGCGATGATGCAGATCGCCGCCGGCGTCTCGGCGCTGCTGGTGCGCGGCCAGATCGCCTACAAGGTGCCGGACCTGATCACGACGCTCGGCTCCGGTTCGATCGGCGGCATCCCCTGGATCGTGATCGTTGCCGCCGTGATGCTGCTCGGCGGCCATCTGGTGCTGACCTACACGCGGTTCGGCCGCTACGTCTATATGGTCGGCGGCAATCGCGAGGCCGCGGAGTTTTCCGGCCTCAACGTCAAGCTGATCCTCGGCAGCGTGATGGTGATCTCGGCGGTCTGCTCGGGGATCGGCGGCATGCTCGGAGTGGCGCATTTCGGCAGCGCACAGCAGAACGAGTTCGACACCTATCTCCTGGACTCGATCGCGGCCGTGGTGGTCGGCGGCACCAGCCTGTTCGGCGGCCGCGGCGGCATCGGTAACACCATCGTCGGCCTGTTCGTGCTCGGCGTGCTCAACAACGGCCTCGACCATGTCAACATCGACAGCTTCCTGAAGATCCTTATCCGCGGTCTGATCCTGCTCGCCGCCCTGATCATCAACGTCTATGCGCAGCGGCTGCGCGAGCGGGCAGCGGAGTGAGGGCGCGGACGCGCTATCGATGTCATCACCCGCGAAGGCGGGTGATCCAGTATTCCAGAGACGTCGGGGCTTGAGCCGAGAGGCCGCGGCGTACTGGATCGCCCGGTCGGGCCGGGCGATGACAGGTGTAGTTGCGGACGCAGCTCCGTATTCTCGCGACATGAATTGCCCGAGCTTTGCTCTTCATTCCGCCCTCCTCTCGTAGAGGCGCAGGGAAAGCCGGGTGCCGATCGCACCGATAGGCCCGGTGCAACAAAAAAGCACCGGGGGTAGGACCACAGGTGAAACCGGAAACACTCCGGCTTTCCCTGCGCGATGGGTTACGGCTTATACGTGCTCGCCCCGGCGAGACTGGGCTTGGCGGCACTGCCTACCAGGTGTACCGCAGCGTGCCTTTGCCGGCGTAGCTCTGCGTCACGTTCGAGAACTCGCCTTCGAAGGTCGCGGCGGCCGACCAGCCGTTGATCCACTTCATCTCAGCGGATGCGGTGGCGAGCGCGGAATCGAACGCTTGCGCGGCGCCGTTGACGATGAAGCTCGCGCCCGGCAGCGTCTGGAAGGTCGCAGCGATCGAGCGATCCGGATTGAAATCATGCGCCCAGGCGGCGCGGCCGCGCAGCGTCAAGATGCCGTCCTGCATCGCGAAGGACCTGTCGGCGCGCAGGCCGAGTTCGCTGCGGCTGTCGGTGACGCTCTTGGCGTTGTAAGCCAATGCAAAGGCGCTCGCACCGGAGACAGCCGTCTCCGCGTAGCCCGGCAGCTCAAAGCTGGTGAACTGGCCTGCGGCGTAAGGCGTGATCCCGATGCCGCCCGCCCATGGCAACACGAAGCGGTAGCCGCCCTCGATGCGGCCGGACCAGGCGTTGGCGTTGAACTCCGCGCGCAGATGATCGACGCCCGCGATCGTCATGAAGCGATCGGTGGTGATATCCTGCCAGCCATAGGCGAGCGCGGCGGTGAGATAGGTCGGGCCGTTGGTGTGGCGGACGTATGCACCGGCCTGGAACAGGTCGGAGCGGCCGGAGCCGAGACCGTTGACGCTGAAATTGGTGCCGCCACCGGCCAGCGCAAAACCCGCCAGCGTGTTCGGTGAGATCAGATAATCGACGCCGACCGCCGTTCCATAGATGCGGCTCGTCGTGTTGTTCGAGCCGATTGCGGCATTGCCGTCGGTCGATTGCGAGCCGCCGAAGCCGGAGACCCATACACTCCAGCGCGGCTCGACCGCCAGGCGCGGCGGCGCCTTGGTGACCATCGCGAAGGCATCGGTCCGCCGGCTCGCCGCCGCATAGGCATCTTCCGCATAACCGGTGGCGCCGCCCGCGGAGCCGTTGCCTCCGTTGCGCGCCATGAAGGGGTCAGTCAGCAACCCGACAAACAGGTTCATCGCATCGAACGTTGTCTGCTGGGAGCCGGTTGCGAGCTCGCCGGAGGCTTGCGTCAGCCCTGCCGGCGTGAGCGCACCGAAGACAAGCGGAATCGTACCGACGCTGGCGAAGGAATCGGAGAGCGCATTTCCAACGGCCTGCTGATTGGCGTTCAATCCGCCGGGAATGGTGAGACCGGTGAAGTTCAGCGCCAAATTGAGGAAGGCGTGGTTACCGTCGTAGCTGAGGGAGGAGCTGAATCCCGCAGGCAGATTGGTATTGACCGGGCCGGCGAAGGTCCCGCTGACGCCGCCGCTCGCCGTCAGAATGGAGTACTGCTTAGCGACGTAGCTGCCATTGGCGAAGATCGCATTGACGGTCGCCCCGCCGAGCGCTGCCGTGCCGGTGACGTTGGCGAAGGACGCGGTTGCCGGATTGAGATTGACCACGTACAGCGCGCCGGACTGAAAGGCGAGATTGCCGGCGATCGTCATCGACGACCCCGGCGTGGCATTGCCGGGCGCGAGCGTCGCGCCGGAGCCAATGCTCACCGTGTTCGGAGGATCGACAAGACCCGTGCCGGTCAAAGTGCCGCCGGCGCCGACGTTGACCGCTGAGGAGCTTGTGATAGCGCCATCGACCTGCAGCACGCCGCCATTGACGTTGGTCGCGCCCGTATAGCCGCTGCTCCCGGTGAGAACCAACGTGCCCGCGCCGCTCTTGGTCAGCCCGCCGCTCCCGGAGATACTGCCGGAAAACGTGGTGCTGGTGCCGTCGCCACCGGTCGTCAACGTCGCCGAACCGAGCGCGACTGCGCCGGCACCGGCCAGCGAACCGACGGTCTGGTTGAAGCTGTTGAGATCGAGGACCGCTCCGCTCGCCACCGTAAAGGCACTGCCGGCTGAGAAGCTATTGGCCGCGCCCGCCTGCAGCCTGCCAGCATTGACGGCCGTCGCTCCCTGATAGGTGCCGGAGCCGGTGAGGACCAGCGTACCTGCACCGGTCTTGGTGAGGGAGCCCTGGCCCGAGATCGCGCCACCGAGTGTCAGGTCGGCATCGGCCTGGAAGGTGCCGCCGCCGGAGTTCAGCGCGACATCGCGTGTGGTCGAGATGGCGGAAGTCGTCTGCAAGACGCCGCCATTAAAGCTCAGCTTTCCCGAGACGCTGCCGAGAGCCGCGTCCGATGAAATCGACAAGACGCCCTGGTCTATGCTCCACGGCGTGAGGGCTGCCGTCGAACCCAGAAGCGTCCAGGTGCTGGTGCCGGTCTTCCGGAACACGCCGAAACCCTGATAGAGCGAACCGAGCTGCGAGACGTCGAAAGTGGCGTCGGTCGCGCCGCCGAGCCGCAACGTATCGGCGCTGCTGAAGGCGACAACATTGCCGGCGAAACTCGCGCCTGCCTGAATCTCCAGGATATTGGTGCCGCCGGTGAAGACGACTGCATTGGCCTGGGCGCCAGCGCCGAGATTGCCACGTCCGCCGGAGATCGTGCCGCTGTTGATCACGGTAAGATCGGCTCCCGAAATACCGATCCCGCCTGCACCCACCGCGCCGGACGCGCCGTTTTCAATACCGCTGCCGCCCAGACCGCCAATACTGCCATCGCCACCGCGGATCACACCGGCGTTGATCAACACGGCATGCGAAGCGACGTCGAGGACGCCCACGCCGCCGGCTCCGCCATTGCCACCAATGCCGCCTCTGCCACTGCCATTGGCCCCGAGCCCGCCGATACCGCCCAGACCTCCTTGGATGGTGCCGGTGTTGGTGAAGACGATCCCCGAACCGCCGAGCTTGAGGCCGGCCCCGCCATCGCCGCCATTGCCGCCGTTGCCACCTGTAGCAGCGCCTGTGCCGCCAGAGCCGCCCGCTCCGCCGACGCCGCCCGTTAGCGCCGAGCCGTTCGAACTCGCGGCGGCTCCGGTCACGACCAGGGCATGCCCACCCGATCCGCCGCCACCGCCACCCCCGCCGTCGGCGCCAGAACCGCCGTTCGAGTTGCCGCCGGCGCCGCCAGTCTGGCCGACGCCTCCGACGATCGGCGCAGCGTTGTCGATTTGAGAGATCGATTGTGTATTGGACCCTCCAGCTCCACCCGCGCCACCGTCGCCGCCGACTGCGCCAAGCGAGCCAACAGTATCTCCATGTCCGCCCAGTCCACCGGCCGCCCCTCCAGCACCGCCGCCGCCACCACCTCCACCGCCGCTAGCGGTGTTGGCGGCGGCATCCGAGCCAGCGTCTCCCGCCACGCCATCCGCCCCGCCCGCGCCGCCTATGCCGACGCCGACAGGAGAACCGTGATGGGCGTCGCCGCCCCGACCGCCATCAGCGAGCGCCGGCGCGACCGGCAAGCAACAGAGCTGGGTGACCAGGACTAACGATGCTGCACCCGCCGACATCGACGTGAGGCCGCGCCCGAAGGACTGTCCCATTTGCCCACCCGCTCATTCCGCCGGCGGGACTTCCTGTTCCACCGCATGCGCGCAACACGCTGGAAGGACCGAGCCCGCCGGTTGCAGCATCGCGTCTTGGCGATGCAGCCCCATTCACGCTGCATCACTACGCGTTCGGCGTGAGATCAGGCAAGAAAGTAAGCGCCGTTCGGCGACTGTCGTTCAGCGAGTGCGTCCTACAAACACCACTCGTGCGCGCCCAAGCGAAATATGGGTGTGCGTTGAACCGCCTCGCGCTTCCCATTGTCCCGGGATACCGCGAGAACAGTTTCGGATTTTTCGGAAGCGGCCCTCCGGACGTTTCGGGGGCCAGCTATCCCGCAAACTCCGGCTGCCAGTTGCGCGCCTCTCGGGCCGCCGCGGTGACTGCGCCAATCGTCGTGAACGACGGCGTCTCGAGCATCATGTTGCGTGCGAGCCTGAGCGCCCGCGCCTCACAGATCGCGCGCTGTTTCTCGTCTGCGATCCACTCGAAATCGATATTGTGCGCGAGGCCAAGGATGCGGCGGATGGTCTTGGCCGCCGCGAAGCCAACTGTGTCCTGGAATAGCCGCGCCATGTAAGCCTGCCGCTCCGCCTCCAGCCGCGCGGCGCCCGCCTCGCCTGCGAACAGTGATGCCGGATAACCGTCGCCCTTGGCGTCGTTGCGCCACAGCGCAAGGAATTTCCGGGCAAACTCGGTCCAGACGCCCTCGATCGTCTCCAACAGCCAGGCCTCGAACGAGGCGCGCTCGCCGGCCGAACGTTCGTGCCCGGCCGAGGCCAGGTAGGCCATCAGGAGATTGCCGATCACGGCGCCAAGATCGAAACCCATCGGTCCGTAGAAAGCGAATTCGGGATCGATCACCCGCGTTTCCCGCTCGGTGACCATGATCGAGCCGGTATGCAGGTCGCCATGGATCAGCGCCTCGGGGCTCGCCATGAACTTCAGCTTGAGCCGCGAGATCGCGACATGCAGGTCGAGATCGTCGCGGAAGGCAGCCGCGGCCGCATCGAGGTAGGGCGCGGTCCAGCGGTTCTGCTCGGCGATACGGTAGGGATCGGTGAAGATCAGATCCTCGGTGATCTTGCAGAGCGCGTGGTTGCCAGCGAAATCAGCGATCCCCTCCTTCTTCTCCGCGGCCGACAGCGCAAGGTCAGACGAAAAGAACAGAGTCTGGGCGAGGAAGGTCGAGATGTCCTCGACGAAGCGCGGGTAGCGCGTGGCGCCAACCAAGCCCTTGCGCATGATGATATGCGGCTCGAGCAACTCCATTGCGGTGAGCGCGAGCGGGCCGTCATGATGCAGCACCGACGGCACCAGCTTCGGCGCCAGCCGCGCCTGATGCACCAACGCCAGGTGCTCGTAGTGGGCGCGGGAGAGCGGCAGCGGCCAGCTCTCGCCGACCAGGCGCACATAGGGCAGCGCCTGCTTGACGGCGATGCCGCCGCGCGTGCCCTTGACGATGAAGACGAGGTTCAGATTGCCATCGCCGACCTCGCTGATCAACCAATCGGCCGGCGCTGCGCCGAGGTGCGCGACGATCGCGGGCAAGCCCGCGAGGTAGTCCCGCAGATCGGCCTCGCGCAGGATTCGATATTGGCTCTGCCCGGAGCCTGGTTGTGCCTGCAGGTTCATCGTGGTCGCCTCCTCCAGAATGTCGCAGGGCGAGGTTGATCCTCGCTCCCACTTCGGCCGATCCGGCCTTTTCCTGTCAGTTGTGGAACGCCGGCATCCCCATCAGGCTCGACAGCCGCTCGATCGAGAGATAGCCCGCGTAATAGGCCCACATCCCGATCGTGAAGATCACGGCCGAGAGCAGCGTGGTCCAAAGCAGCTTGCGGCCCATCCGCGCCAGCACCGGCGCGCCGGGATCGGTGCCGGGCGCAGCAATGCCGTCCTCATGCTGGCTGCGCACGCCGAACGGCAGCGTCAAGAACAGCACGACCCACCAAAGGACGAAGTAGATCGCAAGCCCCGTGGAGATCTGGTACGCCATGCGGCCTCAGGCCTGTTCGATCTCGACCAAGGCGCCCGAGAAGTCCTTGGGGTGGAAGAACAACACCGGCTTGCCGTGGGCGCCGATCTTCGGCTGGCCGTCGCCGAGCACGCGCGCGCCCTCGGCGACGAGACGGTCGCGGGCGGCGATGATGTCGGGCACGTCGTAGCAGACATGGTGGATGCCGCCGTCGGCGTTGCGCTCGACGAACTTTGCGATCGGCGAGGCCTCACCCAGCGGCTCGATGAACTCGATCTTGGTGTTCGGCAGCGTCACGAACACGGTGATGACGCCGTGCTCCGGCAGCGGCACGGCGTCGGAAATCTCGGCATTGAATGCCGTGCCGTATATCTTTGCCGCCTTCTTGGCGTCCTTGACCGCGATGGCGACGTGATTGAGCCGGCCCAGCATGCTTCTCTCCCTTTGTACTCGCGCGCCACGGCGGCGAATTCGCTTCGCCTCTCCCCGATGGGAAGAGGTGAACCTCGGTTGCCGCACCAACTCAACCGACCGTCAGAACGTGCACAAGGCAGATCGGCTTCTTGCCCCATTGCTCGTTCAGCAACGCCCGCACCGCACGGCGCACCGATTCCGCCAGCGCATCCGGATCGCGCCGCCGCGGCCGCGGCAAGCCTTCGATCGTCGATACCACGACATCGAACACGATGTCGTCGAGCATTTCGCCCGCGGCATTCTTCTCCGGCATGCCGACGAGATCAACCTCGGGGTCGTCGGCAAGCTCGCCCTGCTCGGTCATCGCGATGGCAACGAAGGCGCAGCCGGCAAATCCCATTCGCCGCCGCTCCACCACCGCGCGCGACTTCGAGTCCTCCAAGATGCTCCCGTCTTTGTAGAGCCGGCCGGCCGGCACTTCGCCAATGATGCCGGGATCGCCAGGGCCGAGCTTGACCATATCGCCGTTGCGGCAGGTCAGGACCTTCGGGACGCCTGCGGCGCGCGCCAGCTTGGCGTGCTCGGCCAGATGCAGGGCCTCGCCGTGCACGGGGATCAGCAGTTGCGGCCGCACCCAGGAGATCATGTCGCGCAGTTCCTCGCGGCGCGGATGGCCGGAGACGTGCACCAGATGGTCGCGGTCGGTAATGATCTCCACACCCTGCTCGACCAGCCCGTTGATGATGCTGCCCACCGCCTTCTCGTTGCCGGGGATGGTGCGCGAGGAGAAGATCACGGTGTCGCCCTTGTTGAGGGTGATCTGCGGATGATCGTCATTGGCGATCCGCGCCAGCGCCGCGCGTGGCTCGCCCTGGCTGCCAGTGCACAACGCCAGCACCTTGTCCGGCGGGAAGTGACCATAGACCTCGGTGCTGCGGAAGTTCTGCACGCCGTCGAGATAGCCGCACTCGCGCGCCACCTGCACTGCCCGCTCCATGGCGCGACCGACCACGACCACCTCGCGCTCGGCAGCCTTGGCGGCGTCGGCGACCGCTTTCATGCGTGCGACGTTGGAGGCGAAGGTGGTGACAGCCACCCGCCCCTTGGCCGCCCCGACCAGCTTCTTGATCGTGGCGGCAACCTCGGTCTCAGACGGCGAACGCCCGTCGCGCACGGCATTGGTGGAATCGCCGACCAGCGCCAGCACGCCCTCGTCGCCCAGTTCGCGCAGCCGCCGTTCATCGGTCGGCAGCCCGATGATCGGGGTCGGGTCGATCTTCCAGTCGCCGGTGTGCAAGACGGTGCCGACCTCGGTCTTGATCGCGAGCGCATGCGACTCCGGAATCGAATGCGCAACCGGAATGAACTCGACATTGAACGGGCCGATGTCGACCCGGCCGCCCGACGGGATCACCGTGATGGGAATCCTTGGCGGATTGCGCTCGGCGGCACATTTGGCCTCGAACAGCGACGCGCTGAACTGCGTCGCGTAGATCTTGCAGCCGAGCCTCGGCCAGAGATCGATGATGGCGCCGAAATGGTCCTCATGGGCGTGCGTGAGCACCAGGCCCATCAGATTGTTGCGCTCCTTCTCCAGGAAGCGGATGTCCGGCATGATCAGGTCGATGCCGGGCAGATGCTCCTCATCGCCGAAGGAGACGCCGAGATCGACCGCGAGGAAGGATCGCTGATGCCGATTGCCGAGGCCGTAGATCGACAGGTTCATGCCGATCTCGCCGACGCCGCCGAGCGGCGCAAAGGTCAGTTCGTCCGGGCGCGCCATCAGTTCGCCCTCACCGAGGCTGCGTTGCCGAAATAGACCTCGCCAGCCGTCACGGGCGTACGCTGGCCGTCGGCGGTGCGGACGATCAGGCAGCCGGTATCGTCGATGGTGTCGAAGGTCCCCTCCAGCGCCGCGGTCCCGGTCTGGATCGCGACCTTGCCGCCCAGGCCGGCGGCGCGCTCCAACCACAGCCGGCGGATTTCGGCAAAGCCCCGGCCGTTGTCCCAGATGCCGCGAAACTCGACCCAGGCGTCCGACAGCGCTGCGAACAGCTCCTCGGCACCGATCTGGACGCCGAGCGCCGTCAGCGATACGGCCGGTGTCGGGGTGCCCTCGGGCGCCGCCACCACGTTGGTGCCGATCCCGACGACGACCGCGAGGCGATCGCCGAGTCCTTCGGCCTCCAGCAGGATGCCCGACAGTTTCCTGCCGTCCGCCAGCACGTCGTTCGGCCATTTCAGGGTGTATGCCGGGCTCCGCCCGAGCCGCAGCGCCGCCTCGATGCTGACCTTTTGCAGCGCCGCCTCCAGCGACAGTCCGGCAGCGAAGCCGAGCGTCGCCGCGATCGCGGGCTGGACGTCCATCACCTCGAGGACACTGCTGGCGAGATTGCCGCGCGGCGCGACCCAGGCGCGCTGGCGCCGACCGCGTCCCGCGGTCTGCTCGGGGGTCACGAACCACATCGGCCCGCGCTCGCCGTCGCGGGCGCGCTGGAGCGCCTCGGCGTTGGTCGAGCCGATCCGATCGAAGGCGGCGAGCTTGTAGCCCGCCGCAATGGCCCGGGGTCCGAGCGTGAAGGTCATTTTGAAGTCTTGCACATGATCATCTCCCAAAACCAGCCTCCACGTTTCGGGATCATGCGCGTTAAAACAGCGACTTCGCCGCCGCCGATGCCATGCTGACGAGCGGCCCCGGATAGGCGAAGAAGAAGATATTGAAGATGCCCGCCACCGCCAGCACGATGCGCACCTCGACGCGGATCGGATCGAGCTTGCTGATCGGCTGATCGAAGTACATCACCTTGACGATCGACAGGTAGTAGAACGCGCCCACCACGCTGGTCAGCACGCCGATCACCGCGAGCGTGAACAGGTTGGCCTTGATCGCGGCGACGAAGACGTACCACTTGGCGAAGAAGCCGGCGAGCGGCGGGATGCCGGCAAGCGAGAACAGCAGCATCGCGAAGAAGAAGGCGAGCAGCGGATTGGTGCGCGACAGGCCGGCGAAATCGCTGATCTGCTCGACCGCTTGGCCGTTGCGCTTCATCGCCAGGATGATCGCGAAGGAACCGAGCGTCATCGCCACATAGATCGCGATATAGACCAGCACGCCCTGCGCGCCCTCGACCGTGCCCGAAGCGAGCCCGACCAGGGCAAAGCCCATGTGGCCGATCGACGAATAGGCCATCAGCCGCTTGATGTTGGTCTGGCCGATCGCCGCGAACGAGCCCAGCGCCATCGAGGCGATCGACACGAACACCAGGATCTGCTGCCACTCGGTGACGATGCCGGGGAACGCGGTGAGCGTCGCGCGCGTGAACACGGCTAGCGCGGCGACCTTCGGCGCGGACGCAAAGAACGCCGTCACCGGCGTCGGGGCGCCCTCATAGACGTCCGGTGTCCACATGTGGAACGGCACCGCCGACACCTTGAAGCAGAGGCCGACGAGCAGGAAGACGAGGCCGAACACGATGCCGATGCTGCCCGTGGTCGCCGCGGCGGCGATCCCGGCGAAGCTGACCGTGCCGGTGAAGCCGTAGATCAGCGAGGCGCCATAGAGCAGCATGCCCGACGACAGCGCGCCGAGCACGAAATACTTGAGGCCGGCCTCGCTCGACTTGGCATTGTCGCGCTGGCTCGCGGCGACGACATAGAGCGCGAGACTCATCAGCTCGAGGCCGAGATAAAGCGAGATCAGGTCGCCGGCGGAGATCAGCACCATCATGCCGAGCGTCGACAGCAGCACCAGGATGGAGAACTCGAAGGTACGACCGGTCGGCTGCGAGAGGAACTCGGTCGCCAGGAGCAGGGTCGCGGCCGAGCCGATCAGCGCCAGGACCTTCAGGAAGCGGGCGAAATCGTCGACGATGAAGCTGCCGCCGAAGGTGACAAGCTTGCCGGCCGGCAGCCACACTTCCAACAGGCCGGTCAGGATCAGCAGGCACACGGCAAGCGCCGTGACCAGCCGCGTCGTCCCCTGCCCGCGATAGGCTCCGATCATCAACAGCACCATGGCGCCGACCGCGAGCACCAGCTCCGGCAGCACCGGCTGCAACTGATAACCTGCACTGGAAAAGCTCATGGCGGCGGCCTTACTTCACGACCAGCGAGGCTGCCTTCACGGCAGTCACGGCGGTATTGTAGTTGTTGACGAGTTGCTGGACCGAGGCCGCCGACATGTCGAGCACCGGCTTCGGATAGACGCCGAACAGGATGGTCAGCGCGATCAACGGGAACAGCGTCACGCACTCACGGAAGGTGAGATCCTTGATCGACATCAGCGCCGGCTTGACCAGGGCGCCGAACACCACCTTGCGGTAGAGCCAGAGCGCATAGGCCGCCGACAGGATCACGCCAGTGGTGGCGAAGAACGCGGTCGGCAGCGAGACCTTGAAGGTGCCGAGCAGCGTCATGAACTCGCCGACGAATCCGGAGGTGCCGGGCAGGCCGACATTGGCCATGGTGAAGATCATGAACGTCATCGCGTAGAGCGGCATCCGATTCACCAGGCCGCCATAGGTCGCGATCTCACGGGAATGCATGCGGTCGTAGACCACGCCGACGCAGAGGAAGAGCGCGCCGGAGACGATGCCGTGCGACACCATCTGGAACATGCCCCCTGCAACACCCTGCGTCGTGACCGCGAAGATGCCCATGGTGACGAAGCCCATATGCGCGACCGACGAGTACGCGATCAGCTTCTTCATGTCCTCCTGCATCAGCGCCACCAGCGAGGTGTAGATGATGGCGATGACGGACAACGTGAACACGAACGGCGCGAAGTCATGCGAGGCCAGCGGGAACATCGGCAGCGAGAAGCGCAGGAAGCCGTAGCCGCCCATCTTCAGAAGGATCGCAGCCAGCACCACCGAGCCCGCCGTCGGCGCCTCGACGTGCGCGTCCGGCAACCAGGTATGCACCGGCCACATCGGCATCTTCACCGCGAACGAGGCGAAGAAGGCGAGCCACGCCCAGGTCTGCATGCCGCGCGGCACCGCGGTCTGCATCAGGGTCGGGATATCAGTCGTGCCGGCGTTCCAGTACAGCGCCATGATGGCAAGCAGCATCAGCACCGAGCCGAGCAGCGTGTAGAGGAAGAACTTGAACGACGCGTAGACCCGGCGCGGACCGCCCCAGACGCCGATGATCAGGAACATCGGGATCAGGCCGCCTTCGAAGAACAGGTAGAACAGCACGAGATCTAGCGCCGAGAAGGTGCCGACCATCAGCGTTTCCAGGATCAGGAACGCCATCATGTATTCGCCGACCCGGCTCGTGATCGCCCGCCAGCTCGCGATGATGCACAGCGGCATGATTGCCGTGGTGAGGATCAGCAGCGGGAGCGAAATGCCGTCGACACCCATGTGATAGGTGATGCCGGTGGCAAGCCAGGACGCCTTCTCGACGAACTGGAAGTCGGTCTGCGTCGGATCAAAGCGCGCCACCAGGATCAGCGAGATCACGAAGGTGATCACTGTCGTCCACAGCGCGATCCAGCGCGCCGTGCGGTTGGCGGTCTCGTCGCCGCCCCGCGCCAGCAGATAGACCAGGATCGCGCCGACGGTCGGCAGGAAGGTCGTGACGGAGAGGATTGGCCAGGTTGTCATTTACTGGCCTCCCAAGCCGAACATGAACCAGGTGATCAATCCGGCAGCCCCGATCAGCATCGCAAAGGCGTAGTGATAGAGGTAGCCGGTCTGCAGTTTGACGACGTTACGGGTGACGTCGAGCACGCGGGCCGAGACTCCGTCGGGACCGAAGCCGTCGATGATGAAGCCGTCGCCCTTCTTCCAGAGCGTGTAGCCGATCCACTTCGCCGGGCGAACGAAGATCAGGTCGTATAGCTCGTCAAAGTACCATTTGTTGAGCAGGAACTGGTACAGCATCGGCTGCTGGTTCGCGAGCTCTTCCGGCAGGTACGGCCTGCGGATGTAGAACATGTAGGAGATGAACAGGCCGATCACCATCATGACGGTGGGCAGCGGCGCGAGCCAACCCGGGATGTGCTCCATGTCCTCGAGGATATGCGGGTTCATCTTCACGGACTCGCGGAAGAACTCCTCGACACCGTGGGGGCTGGCGAACAGCTCCTTGAACGGCAGGCCCGCCAGGATCGATCCGGCCGCCAGCACGCCGATCGGCACCAGCATCCACATCGGGCTCTCATGCGCCGCCTCGTAGTGCTTGTGGTCGTGCGGCTCGCCGAAGAAGGTCTTGAAGATCAGGCGCCAGGAATAGAACGAGGTCAGGCCGGCGGCCGCGATCGTCAGCAGATAGGCATAGCTCGCCATCGGATTATGCGCGGCATAGGCCGACTCGATGATCGCGTCCTTGGAAAAGTAGCCTGCAAACAGCGGGAAACCGGTCAGCGCCAGCGTGCCGATGCACATTACCGCGAAGGTGTACGGGATCTTGCGCCACAGCCCGCCCATGTTGCGGATGTCCTGCTCGTGATGCATCGCGTAGATCACCGAACCTGATCCTAGGAACAGCAGCGCCTTGAAGAAGGCGTGCGTGAACAGGTGGAACATGCCGACCGAATAGGCCCCCGCCCCCATCGCCACGAACATGTAGCCGAGCTGCGAACAGGTCGAGTAGGCGACGATGCGCTTGATGTCGTTCTGCACCAGACCGACGGTCGCAGCGAAGAATGCGGTGGTCGCGCCGAAGAACATCACAACGGCTTGCGCGGTCGGCGACAGCTCGAACAGCGGCGACAGGCGCGCCACCATGAAGACGCCGGCGGTGACCATGGTCGCGGCATGGATCAGCGCCGACACCGGGGTCGGGCCTTCCATCGCATCCGGCAACCAGGTGTGCAGCAGGAACTGCGCCGACTTGCCCATCGCGCCCATGAACAGCAGAAGGCAGGTCAGCGTCAGCGCATCGGCATGCCAGCCGAAGAAGTCGATGGTCTTGCCGGTCAGCCCGGGCGCCGTATGGAAGATGGTTTCGAAATCGGTCGAGCCCACCAGCGCGAAGATCGCGAAGATGCCGAGCGCGAAGCCGAAATCGCCGACGCGGTTGACCACGAAGGCCTTGATCGCCGCGGCGTTCGCCGACGGCTTCTGATACCAGAAGCCGATCAACAGATAGCTCGCCAGACCGACGCCCTCCCAGCCGAAGAATAGCTGCACGAGGTTGTCCGAGGTCACCAGCATCAGCATCGCGAAGGTGAACAGGCTGAGATAGCCGAAGAAGCGCGGCCGGTTCGGGTCTTCGTCCATGTAGCCGATGGAATAGAGGTGAACGAGCGCCGACACCGTGTTGACCACGACCAGCATCACTGCGGTCAGCGTGTCGGCCCGCAGCGTCCAGGCCACCTGCAGGTCGCCCGAGGTGATCCAGGGCAGCAGCACGACGCGGGCGTCATGGTGCATGAAGCCGACGTCAACGAGCGCGAACCATGACAGCGCCGCCGATACGAACAAGAGGCCGGTGGTGATCAGCTCGGCCAGCCGCGATCCGGCGGCTGGCGGGTCCGAGACATGGTGGTCGTCGTGACCATGATCGTCATGGCCGTGTTCGACGTGAGCCGCCGCGGCATGAGCATCGCCATGTGCATCGTCATGATGCTCGACGATGTCGCCGCTCGGATTGCGCGCATGCGCACCGACCAGCGAAATGATCCCTGCGAGGATGGCGCCCAGCAAAGGCAGGAATACGATTGCCTGTACCATAACTGCGCCTAGCCCTTCATCAGATTGACGTCTTCAACCGCGATCGAACCGCGGTTGCGGAAATAGACCACCAGCACGGCAAGGCCGATCGCGGCCTCGGCCGCCGCCACCGTCAGCACCAGCAGCGCGAACACCTGGCCGACGATGTCGCCGAGGAAGGTCGAGAACGCCACCAGGTTGATGTTGACCGAGAGCAGGATCAGCTCGATCGACATCAGGATGACGATGATGTTCTTGCGGTTGAGGAAGATGCCGAGGATCCCGAGCGTGAACAGGATCGCGCCGACCGCGAGATAGTGCCCGAGCCCGATCGTCATTTCACCCACTCCGCCGCGTCGGCGTCCTGCAGTCCCTGCCCCGACGCTACCTTGCGCAACGCCATCGCCATGTCAGGCGTGCGCGCGTTCTGCACGCTGATGTTCTGACGCTTGACGTTGGCCTTGTGGCGCAGCGTCAGCACGATGGCCCCGATCATCGCGACCAGCAGCACCATGCCGGCGAGCTGGAAGTAATGGATGTACTTCGTGTAGAGCACGAGGCCCAGCGCCTCGGTGTTGCTCACATTGGTCGGGATCGCCGCCGTGATCGTCTTGGTGACCGCCGGATTGATCACCCAAGCGCCGACCACCAAAAGCAGCTCGAACATGAAGATGCCGCCGATCACGATGCCTATTGGCAGGTACTGGATGAAGCCCTCACGCAGCTCCACGAAATCGACGTCGAGCATCATGATCACGAACAGGAACAGCACCGCGACCGCGCCGACATAGACGACGATCAGGATCATTCCGAGAAACTCGGCCCCCATCAGGATGAACAGGCCTGCCGCGTTGACGAACGCCAGGATCAGGAACAGCACGGAGTGCACGGGATTGCGCGAGACAATCACCATCACTGCCGACGCCACGCAGACGGCGGAAAACAGATAGAAGAACAACGCCGGAAGGATCATGCCCTCACCTCACCGGTACGGCGCGTCGAGCGCGATCGACTTCGCGATCTCGCGCTCCCAGCGGTCGCCATTGGCGAGCAGCTTGGCCTTGTCATAATAAAGTTCCTCGCGGGTCTCGGTCGCGAATTCGAAGTTCGGCCCCTCGACGATGGCGTCGACCGGGCATGCCTCCTGGCATAGGCCGCAATAGATGCACTTCACCATGTCGATGTCGTAACGGACGGTGCGGCGGGTGCCGTCGTTGCGGCGCGGGCCGGCCTCGATCGTGATCGCCTGCGCCGGGCAGATCGCCTCGCACAGCTTGCAGGCGATGCAGCGCTCCTCGCCGTTCGGATAGCGGCGCAGCGCGTGCTCGCCGCGGAAGCGCGGCGAGATCGGGCCCTTCTCGAAGGGGTAGTTCAGCGTCGGCTTCGGCTGGACGAAATAGCGCATGGCGAGAAAGAACGCCGAGACGAATTCCGACAGCAGAAGCGAGCGGGCTGTTGCGTTGACGTTAACACTCATGACGGCCTCACTTCGGCGCGATGCCGGCGAACTGCAGCACAGCGGCCACGATCACCACCATCGCCAGCGACAGCGGCAGGAACACCTTCCAGCCGAGCCGCATCAGTTGATCGTAGCGGTAGCGCGGCACGATCGCCTTCGCCATCGCGAACAGGAAGAACATGAAGAACAGCTTCAGCGCGAACCACACGATCCCCGGGATCCAGGTGAACGGCGGCAGCGCCACCGGCGGCAGCCAGCCGCCGAGGAACAGGATCGTCGCCATCGCGCACATCGTGGTGATAGCGACGTACTCGCCGAGCATGAACAGCAAATACGGCGTCGAGCCGTATTCGACCATGAAGCCGGCGACGAGCTCGGATTCCGCTTCGACCAGGTCGAACGGCGGACGGTTGGTCTCCGCGAGCGCCGAGACGTAGAACACCACGAACATCGGGAACAGCGGCCACACATACCAGTTCAGGATGGTGAGCTGCGGCAGCCCGATCAAGCTGGCGAAGCCGCGGGTGTTCTGCGCCTCCACCACCGCCGACAGGTTCAGCGAGCCGACGCAGAGCAGCACGGTGATGATCACGAAGCCGATCGAGACCTCGTACGACACCATCTGCGCCGCCGAGCGCAACGCGGCCAGGAACGGATATTTCGAGTTCGACGACCAGCCGGCCATGATGATGCCGTAGATCGACAGCGACGAGATCGCAAAGATGTAGAGGATGCCGACATTGATGTCGGAGATCACCCAGCCGAAATCCATCGGGATCACCGCCCAGGCGGCGAGCGCCAGGATACAGGAGACGAGCGGCGCCAGCAGGAACACGCCCTTGTTGGCGCTGGCCGGGATCGTCGGCTCCTTCAGCACGAACTTCAGCAGGTCGGCGAAGGATTGCAGCAGCCCGAACGGGCCGACCACATTGGGGCCGCGGCGGATCTGCACCGCTGCCCAGATCTTGCGGTCGGCGAGCAGGATGTAGGCGATCGCGATCAGGAGCACGACGAGCAGCAACAGGCTCTCCGCGACCATGATGATCAGCGGCCAGAGAAAGCCGGTCCAGAACGAGCTTGCGAAGAATTCAGCCATCAGATCACGCTCACTCCGCCGCCGCCAGCATTCGGCCCGATGCCAGCCGTGAGCATTCCGCCATCACGGCAGAGGCCCGGGCGATCGGGTTGGTCAGATAGAAATCCTCGACGGCCGGCTTGAACGCCGCCTTGTCGACGCTGCCGCCCTTGCCCGCCAGCGCCTTGATGTCTTCAGCCTTGCCGGCCTCGATCTGGTCGAGCCGCATCAGGTGCGGATAGGCCTTGAACATCGCCTGGCGCAGCGCCTGCATGGAGTCGAACGGCAGCTTCTTGCCGACCTCGTCAGACAGCGCGCGGATGATCGCCCAGTCCTCGCGGGCCTCGCCCGGCGGGAACGCGGCACGGTTGGCCATCTGCACCCGGCCCTCGGTATTGACGTAGATGCCGGACTTCTCGGTATAGGCCGCCGCCGGCAGGATGACGTCGGCGCGATGCGCGCCGCGGTCGCCATGGGTGCCGATATAGACGACGAAAGTGCCGTCCGGCGCGCTGATCTCGTCGGCGCCGAGCAGGAACAGCACGTCGAGCGTGCCGAAGGTCGTCATCTGCGCCGCAGTCAAGCCGCCGGCCGCCGGCGAGAAGCCGATGTCGAGGGCGCCCGCCCGCGACGCCGTATCCTGCAACACCGCAAAACCGTTCCAGCCGTCCTTGAGCGCGCCGACGTCGACCGCGAGCTTGGCGGCCTGCGCCAGCACCGCCGCGCCGTCGTGCCGGGTATAGGCGCCGGCGCCGACCAGAATGATCGGGTTCTTGGCGTTCTTCAGCACGTCGGCAAAAGAGTGCTTGCCGGCCACGAGCTCGGCGAGCGTCTCGGGGCCCGCACCGAGATAGTCGAGGTCATAGGTGAAGTCAGCCTTGGCGCCGATCATGCCGACCTTGAGCCCGCCGGTCCGCCAGCGCTTGCGGATTCGCGCGTTCAGCACGGCGGCTTCCTTGCGCGGGTGCGAGCCGATGATCAGCAGCGCATCGGCCTGCTCGATTCCCGATATCGTCGGATTGAAGATATAGGAGGCGCGGCCGGCCTTGGCGTCGAATGCGTCGCCGCCCTGAACCGCCAGATTGACCGAGCCAAACTTCGCCAGCAGCTCCTTCAGCGCGTACATCTCCTCGACCGCGGCGAGATCGCCCGCGATGGCGCCGATCCGCTTGCCGTCGCTGCGCCCAGTCCTGGCCGCGATCGCCGCGAAGGCGTCCTGCCAGGTCGTCGGCCTGAGCTGGCCGTTTTCGCGCACATAGGGGCGATCGAGGCGCTGCGTGCGCAAACCGTCGACGATGTGGCGGGTCTTGTCGGAGATCCACTCCTCGTTCACCGCCTCGTTGATGCGGGGCAGGATGCGCATCACCTCGCGGCCGCGGGTATCGACGCGGATCGCCGAGCCGAGGCCGTCCATGACGTCGATCGACTGCGTCTTGCCGAGTTCCCAGGGCCGTGCCGCGAATGCATAGGGCTTCGAGGTCAGCGCACCCACCGGGCAGATGTCGACGAGATTGCCCTGCAGCTCGGAGCTCAGCGCGGACTCCAGATAAGTGGTGATCTCCATGTCCTCGCCGCGTCCGGTCGCACCCATCTCGGGGGCGCCGCAGATCTCAGCGGAGAAGCGGACGCAGCGCGTGCACTGGATGCAGCGGTTCATCGAGGTCTTGACCAGCGCGCCGAGATACTTGTCCTCGACCGCGCGCTTGTTCTCGGCGAAACGGCTGGTGTCGACGCCATAGCCCATCGCCTGGTCCTGCAGGTCGCACTCGCCGCCCTGGTCGCAGATCGGGCAATCCAGCGGATGGTTGATCAGCAGGAATTCCATCACGCCTTCGCGCGCCTTCTTCACCATCGGCGAACGGGTCGAGATTTCCGGCGGCTCGCCCTTCGGGCCCGGACGGCAGTCGCGCACGGCCCAGGCGCAGCTCGCGACCGGCTTCGGACCGCCCTTCACCTCGACGAGGCACATGCGGCAATTGCCGGCGATCGACAGCCGCTCGTGATAGCAGAAGCGCGGAATCTCGGCGCCGGCCGCCTCACACGCCTGCAACAGCGTGAAGTCCGGGGCGACATCGATCTCTTTGCCATCGATGATGATCTTGGTCATGTCTTCAAGTCTTTCCCAGCTTCGCCGCCATCACTCCGCCGCCACCTGCACGGGATCGCGGACGCCGGCATCGTCGAGATCGGCCCTGTGCGAATACTGGTCGATGCGCTCCTCGATCTCGTGACGGAAATGCGCGATCAGACCCTGGATCGGCCAGGCCGCGGCATCGCCGAGCGCGCAGATCGTGTGGCCCTCGACCTGCTTGGTCACCTCGAGCAGCATGTCGATCTCGCGCTTGTGGGCACGGCCTTCGGCCATGCGCGTCAGCACGCGCCACATCCAGCCGGTGCCCTCGCGGCACGGCGTGCACTGGCCGCAGCTCTCATGCTTGTAGAAATAGGAGATGCGGGCGATCGCCCGGATCAGGTCGGTCGACTTGTCCATCACGATCACGGCCGCCGTGCCGAGACCGGAGCGCAGCTTGCTCAGGGAATCGAAATCCATCGGCGTGTCGATGATCTGCTCGGCCGGCACCATGCGCACCGACGAACCGCCGGGGATGACCGCCTTCAAGTTACCCCAGCCGCCGCGAATGCCGCCGCAATGCTTCTCGATCAGCTCGCGGAACGGGATGCCCATCGCCTCTTCGACGTTGCAGGGCCGCTCGACATGGCCGGAGATGCAGAACAGCTTGGTGCCGACATTGTTGGGACGGCCGATGCTGGCGAACCAGGCCGCGCCCCGGCGCAGGATGTCGGGCGCGACGGCGATCGATTCGACATTGTTCACCGTGGTCGGGCAGCCGTAGAGGCCGACATTGGCCGGGAACGGCGGCTTCAGCCGCGGCTGCCCCTTCTTGCCCTCGAGGCTCTCGAGCAGCGCGGTCTCTTCGCCGCAGATATAGGCGCCGGCGCCGTGGGCGACGTAGAGGTCGAACGGCCAGCCGTTGACGTTGTCCTTGCCGATCAGCTTGGCGTCGTAGGCTTGGTCGATCGCGGCCTGTAGGCGCTCACGCTCGCGAATGAACTCGCCGCGGATATAGATGTAGCAGGCATGCGCGCCCATCGCGTAGCTCGCGAGCAGGCAGCCTTCGACCAGCAGATGCGGATCGTGCCGCATGATCTCGCGGTCCTTGCAGGTGCCCGGCTCGGACTCGTCGGCGTTGACGACGAGATAGCTCGGACGGCCGTCCTTGGATTCCTTCGGCATGAACGACCACTTCATGCCGGTCGGGAAGCCCGCGCCGCCACGGCCGCGCAGACCGGAGGCCTTCATCTCGTTGATGATCCAGTCGCGGCCCTTGTCGATGATCGCCTTGGTGCCGTCCCAGGCACCGCGACGGCGCGCGCCTTCCAGGCCCCAATCGTGGAGGCCGTAGAGGTTCTTGAAGATGCGGTCCTTGTCGTCGAGCATGCTCAAAACTTTCCGAACATCACCGATTGGCTTGGGTATAGGCGAGCCCCGCGGCGCAACCGCCGAACACAACGGCCCACAACAGACTGCTCTCCAGCGAGGCGTTCAGCCCGTAGCGCTGCAGCAGGAAGATGAAGCACGCAGCCACAGCCGTGTGCAGGGCGATGTAGCGCCAGCCCTTCATCGCACTGCCCCTCCCCGTCCCGATCGCCTGCACCTGGACGCCGCGCATCAGGTGGTTTCCTTCAGCGTGGTCGGACCGCCCGCCGGCGCCGAGAACTGACGATCGACCTGCGGACCGGGCTTCGGCGGATTGCCCGCGGCAAAGCCGTCGAGCACCCTGCCGAAGCTTTCCTTGGTCAGATCCTCATAGGTATCCTTCCAGATCAGCACCATCGGCGCGTTCACACAGGCGCCGAGGCACTCGACCTCCTCCCACGAGAAGTTGCCGTCCTTCGACAGATGGAACGGCTCGTGATTGATGCGATGCTTGCACACCTCGATCAGATCGCCGGCGCCGCGCAGCCGGCACGGCGTGGTGCCGCAGACCTGCACATGCGCCTTCTTGCCGACCGGCGAGAGCTGGAACATCGTGTAGAAGGTCGCGATCTCGAGCATGCGAATATGCGGCATCTCGAGCAGATCGGCGACGGCGCGGATCGCGGCTTCCGAGATCCAGCCGTCATGCTGCTCCTGCGCGCGCCAGAGGATGGCGATCGCGGCCGAGGCCTGACGCCCGGGCGGATACTTTGCAATCTCCTTCTTGGCCCAGGCCAGATTCTCGTCCGTGAACGTGAAGCTCGCGGGCTGCAATTCCTTCGGGGCAAGGCGGCGGACGGACATCGTTCAGTCTCTCATTGCACACGGCGTGCGGCTTTGGCGCTCAGCGCATCGATCCGGTCTTGCCAGAAGGCGCTCGCGGTGCCGAACACGTTGTAGCCGACATGGGTGGAAACCTTGATGCGATCGAGGATCGAAAGCTCGTTCACAGTCTCAAGGCGACGGGTGCTGCGGTCGAAGACGGTCAGCTTCAGGGGCGTCTGTTCGAGGATATAGCGGGACACGGTGTGCTTGCGGTCGCTGCCGTGCTCCTCGCAGAGCAGCACGCTGTCGGTTTCCATCAGGCGCTGTCCGCCCTTGATCGCATCGATCTCGACGCCCTCGACGTCGAGCTTGACCAGGTATTTGCCCTTGGGCGGGATCTTCTGGTCCTCGATCAGATCATCGAGCGCGATGACCGGCACTTCCTCGCCGTCGGCGCTGTCGCCGGCGATGCTGAACGCCTCGTGCTTGGTGCCCGACAGCCGCGCGGTGCCGCGACTGGCGCCGATCGCGCACTTCATGGTCTCGAAGCGACTGCCGTTGACGCGCGCATTGTTGGTGAGCTTCGAATAGTTCTGCTCTGACGGCTCGATCGCGATCGCCTTGTGGGCGCCGAACGGCCTGCTCGACGCCAGCACCGACCAGTAGCCATAATTGGCGCCGCAATCGACCAGCATATAGTCCACGTCGGCAGAGTCCTCGAATAGCAGTTCGAGCTCGTCCTCATAGGTGTAGTCGCGATTGAGCAGCTTGCTCCAGTAGCCGTCGCCATACGGAAACTCGAACACCGCATCCTCGTTGAGCTTCACCGCGATGTTACGCTCCGGCAGCGTCTTGCGCAGCAGGTTGGCGCACGCGATGAAGCCCATGTGCGAGAAATGCGAGGAGATCTTCGCGCCCGTCACCAGCGCCAGCGCAGCCGTGCGCTCCCAGGCGTTGGCCCCTTCCAGGGCGCCCGAGGCACGGTCAAACTGGATAGGCGGCTGCGCCATCACCGATCGACCTCTCCGAACACGATATCGAGCGAGCCGAGGATCGCCGAGACGTCGGCGAGCAGATGGCCCTTGCAGACGTGATCCATCGCCTGCAGATGGGCGAAGCCCGGCGCGCGGATCTTGCACTTGTAGGGCTTGTTGGTGCCATCAGCGACCAGATAGACGCCGAACTCGCCCTTCGGCGCCTCGACCGCGGCATACACTTCGCCGGGCGGCACGTGCACGCCCTCGGTGTAGAGCTTGAAGTGATGGATCAGCGCTTCCATCGAACGCTTCATCTCGCCGCGGCGCGGCGGCGCGATCTTGTTGTCCGCGACCACGACCGGCCCCTGCCCGTCGGGTGCTCTGAGCTTCTGTATGCACTGCTTCATGATGCGCACCGACTGCCGCATCTCTTCCATGCGGATCAGGTAGCGGTCGTAGCAGTCGCCGTTCTTGCCGATCGGGACGTCGAATTCCATCTCGGCATAGCACTCATAGGGCTGCGCCTTGCGCAGGTCCCAGGCGGCACCCGAGCCGCGCACCATGACGCCGGAGAAGCCCCACTCCCAGGCTTGCTTCAGCGACACCACGCCGATGTCGACGTTGCGCTGCTTGAAGATGCGGTTGCCGGTAAGCAGCGTATCGAGGTCATCGACCACCTTGAGGAACGGATCGCACCACGCCTCGATGTCGTCGATCAGCTTCGGCGGCAGGTCCTGGTGCACACCGCCGACGCGGAAGAAAGCCGCGTGCATGCGCGAGCCGGAGGCACGCTCATAGAACACCATCAGCTTCTCGCGCTCTTCGAAGCCCCAGAGCGGCGGGGTCAGCGCGCCGACGTCCATCGCCTGCGTGGTGACGTTGAGCAGATGCGAGAGGATGCGCCCGATCTCGCAATAGAGCACGCGGATGAGCTGGCCGCGGCGCGGCACCGTGATGCCGAGCAGCTTCTCCGCCGCCAGGCAGAACGCATGCTCCTGGTTCATCGGCGCGACGTAGTCGAGCCGGTCGAAATAGGGAATCGCCTGCAGATAGGTCTTGTGCTCGATCAGCTTCTCGGTACCGCGGTGAAGCAGCCCGATATGCGGATCGACGCGCTCGACGACTTCGCCGTCGAGCTCCAGCACGAGACGCAACACGCCGTGCGCCGCAGGATGCTGCGGGCCGAAATTGATGGTGAAGTTGCGGAGGTTTTGCGGTTGCTCGTTCATGATTTGGGCTCGGCCTTCGCCTTTTCATCACCCGGCAGCGGATAGTCCGCGCCTTCCCACGGCGAGAGGAAATCGAACTTGCGGAATTCCTGGTTGAGCCGGACCGGCTCGTACAGCACCCGCTTCTCCTGGTCGTCGTAGCGGACCTCGACGAAGCCGGTGAGCGGGAAATCCTTGCGCAGCGGATGACCGTCGAAGCCGTAATCGGTCAGCAGCCGGCGCATGTCCGGATGGCCGGTGAAGATCACGCCGTAGAGATCGTAGGCCTCGCGCTCGAACCAGTCGGCGCCCGGAAACACGCCGATGATCGACGGCACTTGCGTCGTCTCGTCGGCCTGGCCGCGCAGCCGGATGCGGGTGTTCAGTGTCGGCGACAGCAGATGATAAACGACGTCGAAGCGCTTTTCGCGGCCGGGATAGTCGACCGCGGTCACGTCGGTAATGTTGACGAAGCGGCAGTTGGGATCGTCGCGCAAAAAGGTCACGACCTCCACAATCTTGCCCACCTCGACGTCGACAGTGAGTTGGTTGAACGCGACCGAGTGCGCCGTGGCGGCGCCCGGAAGCGCGCTCACGATCGTCTGCCCAAGGGCGTCGAGCTTGCCGTCGTCCATGACGTTAAACCTTAGCGTTCGATAGTGCCGATGCGGCGGATCTTCTTCTGCAGCAGCAGCACGCCGTAAAGCAGCGCTTCCGCGGTGGGCGGACAGCCCGGCACGTAGATGTCGATCGGCACGACGCGATCGCAGCCACGGACGACCGAATAGGAATAATGGTAGTAGCCGCCGCCGTTGGCGCAGGAGCCCATCGAGATGACGTAGCGCGGCTCCGGCATCTGGTCGTAGACCTTGCGCAGCGCCGGCGCCATCTTGTTGGTCAATGTACCCGCGACGATCATCACGTCGGACTGCCGCGGCGAAGCGCGCGGCGCAAAGCCGAAGCGCTCGACATCGTAGCGCGGCATCGACACCTGCATCATCTCGACCGCGCAGCAGGCGAGACCGAAGGTCATCCACATCAGCGAGCCGGTCCGCGCCCAGGTGATCAGGTCGTCGGCCGCGGCAACGAAGAAGCCCTTGTCGGACAGCTCATGATTGACGTCGAGGAAAAACGGATCGTTGGCACCGACCGGCTTGCCGGTCGACGGATCAAGAATGCCCTTCGGAGCCGGCGCGATCGCCGGCTGTAGCGCGGTGGGGCTCAATCCCATTCGAGCGCACCTTTCTTCCATTCATATGCAAATCCGACCGTCAGTACGGCCAGGAACACCATCATTGACCAGAAGCCGGTGGCGCCCAGCTTTCCGAACGCCACGGCCCAGGGGAACAGGAACGCCACTTCGAGGTCGAATATGATGAAGAGGATCGCCACCAGATAGAACCGGACGTCGAATTTCATGCGGGCGTCGTCAAAAGCGTTGAATCCGCATTCATAGGCGGACAGCTTCTCCGGATCGGGCGATTGGAACGCGACCAGGAACGGCGCGATCAGGAGCGCCAAGCCGATCAGGCTCGCTACCCCAATAAAGACCACAAGTGGGAGATAATTCTGCAGGATGCCGGTCATCGGCGAGGCCTTCTTGCTGCGGTTTCCGATAAGCCGCAGATTCGTTGATTGGAATTGTTCTGGAGGCTTTAGCGCAGCGCAACAGGGGGCGCAAGACAAGCAATCTTGACGCTTTTACCGCCCTCCCCGCGCGGGCGCCCGGCCTTATTCGGCGTACGCTCGCTTCGCCGGGCAACGCCGCCGCGGCGCTCTTGTGCCCTGCATTGTTCCCATATCAGCCCAGCTCTTTCTCGGCAGCGAGCATCTCGGCGGCGGTGGCGGTCAGCCGGTCGATGTGATCGAGCAGACGCTCAAGATCCTCGGGGCTGAGCTGTTCCAGCAGGCGGCGGTTACGCTCCTGCGCACCGGCGACGATGGCGTCATGCGCGACGAGGCCGGCCCTGGTCAGCGACACCAGCGTCTCGCGGTTGTCCCGCGGGTTGACCGCCTTGGCTACCAGCTTGCGCGCGACCAGCTCGGCGAGCGCCCGGCTGATCTGGCCCTTGTCCATGCCGACGGCCTCGGCGAGCCGGACGACGCTCATCGGCGGCCGCCGGCCGAGCGAGGCCACCAGGCCGAACTCGACCGAGGACAGCCCGGCGAGCCGCTTGTAGCGCAGCATGGCACCGCGCTTGAGCAGGTTCGCCAGCACCATCAGCCGCGACGACATCATGGCGGTGATCGGCGCCAGCTCGGCCTCCACCGCAATCCCCGGCGCTGCCGCCCGTTCGTTCTTGAGCTTCTCGGTCATCGGCCAACCTCTGCCAACAAAGGCACGCGCTGCCAAGCTATCGGAGATCGTTGACATTGTCATCGATATATCGTTGACTTTGTCAACGCAAGACGACCAAGGGCGCCAAGCCCGCGCAGGAGGAAACACCATGACCATCACCCAGCGGGACCGCGAGCTCGGCACGGCCTATGCCCTGAAGCCGTCCGCCACCCGGATCGAGCTCACCTCGGTCGTGCGCGGCACGCCGATGGGCGAGCTGTTGCGCCGCTACTGGCACCCGATCGGTCTGGTGCACGACGCCACCGATATCCCCAGAAAAGTGCGCGCGCTCGGCGAGGACCTGATCCTGTTTCGCGACAAGCATGGCCGGGTCGGCCTGCTGCATGCCCGCTGCTGCCATCGCGGCACCACGCTCTATTACGGCAAGGTCGAGGAGGACGGCATCCGCTGCTGCTATCACGGCTGGAAATTCGACACCGAAGGCCATTGCCTCGAGCAGCCCTGCGAGCCCGACGGCGGCCGGTTCAAGGACAAGGTGCGCCAGCCCTGGTATCCGGTGCGGGAGCGCTACGGCCTGATCTTCGCCTACATGGGTCCGTCAGACAAAATGCCGGTGCTGCCGCGCTACGAATGTCTCGAGACCATGGACGAGGGTGAGTTCGTCGAGGCCGACGATTCCTCGATCGGTGGCGGCGGGCCCGCCGTGATCCCCTGCAACTGGCTGCAGCATTTCGAGAACGTGGTCGATCCCTACCACGTGCCGGTGCTGCACGGCTCGTTCAGCGGACCGCAGTTCACCACCATAATGGCCTCGATGCCGGAGGTGAAGTTCGAGATGTCTCCGCGCGGCGTCGCGGTGCGCTCGATCCGCAGGCAGGACGACGGCAAGGTGTTCTATCGGGTCACCGAGGCAGCGCTCCCCACCCTGCGCGTGGTGCCCAATCCGCGTGTCGCCCAGTTCGCCCGCGTGGAATCGATCGGCTGGACCTTGCCGATCGACGACACCTCGTTCCGCATCTACGTCGCCGGCCGGGTCAAGAACGCCGGCGACATCGGCCGCATGCGCTCGAAGTTCAACGGTAAGTTCTGGTGGGACATGACGGAAGCCGAACACCAGCAATTCCCCGGTGATTACGAGGCGCAGGTCGGTCAAGGCCTGGTGACCATCCATTCCGAGGAGCATTTCGGCCAGACCGATCGCGGCATCCTGATGATCCGCCGGATGCTCTCTGACCAGCTCGAGGCGGTGGCCGCCGGCCGCGACCCGATCGGGGTGTCGTTCGATGCCGACGCCAGGCCGGTGGAGTTCGAAGCGGGGAACTACATCCGCGAGGCGTGAAGCCCGCCCAAGTCGACAAAACGATAAGACACATCGGGGGAAGCCATGGTTGAACTCGCTCCGCGCGCAGCCGTGCAATCGCAGGACGGCACAAGGCCTGCCGCCCGGCGCTATTACGTGCTCGGGCTGCTGACAATCATCTACGCCCTCAATTTCCTCGATCGCACGATCTTCAACGTCCTGATCGAGCCGATCAAGAAGGAGTTCACACTCAGCGACACCACGATGGGCCTGCTCGCGGGCTTCGGCTTCGTGCTGTTCTATTCGCTGCTCGGAATTCCGATCGCGCGGATGGCGGACCGGTTGAACCGCCGCAACATCGTCGCGGTGGCCTTCGCGTTCTGGAGCGCGATGACCTATCTCTGCGGTATGGCCTCCAGCGTCACCACGCTGGCGCTGGCGCGGATCGGCGTCGGCATCGGCGAGTCGGCGGGAACGCCGGCGTCGCAGTCGATGATCGCCGATCTCTTTGACAAGAATGAACGCCCGCGCGCGCTCGGCATCTATGCGATCGGCACCTATCTCGGCGTCTTCCTCGGTTATTTCATCGGCGGTTATGTCAATCAGCACTACGGCTGGCGCACCGCGTTCTTTTCCGCGGGCCTGCCCGGCATCGCGCTTGCCGTGGTGCTGTGGCTCACCATCTCCGAGCCGAAACGCGGCGCGATGGCCGAGACCTTCAAGACCGAGCCGATCGGGCCGACGCTGCGCTTCCTCGCCGCCCAGCCAAGCTTCGTGATCGTGCTGATCGGCTTCTGCCTGACGACCTATACGAACTACGCCACCGCGGTGTGGATCCCGCCGTTCCTCGCGCGGATCCATCACCTCTCCAGCACCGAGATCGGCACCTATGCCGGCACCTTCAAAGGCCTTGCCGGGATGGCCGGTACGCTGATCGGCGGCATCGTGGTCGCGCGGATCAGCCGCCGCGACGACCGTTGGAAATTGTGGGCGCCCGCGATCATGTCCGGCCTCGCCGGCCCGGTGTTCGCGGTCTGTATGCTGACGCCGAGCTTCCCGCTGATGGTCGCAACCCTGGCGCTGACCTCGTTCCTGGTCGGCTTCCATCTCGGCCCGATCTTCGCGATCGCCCAGACGGTCGCGAAGCCCAGCATGCGCGCGCTGGCCTCGGCGATCGTGCTCCTCACCGCCACATGTTTCGGCCAGGGCGTAGGCCCGCTCGCCGTCGGCATGATCAACGACGCGCTGAAGGGCAGCTACGGCGTCGACGCGGTGCGCTACTCGCTGCTGTCGGCGGCCGTCACAACCACGCTCGGCGCCCTGCTGTTCGTGTGGGCCGCGCGCTGGATCCGATCCGATATCAAGCGGGCGGCCTGACGGCCTCAATCTGCCATGAAAGCGAGCAGGTCGGACACGAGGCGCGCGCCATGCGTCAGCGGGAGCGCGTGCGGGGCGCCGTCATAGACGTTGAGCCTGCTGCCTTTGATCAGCTTGGCCGTCTTGGCACCGGTCAATTCGAGCGGTGCGCTGGCATCCTTGTTGCCCTGCACGATCAGTGTCGGGCGATCGATCCCGGCCGCGGCCGCGCGCAGATCGGCGAAGGCGATCGTCTTCCGGCAGCCCAGCACCACCGGCAGCGGCACGTTCAGCATCATCTCCCTGATCCAGGCCCGCGTAACCTCCGGCGTATCCGGCATGAAGAACGGCGCCTCGTTGGCGGCGAGCCAGCCCGGATAGTCCTGCGCGATCTCAGCGAGTTGCGCGTCGATTGCCGCCCTGGGTACAGCGTCGGGGTTGTCTTCGGTCTGCATGAGAAAGGGCGTCGTGGGTGCCACCAGCACCAGCCGCGCGATCCGAGCCGAGCCATACCTGGCGAGATAATTGACCGCCTCGATCGACCCCATCGAATAGGCAACCAGCGTGACGTCATTCAAGTCGCACTGTTCGATCACGGCGGCGACGTCATCGGTCAGCGTGTCGAGGTCGTATCCCATCGCCGGCATGTCGGAGCGGCCATGTCCTCGCCGGTCGGGCGCGACACAGCGATAGCCCCTGGCATTGAGCGCCACGATATGGTGGCCCCAGATAGTGGAATTGAAGGTCCAGGCGGCAAGCAAGAGCACCGGCCGGCCTGAGCCCCAATCCTGCACGAACAATGAGGTGCCGTCCTTTGCCGTCACCTGCGACGAACGTAACTCGGCGGCTTGTGGAGAGCCCGCAAGCACCGAGCCGGGCAATGTTGCTTCCAGGACAGTTCGACGGTTCATCTCGCATCTCCCTTGCAGATCGCGTGGCAGCGTTGTCGCCACCAACAGACCAATCATCGCAAGGGAACATCGTGGGTACGATTACGCGTCAGGTAAATCGCGCGCACGATCCGTGACGCATGCGAGGTGATGCCGTCAGGTCAGCTTGCCGGTGTATTTCTCCAGCATGGCCCAGGCGTCGGTGCCATAGGTTTTCTGCCATTGCGTGTAGAAGCCGGCCTTCACCAGCGCGGCCCTGAACTGCACGTGATCGAGCTTGTTGAACGTCATGCCTTTCTCGGTCAACTCGGCCTGTAAGGAGCGATCCATCTCGACGAGGTCGGCTCGCTCCTTCACGGCCGCCGCGTCGAAGGCGGCATTGATGATCTCGAGCAAACCGGGCGGCAGGCTCGCCATCGCGCGGCGATTGCCGAGCACCCAGTAGCCGCTCCAGCAATGGTTCGAGAGCGCGCAGTATTTCTGCACCTCGTAGAGCTTGCCGGTCGACACCTGTGCCAGCGGGTTCTCCTGCCCCTCGACGATGTGGGTTTGCAGCGCCGAATAGAGCTCACTGTAGCTGATGCTCGACGGCAGCGCGCCGAGGCCGGAGAACAGCGAGGTCAATAGCGCGGTCACGGGTACGCGGATCTTGAAGCCCTTGAGATCGTCGACGCTGCTGAGCTGCCTCGACGACGACGAGGTGATCTGGCGGAAGCCGTTGTCCCAGACCTTCTTCATCGGCACCACGCCGGTCTTGGTGATTGCGTCGCGCACGAGATCGCCAACCCCACCATCCATCGCGGCCCAGACCTGGTCATAGGACTGGAACGCAAAGCCGACACTCGGCAGGCCGGACATCGGCACCAGCGTTGACAGCGTCATGCTCGGCGCGGCCAATAGCTCGATACCGCCGGCCCGGACCTGCGACAGCATTTCGGGGTCGCCGCCGAGCTGGCTGTTGGCGAACACCGTGATGTTGACCCGGCCGGACGACTGCGCGCCGACCGCCTTCGCGGCTTCGGTCAGGCGGATCGTGAGCGGATGAGTTTCCGGAGTGTTGACGCCGAGCTTGAAGTCGAACTCAGTGGCGGCAAGAGCGGGTTTACCGAGCATTGCGGCGGCGATTGCCGCGGAACCGGCTCCCAACAGACCCCTGCGGGTCATGTTCGTTGTTTTCATTATTGTTTTTCTCCCAAGCGCCTCTCAGCGCCTCGCGCAGTTTCGGCCCTCCGGCAACGTCATGCAAGCCGCGGCGAAACCAATCCACCGGCGCGACGAAACCATTTCGGGAGAGCCACGAAACGATCCGGAAACAGATGGCGCTTACGACTATCGCCAACAGACGGCGCATAGACGCCTGGAGGCGACCATGAACCACTCGATCCATTCAGCGGACCGTTCGACCCACCTCAAGATCGTGGTGGTCGCCCTCGTGGCCGGCATCGCGGTCGCGGCTTTCGGTATCTCGGCCCGCAACAACCCGGACTTCAGTCAGACGGCCCAGACCACGCAGGTGATCAAGGCGGGCAAGCCGGTCGCGATAACGTCGTCCGGGACCTCGACCGTGCGTTGACGTCTTCGAGCTTCCTCCAGACAAAAACGGCCGCCTGCGGGCGGCCTTTTTGTTGCGTGGTCCCTTGCCCGCGCGCACCATTAACGGCGATCTAACGCAGACATTCGATTGCGATCCACTCCGCGATCACGGTCTTAAAAGTTGCCGGTTAAGGTCGGCCTCAATAGAGGCGCAGGCCACCAATGAATTTGCAGCAGCAGATCGCGACGACCGGTTTCAAGATCATCTGTACCGATTGCGGCGGCCTGTCGATCAAGCCGACCGACCCGGTGCACGCGTCTGACGACACGCTGATCGAATGTCGTCAGTGCAGTGCAGTCCGCGGCACTGTGGCCGACCTGCATGTGCTGGCACGGCGCGGTCGCGACCTGTTCGAATTCTAAGACCAGGCAGTGAGCCGATGCTGTCAGACGCGAACACGGCCCCGCCCAGCGACGTCCCGATCGACACGATCTGGTCCATCCTCGAGGCCGCCAACGAATTGGGTGACACCCATACGGTCGACGCGTGCCGCCGCGTCATCGACGCCAACTTGCGCGGCGGCGCGGCTGGCCCATCCGACCTCAAGGCGGTTGCTGCGTTCTTCGCGTGAGCGCATGCGCCCCGCCAATCTCCCACGCTCTGCATTCGACTGTCACGTTCGGACAGCCGAATCATCGGATCGCCAACGCGACGGGCGTCGTCGCACAGATCGAGGCACGCCATTTGATTTGAGCCCCCGGACAAATACGGAGACGCCAGCGAGAAAATCCCACCGCAGCGAACGAAAACTGTGATCTCGCTGGCTCAATGCTCAGAAACACAGAAACAAAAGCTTGATCTAGCTTAACTTGCTCCGGGCGTGGTTGCTGGCTAACTCTCGATTGTTCTGTGGGGCTGGACGAGTCGATGAAGCTGACGCGCGATGACCTCCTTGTCGGGGTCACGATCTCCGGATTTTTCCTCATCAGCATCGTCTCGATGATGGCCTGCGGGCACGCCTTTCCGGCGATGCATGTCTGGCGGTCAGACGGCGCCACCGCTCAGGCCGTGCTCGGCACCGCCGTGATGCTCGTCTTTGTCCCGGCGTTCGTCGCTGCGCGGTTCTGCTTCGGCTATGTCGTAGCCTTTTTCCTGCTCTCCGCAGTGTTCGGCTTCATCTGGCTGAGCTTCTTCACCGAATTCGACTATGCCCACGCCGTTGCGCGTTGGTCCATGATCGCCGCGCTGGCCGCAGCGATGCTGCCCCTGATGTTCGTGGATGTTCAGCTCTGGCGGCCCAAATTGTCGGAAGCGACGATGAACCGCATCGTCGTCATTCTGTTTGCAGCGTCTTTGGCCGCGCTGGTGGCCGACGTCTCCTATGGCGTCAGTCTCGGCGATCCGTATGGGCCGGCCCGCAGCGCCATCACGCGACCGGCGCTGTTGAACTATCTTATCGGGATCATCATCGGAGCCGTTCTGCCGTATCTGTTCGTGCATTACGCGACGCGCAGCCGATGGATTGCGGCGGTCGGCGCGCTGGCGTTTGCGCTTTGCTTCTATCCGGTCGTCAACAACAAGACCGTTGTTCTGTTGCCGATCTGGCTGCCGTTTCTGTTCTGGCTGTTCGGCCACGTCAGCCCGCGACTGGCCACCGTGCTTGCGCTTCTCATCCCGATGATTGTCGGTCTTGCGGCCTTCCTGTTTCTTGCCGCGGACAAGAACTACCTTGTATTCAGCATCATCAACCTGCGCTTCGTCGCGATCCCTTCGCTGGCACTTGATCACTACGCCGGCTTCTTCGCTCACCGCGAGCTGACCCACTTCTGCCAGATATCCATCCTGCGGCACCTGGCGGGCTGCGCCTATGGCGAGCTCGGACCTGAGCTTGCAGCCGTCTATCGGGATGGCAACTTCAACGCTTCGTTCCTCGCCACCGAAGGTATCGCATCGGTCGGTCTGGTGCTGGCTCCAGTCTCGGCCTTCATCTGTGGCCTGATCCTCTCGATCGGATCGGCGGCCTCGCGGCACCTGTCGCCGCGCTTCATCGCCGTTTCATCCGGCCTCGCGGTTCAGACGATCATGAACGTGCCGATGACAACCGGGCTGCTGTCGAACGGAATTGCCTTGCTGTTCCTGCTCTGGTGGCTGACGCCGGAATGGCAGCCGGCGCTCGCCCGCACCCCCGAGCCGGCGGTTGAGCCGGTCGACGTCGCCATTGCCACGGCCTCCTGAGGCTCGCCGGCCCAAGGCCGGGCCGCTCGATCAGGCCGTTCCGATGGATATCAAGCTGGCGAAGGAACCGAGGCAGCCCACCCCCGCAATCAGCCTCGCGCGAAAAAGCGATGCCGAGGGGATTGATCTGCTAACTCATTGAAAAAACTGGCGCGAGAGACGGGACTCGAACCCGCGGCCTCCGCCGTGACAGGGCGAAATTCCATCAGCGGAATCAATCGCCCATGACAGAATCAGCCCAGCGTATGGCCTCCGGAAACGCCGCAAGTGTCATGCAGGACAGGAACGATAATCGCCATCCCGCCGATCGTCTCGCCGAGGTCCGCGCACAGATGATCCTTTAAGCCTAAAGGAACCTAAGCGGCGCGAGTAGCGCCGCATCGAATCGTAATTACATGATGAATTGAAATTCGAGCTGGCGCAGAACCGGGGACGGGGAACGCGCAGACTCAGCAGGCGACCGCGACGCAATCCGGGGACGGGCAAACGCAGAGGTCGCAATCCGCAGAGATCAGACGTGCAAAGGCCCCACCGTTGGATAGACGGCAGGGCCAAAACACCGAGAGTGATCTCGAAATAGAGGACAGACACCACTCTGTCGCTCGCCACCATCGTCACAGTGTTAGGAGCACCGTGAACATGTCCACATGTAATCAGACGTCCCCCGAGAAGCAAGCACCCAGCAAGTCAGATGGCGACAAATTCACTCGCGACCAGTTTGTCTGGTTGCGCCAAGTCGCTTTCGACAACGCACTGCCACCCACCGCATCGCGTGTCGCGACGGCGCTGACGAAATACTTCAATCGAGAGCATGACGGCTGGGCCTGGATGTCGCAGGCTACGCTCGCGCTCGATCTCGGCATGCCGCTGCGCACGGTGCAATTCGCGTTTGCTGCGCTGATCAGGGGTGGTCACCTGATCACCAAGCGGCGGGGCCGGACCGAAACCAGCCTCTACCACCTTGCTCTGAAAGATCAGAGTGACACGCAACCTATTGCGGATCATGAACCGCAATCCATTGCGGATCAGGTGGGAGTGAACCGCAAGATTCGACAGAGTGATACGCAAAAAACTGCACGAGTGATACGCAATCCATTGCGGACAAACCCTCTTAAAGAACACTCTGAAGAATCCGTAGAAGAGAATCAGACTCTCCCCCTCGATCTTGGCGAAGAAGAACCAACGGCGCGTCAGAGTCTGACTCTCGACGTTGAGGGCGCCTTTGAGTCATTCTGGAACCAGTATCCCCGCAAGGTCGACAAGGCCGCCGCGAAGAAGGCTTACCAGCGCGTCATCGCCAAGAAGCAGGCGACGCCGGATGAGCTGTTGACCGGCGCCATGCGCTACGCCGCCGAGCGCTGCGGGCAAGATTCCAAATACACGAAACATCCCACAACCTGGCTCAATGCCGGCAGTTGGGCGAATGAAGCGCCAGCACCCCCCATCGCCGCCAGCCTCGTGATCGACCAGGATGGCGCCGTGATCTCGACGCCGCCACCGACTGGCGCACCGGCGGCAAATCCTCACGAGGCCCGACTGGATGCCCGGCTTGCTGCCCTCGCAGCCAAAGGGGATCTATCATCATGAGCAACATTCGCCCCACCACCGGACAGATCGCCGCTCTCAACAGCGTCGACAAGCTCCAGGTAGTGTTCTCGCCGGCCCGGCCGACGCTGGAGACGATCAAAGCCATGTGGCCATGGCTGGAATGGTGCGGTCGTCACCACAACCGCATTGGCGGCATGACAATCGAATTGCCCGAGACGCGACGGGAGTCTTGCGCTAGGAACCGTGACATCGCGCGGCACTACTTCGACACGATCCCGGATTTTCCAATACTAGATCAGGCTCGATCACTATTCGATGTTGCCGAACATGTTCCGGCTGATGACGCGTGGTTGCCCATGGCGTTTGATGCCATGCTCATGGCCTTGCCGAACGCCGCCAAGAGCGTTTCCGCGCATACGGTTTCGGCATACGTCGACTTGATCCTGAACGATCCAGAGGTCTGGCAGGGCTACAAGCCCGGTTTCTCCTACGCCGTCATGGTCCGTGCCATCCGCCAGAGCATGCGCGAGAACAAGTTTGTGCCGTCACCGGCCGAGATGGTGGAGTTGCTGCAGAAGCAGCGGCGCCAGTTCCTCACGTGGCAGCACGACGTCCTATGGCTGCACAACGCCCGCGACCGCGCCGAGGATATCTTGCTGAACCTCGGCGAGATCAAGTTTGAAGGGTCCGGAGACGACGAGGTGCCGTTCTAGGGCCACCCATAAACGAAACCGCAACCCTCTAGGCGTCCGATCGCTCAAATCCCTCATTCCAACTGAAGCTTGAAAATGGACACAGCGCAATTGAGGAACGATCGCAGGCGGTACCTGCGGCTACGCGAAGAAGCCGCGCAGATCGCCGCGGCATACCCTGAGACCGATCTGGGAAGGGACATGGCTGAGCAGTGCCGCATTGTGGACGGCGCCATTGCCGATGTTGATGCGGCGCTGAGAATCAGACAGTGTGCTTAGCTCACGAAAGAGGAGGTCCCGATGACCAAACTTTTGAGTGACCCGGAAAGCGCCTAAGCAGGCGTTTGCCTCTCCCCCGGTCGTTGTGGCGACGAAAAGGGAAACAAGGTTCTCGCTTCTGAATAGCGAGGCTCGCGGCGTAAACCTGGATGGCGTGTTCGCCACACGCGTCTGAAGGGGTCAAGCCGTCAAGAAAGATGCTCCCGTAACAGCCCCCCTCGACGCTAGAGGGATACGGCTCCGGGGGCATTTTTATTGGCACCACACTCATCCCGTCGTGCGATTATTTTTCGATGGTCGTCGTGGTCGTCGACTGCGCGCCGTCCGGCCATTGCCTCAGCAGATCGTCGAAAATGTCGATACGCTCGCACACGACGATCAGCTCTGACTCTGTAGCGCATCGTGTTTCACCCTATCCTTTTGAGCGGCAGCGTCACGGCCAACCCTTGCAGCATCGTTAATGCCTTGGCCATTCCGAAAGTCAGCACTATTGAAAGATTTCAATTGACCTTGAACCATCGAGAGTTTTACATTCCGTAAGTCTTCATTTCAAAAGTCGGGTGATTGCTATGGCCAAGTTCGGATATGCCCGGGTCAGCACCGGCAAGCAGGACTACCAGACGCAGGTCGACACGCTGAAGGCGGCCGGCTGCGAGCGTGTCTACAGCGAGAAGGCGTCGGGCAAGTCGACCGATGGCCGACCTGAGTTTAAGCGCCTCATGAAGGCCTTGAGGCCCGGTGACGTTGTCGTCGTGACGCGGCTCGACCGTCTCGCCCGTTCCACTCGCGACTTGCTGAACATCGTGCACGAGTTGAAGGAGGCCGAATGCGGCTTCACCAGCTTGGCTGAGGCATGGGCCGACACCACGACGCCAGCGGGCAAGTTGCTTGTGACCATTCTAGGCGGTATCGCCGACTTTGAGCGCGACTTGATCCTTGCTCGCACCGAGGAAGGCATCGCCAAGGCCCGCAGGCAAGGCAAGGTGTTCGGTCGGCCCTCTCGACTCGACGTCGGCCAGCGCCGCAAGATCGCTGAGCGCTACGCCGCGGGTGCGACGATGGCCGAGCTGGCCGCGGAATACGAGGTTGGCGAGGCCACCATCCATCGCGCGCTGAAGGCCGCCTGATCCCTCACCGATTTCGATCCACTACGGGGCCGCGCCACAAGCGCGGCCCTTTGCATGTCGGCTGCCAATCGATCGCCGCACGCACCCGTTAAGCAACGGATGTTGCGGGAGCGCGACAACAGCCAAAAACAGGGGGACATTATTAAACTATTGGGTTTCCTGCCTGTTGATAAGGCAGAGGCTGCACACGCCGTGCATTGCCGAACCGAGTCGGTCGAGTGTTTGATGGACCTGCGGTTGTCGGTGGTGATTCGTTCCGGCTGGCTTCCGTGAGAGTGGAGGAGCCAGCTACCCGCTGGGGTAAATCTGGCCCCTCCCTCGCCCTAGCTAATCACCGAGCGCTTTCAGCGAAGGTGATTCACTGCGCAACTATGCGTATACGCCGCGCGTACAATCAAGCCCACCAAGGGCACAGTTTGCCGGCAAAGCACGTACACAAGCCGTTTGTCACAAGAAAGCTAGACCACTGAAGGCCCTGCGGACTGAACAGGCTTGGGGCGCGGGATCTCACCCGTCCCGTCGCAGCGCGGGCACGGGCGATAACGCGGCAACGGTTTGCCGATCATCACCGGCCGCATCGTCACGTGCTGGCGGGTGCCGCGGCAGTCAGGGCATTCCATCTTGTCGTCGGTCATAGCTGACTCCTCGATTCAGGCCGGGATGGCCTGCGCGCGAGTCTGGCCGTTCGGCGACTTCCAGCAACGCACCATCAAGGGCGCCAACACCACGCCAGCCCGCGCGCCGGCCACCGCGATCTCGCGCATGATCGCTGCCTGACCCGCGGGCAGAGTTGCAAAATGTCCTTCGCCGGCTACCATGCTGGCGGCATGGGGATGATCCAGCGGCGACAGGAATTAATCGGCTGCCACGACTGCGGGGAGGCGGTGTCCTTCTCCGCGGTAGCCTGCCCTCATTGTGGTTCGAGGGAGCCATCGGGACCATACGTCCAAAGCCCCAAGGAGCAGCGCCGTCACCGGATCGAGGAGCGGAACGATCAGACTCTAATGGCGATGCTAGTTCTGTGCATCGGGATTGGATTCTTCTTCGGCTCAGTGACCGGCGGCGCGTGGCCCGCCTTCGGGTATGGCCTGGTCGGTGCTTTAATCGGGGTGCCCGCCGGTTTCATCATCAACGTAAGTCGGCGTTTGTTCCGGTAGCGCCTCATGACTGACGCCCGCATTTCCGTCTATGAGCGCCGTCGTCGCGCGCCGCTGCACTTCGAGGCGAGGGCCTCGAATGCTCTACATTGTGCCTGTGTGCTTGTAGATGCTGGGCCATCGGCGACCTACGAGGGATTTGCGCGGGAAGCATCGATCGCACTGGAATTGATCGTGAAAGCGGTCATCGCACAGCGACTCGAGGTCGGGGAAGTTCTCGGCATCACCAAAGTGCCGGCTAGCCACAATGTCCCTCAGCTTTGGAACCACGCGAAGCTGCCAACGCTTCCGTCGGATGATTACGGTCGGCTTGTCAGGGCGCGCGTGAACCTCATGTGGGCCGGGAGATATCCGGCACCCAATCGAGACGAAGATGGCGAGCGTGATGAGGCCGAACTATGGGAGCACGCCTATGAGCGACTCCCCAACTTCTCGCTCTTTCGCAAGCCATACTCGTTTGGCCTCGACGACGTGAACCGGATCTATTCGATCGCCAACGATTGCTTCTGGGATCTGCGACACACGTATGGTGTATGAGACATGCTCGAAATCGTACGCTGCGATCACTGCGAGGAAGAATTAGCACCGGAAGAGGTGGTCGTTCTTGCACCACCGGCCGGCGATGGCGAACTGATCTGCGCGCGCTGCATCGAGATCATACTCCGCCGTGCCGCGGCGGATCTCCCACGAGCGAATTAGGCTCGATCTCGACAGGGCCGCGCATCGCGGGGCCCTGTCTATTCGTGATCGCCGATGTGACGTTTCACGGCATCTTTGTCCAGATAGATAACGATCGCGACAAGCAGCACCGAGGCCAGTGCGCTGAGCATGATTGTGACGTCGAGCATTGACGGACCCTTTAGGGGGAACCAGCCTTGCCGCGATACTGACGGCGTCATCCGTGGTCGGTTAGGTGCCGATAGTCATGTTCGGCGCGAGGGCTGTCGCTAGCCCCCCGGACGCCGACCCCCTGCCTCGTCGTACCTTGCTGAGCGGCCTTCACCAGAGGATCGTTTTCGCGGATGCGGGGTTTCATTGACGCACCTGCGGAGGCGACTATGTCCGACACTGTGCACCAAAACCAGACACACATCGTCCTCAAGGTCGGCGCGCGGTACATCGTCTATCGGTGCGGTGCCGTCGACCGACCGGTCAGCGTGCATACCGACGCAACGAGTGCAATCGAGGACGCCGACAGGCGTCACGAAGAAACAGAACAGCGCCGACGCAGGCGCCGCTGATCACCACGCCAGCCCGATCGCCGGCCTCCTAAGGGTTGATTCGCGACGTGCTATAATCCGTCGAGTCTTGCTTGATTCACCGTTTGAACGCCCTTGCTGCAAATGGGCTTCGCAGCCGGTAGCGAAGCTTTGCCGCACGATCAGTGGCGCTTAGTCCCTCTCACTGAGAAACAGACGAATGCGACTTCCGAACGAGGTGCCCGGCGCCGCGGTCGAGCTGCCGGCCGTCCCGATCCGGCCGCCGGTGTGCAGCGGCGCCCATCGTCACGCCGCCCGCCAGCGGGACCGGCTTGATGTCACCGCCCTGACCGAGGCGACAGTCAGGAACTGCGGCCCGATACTTCATGTCGATCCGAAGCTCGCGCCAGATCACTCGATTGACCCATCGTTCAGTCAGCGGGCGCATGCCAAAGCCGTAAAGAAGAGAAACGGGCGGCTCAAGGTTGCCATCCGCAGGGCCGTTGCCATCAACGGCGGAAACCGAGGCGCGAAAGAAGCCACCCAACACTTGGGCCGGATGCTGAAGAAGCCGCACAAGGCGACTCCTTCGGCCCTCAAGATTGCGGCCGAGGTGCTGCGCCGCGCGCTCCGGGATCACGTCGACCGCACCTTGGTCGATCGCCTCGAACACGCGATCGCCCGCGTTGAGTTGCGTCAGGATGCGGCACGCCTGCACCTGTCGCCGGACACCATGGCGGAGGTCCGGATGGCGGCCGCCGACGTGATCGGTGCGCTGTTCCCGACCGCGACCTAAGATCGACCCCTGGGGCCATTTGAGATTGAAACACGGAGGCCCGACCCATGTCGACCGACGATCCCACCGTCATGTCCGGAGAACAGCGCAAAGCAGCCGGCCGAGCGCGCGGTGTCCGGCGCATGCGGGAGATCGCGGCCGAGGATCAGGCGAAGCGGGAGAAGCTGACGGCCGAGCTACTGGCCGATCTCGGCCGCGTACCGAGCGCGCTGGACCGCGTGAACGTTGCGAGTCTTGCGGCTGCGCATGTTCGCGCCGAGCGCCTCCGCACGCGCGGCCGCTCCGATCTCGAAGAGCGGCGACAGATCACGCAATTGATGCGCGCGACCGGCCTGCGGCCGCAGCCGGTGACGGCGCCGCAGGTCGACCCCGTCAAGGAGCTTGACGACTACTTCAGCGGTGCTGAGTCATGACGCCGCGGAAGCAACCCAACATCGCCGACGCAATGGCCGATAGCGCCTTGCTTGGCCCGTTCTACGCCGGGACGAGCTGGGACGGCTGGCGCGCGATCGTGCGCGGCGCCTTCGCGTTGCCGATGACGGATGCCGAGAAGGCCTTCTTCCGCGAGGTGACCGATCGCGAGCCGCCGACCAAACGCGTCCGTGAGCTGGATGTCATCTCGGCGAGGCGAACGGGCAAGGATTCGATCGCCGCCGGCATTGCCTCCTATGTCGCCGCCACGTTCCGGCCGGATCACCGTATTCGTGCAGGCGAACGCCCGCTGGTTATGTTGGTCGGCGCTGACAAGGCACAGGCCAAGGCGACCTTGAGCTACATCAAGGGTATCTTCACCAGCGTTGGCCGCTTCAAAAATCTAGTGACGCGCGAGACCAGCGACACACTGGAACTTGCCAACGGCATCGACATTCTGGTCGTCGCCGCTGACTACAGGCTGGCGCGCGGCCGTACCGTGTTACTCGCGATCTTGACCGAGACCGCATTTTGGCAGGGCGAGAACAGCACGTCATCGGATCTGGAGGTCTATCGCGCAATTGTTCCGGCGATGGCGTCTCTTGGCGATGACGCAATGCTTCTTATGATCAGCAGTGCCTATCGCAAATCGGGTCTACTCTACAACAAATGGGCCAAGCACTACGGCAAGGCCGACTCGAACGTCCTGGTGGTCCGCGCCCGCGTCGACCAACTGAATCCGTTGATCTCGAAAGAGATCGTTGACGAGGCCCTTGCCGACGATGCCGAGGCCGCGCGCGCGGAATGGCTCAGTGAGTGGCGTAGCGATCTCGCCGACTATATCGATCGCGCTGAGATCGAGGCTTGTTGCGCTGGCTACACCTCGCGGCCACCCCAACCGAGCGTGACTTATTCGGCCTGGCTCGACGCCTCGTCCGGCTCCGGTGCCGACAGCATGTGTTGCGCCATTGGCCATTGCGAGGGTGATCTCGCTGTTATCGACGTGATCGTTGAGTTCAAGCCCCCGTTCCAGCCGCCATGGGCTTGTCAGCAAATCGCCGAGGCATTGCGTAGCTACGGCATTACTCGCGTGACATCCGATAAATGGGGGTTGGGTTTCGTTGAGGCTGAGTTTCAGCGGCATGGCATCACGTTGGAATACGCGACCAAGGTCCGCTCCGATATCTACCGGGAAGCCCTGCCCGTCCTGCGTTCGCGTCGCGCCGTGCTGCCATCCAATGATCGCATGATCAATCAATTCTGCGGTTTGGAACGTCGCGTCCGTGCCGGTGGTGCCGAGACGATCGACCATCCGGCTCGATGCCATGATGACGTCTGTCTGGTTGTTGCTGGTTGTCTTGTCGCGCTGGCTCGGCCAGTCGCCGGCATCGAGGGCTGGCTCGGCTTCATGAAGAACCAATGCAGTAAAGCCGGCATCGGTCCCGATCGCCGCCACGACACTGATTACGACTCCCTCCGCACACCTCGACACCCCGGCGAGCCAGATTTCGGCTGGTCTTTTTTTCCAACTGGAAGGCTGTCACGATGACGACGAACCTCTTTGAATCCGAGAAGCAGCGCGCCGCGCGTATCGCGCGGATGAGCGACGGCGAGATCGAGGCCGCCCTGCTTAGCATGCCGGCATCGCCAACCGATGACGAGGATGTGCTGGAGCGCGCCGCCCTAGTGCGGTGCCAGCTTGATCGGCGCAACACGGCCGCCATGCAGGCGACGCAGGCGCCGCCGGCATCGCCCGCAACGGTCGAGGTGATTGTGCCGCCTGAGCTCGGCGCAACCTGCATCCAGTCAGTCGACAGGCGCAAATACTTCTATCCTCGCTCGACTGAGGACGGCCGCGTGGTGATTGATTTGCCATGGGACACCTTCCGAAAATTGGCGTTCGCGACGCCGGGTGAAACCAATGTCAGCCCCGCGAACTGGCTCGCTTGCAATCCGCACCTGGTCGACAGGTTGCCGAAGAACGCGCCGCCGCCGCTTGCTGATGCGCCACAGCCAGAGGTTTTGTCGTGGTGACCGCGATGATCCCGTTTTGTGAAATCGTAAGGAGCGTCGGACCCGGAGCCGCCATCATGTCTCTGAAGCACCCAGTAGAGCAGCACCTCGACGACGCCCGCGCCGCGCTCGATCGGATGGCGGCCACCGCCGATGAATGGCGCGCACTTCCCACCGACAGGCTTGAGAAATCCGCCGATACTTTCGCGAAGATCGCGATCGCACGCCGTAAGGCCAGTGCGGCGCTTGATGCCGCTCTCGCGGCGATGCCGTCGTTCCGGGCAATGATCCTGCAGGATCGCCGCCTCCCCGCGCTCTATGGCTCTCCCAAGCATGATTACGCCGCCGATGTCGCGGGCCAAGCTCGCCGAACTTCACGCGCAGAGGAGAAGCCCAATGACAAGTTTCGATAAACTGCACCGTGGCGGCAAGGTCGCCGCCGACGTCGCCGACGACACGCTGGAGAAGGCCGCGCTCGCCGCCGAGGCTCGTCGCCTGCCGGGCTCGACCGTGCCCAATGTCGATGCCGCGCGCGCCGTCGCCAAGCGTGCAACCACCGTCCCGGCCGAGCATCACGGCACCTCAGGGCCTGTCGATCCGACTCGGCGCCGTGAGTTGGGCGAGATTGATGTTTTCATTGATGGCAGCCGGCATCGTATCCGGGCCGCAATCGACCAAGATCACCTGCCACCTGCATGGCTTTGCCGTGAAGCTGGACGATATCGAGCTGACGCTTCGGAATGCGCTATGCGCCGAAGCTTCGTATTTCAACGCTGCACAAGGTCGCGCTGAGCAGGCCGAGCAAATCCAGGTGATCGCCGCGTTGATCGAGCGCGTGATCGCCCGCAGGAAATGGACCGCAGACGCCATCGTCGGCGAGCTGAATCGCCAGCGGTATCACGCAATCTAAGCAAAAGGAGACAAGCAAATGTCGACTACACCAACAAGGCAGATGACCCCGCCCGCCGGGCAATCCCCCACTATGCTGCACCTACGCGACGGCAGCACGCTTACGCCGGACGCGCGGGGTAAGTGGAATGCCCCCACGAAGTTTGTCGGCGACCTGATCAACGCTGGCTGGAGAACTGTTTGAGACCGCGCGGTCTTGCCGCGCGCTGACTGGCCGGGCTTGATCTTGGCGCCGAGTCCCCGCGGCGCCGCTTTGATCGCCCGGCCCCTCGTATTGCCTTCGGGCCGCGCTTCGGCGCAACGGCTTCACGGTCGACTGCGGATGAACCGGCGATCGTGGAGCGAAACTACCGTGGCGGCTTCTTCTACTCGGCGATCGCGTCGGCCTCCCGCCGCCAAGCCCCGTGTTGGTGGACAAGGGGTGTCAACCCGCGGAGTAAGCATCGCGCTCTCGGTGTGTCGCCGGTGATGGCGATCATCCCCCTGCTCGGACTGCATGGCAGGGTGTCAGACCTTGAGAAGGGATTCTCAAAATGGGCGCCGCCGATCACGCGCCCAATGCGCTCATTTAACTCCGCGCGGTGGCGCGAATCTTTGATCGCCGCAGTCGCCGAGGTGATAGCCGGCGGCTAGAGGGGCCACGGCGAGATCGCACCATAACGTCAAGAGCGTGGCGTAGCATCTGTGACGGCATGTACTGTGTTTGTGGATAGCTGCGCGAACGCCTGATGAATTTGGGCATTTCGAATTGCGCTCTCCTTTTGGTCGATCGGGTTGACGAAGAAGTTTTCCAGGTCTTCACGTCGCATCGGAAATCCTAAATGCCTTCCGACGGCGGCCACAAGATCGAGGTACTGGTCCGGACTTCCGCGATCACTACCAGCCCTTGAATAGCAAACAAACCACGCATCTAGAATTTCCTGGTTATCGCGGAAGATGACCTTTGCGGCATTCAACGCCGTCAGCATTGTTGCTGATCCCCAACGGCCACGTTCGGACATGAGAGCTGAAAAAATGTTCAGCTCTCGCTCGCGCTGTGCCGTTTGGGCCTTGAGTTTTTCAGCGCGTATTGGCGCTCGATAAGCGTAAAACGCCGACACAGCCGAAACAACGAGAGCAGCGGCGGAAATATACTCGGCCGTCGTCATCGGGACCGTCTCCCAAAGGAACGAATCATCGCGTCCAAGGATGACACGCGGCGCATGCAATTGCTGGCCGACGCTCGTTTGTCCCGCTTATTCACAGCGGGGTGTGCCGTGATCGTTGCCAGTGCCCCGCGATGCGATCCGCTCGCTGGGGGCCGCTGAAGAAGTTTGGCGAGCACCGCGACGATCGATTGCGCCGTCCAATTGCCTTCACCCGTTAGCACCAATGCCGCCTACGGGCAGCTCCACGCGCCGGCCCTGCGCTAACGCGCGCGGCACGGGCAGGCCGGTACAATGTTGCTGCTTAGACAATCGTATACTTTGAGACATGGTCCCCTTGATCTCGCGCGCCGGTTGCAGTGAGATGAGCCGGCTGGGGAGATTCAAAATATGTAATTATGATTCGTGGGCGCCATGCGCCACGTTGGCTATGAGCCGACAAAGAGATTTCAATCCTAACTAACAGAACGGCACCGACTGGAGCAAGAGCGCCCGTGCGCCGCGTTCCCAACGTCAACACGATTGTCGTCAGAGTGCCTATTTTTCCAAGGGAGGGGCCCCGGAATGGAGGCTCTGGTAGGAGTCGCTCCGCGCGGCGGAATAAAATCGACCTTCGTTCGCCTAACTCGCTCTAGATTCTGGCTTGCCTGTGCGGACGTCTATCCAGCTTTGGTCGCAGCATCTAATCCATGGTCAACAACCGCTGTCTCAGTTTAATGTTCAATTCACATTTGTTCGATTTTATCGAAGGTTGGCTTTACGTTTTGGGCGTCGGCGTAGCTGGTGGTGCCCTACTCTCGGCTCGGCCAGCCCCGGCGTGTGGATGGCACGTACATAGCACTTCGACCGACACTTACTGGCGTCGCAGACGATGGTACGGTTGGCAAATCAAGCCCATGACTGACGCTGAGCTTTCGGAGCATTTTGCAGTGCAGATGGACGAACTTCGGTGCTCCGGGGCATTGGATTCGCCAAGGCGTTGCGGGAAAACCGCTTGCCCTGTCGGGCAACTTCAGTGATCTATAGGGTGCCCTGGCCAATATGTCAGGAGCATCTATGCCTGCGCAACATTCCGAGCTTGTCGAGATATCGAAACTCAACGGCGACTTCAAACGCAACTACGGCAAACTGATCGGCTCGCTTCTATTTCTTCGCTTTATCAGTGCAGCACGCGGCGGCTCTTTTCTCTGGAGCGGCCTTTTGAGTGCACCCGCTTCGGCTGGCGAGACCTGGATGGAGAAGCAGGGCTTGTCTTGGTTGTGCGGCGGACGATGGCTTTGACTAGTGCATCCGTGGTTTCGAAACGCTGCCATTGGTAACGGTGCCACACTCTGTCGGAGAATCTAGTTACGTTGTCGACGATCCGGGCTGTCTCAAACAGGAGGTAGTCAAGCACGTTCTGATGATCTCCATCTGCCAACCGGAAGACGACAACCAATCCCGGAGGCAGTTTGACCCGGCGATTGAATGCCCAGCGTGGTGAACGGTCTGCTCTGTATCGCCGCCGGCTGCGCGCCACTCGAAACGAAACGGCGATGGAGCGGTTGATGGCGAGACAGTCGACCGCGCTGTCGACGTCGACGCGCCCTCCAGCCTTAGTAATCGCCGACGCGATTTTTGATGCTACGGTGTCAAATGCGCTTGCCCATTTGCGCCGCGAGTCAATCCAATCGCAGTCACGCTTCAGGTTGTAACCGATGAGGTTGTAGGCATTTCGCAGCGTACCGAAATGCTCCCGATAGGTGTGCGACGAGGGAAGGCCGGGCGCGTCATTGATGATCCTAACACTAAGGCGCCCGTGCTTGTGAAGCGTGCGGCGCAATTGTGCCAGCATCTCATCCTTTGGCAGACTGACCCATCGCCCCTTCATGAGCTGCTGAACGCGCGCAAACAGGTCGGGATCGATAATGGGTGTCAGTGCTCCGTTACACCTGACCCACTGAAGCTCCGGGTTGTTCACGCCCTTCTGCTTTAAGCGAGACGATCGGCGATTGTAGACGAGATTGCCGATGTAGGATTCGTTTTGGAGCATCCAATGGATCGTCATCCGGCTCCAACGCTTGCCCTTGCTGTTGGGTATGCCTCTTTGATTCAGCTCGCGCGCGATTTTGAGTTCCGATCTGACGACGAGGAACCGATTGAATATCCATCTTACCGTGGCGACCTCGTCAGGTGCCCCGGGCCTCAACTTGATATGATCGGTGTGTAGGTACTTGCGTTCGCCTTTTTTCAGTGAGCACTTGGGGTTTTCGTTCTCATCCACGAGCTCCCGAGAAAGCCCATAACCCACGGCGCCGCCCTGCTTGAAGCCGAGACTCGCCAATCTACACGCGCCGGCATGAACCTTCACGGATAGCTCGCGGCTGTATTCAGCGGCCATCACTCGTTTCAGGTTCTTCACAATACTGGAAAGCAAGCTTCCGTCATTGTCGAACTGCTCCGCGCAATATGAGACCTTGATCCCGGCTTTTTTGCAGAGGTACTCATAGTGCGCGCTCTCATCGACGTCTTGAAAGCGCCCCCAACGGCTGACGTCGTAGACGAGGATGTGGCTGAAGTCGGCGTGACCAATGTCTTGCAGCAGCTTCAGCAAACCTGGTCGGTTCTTAAGTTGGAGGCCGCTCTCACCGTCATCGCGGTAGGTGCGGACAATAGTTAGATCATGAGCCTGCGCGTATGCGGCAATCGCGGCAGCTTGGTTCACGATGGAATATTCTTGATAGTCGGTCGACATGCGCACGTACTGCGCTGCTCGCAGCGCCAATTGTGCCTGCGGCACGCGGATTTGTCGGACTATAAGGGCATTGGCCATGGTAGGCCCCCGTTGGCGGCAGCAAAAATAGAGTCTTGCTGGCGTGAGCCGGTGTCCTGCCCGGCAACAATCAAACGCTCTTCGAGGCGGACCCGCAAGCGCCGACAAACTGTCCCTGTGGATGATCCCAGTTCGGCAATTCCGTCGCAATCGCGAGTCGCGTCGCAGCAATCCCTGCGCTGCGGCGTCCGATAGCGCTCCGTTCGCCGGGCGGTCCTTCATCCAGCCGATCGTATCGAACGCACCACCGCCGGCCGCTCGCTGGCCTGCGTGGCTTCAGAGCGGCTTGACGCGATGCTGGTCGCGGTGCAAAGTTCCGATTGCCGTCATGGCCGGGTTTCACAGGCCCGTTTTTCCCAAAAGGAGACCAAGCAATTGAGGCGGGTGGCGCACGCGCCGCCGCTGAAAATGCTTTGGATCATTCTTAAAGGGGAAATCAAATATGACGAAGATCACCGACACTACCGACGCCGCCCTCCTCGCCCTGATCGCGCGGCACGACCAGATGTGGACTCGGATCGACGCCTTTCACGCGGAAGAGGACTCGCAGATGTGCGGCTGTCCCGAGCACGTGGCGCTCGCGCACGCTGCTGAACAACTGGCTGTCCAGATCATCGCGACCCCGTGCAGCACCCGGCAAGCCGTGGCCGGCAAGCTGCGCGTGGCCCATCACGAAGACTTCGACCACGACATAGCGACCCAGATCATGCTGCGCCACGACCTTGCGCGGGTCGAGGCGGCCGAGCGTGAAGCCGCGGTCTAGCTGCGCGCCCAACTATCGCTACGGGCCGCCCCATCGAGGGCGGCCTTTTCGTTTGTTAGTACGGTTTTCCCTCACTCGTGATCGTAAATCTGCGTGCTCTATGCACACAATCTGTGTGCGACGCGACGTGTCGCGCCTGTGACTTACGGATTGCTCGATGGAAACCGAAAATCTGAACCTTAGAGTCCCGCCCGGCCTTCGGGATGCGCTGAAGGCTGATGCAGCCGCGAGCATGCGCTCGCTGAACCAGCACGCCGCCTATCTGCTGACTGAGGCGCTGAAGCGCCGCGAACGCGACAGCAAGATCGCCGAGCAGCACGCCGAGACCAAGGCGAGCGCCTGAAATGAACCGCGCCAACCCCTACACCCAGCGCATGATTGAGCGGGCCATCAAGGCCGCGCGCGCTTGCGGGCTTCAGGTGGTTGGCGTGAAGCCGGACGGCACCGTCCTTACGGCGGAAAAGTCGCCTCCCCTCGCCGAAACATCCTTGACCAATGGTCCGCCGCTCCGCGATGCTAGGGAGAAATTGCCTTGCACGTGATCCATTGCGGAGACACGGCCGTGGGCCGGGACCGTATCCGGTATTTCCTCTACCTCTATGGTCGCTGGCGCTGGCGCCCGACCAAGGCCATGAAGGCGCACGGATTCGGCCTTGTCACGATGGGTCGCGGTGGCCCTGGTACTGACTCTGACGGCAATCCAAAGCCCCGCGTAGAAGACCAACAGCGCGCGATTGAGCTCAACCGCGCATGGGATCAGGTCCGCAGCGGGCACGCATCAGCGCCCGCCCGCACAACGACGGTGCGCTATCCAGAAGGTAGTGTCGGCCACGCCTATCAGCGCGCAATGGAATTGCGAAAGGCCGAACGGTTGGCCAAGGGCGTAGTCTGGACATCGAGACAAGAGAAGCGCGACAGTTGGCCGCGTGCATGGAAATGGCTTGGCCCTCGATTTGGCGATTGCGATCCCAAGACGATTCAGCCGGAACACTTCCTCCGCATCGATCCCGTCACCGGCAATGCGACCGGACTTGTTCCGGAGATCGAGAGCAAGGTTTCCATCACCGAGCGTCATATGGTGATCAAGGTCTGGCGCGCGCTGTGGAATCGCATGCAGGCAATGCACGGCTACTGCGATGGCCTCACCGACCCCGGCAAAGCGTTCGCCAACTCAGCGCCAGACCCCCGGCAACAGATTTGGTTGCGCCGTGAGGTGTTGACCCTGGTGCAGGTCGCATGGCGTCACAAGTTTCACGGCCTCGCCGCCTGCATGGCGACCGCTTGGGACTCGATGTTATCGCCGATCGATGCGCAAACCCTCACCGCGGGACAGGCGGACCGTGATGGCGTTGGCCTATTCTTCCGCCTCGATCGAGCCAAGACAGGCAGGGCCGCGGCAGCAACGCTCTCGCAATGGTCGACCGCGATCCTGATCGCCTATCTCGATCATATGGGCGTCGACCTACTCGACACGACACCCCTATTCTGGACGCGCGGCGGCCGGCCAGTGAGCCGCAAGGGCAAGACTGGTCAATGGGGCGGCGATCATGGGGGCGGCCGGCATGTCGTCCCCCGCCCGTACACCAAGGACCGACTCGAGAAGGACTTCGCCAAGGTGCGGGCGCTGGCGTTCGGAAAAGCTGAGCGCCGACAGCTTGGCGACATGAGACGGTCAGGTGCTGTGGAGGGTGACGCCGGTGGCGCTTCAGTTACCGACCAATCCAACAAGATGGCGAATACCGTTTCGGCCTCGAACCGGCTTCGCAAGACCTACAATCCCGTGAACGTCGCCAGTGTCCGGCGCTTCGATGAGGCGCGCGCGATCGGAGCCGAGCGCCTGGAACAAAGGGCGACCGAAAGTGTCATGACGACGCCCCTTATGACACTTTTGGAACTTCAACGAAAACGTCGAGATGGCGCTAAGTGATTGGTTTTGCGCTGGAATTGATGGCGCGAGAGACGGGACTCGAACCCGCGGCCTCCGCCGTGACAGGGCGGCGCTCTAACCAACTGAGCTACTCCCGCGGATGCCGATCACTGGACTGATCCGCGCAGGACCGAGGGCATAAAGGCCCTCATCCCGTTAGTCAAGGACGTTGCAACTCGCCGCACAAGGGAGACGCTTTCCGCGTCACCGACGCGGATTGCAGCCTGTTTTCAGGCGAACCGGCGTAGTCAGCGGAGCCCCGAATCAAATAAGGCCTGATACACCTTGGTTTCCTGACGCCGATCAGGCTCCGCCATATGAGAACCGACGGTTTCAGGACTTTCCGGACGCGTATTTCCTGACGCGGACTGCGCGCCGTTGGCGCGAAAGCATCATCCAGCAACGAGGAGGGCCACACATGGCGAAGAAAGCAGCGACCCCGGCGACGATCACGCTGAAGCACCTGGCGGCGGCCATCGCCGAGGATCAGGAACTGTCCAAGAAGCAGGCCGAAGCGATCCTGACCGACATGGTCACCCGGATCACAAAGCATCTCAAGAAGGGCGAGCGGATCCGCATCGTCGGGCTGGGGATCCTCCAGGTTCGCAAGCGCGCCGCCCGCATGGGCCGCAATCCCGCCACCGGCGAGCAGATCCATATCAAGGCCAGCAAGAAGGTCGCCTTCCGCGCCGCCAAGGAGCTCAAGGAAGCCGTCTAGCCGAAGCGTCGAGGCCTGCCCTGAGGCGTCATTCCGGATCGCGACGCGGACCCGGAATGGCGCTTTTCTGTTATAGAGCCTAGCTGGACAGAGAATTCATCTTCGACGCGCTTGCTTCGCGCGAACCGCATCCGTTTCGCTCGACAACGCGCCCTCCCGTTCCCTTACTTTGTGCGGTCTTCATGCTGGCACCGGTTCTCGACTTCAAGCACACCGTCACCGAGCGCTTCCTGCGCTATGTGGTGATCGACACCCAGTCCGATCCCGATTCGCCGACTTGCCCGTCCACCGAAAAGCAAAAGAATCTCGGCCGGCTCCTGGTCTCCGAGTTGCAGGCGATGGGAATATCGGACGCCCATCTCGACGCGCACGGCTACGTCTACGCGACCATCCCGGCCAACACCGAGAAGAAGGTGCCGGTGATCTGCTTCTGCTCGCACATGGACACCTCGCCTGATTGCACCGGCAGGGATGTCAAGCCGCAGATCGTGCAGAACTACCGCGGCGGGGACATCGTGCTGCCGGCCGATTCCTCACAGGTGATCCGCGCCTCCGAGCATGAGGCGCTGGCTGGCCAGATCGGCAACGACATCATCACGACTGACGGCACCACCCTGCTCGGCGCCGACAACAAGGCCGGCGTCGCCGAGATCATGGATGCGGCGCACTTCTTCGTCAGCAATCCGAAGGTCAAGCACGGCACGATCAAGATCCTGTTCACGCCCGACGAGGAGATCGGCCGCGGCGTCGACAAGGTGGATATCCAGAAGCTCGGCGCCGATTTCGGCTACACCATGGACGGCGAAAGCGCCGGCCATATCGAGGACGAGACCTTCTCCGCCGACGGCGCCAGCATCATCATCGAGGGCGTCGCCACCCACCCCGGCTTCGCCAAGGGCCGGATGGAGCACGCGATCAAGATCGCCGCTGCGATCGTCGAGCGCCTGCCGAAAGACACCTGCTCACCCGAAACCACCGAGGGCAAGGAAGGCTTCCTGCATCCGGTCGCGATCTCGGGCGCGCTGGAGAAGGCGCGGATCGACTTCATCGTGCGTGATTTCACCTCGGACGGATTGAAGCAGAAGGAGGCGCTGCTGGAAGGCATCGTGAAGGATGTCATGAAGGCCTATCCGCGCTCGACCTACCGCATGGAGGTCCGGGAGCAGTACCGCAACATGAAGCAGGTGATCGACCGTCACCCCGAGGTCGTCGCCTACGCGATCGAGGCAATCAAACGCGCCGGCCTGACGCCGGTGAAGACCTCGATCCGCGGCGGCACCGACGGCTCGCGGCTATCGTTCATGGGACTACCCTGCCCCAACATCTTCGCCGGCGAGCACGCCTTCCACTCGCGCCTGGAATGGGTGAGCCGGCAGGACATGGAAAAGGCCGTGCAGACCATCGTGCATCTCGCGATGATCTGGGAAGAGCGGGCGTAGGTCGTAGCAGACTCTCTCCCGGTCATTGAGAGCGGAGCGAAGCGAAGCAACCCATCTGTCCGCACGTGCGGGGCGATGGATTGCTTCGTCGCGGAGCCTGCCATCGGGCCGGACCCGTTGGCTCCTCGCAACGTCGGCAATCCACCACTGCAACGGCGGCAGTCGACCTCAGGCCCGTGCGGTGACGATCCAGATCGCAGCGGGCAGCAGCACCGAATCCCCCTTCGCGAACGGCGTCAGCGCCTCGCGGATCGAGGTGATGGCAGCGGCCCGCACATCGTCCGGATGTCCCTCCAGCGCGCGGCTGGCCGGGCCGATCTCCAGCGCCGCCTGCACCGCAGCGTCGAGGCCCCGCCCGATCGCGACGTCGAGCTCGAGCCGGCACGGCTCCATGGCGATCCCGGAAAACCCGGCTTCACCGAGGATCCGGTTCACCCGCGCCTCGGACGCGAACGAAAACGGACCCGGATCCTCCGGCCCAAGCTGCGGCAGCTTCGGCACGTGCTTGTAGACAGCCTGCAATGACACCATGAAGAACGGATTCTCGCGCGGCTCCTTCCAGCAGGCGAAGGCGAGCCGGCCGGTTGGTTTCAGCGCCTTGCGCAAATTGGCGAATGAGACCGCGGGCTCGGCAAAGAACATCACGCCAAAGCGCGACGCGAGCAGATCAAAGCTTGCTGGATCGAACGGATAGACCGTGGCGTCGGCAAGCGCGTAGTCGACCGGCATCTCCTTCGGCGTGCTCTGCCGCGCTCGCTCCAGCATCGGCCCCGAGACATCGACGCCGAACACATGACCTGACGGCCCCACCTTGTTCGCGAGCGCATTCGTGGACGCGCCGCTGCCGCAGCCGACATCGAGCACGCGCTCGCCGGCAATCGGCTTTGCGCGATCGACCAGCAGGTCGAGCACCGGTTTAAGGACGATGTCCTGCGCCGCCTGCCGCGCGGCCCAGCGCTGCCCGCCCGGCCCGTTCCAATACGCGATCTGATCAGCGTTACGCTCGTGACCTTGCGCCGTGTCCATCAGCAGGTCTCTCTGGTTGCGGCCCGCAGCATCGGCATCACCTGATAGGTGAAGCCGGCATTGGCCTTGGTGGCGGGATCGTTGGCGATGATCTCAAGCGGATCGGCATCGTCAGGCAGTTGCAGCACGCCCAATCCCCAGACGCCGGCGGGATCACCCACCGGCCCGAAGATCAGCGCCTTGCCGGCGCGCAACAATTCGCCGCAATAAGCGACGTGCGCCTGCATGATCTCGGCCTCCCGCGGCGTCATGTCCTGCGGGAAGGTCGGGCGCGGACCGGTCAATTTGCAAACGTAGTGCTTCATCGACCTGCCCCCTCGCTCGCGGATCAGTTGGCAGCAGCGCTCGCCGGTTTGGCCTGCTTCGGCGCAGCCGTTTTCGCGGCCGGCTTGGCATGCGTCTTGGCCGCAGCCGGTGGCGCATTGTCGCTACGGGCGATGCCCCACGGATCGGTCGGCTTCTGGTCCGGCACACTGTTGATGGCACGCTGGTAGGCGCGCTGCGCCCGCTGCTCGTTGGCGATATCCGCCGGCGACTTGTCGATCTCTTCCCGATATCGCTGAACATGGTCCTGCGCGAAGGCAGGTCCGGCGATGAAGGCGGTCAGGAGAATGGCGGCGGCGATCATGCGCATGGATCGAGTTCCCGGTTGTGCGACGAGCGGAAACATATCATCGCGGAAATGTCGGCGGCAATTTGTGCGGAATTGGAGGATGGTCGGAGCATGAACCAGTCCGCCTACGCTCGTCTTCGGCATGACAGCCTTCGCCCTGCGGAAGCGAGGAAGCGGCACTCGTGCCGCGGAGGCTGGCTGGCCGAGCCGTAGCCCGCAGGGCGAAAGGGCGCTGCTTCACTAGATTCCGGCGTCTAAGCTTGTGGATTGTGTAACGGGACCTTGCCACTCCACTCGAATCACGCCCAAATGTCTTGAGTCGAGCAAAAAGGGAGGTCCCGATGACCAAACTTTTGAACGACCCGGAAAACTCTTAAGCGGGAGTTTGCCCCTCCCCCGGTCGATTTGGCGACGAGAAGGGAAACAGGGTTCTCGCCCTAACAAGGCGAGGCTCGCGACGTAAGCCCGGAACATGCGGTCGCCAAACGCATGGGATGGGGTCAAGTCGGCAAGAGAAATGCCCCGTAACAGCCCCCCGACACTAGGGATACGGCTCCGGGGCATTTTTGTTTGCGCAACGTCCACCGCTCCGAGGCGCGGGAGGAACATCATGAATGATAGTTGGGCTCGATGCGTCGATCGGCTGCAGTTTCGTTTATCCCTGCTTGAGGGTGCAGTCAGCCCGCCCGACACAGGTAGAGCGCGTCGCATTTCGTGGCTAAGACAGGAAATCGACGAAGTCGAATTTCACCGCAAATTCGTTCGCGCAATGACCGGAGCTGGCTAACTGGCAGGTTACAGCGAACAATGTTTGATGGATTTCAATTTCCAAAGACGATCCTAGCTTGGTGCGATCTTCACTCTGGTGCTGCTGGATGGGCCCAGGCCATCGTGGCATCGCTGGCGATCGTTGCCATCTATTACACGGCCACCATCCCAGTGAAGGCTGAGAACCGGCGCAGAGAGCAAGAACGAAAGCTGCGGGCTGACGGAATGGCCCTGCTATTGCTGCCAGATATTCTCGTGCTCAAGGGTGAGATTGAGACTGCGATCGATTCCGGAAGTATCCTCGATCGGCCCGTGGCCGTCCCCGGTAGTCTGATACAGCGGGCCGATGATCTCTACCTATTGGATGACGCTGGCGCACGCCTGTTACAGGCGATCGGCATGGTGAATGGAGTTGCGGCCCAAACGCAACGTTATCAAATTAAAGCAATCACCGCGCAGGGCGTGCAGATCCGGGGCATGATTCCGGTCGGGAACGAGATTTGGAAGAACAACGTGAGCACGCTCAAGCTCTGTCTCATGAACATCGACGAGGTAGTTGAGCAATTCGCTCGCCGGGTAGGAGAAGCGTGAGATCGCAATCAGCGAGGTCCCTGACTACTGTGAGGTTGCTCCAGACGCGTTGTCTAGCAGACATGGTGGGCGGTGAGAGGATCGAACTCCCGACCAATGGTGTGTAAAACCAGTGCTCTACCGCTGAGCTAACCGCCCTTACCTGGGCGCCTCTTTAGCCTCGCCGGGCCCCGCGGTGCAAGGTCGATGGCTCTAATCCGTCGGGCGTCCCGGCAATCCCGCGAGATCGTTGATCCACGGCGCGGCTGACCGGCACCAGACTTGGCGTTTCGGCGTCAATTGGTTGCGTTGGCGGATGCTGCCCCAGCGGATGCCCCAATCGTCGGGCCCCCCGACCTCGCCACTGGTGAACAAGGGGGAACCGCAATCCTCGCAAAAGTGCTGGAAGCGGATCTGGCCGTTGTCGCCTCGCTTGCCGTACACCTTCGGCGTCCGTCCGGTCAGTCGCACCTGCTCGGCGGCGCAGATCACCGTGACGCGGTAAGGCGATCCGGTGAGGGTCTGACAATCCGTACAGTGGCAGATCGACACCCGCTCCGGATCGATCTCGGCCTGATAGGTCACTGCCCCGCAGTGGCACCGCCCGTCGATCTGCATGTCTGCCTCCTTCTGCCACCGTAACGAACATAGGGCGCCCATCGTTACCTCTCCACCACGACAGTCCCCCGGGCCCGCCGATGGCATGCTAGTTTGGTATCCCAATTGTGGCTTGTATGGGATACCAGATCGGGATATTCAGCCTGTTCGAAATCGGCCATCCACCCCTGCTTCCCCGGACCACCGTCATGTCGCAGATGCTTCAGATCCACGATCAGCTCCGTGAGATGATCCTTTCGCTCGACCTCGGCCCAGGCGAGCGCCTGACGGAGCGGTGGCTGGAGAGCCGCTTCGAGGGATCGCGCACGCCGATCCGGGCGGCGCTGGTGCGGCTCGAGGGCGAAGAGCTGGTGCGGCGCGACGGCCGCAACTGGATCGTCGCGCCGATCGATCTTGGCGAGCTGGAAGCCCTCGCCGAATTCCGCGTGCCGCTGGAGACGACCGCGGTCCGCCTCGCCTGCGCGCGGGCCAGCGAGGCCGAGATCGCCGGGATCGAGGGCATGCTCGATGCCTGCCAGTCGGGCGCGCCCCGCGAGGAGTGGCACCGCGTCGGCACTGATTTCCATGTCGAGATCGCGCGCCTGTCGGGCAATCCCTTCATCGTCAAGGCGATCGCGGGCGCCATGACCCGACTGTCGCGGGCGCGCTGGCTGGAAGTGTGGACCGAACCCTCGCGCGAGCAGGCCTGGCGCGAACACCGCCGCATTCTCGGCTTCATCAAGAACAACGAGCCGGATGCCGCCGCGCGCGAGGCGGCCGAGCACATCAGCGACACCCGCGACCGGCTGCTTCGCTCGCTGAACGAGGATCGCCGTGGCCTGCGCGCACGCGGCTTTGCCGTGATCGGGCTGCGCTGAGATGGACGCGGAAATCGATCGCGAGGCAATCCTCGACGCTGGTCCCTGGAAGCGCAACCTGATCGTTTGCGTGTTCGGCTCCTTCACCACGATCGTGGCGATGACGCTGCTGCTGCCGTTCCTGCCGCTCTATGTCGAGCAGCTTGGCGTGACCGATCACGCCGCGATCGTGCAGTGGTCCGGGGTCGCCTATGGTGCAACGTTCTTTAGCGCCGCGTTGACCGCGCCGCTGTGGGGACGGCTCGCCGACCGCTACGGCCGCAAGCTGATGCTGATCCGCGCCAGCCTCGGCATGGCGATTGCGATGTCGCTGATCGGCATGGCGCATAACGTGTATGAACTGGTCGGGTTGCGGCTTCTGACCGGCCTGCTCGGCGGCTACGCCTCGGGCTCGACCGTGCTGGTCGCGGCGCAAACGCCGAAGTCACGCTCCGGCTGGGCGATCGGCGTATTGTCCGCCGGCATCATGGCCGGCAGCCTGGTCGGCCCGCTGGTCGGCGGCATCCTGCCGCCCTTGATCGGCATCCGCGCGACCTTCTTCATCGCGGGCGGCGTCATCTTCTTCACCTTCCTCGGCACCACTTTCCTGATCCGCGAGGGAGTCCGACCGCCGGCGGCGCGCGGCAGCAAATCGCGCGGCGGCTGGGCGCTCGTTCCGGACAAGCGCCCGGTCCTCGCGATGTGGGTGACGGGCCTGCTGTTGATGGTCGCCAACATGTCGATCGAGCCGATCATCACGGTCTATGTCGCCCAACTCGTCGAAGCGCCGCAGGTGACGTTCGTCGCGGGCCTCGTGATGTCGGCCGCAGCGTTCGGTAGCTTGCTGTCTTCGTCTCACCTCGGCAAGCTCGCCGATCGGGTCGGCCACTGGCGCATCATCATCGTCTGCCTCGCGGTGTCGGCAGTGCTGCTGGTCCCGCAAGCCTTCGTGACCAGCGGCTGGCAACTGATCCTGCTGCGCTTGCTGATGGGACTGGCGCTCGGCGGCCTGTTGCCGTGCATCGCAAGCGTCATCCGGCACAACGTGCCTGAAGCCGTCACCGGCAGCATGCTCGGCTATTCGGTGTCCGCGCAATATGCGGGCCAGGTGATCGGCCCCCTCGCCGGCGGCTTCATCGGCGGACATATCGGCATGCGCGCGGTGTTCCTGGGAACGAGTGTGCTGATGGCGTGTGGGGCGATCGGCAACTTCATCGTCGAGAGGCGAAAGTAATCCAGCGCGCGCCGCATTCGGCGGACGGGACACGCTGGACGAAGACACCATCAAAACAAAAACGGCGCCCGAAGGCGCCGTTTGATTGCTTCTATCGGAGCTCGCTCAGTGCGCCGTCAGGCCGCCGGCCGCCTCATCGGAAGCGTCGGGCTTGACGTCGACCTTGGTCTCCTCTTCCCACACGATCGGCGCGGGCACGCGGACCAGCGCCTTGGCGACGACCTCATCCAGCCGTGAGACCGGGATGATGTCCATGCCGCCCTTGATCGCATCGGAGATCTCCGTGAGATCCTTGGCGTTGTCTTCCGGGATCAGCACCGTCTTGATGCCGCCGCGCGCGGCGGCCAGCAGCTTCTCCTTCAGACCGCCGATCGGCAGCACGCGGCCGCGCAGCGTGATCTCGCCGGTCATCGCGACATCATGGCGGACCGGAATGCCGGTCATGACCGAGATGATCGCGGTGGCCATCGCGACGCCAGCGGACGGACCGTCCTTCGGCGTTGCGCCCTCCGGCACGTGAACGTGGATATCGCGCCGGTCGAACATCGGCGGCTCGATGCCGTAGGTAATCGCACGCGAGCGGACGTAGGACGCCGCCGCCGAGATCGATTCCTTCATCACGTCGCGCAGGTTGCCCGTGACCGTCATCTTGCCCTTGCCGGGCATCATGACGCCTTCAATGGTCAACAGCTCGCCGCCGACATCGGTCCAGGCAAGGCCCGTGACGATACCGACCTGATCCTCGCTCTCGATCTCGCCGAAGCGGTACTTCGGAACGCCGAGGAACTCTTCGATGTTCGCCTCGGTGACCTTGACCGACTTCTTCTTGGAGATCATCAGCTCCTTCACCGCCTTGCGGGCCAGCGTGGAGAGCTCGCGCTCCAGGTTGCGCACGCCCGCTTCGCGAGTGTAGCGGCGGATCATCAGGAGCAAGGCCGCGTCGTCGATCGACCATTCCTTGGAGTCCAGACCGTGCTTAGAGAGCGCGCTCGGGATCAGGTGCTTGCGCGCGATCTCGACCTTCTCGTTCTCGGTGTAGCCGGCGATCCGGATGATCTCCATGCGGTCCATCAGCGGGCCGGGAATATTCAGCGTATTCGCGGTCGTGATGAACATCACGTTGGACAGGTCGTAGTCGACCTCCAGGTAGTGATCGTTGAAGGTCGAGTTCTGCTCGGGGTCCAGGACCTCAAGCAGCGCCGACGACGGATCGCCGCGGAAATCGGCGCCCATCTTGTCGATCTCGTCGAGCAGGAACAGCGGGTTCGAGCTCTTCGCCTTCCGCATCGACTGGATGATCTTGCCGGGCATCGAGCCGATATAGGTGCGGCGGTGACCGCGGATCTCGGCCTCGTCACGCACGCCGCCGAGCGAGACGCGCACGAACTCGCGACCCGTCGCCTTGGCGATCGACTTGCCGAGCGAGGTCTTGCCGACGCCGGGAGGCCCGACCAGGCACAGGATCGGTCCGGTCAGCTTGTTGGCGCGCGACTGCACCGCGAGATACTCGACGATACGATCCTTGACCTTCTCGAGCCCGTAGTGATCGGAGTCCAGCACCGCCTGCGCGGCCTCGAGGTCCTTCTTGACCTTGGACTTCTTGCCCCACGGGATCGACAGCAGCCAGTCCAGATAGTTGCGCACGACGGTCGCTTCCGCGGACATCGGCGACATCTGGCGCAGCTTCTTCAGCTCGTGCTGCGCCTTCTCGCGTGCTTCCTTGGAGAGCTTGGTCTTGGAGATCTTCTCCTCCAGATCGGCCAGCTCGTCGCGACCTTCGTCGTCGCCGAGCTCCTTCTGGATCGCCTTCATCTGCTCGTTCAGGTAATACTCGCGCTGGGTCTTCTCCATCTGGCGCTTGACGCGCGAGCGGATGCGCTTCTCGACCTGCAGCACCGAGATCTCGCTCTCCATCAGGCCCAGCACCTTCTCCAGGCGCTGCGTAACGGACAAAGTCTCCAGGATCGCTTGCCGATCGGCGATCTTCACCGCGAGATGCGAGGCAACGGTATCACCGAGCTTGGCGAAATCGGTGATCGCCTGAACCACGCCGACCACCTCGGCGGAGATCTTCTTGTTCAGCTTCACATAGCTTTCGAAGTCGGACACCACCGAACGCGCCAGCGCTTCGGCCTCGACCGAGTTGGCGTCGGTGTCGGCCAGCGCGACCGCGGCCGCTTCGTAATACTCGCTCCGATCGGTATATTTCTCGACGCGCGCGCGCTCGAGCCCCTCGACCAGCACCTTCACGGTGCCATCGGGCAGCTTCAAGAGTTGCAGGACGCTCGCAAGCGTACCGGTCTCGTAAATTGCATCGGGTGCCGGATCGTCATCGGACGCGTTCTTCTGCGTCGCGAGCATGATCAGTGCGTCGTTCTTCATCACCTCTTCGAGCGCGCGGATCGATTTCTCGCGGCCGACGAAGAGCGGCACAATCATGTGCGGGAAGACGACGATGTCGCGGAGCGGCAGCACCGGATAGGAGTGGCTTTCGCCGTGAACGATCGTTGGCCGGGGTTTGGAAGTCGTCATGGCCTAATCCTTTTGTTTTGCCCCCTTGCACGCAGCCCGCCTGCTCGCGCAACCGCCACAAGGTGCCTTGGTGATCGGAACAGATGACCGTCAGCAGCCGCCTCCTCCGTCTCGTGAAGCGACGAATCTCGACACATCGAGCATCGTCACCGATAGCATTAGGTGGCTATCGGGCACAGGGGTGTCAAGTACGAGAAACGCCGGAAAATTCAGGCTAAACAGACATTTGCGGCTATACCAAAACGGCTGCCGGATGAGCCGGCAGCCGCGTCATTTTTGGTCAGATCGGCGTTGCGCGCGCTAGGCGCTCGCGCTGCTCTCCACCGCGCGGTCGGAGCGATCCGCGTAGATGTAGAGCGGACGGGCCGTTCCCTCGACCACTTCGCGCGAGATCACGACTTCCTCGACACCTTCCAGGCCCGGGAGGTCGAACATGGTCTCGAGCAGGATGCTCTCCAGGATCGATCGCAGACCGCGCGCGCCGGTCTTGCGCTCGATTGCCTTGCGGGCGACCGCGCCAAGTGCCTCGTCGGCGAACGTCAGCTCGATGTTCTCCATCTCGAACAGCCGTTGGTACTGTTTCACCAGCGCGTTCTTCGGATCGGTGAGGATCTTCTTCAGCGAGGTCTCGTCGAGGTCTTCCAGCGTTGCGACGACCGGCAGACGACCGACGAATTCCGGGATCAGACCGTACTTCAGGAGATCCTCGGGCTCGACGTGGCGGAAGATCTCGCCGGTGCGGCGATCCTCCGGCGCCAGCACCTGCGCCGCGAAACCGATCGAGGTCGAGCGGCCGCGCGCCGAGATGATCTTCTCCAGTCCCGAGAACGCGCCGCCGCAGATGAACAGGATGTTGGTCGTATCCACCTGCAGGAACTCCTGCTGCGGATGCTTGCGGCCGCCTTGCGGCGGAACCGACGCGACCGTGCCTTCCATGATCTTCAGCAGCGCCTGTTGGACGCCCTCGCCCGACACATCGCGGGTGATCGAGGGATTGTCCGACTTGCGGCTGATCTTGTCGATCTCGTCGATATAGACGATGCCGCGCTGCGCGCGCTCGACGTTGTAGTCGGCCGCCTGCAAGAGCTTCAGGATGATGTTCTCGACGTCCTCGCCGACGTAGCCGGCCTCGGTCAGCGTCGTGGCATCGGCCATCGTGAAGGGAACATCGAGGATGCGGGCCAGCGTCTGAGCGAGCAGCGTCTTGCCCGAACCAGTCGGACCGATCAGCAGGATGTTCGACTTCGCCAACTCGACGTCGTTGTGCTTGGTCTGGTGGTTCAGCCGCTTGTAGTGGTTGTGGACGGCGACCGACAGCACCTTCTTGGCGTGGCTCTGGCCGATCACGTAATCGTCCAGCACCTTGCAGATTTCCTTCGGCGTCGGGATGCCGTCGCGCGACTTCACCAGCGAGGACTTGTTCTCCTCGCGGATGATGTCCATGCAGAGTTCAACGCATTCGTCGCAGATGAAGACGGTCGGTCCCGCGATCAGCTTGCGGACTTCGTGCTGGCTCTTGCCGCAGAACGAGCAATATAGCGTGTTCTTGGAGTCGCTCGTGCCGACCTTACTCATTCATTATCTCCGTCCGCCGTTCGATCTCGTTTGCCAGATCGACCCAGTCCGGCACAAAACCGGAGCTTCAAGGGTAGATAGAGCAAATTCCGTACCAAAAAAGACCCTACGCTGTCTTGACCGTGCGAATCACGGTGCTTTCGAATCTCCCGCGATCATAGCCGATACGTCACAGCCAACCATGCTGGCACCCGACTATCAAGAATTCGCTAATCGGGCGGCCAGCTCAAGACCGTGACAATACCGTGATTTCCAGGCTCCGTGCGCGGAATAGCCGTCGAAATCCACGGAACGTTGCGGGATTACCACTTCGGCACATGAGCACGAAAGCGGAACCTTTGCCCTTGCACCCGCGCTTACGGGCATGGTCCGTCGTGCTGTTTGCCGCTTATGTGAGGCGTCAATGTGGAAATCACACCGACGCCAGGGGATGCCTGCCCTGACTTACGCGGCTTTCGCGGTGGCCGGGTCATCCGGCCGCTTGTCGATAACCTTGTCGACGAGGCCAAATGCCTTCGCATCCTCGGCCGTGAGGAACTTGTCGCGCTCGAGCGCCTCCTCGATCGCCTTGTAGGTCTGGCCGGTATGCTTCACATAAATTTCGTTGAGCCGCTTCTTGAGATTCAGGATCTCCTGCGCGTGCAGCATGATGTCGGTGGCCTGGCCCTGGAAGCCGCCCGAGGGCTGGTGGACCATGATGCGTGAATTCGGCAGCGTGAAGCGCATGTCCTTCTCACCAGCCGCCAGCAGCAGCGAACCCATCGAGGCCGCCTGTCCCGTGCACAGCGTCGATACCGGCGGACGGATGAACTGCATCGTGTCGTAGATCGCAAGGCCCGACGTCACCACCCCGCCCGGCGAGTTGATGTACATCGAGATTTCCTTCTTCGGGTTCTCGGCCTCGAGGAACAGAAGCTGCGCCACGATCAAGGTCGACATGCCGTCTTCGACCGGACCGGTGACGAAGATAATGCGCTCCTTCAAGAGACGCGAGAAAATGTCGTAGGCGCGCTCGCCGCGATTGGTCTGCTCGACGACCATCGGCACAAGGTTCATGTAGGTTTCAACGGGATCGCGCATGGAAAACCCAGGGGTTAGGGGTGATGCAGAACGGAGCTTAAACCAGTCAGCTCAAGCTTAATCCAGATATAGACCAATTTCCGGCCGACAAGACCGGTACTAGCCAATTGGGCAGGTCGAAGTTCAAGCCGATTCGACCGGTCGCGCCTAGCGACAGGGACCCGTCGCCGGCGCGCTTTCGCCATTCATCATTAACGCGAGGTGCCGGAATTCGAGCATGATATGAAAGGATCATGCTCGAATTCGAAACGGAGTCTAAGCGGCGGTCTTCTCGGCGTCGTCGTCCTTGAACAGCTCTTCCTTGGTGACCTTCTTCTCGGTCACGTTGGCGAGCTCCAGGATGAAGTCGACGACCTTGTCCTCGTAGATCGGGGCACGAAGCTGGGCCAGCGCCTGGGCGTTGCTGCGATAGTAGTCCCAGACTTCCTTCTCGCGGCCCGGCACCTGGCGTGCGCGCTCGATCACGGCGCGCGAGACCTCGTCTTCGGTCACGGTGATCTTGTTCTTCTCGCCGATCTCCGACAGCACCAGGCCGAGGCGGACGCGGCGGTCGGCAATTTTGTGGTACTCCTCCTTGGCCGCCTCCTCGGTGGTGTTCTCGTCGGCGAAGGTCTTGCCGGACGAATCCATCTCGGCCTTGATCGAGTTCCACATCAGGTTGAACTCTTCCTCGACCAGCGACGGCGGCGCCTCGAACTTGTGGCTCTCGTCGAGGCGGTCGAGCAGCGCCCGCTTGACGCGCTGGCGGGTGGCGCCGGCGAATTCGCCCTTCAGGCGCTCGCGCATCAGTTCCTTCAGCTTGTCCAGCGACTCCAGGCCGAGCGTCTTGGCGAAGTCGTCGTCGATCTTGGTCTCGCCCGGCGCCTCGATCAGGGTTGCGGTGGTCTCGAACTCGGCCGGCTGGCCGGCGAGCTTGTCATTCAGGTAATTCTTCGGGAACGAGACCTTCAGCGTCCGGGTCTCGTTGGCACCGATGCCGATCAACTGGTCCTCGAAGCCCGGGATGAACTGGCTGGCGCCGATCACGACCTGGATGCCCTCACCGGTGCCGCCGTCGAAGGCTTCGCCGTTGATGGTGCCCTTGAAGTTGATGGTGACGCGATCGCCCTGCTCGGCCTTCGCACCTTCGGCCTTGGCGCTGTAGGGGCGGCTGCCTTCGGCGATCCGATTGATGGCGTCATCGACGTCGGCGTCGGCGACATCGACCACCGGCTTCTCGACCGAGAAGGTCTTGAAGTCGGCGAGCTGGATCGGCGGCACGACCTCGATCGCCACGGTGTAGGTCAGGTCGGTCTTGCCCGCGAGCAGATCGTCGACCGCGGCCTTCCCGGTCGGCATCGTGATCTTCGGCTCGCCCGCAAGGCGGAAGCCGCGATCTTCAAAGATCTTCCGGTTGGTGTCGCTGATGGTCTGGTCGATGGTCTCGGCCATCACCGAGCGGCCATAGATCTTCTTCAGATGGGCGACCGGCACCTTGCCGGGACGGAAGCCGTTGAGACGGACCTTGTCCTTGAGGTCGACCAGCTTGGCGTCCGCCTTGGCATCGAGATCGGATGCGGGAACGTTGATCTTGAATTCGTGCTTCAGTCCCTCGTTGAGGGTCTCGGTGACCTGCATGGTATCAATCTTCTTCCGCTTTCGGCCACGAACCTCGCGGGCCGTGGCAGTGTTCAATCAAGTCGACGCGGCCTCGCAGCCTGACGCCGGTGGTTCGGCGAACCCGCGGCCTCGATAAGGCTCAAGGTTCTCCAAGGAATCGTCATGCAAACGCTGTAAGCGCTTGGTGCGGGCGGAGGGACTCGAACCCCCACAACTTTCGTCACTGGAACCTAAATCCAGCGCGTCTACCAGTTCCGCCACGCCCGCGTGAAAAGCATCCCATCCGACCGCGATGCCGCGGGCGGCCGGGCTTATAGCATGTGCCCGCCGGTTCGCAGCAAAAAAATCGGCGCTTTTGCATAGCCGCCTGCGACCCTTCGCGGGTGGACAGACTGAGTTGAAAATGGTCCGCATCGGCCGAATGGCAAGCCCCGATCTCCCCCTCACCCGCCGTCGCCTCATGACCGTTTTCGGCGCCGCGGCGCTTGGACCAGCCCTGCCGGCCGTCGGCGCGGCGCAAGGCCGCACGGCCGTCGCGCTACAGGCCAGGCCAGACCGCATCTCGCTTCGTCCCGGAGCATCGCAAACGCCGGTCTGGTCATTCGGCAACGGGGACCTCCGGTTCAAGCGCGGCGAGGTGCTCGATGTCGCCTTCAGCAACGAGCTGCCGGTGGCAGCCGTGCTCGATTGCCACGGGCTCGACGGTGTGCCGGCGGCCGAGCCGCTGACGTCCCGGGCGCCGCTCCCACCGGCTGCCAAGGATACCTTCCAGCTTCCGCTGCGGCATGCCGGAACCTTCCTTTGGGGCGCAAGCCTGCTCGGCGACGGCGCCGCCATGCCCGCACGGCCGCACGCTCTGATCGTCGACAGCAGCTCGCCGGTTGCGGTGGATCGCGACCATGTCCTGCTGATCGAGGAGTGGCGGCTGCGTCAGGATGGAACGGCGATCTCGCCCGGAACGGATCCGCAAGATACGACGATAATTCATACAATTAACGGGCAAACCTCGCTCAACATCTCGGCTCCTTCGAATGCCCGCCTCAGACTTCGGTTCATCAACGGAAGCCCGCGCAGCGTGCTGGCCGTCAAGCTGGAGAACCTCGAGGTCCGGGTGATGGGGATCGACGGCCAGCCGGCCGAGCCGTTCCCGGCCCGCAACAGCGCCTTGATGCTGGCGCCGGGGAATCGCACCGACGTCTTTGTCGATGTCGCGGGGCCCGCAGGAACGAGCTTCCCCATCCTGCTCCACGACGGCCAGCAAGCCCGGCCGCTGGGCAAGCTGGTTGTCTCGGCGGAGCCGCCGCTCCGCTCCGCGCCGTTTCCGCCTGCCCCACCGCTTCCGGGCAACGACCTGCCCGCCCAGATCGATCTCAAGAACGCCCAGCGGGTCAGCCTCGAACTCGGTACTCCGGCCGATTGGGTCCGGCCAGTCGATTTCAAGCCATCCGCCGCGCCGGCCTTTCAGGCGAAAGCCGGCCGGCCGGTCGTGCTGGCGCTGACCAACCGCGCCACAATGACCACCGTCTTCCATTTGCACGGCCATCATGTCCGGCTGCTGGATCGGCTCGACGACGGCTGGAAGCCGTTCTGGCTCGATACGCTCGCAATCGAGCCCGGCCAGACCCAGCGCATCGCCTTCCTTGCCGAATACCCGGGACGCTATCTGATCGAGGCCACCGCGGCCGATTGGGCCGCGCCACGGCTGCTCCGATGGTACAGTGTCCAATAGCAAAGAGGGGAAACGACCATGAGTCAGACAGTTGCCGCGATTCGCGGAGTCCGGGCGCGAAGTGTCGTGGTGCCGCTCAAGCGCCCGGTGAAGAACGCCTTCGGCGTGATTGATTCCGGCCCATTGGTTCTGATCGATGTCGAAACCGACCAGGGTGTGACCGGCCGCAGTTACATCTTCGCCTACACCAAGCTCACGCTTAAGCCTCTGTGCTACCTGATCGAGGAGATCGGCCGCGATCTCATCGGCAGGCCAGTCGCCCCGTTCGAGCTGATGAAGGCGATGGACGCCAAGTTTCGCCTGCTCGGCTGGCAGGGCCTGGTCGGCATGGCGGTGTCGGGCCTCGACATGGCCTATTGGGACGTGCTCGGCCAGTTGGCCGACCGGCCGCTTGCCGAGTTGCTCGGCGGTGGCACCAAGCCGATCAGGGCCTATGACAGCTACGGCGCGGTCGATCCGGTAGCGGACGAGCGCGCGCTGCGCCGCTCGCTCGACCAGGGCTTCAAGGGCATCAAGATCAAGGGCGGCGACGGAGATGCCGCCAACGACGAACGCGTGGTCAAGGGCGTGCGCGCCCTGCTCGGCCCCAACATCGCGCTGATGATCGACTTCAACCAGTCGCTCGATCCAGCGGAAGCGACGCGCCGCATCGCGCGCCTTGCCCCCTACGATCTGCACTGGATCGAGGAGCCGGTGCCGCAGGAAAACCTGTCCGGCCATGCCAAGGTTCGCGAGACCTCGCCGACACCGATCCAGGCCGGCGAGAACTGGTGGTTTCCGCGCGGCTTTGCCGAGGCGATCGCGGCCGGCGCCTCCGACTTCATCATGCCCGACGTGATGAAGGTCGGGGGCGTCACCGGTTGGCTGCAGGTCGCGGGCCAGGCCGACGCCGCCTCGATCTCGATGTCGAGCCACCTGTTCGCGGAGGTCAGCGCGCATCTGCTCGCGGTGACGCCGACCGCGCATTGGCTGGAATTCCTCGACTTCGCCGGCACGATCCTGGCGAAGCCCGCCGAGATCGTCGATGGCGCTGTCACCGCGCGCGGTCCGGGCCTCGGCATCGAATGGAACGAGCCCGCGGTGGCGAAGTATCTGGTGAGCTAAAGCGCGATGGCGATTCAACTCAATCTCATCGCGCTTTAGCGTCTCGAACGCTTACGCAGCGTCTAATCCCCTCCGGCCGTGATCCCGCCGGCGCTCGGTTGCAGAGTGCCATGCGCCTGCGCGCGTGAGGCCCCGCTGTCCATCACCTCGGGCCGCAGCTCCTCCAGCGGACGCTTGCGCGTCTCGATGCCGAGAACGGCCACCGCAATCGCCTGCAACACCAGCAACCCGGCCACCACGGATACGACACCGGTGACGCCGAACCGGGTGAACAGCTCGACCACGATGAACGGCGTCACGATCGACATCAGGCGTCCGGCGGTGTTGCAGATGCCTGAGCCGCGCATCCTGAGTTCAGTCGGGAACAACTCGGGGATATAGAGCCCCCAGGCCAGCGCCAGCATCACCGCAACCGTGAACACCAGCAGGAAGCCGATCACGACAAAGGCGGTCGGATTGATGAAGACCGGATAGATCAGCCCAAGCCCGGCTGCGATGAGCGACAGCACGATCAGCGACGGCTTGCGATCGATCTTCTCGCCGATCCACATGCCGGTCAGCGTCCCGAACGGACTGCCGAGCGTCATCAGCATGGTGTAGCCCAGGGACGACGACAGGTTGATGCCCTGCTTGACGAAGAAAGTCGGTATCCAGGCGATGAAGCCGTAAACCGCGGTGTTGAGCCCGATCAGGATCAGGCAGCCCACGATGGTTCGCGCGAGCAGCGCGCGCGAGAACAGCCGCGTGAACCGGACGTCCGGCTGAACGGGGGCCGGCTGGTAGGCCGGCGTCGGCAACGGCTTGCCCTTGCCGATCTCCTGCTCGATCGCCGAGAGCACCGCTTCGGCGTCTGTGCTGCGGCCCTGCGTTTCCAGCCAGCGCGGCGATTCCGGCAGCGAGCGCCGTAGGAACCAGACGATCATCGCGCCGATCCCGCACAGCGCGAACATCCAGCGCCAGCCGAGATGGGGAATGACGGCCCAGCCCACCAGGGTTGCGACGAACAGCGCGCCGTTGGTGCAGGTCGCGAGCGCCGCGCCCCACCGGCCGCGCTGCTGCGGCGGGATGAATTCGCTGAGCACGACGTAACCGACCACGATCTCCGCGCCGAGACCGAGGCCCATCACGAAGCGGGCCCCGATCAGCCAGTTCATTGACGGCGCGAGGGTCGCCGCCAGCGCGCTCAGACCGAAGATGAGGAGATTGGCCTGGTAGGCGAACTTGCGGCCGAAGCGGTCGCCGGCGACGCCCGCCAGCCACGCGCCGATCAGCATTCCAACGAAGGTTGCGGAGATGAAGCGCGCATTGTGCTCGAGGTCCGACCAGCCGGACTGAACCAACGCTCCCAGAATGCTGCCGGCGAGGAATATCTCGAAGCCGTCGACAAACAGTCCGGCTCCGATCAGCGCGAAGATCCGGTAGTGGAATCCAGCGATCGGCAACCGGTCGAGCCGGCCTCCCGCGTTGACGCCCGTCATGGTCACTTTAAGCCTCCCTTGTTTTGTTTTGATCGTTGTTGGCGCCGATATCTCGGCTGACGCTATCCGGTGGCGGCGTGTGCCTCCGGCACCGCTTCGTGGGATCGTCCGCCCTGCGGCCGCGGCAGGCCGAGATTGTCGCGCAGGGTGTCGCCTTCGTACTCGCGCCGGAACAGGCCGCGGCGCTGCAATTCCGGAACGACCAGCCGCACGAAATCCTCGTAGGTGCCCGGCACGTGGGTCGCGGCTACGACAAAGCCGTCGCAACCGCCTTCGGAGAACCAGCGCTCCATCTGGTCGGCGACCACGGCGGGCGACCCGACGAAGGTCGGCAATTCGGCGAGCGTGCCGCGACCGCTGAACTGGACGAAGTCGCGCGGGGTGGGATTAGGTGTGCCGCTGAGATTGACCACACGGTCGCGGATCGCTTGCAGGCCGCTGATCGACTGCAGTTCCTCTGCCGTGAACGGCTCGTCCATCGGCTTTGCCGCGAAATCGTAGTTGAGCACCTCCGACAGCAGCGTCAACGCATCGATCTGTTTGGCGAGCCGGTTGATCGCGGCGAACTTGTCCTCGGCCTCGGCCTGGGTTTCGGCGACGACGGGATAGACCGCCGGCGCGATGCTGACATCCCTGCCCGCCTTCGCCAGCGTCCCCTTCAGGTCCGCATACTGCTTCTTGGCGATCTCGAGGTTGGGATAGATCACGAAGATCAGCTCGCCCCAGCGCGCCGCAAATGTCTTGCCCCGCCCGCTCTGGCCGGCCTGGATGATCACCGGATGCCCCTGCGGCGAGCGCGGCACCGTAAACGGTCCGCGCGAGCGGAAGAACTGTCCCTGATGGTCGAGCCGATGCACCTTCGCCGGATCAGCGAACAGGCCGGCCTCGCGATCGAAGCGCAGCGCGCCGTCCTCCCAACTGTTCCAGTGCCCGAGCACGACCTCCATGAATTCGTCGGCGCGGTCGTAGCGCAGGTCGTGGCTGAGATGCTGCGAGGCGCCGAAATTCGCGGCCTCGGAATCGTTCAGCGACGTCACGACGTTCCACGCCGCGCGGCCGTTGAGCAGCAGGTCCATCGTCGCGAACACGCGCGCGACATGGAACGGCTCGTAATAGGTGGTCGAGTACGTCACCCCAATGCCGAGACGCTCCGTCGCCAGCCCCATCGTCAGCGCGACCGTGACGGGATCGAGCTTCGCCGCGCGCACGCCGTGGCGGATCGTCTCGCGGAAGTCGTCGCCAAAGCGATCCGGAATTGCGAGCCGGTCGTCGAAGAAGGCGAGATGGAATTTGCCGCGCTCCAGCGTGCGGCCGATGCTTTCGTAGTATTCGCGCGCGAACCAGTTCGCCTTGGATTCCGGATGACGCCAGGAGGCCGGATAGTTCGAGCAGTTCTGGGCCTGCAGGAAGCCGATCAATTTCATCTGCCTGGTCATGGCATCTTTCTTTCGTGGCAGGAGGAAGAGGATTGGGTCACCTCAGATGACCCCGTCATTGCGCAGCGTAGCGAGCATCGCCGCCGATGCTCCCGCAAGCGAGGTCAGGACCTCGTCGGTATGGGCGCCGAGCGCAACGCCGGCGTGCTTGAACTGCGGTGGGGTGCGGGACATCCGCGGGATCGCGCTCGGCACGGCGATCGGCCCGGCGCGCGAAGGCACCTCGGCGATGTTGCCGCGGGCGCGATATTGCGGATCGTCGAAGATGTCGCGGATGCTGTAGATCGGACCGCACGGCACGTCGTGGCGCTCGCATTCCGCAAGGGTTTGCGCGAGCGGCATGCCGCCGATCCAATCGGCGACGATGCCGTTGACCTCCTCGCGCCGTCCCAGCCGGGCGGCCATGGTGGCATAGCGCGGGTCGGTCGCGAGATCGGAGCGCTGCATCGCCTCCGCCAGCCGCTCGAACATCTTGTCGCTCGAACAGGCCAGCGCAACCCATTTGCCGTCGCGGGTCTCGTAATGACTGTGCGGCACGACATTGACCGTGTCGGCGCCGAGCCGCTCGCGGACGAAGCCGGTTTTGGCGAACACGGTCGCCATCTCGTCGAGCAGGCGAAACACCGATTCATAAAGCCCGATGTCGACTACCTGCCCCTCTCCCGTCGCTTCCGCATGACGCAGCGCCAGCAGCACGCCGAGCGCACCCCAGAGGCCCGAGATGTAGTCGGCCAGCGAGGTCGAGCCCGGCATCACCGGCTGCCGTCCCGCCTCGCCGGCGAGATAGGCGAGACCGCTGAACCCGTGCGCGATCCGCGCGAAGCCCGGCTTGTCGCGCATCGGGCCGTCCTGGCCGTAGGCGCTGACCCGCAGCATCACGAGCTTCGGATTGATCTCGCGCAACGCCTCGAAGCCGAGGCCCCATTTCTCCAGCGTGCCCGGCCTGAAATTCTCCAGCACCACGTCCGACTGCCGAACCAGTTCGCGGAACAATGATGCGCCGCGTTCGCTGCGCAGGTCGAGCGTGACCGACTTCTTGTTGCGCGCTTCGCTGAGCCAGACATAGGTGTCACCGCACTCGCTCGGCGTGCCGAAGCGGCGGAGCGGATCGCCCGTGCCCGGCTGCTCGACCTTGATGACCTCGGCGCCGAAATCCGACAGCACCGTTCCGCAGAACGGCGCCGCGACGAAGGTCGCGATATCGAGCACGCGTACTCCCGCAAGCGGTGGGTCATGCGACATCGCGCGCTCCCTCCCTGCCCGCGGCGGCAATCGCCTGGTGGCGATCGATGATCGCCTGCGCGCGCTTCAGCACCGCCAGATCAATCAGCACGCCGTCCTGCCCGAAGGCGCCGTCGCCGCCTGCACTCGCTGACTGGATCTTGGCGATGATCTCGCGCGCCCACGCCACCTCGCGCGCGGTCGGTGAGAACACCTCATTGGCAATATCGAGCTGCGAGGGATGGATCGCCCATTTGCCCTCGAAGCCGAGCGCGGCAGCCCGCTCGGCGCTGGCGCGAAATCCGATCGGATCGCCGAAATTGGCATAGGGACCGTCGATCGCGCGCAGGCCGTGGGCGCGGCAGGCATTGGCGATCCGCGCCAGCGCGAAATGCCACTGGTCGTTCCAGTGCGCGTGGCGCCTGCCGCCTTGGTCCGGATCGGTCAGGACCGCGTAGCGTGGATCGGATGCGCCGATGATCTCGCCGCAGGTCCGCAGATCGATCGAATAGTCGCCGATGCCGAAGATCACAGCCTCGAGCCGTTCCGAGGACTGGACGATGTCCTCGACGTTGGCGAGGCCGAGCGTGGTCTCGATCAGGATCTCGATGCCGAGCGGCTTCGCACGTGGAAATTCCCGCTCCAGACCCGTCAGCAGCGCATCGACGAACCGAACATCGAATGCGGTCCCGACCTTCGGCACCATGACCAGGTCGAGACGCGGACAGCGGCCGGCGACCTCGATGATGTCGCGATGGGCCCATTCGGTGTCGAGGCCGTTGATCCGCACCGCGAGCGTCTTGTTGCCCCAATCGATCCGGTTCAGTGCCTCGATCGCGATCTCGCGCGCCTCCGGCTTGCGCGCCGGCGCCACAGCATCCTCCAGATCGAGAAAGATGAAATCGGCTGCGCTACGCGCGGCGCGCTCGAAGAAGTGCGTCGAGGTCGCGGGCACCGCGAGCTCGGAGCGCTGGACACGGCGGGTGCGCGGCTTGAGGATGGTGAATGACATCAGGACATCTTTTCGGCAGGAGCCGCAGGATCGGCTCCCGCAGCCAATGCAATCATGCTAGATGTCCGGCACTGATCTTTCTAACGAGATTATCTTAAGAACAGTTCAGTTTGTCGGAACAATCAGCCCGAGCCCAATCGATGTCGCCGATCAATTTCAAGCTGCTGCACATGTTCATCGCGGTCGCGGAGAACAAGAGCTTCCGCCAGGCCTCCGAGCAGCTCAACCGCTCGCAGTCCGCGGTCAGCATGCAGATCAAGCTGTTGGAGGATCAGGTCGGCGCCGCGCTGTTTCACCGCACCACGCGGCGCGTCGAATTGACCGCGGAAGGGCTGCAACTCCTCACCCATGCGCGGCGCGCGCTCGGCGAATGGGAAAACGGGCTGCGCGAGATCCGCGAGGTGATCGACATCCAGCGCGGCACGCTGTCACTAGCTTGCGTGCCGACCATAGCGGCGACCGCGCTGCCGCAGGCGCTGTACGCATTCCAGGCGAGCTATCCCGGCATCAACATCAACCTGCGGGAGCTTGCGGCCGAGGACATGCTCGACTGCCTCCGTCGCCGGGAAGCGGATTTCGGCATCGGGCCCGAGATGGACGGCTCAACCGAGTTTCAGTTCGCGCCGTTGTTCAGGGACCCGATCTATGCGCTGGCGACGCGCGCCTTTCCGTTCCGCAAGCGCAGCGCGGTCGATCTCGCCGAGCTCTCGGCCTATCCGATCCTGCTCAACTCGAAATCGGCGGCGCTGCGATCGATGCTGGAGCGGGCGCTCGCGGTGCGCGATCTGCAGATGAAGATCAAATTCGAGGTCGAGCACAGCCACACGCTGAGCGCGCTGGCCGGAGCCGGGCTCGGTGTCGGCATCCTGCCGAGAATCGCGCTGCCACGGCCGCTGAAGAAGACCATGCAGGCGCTGCCGATCGTCAATCCAACGCTGGAGCGCACCGTCTGCATCGTCTCGCTGAAGGGACAATCGTTCTCGCCGGCGGCAAGCGCGCTGACGGCGACAGTCCAGAAGCTGTTCAGGGCCCGCGCCTGAGCGCCGGCGCTGCCGGCCGACCTCAGCCGGCTCGCGGCGCCAGCGCGCAGAACTGCCCGCCGAAATAGATCAGCGGCGCGTCACCGTCGCGCTGATGCACGGCGCGGACCTCGCCGACGAAGATCGAATGGGTATCGTACGCGTGCTCGCCAACGAGCTCGCAGTCGAGGCCGACGAGCGCGCTCTTCAGGATCGGCGCCCCCGTGGCGAGCGACAGCCAACTCTCAGCGCCGCTGAAGCGATCGTCGCGCTCGATGCCGCGGCGGCCGGCGAACACATTCGCAAGCTCCTCCTGCCCGGCGCGCAGCATGTTGACGCCGAACGCCGCAGTGCGCCGGATCAGCGCATGCGCGCTCGCCGAGCGGTTGACGCAGGCGATCAGCCGCGGCGGCGTATCCGACAGCGAGCACACCGACGTCGCCGTGAGCCCGGTCCTGTCCCCGAGCGTGCCTGCCGAGAGGATCACCACGGCGCCGGCGTGATAGCGCATGGCCGCACGATACGACGCGGCATCGATGCGCGGAACGGCCGTCTGGGAGGCTGTCGAAAGGGAGCTGGTTGATGTGATCATCGGACTGTTCCGCGCTAGGCAACGACGCGGAACGTATAGGCGACGCGCATCGATCGCTGAAACGCAAATATCTAACCGCTTGTTCAGTTTGCCCGATCAATGCACGTGGTGCGCGCGGCCGCGTCCATTTCGGCGAGTGCCAGCGGTCTAATATTCAATCCCGAACTCGTCATAGATCCGGCGGAACACCGCGGGCAGCACCTCGGTCAGATCCTCCGCGATCAGGCCCGGCCCGGCTTCACCCGCGCCCTCGCCGTGCATCCACGCCCCGATACCGGCGGCCTCGAACGCCGGCACTCCCTGCGCCAGGAAGCCCGCGATGATGCCTGACAGCACGTCGCCGGCGCCGGCGGTGGCAAGCCAGGGCGGCGCGTTGGCGGTGATGGTGGCACGGCCGTCTGGCGACGCGACCACCGTGTCCGCGCCCTTCAGCAGCACCACGGCGCCCGATCGTTCGGCCGCGGCCCGGACGCGCTCGAGCTTGGACCGGCCGGGATATTTGTTGGAGATATCGCTGAACAGCCGCGGGAATTCGCCCTCATGCGGGGTCAGCACCACCTGCTGGCCGTCGGAAGCCTTGATCGCCTCGAACAGGCGGTCCGGCGCGCTCGCAAAACTCGTCAGCGCGTCGGCGTCGAGGACCAGATGCCGCTGCGCCGACAGCGCGGTGTGGACGAAATCGCGCGTGCGCGCATTGATGCCGACACCGGGCCCGATCACGCAGGCATTGAGCCTTTTGTCGCCGAGCAGTTCGGCGAACTGGATCGGGTTGTCGACCGCGCGGACCATCACCGCGGTCAGCGCCGCGGCGTTAACCGCCAGCGCGTCGCGCGGCGAGGCAAGTGTCACCAGGCCCGCGCCGGCGCGCAGCGCTCCGCGCGCGGCGAGCCGGGCCGCGCCGGTCGAGGCGATATCGCCCGACACCACCACCGCATGGCCGCGGGCATATTTGTGGCCGTCCATCCGCGGCACCGGGAACGACCAGCGCCAGGCCTGCGGCAGGTTCTCGGCGGTCAGCGGCTTGATCTCGTCCAGCACCTGCGGATCGATGCCGATATCGGCGACGCGCACCCGGCCGCAATGCATCCGCCCCGGCAGCAGCAGATGAGCCGGCTTCTTGCGGAAGAAGGTCACGGTCTCGACGGCCTGCACCGCGGCACCCATCACCGCGCCTGACGTGCCGTTGATGCCGCTCGGCAGGTCGACGGCCAGCACCGGCGCGCCGTTGGCGTTGATCGCCGCGATCATCTCCAGCGGATCGCCCTTGACCGGCCGGTTGAGCCCGGCGCCGAACAGCGCATCGATGATCAGTGCCGGCTTGCCGATGCCCAGCGCCTGCGGGTTGAACGGCAGCACCGGATACTTCCAGCCCTTCGCCGCCAGCGCGGCATCGCCCTGCAGGCTGTCGCGCTCGCACAGCAAGATGACCGAGACCTCGCGGCCGCGCGCCGCGAGCTCAGCGGCGGCGACAAATCCGTCACCGCCATTGTTGCCGCGCCCGGCGACCACGATGATCGGCCCCTCCTCGACCAGGTCCATCGCCGCCTCGGCGACCGCCTGGCCCGCGCTCATCATCAAGGCAAAGCCGGGCGTGCCGGCTGCGATGGTCAGCCGGTCGGCACGCTCCATCTCGGAAGTGGTCAGAACGTCCATGCCGAATCCTCAATCTCTTCGCCTTTTCGAGAGGCAATTCCCATGACGTTCGCAGGGTTTTGACCGGTCGATTGCACACATATTGATCAGATTGCCTATCCCATAGGCTTGGATATCATGCCCATTGTGGTTCGATATCATCCGATTGCCTGTTAAAAGGCTGATAACGTTCCGAAATCGGGGACCCTGACAAACTGGCATAGACCCTGCTTTTGAGGAAGCCGCTCGCAATGGCACGTTGTACGGCCATTGTGCGCGTTTCCGGCCCGGCGCCGGAAGCCTTAGTATTCAACCGGACTGCGCCCCATGCGCATCGAAGACGACCCTGCAATCTGCAATGCCCGGGAGGCGCTCAGTGAAAAAGATTGAAGCCATCATCAAGCCTTTCAAGCTCGACGAGGTGAAGGAAGCGCTCCAGGAGGTCGGACTGCAAGGCATCACCGTCACCGAGGCCAAGGGTTTCGGACGGCAGAAGGGTCACGCCGAGCTCTATCGCGGCGCGGAATACATCGTCGACTTCCTGCCCAAGGTGAAGATCGAGATCGTGATCGGCGACGACCTGGTCGAGAAGGCGATCGACGCGATCCGCCGCGCAGCCCAGACCGGGCGCATCGGCGACGGCAAGATCTTCGTCTCCAACATCGAGGAAGCCATCCGCATCCGGACCGGAGAATCCGGGCTGGACGCTATTTGAGCCCGATGCTATCCGGATTTTGCGACCCCAAAAGAGAAAAAAGGCTGCTTCGGCAGCCTGATTTCGTTTGAGTGGTCACACCATCTCGCCAAAAGCGGGAATAATGTCGCCGATCGCTGGAACCGACCCGCACATCCATAAGGGGTATTCATGAAGACCGCCAAAGACGTCCTGAAGATGATCAAGGACAACGACGTCAAATACGTCGACCTGCGCTTCACCGATCCGCGTGGCAAATGGCAGCACGTGACCTTCGACGTCAGCATGATCGAAGAGGATACCTTTGCCGAAGGTCAGATGTTCGACGGCTCCTCGATCGCCGGCTGGAAGGCGATCAACGAATCCGACATGTGCCTGATGCCGGACCCGGTCACCGCGACGATCGACCCGTTCTTCGCCGAGACCACCATGGTCATCGTCTGCGACGTGCTCGAGCCCACCACCGGCGAGCCCTATAACCGCGACCCCCGCGGCATCGCCAAGAAGGCGGAGGCGATGGTGAAGTCGATGGGCGTGGGCGACACCGTGTTCGTCGGCCCCGAGGCTGAGTTCTTCGTGTTCGACGACGTGCGCTATGCGGCCGACCCCTACAACACCGGATTCAAGCTCGATTCCTCCGAGCTGCCGATCAACTCGGCCACCGAATATGAGGGCGGCAATCTCGGCCACCGCATCCGCACCAAGGCCGGCTACTTCCCGGTGCCGCCGCAGGACTCGGTGCAGGACATGCGCTCGGAGATGCTCGGCGCCATGGCCAAGATGGGCGTCAAGGTCGAGAAGCATCACCACGAGGTGGCATCGGCCCAGCACGAGCTCGGCATGAAGTTCGACACGCTGACGCTGATGGCCGACCAGATGCAGATCTACAAGTACTGCATCCATCAGGTCGCGCACATCTACGGCAAGACCGCCACCTTCATGCCGAAGCCGGTCTATGGCGACAACGGCTCGGGCATGCACGTCCACCAGTCGATCTGGAAGGACGGCAAGCCGGCCTTTGCCGGCAACAAGTATGCCGACCTGTCGGAAACCTGCCTGCACTACATCGGCGGCATCATCAAGCACGCCAAGGCGATCAATGCCTTCACCAACCCGTCGACCAACTCCTACAAGCGCCTGGTCCCGGGCTACGAGGCCCCCGTGCTGCTGGCCTATTCCGCGCGCAACCGTTCGGCGTCCTGCCGCATCCCCTACACGGCAAACCCGAAGGCCAAGCGCGTCGAGGTGCGCTTCCCCGATCCGATGGCCAACCCCTATCTCGGCTTCGCCGCGATGCTGATGGCCGGCCTCGACGGCATCAAGAACAAGATCGATCCGGGTCCGGCGATGGACAAGGACCTCTACGACCTGCCGAAGGAAGAGCTGAAGCAGATCCCGACCGTCTGCGGCAGCTTGCGCGAGGCGCTGGAGAACCTCGACAAGGACCGCGCGTTCCTCAAGCACGGCGGCGTGTTCGACGACGATTTCATCGACGCCTTTATCGAGCTGAAGATGACCGAGGTCGCGCGCTTCGAGATGACCCCGCATCCGGTCGAGTTCGAGATGTACTACTCGCTGTAAGCTGTCACGGCTTCAAAGATGCAAAAGGCGCTTCCGTCGGAAGCGCCTTTTGTTTTTGTGCGCGATGTTTCTGTATCCGAGATTGCGAGTTCGGACCGGCGTGAAGTCCTCGACCCGCTTTGAACGAAAGTTGGTGGGTGCACTGGACCGAACTTGACCCACTTTCTTCCTAGAGGGCGGAACGAGATGCAAGGCTCGGACAAATCACGTCGCGAGAATGCGAATGCACATTCTCTCTCAGTCGTCATGGCCCGCGCAGGCGGGCCATCCAGTACGCCGCGGCCTGTCGGTTCAAGCACCAGCTTCTCTGGAATACTGGATCACCCGCATGCGCGGGTGATGACACCGCGCTATTTGACACGTGGACTTGGAACTGCCCCTGTCAGCTCACCCCGGCAACGTCAGTCGCCGTGGGCTAAGTCTTGTCCGGGGGATTCTCGCGCAGGAAGCGCTCCAGATCGGGCTGCACGGAGTAAGGCTGCGGAACCGGATCCCCCTGAAAGTCGACCTGAAGATCAAGGCAGCGCCGCAGCATCCGCGCCAGCTCAGCGCGCCGGTAGGGCTTGGTCAGCAGCGGAAGGCCATGTCCCGGGCGCCCCGACGCCGGCAGCGCGCCATCGCTGTAGCCCGAGGTGAACAGTACCCGCAGCGCCGGGCGCCCGGCCATCAGCGCGTCAGCCAATTGCCGCCCGTTCATGCGGCCGGGCATCACAATGTCGGTGAACAGGAGATCGAACGCCGCGCCGCGATTGGCGATCTCAAGCGCGGCGTCGGCATTGGGCGCGACGAGAACCTTGTAGCCCAGGCCCTCGAGCTGGCCCGTGACGTAGTCCCGGATCTTGTCGTCATCCTCGACGCACAGGATGGTCTCGTCGCCGCCGCGGAGCGGCTGGTCGGTCTCTTCGACAGGAAGGAGCGCAGTGCCCTCGGCCTTGGGCAGGTAGACCCTGAAGGTCGCGCCCTGCCCCTCCGTGCTCAGCGCTTCGATGCCGCCGCCCGTCTGCTTGACGAAACCGAACACCATGCTGAGCCCGAGCCCGCTGCCCTGCCCCACATCCTTGGTGGAGAAGAACGGGTCGAATATCTTCTCGAGATGTGTCGGTGAAATCCCGGTACCGGTATCGGTCACCTCGATCACAAGGTGATCGCCCGCCCGCTCGACGCCGCGCGCCACTGCATCGGGAATGCCGAGCTGGATGTTGCGAGTGGCGAAGATCAAAGTGCCGCCGTCCGGCATGGCATCGCGCGCATTGATCGCGAGATTGACCAGTGCGGCGCTGAGCTGGCTGCGGTCGACGAAGGCAAGCCAGGCGTCGCGGGCGAGCTCGGTCCTGATCTCGATGCGCGAGCCAAGCGTCTGCGACAGCAGCCGCACCACGTCACCAATGAGAGCATTGACGTCCGTTTCGGCAGGTTGCAGCGGCTGCTTGCGGGCGAACGCCAGCAGGCTCGCCGTCAACTGGGCGCCGCGATCGGCGGCGTCGCTGATCAGCTTGGCGATCGAGGCCAGGTGCGGCGCGTCCTTGACACCATCGGAGAGGATCTCGATCGTGCCGGTGATCACCGTCAGCATGTTGTTGAAGTCGTGGGCGATGCCCCCAGTCAACTGCCCGACCGCCTCCATCTTCTGCGCCTGAATCAACTGTTCCTGCGCCGCGCGCCGCTGCGTCACGTCACGCACAAAGGCGTTGATGACGTAGCCCTCGCCACGGCGCAGCGCGCTTAGCGACACTTCGACGAAGAACCGATGGCCGTCGCGGTGCAGCGCCTCGGACTCATAGCGCATGCCCATGCCGCCAGCCGCGCTCTCCTGCAGGAAGCGGGCGATCCGCTGCCGATGCGCGTCCCGTAGCTGTTCCGGAAACACCAGCTCGACCACCTTGCGGCCGACCGCATCCGATCGCGTCCACCCGGTCAGGGCTTCCGCCTGCGAGCTCCAGTCGAGTACGATTCCCTCCTGGTCGGTCTGCACGAATGCATCGAGCGCGGTCTTGACGATGGCCTGCGCCATTTGCTCGCTCGCGACCAGCGCCTCGTGCGCCCGTCGTCGCGCGGTAATGTCGTGAAGCACTGTGACCGCGCCACGAAGCTTGCCGGCGTCGTCGCGCAATGGGCGGGCATTGGCCAGCAGGCGAACGCCTTGCTCGTCCGGCCGGGGCTTCACGATCAGCTCGAGATCGTCAACCTGTTCGCCGCGCAGCGCACGCGCCAGAGGCAACTCCGAAATCGGCATCGCGGTCTCATCGTCGGCGTATTGGCACCGGAAGGCCTGTGCTCCCGTCAGGATGTTGAAACCTGGCTCGACGCCGAGCAATCGGCGCGCAGCAGCGTTGATGATCACGATCGCCCCGCAATGGTCGACAACGACCACCGGGTCGCGAATGCTCTCGACGGTCTTCTCCAGCAAGCTCTGTCGGGTGCCCAATCTCGCGGACAGCTCGTCGAGCGCGCCTCTGGCCGTTTCCTGATTGCCGCCCAATGGCATCGGCACCGTCTCGCCGCGAGACAGTCGCTCGACCGCCCACGCCACCTCTGCCAGCGGCGCCGACAGCGACCGCCCGATCATTACGGCCATCACAAGCGCCAGCACTGCGCCGACCGCGCCTGCGGCCAGCAACAGGCCAGGCGACGCGACGCCGTGGATGACTCCCACCGCGAGCAGGGTCACGACGACGGGGAGCATGGTCCCGAGCGCCAGGCGGCCCGATAAATTCATCCCAACCAACTCATCGTGATCCGCAGCACCGGAAAAGAAAAGGAAGGCAGTATCGGCAAGGAACCGGCGGCGCCGGGCGATGACTTTCCGTCGTGCTGCTTGGCCGGTTCGGTCGGACACTCCGCCTCTTCCATGTCCGTAAAATTACGGAAGGCGCACTCCCGGGAGATCGATCGGCACGTCGCAGCGGCACGAAGTCTAAGCCGGGACGGACCGTTGTTCAATGCAGCAATCACAGGTTGTTTTATACGCAACCTGTTTCAGCAGATCATCGCATTGTCGCCGTGATCGCAGACATCGCGGGGCGGCGCGGAGAACACATGTGGGGCCTGGAGACGGGCATGGCCGTAAGTCCAATCGCTGCCGGACAGGGAGGACTTGCCTCTCATCACGGCATATCGCTTGGTGCTGGCGTTCTCGTGAGCGGCGGCTGGCATCGCGAGCAAGCCGATCGCAACCGATCCGGCCAGCAAGCATTTGACGGTGGTCATCGGGGTCTCTCCTGACAGGATACAGCACGCCGAGGAGGCTTGTCCTCTCGGTCTTTCGTGGCCTTGCACCTCACCATGATCGGCCCGCGCCGCGCTTCATTCCCGACTCCCCGATGCGCGCAGGTCCAGGGCTTCGTCTTGCCGCGCCCATGCCACTGAGTTGCCCGACGGCGCAAGCCCCCGCCGCAAAAATATTTCTGTTTTATGGAAACGCAACTCAGTGTATGTATCCCCCGCCTCACCCGCCTGAGGGGCGCTTCGCGATCGTCACGAGTGCTGGGTCGGGATGCGGTGGACGCCGAGTGTGTGACTGACGAGCACATGCAAGGCGGACGGCGAAGTCGTGCAGGCCTGACGCCCTAGTGGCAGGTGTCCTGTTGCAAGACGCAATTGCGTCTTGCAACGGCGGTGACAACCAAGCCCAGTCTCGCCGGGGCGAGCACGTATAAGCCGTAACCCATCGCGCAGGGAAAGCCGGGCTTGCTCCGGTTACACCTGTGGTCCTACCCCCGAGCTTTCTACCCTTGCTCGGGGCCCATGGGTGCGATCGGTACCCGGCTTTCCCTGCGCCCTCTGTCCAAGAGAGGGCGGAACGAGATGCAAAGCTCGGACAATTCATGTCGCGAGAACGAAGAGTCACATCTCTCTCAATCGTCATGGCCCGCGCATGCGGCCATCCAGTACGCCGCGGCCTCTCGGCTCAACAACCAGCGTCTCTGGAATACTGGATCACCCGCATGCGCGGGTGATGACCCTTAGTGATCCGAGCCGCCGCGCGCTGCAAATTCAGTGTCGTTCCGGACGCAGCCAGATGTATCGCTACGCCGCCCGGCGCCGCTCGCGCAGCGCGTCGCCGAAAGCCTCGAACAGTGCGCGGTTGATCGGATTGCGCTGCGGATCGTATTCGGCGTGCCACTGCACACCAAGCGCAAATCCCGGCGCATCGGCGATACGGATCGCCTCGATGGTGCCATCCTCGGCGATACCCTCGATCACGACGCGCTTGCCGGGTTCGAGGATGCCCTGCCCGTGCAGCGAATTGACGCGGATGGTCTCGCAGCCGAGGATGCGTGCGAACGCGCCGCCCGGGATCAGCGTGACATCGTGGCGGTCGGCGAATACGACCGTGGGGTCGGGATGGATCTCACCGTTCTCCAGTCGCGGCATGCGATGGTTCATGCGGCCGGGTATCTCGCGAATCTCCGGATGCAGCGAGCCGCCGAAGGCGACATTCATCTCCTGCAGGCCACGGCAAATGCCGAAGATCGGCACGCCGCGCGCCACGCAGGCCTCGGACAGCGCCAGCGCGACGTCATCACGATGGATGTCGTAAGGTTCGTGAGCTGCGCAAGGCTCGGTATTGAAGCGGGTCGGATGGACGTTGGCACGGGCTCCGGTCAGGACCACGCCGTCGACCACGTCGAGCAAGGCGGCGACATCGGTGATTTCGGGGGTTCCCGCGAACATCAGGGGTACCGCACCGGACACTTCGGCAACCGCGCGAAGGTTGCGCTCTCCAACCATCTGGACTGTGAAACGATTTTCGATGCGATGGGCGTTTCCGATCACGCCAACCACGGGCCGTCTCATTATCTACGTCTCGCGCAATGATTATTCTAAGTTTGCTACGATTCCGAGACGATCATGCCTTCGAGTTCTGGCCGGATCAACTGTCTATAACTGCACATGACGGTTGCAGCCCTGCACAAGGCCGGATGCCGCGCCACCGCCCTGTGCCGGGCAATCGGCCAAGGCGAGCCGGCGGTGCGGGCTTCGCGCGCACCCGCTCCGGAGCCTGTCCGGGCCGGTCAGCGTCAAACCGGCCCAGCTCGGCTGGCTTGATCCCGGAGGCGATTTCGCCAAAGACTGCGTCCGGAATACCGGAGCGAGGGGGAATCACCCGTGACAGATTCGGCTGACAATCGCCTGCAAGCCCGCAACGACATGGCGTGGGCGATTGCCGTCGGCGGCATCGGCGCGGTGCTGTTCGCGGCCCTGTTGACGTTCGCCTGGCATTTCGCCGCGACGCTGTTCCTGCTGTTCGCGGGCATGCTGCTCGGCGTCGGGCTGAACGCGATGACCACCCTGCTCGGCCGCCTGACCAGGCTCCCCCACGCGGTGCGGCTCATGCTCGTCTGTCTTGCGCTGGCGGGCCTGCTGTCCGGCATCGTGTTCCTCGGCGGCACCACGATCGCGCAGCAGGCGACGGTGCTGAGCAACACCATCAAGTCACAGCTCGGCAATGTGAAGGAATTCTTGGAGCAGCACGGCGTCGATACCAGCTATCTCGACTTCACCAATGCGCTCGGCGAAGCCAAGCCTGAGGGCACCACCGCGCCGACGACAACGGCGGCACCCGGAGCGCCGTCGTCCCACGGCCTGCCGGGTGCCAGCGCGCTGGCCTCGAGCGGCGGGGCCATCATCAGCCAGACGCTGAAAGTGATGCTCGGCACGGTCAGCGTCGTCGGCAACTTCTTCATCGTGCTGTTCCTGGGCCTCGCCTTCGCCGCCCAGCCGAGCATCTACCGCGCCGGGCTGCTGTTCATCGCACCGGCCAAGTACCGCGCGCAGGCAACCATCATCGTCGACCACATCGGCGATACGCTCGAGCGTTGGCTGATCGCGCAGATCATCACGATGACCGCGGTGTTCCTCGTCACCTGGATCGGACTGGCGATCATCGGCATCCCGAGTTCGTTCATCCTCGGCATCCAGGCCGGCCTGCTTGCCTTCATCCCGACCGTGGGCGCGATCCTCGGCGGCTTGATCGTGGTGCTGGCGAGCCTCGCCACCGGATGGATCGCGGCGCTCTCCGCCTTCATCCTGTTCCTCGGCGTGCACGCGCTGGAAAGCTACGTGCTGACGCCGATCATCCAGCGCCAGGCGCTGGATATCCCGCCGGCGACGCTGTTCGCGTTCCAAATCCTGCTCGGCGTCGTATTCGGCGTCTGGGGGCTGGCGCTGGCACTGCCGCTGATGGCGATCGCCAAGGTGATGATCGACCACTTCAAGGCCGAGGACAAAGCGCCTGCGCACGCTTAGAATGCTTTCACGCGAAGCGGGCACCGCCTCGCGTCAAGCAAACCGGTCAAGCCAAGGATCGATCGCCTCAGGTGGTCAGCACCGTCTCGGTGTGCTCGACATCAGGCGGCGCCGCGAAGTACGGGCCGACCAGTGCGCGCCAGGCGGTGAAATCCTCCGAGCCACGGAAATCGACGGTGTGGTTCTCCAGCGTCTCCCACTTCGCGAACAGCCGGTAGCGCGACGGCTTCTCGATCGATTTGTGCAGCTCGAACCCCTTGCCGCCCTTGGCGCGCAGGAACAGCGGGCGCGCCTTGGCGACCGCAGCTTCAAAATCCTTCTCGCTGCCGGGCTTGACGTCGATGAGTGCGATTTCCGTGATCATTGGGCTTTGGCCTCTGCCGTGGCGCTTTCGAGCGAAGTGGGTACCGGTTCGCGGAAAGAATGCGCGTCAAAACGAAATTCCGAAGGCACGTCTGTAGCGCAGCCGCCGGAAAAGAAAAAGGCGCCTCCACGGGCGCCCCGCCCTGCCGGTTCCGGCCTGGGTTCACCTGAACAGCAGCACCGTGCCCACGACCATCAGCAAAATTCCGAGCAGCATCGCGGCCGGCCAGCGGCGCTTCGGCTGGCCATAGCGGCCCTGCGCGCGTCGCTCGGCGATCAGCGCGCGCTCATATTCACCCGAGTTCGAGAACATGCAGGCGAAGCCACCACGCGCCGAAGCCGCCGCGGCTTCGAGCGACATCAGGGCAGCCTGCGGATTGCGTGCGTGAAACGATTCCATGCCCGGAAACATGGGATCGAATGGTTAACCAATGGTTACCCCAACTCAGCCTTGAACGGGCACCGGCTTGTGGCGCGCCGACGCGGGCAGGCCCGCGGTCTTGCGGCGCCAATTCTCCAGCGAAAGCGGCAGCTCCTCCGCCGCCTCGACGCGATTGCGGCCGCCGCGCTTGGCCTGATAGAGCGCGGTGTCGGCCGATGCCAGCAGCACCTCAAGCTCGGTGCCGGCGGGCCCACCCGCCACGCCGATGCTGACGGTGGTGTCGACCGGCCCCTCATCGCAGACGATGCCGCTCGACTCGAAGGCCTCGCGCACCCGCTCGGCGACGAGCACGCCTTCCTCCAGCGAACACGGCAACAGCGCCGCGAATTCCTCGCCGCCGATCCGCCCCGAGAGATCGCTGATCCTGAGACTGTTGACAACGACGGCGGCGAACAGCTTCAGTATCTCGTCGCCGGCCGGATGCCCGAAGCGGTCGTTGATCGACTTGAAATGATCGATGTCGAAGATCATCACCGTGACCGGACGGCCGGCATTGGCCTCACGCTCGATCACGCGCGCGCAGGCCTCGGTGAAGCCGCGGCGATTGAGCATGCCGCTCAAGGGATCGATCGATGCGGCGGTCTTGTGTACGGCCACCGCGCGATCCGAAACCATCATGAAGATCACGAACACCGTTCCGATCGCGTACAGCACGAGCTCGATTGCGAACAGGGTGACCCAGAAACTGTTGGCAAAGATCTGGCCATGCGGCCCCAACAGGTCGCCGATCAGGATCGGCAGCATCAGGACGCAGCCGTGCAGGACCGGCACGACGATCGCGAGCCAACGCTTCTGCATCGCGCGGCGCCGCTCGCTCCACAGTTCGGAGGCGGTCAGCGCGGCGTAGATCGCGACGATCGTCGCGCCGATCGTCACCCGCATCGCCGAATCCTCCACCGTGGTCACGGCGCCGATCCAGGCGATCGCGCCGAGCACGAGGCCCGGCAGATTGGGCTTGCGTCCGTGGAAAACGCGCGAGGCGTTCCAGACCATGCCGCAGGCGATGAAGCCGGCCGCGTTCAGCGCCAGCAGGACAGGCTCGCCGAGAAACGAGCCGCCGATGGTCCAGAGCGCGACCGACGCGGCACCGAGGAGATAGGCCGTCCCCCACCACTTCAATGCGGGAATGTTCTCCTGCCTGCCGAAGAACATCAACATGGCGCCGAGCATGCCCGCGACCATGGTAGCGAACAAATAAAGTGTCGACGGATCGAACGACATAAACTCACCCCAGCCCGGTGTGATGCAACGTTCGCAGGCGCAAATAATGGTGATGCCGCGCCACTGCGAGCTCACAGGCTAGAGCGCCCGCGTTCGAAATTCGTTTGCACGCCTACGCAAGTTTTCGCGAAAATCTGCGTTAATTCACCTCTAAGCCGGCAGCAAAAAGGGCGCCTTCCGGCGCCCTCTTCAACTCGATGCTCGCGGCGATTGCCGCAAATTTTAGGACTCGAATTAGCGCTTCGAGAACTGGAACGACTTGCGGGCCTTGGCCTTGCCGTACTTCTTGCGCTCGACCGAGCGGGAGTCACGGGTGAGGAAGCCGCCCTTCTTGAGCACGCCGCGCAATTCGGGTTCGAAGTTGGTCAGCGCCTTCGAGATGCCGTGTCGGACAGCGCCGGCCTGGCCGGAGAGACCGCCGCCGGTGACGGTGCAGATCACGTCGTACTGGCCGTTGCGTGCGGCGGCAACCAGCGGCTGCTGGATCATCATGCGCAGCACCGGGCGAGCGAAGTAGACCTCGAACTCGCGGGTGTTGACCGAGATCTTGCCCGAGCCGGGCTTGACCCAGACGCGAGCGACCGCGTCCTTGCGCTTGCCGGTGGCATAGGCGCGGCCGTACTTGTCGACCTTCTTGACATACTTCGGCGCCTCGGGAGCCGCCGGCTTGACCTGCGCGAGTTGGTCGAGGGACTGCAACGTGTCGGACATTTATGCGGCCCTCGTGTTCTTGCGATTCAGGGAAGCGATATCGACCTTCTCGGGATTCTGGGCCTCATGCGGATGATCGGCTCCGGCATAGACGCGCAGATTGCCCATCTGCATGCGACCGAGCGGACCGCGCGGAATCATGCGCTCGATCGCCTTCTCGACGACGCGCTCGGGGAAACGACCCTCGAGGATCTGCTTCGCGGTGCGCTCCTTGATGCCGCCGATATAACCGGTGTGCTTGTAATAGGTCTTCTGATCGCGCTTGCGACCGGTCAGCACCACATGCGCGGCGTTGATGATGATGACGTTGTCGCCGCAATCGACATGCGGGGTGTAGGTGGGCAGGTGTTTGCCGCGCAGACGCATGGCGACGAGGGTGGCGAGACGGCCGACGACCAGACCCTTGGCGTCGATCAGCACCCACTTCTTCGTCACTTCGGCGGGCTTGGCCGAGAACGTGCTCATGTGTGGAATCCGTGAAAAAAGAAATCGGCGCCATGTGCGCCGAACTGGACGGCTTTCTAGAGAAGCTGCGCGCACACGTCAATGTCCACGCAAGCGAATTATATCAATCTCACCAATAGCTTATAAATATGGTATTATAACACCAGAGAAAAGCTTATTTGTTTGGAATGGAATAGGTTGCTGTCACGTGGGCAATCGGGTCCGGCGAGCTGCCGGACAGCAGGTTGACCTCGCCGACCGCAAGACGCTTACCGAGCTTGAGCAGCTTGGCCACCGCGAGCACGTCCTGCCCCGGCTGGCCCTTGCGCAGGAAGTTGATGTTGAGATTGGTGGTCACGGCAAGCCCCACCGGCCCGATCGCCGACAGCAGCACCACATACATCGCGAAATCGGCGAGCCCCATCAGGGTCGGTCCGGAGACCGTGCCGCCCGGCCGCAGCATGCGTTCACTGAAGCGCTGCCGCAGCAGGGCCGTTTCACCGTCAGCGCTCTCGATCCTGACGTCGTCGAAGGCGAACGCCTGCGGGAATTCCTTGCGCAGGAACTCCTCCACCTCAGCCACGCCCATTTTCGCAATTGCCATGCCGCCCCCGCCCTCGCGTCAGCCCGCCTGTTACATTAAATTGTCATCGACGCCATAATGGAATCTCACAATGTCCGCCCAAGCCGCCCGCGCAGCAGCACCGCAAGCCCCGATCCTGCTGCGAGAGACCGTAGGCAGTATCGCGATACTGACGCTCAACCGCCCGGCGGCGCGCAACAGCCTGTCTGAAGGCCTGATCGCCGAATTGCACGCTGCGCTGAATGAAATCGGTGGCGACAAGGCGGTCCGCGCCGTGGTGATCGCCGCCAACGGACCGGTCTTCTCCGCCGGCCATGACCTGAAGGAACTCACCGCGCGCCGCAGCGATGCCGACCGCGGCCGGGCCTATTTCGCAGAGCTCATGAACGCATGCAGCGCGATGATGCAGGCGGTGGTGCGGCTGCCTAAGCCCGTGGTCGCCGCGGTCCAGGGCATCGCCACCGCGGCCGGTTGCCAGCTCGTCGCAAGCTGCGACCTTGCGGTAGCGTCCGAGGCCGCGACCTTCGCGACTCCGGGCGTCGACATCGGGCTGTTCTGCTCGACGCCGATGGTGGCGCTGTCGCGCAACGTGCCGCGCAAGCAGGCGATGGAGATGCTGCTCACCGGCGAGCCGGTCTCCGCAGCGACCGCGAAAGAGATCGGCCTGATCAACCGCGTCGTGCCCGCAGGCACGGAGCGGGACGCAGCGATCGCGCTGGCGCAGAAGGTCGCGCTGAAATCGGCCCACACGGTCAAGCTCGGCAAGGAGGCGTTCTATCGGCAGGCCGAGATGAACCTCACCGACGCCTATCGCTTTGCTGCCGAAGTAATGACCGAGAACATGATGGCCCGCGACGCCGAGGAAGGCATCGGCGCCTTCATCGAGAAGCGCGAGCCGAAATGGCAGGACAGGTGACGACCTCATTACTGAGGTCGTCATTCCGGGGCGATGCGAAGCATCGAGCCCGGAATCTCGAGATTCCGGGGCTGGGGCTGACGCACCATCCCGGAATGACAACCCCGGAAGAAAAATGAACCACGACGCCTACGACGACAATTACATCCGCAGCATCCTCAACGGCGTGAAATCGATCGCGATGGTCGGCGCCTCGCCGGTCAATGTGCGGCCGAGCTACTTCGCGTTCAAATACCTGGCGCAGCGCGGCTACGACGTGATCCCGGTCAATCCCGGCCATGTCGGCAAGATGCTGATGGGCAAGCCGTTCGTGGCCTCGCTCGCGGATATCGGCCGGCCGATCGACATGATCGATATCTTCCGCAATTCGAGCCACATCATGCCGGTGGTGGAGGAAGCGCTGCAGTTGTCGCCACCGCCGAAGGTGATCTGGATGCAACTCGGCGCGCGCGACGATGCGGCCGCCGAGAAGGCGGAGGCCGCCGGCCTCAAGGTGGTGATGAACCGCTGCCCGAAGATCGAGTATGGCCGGCTGTCGTCGGAGATCTCCTGGATGGGCGTCAACTCGCGCACCCTGAGTTCCAAGCGCGCACCGATTCCAACGCAAGGCATGCGGCTGTCGCTCAATCGCACCAGCTTCGGCGGCGGCCAGACTGCGGCATCCGACCGCGCCGCAAAAAACAAAACCGAGACGACCTGAGGTCGACGCGGAATAATCGTTTCGATCGCGCGGCACCACAAAGCATGCCCGCTTCAAACACGCGGTGCGCGCGCCAACGCGGCTTGACGGCGGACGCCGTCGCCATCAGCATGCCGCGCATTTTCGACCAGGCCACAACAGGATTCAACGAATGACCGATCGCCTTCCGGGATTTTCCACTCTCGCCGTGCATGCCGGTGCACAGCCCGATCCCACCACCGGCGCGCGGGCGACGCCGATCTATCAGACCACGTCATTCGTCTTCAACGACGCCGACCACGCCGCCTCGCTGTTCGGCCTGCAGGCCTTCGGCAACATTTATACCCGTATCGGCAACCCGACCAACGCGGTGCTGGAAGAGCGCGTCGCCGCGCTCGAGGGCGGCACGGCGGCGCTTGCGGTGGCCTCCGGCCACGCCGCGCAGGTCGTGGTGCTGCAGCAGCTCATGAAGCCGGGTGACGAAGTGATCGCGGCGCGCAAGCTCTATGGCGGCTCGATCAACCAGTTCAATCACGCCTTCAAGGCGTTCGGCTGGAACGTGGCCTGGGCCGATCCCGACGACGTCGCAAGCTTCGAGCGCGCGGTGACGCCGCATACCAAGGCGATCTTCATCGAGTCGATCGCCAACCCGGCTGGCAGCATCACCGACATCGAGGCGATCGCGACGATTGCGCGCAACGCCGGCGTGCCCCTGATCGTCGACAACACGCTGGCTTCGCCCTATCTGATCAAGCCGATCGATCACGGCGCCGATATCGTGGTGCACTCGGCGACGAAATTTCTGGGCGGCCACGGCAATTCGCTCGGCGGCATCATCGTCGACGCCGGCACCTTCGACTGGTCGAAGGACAACAAATATCCGATGCTGAGCGAGCCGCGCCCGGAATATCACGGCATCCGGATCCAGGAGACGTTCGGCAATTTCGCCTTCGCGATCGCCTGCCGCGTGCTCGGCCTGCGCGACCTTGGGCCGGCGCTGTCGCCGTTCAACGCCTTCATGATCCTGACCGGCATCGAGACGCTGCCGCTGCGCATGCAAAAGCACTGCGACAATGCCAAGGCGGTGGCCGAATTCCTGTCCGGTCATCCGGCGGTCTCTGCGGTGAACTACGCCGGCCTGCCCGGCGACAGGTACAACCAACTGCAGCGCAAGTACGCCCCGAAGGGCGCGGGTGCGGTGTTCACTTTCAGCCTCAAGGGCGGCTACGACGCCGGCGTCAATCTGGTGTCCAACCTGAAGCTGTTCTCGCATCTGGCCAATGTCGGCGACACCCGCTCGCTGGTGATCCACCCGGCCTCGACCACGCACAGCCAGCTAGACGATGCCGCCAAGGCGAGGTCGGGCGCGGCGCCGGAGGTGGTACGGCTCTCGATCGGCATCGAGGACAAGGAAGACCTGATCGCCGACCTCGACCAGGCTCTGAGCGCCTGATCGCTCTCGCTCCGGAGCGGTGCACTGCATTGCTCCGGTCATTTACCTCAAACGACGAGGGTCTCGTTAACGCTCATTCCGGCATAAAATGGCAGTGATAGGCTCCGGATGATTCGGGAGACCATTGATGCTGCGCTGGATTTTGCCACTCGCGGTCGCGCTGTCAGCGATTTCGCCCGCTGACGCCGCCGACAGCCTCGTCGTTACCAGGCACGCCACCATACGAGCCGCGCGCCAGCTTCCGCCGGGCCTGCCCCGCCGACACTACGCCTACCGCACGACCATCACGCCGCCGACCTATGTGCGGCGCGGACGGCAACTCGTGGTGGTCGAGCCCGTGGTGATCCCGCAGAACGAAGAGCCGTACATCCCGTTCGTGCCGGGTGAGCCGCTGCTGCCCGGATCGTCCTCGCTGCCCGGCTATTACGGCAACGCCCATTCCTACAGCTACCTCGGTCCCTATTACGGCGGCGCCTATGTGAGCTACTGGGACCGCCTGCCCTACGCCTGCGGCATCTACGGCTACTGTTAGCGCGGGACGAGCGCGTGGCGAGATCGACGCAGAAATCAACCGCAGCAGCTTCGGGGAATGCAATCACCGCGGACCTCGTCGCGGTGCTGGTGGCCGTCACCGAGGGCGCGCCCAGGATCATGACCATCGCGGGCGGCTCGGCGTTGCCGAGCGGCCCGTTCGAGTTCAGCCATCGCTCGCTCCAGACCGCGTTGCGGGCGTGGGTCGAGGCCCAGACCGGACACCCGCTCGGCTATGTCGAGCAGCTCTATACCTTTGCCGATCCCGGCCGCTCCGGCGACGTCAAGGGACCGCACAGCGTCTCGATCAGCTATCTCGGCCTGACCCGCGAGGACAGGGTCGGCGAAGGCTTCGAGGCGCATTGGTCGGGCTGGTACGACTATTTCCCCTGGGAGGATCACCGCGCCGGCACGCCGGCCTTCCTCGCCAGGATGGTGGCGCCGAAACTGAAGGCGTGGGCGAAGTCCGCACCATCTTCGACGTTGCAACGCGAGCGCTGGCAGCGCTGCGCCATCACCTTCGGCCTCGACGATCGCGACTGGAACGAGGAGTTGGTGCTGCAACGCTACGAACTGCTCTACGAAGCATCGCTGATCCCGGAAGCCGGGCGCGCGAGTGGCCACGAAGCGTCGGCGGTGCCGGGCAAGGCGATGACCGCGGATCATCGCCGCATCCTCGCCACCGGCATCGCGCGACTGCGTGCCAAGATCAAATACCGTCCCGTGGTATTCGAACTGATGCCGGCCGAGTTCACCCTGCTGCAACTGCAACGCAGTGTTGAGGCACTCGCAGGCCGCCTGGTGCACAAACAGAATTTCCGCCGGCTCATCGAGCAGCAGGAACTCGTTGAAGAGACTGGCGCAATCGCCACCGAGGCGGTCGGGCGGCCGGCCAAGCTGTTCCGCTTCCGCCACGCCGTTCTGGCCGAGCGAGCCATCGCCGGCACCAAGCTTCCGCTCTCGCGCACTTGACACCACTTATGCTCAGGATAAGTATAAGCCATCTTATGCTCATGGAGAGTATAAATGGCGACACTCGACACCGAACTCCTCGACCGCACCGCCCCGCTTTATGAACGCGTCAAACGCGTGATCCCGCCCTTCGAATGGGCCACCTTCGCCGAGGATGTCGACGCGATCCTCGAGCTGAAGCGACGCCGTAATGCGGTGGTGCTGGCGCACAATTACCAGACGCCCGAGATCTTCCACGGCGTCGCCGATATCGTCGGCGACAGCCTCCTGCTGGCGCGCGAAGCCACCAAGGTGGATGCCGACATCATCGTGCTCGCCGGCGTGCACTTCATGGCCGAGACGGCAAAGCTCCTGAATCCGGAAAAGACCGTGCTGATCCCCGATCTCGCGGCCGGCTGCTCGCTCGCGGACTCCATCACGGCGCAGGACGTGCGGCTGATGCGTGCGCGTTATCCGGACGCGCCGGTCGTCGCTTATGTCAACACATCGACCGCGGTGAAGGCGGAGTCCGATATCTGCTGTACCTCGGGCAATGCGCTGAAGGTCGTGGAATCGCTTGGCACTGAGCGCGTCATCATGCTGCCCGATGAGTATCTGGCGCAGAACATCGCCAAACAGACCAGCAAGAAGATCATCGCCTGGAAGGGCCATTGCGAGGTGCATGAGCTCTTCACCGCCGACGACGTGCAGCAACTGCGCGACAATCATCCCGACGTCACCATCCTGGCACATCCGGAATGCCCGCCCGAGGTCGTCGCCGCAGCCGACTATTCCGGCTCGACGGCGGCAATGTCATCGTATGTCGAAACCAAACGCCCGCCGCGCGTCGTGCTGCTCACGGAATGCTCGATGAGCGACAACATCGCAGCCCAGCATCCGGATGTCGAATTCGTCCGCCCCTGCAATCTCTGCCCGCACATGAAGCGGATCACGCTGAAGAACATCCGCCACGCACTGGAAACAAATCAGCACGAGGTGACCATCGACCCCGAAATCGCCGACCGCGCGCGGCTGAGCGTCGAAAGGATGTTGGCGCTATGAGTACTGCTATCTCCGATCTGACCGGCCGCCCCGTCATCATCGGTGGCGGCGCGGCAGGGCTGATGACCGCACTTGAGCTCGCGCCCGAGCCGGTCGTGCTGCTATCGAAATCGCCGCTCGGTGCCGAAGCCTCTAGCATGTGGGCGCAAGGCGGATTTGCCGCGGCTGTCGGCACGGATGACACCCCTGCCCTGCATCTCGCGGACACGATCGCGGCCGGCGCCGGACTGTGCGACGAAGCCGCGGCGGCGCGGATCGTCGATGCCGCACCGGCAGCCGTGGAGCGGCTCGCAGGGCTCGGCGTCGCGTTTGATCGTCGGCCCGACGGAGGCTGGCGGCTCGGACTGGAAGCGGCGCATGGCCGCAACCGCATCGTGCATGCCACCGGCGACGGCACCGGGCGCGAGATCATGCGCGCCCTGATCGCGACGGTCCGGCGCACGCCGTCGATCACGCTGCTGGAAGGCGTGGAGGCGCGCCGTCTCCTGGTCGAGGACAATGCGGTCAGGGGCGTGCTCGCGTCGAACGACGGCGGCTGGTTCATCCTCTCCACCAACCGCGTCGTGATCGCGACCGGTGGCATCGGCGGGCTGTTCGCCGACAGTACCAATCCGAGTGGATGTTTCGGCCAGGGGCTTGCCCTCGCCGCACACGCCGGCGCGAGACTCGCCGATCTCGAATTCGTTCAGTTTCATCCGACCGCGTTCGATGGACCGTCGCGTCCGATGCCGCTGTTGACCGAAGCGATCCGCGGCGACGGCGCGGTGCTGATCGACGAGACCGGACAGCGCTTCATGGCGGATCAACCTGGCGCCGAACTCGCCCCCCGCGATATCGTCGCGCGCGCGGTGTGGCGCCACCGCGCGGGCGGACATCGCACGTTCCTCGACGCGCGCACAAACCCAGGTTCTGACTTCGCGCGGCGCTATCCGGTGATCAGTGCGTTCTGCAAGATGGCCGGCATCGATCCCGCCAAGGATCCGATTCCGATCCGTCCGGCGGTTCACTATCACATGGGCGGCATCGCTGTTGATCGCGAAGGACGCAGCACGGTGCGAGGCCTTTGGGCCTGCGGCGAGGCAGCCCGCACCGGATTGCACGGCGCAAACCGGCTTGCGAGCAACTCGCTGATGGAGGCGATCGTCTGTGCACGATGGGTCGCCGAGAGCATCGATGGCGTGAGTGCAAGTCCGCCGGCCATGCTGCGCGCCGAAGCAGTTCCGCCGCCCGCCGATCCTTCGGCCGTGCGTTCGATCCTGACGCAAGGGCTCGGCGTGTTACGCGACCGCGGCGGCATCGAACGCGCGATCCACAGCCTCTATCCGCTGGCGCGCAGCCAGGGTGCGGCATCCGATACGGCCCTGGTCGGACTGATGATCGCCGTCGCCGCCGTCAAACGCGAGGAAAGTCGTGGCGGCCATTTCCGCAGCGATTTTCCCGACAGCGCAGCCTCTGCCGTACCGTCATCCCTTACTTGCGCCGAAGCCCTCATCGCCGCGCGCGAGATCGTCGAATCCATCGCAACTGTCAGGAGTGCCCAATCATGACCCTCGATCCCCTCTTGCCGCTGATGTACGAGCCGATCGTGCGGACCGCCCTGCTGGAAGACCTCGGGCGCGCCGGCGACATCACTACCAATGCGATCGTGCCGAGTGGCCAGCAAGCCCGACTGGTGATGCGCGCGCGGCAGCCCGGCGTTGTTGCCGGGCTCGACGTCGCCCGCTGCACCTTCCAGGCGGTATCGCCCGCGACGGAGCTACGCGCCGAGTGCCCGGACGGCAGCGCGATCGAGCCCGGCCAGGTGATCGCGATCATCGACGGTCCGGCACGCAGCCTGTTGACCGCGGAGCGGACCGCGCTCAATTTTCTCTGCCATCTGAGCGGCGTTGCAAGCGCAACCGCGACCCTCGTCAAGGCTATCAAGGGCACGCGGGCGCAGATCGTCTGCATCCGCAAGACCACGCCGGGCCTCCGCACGCTGGAGAAATACGCGGTCCGCGCCGGCGGCGGCCGCAACCATCGCTTCGGGCTCGATGATGCAGTGTTGATCAAGGATAATCACATCGCGCTCGCCGGCGGCATCCGTCCCGCGATCGAGCGGGCGAAGGCGAATGTCGGCCATCTCGTCAAGATCGAGGTCGAGGTCGATACGCTGTCGCAGCTCGACGAGGCGCTGGCGCTCGGTGTCGATGCCGTGCTGCTCGACAACATGACGGTTGATCAGCTCCGCCAGGCGGTGAAAATGGCGCGGGGCAAAGCGATCACCGAAGCCTCCGGCCGCATCACCGCGGCGACCGCACCTGATATCGCCGCAACCGGCGTCGACCTGATTTCGGTTGGCTGGGTGACGCACAGCGCGCCCGCACTCGATATCGGGCTGGACTATTTGTCCTGACGGATTAGCCGGCCTGACCGACGTGGCCGGCGGGAACGAGCTTCGGTTGATCCCGCTCGGTCCGGCGCGCGGCGAGCCGCTCGGCTTGCAGGACGGCGAGCGTCAGCACCACGATCGCCACCGCCTGGTGCGTCAGCGCCAGATCGATCGGCACCTGATGCAGCAGCGTCAGGATGCCGAGCGTGGCCTGTACCGTGATGGCTGCGACGAGCCACCAGGCGCCCACGATCACCGGACGTCCGGCACGCGAACGCACGGCATCGATCGCGTGGGCAATCGCCAGCGCGAACAACAGATAGGCGGTCATGCGATGCTCGAATTGCACCGTCAGCGTGTTGTCGAACAAATTGCGCCACCACGGCGTCTCGAACCACAGCCGATCAGCCGACGGGATGAAGCCGCCATCGATATCGGGCCAGGTGTTATAGACCCTGCCCGCGCGCAAGCCGGCGACCAGCGCGCCGAAATAGAGCTGCACGAACGTCAGCACGAGCAGCACCGCACTCGTGATCTTCAACCTGACGGCTGCGGTCACGGGGGGACGATCCGTCAATCGCCGCAACGTCCAGACGATCGCGGCAAAGATCAGGAGCGCCAGCACCAGGTGCGTCGCCAGCCGATACTGCGACACCTCGATCCGCTGCGACAGGCCGGAGGCCACCATCCACCAGCCGACCGCGCCCTGTAGCCCGCCGAGACCGAAGATCAGCCACAGCCGCCGCCCCAGTTCGCCACTCACCGCGCCGCGCCAGAGGAAATACAGGAATGGCAGCAGATAGGCGGCGCCGATCACGCGGCCGAGCAGCCGGTGGCTCCACTCCCACCAGAAGATCGTCTTGAACTCATCGAGCGTCATCCCGGCGTTGAGCTCGCGATATTGCGGAATGGTCTTGTAGCCCTCGAAGGCCTGGGTCCACTGCGCCTCGGTCAGCGGCGGCAGCGCGCCGGTGACCGGCTTCCATTCCACAATCGACAGGCCGGACTCGGTCAGCCGGGTAGCACCGCCGACCAGCACCATCAGCGCGATCAGCGCCGCGACCGCCACCAGCCACACCCTGACGGCCCGAAGCTGCGCCTTGTTTGCGGAAATAGCGGCCATTTCGCCCTGACTTGATTGGATTTTCGCGCCCCTTATAGTCCGCCGCGCCTGCGGTGCAAGCGCCGCCGAGATCACGAGTTGCACATATCCGCCATGGCCATACGTACCCGCAAACTGCTCGGAACCATCGCCCTGCTGATCCTGGTCGTGGTCTGGTCGCTGCTCGGCATGACGGTCGCCCAGACGCCGTGGCTTGCCAATTCGGGGCTGCTGCAAGCGATCTTCTACGTGGTTGCGGGGCTCGGCTGGGTGTTGCCGGCGATGCCGATCGTTGCCTGGATGTCGCGGCCCGACCGCGCGCAGAGCTGATTGCAGCGATCCTCCTTCCCCTGGCAGGACACGGCTGACCTGACCGTGACGTCGCTCAGGCTCTGCGAGATATCTCAAGTCGCTGCGCGGCTAGACCGCCGCGTATCCTGTCAAATCAGTCCCGCGCATTCCGCCCCGACCTCTCCGGCGCATGCTCTTACTCTTTGTTGACCTTTCCCTGCGAAGGTCGGCCCCGCCGAGAACTGTAAATTAATACCTTAGAACAAGCAGGCTTCGAGATGACCATGGCGGCGGCAATCCAGCGCCGGACGGCTGATACGCGGACGTGGTCGAACGCAAGCCGCATCGCCGGCGTCGACATTTTCCACGATCTCGCCACCACCGAAGCGATCTGGCGCGGCTTCGAGACACCGCAGCAATCCTTCACCCCCTATCAGCGTTTCGACTTCCTCGCCGCCTGGCAGCGGCAGGTCGGCGAGCGCGAGGGCCTGCGCCCCTTCATCGTCGTCGCTCACGACACCGAACGCCGGCCGTTGCTGTTGCTGCCGCTCGCGATCGAATCCCGATGGGGGGCGCGGTGCGCGAGCTTCATGGGCGGCAAGCATTCGACCTTCAACATGGCGCTGTGCGAGCGGGATTTCGCCGCCAACGCGACCGAAGCCGACCTTGCCGCGCTGATCGGCTCCATCAAGGATCGGTCCCGCGTCGACGCACTGGTGCTGCATCAGCAGCCGCTGCGCTGGCAGGACCTGCCGAACCCGCTCGCCCTGCTGCCGCGCCAACCCGCGGCCAATGACTGTCCGCTGCTCGTGATCGAGCCGGGCGCAGCCCCCGTGGACCTGATCTCCAATTCGTTCCGCCGCCGGCTGAAGGGCAAGGAGCGCAAGCTGAAGCTGCTGCCCGGTTTCCGCTATTACGTGGCCACCGAAAGCGCCGACATCAGCCGCCTGCTCGACTGGTTCTTCCGCCTCAAGCCGCAGCGCATGGCCGAACAAAAGCTGCCGAACGTGTTCGCCGAGCCCGGGGTCGAGCAGTTCATCCGCACGGCCTGCCTGACGCCGCTCGCCGACGGCTCGCGCTACGCCATCGACATCCATGCGCTGGAATGCGACGAGGAGATCATCGCGATCTTTGCCGGCGTTGCCGACGGCCATCGCTTCTCGATGATGTTCAACACCTACACGACGTCGGGCAACGCCAAGTACAGTCCCGGCCTGATCCTGATGCGAGACATCATCGACCGCCATGCCGCGGAGAATTACCGCGCCCTTGATCTCGGCATCGGGTCGGACGAGTACAAGCGGCTGTTCTGCAAGGACGACGAAGCGATCTTCGACAGCTTCATTCCGCTCAGCCTGCGCGGACGGCTGGCGGCGACCGCCCTGTCAGGCCTCAATCGCGCCAAGCGTACGGTGAAGCACAACGCGGCGTTGTTCGAAATCGCGCAGAACCTGCGCAGCATGTTCCGCTGAGCGGCATCACTTCTGGCCGCACGGCTCGCCTGCCACCGATCTAGCTACACCGCGAACGCAATCGATGAATATCTCGGCGGCCGGGCTCAGCGTGCGATCCTTCAACGTCACGATCGCTGCCGAGACGGCTGATATTCGGGGCAGCTTGACGGGAAGCATCTTGAGCGCCAGATCGCGGCCACCGAACCAGACAACCGAGCTCGGTAGCAGGGCGACGAAATGACCGGTCGCTGCCAGTCTGCAGCACAAGTGAAGCGATAGCGTCGAGACCGGCGCACGCGGCATGCGCACTCCGCTTTCACAAAACAGGTCTGCGACCGCGGAGCCCGGAAACGTCTCGGGCGGCGGCAGCACCCATGGCTCATCGACGAGATCGTCAAGATCGACTTGCGACGCTCGCGCCCATTTGCTTTTGCACCCCACGACCACGACTCGCGGATCGCTCAACAGCGGCTCGACCGTCAGATCGTCCTCCGCGAAAGGCGTCGGAATCCACCCGAGCAACAGGTCGATATTTCGCTCGCGCAGCTCACGGTAATGCGTGGTGCCGAGCACGGTCTGGGCGACATTCAAGCGGATGCCGGGATGCCGCCGCGCGAACCGGTCGATCACCACCGGCAGCAGGCCCGCTGCAATGCTCTCCGAGCTGCCGATGCGCAGATGTCCGGTCGTCGGATCAGCGAGAAATTCGAGTTCCTGCAGCCCTTGTGTCAATTCGTCGAAGATGGTCACGCCGCGCCTGACCAGCGCCTGGCCGTAGGCCGTGGGGACGATACCGTTGCGGCCGCGGTCGAACAGTCGAAGTCCAAGCACATGCTCCATGTCGGAGATTGCCCGCGACACGGCCGGCTGCGACATTGCCAGTTCGGCTGCGGCTTTCGCCATGCTGCCGCGCTGGGCGACGGCCATCAGGATATGCAGATCGCGCAGCTTGATCCGGCGCCGGGCACGCTCGATATCCCGCATCTGAGATCCCTACCAAAATGGTTATGGATGCCCCAAAGACTAGCATTGGACGTCTATGACCGCCTCACGCATCCTCCGCCTGCGGTGACGCAGATCGTCGCGCCCGCATGGCGCGGCCCGGAGAGCATGGAGGCGCTCATGTTGACCCGTCGCAGTGTCCTGACTTCAACAACCGGTGTAGCGCTATCCGTCGCGGGCTTGGTGCCTCCGGTCGCCGCGCAGCTTCGCCTCAAGACCGCCCATGTCCTGACCGGCTACACTCCCGGACTGCCGGACGCCGTCGCCAGGCTGGTTGCGGGTCGGATGAAGGATTATGCCGAATCCATCGTCATTGAGACGCGGCCGGGTGCCAGCGGCCGGATCGCGATCGAAGCGGTGAAAAGCGCCGAGGCCGACGGATCGGTCATGCTGCTCGCGCCGCTCGGGTTCATCGCGCTGTTTCCGCACATCTATAAGACACTCGCATACGTGCCAGAGGACTTCACGCCGGTATCGACCGTCGGCTCGTTCGCGACGTTGCTGGCTATCGGTCCGAAGGTACCGCAGGACGTCGGCAGCATCGCCGACTTCGTCGCCTGGTGCCGAGCCAACCCGACGCAGGCGACTTACGGTACGCCGGGCGTCGGCACCACGCTGCATTTCATTGGCGCGATGCTCGGACGCACTGCGGGCTTCGACTATGTCCACGTGCCCTACCAGGGCAGAGGGGCGGTCCAGGATCTCCTGAAGGGGGAAATCGCCTCGGCGGTGATGCCGGTCGACAGCCTGCTGGGCCAGGTCCAGGCCGGCCAGCTTCGCGCCTTGGCGACGACCGGTCCGAACCGCCTTGGCACGCTCCCGGACGTCCCGACGGTGGCACAAGCCGGTTATCCTGCGCTTCAGGACCTGACCTGGTTCGGCATCTTCCTGCCGGCGAAGACGCCGCCGGCAATCGTCGAGCAGCTCAACAGCGCGATACAGGCGTCACTCCGCACCGAGGAAGTCAGATCTGGCATGGCCAAGTTATCGGTCGACGTCGACGCGATTGCCATGAACGACTTCGCGCGGCTGCTTGCGTCAGAATCCGTACGCTGGAAAGGGATCGTCCAGGCGACCGGCTTTACGCCGACGGGCTGACGATGGCGGTTCAGGCCGCCACCACCCGCGGACTGGGCCGAGCGATGTCCGATGGCGCGGCGGGCTTGCTCAGCATCGTCACGTCCGAGAAGCCGACCGCCGTGAGCTGATCGACCATCAGCTTGCGCGCATCCTGCGCCATTCCCGCATCAGGCACCACGACGGCCTGCGCGCGCGCAGTCAGCAACTCGGCCGGCAGATCGACGGCCGATCCGGCATCGAGCAGCACGTGGTCGTAGACCCTGACCAAGGCGTCGATCGCGAGCGACAGCCGCGGCGATTGCAGTATCGCGCGGTCGAACCCGGGACGTCCGGCGCTGACGAGTTGCACGCGCGATTGGCGATCCTTGGTGATGATCTGCGCAAACGTCGCCTCGCCCTGCATCAGTTCGGCAAGACCAGGAGCGCCTGGATCGACTGAAGCCGCCGTCATCGTCGGCGAGGAGGCAACCAGATCGACCACCACCACCTTGGCCTGGCGCGCCATCAGGCGGGCCAGCGTCAGCGCCGTCAGCGTGACGTTCTCGCCACCGGCCGTGCCGAGGACCGTGACCTTGCGCGCGGCGGCACCGTCTGCGACCAGACGCGCGGCAAGTTCGTCGAGTTCGCTGACCGGCTGAGCATGCGCAGGCGGCGGCTCGCTGACCGCATGATCCGGCGCGGCCACGGGCTCGGGCGACAGCCCAAGCTCCGGCGGCAATTCAGGCTGCCGTGGCAATTCGAGCTTCGGCTCAGGCTGCGGCGGCCGTTGCGGCTCACGTGTCAATTCCGGCTCGACCCGATTCTCGACCGCAGGCTCCATGACCGGCTCGCGGCGCCTGACCGATGCCACGACGGGTGCGAACGCACGGCCGACCGAGGTCGGCCCGGAGATCCGCAGCAGTTCACCGGTGACGATGACGCCCGACGACAGCAGCAGGGTCGCCAGCGTCGCGATCAGGACGATCGGCAGCTTCTTCGGATAGGCCGGCGTGTTGGAGACCGAGGCGCGCGAGATGATGCGGCCGTCGGTCGGCGCACCGTCGATGTTCTCGCGGGCGGTCGCCTCGCGGTATTTGGCGAGGTAAGTTTCCAGCAGGTCGCGCTGCGCCTTGGCCTCGCGCTCGAGCGCGCGGAGCTGGACATCCTGGGTGTTGCTCGACGATGCCTGCTTCTTCACCTGGTCGAGGCTCGCCTGCAGCTCGTCGACGCGTCCGCGAGCGAGACGGGCGTCATTCTCCAGCGAACGCGACACCTTGGCCGCCTCGTCGCGCAACTGCCGGTCATAATCGGTGAGCTGCGCCTTCAATTCCTTGATGCGCGGATGATTGTCGAGCAGCGTGGACGACTGCTCGGCGAGTTGCGCGCGGATCGCAGCACGCTGTTCGGTCAACCGGCGGATCGTCTCCGAATTGAGCACTTCCGATGCCTCGATCGGCTTGCCGCTCTGGAGCATCTCGCGGATCAGGCGCGCCTTGGTCTCGGCATCGGCCTTCAGCGCACGGGCATTGTTGAGCTGCGTATTCAACTCGCCCATCTGCTGGTTGGACAGCGTGGTGTTGTTGGTGCCAACGAACAGGCCCGACTTCGAACGGAAGTCTTCGACACGCGCGTCGGCATCGGCAACCTTCTTGCGCAGGTTGTCGATCTCGCCCGAGAGCCATGTGCTTGCGGACCTGGCCTGGTCCTGCCGCGCTGCCTGCTGCAGCACGAGATAGCCGTCGGCAATCGAGTTCGCGACGCGGGCGGCAAGCTCCGGATCCTGCGACTGGAATTCGATCACCATGACGCGCGACTTGTCGACCGCATAGGCCTGGAAGCGTTCGTAATAGGCATCGAGCACCCGCTCTTCCGGCGTCAGGGAGAACGGGTCGCGGCCGATGCCGAACAGCGCCAGCAGCGACTTCAGCGGCGAGAAGCCGCGCAGCACCGGATCGAATTCCGGACGCTCCGCGAGCTTGTTCTTCTTGATGATGTCGCGCGCCAGATCGCGCGACAGCAATAGCTGCACCTGGCTCGTCACCGCCTCCGGATCGAGCGCGGTGCGCTCCTGCTCGCGCTCGCCGTTCGGCCGCATGAAGACGTTCTCGCGGCCGTCGATCAGGATGCGCGCCTCCGACTTGTAACGCGGGGTGACGATGTTGACCGCCGCGAGCGACAGCGCGAACACCAGCACGGTCGGCACAATGATCCAGCCGCGCCTGCGCGCCAGCGCCCGCCCGAGCGCATGCAGATCGAGATCGCTGGCCGCGGACGCATCCGCCGGCGCAGCGGGAGCAGAACCACTAGACGCCGACTTCGCGGCGACGGGCTCGCCGGCAACGGGCGCAGACTTCGGCAACGCCCGTTGCACGACGGCCTTTTCCTTGCCTTTACGCCAGAACGCAAACTGCATCACACCACTCCCGCGGACGCCGCGACTCCACCTCAACCGAGGCGATTACACTCCATTAAGGTTGCCGCTGGGTTAATCGGGCCAGCCGAGCCCGGTCGAGCGGCCTTTGGGACCGTCATTCTTTGTTAACCACGAGCGCGGTTAATCGTGGCTCTTACTCTCCGGGATTCCTCCGATGCGCGGTCCGCGCGCCCCCATTGTTTGTCTGATTGCTCCGCTCGCGTTGCCGGGCTGTATGGCCCTTGTCATGGCGGTCGGTGCGTCGATCGGCTCCGGTGGCATCGTGCTCGTCAACGAGCACTGGTTTTGATCCATGGCGGAAGATCGGACACACGAACAGCCGCTCCGGATCCTGCACGTCGTCCGCGCGCCAGTCGGCGGCATCTTCCGTCACATCCTCGACGTCGCCAACGGCCAGATCGAACGCGGCCATCACGTCGGCATCATCACTGACAGCCTCACCGGCGGCACGCGCGCCGAGGCGGCGCTCACCGAGATTACTCCTCGCCTGAGGCTCGGCGTCCGACGGGTGGCGATCCGCCGCGAGCCGCACCTCGGCGACGTCGCGGTCTGGGCGCGCATCGCCGGCCTGATCCGGACACTGAAGCCCGATGTGGTGCATGGCCACGGCGCCAAGGCCGGCGCTTATGTCCGCTCGCGACGGCGTTCGGACAAGATCATTCGGGTCTACACGCCGCACGGCGGTTCGCTGCACTACCCGCTCGACACCTGGAAGGGCAAATTCTACAGCCAGCTCGAGCGCACGCTGATGAACAGCACCGACCTGTTCCTGTTCGAGAGTGCGTTTGCCCGCAACACCTATCAGCGCACCGTCGGCGAGCCGGGCGGCCTGGTGCGCTGCGTGTTCAACGGCGTCACCGCTGAGGAATTCGAGCCCGTGCCAAGGGCCGACGACGCCACCGATCTCGTCTATGTCGGCGAGTTCAGGCACATCAAGGGCGCCGACCTCCTGATCGACGCGCTGGCCAAGCTGCGCGCGGAAGGCAGACCATTGACGCTCACGCTCGGCGGCGACGGCGAGGAGTTCGACGTGCTCAAGGCTCAGGTCAAGCGGCTGGCGCTCGGCGACGCCGTCCGTTTCATCGGACACGTCAAGGCACGGTACGGCTTTTCCAAGGGCCGCCTCTTGGTCGTCCCGTCGCGCGGCGATTCCATGCCTTACGTGGTGATCGAGGCCGCGGCGGCCGGCATTCCGATGATCGCCGCCAATGTCGGCGGCATTCCGGAGATCTTCGACACCCACACCGATGCCTTGTTCGCGCCGAGCAATGCCGCCGCGATGGCCGACGCCATCAAGGTCGCGCTCGACAATCCCGCAGGCACCGCGGCGCGGGCCGAGAAGCTCCGCGAGCGGATCTCCAATCACTTCTCGCAGGGCGCCATGGTCGAGGGCGTGCTGGCCGGCTATCGCGACGCGTTTGCCAAACATTAACCATTGCATGCGCCCGTAACCGTTTCTTCCGATTTGTCCCGTTAAGTCGCGCCTCGGGGGAATTTCACCCTGCGCCCGCATGCCTATCTGCACGCGCGGGAATGGACGTGGACACGTGGAACCGATCAACGCACGCTCGATGCTGGACGCCGCCGCGTCGGCAACGGCCGGTCACCCGCAGGTCGAGCGACGCCGGCGGTTGTCGCCGGCAGCGCTCGCCGTCACCAACCAGAAAGTTCGCGGCGCCTATTCGCCGGTCGTGATCACCGGCGCAGTGCGCATCGTCGATTTCGTGCTGCTCAGCCTTGTCGGCATCGGCCTGTACCTCGGCTATGTGAAGCCGCTGTCCGGCTTCCATTGGGAATACATCACGGCAATCCTGGGCATGACGGCGGCAGCCGTGATCTGCTTCCAGGCCGCCGACATCTATCAGGTCCAGACTTTCCGCGGCCAGCTCCGCCAGATGACGCGAATGATCTCGTCGTGGACATTTGTCTTCCTGCTGTTCATCGGTGTGTCCTTCCTGGCCAAGCTGGGCGGCGAAGTGTCTCGCGTCTGGCTGTCATCGTTCTTCGTGGTCGGCCTCGCCGTCCTGATCATCGAGCGCCTGCTGCTCCGCGCGATCGTGCGCGCCTGGGCGCGTGACGGCCGGCTCGACCGCCGCACCGTCATCGTCGGCGCCGACACAAACGGCGAGCAGCTCGTCGAGGCGCTGAAGGCCGAGGACGACTCCGACATTCGCGTGCTCGGCGTGTTCGACGACCGCAATGACGATCGCGCCATGGATACCTGCGCCGGGTCTCCGAAGCTCGGCAAGGTCGACGACATCGTCGAATTCGCCCGCCGCACCCGCGTCGACCTCGTGCTGTTCGCGCTGCCGATCTCGGCGGAAACGCGCATCCTGGAAATGCTCAAGAAGCTGTGGGTGCTGCCGGTCGACATCCGCCTGTCGGCGCACACCAACAAGCTGCGCTTCCGTCCCCGCTCCTACTCCTATCTCGGCAACGTGCCGACGCTTGATGTGTTCGAGGCGCCGATCACCGATTGGGATCTGGTGATGAAATGGCTGTTCGATCGCGTCGTCGGCGGCCTCATCCTGCTCGCCGCACTGCCGGTGATGGGTCTGGTCGCGCTCGCGGTGAAGCTCGACAGTCCGGGCCCGGTGCTGTTCCGCCAGAAGCGGTTCGGTTTCAACAATGAACGGATCGACGTGTTCAAATTCCGCTCGCTCTATCATCACCAGGCGGATCCGACCGCCTCCAAGGTCGTGACCAAGAACGATCCGCGCGTCACCCGCGTCGGCCGCTTCATCCGCAAGTCCTCGCTCGACGAGCTTCCGCAACTGTTCAATGTCGTGCTCAAAGGCAACCTCTCGCTGGTCGGCCCGCGTCCACACGCCGTGCAAGGCAAGCTGCAGAACCGCCTGTTCGACGAGGCGGTCGACGGCTACTTCGCCCGTCACCGCGTCAAGCCCGGCATCACCGGCTGGGCACAGGTCAACGGCTGGCGCGGCGAGGTCGACACCGACGAGAAGATCCAGAAACGTGTCGAGTTCGATCTCTACTACATCGAGAACTGGTCGGTGTTGTTCGACCTCTACATTCTCCTCAAGACGCCGTTCTCGCTGCTGACCAAGAACGAGAACGCGTATTGAATTTGACGGAATCGACCGGCCGGTCATTGCGAGCGCAACGACGAAGTGACTGAGCAAGCGTTATGTCGAGTTGCGTGAGTGCGTTATGGCCTATGCGGCAACAGCCGGAACGTCCGACTTCCCGATCACGGCGCCGCCAGGCGTGCTGGCGCTGCAGCGCGCGCTGGTGTGGCTCGCCGGCGCGTCCGTCGCCATCGTGTTCTTCGAACCGAGCCCGTACGAATTCGTCACGCTGATCGCGTCCGTCCTCTTTTTCGCCACGGGCCTGCGGATGCGGCTGGTGTTCATGCCGCTATTGTTTGCACTGATCGTGCTCAATGTCGGCTACAGCATCGGCGCGATTCCGTTTCTCGACAAGCCGGAGGTGATGAACTGGATCCTCACTTCCTGGTACATGGCGATTACCGTCATGCTGTTTGCGATGGTGATTTCTGAGGACACGGAAGCGCGCCTCGACATGTTGCGCCGCGGCCTGATCGTCGGGGCGATGATCGCATCGATCTCGGGCGTTGCAGGCTACTTCCACCTGGTGCCCGGCGGTTACGACCTGTTGACGCTGTATGACCGTGCCCGCGGCACCTTCAAGGATCCCAACGTGCTCGGCGCGTTCCTGATCCTGCCGGCGCTGTTCACGCTGCAGAGCGTCGTCTCCGATCGCTTCGGCAAGGCGTTCGGCAACGCCATCGCCTTCGCCGTCATCTCGCTCGCGATCCTGCTGTCGTTCTCCCGCGCCGCATGGGGCGGCCTGATCATCACCGCGGCCTTCATGCTGGCGCTGATGGTATTCACCAGCCGCTCGCAGGCGCAGCGCTCGCGCATCATCATCATGGCACTGATCGCCGTGGTCCTCGCCGTCGCGCTGGTCGCGGTGCTGCTCTCGCTCAGCTCGGTCGCCGACATGTTCAAGCAGCGCGCGAGCTTCGACCAGAGCTACGACGAGGGCCGGTTCGGCCGGTTCGGCCGTCATATCCTCGGCGCCCAGATGGCGCTCCAGGTCCCCTTCGGAATCGGGCCGCTGCAATTCCACACCTATTTCCCCGAAGACACCCACAATTCCTTCCTCAACGCCTTCATGTCGGGGGGCTGGATTTCCGGCGTCTGCTATCCGGCACTGGTGTTCGTCAGCGTGATCACCGGCTTCCGCTACATCTTCGTGCGCGTGCCCTGGCAGCGGGCTTACCTGGCGATCTTCTCCGCGTTCCTCGGTATCGTCGGCGAAAGTTTCATCATCGACACCGACCACTGGCGACACTTCTGGATGATGCTGGGTGCGATGTGGGGTATGTATGCGGCGGCCGAAAGCTACCGCGCGACATCAGCGCCATCGCTCAGCGCTGGGACTTCGGCGGCATCTTGAGGCTGGCGCGCTTCTCCGGCGGCGTATCGATCACCTTCTTCAGCGCCTCGGTCGCTTCGAGCACCCCCTTGTAGCCGTCGTTGGCGAAGCGCAGCAGCAGCCGCAACTCGCTGTCGGTATAACTGCTCCATAGCCGATTCATCGACTCCTGCATCGGCACGTAGAACTTGCCGATCTCGGCCGCCTTCTCCTCCACCACCGATATGAAGACTTTGCGCCTGTCGCTTTCGTCCCGCTCACGCCGCACGTAACCGGCCTTCTCCAGACGATCCACCACGCCGGTGATGGCTCCCGTGGTCAGTCCGGTCACTTCTGCGAGACGGCCCGCCGTCACTCGCCCCTCGAGGTGGAGGATGTCCATGCATTCCATGTCCGAGTTGGAAATTCCGGCAACGTTCGCAACCGCTTGGCCGTACATCACGCCCTGCGCCGATGACCGGCGCATCGCCTCCTCGAGCTCCTGCAACAGAGCAGCGCGCGATTTCGTGCTTGACAAACGCCACCTCACATCTTAGTCGATTGATATCTTAGTAACTAAGAGAATTAGCCACTAACCTTTCCTAGCCGACCCGACCAGATGGAGCAATGCATGATGACTTACCGTCCCCGCAAGGCCCTCGTGATCGGCAGCGGTATCGCCGGCCCGGTCACCGCGCTCTTCCTGAAGCGAGCCGGCATCGATGTCGAGCTGTACGAGGCCTGGCCCTACTCCACCGGGATCGGCGGCGGCCTGCAGATCGCGCCGAATGGGATGCGCGTGCTGGCCGAGCTGGGTCTGGCCGACGATCTGATCAAGCGCGGTTCGGTCGCCGAGTCCTTCGACCTCTACTCGCAGGCCGGCAAGAAGCTCGGCTCGATCAACCGTGACATGGCGAGGCGCTTCGGTCAGCCGGCCCTGAACATGTGCCGCGCCACCCTGAACGAAGCGCTGGTCGACGCAGCCTGGTCGGCGAGCGTCTCCGTGTTCTTCGAGAAGCGGCTGGTGAAGATCGAGGATCGCGGCGACCAGCCCGTCATCGCCTATTTCGCCGACGGCACCACTGCCGAGGGTGATTTCGTGATCGGGGCCGATGGCGTGCGCTCGGCGGTGCGGCGGCATGTGATCCCGGACGGGCCGACGCCGTTCGACACCGGCCTGATCGGCTTCGGCGGCTTCGTGCCGCGCGCGCTGATCGAAAACCTCCCGATCGGACAGCGGGTGGAGACCACGTTCGGACAAAGCGGCTTCTTCGGCTATGGCCTCTGCAGCCCGGATCCGAATGACGGGGCGATGTGGTGGAGCACGCAACCATCGCACGGCATCACGGCTGCGGCCTACCGCGCCATGAGCCAGGATGCGATCAAGCAGCATTTGCGCGATTTCCATGCCGGCTGGCACGCGCCGATCCCCGCGATCATCGAGGCCGCCGAGAACATCGTGGTCACCGACACGCTCGACGTCGCAACGCTGCCGACCTGGTCGCGCAAGCGGACACTGCTGATCGGCGATGCCGCGCACGCCACCAGCCCGCACGCCGGCCAGGGCGCTTCGCTGGCGCTGGAAGACGCGATGGTGCTCGGCCGGCTGATGGCGGATCGCCAGGAGCTCGGCATGACCTTCCAGAATTTCGAGCACGAGCGGCGGCCGCGCGCCGAGAAGATCGTCGCGATCGCGCGCCGCAACGGCAACAGCAAGCGTGAGTTCAGCCCGACCGGCGCCTGGATCCGCGATCACATGATCAAGCTGCTGCTGCCGTTGTCGTCGAAAGGGATGGACTTCATGTACGCCTACGACGCGCGCGCGGCGTAGTTACTCGATCGTCTCCCTCTCCCCGCTCTTGCGGGGAGAGGGTTGGGGTGAGGGGCTCTCTCCACGAGCAACGCGATTGGATGGACCTGCCCCCCTCACCCGGATCGCATCTTGCGATGCGATCCGACCTCTCCCCGCAAGCGGGGCGAGGTAAAGGTGCCTTACTTCTCCACCGCAAACGTCAACCCGGCGTGATCCACGAGACGCTTGATCAGCCTGGCCTGCATTGCGGCTCCCGGCGTCCAGAAGCCCGCCGGAACCTCCGGCGCGTCGCGCAACAGGCAGATCGCGCATTCGGAGATCATCTTCGAGGTCGAGCCATAACCGGGATCGCGATCGCCCTTGACCGCCGCGCGAACCTGACGGCCGTCGGGCCCGACGGCGACATAGAGCAGATCGTAGAGCCCGTTCTCGCGCTCTTCCTTGGACGGCCCCTCACCCGGCTTCGGCGCGTTCGGTCCGGTCTTCTCGGCATTGGCTGCCATCACGCGCTTGGCGTTGGCCTCCCCTTTTTCGCCCTCCCCGGTCAGGACCATCTCGTCGTAGACGAAGTCCTTTCCGTACGGATAGCCCATCAGCATGTTGGAGCGATGGACGTTGCGAGTGTTGATCAGCGCCATCATGAACGGCGCCGCCCAGGACTCCAGGTCCTCCTCATAGATCGGCCTGTTGCCGCGCGGCTGCTTGGCGCCTTCGAAACCCGGGGTCAGCGCGAACGGGTTGTTCAGGATGGCGACCAGGCTGAGATCCTTGGAGATCGCATCGAAGGTTGCCTTGGCGCTCGCCGCGGTGCCGCCCGACAGCGTGCCGCGCATGTCGCGCACGCGGCCCTTGACGCGCGACGCCGACGCACCGAACACGCGCCTGGCTTCCTCCTGAACGAAGAAGGTGCCGAGCTCGAACGGCACCGAGTCGAAACCGCAGGAGAACACGATGCGCGCGCCGCTGGCCTTGGCGGCGGCCTCGTGCTTGTCGATCATCTGCCGCATCCAGACCGGCTCGCCGCAAAGGTCGAGATAGTCGACGCCGGCCTCGACGCAGGCCGCGAGCAGCTCGTTGCCGTAGAGCTGGTACGGGCCGACGGTCGAGATCACCGATTTGGTCTGCGCCAGCATCGCCTTCAGCGAGGCGACGTCGCTGGCATCGGCCACGATCAGCGGCGTATCGACGGCCGCGCCGATCGCGGCGCGGACCGAGGCGAGCTTGTCGTTGCTGCGTCCGGCCATCGCCCATTTCAGCTCGCGATCATCCTTGTAATGGGTGGCGAGATATTCTGCGACGAGCTGGCCGGTGAAGCCGGTGGCGCCGTAGACGACGATGTCGAATTTCGACGAAGACATGAATTAGGTTCCCTGCGCAGCGTATTGGCGCCCTTTTGTCACTGCCGGCGCAGCGAAGCAATCCCGTCTATTTCTTGCCGTAGGACACGCCCATGCCGGCGCGCACGTCGGCCTGGATGCCATAGGGCGCGATCGGATAGCGCAGACCGTTCTTGGCGAGCTGCTTCATCCCGGCGATGGCTTTCACGAGATAGGCCGGCGGCAGCGCCATCAGCATTTCATCATCGGGCACGCCGCCATAGCGGCGCTCGGCGAAGCACGGCAGCGACAGGCTCGGCTCGCCGGTCTTCAGCGCCCGCCCCCACGAATCCGCGCACGCGGTTTCGCCAACCACGCCCCACTCGAACTTCTTGTAGCCGGTGTATTGCAGGCCATTGATCAGGATGATCATCTGCCCGGGCGTCGCGTAAACCAGGCAGATGTCGGGCGGATTGAGACGCCCGCTGGTCAGCGGGCTGACTGCCATCGCCTGGTAGCGGCCATAAGGCACGACGTCGAGTGCCTCCTGGCGCTTGCGCGCATCTTCCGCTGTGCCGTGCCAGACGCCGACATAGTTCTCGCCCGCGAGCCATTTCTCGTCCTGCGGCGCGAGCCCGATCACCGCGCGGCACTGTGCACCGACCAGATCGTCGCCCGTGATGCCGACGGTCCAGCCGAGCCGCGACGCCATGCTGACGATCTGGTCGGTGGTGTGGATCGCCGACGGACGGCGGATCTTCGGGATCGCCTCCATGTCCTCGACGCGGGCAAACATCTTGATGCCGACCACAGTGGTCTTCAGCCGCAACAGGCTGTTCAGGTCGGCGACGATGGCCGCGAGGTCGAACTGTTCCGGCGGTGTCTGCTGCTGCATGGCGTGAACTCCCGTGATCGGCGGCTTCACGCCGCCTGTTGATTTGATGTTAGCCGGATTGCTCGGCGGAGGCGACAGGTCGTCGCGCGTTAGCGCGCGACCGGGCCCGGCAGCAAATCGTCGATCTTGCCCGTCAAGCGATAGGCCACGAGGCCGATCCACTCCCGCATGCCGAGATCGGTGCGCGACATGCCTTCGACCGAGAGAGTGGCGAGGCCGAACACATTGCCGATGCGCCAATCGACCGGATAGGCTTCGACGTTGAATCCCGCCCTGCGGAACAGCCCGATCGAGCGCGGCATGTGGTAGGCCGATGTGACGAGCAGCCATCGCTCGCTTGGCTTCGGATCGAGCAACGCCTTCGAGAACTCGGCGTTCTCCACGGTGTTGCGCGATTGACGCTCGATGATCAATCGCGATTTGGCAACGCCCAGGCTTTCGAAGATCGCACCGGCATAATCGCCCTCGCGCGCGTCGTTCGAAATCAGGTTGGCGCTGCCGCCGGTGAATACGAGGCGCGCATTCGGATATTTGCGGGCGAGTGCTGCGGCGGCGATGATACGGTCGGGAGCGCTGCGCACGACCGGCGTGCCGTACGCGGCCGACACGTCGGGGTCGATCGAGCCACCGAGGACGATGATGCCGTCGGGCGCGCCGCGCGAGGCATCCCATGGCGGAAAGCGCTGCTCCAGCCCGTACAGCAGAATGTTGCCGAGCGGCGAGAAGGCGCAGATCGCGAGCAGCACGAGCGATACCGCCATCAGCCTGCGGCCGAGTGCAGCAAACCGCGTCAGCAGCAGGATGACACCGATCAGGCCGATGCCGAGCAGGAGGTTGATCGGCAGCAGCATGATGCCGAGCGTCTTGGAGAGAACAAAAAACAAGGGAAGCCTCTGCGAAGTTCTGCTACAGCGTCATACGCTGCCAACGCTGCAATCAAAAGACGTCACATGACCCATCATCATCTGAAGTCCGGTCCCGAAACCTGCCATTGGGGCTTTTTTGAAGCCAAGCTGAAGTCGGTCCTGACGATCGCGAGCGGCGACGAGGTCACGGTGGAAACTGTCAGCGGCGGCCCCGAGGTGGTGCCCGACCGCAACAGATTTCACGTTCCGCCCGAGCTGGCCGACATCCACGCGCGGAGCGAGCGGATGGTGCCGGGGCACATCCTCACCGGCCCGATCGCAGTCAGCGGCGCCGAGCCGGGCGACGTGCTGGAGGTCGATATCCTCGATGTGCAGCTTCGGCAGGACTGGGGCTACAATCTGATCAAGCCGCTGTCCGGCACCCTGCCGGACGATTTCCACGAGCCGCGCATCCTCAACATCCCGCTCGATCGCGATCGCATGGTCGGCCGCATGCCCTGGGGGCTCGACCTGCCGCTGAAGCCGTTCTTCGGCGTGATGGGCGTGTCGCCGCCGCCGGCCTGGGGCCGCATCTCCTCGCTTGTTCCGCGCGCGATGGGCGGCAATCTCGACAACAAGGAGCTCGGCGCCGGCGCCAAGCTCTATCTGCCGGTGTTCGTGCCGGGTGCGCTGTTTTCCTGTGGCGACGGCCATGGCGTGCAGGGCGATGGTGAGGTCTGCGTCACCGCGATCGAGACCGCGCTCACCGGCCGCTTCCGTCTGACCTTGCGCAAGGACATCAAGCTCGCCTATCCGCGCGCGGAGACGGCGGACCATTACATGACCATGGCGATGGATCCTGATCTCGACCAGTGCGTTGTGCGAGCCCTGCGTGACATGATCGCCCTGCTCGGCGAGAAGCGCAATCTCTCGCGCGAGGACGCCTACACGCTGTGCAGCCTGGCCGCCGACCTGCGCGTGACGCAGACCGTCAACGGCTCCAAGGGCATTCACTGCATGATCGCCAAGTCTGTCGTCCACGGGTGATACTGTCATTTCCGGGGCGTATCGAAGATACGAACCCGGAATCTCGAGATTCCTTGGTGCGCAATTGCGCACCTGAGAATCGATGCGACGCATCGTCCCGGAATAACGGATTGTTTTTCAGGCCTGCGCCTCGATACAATCCCCGCCAACGAACAAAAGCGACGGGGACGGACATGCTGAAGGACAGGCTTTCGCCGGCCGATGAAGCCGCGCGCGACAAGGAGATGCAGGAGGCGCTCGCCGCCTGCCCGCGCATTCTCGATCTGATTGCCCGCGGCGCGCAGGGTGCGCCGGATGCCGAGGCCGCCATCTATCTGCGTTCGCCGCTCGATCCAAATCCGGTGGTGATCTCCAACGATCACCTGATGGGCTGCATCAAGGCGGCCGAAACCTTCTTTCGCGCCCAAGGCGTCGGCAAGGACGACGCGATTGCGATCCTACTGCCGGCCTGCCCCGCGACCGTGGTTGCGATCTTCGGCGCGGCCGCCTGCGGCATCGCCGAACCGCTCAATCTGCTGTTCACGCGCGACGCGATCATTGCCCAGCTCAACGCGATCAAGGCAAAGCTGTTGCTGGCGCCACCGCCGGGCATGCCGGGCGGTCTCTACGAGAAGATCGAAGGCTTGCAGCGGGAGGTGCCGACGCTCAAGCGCATCGTGATCGTGCCGCTCGATGGCAGCATCGCGTTCGACGGCGAGGCGCTGCGGCCCGATCCCGCCTGGCGCGACGACTACGGCAAATCAACGGACATGAGCGAGGCCGACCGTGTCGCCGTGATGCTGCCGACCGGCGGCACCACCGGCCATCCCAAGGTGGCGCGGCTCACCAACCGCGCGATGGTCGCCTCGACCATCTCCTCCAAAATGGCGCTCGACTTCCGCCGTGGCGAGCGTGGCATGATCACGCTGCCGCTGTTCCATGTTGGCGGCCTGTTCTGCACCGTCGCCAGTTGCCTGACGTCCGGTGTCACCATGCTCATTCCCGGCCCAGCCGGCGCGCGCGATCCGGCGCTCATCACCAATTTCTGGAAGATCGTCGAGCAATATCGCATCAACATCGCCGGCAATGTGCCGACCGTGCTCGGCGCGATCGCTGATGTCCCGGTGGGCGACAGCGACATTTCAAGCCTGCGCGTCACCGCCACCGGCGCCTCGGTCTGCCCGCCGGAGATTGAACGCCGTTATCTGGCGACCTGGGGCGGCCCCTGCATCCAGCAGCTCTACGGCATGACCGAGCTCGCCGGCGCCATCGCGCACGACGTGCACGGCGTGAAGCCGCGCGCGGAAAGCGTCGGCACGCGCAATCCGCTGGTCGAGCTTGCGATCCTCGAAGGCGGCAAGCTGCACATCGGACCCTGGCCGTCACCAGTTGGCGAACTGCTGACCAGGGGACCGCAAGTGTTTGCCGGCTATGTCGACAAGCAGCAGACCGAAGACGCCTTCCATGATGGCTGGCTGCGCACCGGCGACATCTGCCGGATCGATGCCGACGGCTTCGTCTACATCATGGGCCGGGCCAAGGACGTCATCATCCGCGGCGGTCACAACATCGACCCGCGCGCAATCGAGGACGCGGCATTGCAGTTTCCCGGCGTGGCACTTGCCGCCGCGGTCGGGCGTCCCGACGCCTATGCCGGTGAGGTGCCGATGCTGTTCGTCTCGGCGCAGCCCGGCGTGCATGTCGACGCCCAGGCGCTCGCCGCCTTCGTGCAGGACAATATCCCCGAACCACCGGCGCGGCCGCGCGCCGTGTCGGTCATCGCCGAGATGCCGGTCACGCCGGTCGGCAAGATCTTCAAGCCGAAGCTCCGCGAAATCGCCGCTGGCGAAGCCGCCCGTGAGCTGCTCGCATTGGAGGGGCTGTCGAACGAGGTCCGCGTGGAGGCGATCACCGACCCGTCGCGGGGGCTGGTCCTGAGCGTCGCGGCAACGCCGGACAAGGCCGAAATCGCTGAACGGCTGCTCAAGAAGTTCCCAATCAAAGTTGAGTTGCGAACTTAAGCCCTTCGTTCCGCTGGACAATCTGGAGCGCGCGGGACGCCGGGAACCGGCTTCTGGGTGCGGCCGTTTGCCCGCAGCCGAGCCTTGACGAACTGCTTCATTCCTAAATAGACTCTAAATAGATACTTTTCAGTACACGCGTTCAGAGTTAGCGTTCCCCATGGCTACGGAAAAGGCCGAAACCGACCGCGTACCCGTCACGTTGGCGCTCTCGACCATCGGATATCTCGAGAAACTGGTGAGACAGGGCACTCACGGCACGAGCGTCCCGGGCGTTGCACGGACACTGATCGAGGAAGGCATTCGGCTCGCCATCAAGGACGGGCTGCTTGCGATTCGCGACAACGGTCGCACGCCCTGAGAGCATGATCCGGAAAGTGGGAACCGAATTTCCGCAGGATCACGCTCAAGCATAAGGGCGCCCACGCCGGCGCGGCGGTTCAACAGAACGTGGAACCGTCAGATGATCGCCATCGAACCGACCTGGACGCCCGAGCGCGTCGAACAACTCAAAAGCTGCTTTGAGGCCGGCCTCTCCTGCCGGGACATCGCGATCAATATCGGCGTCAGCCGCAACGCGGTAATCGGCAAGCTCTCACGGCTGAACCTGACGCGCACGACGCCCGGCGAGCGCCGCGCGCGCCGGAAGAGATCTGCCGGAGCCGCGTCCAGAGCGACCGCAAAGCAACAGCTCCAGATGTTGCAGGCGGTCTACGACCAGCAGGCCGACGATGCTCCCGTGGTCAGCACCAACAGTTGCTCGCTGTTCGAGCTCAGCGAGCAGCGCTGCCGCTGGCCGATCAGCACGCCGGGGGCCGATGACTTCTGCTTCTGCGGCAACACCCCGCTCGGCGGCATGCCCTATTGCCTAGGGCATTACCGCCTCGCCTACCAATTGGGGCCGCGCCAGCGCGCGGCGCGCGGCTAAATTGGAGCTTCGGTCCTGATCCGGTCAGAACGGATCAGCCGACCTTCCAGCCGGTCGCCGCAACGATGTCCTGATAGAACTCGGGCGTGTAGGCCTGCTCCGGCGTCTTGCGCACGCGCTCGTCGAGCAAATGCGCGTCGTCGCCGACCAGGATGCGCCAACGGTCAGCCTTGACGCCATCGAGGATGATCTTGGCGGCGGCGGCCGCCGAGGTCGGCGCCTCATCGTGGAAGATGCGGGCGCGGTCGTGGGCGAGTTGCTGGATGTCGGCATCCGACATCTTGGCGACGTCGATGCCCTGTCCCTTCAGCCGCTGGCGCGCCTGCATCAGCTCGTCGGCGGAGAGCTGGTCGGAATCGGTGCCGAGCTGCACCTTGCGCGAGTTGGAGACGATCGAGGTGCCGATATGGCCAGGCATCACCACCGAGCATTTCACATGCGGTGCGTTGAGTCGGAGATCGTTGATCAGCGCCTCGGTAAAACCCTTCACCGCGAATTTTGCGGCGCTATAGGCGGTGTGCGACACGCCCAGCCCGACCGAGGCCCAGAACCCGTTGACGCTCGAGGTGTTGACGATATGGGCCTCGTCGGCCTTCACCAGCAGCGGCAGGAAGGTGCGGACGCCGAGATAGACGCCACCCCAGCAGATGTTGAAGGTGCGCTCCCACTGCTCGCGCGTGTTGGTGAACAGACTGCCGCCGCCGCCGATGCCGGCGTTGTTGAACAGCAGATGGATCTTGTCGGTCGCTTGCTGCTCGATCAGCTCATCCCGGAAGCGCTTGTAGTGATCCTCGATCGAGACGTCGGCGACGTGGGTGGTGATGCGCAGGCCCTGCGGCAGCTTCTCGACCTCGCAGAGCCGCTTGGTCTCCGCCATGGCCTCGGCCGACACGTCGCACATCGCGACATTGCAGCCTTCGGCGACGAGCTGGCGCGCGAGCTCGCGTCCCATTCCCGTGCCGCCGCCCGTGATCACGGCAATCTTTCCGGCGAAATCCTTCATGAGAGTTTCCTGACATTTTTAGTGTTCTTGCGCGAGCGTGGGACACGCTCCGGCCCCGTGGCAACGAGCCCGCGAAAACCTACGATCGATCGCCACGCAGTTCAACGCGACCTCGTTGCAGGGCCAAACCGCAGCGCGGAATTTCCTCCTCCGCGTGCCCCTTGAACCACTTCGCATCGATTGCGACGTATTGATGAGGAGAGCTCACTCCAGGAGGTTGCCATGACCCACTGGCATGACACGATGGTCGATCGACCTGACGATCGCGACCCGGCCTACGCGGTCGGTTGGGTGATCAGCGCTCTTGTGGTGCTCGCGGCTGTCGTCGGCGTCTGGCTGCTCGGGATATGATCTGCAAAGCGGCCTCTACTCGGCCGCCTCGCCGCGCTTACCGGTCAGCGCACCAAGCCCCTCCAGCGCCTTCGCGATCGCGGCCTGCTGCGCCGGCGACACCTCCGGCATCGGCGCCCGCGGATGGGTTTGCGGCAGGCCCTGCAATGTCTGGGCATAGCGCGTGCAGGCCGGCAGATTGTCGGCAATGAGCGCATTCCACATGGTCAGCAGCTTCCTGTGTAGCTCAAGCGCCCTGCCGTGGTTGCCTGACTTCACTGCGTCCCACAGCGCGACCGAGGCATGCGGCACGGCGGTGAGGATCGCTGCGATCGAGCCGTGCGCGCCGAGCGTGTAGGACGGATACATCAGGGCATCGACCGCGCTATAGATCAGCTTGTCCGGCGCCATCATCATGAGGTCGGCGAACAGCTTCAGGTCGCCCGCACTCTGCTTGACGCCGATCACCAGCGGCACTTCGGTCATGATCCGCGTCAGCAGCGCCGGCGACAGATAGGACCACGGCACCACGTTGTAGATGATGACAGGCATGCCGGTCTCATCGGCGATGCGGCGGAAATGACCGACCATCGCCTCGTCATCGGGCTTGAACAGGTAATGCACCGGGGTCACCTGCAGTGCCGCGACCTCCATGTCGCGCACCAGCTTGCCGCGGCGGATGGCATCACGGGTGGAGTCGACGATGATGCCGGCGATGACCGGTGCCCGGCCTCGGGCGGCCTCCACCGTCGCCGCGATCAGGTCGCGATATTCCTCATGATCGAGCGCGTGGCCCTCGCCGGTCGAGCCGCCGGCCGCCAGGCCATGGGCGCCGGCACCGAGCAGCCAGTCGACCTGTGACGCGACCAGCTTGAGATCGATCTCGCCGTCCTTTCGGAACGGCGTCGTCATCGGCGGTATCACGCCGGTCGGACGTGTTGTCATGGCTGGCCCTCGCCGTTTCCATCCCGCATGTCCGATCCCGCTCTGGCGGCGGTGTTGTCGATCGGCGGGTCAAGCCTACCGATTGTCGTTGCGGCGTCCAGTTGCTGCGGGCGTGGGACTGGCCCTTGATACGAGCATGACCGAGTGTCCGAGCGTCGCAAAAGTCCGCGCTACGGAAAGAACAGCTTGAGCAGGCCGCGCCACGAGAAATCGAGGATCACCTCATGGTGCCGCAGTCCCTTGCCGCCCTTCACCAGCCCGAGATCCCGTATCAAGCAATAGTGGCCGCTGCTCATACGAGCCAGTCGGCTGTTCTTGAAGCGCCCCATGACCGGCGAGAATGCATCGCGGATCGATTCCGTCAAATCTTGACGGTGACGAATCGGCGGCAAGGCTGGGTGCCCTCCGCCGTTCCCTGTCATCGCAGAGCCACTTTCGCGGGCCGAAGCCGCGCGGGTGATCGCGAGTGGGACCGCGGAATCAAAAACCTCCGGCAGGGCATTGCCGGAGGTTTGGGAGGCTTAGCATCAAGCTAAGAGCCATCATTCACATGTTGGCCGCGGTCTATATAGTTTAGTAAGTCAGGTAAGTAAATAAGCGTGCTGCAGATGATTCGCCAAATGCGTAGCTGCGACCCGTTTATTGCCTTCCAATGATCATTGGTCGCGCTGAAACAATCTTGCTCGTCACATCGCCATCACGATTAATTTAAGCTACTTGCACCGGCCTTGCTTTGCGTGAACAGTCGCGCCTGCCCGCAAGGATCACAAGAATCGAAGCAGCGAAAAGCTGTCCCCGGGGCGCGAGGAAGAGGAAACCGAAGCTGTGTCACTCACAAGGAAGGATGCGGCGCGTCAGCGCGCCCTGGAGAATCTCGACATCATCAAACGATTCACCCTCGAGATTTCCGCCATCAATTCTCACCTCGAGGAAGTCCGCCAGTTCTGGGGCAAGTCGCTCGGCGTCAGCGCTCCACAATGGATGATCCTGATCGCGATTTCGGATCTCGACAAGGACGACGGCGTGCAGATCAACATGGTGTCGAAGCTGCTCCACGTCGATCCATCGTTCGTCACCACCCAGTCCAAGCTGCTGGAGCAGAAAGGGCTGCTGCGGCGTGCACCCTCGCCGTTCGATGCGCGGGTGGTCCGGCTGTCGCTGACCGACAAGACCAAGAAGCACCTGGCAAGCCTCGCCGGGCAATACGACGCGTTCCGGAAATCCGTCTTCGAGCAGTTCAGCGAGAAGGAATTGGCCGAGTTCACCGGCAAGCTCGCCAGCCTCAACAGCCGCCTCGAAAAGGCCTGCGTGAAAGTCGCGCTGGACTACACGGCGTAAGACCAGGCCGCCGCAACCCGGACGGCCCCACGCGCCATTGAGCTCTTTGAGAAAGAATGGTCGGAGCGAGAGGATTTGAACCTCCGACCCCTAGTCTCCCAGACTAGTGCGCTAACCGGGCTGCGCCACGCTCCGATGCCGTTCCATTAGCTGTGATCCCGCGTTCGCGCAAGGCGGGAAGCGGGCCCTGACGCCGCCAATCAGACCCCGGTTCCACCACGGTCGCCGCCGTCCTTCATCGCCGTGTCGATCATCTGCCGGCAAGCGACCAGGTCTTGCAGCGCGCGCTCAAGCCGTTCGCGATCGGCCGTCGAAATTCCGGCCCGCGCCGGAGGCGCCGCGGCCGGCGCCTTCGGCTGGGCGCGCGCCTTGTAGGTCGAGAGGATGGCGTCCTCGTCGGGGTCGACGAATCGATAGTCGATGCCCTTCTCGTCGCCGTCGCCCTCCTCGCCGTCGAGATCGAATCCGCCGTTGAGCTCGGCGTCGTCGGGCTCGGCCATGCTGTGGCCGACTGCCTCCTCGACCGCGCCGAACGAGACGGCCGCGGTCTGGTCGGCGATGCCCTGCACCGACTTGATGCCGTGCTCTTTCAGAATCCGCTGCACGCCGCGGATCGTGTAACCCTCGCCGTAGAGCAGCCGGCGGATGCCCTTGAGCAGATCGACGTCGTCGGGGCGGTAGTAGCGGCGTCCGCCGCTGCGCTTCATCGGCTTGATCTGCGCGAAGCGCGTTTCCCAGAATCTCAGGACATGCTGGGGAATGTCGAGTTCGTCAGCGACTTCGCTGATGGTACGGAACGCATCCGGCGCCTTGTCCAAATGCCCGCTCCTCTCACCTCAATTCAATGGTCACTCGGCCTTGCTGCCGTCGCCATTGACGGCCATGTGGCCGTTGATGCGCTGTTTCAGGATTGCCGACGGCTTGAATACCATCACGCGACGCGGCGAAATCGGCACCTCGGTTCCGGTCTTCGGATTGCGCCCGATGCGCTGCCCCTTCTTGCGCACCATGAAGGAGCCGAACGACGACAGCTTCACCGTCTCGCCCTTCTCCAGGCAATCGGTGATCTCCTTCAGCACAAGCTCGACGAACGCCGACGATTCCGTGCGCGACAGACCTACCTTCTGATAGACCGCTTCGCAGAGATCGACGCGTGTAACTGTTTTTCCGGTTCCCGTGGTCATCGCCTGCCCCGCACTCTCGGCGAACAATTTTGTTGACTGAAATTAAAAGCTTAGCGCGCAATGGTCAACAGCGACCAGCACGCGGATGCCGCAAAGAAGCCGGCAAATTACTCGTATTTTTTAGCGATCCGCTTACCAGCGCACGAGCGCCGACCCCCAGGTGAAGCCGCCGCCCATCGCCTCGAACAGCACCAGGTCGCCCTTCTTCACGCGTCCGTCCTTCACCGCAACCGACAGTGCCAGGGGGATCGAGGCGGCCGAGGTGTTGCCGTGCTTGTCGACCGTCAGCACCACCTTCTGCGGCGCAATATGGAGCTTGTGCGCCGATGCATCGATGATTCGCTTGTTGGCCTGATGCGGGATGAACCAGTCAATATCCTCGGCAGTGATGCCGGTCGCATTGAACGCATCGACGATCACGTCGGTGATCATGCCGACGGCATGCTTGAACACCTCCCGGCCCTCCATCCTCAGATGCCCGACCGTCTTGGTCGAGCCGGGACCGCCGTCGACGAACAGCTTGCCCTTGTGACGTCCGTCGGAACGCAGATGCGTGGTCAGCACGCCCGGATCACTGGTCTTGCCGGCGTGCTGCTGCGCCTCGAGCACGATCGCGCCGGCGCCGTCGCCGAACAGCACGCAGGTGCCGCGGTCGTTCCAGTCGAGGATCCGCGAGAAGGTCTCTGCGCCGATCACCAGGGCGCGCTTGTAGGCGCCGGTGCGCAGGAAATTGTCGGCGGTGGCGAGCGCGAACACGAAGCCCGAGCACACTGCCTGCAAGTCGAACGCCGCGCCGTGGTTGATGCCGAGCCCGTGCTGGACCGCGACAGCGGTGGCGGGAAAGGTGTTGTCGGGCGTCGAGGTCGCCAGCACGATCAGGTCGATCGCCTGGGCGTCGAGCCCTGCATCGGCGAGCGCGGCGCGCGCCGCATTGATCGCCAGATGCGAGGTGAACTCGTCGTCGGCTGCGATATGGCGCTCGCGGATGCCCGTGCGCTGCACGATCCACTCATCCGATGTGTCAATTCGGGTCGCAAGTTCGGCATTGGTCAAAACCCGCTCCGGCAAGTATGAGCCGCAGCCGAGCACAACCGAACGTATCGCAGTCACGAGACAGCCTCCTGCGCGGTCTGCGCCTGCACCAGCGCGCTGCCGTCGCGATTGAGCATCTGATTGATCTTGGTGAGGAGATCGTAGTGCGCCATCTCATAGCCAACATCCACCGCATAGGCAAAGCCTTCCGCGTTGATGCCGCCATGGCTCTTGACCACCACGCCCTTCAGGCCGAGCAGCACCCCGCCGTTCGACTTGTTGGGATCGAGCTTGTCGCGGAGCTGCTGGAACGCGCCGCGGGCGAACAGGTAGCCGATGCGCGCCAGCCAGCTCGATGACATGGCCTCGCGCAGCAAGGTGAACATCTGGCGCGCCGTTCCCTCGGCGGTCTTGAGCGCAATGTTGCCGCTGAAACCTTCCGACACGATGACGTCGGCGGCGCCCTTGCCGATGCCGTCGCCCTCGACGAAGCCGACATAGTTGAACTGGGACGAGTTCATCGCCCGAAGCATTCCGGCCGCCTCGCGGATCTCTTCATGACCCTTGATCTCCTCGGACCCGATATTCAGCAGGCCGACGGTCGGGCGCTCGAGGTTGAACAGGACGCTCGCCATCGCGCTGCCCATTACGGCCAGCGTCGCCAGATGCCGGGCGTCGCCACCGATCGTGGCCCCGAGGTCCAGCACGACAGAATCGCCGCGCAGCGTCGGCCACACCGCCGCGAGCGCCGGACGGTCGACGCCGGGCAAGGTCCGCAGATTGAGCCCGCCCATTGCCATCAGCGCGCCGCTGTTGCCGGCAGAGACGGCGACATCGGCAGCGCCATGTTTCACGGCATCGATCGCAAGCCACATCGAGGACGCGCGGCGGGTCCGCCGCAGCGCCTGGCTCGGCTTCTCGTCATTCTTCACCGCGACATCGGTATGGATCACCTTCGACACCGCTTTCAGCGCCGGATGCCTGGCGAGCTCGGGCTCGATCTTGGCTTGGTCGCCGAACAACAGGAATTCGCTGTCAGGATGACGACTCAACGAAATCGCAGCGCCGGGAATGACGACGGATGCGCCGACATCGCCCCCCATGGCGTCAAGCGCGATTCGAACCTTTTGAGGCATGAACGTCCCGGAAACCTGCTCTCCCACAGCCTTTTCAGATCAAGGCCGCGAGCTTGAAGTCACCGCTGTCAACGGCGCGCGGCGAAACGCCAACTCGCGTCCCGGCCGGGCCGCGACAATAGCGTGTCCGCGGTCCGACACAACCTCTTGACGGCGTTCCATGATGTGGCCGGACCGTCACACAATACATCACGCCAAAACGAAAATACATGACGTTTCAATATATTGTGACGATTATCTGATCTGGCAAGGGATGCCCCTCGCGCGTTTCCGCACACAGGTCATCCCCGTACAAAAGTAGGTCTTAGCCGCCCTTCGGCTTCTTGCCGTCGGTCTTACCCTTCAAGGCCTTCAGCGCGGCAAAGGGATGGTCTTCCGGATCAGGCGCTTCAACCGGCTGTTCAAAGACCGCATCCGGCTTGCGTGGATACGGATCGATACCAAGAAACAGCGCGTCAGTGGCGAGCCGGCCGATGTCGATGAAGCCGTTGACGATCGGCTCCGGTGGATCCGGCGTCTCGTCGTCGCTATCCTCGGCATCGTCGACCAGATCGGCCATCTGCGGAATCTGCTCCGGCGGCGCGAACATCACGTCGATCGGTTCGTCGATGTCGTTCTCGATCGGGTCGAGCGTCACCACGCAGGTCTGCCCGACCCGTCCCTGCACGTTGCCGGTGACGTGGTAGCTGCCGTCGCGTTTCGGCATGATGTCGAATGCCGCATGCGCGGAAATCAGCTCGCGCAGCCCGGCGATCTCGGCCATCGCCCTGCGGGCCGCCTCGTCCGCCTCGATCTCGCGGTGCAGCCCGGACTCCGGGACCTGCGCCGCATTGATGAGGACGCGCCAGGGATCACGCACCGGCGCAGGCCGTCCTGTCGTGCCACCGCTCATGCCGATTCACCTGCGCTTTGTAGCGACGGAAAGCGCCATGCGCCCTGAACCAGGGCAGCCAGATCGACCCGCGACAGCTCCGCCATCGCGCGCCTTGCATAGGCCGCGAGTTCCCGCGCCTTGTCGATGTCCCTGCCGTTGAGGATGTTCTTGCAGAACGACTGGGCCAGCGCCTCGTCACTGTCGGTCAGCGCCAGATCATAGGCCGCGGTCCGGCCGTAAAACGCTTCGCCAAACGCCTGCATGCGCTTCGGCACGGTTAGGTCGCCGACGCCCATCTCGCGCAGATTGTCGTCCATATCGACGCAGAAGTGGTCGAATAGGGCCTGCGACAGATCCGCGCCGGCGCCAGCGGATTTGAGCTGCCGCAATACCAGCCAAAGATGCAGCAAAAGCAGGTCGAAACGGCCATTGACCGTGTCCGGGACGCCCAAGTCACGGTAAAACAACGGTTCTCGCGCCTGCGTCACGATCATGCCATAGATGGTCTCAATGGTGCTGCGCGGCGGCACCCGGGGTTTCCTGAAGTGATTAAACGGCCAAAGCATGATGGGTTCCGGCTGCGGGCCCAGAGGTCGCCTGTTGAGGGTTAGCCTGTTGGAGGCTTGGCTATATTGCAATCCATTGAGCTGCCCGGTACGTCAACGGCTCGCCCGACGCAAGGGGACCAATCAGTTCCGTCGATGAACCAGACATTCCCAACTCAGCCACGCGGAGCGTCCGCGCGCGGCCTGTTCTCGCGCATCCGCGCGATCTCCGCCGTCGGCTTCCTCTGTGCCGCCTGTGCGAGCCTTGGAGCATGCACCGGCGAGCAATTCCAGAAGGGCTACATCCTGCCGGACGGCGCGCTGGAGCAGATTCCGATCGGCGCGAGCCAGGACCAGGTGCTGATCGTACTTGGCACGCCTTCCACGGTCGCCACGCTCGATGGTGAGGTGTTCTATTACATCTCGCAGCGGACCTCCCGCCCGGTCGCCTTCATGAACCAGCACGTGATCGACCAGCGCGTGATCGCGGTCTATTTCGACAAGAACCGGCAGGTGCGGCGGCTGGCCAATTACGGCCTGAAGGACGGCAAGATCTTCGACTTCGTCAGCCGCACCACGCCGACCTCGGGCCAGGAGATGTCCTACCTGACGCCACTGTTCAAGCTGTTAAGCTTCAACTAGGCCGAGTGGCGACGGACACAACATCGCCTGCAAGATCGACGGCTTCGGCGCGACGAAGCTGAAGTCGGAATCCGTGAAGGAAGGCCCGGTACACGCGCTTCGTGGCGCCTGAGCTTGGCCGATCCAAACGTGGCCGCAGCCTGCTGCGCGACGTCCGCGCAATGTCGATGGTGAGCCGGACACCTGCGCCAAGTTGCCGCTTGCCCGAAAGACAAGCGGTCCCCTAGGGTCGCTCGCAAACGTTGCGAGACCAGGGGGCAAACGCATGATCAGCAAGAGATTTTCCCGTCGTACGGTATTGTCGGGCGCAGCCGCGCTGTCGGCCGCGGCGATTCTGCCTCGTGCGAGCCTGGGCGCCGGAGATTGGCGGCCGACCGAGACGGTCCGGATCATCGTTCCGGCCGCAGCGGGCGGCTCGACCGACGTGATGGGACGGCTCCTCGCCGCGCACCTGCAGCCGATCTGGGGCCAGTCGGTGGTCGTCGAAAACCGCTCCGGTGCGGGGGGCACCATCGGGACCGCGGAGGTCGCCCGCAACAGGGGCGACGGCCACACCATCCTGATCGGCAATCCCGGGCCGAACGCAATCGCCTACAGCATCTTCAGGAACCTGCCGTACAAGGCCGACCAGCTCCAGCCAGTCTCCAACATGATCCGGATTCCGAACATCGTCACCGCCCATCCGACCACCGGCATCAAATCAATTCCGGAGCTGATCGCCTACCTGAAGGCCAATCCCGACAAGCTCACCTATGGCTCGTCCGGCACCGGACAGAGCCCTCACCTCACCGGGGCCTGGTTCCTCCAGCTCACTGGACTGAAGATGACGCATGTGCCGTTCCGCGGCGCCGGGCCTGCACTCCAGGCCGCGCTCGCCGGCGACATCCAGATCCTGTTCGACAACCTCTATCCGTCGCTGCCGCAGGTGCTCGACGGCAAGCTCAACGGGCTCTGCGTCACCACGCCCGAGCGCAGCGAGGCCGCGCCGAAGCTGCCGCCGATGCGCGAGGCCGCACCGGAGCTTGCCAGGTTCGATGTCGCGTCCTGGTTTGGCGTGTTTCTGCCGAAGGCGGCGCCAGCCCCCGTGGTCGATGAGCTGAACCGGCAGGTCAAGGCGATGCTGGACCGCGACGACGTCAAGAAGAACATCGCCGGCATGGGCGCCAGCGCCGACTACGGTACGCCGCAGCAGTTCTCGGATTTCGTCGGGGCGGAGACGACGAAATTTGCCGCGATCATCGAGAAGGAAGGCCTGCAGATGGAGGTGAAGTGACGGCGTAGCCGTCGTTCCGGGGCGCCTCGAAGAGGCGACCCACAATGCGCAATTGCGCATTGTGGAATCTCGAGAGTCTCAGGCGCGCAAGCGCGCCATAGTTCGCCTCTTCGCATCGCCCTGGAATGACATCGCAAGACAAAACCCCGCGGCTTGCGCCGCGGGGTTTTGCGTTTCAGTCGCTCCGCGCCACTCAGTGCGCGAGGATCGCCAGCAGCAGCAGCGCCACGATGTTGGTGATCTTGATCATCGGGTTCACCGCGGGACCCGCGGTGTCCTTGTAGGGATCGCCGACGGTATCGCCCGTCACCGCTGACTTGTGGGCGTCTGAGCCCTTGCCGCCATAGTGACCGTCCTCGATGTACTTCTTGGCATTGTCCCAGGCGCCGCCGCCCGAGGTCATCGAGATCGCGACGAACAGGCCGGTGACGATCACGCCGAGCAGCATGGCGCCGACCGCCGAGAACGCCGCCGATTTGCCGGCCGCGCCGCCGCCCGCGATCGCGTAGATCACGAAGTAGACGACGATCGGCGACAGCACCGGCAGCAGCGACGGGATGATCATCTCCTTGATCGCCGCCCTGGTCAGCAGGTCGACGGCCTTGCCGTAGTCGGGCTTGTCGGTGCCCTGCATGATGCCGGGCTTCTCGCGGAACTGACGGCGCACCTCCTCGACGATCGCGCCGGCGGCGCGTCCGACCGCCGTCATGCCCATCGCACCGAACAGATACGGCAACAGGCCGCCGAACAGCAGGCCCACCACCACATAGGGGTTGTTGAGCGAGAAGTCCGGATTGACGCCCTTGAAGTAGGCGTGGGCGTTACCGTCGCTGATGAAGAACTTGAGGTCCTGGTTATAGGCCGCAAACAGCACCAGCGCACCGAGACCGGCGGAGCCGATCGCGTAGCCCTTGGTCACCGCCTTGGTGGTGTTGCCGACCGCGTCGAGCGCGTCGGTCGACTTGCGCACCTCCTTGGGCAGCCCCGCCATCTCGGCGATGCCGCCGGCGTTGTCGGTGACCGGGCCGAAGGCGTCGAGCGCGACGATCATGCCGGCCAGCGCCAGCATGGTGGCGGTCGCGATTGCGATGCCGAACAGGCCGGCCAGGCTGTAGGTGACGAGGATGCCGGCGATGATGACGATCGCGGGCAGCGCGGTCGCTTCCATCGAGACCGCCAGACCCTGGATCACGTTGGTGCCGTGACCGGTGACCGAGGCGGAAGCGATCGACTTCACCGGGCGATAGTCGGTGCCGGTGTAGTACTCGGTGATCCAGATGATCAGACCGGTGACCACGAGACCGACCACGCCGCACCAGAACAGTGCCATGCCGGTGTACTCGACGCCGTCGAGCTTGCCGAAGCCGATCAGCCAGTTGATGGCGGCTGCGACGCCGATCAGCGACAGGATGCCGGTGGCGATCAGGCCCTTGTACAGCGCGCCCATGATCGACTGGCTCGCGCCGAGCTTGACGAAGAAGGTGCCAATGATCGAGGTGATGATGCAGATGCCGCCGATCGCGAGCGGCAGCGTCATCATGTTCACCAGGATCGGCGTCTTGGCGAAGAAGATCGCGGCGAGCACCATGGTTGCGACCGCGGTCACCGCATAGGTCTCGAACAGGTCGGCCGCCATGCCGGCGCAGTCGCCGACATTGTCGCCGACGTTGTCGGCGATGGTCGCCGGATTGCGCGGATCGTCCTCGGGGATGCCGGCCTCGACCTTGCCGACGAGGTCGCCGCCGACGTCAGCACCCTTGGTGAAGATGCCACCGCCGAGACGGGCGAAGATCGAAATCAGCGAGGCGCCGAAGCCCAGCGCCACCATGGCGTCGACCACGGTCCGACTGCTGGCCTCCAGCCCGAGGAAGTGGACCAGCACGATGAAGTAGATGGTGACGCCGAGCAGCGCGAGACCGGCGACCAGAAGGCCGGTGATCGCGCCGGCCTTGAAGGCGAGCTCGAGGCCGCCTGCGAGCGAGGTGGTCGCCGCCTGCGCGGTGCGGACGTTGGCGCGCACCGAGACGTTCATGCCGATGAAGCCGGCGGCGCCCGACAGGATGGCGCCGATCGCAAAGCCGATCGCAACCAGCACGCCGAGGAAGTAGGCCAGCAGCAGAAAGATCACGATACCGACCATGCCGATCGTGGTGTACTGGCGGCGCAGGTAGGCCTGGGCCCCCTCACGCACGGCGCCTGCGATCTCCTGCATGCGCGGACTGCCTGCATCCGCGTTCAAGACCGACGACGTCGCCCAGATCGCGTAGACGACGGAAAGCGCCCCGCAGAGCACAATCAACCATAATGCTGTCATTGAATGTTGCCTCAGATCCTTGATGTAACCCCCGCGCCTTTTTTGCTGGCGCTTATTTTGCGAGGATCATCCCTCCCCAAGAGAGGCATGTCCTCAAATCGGGCGAGACCTTGCCAAAATCGTTAACCCCGCGCAACGGCACCTGGGGCCGAAAACGCCGATATTGGCAGCTCTTTAGGAGGAAAGTCGCGGCTTGCGGCCGGGTGTACTAGAAATGGCTGTAGGACAGCCGCTCCAGAGTCAGTTCCCTGCCCTGTCCGTCGAGGAAACGCGGACCGACGCGGCCACTGACGATCCGACCGATGGCGGCGACAGCGACGCCTGCGCCCTGCGCCGCCAGCGCAAAGGCGTCGGCGCGGTCCTCGGGCACGGCGCAGAGAATTTCGTAGTCGTCGCCGCCAGCGATCAACGCCTCGACGCCGACCGTGCCGTCCGCAAGCAGCGGTGCGACAGCCCGGGAGTGCGGGATGCGCGGCAGCTCGATGTCGGCCGACACGCCCGACGCTGCACACAGCTTGGCGAGGTCCCCCGCCAGCCCGTCCGATACATCCATCGCGGCGCTGGCATGCTCGCGCACTGCCAACGCCAGCGCGTTGCGTGGCTGCGGGATACGATACCGGGAGGCGAGCCAATCCCTGGCGGCGGCATCCTCAGCAAGCGCCGCGGCGACCGGACCGCCCCGCAACACGTCGAGGCCGAGCGCGGCATCGCCGATCGTTCCGGTGACGAACACACGATCGCCGGCCTTTGCACCGGAACGGTGCACCATGCGGCCATCAGGCACCCGCCCGAACGCCGTGATCGAGATCATCAACGGTCCCGGCGTCGACACGGTGTCGCCGCCCAGCAGCGGGCAACCGTACTGCGCGGCGTCTTCGCCGAGCGCAGCCGCGAACGGCTTCAGCCAGGCCTCCTCGACCCCGCGTAGCGCCACCGTCAGCACGAAGCCCGCGGGCACGGCGCCCTTGGCCGCAATGTCGGACAGGTTCACCCGCAGCGCCTTGCGCGCCAGCGTATCGGGCGGATCGCCGGCGAGGAAATGCACACCCTCGACAATCGCATCCGTCGTGACCACGATCTCCTCGCCGCCCGCCTTCAGCGCGCCGGCGTCGTCGTCGAGATTGAACGCGCCGGGATCGGTCACGAGCGGCTTGAAATAGCGCGCGATGAGGCTGTCTTCGCCGGATGGACTACTCTGACGATCTGCCATGGTGCGCGCCTCACCCTCGTCCGTCATCGCCCGGCTTGACCGGGCGATCCAGTACGCCGCGGCATCGGTGGCCGATGGCTGCTGCCGCGGCGTACTGGATCACCCGTATGCGCGGGTGATGACAGCTCAGCACATGGCTCACCCCCGCACAAACTCATCGCTGCGGAACTGGCGCGCGATCTGGTCGAGCACGGCGTTCACCATGCCGGTCTCGTCCTTTTCGACAAAGGCATGGGCGACGTCGACATATTCGGAGACGACGACACGGCCCGGCACGTCCTTGCGATGCTCGAGCTCGTAGGAGCCGGCGCGCAGCACGGCACGCAGGATCGCGTCGATCCGCTTCAGCGGCCAACCCTTCGACAGCGCGTCGTCGATCAAGGGATCGAGCCTCGCCTGGTCGCGTACCACACCGGAGACGACGTCGCGGAAGAATGCAGCCTCGGCCGGCAGGTATTTCTCACCCTCGACCTCGTTGCCGAGCCAGTGGCTCTCGAACTCGGCGAAGATGTCGTTGAGGCCGGCGCCGGCGATATCCATCTGGTACAGTGCCTGCACTGCCGCGAGCCGCGCGGCACCGCGCCGGTTGGCTTTCCTGTCGGGACCTTTCGCCGGCTTCTTGCTCTCTGCCATGGTCAGGCCTTTGCCAGACGGCGTTTGATGCGCAGCATCGCAAGCGCCGCGCGCGCCGCGTCGCCGCCCTTGTTCAATTCGCTGGCACGCGCCCGTGCCCAGGCCTGCGCCTCGGTGTTGACGGTCAGGATGCCGTTGCCGACCGGGAATTTCCGGCTGACCGCCAGATCCATCAGTCCGCGCGAGGACTCGTTCGACACGATCTCAAAATGGATGGTGTCGCCGCGCACCACGCAGCCGAGCGCAATGGCCGCATCATACGGCTTGCCGCCCGATTCCGCCGCATCGATCGCAATCGCGATCGCGGCCGGAATCTCCAGCGCGCCCGGCACCGTGATCACGTCATAGGTCACGCCGGCCGCCTTCAGCTCGGCCACCGCGCCCTCCAGCAGCGCATCCTGGATGTCGTCATAGAACCGCGCCTCGACGATCAGCGCGCGGGCGCCTGATATGTCGGTCTGGTCCTTCAGGGGTGCGCGCCGCGCGTCAGCCATTCTTCAATCCGTTTCATTCTGGTACCGGCGCGGTATGTAGTCGCCAGTGGTAGCCAAGCCAAGCATCAATGTTAGAGGTCGTCATTCCGGGATGGTCCGAAGCGGAATGACCGCTCCGCCGTCACTTCATCTCCGACAGCCGCGCCGCGTAGCGGGCCATCAGGTCGACCTCGATATTGACCTCGCTGCCGGCCTTCCAGCCGCTCAGGGTGGTGACCTCCAGCGTATGCGGGATGATCAGCACCGAAAAGGTCACGTCATCGACCGTATTCACCGTCAGCGACACGCCGTCCAGTGTCACCGAGCCCTTGGCCGCGATGAACCGCGCGAGCTCACGGGTGGTTTTCAGCTCGAAACGGGCCATGTCGGGCAGATCGTCGCGCCTGACGATGGTCGCGACGCCGTCGGCGTGGCCGGCCACGATGTGGCCGCCGAGCTCGTCGCCGATCTTGAGCGCGCGCTCGAGGTTGAGCCGGGTTCCCTCGACCCAGCCCTTCGCCGTGGTCATGCCGAGCGTCTCGGCTGCGGCATCGACGTCGAACCAGGTCTTGCCGCCGGTGGTGCCGGAGGCGACCACCGTGAGACAGACGCCGTTGCAGGCGATCGAGGCGCCGTCGGCGATCGTGGTCTGGTCGTAGTCGCAGGCGATCCGCATCCGGTGCAGTTGCCCCTGCGCCACCTGCTTCAGATGGGTGATTTCACCGACATCGGTGACAATTCCGGTAAACATTACGCACGCTCGTAGATATCAAGACTGTCTTTGCCGAGCGCCTCGCTAGCACGAAGCCTGAACGACGGCGACTGCGTGATTGCGGCGAGCGGCAATGCGTCCAACGCGGGAACGCCGTCGGCGCCGATGCTCTCAGGCCCGCGCAACAGCCAGATTTCGTCGACGAGGCCGGCAGCGACGAAAGACGATGCAACCCGTGCCCCACCCTCGACCATCAGCCGCGTGATCCCCTTCTCCGCCAGCGTATGGAGCACGGCCGGCAAATCGAGCCCGGGCGGCATCGCCGTCGAGGCGACGCGGATCACCTGCGCGCCGGCGGCACCGAGCTTCACCGCGGCGGGCGCTTCCGCCATGTCCGATGTCATCACCCAGAGCGGGGTCTCGCGCGCGGAATGCACCAGGCGGCTGTCGCCCGGCGTCCGCAAGGCGCGGTCCAGCACGACGCGGACCGGCGAGCGCGACGCCATGCCCGGCAGCCGGCAGGTGAGCAATGGATCGTCCGCCAGCACCGTGCCGATCCCGACCAGGATCGCATCGCTCTGCGCGCGCAACAGATGCACACGGGTCCGTGCCGCATCGCCTGATATCGCGACCGGCCGGTTGCCGGCGGCGGCGATCATGTCATCGGCCGACAGCGCGAGCTTGAGGATCACGTGTGGGCGGCCATCACGGACGCGGCGGAAGTGCCCGGCATGGTCGAGCGCGGCCTCCGTCGCACACAACCCGACATCGACGGCGATGCCGGCGGCGCGCAGCCTGGCGTGGCCCTGCCCGGCGACCTCCGGATTGGGATCCTCGATCGCCGAGACCACGCGGGCAACCCCCGCCGCGACGACGGCGTCGGCACAGGGTGGCGAGCGGCCGAAATGCGAACAGGGCTCGAGCGTCACATAGAGCGTGGCGCCACGGGCGGCGGGACCGGCGCGCCTGAGCGCCTCCACCTCCGCATGCGGACGCCCGCCTGGTTGGGTCCAGCCGCGGCCGACGATCACGCCGTCCTTGACGATCACGGCGCCGACCGCCGGGTTGGGCCAGGTCCGCCCCAGTCCGCGCCGGCCGAGCGCGAGCGCGAGCTGCATGAAACGTAGATCGGCAGCCTTCGCGTCTCTGGATTTTTGCGCGAGCTGATCTTCCAGAATGCGGAAGATCATTTTCGCAGCGTCGCGACCTGCGGGTCGTCCTCGCCGTGCAGCTCGCCGAGCACGATCTCGAAGTCCTTGGCCTCGCGGAAATTGCGATAGACCGAGGCGAACCGCACATAGGCGACATCGTCGAGCTGGCGCAGATGCTCCATCACGATCTCGCCGATCGCCTCCGAGGACACTTCGGCTTCGCCGCCGCTTTCGAGCTCGCGCACGATCGCCGACACCGTCTTCTCCAGCCGCTCGGAATCCACCGGGCGCTTGCGCAGGGATATCTGCAGCGAGCGCACCAACTTGTCGCGATCGAACGGCACGCGGCGGCCGTTGCGCTTGATCACGGTGAGTTCGCGGAGCTGCACCCGCTCGAATGTCGTGAAGCGGAAGTTGCAGGCCATGCAGACGCGCCGCCGGCGGATCACGGCGGAGTCCTCGGTCGGACGCGAGTCCTTGACCTGCGTATCAAGACTGTTGCAGCTCGGACAGCGCATCCGACGGAGCCCCTTGGAGAGCGATACCTTACTGATAGATCGGGAAGCGATCGGTCAGCGCCTTGACGCGCTCCTTGATCGCGGCCTCGACCAGCGGCGCCTTGCCGTCGGGCGACTGCGCGAGCGCATTCAGCACCTCGGCAATCATGCCGCCGACCTGCTTGAACTCGGCGACGCCGAACCCGCGCGTGGTCGCCGCCGGGGTGCCGAGCCGCAGGCCGGAGGTGACGAACGGCTTCTCGGGATCGAACGGGATGCCGTTCTTGTTGCAGGTGATGGCGGCGCGCACCAGCGCCTTCTCCGAGACGTTGCCCTTCAGTCCCTTCGGACGCAGGTCGACCAGCATCAGATGGTTGTCGGTGCCGCCGGACACGATGTCGAGGCCGTGGCCACGCAGCGTCTCCGCCAGCGCCTTGGCGTTCTCGACCACGTTCCTGGCGTAGACCTTGAAGTCCGGCCGCAGCGCCTCGCCGAACGCGACCGCCTTGGCGGCGATGACGTGCATCAGCGGGCCGCCCTGCAGGCCCGGGAAGATCGCCGAATTCAGCTTCTTGGCGAGCGTCTCGTCATTGGTGAGGATCAGGCCGCCGCGCGGCCCCCGCAGCGACTTGTGCGTCGTGGTCGTGGTGACGTGGGCGTGCGGCACCGGCGAAGCATGCACGCCGCCGGCGACGAGGCCCGCGAAATGCGCCATGTCGACCAGGAGATAGGCGCCGACGCTATCGGCGATCTCGCGGAAGCGCTTGAAATCCCAGGCGCGCGAATAGGCCGAGCCGCCGGCGATGATCAGCTTCGGCTTAACCTCCTCGGCCTGCTTTTGCACCGCGTCCATGTCGATGATCTGGTCCTCGCGCCGCACGGTGTAGTGCGCGGCCTTGAACCACTTGCCGGACATGTTGACCGGCGAGCCATGAGTGAGGTGGCCGCCGGCGGCGAGATCGAGGCCCATGAAGGTGTCGCCGGGCTGCAGCAGGGCCAGGAACACCGCCTGGTTCATCTGGCTGCCGGAATTGGGTTGGACGTTGGCGAACTGGGCGCCGAACAGCCTCTTGGCGCGATCGATCGCCAGGTTCTCGGCGACGTCGACCCACTCGCAACCGCCATAGTAGCGCGCGCCCGGATAGCCCTCGGCGTATTTGTTGGTCATCACCGAGCCCTGTGCTTCCAGGACCGCCCGGCTGACGATGTTCTCCGAGGCGATCAGCTCGATCTCATGGCGCTGGCGCCCAAGCTCACCCTTGATCGCGGCTGCGATCTCGGGATCGGCCTCGGCAAGACCGGCCGTGAAGAAGGAGTCGGGCGCGGAAGCAGTTTTGGGCGAAGAGGTCATCGGCGAAATATCTCCACCGCCGCAAGCCTTTACGCAGGATGCGGACGGTCACGAGTGGCGGTCGAAGCTGGTCGCAGAGCGATACCACATCGGCCCAAAATGGCCAAGCGGTTGCGGTCCCCCACCGCCGATTATGCCAGATATGGTGGGGACGGCGGGGATCCGCCAGATCGACCCGGGGACTGGTTTCCCTCGCCGCCCGGCGCGGACGGCGGCGAAACCGGCGGAACAGATGCCCGGCCCCGGGATATCTGAAAGGCCGCCGCCGGCGTTACATCACCGGCAACGCCGTACGATAGAGCCGATCGGAATTCGCCGATGGATCCTTTGCGGGGTCCATCACGTCATTATTTGGTCGAGCGGCGTGAAACGCCAGCCGCGTCGGCGACGTACAGCACGCATGCGGTGGCTGGATTTGCGGCAGGGAGCGCGGCTGTGGTCCGCGATCTGGGTCATGAGCAAGACGACCAAAGAACTCAAGAGGCAAGCCCGGAGGGCCGAAGTCGCGGCAAAGGCGACTGCCGATGAAATCGTGACCAGGGAGCTGAAGGCGCTCGCGACAGCGTTTCGCGCGCAAGCCAAGGTCATCAAGCAGAACAAGAAAAAGAAGACCTCGCCGGCGTGAGCCCCGGCTCGCGCAATCGTGCGCGACTTGCACACGGCGATACCGCCGACGACGTGCGCCGATGATTGATGGGCGTGCGTGTTTTTGTATATCACGCGGACCCGTCGATTCCCTCCTCTCGACAGCGAGGCACAATTGAGACTGATCTACCTGACGGCGCTGCTCGCGCTGTCCACGCCCGCTTTTGCCCAAGACCAACGCTTCCTCGACAGCCTGCGCAGGCTCGAGCCGCAAACGAGACTAGAGCAGGTCTGCGACTACGCCGTGATGTCCCGCATCGACCGCGACACCGGAAAGGAGGCCGATCGGGCGAAGTCGGACGTCACCTCGCGTCCCTCGCACGCTGGCGACACGATCACGGCGACGGGCGGCGCGTTCCGCAGCAACGGCCGATGGTACGGATTATCCTACGTCTGCCAGGGCACGCCCGACCACCTGCACGTAACGAGCCTGCACTACAAGATCGGCGGCACGATCCCGGAATCGAAGTGGGCCTCGCTCGGCCTCTGGCGATAGCAGCGACGCGCGAGCCAGCTCGCGAACCGGCGCGACAGGTAGCGTCGAGCGGCGGCTTCCTGAGCGCGCGGATCAACGTCAGAATGCATTCTTGAATTGCGCGACATAGTCGGGGCTCCCATAGACCCACATCGGCTCGTCGCATTGTTGCGGGCCTTGGTCGTTCATGCAGGCAGCACTCCATGGCGGGGCCGCGATCTGACGACCTACGATCCCAGCCCCTTGCAGTCGACCGCCAATGATCGGTCGCTTGGCGATGCGCGTGATAGTGCGACTTTTGTCAGTTTGCACATGAGCCGTGGCTTGCGTCGCGAGAAATGGCACCAGCAGTAATGCCGCCAGAAGGTATGCGATCTTCATTGTTCAGCCGCCTTGATTGAGCCTCGCGGGGGCGGAGGCATGTGCGTTGCTGAATGGAAGACCGGGATTGGACTCTGGATATTTCCGGATCACGCAAACGTTTGGCTTGATCGACGCATCGCGCGCAGCATGCGTAAAATAGGCTACACGGCCTCGGCGCCCAGCGGACTCCGGCAAAACCGTCCGCCCGGTCGATTGATGGGGTCACAGCTTAATCTTCGTTGGCCTTGAACCGTCCCAGCCCCTTCAGCACGAACGGCGCCAGCAGCGCGATCAGCGCGATCGCGAGCAGCGTCGCCGACATCGGGCTTTGCAGCAGCACCAGGGGATCGCCGAGGCTGATCGCCAGCGCACGGCGCAACTGGCTCTCGGCGATCGGCCCAAGGATGAGGCCGATAACGACGGGCGCGATCGGAAAATCGAACCGGCGCATCGCAAAGCCCATCACGCCGAACGCCGCCAGCATCGACAGTTCGACCACCGACGGTTTGGCGGCGATGGTGCCCATGGTCGCGAACACCAGGATGCCGGCGTAGAGCCAGGGTTGCGGGATCGCGAGCAGCCGCACCCACAGGCCGACCAGCGGCAGATTGAGCACCAGCAGCATGCCGTTGGCGATGAACAGGCTCGCGATCAGTCCCCACACCAGATCGGGCCGCTCGGCGAATAAGAGCGGTCCAGGGTTCAGGCCGTATTGCTGGAAGCCTGCGAGCATCATCGCCGCGGTCGCCGAGGTCGGCAGCCCCAGCGTCAACAGCGGCACCAGCGTGCCGGCGGCGGAGGCGTTGTTGGCGGCTTCGGGGCCGGCGACGCCTTCGATCGCACCTTTACCGAATTCCTCCGGATGCTTTGTGAGCCGCCGTTCGGTGGAATAGGACAGGAAGGTCGGGATCTCGGCGCCGCCGGCGGGCAGCGCACCGATCGGGAAACCGAACAGCGTGCCGCGCAGCCATGGCCTCCACGACCGCCGCCAGTCCTCGCGCGTCATCCACAGCGAGCCGCGCACCGGCTCGAGCTTCTCCTCGGTATGATGACGGCGCGAGGCGACATAAAGCGCCTCCCCCACCGCGAACAGGCCGACCGCGAGCGTCGTCACTTCGACGCCGTCGAGCAGTTCAGGGATGCCGAAGGCAAGCCGCGCCTGACCGGTGAGCTTGTCGATGCCGACAAGCCCGAGCGTCAGGCCGATGAACAGGCTGGTCAATCCGCGAACCGGCGAGTCGCCGAAGGTCGCCGAGACCGTGACGAAGGCAACGCACATCAGCGCGAAGTAATCCTCTGGCCCGAAGCGGACCGCGACATCGACCAGCCAGGGCGCCAGGAAGGCGAGACCGATGGTGGCGATGGTGCCTGCCACGAACGAGCCGATCGCCGAGGTCGCAAGTGCCGGACCTCCGCGGCCGGCCTTCGCCATCTTGTTGCCCTCGAGCGCGGTCGCCATCGACGCGCTCTCGCCCGGCGTGTTGATCAGGATCGCGGTGGTCGAGCCGCCATACATGCCGCCGTAATAGATGCCGGCGAACATGATCAGCGAGCCGCCGGGATCGAGCTTGTAAGTCACCGGCAACAGCAAGGCGACCGTCAGCGCCGGACCGATGCCCGGCAACACGCCGACCGCGGTGCCGAGGAACACACCGATCAGCGCATAGAGCAGATTCATCGGCTGGACGGCAACTGCCATGCCATGCGCCAGCGCGGCGAAGGTATCCATCACAGCAATCGCTCCAGCGGGCCGGCAGGAAGGCTCAGCGTCAACAGCTTGTCGAACGCGAGATAGATCAGGGTGGTCATGACGAGTGCGATCACGCTGTCAGCCAGGATGGCACGCCGGCCGAATGCAGCCGAGGTGGTGACGAACAGTGCCGAGGTGGCGAGGATGAAGCCGCCGCCGAAGCCGATGATCGCGATCAAGAGTGCAAGCCCGGCGATGATCAACCACACCGGCCTGGGATCGGCGCTCTCGCGCGGCGGCAGGTTGCCGCGCAACGCATCGATCAGATTGCCGATGGCGAGCATGACGAGGCCGACGGCGATGACGACCGGCATCGCCTCGGGCCCCATTCCGTACATCGTTGTGGACGGCAGCTTGCTCGCATCCCAGACCAGCACCGCAGCGAGCGCGGCAAGCGCCGCTGCGATGACAAGTCCCGCACGATCGACACGCCGCCTCTGCCCGCCGCCGGAAGCACCGTCCGGCGTCATGACTTCACGAGGCCGACGGACTTCAGCACGTCGGTGACGCGCGCGGTCTCCTTCTTCAGGAACTCCGCGAACGCGTCGCCGCCGAGATAGGCGTCATCCCAGCCCTTCTGCTTCAGGATCTCCTTCCACGCGGCGGACTTCACCATCTTCTCCACGGCGTCGCTCAACGTCTTGCGTTGCTCCGGCGTGATGCCGGGCGGCGCGACCACCGAGCGCCAATTGGCCAGCACCAGATCGATGCCCTGCTCCTTGAAGGTCGGGATGTCGACGCCGGACAGACGCTTCTCCGAGGTCACGCCGAGCGCCCGCAGCTTGCCGGCCTTGATCTGGCCCTCGTACTCGCTCAGTCCCGAGATGCCTGCGGTGACCTTGCCGCCGAGAATGGCGGCGAGCGATTCTCCGCCGCCGGAAAACGGAATGTAGTTGATCTTCTTCGCGTCGGCGCCGACCGCGCCGGCGAACAGCGCGGCCATCACATGGTCGACACCCCCGGCCGAGCCGCCGGCAAAGGTGACCTTGGCGATATCGGCCTTGACGGCGGCCGCAAGATCCTGCGCCGTCTTAATCGGCGAATTCGCCGGCACGACGATGACCTGGATTTCTTCTGTGAGGCGCGCGATCGGCGTCACCTGATCGAGCGTGACCGGCGACTTGTTCATGGCGAGCGCCCCGACCATCACGAAGCCGTTCACCATCATCTGGTTGCCGTCGCCCTTGGCGCCGTTGACGAATTGCGCGATGCCGACGCTGCCGCCGGCACCGGGAACGTTCGTCACCTGGACGCTGCGCGCGACGCCGGAGGCGACGAGCGCCTGCTGCATCGATCGCGCGGTCTGATCCCATCCGCCGCCGGGCGCCGCCGGTGCCATCAGCTTGAGCTCGAGCTGCTGCGCGCTCGCCGTATGGCTCACTCCGAGCATCAGTGCGACGATCGCGCCGAGCAGGCGCATGCGGGACGGCATCATTGGGCTCCTCCTGATTGTCGGAGCGGCCGATCGATCACTCGCCGCACCTGTCACGTGGTCGCACGTCAGTCGGAAAGCGGACGCTGTTTGAAGGAATCGCTTGCCGGTGTCGCGTGCCCTAGCGACCATTCGACACAGGCTTCGGCAAGCCGACCGGCGCGAGAACCGCATGCAGCAAATCGTCGCACTGCCGGGCACGTGGTTCGATGATAGGCGGTGTGCCGAATCAGGCGGATCGCAGCCGCTCAGTTGGCCGTGCGCCTCTCTGTTCTCAGCGGATTGCGCGGCGACCAACCCTTCGCGGGCAACGCCGATCTCTCACGATGTCGGCGTCTCGACCACACTTCCTTGCTGCTTGATCTCGTCGAACCGGCCGAGCCGATACACCAGCACCGAGATCAACCACGCAGCGATGAACACGGCCACGATGAGATATCCGAGCAGGCTGAAATCGTCGCTAATCTTGCCGACGAGTTCCCAGAACGGTCCTTGAAGATCGAGCTTGCTCGCGATCAGACCGAGCGCCTCGATGCCGCCGATCAAGAGCGCAACGATGATCGAGATCAGCGTCATGGTCAGATTGTAGTAGAGCTTGCGCACGGGCTGCCGGAACGCCCAGCCATAGGCCTGAACCATGATGATGCCGTCGGCGGTGTCGATCAGCGACATGCCGGCGGTGAACAGCGCCGGAAACACCAGGATCGACCACACCGGCAAGCCGGCGGAGCCCTGCGCGGCGGAAATTCCGATCAGGCCGATCTCGCTCGCGGTGTCGAATCCCAGGCCGAACAGAAAACCGAGCGGATACATCTGCCAGCTCCTGGTGATCAACGCGAACAGCGAGCGCAGCATGCGGGCAAAGAAGCCGCGCTGTTGCAGCAGCTCGTGAAGCTCCTGCTCGGTGGCGTGATCGCCGCGGCGGGACGCCTGAAAGGCGCGAAAGACCGAGATCAGGATCATCGTATTGATCAGGGCGATCACCAGCAGGAAGACGGCGGACACCCCGGTCCCGATCACGCCGCCGAACGCCTTGAAGCCCTCGAACCTGGCTTCGAGGGCGCCAACCGAGATCGCAACCAGCAAGGAGGCCGCGATCACCACCGTCGAATGGCCCATCGCGAAGAACAGGCCGACGCCGAGCGGCCGCTTGCCGTCCTGTATGAGCTTGCGCGTGACGTTGTCGATCGCCGCGATATGGTCGGGGTCGACGGCGTGACGAAGCCCGAGCGTGTAGGCGAGCGATGCCGTTCCAAGCAGCAGCGGATAATCGCGAAAGCTGAGATAGGCCCAAAGCCAGACCGCGACGTTCACCAGGACCAGCAGCGCACCGAGACAATACGCCTTCGCCTTGGCATCGGCCGCTTCGTCGTCGAACAGTCCTAAGATCAATGCACGCCCGCCATCGCCGGTCACCAGCGATCCCCGCTGGATCTCTGCAGTTCGATTTGCCCGGCGCCTGGACGCTAGCCGCACCTGTATGACGATACAATACGAATATCATACCGCATCCAAGGCGCCGTCTGCGGGTGTTGCATCTCTACCTGATGAGGGCGAAGCGAAGATGCAAAGCTCGGGCAATTCATGTCGCGAGAACGCAGATTCACTTTCTTCTCGATCGTCATGCCCGCGCAGGCGGGCATCCAGTACGCCGCGGCCTCTCGGCTCAAGCCCCAACGTCTCTGGAATACTGGGTCACCCGCCTTCGCGGGTGACGACGCCGCCAGGCTGTTTGACAGTTGAATCGGAATCTGCGTCGCGTCATTGCGCGAGCACGCCGATGCGTCTCGCAATGACGGGAGCGAGAGGCCTACAGCCCGGTATACCCGGCCTTCACATGGTCCGCGCTGCCGTCGAGCTGCCGCAGATAGGTCAAACCGCAGACGGTCAACCGATGCGGGTCGGTCTCGCCGGCCTCGAACAGCGTCCGCACGTACTCGGTCACCTTGGCGCGCGCTTCGTCGCTCGCTGCGGCCGTGCGATTGAGCAGCAGATCGTAGGTCAGCATGATGCGATCGATGGCGGCTTCCATTGATGTCTCCGGGTTAACGCTCAAGCGACGACCAGCGTCTCGGCCTCAAATTGCGCGATCGCCTTGTTGGCGAGGCGGATCCTGTTGAGCTCACCGCGCTGGAACAGCGTCACGATGATGCCGAGCAGGCGCTCGTTGGTGACGAATGTGTCGGGAATGGCGCCGGATTTGCGCAGATAGTTCGATGCGATCGCGTAGGCGTCACCGACGACCTCGACGTTCAACACGATCTGCATCTCGCGCTCGACCACCATATCCCCAGTCTCCATTGGGCTGACAATAAGCCGTAAGGACGGACTTGGTTCCTCGTCGACGCGCTTTTTTTTCGCAGATGCAGCATGACAAAACGCACCGGCCGGGCATGGCCGATGCGTGTCTGGAGGATGGCTGCCGGTCTTCTGGATTGGCCGGCTTGGCCGTCAGGCGGGAAAGATGGGGCTTAGAGGCGATAGAGGATCTGGTCGGTCCAGAACCGCTCGAGACGGTGCAGCGACTTGTTGAGGCTTGCGAACTCTTCGTTCGAGATGCCGCCGACCTGCTCCACTGTCTTGACGTGCTTCTGATAGAGCGCGTCGACGATGCGGCGGACCTCCTGGCCCTGCGCAGTCAAGCGAATTCGAACCGAGCGGCGATCGACGCGCGAGCGCTGATGATCGAGGAAGCCGAGCTCGACGAGCTTCTTCAGATTGTAGGAGACGTTGGAGCCGAGATAGTAGCCACGGGTGCGCAGCTCGCCAGCGGTCAGCTCCTTATCACCGATGTTGTAGAGGAGCAGCGCCTGCACCGAGTTGATGTCGGCGCGGCCGCGGCGGTCGAACTCGTCCTTGATGACATCGAGGAGCCGGCGATGCAGCCGCTCCACCAAAGTCAGTGCTTCGAGATAGAGCGGCTGCACCGGCGATTGACCGGTAGCGCGATCAGCGGCTTCCACCGCCGTTGTCGCAACGGCTTTGATCATGACACTTCCCCTGTTGTCGCTTTTATCGACTTATTCGACGAAACTTGTGTCCCGCCTGATAGGTGCAACGTAAGGGGGCCGTTTGAAGATCAGCTTAAATAAGACAATAAAGAGATCATGAATTTAAGACAGTGAATCGCGGATTAAGCCCGTAGATCAAGGACTTTCGGCAACTTTTCATTGACGGTGGAGAGCCCTTTGTTCACGCTTCGTCTGCCTGCCCTGTCGCATTCGGAAACAGCTTCGTCTGAATTCGAAACGGTGACGTAACAGGTGTGAGGGAACCCTTTACAGTCACCGAACGGTTACCGGAAAAAATCTCGAAAAATCTTATGGGATCGCGTGATGGATTGTGCATGCGATGCGCGTCGTGGCGGCGTGTGCCGCGCTACGGCGGCCGTTCACGCGCTGCCATCCAGGCGAGCGCAAGATAGGCGGCGAGCATCACCGCCTCGAACCCGACCACCATCAGGCTGCCGCCATAGATCGCCGGAAACATCAGCTCGATCACCGCCATCGACACCACGGTGGTCAGCCACACCACGGCACCCCAGGGCGTCGCAAGCCATAGTCCGACCGCGGCGACGAGCTCAATCACGGCGAAATAGACCGTCGCGGTCTGCCAGGCCCAGGACTGGTTCTCGAAGGCCTCCTCCTCGCCACCGACGAAGCCGGTCACCTGAGCCCAGTGATAAAGACCCTTGGCGATCGACACGACCGCCATGATGCGCAGGAAGATGACGAGGCGGCGCGTCCACGCATTCTCATCCGGCTCGATACGGTCAGAGGAGATTCCGCCGACCGTCATGGCGTTGTCCCGCGACTGGTCGCGCGCAGAAGTGTCAGACATGCGAATCGCTGCGCAAGGGCTGCAAATTGGGGTTCATGGCGGCAGTCTTGGCCCGCCGTCACCGCAAAATCAATTGCCGTTGCGGCAAATCGAGGGCGTCAGGACGCAATGCCAAGGGCGCAATGACGGCGCCCCCTGAAAGATGCTAGAAATGGACTTATATCAGATCCGGCCTAACCCGCCGTTGAGGAGACCTAAGACATGGCGATCAAATTCGGGCGCCCGATCGAACTGCGCGACGCGCCGCGGCGCCAGGCCGACACCCTTGCCTCGCCGTCGCTCGACCTCGCGATCCGCATGCGCCGCAACCGCAAGTCGGAATGGGCGCGGCGCCTGGTGCGCGAGAACGTGCTGACGACCGACGACCTGATCTGGCCGATGTTCGTGGTCGACGGCCGCAACGCGCGCACTCCCGTTGCCTCGATGCCCGGCGTCGAACGGCTCACCGTCGACCAGATCGTCCGCGACGCCGAGCGCGCCGCCAAGCTCAACATCCCCTGCATCGCGCTGTTCCCCTTTACCGAACCGTCTCTGCGCGACGAGCAGGGCTCGGAGGCGCTCAACCCCAACAACCTCGTTTGCCAGGCGGTGCGCGCGATCAAGACGGAATTTCCCGACATCGGCGTGCTCTGCGACGTCGCACTCGATCCGTTCACCAGCCATGGCCATGACGGGCTGATCGCCGACGGCAAGATCCTCAACGATGAGACGGTTGCGGTGCTGGTGAAGCAAGCACTGACGCAGGCCGAGGCCGGCTGCGACGTAATCGCGCCCTCCGACATGATGGACGGCCGCGTCGGCGCGATCCGCGAGGCGCTTGACGACAATGGCTTCGGCGACGTGCAGATCATGTCCTACGCCGCGAAATACGCCTCGGCCTTCTACGGCCCGTTCCGCGACGCGATCGGCTCGGCGAAGACGCTGACCGGCGACAAGCGCACCTATCAGATGGACTGCGGCAATTCCAACGAGGCGCTGCGCGAGGTCGAGCTCGACATCGCCGAAGGCGCCGACATGGTGATGGTGAAGCCGGGCATGCCGTATCTCGACATCGTACGCCGCGTGAAGGACACGTTCGCGATGCCGACCTTCGTGTATCAAGTGTCCGGCGAGTACGCGATGATCGCCGGCGCCGCCGCCAATGGCTGGATCGACGGCGAGCGCGCGATGATGGAGAGCCTGGTCGGTTTCAAGCGCGCCGGTGCCGACGGCATCCTGACCTATTTCGCGCCGCAGGCAGCAGAGAAGATCAAGGCGGAGCGCTGAGGAGTAGCAAGTGGGGGAGTAGCGAGTGGAAACGCGTTCCCTATTCGCTATTCACCATTCGCCATTTGCCCCTGCCCCCTTGGCAGGTCCGGCGTAGCTTCCCATCTCCTCGGCGGGACTCTCATTGGAGGTTGGTCATGTCCTACGGCAATGACGGTGGCACCTGGCGCAACGACGGCGGCGTTCCGCCGCATGCGTTCGATCCCTGGACGCAGCCGGAACTGTTCCGCGGCGTGCTGACCCGACGCGTGTTCGCGTTCCTGATCGATCTTCTCGTGCTCGCGGTGCCGGTGATCCTCGCGGTGCTGTTCATCGCGATTTTCGGCATCGTCACGCTCGGCCTTGGCTGGGCGTTGTTCTGGCTGGTGTCGCCGGCCTCGATCATCTGGGCGATCGTCTATTACGGCGCCTCGATCGGCGGCCCCCATTCGGCCACCATCGGCATGCGCATGATGGATCTGGAACTGCGTACCTGGTACGGCGCCCCCGGCTACTTCGTGCTCGGCGCTGTCCATGCCGTGCTGTTCTGGGCGACGGTCTCGTTCCTGTCGCCCTTGGTGCTGCTGGTCGGTCTGTTCAACGGCCGCCGCCGGCTGCTGCACGACATCATCCTGGGAACCGTCATTATCAACAGTTCGGTCCGGGCCCCGGTGGCGCCGGCCGCGCGGGCCTATTAGGCCCGCTTAAACCAATTGACCGCTAGCCTCCGGAGGGCGATGTTCATTCGGCTGCCTGTTTTGTGTGGAGCCTGACGATCCGACGTGACCCAGCACTCGCGTGATACTCCGCAGTTCTATCTGACCGCGCCCTCGCCCTGCCCCTATCTGCCGGGCCGGCATGAGCGCAAGGTGTTCACGCATCTGGTCGGCGACAAGGCCGGCGATCTCAACGACTTGCTGACCCATGGCGGCTTTCGCCGCAGCCAGTCGATCGCCTATCGCCCGGCCTGTGACCAGTGCCGGGCCTGCGTCTCGGTCCGAGTGGTCGCCAACGAATTCCGCCCCTCCCGCAACTTCCGCAAGGTGCTCGCCCGGAACGCCGACATCGTCGGCGAACAGCGCAGCGCTGTGCCGACCTCCGAGCAATATTCGGTCTTCCGCGCCTATCTCGACCGCCGCCACCGCAACGGCGGCATGGCGGACATGACGGTGCTCGACTACGCAATGATGGTCGAGGACAGCCACGTTGAGACGCGGATCATCGAGTATCGCAAGCGCAGCGCCGATAGCGGCATCACCGGCCGTGGCGACGAGCTGGTGGCGGTGGCGCTCACCGACGTGCTCAGCGACGGGCTGTCGATGGTTTATTCGTTCTTCGAGCCGTCGCAGGAAAGCCGCTCGCTCGGCACCTTCATGATCCTCGACCATATTGCTCGCGCTCGCCGGCAGGGCCTGCCCTATGTCTATCTCGGCTATTGGATCGAGGGGTCGACGAAGATGGACTACAAGAGCCGCTTCCTGCCGCAAGAGCGGCTCGCGCCAAGCGGCTGGCTGCGCGTCGACGCCGCCGGCGAACTGCTGGCGGAGCCGCAGGACTGATCCTCGTTATCCGAAGAACGTATCGATCAAGAGCTTGACGTTCAGGATCACGATCAGGCCGGCAACGATCCATGCCGCGGCCGCGACTGATGCGGAGATCGCGAACCCGCCCATCTTGCGCTTGTCGGACACGAAGCGAACCAGCGGAATCACCGCAAACGGCAGTTGCATCGACAGCACGACCTGGCTCAGCACCAGAAGCTGCGCCGTGCCGCTCTCGCCATAGAGCGCGGCAACGCCGATGACCGGAATGATGGCAATGCCGCGCGTCACCAGCCGCTGCGCCCAGTCCGGCAGCCGCAGGTCGAGGAAGCCCTGCATCACGATCTGGCCGGCCAGCGTCGCCGTCACCGTGGAGTTGAGGCCGGATGCGAGCAGGGCCACCGCAAACAGCGTCGAGGCGATGCCGAGGCCGAGCAGCGGCGACAGCAGCTCGAAAGCCTGGTCGATCTCGGCGACATCGGAATGACCGCTCTTGTGGAAGGTCGCGGCCGCCAGGACCAGAATCGCGGCGTTGACGAACAGCGCCAGCATCAGCGCGATGGTGGAATCGAGCGTCGCCCACTTGATGGCGTCGCGGCGGCCTTCGTCGGTGCGCGGATAGGCGCGGGTCTGCACGATCGAGGAATGCAGGTAGAGATTATGCGGCATCACGGTGGCGCCGATGATCCCGATCGCGATGTAGAGCATCTCCGGATTGGTGACGATCTCGCGCGACGGCATTAAGCCGCCGATCACGGCGGCCACCGGCGGCGCGGCGGCCGCGATCTGCACCGCGAAGCAGACCGCGATGACGATCAGCAGCGCGACCACGAAGGCCTCCAGGAAGCGGAAGCCGCGGTTCATCAGGAGCAGCAGCAGGAAGGCGTCGAGCGCCGCAAGCAGCGCACCACCGACCAGGGGAATGCCGAACAACAGCTTGAGCGCGATCGCAGTGCCGATCACCTCGGCGAGGTCGCAGGCGATGATCGCGGCCTCGCAGGCGAGCCAGAGCAGGAAGTTCACCGGCCGCGAGTAGGTGGCGCGGCAGGCCTGCGCCAGATCGCGGTCGGTTGCGATGCCGAGCCGTGCCGCCAGCGCCTGCAGCAGGATCGCCATCAGGTTCGAAAGCAGGATGACCGACAGCAGCGTGTAGCCGAACTTGGATCCGCCCGCGAGGTCGGTGGCCCAGTTGCCGGGGTCCATGTAGCCGACCGATACCAGGTAGCCCGGTCCCGCGAACGCCAGCAGTCGCCGCCACCACAACCCGCTCCTGGGAACCGCGACCGTCGCATTCACCTCGGGCAGACTTCGGGCATGGCCGGCATCCCGGCGCCAGCCGACGGTGGCCGGTGGGGAACCGGAAACAATGGTCACTTCAGGCGATCGGGCATCCATACCCATAAAGATGGCCGAACCGCCCCCTTAATGCAACTCATTTGCAACTGCATCTAGACTCACGAAGGCGCGACCCCGTGGGACGTCGCGGAGCCGCCCGCAACCATCGCAGGTCTATCGCGCAGCGGGCCTTCGCTTTGGCGTTGTCGGGAAACGGGTGGGATCGGACGTCCTCCAACCACACACTATGGCCAGATCGAATGTCTCACAGGAATCTGCCATGTCCGCCGATACGCAACACCTGCCAGCCACGTTCAATCGCCTGGCTTGGTCCAACCTCGCCGCGCAATCGGCCGAGCAGATCGCTCTGGCTGCCGCTCCCATCGTCGCCGTGCTGCTGCTCGGCGTCGGCGAGGGTCAGACCGGCCTGCTGCAGACGGCGCTGACGCTGCCCTTCATCCTGTTCGCCATCCCCGCAGGCCTGCTCGCCGACCGGGTGTCGCGGCGCTGGGTGATGGCGGGCTCCGAGGCGCTGCGCGCGGCCGCGCTCGCGATCATCCTGCTGTCGATCTGGCTCGGCTTCCTGACCCTGCCCTTGCTCGCTCTGCTCGGCTTCATCGCGGTCTGTGGCACCGTCGCCTACAGCGTCGCCGCCCCCGCGCTGGTGCCGTCGCTCGTGACGTCGCAGCAATTGCCGGCCGCGAACGCCCGGATCGAGTTGGCACGCACCGTGGCCTTTGCCAGTGGACCCGCGCTCGGCGGCGTGCTGGTCGGCTGGGTCGGCGCTGCCCCTGCGTTTGGCTTCGCCGCGGCACTGTCGGCGATCGCGGTCGTGCTGCTGGCCGGACTTTATGAGCCCGCACGCCCGCCGGCGCCGCAGCGCCATCCGCTGCAGGACATCAAGGAAGGTGCCGCCTTCGTGTTGCACCACGCCCTGCTGCGGCCGGTGTTCATCACCCAGTTCATCTTCAACACGGCCTCCTTCCTGCTGCTCGCCGTGTTCGTGCCCTATGCGGTGCGCCATCTCGGACTCAGCGCGACCGGTGTCGGCACGACGCTCGCAATGTATGGCGTCGGCATGGTGGTCGGTGCCCTGTTCGCAACCCGCGTGATGAAGCGGCTGGCGTTCGGCACCGTGATCGGGCTCGGCCCGGTGACCGGCTTCGTCGCAGCCGCCGTGATGGCGCTGACCACCTGGGCCCCGACGCCGCTGCTCGCGGGCCTCAGCTTCTTCCTGCTCGGCGTCGGCCCGATCCTGTGGGTGATCTCGACCACCACCCTGCGCCAGTCGGTGACGCCACCCTCCCTGCTCGGCCGGGTCTCGGCGATCAACATCATGAGCTACGGCGCCCGCCCGCTCGGCTCCGCGCTGGGCGCAATCGTCGGCGGTCTCTACGGCGCCGAAGCCTGCCTGTACCTCGCGGCCGCGATCTTCGCCGCGCAGGCGCTGGTGATCCTGATGTCACCGGCCGTGTCACTGACGCGGCAGCCCGACATGGTCGGCGAGCCGGCGCGCTGCTGAATAGCCCCGGCCCCAGCGTCATTGCGAGGAGCGAAGCGACGAAGCAATCCATTTCTCCATAAGGGGAGACGTGGATTGCTTCGCTTCGCTCGCAATGACGCTGAGAAGGCCTAGCTCGCCAGGTAGCGCTCGTACTTGCCGCCGACAACCTCGTCGGCGGCGACGGCCGGATCGAGCGTATAGAGATCCTGCGCATTGCTGATCCCGCGCAGCACGAAGCGGCCGGTCGAGACCAGATAGTTCCGGCCCGCGGCGTCGAGACCGGTACGGAAGGCCGTCGACGTCAGCAATTCCCGGTCGACCGAGGCACACATCGAGGCAATCCTGCTGACCTCGTTGACCGCGGGTCCGACCACCGTGAAATCGAGCCGGTCCTCGCTGCCGATATTGCCGTAGAAGACCTCGCCGACATGAAGGCCGACATAGGCCGTGGTGGTCGGCCTGGCTTCCGAGGCGCGACGCGCGTTCAGCGCATCTATATTGCCGCGGAATTTGTGCTCGGCCCGAAGCGCCGCTCGCTTCGCGTTTGCCATGTTCTCGCTGGTGAACATCGCCAGCACGCCGTCGCCGATCAGCTTGAGGACCTCGCCGCCGGCGTCATGGATCGCGTCGATCGAAGCCTGCGCGTAATCGTTGAGGAAGGGAATGATCTCGTCCGGGCCGATGCGCTCGCTGATCGCGGTCGAGCCGCGGACGTCGGAGTACCACAACACGGCCCTGATCTTCTCCGTGACACCGCGCTGCATGCGCCCACGCAAGACCTGCTCTGCCGTCTCGCGTCCAAGGTAGACCCGCCCGAGCGTACGGGCGATCTCGACCTGGGCAGCCGACTTGATCGCGAGCCCGAGCACCGGCACCAGGTCACGCAGCGCAGCCATGTGGTTTTCGTTGAACCCGCCCGAATGCCGCGTCGTGTAGTAGGAATAGAAGCAATCCATCTCCCCGATCGTGCCCGCCTCGCCGAAGCGATGTACGAAGGCAGCGAAATGCTTGTGGCCCTTCTCCGCAAGCTCACCGACCATCGAGAAATCGAGGGCGCCGCTGTCGGTGAGATCGATCACCATCTCATCGTGGCCGTGCTCGAGCATGTGATAGAAGGCCGATCGCCGCCAAGTCTGGCTCGCCTCGCCCGTGCTCGTCGAGCCGTATTCGAAGATATCGGCCTCGTTGCTTTCGCCGTCGTTCCAGCGGAACCCACGGCCCTCGAAGATTGGATGCAGCGTATCGATGAAGACGATCGCCCGGGACAGCGGCATGCCCGCGGCGCGGCAGCGCTCGCAGAAGCCGCGCAGCAGATCGTTTTCGGGCAAGCCCTTGAGACCCTGGCTGACCAGCCAGTTCGTCAGGCGCAAACGGGACGTCAGTTCCATGGGGGGATTATGCCGGTCAATTGGTGCGGGAGATAGGCTCGTGGCCGCGTGCCAGGCCGTGGCCGGGGCGCGGGGTGTCCATCACATGCGACTGCGGATGCCGCAATGCAAGCCGGCGGCATGGCGTTTTCCCTGGAATGCAACCTTTTCGAAGGGGCCCGCTTTGCGCTTCCCTTTGCGCGGTCTTTGGCGCACAAAATCGGCATGGACAACGACACCGGCCCGAACTCCGCGGTCCAACGCTTTGTGCAATGGGCGATCAAGCCGCCGCAGTCCTATGCGGTCTATCTGGTGTGTCTGATTCTGGTCTTCACCCTGTCGTTCTACGCCGGCACGTTGAAGCCGAAACAGGCACCTGCTTTATCGCCGGTTGCCACACCGGCCGCGCCGCGAGGATAACTAGGAGGGTCGCAAGACGGCACCGCCATACCCGTCAGGCGTCCGAGGTTGCGATCCAGATCCCGGCGAACACTGCGATTAGACCGACCACCAGATTGGGCGTGATCGGTTCGCCGACCAACTGCGTCGCAAGCAACCCCGCAGCGACCGGATTGATCGTCATGGTGTTGGCGACGCGGGTTGGTGACGCCCGCTCTAACGCCAGCACCCACAGGATGAAGGCCAGCGCCCCACCGGCCACTCCGAGATAAAGTCCGGCGATCCATTGCGGCGCCGCAAAATCACGCAGCGTCGCCACGCTGCCGGTGAACAGTCCCACGACCACCAACGCAACGGCACCGGTGCCCATGCCGACGGTAAGGAAGCCGAGCGCGCTCGAGCGGCGGATCAACGGCCGCGACAAGACATTATAGAACGCCATGCACAAGACGGCTGCCGCCATGATCAATTCGCCGCGCCACGCGCCTGCCGGCGCCGCCGATAGCCCGGATGCCAGTGCTGCGCCTACTCCGAGGACCGCGATCACGACACCGATCGATTTGCGTGGTGTCAACGGCTCGACCCGAAGGGCGGCACCGACCACCATGGTGGAGAGCGGCAGCGTCGCCAGCGCAAGGCTCGCACGCGCCGCCGTCGTGTAGGATATCGCGATGTTGTAGAGCACGAAGAACACGCCGAAAAAGGCGAAGCCAAGCGCAGCGACTGCCAGCGAGTCATCACGTCCCGGCCACTTTGCATGCAGCAGCAGCGCCGCGGGAAGAACACAGAGAAAACCGATGACCCAGCGCAGGATCGCGAGTGTGATCGGATCTGCATTACCGGCAAGATAACGCGTGATCGCCGCCGCCGTGCCGCCGAGACAGCTCGAAATCAACGCGATCGCAACGCCGATCCATTCACTCATGCCAGGCCCGATGCGTTTCGATTTGGCTTATGCCATCTTGCCCGGCAAGATCATCTCGGCAACTACTTGGCAGGTATTCATGTCGCAGCAGCACGATTTCGCCGCGAGCTTGCGTGGGTGGCGGCAGCGCAAGGGCTATTCGCAGCTCGAGCTCGCCGGACGCGCGGACATCTCGCAGCGCCATCTGAGCTTTCTGGAGCTCGGACGCGCCGCACCGAGCCGCGACATGGTGATCCGCCTTGCAACCGCGCTCGATGTGCCACTGCGCCAGCAAAATGCGCTACTGGTCGCAGCCGGCTTCGCGCCGGTTTGGCGGCAAACCGACCTTGGCGCTCCCGAGCTTTCCCAGGTCCGTCACGCGCTGGATTTCATGCTGGCCCAGCAAGAGCCCTTCCCCGCCGTCGTGGTCGACCGGCACTGGAATTTGCTGTTGGCCAATTCAGGTGCTGGACGACTGGTGGAATTCCTGGTCGGGCCGCTGGCTCCCGGTGCGCCGGTGAATCTTGCCGATGCGCTGGTCGCCCCCGACGTGTTGCGGCCGCATCTCACGAACTGGACCGAGGTTGCCGCCTATTTCCTCCGCAGCGTCGAGGCTGATGCTGCCGCCGACGGCACCGCTGGCACTGCGGACTTACTCCGACGCCTGCGCGCTTATAATGGTGTGGCGGCGGCGCTTGGCGCGCAACCGGCGACGTCGCCGCCTGATCCAGTCCTCCCCATGCGATTCCGTAAGGGCAACGTCCAACTGCAATTGTTCACCACCATTGCGACGCTGGGGATTCCTCAGGACATCACGCTACAGGAGCTGCGGATCGAGAGCTTCTTCCCGATGGACGAGGAAACCGCCCAGGTGTTCCGGCGCTGGGCCGCGAGCACCTCGACACAGGCCAGAGCCGCTACACCGTCTCCGCCGGCGCCAGTCGGCAGGTCTCGCTACTGATCTCGACCTGTAGCGTCGCGTGATGGATGTCGAACCTATGCGAAAGCTCCGCGCAGACCTGATGCAGGAACGCATCGTCATGGCCGCCGGGGCGAACCAGGTGCGCGGTGAGCGCGGTCTCGCTCGTGCTCATCGCCCAGATGTGCAGATCGTGAACCTCGATGACGCCCTCGAGCGTCAACAGATAGTCCCTCACCGCCTTGAGATCGATGCCCTTCGGCACCGCATCGAGCGCCAGATTGACGCTGTCGCGCGCGAGTTCCCAGCCGCTCACCAGCACGACCAGTGCGATGACGAGACTGATCGTCGGGTCGAGCCACTGCCAGCCGGTCGTCATGATCAGAAGCGCGGCGACGACGACACCGAGCGAGACGGCGGCATCCGCCGCCATGTGCAGATAGGCCCCGCGGACATTGAGGTCGGTGTCGCGGCCGCGCATGAACAAGAGCGCGGTACCTCCGTTGATGAGGATGCCGAGCGCCGCAACCCAGACCACGGTCCAGCTCGCCACCTCGGCCGGTTCGCGCAAGCGGTTGATCGCCTCGACCGCGATGCCGCCGACGGCGATCAGCAGCAGCCCGGCATTGGCAAGCGCGGCCAGGATCGAGGCACGACGATAGCCATAGGTGTGGGTATCGGTCGGCCGCTTGCCGGCAAGCCATGCCCCAGCCCAGGCCAGCAGCAGGGCGATCACGTCGGAGAAATTGTGAACGGCGTCCGAGACCAGCGCCAGCGAGTTAGCGGAATAGCCGAAGATCAGTTCAGCGACGACGAATGCGGTGTTCAGCGACGCGCCAATCGCAAACGCCGCACCAAAACTGTCGGGCACGTGGCTGTGGCCGGCATGCCCGTGAGCACCACCGTCGGGATCATGATCGTGATGATGATGCGCCATTCGCCTGGCAACCGTCGCCTGATCTCATTGACGACGGTTATAGCGCGGTGAAATATGGATACTATCACACCGCGCTCGGCGAAAATGTAACCCGGATGGAGCGAAGCGAAATCCGGGAGCGGTGCCCGCAAGCCAAGGCTCCCCGGATTGCGCTTCGCTCCATCCGGACTACAGCGTGGCTTACTCCACGCCGCGATTGAACTTGTTCGACTTCGGCAGGCCGTGGGCGAGCCGGCCGGCGTCGGCGCGGCTGCCGCGCCAGTCGGCCAGTTCCTTCATGGTCATGCTGTGATCGCGGCCGGCTGAATCCTTCCAGGTCAGGCCAACCTTGGAATCGAACACCGCGACATCGGACAGCGCCGCGCTGGTGTACTTCTGCAAGCGCACGCCGCGGCCGCGTGCCATCTCCGGCACCTGGTCGAGACCGAACAGCACCATCTTGTGATTGGTGCCGATCACCGCAACGGTGTCGCCGGTCACAGTGGTGATCGCGCGGGCCTCGTTCGGCATCTCCACATTGAGCACCTGCTTGCCCTTGCGGGTGTTGCTGACGCAGTCCTCTTCCTTGACGACGAAGCCCTGGCCCTCGCTGCTCGCGATCAGGAACTTGCGCTCGCCCTTGTTGACGAACAGCGCGATGATCGCGGCATCCTGCTCGAGATCGATGAACATGCGGATCGGCTCGCCATGGCCGCGCCCGCCCGGCAGCTTCGCCACATCAAGCGAGTAGAACTTGCCGTTGGTGGCAAACAGCAACAGCTTGGACGTTGTCTCGGCAAAGAACGAGTGCTCGAGCTTGTCGTCGGTCTTGAAGGCGAGACCCGAGAGATCCTCGACATGGCCCTTCAGCGTCCGCACCCAGCCCTTCTCGGAGATCACGACCGTGCACGGCTCGCGCTCGACGAAGGCTTCCTCGATTGCGGCCAGATCGTGCTCGGGCGCGTCGGCAAAGGTGGTGCGGCGCTTGCCGAGCGGGGTCTTGGGTCCGAACATGTCGCGGACCTTGGTGACCTGCTCGCCGACCTTGGCCCATTGCTGCGGTTCGGAGCCGAGCAGGCCCTCGATGCCCTTCAGCTCCTTCCGCAACTCCTTATCCTCGTTGCGGATCTCCATCTCCTCCAGCCGCCGCAAGTTGCGCAGGCGCATGTTGAGGATGGCATCGGCCTGGATGTCCGACAGCTTGAAGGTCTTCATCAAGACCGGCTTCGGCTCGTCTTCGGTGCGGATGATCTTGATCACCTTGTCGAGGTTCAGATAGGCGATCAGTTGCCCACCGAGAATTTCCAGGCGATGCTCGATCTCACCCTTGCGGAAATTGGAGCGGCGGATCAGCACGTCGCGCAGATGGTCGAGCCATTCGCGCAAGCACTCGGCCAGGCCGACCACCTTCGGGATGCGGCCCTTGATCAGCACGTTGAGGTTCAGCGAGATCCTGCTTTCCAGCTCGCTCAGCCGGAACAGCGACTCCATCATCAGCGCAGGATCGACCGTGCGCGACTTCGGCTCGATGACGAAGCGGATGTCTTCGGTCGATTCATCGCGGACGTCGCCGACCAGCGGCAGCTTCTTCTGCTCCAGCAGCTCGATGATCTTCTCATGCAGGCGCGACTTCTGCACCAGCCACGGGATTTCGGTGACGACGACCACCCAGGTGCCGCGAGCGCCCTCCTCCACCGACCAGCGCGCGCGGGTGCGGAACGAGCCGCGGCCCGTCGTGTAGGCCTCGACGATCGCTTCCTTGGAATCGACGATGATGCCGCCGGTCGGGAAATCCGGGCCCTTGACCCATCTGAGCAGCGCCTTCGACTTGGCGTCGGGCTTGTCGATCAGATGCAGCGCGGCGTCGCAGAGCTCGGCGGCATTGTGCGGCGGGATCGCGGTCGCCATGCCGACCGCGATGCCCTGCGAACCGTTGGCGAGCAGGTTCGGGAAGCCGCCGGGCAGAACCACCGGCTCCTTGCCGCTGTTGTCATAGGTCGGCTTCAGTTCGACAGCGTCTTCGTCGATGCCATCAAGCAGCAGCCGTGCGACATCGGTCAGCCGCGCCTCGGTGTAGCGCATGGCCGCCGGGTTATCGCCGTCGATGTTGCCGAAGTTGCCCTGACCGTCGACCAGCGGATAGCGAGAGTTGAAATCCTGGGCCAACCGCACCATGGCATCATAGATCGCCTGGTCGCCATGCGGATGGTATGAGCCCATCACTTCGCCGACGATCTTGGCGGACTTCTTCGGCGTTACGCCGGGATCGAGCCGCAACAGCCGCATGCCGTAGAGGATGCGCCGGTGCACCGGCTTCAGGCCGTCGCGGGCGTCCGGCAGCGCGCGGTGCATGATGGTCGAGAGCGCATAGGCGAGATAGCGCTCCTCGAGCGCATCACGCAGCGGCACCTCGTGAATTTCGGCCGGCTCTTCCGGCGGTATCTGTCGTTTTCCCATGGGGAGGCGTTAAACCGTGACGATGAATCGGGCAAGACGCGAATCAGCGGCAATTTAGGCCGCGAACCGGGCCTACGGAACCGCCGCCCTGGGCCGCCGCTTCGTCACCGCGTTGATAAATCCGTGGCGGGCATCGGAATGGCCCTGCCCGCGCGGCTCCAGCACGTGGCGAAGCAGGAACAGTCCGGTGACCTGGAACCCGTCGAGCAGGTCCTGCTCGGACCAGGCATTCGCGCCACTCTCGCCCTCGCGCAGGAACGCCGGCAATGGCAGCAGGCGATCGCGCCACGCCTCGCCGGCTGCGCGCGACACCGCGCCGCCGGATTTCGGCGAAACGTAGATCAGCTCACTGGTCGCGCCGGTGGCCGCGCAGCTCTGCAGATCGAGCCCGAAGCCGAGCTCGGCCAGCATCGCCAATTCGAACCGGATCAGATGCACCGCAGCGATGCCGGGCTCCTCGAAATCGTCCAGCGTCCATTGCAGCATCTCGTAGATATCTTCGTGAGGATCCCGCTCCGGCAGCAGCCGCGCCAACGCTGCCAGATGCGTCACGCCGTAAACGCCGTGGGAGGAGCCGAGCAGCGTCGCCGCGCGCAGCCGCGTGCCCTCGATCGCGTACATGCCGAGATGCTCGTCGAGCCGCGCCCGCCACACCGCCGTGACATTGTTGCCGGGCTGCAGCAGCGGCCGCATTCGCGAGCTGGCGCCGCCGCGCACCAGGCCCAGATGGCGGCCGTGCTCGCGCGTCAGCAGCTCGACAATGGCGGAGGATTCGCCATGCCGACGCACGCCCAGCACGATGCCTTCGTCGGTCCATTCCATGAGGACACTTTACAGGATTCCGACTGAACGCGCGCGTCCCCTGATTCCCGATGCACGATTGTGCATCTGCGGTCTGGTCCTTCGGACCATCCCGGAATGACGCTCGGCACCTACGCGTTGAACCAGCCCTGCGCATCGCCGGTGAAGGAGAAATAGAGCCCGGCCGTGGTCAGGATGCAGGACACCACCTCGATGCCGCTGTCGAGCTCCACGCCGCGGTCGCCGATCACCTGCACCAGCGAGATTACCGACAGCACCAGCGCCGCGCCGAGCGCCCAGCGCGGCCAATTCTTGCGGCGCTGCGCGGCGAGCCAGACGAAATACATCAACAGCACGATCATGCCGCCGGCCATCAGCGTCGCCACCATGATCATCTGGTCGGTCATCTCACTGTTCGGCGTGCGGTCCTGGAATGCCACCGACAACGCATCCAGCGTCAGCGAGAGATAGAGCAGCACTTCAAACCACAGCACGTTTCTAGGCACGTTCATCGCACACGCCGGCTCTTATTCCTTGGGGAAGTCCAGTCCCATTTCCCGGTAACGGTCCGGGTCGTCGCCCCAGTTCTCGCGCACCTTGACGAACAGGAACAGATGCACGGGCACGCCCATGATCTCGGCGATCTCCTTCCGCGAATCCGCGCCGATCGCCTTGATGGTGGCACCGCCCTTGCCGAGCACGATCTTTCGCTGGCTCTCGCGCTCGACGAAGATCGTCTGCTCGATCCGGATCGAGCCGTCCTTGCGGTCGGTCCAGCTATCGGTCTCGACGGTCGACTGGTACGGCAGCTCCTGATGCAGGTGCCCGTAGATCTTCTCGCGCGTGATCTCCGCCGCCAGGTGCCGCATCGGCGCATCCGACATCTGGTCCTCGGGATACAGGAACGGTCCCTCCGGCACCATGGTCGCCAGCGTCTGGCGCAGGTCGGCGACGCCGTCGCCGGACAGCGCGGAGATCATGAACGTGTGCTCGAAGCGCATCCGCTCGTTGGCTGCCTGCGCCAGCGCCAGCAGCTTTTCGCGCGGGACGAGATCGATCTTGTTCAGCACGAGGATCTTGGGGTGCCCGACGGTTTCGAGCTTGGCGAGGATTGCGCGCGCCTCCTCGTCGAGGCCCGCCTTGGCGTCGAGCAGCACGCAGACCAGATCGGCGTCATGGGCGCCGCTCCAGGCGGTCGACACCATGGCGCGGTCGAGCCGGCGCCGCGGCGCGAAGATGCCGGGCGTGTCGACCAGGATGATCTGCGCGTTGCCCTCGATCACGATGCCGCGGATCAGCGCGCGCGTGGTCTGCACCTTGCGGGAGACGATGGTCACCTTGGAGCCGACCAGCGCATTGACCAGCGTCGACTTGCCGACATTGGGAGCGCCGATCAGCGCGACGAAACCGCAGCGCGTCGCGGCCCCCTGCCCTTTGGCCTCATCAGTCATTGGTGCCGACGCCCTCGCGCTCGATCATCGCCGAGGCCGCCGCCTTCTCGGCCGCGCGCTTGTTGCCGCCGACGCCCTCGGCAGAAGCCAATCCCGGCAGGTCGACGGCGACCCGGAACTGCGGATCATGGTGCGGGCCGGTACGCTCGATCTCGCGATAGACCGGCGTCGGCAACCCCTTGCCCTGGGCCCACTCCTGCAACACGGTCTTGGGGTCGCGCAGCGGGCGACGGGGCTTGTGCATCCGCTCGGTCCAGTTGCGCTCGACGAATTGCCGCGCAGCCTCGTAGCCGCCGTCGAGATAGACCGCGCCGATCACGGCCTCGCAGATGTCGCCGAGCACCGATTTGCGCAGGCGCGCTCCCTCGACCGCCTTCACCATGCCGAGCTTGATGTCGTCGAGCAGGCCGAGCGATTTGGCAACGTCTGCACAGCTTTCCTTGCGCACGAGGTCGGCGAGCCGCTTCGACAACTCACCTTCATCGGCCTTCGGAAAGGCGCGGAACAGCATGTCGGAGACGATCAGCCCAAGCACGTGATCGCCAAGAAATTCGAGCCGCTGGTAACTGTCGGCGCGGTTGCGCGTGGCGGGCTTGAGCGCGGAGACGTGGGTGAACGCGGTGGTCAGCAATGCGGGATCGGTGAAAGTGTATCCGATGCGCGCCTCGGTGCCGGCGATTGCGGCCCTTTCCTCTGCAGCCTTGGCAGCCTTGCTGCGCCGCTTCTTCGGCGCGGCCTCACCGCCGGCGGCAGGCGTCCGGCTTGGCTCACCAGGTGGCGGTTGATCCTTGATGGCGGATGTCTCGTCGTTCATCGCACAATGGAGAATATGCGATTCCACCGCACGGCGGTGGGCCAGCGCCAGAACATCCAGGCGTGCTCGCCCTCGGCGATCGAGAAGAAGATCATCTGGGCCCGCCCGACGATGTTCTCCAGCGGCACATAGCCGACCGCCGACAGCACCCGGCTGTCGGTCGAATTGTCGCGGTTGTCGCCCATCATGAAGAAATGACCTTCGGGCACGGTGTAGACGTTGGTGTTGTCGTAGAAGCCGTTGTCGACGCAATCGAGCGTCTCATAGCTGACGCCGTTCGGGAGCGTCTCCTTCCACCGCTTGACGCGGGCGGTGGCGTCCGAGCCGCAGGGATCTTCACCGACGAAATCGCTCATGCGTTCGCGCTTGACCGGGACGTCATTGATGTAAAGCAGTCCCTCCTTCATCTGGATGCGGTCGCCGGGAAGGCCGATCACGCGCTTGATGTAGTCGGTGGTGTCGTCCTTGGGCAGCCGGAACACGACGATGTCGCCGCGATTCGGGTTGGAGCCGAAAATGCGCCCGGAAAACAGCGGCGGCGACAACGGGATCGAATAGTGGCTGTAGCCGTAGGAGTATTTCGACACGAAGAGGTAGTCGCCGACCAGCAGTGTCGCCTTCATCGAGCCTGAGGGGATGTTGAACGGCTGGAACAGGAAGGTCCGGATGACGAGCGCAATCAGCAGAGCGTGGATGACGACGCGGATGGTTTCGCCCAAGCCGCTTTCAGATTTGGTCCCGGTGGTCGCGCTCATTGCTTTCCCAATTCCCGCGAGCCTTGGTGCCCGCGCGGTGGCAGAACGTTCTCTTCCCGCGAAGCGTTCGGTCCTCGCGTGAGGAAAATGGCCTTGATTCTGATCTTGAGGGCAAATTCCGGCGCAAACCCGAATCCGCGTCTCGCTCGATGCTAACCCTGCGGCGTTTTAGACCGTTGTTCGCGCGCACGCAATCAATCGCCGCCCAAAAACTTCACAATCCATTGAAATATCAAGGACTTTTAAGTTTTCTGAAGATTTCTGGCGACCTCGCGGGCTGCCGGACTCATTTGGCGGGGGCAACAGCCGAAATTATGACAAAGGCCTGCGCGAGCGGCCAATCGTCGGTGATCGAGAGGTCGATCCGCGCCTCCAGGCCCTCGGGCGTCAGCTCCTGCAGCCGCGCCAGCGCTCCGCCCGTCAGCCGCATGGTCGGCCGTCCCCCGGGCAGATTCACCACCCCCATGTCCTTCCACCACACGCCGCGCCGGATTCCGGTGCCGAGCGCCTTGGAGCAGGCCTCCTTGGCCGCGAAGCGCTTGGCGTAGGTCGCAACCACCATCTTCTCGCTGTTGGCGCGGCGCATCGCCTTGGCTCTTTCCGTGTCGGTGAAGATGCGCTCGAGGAAGCGCTCGCCATGGCGCTCGATCACCTTGGCGACCCGGGTGATGTCGATCAGGTCGGAGCCGATGCCGATGATCATGCGCCGACAGCGCCCTCTGCCTTGGCGCGACCGCGATCCATCGCCGCGCGCATGGCGCGGACGGTCTCGGCGATGCCGACGAACAGCGCCTCGCCCATCATGAAGTAGCCGATGTTGAGCTCGCGGATCTCAGGCAGCGCCGAGATCGTCTCCGTCGTCTCATAGTCGAGGCCGTGGCCGGCATGGACCTCGAGCCCTGCCGCATTGGCGAGCCTGACACCCTCGACGATCCGCTTCCATTCGGCCTCGGCCTTGTCCTTGTGGCCGTCGACCACGGCATCGCACCAGCCGCCGGTGTGGATCTCGATCACCGGCGCTTTCAATGTCGCGGCCATCTCGATCTGCCTGGGATCGGCGGCGATGAACAGTGAGACCCGGATGCCGGCATCGCTGAGCCGCGCGATGAAGGGCGCGAGCGCATTGTGCTGCCCGACGACGTCGAGACCGCCCTCGGTGGTGAGTTCCTGACGCCGCTCCGGCACCAGGCAGACAGCGTGCGGCTTGGTGGCGAGCGAAATCCGCAGCATGTCGTCGGTCGCCGCCATCTCGAAGTTCAACGGCTTCGATATTTCGGCCTTCAGCCGGGCCATGTCTTCGTCGCGGATATGGCGGCGATCCTCGCGCAGATGCGCGGTGATGCCGTCGGCCCCGGCCGCGATCGCCGCAAGCGCCAGGCGGACCGGATCGGGCCGCGCCCCGCCCCGCGCGTTGCGCAAGGTGGCGACGTGATCAACATTGACGCCGAGGCGCAGCGGAGGAGCTTTGGACATCAAACCACTCTCTGACAAATCAGTTAAACCATCGCCTCATCCTGAGGAGCGGCGCCTTCGCCGCGTCTCGAAGGATGTGGCCCCGTCTCGGGCCGCATGGTTCGAGACGGCGCTGACGCGCCTCCTCACCATGAGGATCGACGAGAGGCGGAAGTCTAGCCATTGACGCGCTCGACCCGAGCGACGACGGCCTTGGCGCGCAACTGGGCAATGATAGCGCTGAGATGCTTGAGGTCATAGACCTCGAGATCGATGGTCAGCTCCGTGAAATCGGGGGAGCGGCGCGACATGTGGATGTTGTCGATATTGCCGTCGTGCTCGGCGATCACGGTCGCGATCTGAGCCAGGCTGCCGGGCTCGTTGACGTTGTGGACCAGGATCCGCGCCGGGAAGCGCTGCGGCATGGTCTCATCGACGTCCCAGCGCACGTCGAGCCAGCGCTCCGGCTCCTCCTCGAAATCCTTCAGCGCCGGCGACTGGATCGGATAGATCGTGATGCCCTCGCCCGGCGTGACGATGCCGACGATGCGATCGCCTGGCACCGCGCCGCCGTTCGGCGCGAACTTCACCGGCAGGTCGGAATTGATGCCGCGCACCGGGATCACCGAGGCAGCGCGCGCCGGATGCGGCGGCGTCTGGGTCTTCAGCTTGGCGGCGAGCCCCTTCGAGGTGCCATAGCGGACCAGCCGCTCCTCCTTGTAGTCGGGATACATCGCGCGCGCGACGTCGGAGGCCTTGATCTCGCCACGCCCGACCGACGCCATGACGTCCTCGATCGAGGTGCGCGCCAGCCGCGGCAGCGCGCCCTTCAGCTTGTCGTCGGCGTATTCGATCTTGGCACGGGCGAACAGACGGTCGACGATGCGGCGGCCGAGGCCGGCATACTGGTCGCGCACCGCGTTGCGGGTGGCGCGCCGGATCGCGGCACGGGCCTTGCCGGTGACGGCCAGCGCCTCCCAGGCCGACGGCGGAGCCGACTGCGCCTTCGAGGTCATGACCTCGACCTCGTCGCCGTTCTGCAATTCGGAAGACAACGGCGCGAACTTGCCGTTGATCTTGCACCCGACCGCGCTGTTGCCGACGTCGGTATGCACCGCATAGGCGAAGTCGACCACCGTGGCCTGGCGCGGCAGCGCGATCAGCTTGCCCTTCGGCGTGAAGCAGAACACCTGGTCATGGAACAGCTCGAGCTTGGTGTGCTCCAGGAACTCTTCCGGGTTGGCGCTTTCCGAGAGGATGCCGATGGTGTGGCGCAGCCAGGCGAAGGCGTTGGATTCGTGCTTCAGCCGCTCGTTCGGCGAGCCCGCCCCTTCCTTGTAGAAGGCGTGCGCCGCAATGCCGAACTCGGCGATCTGGTTCATCTCCTCGGTCCGGATCTGCAGCTCGACGCGCTGCTTGCCCGGCCCGATCACCGTGGTGTGGATCGAACGGTAGTCGTTCTGCTTCGGCGTCGAGATGTAATCCTTGAAGCGGCCCGGCACCACCGGCCAGGTCGTGTGGACGATGCCGAGCGCACGATAGCAGGCACCGACGTCGTCGAGGATGACGCGGAAGCCATAGATGTCGGACAGTTGCTCGAAGCCGATCGACTTGCGCTCCATCTTGGTCCAGATCGAAAATGGCTGCTTGCGGCGGCCGAATACCCGCGCGGTGATGCCGTTCTTCTGCAGGTTCTTGGAAAGCTGGCTTTCGATCTCGCCGATCAGGTTGCGGTTGCGATCGGCCAGCGCATCAAGCCGCTGCTTGACCACCGCATAGGCCTCGGGATCGAGCACGAAGAACGAGAGGTCCTCCAGCTCGCCGCGCATTTCCTGCATGCCCATGCGGCCCGCGAGCGGCGCATAGATATCGAGGGTCTCCTCGGCGATGCGGCGACGCGACGCAGGCGGCACGAACTCCAGCGTGCGCATGTTGTGCAGGCGGTCAGCGAGCTTGACCAGCAGCACGCGCACGTCGTCGGCGATCGCAAGCAAGAGCTTGCGCAGGTTCTCGGCCTGCTTGGCCTCGCGCGACACCAGTTCCAGCCGCTTCAGCTTGGTCAGGCCCTCGACCAGCGCGCCGATCTCATGGCCGAACACGTGATCGATCTCGGCCCGCGTCGCCTCGGTGTCCTCGATCGTGTCATGCAGCAGCGCCGCAACGATCGTGGCGTCATCGAGCTTAAGGTTGGTCAGAATCGCGGCGACCTCGAGCGGATGTGAGAAATAGGGATCGCCGGAGGCGCGCGTCTGGGTGCCGTGCGCCTTCATGGCGTAGACGTAGGCGCGGTTCAGCAGATCTTCGTTGGTATCGGGATTGTAGGAGCGGACGCGCTCGACGAGGTCATATTGCCGCATCATCCGCGCCCTCGGCCTGCCCGACTTCTCAGCCGTGGACGACGCCGGCGCCACCGCGACCGTTTCGGTCGCAGCCTGCATCTGGCTGGAGCTCCGGCGCCGATAAACCATGGACGCATTGCCTTTCGCGCGAGCCGGGTGGCCCTCTCTATCCAATCTAGTGCGCCTTCGAATGAAGCTGCACCCCGCATGAGGCCAGAAACGTTCAATTTCCCGCGCCCGCATAGGACGCATCGTAACAGCAAAATTGTCAACAAAAGCAAAGGCCCGGAGCAATGTCCGGGCCTCTGGCAATCTGTGCTGAGCTTGCGGGCTGGGAGCCCGGCCTTACTCGTCTTCCTCGGGCTGCTCTTCCGGGGGCGCCAGGCCTTCCAGGCCCTTCAGCAGCTCCTCCTCGGTCATCCGTTCGACGGCAACCTCGGTATCGTCGGCATCGACGCTGGCGCCGGCGGAACCGATCAGCGGAACGGTGTCGGGCTCGGGCTCGTCGACCTCGACGAACTTCTGCAGGGAATGCACGAGTTCCTCGCGGAGGTCTTCCGGGGAGATCGTGGAGTCGGCAATCTCCCGCAGCGAGACGACAGGATTCTTGTCGTTGTCACGATCAACCGTAAGTTGTGAACCTGACGAAATCATCCTGGCGCGATGCGCCGCCAACAGGACGAGGTCGAAGCGGTTGTCGACCTTATCAATGCAGTCTTCAACGGTGACGCGAGCCATCTCGAGGCGCTCCGTGGTAAAAGGGACCGAATATGCGGATTATGAGGGTTAGTTATAGGCCCGGCCACCGTTTCGCAAGGCAAAATTTGTGATTTGCCTTCCGAACAGGCTCTGATACGCCGTTACCCGGGCCAGAATGGCCGGAACGCCCGATGACAAGGCCTGGTTGCTGTCCCGGGCAGGTAAATCTCTTCATTGCAATGTCAAAGGTCTAGGCATTTTGCCCTCGCCTCACCATAATTGCGGTGGTGACTGTCGTGGGGAAAGATTCACCGAACTTTAGGCAGCAACGCCAGACATTGCGCGCGGTCGCTCGCCGCGGCGCTATGAACACTAACAACCACGCGAGAACACTTTGATGTCGTCACCTGTTTCCAACAAGATCGCGCTCTTCATTGACGGAGCGAATCTTTACGCTACCGCTAAGACGCTGGGGTTCGACATCGACTACAAGCGCCTGCTGAAGGAGTTCCAGGGCCGCGGCACGCTGCTACGAGCGTTCTACTATACCGCGATCATCGAGGATCAGGAGTATTCGTCGATCCGCCCGTTGATCGACTGGCTCGATTACAACGGCTACACCGTCGTCACCAAGGCCACCAAGGAATTCATCGACGCCAGCGGACGTCGCAAGGTCAAGGGCAACATGGACATCGAGCTCGCCGTCGACGCCATGGAACTTGCCGAGCACATCGACCAGATGATTTTGTTCTCTGGCGACGGCGACTTCCGTTCGCTGGTCGAGGCGGTACAGCGCCGCGGTGTTCGCGTCACCGTGATCTCGACCATCGCCAGCCAGCCGCCGATGATCGCCGACGAATTGCGCCGCCAGGCCGACGTCTTCACCGACCTGGTTGAACTGCAATCCAAGCTCGGCCGCGATCCATCCGAACGTCCGGCCCCGCGTGAACCGCGCCATCACTCGCCGCAATTCCTGCAGCGCGCGACCACCACCGTGGCCCCACGGGGAGCCGATGACGATTTCGACGAGTAGTCTCGTCACTCCATCCACCCGACCCGACAGCAACTGCCCACTCTGCCCGCGGCTGGCCGACTTTCGCGCGCAGGCCCGTGCGCGTGAGCCGGGCTGGTTCAACTCGCCGGTGGATTCCTTCGGCGATGCCGGTGCGCGGCTGCTGATCGTCGGGCTTGCGCCGGGTCTTCAAGGCGCCAACCGCACCGGCCGCCCCTTCACCGGCGATTACGCCGGTGACCTACTCTACAGCACCCTGCTTGAGTACGGCTTTGCCCGTGGTGTCTATCAGGCGCGGCCGGACGACGGCCTCAAGCTGATCGATTGCCGGATCAGCAATGCAGTGCGCTGCGTGCCGCCACAGAACAAGCCGCTGCCTGTGGAGATTAATTGCTGCCGGCAATTTCTGAGCGCGACCATCGCCGCGATGCCGAAGCTGCGCGCGATCGTGCTGCTCGGACGCATCGCGCATGAATCGACGGTGAAGGCGCTGGGGCTTCGCCTGGCCGCAGCGCCGTTTGCGCACGGCGCCGTGCATGTCGCCGGACAGTTCAAGCTGTACGACAGCTATCATTGCTCGCGCTACAACACGAACACGGGCGTGCTGACGGCCGACATGTTCCGCAAGGTCTTCGCGACCGTGCGCAAGGATCTCGGCTAGCTGGCATACGCGACTGCCCTGGGCGGAGGCACCCGGAAAATTTCTGAATATTAGAAATATATCCCTGAATTGCCCGACGTGTCAAATTGCTTGGTCGAATGCCGGCCGCCGCCGGCTACTTTGCATGGGGTTGTTCTCGATATTTTGGCAGCGCCGCTGCGACGACCCCATGACCTTCATATTGCCCTGGTCCCCTGCGGATTGGCCTTCAGCCATTCCAGCACGTCACCGGCGTTCCGGTCCGGCGGGAATACCGGATAGAACACGTGGGTGATGCGCGCATCATCGATGATCAGGGCGAGGCGCTTGATCAGGGTCAGGCCTGCCACCGACATCGTCGGCAACTTCAGCGCTTGTGTCAGTTCCAGGTCCTCGTCCGACAGCACCGGAAACGGCAGATGCAGCCGCGAGGCCATCTCGGTCTGGTACTCATTGCTCTGTGTCGACAGGCCGAACACATGGGCGGCGCCGGCCGACTTCAATTCGGCGAACAGGTCGCGGAACGAGCAGGCCTGCGGCGTGCAGCCCCGCGCGCCGGGGATCATGTCCCAATCGTCGACCAGTCCGATTTTGCCGGGCTCGCCGGTCCGCGGATAGGCGAACACCACGGTGCGCCCCTCGAGCGCCGACAACATTACTGACGTATCGTTGGTCGCGCGCAGCGTGATCGAGGGGATCGTCATGCCGGCCAGATGCGCCGCGCCGCCATCGTCTGACGGTGCCGGAATCTTGCTCCAGTCGACGTCGGTCAGACTTGGCTGCGTCATGTCACGCTCCAGGAGGCTGCGAATGGTGAAGGGCCCGCAGCAGATGGAAAGAAGGCATGTCCCCCTCCCCTATTCGCCACTCGCCATTCACCGTTCGCCCCAATCATCCCCGCGCCCGCATCAGGCGGCCCTTCTCGCGGCCCCAGTCGCGCTTCTTGACGGTCTCGCGCTTGTCATGGAGCTTCTTGCCCTTGGCAACCGCCAGCAAGAGTTTGGCGCGGCCGCGCTCGTTGAAATAGAGCTTCAGCGGGATGAGCGTCATGCCCTCGCGATCGACCGCGCCCAGCAGCTTGTTGATCTGCTTGCGATGCAGCAGCAGCTTGCGCGGCCGCTTCGGCTCGTGGTTGAAGCGGTTGGCCTGCAGGTATTCCGGAATGTTGGCGTTGATCAGCCATAACTCGCCGTTCTTGGAATCCGCGTAGGATTCCGCGATCGTGCTCTTGCCGCTGCGGATCGACTTCACCTCGGTGCCGGTCAGCGAAATGCCGGCCTCGACGGTGTCCTCGATCGCGTAGTTGAAGCGGGCCTTGCGGTTCTCGGCGACGACCTTGATCGGGCGCTCGTTCTTGTCAGCAGCCACTTTAGCTCTTCTTGAGAAGATCGCGGATTTCGGTCAGCAACTCGACCTCGGGAGTCGGCTTCGGCGGCTCCGCGGGTTTCGCTTCTTCCTTGCGCTTGAACTGGCTCATCACGCGGATCACGATGAACAGCACGAAGGCGATGATCAGGAAGTTCAGCGTCAGTGTGATGAAGTTGCCCCAGGCCAGCACCGCGCCCTGCTTCTTGGCGTCGGCCAGGTTGCTCGCAGTCACCGACTTGGCAAGCGGAGTGAAGTAGTTGGAGAAGTCGAGGCCGCCGGTGATCGCGCCGATGATCGGCATGATGACATCGCCGACCAGCGAATTGACGATCGCGCCGAACGCCGCGCCGATGATGACGGCGACGGCAAGGTCGACGACGTTGCCCTTCATGGCGAACTCGCGGAATTCCTTCAGCATGCCCATCCCCTTCTGTTCGACGTTACGTACCGCGGTGTTCACGGCGCACTCCGCTTGCCTCAGTTGATCAGCCCGGCATGCACCATGGCGCTGCGGACGGCCGCGCGCGTCGACTCGGCGACCGGGACCATCGGCAGGCGCAGCTTCTCGTCCATCTTGCCGAGCAGCGACATCGCGTATTTGACCGGTGCAGGATTGCTCTCGATGAAGAGATTGGTGTGCAGCGGCATCAGCTTGTCATGGATCTTCAGTGCGGTGGCCGCGTCACCCTTCTGCCAGGCGGTCTGGAACTCCGAGCACAGCCGCGGCGCGACGTTCGACGTCACCGAGATGCAGCCATGGCCGCCATGCGCCATGTAGCCGAGAATGGTCGCATCCTCGCCGGACAATTGGTTGAAGTCCTCGCCCATCGCCGCGCGCTGCTGCGAGACCCGCACCATGCTGGCGGTGGCGTCCTTGACGCCGGCGATGTTCTTCAACTCGAACAACCGCTTCATGGTGTCGACCGACATGTCGATCACCGAGCGCGGCGGGATGTTGTAGATGATGATCGGAATGCCGATCGCGTCGTTGATCGCCTTGAAATGCTGGTACAGGCCCTCCTGGGTCGGCTTGTTGTAATAGGGCGTTACGACCAGCACGGCGGTCGCGCCTGCCTTCTCGGCATGTTCGGCCAGTTCGATGGCCTCCTTGGTCGAATTCGAGCCGGCGCCTGCGATGACGGGCACGCGGCCCTTGGCCTCCTCGATACACCACTCGACCACCCGCTTGTGCTCGTCGTGGCTCAGCGTCGGGCTTTCGCCGGTGGTGCCGACCGGCACCAGGCCGTGCGTGCCCTCGGCGATCTGCCAGTTCACGAGGCTGCGGAATGCCGCCTCGTCCACGCCGCCGTTTTTGAAGGGCGTCACCAAGGCAGTGAATGAACCCCGGAATTTTGTCTTGGCTGCCATGGTATTCCTCCAAACGCTTCAGGCTGGCGGCTGGGCTGACGTGTCGTGGTTCTGGCGCGCGTCCTGTTCGCGTGCCGCCAGCCGGGACGCGCGAAAACGCCGTGAATGCCAACTCATATCGGGTCTGGCGCAGGGACGAAAGGGCCGCATCGTACCTATCCCGGCCGCGATTTTGCCGTGGTGCTGGCGCAAACAGCCGCACCAGCGGTGCTTTTAGCATTTTGTCCACATATTCAATCAAATAAGAATTCATGGCGCGAACGATCAGGTGATTCGACGCCGCAGGGGGCCTCCGTGATCCGTTCCGCCCGCGCAAACACATTGCGATCGACCGCACTGGCGACGGGCCTGGTGCTCGTTGTCGGCCTTGTCGCCATCACGGCCGATGCATGGGCCGCCGCGGATGTTCCGGCGCCGACGACCGACAACGCGGCCTCCAAGACCGCCGCTCCCAAGACTGTCGTACCCAAGACTGCTGCTCCCAAGCCGGCTGCTTCAAAGTCAACCGCAACCAAACACGGCGCTGCCACGACCGATGCAGCCAAGACCGACGGAACCAAGCCGACCTCTTCCAGGTCCAGCACGGTCAAGACGGACGGTCACAAGACCGTTCCTTCCAAGACGACCGATTCCAAGAGCACGGCGTCCAAGACCACTGCGTCGAAGACCACCACCACGCCCAAAACCATCGCGCCCAGGGCCGCTGCGCCGGTTAGTCCGCCGAATAAGCCGGCGCACGCCGCCCGTGCCGTCGCCCCCGCACTGGTTCCGGCCACCCGTCAGCACGTCGCTCCTGCGGTGCGCAGCAAGCCTGTGCTGCCGGCGGCGGTCGCCGCGACGTCATCGACGTCGCAGGCAGACAAGGAGGCGCTCAAATCGGTCGTCGAGCTCTTGCGCAAACGCAGGGCCAGCGACGCGGCCGAGGCCGAGGCCTCGATCTCCGATCCGGTCGCGCGCAAGCTTGCGGAATGGCTCATCCTGCGCAGCGAGGACAATGGCGCCTCCGTCGAACGCTACCGCAGCTTCCTCGATGCCAATCCGAGCTGGCCCTCGCAGACCTTCCTTCGCCGCCGCATCGAGGCCTCGCTGTGGGACGATCGTCGGGATGACTCCGCCGTCTGGGCCTGGTTCCAGAATGAATCACCGATCTCGGCCAAAGGCCGTCTCGCGCTGGCCAAGGCGATGATCGCGCGCGGTGACCGCGCCAATGCGGAGCGCCTGGTGCGGGAGGCCTGGCGCAACGATCCGATGAGCGAGGACACCGAGAGCGTCGCGCTCGATCTCTTTGGGTCGTTCCTGACCGCCGGCGACCACAAGGCGCGCATGGACGTCATGCTCTACGGCACCGACAACGAGGCCGCCGGCATGCGCGCGGCAAAACGTCTCGGTTCCGGCTATGTGGCGCTGGCGAGGGCGCGCATCGCGGCCAACCGCAAGGCGTCGAACCTGCGCGCCCTGCTGGAAGCGGTGCCGCGCGAATTGACCGGCGATACCGGCTACCTCTTCGCAAAGATCCAGTTGCTCCGACGTGAGGAGAAATTCGCCGAAGCCGCGCAATTGATGATGAGCGCGCCGAGGGAACCCGCGCGCCTCTACAACGTCGACGAATGGTGGATCGAGCGCCGACTGCTGGCGCGCAAGATGCTCGACGTCGGCCAGTACCGCACCGCCTATCTGATCGCGCGCGACGCGGCGCTGCCGACCCGCGACATCTACAAGACCGAGCAGGAATTCACCTCGGGCTGGATTGCGCTCCGCTTCCTGAACGATCCGGCGGTCGCAGCGCAACACTTCGCGCGGATCGGCGTCGGCAGCGTCAACCCGACCGCGCTCGCGCGCGCCGGCTACTGGCAGGGCCGCGCCGCGGAAGCCGCCGGCCGTGGCCAGGAAGCGCGCGCCGCCTATGCGCGCGCGGCCGAGCAGTCGACCAGCTATTACGGCCAGCTCGCGCGCGCCAAGCTCGGCCTGCCCCAGATCGAACTGAACGGCGTGCCGCGCGGCCGCGGCGCCGAGCGGCTGGAGATCGTGCGCGCGGCAGCGCTGCTCTACGATATCGGCGAGCGCGAGCTGGCGATCCCGATTTACAGCGACCAGGGCGACAATGGCGATCCGGAAGCCCTCGCCGGTCTCGGCGAATTGACCGCACGCCACGGCGATGCGCGCGGCATGCTGCTCTTGGGCAAGGCCGCGCTCAATCGCGGCTTGCCGTTCGACCACTACGCCTATCCGATCAACGGAATCCCTTCCTTCAGACAGGTCGGTCCGGAGGTCGAGCCGAGCATCGTCTATGCCATCGCGCGCCAGGAAAGCGCATTCAATCCCGCCGTGGTGTCGCCGGCGCAGGCCTATGGACTCATGCAGGTGACGCCGGAGGCCGGCCGCTACGTCTGCAAGCGCGCCGGCATCGGCTTCGACCTCAGCCGGATGAAGACCGATCCGGTCTACAACGCGATGCTTGGCGCGGCCGAGCTCGGCGGCCTGCTCGAGGACTACCGCGGCTCCTACATCCTGACCTTTGCCGCCTACAACGCCGGGCGCGGCAGCGTGCGGAAGTGGATCGAGCGCTACGGCGATCCACGCGACCCGAAGGTCGACGCGGTCGACTGGGTCGAGCTGATTCCATTCTCGGAGACGCGGAATTACGTCCAGCGGATCATGGAGAACCTGCAGGTCTACCGCGCCCGGTTCGGCGGTGGAACCAAGCTGCAGATCGAAGCCGACCTGCGCCGCGGCGCCAGCCTCGAATGAGCTGACGAAGAGGGTTTTCGACAACCTGTCCGGCCGATGTCTGAACACGGCGCAAATCGCCACGTAAACCATTGGTGAAAATAGAATTTTTGCGAACTTGAACAGTCGCTAGGCAACCGGGCCACGCCGGGGGAGAGGCAAGCTGGCGGACCGTTTGTGCCCGATCCGGCGCTAGGGCCCGGCACGCAAGTCCGAGCTGCCATCAAACATCTTGCCGTAATCTGAATCTGCCGCTTGCGGCCCAGCGCCCTCTCGGGCATATCGGCGCCACTGGAGACGTGGCCGAGTGGCTGAAGGCGGCGGTTTGCTAAACCGTTATAGGCTTGTAAAGGCCTATCGAGGGTTCGAATCCCTCCGTCTCCGCCAGCCGCATTACAATTCCTTCGATCGGGAGACTGGACGCCGCGATGGCGTGGTGCGTCCGAACAACCACGCCTCCTACTGCGCGCTTCAGAGGTCGAAATCCAGCAGACCCAAGATATATCCGAGCGTGAAGTCCAGCCCGATCGCGCTCACCAGCATCGCGAGAATCAGCATCTTCCCGGTCATAACCGCCTCCATGCGATGTCGTCACTCTCCAACCGCTATGGTTAACCGATGGTTGCAGGCCGTCCGCATCGGAGTTGCGACCTTGCGACGCGGTCACTGACAGGACGCGCTACCTCGGGAAACAGGCCCGCATCTGCCGGTGCCAGACATAATCCGCCGGACACGGCGGGCGAGGATGAGATCCCGCCGGGCATTCATTCCAGACGCGCGCCCCGGTGCCCCAGCCGTCCACGACACACACACCGTGGACGGTCGGATGGCAGCCGGGTCCGCACCAGGTTGTCGCTGCCGCCGGGCCGATGCCGAGCGTGAGCATCGACACAGCTATCAACAGAGCTTTCATCGGCCCCTCCCGGGCTGGTGAACGTGACGTCGCAGCCTCGTGCCGTTCGAATGTCGATAACGGTGCGCATACGAGTTGAGTTCCCAGGAGGTCCCGCGCGGATGGCCGGCCAGCGCCGCAATGATTGCTCAATCACGCAGAGCCCTTCCCAACGGCCGCTGGAACGCCTGCGCGGCGGCAACGCCAAGCAGCGCCAGGCCGCCGCCGATGCCATGGAATGATCGGACCGGCTCGCCAAGCATCACGATTGCGGCTGCCGCGGTCAGCACCGGCAGCAGGTTCATGACGATCGCGCAGCGGTTTGGCCCGAGTTGCTGAACACCGCGGATCCAGAGGAACGGAAGCACGACCGAGGCGAGCCCTCCGGCATAGAAGATCAACGGCAGCGTTGCGGAATTGAGCTGACGGAGCGGCACAGGCGTTGCGAGGAAGGCGGGAAACATGATCGCCAGCGCGCAGAGCGCCTGCATGTAGGTGGATTGCCATCCGGTGATCGGCAAGCTCCATCGCTTCAACAGCACGCCGTACAACGCGTAGACGATCGCGGCGAGCAGCATCAGGATGTCGCCCGCGTGCACGCCGTTGCGCAGCAGCGACGATACCTCACCACCGCTCACGAGATAGACGAGACCCGCGAACGACAGCGGCGCGCCGCAGACCATTCCCAGCGTCGGCGCCTCGCCCAGCAAAGCGACGCTGAGCCCGACTGTCAGCAGCGGCGTGAGCGCCGTGAACACCGCCATGTTGGTCGCGGTCGTCGTTTCGGCGGCCAGATATGACAAGCTCTGGAACAGGCACATCGCGAGGAAGCCGAGGATGGCGAGTTGTCCGATATGCGGCCAGATCGCGAGCCGGTTGCGCCAGGCACCGCGCGCGACGAAGGGGCTCATCAGCGCCACTGCGACGAGCAAGCGATAGAACGTGATCGCCTGCGGACCGACGGCGTGCGCCGACAGACGGGACACGATGACATTCCCGGCCCACAGCACGATGGCGACGAAGGGATAAAGAAGTGCGGCTTTCTGCTTGAACATGACCTCACGGCGCGCTGGATGATTGAGCCGCCAGCAACTACCTGTCGCGCCGAAGTCCGTCTCACGCTAAAGTGACCTCTCCTATCGAGATTGGGACATGCTCGACGCATTGATCACGCGACATCTCGACTATCACGCCACGGCGCGGCCGATGGCGGCGATGGAGATCGACTATCCGAGCGGCACGTCGACCGGCCTGCATGCACATCCACGCGGCCAACTGCTCTACGCGATCGAAGGCGTCATGATCGTGCGCTCCACTGAAGGCACCTGGGTGGTCCCACCCAATCGCGCCGTCTGGCTGGTGGCCGGGCTCGCGCATGAGGTCCGCATGTGCGGTGCGGTCAAGATCCGGACCATCTTCGTCGACTCCGATGTCGCGCCGAACCTGCCGCGGACGAGCTGCGTCTTCGCGGTGTCTGCGCTGCTGCGCGAGCTGTTCGTTGCCGCGATGCGTGTCCCGCTCGATTACGCACCCGGCACCAGCGACGAGCGCCTGATGCATGTCCTGCTCGATCAGCTACGTGAGGTCGATGTGCTGCCGCTGCATCTGCCGATGCCGCGCAATGCCAGGATCCGGCGAATCTGCCGGGCGCTGATCGCCCGCCCGGACAATGCCTCAACCGCCGAGCAATGGGCGCGCAAGCTGAAGGTCACCTCGAAGACTGTGCATCGCCTGTTCATCAGGGAAACCGGAATGACGTTCGGCGAGTGGCGCCAGCAGGCGCGCCTGCTGTTCGCGCTGGAACGTCTTGCGCGCGGCGAGCGGGTCGTCAATGTCGCGCTCGACAGCGGCTACGCCAGCCAAAGCGCGTTCTCCGCGATGTTCCGCAAGCACTTCGGTGTGCCGCCCAATGCGTTCTATCGATAGCTACTGCTTGACGGCAGCCGATTCCCCTGCAGGCCCCAATATCCACTCCCGGAACGCTACGATCTTCGGGAGCCCCTGCTTGTTGTCCGGGCAGACCAGGTAATAGGCGAACTCTTCCATCTGCGTGGTCTGCACGAGCTGGATCAACTCGCCGCTGCGGATTTCGTTCTCGACCATCGCCGCCGGCAGCAGGCCCGCGCCCTGCCCCGACATCACCGCTTTCAAGAGCAGGCCCGTGTCGTCGAAGGACGGCCCGCGCGGCGCGCGAACCTCCACGACGCCATTGGTCTGAAACCACAGGCTCCAGCCCTTGCGATCGGCGTCGTGGACCTGCGGCCAGCGCGCGAGATCGGCGGGTGATGCGGGCCGCCCAAGGCGCGCCACCAGCGACGGAGCCGCGACCACCACCATCTCGACCGTCACAACGCGGTCGCTGCGCAGTCCCGGATAGCGGCCGAGCCCGTGGCGCACCGCGACGTCGACGCCGCTGCGCGAGAAATCCACCAGCGCGCTGCTGGTGACGATCTGCAGATCGATCTCGGGATGCGCGCGCTGAAACGACGCCATCCGCGGCACCAGCCACGCCGACGCAAAGAATGGAGTGACGCTGACCGTGAGCGTGCCGACATCGTTTGACGCCGCCACGCGGCGCGACGCTTCGGCGATCTGGCGAAAGGCATTGCGGATCGACGGCAGGTAGTCGCGGCCGGCGTCGGTGAGATAGATGCCGCGCGGCACGCGCTCGAACAGTCGCACGCCGAGGTGAGCCTCCAGCGTCTTGAGCATCTGGCTGACCGCGCCCGGTGTCACGCACAGCTCCTCGGCCGCGAGCTTCACCGAGAGATGACGTGCCGCAGCCTCAAACGCCTTGAGCGCATTCAGTGGCGGAACCTTCTGATTCATGATTTAGATTTTCTAATCTCTTGTGGCCAGCAATTCTGGTTTGCGACCCTCCGCCTCTTGAGCCATATCAGTCTAGATCGTGGGCTAAAGCCGCGTCAACGCGGAGAAAGCTGCATGGTTGAGCTTAGATTTTCTAGGCCATACGCAACGCCACAATGCCGTCCCGGTGCCGGATGGCATTGCGTGGCTGATGGAGCGCCGGACATGACTGATGCCCCCGACAGACTCACCCTCCAGGGGCCGACCGGCAGTGATAATGCAACCACGCTCGTCGATCACATCAATGCATCGCAGACGGGAAGTTTACCCGGCCTGCTGGAATTTCAATGGACCGAAGCCGGGAAAGGCCGCGTCAGCGGCCGCTTCAACGTCGCGAAGATGCACTTCTCGCCGCATGGCCTTCTGCACGGCGCAACCATCGTCGCGCTGGCTGACTCCGCATGCGGATTCGGCTGTCTCGCGTCGCTGCCGGAGGGCGCCACCGGCTTTGCCACCGGTGAGCTGAAGACGAACTTCATCGGCGCCGCGCGAGAAGGCGTCGTGAGCTGCGAAGCGCGCCTCGTACATGCCGGACGCATGACTCAGGTCTGGGATGCCGAGATCCGGAGCGAGGTGACTGGACGGACCATCGCGCTGTTTCGCTGCACCCAGATGCTGCTCTATCCGCCCGCCGATGCTGTCGGCCGCGCGGCACCAACCCAGCAATCATGAGGAGCGCCATCATGCATAGCGCGCAACCAACAACAAAGCTGTTCTACGGCTGGCTCGTCGTGGCCGCCGCCTTCGTCGTCACGTTCGTCGGCTTCGGCAGCGCCTACACCTTCTCGTCTTTCGTGGAATCCCTGCAGCGCGATTTCGGCGCCTCGCGCGGCTCGGTGTCGCTGGTCTTCTCCCTCGCGGGCTTCCTCTATTTCGGTCTCGGCATGATCTCCGGACCACTTGCCGACCGCTGGGGCGCGCGCAAGCTCGCTGCGCTCGGCATGGCGCTGGTCGGTCTCGGCCTCATGCTCGCGAGCCAGGCGCAGACGATCGTCCAGGTCTATGCCGCCTACGGCATCGGCATCGGGGCCGGCGTCGGCTGCGCCTATGTGCCGACGCTCGGCGCGGTGCAGCGCTGGTTCGTCAAGCGGCGCGGCTTCGCGTCGGGACTGGCGGTCAGCGGGATCGGCGTAGGCACGCTGGTGATGCCGCCGCTCGCGACGTGGCTGATCGCAAGCCTCGGGTGGCGCGACGCCTATCTCGTGCTGGGCGTCCTCGCCGTCATCACCGGCGTCGGCTCATCGCTGCTGATCGCCGACGATCCGCGCCGCCATGGCACCGGACCGGACGGTGTTCCGCTCGGCTCGATGTCGAGCGCGCCGGCCCGCCAAGGCGTCTCGATCGGCGAGGCGGTGCGAACGCCGCGCTTCGCCGGTCTCTATGCGGCGTGTCTGATCAGCGCATTCGGGGTGTTCGTCCCCTTCGTGCATCTGGTGCCTTTTGCTGTCGACCACCACGTGACATCAGCGCTCGCAGTGCTGCTGCTCGGGATGATCGGCGTCGGCAGCACGGCCGGCCGCTTCGTCCTGGGGAGCATCGCCGACCGCATCGGCCGCGATACGTTCCTCATTGCGATGTATGTCGGGATGGCGGTTTCGCTCGCGATCTGGGCGATCGCCGGAGGGTTCTGGTCGCTCACGATCTTCGCGCTGCTGTTCGGGGTGTTCTATGGCGGCTGGGTCGCGATCCTGCCCGCCGTCGTCACCGATCATTTCGGCGGCCGCAATGTCGGCGGCATCATCGGCATCCTCTACACCAGCGTCGCAATCGGGACGCTGCTGGGCCCGAGCGCCGCGGGCTTCGCGTTCGACGTCAGCCACAGCTATTTCATCCCGGTGGCGATCAGCGCGGCCGCCAACGTCGCCGCCGCCGTCATCGCGATGGCGACGCTGCGAACCGACTCGCCGATTGCGTCGGTGGCCGTGCCCTGAGGCTGTGCAGAGCGCTCCGTGGCGTGGTGTGGGACAGTCCGACACGTATCGCGCAGCGCCGGCTGGACGCCGCTGGCATAGCTCGAACATATCCTGGAGATCGCGGACGAGATCCTGCCCCGCGAACGCGAGTAGCTGGCGTTGTGATGGCGGTGATCTATGCGGCGCGATACTGGTTCTAGAGATCGCGAAGGGAGCCGGCGGGCCCCCTATCAACACCGATCCGTTAGTTCGTCGTCATCCAGTCGCGAGCCTCGCGCTGGGCGATCGCGATCTCGACGTCGGACATCTGCTCGGCGACTTCGCGGCGCAGCGCAATCGCCTCGGTGCGCCCCTTGAGGGCCGCCAGGTTGAACCATTTGTGCGCCGCGACGAGATTGACGACGCCGGAGCGACCGCTCGCCCAATACAATCCGCGTTCGAACAGCACGTCCTGGATCGCGGTTGCTGCGACCGGAACGGCCGTCTCCTGATCGATGACCCCCTGAAACACCGTTGCAACTCCCCTTTTCTTGTTGACCGCACTCCCCCGAGCGCGGCCCCCGTCCACTGTCCAAAACGCCTGTTTGCCTCCGCGCTGATCCGCCGGATCATGCGCCTGCCGTTTGTCGGCTTGTTGGGGAGATCATGCCGTTCAAGTTTGAAGAGCGGTTTAAGTATCGCGATGAACGGGATGTAAATTCGGGGCGCGCACCGTGATTTCAGGAATCGCAGAAGTGCCTGTGCCGCAAGCACTTCCTTGCATTCGTGAACGCCGGTTTACCCTTGCCTTTCGGACAACGATAACCATTGCCGGCAATGGCAACGTGCCATGTCGTGCCGACGTCACGCCCGCGCGCGGTGGTTTGGAGTTTGAGGCCGGCGGCCGTTCACGACCGGCCGGTGGCTCGGCGTCATGGCACGTCTGCCGCGAACGCTCAGGGAACGCGGGGCCGCTTGGCTGAAAGACGATCAGAGCTGGACTTTGGGGAAATGAGGCGCCGGAGCGCGGACTGCGCGGGCCGCCGGAACGAGGGGGTCGGCGAACACGTCAGGATCAGATTTCACTTGGGCATTCCTGCCGGTGAAATTGCGGAACCAAGAGAGTTCCGCACCGAACGAAGAAATCTCTCGTTTCTTCTGCCGGACCGGTTTTGGAAAGAGAAGCTTCCCGAAATACGATCCAGCCGTTTGACCTGATGTCTCGCCGACACCCTCTTTCGTCAACCAGAGCCTCGCGTGGCAGTTGCCTCTCAGCACTCTGCCCGGTGGCCCTCGCGACGTGCCGGCATCAAGCTGCCGGCAATCCTCTCGAGGCGAGAGGCTTACTTCTTCTTCTTGGCGACCTTGCGGGTCTTCTTCGCAGTCTTCTTCACTGCGCTCTTCGCCTTCTTCGCCTTCTTAGCCTTCTTAGCCATGTTGCCCTCCAGTATGTGAGATGGCTCTTACTTCGCTGCGTGCACTCGGGAATCGAAATGCACTTCTTCCCGAATACACCAACAGGCCAAAAAAAACAGTGTCCCGCTTAAGGAAGTGTTGACGCAGCGATGGGTGTAGGCGCAGCGCACGCCATCGAACAAATCGATGATGCGCAAGCGCGACGATGCAAGAAGTGCAGCAGCCGTCGACATCGGCATTTGTCAATATCGCAGGAAACGCCCGTTTTGCAGGCACTTCTTGAATTCGCATTTGCTCTATCGATGCGCGATCGTTGTCACGTTGAGTCGTTGGCGATGTCGGAATGCAGAACGCAGACGCCTCCGAGTCGCAATCTTTGGCAACGAAAAAAATTTCGTGGGAAAGCTGCCTTTCGCCTCGTTTGCGGTCATCGAGACCCGCTTCGAGGACGAATCGCGGCTTGGGCGATTCGGCAGGACGGTCGTCATCGCGACGACGAACGGAGGGTGTGAGGCGCGATCACAGTGCGATCACGCGCGCGCGACGACGCCGAAGGAGACGTTGCGAGAGCATGATCCGGAAGCGCGAGACCACTTGCGGGAAGGATCATGCTCCGGAGCGACGCGTCGTCTCGTTCGTTCAGATCCCGAGCTTGGACTTGAGCAGGTCGTTCACCGCCTGCGGATTCGCCTTGCCGCCGGACGACTTCATCACCTGGCCGACGAACCATCCAACCATCTGCGGCTTCGCCTTGGCCTGCGCGACCTTGTCCGGATTGGCCGCGATGATGTCGTCGACCACCTTTTCGATCGCGCCGAGATCGGTGACCTGCTTCATGCCGCGCGTCTCGACAAGCTCGCGCGGATCGCCGCCTTCCTGCCAGACGATCTCGAACAAGTCCTTGGCGATCTTGCCGGAAATCGTGCCCTCGCCGATCAGATCGACGATCGCACCAAGCTGCGCGGCCGACACCGGCGACGACGCAATGTCGCGGCTCTCCTTGTTCAGACGGCCGAACAGCTCGTTGATCACCCAGTTGGCGGCGAGCTTGCCGTCGCGCGCCTTGTCAGCGAGGCCGGACAGCACCGTCTCGTAGAAGTCGGCGCTTTCGCGCTCGGCGACCAGCACGCTCGCATCGTAGAGCGACAGACCGAAGCCCGTAATAAACCGGATCTTCTTCTGGTCTGGCAGCTCCGGCAGATGCGCCTTGAGATCGTCGACGAAGGCCTGGCTGAACTCGAGCGGCAGCAGATCCGGATCCGGGAAGTAACGGTAGTCGTGCGCCTCCTCCTTGGTGCGCATCGAACGCGTCTCGCCCTTGTTGGGATCGAACAGGCGGGTCTCCTGCTCGATGCTGCCGCCATCCTCGATGATATCGATCTGGCGCCGCGCCTCATACTCGATCGCCTGGCCGATGAAGTTGACCGAGTTCATGTTCTTGATCTCGCAGCGGGTGCCGAACGCGGTCTCGCCGTAGCGGCGCACCGACACGTTGACGTCGGCGCGCAGGTTGCCCTTCTCCATGTCGCCATCGCAGGTGCCGAGGTAGCGCAGGATCGAGCGCAGCTTGCTCACGTACGCCTTGGCCTGCTCGGCATCGCGAATGTCGGGCTTGGAGACAATCTCCATCAATGCCACGCCGCAGCGATTGAGGTCGACATAGGACATCGTGGGTGACTGATCGTGCAGCAACTTGCCGGCATCCTGCTCCAGATGCAGCCGCTCAATCCCAACCGTCACGCTTCGGCCGCCGTCGAGCTCCAGCAGCACCTCGCCCTCGCCGACGATCGGCGACTTGTACTGGCTGATCTGGTAGCCCTGCGGCGAGTCCGGGTAGAAATAGTTCTTGCGGTCGAACACCGAGCGCAGGTTGATCTTCGCATTCAGCCCGAGACCGGTACGTACCGCCTGGCGGACGCACTCCTCGTTGATGACGGGCAGCATGCCCGGCATCGCGGCGTCCACCAACGAGACATGGGAATTGGGATCGCCGCCGAACGCGGTCGACGCGCCTGAGAACAGCTTTGAGCTCGAGGTGACCTGGGCATGGACCTCCATGCCGATCACGACCTCCCAGTCGCCGGTCGCGCCTTTGATCAGTTTGTGGGGTGCGGCAGATGCGGTCATGGATCTCGTTTTCCGGATAAAGTGATATCTGGGATGAACTGGGCTTCGCGCAACCGACCGCGGCAGTCAAGCCGCCCCGGGGCCGGATTTGCCGTCGGTCAGAGACCGCGCCGGAACGATTGATACGCCGTGCTCGAACGCAGGGCATCTGCCCCGCCCGCGATCAACTGATCGACCTGCTCCGGCGGCAGCGAAAACCGCGTCGGGATGGCATTGAGGATGCCGGCGCGCTCCGGTCCCAGCCGGTCGAAACCCAGACGTTCGATATAGATGCCGACGTCGCCGCACTTCCAGCTCGCGCCGATACCGAGCCGGCTGCGATCCGCCGCCGACAGGCCGCAGCGCCAGCGCTTGAGCTTGCCCGACCAGTCGTTGGCGAGCGCGGTGAATGCGGCGTAGCTCGAGCGCACGCTGGCGTCGATCGCGGTGTCGGCGGCCGCGGCCACCAGCTCGACGCCGTTCGGCCCTTCGACCGTCTGCACGAAGTCGCCGGACACGCCGCGGCCGGCATCGACGACCAGGAACAGGATGCGCCGTAGCTTTGCCGCCTGCCGTTCGCTGAGCGGTTCATACGGCCGCTGCGCGGCAAGCAGCCCGATGCTCAACCCCGACAAGCCGAAATTGTCGACCAGGCCGCCGTCGAGCAGCTTGACGTAACGCATCGAGCCATCGCGGTAGCGTGCCATCGCTTCGGCAAACGAGTGCAGCAGCGGCTGCGCATTCGGATCGTTGCGCACCCGCTCGAGCCAGGGCGGCAGGGGTGCCGAACAGCCGCCGGGATAGGTCTCCAGCACGATCGGCGCGAACGCCAGCGGCACCGCGGCGGATGCCGCGACCGCCTCGGCGACGCGATAGGAACGAATGTCGCTGCACAGCGCGTCGAATGACGTCTTGCCGAACACGAAGGGCGTACGGTTGTAGATGTCGGACGCGTTGATCCAGACCCGCGGCCGGCGATCGTCGGGCAATGCGTCGAAGCGCGCGCCGTCGAACAGGTTGCGATCGAGCCAATCGGTGAACTGGCTGTCGTTGACGCCGCCGCCCAACGCGCGCCCGATATTGCCGAGCGAGACCCGGGTCTTCAGTCCCTCTTCGGCGTTGCGCAGCAGGAAGCGTTCGCGGAAATCGTCGAGCGCGGCCCGACGCTTCAGGCCGAAATAGGCGGCGGTGACCGATCCGCCGGATACGCCGGAAACGAAGTCGACGCGGTCGAGCAGCGTCTTGGTGCCGGCCACGCTGGAGCGAACGCGGTCAAGCTCCTGCAACACGCCGAAGGAAAACGCCGCGGCGCGCGTGCCGCCGCCGGAGAACGACAGCGCCAGCAGCACGTCGTCCTGGTAGTCGGGAATGTCGCGGGCGATCGCATTGTCGGCGAGCGCCATGCCGAGCGGCGCATTGCCGGGCAGATTGTAGACGGTCGCGCAGCCCGCCAGGCCCACCGCCACCACGGCCACCAGCATCGTTGACAGCCATCCCCCTCTACCTGACCCACGCACGATTACTCTCTAACTGGCCCCCGCCTCGGTTCCAGCAGCGTATCACGGTCAATCTAGGCGGCGGCATGGCGGCCGAAACACGGTTAACGATCGCGGTGCCTCGGCACCGGCACGCTCACAACAGCGCGGCGACGATCCGCTCCCACTCGGCTTCGAGCGTGTCCTTCGCCACAGGCTGACCGGCCCGCCGATACCAGCAACCGGCATTGCCGAGATCGCCCTCGACGCGATGCAGATAGGCGTGCACCCAGGCCGAATTGGCGTCGCTCTCGTCCTGGACGATCCGGTGCGCCTGATCCCAATCGCCCTTGGCGGCCCACCACAGAGCGGCGAGCGGCGGCGACAGCGACTTGTCCGGCGCAGCGTCAGCGAGACTGGCCCGGAAATCCGCCATCGCTCACCACCATTTCGCCGGTGTGAAGCGGCCTGCAGCCTGCTCGATCACCTCACCGAGCGAGAACAGCGTCTCCTCGTCGAACGGACGGCCGATCAATTGCAGGCCGAGCGGCAACCCTTGCGCATCCTTGCCGGCGGGGACGGCGATGCCCGGCAGCCCCGCCATGTTCACGGTCACTGTGAAGATGTCGTTGAGATACATCTCGACCGGATCGGCGCCGGCCTTCTCGGCGATCCCGAATGCCGCCGAGGGCGTTGCCGGCGTGAGGATCGCGTTCACGCCCTTGGCGAAGCAATCCTCGAAATCCCTCTTGATCAGCGTACGCACCTTTTGCGCGCGCAGATAATAGGCATCGTAATAGCCGGCCGACAGCACATAGGTGCCGATCAGCACGCGGCGGCGCACCTCGGCGCCGAAGCCTTCGGCGCGGGTGCCCTCATACATCTCGGTGACGCCGCGACCCGGCACGCGCAGGCCGTAGCGCACGCCGTCGTAACGCGCGAGGTTCGACGAGGCTTCGGCGGGCGCGACGATGTAATAGGCCGGCAGCGCGTATTTGGTGTGCGGCAGCGACACCTCGACGAGCTCGGCACCGGCCGCCTTCAACCACTTGGCGCCCTCACTCCAGAGCTTCTCGATCTCGGCCGGCATGCCGTCGAGGCGATACTCCTTCGGGATGCCGATCCTCATGCCCTTCACCGACTTGCCGATCGCGGCCTCGTAATCCGGCACAGCGACGTCGACCGACGTGGTGTCCTTGGGATCGTGGCCCGCCATCGAGCGCATCAGGATCGCGGCGTCGCGGACGCTGCGCGCGATCGGGCCGGCCTGGTCCAGCGAGGATGCGAACGCCACGATGCCCCAGCGCGAGCAGCGGCCATAGGTCGGCTTGATGCCGACGGTCGCGGTGAATGCCGCCGGCTGACGGATCGAGCCGCCGGTGTCGGTCGCGGTCGCGCCCATGCACAGCAAGGCCGCCACCGCCGAAGCCGAGCCGCCGGACGAGCCGCCCGGCACCAGCGTGGTGTTGGAGCCCTCGCGCCGCCACGGATTGGTGACCGGGCCGAAGCATGAGGTCTCGTTCGACGAGCCCATCGCGAACTCGTCGTTGTTGAGCTTGCCGAGCAGCACCGCGCCGTCGCGCCAGAGCTGCGAGGTCACGGTCGACTCGTAGGGCGGCAGGAAGTTGCCGAGGATCTTCGAGCACGCGGTGGTTCTGATGTCGCGGGTCGCGAACAGGTCCTTGATGCCGAGCGGAATGCCCGCGAGCGGACCACCCTCGCCCTTCGCGATCTTGTCGTCAGCCGCTTTCGCCATCTCGCGCGCGCGATCCGGCGTTTCCAGCACATAGGCGTTGAGCACGCGCGCAGCTTCCATCGCCGCCAGATGGGCGTCGGTGAGTTCGCGCGCGGTGAAGGACTTGTTCGCGAGGCCCTGGCGGGCCTCGGCGATAGTCAGCGATGTCAAATCGGTCATTTATTGATCGGGCTGCAGAAGAACGGAGACAAGGTCTTGTCGTTGGCGGGATCGTCTTGCCAGGGATTTGTATTTCTCTTGGCATTTTCCTTGGCGCGGGCCGCGTCAAGCGCCTCGAGATGGTCGAGCACGGCGTCCATCGCCTCGTTTGGATCGGCGACCTTCCCCTTCCGCTCCATCGCATCGAGGAAATCCATATAGGCCTTGTAGGCCTTCTCGTCGTCGCAGAGCAGACACATCGGACTGTCGTTCCCGAATTAAAGAGCTACTCGACCACCTTCGGCACCAGGAAGAAGTGGTTCACCGTGTCCGGCGCGTTTCCGACGACCGCATCGGCAATGTCGCCGTCATTGACCACGTCGGCGCGCTTCTTCATCTCCATCGGCGTCACCGAGGTCATCGGCTCGACGCCCTCGACGTTCACTTCCGACAGTTGCTCGACAAAGTCCAGGATCGCGTTCAGCTCGCCTTGGAGATGGGGAACTTCGGCATCGCTGACCGCGATCCGCGCCAGATGCGCGATGCGGCGGACGGTCGTGGCGTCGACGGACATTATATATAGCCCCAGGGCGTAAAGGTCAGGCTGAAAGGTCAGCCCGCCGTATAGCAGAGCCCGGTTTTGCACCGCAACCGCGGCAGCCCTCGGAATCCGCCTCCTAGCCCACGATCAGGCGGAACGTCCTGCCAAACCGGGCATATCCAGCCGTAAGCCCCGCGACGAAACCACTTTGCGGCCCGACGAAGTCGTCCCGAAACATTCGCGGCGCCTACTTCCCGGAAACTGAAGAATGTGGAGCGCGTTATGTCCAAGCCAGGAAACAAGCCCCGGCCCGAAGGCTGGGACCCAGCGCTTTGGTCGATCGGGACGGTGCTCGGCATCGCGATCGTCTACGTCGCCTGCCTGGTCTGAGTGAGGCAAGAACTGCCATCGAGAGCTGCGATGTCCCAGGCAAAGGTTCTGCAGGAAAAGGCCGAGATGTTCGAGCGCCGTGCCGAAAGCGCGACCGACCCGATTTCCCGACGACACTACAAGGAAATGGCCGCGCATTATCGCACGCTCGCCGCCGAGCATCTCGAGATCAAACGCGACGAGTCCGCGCATCAGAGCTGAGACAGCGCACTCATTCGCGTCAGCGCAGCGCCGGCCAGCGCGCGCGTCAATTCGGCGGCCGGCATATCCCGGCCCATCCGCACCGCCTGACCGGCCCAGAGATTGGTGAACTCCACCTTCCCCTGCTTTTCGGAAGCGACCTTCAGCGGCCCGAGTGCCGTGGCCGCATGCGGGAACGCCGGTGCGTCTGGTGAGATCGGGCCGACCTCGCGCATCACCCGGTTGGCGACGCCGCGCGCCGGACGGCCGGTCATCACGTTGGTGATGACGGTCGATTCGTCGCTCGCCTGCGCCAGCGCCACCCGCGCGGCCGGAATGACCTTGGACTCCGGGCAGCGCAGATAAGCGGTGCCGATCTGCACGCCGGACGCGCCGAGCGCGAACGCCGCCGCGATCCCGCGGCCGTCGGCGATGCCGCCGGCCGCTATCACCGGCAGCTTCACCGCGTCGACCACCTGCGGCACCAGCGCAAACGTACCCGGCTGCTCGGCGATGTTGTCCGTGAGGAACATGCCGCGGTGACCGCCCGCCTCGGCGCCCTGCGCGATCACGACATCGGCACCGTTCTCTTCCAGCCAGATCGCCTCCTTCACCGTCGTCGCCGACGACATCACGACCGCGCCCGTGGCTTTCACCCGCCGCAGCAGCTTCGGCTCCGGCAGGCCGAAATGAAAGCTCACGACCTCCGGCTTCAACTCCTCGACCACCGCGCAGAACGCATCGTCGAAGGGCGCGCGGTTCGCTGCGTTGACCGGCGCGTTCGGATCGAGGCCGTATTCACCATAGTAGGTCGCGAGCCGCTGCCGCCACTTCGCCTCGCGGGCGGGATCGGCATCGACTGCCTTGTGGCAGAAGAAGTTCATGTTGACCGGCGCGTTGACGCGTTGGCGGATGATGTTGACCTGCTCGCGCGCCTTGTCCGCCGACAGCATCGCGGACGGCAGCGAGCCGAGCCCGCCGCCCTGCGACACGGCAATCACCAGCTCGGCGTCCATCACGCCCGCCATCGGTGCCAGCACGATCGGGAATTCGGTCTTGAAGAGGTCGATGATACGACGATCCGGCCACATGGTGTGTCTTATTGCTCGGCTGATGGGGAAGTACCCTCTCCCCTTGTGGGAGAGGGTGGCGCCGAAGGCGCCGGGTGAGGGGTCTGCCTCCGCGGAAACAGACCCCTCATCCGGCGCGTACTTTGTCCGCGCCACCTTCTCCCACAAGGGGAGAAGGAAGAGAGTTGCGCCGACCCTGCAGCGACTGCTCGGCCTCGGCGATGATGCGACCGACGATCTCGGCCGCGGGTGGAATATCATGGATCAGGCCGGCGGACTCGCCGGCAAATACGGCAGCCACATCAAAGTTGCCGGCAGCCTTCGCCTCGGCATATTCGGCGGCAATCTGATCGGCGCGCTGCATCAGCTCGATCTCGCGGCCGGTCCAGCGCCGCAGATGGTCGTTGGAAAGCGAGCGCGCGGTGAATGGCGACGGCCACATCAGCTTGCGCGACCAGTCGAACACGACGCCGCGCACGGTCTCGCCGCTCCTTGCGGCGCAAATCCGGCGCTTCGCCTCGTCGGCGCCGTCAGCCTCGACACTCGCATAGAAGCGCGTTCCCATCAGCACGCCCGAAGCGCCGAGCATCAGCATCGCCGCCAGCCCACGCCCGTCCGCAATCCCGCCGGCGGCGACCACCGGCACCCGCCCCGCCGCGAGATCGACGATCGCCGGCACGATATCAACCGTCGTGCGCGACGCACCGTGCCCACCGGCTTCCGTCCCCTGCGCGATCAGGATGTCGGCGCCGCAGTCGAGCGCCGGCCGTGCCATGTCCTCGGCTTGCACCTGACAGATCAAAAGCGCGCCCGCCGCCTTGATGCTCGGCGCGAACGGCGCGGGATCGCCGAACGATAGCATGACGGCATGCGGCCGCGCCTCGAGCGCAAGATCGAGCAGCTCGGGACGCTTCGCCAAACTCCAGGTGATGAAGCCGATACCGAACGGACGCGCGAAACCCTTCAGCTTCGCCGTCTCCGCCGCAAGCCGGTCGCGGTCTCCATAGCCGCCCCCGAGAATGCCGAAGCCACCGGCTTCGCTTACCGCCCGGACGAGCCGGCTTCCGGAAATCGTGTCCATCGGCGCCAGCAGGACCGGATGCTGGATGCCCAATCGCGCGGTCAGTTCAGTGCTGATCGGCATGCGCTCGCTCCCTATTCTGGACAGCGAGCGTAGGCCGGCCTAACATTCTTGAAAAATGAATACGAGAGAACGCTACCATCTCCATAATGAAACGGAGCGTCGCCAGTGGAACTGACTGATCTGCTCACTTTCTCTGCGGTCGCACGGCTTGGCGGCATCACGCGCGCCGCTGAGGAGCTCAACACGGTGCAGTCCAACGTCACCCAGCGGATCAAGGCGCTGGAGGCGGAGATCGGCACTGCGCTGTTCGAACGGCACAGCCGCGGCATGACGCTGACCGGCGCCGGCCGCAGATTGTTGCCTTACGCTCAACGCATGGCGGCGCTGACACGTGAAGCGGTGCTGGCCGCGCGCGACGATGGCGAGCCCAAGGGTCCATTGTCGATCGGCTCGATGGAGACAACGGCCGCCGTGCGGCTGCCCGCGCTGCTGGCCGAATTTCATCGCCGCTATCCCGCTGTACGCCTGACACTGCGAACCAGCCCGACCGCCGATCTCGTGGCGGCCGTGCTCGACGGTTCACTCGACGGCGCCTTTGTCGCCGGCCCGATCGAGCACGCCGAGCTCACCGCGACGGCGGCCTTCCGCGAAGAGCTCGTGCTCGTCACCGCGCGGCGCTGGAAGAGCCTGGCCGAACTGCGCGCGGGGACGCCGGAATCCGGGCCGACTGCGCTGGTGTTCCGCACCGGCTGCACCTACCGGCAGCGGCTCGAACAGGTTTTCACCGAATTCGGCTGGCCGTCGGCCGCGCGCTTCGAGCTCGGCACGCTCGACGGCATGATCGGCTGCGTCGCTGCTGACATGGGTGTGACCATGCTACCGCGCGCCGTCGTCGAGCGCGGCCATGTGAGAAGTGACATCAAAATCCACAAGCTCAGCCCGCAGCATGCCCATGTCGAGACGCTGTTCGTCCAGCGCCGCACCGCGCACCAGTCCAGCGCGCTGCAGGGACTGGCCGCCTGCCTTGCCGGCGACGACCGCGTGATCGCCGCATAATGCAAGCTGCACGTTGAGACCTCTCCCATTGGGAGAGGTGAAGGCGAACTTTGCGCTCCTGCGGCTGCGGTGCTATGCGCAAGGCCATGCCCGCCCCTATCCTTCCCCTGACCGATGCAGCACCGCACTGGCCCGAGCGCGGCGCGCTTGTTGGCCTCGACCTCGGCACCAAGACCATCGGCGTTGCCGTCTCCGATCCGGACCGGCGGCTCGCGACCGGCGTCGAGACCATCCAGCGCAAAGCCTTCAAGGCCGACGCGGCGCGGCTGCTGGTGATCGCGGCCGAGCGCAACGCGGTCGGCTTCGTGCTGGGCCTGCCGATCAACATGGACGGCAGCGAAGGCCCGCGCGCGCAATCGACCCGGGCCTTTGCCCGTAACCTCGCCGGCCTCACCCCGCTTGCCATTGCGCTGTGGGACGAGCGGCTCTCGACCGCAGCGGTCGAGCGCGAGCTGATCGGGATGGATGTCAGCCGCAGCCGACGCGCCGAGGTGATCGACGAGCACGCCGCAATCTTCATCCTGCAGGGCGCGCTGGACCGGCTGGCGAAGCTGCGCCGGGATCGCTGACCATGGCCGTGGTGATCGCAGCGCTGTTGCCGGTGTTTCTGCTGATCGTGCTCGGCTTCGCGCTGAAGCGGACGCTGATGCCAATTGATACGCAGTGGCACGGCCTGGAGCGGCTGACCTACTACGTGCTGTTTCCGGTGCTGCTGGTGCAGACGCTGGTGAAGGCGGATTTGACACGGGTGCCGATCGCGGGCGTCGGCGGCGCGCTGCTGTTGTCGGCGCTCGCAATGTCGCTGTTGTGTCTTGCGCTGCGCACGCCCCTTGCCCGCGCCGGTGTCGACGGCCCGGCCTTCACTTCGATCTTCCAGGGCGCGATCCGTTGGCAGACCTATGTCGCGCTGTCGGTGTCAGGCAATCTCTTCGGCAGCGTTGGTCTCGCGCTGGCATCGGTGGCGATGGTCGCGATCATTCCGCTGGTCAACGTCTTCAGCGTCGCCGTGTTGGCGCACTATGCCTCGCCGCAGAAGCAGTCGGCGGGCGCGATCGTGATGACGGTCGTGAGGAACCCGCTGATCTGGGCCTGCGTGATCGGTCTTGCCATCAATGTGGCGCACATCCCGTTGCCCAAGATCTGGCACGAGGTCGCCAACGCACTCGGCGGCTCGTCGCTCGCGATCGGCCTGCTCGTGACCGGCGCGGGATTGCACCTCGAAGGCATGTTCCGCCCCAGCCTCGCCGCGAGCGTCGCGCTGGTGCTGAAGCTGGTGCTGATGCCAGCGCTCGCTGTCGCACTCGGGTTGTGGTTCGGCCTCGGCGGCTCGAGCCTTGCAATCGTCACCGCCTGTGCCGCAGTGCCGACCTCGCCCTCCGCCTATGTGATGGCCCGCCAGTTGGGCGGCGATGCGCCGCTGCTTGCTCAGATCATCACGCTGCAGACCATCCTGGCGGCGATCACGATGCCGATCGCGATCGCGGCGGTCGGGCTTTAACGGAGTTTGCCCAGGCCTGGTGGTCTACTCCTTCAGCGCCAGCGTCGAGCAGTACCAGTAGCCTTCAGTGGTTCTCCAACCATACTTCAATGCATTTTCGGTGCACTCATTATAGGTCTTGAAGGGCACGCCGCCGGGCCCAATGTTTCTGCAACCGGTGTACGCATAGGCCCCGGCAGACGACGAGCATCCAATCCACGGGCGGTCACCCGACCTCATGCTTGACCCGCTTGGCCACATTCGAGGCGATGCAGCGTTGCTGGCCACCGCGTGTTGCATCAGCCTTTGATGCTTGGCGCGTTGAGCTCCTGGGGCGTCGACCTGGATACCGGGAAGCGGACGCGTGGAGCGGGCCTGCGATGTTGCGGTTTGTGACCATGCTGCGCCGCTTGAACCGCACAGTGGTACAATCGATAAGGCAGCGACGGCGAAATGCGTGACGAAGAGTGACGAGGCCTTCATAGCTGTGTCCTCCCGAAAGCTGAGATGGGAATACCATCCTAAAGTGTAGCGTATCACGGATTCAACTTCTCGAAACCTGAATTCGGCCGTGCCGACCTGCCCATCGGCCTATGCGCCAGCCCGTTGGACGGGCGGCGAGGCGCACTGCCCGCTCAGATCATTGCGCTGCGGGCGATCCCGGCCGCGATCGCGATTGCTGCGGTCGGCTTTGGCGCGCATAATCGCGGAATTGTCGCATCGGCTCGAGCACCGGGCGTTCGCGGGCACGACCATTTCCAGCGGAATTGTTTCCCCGATCTCGTTTGTCAATTGGCATCAGGAAAAGGGAATATCGTGCCATGAAAATAGCGATCATTGGGACCGGTACTGTCGGGAGCGCCCTCGCGCGCGGACTTCAAAAATCCTCGCACTCGCACACTGTCATTCTTGGGGCGCGTGACATCACCGATATGGCCACGCAAGACCTTGCCGCCGATGTCGGTGCAGAGCTAGCGTCACCGGCAGAAGCTGCCAAGTCCGCCGAGCTCGTCATTCTGGCGCTGCCATGGGACGTTGCCGAAGCTGCCGTCAAGGCTCTCGGCGATCTTTCCGGCAAGATCGTGATCGATTGCATGAATCCGCTGGCGATGATCGGTGGCGTTCTCGACCTCGCGCTGGGCCATACCACCAGCGGCGGCGAAATCGTGGCCGGCTGGCTGCCGGGCGCGCACGTGGTGAAGACGCTCAATCAGGTCGGCGCGGAGATCATGGCAAACAATGCCAGCATGCCGCACAAGCCGGTGATGTTCATGGCCGGCGACAACGCACAGGCGAAGGCTGCGGTCGCGACCGTGTTGACAGATTTGGGTTTCGAGCCGCTCGACGCTGGCGACATCAGGAGGTCGCGTCTGCTCGAGCCGTTCGGAATGGTTTGGATCAACCAGGCGCTGCTGCGGGGGAAAGGCCGGACCTGGGCATTCGCTGCCGTGGACCGGACGTGATCCCACGTTCTCGCCTTGCCGCTTCCGGTCACCATACAAGGAGACCTCAATCCGGCAGCCCCGCCCGGCTAAGGCCATTCGCAAACATGGCAAAGTCTTCTGGCCGCCGGAACGGCACCAGGCGTTTGAGACTGGAGAGCCGCAAGTCGGGATCGGACTCGAATGCCGGCGAAATGGCTCTTTGCGCTTCGTCAAGTCGTCCCCCGAGCGCTTTGCTGGCGGCGGAGATACAAATACCCAGCAAGAAGCTCGGAAGGTCGCGCGTGGCCTGGTCAGCCAGCGATGACGCCTCGTCATAGCGGCGCGCCAGGAGATGCGCACAAGCGGCTGCCGCGTAAACGCCAAACATCGATGGATCGAGCGGGCTCAAGCGCCGCGCGCGTGCGGCATGGTCAATCGCGAGATCCGGTTCTCCTCTCCACACCCTGAGCCAGGCACTCAGCATCCAGGCTGACGCATAGTTGGGATTGATCGCGAGCCCCTGATCCATGAAGGCTGCAGCATCGTCGAACTCGTGATCGATAAAGGCAAGTGCGTATCCACCCAAGCACATCGCCACCGGGTCATCCCTGCCAATAAGCACCGCCGTACGCGCCAGTCGCGTCGCCTCGTTGCCTTCCCGGGTTGCGTCGGTCATCCAACCATGAGCCTTGCGGCGCACATAGCACCATGCTGCCAGACCGTAAGCTGCGGCAAGGCCCGGTTCGAGCTCGATCGCCGCTCTAAAATGCTCGAGCCCCTCGTCATCTCCATCCCTCGTCCACCGATGAATACACGCGAGCCCGCGCAGATAGCGATCGTATGCGTCCAGATTTTCGATCGGCTTCCGTAGAGCCCGCTTGATCTCCGCATGCTGCAGCTTCGGCGCAATCGCACCAACGACACTGACCGTCACTCGGTCCTGAAGATCAAACATATCCTCCAGCGTTCCATCGAAGTGATCTGCCCAGAGATGCGCCCCGGTATTCGCGTCAACAAGATGACTCGAGATGCGAACCCGAGCGTCGGCCTTGCGAATGCTGCCTTCCATGACGTAGCGAACCCCTAACTCGCGGCCGACCTGCTTCACATCAACGGCGCGCCCCCTGTAAGTGAAGCTCGAGTTCCTTGCGATCACAAACAGCCAGCGAAACCGCGACAGCGCCATCGTGATGTCTTCCACGATGCCGTCGGCGAAGTACTCTTGCTCCGGGTCTGTACTGAGATTTTGGAAAGGCAGGACGGCGATGGACGGCTTGTCCGGCAATGCCAAGGCCGGCCTTTGGCGCACTGCGATGCCGCCATCCCTAATCCTGAAAACTCGGACAGGGCGTGCAATGTTTTTTAATCTATGTTCGCCGCCATCATCACAGGAGATATCGAGTTTATCTCGGACGTGTCGGTGAGCATCGTCGGAAAGACAGATACCGCCGGGCTCCGCGACGGCTTCGAGACGCACCGCCACGTTGACAACGTCCCCGAAGATGTCGCCGGCATCCTTGATGATGTCGCCGACATTGATCCCGATCCTGAATTCAATCCGTTGATTGGGCGGCACGGCCGCATTGCGCACCGCCATCCCGCGCTGAACATCGAGGGCGCAGCGGACAGCATCGACAACGCTGTCAAACTCGGCCAGCACCCCGTCACCCGTGTTCTTGACTATAGTCCCACGATGCGCAGCAATGTTCGGGACAAACACGCCCTGCAGATGCTCCCTGAGTCTGACATGAGTGCCTTCTTCGTCCGCGCCAGTCAGGCGGCTGTAACCGGCTACGTCGGCAGCAAAAACCGCAACGAGCCGTCGCAAGAGGTGTTCGCGAGCCAAGGACCCCTCCTCACCACGAGCCGGCGCAAACGGACCCAAATAGGATTGCCGTGCAGTACTCTCGGATGTTAGCCCCGTTCGGGTTCAACCACCACTGGGTCAAATGCGAACCGGGACATCAAGCGCCCCCCGTCGCCGCCCGCACTATATGGGGACCGGGTCCGAGCGCGATGTCTCGCCCCAAGGCGCCGTAGAAGCGCTTGGCGATCTCGGAGGCGCCGAGATCTTCTATTGCCCCAAAGCCCACGCCGCGCAGCAACCCGTGCAGTTCGGCAGGCTCGAAGAGACCGAGCCAAGGCTCACCCCGCGCCGCCGCTCTTTCGGCCGTTGCCATAATGCTGGCGCGGCGCTCGGCGGGGTAGTTCTGAAATGGCTCTGCATAGTCGAAAACTGCGGCAGCTTCCGGCAAGTCGGACATGAACTTGATGGTGGATGAGACTGCATCCTTCGTGAGATATGGCACCACGCCGAGCCATTGGAAAAAAGCCGGTGCGTCTAAATTGAAGCCGGCCCTTGCCAGACCTGTGGCGAGACTTTCTCGCTCAAAATCGATCGGTGCGAAGACAAGCGATGGCGGCTCCGAGAGGCCCGCGGCCCTTATCCGATCGCGCTTCCACGTTTGAGTTGCCGGGTGGTCGACTTCAAAGACGCGAAGTCCCAGAGCAGCAAACGGATTTCGCAACGAGAACGTATCCAGGCCCGCCCCCAGCACCACGACCTGGCGCACGCCATTGGCGACGCAACTTGCTATCGTCTCCTCCGAGAACCGGCTTCGTGCGGCGATGAATAAGCGCATTGGCCGCACCGAATCGTCTGTCGCGATTTCATTCAAGGCGGCGGCCGTCTCTTCGTCCAATATCCTCAGCGCAAACTGATCCCTGAAGATCGATCCGCCTTCTAACGTTTGGTGAATGGCGCGATAAGCAGCCGCGCGCCGCGCCGTCTGACTTGGTTGTCCATCGCGCATGACGATCAGCCAATGATGCCGGAAACCAGTTTGTAGCACGCCGGAGCCCAACATGCATGGGCGTCCATTCGTCAGATGCGGGGCTCCTGCATGCCGCGTCGCCGGACGGAAGCGATGCACAAGGTCCCGAGCGGCGTCGCTTCTAACCCAATGAACCGATGGGCCGACGGCGGCAGGAGCGGCTTGCCACCCCGCTCAGCCGGTCAACCACCAGGTCTGGATCGTCGCCGCCAGGTTGTTCAGCCCGTGCAGCACGATGGTCAGCCAAACCGAACCGGTGCGAAAGCGCAGATAGCCGAACAGCAGCCCGATCGACAGCACCTCGCAGAGGAAGTACCAGTCATACTGGAGATGCATCATGGTCCACACCAGCGCTGACAGCAGGATCGCGCCATAGGGGCCGAGACGGGATTCCGACCAACCGCGATACAGCCAACCGCGCGCGAACAGCTCCTCCCAGATCGGCGCGGCAACTGCGAAGGCGAGCACCAGCAGCCAGAGCGCGCCTTCGGCCTGTGCCGACTTCAGCACATCCCCCATGAAACCGGGCAACACGTTGCGGCCGGCGGCGCGGGACATCATGTCCCAGCCGCCGATCACCACGACAAGCGCGATGACGCCGACGACGACATTGCGCCACGAGGTCCAGCGCAATCCGAGATAATCGGCGAACGAGATCCGCGTGGGACGGATCGCGACCCATAGCGCCAGCAGCACCATCGGCAGGCCTGCCATCACCGAGAGCGCGATCGTCACGCCGTCGGCGACCACATGGGTGATGCCCGTCGCGGACAGCGGACCACCCTGCTTGATCACATAATAGATGATCACGGCGAGCTGGCCGAGGAACATCGCGGCGAAGATCACGAGCCCCCAGAGCGCCGTGCCCCAGAATTTCCAGACCCGTGGCGGGCGCGCCGGCGGCTCAATCGCCGCAGGCGGCAGTTCGGGATTGATTGCGTCCATCAGCGGGCTTTCATGGCAGTGCGCGCGCGAGCAGCGCGCGCTGGTCCTGGTCGGACAGGTCGACCGCACCGTACATGCCGGGATGATTTCCGGCGAGCCGCGTGGCCGCGAACAGGTCGGCATGGTCAGGCGCGATCTGGTTCAGCGCCGCGGTCGCCGCAAGCAGCGCGAGCTTCTCGACCGCAAGCCGCGCCACGCGCTCGCTGTCGGCCCGGCGGAACGCCTCGCCGACCAACGCGACCGTTTCGCCAGCGCCGGGCAGGCCCTTGGTGTCGTCGGCCAGCGCGCGCAGCACCGCCAGCGCGGCATCGGCCTCGCGGCCAAGGGCGCGCAACACGTCGAGGCACATCACATTGCCGGAACCTTCCCAGATCGCGTTAACCGGCGCCTCCCGGTAGTGACGCGCGAGGATCCCCTCCTCGACATAGCCATTGCCGCCGAGGCACTCCATCGCCTCGTAGAGGAACGCAGGCGCGCTCTTGCATATCCAGTATTTGATCGCGGGCGTCAGCAGCCGCATGTAGGCGGCCTCGCCCGCATCGCCGGGCGCGCGGTCGAAGGCGCGGCAGAGCCGCATCACCAACGCGACCGACGCCTCGACATGCAGCGCCATGTCCGACAGCACCGCCTGCATCAACGGCTGATCGGCGAGATGCTTCTGGAACACGCTGCGGTGCCGGGCGTGATGCAGCGCATGCGCAAGCCCCGAGCGCATCAGGCCCGCGGACGCAATCGCGCAATCCTGCCGCGTCAATTGCACCATCTGGATGATGGTGCGGATGCCCTTGCCCTCCTCGCCGATCAGCTCGGCATGGGCGCCGTGGAATTCCACTTCCGACGACGCATTGGAGCGGTTGCCGAGCTTGTCCTTCAACCGCTGGAAGTGGACCGCGTTGACCGAGCCATCAGGCGCGAAGCGCGGCATGAAGAAGCAGCTCAAGCCGTCCTTGGCCTGCGCCAGCACCAGGAACGCGTCGCACATCGGCGCCGACATGAACCATTTGTGACCGGTGATGCGGTAGGTATTGCCGTCGCGTTCCGCCCGCGTCGTGTTGGCGCGCACGTCGGTACCGCCCTGCTTCTCGGTCATGCCCATGCCGAGCGTCATGCCGCGCTTGGTCCACCACGGCGCAAAGCCGGGGTCGTAGGAGCGCGTGCCGATCACCGGCATGGTCTTCGCCAGAATCTCCGGCTGCGCGGCAAGCGCCGCGACCGAGGCGCGGGTCATCGTGATCGGGCAGAGATGGCCGGTCTCGACCTGAGAGGCCATGTAGAACTTCGCCGCGCGCACCACCTCGGCCGCCCCGCCGGCCGGCTTGCCCTGGGCGGTCCAGGTCGAATTGTGCACGCCGGCATGCGCCGAATGCGCCATCAGCTCGTGATAGGCCGGATGAAACTCGACCGTGTCGCGGCGATTGCCCCTGGAATCGAACAGACGCAGTTTTGGCGTGTTCTCGTTGGCGAGGCGCCCGCGTTCCGCCATCGCGGCGGAACCCCAATGCTTGCCGAACTCCGACAGCTCGGCCGTCGCCGTCGCCCCGCCATTGGCCGCGACCGCCGCTGCCAGCGGGGCATCGACCGCGAACAGGTCGATATCCTCGAATGGGGGCGACTGGTTCAGCACCTCGTGGGTGGCAAATGAAGCCTGCGTCATGGGTGTGTCTCGAACCGGTCAGGACTCAATTGCGGTGCGAACGTATCGGAAAATCATAGGCGTGTCCGCCCGCCCCCGGCAGCGAAAAGTGCCACCATTCCTTCGAATAGTTCACAAATCCCTGCCTCGTCATCGCCGCCAGCAGGGTGTTCCGCCATCGTCGCTGCTCCGGCGTGATCGACCTTGCTGCGGTATGACCCTTTGCATCGGAGCAGTCATAGCCGGTGCCCATGTCGACGCTTCCTTCCGGCGCCCGCTCCGCCACCGGAGCGGTACAGTCGGCGTAGTTGCGCACGGGGTCGAATTTGCCGGAATTGCCGGCGGTGAGATCGACCAAAGTGAGATCGAGGGCAGCCCCGGTGGAGTGCCCCGAATGGGTCGCGATGTAGCCGAGGCGGAACAGGTCGGCCTTGGAGACGGCCGGATTATAGCGTCGCTCGGCGGCGGTTTCCCTGCCGCTCCTCGACCACGCGACCATGTCGGCGACCGCGCGGGCCGGCCGGTAGCAGTCGAACATCTTGAGCGAGAGATTTCGCCGCGCGAGTTCCTGCTGCACCGCCTTGAGGCGAAGCCCAACCTCCCGCTTCACCACGCATTCACCGGCGCCATAGCCCGCGATCGGCCTGCCCATGAAGTTGTTCGAGGTGGCGTAGCGGATGTCCTGGATAATCGACGGATCGATGTCACGAAGGAACACGAAGCCGCCGGGCAGGCCCTGCGCAATGGCCGGTGAAATCCAGATCACGACAGCAGCGCCAATCACGACAATTTTCACGAGTTCTCGCTCCATCTTCGTGGCCGGGACAGCATTCGGTATAGCTCACCCATTGTCCTGGCGATCCACATCTGTGTTCCCGAAAGACGGCAGGGACACCTGGAGCGCCCGGTCGACAGCGCCCGGCCGTCCGCCGATCGATCTCCTCGTCCTGCAGATGGGGATAACTTCCATCACCCCTCTTCGCGCTTGCCCCTCGGGCCATCCGCGCCTATAGCTCTGGCTTTAATGACCCCATCATTGAAATCGACTTTCGTCCTCGGTCACCGGCATCTGCTGGGCATCGAGGGCCTTTCCGCTGACGACATCACGGGCCTGCTCGACCTCTCCGAGGAGTATGTCGAGCTCAACCGCCAGGTCGACAAGAAACGCGCCTCGTTGCGCGGCCGTACCCAGGTCAACCTGTTCTTCGAGGCCTCGACGCGGACCCAATCCTCGTTCGAGATCGCCGGAAAGCGGCTTGGCGCCGACGTCATGAACATGTCGGTGTCGTCGATGTCCACCCGCAAGGGCGAGACCTTGATGGACACCGCGGTGACGCTCAACGCGATGCACCCCGACATCCTGGTGGTGCGCCACCACGCCTCCGGCGCGGTCGAGCTGCTCGCGCGCAAGGTTGACGGCTCCGTGATCAATGCCGGCGACGGCAGCCATGAGCATCCGACCCAGGCGCTGCTCGACGCCCTGACCATCCGCCGCAACAAGGGCCGGATCGAGGGGCTCACGATCGCGATCTGCGGCGACGTGCTGCACTCGCGCGTGGCGCGCTCCAACATCCTGCTGCTCAACACCATGGGCGCTCGTGTCCGCGTGGTCGGCCCCTCCACCCTGTTGCCGCCGGGCATCGAGCGGATGGGCGTCGAGGTCGCGCGCGACATGCGCGAGGGCCTGAACGGCGCCGACATCGTGATGATGCTGCGGCTGCAGCGCGAGCGCATGAACGGCTCCTTCGTCCCGTCCTCGGCCGAGTATTTCAACTATTTCGGCCTCGACAAGAAGAAGCTCGGCTACGCCAAGCCCGACGCGCTGGTGATGCATCCGGGCCCGATGAACCGCGGCGTCGAGATCGACACCTTCGTCGCCGACGGCGCGCAGTCACTGATCCGCGAACAAGTCGAAATGGGAGTGGCAGTACGCATGGCGGTGCTGGAAGCACTCGCCCGCAACCTGCCGAACGCGTGAGACCGATGCTGACCGATCGCCGCCCTGTCCTGCTCGCCAACGCCCGCGTCATCGACCCGTCGCGGGATTTCGATGGCCCCGGCGATGTGCTGATCGCCGACGGCGTGATCCGCGACGCCAAGCGCGGCATCGGAGCCGCCGGCGTGCCCGAAGGCACCGACATCGTCAACTGTGCCGGCAAGATCGTGGCGCCCGGCCTGATCGACATGCGCGCCTTCGTCGGCGAGCCCGGCGCGAGCCACCGCGAAACCTTCGCTTCGGCAAGCCTGGCTGCGGCCGCCGGCGGCATCACCACCATCGTTTGCCAGCCCGACACCTCACCGGTGATCGACAATTCGGCGACCGTCGATTTCGTGCTGCGCCGCGCCCGCGACACCGCGATCGTCAACATCCATCCGATGGCGGCGCTCACCAAGGGCCTGCAGGGTCAGGAGATGACCGAGATAGGCCTGCTGAAGGCCGCCGGCGCGGTCGCCTTCACCGACGGCGACAAGAGCGTCACCAACGCGCAGGTGATGCGCCGCGCGCTGACCTATGCGCGCGATTTCGACGCGCTGATCGTGCATCACACCGAGGATCCGGACCTCGTCGGCGAAGGCGTGATGAACGAGGGCGAATTCGGAACGCGCCTCGGGCTCATGGGCATCCCGACCGCCGCCGAGTCGATCATGCTCGAGCGCGACATGCGGCTCGCAGGCCTGACCGGCGGCCGCTATCACGCGGCCTCGCTGACCTCGATGGAGTCGCTCGAGATCCTCAAGCGTGCCCGCGACAACGGGCTCGACGTCTCGGCCTCGGTCTCGATCAACCATGTAACGTTGAACGAGAACGATATCGGCCCCTACCGCACCTTCCTGAAGCTGTCGCCGCCGCTGCGCACCGAGGACGACCGCAAGGCGCTGGTGGCCGCGCTCGCCTCCGGGCTGATCGATGTGGTGATGAGCGACCACAATCCGCAGGACGTCGAGGTCAAGCGGCTGCCGTTCGCGGAAGCCGCCAGCGGCGCGGTCGGCTTGCAGACCATGCTGCCGGCCGCCCTGCGGCTGATCCACAATGGCGAGATGGAGTTCAAGACGCTGATCCGCGCGATGTCGACCCGGCCGGCGGAACTGCTGGGCCTGCCCGGCGGCACGCTGCGCGCCGGCGCTCCGGCCGACGTGATCGTGATCGACGCCGACACGCCCTGGGTGCTCGACCGCGACGACCTCAAGTCGCTGTGCAAGAACACCCCGTTCGACGACGCCCGGTTCTCGGGCCGCGTGATGCGGACCATTGTCGGCGGCCGCACGGTGTACGAACATGTCTGACCCGTGCCAGAATGTGCGGCACGATCGGAGCCACAGCCATGTCGGGTGACGGATTCCTCATTGTCGCGTTCCTGATCGGCTACCTCTGCGGGTCGATCCCGTTCGGCATGATCCTGACGAAGCTCGCCGGCACGCAGGATCTGCGCTCGATCGGCTCGGGCAATATCGGCGCCACCAACGTGTTGCGCACCGGCCGCAAGGGCCTCGCGGCGGCAACCCTGATCGGCGACATGCTCAAGGGCACGGTCGCCGTCATCATCGCGGGCTACTTCGGCGGCCCGAATGCGGCGATGCTCGCCGCGCTCGGCGCATTCCTCGGCCACTTGTTCCCGGTCTGGCTCGGCTTCAAGGGCGGCAAGGGCGTCGCGACCTATATCGGTGTGCTGCTCGGCCTGTTCTGGCCGGCGGCGCTGATCTTCGCCGTGATCTGGCTCGCCACCGCCTTCACCAGCCGCTACTCGTCGCTCTCGGCGCTGGTCGCGGCCTTCGTGACCCCGATCTTCCTGTGGTGGTTCGGCCACAACGCCCTCGCCTCGCTGTTCGCCGTGCTGACGCTCTTGCTGTTCTACATGCACCGCGAGAACATCAAGCGCTTGCAGGCTGGCACCGAAGGCAAGATCGGCGAGAAGCGGTGACTCCCCCGTCATTCCGGGGCGATGTGCAGCATCGAACTATGGTGCTGCACCTGAGAATCTCGAGATTCCGGGTTCTCGCTTCGCGAGCCCCGGAACGACGGCGAACTACTTCCTCAACGCCGTCTCGACAAAACTCGCCGCCACCAACGCCCGCGCGTCCGCACCGAACGGCGCGATGACGGTGACGCCGACCGGTAGACCGCCCTCGGCCACCTGCGCCGGCACGTTGACGCAGGGCACGCCCATCAACGTCCACAACCGGTTGTAACGGGGATCGCCGGTCGACGATAACCCCTTGGGCGCGGCGCCCGGCGCAGACAGTGTCAGCAGCACGTCGACCTCGTCGAATACGGCCGCCAGCGCCTGCCGCGCGCGCACGGTAACGTCCATCGCCGCGTCGTAATCGCGCGCGGTGATGCCCTTGCTCTCGTCGAGCCGGCCGCGCAGGATCGGCGGCATCGTGTCGTAGTTCTGCCGATACTCCCAGGCGAGCGCCTGATGCGCCTCGAAATCCTGCACCACAGGATGGATGCGCCAGGCCTCCGCGACGATTTCGGGCATCGCAAGCTCGCGCACCGAGGCCCCGGCCCGCTCGGCGGCACGCGATGCCGTCTGCAATGCCGCCGCGCCCGACGGCTCCGGTGCGCCGGCAAAGGCCTGCGTCACCACGCCGATCCGCGGCGCCGTCACCGCGTCCGGCACCACCAGGTCCGGCCGGTTGGTCATCGCCGCCAGCCCGCGCGCGACGTCGCGGACGCCGGACGCAAACAGCCCGACGGTATCGAGCGTCCAGGAGAAGCACTTCACGCCGACGGTCGGCAACAGCCGATAGCTCGGCTTGATCGCGGCGACACCGCAGAACGAGGCCGGCCGGATCACCGAGCCGCCGGTCTGCGTTCCCAGCGCCAGCGGAATCATTCCGGCCGCGACCGCTGCCGCCGAACCCGACGACGATCCGCCGGGCGTGTGCGCATGATTGTGCGGGTTGAGCGTCGCGGTCGGATCGGTTGCCGCAAACGCCGTCGTCGTGGTCTTGCCGATGATGGTCGCGCCGGCCTGCATGAGTGCCATCACGACTGGTGCGTCCGCGCGCGAGCGATGCCCGCGGTAGATCTGCGACCCCATCTCGGTCGGGAAATCGGCGGTATCGATAATGTCCTTGATGCCGACCGCGACGCCGCGCAGTGGCCCGGCCGTTTGCGCTGGGGCGTTCTCGTCGTGGCGGACGAAGGCGCCAATGGTCTTGTCGTTCACGCGGATCGCATCCAGCGATCGGCCGATGGCAGCCTCCGGCGACAGCGCGCCCTGTTCGATCCGCTGTTGGAGATCGGCGAGTGATATCATGGCGGGCTCCCCTGCTATGCCGTTGTAGGTAGCGCGTTGCGCAGGGTGTGCCAATGAGGCCGTTGATCACAATCTCCTCTTGGGCGAAGCTGGATTCCCCATGCACGACCGTCCACACAAGCTCTCCGATACCGAACGGCTCAGTCGCCTCAGGCTGATCCGCTCCGACAACGTCGGTCCACGCACTTTTGCATCGCTGCTTCGCCATTTCGGCGATGCGGCGAGCGCGCTTGAGCGTCTGCCCGATCTTGCGCGCCGCGGCGGCGCGTCGGGTGTCGGGCGCATCTGCAGCGAGGCTGACGCCACAGCCGAGCTCGCCGCCTGCCAGAAGTTCGGCATCGATCTGGTCGCGCCCGGCGAAGCGCAATATCCGTCGCGGCTCGCCACCATCGACGACGCGCCACCGTTGCTCGGCCTGCGCGGCGCGCTTGACGTGCTGACGCGGCCGATGATTGGGATCGTCGGTTCGCGCAATGCCTCAGGCGCCGGACTGAAGTTCGCCGGCCAACTGGCCCGTGAGCTCGGCGACGCCGGCTTTGTCGTGATCTCCGGACTCGCCCGCGGCATCGACCAGGCGGCGCATCGCGCCACGATCGCGAGCGGAACAGTCGCCGTGCTGGCCGGCGGCCATGACCGGATCTATCCGCCGGAGCACAACGACCTGCTTGCCGCGCTGCTCGATCAGGGCGCCGCGATGTCCGAGATGCCGCTCGGCCATGTGCCGCGGGCGCGCGACTTCCCGCGCCGCAACCGGCTGATCTCGGGCGCCTCGCTCGGCGTCGTCATCGTCGAGGCCGCGCATCGCTCGGGCTCGCTGATCACCGCGCGGATGGCCGCCGAACAAGGCCGCGAAGTGTTTGCCGTGCCGGGCTCGCCGATCGATCCGCGCGCCGCCGGCACCAATGATCTGATCAAGCAAGGCGCGACGCTGGTCACCGAAGCCGCGGACATCATCAATGCCGTCACCCCGATCATGGAGCGGCCGGTGATGCTCGGCGTGCGCGAGGACGACGAACCGCTCGATTTCGCCACCGACGCCTCTGATCGCGCCCGCATCGTGGGTCTATTGGGGCCGAGCCCGATCAGCCTCGACGACCTGATCCGGATGGCCGACATGCCGCCTGCGATCGTCCGCGCAGTGCTGCTCGAACTCGAGCTCGCCGGCAAGCTCGAACGCCACGGCGGCGGCCTGGTGTCGATGATTTAGCCTGTCGGTCGTACGTGAGCGTCCGGATGCATCATGAACGCTCCCGGCCGGGGGATAGAAAATCCGCCCATAAGAGGTAGGCGCCGAACAGCGTGGGGAAAGCGCCCAATTTGAAGGCTATCCCCCTTCCGCCTAACACCAGCCATTCGTAGGTGGCCCATGAGCCGCCAGCGATCATCGCTAGATAAAGAGCCAGAGTTATGATTCGGCGCATGACCCAATAATGAGGCCATCCCGTCGGTTGGGCTAGATTAGTGCTGCTACAATGCTCAAACAACGTCACTCGCCGTTCCGCGTGTCGAACCTATTCCGTGCGCCTTCGATCTGCGGCAGATGTGCGATCGCCCATTCGCCGAGCGACTTCACCGGCTCGGCGAGGCCGCGGCCGAGATCGGTCAGCTCGTAGTCGACCCGCGGCGGGATGGTCGGGAAGATCGTGCGCGTCACCAAGCCGTCGCGCTCCAGTCCGCGCAGCGTGAGCGTCAGCATCCGCTGCGAGATGCCGTTGATCATCCGCTTCAGCTCGTTGAAGCGCCGCGGTCCATCGATCAGCATCATGATCACGAACACGCTCCATTTGTCGCCGACGCGGGCGAGCACCGAGGCGACCGCCTTGCAGTTGCCATGGTCGGGCCCGGGCACGGGCGGCAGGGCAGGCACACGGATGTTCTCGGGTCTCATGTCTGTGCTCGGGTTTCAAAATTGTGCGTTCTTGCGGAGATTTAGGGCGGTCACTCATATAGCGCCAGTTACAAACCAATACCAAAGGTGACCTCTGCCATGAAACTTCTGCACATCGATTCCTCGGTCCTCGGGCCCCACTCCGTGAGCCGTCAGGTCTCCGCCGCGGCCGTCGAGCGGCTGCGCCAAGCCAATCCCGGCCTCGTCGTCACCTATCGCGACCTGACGCTGACCCCGCTCGCCCACCTCACCGGCTCGCACTTGGCCGCCGGCCAGGGCGCTGCTCCGGAACCCGCGCTGCGTGACGATATCGCCGCCGGACAGGCGGTGCTGGCGGAGTTTCTGGAGGCCGACATCGTCGTGATCGGCGCGCCCATGTACAACTTCACGATCCCCTCCCAGCTCAAGGCTTGGATCGACCGCATCCTGGTGGCAGGCAAGACGTTCAAGTATGGCGCCAGCGGGGTCGAGGGACTGGCCGGCAACAAGCGCGTCGTCATCGCGATCTCGCGCGGCGGCTACTACGGCGCCGGCACGCCGATGGCCGCGCTTGAGCATCTCGAAACCTATCTGCGCGGGGTGTTCGGCTTCATCGGCGTCACGAATCTCGAGTTCATTTCCGCCGACGGCATCCAGGTCGGCCCCGATCATCGCGAGAGAGCCGTTGCGGGTGCGCTGCAGGCCGCGAGCAGCCTCAACGCGGCCTGATCCCCCCGCACCCCTGCCGGTCGCCTCGGCGACGGCAGTCACCAACACTGCTGTCGTCACCCGCGAAGGCGGGTGACCCACGATCTCAGAGGCCGAAGTCCCCGCCATACAACCTTCACCTTCATATCATCCGCTATACCACCTTCACCTTGCGCGGGTTCAAGGCGGGGTCGAGCCAGAAGGCCTCGTTTTCATAACGGCTGAACAAATCCGGCGGCAGCACACTGGCACGTGCGACCGGTTCAACTTTCGGGCGTACCGTGTGCAGTCCGGGCGTGCCCAGGCGCCGGTCAAACTCATCCGCTTCGTATGTCGCGTTGTCGAAATCATGACTGTACATCGGCTCGTCGATAAAGGCGTACACGGCAGCGATGGCGCGTGCCGGCTCTCGTGTGAGCGTTTCAAAACGTAGAAGCATCAGGTTGGATGGATCGGCACTGTAAAAGGCCTGTTTCACCGCATTATGCGCAAACCCGACCATGCCGTCTCCTTTGGCCAACCCCTCCGCGCGCGAATACACTGTACCGGCAGGCTTGTAGTTGAAGATTCCGGAAGGCTGAAACACGTTCCGACGAACCAACTGCTCGATGCTGTCGATAACCCACGATACGTGCCTGACACAGGCGATGATTTTGCTGCGCGGAAATAACTGCTGGAGCGGCTCCAGCCTCGCGCACCAGATGCGGTTCGTGTCGAAAATCACATCGCCACCGAATTCCGGGCCGTAGTAACTGTCGAATAGGCCCTTCAGAATACGGCTGCGCTGGTCATTGCTGACGAAGACAGAAAATTCGCTTTGATCGCTCAGTTCGCTCAGCATGGTATCGAACATGCCTCCCAGCGGGCCACTCATGCTGGCATGAAACCGGGGATTCTGGCTCAAAATGGCTGACAGCAACGTCGAGCCAGATCGCGGAAGGCCAGAGATGAAATGGAAACGGCGCTGCAAAGGTTCTCCTGTCAACGGCTCCTCCAACCACCACCATACGTCTAAGGACAGAGGCGCTCAGATAGCCATGTGGAGATTTCCCAAGTCAATCCGGTCAGTGGTTTGGCTTCTTGCGGAAGCTTTCGGTTGCATTCGCGCGATTCACGAGTAATGTACAACCTGACGTTTCGGGCGGCGTCGTAGGGGGCGGAGTGATGCGGATTCGGCGCGTGACGGTTCGGCCCGATTTGGCTCGTTCCGATCCGCAGATACAACAATCTGTTCAATCCCCCTTCTGGGAAATCTTGCCGGCAGCGCGATCGATGTCCCGCCGCCGGCACGCCGATCCACTGTCCGCTAGTCCCCTGCCCGCTAGTCCCCTGCGCCGAGATAAGGTGGCTGGCGCCCGCGGCTTGGCTCGCGCGCGTTTGCTCGGCACCACGGCGCTCGCTGTCGTGATCCTCACCGTTGAAATATTCCGGTCCGTTGCAATGGCCGCTGGCGGGACAGCCGGCACCAATAAGGGCGTTGGTGGTACGGGCGGTACATCTCCCGGCGGTGGCGCTGGTGCCAATGCGACCGGTAGCATTGGTGGCGGCGGCACTTATGGCGGTGGCGGCGGTGGCGGCGGTGGCAGTGGCTTCACCGGCGGCGGGGGTGGCAACAGCGGAGCATATCAGCATACCGGGAACCCGGGTGGTAATGTCAGCACGTCTTTCACCTTCACCAATTCAGCCATCGTACGTGGCGGCGTTGGCGGCCAGGGTAGCACCGGCTACGGTTCCGGCGGCGGCGGTGGTGGCGGTGCGGGCGTTGGCGGCGGCGGTGGAGGCGGTGGCGGTGGCTATGGCCTTGGCGGCGGCGGCGGCGGTGGTGGCGGCGGCGCGGGCGTTGGCGGCGGCGGCGGTGCCGGTGGCTATGGGGCCGGCGGTATCGGCGGCTCCGGCGGCAATCTCACGGGGGCAGCCCGTATTATCAATAGTGGCAAAATCTACGGCGGCGCTGGTGCGGGTGGCGTCAACTATTCTCTCAACCCCACCCAGCATGGCACCGCCGGCAATGGCGGCGATGCCATCGGCGGTGGCGGTGGCGGTGGCCTAGGCGGCGGTGTTGGCGGTGTTGGCGGCGTCGGCGGCGGTATCACGGGACCCGCGACGACGATCATCAACACGGGCCTCCTCCAGGGCGGCGATGGTGGGGGGCCTTCACCGACTGGTATGACGGACGGCGGTGTTGGCGGCGTTGGCATCCGCGGCAGCAATCTGACGATCGTCAATGCTGGCACGATTGCCGGCGGCGTTGACGGCAACACCGGCACGGTGCGATCCAATGCGGTTCTCTTCACCGGCGGCACCAACAGCCTCGAGCTGCAATCCGGCTGGATGATCATCGGCAATGTCGCCAATGCTTCGGGCGTGACCGGCACCACCAACACGTTGATCCTGGGGGGAAGCTCCACAAATCCGTCGGGCGATGGCACAGCCACGGGGACGGTGTTCGATGTGTCGCAGATCGGCGCCAAGTATCACAACTTTGATGCGTTCCAGAAGTCAGGCGCCAGCACCTGGCAATTGACCGGCGCGACGGGAGCAGTGACGCCGTGGACGATTACGGGCGGCACCTTGCAGATCAGCAACGATGCCGCTCTGGGGCATGCGAGCGGCGTCCTCACCTTCGGCGGCACCGATGCAGACACTGGCCTGCCCGGCAGCGGCAGGTTGGCGGTGACGGCGTCCATCAGCACCGCCCGCAATATCGTGCTCAACAATATCGCCGGCTTTGCCAATACGATCGATGTGAGCGGCACCAACAACTATACCATCGGCGGCGTGATCAGCGGCCAAGGCGGATTGACCAAGGCCAACAGCGGCACGCTGACATTGACGGCGAACAACACTTATTCCGGGCCGACCAATGTCACGGCCGGCACACTGGTCGTCGGTGATCCGAGCACGCCCTCGGCGTCACTGTCAGGCAGCGGGGCGGTCATGGTGGCGAGCGGCGCGACGCTCGGCGGCTTCGGCAGCATCGCCGGCTCGGTCACCAACAACGGGACGTTCGCGATCGGCAACGCGCTGCCGGCGTTTTCGAGCGCGCCAAACACCACCTTCAACGTCGGCGGCAATCTGACCAATTCGGGACTGGTGACGCTGGTCGGGCCGGCACCGGGCAACGCGCTCAAAGTTGCTGGCAATTTTGTCGGCGCCGGCGGGAGCACGCTGGTGCTCAGGACCATGCTCAATGCCGGCGGCGCGCTGTCGAATCAATCGACCGACCGGCTATTGGTCGGCGGCAGCAGCGCCGGCTCGACCCAGGTGCGCATTACGCCGGTCGGAACCGGCGCATTCACCTCCGTCAACTTCCCGACCGCAACGACCGGCATCTCGATCATCCAGGTCGCCGGGCCGTCGTCGGTCGGTGCGTTTACGCTGGCGGGCGGCACTGTCAGCAGTGGCCCTTACGTCTACAACCTCAATGCCTACGGCCCCGGCTCGCCGAACGGCCAGGCCGACCCGGGCCAGACCCTGATCGGCACGCCGGGCGCCAATTGGGACTACCGGCTGCAAAATGTCTTTGTGACGCCGGCGGGACCGGTGCCTCCGGCACCGCCAGCTCCGCCCCCTAACGCGCGGCCGCAAGTGGTGCCGCAAGTGCCGGCCTATATCAGTTCACCGACCGTGCTGTTTGACGCCGGCCTGCGTGACATCAACGATCTGCACCGCCGGCTCGGCGAGATCCGCGACGCGCAGGCGCGGGGCGAGCCGCAGCAGTTCGAAACGTTCGTGCGCGGCTATGGTGGCCCCTACCAATACACCTCGACCCGCAGCTTTTCCGACTTCGGCTACAACTTCAAAGCAAGCGATGAGGCGATCCAGTTCGGCGGCAGCGGCGTCGCGCTCGACGACGAACGTGGTCACTTGAGAATCGGTCTTGCCGGCACGCTTGGCCACGCCTCTTTCACACCGAATGCGGTCGATGGGTCGAGCAGCGGCACGTTCGAGACCGACAAGCTGTCGGGCATCGCGACCTACCAGATGCGCAGCGGGTTTTATGTGGATGCCATTGCCACGGGCGGCGTGTTCCGAGGCTCTGTGACCACCGCGGCGGCCGGAAAGACCACCGACCTCAACGGCACGCTGGTCGGCCTGTCGGTCGAAAGCGGCTACCCGATCCCGATCGGCTGGCAAGACCTGGTCGCCGAGCCGGAGGTGCAACTCGTCTGGCAGCACCTCAGCTTTTCGCCGCGCACCGACACGGGCGGGCTGAACGTCGCGATCGGCAACCTTGATCAGGGCGTCGCCCGGATCGGCGGCCGGTTGGTCCGGCGCTTCCAGACTGCGGACGGAACGCTGCTTTCGCCCTATCTGAAGGTCAATCTCCTGCAGGGCTTTGGCGACGGCTCCGCAATCAGCCTCGGCGGCCTCGGGTTCGGCACTGGCTCGTACGGGACGGCGATCCAGGTCGGCGGCGGATTGACCGGCACAGTGACAAACGGGCTAGCGGTGTTCTCTGACGTTGCCTACCAGACGCATGTCAGCGACGGCGGCGTACGGGGCTGGACCTTCACCGGGGGGCTCCGCTTCAGCTTTTAAACCACATCCGAAATCGCGGACAACAAGTGCGTCCGCTCTTCAGTGTGGTCGGACGATGAGATAGACGTAAGGAGGCATCGCGGGTGTTGCGCAAGATCTTGGTCATGGGTTTGCCTGGCGCGGGCAAGACGACTTTTGCCAATGCACTCGCACCGCTGTTGAACGCGGTCGTGTTCAACGCTGACGCGGTCCGCGCCAATCTGTCGCGTGATCTCGGCTTCAGCCACGAAGACCGCATCGAGCATGCGCGACGCATGGGCTGGATGTGCGATCGGGTCGTCGAAGCTGGCGGCACGGTGATTGCGGATTTTGTTTGCCCGACACCAGCAACGCGCACGGCGTTCGGCGAGGCTTTCACAGTCTGGATCGATCGCATCGATATCAGCCGATTTGAAGACACCAACCGCATGTTCGTCGCGCCCGATCGCTTTGACGTGCGCGTCACCGCAGAGGGCACGCCCCAATATTGGGCCGAGCAGACGTTACTACGATTACGTCCCGCATTCGATCCGCAAAAGCCAACCGCGCTGTTCATCGGTCGCTACCAGCCATTCCATGCCGGGCATCAGCGCCTGATCGAGGAAGGGTTGAAACGGGTCGGCCAGATCTGCATCGCAGTACGCGATACTCATGGCATCGATGATAAAAACCCACTGCCGTTCTTTGCGGTGAAGCAACGAATCGAAACCGCGTTGTCCGCGCATGCTGGGCGCTTCGTGGTGGTGCCACTACCCAACATTACCAATGTCTACCACGGTCGCGACGTCGGCTATTCGATAGAGCGTATTGTCCTGGATGAGACAACCGAATCGATCTCGGCCACCAAGATGCGAGCGCTCTCGGCTGCGCCGTGACCGTTGCTGCTGCGACCTGGCTTTTGCCCTCCGAGGTAACGATTGAGAAGATTGGTGGGCGATCACGGGCTCGAATCGTGGACCCGCAGACGAAGAGACACAGTTTGTAGTGCCGGGAGGGCGCAACTCCTGGATACCCGCATACGCGGGTATGACGGCTGCAAGGAGCAAGGTCCGCGCGCCTCATCCAGCGCGGACCAGGGTCATGCATCAATGCACTCAGAACCAAACGCCCTGAATGCCGAGGATGACGGCGACAAGCGAGATCAACAAGCCAATGCCGGAAAACAGCGCGACCGTGACCAATTGCGACGAATCCGACTCTTTATCTTCGGATGCGGACGAAACCGGAATCGAACGCGAAATGCGGGCTGCTTTCGGCATGACGGCGCTCCAAATGAATCGGTAGTAAAAAATCCCCGCCCAATTGAGGAGTCCGGGGAGCACGTCAAAGGTTCAGTGCCTTGTGCGCGGAATCATAGTTCCGCACGGAATCGGCCGGTGTGATCCGCTTCACACCGGTCCTCCTTTTTACAACGAGTCAGAGTCTCAGCCGCGATAGATCGGCGCGCCTGCGGGCGACGCCGTCGCGCCGCCGTCGACGAACAGCTCCTGCCCTTGCAGATGCACGGAATCGTCCGACGCCAGAAACAGCACCGTCTTCGAAATGTGATCCGGCTCGCCAATGCGCTCCAGCGGCGTCGACTTGGCGATCCGCGCCTCGAACATTTTCTCTGCCTCGGGCGTCGCGACCGCCGCGCCCCAGATCGGTGTGCGCACGGCGCCCGGCGCTACCACGTTGACGCGGATCCCGCGGGGCGAAAGCTCTGACGCCATCACCCGCGCCATCGCCCGTACACCGGCCTTGCTCGCGGCATAGGCCGAATAGCCGGGATTGCCGAGCACCGAGATCACGGAGCCGTTGAGGATGATCGACGCGCCATCGTTGAGATAGGGCGCGGCCGCCTGCACGGTGAAGAACACGCCGGTGAGATTGGTGCGGATCACGCTTTCGAAGGCCGCAAGCGTGGTGCCGCCGACCGGCGTCTGGCCGGGAATGCCGGCATTCGCAAACAGGACGTCGTACTTGCCGAATTTTTCTGCGCCCTGTTTCACGGCGGCTTCCAGCGCCGCGACATCGGTTGCATCGGCCGCGACAGCCAGCGCGTTCGGGCCGAGTTGCTTCGCTGCCGCCGCAAGCGTCTCACGATTGCGGCCAGTGATGACGACCTTGGCGCCTTCAGCCACGAACAGTTTCGCGGTCGCAAAGCCGATGCCGCTGTTGCCGCCGGTGATGAACGCCGTCTTGTTCGCCAGTCTCATGCTCGCCTCCAATCTGGTTGCATTATTAAACCTGATTGCCCACGTAAGGCAGCGGGTTTAATAATGCAACCACAAAAGGCTGTGATCGCTCGGCCTTTGCCGGAGACAGACGTGGTGAAACGAACCAGCCTTGCGGGCGATGCCTGCCCGATCGCGCGGGCGCTCGACGTGTTCGGCGACTGGTGGTCGCTGCTGATCATCCGCGACGCCAGCCTCGGCCGGCGCCGCTTCGGCGAATTCCAGGCGAGCCTCGGACTGGCCAGGAACATCCTCGCCACGCGCCTACGCGCGCTCGTCGAGCGCGGCATCCTGAAGATGGTTCCCGCTTCCGATGGCAGCGCCTATCAGGAATATGTGCTGACGCCGAAGGGTCGCGGGATCTTCCCGATCCTGGTCGCGCTGCGGCAATGGAGCGAAGAGTTCGACGAGCACCCGGACGAGATCGCGACCATCCTGGTCGACCGCGACAAGGGCAAGCCGGTAAAGAAGCTCGCGCTGTATTCGCAGGACGGACGCGTGCTTGATGCTGCCGACACGACGCTGAAGCCGCGGCCCGCCGTCAAGCGCGCGCGGCGGGCATTGGCCTGATCGATAGAGCGGCGAAACGGAAGAAAACCTCGGACAGATCGTGTCGCGAGAACGCAAGGCCGTATCTCCACGTCTGTCATCGCCCGCGAAGGCGGGCGATCCAGTATTCCAGAGGCAGCAGTGATTGATCCGAGATGCGCAGCGTACTGGATCCCCCGCATGCGCGAGGATGACGGCGGCGCGATCGATCGCGTCCGCCCTCGCCAAGGCTTCGGGTCCGGCGAAGGCCAGTGCGACGCAATGACGAGCCACCGCCGCACGACCGCCGCGGCGCAATATGGCGCCGCTGCCCTTCCCGCCCGTCGCCTCTCCATCGCCGGCCGGCCGCCGTCCGCTTCCGTCCTCCCCCCGTCAACAAGCCGCTTCCGTCCGACCGGATAAACCGGGAAACCTGCCCTCTTCGACCACAACTGCAGGACGCAGGTTTCAACCAGCGAGGTAGTATTTTGCTACCCAACTCCACTCTTTCAATATCTGTCGATTTGACAGGGGCCGCCTCAGCACCCATGTTCGCCCCGAATCGGCGGGCCGCGAGTCTAGCGGAATCCGCCTTCAAGTTTTCCCGTAAGCTATTGGAATGACATGAATATCGTCATTGTGGAGTCGCCGGCCAAGGCCAAGACGATCAACAAATATCTGGGGGCCTCCTACGAGGTCCTGGCGTCGTTCGGCCATGTCCGCGACCTCCCGGCGAAGAACGGTTCCGTCGATCCCGAGGCCAATTTCCAGATGATCTGGGAGGTGGACGCCAAGGCCGCCGGCCGCCTGAACGACATCGCGAAGGCGCTGAAGGGGGCCGACCGCCTCATTCTCGCAACCGACCCTGATCGCGAGGGCGAGGCGATCTCCTGGCACGTGCTGGAGGTGATGAAGGAGAAGCGCGCGCTGAAGGACCAGAAGGTCGAGCGCGTGGTGTTCAACGCCATCACCAAGCAGGCCGTCTCCGAGGCGATGAAGGCGCCGCGCCAGATCGACGGCGCGCTGGTCGACGCCTACATGGCGCGCCGTGCGCTCGATTACCTGGTCGGCTTCACGCTCTCCCCGGTGCTGTGGCGCAAGCTGCCCGGCGCCCGCTCGGCGGGCCGCGTGCAGTCGGTCGCGCTGCGGCTGGTCTGCGATCGCGAACTCGAGATCGAGAAGTTCGTTCCCAGGGAATACTGGTCGCTGATCGCCACCCTACTCACCCCGCGCGGCGAAGCGTTCGAGGCGCGCTTGGTCGGTGCCGACGGCAAGAAGATCGCGCGGCTCGACATCGGCTCAGGCGCCGAGGCCGAAGACTTCAGGAAGGCGATCGAGGCCGCGACCTTCACGGTCAAAACCGTCGAGGCGAAGCCCGCGCGGCGCAACCCGCAGGCTCCCTTCACCACCTCGACGCTGCAGCAGGAAGCGAGCCGCAAGCTCGGCTTCGCGCCGGCCCACACCATGCGCATCGCCCAGCGTCTCTATGAGGGCATCGACATCGGCGGCGAAACCACCGGTCTCATCACCTATATGCGAACCGACGGCGTCCAGATCGCCAACGAGGCCATCACGCAAGCGCGCAAGGTGATCGGCGAGGATTACGGCAACGCCTACGTGCCCAATGCGCCGCGCCAGTACCAGACCAAGGCCAAGAACGCGCAGGAAGCTCACGAGGCGATCCGCCCGACCGATCTGTCGCGTCGTCCCGCCTCGATCGGCCGCCGGCTCGATGCCGACCAAGCGCGGCTCTATGAGCTGATCTGGAAGCGCACGATCGCGAGCCAGATGGAAGCGGCCGAGCTCGAGCGCACCACCGTCGATATCGAGGCGAAGGCCGGCGCGCGCGTGCTGGAGCTGCGCGCTTCCGGTCAGGTCATCAAGTTCGACGGCTTCCTCGCGCTCTACCAGGAAAGCCGCGACGACGAGGAGGACGAGGATTCGCGCCGCCTGCCCGCGATGAGCGAGGGCGAAGCGGTGAAGCGCCAGAGCCTTTCCGTCACCCAGCATTTCACCGAGCCGCCGCCGCGCTTTTCCGAAGCTTCGCTGGTCAAGCGGATGGAAGAGCTCGGCATCGGCCGTCCTTCGACCTATGCTTCGATCCTGCAGGTGTTGAAGGATCGAGGCTACGTCAAGCTGGAGAAGAAGCGGCTGCACGGCGAGGACAAGGGCCGCGTCGTGGTCGCGTTCCTGGAGAACTTCTTCGCGCGCTATGTCGAGTACGACTTCACCGCCGATCTCGAAGAGCAGCTCGACCGCATTTCCAACAACGAGATCGCCTGGCAGCAGGTGCTGAAGGATTTCTGGCGCGATTTCATCGGCGCTGTGAATGACATCAAGGACCTTCGCGTCGCCGAGGTGCTCGATGCGCTCGACGAGATGCTGGGTCCGCACATCTACCCGCCGCGCGCCGATGGCGGCGATCCCAGGCAGTGCCCGACCTGCGGCACCGGACGGCTCAATCTGAAGGCCGGCAAGTTCGGCGCCTTCGTCGGTTGCTCGAACTATCCGGAGTGCCGCTACACCCGCCCGCTCGCAGCCGACAGCGCCGAGAGCGCCGACCGTATCCTCGGCAAGGATCCCGAGACCGGGTTCGACGTCGCGGTGAAGGCCGGCCGTTTCGGACCCTATATCCAGCTCGGCGAGCAGAAGGATTATGAGGAAGGCGAGAAGCCGAAGCGCGCCGGCATTCCGAAGGGCACCTCGCCCGGCGATGTCGACCTCGAGCTTGCGTTGAAGCTGTTGTCGCTGCCGCGCGAGATCGGCAGGCATCCGGAAACGGGCCAGCCGATCACCGCCGGCCTTGGCCGCTTCGGACCGTTCGTCAAGCACGAGAAGACCTATGCCAGCCTCGAGGCCGGCGACGAGGTGTTCGACATCGGGCTGAACCGCGCGGTCACGCTGATTGCTGAAAAGGTCGCAAAGGGTCCGAGCGGCCGCCGCTTCGGCGCCGATCCCGGCAAGCCGCTCGGCGACCACCCCACGCTCGGCGCGGTCGCACTCAAGAACGGACGCTACGGTGCATATGTCACCGCAGGCGGCGTCAATGCGACGATTCCGAGCGACCGCGCCCCCGACGAGGTCACGCTCGCCGAAGCGATCGCGCTGATCGACGAGCGGGCCGCCAAGGGCGGCGGCAAGGTGAAGGCCAAGAAGACGAAGGCGGCGAAGCCCGCCAAATCCGAAGCAAAGTCCGCGAAGGCTGACAGCGGTGCAGAAGCCAAGCCCGCCAAGAAAGCTGCGGCCAAGACGGCCGCAGCGAAACCGAAACCGGGCGCGGCCAGCAAGGCGCGCGCGCCGGTCTCGTCAGGCGCCAAGACCTCGGCCGCGAAGCCCGCGACATCAACCAAAGCGCCCGCGAAGAAGAGCGCAGGCAAGGCAAGAGGATAAGTGAAACAAAAACCCGACCATGGCTTTCCGGCCCGGGACGCCATTGTCGCATTCATACGCGCCAATCCAGGCAAGGTCGGCACCCGCGAGATCGCGCGAGAGTTTGGCCTGAAGAACGCCGACCGCGCCGAGCTGAAGCGGATCCTGCGCGAGCTCGCCGAGGACGGCACGATCGCCAAGCGCGGCCGCAAGATGCATGAGCCGGCCGCGCTGCCGCCGACCGTGCTTGCAGACGTCACCGGCCGCGACAGCGACGGCGAATTGATCGCCACACCCGCCGAGTGGGACGCGGACGAGAACGGCACCGCGCCAAAGATCCGCATCGAGACGCCGCGGCGACCGAAGCCCGGCACTGCGGCCGGTGTCGGCGACCGCGCTTTGCTGCGGGTCGACATTACCGATGAACGCGACGGCACGCCCTATCGTGGCCGCGTCATCAAGATCATTGATCACGCGAAGAGCCGCATCCTCGGCATCTTCCGCAGCACCCCCGACGGTAGCGGACGGCTGATCCCGGTCGACAAGAAGCAGGCCGGTCGCGAACTCAATATCGCCAAGGCCGATACCGCCGGCGCCAAGGACGGCGATCTCATCAGCGTCGACCTGATCCGCGGCCGCGGCTATGGGCTCGGCTTCGGCCGCGTCAAGGAACGGCTCGGCTCGATCGCGAGCGAGAAGGCGATCAGCCTGATCGCGATCCACACCCACGACATACCTCAGGTCTTCTCATCCTCGGCACTGCGTGAGGCAGAGGAGGCCAAGCCTGCGACGTTGCAGGGCCGCGAGGACTGGCGCGACGTGCCGCTCGTCACCATCGACCCGCCCGACGCCAAGGATCATGACGACGCCGTTCACGCCGAAGCGGATCCCAATCCGAATAACAAAGGCGGTTACATCGTTCATGTCGCGATCGCTGACGTCGGCTTCTATGTGCGGCCGGGCTCCGCGCTCGACCGCGACGCGCTTCAGCGCGGTAACTCGGTGTATTTCCCCGATCGTGTCGTGCCGATGCTCCCCGAGCGCATCTCCAACAACCTATGCTCGCTGGTGCCGGGCGAAGCGCGCGGCGCGCTTGCGGTGCGCATGGTGATCGGCGCCGACGGCCGCAAGCGCTCGCACACCTTCCATCGCGTGCTGATGCGCTCGGCGGCAAAGCTCCATTATGCGCAAGCGCAGGCTGCGATCGACGGCAGACTCGACGACACCACCGGTCCGCTGCTCGATCCGATCCTCAAACCGCTGTGGTCCGCCTACGAGCTGGTCAGGCTCGCGCGCAACGAACGTGATCCGCTCGACCTCGATCTGCCCGAACGCAAGATCCTTCTGAAGCCCGACGGCACCGTCGATCGCGTGATCGTGCCGGAGCGGCTCGATGCGCACCGCCTGATCGAGGAGTTCATGATCCTGGCCAACGTCGCCGCGGCCGAGACCCTGGAGAAGAAGGGCCTGCCGCTGATCTATCGGGTGCACGACGAGCCGACCCAGGAGAAGATCTACAATCTCCAGGAATTCCTGAAGACGCTCGACCTGCCCTTCACCAAGTCGGGCGCGCTGCGTCCCTCGCAGTTCAACCGGGTGCTCGCGCAGGTCTCTGGCGAAGACTACGAACCGCTGGTCAACGAGGTGGTGCTGCGCTCGCAGGCGCAAGCCGAATACTCCGCCGAGAATTACGGCCATTTCGGCTTGAACCTGCGCCGCTACGCGCACTTCACCTCGCCGATCCGCCGTTATGCCGATCTCATCGTGCATCGTGCGCTGATCCGAGCGCTGGGCCTCGGCGAAGGCGCGTTGCCGGCAGACGAAACCGTGGAAACGCTCGCCGAGATCGCGGCGCAGATTTCCTTCACCGAGCGGCGCGCCATGAAGGCGGAGCGCGAGACTGCCGATCGCTTGATCGCGCACTTCCTCGCCGATCGCGTCGGCGCCAGCTTCCAGGGGCGGATTTCCGGCGTGACGCGTGCAGGCCTGTTCGTGAAGCTCGATGACACTGGCGCAGATGGTCTTATTCCCATTCGCACGATCGGCACCGAGTATTTCAACTATGACGAGACGCGCCACGCGCTGATCGGCTCGCGCAGCGGAACCATGTACCGGCTCGGCGACGTCGTCGACGTGCGCTTGGTCGAGGCGGCTCCGGTGGCCGGCGCATTGCGCTTTGAGCTATTATCCGATGGCAAGGCTATTCCGCGTGGCAGAAAACGCGACGGCGCCGAGCGTCGCGCCAACGCGCATCAAGAGCGGAAAGGGCGCAGCAAGAAAAAGGACCGCAAGCTGCCGAAGCAAAAGTCCGGCAAATCGAAGCGAGGCAAATCATGGAAACGGTGACCCCGCCCACGGTGGTCTGGACCCGCGAAACGGCACAGGCCGAAAAGCGCGACCTCTGGAGCGCAATGAAGCGCGGATTCTCCGGCCGTTGCCCGCGCTGCGGCAACGGCAAGCTGTTTCGCGCGTTCCTGAAGTGCGATGGCCACTGCCCGGTCTGCGACCTCGATTTCACCCCACATCGCGCGGACGATCTGCCTGCCTATCTCGTCATCGTGATTGTGGGCCATATCGTGGTACCGACCGCGCTGTGGATCGAGACCAATTATTCGCCGCCGGTGTGGCTGCAGCTTGCGATCTATCTGCCGTTCACACTCATCGCATCGCTGCTGCTGTTGCAGCCGGTCAAGGGCGCCGTGATCGGATTGCAATGGGCATTGCGCATGCACGGCTTTGACGAAAATGCCCCTAGCGACATCCCGCCGGTCTAGCTAAACGGGACGACAAGAAGAACCGAAAGGGATGAGATGACTGAGACCGCCGCTGCCGTCCACCAAGGGGAAAAAGAAGCCGATCATCATCCGTACTTCCGGCCGAAGGATGCGGCAACGCTGATCCTGATCGACCGCTCGGGCGCGAAGCCGAAGGTGCTGGTTGGCAAGCGCCACGACAAGGTGGTGTTCATGCCGGGCAAATACGTCTTCCCCGGTGGCCGCGTCGACAAGGCCGACAACCGCGTGCCGGTTGCCGCGCCGATTACGTCGGAATTGGAAGCCAATCTGCTCAAGGGCAGCCCGAAGATCACACCCGGCCGCGCCCGCGCGCTCGCCAACGCGGCGATCCGCGAGGCCTGCGAGGAGACCGGCCTCTGCCTCGGCCGCAAGATCGAGAAGACGGTGAAGCTCGACGGACCGTGGGCACCGTTCGCCGATGCGGGACTCCTGCCCGACCCGTCCGGCCTGTTCCTGATCGCGCGTGCGATCACGCCGCCCGGCCGCGTCCGCCGCTTCGATACGCGATTCTTCACCGCGGACGCTTCGACGATCGCGCATCGGGTCGAAGGCGTGGTGCACGCCGATGCCGAGCTGGTCGAGCTGGTGTGGGTCGAGATCGGCTCCGAGCCGCTCGCCGATGCGCATGCGATGACCAAGAACGTGCTCGCCGAGCTCGACCGCAGGCTCGCGACCGGCCCGCTCCGTCACGACGCGCCGGTGCCGTTCTTCCATTTCTACGGCGGCAAGATGCAGAAGGACGTGTTGGGGGCTTGATGTCTGTCGAGCACTCCGGGACGCGACGACGTCGCGAGCCCGGAATTCAGAGGTTGTGACGCGAGATTCCCGGTTCATCGCTGCGCGATGCCCCGGAATGACGATGTCGAGAGAGCTCGCAAAAACAAAATAATCTTCCCGATGGCGCGCCGCAGAACGCCTCCCTATCTGTTCCGCTAACGACCTCAGCAACGGAACGAGGCAATGGCGAAGCGTCAACTCAAGCTCGGCGCCTTCATGCGGCCGATCAGCATCCACACCGGCGCATGGCGCTACCCCGGGGCCTGGCCGGATGCCAATTTCAACTTCGCCCACATCAAGCAGCTCATCAAAAAGCTCGAGGCCGGCAAGTTCGACGCCTTCTTCATGGCCGATCATCTGGCCGTGCTGAACATGCCGGTCAATGCGCTGAAGCGCAGCCACACCGTGACGTCGTTCGAGCCGTTCACCCTGTTGTCCGCGCTCTCTGCCGTCACCGAGAATATCGGCCTGATCGCGACCGGCTCGACCACGTTCGACGAGCCCTATCACGTCGCCCGACGCTTCGCCTCGCTGGACCACATCTCCGGCGGCCGCGCCGGCTGGAACATCGTGACGACATCCAATCCGGATGCGGCACTGAATTTCGGGCTCGACGATCACATGGAGCATGCCGAGCGCTACAAGCGCGCCCGCGAGTTCTATGACGTCGTCACCGGCCTGTGGGACTCCTTCGCGGACGACGCCTTCGTACGCGATGTCGAGTCAGGGTTGTTCTTCGATCCGGACAAGATGCACGTGCTCGATCACAAGGGCAAATATCTCTCGGTCCGTGGCCCGCTGAACATTGCCCGCCCGGTGCAGGGTTGGCCGGTCATCGTGCAGGCCGGCGCATCGGAGGATGGCAGGCAGCTCGCGGCCGAGACCGCGGAAGCGGTCTTCACCGGCGGCGGCAGCTTCGCCGATGGACAAAAACTCTATGCCGACATCAAGGGCCGCATGGAGAAGGTCGGCCGCGATCCCGAGCACCTGAAGATCCTGCCGGGCGCGTTCGTCGTGGTCGGCGACAGCGTCGAGGAAGCCAAGGAGAAGCGCGCGCTTCTCGACAGCCGCGTGCATTACGACAGCGCGATCGCCTCGCTCTCGGTGATCCTCGGCACCGACGCCTCCGGCTTCGATCCCGATGGTCAGTTGCCGCCGATTCCTGAAACCAATGCCAGCAAGAGCGGCCGGCAGCGCCTCGTCGACGTCGCCGCGCGCGACAAGCTCACGGTGCGCCAGCTCGCGCAGCGCGTCGGCGGCTATGGCGGGCTCGCCTTCGTCGGCACGCCGCAAACCATTGCCGACCAGATGGAGGAATGGCTGACAGGGCGCGGCAGCGACGGCTTCAACATCATGTTCCCCTACCTGCCGCAGGGGCTGTTCGACTTCGTCGACCGGGTGGTACCCGAGTTGCAGAAGCGCGGGATCTTCCGCAACGAGTATGAGGGGCGGACCTTGCGCGAGAATTTGGGCCTGCCGCGGCCGAAAAACCGCTTCTTCGAGGGTTAATCGGCAAGAATCGAGCCGGATTTGACCCCGAAAACCTTGACTTTGGGCGGTTTGTGGCTAGTTTCCCGGCCAAACGCGGGCCGATTTGGCCGGCTCCTGAATACCCCTGCATTTTTGAGGTTTGCACATGGCCAAGGCGGTCACCATCAAGGTCAAGCTCGTGTCGACGGCCGACACCGGCTACTACTACGTCGCCAAGAAGAATTCGCGCACCATGACCGACAAGCTGGTCAAGAAGAAGTACGATCCGGTCGCGCGCAAGCACGTCGAGTTCAAGGAAGCCAAGATCAAGTAAGATCGCCTGATCTTGATATTCGAAACGGGGCCTTCGCAGCCCCGTTTTTGTTTTGCAGCCCTGTGTCCTCCCCTATGCTTCCCGTTCCTGCCCGGGCATGGGGTTCACATGATCGCAACCTTGCAAGAGGGAAGTGTCGGCGGCTACTCCGTCGCCTACGGACGCGAGGACACCTACTTTCCCGTGTACATCACGGCGGCCCTGGCTGCGATCTTCCTGACCGCCACGTGGATCACCGGCGCCCTCTACTGGCTGGCGCTCGCGGCGGCAGCGGCCGGCTTCACCTACTACAACATTCCCCTGCTCGAGGCCGGCCGGCCGACCATCGGTGCCAACCAGTACGGCATCTTCATCCAGGCCTTCGGGTTGATCCGTTGGCGCGCCATCGAACGCATCGATCTCGTTCAGATCGCCGAGCGGGCGATGACCGTCCATGAGTTGCAGATTGCGCTCAACGTGCCGCTCGGCAGCGCGCTTGTTGCCGACTGGCGCAAGCGGCCGATGCATCGCCTGCTGATGCGCCTGCCCTGGCGCATGGACCACCGTGGCATCGTGCGCGTCAACCTGGAGCCGTTCGACCGGGCGCCCGATGACATCCACCGGACGTTCCTGAGAATGTGGCGCTACTACCGGAGCTAGACTAGCCGCCGAATGCCTCATCCCGCAGATGCGCATCCGCGACGCGCGCATCGGGATTGTGCGTGATGGTCATGAACCATATGAGGCTGAAGAACAGCGACCACGCCGTGTTCCAATAGAACCAGTTCATGGGAGCACCTCGAACAGGTTTGACTCGCGGGGCCGGCAGCGATCGCCCGCCCCGCGGAACGCCGCCCCATTCCTACTGCACCACTTCGCCGTGCAGGGCGAGGTCGAGACCCTCGCGCTCGATGTCCTGCGTCACGCGGAGGCCGACGAAGAAATTGACCACGAACAGGATGATCAGGCTCACCACGGCATCGTAGATGAACACGGTGGCGACGCCGATGCATTGATTGAAGAACTGGCCGACATTCCCTTCCAGAACGCCCGCCGTTCCGCCGTATTGCTCGACCGCGAACACCCCGGTCAGCAGCGCCCCGACGATGCCGCCGATCGCATGGACACCGAAACAATCCAGCGCATCGTCGTAGCTGAACATGCGCTTCAGCCCGGTGCATCCCCAGTAGCAGAATACGCCGGCGGCAATGCCGATGGCAAAAGCCCCGACCGGCCCGACAAAGCCGGAGGCCGGCGTAATCGCCACGAGACCGGCCACTGCGCCCGAGCAGATGCCGACGACGGTCGGCTTGCCCTTGAGCGCCCATTCCACCAGCATCCAGGTGAAGCCGGCTACCGCCGTGGCGATCTGCGTTACCAGCATCGCCATGCCGGCTTGCATTCCCGCCGTGACGGCAGAGCCGGCGTTGAAGCCAAACCAGCCGACCCAGAGCAGCGAGGCGCCGATGAAGGTCAGCACCATGTTGTGCGCTGGTCCGGTCTCGCTGCGCCTGCCGAGCATGATCGCGCACATGAGGCCTGCGACGCCGGCGTTGATGTGGACCACCGTTCCGCCGGCGAAGTCGAGCACCTTCACCCATGCGGCGTCGTTACCCGCCGAAAAGATCCCGTCAGGCCCCCAAACCCAATGGGCGATCGGCGCGTACACGAAAATTGCCCAAAGCCCGATGAACCAGAGCATGGCCGAGAATTTCATCCGCTCGGCAAATGCACCGGCAATCAGCGCGGGGGTTATGATGGCAAAGGTCATCTGAAAGCAGATGTAAACGGACTCCGGAATGGTGGCCGCCAGGGGATTGGGATTGCCAATTCCGCCCTTGCCGATGTCGCTCAGGATGTCCTTGAGAAACATCCGATCGAGGCCGCCGATGAACGGAGTGCCGGCGCGAAATGCCAGGCTGTAGGTGATGACGGCGAACAGAATGGTGACCAGGCAGGTGACAGCGAAACTGGTCATCACCGTGTCGCCCACATTCTTCTTACGCACCATGCCGCCGTAGAATAGACCTAGCCCCGGGACCGTCATCATCAAGACGAGCGCGACGGATGTGAGCATCCACGCAGTGTCGCCGGAATTCGGCGTGCACTTCTCGATAATCTTGCCGCCGCAGGCCTGCGGCGTCGCGTCGTCAGCCAGCGCGAGGTCGCTGAACAGCACGCAAAGCAGCGCCACTCCCAGGACAGCAACTAGGATCCGCGCGAGCCTTTGGCGCGTGTATGTCGCTAACTCCATCATCGTCCTCCCGTCGCAAGAGATGTCGGTGTTCAGAGCGTGCGCAGAGCACTCGGCGGTCGAACGCCGAGGGTTGAATTGAATTGGCTGTCCAGTTCTTGGGCGTCTCAACGCGCCGCGACGCGCGCGAGGCGAGGCCAAATGGTCGCAGCAGCTTGATGCGGAACCGGAGGTACAGACGCTCCCCCGCACGGCGGTGCGGCAAAGGCCGCCGTGCTCGGATGGCTGGAGATAAAACGGCGACCAGCCTCATCGTGGCCAGCCCTTCCCACAGGTCCCCAGGCCGGAAACCTCAGCGACGGTTTCCGGCACCATTTCTAGTCAGATTCAATCAAGATTCATGCCATCGGCGGGAACGATACAGCGCACTGAATATGCTTCGGTTTCAATCGATGCACAGAAGAGGCCGTCGCCGCCTGCATGTTCTTGCGGCAATCAGCAGATAGAAAAATAGGCAGCGACTGACGGCTGGCGCCTTGTTCGGCAGCCGCCAATCCATCCGGGGAAGCCGAAGCTAGGCAGCCTTGAGCAAGGGCGGTTGCGACGGCCGGATCAGCGCAAACGCGAGCTGGATGATGCCGCCGGCCAGGCCGAGCGCGACGCCAATGCGCCAGGCCAGGGTGTAGGAGCCGAGTGAGTCGTAGATCAGCCCTCCCCCATAGGCGCCAAGGAAGCTGCCGATCTGGTGGCTCATGAAGGCGAGCCCCTGGATCATCGCCTGCCAGCGCAGCCCGAACATCTCGGCGACCGCGCCCGCGGTGAGCGGCCCGACGCCCATCCAGAGGAAGCCCATGATGGCGCCGAACAGCAGCGTGGATGCTGGAGTCGCCGGCAGCATGAAGTACCAGGCGAGCGCCAGCGACCGAAAGATATAGATCGCTCCCAGCAGCGCGAGCTTGTTCCAGCGTTGCCCGGCCCAGCCGAAGAACAGCGAGCCCAGCACGTTGAAGCCGCCGATCATGCCGAGCGTCTGCGCGCTCAGCATCGGATCGAGGCCGCAGATCGCCAGATACGACGGCAGATGCGTGGTCAGAAAGACGAGTTGCATGCCGCAGACCATGTAGGCGCAGGTCATCACCACGAAGGATGCGTTGCTGAACGCGGTCTTCGCGGCGGTGAACGCGGTCGCATTGCCGATGTCGTCGCCGACGGGCTTCGGCAGCGGCATCTTGTCGACGCGCCCGGCGTACCACGCGGTCGGGATCATCACGACCGACAGGATGACAAAGCCGGCGAGCCCGATGCGCCAGCCGAATCCTTCATTGAGCATCTGCCCGATCGGGGCCGAGACCAGCGCGCCGAGCGAGCCCGCCGCGGATACGATCCCGAGCACCGTGGAGCGCACCGTCTCCGGCACCGCGCGCGCGGCAACCGACATCGCGATCGCATTGGCGGTGCAGGCGAGCGAAGTACCGATCAGCACGCCGGCGCCGATCATGATGCTGACCAGCCCATGCGCCGTCGTCATCAGCGCAAGGCCCGCGATGTAGAGCAGCGCGCCGACCACCATGATCGGGCGGAAGCCGTAACGCACCGTCATTGCGCCGGCCATCGGTTGCAGAAAACCCCAGGCGAGGTTCTGCACGGCGAGCGCCAGCGTGAAATCCGACACCGAGATGTGGATGTCGTGCGTCAGCGGCTGCAGGAAGATGCCGAGGCTCTGGCGCAGCCCCATGCTGAGCGTGAGCATCATGGACGCGCCGACCAGGATCGGAAGCGTGGGACGCAGGACCTGCAACAGGGGCATCATTTTTTGTTCTCCCGTTCGGGCGCGGCACGATAGCCGCAGCCTGCGATTCCCGCATGTTTTAGTTACACAGACCTGTGTACTTAGGCTATACAAGGGCCCTACTGTCAAGCGAAGAGGATCACGGCCGGCGCATGGCATCCCCGCCTCTCAAACAGACCATGAAGGAACGGATTCTGGAGACCGCCGACAGGCTGTTCTACCTGCAGGGCATTCGTGCCATCGGCGTCGACACCATCGCCGCCGAGATCGGCATCTCCAAGCGCACGCTCTACAATCACTTCCCGTCGAAGGACGCGCTGATCTCGGCCTATCTCGAACGCCGCTTCGTGCAGCCTCGCCCGTCGGACAAGCCGCCGGTCGAGCAGATCCTCGCTACCTTCGATTCGCTGGAGCGGCGGTTTTCATCGCGAGATTTTCGCGGCTGTCCGTTTGTGAACGCGGTAGCCGAACTCGGTCCGGAGGACGAAGACCACAGCGTCAAAAACATCGCCATTGCCTTCAAGGAAAGCCGCCGCGTCTGGTTTCGCGACCTGCTGAAGCAGCTCGGTGTCGCCGATGCCGAGGGGCTTGCGACCCAGCTCGCGCTGTTGGTCGACGGCTCGATCGCGCAGGACCTGGTGCGCGACGACCCCGCGATGGCGCGCGCTGCCAAGCAAGCCGCGCGGGTGTTGCTGGCAAACGCCGGGGTCGACGTCGACCATTCCGGCCTTGCCGACAAGCCGAAGGTCGCGGCGAAGAAGCGCGGCGGCTGAATCTGGTTGCGCCCCGAACGCCCGTTTGGTTGGTAGCGTTGACGACGCGTGGCGTGATCCCTAACTGGATATTCCGTCAGGCGAGATTGTCGATGACCGCGCGAACGCGCGGCACATGTGGGGAGCGACCATGGAAGATCTGAAGGTGACCGCCACCGGCTACGATTTCGCGCCGGCGCGCGCAGCCATGCAGCGCTATATCGACAACAACCTGCTGTCCGGCATCTCATCGGCGGTCATGGTGGGCCGCGAGCTCGTCGACGTGAGCTGCGTCGGCTGGGCCGACAAGGAAGCGCAGATTCCGCTGCGGACCGACCACATCTTCCGGGTCTTCTCCAACACCAAGCTGATCGCCTCCTGCGCGGCGCTGTTGCTGTTCGAGGAAGGTCGCTTCCAGCTCGACGATCCCATCGAGGCGTTCATCCCGCAGCTCGGCAATCGCAAGGTCCTGCGGCCAGGCGCAACCTCGCTCGATGACACTGAACCGGCGCGCACCTCGATCACCATCCGTCATCTGCTCAGCCACAGCGCCGGTCTTAGCTACGGCCTGTTCGATCCGGGCACGCCGATCTTCAAGGCCTACAACGAGCGCAAGATGCTCAATCCGATGACGACGCTGGCCGACATGGTCGACCAGTTGGCAGATCTGCCGCTCGTCTTCCATCCCGGAACGTCGTGGGAATATTCGGTTGCGATCGACGTTGTCGCGCGTCTGGTCGAGGTCGTCAGCGGCCATCCGTTCGACAGCTTCATCAAGGCGCGGATCCTCGATCCGCTCGGCATGGTCGACACCGGCTTCTTCGTTCCGGAGAAGGATCACAATCGGCTGGTCGCCTATTACGCCGGCGCCGATCTGATGGACCCGATGAAGCCGGGGCTAACACGGACCGACAACTCGCCCTACCCAGGCGCCTACCTGCGTCCCGTGCCGCGCTTCAACGGCGGCGGCGGTCTGGTGTCCACCCTGCCCGACATGGTCGCGTTGGTCCGCAGCCTGCTGCCCGGTGGGCCGACGCTGCTCAAGCCGGAAACCATCGCGCAGGTGATGACCAACCAGCTTGCCCCGGGACAATGGATCCGCTTCGCGATGATGGGCGAGCAGCCAGGCAAGGCCTTTGGCCTTGCCGGCGGCCTGATCCTCAATCCCACCTCGCCGCTCGACCATCCCGATGCCGCGGGCGAGCTCTATTGGGGCGGCGTCGCGGGCACACAGTGGTGGATTTCGCCGAAAGCCAATATTGCCGGCGTGATGATGGCCCAGCGACAGATGGCGTTCGTCCACCCGTTTGCATTCGAATTCAAACGGATGGCCTATGACGCCGTGAGGCGCGGGAGATAGGAGTATTTGGTAGCCCGGATGGAGCGCAGCGCAATCCGGGAGTCTCGTGCAGACGGCAAATTCCCGGATTGCGCTTCGCTGCATCCGGGCTACGCGATCGCCTAAGCCGCCGCCGAGACCACGCGGTTGCGGCCGTCGTGCTTGGCGCGATAGAGCGCGGTGTCGGCCCGCTTGAGCACGTCGGTGACCTGTTCGCCCTTGCGCTCCAGCGTGGTGAGGCCGATCGAGATCGTGACCGAGATCCGCTTGCCGCCCCTGTCGACGGCAAAAGGCTCGCCGGCGATCGAGCGACGCAGTCGCTCGGCGACCATGCCGGCGACATGGAGATCGGTTTCCGGCATCACGATCACGAACTCCTCGCCGCCATAGCGGCAGGCGAGATCGATGCCGCGGATCGACTTGCGGATGCGGACCGCGAATTCGCGCAGCACGTCGTCGCCGGCATCATGGCCGTAGGTGTCGTTGATCGCCTTGAAGTAGTCGATGTCGAGGATCATCAGCGCCAACGGCTTGCCGCGCAGCGAGGCCTGCTCCGCGAGCGTGGCGAGGTGGCTCTCCATGTAGCGGCGATTGTTCAGGCCGGTCAGCGCGTCGGTGATCGCCATCTCGATCGAGTTCTGCACATTGTCGCGCAGGTGGTCGGTGTAGCGGCGACGGCGGATCTGGGTGCGCGCCCGCGCCAGCAGCTCGTTCTTGTCGACGGGACGCAGCAGGTAGTCGTTGACGCCGATCTCGAGACCTCGCATCAGCCGCGTGTTGTTGTCAGCATCCGAGACGGCGAGGATCGGGACCTGGCGAGTGCGCTCCAGCGAGCGCGCCTGGCTGCACAGGCGCAGGCCGTCGAAATTGTCGAGGCTGAGCGACACAATCAAGAGATCATAGTTGCCCTCGGCGGCGTGAAACAGCGCTTCCGACGGGTTGGTTTCGACATCGACGGTGTGCTCGGCAGCAAGGACCGGCGCCAACTTCTCGTAGGACGACGGACGGTCGTCGACCAGCAGGATGCGGCCGCCCATCCCCTTGTCGGCGATCGCGCTGCGCTCGGGCGCCTGCATGCCGATCTCGAGCGAGGTGACGGCGCGCATCCGCAGCTCATCGGTCATCATCTTCAGCCGCGTCAGCGAGCGCACGCGCGCGATCAGCACGACGTCGGACACCGGCTTGGTCAGGAAATCATCGGCGCCGGCTTCCAGGCCACGCACGCGGTCGGCGGGGCTGTCCAGCGCGGTGACGATGACGACCGGAATGAAATGGGTCGCCGGATTCGATTTCAGCCGGCGGCAGACCTCGAAACCGTCCATGTCCGGCATCATGACGTCGAGCAGGATGATGTCGCATTCGGCGCGCGCGCAGATCTCGAGCGCCTGGGTCCCGTTGGAAGCGGTCAGCACGTCGAAATATTCGGCTGACAGACGGGCTTCCAACAGCTTGACGTTCGCCGGAACGTCATCGACGACGAGGATACGCGCGGACATCGAACCACTACTCCCCTATCCGATAAAGCGTCGGACAGTCTCAATGAATTTGCCGACTGAGATCGGCTTGGATAAATAGGCCTCGCAGCCCCCCTCGCGGATACGCTCTTCGTCGCCCTTCATGGCGAAGGCCGTGACCGCGACCACCGGGATCGCACGCAGATCGGGATCATCCTTGATCCAGCGCGTAACCTCGAGGCCGGAAACCTGGGGCAATTGGATATCCATCAGGATGAGGTCGGGGCGCAGCTTGCGAACGAGATCGAGAGCTTCGAACCCATTGCTGGTGCCCGAGGTCTGATAGCCGTGCGCTTCCAACAGATCGCGAAAGAGCTTCATATTGAGCTCGTTGTCCTCCACGATCAGGACGGTCTTGGCCATCCCGTCCCTCCCAAACCTAGGAAGCGGGCCCGGCTGCGGCACCTCACGCACCGCGCTCGGGACGCGTCGAAAATGTGAATTCAAACTAGCGCCAGAATCGCTCTAACCCGTTAAGCCCTAAGTCAACTCACGTAGCGTGGTTTCCGCTTGCTTGAATACGCACGGAAGACTCGGGCATGATGGGCCTCTCAATAGAGACCATAAGTTAATGGAAAGGCAAACCGGCGCGTTGAAAAAGCCTGTTCACAACCCGCGGGAAGTCGCTGAAATCGTTGCGATTAAGGCGTTGAGCTTCATCGCCGGCGATCCTGAGCGGCTGGGCCTGTTCCTGGCTGAGACGGGAATCGGTCCGGAGACGCTGCGGAATGCCGCAGCCGACCCTCAATTTCTTGCGAGCGTGCTCGATTTCGTGATGCGCGACGATGCGACCGTAAAGGCGTTCGCCGACGCATCGGAACTGCACCCGACCAACATCGCTGCGGCCCGGCAAGCGCTGGGTGACCCGAAGTGGGAGCGCGACGTGCCGTGACCGCGGCGTCGCCCCCTCTCGACGGCCCCCTCAGTTTCTGCCGGGACTGTCTCGGCGACCTCGATATCAAAGCGAAGCGGTGCGGCCATTGCGGCTCGCCGCGACTGGTGTATCACCGCGCCCTCCCTGCGCTGGCGCTCGCGCATATCGATTGCGACGCGTTCTACGCAACGGTCGAAAAGCGCGACAATCCTGATATCGCCGACAGGCCGGTCATCATCGGCGGCGGCAAGCGCGGCGTCGTGTCGGCCGCCTGCTATATCGCCCGCACCTATGGCGTCCGCTCGGCAATGCCGATGTTCAAGGCACTGGAACTTTGCCCGAATGCGACAGTGATCCCTCCGGATATGGCGAAATATGTCCGGGTCGGACGCGAGGTCCGCCGCGCCATGCAGGCGCTGACGCCGCTGGTCGAGCCGTTGTCGATCGACGAGGCCTTCCTCGATCTGTCGGGCACGCAGCGCGTCCATGGCATGATCCCGGCCAAGGTGCTCGCCAAGTTCGCGCGCGACGTCGAACGCGACATCGGAATCACTGTGTCGGTCGGCCTGTCCTGCAACAAGTTCCTGGCGAAGATTGCTTCCGATCTCGACAAGCCCCGCGGCTTTGCCGCGCTCGACCAGGACGAGGCCCGCGAGATGCTCGCGGACCGGCCGGTCGGCTTTATCTACGGCGTCGGGCCGGCGACGCAGGAGAAGCTGATCCAGCGTGGCTTCCGCATCATTGCCGACCTGCAGCGCGCCGACGAGAACGAGTTGATGAAGCAGTTCGCGAGCGAAGGCCGCAGACTGTGGCGGCTCGCACGCGGCATCGACGACCGCCATGTGGTTCCCGATCGCGGCGCCAAGACGATCTCGAGCGAGACCACCTTCGAGACCGACATCCGCGACTTCGCAACGCTGGAAAGGTTGCTTTGGAAGCTCTCGGAGAAGGTTTCAGCGCGGCTGAAGACCAGCGAGCTCTCCGGCTGCACCATCACGCTGAAGCTGAAGACCGCGGACTTCCGCCAGCGCACCCGCTCGCAGTCGATCCAGACCCCGACGCAGCTCGCCGCCAAGATCTTTGCGGTGTCACGCGAAATGCTGGCGAGAGAAATCGACGGCACCGCCTTCCGCCTGATGGGCACCGGCGTCAGCGCGCTGCGGCCCGGCTCGCAGGCCAACGATTCCGACATGCTCGACCGCCGCTCGGCTCATGCCGAGCGCGCCATGGACAATCTGCGCAAGAAGTTCGGTAATGCCGCCGTCATCCGCGGCATTGCCTATGAGGGGCCGGCAAAGGCGGCGGAGGAGTAGTCCGGCTCGTCATGGCCGGGCCTGACCCGGCCATCCATCTCCAAGGACTTCTCTCAAGGGCGATGGATGCGCGGGTCAAGCCCGCGCGTGACCACCATCAATCCACCACCGCCACTGCCTCGATCTCGATCAGCCATTCGGGGGCCGCGAGTGCGGTGACGCCAACGAGCGTGCTCGCTGGCGGCTCCATGCCTTCAAAGAATGCGCTGCGCGCCTTGCCGATGATCGGGCGGAGTTCGGGCTTGTAGCCGACGACGAAGGTCGTGATCTTCACGATATTGGCGTAGCTTGCACCAACGGCCTTCAGCGCCAGACCGAGGTTCTGCATCACCTGCGTCGTCTGGGCCGTGAGGTCGCCGGGACCAACCACCCGCCCCTCCTCGTCGACCGACACCTGCCCCGAGATGTAGACGGTGCGCGCGCCCGAGGCGACGACAACGTGAGAATATGCCGGGTTATGGTGCAGGCCGCTGGGGCGAAGATGTTCGAGCTTGCTCATGTTGTGCCTCCCTGACACGCGTTGTGGAGGGAAGCGTATCCGGCTCCGAGACTTTCGACCAGAGAGCACGTCAGCCCGGGGCGATGCGAAGCATCGATCCCCGAATCTCGAGATTCCGGGTCTGGTCCTTCGGACCATCCCGGAGTGACAAATGTTACTTGCAGGGCTTGGAAGCCTTGACGTCGAACTTGTCCATCGCGCCCGAGATCACAAAGTCGTTGTAATCGAGCACCAGCGCGCGGGAGACGCCGTTCTCATAGAGTTCGAACGACATCGCATAGACCGGGGTCTGCTCGCCGTCGGTCGCCTTGGCGTCGCGGTCGTAATAGCTCACCGTCACCGGCCAGCGCGTCATCGACTTCATCACGTCGCTCGCGGTCGACGGATCGGGCGGCGTTGGTGCGTGATCGCCCGGGATCGCTTTGCCGATCACCGCCAGCGTGTTGTAGACCTTCTGGCCGTTGTCGGAGCCGTCATACACGGTCAGTTCAAGCACCGACTTGCCCTCGCGCGCGGCCGCGATGATGCGCTTGATCTGCTCGGTCGGGAACACGACCTTGCCGTCGAGATCGAAGGTCTTCTTCACCGGCTGCGTCAGCTTCACGGTGATGTGGTCGCCGACCCGCTCGGCGATGCCGTCGACCGGCGCGGATTCGCCGTCGTTCATGCGAGTGTCGATCTTGAAGCGGTAGGTCTTTCCCGCAGCGTCCTCCCAGGACGTCGATTTCAGATCGGAGAGCGTGACCTTGCCCTCGCCGCTATCGAGCTCGGACACTTGGCGGAATTCCGACGTGTAGCCTTCGCAGGAGCTGCCGGAGAAGTTGTAGAGGATGCGCCCACGCGCATCGCTGACCGAATTGTTGCCGCGCGATTTGACGAGGCTGAGATCGTAGAGCGCCTGGTGCGCAAGAAACGGCCCGCTCGCGGCCGCGATGGCCGGCCCTTGGACCCAACCGATTCCTGCGGCAACGGCGATCGTCAGTACCAGGGCACGCGACGCAGTCCGGGACGGCAGGATCATGGATTTTCCTCGAGGGGGAGCGATTCGTCACAATAGTGACGGCCTTATTGCGCCGCAACTGGGGCAAGCTTCACAAAAAGGTAACGGACGATTGCGGAAATGCCGGTTTTTCAGCAGCTATCCGCTCGATTTCGCTCCGATCGAGAGGGAATGTTGGCGGAGTTCCGCTCGCTTGCAAGCGTGGGCGCGATGGGCGAAACAAGGCGCGGCCTGAGCGCGTTTCAGGCAGCGGATCATCCAACAGGGACGAAAAGAAATGGCGGGTACGGTTGAACAGAAACTGGCGTCGCAAGGGATCACACTTCCGCAGCCCGCCTCCCCGGTGGCGAACTATGTACCCTTCGTCCGCAGCGGAAATCTGCTGTTCGTGTCGGGCCAGGTCTGCTTCAACGCGGAAGGCAAGCTGATCGCCAAGGGTAAGGTGGGAGCCGGCGTCACCCTCGAGCAAGGCGCCGCCGCGGCGCGCGGTTGCGCAATCAATCTGCTCGCGCAGGTCAAGGCCGCGCTCGGCGATCTCGACAAGGTCGTGCGCGTGGTGCGGCTCGGCGGCTTCATCAACTCCGCGCCCGACTTTCTCGATGGACCGAAGGTGCTCAACGGCGCCTCCGACCTGATGGTGGAAGCCTTCGGCGACAAGGGCCGTCATGCCCGCACCACGGTCGGCGTCGCCTCCCTGCCCGCAGATGCGGCGGTCGAGGTCGAGGGCATTTTCGAAGTCGCCTGACGCATGCGTGCACCGGATTGGCTGACCAGACGGCCGGTTGCGCATCGCGGCCTGCACGATGCCGCACGCGGTATCATCGAAAACATGCCGGCCGCGGCCGATGCCGCGATCGCAGGCAATTTCGCGATCGAATGCGACATCCAGCTCACCGCCGACGGCGAGGCGATGGTGCATCACGACGACGCGCTCGGCCGCCTCACCGAAGGCTCCGGCCCACTGCTGGCCAAGACCGCGGCGGAGCTGAAGGCGGTGAAGTTCAAGGATACCTCCGAGCAGATGATGACGCTCGGCGAGCTCTGCACCCTGGTCGCCGGCCGCGTGCCGCTGGTGGTCGAGGTGAAGAGCCATTTCGATGGCGACCGCAAACTGGTGCGTCGGATGGCCGAGGTCTTGTCATCCTACTCCGGCCCGGTGGTCGGGATGTCCTTCGATCCCGATCAAGTGCTGGGGCTGCGCGAGGCCATGCCGAACCTGCCGCGCGGCATCACCGCCCAGCGCACCTACGACGATGGCTACTGGACCAAGCTGCGGCCGGCGCAACGCGACAGCATGCTTCATTTGCGGCACGGCTTCAGCACGCAGCCGCATTTCGTCGCCTTCTGGGTCAACCAGTTGCCGGCGCCGGCGCCCTGGATCGCCCGCAACGTCTTCGGCTGCCCGCTGTTGGCCTGGACGGTGCGGACGGCGGACCAGCGCGAGCGCGCGGCGCGTTACGCCGATCAGATGATCTTCGAGGGGTTTGTTCCGGGAACCTGACATGCCCCCGGCAGCCTTGAAGTCGTCGCTGCGATGCACGATCTTGCGGAGAGTTGGTCGTCATCTGCGATGGCGGAATGCAGGGCATGATCCGGAAATGGACCGAGCTGTTCCGGAAAGATCATGCTCAAAAGAGGCACCGGTCTTCATTCTCGATGGCGTCTTCTGAAATCACCCTCGAAGCTGTTCCAGATATTAGCGACATCCCCGCCGCTGAGTGGGACGCGTGCGCCAATCCGAAGGGTGATCCGGACAGCCTGGATACCCTCGATACGCTGTCCTCAATCAATCCTGCAGACAACTGCAAGAGGGTTTTAAAGGCCGACTATAACCCATTCGTGTCCCACGCCTTTTTAGCTGCCGCGGAGGCTTCCAATTCGGCCTGCGCACGCACCGGCTGGGGGCCGCGGCATCTTGTGGCGAAACTCGACGGCAAGATCGTGGGCGTGGTGCCCTGTTATCTCAAATCGCACTCGCAGGGCGAGTACGTGTTCGACCGCGGCTGGGCCGAGGCCTATCACCGCGCCGGCGGCAGCTACTATCCGAAGCTCCAGGTCTCCGTTCCCTTCACACCCGCGACCGGGCCGCGGCTCTTGATCCGCGACGATGTCGACCGCGAGCTGATCGGCGCGTCGCTGGCGCGGGGCTTGCGGGCGCTCTGCAACGCCACCGAAGCTTCGTCCGTGCACGTGACCTTTGCCCGCGAGGATGAGGCAAAGTTCCTCGGCGAGCACGGCTTCCTGCAGCGGACCGACCAGCAGTTCCACTGGCACAATGCCGGCTTTGCGACCTTTGACGATTTCCTCGCCACACTGAACTCGCGTCACCGCAAGGCGATCAAGCGGGAGCGCCGCGAAGCTGTCGCCGCCGGGATCACCATCCACTGGCTGACCGGTTCTGATATCACCGAGGACGCGTGGGATGCGTTCTTCGAGTTCTACATGGAGACTGGCTCGCGCAAATGGGGCCGGCCGTACCTGACCCGAAAGTTCTTCTCGTTGATCGGCGAGAACATGAGCCGGGACGTGCTGCTCGTCATGGCCAAGCGTAACGGGCGCTGGATCGCGGGCGCAATCAACTTCATCGGCTCGGACACGCTGTTCGGCCGCAACTGGGGTGCGATCGAGCATCACCCGTTCCTGCATTTCGAGGTCTGCTATTATCAGGCGATCGATTTCGCGATCCAGCGCGGCCTCAAGATCGTGGAGGCCGGGGCGCAGGGCGAGCACAAGCTGGCGCGTGGATATCTGCCGCAGACCACCTATTCAGCGCACTTCATCGCCGATCCGGCGCTGCGCCGCGCAATCGCCGACTACCTCAAGCGCGAACGCGCCTATGTCGCCGAGGTCGGCCGCGAGCTCACCGAGGCAGGTCCGTTCCGCAAGACCGCCGACGACGCTTGACGTTTTGACCTCGCGCGAGACACTAACGCGCCAGAACTCGAGGAGCCATCGCCATGCCCGCCGCTTACGACAACAACAACATCTTCGCAAAGATCCTGCGCGGCGAGCTGCCCTGCTACAAGGTCTATGAGGACGAGCAGGTCCTCGCGTTTCTCGACATCATGCCGCGCTCGCCCGGGCACACGCTGGTAATCCCGAAGGTCCCTGCCCGCAACATCCTCGACATCAAGCCCGACGACTACGCCCATGTCGCGCGCGGCACCCACAAGATCGCGGCCGCCGCGATGAAGGCGTTCGAGGCCGACGGCATCACCGTGCAGCAGTTCAACGAGCCAGCCGGCGGCCAGGTCGTCTTCCATCTGCACATGCATGTGATGCCGCGCCAGAACGGCGTCGCGCTGCTGCCGCCCGCCAGCCGCAAGGAAGAAGCCAAGGTGCTCGAGGCCCACGCGGCCAAGCTGATCGCGGCGTTGAAGTAGGCCGCGCCACGCGTCAAAGTTCGTAGCCCGGATGAAGCGCAGCGTAATCCGGGACTCTTCGCGCGTTGTCGCACCGCCCCCGGATTTCGCTTCGCTCCATCCGGGCTACGGCTGTCACTCGGTCTCGAAGTCCCCCGCTTGCGGCGGAGCCAGCGGGGTGAATTCGCAGCGGTCGGGCTTGACGTCGATCAGCGGCGTCTCGTCGAGGCAATCGAGGCCGCGCACCAGGATCACGCTGCCCTCGACACCGACCAGCTTCACGGTCGCGGTCCCGATCGGATTCGGCCGCACCGGCGAGCGCAGCGAGAAGGTGCCGCGGGTGTTGCCGTTGTTCTTCGGGCTTTGCAGCACGATGTCGCGCCGCGACTGGTGCAGCCAGTACAGCACTTCAAGGTTCGAGTAGAAATCGACCCCCTTGATCGCGGCGACCCAGGGCTCGAAGATTTCCAGCCGGCACACCGGGCCGTCATGCCGCCCCTGCCGCGGCGTCGCCAGCCGCGAGGTCCAGGGCGTGCGGATGCGGCCGATGAAGACGAGGCCGGCATCTCGCGCCGGCGGCATGTCGACGGCCACTTCGCCCTCGCGCAATTCCATTTCACGTACCATGTCTCAATCCAGCGATATGTTCAGCGCAGTCTCACCTCAACTCTGCGGACGCAGCGAAGGAAAGTCTGAGATACCATACCAGACACTGATCGCAATGACGCGCCGAGCGGTCCAACTCACGCCCTGTTCCTCAACACGAAGCACGCCCCGCCCGCCTTGCGGATGCGGTTGCAGAGGTTGTCCGCCTCGGGCCGTGTATCGGCGCCGATGCGCACCTGATAGAAGGTGGCGCTGCCGCGGCTGCGCAAATGCGAGCTCAACAGGCTCGGATCCTGGTCGCCGATCACAGCGGACAAGTGCTTCATGGCGCGGGCATACATCGCCAGCGCCTTGTCGCGGCTGAAGCCGGCCGCGAGTTGCACGCCCCAGACCTTGGCGGCGGACAGCGTGATATGCTGCTCGAGCTCAGCCACGAATGGATTCGGCGCGCGCTTCAGCATCGCCATCAACTCGCGACAGCTCGTGGTCGGCGCGCGATCGGGCATCTTGCCGTTGCGGCCGGCGGCGGCCCAGGTGTCGACGCTGGCGCCGGTGATCGCGAACACGTAGGCGCGCGTCTCCTGCGGCATGGAGCCGGTGCCGGCGAGCCAGTCCTGGATCCGGCGCGGTCCGGCATTGTAGGCTGCCGCCGCGAGACCGAGATTGCCGAACTGATTGCGCAACTCGCTGAGGAATTCCGCCGACTTCGGCAGCGCCTGCACGGGATTGAAAGGATCGAGCAGCCCACGCTCGTTTGCGGTGCCCGGCATGAACTGCGCGATGCCCTGCGCGCGCTCGCCGCTCCGCGTCATCGGCCCGACTGCATCGACCTGGAAACGGCTCTCCTGCCAGATCACGCGGGCAAAGAATTCGAGCGGCAAGTCGTTGGCGCGCGCCGCCGACTCGATCATCAGGCACATGGCCTCGCGGGTGTCGCTCTCGCGCGCGCTCTCGGTCGACTTCGCGGGCGGGATCGCCAGCTCCTCGACACTCGGATGCACGTATCGCGGGGCTTCGGCCGGCGCATCCTCTGCACTGGCACCGGGCGGCGGCGCCAGCATCGCAAGCACACCCAATCCCGCACATAGGGCTGTTCGCATCGCAATCCTGCTCCCGCAGCTTACGCGGCTTGACACCGCGAGCCCCTGGTCTAGCTATGGTTGACAATGATGGCGCGCAAAAGGGAGCGCAAAATGGTCGCAGCTTCGGACGATCAACTCGGTTTCGCGCCCGACGACGATGCCCCGATCGGCTACATGAAGCGGACCCGCGACTACTACGCGGCGATCGGCTACACCACCCCCTATCGCTGGGCGCACTATACCTCCGCACCGTTCCAGCCGCTGAAGAAGCCGCTCAGCCATTCCCGCGTCACCGTCATCACGACGGCGGCGCCGTTCGACCCCGCCAAGGGCGACCAGGGTCCGGGCGCGAAATACAACGGCGGCGCCAAGTTCTATTCGGTGTACGACGGCGACACGTCGCAGCAGCACGATCTGCGGATTTCCCATATCGCCTATGACCGCACGCACACCTCGGCGACCGACAGCGGCACCTGGTTCCCGCTGGCGCAGCTCAAGCGGCTCGCGGAGGCCGGCAAGATCGGCGAGGTCGCGCCGCGGTTCTTCGGAGCACCGACCAACCGCAGCCACCGCGTCACCATCGAGACCGACGCGCCCGAGATCCTCAAGCGCTGCCGCGCCGACCAGGTCGATGCCGCGGTGCTGGTGCCGAACTGCCCGGTGTGCCACCAGACCGTCAGCCTGGTCGCGCGGCACCTCGAGCAGAACGGCATCGCGACCGTCGTGATGGGTTGCGCGAAGGACATCGTCGAGCACGCCGCGGTGCCCCGCTTCCTGTTCTCCGACTTCCCGCTCGGCAACTCCGCCGGCAAGCCGCACGACGTCGCTTCTCAGGCCTTCACGCTGCAGCTCGCGCTTCGCGTGCTGGAGTCCGCCCCCGGTCCGCAAACCAGCGTGCAGTCGCCGCTGCGCTGGAGCGAGGATCATTCCTGGAAGCGCGACTACAGCAACGCCGACGCACTCAGCGCCGAGGAGCTGGCACGCTTGCGCCGCGAGTTCGACGCGCAGAAGGAAATCGCCAAAGGCCTGCGCGAGCGGGTCGCGTAGGCCTCCGCGTTATCAGTGAGCCCTCGCCAGCGCCGGGACTGGATCGCGCGAGACCACGCTCGCACGTCCTGCGTAGTGCCGCGCCAACGCCGCGCAGGTCATCAGTTGGATCTGGTGGAACAGCATCAAAGGCAGCACGATCAGCCCGACCGATTGGCCCGCCAGCAGCACGCTCGCCATCGGCAGCCCGCTCGCCAGGCTCTTTTTCGAGCCGCAGAACATGATGGCGATGCGATCCTCGCGCGAGAAGCCGAGCAGACTGCTGCCGACATTGGTGATGAACAGCACCAGCGCGAGCAGCACCGCATCGAGGCCGAGCACGATCGCCATCTGGGTCGCGTCGACCTGATGCCAGATGCCGTGGCTCACCCCGTCGCTGAAGGCGGTGTAGACGATCAACAGAATCGAGCCGCGATCGACCAGGCCGAGCATCCGGTGGTGCTCCGCCACCCAGCGGCCGATCAGCGGCCGGGATAGCTGCCCCGCCACGAACGGCAGCAGCAACTGGACGACGATATCGAACGCGGCATTGCCGGAGAACCCGCCATGGCTGGAGAGCAGAGCACCCGCGAGCAGCGGCGTGGCGACGATGCCGAGCAGATTGGAGGCGGTCGCCGAGCACAGCGCCGCCGACACATTGCCGCGTGCGATCGAGGTGAAGGCGACGGACGACTGCACGGTCGACGGCAAGATGCAGATCAGGATCACGCCCGCCCACAGCGCCCGCGTCAGCAAATGCGGCGCCAGCGCATGAGCCGCCAGCCCGAGCAGCGGGAACAGGCCGAAGGTGGCAAGGAATATCACCAGATGCAGGCGCCAATGCCGGGCGCCGACCAGCGCCTCCGTTGTCGACAGCCGGGCGCCGTGGAGAAAGAACAGCAGCGCGATGGCCGCAGCAGTTGCGTAGCCGCCCACCGCGGTCCCCTGCCCATGCAACGGCAGCAGCGTGGCAAGGCCGACCATGCCGACGATGGCGATGATGTAGGGATCGAGATGCGCGAGTGACCGCAGCCGGCTGGTCTTCATGATGGCTTTCCTTTCGCTGCTCGAGAGGTGCCTATCGCCGAACCGATTGTGAACCGCGCTTACCGATGTTACGGTGATAACATTTCGTAATCACCGGCACTCCGAATGCTCGACCCAATCCAGCTCGAAACCTTCCTCACCGTGGTGCAGACGCAGAATTTCACCGAGGCCGGCCGCCGCCTTGGCCTGAAGCAGTCGACGGTGAGCCAGCACATCCGCAAGCTGGAGGCCGCGGCCGGCCGCCGCCTGTTCGTGCGCGACACCCATTCGGTCGTGCTGACCGCGGACGGTGAAGCGATGGTGGGCTTTGCGCGCCCGATCCTCGAGGCGAATGCCCGCGCCCGCGATTACTTCGCGGGATCGCAGGTGCGCGGCAAGATCCGCTTCGGCGCCGCCGAAGACTTTGCCAACTCGCGCCTGCCCGACCTGTTGCGCGATTTCGTCCGCAGACACCCGCAGGTCGACCTCGCGCTGACAGTGGGGCTGAGCGCGGGGCTCTACCAGCAGCTCGACGGAGGCGAACTGGATCTCGTCCTCGGCAAGCGGCGGCCCGGCGACGAGCACGGCCAGCTTGTGTGGCAGGACCGTCTGGTGTGGACCGGCGCCCCCGGGACGCGCCTCGATCCGGACCAGCCGCTGCCCCTCATCCTCTACGCGCCGCCCAGCGTCAGCCGCAGCGTCGTGCTGGAGGCGATGGAGCGGTTCGGGCGTCCCTGGCACATCGTCTGCTCGAGCGGCAGCCTGAGCGGGCTGCGTGCCGCAGCGCTCGCCGGTCTCGGCATCACGCCGCAGGCGCAGGCGCTGATCCCTGACGGCCTCAAGGAGGTGTCGGCATCGGGGCTGCCGCCGCTCGGCAGCGTCGAATTCGTGGTGCAGACCGCGCGTCACGCCCGGCGCGGCCCTGCCGCCGAGCTCGCGCACGCCATCACGGAACGCGGCGGTCGGCTGCGGCCGTAGGCCCTCAGAGCGGAGCGTCAGGCCGATTTCGTCGTTACGCCCTGCACCGCATTGAGCATTCCGGTCCGCTCGTGGCAGTTCAGATATTCGAAGAACTGCTCGTTCGCGGCCGCGACCGTGACCTCGTGGTACAGCCTGAGCTTGGCGTTCGGCCCGAGCGTCGACAGGTATTTCATCGCCGCGCCGAAGATCCTGACATGGGTCGGATGCGATTCCGCCCAGCGCTCCAGCGCAGCCAGGCTCTTCCACCAGCTCTGGCCGTAGGACTTTTCGGTCGGCCGTCCCTGCGCATCGACGACGCGCATGTAGCGATTGGCGTAGCAGCCGATCGGCACGCCGTCGTCGCGCAGGAAATCCATGCCCTCGCGCAGCACCGGCTCGACATCGTCGAGATACATCTTGCGCTCCTCAGCGTCGGTGTCGCTCCAGTCCTGGCCGGAGCGGATCAGGCAGAGATTGTCGTGCGCGACGATGCGGATGCGTGCGCCATCGCGGACGGCCCGCGGCTCGCCGCGCGGCGCTATCGCATCGGTCTGCGACAACGCAATACGGTCGCGCATGCCGCCCCAATAGGCGTGCTCCTGCACCTCCCCGCTCATGCTGTCGGCAAGAACCGCGACGCCTTCCGGACGGCCGAGCGATGAGAACAGCGTTTCGTAGCGGGCGACATGCGGCCGCAGCACCTCGATGAAGCGACCAAGACCGTCACCCGCGAAGCCACTACCAGTCCAGGTCTCGCGCGCATCGGCGAACCAAGCATCGAAGCGCGCCGCGTCATCCCAATAGGCAACCGAGACGACATTGGTGAAGCCGGCTTGATCGACATATTGCGCGCGGTCCCAATGCGCGGGGCCATTCGCCCCGGCGAAGCGCTGCGCGATCTGCGCCAGCGCCTCGATCAGCGCAGCGATCGGCTCGCCGCGATACTGGACGCCGAAATAGGCCATGATCACGTTGACGACCGCTGGCTTGTGGCGCGCGACGAAGGATGGATAAGGCGGCGCATAATCGTCAGGCACCCGACGATGACGCGACCGCGCGGTCTGCAAATGAGATGGGATGGCGGATTCCATGGCAGTCGCCTCCGCTTGATGGATGATGCCTGTCAGCTCGCGGCCGCGTCGATCTCCTCGAGGCTGTCGAGCGGCAGCGCAAAATGCTCGACGCGCTTCGACGGCTTCTTGTTCAGAAGCAGGCGCGTGACGTCGGGCCGCGAATAGTGCCCGGCCGGATCGGCGGCATTCTTGGCGATTCCGATCGCGCCGAGATCGATGTCAGCGAGCAGCAACCCTTCCTGATCAGGCGGCAGCTTCTCGGCGATCGCGCTGCCGTCCGGCCCATAGATCGCGGCGTGCCCGCCGCCGACATGCAGCAATGCGTGCTTGTCGTCGCGGTCACAGAGCTCGTCCACCATCGCCTGCGAGACCGTGGCGCAGGGCGCCAGCACGAAGCAGGAGCCCTCGACGGCGTACACACGCGATGCCGCGTTGTTGACTTCCCAGCCGAGCGCCGGCGCGAATGGATCGTACAGCGAGAAGCTCGGCCAGGCCGCGACATGCACCTGCTCGTTCTGGGCGTACATCGCGTATTTCGAGAGCGGCTGCAGGTGCTCCCAGCAGCACAGCGCACCGAGGCGCCCGATGCCGGGGCGGTCATGCACCGCGAGGTCGCTGCCATCGCCCTCGCCATAGACGGTGCGCTCGGCATGGGTCGGACGCAGCTTGCGCCGCTTGGCGATGGTCTCACCGTCGGGACCGATCAGCCATTGCGCGAGGTAGAGGCTGCCGCCATCGCGCTCGGACAGGCCGAGCACCGCGGTCATGCCGGCGCTCTTGACGGCGAGCCGCAGCCGTTCCGCCTGCGGGCTGTCATAACTAAGCGAGTTGTCGAAATAGCGCTGCACGAAGCCGCGCCCGATCGCCCAGGCCGGCGAGTCCAGCCAGATGTACCAGGGATAGCCGGGAATGAAGGCCTCCGGGAACGCGATCAGCTTGGTACCCTTGGCCGCCGCCTCCTCGATCAGCGCAATGGTCTTGGCGACGGACGCATCGAGGTCGAGCCAGGCCGGCGCGGCCTGCACCACCGCAACGCGATATTTCGGATGTTCGATGCCCATGATGTCCTCCTCGCGGCCGGCGTTGCGCCGGTTCATGCTTGATCGGCCTTGGCGGCCTCTGACATCATGCTGCCGCGAAACCGGACACGGCGTTCGACCGGGACGGAAGGAAAATTCGACTGCCGCGGAGATCGTCGGTCGCCGCCCCCGGTATGAAGCTTGCTTTGTTCGAGTGGCCAGCGTTTGAACTCGTGAAGGGAGGAAATCATGCCGGCCCTGTTCACCACGGACCACGCGCCCACGCATCGGCGGCTTGCGCTCTGGCAGGACATCGTGTGCGACGTCTTCGTACAGCTCGACTGCAAGTCCGACCTCGGCACTGCCTTCCATGGCGCCATCGCCAGCTCGCAGGTGGGGCCGGCGAAGTGCTCGACCGTCTCGTCAAGCAGGCAGCGGGTGTTGCGCACGCCGTCGCGGATCGCGCGCGCGACTGAGGATTTCGTGCTGTTCGCACTTGGCCGGCACGGCGCCGGCGCCGTGTTGCAGGACGGCCGTGAGACCGTGATCCAGCCGGGTGAATTCGCATTCTACGATACGACCCGGCCCTACGAACTGCGGTTCGACGACGACTTCACGCAAACCATCTTTCAGGTGCCGCGCGCGATGCTGCATCGGTGTTTTGCCGGCACCGAGCCTCTGACCGCGACAAGCTTCACGCCGGACCGCCCTGTGGAGCGGCTGGCCTCACAGTTCATCGCCGGGCTCTCCGAGGTCGCCGACCGGCTCGATGATGACACCGCGACCCGGCTCGCCGACCAGGCCGTCGACCTCCTCGCCATGGCCATGAGCGAGCGGCTCGGGCGACCCGCGCTTGCGTCCTCGACACATCGCTCGGCCCTGCTGTACCGACTGAAGGCGCACGTGCTGGCGCATCTGCCTAACCCCGATCTCGGCCTCGCTGAAACGGCGGCGGCGCTCGGCATCTCGTCGCGCTACATCAACAGCCTGTTCGCCGATGAAGACACCTCGTTCCAGCGCTTCGTGCTGGCGCAGCGGCTCGAGCGCTGCAAGCGCGACCTCGCCTCGCCCACCCACGCACATCGCCACATCAGCGAGATCGCGTTCGCCTGGGGCTTCAACGACCTCTCGCATTTCGGCCGGGTGTTCCGCGAGCACTACGGCATGTCGCCGCGCGATTGGCGCCACAGTCGCTTGCCGAACTGATCGACATGGTGACCCGCCGCAATGCTGCATCGCGGCATTCGGGGTTGCAAAATCCCGGACAATCCAGCATGCGGTAGCCCGATCCATGCCGGAACCGAAGGCAATCTCACTACATGTCAGCAATGATCGAGCATGCCGATGGCTTGCCGAAACCGCAACGCAATTGGGCCATTCTCACGATCGCACTCGGCCTCGTGATGGCCGTCATCGACGGCTCGATCGCCAACGTCGCGCTGCCGACCATCGCCCGGAGTCTTGACGCGAGCCCGGCATTTTCGATCTGGATCGTCAACGGCTACCAGTTGGCGATCACGATCTCGCTGCTGCCGTTGGCTTCGCTCGGCGAAATCATCGGCTATCGCCGCGTCTATCTCGCCGGGCTGGTGCTGTTCACGCTGGCTTCGGTGTTTTGCGCACTGTCGCACACGTTGCCGATGCTGACGGTCGCGCGCGTCCTGCAAGGATTTGGCGCGGCCGGAATTCTGAGCGTCAACTCCGCGCTGGTCCGCTTCACCTATCCGGGCGCGCTGCTCGGCCGCGGCATCGGCGTCAATGCGCTGGTCGTCGCCGTCTCGGCCGCGGTGGGTCCGACCGTGGCCTCGATCATCCTGTCGGTCGGAACATGGCCGTATCTGTTCGCCATCAACATCCCGCTCGGGATCGCGACGCTGGCTCTCGGCTCGCACTACCTGCCGCACACCAGGCCGGCGAGCCACGCCTTCGACTGGCAAAGCGCAGCCCTGAGCGCGGTCGCGTTCGGAGTCGGCATCACCGCGATCGACAGCGCCGGGCATGGCGAGGCGCTGTATCTCTGCCTGACCGAGTTCGCTATCGCGGCGGTCGCGTGCGTGCTACTGGTCCGACGGCAGACGCATCTGCCCTCGCCACTGTTGCCGGTCGATCTGCTGCGAATTCCGATTTTCGCGCTATCGATCGGCACCTCGATCGCCTCGTTCTGCGGCCAGATGCTGGCCTTTGTCGCGATGCCCTTCTATCTCGAGCGACATTTCGGATATTCGGCGGTGGAGATCGGTCTGCTGATCACGCCCTGGCCGATCGCAGTCGCATTTGCAGCCCCGCTGGCGGGCTGGCTGGTCGAGCGCTATCCGGCCGGCCTGCTGGGCGGCATCGGATTGCTGGTGTTCGCGCTGGGTCTGGGCACGCTCGCGATGATGCCGGCTATGGCCTCTCCGGCGGACGTGATTTGGCGGATGGCGCTCGCCGGCGCCGGATTTGGCTTGTTCCAGACCCCGAACAACCGGACCATGATCGCCGCGGCGCCGCGCGAGCGCTCCGGCGGCGCCAGCGGCATGCTAGGAACCGCGCGCCTGCTCGGTCAGACCATGGGCGCAGCCTTGGTCGCGCTGCTACTGGCACGCTATCCGGACGATGGCACCCGGATCTCGCTGATAGTCGGCGTCGGCTTTGCCGTGGTCGGTGCGGCGCTCTCTACGCTCCGATTGTCGTCGGCCGGCAGCCGGGGCGCCGAGCGGGTGCGGGTCCATGAGAGCCAGCGCCTGAAGGGCGAGTGACGCTGCGTAATCCGGATCCCGCATCGGCCTCCGGTCGTCCACACGCTGAAACAAACAAAAAGGCCGGCTGAACAGCCGGCCTTTTCATTTGATCGTATGTTACGCCGTCACACCTTGACCAGCGGCCCGCGCGAGGCCGGACCCTTGGTGCCGCCTCCGCCGCCGCCTTGGCCACCGGATTTCGGCGGCTTGCGCTTGCGAGCCGGCAGCTTCTCGGGCTTCGGCGTGACCGGGCCCTCGACGAATTCGAAGCCGATCTTGTCCTTGCCGGTCGCCTCGTCCTTGACCAGGACGACGCGGACATGACCGCCGCCCTTGAGCTGGCCGAACAGCACCTCATCCGCCAGGGGCTTCTTGATGTGCTCCTGGATGACGCGCGCCATCGGACGCGCACCCATCTGCTCGTCGTAGCCGTGCTCGATCAGCCAGGCCTTCGCAGGCTCGGACAGCTCGATCGTAACGTCGCGGTCGGCGAGCTGCGCCTCGAGTTGCAGCACGAACTTCTCGACCACCATGCCGATCACTTCGGCATTGAGATGCGCAAACGAGACGATCGCATCCAGGCGGTTGCGGAATTCCGGCGCGAACTGGCGGTTGATCGCCTCGTGGTCGTCGCCTTCCCGCCTGCTGCGGGTGAAGCCGAAGGCCTGCCGCGCCAGATCTGCCGCGCCCGCATTGGTGGTCATGATCAGGATCACGTTGCGGAAGTTCACCTGCTTGCCGTTGTGGTCAGTGAGCCGGCCGTGATCCATGATCTGCAGCAGCACGTTGTACAGGTCCGGGTGCGCCTTCTCGATTTCGTCGAGCAGCACCACGCAATGCGGATGCTGGTCCACGCCATCGGTGAGCAGACCGCCCTGGTCGAAGCCGACATAGCCGGGAGGCGCGCCGATCAGGCGCGACACCGTATGCCGCTCCATGTATTCGGACATGTCGAAGCGCAACAGCTCAACGCCGAGCGACGCCGCGAGCTGCTTTGCGACCTCGGTCTTGCCGACGCCGGTCGGGCCCGAGAACAGATAGCTGCCGATCGGCTTCTCCGGCTCGCGCAGGCCGGCCCGCGCCAGCTTGATCGATGCCGACAGCGACTCGATCGCCTTGTCCTGGCCGAACACCACGCGCTTCAGGGTCTGCTCGAGATGCTTGAGCACCTCGGCATCGTCCTTCGACACGCTCTTCGGCGGAATCCGCGCCATGGTGGCGATCGTGGTCTCGATCTCCTTAATGCCGATCGTCTTCTTGCGTTTGTTCTCGGCGAGCAGCATCTGCGCCGCGCCGGACTCGTCGATCACGTCGATCGCCTTGTCGGGCAGCTTGCGGTCATGGATGTAGCGCGAGGAGAGCTGCACCGCAGCCTCGATCGCCTCATTGGTGTATTTCAGTCGGTGGTAGTCCTCGAAATACGGCTTCAGGCCCTTGAGGATCGCGATTGCGTCCTCCACCGTCGGCTCATTGACGTCGATCTTCTGGAAGCGCCGCACCAGCGCGCGGTCCTTCTCGAAGTGCTGACGATACTCCTTGTAGGTGGTGGAGCCCATGCAGCGGATCGTGCCCGAGGCGAGCGCCGGCTTCAGCAGGTTGGACGCGTCCATCGCGCCGCCCGACGTGGCCCCTGCCCCGATCACGGTGTGGATCTCGTCGATGAACAGGATGGCGTTCGGATGCGCCTCCAGTTCCTTCAGGACCTGCTTCAGCCGCTCCTCGAAATCGCCGCGGTAGCGGGTGCCCGCGAGCAGCGTGCCCATGTCCAGCGAGAACACAGTCGCAGCCGCCAGCACTTCCGGCACGTCGCTGTCGACGATACGCTTGGCGAGCCCCTCGGCGATCGCGGTCTTGCCGACGCCGGCTTCACCGACGAATAGCGGGTTGTTCTTCTGACGGCGGCACAGCACCTGGATCGCGCGGTTGATCTCCGCGTTGCGGCCGATCACGGGATCAATCTTGCCGTCGCGCGCCTTCTTGTTGAGGTTGACGCAATAGGTCTCGAGCGCTTCGCCCTTCTTCTTGGCGTCCTCGTTGCCCTTGGCCTCGGTTTCCTCGTCGACGCCGCGCACCGGCCGCGCCTCGGAGACGCCCGGCCGCTTGGCAATGCCATGGCTGATGTAGTTGACGGCGTCGTAGCGCGTCATGTCCTGCTCCTGCAGGAAATACGCGGCATGGCTCTCGCGCTCCGCGAAGATCGCGATCAGCACATTGGCGCCGGTCACCTCCTCGCGACCGGACGACTGGACATGGATCACCGCGCGCTGGATCACGCGCTGGAACCCGGCGGTCGGCTTGGCATCATCGGCGCCATCAGTCACCAGGTTCTCGAATTCGGTCTCGAGATAGTTGACGAGGCTTGTCCTGAGCTTGTCGAGATCCACGCTGCAGGCCCGCATCACCGCCGCCGCATCGGAGTCATCGATCAGTGACAGCAGAAGATGTTCGAGCGTCGCGTATTGATGATGACGCTCGTTCGCGATCGCCAATGCACGATGCAGGGATTGTTCAAGGCTTTGGGAAAAAGTTGGCATTCGCGTCCTCTATGGCCCCCGGCCATCATGATCGCCATTGCCGGGTCAGGCAATAACAACCTTCGTGATCCCCAGTGATATAGTTACGATGGATCGTGGCGAAAGGCCGGTTCCGGCGTGATGGTTTTCCTCTAAATTTCAGGCATCACGGTGTCGCGCAACCGCGCCCGCAATCTTACGGGATGCCGTTCACTTCCATTAAAAATGCGATGCAAGAAGACCCGTTCCGCTGACGCGGCGAAGCGGTGGCTGCCGGCGACCTACTTCTTTTCCATCACGCATTGCAACGGATGCTGATGCTTGCGCGCGAAGTCCATCACCTGCGTCACCTTGGTCTCGGCGATCTCGTAGGTGAATACGCCGCACTCGCCGATCCCGTGATGATGGACATGGAGCATGATCTTGGTGGCCGCCTCGGCGTCCTTGTTGAAGAACCGCTCCAGCACGTGAACGACGAATTCCATCGGCGTGTAATCATCGTTCAGGATGAGCACACGGTACAGGTTCGGACGTTTGGTCTTCGGCTTGACCTTGGTGATGACCGAGGTCGACGGGCCGTTGGCCCCTCCATTGCGGTTCTCGTCATTGCTCATTTTGGGCGCTGACAGCGCCGACGACGAAGGGGCTTTGGACGTGGATCGCAACATGGCTCAGGCGTTCGAATTCCCAGGGGAAACCGGTAAGCGCATCGGGGATTCGCGATTGCCGCAGCAGCCCATCGCGGAACCTCCAGCAACGCTTTCCAGATTGCCGCTCCCGGTCCGACCCAGCGGCTGGGTCGGCTCTCGGAATATGGGCCCGACGGCGGTTCGCCGCAAGCGCCGAACTGATGCCCGCAGCGGCCCCGACCGGCTCGATTCCAGTCGCTGCAATCATCTCAAGGTTAATCGTTTCCAGCGGGATTGACAAAGGAGTCGGCCACCGGGTTCAGCCTGCGTTGAGGATAAAGCGGGTTTTTGCCCCATTCCGGGCTCTCTTGGCGCGCCCCGCCCGGTTTCTGTAACCGGATTCATCGTCTGTTTAGACGCGGTCATCGAGATGGCGGGCACAACCCATTCGATGAGAACATCATGCTTGGTAGAGCCCTTTTCAGCCGCGCCCGTATGGCGCTCGGCCGCTTTTCCGCGGCAACCGGCGGCAATATTGCCGTGCTGTTCGCGATCGCGGCCGTGCCGGTCATCAGCTTCGTGGGCGCAGCGGTCGACTATTCCCGGGCCAACAATGCCCGCTCCTCGATGCAAGCGGCGCTCGATTCCACGGCGCTGATGTTGTCCAAGGATCTGACATCGGGCGTCATCACCCCATCCCAGATCAGCACTCAGGCGCAGAACTACTTCAACGGCCTGTTCACGAACAAGGACGGCCAGGGGCTTTCCGTCTCCGCAACTTATACCGCAGCTACCTCTAGCACGCCTGCAACCATCCTGCTCAGCGGGTCCGGCTACATTAAGTCTGACTTCCTCCAGTTTGCCGGCCTGCCGAGGCTCAATTTCGGCAGCTCGACGACCACCACGTGGGGCAACGTCAAGATGCGCGTCGCGCTGGCCCTCGACAACACGGGATCGATGGCCCAGGACGGCAAGATTACCGCGTTGCGCAACGCAGTGGCCGGAACCGGCGGCTTGATCGACCAGCTCAGCGCGCTGAGCAAGAACAATGGGGACGTCTACATCTCCGTCATTCCCTTCGCCAAGGTCGTCAATGTCGGTACCTCAAACTATAGCCAGTGGTGGATCGACTGGACCGACTGGCTGAATCCACCGACCGCGCAGCCCAATAACGGCAGCATGGGGACGGGCAGCGCGAGCTTGCAGGCAACGCTGCCGATGAATTGGCACGCGGTAGGACCGGGCGCGAGGTGTCCGTGGTCCAATAGCAACGGCGGCTTCACCTGCACCGCCGGTCCGACTAGCACATCGAGCGTGTCAACGATTCCGTCGAGCGGAACCTATAAGGGCTATATCTGCCCGAGCGTCGATTACAATTCCCACACGATCTACAATGGCTGTTGGGTGAGCACGCAAGTCGGCACCACCCCTCAGGTGTTCTGCTCAGGAAACGGCAACTGCGCCTGTCCGAAAAATTCTTCCGGCAGCAATGTTACCGGCTGCAGTTGCACCGGCTCCGGGTCAAGCAAATCATGCTCCGGTTACATCTATACCCACGACTGGACTCAGCCCGGCATCAACGACACAACGCACAACACGAACCAGCCCCGCGTAAGCGCAGTGGTCGGTTTCGCCGGCAACGCCTGGACCCCGTCCACATCCACCCCTACGGTCCAGAACAACTGGCAGCAGGTGTCGACCAATCCGATCAGCACTTGGACGGGCTGCATCACCGACCGCACACAGCCCAACGACGCGACGGGCGTGTTGCCGCTGCTAAACGATGTCACGACGCGGTTTCCTGCCAACGAGTATTACGAGAACAACACGGCCTATTGCAGCAGCAGCGCCTCGCCGCAGCTCGAACCGATCATTCCGCTCAGCTATGACTGGAGCACGCTCAAAACCGCGGTCAACGCAATGCAGCCGACCGGCGGCACCGACCAGGCGGTCGGCTTGGCCTGGGCGTGGCAGTCCCTGATCCCCGGTGGCCCGCTGAACGCACCGACGGAGGATTCCAACACCACCTACAACAGGGTCATCATCCTGCTGTCAGACGGTTTGAACACCGAAGATCGCTGGCCGGTCTACGGCGACGGCAGCTCGCAGGCGTCGGGCAATCCGATCGACGCCCGGCAGGCCCTGATGTGCCAGAACCTGAAGAATGCGACGGATGCCAACGGCCAGCCGATGTACACGATCTACACGATCCAGGTGAACACGAGCTCGCCCGCGGATCCCACCTCGACCGTCCTGCAAAACTGCGCCAGCAGCCCGGACAAGTTCTACATGCTGACCAGCTCGAGCCAGATCGTGACGACCTTCAAGACGATCGGAACCGCGCTGAGCAAGCTGCGGCTGTCGAAATAGTCGCGCGGCGCCGCAAGTCACAAAAAAGCCCGGCCGTCTTGGCCGGGCTTTTGATTTTCGCGATCCTGGAGCCGGTTACAGGGCCGGCGTGAACTTGCCGACCAGGCCTTCGAACGGCTTGAAGGTCTGCTTGGCACAATCGCTGTAGAGGCCCGCGATCTTCTGCGATTCCGACACGAAGGTCTCGTAGGCCGAGCGCACGAACTCGCTCTGCGCCTCGACTGCCTTGTCGAACGACTTCACGCCCGAGAGCTGCTCCACAAACGACTTGGTGTCTTCATAGGACTTCTTGGCGTAGTCGCCATAGGCCGCCGCGATGGCCTGAACGCCGCTCTGCAGGTTGGTCGCGGACGCAGCAACCGAGTCCAGATGCTGTTTGCCGTAGTTCTGAATGTCTTCGATCTTGATCATGAGTTCCTTATCCCAGACTTGAAAACGCATATCGCATTATTGCCGGGAAGCTCCCGGCCCCCTGACGCCGGCAACATAGTGCACCGCACAATCAAGTCAAGGAATCTTGTGCAACGCACAAATCAACGCCCCGATGCCCGGCATTTGCGATAAACCCCGGGGGACTACGCAACGGTTGCTTAATCCTTTGGAAACTCGGGCCGCCTACCCTGATTCCCGGGCTTTGTTCGCCTTCCGACAGACAGCCTGAAAACTGTTTGTGAACAGCACCTTAGCCAGAAGAGCAACCTGAGCCGCAACCCGGGCCGGGCGTTCTGCCCAAATCGGCTTGTGGCACAGGCAAGGATCGACGGTCGCCGGGCACAATTTTGCCTCACGCACCGGTGATCAAGATAGAAATTGGGACGGGGAAGTAGATGCTTCGTACAACCTTGGCTTCCTCGCGCGCGTTGCGAGTTGGCATTCTCGGGCTCGTTACCCTCACGACGACGATCCTGATCAGTGACAGCGCCGAGGCACGGCGCTACAGGCATCGTCACGCCCGCCAGCATCACAGCCAGGAAGCGAGCGAGAGCTACGGTCCGAAGTTCGCCTCGATCGTCGTCGACGGCAATTCCGGCGCGGTACTCGCCTCCAACAGTCCCGACGGTCTGCGGCACCCCGCCTCTCTCACCAAGATGATGACGCTGTATCTGCTGTTCGAGCGTCTCGACTCCGGCAAGATGAAGCTCGACACCGAAATGCCGGTCTCCGAGCACGCGTCCGAGCAGGACCCGACCAAGCTCGGCCTTCGCCCCGGCCAGACCATCCGGGTTGAAGATGCCATCAAGGGCCTCATCACCCGCTCGGCCAACGACGCCGCGGTCGTGATCGCCGAGGCTGTCGGCGGCAGCGAAGAGGATTTCGCCAGGATGATGACGCGCAAGGCGCGCGCGCTCGGCATGAGCAGGACTGTCTATCGCAACGCCTCCGGCCTGCCCAACGACGAACAGGTGACGACGGCACGCGACCAGTCGATCCTCGGCCGCGCGCTGCAAGATCGCTTCCCGCGCTACTATCGCTTCTTCTCGACGACGGCGTTCAATTTCCGCGGCCGCACGATCACCGGCCATAACCATCTGCTCGGCAGCGTCGAGGGCGTCGACGGCATCAAGACCGGCTACATCCGCGCCTCCGGGTTCAACCTCGTGACCTCGATGCATCGCGGCAACCGCTTCCTGATTGGTGTCGTGCTCGGCGGCCGCAGCGGCGGGTCCCGCGACGCCATCATGCGCAACCTGCTCGCCGAGAACCTTGCAAGGGCCACGACGACCCGGACCGTCGCCGCGATCACCGAGCGCAATCCCGCCGACGCGAATGTCGAGGTCGCCGACGCCGGTAACGCGCCCCGCGGCGGCGAGACCATGGCTGCCACTTCGGAACCCGCCTCGACCGCCATGCAGGCGCCTCGCCCGGCCAACAAGCCTTCGCTGATGGCTGCAGCGGCCGCGGCTCTGCCGCCGCTGCCGGCCAAGCCTGCCCCGCAGGCGAAGCCCGAGCCGGCGCCGCTGACCAGCGGCGTGATCCAGAGCCAGGCAATGGCGGCGATCCCCGGTTCGGTCGAGCCGATGAAGCCCGTGAAAGTGAAGACCGTTCAGGTCAAGGCAGGCCAGGTCAAGCTCGCAGCCGCTGGCCCCGCGCAATCCGCGCCGCCAATCACCAATACGATTCCGCCGCGCAATGAGGTCGCCGAGACTTCCAACGCGATGATGGCGCGGGCCGGCGACATGCCGCCGCAGCCGGCCAATTTCGGCACCGGCAACGGCATTCTCGGCGTACTGCCGGCTTCGGCCGTGCAGGCACCCGGCCCGGCCGCGCCTCAGGCGGTGGCCTCGATCGAACCCGCCCATAGCCAGCCTGCGTCCAAGCCGGCCGCGGCCGTCGCCCACACCGGCTGGATCGTTCAGGTCGGCGCGCTGGAGTCCGAGAGCGAAGCCAAGCAGCGCATCGATCTCGCCCGCAACTCGGCCCGCGGCATGCTGAGCAAGGCTGATCCGTTCACCGAGACGGTCGTCGCGAAGGGCGATCGCAAGCTCTATCGCGCCCGCTTCGCCGGCCTCGAGCGCGATCAAGCCGAAGCGGTGTGCCGGACCCTGAAGCGCGCGGACATCTCCTGCATCACGGTTCGCAACTGATCGACCGCATCCTCTGAAACCCCAAGGCCGGCGCCGCAAGCGCCGGCCTTGTTGCTTCTGGCGTGACACGCAGCGGCAGGGAGTCGCCTCGCCGCTTGCGCCGCGAGCGACGAAAACTTCTCGTCAAGATTTTACGGTTAAGGTTTCGCCAAGCGACCGTCGACCACGCCGAACAAGGGCGGGCGACCGCAGCATGATGCCGGCAGCCGCATCATGTTCCAGAGGCATCGACCAGAGATCGACAGAAACAGCTCTCGGCTTGTGGCGTTAGCTTTTAGTGGCGTGCCGGAGTTAGAGATGCGTGCGAAGCAGAGTATCCTTGGCCTCGTTTACACGGGCCGCGAGGTACGTAGACCCCCCTTGGTCGGGATGGAGTTTCTTCATCAGGGTGCGGTGGGCGCGGCTGATCTCGTCACGCGTCGCTCCCGGCCGCAGGCCAAGGATCTGATAAGCCTCCTCGTTCGTCATTTTGCCATTCGCCGCCGTGCGGCGCTGCCCCCCTGCCCGGTCGTCCTGCGCGTTGTGACGCCAGGCGGGAAACCGGCGGTCCAGGTAGCTTTCAAGTAGCGCGACGCTCTCGGCATCGAACGCTGGCAGCATCGCCAGCAGTTGCGGCAGGTCGAACTCGTCGAGCAGGCGGCCGGCCTGCGGACCGTCCACGATCCGGCCGCTGAGCACGCCGGTCGTGTGATCAAGGCTCATGTCGAGATACTGCGAGCGCACGCGCGAGCTCTGCCCCGCGCTGCGTTGCCCGCCGCCGAACACCCCGCCGAGATTGGCAAAGCCCGTAGTCCCGAACGGCGACCAGCCGAGCAGACCGGCGCCGAAGATGCCAAGCGGGATCGCGACCGCGAGCTCACCTCTCACGCCGGTGAAAGCCGCAACAGCGAGCGCGAGCACGCCGCCGACGATCTTGATCACGCGCGCGAGCACGGCCGGATTGGCCGCGCGAAACATCTGCAGCGCGGAATAGAGCACGACTACGGCAACGATGCCGGCGATCAGGGTTGGCATGTGCGGACTATACGCATCCCGGCGACAAAAAGCATGTGCGGCTTCGCCTCACCGGAGGCGTCACGCCGTGACGTCATGCCGGCTCATTTCATCTGGCCGATCAGCAGGGCCGCGCCGCTCGCGCTCTTGGCGAGTTGCAGCAGCGCATCGCGACCGCCGGCAGCATAGGCTGCAGCGGCGCGCAGCAGCTCCCGGAGTTGAGCGGCGGCACCGGGATCGAACCTGCACCACGCGCCCCCGGTCAGACGCGCGATCTCGCGAAACGCCTGCTCGGCGACCGCATCCCGTCCTTCCTGGAACATGAACACAGGGACCTTGAGCAGACCGAGCTCGCCCGCTTTGGCACAGAGTTCGTCGACGCTTTCTTCCATCGCGTCGCCGACGAACACGACTGCGCGGACGCCGGCGGCGACTGCCTCACGACGCGCCTCCGACAGCACCTTGCCGATCTGGGTATTGCCGCCTTGGCAGCTAATCTTGCCCATCAACTTCGCAAGCTGCGCACTGTCGGAGATCCACCCGGTCGCGCGGCACTCGTTGAAGCCACGATAGTAGACGAGGCGGATGTCGAGGCTACCGAGCGATGCGGCCTCGCGGAACATGTCGGCCTGCAGCGCGCATGCCATGTCCCAGGTCGGCTGCCGGCTCATGGTGGCGTCAAGCGCGAATACCAGCCTACCCCGCGCGCCAGTGCGATGTGGCGACGTCGCGCGCGCCTTCGCCACGAAGGCGGCGATGTCGTCGGAGGTGGACCTCCTCGCGTCGGGCACAGAACCGGAGCTGCGCGCGTCAGGGGCGTTCGCCGGGCGCACCTCGTTTCCGGATGTCGGTTTGGTCGGATCGCCAGCCATCAGCGCTTGCCCATTACAGCAAACACTATGTGGGCCACGGCATTGGACTGGTCAATGCAGCGAGGCCTGCCCGGTCGGGAGGCTTAATGACTGAGGGATCAGTTGGTCGCCCGGGACGAGTCCCGCTCGGTCTTCTTCAGGGTCAGCGCCTTCTTCACTTTGTCAGCGAAGGTTTGCGGCTCCTTCTCGACCGGCACGTAGAGCGAAACCGGACCAGGTTCCAGGATCTTCGGCGGCGCGTTCCTGGTGTCGACGGGGGCGATGTCGCTGTCGTTGTCGGCGAGGAATTTGTCGAGCATCGCCTCGATCGAGGTCTTGGCCTGCTCCGGCCCGGTGTCGCGCATATCGTTGTGCTGGAAGTTGGTCCGCACAACGGTGATGCCGGCCTTCTCGCATTCCGCCTCGTCCGGAACGACGCCGGGATCCGTCTTGAACTGCGGATCATGCGAGCGGAACGAGAGGATCTTGAACTTGCCGTCGGTGATGAACGGCACGCGCAGGTTATCCAGCGTCACGACCTTCTTGATCTCATCGGGATACTGCTTGGCGAAATACATCGCGATGTCGCCGCCATTGGAATGGCCGACCATCGTCAGCTTGCTGTAGTCGGCGTTCGGCTGGATCTTCTTCATCTGCTCGATCGCGAACTTGATGTTGGTGATCCCGCGCTGATACTGCGGCAGCCGTCCGACATAGAGTTCGCCGACCTTGGTCACCATCGGCCCGTCCGACGGGATGTCGTTCTGGATGCTGATCGCCAGATAGCCGCGCGCGGCGAATACGTTCGCCAGGAAGGAATATTCGGTAAACTTGACGGTATTACCATGATTGAGGATCGCGACCGGCAACGTGATCATGCCGGCGTCGGCCTGCATCTCCTTGTCACGGCGCACCGCCACGTCGACCGCGACCGGGCGTTCGTTGCGCGTCGGATCGTTGAACATGATGGTTTCGTGACGGATCGCCCACTTACTGGCAGTGAAATAGGCCGCCGTGAGCACCACGGAGAGCGAAAGCAGAACGGTAATTCCACGTTTCATGACGTCCTCGGCGTCCGCCTGTTCAAGGGCTATTTTCGGCTGGAGGCTCTGCGGCCTCCTTGGTCAGCATATATGTCACGGCGTCGTGACTGGAAGTCCAAATGTTGTGTTCCCGTAGCACGTTCGTTGTGCGGTGCACCTACCGCTTGTGCAATTTCAACTGTCGCCCGAGATTAAAGAGTACCATATTACCTCAATCCGCCGAGCGGTCGGCTATCGACGCTCAAAGGCCCGGACATCGGGGAAAACTGTACGCACCAAGCTTTGTTCCGCCGTTTTGCTGGCTTGGAACCTTTCCGAGCCCGGGAACGATAGCGGTACTCGCTGACGCGCAACAAGTGACGATGGTCACCTTTGAGAGCGAATTCGGGAGCCCCCTCCCAAGACGCGTCAGGCAATTTCCGTCTGGCTGGCGGAACCGCTCGGAGGATCCTGCGCCGATCGCCGGCGCGGAGGCTCCTCGCGCGCAATGACGTGGCCCAGGTTCGGCGAGTTCCAAGCGTCGCCTCGTCGATATCGTCGAGCACGGTCCGCGGCGCTTGCGTCTGGCGCCGCGTGATCTCGGCATAGCGGCTCTCGCCGGTCGCCGCATGGTTGGCGGGATCGACGGTCCCCAGCACGTCGAGATCGAGGAAGCCATCGTTGAGGTGTCACCAGTGTGTCTGCCATCGAATGCGCAAGTGCTTCAGGTCGCTGCCCGAGGCTGGCGTCCGACTTACCCGAACGTACGACAAGATGCGCCGAGCCGGATTGACCCTGATCGCAGCATCAGGTTGGCCGGTGTCCAACCAACGTGAGGCAAGGCCGGGCAGTCACACCGATTTGCCGGCTGCGTTTTGCTCCTGGTAAAGTGCCGCGACCCACCGAACGCCAGTCACCTTACTCTGGGTGACCAAGCCGCCTCACCAAGCCTTGCCCAAGAGACCAAGACCCGATGCCGAGAAATCCTGCCGTCGTCCGCACCGTTCCCGCTCTGCGTCGCGCCGTCGACGCCCTGCGCGCCAAGAAAGCGAGCATCGCGCTGGTCCCAACCATGGGAGCTCTCCATGACGGCCACGTGTCGCTGGTGCGCCTCGCCAAGCGCCGCGCAAAGCGGGTCGTCGTCTCGATCTTCGTCAACCCGACCCAGTTCGCGCCGACGGAGGATTTCGGCTCTTACCCACGCACCTGGAAGGCCGATGTCGCCAAGCTTGCGGCCGAGGACGTGGACCTGATCTGGCATCCCGAGGTGAAGGCGATGTACCCGGAGGGCTTTGCGACCCGCATCGTCCCCGAGGGGCCGGCCACCGCCGCGCTCGAGGATCGCTTCCGGCCGCATTTCTTCGGCGGCGTCGCCACGGTGGTCGGCAAACTGTTCACGCAAGTCCGGCCTGACGTCGCGATCTTCGGCGAAAAGGATTTCCAGCAACTTCGGGTGGTGAGCCAAATGGCCGCGGACCTCGACCTCGGCGTCAAGGTGATCGGCTCAAAAACCGTGCGCGAGCGCGATGGGTTGGCGATGTCTTCGCGCAACGTCTACCTCTCGCCGGAGGAACGGCGCGTCGCCCCCGAGCTTCACCGGGTCATGAAGGAAACGGCCGCCCGCCTGCGCGCCGGCGAGGATGTTGCGGCGACGATGGCCACGGGCGCAGCCATCATCACGCAAGCCGGCTTCACCCTCGATTATCTCGAAGTCCGCCACGCCAGAACCCTGGCCCCAGTCGCATCGCTACAGGATGGTCCGTTGCGGATGCTGGTCGCGGCGCGGCTCGGCACCACCCGCCTGATCGACAACATCGCGGTTTGAAGCAACCCGCAGGCCTCGATCATGATGAGATGAGGCAATCCATGCTTCCGCGTAGCTGCGCGATGGCTGCGCGGAGCCTGTCATCGGGCGCGCATTCGCGCGACCCGTTGGCTCGACAGCAATGACAGGGATCAAGCAACGCGCGCGAGTGAGGGAGACTGCAGCCTCTGAGGCGCGAGCAGCCGCGCGGCTGTAGAATTATGAGATCGGGACGATCGCAACGGCAATCAATGCGATCGTGCGATTCAACGCGAGAAACGAACCAAGATGCGAGACCACAAGACGCGAGACTATTGGTCGGCAGCGAGTTGCACCGTTTGGCGCCCACCGTTCATCGCTTTGAGCTGATTCACATATTCCTCAGGCTTCATCAGATGGAACGGTGTCTTCAACCCCATGAACGCCGCGATCTGCCCGATGAAAGCCGTGCAGTTGGTCGTCTCGGCATTCCACACCGGCGAGGTCGCCTGAAGATGTTTGATGTAGGCAAAGACCTTCTTGGCGTCGGGTTCGCTCAAATAGACGCGGTAGCTCGCCGTCAGGTACTGGACGTCAAGGTCACCGTAGCTCGCACCCGTCTCAGACGGCACCCACATGAGGTGTCCCAAGACGTAGGGTAGCGTATCGCCCTTGGGGTGGAGGCCGGCAACTTCGACCTGCCTTTCGCTGGTCTTGCCGTACCATACAAAGGCGTGACCATAGGACGCCGCCGTACGGGCACGAAAATCCACGTAGTAAGGTCCCCTCACCGAGGTGGCGGCCCTACGAACCGGCTTCGCATCTACGCGTGAGCGCGAGGGCGTCTCGCTCGGCGCAATGGCAGCCGTTGTCACACCGGGCTTCACGGAAGGTCGAGGACTATCCTGCTGCTGACGGTCAGCGTTCGCCACGAGCTGTTCTGCGCGGCCGCTTCCAGTCCCCAAGCCCATGCACGCTGCAAAGATGCCGGCGCCAACAGCAAACAGCACGCCGGTCGATTTCTTATTGGCTTTTGCCACCTTCAACCCCTCATGCGCTCGGGTTAGTCGATGTCTTGCTAGGCTCGACGTCTTGGTCGGCCCGACTCACTAACGCGTCTCCGGACCTTGAGGCCCGGAGACGCTTTGCGGCCGCGCCGCTGTCGAGTTAGCCCTTGGTTACAACCGGGGCCGGATACTTACCGACGGGGTACTTGCCGACCGGGTACTTGCCGACGGGGTACTTGCCGACCGGATACTTGCCGATTGGCGCCTGCTGAACGACCGGCTGAGGATGCGGAAGGTCCGCAGCAATCGCCGTTCCCGCAAACGCCAAGGTAGCTGCACCGATGACCACGAATTTCAACATTGAACTCTCCTGCTCTCACGGATCGATTCGAACTAAAGCCGACACTCGTTACCGGCACAATAAGCAGGGCCCTTGACGAGCCTCCGCGTGAACGTTTTCTCAAGGATGTTGCAGAAAGGGCACTAAAATCGAGGGCTTGGAACTTGTGCCAGCCCATGAAGTGGGCTAGCGGCCGGCGCCTCAGAAGACCAAGGGGAAAATACGACCTGTGCGTGCCATATACGCGCGGTAACCCTCGCCGAACGTTTCCAGCATCATGCGCTCTTCCCGGGCGACGCGGCCGAAAAACAAAACTCCAAAGCCGACGAGGCCGGAGAAGCCGGCAACCCAGTTGGGCAACAGCAATGCCTGCGCGCTGGCCCAGAGCCAGAATGCAGAATACATTGGGTGACGAATTCTTCGATAAATGCCGTCCGTGATGAGTTGATGGCCTTCCCGTACGTCGAGACTAACCGACCAATTCCGGCCGAGCGCGCGATGAGTGAGGTGAAACATCAGCAATGACGCAAGCGCAAGGACAACTCCCAGCCAAGCCTGGATCGGATGGAAAGTGTAATCCGCAAAACGCGGAATCCCGGTCGCGACGTATGTGAACGGCAGAATGCCAAGACCGGTCAGAGATATCAGCAGCAGCATGGTTTCCCGGGGACCTCGGGCACTTCGCAGGATCTTTTCGCGACGGGAACGGCGCGCGTGCTCATAGCGAAGCAGGTACCAACCAACCGCCAGCGTAACGAACACGATCTTTGCAAGGGTCGGCGTCATCTTGGACCAAGTTGCTGCGCCATCCTGACGAGCGGCTCGCTGCAGCAAGGCGCCGCATCGATCAGCGATCCATCCTCCGCGATCATCGAAACCGCGCCATCGGCTGCAAGCGTCTGGGATTTGGCCGAAACAGGTCCGCATACCAGCATGAAGTAATCGTACGCTGCTCGCTTGTCGTTGCCGCTGATGAACTGACAGTGCAACCGGTAGAACCTGAGGCGTATGCGGCGATACATCGCACGGTCAAGCATTCGACTGAGCTCGACGCATTTGACCAGGGGACCGTTCTCTGTGGCCAACGCCATTTCAGCCATCGGGTCGGTCTTATAAAAATTCATGATGTCGACGCGAGCCTGATAATCGCCCCAGAAGATGCCGGGTGCTCGGGCGACCCGCTCGACCGCCGCGCGAAAGCGCGTGGCGCCGCGATGCAGCCCGATCTTGAGAACGGATGAACCGATCGCGAGAAAGGTCACGGGGACTTTGCGCTCACCAAGCGCGGGGTCCGCTCTCAATGCGCGATCAAGGGCATCAACAGCAAGAACGGCACCAAGGCTGTGGCCTATGATCAGTATCTCGTCAGTATCACGCCCGCTCGCCGCAGCGACGATCTCCGCGGCCATTCTGTCCAGTCTTTGCTCGAGGAGTGGATGACCTTTGCGAATATACTCGCGAGAGAAAATCCAGTCGTCGAACAGCGGAGCCAGGTGCAGCCAGCGCCAAGGGCCAGCCAGAAGCGCCGCGAACGCAACGAGGTCGGCAATGATCGCGACCGGAATTGAACCGCCGGTTCTCACGACAAGCAGGCCGACGAAATACGCGACCAGGCTGAAGATGCCGAACATGACGAACGGAAACAGAAAGAAACCGGCGTAATGCCAGTTGGTTCGCAAGTACCCCCAGAGAGCGCCGGATGCTACGAAATCCACAAAGGCCACGATGCCGAGCGGAATGCGCCAGAAGATCGTTCGACGACTATAGGTTTCAATGACGTCGTCCCAGCGAACAAGATTGTAATCGGTTTCGACCAACCAGTTCGGGCCAGCCGCCGTCACGCTCCACGTCGTCTGGTCGATGCCATTGCACAGGCCATCGGCCGAAGCTTTCACTGACCAGGTGCGCTGAAACCTTGCTAATTCACGAACGAAGCGTCGTTGCGCGCCGGCATGCGGCGTGATTGGATCAAAGCCGCCCACGTGGAACACCAGCCTCTTGGCGACGGCGGCTCTTGTCATTTGTTCAACATGCGTCCTTCGTGCTTATGGCAACCCGTTGAGGTCGGACAGCTTTCCTTTGACCCCTCGTCCAGCAACACCCAGCGAATGTCGAGCGCCAAAGGCTGTCAATAGAGATTCGGCCAAATCGCCTAGGGAACACGGGGTGGGCTGTTTCGTGATCGTTCTGCGCACCATTGCCGGCATATTATCGCAAATTGCAAGAGCCGCGATATTGGCAGCGGTCGGCGCGGTGGTGGTTGCCGGAACGTCTGGCTCTGCGCTTTCGCAGGCACCCGGAGCCGCGTCTGCCGCCGAGAGGTGCCTTGCGGCAAATAAGGACCTCTCGCTAGGGGCTCCATTGCCCCGCACGGCCGCGCGGCTGAGGTCCGGTGAACAGCTTAAGATTGTAGCGATCGGCTCGTCTTCGACTGTGGGGCTTTGGGTGCTGGCTTCGGCAGCGACATATCCCGAGGTCATGCGCCGGGAACTGTTGCGACTTAGATCAAACGCGACAATCAGTGTCATTAATAGCGGACGAATCGGCGACACGATCCAGGGCAATGTCGCGCGCTTCGGACGCGATGTGATTGCCCACAGCCCCGATCTCGTCGTGTGGCAGTTGGGAACCAACGACGTGGTCTGGGGCGGCCGGCCGGACCAAGAGCTCAGAAGCAAGGTCATCGAAGGTGTACGGACGCTGAAGGCAGCGTTTGCCGATGTCGTGCTCATGGACCTGCAATATGCGCCAATGGTGCTCGCCTCGACCTATCACTCCACGATCGAGACCATCATTGCCGAGGTCGCGAAGCAGGAGCGCGTTGGGCTGTTTTCTCGATTCGTGCTGATGCGAAACTCGATCAACGCAGGCGTGACGCAAGGTGCGCTCGTGTCCTGGGATGGGTTGCATACCACGGCTGACGGCTATGATTGCCTTGGCCGAGCCCTTGCCCGGGCGATCTCGAGCAGTTCCCGTTGACCCACCATCTCAGAATGCAGCTTGGAAATTCGAGGGAGCGAGTGCGGAACGGTCAACGAGCAATTGCCGCGTTACTCGGGCGAAGCTGTCCGACTTTTCAATGGGGGCTATCCGGATCGACGACACTCAATTCCAGCGCGGCGCCGCTCAAGCCGCCGTCACCGGGTCTGCAATCAAAGATTGCTGATCCAGCTATCAGTTCCCATTTGCCAGCCGATGCGAACGTGCTGGCGCCGATCAGTCCGCCCAAAGCACGATACAAGCGCACGCGCCTGAACGGACCCGCCCCCACCCCGTCACGTCACGGCAGCCTTGAGGGCACGCCGGCCGCAGCGGCCGTACAATTGCTCAGAGCAATCCGAGGTCGCGCAGTTCCCGACGCATCGGCTCCGGCATCGAAGCCACGCTGGCGGCGCTCGACTTGGTGAGATCGGGCGGCGCGGCATCCGCAGTCAGGTAGCGCCAGCCCTGGAACGGCCGCATCGGCCGAGGCGATACGGCGATCACCTTGGGCTGCATGACAATGCGGCAGCGCCCGATGCCATCCTTGTCGCGGAACGGCTCGATCGCGATGATCTTCTCACGCGCGGCGATCTCGCCGCGGATCACCCAGTAGAGCGAGCCGCCGCCGAGGATTTCCTCGTCGCGCTTCGGCGTCATGCGCGTGATGTGGACGTGGCGGAGCGGCAGGCCCTTTTTCTTCGCGGTCGCCATCCGTTCGGCAACCCAGCCCTTGAGTTCCTTGACCGACTCGCAGCCGACGGCAAGCTTGATGAGATGAAGCGGCATCCGCCGGATTTAACGGCCGGCGCAGACTTTGAAAAGGGAGCACGATCCGGAACGGTGGATAGCGGCTTCGCCTTGCGGCGGCGGAACGTGTATCTCGTCGTCACGCACCAGGCAGTGGAGCTTCAAGCGCAATGACGGTCAGGCCGACCTCCCCGCGCCTCAGTCCTGGCTCGCGGCGGCGGGTGCGCCTTGCGCAGGCGCGGCCGGTGCAGCAGCCGGCGGGGCGATCTGGACCGGCGCGCGCTTCGGCGCCGCAGGCCGTTTCGCGGCAACTGCCGGGCGCGCGGGCGCTGGTGCGGCGGCTGCCGGCTTGGTCGGCTCAGGCGTCATGATGCTGACCGCCGGCGTCGACGCTGAGCTCGGAAATTCCGCATTGGTCGGCTTGCCGGTGGGCAGCGAGGGCGGCAGCGCGGCCACCAGCCCGGCGGCCGCGGCCGCAGGCGCCACGCCGGGCGCAGCGTTCCAGGAGGCTGCATAGCGGGTGATCAGGTTCTCGTAGGTGCGATCGTTCATGTTGGCGACGACCTGGTGATTGTCGCCGAGCGAGCGGAATGCGGGACACGCCGTCGGCGTGCAGTGGTCGCGCGCCATCAGCACATAAGCCATCAGCCCGTACCGGTCGCGCTCGACCGCACGGCGCAGCGCCTGCAGCTCCGGCGTCGGATTGCGTTCGGCGGTGGTGATGTCACCGAAGGAGGTCAGGCGTGAGATCTGCGCGGCGGCATAGCTGACGGCCGCGGCGGCCGATTCGGCCGAGCCGAACAGCACCTTCTCGCACGCATTCAACACGGCATCGCCCGCAAGATCATCGACACAGGACAACGCCGGCGACGTCGGTGCCGTCGCCTGCGCCATCCGCGTCTCGGTCGAGGCGACCTGCCCACCCGGCGTAAAGCCACGGATTGTCGCAGCGACCGCAACCGCGATCGCCAGCAGCGTGATGACCGTCAACGCGCCATTGGCGACGGATTTCTCCGCACGCAGCAGCGTGACTAGGACGACAATTCCAAAAAATCCCGCCGCGACCAGCGTCAGCCAGGTCGGGAAGGTCGGTGAGCGCCAGATCTGGTCCAGCGAGGAAGCCCAAGCCCAATTCATGCGCGGTGTCCCTCAACGCAGCATAAGCACAATCCACGGCCTCGAATGCCGCGACCGGCATTCGATCTACCGCAGAATGGGTCCGCGAACAGGGCCTTTTGACGGCGGACGGAACCGCCAGACCGCCGGCTTGCGCACAGTTCCCTCAGGACAGCGCGAGCTGACTCTCCTTGGCCACCCGTTCGAAAGCTTCGGTCGAGCTCTTGATGCGATACTGGCAGTCGTCGCCTTCGGTCGGCAGCAGGCGGATCACCTGGTAGGTGCCGCTCGCGGCGGGACGCGCCACGTTGCTCGCAGTGAAATAGACAGTCTCTCCAACGGAGTACTTATGCTTCAACGCCCTCTCCATTTTTTAGAGATGGCTGGCCCGGCCTACAGTCCCGCTAGCGCTGGCCAACCTATTGAGAACCCTGTGACAACCTAGCACACAGGCATGCCCGGAATCCAGCAGGATCGGGACATGGCCCATGCGCAAATTTCGCAGAGTTTTCAGGGCGATAGAGAGCAATTTGCGTGCCAGCCGCAAATCGCGCGTCGAAGCCTTAGGCGCTGTGCGGCAGCTTGCCCTCGGGGCTCGCATGATCGACCGCATCCGGCAGAGCCTGGGCCAGCACCTTGGAGAGCTGGTCGACCGGGATGTTGAACTTCGCGGCCAGTTGCCTGACGGTATCGCTGCCGAGCACCTCCTGGAGCTGTTCGGCCGTGATCGGCAGGTTCTGGCCGGTGCCAATCCAGGACTTGACCTGATCACCGAAGCCGGCCTGCTCGAGCTTGGCGACGATCGCTGACAGTCCGCCCTGCCCGCCATTGCCCAACACTTCGCCGAGCACGGCGGGGATCACCGCCGCGCCGAGCTGGCCGAGCATCGCCTTCAGCTCGGGCGAGTTTTCCAGGGAGTCGAGAATGCCCATGGACTTCGTCCTTTCGTAAATTGCAAAGACTGGCCTCCGATTCAGACCCCTCGGAGCCACAGCGTCAAGCCGCGAAGTTTGAGGCCGCTGTCACAATTCGGAAGTCACGAGGCCCGGTCAGACGTGCTCGAATCGGTCGATCAGAAGCGTCTCGGCGAGGCCGTCGCGGGTCCACTCCTGGAATGCGGGAAGCGACATCATCGCGTCGACGTAGGGCTGCGCCTCGGCCTTTACCGGGATCGCGTAGGTGCGGAAGCGATGCACCACCGGCGCGTACATCGCGTCGGCGCCGGAAAATGCGCCAAACAGGAACGGCCCCTGCCTGCCGTAGCGCGCGTGGCAATCGGCCCAGATCTCCTGGACCCGGGCCGCGTTGGCGCGCGCATCATCCGACAGCGCGACGGGGCGAATCGGCCGGTGCAGGTTCATGCCGCATTCGTTGCGCAGCGCCATGAAGCCGGAATGCATTTCCGCCGAGATCGCGCGGGCGTGCGCGCGCGCCGCGCGATCCGCCGGCCAGAGCTTCGCGTCCGGAAACTTCTCAGCGAGATATTCGATAATCGCAAGCGAGTCCCACACCGTGACGTCGTCGTCGATCAGCGCCGGCACCTTGCCGGATTTGCTGACGCTGAGGATGCGGTCCTTGTCGGCCTGGTCGGTGTAGAGCGGAATGAAGATTTCCTCGAACGGGATATTGTTGGCGCGCAGCGCCAGCCAGGGCCGCATCGACCATGACGAATAGTTCTTGTTGCCGATGACGAGCTTCAGCATGTCCGGAGAATCCTGTTGTGACGGATATCTTGCCATAGTGCATTGCACGCGTCCAACCTGTACATGAGGCGCGACGCGGCCGCGCATGCTTGGGCGCATCGTTGGGGGATGGCAACAATGACGGGCTATTGGGTCGATGCCGTTGCGGTCGGCTTCTTCGTCATCGAATGGCTGATCTACGCCGTCACGCTCGAGCGCACCGCCTATGGTCGCGACAGCCTGTCGTCACGCATGCATGTCTATCGCGAGATCTGGGTCAGAAACCTGCTCAATCGCGACGCGCGGATGGTCGACATGCAGATCATGGCCAGCTTGCAGAACGGCACGGCGTTCTTTGCCTCCACCAGCCTGATCGCGATCGGCGGCGCGCTGACGCTGCTGCGCGCGACCAGCGATGCGATCGCCGTGCTCGCGACGCTTCCGATCAATTTGAGCCCCTCGCCCGCGCTCTGGGAGATCAAATGCGTCGGGCTGATCCTGATCTTCATCTACACGTTCTTCAAGTTCGCCTGGGCCTATCGCCTGTTCAACTACGTGGCGATCCTGTTCGGCGCGATGCCGCCGGCGACCCAGCGCGACACGCCGGAGGCCGAAGCCCACGTCATCCGCACCACGCGGATGTTCGAAAACGCCGGCCAGCACTTCAATCGCGGCCAGCGCGCATTCTTCTTCGCGCTCGGCTATCTCGGCTGGTTCGTCAGCCCCTGGCTGCTGTTCATCACCACCGCTGCCGTCGTGATCGTGATCTGGCGCCGGCAATTCGCATCGAACGCCCGGCAGGCGATGGAGAGTTAACACTACAGTTGTCATTCCCCGCGAATGCGGGGAATCCAGTACGCCGAAGCTCCTCGGACGGAGCCTTGACGTCTCTGGAATACTGGATCGTCCGCTTGCCGCCTTCGCTAAAGCTCCGGCGGGCCCAAAGCCTTTACCCCGGCGAAGCCTTGGCGAAGACGGGTCGCGGACGGACACCGAGATGAAATGCAACTGTAGTGCTAGGCTCACCGCAACGCGGGCTTCTCATGGGCCCTACGACGCGAAGTCGCGCGGCGTGAAATCGAGGTCGAGCACCTTCCACTCGCCGTAGCGATCCTTCGGCAGCATCGCATAGGGCTGGCACGCCTGCAGTGCGCTGGTCGCGCTCTGCATCAACAGCGGACCCTTCGTCGAAGCGCTGGCCTCGATCAGTTGCGGAGCGGCCGCGAGCTTGCCGTCCGGCCGCATAAACACCCGCAGCTTGACCCTGACGTCGTCGCTGGTGCTCAGCGTCGCCGGAAGCTTCATGCAGGTCTTGAGATGGCGACGGAATTCGGCGACCACGCCAGAGGCGATGTCGGCCTTCTCGGTCGCCGGCGCATCGAAATTGTCCTTGCCGGCGTCGGCGCCGGACGGCGCCGCTGCGGGTGGCGTCTCCGCGGGGAGATAAGGCGGCAGACCAAGGATGACGTGGTATTTGACGGAAGGGTCGGGCTCGGGCTGCGTGTAGGCGGGCGCCGGCGGCGGCGCTGGTTGCTGCGGAGCTGGCGGGGGTGGCTGCGACGCCGGAGGCTGCTCAACCTTCGCCATCTGTTGTGGAGTCGGGCTCGGCCGATGTGCTGGCACTGACTGCTTCCGCTCGGGCTGCGGCGGCGCCTGCTGCTCTGGCGGCTGCGGCGCGGATGCCTGCGCGTCGGGTTGGGTCGCCACAGACTCGGTCGGCTTGTCGAGCGACGGCAACCGCAATTCTGGCGTCGGTGACGGGGTTGGCGTCGGCTCGGGCGCGACCTCGGCCACCTCCTGCGGCGTCACCACCTCGACCGGCATCGTGTCAGCCGCGACAGGATCGAACTGATGGACTTCCGAATAGAGGAAAATCAGCGCGAGCAGCAACAGGTGCACCAGCACCGACGCCATCATGTCCGCGTTTGGCCGGAACTTCATCCCACTCGATCACGTCGTGATATCTCCCCTCCAGCTACAATAGCGGTCGGGGCCTGTCTGCCTCAATCCCATTTCGGCGCAAAACCGAAGCCGGTCAATCGGCCAGAGCATGATCCGGAAAGGGTTTTCCAGGGATCATGCTCAAACAAGGACCTGAGGGGTGCGACGATCCTCCAATCATCGCACTGTGCCGCTGCCCATCGCCGAGATCTCGCGCATGTCCTCCTCCGAAAGTTCGAAATCGAACACGTCGATGTTTTCCTGGAGCCGCTCGAGCTTGGACGTGCGCGGAATGGCGGAAACATTCTGTTGCACGAGCCAGCGCAGGCTGACCTGGGCGGCGGTCTTGCGATAGCGGTCGCCGATCCGCGCCAACGCGCGGTCGTTGCGGACGCGCCCCTTCGCGATCGGGCTGTAAGCGACGAATGCCAGGCCGTGGCGCGTGCAGGCCTCGATCACCTTGGCCTGGTCAAGATAGGGATGGTACTCGACCTGGTCGCAGGCGAGCGGCTCCGGGCATGCCGCCACCGCCTCCTCGATCAGCGCTACGTTGAAATTCGAAACGCCGATGTGCCGCGCCAGCCCCGCCCGCCTGACTCGCGCCAGCGCGCCAAGCGTGTCCGGCAGCGGCACCTGGGGGTTGGGCCAATGCAGGAGCAACAGATCGACCTCGGTCAGACGAAGCCGCGCGAGGCTCTCCTTGGCGGATCGCTCGAGGTCCTTCGGCTTGAAGTGGCTGGTCCAGACCTTGGTGGTCACGAACACGTCGTCGCGCCTGACGCCGGAGGCGCGCAGCCCCTCGCCGACCTCGCGCTCGTTCTCATAGATCTGGGCGGTGTCGATATGGCGATAGCCGAGCCGCAGCGCCTGCTCGACGATCCGGGCGCAGACGCGGCCGCGCAGTTCCCATGTGCCGAGCCCGATCGCAGGGATTTTGGCACTATTGCCTTCGACGAAGTCCATGCGCTCATTATGCGCGCATGGGCTGACGCTGCCAACTCAACTCGGCGTAGTGGCGGAAAAGCTGCCGGAATGACGGATCGGGCCGGCCCGACGAGGACGGCCGATGTGGTTTTCGCCTAATCCTTCATGCCCGTGATCGAAGCGCTGACGGCTCTGGGATCGCGGAGCGGCCAGCGGCCGCTCTCGACCTGCGACAGGAAATCACCGACGATCCGGTTGTATTCCTCGGGCTCCTCGATGTTGATGGCGTGGCCGCAGTTCGGCATCACCGCGAGCGCGGCCGACGGAATGCTCTGCTTCATCAGAATGCCGGGCAGAAGACAGGGCCAATCCTCATCGCCCGTGATGATCAGCGTCGGCACCGTGATGCGCTTCATCTCGTCGACCAGCGTGTAGAGCGACGGACGCTCCTTCTGTACCCCCTGCTGGGTGTTGGCCGATCCCACCGCCGAGTGCTCGGCCAGCATGGCCTTGAACTCGGCGTGACCGCGCGGGTCCTTGTTCTCATACTGCACGCGGGTCGGCCCATAGGCGTAGCGCGCGGCAAAGGCCGGCATGCCCTCTTTGCGGATCATGCCGGCGATCACGTCGGCCTCGGCGCGGAACGTCTCGCGCTTGTCGAGCTCGGCGCCATAGCCGCAGCCGCCGATGCAGAGCGACAACGCGCGTTCGGGATAGCGCAGCCCGAAGTGCAAGGTCGCGAAGCCGCCCATCGACAGACCGACGATATGGGCCTTCGGTTCGCCGATATGGTCGAGCACCGCCAGGATGTCGGCGGCGGCGCGCGCCTGCGAATAGGAGGAGACCTGCTCCGGCACATCGGACGGCGGAAAGCCGCGCGCATTGTAGGCAATGGTCCGGTAGCGCTTGCCGAAATGCCGCATCTGCGGCTCGTAGCTGCGCAGGTCACCGGCGAATTCGTGGACCAGGATCACCGGATGGCCCGATCCGGTCTCTTCGAAATAGAGGCGCACTCCGTCATCAGTCACAGCAAAGGGCATGGTGATCTCCTGCCTTCTGGTTCGCGTGTTACGAGAGGCCGGCTCCCGATCGTGGCTTGGCGCGCGGCAGGTACATGCCGTGATCCTTGCTGCCGACAAGCTCACCGTCATCGACGACGACCTTGCCGCGCACCATGGTCAGAACCGGCCAACCGGTCACCTCGAGCCCTTCATAGGGCGTATAGTCCGAGCCGTCATGGATCAGTTCGTGACGGATGGTCATCTTGCGCGTCGGATCCCATAGCGCGATATCGGCGTCGGAGCCGACTGCGATCGTGCCCTTGCGCGGATAAAGGCCATAGATCTTGGCATGATTGGTCGCGCTGAAGGCGACAAAGCTGTTGAGATCGATACGGCCTTTCACCACGCCTTCCGAAAACAGGATCGGCAGCCGCGTCGCCACGCCCGGAATTCCGTTCGGCACCCAGCGGAAGCTGGTGCGCCCCTTCGGCGCCAGCTTGCCCTGCGGGTCATCGTAGCGGAACGGGCAGTGATCCGACGAGAACACCGAGAATACTTTCTGCTGCAGGCCTTCCCAGCAGGCCTTTTGGCTGGCGAGATCGCGCGGCGGCGGCGAGCAGACGTATTTCGCACCCTCCATGTTGAGCTGATCGAGATCCCGTTCGGTCAGGACAAGATATTGCGGACAGGTCTCGCCCGTCACCCGCAGTCCACGCTGCTGGGCGCGGCGGATTTCCTCCATCGATTCCCGGTTCGAGACGTGCACGATCATGATTGGTACGTCGACGAGCTCGGAGAGCGAGATGGCGCGGTGAGTGGCTTCGCGCTCGACCGGGATCGGCCGCGAGGTGGCGTGAAAGCGCGGCGCAGTGTTCCCTGCGCGTTCCAGGCGGTCTGTGAGGAAGCGGATGGCATCGTAGTTTTCCGCATGCACCATCAGCATGGCGCCGGTCTCGCGCGCGACCGACATCGTCTCGAGCAGTTCGCGATCCGACAGCGCGAGGCCCTCATAGGTCATGAAGACCTTCAGCGAGGTGTAGCCGTCCTCCACCAGCGCCGGCAGCTCTTGGCCCAGCACGTGCTCGGTCGGGTCGGTGACGATCAGATGAAAGGCAACGTCGACGTGACATTGGCCTTCGGCGAGCGCGTGGTAGGCTTTGAGCGCCTCGCGCAGCGTCTGTCCCTTCTGCTGCAGGCAAAACGGCAGCACGGTGGTGTTGCCGCCAAACGCCGCCGAGCGCGTGCCGCTGGCAAAGCCGTCGGCCATCACGATCCCCTCGCCCGAGGGCTGGGCGAAGTGGACATGGCTGTCGATGCCGCCGGGCAGCACCAGCCGGTCGGTCGCGTCGATGATCGCGGACGCGTTGCCGAGATCATGTCCAAGTGCCGCGATCTTGCCGTCGCGGATTCCGACGTCGCAGGCGAAGGTGTCGGCGGCGGTGACGACAGTGCCGCCGCGGATGATGGTGTCGAAGGACATCAGCGGGCTCCCTGCTTCGGTGTGCGATGTTCGATGACGGCGGCGAGCGGCTCCGCGAGCCCGAGCGTCGGCTTCGGGTCGGGACGACGGAAGGTGCCGGCGATCGCCTTGCGTGGCTTGAGAACGGCGAGCGTTTCCGCCTGACGCACGGCGGCCGCGACGGGATCGATCACCGGCACCGGAATGCGATCGCGGACCTTTGCCGCGAGCCCTGCCAGCGGCGCGCCGGAGAGGATGACGACATCGGCATTGTCTTCTTCGACCGCACGGTTGGCCAGCGCGACCAGCAGCTCTTCCTTCTCAGCCTGAACGTCCGAGATCGACCGGAACGCACCGTCGAGCGTGCGGACTCCGGCGCAGCGCGAGGCGAGACCATGCATCGCGACGCATTCCTCGTACCAGGGCGCCAACGCCCCCGCAAAGGTCACGATGGAGAACCGCCGCCCCACCATGCAAGCGGTCAGCATCGCGGCTTCGGCGAGGCCCACGACCGGAAACGCAAACAGTTCGCGGGCGCCGAACAGGCCGGGATCGCCGAATGCGGCGATGATGGCGGCATCGAAACCGGAGCCGGCTTCCGCGAGCATTTCGAGCGCGATCGCGCCGCCGATCTGGGCCTCGGCGCGGGTCGCGATATAAGGCACGCCGCGCGGCGCGGTGGCGGGCACGAGCTCGGTACCGGCCGAGGCCGCCTTGCTGCCGGCGGCATGGAGCAGATCCGTCACGGCCGTCGTCGTGTTGGGATTGAGAAGCAGGATCCTCATTGCGCAACTTTTCCCGTCTTGCGGCCGCGCGGCTTTTCCGATGCTTCCGGCGCCGCGGCGTCATCCGCCTTGCCGTCCAGCGTCTCGACGACAATCTCGCCGGTACGACGCACGTGGTGAGCCAGCAACTGTCCCGCGCGGGTGGCATCGCGATCCCTGAGCGCGGCCAAGATCTCCTGGTGCTCGCGCACCGATTCCTCCCATCGTCCCAGCACCGACAGCGCGAAGAAGCGTGCGCGCTCGGCCCGCGCCAGCAGCGCCTCGTGGGTTGCCTTCAGCACCGCGTTGCGGGCGAAGCCGACGATCATCGAATGGATCTGCTGGTTGGTCTGGAAATACTCGCGCAGCTCGCCACGGCCGTGATGCCACTCGATCTTGTCCTGTAGCGCCGCGAGCCGCTCCATATCGGCCGGCTCCATGCGCAGCGCCGCGAGCTCGGCGGCACAGCGTTCGATGCCGCTGACGGCCTCGAACAATTCGGTCAGCTCGGCGCGGCGGAACGGCGCAACCACGGCGCTGTGGTTGAGGCGCAGCTCGACCAGGCCTTCGCTCGCGAGCTGCTTCAGCGCCTCGCGCAGCGGCGTGCGCGAAATCCCGAGCGCATCGGACAGATCGGCCTCCCCCAGCGATTGTCCCGGCGCGAGCTCGCCGCGCACGATCATAGTGCGTAGCCGCACCGCCGCCTGCTCGTGCAGTCCGACCCGCGGCACGCGCAAGCGCCGCCGTTGCAGCGCCGTCATCGGCTGGGGGCGCTTCGCATCCTTCTTGCGTCTCGTCGTCCCGGTTTCAGTCACGCTTCGCCTTCATCACTATCCGCTATCGGGCTCTCGACGCCGCGCCGGTGGCGCCCACCGCCCGCAGATCGGGGTTTGAGAACAGGCTGCCCCAGCCGTGGATGCGCGACGGATCGCAGCCGCTCGCGACAAGGCACGCCCACAGCGTCACCGCAATCGAATCGAGCACGGGAACGCCGAACTGCTGCTCCAGCCGCGCGGCAGCGCCGGCGCCCCGCATGTTGGTGCACAGCACCACCGCGGCATCGCAGCCCTCGCGCACCACCTCCTCGATCAGCCTTGCCACCTCGGCTTCGCTGACCTCGGCAAAGGAGAAATTGTCCTGCAGGGAGAGATGCCGTTCGGCAAAGCAATGCAGCCCCTCCGAATTCCAGTTGGCGATGATCCTGTCCTGGACATCCCTGCGATAGGGCGTCACCAGCCCGATGCGGCTCGCGCCGATCCGCCGCAACAGGTCGCGATAAGCCAGCACCGTGGTGCAGGCCGTGATCCCGGTCGAAGCCGTGATCTGCTCGCACAGGCTCTCGTCGCGATCGAAGCCGAGCCAGCTTGCCGAGGTGCCATTCCAGGCGATGACATCGACCTTGGCATGCGCCAGCAATACGGCGGCGCGCAGGATCTCGCTGGCATCGAACTGGCGGAGCGCTGCTTCGGACAGCGCGATCTCCGTCACCTTGAAGCGCGAGAAATGCGCCGACACGTCATCGATGCCGGCCAGCATCGCACAGGTGATCGGCTCGAGCGCGGTGTTCGAGGACGGCGTCAGCATGCCGAGCCGGACGGGACGTGTCATTCACTGCCTCATCAACGGGCCGGGCCCTGAATGGGCCCGGCCGCATCCGTTCTAGACTGGTAGCTTGCGGCTGTAGTCGATCAGGGTCGAGCAGATCAACAGCGCAATGCCGGCGGCGGCGAAATACATCAGCGCCAGGAAATAGGAGCCGGTAGCCTGCACGATGAAACCGACGATCAGCGGCGTCGTGACGCCGGCGATGTTGCCGCCGAGATTCATGCAGCCGCCGAGGAAGCCGGACTTGCCGCGGCCCGCGAGCGCCGACGGAATAGCCCAGTACATGCCGCACCAGCGCAGGAAGAACAGCGTCGTCGACAGCAGCACCACGACCGCGACCGGATTGGAGACATAGGCCACGAGGAAGATCGAGACCGTGGCCATGATCGCGGCGATGCCGAACAGGGTGCGGAACACGGTGTTCGGCGCCCCGCCGCGGGCGCGCCAGGCATCTCCGATCCAGCCGCCGACCAGCTCGCCGACGAAGCCCGCGAAGAAGATGATGAAGGAGGCGCCGCCGAGCACCTTGATGTCGAAACCGTGCACCTTGTACAGGTAGTTCGGCATCCAGGTCAGGAGCCCATAGAACGTGGTGTTGAAGAACATCCAGCCCAGGCACATGCACCATACCGAGCGGAAGCGGAAATAGGCCATCCAGCTTCCTCCCGCCGACGGCGGCGTCGCCGCGTCCTCGATCGCATGCGCCTCCTCGAGATAGCGCGCCTCGGCTTCGTTGACGGACGGGTGCTGCCTCGGCTCGTTGCGGATGTAGTGCCAGGCCCACAGACCGCACACCATGGTGCCGACGCCCGCGATGACAAAGGCCATCCGCCAGGAATCGAACGCCGCGATCAGCCACGCGATCACGATCGCTCCGAGCGCGGCGCCGAGTGGCGCGCCGCCGTCGAGCAAGGTGGCGCCGCGCCCGCGCTCGGTCTGCGTCATCCAGATCGCGTTGAGCTTGCCGCCGGCCGGATAGATCGGCGCTTCCGACGCGCCGAGGCCGAGCCGGGTCAGGAGCAACAGGAACCAGCTCGTGGACAGCGCCGCGAGCGCCTGGAACGCGCCCCACAGCAATGTTGCGGACGCAATCACGATGCGCGGCTTGAAACGATCGGCAAGCATGCCGCCCGGCACCTGCATCAGGGCATAGGTCCAGAAGAACGAACTCAGGATCAGGCCCTGCATCGCCGGATCGATGTTGAACTCCTTCGCGATCAGCGGCATCGCGACCGAGAGCGAGGCGCGATCGATGTAATTGATCGAGATCAGGAACAGCATCAGCAGGAAGATCTTCCAGCGCACGCCGGTCGGTTTCGCCGCGTCTGCGATCGCGATGGTGGAAACCTGTTCGCTCATTGCTCACCCCCTGTCAGCGGCTTGGATTTTCCTCGCGTGACCGTTCGCCATTGAAGGTCATCCGCCTGCCCTGCCCGGGGGTGAAGTCTGTTGCAGACAGCGCGAAACAACAAGCACATTTTGCATTCTGCATGCAATATCTGTCATCATATTGATATTATGAGATAAATCTTCGTTGAGTGCACGATCCTTGATCAAGCCGATGATGCGGATTTAGGCAAACGTTGGCCTGAATTCGATCGCAGGGCGGCCCGCTCAACGCCCCTGGCCGCGGGTCGAACCGGTCAGCGCCGCGGCGGTCCTCGGAAATTCGATCGTCCAACCTGCTTTGAAAGCATCGATGCGGACCGATCGAGCGCTCCCGCCGTTGCCTCGATGGACATCACGTCCATTGCACGCGATGAACGGAGCGATCAGTGTCCAAGCAAGCGCAGCCGAATTGGTCGGCCAGATCCGGCCTCTCGTTCGTTCTTCTGTTCGGTGCGGTCAATCTGTTTGCCGACATGACGTATGAAGGCGCGCGCAGTGTCACCGGTCCTTTTCTGGGAATGCTCGGTGCGAGCGGCTTCATCGTCGGTGCCGTCACCGGCTTTGGCGAGTTTCTCGGTTACGCGCTCCGCCTGGTCTCGGGACGTTGGGCGGATCGCAGCCGCCTCTATTGGCCGATCACGCTCGGCGGCTATGTTCTGCAAATGGCTTCGGTGCCCGCGCTCGCCCTGAGCGGAAGCTGGCCGGTAGCCGCCCTGCTCATTCTGCTGGAGCGGATCGGCCGGGCGACACGAAACCCGCCGCGCGACGTCATGCTCGCCCAGGCCGGCAAGCAGATGGGCCGCGGCTGGGCGTTCGGCGTCAACGAAGCGATGGACCAGTTCGGCGCGCTCGTCGGCCCCTTGGCCGTCGCGGGCCTGCTCGCCTGGAAGGGAGATTTCCACCTCGCATTCGCATTGCTCGCACTGCCCGCCGCAATCACGCTGCTTCTGGTCTTCGGTGCACGCGCCAGCTTTCCGAATGCCGGCCGCATCGAGCGGGAGCCGCAGACCTCGCAGGTCGGCCGCTATCCGCCGGCCTACTGGTGGTACTGCCTGGGAGCCGGTCTCGTCGGCTTCGGCTTTGCCGATTTCTCGCTGATCTCATTTCACTTCAGCCGGAGCCAGATCGTTGCGAATGATTGGATAGCCGTTTTCTATGCGCTGGCGATGGGCGCAGGCGGGCTCGGGTCGCTCATCATCGGCAAGCTGTTCGACCGGCTCGGCATGCTCGTTCTCGTACCGGTAACAGTCCTGGTCGCTGCCTACGCACCGCTGGCGTTCTTCGGCGGCTTCACGCTATCGCTGTTCGGTGCGCTGCTCTGGGGCATCGGACTGGGCGCTCATGAATCGGTTATGCAGGCTGCGGTCGCGCAGATGGTCGCACAGCAGCGGCTGGGGTCGGCGTATGGAGTGTTCGGAGCGATATTCGGCGTGGCCTGGTTCGTCGGCAGCGCGGCACTTGGCGCCCTCTACGACGTCTCCATTGCAGCGACCGTCGCGATCGCGGTGATAGCGCAACTGCTGGCCATCGTACCGATCGCGATCGCGGCGCGCCGAATGCGAGCGCGTTGAGGGCCGCGTCCGGCAAACGCGACGCCCCGGTTCCGCCGAAACGGCAAGTGGCCTGTCATACCAGCTTCGCAATTCGTTGACGTCGCCCAGGCGCTGCCGAGGTTGACAGCGCGGACGACAGGGTTTTGTATTCGGATACGGGGACATGCGATCTCCCCGCGAGGCGACATGCCCAAGAATCGCGTCCAGATCACCAAGGACGCAGCATGTCATTATCGTACACCTCCATCTCATCAGAAAAGCTTGTGCGGCTGATCGGCACGGCAAACGCGCCGACCCTCATCGACGTTCGAACCGACGAGGATTTCGCCGCCGATCCGCGACTGATACCCGGCGCGACGCGTCGGTCGCATCTCGACGTCCAGGACTGGGCCTCGCGAATGACCGGCCAGTCCGTGGTCGTCGTCTGCCACAAAGGTCAGAAGCTCGCCGAAGGCACCGCGGCCTGGCTCCGGTGCAGTGGCGTTTCGGCGGAAATACTCGAAGGCGGCCACCTCGGCTGGCGGGCGGCGGAATTTCCGACTGTGCCGGCAGACAGAATTCCGAAGCGTGACGGGCGCGGCCGCACCGTCTGGGTCACGCGATCGCGGCCGAAGATCGATCGGATCGCCTGCCCGTGGCTGATCCGCCGCTTCGTCGATCCAGCCGCCGTATTCCTGTTCGTCACCTCCTCCGAAGTCGAGGCCGTGGCCGAACAGTTCGAGGCCACGCCGTTCGATATCGAGAATGTGTTCTGGAGCCACCGGGGCGAACTCTGCACGTTCGACGTCATGGTCAAGGAGTTCGGCCTCTCCACTCCGGCGCTGGAACGGCTTGCAACGATGGTGCGCGCGGCCGACACCGCACGGCTCGATCTCTCACCGGAGGCGCCCGGACTGCTGGCCGCGTCACTCGGCCTGTCGCGCATGTTCGACGACGACCTCGAACAGTTGAGCGCCGGTCTCCTGATTTATGACGCCTTCTATCGCTGGTGCCGCGACGCGACCAAGGAAACGCACAACTGGCCGACCAGCAAGGTGAAACCGTGACCGATCGCCCGGCCTTCGGCATCACGGATGTCGCACAGCACCTCGCGAGCGTCGTTTGACGAGGAGCCGCGCATCTCGAAACCCTGGGGCAGGAGACGACCAGGAGGACGACCATGCAGACACGACGGCTCGCTCACCTGCTTCTCGCCTTGGCAATTGCGGGCGCAGTCGCGCCCGCTTCTGCCCTGACGCGGGACGAATTGGTCGCGAAGCTCAAGGCCGCCGGCTACGCCGATGTGACCGACATCAAGTCGACGGCTGAAGGCATGACGGCCAGGGCGATGAAGAACGGCAAGGAGGTCCGTCTGGTGATCGACAGCAGCGGTCAAGTCAAGGAACGGGATTGAGACGTCACGCGTCTCGAAGCAATCGACATCAACGCGATGGAGTGAACGACCATGATGAGATCGATGGTGGCCCTCTGCGTGGCTGCCTTGTGGCCCAGCGTGGCGCTGTCGGCACCAGTGGACGATGGCGGGAACCAGGACTCGGTCATTGCGTTGGCTCAGGTCGCGACCGTCCGTCCGCCACCGATCGAGAAATTGCGCGGCATCGTCGATAGCGTCGACGAACGTAACGACACCATCAGGATCCGCCTGTCCCCTGACAGGGCGGAGCCATTCAAGGTGCAAGACGGCCTGCTGTTCAATGCCGTCCGCTTCGGCGACCCCGTGGAAATCTCGGTGCAGGACATCTCCGGCGCGCCGACGATCGTGGGTCTTTCGAAGGAATAGAGCGACGGAGCTTGCATCGCGCAAGCGAACTGAAGCGACCGTGACATCTGTTCGAGGAGCGTGACCATGCGAAACATCATCCCCGCACTGATTGGAATCGGTGCCTGTTGCGCCGCCGCCGGCGCGAACGCCCAGACGATCGACTGGCAGGTCTTCGCGGAGCCATTTGTCTCGACCGCGCATGCACAGAGCATCGATTGGCAGAAGGTCGATGAGACGCTGGGCCGGAAGCCGGCCGTCACGGACGATGTGCATCGCTACGGCTTTCCACGGAGCGATCTCACGGTGACCCTTGATGGCGTGACCATCAAACCAGCGCTGGCGCTCGGAGGCTGGGTCGCTTTCAAGCCAGTGCACGATGGCGTCATGGCGATGGGTGACCTGGTGCTGCTCGAACCCGAGATCAACCCGGTCATGATGAAGATGATCGCAAGCGGCCTGCAGATCACCGCCGTGCACAACCACCTGCTCCGCGCGAGCCCGGCGACCTTCTACATGCACATCGCCGGGCACGGCGACCCGATCAAGATCGCCACGGCGATCCGCGATGGACTCGCCGAAAGCAAGACGCCGCTCAAGGTCACGGCGCCGGCCACGCCTCCACCAGCGCCCGATCTCGACACCGCCCAGCTCGATCAGATCATCGGCGTCAAGGGCAAGGCCACCGGCGGCGTCTACCAGTTCAATGTTCCGCGCCGCGATCCGATTTCCCAGGAAGGGATGCAGCTAAGCCCCGGCGCACCCCTGGGCCTCGCCATCGGCATCAACTTTCAGCCGACCGGCGCAGGCAAGGCGGCGATCACCGGCGATTTCGTGCTGACGAGCGAGGAGGTCAACCCGGTGATCATGGAGCTGCGCACGCATGGCATCGATGTCACCGCGCTGCACAGCCACATGCTGGACGAACAGCCGCGCCTGTTCTTCATGCACTTCTGGGCCAATGACGACGCCGTCAAGCTCGCCAAGGGCTTGCGGGCCGCCCTCGACAAGACCGCGAGCTCGAAGAGCTGACGCCATTGCCGCCCGACCTGCGATGACGTTCAGGATGACGCTCAGTAGGACAATGCTGATGAGGAATTCGGTGGCAGAACGGCCGTTCGAACGATTGCGACGATCGATGACCCGGCCTCTCCCTCTCCCGCTGCGACTAGCCTTTGCAGCCGGCGCGATCGCGGCCAGTGTCGGCTCGGCTGCCGCAGATGCCGACAACGGACGAGCCAAAGCCGAGGCGTGCGCGACCTGCCATGGCAACAACGGCATCTCGACGATGGAGAATGTCCCGTCGCTCGCGTCGCAGCCCGACCTCTTCCTGCAATGGCAGTTGATCTTCTTCCGCAGCGGCGCGCGCAAGAACGAGACGATGGCGCCGATCGCGGAGCAGCTCAGCAATGAGGACGTCCGCGACCTCGGCGCCTACTTTGCCTCACTCAAGACGCCCGATTCTTCCACGGCCAAGGCGCCGGACGATCATCCGGAGTTGACCGAAGCCGGCAAACAGGCCGCAGCCGCCGGGCGATGCGCGGCGTGCCACGGCGATAACTACTCCGGAAACAAGGCTGCGGCCCGTATCGCGGGTCAGCGAGAAGAATACATCGTCAAGGCGCTCCACGACTACAAGGCGGGTGCCCGAACCGGAGGCGGCGTGGCCGCCATGGCGGACGTTGCTTATCCGCTGAGCGACGACGCCATCACGGCGCTCGCGCACTACCTTTCGCGCCTTTGATCCATACCCGCCGCGGCATGGCGATCGACCGCGCATGCGCACTTGCGTGTGTGCGTCGACATATCCGCGTCGAACCCCTCTATAAGTCTGCTTGCATCCGGCTCCTGCGACGTTGACAATTTCGTCCTGTTGCCGTTACTAAAGTCCCACGGGGAAGCGATCTCCCCGCGAGGCGACATGCCCAAGAATCGCGTCCAACTTTTCACAAGGACGCTGCATGCCTGCTCCCTTCCGACAATCTTTCAAACACCTTCCACGCTCGTTGATCGACCCCTTGGGCCGTGCGCTCCAGGATGCTGCCGCGGCTGGCCGGATTTGGGCTTTCGCGAGGCGGCCTTCGTCAAGGCATCGCCTGTCCGCCGTGAGACGCGAGATTCCTTCCAAGGAGTTTCTGCGGTGATCACGCCAACAATCTCACAACACAACCGTCTGACCGAAGTGGCCCGCTATTTCCTGCGCCTCGGCTTTCTCGGCTTCGGCGGGCCGGTTGCGCTCGTCGGGCAGATGGAGCGCGAACTGGTCGATGGCAAGAAGTGGCTGAGCAAGGATCAGATGAGGGAATCGATTGCGATCTGCCAATCGCTTCCCGGACCGTTGGCGATCCAGGTCGGCATCTACATCTCCTGGCTTCGCGGCGGCTTCTGGGGAGCTTGGGTCGGCGGATGGTGCTTCATCCTTCCCAATTTTGTGATCGTGGCTGCATTGGGAGCCCTCTACGTCCATCTCGGCGATCTCCAGCCGGTGACGGCGATCTTCTACGGCGTCAGCCCTGCGGTCATCGCGCTGATCCTGCACTCCTGCTACCGGCTCGCCAAGCTGGGCATGGAGGACTGGCTGCAATGGGCGATCGCGGCAGTCTGCCTGGCCATCACCGTGATTCTCCAGGCCGAAGTCGCGCTGCTATTCATCGGCGCCGGAATCGTCGGCATTCTCTACTATGGCAGCCTGTTCACGCGCACGCCCACGACCCTGCCGGGAATCCTGGTCGTGCCGGCCGCCGCAGGTCCCATCGCGCCGACGGTCAGCGGGTCCACGCTCTCCAAGCTTCTGCTGTTCTTCCTCAAGGCCGGCGCGCTGACATTCGGCAGCGGTCTCGTCATTGTGCCGTTTCTCGAGCAGGGGCTGGTGCAGCAATACAATTGGCTCGACGAACGGCAATTCCTTATCGCGGTGGCGATCGGCATGATCAGTCCGGGGCCAGTGGTGATTACCGCGACCTTTGTCGGCTACCTTGTGGCTGGTTTTTGGGGCTCGCTGGTTTCCACGGTGGGCATCTTCCTGCCCTCGTTCCTGCTGGTGCTGATCGTTGCGCCGCTACTGGCCCGGCATCGCGAAAACGCAAATGTTCAGGGATTCGTCAAAGGCGCCTATGCAGCCGCGATCGGAACCATTCTCGGCGCGTGCATACTGCTCGGCAAGATCGCGATCGGCGACTGGCTGACAGTGCTGGTCGGCGCGATCTCGCTCGCCGTCCTGTTCCGCTGGAAGGTGAGCAATCCGCTTCTGATCGCTGCGACCGCCGTTGTCGGTCTGATTGCGTATCCATGGCTGCAACCGACCTGGGTGATGGTTCACTGACCAGACGTAGGGGGGACGTGATGACATATCCGTTTCGCAGGATATCAGCAGCATCGGCATGCATCGCCATTTTGACCGGCGCTCCCGCCTTGGCACAGTCGGAAGACAGCGTCCTGCAGCTCGAGGCCAAGATCTCATTGGGCGACGTGCGCGGTCGCATCGACCACATGGCGGTCGACCCAAATCGGCAACGGCTCATCATAGCTGAACTCGGCAACGACACCGTCAGCATCGTGGATTTGGGAAGGAGGAGCGTGATCCAGAGAATCACCGGGCTGAAGGAGCCGCAAGGCGTCGGCTACGAGCCATCCAGCGACACGCTTTTTGTTGCCAATGCACGGGACGGATCGCTGAAGCTCTTCAAGGGAGAAACCTACGAAGCGGCAGGAGGCGTTGAGCTCGGCAGCGACGCCGACAACATTCGCGTCGATGCGGCCGCCAAGCGTGTCGTCATCGGCTACGGAGACGGAGGTCTCGCGGTCCTTGACGCAGCGACGCGCAACAGGGTCGAGAATGTCCGCCTGAGGGCGCATCCCGAGAGCTTTCAGCTCGATCCCGACGGCCGGCGCATCTTCGTCAACCTGCCGGATGCCCACGCGGTCGCGGTGGTCGATGGCGCGTCCGGAACAACGCTGGCGAGCTGGCCGATGGACAAGGGCGGCAACTTCGCGATGGCCATCGATCGCAATCGCAAGCGAATTCTGGTGGCCTTCCGCAGTCCGCCCGAGCTCTCCGTTTTCGCCATGGCCGATGGAAAGCGAATTGCGAGCGTCGAAACTTGCGGCGATATCGACGACCTCTTCGTCGACCGACAGCGCAACCGGGTCTACGCGAGTTGCGGGGAGGGCTTTGTCGATGTGTTTGCGATCGACGGCGTCGTCTATCGCCGGCTGAGCCGCATCCCCACCGCGCGCGGCGCGCGCACGTCGTTCTTCGCGCCGGAGCTTGATCGTCTGCTCGTCGCCGCACGGGCAACGTCCAACGAGCCGGCCGCGATCTGGATATTCCGCCCGCTCCCTTGAGGCTCGTGGCCGTGAGGTACGCGCATGTTCACACCCAGCCAGTGCCAAGGACGTCTTCACAAGCTACTGATATCGGGCCCGGCGATCATTTTGGGCTTGACGATATGGTCTGCTCCTGCGCGGGCCTATCGCCCCTTCGACGGCACCGATGCCGCCGTCGCCGCTCCCGGCGAAGTCGAGATCGAACTGCAGCCCGCCGGACGTCGGCATGATGTGGAAGGCACGACACTCGTCGCACCCGCTACGGTCTTCAACTACGGTCTGAGCGAGAACTGGGAGGCCGTCTTCGAGGGTCAGGGCGAAACCCCGCTCTCGCCTTCCGGCCCCACGAGCCTGACGGCGGCGGGGGCGTTTCTCAAACACGTCATCGTGCCTGGAAGCTTGCAGGACAAGACCGGACCAAGCATTGCCACCGAGTTCGGCGTGCTTCTCCCGGACAGCACCGGAATGTCCGGCGTCGGCGCGAGCCTCGCGGGCATTGTCTCGCAACGCTGGGATTGGGGAACGATCCACCTCAACGCCGAGACCGTGCTCACCCGCGATCATCACGGCGATGTCTTCATTGGTGCCATCCTCGAAGGACCGTCGAAATGGACGGTCAGGCCGGTCGCGGAAGTGTTCTACGAAAATGAGTTCAGGAAGGAAGAAACGATATCGGCCCTGGTCGGCCTGATCTGGCAGGTTCGCGACAATCTGAGCTTCGACGTTGCGTTTCGGCGGGCCTTCACAAATGGGCACCCTGTCGACGAAATCCGTGCGGGACTGACGTTTGGCTTCCCGCTCCGGTTTCTTGATGGCCGAGCCACCCATTGATCCGTCGCAATGTGGGTCACTGAGTTGCCCGACAGGTCAAGCCTCTCGCGCAAAAATATTTCGGTTTATCGGAATGGCAACTCAGTGTATGAATAACCCGTCTCACCCGCCTGAGGGGCGCGTCGCGATCGTCACGAGTGCCGGGTCGGGATGCGGTGGACGCCGCTTGCGCAACTGACGAGTGCGCATGTGGCGGACGGCGAAGTCGTGCAGGCCTGACGCCCTAGTGGCAGGTGTCCTGTTGCAAGACGCAATTGCGTCTTGCAACGGCGGTGACAACCAAGCCCAGTCTCGCCGGGGCGAGCACGTATAAGCCGTAACCCATCGCGCAGGGAAAGCCGGGAATGCTCCGGTTACACCTGTGGTCCTACCCCCGAGCTTTCTACCCCTGCTCGGGGCCCATGGGTGCGATCGGCACCCGGCTTTCCCTGCGCCCTCTGTCCAAGAGAGGGCGGAACGAGAGGCAAAAGCTCGGACGATTCACGTCGCGAGATCGCGGATGCATATCCTCTCAGTCGTCATGGCCGGCGAAGGCAGGCGATCCAGTACGCCGCGGCCTCTCGGCTCAAGCCCTGCCGTCTCTGGGATACTGGATCGCCCGGTCAAGCCGGGCGACGACATCGAGGTCGCGGCAACGGCGCGTGTCACGCCTCCCCCGCTCTGTTCAAGAGAGGGCGAAACGAGAAGCAAAGCTCGGACAATTCATGTCGCGAGAACGCGGATGCATATCCTCTCAGTCGTCATGGCCCGCGCAGGCGGCCATCCAGTACGCCGCGGCCTCTCCCTTCAAGTACATGCGTCTCTGGGATACTGGATCGCCCGGTCAAGCCGGGCGGCGACATCGAGGTCGCGGCAACGGCGAGCGCCACGCCTCCCCCGCTCAAGCCGGCGTCGGCTCGTTCGACAGCGCCTCGAACACGGTCTCGGGCGAATGGGCGATCACGGCGAGCAGCGCGCGGGCCGGACCGCGCGGCGCGCGCTTGCCCTGCTCCCAGTTCCGGATGGTTTCCACGGGGACGCCGAGCTTGGCGGCGAATTCGAGCTGGGTGAGCTGGGCCCGGCGGCGCAGGTCGCGCACGGCCGGTCGCGATGCCACGGACGGTGCCGCCGCGATGGGCGGCTGCGGGGCGAGCGGGATTTCCTTCCCGTCGCGCAATTCGACGATCCGTCCGTCCGCCTTGAGCCGCAAGCGCTGCATGGTGTCCCCCTCTTGGGAATGGGGGCATCATCGGTGATGGCGATTAAGGCACGATTAACGATAAGCGAGCCTCTGCCTGCCGCATGTCCCGGGGCTGCATCGCGCGACAACACCCCGCTATTTCAGGCCGAACCACAACGTGGCGATGCCGAGGAAGGAGAAGAAGCCGACCACATCGGTGACGGTCGTGACGAACGTGCCCGAGGCCACCGCGGGATCGGCCCGCACCCGCTCCAGCACCATCGGGATCAGGATGCCGCCGAGCGCGCCGGCGACGAGATTGCAGATGATCGCAAGTCCGATCACCATGCCAAGGCCGGGAATCTTGAACCAGGCCACCGCGGCAACGCCGGTGATGATGGCGAAGGCGATGCCATTGACGAGCCCGACCATGGTCTCGCGCAGCACCACGCGCAGCGCGTTAAAGGACCCGAGCTCGCGGGTGGCGAGCGCGCGCACCGCGACGGTCATGGTCTGGGTCGCGGCATTGCCGCCCTGGCTTGCCACGATCGGCGCCAGCACCGCGAGCGCCACCATCTTCTCGAGCTGGCCCTCGAACAGGCCGAGCACCGACGACGCCAGGAAGGCGGTTGCAAGATTGACCAGCAGCCAGTTGAAGCGGCCACGGGCGATGGTCCAGACCGAGTCGGACAGCTCTTCGGGGTGGGTGACGCCGCCGAGCGCCTTGAGGTCTTCGTCGGCCTCCTCCTCGATCATGTCGACCACGTCGTCGATGGTGATCACGCCGACCAGACGATCGGTGGTGTCGACCACGGGAGCCGCAATCAGATTGTACTTGCCGAATATCCGCGCGACCTCTTCCTGGTCCTCAAGCGCGGAGATGCGGCGACGGTCTTCCTCGATCACGTGAGTGATCGGCAGGAGGCGACGCGCGCGCAACAGCACGTCCAGCGAAACGGCGCCGAGCCAGTGCCGGTTGGCATCGACCACATAGATTTCGTAGAAGCGGTCCGGCAGGTCGGGCGTCTCGCTGAGATGATCGATCGCCTGTCCGACGGACCAAGTCGGCGGCACCGAGATGAACTCGGTCTGCATCCGGCGCCCGGCGGAATTCTCCGGATAGAGCAGGCTGCGCTCGATATCCTCGCGCTCGGCGGGCGGCAGCTTCTCCAGGATCTCTTCCTGGTCCTTCTCGTCGAGCCCTTCCAGGAGTTCGACCGCGTCGTCGGATTCCAGCTCGCGGACGCCCTCCGCAACGGTCTCCGGTTTGAGTTCCTCGAGGATCTCCTCGCGGACGGCCTCATCGACCTCGTTGAGGGCGGAGAAGTCGAAATCCGTGCCGGTGATCTCGACCAGTGTGACGCGGTCCGCCGGCTCGAGAGCCGCGATCAGGTCGCCAAGATCGGCCTTGTGCAGTTCCGCCACCACCCCGCACAGCAACGGCCGGTCGGCGGCTTGGATCGCCCGCGTGATTTCCTCGACGAATTCGTGGCGGAGGCGCCCCTCGCCGTCCCGCATCGGCATGCGGTCAAGGGCAGCCGTCTCGGCCGGTGCGGCCACGTCGATTTTCTCGGCCATGCCGTAACTCACCGGTTTGACAGGAGTGGAAAACACGGTAATGCGGGAACGGATTACCTAATCGGCAACGGCCTCCGCAATGAGAAATATGTTCATCGGACCGCGATTACTCCCGAATACCTTGGCAGTCCTCGTTGCGATCGTGGTTGCGCCGGTCGTCCTGGCCGCACCCGCGCGCGCCGCCGAGTGCCCGAACAAGGATGCACTGGGAACCTCGCGGGTGCTGGAGGTCGATCCTGCGATCTATCCGCGTGTGGGGCTGAAGAGTTTTCCGCAGACCTTGCCGCTCGAGGACCACGAGATCGTTCTCACCTTCGACGACGGGCCGACTCCGGGGCTCACCGACAAGGTGCTGGCGGCGCTGTCAGCCGAGTGCGTGCACGCCACTTTCTTCATGGTCGGCCGCGGCGCCGCCGATCATCCCGAGATGGTGCGCAAGGTCGCGCGGCTCGGCCACACCATCGGCTATCACACCTGGGACCATCCCCACCTCAACAAGCTCGCACCGGATGCGGCCGAGGCCAACATCGACAACGGTATTTCTGCGGTCGAAAAGGCCCTGCACGGAACGTCGAGCACGACACCGACCACACCGTTCTTCCGGTTTCCCTACTTCGAATCGACGCCTCACCTGCTGGACCGGCTCGAAAAGCGCGGTATCGCGGTGTTCGGGGCGGATTTCTGGGCCAGCGACTGGAACAAAATGACGCCCGAGGAGGAGCTGAAATTGCTCACGGGACGGCTGGAAACGGTCCGCAAGGGAATACTATTGCTCCACGACCCCAGGCAGCAAACGGCGGACATGCTACCCGCCTTCTTGCGCTATTTGCGCGAGCACAATTATCGCGTGGTCCACATCGTTCCGACCGCGGCGAAGACCGTTTCCGCGCAGACACATTGAACCAGAGGCCCAGCCAGGATTACAAATCGTTAAGGCAGCATTCATGGCGCCGCCATTAAGGATTCTCCGTTCGATTGGAATGCGGCCGAGGTTCAATGTTTACGAATGTCCTGGTGAGGCTCCGCAAGCGACCATCGATCGCTGCCGGCGCGGCGTTGCTGGGCTCCTTCATGGCGCAGGCCGCGCTTGCGGCTGACTGCCCAGGCAACCCCAACGCACTCGGCACCTCCCGTACCCTCGTCGTCGATCCCAGGGAGCATCCGCGGATCGGCACCATGCAATATCCGGAGACGTTGCCGCTCGCCGATCACGAGGTGGTGCTGACCTTCGACGACGGACCGCTGCCGAAGTACAGCAACCAGATCCTGGCCATCCTCGCCAGCCAGTGCGTCAAGGCGACCTTCTTCGCCATCGGCAGCCAGGCCAGGGCCAACCCTGAGGGTGTACGCAAGCTCATCGCGGCCGGGCACACCGTCGGCACGCACAGCCAGAACCATCCGCTGACCATGAACAAGATGCCGGTCGACAAGGCCAGGCAGGAAATCGACGACGGCATCGCCTCGACGCTCGCCGCGCTCAACGGCGACAAGAGCAAGCTGGCGCCGTTCTTCCGGATTCCCGGCTTGCTGCGCGCCGCGGCCGTGGAGGACTATCTGGCCTCGCAAGGCATCCAGGTCTGGAGCGCCGACTTCCCGGCCGATGACTGGCGGCACATTTCGCCGCAGCGGGTGTACGACCTCGCGATGCAGCGGATCGAGGCCAAGGGCCGAGGCATCCTGCTGCTGCACGACATTCAGCCGCGCACAGTCGCGGCGCTGCCGAGAATCCTCAGCGAGCTGAAAGCGCGCGGCTACCGCATCGTCCACGTCGTGCCCGCGACACCGGACCGGCCGGCAACGCCGACCCAGCCGCAGCAATGGTACCTGCACCCGCCGACCGAGACGGTGGCGATCTCGCGCTGGCCGGCGATTCCGAATTTCGTCTTCACCGCGACGATGACGCTGCCGGCGCCGGCATTTTCCGACATGGACTGGCGCCATGCGGAGGTGCTCGATCAGGTGCAGCGTGCCCGTGTCGCCCCGCTGAACCGGACGCAGTGGCCGCAGCCGCAGCTTGCGCAGACGGCCTCCTTCGCGACGCTTCCGATTCCTGCGGCGAGCGTGTTTCGGATTCCGGAAGCGCGACGCCTGACGCTGCTTGCCGCCCGTCCCCACCGCCTAGTGCCGCAGGCCTGGTCGGCGCGCCAGGCGAAGCACCCCAAACAGGCCGTGCATCAGCCGCCGGGCGCGGCGCGTGGCAAAGGTGTACTTCCCGCGCAGCACGCCAACACTCCGGCGCAGCAAGGCAACCCGATCGATCTCGCCAACTTGCGGAAGCGGTCGCCGCGCGCAGAAGCGACGACGACCGTCAAGCGCGTGGCGGACTAGATTAGTTGGTTACGATCTTGGCGATGCAGAGCAGGATCACCAGCGCCAGGAAGAACAGGTCGATATAGGCCTTGATCTCGCCGGCATGCCTGAGCACCGTGACGTCGCCGATGATCTGCTTGCGTGACGCCGCCGCATTGGGTCCCTCGCCGGTCGCCGAAGCCAGCCGCCGCGTCTCGCCCTCCAGCCGCTCGATGCGCTGGAAGAAATAGAAGGAGCGCAAGGCCGAGAACGCATGCATCGCCGCATAGACCAGCATCAGGATCGCGACGGTGGCGCGTTGCTCGTACTTCTCCAGAAAATTTAGACTGAAATAGACCAGCCCCAGAAATACGAAATTGGAGACGACTCGGTAGGCGTAGCTCAGAAACGTCATCAGGCGCTCCGGGTGAAGCTGGCTTGCGGCCCGCGCGATCACGAGAATCAGTCAGCCTGGCCATGCAGGGCGATGCGTCCGCGACCCTACGCGACCGGTGTTACGGAAAGGGTATCGACCTGTCTCGCCGCCCCAAAAACCACCGGCGCAATCGGCCGGGTACGGCGCATTCCGGTCCGGAAAGCGGCCGGGTAAGCCAAATTGTACTGGGAGTGATGGTGCGCTCGGAGGGACTCGAACCCCCACGGTGTTACCCACTGCCACCTCAAGGCAGCGCGTCTACCAATTCCGCCACGAGCGCTTTGGGATGCCGGATGGAACCCCTAGGGCGCCGCCGGATCGACGGCGCCATGTAACAAATCACGGATGCAGGGACAAGGCAGTTCGTGAATGAATTAATTACCGAACATCGGGGGATTTCGGCAGCATCTGCTTGACCTCGACCGCAATCCGGTTGCGGTCGACCAGAACGACGCCGCTGGCCACTGGAAGGTTGTTGGCGAGGATCTTGACCTCGTCGGCCTCGGTGGCATCCAGTTCGATGATGGCGCCGCGGGAGAGCCGCATCACCTGGTGGATGGGCATGGTCGTCGTGCCGAGCACCACCATGAGGTCGACGCTGACTTTATCGAGGGTAGCCACTTCTGAACCGCCGAACTGGAACTAAATTGTGGGTTCACCTTGCTACGTTAGGGTTAGCCAATGGTTAACGACCGCCAAAGCCTTGATTTAACGACCTTTGCCCTGCCGACCGGTGGCGGCGCGGTCGAATGGCGGATTTCGGACGCCCCGGTGCCCTACCCCGACTCCCTCAGCGCCATGGACGCCCGGGTGGCTGCCATAGCCGGGCGCACCGCATCGGAGCTGGTGTGGCTGCTGGAGCACCCGCCGCTCTACACCTCCGGGACCAGCGGCAAGGCCGGCGACCTGCTCGCCCCACGGTTTCGGATCTTCCAGAGCGGTCGCGGCGGCCAGGTGACCTATCACGGCCCCGGCCAGCGGGTCGCCTATGTGATGCTCGACCTGAAGCGGCGCCGGCCCGACGTGCGCGCCTATGTCGCCTCGCTGGAGGAATGGATCATCCGCACCCTCGCGGCCTTTAACGTCCGCGGCGAGCGCCGCGAGGACCGCGTCGGCGTCTGGGTCCGGCGTCCGGACAAAGGGCCGGGACACGAGGACAAGATCGCCGCGATCGGCGTCCGACTGCGCCGCTGGGTCTCCTTCCACGGCATCGCCATCAACGTCGAGCCCGACCTCTCGCATTTCCAGGCGATCGTGCCGTGCGGCGTAGTCGATCCGCGCTATGGCGTCACCTCGCTGGTCGACCTCGGGCTACCCGTGACCCTGGCCGATGTCGACATCGCGCTCCGGCAGGCTTTTGCCGAGGTGTTCGGCGACGCCGAAGCGCGCCTGCCGGAAGCAACGGTGTAGGACCTAGGCCGCCTTCTGCGGCGCGACCTCGAGCTTGCCGGCGATGTAGCGCCGCTCCTGGGTCAGGCCGCCGAAGCCGTAGGCGTCGCCCCTCACCTCATCGACGTGGGCGTAGCTCTCGGTGTGGAGCGGGCCAAGCAACTCGCCCATCCGCTTGAACAGGGCGGCGAGATAGGCCGCCTTCTCGTCCTTGGTGTTGGTGCCTTCGGTGACGTGGATGTCGAGCCAGTAGCTCGCGAGCCCCTGCTCGGCGAGCGACTTGCCGCTGGCGAACCAATCAGCGGCGTCGGCCGCCTTGACGATGATTGCGGTGACCTTGGGGTCCTTGTGCAGGATCTTGGCGGTGAGCTCCGACACCGCGGCAGCAATGTCGGACTTGAGCGTCGGCGACTGGCGAGTGGTGGCGTAGGTAACTGTGATGAGGGGCATGACAGGTCTCCTTGAATTTCCTTGGCGCGCGTGAACCGCGCCTCCTCCAGCTAGACCTTTCCGCATCATCTTGGTATCTTATCTATGCTACTATCAGTGATAACGTATATTGATGATGACCCTCGATATCGACACCGTGCGGGCCTTCCTTCTCGTCGCCGAGCTGCAAGGCTTCACCCGCGCCGCCGAGGCCCTCGGCACCACGCAGGCCGCGGTCAGCATGAAATTGCAGCGGCTCGAAGCGGTGCTCGGCAAACGTCTGATCGAGCGCTCGCCGCGCGCGGTGCGGCTGACTGCCGACGGCTCGGCCTTCCTGCCGCACGCCCGCGCGCTGATCGAGGCACATGACCGCGCGCTGTCGGGCGAGACGCCGGCGCGCCAACAGCTCACGCTAGGGATCAGCGACCACGCCGCAGGCCCCGAGCTGGTGCCGCTGCTGGAACGATTGCATGCCATGGCCTCGCAGCTCGCGCTTGCCGTGACCATCGGCTTCTCGCGCAACATGCTCGACGCCTATGATGCGGGTGAATTCGACGCGGTGATCGTGCGCCAGGAAGGCAGCCGGCGCGGCGGCGAGAAACTGGCCGATGACGAGTTCGGCTGGTTCGCCACCAAACGTTTCGTATGGCCGCGCGGCGATGCGCTGCCGCTAGCGACACTGGCACCGCCCTGCGGCGTCCGCGCCCTCGCCGTTCGCGCGCTCGACAAGGCCGGCATCGATTGGACCGAAAGCTTCATCGGCGGCGGCGTCATGGCCGTCGCGGCCGCTGCGCTCGCGGGCCTTGCTGTCGCACCGCTCGCCCGGCGTATCGCGCCGGCGGGCCTGATCGATGTCGGCCCCGCACACAAGCTGCCGCGTCTCGCCGGATCAAAGGTGATGCTATATTCGAAGGTCAGCGACCCCGCGAAGCTGGCCGCCTTGCGGACATTGGCGGCGACATTTCGAAGCGTCGCCGCCGCGGCGTGACACGACTCACAAGGTCACCTCGAGCACGCCGCACGCCGGGCCTTCGAACTCAGCCCGGTCCACGATCACCAAGGAGATTGTGCCTTACACAGTCGGCAAGACCGAGAACCGTTCCCCCGCCCCGCGGAGGTTGAGAAGATCGGAATTGCCGGCTTCGGCCTGCACGGCACCGACCCGGGCCGAGATCGGTCCGCGGCTGCAGACCGCGATCATGTCGGCCACGATGTCGTCGGGGCCGGAAAACACCGCCTCGACGCTGCCGTCGCGGCGATTGCGAACCCAGCCTTCGAGGCCGCGCGAGACCGCCTGCTCCTCAAGCCAGGCGCGATAGCCGACGCCCTGCACACGGCCGCGAATAGTGACGTGGCGAATTGCGCTGCTCACGTCCTCAGCCCCAGGAATTCGGCGCTGCGCGCCTTGGTCTCCGCCTCGCGCATCGCGCGGCCAGTGAGTTCGGACGAAGCGATGCCCTTCAAGTTCTTCGGCGAGGCGCCTTCGCGCAGCGCCTTCAGCGTCTCGTAGACGGCGTGGGTTGCGGCCGCGAACGGTGCGTGGCCCTGCAGCGCGATCCTGACGCGTTGGCTCGCAAGATAGTCCAACGCCGTCATCTCCTCCGGCGCGCCGCCGAGCACGATCGGCAGCTTCGTCGCAGCCGAGAGTGCCTCGAGCTCGCCGTGCGACTTGATGCCGGTGAAGAATAGCCCATCGACGCCAACCGCCTCATAGGCCCTGGCGCGCGCGATCGCGTCATCGAGATTGGTGATCGAGACCGCACCGGTACGGCCCAGGACAACGAGCGACGGGTCGCCGCGGCCATCGAGCGCGGCCTTCATCTTGCCGACGCCCTCTTCCAGCGAAATCAACTGCGTCTTCGTCTGCCCGAACGCCTGCGGCAGCAGCGTGTCCTCGATGGTGAGGCCCGCGGCGCCGGCAGCCTCCAACTCCTGTACGGTGCGGCGGACGTTGAGCGCGTTGCCGTAGCCGTGATCGGCATCAACGAGGAATGGCAGTGTTGAAGCCCGCGACATCCGTCGCACCTGCTCGGCAAGCTCGGTCAGCGTGATCAATGCGATGTCGGGGTCGCCAAGCACGGCAAGCGAGGCCACCGAGCCGCCGAACATGCCGAGTTCGAAGCCAAGATCCTCCGCGATCCGGATCGACGTCGCGTCGTAGACCGAGCCTGGACGAATGCAAGTCGACCCATTGAGAATCGACCGCAGTGCTTCGCGGCGTTTGCGGAAAGCCATCCGACGTCTCCTGACTTTTTGACTTGCCGTCATTGCGAGGAGCTCGCGACAAAATTGCGAAGCAATTTTGCGCTGAAACGACGAAGCAACCCATTCTTTCTTCTCGAGGAAGGATGGATTGCTTCGCTTCGCTCACAATGACGGAACTGTTGCTCTCGCTATGCGAACTCCAGGATCAATGCATCGACCGCCAATGTGGCACCAGCGGCGGCGTGAATTTTCTTCACCATGCCGTCGCGCTCGGCGCGCAGCACGTTCTGCATTTTCATGGCTTCGACCACGGCAAGCGTCTCGCCGGCCTTGACCTCCTGGCCCTCGGCCACCGCGATCGACACCACGAGACCGGGCATCGGACACAGCAGCTTCTTGCCGGTGTCGGCCGCCGAGATCACCGGCATCAGCCGGGCCGACGTCGCCTCGGTTTCGGTGAAGACATAGACCGGTACGTCGTAGCCCTGATTTGCCAGGCGGAAACCGTTGCTGATCGCACGCACCTGCACTGCCACGAAGTTGCCGTCGATCGTGCCCTGCCAGACCGGCTCGCCCGGCACCCAGTTCGACACCAGATTGTGTGGATTGCCGGGCAGCCCGTCGGCGCCGATGAAGCGCACCGCAATGGCGTCGTCTTCGCGCGCGACGTCAAGCGCGATCTCCGCACGATCCAGCCAGACCGCGCGGCGACGCTCCCGCTGCACCACGCGACCGCCCATCTGGCCGGAGATCTGCCGCTTGCGTTCGCCCAGTACGTGATCGATCGCGGCACCGACCGCCGCCAGCCGCCGCGCGATCTCCCCCTCCGGCGGACGTGCCGAAAATCCCTTCGGGAATTCCTCCGCGATGAAGCCGGTCGAAAGGCGTCCCTCGCGCCAACGCGGATGGGTCATCAAAGCCGACAGGAACGGAATGTTGTGCCTGATGCCGTCGACATAGAACGCATCGAGCGCGGTCGCCTGCGCCTCGATCGCCGCGGCACGCGACGGCGCGTGGGTGACGAGCTTGGCGATCATCGGATCGTAATGGATCGAGATCTCGCCGCCCTCCTGCACGCCGGTGTCGTTGCGGATCGTGACGCCGTCATGGCTTGCTTCCGCGGGCGGACGGTACTTCACCAGGCGCCCGATCGACGGCAGGAAGTTGCGGAACGGATCCTCGGCATAGACGCGCGATTCCACCGCCCAGCCGGTCAAGGTGACGTCCTTCTGCGCGATCGCCAGCTTCTCGCCCGCGGCAACGCGGATCATCTGCTCGACGAGGTCGACACCGGTGACCAGTTCAGTCACGGGATGCTCGACCTGCAGGCGGGTGTTCATCTCGAGGAAGTAGAAGCTCTTGTCCTGGCCGGCGACGAATTCCACGGTGCCCGCGGAATCGTAGTGTACGGCCTTGGCCAGCGCGACCGCCTGCTCGCCCATCTTGCGGCGGGTGGTCTCGTCGAGCAGCGGCGACGGCGCCTCCTCGATGACTTTCTGGTTGCGGCGCTGGATCGAGCATTCGCGCTCGCCGAGATAGATCACGTTGCCATGCTTGTCGCCGAGCACCTGGATTTCGATGTGCCTGGGATCGACGATGAATTTCTCGATGAAAACGCGGTCGTCGCCGAACGACGATTTGGCTTCCGCTTTCGCCAGGTTGAAGCCCTCGGCGACTTCCTTCTTCGAATGCGCGATGCGCATGCCCTTGCCGCCGCCACCCGCGGAGGCCTTGATCATGACGGGGTAGCCGATCTCTTCAGCGATCTGCACCGCGTGCCTGTCGTCCTCGATGACGCCGAGATGGCCCGGCACCGTGGAGACCTTGGCCTTGGCGGCAGCTTTCTTGGATTCGATCTTGTCGCCCATCGCGGCGATGGCGCCGGGGTTCGGGCCGATGAACACGACGCCGGCCGCCTCCAGCGCGCGCGGAAACGCCTCGCGCTCGGACAGGAAGCCGTAGCCGGGGTGCACAGCCTCGGCACCGGTCTTGCGGCAGGCATCGACGATCTTGTCGATCAAAAGGTAACTCTCGGCCGCGGGCGGCGGACCGATCAGTACGGCCTCATCTGCCATCTCGACATGCAGCGCGTCGCGGTCCGCCTCGGAAAAGACGGCGACCGTCTCAATCCCCATACGGCGCGCAGTCTTGATGACCCGGCAGGCGATCTCGCCGCGGTTGGCGATCAGAATTCGTTTGAACATGCTCTTCTTGGGCTTCGACGTGGATTGTTCGATTTGGATTGTTTGACTTGGCAGGATCCTCCCCGCGCAATCTGGCACGGGCGATTGGGCGTCACCAGTCCGTGGTACAGGAAAACGCCGGGGAGGCAACGGTCTAATCGCGGCCCTGCCCCGCCTGCGGCGATAGCGGGAGCGGTATTCAGCCCGAATAGGTCCTGAAGCGGCCGCGCGAATAGGCACGCGAGACGGCCTTCATCAGTTCGCTGATCTCGCTCTCCAGGAATTCATTGGCAACGACCAGCGCACGGATGGTCGCGCGCATGTCCCCGCCGCAGGCCGCGATGGCCTGATCGACGGCCGCCTCCAGCCCGTCATCGTCCTCGGATTGGGGCTTGGTGGAGGTCATGGACGTGATCCGGATCAGTTGATGAACCAATGTTCTTATTTTGTTCTCGTCAAGTCAATCCGTCGATTGGGGTTGAGCGCTCCTCGCCGGAATATTTTTCCGCAGAGCGGACGGCATCGAGACCGGGGCACGGCCAGTAAGTTCGAACGATGCACCAAATAAGGTCGGGCGCGATCCCGCATGTTCACGCTCAACGCGCTTGGTTGGATCACGCCAGCCTGTGCTAGAAGTCAGTCGCCCCGCCCAATACCCGAAGTGAAAGAAATGCGGTTTCGACTCTCCCTCGTCGCGACGTTGCTCCTGACTTGTTTGCCCGCCAATTCCAGCCTCGCCGCCGCCGCGATCGTCAAGGATGCCGGCACCATCCAGCTCGGCAACACGGTCTATCGGCTCGACGGGATCGATGCGCCGACGGTCGACCAGCTCTGCACCGATGAGCACGCCGACGTGTGGACCTGCGGGATCGAGGCGCGCGACCAGCTCACCAAGCTGATCGGGGACAAGCCAGTTCACTGCGATGACATCGGCGCCGACTCCACGGCCAAGAAACGCCGCCTCGGCGTCTGCAAGCTCGAGGGCGATACCACCAGCCTGAGCCAGTTGCTGGTCCGCCGGGGATATGCCCTGAACGTCGAGGCGTCGGCCAGCGGCCGCTTCCAGCCGGACGAAGGCGCGGCAAAGGACGGTCGTGCCGGGCTCTGGCGCGGCTGCTTCGTCGCACCGCACGATTTTCGTCGCGACAAGAAGGACGGCCCCCTGCTTGGGGCCTCCTGCCCGACCGAGCGCGACCAACAAATTCGCGATGCGCTCTTCCCTGGCCACCCTCCAATGCCTGCCGGCTGCAATATCAAAGGCAAATACGCGGTGCGCGCCCGCGTCACCGGCAATATTGGCATCTATCATTTGCAGACGTGCCGCAGTTACCCCGGCTTAACCAGCCCTGATCGCTGGTTCTGCTCCGAGGAGGATGCACAAGCGGCGGGCTTCCGCAGGGCCTATAATTGCCGTCCCGCCGGCAAGGGAAAGTGACCGCCCGCCAAATCACCGCTGGCAAAGCCGCCTTGTCCTGTGTGACACTGCGGCAAGAGGTTGCCGGCACGAATGACCCCTCCCGATCCCTCCGACGTGCTCCCCGAGGCCGCGGCCGCGGAAAGGCTGCGGCAGCATCTTGAGCAGATCGCGCGCGAACGCGACCGCGCCCATCGCGAGTTGCAGGAGCGCGAGGCCGAGCTCGCGAGGATCCAGCGCATCGCGCGGGTCGGCGGGCTCGAGATCGATTTCCGCGACGGCGTCAGAAACCGCCGCTCACCCGAATATCTGCTGGTTCACGGGCTGTCGGCCGACGAGGCCAACGAGACCTACGAGAACTGGGTCGCGCGCATTCATCCCGAGGACCGCGAACGAACGACCAAGCACTTGTTCGGCGTGCTCAAGGACGGCGGCGCAGACTACACCGCCGAATATCGCATCATCCGCCCCAACGACGGCGAGAGCCGCTGGATCCGCGTCGTCGCCAAGATCGAACGCGACCGCCACGGCCGCGCGCTGCGCCTGGTCGGCGCCGACCTTGACGTTACCGATCAGATGCTGGCCCAGGAGACCTTGCGCGAAAGCGAGGAGCGCTTCCGCCTGATCGCGGACAGCGCGCCGGTCCCGATCTGGGTGACGAAGCTCGACCGCACGCGCTCCTTCGCCAACCAGGCCTATCTTGATTTTCTCGGGCTGCCGTTCGAGGAGGCCGTCGTCTTCGACTGGCGCAAGGCGCTGCATCCGGATGACCTGCCCCGCATCCTGCAGGAGCAAATCACAGGCGAGCTCTCACTCAAGCCGTTCGTGCTCGAAGCACGCTACCGTAACGCCGCGGGCGACTGGCGTTGGCTGCGTTCGGAATCGCAGCCGCGCTGGGACCCGAACGGCAAGCATATCGGCTTCATCGGTGTCGCCCACGACATCACCTCCGCCAAGGAAGCTGAAATCGAGCTGCGCAAACTCAACGAGTCGCTGGAGCGGCGGATTTCCGAACGCACTGCGCAGCTCGAGTCCAACGAAGCGCAGATGCGCGCGATCTTCGAGACCAGCCATCAATACCAGGGGCTGCTGAACCAGGACGGCGAGGTTCTCTATGTCAACAAGACGGCGCTGGCCGGCATTCGCGCCGAAGCCGCCGACGTTGTCGGCAAGCCGCTCTGGGACACGCCGTGGTTCAGCACCACCGAGGGCGCGTCCGAGGCGATCAAGCGCATCTTCGCCGAGGTGATGTGCGGTCAGGACGTCAAGTCCGAAATGCTGCTGCGGCTGCCGATCGGCGAGCGCTATTTCGATTTCGAGATGCGGCCGCTGCATGACCGGCACGGCACCGTCATCGGTGCCGTGCCGGAGGCGGTCGACATCACCGAGCGTCGCCGCGGCGAGGAGGCGCTGCGGCAGTCGCAGAAAATGGAAGCCGTCGGCCAGCTCACTGGCGGCGTCGCGCATGACTTCAACAACCTCCTCACGATCATCCGCTCCGCGACTGATTTCCTGCGCCGCCGCGAGTTGCCCGAGGAACGCCGCCGCCGCTACATCGATGCGATCTCCGAGACCGTGGAGCGGGCCTCCAAGCTCACCGCCCAATTGCTGGCCTTTGCGCGCCGGCAGCCGCTCAATCCGGAAGTGTTCAATGTCGGCGCGCAGGTCGACAGCGTGACGCAGTTGATCCGCCCGCTAGTCGGCGCCCGGATCCACATCGAGGTCAGGATCAACGATCCCGATTGTTACGCGATCGCCGATATCGGCCAGTTCGAGACCGCGCTGATCAATCTGGCGGTCAACGGCCGCGACGCGATGAATGGCGAGGGCCAACTGACGATCGCCGTCAGGAAAGTGCAGACCATCCCTGCCCTACGTGCCCAGGCGTCGCGCAGCGGCGACTTCGTCGCAGTCTCGATCCAGGATACCGGCACCGGCATCTCGCCCGAGAATCTGGACGCGATCTTCGAGCCGTTCTTCACGACCAAGGAGGTTGGCAAGGGAACGGGTCTTGGCTTGAGCCAGGCCTTCGGCTTCGTCAAGCAATCCGACGGCGACATCGAGGTCACGAGCACCCTCGGTGAAGGCGCTACCTTCACCATCTATCTGCCACAGGCCATGCGGCCCGCGGATGCCAAGGTTGCGGCTGCGACAGGCAGCGAGCATGCTTCGATCGGCCGCGGCTATCGTGTCCTGGTCGTGGAAGACAATGACGATGTCGGCCGCTTCTCCACCGAGCTGCTCGAGGACCTCGGCTATTCGGTCAAGCGCGCGGCCAATGCCACCGCAGCGCTGGCGATCCTGTCGGAGAACGAGTTCTCGGCCGACCTCGTGTTCTCCGATGTGATCATGCCGGGGATGAACGGGGTCGAGCTCGCGGGCATCATCCGCGACCGCTTTCCCGGCCTGCCCGTGGTGCTGACCAGCGGCTACAGCAACGTGCTCGCCGAGAACGCCCATAGCGGCTTCGAGCTGATCCAGAAGCCCTATTCGGTCGAGGCGCTGTCGCGCACGCTCAGAAAGGCGATCGCCGAGCAACGATCGACCGTCTCCAACCCATGAGTATCAACAGCAGCGCTGTGCTGCGCGTGACCCGCGCAGCTACTCGATCACCACATGCGCGACGCCAAGCTGCAGGATGCCGAGCGCCTTCGCTGCCGTGGTCGAGACATCGATGATCCGTCCTCGCACGAACGGACCACGATCATTGACGCGGCACTGGATCGTTCGCCCCCGATAGGACACCGTGATCATGCTGCCGAATGGCCTGCTGCGATGCGCGCAAGTCATCTCACCGTGCTTGCCGATGCCACCATAATAGGACGCAAGGCCACTCTCTGCCTTTGCCATGCAAGTGGCAAACAGCAGCATGGCCGCGGACGCTACTGCGGTTTTCATTGGTTGCCTGCCCTTCGAGACCCGCGAGGGAACGCGGTGCCGGCAGAACGAACCCTACAAATACGGCCGTTACGCGGCCGTTACGCCGCATTCTCGACACGGTCGACGGTCTGCAGCAGCATGCGGACGTCACCCAGATGCAGGGCCTCTGTTCAGCAAGCCGGTCCCTGCGCGCAAGGTGCACCGCTCGAGGCTACCATCAGGACACTCGCTGCTCAGTCAGGGGCACCGCGCCGACCTCCTTCAGGCTGCACTCGATCAGTGCTCCCTCGATGGTGAATTTCGAGAACGGCGACAGCGGCGTCGCAGCCTTGAGCGCCGCGAAGAATTGCGAGTCGCCAGGGCTCTTCAGAAAGAACCTGATGTGGCTCGCCGTCAGCGCATCGCGCGACAGCCAGACGACGCCGGAAAACAGTGTCACAAGGACCTGCGCGTAGCCGCTGATATCCGCAACACCGAGATCGTAGATCGGAGAGACGTTCACGAACCGCACGCTCAGGGCCGGCGTCGGATATTTGCTCATCAACAGGCGCCTGACCTGGCACAGCGCGTGAACACGCTGGCTGTCTGCGAGATAATACAGACCCTGGCAGTCGGCTTCCTTGGATGTCAGGGCATCGAACACGGTGATGCCGCCGAAGCTGGCAAAATCCTCGCCGACGCCTTCAGCGTCCTTCTTCCATTGTGCCCGGATGTGACGCCAGGACCGCTCGGGATCCTTGAGTGGCAGAAGCCGCATGGTAAACCGGCGGTTAGCGCGGAGGCCGCGATTCCAGCGATATTATGTCGCAGCTCTTAAGCCTTTGCTTACGGTGGCCGCCGCGTGGTCGCTCCGCACTCGCTCAGCGAGTCCCTCCCGGCGCACATGTCCTCTCGCTGGAACTGTCGGTGCCAGGCGCCGGGCATCACGGCTCATCGTGACCGTCCGCCTCGCGGTCATGGTTCGCACATCTCAGCCAGACTGCGCGAGACGTTACAGTATCCGCTGCGATCCCGGCGTCAGCTTGAACTTGAATACATGCAGTCGCGAGGCTAACTAGGGCCCATGGACGCTTCGCCCACCACGATTCAGTCTTCATCTCGCGTAGCCGGATCGCGCCGTTGGCGTAGCCTGCTCGCGGGGCTGATTTCGCTCGCGCTGGTGTTGTCCTTTTTTCATGGCTGGACGTCCGATGGCGACGACGATGCGGGATCCGGTATCTCAATCGCGCAGTCTATCAACGACACCGGCGGCAAGGCACCGGCGCATCCGGCGTCGCTGCACGGCGATCACTGCCTGACGCACGTGGCCCCCATGGCCCCGCAGGAGACCGCGTTCCCCATCGAGTATGCTGCGCATACTTATGCCGACGCCAGCTTGCAGTTGCCGGCGTCGGCCGATCGTCTCTCTCCGTTCAAACCACCCCGCGCCTGATCCGGTCGGCATGACCGCCCGCATCTCGCTGCCGACGGGCAGCGGGCATGTTTCCGCACATATCGATGTTGCAACAGCGCACAGCCATCGGCGTGCGCTGCGGAGAGGCGTAGATGAAACGAATCGTATTGTTTTTGGCCGGTGTCGCCGCCGGCATCGGCCTGGTGGTCGCGGCGGCCGGGTGGATCGGCTGGCCGGTCGCGCTTCCGGCTGCGCGGCAGGAGATCACAGGCGAGAGCCCGCCGAAGGCCGACCACAAGCATGAGGCCTCGGGACACATCGAGCTGAGCGAAGATCAGCTCCGCGAAGCCGGGGTCACATTCGCCCCTGTGAAAGGCGGCACGCTGAAGCGTCATTTCCTCGCGCCGGGATCACTGATCCCGGACGCCGATCACATCGGCCGCGTCTCTGTACGCGTATTGGCGACGGTCACGGAACTGCGCAAGCGCATCGGCGACAACGTCGAAAAGGGCGAGATCGTCGCGGCGATCGAGAGCCGTGAGGTGGCCGATGCCAAGAGCGAATATCTTGCGGCAAGACTGACCAACGATCTGCAGCAGACCCTCTATGCGAGGCAACGAACGCTGGTCGAGAGCCGCACCGTGTCGGAGAACGAATTCCTGCGCACGCGCCTGACCGCGAACGACGCCCAGATCAAGCTCGACGGCGCGCGGCAGAAATTGTTTGCGCTTGGCCTGTCGGAAAGCGAAATCGCTGACCTACCCAACCAGCCTCAGGAAAGCCTGCGAACGCAGTTCCTGCGCGCGCCGATCGGCGGCCGGGTGTCCGAACGGCGCGTCGATCTCGGCGGGTTGATCGGACGCGAGGGCCAGGAGAGCGAGCTCTTCGTGATCGTCAACCTCGACGACGTCTGGGTCGACCTCGCGGTGTCTCCCGAGGACATCGGCGCCGTGCGCGAAGGGGTCAAGGTCAAGATCCGCGCGATCGGCACCGACGACGAGGCCAGCGCGGACGTCATCTTCGTCAGCCCCCTGCTCGACCGCGAGACCCGCAACGGGCGCGTCATCGCGACCATGCCTAACCGGGACCATCGCTGGAAGCCCGGCACCTTCGTGACCGCGGAAGTGCCGATCGCCGGAGCGCCGTCGAGCGTAATCGTGTCCAAGAAGTCGATCCAGACCATCAAGGGCACGCCGACCGTCTTCGTGCGCGAGGCCGACGGCTTTGAGGCGAGGTCGGTACGTACCGGCCGCGAGGACGATGACGATGTCGAGATCGTGGCCGGTCTTGCCGCCGGCGAGACCATCGCGGTGGAGAATACTTTCACGCTCAAGGCCGAGCTCGAGAAGGACGAAGCGGAGCACGGCCATGATTGAGCGCATCATCGCCCTTGCGATCCAGCGCCGCTGGGTCGTCGTCACGCTCGCTGCCATCCTGATGCTGATCGGCGTCGTCGCATTGACGAAGCTGCCGATCGACGCAGTGCCCGACATCACCAACAAGCAGGTCCAGATCAACACCACGGCACCTGCCTTGTCACCGGCGGAAATCGAGAAGCAGATCACCTTCCCGATCGAGACCGCGCTTGCCGGTGCGCCGGGACTGGAGAGCACGCGCTCGCTGTCGCGCAACGGCTTCTCGCAGATCACCGCCGTGTTCAGTGAAGCGACCGACATCTATTTCGCGCGCCAGCAGATTGGCGAGCGCCTGACCGAGGTCCGTGCGCGGCTGCCTCAGGGCATCGAGCCGCGCATCGGCCCGACCTCGACCGGCCTCGGCGAAATCTACATGTGGACCGTCCAGTTCTCCGGGCAGCCGGTGAAGAGCGACGGAACGCCGGGCCAGCAAAGCGATGGCCGCTTCCTCACCGCCGATGGCCAGGTGCTGCAAAGCGAAGTCGAGAAGGACGCATATTTGCGTACGGTGCAGGACTGGATCATCAAGCCGCAGATCAAGATGGTGCCGGGTGTCGCGGGCGTCGATTCGATCGGGGGCTACCTCAAGCAGTACCAGGTCCATCCCGATGCGGCGAAGCTGATCGCGCTCGGCCTCACCTTTGCAGACGTCGCCAAGGCGATCGAAGGCAACAATGTCAGCCGCGGTGCGCGCTATATCGAGCGCAACGGTGAAGGCTTTGTGGTGCGCTCGGGCGGGCGCCTCGAGAATATGGATGAACTGGGCGCGGTCGTTGTCACCACCCGCGGCGGCGTTCCGGTTCGAATCCGCGATATTGCCAGCGTGTCGATCGGCGGCGAGACTCGCACCGGCAGCGCCAGCGAGAACGGCCGCGAGGTCGTGGTCGGCACGGCGCTGATGCTGATCGGGGCCAACAGCCGCACGGTGTCAGCCGCGGTCGACGCACGACTGCGTTCCATCGCCTCGTCCCTGCCCGCGGGCGTCGAGGTCAAGACGGTGCTCGATCGCACCCAGCTTGTCGATGCGACCATCGGCACCGTGGCCCGCAACCTCACCGAAGGCGCGTTGCTGGTGATCGCGGTGCTGTTCCTGCTGCTCGGCAATTTCCGCGCAGCCCTGATCACCGCACTGGTGATCCCGATCGCCATGCTGATGACCGCCATCGGCATGTGGCAGGGCCGTATCAGCGCCAACCTGATGAGCCTCGGTGCGCTCGATTTCGGTCTGATTGTCGACGGCGCCGTGATCATCACCGAGAACAGCCTGCGTCACCTCGCCGAGCAGCAGCAGGCTCTCGGTCGAGCGCTGACGCGCGACGAGCGTCTGACGACCGTGCGCGCCTCCGCTGTCGAGATGGTGCAGCCGAGCCTCTACGGCCAGGCCATCATCCTGCTGGTCTATGTGCCGCTGCTCACCTTCACCGGCGTCGAAGGCAAGATGTTCGAGCCAATGGCGCTGACGGTCATCCTCGCACTCGCCGCGGCTTTCGTGCTGTCGCTGACGCTGGTTCCGGCGTTGATCGCGATCACCATCACCGGCCGCGTGCAGGAGAAGGAAAACCGCCTCGTGGCGGCGTTGAAGCGCTGGTACCGCCCGCTGCTGCGGCGCGCGGTCGCCACCCCCGTGCCGGTCATTGCGGTTGCCGTCGTCCTGTTCGCAGCCGCCTTGTTCGGGTTCTCGCGCCTTGGCCAGGAGTTCATCCCCTCCCTCGACGAGAAGAACATCGCCATGCACGCGCTGCGGATTCCAAGTACGGCGCTGTCGCAGTCGCAAACGATGCAGTTGTCCGTCGAGAAGGCCGTCAGCCGCTTTCCGCAGGTGGCATACGTGTTCTCCAAGACCGGCACTGCGGAAGTGGCGAGCGATCCGATGCCGCCGAATGCATCAGACACCTTCATCATCCTGAAGCCGCGCGATCAGTGGCCGGATGCGTCAATGACGAAGGAACGGCTGATCGAGGAGATCTCGGCCGCGGTCGGCCGATTGCCGGGCAACGTCTACGAATTCACCCAGCCGATCCAGATGCGCTTCAACGAACTGCTGGCCGGCGTTCGCGGCGACATCGCAGTCAAGGTGTTCGGCGACGAGTTCGAACCAATGCGGAAGGCCGCCAACGAGGTTGCGGCGGCGCTACGCACCGTGCCCGGTGCAACCGACGTGAAGGTCGAGCAGGCGAGCGGTCTGCCTGTGCTCGAGATCAAGGTTGACAAGGCGGCGATCGCCCGGCGCGGGCTGAGCGCCTCCGCTGTGCAGGACGTGATCGGCGCTGCGGTCGGCGGCCAGGATGCCGGCGTCGTGTACGAGGGCGATCGCAGCTTCGATATCGTGGTGCGGCTGCCGGAACGCGTGCGCTCCGATCTCGAGGCGTTGAGCAACCTGCCGGTCGCGCTGCCGCAGGCGACGCCGAACGCGCCGGTGCAGAGCCTGCCGCTCAACCGTGTCGCACGCTTTTCCTTCACCGAGGGACCGAACCAGATCAGCCGCGAGAACGGCAAGCGCCGCATCGTGGTGACGGCCAACGTCCGCGGTCGCGACCTCGGCTCGGTGGTCGAGGAGGCGCAGGCCAAGGTCGCGCGATCGGTGAAGCTGCCGCCGGGCTATTGGATGACCTGGGGCGGCCAGTCCGAAAACCTGACCGGTGCGCGCCAGCGCCTCGCTGTCGTTGTGCCGGCCTGCTTTGCGATGATCTTCCTGTTGCTGCTGGCGGCGATGGGATCGGCGCGCGATGCGCTGCTGGTGTTCAGCGCCGTGCCACTTGCGCTGACCGGCGGCATCGCTGCGTTGTGGCTCCGCGGCATGCCGTTCTCGATCTCGGCGGCGGTCGGTTTCATCGCGCTGTCCGGCGTTGCGGTGTTGAACGGGCTCGTGATGCTGAGCTTCGTCAGGCAGTTGCGTGAGCGCGGCATGCCGATGCTGTCGGCGATCGAGCAAGGCGCCCTCACCCGCTTCCGCCCCGTCGTGATGACGGCGCTGGTAGCCTCGCTCGGTTTCGTGCCGATGGCCTTTGCCACCGGCACGGGCGCGGAGGTGCAAAAGCCGCTCGCCACCGTCGTGATCGGCGGCCTGATCAGCGCAACCCTGCTGACGCTCGCCGTGCTGCCCGCGCTCTATGCGCGGTACGGTCATGCCGGCAATGGTGCACGCGAGGAGAGGACGGCCACCCAACCCGCGGAATGACAGCTTGTTGAGCAGCGCGTCGCGGGCCAAACTGGCGCCATTGGCCCGCGGCGAACACACTGTAACAATTCTGTCATGCCGCAAAATTAAACGAGGGCAGCAGCGATCAGTCGCTGCCTGCTCTTTACGGGGGAACGAGAAATGCGCCGTGCCATCACATTGTTGTCCGCCAGCATGATCGCTTTGTCAGCGGGCGCCGCCCCGGCGCAGAACGCGAAGCCGCATAACCTCATCCTGTTCGTTCCGGACGGCCTGCGCGGCGGCATCGTGACGCCGCAGACCGCGCCGGCGATGGCCGCGATCCGCGACAAGGGCGTCAACTTCAAGAACTCGCATTCCCTGTTTCCGACCTTCACCATGGCGAACAGCTCGGCGCTCTCGACCGGCCACTATCTCGGGGACACCGGCACCTTTTCCAACACGATCTTTACCGGCTACGCCTCGGCGCCGGCCGGCGACACCGTGGTCCCCTTCATCGAGAACGATGCAGTGCTCGCCGACATCGACGATCACTTCCACGGCGACTATCTTAACGAGGAGACGCTGCTGAAGCTTGCCCGCGGCCATGGTTTCAGCACGGCGGCGATCGGCAAGGTCGGTCCCACTCTGCTGTTCGACCACACCGATCGCGGCAAGAACACCATTGTGGTCGACGACTCCACCGGCGGCAAGAACGGCGTGCCGCTCTCCGACGAGATGAAGGAGGCCCTGACCAAGGCCGGCCTGCCGCTCGCCACGCCCAGCCGCGGCGACAACGCCAAGGCCGGCGACGCCAAGACGCCCGGCACCACGGTCGCCAACGTGGCGCAGCAGGCCTACATGGCCGACGTCGCGACCAAGGTGGTGCTGCCGATGTTCAAGGCCCGCAACAAGCCTTTCGTGCTGGTGTTCTGGTCGCGCGATCCGGATGGCAGCCAACACAACACCGGCGACAGCCTCAACGCCATCACCCCCGGCATCAATGGGCCAACCTCGATGGCCGGTATCAAGAACGCCGACAACAATCTGGCGCAGCTCCGCAAGGCGCTCGACGAGCTCGGCCTTGCCGCCACCACCAACATCATCGTCTCCTCCGACCACGGCTTCTCGACGATCTCGAAGGAGAGCAAGACCAGCCCCTCTGCCAAGCTCTCCTACGCCGACACGCCGAAGGATTTCCTGCCGATGGGCTTCCTCGCCATCGATCTCGCCAAGGCGCTGGACCTGCCGCTCTACGACCCCAACGACAAGAACGCGAAGGTCGCCGACACAGCCCATCCCAAGGCCGGCAACGGCGTGCTCGGCAACGACCCGACCAAGCCCGACGTCGTGATTGCGACCAATGGCGGCTCGGACCTGATCTATCTTCCGAACCGGGACAGGAAGCTCGCCGACCGCGTCGTCAAGGCACTGCTGGAACAGGACTATGTCAGCGGTCTCTTTGTTGATGACCAACTCGGCCGCTTTCCGGGCACGCTGCCGATGTCGGCGCTCAATCTGAAGGGCAAGGCGGCAACGCCGAACCCGTCGATCGTGGTCAACTTCCGCTCTTGGTCGAGCGGCTGCGAGGTCCCGACCAACTGCTCGGTGCAGGTCGCCGACACCGTGCTGCGCCAAGGCCAGGGCATGCACGGCAGCTTCAGCCGCGGCGATACCTTCAACTTCACCGCGGCAATCGGTCCCGACTTCAAGGCGGGCTATATAGATGCGCTTCCGGTCAGCAATGCCGATGTCGGCATGACCGCCGCCAGGCTGCTCGATCTGCGCACCCCGAACAAGGGCGACCTGATCGGCCGGGTGATGTCGGAGGCGCTGCCGAACGGCAGCGTGCCGAAGATGGCCGCCGGCACGATCGCCTCGAAGCCGGCCGCCAACGGCCTGCGCACTGTGCTGAAATTCCAGCGCGTGCTCGCGACCCGCTATTTCGACGTCGCGGGATTCCCGGGGCGGACGCTCGGCCTCGAGGTCGAGGACGGCAAACAGAAAACGGCGGGGAAGTAATCCCCGCCGCACACTCGACCATCGCCATCGGGATGATGACTTACATCATCCCGATATCGAACACGTTGGGCAGTTGCGCCGCGAGCGGCAGCGCGGCAGCTCCGACCAGCGTCGCGACCATCGCCGCAAGCGCGCGACCGGCGCGACGCTTGCCGCGCATCTGGGTCGCGATCCACTCCAGCACCTTGGTGTCGATCTTGGTCGCCTGCGCCGGCGCCCAGCCCTCGATCTTGGTGTCGGGCGAGAGCGCCACCGTGCGCGGCGGCACCGGCAGGCCGGACTCCGAGGCGGCATGGTGGGCGATCGCCTTGGCCAGCAGGTCGTCGAAACGGCCGTCGTCGCTGCGCTCGGCGGCGGCCTCGTTGATCTCGAACAGCGCCTCGATCTCGGCCCGGCTGACCGGCTGATGCTCGACGGCGGCCGCCGTCAGGATGCGCGCGCACCAGGCAGCGTCATCGGCATCGAGCGAACGGGAGAAGTGGATACGGCCCTTGGTGGTCGGGCCTTCGCCGGTGATCACGCCGTCACGCACGATGGTGAGCGCATGGGCGGCGGTGTTGCGGCACGACGGATGCAACGCACCGCTGAGAGGCTCAGCGGTCTTGGTACTTGGGGCAGACATTGTGGGGGCTTTCAATTCCTATCTCAGGCCAGCATTTCCACGCCGGCGTAAAGGAGTGGTTAATGATTCGGAACCGGCGTTCCGAGATTCTTAGATGGTTGCTATTTGGTCGCTGTGAAGCCTGTCATGGTTCGGTCGTATAGCAATCGGGGCCGGCGTGGTGGCGGCGATAAACGGCATTATCGGGGCATTTCCAGGCTTTACTGTCGCAGTTGATATTTCGCCGCAGGCCCCGCGGATCAAAAGAACGTGCTAGAAGTTCCCGCCTGATAGGAAGAATCTCACCTTTTTCATTAATCCGTTCACTTAAGTCCTGCCAGCCCCTATACTGGCCAGGACATCCCGAACATGAATTCAACAGCAACTTCAAAGGCATGAGGTAAAATCATGGCACTTCAGATCGGCTCTGTCGCCCCCGACTTCGAAGCTCAGACCACCGAAGGCAAGATCAAGTTCCACGACTGGATCGGCAATAGCTGGGTACTGCTGTTCTCCCATCCCAAGGACTTCACGCCCGTCTGCACCACCGAACTCGGTGCGCTCGCCAAGCTGAAGCCGGAGTTCGACAAGCGCGGCGTCAAGCTGATGGGCCTGTCGGTCGACCCGGTCGATCGTCACGCCAAATGGGCCGAGGACATCAAGGAGACCCAGGGCGCCGCCCCGAACTATCCGATGATCGGCGACACCGATTTCAATGTGTCGAAGCTCTACGACATGCTGCCGGCTTCGACCTCTGGCGATCCCCTCACCCGTACGCCGGCCGACAACCAGACCGTCCGCAACGTGTTCGTGATCGGGCCGGACAAGAAGATCAAGCTGGTGATGGTCTATCCGATGACCACCGGCCGGAACTTCCAGGAGATCCTGCGCTCGATCGACTCGCTGCAGATGACTGCCAAGCACCGCGTTGCCACCCCCGCTGACTGGAAGCAGGGCGAGGACGTCATCATCTCCGGCTCGGTCAGCGACGACGAGGCCAAGACGATCTATCCGCAGGGCTGGAAGGCACCGAAGCCCTATATCCGGATCGTGCCGCAGCCGAAGTGACCGCGTGCGACTGCGCGCGCCGCGCGCAGTCGCGAAGGTCGTTCCGGGATGGTGCACAATCACCAGACCCGGAATCTCGAGATTCCAGGTTCGATGCCGCGCATCGCCCCGGAATGACGCCCTCAACCGGCTTTCGCGCGCCGGTTGACCAATAGCACCGCCGCGGCGCAGGCGGCCATGCCTGATAGCGCGACAGGATCGAGCCGCTCGTTGAACAGCACATAGGCCATCAGCGCAGTCACGGCCGGCACCAGATAAAACAGGCTCGCGACCGAGGTCGCACCATGGTGGCGGATCAGCCAGTACAACAGCCCGATCGATCCGATCGACAACGCGACCACCAGCCAGGCGACTGCCAGCACGAACTCGGTGGTCCAGTGCACGACATTGGTCTCGAACAGAAAGGCCCCGATCCCGAAAAAGATGGTGACCGCGATGAACTGTACGAGGTTGCCGGCACGCCAGTCGATCCGATTGCAGTAGCGCCGCTGGTAGAGCGTGCCGAGCGTGATGCTGATCAGCGAGACGCCCGAGGCAAACCAGCCCCAACCCGCATCACCCGTCATCGGCCGATTGTGCAGGATCAACACCACGCCGGCCAGACCGAGCAGAAGTCCGCCCCATTGCAGCGGCGTGACCCGCTCCCCTAACCAGCGGTTGGCGATGGTCGAGGTCAGGATCGGTTGCAGGCCCGGAATCAGTGCCGAGAGCCCGGCCGGCACCGAATGCGCGATCGCAACCGCGGTGCCGCCAAGATAGAAGCCGTGCACCAGAATGCCGGTCACCGCGCTGTGGAAGATCTCGGCGCGGTCCAACCATTTCGGCCGCGCGATCGCGGCGATCACCGCCATCACGATCACCACGAACGCCATGCGGATCGCCAGATAGGTCAGCGGTTCGGCGCCGCTGAGGGCGTATTTGGTGCCGATGAAGCCGGTGCTCCACAGCACCACAAAGATCGCCGGCGCGAGACGAGCGGCCGTTTCCTCGTAGCTCTTGTCCATTGCCGGCCGTCATTGCCTGAAGACCGGGCGGCCGGCAATCGCGAATTTCGCAACCATGCTGCGCGGAGCAATGGCTGTGATGAGGTAACGCATTACGCGCAATGCCATCCCGCGCAAGCGAAGGGGTAATCTCTGTGGCAGACGTCGTGGCTGGCACTCGCCGTCCGTCGTCCTGGCCCAGGCGGGACCCATGACCACCGCGCCGGATTGTAAACGGGAACGTCGCTCCAGCCTCGCGCAGCAATAAGCATCTGGGGTAATGGTCCCGGCCCCGTGCGCAATTGCCCACTAGGCCGGGACCACGGGGCGATGGTTCTCGCTCGATGTCTCACGCCGTCATTGCGATGAGCTCGCGATAAAATTGCAAAGCAATTTTGCGACGAAGCGACGAAGCAATGCATCGGTCCGCGGACGCGGAGGGATGAATTGCTTCGCGGAGCCTGTCGCCGGGCGCGTATGCGCGCCTCCCGTTGGCTTACAATGACGGCGGATGCGGGCCTCGACGTTCGATCGACGAACGGAGCTTGCAGCTTCACCGATCCGCCAGGATTTTTCGCCTGGCACACACGTTATTGTGAGCCGAGGATCCGAACGTAACGACGGCGTCGTCCCTGCGTAGAGGCTGTAACAAACGCATCTCCGCGCGCCAGCCGAAATCAATCTCTATCGGGAACGAAAGAAGTGACCCACATGAAAGCATCGTTCAACGTCGCTGAACAGGGAGGCGGGTCTTATCGCCTGCTGGCTATTCTCCGCTGGGTCATGGTTGTCGTCTTTGTGTCGTTCGGAATGCAGAAATTCACGTTGCAATCGGCTCAAGGTATCGCTCAGTTCATCAGCAACAGTCCGTTCATTTCGTGGTTGTCGCTCTTCGGACTTCGGGGCGAAGCGTATTTGCTCGGCGTTGTCGAATTTGCCATTGCAGCGTTGGTTGCGGTCGGCGCATTCAGCCCGCTCTTGTCAGCCGCCGGTTCGCTGATGGGTGTAGTCACCTTTGCGATCACATGGTCGTTCTTCTTCACGACGCCGGGCGTCGTCAAATGGAGCCTGTCGACCGATCCGATGGCCTGGAATTTGACCGGCGAGTTTCTGTTCAAGGATATCGTCCTGCTCTGCGTCTGTATCGTATTATTCTTGGCCTCCTTGCCGCAGTCGCTTATGAGGTCACGGACCGTCTAGATGGACGTCTTGTGCCTTGCGCCTGCCCGCCAGCCGATTGACGCAAATCGCTCGCTCTGCAAACCTTGGCTAGCTTCGCGACAGGAGGCCCGGCCGTGCTATCCAGAGCGACACCGGAGCGACTGAGCTCGTTCTCCGACGGCGTGTTCGCCGTGCTCATTACGGTGCTGGTCTTGGAGTTGAGACCACCCGAGCGCCCCACTTTCGAGGCGTTGTTGGGTCTATGGCCGACGTGGTTGAGCTATGCGGTGAGTTACGTCTTCATCGCGATCGTCTGGACCAATCACCACTACCTGATGCGCTACGCCAGCGAGGCTACGCCGAGCCTGTTATGGTTCAATTTCGCGCACTTGTTTTCGATGTCGCTGCTTCCGCTCTCCACTGCCTGGATGGCAGTGAGCGAGCTGGCACCGCAGCCAGTGGCTTTCTACGCGGCTGTCTTCTTTCTGGTGAACGCGACCTACGTTGCGCTGATCTGGGAGCTCATCGATCGGACGCCACACGAGAAGATCTCACCTAAGGTACGCAGGATCATGCGCGTGCGATCGCTGACAACATTATGCCTGTTCGGAGCGGCTGCCGTCGTGGCGTTGAGGTACCCGCTGGTCGGCCTTGGAATCTGCATCTGCTGCCTGGTGGGCTATCTGAGACCAGAGCCGTCTTGAGTTCAGTAGAAGTCCAAGAAGCCAAGCAGACATCGCGGCTCCGGCCGTTCTGCCCGACCGCCTGATGCGGCTATCTCGTCGCATCAGCGCCAGACATGGCGATCACCAGCGCGTCATCCGGTAACGACGCCGCAGCGCATCACCTCTCCTGCACGCTTCGATACCAGCTTGGAACGATATCGTTGCAGATTTAGGATGACAGGAAGTCGCGGATCTCTGCCGCGATCTCGTGTGCATGCGTCTCAAGCGCGAAGTGGCCCGTTTCGAAGAAATGGACCACGGCACCGGGAATATCGCGCCTGAACGCCTCGGCACCGCGCGGCAGGAAAAACGGATCGTTCTTTCCCCAGACCGCCAGCAAACGTGGCTGGTGGGCTCGAAAGTATTCTTGGAATGCCGGGTATAGCGCGACGTTACTTTTGTAGTCGCCCAACAGGTCCAACTGAATCTCGTCAGCACCGGGGCGAGCCAAGTAGAAATTGTCGAGCGAATAGCCGTCAGGAGAAACCGCCGTGACGTCGGGCACGCCCTGCGTGTACTGCCAGCGCGTCGTCTCTGGCGCGAGGAAGCTACGGAGCACGTCTCGGTTGGATTGAGAGGGCTCTTGCCAATAGGTTCGAATGGGATTCCAGCCTTCGCTCAGCCCCTCCTCGTACGCATTACCGTTCTGGGAGATGATTGCAGTGACGCGATCCGGATGCCGAACGGCCAGGCGAAAGCCAACGGGTGCACCATAGTCGAAGACATAAATGGCAAAGCGATGGAGACCGATCACCTCGGCGAAGCGATCGATGACGCTCGCGATATTCTCGAACGTGTAGGTGAAGGCGCTGCGCGCCGGCATGTCGGATTGCATCCCGGCAGGTCGGGAGCGACGAGACGAAACTGGTCCGCAAGTCGCGGGATGAGATCGCGAAACATGTGGCCGGCGGTCGGAAAGCCGTGCAACAGGAGAAGCGTTGGCGCATCCTTCGGCCCGGCTTCGCGGTAGAATACTCCGATGCCGCCGACATCCACTTTCTGGTAAGCAACTGCGCGCATGGGAACTCCTTTCGTTCTCAATGCTTTCACAGCACGTCACACGATGCGGTCGCCTCGTTCCTGTAACACCCAGCCGTCGCCATCCGGGTCGGAAATCGAAGCCGGCCAGGATCACAAGTCGATGACGACGTCCCGAATTGGTTGGGAGCAGCAAACGAGAAGGTTGCCATCAGCGGGCTTCTCGAGGGGCCGAGGTCCATAGACGATCTCGCCCGAAACCAAACCGCTCTCACAATTGTGACAAACTCCGGTCCGGCACGACCACCGGACTGGGACATCGCACGCCTCGGCCAGCTCCAGAATGCTCTGATAGTCCGAGGGCTTCCAATGCGCGGCGACACCACTTCGCGCGAACGATACCAGCGGGCCGGTCTCGGCGTCGTCTTTGGGCAGATGTGGAGCTCGCACCGCCGAGCCGACGACGCCGGGAGTCATCGACTCGCTTCCGTTGAAGATTTCGACATGAATCCGCTCCGAGCTCACCTCCAGAGCGGCCAGGGCCTCTTTCATGTCTGCCATGAAGCGAGGCGGCCCGCAGAGATAGACATCCACGTCTCGCGGAATGCCGGCCTCGTCGAAAGCCGATCGCGACAGGTGACCAATTGCGTCGAAATCCTCGCCGATCTTGTCGCCCGAGGCCGGCTTGCTATAGCAAACATAACCGCGGGCGTGGGCGATCATGCCCATGAGACGGCGAACTTCCGCAGCAAAGGGGTGATGCTGCCGATCGCGAGCCGCGTGCAGCCACAACACGTGCCGCGTCGAGCGGGCCGCCGCCAGCGCGTACAGCATCGCAAGAACAGGCGTTGCTCCAATTCCCGCGCTGAGCAACACGACAGGCCGCTCCCCGGATTGCAGAATGAAGCTTCCGCGCGGCGAGCTGACCTCGAGTACGTCGCCCACCCGAACATGGTCTCGCAGGTAGGTCCCAGCCGTCCCATCCGGCTCGACCTTCACGCTGATCCGATAGCGCTCTGGCGATGGAGGACCCGAGAGCGAATAGCTGCGAAAGAGTGGTGGGCCGCCGCCGGCGCGTCCAAGACGCAACACGACGTACTGCCCCGGCAGAGCCGGTGGCAGCGGTTGATCGTCTCGATGCCGCAGCGACAGCGACAAAACGTCGACGGATTCCTGATCGATCGCAGTTACCCTGAGCGGCTGAAATCCTGGTGGCGCCGGATGCGCGGGTGCCGTTGGCGCGAGCCCTGCATTGCCATTGCCCGCGGCAGTTCCTTCGTTCGGCAATAACGCCTCAAACGACGCGCGCCATCCGGGCGACAGCGCCTCGATCCGCAAGGCGCGCTCCAATCGATCGTGCGCATGATTGGGCGAATAGAGAAGCGCGTTGATCTCCGCAACGGTCATTGGCTCCTTCGCCTGTCCCACCCTGACGATTTCGTCGCCGGCGCCCACCTCGCCCTCCTGCAGGACGCGGAAGTAGAACCCCGGCCGCCCGCTGGATGTCAGCAATGCCGGCATGCGCGGCTCGTTCATCCGAATGCCGACACGATAGCAGGTCACGCGCGGTTGGGTGACCTCGAACAGGGCGCTACCGATTTGATAACGATCGCCGATGCAGACGGCATCGTCGGACAGTCCTTCGGCCGTGAAGTTCTCACCGAATTGTCCATTGACGAAGTCGGTCCGCTTCAGCCGCTCCTGCCAGTAGCGGTACGATTCGATTTGATAGACGAAGACGGCTCGCTGCTCACCCCCGTGGCCAGCCAGGTCGCCCTGACCGTCCCCATCCAGGTTCAATCGGCCGACCCGGCAGCGGTCACGTACCGGATTTTTCCAAATCCCGGTGCGCACCGTGCGGCCTTTCCACTCGATGTCACGCGGTAGTCCGACATTCACCGACAGTAGTCGAGCCATGTCCCGCTCCGCATTGTGGAGACCGGAAGTCGCCCCAAAGCGCGATGAGATTGCGTTGAATCATCATCGCACTTTAGCCCTTTCACGTCGAAAACCGCTTCACACTTTTCCGGATCATGCCCTAGCCGCTCGGAGCCGCTGCAGGCCCACCGCCGGGTGCTCGCTCGTGAACCACCTCAGCGACGTCGAGGTTGCGATCAGGGCCGTGCGGCACCACTGTCTGCCCCGGCTCAAGATGGAGCTGCGTTCCATCGAGATGTACCGCGACGACCTCCGGTTCGAAGGATACCATGTTGGAGATGCGACGGACCTCGGGGTAAGCGTCAAGATACGACCATGCCGCCTGACGCGCGTCATCGATGGAGTAGTAGCTGCAGAGCCCCTTGTACGGGCAGAACGTCTGGAGTTTCTCCGGAATGAGGGCGGACTCATCGACGTCAGCTCGCGGAACATACCAGCGCGGTGCGAAGCCGGACTCGTAGAGAACCAACGGCCGCTTGGTGTCGGCGATGATTCTACCACGGTGTCTGACCACCAGGTTGCGCGAGGCCTGGCGAATGTCGATGCAGTGGTAGGGATCAGCGGCATGGCCGACGATCCGTTCGTCCTCCTCGTAGAAGGCGTCCATGGCCCGCCAGGCAAACGCGACGCGTTGCTGCAGTTCGCTCGCGTGGGCAGGCAGCCCGGTATGCTGCCATGCTCCTCGCCTGGCGATGTGTTGCTCATCCGCCCGGACGCTGTACCAGGACGTGACCCCGAGATCGGGATGTTGGGTGGTATGCTCGGTCCGTTCCAGCACGTGTGGAGAAATGTCGGCCTCGGGAAAATAGGCAACCGGATAGCGGCCCGGTTCGAACAGCAGGAGGACATGCTCACTGTCGGCGATCCAGCTTCCCCCGAAGCGCACCCGCATGCGTCGACGCAACCGCTCAATGTACAAGAGTTTCTTGGGTAGTGGTTCGGGCACCAGAAAGCGGCCGATTGCCCCCGGTGAGAGCGGGCCTTGCTGCCAGGACAGTCCCACGCTCTCCCCCATAGGTTCGATGATCGAGGCTCTGGAACGCAGATCCTGTAGAAAAGTTCCACAACAAGGTGTCGACCTTCGATTCCAGCTTTGGAGCTCGCCCGTCTAAACGCTGGGCCGGACGCAAACTGGGGCACTCGACGCATTGCTCGCGCGAGGCCTGGACGTCGGCGAGCACGGGCGAAAACGAGGAGCTGGCCGTTGCGTCGCCGCCTCTCCGCTCCGAACAGAACCGATGCTGACAATCGACACACCTGCCCACCAGCGAAGCTGATGCCACGTCATTCACGCCGATTTGTCTTCAAGGAAGCAATGCATGTTTCGGACAGTGCGGCCCCTGCTCTCGCGAATAGTAGCGAACGCGATCGTACGGCCTTCAGTCGCGGCGAACCGGATGACACATCGGCGAGCGATCGCCGCCAGCTCGCGAAAGATTTGCAGATCACATCCTGAAGACGGTCGCCCTGAACGTAGCGCGATCGTGCAATCCCGATATGAGCCCAGCGCGCGACGGCATCCGCCGGCGAGGCCTTAGGGCTAGGAACGCCTGCACGGGACAGGCGTTCTGGTGATGTTGCACGGGACGACCTGCAACACCTCCTCCGATCGATGTTGATGCTCGGGAACGACAAGGATGCCCTACGCGCTGTTCGATCGCGATCGACAAATCGACCAGGCCTTTCCGACGGAAAAGGAAGCTTGGGAACATGCGCTGATATCCGGGCTCATTCTTGACGTTCCGGTCGCGGACGAAACGGCCGGTCAGGTGCTGCCGGCCGGTTATCAGATGAGGTTTGTGTCAGGCGAAGCCGAAGAGATTGATCCGGCATCTCGCCGGACGCCGCCGAAACGGAATTCGTGATCCCTGCGATTGCAACGGGGTCACCGATCGCCCGCGCGGGACCGTGCCGCGCCGACGATCAAAGCCAGCCAATGACCGAGGATGACGGCATGATCGAAACCGGCAAGATCTTCCGCGTTCGCTGTGTCGATAACACGTTGCAGCGAAACACGCTCACGCTGGGGCACGTCTACGAAGTGACCAAAGTTCACGAGCGAGACGATTACTACGAGTTGGGCGGCCTGGGCCGCTTCAGCCGGTCCAGATTCGAGACCGTGTGTCCGACATCGGCGAACGATGACGAGGATGCGGCGGCCAAGCCTGATCCCAAATCTGCCGACAACGGGTAGAGGGCGAGCCCGCTCACGGTCGCACGCGCGTGCCATGCGCGCGTCCTCGCCCTCCGGATTCGCCGCGCCCGATCGATACGCTTCTACCCGCCGCTCAGGTGATGGGCGGCAATGAACAAGGCAAACCCACACAGCACCAGGGCCGACGCGGCACCAGCGGCGCTGCGTGCAAGCTCAGCTTTCGAAAGATTGGTTCGTGTCGACATCGCGGCGCTCCATTCATGCGGGCATGGCCGCACGTGGACCGCCGGCCTAGCCCATAGCTATCGGGTCATCTGACATCATGAAAACAAAACGGATTAGCCTTGGCACGGTTCCAAGCCGGCACGCCCCATGACAGGCGACAACACGGATCGCTTTTGGAACCGGTGCGTTGACCAGAGGCTTGAGATGGGGCCAAGCGGCCCGCAGAACGCAAATCATGTGATCGGAGACACGATGCTGATCCGTTGGGGGCGGCTTCAATCGACGATCTGGACGGCAGTGATTCTGCTTGCGACGGTGACGGCCGCCGACGCCGAGGGCGGTCAGGCGAGCCACGCATCCGAATTCACTCTTCTGGTTCAGGTCGCGCTGCTGATCGCGATCGGACGCGGATTCGGCGAATTAATGCAGCGGATCGGCCAGCCCTCCGTGATCGGTGAGTTGCTGGGCGGCCTGCTGCTCGGCCCGTCGCTGTTCGGTTGGGTGTGGCCGTCGGCGCAGGCCGCGATCTTTCCGTCATCGGGCGAGCAGAAGGCGCTGATCGACGGCATCGCGCAGTTCGGTATCCTGCTCTTGTTGCTGCTGACCGGGATGGAGACCGACCTCAAGCTGGTGCGCAGGGTCGGTCGCGCCGCCGTGACGATCTCGATCGCGGGCATTGCGGTGCCGTTCGTCTGCGGCTTTGCGCTCGGCCAGGCGCTGCCGCAAAGCCTGCTGCCGCATCCCGAGGCACGGCTGATCGCCTCGCTGTTCCTCGGCACGGCGCTCTCGATCTCGTCGGTGAAGATCGTCGCCGTCGTGGTACGCGAGATGAATTTCATGCGGCGCAATGTCGGCCAGATCATCGTCGCATCCGCGATCATCGACGACACGATCGGCTGGATCATCATTGCCATGATCTTCAGCCTGGCTTCGCGCGGCAGCCTCGATCTGCTGTCGGTCGCGAAGGCGCTGTTCGGCACGCTGGCCTTCCTCGCGGTCAGCTTCACGATCGGCCGGCGGCTGGTGTTTCGCTTGATCCGCTGGGCCAACGACAATCTGGTGAGCTCGGCGGCGGTCATCACCGTCATCCTGCTGCTGATGAGCGCGATGGCGATGATCACGCATCTGATCGGCGTCCACACCGTGCTCGGCGCCTTCGTCGCCGGCGTCCTGGTCGGGGAATCCCCGATCCTCACCCGGCAGATCGACGAGCGGTTGCGCGGACTGATCTCGAGCCTGTTCATGCCGATCTTCTTCGGCCTCGCGGGGCTGAGCGCCGATCTGACCGTGCTGAAGGATCCGTCGCTGCTGCTGTTGACCGCGGCGCTGGTGCTGATCGCCAGCATCGGCAAATTCGGCGGCGCATTCGTCGGCGGCGCGTTCGGCGGGCTGACGTGGAAGGAATCCTATGCACTGGCGAGCGGCATGAACGCGCGCGGCTCGACCGAGGTGATCATCGCGACCATCGGTCTCTCGATGAGCGTGCTCAGCCAGACCATGTTCTCGATGATCGTCACCATGGCGATCCTGACCACGATGGCGATGCCGCCGATGCTGCGCGGCGCGCTGGCCCGGCTTCCGCTCGGCAAGGACGAGAAGGAACGCCTGGAGCGCGAGGAGTATGAGCAGCGCGGCTTCGTCGCCAATCTCGAGCGGCTGCTGCTCGCGGTCGACGAGAGCATCAACGCCAAGTTCGCGGCGCAGCTCGCAGGTCTCCTCGCCGGCGGACGCGGCCTGCCGATCACGGTGCTGCATGTCGGCACGCGCGCCAGCAGGCAGGAGAAGAAGCGCAACAAGGACGAAAGCCCAGAGACAGCGGTCATCAACGCGGCCAGGGCGAGCGCCGAGGCCGAACCTGACGGCGGCGGCGATGTCGATGTCCTCACCCGCGCACCGGAGAAGATCGCGGCGGAGGCGATTGCCGAGGAAGCCAGGAAGGGTTTCGACCTGCTCGTGGTCGGCATGGACAAGGTCATCGGCCGCGACGGCGGGTTCGCCAAGCGGATCGATGATCTGACCTCAGGCTTCGAAGGCCCGCTCGCAATCGCGGCCGCGAAGGGCGTCCACCGCAAGGAGCCGGCCACCAACGCCCGCAAGATCCTGGTGCCGGTATCGGGCAGCAATGTCTCGCGCCGCGGCGCCGACGTGGCGATCGCGCTGGCGCGGCTCGGCACGGAGCCCTTGCAGATCGTCTATGTCTCGACCACGCGTGACAAGGGGGCGCGCCGCACCGGCGCCAGCATGTCGCTGGCGCGCGAGGAAGCGATCCTGAAGGACATCGCGGCGACCGCCGCGCGCTACGATGTCCGGGTTGCCACGACGTTGCGTGCCAACGCGGCGCCGGAGGTGGCGATCCTGCAGGAGATCGCGGCTGCCGGTGCCGATCTCGTCGTCATCGGCGTCGACCGCATCAGGGGCGACAGCCTGAATTTCGGCAGCGTCGCCGCGGCCGTGCTCGACAAGTCCAAGGCGTCGGTGCTGCTGGTGTCGGATGGCGAGGTCAGGCAGAAGGATTAGCCCGGAACGCCTGTGCCCTACCAATCGTCCGGACAGGGATCGACGATCTTCCAGAGCTCGGGCCCGTTCTTGATCTTCTTCATCTCGGTGGTGAGCCCGCCGTTGCGACGGATCCAGTCCTTCACCGAGGTGGGGTAATAGGACATCAGGTCCGAGGTGCCCTCGAGGCTGGTGACCTTGATGCCGAAGGTGAAGGCCTTGTCGTAATAGGCCTGGTGGAAGCCAAGGCTCGCCCGCGGGGTGACGCAGATCTTGTTCATCGGCACGATGCCGAACACCAGCGTGCACGCCGAGTTGCAGATGCCGTCGATGATGACCCGCTCACCGCGCTCGCGGATGCGCTTGTACTTGGCCTTGTACTCCTCGACATACCCGCCATGATCGCGGGTGATGTGCAGATCGGCCCGCGCAGGCGCGGCTGGCAGAACGAGGAACAGCAGGGCAAGGGGCGTGATGCGCATCGAATGTTCGAAACCGAAGTGCCCAAAGAATATCGGCGGAGGGTCGGCCCACAGCCGGACCTGGCCGCAAGACTCTGGCCGGACTGTGTTGGCAATCCGTTAAGCATGCGCAAAGCGGCGAAATTTGGCGCGATGTGACCGATTCCCTGCAGCTTTTCGCCTGATTCCGGGTTAAATAGATGGCAGATCGGCCGAAAATGCCGTTTCCCGCGCGATGTCAGGAGGCCGCCAATGACCCGACTGAAGCTTTTCGCAGCCACGGCCGTCGCCGTCCTTGCGGTTGCCCCGGCGGTCGCGGCCGACCTCTCGATCTACCCGCACCATCGGCATCACCATTACCGACACCACGTCCATCGGGGCCTGCCCTACCACATCAGCTATCTGCACAATTACGGCCCCGGCGCAACGCCCGGCCGCTTCGCCTATTACGACGGCCCCTCCAGCAACAAGTGCTATCAGAGCGCGGCCGCCTATATCGGCCAGGATCACCGCCGGCATCCCTGCGAGTGAGCTCCGTTCGCGTCATGCAATCCTGCCGCCAGATCGCCCGAAAATGCCGCCAACCATCGCTGGCCGTTTGGGCTCAGGTCTGCTAAGCGACCTCAACGCGCTCGTAGCTCAGCTGGATAGAGCATCGGATTTCGATTCCGAGGGTCGGGAGTTCGAATCTCTCCGAGCGCGCCATTTCGGAGCAAAACCGGGCACTCCAAAGCCTGCTCGTCTTGTGCTTGGGCATGCGGCTATCGACGGATTGCATCCACTCCGGGGCCGATATGCAGCACTTTGCCGTTACGAAGATTGTGCGCGGCAAATTCAAACTCCATGGCGATCGCCTGTGACGAGATACCGGCTATCTCGCCGACCGTCATAATCACCGCGATCAGTGCTCTCACCATTGTCACAGTCGTCACGCGCGGGTCGGTCACGGGGTGCTCGCGCAGAATGAGCTTGATCAGCTTGCGAGCGAGGTCAGCGACTTCTTTGTTGGTCGGCTCTGTCATCGCTGTGGTCTCCTTCTTCTTTTTGAAATGAGCCGCACCCTCGCGGGAACGATGCCAGGACGCCGCTTCGAGCCCTTGGCCAGCGCGGGCTCTCAAATTCCACTGACGTGGAGTGACACTTGCCGAGCCTCGGTCGCGATCATGAGGTCGCGGCAAGCAAGATTCCTCGGATATGACGGCGGACACACACACACGAGGCCAGTGTCCGAGGGCGTGCACCACCGGCCGCCGAGGAACGTTCAGCCTGAAACGGTTTTGCGGGAACAGCAACACGCGCGATTGGTTTGGTTGTGTATTAATTATGATGCAATCGCGGCAATGGAACCGATCGCGTTGGCATGGAGCGACCGGCCAAACCTAGTCGCAGGGTGATAACCCTCAGGGGTGATGCCGCGCCAGGCTCAAGTTCAAGGCCTTGTCCAGATTGCTGGCCTTTTGCAGCGCGGCTGCGCTCGGCAACAGGGCCGAGGCAAGGTCGGTCTCGGTCAGATCAGCACCTGCGAGATTAGCGTCGGATAAGTCGGCTCCCGCAAGGTCAGCGTGGCCGAGGTTGCAATTCGCCAGATTGGCGTTTTGGAGCTGTGCGAATTCGAGATCGACGCGCGAGAGATTGGCGCCGCTCAGATCCGCACCAGCGAGATCGGCGGATTTCAGTACGCCGCGCATCAGGCCCATCGATTGGTTGCGCATGTCTGCGCTCAAATCGGCGCCACTGAGCCTGGCCCCGATCAAGGTTGCACCGGAAAGGTCCGCGGTGATGCGTGCGCCGTTCAAATCGGCGCCGCCGAGCTTCGCGCGTTGCATCTGGGTGCCGAGCAGCGATGCGTTTGCAAGAGACGCCCCGGTCAGATCCGCGTCGATCAGCCATGCCTGGTTGAGATTGGCACGATCGAAGCGTGCGCCTTTCAGGCTGGCCCCGTTGAGCTTGACGAGGCGAAGGTTGCTGCCGGAGAAGTCGAGCCCCGAGAGATCGAGATGAGACAGTCGCTTGCCCTGCAAATCTGCGGAGCGCTGGCCCGCGCCGTCCTGAGGCGCCGCCTTGAGCAGCGCCTCGACCTCGGCGCGCGTCATCTCCGCCGTCGACATGTCGGGACTGTTGAGGTCGACGTTGCTCAACATGCCCTGCGCCGCGGCATCGATAGGATCACCCAGCAGCGCAGCCATCAACACAACGACAAGTGCGAGACGAAACAGCATCGCCGTCCCTCCGCTTTCCGGTCATCCGGCGTTGTCGCCCGCATTTTACAGTTGTCGCGGCGTCGCGCCGGATGATGCGGGAGTATGAAACCGGACCATGTTCCTGGCAATGCCGAGACTGTCCCATCCGAAGGCAAGCTGCCCGCTCCACCCAAACCGGACGAAACCATTTTCCAGGCCCGCGAAATCAGCCTGAAACAAATCCGGCCCAACTTACCTCAGTTGCAGCAAAGGGGAATCGGGTCATGTGGGATTTCATCAACGCGCTATATCGAGAGTATTGCCTGGCTCGCCTGCAAGAGATGCGGAAACTCGACCACGTGATCTGACTGGGCGCAGCATGAAGGACGACCATCCGCTGCGCGGCGCCCTCCTGGCGGCTGTCGCGATCGCGGCGGTGGTGTGGGCCACGATCGGACCCGCGCCAGCCCACAAAGCTGTTTTGCATCATCAGACGATCGCGTGGCGCTAGGCCGCCGACGTGATCAGCCCAACCCTCATGTCCCTCGCCACGTAGACGCACGTACCGTCGGCGAGCACGCGACCGTCGGCAACGCCGAGCACCAGCCGCCCCCTCCTGATTTGGCGCATGTCGACCTCGTAGCGCACGCGCCTGACGTCGGGCGTGACGTGCCCCCTGAACTTCACCTCGCCGACGCCAAGCGCCCGGCCCCTGCCCGGCGAGCCCGACCATCCGAGCCAATAGCCGATCATCTGCCACATGGCATCGAGCCCGAGGCATCCCGGCATCACCGGATCGTCGGTAAAGTGGCAATCGAAGAACCAGAGGCCCGGCGAGACGTCCAACTCGCCCACGATGCGCCCCTTGCCGAATTCGCCGCCGTTCGCACTGATCTCGGTGATGCGGTCCATCATCAGCATCGGCGGCGCCGGCAACTGCGCGTTGCCCGGGCCGAAATAGCCGCCTGCGCTCGATCTGAGCAGATCCTCCTTGGTGTAGGATGATTGCGGCGCGTGATAATCATGCGGGTTGAACAAGACACGGCCTTTCGTGAAGTTGTCGGCGGCTGAACATCAGGTCTCCTTGGTCGGAGCGGCGGCCTCCGCGGTCAGGCGCAGCGCCGCGGCGATGAAGGCCCAGATGTCGTTGGTCAGTTTTCCCGGATCGGGCCGCGGCTGGCGCGTCAGGCTGCCGATCAGCGCCTGGCGGATGCCGCCGATCATCAGCGCGATGGTGAGGTGCGGCTCGATGTCGCCGGGCACGATGCCGTCGCGCTGCGCCACCTCGAGCATGAGCGCCCCCGCCGCAAGCTGCTTGGTGGTGAAGGCGGCCTCGACATCCACCACTTCGGGCGCGCGGCTCAGCGTCCCGATGACCAGAGGCGCGAACGGATGGGCGTAGTGAAATGCGACATAGGCGCCGATCCGCGCCCGCTCCCGCGCCGTCCAGCTTTCCGCGGGCAGCCTTGCGCCGCTGAACGCCGCCTCATCGAGGCGGTTGTAGAAGTCTTCGACCACGGCGGCGATCAAACCGGCCTTCGAGCCGAAGTGATGATAGGCAAGCCCGACCGAGACGCGCGCCCGCTTTGCGACGGCCTGCATCTCCAGGTGCCCGTGGCCCCGAACCAGCTCCTCCTCAGCCGCGCGGATCAGCTTCTCTCGCGTCCCTACGCCAGCCACGAATTCTCCTGTCTGCGTTACTGAATTGAATTCAATTCAACAAACCAGAGGAGATGTCAAGGACGAAGGTCAGTCCCTGTCGGCCGCTCCCTGCAGAAGCGCGAGCGCTTCATCGGCCCGATGCGCGGGCACGAACAGGTGGTCGTGGTAGACCGCCGACACCGCATTGACGCTGATGTCGGCCTCCGCGAGGCGACCCGACACCGCGGCGAGAAGGCCGACGGCTTCAAGCGAGGAATGCACGGTCAAGGTCAGGAGGCGCGAGGCGAACTGGTAATGCAGCCCGGCGCGTTCGGCCTCCTCTTTCCGCATCACCAGGGTCGTTGCTTCCTGTTCGCGAAAGATCAGCAGCGGCTTGATGCCGACTGGCACATCCATGTCGGCGGAAATTGCGCAAAACACGAAAATGCCGTCCTGCATTTCGGGCTTCATGTCCCGCAACAAGGTCTCGAGATTGCGTTCGCCGGCCACTGCGCATCCCTTCATTTCGGGAAATTGCGCCATTCTATCCGTCGACGCCGCCGCCGCCACAATAGCGACAGAGGAGGCCTTGCGCAGGACTGCTGCGCCCGGCGCTCTGGACAAGTGGTCTCAGTTGCTCGGGATCTTGCGGCGGACCGCCTCGTCGCCGTCGTCGGTGACGCGGTACTTGCGTCCCGCAGGTCCCTCCGGGACGATCCATCCCTTCTCGATCATGCCTGCGATGGTGCTCGGGCCGACGCCGGCGGGAAACGGGCGGCGATTCCGGATCGCGTCGATCGCCACGCGCTCGAGATGCGTCGCGACATGCGACGGGCGTGCCCGGTAGGCTTTCGCGACGATGAGAACAGACAGAACTTCGGCGCGGCGGCGTACGGCTGAAGGACTGCGGGTCAGCTCGTTGCTGATCTCAAGGGCATTCCTGCCGGCCTTGGCGAGCTCCCTGAGCTTTTCGTCCTCAACAGAGGTCCAGCGCCGCACGCTCCCCATTTGCCCCTCTTCGCCTGGATACGCTGCATCTGGAATCGATGCATACGCAGGCCTGGCTGATTTGCCATGTGACTTTCGCCATCTCTTGATGTGACGATCGGCACTAACGGCAATGGAGACGTCGAATTGCTGCATAGGCCCGCGAACGGCGCGCTCAAGCAACCGGTCGCGGCGCCATCTCTGCAGCAGTCAGTGCTTGCTAGGCTCGAGAGTGATCAGCACGCCGGTCGGTTCCGGCTCGTGCGGCCGAAGACTTGTGAGCTCCGGATCGCTCCAATCGGCGAGGCTCACGACTTCACCGGTCTGTCCCTGCATATCGGGCGCTTCGGCGGGTTCGAGAACCTTAAGACCACTTCTGTCGACGAAGAACGTGTGATCACCGAACACGCTGTTCAATTGTGCGACGGCCGGATGATCCTCGGGAAGCACCTGGGCATCGAGTTGCGTCATCGTTTGTTTCACCTGCGTGGAACTCAGCTTCATGCGCTGCTCCTCTTTTCTGCTTCGGCTTTGGCTGGATTTCCCCCTTTTCACCCTCTTCCTCAGAGGCACGGTGTTACGAACCGATCCCGCATCGAAATGTTCCCGCGCGCGACGTATTGACTACGTCTGACCCACAGGTTCCGAGTGGCTGCAGTGCAGGTCTAGGTCGCTGACGCCGACGATTGGGGGTGCGCCGGCGCGCCCTCGGCCGGTCGGAGCTGAATGAGTGCATCGAGCACCAGGACGAGAACCGGGCGACGCTCATCGTCGACCAGTTCTGTCTTGAAGATCACAACGGCGTCGCGCCGCTCCGGCCTGATCGTGATCTTCTGGATCTGCGATTGGCCGGTCAGTGTGGCTCCCGGACGAACTGGACGAGGCAACCGAATCTCGAGGCTCCGTCCGACGATGCCGGCGACTTTGGTCCAGATCGCCTCCACGACGAGGCGTTGATAGATCGCGATAGTGTTGAAGCCGCTCGCGATCAGACCGCCGAACGGGCCCGCCGCGGCCGCTGCGGGGTCGGCGTGGATCGGCACCGGATCGTACTTCCGGGCGAACTCCAGTATCTCGGCCTCGTCGATCGTGTGGGTACCGAGCTGAAATGTCTGGCCCTCGGTGAGATCTTCCGCGTACTGCATTGCAGAGCTCCTCGTTTCGATTGCGACGATAGAGCAAGGCCGACGGCTTTCCATTACCTGAGAGGTCATGAATCGCCTGCGCGCGCCGACAACTTCGAAGACGACGCGCGAGGTGGATCGCGCGCCGAACTTTGCGGCAACGCTATTGCAACCGCGCGGCCCTCGCCTTTGCGGCCTTGACGGTGTTCTCCATCAGGCAGGCGATCGTCATCGGACCGACGCCGCGCGGCACCGGCGTGATGGCGCCGGCGACCTGCACCGCCTCATCGAAGGTGACGTCGCCGCGCACCACATAGCCGCCCTCCGGCTTTTCCACCCGCGTGGTCCCGACGTCGATCACGATGGCTTGCGGCTTGATCCAGTCGCCGCGGACCAGCCCGGCCTTCCCCGCCGCACTCACCAGGATGTCGGCCTGGCGACAGATGTTGCTGATGCCGCGGGTGTGGATATGCGTCTGCGTCACGGTCGCGTGCTCCTTCAGCAGCAGCGCAGCCATCGGCTTGCCGACGATGTTGGAGCTTCCGATCACCACGGCATGGCAGCCCGTGAGATTGCTCTGGATCGACTTGATCAGCCGCAAGCAGCCAAGCGGCGTGCAGGGCACCAGCGCGTCGTCACCATGGAACAGGCGACCGGCATTCAGAGCGTGCAGGCCGTCCACATCCTTGGAGGGATCGACCGCGGCCATGACCCGCAGGGTGTCGATATGCGCCGGCAGCGGCAATTGAACCAGAATGCCGTCGATATCGTCGCGCACGTTGAGCGTCTCGATCCGCGCAAGCAGCTCGGCCTCGCCGGCATCGTACGGCAGGAATTCGACCTCGCCGCGCAAGCCGAGCCGCCCGGCCATCCTGATCTTGCTCTGGACGTAGATATGGCTGGCCGGGTCGTCGCCGACCAGGACAACGGCGAGCCCCGGCACGCGGGGGAGCCGCTCGAGCTCGTCTGCAATGCTGTCGATGACAATGCGGGCATGCGCGTGCCCATCGAGAATGTTCGCCGTCATGGCACCTCCGTTTCGAAGCGGTGCCCAGGCGCGCGGCGTTCAGCCTCTGCGCTCCCCGATGGTCATCCATCCAAGCGCCAGTCGCGCAGATGGTCGGCTTATAGTCGGCCGGTCCGGCGAAGGCAATGGCGGCAGGCCTTCGCAAGCCACGGAAGGCCGCGCCGCCTGGATCGCGGCCGAAGGGTGGGCTCGGCCGTCGTCCCGGATTCCCGGTGGACGCCATGGCAGAGGGTCAAGTCGGGGGTAGGATTTGAGCGGAACTTGCGATAGTCACGGCACACCCGGTTTTTCCCACCCCGGGCGTCTTCCTCTGGTCACCACGCCATTTCGGACGTTTTCAACATGAAAAAGATCATCCTCGCGCTGGCGCTCCTGTACCCGGCTGCCGCGCTTGCCCAGGGTACCACCGCGTCGCCGCCCAACGAGGCCAAGCCAGCCGCCTCGCAACCACCGATGGTTGGCGACAAGCCGTTGGTCCAGGTCGGCAAGAAGCAGGCTGGCAAGAAGGGCGAGAAGGCTGCCGCCGGCAAGCCGCAATCGGCCGCGCAGAAGCTGCAGGCCTGCCAGGACGTCGACGACGGCACCAAAGAGCGGCTGAACTGCTACGACGAGATCTTCAAGCCGCAGCCGAAGCCGAAGGCGACCCCGGCCAAGGGCGTGAACGACTGCCGCTTCGTGAAGGAAGAAGACGAGCGGCTGACTTGCTACAACGGCTTTGCTGACAAGATTCCGAAGCTGCCGCGTTGATTGCATTCGTCGCCGCAGGCAGTGACTGGCGAAGCACAATTGCAAATTTGATGGATCGAGTGGAGCGCCGCCATTGCCGGGCGGCGCGGCTCAGGTTGCGGCTAAGTTACCAAGTGCCGAAACCACCGAAACCGCCGAAGAACCCGCGCGGCTGCTGCTGGGCCATCCGGAACGGCTGGAACATGCCCGGTGGCGCCATGCGCGGTTGCTGGAACTGGCTCGGCGGGCGGGCCCGGGCAACGCGGCGTTTCCTCGGCGCATGCGACTGGGCCTGCTGCTCAGCCGGCTTCGCCTCCTGACCCTTCTTGCCTTCCGCCGAAGCGAACTGGGCAAAGGTGTCGCGAACGCGCGAATGCGCCGTCGTCATGTCCTTAGCGGGCGGAATGACCGCGGCGACCGCATTCACCTGCGGCGGAACAATCGTGGGCAGGTTCGTGTCGTAGACTACCCGCTCCGGCAATTTCTGGGTTGACCTAATGCGGACCACGCTCTTGTCGAAATCCGGCGACGACAAGTCGTTGGACGCAGCAACGTCCTCCTGCGGCACGATTGAGGCTACAACGAACAACAGCGCAAGCAGAACCCCGCCGACAAAAAGGAAGTAACGCGCCACTGGCATTTTGACAGCTCCCCCGCGCACATCAGTCGCGGTTCATATCGCCTTGGCACGACGACACCCCTCATCGCCCGCCGACTTCATCCATTGCGCATGATCACCTGGAAAATCGCCATCCACGTTGCCGGACCGTGGTGGAAACGGGCAAGCTTATAGTTAGTTCCTCATCGTCCCCGATGGTTCACCTGAGGTGGTCACTTTTTCGGGATGAGGATCTGGCTACAGGCGGCTCGCGGTCACCAGAGAACACTTCGCCTTGCTTGCGTTGATGTTCACGAACCCGATTAGCATGTGGGTATAGGTTTTCCGGCTCTTCATGGCGATGGTGCCGGGAATGACGCGCGTGCGCTCGGTCAGAGGGCTACCGTCACGGCGGACGAAGGCGCAGGCGATCTCGACATCCTTCACCGCGAAATCATTGGCGTTGCGCAGTGTCAGGGTGACGAGTGCCTTTGAGCCAAGCCCGCCTCGCCGAAAGGATTGCGATGCGATCCGCAGCCTGTCGAGCGGTGACTTTTCGGATGCCGGTTCTGGCGACTTCGCGTCTTGTGCTGCTTGCGGCGCCGCGACGACTCCGACGGTAGCCGGCTCTTCGGCCGGTGCGGCCGCGACCGGCGGTGATGGGACTGCCGCCAACTGTGTCCCGCCTGACTGCGCTGCATTCGAAGCGTTTTGCGCGGGGACGATCATAGTGGAGGACGAAGACCTGTCATCGTCACCAGCATCGCTCGGTTCCGGAAGCATGAGCCATGCGACGATCCCGGCGACGACGATCATCGCAAGCGCCAAGCTGGCCCAAAGGCCTCGTTCACCGAAATGTTCAGCGCCCGCCTTCCGAAACGACGCCAAACCGATCCGCATCGTCGTGCCCTCACCCCGCTGGCCACGCCAGAAAGGCGCCCTGGCCTCTGGGACGGCCACCAAAGGGCGCCACTGCCGAGACAATCGCCAAGATCCGAAATAGTTTCATTCCGGGACGGCGAGATTGCGGCGGGCGTCGCGCGAGGACGAAATGGCCGACGACCGGCCGCTGGCGCGCGACTGGATCGAGCCGTCTTCACGCTTTAGCCCCTTGCTTGAGCACGATCTTTCGAAAAACGGCTTCGCACTTTTCGGAATCGTGCTCTAGATTTGCGCCGCGAAAACAACGCCTGCACAAGCGGCGCAAGAACCAGCAAGGAGATCGCGATGCCGACCGTGACCTGGGACCACATCCACCTGCGCAGTCCAGATCCCGAGGCGACCGCCATTTGGCTTCGCGACATCCTCGGCGCCGAGATCATCCGCGGACCAGGCCGTATCGACGTTCAGCTTGGCGGCGCCAAGGTATTCATCGCTGAGGTGGTTCCGGGAGACGGCGTCAACGCTCCACCGGTGACGCCCTATCAGGGGCTCGATCATTTCGGGCTGACAGTGAAGGAGATCGACGCGGTCGCCGCCGAACTCAAAGCCAAGGGCGTCGAATTCACGAAGGAGCCGACCACGATCCGCCCGGGCGTGCGTGTCTGCTTCATCCGCGGCCCGCAGGGCATCTCGATCGAACTGCTCGAGCGCGACAAGAAATACGCATGAGCCGACTCTCAGGCGGATGAAGCCTGGCGCCGAAGTCCGCTACGTCATGCTGCCGGGCATGAAGCAGCGGATCGTAATGCCCATGTAGCTGCGGATCGGCCAGACCATGGCGCGACCGGCGCGGTTGGGCTCGGTGATCACCGCATCGTCCGGCACATCGATCCATTGGTTATCGAGGCGGACGCGGTAGTGTCCGTCCTTGGACTCCCAATCGACGTCGCTGACCGCCGTCCCATCCGCGTCCGAACAGCACGGCCCCTTGCCGCTGCGCAAACCATCAAACCACTGCTTGAGGGGCGAATTGGCATAGCGGCCATCGGGGTCTCGCGCCTGCGCAACATGCGCAGTCGCCACCGACAGGAGCGCCAGAAGACCAAGGCAAAGTGACGTCGTCACACGGACCGCCCGATGACGGACCGAACTTCCAGAGACCTTGCATGAGCGCGCCGAAGGGCCGCCGGCTTCAATCCAATCTGTCATATGTCTCTTGCTCCAGCACTACCGGCCAGTGCAACCAGAGCCATGCATTTCGCGGGCCAGTTCGATTCACGCGCACGGTCCGCTGTCATGGCGCTGTCACACCGACTGGCAGGAACCGAGGGTTCACGCCAACGCAGGCCACCCCTGAATTAACCTGCCGCGTTGCGCGAGGTTGCGCGCTTTGGCATAAAAAACCGACTGGTTTCCGTGGGCGCGGCGGCCGGCAAAACGGGACGTCATGAAGAACGGGCTGTACTCAATCCACGTCACCCTGCTGGACGGGCGCGTCGGCAAGGGCAGCGGCGTGATTCTCTTCCGGGACGGCCAGATTTTCGGCGGTGACGCCTATCTCTATTACACCGGTACCTACACGGTGAAAGGCGACGTCTTCAGAGGCGAGGTCCTGGTGCAGCGCCACACCACGCCGCGCGATACCGACAACCCGCTATTCGGAGGCCCCGCGCCGGTCGGAATAGGCGTCTCCGGCACCTTCACCGACACGCGCGCGACCATGAGCGGAACCGCACTGGTCGGCAAGGCAAGCCTGATCTTCAGTGCGACACTGCATAGGCTCACGGATATCAATTAGGCCGGGCGCAGCCGGCCGACGCCTCACGTCGCGCCGTACGCCTCCACGTAGAGGGCGTAGATCGAGTGACAGGCCGCCATGTAGAGGCGGTTGTTCTTGGGGCCGCCGAACGTCAGGTTCTCGCAACGCTCAGGCAGGCGAATGAAGGCGAGCGGTTTGCCCTGGGGGCTGAACACCATCACGCCGTCGAGATCCTCGGGCTTTCCCTTGAGCTGATAGACCTTGCGGCCGTTGACGTCGGTCGGCTCGGACTGCAGCGTTCCATTGCTTCCCCACCCGCACCAGAGGTTGCCGTCGCGATCGACGCGGAAGCCGTCCAGTGAGCCCTGATCGACAGCGTCGATCAGCTTCGACTTGTTGCCGACCGTGCCGTCCGCATTGACGTCGTAGCTCCAGATGCTGCGGTTCGGCGTGCCCTTCCATTCGACGACATAGAGCTTCTTCTCGTCCGGCGAGAACGCAAGCCCGTTGGGATTGACGAGATCGGTGATGACCGCCGTCAGCTTGCCGTCGGTGCCAATGCGGAACACATTGGTGTTGGCCTGTTCGGGCTTGGCCTTGAAGCCTTCCCACTCGCCGGCGATGCCGAACACCGGATCGGTGAACCAGATCGTATCGTCCGACCTCACCACGATATCGTTGGGCGCGTTGAGCCGCTTGCCCTCGAAGCTGTCGGCGAGCACGGTGATCTTGCCGTTCTTCTCGGTGCGCGTGACCCGCCGTGTCACGGAATGCTCGCAGGTGACGAGCCGGCCCTGACGGTCGCGGGTGTTGCCGTTGGCAAAATTGGCGGGACTGCGGAAGACGCTGAGACTGCCGTCCTTCTCGCTGTATTTCATGATGCGATTGTTGGGAATGTCGCTGAACAGGAGATAGCCGCCCTCGGGGAAATAGGCTGGCCCCTCCGCCCAGCGCATGCCGGTGGCAACCTGCTCCAGCGTGCTGCTGTAGAGCCGGTATTTCGCAAAGCTCGGATCGAGGATCTCGATGGCCGGATCTGGATAGCGCTGATTGGGCTTGAACGAGAACGACTGCGCCATCGCGCGGCCGGTGACCGCGCTTGCCACGCCGGCGCCGATGCCGGCCATCACGTTGCGACGCGAGATCATGTCGTCCCTCCCTGCTGCTATCGCCCACTGATCGAAGGTCGATTGGGGGAGCGGTACGGGCGTTGTCAGCAACCGTCCAATTCCCTTCCGGCATCGATCGATACTGATCCAATATCGATCTACTCCGCCGCCTGCTCCAGCGGCGCGACGCGGGGCAGGATGATCTGGATGCGCGTGCCCCGGCCGGGTTCTGAATCGAGATGCAGCCGCCCACCGAGGCGCGTGGTGACGATGCTGTAGACGATGTGGAGGCCAAGGCCGGTGCCGCCCTGATCGCGCCGGGTCGTGAAGAACGGATCGAAGGCGCGGCGGCGCACGTCCAGACTCATGCCGCAGCCATCGTCGGCGAAGATCACCTCGACATGGTCCTTGCCCAACGCACGCACCTGGATATCGACGTCTCCGGCCCTGCCATCCGGAAACGCATGTGCGACCGAGTTGAGGAACAGATTGGTCAACACCTGGCCGTACGGTCCGGGATAGGAGTTCATGATCAGGCTCGGCTCGCAATCGACGTTGAGGGTCAGATTGTGCTTGCGCAGGCCGGGCCGCAGGCTCATCACCACTTGCTCGGTGAGATCGCCGAGATCGAACGTTCGCTGGTCCGAATAGTTGCGATCCGCGGCGACCTGCTTGAACGACTGGATCAGCTCCGCGGCGCGGTTGAGATTGGCGACGAGCTGCGAGGACGCATCGCGGGCTGTTTCCAGGAACTCGTTGAGGCTGGAACGGCGCAGATCGCCGCGCTCGACCTGGCTCGCGAAGTTCGCGGTCTTCCGTTCGAGCGCGGACGCCACCGTCAGACTGATGCCGACGGGGTTGTTGACCTCATGCGCGACGCCGGCCACCAGCCGCCCGAGCGCGGCAAGCTTCTCGGCCTCGATCAGCGAGTTCTGGGTCTCGCGCAGATTGCGCAGCGCGGCTTCGGCGGAATCCTTCGCCTTGCGCATCTCCTGCTCGGAGCGCTTGCGTTCGCCGATGTCGAGCGCGACGGTGACGATGTTCTCGATCTCGCCCTGCGCGCCCAGGATCGGCAGCTTGTTGACCAGCCATTGCCGCATATTGCCTGCGGAATCCTCGTACTCCTCCTCGTAGAAGCCGAGCTCGCGGCGCGCTGACAGCACGCGCTTGTCGTTCTCGTCGGTCTTGGCGGCGCCGTAGCGCGACATCAGCTCGGCGGTGGTCTGGCCGATCGCGTCCTGCGGCTCGATGCCGAAGATGCCGGCCATGTAGCGGTTCATCATCACGTAGCGCAGGTTGCGGTCCTTGACGTTGATGACCGCAGGCACGGTGTCGATGACCATCTGCAGCAGGCGCCGGCCCTCGGCGATCGCGTCCTCAGCGCGCTTCTGATCGGTGATATCGCGCACCGTGCCTTCGTAGCGGATCACCTCGCCGGCCTCGTTGTGCACGGCAGTCGCCGAGTCCGACAGCCACAACACTGTGCCGTCGCGGGAGCGCACCTGATACTCGTAGTCGCGCACCATGCCGTCGCGCTGCATCAGCTCCTGATATCGCGCACGGGCCGCCCGATCCACATAGACGGCAGAGGCGATATCGTCGATGCCGTTGATCAGGTCCTGCGGGGTAGCGTAGCCCATCATCCGCGCCAGCGCCGGGTTGGCATTGAGCAGCGTGCCACCCGGCGTCGTCACATAGATGCCCTCGACCGAGGCTTCGAACAGCTTGCGGTAGCTCTCCTCGGCGAGTCGCTGCTCGGCAAGGGCACGCAATGCGGCCTCGCGGGCGCTATCGGCGTCGACGAGTGTCTGGCGGAACACTTCGGCGGCGCGCGCTATATCGCCGATCTCGTTGTCGAGATCGGCGCCCGGGATGAATGCGCTCTTCTCGCCGCCTGCGACCTTGCGGATTGAGCCGGCGATCCTGGCGAGCGGCCGCACGGTGCGGCGAACCACGAGCACCGCCGCAAACAGACCGATCAGAACGCCCGCCGTGCCGAGCACGATGCTCTGCCATTTCGCCTCCGCCAGCGTGCGGGCAAAATCCCGCGACAGCACGTGCCCGCGCCGCGCGCTGAGCTCGCGCAACAGCTCGGTGACGCGCTGGATCAGCCGCCCCTCTTCGCCGAGCACCTCCCTGTCGATGTCGGCGATCTGGCCCTCGCGCACCGAGATCGCGCCGATCGCCTCGGCGTATTTGTCGACGGCGGCCCGCAGCGCCGGATCGGCAATGGTCATCGCGCGCATGCTCCGCGCGCCCTGCTCGGCCGCCGACGTATTATGCGCAAGGAGCGCGGTGCCGATGCGGCTCTGGATTTGCGACAGCTCGGCCGCGGTCATCGGATCGGAGCTCGCGGCGATCGCCTTGTCGAAGGTGTCGCGCAGCGGCGGCAGCGCGGCGATCAGCTCGGCGCGGCTGCTGAGCAGCGCCGAGATACGCTCGATGCCGCTGCGATATGTCGCAAGCCGCTGGGTGACGCCGTCGATCATGTCCTGCTGCTCGGGGGCGAGCTCGATGCGGGTCTTCTTCAGGATCTCGCTCAGCGATTGCGCCGCGTCCGCGACCTGCGCCGACTGGCTGCCCGGTTCGGTGACGAAGTCCCGCGCCGCCAGCCGCAGCTCGTTCATGCGCCGGTCGATGTCCTCGGCGATGTCGCCGACGCTTTGCAGCCGCTGCAGCTCGGCAAAGGTCGCGTCGATGTGACGGATCGCGACCACGCTCGCGGTGGATGTGATGATGATTACAGCCAGCACCAGCAGGAAGCTGCCGAACGTGAGCTGGCCAATCGACAGCGAGAACGCTCGCGGCGCTTGCGAATTCGGCGGCAGTTCTGCTGTCATGTCATCGAGGCCGGGGTCCAGTCCGGCCGCAATATACGGGAAATTACGTGCTTTGGGGAACAGGCCGACGGCCGATCAACAAGCCGGCCGCGTGACCGAAGGTGATTTGCGTCACGCTGCCGAAGCACTTTGGTCCAATCCGGCACCCGCACAGGCGCGCGACGACCCTTCGGTATTGGCCGAAGTATGAGGCTGCGGGGGACGACGGAACTACCCCGTCGTGCCGACCTCGAAGACCTCGCCGTCATAGCCCGCTTCCTTGGGGATGCGGAGCTGGCGGCCGGTGGCGGTTTTGGTCATCACCGGCATCACCGTGACGATCGCCATGCCCTCCGCATCGGCGAGCGCGCCCTGGACGCTGGCCTGCTTGCCGAGCCGGATCAGGTTGCGGGTGGTCGGGAACGGCAGCTTGAAGCGGCCGGTCTCGCCGCCCTCCAGCGCCTCGCGCGGCGACACCCAGATCGAATCGGTCGATTCCTTGCCGTCATGGGCGCCGAGCTGCTCCGGAGGAGCGGCGGCGAGGAAGAACCAGGTATCGAAGCGCTTCGGCATGCCCTCCGGCGTGATCCAGTGCGCATAGGGCACGAGCGCGTCGAGCGCCAGCACCAGGCCGTTGTCGGCCAGGATGGTCTGGAAGGTGATCTTGCCTTCGTTCAGATCACCGCGATGGGCCAGCGCGAGCTCGCTCGCCCGCTTCGCATCGACCAGTTCCTTCGAGCCTTTCGACCGCGCCAGCAGGATGCCACTTTCCTCGAAAGTCTCGCGGATCCCGGCGATGCGGAAACCGAGCGCATCGGGATCGAGCCCCGCGCCACCGGAATAGAGCGCAGGATTCGCAGCGATCTCCTTGTCGTTCCGGTCGACGCTGCCGCCCGGAAACACCAGCGCACCCGAGTTGAACTCGATCTGGTGATGGCGGACCATCATGAAGATTTCGATTCCGCGGGACGGTACAGCGTCCCGCAGAAGCAACACAGTCGATGCAGGGCGCGGAGCGACGATTTCGGTCATGAAGGGTTAGCCCGCAGCGCTGGATTGGGGTTGCAGGTTGGCGCGGCCGTCGACGCGGGCGACACGCGACAACAGATAATCGACTTCCGCCCTCGCCTGCGGCGTGATCACCGCACCCGGCTTGCGCTGGGCGCTCGAGGCGATGATGCCGCGCTTCTGCAGCACGTATTTGCGCACGGTCAGGCCGACGCCGGGCTGCTGCTCGTAACGGATCAGCGGCAGATGCGCATCGAACAGGTCGTGCGCGGCATCGCGCTTGCCGGCCTTGGAGAGCTTGACGACGTCGATCAGAAGCTCCGGGAAGGCATAGCCGGTCATCGCGCCGTCGGCGCCGCGCTCCATCTCGAAATCGAGGAACAGGCCGCCGTTGCCGACCAGGATCGACAGCGGCCGCAGCGAGCCGTCCTTCTGGAAGTTGCGCAGCGTCGAGATCTTCTCCAGGCCCGGCCAGTCCTCGTGCTTGAGCATCACGCAGGATGGGCTATCCATCACGATCTTGCGGATCACGGCGGGCGTGAACACGACGGTCAGCGTCAGCGGATAGTCTTGCAGCACCCAGGGAATGTCGTCGCCGATCGCGTCCTGCGCCTGCTTGAAATAGGTGATGATCTGGTCGTCGGTACGGAGGTTCGGCGGCGGCGCGATCATGACGCCGGCGGCGCCCGCATCCATCGAGGCTTTCGCCAGCGACCGCATCGAGGCAAACCCTGGCGCGGAGACGCCGACGATCACCTGCAGCTTCTTGGCGCGCTTCACAAAGCGCAGCGCGACCTGCTGGGCCTCGGCGGCATCGAGCTTCGGCGCCTCGCCCAGGATGCCGAGCACCGTGACGCCGTCGCAGCCGACCTCGGTGTAGAAATCGGTCAGCCGGTCGATCGATGTCTCGTCGATGCGACCGTCGTCATGGAACGGGGTCGGCGCGATCGCGAAGGTTCCTGCGGCTTGGGCGGTGAGCTTCATGGATGCCTCTATCATCTGTCGTCATTCCGGGGCTCGCGAAGCGAGAACTCGAAGTTCCACAATGCGCAATTGCGCATCGGGGTTCGATGCTGGCGCATCGCCCCGGAACGACGTGTAGCACCTAAAACCGCCGCGCGCCCATCTTGATCTGCTCCTCAGAGAAGAAGATCTCCTTGGCATGGGTGACAATGTCCTCGGCTTTCCAGCCGGTAAAGGGCGGCTTCCAGCCCTCCATTTCCATCATCCGCATCTCGCGGACGCCGCGCGGGCCCGAGACGCCGAGCACCTTGCCGGTCTGATCGCCTGACAAGTCGCTGACCATGTACAGCACCGCCGGCGCAATGCCGTCCGGACCGAGCGCCGCGCCCGGATTCTCCTTGTAGCGGGGCAGGTCTGCGGTCATGCGGGTCAGGGCGCCCGGCGCCAGCGTCCAGATCCGGATGTTGTACTTGCGGCCTTCGATTGCCAGTACGTTGGAGAGGCCCCAGATACCGCCCTTGGCGGCGCCGTAGTTGGTCTGACCGAAATTGCCGATCAGGCCAGAGGTGGACGAGGTGTTGACGATGACACCGCCGCCATTGTCGCGCATCCATTTGAACACCGGCTGGGTGCAGCAGAAGGTGCCCTTCAGATGCACCTTCATCACCTTGTCCCAATTCGCTTCCTTGGCCTTGTGGAAGGTCTCGTCGAGCAGGATGCCGGCGTTGTTGACCAGGATGTCGGCGCGGCCGAAATTCTTGATGGCGTCGTCGAACACCGACTGGCCGCCCGCCATGGTCGAGATGTCGGCGCCGTTGGCGACCGCGCGGCCGCCCTCGGCCTTGATCGCGTCGACCACCTTCTGCGCCATCGACTTGTCGGAGCCCGAGCCGTCGCGCGGGCCGCCGAGGTCGTTGACCACCACCGCCGCGCCCTCGCGCGCGAACAGCTTCGCGTAGGCTTCACCTAATCCGCCGCCGGCGCCCGTGATCAGCGCCACCTTGCCGTCGAGCAATCCCATGGTTGTTTCTCCCTTGCTTCGTCTTCTTCACCTCTTCCCGGCCGCGGGGAGCGGTCGGAATTCGCGCCAGCGAATTTCGGGTGAGGGGGTACAGGACCATCCGCGACATCAGCTTCGCGGAGGCGCCCCTCACCCCACCCTCTCCCCGCAAGAGCGGGGCGAGGGAGCCGACGGCCGCGACGCGTTGCCTACGCCAGCACCGTCTTGCCGCTCTTGATCACGGTGACGCCTCGCGACTTCACCTTGGCTTCGAACGACACCACGTTGCCGTCCTTCCACAGTTCCATGGTCACGGTCTCGCCGGGAAACACCGGCGAGGAGAACCGCGCCGCGTGCTGCCTGAAGGCGGACGGATCGTAGTCGGCATAGGTCTGCAGCACGCCACGGCAGGTGATGCCGTAGGTGCACATGCCGTGCAGGATCGGCCGCGGGAAGCCCGCCTTCTTGGCGAATTCCGGATCGGAGTGCAGCGGATTGCGGTCGCCGCACAGACGATAGATCAGCGCCTGGTCGGGCCGCGTCGTGATGTCGACGACCTTGTCCGGCGCGCGCTCCGGCACCTTATGCGGCTCGGGCTGGCCGTCTGACGGCCCGCCAAACCCGCCATCGCCGCGGGCGAAGCGCGAGGCGACCAGCGTGGCCAGCTTCTCGCCCTTCTCGTCCTTCAGCACGGTCTGGTGGCGAATGACAGCGCCCTTATCCTTGCCCTTGTCAAAGACGTCGAGCACCGTTGAATCGGCGGTGATGTGGGCCGCGGTCGCGAACGGCTTGTGGAAGGTGATGTCGCGCTCGCCGTCGACCACCATCACGCGGTTGAGATTCATGTCGCCGGGACCGGCGCCCCACGCCGCGACCGACGCGAAGGTCGGCACCACCTTGAGCGGACGCGGAGTCAGCGTGCCCTCGTTGACGAAGGCGAGCTCCTTCTCGTCCATCGGATCGGCACCCAGTCCGATGCCATAGGCGTAGAGCATCACGTCGCGGTCAGTGTAGCTGTATTTCTGGCCGAGATTTTTCAGGGCCATTAGCTGTTCATACACGATCGGCATTGTTGTTTTCTCCCCGAACTTCTTTCCGACGGTGCTCGTTGAAGCGCCCTCTCCCCTTGCGGGAGAGGGCTACACCGACGCTCATCACAAACTCGCTTCGGTGAGGGGTTCGCGCCGCAGAGAGATTCTATTCGCGGAAAGAGACTCCTCATCCGCCTTCGCTTGCAGCGAAGGCACCCTCTCCCACAAGGGGAGAGGGTAACATCAGGCCGGCGTGAAGAACGGTAGCGGTGCGCCATCGGTCGGCTTCCACACCACCTTCACCTTCTGGCCGATCTTCACCTTCTCAAGATCGCAATCGACGATGTTGGTCTGCAACGACGGACCTTCCTTCAGCGTCACATAGGCGATCGCGTAGGGCCCGGTCGGCGACTTCCGCATCAGGCTGTAGGTGTAGACTGTCGCCTCGCCGCTCGACTCCTCCCACACCGTCTTGTCGGAGAAGCAGAACGGGCAGATCGCGCGCGGGAAATAATGGGCTTCACCGCAAGTGTTGCAGCGCTTGATCATGAACTTGCCCGCCTTGGCTGCTTCCCAGAACGGCGCAGTTTCCGGGTTGGTCACCGGGGCATTGTACTTCTTGGCTTCAGACATCACGCACGCTCCAGAATGCAGGTTGAGGCGGCGTGGCGAACGCCGAGCAGACCGCCGGTGCCGTGGGCGATCGCGAGGTCGCAGTTCTTCACCTGCACCTTCGGATGCGCCTCGCCGCGTAGCTGACGGACAGCCTCGAGGATCTTGGTCATGCCGCCGCGGTTGACGGGATGGTTGCTGCACAGACCGCCACCATCGGTGTTGAACGGCAGCTTGCCGACGCCCGAGATCAGGTTGCCGTCGGCGACGAACTTGCCGCCCTCCCCCTTCTTGCAGAAGCCGAGGTCTTCGAGCTGCATCAGCACGGTGATGGTGAAGCTGTCATAGATCGAGGCGTATTTGATGTCCTTCGGCGTCACGCCGGCCTCTTCAAAGGCGCGCGGACCGGACCACACGCCGGCGGAGTACGTCAGGTCGAGATCCTTGCCGCCGCGCGGCCCCTTCATCGCCTCGCCATGGCCGATCAGCCGCACCAACGGTTTCTTCAGGCTCTTTGCGATCTCGGGCGTGGTGACGATCATCGCGCCGCCGCCGTCGGTGACGACGCAGCAATCCATCCGGTGCAGCGGGTCGGAGATCATCGGCGAGTTCAAGACGTCCTCGACCGTCACGACCTCCTTCAACATCGCATGCGGGTTGTATTGCGCGTGATGCGAGGCCGCGACCTTGATCCAGGCGAGCTGCTCGGAGGTGGTGCCGTAGTCGTGCATGTGGCGCATGGCACACATGCCGTAGGCATTATGCGTGGTAGCCCCGTAGGCGGATTCGAAATCGACCTCGGCGCCGGCGGCGCGCGGCGGCATCGGGCCGGTGCGCGGCTTGCCCGCCAGCGTGACCAAGGCGACCGAGCACTTGCCGGCGGCGATCGCTTCAGCGGCGTGGCCGAGATGGATCAGATAGGAACAGCCGCCGGTCTCGGTGGAATCGACGTGGCGCAACTTCTTGGTGTTGAGGCCGAGATAATCGACCATCGGCCACAGCCCGCCCGGTGCGTCGCCGGCGCAGAAATAGCCGTCGATATCGTCCTTGGTGAGCCCGGCGTCCTCGAGCGCACCCTTGGCGACCTCGGCGTGAAGCTGTGCAGTTGATTTGTCGGGTGCGTGCCGGGTGGGATGTTCATAGATCCCGGCAATGTAGGCTTTGCCCTTGATGGTCAAATCGTTCTCCGCTGGCGTCTCTTAATCGTCCAGCGTTTTTCTGAACTGCTCGCGCGACCTTGGCAAGCGCGGAAATATTCCGTCAGGCGAGACTACGATGAGCGCACAATATGCGCGCCTCAAAACAGGTGTCGTCCCGGCGAAAGCCGGGACCCATAACCACCGCTGTTCATTGTTGCGCGACACTGGAGCCGCGGCTCGCTCCAACAACGCAACCCTGTGGTTATGGGTCCCGGGTCGCGCTTCGCTTGCCCGGGACGACGCTGAAGATGCGGCGAGCCTACTCCGCCGCCATCTGTCGCGGTGCCGGCGGTGGGTTGGCGAGGTCGGCTGCGAGTTGCGCGTAGCGAACCTTTGCCTCCTTGATCGCCTCCTCCTTCACCGGGCCGTAGCCCCTGATACGATCGGGCAGCGACAGCAATTCGACAGCGATGTCGTGATTGAGCGGCGATAGCAAACCAAGCACGGTCGCAACGTCCTTCTCGTAGCCTACAATCAAATCGCGTTCGAGCTTGCGATCGGCGTTGTAGCCGAAGATGTCGAGCGGCGTGCCGCGCAGGAAGCGGAATTTCGCCAGCACCTTGAAGACGGACATCATCCAGGCGCCGAACGTGCGCTTCTTCGGCCGGCCCTTCGCATAGAGACCGCCGCCGAGGATCGGCGGCGCGAGATTGAAGCTGAACTTGAACTCGCCCTCGAACTGGTCGCGCAACTGCTTCTCGAAATGGCCGTCAGTGAACAGGCGCGCCACCTCGTACTCGTCCTTGTAGGCAAGCAGCTTGGCGTAGTTGATTGCGACGGCGCGCGGCAGCGCCTCGCCATAACCGCCCTTGGTCGCGGCCTCGCGGACCTGGTCGACCAGCCTCCGATAGCGTTTCGCCAGGCGCGAGCTCTGGTAGCCGGTCAACAGCGCCATCCGATGGGTGACGATTTCGTCGAGCGACATCGCCTCCAGTGTCTTCGGCGGCACGACATCGTCCTGGTCTTTCAGCATCGCGGCGAGGCGCGCCGGATCGGCGGCGGCGAGCCGCCCGAGTTCGAACGCCTGCGTGTTCATCTTGATCGAGACGCCATTGACCTCGATCGCCTTCTCGATCGCCTCCGCCGACAGCGGTAGCAAGCCGCGTTGATAGGCGAAGCCCAGCATCATGATGTTGGTGGCGATGCTGTCGCCGAGCAGTGCCTCGGCCGGCTTGGTGAAGTCGAAGAAGGTGGAGTCCTTGCGCAGCTCGGTCTCCAGCACGCTGTTGACCTTGCGGGTCTGGAAGTTGAAATCGCGGTTCAGGATGAAATCCGCGGTCGGGATCACGTGGCTGTTGATGATGCCGACGGTGCGGCTCGCATCGCACAGCGTGATGGTGTCCTTCGAAGCCGCCACCACTTCGTCGGCGGCGAGCACGAGATCGGCCGTGCCGGTCACGATCCGGGAGCAGGTCACGTCTGCGGTGTGCTCGGAGAGCCGGACGTGGCTGAGCACCGCTCCGCCCTTCTGCGCAAGGCCGGACATGTCGAGGATCATGCTGGCCTTGCCCTCGATGTGAGCGGCCATGCCGAGCAACGCGCCGATCGTCAACACGCCGGTGCCGCCGACGCCGCCGACCGCGATGTTGTAGGGCCGGTCGAGCGCAGGCTTCGACGCCGGCTCCGGCAGGCCGCCGATCGTGCCGAGATCGGGCGGCGCGCGGCGCCTCAGCTTGCCGCCGTCGACCGTGACGAAGGACGGGCAAAAACCCTTCACGCAGGAATAATCCTTGTTGCAGGTCGACTGATTGATGGTTCGCTTGCGCCCGAGCTCCGTCTCCAGCGGCTCGACCGAGATGCAGTTCGACTGCACCGAGCAATCGCCGCAGCCTTCGCAGACCGCCGGATTGATCAGCACGCGGCGCTGCGGATCCTCCATCAGGCCGCGCTTGCGGCGACGGCGCTTCTCGGCCGCGCAGGTCTGCACGAACACGATCGCCGACGTGCCCTTGTACTCGCGGCACATCTTCATGACGTTTTCGAGCTCGTCGCGATGATAGAGCTTGACGCCGGGCGCGATCGTATCGGCCGGATAGGCATCGGGATTTTCCGAGACCAGATAGATCTCGCGGATGCCTTCGGCGTGGAGCTGGAAGGTGATCTGCTGCGGCGAGAGGTCGCCGTCGTGGCGCTGGCCACCGGTCATCGCCACCGCGTCGTTGTAGAGGATCTTGTAGGTGATGTTGGCCTTGGAGGCTATCGCCTGGCGGATCGCGAGAATGCCGGAATGGAAATAGGTGCCGTCGCCGAGATTGGCGAAGATATGGTTCTCGTTGGTGAACGGCGCGATGCCGACCCACGGCACGCCCTCGCCGCCCATATGGGTGAAGGTCTCGGTGGAGCGGTTCATCCACAGCGCCATGAAGTGACAGCCGATGCCGGCGAGCGCGCGGCTGCCCTCGGGCACCTTGGTCGAGGTGTTGTGCGGGCAGCCCGAGCAGAAGTACGGCACGCGGGTGACCGGCGCTGTCGCCTGCATCTGCGTCGACTGGCGGCCGTTGAACCAGTCGGCTTTGGCGCGCAGCATCTCGGCGATTTCAGGATTGAGATTAAGTCGAAGCAGTCGCTCGGTGAGTGAGCTCGCCAATGAGGCGACGCTGAGCTCGGCAGCGAAGGTCAGGAAGCGCTTGTCGTGCTCGTCCATCTTGCCGACGATACGCGGGCGGACGTCGTCGCGCCAGTTGAACAGCTCCTGCTTGACCTGGTTCTCGACGATCTCGCGGCGTTCCTCGACGATGAAGATCTCCTCGAGGCCGATCGCGAAGTTGCGCACGCCTTCCGGCTCCAGCGGCCACGGCATGCCGATCTTGTAGAGGCGGATGCCGATCTTGGCAGCGATCTCGGGCGTGATGCCGAGCTCGCGCAGCGCTTGGCGGATGTCCTCGTAACTCTTGCCCGAGGCCATGATGCCGTAGCGCGCATTCGGCGAATCCATGGTGACGCGGTTGACCCTGTTGGCGCGGGCAAAGGCGATCGCGGCAAAGCCCTTGTAGTCCTGCAGCCGGCGGTCCTGCTCGAAGCGGTCATCGGGCCATCGGATGTTGAGCCCGCCCGGCGGCAGTTCGAAATCGGTCGGGATCACGAACGGCGTCATCTCATCGGTGAGGTCGATCTCGGCCGTGGTCTCGACCGTCTCGGTGATCACCTTCATGCCGACCCAGCAGCCGGAGTAACGCGACATCGCGATACCCAACAGGCCCATCTCGATCATTTCGTGGATGCTCGAGGGATAGAGGTAGGGCATCAGCGCGGAGATGAAGGCGTGGTCGGACTGATGCGGGACGGTGGAGGATTTTGCGCCATGGTCGTCGCCGGCAAGGCAGAGCACCCCGCCATGCTTGGCCGAGCCCGCGGCATTGCCGTGCCGGAATACGTCGCCACAGCGATCGACGCCAGGACCCTTGCCGTACCAGATGCCGACGGCGCCATCATACTTGGCGCCGGGCGACAGCCCGAGCTGCTGCGAACCCCAGATCGCGGTGGCCGCCAGGTCCTCGTTCACGCCGGGCTGGAACTTGATGTTGTACTGCTCGAGATGCTTGCGGGCGGCGAATAGCTGTTGGTCGTAGCCGCCGAGAGGAGATCCGCGATAGCCGGAGATGAACCCTGCGGTGTTGAGGCCGGCAGCGCGATCGCGCCTGATCTGCGCCATCGGCAGGCGGACCAACGCCTGGATGCCGGTCAGGAAGACGTGGCCGGTGTCCTGGGTGTATTTCTGGTCGAGGCTGATAGGCCCTTGGTTGATTCCCATTTAGCCCTCTTTTCGCTGGTCGCGACGACCGGTTTTTAGCTAGTCATCCGAGCTGGTTAGAACCAGTCTATGTCGGATTTTTCGCGGCGCGCAGCACAATTCTGAGCAAGGAGGCCCGGCACTCAAAAATCGCAATTTCATGCCGGGAATATTGGAACGCCGTTTCGGTTTCTGTCGCAAGGCGGGCCTGCGGCGAAATGGCGTAACGCGGCTTGCGGAGCGGACGGTGCAAGGATGGGGCAGCGACGTCGAAAGACGGCAGTGATTCTGGCGACCCTGCTGTTGTGTGGCGCGTTCGCGGCGCGCGAATGTCGAGCCGAGCCGTCCAACGACATGGTGGCCCGCGGCAAGGCCCTGGTGATCGCCGGCGATTGTGCGAGCTGCCATACTGCCGATCCCGCCAAGCCCTTTGCCGGCGGCAAGCGGATCGACACGCCGTTCGGCGCGGTTTTCTCTCCGAATTTGACGCCCGATCGCGATACCGGCATCGGCGGCTGGAGCGACGACGACTTCCTGCGCGCGCTGCGCACTGGTGTCTCGCCGGACGGTGCGCATTATTACCCGGCGTTTCCCTACCCTTATTTCACCAAGCTGATCCGCGACGACATGCTGGCGATCCGCGCTTATCTCGCGACGCTTGCCCCCGTCGCCAACAGGGCGCCGCCGCCGGAATTGCGCTGGCCGTTGAACTACCGCGTGCTGATGCGCGCCTGGGATTACCTGTTCTTCACGCGCGGCATCATCCAGCCGGACCAGGCCAAGAGCCCGGAATGGAATCGCGGGCGCTATCTCGTCGAGGGTCTCGCTCATTGCGGCGCCTGCCACACGCCGAAGAACGTCTTCGGCGCTGACCGGCCCGACCAGGCGTTCGGCGGCAACATGGTCCAGGGCATGTTCGCGCCGAGGCTCGACGGGGCTGCCCGCAGCGGGCTGAAGTCCTGGAGCGTCGACGATATCGTCGAATATCTGCAGAGCGGCCGCAACGGGCGCAGCCATGCCGGTCCCCTGATGTCGGAGGTGGTCGTCAATTCCACTTCGAAGATGAGCGACGCCGACGTGCGCGCGATCGCGATCTATCTCAAGAGCCTGCCGGCCGGCGCGCTGGAGCCTGAAGTCAGCCCGCCTTCGACCGCGCAGATGAGCGACGGCGAGCAGATCTACCGCGGTGCCTGCGTCTCCTGCCATGAACTCGATGGTTCGGGTTCACCGCGAGTCTATCCGCCGCTGCCCGGCAACGCCAATCTGCAATCGGCCAATCCTGCGAGCACGCTGCGCATCATCCTCGACGGCGCGCAGACCGTGACCACGCCGCGGGCACCGAACGCCGGCTCGATGCCGTCCTATCCGAAGCTGACCGACCAGCAGATCGCCGATGTCGCGACCTATATCCGCAATTCCTGGGGCAATGCCGCGCCGGCGGTGACGGCGGACGAGGTCGTGAAAGCGCGGCAGGCGAAATAGGTCCTCACCGCTCCTCGTGATCGAACACGAATTTCGGCATCTCCCATTTGAAGCGGATCGCGAGCAGGCGCAGCGTCAAGCCCAGCGCGAATGTCAGCAGGGTCCAGAGCTGGTCGTTCAGCTCCAGGCCGAACGCAGTCGCATAGAACAAGCCGGTGACGACGGAGACGCTGGCGTAGAGCTCGCTGCGAAACAACAGCGGCACCTCGTTGCAGAGAATGTCGCGCAACACGCCGCCGGCGCAGCCTGTGATCATACCCGCGACGATCACGATCGGCAGCGAGGCGTCGACCTGCCACGCCACATCGCAGCCAGCCATCGTGAACACCACGAGCCCTATCGCATCGAGCACGAGAAATGCGAGGTTGAGCCGGTGCACCAAGCGCGCTAGCAAGATGGTGACGAGCGCCGCAGCCACTGCGATCGCAAGGTAGATCGGGTGCGCAACCCAAAGCAGCGGATAGTGGCCGAGCAGCACGTCGCGGATTGTGCCGCCGCCAAGCGCCGTGACGGCTCCGAGCATGCAAACGCCGGCCCAGTCCATGCTGCGCTTGCCCGCAGCCAGCGCCGCCGTCATCGATTGCGCCGCAACTGCAATGAACGAGAGCAAGTGCAGCACCGAATCGGTGGGCGGCAAGGTCCACATCGGGAAACACCCCATGAAACAAGCGTCAGGAACCGGGAATCGGCGGTTCCAACATGAACTGGTTGCAACATTGACGCGGAACATCCTGGGGCGCCAGTCATTGTCCCCCGCGTTTAGTTTTGGGGTGCTAACGGAGGAACAATTAATGACCTACGATCCCAACGATCCGCGGCGCGCCGACCCGACCGATGAGGAACTCCGTCGCCAGGCGCGCTTCAACAGTCTGGACAACGAGGTGCAGCCAGATCCGGAACTCGGAGAGGGTCCGGTCAGCGGCACCAAAGTCGCCATGTTCGCCGTCGCGGTCGCCGTAGTGCTGGGCGCGCTGTTCTATGGACTGAACAACACATCGGTGAACCAGGCAGGCACGACGCCGCCCACACAGACCGCACAACAGAACTCGGGCAATCCGGCCACGGCGCCTCCGGGCATGCGTGACGTGACGCCGAAGCCGAACAGCCAGCCCGGCATGACCACAGGAGCGGCGCCGGCGCAGCCTACAAACCCCTCTGCCAAGCAGCCGACCGGCCAGCAGAACGACGGCTCGGAGGGCAACAAGAACAGCTATTGAGCGCATTGAGAATGACGAAGCAGCGGACCCGATCGGCCCGCTGCTTTTTTGTTTGGGCCTGATTACTTGAACATCTTGTTCAGCTCGCCGCCGGGATAGCCGTTGGCGAACTCGGTGAAGGTGCCCTTCTCGGCCATCTCCTTGGCGGCCTTCATCACGCCGGCCCAGGCCATCCGTGCCAGCGAGCCGCCGACGCTGATCCGGCGTACGCCGAGGTCGCCGGCCTCCTGCAACGACAGACCCGGTGCGCCAATCAGAAGATTGACCGGCTTCGGCGCCACCGCCTTCACGACCGCCGCGATGTCATCCTTGGTCTTGATGCCCGGCGCATAGAGAACATCGGCCCCAGCGTTCGAGTAGGCCTGCAGCCGCTCGATCACCAGCTTGATGTCCTGTTGACCCCACAGGAACGCCTCGCAGCGCCCGGTGAGCAGGACGCCGCTGTTGTCGGCGTCGATCGCCTTGCGCGCCGCTTTGATGCGCTCCACGGCGAGCGCGAAGTCGAACAGGGGCTTGGCTGCGTCTCCCGTGGAGTCCTCGATCGATAACCCGGCGACGCCGGTCTTCACACCGCGCGCGACATTGACCGCGACCTTGTCGGGCTCGACCGCGAAGCCACCCTCATAATCCGCGTTGACGGGAATATCGACGGCCGCACACAGCGCCGTCAGATGGGTGCAGACGTCGTCGACCGTGACGCGGTTGTCGGCCCGACCGATCGTCCAGGCAAAGCCTGCGCTGGTCGATGCCAGCGCCTTGAAGCCGAGATGTTGTAACGCGCGGCCGCTGCCGACATCGAACGGGTTCGGAATCATGAAGCAGCCGCTTTCGTGCAACTTCTTGAAGGCGGCGCGCTTGTCAGCAGTTGTCAGCAGCATTGTCTTCTCCCTAAACTGGTTGGCCGCGCAGAGATAGGCACACGCGCTTGTGCGCGCCAGAGCTGCACGGTCCTCGCGCGAACGAAAGGTGCCTTGGCCGATGGCGCATCAGCTAACGCGCCTCGTGAATCGCGCGGCTATCCTTCGGTGCCTGATCGCGGTCATTCATGCCGTAGTCCCTGATCACACTGGCGACGCGCAGGCGGTAATTCTCGAAGATCTGCGCGCGGCCCTTGGCCTGGGTGCGGCGATGCTCGACCGTGTTGCGCCAGGCTTCGACCGCCGCCTCGTCGCGGAAGAACGACAGCGACACGAACTTGCCCTTCTCGGTGATGCTCTCGAACCGTTCCACCGAGATGAAGCCGTCGATCTCTTGCAGGACCGGCTTCAATTCAGCCGCCAGATCGAAATATTGCTGCCGGTGCTCCGGCTTCGGCCAGACTTCGAAGATCACGGCGATCATGGATGGCTCCGCACTTATTGTGATGGACGCACTATAGCGCGACCTTGCGCAGAAAGGTCCGCTCCTCCGCCAGGATGAACCTGTTTTCTTCCGCAAAATTGAAGTTCGCCACGCCCTCCTTGTCGGTGCGCAGCCGCGCCCGGTAGGCCTCATAGGCGGCGAGGTTTTCGAAAGAGATCAGCGCGAATGCGACGTTGTTGGTCCCCTCGTGCGGCATCCAGTAGCCGATCAGGTCGCCGCCGCAGCGCGGGATGATGGAGAGCCAGTTCCGCGAATACTCCTCGAACATTGCCCGCTTGAACGGATCGAGCTGGTAGCGGATGAAGACGGTGATGGTCATAGGGGAACCTCCAATGGTTTCCGTCATTGCTGAGCCAACGGGTCGCGCTCCGGATGGGTCCTCGCAACGGCGACATTGCAAAACACTAGCGGCTTGCTCGACGTCGATGCTTCGGCTAACATCGAACTATGAAAGCAGGACCCGACATCTCCAGGATCGCTGCCCTCGTCGGCGATCCCGCGCGCTGCAACATGCTCACCGCGCTGATGACCGGCCGCGCGCTGACCGCCAGTGAGCTGGCGCAGGAGGCCGGCATCACGCCGCAGACGGCGAGCTCGCATCTGGCGAAGCTCGAGGCCGGCGGGCTGGTCGAGCCGGAGAAGCAGGGCCGCCACCGCTATTACCGCCTCACCGATCCCGATGTCGCTGACGTGCTCGAAGGCCTGCAAGGGATCGCAGCCCGTGCCGGCCACATGCGCGTGCGCACCGGGCCGAAAGATCCGGCGCTGCGCCGCGCGCGGGTCTGCTACGACCATCTCGCAGGCGACCTCGGCGTGCAGATGCTCGACAGCATGAAGCGGCAGAAGCTGATCCGCCAGACCAAGCAGGCGATCGAGCTCACCGGCGACGGCAAGCGCTTCATGGCCGAGGAGTTGCAGATCGACGCCGACGCGCTGACGCATCCGCGCCGTCCGGTGTGCAAGGCCTGCCTCGACTGGAGCGAGCGACGGCACCATCTCGCGGGCACATTGGGCGCCGCCATCATGGACCGTTTCACGGAACTGAAGTGGGCTGCGCGCGACGCGACGCCGGGCAGCCGCGTGGTCAACTTTTCGCGAAACGGCGAAAAGCGATTTGCAGCGCTGTTCGGGGCGGGCGAATAACGGCGCGCGTTCGCTCGCGTGCCAGGCTGGCCCGCACGAACGCGTGACATCGCTTCCGGAGCCTTCCATGAATCATCGTCCCTTTGCCGCGGCGCTGTTCGCCGCCCTGCTCGCCTTGCCTTTCGCGCCCGCCTCCGCTGCCGGGCGCGAACCCTATGGCATCGGGCTCGAAGGCTTCCCCTATCCATATCCCGTTCACATGCTGCCGCTGGTCAACGACGGTGAGCAACTGCGGATGGCCTTTATGGACGTCGCGCCCGCGCAGCCGAACGGACGTACCGTGGTGCTGCTGCACGGCCGCAACTTTCCCTCCAGCTACTGGGCACCCGTCATCAAGACGCTGACGGATGCCGGCTATCGCGTCGTGGTGCCGGACCAGGTCGGCTTCGGCAAATCCTCGAGGCCGAGGGGCGACCTGCATTTCGACAATCTCGCGCGCAACACGATGACGCTGCTCGATCATCTGCAGATCCCCAAGGCCGACGTCGTCGCGCATTCGATGGGTGGCATGGTCGCGGTACGCATCGCCCGCGCCTATCCCGATCGCGTCGATCATCTGGTGTTGACCGCGCCGATCGGGCTTGAGGACTACCGCCTCTACGTGCCGCCGACGCCGACCGAGAAGATCCTCGAGCACGAAGACAAGCTGACCGCGGAGGGCTATCGCAAGCAACTCGAGACCAATTATGCGCTGAAGCTGCCGCCGGACCAGGTGACGCCGTTCATCGATGCGCGCTTCAACATCAAGGGCAGCGCCGAATATCCGCGCTGGCTGCACGCGTTCGTCGCCTCCGCCCAGATGATCTATCGCGAGCCCGTCGTGCACGAGATACCGCTGCTCACGCAGCCGACGCTGTTCATCATGGGCGCCGACGACCACAACGCGCCGGGCCGGCCGAACGCGCCGGAAGCGCTGCGTCCGAAGATGGGACAGAACGCCGATCTCGCCAAGGCGCTGGCGGCGAAGATGCAGAACGCACGCGCCGAGGTGATTCCGAATACCGGGCACCTGGTCTTCCTCGAAGCGCCCGCGAAGTATGACGAATTGTTGCTGAGCTTCCTTGCGGCGCACTGACGCAGCAGGCGAGCTGCAATGTTCATGTCGCATTCAGCCCCGCGCGTTACGGTTGGCGACAGAGGGCACGGGTTCTGCAATGATCCGACCCGGCGAATCGGGACTGAATGTTTGTTGCGGGCCGCTGGCTCCGGCCCATATCGAAGGAGACGACATGAAATATCTTTTTGCAGCAGCAATTTTGGTCACGACCGCGTTCGCCGGAATGAGCGCGGCTGAGGCCGCTGGCGGTTGCGGCCCCGGCTGGCATCGCGGTCCTTACGGCGGTTGCATCAGGAATCGCGGCCCCGTCGTGGTCGCTCCGGGCCCCGTCGTCGTAAGGCCGCCGGTTGTGGTGGCGCCGCGTCCGCGCGTTTGCCCCTACGGCTTCGTCTGGCGTTACGGCCGCTGCCGCCCGATCTGATCGCGGCACGATACGATCAACCAGACCCCGCCTCGCGCGGGGTTTTTCTTTTGCGACGTCTGTGATGCAAGGGCAGCGGCATCACGTCACACAAAACATTATGTCGGCATCGCCTCTTCCGCGAGCAGCAATAGATCGCGCGTGCGCGTCACCTCCGGCCAGTCGCGGTTGAAATCGGCGACCAGCCGCTTCATGTGATCGCTGCTTACCGCGCGCTCCAGCGCCGCCTGGTCGGCGAACTGATACGTCGCCTGGTGCAGCGACGGATCGCTCAGGCTCCAGCATCGCCACGCGCGCTGCGCCCCGAAGGACTTCATCGCGTCAGGCAGATGCTCGCGCGAATACCACGCGTCGAAGGCAGGCCGCTTGGCGGGGTCAGTGACGGTGGCGCGGACGACGAAATAGGCAGCAGGCATTGGGCTCCTCCACAGTTTGTTTCGTTGCGCACGCGTGGCGACGCTTATGGCGCTGGTTCATGCAGCCGCCGCATGCTCCATGATATATCCGCGTCCTGACAACGCCCGTTCGCGGAGACCACCCATGCCTGCCCGCCATCGCGCCGCCCTGTTCGCCATGTTGCTGGCGATCGGCCCCGCCCTGCCCGCCGCGGCCGATGGGATCGTGCTGCCGCGCGAGGCGCAGATCGGGCCGCGGCCGTTCTATCTGGTCGACAAGATGAAGGATGGGCCGCTGAAGCGCGCGCTGAGCCAATGCACCGGCCCGTTCCACAAGACCGACTTCTCGATCGGCCACCGCGGCGCGGCGCTCCAGTTTCCCGAGCACAGCCGGGAATCCTATCTTGCCGCGGCGCGCATGGGCGCCGGCGTGATCGAGTGCGACGTCACCTTCACGAAGGATCGCCAACTGGTCTGCCGCCATTCGCAGTGCGACCTGCAGAGCACGACCAACATCCTGACCGTACCGGACCTTGCCGCGAAGTGCTCGCAGCCGTTCAGCCCGGCCGATCCCGCAACCGGCAAGAAGGCCTCCGCGAAGTGCTGCACGTCGGACATCACGCTCGCCGAATTCAAGCGGCTGACCGCGAAGATGGACGGCTTCAATCCGAATGCGACGACGGCGGAAGACTATCAGAACGGCACGCCGCGCTGGCGCACCGACCTCTATGCCGCCACCGGCACCGTGATGACGCACGACGAGAGCATCGCACTGATCAAAAGCCTGGGCGCGAAGTTCGTCCCCGAATTGAAGGCGCCGGAAGTGCCGATGCCGTTCGACGGCGACTACACCCAGGAAAAATACGCGACGCAGATGCTCGCCGCCTACAAGGCCGCTGGCATCCCCGCGAGCGACGTGTTTCCGCAGAGCTTCAATCTCAGGGATATCATATACTGGGTGAAGACCGAGCCGGGTTTTGCGAAGCAGGCGATCTATCTCGACGAACGCACCGGTCTCGACCCCAACAAGCCCGAGACCTGGAAGCCCTCGATGGCGGAACTGAAGGCCTCGGGCGTCGCAATCCTGGGGCCGCCGATCCACGCGATGCTGACCCTGAACGACAAGCGCGAGATCGTCCCCTCCGCCTACGCCAGGGCCGCGAAGGCCGCGGGCCTCGATCTGATCGGCTGGTCGCTGGAGCGTGACGGGCCGCTGAACAAGGGCGGCGGCTTCTACCACAAGTCCGTGAAGGCAGCGATCGACCGCGATGGCGACACCCTGACCGTGCTCGATGTTTTGACGAAACAGGTCGGCGTCCGCGCGATGTTCTCAGACTGGCCGGCGACGACGACGTTCTACGCGAACTGCATGGGGATGAAGTGAGGATTGGGCGCGTCGACAAGGCGTTGGCGAATACGGCTACGTGCCACTGGCGCCGAGCTAGGGCCGCGCGGCTGCTGTCGATACCGTCATCCTGAGGAGCGCGCTCTTGCGCGCGTCTCGAAGGATGCACGGCCACCAGCCGAGACGCGCGGAGTCGTAATGCTGAGTTGCCAGACGACGGAAGCTAAATCTTGCCCGTCGGGTTGATTTGTCGCAGGCCACCACGCGCCTCCCCCATCGACCGTCCCTGGTCAATCCGTCCAGCGCGGCACAATCGCGGTCATACTTTGTTCAAAGAACGGATAGACAATCCAACCAAAACAAGGCGGGCTGGGTCGACTTGCGTGGATCAAGCAACCAGAGGAGACAACCATGGCAACACAGGTTAAGCCGGTTCCAGAGGGTTTCCATACCGTCACGCCCTACCTCGTCGTCGATGGCGCGGAGAAAATCATCAGCTTCATGAAAGAGGCGTTCGGAGCCCAACCGGTATTCGAGCCGATGATGCGCCCCGATGGCAAGATCATGCATGCGGAGTTCAAAATAGGAAACTCCATCGTGATGATCGCCGACTCCTCGGAGCGTGCACAAGCTACGTCAACCATGCTGTATCTCTACGTACCCAACGTCGATGCGGTCTATCAGATGGCGCTTAAGGCCGGCGCCACATCGTTGATGGAGCCCGCGGACCAATTCTATGGGGACCGCAGCGGCGGCGTGAAGGACCCGGCCGGCAACCACTGGCACATCGGCACGCATATCGAGGACGTGCCTCCGGCCGAACTCAAGAAGCGAGCGGCGAACTTCATGAAGCAACAGCACAAGGCAGCCTAGGCGAAGGCGCGGCCGTCGCAGGGGGAATCAGCCGCACAACCCGCATCAGCGGAGCGCTATGCGGATGAGCCATGCTGCGCTGATGGAGCGTCCCGGATATCGCTGCGCTCCACGCCTCCGCGTAAGTCGGCGCATCACATCAGCTTCAGCGGCGCATCGTGGACCACGCGCAGGTCGATGCTGCCGATCAGGCGCGCACGGCGTGCTTCGGCGACACTGATCGCGGCCTCGGTCTGCCGCAATGTGCTGACGTTCGATCCAAGCGACACGATGCCGCCGAGCACCAGCGCAATCGCTCCGAGTGCGGCTGCCGGGCTGTCACCGAGCAGGCCGAGTATCGCGACAATCAACAGCACGAACCCGGCCGCGATCGCCACCTTGGAGCCCAGAATGATCCGCCGGCATCGCTCGGCGATCTCGGCAAGGTCCTCGATCCGCTCTTCGAGCTCTGAAATCTCGTCGGTGGGATCGTCTTCGGTCATCAGAACCAAGTCCGGTGCCGTAGGGTCGCGCCCGGAATAGCCCACGACCCGCACAAGAGAGATAGCAGGCGCACCAACACAATCCATCCCTTATGCGCACTATTTTACAATATCTCTGAACTGGAGCAGATCATCGGGCTGACCTTTTCGGTGCTTCTTAAGTTGCGTATAATATTTGTTGGAGGCCAAACCTAGAGATAACCTTGCGGCACCAAGGTCCGCGAAATACGGCTGTCGCGTCGGAGGGTGACGCTCCTCATATTTCAAGAAGGCCGCATGGCCACGATCAATGTCTCGCTCAACTTCAACCAACGACTTAAATCCTGCCCGCTTGAGCTCTCGAACGAACAACGACAGACCTTCCGTTTGCTGTCTGTCGGGAAACTTTCGCCTGAGAAAAGCAGTTACTGTATCCAAATTAATCTCGGTATCGATAGATGCTGATATTGACTGCTCGGCCCCTTTCTTGGAGTCGAGCCGGGCTGCATAGAATTGCTCAAACTCTGTGTCGGCTACATAGAACAACCCGCTAAGAGCACTTAGCGACCGTTTCAACTCGACCGGAACGTCCCAGTCACCCTTGTAATCTAGATAGTGAGAAACCGCTGCCCAAGCATGCATGCACAACGTTCGCACCTGAATCTCAAATTGGATGCCGGCAGTGTTTTCGTATCTTGGTCCCTTGTACCGCGAAGGAATCTTGCAGACATAGTGCACAGACATATAGCCCAACGGGCCTTGATCCTGAGACACCTTGTCGTCAACGTGAACCACGTCGAAGCTTTCAGTAACAATCTTTCCTATCCGCGACATATCTGAGCGAAATAAGGAAACGACGCGTGCTCCGACTACATCGATCACTTCGTCGAGACTAGTCGAGCCTTTTCGATGACATTTCTTGATGATTGAAGGTAGCTCTTTGACTCGATGTTCTATCGAATGGATTTTCACCCCCGCAGCCGCAATACGCTCCCTTAGTATAAAAACAACTTCGTCGAGTAACGCTTGGTTGCGCGCTAAAGCTGATTTGTACGACGCTTCGATTGCCGCTACCTGCGCATCGCTCAGAGTTGCCTCGGATGCTTCGCCGATAGAAGAGTTTAAGGTAGGAGCCAATGGGCCGGGAGTTTCGTCCTGCATCTTGCCCGCCCCTCTCCTCACAACGGCAAATTGTCGTGCTTCTTCGCCGGGATTTCCACCTTCTTGTCCTTCAGCATCGCCAGCGCGCGGGCGATCCGCCGCCTTGTCGAATGCGGCATGATGACGTCGTCGATGTAGCCGCGCTCGGCGGCGATGAAGGGGGACAGGAAGCGGTCTTCGTATTCCTTGGTGCGCGCGGCGATCTTGTCGGGATCGCCGATGTCGGAGCGGAAGATGATCTCCACTGCGCCCTTGGCGCCCATCACCGCAATCTGGGCGGTCGGCCAGGCGTAGTTCATGTCGGCGCCGATCTCCTTCGACGCCATGACGTCGAAGGCGCCGCCGTAGGCCTTGCGGGTGATGATGGTGACGAGCGGCACCGTGCACTGCGAATAGGCGAACAACAGCTTGGCGCCGTGCTTGATCAGGCCGCCATATTCCTGCGCGGTGCCCGGCAGGAAGCCGGGCACGTCGACAAAGGTGACGATCGGGATGTTGAAGGCATCGCAGAACCGCACGAATCGCGCGGCCTTGCGCGACGCATCGCTGTCGAGCACGCCGGCCAGCACCATCGGCTGGTTGGCGACGAAGCCGACGGTGCGCCCGGCGATACGGCCGAAGCCGGTGACGATATTCTTGGCGAAGGTTTCCGAGATCTCGAAGAAGTCGCCCTCGTCGACGACCTTCAGGATCAGCTCCTTCATGTCGTAGGGCTTGTTCGGGTTGTCGGGGATCAGCGTGTCCAAGGACATGTCGAGGCGGCCGACATCGTCAAAGCTCGGCCATTCCGGCACGCCGTCGGTGTTGTTGGATGGCAGGAAGTCGATCAGCCGGCGCATCTGCAAGAGAGCATCGACGTCGTTCTCGAACGCGCCGTCGGCGATCGAGGAGCGCGTGGCGTGCACCGAGGCGCCGCCGAGTTCCTCCGCGGTCACCACCTCGTTGGTGACGGTCTTCACCACGTCCGGGCCGGTGACGAACATGTAGCTCGTGTTCTTCACCATGAAGATGAAGTCGGTCATCGCGGGCGAATAGACGTCGCCGCCGGCGCAGGGCCCCATGATGACGGAGATCTGCGGGATCACGCCCGAGGCGATGACGTTGCGGCGAAACACGTAGGAATAGCCCGCGAGCGCCGCGACGCCCTCCTGGATGCGCGCGCCGCCGGCGTCATAGAGGCCGATGATCGGCGCCCTCGCCTTCATCGCCATGTCCTGAAGCTTGGTGATCTTCAGCGCGTGGGTTTCCGACAGCGAGCCGCCGAACACCGTGAAGTCCTTGGCGAAGACGAAGGTCTTGCGGCCGTTGACCGTGCCCCAGCCGGTGACGACGCCGTCGCCGGGGATCTTGGTCTTCTCCATGCCGAACTCGATCGAGCGGTGCTCGACGAACATGTCGAATTCCTCGAACGACCCCTTGTCCAGCAAAAGCTCGATCCGCTCGCGCGCGGTCAGCTTGCCGCGGGCGTGCTGCGCCTCGATGCGCTTCTCGCCGCCGCCAAGCTTGGCGCCGGCGCGCCGTTCTTCGAGGGTATCGAGGATATCTTTCATCTGCTTCCGCCCGTATTAGCTACTGGACCACCGTCTGAAGGGTGGCGCCGACGCGTTGTCGTGATGCGAACCGGTTCCCACTTCGCCCGGAGGACGCTTTAGCACGGCCGTTTCGTAACCGGAAACCGCCTTGTGGGCGGGTCGGGGCGCAAAAACGGTAGGATTTTCCGATATCTGGGGAGATGGCGATGACCGAAACGACCGAGGCCGAGACCGGCGCACCGACCGGCGGGGTGCGCACCCTGCTCCGGCTGGAGGGCCTGGTGCTGTTCCTGGGGATGACCGTGCTCTACGCGCAATGGGAGGGCTCGTGGCTGGTCTATGTCCTGCTCTTCCTGGTGCCCGACTTGAGCTTCGCCGCCTATCTCGCCGGTCCTCGGGTCGGCGCCATCGTCTATAACGCGGCCCATGCCTATCTGGCGCCGGTGGCGCTGATGACGCTCGGCTTCGCCAGCGCCGAGCCGCTGGTGCTCTCGATCGCGATGATCTGGCTCGCCCATATCGGGATCGACCGCGCGCTCGGCTACGGGCTGAAATATTCCAGAGGCTTTGGCTTCACCCATCTCGGGCGGATCGGGAAGGACAAATTGACAGGCTGACGGACGCTTGCTGTAGTCGCGCGCCAAGGGCGGACCGTAGACTCTCCGGGGGCATCCGATGCTGACAGACTGGCGCCTGGCCGCGACGGCCATCCTCTTTTGCTGCGCCGTGCTATTCACCTGCATCGAGACCAGCGCGCAGCAGATCCCGAAGGAGATCGCCGCCCGCACCGAGATCTACGCCATTCCCTCGCTGACGATCTCCGACCAGCAATTCCTGACCGGCGACAGCAATGGCAAGCACGTCACGGTCGGCGGCGAACTCAGGATCGCGCAAGGCAGCGGCCGGCTGCCGGTGGTGGTGCTGATGCACGGCTCGAGCGGCGTCGGCAGCGGGATGGATGCCTGGGTGCGCCAGTTCAACAGCATGGGCATCTCGACCTTCGTGATCGACGGCTTCTCCGGCCGCGGTCTGACCGCAACCGGGCCGAACCAGGCGCTGCTCGGCCGGCTCAATCTGATCCTCGACATCTACCGCTCTCTCGAGATCCTGGCCAAGCATCCACGGGTCGATCCTGATCGCATCGCGCTGATGGGATTTTCGCGCGGCGGACAGGCGGCGCTCTATGCGAGCCTCGACCGCTTCAACAAGCTCTGGAACAAGTCCGGCGCGCAGTTCGCGGCCTACATCCCGTTCTATCCGGATTGCTCGACGAGCTATTTGACCGACACCGAAGTCGCGGCGCGTCCGATCCGGATCTTCCACGGAACGCCCGACGACTATAATCCGGTGGCGAGCTGCAAGGCCTATGTCGCGCGCCTCAAAGAGGCCAAGCGCGACGTGGCGCTGACCGAATATCCGGATTCCGCGCACGGCTTCGATTCCGGCCTGCTCGGCAACAACACGGTGGTGGAAGCGACCACCTCGCAAACCGTGCGCCACTGCACCATCAGGGAAAGCGAAGGCGGCGTCTTGATGAACGCGGCAACGCGGGAGCCGTTCAGCTACAAGGATGCCTGCGTCGAGCGCGGCCCGCATGTCGGCGGCAATCCGACCACCGCGATCGAGGCGCGCCAGGCGGTCAGCGATTTCCTGACGACGCTGTTTGGGCTGGGGTAGCCAGATCAAATCGAATTGTTGGCCGCGAAGATGGTGCGCCCCCCTTTCCTGCTTGCGGGGGAGATAAGCAAGTCACGCAAATCTTCGCGCAAAGACGACGCAGGCGACGACCAGCGCGGTCGCCGCGATCATCGTCCACGGCACCTGCTCGTGCAGCAGCAGGCCGGCCAGCGCGAGGCCGAAGAACGGTTGCAGCAATTGCAACTGGCCGACGCTGGCGATGCCGCCGAGCGCGAGCCCGCGATACCAGAATACGAAGCCGACCAGCATGCTGAAGACAGAGACGTAGGCGAGCCCGAGCCAGGCCGGAACGCCGACGCCGTCCCAGTTCGAAGGCAGCGTCGCGATCGTCAACACGAGCACCGGCGGCGCCGAGAGCACCAGCGCCCACGAGATCACCTGCCAGCCACCGAGCCGGCGCGACAGCGTTGCGCCTTCGGCGTAGCCGAGACCACAGACGACGATGGCGGCGACCATCAAAAGGTCCCCGGTCAGCGAGGCGGCTCCGCCGTTCGAGATCGCGAATGCCGCCACAGTGGCGCTGCCGAGGCAGGAGAACAGCCAGAACAGCGGCTTCGGCCGCTCGCCGCCGCGCAGCACGCCGAAGATCGCGGTCGACAGCGGCAGCAGGCCGATGAAGACGATCGAATGCGCCGAGGTGATGTGCTGAAGCGCGAGCGCTGTCAGCAGCGGAAAGCCGAGCACGACCCCAAGCGCGGTGATCGTGAGCGACACCAGATCCTCGCGCTTCGGCCACGGCTGCCGCAGCACCGCGAGCAGTGCCGCCCCGAGCACCGCCGCGATCAGGGCGCGCGCCGCGGTGAGGAACAGCGGCGAAAAGCCGGCGACCGCAACCCGCGTCGCCGGCAGCGAGCCGCTGAAGATGATTACGCCGAGCATGCCGCTGCCCCAGCCGTCGAGCGACGCCCTGCTCATCGCCTCGCCCGACACCACTCTCGAATCGGTCATCGCACCTCGCTTTCCGCTCGCGAGGTTAGCTTGCGCGGGCTGGCCAAGGCACTTACAGATCAGTACAATACTGCCAAACTGTATGGGTGAAGGTAGGCATACACTTGCAGCAGCCGTTCGACCGCAGCAAGGCGACGCGGACCGCCGACGTGATGAACGCGATCCGCGCCAGAGTGGCGAGCCGCGCGCTGGTCGCCGGCGACCGCCTGCCCTCGATCAGGAGCTTCGCGGCGAGCATGGGCGTGTCGCCCTCCACCGTGGTCGAAGCCTATGACCGGCTGGTCGCCGAGGGCCTGATCCGGGCCAAGCCCGGCTCGGGCTTCTATGTCTCGGCCGCCGCGCTGCCACCGCTGGCGCTTGCCAAGGATCAGCCGCAACGCGACCGCGCCGTCGATCCGTTCTGGGTGTCGCGGCAGTCGCTCGACAGCGATGGCGCCACGCTGAAGCCGGGCTGCGGCTGGCTGCCGGCTGACTGGATGCCGACCGAGGCGCTGCGCCGCGCCCTGCGCGGCCTGGCGCGGGCCGAGGACGCCGCGCTCTCGGACTACGGCGCCACCCGCGGGTCGCTCACGCTGCGCCGGATCCTGATGGCCCGCTTCGCCGACGAAGGACTGGAACTGCCCCCCGAGCAATTGCTACTGACCGCCTCCGGCACGCAGGCGATCGATCTGATCTGCCGCTTCCTGCTGCGCCCCGGCGACGCCGTGCTGGTCGACGATCCCTGCTACTTCAATTTCCGTGCCCTGCTCCGCGCCCATCAAGTCAGAATTGTCAGCGTGCCTTACACGCCGTCGGGTCCTGATGTCGCGCGCTTCGAGGCAGTCGTGTCTGCCGAGCGGCCGCGCCTCTACGTCACCAACTCGGCGCTGCATAACCCGACCGGCGCGACGCTGTCGCCGCAGACCGCGCACCGGCTGTTGAACGCCGCCGCGACCTACGACCTGACGATCGTCGAGGACGACATCTTCGCCGATTTCGAGCCCGAACCCTCGGCGCGGCTGGCCGCGCTCGACGGGCTCAACCGCGTGATCCGGATCGGCAGTTTCTCCAAGACGCTGTCGGCCTCGGTGCGCTGCGGCTACATCGCCGCGCGCGCCGACTGGATCGAGGACCTGGTCGATCTGCAAGTGGCTACCGGCTTCGGCGGCCCGAGCGCGGTGGCAACCGAAATCATCGGAAGCGTGCTCGCCAGCGGCTTCTATCGCAAGCATGTCGAGGAACTGCGGCGGCGGCTGGCGCGCGCACGCCGCGACGTCGGCGATAGGCTGCAACGGCTTGGCATTGCGCCATGGCTGATGCCGCGCGGCGGCTTCTATCTCTGGTGCCGCCTGCCCGCAGGCTGCGACTCCGCCGACGTGGCGCGCGCGGCGCTGGCGGACAATGTCGTGCTCGCGCCGGGCAATGTGTTCAGCGCCTCGCAATCGGCCGCCGCCTTCATGCGCTTCAACGTCGCACAATGCCGCGACCCGAAGGTGACGGCGGCGCTGCAGCGAGCGATCCGGCGCTAATTCGCCCTCGGCGGTCGTTGCGGAACCTGCATGGGTGGAGGCGGCCAAGAACCTTTGGAACCTTGCTGCGTTGACGGGCACCAACCGTCAGAGGAGGCCAAAGATGTCTCGATCCACACTCGCCGGGGCCAGCTTGGTGCTGCTGTCAATGTGCGTGGCCGCCCCGTCCTCGCAAGCCGCACCCGCCTCGCCCTTCCTTGCCATGGCCGGCTCATGGTCCGGCGGCGGCGTCCTGACCACGTCGGATGGCATGCAAGAACGGCTGCGCTGCCGGGCAAACTACAACGTCGCCGGGACGGGCACGGAGCTTCGCCTGTCGCTCCGATGCGCCAGCGAGAGTTATAATTTCGATCTGGCCAGCGAGGTTGAATATCGTGGCGGCGCAATCTCCGGCCAATGGACCGAAGCGAGCCGCAATGCATCCGGAACCATTTCCGGACGCGCAGCCGGCGATCATGTCGAAGCCGCCGCACGCGGTAACAATTTCTCCGCCAATCTGTCGCTGACGACACGCGGCAGCAGACAATCCGTGTCGATCCGACCAGAGCCGAACAGCAGCATAAGAGCGGTTTCACTCTCGCTCACGCGGCACTAGGGCCCGTCAGATCGCGACGATATCGGTGAGGCATTGCTGCGTCACGCTCATTCGCGCGTCAATCTGCGCCTGCGTCTTGCAGTCCATGTTCATCGCGAACACCGTCACCGTGTCGCCCTTCTCGACCCAGCCGACCAGCCAGCGGAGCGAGCCGTGCGCCTTGTCAGTCAACCCAGTCTTGGCGTGGATGACGGCATCGCCGACCTTGGTCACGGGGAGAATGTCGCGCACCAGTTCCTGACTGCGCTTGGACACCGGAAGCACGCCGCGGCGCAGCCGGTCGACGAAATCGACCTGCTGGATCGGATCGATCCGCAAATTGCCGGACACCCAGAACTGGTCGATGCCGCCGCCGATGTCGCGATTGCCATAGTCGAGCATGTCGACATAAGTCTTCATCCGCTCCTCGCCGATCCGGCGCGCGATCTCCTGATAGACCGGGAATGCCGACACCGCGATCGCCGAGCGCAGCGTGTGATCCTTGTTCCAGGCGGCGATGCTGCGGGTCACGCCGTCCCACTTGAACACGTCCTTGTCGGGGTCCTGCACCACGCCGGTCTCGAGCGCGATCAGCGAGTTCGGGATCTTGAAGGTCGAGGCCGGCAGCTTGCCCTCGCCCGACCGGTTCTTGTCGCTCGCGATGATCAGGTAGTCCTCGACCTTGTAGCCGACGAACGTGCCGACGGTGCCGAGATCGAAGAACCGCCGCGCGAGATCCTCGCGAAACTCGCTGCGCTGGTAGGACACGTTGGCGAAGCTGCGCGATGGCAGCGTGCTAGCTGCGGCGAGGAGACCGAGCGCATGGCGGCGATTGATCACGGCGGGCCCTGAACAGTTCTTGACGCTGACCACGATGGTTGATGCCATCGTGGTCAAAGGATGGCAATGGGGGTTATCTCACCCGGCCCGACAGACGCAACACGAAGATCAGCACCTCGGCGACCGCCTTGTAGAGCTCAGCCGGAATCTCGTCGCCGAGCTCGACATTGGAGAGTGCGCCGGCCAGCACCTCGTTCTCCTCGATCGGGATGTCGTGGGCCTTCGCGACCTCAATGATCTTGGCGCCGATCGTGCCCCTACCCTTGGCGACGACGCGGGGCGCGCCGGAGTGGTCGTAATGCAGGGCGACCGCGAGCTGGGACTTGGTGTCGCTCATAGCGCCCGATCCAGGAAATGGCCGGCGCGCGCGGGCGCTGCTTGCGGCGGCACGCCGTCGCGGATCTCGATGTCGCCAGGCGTGAGCTCGGCCCTGGTGAGTGCCTGGCTCAACTCGGCGGCGCCGGCGCGCAACCGCGCCACGGTTGACGGCCGTTCCGCCCACATTCGCACCGATGTGCGCTCGCCGCTCAGGGAGACCAGCGCGTGCACCGGGCCTGCCGGCTCGACGTCGAGCGTGAAGCGCGCCCGCCACACCCGCCTGGCCGCCTCAGCGGCCTCGCTGCCGCCATCGCGGGAAATCTCGAACTGCGCCATCGCCGTGCCCTGCGGGGTCAGGAACGGGATTTCGAAATTCCAGCGCGGCGTCATCGCATCGATCTGCGCGCGCAGGGCGTCGCCCCGGTCCGGCAGCGACGCGACTTGCAGCAGCGTCTGCCGCGCAAGTGCGGCATCGGTGTTTTCCATCAGGCGGTGCGCAACGGTCGCAAGCGGCGCGTCTGGCGCGATCGATGGCGCGGCCACGGCCTGCGCCGCCGGCAGCCCGCCGCGGAACGGCGGCGGCGGTGTGTTGGTGCGCGCGGCGTCGCCGGTTTGCATGTCCGGTGGACCAGCGCCAGGCCCGGCCGGACCACCAAGCTCATGCAGGGCCTCCTGAAGCAGATTGAGCGCGCCACCTGGCGACGGACCGGCGTCGAGCGCGTCGGCAAGCGCGCCGACAAGGCGCGCACCGCCAGGTGTGAGATCCTCCGCGACCGGCACGCGCGCCTGCGGCAGCAAGATCTCCTGCACCTCGAAGTCGGGCATCGCCGGCGGCACCAGGTCTGGCGCTGATCCAAGGTTCGACAGCGGCGCCTCCTGAGCCACCGGCGCGGAGGGCACGCGGGCAGCATCGCTGGCAGCGAGCGACGACTGCAAGGTCTGGCGCAGCACGATCAGGGCGGCCTTGAGGTCGGGCACGTGACCTGTGGGCGGCGCCGCGCCCGAGGCGAGTGAGGCCTCGAACAGCACGCCGGATTTCTGGAACGCGGCCTTGACCGCGTCGCCGCTGAGATTGTCGTCGAGGCTCGTCTGTTGCGCCAATACCTGCGCGATCGCCGCTTGCAGCTTCGGCGGCAGATTGGCCGACGCGATTGCGGCAAGATTGGCAAACAGCGGGCCCTGGCTCCCCTGCGCCGTCGCAGCGCTTTGCACGGCTGCCGTGACGGCGACACGCTCGAGCGGCGTCAGCGCGGCCCGGGGCGGTGTAGCATTCGGCTGCGATGTGGTGCCAACGTCGGCCGCCACGGCCGGCGACAGCTTCGCCGCATCGACCGATGCACCGACTGCCTCCTCACCCGATCCGACCACTTGCAGGCGAACGCCGTCCTGCGTGTTCAGGACGGCAAGCTGCAGGGTTTGGCCCTGCTGCAGCGGCACTTCGGACTGCACGTCGATCGACAGGCTCGCAATCGCAATCCGCACCAGATCGGCGGACAGCACCTTCAGCACCTGCGCGTTGACCACATTGCCCGCTTGCAGTGTGAGGTCCGGCGCAACGCTCCCCGCAGCCTGGGGCACGGGCACCGGCAGCACGGGGTTGATGGTGGTTGCCATGTCGGGGTCTCGGCCAGCCGGTAAGATCGTGCGGCAGGCTAGCCGAGCGCCCTAAACCACTCGTTAACCGCCGCCCGGCCTCAGAGCTTGGAGAATGCTCGCCGCGGCCTTGAAATCGACCAGCCGGGCTGCGCGGCGCACGGCGACCTCCTCGTCGATGCCCCACTTCTCGATGTTCCAGTCCTCGTCGACATGGGCAGCGGCCCAGACCTGGTCCTCGTCGCGAAAGCCATGCGCCAGCGCCAGTGCCAATAGCGCCGAGCCGGTCAGCGTCGTCACCACATGAACCGCGGCGACCGACCATGGATCAGCGGGAAAGGCACTCCGCGCCGCCGCGATCGCGGCGGCGGGCTGGCCGACATGCATGATCCCCTCGGCGAGGATGAAATGGGCACCGAGCGTGTCGGCGGCCCAGAACAGGACGGGGTCCCAATGCGCAGCTTCACGCGCCACCAGTGCCTCGGGATGACCGGCACGATAGAACAGCATGTCGCTGCCGAGAAATTTCGCGGCGTCTTCGGACACCTCGTCGACGCGATCGATCACCCCTTCAACAACGCTGTTGGCAAAGCGCGTCAGCGGCATGGTCAGGGGATCGATGGTCTCGCCCTGCGCATTCCACTCGTCCGCGACCGTGTCGGCGATCGCACGCGTCGGCACGACGATCGGCTTGCCCGAAGGCGAGCGGATCGGCCGGCCGTCGAGCGCAACTGAAAATCCGCCATCGGCCTTCGCGACACCGGCGCTCTCATAAAAGCGCTTGCGCTGGGGCGCGCGGGTATGACGCCGCACCGCCTCCTGCGGATCGAACTGGGATTGTCCTGCAACTTCGTCAAAGAGTTCGCGCATCGCGCCGGCCGGCTTTGGTTCCGAGGGATTTGCCTGCAAGATATGTCAGGGACGCCGGCAAATAAAGCTGATGGGATGCGCTAAAATCCTCGCAGGCCTTGAATTCGTCGTTTGGGCCCGCGCGGCCGCGGCCGACGCCGGTTCCGCTCGCTGGAATCGCGGATCCGCAACGCGCGATCCCGCGGACGCGCGGCCCGCTGACCCGTCATGGGCTATCGGCTCCGGTCGCCGACGAGAAGATTCTTGTAGACCTTTCCGTCCTTCATGATGACCAGGAAATTCTTCGCCGGGTCCTCCACAAGCCTGATGTTGTCGATTGGATTGCCATCGACCAGCAGAAGATCGGCCAGCGCACCTTCCTCCACCACGCCCAGCCTGCCCGGATACGGATTTCGAGGTCCCGACATATCGAGTAATTCGGCATTTTCCGATGTCGCCATGATGAGCGCTTCGGCCGGCGTATACCATCGCGTGAGGGTGGCCAGCATGGCTCCCTGCCCTTCGGCGAGCGTCTTCGAGAACAATATGTCGGTGCCGAACGCCGTCTTCAGTTTGTACTTCTTCGCAAAGCCGTAGACCCTGTCGGTGCCGGCAACGACCTGTCGCATCTTGTCCTGCTCGGCAGGTCCAAGCGCGCCGGCGCCTGACAGAGCGACGAAGGGCTGTGTGCTCAGCCATATTCCCTTCTCCGCCATCATGCGCGCTGTTGCGTCGTCCATCAGGTGACCGTGTTCGATACATTTCACACCCGCTGCGATCGATCGCTGGATCGCAACCGGCGTATAGGCGTGGACGGCGACATAGGTCCCCCAATTTTCGGCCGCTTCCACCGCGGCACGTAGCTCACCTTCAGTGAACGTGGATACGTCGAGCGGGCTGAATGGCGACGCGACTCCACCGCCGGCGGTGAGCTTGACCTGCGATGCGCCTTGCATGAGCTGCTCGCGGGCGCGCAGGCGGACCTCGTCTGGGCTGTCCGCAACCATGCTGCCGCCTATTCTCTCCATGCGGCTAAGCATGCCACCGATCGTCCTCGGCAGTTCGGAAAGCTGGCGGAAGTCACCATGGCCGCCGGTGATAGTGATGATGGCACCGGATGGGTAGATGCGAGGGCCTGCGACGAGGTCCTCGTCGATTGCCCGCTTGAGCCCAAAGGTGGGCCCACCCATGTCGCGGATGGTGGTAAAGCCTCGCATGAGCGTGGCCGTGGCCTCCGCAGCCGCAAGAAGATTGGTGTAGCCGACATCGTCTGAGATCGCGGCCACCGGCGTCGGGCGCACCAGCATCGCATGCCAATGCGCGTCGATCAGTCCCGGCATCAGCACCCGTCCATCGCCGGCAATCACTTGCGCATCGGTCGTAATCGCGTCAGTCGAAATCTTCTCGATCTTGTGGTTCCGGACCAGCACGTTGGACGGCGCGGAGAGCGCGCCATGCTTCCCATCGAAGATGCGGACGTTCTGGAACAGGACCCCGGAGTCCTGTTGAGCCTGCCCCGGCAGCGAAGTCAGGAGACCTAGCCCAATCGACGCGATCAGCGCAGTGATCCTGAAGCCTGACGTTCTCGAAGCCGACATATCCACTCTCCGCCAGGCCCGGGTTCGACATAGGTCTCGCTGTGCACACGGGACCGTTCTGATTTTCTGCTGATGCGTGAGCGTTCTGCCGCTCGCCGATGAATCGACGACTTACCGGGCCGTTCTGACGGCAGGCTGCAAAGCGTAGGTCAGCCATCCGACGCCGTGTGACAGCAGGTCGATCCCGAGCAGCAGCCCAAGTACCCACAGCCCGGTGGCCGGAAACCCGGTCAGAATGATGAGCCCCGCCAAAACACCGAAGATGCCGGATGCCAGCATGATCCAACCGGACTGCTGCCAATGCCCGATGCCGACCAGCATGCGCACGACCCCGGACAGCAAGAGCAACAGACCAAGCACGTAAGTCAGGATCAGCGCACTCGTCACCGGCTGGCTCAGCAGGACGATTCCGAATGCAAGATAGAGGGCTCCGAGCAGAAGTTGCCATACGAAGCCGCCCCACCCCTTCGTCCAGAACGCGTGCAGGATTTCGAATGCGCCGGCGACGATGGCCGTCCAGCCGATAAAGATCGTGCTGATCACGGTGAACAGCGCGACATCTCCCAGGATAACAAGGCCCGCAAGGACCATGACGATACCGAGCAGAGCACACACCCATAGTGGCGGTGTGGGCAGGCCGCGGAGCATATTGGAGCTGTTCTCATAGGTGGTCATGTTGGTCTCCCCGATGTTGAGCGGCCATGCCGTGCTCCGCCGCCATGTCCGAGGAATTGTTGCCCGGCGGAGCTTTCCACGTGCTCAGGCCAATCGCTCGCCCTCGTTTGCTGCTTCATCGCCCGGTATCTCTCCCGGCCGGTAGTTCGGCAGCCGACCGGCGGGAATGACCGCAAGCAGCGCAAGCCCGGCCATGATCAGCAGTCCGATCTTCAACGCGCGCAGCCGCGCCTCGGTGTTGACCCGAACGGCTTCCTCGACCTGCTGCGGCGTTCCGGTCATGCCTTCCAGCACGCTGCGCAGCCGGTCGTTGCTGACGAAGGTGATATTGCCGAGATCGACCTGGCTCTGGAGCTCCTTGGTCAGCACCGGGCTGGCCGCGATCTTGCCGAGTGCGATCGTGCTCAGGAGCCCCACGAGAAGAGCTCCTGCAACCGCCGTACCGACCGCAGCCGCCAGATTCTGTGTGGTCCCGCGCAATGATCCGACGTCCCCGGCGAGTTCCTTGGGCGAGGCGGTGACCAGAACATTGAACAGCAGCGTCACGAGCGAGCCTTGACCAATGCCGAACAGCACGAGCCCCAGCAGAACGGGGATTTCGCTCCAATCGTTACGGACGACGAAAGCAAGCCATAACAGCGCGATCGTGCAGAGGCCAAAGCCGAAGCGTCCGATCTGGCGCGGTGTCAATTTGTCATAGACGTTGACGATCAGCATCGCCGCGACAAAGACGGTCAGATTGAAGGGCATCATCGCAATCGCGGTCGCAATCGGTGAACGTCCCTGCACGATCTGGATGTACAGCGGCACGGTGAAGTTCAGTGCGGCTTCGAGCGCAACGACGGCGAACAGCGCGTAGACCGCACATCTCTCCTCCGGCGAGTCGATCACCTCGAGCGCGAGCAGCGGCGTCTTCCCCGCAGCTTGCTGGCGGTGCGTCCACATCAGGAATGCCTGCCCGAGCACGATGCCGAGCACGATCAGGATCGGTGCCGGCGAAGCGCCCAGCAGATCGAACGGCGCGTTAGGCGTCGCCACGAGCACGCCCCACCCGTTCAGATTATTGAACCCGAAGCTGATAAAAATGATCGCGGTCGCGGCGAGAACAACACCGATCAGATCGATCTGAACATCCGGACGGCCGCGGTCCGCCCGCAGGCGGAAGCTCAGGGCGAAAGCAACCGCCGAGGCGACGATGAGAATTCCGAACGTGGGACGCCAGCCGATATAGGTTCCGAGCAACCCACCAACCACGAATGCCAGCACGCCAGCAGCAGCCCGCGCCGAGCCAAGCGCGCCGAGAGCGGTCGCCTGCTGCCGACCGGCATAGTTCTCGGCAATCAAGGCAACAAGTGAGGGCACGATCACGGCCCCCGCGGCGCCGCACAGCCCTTGCGCGACAATCATGACGGCGGCCGTGGGGCTGAATGTCATCGTGATCTGCGATATCAGGAAAAGCACGACGGCGGCGCGAAAGACCTGCACCGCCCCGAACCTTTGCGCGAGCTTCGCGCCAAGCATCACGAACCCGGCCACGAGCATCGAGTAGGCCACGATTCCGGTCGCCACCGTGGTCGGCGGCACCCCGAAGCTCGCCACCATGCCCCCCATGGCGACCGGAAGCGACGCAACGTTGAACGACATGATCATCTGACCGAGCGCAATCGCGATCATTGGCACCCATGATGCACGCTCTTCCTGATGAACGTCGCCGATTGAGATTGCTTGCGTTGCCATCGCGTCCTCCAATCTGCTTTCGGTCTTGCGATCGGTTCGGCTACGGGTTGATTGCTCCCTCGAGCACCTGGCTCACTCGTCCGGTTGGGACACGAACAGGTCCATGCCCAGTCGTTGCGACAGGAATTTCGCGGCGAGCTGCCCTCGCACGCTGTTGCCGGCCGCGTCCAGCGGCGGGGCGAAGGTACCGAAACCACCTTTTCCGGGAGACACCGCGACGATGCCACCGCCGATGCCGCTCTTTCCCGGCAGGCCGATGTCGTATAGCCAGTCGCCCGACGTCTCATACAGTCCGGCGGTGACCATGACGGCCAGCGCATAGTGGCAGACCGCCGCATCGACCACGCGCTGCCTGGTGACCGGATTGACTCCGCCGTCTGCCAGCGTCGCGCCCATCACGGCCAGATCCCTGGCGCTCACATTCAGGGAACACTGCCGGGTGTAGAGATCGGTTGCCTGCTTGGCGTCGCAGTAGATCCGGTCGTAGCTCTCCAGCAGCCGGGCAATGCTTCGATTGCGGAAATTCGTCTTCGATGCCGACGCATAGACTTCCTCGTTGAGCGGAAGCCTACGGCCCGCGAAGCGCGACAGCCCGTCGTGAATGAACCGCCATTGCTCTTCCGCGCTGCTGCCAGGCACGAGGCTTGTGGTCGCGATCGCGCCGGCGTTGACCATCGGGTTGGTGCGTCCCCCGCCCTGCTCGACGGCCGCCAGCGAGTTGAACGGGAGCCCCGTTGCATTCGCGCCCAGCCGTGCGCGAGCCTCTTCCGGGCCGATGCTCTCGCACACGAGCGCGAACACGAAGGGCTTCGATACGCTCATGATCGAGAATTCGTGGTCGATGTCGCCGGCGCCGTAGATGCGCCCGCTGGTCCCGGCCACGCAGATCCCGAACAACTCGCTCGGCACTCTCGCGAGGGCCGGATAGACCTGCGAATTGGCGCCCTCGTTGTTCGACTTGAAGCGCAGATGGGCTTCGGACACCAGCCTCTGCACCATCTCGGGTTCGGGCAGGTGCCCCGTCGAGATGTAAGGCCGTTCCGCTTGTTCAGCGATCGAAGGCGGCCACATCGGCTCCTCCTTCCCAAACTCAACCTCTACGGGCTTCAGTCCACTATCATCATCGGAAGTAGGCGCTCAAAACGCGACGCTGTCAACGACCGTGCTCACTGAGCTGCGGCGGGTGCGTTGAAACATTTTGCGACAAATGCATCGCGGTGGCGCATTCCGCGGTTCCGCCGTCGTGATGGCAATATCGTCGCGTCGATCGCGCGCCCGTTCCCTCGTACTGCTAGGTAAGGAGAATTGTCCCAATCGTCAGGAGCGCAATTGAATCAAAAAGAGCGCACAACGAAGGATTTCCATGGTGGGTGCGCGAGTGTACGATTGCAGCCTGCGGATGCGGGCCTGTCACTCGTTCAGGCAACCGGGCTCGTCGGCCGCGTCACTCAAAGAGTGAGGTTGATCATGGTAGCGCACGCGAGCGACGGGCAGCTTCTGCTGGCAAAGAAGCTTGGCGGGCTTGTCGCAATCATCCTTGGCTGCTTGCTGACCGCTGTCGGCGCAACATTCGAATCCACCGGGACGCTGGTCATCGGCCTTCTGCTCCTCATAGTGGGAGCAGTCTTGCTCACGCTCAAGATCGTAAGACGTAATCAAGATAATCCGCTCGGATAGACCACCGGCCTCTAATCGCGGTTGGCGCACGACCTCGCATAGGCAGCGCGCTCGGCCTGGCTCAAGCCGCCGCCGGCAGCGGTTTCGTCCATGCATCGGCTCATGCGGTCTCCAAACGATGCGCGGCCGGTGGAGCGGACGCTCGGCCGGGTGGGCAGCGCATCCATCTTGGGGATTGGCGGCACCTCGATGCGGGGCGGCGGCGGGGGCCTCGGGGGCGGCGGATTGAAGATCGAGCCGCCCGGCGGGATGACTTGCGCAAACGCACCGGACGCACCGACCATCCAGATCGCCGCACAGGTCGTGATCAACAAGCGTATCATAAGCGGAATGTCGTCATTGTCCGGCGGCGCTTCAAGTCATGGGTCGTATGTTCGGCGGTCACGGTTTCTGATAGATCACGTGACCGGCGCGGATCGTGTACGTCACTTTCGCGAGATTGTGGATGTCGTTCATGGGGTCGCCGTCGAGCACCACGATATCGGCGTCGAATCCGCGCTCCAGCCGGCCCTTCTTCGTGGCCTTGAAATATTGCGCCGGATTTGTCGTCAGCGACGCCAGGATCTGACGCTCCGACAGCGCGCGGTGCATCAGCTCATATTCCTTCGTGGTGTCATACAGCTTGATGAAGCCGACATCGGTGCCGAACAGGACGGGCCCGCCGTTCTCCGAAAACTGCTTGAGCTCGTTGACGGCTGCGGCAACCAGGCGGTTCGTCACATCGGGGATCAGAACGATGGTCGTATAGAGCGAAAGCGTCGGAATTAACGCCGTTCCCTGTGCCTTGAGCCGCGCCAGTTGCTCCGCCGTGTAGCCGCCTTCGGTCGGGTTGCTGTGCGCGAGGATGTCGACGCCGGCCGTAATCACCGTCTCGACGCCAACCTCATTCTGCGGATGGGCAAACACCGGCTTGCCCTGCGCATGCGCCACGTCGACGGCGGCCTTGGCAACGGCAGGGTCCATGTTCACGACGGGCTTGTTTCCCTTGTAGACACCGGTGAACAGTTTCAAGCCATCGAGCTTGAGGGTCATGTAGGTGCGCGCCAGCTCCGCGGCCTCGTCCGGCGTCGACGCCTCGGGCAATTGCATCTCTGCCGGCAGATAGGCGGGATGACCATCCTTCGGGAAGATGCTGCCGACGAGGAAGATATTAGGGCCAGCGACTTCACCCGCGGCAATGCGCCGGCGCAGCGGCAGTGTGTCCCGCGGGTCCGAGCCGAGATCCCAGACCGTCGTGAAGCCCCATCGCGTCAGCATCTCCTGCATATGCTCGGTCAATGGCGCCGCGGGCGCGTCGCCGGCATTGTGCCAGATGCCTTGCGTGAAATGGACGTGGCTGTTCCAGAAACCTGCGACGATCATCTTGCCGCTGCAATCGATCACCCGCGCGTCCGCGGGTACCTGCACGTCGCTCGCCTTGCCGACCGCGCTGATGACGCCGTCGGTCATCACGATCACGGCATCCGGCAGCGGCGCAGCGTAGGGCGATGCGTAGAGATTGCCGCCACGGAGCGTGACCGTTTCGGCGTGAGCCGTTACCGTGATGGCGGCAGAGCCAACGACGAGCAGCGCCATGCGGAGCAAGGTCCTGATCATACACAAGCCCTTTCGATCATGAACGCACGCCGGCCGATGCCGGCGCGGCACGATAGCCGCGACGTCCGACACCGCTTTGATCGTCGTTGCGGTCGGCGAAGTTTTATTCAACGCCGGTGCCGAGCGCCGATCATTCCTCGGGCGCGTTCTCGATCGGATCGAACCGATCGGACTCCAGCCCGAGCAGATTCCAGGATTGCTGCATATGCGGCGGCAACGGTGCGGTCGCGTCGATCACGCCGCCGCGCGGATGCGGGATCACGATGCGGCGGGCGAGCAGATGCAGGCGGTTCTGCAGACCGCCGGGCAGCGCCCAGTTCTCCTTGTTGAAATATTTGGGATCGCCGACGATCGCGTGATCGATATGCGCCATATGCGCGCGTAGTTGATGCGTCCGGCCGGTCACCGGCTTCAGCGAGACCCAGGCGAGCTTCTGCGCCGAGGTCTCGACCACAGCATAGTAGGTCACCGCATGACTGGCGCCCTCGTCGCCATGCGCCGCGATCCGCATGATGGTGTCCTCCTCGCCCTCTTCCTTGGCGAGATAGGTCGAAATCCGGCCCTGCTTCGGCTTCGGCACGCCGGCGACCAGCGCCCAGTAGATCTTGCGCGCGGACCGCGAACGGAAAGCGCCCGTCAGATGCGTCGCCGCAAAACGCGTCTTGGCGACCAGCAAGCAGCCGGACGTCTCCCTGTCGAGGCGATGCACCAGGCGCGGCTTCTGCCCCTTGGTGTCACGCATCACCTCCAGCATCTGGTCGACATGGCGCGTCATGCCGGAGCCTCCCTGCACGGCGAGCCCCGCCGGCTTGTTCAGCACCAGCACGTCGTCGTCCTCGTAGAGGGTCATCTCCTTGAGCGCCTGCAAGGTCCTGGTCTGGGCCTCGGACAACACACCCGCCCCCTTGGGCGCGTCGAGCCGCAACGGCGGGATGCGGACGCTCTGTCCCTCCTCCAGCCGGTCCTTGGAATCGGCGCGCTTGCCGTTGACCCTGAGCTCGCCTTTGCGGACGATGCGCTGGATATGGGAGAACGACAGGCCCGGAAACCGCGCCTCAAGGAAGCGGTCGACCCGCATGTTGTTCTCGTCCGCCGTCACCACGACGGTCTGCACCTTGGTCGGCAGCGGCAGCTCGCTTTCGCCCTTCGCGGGCCTGGAAGCGGCCGGCTCCGGACGCTCCTGCCGATTGCGGCGCGGCTCGGTAAAGCGCGGCGGCTTGGCCGGCCCGCGGTGCGACGGCGGGCGGTCGCTTGCCTTGCGCTCGTCCGGCTTGCGACTGCGTTGTCCCGGCCCCGCCTTGGTCTGATCCTTGGATCGGTCCTTGCTGCGGTCCTTGGCGCGATCGCCCGGCGATATCGTTCTCTTGATGCGGCGGCTCATGGTGATTTTTCGGCTCCAGACCTGCATTGTGCGTAGCGCAAATGCCCCGAATCGTCACGGCGAAATCGGTGTAAATCCAGCGCAACGTCGGCCACGTTCGGCCGCACGCGGCAATCGAGGGGAAGCTTTCAATGAAACTGACACTATCGGCTTTGGCAACGGCGGCCACGATGATCGCGAGCGCGGCGCTGGCCCAGAGCCCGATGCCGGACGACCTGGCCTGGAAGCTGCTGGAACTCGGCCGCGTGGTCGATCCGCCCAAGACCGCCGCACTCTACGCGCCGCTGCAGCAGAAGGAGCCCTATCAGGGCGTCAAAATCGAGCGCGACATCAAATACGGTCCCGCCGACCGGCATCTGCTCGATGTGTTCACGCCGGAGGCAGCATCGCCGCCGCGGCCAGTGCTGATCTTCGTCCACGGCGGCGGCTTCGTCACGGGCAACAAGCGCAATCCGGGCAGTCCGTTCTACGACAACATCATGCTGTGGGCGGTGAAGAACGGCTTCGTCGGCATCAACGCCACTTACCGCCTGGCGCCCGCCTTCCCGTGGCCGGCCGGCGCCGAGGACATGGGGACGATCGTGCAATGGGTCTCGGAGAAGATCGGGGAGCGCGGCGGCGATGGTTCACGCATCTTCCTGATGGGCCACTCGGCCGGTGCGATCCACGTCGCGAGCTATGTCTCCCACCCCGAATTCCACAAGGTCAAAGGCGGCGGCCTTGCCGGCGCGATCATGCTGTCGGGCATCTACGATCTGACGGCGTCTCCGGCCGGCGATGCCGAGCTCGCCTATTACGGCTCCGATCCGTCGCGTTACGCCGAGCGCTCCTCGTCGCTGGGTCTGGTCGCAAGCCCGATCCCATTCATGGTCGCTGCGGCCGAGCTCGATCCGCCGCGCTTTGTCGAGCAGTTCGAGCTGTTGAAGCAGGCCGCCTGCAAGCGACCGAGCGGCTGCGCCCGCACGTTCATGCTGCCGCAGCACAGCCACATGTCGGAGGTCTATTCCATCAACACGACGGAGACGCGGCTGACCGACCAGGTGCTGGAATTCGTGAAGAACGGGAAGTGAGGCGCCAAAGCCTGATGAGACTAGGTTGAGCTGGAACAGCGTCGACAGTTCACCTCTCCCCAACAACGGGGAGAGGTGAACCCGATTCAACCAAAACTCATCGCACTTTGGAGTAACATGAAGTTATGGGGCCGTCGCAGCGGGCGCGACCAAAATATCGAAAACAACCCCATGCAAAGTAGCCGGCGGCGGCCGGCGTTCGACCAAGCAACGTTCGACCAAACAACTTGACGCGTCGGGCAACTCAGGGATATCATTCTAATATTCCGAAATTGCATAAGCGTTCCCCTCCGCAAGGCCTATCGCATTTGGTATTTGCGGGCTTGTGCTACTGACGCTTTCGCGCCGCAGGCGGGAAAGGGAACGCCGCCTTATTCGCGGCCGCAGCCTCATCTCATCCTGCTCTCGTCTTACTGCGTCATAAGTGTTGTATCTCCTCATCCTGAGGAGACCGCGAAGCGGGCGTCTCGAAGGATGTAGGCCATAGATGGGGCCTCATGGTTCGAGACGCGCGTTCCGCGCTCCTCACCATGAGGGTTACAGGGCTTGTGACGCAGTAAGACTAGGACGTGGACTCATTAACGCGCAGCCAGCCATACCCTGATCGATGCAAGCTGTACGAAGGCAAGGTAGTTAGCGGCGAGCCTGTCGTAGCGCGTTGCCACCCGACGACATTGTTTGATTCTGTTGAAGAACCGCTCGACCTGGTTGCGAGCGCGGTAGAGATAGGGACTGAAGCAGATCGGATCGCTGCGATTGCTTTTCGGTGGAATGTTGGCCCACGCGCCCTTCTTCATGGCAAGCTCCCTGATCCAGTCGGCATCATAGCCACGATCCGCAAGCAGCATCGACCCGGATTTCAGTCGAGACAGCAGTTTTCCGGCGAGTCGAACGTCATGTGCCTCGCCGGGGCTCAGCGCCAGCCGTACCGGCAGACCATTGCTATCGACCACCGCATGAATTTTGCTCGTCAAGCCGCCGCGTGATCTCCCCATCGACTGGCGCTGGTTTCGTGTGATGCAGGCTCCATGCTGATGCACTCGGACAATGGAGGTGTCGATCATCTGGACAGCGGCATCATGGGCAGCGGCGAGCGCGTCGATGATGCGGCCCCAGACACCAGCCCGCCGCCAGCGGACGAACCGGTTGTAGCAAGTGGTGTATGGGCCAAACGCTTCGGGCAGATCACGCCAAGGTGCCCCGGATCGCAAGACCCAGAAGATGCCATTGAGGACACGTCGGTCGTTTACCCGAGGAACGCCACGCGGCTTGTTCGGCAACATCGGCTTGATGGCAACCCATTCACAATCGGCAAGTTCGTAGCGCATGATTCGAGCCCCAAATATGCGAGTTGAATCATGAGCGTCCGGCCAAACGCAACCTTTTGGCTGGCGATGGTTTGGCGCTTTCAGGTCAAAGCGGACATCAGCCACACGACGACCCCCGCTCAAATCTTCGAAAATGACCCAAGGCGGACGTTAGTCGGATCGTGTGGCCGACTCGTCGATTTTCATGATCGGCTGGCCTGCCTTGATCTGCTGTCCGACGCGATCACGCACGATTCAAGTTTTGTTTTTTGACTTTGGGCAGGCAAATCTCCGCCCACTTGGTCGTTGTCACGGTGCGCGGCGATGAACATGGCGACGGCCGACCGGCAATAGGATTCGATTTCGTTGTCGTCCTCTGCTTTCGCCTGATCGAAGCGTGCGATCATCAGGAGATCGGATCCTTTAAAGAGCGCGGCGAACAAGCGGGCGGACCGGAGAGGATCGGGCACGTTCAGAACCGCCTTCGCGTGCAACTGACGCAACAGGGCCTCGATTTCGGCGATGACATGGGCGGGGCCGGCTTCGAAATGGAGCTTGCTTAACGCGTTTTGACTCGTCTTGTCGGCCATGACCATGGCTTCGAGGCTGCGGACGTCTGATCTCAACAGCGTGCGAAGCAGTGATGATCCCACCGCCACGAGTTGGTCTTCGACCGAACCGTCGACGCCTTCAAGAAGGGCCTGTGGTGTAAACAACTGATGGCAGCCGGCCGCCATGGCCGCGCCGAACAGCGCCTCCTTGTTCTCGAAGTGCCTGTAGATGCTGAGCTTGGATATCTTCGCTCGCTGGGCGACCTTGTCCAATGTCGTCGCTTGAAAACCCAACTCCACAAAGAGCTCGCGCGCGGCGTCGATGATGGTTTGGCCAAGCGCCTCGTTGGCGGGCCGGCCGCGCCGGCCCTGGCTGTTTTCGGTCACGGTAATTCCAGTACTTGACAGTATCCCAATTCTCGAATTACGATACCATGAAGTATCCGAATTGTGCAAGCCAACGGGTAGGTTTCGACCTGTCCTCCATCCGGAGCCCATCACCATGGATGACGTGATCATCATCGGCGGCAGCTTCGCCGGCCTCGCCGCCGCCCTGCAACTCGGCCGTGCCCGCCGCAAGGTCACCGTTCTCGATACCGGTCTGCCACGCAACCGCTTCGCCGGCCACTCGCATGGACTGCTCGGCCACGATCACAAGCCGCCGCTGGACATCCTAGCGGAGGCGCGGCGGCAGTTGGCGCGTTATCCCGCGATCAAGCTGGTGAGTGCCCGGGCCGAAAGTGTCTCCGGCGCCATCGACAATTTCTCTGTCCTTACTGGCGATGGTGAAAGCCTTGCGGCGCGTCGTCTGATCCTGAGCTATGGCGTCGCCGACCAGATGCCTGATGTTCCGGGCTACGCCGAAAGCTGGGGCACATCCATCGTGCCATGCCCCTATTGCGACGGCTTTGAAGTCGCCGGCCAGCATTGGGGGCTCGTCTGGTCCAGCCCGCAGTCGCACAATCAGGTCAGGCTGTTCCTCGATTGGACCGACAAGTTGACGCTCTTCGCCGATGGTCACGACATTCCGCCCGATATCCAGGCCGATCTGGCGCGCCGCAAGATACCTGTCGTCGATGGCCTGATCGTCGAGATCGCCCATCACAAGGGCCATATCGCCAGCGTCAATCTCGATACCGGCCGCAATGTCGCGGTCGACATCCTGTTCGCCCATCCGCGCAACAAGCCGTCCGCAAGCCTGCATGAATCACTGGGCCTCGCCACGGTGGAAACGCCCGTCGGCATCGTCCTCAAGGTGGACGAGCGCCGCCAAACCAACATGCCCGGCATCTACGCCGCCGGCGACCTCACCACGCCCTTCTTGCCCTCGGTCACCCAGGCATCATCGCAGGGCGCGATGGCGGGCATCTTCGCCCAGCAGTCGATGCTGGTTTGAGAGCACAGATTCCCTCCTCCCGAAGTTAGGATCTCCGATGACGGACGACCTCCCCCTTGTGCTCCTCCATGGCTCCGCCACCGGCTCCCACTCCTGGGCCGCGGTCCGCACGGGTCTGGAGGCGCACGGCGCCAGGGTGTTGGCACCCGACATGCTCGGCTACGGACGGTCGCCGACACCGAGCAAGGCGTGGCAGCTAAAGGACGAGATGGCCCACCTGCGCGGCTGGCTCGACATGCAGGGCGTCGGCGCGTTCCACCTCGTCACCCACTCGATCGGGGCCTTTTTCGGACTTCACCTGCGGCTGGCCGTCGGGTCTCGCGTGGCGCGGCTCACGTTGGTCGATCCTGTGGTCGTCAGCGTGCTGCGCGTGCCCGGGGAGGAAGACGCCCTGCGCGAGGTGCAGACCCTCTGCGATCGGTTCATGCGCGCGCCCCCGGATCACGATGCGGCCGCCTGCCTGTTGGTGGAGCACTGGAGCGGCCCCGGCGCGTGGAACGCGCTGGGCGAGAAGGGCCGTGCGCTAGTTGCAGGGCTCACACCGCGGCTGCGGCTCGATATGACCGCCAGCGCAGCCGATCGGACCACGCTCGCCGAGCTCACCTCGACCGCGGTGCCGACCTCGGTGCTCGTCGGAGAGCGAACGTCGGCCGCTCCGCGGTCGGTGAGCCGTCTGCTCGCGGAAGCGTTCGACGCTCGCACGGTCGTTGTCCCGGGGGCTGCACACATGATCCCACTGACCCACCCCGCGGCGGTCGTCGAGGCGATTCACGCCGACATGGTGGCATCGTGAGTCGCGCCGAGCGCTCGCTCGATCCCAGGTGATCGGCCTCGAACAGCCCCGTCGATCAATTCAACACCATTTCCAGGAGTCGCCAGTGAAGTTGTCCGGTCACACCATTCTCGTCACGGGCGGGAGCGCCGGCATCGGTCTCGCGGAAACCTTGACATGAAACACTCCCATCCCATCCTTGTCACCGGTGCCGCTGGCCAAGTTGGCGCGATCGGACCGAGCGTGACGAAGTCTCTGCTGGAGCGCGGGCTGAAGGTGCGCGCCATGGTCCGCCAGGATGACGGCCGGGCGGAATCGCTGAGGGCACTTGGTGCCGAGGTGATCGTCGGAGATCTGTTCGACCTGGACGCGGTGCACCGCGCCGTGGATGGCTGCAAGCGCCTGTACTTCAGCATGTCGGTCAACGAGAAGTATCTCGAGGCTACGACGAACGTGGCGGTGGTTGCCCGACACCATGGCGTCGAAGCATTCGTCAACATGTCGCAGATGACGGTCTCGGAGATGAGCATCCGCGAGACCGCGCGCAGCCCGCAGCACAAGCAGCACTGGCTGGCCGAACAGGTCTTGCAGTGGAGCGGCTTGCCGGTGGTCACGATGCGTCCGACCGCCTTCATGGACGCGTTCTTCCGGCGATTTGCCGTTCCGACGGTCACCGCTCAGGACGCGCTGATGTTGCCCTTCGGAGAGGAAAAGACGTCGCCAATCGCCGCCCACGATGTTGCGCGGTGCGTGACAGAGGTGTTGGCCAATCCCGAGGCTCACCTTGGAAAGGTATACGAGCTGACGGGTCCCCGTGCGGAGACGCTTCGCGAGGTCGCCGAAGATTTCACAAGAGTCTTGGGGCGTCCAATCACCTACAAGAACATTCCGTTGGAGCCCTGGCTGGAGAGCCTGCGATCCATTGGCGCATCCGCACACGTGGTCGCGCACTTGGAGTCGATGGCACTGCTGCACCGGGACGGCCGATACGACCGATCCTCGGGCGATGTGGACCTGCTGACTGGTGTGCCGCCGATGTCGATCGAGGACTTCGTGCGCGCGCATCAGAACGACTTTCTGAAGGCAGACGCGCGCAAGCCGTAATCTTTCGCTTGGAGGCCGGATGAAATGCATCATCTCGGAAGTGCCCGGCGGTCGCCGCTGCGCCCAGTGATCGGGTAGCTGGAGGCGGGATCGCTGGAGACGATGATCGCTTCGGCATCGGATGGCTTGGTGAAGAACGGATCAGAACAAGGATATGTCATGGCACAGCACAATGCCGGTCGGGTCGCCGACTGGAATGGCCAAAGCGGGGAGCGCTGGATCGCCCACCAGGCCCGGCTCGACGCCAGGCTGGCGGTGTTCGGCCAGGCCGCGGTCGAAGCCGCCGCGCCCGCGGCGGGCGAGCGCGTGCTGGACGTCGGCTGCGGCGCGGGCGCGTCGAGTCTGGCTCTGGCCGCCCTCGTCGGCGCGGGGGGCCAAGTGCTGGGCGTGGACATATCCGAACCGCTGATCGCCCGAGCGCGCGCGCTTGCGCCACAGGATACGCCGGTCCTGTTCCAGGTGGCCGACGCCAGCAGCGCCGAGCTGCCCGAGGGGGCGTTCGATATCCTGTTCTCGCGTTTCGGGGTGATGTTCTTCGACGATCCGCCAGGGGCGTTCGCCCATATGCGCCGCGCGCTCAAGCCGGGCGGGCGGGTCGCTTTCGTCTGCTGGCGCGGCGCGGCCGAAAACGATTGGGTGCGCCTGCCGATGGGCGCGATCAAAGGCATCGTCCCGCCGACGGCGCTGCCCGATCCCGAAGCGCCCGGTCCATTCTCGTTTGGCGACCGGGGGCGGGTGGATCGGATCCTGACGGCGGCCGGCTTCACCGACATTGCTATCGCGCCATTCGATGTTTCCGTCCCGTTTGGCGAGGGCGCGACGCGGGACGCGGCGATCGACGACGCGGTGAAGATGACGTTCGAGGTCGGCCCGCTGTCGCGCGCACTCGCTGCGCAGCCCGACGACATCCGCGCCCGCGCCTCGGCCGCGGTTCGTGCCGCCTTCGCGGGCTGCGCCGGCGAGCGGTCGGTGATGATCAACAGCGCGACGTGGATCGTCACGGCGCGCAATCCGGCAAGCTGAGGGATTAAGAGGGGAAGACGCCCCCGCTCGGTGGCCTTTGGCCGGTCAGCGGGATCAGATGAGGGCGTATCCGCGGTGTCGGAGCACAGCGATTTATGAGTACGCGCCCTAGCCGCCGCCCCGCTCTTTCCGGAGCCGCGCCCAGTAATCCAGCCGCTTGCGGATCTCGCGCTCGAAGCCGCGGTCCGGCGGATCGTAGAAAGTCTGGCGGCCCAGCGCTTCCGGGAAATAGTCCTGCCCGGAGAAGGCATCGGGCATGTCGTGATCGTATTGATAGCCGGAGCCGTAGCCTTCCGATTTCATCAGCTTGGTCGGCGAATTCAGGATATGCTTCGGCGGCAGCAGCGAGCCGCCCTGCTTGGCGGTCTGCATCGCAGCCCCGAACGCGGTGTAGGCCGCGTTCGATTTCGGCGCGGTCGCGAGATAGATCACGGCCTGTGCGATCGCGAGCTCGCCCTCGGGCGAACCGAGGAAGTCATAGGCATCCTTCGCGGCGTTGCAGATCACCAGCGCCTGCGGATCGGCGAGCCCGATATCCTCCACCGCCATGCGCACCACGCGCCGCGCCAGGAACAGCGGGTCCTCGCCGGCATCGAACATGCGCGCCAGATAATACAGCGCGGCGTCGGGATCGGAGCCGCGCACCGACTTGTGCAGCGCCGAGATCAGGTTGTAATGACCATCGGCCGACTTGTCGTAGATCGGCGCGCGCCGTTGCAGGATGTCCTGCAACTGCGCGGCGTTGAACACCTCGCCCTTGCGCGCGGCGCGCCAGACCTCTTCGGCGAGCGTGAGCGATGCGCGGCCGTCGCCGTCGGCCATCCGCACCAGCACGGCGCGCGCCTCGGCATCGAGCGGCAGCTTCCTGCCCTCGACTCTCTCGGCGTTGGCGAACAGTTTTTCGATCGCGGCCGCGTCGAGCGAGTGAAATACCAGCACGCGGGCGCGTGACAGCAGCGCGGCGTTGAGTTCGAACGATGGATTCTCCGTAGTGGCACCGACCAGCACCACCGTGCCGTCCTCCATCACGGGCAGGAAGGAATCCTGCTGCGCGCGATTGAAGCGATGCACCTCGTCGACGAACAGCAGCGTGCCCTTGCCGGTCTCGCGGCGGGCGCGCGCGGCGTCGAACACCTTCTTGAGGTCGGCGACGCCGGAGAACACCGCCGAAATCTGCTCGAAATGCAGCTCGGTGGCGTCGGCAAGCAGCCGCGCCACGGTGGTCTTGCCGGTGCCGGGCGGTCCCCAGAACACCAGCGAGCCCAGCGTCCGCGTCTCCAGCATGCGCGTCAACGCACCGTCGGGACCGAGGATGTGATCCTGGCCGACGACATCGGCAAGTGTCCGCGGCCGCAGCCGGTCCGGGAGCGGATGCGGCGCATCCTGCTCCATTCCCGCCGCAGCGAACAGATTGGACGTCTCGCGTGGTTGCTTCGGGCTCATCCGCCAAGCGTCACGTTGATTTGCTGGCCGGCGCGCACCAGCGTGATCCGCCAGACCCGCGTCCCCGTCTTCGACGCCTTCTCGAGATCGCTGGTCCGCGCGATCTTCTGGTTGTTGACGGCAAGGATGATGTCGCCCTTCTGGAAGCCGACATTGGCCGCTGTACCGTCATCGGCAAGTTCGGTCACCACGACACCCTCGGCTCCCGCGTCGAGATGCAGCTCGTCGGCCAACGCCGGCGAGATGTTAGCGACCCTGGCACCCTGGAACGGCGAGCGCGCGGTCAGCACGATCTCGTCGCGGTTGGTATCGGGCGCGGTCTCCAGCGGCACGGTGAGCTTGACCGGCTTGCCGCCGCGCTGCACGTCGATCTCCGCGGTGCCACCGAGCGGACGGGTCGCGAAGCGATAGTCGAACGCATTGGGATCGTCGATGGGCGTCCCGTCGATCGCGACGATCAGATCGGACAGCTTCAGCCCCGCCTTGGCCGCCGGGCTGCTTGGCGCGACGTTGGCGACGAGCGCGCCGGACGGCAGCTTGAGCCCCAGCGTCTCGGCGATCTCGGGCGTCACCGCCTGCAGGCGCGCGCCGAGCCACGGCCGCTTCACCGCCTTGCCGCCGCTCTTGGCCGAGGCCACCACCACGCGCACCATGTTGGCGGGAATCGCAAAGCCGATGCCCTGCGAACCGCCGGAGCGCGAGAAGATCGCGGTGTTGATGCCGGCGAGCCGGCCTGTCATGTCGACCAGCGCGCCGCCCGAATTGCCGGGGTTGATCGCGGCATCCGTCTGAATGAAGAATTGATAATCCGTGATGCCGACCTGGGTGCGCGCCAGCGCCGAGATGATGCCGTGCGTGACGGTCTGGCCGACGCCGAACGGGTTACCGATCGCGAGCACGACGTCACCGACCTGCAACTGGTCGGAATTGGCGAAGTCGAGCGTCGCGAATTTCTCCTTGTTGGTGTCCTTCAACCGAAGCACCGCAAGGTCGGTGCGGCTGTCCTTCAGCACGATCTCGGCCTCGTATTCGCGCTTGTCGGCAAGCGAGATCTTGACCTGGTCGGCGCCCTCGATCACGTGATTGTTTGTGACGACGAGACCGGAGGCATCGACCATCACGCCGGAGCCGAGCGAGCGCTGCATCTGCTCGGGCTGCTGGCCCGGCACGCCGAAGAAGCGGCGGAAGATCGGATCGTCCAGGAAGGGATTGCGGTTCTGCACCATCTTGGCCGCGTAGACATTGACCACCGCCGGCTGCACCCGCTGCACGATCGGCGCGTAGGAGAGCTGCAGCTCCGCCTGTGAGGACGGAACGCGACGCTCCTGCGCCCCGGCAGGGCCAAGGCTCGCCGTAAAGGCCAGCGCGCACAGGACGGGAATAGCGGCAAAGCGGATGAATCGGAGCATTCTCACCTCTTGCGGAAAAACGCCGGAATATAGGCGTGTTCGTACGGCAATTGAAGGGTATCCGGTCCAATATCTGGCGCCTCGTCGGTGGGGTCCGCCGCCCAACCGAACGGTGCAAAACCGGTTCGGGACACGTTGATGCACGCCGCCAAGCTCCTATGATTGTCGTCCTCTCACTGCGCAACTGCGCTTGTTGCAGACATACGACGAGCGGAACAGCACGCCCGGACGGCGCTGTCGTGCGTCAGTCACGATACGCTCCTAGGACTCTGCTCGGTGAGTGGGGACTTCATCTCAACAGGGGAGCGTAAGATGGGTGCGACAAGGTTGGGTGCAATCGCGCTCGGCGTGGCGGGAGCTCTCGCCAGCTCGCCGGCACATTCGGAAACGGCCAACAGCGATGCGGAGATCGCGCTGCTCAAGCAGCAGCTCCGCATGCTGGAGCAGAAGATCGACAAGCTGCAGAAGCAGAGCAACGCGAACGCGGCGACGGCGGCCGCCGCGAATGCGCATGCGAGGGCGGCAGATGCAAAGGCATCGAGCGTCGCGAACGCCAATGCGGCCATTCCGGTCAAGGGGCCGACCGCGCCGTCCGGCGCCGTGGTGTCGATGCCGAACAACCGGCCGACGATTTGCACAGCGGACGAACAGAACTGCATCGCGATCACGAGTCGCTTGCACTGGGATGTCGGGGGCTACGACTATCGTCCCAATTCCGCGGGGACATCGCCGCAAAGGCTGGACAGCGGCGAGAATGTCCGCCGCGCGCGCATCGGCATCATCGGCAAGTTCCTCAGCGACTGGAATTACGCGCTGATCTACGACTTCGGTGGCTCATCGGACGGCTTCGGTGGCTCAGCGCCGGGATCGTTGCCGGGCGGCGGCGTCTCCGGCGTCGAGAACGCCTATCTGAGCTACACCGGCCTCAAACCGTTCGGCGGCAAGATGGCGATCGAAGGCGGCATCATGGACCTGCCCTACACGCTCGACGAAGCCACGAGCTCCAACGATATCCTGTTCATGGAGCGCGCTTCGGCCGGCGTCGTCGCGACCAACATCGCGGCCGGCGACTTCCGTTCGACCGTCGGCACCCGCTGGTGGAACGACCAGCTCTGGATCGGCGGCTATGTCACCGGACCGACCACGGGTGCGATCCACTCCGCGTCGAGCACCTCGCCGGCCGGAAGCACCGAGCAATATGGCGCAGTCGCCCGCATCGCCGGCAATCCGATCAGCGGCCACGACTATTCGGTGCATATCGGCGCCGACGCAGAATGGCTGATTCAGCCGGCGCGGAATCTGGTGACGCAGGCGCAGACGGTCACGCTCAGCGATCGGCCCGAACTGCGCATCGATCCGACCGTGCTGGCGACCACCGGCGCGATCGCCAACGCGTCGGGGGCGCAAGTCTACAGCGTCGAAGCAGCCGCGACCTATGGCCCGCTGATCCTGCAGGGCGAGTATTTCTGGTTCAATGTCGATCGTGGCGCAAACACCGGCCTGCCGCCGATCGGTGCGCCGAGCCTGAAATTCCAGGGCGGCTACGCGCAAGCCGGCTACGTGCTGACCGGCGAGACGCATACCTACAACGCTTCCGCCGCAGCCTATAACGGTGTCAAACCCGCGCACCCGTTCTCGCTCGACGGCGGCGGCTGGGGTGCCTGGGAAATCGCCGGGCGCATCAGCACGATCGACCTGAATGACCAGATCGGATCGGCAACCGGCATCGCGGGCGGACGGCAGACCGTCTACACGGCCGCGCTGAACTGGTACGTCAACGGCAACATCCGCTTCATGCTGGACTACCTGCATGGCAACGTCGCCAGGCAAGCATCGCCCACTTCGCCCGCCGACGTCGGCTCGAAGTTCGACGCCGTGGCGATGCGCACGCAGGTCGCGTTCTGACACGGCGTGATCGCCGGCGATCATCGTCGCGATAGCCGGCAGCCGCACCCTGCTCCCGGCTTTCGCTATGATCTCTTGCGCGGCTCAGGCCGCGCGTTTCGGTTTCCTCGATACCTCCGGCGCCGGTGCACAGGACAACCGCTCCTGATGGCTCTCGCCCCATGCCTTGAGGATATCGATCACCGGGCGCAGGCTCTCGCCGAGTTCGGACAGCGTGTACTCGACCCGCGGCGGCACCTCGGCATAGACCTTGCGGATCACGAGGCCGTCGTCCTCGAGCGCGCGCAATTGCTTGGTCAGCATGCGCTGGGTGATGCCGGGCATCCGCCGCCGCAACTCGCCGAAGCGCTGGGTGCCGGCCTGTAGATGAAACAGGATCACGCCTTTCCATTTGCCGTCGATCAGGTCGAGCGCCGTCTCGACCGCGCAGCCCGGCCGGCGTACGAAATTCTGCCGTTTCATTGGATTATTCCCAATAGTATCCAAACGGGGACTAGTTCCCTGAATTTACAGTACTTGCCAAGTGGAGGCCAGCGCGACAGTTAAGCAGCAGGCAATCGCCGCCACCAATGGAGACAGGGCATGAAAGCCGTCGGATACCAAAAATCGCTGCCGATCGAGGCGGCGGATTCGCTCGTTGATTTCGAAACCGCAAAGCCGGAGCCGAAGGGCCACGACATCCGCGTCGCGGTGAAGGCGATCTCGGCCAACCCGGTCGACTACAAGGTCCGCAAGCGCGCGGCGCCGCCCGCTGGCGAATACAAGATCCTCGGCTTCGATGCAGCCGGTGTGGTCGACGCGGTCGGCCCCGACGTCAGCCTGTTCAAGCCGGGCGACGAGGTGTTCTATGCCGGCTCGATTCAGCGCCAGGGCACCAACTCGGAATTTCACCTGGTCGACGAGCGCATCGTCGGCAGGAAGCCCAAATCCCTGTCATTCGCGCAGGCCGCGGCGCTGCCGCTGACCTCGATCACTGCATGGGAATTGCTGTTCGACCGGCTCGGCGCGGTGCCGGGCAAGAGCCTCGATCCGCGCACACTCCTCATCATGGGCGGCGCCGGCGGCGTCGGCTCGATCCTGATCCAGCTCGCGCGCCGTCTTACCGGCCTCACCGTGGTGGCGACCGCGGCGCGTCCGGAGTCCGCGAAATGGTGCCTCGATCTCGGCGCGCATGCGGTGATCGATCATGCCAAGCCGATGAAGGAGCAGATCGAGAAGCTGAAGCTGCCGCCGGTCGGGCTGGTCGCCAGCCTCACCTTCACCGATCAGCACTACAAGGCGATCGCCGACTTCATCGCGCCGCAGGGCAAGTTCGGCCTGATCGATGATCCGCCGGAGTTCAACGTCGCGGTGTTCAAGGGCAAGGCGGTATCAGTGCACTGGGAATCGATGTTCACGCGCTCCTCGTTCCAGACGCCTGACATGATCGCGCAGAATCATCTGCTCAATGACGTCTCGGACCTGATCGACAAGGGCGTGCTGCGCACCACCCTCGACCAGACCTTCGGCACCATCAACGCCGCCAACCTCAAGCGCGCCCACGCGCTGCTCGAAAGCGGCAAGTCGCGCGGCAAAATCGTGCTGGAGGGCTGGTAGGACACTTCGGGAGCTGCCTCGTCATGCCCGGGATCCTTCCCGGGCATAGTGTCCCCTGCGGACCCAGGGCAATCGCATTTGGGAGAAAAGCGCCTGCGGCCATCCTTCGAGACGCCCGCCTTTGGCGGGCTCCTCAGGATGAGGTCTAGTTTTGCGGCACAATGGTAGACCCTCATGGTGAGGAGCGCCGCATGCGGCGCGTCTCGAACCATGAGGCCGAATATGTGCGCAGCCACCCAAGGCGACATATGCGACAGCCCTGTCTGCGGACCGGCGCATGGTTTTGCCAAGGGCACGACATAGCCTGTATACATTCCGGCACGATCACCCCGTTCTAAATCCGGCCGACGCAAGAAGCGGCTGGAGCGGCGGTGACCCCTTGCGGGGATGGGAGGAAGCCGATGAGTTTGCTCACGGCCGATCCGTCACGGATCGATCCGGACTGGATGACGCGGGCATTGCGCAAAGCCGGCATGATCCGCCAAGCGCGGGTCGTCGATCTCGCCTGCGAGCCGGTCGGCAATGGTCTCGTCGGAGACAGTTATCGATTTCGTCTGACCTATGACGAAGATCAGCCGCAAGCGCCCGCCACTGTCATCGGCAAATTCCCCGCTGCAAATCCCGACAGCCGCCGCTCCGGGTCCGCGCACATGCTCTATCTTCGCGAGGTCGCGTTCTATCGCGAGCTGGCGACCACGGTCGCCATTCACACCCCGCGACCGATCCTCGCCGAGATCGATCCGGCGACGGACGACTTCACATTGATCCTGGAGGATCTGGCGCCCGCGCGCCAAGGTGACCAGCTCGCCGGATGCTCGATCGCGGACTGCGAGACGGCGATGGCCGAAGCTGCCGCCTTGCATGCGCCGCGATGGGGCGATCCGACCCTGGACACGGTGCCTTGCTTTGCAGTTGCCGCAGGCAAGCGAAAGGATTTCCGCGCCACGTTGCCCGCCATCATCGGTCACTACAAGGATCGATATCGCGATGTGATCGAGCCGGAATTCCTCGATCTCATCGACCGGCTTCCAGATGCGATGCCGCACTACCAATCTGACCGGTCGACGCCGCGCACTCTGCAACATGCCGACTTCAGGCTCGACAACATCCTGTTTGACGTGCGGGGCAAGACCCAGCCGATGGCGACGCTGGATTGGCAGACGCTGACGGTCGGTCCAGGCATCGTTGACGTCAGCTATTTTCTGTCGGCCGGCATTGATCCGTCCGAACGGCGGCTTCACGAACTCGATCTGGTGCAGTTCTATCATGCGGAGCTGATCCGTCGCGGCGTACGAGGCTATGACTGGGATCATTGCTGGCGGGATTATCGCCGCTACACCTTGCATGGGATCATGATGGGCGTCGTCTCCGCTCTCAGCGTCCAGCGCTCAGAGCGCGGCGACGCTCTTTTCCTGAAGATGACGGAAGGCGCCTGCGCGCAGGCGCTGGACCACGACAGTTTCGAATTCTGGCAGGATTAGAGCGTCCAACGATGCTGATACGATCCGCGTGAGGAAACACGCCCGACAAGAACACATCGAAGGGGATCCGCGTGCTCAACAAATTTGACGACTTCCCAATCCACCAGACGCCGGATCCGATTGCGGTTCCGTTCACCAGCGATCGCAATGTCTATGATCGAACCTGGTTCAACGGCTACACGGCCGACGGCGCCTACTATTTCGGGATCGGCATCGCGATCTATCCGCACCGCAAGATTCTCGATTGCGCCTTCAGCGTGGTGGAACGCGGAGGACGACAACACTGCTTTTTCGGCTCGCGGCGCGCTCCGATCGAACGAACTGACATGCAGGTTGGTCCGTTCCGGCTGGAAATTATCGAACCGATGTTGCGGACCCGCGTCGTGCTTGACGACAATACGACCGGCCTGGCGTGTGACCTGACGTTCTCCGCGCGCACGGCGGCGATCCAGGAAGCGCGGCAGACGCTTTGGTCGGGCGACCGCCGCGTCATGGACTCGACCCGGTTCGACCAGTTCGGCCGCTGGCGCGGTGTCGTTCGCCATCCCGATGGCGAGATCAAGGTGGATGATCGATCGTGCTACGGCACCAAGGATCGCTCCTGGGGCGTTCGCAGCGTCGGCGAACGGGATATCGGAGGCGCACCGATGCCGCCGCCGAGCGTGTTTTTCCTCTGGGCGCCGCTGTTCTGGGATGATCACATATCGCACGCCATCTTTTTCGATGGGACGCATGGCGAAGCGCTGGTCCGCGAAGGCTTTACCGCGCCGCTCTATTCGAGCGAAGCTGAGATCCCCGGCGTCGTCGACGGACGTGATCGCCGGATGGCGACCGCACGCCACCGCGTGGAATACGTTCCGAACACACGGCTGGCACGACATGCCGAGATCGACCTCGTCGACATCGACGGCCAGACGAGCACCATCGCGCTCGACCCGATCCTCAAATTCCAGATGAAGGGCCTAGGCTACGGTCATCCGCAATGGGGTCAGGGCATGTGGAAGGGTGAGCTGGAGGTCGGCGGCGAATCGTTCGATCCCACGACGCTCGATCCGCTGGCCCGCGAGAACGTGCACGTGCAGCAGGTGGTCCGCGCCCGCCAGGGCGACCAGACCGGGATCGGAGTGCTGGAGCAATTGTGCTTCGGCCCCTACCGTCCCGCCGGCTTCAGCGATTTCCTCGATGGAGCCAAAGGGTAGTGCTGCGATATAGCGGGACTCCCGCTCACGGACGTCCGTCTCAAACTGGCGGTACGCCCTCGACGAAGATCAGCCGCCGCTCCAGCGCGCTCGCGCGCAGTTTCAGCGCCTCGGCATATTCGGGTGATGCGTACCATTCGCGCAAGATCGCCATCGTCGGAAATTCGACGATGACGATGGCCTTCGGCGATGGACCGCCCTCCACCACTTCGGCCGCGCCGCCACGCACGATGTAACGCCCGCCATATTGCGCGATGGTGTTTGCCGCCAGCGAGCGATAAGCCTCGAACGCGACAGGGTCTCGCATCTCGACTTCGGAAATCGCATAGGCCGGCATGCGTCCTCACGCGATGGTGTTGACGATGCCGCCTTCGGCGCGGAGCGCGGCGCCGTTGGTCGCCGATGCCTGTTTCGAGCAGACGTAGACCACGAAGTTGGCGATCTCTTCGGTGCTGGCCAGGCGCTGCAGCAGCGAGGTCGGCCGGTGCTGCTTGACGAAACTGGAAGCCGCGTCATCAACCGACTGGCCGTTCTGCTTCGCCAGATCCTTGACGAACGCCCCCACCCCCTCCGACATGGTCGGCCCGGGCAGCACGGAGTTGACCGTGACGGCCGTGCCTTTGGTCAATTGCGCCAGCCCGCGGGCGATCGCAAGCTGCGCGGTCTTGGTCATGCCGTAGTGGATCATCTCGGTCGGGATGTTGAGACCGGATTCCGAGGAGATGAAGACGATACGGCCCCAATTGCGCTTCAGCATCCCCCGCATGTAGCCGCGCGACAGCCGCACGCCCGACATCACGTTGACGTCGAAGAAGCGATCCCAATCCTCGTCGGGAATGTCGAAGAAGTCCTTCGGCTCGAAGATGCCGGCGTTATTGACGAGGATATCGACCTCGGGCACGGCCGCAAGTAGCGCCTTGCAGCCAGCGGCGGTCGAGACGTCGGCAGCGACGCCGCGCACCTTGCCGCCCGGCACAGCCTTTGCGATCGCTGCAACGGCGGCATCGACCTTGGCCTGGCCGCGGCCGTTGATGATGACATCCGCCCCGGCCCCCGCGAGGCCCCTTGCGATCGCGTTGCCGATGCCCGCGGTCGAGCCGGTCACGAGCGCAGTCTTCCCGGAAAGATCGATTTTCATTGGGAGCTCTCCAGTCTGCCGTGCAGGAGATATTTGCGTGCTCGCGCGTTGTCGCAAGCCGGATGCAGGCACGACGGAATCACAAAAAAACGGCGCCCGAAGGCGCCGCTTTCGAAACCTTGGCTCGAGACCGGCTTACGCCGCCTCGGCTTCCTTCTCCTGCGTCGGGCCGGAGTCCTGACCCTTGGCATCGACATCGCGATCGACGAACTCGATCACGGCCATCGCCGCGTTGTCGCCGTAGCGGAAGCCGGCCTTGATGATGCGGGTGTAGCCGCCCTGGCGATCCTTGTAGCGGGGCGCCAGCGTGTCGAACAGCTTCTTGACCTGGTCGACGTCGCGCAGCTCGGAGATCGCTTGACGGCGCAGCGCCAGACCGCCCTTCTTGCCGAGGGTGACGAGCTTCTCGACGATCGGCCGCAGCTCCTTGGCTTTCGGCAGCGTGGTGACGATCTGCTCGTGCTTGATCAGCGCGGCCGCCATATTGGCGAACATCGCACGCCGATGTTCTGCGGTGCGGTTGAGCTTCCGATGAACCTTGCCGTGACGCATTGACTTATTCCTTTTTCAATTCTGTCGCGGTGGTTCAGCGACAAGTTTCCCAGGTGGGCTTCCTGCGTTCGCCCAAGACACGAGTAGAGAATGGTGAATAGCGAATGGCTTCCATTCGCTATTCCCTCATCGCTATTCGCTCAGTAGTGATCCTCGAAGCGCTTGGCGAGCTCGTCGATGTTCTCCGGCGGCCAGCCCGGCACCTCCATGCCGAGATGCAGACCCATCTGGGCCAGCACTTCCTTGATCTCGTTCAGCGACTTGCGGCCGAAGTTCGGGGTGCGCAGCATTTCCGCTTCCGACTTCTGCACGAGATCGCCGATGTAGACGATGTTGTCGTTCTTCAAGCAGTTTGCCGAACGCACCGACAACTCGAGCTCGTCGACCTTCTTGAGGAACGCCGGATTGAAGGCGAGATCCGGGATGATCTCCTGCGCGACTTCCTTGCGCGGCTCCTCGAAGTTGACGAACACGTTGAGCTGATCCTGCAGGATGCGCGCGGCATAGGCCACAGCATCCTCCGGCGAGATCGCGCCGTTGGTCTCGATCGTCATGGTCAGCTTGTCGTAGTCGAGGATCTGACCCTCACGGGTGTTCTCGACCTTGTAGGAGACCTTGCGGACCGGCGAGAACAGGCTGTCGACCGGGATCAGGCCGATCGGCGCATCCTCGGGACGGTTGCGCTCGGCGGCGACGTAGCCCTTGCCGGTCGTGACCGTGAACTCCATGCGGATCTCGGCGCCGTCGTCCAACGTGCAGAGCTGCAACTCGGGGTTGAGGACGGTGATGTCGCCGACGGTCTGGATGTCGCCGGCGGTGACCGCGCCCGGGCCCTGCTTCTTCACGACCATGCGCTTCGGGCCTTCGCCCTGCATCTTGATCGAGATGTCCTTGATGTTGAGCACGATGTCGGTGACGTCCTCACGAACGCCAGCGATCGAGGAGAACTCGTGCAGCACGCCATCGATATGCACCGACTGCACCGCCGCGCCCTGCAGCGAGGACAACAGGATGCGACGCAGCGCGTTACCGAGCGTCTGGCCGAAGCCACGCTCGAGCGGCTCGGCGACGACGGTGGCGAACCGGGACGCGTCCGAGCCCGGCGTCACCTGCAGCTTGTTCGGTCGAATGAGTTCTTGCCAATTTTTCTGGATCGTCACTGTTTCACCCATGTGCCAGTCGAATGGACGAGCGTGGCGTTGGAGATCGCGGAACAGTCCGCGCGGTCAATGCCAAAAACGATCGCGAGCGACCGGGCCGCCCGCGATTTCAATCAAACACGCCGGCGCTTGCGCGGGCGGCAGCCATTGTGCGGGATCGTGGTCACGTCGCGGATCGAGGTGACGGTGAAGCCCGCAGCCTGCAGCGCACGGAGCGCCGACTCCCGGCCCGAACCTGGGCCGGCCACTTCAACCTCCAGCGTGCGCATGCCGTGCTCCTGCGCCTTCTTGGAGACGTCTTCCGCCGCGACCTGCGCGGCATAGGGGGTCGATTTGCGCGAGCCCTTGAAGCCCATGGTGCCCGCTGACGACCAGGCAATCGTGTTGCCCTGCGCGTCGGTGATGGTGATGGTCGTGTTGTTGAACGACGAATTCACGTGCGCGATGCCGGAGGCGATGTTCTTGCGTTCGCGGCGGCGTACGCGGGTGGCTTCCTTGCCCATTTCTAACCTTTCCTGTGATCTCAGACGCCGCCGTAACGCCAGCGGCTACACCTAAAAAAAGCGATGAGCGAACGGCGGGCAGCGAATAGGACCTATTCGCCACCCTTTGTTCGCTATTCGCCAAATTACTTCTTCTTGCCGGCGATCGCCTTGGCCGGCCCCTTGCGCGTACGCGCATTGGTGTGGGTCCGCTGGCCGCGCACCGGCAGACCGCGGCGATGGCGCAGGCCGCGATAGCAGCCGAGGTCCATCAGACGCTTGATGTTGATGCCCACCTCGCGACGGAGGTCGCCCTCAACCAGATAGTCGCGGTCGATGACTTCGCGGATCTGCAGGACTTCCTGGTCGGTCAACTGGTTGACGCGACGGTCCAGCGGAATCTTGACCTTCTCCATGATGTCGGCGGCGTTCTTCTGGCCGATGCCATGGATGTACTGAAGCGCGATCAGCACGCGCTTGTTGGTGGGAATGTTGACGCCGGCAATACGGGCCACGGACTTCTCTCCTGTCGCCGATCCATCACGGATACGGGCTTCTCAAGTTCTTGCTTTCGCGGGCAAGGTGTCCACAAACGCGAACACGACGCCCTTCCCCTCATGTCCTTTGGGGCCCGGCATCGTCATAAACTATCCGACTTGGATGCGGGGCTTATTAAAGGATTCATGTCGGTTTCGTCAACCGCTCCTAACGCTTAGCTCGCTTTTTCGTGAGCTTTTTTGCTGCCTTCTTGGCGGTTTTCCTGCCCTTCCCGGTGGCCCTGGCCTTGGCCGCCTTTTTGGCTTTTTTGGCGACCTTGGCAGCCTTCCGGGCCGGTTTGGCGGTCTTTTTGGCGCCTTTGGCGGCCTTTTTGGCTGCCCTGGAGGTCGCCGCAGCCTTCTTGGCGGGCCTCGAAGCCGGCTTGACGGGCTTCCTCGCCGCCGCAGCGGATTTGGCCGATTCGGCAGCCTTCGGTTCCAGCGCGCCGATCGCAGTCAGGATCCGGTTAATCTCGCGGGTGACGTGCTCGATGGTCATCATGCCATCGACGGTCAGGAGCTTCCGCCGCTCCGAGTAATAGTGAATCAGCGGCTCCGTCAGCGAACGGTACTGCGCAAGGCGCTTGGTCAACACTTCCGGCGTATCGTCGAGACGGACCTCCTCGCCGCGCGCCCGGGTCTCCTCGGCACGCTTCTCAACTCGGTCCAGCAGCGCGCTCTCGTTCACGCGCAGTTCGACCACCGCGTCGAGCTTGAGATGCTTCTTCCTGAGCAGTTCGTCGAGCGCGTGGGCCTGCGGAACCGTGCGCGGGAAGCCATCCAGGATGAAACCCTTCTTGGCGTCGGGCTGTTCGATGCGGTCGGCAATGATCCCGACCACGACCTCGTCGGGCACCAGGCCGCCATTGGCCATGATCTCCTTGGCCTGCAGCCCGATCGGCGTGCCGGCGGCAACCGCCGCGCGCAGCATCTCGCCGGTCGAGAGCTGGACGATGCCGTGTTTATGGACCAGCCGCTGCGCCTGGGTCCCCTTGCCCGAGCCCGGCGGCCCCAAAAGGATCAATCTCATGACTAATTCGCCCCCCGGCTAGGTGAGCGAGAGCCGCGCACCCGAGTTTTGAATTTGGTATCGCCGCGCACCCCGATCAGCGGCGACGACCCCTGAGCTTCGACTTCCTGATCAGCCCTTCATACTGATGGGCGAGCAGGTAACCCTGAACCTGCGCCACGGTATCCATCGTCACGCTGACGACGATCAGGAGCGACGTGCCACCAAAGTAGAACGGCACCGAGGCGTAGGAAATCAGAATCTCCGGAATCAGACAGACGATAGCAAGATAGATCGCGCCGAGCACCGTGATCCGCGACAGCACGTAGTCGATATATTCAGCGGTGCGTTCGCCTGGCCGGATGCCTGGAATGAAACCACCATGCTTCTTCAAGTTGTCGGCGGTCTCGGTCGGGTTGAATACGATCGCGGTGTAGAAGAACGCGAAGAACACGATCAGCGCGAGATAAAGGATCAGGAACAGCGGTCGGCCATGGCCGAGCTGCGTGGTGATCCACTGGAACCATTCCGGCCCTTTGCCCGCGTTGAAGTTTGCGACCGTGGTCGGCAGCAGCAGCAGCGACGAGGCGAAGATCGGCGGAATCACGCCCGAGGTGTTGAGCTTGAGCGGCAGATGCGAGGACTGGCCCTCGAACATCTTGTTGCCGACCTGGCGCTTCGGATACTGGATCAGCAGCCGGCGCTGCGCCCGCTCCATGAACACGATGAAGGCGATCACCGCGACCGCCATCACGATGACGATCAGGATCAGGCCGGTCGACATCGCGCCCTGGCGGCCGAGTTCGAGCATGTTGGCGAGCGCCGACGGCAGCTCGGCGACGATGCCGGACAGGATGATCAGCGAGATACCGTTGCCGATGCCGCGCGAGGTGATCTGCTCGCCGAGCCACATCAGGAACATGGTGCCGCCGGTCAGCGTGATCGCGGTCGAGAGGCGGAAGAACATGCCGGGGTCGCTGACGACATTGCCGGCACCTTCGAGGCCGACCGCGATGCCGTAGGACTGGAACAGGGCCAGGATCACCGTGAGGTAGCGGGTGTACTGGTTCAGCGTCTTGCGGCCTGCCTCGCCTTCCTTCTTCAGGGCCTCGAGCTGCGGCGAAACGGTGGTGAGGAGCTGGATGATGATCGATGCCGAAATGTACGGCATGATGTTCAGCGCGAAGATCGCCATGCGGTGGATGCCGCCGCCAGCGAACATGTTGAACATGCCGAGGATGCCGCCGGCCTGGGTGCGGAACACCTGTTCCCAGATGTTGGGATCGATGCCGGGCAGCGGGATGTAGGTCCCCAGCCGATAAACAAGCAGCGCACCCAGGGTGAACCAGATGCGCTTCTTCAGCTCGTCAGCCTTCGCCAGAGCTCCGAAATTGAGGTTTGCTGCAAGTTGTTCGGCTGCTGAGACCATGTTTCGGCTTCTCCCGGAGCCCCCTTTCGCCGACGCCCCCAAGAGAACAGTTCTCCCTGGGGTGGTCGGCAGACACCGGACATTATCTGGTGCTCGGCCGCGATAAGTCCATCATTCGATCGGCGGATCGCCCGCGCCTGGCGCGGGCAATGACGCAGATGTTACGCCGCCTCGCCTTCTTCCTTCTTGGCGGGGGCCAGGATTTTGACCGAACCGCCAGCCTTCTCGACGGCGGCAATGGCCGACTTGGAGGCGCCATGCACCTCGATGGTCAGCTTGGCCTTGATCTCGCCGCGGCCAAGCAGCCGCAGGCCGTCCTTGGCGCGGCGCAGCACGCCGGCCTTCACCAGCGATTCCGCGTTCACGGTCGCAGACGTATCGACCAGCTTGTTGTCGATCGCTTCCTGCAGACGGTCGAGATTGATCTCGGCGAAGTCGAGCTTGAAGATGTTGTTGAAGCCCCGCTTGGGCAGACGGCGATGCATCGGCATCTGCCCGCCTTCGAACCCCTTGATGCGGACGCCCGAACGCGCGGTCTGGCCCTTGCCGCCGCGGCCCGAGGTCTTGCCCTTGCCGGAACCGATGCCACGGCCGACACGCATCCGCTTCTTGCGGGCGCCGGCGTTGTCGGCGATATCGCTGAGCTTCATCGCCCTTCTCCTTATATCTTGCTTACTCGCCGACGACGCGGACGAGATGCTGGACCTTGCTGATCATGCCGCGAACTTCAGGGGTGTCCTGCAGTTCAGCGACCCGGCCGATCTTGTTGAGCTTGAGGCCGATCAGCGTCGAACGCTGCGAGTGATGGCGGCGGATTGCGCTGCCGATCTGCTCGACCTTGATCGTCTTGCTGGCCTTGGCCATGACAATAACTCCAAATAGCGCGCTGGTTTCCCGCGCGGGTTATTCCGCCACCACTTCGGCGTCGCCGCCGACGCGGCGCGACTGCAGGGTGGAGACCTTGATGTTGCGGCGGGCTGCCACCGAGCGCGGCGAATCCTGATGCTTCAGCGCGTCGAAGGTCGCGCGAACCATGTTGTAGGGATTCGACGAGCCGATCGACTTCGCCACCACGTCCTGGATGCCGAGCGTCTCGAACACCGCGCGCATCGGGCCGCCGGCGATGATGCCGGTACCGGCCGGAGCGGCGCGCAGATAGACGCGGCCGGCACCGTGACGGCCGGCGATGTCGTGGTGCAGCGTGCGACCTTCGCGCAGCGCGACACGCGTCAGGTTCCGCTTGGCCGACTCGGTCGCCTTGCGGATCGCCTCGGGAACTTCGCGCGCCTTGCCGTGGCCGAAACCGACCCGGCCCTTCTGGTCGCCGATCACGACCAGCGCCGCAAAGCCGAAGCGCTTGCCGCCCTTGACGACCTTCGCCACGCGATTGATGTGGACGAGCTTGTCGACGAACTCGCTGTCGCGCTCCTCGCGCTCCCTGCTCCGTTCGCGTCCGCCGCGTTCGCGTTCACCTGCCATGGTGTTTTCCAATCTCTAGGAGGCCTGCGCCTCTTTCCTCGTAATCGTTCGATTCGTTTAGAAGCTCAATCCGCCTTCGCGCGCCGCATCAGCGAGCGCCTTGACGCGCCCGTGATAGATGTAGGCGCCGCGATCGAACACGACTTCCTTGACACCCTTCTGCGCCGCACGCTCCGCCAGGAGCTTGCCGACCGCCTTCGCCGCATCGATGTCGGCGCCGGTCTTGCCGGAGTCGCGCATCGTCTTCTCCAGCGACGAGGCGGACGCCAGCGTCTCGCCCTTCTGGTCGTCGATGACCTGGGCGTAGATGTGCTTCGACGAGCGGAACACCGACAGCCGCGGACGGCCGCCTGCCGAGCGGCGAAGCGCAAGGCGCACGCGCTGCTTGCGCCGGGCATTCGTAACCTTGAGTGACATGACCGGCTCCGTTACTTCTTCTTGCCTTCCTTGCGGAAGATGAATTCGTTGGCGTACTTCACGCCCTTGCCCTTGTAGGGCTCCGGCGGACGGTAGGCGCGGATCTCCGCGGCCACCTGGCCGACACGCTGCGGATCGTTGCCGGTGATCGTGATCTCGGTCGGCTTCGGCACCGCGATGGTGATGCCTTCCGGGATCGCATAGACCACGTCGTGGCTGTAGCCGAGCGCGAGCTGCAGGTTCTTGCCCTGCATCGCGGCGCGGTAGCCGACGCCGGTGATCTCGAGCTTCTTCTCGAAGCCCTTGGTGACGCCCTCGACGAGATTGGCCACCTGCGCGCGCGCGGTGCCGTACATCGCCTGCGCGCGGTTGGTCTTGACGCGCGGAGCGACCTTGATCTGGCTGTTGTCGAACTTCACCTCGACGTCGTCATGCACGACGAACTGAAGCTGACCCTTCGGCCCCTTCACCTTTACCGTCTGACCCTCGACAGTCGCCGTCACACCCGACGGGATCGTCACCGGCCGCTTGCCGATACGTGACATCGTAAAATCCTTCCTCAGAACACCGTGAAGAGAACTTCGCCGCCCACGTTCGCCTCGCGCGCCTCGTGGTCAGCCATGATTCCCTTCGGCGTCGACAACACCGAAATGCCGAGACCGTTGTTCACGCGCGGCAGGTTCTTCACCGAGGCGTAAACGCGGCGGCCCGGCTTCGACACCCGCTCGATCTCGCGGATGACGGGCTCGCCGTCGAAATACTTCAGCTCGATCTCGAGCTCGCTGCGGCCGCTCGCATGCTCGACGCTGGCGTAGCCGCGGATGTAACCCTCGGCCTTCAGCACCTCGAGCACGTTGGCGCGCATCTTCGAGCCGGGGCTCGAGACCTTGGACTTCGAGCGCATCTGCGCATTGCGGATGCGGGTGATGAGATCGGAGATCGGATCGTGCGTAGACATGGTTCCGACCCTCCCTTACCAGCTCGACTTCACGAGCCCGGGAACCAGGCCCTTGGAGCCGAGTTCACGCAGCGCGATGCGCGATAGCTTGTTCTTGCGATAGTTCGAGCGCGGACGCCCGGTCAGCTCGCACCGGTTGCGGATGCGCGTAGGCGACGAGTTGCGCGGCATCTCGGCGAGCTTCAGGGTCGCCGCGAAGCGCTCTTCCATCGGCTTGGTCTTGTCGGCGATGATCGCCTTCAGCTTCTCGCGGCGCGGAGCGGCGTTCTTCGCCATCCGCTTGCGCCGGTTGTTCTTCTCGACTGAACTCTTCTTTGCCATGCTTGGCTCCTGGGTATCCGCGTTTGAGTTGCCTTGACTCAGCTACTCACTGCCGGAACGGGAAATTGAAAGCGGTCAACAAGGCGCGCGCCTCGTCGTCGGTCTTGGCGGTGGTGCAGACCGTGATGTCCATGCCACGCGCTTCCGAGACCTTGTCGAAGTCGATCTCGGGGAAAATGATGTGCTCCTTGATGCCGAGCGAATAATTGCCACGGCCGTCGAAGCTCTTCGGGTTCAGGCCGCGGAAGTCACGGACGCGGGGCAGCGCCACATTCACCAGGCGGTCGATGAACTCGTACATATGGGCCTTGCGCAGCGTGACCTTGCAGCCGATCGGCTGGTTCTCTCGCAGCTTGAAGGTCGCGATCGCGACACGCGAATAGGTCACGATCGCCTTCTGGCCGGCGATCTGGCTAAGCTCGGCAGCCGCGGTCTCGGCCTTCTTGCGGTCGTTGACGGACTCGCCGACGCCCATGTTGAGCACGACCTTGTCCAGGCGTGGAACCTGCATCACGTTGGCATAGCCGAACTTCTCGGTCAGCATGCCGCGGATCTTCTTGTCATACTCCGCGCGCAGGCGCGGCACGTAAGCGGTATCAGCCATCGATCTCTGCTCCCGAGCTCTTGGCAACACGAACCTTCTTGCCATCGGCCTGAATCTTGAACCCAATGCGGGTCGGCTTTCCGTCCTTGCCGACATACGCAATGTTCGACAGGTGGATCGGCGCCTCCTTGGAGATGATGCCGCCCTCCTGGGACTGGGTCTGCTTCTGGTGACGCTTCACCATGTTGATGCCGCGGACGAGAGCCTTGTTCTCGTCCGGACGCACCTCGAAGACCTCGCCGGTGCGACCCTTGTCGCGGCCGGTGAGCACGATGACCTTGTCGCCTTTGCGGATCTTGGCAGCCATCACAGCACCTCCGGCGCGAGCGAAATGATCTTCATGTGGTTCTTGGCGCGAAGTTCGCGCGGCACCGGCCCGAAGATACGGGTGCCGACCGGCTCCGACTGGTTGTTGATCAGCACGGCGGCGTTGCGGTCGAAACGGATCACCGAACCGTCGGCGCGGCGGATGTCCTTGCGGACCCGCACCACGACGGCCTTCATCACGTCGCCCTTCTTCACCTTGCCACGCGGAATGGCTTCCTTGATCGACACAACGATAATGTCGCCCACGGTGGCATAGCGGCGCTTGGAGCCTCCAAGCACCTTGATGCACATGACACGGCGTGCGCCTGAATTATCGGCCACGTCGAGGTTGGTCTGCATCTGAATCATTGATGCACCTCGTCCTCTTTCTGCGCTTTAGCGCGCTCAAAATTTCCCTGAAATGCCTCGGCCAAGCCGAAGTGATCAGGCCGTTTTCTTGTGTTCGCCCCGGACCACGGTCCAGCGCTTCAGCTTCGAGATCGGCTTCGATTCCTCGATCCAGACCGTGTCGCCAGGCTTGAACTGGTTGTTCTCGTCGTGCGCGTGGTAGTTCTTGGAACGGCGGATCGTCTTCTTGTAGATCGGATGGGTGAAGCGGCGATCGACGCGCACCACCACCGTCTTGGCTTGCTTGTCGCTGACGACCACGCCCTGCAGAGTACGTTTCGGCATAGCTGGCCCCTTACTTCTTCTTCGCGCGCTGCTCGGCAGCGATGGTCTTGATACGGGCGATGTCGCGGCGGGCTTCCCGCATCCGCGAGGTGTTCTCGAGCTGACCGGTGGCGCGCTGGAAGCGGAGGTTGAAGCGCTCCTTCTTCAGGTTGAGGATCGCATCCTCCCGCTGGTCGTCGCTCATCGCGCGAATGTCTTCAACTTTCATCTCGGCCATGGCGATTACTCCGCAATGCGCGCGACGAAGCGCGTCTTGATCGGCAGCTTGGCGGCGGCGAGCGACAGCGCTTCCCTCGCGGTCTGCACCGGCACGCCGTCGATCTCGAACATCACGCGGCCCGGCTTGACCCGGACCACCCACAATTCCGGCGAACCCTTGCCTGAGCCCATGCGGACTTCGGCAGGCTTCTTCGACACCGGCACGTCGGGGAACACGCGGATCCAGACGCGGCCGGCGCGCTTCATGTGACGGGTCAGCGCGCGGCGGGCGGCTTCGATCTGACGGGCGGTGACGCGCTCAGGCTCCATCGCCTTCAGGCCGAACTGGCCGAACGCCAACGTCGCGCCAGAGGTCGCAACGCCGTGGATACGGCCCTTATGCGCCTTCCGGAACTTCGTTTTCTTAGGTTGCATCATGGCTTTAAGCCCTCAAATTCCTGCTTTGCCTCAAGCGGCCGCCGCATCGCGACGCGAACGCGGGGTGTCGCCTTCGGCCATCTTCTTGTCCTGGGCCATCGGATCGTGCTCGAGGATCTCGCCCTTGAAGATCCAGACCTTGACGCCGCAGGTGCCGAAGGTCGTGAACGCGGTCGCAACGCCATAGTCGACGTCGGCACGCAGCGTGTGCAGCGGCACGCGGCCCTCGCGGTACCACTCCATGCGCGCGATTTCAGCGCCGCCAAGACGACCCGAGCAGTTGATGCGGATGCCTTCGGCACCGAGGCGCATCGCCGACTGCACGGCGCGCTTCATGGCGCGGCGGAACGCAACGCGGCGCTCGAGCTGCTGGGCGATCGATTCGGCGACCAGGGTTGCGTCGAGCTCCGGCTTGCGGATCTCGACGATGTTGATCACGACGTCCGACGAGGTGATGTCGGCGACCTTCTTGCGCAGCTTGTCGATGTCGGCGCCCTTCTTGCCGATCACCACACCCGGACGCGCCGAGTGGATCGTCACGCGGCACTTCTTGTGCGGACGCTCGATCACGATGCGCGCCACAGCCGCCTGCTTGAGCTCCTTGTGCAGGATCTCGCGGATCTTGACGTCCTCGTGCAGCAGCTTGCCGTATTCCTGCTTGCCGGCGAACCAACGGGAATCCCAGGTCCGGTTGATGCCGAGACGCAGCCCGATTGGATTGATCTTTTGACCCATCGTCTTCTCCTGCGCCCTTAAGCGCTTGCCTCGGCCTCGACCTGACGAACCACGATGGTCAGGTGCGAGAACGGTTTGTACACACGGCCCGAACGGCCACGACCACGCGGCGCAAAGCGCTTCATCACGAGACCATTGCCGACATGCGCCTCGGCAACGACGAGATCGTCGACATCGAGGTCATGGTTGTTCTCGGCGTTCGCGATCGCCGACTCCAGGCACTTCTTGACGTCGACCGCGATCCGCTTGCGCGAGAACTGCAGGTCGGCGAGCGCAGCAGACGCCTTGCGGCCGCGGATTAGCTGCGCCACCAGGTTGAGCTTCTGCGGGCTGACGCGCAGCATGCGGGCGACGGCCTTGGCCTCATTGTCCGCGAGGCTACGTTCGCGCTTTGGTTTGCTCATCGTCTATTCCTCAAGCCTTCTTGGCTTTCTTGTCGCCCGAATGGCCGTGGAAGGTCCGGGTCGGCGAGAACTCGCCGAACTTGTGACCCACCATTTCCTCGTTGACCGCGACCGGCACATGCTTCTGGCCGTTGTAGACGCCGAACGTCAGGCCGACGAACTGCGGCAGGATGGTCGAGCGGCGGCTCCAGATCTTGATGACATCGTGACGGCCGGACGCGCGCGCGGCATCTGCCTTCTTGAGCAGAGAGCCTTCGACGAACGGGCCTTTCCAGACTGAACGAACCATGTCCGGCGTTCCTTACTTCTTCCGCTTGTGGCGGCTTAGGAGAATGAATTTGTTGGTCGACTTGTTGGTGCGGGTCTTCTTGCCCTTGGTCGGCTTGCCCCACGGAGTAACCGGGTGGCGACCGCCCGAGGTACGACCTTCACCACCGCCGTGCGGGTGATCGATCGGGTTCATGACGACGCCGCGGTTGTGCGGACGCCAGCCGAGCCAGCGGGTCCGACCGGCCTTGCCGATCGAGATGTTCATGTGATCGGGGTTCGACACCGCGCCGATCGTGCCGCGGCAACGGCCGTGCACCAAGCGCTGCTCGCCCGAGTTCAGTCGGATGATCACGTAGTCCTGGTCGCGGCCCACGATCTGGGCGTAGGTACCGGCCGAGCGCGCGAGCTGCCCGCCCTTGCCGATCTTCAGCTCGATATTGTGCACGATCGTGCCGACCGGCATGTTGCCGAGCGGCATGACGTTGCCGGGCTTCACGTCGACATAGTTGCCGGCGACGACGGTGTCGCCCGCCGCCAGGCGCTGCGGCGCCAGGATGTAGGCCTGCTCGCCGTCCTGGTACTTGATCAGCGCGATGAACGCGGTGCGGTTCGGATCATATTCCAGCCGCTCCACGGTCGCCGGCACGTCCACCTTGTCGCGGCGGAAGTCGACGGTACGGTAGGCCTTCTTGTGGCCGCCGCCGCGGAATCGCACGGTGATGCGGCCGGTGTTGTTGCGGCCGCCCTTGCCGAGCTTGCCCTCGGTCAGCGTCTTTACCGGCTTGCCCTTGTAGAGCGCCGAACGATCGACCATGACCAGCTGGCGCTGGCCCGGCGTCGTGGGATTGTAGGTTTTCAATGCCATCGTCGTTGCGCCTTATAGTCCGGTAGTCACGTCGATCCGGTGGCCCTCTTCCAGGGTCACGATCGCGCGCTTGGTATCCGACTGCGAGCCGAGATTGCCGCGGAACACCTTGGTCTTGCCCTTGCGAACGAGGGTGTTGACGCTCTTCACCTTGACGTCGAACAGCTTCTCGATCGCTTCCTTGATCTGCGGCTTGGTGGCCTTGCCGGAGACCTTGAACAGCACCTTGTTGTGCTCGGAGGCGAGCGTCGCCTTTTCCGTCACGACAGGAGCGACGATCACATCGTAGTGGCGCGGATCAATATTCTTCATTTGAAGCGCGCCTCCAGCGCATCAACCGCAGCCTTGGTCAGCACCAGCTTCTGGCGGCGGAGAATGTCGTAGACGTTGATGCCCTGGATGGGCAGCACGTCGATGTTCGGGATGTTGCGGGCCGCGGTCGCGAAACCGGCGTTCAGCTCCGCGCCGTCGATGATCAGCGCGTTGGTGAGCCCGAGGCCGGAGAAGTGACCGAGCAGCGCCTTGGTCTTGGCTTCCTTGACGGCAGCGCTGTCGATCACGACAAGCCCGCCGTCCTTGGCCTTGGCCGACAACGCATGCTTCAGCGCCAGCGCACGCACCTTCTTCGGCAGGTCGGTCGCATGCGAGCGAACGACCGGGCCGAACGCACGGCCACCGCCGCGGAACTGCGGCACGCGCGCCGAGCCGTGACGGGCGCCGCCGGTGCCCTTCTGCTTGTACATCTTCTTGCCGGTGCGCCAGATCTCGGCGCGGCCCTTGGCCTTGTGGGTGCCGGCCTGACGCTTGTTGAGCTGCCACTGCACGCAGCGCTGGATGATGTCGGCGCGCGGCTCGAGACCGAAGATCGCGTCCGAGAGCTGAACCGATCCGGCGTCCTTGCCTTCAAGGGTCGTGACTTTCAGTTCCATCTCACGCGCCCTCCTTCTCGGCCGCAGCCTCGGCAGCTTCGCCGCCGGCAACCTTGAACTTGCCAGGCTTCGGGGCTTCCTTCGGCAGCGGCTTCTTCACCGCGTCGCGCACCGAGATCCAGCCGCCCTTGGAGCCGGGGACGGCGCCTTCGACGAGGATCAGGCCGCGCTCGACGTCGGTCTGCACCACGCGCAGATTGAGCGTGGTGATGCGATCGACGCCCATGTGACCGGGCATCTTCTTGTTCTTCCAGGTCTTGCCGGGGTCCTGACGACCGCCGGTCGAACCGATCGAACGGTGCGAGATCGACACGCCGTGGGTGGCGCGCAGACCGCCGAAGTTCCAGCGCTTCATGCCGCCGGCAAAACCCTTACCGACCGAGGTGCCGGTCACGTCGACAAACTGGCCGACCACGAAATGGTCCGCCTGGATTTCCGCGCCCACCGGGATCAGCGAGTCCTCGGACACGCGGAACTCGGCGACCTTGCGCTTCGGCTCGACCTTGGCGACCGCGAACTGGCCGCGTTCGGCCTTGGGCATGTACACGGTCTTGCGGGTGCCGGCGCCGAGCTGAAGGGCGACGTAGCCGTTCTTCTCGGTCGTGCGGTGGCCCAGCACCTGGCAGTTGCCCAGCTTCAGCACGGTCACAGGGATATGCTCGCCGGCCTCTGTAAAGACCCGCGTCATCCCGACCTTTTGTGCGATCACTCCGGAGCGCATCGGCGTGCTTCCTGTCTTTCTGTCCGCAAGCGGCGGACGTAAAAATCCAAATCCTTAGAGCTTGATCTCGACGTCGACACCGGCGGCCAGGTCGAGCTTCATCAGCGCATCGACGGTCTGCGGGGTCGGGTCGACAATGTCGAGAAGGCGCTTGTGGGTGCGCATCTCGAATTGCTCGCGGCTCTTCTTGTCAACGTGCGGCGAACGGTTGACGGTAAACTTCTCGATGCGGGTCGGCAGCGGAATGGGTCCGCGAACCTGCGCACCGGTGCGCTTCGCCGTGTTCACGATCTCACGGGTCGACGTATCGAGGATTCGATGGTCGAACGCCTTGAGACGGATGCGAATGTTTTGGCCGTTCATTGCCGTATTCTTTCTTTAGTGAGTGGCGAGTAGCGAATAGCGAATGGAGTGATCCACCCGCTACTCGCCATTCCCTATTCGCGTTCTTACTCGATGATCGCGGCGACGACGCCGGCGCCGACGGTGCGGCCGCCTTCGCGGATCGCGAAGCGCAGCTTTTCTTCCATCGCGATCGGCACGATCAGGTGCACTTCCATCGCGATGTTGTCACCCGGCATCACCATCTCGGTGCCTTCCGGCAGGTGCACGACGCCGGTCACGTCGGTGGTGCGGAAGTAGAACTGCGGACGGTAGTTCGTGAAGAACGGGGTGTGACGACCGCCCTCTTCCTTGGTGAGGATGTAGGCCTCAGCCTTGAACTTGGTGTGCGGCTTGACCGAACCGGGCTTGCACAGCACCTGGCCGCGCTCGACTTCCTCGCGCTTGGTGCCGCGGAGCAGCGCACCGATGTTGTCGCCCGCCTGGCCCTGATCGAGCAGCTTGCGGAACATTTCGACGCCGGTGACGATGGTCTTCTGGGTCTCGCGGATGCCGACGATTTCGATTTCGTCGCCAACCTTGACGATGCCGCGCTCGACGCGGCCGGTGACCACGGTGCCGCGGCCCGAGATCGAGAACACGTCTTCAACCGGCATCAGGAACGGCTGGTCGACCGGACGCTCCGGCTGCGGAATGTACTCGTCGACATTGCGCATCAGCTCGAGGATGGCGTCATGGCCGAGCTTCTTGTCCTTGTCTTCGAGGGCGGCGAGCGCCGAACCCTTGATGATCGGGATCTTGTCGCCCGGGAATTCGTACTTCGAGAGCAGCTCGCGGACTTCGAGCTCGACGAGCTCGAGCAGCTCCGGATCGTCGACCATGTCGCACTTGTTGAGGAACACGACGAGCGCGGGCACGCCGACCTGGCGGGCGAGCAGGATGTGCTCGCGGGTCTGCGGCATCGGGCCGTCAGCGGCCGACACGACCAGGATCGCACCGTCCATCTGGGCAGCGCCGGTGATCATGTTCTTCACGTAGTCGGCGTGGCCGGGGCAGTCGACGTGGGCATAGTGACGGTTGGTCGTCTCGTATTCGACGTGCGCGGTCGAGATGGTGATGCCGCGCGCTTTCTCTTCCGGCGCCTTGTCGATCTGGTCGTAGGCGGTGAACGTTGCACCGCCGGTTTCTGCCAGCACCTTGGTGATCGCTGCGGTCAGCGACGTCTTGCCATGGTCGACGTGACCGATGGTGCCGATGTTGCAGTGCGGTTTGGTACGTTCGAATTTTGCTTTGGCCATTTGACTCTCCGTTCAATCGTTGACTGCCGTCAACGACAATCAGGCAAACTTCTTCTGGACTTCAGCCGACACGTTCGCCGGAGCTTCGGCGTAGTGATCGAACTGCATGGTGAAGGTCGCGCGACCCTGGCTCATCGAGCGCAGGTTGTTCACGTAACCGAACATGTTCATGAGCGGTACCATCGCGTTGATGACGTTGGCATTGCCGCGCATGTCTTGGCCCTGGATCTGGCCGCGCCGCGAATTCAGGTCGCCGATGACCGAACCGGTGTAGTCTTCCGGGGTCACCACCTCGACCTTCATGATCGGCTCGAGCAGAACAGACTTGCCCATCTGCAGCGCCTCGCGGAAGCAGGCGCGCGTGGCGATTTCGAAGGCCAGCGCCGATGAGTCGACGTCGTGGAACTTGCCGTCGATCAACTGCACCTTGACGTCGACCACCGGGAAGCCGGCGACCACGCCCGAGGACAGCACGCTCTCCAGACCCTTTTCGACGCCGGGGATGTATTCCTTCGGCACCGCACCGCCGACGATCTTCGACTCGAACTCATAGCCCTTGCCGGCTTCGTTCGGCTCGACGATCAGCGTCACGGCCGCAAACTGGCCGGTACCGCCGGTCTGCTTCTTGTGGGTGTAGCTGTGCTCGACCCGCTTGGTGACACGCTCGCGGAACGCCACCTGCGGTGCGCCGATATTGGCGTCGACCTTGTAGGTGCGCTTGAGGATGTCGACCTTGATGTCGAGATGGAGTTCGCCCATGCCCTTGAGGATGGTCTGGCCGGACTCGTGGTCGGTCGACACGCGGAATGACGGATCCTCGGCGGCAAGCTTGGCAAGTGCCACGCCCAGCTTTTCCTGGTCAGCCTTCGACTTCGGCTCGATCGCGATCTCAATCACCGGCTCCGGGAATTCCATCTTTTCGAGGATCACCGGATGGGCCGAATCGCACAGCGTGTCGCCGGTGCGCGCTTCCTTCAGGCCCGCCAGCGCGACGATGTCGCCGGCATAGGCTTCCTTGATGTCTTCGCGGTTGTTGGCATGCATCAGCAGCATGCGGCCGATACGTTCCTTCTTCTCGCGGGTCGAGTTCACCACGCCGGTGCCCGACTGCAGAATACCGGAATAGATGCGGCAGAAGGTGATGGTGCCGACGAAGGGGTCGTCCATGATCTTGAACGCGAGCAGCGCCAGCGGCTCCTTGTCGTCCGCCTTGCGCACAACCTCGTTGCCCTTGTCGTCGGTGCCCCTGATCGCGGGCACGTCGAGCGGCGACGGCAGATAGTCGACGACAGCATCGAGCAACGGCTGCACGCCCTTGTTCTTGAACGCGGAGCCGCACAGCACCGGATAGAACGCGCCGGTCAGCACCGCCTTGCGGATCAGCCGCTTCAGCGTCGCCTCGTCCGGCTCCTTGCCGTCGAGGTAAGCGGCCATCGCATCGTCGTCGAGCTCGACGGCGGCTTCCACCATCTTCTCGCGATATTCCTTGGCCTGGTCGGCGAGATCGGCCGGGATGTCGACGTAGTCGAACTTGGCGCCGAGCGATTCATCGTTCCAGACGATGCCCTTCATCTTCACGAGGTCGACGAGACCCTTGAAGTTGTTCTCGGCACCGATCGGAAGCTGGATCGCGATCGGCTTGGCGCCGAGACGGTCGACGATATCAGACAGGCACTTGAAGAAGTCGGCGCCGGTCTTGTCCATCTTGTTGGCGAAGACGATACGCGGCACCTTGTACTTGTCGCCCTGACGCCACACGGTCTCGGTCTGCGGCTCGACGCCCTGGTTGGAGTCGAGGACGCAAACGGCGCCGTCGAGCACGCGCAGCGAACGCTCGACCTCAATGGTGAAGTCGACGTGGCCGGGGGTGTCGATGATGTTCAGGCGCTTGCCGTTCCAGAACGCGGTGGTCGCAGCCGAGGTGATCGTGATGCCACGCTCCTGCTCCTGCTCCATCCAGTCCATCGTCGCGGCACCTTCGTGCACTTCGCCGATCTTGTGGCTCTTGCCGGTGTAATAGAGGATGCGCTCGGTGGTCGTGGTCTTGCCGGCGTCGATATGCGCCATGATACCGAAGTTGCGGTAGTCCTCGATGGCATGTTGGCGGGGCATGAGACTGTTCCTTAGATTCCGTTGTTCGCCTTACCAGCGATAGTGCGAGAAGGCGCGGTTGGCTTCCGCCATCCGGTGCACGTCTTCACGCTTCTTGACGGCGTTCCCGCGATTGTTCGACGCGTCCAGCAGCTCCGCCGAGAGCCGCTCCGTCATGGTCTTCTCGTTGCGCTCGCGCGCGGCCGAGATCAGCCAGCGGATGCCAAGCGCCTGACGGCGCACCGAACGGACTTCGACCGGCACCTGGTAGGTCGCGCCGCCGACGCGGCGGGAGCGAACCTCGATGGTCGGCATCACGTTCTCGAGCGCCTGCTCGAACACGCCGAGCGGGTTCTGCTTGGTCTTGGCCTCGATCATGCCGAGCGCACCGTAGACGATGTTTTCGGCAACCGACTTCTTCCCGGCGTACATCACCGAGTTCATGAACTTCGTAATGACGATGTTCCCGAACTTCGGATCGGGAAGAACTTCACGCTTCTCGGCAGAATGGCGACGCGACATCTGATCGTTTCCCGCTTACTTCGGACGCTTCGCGCCGTACTTCGAACGACGCTGCTTACGGTTCTTGACGCCCTGGGTATCCAGCACGCCGCGGAGGATATGGTAACGCACGCCCGGCAAGTCCTTGACGCGGCCGCCGCGGATCATGACCACCGAGTGCTCCTGCAGGTTATGGCCCTCACCCGGGATGTAGCCGATCACCTCGAAGCCATTGGTCAGGCGCACCTTGGCGACCTTACGAAGCGCCGAGTTCGGCTTCTTCGGGGTCGTGGTGTAGACGCGCGTGCAAACGCCGCGCTTCTGCGGCGACTGCTGCAGCGCCGGCACCTTCTTGCGCGACTTCTGCACTTCACGTGGATTAGCGATCAGTTGGTTGATCGTCGGCATGCAGCCTTCACCCTTTAGTTCGCGCGAAACCTTCAGTGGCCCCGCAAATTCTTCTCGGGATCAGCCATCCCGTACGGCCCGTTCGGCGCGGAACAAACACCCACGCAAAACGAAATCGCGCCAACCACTCATCGCTGAGCGGAAAGCGCATCGACGCCACAGAGGACCGCGACAAAGAACTGCTCAGCGTTCGCCGTTCAGCCCGCCGCCGAGGTCATGCATCCGAATTCACTCTCAAGAGGACTTGCTCAAGAGAACTAAAATCGTCCTGGCATTGCCTAGCTATCTTCGACAGCGTTTGAGCGGCATTCGTCGAGGTTGGTGCCCGTTCGGCTCCCGAAAAGAGAGCTTGGGGTGTCCCGTTCCGACGCTGGCGTTGCTCACCGCCTGTCGTTAAGTGGCCGCCTTGTATAAGCGCAAGATAGTGAAGTCAAGCAAAACGATAATCAAAGAAACGCCTCTGGCGCCTGCGGATTTCGCATTTCCTCCGCGCTCGCGTGCAGGCCGGATTATGACAACTCCCCGCCTCCACGTCACCTTCGGGCGCGTCGGCTGAATCATATTTTATCCGGGTATAATATAATCAGAAACAATTATTCCCCGATCGGGGTACCGGGGTTGGCCGCAAAACTAAGGTTTCCTTTGCTATTCACGGCGCAAAAAGCGGGTTCTGTCGTCCCGGTACCCCTTCATGCGGCACACCGACATTGCGATCATCGGAGGAGGCCTCGCGGGGTCGACCGCGGCGGCCATGCTCGGGCGCGCCGGGATTTCGAGCATCCTAATCGACCCGCATCAGACCTATCCGTTCGATTTCCGCGTCGAGAAGCTCGGCGGAGTTGAGCAACTGCAGCGATTCGCCGCGACGGGATTCGCAGAATCAGTGCTGCGCTCGGCGACACGGAGCGGCGAAAACTGGATCGCGCGATTCGGCCACCTGCTCGACACTCCCCCGAACCAGCAGTTCGGCATCATGTACGACGAGCTGATCGCGGCGATCCGCGCCGAAATCGCCGGACCGGCGGAATTTATCTGCGACAAGGTCGTCGCTGTCAGGACCAGCGCCGAACGCCAAACGGTAACGCTTTCCAACGGCGACACGATCTCGGCACGGCTCGTGGTGCTCGCCAATGGACTGAACGTCGGCCTGCGCCATAGCCTCGGCATCGGACGCGAGATCACCAGCCCCTGCCACTCCATCTCATTCGGCTTCGATCTCGTGCCGGTCGGACGTTCCGCCTTCCCGTTCGCGGCGATGACTTATTTCTCGGAGCGGCCAAGCGACCGCATCGCCTACCTGACGCTGTTTCCGATCGACGATCGGATGCGCGCCAATCTCTTCACCTATCGTCAAGCCGACGATCCCTGGCTGCGCGCGATGCGGCACAATCCGGTCGAGGCACTCAACGCCGCGCTGCCGCGGTTGCGCCGGATCACCGGCGAGTTCGATGTCTCCGGCGACGTCAGGGTCAGGCCGACCGACCTCTATGTCAGCACCGGCTATCGACAGGCCGGCATTGTGCTGGTCGGCGATGCCTTCGCGGCCACCTGCCCGGTCAGCGGCACCGGAACCGACAAGGTGTTCACCGACGTGGTGCAACTCTGCAGCGTTCACATCCCGGCCTGGCTCGCGACCTGCGGCATGGGTGCGGACAAGATAGCAACCTACTATGACGATCCGCTCAAGGCGGCGTGCGATGCCTGGTCAAACGCCAAGGCGTTCTCGTTCCGCTCGGTGTCGATCGACCCCGGGCTCTATTGGCGCGCTCAGCGCTGGGCGCGCTTTTTCGCCTATTTTGTCAAAGGACGCCTTCGGCGGCTGCGCAGCGGCGACGGCCGGGCGGCGGTGGCGGACGCGGTGCCGCAGACGCCGCAGTAGCTGGTAACCGAGCTGGCGCCCGCCTCCATCCGCTACACAATCCACAAACGGGTGCCGATCAGGTCTGTCCGCCCCGGACGCCGCGCGATCGGCGGACAATCGCAGCGCGGCCGGCTCGCCTGATCTGCGCGTACGTCCGGCAGCAACCACGACGGGATCACTCCTCGTCGTCCTCGTCCTCATCATCGCCGTCGTCATCGTCCGCGCCGTGCAGCGCGTGTCCTTGATCGTCCCAGAGTTTGCGGTAGACGCCGTTCCTGGCAAGCAACTCGGCATGCGAGCCGCGCTCGATCGCCCGGCCGCCCGAGATCACGATGATCTCATCCATTTCGACGACCGAGGTCAGGCGGTGTGTCGACCAGATCATGGTGCGGCCCTTGGCGACCTTGAGCAACGTGCGATTGATCGCAGCTTCCGTGGTCTGGTCGAGAGCCGAGGTCGCCTCGTCGAGCAGCAGCACGGACGGATTGCGGATGATCGCGCGCGCGATCGCGATGCGCTGGCGCTGACCGCCCGACAACGTGTCGCCGCGCTCGCCGACCGGCGTGTCGTATTTCTGCGGCAGGCTCATGATGTAGCGGTGGATCTCGGCCTTCCTCGCGGCGTCCTCGACCTCCGCGTCAGTTGCTCCCTCCTTGCCGAGCCGGATGTTCTCGCGGATCGACATGTTGAACAGCATGTTCTCCTGGAACACGATCGCCATGTTGGCCCGCAGCGATTCCCGCGTCACCTTACGGATGTCGACGCCGTCTATGGCGATGCGGCCCTCGTCCGGCATATAGAGGCGCAAGATCAGGTTCAGTAGCGTGCTCTTGCCGGATCCGCTGGGGCCGACGATCGCGACGCTCTTGCCGGCCTTGAGCTTGAGGCTGAGATTATCCAGCACCGGCGTCAAAGCGCCCTCGTATTTGAACGTCACGTGGTCGAAGCTGATGTCGTTGGTGATGCGGGGCAGATCGGGGGCGCCGGGACGGTCGGCGCCGCGGGTCGGCTCATCGAGCAGTTCCTGGATGTGCTGCACCGCCGCCGCTGACTGGATCGACACCGGAATGAAATGCATGAGGTGGGCGATGTTGTACGACACCTCCCAGAACGCGCTCTCGAAGGTCACGAAAGTGCCGACGGTGATCTGTCCCTTGGTCGCCAGATAGGCGCCGAGCGCCAGCACAACGAGGTGCAGCAGCAGCACCGCGATGGTGACGGTGCGCTCCACCATGGTCGACAGGAACATGGCGGAGGCCGCCTTCGCCCTGACGTCGCGGTTGCGCAGGGTGAACCAGCCGAGCGCCCGGCGCTGCAGGTTGAATGCCTTCACGACCGCCTGCGCGGCCACGTTCTCCTGCACTGTCCCCAGCAGCGCCGCCTCGTTCAGCTTCTGCTCGTAATTCGCCTGCACCGCCTTCGGCGTCAGGATGCGCGGGCCGATCAGTGTGATCGGAAAGATCAGCAGCGCGATCGCGGCGAGCTGCCAGCTCAGGAACAGCATCAGGATGATGCCGGCGACCAATTCGAACAACGGCAGCGCCGCGCTGTTGGCAAAGCTCTTGATCGAGCCCTCGAACGCCGAGAGGTCGATCGAGAAGCGCGACAGTATCTCGCCGCGCTTGGTGCGCGCAAAATAGGCCGACGGCAGATTCTGGACGTGCTCGAACAGCCGCGTCCGTACGTCGGCAATGATGCCGGCGGCGAGCCGCGCATCCCAGCGCTCGTACCACACCGCGATGATCGAGGTGACGATGCCCGCGACGGCAAGCACGCCGAGAATCCTGTAAAGGGCTCCGAAATCCTCCTCGCCGAGCGCGTCGTCGATCAGGAACTTGAGGCTGAGCGGCATGATGACGTTGAACAACGTCTCGACCAGCACGCCGATGGTAACGAACGCGAACGGCTTCTTGTAGCTTGCCAGGATCGGCTTGACGAAGGCGAAGATCGTGGAGAGCGCGCCGGCGGCTTCCTTGGCAGTGAAGACCGCCAATTCCTCGTCGTCATCATCATCGTCGAGGTCGAGTTCGTCGTCGTTATCCTCCTCGTCGTCATCGTCCTGCACCGGCGCGGCGGTCGGCTTCGGCGAGGCCGGCGCGGTCGCGCCGGACGCAACCGCGAGCTTCTTCTTCAGCTCGGGATCGTCGGGATCGAGCAGTTTCGGGGTGTCGGATGCGGGAGACTTTGGCGCCATGAAACCAACCGATGCTCCACGGCCGGCATGACCGCAAATCCACATCGCAGCGGCAATACTGCGGCGGCGATCCTATGCGATCAGGACCAGTTCGGCAAAGCGTTTGGGGCAATCAACGTGTAGTGCGGCGCCCCACGGATTCGGCAGGACCGCCGCTGCACCTTAACGGTTTGTTGACGCGAGATGTCTGCTCGCGCCCATTCCAGCTAATCCTCGTCGGCGTCGACTTTGTCGAAGAAGGAATAGCGCAGGCTATCGGAGTCGGCGTACCACTGCCCCGGCCCCTTGTTGGCAGCGAGCGTCAGCGCCCACAACGCATCGGTGCAGTCGCGGCGATGCATCGCGAGGTCGAACCCGTTGCCGAAGAACAGCTCCGACCATTCCCACCAGGTGCCGAGCTTCTTCACGCCTCGCAGCAGGTCGTAGCGGTCGATCACGGCCGGCGCCATGTCCGAGGTCACCGAGCCGAACACGAGGCCGGTCTTCACCACCCGGTTGAGCTCGCGCACGGCACGCGACACTTGCTTCTCGCCGAGATGGCACAGGCTGGTCTCGAACACGAAGTCGAACTCATTGGCCTTGAACGGCAGGTCGGCGACCGAACCGAGCTTGTTGTACTTCTTCAGCGCCTTCGGCGTCTTGCCATGGATGTAGCGGTTGTTCTCGATGCCCCAGGCGTCGACGCCACGGTCGCGCAACGCGCCGACGAGCTCGCCGCTGGCGGAACCGGCGATCAGCAGCTTGTAGCCCTTGGCCCGGCCCCACACTGTCTTGATCAGATCGATCAGATAATCGGGATCGCTGAATTGGCGCCAGGCATCGCTATACGGGCCGGCGCCGCGATAGTTGTCGAAGTAGCTGCGGTCGATCTTGTCGGACAATGTCGCGTCGGCCTGTGCGCGGGCGCGGCGCAGCCGCATCATCTCGGTGACGACGATGTCGGTGGCGGCGTCCGAGGAGTCGAGCAGCCCGTTCAACGTCGAATCGAACAGATAGTCACCGACCACCACGATGCCCGGATGCTCTTTCGGCTCGGGACGGTGATTGGTCATGATATCGCGCACCGGCAGGCCGCCAGGCAGCGCGTTGACCGACGACAGCCAGCGGTGGATCTTGCCTTCCAGGAAATGCTCGCGCGCATTGCCGAGCGAGGCCGGCAACGACTTCAACGCGGCGTCGATCAGCTCCTGGTCGCTGAGATTGGCGAAGGCGAGCGCATCGGAGCCCGCGATCAGCCAATTCAGCACGCCGTGCCTGCCGACGTCGTGGCGCGCGCCCTCATTGTAGACGCAGCAGCCGCCGAACGCTTCCGACATGAACCAGGCGCCCGGGATCTTCTCGCCCCAGAACGGCTCGTCGAACAGGATCGAGACCCGCAGATAGTGCGCCGGACGGTCGAAATAGGCGACATGCTTGACCATCGACCGGCGCAGCGCCTCGCCGTCCCAGCGCATGGTCGCGAGCCAGGAATGCGGCAGGCAGACCAGCACCAGGTCGAAGTCGCGCGTCTCCGGCCCCTTGCCGTTCATCATGTTGAGCTGGTAACGGCCGCTTGCGGTCTTGCCGACCTTGAGGACGCGGTGATTGAGCTGGATGTCGGCGTCGACTTCCGAACGCAGGCAGTCGATCAACTGCTCGTTGCCGTTCTGGATCGAGTACAGGCCGATATAGCCGTCGACGTCCATCACGTAGTTCTTCAGCGCATTGAGGCCGTTGGTGTTGTGGCTCTCGGTCGCGATGTCGGATCGCGCCATCACCTTGAAGAAGCGCTTGGCGGTGTCGTCCTCGACCTCCTCGTCGAGCACCTGCTCGGCGGTCTTGTAGGCCCATGGGTGCTCGTTGTCGTGAGCGCCGACGCCCTCGTAATATTCGATCGGCGACACCAGCTCGGTGCAGCGCTTGCGGAACGCCTCGATCGCGGCCGCGGTCTTCGCGCCGTATTTGCGACGCATGCCCGCGACATCGGCGAGCAGCTCGCCGTCGAGCTGCACCTGCTCGGCGTCCATCGGAATCGTCTGCAGTCCGAAATGCTGGATCAGGTCGCGCAGCGGGTCCGGCCCCGTCATCGAGTAGTCGTAGATCTCGGCAACGCCGGCCTCGTATGTCGCGGGCGCCGACTCGAATTTGCGCGTGAGAATCTTGCCGCCGAGCCGGTTCGACGCCTCGAAGATCGTGACGCGGCAGAGGTCGCCGAGCTTACGCTTCAAATACCAGGCGCTCATCAGCCCCCCGGGGCCGCCGCCAACGATAGCCAAGTCAAGCATGAGGATTCCGTCGTCTCCGGAAACTGCAAAGCAGCCGGTCTAAGTCAGCCTAGCAAAAGCACTTTTCTGCCTGAAGGAAAGATGAACAAAGTGCGTTCCTGCACCGCAGCACCGAAAGAAAGCAGCAAAAAGGCCGGCGCAAAGCCGGCCTTCTCGTTTGTTACCGTAGTTCTGCGGGCCCTTATTCGGCCGGCGGCAGCGCCAGCGGCTCCGCTTCCGGGGCCGTCGGCACGATCGCCGCCTGCTGCTTCTCGCGCTCGTCGAGGATCAGCTTGTCGCGCTTCATTGCGACTTCGCGGATCCGCGCCATCGAGGCGCCGGTGCCGGCCGGGATCAGACGGCCGACAATGACGTTCTCCTTGAGGCCTTCGAGCGGGTCCACCTTGCCGTTGACGGCAGCTTCAGTGAGCACGCGCGTGGTCTCCTGGAACGACGCCGCCGAGAAGAAGGAGCGGGTCTGCAGGCTCGCCTTGGTGATGCCGAGCAGAACCGGCGTACCCGTGGCGGGCTTCTTGCCCTCCTCCTTGGCCTTGGTGTTGAGCGCGTCGAACTCGATCTTGTCGACCTGCTCGCCCGAGATCATGTCGGTGTCGCCCTGATCGGTGATCTCCACCTTCTGCAACATCTGACGGACAATCACCTCGATGTGCTTGTCGTTGATGAGCACGCCCTGCAGCCGGTAGACCTCCTGGATTTCGTTGACCAGATAGGCAGCGAGCTCCTCGATGCCCTTGATCGCCAGGATGTCGTGCGGTGCCGGGTTGCCTTCGACGATGAAGTCGCCCTTTTCGACGATATCGCCGTCCTGAAGGTGGATGTGCTTGCCCTTCGGGATCAGGTACTCGCGCGGCTCCTCGGTCTTGTCCAACGGCTCGATCGAGATGCGGCGCTTGTTCTTGTAGTCACGGCCGAAGCGGATCGTGCCCGCGGTCTCCGCGATGATCGCCGCGTCCTTCGGCTTGCGAGCCTCGAACAGCTCCGCCACCCGCGGCAGACCGCCGGTGATGTCGCGCGTCTTGGCGCTCTCGGTCGAGATACGCGCCAGGATGTCGCCCGGCATGACCTTCGCGCCGATGTCGACCGACAGAATGGCGTCGACCGACAGCATGTAGCGGGCATCGCCGCCACGCGCGAGCTTCATCACCTTGCCATCCTTGCCCTTGACCACGATGGCCGGACGCAGGTCCGAGCCGCCGCGCGTCGTACGCCAGTCGATGACCACGCGCTTGGCGATACCGGTGGACTCGTCGAGCGTTTCCGAGATCGACTGGCCCTCGACGAGGTCCTCGAACCCGATCGTGCCCTCGACTTCGGTCAGCACCGGGCGGGTGTAGGGATCCCACTCGGCGATGCGCTGGCCGCGCTTGACCGTGTCGCCTTCGTCGACGTGCATGCGCGAACCGTACTGGATACGGTGGGTCGCACGCTCGGCGCCGTCGGCATCGACGATCGCAACGACCATATTGCGCACCATCGCGATCAGGTGGCCTTCGCTGTTGCGGGCGATTGCCTTGTTCTTGATCACGATCTTGCCGTCGAAGTTCGACTCGACGAACGACTGCTCGTTGAGCTGCGCTGCGCCGCCGATGTGGAACGTACGCATCGTGAGCTGCGTGCCCGGCTCGCCGATCGACTGCGCCGCGATGACGCCGACGGCCTCACCGTGGTTGACCGGGGTGCCGCGGGCCAGATCGCGGCCGTAGCACTTGCCGCAGATGCCGTTGATCAGCTCGCAGGTCAGCGCCGAGCGGATCTTCACCTCCTGGATGCCGGCCTGCTGGATCGCGTCGACATGGCTCTCCTCCATCAGCGTGTCGCGCTTGACGATCACGTTGTTGGTGGCGGGATCGCGCACGTCATCGCAGGCCACGCGGCCCAGGATGCGCGAGCCGAGCGAGGCAACGACCGTGCCGGCGTCGACGATGGCGCGCATCTTGATGCCGAGCGTGGTGCCGCAGTCGGACTGCGTGATGATGCAGTCCTGCGCGACGTCGACCAGACGGCGGGTCAGGTAGCCCGAGTTCGCGGTCTTCAACGCGGTGTCCGCGAGGCCCTTGCGGGCGCCGTGGGTCGAGTTGAAGTACTCGAGCACCGACAGACCTTCCTTGAAGTTGGAGATGATCGGCGTCTCGATGATCTCGCCCGACGGCTTGGCCATCAGGCCGCGCATGCCGGCGAGCTGGCGCATCTGCGCCGGCGAACCACGCGCACCGGAGTGCGCCATCATGTAGATCGAGTTGATGTCGGCGTCGGCTCCGCTCGCCGTCTTCTTGGTGGCGGAGATTTCCTTCATCATCGCCTTGGCGATCTCTTCGGTCGCCTTCGACCAGGCGTCGACGACCTTGTTGTACTTCTCGCCGTGGGTGATCAGACCGTCGTTGTACTGCTGCTCGAAATCCTTCGCCAGCGTACGGGTGGTATCGACGATCTTCCACTTGCCGTGCGGCACGACCATGTCGTCCTTGCCGAACGAGATGCCGGCCTTGAACGCATTGTAGAAGCCGAGCGCCATGATGCGGTCGCAGAAGATCACCGTCTCCTTCTGGCCGCAGTGACGATAGACCTGGTCGATGACGCCGGAGATCTCGCGCTTGGTCATCAGCTTGTTGATGATGTCGTACGAGATCTTCGAGTGCTTCGGCAGCAGATTGCCGAGCATGATGCGGCCCGCGGTGGTCTCGATCCAGCGCTTGGACGGCTTGCCGTCCTCGCCGAGCCCCTCCCACCGATACTTGATCTTGGTGTGGAGATGGATGACCTTCGAGTGCAGCGCATGCTCGAGCTCGGCCATGTCGCCGAAGATCTTGCCCTCGCCGGGCAGACCCTCACGCATGATCGAGACGTAGTACAGACCAAGCACGATGTCCTGCGACGGCACGATGATCGGCTGGCCATTCGCGGGATGCAGGATGTTGTTGGTCGACATCATCAGGACGCGCGCTTCGAGCTGCGCTTCGAGCGACAGCGGAACGTGCACGGCCATCTGGTCGCCGTCGAAGTCGGCGTTGAAGGCGGCGCAAACCAAAGGATGGAGCTGGATCGCCTTGCCCTCGATCAGCACCGGCTCGAACGCCTGGATGCCCAGACGATGCAGCGTCGGCGCGCGGTTGAGCAGCACCGGATGCTCGCGGATCACCTCATCGAGGATATCCCAGACCTCCGGACGCTCCTTCTCGACCAGCTTCTTGGCCTGCTTCACCGTGGTGGAGAGGCCCTTGGCGTCGAGCCGCGAATAGATGAACGGCTTGAACAGCTCGAGCGCCATCTTCTTCGGTAGGCCGCACTGATGCAGGCGCAGCTCGGGACCGACCACGATCACCGAACGGCCCGAATAGTCGACGCGCTTGCCGAGCAGGTTCTGGCGGAACCGGCCCTGCTTGCCCTTCAGCATGTCGGCGAGCGACTTCAGCGGACGCTTGTTGGCGCCCGTGATGACGCGGCCGCGGCGGCCGTTGTCGAACAGTGCGTCGACGGCCTCCTGCAGCATGCGCTTTTCGTTGCGGATGATGATGTCGGGTGCGCGCAGCTCCATCAGCCGCTTCAAGCGGTTGTTGCGGTTGATGACGCGGCGATAGAGATCGTTGAGGTCCGAGGTCGCGAACCGGCCGCCGTCGAGCGGCACCAGCGGACGCAGGTCCGGCGGGATCACCGGCACGACCGTCATGATCATCCATTCCGGCTTGTTGCCGGAGACGCGGAACGCCTCGACGATCTTCAGACGCTTGGCGAGCTTCTTGTGCTTGATGTCGGAATCGGTCTCCGCCATCTCGGCGCGCAACTGCGCCTCCAGCTTGTCGAGGTCGAGCCCCTTGAGCAGCTCGCGGATCGCCTCCGCGCCGATCATGGCGGTGAAGGAATCCTGGCCGTACTCGTCCTGCGCCTTCAGATACTCGTCTTCCGACAGGAGCTGACGGTCCTTCAGCGCGGTCAGACCCGGCTCAAGCACGACGTAATATTCGAAGTAGAGGATCCGCTCGAGATCCTTCAGCGTCATGTCGAGCAGCAGGCCGATGCGCGACGGCAGCGACTTCAGGAACCAGATGTGGGCGACCGGTGCGGCCAGCTCGATGTGGCCCATGCGCTCGCGCCGCACGCGCGACAGCGTCACCTCGACCGAGCACTTTTCGCAGATGATGCCCTTGTACTTCATCCGCTTGTACTTGCCGCACAAGCACTCGTAGTCCTTGATCGGACCGAAGATGCGCGCGCAGAACAGGCCGTCACGCTCCGGCTTGAACGTGCGGTAGTTGATGGTCTCCGGCTTCTTGATCTCGCCGTAGGACCACGACAGAATCTTCTCCGGAGACGCGATCGATATCCGGATCTGGTCGAAGACCTGGGCCGGCGTCGTCGGATTGAAAAGATTCATAATCTCTTGGTTCATGGTCTTCTCCTCGCGTGCCGATCGTCACCGGCAGCAAATTCGAAACTTTTATTCGGCCCGCGCCCCGCTCAACGTCCGAGCGGAGTGCGAAGGCCCGGCGCTGTCGCGCCGGGCATAGATCGCAGCGTTACTCGGCCGCTTCCGAGGTCGGTGCCGGTCCCATCTTGGAATTGTGCAGGTCGACGTTGAGGCCGAGCGAGCGCATTTCCTTGACCAGCACGTTGAACGATTCCGGAATACCGGCCTCGAAAGTGTCGTCGCCGCGCACGATCGCCTCGTACACCTTGGTACGGCCGGCGACGTCGTCCGACTTCACCGTCAGCATTTCCTGCAGCGTGTAGGCAGCGCCGTAGGCTTCGAGCGCCCAGACCTCCATTTCGCCGAAGCGCTGGCCGCCGAACTGCGCCTTGCCGCCCAGCGGCTGCTGGGTGACGAGCGAGTACGGACCGATCGAACGCGCGTGGATCTTGTCGTCCACCAGGTGGTGCAGCTTGAGCATGTAGATGTAGCCCATCGTCACCTTGCGATCGAACGCATCGCCGGTGCGGCCGTCATAGACGGTCGACTGGCCGGAGGCGTCGAAGCCGGCAAGCTTCAGCATCTCCTCGATGTCGGTCTCCTTGGCGCCGTCGAACACCGGAGTGGCGATCGGCACGCCGTGGCTCAGGTTGCGGCCAAGCTCGATCAGCTCGTTATCGTTCAGCGACTTGATGGTTTCATCTTCGCCGTAGATCTTCTTCAGGGTCTCGCGCAGCGGCTTGAGATCCTGCTTGTGATAGTAGGCGTCGATGGTCTGACCGATGCGCTTGCCGAGGCCGGCGCACGCCCAGCCCAGATGCGTCTCCAGGATCTGGCCGACGTTCATGCGCGACGGCACGCCGAGCGGGTTCAGCACGATGTCGGCATGGGTGCCGTCCTCGAGGAACGGCATGTCCTCGATCGGAACGATCTTCGACACCACACCCTTGTTGCCGTGACGGCCGGCCATCTTGTCGCCGGGCTGGATCTTGCGCTTCACCGCGACGAAGACCTTGACCATCTTCATCACGCCGGGCGGCAATTCGTCACCGCGCTGCAGCTTCTCGACCTTGTCGAGGAAGCGCTGCTCGAGGCCCTTCTTCGACTCGTCGTACTGCTTCCGCATGGCCTCGATCTCGGCCATCAGCTTGTCGTTCGGCGAGGCGAACAGCCACCATTGCGACTTCGGATACTCGTCGAGCACCGCGCGGGTGATCTTGGTATCCTTCTTGAAGCCCTTCGGGCCGGCGATGCCCTGGCGGTTCTCCAGGAGCTCGGCAAGGCGATTGTAGACGTTACGGTCCAGGATCGCCTGCTCGTCGTCGCGGTCCTTGGCCAGACGCTCGATCTCCTCGCGCTCGATCGCCAGCGCACGCTCGTCCTTGTCGACGCCGTGACGATTGAACACGCGGACTTCCACGATCGTGCCCTGCACACCGGGAGGGACACGAAGCGAGGTGTCGCGGACGTCGGAGGCCTTCTCGCCGAAGATGGCGCGGAGCAGCTTCTCTTCCGGCGTCATCGGGCTCTCGCCCTTCGGCGTGATCTTGCCGACCAGGATGTCGCCGGCGCGGACTTCCGCACCGATGTAGACGATACCGGCTTCGTCGAGGTTCTTCAGCGCTTCTTCCGAGACGTTCGGAATGTCGCGGGTGATTTCCTCAGGCCCGAGCTTAGTGTCGCGAGCCATCACCTCGAACTCCTCGATGTGGATCGAGGTGAAGACGTCGTCCTTCACGATCCGCTCGGAGAGCAGGATCGAGTCTTCGAAGTTGTAGCCGTTCCACGGCATGAACGCGACCAGCACGTTGCGGCCGAGGGCGAGCTCGCCGAGATCGGTCGACGGACCATCGGCGATGATGTCGCCCTTCTTGACGATGTCGCCGACCTTCACCAGCGGACGCTGGTTGATGCAGGTCGACTGGTTGGAGCGCTGGTACTTCATCAGCCGGTAGATATCGACGCCCGACTTGGTCGGATCGAGATCTTCGGTGGCGCGGATCACGACGCGGGTGGCGTCGATCTGGTCGACCACGCCGGAACGGCGCGCGGCGATCGCGGCACCCGAGTCACGGGCCACCACGCCTTCCATGCCGGTGCCGACGAACGGCGCCTCGGCGCGAACCAGCGGCACCGCTTGGCGCTGCATGTTCGAGCCCATCAGCGCGCGGTTGGCGTCGTCGTTCTCGAGGAACGGGATCAGGGCCGCGGCGACCGAAACGAGCTGCTTCGGCGACACGTCCATGTAATCGACCTTGTCGGGCGTGATCGGCAGCACTTCGCCGGCGTGACGGCAGACGATCAGGTCCTCCGTGAAGCGCCCCTTGGCGTCGAGCGGCACGTTGGCCTGCGCGACGCGATAGCGGCCCTCCTCCATCGCCGAGAGGTAGACCACCTCGTCGGTGACCCGGCCGTCCTTGATCTTGCGATAGGGCGTCTCGACGAAGCCGTACTTGTTGACGCGCGCGAACGTCGCCAGCGAGTTGATCAGACCGATGTTCGGACCTTCCGGCGTCTCGATCGGACAGATACGGCCGTAATGCGTCGGATGGACGTCGCGGACCTCGAAGCCGGCCCGCTCGCGGGTCAGACCGCCCGGGCCAAGCGCCGACAGGCGCCGCTTGTGGGTGATCTCCGACAGCGGGTTGGTCTGGTCCATGAACTGCGAGAGCTGCGAGGAGCCGAAGAACTCGCGCACCGCGGCAGCCGCGGGCTTGGCGTTGATCAGATCCTGCGGCATCACGGTGTCGATGTCGACGCTCGACATGCGCTCCTTGATCGCGCGCTCCATGCGGAGCAGACCGATCCGGTACTGGTTCTCCATGAGCTCGCCGACCGAACGCACACGGCGGTTGCCGAGATGGTCGATGTCGTCGATCTCGCCCTTGCCATCGCGCAGGTCGACCAGCGTCTTGATGACCGCCAGGATGTCTTCCTTGCGCAGCGTGCGATGGGTGTCGGGCGCATCGAGCTCGAGGCGCATGTTCATCTTGACGCGGCCGACCGCGGACAGGTCGTAGCGCTCGGAATCGAAGAACAGCGACTGGAACATGGCCTGCGCCGAGTCCAGCGTCGGCGGCTCGCCCGGACGCATCACGCGGTAGATGTCGAACAGCGCGTCCTCGCGCGTCATGTTCTTGTCGGCCGAGAGCGTGTTGCGGATGTAGGCGCCGACATTGACGTGGTCGATGTCGAGCAGCGGCAGGTCCTTGTAGCCCTGCTCGTTAAGCACCTTGAGCGACTTGTCGGTGATCTCCTCGCCGGCTTCGGCGTAGATCTCACCGGTCTTCGGATTGACGAGGTCCTCGGCGAGATAGTTGCCGACCAGCTCCTCGTCCGCCATCCGCAGCGCCTTCAGGCCCTTCTCCTGAAGCTGGCGCGCCTGGCGCACGGTCAGCTTCTTGCCGGCCTCGAGCACCACCTTGCCGGTGTCGGCGTCGATCAGGTCGTTGACGGTCGAATAGCCGCGGAAGCGGTTGGCGTCGAACGGCACGCGCCATCCGTCCTTGGTCCGCTTGTAGGTGATCTTCTTGTAGAAGGTTGAGAGGATCTGCTCGCCGTCGAGACCGAGCGCGTACATCAGCGAGGTCACGGGAATCTTGCGGCGGCGGTCGATGCGCGCGAACACGATGTCCTTGGCGTCGAACTCGATGTCGAGCCAGGAGCCGCGATACGGAATCACGCGCGCGGCAAACAACAGCTTGCCGGACGAATGGGTCTTGCCCTTGTCGTGGTCGAAGAACACGCCGGGCGAACGGTGCATCTGCGAGACGATGACGCGCTCGGTGCCGTTGACGACGAAGGTGCCGTTCATCGTCATGAGCGGGATATCGCCCATGTAGACGTCCTGCTCCTTGATGTCCTTCACCGACTTGGCGCCGGTTTCCTCATCGATATCGAACACGATCAGGCGCAGCGTCACCTTGAGCGGCGCAGCAAAGGTCATGCCGCGCTGGCGGCACTCGTCGACGTCATACTTCGGCGGCTCGAACTCGTAGCGGACGAATTCGAGCATCGAGGTGCCGGAGAAATCCGAGATTGGAAACACCGAGCGGAACACAGCCTGCAGGCCCTCGTCCGGGCGACCGCCGGCCGGCTCGTCCACCATCAGGAATTGGTCATAGGACGCCTTCTGAACCTCGATGAGGTTCGGCATCTCTGCGACTTCCTTGATGTGACCAAAAAACTTGCGTACGCGTTTGCGACCGGTGAATGTCTGCTGCGCCATCGTGGCCTCTCATTTTCGTCGCCTTTGTGGGGCGAACCTTCCGGGACGCGACTGCCATCGCCCCCGGGTTGAATTTCGAATCGCCTCGAAGGAACGAAGCCCAAATTCAGGAATTAAATCCCCAACCCGGACCGGCGGCCTTCAAAACGCAAAACGACGCGCGGGGCGCATGCCTGCACCCGCTCGTCCAAACCTTTCGCTTCACGGACTGAAAAAGCCCGAAATCTGACTGTCTCCCAACGGCTTCCGCCGGGAGACCCTGCCGCTCCCGCCGCCGACCGTGTTTTTCCGCTGCCGACCCGATATGGGTAGGCAATAATGGAGATTCGAGGGTTAAGTCTACGATTCCCCACACTTTCTTGTGTCCACCACGCCACGCGACAATCCGTCGCACGCCGTTTGCATGATCCCGGAGACTGACCGCGCTCTGGGGCTCTGCAGTGTCCTGCCCCACCCGTGCCGCCATGACCGGAACCCGGCTCTCGCGCCCCGTTCGGGCAGACCCGGGCCCGCTGTCGCGCGCCCGGGATTTTGGTCAAATAACCAGCGGTTACTTGAGTTCGACCTTGGCGCCAGCCTTCTCGAGCTGGGCCTTGATCTTGTCGGCTTCTTCCTTGTTGACGCCTTCCTTGAGCGGCTTCGGAGCGCCTTCGACGAGGTCCTTGGCTTCCTTCAGGCCCAGGCCGGTGATGGCGCGGACTTCCTTGATGACCTCGATCTTCTTGTCGCCGGCGGCAGCCAGCACGACGGTGAAGTCGGTCTTCTCTTCAGCCGGAGCGGCAGCAGCGCCGCCAGCGGCCGGACCGGCCACCGCAACGGCGGCAGCGGCGGACACGCCCCACTTTTCTTCGAGGAGCTTGGCGAGTTCGGCCGCTTCGAGCACGGTGAGGCTCGAGAGGTCGTCGACGATTTTCTGCAAGTCAGCCATTGATCAGTTTCCTTAAACGTTTGGTTCGAACCAGGTTTGAGATTAGCGAAGGGGTCAGGCCGCTTCGCCCTTTGAGGCATGAGCCTGAATGACGCGTGCGAGCTTGGCCGCGGGCGCGTTGGAGAGCTGAGCGAGCTTGGTCGCCGGCGCCTGGATGAGGCCGACAAGCTTGCCGCGCAGTTCGTCGAGCGACGGCAGTGAGGCAAGCGCCTTCACGCTGTCGACATTCAGGACGGTTTTACCCATCGAGCCGCCGAGGATGACGAACTTCTCGTTCGCCTTGGCGAATTCGATGGCAACCTTTGGCGCCGCGACCGGATCGTTGGAAGTTGCGATCACGGTCGGCCCCTTCAGCAGGGAGCCGATGGAAGCGACGTCAGTGCCTTCAAGAGCAATTTTGGCGAGACGGTTCTTCGAGACCTTTACCGACGCGCCCGCCTGCTTCATCTGCATGCGCAGCTTCTGCATCTGGGCGACGGTGAGGCCGGAATAATGAGCAACGATCGCGACGCTCGTGGTCTTGAAGACCTCGTTGAGCTGTTCGACCGCCTCTTTTTTTGCCGCTCGTTCCACAGCAAGCTCTCTCCGGTTGGCGGCCTTTCCGCGAGGACAGGACCGCCGGGTTGCACCCATCGTCCCACCCAAAACCTGATCCGTCGGGCGTGAGCCCTTCGGACATGCCGGGCAAGACGACGTTCTAGAAGCCTGCCCTCCCAGGACCTTGCGGCCATGGGCTGTCGAGGTTCGAACCAAATCAGCGCCCAGCCGCGAGGCGATCGCGAACTGGAATGCGAAATCCGGTCTTCACCCGTCTATGCAGGCCATGCGATTAAGCCGTTGAAAACACGAAGTTCTCGCTGGCGCCTGCAGTCTCGGACAGGATCGAGGCGATTCGGCTCTGCCGAACGCCCCCGCTCACGTTCCGTTTGAAGCGACGGGGTCCCTTCCTCTCGACGTCCTTGCGGGCATGCGGAAAGGAATGGTCTCCTATCGTCTCGGGTTTTCGGAATGCGAGCACGGACATGCCAGCAACCGCTGGCACGCCCGGAAGCGCGGTATTTAGCGAGTCTCGTCCGACTTGCCAAGAGCAAAATTCAGACCAGTTGGAATTGGCCTCACCCGCCAAAACAAACAAAGGGCGGAACCGACTGCCCGATTCCGCCCTGCTCTATCGCACGACTTGGGAAGATCTTAGCCGAGGATCGTACCCGGCTCGACCTTCACGCCCGGGCCCATGGTGGAGGAGACCGCCACGCGCTGGATGTAGGTGCCCTTCGAGCCTGCCGGCTTCGCCTTGGCGACCGCATCGGCGAGCGCCTTGACGTTCTCGACCAGCTTGTCCTCGGAGAACGAGGCCTTGCCGATGCCGGCCTGCACGATACCGGCCTTCTCGACGCGGAACTCGACCGAGCCGCCCTTGGCGCCCTTCACGGCGCTGGTGACATCCATGGTCACGGTGCCGATCTTCGGGTTCGGCATCATGCCGCGTGGACCGAGCACCTTACCGAGGCGACCGACCAGCGGCATCATGTCGGGAGTGGCGATACAGCGATCGAAATCGATCGTGCCGCCCTGCACCTTCTCGACCAGATCTTCGGCGCCGACGACGTCGGCACCGGCGGCCTTGGCTTCCTCAGCCTTGGCGCCGCGCGCGAACACGCCGACGCGGAGCGTACGGCCGGTTCCGTTGGGAAGGTTCACGACGCCGCGGACCATCTGGTCGGCGTGGCGCGGATCGACGCCGAGATTGATCGCGATCTCGATCGTCTCGTCGAACTTCGACTTGGCGCGCTCCTTGACCATCTTGATGGCATCCGCGAGCGGGTAAAGCTTCTCGCGATCAATACCTTCGCGGGCTTTCTTCAAACGCTTTCCGATTGACATGGCGCCTTACCCCGCAACTTCCAGACCCATCGAGCGGGCCGAGCCCTCGACCATCTTCATGGCCGCTTCGACGGTGTCGCAATTCAAGTCCTTCATCTTCTTCTCGGCGATCTCGCGCACCTGCGCCTTGGTCACCTGACCGGCCTTGTCACGGCCCGGCGCCTTGGAGCCGGACTGGATCTTGGCCGCCTGCTTGAGGAAGTAGGACATCGGCGGCGTCTTCATCTCGAAGGTGAAGGAACGGTCCGCATAGATGGTGATGATCACCGGAATCGGGGTGTTCTTCTCTTCCTTCTGGGTCTGCGCGTTGAACGCCTTGCAGAACTCCATGATGTTGAGACCGCGCTGACCAAGCGCGGGACCGATCGGGGGCGACGGGTTCGCCGCACCGGCCGGGACCTGAAGCTTCAGGTATCCGGTCACTTTCTTTGCCATTTATCACTCCTGTTGTGCCGGACGGTGCCGGCGGTTTCAGGTTCCGTGGTTCGGTTGAAGGGGCTGGCGACCACCTCCCGCCTCCCACGGCCTTTGCTGACGCGAGGCATATACCCCGCGCCGTCCGGTCAGACCACCTTTTCGACCTGACCGAATTCCAGTTCGACCGGCGTGGCGCGGCCGAAGATCGACACCGCGACCTTCACGCGCGAGCGCGCCTCGTCGATTTCTTCCACCACGCCCGAGAACGACGCGAACGGGCCATCGGCCACGCGCACGTTCTCGCCGATTTCGAACGACACTGACGCCTTCGGCCGCTCCACACCCTCCTGCACCTGATGCAGGATGCGCATGGCCTCGGCCTCCGAGATCGGCATCGGCTTGTTTTCGGCGCCGAGGAAGCCTGTCACCTTCGGGGTGTTCTTGATCAGATGGAACGCCTCGTCGGTCAACTTCATCTTCACCAGCACGTAGCCCGGGAAGAACTTGCGCTCTGCGTCAATCTTTCGGCCGCGGCGCACCTCGGTGACCTTTTCGGTCGGCACCAGGACCTGCTCGAACAGCTCCTCCAGGCCGCGCTGCTTGGCCTGCTCGCGGATCGACTCCGCGACCTTCTTCTCGAAGTTCGAATAGGCGTGGACGATGTACCAGCGCTTGTCCATCAATTGAGTTCCGATGCTCATCAGTGGATGCCCAGTATCATGGTGATCAGGTAGCGGATGATCTGATCCGCGGCGAAAAAGAAGATCGAGGCCAGCGCCACCATCACGAACACCATAATGGTGGTGATGGTCGTCTCGCGGCGCGTCGGCCAGGTGACCTTGGCGGTCTCCGAGCGCACTTCCTGCAGGAATTTGAACGGGCTGAAAGCCATCGTGAGATCCGCGTCCGTCACCGAACGATTTGCAAAGCTTCAAGGAATCCGAACAGCCGATGTTGAGGACCCAGCCCTCGTTTGGAAGGTTGAGCCGATGAACGAGCTCGATTGTTCGGGGAATTAGGCCGCGCCGGATATCCGCCATCAAAGCGGGCCGGCTGCGAGTGCCGGCTATCTACTGCGGGACTGGCCAAACGTCAAGGTCGGCGGGGACGCATCGGGCGCCTGCCCGGCTCGGGCCGATCGGGTGTTGGCCTCTCCAAATCAAGGGCTTAGCCGGCGCCCGGCGATAGCCCGACGTCCTGCCGAGATCGCTGTCGCCCGTCTCGTCCCGTCTAGACCAGGACGGGTTTTGGCGGCAGCAGCATCGAGACGAGCAAGCCACTCGGCTCCCGCGGCCTCAGTGCGATGCTGCCGCCATGGCGCTTGGCAATATCTTGTGCAATCGACAGCCCCAGCCCGAAGCCGCCCTCCTGCCGTGCGCTGTCGGCCTTGAAGAAGGGCTCGAACACCTTGTCGTGCAGCGCCGCCGGGATGCCGGGTCCGTCGTCAGCCACCTCGATCTCGATGTGGTCGGACGCCGTGGGCCGCAGCGCCACCATGATCGTGCTGCCGTGCTTGACCGCATTCTCGACGATGTTGGTGACGGCGCGCGACAGCGCACGGGGCCGACAGACATAGGGCAGCCGCACCGGCCCGGCATAGGACACCGCGTGGCCCATGTCGGCGAAATCCGAACAGATGGTCTGCAGGAAGCTCGGCAGGTCGATGCACGACACCGCCTCCAAGCGGGCATCCTCGCGCAGATACTCCAGCGTCTCGTTGATCATGCGGGTCATCTTGGCGATATCGGCCAGCATCGCCGTGCGCAGGGTATCTTCGCTTACGCGCTCCGAGCGCAACCTCAGTCGCGTCAGCGGCGTCCGCAGGTCATGACTGATCGCAGCCAGCATGCGGGTGCGGTCGTCGAGCAGCGCTGCGATACGCGTACGCATGTCGTTGAGCGCGTCGGCGACCTGGGCGATTTCCAGCGGACCGCGGCGGCGCAGCACCTCGGCAGCCCGGGGCGAGCGGCCGAACGAGGTCGCGGCGCGCGCGACCTCGGCCAGCGGCGCGATCACCCAGCGCACCGCATAAATCGACAGCAGCACCATGGACATCAGCACGATGATCGCGCCCGCGGCCGCCGGGCGGACCAGAAAGGACCAAAAGCCGCCTTTGACCGTGACGTCGGCCATCAAGGCGTGGCCGTCGTCGAGCTTCACGACCACCTGTGACGACGAGCCTGCCGGATGACGGAACCCCTCCAGCAATTCAATTCCCGGCTCGGCCGCAAGCTGCCGAAACGCTCTCATGGAAAACGATCGCATGTCACCGGCTGTTCGCGGCACGAGTTCGCCCAAGGCGACGCGCCTGACATCGAGACCGCCGCGTCTGGCTGTCGCCAGCAGTTCATCCGCGTCGGTCGGCGTCTTCGCGGAACGCAGCAGCAGCGTGAGCTCCGCGACCCGCCCCGCCAGGAACTTTTGCGTGTCGGTGACCGAGGGAGCGTCGAACAGAAAAATCACGGTCGCCGCTGCGAGCGTGACACCGATCAGTTCCGAGAGCGCGACGAGGCTCGTGAGTTGCGCGGCGATGCGGCGCGGCATCAGCCGCTGCGCCCATCCCATCAGATTTGCTCGACTGCCGGCGTGAACACGTATCCGCCGAGCCGCACCGTCTTGATCATCGAGCGGTCCTTCGGATCCGGCTCGATCTTCTGCCTGATGCGGCTGATATGAACGTCGACGCTGCGCTCGACCGATGCGATCAGGCCGCCGAAGGCCTGCTCCATCAATTGCTCGCGCGACAGCACCTGTCCCGGATTGCGGCAAAACGCCAGCAGCAGGTCGAACTCGGCCCCGGTCAGCGTGATGCGGACGCCTGCGGGGTCATGCAGTTCACGCGTGGTCGGATTGATGCGCCATCCGGCGAAGGTCAAAGAGCGCGGCCGCGAGCGGGATGCAGAGCCGCTCTCGACCCTCCGCAACAGCGCGCGGATGCGCGCCACCATCTCGCGCGAATTGAACGGCTTGGTGACATAGTCGTCGGCGCCGAGCTCGAGGCCGAGGATGCGGTCGATGTCCTCGCTCCGCGCCGTCAGCATGATGATGGGAATCGAGGACGACATGCGCAGGCGTCGGCAGATGCTCAGTCCATCCTCGCCCGGCAGCATCACGTCGAGCACGATCAGATCGAAGCTCTCGCGCTTGAGCAGCATATCCATCTCGACGGCCGAACCGACCAGGACTGGTCTGAAGCCGTTGTCCTCCAGCACCTCGGCCAGCATGTGCGCGATATCGGCATCGTCCTCGACGCAGAGAATGCGCGCGTTGGTGACGGGGAAAGCCACGAGGTCATCTTCCAGGATTTGCATCACGGCATTTTAGAGGCATCTGCCGCAGATGCGCAGCCACGCAAATATAGCGTTTGTTAAGCGTGCGCGGCCAAATGTGGCTCAAATAGGTCGCGCGGTTTCGCACGCTACATCTGACTTAATATCTCTTAATCCCGACCTCGGCGGCCCCGCTCTATCGTGACACGCGATCGTTTCTGGGGTGAGCGGTCGTTCGAGGGGTGTCATGAAAGTCGAATTTCTGCCGGGCGCTGCGGCTGACGCGCAGGCCACGGACCAGGTGCGGCTCGATCGCCGGTACAATCGGCCATCCTCGTTCGCCGGTGCCGCAGTCGCGGTTGCGTTGTTGTCGGGCTGCGCCAGCGCACCGATGACCAAAGGCGGGTCACTGGCATCGTACGACAAGCTGACCCCGTCCGACGGGCTGCTGGCGAAATCGCTGGTTCACGTCAACAAGGACGACGTGCTTGCCGTGAAGACGGTGCGGATCATGCCGACGACCTTCTCGCAGTCGGCCTCGCGGACGCTGTCGCGAGAGCAGCGCCACCTCGTCGCCAACGCGATCGACCGTTCGCTCTGCGTCGGCCTCAGCGATCGGCTCGAGGTCGTTGCTCCCGATCAGCCCGCTGATCTGACCGTGCACGCGCTCGTCACCCAGGCAGCGCCCACGGACGAGGTCGCCGCAGGCGCCTCCACGGTCATCGGCTTTCTGCCGACCGCGCTCAGCGCCAACGTCCCCGTGCCGATACCGCGGCTGCCGATCGGTCTCGGCAGCCTGACCGTTGAGGCCGAGGCGCGCGATCCGGCCAGCCGCCAACAGGCGGCGATGGTCTGGGCACGCGGCGCGAATTCCTTCACCAACTCGCCAAGGGTTTCGAGCGCCGCCGACGCCTACGATCTCGCTTCCTCCTTCAGCGACGATTTCAGCAAGCTCGTCGTCACCGGCGCGACGCCATTCGGCAAGCCGCCGGAGTTGCCCTCATTCGACAAGATCGGCGCCACGCTCGGCGGCAAGCCGAAATACGCCGCCTGCGAGGTGTTCGGCCGCAACCCCGGCCTGATCGGCATGGCCGCCGGCAAGCTTGGCCTGCCGCCGGAATGGTCGGACAAGGCGCCGGCGACAGCCAGCCAATAGCCGGCCTATCCGGCAAAGCTCTTCTGCACGGCCTGGTCGAGCGTGACGCTGCCGACATAGCGCTGGCGCAGCTCGCGCTTGAGTAGCTTGCCGCTCGGGTTCTTCGGCAGGCTGTCGACGAAGATGACCCGCTTCGGCACCTTGAAATGCGCCATCGCGCCGGCGCAGTGCTTGATGACGGCGTCCTCGTCGAGCCTCGCGCCGGCCTTGACCACGACGATCGCCGTCACCGCCTCGATCCAGCGCGGATCGGGCAGCCCGACCACCGCCACCTCCGACACCGCGGGCAACCGGTAGATCATCTCCTCGACCTCGCGGCTTGCGACATTCTCGCCGCCGCTCTTGATCATGTCCTTCACGCGGTCGACGACGGTGATGTAGCCGTCGGCGTCGACGGTCGCGAGATCACCGGAGTGGAACCAGCCGCCTGCGAATGCCGCCGCGGTCTTGACCGGATCGTTGTAATAGCCGGAGAGCAGATGCGGCGAACGGTGCACGATCTCGCCGACTTCGCCCACCTTGACGTCGGTCATGTCAGGATTGACCACCCGGGTCTCGACATTGATTGCGGGCTTGCCGGCCGAACCGGCCTTCGGCAACTGATCCTGCGGCGTCAGCACGGTTGCGAGCGGCGCAATCTCGGTCTGGCCGTAGAAATTCCAGAACTTCACGTCGGGCAGCCGGCGCTGCAACTCGAGCAATACCTCGACCGGCATGATCGAGGCGCCGTAGTACCCCTTGCGCAGCGTCGATAGATCGGTGCGATCGAACGCGGGCGAGCGCAGCATCGCGATCCAGATCGTCGGCGGCGCGAAGAACGCATTGATCTTGTGGGCGGCGATCAGCGCCAGGATGTGGTCAGCCACCGGCTTGCCGGTGATCAGGCTGCTGGCGCCGAGATAGATCGCGGGTCCCAGGAACACGTCGAGCTGTGCGCAATGATAGAGCGGCAGCGCGTGCAGCACGTTGTCGTCGGTCGACATGCCGCCATCGATGATGCAACTGACATACTGCCACATCACGGCTTCATGGGTGAGGATGGCCCCCTTCGGCAGCGACTCCGTGCCGCTGGTGTAGATGATCTGCGCGGGGTCGCGACTGTCGACCGATGCATCGGGCGCGGAGGCATCGTCGTGCAGCAGGCCGTCGAAGGTCTTGATGCCGCTAGGCGCCGTGGCGGGGTCCTCTCCCGGCAGCCAGATCAGCGTCTCGACTGCGGAGCCCTTGGCGGCCGCGGCGCGCGCGGTGTCGACAAAGTCCGGCCCGACCGCGAGCAGCTTCGCGCCCGAATTGGCGAGGATGAAGTTGATCTCATCCGGGTTCAGCATGAAGTTGATCGGCACCAGGATGGCGCCGATCCGCGCCACCGCGAAGCGCAACGCCGCGAAGGCATGAGAATTGCGCGACAGCACGGCCACACGGTCGCCCTTTGCGATGCCGAGCCCGAGCAGGCCGCGCGCCAGCCGGTTGCAGATCGCGTCCATCTCCGCGAAGGTCCACGTCACCTCGCCGCAGATCAGGGCCGTCTTGCTTGGATAGCGCCGCGCGGAGCGGCGCAAGAGGTCGCCGATGCTGTGCTCGCGGGCGCGCTGGATGGTTGCTGCGATATCTCCACTCATTTGTGTCCCTCCCGAATGTGCTTGTTGTCGTTGTTCTGATTTGTCCCGCCGCCTACTGTCGGGCGGCGTAGGCGTGCTCCATGTACATGTGCTCGACCGACCGATCGAGCGACGCGATCTTCTCGAAGCCGCGCCGCCAGTCTTGCAAATGCCGCCGCGTCCAGACGACACCGGCTTCCTTGTCGCGCCGCCTGATCGCATCCAGCAGATGACCGTGCGCTTCGATGAGGCGCGCGCCGCCCTCGGGCACGCCGGCGACGATCATCTCGGTGGTCGGAAAGAACAGTTGCGCCGCCGGCTCGCGGGCAAGCTGGAGCACGCGGTTCTGCGAGGCCTTCGCCATCAGCACATGGAATTCCGCATCGAGCTCGGCAAGCGCTGCGGGATCGCCCACCACCTCGGCGCTGCGCGCGAGATTGCCGGCGAGTTCGGCGATGTTTTCCTCGGTCGCGCGCTCCACCGCGCCTTCGACGCTCGCGACCTCCAGCGTCATCGAAGCCTCGAACAATTCGCGGAACGTCACCTCGTGCAGGATCAGCGCACGCGACAGCCGCGTTGCGAGCTTGTTGTAGCGCGGCAGGCAGGCCTGCAGCCGGCGGCTGGAATCACGCCGGATCAGCCCGCCCTCCTCCAGCACGCGAATGCCTTCACGCACCGTCGAGCGATTGACACCGAACTGCTCGACGAGCTGCTGCTCGGTGCCGATCGGTTCGCCCGGCTTGATCCGGCCGTTGATGATTTCCCGTTCGATCGCGTCGGCGACCTTCTGGTAGGCCGGCGCGACATCGATGCGCCGGAAGAGCGGCGTGGCGGGCACCTTGGGGCTCCCGTTTGTTGCTTGTCCGACAAAGGATAGGCGAACGCTCCAGAAGCGTCAAATGGCGCCAGTTCGGCCGAATTGTCGCAGTATGGCAGCGTGAATTGACTCCCAAACGGCTCAAATCTAGCTTTGTCGGACAAACCGATAAGAATACCTTGGGGAGGCATCACGTCATGAAATCCATCGTCACTCGTCTGTCCGCAGCCGGCCTGCTCGCCGCAGCGCTGGCGGGCCCTGTGCTTGCGCAGCAGGCGCCGCTCAAGATCGGCGTGCTGACCGATTTCCAGTCGGTCTATTCCGACATCGGCGGCGCCGGGAACGTCGAGGCCACCAAGATGGCGATCGAGGATTTCGGCGGCTCCATGTTCGGCAAGCCGATCGAGATGGTCACTGCCGATCCCCTCAACAAGGCCGACGTCGCCGCCACTATCACCCGCAAATGGTACGAGGCCGAGGGTGTCGACATGATCATCGACATGCCGACATCGGCGACCGCGCTCGCCGGCATGGAGATGTCGAAGCAGTTCGAGAAGATCATGATCGTGACGGATGCGGCGAGCTCCGACATCACCGGAAAATCCTGCTCGCCCTACACGCTGCACTGGACCTACGACACCTACGCCAACGCCCACACCGTCGGCAGCGCGATCGTGAAGAACGGCGGCGACACCTGGTTCTTCATCACCGCCGATTACCTGTTCGGCCATTCGATCGAGCGCGACACCGGCGACGTGGTCCGCGCCGCCGGCGGCAAGGTGATCGGCAGCGCGCGGCACCCGCTCAACACGCCGGACTTCTCGTCCTTCCTGCTGCAGGCCCAGGCCTCGAAGGCCAAGATCATCGGGATGGCCAATGGCGGCGCCGACACCATCAACACCATCAAGCAGGCAGCCGAGTTCGGCATTGTCGCGGGCGGGCAGAACCTCGCCGGTATCGTGATGTTCATCTCCGACATCCACAGCCTCGGGCTGAAGCTGGCGCAGGGCCTGATCGTCACCGAGGCCTACTATTGGGATCTCAACGACCGCACCCGCGCCTTCGGCAAGCGCTTCTTCGAGCGCATGAAGCGGATGCCGACCATGAACCAGGCCGCGACCTACAGCGCCACCCTGCACTACCTCAATGCCGTGAAGGCCGCCGGCACCAGGGACACCAAGCCGGTGCTCGCCAAGATGCGCGAGACCCCTGTCCGCGACGCCTTCACCGACAACGGCGTGGTCCGCGAGGACGGCCGCATGGTGCACTCGATGTTCCTGTTCGAGGTGAAGAAGCCCGAGGAATCGAAGGGACCGTGGGATTACTACAAGGTGCTCGCCGAGGTGCCCGGCGACCAGGCCTTCCGCCCGCTGAAGGACGGCGGCTGCCCGCTCATCAAGTGAGTGAAAACGATCATGGCCGGGGTCCAGGACCTCGGCCAACTCTTTCAAATTGTTCGGTAAAAGCTGGCAGGAGTGGAGAGGCTCGAACTCCCAACCCCCGGTTTTGGAGACCGGTGCTCTACCAATTGAGCTACACTCCTGCGGGGAACCGGCGTCGCCGCCGGTTCGCGCCGTTTCAAGCACAGGGCATGGCCGCTTTGCAAGGGCGAAGCGGTGAACGTCCTGTTCAATGCAGAACTTCTGCGCCAGACTTCGGCGATCACCCCTCGCCGGCACCCCGCCGCAACAATCACAAGAGCACAGGGAGAGACCATGAACGCTCAAACCGCCACGCAACGCGTTGCCAGCCCCAAGACCCCGTCCCTCCCCCTCGCCAAGCCCGAATCGATCGGGCTGTCGAGCGCGCGGCTGCAGGCGATGTCCGACACCTTCAAGCGCGAGGTCGACAAGGGCAACACGCCCGGTGTCACCGTGCTGGTGGCACGGCGCGGCCAGATCGGCTGGTTCGACGCGATCGGCCGGCAGAGCCCGGCGGCTTCCGCGCCGATGGCGCATGACACGATCTTCCGCATCTTCTCGATGACCAAGCCGATCGTCTCGGTCGGCATCATGATGCTGCTGGAAGACGGTCACTTCCTGCTCAGCGACCCCGTCGCGAAATTCATCCCGGAATTTGCCGAGACCAGGGTCGGCGTCGAGCACGACGGCAAGCTCGAGCTGGTTCCGGCCAAGCGGCAGATGACGATCCAGGACCTGCTCCGCCACACCTCCGGGCTGACCTACGACCACACCGGCAACGGCCTGGTTCAGCAGCTCTACCAACAGTCGCGGCTGCGCAGCCGCAAGATCACCAATGCCGAGCACGCCGCGATGCTCGCCGGCATGCCGCTGGTCTGCCAGCCCGGCGCCGAGTGGAACTACAGCCGCTCCACCGACATCCTCGGTCGCATCATCGAGGTCGTCAGCGGCAAGACGCTCGGCGCATTCCTGACCGAACGCATCCTTGCTCCTCTGCAGATGGCCGAGACCGCCTTCCACACCGGCCAGGAGAACGCCGGCCGGCTCGCCGAGGCCTTTGCGAACGATCCCTGGACCAACGAGAAGGTGCAGCTCTTCAACATGCTCGAGAAGCCGGCGATGGAATCCGGCGGCGGCGGACTGGTCTCGACCACGATGGACTATGCGCGCTTCGCGCAGATGCTGCTCAACCGTGGTTCGCTCGACGGCACCAGGATCATCGGCCGCAAGACACTCGAGCTGATGGCGTCGGATCATCTCGGTCCCGATGTGAAGATCCAGGGCACGCTGGTATCGCCGGGCCACAGCTTCGGCCTCGGCTTCGCCGTGCGCATGCAGCAGGGCATGGCGCCGTTCTCCGGCTCGGTTGGCCAGTTCTTCTGGAGCGGCATGGCCGGCACGTTCTTCTGGATCGACCCGAGCGAGGACCTGATCGCGGTCTTCATGATGCAGGGCCCCGGCCAGCGCGAACATTTCCGCTCGCTGGTGCGCAACGGCGTGTATGCGGCGGTGGAGTGAGATCGGCACTCCCGCCCATCCCACAGTGTCGTGCCCCGCGCAGGCGGGGCATCCAGTACGCCGCGATGGTTGCGAGGAACCGGGAGGTCAGAGTTTACTGGATCACCCGCTTTCGCGGGTGATGACGAGTTGAGTGTGTGGCGCGCTTTGCGCACCCAGGCGTAGATCAACTAATCGTCGCGCCGCCGTCGATTACCATGGTCTGGCCGGTCATGAAGTCGCCGGCGCGCGAGCCCAGGAACACGGCCGCGCCTGCGATCTCGTCCGGCACGCCGATCCGCAGCAGCGGCGAGCGCGACGTCGAGGCCTTCAGATTGTCCGGATTGTCCCACAGCGCCTTGGCGAAATCGGTCTTGATCAGGCCCGGAGCGATGCAGTTCACGCGGATATTGTGCTTGCCGTACTCGCAGGCGAGGTTGCGCGCGAGCTGCATGTCGGCGGCCTTGGAGATCGCGTAGGCGCCGAGAATGGTCGAGCCCTTCAGGCCGCCGATCGAGGACACGATGATGATGGAGCCGTCCTTACGCTCGATCATCTGCGGCACCACCATCGAGATCAGCCAGTTGTTGGCGACGATGTTGTTGTCGAGAATCTTGCGGAACTGATCATCGGAGATGCCGGCGAGCGGACCGTAATATGGGTTCGACGCAGCGTTACAGACCAGCACATCGATCTTGCCGAAGGCGCGGTTGCTCTCATCGACGAGGTTTTGCAGGTTTTCCTTCGAAGAGATGTTGGCCGGGATCGCAACCGCGGTGCCCTTGCCGTGGGTCTCGTTGATCTCCTTTGCGACCTGATCGCAGACATCGGCCTTGCGCGAGGAGATCACGACTTTGGCGCCGTGCTCGGCCATGCGCTCGGCAATGGCGCGTCCGATACCGCGTGTCGAACCGGTGATGACGGCGACTTTCCCCTTCATGTCGAACAAGGTCATGTTTCTCTCCCAGATCTAAGGTTTTGAATTCTGCGTCGAGCTTAGGCAGCATTGTGGTGTTGCGATAGCGGCATCACGCAAGCTTGCCCGCTGGTCTGACTTCCGGCCCGGACGGCTGATGCATCGCGGCGTGCCTGGGATCGGCGATCCAGGGCTGCTGATTCACCATCGGCAGCCGCCACGTGGAAAAGCCCGGTGCGGCGATGTGATCGAGGCGCGTCACCGAGACATTGTCGATATCGAAGGACAGCCCCCGCTCCGGCTGCCCGCCGAGCGCAAGACCAACCGCGGCTCTGATCACACCGCCATGACCGACCGCAATCACATCCTTGCCCGATTCCTTCGCGTTGATGCGCACGATCGCGCGACAGACGCGCGTGTAGAGGTCCATGAAACTCTCGCCGCCGGGCGCCGGCTCGTTGACGTCGGCGAACCAGGCATTGCCGGGCGGACGGCTGGCGAGCAGCGCGGCGCGGTTCATGCCCTGCCACTGGCCGAGATGCTGCTCGGCGAAGTCGCGCTCCTGCGTCATGCTCTCCGGTTTCGGAAAGTCGGCGGCCCAGATCGCTTCCGCCGTCTGATGCGTGCGCTTCAAATTGCTCGAGTACCACACCGCATTGCGCGGCAAGATTTTTGCGACCGCTTCGAACACTTCCGTGTCGCCGGTATCGCACTCGATATCAGCTTGACCGTAGATGTTGCCGCCGTCGCTGCGCACCGGCGCATGGCGAACCCACCACCATCGCGTCACGGTCACGTTGGACTTGTCTGGGTTGGACATCGGATGAGCCCTTCAATAGTGTCCCACGTCGCTGTACGTCACGCCGCACATCGTCTCAAGTGCTTCGGACGTTTGAAATCTTGTTTGAATTCCGTCGCGCGGCAGGCGCCACGGATCACGCCACCAGGGAGAAACGCATGGGCCGCCTCGAAGGCAAATCCGTCATCATCACCGGCGCGGGAAGCGGCATCGGCCGCGCCGCATCTTTGCTGTTCACCAAGGAAGGCGCCAGGCTGATCGCGGTCGATCGCACCGACGGGGTCAATGAGACCGCAAAGCTCGTGCGCGATGCCGGCGGCACCGTCGAGGCCGTGACGGCCGATGCAGGCGCCGAAGCTGATGTGAGGGCCTTCATCGACAAGGCGGTCACGAAATACGGCAAGCTCGATGCGATCTGGGCCAATGCCGGCGTCAGCGGCGGCCTGGTGCCGCTCGCCGACCAGACGGTGGAGCATTGGCAGGAAGTGCTGCGCGTCAACCTGATCGGCCCGTTCCTCGCCATCAAGCATTCGATCCCGCACATGACCAAGCAGGGCTTCGGCTCGATCATCTGCACGGCCTCGGTCGCAGGTCTGAAGGCCGGCGCGAGCGGCCATCCTTACGGCGCCAGCAAGGCCGGCGTCATCAGCCTGGTGCAGACCACCGCCTACTCGCTCTCCGGCACCGGCGTGCGCATCAACGCGGTCTGCCCCGGCCTGATCGAAACCGGAATGACGAAACCCGTGTTCGACCGCGCCAAGGAACGCGGCACCTCCGACAAGATCGGCCAGCTCAATCCGCTGAAGCGTGCCGGCCAGCCCCACGAGCTCGCCGCGATGGGCCTGTTCCTGGCAAGCGACGAAGCATCCTACGTCAACGGCCAGGCCATCCCGGTCGACGGCGGCCTCACCGCTTCGATGCCGTATACGGGCAAGCCGGTTTAGCAAGGGCTTTCTCGTGTCACTGTCCTGGTCCGGATGGCTCTAGGTTCATCACCGCCATCCTGGCCCTCGCCCACTGCCGTCGTCCCGGCGAATGCCGGGACCCATACGCCGCGGCGGGTATTGTGAACGGGACTAGCTGTTCCGGCATCGCTCAACAATGACCGTTCGTGGTAATGGGTCCCTGCTTTCGCCGGGACGACGCTGACGATAGTTCTCGCTCGATGCCTCGTGCCGTCATTGCGAGGAGGGTAGCGACGAAATTGCAAAGCAATTTTGTGCTGAAAGCGACGACTCGTCCGCCGAAGCCTTGGCAAGGCGCAATCGATCGCTCCGGCGTCATCCCCCGCGCATGCGGGGGATCCAGTACGCTGCGGCCTTTCCGATTAATCACTGCTGCCTCTGGAATACTGGATCGCCCGCCTTCGCGGGCGATGACAGGCGTGAAGATACGGCTTTGCATTCTCGCGACATGAATTGTCCGAGTTTTGCATCTCGTTCCGCCCTCTCGTGAAGAGAGGGCGCAGGGAAAGCCGGGTGCCGATCGCACCCATGGGCCCCGAGCAATGGTAGAAAGCTCGGGGGTAGGACCACAGGTGTAACCGGAGCAATCCCGGCTTTCCCTGCGCGATGGGTTACGGCTTATACGTGCTCGCCCCGGCGAGACTGGGCTTGGTTGTCACCGCCGTTGCAAGACGCAATTGCGTCTTGCAACAGGACACCTGCCACTAGGGCGTCAGGCCTGCACGATTTCGCCGTCCGCCACATGCGCGCTCGTCAGTTGCACAATCAGCGTCCACCGCATCTCGACCCAGCACTCGTGACGATCGCGAAGCGCCCCTCAGGCGGGTGAGACTGGTGATTCATACACTGAGTTGAACTTCGTGAAAACCGAAATATTTTTACGCAAAGGGCTTGACCTGTCGGGCAACTCAATGCCTTCAAAGTGGTACAATCTCAGTTTCTGCGAATGAGCCGCACCATGCCAAGCCCACGCCCCGACCGTATCCGCAAACTGCTGACCGACCTCGTCGCCTTCGACACCGTCAGCGACTGCTCGAACCTGCCGCTGATCGCCTATATCGAGAGCTACCTCGCCTCGCTCGGCGTCAGCGCTGAGCGGATCGTGGACGAAACCGGGCAGAAGGCCTCGTTGTGGGTCACCATCGGCCCCGCCGACAAGCCCGGCCTGGTGCTGTCGGGACATACCGACGTGGTGCCGGTTGCGGGACAGGACTGGACTCACAATCCGTTCGAACTCGTCGAGCGTAATGGTCGGCTCTATGGTCGCGGCACCACCGACATGAAGGGCTTTGTCGCGGTCTGCCTCGCCATGGTTCCGGAGATGCTTGGCGCCGGACTGAAGACGCCGATCCACCTTGCGATCTCCTATGACGAGGAGATCGGCTGCGTCGGCGTGCGCCCGATGCTGCGCGAGCTCAGCCGCAAGAAGGTGAAGCCGCTCGGCTGTTTCGTCGGCGAGCCGACCCAGATGCAGGTGATCATCGGGCACAAAGGCAAGCACGGCGTCCGCGCCACGTTCCGCGGGCTCGCCCGCCATTCCTCGATTGCGCCCGACGGCGTCAACGCCATCGAATATGCGGCCGAGCTGATTACCGAGATCCGCCGTCGCGCCGAACGGCTCGCCGCGGAAGGCGACCGCGATGAACTGTACGACATGCCCCACACCACCCTGCTCACCAGCATCGTGCATGGTGGCGCGGCGCTGAACATCGTGCCCGACCATTGCATGGTGGAATTCGAATGCCGCGGAATCGGCATCAGCGAGTCCAAGCAGGTGACGGATGCGATCATCGCCTGGGCCAAGGCCGAGATCGAGCCTGCGATGCGCAAGCGCCATCCGGAATGCGGCATCGATTTCGAAGAGATCCTAGACTATCCTGCCCTCGATACGCCAGCCAGCGATCCCTTCGTCACGCTCGCCAAGCAGATTGCCGGCCGCAACGACCACGCCAAGGTCGCGTTCGGCACTGAGGCCGGCCTGTTCGTCAGCATGGCGGGCGTTCCGTCGGTGGTGGTCGGCCCCGGCGGAATCGCGCAGGCGCATACGCCGGACGAGTTCGTCGAGATGTCGCAGCTCGAGGCTTGCGGCGACTTCGTCGCGCGGCTCATCGCGCATTGCGCAAAATGAACTGCAAATCCGGAGGGCGCACTACGGCTTCGGCGGATCCGCCCTACGCGCTTTCCGGATAACCCAGAATCGTCTTCAGCAATTTGGGAAAGCGCGCGTTGATATCGGCTTCGCGCACCACATTGCGGTGCTCGACGCCTTTTTTCGTGGTTCGAATCAAACCGGCTTCCCGCAAGACGCGGAAGTGGTTCGACAGAGTCGATTTGGCCATCTCGGGCATGGAGAACAAGATGACCAAGAAACTCGAAGGCAAAGTGGCGCTGGTAACCGGCGCGTCAAAGGGCATCGGCGCCGAAATCGCGATCCGCCTCGCCGCTGAAGGGGCCAAGGTTGCCGTCAACTACAGCGCCAGCAAGCAGGCGGCCGAGCGTGTCGTGGATGCGATCACCGGCAAGGGCGGCAAAGCCATCGCCGTCCACGGCAATCTCACCGACCCCAGCCACGTGAAGTCGGTGGTAGCCGAGACCGCCAGGGCGTTTGGCCCGATCGATATCCTGGTCAACAACGCCGGCATCTACGAATTCGCGCCGCTCGACGGCATCACCGCCGAGCACTTCCATAAGCATTTCGATCTCAATGTGCTTGGCCTGCTGCTGGTTTCGCAGGAAGCCGCACGGCACTTCAATGCGGCCGGCGGTAGCATCATCAATATCAGTTCTGGCGTGTCGACGATCGCGCCGCCGAACACTGCCGTCTACACCGCGACCAAAGCCGCGGTGGACGCGATCTCCTCGGTGCTGTCGAAGGAACTGGCGCCGCGCAAGATCCGCGTCAATACCGTGAACCCCGGCATGATCGCGACCGAAGGTGTCGTTTCTGCCGGCCTTTCCGAGGGCGACATGCGCAAGTGGATCGAGTCCGTCACACCGCTGGCGCGGATCGGCAAGGTCGAGGAGATCGCAGCAGCCGTGGCCTTCTTTGCCTCGGACGACGCCTCCTACGTGACCGGTGAAACGTTGCACGTCACGGGCGGCCTTCACTGAGGTGGCTGATGCTCAAGTATCAGGCCATGACGTTGTGATGGACGGAGGGCGGATTACGTCGCGCGAATCCGCCCTCCTGAGCCGCACCAATCGTGTAGCGGGACGCTCCTCGGGTATCGCTTCGCGGATGGATCACAGCCCGTCCGGCGGTTGGCCGGGACCGGTCGCGGCGGGACGCAGCTTGTCGCGCTTGCGCTCGCGATAGAACGCGTAGAGACCTGATGTCACGATGATCGCGGCGCCGGCGAGCATCGGACTGTCCGGCTTGTGACCGAACACGAGATAGCCCGTCAGCATCGCCCATAGCAGCGCGAGATAACGGAACGGCGCCACCGCCGAGATATCGCCCGTGCGCAGCGACACGATGATGCATTGATAGCCGATCAGGATCAGCACCGCGGCGAGCGCGAGAAGCGCTGTTGCGTGGCCGGACGGCGGCTTCCAGCCGCCGAGTGGAAACAGGATCACGGCGCCTGCCGTGCTGACCGTCACGGTGGTCAGCAACGTGATGAACAAGGTCGGCAGTTCCTTCGGGATGCGGCGCGTCGCAAGATCGCGCACCGCGCAGAAGCCGACCGAGGCCAGCGCCAGCAGCGCGGCCTGGCTGAAACCCTCGGCGCCCGGCCGGACGATCACCAGCACGCCGATGAAGCCGGCCGCGATCGCGAGCCAGCGCCGCCAGCCGACCGGCTCGCCGAACACCAGTGCCGCGCCAAGCGTGATGACGAGCGGCAGCGCCTGGAAGATCGCCGAGGCGTTCGCAAGCGGAATCTGCGCGATCGCCGCGAGATAGGTCAGCGTGCCGCCGATCTCGCCGACGACCCGCAAGCCGACCGGCCAGATCAACAGCGTCCGAAAGCTGCGCAGCGCCTTGCGATGGAAAGCGAGCGCCGTGATCAGCACGATCGCGAACCCGCCGCGGACGACCAGGATCTCCCCGATGTTGAGCTCCGACGACACCGCCTTGGTGATGGTGTCGTTCATCGTGAAGCTGGCCATGGCCGCGGCCATGAACAGGCTGCCGCGAAGGTTGGAAGAAAGGTGCAAGATGAGGGTCCGGCTGGAACGCACTTATCGAACGATTTGCGCTGCCGACAGCAAGGCGATCAGTCGCGATGGGATTTGCTCCCTCGCCCCGCTCTTGCGGGGAGAGGGTCGGGGTGAGGGGCTGCCTCGGCAAAGTCGGTGAAAGACGAACTCACGGAGAGTCCCCTTCACCCAGATCGCATCTGACGATGCGATCCGACCTCTCCCTGCAGGCGGGGCGAGGTTAAGAGAAAACGGCGCGCCCCTGTTCAAGGATCGCGCCGCTCAATTGCTACCGCGCGCCGGCTTTCTGCGCGTATTCCCATGACGCCTTCGACAGCGGCACGGTGCGCTTGGCCGACTCGAGGGCCTTGGCGTTCGACGCGGTGCCGTCGCGGACCCGTCCCGCGATCCCCTGCGTGATGCCGGCAAGGCGAAACAGGTTGTAGGAGAAATACCAGTTGAGATCAGGCACCGGGATGCCGGTCACGTTGCAGTAGATCTCGGCGGCCTCGTCCTGGCTTGGAATGTTCAATGCCTTGAGATCGGCGCCGGCCAGCCCCGGCATGGTCCACTGCATCAACAGATAGGTGAAGTCGGCCATGGGATCGCCGAGCGTCGACAGCTCCCAATCGAGCACCGCCTGTACGCGCGGCTCCGTGGCATGGAAGATCATGTTGTCGAGCCGATAGTCGCCATGCACGATCGAGACGCGCTGCTGTACCGGTACGGTCTTCGGCAGCCACTCGGCGAGCTTTTCGAACTCCTCGATATATTGCGTCTCGGACGCGCGGTATTGCTTGGTCCAGCGATCGACCTGCCGCGCGAAATAATTTCCCGGCTTGCCGAAATCGGCGAGTCCGATCGCTTCCGGATTGAACAGATGAAGCTTCGCCAGCGTCTCGATCTTGCTGGTGAAGATTTTCCGGCGCGCCTCCGGCGGCTGGCTCGGCAGCGTCGGGTCCCAGAATACCCGCCCCTCTTCCATCGACATGATGTAGAAGGCCGCGCCGATCACGGCATCGTCGGTGCACAGCGCATAGGCTTTCGCGACTGGAAAGTTCTGCTTGCCGAGGGCGGCGATGACGCGGAACTCGCGATCGACCGCATGCGCCGACGGCAACAATTTACCGAACGGCTTGCGGCGCATCACATAGTTGCGGCCGGGAGTCTCAAGCTTGTAGGTTGGGTTGGACTGACCGCCCTTGAATTGCAGGACCTTGAGCGGCCCCTGATAACCTTCGACGTTGTCCTGCATCCAGACGTCGAGATTCGCCTCGTTGATACGATGACGCTCCTCGACTTCCCTTGTCCCGGAAAATTCCTCGTCCTTCCTGACGCCGTCCGCCACGGTGACGCTCCCTCAACTGTTCTTGGAGAGCGCCAGCAGGCGCTCCCGTTGGTTCACTCCGTCATCCCCTCGTGGTGAGGGGCGCGGAACGGCCTGCATCCTTCGAGACGCCCGCTGTTCGCGGGCTCCTCAGGATGAGGGGTAAGCATTTACGACGCAGCAATCTTAGTGCGACGTGTTTGCATACTTCCGAAGCTCAAGTCTGGCAATGGCGCGATTGTGCACCTCGTCCGGACCGTCGGCGAGACGGAGCGTGCGGATATGCGCATAGGCGCGCGCCAGCCCGGCGTCGTCGGACACGCCGCCGCCACCGAAGGCCTGGATCGCCTGGTCGATGATCTTCAGCGCCATGTTGGGGGCTGCGACCTTGATCATCGCGATCTCGAGCTGCGCGGTCTTGTTGCCGACTTTGTCCATCATGTCGGCGGCCTTGAGGCACAGCAGGCGGTTCATCTCGATGTCGGTGCGGGCCTCGCCGATGCGCTGCTCCCAGACCGAATGCTCGATGATCTTCTTGCCGAACGCGGTACGCGAGGCGAGCCGCTTCACCATCTTCTCCAGCGCCTCCTCGGCCTGGCCGATGGTGCGCATGCAGTGATGGATGCGGCCCGGGCCGAGGCGGCCCTGCGCGATCTCGAAGCCGCGGCCTTCGCCGAGCAGGATGTTTTCCTTCGGGACACGGACGTTTTCGAGCAGCACCTGGGCGTGGCCGTGCGGCGCATCGTCGAAGCCGAACACCGGCAGCATCTTCTCGACCTTGATGCCGGGCGTATCGAGCGGCACCAGGATCTGCGACTGCTGCTGGTGCTTGGCGGCGCTCGGGTCGGTCTTGCCCATCAGGATCGCGATCTTGCAGCGCGGATCGCCGACGCCGGACGACCACCACTTGCGGCCGTTGATCACGTAGTGATCGCCGTCGCGCTCGATGCGGGTTTCGATGTTGGTGGCGTCAGACGAGGCCACGGCGGGCTCGGTCATCAGGAAGGCGGAGCGGATCTCGCCGTCCATCAGCGGGCGCAGCCATTTGCGCTTCTGCTCCTTGGTGCCGTAGCGGATGAACACTTCCATGTTGCCGGTATCGGGTGCCGAGCAGTTGAACACTTCGGACGCCCAGGAGATGTGGCCCATCTCCTCCGACAGCAGCGCGTATTCGAGGTTGGTCAATCCCGCGCCGTGGAATTCATCGTCCTCATGCGAGGACGGCGGCATGAACATGTTCCAGAGGCCTTCGGCCTTCGCCTTCTTCTTCAGCTCCTCGAGGATCGGGATCACCTTCCAGCGCGGGCCCTCGGCATCCTGCTTCTCGTAGCTCGGCACCGCGGGACGGACATGGTCCTTCATGAAGGCCTGCACGCGCTCGAGCCATTCCTTCTGCCGAGCCGACATCGTGAAATCCATGGGACGCTCCTCGTTGTTCCTAGACTTTGGGCCGCACTGTCCACCCCGCGCGCGCACGCCGCAAGGACGTTCACGGGATCGCGATCGTGGTGTGCCAGAACGCCAGCCGCGACATCGGCGGATTGACATTTCCGGCTCTTCAAACGATAGTTTCATACAAATGTTTGAAATGCAACTCCCTGCCGTCTTCGTCATTCCGGGGCGGCGCACCAGCGCCGAGCCCGGAATCCAGAAGTTGCGGCGCGAGATTCCGGGTTCGCGACCTCGTCGCGCCCCGGAATGACGAAAGGCTCCAGGCCATGGCCAGCGATCAGACACGATCCGCCATTCTCGCCGCCGCCGAACGGCTCTATGCCGACCGCGGCTTCGGCGACGTCACGCTGCGCGACATCGTCGCGGAAGCGAACGTCAACCTCGCGGCAGTGAATTACCATTTTGGCTCCAAGGACGAATTGATCGCGGAGCTGTTCGTGACCCGCAGCATCCAGACCAACCGCGAACGTCTCAATGAACTGAAGGCGGCAGAGGAGAGAGGCGGCGGACGCGCCTCAATCGAGGACATCATGCGCGCCCTCGTCGGCCCGACCCTACGCGGCTGCCTCGGGCCCGATCGCGAGGGCTCCACCGCCGCGCGCTTCATGATCCGGGCGTCGATTGAATCGGTGCCGCCGATCCGCCGCATCAAGAACCGCGAGGTCGATCACTTGCGCAAATTCGCCGCGGCAATGCGCCGCGCGATGCCCGGCCGCGAGGACACCGAGCTCTATTGGGGCCTGCACTTCGCGCTGGCGATGGCCCATCACACCATCCGCGAGAAGGAGCGCCTGCTACGGCTTTCCGAAGGCAAATGCGATCTCGACGACGTGCAGGCCATCATCGACCGCGTGGTCGCCGTCACCGTGATGGCGCTGTCGAAGGGCCAACCCGCAGCCGTCGCGCCGCCGCCCGCGCGGCCAGCCGCCATGCACGGCCGCCTGACGCGGCAGGATTTGTGAAGCGCACCTGCACGCACGGTACGCGGCGATTGACGCTTCGCCGCGAGTTCGTCACCTCTCCCATTGGAGAGGTCAAGCGGCCGGCACGTCGGGTTCAAGCAGCGTCGCCGTCTAACCGTCATCCTGAGGTGCGAGCGGAGCGAGCCTCGAAGGATGAACGGCCCGGCTGGTGGCCGTCGATCCTTCGAGACGGCCGCTGCGCGGCCTCCTCAGGATGACGGAAAAGCGTGCTGCACGTGTCGCCAACTCGGCTTACAGGATCCCCTGCGCCTTCAGCTTTTCCACCCTAGCTGCGTCATAACCGATTGTCGCCAGCACCTCGTCGGTGTTGGCGCCGAGCAGCGGCGGGGCACGGTAGTCGGTGATCGGCGTGCCGGAGAAGGTTAGCGCGTTGCGGATCAGCGACAGGTTCGGCTCGAACGGATGGTTGACCTTGACCCGCATGCCGCGCGACTGCACGTGCGGATCGCTGAACACCTGCTCGAAATTGTTGATCGGTCCGGACGGCACGCCGGCCTCCTCGAGCTTTTCCAGCCAGTACGCGACCGGCTTCTTCAGGAACAGGCCGGCGAAAATCGCCATGATCTCCTTGCCGTGCACGACGCGGTCGTTGTTCTTGATAAAGCGCTTGTCGTTGGCGAGCTCGGGCTCGCCGAGCACGGCGCAGGTGCGCTGGAACTGGCCGTCATTGCCGACCACCAGCATCAATTCGCCGTCGGTGCAGCGGAACACGCCGGCCGGCATGCCGCCATTGCCCCAGGTGCCGCGGCGCGGCGGAGTCTTGCCGTTGACGAGGTAGATCTGCAGCCAATGCGACAGCGAGGCGATCACGGTGTCGAACAGGCAGACGTCGATGTGCTGCCCTTCCCCGCCATTGGCGTCGCGATGGTAGAGCGCCGACAGAATTCCGATCGAGGTATTCATGCCGGTCATGTAGTCGACGATCGAAGGGCCGACCTTCATCGGGCCCTCGCCGGGCTCGCCGTCGATATGGCCGGTGACGCTCATCAGCCCGCCCATCGCCTGGAGGATCGCGTCGTAGCCGGCGCGCGGCGCATAGGGGCCGGTCTGGCCGAAGCCGGTCACGGAGCAATAGATGATGCCGGGGTTGAGCTTCTTGATGGTTTCGTAGTCGAGGCCGTAACGCTTGAGATCGCCGACCTTGTAGTTCTCCATCATCACGTCAGCCGTCTTGGCGAGCTCACGGATGATCTCCTGCCCTTCGGGCTTGGCGATATTGACGGTGACCGACTTCTTGTTGCGGTTGGCGCAGAGATAGAACGAGTTGTTGTTGTTCTGCTTGCCTTCGGGATCGGTCAGGTAAGGCGGGCCGAAGGCGCGGGCGTCGTCGCCGCCGCCGGGCCGCTCGATCTTGATCACCTCGGCGCCGAGATCCGCCAGCATCTGGGCCGACAACGGGCCCGCGAGCACCCGCGTCAGGTCGAGAATCTTGATGCCCGAGAGTGGCAGAGCCGACATGAACCTTCCTCCGATATGTTGATTGTGCGGCGCCGGACCTCTGCCCGCGCGCGGCCGAGCTTGCCGATACACCATTTTGGCGCGGCGAGCACTGCATTGTCGGCATGAAGCCATCCGCTTGCGGCCTATGTGCCGGATCCCGGCGGCGCTGTGCGGGAACTGACCGCTGATTGCCGCCGCGCGAAATTGTGAAAGAAGCCGACACGGTTTTGGCGCCTTCAACGGTATTTTGGCGCCGCAAGGAGGCCGGATATGCAGACGATCACGATGATGGCGCTGGCACTGACCGTGCTGGCGGGCTCGACGGCGGCGGCCGACGCACGCGGCGGTGGGCACGGATTCGGACACGGCGGGCGCCATTTGCATCGCATGCACGGCGGCGGCGCAGCCGGCGCCGGGGCATTTGCCGCCGATAAGCGCCACGCCGACGATCCTTACATCAACGCGGCCTCGGACGAGGAGGATCGCCTGCTCAACAGCAAGCTGAAGAGCATCTGCCGCGGCTGCTAAAGCGCGATGAGATTGGGGCGAATCGTCATCGCGCTTTAGCTCCTTGTTTGAGCATGATCTTTTCGGAAAACCGCTTCACAGTTTTCCGGATCATGCTCTAGGCCTACGACGCGATCGCCTGCCGCGGCGGCGCGCTGGCGCCGATCAGCTTGCTGATCTCGGGCTTGCAGCCGCCGCAATTGGTGCCGGCCTTCAGGCTGCGGCCGACGGCCGCGACGCTGTCGGCGCCCTTTCTGATCTCATCGGTGATCTGGTGCTGCCCGACGCCGAAGCACGAGCAGACGATCGGCCCCTTGTCCTCGCCTGCCCCGAATGGCCGGCCGGCCAGCAGCGACATCCGCGCATTGGCCGACAGTTGCGCTTCCGCGAACAGCCCGGCCAGCCACGCCCGCGACGGCAGCGTGTGGTCGGGCGCGATGAACACGCAGCCTTCCAGCCTGCCGTCGCGCACCGCCGCGTAGCGGAACCGTCCCGCGGCCGGATCGCGATAGGCGATCCATTCGATCTCGACCCCTTCGAGGCCGAGCTGCGCCCGCGCCCAGTCGCGCCAGCTCTCCGGGCGCGCATCGCCGGTCAGTTCCAGCCGCCAGCAATCGCCGGCCTTGCCGTGAACCCAATAGCCGGTCGCGGGACGCCTGATCGCGTTGCGGCTCAGGATGAAGGCATGCCATTTCGGCGCGTAGGGATCGGCCTTGACCGGCGTGTGCTTGGATTCCGGCTGCCCCGACAGCGGATCGACCACCGGATTGACCAGCGCGTTGACGCGCCCCGCGCCGGCGAACTCCTCGTTCCAATGCATCGGCACGAACACGCAGCCGCGGCGCTGATCGGCACTGACCACGACCCGCGCGATCATCTCGCCCCACGGGCTCGTCAGCCGGGTCAGACCCTCGTGCTGCAGACCGGCGAGACGCGCGTCCTCGGGGTGGAATTCGGCATAGGGCTCGAAGATGTGCGACAGCAGCCGCGCCGTCTTTCCGGTCCGCGTCATGGTGTGCCACTGGTCGCGGACGCGGCCGGTGTTGAGCACCAGCGGATAGTCGCGGCTGGTCGCGTTGCCCGCCGGGCGCGGCGCCACCGGGATGAAGCGGGCCTTGCGGTCGGGCGTGAAGAATTTTTGGGTGTCGAACATCCGCGCCGTGCCGGCCGGATGATCAGATGTCACCGGCCACTGCACGGGCGCCAGAGCGGCGTAACCGCCGTTATCGAGCGTCGCCAGCGCCGAGATGTCGAAATCCCGTGTCCCCTCGTTCTCGAAGCCGGATAGCGCGGCGTGCTCGCGGAACACTTCGGCGACGGAAGCGTAGTCGAAGCCGGAATAGCCCATGCGGCTCGCGACGTCGCAGATGATCCGCCAGTCGGCGCGCGCCTCGCCCGGCGCCGGCAAGAACGGCCGCTGCCGCGAGATGCGGCGCTCGGAGTTGGTGACGGTGCCGTCCTTCTCGCCCCACGCCAGCGCGGGCAACAGCACGTCGGCATAACGCGTCGTGTCGGTGTCGCGCATGCAGTCGGACACCACGACGAGCTCGCACGCCTCGAGCGCGGCGCGCACGCGATCCGCATCGGGCAGACTGACGACCGGGTTGGTCGAGATGATCCAGACCGCCTTGATGCGCTTGTCGGCGATGGCGTCGAACATGTCGACGGCCTTCAGTCCGCCCTTCTCCGCGATGACAGGCGCCCGCCAGAACCGCTGCACCTTCTCGCGATGCTCGGGCTTCTCGAGCTCCATATGCGCGGCAAGCTGGTTGGCAAGGCCGCCGACCTCGCGGCCGCCCATCGCGTTGGGCTGGCCGGTGAGCGAAAACGGTCCCATGCCGGGACGGCCGATCCGTCCCGTCAATAGATGGCAATTGATGATGGCGTTGACCTTGTCGACGCCGCTGCTCGACTGGTTGATACCTTGTGAATACAGCGTGACGACGCGTTCAGTGCGGGTGAACCAGTCGAAGAACAGCCCGACCGCGCCTTCGGTCAGGCCGCAGGTCGCAGCGGTCTGCGCCAGGGTCTGGCCGGCCACCTGCTTGAGGGCGTCGACGATGCCTGTCGTGCAATTGCCGACAAAGCTGCGATCGACCGCATTGCTGCCGGCGAGGTACGCGAACAGCCCGTTGAACAGCACGGAGTCGCTGCCGGAGCGCAACGGCAGATGCAGATCGGCGCCCTCGCACGTCGCGGTGCGGCGCGGATCGATCACCACGATCTTGCAGGCCGGGTTCTTCTCCTTAGCCGCCAGCATGCGTTGATACAGGATCGGGTGACACCAGCCGGCGTTGGAGCCGACCAGCACCAACAGATCGGCCTGTTCGAGATCCTCGTAGCAGCCCGGCACCGTGTCACTGCCGAACGCGCGCTTGTGCCCGGCGACGCTCGAGGCCATGCAGAGCCGCGAATTGGTGTCGATGTTGGCGGTGCCGACAAAGCCCTTGGCGAGCTTGTTGATGACGTAATAGTCCTCGGTCAGGAGCTGCCCCGAGACGTAGAACGCCACCGCATCGGGCCCGTGCTCCCGGATGATCCGGCTGAAGCCGCCAGCGACATGGTCGAGCGCGTCGTCCCAGGTCGCCGGCGCGCCGCCGATCAGCGGTTCGAGCAGCCGCCCTTCAAGACCGATGGTCTCGGCAAGCGCCGAGCCCTTGCTGCAGAGCCGGCCGAAGTTCGCCGGATGCTGCGGGTCCCCCTCGACGCGGACGGTGCCGTCCGCATCCTTGCGCGCGACGACGCCACAGCCGACGCCGCAATAGGGGCACGTGGTCTTGATCGACATCGCCTGTCGCTCAGCTCACCGCCGCCGTCTGCCGAACCGACAGCCACACCACGCCGTTCTCGACCTTGGCCGGATACGTGTGTGTGCAGCCCTCGTCGGGCGCGACCGCCTGACCGCTCGCCAGTTCGATGACGAAATTGTGCAGCGGACAGGTCACCCGCTTGTTGTGCACGATGCCCTGCGACAGCGGCCCGCCCTTGTGCGGACAGCGGTCGTCGAGCGCGAACACCTCGTCGCTCTCGGTGCGAAACACCGCGATGTTGCCGTGAGGCGTGCGGACCACCCGCGAGCCGAGCCGCGGAATCTCGTCCAGCGCGCCGATTTCAATCCAGCCGGTCATGCGATCTCCAATTCGGCAAGCGGTGCGAATTCGTTGCGGTCGACGCCGCGGCTGGCGCGCTCGGCCCACGGGTCGGTCTGCGCGAACTGCTGCGAGTAGGCGAAGCGTCCGAACAGCGCCTTGCGGTTCGTGACATCGTCGACGACGCGCTTCCTGATCTGCTCGAGCCCGACACGGTCGCACCATTTGTACATCCGCTCGAGATACCAGCCCTCCTCGCGGTAGAGCTGGGTCAGCGCCACGATCACCTCGAGCGCCTCATCCTCGGTCTCGACCTTGGTCAGGAACTCGGTGCCCTTGATGTGCAACCCGGCGGCGCCGGCGAAGTGGATCTCGTAACCGGAATCGACGCAGACCACGCCGACGTCCTTGCAGGTCGCCTCCGCGCAGTTGCGCGGACAGCCGGAGACCGCGAGCTTGACCTTGGCGGGCGTCCAGGAACCCCACATGAACTTCTCGAGCTTGATGCCGAGGCCGGTCGAGTCCTGGGTGCCAAAGCGGCACCACTCCGAGCCGACGCAGGTCTTCACTGTGCGCAGTCCCTTGGCGTAGGCGTGACCCGACACCATACCGGCGTCGTTCAGATCGGCCCACACCGCCGGCAAGTCCTCCTTCTTGACGCCAAGCAGGTCGATGCGCTGGCCGCCGGTAACCTTCACCGTCGGGATGTTGAACTTCTCGGCGACGTCGGCGATGGCGCGCAGCTCGCTCGGCGTGGTGACGCCGCCCCACATCCGCGGCACCACCGAGTAGGTGCCGTCCTTCTGGATGTTGGCATGCACGCGCTCGTTGATGAAGCGCGACTGCTGGTCGTCGCGATATTCGCCGGGCCAGGTGGCGAGCAGATAGTAGTTCAGCGCCGGGCGGCAGGAATGGCAGCCGTTCAGCGTCTTCCACTCCATGAAGCGCATCACGGCGGGAATGGTCTTGAGCTGCTGCTCGACGATCACGCGGCGAACATCATCGTGGCTGTGATCGGTGCATTTGCACAGCGGCTTGACCTTCGGCGCCGCCGAGTAATCGCCGCCGAGCGTGAATGCCAGCACCTGCTCGACCAGGCCGGTGCAGGAGCCGCAGGACGACGACGCCTTGGTATGGGCGCGGACGTCGTCGAGCGTGAACAGCTTCTTGTCGGTGATCGCCTTGACGATCGTGCCCTTGCAGACGCCGTTGCAGCCGCAGATCTCGGTCTCGTCGCTCATCGCGGCAACCGAGCTCTGGCCGCTGACGCCGCCGTCGCCCAAATTGGCCGCGCCGAACACCAGGCGCTCGCGCATGTGCGAGACGTCGGTGCCGTCGCGGAGATGCTGGAAGTACCAGGGGCCGTCGATGGTGTCGCCATAGAGCACGGCGCCGACGATCTTCTTGTCCTTCAGGATGATGCGCTTGTAGACGCCGCGATTGGCGTCCTGCAGCACGATCTCCTCCTTGTCCGGCCCCGGCGCGAAGTCGCCGGCCGAGAACAGATCGATGCCGGTGACCTTCAGCTTGGTCGAGGTGACCGAGCCGTCATAGGTGGCAAAGCCCTTCATCGCGAGGTGGTTGGCGCAGACCTTGGCCTGGTCGAACAGCGGCGCGACCAGACCGTAGGTCTGGCGGCGGTGCTGCACGCATTCGCCAACCGCATAGATGCGGCCGTCATAGGTCTGCATGGTGTCGGAGACGACGATGCCCCGCTCGCAATAGAGCCCGGCCTTCTTCGCCAGCTCGAAGTTCGGCCGGATGCCGACCGCCATCACGACGAGATCGGCCGGCAGCTCGGTGCCGTCGGCGAAGCGGACACCGGTGACGCGGTCCTCACCCAGGATGGCCTGCGTCTGCGCCGGCATCTTGAACACCATGCCGCGCTCTTCCAGCGATTTGCGCAGCAGCCCGCCGGCGACCGGATCGAGCTGGCGCTCCATCAGCGTATCTAGCAGATGCACGACCGTGACGTTCATGCCGCGCTTCATCAGCCCGTTGGCGGCTTCGAGGCCCAGCAGGCCGCCGCCGATCACGACCGCGTTGCGATAGTCGGTCGAGGCCTTGATCATACGATCGACATCGTAGATGTCGCGGAAGCCGATCACGCCCGGCAGGTCCTTGCCCGGCAGCGGCAGCATGATCGGATTCGAGCCCGTCGCGATCAGCAGGCGGTCGTAGGGAACGCGATCGCCGGCCTCAGTGACGACCTCGCAGGTGCGACGATCGATCATCGTGACCGTCTCGCCCTTGCGCAGCGTGATGTTGTTGTCCTCGTACCAATCGACGGTGTTGAGCATGATGTCGTCGACGGTCTTCTCGCCGGCGAGCACCGGCGATAGCAGGATGCGGTTGTAGTTGCCGTAGGGTTCCGAACCGAACACCGTGATGTCGTAGAGATCGGGCGCACGCTCGAGCAACGCCTCCACGGTGCGGATGCCGGCCATCCCGTTGCCGATCACAACAAGCTTTTGCTTCGTCACCTTATCGAGCATGGTCTGCCTTTCGATTCCGACGACGCTGCGCAGCGACGCAGCACACGTCGTCGATCAACGTCGATTGAAGATGGGATTGTTCGGAAGCCCAGCCGCGGGCGCAGACCGTCGTCACTGACGATCGATATTCCTTTGCAGACTGATATTCAAAACGCGTGCCAATTCGGCGCGGCCGAATCCGGCAGCAAAATCAAATGGTTTCCGGCGACATCAAAAACCTCCGGATCGGGGGCGCGCGGATCGCCGGCCGATTTTTTAGCCACGCCGATGATCTCTTGTGCATGACAGCGTAAGAAGCATTCGTGCGGTTCCCGAGGCGGGATTGACGTGCAACCACGCGCGTTCGGCACGGCGCTCAAAAAAGCACCACCATGCGCGTTTGCGCGGCGGCGCCTGCTGCGCACGACAGCAATCGGAGTTGTCGCAGACAGACCGGGAGCACCGGGACAACGCCTTGCGATTGCTGACGAAGCATCGCCGTCGATTTCGAATGGCACGCTTATTGCTGAAGTTCCTGCTGATCGGGAACGTCTCAACGACGAGCGCTCTCGTCCTTCATCCCCATTCTGTCCATTTGCGCCAAGACCGGCCGCACCTCACGCGGCTGCCTTCGTCGCAGCATCGCGAGGCAATGAACAATGAAGTTCGCTGAATTCAAGAAGGCAGGTCACTGGCCGACGCTGCTGGCGGCTTTCCTGTACTTCGACATCAGTTTCATGGCGTGGGTCTCGCTCGGCCCGCTGATCGTCTATATCGCGCGCGACATGAACCTGGCGGTGAACGAGAAGTTCACGCTGGTTGCAATTCCCGTGCTGGCTGGCGCGCTGCTGCGCGTGCCGATGGGCCTGCTCGCCGACGTGATCGGCGCCAAGCGCACCGGCATCATCGCCCAGCTCGTCGTGATCGCCGCGACGGTGGCAGTCTGGCAGTTCGGCTTGACCAGCAAGCTTGCGATCGAACTGTTCGGCATGGTGCTCGGCATCGGCGGTGCCTCGTTTGCAGTGGCCCTGCCCCAGGCCAGCCGCTGGTATCCGCCGCAATACCAGGGCGTCGTGATGGGCATCGCCGGCGCCGGCAACATGGGTGTGGTGCTCGACACGCTGCTCGCGCCGAGCATTGCCGAACATTGGGGCTGGCAGGCCGTGTTCGGCTGCCTTCTGATCCCGATGCTGATGGTGCTCGCTTATTACGTCGCCGCCGCCAAGGACGCGCCCGGCGAGCGCAAGCCGATCTCGCTGAAGGCCTATGGCACCCTGCTCAAGGATTCCGACAGCCGGTGGTTCATGTTCTTCTACTTCATCACCTTCGGCGGCTTCGTCGGACTGGCCAACGCGCTGCCGCTCTATTTCACCGTGCAGTATCATGTCTCTGGCGTCGCAGCGGGCCTGCTGGTGGCCTTGATCGTCGCCTTCGGATCCGGCTTCCGACCCGTGGGCGGCCTGATCGCCGACCGTATCGGCGGCATCCGCGCACTATCGATCCTGTTCGGCGTCGTGGTCGCGGCCTATCTCGTGATCGCCTTCATGCCGGAGGGTCCTGTAGCACCGGCCCAGGGCGGCTGGGCGTTGACCGCGATGCCGCGCATCGCCTGGATCTCGGTCCTCCTGTTTTCGATCGGCGTGCTGGCACTCGGCATGGGCAACGGCGCCGTGTTCCAGCTCATCCCGCTGCGCTTCCGTCACGAGATCGGACTGATGACCGGCCTCGTCGGCTGTGCCGGCGGCATCGGCGGTTACTTCCTGGCGCAGACGCTGGGCACTGCCAAGGCCATGACCGGTGGCTTCGGTGCCGGCTTCCTGTTCTTCGGCGGGCTGGCGTTGCTTGGCTTCATCGGACTTGCCATGGTCAAGGTCCGCTGGCGCACCACCTGGGGCGCCGTATCCGGAGCGCGCGTCTGAACCCCACTCGCGCTCCCAAGCGCGGCAGGACAGAACGCACGTGGCGAACGGCTTGCAACGAGATCTCGGAGTTCGCGTCGGTTTCGCCAGCGAGACCGGCAAGCGCGCCGCCAATGAGGACTATGTCGCGGCCTGCCTCGGTAGGCCCGGCACCCTCAGTCCCGACGTCGTTGCGGCCGTGGCAGATGGCGTCGGCGGCCACAAGGGCGGGCGAGAGGCCGCCGAGGTCGCCGTCCGCAGCTTCATCGACGCGTACTATTCGCTTTCCGAGACGCTCGGCGTCCGCCGACGCGCCGCACGCGCGCTGGAGGCCGCGAACAGTTGGATCCACGCCCAGGGCCGCGTCGACGCCGCACGCAGCGGCATGGCCTGCGCCTTCTCGTCGATCGTGCTGGCGCGGCGGCAATGTCATGTCATCCATATCGGCGATACCCGTGCCTACAGGCTGAGCGAGGGGCGGCTGGAGCGGCTGACGCAGGATCACATCGCCGGCCGCGGCGACCTCGCGCACATGCTCAACCGGGCCATCGGGTTCGAGGAATTCGCGCGCTTCGATTACACGAGCGTGGGGCTTCGGCAGCATGACCGTCTCGTCATCTGCAGTGATGGCGTGCACGGCGCGCTCGGCGATGCTGGCATCCAGCAATTGCTCGAGGAGCGTACGCCGCCGGAGGAAACTGCCCGCGCCATCGTCGAGGCCGCGCTCGCCGCTGACGGCAGCGACAACGCCACTGCGCTGGTGCTCGACATCGTCGACCTGCCGCCCGCAGACCGCGACGAGCTTACCCATGCGATCGCCGCGCTGCCGATCCTCGACCTGCCTGCGTCAGGCGAGGTCATCGATGATTTCGTGCTCGGCGATGTCCTGTCCGACGGACGCTACAGCCGCCTGTTCAAGGCCGTCGACAAGCGGGTCGGCCGCGAGGTCGTGCTGAAGTTTCCGCATCCGCGCGTGGCCGGCGAAGGCTCCTACCGCCTCGCCTTCGTGCGCGAGGCCTGGGTCGCTGCGCGGGTGCGCAGCCTGTGGATCGGCGAGATCATCGAACTGCCGGCGGAGCGGCAGACGCGGCTCTATTCAGCGATGCCGCTTTATGACGGCGAGACGCTGGAGCAGCGCCTGAAGCGCGCGCCGCGACTATCGCTCGCCGACGGGATCGCGATTGCGACCAAGCTGGTGCGCGCCGTCACGGCGCTGCACCGCGCCGGCATCATCCATCGCGACATCAAGCCGGACAATGTGATCCTGCTGAAGGACGGCGGCTTGCGCCTCGTCGACCTCGGGGTTGCGCGCGTGCCCCTGCTGGAGGATTTTCCAGCCGAGGACATTCCGGGCACCGCGAGCTACATGGCCCCCGAGCTATTCGGCGGCACGGCGGGCAACGAGGCCTCCGACCTGTTCGCGCTCGGCGTCACTGTCTACCGCATGTTCACGGCGAATTATCCATTCGGCGAGATCGAGCCGTTCTCGCGGCCGCGCTTCGGCAAGCCAGCGCCGCTGTCGCGCTACCGCCCGGACCTGCCGGCCTGGCTCGACGCTGTCATCGGCAGGGCGATCAGCATCGAGCCCGCTCAGCGCTACGGCGATGTCATCGAGTTTGCCCATGAGCTGGAAAACGGCGCCACCTGGGCCGGCCCCGCGGTAACAGGCCGGAAATCGCTGCACGACCGCGATCCCGTGATGTTCTGGAAGGTGCTGTGCGCCATCCTCGCCGTGATCATCGTGGTGCTCCTGGCGCGGCATTAGATCAGGTCAAATCGACCTGACCAGAGACTCGCTTCGCCTCAAGACCCGGCGCGGCGAATCGTGATCCGGGTCTCGTCGGTGAAATCCCTCAGCTCCTTGTTCGGCTCGCGATAGAGGTGCCGTTCGATCTCGATCGATCGGCCTTCGGTCGTCTTGCTGCAATGCTCGTCGACAAAGCTGCCGCCGACGGCCTGCTTGTCGCCGGCCGGTTGCGCGTCCGAGCAGGTCCATCCGTCGGCGCCGTAGCGGGACTTGGCCTGCAGCCCGAGCAGGAACGCCTTCTTGCGCAGATACAGTCGCGCCTTCGGATCGGTCTCGATCGTCAGGGCCGCGACCCTGGCGTCGTGATCGACCATGACGGTGAGAATGGCCGGGTGGCCGCCGACCAACGTGCCTTCCCGCGACGTCGCCGGGTCGTACTCAAAGTGGATCGCGCGCAACTGGTCCGCGCCGGCCGGACAGTCCGACCACTGCGTCCAGCCCGACAGCTTGTGCGCCTTGTCGCCGGCACAGCTCAGGTTGACATATCCCGTGCTCGGGGCGCTGGTGATCGGCATGCCGACGCTGATGTCGCGCAGGTCTCCGGCGGTCGCCATCGCCGGCACGGCTGCCGTGACGGTAGCCGCAAAGACCAGGCCACGAATTGCTGATCCCTGCTTGCTCATGGTTTTGCCTTGTCGTTCTGATCTGACGGCGCGGCGGCGTGCCCGTCCCCCTTGTAGATGTTGCAGACGCGCGAGCCCTCGCCGAAGAACGCGATGCATTGGTCATAGGTCGGCTCGCCCTTGCCCTTGACATGAGCCAGCACATAGTCGGCGACGGCCTCGATCTCGTTGGGCCGCAGAAAGACGTTGGCCTCCGGCGGCATGCGATCGCCGACATCCTGACGCGTCATCTCGTAGCATTTGGTGGTGTCGTAGGAGCCGCGCACGAAAAACGGCATGCCGGTGCCCGGCCGTCCGCAACTGACGGTCTCGACGATCTGCTCGCGTGTCAGCTCGGTTTTGCGAAGCGACAGCGCGTCGCCGCCATAGCCGCCGCCGCCGTTGCCGTGCCATTTGTGGCAACCCATGCAGTTTGCCCGCTTGAACACCGCCTTGCCGGCATCGGTCGGATCGCTTGCCGCCTGCGCATGCGCGCCACCCACACATCCCATCACGAGCACGCAGCCGAGCCACGCGCCAACCAACCATGTTTGCTTCATTTGCTTTTGTTTCTCTTGGCCAGAGCCCGCTCCGTTCCGACGGAATCGGAACGGAGCTCGCGATTCCTGTTTCGTCGCGTTTTCTTCACGCGAGGCGGTAATCCACCTCGCTCGAAAGCGCTGCGGTCGACGCGGGAGGCTTCGGGCCGAAGCCTCCCGCGCCTGCGAGGTCAAAGGGCGAACACGTAGAGCATCGAGCCCGGCTGCATCTTTTTCAGCTCGGGCGTGGCGTCGATGAACCACTTGTCCCAGGCACCGCCGAGACCGACCAGGATCGCGACGTACTGCTTGCCGTCCACCGAGAACGTCATCGGAGGCGCGTTGACACCGCCGCCGGTGTTGAACTCCCAGAGCTTCTGCAAGGACTTCGCGTCATAGGCGATCACTTCGCCGGACGGCTGTCCGGAGAACACCAGGTCAGGTGTAGCGAGAACGCCGCCGAGGTTCGGGAACTCCGTCTCCGCCTTCCCCGCCACCTTGCCGGTGGTGACGTCGATCGCAGTCACGCTGCCGGTGATCTTGACCGGCTGGCTCGGTCCGCCGCCGGTGAAGAACTCGCGCGGCTTGATCTTCTCCGGCGTCATCTCCTCGACCGTGATCCGGTTGCAGCTCTCGATCACCGGGATGTACCAGAGCTTCAGGTTCGGATTGTACGCGGTCGGCGGCCAATTCTTGCCGCCCATGTTGCCGGGGCAGATATCCGTCACCTTGTTCTGCCGGCTCGGCGTGACCGACACGTTGTAGCGCTGCACGCCCTGCTTCGCATCGTACTCCACCGGCTTGCCCGACTCCGGATCGAGGCCCTTGGTCCAGGTCACCTTCTTCACGAACGGCAAGCCCCAGATGAACTTGCCGGTGGTGCGGTCGATCGCATAGGCGAAGCCGTTGCGATCGGCCTCGAGCGCGAGCTTCAGCGTCGTGTTGTTCGGACCGGGAACATCGGCCAGCACATTCTCCGCCACGCTGTCATAGTCGTAGGGATCGTTCGGCGTGTGCTGGTAATGCCACTTGATCTTGCCGGTGTCGGCATCGAGCCCGAGCGAGCTGTCGGTATAGAGATTGTCACCGGGCCGGTATTCATTATCCCAGTCCGGGCCGGGATTGCCGACACCCCAGATGATCGTGTTGGTCGACGGGTCATAGCTGCCGGTGACCCAGGTCGATCCTCCTCCCGTTGCGGCGGCGCTCTTGTCGTCCTTCCAGGTCTCGTGGCCGGGATCGTCCTTGCCCGGGATCGTGTGCGTGCGCCAGAGTTCCTTTTGGGACTTCAGATCGGTGGCGGCAATCCAGCCACGAATGCCGTATTCGGCGCCGGCCACGCCCGTGATCGCCATATCCTTGACGATCAGCGGCGCACCGGTGACCACCTCGCCCTTGTCGGGATCGGCGACCTGACGCTGCCAGGCGACCTGACCGGTCTCCTTGTTGGTCGCGATCAGGCGGCCGTCGAGCGTGTGCGAGATGACGAGGTTGTTCCACAGCGCGACGCCGCGGTTGTCGACGCCGCAGCAGGCGACGGCGCCGGCCCAGTCGTGATCTGTCTTGGGATCCATCTTCCAGAGCAATGTGCCTTTGCCGCCATGGGCATCGATCTTGTAGACCGAGCCCCAACCGTCGGTGACGTACATGAATCCGTTCTCGACGATCGGCGTCCCTTCCAGGCCGCCATGCGACCAGATTCCGCCGCCCTCGACGCCGCCGAGCGCCATGGTCCAGGCGACCTTCAGGTTCTTGACGTTGTCATGGTTGATCTCGGTGAGTGTCGAGAACCGGTTGGCCGCGTAGTCCTTGTGATGGTGCAGCCAGTTGCCGGCTTCCTTGTCAGCATTGAGCAGTCGCTCCTGGCTGACATCTTCCGCGAATGCGAAAGAGCCGGCGATGGTCGCAGCGGATGCTACGGCCGCTGCGAGCACATGGGATTTAGCCCAATTCAACCTCGTCATAGTCGTTTCCTCCGGATCTAGCATCTTCATTGATCGAATTGCCCGTCACATACGGGGTGTTCGGGTGAGAAGCCTTGAGTCCCGGCGGGTGGACTGTCGACCCGCCGCCGTCCGTGGTCACTTCTGGACCATCACCTCCGTCTCGATTGTTCCTGCTTTCTGAAAAACGATCGCGCATTTGAACGACTCGCCGGGCGCAAGCGCCTGACGCAACTGGAGCAGCATGACGTGGTAGCCGTCGCGCTTCAGCTCGAGCGTTCCCTTGGCCGGGACCGGGATGTTCGGGATCGACCGCATGGCGGGCGCGCCTTCGCCGCGGTCGACGGTGTGACGCTCGGAGAAATTCGCAACTGGACAGCGGACGCGAAGCAGTGCGTCGGCGCTGTCGGCCTCGTTCCTGATCGTCATCGTCAAGGGAAGATCCCCGCCCTCCTTGTCGACCGCTGGCACGTGCGCGTCCACGATCTGCAGGGATTCGCTCGCGGCGGCGTCGTGCACAATTCCGAACGCGCTGATCAGGCAGAATAATGGCAGCGCAATCGTTGTTGTCATGCACGCAACCGCGCCCTGCAGCATCCGCGTCGCTAGCATCAAGCTTACTCCCACTGCCACCACCGACAAGCACTGTTTCATGCTTCGTCGCGCACTGCCAGCGATTGATGATCTGGAACCCGAGAACTCTCATCGCGTGACTCGATGCACGCGATGGTGGTGTTGGCTTTCGCGCGCGACCGATATCGATAGACGTCTGGTGCCACAGCGCGATGCAACACGCCGCGCACTGGTCGTCTGCACGTCGTCTCAATTCGGGAAGGAGAGCGCGAGTCACCGTCGCGCAGCGACGACGGCTCGTGGTTTGACGACGACCCGAAGGCACAGCGGCGCCCGTTCAACCGGGAATGGGGTGCAGCCTTGCGAGTTGGTCGAGCGGCAGATCGGCTTCTCGCTCGCTCAACGGAAAGCGGACGATGATATCCTGGCGGCCGAGCTGCCCCCACAGCCCGTCCGCAGACCATTTTTGGGGCTCCGGTCCGCGCGGACCGTCGATCCAAACGAAGTACCACTCCGTCATGAGCACCATCCGAACACCTGCACAGCGCTGAAATTGGTGCCGCGCCGGCTCTTCCGCAACGCCGGATCCGGCGCCGCGCCGCGTTCTCGTGCGGGAACCGCCCGTTGCGGCTCGGGCTCACCGTGCCGTGTCCGAGCAGGTCATGGCGTCGTTGCGCGACGTCGCCCTCAGGCCCCGATCGGATCCTTCGCCATCAGGATATCGTCGTAGTAGCGGCCGTCGACTTTCAGGGCGCGCTGCTCGAGTCCGTATTCCACGAAACCGGCGCTCTGGTAGAGCCGATGTGCCGGCTCGTTGCCTTTCACCACGCTCAGTTGGACCAGCTCGACCGATTGCGCGGCAAGATCGAGCGCGGCATCGAGCAGCCGGCGGCCGACACCGCCGCGCCGTGCCGCGGGCCGCACATACATTCCCACCAGTATGCCCTTGTGCTGCCGCTTCGGTCCGTCGGCCTTCAGCAATCCGAGGGTGCCGACGAGCTCGCTCCCGCGAAATGCCCCGAGCATCGCTGCGCCACCCGCGAGCCGTTCCGCGAACCAGCCAACGGGCCAGACGCTTTCGGTCTCGAACGCGCTGCCGAACGCTTCAGGGTTTGCGCGCAGCGCCTCGAGGCGGATGTCGCGATATATCGCAGCGTCTGCGGCCGTCAGTCGCCGGATCTCGATGTCGAGAGCAGTCATTCGGCACCTTCCAGTCGTAGCGAGCGGGACACGACGAGCCGCGCGTGTCCCCCTCCTCGTCACTCATAGAGGATGATGCCGTCTCCAGCCAAATAGTTCGCGCCACGTCCTTGCGATCGCATTCAACCGGCCAGCAAGCCAGCCCCATCGCCGCGCAGCTCCGATCTCAGTCGACCGGAGGTCGCCGCGTATGCCAGTCCGTCACCGACTGGAAGGCATGACCGGCGCGCGCAAGCACATCCTCGGACAGATGCGGCCCGACCAATTGCATGCTCAATGGCATGCGATCCGATGCCATCCCCATCGGCAGGGTGATCGTCGGGCTGCCGCTGAAGTCGAAGACGGCGGTGAAGCGCAGGATGCTCAGCAATATGCTCGGATCGGCGCCATATTCGCTCATCTTAGCAAGGGTCGGTATCGGGACCGGCATCGTCGGGACGAGCAGCAGGTCGATGTCCGAAAACAATGCAGCAAGACTCCCGGAGAATTTGAGCCGCTCGTGATGAATGGCCGCGATCTCGACGCCACTGACCGAGCGGCCCTGCTCGATCAGCAGCGCGAGGTCCGGGCCATATTCCAACTTGCGCGCCGGATAGGTCTCCAGATGCGCTTCCGCCGTCTCCACCGAGCACATCGGAATCCACATGCTGACGAGCTTCTCGTAGGGCGGAAATTTGACCTCACGGATGTCGGCGCCGAGTTCAGCAAGGGTGCGCTCGGCTTCCAGCAGCGCAACGACCACTTGCGGGTCGATGCCGTCCTGGGTGTATCTGCGGTCCACCCCGATCCGCAGGCCGTGGACGCCGTCACCGAGTCCGGCCAGATAGTTCGGCACCGGCGCCCGCAGCGCCGTCGGATCATTGGCGTCGGCGCCGGCGATGACGCCAAGCATGCCGGCGGCATCGGCGGCGCTGCGGCACATCGGTCCGACGTGATCGAGCGAGTCAGCCAACGGAAAGATGCCGTGCCGGCTGACCCGGCCCCAGGTCGGCTTGATCCCGGTCAAGCCGCAGGTCGCCGACGGAAACCTGATGGAGCCGCCGGTGTCGCTGCCGATCGCGCCGTAGCAGAGCCCCGCCGAGGTTGCCACGCCCGAGCCGGTGGACGAGGAGCCGACCCAATAATTCGTATTCCAGGGATTGAGCGGCGCCTGATTGTCGGGGTGATGGCTGGTATAGGCGCCCTCGGTCATCTTGAGCTTGCCGAGCGTGACGGCACCGGCGCGCTCCAGCCGATCCACGATCGTCGCGTTGAAGGACGGCACGAACCTGGCGTGGATCGTGGTGCCGCCCGCGGTCGGCGCAAACGTCGTGTAGCAGAGATCCTTCAGCCCAATCGGAACACCATGAAGCGGCCCGCGCCAGATGCCCTTGGCGATCTCGTCATCGCAGCGCTTCGCCTGTGCCATGGCGCGCTCCGCGAGCACCACGGCATAACTGTGAAACTCGCCATCGAGCCGCGCAATCCGGTTCAGGACCGCCTCGGTGATTTCAGAAGGACGCGCCTCCCTGCGACGAAACAGGTCGGAGATTTCGGTGATCGACTTGTAGTGTAACGGTTCCGCTGACATCTGATGCCCCGCTGTTGTCGAAATGGTTGCCTGCGCCGCGGGCGGCGCGGTTTCATGCCTTCGCTGCCTGCGCGGCGCCTAGAACTGGACGCCGCGCGTCAAGGCGCCGTCCACCACCAGGTTGGTCCCGGTGATGAAGCTCGCCGCACGGCTTGCGAGAAACACGGCGGCGTTCGCCATCTCCTGCGGCGTGCCCATGCGGCCGGTGGGATTCAGCGCCAACGCGGTCTTGTACAGTTCGGGGTTGTTGTCCTTGATCATGTTCCAGACGCCACCCTCGAAATAGGTGTTGCCCGGCGACACCGAGTTCGCCCGTATGCCCTTGGCCGCGAGCTGGTAGGCCAGGCCCTGCGTGTAGTGGATGATCGCGGCCTTGAAGGTGCCGTAAGGCCCGCTGGCAAAATCGACTTCGCGCCCCGACACGCTGGAGATGGTCACGATCGCGGCGGCGCGGCTCTTTTCCAGATAGGGCATCGCCGCATTGACGAGGCGCACCGTCCCCATCATGTCGGTTGAGAACTCTTTCTCCCAGCTCTCCTCGTCCTGCCCGATCGACAGCGCGCTGACATTGGCGACCACGACATCGAGGCCGCCAAGCTTCGTTGCCATGTCGGCGACCCAGGTCTTGAGGGCCGCGCCATCAGAGACATCGACGGCGCTGCCGAACGCGGCAACACCCTTGGCCTTGATCGCGGCAACGGCGCTATCCACGTCGCCCTGATTGCGCGCGCAGATGCCGACATCGGCGCCTTCGGCGGCGAAGGTGTCGGCAATCGCCCGGCCAATTCCCCTGGTGCTGCCCGTGACGAGAACCTTTGCTCCCTTGAGTCCCAGATCCATCTGTCGTTCCCTCCTTGTTATTGAATACAGGACGCGGCCGTTTCCCGACCCGCCGATCACAGCAGCAATTGCGCGCGGACATTGTCCGCATTGACCTCCTCCCCGGCCAGCGATCGGGTGATCTTGCCCTTCTCCATGATGTAGCAGCGCTGGGCGATCGCCAGGATCGTGTCGAGGTTCTGCTCGACGAAGATGATCGTCGTCCCGAGCTCGTCGCGGAAGGATTTCAGCGCCTCGCAAATGTGCTGCACGATCGACGGCTGGATGCCTTCGGACGGCTCGTCGAGGATCATGAGCGTCGGATTGCCGATCAATGCGCGACCGATGGCGAGCTGCTGCTGCTCGCCGCCCGACATGGTGCCCGCGATCTGGCGCCGGCGCTCCTTCAACCGCGGAAAATACTCGTAGACCAGCTCGGGCAGCTTCTTGCCGTCAGGCCCGCCGATCAGTTCGCCGACCTGCAAGTTCTCCTCGACACTCATCTGCGGGAACACGTCGCGACCCTGGGGGATATAGCCGAAGCCGGCACGCGCCCTTGCATCGGCCTCGAGCTGGGTCACGTCCCGCTCCATGAAGGTGATCGTTCCGCGCCAGCTCTGGAGCAAGCCGATCAGGCACCGCATCAGCGTCGACTTGCCGACGCCGTTGCGGCCGATCACGCCGACGATCTCGCCGCGCGAGACCGACATGCTGACGCCCTGCAGGATCGGCGTCGCGCCGTAGCCCGCCCACAGTCCCGAGACATCCAGGATGCGATCAGTGGGCATGGCTCTGACCCAGGTAGATGTCGGCGACCTTTTCGTCTTGCAGGATCGCATCGAGGCTGCCGCGCGCAAAGATCTTGCCGAGGTGCAGCACGGTGACGCGCTGGGCGACCTGGCGCACGAAGGCCATGTCGTGCTCGACCACCAGAACCGTCATGCCCTCGGCATTGAACGACTTGACCAGCTCGCCGGTCTTGTAGGTTTCCTCCGGCGACATGCCGGCGGTCGGCTCGTCCAGCAGCAGGAGCTGCGGCCGCAGCGCCAAGGCCATTCCGATCTCGAGCCATTGCTGCTGGCCGTGCGACAGTGCGCCGGCCAGCTTGCCGCTGTCCGCGGCGAGGTCAAGCAGCGTCAGCAGCCGTTCCTCCTCAGCGCTGCGCGCAGCACCTGAAAGATGCTCCTGGAGCGCAATCTGGATGTTCTGACGCACCGGCAATTCCTTGAACACGCTCGGCGCCTGCATCTTGATGCTCATGCCCCGCTGCACCCGCGCGTACGGGCGCTCACTGGTGATATCGACGGAATCGAAGAAGATGCTGCCCTTGGTCGGCGGGTAGAGCCCGACGATCAGCTTGAACAGCGTGCTCTTCCCTGCCCCATTGGGCCCGATCAGGCAGTGAACCTCGCCGGCATTGACGGTGAGATCGACGTCGGACACGGCGGTCAATCCACCGAAGCGCTTGGAGACGCCTTTCACATCGACGAGCGTCATGGTCAGGTCTCATCCGATTGCAAGCGGCCGACGTCAGCCAGCGCGGCAGCCGGTTCGCGCCCCCGACGCCTGGCCCACCAGTCGACGACGAGCTTGCCGATGCCGAGCACGAAGCCCTGCGGCGCCAGCATCACGGTCGCGAGCAGAAGTGCTCCCATCAGCACCAGCGCCACCTGCTGGCTGTAGACGGTGATGGTCTGGAAGCCGAACAGCAGCAGGAACGATCCGACCAACGTCGCGGTCAGATCGCTGCGGCCGGAGAATGCGACCCACACGATCGGCATTGCCGCTGCTGGCAAGCCGATGCTCGAGGGCGTGATGAACTGTCCCCACGAGGTGTACAGCGCCCCGCTGAGGCCAGCGAGCCCGCTGCCGATCACGAAGGTGAGAAGCTGATACTTGCGGACGTCGTAGCCGAGCATCTCGGCGCGCTGCGGATTCTCCCGCGTGGCGACGATCACGTTGCCGACGCTGGAGTTCACCAGCACACGCAATGCCACATAGACGATCACGATCAGCGCGATCATCAGGTAATAGAGCGCCGACCCCTCGATGTAGAACTCACCGACCGCCAGCGGGTCCATGCCCTTCATGCCGTTGAAGCCGTTCAGCCGCGCCGGGCCGATATGCCATTCCGGCCCGGCCGTCTGGCCGAGGAAGAACGCAAGCACCAGCGTCGCCGACAGTGTCACGATGCCGAAGAAGATGCCGCTGATGCCGCCCCAGATCATGAAGTAGCCGAGGATCGCGGCCGCGACCATCGCGATGAGCACCGAGAGGATGAGTGCGGCGATCGTCGTCGTCCCGCCGCCCATATTGATCGCCAGCACACCATAGCCGTAGCCGGCGATGCCGAAGAAGAAGGTCTGGCCGAATGACAGCATGCCGCCGTAGCCCCACATCAGGCAAAGGCCGAGCGCCATGAAGATCCAGATCAGGAAATAGGCGAAGTTTCCGACATCATAGGAGTCGGCAAACAGCGGATAGATCAGCGCGCACGCCAGCACGGCGAGGAAGCAGGACCAGAAGATCTTGCCTCGTCCGAGCGTCTGCGGACCATCGAACAACTTGAACATCAGGGATCCTCGCTTCGACGATGGTGCGGTCGAGTGCGATCGCATCACCGTCTCGCCTCCTTGTTTGACCGTGATCTCCGCGCAAACGCGTTCCGCATTTGTCGCGAGGGAGAACCGCTTGCCACCTTCCGGATCATGCTCTAGCGCCCACGACGCACCAGCACGCTGGACAGTCCTTCGGGCAGGACGCGAATGACCAGGATGACGGCAACCAGCATACCGATCTGCCCGATGATCTGGCCGTAGCTCGCATTCAGCGTCATCCGGATCATCGCCAGGAATACCGCCGCCGGCGCCGTTCCGAGCAGCACATTGGCTCCGCCGATCACGACGGTGACGAAACTCTCCACCACGAAGGTCGCGCCCATTGTCGGGATCAGCGTCATGGTCGGGGCGTACAGGGCGCCACAGAGCCCCGCGAGCCCGGTGCCGATGCCAAAGCTGATCGCGTAGATCCGCCCGGTCCGGGCGCCCAGCGCCTTGGCCATCGCGGCGTTCTGCATCGTCGCCCGCGCGATCACGCCAAAGCGCGTCTTCATGAAGATGACGTAAAGACCGATGAGCACCGCCACCGCACAGCCGAACAGCACGAGCCGGTAGGTCGAGAACGTATACTCACCGATCGCAAAGCTCCCTTCGGGCGTGCCGATACCACGCACAGCGGAGCCGACGATCAGCAGCATCGCTTGCGTCACGATCAGGCTGAGACCCCAGGTGGCCAGCAGGGAATCCAGCGGACGCTTGTAGAAGCGCCGCACGATCAGGAACTCGACGACCACGCCGATGAGCCCCGCCGTCACCGCGGCGAGGATCTGCGCGATCGGCAGCGGCACGCCGAGATTCACCAGTCCGACGGTGACGTAGGCGCCGCACATGATGAATTCGCCATGCGCCATGTTGATGACGCCCATCATGCCGAACACGATGGCAAGGCCCGCGGCCGACAGGATCAGGAACGCAAAGACGTCGGCGAACTGATAGAACAGCGAGAAGAGTTCAGCCGACATCCCGGCCTCCCTGATCCAGGCGTCGCATCGCTGCGACGCCGGCGAGGCGCAACGCCTCCACGTGCTCACACGAGCAAGATTCGTGCCCGGCGCGCGTCACGACTTGCTGGGAAGATGGCTCGGCGTGTACTGATCCTTGTCGTTCTTCTTGGTGAGATCGCAGCCGATCTCGCCAAGCCAATACGGCTGGATCGTTCCGTAGTCCTTCTCAACCGTGACCTCGTGCTTGGGACCGACCGAGATCAAGCGCATCCGATGCGACGTGTGCTGGCTCTTCGGATCGATGCAGACCTTGCCCTCCGGGGCGTCGATGCACGCATCGCCGGCCGCAATCACCTTGCGCAGATCTGCGAGCTTGGTCGACTTCGCCTTCTCGACCAGCGCCTTGTACATGTAGAGCGCATTGTAGGCGTTGTAGCCCATGTCGTTGATGTAGAGCTCGTCGGGGAACTTGGCGTGCCAGCGCTTTTTGAAGTCGTTGGCTTCGGGGGTGTCGATCTCCTCGAACCAATTCGCCGTCGCATGCATGTTGTTGAGTGCCGGCGGCTTGAACCGCTTGTGCTCGAAGCCGAGCATGATCTTGATCGAGGAGCCCATCGGCAAATTGAGGTTGGCCGCGGCGGCTTGCTCGAAGAACGAGTCCTGCGCAGCGCCGACATTGATGGTCAGGAGCCAGTCCGGCTTCGCCTTCTGGATGTTCTGGATCGTCTGCGCGAATTGCGAGACACCGAGCGGGATGAACTCCTCACCGACCACCTCGCCGCCGAGATCCTTCATGATCTTGCGGTTCCATTCTGCCGAGATCTGGCCGAAATTATAGTCGGCGGCGATGACATAGACCTTCTTGCCGAACTTCTCGACCATCCAGGGGATCAGAGTTGAGAACTGTTGCTCGGGCACCGCGCCCATGCTGACCATGCTGGCGTCGCAAACACCGCCTTCGTACTGGTTCGTATAGAAGTATGGCGTGGTGGTGCGGTCGACGATCGGGCGCAGCGCCTCGCGCGAAGCCGAGGTGATGCCGCCGATCAGCACATCGACCTTGTCGCGGTTGAGCAGCCGGCGGCCGAACTCCTGGTAGCGGGCATTGTCGCCCTGCGGGTCGAGATGGATCAGCTCGATCTGCCGTCCGAGGATGCCGCCGCTCTTGTTGATTTCCTCGACCGCGAGCTGCGAGCCGTGCAGTTTTGGCATGCCCATGAAGGCGAGGTCGCCGGAGACGTCCTCGAGCAAACCGACCTTCAGCGGCGGCTCGGCCGCGTGAGCGACACCCAGTGCTGCCGCCGCGACGATCGCGCCGAGCAAAGCAGTCCCACACCTACTTCCCGAAATCATGGCGATGTCCCCTGTTTTGAAACTGTGAAAGTCACGACTTGAGGTAATTCTTGAGGATCGACGCTCCCATTGTGTATTTCGGGTCGACCATGTTGCCGAGCCGCATCCGGCCGGCCTGGCTGAGCAGCATGTACGCGTCGATTTCGTCGAAGCCGTAGTCGGCGCTCATCCAGCGCACGAGCTCGCGATAGGCGATGCGGGCTGCATCCTCGAGTGGGCGTGCGCTGCCGATCGTCATGATGAAGTCGCGGGTCTCAAGCCGCGGCCAGGCGAAGCTCCAGTTCTTGATCAGATCGATCTGCAGCGTCACGGTCGCGCGCTGCTCGAGCGCGACGCCGGAGAGTTCGCCGTCGCCCTGCGTCGCATGGCAATCTCCGACATAGAGCAGCCCGCCTTCGGCGTGCACCGGCAGATACAGAATGGCCCCGGGTGCGACATCCGGCAGATCCATGTTGCCGCCGTGGTAGTCGGGTTGCAGCGAGGAGATCGCCTCGATCTCGGGCGACACGCCGATCGTCCCGATGAAGGGCTCGTAGGGCAGCGTGATCTTGTCGTTCCAGCGCACGCCATTACGGTCGACATGCAGCTTCCTCACACGCTCGGGCAGCGGCGGATTGAGCATGGCCGTGGAGGCGGTCCCGACCAGGCCGCCGAACTCCGGGATGATGCAGGTGGTTCCCGCCGGCTGCGCGCCGCGCGTCTCGACGTCGCGGATATAGACCGCGAGGCAATCACCCTTCCTGGCACCGTTCACCGCGATCGGCCCGCATTGCGGATTGAGGTATGGGAAATTGAGCTTGGCGGTGGGGCTGTCGCTCTCGCTGGTCAACACACCGCCGAAAGCGTCCTCGGTCTCAACGACCACCACGCCGCCGGGATCAATCGACAGCGTCGGCTTCGCGTAAGGACCGTAGACGTAGTGGAAGCCGCCCTGCTGCTCGATGGTCAAGCTATGCGTCGTGCCCATCGCGCCCTTGGCGAGCGCTCGCTTCGCCATGATCGAATTCCTCAACCAGTCTTCAGACATGCGAACGGCTCCTCGATTCAGATCGCGGGGTGGCGCTTGTGCCAGTCGGTGACGCGCTGGAACGCATCTCCCGCGCGCACCAGGCTTGCTTCGCCGAAGTGGGGTGCGACGAACTGGAAGGCGATCGGACCGCCGTTCGGCGCGAAACCGCCTGGCAGTGTCACGGTCGGACTTCCGGTCATGTCGAACGGACAGGTAAAGCGGAGCAGTCCGGTGATCAAAGACGGCTCCTCGCCGAGCGTTGCCATCTTGGCGAGCGTGGGCGCGGCGAAGCCCTGGGCCGGAACGGCGATCAGATCGACCGTCTCGAACAGCAGCCGCACTGCGCCGCGAAACGCTTCGCGCCGCAGCACGATCTTCTGATAGTCCATGCCGGACTGCTGCCGGCCGAGATCGAGCAAGCCGGCAAGCGCGGGGCCATATTCGTCCTTGCGCGCGGGATAGGTCTCCTCATGCGCAACGGCCACCTCGATGCCACACAGCGGGAACCAATCCTCGATCACGGCCGTGGCATCAGGAAACGTGATGTCCTTGATCGTGGCACCGAGATCGGCGGCGACGCGCAGGCCGTCGGTGAGCACCTTGCTCGCGGCATCATCGGTGCCCTCGTTGGTCCAACGCCGATCGACACCGATCGTCAGGCCGCGCAGATCACCGGACAGGCCGGCGAGATAGTCCGGCACGGGCAATGGCACCGATGTCGTATCCTTGGGGTCCTGGCCCGCGATCACGGCAAGCATCGCGCCGCAATCGACCGCGCTGCGCGCCATCGGCCCGATGTGATCCAGGGTGGCCGCGAGCTCGAACGCGCCATAGCGACTGACCCGCCCCCAGGTGGGCTTCAGCCCCGTGATGCCGTTGGCGGCCGAGGGAAAGCGGATCGAACCGCCGGTGTCGGTGCCGAGCGATCCGAAGCAGAGGCCCGCAGCCGTCGCGACACCCGAGCCGCTCGAAGATGCCCCCGACCAGAGATCCGCGTTCCACGGATTCTTCGGCGGATCGATTTTCGGGTGATGGTCGGCATAGGCCCCTTCGGTCTGCTGCAACTTGCCGAGGATGATCGCACCCGCGTCTTTCAGCCGCGCGACCACCGTGGCGTCCTCGCTGGGACGGAAGTCGCGATGGATCGTCATGCCATGCGCCGCCGGCGCGCCCTTCACCCAGCAGAGATCCTTGACCGCGATCGGCACGCCATGCAGCGGCCCCCTGATCTTGCCGGATGCAATCTCCTTCTCGGCGGCGGCGGCTTGCGCGAGCGCCGCATCGGCCATCAGGTAAGCGTAGCTCTTGAGCTTGCCATCGAGACGCTCGATCCGCTCGAGCATCGCCTTGGTCACTTCGACCGGCGACAGCTTCCTGGCCTGGACTTGCTGCCCCACCTCGATCAGTCCGAGATAGTGAAGATCTGTCGTCGGCATCGCCTTCATCCCCCGCGCTTGACGCGACGCAAGCGCAGGCCAATCGCCGCACATGCGCCTCCAGCTTAGCGACACGGATGCGTCGCCAATTTTCTTGACGGCAAAAGAAAAAAGCCACCCGCCCCTCCGAAACGAGGTGACGAATGGCTCTAATGCCGCGGCTATGATCTATCGCATGGACTCAAAGCCGAACGCAGCAGGTAGTGCGGGGATCAGGACGTCATCGGCCAGATCGACGCACGCAAGGTTCGACAGGAAGCCCGGTAGCGGAAAACTCTAAGGAAGTGTCCGGCGCATTGTCAACGAGGCTGGCTGCACAAATTTCACGAAGTGCATGCGCAGCAAATCGGCAAGACCTCTTGCGCCGATATCGGCGATGATGATCTGCTCAACGCGTTGCACCGCCGAAAGTCGCCGATGACGAAGCCGTCCATCCCAGTTGGCATCATATGCTCGCAGCACGGGCCCTATCAGGCGATGGGACGCGAGCTGCTCAAGAGCGCGCTGATGGCCGTCGACGAGATCAACAACGAGAGTGACTTCGACTTCTCGCTCACCCCTCACGTTCGCGATCCCCGCGGCATCGTTTCGGAGTATCACACTGCTTGCGACGACCTCATTCGCAACGTCGGCGTCGAGCACATTGTCGGCTGCTATACCTCGGCATCGCGCAAGCAGGTGCTGCCGATCGTCGAGCGCACCGACCGCCTGCTCTGGCACCCGGCCCGCTACGAGGGGTTCGAATGTTCAGATAACGTCATCTATGTCGGCGCGTCGCCCAACCACAACGTGCTCCCGCTGGTGCGCTATGTGCTCGACAATGTCACGCGGCATCTCTTCTGCGTCGGCTCCAACTATGTGTGGACCTGGGAAACCAATCGCGTGACACGCGAGCTGGTGACGGCTGCGCAAGGCAGCATCCTCGCCGAACGGCTGCTCGAGCTCGGCGAAAGCACGGTCGACCACATCGTCGACGAGATCGTGCGCCGCAAGCCGCCGGCCGTCTTCAACACCCTGGTCGGCAGCTCGAGCTACGACTTTATCCGCGCCTTCCATGCCGCGACGACGAGCGCAGGCCTCAACATCCCGATGTTGAGCTGCAGCCTGTGCGAACCCGAGCTCAAGGTCGTGGGACCGGCATCGGCCGGCTGCATCACGTCGTCAGCCTATTTCGAAAGCATCCGCTTGCCCGAGAACCGCGCCTTCGTCGCGCGCTGGAAGGCGCGCTATGGCGATGGCAGCAGCCCCTGCGTCGACGGACAATCCACTTATGTCGCCGTTTACCTGCTGGCGCGCGCGCTGCAACGGGCCGGGACTTCGAACATCGCCGAAGTACGGCGTGCCGCGGCCGGCCTGCGCTACAATTCGCCGCAAGGACCGGTCTGGATCGATGGCGCCAACAACCACTGCGTCCTGACGCCGCGGCTCGCCGTTTCCAATGCCGAAGGACAGTTTGACATCTTCTGGGAAGCTGATGCTCCGGTTAAGCCGGATCCCTATCTGACGCAGCTCGACGTCGCCGTCAGCCCCGCGCGGGAGACCGCAAGGGACGGAGCGTCGCCGAACGCGCCGCATTTACGGGTTGTGAAATGAGCAAGCCGTCTTCATTTTCGTTGCGCGGACGCAAGGCGCTGGTTGCCATCAAGGACGAGCGCGACGCCTCCATCGTCAGACGTCAGTTCGATCGCCTCGGGATTGACACGCTGCCATGGGAGCCCGGCGGCGCCATCAACGGCGATGCAGATGTGGTGCTCATCGACGACGAATTCCTGCCGCTGACCGCGCCGTCGCAACGCGTGGTCCCCGGACGGTGCCCGGTGATCGCCCTGCTCGGCACGGAGACGCCGAGCCGCCTGAAGCTGGTGCTCGAGCTCGATCCCGCCTCGTTCCTGGTCAAGCCGCTGCGCTCGGCCGGCATCTATGCCGCCCTCGTGATGGCGTTCGAGCGTAACGAGCGCACCAGCGAACTGAAGCAGCAGGTCGCCAAGCTGGAGCAGCGCCTTCGCTCGCGCCGCGTCGTGCTCGCCGCCGTCCTTCAGATCATGCACTCGCATGCCATCGCCGAACCGGCCGCCTTCGCGCTGATCCGGCGCGCCGCCATGGAGCAGCGCAAGACCATCGAGGAGCTCTCGGCGGAGGTCACGGCGAGAGGCTACCTGCCCCGGGCCGGCTAGGCCGGCGCGACGGTCGAAGTCGCCGAAAGATGGCTCAAGGCGAGCAGCAACGCGGCTCGCTTCGGCCACTGCGGTGACCTTCAATCTGCTATCAGCGACGCGCTCGCGATTCGCGCCAGGTCCCTTGGGATCGGGGTTCGAGTCAGGAGAGCGCTACCGCTTTTTCGCATACCAATCGAACCTTCGTATCGCGATCAGTCCAGCTCAAAGGAGGATCTGGCCGCTTTGACCGACGAGGCGATAAACCGATGCACTTCCTGAACCCGGCGCGTTCCATGGGTGTCAGGATGTGACGTCAGCCAGTAACTTCGAACGAAGCGGACGTCGGGCAGCAAGCGCCGCAATTCAGGATAACGGCGTGCCGCGTAATCATGTAAAATAGCAACCCCGTGTCCGGCTCGGACAGCCTCCATCTGGGCAACGACACTGCCGCACTCGTAGCGGCGAGACATGAGCCGGCCGAGGACCGCGGCGTAGTCGAGAGCCCGGCTGTAGGCGAAATCCTCGATGTGGGTCACGAACAGGCGGCCGGCCAAATCGGAATGAGCCTCGATGGGCCCCTCGCGCTCAAGATAGGTCTGTGAGGCGTATACGCTGAGGGTATAGTCCGTCAGCTTGGACAGGATGAGCCGGCCCTGCTTCGGCCGGTCCAACGTGACCGCGACATCTGCCTCGCGACGCGAGAGCGAGAACGTGCGCGGGAGGGGCACGAGTTGAATAATCAATCCAGGGTGGCGCGCTGCCAACGCGCCCAGATGCTCGGCCAGGAAATAGTTGCCAAGTCCATCCGGTGCCCCAACTCGCACTGTGCCGGTAATGGCGTCTGCGCTGCCGCCGATCCTGGCGCCAACCTTCAGAAACTCGCTTTCCGCGCGCTCTGCCGCTTGAACCAGAGCCTCCCCTGCGGCGGTCAGCGTGCTGCCGGAGGTGTGCCGTTCGAGCAGCTTCGCATTCAGGCTCTCTTCCAGCGCCGTCAACTGACGCGCAACCGTCGTGTGATTCAATCGCAGATTGTTTGACGCCTTCAGGATCTGCCCCGCGCGCGCGACTTCCAGAAATATCCTCACCCGTTCCCAATCCATCGATGACTACACTTTCTGCACAACCATGCCGCAAATTCGTTCGTTGATATGCAATTTTATGTAACGCATACCGTCCGAAATCAAGCATTCAGTGCAGGGGCAATCTTGCTCGATCGTCGAGGTGATTCATGCGCAGACCCTACAATCTCGCTCTGGTTCTGATGTCCAGCTTCGTTGCAGCCACGACAGCGCTTGCGGAGGAGCAGGCAACGCCTGGCCAACTGGTCGACGCGCTCAATGGGGTCTTTGGTCAGCATCACGCGCGTGCCGTGCATGCCAAGGGGGTCCTGCTCAACGGCGCCTTCACTCCCTCCGCGACGGCATCGCGCATCAGCAAAGCGCCGCATCTGCAGCAAACCTCAGTGCCCGTGGTCGTCCGTTTCTCGGACTTCGCCGGCATTCCCTCCGTTCCAGACAACGATCCCCTCGCAAGCCCGCACGGCATGGCCATCAAGTTCAAGCTGCCGGATGGGAGCGACACCGATCTCGTCACCCACTCGTTCAACGGCTTTCCGTCAGCAACCGCCGCGGACTTCCGCGACCTCCTCATTGCGCTGGGCCGTTCCGGGCCGAATGCCACAAAACCCACGCCGCTTGACACCTATCTGGCAAGCCATCCTCGGGCCAAGGCGTTCCTGACTGCGCCAAAGCCTAACCCTGAGAGCTTCGCGACGCTTCCATATTTCGGCGTCAACACGTTCAAGTTCACCAACGCCGCTGATCAAACGACTTTCGGACGATACCAGCTCCAGCCCGTCTCTGGCGCCAAGTACATCGCCGACGATGCCGCGGCCAAGGAGCCACCGGATTATCTGCTCACGGAGATCAAGCAGCGCACGGAGAAAGGGCCCGTGAAGTTTCGCCTCGTCCTGCAGCTTGCCGGACCGGGCGACAAGCTGGATGACCCCTCAGTCGCTTGGCCCGACAACCGCGAGACTGCGGAGCTCGGCACGCTCAGTTTGACACGCGTCATTGCTGATGAGGCGCTCGACAAGTCGCTGCTGTTTCTGCCGAACGCGTTGCCCGATGGGATTGAATCTGCTGATCCGATGATCGACGCGCGCGGGCAGGCTTATCCGGTGTCGTTCGGCCGCCGTCAGTGACGCGACCTCCCCTCCCACTGGCACGGGACGCTGGCTGAAGACCATCGTCCTCGTCTCGAAAACAGAGAAAGGAATAACCAGATGCCGCTGCTTCGGTTCAACATTCTCGAAGGCCGAACAGACGCCGAGATCGAGAAGCTGCTCGACGCGGCTCACGCCGCGGTCGTTGCTGCATTCCACGTGCCTGAGGGCGATCGCTATCAGCTTGTCTCAGAATATCGCCCTGGCCGGATGATCGCCTTGGATACTGGTCTTGGAATTGCGCGAACCGACAAGGTTGTCCTGGTCGAGGTCAGATCCCGAACCAGACCCGAGGAAGAAAAGCTGCAATTCTACGAACTGCTGTGTCAGATGCTCAAGGATGCCTGCAATCTCGAAAGCTCGGACATCATCGTTTCCTTCGTCGAGAATGGAGACGCCGATTGGTCGTTCGGGCTAGGGCGCGCTCAGTTTCTGACCGGCGAACTTGCGTGAGGCCGTGTGACAAGCACATTGGGAAATCACGATGCTCTCCCGAACGCACGCATGGCCCCACGCAAGCTGCGATGAGTTGCCGTGACAAACTGTGGACAATCACAACGCAAGCAGGACGGCATCTTCCATTCAGTCTGATGATTTAGAATGCCGAGAGTCGAGAACGCTCGGCGTTCTCGCAAACCTGCGCCCTATGTGCGCCGAAAGCGCACCGACCAAGCTTCGCGCGCAGATTTAACGGCTGGCGAAGCGCATGCAACACGTTGTTTTGTCGTGATTTTTACGGTCTGGTGTTGGAGCGGGTGAAGGGAATCGAACCCTCGTATTCAGCTTGGAAGGCTGCTGCTCTACCATTGAGCTACACCCGCGTTCCGCGATCACCTAACACGGCCGGGCGCCCGCCTCAACTCTTCCGGCGGCGCCGTTATCCCCTGTGAACGGCCTTTATTTACACACAATCCGTTCCGTTCCCCCGCCCGGCTCAAACAGATCGTGTCCCTGAGCGTGGTGTAACTGGCGGTGGGACACCGCGTTCGCCGGCAAGAGCCGGACTGGTCAGCTGGCGATAGCCGGGAGACTGACGGTTGGATCATCGCTCAACGGCGCGATGGTTTCCAGCGTCATGTAACGGGCGCGCTGGACGGCCCATTCATCATTCTGTTCGAGCAGGATCGCGCCGATGAGGCGGACGATGGCGTCCTCATTGGGGAAGATGCCGACGACCTCGGTCCGGCGCTTGATCTCGCCGTTGAGGCGCTCGATCGGGTTGGTCGAGTGCAGCTTGGTGCGGTGCTGCGGCGGGAACGTCATGTAGGCCAGCACATCGGTCTCGGCCTCGTCGAGGAAGCCGGCGAGCTTGGGTAGCTTGGGGCGGAGCTGATCGGCGACCTTTCGCCATTGCGCTCGTGCGGCTTCGGCATCGTCCTGGGCAAACGCAGTGGCGATGAAGGCGGAGACGACACGCCGTCCGCTTTTGCCGGCATGGGCCAGCGCGTTGCGCATGAAGTGCACGCGGCAACGCTGCCAACTGGCGTTGAGCACCTTGGCGACGGTCGCCTTGATGCCCTCGTGGGCGTCGGAGACGACCAGCTTGACGCCGCGCAGGCCGCGGCGGGCGAGCTTGCGCAGGAACGCCGTCCAGAATGTCTCGGCCTCCGAGGGACCAATGTCCATACCGAGAACTTCGCGCCGGCCATCGCTGTTGACGCCGACCGCGACGATCACCGCGACCGACACGATGCGCCCCTGCTGGCGCACCTTCACGTAGGTGGCGTCGATCCACAGATACGGCCAATCGCCCTCGATCGGGCGAGCGAGGAACGCCTTCACCTTGTCGTCGATCTCCGCGCACAGCCGCGAGACCTGGCTCTTGGAGATGCCGCTCATGCCCATCGCCTGCACCAGGTCGTCGACCGAGCGGGTGGAGACGCCCTGCACATAGGCTTCCTGCACCACGGCGGTGAGCGCCTTCTCGGCCATCCGGCGCGGCTCCAGAAAGCCGGGGAAGTAGGAACCCTTGCGCAGCTTGGGGATACGCAGCTCGACCGTGCCGGCGCGGGTCTCCCAGGTCCGGTCGCGGTAGCCGTTGCGCTGCGCCAGGCGCTCGGCTCTTCTCGCCATAGGCGGCCCCAGTCTGGCCTTCCACTTCCAGCTCCATCAGGCGCTGGGCGGCAAAGCCGATCATCTCGCGCAGCAGATCGGCATCAGGGGTCTTCTCCACGAGCGTGCGGAGGTTCATCATCTCATCGGTCATCGGTGGTTCCTCGAATCAGGTTGGTATCAGCAACCCGACCCTACCGGCGAACTGCCGGTGACCACCGCAAAGCCGCCCGCCCGCTACGGCGCCATGGGAGGGCGCGCGTGCGGACGGCTTTGCTCTACCGAGCTACACCACCAATGGGGACACGACCCTCAAACATGCCGTCGCCTTAACAGAGGCGGATTCGGTGCCTATATTCGCAGTCCCATCAACAACGAAAGGAGGTGATCCAGTGTCTTGTCTCAAGCGCTGTCACCTCGCTGGGATCGCCCGCTAGGCTCGGATCAATCAGCCTGGCATCGGGGCGCTCTCAGCCCTGGACCAGCGAGACAACAACAAACCGGGGCGCGGCGGGAGTGATCCCGCCGCGCCTTTTGCTGTACCGATCCGTTGGTTCGTGAGCTCGCCGTCCCGCCAGAAAAATTGTCGGTTCGGGCCGCGCCGGAACGTCCTCTGCCCAGCCGCCCCAACACAAGGAGAGCTACCGATGCTTTATGCCATCCTGGCCTATCATGTCGAAGCCGAGGTCAAATCATGGACCGCCACGGAGGACGCATCCGTGATGACCGGCCTGCGCGAGGTCCATGAGCGGCTCAAGGGCCGGCTCGGTCCCGCCGCACGGCTCGGCGACACCAACAAGGCGCGCACGCTGCGCGGCCCCGGCCAGGGGATGGTGATCGACGGCCCGTTCGCCGAGACCAAGGAGCAGTTGCTTGGGTTCTACGTGATCGATTGCGCCGACGAGGACGCGGCCATCGCGGCTGCGCGCGACTTGCGCCGGGTCAATCCGTCGGCGGTCTACGAAATCCGCCCGCTCAAGCTCTATCTGCCGGGCGCACCGTTTCCGGAGACGGCCGGCCCGAGCGACGTCTGAGCCGCGGATCGCGGTAGGCCGATCAGCGATGGCTGGAACGGCTCGGCAATTTCGGGAGCTTGCTGGCATCGAACTTCGGCGCTGGCAAAGGCGCTTTCGGCTCGGCGGGCATGCCTTCGCTCGGGATCAGCGTCGCCTCGAACCTCACACCAGGCACCTGGTCGGCTGTCCCGGTGCAAGTCGCGATCGCGCCGACCGACAAGCCCTCGAGCCTCAGCACGAGATCGTCGACGCCGAACACCGTCGCGTGACCTTCAGTATGCCGCCTGGTGGCGACAACGGCGAAGAAGCGATCGCCAGCGACTTCGTAGGTGCCGCTATAGTGCATGATGCTGTCGCGGCCCCACAGCTTGCCGTCGGCGAAATGAACGATGCCGGTGCCTTCGCCGAGCGGCGTCCTGAACCAGGCCGCGTAGGTGCCGTCCTTGAGCACGGAGGTGTCTCCACTCTCGCGCATTCGCGCCACCGATCTGTGCACCCCTTCGTTAACGCACCCCTTCGTTAACAAGGTGTGAAGGACGGCGGAACGGCCGAGGCGGCGCTATTGGCCGTCGATCTGCCGTCCCATGATGGCGATCGACTTCTGATAGACTTGCGCGGCGTTCCACGCCTCGATCGCCGCGAAATTGGGTTCGCCGGGCTGATAGCCCGCGCCGGCGCGCCAGCCATGGGCCCTGAAGAAATTCGCAGTCGAATTCAGCGCATTGGCCGCGACGTCGAGATTGCCGGTGCCGTAGGCCAGGATGTTCTTCGGCATGAACTGGGTCTGGCCGACCTCGCCATGCATCGAGCCGCGCTGGTTCGGCGAGATCGCGCCGCGGTCGACCAGCTTCAGCGCGGCATAGAGCTGATCGGTGAAGAACTCCGGACGGCGGCAGTCATAGGCAAGCGTCGCGATCGACGACAACATGTTCTGGTTGCCGCGCTGGCTGCCGAATCCGGTCTCCATGCCCCAAATCGCGATCAGCGGCCCGGGCGGCACGCCATAGCGCTGCTGGATCTGCGCGAACAGCGCCGCATGCGACTGCTTGAGCGAGCGGCCGCGCGCCACGATGGTCGCAGCGCCGCGCTTGGCCATGAATTGTTCGAGCGACAGACCGAAGCTGCGCTGGCCGCGATCGGCGGCGATGGTCGCGCTGGCGTAGTTGGTCTGCATCAACGCGCCAATCGCGGTGGGGCCGATGCCCTTGGCCCTGGCTTCCCCGGAAAACTCGCGTTTCCAATTCTCGAAGCCGCCCGGTCCGTTGCCGCACTGGGCAGCGTTGGCCTGCGCACCAAGCAACGCCACGATCGCGATGGCACCAAGCGCCGACGTCACAAGCTGGCTGCCCCTGATCATTCAAAACCCCTCCATATCGCGGCCTTTGGCCTTCGGCCGGCCTGGACGATGGCCGAAGATATATGACCGGCCGATGAACGATCGGCCGGGATCGTACGATATGGCGAGGCAGCGGAATTGACTATCCCGGTCGCGGCCATGTTGCCGAGGCATTTGGCCCTGGCATGGGGATGCGAACGGCACCATCGTCTAGTCGGGGGAGACGAGCAGCCAGGCCAGGTATCCGTAATAAGCTGTCACGGCCAACGCCAGCGCAACGGCGCAGCCGGCGATGAGGTCCGCTATCATGCGAGATTTCGCGTCGTTCACGACACCAACCCGCTTGTGTTCGCGACGATGGAATAATGCGGCGCTCAGACCGTCTGGCCTTGCTCCATTGCGAGCTCGGCCCGCAGGTTATCCAGGTCGCGATAGATCGAGGCCACGGCCAGCACGCGTCCCTTTTTCTTGTAGCGCAACAGGCAATCCCTGCCCTTGATATCGCCGTCGACGGCGATCTCATCCCACGCTTCCGCGTGCCCGACATAGTTGATCGGCACGTCGTAATGCTGGCTCCAGAAGAACGGCACGGCATCGAAGACATCCTTCCGGCCGAGCATGTTGCGCGCGGCGGTCTGCCCCTGTCGCTCGGCGACCACCCAGTGCTCGACGCGGATGCTTTCGCCTGAATGCCGATCAGGCCAGCGCGCGATATCGCCGGCGGCGTAGATGCCGGGCACGCTGGTCTCAAGATGCGCGTTCACGGCGACGCCGCGATCGAGCGCGAGCCCTGCCTGCTCGGCCAGCGTCAGCCGCGGCCGCACGCCGACACCGACCACGACCAGCTCGGCTTCCAGCGTCCCGCCGCTTTTCAGGCTGGCGCGATGCCCATCGATCGCAGTGACGGTGTCGCCGAGATGGAAGATCACGCCATGCTCCTCGTGGATCGCGCGCACGAAGTCGCCCATATCGGGCCCAAGAATCCGCTCCATCGGACGGGCCTCGGGCGCCACGACATGAACTTCGAGGCCGCGCGTGCGCAACGCGGCGGCGGCCTCCAGCCCGATAAAGCTTGCGCCGATCACGATCACGCGCCGCGCTGTCTTTGCTGCCGCGATGATGGCGCGGCTGTCGGCGAGCGTGCGCAGCGTGTAGACGTGCGGCTGATCGGCGCCCGGGATCGGCAACCGAACCGGCTCGGCACCGGTCGCGAGGAGCAATCGATCGTAGGGAACGGCCTTGCCGTCGCCGAGCAAGACCCGGCTCGCCTTGCTGTCAATCGCGGTTACCTCGGTCTTGAGCTGAAGCTCGATCCTGGCCTTCGGGTAGAAATCGTCCGGTCGCAACGGCACCCAGTCCTCCGGCGCGCTGCCCGCGAGATAGTCCTTCGACAAGTTCGGCCGGTCGACCGGCGATGCCGTGTCGCTGCTCAGCATCGTGATCGCGCCGTCAAACCCTTCGCGCCTCAGCATCTCCGCCGCGGCGAAGCCGGCAGCGCCGCCGCCAACAATCACAATCCGCTTCGGCGCGTCGGCCGGAAGCTTTCGCGAAGCCTGACGCGGCTCTTGCTTCGTACGGACGACGACGCGGTCGCCGTCCCGCTCGACCTTCCAGACCGACAGCGGCGACAGCGCGGGCGCCCGGATCGCCTCGCCGCTGCGCAAGTCGAAGCAGGCATGGTGCCAAGGGCAGCGGACGCTGTCGCCGACCACGAGCCCGTCCGCAAGCGGACCGTTATAGTGACTGCAATGTGCATCGATCGCGAAGATCTGCCCATCCCTTCGCACCAGCAGAATCTCGTCATCGCCGACATGGCCGACCAGCATGTCGTTTTCGAAGTCACCCAGCGTGACGCCTCGTGCGAGGTCCGGGCCAGCGGGTGCTTTGCTCTGTTCGGCCATCGGAGCGTCCTCCATGACGAGAAGCGAAATCAAAGCGCGCGGGAGCAATTGGTTCCATCGAGACGGCGCTGGCATAACGCTTGACATTGCCATTAATGACAAGGTGCTAGGCCTGCCGTCGATAGGAGATTGCAATGAGAATTCAGGATGCGGCGCGTCGCCTCGGCGTCAGTGCGCGCACGCTTCGGCACTATGAAGCGGCGGGCCTCATCGTGCCGCGCCGGACCTCGAACGGCTACCGAAGCTACTCCGCATCCGAGGTCGAGCGGGCCACATGGGTGCGAGACCTGATCGCCTCCGGCTTCTCGACCCGCGAACTGCGCAATCTCCTGACCGCGCTTGAAGACGGCCGGCGCACCCCGGGCGTGAATTGCGCCGCAGTGATGCAGGACAAGCTCGACCAGATCGACCGGGCGATCACGACGCTCCGCAAGCGGCGGCGTGCCCTGTCGGCTCGGCTGGCCGGAGCGAAGCCGCAGCAACAGACGAGGACACGGCAATGAAGATACTCAATATCCTGGCGCGCCGTTACCTGCCGCTGGAGGCACTGGACGACACGGTCGCCTTCTACGAGGCCATGATCGGTCAAGAGGCCCGTCCTCGCTTCGACTACCCCGAATATGATCTCAGGCTCGCGCAGGTCGCCTCGATCCTGTTCATCGCGGGCACGGAGCAGAGCCTCAAGCGATTCACGGCCACGCACCTGACGTTCCTGGTCGACGACATCGATGCGTTCGCCACCCATCTCCCCAGCGTCGGCGCCACGGTGTTGGAAGCGCCCAAGCCGGTGCCGACGGGCCGAAACATGCTGGTGTTGCATCCGGACCAGACACGCGTCGAATATGTTGAGCATCGCAACAGGCATCCGGCGGATGTGCTGACGTGATGGCGGCCAGCCGCGATCGCGAAGGCGGAGCGCGAGGCACCCCGCTGGGAACGATCAACCGCTCGCCTTAGTCGTCAAAGGAAAGCGGTTGGATGACCGCGACCGGGTCTTGTCAAGCGCGCAAGCGCTCGTCTCCGCCCACGCGGCATCGCTCGCGCCGTTGAGATTGTCATGACGCCAGAACAAACGGCTCATACCTCAACCGGTACGCATCGATCGCGGCGTTGGACAGAAGCAAGCGGCGCCTCTCGCCTCCGCGCATCATGCGATCGATCGTGCCCAGCAGGAAATGGGCAGCCGCAAGAGGGTCGCCAAGGTCGCCGGACCGTTCGAGAACGTTCCAGGCGATTTCAAAGGATTGTTCACGTAACTCACTGTCGGTCATGCGGACCAACGTCCCCGCGGGACCGGCGTTCCTAGGTCCTGATCTCCCCGCGTCCGCAGCGTTCCAGGTGCCGTGGGACACCGGATTGCTCGTCGCACCATCGCGCGAAGCGCGCTGATGCGCGACCGTACCGGCGTTTACCAGCGACTGTTGTCGCCAGCGCGTGCATGCTCAGGCAACTTGAGCTTCAAGCGAAAGAAATACCGGCAAATCAGTCCGATGAATTATCCCAAAATCGGAATTCTCGCGAAGCTTGATATGCAAGAAGCCGGATCATCTGACGCGGCCCCCTTATCTGACGCAGCCTCGTCTAGTGAATGAAATAGACACCCGCGATCGCCATCGCGACAAGCACGGAGCCACCGGCGACGGCAATGGCAAGACAAATGCGAGCTGGGATGGAATAGGATTCGAAATGGGGCTGTTCGATCACGACACTTCTCCCATGCTGTGCGGGCGGAAGCGCAACCGGCCTCTCAGCCACCGGCGCTTACGGACGGAGCCGCGCCGGGGACATAGACAAGCTAGCTCAGGCGACCTTCGTTCGAAAGCGAAAATGCACCGACGCGTTGGTACGGAAACGACCTCCCAGGGCGAGCGGACCTCAAAATGGATGGGAGTGCCGCGACGGAAGCAACGCGACTACGCTGAATAACCCTTGAGCATGACCCACGCGCAAACGCGCTCCGCTTTGGTCGCCCGAGAAAGCCCGTTTCCACTTTCCCGATCATGCTTCCAGCGGCTACTGCAGAAGCGAAACGGCTGGTCGAAATCGATTTGGATTGACAGGACGGCCGCCGATGCCCGTGAGCAAATAAAGGCGCGCCATCCCGTAGGACGGCTGGCATCACTGAGGCGGCATCAATCCCGGCGACGACAGCCATTCGCTGATGTGAGCGGCGGTGTCGGCCTGCCGCGCCTTCATCAACAGGCGTTCTTGCTCAAGGCCAGGAGGCAGTGTCTTTGCCTCTTCACGCAAGCTCTTGGCCTCTTCGGTTAGACGGTGCTCGAGGGAGTGAACTTGTTTGACGCGGCGACGCTTCTGCATGCGCTGCTCCATTCCGTTAGAAGGGCGAGCGCGCCATTGCGTCCACTCGCCGAAGGCCGGGATGATGCGCGGCGACAGACGTTAACTTTTTCAACAGGTGCCCGGTTCCACTTGACGGACGGAACTCTGTTCACGGCCGGAGAACTACGGAAGCAAGGCTTACTATTCTTCGCACTCGTCTCGGGTGCAGCGCTCCGCTTCTCGACGTGTCGAGCATTTTTCACCCGCCAAGTGAAACTGGCCGAGCCCAGCAGGAATGCCTGAAATCAGATGAGCGCTTGCCTCTGGCTAGCCGCCCCGCTGCATCTGCTACGGCAGATCGTCTCTCCGGATCGGACCGACGGTTTGCGGCCGGTTGAGGAAGAATTCGCGGTTGCCGAGCGCCGCCTCCGCATATTGATCGATCGTCACGATGATCGCCTGGACATGCTGGAAGCACCAGCCTTCCCGCGTCGCCCGGTGCCGGACCTCGGCCAGCGCCTTGATCCACGGCGAATGCTCATCGCTGTCGTGGAAGTAGCGAAGCGGCTCTTTCATGTTTCCTCCGGCTGATCATGTCGTCCAATCGCGCGCGCTTGCGCGACAGCAGGAACTGCGCGGCTGCGCTGTCGAGCCCGGCCTGCCTGAGCTGATCCACGGTCGAGCCCAGTTCGCGCAGTTCCGCGCGAAGTCTCAGCAGTTCGAGCCCGTCATCGCGCAAGCTGTTCGCCGAAGACCGGGCGGCGTTTCGCGAGGGGCACGACAACTGGCTTCTGCGCGCGAGGCCGGCGTGAGCCGAAGCACACCAGGATCGGCTCGTTGTCGCCCAGCACGGTGCGCTCCTCGACCAGGCGGCTCATGACGACCCGCATCTTCAGGATGTCCCCGGCCACGAAGGCGCAATCCTCATCCCGATTGATCTGCTCACGCATGATCGCCTCGGCCTCCAGCATGCTGATCCTCAAGGCTCTGATCTGTCTGCGAATTTCATTGATGCGATTGTCCATGGCGGCGTCTCCTCCGGGGAAGGCCACCATAAGAACAAATCATGAACATTCAGTCAATCAGCCGGAAGGTGAATTTGGTCCGCGTCACCCGATGAACGAGCGCCGCGTCCTCGCGAGCGACAGCGCCATGGACGTCGAGAGCCGACAGGATGACGCGACGAAGACGAGATCGTCACAGCGCCGGTGCGAGCGGCCGACCGGACGCCGACACGTTGATGTCGAAGAAGGTCTTGAGCCCGGCAAAAGCGGTATCCGGCGTGACGATGATGTTGACGGGCACGCGTCTGAGATAGGCGGCGAACCGTCCCTTGCCTTCGAAGCGGTTGCGAAAGTCCGATCGCGCCAGATAGTCGACGAAGCGCGGCAGGATGCCGCCGGCGAGATAGAGGCCGCCGGAGGCGGAAAATGTCAGCGTCAGGTTTCCGCAGACATTGCCCAGGAAGCAGCAGAACATGTCGAGCGCGGCGCGGCTGGTGGCGCAGCGCTCGGAAGCGGCCGCGTGCACGATCGAGGCCGCGTCGCGCGGCGGCGCGCCGGCGCCATCGAGGGCATTGATGGCGCGATAGAGGTTCTCCAGCCCGGACCCGGACAGCGCCCGCTCGATCGAAACGTGGCCGAACTGGCTGCGCATGCGCGCGATCACCTGCTCTTCCCGTTCCGACGTCGCCGGCAAGGTGGCGTGACCGGCTTCGGTGACGATCGCCAGCGGCCAGGCGCCGCGCGGCATCAGGCAGGAGGCGCCGAAGCCGGTCCCAGGACCGACCACCAGCATCGGCCCGCCGGCGACCGCATCCTGTCCGCCGAGCTTGACCAAGTCGTTCGCGGTCAGCGCCGGCAGCGACCACGCCATGGCCTCGAAATCGTTGAGCAGATGCACGGCGCGGAAGCCGAACAGGCGTTGCAACTCGGCGGCGTCGAATGTCCAGCGGCTGTTGGTCAGGGTGACGCGTTGGTTCTCGATCGGCCCTGCGACATCCATGATGGCGAAACCGGTGGCGGCTCGCGCGCCCTGCTGATCCAGGAACGCCGCCATGGCATCGGCCGGGGTCTCGTAGTCGGCCACCTTCATATGCGTGGTCGGGCCAATCGTGCCCTGATCGAGGAGCGCGAACCGCGCATTGGTGCCGCCGATGTCGGCGAGCAAGACTTGATCCATCCCCGTCATTCGCGATCCGTTGTCCCTCATGATCTGCCCGCGTGGTCTCACAGCGCGAGCCATCTCGATACCATCGCCGGACAACGACCGGAGCAGCGTCGGTCGGCCCCCGCCTTTCCGCAACACCGCCGACCTGCCAACGGTTCCATCGACTGTATCGATCGGCGCGACGATGTCAGGATGCCGCGTCTGGCGCTGTGGTGAGGAGTCCGCGATGCGGCGGCCGCGGCCGCTCAGCCGCAGGAGGCGGTGCAAATACCAACGGAACAGCCCGCCTTCGCCCCTTGGGCTTCGGCGTGGCAGCCTTCGCTCGCTTCGCTACGATGGATTTTCCTGGCCTGTGTGGTCGTGCCCGGTCAGTCCGTCTTCGCTTTCGCTAGCGCTCAAGCTACGCCGGACACGCTGCGCCCTGACGGGCCTTGGCATGGCTGCGCCACGCGGAGCCCGTCAGGGCGAAGCGTGGTGGGGGAGGTAGGACTCGAACCTACGAAGTCATAAGACGGCTGATTTACAGTCAGCTCCCTTTGCCACTCGGGACACTCCCCCGTCCAACAGCGCCAGACCGGCCGCGCGAGTGGCGGCGGACCGGGTCATCGAAATGACGCTGATAACCGCGCTAGCCCGGTTCGGGCGCACGGTCGGGCGCCGTTATGGGCGAAGCGACCGGTCAAAGTCAACCAAGCCTACGTGCTATTTGCGGGTTAAATTGCCAATATTCGGGAGCCGTGACACAAGCCTCACATGAGCGATCGTGACCGCAAACCCAATTTCCGAAGCAAGGGCGGTAAACCCTTCCAGAAGGGGCAGAAATTTGCCCGCCCGCCGGCCTGGCGGGGGCGCGAAGCCGGTTCCGACGGACCGGTGATTCTCTATGGCTGGCACACGGTATCGGCGGCGCTCGCCAACCCGGGGCGCCATATCCGCAAGCTTTACCTGACCGAGAACGCCGCCAGGCGGCTCGCGGAGCAGAATATCGACACCCGCGTCGCGCCGGAAATCGTCCGTCCCAGCGCGCTCGACCAGCGGCTCACCCCCGATGCCGTGCATCAGGGCCTGCTCGCGGAGGCCGATCCCCTGCCCTCGCCCGATATCGACACGCTGGCGCAGGAGGGCATCGTCCTGGTGCTCGACCAGATCACCGATCCGCACAATGTTGGCGCCATCATGCGCTCGGCCGCGGCGTTCGCGGTGAAGGCGATCGTCACCACCGCCCGCCACAGTCCGGAGGCGACCGGCGTGCTGGCGAAATCAGCCTCCGGTGCGCTCGAGCTGGTGCCGCTGGTCACCGTGCAGAACCTGGCGCGCGCGCTGAACGAACTGAACGAGCGCGGCTTCCAGACCGTCGGGCTCGACAGCCAGGGCGCGGACGATCTCGGCAAGGTGGCGTTGCAGCAGCCCTTGGCGCTGGTGCTCGGCGCCGAAGGCAAGGGTCTGCGGCAGTTGACGCGCGAGACCTGTCGGGTCGTCGCCCGGCTCGACATGCCCGGCGAGATCAAGAGCCTCAACGTGTCGAATGCCGCGGTGCTCGCGCTCTATATCGGGGCGAGCCGGCTTGGGCTGATGTAGCAAAACGCCCGCTCGCAACATGCGAACGGGCGTCGATCTCCTCGATCTGTCGCCGGATCAGTAATAGCGGCGCAGCACGCGGTGGCCGTAGTAGCGCGGCGCGTAGCCGTAGCGGTAGCCATAGTGCGAGCGGCGATACCACGGACGGTGGTACGTGCGGTATCCATAGCCATAGTGGCGATGGCCGTAATACGGACGGCCGTAGCCCTCGCGATAATACGGTAGCGGCGCCCAATTGCCGGGACCAGTAAAGGTCGGGCCCTGGTTCACGTAGTAGTACTGCTGGGCGGTGCCAGGATAGACCGCATCCGGGTCCGGCAGGCGTTCGACAGCGCCCCAGCCGCCGTAATATCCGCCATAGCCAGCATAGCCGCCGCAGGCGTTACAGCCGGCATAGCCGTAACCATAGCCATTGCCGTAACCATAGCCGTAGCCATAGGTCACGACCGGCGCCGCATAGACCGGCGTGCCGCACGGGCTGAAGCCGCACGCCATCGCGGGCGCAGCGGCCATGACAGCCACGGCTGCAACCAATCCCGTAATCATTTGACGCATTACTCTCTCCTGTATCTGCTTTTCGTTGGTATGGGCTTCTTGAAGGCTATTGCGGGCTGCGCAGACGCGGCGGCCGCGGGATTGGGCCGGAGCGCGGGCCGTTGAACTGCGGCGCATAGATCACCGGCGGCGGATCGACGGGGACATTCGACTGCGCCGGCAGCGGCGCCGATTGCGCCGACCATGACTGGTGATAGCTCTCGGCTGGCTGCGGCAGGCGGCGGTTCGCCGGCGGCTCGACCTCGAGGCGGCCGTAACCGGGCATGTGACCCAGGCTCGGATAATAGTGGCCGACATTCGGCACAGGATCGATCGGGCGGCCGCCATAGACGGTCGGCACCATCGACTCGTTGCGGGCGAGGCCCATGGCGCTCTCGACCACAGCGTAGGAGGCGTCGACGCCGTTGATGATGATGGGCACGCCCGGACGGTTGGGCACGACGATGTCGAAACCGCCGCCAGCCGACGCCGTTGACGTCATTCCCGCCAATATCGCCAATGCTAGGCCGACGCGCATGCCACGCAGAGTCCCGGTTGTTCGACGCGCAACCTAAAGCAACGCGCACGCGCAAGGGTTAAGGCCACGGGCCGAACTGCCGGTAAGCCTAACGCGTAAGCATCCGCGCCTGCTCAATTATGAAGAAACCAGATCAGGAATCGTTAACGCATGTCACGCCGCGTCGGCGCGTATCAGGCCAGCACCTCGTCGAACAAGCCGCGCATCGCCGCCCAGGAGCGGCGGTCGGCCTGCGGATTGTAGAGCGCCGCGCGCATGATCGAGCCGTCGGCGGCCGGGTTGGCGAAACCGTGCAGCGCATTGCCGTAACTGACTACCTGCCAGTCGGCGACCTCGGCGGCGCGCATCTCATCCTCGAAGGCCGCGACCTGATCACGCGGTGCCAATGGATCGTCGGCACCGGTCAACACCAGCACGCTCGCCCTCACGGCGCCCTTGGCCGCCGGCCGCGTGGTCGAGAGCACGCCGTGGAAGCTGGCCGCGGCCTTCAGATCGGCGCCGTCGCGCGCGAGTTCGAGCGCGACCGTTCCGCCGAAGCAGAAGCCGATCGCCGCGCATCTTCCCGCATCGACCTCGGGCAGGCCAGCCAGTACCCCAAGCGCGGCGCGAGCGCGAGCGCGAAGCGTCTCCGGTTCGGCCCGCAATCCGCCGATCAGCGACATCGCCTCATCGAGGCTGCCCGCCTGTCGCCGCTCGCCGAACATGTCGGCAGCGAGCGCAACATAGCCGCACCCGGCGAGCCGCCTCGCCCGCTCCATCGCGAAATCGCCGAGCCCGAGCCCCTCGTGAAACACGAGCACGCCGGGCCGCTTTCCGATGGTCGCGTTCAAGGCGAGATAGCCGCGCAAATGGGCGTCGCCGCAGCGGTAGTCGATGTCGCGCGTGTGCATGCAGGTCTCGTCAAGTGAGGGACAGGTCAGGCGCACACGGAACATCACACCGGTTTGATCGCGCGACAAGGCCGGACCGGCATGGCGCGGAAGATGCCCAGCGTAACGGCCTCGTCTACGCCCGGCACTTGGTTCCTCCGGCATCCTTGCCAGTGGCGCAGAGCCCCGACGCATGCAGCGAACCAGGCAGCCTCACAGGGCGGCCTGGTCGTTGGACGCGAACCACCGGGGGCACGGCCACTTCTGGTTCTGGCCCTCGCCCGCCAAGTCTGCTATTCGAGCCCCGCAAATCCTTCCATTCGCCGGCTTAGCTCAGCGGTAGAGCAGCAGTTTTGTAAACTGAAGGTCGGGGGTTCAATCCCCTCAGCCGGCACCACGCTCTCGCACCCCGTGGCCCTGGCAGGATTCGTGGGGACATTCCCGTAGGACCACGCAACACCGAGATTGCTTCTGCCCTTGCCGTTCAAAACAGTGTATGCAGGTCACAAAGGGGGGGCTCAGGCGATGACCTATTTGATCCTTGCCCGTGATGGCACCAGTCGAATCGTTTTGAAGCGCAGCAGCGAGGACGCGGCCGAGAAGAAGGCACGCGAACTGAAGGAGATGGGTTGGTTCGAAGTCGAGGTCCGCGAGGACACGGCAGCGGACGTTGCACCGCCTGCGGATCAGAACCAAACACTGCAATGAACCTTTCGGAAGCGGCCCCTTACATACGTGTGAGGTGCCACATGTCCGACTCAGCACATTACCGCTTCCAGTCCGATCAGGCCAAACGGCTGGCTCGCCAGGTCACCGACGCCGCGGTGCGCGAGAAGCTGCTCGAAATGGCCGACGAGTATGGCCGTTATGCTGACATGATCGACGCCCGCGCGGCCGAACAGCTCGCCGTCGAGGCAACGGCTCACTAGCGCTCCTTTAGGAACGTGACGCGGTTTCTCGTCGTTCTCAGCGTATGAGAATACGCGAAGACAATCGCAACATGCTGCTGGTCGTCGTCACGCTGCTGAGCGTGGCGGTCGCGGGACTCATCGCGCTGCTGAACCCGTCCCTTGCCCCGGCCAGTAGCCAGTCCCGCAAGCTCGCCGATCAGCCCCCGGTGCGGATCATCGGTACCCCGTTCGTCCCGAACACCAATCCCAGCGTGCGATAGGGCCCTCGCGCGCTGAAGCAGTGTCACCCTTTTGTCACCTCGCCTGCAAAACGAACGTCTTTGTCAACCATCATTATGGTGAACGCTTGATTCCGCGAGGTTGCTTTGGTGCAATCCGCGCGTTCAAGGTGCGCTATGAAGTGGATGAAAGAACGCGATCTCCTGATCGCGCAGACGATGGCCTTCGTGCAGTCGGTGACCGGCAAGCGGCCGGACGCCGAGATGATGCGCCCTGCTCCGCAGACGGCTGCTCCACCGGCCGTTGCCCTGGAGGCCGGGACCGAAGCTCACGACACTCAGCCTCGCGTGGTCCAGACACAGGTGGCCGCACCGGTGCCGCTGCCGGTCCCGACCGTGTTCGAGGTGCCGCCTGCCGCACCCTCCGCTCCGCCCGCCATCGAAGTTGCCGCTACGGAAGCCGCGAAAGTGACTGCCCCTGTGACGCCTGTGCAAATGCCGCATTTCGCACAGCTCGACATCCGCGGTGACTTCGGATCCGAGGTGCGGGCGCGCGTGGCGAATTTCCGCGCCAACCAGCAGCGCTTCATCAGAGAGCGCGAGGAATACTGCACCTCCACCATGGCCAAGGTGCGTGCCGCGATCCGCGACAACAGTGAGCTGCCGCGCTCCGGCAAGTAACGAGCCCTTTCTTGCGGATGGGGCCTGGGGTCTCTCGGGCTTCAGCGGGCGCCCGATTTCACCGGCTCGGTCAGGAAGCGTCCGGTCGATCGCAACGATGTCGGCTCTTCCATTGCGTCAAGAGCAGGCTGCTTCCCTTCCACCATTGAACGCAAGCCGGCGATCGCCTGGGTCATCCGTTCGGCGTATTTGGCCGTGGCGCTCTCGACGAACACCTTGTCCTTCGGCTTCGGCTTGGCGATCCGCAGCTCCAGGCGCGTCGTTCCGTTTGGACCGTCCAGAACGGCGCGGGTCATCACGATCCGCGGCGCGCCGGGAACAGGAAGCGCGATGCTGACCGTAAAGTAGTCGGCCGGACGCCAATCGAGCATCTCCTCGACGTTGGTGTTCTTGCCGTGCATGCAGTGATTCCTGGTCCCGACACCGCGGCGTCCCTTGCCCGAATCCTCGATGATGTCGTCGGCGTCCCACCATTTTCGCCATTGTCCGGGCACGGTGAGAAACTCCCACACCGTCTGCCGGGGCGCGGCAATTTCGAACTCCAGGGTGGCGTAGGCGTCAGCGCGCGTCACCTCCGTGCGAACCTGCCCGTCGTCCTGCCGCCACGCCGCTTCGAGATCGCGCACCCACAGCGTCACGTCGCCGATGACGTCGATGGCTTCGTGATGGGCGATAAGGCCTTGTGCCGCCGGGTCGGCACCCATGGCGCGTATGGCCGCGTCGCTATAGAGCGCGTAGGCACGCCCGCCCAACTTCTCGCTGACCGTGTTCTTGAGCAGTCGGTGGACGAGGATGACGTCGCGCCCGGCGAGCTCTTCCCTGCCGCCCATCTTCTGCTTCACCATCTCGCCATGATGGACGACGAATTTGAAATCGAGATCGCCCATCGCGACGCAGGCCTGACACTCGCACGTCGAGGCCTGGCGAACGGTGCGCAGGCGCCGGCGAAACTTGAAATAGGCGCCCTCGATCGCATCCTGCAGCAGCGAGCCGTCGATCGTCTCGGCGGTGGTGTAGACGAACGCGGCGTCACCCTCGAACTTCGCGAGACGAAACGGGGGGCGCAATCCTTTCACCACCGCGTCCATGAAGTCGGCGATGATGTCCTGCGCATGGTCGAGCTCGACCGCCGCGAGGAAGTTCGTATAGCCGGAGATGTCGGCAATCGCGAAATATGCCGCTTCAGCCTTCGGAAGCATGCAGACCTCCAACGCAACCGGTTCGCTCCGATTGTACGGTTGCGCAGTTTGTCATACCGCGCCGCCCGCGGTCGAGGGCCAAAGAGACCCCTGCTCCGGCCAAACGCTCGCTAGACCACCGCGCTCGCTAGCGGCTGCCGATCTTCTCCAGCACTGGCAGCAGATGCTTTAAGAATTCGCCCGGATCCTCGCTCATCGGGAAATGGCCGAGACCTTTCATGATGGTGACCTCTGCCCCAGGGATGCTGCTTGCCACGGCCAGCGTCTCCTCCGGCGTGCAGGAATAGTCGTATTCGCCCGACAACAGAAACAGCGGGCAGCGCCTGGTGTCGATCTCGGCGACCCGGGCGCGGATGTCGCCGTCGATCTTGTAGAAATAAAGGTCGCCCTTGAACACGCCGGGGCCGCCCTGCATGTAGTGCCATAGCGTTTCCCACTTCTCCTTGCCGGGCGCGTCGGGCCCGACCAGACCGGAGACGATGGCCGCGGCCACCTCGCCGCCGTGCACGTCCGGCCGGTGCAGGAAATTCAGGTCGTAATAGGGATCGACATGCGCGCCGGCCTGCAGGCCGATAATGGCGCGGAAGCGTTCCGGGTGCTCGAGCGCGAGATGCAGCGCGATTCGCCCGCCGATCGAGCAGCCGATCACGATCGGCTTGTCGAGCCCGAGCGCATCGATCACGGCCAGGATAATCGCGGTGTATTGCGCCGAGGTGAGCTGATACTCCTCGTCGTGCCAGCCTTCAGGCGGCGACGACTTGCCGTGCCAGGGCATGTCGAAGGCGATGACACGGTGAGTGCGCGTGACGCGCGGATCGTTCATCAGGCCGCGATATTGCCGGCCGTCGCTGCCGGCGGTGTGCAGGCAGAGCAGCGGCGTGCCCTCGCCCGCCTCCTCGACATAGATGCGGTGCGGCCGGCCGAACAATTCGAGATGCATGTAGCGGCCGACGATCGGTTCGAACCTTGCGCTCATGCCGCAGCTCCTTCGCGACGCAGCTTGCCGAGTGCGTCCTTGAAGTAGCGCAGGTTGGCCATGAACACCTTGAGGTCACCCTCGGCCTTCAGCACGCGCCGCTTGATTAGCGCCATCAGGTCATTCGAGCCCGGCGGCGGCCGCTGCTCGCAGAACTTGTTCCACTCGGTCTCGGAGGTGCGCAGCACGAAGCACGACGATGGCATCACGAACGGCCCCTTCGTTACCGACACGACCCGGCCCTCATGGATCGGAATCAACCACGCCGTCTTGCCGATCTCGAGCAGCAGCGTCGTCGTGAGATAGCGGCCGCGGCGCACCAGCCCCGCATCGCCATTGACCCGTTCCTTCAGCGTCTCGATCATGGTCGCTCCACCCGCAATGGCCTCCGCTGGTCGCGCGGAAGGCTCCTGTTGTCGCGGCGATGATGGAGGGATTGGGCGAACCGTCAATCGGTCCGGACGTCGGGCAGCCACGGCGTTTTCGCGTGGGCCAGAGCGTTTTCAAGCGACGTGGATACCGGTTGTCGTGGAGACGCCTCGTGCAAAATCTAGTGCATGATGGGATTAGCTTGATTTGAAACAGCGGCGGAGGTCACCTCTCCCCGACGGGGTCGACCGAAGCCGCCGCGAGTCGATTCAACCCTTCCCCTTTAGAGCCACGCCCAGACCAGCGCGACGTTCGCGGCGCAGGCGGCCAGCAGCGTTACCGCCAGCGCGAACAGCACGCGTTCATTCGGGGTCTGCAGGATCGCTCTCATGGAGCGGAGCATCCGGCGATTCTACCCGGAGAGTCCCGGGGATTCTTTTTCACCGGGTTTACGACGCATTAACGACTCACGGCGCGCCGCGGAATGGCCCGAAATGACCCACATTTTCAACAGCTTGGGAGTCAATAAATCACGGTTCCGTGATCGGAACGCCGGTGCGGTTTGCGGAAACCTCTTAACCAGCGCGGGCGTTGTCGGTTTTTCGGGGGGAGCGACGAAATGCCGTATGCACTGTTCTATCAGGACGCCAAGCTGAGCAAGGCCTATCCGACGGAGGCTGACGTCTGGAGTCTGGCCCAGAAATCCGGCCTCGTGGTCGACGCCGTCACTGACGAGCAAAAGCGCTCGCCGCGCCCGGTGCTGGATAATGACTACGAGATCCGCCCCTGCCAGCTCGATCCGAACGAGGATCCGGACAAGAACAAGGCGGACGCCGATCTTGAAGCGCGCATCGAGCCGCGGCTGCACTCGTAACGCCACCCGCGGGGCGCGTGCGCGGACCCGACGTGCAGTGGGATGACCCTGCGGCCCTATGGCGTCGCCGTCGCGAGCGAAGCCTGCTCGGAGGCGAGCGAAACGCAGACCTTCCGTCGATGGAGACCCCGGATTGCGCCCGTGACCTTGAGGACCTTGCCGGGCGGGCAGGACGCGTCCTGCACGAGCACGATCTCATAGGGGGCGAGGATCAGGGGCTCGGATTTCAGGACAGTCTGGGCAAGGCACGGCACGGACACCGCAGAGAGAATGAGCCCTAACGCAACGCTACGCATGTTCGTTTGTCCACCAACCCAAGCAGCCCCACAATAGCGCACGACAATGAAAGTTCCGTGCCATGCAGGGATTATTTTTTGCATTGCATGGCTGCGGTCGTGGCAGGGCCCGAGCGATTGCGCCAAACAAAAAGGCCGGCTCGAGGAAGCCGGCCCTTTGCGCATTCAAGCGAGCTGACGATCAGTAGTTACTGCCCACGGGGCCGCCCCAACCGAAGCGATAGTTGATGCCCAGCTTGACGGTATGCTCGTCGTTGCGGAAGCTCGTGCCGACGATGTCGGCCGGGCCGCCCGTGAAGGTGGTCTTGCCGAAATTGTAGTATTGGTATTCGGCCTTGGCCGACCAGTTCGGGGCGAACATGTATTCGAGGCCTGCGCCGACGGTGTAGCCGTCCTTGTGGTTGCCGTCGGTGGTGAAGGCCGCCGGCACGCCACCAACCGAAGCAGTGAGATTGTTGTTGTCACGCCAGGCATAACCGCCCTTGGCGTAGAGCAGCGCCGGACCCCAGGTGTAGCCAAGGCGGCCGGTTACCGAACCGATCTGGTCGGTATTGCCGGTCACAAGCGTACCTCCCGGAAACAACACGCCATTGTTCGACGAACTCGGCAGCCAGCTGTACTGCGCCTCGACACCCATCACCCAGTTGGGTGCGAACTGGTAATCGAAACCGCCCTGCACACCACCCATGAAGCGCGCATCGCTGCCCATCAGGTTGTTGCCGTCGGTAAACGCGCCGCCGACATGGCCGCCGATATAGAAACCGGTCCAATTGTAGACGAGCGCAGGCGCGGTCACGGGAGGTGGTGCCTTGGTATAGGTGCGTGCCGGCATGTCAGCCGCAAGCGCCGGGCTCGCCAGCGCGGCCAGGGCGACGGTGCCGAGCAGAAACTTCTTCATTGGGGGTCCCCATTACTAGCGTTGCGCTATCAACCCAAACAACGTGACCTCAATTAGGTTGCTTTGGGGCAATGCCGCAGCCGTGATCTTCCCAAGCTGTGACAGGGCGGCAACAACGGCCGTTTGTTCCTGATCATAGAAGATTTTTGATCGGTTAAGTAATCACGCCTCCGCGTGACGGGAGTCGCAGATACCTAAGCTAAGGTTCAGCGCTCCCCGAAAAGTGATCGGTTTGCGCTAACCAATGCTCAGGCCCGACCACGCTACCGCGACAAATTGCCCAGTTCGGCAAACGGCCCGTAGGAGATGCCGGAACAGGGCTCGGCGGCGTTCTCGATGATGCGGTCGAGCCGACCATCGACGAACACCACGGCGTGCTCGCGGGCCGGACCGTAATTGCCGTCCGAGTCCTTTGCGCTGTAGCGCACGCATGCGACGTAACGGAGGCGGCCACCTATCGTCCGTTGCACCGGCTCGGCAATAGCGCCATCGCGCACGCCAACCGGATTGTTCAGATAGGTCCGCATGAACGCCAATATCTCGGCCCGGTAGTTGGTCGGAAACGGCTGGTCGGCCGCGCCACGATCGGCGGTGAACGAGATTGGCCCGCTGTCGCCGCCGGCACAGCCGGCGAGCCCGATCGACAGCGCCAAGATCGCCGCAAGTTTAGCTGAAGTCCCCAACCGCTGCAGTTCCATGATCCCCGTGACGACCTCTTAGACCGCCCGGCGCCGGAATGGAATTCGCAACTCGGTTATCCCGTGCCACGCGAAGGCAGGACAGCACACCGGCCCGCCGCCACTGGGGAAGCAATGGCGAACGGGCCGGGTCTGACATCCGCCGGCGCAGCGGGGCAATGTGGATCGAAACCACGCCGGCGGATCAGTTTCAGCCGCGCTTGACCGGCGCGACGTGCTTGACCGCGACCTTCGCCTTAACGTGCTGGCTGGCGTGCTTCTGCGCCTTCTTCACCTTCAGGAGGCCCATGTGCTTGTGGTGGCGATAATGCTGGGTGTGGTGACGGGTCATCTTCGCGCTGGCGTTCAGGGCCTTCGACGGCTCCTGCTCGCTCTTGATCACCGGCGCGGGTTTGGTCGTCGGCGCGGGGGTGGTCACGGGCGCGGAGGTGGCGGATTTGGTCTGCTCGGCGGCGAGCGCCGGGGCAGCGATCACGGACATGGCGAGCAGCGCTGCAGAAATCGACTTCAACATGGTGGTCTCCTCTTCCACGGGATCGAGAGTTACCCGGCCGGATGGTCGGCCTCGCCGATCAATGGAGGCGACCTTAGAGAGCCCCCGCTGAACCCGTCCTGAAGGTCACTGTCGGTGTTCATTCATGTGAATGACTTCTCTGTCATGCGCCGGCGCCGTGGGTGATCACGTGGAATCGCGCGGCGGCGGGAATGTTCTGAGGCCTCGGGTGTTCAAGTCGACAGGCTTCGGTGTAGGATTACCGAGCGCGATTAGGAACGATCAGGAGCGATCAGGAATGAGCAGGACGACAAGGTTTTTGACCCTCGCGGTGCTCTCGATGGCCCTTGCGGGCGGCCCCGTCATCAAGGCTTACGCCGCCGGCAGCGATGACCCCTCCCCGCCCGCCTCCGACAGCGGCAAGGGTAAGAAGGCGACCAAGAAGGACAGGAGATCGTCGATCGATGATCCGAAGTTCCTGGCCGGCTATCACGCGGCCTACACCACGATCTATGATCGCCACGACTACGCCACCGCGATCGAGCAGTTGAAAGCGCTGGGTCAGGACGATCGCGCCGACGTTGCCAATCTGATCGGCTACTCCTATCGCAAGCTCGGCGACTACAAGGTGTCGCAGATCTGGTACGAGCGCGCGCTCAAGGCCGATCCCAACCATGTGCGGACCTGGCAGTATTACGGCCTGTGGCAGCTCGAGCAGGGCAACCGCGACCAGGCCGAATTCCATCTGAACCGCATCGCGCAGCTCGCCGGCACCAACAGCGAGGAATACCGCTCGCTGGCCGCAGCGCTGGAGAAGCCGCCGGGCACTGGCCTCGTCTACTGAGCGGATTGATATCGAAGCATCCCGCCGGTGCAGTCGACATGACTGCGCCGGCTTTTTTCATGATGGCGTGGTGGCGGTTATTCCGATCGCGCGCCGGCGGCGGCCGAGCATGAGCAGCATGACAAGCGCGCCGGTCGAACACAGCATCGCGAGTGCCAGCAGCGCGTCGCTACTGAAGCGCGTGAGCAACCCGGCCAGGAGCGGCGGCGCTGCCGCCGAGATCAGGTTCAGCGGCAGCGCGATATGCGACGTCGCCTTGGCAAACGCACCCCTATCGTAGAACACCAGCGGGATCGTTGCGCGCGCAACCGCGAGCGCGCCGCTGCCCAGGCCGTAGATCAGGATGAAAGCCGCGATCGACCAATAAGCGCCGTGGCCCAAGATCAGGATCAGCATCGCGACCGGCAGCAGCGTACCCGCGACGAGGCCCGTCGTGATGCCGTCCCAGCGTCCGCCGCCGATGAAATCGATTGCGCGCGCCGACACCTGCACGACGCCAAGCGTCGATCCGAACGCAACGGCTTCGGTCGCCGAGAGCCCCTGCGCCTTCAGGAGCTCGACAAGGATTGCGCTGAAGCCGATGCTGACGAATGCGTTGAGCGCAATCGCCGCCACCACCAGGACAAAAGTGCTTCTATCCGGGGCAGACGGCGCGGCCGACCGCTCCGATGCAGTCTCTGAATCGGCGACAGCAGCGGTCCGGCGCGGCAGCCCGAACGTGTAGAGCGGCAGGCAGACCAAGCCCATCGCCAAGGCATAGACCAAGCAGGTCCCGCGCCAGCCGACCGCGTCGGCGAGACATGCCGTCGTTGGCCAGAAGATGCTGCTGGACAGTCCGGTGACCAGCATCAGAGCTCCGATCGCGCCCTTCGCATGCCGGCCCGCCACCTCGTTGAGCATGATGTAGGCGGCCGTGCTCAGGGCGGCGCTGCCACCGACGCCAAGGATCGTCCAGGCGATGAAGTAGAGCGCCACCTCTTGGGCGCAGGCCAGAAGGACGAAACCGAGTGCTGCGACCGCGGCGCCTGCCATCATGACACGCCGAGCGCCTGCGCGCTTGAACGGTTCGGCGAGCAGCGGCGCGCACAGGCCCATCGTCACGTAGAGGACCGAGGTTCCTGCAAATACCGTCGGCAGCGCGATCTGGAGATCGGCGGCGATTCGCCGGCCGACGATGGCCGGCAAGCCGAGGCTCCCCCACCCGATCAGTTGCGCGACGGCGAGCACAACCAGGACGCCCGTAATCTCCCGGTTCATTCCGAGAAGCCGTGCCCGGCCATTCATCCCCATGCTGCCCGTCGCGATCGAAACGCCATGGCTAACCGATAGCACATGACGCTACGATGACCGGCATGGGCAGCCCCGCGCCGGAGGCGACGCCATCCACGGCCCGAAGGGCGGCGACGCTCCCGATCGCGAACGACTGGAGGTCCTGTGGCTACGGATAGTGCTCGTTGCGCCGGTCGACCTTGGACCCGCGGTTCACGCCGACCGTGTTGTTGGCGGCGCCTGCGTCCGGTTTCGCCTGGCGCGCTGCCTTGTCGATCGGCGGGCCGCTGTCGCCGGTTTTCTTGGCGCTGTTCAGCGCCTGACCCGTCGTGGTGACATTACCAGCCTGTCCATTTCCGGCCGTGGGACCGGAGCTCTGCGCCAGCACGGTTCCCGACAGCATGAGTGTAGCTATCAGCATGACCGCGGCGTGGATTTTCATGGAAAGGCCCTTCTGTGCGCTGGAATGCACAGCAACGCGCCAATGCCGATCGCGTTCCAGTGATGCGGCCGATCAATGCGTTTTCCAGCCGGAGAGAGTTAATGTAGGCCGTTCACGAGATTAACCAGCCGAGGATGAAGCGTAACGTGCAACTCGTCTCCACCCTGACCTGCCCGGCTTGCGGCTTCGCCGAAGCCGTCACCATGCCGACCGACGCCTGCCAGTTCTTCTATGATTGCAAGGGTTGCGGCATCCGCCTCAAGCCCAAAGCCGGCGACTGCTGCGTGTTCTGCTCCTACGGTTCGGTGCCGTGCCCTCCCGTCCAGGCGGACGGGAAATGCTGCGGCCAATGAGGGAAGCAGCGCTCGATGACCGGCATCGCAGCAGGCGCAACCGCGCAATGCCGGTCATCGCGTCATCCAACATTGGCGCTGCGACCATCTGACAAGCACAGGGAGATCAGGTACCGTTGTTGGTTCCACGTTTGACATCATCAATGCGTCTTCGGACCAAGACCGCCTCAAGAGGTGCAGCTCATGAAAGCAGGTCTCGACGGCGTCGTCGCCGCTGAAACCGTCCTCAGCCATTCCGATCCGCAGGCATCGCGGCTGTGGATCCGCGGCGTGCCGCTCGAGACGGCCGCACATGATCTCGGCTTCGAGGGATTGATCACACTCTTGTGGGAAGGCTTTGCGGGCGAAGGACTCACACGCGACCGCATCACCGCGGAGTTCGGCGCCGGCCGACAGCAGGCGTTCGACCGTCTCGGCTCGTGGCTGCCGACCACAACGGGCGCGACGCCGGGCGAAGCGACTCGCCGATGCCTGGCGGCATTGCCCGATGACAGCACGCCGGCGGAGATCATCGGCGCGCTCTCGGTCGGTGGTCCCGCCATCATCCGCCATCAACGGGGTTTGCCTGCTGTCCCGCCCGATCCCACGCTGCCGACGGCCGCAGACATGCTGAGGATGGTCTCCGGGACGGCCGCCGCGCCCGATCTGGTTCACGCGCTTGACACCTACTTCGTCGTCGCGGCGGAAAACGGCCTCGGCCCCTCCACGCTTACCGCGCGCGTGGTCGCCTCCACCGGCGCGACGCTCGCTGCGGCGGTGCTCGCCGCCTACTGCGCCTTCGAAGGTCCGCTGCACGGCGGCGCGCCCGGTCCGGCGCTGACGATGGTCGATCAGGCGCAGGCGAGCGACGATGTCGACGCCTGGCTCGATCGGAAGCTCGCCGCTGGCGAACGGCTGGCGGGTTTTGGCAACCGCGCGTTTCCGAATGGTGATCCGCGCGCCACACTGCTCGCGGATGCGGTCCGCCAGCTCGGCGGCGATAATGCGCGCCTGCAATTCGCGCTCGCGTTCGAACGCAAGGCGCTCGCGGCCCTCGCGCGCCAACGGCCCGATAAGACGTTGCGCCCGAACCTCGAGATCTATGCCGCGCTCCTGCTGGAGGCCTGCGGGATTCCGCGCGATGCCTTCACGCCGACATTTGCCACCACGCGCGCGGTCGGCTGGCTGGCGCATGCCATGGAGCAGAAAGCCACCGGCCGCATGCTGCGTCCGACCAGCCGCTATGTCGGCCCGGCCTTGAATACCTAAAGCATGATGGGATTAGACCAGCTTGATCTGAAACAGCGGCGGAAGTCACCTCTCCCTTGGGAGAGGTCGATTTGCACAGCAAATCGGGTGAGAGGTTACGGTCTATCGAGAGCGCAAGGCCCCTCACCCGGATTGCATCTAGCGATGCAATCCGACTTCTCCACGATGGGAAGAGATCGACCGAAGCCGCTGCGAAATGCAACCCAAACTCAAGTAGACTCGAGCGGCGGCTCGATGCACCCACACTCGCGTGCGGCTCAATCAGCCGCGCGCCGCCGTCGGACTGCGCAGCGGGGCTGCCTCGCGATGCTCGGCCCAGGCCTGCCGCAGAATCTGCACCGACGAGGTCAGGAATATCACCGCCATGACGGCGGCGACTGCGAGATCGGGCCATCGCGTGGCCGTTCCCCAAACGCCCAGGGCGGCCACCATCACGATGACGTTTCCCATTGCATCGTTGCGCGAGCAGAGCCAGACCGAGCGGACATTGGCGTCGCCGTCCTTGTACGGCAGCAACAGCAGAACGGACGCCAAATTCGCAGTGAGTGCCAAGGTGCCGATCGCACCCATCACCTCGGCTTTCGGAACATCGAGAATGAGGGTCTGGTAAACAGTCGAGCCGAACACCCACAGCGCCATCAGGCTCAGCGAAACGCCCTTCAAGAGCGCCGCGGAGGCGCGCGTTCGCAGGCTGGCGCCGATTACCGCAAGGCTCAGCCCATAGGTCACCGTGTCGGCAAGGAAGTCGAGCGCATCCGCCTTGAGCGCCTGCGATCCGGCCAGTTGACCCGCGATCATCTCGGTCAGGAACATTGCGCCGTTGATGCCGATGACCGTCCAGAGAATGCGCTTGTAGCGCGGATCGAGACCGTCAAACACCGGAACGCCGCCCGAGCAGCATGCGTCAGCCGCGCGATGGCGCTCGACCGTCGGCACGCCGGTGGTCTTCGGCAATATCAACGGCGGTGGCGCACAGCATTCGGATGTCTTCTGCTCGCAGCAATCGGTCATTGGTGGTCCTTTCGGAACAGGATACGGCCGCCATTGCAGGTAATTCAAGCCGGGCCACGCGGAACTGCGCCAATTCAGGCGCTGTGTTCCGCGCTTCACTGCGACGGTTCGAAGGTCAGCACTGTCCTTCGATAGTCTTGCTGATCTCCTCCGGAGCCGCGAAGATCACGTCCGCGCGGTCGCCCATCATTCCTGCGGGGAGGATTGCTGGTGCTCCGCTCTGCGGGCCCTCCTGGCTGGAGTCCGTCTTCAGACGCAGATTGCGCTCCCAGAAATGGCGCGTCTTACCGTCGGCGGTGATCACGCGATAGGTGTCCCGGCAGTGCGTGATGGCAGTCACGCGCTGTCCGGGCTCCAGGACCTTCAGATTGGGAGTGTGATTGCCGCCCATCATACCTCCCATCATGCCGCCCATCCCCTTCATGCGATTTTCGGCGACTCGCTCCGACGCGGCCCCCGGCTTTGTGGCCTGCTTGAGAAACGCCAACAGATCCGAGCGAACGCGTGCATCCTTGATCCCTTCGAACGGCATCTCATTGTCCGGCACCATGCGTTGCGGATCGGTCAACCAGGCATCCAGCGAGCGGTCGTCCCAAATGATATCAGAAGCTTTCAGCGCGTCGGAGTAACGATCGAAGCTCGGCAGGCTTCCGGCCTTGCGCCCCCACAAGTTTGCCAAGCTCGGGCCGGTCATGTTGCGGTCGGGTTCAAGCGAATGGCACGGCACGCAAGCCTGAAAATCCCGCTCGCCACGATCGCCGCTCTGCGCCAACACAGGTGACGCGAAAGCGATAGTCATGACTATCGCAATTCGACACGGCTTCATTCTGGCCTCCTCGGCTTCAGGAACGAAGGTATTTGACCAACGCCAAGGCTGCCAGAACCAGGACAACAATGACGAGTATACCAATCAGGCCCATGCCCCACATCATTCCCGGCATCATGTCGTGCATCATGGATCACCTCATTCGGTTAGCTCCAGCTCTCTCACTCTCGCTGCAATCGATTTCGTCTTTGCCGGCGGCCGTGATTGGCCCGCAGGAGGCAAACGGAACCCTTTGACGAGCCCAAAGATCGCAGGAATCACGATCAGCGTCAGCAGGGTCGACGAGATCATGCCGCCGATCATCGGCACCGCGATGCGCTGCATGATCTCGGACCCGGTGCCGGTGCTCCACATGATCGGCAGCAGTCCCGCCATGACGGCGACGACCGTCATCATCTTCGGCCGGACGCGCTCAACCGCGCCCTCCATGATGGCCTCGCGGAGATCGGTCTGGGTCACCGCCTCCCCCTTGGCGGCACGGCGCTGCGTGACGTCCGCGAGTGCTTGATTGAGGTAGATCAGCATCACGACGCCGGTTTCCGCAGCGACACCTGCAAGCGCAATGAAGCCAACGGCGACGGCGACCGAGAGATTGAACCCCAGCCACCACATCAGCCAAAGCCCGCCGACCAGCGCGAACGGCAGCGACAGCATGACGATCAAGGTCTCCGTGACCGACCTGAAATTGAGATAGAGCAGCAGGAAGATGATCAATAGTGTGGCCGGCACGACGATCTTCAGCCGTGCCATGGCACGTTCGAGATATTCGTACTGCCCGCTCCAGACCACGTACGTCCCCGGCGGAAACTGCACACTCGCCTGCACGGCGCGCTGCGCATCTGCGACATAGCCGCCGAGATCACGATCGCGGATATCGACATAGATGTAGGTCGCGAGCTGCCCATTCTCGGTCCTGATCGAGGTCGGACCGCGCGACGGCGTGACATCGGCGACTTCGCCGAGCGGCACCGCCCCGCCCGCCGGCATCGGCACCAGGGTATCGCTCGCGATGGCTTTTGGATTGTCGCGCAGATCGCGCGGATAGCGCATGTTGACGGTGAAGCGCTGGCGCCCCTCGACGGTCGTGGTCACGCTCTGGCCGCCCAGCGCGGTCGCGATGGTATCCTGCACATCCTGCACCGCGATGCCGTAGCGCGACAGCGCCTCGCGGTTCGGCGTGATCTCGAGATAGTAGCCGCCGAGGCTGCGCTCGGCATAGGCCGACGAAGTGCCGGGAACGGCTTTCAGGACCTGCTCGATTTGTTTGGCGAGCTTGTCGATCCCCGCAAGGTCGGGACCGATCACCTTGACGCCGACAGGCGTGCGGATCCCGGTCGAGAGCATATCGATGCGCGCCTTGATCGGCATCGTCCAGGCATTCGAGACGCCCGGAAATTGCAGGGCCTTATCCATCTCGGCGATCAGGCTGTCGAGGGTCACCCCTGCCCGCCATTGCTCCTTCGGCTTGAGGTTGATGATGGTCTCGAACATCTCCGGCGGCGCCGGATCGGTCGCCGTCGTTGCACGGCCGGCCTTGCCATAGACCGAGGCGACTTCCGGGAAGCCCTTGATGATCCGGTCCTGGGTCTGCATCAGTTCGGATGCCTTGGTCACGGAGATCCCGGGCAGCGTCGTCGGCATATAGAGCAGCGTGCCTTCGTTGAGATCAGGCATGAACTCGGTGCCCAGTTGCCGGGCCGGCCAGACCGAGACGGCGAGCGCGCCGAGCGCCAGCAGGATCACCAGCGTCTTGGCACGCAACACGCCGTGGATCACAGGGCGATAGATCCAGATCAGGAAGCGGTTGATCGGGTTGCGGTGCTCGGGAACGATCCTGCCGCGGACGAAGATCACCATCAGCGCCGGAACCAGCGTGACCGACAGCAAGGCCGCCGCCGCCATCGCAAACGTCTTGGTGAAGGCGAGCGGGCTGAACAGCCGTCCTTCCTGCGCCTCCAGCGTGAAGATCGGCATGAACGACACGGTGATGACGAGGAGGCTGAAGAACAGCGCCGGGCCGACCTCAGCGGCCGCCTCGATCAGGATCGCGACGCGCGACCGGCCGGGCGCGGCGCGCTCCAGATGCTTGTGCGCGTTCTCGATCATCACGATGGCTGCGTCGATCATCGCCCCGATCGCGATCGCGATGCCGCCGAGGCTCATGATGTTGGAGCCGATCCCGAGCAGCTTCATCGCGCCGAACGCCATCAGCACCCCGACCGGCAGCATCAGGATCGCGACCAGCGCGCTGCGGACATGCAGCAGGAACACAATGCACACCAGCGCAACGATGGCACTCTCCTCGACCAGCGTGCGCTTGAGCGTATCGATCGCCGCATAGATCAGGTTAGAACGGTCATAGACCGGGACGATCTCGACCGACTTCGGCAGGCTGGTCGCGATCTCGCTGAACCGCTTCTTGACGTTCTCGATCACCTGGAGCGCGTTCATCCCGAAGCGTTGCAGCACGATGCCGCTTGCCACCTCGCCCTCGCCGTTCAGTTCGGCGACCCCGCGGCGCTCGTCGGGGCCGAGCTCGACGCGTGCGACGTCGCGCAGCAGCACCGGTGTGCCATTGTCGGTCTTGAGCACGATGTTGCCGAGATCGTTGATGCTCTTGAGATAGCCCTTGCCACGGATCACATATTCGAACTCGGAGAGCTCGACGGTACGGCCGCCGACGTCGGCGTTGCTGGCGCGGATCGCCTCGCGCATCCGCTGCATGGTGATGCCCCGGTCACGCATGCGCTGCGGGTCCAGAATGACGTTGTATTGCTTGACGAAGCCGCCGACGCTGGCGACCTCGGCGACGCCTTCGGCCTTGGCAAGCGCGAATTTCAGGTTCCAATCCTGGATGGTGCGCGTATCGGCGAGGTTCAACTCCTTGGACATGACCGCATATTGGTAGACCCAGCCGACGCCGGTCGCATCGGGGCCGATCGTCGGCGTCACGCCGGCGGGCAAGCGGGACGCCGCGCCGTTGAGGAATTCCAGCACGCGCGAGCGCGCCCAGTAAATGTCGGTGCCATCCTCGAAGATGACGTAGACGAAGGACACGCCGAAGAACGAGAAGCCGCGAACCACCTTCGACTTCGGCACCGTCAGCATCGCCGTGGCCAGGCGATAGGTGACCTGATCCTCGATGACTTGCGGCGCCTGGCCCGGATATTCGGTGTAGACGATCACCTGCGTATCGGAGAGATCGGGAATTGCGTCGAGCGGCAGGTGGACGAGCGCGTAGAGCCCGGCAGCGGCCGCAAAGCCGGTGCCGAACAGCACGAGCAGCAGATTGCGCGCCGACCAGGCGATGAGGCGGGCAATCATGGGCGCGCTCCCGTGTTTGCGGCCGCCGGCTCGGTTGATTTCGGACTGCTCGCCTCGGCAAAACCCTTCAATGCCGCCTTCAGATTGCTCTCGGCATCGATCAGGAAATTGGCCGAGGTGACAGTTCGCTCGCCTTCGCTGACGCCTTCGGCGATCTCAACATAGCCTCCGCCGCGCCGACCGAGCTTGACCTCACGCGGCTCGAAACGCCCGTCTCCCTTGTCGATTAGGACCTGCTGTCGCGTGCCGTCGTCGAGGACGGCGCTCTCTGGGACGGCCAGAACCGGATCCGGCGAGCCGATTTCGATCTCCGCGTCGACGTACATCTCGGGCCGCAGCAATTCGTCCGGATTGGGAAGCTCGACGCGGATGCGCGCCGTGCGGGTCTGAGCATTCAGGTGCGGGTAGATAAGCGCGACGGTCCCTGTGAAAGTCTTGCCGCCCAGTCCGCGCGGCTTGATCGTCACCTTCGTTCCAACTGAGACTTGACTGAGATCTCGTTCCGCGACGTCGATGACCACCCAGACAAGGCGGTGATCGGCGATCCTGAACAGCACGTCGCCGGGGCCGGCCCGCATTCCGTTGACGGCGTTCCGCGCGACGATCTCACCGTCCCGCGGCGCGAGCCACGGAATGGACAGCGAGATATCTCGGGTGCGCTCCAGCTCCTTGATCGCGGGCTCCGGGGTATCCAGGTTCTCCAATCTCCGGCGCGCCCCCTTCAACTCCTTTCCGGTTGCGCCTGCGTTGACGGCGGAAAGATACTCGGCGGCCGCACTGGAGAGTGCCGGGCTGTACACGTTCATGAGCACCTGCCCTTTGTGAACATGATCCCCGGTCGTGACGTTGGCGACGCTTTCGACAAATCCCTCAAAGCGCAGTGCGACGACCGACACGCGCCGCTCGTCCTCCTGGACAGTGCCCGGAGCACGAATGATCGACGAGATGGGTTGCCTCGTCACCGGCTCGGACTTCGCGCCGGTGCGCTGCATTTTGCCTGGTGAGAGCTTCACAGTCCCGTCGTCGCTGTCGTCGCCGTCATAGACGGGAATGTAGTCCATCCCCATGGAGTCCTTCTTCGGCACCGGCGAGGTGTCCGGCAGCCCCATCGGATTGCGGTAATATTTGATCTTGCGCTCGGGCTTGGCATCCGCCGGCGCCATGTCCGCGGATGGCTCGGGATCGTCGAAGCTGATGTCGGTACCCGCGGGCACCGGCTGATAGTCACGCCCGTCCGACGTCTTCTTCGGCGTCGGCGAGTAGAACGGCTTGCCGTCGGGGTCGCGGTAGTAGATCGGTGCACCGGCCTCCGCCGCACGCGCGGCGGGAGCGATAGCGACGCTGACCGGCCGCGGCGGCAGGCCGCGACCGATGAGTGCGGCGCCTGCCGCTGCGGCGATCGCAGCGGCAGCGCCAGCCAGGACGACGCGGCTCATTTCTGGGCCGTAACGACGAGCTTGTTTTCGACCGATCCGGTCTCGCCCTGCACTTTCGCGCCGAGCGACAACTGCCAGCGTCCGGCCATGCTGAAGCTGGCCTTGAAGCGGTACGTGCCGGACTCGGTCCCCGGCATCGGCGTCACCTTGGTGACCATTTCCTGCATGCCGTCGGGCGCCATGTCGAGACGCGTCGCGAAGATGACCGCGTCAGGCACGGATTTTCCGGTCGCCTTGTCGACCAGTCGCACCGTGACGATGCGATCGGTCCCGACCTGAACGGTCGGCTGCACGAGCTGGAATTCGTAGTTCTTGATCTCGGCATGAGCGGGCAGCGCAACGCCCGTGATGGCAATGCCAATCAGCGCGGCCATGGTGGCCCGCGCCAGGTTGGAAGTCTTCATGGTTATGATCCTCGATACGTCTGATTCACCGCGTGAGCGGCAGAAAGCGGCGCGCGCCATCGGCGCACGCATCAGCGATCAGGCGCTGGCGCGCCTCTCAGACGTTGGTTCGAGGGGGATGATCGGGAGGTTTGGCGCCGAGTCCGTCAAGCATACGCTCGTCATGCGCCACAAACAGGCTTCGCTGTGGGTCACGCACGATCAGCGACGCCGTCCCGTCGGGGACCGGCAGCGAGATGCTCAGCATGCAAAGGGCAAGGAACGGACAACCGTCGCAGGTCCGCTGCTTGGTCTGGTCCGGACAGCACGGCATGTCGTCGGCCATGGCGTGATCGTCCGATGCCGCCGGCATGGTGGCCGCAGGGACAGCCGGCATCGTCGTGGCAAATGCCGGCGCCACGGGCGCGAGCAGCAGCCCGGCCGCGACAAGAATCAGAATCCAGAGATTGGCGAGCCGCCTCAAATGCATGCCCACTTGTCGCACGTCTCGCCGCAGCCTGCAAATCCGCCCCACATCACGATCGCGCCAGCTCCGATTGCCGGCGGGCGGAATTGGCTCTCACATAGCGGCGCTCCCCGCGCTTCCTGCAATTCAGGGCGGCGTGAATTGCAGCAAACCTCGGACGCCTCGCGCCGCGAGAATGCGAGTGCATGACTCACAAGCCGTGACACACACTTGACTGTCGTCCCGGCGAACGCCGGACCCATAAGCCGCAGCAGGAGTTGTGAATGGGACTTGTCGTCCCAGCCCCGCGCAATAATCAACAGTGGCGGTTATGCGTCCCGGCCTTCGCCGGGACGACGCCGTCAGGTAGTTGCAGGGCTACGCAGTCCAGGTCGCTACGCCCCTCACTTCACCAGCGCCTCGACCTCTTTCCGGAACGCCTCGCGCGAGCCGTCGCGGGAATAGAACATGTGGCCGCCCGGATAGACCACGAGCTTGGTGCGGTCTCCGGTCGCGAAGGCCGGCAACTGGTCGATGATAATTTGCGAAGCGAAATACGGCGTGGCGAGATCGAACAGGCCGTGGCCGATCAGGAGCTTCAGCTTCGGATCGAGCGCCAGCGCCTGGCGAAGCTGGGTCACCGACTCGGGTGGACTAATGCCGTGGCCGAAATCCCAAGACTTGTTCACGCTCCCGCTGAGCAGATGATAGGAGCCGTCCGGCCGCCAGTTCAGTTTGCGCGTGGTGAGGTCGACGGCCGCGCTGGTCAGCGGCGCCATCAGCGGGTCGCCCGACGGGTCGTTGAAGTGCGAGGAGCTGGAGTCGGGATAGGGATCGAAGCCCTCGACCGAGGCGTCGTAGCGGCCCGTCACCTTGCCGTTCTTGCGATCAAACTCGCGACGGAATTCACCGATGTCGAAACGGCCGGCGAGCCGGCGGCTGACTACCTGATCGATGCCGGTGAGGCTCGCGACCTTGTCCGCAAGCCGCGTGGTGGCCTCGGTGTCGGCCTGGCCCTTGATGAGGTCGATCAGGAAATCGCTGCGCGCGTAGCGCTCGACATCGGCGAGATCCTCGTGCGTCACCGGCCCCTTGGTCTGTCGCGCGACCGCCGCCATGGTCGGCAGGCTCGCGACATATTGCAGAATGCTGGAGCCGGAATATTCCCGGAAGTCCAGCACCGGCGAGATCAGGATCAGGCCACGCACACCGATGCCCTGCTGCATTTGCAGATTATGCACGACCTTGGGCCCGCGAATGCCACCATAGCTTTCGCCGACGACGTATTTCGGCGACAGCAGCCGATCGTGCTTCTCCAGCCAGCGGCGGATCACCAGCGCGATTGCGTTGGCGTCGCCATCGACCGAGAAGAAGCGCTTGCGCGCATCCTCCGACATCGTGACGAAGCGGCTGTAACCGGTGCCGACGGGATCGATGAAGACGAGATCGGTGAAGTCGAGCCAGGTCTCGGCATTCGGCATCAGGTCGGGCGACGCCGACGACGCCGTGACATCGAACGAGAGGCGCCACGGTCCGACATTGCCGAATTGCAGCCAGGCCGACGCCGAGCCCGGACCACCGTTGAACAGGAACGTCACCGGCCGGCTCGCCCGGTCAGCGCCGTCGAGCTGATAGGAGGTGTAGGCGATGTCGGCGAGTGCCTCACCCTTGTCGTCGAACACGCGGATCGAGCCGGCAGTGGCGGTAAAGGCCAGCGTGCGGCCGGGCAACTCGACGGACTGCTTGGTGGTCGAGTCCGGTGGCAGTCGGTGCTGTTCAGCGCTAGAGGCGTTGGTGCTGGGACCGGCGTCGCCGCGCCCTGCCCGCCCCTTCTGACCGGTCGGCGCCTGCGCGCTCGGCGACGGCTGCGGCTGCGGCTGCGGGGCCGCGTCGTCGGCGCGCGCGGCAGTCAGAAGGCAGGCTGCGAGCAGCGCCGCCGCGAGCCGTGTCGCAAGACTATTAGCCATGTCGTTCACTCCCCGCACTACAGGCCGCAAACTGCGATAGCCTGGCGGCACCAGCAAGGCATCGGGCCTCACGGAACCATCTCGACAAGGCCGCCCGGGATGTATAGACGAGCGCGGCGTATTCCGTGGCAAACGAGTTCGTGAGCGATGAAAAGCTCCAAGCGGTATGACAAGATCGCCTTCGTCGCCAGCGCGAGCGCGGAAGCGCAGTCCGCGCTCGAGCAGCTCACCGCAATGTACGGCAACCACTCGATCGACGATGCCGACGTCGTGGTCGCGCTCGGCGGCGATGGCCTAATGTTGCAGACCCTGCACGCCCATATGCGGGGCGGCAAGCCGATCTACGGCATGCATCGCGGCACCGTCGGCTTCCTGATGAACGAATACTCGACGCACGACCTGCGCGAACGGCTGGCGGCGGCGCGGGAGTCACTGATTAATCCGCTATTGATGCGCGCCACCGACATTCACGGCGCCGCGCATCTGCATCACGCCATCAACGAGGTCGCGCTGTTCCGCCAGACCTATCAGGTGGCGAAGTTGCGCATCCTGATCGACGAGCATGAACGGATGCCGGAGCTAATGGCCGACGGCATCCTGGTGGCGACGCCGGCCGGATCGACCGCCTACAACCTCTCCGCCCAGGGGCCGATCCTGCCGATCAACGCGGCGCTGCTCGCGCTGACGCCGATCAGCGCGTTCCGGCCGCGGCGCTGGCGCGGCGCACTGCTGCCGAATTCCGCCTTCGTGGTGATCGAGGTGATCGAGGGCGAGAAGCGGCCGGTCGCCGCGGTCGCCGACCATGACGAGGTCCGCGACGTGCGCCGCGTCGAGGTGCTCTCCGACAAGACGATCGCGATGCGGATGCTGTTCGACCCGGGCCACTCGCTGGAGGAGCGCATCCTGCGCGAGCAGTTCGGCTATTGAGGGCGGCGCGCCCTGGCGCGGAAACCAAACATTAACCCCAGCCGGGATATGGTTAATTTCGGGTAATGCCGCGCCTGTCCGGTATGCCCGTTCGGGGCCGGACCATGTATCGCATCGATTTCAACAAGCTGCGATTTCTGATTTGCGACGACAATCCGCACATGCGCCGCATCCTGCGGACGCTGCTGCATTCGTTCGGCGCGCGCGAGGTCTACGAGGCCGAGGACGGCGCCACCGCGCTCGAAATGTACACCCATTACGTGCCAGACATCGTCATCACCGACTGGTCGATGCCGATCTTCGACGGGCTTGAGCTCGCGCAGATGATCCGGCAGCCGGAATCCAAGGGCAACCCGTACGCGCCGATCATCATGCTGACCGGACATTCCGAGAAGCGCCGCGTCACGGTGGCGCGCGATGCCGGCGTCACCGAATTCCTGGCCAAGCCGATCTCGGCCAAGGGCCTCTACCAGCGCATCATGAACGTGGTCGCCAATCCGCGTCCGTTCATCAAGACCAAGACCTATTTCGGCCCCGACCGCCGCCGCAACACCACCAACACCTATATCGGTCCCGAGCGTCGCGGCAGCGGCGAGGTGGAAGTGATGCAGCAGCCGTCGCTGCTCGAAAAGGCGCGGTCGAGCATCTAGGAACCGTCATGGCCAAGGACAAACCCGGCACGATCGAGGTCAGAAGTTTCGGCACCCACCATGTCATCACGCAGCCCAACCCGCTGCGCGGGATGCTGTTGCGGGTGCCCGAGAGCGATCTCGACGATCCGGTCGGGCGCGCGGAGAAAGCGCTGGCCGGCCTCTCCGGCGAGTTTAAGGCCTGGATGACGGTCGAGGCCGACCGCCTCTCGGCCGCGTATGACGCCGTCAAGCGCGAGGGCTTCAACGAGCGCACACGCGAGGAGCTGTTCCGCGCCGCGCACGACATCAAGGGTGATGCCGCGACGTTCGGCTATCCCTCGGCGGCCGCGGCAGCGGAGAGCCTGTGCCGGATCATCGAGCACGCGCCGGACCTCGATGCAGTGCCGCCGCAGCTCATCGCCCATCACATCAATGCCGTGCAGGCGATCGTGCGCGAGCGCACCAAGCTCGACACCGCCGTGGTGGCCGGCGTGTTGAGCAAGCAGTTGCGCGGCATTGCCGACGAATTCCTGACCCACGCCAATCGCGACCGCCCCGAGCATCTCGAGGCGATCCTCGCGCCAAGCATCGTGCCGAACGAATAGCGGCGCACGGCGCCGCGGCGGCCGTCCGAACTTCCAACTGTTCTGAGGGACGCGGCCTGGTCAGGCCGCGATCAGGTCGTCGTCGTAGGGCAGCGCCGCGAGCGCGTCTTCGGCGACCAGCTCGTCGCAGAACATCCGGGCATCCTCGCGTGCCGATTCCGTCGCGAAGCGGCGCAACAGGATCAACAGCGGTTCGGCCGCGGAATGGTCGGTCTCGCAATGGGTCAGCACCCGCTCCACCATGCGGCGATGCAGCCGCGCGGCGCCATCACCGGTATCGACATAGCCGACCTCGTGGCTGGCCTCGAGCGCGACGCGGAACGCCGCGAAGGTGGATTCCGGCAGACCGGCGCGGATCAGCAGCGCCGGCAGGCCGTTGCCGCCGCGATCGTTCAGCAGCGCCGAGACGCGGCCGTAAGGCAGGCCGGACAGTTCGGAGAGCGCAGCGCCGAACAGGTCGAGGTTGCCCGACAGCAGCGCACGCAGGATCAGCCCGGCGGTGAGCTGGCCGGTGGCACGCAGGTGGGCGATCAGGCTGCGCATGTCCTCGCCGAAGGAGCGCGCCGCGATGTTCACCGTGGAGCGCTCGCGCGCTTCGTCGGTGATCCGCCCTACCCGGTCGGCACCGAGCCAATTCCGTGCGACCACGAATTGCGCCAGCGTGTCGGAGAGCTTTGCGACCAGCGCGAGCCGCGTCGCGGACGGCAGGTCTGCTAGCTGCAGCATCGATTCCCTGATCGCCGCGAGATGGCCATGGCGCTCGACGATGCGGTCCCAGGAGAACGGCGCAAGCTCGGCGTGGGGATTCTCGATCAATTCGAGCGCCGCCGCAGCCGAGCCGACCTCGGCGACGGCTGCGGAGACGGAGGGCGGCAGATTGATGCGGCGCGCGATCGCGCACTGCATCTCGTCGCTGCCGGTCGCGACGATGTCGACCAGGTCGGCATCGATCAGAAGCGGCGAATGTTCCAGCACGGGCAGCGCGATCGAGGGCTGGTCGACCGACAAGGCCCGCACGATCGCAGCCGGCGCGTCGGTACTGCGTGCGAACACCTCGGCCATCGCCTGCCGCACCAGCGGCGACGGATCGTCGAGCAGCATTAGCAGCGCGCCTTCGGCCGCCGCTCGATCGTCGTCGCTCAGATCCGAAATGAGCCAGGCCCGCGCCAACGCCCGCGTCGCTTCTGCGCGCTCGCCGGCCGGGGCTGTCCTAATCCAACTAATAAACTGCCGAACGATCATGGTCCTGCCGGCTTACGCAACGAAACGGCATCGGTATGCGATGCCCAATACAAGGAAAATAAACCATGACGCTTAACAAAGCGTTCACCATAAACGTTTGGGATTATTGACGTTTCGTTAAGACGCCCGCGATGCGCCAAAGGCGCGTGGGCTCACGCAACTGGCTAGCCGTTGCTGTAGGTGCCGTTGGGATCGCTGAACAGATCGAGCCGCCCGGGGGCGCGGACCGCTGGTGTCGCGGCTGCGGTCGACGCCGGCGAACTTCCCCACAATTCCTGCACTGCCGGCGAGATCGGCTGCGTGCGGTCGCCGCCCTGGTACAGCGAGCGGAAGACTGGCGGCTGCTGCGCGGATGCCGTGGCCTGTGACGTCGTCCCCACCACCGCGCTCGCGCGGGCGTCCGGGAAAGTCGACAGATAAGCCGCGGTGTCCATGGTCAGCGCGGGCGTCGGCGCGGCGCTGGCGACGGCGTACTGACTCATTGTGCCGCCGCCCGCCGCGGCGAAGGCGGTGCGGGTATCCTTCGAATTCGCAGCGGCGGCATAACGCGTGGTCAGGACCGAATAGACCTGCGACACGCTGCGCGCGCTGCCCGACCCGTCGTAGAAGATCGACTGGTTGGCGGCCGCCGCCTTCGGAAACATCGCCGCGGCGCTGGCCGCCGGGCTGTCTTCGGCGGCGGAGATCAGCCTGCCGGCGCCGCCGACGCCCATGAAGTGCGCCATGTAGAGCTCGGCGTCGGTCGGACGCCGTCCGAGCGTGCCGGTGAGCTTGAAGCTGTTGGATTGGGTCAGCACGGCCGCCATCGACGAGGCCGCGTCGGGATTGTCCCGCAACTTCATGATCGCGTTACGCGCGGCGGGATCGCTGACCGAATAGCTGCCGTCGGAATTCCTGGTGATGGCATCGGCATAACGGCCGTAGCCGAGCTGGCTTCCGGCCTCCTTGACGGTGCCGAGCCAGGTCTGGTCGATGAACTGATAGAGCCCATGCGCCGACGAGGTCGAGGCGCCGGCCTGCGGATTGAAATTGGACTCCATCTTGGCGGTGGTGAGCAGATATTCGAAGCTCACGCCGGTGGTCGAGGCCGCTTGCCTGATCGAACTCGCAATCTGCAGGCGCGACGGATCGACACCTGCCGCAGCCGAGGCAATGAATGTGTCGACCGCCATCCGTCCGATGCCTTGCCGGGTGCCGGCAATCGGCGCCCATGTCCAGCCAGACTGCGGCGATTATGGTTAATGGCGCGTTAAGCTGCTCGGCCGACCGGGGAACGGTCCGGATGCCGCTACTTGCGATAGACCTGTGCCGGATCGAACAGCCGCTCGGCGTCGACAAATGACAGACTGACATCGCTGCCCGCGCGATCAACCCTGCGATAGAAGCAAGAACGCCGTCCGGTGTGGCAGGCAGCGCCGATCTGCTCGACCCGAATCCACACCGCGTCCTGATCACAGTCCATCCGCATCTCGACCACGCGCTGGGTTTGGCCGGAGCTTTCCCCCTTGCGCCACAGCGCGTTGCGCGAGCGACTGAAGTACCAGGCTTCGCCGGTCGCGATGGTCTTGCGCAGGGCTTCGTCGTTCATGTGAGCGACCATCAGCACGTCACCGGTCGCGACATCGGTCGCGACGCAGGTCACAAGACCTGCCGCGTCAAATTTGGGCTGGAAGCCGAGCCCCTCCTCGCGGTCGTGATCGTGGGTCGATGTGGACACGGAAAACCTCGCTCAGCAGATGCGAGGTTACCGGGTCGGTCCTCGCACCAAGGACAGGAAACGCTGCTGCTCCGCCGGATTGTCGCGGAACATGCCGGTGAAGCGGCTGGTGAAGGTCGATGCACCATGCTTGGCGACGCCGCGCACCGACATGCAGGTATGCTCCGCCTCGATCAGCACCGCAACACCGCGGGGCTTCAGGATCTCGTCGATCGCGGCGGCGATCTGCGCGGTGAGATGCTCCTGGGTCTGCAGGCGGCGGGCGAAGATGTCGGTCAGCCGCGCCAGCTTGGACAGGCCCACGACCCGCTCAACCGGCGTGTAGGCAATATGCGCTCTGCCGTAGAACGGCATCATGTGATGCTCGCACTGCGAGGTGAACTCGATGTCGCGGACCAGCACGAAGTCGTCATAGCCGGCGGTCTCGCCAAAGGTACGGTTCAGCACTTCGGCCGGGCACTGATGATAGCCCTGATAGAGTTCGTCATAGGCTTCGACCACGCGCCGCGGCGTGTCGAGCAGGCCCTCGCGCTCCGGATTCTCGCCGATATAGCTGAGCAGCGTCTTCACGGCGAGTTCGGCCTCGGCCCGCGACGGCCGCGGCTGGTCGGCCCGGACGGCCACAGCCATGAATTCTGAAGGGTCGAGTTCGGTGGTCTTGGCGTCGGTCGGCTTGTTGGGGCGGATCGATTTGATCAAGGCGTCCATGTCTTCTCCGTTCGACCAGCCCAGGCAATGACCTTCGGGCCGGATGTGTCACCGGGCAGACGGGGCGGATATTCGAGCCGCCGGGCGCCTGAGTCCCATCTTTTCTCGCACCGCGGCGGCGGAGGTGGGCCGCAGCGACCGCATGGCCGGACTGACTATATTTCCGCCAATGCCGTTCATATATAGGACGGTGAAACCAAGCCGCCAAGAGCGCCCGGCAACGCCGGAACCAGGCACCCGCCCTCATGCTGAACGACATTTACAATAAGCGGATCATCGAGTTGGCCGGCAATATTCCGCGCCTCGGCAGACTGGCCGACCCGGACGCCAGCGCCACCGCCCACTCCAAACTTTGCGGTTCGACCGTGAAGGTCGACCTCAAGATGGACGGCCCCGTAGTGACGGATTTTGCCCATGACGTGAAGGCCTGCGCGCTCGGCCAGGCCTCCTCCTCGATCATGGCAAGCCACGTCGTCGGCTCGACGGCGGATGAACTGCGCGAGTTACGCGAGACCGTCCGCAAGATGCTGAAGGAGGACGGCAAGCCTCCTGGGGAAGGCAAATGGGCCGATATCGCGCTACTCGAACCGGTGCGCGACTATAAGGCCCGCCATGCCTCGACCATGCTGACCTTCGATGCCGTGGTCGATGCAATCGGCCAAATCGAGGCCAAGGCGAAGCAGCCCGCGTAGACTTACCGCACGGGCTGAACCGGCGCGGCAGCCGCCGTGCTGCCGGTCGGCGTCGCCGCCGCGGCGGTCCTGGTTGCGGCCTGCGTTGCCTCATCTTCCATCAGGTTGCTCACAAAACGGTCACTGGTCTTCGGCTTCGCTTCGGCAACCGGGACGGCATCGTTGTGCCGCGGCAGCACGTCGGCGACCGCATCGGTCGTGACCAGATTGGTCAGACGCAATTCAGCCGGCGACAATTCGTGGAGTTCCTCCCATGGCGGCACACTGAGCGCCAGCGACAGCAGTTCGCCTCCACCGCCCATGTCGAACGTGTACTTGGCGAGACGCCCGATATCGCGCTCGACGATCATCAGGTCCTGCGCGGTGTAACTTGCGGCCTTGGCATCATCGGCGCGGTCACCCATCCAGATCTGGTGAACGCGAACGTGAGCGGCCGGCGGGACATACCGCGTCTTGCCGGACAGCAGCAGGAACACGCACATCGACTCGCAGTAGGCATCGGGCAGCACACTGGCGCCCTGCGCCATCTTGCCGGCGACGCTGGCGCCGACCGTCGTCAGCGCACCGAGGCCACGGAAGCGGCGGCCAAGCGCGATTGCGTCGTTGACCGAACCGCCGCTGGAGTCGAGCACGATCGTGGCGCCATTGAGCTGGCGCCCGCGAGCGAATTCATCGAATTCCTTCGGGCTGTCGGCCGTGATGATACCGACGGCAGATACCCAACCCCGGCAATTCGGCTGGCAAGCAACCCAGCTAAACTTCATCGGCAGCTTGCGCTGTTCGACGGTTGGGCCGGCATGGGCCGGACGGGCTAGCGTGGTGGCGATGCCGGAAACTGCGATGCCAAGACTGGCAGCGCCGAGAAGCGCCCAGCCGCGCAATGAAAGCGACTTTACGAGTCTCAATTTGGTTCCTTCCCCCGTGCCCACGGTGCGAGCGGTGGCAACGGCCCCATGTCAACGCGCCACGATTCCATCGCCGGAGCGTTATCGAAACGGTATCCCTGCTGATCCTGAGCGTCCATACAACCCCTGCTACAGCGTCGTTCGCGCAGGGCAATAATTGCCAACTGTGGCGTAAATATCTGCAACAACACAGTTCCTTGGCTTGGAACCCCCGCAAGACTACGTACATAGTCGAGAGATGCCGTCGACAGACCATTCAACGTCACACTCTGCCCGCTGCATAGAGTGTGCCACTAACATGCGCCGCCTGCCGCGCAACCTCGGCCGCGCGCTGATCTGGATCTACCGGCACACGCTGTCGCCGCTGGTCGGCTATAACTGCCGTCATCTGCCGACTTGCTCGGTCTATGGCGACGAGGCGATCTCGCGTTTCGGGCTGTGGGCTGGCGGCTGGATGACGCTGGCGCGGCTGCTGCGCTGCCATCCCTGGGGTACGTCGGGCATCGACAACGTGCCGCTCGCGGCTCCACCCGCCGCGCGCTGGTACTTGCCCTGGCGCTACGGACGCTGGCGCGGCGTCAACGACAATTGACCCAATTGTTGCAGCGCGCCCGATTGCGCGACGCGCTGAGCCCAATGGAACTGTGGCGGAGTTGCCGCATTGTCTCTTTGGCCCTCTTGGGAGGGAACCAACAATGCGCTGGAAAATCAGCCACAACGGTCACGATCCTCGGCAGGTCGATCTGCTGGCCGTCCTTGCTTTGCTGGTCCTGATCGGCGCCGCCTACGGCTACTTTACCCACAAGTCCAGCACGCCGAATACAACGGCGTTCATCGTGCCGAGCCAGAGCGTGCGGTGGTGAAGCGCCAACTGCCTGCACGAAGACCACGCCTCATCAACGCGTTAAGACGCGATGATGAGAAGCTGATTCATCTTGGTCGGATTGCGGTTTAGCGCCAGAACCAGAAGAAGTCCTGCGGTGGCGGCAGCGGCGCCGGCCGCGGCCGGCGCGGCCGCGGCTTTGGCGGCGGCAACTCTTCGACCGGCGGGGTCGCCTCCGCGGTGCCCACGCCGTCGTCAGGTAGTTTCACGGACAGCAGCAGATTGGACTCGTGCGGACGCCAACGATAGCCGATGCCGAAATCGATCGGCTGCGCCCGGGCGAACAGCTCGGCATAGGATTCCTGGAAGCGACCGGGAAACTTCTCGATCGGACCGAGATAGCGGCCAAACGGAAAGAAGCGCCAGCGCTTCGAATTGTAATAGCCGAGCGGAATTCCGGAATCGTCCTGGATGATGGTCGCGCTGTTGGCGAGGATGAAGTGGCGCACCGTGGAGAAGTTGCCGGCGTACATCAGGTAGGATGCGCTCTTGATCAGGCTGTTGCCGGGCGCGAACGTCGCGCAGAATTTCAGGAAGCCGCTCGCCTTCACGCCGGAATTGGAGAGATCGGTCGAGAAATAATACAGCGTCTTCTCGACGCCGTCCGAGCCCGCAAACATGATGCGAATGCCACGCACAACGTTGCGTGCCGCTCCGTCGGCACCCACGCTCAGTGTCCCGTTCTCGTCGACGGTGACCGGCTTGACGTCGCGGATCGTCTTGCCCGAGCGCGCCAGGAACACATAGAGGATCGGCAAGGTGCCGCTGAGCTCACCGGCGCTCAGGTCGGTCTTCATCTGCTTGGTGATGAAGAAGGAGAAGCTCAGGACCGATCCGAGCGAACGCTCGACATTGTAGAGCGCCGCACCGAGACCGCCCGGCGGCAGCCGGGTCAGGTCGGGCACCGCGCCGGGCGGCTCCAGCGCGCTCAGCACATAGGTCGTGGCTTTGGAATAGAACGCGTCGGCGTAGAGGAAGTCCGGGCCCGAGAACATATAGAACATGGTCGGCTTGGGCGCGGCGAGATTGGCGTCCGACCAGGCGCGGATCTTCGACAATTGCCGCTGCTCGAGCTGGGCGAACGCTCCATCAAAGAACTTGGCGTGGCGCCGCCACGCAGGATCCCTGGTCAGCGGCATCAAGGGCGAGTCGGCCGACGGCGGCATGCCGGCGAGGAAACGCGCGGTGTCGTCCGCCGTCGCCTCGGCGGCACGCACCGCCGGCGCAACGAGCAGCAAGGCCGCAGCCAGCGTCAACAGCCTCACGGGGAGCAGCATTTTCATTGTTGGCCTGGGTGTTCGGTCGCGGGACAAACCGCCCGCTTGCGGAAGATTGCGTAGATCACAAGGCCCGAAATCATGATCAAGGTGCCCAATGCCGATTGCAGCGGGCGCTGTGTCAACAGATAGTACATCATGAAGGCGGTCACGAGCAGGAAAACCAGCGGCGTGACCGGGTATCCCCAGGCCCGATAGGGACGCGGCAGCTCGGGGTGCGTGATGCGCAGCTTGATCACGCCGGCAACCGCGAAGAAGGAGCAAAACAGCAGCGCAAACTGGATGAAGTCGAGCACCGCCTCGAAGCTGCGTGTCAGCAGCATCAGGGTCGCCACCGCAAGCTGGAACAGGATGGCATAGGCCGGAGCCCCCCTGCCCGAGCGATGCGCGAACATCCGCAGCGCCGGAATGTCCTCGCCCATCGTCATCATCACGCGCGGCCCGATCCACATCATCGCGCTGATCGAGGAGATCAACCCGACGCAAATCATCGCGCCGACAATGCGGCCCCCGATCTCACCGAAGATGTAGTTGCCTGAGATGCGGGCGACGTCGAGCTGGCCAGCGAGCTTGTCGATCGGCGCAGTGTGCAGGAACACCGCATTGAGCGCGACATAAAGCACCAGCACAATCAGCGTACCCGACAACATCGCGCGCGGCAGATTGCGCTCCGGGAACCGCATCTCGCCGATGATGTAGGTCGCGGCGTTCCAGCCCGAGAACGAGTACATCACGAACACCAGGCTGATGGCGAAGGGCGCGCTGAGGACGTAGGCTGAATCGGCCGAGGACGGCGCAAATGACACGGGTTGCGGTGTTGCGACCACGAAGCCGGTCACCAGGAAGGCCACGATCAGCACCACCTTGAGGACGGTCGCAACGAGCTGGAACGTCGAGGAATGCTTCACCCCGGTGAGTTGCACGATCGACACCAGCCACACTACGCCGATGGCGAGCGCGAGCGGCGGCGCGTCGGGCAGGATCGCGCGGCCATACTCCCCGAACGCCATCGCAGCCAGCGCAACCGGCGCGGCAAAGCCGACGGTCGCCGACACCCAGCCGGCGAGAAATCCGAATGCCGGATGATAGGCGCGGCCGAGGAAATTGTACTCGCCGCTCGAGCGCGGGAACATGGCGCCGAGTTCGCCATAGGAGAACACGCCGCAAAGCGCGACGATGCCGCCGACGGCCCATAACAGCAGGATCGAGAAGCCGGACGGGATATCCTTGACCTGAAAGCCGAGGCTGGTGAACACGCCGACGCCGACCATGTCGGCCACCACGATCGCGGTCGCCGTCAGGACCGAAACGGTCGAACCAGTGCCGGGAAGTGGGCCGCGCAGTGCCGCGCTTTCCGTGGGTGATGCCGCCATCTCGACCTTACCTTCAAGCCGCCGCACGCCTCAGTGCCCGCCATGCTGCAGGTTCGCGCCCTGCAATTCAAGCAGCGTTAACAATGGCTTAAGCCGAAATACAGAAGAGGTACTTCAGCACCCTCAAACCGAGCTTGCTATCCTCCGGGCAACGACCGGAACCCGTATGCAGCGAGCCCTCCCACAATCAAGACACGATTGAATGGTCTCATCATGGCTTCCGGATGTGGGGAAATGCTCCGGAAGCTTAACGGGACCTAAACACCGACAAGCTCAAATACGTCGTTTGCCGGTGGGCTCGGGGCAACGGGTAGGATGGTCGGGGCGCAACCGAAATTCGACAGACGTGATCATGCGTGCCGGGTGATGCTACCCAACGCGACGCGTCATGTGCGATCGCCCCGCGGTGCCCGGATCGCGGCGATCTTGTTTCTCGTCCCGCTGGCACTGCCTCTTGCGCATTGCGGCCAGGCGCCGAACGCCGACATGCTGGCGGCCAACACCCAGGCAACTGGCGACACGTTCGAGGATCGCTTCCCGGCACCGCAGTTCAAGGATCGCTTCCCGACCGAGAAGGAGAGCTTCGTTCCCTATCAGCGGACCGCTGCCGCTGCGCCCGCGCCGGCAGAGGCGCCGCAGAAGCCGGCCGCATCGCCTGTGCGCGTCGCCTCGATCTCGCCGACCTTGACGCTGCCGCGTCCGGCCGAGCGCGAGGAGCTGACCACGCTGGTCAGCATGAAATCCTCGGCCTTCCCCTATTTCGGCAACAACCCGCGCACCGACGCGCCCTTCCTCAATGTCGGCGGTGGCGACCGCCGCGGCCACCGCAGCCTCAGCGGCCGCGTCTACTGGCAGAACGAGACCTACAACGACAACCGCGTGCTGGTGCACGTGCCGGAGACCTTCGACGTCAACAAGCCTGGCGTGATTGTGGTGTTCTTCCACGGCAACGGCGCGACGCTGGAACGCGACGTGCGCGACCGCCAGCTCGTGCCGCAGCAGATCACCGACTCCGGGGCCAACGCGGTGCTGCTTGCGCCCCAAATGGCCGTGGACGCCGCCGACTCCAGCGCCGGCAAGTTCTGGCAACCGGGCGGCTTCAAGCGATTCCTCGACGAGTCCGCGCATCACCTCGCCCGCCTCTATGGCGACCCCAAATCCGAGCCGGTGTTTGCCAACATGCCGGTCGTGATCATTGGCTACAGCGGCGGCTTCCTGCCGACCGCCTGGAGCCTCGAGATCGGCGGCGCGACCAGTCGTGTCCGCGGCGTGCTGCTGCTCGATGCCGTCTACGGCGAGCTCGACAAGTTTGCCTCCTGGATCGAGAAAAACCGCACCGGCTTCTTCATCTCCTCTTACACCCACTACACCAAGCCGCATGACCGCGAGCTGATGTCGATGCTGCGCAACAAGGGCATTGCGGTCAGCGAGAGCATGGAAGGGCCGCTGCGTCCGGGCAGCGTGGTGTTCGTGCAGACCCGCGAGGGCATCACCCACCGAAGCTATGTGACCCAGGCCTGGACCGAATTCCCGATCAAGCAAGTGCTGTCCAAGATGGCCGCAGCGCCAGCATTCACGCGCATGGCGAGTGCTCCGGCGTCAGCGAGCCGTTGACATCGGCGTCACACGCCTTGGTCGCGTGACAGGACCGCGCCAAGACGTGCGCAGCGCCGGTTCTGATTGGAACGGCTCCAACGCCTGGCTCACTCGGCTGCGGCAGCCCGACTTACCCGGCGCGGCCGCGTGGCGATCACCACAGCAAGTGCCAGCGCCACGAAGACGGTCGCGACATAGCCAGCGCTATAGAGCCACTCACGGGCAAACAGCAGCCCGCCGACCGCGGAACCGATGGCCTGGCCGATATAGAGCACAGAGGTGTTGAGCGAGACGGACGCCGATGCGAACGCCGGCGCGGCACCGACCAGGCGCACCTGCTGCATCGAGTTGGTCGACGCAAAGCCGAGCCCCCATAGCGCGACCGAGCCCGCCATCAGCACATAGGCGCCCGCGCTCACCGCCCAGCCGGCGACGCCGGCGAGCAGCAGCCCGGTAAACAGCAGCGAGGTCTTCCAGGCACCCCAAGAATCCACGATACGCGTTGCAATCACAATGCCGACGAACCCGAAGATCCCGTAGAGCGCGAACACGATCCCGATCGCATCGGGGCTTGCGCCGGTGAGCTTGGCGAGCAACGGACCCATGAAGGTGAAGACCACGAACTGGCCGGACATCTGCAACGTCGTGATCGACAGCAGCAGGATGATCATCGGGTTGCGGCCGAGATCCACCCACGTCCTCAAGTCGACCGGCGCGCCGCGCAATCCGCCCGGCAAGCGCCACCACAGGAACATGAAACTGGCGAATCCCGTCAGCGCGATCGCAGCATAGGTGGCGCGGAAACCGTAGCGGCTTGCGATGAAGGTGATCAGCGGCAGCCCGATCGCAGCCGCGAGCGACCAGCCGAGGAAAACATAGGCGATCGTGCTGCCGCGCTTCTCCGCCGGCACAATCAGGGCCGCGGTGCCAGCCGCTTGTGGTGTATAGAGCACGCCAACCGCGAGCATCACGAGACGGATGATCAACAAACTGTCGTAATCCGGCGCAATCGCGGACGCCGCGTTGGTCAGCGCGAGGACCAGCAGCGTCGTCGTCAGCAGCACGCGCCGTTCGATCCGGCTGGTGAGCCACGCGGTGACCGGCGAGCCCACACACAGCACGATCGCGCCGAAAGTGATCAGCAAGCCGGCGGTGCGGATCGTGACGCCGAGGCCGTTGGACAATTCGGTGAGCATGCCCGCCGGCGCCAGCACCGAACAGCCGGTGACCAGGTTTCCGAGCATCAATGCGGTGGGGGCGAAGCGTTTCACACCACTTTACTAAGCAGAAGTCGACTTCAATGCAATTGCATCTAAATGCATGGCCCGTCATCGATTGGAGCCGTTGCGCTCATGGCGACGGCGGTGCTGGAGGCGCTGCGTTGAGGCTCGGCGACGCGGCCGACGGCGGCGAGCCCGCCGGCTTTGGGCTGGTCGTCACCGCCGGACAGGACGTCAGAAGCTGCGCCCATGCGGGCTCCAAGCCGGTCGTGTCGATATCGAACGTCGTGAGATCCGCCTTGCCATCGGGCGCCGACATCTCACCGACTTGCAGGTGCGCTGCCGCGAGCATGGCCTTCAGTGCGTCGGGCGCGATTGCGTCGCTCCAGACTTCGAATTTCCCGATCCGCGCCGGAGATCTCCCGAACGTCACGGACTTGTCGGTGCCCGCCGTGATGACGACGGTCCTCTTGCCGGCGGTGGTCTCATCGGCTTCCCGCACGAACATCAGCCGCGCGCGATCCTTGTTCTCGCAAAACAGCCGCCACTCCATCAGCCGGAACGCGGCGCCGTCGCCCTTCTTCTCCAGTGCGAGCTTGCGGACATAGGGCCGCACGTCCTTCTCCACCGTCCATCGAGTCTCGGTCAGCGGCCGCGTGTCGATCCCGAAGCGATAGAGCTCGAGGCGAGTCAGCACGTGCACGCTCTCGAACTTCACTGTCCTGATCAGATCGTTGAGCTCACGCCTGATCCCCATCGCCGCGACGAACGCTGCACGATCCCGATCGGCGGTGACCATCTGCCGCTGCCTGTACTCAGCAACCGCCTGCGGAGGCGGATGCCCGTGGATCACAAAGGTGAGCCGGGAGTTATGCACCGCGATCGCCGCGTCGGGCGCGACCTCGCGGGTCGTCGCACCGAGGAACACGTATGCGCAGGCCGAATTGCACATCGCATTGTGCGTGGAGAGTTCAGCTTCGACCTCACCGCGCGCGGCCTTGACCTTCAGGCACCCGGCATCGACCTGCGTGCCGGCGCACGCCGGCACGATCGTCCGGCCGATCCGGGCGGTCGCCCTGCGGGCACGCAACAACCGCGCGATGGCGTAGGATTGTTCCACGTTCCCCCCGGGTGAATGCAGGTAGATCGGGCGTTGCATGTCCTTGACGCCGGCGAGGAAGCGGCGGACGCGCCCGGCTGCATCTCGATCGATCTCGCCTTCGATGGCAATCCAGCGGTCGCAGCCGGCACCGCATGCGTTCGCCGGTCCTTTGGCGAGGTAAATCGTGAGCTTCGGCGGATAGCCGGCCTTCTGAGCCGGCGTGTCTTGCGCCCGCAATGCACCGGCAATCGACAGCGAGGCCAACAGGAACAGAATTCGGATGAGCATGAAACGTGCCGGATCCCGGCCGAGAATTGACGCTCGACGTTAAACGAGGAGCGGCGCCGTCGCAACGTGCGGCCCGCGTGCGACACTGGGAAGATCTTGCCTGCGTCGCGTGCAGCGGGACGGCGTCATCCCTGCGACAAGGCCAAGATGCGGATTTTCTTGATATTGCCCGATTGCAGACGCCAAATCCCCTGCTATACCGCTGCTTTCCGCTTACCTGCGCTCGTTCGCAGGAGTGAGCCACAGGAGACTTCAATGGCCGACACGCCCAAATCCGAATCCGGATTCCAGTACAGCCTCTCCAATCTCAAGCCAGCAGAGCCCGTGCACAAGATCGCCCTCACCTTCCCCGATGGAGCGAGGCGCGAATTCGCCAAAGGCACCACCGGCCTCGATATCGCCAAGGGCATCTCGCCCTCGCTCGCCAAGCGCACCGTCGCGATGGCGCTCGACGGCACGCTTGCCGACCTCAACGATCCGATCGAAGCGGATGCGAAGATCGAACTGATCAGCCGCGACGATCCGCGCGCGCTGGAGCTGATCCGGCACGATGCCGCGCATGTGCTGGCCGAAGCCGTGCAGTCGCTGTGGCCGGGCACGCAGGTCACGATCGGCCCGGTGATCGAGAACGGCTTCTACTACGACTTCTTCCGCAACGAGCCGTTCACGCCGGAGGATTTTGCCGCGATCGAGAAGCGGATGCGCGAGATCATCGCGCGCGACCAACCGTTCACGAAGGAAGTCTGGGATCGCGAGAAGACCAAACAGGTCTTCCGCGACAAGGGCGAGGCCTTCAAGGTCGAGCTGGTCGACGCCATTCCGGGCGACGAGCCGATCAAGATTTATTTCCAGGGCGACTGGTTCGATCTCTGCCGCGGCCCGCACATGACCTCGACCGGCAAGGTCGGCAACGCCTTCAAGCTGATGAAGGTTGCGGGCGCCTACTGGCGCGGCGATTCCAACAATCCGATGCTGACGCGCATCTACGGCACCGCGTTTGCCAAGCAGGAGGATCTCGACGCCTATCTCAAGCAGATCGAGGAGGCCGAGAAGCGCGACCATCGCAAGCTCGGCCGCGAGCTCGACCTGTTCCACTTCCAGGAGGAAGGCCCGGGCGTCGTGTTCTGGCACCCCAAGGGCTGGACCATCTTCCAGCAGCTCATCGCCTATATGCGGCGCCGGCTGACCGGGGACTACAACGAGGTCAATGCGCCGCAGATCCTCGACAAGGTGTTGTGGGAGACCTCTGGCCACTGGGATTGGTATCGCGAGAACATGTTCGCGGCACAGTCGGCCGGCGACGAGGCCGAGGACAAGCGCTGGTTCGCGCTGAAGCCGATGAACTGCCCGGGGCACGTGCAGATCTTCAAGCACGGCCTGAAGAGCTACCGCGACCTGCCGTTGCGGCTGGCCGAGTTCGGCGTCGTGCATCGTTACGAGCCGTCGGGCGCCATGCATGGCCTGATGCGCGTGCGCGGCTTCACCCAGGACGATGCTCACGTGTTCTGCACCGAACAGCAGCTCGCTGACGAATGCCTGAAGATCAACGACCTGATCCTGTCGACCTATGGCGACTTCGGCTTCGACGGCGAGCTCACGGTCAAGCTCTCGACGCGGCCCGAGAAGCGGGTCGGCACCGACGAGATGTGGGATCACGCCGAGCGCGTGATGGCGACCGTGCTGTCGGAGATCAAGGCCAAGGGCAGCAACCGCATCAGGACCGAGATCAATCCGGGCGAAGGCGCATTCTACGGGCCGAAGTTCGAATACGTACTGCGCGACGCGATCGGCCGCGACTGGCAGTGCGGCACGACCCAGGTCGACTTCAACCTGCCGGAGCGGTTCGGCGCGTTCTACATCGATCACGACGGATCGAAGAAGGTGCCGGTCATGGTGCACCGCGCGATCTGCGGCTCGATGGAGCGCTTCATCGGCATCCTGATCGAGCACTACGCCGGCCATTTCCCGCTCTGGCTCGCGCCGACGCAAGTCGTGGTCACGACCATCACCTCCGAGGGCGACGAATACGCCAAGGTGGTGGCGGCTGCGGCGCGCCGCGCCGGCCTGCGCGTCGAGATTGACCTGCGCAACGAGAAGATCAACTACAAGGTCCGCGAGCATTCGCTGGCCAAGATCCCGGCCCTGCTCGTCGTCGGCAAGAAGGAGGCCGAGACGCATTCGGTCTCGATCCGCCGCCTCGGCAGCGAGCGCCAGACCGTGATGCCGACCAGCGAGGCGATCGCCGCCCTGGTGGACGAAGCGACCCCGCCGGACGTCAGGCGGGCGCAATCGGCGGCCTGATCCTCACAGTCGGTCTAAATTGACTTTCATCGGCCTGGTCGTGCCCCCATCTCGGGGGCACGACCTAACCTGAAGGACATGTCCGTGCCCGACGCCATTGAACTGCTGAAAACCCGCCGCTCGATCAAGCCTCGCGAGATGACCGGGCCCGGCCCTTCGCCGGCCGAGCTCGAGACCATCCTGACCATTGGCGCGCGCGTTCCCGACCACGGCAAGCTCGCGCCCTGGCGTTTCATCGTGTTCGAGGGCGATGCCCGGTCACGCGCCGGCGACGTAATCGCCAAGGTGTTTGCCAAGAAGAATCCGGGCGCGCCGGCTTCCGATATCGAGATCGAGAAGAAGCGCCTGACCGATGCCCCGCTGGTGATCGGGATCGTCAGCTTCACCAAGCCGCACCCGAAGGTGCCGCCGTGGGAGCAGGAGCTGTCGGCCGGCGCAAGCGCGATGAACATCGTCACCGCGGCCACCGCGCTCGGCTACGGCGCGTGCTGGCTGACCGGCTGGTTCGTCTTCGACCGCGACGTGCTCGATGGTCTTGGCCTGAAGCCCGACGAAAAGCTCGCCGGCCTGATCCATATCGGCAAGCCGACCAAGCCAAGCGAGGACCGCCCGCGCCCGGCGCTGTCGGACATCGTCACGCGGTTCTGAGACCCGTCCACCTCCGTCATTGCCGGGCTCGACCCGGCAATCCATCAGGACAATGGGACTCTTTCCACGGAAAGACACATGCCCGGGTCAAGCCCGGACATGACGACCGAAAAAGCCGCTACGCCGCCCTCGACGCACGCTCGGCAAAGCCGATCAGCAACGCCGCGATCTCGCTCGCCGGCCTCGCGGCGCTGAACAGGAAGCCCTGCACCTCGTTGCAGCCTTCCGCACGTAGCCAGTCGAGCTGATCGATGGTCTCCACACCCTCCGCCGTCGTCGTGATCTTGAGACTGCGGCCGAGCCCTGAGATCGCGCGCACGATCGCGAGGCAATCGGAGCGCCGCGCCAGGTCCTTGACGAAGGAGCGGTCGATCTTGATCTTGTCGAACGGGAAGCTGCGCAGATAGCTCAGGCTGGAATAGCCGGTCCCGAAATCGTCCATCGAGATGCTGACGCCGAGCTCGCGCAATTGGTGGAGGATCGCGAGGTTGGCTTCGGTTTCCGCCAGGAACACCGACTCGGTGATCTCGAGCTCGAGGCGACGCGCCGACAGCCCGGAATGCGCCAGCGCCGAGATCACCGCCTGGACGAGATTGCGGCTGCGGAACTGCACCGGCGACAGGTTGACGGCAACCTTGACATCGGCGGGCCATTTCGTCGCTTCCGAGCAGGCCTCGCGCAGCACCCACTCGCCAAGCGCGACGATCAGGCCGATATCTTCCGCGACTGGAATGAATTCCGCGGGCGAGACCATCCCCTTTTGCGGGTGCCGCCACCGCAGCAGAGACTCGAATCCGCTGATCCGATCGGCCGCGATATCGACCAGCGGCTGGTAGTGCAGCTCGAACTCGCCATTGGTGAAGGCAGCGCGCAAATCGCGCTCCATGTCGCGGCGCTTCTGTGCCTGCAGGTCCATCTCGGGTTCGAAGAAGTGGTGCACGCCGCCGCCCTCAGACTTGGCGCGGTACAGCGCCATGTCTGCGTTGCGCATCAATTCTTCCGACGTCGTGCCGTCGCCCGGCGACAGCGCGATGCCGATGCTGGCGCCGACCACGACTTCGAGCCCGTCGATGTCGTAGGGCGCACTGAGGTTCTCGATCAACCCTTCGGCAAAGGCGCTCGCATCGTTCGGCGAAACGTCGGCCGCGAGCACGATCGCGAATTCGTCGCCGCCGAGCCGCGCCGCCATGTTGTCGCCGTGCACCTCGGATCTCAGCCGCTCCGCCACCAGCCTGAGCAGCCGATCGCCCATCGGATGGCCGAAGGAGTCGTTGACGTTCTTGAACAGGTCGAGGTCGACGCACATCACCGCGACGCGCTTGTTGCCGGAGCGGCCGCGCTCCAGCGCATCGCGCAGGCGCTCCTGGTAGAAGTCGCGGTTCGGCAGGTTGGTGAGCCCGTCATGGTGCGCCATGTGAGCGATCCGCGCCTCGGCGGCGCGCCGTTCCGTGATGTCGACGATCGCGACCAAATAGCCATCGCGGCCATCGAACGTCACCTTGCGCCCAAAGGTCAGCACATGGATCTCGCGGCCATCGGCCTTGATGTGCCGCCAGTCGCGGCTGGATTGATAGACGTCGCCGATCTCGCGTAACGCTTCGCTGTGGACGGCCCACTCGTCCTCCGGCCAGATCTCGCGCAGCGTCATGCGGAGGAATGTCTCGCGGCTGTATCCGTAATGCTGAACGGCCGCGTCGTTGACGCTCAGGAACTGCATCGTGTCGGCGTCGAACACCCACATCGGCATCGGGTTGTTCTCGAACAACAGGCGGAACGAAACCTCGCGCCGCTTCAGCGCGGTGACATCGGAGACCGTCAGCGACAGCATGTCGCCGAACGCCGTGACACCGAGCCGAACGCAGCGGTCGCCGCTCTCGATCTCGAACTGCCCGCCGCGGCCGCTTGCGACGAACTCCCGGAGCCGGCAGATCACCTCCGGCGCGGCAAGCGGATTGCCGCCGGCGGAAAGCCGCCGCCACAGTAGATCGGTCGCCGGCTGCATCAAGAGCCTTGCGGCTCCCTGGTTGAGATGCACCACCTGGAAGTCGGCTGGTTTGCCGGCCGCGTTGCGGATCGCGGCGAGCGACAGCACGCCTTCGTCGGTGGCCGAGAAGATCGTGTCCAGCAGATTGTACTGAGCGCTGCGCTCATTGACGTAGACGCCGACCAGCATGCCGCCCCAGCGTGACCGCGTCGGCAGCGCCAGCACATCGTAGGTCCGCACCAGACCGTCGCGCACGCAATGCGCCGATGCCAGATAGGGACGGTCGTTCTGGCGGGCGTTGGCCGCGGCTTCGGCCAACGCCGTCGCGCAGTCCGGTGGCAGCGCACTTAATGGGATGTCCCAGCGGTCGTCGTTCAACCACGCCTGGATATAACGGCCGGGGTGAGAGACACGGAGCACGCCATCGTCGCTACGCAGCAGCACGATGTGATCGGCGAGCCGGCCGAGACTGCCGAGCATTACGTCTTCATAGTGCGGCAGCTTCTCGCCCGGACGGACCGCCGCCTGCCACTTGCGCTGTAGAACCGGGACGTCGGCGAACATCTCGGTGTTGAATTTGGCCGATGTCTTTGCTGATTTCTTGTTGGCCACGACCATGGCACGCCCCGCTCACGCAAACGCTTGTCCCCGCGGCATCCAAGTGATCCGCACTTAATGCCATGTAAAGAACGGGAATGCGGCGTGCCGCCCGGGTGATTATGACAGTTTAAAGTCGTGCGATGGTTAGTTCGCTTTAGAGATTATGACAGTCGCATGACATGCCACTGTCCCTAGCGCGCGACGACCTCGACCTCGCCGTCGACACCGTTGACGACGTTGAAGGGACGCTCGAACACCTTGCCTTCGTTCTTGGCAATCGCGCGATACTCGCCCTCGGAGAGCACCACACGCGGGAACGCCCCGATCGATTCCTTGATCACGTCGCCGCCCGGCGTGATCACCGACCAGGCGGTATTGGCAAGCGCCTCACCGCCCTTCTCGCTCACCAGTTTGAGCGTGATAACGGCGGCGCGATGGGTGACGGTCACGTCGGTCAGCTTGCCGGCCTGGACGCGGATATCAGAGCGCACCACCGAGTTGGCGTCACCGTAGTTGGAGACGATGTAGTAGGTCCCCTCCGGCAACAGCGCGACGTCGCCGGCGGTGACGTTGGGGATCAGCGGATTGCGATCCGAACCGTCGAACTGGCTGCCCTTGTAGATCGCGAACGATATCTGGTTGGCGGGGATCTTGCTGGTGCCGACACGGCCTTCGATCCGCAGGCCCCCGGCCGGCAGCACGAAGGACTCGCGGTCGGTCTCCGACTTCAGGTTGACGGCACGGACCGCGCTGACCAGACCGAGCGCGACATGCACCACATAATTGCCGGGCGGCAGCACGATATTGGGCGTCGCTCCGCGCTCCTCGCGGACCAGCTTGAAGGTGCCGTTCTCGTCCGGCTTGTCGGCGAACACCCGCCACACCAGCCCGCCGTTGATGACGGGCATGTCCTTGCCATACCGCGCCGTCAGCGCAAGCACTGCCTGGCCCACCGTCGAGGCACCCGGCGGCGGCGCCGCGGGCGGCATGGTCGCAATCGACGGCTGGACGATGGTGGGCTGGGTCAGCGGCGACGGCAAAGTGGGCCCGGAGCCGGCTCCGGAAGGTGGTGCCAGATTGAACGCCGGGCTGGAGGAGCCCTCCGGGACCGGAGCCGGCGGGATCGGTGGCGGCCGATCGCTGAACCATTGAGCCGAAGCTGAGCCGGGCGGCAGGGCAATCACGATGGCGGCAAGCGCGAGCGCAACCAACGGAAGAAGCCGCCACCTGCCCCGCCCGCGTCTGCCGATGCCATTACCCCACGAAGTCATCGCCATGCTTTTCAACGAAAACGCGGCAAATTCAAGCCTTCGTGGCGACCCGGACGCCTTGATCCCCATTTGGAACAGTTCGATCAAGCCGATGTTAGCTCTAGCGTCGCGGTCCAGTCACAATCCCTGCCTAGGCCGAGCCAGCCGGGCATAAACCATGCACATGGACGATTCTGGCGCAGCAACGCCGCGAGGACTAAGCTCGTGCCGGCAGGAGATGTGTCGTGTTGGATAGCTGGATGGGCCGTGGCCACAAGAGCTCCGACGGCCCCGACAAGGTCGGACTGGGAACGGTTCGCCGCCCCGTGATCGGGCTTGCCCTCGGCGGCGGCGCCGCTCGCGGCTTTGCCCATATCGGTATCATCAAGACTTTGCTCGCCCACGGCATTGTCCCCAACGTCGTGGTCGGCACCTCGATCGGTGCCGTGGTCGGCGGCGCCTATGCCGCAGGTCATATCGAGACGCTGGAGCAATGGGCCCGCGGCCTGCAGCCGCGCAGTGTCCTCGGCTATCTCGACATCCGGCTCAGCGGCTCCGGCCTGATCGGCGGCACCAAGCTTGCCGCCGAGCTCGAGGCGGCGCTGGGGCAGTCGATGATCGAGGACCTCTCGGTGAAATTCGCCAGCGTCGCGACCGAGGTACGTACCGGCCACGAGATCTGGCTGACCCACGGCCGCGTGGTCGATGCCATGCGCGCTTCCTACGCCCTGCCCGGTATCTTCGCCCCCGTGCTGATCGGCGACCGCTGGCTGGTCGACGGCGCGCTGGTCAACCCGGTGCCGGTGTCGGCCGCCCGCGCACTCGGCGCCGAGATTGTGATCGCGGCCAATCTTTCCAGCGACGTGTTCGCGCACTCGACCACGATCTACAATCACGGCCAATCCGCCGCACCCGAGGTGACGGTGGCGGTGACCGCCGAGACGGCGCTCGAGCCGGAGCCGCCGAAGCGCCGCTTCGGACGCTTCTTCTCGGCCGAGCGCACTGTCAAGCGCGAATTCTTCGGCAGCGCGAGCCGGCCGGGCATTTCAAGCGTCATGGTGGACGCCTTCAACATCATGCAGGACCGCATCACCCGGGCGCGCCTCGCCGGCGATCCGCCCGATATGCTGATTTCGCCCCGGGTCGGCCAGATCGGCTGGTTCGACTTCCACCGCGCCGACGACCTGATCGCGCACGGCATCCGCGCCGCCGAGCGCGCCATCGGGGCGATCGAGGAAGCGATCGACATCCTGGCGCCGCCGCCGACCGGCGCCGCGGGCAAATAGCGCCTCAAGCCGTCTTGATGTAGTCGCGCAACGCCTCCTGCTCGTGCTCGTATTCCTGCACGCGCCGCTTGACGATGTCGCCGATCGAGATCAGCCCGACCACCTTGCCTCCCTCGAGCACGGGCAGATGGCGAAACTTGCCCGTCGTCATCATCTCCATGATCCCGCTGACCGTGTCGGTCTCCCGGCAACTGACGACCTTCTTCGTCATCACCGCGCTCACCGGCTCATCCAGCACGGCGGCGCCGCGCTGGCCGAGCACGCGCACGATGTCGCGCTCCGACAGAATGCCCTCCATCCGGTCCTGATCCATCACCAGCACCGCGCCGATCTTGCGCTCACCGAGCAGCTTGATCGCAGCCGCGAGCTTCGCGCCCGGCTCCACGCTGACGATCTGATGGCCCTTTGCATCAAGAATGGAACGTACCGTCATTGTCGCCTCCCTGAATCCGTTCGTCTCCCCTTCGGGGATCGAGCCTGTTCGCCAGAGCCTTCAATCAACAGTTCCGCGCCGATTTCGGTTCCGGGGCGCGTCAACGGCAGCGCTGCAAATTTGTCAGCCTACCTTATCTTGCATCGCGAAGATGATGGATGAATTCGACCCGAGCCACAAGCGGCAATCAGACGCGGCCGGACTGGTCCACCGATGACGCATCGGCAGCATCGCCTTCGGCGCGCGGGACCGGATCGAACAGCGCGAACAGCACCAGCCCGGCCAGGAAGCCGCCGATATGGGCCTGCCAGGCGACGCTGACGTCGTCGCCCCCGACCGCGATCGAGCCGACCCCGAACACGATGTTGACGCCGAACCAGACCGCGAGGAAGCCGAGCACGCGGCCGTCGCGCAGCGCCCGCGACAGGGACAGCGCCGGCACCTTGGCGGCCGCCTCGGCATCGCCCCGGCTAAACGACAGGAAGCTGCCCTTCACGAAGGCAAAGCGGATCGCCGCCGCCATCGTCCCCGACACCGACGCCGAAGCGCCGATCATCGGCGCGATCGCATGCTCGTGGGTCAAAAGATGTGCCAGCGCACCGGCGGCCGCCGTCACCGCCATGAACACGAAGAACCTTAGCGCGCCGAAACGCCGCGCCAGCGCGCTGCCGAACGGCAGCAGCCACAGCACGTTGAAGCCGATATGGGTCAGATTGGCGTGCAGCAGCGAATAGGTGACGAAGGTCCAGACCTTGGCGCCCGCGCCGCCTGGAAAGGTGATGTCGAGCAGCGTCGAATCGTAGCGCTTGGGGATGAAGCCGAAGACGTCGATCGTCCAGTTCTCCATCTCCGGCGGCAGCAGCACCCGCAAATGGATCACCGCGAGCAGCAGGATGTAGGCGGTGAGTGCCGGCGGCAACGTCAGGATCGGCTCGCGCGGCGCCTCCGGTGGCGGCGGTTGCTCGAGCGGAGCTTCGGGATGGGAGTCCAAGGGATCGACGACCTCGATGCGCGTTGAATCCCAGATAGGCGGCTTTCCGACCGCTGTGCAAGTGCACAATCCCGAAATCGGTCAACCCGCGGCCCCCGGATGCCACGCAGCACCGGTGCAAAGCCGCGACAAACGCAAAAGGGAGGGCGCTGAGAACACCCTCCCTTGCTTCCGCTGATCTTATCGCGACCCGAGAGGGGATCGAGAATGCGTCCCCGCCCCTCCCGGCGCGACGACCAAACTGTTTGACGCCACCTGTATGTGTACGCCGGCTGCCCTTGGAGCGAACCGGCGCGAACGGGAATGCGGAGACCCTATGCCGGGTTCCGGCCATCGCCAAGCCTATAGTTAAATTTACGTTAACGACGCAAAGCTGGCGATAAGCCGCCAAAAACCAGGCCGCGGCATGGACGCTGCACAGCCTTCCCTGCACAACAGAGAAGGGAACGCATCTGCACGAAACCGGGACAGATGTGTCCCGCCGAGGCAGGCGCCGGGCAAGGTTCTTGAGATGAAACACAGCTCCAGCCGCGAATTGTTCGCTTACTGGAATGCGAAACGCGGCGATGCACGCGCACCCGACCGGAGCGAGTTCGAGCCGTCCGCGGTGCGCGAGCTGCTGTCCGACATCTTCGTGCTGTCCTATGACAGCGCGGCCGGCTATCCCTTCCGGGTCGCCGGCACCCGGATCTCGGCCCTGCTCGGATGCGACCTCAAGGACCGGAGCTTTGCCGCCCTGTTTGCGAGCGAAAGCCGCGGCGAGATCGAAGACATCATCACCTGCGTTGCCGAGGAGACGCTCCCGGCCATCGCCGGCGTCACCGCAACCACCGAGACCGGCGCGCGAGCGCATCTCGAATTGCTGCTGCTCCCCTTCTCCGCCCGCGTGCATGTGCCGGCGAGCCTCACCGGCCTGCTCGCACCGTTCGAGGATAACACCACCACGCTGCACGATCTGGTGCTGACCTCCTGGCGCTACCTGCATCCTCCGGAACGGCTGGTGCCGCGCGCGCTGCGCAAGCTCGCGATCGCCCGTGGCATGATGGTCTATGAGGGCTTGCGATAGTTGCATAGATTTCGCCACCGGTCGCCCTCGTCCCATGGTCCGCGGCCCTTGCGGTGAACGAGACTCCCCCCTTCGTCGTCCTGGCGAAAGCTAAGACCCATAACCACCACCGTGGCTATGAACGGGATCGTGATCCCAGCGTCGCGCAACAACGAGCATTTGGGGTAACGGGTCCTGGCTTTCGCCAGGACGACCGTGAGTGTGCGGTACGATTTGTGAGTCATACGTTCGCGTTCTCGCGACATGATCTGTCCGAGCTTTGCTCTTCGTTTTGCGGCAAATCATAGCTAGGGGCGATTTGCGCTCTCGTTTCGGTCGGGCCCCCGGGGAGATCCGTCCTTGCGCGGCGAGCCACGGAACTTTATTAGCTGTTCCGCCGCGATGACGGATTGCCGGTTTGAGCTGCGGCCAGGGCTGGGCGCGAGGCGCATGTTTCGGAAATCGATCAGGCAGAAGATCGTCGGCATCGCCGCGGGGCTGATCATCCTCGCGGTGGTGACATCGCTGTTGTCGATGGTAATGGCGGGCCGGGTCGGCCATCTGCTCGGCGAGCTCACCAATCGCTACATTCCCGCCTACGCCCATCTCGCCCGCGTCAACGTCCGTTCGCTCGAACGCTCGCTCGCGATGCGGCGGATGATGATGGCGAAGATGCAGGGATCGGCGGAGGACGAAAGCTACGCTGCCGCGCGCAAGACCTTCGATCAGATCAATCCGGTGATCACCCAGGAAGCCAACGCCGCGCGCAAGCTGATTGAAGCCATCATCGACGATCCCTCGACGCCATCGGACAATGCCGCGCTCGGACGCATCGACGACCGGATCGACAATGCGCTCAACGACCTGCTGGTCCGGCTGAACACCGAAAACCAGGCGCTGCTCGATGAGCTCGACGCGAAGGATTTCGCCGCGGCGCGCAAGACGATGCTCCATGCCGAGGCCCTGCGCGACGAGTTCAACGCCAGGATCGAAGGCATCCGCGCCGACATGCTGGCCCAGGTCGGTGGCAGCGCCAAGACCGTGATGGCCGCGCAGCAGCGCGCCATCATCGTCTCGGCGGTGGTCACCGCGATCGCCGCCGTGCTCGGCTTCGTGTTCGCGATGCTGGTCGGCAGTGGCATCACGCGCCCGGTGATGCGGCTTCTGGAAGGCACCCGCGAGGTCGAGGCCGGCCGTCTCGACGGCACCATCACCATCACGACACAGGATGAGATCGGCCAGCTCTCGGCCGCCTTCAACCGCATGATCGAGACGCTGCGCCACAACCAGCGCATCCGCGAAACCTTCGGCCGCTACATCAATCCGCGGATCGCCGAAGGCCTGCTCGAACAACCGGCGATCGCCGCCACCGAGGGACAGCGGCGCATCATGACGGTGATGTTCTGCGACATGAAGGGCTTCACCACCTTGAGCGAGGGCGTGACGCCGCGCGGGCTGGTCAAGATCATGAACCTCTATCTCTCGACCATGTCGGCCCCGGTCCACGCCCATCGCGGCATCATCGACAAATATATCGGCGATGCCATCATGGCCTATTGGGGCGCGCCCTTCGTCGAGGAGACTGAGCAGTCCGAGCTCGCAGCACTGGCCGCGCTCGACATGATCGGACACGTTGCGCAGCTTCGCAAGGAATTGCCCGAACTGCTCGGGGTCCGCGCCATCCCGGCCGACTGCGACATCCGCATCGGGATCGCCACCGGCGAAGCGCTGGTCGGCAGCATCGGCTCCGAATTCATGATGAGCTACACCGTGCTCGGCGACACCGTGAACCTCGCCTCGCGGCTGGAAGGCGCCAACAAGGTCTATGGCAGCCGCACCCTGATCTCGGAAGCGACGGCGGCCGCTTGCGCGGCGGCAATCGAGCTGCGCGAGGTCGATCGTCTGGTGGTGGTCGGTCAGAGCCAGCCGCAGACCGTGTTCGAGATCATCGCCAGGAAGGACGAGCTCACGCCGGCGCAGACGCTGCTACGACAGCACTATGCCGAGGGTCTGGCCGCCTACCGCGAACGCCGCTGGGATGATGCCGAGCGCGCCTTCGCCGCCGCGCTTGAAGCTGTGCCCGGCGACGGTCCCTCGACGGCATTGAGAGCGCGCGTTGCGGGCTTCCGGCAAAACCCGCCGGCCGCGGACTGGGACGGCGCCTGGCACCTCGAGCACAAGTAGCGTCACCGCGCGCCAGACGTGTACTCATAAAAGTCCGCTTCTGAAAGCGAAGCGGTCGTGCTTGGGTCGATGACCAACGAGACGTTTTCTGCTCTGGTGCTAGGCCAAGATACCTCCATCGACGGTTAAGGCATGGCCGACCACAAAGCTTGCCGTTGGGCCGCATAACCATAGAACAGCGGCAGCGATTTCTTCAGGTTCGCCGAGGCGTCCGATCGGTTCGGCTGCTATGAACGTCCTGACGATCTCTGGATCATTGTCCTTTGTGACCCGCTTCGCCATCGGCGTATTGCCGATAATGCCCGGGCATACGGCGTTGATACGAATGCCCTTCTCGGCATAATCGAGTGCGGAGGCGCGGGTCAGACCTATCACTCCGAATTTACTGGCGGAATAAGCGGCGCGCCCTTTGGAGCCCCTCATCCCGCCGATCGACGAGCAGTTGACGATTGTGCCGCTCCTTTGTGCGGTCATGTGGCGAAGCTCCGCCTTCATGCAGTTCCACACACCCCGCAGATTGACATCGATGATGTTGTCAAACTCGGCATCTTCCGTTTCAACCAATGGCGCACCATCGCAGTTTATGCCCGCATTGTTGAAAGCTGCATCGAGCTTGCCGTAAGTCTCGATCGCCTGCTCGATCATTGCGTTCACTTGGCCGCGATCCGTGACATCGCAGCCGATGGCAAGGACCTCATGACCCGCGGATCGCAGTTCATCAGCGGCAGCTTCGAGCAACGCTGTGTTGCTGTCCGCAACGACCACGGACGCGCCTGCAACACCAAATGCCCTGGCCGTCGCCAGACCAATGCCACCAGCGGCGCCGGTCACAAGCGCAACCTTTCCTTCGAAGCCGTCTACCATGCTGCACCCATTGGTATGATCCTTAGTGCGCGGTGAAGCCGCCATCGACCGGCAGGGCCACGCCGATGACAAAACTGGCGGCGGGACTGCATAGCCACAACACGGCGGCCGCGACCTCCTCGGCCCGGCCGAGGCGGCCGATCGGCTGCTGCTTCATGATTTCGGCCATCGCGTCGGCCTGGCCCTTGAGCATGTCGGCGACCATCGGCGTGTCGATTGTGCCGGGGCAGACCGCGTTGATGCGGATGCCGCGCGGAGCATATTCGACACCCGCGCTCTTGGTCATGCCGAGCACGGCATGTTTGGTGCCGTGATAGGCTGCGCGTTGCGGGAGGCCGACGAGACCGCCCAAGGAAGAGCAATTGACGATCGCGCCGCTGCCTTGATCGCGCATCACGCGCAGCTCATGCTTCATGCAGGCCCAGACCCCCCGCTGGTTTACCGCCGTGACGCGCTCGAAATGCTGGATCGGCTCCTCGGCGGCGTCCGATGGCGGCACTTGGATGCCGGCGTTGTTGAAGGCCATGTCGAGCCGTCCGTACTCTGCGACCGCGCGGTCGACCATCGCCGCCACCCGCGTCTCGTCGGCGACGTCGCAGGCCAAGCCAATTGCGGTGCCGCCGTCCCGGACGATCCGCTCGGCCTCCTTCGCGGCGAGATCGCCGTCCAGGTCGGCCAGAACCACGGAGGCGCCGCTTTCGGCGAACATCCGCGCCGTTGCCAGTCCCATGCCCTTGGCGGCACCGGTGACCAGGGCCACCTGTCCTTTGAAGTCATAGATCGGGTTCATCCAACTCCTCACTTCATGTTGCAAGATCATTCGATCCGCTCGGTGGTCACTTGCGGGCCCCGGGATTGGTTTCGGCCCCTTCGAAATCAAGGGGCCTGCTCGCCTGTTCCGATCTCAGGTTTCTCGCGCTACACCGCGAGCAAGGCACGCATGAGCCGCCGAGGTTGTTCTCGACGGCCGGATTTCGGCATGGACGAAAGGCGTTCCTTGCCACTGCTCGTCCGGCCGACCACGCTGAACCTAAATCTTTCGAACGCTGAAGATTAGGTGATAGAAATTGATTGGAATCATTAGTGGACGTTATGAATGAGCCGCGAGGCTGCAGGCGACCTCCTCGCAATTTTGCCAGTTGAAGGCGAGCGCGCACGCCGCAGCATCCGACTAGCCATAACCATCTGAAGCTGCAGGATGCCAGAGGCGGGAACTTTCAACGCTCATCGTGATGATCCGCTGAACATGATTGGCCGTAGGGATATCGACAGCCCGACAATCACGGCTGGAACCGAACGCGCCAGCGTGCATTGGCTTTGTATCAGTGTAGCCGACGTCAGATCGATGCGGGGGCACCGCAGTCCGAAAGGGCTGTCGAGATGCCAAAACACGTCACCCCGAAACTGATCTCACGCCGTGCATATGCAGCACTTCGGCAAGTCCGGCTGCGACGTTGAACGCCCGTCCGCTCCGCCGTGTGACCACGACCGCTCATGACGAATGCGCAGGCAAAGGAGGACACGAGCTTGGCTGACACCGGCGAACATGCGGGGCCGAGCCAGAGGCAGATCTACAAGGTTGCGCTTGCCAGCATCGTCGGCTCCATCATCGAGCAGTATGACTTCCTCGTGACCGGCGTGATTGCAGCGACGGTCTGGGGTGATGTCTTCTTCAAGCTCCCCGAGCTCGCGGCCGCTGCGGCCGCCATCGGTGTTTACGGCATCGGCATCATCATACGTCCGATCGGCGCCTATCTGTTCGGCCACCTCGCCGATCGCTACGGTCGCAAGGACGCGCTGGTTTATGCGCTGTGGCTGATGGGCGCCAGCACGCTCCTGATCGGGCTCACGCCGAGCTACGACACGATCGGCACCACCGCGCCCCTGCTCCTGATCCTGTTTCGGCTGGTGCAGGGCATCAGCTTCGGCGCCGAATTCGGAACCGCTTCGACCTGGGTCGCCGAACAGGCGGCGCGCTCGCGCTTTCGGGCCTTCTGGAGCGCCTGGGTTGGCTTCGCGATCCCGATCGGCCTGCTGCTGGGCTTCGGCTCGGTCATTTTCGTGAAATCCTTGATGACGCAGGAGGCCTTCTCGGCATGGGGCTGGCGCATCCTCTTTGTGTTCGGCTTCCTGGTCGCGGTGGTCGGCATCTTCATCCGAACCCGCACCGAGGACAGTTTCGTGTTCGAGCGTCACAGGACGACAACCGACGTGCTGCAATATCCGGCGACCCAGGTCTGGCGCGACATGCCGCTCGTCATCCTGCGCACGTCGCTGGTCAATGCCATGTTCGGCGGCGCCTTCTTTCTGTATTTCGTGTTTGGCACGAGTTACATGAAAGCCGTCGGATTTAGCGGATCGGAGCCGGAGCAGATCGGGCTCATCGCAGCAGCATTCATGCTGCTCTTCATGATCATCGGCTCCTGGCTGGCCGATCTGATCGGCCGCAGGGCGGTGCTGCTGATTGCTGCGGTCGTCCTTCTGGCTTTTGCGATTCCCTTTTTCACTCTCGTCAATACCGGCAGCTTCCTGCTCGCGGCGGTCGGCGAAATCATCGGCTTCGGCTTCGTCTTTGGATTTGGCTATGGCGCGATCCCCGCTTTCTATACCGAGAATTTTCCAACCAGCTACCGCGCCTCCGGCGCCAGCGCCGGCTATCAGATCGCGCAGGTCTATGGCGGTGGGCTGATCCCTATCCTCGCCGGTCTCATTCTCAAGACCTTTGGGATCCATCAGGCCTATATCTACATCGGGCTCCTGGTGATGGCTTATGCGGCGCTGGCCATCTATGCCATCATCGCGACGGCCGAGACGCGCAACGTTGATCTCGAAGGCAAGGTGGCGCGAAGCTGAGCCTCGACGGCTCACGCGGCGTGCCCGAGATGACGTCAAGCTACCCTACTCAACAGTCGCTGATGGCCCACTGGCTGGCAACGTCAGCTTGGTGCCGCTAATTTCCCTCTGACATCGAAGGAAGCGCAATGACCGAGCAAGCCACCACTGCGGCCGCATCGACGCCGGCAATCGCCGATGCCCCTAACACGATCAAGGTCATCATTTCAGGCGGCTTCGCTGCGGTCTACCGGGACGTGCTGCCCGAATTCGAGCGACGTACGGCCATCAAGGTGGAAACCGGATCGGGAGCGTCGGAGGGCACCGGTCCGAAAACGATCAGGCACCAGCTTGCGAACGGCACCAAAGCGGACGTGGTCATCCTTTCGCGAGAGGGACTTCGGACGCTGATCGAAGACGGACGGATTCGTGCAGGGTCCGACGCCGGACTGGCGACGGCTCCCTTGGCCGCCGCGGTTCGGTCGGGCACTCCCAAGCCGGACATCAGCACCGATGCCGCTCTCAAGAAAGCCTTGATCGACGCCGGCCAGGTGGTGGTGCCAAGCAGCACAAGCGGGCAGTACGTCCGCGACAAGGTTTTCCCAAAGCTGAATCTGCCTGATACGGTCAAGCTCACGCTCGAGGCTCGCGGGACCGAAGCGGTTGAAGCTCTTAGAGCGGGCAAGGCAAATCTTTCGATCGGGCCGACCAGCGAGCTGGTGCAGGAGACCGGCATCGAAATGGTCGGTTTGCTGCCCCCGAATCTGCAGCTTGTCCAAACCTTCACAGCCGCGATCGTCAGCGACTCCGAGGCGCCCGAAGCAGCCAGGCGCCTGATCGATTTTCTGTCCTTGGACAGCGATCATCTGCTCGCGGCGATCAAGCGTGCGGGCATGGAGCGGCCCCGCCGCTGAACGAGCGCCGGCTTCCATGTCGCTCCTTCAGGGTCAAGCGGACCTCACGCCGATGCGTATACGTCTTTAGAGCTGTGCCTCGATCGCGGACTTGTCGATAACCGACCAGACTTGCACGATCTTGCCGTCCCGGAATTCGTAGAACACGTTTTCGGCAAAGGCGACGCGCTTGCCGTTGACGTCGAGGCCGAGGAATTTGCCCTTCGGCGCGCAATCGAATGCGAGCCGGCTCGCAACCCGCGTCGCATCAGCGACGAGCAGCTCGATATTGAAACCAAGATCCGGGATGTCGCGAAAGTCCCGCTCCAGCATCGCGCGGTAGCCCGACAGGCCGATCCGCCGGCCATTGTGGCACACGTCATCGTCCACGAACTGTCCCAACAGCGACCAGTCCTGTCGGTTGAGGCAGGCAATATAGTCTCGATAGACGTCGGAGAGGTCGACCTTGCTCATGGCCTCGCTGTCGTTGTCCTCCGCGCGTGCCATATCCCCTGTGAGCACGGCAACGAGTCGTCCATAACACGCAAGACGATGCTGCACTAGCGAATGGACCTGGTGCCGCTTCTTGCCAGCGACATGACGTCGATTTGGAACCAAAGTTTAGCGCCAGCGTGATATATTGAACCGCCGTTGCGCGCTGCCGTGGATCGCTTTCCGGCTCGCGGATGCTGCAAGATGGTTGATCGGCTCGCATTTTCGAACCGCGCGGCAATCGCGCCGGCGAGCGCAACGTCATCAGGAGCCGGGCTTCCTCCGAGGAGGAAACATGAATCAACAGATCCGACGCACGGAATGGAGTTGGAGCTGGTGGTACCTGCTCCTTCTCATTCAATTCATCGCAGTGCTCTGGCCGCCATTCTACAACAGAGCCGAGCCATCCTGGATCGGCATGCCTTTCTTCTACTGGTACCAGCTTCTTTGGATCATCATCGGAGCCGTCCTGACCGCAATTGTCTACTTTGCGACTGATGACTAGCGCCAAAGCGACGCCGGGACGTATCGCCAAAACGGGAAGACAACGACGAGGTAACGTGGAGATTTGACCGGGAGGGCTAACCGGGAGGGTGCCGTGCAGAACGTGAACTGGACCGCCTTCATCATTTTCCTGGCACTGTTTGCCTTCATCACCTGGCTGGGCTTTGCCGCAGCCCGCTGGCGCCAAGGGGACCTCGACCTCCTGCATGAATGGGGACTCGGCGGACGTCGTTTCGGCACCGTCGTTGCCTGGTTCCTGATCGGTGGCGACCTCTACACTGCCTACACGTTCATTGCCGTTCCGGCGCTCGCCTTTGGGGCCGGCGCGATTGCGTTCTTCGCGGTCCCCTACACGATCGTCGCCTACCCTATTCTCCTGCTGGCTTTTCCGCGGCTCTGGTACGTCTGTCACCGGCACAATTACATCACCGCCGCCGACTTCGTCCGCGGGCGCTTCGGCAACCGCTGGCTTGCATTGGCTGTCGCGGTCACCGGCATCGTCGCGACGATGCCCTACATCGCGCTGCAACTCGTCGGGCTGCAGGTCGTGATCGGAGGCCTGGGCATTTCGGGGACGGGTTATGCCGGTGATCTGCCGCTGGTCATCGCCTTCATCATCCTCGCGGCCTTCACCTACTCGAGCGGGCTGCGAGCGCCCGCCTCGATCGCCGTCGTCAAGGACCTCCTCATCTATCTGACGGCATTCGCCGCAGTCGTCGTCGTTCCGATCCAACTGGGCGGCTTTGAGAAGATCTTTGCGGCGGTACCGGCCTCGAAGCTGCTGCTCGCTGTTCCCGGCGACAACACCACCGGCGCGTATGGGGCTTACGCGACGCTGGCGCTGGGATCGGCGCTTGCGCTCTTCCTGTATCCGCACTCCATCACCGGGATCCTCGCCGCAAGCAGCGGCCGCGCCATCCGCCGCAACGCCGCACTGCTGCCGGGCTATTCGTTCATGCTCGGTCTGCTCGCGCTCGTCGGCTTCTTCGCCATCGCGGCAGGTGTCAGCGAGCGTCCCGAATATGCGGCCGGCTTCAAGGAATTCGGCAACAACTTTGCGGTGCCGGCACTGTTCCTGCACAGCTTCCCGTCATGGTTCGTGGGGATCGCGTTCGCGGCCGTCGGGATCGGCGCACTTGTGCCGGCGGCGATCATGTCGATTGCCGCGGCCAATCTCTACACACGCAACATTCATCGCGAGTTCATCAATCGACAGCCGACCGACCGGCAGGAAGCGCAGATGGCGAAGTGGGTGTCGCTGATCGTCAAGTTCGGCGCGCTCGCCTTCATCCTCTTCCTGCCGTCCAAGTTTGCAATTTACCTGCAACTGCTCGGCGGCATCTGGATTATCCAGACGCTGCCGTCGGTGATGCTCGGCGTCTATACCCGCTGGTTCAATGATTGGGCGCTGCTGATCGGCTGGGCTGCCGGGATCGCAACCGGCACGGCGATGTTCATCGCGGCGAAGCTGATGCCGACCTACGCGCTTGCGATCGGCACCTTCACCTTTCCAGGCTACGCGGCGCTTTACGCCGTGATCGTCAACCTCGGCCTGACCGTTGTCCTCACCCTGGTGTTCACCTCGCTGGGCGCCGGTTCGACCGACGAAACCGCTGCGACCGAATATCACGCACCGTCGCCGACAGCGTGACCCGACCTGGCGAAACGGCACCGTTGCAGCGCGAGACCTTTGCCGCAGATCGCGTCCGGGACGGCCTCACCTGCTCCGGCGATGATCCAGTTGAGGTCGGCCGATCCAGGCCCTGTTAAGACACCGGGTTGCCCAGCCGAGCTGCAGCTTGCCCTGCAGTCGCGCCTGGGCTTCCTGGTAGGGACCGACGTACCGAAGGCGGGTCGGAATTTTTGGATAGAGGCGGCGAGTCCATGCAAGCGCGCGTTCTGCGGCTTTCCTGTCACCTTCGTCCAAGACAAATCCGAAGCCGGTGCGCAACCGGTCCGGCAGGAGCTGGGCGCTCAGCGCCCGGTACCATCGCGGCGGCCGCAGCCAAGGGCGTCCTCCGGCGAAGATTTGGCTGGCCACCTCGCGTGCCGCGGTGCTGACCGACAACGTATCCGATTGCATCATGGCCGCCGTGTAGGTGGCGAACGAGTCCCAGTCCGTCGGCAGGTCAGCCGACGTCAGCCCGAACAATGCCGCAAACAGCCGGCTTTCTGCCCAATACCGCTCGCGCTCCTCGACCGAGAGCGGAGGCAAGATCAGGTCGTGCACGATGAGGGCCGTGTCGACGAGAGTCGCGTGAACCCAGCGCAACGCTGCGACCTCGTTGGCGCGGTAGGGAGAGCCGTTTGCGTAGGGGCCGATCGCCTCGGACAAGCAACCGACGATCGCGGTATGGCGGTGGTGCAGGTGTCTGGCCGCAACAAGAGCGTTGTCGAGCGAGCCGAACACCATCGTGAACACAACGTCAAAGGTGCGATGGAAGCGGCCGATCGGATCGGCAAAGGTCCGCGAGTGCTCGGCCACCGCGGCAGCGACCCAGGGATGCGCGAGCTGAAGGAGCAAGGCCCGACCGGCGCCCAGAAAGATGACGGCTTCCCTGTCGATCTGCCAGGTGATCGAGGCCGGGCCGAAGATGCCCTCGGCCGCCCCGGCGGCTCGGTCCCGGACGGACTCAAGCGCAGCCTCCAGGTCGCGTTCAGAAACCAAATGCGCACCCTTCGAGACGAACGCGGCTCGATTCATTGCACTCATCTGTGCAGGTTATCCCGATTGAGCCAGCCAAAGCGCTCTAAACGTTGCGACATTCTGGATTACCTCCCGCTCGGCCGTCGTTGAGCCGGCTTAGTACGAAGGCGGTACGCCCCCGACCCAGTTTCCGGACAGCCGCGTTCCAGCAACGCGAAACCTAACATGAATGTTAGCTTCGAACTTTGCCGATACGAAGACAGCATCCGCCACGGTCAGGCTGCACACACCCACCGCGACAGTGCGGTTGTCGCATTCGTTGCAACAAGAACAATCTTTTGAGTCGAGCCGGAATGTCTCCCGCGATGGGGAGTTTAGTGCTTCAGGCCATGACGGCCTGTTCGTATCGGGAGGTGCGCATGATCAAGTCACCGATGAAGCTCGCAACACTTGCAGCATGCTTGACAGTGCCGCTCGCCCTCTTCCCGCCGCAGGCATCCATGGCAGCCGGCGGCGGGGGCGGAGGTGGCGGCGGAGGAGGTGGAGGCGATCCCTACGGGTCGCATTACGACACGCCGGCAACCGCGCCGACCTACCCACAGCAGAAAGGCAAGAAGGCGACACATACCAAAAAGCCCGCCAAGCAATCCGGCTTCGAGGACCCCGCGTTTCGCGAGGGCTACCGCGCCGCCTATGCGACGATCTACGAGCGCAACGACTACGCCGCCGCGATCGATCAACTCCATGCGCTCGGTCATGACGATCATCCGAACGTCGCCAATCTGATCGGCTATTCGTATCGCAAGCTCGGCGACTACAAGCAGTCGCAGGTCTGGTACGAACGCGCGCTGAAGGCCGATCCGAACCATGTGCTGACGTGGAACTACTATGGTCTCTGGCAGATCGAACAGGGCAACCGCGACCAGGCGGAATACCATCTGCGCCGCATCGCCGAGATCTGCGGCACCGATTGCGCTGAGTATCGCTCGCTTGCGGCGGCGCTCGAGCAGCCGCCCGGCACGAACCTGGTCTACTGACCGGCAGCGTCGATCTTGTGGCAGCCTGTAGCCCGCGCATGAGCGCGCGGGCTACAGGCGGGCTACATACGGACGCGGCCGCCGTCAGCCGCGTGTCCGTTTTTGCGGGAAATACGCCGTTTCGATCGATGGACTCGCCGGGTAGCTTGGACGACGACCAAGCAGACCCGTTGAGACACTTCATCATGAACTGGCGATTTCTTGCATGGGGTGGTGTTGCGGTCGCCGCGCTGGTTCCAATCGTTGGTGGCGGCTGGCTGCTCAGCCTTCCTGCCGCGTCGACATATAAGCGCCCTCCTCCGATCGCACGGGAGGAGCACGACGCATCGGTCGCGGCTCTGAAGCCGCCGAAGCGACAACGCCCGTTGATCGCGATCGTCGGCATCAATGAGATGACCGAGACCACCGACTATCTGATGCCTTACGGCATCCTCAAGCGCGCCGATGTCGCCGACGTTGTGACGCTGGCAACGGAGCCGGGAGCGGTGACGTTGTTCCCGGTGCTGAAGGTCGAACCGGACGCGACGATTGCAGCATTCGATGCCGCGCATCCCGATGGGGCCGACTACGTCATCGTGCCCGCGATGAGCCGTGACGACGATCTGACCGTGATGCAATGGATCCGACGTCAGGCGGACAACGGCGCCGTCATCATCAGCGTCTGCGCCGGCGCCAAGGTCGTCGCCTCTGCCGGCCTGCTGGACGGCCGGCGAGCGACGACGCACTGGTTCTATCTGAAGAGCTGGCGCGACAGGCATCCACAGATCCACTACGTCGCGGACCGCAGGATCGTGATCGACCGCGGCGTTGCGACGACGACCGGGATCTCGGCGTCGCTGCCGATGTCGCTCACCCTGATCGAGGCGATCGCCGGCCGCGCCAAGGCGGAGACGATCGCCCGCGAGATCGGTGTCGACGACTGGGATGCGCGCCACGACAGCAGCGCGTTCAAATTCACGCGCCCGTTCGCGCTGACCGCGATCCGGAACACGCTGGCCCTCTGGAACAGGGAGCAGCTCGGCCTCAAGCTCACGCGGGGCGTCGACGAGGTTTCGCTGGCGCTGGTCGCAGACAGTTGGTCGCGCACCTACCGCTCACACGCGGTGACCTTTGCCGCAACCGACGGCGTTCAGGTCACGCGCAACGGCTTGCGCATCTATCCGCAACAGGTCGCGACCGATTGGCCCGCGGCGCGCCTGCTCCCTCCGGTAGGAACGACGCCGCCGGCGCAGGCACTCGACCGGGCCTTGCACGAAATTGAGACGCGTTATGGTCGAAGCACGGTCGACTTCGTCGCCATGCAACTGGAATATCCGCGGCCTCCGGCGGCGCGCAATGAATAGTCGAAACCGGCCCTTTAGAACCGCCACGTGCCGGGATCGAGGCCGAGGCTTACGCGACCGCCGAGAGCATAGCAGCTCGGGTTCATCGCCACATGCTTGATCGCCGCGTGGACGTCGCGGATCGACCGCTCCAGCGTCCCGGTCTCGAAGATCGCTGCGGTGCCGGCATGGGCCGCAATCATGTCGACGACCCGCGCGGCATTTTCCGCGGCATTGGCGCAAGCCGTCCGCAGGAACACCCGCGCCTCGACAAGACGGCCGCCTCCGGCGTCGATCGCTGCGATCAACTCGGCCATGGCTTCGGCGAGCAAAGCGCGCGCTGAACGCAGCGCGACCTCCGCCCGGCCAACCATGTCTTGAACGGGCTCGCTGTCGCGCATCGTGCCGGAGCTGCCGAGCCGTGCCTTTCGCCCGGCCAGCTCGATAAAGGCCGCAAGCGCGCCTCGTGCGATGCCCAGGGGAACGACAGAGATCGTCCAGGCGAACGCGGACAGACCCGGCAGCCGATACGGAATTCCGCGTTCGGTGGGTTGAAGATCGACCAGCGCGTGGGTGTGGCTGAACGGAACAAAGCTGTCGCGCACCTCGAAGTCGCAGCTTCCGGTGCCGCGCAGTCCGGATACGAACCAGGTGTCGTGCACCCGGACCTCCGACCGGTCGAAGTAGCAGCACAACGGCGGCCCATTCTGGCCGCTAGCCGTCTTCACGGCGGCGAGCCCCATGAACCGGGTCGCATGATGAGCTCCACTGCCGAACGGCCAGCGTCCGCTGACACGATACCCTCGCTCGACCTCGGTGGCCGTGCCGACCGCACCGGTCGCGCTGACGACAAAGGCCAGCGGATCGGCGAACCAGCTCCGGGCCACCTCCGCGGACAGATAGCCGCCGATCCGGCTCATGCCGCCGCCATTGCCGACAATCCAGCCAACCGAGCCGTCGAGCGCGGAAGCTGCCTCGACAATCGTCATGAAATCGAACGGGGAGAATTCCGGCCCGCCGAGCGACCTCGGCAGATAGAGCCGAAACAGTCCCGCTTCGGCGAGCGCGTTGAAGACTGCGTCGGGCAGCCTGCGGTCGTGGTCGAAATGCTGGCGCTCCGCGGCGACGAGCGGTGCCAGCCGGTCGATGGCGGCAAGATAGGTCGCGACACTGGCTTCAGCGGGTACGAGCATGGCGCCCTCCGGCTTGGGATGCGTCCACTGTCGAGCATCATGCCGCACCAGGCAAACGCGAAGAATTTCAGCTAAGGGTGAACTGAATTCATCCACACTCCCCGTCCGGTGCGGGGCTGTCGCACATGCCGCCTTAGGCGGCTGCGCACGTACTCGGCCTCGTGGTTCGAGACGCGCCGCGAGCGGCGCTCCTCACCATGAGGGTCTACCAGTGTGCCGCAAAGCAAGACCTCATCCTTAAGGAGCCTGCCAAAGGCAGCCGTCGCGAAGGATGGCCGCAGGGCGCTTTTCTCCCAAATGCGATTGCCCTACCGTCCTGCGCCCGCCGCCTGTCATCCGCCTGTCATGAATTGTGCCGACAGGTTCAGCCCGGATGGACGTCGAGGACACGCATGGACTATTTCAAACGCTTCAACTTCCTGTTCGCCGCGCCGGTGTTCGAGGCCGACGATCTCGAAGGCATCCGCTTCAACCAGATCATCACCGAAATCGAGCGGTCCGGCTTCGAGGTGGTGCGCGCCCGCAAGCTGGAGGATGCCGAGATCGCGGTGCAGACTGACGCCGCGATCGGCTGCATGGTGGTCGACTGGGGCAAGAAGGGGCTTGAAGGCAAGACCGCCGCGCTGATCAACCTGATGCGCCGGCGCGGCCTCGACTTCCCGATCATCCTCCTGATCCGCCGCAAGCGGTTCGAGGACCTGCCGGTCGAGGTCTTGGATTTCATCGACGGTTACGTGTTCCTGTCCGAGGAGACCCCGCCCTTTATCGCCAAGAACCTGATCAGCCGGCTCAAGCAATATGCCGAGACGCTGAAGACGCCGTTCTTCGGCGCGCTGGTCGACTATGCCGAGGAAGGCAACCAGCTCTGGACCTGCCCGGGCCACAATGGTGGCGTGTTCTACAGCCGCAGCCCGATCGGGCGGGTGTTCGTCGAGCATCTCGGCGAAGCGGTATTCCGCGACGATCTCGACAATTCCGTGCTCGACCTCGGCGACCTCCTCACCCATGAGGGGCCGGCGCTGCGGGCGCAGAAGGAGGCGGCGCGGATCTTCGGCGCGGAGAAGACCTATTTCGTGCTCAACGGTACCTCGACCTCCAACAAGGTCGCGCTCGGCTCGCTGGTCACCGACGGCGACCTCGTGCTGTTCGACCGCAACAACCACAAGGCCGCCCATCACGGCGCGCTTTTGATCGGCGGCGGCATCCCGATCTACGTCCCGACCGTGCGCAACGCCTGGGGCCTGATCGGCCCGATGCGCTGGGACCTGCTCGATGAAGGCAGCTTGCGCGATGCGATCCGCAAGCACCCGCTGGTCAAGGACGAGAACGCCTGGAAGAAGCCCCGCCCCTTCCGCGTCGCGGTGGTGGAGCAGTGCACCTATGACGGCACCATCCACTCTGCCGAGATGATCCTCAAGCGCATGGGCCACCTCTGCGACTACATCCTGTTCGATGAGGCCTGGGCCGGCTTCATGAAATTCCACCCGATCTATACGGGACGCTTCGCGATGGGGCTGTCCGAGCTCGGCTCCGAGGCACCCGGCATCATCGCGACCCAATCGACCCACAAGCAGCTCGCGAGCTTCTCGCAGGCCTCCCAGATCCACATCCGCGATCGGCACATCAAGGGCCAGAAGCGCCGGGTGGAGCACCGCCGCTTCAACGAAAGCTTCATGCAGCACGCCTCGACCTCGCCGTTCTATCCGCTGTTCGCCTCGCTCGACGTCGGCGCGCAGATGATGAAGGGCCGCTCCGGCGAAGTGTTGTGGGACGACACGATCCGGCTCGGCATCGAGCTGCGCAAGAAGATCCGCGCGGTGAAGCGCGAGTTCGAGGAGAACGAGACGCGGGTCGAGCGGCGCTGGTTCTTCGAGCCGTTCGTGCCCGACCGCGTGATGATCCCCGACGTAGCGCGCGAAGGCGGCGTGCACAATGTCGCCTGGGAGACGATCTCGACCGACCAGCTTGCCACCAGCCCCTCCTACTGGCAGCTCAAGCCCGGCGAGAGCTGGCACGGCTTTCCCGAGCTGACCGCGGGCTTTGCCATGACCGACCCGAACAAGCTGACGCTGCTGACACCGGGCTTTGACCATGCGACCGGCGCCTATGCCGACCATGGCATCCCCGCGCCTGTGGTGGCGCAATATCTGCGCGAGAACCGCATCGTCGCCGAGAAGAACGACCTCAACTCCCTCCTCTTCCTGCTGACGCCGGGCGTCGAGGCCAGCAAGGCCGGCACGCTGGTCTCCGGCCTCGTCGCCTTCAAGAAGCTGCACGACGACAACGCGCTGCTCGAGGACGTCATCCCCGAATTCTACCGCCGGCGGCCGAACCGCTATGCCGGGGTACGCTTGCGCGATCTCTGCGGCGACATGCACCGCTTCTTTCGCGACGCCGGGGTCAGCGCGCTGCAGGCGAAGCAATTCCTGCCCGAGCATCTGCCTGAGATCGCGATGTCGCCGCGCGAGGCCTCGCGCTACCTGGTGCGCAACGACGTCGACTACCTGCCGATCGACGAGATCTTCGGACGGATCGCGGCGACGCCGTTCGTGGTGTACCCGCCCGGCATCGCGACCATCGTGCCCGGCGAGCGGCTCTCGGAGCGCAGCAAGCCGATGATCGAGTATCTCAGGATGTTCGAGGCAAGCTTCAACGCGTTCCCCGGCTTCGAGGTCGAGATCCAGGGCGTCTACAAGGAAATCGATGCGTCAGGACGGGTCCGTTTCTATACCTACGTCGTGTCGGAATAAGCGGACGGACAGCACGCAATGGAGAATGACCACAAGATCACTGTGCGCACTTCGCGCGACAGCGACGTCGACGCCATGCTGTCGATCTACCGCCGCCACATCCGCCGCGGCGTCGAGGAAAGCGTCGACGACAGCGGCACGCCGGAGCCCGACGATCTGCGCGAGCGCCGCAAGAATTTGCGCAACACCCGCCTGCCGCATCTGGTCGCAGTCCGCAATGGCGAGGTCGTCGGCTACGCCTATGTCGTGATGTTCCGCAAGCGTCCCGCCTATCGCTACACGGTGAAGCACTCGATCTACGTGCATCACCAACATGTCGGCCAGGGCGTCGGCCGAAAGCTGCTGCAGGAGTTGATCGACACCTGCGCCGCGGCCGGCTTCCGCCAGATGATCGGCTATATCGATGCCGACAACGCCGCGTCGCTGGCGCTGCACGACCGGTTCGGCTTCGCGCGCGTCGCGCATTTGCCGGGCGTTGCCTACCGCTACGGCCGCTGGTCGGACAGCGTGATGGTGCAGCGCTCGCTCGGCCCCGGCGCAACCGAGCCGCCGCCACCCGCGCCGCTGTCGCGGCGGTGATCGGGACGTGGGCAACGGCGTGGATCAACGCGTTCACATCCAGCCCCGTCATGCTGAGGAGCGCGTAGCGCGTCTCGAAGCATGCACGGCCGCAGTTAGGCCGTCGTGCTTCGAGACGGCCGCTATGCGGCCTCCTCAGCATGACGGGGCTGGATTTGAGCGTGCAGCCAGGAAGCCGCGCTATTCCAGCGTGAAGCCGACCCGCAGCGTCACTTGATAGTGGCGGATCTTGCCCTCTTCGATATGGCCTCGCGTCTGCACGACCTCGAACCATTTCATCTCGCGGATCGTCTTCGACGCGCGGTTGATAGCGTTCTCGATCGCGGCCTCGACGCTCTTCTCCGATGATCCAACGAGTTCCAGCATCTTGTAGACGTGATCCCTGTCGTGACTGGCGGGCATGTCGACCTCCTCGGGATGGATGGGCGGACCGGACAGCTTGTCCCTGCGCAATCCGGACGATCCGTCCTCCAATGTGGATCAGATGTTGTCGCTTGCACAAATGCTGCGCGGCAGCACGGCAGACGAATTGAATCAACGTGTCGCGCCGCGTTCGGTGCCACCGGCATCCGCCCTTGTCGTCACGCCTACCTATGGTAGCATGGCTCGATCCAGTTTACGGGAGCGATGCCATGTCAACGACGTCCAGCTCACCCACCAGCCCTCCTGCCCACAGCCTCGGATCCGGACTGTCCACCCTCCGCACGAAGTGGGGCTGGATCGTCGCGCTCGGGGTGATCTATCTGATCGCCGGCATCCTGGCGTTCGGCAGCGTACTCTTCGCAACCGTCGTCAGCGTCCTGTTCGTCGGCGTCATGATGATCGTCTCGGGCATCGCCGAGATCATCAACGCATTCCAGGTCAAATCGTGGGGCAAGTTCCTGTTCTGGGCCCTGCTCGGCGTGCTCTATGTCGTCGCTGGCTTCATCGTCTTCGAGAATCCCCTGCTCGCGGCAGCAACATTGACGCTATTCCTCGGCGTTGCGCTGGTGATCTCGGGGATTGTCCGCATCTTCCTCGCCTTCGGCATGAACGCCGCGGCGCCGTGGGGGCTGGTTGCGCTTTCGGGCATCATCACGCTCGTGCTCGGCGCCATCATTCTCGCGCACTGGCCGGTATCGAGCCTCTACGTGCTCGGCATCTTCCTCAGCGTCGACCTGATCTTCGCCGGCATCAGTTGGATCGGCATGGGGATGGCGTTGAAGCGCCGTGCGTGAGGCCGCAGGGCGGGTTGGCAGCAGCGTAATTCGCCGTACGGTGCTGCACGGCCTAATCCGCCCTATCGCCTGATCTCCTCCGCGGCACGCACCAGCGGCCGGTCGGATAATTGAATCGGTCCGGAGAACGGCGTGCTCATGTCGAGGATCAGATAGATCGCAGCCGAGACCAGCGCCGCCGCAGCGACATACGCGCCGATCACCACCGCATTGCGCGGTGCGCGAAAGCCCAGGGTTGCGAACATCAGCGTCAGCCAGGCGACGAGAATGCCGATCATCGGCGATGGAAACGAGGAGTCGGACTGCTCGGCGAAGGTCCAGCGCTGCTGCTGTAACTGGCGGTAGAGCGCACGCGCATCGTTCCACAGCGCGATCATCTGCTCGTCATCGAACCGCAGCGAGCGCAGGCTGGTACCGACCTCATCGAGCAGATGCTCGGAACTCTCGGTGGCGCGGACGATGGGTACGTCCTTCAACGCATGCTCGACATAGGCAAGCAGCCGCTGCCGCGGCTCGTCGGCGCTCGGGCCGAGCGGTCGCAACGTGCGATCGAGCATGATGACGTCGGTCGCGAAGACATGCAGATTGCGGTCGATCGCCACATAGGTGTTGGCCGCGTTGTTCATCATCAGGCCGAGCAGCAGCGACGGCATGGTGACGAATAGCGTCGCGACCAGCCGCACCGAGGTATTGGTGTCGTCGGTGCGATGATGCTCCTTGAGCCGCCCATAGACCGCCATGCTCGCGAGCGCTGCGCCTGCAAGCAGCATGAAGGTCAGGATGGCGACGATGAATGCAACCACAGTCTTTAAGAAAACCTGCGACAGAATCAACCGGGAGCATAGCAAGCGCGGCACGGGCGCGCATGTCCGGTTGACTGACCTTCCCCACGCGTTATCCATCCCGGTCGAGTCCGGGCCTCGCTCGGGCAACCCCCAGCGAGGAGCGCAACAGCGCTCAGAGGAGAACGACGTGCATTTTGTCGACGACAGCGAGGTCAATCGCGTCCTGACCTTTCCGATCCTGATCGATGCGATCGAGGCGGCGCACCGCCGGCCGAAGATCGCGGTGCACGACGGCTATCTCGGCGACGGCAAGGGGCAGCAGCTCGTGACGCGCAGCGCGGTCGATGCCGGCCGCTTCATGATGACCAAATTGTACACCAGCTTCCCGGGCAATCTCGCGCAGGGCAAGCTGCCCGCCGTACAGGCGGTCTGCGTGCTGTTCGACGGCGTCGACGGGCGGCCGCTCGCGGTGATGGATGCCTCCGAGATCACCCATTGGAAGACGGCCGCGGACTCCGCGCTCGGCGCCAAGCAGCTCGCGCGGCCGGATGTCGAGACGCTCCTGGTGGTCGGTGCAGGCGAGATGGCGCGCTGGCTGGTGCGCGGGCACCGCACGGTGCGGCCGTCGCTGCGCCGCGTGCTGATCTGGAACCGAACCGCGGAGCGCGCCCAAGAACTCGCCACGCAGCTCGCGAACGAGGGCGTTGCCGCCGAGGTCGCCACCGATCTCGATGCCGCAACCCGCGAGGCCGATGTGATCACCACCTGCACGCGCTCGCGCGAGCCGCTGGTCAAGGGCGCGAACCTGAAGCCCGGCACTCATCTCGACCTGGTCGGCGGCTTCACGCCGGAGACCCGCGAGGCCGACGATGAGGCCGCGCGGCGCGCCCGCATCTTCGTCGACCGCCGCGAATCCGCCTTCGACGGCGTCGGCGACATCCTGCAACCGATTGCCAGCGGCGCCATCAGCGAGCGCGACGTGCTCGGCGACCACTACGACCTCGCCGGCGGCAAGATCGCCGGCCGGCTGTCGGCCGACGACATCACCTTCTTCAAGAACGCCGGAGGCGGCCATCTCGATCTGATGACATGCGAGACGGTGTTTGCGCGGCTCGGGAAGGAGTTGCGGTGAGCGCGACGCGCGTCCAAAGCGCAGGGCGGGTTAGCGAAGCGTAACTCGCCGACATGCGACGTCATAGAGCGAGGGCGGGTCACGGCTTCGCCTAACCCGCCCTACGACTTTTACTCCGCCGCCTGCTGCACCGGCGCATCCAGCTCCGCCGAGACCTTCGGCGGTGACATCGGCAGGCTGTAGAACCGCTTGCCCAGCGCATTGTGGACGGCATTAGCGACCGCGGCCATGACAGGCACCAGTGGCACTTCGCCGACGCCCTTGACGCCTTGTGGATGCTTCGGGTTGGGCACCTCGACCAGCGCGCAATCGATCATCGGCAGGTCGGAGCACACCGGCATGCGATAATCGAGGAAGCCGGGATTATCGACCTTGCCATCCCTGTTGTAGATGTACTCCTCGTTCAGCGCCCAGCCGATGCCCTGCGCGACGCCGCCCTGGAGCTGGCCCTCGACATAGCTTGGATGGATGGCGCGGCCGACGTCCTGCACAGCGGTGTAGCGGATGACTCTCACGATCCCGAGCTCGACATCGACCTCGACGTCGCAGATGTGCGTGCCGAAGCCGCCTTCGGCGCCTTGCGTGTTGAGCTGCACGCTGGCGCCGATCGGGCCGCCCTGCGAGGGCGCCTTCTCGGCGAGATCGGCCAATGTCAGCGGCTTGAACTCGCCGGCATTCGGGCTCACCGGATGCGCGGCGCCGTTTTCCCACTTCACCGCTTCGGGATCGATCTCCCAGATCTTTGCCGCGCGCTCGCGCAAGGTCGATATCACCTTGTCGGCCGCCTGCGTCACCACCATCGAGGAGGCGAACAGCACGCGGCTGCCGCCGGTCAGGTTGGAGAAGCCGACGGTCTGCGTATCGCCGATGATGACGGAGACGCGCTTGTAGTCGATGCCGAGCAGCTCGGCACAGATGTTGGCGATGCCGGCGCGCGAGCCGCCGATGTCAGGGTGACCCGTGGTGACGACGACGTTGCCGTCCTCGGTGATATTGACTTGTGCCGAGGATTCCCCGCCGGCGTTGAACCAGAAGCCGGACGCGACGCCGCGGCCGTGCAGCTTGCCGAGCGGCGCGGAATAGTGCGGATGGTTCTTCGCGACCTCCAGCGTCTCGATATAGCCGATGCGCGGAAACACCGGGCCGTGTGCCGCCTTGGTGCCCTGCTTCGCCGCGTTCTTCAGGCGCAGCTCCAGCGGATCCATCTTCAGTGCCTCGGCCAGCTCGTCGAGCACGCACTCGACCGCATAGGCGCCGATCGGCGCGCCGGGCGCGCGATAGGCCGCGACCTTGGAGCGGTTGGAGCAGACGTCAAAACCTTCCGACAGCACATGCGGGATGTCGTAGGGCGCGAAGCTGCAACCGACCGCGCCGCGGATCGGCGATCCCGGAAACGCACCGGCCTGGAGATAGAAAGTGCCATGGGCGGCGACGATGGTGCCGTCCTTCTTGGCGCCGATTTTCACCGTGCTCTTCGAGCCGGAGGTCGGCCCGGTGGCGCGCATCACCTCCTCGCGCGTCATCACCATCTTCACCGGGCGGCCGGACTTCTTCGCGAGCAAGGTCGCGAGCGGCTCCAGATAGACGATGGTCTTGCCGCCGAAGCCGCCGCCGATCTCGGCGGGAATGGCGCGGATGTCGCTCTGCGGGATGCCGGTCAGCATCGACGTCATCGCGCGCACCATGAACTGGCCCTGGCTCGAGCTCCAGATCGTGGTCTTGCCGTCGGCCGCGACCGAGATCAGGCAGGCATGCGGCTCGATATAGCCCTGGTGCACCGGGCGCGTGGTGAAGGAGCGCTCGATCACGATGTCGGCTTCCTTGAAGCCCTGCGCGACGTCGCCCTTCTTCACCTCGAGCTTGCCCACGATGTTCGAGGGCTTGCCGTCAACCTTGTTCCACTCATGCAGGATCGGCGCGTCCGGCTTCAACGCGTCGTCGATCTCGATCGCCCAGGGCAGCACCTCGTAGTCGACCTCGATCAGCTTGCAGGCCTCCGCCGCGATCGCTTCCGTGGTCGCGGCCACCGCCGCCACCGGATGGCCGGGGAACAGCGCCTTGTCACGCGCCATCACGTTACGGCACATCCAGCGCATGTCCTGGATGCCGAGCATCACCGCGCCCTTCTCGACTGTGAAGTCGACGATGTCGCGCGAGGTCACCACCGCCTTCACGCCGGGCAGCGCCTCGGCCCTCGCGGTGTTGATCGACTTGATCCGCGCATGCGGATGCGGGCTGCGCAGGATCTTGCCCCAGATCATCCCTGGCATGGTGGTGTCGGCGGCAAACGCCGCGCGGCCCGTCACCTTGTCGACGCCATCAGGGCGAATGGTGCGCTGGCCGATCCACTTGTTGTCGACGACGTTCATTGGGCAGCCTCCCGCATTTCGGCGGCGGTCTCCATCACCGCGCGGACGATCTTGTCGTAGCCGGTACACCGGCAGAGATTGCCGGCGAGCCAGAAACGGACTTCCTCTTCGGTTGGATTCGGGTTCTTCCGCAGCAACGCCTCGGAGGCGACGATCATGCCCGAGGTGCAGATGCCGCATTGAAGCGCGGCGTGCTCGAGGAACTTTTGCTGCAGCGGATGCAGCCGGTCGCCGCTCGCGATACCCTCGATGGTCCTGATCTCGTGCCCTTCGGCTTCGGCCGCGAGCATCAGGCAGGAGCAGACCAGGCGATCGTCGAGCGTGATCGAGCACGCGCCGCAATCGCCGGACGAGCAGCCCTCCTTGGAGCCGGTGAGGCCAAGCTGTCCGCGCAGCGCGTCGAGCATGGTGTCGTAGGGCTCGCAGAGGAACTCCATCGGCTCGCCGTTGACAGTGGTGGTGACGTGCAGTTTCGCCATGGTGCTAGTTCCCTCCGGCGCGCGTGGCGGCGATCGCGGCGACGCGTTTCAGCAGCACGCCGGCGGTCTTGGTGCGATAGGCGATGGTGCCGCGCTTGTCGTCGATCGGACGGCAGGCGGCGCGGCACGCCGCAGCGGCAGCTTCCAGCGCCGCTGCATCGAGCCTCGAGCCGATCAGCGCCTGCGCCGCCGGCTCGATCAGCAGCGCGGTCGGCGCGACCGCGCCGAGCCCGACCCGCGCCGCGGTGCAGATGCCGTCCTTCAGCGTCAGATTGACGCCGAGGCCAACCACCGCGATGTCCATCTCGGTGCGCGGAATCATGCGCAAGTACGCATCGCCGGAGCCCGCGGGGCGCGGCGGCAAGGCGAAGCTGACGAGGATTTCGCCCGGCTTGAGGTTGGTGCGGCCCGGACCAGCCGGCACGTCCTCGATCTTGAGCTCGCGGCGGCCATGCGGGCCCTGCACGGTGACGACGGCGCCGGCCGCGATCATCGCCGGCACGCTGTCGCCGGCGGGCGAGCCGTTGCAGAGATTGCCGCCGGCGGACGCGCGGCCCTGCACCTGCTTGGAGCCGATCAGGTTGACGGCCTCGAGCACGCCGGGCCAGACCTTGCCGAAGCGCTTGTGTTCGGCGAGCGCCATGCCGGAGACGGCGGCGCCGACGCGGAAGCCGCCGTCGGCGGTTTCTGTGATCTCAGTCATCTCGCCGATCTTCTTGATGTCGACGATCAGTCCCGGCCGCACCAGGCCGGAGCGCATTTGCACCAATAAGTCGGTCCCGCCTGCCATAATGCGGGCGGCACTTCCGGCGGCAGCGAATGCGCCAATCGCTTCATCAAGCGTGCGCGGTGCTACGTATCGGATATCGGTCATGGCCGTTGTTTGGTTCTCCCTCGCCTGCCGTTCCCTTGTGGATGGTTGTTGGCCTTGCTGGCTTGGCCGGCAGGATCAACAGCCTACACGGCGAGGCGGGGTCGGAACAGCCTCCGAGCTGCGGTGGAAAGTGGCAGGCTCCTATGCAGGATGCGGACTTGTGCGGCCCCCGCCGCGGCGCGCGCCGTAGTCACCGATCTCTCACATCGTGAGAATCGCGGGCCACGGACCCGGCCGCACGCGCCCTGCTTGCCTGAAGGGCCGGATTAGGGAAACATGCCCATCGCTGCGGCATGTGTGCCGGGCCAAACGACACACGGATCGATCACCACCGACCCCGCCTGCGCCACATCGGGAGACAGCGAATGCCCCACGTTTCGCGCCGGACCCTCCTCAAGCTTGCCACTGGCCTGCCGCCGGCATTCGCCGCGCCGGCGATATGGACGTCACGGGCCGCTGCCGCGGGCAAGGGCAAGACCATCACGGCGGTGATGCATTCGGATTTGCGCATCATCGATCCCGGTTTCACCACCGCCTACATCACCCGCGACCACGGCTACATGGTCTACGACACCCTGCTCGGGATCGACGCCAGCTTCAAGGTGCGGCCGCAGATGGCGGACTGGACGATCTCCGACGACAAGCTGACCTACACCTTCACGCTGCGCGACGGACTGAAATGGCATGACGGCGCGCTGGTCACCGCGGAGGACTGCGTCGCCTCGCTCAAGCGTTGGGGCGCGGTTGACGGCATGGCGCAGAAGCTGGCCGAGTTCACGGCAACCCTCGAGGCCATCGGACCGAAGACGATCGTGCTCAAGCTCAAGGAGCCATACGGCCTGGTGCTGGAGACGATCGCAAAGCCCTCCTCCTATGTCGCCTTCATGATGCCGAAGCGGCTGGCAGAGACGCCGCCGGGTAAGCAGATCGCCGAGCAGATCGGCTGCGGCCCGTTCAAATTCGTTGCCGCCGAATTCCAGCCGGGCGTCAAAGCGGTCTACGAGAAGAATGCCGACTACGTCCCGCGCAAGGAGAAGCCGGACTGGACCTCCGGGGCCAAGGTGGCGAAGGTCGATCGCATCGAGTGGGTGACGATGCCGGATGCGCAGACCGCGATCAACGCGCTGCAATCCGGCGAGATCGATTTCCTGGAGCAGCCGTCGATCGACATGCTGCCGGCGCTTGAAGCCAATCCCGATCTGGCAGTCGCGGTACTGAACAAGTTCGGCTTCCAGATCGAGGGCCGGATGAACTTCCTGTACCCGCCGTTCGACAACGTCAAAATCCGCCGCGCCGCGCTGCTGGCGATGAACCAGAAGGACGTGCTCGACGCCACCGTCGGCAATCCCAAATTTTACGAGATCTGCGGCGCCTATTTCGCCTGCGGCACGCCGCTTGCCAGTGACGTCGGCTCGGAGACCCTGATCAAGGGCAACGGCATGGCGGAAGCCAAGAAGGCGCTCGCGGCATCAGGCTATGACGGCACGCCCGTCGTGATCATGGTGCCCGGCGACGTCCAGACGCTGAAGGGCCCGCCGACCGTTGCGGCGCAGCTCCTGCGCGAGGCCGGCTTCAATGTCGATGCCCAGGTGACGGACTGGCAGACCGTGGTCAGCCGCCGCGCCAGCCAGAAGCCGCCGAAGGAAGGCGGCTGGAACATGTTCTTCACCTTCACCGGTGCCACCGAAACGATGAACCCGATCGTCAACAACCAGATCGTCGCCAACGGCAAGCGCGCCTGGTTCGGCTGGCCTGATGATCCCAAGCTGGAGCAGATGCGCGACGCCTTTGCGCGCGCGAGCTCCGCGGAGGAACGCAAGAAGCTCGCGACCGACATCCAGAAGGAAGCCTATGATCAAGTGATCTATATCCCGCTCGGCCAGTTCCGTGCGCCGAGCGCCTGGCGCACATCGCTGACCGGCGTGCTGGAAGGCCCGGCGCCGCCGGTGTTCTGGAACGTCGACAAGACCGAGTAAGATCGGCGGCGCGAGCGACGCGCGCGGCCGATCAACTTTGGGGGCAGCCGAGGCACGCGCAGCCAGCCGCAGCAAAATATAAAAAACAACCCCATGCAAAGGAGCCGCGGGCCACTGGCGGTTCGACCGAGCAACTTGACATGTCGGGCAACTCAGGAATACATTTCTAATATTCCGAAATCCTGCCCCCTTGCCCGACGATGGCATCAGCGCCGTCTGCGCCGCCGCCGCCTTGGCTTCGTGCAGCGCGCGGCTTTTGGGGAAGCAGTCGTGGCCAGGGTCGGATCGTCATCGACCGCTTTTCCGAGGCGGACGAGAAGACCCCTGGGTTTGGTCGTCTCTTAGCCTGGAAGCTTTACTCCCGTCATTGCCGGCAACCTCATCCGCGACATCGCCGCGCCGAACAACCGCGAGCTGCTGCCGTGGGACATCTGGGGCGCCATGCGCCGGCGCGACAGCGAACTGGATCTCGACTTCTTCGACCGGTTGGCTGTCGTCAGCCGCGAACTTGATGCTCATGCCAACGAACTCAGGTCTCTCCTTGCCGATGAGCGGGTTCAGGTGCCAAAGGCCGTGTTCAACGCCGAGCTCAAACAGATGCAGGAGCTGTAAGTCGTGACGTTCATTTCGGATGCCACCAACGGCCTCCGATGACGACGCCTTCGGACACGATCTTGCGATTGCCGGTCAGGTGCTCGCCGACCGCGTCGACATAGTCGAACTGCCCTTCCCTGACCGAGATCAGCGTGGCGTCGCCGACGCTGCCGGGCTTGAGACTGCCGAGCTTCGGGGGCGCAGCGCCATCGCAGCATTGAAGGTCGAGGAATCGCGCCCCTCGCCCGACGATTGCATCAGCGCCATCTGCGCCGTCGTCGCCTTGGCCTCGTTCAGCGCACGCTCTTGCTCGCGAAAGATTTGCGAGATGACTAGCCGTGGACTCACAAATTCGGCTTTTGGGGAAGCAGTCATCGCCAAGATCGGTTGTCATCGACGGCTTTTGACCCTCAACGGACATTCCGGTCGGAATTTGTTCGGTTCAGGAATATGCGACGGCGGCTACTGTCCGTATTCGCGGGAACAAGATGAATCGGTCCTGCATTATGGGGCATGGAGGACGACACGCTATTGCGATGGGCCGGGCCGCCAAAGCGAGACTGCGAGCCGCAGGTGATCCAGTGCCTCGGCCATGCTGGGTAGCGGAGGCAGGCGAGCTCAGTCTGAGCCGCCCGCGTTTGGATGAATTTCGGGCAGGAACTTTGCTCTACCTGGGATGTTGGAAAGCGACGTAATAATTCGGGAGGAATGTGTTATGAGAACTCTGTTACTGGCTGGCGTACTGGCGGTTGCTGGTTTCGGTATCGCCACTCCGATCTCCATTACACCCGCGTCAGCTCAAGTTGCCGTTGATACTCCGTTCGGCGGCGTGAGAGTGGGTCCGCATTATCCGCGTTACTACCGAGACTACGATCGACCCGCCTATCGTGCCTACGGATACGATCGCGGATATCGTGGATGCCGCACCGTCACGATCGAGCGCGACGATGGTTCGGTCCGCAGGGTCCGCCGTTGCGACTACTAGTACCGGACTAGAAGATTGACGCGGCGCTCACAAGAGCGTCGAACCAGCTCCGGCAACACTAGGGCCGCTTCACTCGGCGGCCCCTTTCGTTTCGCTGATGTTCGTCTGTTGGCCCATAGCTGAAATCCTCCTTTGACCATCAGTCACGTTGTCTGGTGGGCGATAGGCGGACTTTATTCGGCCACCAACGGCGGTTCTTGACCCAACGAAGACATTCCATCCTTTGCGCTTGCTGCTATGATTGAAACACCAAACGCCCTGCCGCATGTCGATTTCGGGGGGAAGCCATTGGCGCCGAAAGGCGAATCGGAATCTCAAAGCAAGCCTCTTGTCCGCGAGCCGGCTCTGGAACGCGCCAAGCGCTTGGCCAATCTACTTGCCTCCATAGTTGAGTGCAGCGACGACGCGATCGTTAGCAAGGATCTAGATGGCATTATTACGAGCTGGAATAGAGCGGCTGAGCGCATCTTCGGCTACTCTGCCACCGAGGCGATCGGTCAGTCCATTACACTTGTGATCCCGGAAGACCGGCAAAGCGAAGAGCCTGAGATTTTAGCCCGCATCCGACGAGGTGAGCGAGTCGATCATTTTGAGACGGTTCGGCGACGTAAGGATGGTAGCTTAATCACTATTTCCCTGACCGTTTCTCCTGTCAAAGATACCCACGGCAACATCGTTGGCGCATCAAAGATTGCGAGAGATATCACCGAGCAGAAACGAGCTCAGGAGCAGATTGGCATTCTGGCTCGCGAGGCGGAGCACCGAAGCAAGAACATCCTTTCGAACGTCCAGGCAATCATCAACCTTTCTCAATCTGACACCTGCGACAGGCTCAAGGAAGTGATCACCGGGCGCATCCAAGCGATGGCAAATGTTCACTCGCTGTTCGTTGCATCACGGTGGAAAGGGGCCGAAGTCTCGGCGATCGCCAAGCAGGAGCTCGCCCCTTATCTCCAAGCGAGCCACGACAAGCGGATTAGGATGGAGGGTCCGCAAACAGTGTTAGACCCCACCGCTGCGCAGGCGATTGCTGTCGTCTTGCATGAATTAGCAACCAATGCTTCCAAGTATGGAGCGCTATCCAACGCGAAAGGCCGGATCGAGTTGGCGTGGTCGCGCAGCGAAGATGGAAAACTAATAATCCGCTGGACGGAATTGGGCGGTCCGAAGGTAAATGCGCCCGAACGCAAGGGATTTGGTAGCCGCCTCATCGAAGGAACGATCAGCCCACTTGGCGGCCAGGTGCGCTTTGACTGGCGTGCAGAAGGTCTCGTCTGCGTAATTGCGGTTCCGACGTGAAATCCCAACGAACCGGGCTTCGCTGCGTCACGTGTGACGCTGGTCTCGAAGGCGAAGCTGCGGAGACTGCGTTGAACCTTCGGTTCGCAACCTCGACCTGCTTCCAGGGATAGTCCGCGCCCGCTTCCGGCTTTCGAATATCAAGTTATGATTGAATTTTCCGACGCTGGGAACGAATGCGCCCGTTACAGCTATATGAACTCAAAGGTACCAGCCACAATCGAAGTGGCTCTGTGCACACCGCCCGATGCAAACTTGATGAGCGCGGCTTTCATCGCGCTCAGATGACGGCGCCGATGCGACTCCTGGATTTTCACTGTGAGGCTGCGACGTGAGAGGGCGGACCGCGATGGTGTGTCTGGCATGGCCTTGTCCTCCGGGGCCCCAATGTCCGCGATTACCTGATGTGGTTGAAGGGGGCACTCACGGCGCTCTAGCGGCGACGTGGTCGGTTCGCGACCTATAACGACTTCAAAAATTCCAAGATCGCATCATTCACGTCTTTTGCGCGCTCTTGCTGCGTCAAATGACCACAACCTTTCAAGACGATAGTCTCGCGAAGCAGGGGCACGGACTGTTTCAGGTTAAGGATGGTTTTGTCCATTCCCGGAAATGCGTTAATCAGGTCTCGATCGCCAACGATATAGAGTGCCGGGACCTGAACCTTTGCGCCAGACCACGGCGCGAGCAACTCCCAATTGCGATCAATGTTACGATACCAATTCAAGCTTCCCCTGAAGCCGGTGCGCTTGAACTCCTCGACGCAAAATTCGAGATCATTCTCCGTTAGCCACGCCGGCAATGACTGGGTTGTCGGCTTCCCATCGAGCCAGCCACCTTCACCGGGGAGCATCGAGAGCGACGCCAGATTTTCAACCGCTGCATCGCCAGATAAGGCGAAGTATGTTGTCTTGATTGCATGGTGGACGTCCTTTTCGAGCTCCGCCTCGGCAACTCCCGGCGTCTGGAAATAGAGTTGATACCAACGTTGCGTTTCGGTCCTCGGCCAAACGGTGCTTGGACGGTTGGGACCCCGTGGCCGAAACGGCACGCTCAAGCCAACGACGGCCTTAAGCCGGTCCGGTCTGAACAAAGCAGAGTGCCAGGCGACCGGCGCTCCCCAATCGTGTCCGACAATAACTGCCTGGTCCACGCCGACAGCATCGAGCAATCCGACCATGTCACCGGTCAGGTGCAACATGGTATATTGATCGATCGCCTCTGGTTTGTCCGTCTGCCCGTAACCACGCATATCGGGAGCAATGGCGTGATATCCGGCGGCAGCGAGTGCTTCCAATTGGTGTCGCCACGAATACCAGGACTTCGGCCAGCCGTGGCAGAGAAGCACAACGGGACCGCTTCCTGCTTCGGCCAAGTGCATTTGAATGCCATTTGTCTCGATAAATCGATGCGAGATCGTCATTGCCACCCCCCGCAAGATTATCTGATAGCCAATCAGTCACGTTGTGAGCCTCCAGCCACAATCGAAGTGGCCCTGTGCACACCGCCGTGCATCCATGCTATGCTCGCCGGCAGCAACGGCGCAAGGTCGGCTTGGGGTCATTGTCGACCGGATCGAGCCAGAAGCAAGTCCGGCAATATCCACAATATCCCAAAGGCTGAAGTGAATTCAGAGCATTGTCGCCTCCGCGACGGGCCATTCTGGGTTGACGGTCCCGCCGTGACTCGCGAACCGGAGCCTCGAATCATGCGCTACGAGCTCAGTGACCAACCATGGGACAGGCTAAAGAAATTCGCGTCGCGCCGATCGCGAAGCGCGACGCCGACGCGCTGACGGGAAAGAACCGCGCGGCTCATTTCGCCAAGACAGGCGGATCATGGTCGGGCCAGAGCTTGCCGCTCCTCAATCGGAAATAGGATGGGACCTATTTACTGCCGCGGCTTTACCCCACTTCCAAGAATGGCAGGCATGGGGACCTGGAAGCGGTCGCCCTTGCGGAATAGCTGATCCACTCCTTCAGCGACGGCGATGTTGATTGCCGAGAGAGCAGCGCTGTCTTGTGCAAGTAAAAGAGCCCTTATCCTTACTCCTCCTTGCAATACCAGATTCACCAATCCAGTCGCGGTTTTCAGTACCAGGGTCTGAGCCACCGTAGTTGCAGCGACATCGGAGAAGTCCGCTTGGGCAAGCGCGGCCTTCATATCCTCGGGATCGCCGAACTGGAAGAAGTCGGGCCCGTGCGGCAGGGAGACGTCAACACGCCCGTGAGCTTTCACCGTCCGCAAGAGAAGGCCGAAGCCATTGGCTGGCGAGGGGCGTTCCCAAACGCTGATCGCCACGCGGCCGCCGGGACGAAGAACTCGACGCATTTCCGCCAAAGCGCGGTCCGGCTCGGGTACATGGAGGATGCCATAGCCGCAAATGACGGCATCGAACCTATCATTGGGATACGGCAGATCTTGCGCGTCCCCTTGGCGACAATCGATCGACGGAACGTTCCGACGGGCAGCAGCAACCATGGCCTCCGAGAAGTCGACCGCGGATACCTTCGCACCGCGCTCGGTAGCAGCCAGCGCCAACACACCGTGTCCCGTGCAGACATCGAGCACGTCACATCCGCTAATGACTCCGGCTGCATCGAGCGTGACATCAACCGACTGTGCGGTCAGCGGACCAAAGACAGCTTCGTAACCCTCGGACACCGCGTTCCATCCGCTTCGCTCGAAGTCTCGAAAGGCATCCGGCTGGTTCGACACCTGAATTGGCATGTCCCGCCCCCGATCAGGCTTTCACTGTCGCGCTTTGAATAGAGCAGCGCCGCTCAAAGATTATCACGAACCAGGGGTAACGAACAGAAGCCGGGAAGTATCGGTGATTTCGGAAGGCAAATGACCATTCCTGGCCCATAGCCGCCGTTCATTCAAACCAGCTTCGAAGCCGCCTTTCTGAGAACAAAGCGGATGCGGGTTTCGCAAGCGCACGCCCTATCTCGGATGCCACCAGCGGCCGCCGATGACGACGCCTTCGGCGATGATCTTGCGATTCCCCGTCAGGTGCTCACCGACCACGTCGACATAGTCGAACTGCCCTTCCCTGACCGAGATCAGCGTGGCGTCGCCGACGCTGCCGGGCTTGAGGCTGCCGAGCTCCGGGCGGCGCAGCGCCATCGCGGCATTGACAGTCGAGGCCGCGATCACATCCGGCAGCGACATCCCCATGCAGAGGAATTTCGACATCGTCGTCACCTGGTCGAAGGCCGGGCCGTGGATGCAGAGCTGATGGATGTCGGACGAAATGGTGTCGGGATAGAAGCCGTTGGCGAGCATCGCACGTGCGGTCTTGAAGGCGAACGAGCCCTTGCCGTGACCGATGTCGAACAGCACGCCGCGCTCGCGCGCCTGAAGCACCACCTTCTTCACCGTGCCCTGCGCCGTCGCGGGCGTGTTGGGGAACGGACGGAATGCATGGGTCAGCACATCGCCGGGACGCAGGCGCGCCAGCACCTCCTCATAGCTCGGCGGCGGATGGTCGATATGCGCCATCAAGGGCATGCCGACCTGCTCGGCGACCTCGAGCGCGATGTCGAGCGGTACGACGCCCGAGGTGCCGGAGGCGAACAGCCCGACCCGCACCTTGATGCCGACGATCAGATCGCGGTTCTCGTCGGCGACGCGGGCGGCATCGACCGGATTCATCAGCCGCAGCTCCTCGCTCTCGCCGACCATCACCCTGTCGGAGAAGCCGAAGATGCCGGCATGCGAGACGTGCAGATAAGCGAGGATGCGGACCTGGCTCGGCTCGATCACATGCTTGCGGAAGCCTGCGAAATTGCCGGGACCGGCGCTGCCGGTATCGACGGCCGTCGTCACGCCCGAGGTGCGGCAGAACTCCTCGGCATCGATGCCGAGCGAGGTGCCGCCCCAATAGACGTGGGTGTGCAGGTCGATGATCCCGGGCGTGACGATGTATCGGGAGACATCGCGGACCTCGGTCGACGCGTCAGGCTTCAAGCCGTTGCCGACCGCGGCGACCTTGCCGCCGGCGAAGGCCACGTCCGTTACGGCGTCCAGCTTCTGCGAGGGGTCGATCACCCGGCCGCCGCGCAGGATCAAATCGAAAGGCATTCTCGTCTCCGAACGTGGGATGTCACTGTTGCTGCGCCGTCGCGGCGTCATCGTCCGCGCGCGCGGCAATGAAGGTGCCATACGGCTGGTGCAGAACCATTTCGGTCACGGTCGACGCGTCGCCGCGGAACTCGACGGCGAAGCCATCCAGTTCGACAACGCGAAAGCGCCTGCCTTGCAACGGCGCAAGCCGATAGGCGGGCTGATAATCGCCCTTCCAGACCAGTTGGCCCTCCGGATCGCGCGTGATGTGGTGCGTCACCGCGCCCTTGAACCGGCCGACGCAGCGCGCCCGGAACGCCGCATCCGTGCATTCGCCGCCCGCCAGCCGCGCAAACACGATGTCCTTCACCAATTGCTCGAGCGGTGCCGACAGGCTGACGATGTTGCCGTCGCGATCGGTCAGGAACGTGATGCTGAGCCGGTCCGGCAACAGACGGCCAACGATCTCGGGCAATTCGAAGGTCTCATAGTGCCGGTGCGCGAGCGGCGCCGCCATGCCACGCCACGACCATTGCAATGCGCCATCCCGCTCCTCGATCGACATCACGCCATAGGCCGGATGTTCATAGTCGCCGGCATAGGCCGCAAGCGCGTGCGCTGGGTGCGTGTCCTTGTGGCGCGACGCCTCGCGCGCATCCTTATCGGCCTGCATATGGGCGATGAAGTCGTCACGCTGCTTGCGGAATCGCGCACGCCAGTCGACGGCCTCGCGTCCGCGCAGCCGGTCGATGATGGACCAGGTCAGCGCCGGCGGCACCTGGCTGGCGCTGCGGTTGGTCAGGACGACAACACCGATGCCGTGATCCGGCATCAGTGTCATCAGATGGCCCCAACCATTCCATCCGCCGCCGTGCCAGACCAGCCGGTCCCCGCGATAGCTGTTGGTCTGAAAGCCAAGGCAATAATGCCCATGGCCGAATTCAGAGTACTCAGACGCGCCGACGTGGACGCGCGGCACCAGAATCTCGTTCGTCATCGCGGCCGGCAACAGGCGCTGGCCGTCGACCTCGCCCTTGCCGAGATGCAGCCGCATCCATTTCGCAAGATCCGCGGCCGACGTGTTAATCGCGCCGGCCGCCATAGTGCGGATCGGCAGGCGCAGACCCGGCAGCCGGATGTCGCCGTCGATCATATAGCCGCGCGCGGCTCCCTCGGTCGCCTCAAGTTCGTCCAGCGAGAAGCTGACGGTCATGCCGAGCGGGTCGGCGAAGCGCTTGCGGATGAAGCTCTCGTAGCTCTGGCCGCTGACGCGCGCGATCAGCAGTCCCAGGGCGTTGTAGCCGAGGTTGCTGTACTGCCAATGGGTGCGCATGTCGCGGCTGAGCTCCAGATAGCGCATCGGCGCCAGCAACTCGGCCGGCGATCGATCCCCCGGAAGATGCACCCAGTCGTGACGCGGCAAGCCGTACCGGTGGCTGAGCAAATCCTCAATCGTGACCCGATCGGTCGCGATCGGATCGCTGAGGCGGAATTCCGGCAGATAGTCGCGGACCGGCCTGGTCCAGTCGAGCCGTCCCTCGCTATGCAGCAGCGCGATTGCGCTCGCGGTGAAGGTCTTGGTGATCGAGCAGATCACGACATGGGTCGCCGATGTCATGGGCAGATCTGCCTCGACATCTCGCTGGCCGTAGGCTCGCGTCAGCGTCACCTCGCCGTCCTGCACCACGGCCAGCGCCACCCCTGGCACTTTCCAGTCGTCCATGAGATCAGCGGCGAGCCGGTCGAGATCGGGGATCACGGCCTCGATCGATAAGGCCGGCTGTTCGGAGGGCTCGGTCATGGCCAGGCTCATTGGGTCCTGCGCATCGTCAGTGCTCGCCGGATCGGTCCGGCATGGCTATCTCACCGGTTCCGGCCGCGGCACGATGATCGAGTTCTCCGCCGCCTGCAAGCGCCTCAACCCAACACCGCCTCCTGTGAAGCGGCCGTGGTCATCGGCGCCGATTGATATGCGCCCTTGGCCGACGCGACGATGGCTGCAATAGCCGGATGATGCGCCGCCTCCTGGACGGCGATCGTCTCGTGGGCCCAACGGTAAGACGACTCGAAGATTTCCTGATGACGGTCGAAGTCGGTCACGTCGATGCCATCAGGAGTTGGCGGGCGCATCACCATGTCGAGCGGCGTGGTCGGCAGCGTATCGTAGCGTTGATGCGCGACGAGGCTTCGCCACAACACGTTGACAGCACTGGGCGCGGCGGGAAGCAACTTTCTCCGGAACGGCATCAACATCGCCGCAAGCAGTTCGAGCCGACCCGGCAGCGCGGCATAGTCGACGTCGAACATCTCGGTTGCCGGCTCGCCGAAGTGAACCACGAGATTGGGACCGCTCTTCAACTGATGCATTTGCGCCAGCGGAACGTTGTCGACGAGGCATCCGTCGACCAGCATCACACCGTCGCGGGTGTAGAACGGTGGCAGCAGGCCGGGGATGGCGCTCGATGCGCGCACCGCCTGCCAGAGCAGGCCGGTGCGGATCAATTCGAGACTGTGCGTCGAAAGGTTGGTCGCCACCGCCGCGAAGGGACGCCAGCAGTCCTCGATCCGGCAGTTGTGGCCGTACTGATCGGCAAGGGCCGCATCGAAGGCCTTGTGATCCAGCAAGGCGTAGCGCGGCCAAGTCGGACGGCGGAAGCTGCGGCTCGAAACGAAGATCTCATGCGTGCCGCGCTCGAGATGCTCGGCGTCGAAATTCTTGGCAAAGCCGGCCGCCATTGCCGAACCGACGCTGGTGCCGACGAAGATGTCGAACATCACGCCGCGTTCGCGGAACGCCTTGTAGATTCCCACATGCGCCGTACCCAGGCTGCCACCGCCGCCGGCGACAAATCCGACCGCGCGACCGCACAGGAAGCGAACCAGACTGTCGATGTCGACATCGTCCTCGAGCGCGACATGATGATGCATGAAGCAAGGCAGCCGCGCCAGCCAGGCCGCAGTGCCGCTGACTTCGTGGCGCCGGCGATCGTGGACGCGAACCAGCCGTCGCGCCGACACGGGATGCACCGCGCAGGCGAAGCGCTCGATCTCGGTGAGATCAGGCCCGGGCGCATCGCCGCGGCAAACGAACACCACGAGATCGGCCTGGCGAATGGCTTTGCGCGCCCATTCCGATGCGTCCTGGCCGCCCAAATAGACCACCAGCGGCGCGTCATACTCGATCCTGTTGAGCCAGTCGGCGACTTCGGATGTATCGAGCGCGCGGCCGGGAAACAGGGCCTGGAGGCGCGCGAGGTCGACGATCTCCGCATCAACGGCGGCAAGCCGCCGGCGCAACCGGTGTTCAAATTCGGCCGGCGCCGCCTCGCGTCCGCCTGATATCACCGCGACCGTCCGCGCCTTGGGTGAGGCCCGCGCGGGCAACAGGCGCGCGGTTTGGACGGCAAATCGCTGTGCAAGGGCGGCAAGCAGCGCCTCGACGATACCAGGCGTTTGCTGCGCCAGCGTCGCATAGGCCGCGCGCGTCAACACCAGCACGCTGGTATCGCGGATCGCAATCACATTGGCCGTGCGCGGAATATTCGCAAAGAAGCCGATCTCGCCGACCAGCTCGCCGGCGCGAAGCTCCGCGATCGGTTCGGGATGATCGGTCCTGTACACGGCGAGAGCGCCGTGCAGCACCAGGAATAACGCGTCCGAGGGGCCGCCCTGCTCGACCAGCAACTGGCCGCGCACGAGGTCCTGCCGGGTCATTGCACCGAAGGCGATCAACCGCTGCTCCGCGCTGAGTGTTTTGAACAGCGCGAAGTCCTCCGACGCGTTTCCCAGCGCGAATGTTGCGCTTGTCCCTTGCGCGGGCGGCACCCGGTTGGATTGCATATTGCCATGTTAGCGCCGAGCCGCCGCCGCGGCGAGCAAATAAGGAGGCCTCCGCGGCATCACTATTTTTGGAGCAGTGCAACAGGATTTGCAGCACCGCTGTTCGCCGCAGGGCTATCGCATATGCCGCCTTGGGCGACTGCGCACGTCCTCGGCCTCGTGGTTCGAGACGCGCCGCAAGCGGCGCTCCTCACCATGAGGGTCTACTATTGTGCCGCAAAAACAAGACCTCATCCTGAGGAGCCCGCCAAAGGCGGGCGTCTCGAAGGATGGGCCACAGTGCGTTCTTCTCCCAAATGCAATTGCCCTACTGTTCACCGGGATCAGCCGACCAGTTCCGGCCACGGCACGATGGTCGACTTCACCGTCTTCATCGCCATCGCATCCGCGACCGCGCTGGCAATTCCCTGCTCCGTGAATGGATAGATCGTCTGCATGTCGAGCCAGGGATATTTGCCGCGGGTGCGGTAGAGCATGTCGACGCCGAGCGGCAAGTCGTTGCCGGTGAAGCCCCAGGAGCCGAGCACGTTGAGGTCCTTGGTGCAGATCCGATGCCAGGACGTATTGATCGAGCCGGCGTCGGTGAACTGGCCCATCTCGACATAGGTGCCGCCGTCGCGCAGCATCTCGATGCCCTCGGGCCCCGCGCTCGGATGACCGGAGCAATCCATCACCAGGTCGGCACCGAAGCCGCCGACGATGTCACGCACCGCCTTGATGCGCTCATCCGGCGTCTTCAGCGCTTCGATGTCGACCGTCGCCTCCGCGCCGAATTTGCGCGCCAGCGCCAGACGCGGAGTTTCCGGCGCGCCGACGCAGATCACGCGTCCGGCGCCCATCTCCTGCGCGGCGGCAACCGCGAGGATGCCGATCGGGCCCGAGCCTTGGATCACGACGGTGTCGCCCCAGTGGAAGCCGCCGGCGCGCGTCGCGCGATTGAAGGCGCGGATGCACGAGGTCAGCGGCTCCGACAACGCCCCCAGCCGCAGCGACATGTCGTCGGGCAATTTGTAGATCTTGGTGCCCGGCAGCATGTCGAGGTCGACATAGACGTATTCGGCCCAACCGCCCCACATGTGCGGAGGTTTGTCGAAGCCGAGGTAGCGGCCGTAATAGACCGGCGTCAGGCACTTGTTGGCGCTCTCCGGATAATGGATGCAGTAGTAGCAGCGGCCGCACGGCATCAAGGGCGGAATCATCACCTTGGAGCCGACCTTTAACGGCTTGCTCATGAAGTCCTCGGTGAATTCGGGCCCGCACTCGACGATCACGCCGCCGAGCTCGTGGCCGAGCGTGAACGGCCATGGCAGCGGCTTGGGCCAGTGCCCTTTCAGAATGTGCAGGTCGGTGCCGCAGACGCCGCAGGCGCCGACCTTGATCAGGGCCGCCTTCTTGCCGACCTCGGGCCACGGCACGGTGCGGATCACGGGCTGTGTTCCCGGCCCCTCATGGGTGCATACGCGGATCTCCTGCATCGGCCTGTCCTCCTGTCGTTGTCGGTGGTCGCGGCTCAGATTTCGGGTGATGAAATCGGGCGGCCTGCAACCCAGCATCATTCAACCGCAACCCTCCGGCCTACCCTTGATGCACCCGGCGATAACGGCTCGTTAACCCTATCAGCCTTAGGGTCGTTCGGCGAAGCCTGTGGTCGGGTTGCGGTGATGTCGTTTGCACAGAAGAAACCTTCCGTCGTCCCCATGGCCGAGGAGCGACGGCGCTTTCAGCGCGTGAAGGTGCATCTGCTCGGCCGCTACATGCTGCCCGACCGGCGCGAGTTTCCCTGCCAGATCATCAATATGTCCCCGGGCGGCCTCGCTCTGCTGGCACCGGGCATCGGCAATGTCGGCGACCGTGTGATCGCCTATCTCGACCATATCGGTCGGGTCGAAGGCCGCATCACCCGCATCATCGACAACGGCTTTGCCATGACGATCGGCGCCACCGCGCGCAAGCGCGACAAGCTCGCGGCACAGCTCACCTGGCTCGCCAACCGCGACATCCTCAATCTGCCGGAGGATCGACGCCACGACCGTATCGTGCCGCGCAACCCGATCGCCCTGCTCACGCAGGAGGACGGCTCGCGGATGACCTGCCGGATCATCGACCTTTCGCTCTCTGGCGCGGCGATCGCCGCCGAGAACCGCCCGCCGCTGAAGTCGCTGGTGATGCTCGGCAAGGTGCAGGCCCGCGTGGTGCGAAACCTGGAGGAAGGTTTCGCGCTCGAGTTCGTTCACGAGCAGGTCGCGGAAGCGCTCGAGGAGAGCGTTACCGCCCGGTAAAACGGCAAGCCGTCCTACTCCTTGAATTTTGGTCGTTGAAGGCGGTCTCCGGAGCACCGGAGGCCGCCTTCAACGCATTTGGGCCGCGCGCTTTGCGGTTAACGCCGGGAGCATCCCGGACAACAAATCGCGTCGTCCCAGCGCTTCGCGCGTTAATGCATAAAATTTGAATCAATTGCAGTTGTTTCAAATTTTAGGCGAGTTCGATTCAAGTACAGATCGAATACGCCGAGGCTTTTACGAGTATTCGCGTCAAATCTACTTTGCATACTTAGCGGCGGCGCAAATCCTTTGTGCGAGACATGGTCCCAACAAAAAGAACGGGGGCCACGATGTTTGGGTTCAGGGGACAGGGGAAAGCAGTGGCGGTTGCCGCCATTCTGTTTGCGACTTGCGTCTCGGCCAAGGCCGGCGACGTGCTCTACGCCAGCCTGGGCGACGTTGCGCGATCGCCGATCGGCTGGGTCGAATTCTGCACCGACAATCCGGGCGAATGTCGCGGCGGCGCGACGCAGCCACGCGACATCGTGTTGTCGCAGACCGCATGGCGCGACCTGGTGCGGGTCAACAAGTGGGTCAACGAGACGATCAAGCCGATGACCGACATGGATCACTGGGGCGTCGTCGAGAAATGGTCGCTGCCGACCGACGGCTACGGCGACTGCGAGGACTACGTGCTCCTGAAGCGCAAGATGCTGATGGATGCCGGCTGGCCGCGCGAGGCGCTGTTGATCACGGTCGTCCGCGACAAGAAGGGCGAAGGCCACGCGGTGCTGACGGTGAAGACCAACAAGGGCGAGTTCGTGCTCGATAACCAGAACGAGAGCATCGTCGCCTGGACCGAGACCGGCTACCGCTTCGTGAAGCGGCAGTCGCAGAGCGATCCCAATGTGTGGGTCTCGCTCGGCGACAATCGCCCGGCCGTGGCAACCGCAAGCTCGAAGTAAAGCCAAGGGATCACTCGAACACGCGACCCGGTCACATCCCCACCCCTCCCCGTCCCAGACCGGTTCGCGCGCGGCCAGGCTTCCCCCAAAGCCTGGCCGCACCATTTTTGGGCGCACACCGAGGCACTCGAAAGCATCCCGCGCTGACGGCTGGCATCATCGAAGTCCGGAGGTCAATCGCCCTGCGCTGGTCGCCGGCCTTGTCACCGCCATCGGAGCTGTGACATATCTGCTGCGTATCAGCAGCATCATTGTCTATGGCAGATTCGAGCAAACGATCCGGTACCGCGCGCGCTGCCCTTGCAGGAACCAGCCGACCGAGGCGCAAGTCCGGCGCGACCATCGAAAAGTCGCGCTCCTCGAAGCAGGCACCGTTTCTCCAAAATGACGTGACACTCACCGACCGGGCCTATTCCGAGTTGGAGGAGCTGATTGTGACGCTGCAACTGCCACCGGGCACCGCGCTGTCCGAACTCGTGCTCGCCAACCGCCTCGGCATCGGTCGCACGCCGATCCGCGAAGCCCTACAGCGGCTGTCGCGCGATGGGCTGGTGAACATTCTCGCCCGTCGCGGCGTCCTTGTGTCGGAGATCGATCTGCGCGCTCAGCTTCGCCTGCTCGAAGTGCGGCGCGAGCTGGAACGGCTGATGGCGCGCGGGGCCGCCGAACGGGCGACCCCCGAGCAGCGGGCGCGGTTCTCGGAGATTGCCTCCGGCATGCGGCAGGCGGCGAGCAAGTCCGATGACCTGCTGTTCATGCGGCTCGACCAGAAATTCAACACCTTGGTAGCGGCGGCATCGCGCAACGAATTCGCCAGCCGGGCGATGGGGCTGATGCACGGGCTGTCGCGTCGCTTCTGGTATCAGCATTACAAGGAAGCGGCCGATCTGCCGCTTGCCGCCCGCCTGCATGCCGAAGTCGCCGAAGCGATCGTCGAGCACCGTGTCGATGCGGCGGGCGAAGCTTCGGACAAGCTGATCGATTACATCGAAAGTTTTGCGCGATCGACGCTGTGAGGCAGCGCACGGGCAGCGCGGAGAACCGTTACGCCGCCCGTCCCGCCCTGAGCGCCGCGACCGCCTCGTCGAGATCGGCCGAGCTCAACTCCCATTCATTGTCGAAATTGGCGACCACACCGCGCATGAAGCTCTCATGCAGCGCCTTCGCTGCGCCAGCGTCCCTCAGGTGCTCGTAGAGCAGCGCGAACGCCAACTGGGCCGGCTCGGGCCCCTCATAGCTCCATTCGAAGCCGTGGTCGGTCAACCGAAGCTGATCGTAGTGCGGCGACAGCGGCTGCCCATCGACCAGGACAGAGATGCCGTCAATGGTGCGATCGCCTGTGTAGATAGCCATCAGTCTCTCCTCGCGTCCCGGCATCGTGTCATGACCCCGGCGGCCGTGTCTTGAGATCCTTCCTCACCACCTCCGGGAAGATCCACATCGCGACGGTGGCGAACACGCCGAGGAACGCGACCGCGTAGCTCGGGCCCTGCCGGCCGAGATAGACCATGAACCAACACCCGCATGCAGCGGTGACGAGCCACGCCACCGATAACATCAACTTGATGCGGCTTGGCATTCGGCATCTCCTCTCAGGCGAACCACGTATGTAGCGCCGGCGGCGCGACCTGCGCGAGCAGCACGAGCGCGATGATCATCACGCAGCCGGATATCCCGAGCCCCGCTCGTCCGTCGCGCCAGTGGCGCGGCAGTGCCTGGAACAGCTCCGGCAGGAACAGGAACAGCACGCCGCCCACCACGACGATGGTGCTCCAGCGCAATTCGACGGCGGCGAACGCAATGGTTCCGACGAACAGCGCGCTCCACAGCAGCGTTGCCGCAACGACCGCCGCGCCGAAGCGGCGCTGCAGCGGATACATGCCGACGAGCTGCAGGAAGCAGATACAGCAGACGCTCCACAGCAGGCAGAACCAAGTGAGCGCGGCGAGATTTGGCTCGAGCTGCATCATCAGGGCTTGCCCATCTCCTATTCGGCGGGAGCGGCGATGCCACCGACGCGCGGGGTCCGGGCCGTGCGTCGCATGTCGGTCTTCACATATCGCGTGCTGTAGCCGTTGAAGATGTGACCCAGCAGACCACGATTGAGGTCGGAGGTGCCGAACAGGTAATCCATCACGGGGAATGTCAGGTTCATGTTCCGCTCCATCATGATCGATTGGTTATGATGCGCGGTGTGATGCCTGCGGATGGTGTTGACGAACGGCGTGTTGCGCACAAAGGCGCTTTCCTCGACGTGGCAGCAGAAGTGCATGAACTCGTAGATCAGGTACATCGAGGTCGTCGTGGTGATCAGCAGCCAGCCCGTATTGGCCGAGATCACGAGCCCGGCCACGATGGCGGGCGGGATCGACATCAGCGTGAACACCACGAGCGCATAGGGCGGAAAGAACGTCACGCGCCAGTCGTAGTGATCGGCAAAGCGCATTTCCTGCTCGGTGAAGAACTGATGGTGCATCAGCGTGTGGCGATTGTAGATCGCGCGCAGCACCGGCACGTTTGACGGCCGGTGCATGACGAAACGATGCACCGCCCATTCGAAGAAATTTGCGATCAGGAACACCACGGGAATGGTGATGTATTCCCACCAGTGCACGTCGTGCAGGTTGGCGAGATAGACGTACAGCGCCGTGAAGCCGATCGTGTAGATCAGCACCACATGGAGCCAGCCATTGTACCAACCGACCACGCGCTCGCGGTAGGTGGCGCGATACTTGCGCTGGCGTTCCGTCATTCCGGTCGCGGCCAACTCCATCGCGATCCTCCCATACGTCGATTTGCTTCTGACATATCAGTAGCACATCAGATGCCGAAGGCAAGCCGGGTCGGTCCCCGGTGGCGTTCGCGGTGCGGACAATGCCTCCGGGAGACGACGCTAGAAGAAGCCGCCGAGATAGGCGGCCGCCTCGTCCGAGATACCGACGATCTTGTTGGTGGCTTGGCGGTAGAATTTGAAGTTGAGCTCGGTCCCGGGATGGCCGTCGCTCCAGTCGCTATATCGCTTGAGCTCGGCCCGCCCGAGGCGACGCTTCGCCAGCGCCTTGCGCCTGACGGCGATGCTCACGCGGGGTGTTTGCCTGAGGACGCCGGGCTTCCGCGGGACCGGTTCGGCCGAGGTGACGACCGCCCGCGCGATCAGGCCCTGTCCGCCCTCGTTCTCGCTCGCGAACAGGAAAACGATGTCGCCGGCGGCAATACGCCTGCCGCCGTACATGGTCTTTTGTGACGGGAACGTAAACGTCTTGGCCTGTGGATTGCGTATCTCGGCCTTGATCGCGAACACCATCGCCTGCCCCGTACCCGTCGATCGGACGAGCTCACACCATGGCTGGTAGCATGAATGAAGCCGCGGCGCCGGCTTTGCGCACTGCAAAAAGCCGGAACCAATTTGACCCAAAGTTGCAGCCTTCGTTGCAGCCCTGCGACCGCCGCCGCATCCCCATCCGAATCCACGGTTTTAGCCCCGCTCCGGTTGTGGTATGCGGGGCCATTCAATCAATGCCCGGTCCTGGCCGCATGATCGATCTAGCCCCCGAGGATTCGCAGCCGCGCAGCGGCATCGGCGTCCAGCCGATCGCGATCGCCGCGGTGGCGCTCGTGCTCGTGCTGTTCGGGATCGGCTCGATCGGACTGTGGCGCGCCTTCGGCAACACGTCCGAATCGGATCGCGCGGCTGCCTTCCGCGAGTTGCAGGCCCGCACCGCCCAAGTCTCCGAAGGCCTGGCGGAAAAGACCCGGGGGATCGAGGCAACCCAGCAGGAATCGATCGACCAGTTGCAGGAGCTGCAGGACCAGGTGCAGACCATCCGCCGGCAGATCGCCGCCCAACAGGCTGACGCCAAGAAGCTCTCCGACCAGGTCACGGCGCTGACCGAGGCGGTTGAGAACCTGCGCCAATCCTTCGCAAGCTCCCAGGCCACTGAACCGTCCGCAGCCGATCAGTCGCCGCGCAAGCGTTCACGGACCGCCCACCGCAAGCGTGGCAGATCGCGGAGCTGATCCTTCGGATCGGCGGCCAGTCCGAGCCATCGGGCCAACGGTTTCCGCGGACAGTCGATCGCCGGTCGGTTTCCCAAAAATGTCAAAAACCCGTCAAAACTTGGATTTGCGCCGTTTCTGATCCGCCCGGGCCCAAATCTCGAGCGCCCGGTAGCGTGAATTAATCCCGACTTTGTGAACTGGTTCACACATCCCGCGTCGAATTCGGGCCATCCTGCGGCCACCGGATGGCGTGAGCCGATTTCAATATCCGGGGCTGGCAAGGTCGTTGACGGTATACTGCGTCGACGGCCTTGTTCTTTTGGAGCCCCGGAATCGCAGATCTCCGCCCCGAGAGCTGCACGTCCATGCTCTGGGCGACGGGCGCCCCCGCTAACCCTTGAGCCCTCGAATTGAAGGCTGGACGGTCAGACGATAGGCAACCAGCCTGTCACCGTCAAAACGCTCCAACACCGTGTCGCAGGCCGGGCAGTGATACTCGCCTCGGGTGCCGGATCCGGATGACAGTTCGAGCCGGCGGAAACCGGCTCCACAGTGTGGACACGTTACATCAGCTTTCTTCATTTCGCTCACCCCACGCTCCCGGCTGAACGGCTTTTGCGCGGACCACGCGGCGGAACTATGTTCATGAGCCTTGGCCTCACTCGAACCTGCTCCGGCCGGACAGCCCCGATGCGACTGCCGCCCGGTATGAAGGCACGGCCTCGACGTCCATGGGAAAGCCGATACCGCCATTTCGGTTTCCAGCGTCGATGCATTCGAGCAGGCGACGGGCCAACGACTGCGACGTTCGTCTCGCAGCGCCGCCTACGGCTTCACTCGATGTGATCGCGTGAGACGCGATCGTGCTTCAGCCACAACCCCGCAAGCTTCGGCTCGAGTTCGCAGAGCATCCAGATCAGGGCGACTGCGGGACTGAAACCACGAACAGCATCTCCGAGGCCCCGCTGTGATCGCAGCACCGTCCCTTGTTTCGCAGCGCGTTCACGCCGACCAGTCGGAATACGATGCAAGCCGCATACCGGCGGCGCCTTCAAACGAGACGGCCTCGGCATAACGATACCGAGGCCGCGACAACTATTCCCAAACAGCCGGCACAGCGATCAGCGGTGCTATGCACTGCCGCACCAGCTCAATCGCAAACCTGCACGCGCCGGATTCGCCATCCAAACGGCGTCATCACGCCGCGACGGACAATGTAGCAACTGCTGCCGCCATAGTAGTAGTCGTCGTTGTAACCGTAGCCGGCGTAGTACGGATAGCCGTAGTCGCCGTCATAGTAGTCATAGGCACCGTAGCCCAATCCAAAGCCGACCGCTGCTGCTGCGAGCGGGAAACCCCAGCCCCAACCGCGATGACGCCAGTAGCCGCCGCGCCAGCCACCACCGCGCCAGCCGCCACCGGCCCAACCGCGTCCTGCCCAGCCGCGCCCCGCCCATCCGCCGTGGAAGGCCGGACCGGCGATCGCTGCGGTTCGGAAGCCGCCGCCAAATCCCCCAGCGCGGAAGCCCACGCCGCCGCCACGGAAACCACCAAACCCACCGCCGTGGAAGCCACCACCACCGTGGAAGCCGCCGCCACCAAAACCACCCCGTGCCGATGCGGTGTCAACCGTGAGCAAACTGATCGAGGCCGTCGCCATGAAGGCGACCATCACGTTACGCAGCATCACCTGTCACTCCTTCTCAAAGAAAACGTCAAAGCACTCCTGCGCCCTATCGTCTTAATCCCAAAGTAAGGTCGCGGCTTCACGCCCGCGCGCGGCGTCGCGCTCACTTCTGCGCGACCGGCGTCATCGAGCCGGCAGCCTCAAAACCGTACTCCCTAGAGTGTTTTCGAGCGAAGTGGATACCGGTTCGCGTCAAGAAAACGCGTCAAAACAAGAATCTAGAGAACCGAAAACCTCTAGCAGCCGCGGCAGATACCCTTCAGCCGTTGGTCGATCGATCGGTTCTCCCTTTCGATGGCCTGGTCGACGCTCTGGCTGTTTGCCGAACCGGTCGTGACGCCTTCACGCGTGTTGGGGCTGCCTCCCGAGGATTGGGCGGTGCCGGCGCTATTGGTGCCGGGCGGCGGTGGCGAGGTGGGTTGCGGAGACAATGGGCTGGCTGTGCCTTGTCCTGCGCCTTGTCCCGTGCCTTGGGACAAGGCCGCTGGAGACGCCAGCAGAATTGCGATTGTCGCCAGGGCGACGCTGGCTGATACTTTGCGCATGGAAATTCTCCTTGCGGACGTCAACGATTCCGCAAGATGGCGGTTCCGCCAGACATTGGAGCAATGCGGATTTGCGCAAGCTGATCGAGTTCGATGACGATACGTTCGACAAGTTGAAGCAGCTTGGTCGTGACCGCATGGCGACGCTTCAGGAGCTCGCCGACGAGGCCTTCGCCGACCTGCTCAAGAAGCACGGCATTCCGATCGATCTGAAGGATGCTTTGCGCAAGAGCGCAAGACTACAGGACGCGCCGAAGCGGAGTGCCGCAACGTCTAAGGACAGAAGCAAGCGGGATCGGAAGACCTGACGACGGCTCAGCCGATCTTCTTCAGCCCTGCCTTGTACTGCGGTCCCCTGATGGCGTAGGACTTCGCGGGCCTTGACAGCGCCTCGATCTGGGCCGCATCGAGCGTGCGGATCGCGCGCGCAGGCGCGCCGATGATCAGCGAATATTCCGGAAATTCCTTGCCTTCAGTGATGACGGCGCCGGCGCCGACGACGCTGCCGCGCCTGATCCGCGCGCCGTTCATCACGATCGAGCCCATTCCGATCAGCACGCCATCTTCGAGCGTACAACCGTGAACGATCGCATTATGGCCGATGGTCACGTCCTTGCCGATCGTCAGCGGAAAGCCGGGGTCGACGTGGAGTGTCGAATTGTCCTGGACGTTGGAGCCCTCGCCGATCTCGATCCACTCATTGTCGCCGCGAATGACTGCGCCGAACCAGACGCTCGCCGACGGCTTGAGCCGCACCTTGCCGATCACGACGGCGGTGTCGGCGATGAAGTAGCTGCCGTCAGAGGGAAGATCGGGCGCCTGCCCGTCGAGCTCGTAGATCGCCATGAAGGTCTCCCTGGAGCGTTTTCGAGCGAAGTGGATACCGCTTCGCGTGAAGAAAACGCATCGAAACGAGAATTCAAAGCCGTGGCTCCGATTCAATCAGAACCACAGCTCTGGTCGGAGCGACCTTGGCACAGCGGCGCGCGTGGTTTCAAGCGACGGGCATCATGATCGAGGACGGATCATGATCCGATCAGGCCAACAGACCGGCCGCACGCAGCGTCATCAGGAAGACGGTGCCGGACATCAGGCTCCAGAAGCCGGCGATGATGGTTGCCATCATCACGAATTCGAATCGTCGGCGTTCGATGCGCGCTCCACGCAGCGTATTGCGCATGATGATGAAGGGCGCAGCGAAGACGAGAAACGGCACGGCCGCGAGGGCCTTCGTCGCAACCCCCTCCTGGAGCAGGCCGAACCCGGCCGGACGCGCCGCCATCGCCTGGTATCCGTTGGCCAGGGCGCCTGCGAGAGCGAAACCAATGCAGAGCGAGAACAGCGAATTCAGGGTATCGGGCGACATTGGAACTTCCGCTACGCAACAGACCACCGCCCTGCTTCGCAAAATTACCGGGCCGCCGCTACATCATCCTTAAGAAAGGGTTAATCCGACGGAGCAGAGCAGCGCCCGCTCGCGGCATAGCTAGTGCGGACTGCATTGGAATCATACGAGAATCCGCCACCGCCCCATGGCATATTCGGCAAGTGATTCGGCCCTCCGACCTGATCCAATGCCTCGCTCATGACACTGCTTGCAACGGCCCAGCATCTCGCCCGCGATACGCGGCGCAATCCGCGCGCACATCTGCTGCCGATCATCCTTTCGGCCGTCATCGCCGCATCGGCGATCGCACTGGTCGCCTATCTGCTGTGGCCGACCTACGCCACCGTGCCGCCGAGCGATCCGTCGCGATTGCCGGTCAGCGTCGGCGGCACGCTGTTCAACGTGCCGACCTTGGCGGTGCGCATGAAGATCCAGCGTCATTCCGGACCGCAGGAGCGCGTCGACCTCAGCTTCCTCTACCCCTCGCTCGAAGCACCGGCGGCGCCGAAGCACTACAGCGCCGACACCATCGAGGACAAGGTGCAGCCGATCGACCGGATCTTCGTGTCGATCGCCGCACATCACGACTCGCTTGCGCCAGACATGCGGCTGCGCACGATCTATCCGCGCTATCTGAATGACGCGGCAACGACGAACGACGGCCTGACCATGCGCGCGTTTCGCGATGGCACGCCCTATGGCGGCGAGGACCTGGTCACCTCAAGTGAACCCGCGCTGACCGCGCGCTGCTCGCGTGACACCTCGACGCCCGGCATGTGCCTGAGCGAGCGGCGCATCGAGGGTGCCGATCTGACGTTCCGCTTTCCGCGCAGTTGGCTTGCGCAATGGCGCGACATCGCGACGGCAATGGATCGCCTCTCCGGGCAGATGCACAGCGCGAAGGGATAGTCTCGCGTCACGACGTATCAAGATTTCGTAGATGTCGTAGGGGTGGGCAAAGGTGCGCAGCACCGTGCCCGCCGCGCAGATTCAAGCCGCAATGGTGGGCACGCTTCGCTTTGCCCACCCTACACGGCTTCTTACGGTTTCTCGCCGAGCTCCTACTCGCTCAGATCCTCTTCCAGAATAGCCATCTGGAACTGGAATGAACGATCATCATCCTCGTCATCGACGAACAGCACGCCGATGAACTCCTCGCCGACATACACCTCGGCCGAGTCATCCTTCTTCGGCCGCGGCACCACGCGGATCTTGGGATTGCCGAAAACGCGTTTGAGATACGCGTCGAGCTTCCTGACTTCCTGAACGTCCACAGCCGTCTCCAATCGGGTCGATGATTTTCCGGGGAGTTTTAGGACGAGACGCCGAAGACCGCCAGAGCCTTTTCAGGCTCCGACAACGCGATATTTTTTGCAAGAGCTTCGGTTCTTATGAATCAGAACCGAAGCTCCAGATTGCTGTTTTGACGCGCGCTGCGGTCAGAAAACGAACGAAATCAAAGCCCGGTCGCGTTGAGCATCTGGTCCATCGTGCGCGAGGGTTCGGCACAGCCGGCTTCGCCAACGATTTTTGCAGGCACACCCGCGACAGTGACGTTGTGCGGCACCGGCTTGACCACGACCGAGCCCGCGGCGATGCGCGCGCAATGGCCGATCTCGATATTGCCGAGGATCTTGGCGCCGGCTCCGATCAGGACGCCATGGCGAATCTTCGGGTGGCGATCCTCGTTCTCCTTGCCGGTGCCGCCGAGCGTCACGCCGTGCAGGATCGAGACGTCGTCATCGATCACCGCCGTCTCGCCGCAAACGAAGCCGGTGGCGTGATCGAGGAAGATGCCGCGGCCGATCCGTGCGGCCGGATTGATGTCGGTCTGGAACACCGCGGAAGAACGGCTCTGCAGATAATAGGCAAAATCCTTGCGGCCCTTCTGATAGAGCCAGTGCGCGAGACGATGGGTCTGCAGCGCATGAAAGCCTTTGAAGTAGAGCAAGGGATCGATGAAGCGCGACGTTGCCGGATCGCGGTCGTAGACCGCAACAAGATCGGCGCGGAAGGCGTTGCCGATATCGGGCGTATCGCGCAGTGCCTCGTCGTAAGTCTGGCGGATCAGGTCGCCGGACAGTGCAGCATGGTCGAGCCGCTCGGCCAGGCGATGCACCACCGAATCTTCCAGGCGGTCATGATGAAGCACGGTCGAATAGATGAAGGACGCAAGCTCCGGCTCGCGTCGGACGATGTCCTCCGCCTCGCCGCGCACGCGATCCCAGATCGGATCGAGCGCCGCAAGCTTCCCACCCTGCGGATTGACCTGATGAACTGCCATAGCCTGCTCTCGCAATACGGTTGTTCGGTTGCGCGTTATAGCACGACGGATCAGGCCCGTCCCGGGACGGCTCGGCAGGGTGAACCCCGGCCAAACGCGCGCTGGCGGCCGTCTAGGGCAAGTGGTCGGGATTTTGCCGAAATCAAGCCGTGCTTCTGCAACTATTGGCGGATTTCTTCCCTACCGCAGTTTTGGGCATGGTCGGCCCCAATATGGGGGGATATATCATCAACACGCAGATTTTACGCGCGCGCCTGACCGATGCATGGTCGGTCTGGGTCGCCACCATCGCCATTCCCCTGTTGCTGCTCGCGCCAGCGTTCTGGAACGGCTATCCGCTGCTCCAATGGGATACCGGCGGCTATCTGGCCCGCTGGTACGAGGGATATCTGGTGCCGAGCCGATCCACCGTGTTCGGCATCTACCTGCACCTCGGCGAGGGATCGAGCTTCTGGCTCAACCTCGGCATCCAAGCCCTGGCGACGCTGTGGATCCTGTACTTGACGCTGCGCGTGCTCGGCCTCGCCCGGACCGTCCGGCTGGTCCCGATCGGCCTGATCCTGATCCTGACCACCGCCCTGCCCTGGCTGGCCAGTATGCTGCTGACCGACATCTTTGCCGGCCTGTCGGTGCTTGCGCTGTTCGTCCTCGTCCTGCATGGCGGGAAGATCGCGACGCTGGAAAAGTTTGCGCTGTTCGCTTTCATCGCGTTCTCGGGCGCGACCCACAGCGCGACGCTCGCAATCCTGCTCGGGCTGTGTTGCGTCGGCTGGATTGCACGTCCGTTCCTCGGCAAACGCATCCCGGCCGCCAGCCTGCTGCAAGGCAGCCTGACCATCGCCGCCGGCGCCATCATGCTGCTGGCGGCGAATTTTGCGCTCTCCGGACAACTCGCCTGGACGCCCGGCGGCTACGGCGTCGCCTTCGGCCGGATGCTGCAAGACGGCATCGTCACGCAATATCTGCACGACCATTGCGCGAAGGAGAACCTCAAGCTCTGTCCCTATCGCAATGAGTTGCCGCCGACCGCCGATGACTTCCTGTGGGGCCACAGCATGTTCGACAAGCTCGGGCGCTTCGCGGGCCTGAATGACGAGATGGGCCACATCGTGGTGCAGTCGCTTGCCGAATACCCTGCATGGCAGGCCAAGGCGGCGCTGACAGCAACCGCGGACCAGCTTGTGCATGTGGCAACCGGGGAAGGCACCAATGGCTGGATTCCCCATACCTATGGCATCATCGAGCGTTATATTCCGTCGCAAGTCACGAAGATGCGCGCGGCGCGCCAGCAGCGCTGGCGGCTCGATTTCACCGCGATGAACCGTGTCCACGTGCCGGTCGCGCTGGGCTCGATGCTCATCGTTGCGATCCTGTTCGGCTACGGCCTGTGGCGGCGACGGCGCGACGACCTCACCTTGCTCGCAGGCACCGTCACGCTCGCCCTGCTCGGCAACGCCGTGATCTGCGGGGTGATCTCCGGTCCGCACGACCGCTACGGCGCGCGCCTGGTCTGGATCGCCACCTTCGTGGTGTTGATCGCTGCTGCGCGATTGTTCGGCGAGCGTGACGCAGACGAACTAAGCTCGCCGTGACAGGAATTCGGCGACGCCGGTCTTGTAGACCTTGTCGCCGACCGCCCGCATGTGGTCCCGGTTCGGAATGTCGAGCACCTCCGCGCCCGGAATGATCTTGCCGAGCGCCACCGCCGAGCCGGCGATCTCGTCCTTGCTGCCGACCGCAATCAACACCGGCACGCGAATGCCGGCGGCCTCCGCACGCGTCATCAGGCGGCGCGAGCCGCGCAGGCACGCCGCGAGCGCGCGGCGGTCGGAGCGGGTCTGGTCGGCAAAGGCGCGGAAGGTGCGGCCGACCGGATCCGTGACATCGTCGAACGACGGCGCTTCCAGCGCGAGCGCGACGTTCTCACCGGGGCCGCCGCCTTCGATCAGCCCGATGCCGATGCCGCCCAGGATCGCCGAGCGCAGCCGCTCCGGATTTTCCCGCGCCAGGATCGCGGTCATCCGCGAGCCCAGCGAATAGCCCATGACATCGGCGCGCGCGATCGCAAGATGATCCATCAGCGCGATCACGTCGCTCGCCATGATCGCGATCTCGTATTGTGCGGGATCGTAGAGCTTGGTGGACTCGCCGTGGCCGCGATTGTCGAGCGCGATGACGCGCCGGCCGGCCTTGACGAGTTCGGACACCCATGTCGGGTAGATCCAGTTGACGTTCTTGCTCGACGCAAAGCCATGCACAAGCACGATCGGCTCGCCCTCACCCTCGTCGAGATAGGCGATTTCAACATCGCCGTGATGAAAACTCGGCATCATCCATTCCGTTGTTTTTTGGGGGGATTGGTTTTTTGGAGGATTGGGGATTGGCGATCGACGCGCGATCGCAAACCTAGCCCTGGGCGGCAGGACCCGCCAGCGCAACCTGGGCCGCCATCTGCCGCAGGCGGCGCGCCTTGCTCCGCCTGAGCCACGACGCCGTGGCCCGCTCGGCGGTCGCCTTGATCGACGACAGGAAGCCGAACAGCGTGAGCAGCGCACCGAACAGCCACATCGTCAGGTTGAATGTCCCGGCCGCGAGCAGCAGCGCGCCGCGGCCGAGCAGTTTCAGGATCGCGCGGGTCTGGCCACCCTTCGCTTCCGCAAGCCGGGCGGCACGCGCCAGGTCTTTGGGGTTCTCCGCGATCTTCAGCGTGTCGCGCGCGGCGCGCATGCCGGCGGCCTCGCCGATGCGCCCGACATCCTTGGCAGCGCGTACCAGCGCGCCGGCCTTCTCGGCCCGGAACGCGGCGCGGATCGCGCTCGCGGTCTCTCTCGGCCGAAAGACCGAACCGGATGCGACCGCCTCTCGCAACGCCGGCGTGTCGACGACGTCGCGCGTCGAGCGGCCGGCCCATTCGACCAGCCCCTCGCTCAGCCGTCCCGCCTTGCGCGTGTCCTTGACCAGCGTCAATCCAGCGCGCAACGGCCCGACGCCGCCGACCGACACATAGGTCGCCGCGGTCACCGCGAGGCCCGCGGCCGCAAGCCCGAGCACCAGACGGTCGGTATCCTCGCCCATCGCCAGGTGCTTGCCCTCGCGCACGACATCCCTGACGTCGCCGAACACGAAGAGATCGCCCGCGACCGTGCCGGACAGGCTTGCGACGTCGTCGGCGTTGCCGGTGACGAGACCGGTGGCGAAGCCCTTGGCAAAATGCGTGGTGGAATTTTGTTCGGCGACCGCATCGTCGACGCGCGCTGTGAGCTCGTCATTGAGCGCGACGTTCTTCTCGCGCGCGAGCGCGACCAAGCTCGCCGCAAGATCGGCATCGTGAGAGGCGAGCGCCGCCTCGATATTCTCGCCGAGCAATGCAGGATTGCTCCGCAGGACGGAATTCAGCCTGACATCGGCGAGCGCCGCGGGATCGTCCTGCGCCGCCAGCACGACGCCAGCATCGCGGGCATGCGGCCAGATGGCGAGGCCAAGCGCAACGCTTGCCACCATGCCCGCCACCGCGAAGCTGAGACGCATCCGGTTCATTTCGGCGAAGGAACCTCGAGTTTAATTCGTCTTGGACATAGTGTGCCGTTTTTGCGACACAACGGCTCCGACCAAAGGAGGGCTTCTCTGGGACGACAAGATTGTGTCGAATTTGCATGAGCAGATGAGCGATCGGGGCTCTAGGAATCAATTGTTCCCGCCAGTATGGTGCGCCGCATTTCGCAGGGCTGCACGCTGCTGAATGCATTCGTCTGCCGTTGCCACCAAGGTGAGAATATGTCCGACCACGTCGTCCCGCACTTCCACAACGATGCCGGTGTCTCAGTGATCGAGATCGGCTCGCAGGAGTTCATGTGCGTGGGCGCCAACCCGCCGTTCGACCATCCGCACGTGTTCCTCGACCTCGGCAACGACAACGAGATCATCTGTCCGTATTGCTCGACGCTCTATCGCTTCGCGACCGACCTCGGTCCCGGTGAGGCGCGCCCTCCGGAATGCGTCGTGAAAGACAAGGTCGCCTGACCGCTCCGTGGCGCTGACGCGAACCGTTGTCGTAGCGGGCGCCGGAATCGGAGGACTGACCGCCTCGCTGACGCTGGCGGCGCAAGGTTTCCGCGTCGTGGTGCTCGAAAGGGCCGAGCAGCTCGAGGAAGCCGGCGCGGGGATCCAGCTCTCACCCAACGCCAGCAGAATCCTGGTCGAGCTCGGGCTGAGGGAGCGGCTTGCACCGCGCGCGGTGACGCCAGAATCCGTCAACATCATGAGCACACGGGCCGGCGGCGAGATCGCGCGAATGCCGCTCGGCGAAGCCGCTGCGGCGCGGGCCGGCGCCCCCTATTGGGTGGTCCATCGCGCCGACCTGCAGGCCGCGCTCCAGGCCGCAGTCAACGACCACCCCGAGATCGATCTCCGCCTGGGCTGCCAGTTCGAGGACGTCACCAGGCACGCCGAAGGGCTGACGGTGGTACAGCAGCGCGGCAATGCACGGCAGCAGGAACAGGCGGTGGCGCTGATCGGCGCTGATGGCATCTGGTCGTCGGTGCGCGGGCAACTATTCCCGGATGTCCAGCCGCAGTTCTCGGGCCTGATCGCCTGGCGCGGCACGCTGGAGGCGAGCGCCCTTCCACAGGAAGACGCCGCACCGTGTGTGCAGCTCTGGATGGGGCCCGATGCGCATCTCGTGGTCTATCCGATTTCGGCCGGACGACAGATCAACGTCGTCGCAATCACAGCGGGCGCATGGAACCAGCCGGGCTGGAGCGCACCCGGCGACAGCAACGAGATCAACGGCGTATTCGCCGAGTCGCGCTGGCCATCGGTCGCGCAGACGCTGGTCTGCGCAGTCGACGGCTGGCGCAAATGGGCGCTCTTTACCCTGCCTGATATCGGCCGCTGGAACGAAGGTGCGGTGGCGCTGCTGGGCGATGCCGCGCATGCGATGCTGCCATTTGCCGCGCAGGGCGCCGGCATGGCGATCGAAGACGCAGCCGTGCTCGCGAAGAGCCTGAGCGGCAGCACTGGCACCAGATCGGAGATTCCGGCCGCGCTGGCGCGCTATACGCAGACGCGGCGTGCGCGCGTGTTGCAGGTGCAGCGCGTCGCCCGGCAACAGGGCCGAATCTATCACCTCAGCGGGGCCGCCGCGATCGCGCGCGATCTTGCCATCCGTGCGATGGGACCGCATCGCATGCTGGCGCGGCAGGATTGGATCTACGACTGGCGCGTGTGAGGCTCGCGCCGGGAGGCTACGCTACCCGGAAACGTGTTAGCTAGTGGAGCCCGGAACGCGACCGTGAGCCCTTCGCGTTGGGCGCCGCCGTGGGAGCCGGTGTCGCCGCAGGAGTGTCCGGCGGCGTTTCATGGCACTTGCCCTTGCGCCAGGCTTCCTCGGCGAACTTCTGCTGGCCATGGATCGCAATCAGCTCGTTGCGGTAGGCCATCTCCGACACGAGGGCACCGCCGACGCCGGTCCGGGCCTTTGCCATCAGCCCTTCCTGCTCCGCGGCACGGTTGGTAAGGCTCTTTCGCTCGGCCTCGAGCTGCTTGCAATCATAGAGCTCGTATTTGGCGGGATCGGCGAAAGCTGACGACATGGAGTCGCCGATCTGCGCGCAGCCGGATGCGCCCGCGGCCAAGGCGAGCAACGCAGCGATGAGGGCCGCGCGCGACAGGCTTCGGCGGCGTGAATTGCGAACGGACATGCAGCTTTCTTAGTCAGACAGTGTTGAGATTGCCTAAAGCAGCCAGCGATGTCCGGATTGAGGCTTCTTCGCGGCAGCGCCTTGCCTTATCCCGTGACGCAGGCGTTGCGCAATTGGCATGGCAGCGAAGCGCTAAGCCGTTGAACCCGCATCCGTTCGCTCAGGATAATGCCAATTCCACTCGGCCGCCAAACGCGCTAGAAGTCGGCGCGCCTGGCGCAACGCGGACGTGGCGGAACTGGTAGACGCAAGGGACTTAAAATCCCTCGATGGCAACGTCGTGTGGGTTCGACTCCCACCGCCCGCACCACCCTTCGCTCCAGGGCAATCGCATATGAGATTCGAGTCGCATCGGCAGTCGGCTCCCTCTCCCGCTTGCGGGGGAGGGCTGGGGCGGGGGTTCTCTCCGCGAGTCGTCTCGTGGAGGAAGCCCCCACCCGCCGCGCGCTGCGCACGCGTCGGCCTCCCCCGCAAGCGGGAGAGGCGAAGGGGGCCCGCGGACAACCTCCGCAGACGCCATATGCGATTGCCCTGCCCTGCGCTCGGGGTGAGCCAGCCGTACCGAGGGACGGCGGTCTGTCTCGCCGATCACTGGCACGCAGGCCGGGCGTCAATCGAACGCCAGTCCGAGGCGCTGTCCCTTTTTCCACACAATCCGGGACGATCGCCGCTCGCCCTCGACGGCGAGCACGAAGCGGTCAGGAAACCAGAGCGGCGAGTTGACCTCGATCCCGGCCCCGTCTGCGGAGAGGCTGCGGACCGTGCACGGAATCGCCTCGCTTCCGAATTCGATCGCCCCGGACTTGAGAATCCGGCGGCGCCGAGCGGCGCGCCGGTCCGAGATGGCAGCCGGCCATTGTGCACCGATCGGCGCGGAGTTGATGTCGTCTTCGGCCATGGATTGTCGCGATATGCACGGAGGCGGGCATTTAGATTACCGCGCAAACCTGACACGAGACTTACGCATAGACAACCTCGATGTCGGCGCCAGCGGATTGGCCTGCCAATCAATGGGGCAATGCCATCAGCGACACGAGTTGTACGCCCGTCACCGCATCGTGTCCCGCGGCTGTGATGCAGTTCACAGGAGATGATCACCGAGCGGCGTAGCTATCATTCGCTGGAAACTCCGGCCGCATTTTTCGCGGGTCCTCGTATCCCAAATTGATTTCAATCGGAGATTTGCCCCATGGCCAGTGCCGATCCCAATGCGATCCCCGATAGCCAGGCGCACAACGCCGCCGCTTCGATGAATGCTTATAGTGACGACGCCGCTCATTGCAGCAACGGATTGAACGCGCGGACATTCCGCGAGGCGACGCCAGAGGAGCGCGCGGTCTTCCGGCGATGGGCCCGCGGCGCGATCGCCTTCTACGGCACGTTGCTGTTGGCGGGCACAGTGCTGATCTCGCTGAACCATGCGCGCATCGGCTCGATCGAGCTGACAAGCCTGTCAGACCGCGCCGCCTCCCGATAAGAGAACCCAGCGTAACGACGCCGAAGGGGCACGCCCGTCGGGACCCATGCGGTCTGCGAAAACGAAAAATGGCCGGGACAAGCCCGGCCATTCGTCTCGGACGAGGCTTGCGTCGCCCTACTCCGACTTGTCGATATTCCAGAAGATCGGGGTCGCCGGTCCGTCGAGCACGCCGGTGAGCGACTTCCGCCACGCGCTGGGCGCCTGGTACTGGCCGAGCGGAATGTAGATGACCTGATCGTAGGCTTCCTTCTGGATCTCGGTCGCAATCTTCTTCTGCTCGTCGAGCGACGGCGCACGAACGAAGGCATCCTTCAACTGCTCGATCTTGGCGTCCTCGGCCCAGCCGAACCAGCCGCCATTCTTGCCCTGACCGCCAATCGAGAGGTTGGTGATCGGGTTGGAGACGTCGGCGCTGACCCAGTTGGTGAAGAACATGTTCCAGCCACCCTCCTTCGGGGACTTCTGGCTGGCGCGCCGGCTGACGACGGTCTGCCAGTCGGTCGCCTGCAGGTCGACCTTGAAGCCGGCCTCCCGCAATTGCTGGGCGACGACAACCGGCTGAGCCTTCAGAGTGGTGACGTCTCCCGGCGCCATGATCACGACGGGCGTCCCATCGTAGCCGGACTCGGCGAGCGCCTTCTTGGCCTCGGCGATGTTGCCGCCCTTCAGCAGCGTCTCACCGCCGGCATCCGTCGCGAACGGCGTGTCGCAGATGAAGAAGGCGACGCAGGTCTTGTAGTATTTGGGATTGCCGACCAGCGCATCGAGCACGTCCTTCTGGTTGACGGCCAGCAGCGCGGCGCGACGGACCTTGACGTTGTCAAAGGGCGGATAGAGGAAGTTCATCCGGCCGAGGGTCTGGAAGCCGAACTTGTTCAGCGTCTCGACCTTGAGGTCCGGATTGCTTTCGAGAACCGGCAACATGTCGAACGACGGATTTTCCATGAAATCGATGTCGCCTGACTGCAGCGCGTTGATCGCGGTCTGCGCATCCGCCATCGTCAGCCACTCGACGCGGTCGACCTTCACGACCTTGCCGCCCGCGGTCCAGCTCGCCGGCTCCTTGCGCGGCACATAATCCTTGTTCTTCACATACACCGCCTTCACGCCCGGCTGGAATTCAGACTGGACGAACTTGAAGGGACCCGAGCCGATCTGCTCCGGAATGGGCTTGTCCGGCGGTGTTTCGGCGAGCCGCTTCGGCATCATGAAGGCGACCCGCGATGACGGCTTGCCGATCGAATCCAGAACCAGCCCATAGGGCTCCTTCAGCTTCAGCGTGATCGTCTTGGCATCGGTGGCCTCGAGGCTGGCCGTGAAGTCCATCAGCTTCTGGCCCATGCCATCGACCTTGGCCCAGCGCTTCAGCGAAGCGACGCAGTCCTCGGCCGTCACCGGCGTTCCATCATGCCACTTCAGGCCGTCGCGCAGCGTGAATGTGTACGTGAGCTTGTCGTCAGACACTTTCCAGTCCGCCATCTGCGGCTGGATCTTGAAGTTGGAGTCGGTGGCAATCAGCGTGTCGTAGACCATGTAGCCATGGTCACGCGTAATATAAGCCGTGGTCAGGATTGGATCGATGATGCGCAAATCCGAATGCATCACCGCGGTGATGGTCTTCTCTGCGGCCATCGCCTTCGGCGCAAACGACAGCGCAAGCACCGACAGCGCGGCCGCTATCGTGTAGTGCTTCCAACGCGAGCTGAGGAACATGCAATCTCTCCTGACGTGAAAGTGGTCAAAGCCAGCTTATTCGTTATGCATGCGGTTCGTTATTTAAGCGAACTAACACGCTGTATGGCTTGCGAAATCGAGACTTGCACCAAGTGCTTTGCGCGTCAATCGGGTTTTGGTCGCGATCGCACGTACACAAACGAATTTCATGGTGCGCTGCATTTTGGCTTTACAAAATCGCCGCGTAAGATTTTCGTAGGCGCGCGCGATGCCGGCGCGGTCAGAGAAGCGAAGCGAGAACAACCATGAACCCAGCCAATCTTCCGTTTGATTCCGAAACGATGTTGCAGGGCCTGCGCGGCTGGGTGGAGTGTGAAAGCCCGACTTGGGACGCTGCGGCCGTGGAGCGCATGCTCGATCTCGCCGCGCGCGAGATGGCGATCATGGGTGCGACCATCGAGCGCATCGCAGGACGGCAAGGTTTCGCAGGCTGCGTGCGTGCCCGCTTCCCTCATCCCAAGCAAGGCCAGCCCGGAATCCTGATTGCCGGACATTTGGACACCGTTCATCCGGTCGGCACGATCGAGACGCTGAAATGGCGGCGCGAAGGCAACAAGTGCTACGGCCCCGGCATCTTCGACATGAAGGGCGGCAACTACTTGTCGCTGGAAGCGATCCGACAACTGGCGCGTGCGTCGTTCACGACGCCGCTGCCGATCACCGTGTTGTTCACGCCCGATGAAGAGGTCGGCACACCGTCGACGCGCGACATCATCGAGGCGGAAGCGGCGCGCAACAAATATGTGCTGGTGCCCGAGCCGGGCCGGCCGAACAATGGCGTCGTCACTGGACGCTACGCGATCGCGCGCTTCAATCTGGAAGCGATCGGCAAGCCCAGCCATGCAGGCGCCACGCTCTCGTCCGGTCGCTCCGCGATCCGCGAAATGGCGCGGCAGATCCTCGCCATCGACGGCATGACGACCGAGGACTGCACCTTCTCGGTCGGCATCGTGCATGGCGGCCAATGGGTCAATTGCGTTGCAACAACCTGCACCGGCGAAGCTCTCAGCATGGCCAAGCGTCAGGCCGATCTCGACCGCGGCGTCGAGCGGATGCTGGCGCTGTCGGGCACGAGCAACGACGTGACCTTCAAGGTGACGCGCGGCGTCACCCGTCCGGTCTGGGAACCCGATGCAGGCACCATGGCTTTGTACGAGAAGGCAAAGGGCCTTGCCCGCGAGATGGGCCTCGATCTGCCGCACGGCAGCGCCGGCGGCGGCTCTGACGGCAACTTTACGGGGGCGATGGGCATCCCCACGCTCGATGGCCTCGGTGTTCGCGGCGCCGACGCGCATACGCTCAACGAGCATATCGAGGTCGACAGCCTCGCCGAGCGCGGCCGCCTGATGGCGGCGCTGTTGGCGACGCTGGAATAAACTCCGTTACGAACCCATACTGGTTACTTGCGGCGAGATCAGCATTGAAGCGCGAATGCAATCCACCGTTCAGTGGACGACCTCGCGCCTCACGACGGGAATAATCCCGGAGGGATTAGCTGCACCGCAAAAATGCCGGCCTCGATGGCACAGGACTTGCTGAGGTGCTACGGTCCGCCGGGGACTTTATCGACCACAATCCAACGGAGTGCATTTGCTCGGCTATCTCATTCGCCGCATCCTGGCCGCCGTTCCCGTGATGGGAGTGGTCGCGCTGTTCGTGTTCCTGCTGCTGCGGCTGACGCCCGGCGATCCCGCCGCGATCCTCGCCGGCGACAACGCGACACCGCAACAGCTCGAACGCATCAGAACATCGCTCGGTCTCAATGAGCCGATCTACATCCAGTTCTACACCTGGATCGTCAAGCTGCTGCACGGCGATCTCGGCGTCTCCCTGATCTCCAACGTGCCGGTCCTGAAGATGATCGGCCAGCGCGTCGAGCCTTCGATCTCGATTGCGCTGACCACCATCGTGCTGTCGATCCTGGTCGCGGTGCCGCTTGGCGTGATCGCGGCATGGAAGCACGGCACCTGGATCGACCGCGGCGTGATGGGCCTTTCCGTGCTCGGCTTCTCCGTGCCCGTGTTCGTGATCGGCTACGTGCTGATCCAGGTCTTTGCGATTGATTTGCGCTGGCTGCCGGTGCAGGGCTTCAAGAGCATCTCGGCCGGTTTCGGTCCGTTCTTCGAGCGCATCATCCTGCCGACCTGCACGCTCTCCTTCATCTATGTCGCGCTGATCGCGCGCATGACGCGCGCCTCGATGCTCGATGTGCTCGGCGAGGACTACGTACGCACCGCGCGCGCCAAGGGCATCAGCGAGACCGGCGTGCTGCTGCGTCACGCGCTGCGCAATGCCGCGGTGCCCGTCATCACCGTGATCGGCTCGGGCTTTGCGCTGCTGATCTCCGGTGTCGTCGTCACCGAGAGCGTCTTCAACCTGCCCGGCATCGGCCGCCTCACCGTCGATGCGGTGCTGGCGCGCGATTATCCGGTGATCCAGGCAATGATCCTGTTGACGTCGGGCATCTATGTCGGGGTCAACCTGCTGATCGACGTCGCTTACACCCTGCTCGATCCTCGTATCCGGTACTGAGCGATGGCGATCGATACCCTTCCCGAGTCCTCGCTTCCGGTCACCCGGCCGTTCCGGCTGAAGTTCGGTTTCCTGACGGCGACGCCGATCATCGCGATCGCGACGATCTGTCTCGTGCTCATCATCCTGATGGCGATCTTCGCACCGCTGCTCGCACCGCACGATCCGCTGCTGCTGACACCGGCGCAGCGACTGAAGCCGTCGTCAGCGCAGTTCCTGCTCGGCACCGATGCCTATGGCCGCGACGTGCTGTCGCGGATCATCTACGGTGCCCGGATCTCGCTCCTGATCGGGCTTGGCGCCGCCATCTGCTCGATCGGCGTCGGGCTCCTGATCGGCCTCGTCTCCGGCTTCTTCCGATGGGTCGATGCGGTCATGATGCGCGTGATGGACGGCTTGATGGCGATCCCCTCCATCCTGCTCGCGATCGCGGTGGTGTCGCTGTCGGGCGCCAGCATCTGGACCGTGATGATCGCGATCACCATCCCCGAAATCCCGCGTGTGGCGCGGTTGGTGCGATCGGTGGTGCTGACCGCGCGCGAGGAGCCTTATGTCGAGGCGGCGATCTCGCTCGGTTCCAGCCTGCCCAAGATCATGTGGCGGCATTTGATGCCGAACACGATCGCGCCCCTGATCGTGCAAGGCACCTATGTCTGCGCATCCGCGATCCTCACCGAGGCGATCCTGTCGTTCCTCGGCGCCGGCATCTCGCCGGAAACGCCGACCTGGGGCAACATCATGGCGGAAGGCCGGGCCTATTTTCAGGTCAAGCCGTCGCTGATCTTCTGGCCGGGGCTTCTGCTCTCGATCGCCATTCTCAGCGTCAATCTGATCGGCGACGCCGCACGCGACGCGCTCGATCCCCGCATGAAGCAGCGTGAGGGCAAGTGACCGCAGCCAAGTCCACCAACGTCGTCCTCGACATCAACAACCTCGTCGTCAGCCTCGGCCGCAAGACGGACGCCCATCGCATCATCGACGACCTGTCGTTGCAGGTGCGCGAGGGTGAAACGCTGTGCCTCGTCGGCGAAAGCGGTTCGGGCAAATCGGTGACCTCGCTCACCGTGATGGGCCTGCAGCAGAAGGGCACGCTGGTGCCGTCCGGCGGCAGCATCAAGCTGGTCGGCGAGGATCTGCTGGCTGCCAGCGACCGGCGGCTGCGCCAGTTGCGCGCGACGCGGATGGCGATGATCTTTCAGGAACCGATGACCGCGCTCAATCCGGTGGTGCCGGTCGGCCGCCAGATCGACGAGGTGCTGCGCGCCCACACCGATCTCGATGCCCGCGCGCGGCGGCAGAAGATCCTGGCGATGATGGAGCATGTGCGGCTGCCCGACGTGCAGCGTATCTTTGCCTCCTATCCGCACCGCCTCTCGGGCGGGCAGCGTCAGCGCATCATGATCGCGATGGCGCTGGTGCTGGAGCCGAAGCTCCTGATCGCGGACGAGCCGACCACCGCGCTGGACGTCACCACCCAGAAGCAGATCCTCACCTTGATCCGCGACCTGCAGCGCGACCATGGCACTGCGGTGCTGTTCATCACCCACGACATGGGCGTGGTCGCCGAGATCGCCGACCGCGTCGCGGTGATGCGCCATGGCCGGTTGGTCGAAACCGGCGCGCTCCAGGACGTGCTACGCAATCCCAAGATGGATTACACACGCAACCTCCTGTCCTCGGTGCCGAGCCTCGTGCCGCGGGCGCCGCGCCCGGAGACGACAGAACCGGTCGTGCTGGAGGCCAACGAGCTCGGCAAGGTCTACCGGGAGCGGTCGCTGTTCGGCAAGGCGCGCGAGGTCGCCGCGGCGCAGAACGTCACCCTCACCTTGCGCAAGGGCCGCACGCTCGGCATCGTCGGCGAAAGCGGTTCGGGAAAATCGACGGTGGCGCGCTGCATCGTCCGCCTGATCGACCCGACCTCCGGCGGCGTACGGCTCGCCGGCCGCGAGATCTCCGATTTGTCGCGACGGCTCCTGCAGCCGCATCGCCAGAAGATCCAGATCGTGTTCCAAGATCCTTACCGCTCGCTCAATCCGCGGGTCACCGTCGGCGAGAGCATCGCGGAGGGCCCGATCAATTACGGCATGTCGCGCAAGGACGCGCTTGCGAGAGCGCGCGAGCTGCTCGAGCTGGTCCACCTGCCGCCCGACGCGATCTCGCGCTATCCACACCAATTCTCCGGCGGCCAGCGCCAACGCATCGCGATCGCACGCGCGCTGGCGCTCGATCCGGACGTATTGGTGGCGGATGAAGCAGTCTCCGCGCTCGACGTCTCGGTGCAGGCGCAGGTGCTGGATCTGCTTGACGAAATCCAGAAGCGGCTCGGCATCGCGCTGCTGTTCATCACCCACGATTTGCGCGTTGCCGCACAGATTTGCGACGACGTCGCCGTGATGCAGCATGGCCGTGTCGTGGAACAGGGGCCGGCCGCCGAGGTGCTGACCAATCCGCAACAAGCCTACACCCGGGCCTTGCTCGATGCGGCCCCCGGGCGCGGCTGGGACTTCGCGAATTTCCGCCCGGTTTCGGAAGGCATTGGTGCAACGGCCTAAGTCTTTAGCCGTAGTGCCTTGGCCTGACCTTTCGATACGCCCATGCGGCATGCAAATCCGGAAGTGCTCCACGGCTTGCGCTTGGCGCGACGACACGCTTAACGTCGCGCGCTAGAGCATGATCCGTCGCATCATGATCAATGAAAACGTTGAGACCGACTTGATGACCCGCATTGCCGTTGGCGGCTTCCTGCACGAGACCAATACCTTCGCGCCGACGAAGGCAACCTATGACGACTTCGTGCATGGCGGCGGCTGGCCCTCGATGGCGCACGGCGCCGACGTGCTCAAGGTCATGCGCAAGATCAATGTCGGCCTCGCCGGCTTCGTCGAGGCCGCGGAGGCCAGTGGCTGGGAGCTGGTGCCGACGATTTCGGCGGCTGCGAGTCCGTCGGCGCATGTGACAAAGGATGCGTTCGAGCGGATCGTGAAGGAGATGGTCGATGGCATCGCCGCGGCCGGGCCGATCGATGCCGTCTATCTCGACCTGCACGGGGCGATGGTGACCGAGCACCATGACGACGGCGAAGGCGAAATTCTCGCCCGCGTCCGCAAGGTGATCGGCAAGGACCTGCCGCTGGTCGCGAGCCTCGACCTGCACGCGAACGTCTCGCCCGAGATGATCGCACATGCCGATGCGCTGATCGCCTACCGCACCTATCCCCATGTCGACATGGCCGACGCCGGCCGCGCCTGCGCGAGACATCTGGCGCTGCTGCTCAAGACCGGCCAGCGCTTTGCGAAAGCGTTCCGGCAATTGCCGTTCCTGATCCCGATCAGTTGGCAATGCACCAACGACCAGCCGACCAAGGGCATCTATCAGAAGCTCGCCGCGCTGGAGAGCGATGCCGTGCCGACGCTCTCGTTCGCGCCGGGCTTTCCGGCCGCCGACTTCAGGGATTGCGGCCCGAGCGTGTTCGCCTACGGCCGGACCCAAGCCGATGCGGACGCAGTGGCCGACCGCATCGTCGCGCTGGTCGAAAGCCATGAAGACGATTTCGACGGCCGCATCTATTCGCCCGACGAAGGCGTGCGGCTGGCGATGGAGCTCGCGCAATCAGCGAGCAAGCCGATCATCATCGCCGACACCCAGGACAATCCCGGCGCGGGCGGCGATTCCGACACCACAGGCATGCTGCGCGCGCTGGTGCGCAACAAGGCCAGTGCCGCGACCGGCGTGATCTACGATCCGCAATCGGCGAAGGCCGCGCACGCGGCCGGCGTCGGCGCGACCGTCACGCTCGATCTCGGCGGCAAGTCGGGAATTCCCGGCGACGCGCCGTACAAGGAGACCTTCGTCGTCGAACAGCTCTCCGACGGCAAGTTCGTCGCACCTGGCCCCTATTATGGCGGCCGCGACATGGACATGGGGCCGTCGGCCTGCCTCCGCATCGGCGACGTCCGCGTTGTCGTCGGCTCCTACAAGGCTCAACTCGCCGACCAGTCGATGTATCGCTTTGTCGGCATCGAGCCGACGTCGCAGAAGATCCTGGTCAACAAGAGCTCGGTGCACTTCCGCGCCGATTTCGAGCCGATCGCGGCAAAACTCCTGATCTGCGCCGCACCCGGCGCGATGCCGGCGGATACCGCCTCGTTGCCCTGGAAGCATCTGCGTCCGGGCATTCGCATCAAGCCGAACGGTCCTGCCTTCACGCCCACCTCCCCATCACGCACCAACGGATAGAGAGACCATGCCCACAATTGAGCGCATCGACAGCTTTGCCGACGAACTCACCGCCATCAGGCGGGATTTGCACGCGCATCCCGAGATCGGCTTCGAGGAAGTGCGCACGTCCGGCATCGTCGCCGACAAGCTGCAGAGCTGGGGCATCGAGGTGCATCGCGGCCTCGGCGGCACCGGCGTGGTCGGCGTGCTCAAGGGCAAGGGCAACGGCACCAAGAAGATCGGCCTGCGCGCCGACATGGACGCGCTGCCGATGGAGGAGAACACCAATCTGAAGTGGCGCTCGACGATTCCCGGCCGCTTCCACGGCTGCGGCCATGACGGCCACACCACGATGCTGCTCGGCTCGGCCCGCTATTTGGCCGAGACCCGCAACTTCGACGGCACCGTGCACTTCATCTTCCAGCCGGCCGAGGAAGGCCTCGGCGGCGCGCGCGCGATGATCAAGGACGGCCTGTTCCAGAAGTTCCCCTGCGACGAGGTCTATGGCCTGCACAACGCGCCCGACCTCAACCATGGCGAGATCGCCATCCTGCCGGGTCCGGCAATGGCCGCAGCCGACTTCTTCGACATCAGGATTCAGGGCTACGGCGCGCATGGCGCGATGCCGGAGCGCTCCAAGGACGCGGTCGTGATCGCAATGACACTCGGACAGGCGTTGCAGTCGATCGTCAGCCGCAACGTCGATCCGCTGCAGGCTGCGGTGCTGTCGATCACGCAAATCCATTCCGGGTCGGCGTACAACGTCATTCCCGGCGAAGCCTGGATGTGCGGCACGGTACGTTGCTTCTCCGACGAGATCCGCGCGCTGATCCGCAAGCGCATGCGCGAAATCTCCGCCGGCATTGCGGCGGCGTATGACGCCGAAATCTCGGTCGAGATCCGCGACGGCTTCAGCGTATTGGTGAATCAGGAAGAGCAGTCCCGCGTCGTCGAGGACGTCGCGCGCACCGTGGTCGATCCCGCCAAGGTGATCACCCGCTCGACGCCGAAGATGGGCAGCGAGGATTTCGCCGACATGATGCAGGCCGTTCCCGGTGCCTATTTCTGGGTCGGCCATGACGGCTCGGTGCCCGTGCATAACCCCGGTTACGTTCTCGACGACAAGATCCTGCCGATCGGCGCCAGCATGTTCGCCCGCATCATCGAGAAACGCTTGCCGGTAGGTGCCCATGCATAAGGCCACTCAGGACGCCATCACCTCGCTGCACGACCTCTCCGCCGTCGACCTGCTCGCCGGCTATCGTGCGAAGCAGTTCTCGCCGTCGGAGGTCCTGGAAGAGATCATCGCCCACGTGGCGGCATGGGAGCCGCACATCAAGGCGCTGTACCTCTACGATCCGGACGGGGCGCGCAAGGTTGCGAAGGCCTCGACCGGGCGCTGGAACCAGGGTGAGCCCGCCGGCACGCTCGACGGCGTTCCCGCGACCATCAAGGACAATGTCGCAACCAAGGACCAGCCGGTGCCGCTGGGTTCAGCGAGCGTCAAGCTCGCGCCGGCGCTGAAGGACGCACCGCCTGCCGCGCGGTTGCGCGAAGCAGGCTGCGTGATCTTCTCCAAGACCACGATGCCCGACTACGGCATGCTGTCGTCGGGCCTGTCCTCGTTCCATCCTCTCACCCGCAATCCCTGGGATGTCAGCAAGAACCCCGGCGGATCGAGCGCCGGCGCGGGCGCGGCGGCTGCCGCCGGCTATGGCCCACTGCATCTCGGCACCGATATCGGCGGCTCGGTGCGGCTGCCGGCCTGCTGGTGCGGTCTCGTGGCGCTGAAGCCGAGCCTTGGTCGCGTGCCGATCGACCCGCCCTATGTCGGCCGCGTTGCCGGTCCCATGACCCGGACGGTAGACGACGCCGCGCTGATGATGAGCGTGTTGTCGCGCCCCGACCGTCGCGACGGCATGAGCCTGCCCGCCGCCCTCGAGGTCAACTGGAAGGCGCTGGAGAAGGCGCCGCGTAAGCTGCGCATCGGCCTGATGCTCGATCTCGGCGTCGGCCAGAAGCTCGAGAAGGAGGTTCGCGACGTCGTCGTCAAGGCCGCGAAGGCCTTCGAATCCGCCGGCGCCGTGATCACCGAGATCGACGGCATCCTGACCCAGGAGATGCTCGAAGGCCTCGACAATTTCTGGCGTGCCCGGATGTGGGACGATCTGTCGAAGCTGCCGGCGGCCGAGCGCGACAAGACACTGTCCTACATTCTCAAATGGGGTGAGGCCGGTGCGAAGCTCTCCGGTGTCGACGTCGTGCGCGGCTTCAACCAGACGATGGCGATCCGGGCGGCGGCGGCGAAGCTGTTCTGCGAGATCGACTACGTCATCTCGCCGGTGTCGCCGGTCGTCAACTTCCCGGCGGAGTTCGCCGCGCCGCTCAACGATCCGGCAAAACCGTTCGAGCACATCTGCTATACCGTGCCGTGGAATATGTCGGAGAATCCCGCGCTGTCGATCAACGGCGGCTACGACAAGAAGGGCTTTCCGATCGGCGTCCAGATCGTCGGCCGCCGCTTCGACGACATCGGCGTGCTCGGCATGGGCAAGGCCTTCGAGAGCCTGCGCGGCGCGCAGAAACCGTGGCCGACGCCGCCGAAGAAATAGCGCCTCAACGCAAGTCGCGATGCGCGGAGCCCTTCCGCGCATCGCGCTTCTTTCCAAGGGATGCATTGCCGGGTTATCTGGATGACGAAGCGCATTGCGCTTCATCCAAGAAAACCGAGAGGAAATCATCCCCATGGCGTATGAGACGATCAAGTACGAGGTCGCCGAGCAGATTCTCACCATCACGCTGAACCGGCCCGACCAGCTCAACGCCTTCAACGCCACGATGCAGCAGGAGCTGATCGACGCGTTCGACAAAGCCGACAAGGATGACGACGTCAGGGCCATCATCGTCACCGGCGCGGGCCGCGGCTTCTGCGCCGGCGCGGACTTGTCATCCGGCGCCAACACCTTCGATCGCGACGCGCGGCGCGGGCCAGTGCGGCGGAATGCCGACGGCAGCGTCGACTACAGCGATCCGCAGGTGCGCGACGGCGGCGGCCAGGTGACGCTGCGCATCTTCAAGTGCCTGAAGCCGGTGATATCAGCGGTGAATGGTCCGGCGGTCGGCATCGGCGTCACCATGCAGCTTGCGATGGACGTCCGCATCGCCTCCGAGGCCGCCCGCTTCGGCTTCGTGTTCTCCCAGCGCGGCATCGTGCCGGAGGCCGCCTCGAGCTGGTTCCTGCCACGCATCGTCGGCATCTCGCAGGCGCTGGAATGGTGCTATTCAGGCCGGGTCTTTCCGGCGCAGGAAGCGCTTGCCGGCCGGCTCGTCAGCAAGGTGGTGCCGCCGGACGAGCTGTTGCCGACGGCGCGTGCGCTCGCCAGGGAGTTCGCCGCCAAGACGGCGCCGGTGTCGGTGGCGCTGATCCGCCAGATGATGTGGCGCATGATGGGTGCCGACGATCCGATGGAAGCGCACAAGGTCGACAGCCGCGGCATCTACGCCCGCGGTCGCTCCGACGACGTCAAGGAGGGCGTGGTGTCGTTCCTGGAGAAGCGTCCGGCACAGTTCAAGAACAAGGTGTCGTCGGACATGCCCGACTATTTCCCGTGGTGGCAAGAGCGCGAGTACAAGTGAGCGAACGGCGTCCCCGCGACGTCGACACCTGGCGGCGTCGTCCTGCTGCGCGACATCAGCAGGACGGCGCTTTCTTCGACAACGAGCTACTGAGTCAATCGTGGGGTGGGCAAAGCGAAGCGTGCCCACCACGTCTTGCGTTACTCACGGTGGTGGGCACGTCGCTTGCGCTCCTTTGCCCACCCTACGGCTCTTCGGCGACGAGCTATCGGGTCAGCAGCGCCACGCGCCCGATCGCCTTGCGTTCGATCAGGAGCCGCATCGCCTTCGCGTAATCCTCGAGCGGTAGGCGATGTGAGATGTTGGGCCGCACCTTGCCGGCTTCCGCCCACTCGCTCAGCGCCTTGAATCTGACCTCGCCGAGTGCCGGGTTCTTCCGCACCGCCTCGCCGGCGCGAACGCCGAGTACGCTCGCGCCCTTGATCATCAGCAGATTGGTGCGGGCAAGGCCGATGCCGCCGGTGAAGCCGACGACGAGGATCCGCGCGCCCCAGTTGATGCAACGCATCGAGTTCTCGAACACCTCGCCGCCGACGGGATCGAACACCACGTCGGCGCCGCGGCCCTCGGTGAGGCGCTTGACGACATCGCGGAAGGGTTCGCGTTCGTAGAGCAAGACGTGATCGGCGCCACGTGCTTTCGCAATGGCGAGCTTCTCCTCGCTGGAAGCCGCCGCGATCACGGTGGCGCCGAGCAGCTTGCCGATCTCGACCGCAGCGAGCCCGACGCCGCCGCCGGCACCGTGCACCAAGAGCACCTCGCCCGGCTTGATCTGGCCGCGGTCGATCAGCGCGTGGTACGCGGTGCCGTGCGCCGCGAGGAACGTCGCTCCTTCCGCATAATCGAAGGTCGATGGCACCGGCACGAGCTGCGATGGTGTCGCGACGGTCTCGTCGCAATAGGCGCCGAAGCGCATCTTGACGATCACCCTGTCGCCGACGGCGACAGCAGCCGCACCGTTGATCTCGACCACATCGCCGGCGGCTTCCGAGCCCGGCGTGAACGGCAGCGGCGGCTTGAGCTGATACTCGCCCGCGGCCATCAGAATGTCGGGGAAATTGATCCCGGCGGCGCGGATCGCGACACGGACCTCGCCCGGCTTCAGCGGCGCCGAGGCGAAGCTTTCCAGGTGCAGACGCTCGGGCGGCCCGAGCTCGCGGCAGACGACGGCTTTCGGCATCAGGCAGCCCGCGCGTTGAGACGTGCCAATGCCTCGCGGATCAAGGGCAGACGGTCGTTGCCGAAATACATGTCGGTCTTGTCGATGAAGATCGTGGGCGAGCCGAAGCCGCCGCGCGCCATCACCTCATCGGTGTTGGCCTTGAGCTGGTCCTTCACCGCCTGGTCGCCGATCCCGGCAAAGAACTTTGCGGCATCGATGCCGAGCTTGCCGCAGATCTCGGTCAACACCGCGTCCTGCGAGATGTCCCTGTCATCGCCCCAATAGGCTTCGAACACCGCGCGGGCGAACGGCACCATCGCCTCGTTGCCGAGCCAGATGCAGCCGCGCATCGCTTTGACGCTGTTCACCGGAAACACGGTCGGCGGCATCTTGATCGCAAGCCCCGCCGAGCGCGCCCAATCGGCCAGATCCTTCTTCATGTAACGCGCCTTCAGCGGCACCGGCTTCTCGCGCTGCGCGTAGACTGACGGATTGACCGTGTTGAAGATGCCGCCGACCAGGATCGGTCGCCAGGTGATCTCGGCGCCGAACTCCTTCGCCAGCGGCTGGATGTTGTGCCAGGCGAGATAGGTCCAGGGGCTGGAACAGTCGAAGAAGAATTCGATCATGGCGTTTCCTTTGTTCTCGCTTCTCTCAATCCTCATCCAGAGGAGCGCGGAGCGCGTCTCGAAGGATGAGGCTACCATCCGAGCCTCATGGTTCGAGACGGCTACGCCTCCTCACCATGAGGGGTTATAGCGTCATTTCCTCTCGGAAAGCTCCTTCGCCCTCTGCCCGAACATGTTCTTGCGTGCCTCTTCGTCGAACGGCTCCTTGACGAACTTGCCGATCGCAAGCCCCGCCTGCACCTGCGGACGGGCGCGCACGGTCGCGTACCAGCGCTTGACGTTCGGGTAATCGTCGAGGGTGAAGCCTTGCGCCTTGTGGGTCATGGTCCACGGGAAGCAGGCGATGTCGGCGATCGAGTAGTCGTTGCCGGCGACATAGGCGCCGGTCTTGCCGAGCTGACGATCCAGCACACCGTAGAGCCGCGCCGCCTCGTCGCGGTAACGCTCGATCGCGTAGGGAATCCTTTCGGCGGCATAGAGCGCGAAATGGCCATGCTGGCCGAGCATCGGCCCCAGGCCGCCCATCTGCCACATCACCCATTGGATCACGGCCGACCGCGCCCGCATCTCTTGCGACAGGAAACGGCCGGTCTTGTCGGCGAGATAGATCAGGATGGCGCCGGTCTCGAACACCGAGAACGGACCGCTGCCGTCGGCCGGCGCATGATCCACGATCGCGGGGATACGGTTGTTCGGGCTGATCGCCAGGAATTCGGGGCGAAACTGCTCGCCGGCCCGGATGTTGACCGGGATGACCTTGTACGGGAGCCCGAGTTCCTCCAGCATGATCGAGACTTTCCAGCCGTTGGGCGTCGGCGCGTAGTGCAGGTCGATCATGGGCGTCCTTATTCCCCGTCGCAGAGACTTTTGTTGTTCTGTACCTCCACCTTAGGACATGGCACACAGGCGCTCAATCCGAACCGCCCGGGAGGCACCCATGCTGTTTCCAACCACGATCGCAGGCTCCCTGCCCAAGCCGGAATGGCTGGCCGAGCCAGACATGCTGTGGGCGCCGTGGAAATCGCAAGGCGCGGAGCTCGCCCGCGCCAAGCGCGACGCCACGGTGCTTGCGGTCAAGCTGCAGGAGGATGCCGGCGTCGACATCGTCACCGAGGGCGAGCAGGCGCGGCAGCATTTCGTGCACGGTTTCCTGGAGAAGATCGAGGGCATCGATTTCGCCCACAAGGTCGAGATGGGCATCCGCAAGGACCGTTATAAGACAATGGTCCCGCAGGTGGTCGCGCCGCTCAGGCTCAAGGGCCGCGTCCACGACGCCGAAGCCCGCGCCGCACGCGCGCACACGACGAACAAGCTGAAGTTCACCCTGCCCGGCCCGATGACCATCATCGACACCATCGCCGACCGCCACTATGGCGACCGCGTCAAGATGGCCTTTGCGTTCGCTGAACTCTTGAACCAGGAAGCCAAGGCGCTGCAGGCTGACGGCGTCGACATGATCCAGTTCGACGAGCCGGCCTTCAATGTCTACATGGACCAGGTCCGCGACTGGGGCATCAAGGCCCTGGAGCGCGCGGCCGAAGGGCTGACCTGCGCCACCGCCGTGCACATCTGCTACGGCTACGGCATCAAGGCCAACACCGACTGGAAGCAGACTCTCGGCGGCGAGTGGCGCCAGTATGAAGAGACCTTCCCGGTGATCGACAAGAGTTCGATCCAGCAGGTCGCGATCGAATGCCGCAATTCGAAGGTGCCGCTGGAATTGCTGGCCGCGCTCCCCGGCAAGATCGTGCAGGCCGGCGTGATCGATGTCGCCAGCGACGAGGTCGAGACCGCCGAAGATGTCGTCAAGGTGATCGAGGCGGTGGCGAAGTTCGTGCCGAAGGGCAACATCATCGCGACCACCAATTGCGGCATGGCGCCGATGCGGCGGGATATCGCCGAAGCCAAGCTGATCGCGCTCGGCGCGGGCGCCAGGCTGGCGCGGCAGCGCCTGGCGTAAGCGCTGCGCCGACAGGTCACCTGAGCGCGGTCGCCGCGCTCGGGCGCAGCACCGGCCGGTAGCCGGCCCGGAATGCATGAACCGTTGACGGCGGCGTCAGCAGCATGGCGGGAGCGATCACGTCGGCAGGGCTATAGCCGGCAAATGACCAGCGCAATGTCTTGCGATCGGCGACGAGATAGCTGTCCCCGTTCGCCTGCACCATCGTGCCATCGGGTAACTCGTCGACCGGCATCGGCAACGGATGCAGCCGTTTCTTGCCACGATCGAGCCGCTCGGCGTGCAGCACCGCATCCATCGCCTTGGCGCTGAGATCGCTGACGCCGTTACCCTCCTCCCAGGCGGCGCGAAAGCGCTTGGCATCGTCACGGCGGCAGTAGAAGCAGGGCCGATGCCCGGCGGCAAATGCGGTCGCCTCGTCAAGGAAGAACAGTTCGGTCCAGCTCTGCCGGCTCATCACCTTGCGCCGCCGTCCCCTGAACTCGCAGACGCAAGTGAGCCAGGCCGGCGTCGACCAGCGCTTGTTCAGCAGCGTTCGCGTCGCGGGATTATGGATGATGCCGCGATTGCCGGTGAACATCCCGCGATGCTCGGTGGCGACGATGTCACCGGTCGGCGTGACGCGGTTTTGCAGGGGCATGGTTCTTACTCCTCCCTCGCCCCGCTCTTGCGGGGAGAGGGTTGGGGTGAGGAGCTGCTTCCGCAAAGATATAAAGATATAGTGAGAGATGTACACGCGGTGAGCCCCTCGCCCGGATCGCGTCATGCGATGCGATCCGACCTTTTCCCCGCAGGCGGGGCGAGGTGACTTCTTACGCCGCGCCGTCGCGGATCGGCGGCTGGAACGACAGCGCGGTATCCCATGGAAAGAAGATCCAGGTGTCCTGCGACACCTCGGTGATGAAGGTGTCGACCAGCGGCCGGCCCTTCGGCTTGGCGTAGACGGTGGCGAAATGCGCGTCGGGGAGCATCTCGCGCACGAGCTTGCCGGTCTTGCCGGTGTCGACGAGATCGTCGACGATCAGAAGACCCTTGCCGGTGCCGCCGCCGAGCTTTGCGGTCTGCTGCGAAATGCTCTTGAGCACCTGCAGGTCGCCCTGCTTGTCGTGGTCGTAGCTCGCCACGCAGACGGTGTCGATCACACGCAAGCCGAGCTCGCGCGCGACGATCGCCGCCGGCACCAGCCCTCCGCGGGTGATCGCGATCACCGCATGGAACGGCCCGACCTCGTTGAGCCGCCAGGTCAGTGCCCGGCAATCCCGGTGGAATTGATCCCACGAGACCGGAAAGGGCCTGCCGGCCCGTTCCTGCACGCTCGGTTCCGAATTCTTCTCAACCATGCCGTATCAACCTGCCGCTGGCTTCTTCTGCGCGGCCTGCACCTGCTTCAGCATTTCTTTCACGGCGCCCATCGCGGCCGCAAGCTTCTCCGGATCGCGCGAGCGCACCACCAGATTGGTGTTCGGCTTCTGATTCTCGTCCTGGAATGGATAGCTGCCGATGATCGTGTCGGGATGCGCCTCCGCGATCGCCCGCAACGGGCCGCCGATGTCGCCTTCCCGCGCATCGGCACGCACCGAGTCCGACAGCATGCGCACGCCGGACTTTAAAGTGGGCGCCACGATGTCCATCATCGCCTGCATGATCGTCGGGATGCCGGCCATCACGATGACGTTGCCGAGCTTGAAGCCCGGCGCGAGAATGGTCGCGCTCTGGATCAGCTCGGCGCCGTCAGGCACGCGGGCCATCCTGAGCCGGGCCTCGTTCAGATCCTGTCCGCTCCAGCGCTCCCTGAACCGCGCCACCACCTCCGGGTGATGGCGGATATCAACGCCAAACGCCTTCGCCACGCTGTCGGCGGTGATGTCGTCATGGGTCGGCCCGATGCCGCCGGTGGTGAACACGTAAGTGTACCTATGCCGCAGCGCATCAAGGGCGGCGACAATATCGGCCTCGTCATCGGCGACGACGCGCACCTCCTTCAGATCGATGCCGATGTTGGTCAGGTACTCGGCGATAAAGCCGATGTTCTTGTCCTTGGTCCGGCCGGACAGGATCTCGTCGCCGATCACCAGAAGTCCTGCCGTGACGATCTCGCTCATGTTCTCATTCCTTAAACTTGGTCCCCCTGACATTGCCGGTCCAATGCTTTGATGTCACGGGGTTTTGCCGCCGAAATAAGCAGTTCTTCGCCGGTTTTTCAGGCAGTCCGCCGGGTCATCCCCGGCAAATGCCGCAAGGCAATGCATACAGCGCTGGCCCGCCCCTTGCTACCATCCCGTCAAGTCATGCACTGTGTCACACGGCTTCGGAGGGCGGCGGGCTTTATGGCAGTTGCGTTCGATGAGATGAACGGCCTCGGCGACGATCTTCGCCCGGCCTACCTGGAGCTCTCCCGCTGGCTCAAAGAGACGCCGCCGGATGCGCTCGAATATCGGCGGCAGGAGGCGGAGCTCTTGTTCCGCCGGATCGGCATCACCTTCGCGGTCTATGGCGATGCCGAAGCCCAGGAGCGGCTGATCCCCTTCGATGTCATCCCGCGCATCATGTCCGCGAACGAATGGACGCTGCTCGAAAAGGGTCTCAAGCAGCGCGTGCTCGCGCTCAACATGTTCCTCAAGGACATCTATCACGGCCGCGACATCCTGCGCGCCAACGTCGTTCCCGAAGACCTGATCTTCCAGAACCCGGTGTTCCGTCCGGAGATGAACGGCCAGCACGTGCCGCACGACATCTACGTGCACATCGCCGGCATCGACATCATCCGCACTGATCCGGAAAACTTCATCGTGCTGGAGGACAATGCGCGCACGCCGTCCGGCGTGTCCTACATGCTGGAAAACCGCGAGATCATGATGCGGCTGTTTCCGGACCTGTTCGCGCGACACCGTGTCGCGCCGGTGGAGCGCTATCCGGACGAATTGCTGTCGGCGCTGCGCTCGGTGGCGCCGCACAGCGCTTCCGCCGAGCCGACGGTCGCGCTGATGACCCCGGGCGTCTACAACTCGGCCTATTACGAGCATTCTTTCCTCGCCGACAAGCTCGGCATCGAGCTGGTCGAAGGGCGCGATCTCATCGTCAAGAACGATGAGGTGTTCATGCGCACCACCGAGGGGCTGAAGCGGGTCGACGTGATCTATCGCCGCGTCGACGACGATTTCCTCGATCCCCTCACCTTCCGTCCGGATTCCGCGCTCGGCGTGCCCGGGCTGATGTCGGCCTATGCCGCCGGCAACATCACGCTCGCCAATGCGGTCGGCACCGGTATCGCCGACGACAAGGCGATCTACTCCTACATGCCCGACATCGTGAAGTTCTATCTCGGCGAGGATCCGATCCTGAAGAATGTGCAGACCTGGCGCTGCCGCGACGCGCAGGATCTGTCCTACGTGCTCGACAACCTCGCCGACCTCGTGGTCAAGGAGGTGCACGGCTCCGGCGGCTACGGCATGTTGATCGGCCCGGCCGCCACCAAAGCGACCATCGAGGCGTTCCGCGACAAGCTCAAGCGCGAGCCCGAAGGCTTCATAGCCCAGCCGACGCTGGCGCTCTCGACCTGCCCGACCTGCACCGACAAGGGGCTCGCGCCGCGCCATGTCGATCTCCGGCCGTTCGTGCTGACCGGCTCTAGCCACACCACCATCGTGCCGGGCGGGCTGACCCGCGTGGCGCTCAAGGAAGGCTCGCTCGTGGTCAATTCGAGCCAGGGCGGCGGCACCAAGGACACCTGGATTCTGAGTGAGTGATTTGAACCAGAGCACGGCGCGGGCGCACTCCTTCCCCCTGAAAGGGCGGGGCCATCGCATACGCCCGCTTTGGGCGGCTGCGCACGTATTCGGCCTCGTGGTTCGAGACGCGCCGCAAGCGGCGCTCCTCACCATGAGGGTCTACTATTGTGTCGCAAAACAAGTCCTCATCCTGAGGAGCCCGCCAAAGGCGGGCGTCTCGAAGGATGGCCGCAGGGCGCTTTTCTCCCAAATGCAATTGCCCTACCTGAAAGGGGGAAGGTCGGGATGGCGGTCGGCCACTTGTGCCGCGCAGAGAGAAGACCCCCACCCGGCGCTGCGCGCCGACCTCCCCCTTGCAGGGGGAGGTGAACTCAAAATGCATCGCGTCTTGTGAGGATTTCTGGATGCTGTCGCGCACTGCCGAAAACCTGTTCTGGCTGGCCCGCTATGTCGAACGCGCCGAATATCTCGCGCGCACCATCGATGCGACGCTGCGCGTCACCGCCCTGCCCGCGGCCTATGTCGGCAAGACCAACGAATGGGATTCCGCGCTTCTCACCGCCGGCGTCGGCGCGAGCTTCTATGATCACTACCAGGAAGCCAACCAGCAGAACGTCGTCGAGTATCTCTCGTTCTCGTCGGCAAACCCCTCCTCGATCAAGAACTGCATCGAGGCGGCGCGGCTCAACTCCCGCTCGGTACGCACCGCGCTGACGTCGGAGATGTGGGACACCATCAACTCGGCCTGGATCGAACTGCAGGCGGTCTGGAGCAAGGGTCCGGCCAACCGCGAGGAGCTGGCCAAGTTCCTGCGCTTCGTGCAGGAGACCTCGCTGCGCTTCGACGGCTCGGCCTATCGGACCATGCTGCGCAACGACGCCTACTGGTTCTCGCGGCTCGGCGTGCATCTCGAGCGCGCCGACAACACCGCGCGCATTCTCGACGTGAAATACCATGTGCTGCTGCCCGAAGAGGAGCATATCGGCGGTCCGCTCGACTATTATCAGTGGACCTCGATCCTGCGCTCGGTCTCGGCGCTGACGGCCTATCACTGGGTCTATCGCGAAACCCTGAAGCCCTGGCTGATTGCCGATCTGCTGATCCTCAACGACACGCTGCCGCGGTCGCTCGCGAGCTGCTACAGCAACCTGGTGCGCAATCTGGACCAGATCGGCGTCGCCTATGGCCGCCAGGGCGCCGCCCAGCGCCACGCTCGCGGCATCAGAAACCGGCTTGAACACAGCCATATGGACGATATCTTCCAGCGCGGCGTGCACGAATTCATCCAGGAGTTCATCGCGGATAATTCGCGGCTCGGTGAGATCGTCACCAAGCAGTATCTGATCTAACGCCAGCTTCGCTGCTCCAGGGATTTCGGGATCGGTGCCATGCGCCTGCGGATAGCCCATACCACCACCTACCGCTACGAGCCGGCAGCCTCCGGCGTTATCCAGATTCTGCGGATGACGCCGGGCAGTCACGACAGCCAGTATGTCGCGGAGTGGCAGATCGACGTCTCGACCGACTCGCGGCTGGACGCTCATGAGGACGCCTTCGGCAACGTCACCCACGTGCTGACGCATGGCTCGATCGCCGAGCTCGCCATCCACTGCGAGGGTCTGATCGAGACCCACGACACCGGCGGCGTGTTGCGCGGCACCGACGAGCGGTTTCCGCCGAGCCTGTTCCTGCGCTCCACACCGCTCACCGATCTCAACCCGGCGATGACGACCTTCGTGCGCGAGTTGCGCACGGAGGCCGGCAGCGACGTGCTCGGCTTCCTGCACGCGCTGATGGTGCAAGTCTACGAGCACATGACCTTCGACGAGGATCCGACCAACAGCGCCACCTCGGCTTCCGAGGCGTTCACGCTGAAGCGCGGCGTCTGCCAGGACTATGCCCACATCCTGATCGCCTGCGCGCGGGCCGGCGGCGTGCCGGCGCGGTTCGTCTCCGGCCACTTCCTGCGCTCGGACGGGATGGTCAACCAGCAGGCCGGCCACGCCTGGGCGGAAGCCTTCGTGCCCGACCTCGGCTGGGTGGGCTTCGACGCCGCCAACGGCATCTGCACCACCGATGCTCACGCCCGCGTTGCAATCGGCCTCGACTATCTCGGAGCCGCGCCCGTGCGCGGCACCCGCTATGGCGGCGGCACCGAGACCCTCACGGTCGCTGTCAAGGTCGACCAGGCCGGGCGTCCCGGGCAGTGGCAGAGCCAGACGCAGTCATAGCATGGCGGGAATTCAGACAAGTTTCGGTCGGGATGGTCGACACTGATGGATGGTGTCACGAAACGCGCTCAAGATCGGACTTGAGGACAACCAGGAAACGGGCCGCCTCGCCGCCCGTCACCACCCGATGGTCGAAGGTCAGCGATAGCGGCAGCGTACGCCGGACTGCAACCTGCCCCCGATGCGCGACCACGCGTTCCGAAATCCGCCCGGCACCGACGATCGCCGTCTGCGGCGGCACGATGATGAGATTGGCAAACCGGCCGCCGATCATTCCGAAGTTCGACAACGTGATCGTGGCACCGCGCAGCTCTTCCGGAGGTATGGCGCGCGCGATCGCGTCGGCGCGCAGGCGATCGAGCCCGGCACGCAAGTCCGATACACTCCGCTCCGCGACGTTGCGCAGCACGGGAACGATCAGCCCGCCGCCGGTGTCGACCGCGATGCCGAGATCGATGCGCTCGATGAGGCGGCGCTCTCCCGTGCCGGAATGATACCAGGCATTGAGTGCCGGCTCGGCTTTGCAGGCGGCGCCGATCGCATGCGCCAGACGGATCGTCACGTCCTCGCCACCCGGCCAATCGTCGATGTCGGCTTCATCGGTGACCGTCGCAGGGACGACTTCCGCATGCGCGGCCGTCATGCGTTGGGCCATCGCACGGCGCAAGCCGCGCAACGGCTCGGCGGGTCCGCTGTGCGACATCCGTTTCGCCGCCCTCTCGACATCGGCTCGCGTGATGGTGCCGCCAGGCCCGGTCGCCTCGACGAGATCGAGCGCGACATCAAGCTTGCGCGCGAGCGCGCGCACCGCCGGAAACACGTGAGCTCCCTGCTCGCTGGCCGGCGCCACAGGAGCTGCTGCCGCGGGCCGTTGCTCGCCGCTGCCAAGTTCGCCCACAATCGTGCCGGTGTCCTGCGCAGCGCCTTCGGCAAATTCCACGAGCGGAGCGCCGACCTTCACGATATCGCCCTTGGCGCCGAACAGGCGCGCGACGCGCCCGCTCGACGGTGCCGGTATTTCGACCACCGCCTTATCGGTCTCGACCGAAACCAGCGGCTGGTCGGTCACGACGTTGTCGCCCTCGTTGACGTACCAGGTGACGATCTCCGCTTCTTCAAGACCTTCACCGAGGTCCGGCAACGTGAACTGGCGCATGGGACGACGTCCGTTGGTGTTCAGTTGTATTGGCAGGCCTTTCGGGCTGCAGCCACGATGCGTCCGACCGACGGCATGTAGCGTTGCTCAAGCCGGGCCATGGGAACGATCGTGTCGTAGCCGGTGACGCGGGCGACGGGGGCAAGCAGCGACGATAGGCCGCGCTCGGCGATCAGGGCGGCGATCTCCGCGCCAAATCCGCCAGTATGCGCCGCCTCGTGCACGATGACGCAGCGCCCGGTCTTCGCGACCGAGCCAAGCACGGTGTTCTCATCGTACGGCTTGAGCGTAGCGAGGTCGACGACCTCGGCGGCGATGCCCTCACCGGCGAGCGTATCAGCCGCGGCCATCGTTTCCTTCAGCATCGCGCCCCAGCTAATGAGCGTGACGTCGCGACCATCCCTCAGGACAAAAGCCATATCGAGCGGCAGGGCTTCGCCGTTGTCCTCCACCTCGCTCTTCGCTGCGCGGTACAGCCGCGTCGGCTCCAGAAACACGACCGGATCGGGGTCACGGATCGCGGCGAGAAGAAGTCCATAAGCGCGCTCCGGCGACGACGGCATCACGACACGCAAGCCCGGAATGTGGGCGAGCATCGCCTCGGTGCTTTCGGAATGATGCTCGGGCGCGCGAATGCCGGCACCATGCGGCGTGCGCAGAACCATCGGACAGGTGAGCCGTCCCTGGGTGCGGTTGCGGATCCGTGATGCATGGTTCACGAGCTGATCGAGGCAGGGGTAGATGAATCCCATGAACTGGATTTCACCGACCGGCCGCAGTCCCTGCGCGGCCATGCCGACGCAGAGCCCGCTGATCAGGAGCTCGGCAAGCGGCGTATCCAGGACGCGCTCCGAACCGAAGCGCTCCTGCAAGCCGACGGTCGCGCGGAAGACCCCGCCATTGACGCCGACATCCTCGCCGAGCACGACCACATCGGGATCATCAGCCATGGCGCGGCCGAGCGCCAGATTGACGGCCTCGACCAACGTGACCTCAGGCATCGTCCTCTCCCGCGAGTTCGCGACGCTGCGCGGCATAGACCTCGGGCAGATCGGCATAGAGGTTGTCGAACATGGTCTCCGCCCGGCGCGTCGGCGTCGTCAGATAGCGCTCCACCGCTGCCTCGATGCGCTGATGGCACGCTGCGGCAAGCTGCTCCTCGTCCGCCTTGGTCCACATCTTCTGCCCGACCAGATAGGACCTGAGCCGCGCGATCGGCTCTTCCTTCCAATGCGCCTGGACTTCTTCGGCCGAGCGATAGCGTAATGCATCATCTGATGTCGTGTGATCGCCGAGCCGGTAGGTCACCGCTTCGATCAAGCAAGGGCCCTTGCCGTCGCGGGCCGCGGCGATGGCCTCCTCGGCCGCGGCGCGCATCGCCACCACGTCACACCCGTCCACCTGCTCGCCGCTGAACCCTGCGGCGATGGCTTTCTGGGCCAGCGTCTCCGACGCGGTCTGCAGCCGCAACGGCATCGATATGGCCCACTGATTGTTGGTGGCGACGAATACGACCGGCAATTTGTGCACGCCGGCAAAATTCATCGCCTCGTAGACGTCGCCTTTCGAGGTGGCTCCGTCGCCGAACAAGCAGACGGCGACACGCGGCTGCTTGCGCAGCTTGAAGACATAGGCAACACCGGCGGCATGCGGCGCCTGTGATCCGACGGGAACGCAGAACGGAAAATCATGGACCGGACCAGAGGATTGATTGCCCCGTTCATCGCCGCCCCAGAACAGCAGGATCTCCTCCAACTTGACGCCACGCCAGAGCAATGCGCCATTGTCGCGATAGGAAGGGACCAGAACGTCGTCTTCCCGCATCGCACTCGCGATGCCGACCGACACTGCCTCCTGGCCGAGCGAAATGGCGTAGGTTCCCAGCCGGCCTGTCCGCTGCAATGCAACAGCCTTTCGGTCAAACAAGCGCAACAGCACCATCGACCGGTAAAGTTCGACAAGCAGCTTGGCATCGGTGGCGAAGGCGGGAAGCGGTCGGCTCATCGCGCCGTCCGGCGCGAGGTAATTGCGGCGGCGCACCTCAAAGCGCGCAATGATGGGCAGCTCTTCGTTTGCTCTTTTGCTGGCCACGCTCTCTCTCCTGGAGCGGTCCTGCCTCCCACATTCAGCTATCTGGTGTTCGAGCCGCGCCGATGCAATAGCGCGCCGGCTTCGCTTTTCAGGCGCTCGGTGGCGGCCGGTTCGCGGCGATCGATCAACAGGATTACGCGGAGCCTGTGGCTTTCACGCAGTGTCCCGCTGATGCGATGGCCTAACCACCGCGCTTTCGATCACAACGCAGGGAGCCCTCTTTCTCGACCAAACGACATGGCGTAATCTGCCGCGAGTTGCCCTTTGAGACGGGACGGGCCGACGTCTCCGTTTGACGGAACGGGCAGCGCTCAGGCCGTCGGCAGGCATCTCAGTCTGAAAGCAGCGCCTGCCTTATGTGGCGCTCCCTCAACTTCAACATGAAGCAGGTTGGCCTGCCGCGTGCGCGGCAGACAAGGGAAATGCATAACCCTTGGAGGACGACATGGCGACATTCATCTTGAGGATCGACTGGACCGACCAGGGAATTCGTAATGTCAAGGAAGCTCCCAAGCGCAGCCGCGCGGCGAGAGAACTCGCCAAGACGCTCGGCGTCGAAATCAAGGAGGTCTATCTCACCTCGGGCGAGCATGACATCCTTCTCCTCGCCGAAGCGCCTGTCGGCGACCACATCACAAAGCTCGCGCTTGCCCTCAGTTCTCAGGGAAACGTACGAACCTGCACCTCACGGGCCTGGCCCGAGGCCGAGTGGACCAAGCTGATATCCGAGCTTCCGTAGCAGCTTCGAATGTCCCGATGAGCATCTGCGCGATCTGACTGACGGGTGCTGTCCCGATCTTGACGCCCGGCCGCTCGGCGCGTGCGCCGGAACCCGGTTTTGCTCGCGCGAACGAGGACAGGCGCACAGCGCATTAGGGCGACGGCGCACGCTGTCACCAGTGGCGGCGGCATGCGTTACTTATCCAGCCACACGTCCTCGAAGCGCAGGTTGTTGTACTGGCTGTTGTCGTGCGGATGGAAGTTCTTCACATAGGGCTGCCAGCAATTGCCGGCCGATGAATGCAGGATGATCGGCCGTGCCGCGTCCTCGACCAGCAGCCGTTCGATATCGAACACGAGCTGCCTGCGCTTGTCCTTGTCGAGCTCGCGAGACTGCGCAGCCAGCAGCTTGTCGACCTCGGCGTTGCAATATTGCGTATAGTTGCGCTCGGAGTGGCAGGAGTAGTTCTCGACCAGATTGCCGTCGGGATCGTCGACGCTGACGCCGGTCACGTTCAGCCCGATGGTGTAGTCCTTACGCTGCAAGCGCGAGTACCAGCGCGGCGTATCCAGGATGTCCAGTTCGGCCACGATGTAGATCTTCTTGAGCTGGTCGGCGAGGATCACCGCCGGATCGCGATAGGTCGGCAAATTGCGGGTCTGGATCTTGATCGGCAGCGGCTTAGCGTCGCTGTAGCCGAGCTTCTGCATGATCGCCTGCGCCTCCTCGACATTCTTCTCGGTGTCAGGCCCGTAACCCGGCAACGTCGCCAGCACGTCAGGCGGCATGCCCCACTCGCCTTCCGGCTTCGCCAGCATCGCGCCGCCGAGCCGCCCGTTGCCCTCGAACAGGATCGTGTTGAAGGCCTTGCGATCCAGCGCCAGCGACATCGCACGGCGGATATCGGGATTGTCGAACGGCGGATTGACGCGGTTGACCAGCAGATTGATCTGGGTGTTGGTCGCCGTCATCTCGCAGATCGCGTTCGGCGCCCGCGCCTTGACGTCCTTCATCAGCGGGATCGTGACGTCAGAGGGAAAGGTGATGTCGTAGTCGCCGGTCGCAAACGCCAGCATGCGGGTGGCGCGGCTGTCGATGGTGCGCGCCGTGATCTCGTCGAGATACGGCCGGTCCTTCTTGAAGTAATCGGGGTTGCGCACGAGCCGAATCGAATCGCCGCGCTTAAACTCGACGAATTTGAACGGTCCGGTGCCGATTGGCTTGGTGCGCATCACCTGCTGCGGTACGTGGCAGGGATAGACCACCGAGAAGGCGCTGGCGAGCAGCGCCAGCAGCCCCGGCTGCGGCTCGCTCAATTCGAACGTCGCCTCGTCATCGCCGTTGATGCTGACGTCCTTGAGCTTCGTGTACCAGACCTTGCGCGGATTGCGTTTGAAGTCCTGGGTCTCGCCCTTGCCGATCAGCATCCGCCAGGTGCATTGCACGTCCTTTGCCGTGAACGGCTGGCCGTCATGCCATTTCACGCCCTGCCGCAGCTTGAAAGTGAGCCTGGTGTTGGTCGCGTCCCATGACCAGTTTTCGGCGAGATCGGGAATCACGGTATCGATGCTCTCGTGGACCTTGGCAGGATCGAACACCACGAGGTTGTTGAACACGGCCGCGAACGGCATCACCGAGGCGATGGTGGATTCCTCGAGCAGCGAGGTCGAGGGCGGATTGTCGTTGTGATAGAGCCGCAGCGTGCCGCCCTTCTTCTGGGCCAATGCTGGGCTTGCCGCCATGGTCACGAGACCCAACGCCGCAACGCATGCGGCCAGCCTGAACGACATTCTCGCCTCCCGGAATTTCTTGTTTTTGTCGATCGCGAACAGTCGAGCACAACGCCGCGCACGCCGCAACGATGCCGGGCATAGATCATTGCCGACTGCGCACAACATAGGACGGGCACGTCGTCGCATCATTGCGGGTGACGCAGCGCAGTGAACCTCGTTCCGGGGGCGGGGCTCGGGATCGCCGCCCCTTGTTGAGGGCAAGACAAGGCGAGCGATTGCCAGAGCATCGATGCGGTCGAGAGGTCACCAATTTTGACCATTCACAGCATGTTCCGCAGAAGGGAATTAGGGTTGGATGGCATCGTGAAATTGGCTACTAGTCTTGCGCCGAGAACCTCGGACCGTTGGGGACTGGAAATGACCTATTGCTGCGGAATTCTGGTGCGGGACGGCCTCGTCATGATCGCCGATACCCGCACCAATGCCGGCCTCGACAACGTCTCGACCTTTCGCAAGCTCCACATCTTCGAAACCCCCGGCGAGCGCATCATGGCGGTCGCGAGCGCCGGCAATCTGGCGATCAGCCAGTCGGTGCTCTCGACCCTGACCGAGGGCATGCAGGACCCGCAAACCGGCGAGCTCGAGACGCTGATGAACGCCCCGACCATGTTCCAGGCGGCGCAGCGGATCGGCCGCGCCATCCGCTCCGTGCACGCGACCGAAGGAGACGCGCTGCGCGCCGAGGACATCACCTTCGACGTCTCCTTCCTGTTCGGCGGCCAGATCAAGGGCTCGCGGATGCGTCTGTTCATGGTCTACACCGCCGGCAATTTCATCGAATGCACCACCGACACGCCCTATTTGCAGATCGGCGAGCACAAATACGGCAAGCCGGTGCTCGACCGCGCCATGCATTACGACGTCGAGCTCTATGAGGCGCTGAAGACCGGGCTGATCTCGATGGATTCGACGATGCGCTCCAACCTCGGCGTCGGCCTGCCGATCGACGTGCTGGTGGTGCGCACTGACGCCTGCGAGGCCGACCTCAACCATCGCATCGAGGTCGGCGAGCCCTATTTCCATGACCTGCGCTCGCGCTGGTCGGCGGCGCTGCGCGCGGCGCACCAGAATATTCCGCGACCACCTTACAAGACCGAGATCGAAGCAAAAGCCAAGCAAGAGGAAACCAGATGACTGAGGCAGCCAACAAGATCGCCGTCGTGACCGGTGCCGGCACCGGCGTCGGACGCGCCGCGTCGCTCGCTTTGATGAATGCAGGCTATACCGTCGTGCTCGTCGGGCGCCGCCTGGAGATGTTGGAAGAGACCGCCAAGCTCGGACCTGCCGGCAAGAGCCTGTGCGTCACCGCCGACATGACCAGTCCGGCCGCAATCGCCGCGCTGTTCGACAAGGTGAAGGCCACCTACGGCCGGCTCGACGTGCTGTTCAACAATGCGGGCATGGGTGCGCCGCCGGTCAATTTCGAAGACCTGCCGCTGGAGCAGTGGCAGGCGGTGGTGAACACCAACCTCACCGCGCCGTTTCTGTGCACGCAGCACGCCTTCCGCATCATGAAGGACCAGAAGCCGCGCGGCGGCCGCATCATCAACAACGGCTCGATCTCCGCGCACGCGCCGCGGCCGTTCTCAGCGGCCTACACCTCGACCAAGCACGCCATCACCGGCCTCACCAAGTCTTCCAATCTCGACGGACGCATGTACGACATCGCAGTCGGACAGGTCGACATCGGCAATGCCGCGACCCCGATGACCGACCGCATGGTCAACGGCCCCGGCGTGCTGCAGCCGGACGGCACCACCAAGCACGAGCCGCGCATGGACGCGAAGGCGGTCGGCGACGCCGTCGCCTACATGGCGAGCCTGCCGCTCGACGCCAACGTGCTGTTCATGACCGTGATGGCGACCAAGATGCCGTTCGTCGGACGGGGCTAGGCCGTGTGTCCGCTCCCTCGCCCCGCTCTTGCGGGGAGAGGGTTGGGGTGAGGGGCTGCCGCCGCAAGACCAGTCAGAGATGAATGAGCGGAAAGCCCCCTCACCCGGATCGCATTTCGCTTCGCTTCATGCGATCCGACCTCTCCCCGCAAGCGGGGCGAGGTAAAGGGCCCCCTACTCCAGCTTCTCCACAGTCCGCAGCGTCGGGAACAGTTTCATCCAGAGCAGCGCGATCGCGATCGTGCCGATGCCGCCGAGCACTGCGGCCGGCACCGTGCCGAGCAGCGCGGCGGTGACGCCGCTTTCGAACTGCCCGAGCTGGTTCGAGGCGTTGATGAAGAGGAAATTGACGGCGCCGACCCGGCCGCGCATCTCGTCGGGCGTCGCCAACTGCACCAGCGAGAACCGGATCACGACGCTGATCGTATCGGCCGCGCCAAGGACCGCGAGCGCCAGTGCCGACAACCACATCCAATGAGACAGCGCGAACACCACCGTCGCCGCGCCGAACACGATGACCGCCTGGAACATCCTCAATCCGATGCGGCGGCTGATCGTATGCCGCGCCAGCACCATGGTCATCAAGAGCGCACCGACCGCGGGCGCGGCGCGCAGGATACCGAGCCCGAGCGGACCAGTTTGCAGGATGTCGCGGGCATAGATCGGCAGCAGCGCGGTGACGCCGCCAAACAGCACCGCGAACAGATCGAGCGAGATGGTGCCGAGGATCGCCGGATTGCGGCGAACGAAGGTCACGCCGGCGAACACATCATCCGATGATGCGCTATTCTTCGCCGGCACCTGCTGCAGCCGGCCGATGCCGCCGGTCAGGATCATCCCGAACAGCCAGAACACCATCATCACGGCATAAGGCACGCTTGGCATCATGGCGTAGGCAAAGCCGCCGAGCGCGGGCCCGGTGATCGTCGCGACCTGCGCCGCGCCGCTCGAGATCGCGGTCGCCCGCTGCAGCGAGCCTTGCGGGGCGATCAGCGGCAACAGCGCCGCGGTCGCCGGGCTTTCGAATGCGCCGGCAATCCCGAGCACGAAGGTGGCGGCGAAGATCTGCACCTCGGAGATGGTGCCGGCATAGGTGCTCGCCGCGAGGAACAGCGCGGTCAGCGCCTCGGCGAGCTGGCAGGCCTGCACCACGCGTTTGCGCTCGAACCGGTCGGCGGCGTGGCCAGCGACGAACACGAGCAGCGCGGTCGGCAGGAACTGAACCAAGCCGACCATGCCGAGAGCGAAGGCGCTGCCGGTCAGATCGTAAATCTGCCAGCCGATCGCGACCGCCCCGATCTGGCTGGAAAAGCGCGATAGGCTGCGCGACGACAGGAAGAACAGGAAGGACCTGTGACCGAGCAGATCGCGGGCGCCGACTGTCGTTGCGGAAGACATCGCCGAGCCGTGGCCGACCGCCTGCAACTTGTCAATCCCGGAGACGTCAACGCGCAACAGCATTGCGCTGCGCGAGGTCCCTGCCATAATCGCGCGACGGGTTTTCGGGGTCTTGATGCTGCAATTGCAATCGGCGTTTGGCGTGGTAGCGCTGCTAGCGCTCGCCTGGGCATTCGGGGAGAACCGCCGCGCGGTGTCGCTGCGTCAGGCCGCCATCGGGCTGGCGGTCACCATCGTCACCGCGCTGGTGCTGATCAAGGTGCCGCTGGTGACGAAGGCCTTCGGGTCGATCAACGATGCGGTCGGCACCATCGCCGCCGCGACGCATGCCGGCACCGCCTTCGTGTTCGGCTATGTCGGCGGCGGCCCCGCGCCGTTCGATCCCAAGGCGCCCGGCACCGACTTCATCCTCGCCTTCCAGGCGCTGCCGATCGTGCTCGTCATGAGCGTGCTGACGACGCTGCTGTTCTATTGGCGCGTGCTGCCGCCGGTGGTGCGCGGCATGGCCTGGCTGCTCGAGCGCACGCTCGGCGTCGGCGGCGCGGTCGGGCTCTCGACCGCGGCCAATATCTTTCTCGGCATGGTGGAGGCGCCGTTGTTCATCCGCCCCTATCTGACGCAGCTCAGCCGCAGCGAACTGTTTCTGGTGATGACTGGCGGCATGGCGGGCATCGCCGGCACCGTGCTGGTGCTTTACGCCACGCTGCTGGCGCCGCTGATCCCGGACGCGGCCGCGCATTTCGTTATCGCCTCGGTGCTCGGCGCGCCGGCCGCGATCCTGGTCAGCCTGATCATGGTGCCGGAGACGACGGACAAGCGCACCGGCGGATCGCTGGACGATCCCGACATCCACGTCTCGTCGACGATGGACGCGATCGTCAAGGGCACCGCGGCCGGGCTCGAGCTGCTGATGAACATCACCGCGATGCTGCTGGTGCTGGTCGCGCTGGTGTATCTCCTCAATGCGATCGTCGGCCTGTTGCCGGAGATCGGCGGCGCAAAGATCTCGCTGCAGCGGCTGCTCGGCTATGCGATGGCGCCGGTGTGCTGGCTGATGGGCCTGCCCTGGTCACAGGCGGTCACCGCGGGAAGCCTGATGGGCACCAAGACCGTGCTGAACGAGCTGATCGCCTATGTCGACCTGTCGAAGCTCGGCCCCGACGTGCTCGATCCGCGCTCGCGGCTGATCATGCTCTACGCAATGTGCGGCTTCGCCAACTTCGCCAGCCTCGGCATCATGATCGGCGGTCTCGGCATCATGGCGCCGGAGCGGCGCGAGGAGATCAATGCGCTCGGCCTGAAGTCGATCGTATCGGGCACGCTGACGACGTGCCTGATGGGCGCGATCGTGGGGGTGTTGACGTGACGACGAAGTCGTCATTCCGGGATGGTCCAAAGGACCAGACCCGGAATCTCGAGGTTCCGGGTTCGATGCTTCGAATCGCCCCGGAACGACAGTATCCTACGCCGTCAACTCGACCGTCTTGAACTCCGCCGGCAGGATCACTTCCAGCAGTTCGACGTCATCGGAGTAATCCAGGATCATGTGCCGGATGCGCGGCGGCTGGGTCCAGGCGCTGCCTTGCTGCATCAGCGTTTCGCCCTCGCCTTCCATGTAGGTCTTCACCCAGCCCTTGAGCACGTAGACCATCTGGAATTCGACGTCGTGATAATGCAGCTTCGATACCTCGTCCGGGTTGCAGGGGCCCTGCAGCCGGATCACATGCGCCCGCGCCAGGCCGTGCGTGGCGTCGGCGATGCCGAGGTCGCGGTATTTGGCATAGGCGCGCAAGCCATCGGCCTTGAAGGCTTCCTCGCGGTGATGGCTGATGGCGATACGCTGCTTCGGCCGCGCCTTGGATTTGGACTTTGTTGCCGTCTTCGTTGTTGTCTTCCCGGCGGTCGAGACGCGCCCCTTCGACTTGATGGTCTTGCGCGCCGAGGGTTTGGCGACGCTCCCGAGCCCAGTCCATTTCTTCCTTACCGCGGTCTTGACTGCTGGTCTTGATGCCGGCTTTCGCTTGGCCATTGGTGGCTCCTCCCGTCTTTCATCACGACGAGGCTAGCACAAAAGCCTCTCGGGAGATGGGCGAAAGGACTGGGTACGCGCGAACTTGCCTGCGCGCTCAGGCAGGTGGCCAGATGGTCGCCACGGCACGATTGTGTCGTGGCCCCTCCGCCGGTCAATGCAGCCGGAAGACGCCGTCGACGGCGCGCAGCTCCGCGGGCTTGACCAATTTGGAGTGCGCGACCGTCACCGAGAACAGCGGCCCCTCGAGCTCCTGCTGCCAGAAGGCGAGGAAGTCCTGCAGCGCCGGAAATTTCGGAAACAGATCGTAGTTCTGCCAGATGTAGGTCTGCAGCAGCGAGGGGTGATCCGGCATCCGATAGAGAATCTGCGCCGTCGTCAGCCCATATCCCAGCAACTGCTTCCGGAAATCGTCGGAAACAACCCCACCAACTCGCGAGACCATGCCAACCTCCTGTGACGGAGCGCATTCACATGGTGGTCGACCCCACCGGACCACCGGCATGGATGCGCTCACATGAGAGAAATGTGACGCACGCGACTAACCCATCTCAAGCCTGAATGTTTAAAAGGTTGTTGAAATTTCCTGCGTTGGCAGCAGCTTACCGCATCTGCTAATAGCGCCTGGAAGGCGATGGCGGCCGCATTAAGGATGCCGAAATGATCCTAGCAGCGCCCGTCCGCGAGTGCCAAAATTTCTGCTAGAGGCTCTTGCCCGCTGCAACGGCTTGGCCTATCTCCTCCGCAGCCAGTCTGGCACTCGCCAGGCTGGACTGCTAACACTCCAAAATCTACAGCATATGCAAATGTTTAGGAGGACTGCATGAAATTCCGTCCGCTTCACGACCGCGTCGTGGTCAAGCGCATCGACGCCGAAGAGAAGACTGCTGGCGGCATCATCATTCCGGACACTGCCAAGGAAAAGCCCTCCCAGGGCGAAGTCATCGCCGTCGGCCCGGGTGGCCGCGACGAGGCTGGCAAGCTGGTCCCCATCGACGTCAAGGTCGGCGACCGCGTCCTGTTCGGCAAGTGGTCGGGCACCGAGGTCAAGATCGACGGCGAAGACCTGCTGATCATGAAGGAAAGCGACATCATGGGCGTGCTCGACGTCCCCGCTTCCAAGAAGAAGGCCGCTTAAGCGCCCCTCTCCCTCCCTGGTTAAATCTCTCAAGGAAAAACTCAGATGGCAGCCAAAGAAGTCAAATTCTCCGTCGAGGCGCGCGACAAGATGCTGCGCGGCGTCGACGTCCTCGCCAACGCGGTGAAGGTCACCCTCGGTCCGAAGGGCCGCAACGTGGTGCTCGAGAAGTCGTTCGGCGCTCCCCGCATCACCAAGGACGGCGTCACCGTCGCCAAGGAGATCGAGCTCGACGACAAGTTCGAGAACATGGGCGCCCAGATGGTGCGCGAAGTCGCCTCCAAGTCCGCTGACGCGGCCGGCGACGGCACCACCACCGCCACCGTGCTCGCCCAGGCGATCGTGAAGGAAGGCGCCAAGTCGGTCGCCGCCGGCATGAACCCGATGGATCTGAAGCGCGGTATCGACCTCGCGGTCGAAGCCGTCGTTGCGGACCTCCAGAAGAACTCCAAGAAGGTCACCTCGAACGAGGAGATCGCCCAGGTCGGCACGATTTCGGCCAACGGCGACGCCGAGATCGGCAAGTTCCTCGCCGACGCCATGAAGAAGGTCGGCAACGAGGGCGTGATCACGGTCGAGGAAGCCAAGTCGCTCGAAACCGAACTCGACGTCGTCGAGGGCATGCAGTTCGACCGCGGCTACATCTCGCCCTACTTCGTCACCAACGCCGACAAGATGCGCGTTGAGATGGACGACGCCTACATCCTGATCAACGAGAAGAAGCTCTCCTCGCTGAACGAGCTGCTGCCGCTGCTCGAGGCCGTGGTGCAGACCGGCAAGCCGCTGGTCATCGTCGCTGAAGACGTCGAAGGCGAAGCGCTCGCCACCCTCGTCGTCAACCGCCTGCGTGGCGGCCTGAAGGTCGCGGCCGTCAAGGCTCCGGGCTTCGGCGATCGCCGCAAGGCCATGCTGCAGGACATCGCGATCCTGACCGGCGGCCAGGCCATCTCGGAAGACCTCGGCATCAAGCTCGAGAACGTCACGTTGCAGATGCTCGGCCGCGCCAAGAAGGTGATGATCGACAAGGAGAACACCACGATCGTCAACGGCGCCGGCAAGAAGGCCGACATCGACGCTCGCGTTGCCCAGATCAAGGCGCAGATCGAGGAGACCACCTCGGACTACGACCGTGAGAAGCTGCAGGAGCGTCTCGCCAAGCTCGCGGGCGGCGTCGCGGTGATCCGCGTCGGCGGCGCGACCGAAGTCGAGGTGAAGGAGCGCAAGGATCGCGTTGATGACGCGATGCACGCGACCCGTGCGGCTGTCGAGGAAGGCATCGTCCCGGGTGGCGGCGTCGCCCTGCTCCGTGCTTCCGAGCAGCTCAAGGGCCTGCGCACCAAGAACGACGACCAGAAGACCGGCGTCGAGATCGTGCGCAAGGCGCTGTCGGCTCCCGCTCGCCAGATCGCGATCAACGCCGGTGAGGACGGTTCGGTGATCGTCGGCAAGATCCTGGAGAACAAGGCCTACAATCACGGCTTCGACTCCCAGACCGGCGACTATGCCGATCTCGTCAAGAAGGGCATCATCGACCCGACCAAGGTCGTGCGCACCGCGATCCAGAACGCTGCCTCGGTTGCGGCGCTCTTGATCACCACCGAAGCGATGGTCGCCGAACTGCCGAAGAAGAACGCTGCCGGCCCTGCAATGCCTCCGGGCGGCGGCATGGGCGGCATGGACTTCTAAGCGACGGAGTCGTCCTGGACGCGGTGCAGCGCGCAGCGGTGCACCGCAGAGCCGGGATCTCGCTCAACGAAAGCGAAACGCAAAACCCCGGCAGCGATGCCGGGGTTTTTGTTTGCGGCAAGCCACGTGGGTGCTTACCGCAGCGCAGCTCATGGTGGGCGCGCTGCACAACCTCACGCTGAAGCGAGGAGTCATCTGACGCTCACGATGTCCACGCTATGCACAGCCACGCCCGCAAACATACCTTGGTCTGAGTTGACAACTTCAAAAAAATTGTTCGCGAGAGTCGCAAACCGAACCGACAGTCCCATGTTCGTCCCGCACAGTACGATCGGGACTGGATCAAAACTGCTCACCTGGAATCTGAACCGAACACGGAGCGTCAGCTCTCGTGACGCGAGCGAGCGTTGCGGGGAATGCTTTCGCTTGAGAGAGGAACTGCGTCTTGAGTGAAACAGAAATGAAAGTCACAGTGAACGGCACGAATATCTTTGGCATGCCGTTGTCGAGCTTCCCGAAGATCGCCTTGCCGGGCGTAATCGGCGATCTTGCCGAACAGGGTCTTGCCCGCGCGCGGGCCGCATCCGAACAGATGACGGAGACGTTGGGCGAAACATATTCGCGCAATGCACGAGGCGCGGCCGACTACGGGCTGAAGGTGTTTGAAATCTCATACGCCAATGCCGCCTCCGCGCTCGATTTTGTCATCCATCTCGCCGGCAGCAGGTCAGCGAGCGACGTCTTGACCTTGTCCACCGAGCAAACCCGCAAGGCCCTCGACATGGCATCGGACCAGAACAAGGAGTTGTGGGCGCTTGGCCAGAAGCTTGCGACGGACATGAGTGAGCCGGTCAGGAAGCATTTCGAGAAGGTTCTCCACCCAGCCGGCTAAAAAGGCGGCCCGCAATTCACGTCGAGGATTCGTTTGAGGAGGGATCCGGCCGGTTGGAGACGCTCAGTGACGAGCATGTCAGCCCCCACTGCCCGATGCTCTGTCAAGCCGCAGGTGCGCGATGCCCCCCAACTGGTCGCACCGACAAGGCGCCATCCAACCGGCCGGTGCTTTTCTGCAAAAAAACAAAAAGGCAATATCGAGGGAGGGTCACATGGGCATGCTCATGGTCAAATGTCCGCAAACCGCGCACGCGATTCCCACCGGCATCAAAGCCGACCGCGAAAGCTTTGGACGTAGCGCGGTATTTTTCTCGCGCACACATTGCCCATTCTGCCGCACCGATCACGCCTGGTTCGCGCGGGATGCCTGGGTCGCTGAGCCCAGCATCCGTGTGCGGCGGTTCAGTAGCCTGGCGGTCGATACAGATCATTGATGATCGCGATGGAGGGACACCATGGGGCTCATGCAAACCTCGACCGAAACTTCCGTCTGGCTGCTGCAGGCCAGGGATTGTCTCGACGAAGCACGACGGCTGAAGCCCGGCCCAGAGCGCAATGAGTTGCGCCAGACGGCGAAGGTGCTGCGCGAGATTGCAAGGTTGGAGACGGCGTCCGAAGCGGCGCGGGAGTCCGATCGACGACAGAGGAGTTGATCGCGCCGAACCGGCTCACACCGCGTCGTCCGCTTCCGTTTCCGGCATGAACGGATCGTCGGTCCGAGCCGCCGCGCGAGGTCGGATCTTGTCGTCCGCGAATATCCGCTCGGCTTCGAGACGCATGACGTGGTGGCATTCGCACGCCACCGCCGATAGCCGCGACCGGTCGATCTCGATCCGACCTCGTTGATCGGACCTGATCGCGCCGCGCGCGCGCAGATTGCGCATGAGCAGCGTTACCGTCGTTCGCCGCACACCGAGGATTTGCGAGAGCGCCTGCTGGGTCAGCGGGAGAATGTCGCTGTCGATACGGTCGCGAAGCTGTAGCAGCCATCGCGCCATGCGGGCTTCGACCGGGTGCAGCGCGTTGCAGGCCGAACCGAGCTGAAACTGTACGAGCATCGCCGCGATGTGACGTTGGATCACCCGTCGGATCGCGGGGCTGCGGCCAAAAGCAGCATGAAACCGCGCCGCCGGCAGCCGCGAAGCGGTGCCCGCGGCAGCGACCACTGCGGTGATGCCCGACGGCGACGGGCCGAGCACCGACAGGCTGCCCACCATCCCTTCGCGTCCGACCACACCGGTCGCGACCGTGTGCCCATCCGCCATGTCGATCATCAGAAGGATGGCACCGCTATGGGGAAAGAAGACATAATCCACCTCTTCGCCGGCCCGCGCCAGGACCGCATCCTGATCGAGCGCCACGGTTTCCAGCTCGGCCCCGAGCAGTTCGAGGTCCGCTGCCGGCAAGGTTGCGAGAAGGCGATTACCGGTTCCGGAAGAAAGCCTCACCGGCGCCGACCCGTGGTGAAGCGACACATAACCAACTCACTCAGACGCACGTTCAAAAAGCCAACTCCAAACGCTTGGCCGCAAAGGCGGAATTCTCTGTAGGCAGTACGCAAACGAGTTAGATGCAATGGGCTGATAGACGCAACAGCAAAATGTGCCTGCTCGCCCGCGAAAATCGGGGTTCCAATTTCGGCGCGCGGTAAACATCGCAATTCGGTTCAGTGACCGGGTTCGTGACATTGGAGGGCCGCCCCGTGAGCGGCCCCCCGATTTCATTCCGGGGTTCGCGACGCGAGCGCCTGGAATGACGAGTGGGCTCCACCTCACGCGCCGCGCGCGACAACCTGGAAGCAAGCACGAAGCCAATCGATGGTGACGCGCGCTGCGACGTCGCGCTTGAGATGGTTCTGCACCAGGAGCCAGACATCGCGCCGCTTCGGCAGCAGCGTGGCGCGCAGCCGGCGGTCGGCCAGCAACGCCGCGGAGCCATATTCTGGCAGCACACCGGCGGCCTGATGCGACTGGATCAGCGTGCGGATGACGCGGACGTTGTCGGTGACGCAGCGCGCGCGAACTCGCCGCGCTCGCAGGAACTGCATCTCGGGGATGCCTTCGAGTTCGTCGGGATACGCACAGGTCACCGCTTCGTCTGTGCCGACCACGGCCGGCTCGAAGAAATACAGCCTGACCTCGGCGAGCTTCGAGATCGCGAAGTCGCCCTTGTCGGGCTTGCGCAGGCGGACCGCGAGATCGGCCTCCCAGCGCGAGAACTTGACGTTGTCGCTCGAGGTCAGGAACTGCAGTGTCAGCCCCGGATTGGCGCGCAGGAATTCGCTGGCGCGCGGCGCCAGCACTTCCTCCGCGACCGCGTTGGTCGACGCGATGCGCAGCCGCCCCACCGGGCCCGGCAGGCTCGCGCCGATGCGGCCGATGTCCTCGGCATGCGCCGCCATCGCCTGGACATGCGCCAGCACCAGCTCGCATTGCCGGGTCGGCGTACGCACGCCGTCGGCCGCCTCGAACAGGCGCAGACCGAGCGCCCGCTCGATGCGCGCCAGCCTGCGGCCGACCGTCGTCTCGTCGATACGCAACCGCGCGCTGGCGCCCGCATAGGTGCCCTCGTCCCTGACGGCCGCAATGATGCGAAGATCATCCCAGTTCATGGCTTCAAGGCTACATCGCTTTCCGCCTCACCTGCAATAACGCAGCCATCGGCTGCAATATCCCTGCATAACGGCAGGACGCTCCGCGGCTATCATCGACGAGCATTTCTCCGGGAGACCCTTGCACCATGACCGCCGCCAAAACGCTGATGCAGCTTGCCGGTATCGACCTCACCCCGCCCCGTCTCGGCGACGCCTGCCTGGTGCTGATCGATATCCAGAACGAATATCTGGCGGGTCCCCTCGCTTTGCCCGACGCCAACGCCGCGATCGCTCGCGCGACCGCATTGCTCGCCCGCGCCCGCGAGAGCGGCGCCGCGATCTTCCACATCGCGCACAGGGGACGGCCCGGCAGCCTGTTCGATCGCAGCGCGGAGCGCGGCGCCATCGTCGCATCGCTGGCGCCGCGGCCGGGCGAAGCGGTGATCGAGAAGGAATTGCCGAACGCATTCGCCGGCACCGACCTCAACGCGCAGCTTGCCGCGACCGGACGCAAGGAGCTGGTTCTCGCCGGTTTCATGACGCATATGTGCGTCAGCTCCACCGCCCGCGCCGCGCTCGACCTCGGCTTCCGTACCACCATCGACGCCGAGAGCTGCGCCACCCGCGACCTGCCGGATGGCACCGGCGGCACGATTGCCGCAAAGCTCATTCACGACGTCGCGCTCGCCGAATTGTCCGACCGCTTCGCCATCATCGCCCGCGGCAACGCCCTCGCCTGAAACGACCAACATGCTGCAGCTCTATTTCTCGCCGATGGCCTGCTCGCTCGCCAGCCGCATCGCGTTGATGGAGGCCGGCGTCGAGGTGCGCTACCACCTCGTCCATCTCTGGACCAAGAAGGTGCTGGAAGACGACGGCGATTTCCGCGCGGTCTCTCCGAAGGGCGCGGTGCCCGTGCTGGTGCTGGAGAACGGCGAGCGGCTGACAGAGAGCGCAGCCGTGCTGCAATATATCGCCGACCTGAGGCCCGAGCTCGGCCTCGCGCCGCGGCCGGGCGAGCCGGATCGCTATCGGCTGCAGGAGTGGCTGAGCTTCGTCGGCACCGAGATCCACAAGGGGTTTCTGTTCCCCACCTTCTGGTACAAGGACGACGCATCTCTGGCCAAGCCGCGTGCCAGGATCGGGCAAACCTTGTCGGTGCCATCGGCCTATCTCGCGGACCGCGAATTTCTGGTCGGAGACCGTTTCACCGTTGCCGACGCGCATCTCGCCTGGGCCCTGCTGTTGCTCCGCGCCGCCGGCGTCGACGTTGCGCAATGGCCGTCGCTGGCAGCCTATCTCGCACGCATCCAGGCGCGGCCGCAGGTCAAGGCCGCCGTCGCCACCGAGATGCAGTTGTGGAAGTCGCTCGCCGCGTGAGCGCGACAAACGTCACTCGGCGTTACTGAAACGCGACCTCGGCAAAGCTCCGCAGCTTGCGCGAATGCAGCCGCTCGGACTCCTGCTGCTTGAGCCGCTCCAGCGCCCTCAGGCCGATCTCGAGATGCTGGCCGACGCGTTGCCGGTAGAACTCGCTCGCCATGCCAGCGAGCTTGATCTCGCCGTGCAGCGGCTTGTCGGAGACGCACAGCAGCGTGCCGTAGGGCACCCGGAAGCGATAGCCGTTGGCGGCAATGGCCGCTGACTCCATGTCGAGCGCGATGGCGCGCGATTGCGACATGCGCCTGATCACCGACGGCCCGCTGATCTCCCAGTTGCGGTTGTCGACGCTGGCGACCGTGCCGGTGCGCATCAGCCGCTTGAGCTCGAAGCCGGACACGCCCGTGACCTCGCCGACCGCCTCCTCGAGGGCGACCTGCATTTCCGCGAGCGCAGGGATCGGGACCCAGAGCGGCAGCTCGTGATCAAGCACGTGATCCTCGCGAACGTAGCCATGGGCAAGCACGTAATCGCCGAGCCGCTGCGTATTCCTCAGACCCGCGCAGTGCCCGATCATCAGCCAGGCATGCGGCCGCAGCACCGCGACGTGATCGGTGATGTTGCGCGCGTTGGACGGACCGATCCCGATGTTGATCAGGGTGATGCCGCGATAGTCTGGTTCGACCAGATGAAAGGCCGGCATCTGCGGCACGCGGTCCGGCGCGGTCCCACTCGTGCCGCCGCCGAGCCGCGCATTGCGCGTGATCACGTTGCCGGGCGCAACGAAAGCGTCCAGGCCGGCTTCGCCTGACGCGAGGCGCTGCTGGCACGATTGTGCGAAGGCATCGACATAGAATTGGTAATTCGTGAAGATCACGAAGTTCTGGAAGTGCTCCGGATCGGTGCCAGTGTAGTGATAGAGCCGGCGCAGCGAGTAATCGACCCGCGCCGCACGGAACAGGGCCAGCGGCTCCGGCATTCCGGGCGCCAGCTCGAACGTGCCGTCGGCGATCGCATCATCCATCGCGGCGAGATCGGGCGTATCGAACACGTCGCGCAGCGATCGCGTGAACGCCGAACTGTCGGCAATCGTCAGCGCCGCTTCGATGTTGATGTCTCGCCGGTAGGCAAAGTGGATCGGGATCGGCTCGTTCGACTGGCCGATCTCGACGGCCACACCGTGATTCTTGATCAACAGGCCGATCTGCTCGGTAAGATAGGTTCTGAAGATGTCGGGGCGCGTGACGCTGGTCTCATGCACGCCCGGCCCCGCGACAAAGCCGTAGGCAAGCCGGGAATCGAGCCGCGCATGCGACGATGTCGTGATGCGCACGAACGGATAATGCGCCCGCACGCGCGTCGTGAATGACACGCCGTTGACGTACGCCTCAAAGCGATCGCGAAGGAACTGGGTGTTACGCTCGTAAATCTCTTCGAGACGGCCGACGGCCGCACCGGCATCGACGAAGGCTTCGGTTGCAAACGGGGGCGGAGTTTCGAGGAGCGGTGCAGGAGACATTGCGCTTCAACCGGTAATTGGCCGTTGAAGTATAACAACAATCGACTCGTTGGTTCCAGCCAGCCCCGGAATGATGCATGCTGCCGGAGTTGCAGGCCGGATGGTTCGAAGTCGCTTAGGCTCGACTCGGGACCACCATCAGGACGAGCCGGCGCTCTGGCGCTATTTCGGGGCTGCAGAAGGAGGTAACGACCTGCGATCCGCTCGGCCTACTGGATCCTCGCGAGCACGGCGAGGCGGCGGATGCCCTTGTTGCGGTAGGCGTCGAGGAATGCGTAGTAGTTCTTGAACGAGACGCAGCCGTTGGAGTCGCCGTTCGGGCCGAGCATGTAGGTGTGCGCGAGCAGGCCGACGCGGTTGTAGATCCGGCCTTCGCCGCCGATCGGGTTGAGCCGCAGTGCCGGCACGCCGTGGAACAGCGCCTCGCGCGGCTTCAGCTCGTAGATGTGCGGCGGTGTCACGCCGATCATCTTCATGCTCGCGGAGCGCGGATCGTCGAGCCGTGAGCCGAGACCCGAATGCGCTTCGAGCCGCGTGCCGTCGGGCAGATACACGGTCTTGGCCGAAATGTCGTAGACCGCGGTCTGGCGATCATAAGGCGGCGAGCCGCCACGGGTTGGATCCTGATCGAGGGTCGAGGGGATGCTGCCGGTAACGTTTGCATCGGCGGACGCGTAGGAGAGCAGCCCGCCGCTCGACTCACGCTTGCCCCACAGCTTCTCGACCATGGTCTGCCGTTCGTTCGATGCGATCGACATCACCGCGGCCTTGGCGCGCGCGGCCATGTCACGCACCGTGACACCACCGGATCTTGCGGCCGACTTCGACGTGGCCGACTTGGCCTCAGCCCGCTTGGGCTCGGCGGATTTGGGCTCCACGGATTCGGCAGGCGTGTTGAGCGCGACCTGCAGGTTGGCGGCCGCTTCTTTCTTCGCGGCCTCGACCGACCTCGGCGCAGGCGCCTTGGCTTCGGCGACCTTCGCTGCGGCGGCCGGCTTCGGCGCCTCCGCGAGCTTCGGCGCATCGGCCGTCTTGACCGGATCGGTCTGCGGCGCGGCATCGGCCACTACGACGCTGGATGGAACGCCGTCCGGCGAGGCCGCAGCAAACCTTTCGTTAAACATCAGTGCCGGTGCGGCAGGCTCAGACTTGGCAGAATCCGACTTGGCCGAATCTGACTTGGCGACCTCGGCCTTCCCGGGTGGAGGCGTCAACGATGCGAACACCTCGTTGAACGACGGCGCAGGCCGTTCAGTGACCGCCACGCGGTGCTTGACGACGGGCTCATTGAGCCCCGCACTGCTCACCGATGGATAGACACTCGCCGCGAAGATATTGGCGTAGACGGTCCAGGCGCAGCCAAGCACCAATCCCGCCACCGCGGCACTGCCGAGGAAATGCTGAGGGAGAATCCTTCGGGAGGATTGCTTGCGGCGTGGCGCCCCAAGACCATACGCAGTCGCACTCGTACCCATACGCCCGGCGCTCAAAACAGGTCCACCTTGTCCCACTCGACTCGGAGCCGAACGACGTTTCGGCTCAGCGTCTCGCAGGGACGCGGATGCCCATTAAGGCGACTTTTAGTTAAATGCGACTTAACCGGATGCGATCCCCTGCAGCGCGGGAAGTGCCTGTGGCGTGGGGCTTTTTTAAGATCACACTGGATCGCGAAAGCGGATTTTTTGTCTCATCATGGGACATCCGCAGATGCCGCTGGGGCCAGCGCTGGCAGCGGCATGCGCGGGAAGAATTTCCTTGCCGATCGCCCCGCAATTTCGCGGGGATTTTGTAAGAACAATCTCCTCAGTAGGACAGCTTCGGATACCAGTCCTTGCCGCGTCCTTCGGGCGTGGTGTCAAGGATGGTCCAGAGCGGATCGAGATCGGGCGCGCCGCGCGGATCCTGGCCAGGATCGGCAGTGCCCAGCCCCATCTCGCTCGCCCAGAAATGGCGGATCGTCCCGTCGCGCCGCGTGAAGACGTTGTAGCCGGGCACGTCGGCATCATCCTTGCTGACATAGTCACGTGTGTAGTCGCCCGATGCATCAGAGTAGACCTTGTGGCGCGTCCAGCCGCGGGCGTTCTTCGCCTCGATCAGCCGCGCGATCGGCGAACGCGCCACGAAGACGAAGGAGATGCGCTGCGCGACGTCAGGCAGCTTGGCCTCCCATGTGCCCATGAACGACGTGCACATCGGACACAGCTTCTCGCGCTGCGGACCGAACATGTAGCTGTAGATGACGAGCGTCCGCTTGTTACCAAACAGGTCGGCCAGCGACACCGGGCCGGCTTCGCCGATGAACTGATAGGCCTTGGTCACCTCGCCGCCCGGCGGCAACGCACGGCGCAGTTCGGCGACGCGCTCGATCTGGCGCCGCAGTTCGATCTCCTCGATGAGCAACGCTTGGCGGGCACGACGATATTCGGCGCTCTCATTGGGAAAGCGCGTGGTGTTGGTCTTGGCGAGTTCGGCAGCAGGCTTGAGATTGGAACCGGTCATGAGTGGAACCTCATCTGGTTGACGGGCTTCCTGGAAGACGAGTCGGAGCTGGATGATATCCGACATCATCGACAAATGTTCCTACTCCAGTTCCGGTGGCGGCGAGCGATCGAGGACGTCGCCCTTCGGGCCTTCCAGAGCATCGAGCGCATAGGTCTCGATGGTCAACGGACCGCGCATGCGCTTGGCCTCGGCAACGGTCTCGATGCGGCCAAAATTGGCGCGCATCGACGCCGGCACGGCCTGCTCGACCTCATGCACATACAGCAGCTTGCCGGACAACTTCGCCGGGCTCGGCTCGGGCATGTTGACCCAGCGGATGCGCTGCCCTTGTTGCACAACACAGGTACCTTTGGGGAGATAGAACACCAGCCAGCCGGTGGTGCCGTAATCCGGCGCAAGCACACAGGTCGCGCCGATGCGCACCCGCACCGTCTCGATCTCGTCCGCGAGCTCCTGCCAGCCGACCCCGACGCTGCGCACGGTGGCGTCGCGGCGATAGCCGGACAGGACGCCGGTGTTGGCCTGCACAATCAACAGCGCAAACAGCACGACGCCGCTCGGGGTCGCCCAACGGCGGCAGAAATCGATCGTCCGCTGCTCGCGCGGCGCCCATTGCACCTGGATCGCAGCGACCGCGGCTGCGATTGCGAAGGCCGGATAGACTGGCGCAAACCAGTTGGCCTCGACCCGCGCATGCAGCGCATGCCAGGCGAAATAGACCACGATGGTCCAGAACATGGTGTTGACGAGCACCCGCGCAGCCATTGCGCCGGCACGGCGCCTGTAGAGCGCATAGAGCCCCATCACGCCGAGAATGAAGACCAGCGGGGTCGCAAACGCGAATTGAGTCGGGATCAGCTCGGCGATGAAGGTTGGCCGGAAATCCTCGATCCGGGCGCGGCCCATCTGTTTGATGAACGACACCCAATGGTGACCGGCATTCCAGAGAATGACTGGCGCAAACATTCCCAGCGCGACCAGGCCACCGAGATAGAGCCAGGGCGAGAGAAACCAGCGGCGCAGCTTCGGTACCATCGCAAGCCAGATCAGGATCGCAGGGCCGAAGAACAGCGCTGTGTATTTCGACAATAGCGCCGCGCCGGCGCTGGCGCCGACGGCAAGCCACCAGGCACCGCGGCCGCTCTCCAGCACCTTTGCGAGCGAGAACAGCAGCAGGCTCGCCGCAACCAGGAGCGGCGCGTCCGGTGTCACGATCAGCGTGCCGACGGCTGCCATCAGCGTGGCGTTGAGCAGGATCGTGGCGCTTGCGGCAACGCGCTGGCCGCCGAACAGGATCGCGGACGCCTGGTAGACCGCCCAGCTCATCGGCAGCGCAAGCAGGACCGAGACCAGCCGCACACCGAGCGGCGTGTCGCCAGCGATCATCGTGCCGAGCCGGATCACGACCGCCACCATTGGTGGATGATCGTAATAGCCGCCGGCCAGCGCCTTCGACCACATCCAGTAATAGGCTTCGTCGAAGGTCAGCGGTGTCCAGGCCGCAGCCGCAAGCCGCAACGCGACCAGCGCGCAGACCACGAGAGCGGTGTTGAGGGCAAGCCGCCCCTCGTTCGGATTCATGCCAGCGTCATCGCTTGCGCCAGACGAACAGCCCGGACATCGCGTAGTTCCAGACCACGCCCATCAGCGCGCCCGCCGCGCCCGCAAGCCACCAGATCGGCTCCTGATCGTAGACAGAGAACGCGACACCGACATTGGCGAGCAGACCGACGCCGCAGACGAGATAGAACAGCAGCAGGCCGCGCACGATCGCAAAGCCCTTCAGCCGCTGGTCGCGGTAAGTCAGGAAGTTGTTGAGGATGAAATTGCTGGTCATGGCGACGATCGCGCCGGTGGCCTGCGCTTCCGGGAATGGCGCGCGGAACACCTCGAGCGCGATGAACAGCGCGGCAAGATGCACCACCAGACCGAGCGCGCCGACCATCGCGAACAACAGGAAGCGGAGCGAGATCACGTCATGCGTCAGCTTCGCGAGTACGAGCCCGACGAAGTCCAGCGCGACCATCGAGTCGAGCTTGCTTTCGCCGTGCTGGCGGGCGCCAAACGTGTAGGGGATTTCGACCGTGCGCAGCTTGCCATGCGCGGTCGCGACCACGTCGAGCAGGATCTTGAAGCCCTGGGTCGACAGTTGCGGCGCGAGTTGCTCGAAGCGGTCGCGGCGGATCATGAAGAAGCCGCTCATGGGATCGGCGATCTCGACCTTCAGCGCACGGCGCGCGATTTCGGTGGCGAAGGCGCTGGCGCCGGCACGGCTCTTGTTGAAGCCCGCGGCACGATAGCCCTCGATGTAGCGGCTGCCGACCACCAGTTCGGCCTTGCCGCTCTGCAACAACGCCAGCATCTGCGGGAGCTGGGTCTCGTCGTGCTGCAGGTCGGCATCGATCACCGCTGCATGGGGCGCGCTCGAGGCCAGGATGCCCTCGATGCAGGCGCCCGACAGGCCGCGTCGGCCGATCCGGCGGATGCAGCGGACGCGTGGGTCCCGCCGCGCCAGGCCGCGCACCACGCCCCAGGTTCCATCGGGTGAGTTGTCGTCGACGAAGATGACTTCCCAGGCCACGTCCTTCAACGTCGCGTCGAGGCGCCGGTACAGGACCGTGACATTGTCGCGTTCGTTGAAGGTGGGGACGACGACCGAAAGTTGCGGCAAACCAGCGGCCTGCGACGGGATTTCGGGGCCCGGTTTGATGGCGTCATTCATGAGCGCCAGCGTATAGCCGCAGCCTCTCCCGCTGCCAAGGCGGACGGGGACCAAACACATCTCGGAAGGCGGGAAAACAGGGTCGAAATACCCCCGGAAATACCAACGACCACAACAAGGGCCGCGCGTACATCCGGCGCAGCCAGCATTGTCGTGGTCGTCCCAGCGCCGGAGCCCTCGCGGGCTGCAACGTCGCCGTTCGTTCTCACATAGGAAGGCCCGGACCTGCCCGCAAGGGCCAGGATCGCTAGTTGTTCGGGACTTCCCGGATCACCGGGCCTCGTGGTGTCGGCGCGGGCGCAGGCTCCGGGGCGGGGGCCGCCTGCTGCTGCGCCGTGGCGGGCGGCGGAGGATTATGGATTTGGCTGGGCGAGGGCCCATAGATGAACGCCGCCACCAGCACGATGGCCGCGACCAGAGCGCCCAAAAAGCCTGCCATCGATTGAGAACTCATACCGGATCGTCCCTCGCCTCTGCGCCGATTGATATCAAAAATCGGCCAGCCGCAACAGGACTTGGCTGTCTATTTGGCCGCCGCCCCGCGCCGGACGAACGCGCTCACGATGTCCTTTTGCGCGAGCTCGATCGCGCGATTGGCGGTCGCCAGATTCGCGTCGGGTCCCTCCTTCGGAAATTGCAGCGACAGGAAGTCGATCAGCGACACCCGGAAATTCTGCCGCTCCGAGGCGCAGACGCTTGCAATCAGCGAGGTGAACTCCTGGTCGGACATCGCCTTGTTGCTGTCGCGGGGATATTCGCGGGCGAGACAATTCCAGTAAGCATCGCGGCCGCTGACCGCGAGCTTATGCGCATCGTCGACCTCGTCGGCAACGGCGGCGGAGGACGTGATCAAGAGGACGGCTGCAACCAGCATGCGCATTGTTGTTCTCCCGTTTGCCGCATCCTAACGAAGACCGATCACCACGATAAGCATCGCCCCGCAAATCTGGCGAACTGGCCAATCACGATTATTTTGACTAGTCTGACCACTCCCTTCTTCTCGCGATGAGTGCAATCGTGGCCCAAGCTCCCAACAAGACAACCAAGACGGACGCAGGCAACATCTATATCGGCATCGGCGGCTGGACCTTCGAGCCATGGCGCGGGGTGTTCTATCCCGAGAAGCTCGCGCAATCGAAGGAGCTCGCCTACGCGGCATCGAAGCTGACCTCGATCGAGATCAACGGCACCTATTACGGCTCGCAGAAGCCGGAGAGCTTTCGCAAATGGGCCGGCGAGGTGCCCGACGGCTTCATCTTCTCGCTGAAGGGACCGCGCTTCGCCACCAACCGCCGCGTGCTCGCCGAAGCCGGCGATTCCGTGAAGCGCTTCTATGATTCGGGCGTGCTCGAACTGAAGGACCGGCTGGGGCCGGTGCTCTGGCAGTTCGCGCCGACCAAGAAGTTCGACGGCGCCGATTTCGGCAAGTTCCTCGAGCTGCTGCCGCGCAAGCTCGATGGCCGCGCATTGCGCCATGTCGTCGAAGTGCGCCATGACAGTTTCTGCGTGCCCGAGTTCGTCGCGCTGCTGCGCGAGTTCGAGATCCCCGTGGTGTTCGCCGAGCACGGCAAATATCCCGCGATCGCGGACGTCGTCAGCGACTTCGTCTATGCGCGGCTGCAGAAGGGCAATGACGAATTGAAGACCTGCTATCCGCCGAAGCAGCTCGACGCCTGGGCCAAGCGCTTTCAGGACTGGGCCGGCGGCGGCGAGCCGGCCGACCTGCCCCGCGTCGACAAGGGCAAGCCGAAAAAGGCCCCGCGCGATGTGTTCGCTTACGTGATCCACGAGGGCAAGGTCCGCGCGCCGGCCGGTGCGATGGAATTGATCGAACGCGTGAAGTGAGCGGCGATGGCGAGAGCGAAGACGCTGTTCACCATCGGCTATGAGCAGACGCCGTCGAAGGCGGTGCTGGACGAGCTCGAGCACGCCGGCGTCAAGCTGCTGGTGGACGTCCGCGCCATCGCCTCGTCGCGCAGGCCGGGCTTTTCCAAGACCCAGCTCGCCGCGGGCCTCGACGAGCGCGGCATCGCCTACGTCCATCTGCGCGGCCTCGGCACGCCGAAGAGCGGCCGCGAGGCGGCGCGCAGCGGCAAGTATGAGCTGCTGCACAAAATCTATTCGGCACACCTCAAGACCACACAAGCCAAGGAAGAGCTCGACGAGCTGTCGGCACTGGTGAAGAAATCCGGCCCGGTCTGCATTCTCTGCTACGAGCGCGACCACCAGCACTGCCATCGACGCTGGATCGCGGAGGCGATCGAGGAGCGCGAGGGCGTCAGGATCGAGAACCTGGTGGCGCCGCAGCTCTAGAGCATTTTCGGTTCTGATTGAATCAGAACCGAAGCTCTAGATCCCTGTTTTGACGCGTTTTCTTCACGCGAACCGGTATCCACTTCGCTCGAAAACGCTCTACCTCCCCTCGCCCGGTACGTTCAGCGTCCCTTCCATCATTTTCACGCAGCCGCCGCCGACATGCACCGACGTGATGGCGCCGCCCTGCTTGCGCACCCGCGTCAGCAGCAGGCTTGGCCGGCCCATATCGACGCCCTGCCCGATCCGCAACCGCAACTCGCCGTCGCGCAGCGGATCGATATCCGCAAGCAGCGCCGCAGCGGCCGCCGTCGCGCTGCCGGTGGCCGGGTCCTCGGACATCCCGCTGGCGCCCGGGTGGAACATGCGTGCCTGCAAGTCCAGGGGCTGCTCGCTTAGCGGGACATCGCGCGTGTAGAAATAGACGACGTCACGTCCGATGCGCGCCCGTGCCCTGTCGAAGGCCGCGGCATCCGGCCGGGCCCGCTTCAGCGCCTCGCGCGAGGCGATCTCCACCGCCAGGAACGGCAGCCCGACCGAGACGACCTGCGGCGCGTGGCGATCGGTTCTCACGTCGCTCGCCGACAGTGACAGGCACGCCGCCGCCTCGGTCGCACTCACCTCGTTGGTCCGCTGCAGCTTCTCCGGCGCGGTCAGCTCGGCGCCGATCACGCGTCCGCCATCGGTGAGGATCTCGACAGGCACCAGCCCCGCCTTCTCCTCGAAGACCAGCCGCGCCGGGGCCTTTGCGGCCTGTGTTGCCAGCACGAACGCCGTGCCGACATTGGGATGGCCTGCGAACGGAATTTCCGAGCGCACCGTGAAGATGCGCACCTGGGCATCGTGCGCTGAGTCCTGCGGCGGCAGCACGAAGGTCGTCTCGGAATAGTTGAACTCGGTCGCGATCGCCTGCATCTGCGCCGTCGAGAGCCCGCCGGCGTCGAGCACAACGGCGAGCGGGTTGCCACCGAAGGCCTGGTCGGTGAAAACGTCGACGGTGATATAGCGCCGCTGCATCTTGTCTGTCCTCATGCTTTCCGATCGTCATCGACCGGACGCTCGGATCGTAACACGGCCGGGAAGACGCTCTTCAGAGCATTCGGTGCAATCAAATCTTGGATGCGAAACAGCTCGCCCGGCGATGCCGGCATACCCTACCCCAGTTGCCAGACCGGGACGGGGCGGTCGTAGCCCCTCACCGGCACCTCGCCGCGCGGCACGGCATCCTTGCCGTGGTCACCGAGCGCATCGCGCACCGCGGAGGAGATCAGGAATTGCGAACCGAGTTCCTTGTTGAGCGCCTCGAGCCGCGCAGCGAAATTCACGGTGTCGCCGATCACGGTGTATTCCTTGCGCCGCGGCGAGCCGATATTGCCGGCGACGACCTCGCCAACGTGAACGCCGATGCCGATCCGCAGCGGCCAGCTCGACGACTCATTGGCGCGCTCGTTCGCCGCAAGCATCTCGCGCGCGGCCGCGACCGCATGCTGCGCGGCATCGCCTGATTCAAGCGGCGCACCGAACAGCGCAAGAAAGCCGTCACCGAGAAACTTGTTCACGATGCCGCCATGGCGATCCAGGATTTCGACCAGAACTGCGAAGGCGCCGTCGAGCCGATCCACGACCTCCTGCGGCGAGCGCGTGCGGGCGCTGGCGGTGAAGCTGCGGAAATCGACGAACATCACCGCGACGCGCCGGATGTCGCTCTCCGTGCTCGCCCCTTCGGCCATCAGCCGCTCGACCACCTGCGGCGAGACGTGCTGGCCGAACAGATTGGTAATGCGGTCGCGCGCGGTAGCGGCCGCGATGCTGGCCTCGAACTGCCGGCGCAGTTGCATGCCGACCGCGCCGGCGAGCACGCCGCAGATCAGGACGATCGTGCTGCGCGCCGCGTGATAGTAGACACCTTGTTCCGCCGCGCCCGGTCCTGCGGGGTGGAAGAACACCGCCATGTAGAACAATTCCGATGCCGCCACGAAGCCGGTGAAGGTCGACAGCCAGAAATCGAGCCGCAGCGTCGAGAGAATGATGAAGACGAAATAGACCAACGGTGCCACGAAGCCGAGCGCCTGCTCCGGCCCCATGCTGTTGATGTGCATCCCCAGCACGACGGTCGGCAGCGACGTCTCGACCACGACGCCGATGTAGCGGCGGATCACCGGCAAATCGCGTCCCTTGCGCATGTGCCAGGTGATCGCGCCATGCACCCACAGCTCGAACAGGATCAGCGGAATGATAACGTAGAAGACGTAAACGGGGCTGAGATTGCCGCGCCAGACGCGACTGACCGCCTCTGGCGCGAGGAAGTCAATGGCCAGACTGACTGCGCCGAGCACGACAGCGGTACCGATCAGCACCCTGATGCGGAGCAACTCCGTGCGCATGACCTCGCGCATCAGCGCGTGATGGAAGTCGGCCGATAAGGACGCGAGTTGCACCGCAGTTTTCTGTTTGCGCCAGAGCCCGATCACTTCCTACCCCGTCATTCCGGGGCGATGCGTCGCATCCAACCCGGACTCTCGAGGTTCCGGGTTCGTCGCTGCCGCGACGCCCCGGAACGACGATAACCAACTTCTCACATCCTAAGCTCAATCCAGCGTGCGGCGGAAGCGTGTCACCGCGACCGTCATCGCGAACAACATCAAGGCGGCCAGTGCAATCGTGTCATATTGCAGGTTCTGCATGCCGGCGCCCTTCAGCATGATCGCACGGACGATCCGCACAAAATGGGTCAGCGGCAGCACCTCGCCGACATATTGCGCCCAGACCGGCATGCCTGCGAACGGAAACATGAAGCCGGAAAGCAGGATGCTCGGCAGGAAGAACATCATCGAGAGCTGCATCGCCTGTAGCTGGTTCTGCACGATGGTCGAGAAGGTATAGCCGATCGACAAATTGGTGGTGATGAACAGCGTGGTCAGCAACCCGAGCAGCAGCAGACTGCCGAGGACCGGCACGCCGAACAGCAGGACGCCGATGCCGATGATCAATGCGGCCTGCACGAAGCCGACGATCACGTAAGGAATGATCTTCCCGAACATCACCTCCACCGGCTTGATCGGCATCGACAGCAGGCTCTCCATCGTGCCGCGCTCGATCTCGCGCGTCACCGAGAGCGCGGTGAAGATCAGCATGGTCATGGTCAGAATGGTTCCGACCAGGCCGGGCACGATGTTGAGCCGCGATTCCGCCGCCGGATTGTAGCGAGCATGAGCGCGGATCTCGAACGGCATCTCGGGCGGATCGCCGATATGCAGATCGTGCGCCAGCGCAGATTGCACCAGCGGCCCCAGCGCGCCCAACGCCGAACCGGCCGCCACCGGATCGGTGGCGTCGGCCGCGACCAGCAGCGCCGGCTTGTCGCCGCGCCGCACCGCGCGCTCGAACCCGCGCGGGATCTCGACGCCGAACAGCACCTTGCCGGACTGCAGCAGCTCGTCGAACTCGTCAACAGTGTGGACCTCGCGAGTGAAGCGGAAATAGGCGGTGTTCTCCATCGCCTTCAGGATCGAGCGGCCAAGGTCGGTATCCTCCTGCAACAGCACCGCGGTCGGCAAGTGGCGCGGCGTGGTGTTGATGGCGTAGCCGAACAACAATAGCTGCATCACCGGGATCATGATGATCATGGCGAACGACACACGGTCGCGGCGAAGCTGGATGAATTCCTTGACCAGCATCGCATAGCTGCGCCGCCAGAAGCCGAAGGACGGCTCCCTTTGCTCGCCATTCCGGATCGTATCAGTCGCGCTCATTGGAAATTGTCCCTCGAGCGCCCCATCAGGTCGATGAAGACGTCTTCAAGCGACGGCTCGCTTGCCTGCCAGTGCCATTTCGCATCGTCGCGATATGGCGCAATGGCCGCTTCCAGCGCGGCCTTATCGCGGCCGGAGACGTGCAGGCTGGTGCCGAACGGCGCCACCATGTCGATCCCGGGCTTGCCGGTCAGCTCGGCCGGCAGGCCGTTGAGGTCGTCGCCGGTTACCGTGTAGGTCGATAGCGCGGAGTTCGCGATCACCTCGTCCACGGTGCCGCGGACCAGGAGGTGGCCGTAGGCGATATAAGCGATCTCGTGGCAGCGCTCGGCCTCATCCATGTAGTGGGTCGAGACCAGCACGGTGAGGCCCTCGGCGGCGAGTGCGTGGATCTCGTTCCAGAAATCGCGCCGCGCCTTCGGGTCGACGCCGGCGGTCGGCTCGTCCAGCAGCAGCAGTTGCGGATTTGGCAACGTGCAGGCGCCGAGCGCCAGCCGCTGCTTCCAGCCGCCGGACAGCTCACCGGCGAGCTGTTCCTCGCGCCCCCTGAGCCCGATCCGCGCGATCATGTCGGCCGCGGCGCCGCGCGCGTCCGGCAAGCCATAGAGCCGCGCCACGAATTCGAGGTTCTCCCGCACCGAGAGATCCTGATAGAGGCTGAAGCGCTGGGTCATGTAGCCGACCTTGCGCTTGATCTTGTCGGCGTCGCGCCGGATGTCGTAGCCGAGACAGGTGCCGCTGCCGCTGTCGGGCGTCAGCAGGCCACAGAGCATGCGGATCGTCGTGGTCTTGCCGCTGCCGTTGGGGCCAAGGAAGCCGTAGATCGAGCCGCGCTTGACCTGCATCGAGAGGTCATGGACCACCTCGCGCCCGCCGAACGATTTGGACAGGCCCTCGACATCGATGGCGATGCCAGGTGCGGTGGGCCGCGCGTTGGTCGAGCCGCCGTTCATTGCCGGTCCGCCACCGGAGTCTTGGGGTTGAAATAGATGCTGATCGGCTGGCCAACACGCAAGGCATCGGGCCGGCTCGGCCGCGCCTGGATCAGGTAGACCAGCTTGTTGCGCTCGTCGAGGCTGTAGATGACGGGAGGCGTATATTCGGCCGTGGTGGCGATGAAATAGATCTTGGCGGTGAGATCGGCGGCGCAGTTGTCGCAGGTGACCCTCACCTCGTCGCCGATCGCGAGCTTCGGCAGCTCACTCTCCGGCACGAAGAAGCGCAGCTTCATGTTGCCGGGCGGCATGATCGACAACACCGGCCGTTGCGCCTGCACCATCTCCCCTTCGCGGAAGTAGATTTGCTGGACCGTACCGGCGATCGGCGCGAAACCCTTGCGCCGGTCCAGCCGGGTCTGTGATGTCTTGACGCGAGCCTCGGCCACACGCAGCGACGAGACCGCGGAATCCAGCGTCGCCTGGGTGCCCGCGCCGGTGCTCCTCAAGGACGCGGCGCGGTCATAGCTCTGCTGCGCGTTGGCCAGCGTGGCGTTGCTCTGGTTGAGGTCGGCCTTCTGCAAATCGTCGTCGACGGAATAGAGCAGATCGCCAGGCTTGACCTCGTCCCCTTCGCGCACATTGAGCCTGATGACTCGGCCGGATTCGTCGGGGCTGACGAAGATCATGTCGGCCTCGACCCAACCCTGGAAGCCGGGATCCCGGGTATCCTTGCAGCCGGCGAGTGCCGCCGCCAGCGCGAGCGCCGCCAGCAGCTTCACCGCGTGCGACGAGATCATGACGCCCTCCGTTCGCCGAAGATCAGATCGAGATGAACCCTGAACATCGCGATCGCATCCAGCGGCGCATGCCTAGCGAACAGGCTCTGCCAGATCACCGCGACGATCGCGGGTGCGACGAGCAACTGGGGGAATTGCACAAGCTGTTTCTGCCGGATTTCGCCACGCGAGATCCCGAGCTGGACCAATGCGGTCATGCCCGCCAGCCCCTTCGATACCACCTCGCGGAAATAGAAGTCGGCGAGCGCCGGAAAGCGCGGTCCTTCGGCCACGATCAGGCGGATGATGTCGGCGCGCGGAGTCGAGATGATCTCGCGGATGAAGGTCTCCGCGAACCGCTCCACCGCGTCGCGTACCGGACCCGCAAGGGCCGGCGGCGCAGCCATCCGATCGATCAGAGGCACGAGCGCGGTGCGGATCAGCTCCTCGAACATCGATTCCTTATCCTTGAAGTGCAGGTAGATGGTGCCCTTGGCGACCCCTGCCCGCTTCGCGATGTCGTCGAGCCGGGTCGCGGCAAAACCCCGTGCAACGAACTCCTCCATCGCCGCCGCGACGATCGCGGCGCGCCGCTCCGCCGATCTCTCGGAGCGATTCCCGACCCGCGTGGCACCCAGCGGGTTCGGCGAGGTCACCTTCGGGACATTGGCCGACGCGGCTCTCGCGATGGTCCGCCTTGCGGCGGGTATTGCGGTCGATGGTTTGCTGCGCTTGGTCATGCGTAAATTATGACTGACTGGTCAGTCATTGTCAAGACCAGAAGATCGGAATACCCCCGCCGGGTATCCTGGAGTCTGCCGCCGAGTAGGATCCCGCGCCTGTCGCCGCGCAACTACCTTTTCGCGACAGGGCTCGTGCGAGCTTTGCATCTCGTTCCGCCCTCTCTTGGACAGAGGTAAAGCGGGTGCCGATCGCACCCATGGGCCCCGAGCAATGGTAGAAAGCTCGGGTAGGACCACAGGTGTACCGGAAACACTCCGGCTTTCCCTGCACGATGGGTTACGGCTTATACGTGCTCGCCCCGGCGAGTCCGGGCTTGGTTGTCACCGTCCCCGCGAAGATGCTGCGCATCTCGCGGGAGACACCTGCCACTAGGTGTGAGGGAGCCTGAACATTGTGCTCGCCTTACAGACAAACGAGCCTGCGCGGATTGCGCTCACGCAAGGTCCGCCGGACACGCCACGCATCCATCGCTAGCTGTGAAACTTCAGCCCGTCGAGAATCTTGTCGACCACCTTGCGCTTGGCGCGGACGGCGAGACCGACGAGATTGAGATCGCCGCGCGCGACCGCCCTCACCACCTCGCGGTTGGCGGCGTCATGCGTGGTCTTGAACATGTCCTCGGTGTAGAGCGCCGGCACCACGTTGCGGCTCAGCGCACGCTCCAGCGCCCGCGACAGCGCAGGCCGATCGGCGCCGTAGATCAGGATCGGCTGGCCGATCAGGGACAGATATCTGGTCCCTGAGCCGTCTTCGTAATTCTCGCCGACGCATTCCGGAAAGGAAGCCGCGATACCGCCGGACAGAAAGGACGCGACGTTGAGCTTCTGCCAGACTTCAAGGTCATTGCGGATTACGACCGCGATCTTGGTGTCGAACTGCATGGCGCAAATGTAGCGGAAGGTCACCGGACAAGACCAGCACCTATGATCACATCGCAGACGCCACGGCATGGCGATAGCTGCCTCGAACCAGATCTCGGAGCGGCTGCCGGCATGTCCGCTCTGGATCGCGCAAAGCCGTTCGCGCCGAGAAGGAAGGCAATGGTCAGTTCCTGGGCCGTGTAGTAGACTCGGCAATCACCAGCATATTTCGAGGCATTGCATCATCACCAGCAAGGCCGATGTTGTTGTAGACCATTCGTGGTCTGACTCTCAATTGCAGAAGCCGCCTGGCAATACCGTCACTTTTACGGCGCCGTCTGAGTAGCATTGCACCCGGGATGTCGCTGCACTCATCCGGGCCACGTGGTCAGGACCCAATCAGATAATGGCGTACGCATCGAGCGTATGGCCGAAACGCATTTCAACCCACGCTGGGGAAACACGCAAGATGAGCAACTGGATACATAATCTTTCAGTGCCCTGGATGGCGCTGGTGATCTTCGGCTTTACCTATCTTCTTGCCATCCTTGTTTTCGCAGTCGTCACAATCCTGGCGACGAAGGAGCGCACGGCTTCGTTCAAATCGATCTCGCCGGGCATATTGCCGGTGCTTGGCATCCTGTTCGGCCTGTTCGTCGCTTTCGTCGCGGCACAGGTCTGGGGCGACAGCGACCGTGCCGGCGCGGCGGTGAGCCGCGAAGCGAGTTCGCTGCGTGCGGTTGTGTTACTCGCCGGCGCCCTGCCGCCGGAGCAGGCGGCGCGCGTGCGCGGCCTGGTTCGCGACTACATTGAGCGGACGGTCGCCGAGGAATGGCCGATGATGGCGCGGGAGGCTGCCTCGCTCAAGCCGGCTCCTCCCGCCCTCACCGAGGCGCTACAGCTTGTGGTCGCGATTCCGACTCAGAGCTCGGGCCAGCAGACGGCGCAGCGCGAAATCGTCGCCGCGTTGGAGTCGGCGCTGGATGCGCGGCGACAGCGGATCATCATCAGCCAATCGGAAGTCAATCCGGTGAAGTGGTGGTGCCTCTATTTGCAGGCCATCTGCGAGCTGCTGGCGATCGCGCTCGTTCACTGCGACAACCGGCTCGGATCGGCGATCGCAATGGGACTGTTCGCGAGCGGCGTGGCGACCGCGGTGCTGCTGATCGCCGCGCACGACCGGCCGTTCACCGGTGAGATCTCGATTGCGCCCACGCCATTGCTGCAGATCATGCCGGACAAGGAAGCGAGCCGCTAAGCGCGATGAGATTGCATCGTCATCGGACTTTGGCCCGCTCATCCGGGCTGCGATCGCTGCCGCTCTACCCCCTGGCGTCGCAGGCCCAGGCGCGGATCACGCATTCCTTGCCGCCATATTCGTAGCACTTGCGGGTGGCGGCGTTGAGCGAGCTCGAGATCTTCGGCGCCACCGCGTAGCCATGGGCGCCGCAGGGATTGGCCATGTCGATCGAGAGCGCGGCGCAGGCGCGCTTCATGGTAACCGCGGTGCAGTCCCCCTGGCACTGCTTCAGTGCGGCCGCGCGCGCTGCTTGTTCGGCCGGATAGTCATAAGCCTGGCCGTAGGCGCCGCATTTGCCGACCGCGAATGCACCGGCGGCCCAGGCCTTGCTGACGAAGTTTTCGGTGACGACAAGCGTGGCGCCAAGCAGCGGCGTCAAGACAACAATCATCATCGCGCGGCGCTGCGCGGCGGCGGTCGAAATAATCAAGATGGAAATCCCCCAAACTCCGCGGGCGACACTATTCGGGGGTCGTTTCCAGATGGTGAATGACGGGTCGATGCGCGGCTCCAACCACACGTCGTCCCGGCTTTCGCCGGGACGACGCGCGAATGGAGTTATCCGCGCCGCGCGGCTTCGAGCGCCTGCGGGGTGTCGATGTCGAGGAAGGCGCTGTCGCCTTCAACCGGCACCTCGGCAACCGCCTCGGCGTGCTTGGCGATCAGATGGCGGGCGCCGACGTCGCCGTCGAGCGTCATCAATTCCTTGAAGAAGCGCCGCGACCACAAGACCGGATTGCCGCGGCGGCCCTCGCTGACCGGCACCGCGATCAGGTGGCCGCGGTCGGGCGCGAAGGTCTCGATCAGACGATCGATCAATTGGGCCGAAATCAACGGCATGTCGCCGAGGCAGACGATGGCGCCATCCGCATTGTCGGAGACTGCCGTGATCCCTGCTTTCACCGAGCTCGCGATCCCGCCGGCGAAATCGGGATTGCGAACGAACTTCACCTTGAGACCGTCAAGCGTCTGCTCGACCAGTTCGGCCTGATGCCCGGTGACGACGATCACCTCCGAGGCCTTGGAGGCCAGCGCCTGCTCGGTGACGATGCGCACGAGCTTCTTGCCGTCGAGCTCGGCGAGCAGCTTGTTGGGGCCGCCCATCCGGGTCGAGCGCCCCGCCGCGAGCACGATTGCCGCGACGTTGCGGTTGCCCTCGGTGTCCGGAACGGTGCGCGGCTGTGGCCGCGTCACGATCTCCATCAGGAGGCCGCCGACGCCCATGCCGGTGAGGTCTGCTCTGGTCACCTTAATGCCGGCCAAGAGCCGCATCAGCACCCAGTCGAAGCCGTTCTCGACCGGCGAGCGCGCGCAGCCCGGCGCACCCAGGACCGGGACGCCGCCAGCGCTGCCGATCAGAAGCAGATTGCCGGGATCGACGGGCATGCCGAAATGCTCGACCGCGCCGCCGATCTCGGTGATCGCGGCCGGGATCACGTCGCGCCGGTCGGCGATCGCGGAGGCGCCGAATACGATGACGAGCTCGGCGCCAAGGCCAAGCAATTCCTTGATTGCGGCCGCAAGCACGGCTTCATCGTGCGGAATGCGCCGCTCGGCGATGATGGCAGCTCCCGCCGGCGCCAGCCGCTCCGCGGTCACACGCAGCGTCTTGTCGATCACCTTGGGCACGAGGCCCGGCAGCATTGTCGAGACCACGCCGACCTTCTTGATCACATAAGGCGCGATCCGCAGCGTATCCTTGCCTGCCACCGCAACCGCCGCGTCGCGCAGCCTGGCTTCGACGCCGAACGGGATCAGCTTGACGGTTGCGATCATCTCGCCTTCGACCACCGGCTTGAACGCAGCGAGCGTGGCGAAGGTGATGGCCTCGTCGACGCCGTTGATGCGGTCGACCGCGGCGCGATCAACCACCAGCACGCCGGGGCGCGCCGCGAACAGATTGGCGCGGCCGGTGAAGGCGCGCTCGACATTGACGCCGTCGCCCGCCACCGCCTGTGCGATGCTGGCGGCCGCGACATCCTCGGAGACATCGCCCTCCTCCAGCCGCACCACGACGATCTCGTTGACGCCGGCCTTGGTGAGGGCCTCGACTTCCGCGGGGCCGATCGTGGTGCCCTTCTTGAGCACCAGCGAGCCCTGGCGGAGCGTGTGCACGGTGACGCCGCCAATCGCGTCGGCCGGACTGGCGGGACCGAACTTCATGCTGCTTCTTCTTTTTCTTTGGGAGGAAGGCGCAACTGCGCAGTGATCTCGGCCATGATGGCGACCGCGATCTCCGCCGGCGACACCGCGCCGATGTCGAGGCCGATCGGCGCGTGGATGCGCGCGATGTCGCCGTCCTTCGCGCCCTGTGCACGCAGCCGATCGGCGCGCTTGGCATGGGTCTTCCGCGAGCCTAGCGCGCCGATATAGAAGCAGCCGCGATCGAAGGCGTGCAGCAACGCCGGATCGTCGATCTTCGGATCGTGGGTCACGGCGACGAAGGCGGTGTAGGGATCTATGTTGAGCGGCGGTAGCGCGACGTCGGGCCATTCCGCGATCAGCGGCACGTCGGGAAAGCGCTCGGGGCTGGCAAAGGCAGTGCGTGGATCGACCACGGTGACGTCATAGTCGAGCGCGCGCGCCAGCGGCGCCAGCGCCTGGCTGATATGGACCGCGCCGATGATCACGAGCTTGGCGGTCGGCGCGTAGACGTTGAGGAACAGCTTCTTAGCCCCGACCTCGACATTGCCGCTCTTGCCCATTCGCAACTGCTTGGCAAGCTCGGCGTGGAGCGGATCGGCAGCGATGTCCTTGGCCTTCACCAAGCGCTGCTCGCCGTTCGAGGTGTCCGTGATGATGATGACCGGGCGGCGCGCGGCGCGCTCGGTATTGAGCTCTTTCAGAGTTTCCAGTTTCACGGCTAGCCAACCTTCTCGACGAAGACGCGGATGGTGCCGCCACAGGACAGGCCGACATTCCAGGCCGTCTCGTCGGCAACGCCGAATTCCAGCATCTTGGGCTGGCCGCTCGAAATCACGTCGAGCGCCTCGGTGACGACGGCGCCCTCGACGCAGCCGCCAGACACCGAGCCCAGAAAGGTGCCCTCGTCATTGATGACGAGACTGGAGCCCGCCGGACGCGGCGCTGAGCCCCAGGTGTCGACCACGGTGGCGAGCGCCACGCCGTGGCCCTGCTTCTGCCAGGTCTCGGCGGCCTGAAGAATGTCTTCGTCGCGGTTCAGCATGGCGGCCTCCTGTTCGGATGCTTCTTTAGGCTACGGAGCGGATCAGGCTGCGATGATGCGCCGGCGGCGGGGATGACAGCGCCTCGATCAGCCCCTTGATGGAGGTCAAGTTATGCACCGGGCGGAATTCGTCAACGTGGGGCAACATCATTTTGATGCCTTGGGCCTTGGCCTCGAAGCCGGAGTAGCGCAACAGCGGGTTGAGCCAGATCAGGCGGCGGCAGGAGCGGTGCAATCGATCCATCTCGAAGGCCAGTTTGGCATCGGCCTCCCGTTCTAGTCCATCGGATATAAGGAGTACGATCGCCCCCTGCCCCAGCACCCGGCGGGCCCAGAGCTGGTTGAAGCTGTGCAGCGAGGTTGCGATCCGCGTCCCCCCGGCCCAGTCCTCCACCGAGGACGAGCAGCTCGCCAGCGCCTCGTCGGGATCGCGCTGCCGCAACGCCCGCGTCACATTGGTGAGCCGTGTGCCGAACAGGAATACCGAGACGCGCTTGCGGGCATCGGTGATGGCATGCAGGAAGTGCAGGAACAAGCGGGTGTATTCGCTCATCGAGCCGGAAATATCGAGCAGCGCCACGATCGGCGCCGGCTTCTCGATCCGGCCGAGCTTGCGGATGTCGATGATCTCCCCGCCGGTGCGCAAGGAGTTGCGCACGGTGCGGCGCATGTCGAGCCGCAAGCCCCTGGCATCCGGCTGGTAGCGCCGGGTCACGAGCTCGGCCTGCGGCAGCCGCATCAGGGCGATCTCGCGCGTAACTTCGGCGATCTCCGCCGCGGTCATCTGCGCGAAGTCCTTCCTCTGCAGCACCTCCTTGTCGGAGACCGAGAGCCTCAGCTCCTGCTCCTGGGCCTGCGGCCGCTCCTCACGGATTGCGGGCTGCGACATCGCCTCCTGGACGCGGCGCGAGGCCGGCGGCGGCTTCTTCTTGGCGTGGTCGGGCAGCGGCACCGAGTCGAGCATGCTCTTCCACTCCTCGGCGGCGCGGAAGAACAGGTCGAAGGCCTGGCGGAAGATCAGCGCGTGCTCGTGGCGCTTGACGAAGATCGCTTCCAGCGTGGCGTAGAAATCGGCGCGGTTGCCGACCTCGATCAATTGCAGCGCGTTCAGCGCGTCGATCACCGAGCCGGGACCGACCGGAAGCCCGGCCGCCCTCAGCGCACGGGCAAAGCCGATGACGTTGTCGGCCATATGCCCGGTCGGCGGCGCAAGGTGATTGATCGCCATCTTGTCTTTGCCTCGTCATTCCGGGGCACGCGCAGCGTGAACCCGGAATCTCGCGCTACAAACTCCAGATTCCGGGTTCGCACTTCGTGCGCCCCGGAATGACGGTTGCAACGCGCGAGCTAGATGTCGCTCGTCGCGTCCTTCAATGTCTTCTGCAAGCTTTCGCCCTGCATGCGCGCGATATCGTCCTGGTACTTGAGCAGCGCACCCAGCGTGTCGCCGACCACCTGCGGCGTCAGCGAGCGGGCGTCGAGCTCGGACAGCGCGGTCGCCCAGTCGATGGTCTCGGCCACGCCCGGCGACTTGTAGAAGTCCTGGTTGCGCAGCGCCTGCACGAAGCGGACGACCTGCTGCGACAGCTTTGCCGAGATGTTCGGCACCCGCGACTTGACGATCGCGAGCTCGCGCTCGGCGGTGGGATAATCCACCCAGTGATAGAGACAGCGGCGCTTCAGTGCGTCATGGATCTCGCGGGTGCGGTTCGAGGTGATGATCACGATCGGCGGCGCCGGCGCCTTCACGGTGCCGAGCTCGGGGATGGTCACCTGGAAGTCGCTGAGGATTTCCAGCAGATAGGCCTCGAACGCCTCGTCGGCGCGGTCGAGTTCGTCGATCAGGAGCACCGGGGGACCCGCGACATCGGGCTCGAGCGCCTGCAGCAGCGGCCGCTTGATCAGGAAGCGCTCGGCGAAGATGTCGCTGGCGAGCTGGTCGCGGTCGGTGTCGCCGGAGGCTTCCGCAAGGCGGATCGCGATCATCTGCGCCGCGCTGCTCCACTCGTAGACGGCGGAGGCGACGTCGAGGCCTTCATAGCATTGCAGGCGGATCAGCTTGCGCCCGAGCGCCGACGACAGCACCTTGGCGATCTCGGTCTTGCCGACGCCGGCCTCGCCCTCGAGAAACAGCGGCCGGCCCATGCGCAGCGCGAGATAGGTCACCGTCGCCAGCGATCGCTCAGCGAGATAGCCGCGCGAGCTCAAGAGCTCCACGAGCGCATCGACGGAAGTGGGAAACGCCGATGCACTCATGGAACGGCCAATCTTGAAGCAGGAGTTAGCAAAATCACGCCTTGGTCTTTAGCCCTTGGCGGTCGCGGCTTCCACGGCCCTGCGCGCCAGGACGCCGATCAGATGCGCGCGGTATTCCGCGCTGCCGTGCAGGTCGCTGTTCAGGCCTTCGGCCGGAACAGTCATGCCATCGAGCACCTTGTGCGAGAAGCGCTTCTTCAAGGCTTCCTCGAACGAGGTGACGCGGAACACGCCGTCCGAGCCGGCACCGGTCACCGCGACGCGTACGTCGGACGGACGCTTGGCCACGAACACGCCTACCAACGCGTAGCGCGACGCCTGGTTGCGGAATTTCACATAGGCCGCCTTCTTCGGCAGCGGGAACATCACCCTGGTGATGATCTCGCCCGGCTCCAGCGCGGTCGAGAACAGGCCCTGGAAAAACTCCTCGGCCTTGAGGCGGCGCTTGTTGGTGACGATGGTCGCGCCCAGCGCCAGCACCGCGGCCGGATAGTCGGCAGTCGGATCGTTGTTGGCGAGCGAGCCGCCGATGGTGCCGCGATGACGCACGGCCGGATCGCCGATCCCGCCGGCGAGCTCGGCGAGCGCCGGGATCGCCTCGCCAACGATCGGCGAGGTCGCCACATCGGCATGCTTGGCAGTGGCGCCGATCACCAGCGAGCGGCCCTTCATCTCGATCGTGTCGAGACCTTCGATGTGCGAGAGGTCGACCAGGTGCGGCGGGCTTGCCAGCCGCTGCTTCATGACCGGCACCAGGGTGTGGCCGCCGGCGATCAGCTTGGCGTCCTCGTTCTTCACCAGGAGGTTGGCGGCCTGCCGCACGGTCCCGGGACGATGATATTTGAATTCGTACATTGGAATGTCCTGATCGCGTGTCGCGATATTTACTGGAGCATGATCTGTTCGGAAAACCGCTTCACGCTTTGCGCTAACGCGGCCCTCCGGGTCCGGATCATGTTTAGGCGAGGTCCGACTTCGCCATCGCCTTGGCGCCGGCGGCGATCGAAGCGACGATATTCTGATAGCCGGTGCAGCGGCAGAGGTTGCCTTCCAGCTCCTCGCGGATCACCTCATCGCTGAGATCGTGGCCCTTGCGATGGACCAGGTCGACGGCGGTCATGATCATGCCGGGCGTGCAGAAGCCGCACTGCAGGCCGTGATGCTCGCGGAAGGCCTCCTGCATCGGATGCAGCGGCGCGCCGTCCGGCGCGAGTCCCTCGATGGTGCGGACCTCATGGCCGTCGGCCATCACCGCCAGCGTGGTGCACGACTTCACCGCCTTGCCGTCCAGGTGCACGACGCAAGCGCCGCACTGCGAGGTATCGCAGCCGACATGCGTCCCCGTCAGCCGCAGATTTTCGCGCAGAAACTGAACCAGAAGGGTACGGGGGTCGACGTTCGCGGTAACGGGGCTGCCGTTCACGATCATTGAAATCTTGGCCATCAGCACTCTCTTATCTGCCCTGCCGCACATCGGCAGAACAGGCGGTTTAAAATCATTCCAGACGGCATAATATGGGCGGGCCCCCCAATGAGCAACCTTTCGAGCCACTCATCCAGGGCATGGCCGGACCGGTGTGATCCAGTCTGGCGTCAGGGCTAACCCTGCACCGCCTTGGCAAAATTGGCAAAGAATTCGTCGGCCAGTTTCTTGGCGGCGCCGTTGATCAGGCGTTGGCCGAGCTGGGCGAGCTTACCGCCGATCTGGGCCTCGACGTTGTAGCTGAGCAGCGTGCCGCCATCCTTGTCGGCCAGCGCGACGGTGGCGCCGCCCTTGGCGAATCCGGCAACTCCGCCCTCACCCTCGCCTGATATCTTGTAGCCGTTGGGCGGGTCGAGATCGCTCAACGTGACCTTGCCCTTGAAGCGGGCGGAGACCGGTCCGACCTTCATCTTGGCTGTGGCGCGGAAGCCATGCTCGTCGGTCTTCTCGAGCTCCTCGCAGCCGGGAATGCAGGCCTTCAACACCTCGGGATCGTTGAGCTTGTCCCACACGGTCTGGCGCGCCGCCGCAAGCTGGACTTCGCCGGTCATCGTCATGGCCATGGGGGACCCTCCTTGTCGCTAGAACCTTCGTCTTTCCAACTAAAGCAGCCGGCGAACAAAGGAAAGGGCACCTTCGGAGGATGAGCGATGCATATTCGCAACCGCAGCAAGACGATCTCGCCATTCACAAAATTGCGCAATCGACGTTGTGGTTGAATAACGCCCGCGAGCCGCGGCCAGGCATTGGCATGGGCGCGCCGGAGTGGTTAGGTCGCACGCCATGAGCACAGCCCTCTCTCCCCTGCTTGCGCCGATGCTGTCGAGCGCCGCGATGCGCGCGATCTGTGACGACGCGGCTTACCTGCAGAACATGCTGGACTTCGAGGCCGCGCTGGCCCGGGCTGAAGCCGCCCGCGGCGTGATTCCCAAGCAAGCCGCGGGGCCGATCGGCGCTGCCTGCCGGGGCGAATCAATCGACCACGCCGCGCTGGCGGAGGCCGCGACGCGATCGGGCAATCTGGCGATTCCCCTGGTCAAGGCGCTGACCGCCAATGTCGCCAAGGCCGATGCCGAGGCGGCCCGCTATGTGCATTGGGGCGCGACCAGCCAGGACGTGATCGACACAGCAACGATGCTGGCAGTGCGTGCCGGGATCGACGCGCTGCTCGCCGATCTCGATCGCGCCGTCGCGGGCTTTGCCAAACTGGCACGCGCTCATCGCAGCACCGCGGTGGTGGCGCGCACCTGGCTCCAGCACGCGCTGCCGATGCCGTTCGGATTGAAGCTCGCTGAATATGCCGCGGCGCTGCATCGCTCCCGCACGCGGCTGCAACGCCTGCGCAAGGAGACTCTTGCACTGCAATTCGGCGGCGCCGCCGGGACGCTCGCCGCGCTCGGTGACAAGGGGCTTGCTGTCGCCGAGCAGCTTGCGAACGAATTGGACCTGCCGCTGCCCGCCGCGCCCTGGCACACCCATCGCGACCGCATCGCGGAGGCGGCCGCGGTGTTCGCGATAACAGCGGGCACCTGCGGCAAGATCGCGCGCGACGTCTCGCTGATGATGCAGACCGACGTCGCCGAAGCCTTCGAGCCAGCCGGTGTTGGCCGCGGCGGCTCCTCCACCATGCCGCACAAGCGCAACCCGGTGGCCGCGGCGAGCGCGCTCGGCGCCGCCACCATGGCGCCCAACCTCGCGGCGACGATCTTTGCCGCGCAGGTTCAGGTCCACGAGCGCAGCGCCGGTCCGTGGCACGCGGAATGGCCGACCCTGCCCGCCTTGATGCTGGTCACCTCGGGCGCGCTTGCCGCGATCGTCGATCTCGCCGAGGGGCTGGAGGTCGACGTGGGACGGATGCGCGCCAATCTCGACGCGACCGGCGGGCTGATCATGGCCGAAGCGGTGGCGATGGCGCTCGCCGAGACAATCGGCAAGAGCGATGCCCATCATCTGATCGAGACCGCCAGCAAGCGGGCTGTCGCAGAGAAGAAGCATTTGCGCGAGGTGCTGAGCGCGGATGCAAAGGTCACCGCACATCTCGACGCCGCTGCAATCGCAAAATTGTTCGAGCCGATGGCCTATCAGGGCGCTTCGCAGATGCTGATCGACCGCCTGCTGGCCTCGCTGGATGAAAGGTAACAACGATGTCATTGCCGGGCTTGACCCGGCAATCCATCGCAAGAGACTCTTCGATAGATGGATACGCGTGACGGAAAGACGCGCTTCGCGCTTTCGCCGCGCATGAGAGGATTAAGCCAATGCCAATGATCGACGCCGATGGATGCCTGCTCAATGTCCAGGTCGACGGCCGCGACGGCGGCCCGACGCTGATGCTGTCGAACTCGCTCGGCTGCACCCTGCAGATGTGGGGGCCGCAGATGAAGGCGCTGACGCAGATGTTCCGCGTCATCCGCTACGACCGCCGCGGCCATGGCAAATCGAGCGTGCCGCCCGGGCCCTACTCGATGGAGCGCTTCGGCCGCGACGTGCTGGCGATCCTCGACGACCTCAACATCGAGAAGGTGCATTGGTGCGGGCTCTCGATGGGCGGCATGGTCGGGCAATGGCTCGGCGCCAACGCGCCTGAGCGATTTGGCAAGATCATCCTCTCCAACACCTCCTGCTACTATCCGGATCCGACCAACTGGCTGAACCGCATCAAGGCGGTGAAGGAAGGCGGCATCGCGGCGGTCGCGGACACCGTGATCGCCGGCTGGCTGACCGCGGATTTCCGCGACCGCGAGCCTGAGACCACGGCGCGCCTGAAGGCGATGCTGCTCGCCTCTCCCGTCGAGGGCTATCTCGCCTGCTGCGAGGCGCTCTCCACACTCGACCAGCGCGCGCTGCTGCCAAAGATCAAGAGCCCGACCCTGGTGATCGCGGGACGGCAGGACATGGCGACGCCGGTGTCGGCGGCGGAAATGATCCGCAGCGGCATCCCCGGCGCCAGCATGACGCTGCTCGATGCCGCGCACATTTCCAATGTCGAGCAGTCACACGCTTTCACCGAAGCCGTGGTCGGCTTCCTGACGCAACGCTAACAGCCAAGAGCGTCATTGCGAGGAGCGTAGCGACGAAGCAATCCATGCTTCCGCAAGTGGTGAGATGGATTGCTTCGCGGAGCCTGTCATCCGGCGGCGCTCCGCGCCGACCGGGTGGCTCGCAATGACGAAGGAGACAGCCATGGACGACAACCAACGCCGCGATGCCGGCATGACGCAGCGCCGTCGGGTGCTCGGCAACGAATGGGTCGACAAGTCGATTAAGAACCGCAACGCGTTCAACACCGACTTCCAGGACCTGATCACCCGCTATGCATGGGGCGACATCTGGACGCGGCCGCATTTCGATCATCGCACGCGGCGCGTGCTGGTGATCGGCACCATGGTCGCGCTCGGCCAGTGGGAAGAATTTCGCCTGCATGTGCGGGCGGCACTCACCGAGGGCGGCTTCACGCGCGACGATATCAAGGAAATCCTGTTGCAGCAGGCGATCTATTGCGGCGTGCCGGCAGCCAACCACGCCGTCAAGGAAGCCAATGCGATCATCGCCGAATTAGGGCTGCTGAAGGGATAGCTTGCCGGCCGGCGCTGATGCTTTGGCAGCGCCTGCATCGACAGGAGACCTCACCGGCTTCTCGACCAGCATCACGATCGCGGTGCCGAGCAGCATCAATAGCTCGGCGGCATGCATGCGCAGCGCTTCCAGCTCGCCGACGTTCGAGGCCAGCAGCATGCTGGTGAAGCTGAGCACGCTGCCGAGGCAGAGCGCGACGGCGAGCGCTTCGTCGCAGGCGCCGCTCTTGCGCAGCGATGGGCGGGTCAGCATCACAAGGAAGACCGCGAAGAACGCCACCACCGTGATCCGCGCCAACGCCAGCAGCCAGGCGAGCCGCACGGTCGCCATCTTGGCGAGTTGCAGATGATCGCTGGCGTACAGCGCGATCGAGACGCTCGGCCGCTCATAGAGCCCGTGGATCGGCGACGCCATGATATTGAAGGCGATCAGCGTCCAGACCGGGATGAAGTAGGCCGCGAGCAGCGCGCCGTTGCATGAACTGATCCGCCAATTGCTGGACATGTCGCTTCCCACGCTTGCGCGGCCCTTGTTGCGGGCGGCTGACTGGCGAGCTAACGCCGTCGGACGGCTAGCGGCAATTTAAACCCTTTGTTAACCCTAACTCCCTGGGGATCGCCTTGGGGCCGCCCTGCCCGTGCCGAAACGGGGCAAAAGGAAGACCCGCCTGCCGTCATCGTCGCTCCCAGTTTTGCCAAGCAAGCCTCCTCTGCGGACCGCGGTTCCGGCCCCGACCCGCCCGGCCGGGTTTGGCCGAGCTCCGGCGCGGGTCGCCAGCTCCCTCACCTCGTGAAGCATGGAAATGAGCCCGCCAGCCCGATCCTGAGTTTCAACGGAACATTGGTTCCCGCGCGATCATTGTGTGACGGCGGAACCGCACCCCCCAAAGTAGTTATGTACAAGCCCCCTCCGCGGCCGCCGGCCCTGTTGCCGCCGCTGTAGTTCCGCTGTTAGAAAATGATACGACGCGTCGGCTCAGGCTGCCGGGGCCCTCGCCGCGTCACTCTCGACGTAGCGTTTTTCGAGCGAAGTGGAGACCGGTTCGCGTGAAGAAAACGCGTTCAAATCAAAACGAGAGCCTGTCTGGTTCTCCATCGAACGGGCTCTAGCGGCAGCGTATGGATTATTTCGCTCAGCAACTGATCAACGGCCTCGTGCTCGGCTCGATCTACGGCCTGATCGCCATCGGCTACACGATGGTCTACGGCATCGTCGGCATGATCAACTTCGCCCATGGCGATATCTTCATGATCGGCGGCTTCATCGCGCTGATCTCGTTCCTGGTGCTGGTCTCGCTCGGCCTCACCGCGATCCCGGTGATCCTGCTGATCGTGCTCCTGGTCTCGATGGCGATCACCGCGCTTTATGGCTGGACCATCGAGCGGATCGCCTACCGGCCGCTGCGGCATTCGTTCCGCCTCGCGCCGATGCTCTCGGCGATCGGCATGTCATTCGTGCTGACCAACTTCTCGCAGGTGTCGCAGGGCGCGCGAGTGAAGCCGGTGCCGCCGATCATCACCGGCGGCTACACGCTGCATGAAGGCGCTGAGGGCTTCGCGGTGCAGCTCTCCAACATCCAGATCCTGGTGGTGCTCGCCACCATCGTGGTGCTTGCGCTGTTCACCTGGCTGGTCTCGCGCACGCGGCTCGGACGCGACATGCGCGCCTGCGAGCAGGATCAGACCATGGCAGCATTGCTCGGCGTCGACGTCGACCGCACCATCTCGATGACGTTCGTGATCGGCGCCGCGCTCGCCGCCGTCGCCGGCATGATGTACCTGCTCTATTACGGCCTGGTCGACTTCTTTATGGGCTTCGTGGCCGGCATCAAGGCGTTTACCGCCGCCGTGCTCGGCGGCATCGGCTCGCTGCCCGGCGCGATGCTCGGCGGGCTCGCGATCGGCCTGATCGAGACGTTCTGGTCAGCCTATTTCTCGGTCGAGTACAAGGACGTTGCGGCGTTCTCGATCCTGATCGTGGTATTGATCTTCATGCCCACCGGCCTGCTCGGCCGTCCCGAAGTCGAAAAAGTCTGACGAGGCTGCACTACGTGAGCGCGACACCAGCCCGCCCCCACGCCTCGCAGCCTTCGGGCAGCGCCTTCATCCTCAAGAAAGCCCTGATCAGCGCGGCCGTCGCGCTGGTCCTGTTCTTGCTGATGATCGGCGTGCGCACCGAGGCCGGTCCGGAAGGCAGTCTGATCTATTGGACGCGGTTCGGCGATCTCGCCGCCATCGTCGGAATCGTGTTCGGCGGCAGCATCATCATCGAGCTGCTGCGACAATGGTGGGGTCCGGTCGACACCGACCGGGTTGTTCCCAAGCCGCTGCAAGCCGCGACGTCTTTCGTGGGGCGCTGGCTCGCGCCGGCGCTGCTGGCGTTCACCTTGTTTGTCCCGGTGATCTTCTACAATCAGCGCTACATTCTCGACCTCGCCATCCTGGTCCTGACTTATGTGATGCTGGGCTGGGGCTTGAACGTCGTGGTCGGTCTCGCCGGCCTGCTCGATCTCGGCTACGTCGCCTTTTACGCCGTGGGCGCCTATTCCTACGCGCTGCTCGCCACCAATTTCGACCTGTCGTTCTGGGTGTGCCTGCCGCTCGCCGGCATCCTGGCAGCGCTGTGGGGCGTGATGCTCGGCTTCCCGGTGCTGCGGCTGCGCGGCGACTATCTCGCCATCGTCACGCTTGCCTTCGGCGAGATCATCCGTCTGGTCATCATCAACTGGCAGAGTCTGACCGGCGGCCCGAACGGCGTGTCGGGAATTCCACGCCCGACCGTGTTCGGTATCCCGCTCGACAACAGCGATGATGGGCTCGCGGCAAAGCTCGGCATCGAGTTCTCGCCGACCCACCGCCTGGTCTTCCTGTTCTACCTGATCCTGGCGATGGCGTTGCTCACCAACTGGGTAACGATCCGGCTGCGGCGACTGCCGATCGGCCGCGCCTGGGAGGCGCTGCGCGAGGACGAGGTCGCCTGCCGCGCGCTCGGCATCAACACCACGACGACCAAGCTGACCGCGTTTGCGACCGGCGCAATGTTCGGCGGCTTTGCCGGCGCGTTCTTCGCCACGCGCCAGGGCTTCATCAGCCCGGAATCCTTCACCTTCCAGGAATCGGCGCTGGTGCTCGCGATAGTCGTGCTCGGCGGCATGGGCTCCCAGCTCGGCGTCGCGCTGGCCGCGCTTACCATGATCGGCGGCTTCGAGCTGTTCCGCGGCCTCGACCAGTACCGCATGCTGGTGTTCGGCATGGCCATGGTGCTGCTGATGATCTGGCGGCCGCGCGGGCTGATCGGCCATCGCGCCCCGACCGTGTTCCTGGAGCGGCAACAGGCGATCTCGTCCGACCTCGTCAAGGAGGGCCACGGATGAGCGTCGACAACATCCTCACCGTCGACCATCTGATGATGCGCTTTGGCGGCATTGTCGCGGTCAACGATCTCTCCTTCGCCGCCGAACGGCGCAAGATCACCGCGCTGATCGGCCCGAACGGTGCCGGCAAGACCACGGTCTTCAACTGCATCACCGGCTTCTACCGGCCGAGCGGTGGCGCCATTCGCCTGACCCACGACGACGGCCGCGTCATTCAGCTCGAGCGGTTGAACGATTTTCGCATCTCAAGGCAGGCCAAGGTCGCGCGCACCTTTCAGAACATCCGGCTGTTTCCCGGCATGACCGCGCTGGAGAACCTGATGGTCGCCCAGCACAACGCGCTGATGCGCGCCTCCGGGCTGACCTTCCTCGGCCTGATCGGCGCACCGGTCTGGCGCCAGGCCGAGCAACGCGCCATCGAGCTGGCGCGGACCTGGCTCGGCCGCGTCGGGCTGCTCGCACGCGCCGACGACGCCGCAGGCAACCTGCCCTACGGCGACCAGCGGCGGCTCGAGATCGCACGCGCGATGTGCACCGAGCCCGCACTGCTCTGCCTCGACGAGCCGGCGGCCGGCCTGAACGCGCGCGAGAGCGGCGCGCTCAACGAGCTCTTGCTGTCGATTCGCGCCGAGCAAGGCACCTCGATCCTGCTGATCGAGCACGACATGTCGGTGGTGATGGAGATCTCCGATCACGTCGTGGTCATGGACTACGGCGTCAAGATCGCCGAGGGCACGCCGCAAGCCGTGCGCGACGACCCCAAGGTGATCGCCGCCTATCTCGGCGCCGACGAAGAAGAGGCGATCGCGGTGATGGAGAGCACCCCGTGAGCGCGGCCGCCGCAACACCCCTGCTCGCGGTCCGCGGCCTGCGCGCCGCCTACGGCAAGATCGAGGCGCTGAAGGGCGTCGACGTCGAGATCAATCCCGGCGAGATCGTGGCGCTGATCGGGGCCAACGGCGCCGGCAAGTCGACGCTGATGATGACGATCTTCGGCAAGCCGCGTGCCCGCGCCGGGCGGATCGAGTTCGACGGCCACGACATCACCGGCGTGCCGACCCACGAGATCGCGCGGCTGCGGATCGCACAATCGCCGGAAGGACGGCGGATCTTTCCGCGCATGAGCGTGGCGGAAAACCTGCAAATGGGCGCCGATGCCACCGACAGCAGCGAGGCCGAACGCGCCGTCGCGCTGGAACGCGTCTTCGCGTTGTTCCCGCGCCTGAGGGAACGCGTCGCGCAGCGCGGCGGCACGCTGTCGGGTGGCGAGCAGCAGATGCTCGCGATTGGCCGCGCGCTGATGAGCCGGCCGCGCCTTTTGATGCTGGACGAGCCTTCGCTCGGCCTGGCGCCGCTGATCGCGCGGCAGATCTTCGAGGCCATCCGCACGCTGAACCGGCAGGATGGCCTCACCGTGCTGATCGTCGAGCAGAACGCGAACCATGCACTGAAGCTCGCCCATCGCGGCTACGTCATGGTCAATGGCCTGATCACACTGGCCGGAACCGGCAACGAATTGCTGCAGCGCCCAGAAATCCGCGCCGCCTATCTGGAAGGCGGCCGCCGCGGCTAGCCTGCGCCGCAATCCCTTTGCAGCACGATGCTGCGCGCGAAGCATCGAATTGCCTGAAAATTGCCGGTGACTTCGCCGGAAAATCAGCCGACAATGGCGGCGGTTATTGAACCCGCCTGCCGGGTTCTTCCCAAGAGGCAACGACCACGAGGACTTGTCATGAAATCATTGAAGCTCATCGGCCTGGCTTTGGGCGCTTCGTTCGCACTGTCGGCGAGCGCGTTCGCGCAGGACATCACCGTCGCAGTGGCAGGCCCGATGACGGGCTCCGAATCCGCGTTCGGCCGACAGATGAAGAACGGCGCCGAGATGGCGGTGGCCGATATCAACGCCGCCGGCGGCGTGCTCGGCAAGAAGCTCGCGCTTGAGACCGACGACGACGCCTGCGATCCCAAGCAAGCACGCTCGGTGGCTGAGAAGATCGGTGGCTCGAAGATTCCGTTCGTGGCCGGTCATTTCTGCTCGTCGTCATCGATTCCGGCTTCGGAAGCTTACGCCGACGGCAACGTGCTGCAGATCACGCCGGCCTCGACCAACCCGCTGTTCACCGAGCGCAAGCTCTGGAACGTCGCCCGCGTCTGCGGCCGCGACGACCAGCAGGGTCTGGTTGCCGCCGACTACATCGTCAAGCACTTCAAGGGCAAGAACGTCGCAATCCTGAACGACAAGACCACCTACGGCAAAGGCCTCGCCGACGAGACCAAGAAGGCGCTGAACAAGGCGGGCTTCCAGGAGAAGATGTTCGAGTCCTACAACAAGGGCGACAAGGACTTCAACTCGATCGTCTCCCGCCTGAAGCGCGAGAACATCGACCTGGTCTATGTCGGCGGCTACCATCAGGAAGCCGGCCTGATCCTGCGCCAGATGCGCGACCAGGGCCTGCAGACCATACTGATGGCGGGCGATGCCATGAACGACAAGGAATTCGCCTCGATCACCGGGCCGGCCGCGGAAGGCACCCTGTTCACCTTCGGCCCCGATCCGCGCAATAAGCCGACCGCGAAGGCGATCGTCGAGAAGTTCAAGAGCAAGAACATCGATCCCGAGGGCTACACGCTCTACACCTACGCCGCGATGCAGGTCTGGACACAGGCCGTCGCCAAGGCCGGCACCACCGACGCCAAGAAGGTGATGGCGACCATCAAGGCCGGAGACTGGGATACCGTGCTCGGCAAGATGGGCTTCGATGCCAAGGGCGACATCAAGGCGATCGATTACGTCGTCTACAAGTGGGACGCCAAGGGCAACTACGCCGAGATCAACCCCAAGGGGTCCTAGAATCGGTTCTGACCTGAATCGGATGACAGCGCAAAACGCCCCGGCAAGCCGGGGCGTTTTTTTAATGAACACCTGCCATACCCGCCGCGCGTCTGCGCGCATTGCAGTTGATGCATCTACTGCTGTTGCTATATCCGATCCAGGGCAGCAGGCACGAACGGACTGCATCGTGAAAAACCTTCTTACCGACATTGCCGGCGTCAGCGTCGGCCACGCCGACGACGCCGCGATCGCCTCGGGTGTTACCGCCATCATCTTCGACAAGCCGGCCGTGGCCTCGATCGATGTCCGCGGCGGCGGTCCCGGCACCCGCGAGGACGCGCTGCTCGCGCCGCAGAGTGTCGTCGAGGCGATCGACGCCATCACGCTGTCCGGCGGCTCCGCGCTCGGACTCGATGCCGCCGGCGGCGTCCAGGCTTGGCTCGCCGAGCGCGGCCGCGGCTTCCGCATTCGTGACGCGGTGATCCCGATCGTGCCGGGCGCGATCTGCTTCGATCTGCTCAACGGCGGCAACAAGCAATGGGGACGCTTTCCACCTTATCGCGATCTCGGCTACGCCGCGGCGAATGCGGCAACGAGCAACTTCCATCTCGGCAGCGTCGGCGCCGGCATGGGCGCGACCACGGCCGGACTGAAGGGCGGCCTCGGCTCGGCGTCGGCCAGGACCGACGACGGCGTGACGGTCGCGGCGCTCGCGGTAGTCAATGCGGTCGGCAGCGTGACGATCGGCAGCGGGCCGTGGTTCTGGGCGGCGCCGTTCGAGGTCGACAACGAGTTCGGCGGGCGCGGCCTGCCGCCGTCCTTCACGCCTGACATGCTGAAGCTGCGGCTGAAGGGCGGCGCGGATGCCACTGCCGCGGAGAACACCACGCTCGTGGTTGTCGTGACCGACGCGCAACTGACCAAGCCACAGGCCAAGCGGCTTGCGATGATCGCGCAGACCGGCATGGCGCGGGCGATCTATCCGGTGCACGCGCCGCTCGACGGAGATGTGGTGTTCGCCGCGGCGACCGGCGCAAAGCCGATCGACCCGCTGTTCGGCCTGACCAGTCTCGGCGCAGTTGCCGCCAACACGGTGGCGCGCGCGATCGCACGCGGCGTTTATTCGGCGACCGCGCTGCCCTTCCCTGGCGCCCTGCCGAGCTGGCAAGACCGGTTCGGCTAAGCGCTGACCGAAACCGAGGACGATGCCTGCGCGGAGATCGCCTGCGACTGACGCTGGATGAGCTGCTCGATGAAATTGTAGGACGAGGTCGCGTTGCTGGAAGCGGCCGACGATGCAGCCGGCATCGTCAGCGTCACCTTCGAGCCGTCGGCATAGGTCGTGGTGGTCGTGGTCGACCCGTCGCTGTTGGTCACCGACGTGGTGGTGGCGCCATCGAGCAACTGCGTCAGCGGATCGGAGCCCGCGCCGCCGGAGTCGCCTGCACCGCCGCTGGAGCCGGCGCCATCGGTCGAGCCGGCCATGTGATGATGATGGCCACCCTTGTGGCCCTGCAGCGCTTGCGCCATCTCGTTGATGCTGACGGTGCCGTCGCCGTTGCTATCGAGCTTGGAGAATACGTCGTCGGCCTGCGCGATGTTGGTGCCGCCGGCGCCGAGCGCGCTCTCGAATTCGGACTTGGTGATCTGGCCGTCACCGTTGGCGTCGATCTGGGAGAACAGGTCCTTGAGCGCATCCGACCGGCTGGTCGAGGTCGCGCTGGTCGTGCCTGTGGTCTGCGACTGGCTCTGCGCGGCGAGCAGCGCGCTCATCGTCTGCGGCGAGATCTGCGTCGTGCCGCTGCCCGATCCGACGCTCGCGCTGCCGCTGGTCGAGACCGTCGAGGGGTCGAACAAGCCGGTGCCCTGGTTGGACGCAGCGGTCTGCGCCTGCGTCGTCGCCTGGGACGACCTCGACGACATCAAGGAGCTCAAGAGATCGATGGCGGACGACGCAGCGCCAATGGCAAACAACATGGCAATACTCCGAACAACGCCGCCCCAGGCGGCTGCAACGCTTGCCGGTTCCCCCGAGCATGATCGCGCCCCGGTCGAAGAAATTCGGCTTCACTCCTGACCGTATTCCAGCAAGCGCTGTGCCACGGCAAAAGCCCAATCAAATCCGGGCTTTCCGATAACGAAGGAGACACGGCACACCCGGCAAGAGCTGCCGCCACGGCAGATTTTTCCGCCCACAGCACGCTCCGCTGCTCGCATTGCCCGCCGCGCATCCGCATGTTAGGCGGAAATCGCCCGTACGCTCCCGCAAGTCTTTCGGAACAGCGCATATGACTCAGTCGTTCACCCCGCGTCCCCTCGTCATCGCTCCGTCGATCCTGGCGTCGGATTTCTCCAAGCTCGGCGAGGAAGTCCGTGCCGTCGATCAAGCCGGCGCCGACTGGATCCATCTCGACGTGATGGACGGCCACTTCGTGCCGAACATTTCCTACGGACCCGACGTGATCAAGGCGATGCGGCCACACACCAAGAAGGTCTTCGACGCGCATCTGATGATCGCGCCGTGCGATCCTTATCTCGAAGCCTTCGCCAAGGCGGGCTGCGACCACATCACTGTGCATGCCGAGGCCGGCCCGCATTTGCATCGCTCGCTGCAGGCGATCCGCGCGCTCGGCAAGAAGGCCGGCGTCTCGATCAATCCGGGAACTCCGCCGAGCGCGATCGAATACGTGCTCGATCTGATCGACCTGGTGCTGGTGATGTCGGTCAATCCCGGCTTCGGCGGCCAGGCCTTCATCCGTTCGGCGCTGGGCAAGGTCAGCGACATCAAGGCGATGACGGCGGGCCGGCCGATCGACATCGAGGTCGATGGCGGCGTTGCGCCCGACGTTGCCGGCCAACTCGCGGCCGCCGGCGCCAACGCCTTCGTTGCAGGCTCCGCCGTGTTCAAGGGCGGGACGGTCGAGGCCTACAAGACCAACATCTCTGCGATCCGCAACGCGGCAGCCCTGGCGCGCGGCGAAGCGATCTGATCATCGCGATCCGATCATCACGTGTGGTGTGCGCCGTGCCTGCATGTGCGGCGCACACCACGCTGCTGCGTCGCCGCATGCATAATATTCGTGCTGAGTATCGTGGCCATCAGGGCTTCACAGACTCATACGATCCGATGCACAACACTCTCTATAAAATAAAAGGGAGGCGCGCATCATGACGATGACCCTTGTCTGGACCGGCCTGGCGTTCTGGCTTGGCCTGAATGCTGCCTTTGTCGCCCGGCGCGCATATGTGGCGTTGCCCGCTCAGACCGCCGCCGCACGCATCGTCTACGTGCATCTGCGCCGGGCCTGAGGGCGATCCCACCGCGCACGCCGAGGCGCGTGATCAGAACATTCCAGGCGGCGTGACCGCAGTCTCATTGGTTGTGCGATCGGTTTCACTGCTTTCGCCGGTGTTCGCCTGCATCGTCAGCCGCGAGGATGCGGCCGCTCCATTGCGCCGTGACGACATCACCGGCCGACGAGCAGACGATCGGCGAGCCAGTGCGGCAGCCCGTTCGCTCTGATCCGCGCCGCCGCGGCCTCGACGTCGTAAGCCACGCGTAGATAGGTGATCTCGCGGCTCGCAGTGTCGTACATCGCAAATGATGCAGCCGGGTCGCCGTCGCGCGGCTGACCGACCGAACCGAGCACCGCGAGCCAGCGCCGTCCCGTCAGCAACTGCACCGCGACGCCCACGGTTGGAACGAAGCTCGTCATCTTCGCGGCCGACGACATCGAATAAAGTCCGGGCCGGTGGATGTGGCCGCAGAATGTGATCTGCATCCCGGTCGCCATCATGCTGCGCGCGGCATCGGAGGAGTCGCGGACATAGCGCCATCTCGCCGGATCCGACGCTTCGGAATGGACGTACAAGCGATTGTCCTCCTCGCGCATCATTGGCAGGCCGGCGAGGAAGCGCTTCCGCTCCGCGCTGAGCCGGTCGCGGGTCCAATCGATCGCGGCCTGCGCCTCGTCATTCATGCGGTCGCTCGGCACGCCGACCGCATCGTCATGGTTACCGCGCACGGCGATGGCGCCCTTGCTCACGAGGTCCATCATCGTATCGACGGCCCATTCGGGATCGGCGCCGTAGCCCACGATATCGCCGAGGCAGATCAGCCCCTCGGCGCCGCGCGCCCGCGCGGCTTCGAGACAGGCGGCGAAGGCCTGCCTGTTGGCGTGAATATCGGCAAAGAGCGCGAGCCGCATCGTGATCCGCTGCATTAGACCCGGTGGGATCGAGCCCCGATCCCCGGCAACATCAAACACGGGTGCCTTCAGCCTGCAATCTGCCAAAGACGCCAGCGGGAATCGCGGAATGTTGGAGAACTGCCGCTAGTGCTTGCGCGGCGCTTCGAGGCCCCTCAGCAGCAGGGCCATCAGCGCATCGATCCGCGCCGCACATTCGGGCTTGGCCCATTCCTCGGCATGCGCCGGGTGATGGTAGCGGACAGTCGCGTCGAAGACGGCCCGCGCGGTTGCCTTGACGTCGTCGATCTGGAACACGCCCTGCGCGATGCCATCAGACAGGATCCGCGCGATCAGCTCGACCTGCTTGTCCTTGTAAGCCTCCACCACCTCGCGCGCCTCCTGGGCCAGCGCGAGGTAGGTCGCGAACATCTCGGGATCGTCGCAGACCTTCTTCTGCTTGATCGCAAAGGCGGTGCGGAGCCATTTTTCCAACCGCTCCGGCGCCGGGCCGGAGCCTGTCGCAAGCTTGCACAGCGGTTCATTGGCGCGATCGAGCCAACGCTTGGCCACTGCGTCACGCAGCGAAGCCTTGCTGGGGAAATGGCGATAGACGCTGCCGTGGCTGACATCCAGCGCACGGGCGACGTCGACGACGGTGGCCTTGGCTAATCCGAAGCGCCGCAAAACGTCCTCGGTCGCTTCGAGGATACGCTCGGGTGTCAGGACCACCGCCTCGTTCATACGTTCACCGTCTGATTATCGCTGTCCTGCCCGCGGGTGAATTTGGCGGCCTGAGCGGCCAAATGGCGGGCGACGCGATGGTTGAGCCACTTCTGAATCTGGGCGGTCAATTGAATGATTTCGATAGTCATGGAGGTAGTCCTTCGAGGTAGTCAATTAAGCTGGGCTCACCGACCAAACGCCGGAAAAGCCGTCTGGCGCCCCTGCCCTGGCGCAACTTGAATATAGATCATCGCGCTGACAGATTTCAATATCTGTCAGCAAATATTTTTAACCTGGAACGTGCGGACCCTCCGGTCGCGGCGGGCGTCTCTCCTTCGACTTTTGCAGCGGCTATTGGCTTGGCCCGAGGCCCAGACACGAAAGGGGCCGCTCACGCAGCGGCCCCTTTGCCGGGAAAATATGGGTTACGAAATGAAATCTAGCCCCGGATTGCACTACGCTTGCATATTCTGTGGATTGTGGGGATTCCGGACGATTACTGTCCACCCTGCTGACCAATTTCAGCTCCTGCCAAGCCTATTGCTGCTCGTCCTTGGGAGGCATCCGGGGCGGTGGCACCGGCGTGAAAACCGACCCTTGCGCACCGGCCGGCGGGGCCTTGAATTCACCAGTCGAGGAATCTCCGCCCGATGTCTCCAGGATCGCTTTCGGCGTGACGTACTCCCGGACGAAGTCGGTGAGGCTGCCCTCGCCGCCGCCGAAATCGGCCGCCCGCCCGCCCTGCGTATGCCCGGCCTTGATCTCGTTCTCCGCCGCGTGGGTTTGCTCGGCCAGCGCGTCGTTGTAGGGCACGCGGAAGGCTCGCGGAATGGCGCTCGGCCGATTGTCTTCATCGAGCTCCTCGACCCACAGGTAGATCGCGCCAGGGTCGCCCTCCAGCGAATGCGGCTCCACGATCCGCGCGGCGAGCAGCTTGAAGGACGCCGGCAGCTTGTCCGTCGTGGCCCAGCCAAGCAGCCCGCGCATGCCACCGAAACTGACGACGTAGAAGGTGCTGGTCACGATGATCGCCAGCGCCTTCAGCGACCAGTGCAGCCGCGCATAGACCAGCACGATCAACAACAATGCGCCGATCACCGCGTAGGCGACCGCAAGCGTCAGGATGATCGACTGCAAGCTAGTCACGGCGCGTCCTCACCCCTGTCTTCGGATCGATGTCGGCGCCGTTCGCGTGGACATTGCGGAACGTCTCCAGCAGCGATTTCGGCCGCTGGTCGACGTTGATCACCTTGCCCTCGGCATCGAGCCGGAAACGGACCGCTGTCTTCTCGTCGCCGGTGTGATTGAGGGTCACCTTGTCGTCGAAGATCACCTGCGCCGTCGGATTGAGCTTCTGCACCTTCACATTCGCCGCGACCGGCTCGCCGGTCGTGGCCTGGAAATGCGAGACGTTGACGGTGTATTCGCCGGGAACGATGCCGCGTAAGGTGACGATCTCCTCACGGATCGGCGACGCGATCTTCTTGCCGTTGACCATGATAAAATCGTTGGCGCCGCCGCGATCGTCTCGGTCGAGCGTCAGGAATCCGGCCTCGCGATGCCGGTACCAAGCGATGTTGCCGGCGGGATCCTGCACAAACAGGTCGAGATCGTCGGGATGGTTGTCCGGCCAGTCCATCGTGATGATGAATTCCGCCTTGGAGTCGATCTTGCCTTCCTTGGAATCCGGGGACACTGCAAGCAGCGCCAGGAAGAACAGGAAGGCCACGACCTGCAGTGCCTTGAACAGCATCACGCCGAACGGGTCGAACTGTTCGTCGCGCGGATAGAGGCCGAACTCATCCATCATGATCGGCGTTCCAGAGCCGGGGTGACGTGCGTCTCGGTCAGCACGACGGCGTCGGAGAACACCCGCTGGGTCGCGGTATCAAGCATGTAGTACTGGATCCGGACCATGATCGACCCGATCAGCCCCGCCAGCGTCGTGTACATGGCGACCGCCATGCCGTCGCTCATCATCCCCATCGACGATTTCATCGCGACCTTGTCGGCGGCATCGAGCGTGGCGATCGGGGCCAGCATGATGATGAAGCCGATGATGGTGCCGAGCAGGCCGAGCTTCATCAGCGTGTCGGAGGCGAAGGCGCCAAAGCCGTTCGAACCGCGCAGGCGGTCCGCGAGCGTCCGCAGCAGCAGGGTCTGGTCGATCGGGCCTTTGGCCTGCACCTCGGCCTTCTGCACCAGGCTCTTGATATGATCGGTCACCAGCCCGCGCGGCAGGCCGGACGCTTCGCCCGCAAGCGCGTGGGCGCCGCCGGGCGCGGCGAGGATCGCGCGACAGCCGCGCGCCGCCTCCCCCTCCCGCGCGATCGCTCGTGTCCGCCAGAAGCAGTGCACGCAAGTGGCGATGTAGAGCACCGCAATGACGCTCGAAATGTAGGTTCGATCGGAGCTGACCATGAGGCGGATCAGCCCGTATCGCCAGAGCAGGAAGGCGGCGAACAGCGACAGGCCGGTGAAGATCATCCAGAGCAACAGGACACCGCGTTCCGCGGTGTCCTTGTCCTTGCCGCCTGATGGGGTCGCGACACCGACCTTGGCACTCATCTGCATTGGCTCCCCACTGTTCCCTGGCGACTTGCCCGCGCGAAGGCCTCGCCCATCGTTAGACCAGAGGCCGGCGTTGCCGTCCAAAGACATCTGCCCAAACTTTGTTGGGCAAATTTCCCGATCTGCACCACGGCGGCAGCGCGCAATTGGCGTGGGACGCTGTTGCTGTTACGGTTCAGCCACTAAAGCGCGAAGCATTGCGCTTTGGCCTCTCCTTTGAGCATGACCCGTTCGGAAAACCGCTTCACACTTTTCCGGATCATGCTCTGGCTGTGGAGTGATCGCATGCGCCTCGTGCTTCAACTGGTCGGCCGCCTGCTCGTCATCGTCGCGCTGTGTCTCGGCGCGGCGACCGTCTGGGCCACGATCGACGCCTATCGCAGCGTCGACCGCACCACAGCGGCGTCCGCCGAGCGTGTCTCGCAGGCGCTCGGAGCGCTCTACTGGCGCGAATTGCTGCTGCGCAGCAACCGCATGCGCGAGCAACTGCTGCCCGCGCCGGACTGGCGCACCATCGAAACCATGGGCCTGATCTCGCCCGGCATCTGCGTGCAGTTCGAACCGGCCGGTGCATTCGAGAAGCCGCTCTGCGGACAGAGCAAGGGGATCGGCAAGGAGCCGCCGCGCTGGTTTACCGCCGCCGTGCAGACTGTGCTCGGCGATCACCCGACCGTCGCCCGCCCGATCAGCGTGCGGGCAGCCACCGCGGGAACGGTGCTCGCCAACCCAGATCCGGACGCCGCGGTCGCGCTCGCCTGGCAACACATCCTGGACAACATCCATGTCGCGTTGCTGATGGCCTTCGCCATCGCCCTGCTCGCCTCACTGGCGATCGCGCACACGTTGGCCCCTGCCCGCTCGATTGTCTCGGCGCTGCAGCGCATGGCCGATGGCCAATATCGAACCACGCTGCCTCGCATCCGCTCGATGGAGCTGGCGATGATCGGGCAAGCCGTCAGCGATCTCGGCGAGCGCCTTGCCCAGGCCGAGGAGGAACGCGCCGTCCTGACCCGGCGCCTGCTCGAGATCCGTAGCGACGAACGCCGCACGCTGGCCCGCGAGCTGCACGACGAGTTCGGCCAGAACCTCACAGCCATCCTCGCCTTCACCAGCACGATCGAAGCGAGCGCCGGAGACAAATACGCTGCCGGTACCGAAATCGCGCAGGATGCGCGGATGATCTCGCAAGCCACGCGCCGCATCATGGCCTGCCTGCGCGATACCTTGAACCGCCTCCGCCATCCGCCGGCGGAGGAGCTGGGGCTGGAGGCAAGCCTGGTCGATCTGGTCGACAGTTGGCGATCACGCGCTGCAACCCAGCCGATGATCCAACTCGACCTGCAAGGCGACCTTGCGGATATCTCCGGCACGGTCGCCGCCACCGCCTATCGTGTCGCGCAGGAATGCCTGACCAATGCGCTGCGCCACAGCGCCGCGCGCGAGATCGTGCTGCGGATCGAGCGGCGCACCGAGCCGGAGAACGCGCTCCTGGTCCGCGTCGAGGACGACGGCGACGGCGACGCCGCCAAGGTCGCGCAGTCGGCGGGCTTCGGCCTCACCGGGGTCAGCGAGCGGGTGGCTGCGCTCGGCGGCTCGCTGTCGATCGCGCGCGCCAGCCGCGGCCTGTCCATAGCGGCCACGATTCCGCTTGCCGCCTGATGACCGCAGCAAGGACCACAGGCATCTCGATCCTGCTGGTCGACGATCACCCCGTCGTCCGCCAGGGCTACCGGCGCGTGCTGGAGCATCAGGACGACTTCCACGTGGTCGCCGAGGCGGACAATGCCGCCAACGCTTACCGCGCGTTCAAGTCGCACGGGCCCGACGTCGTGGTGATGGATATCTCGATGCCGGGCGCGAGCGGCCTCGAAGCCATCCGCAACATCCGCGCCCGCAACTCGGCCGCCCGTATTCTCGTCTTCAGCATGCACAGCGAGGCGGCCCAGGTGAAGGCGGCGTTCGGCGCCGGTGCCAGCGGCTTCGTCACCAAAGGCAGCGAACCGGCCGAGTTGATCAGGGCGATCCGCTCGGTTGCGCGTGGCGAACCTGCGATGAGCGACGACGTCGCGAGGGTGCTGGCCATGGAAAGTCTGGTGCCGACCAAATCGGCCCTCGACCAGCTCGGCGAGCGGGAGATCGAGATCCTCAGGCAGTTTGCGGCGGGCAGCACCAAGGAACAGATTGCCGCCAACCTCAACCTCAGCACCAAAACCGTGCAGAACTACCATTACCTTATCAAGGCCAAGACCGGCATGCGGACCGACGCCCAGCTCGTCCGCCTCGCCGTCGAATGCGGGCTGGCGAATTTGTAGCGGGGTGATCGGTCGATCCACAGTCGCGCGCCTCTCCCGCTTGCGGGGGAGGCCGGATCGCATCGGAAGATGCGATCCGGGTGGGGGCTCTCTCCACGGCATGACTCGTGGTGAGAGCCCCCACCCCAGCCCTCCCCCGCAAGCGGGAGAGGGAGCGCGGTCCCTTCGCGGCCACCATTCCGCAGGCCGCCCATTTGGCCCGGTTTTCCCTTCGAAATCCCCCATGTGGGTGGCCTCCCCGGGCCCGATCTGCTAGAGCACGGCGTAAAAACAAATCGGCCGGCTGCGCTGCTTTTTGCGCGCCCCCCGGCCCCCTTCGGAGTTTTCGATGATCCCCCGCTATACCCGCCCGGAAATGGCCTCCATCTGGGAGCCGCAGACGCGTTTCAAGATCTGGTTCGAGATCGAGGCGCATGCCGCCGACGCGCTGGCCGAGCTCGGCGTGATCCCCAAGGAGGCGGCGAAGACGATCTGGGCCAAGGCCAAGGACGCCACCTTCAACGTGGAGCGGATCGACGAGATCGAGCGCGAGACCAAGCACGACGTCATCGCCTTCCTGACCCATCTCGCCGAAATCGTCGGCCCCGAGGCGCGATTCGTGCACCAGGGCATGACCTCTTCCGACGTCCTCGACACCTGCCTCAACGTGCAGCTCAAGCGTGCCGCCGACCTGCTGATTGCGGACCTCGACCGGGTGCTGGCGGCGCTGAAGACGCGCGCCTTCGAGCACAAGATGACGCCGACCATCGGCCGCTCCCACGGTATCCACGCCGAGCCCGTCACCTTCGGCCTCAAGCTCGCCTATGCCCATGCCGAGTTCAGTCGCGCCCGCGCCCGCCTGGTCGCCGCGCGCGACGAAATCTCGACCTGCGCGATCTCGGGCGCGGTCGGCACCTTCGCCCAGATCGACCCGCGCGTCGAAGAGCATGTCGCCAAGGCGATGGGCCTGCGGCCGGAGCCGGTCTCGACGCAAGTTATCCCGCGTGACCGCCATGCGATGTACTTTGCGACGCTTGGCGTGATCGCCTCCTCGATCGAGCGCCTGGCGGTAGAGATCCGCCACCTGCAGCGCACCGAGGTGCTGGAAGCCGAGGAGTTCTTCTCGGAGGGCCAGAAAGGCTCGTCCGCGATGCCGCACAAGCGCAACCCGGTGCTGTCGGAAAACCTCTCGGGCCTCGCGCGCATGGTGCGCGCCTATGTGACGCCGGCGCTGGAGAATGTCGCACTCTGGCACGAGCGCGACATCTCGCACTCGTCGGCCGAGCGCATGATGGGCCCCGACGCGACCGTGACGCTCGACTTCGCGCTGGTCCGCCTCGCCGGACTGATCGAGAAGCTCCTGGTATACCCTGCGAACATGCAGAAGAACCTCGACCGCCTCGGCGGCCTCGTGCATTCGCAGCGCGTGCTGATCGCGCTGACCCAGAAGGGCGCGAGCCGCGAGGATGCCTACAAGTTCGTGCAGCGCAACGCGATGCCGGTCTGGCGCGGCGAAGGCGACTTCCAGACGCTGCTCAAGAAGGACGCCGACGTGAAGAAATATCTCACCGACGCGGAGATCGAGGAGAAGTTCGACCTCGGCTACCACCTCAAGCACGTCGACACGATCTTCAAGCGGGTGTTCGGGGAAGCGTGAGGACGCAAAAGCGTAGCCCGGATGGAACGAAAGCGAAATCCGGGTCCACTCGCGATGATTCCCGGATTGCGCTTCGCTCCATCCGGGCTACGGATCGCTGATTCCGTCGTCATTCCGGGCGCGCGCTGCGCGTGAACCCGGAATTCGAGATTGTGGCATGGCATTCCGGGTTCAACGCCCCGCAGCGTCCCGGATTGACGGCTCCATTCTGCGTGACAAAGCGGCGGGTTACGCTAGGCTCACGCGCCCCGCAAAACGCACAAGAAACGGACTTTTTCCATGCCCATCGTCAATCGCGTCGCCGCCCTCTCGGACGAAATGGCCGCCTGGCGCCATGACTTCCATGAGAATCCTGAACTGCTTTACGAAGTCCACCGCACGGCCGGCATCGTCGCCGACCGCTTGCGCGAGTTCGGCTGCGACGAGGTGGTGACCGGGATCGGGCGCACCGGCGTAGTCGGGGTGATCCGTGGCCGCAAGAACACGTCGGGCAAGACCATCGGCCTTCGCGCCGACATGGACGCGCTGCCGATCGAGGAAACTTCGGGCGTGCCCTATGCCTCGAAGATTCCCGGCAAGATGCACGCCTGCGGCCATGACGGCCACACCGCGATGCTGCTGGGGGCCGCGAAGTACCTGACCGAAACGCGCAATTTCGACGGCACCGCAATCGTGATCTTCCAGCCCGCCGAGGAAGGCGGCGCAGGCGGCAAGGCGATGGTCGACGACGGGCTGATGACCCGCTGGGGCATCCAGGAGGTCTACGGCCTGCACAACATGCCGGGCCTGCCCGAGGGCCATTTCGCCACCACGCCGGGCCCGATGCTCGCCTCGTCGGACACGGTGCAGATCACGATCCATGGCAAGGGCGGTCACGCCGGCGCCGCCCCGCACGAGGCGATCGACAGCGTCCTGATCGGCGCGCAGGTGATCAATGCGCTGCAGTCGATTGTCGCGCGCAACGTCGATCCGCTGAAGTCGGCGGTGATCTCGATCACCATGTTCCAGGCGGGCACCGCCTTCAACATCATCCCGGAGACCGTCAAGCTCGCCGGCACCGTGCGCACGCTCGACCCTGAAGTGCGCGATCTCGTCGAGCGCCGGATCGCCGAGGTCGCCGACAACACCGCCCGCGCCTATGGCGGGCGCGCCGAGACGAACTATACCCGGCTCTATCCGGTCACGCTGAACCATGCGCGCGAGGCCGGCATCGCTGCGGAGATCGCCCGCGACGTGGTCGGCGCCGACCGCGTCAACGAACGCGTGGTCCCCGTGATGGGCGGCGAGGACTTTGCCTTCATGCTGGAAGCGCGCCCCGGCGCCTTCGTCTTTCTCGGCATGGGCGACGGCCCGATGTGCCACCACCCGGCCTACAAGTTCAACGACAACATCCTCGGCCACGGCGCATCCTATTGGGTGCGCCTGGTCGAGAAGCAGATGCCGGCGGGATAGGGCCGCCCGTCCGCGGCTTTCAGCCATCAACCATCAGGCCGCGGTCCCGCTCGCGGCCTGATGCACGAGGGCGTTTGAAATCGTCATCAGTCGCGCGGACGGCTTGTGCCGAACCGATCATGCGCGCTGCGATGCGATCGCGCTTGACGAACTGATGGAACGCCACCGCGGCCAAATGCAGCCCGATCAGCGCCAGCAGCACATAGGCGAAGAAGATGTGCCTGTCCTCGTAGGCCTGCGCCGCTGCCTTGTCGGGCGAGGTGATCTGCGGCACGTGGAACAGGCCGAAGAAGCTCGAATAATCAGGCGTATGCGCCCCGGAATGCGCCCAGCCCAGCATCGCCACCAGGATGGTGACGGCATAGAGCGCGATATGGCTGACGCGGGCCGCGATCCGTTGCCAGGCAGACGTCTCCGCCGGCAGCTCGGGCGTCGGGTTGACGACGCGCCATAGCAACCGGAGCACTGTCAGGAGCAGCACCAGGTAGCCGAAATCGGCGTGGATCGAACGATAGAACAGGCGATCCGGCCGCGCCGCGAGGTGGTTCATCCACCAGCCATAAGCCAGCATGCCAATGATGGCGATGCTCAGCACCCAGTGGAACGCGCGGGCGAGTGAACCCCAGCTTGAGGCGGTGTTGCGGATCATGATCGGTCTGCCCCTTCGGCCTGTTCGGATTTTGCACGTCAAAGCAATGGCTTGTCCTGATAGTGGCAGATACCGGCCAAAGCTTTATGAAATTCCCTGGCTTCACCGCCTTGTGCGGGCCCCAATGGTCGGACAGGTAGAACAACCGAATGGTAACCGTGGATCGGATAATCTCCTGGACGTGTCTACTTCCTCAACCATCCTTGTCTTCGATTCCGGCCTTGGCGGCCTCACCGTGCTGCGCGAGATCGTTCGGGCCCGGCCCCACGCCCATTACGTCTATGTCGCCGACGACGCTTTTTTTCCGTATGGCCACCACGGCGAGGACGAGATCGTCGCCCGCGTGGTGCCGCTGGTCGGCGAACTGATCGAGACCCACGCCCCCGACCTCGTGGTGATCGCCTGCAACACCGCGTCCACGATCGTGATGTCGCATCTGCGCGACGCCTACCGGGTTCCTTTCGTCGGCACGGTGCCCGCGATCAAGCCGGCCTGTGCCGCATCGAAGACAAGGCGCGTCTCGGTGCTCGGCACCAGAGGCACCGTGAAGCGGGAATACACCCGCAAGCTGATCTCGGATTTCGCCCAGGGATGCGAGGTGACGCTGGTCGGCTCCGGCGAACTGGCTTCGCTGGCGGAAGCCGCGCTGAGCGGACAGGCCGTGCGCGATGAGGACATCGCCGCCGAGCTCGCGCCCTGCTTCATCGGCGATGGCGCTGACGACCCCGCCCGCACCGACACTGTTGTGCTGGCTTGCACGCACTATCCGCTGCTGCTGGACCGGCTGCGGCGGCTCGCGCCCTGGCCGGTCGACTGGATCGATCCGGCGCCCGCGATCGCGCGCCGCGTCGCCGACCTGCTCGGCCCGGCCGATAGCAAGGGCGATGCGGCCGGTGCCGAGATGATCTTCACATCGAACCGTCCGCACAAGCTCAGCGAAGCGCTCACCCCGTTCTTCGGCGGCCGCGTTCCGGCTTGATCCTTTCCGCCGTCACGGCGTGCTGCTAGCTTTCTCCCACCCCGAGGGAGAATCGCCTTTGCCATCCACACCGCTGACGCCGCTCAACCGCCTGCGCAAGCAGTGGCGCGACAAGCGCCCGACCTTCGGCGCGATCGCGACCATCCCGAGCATCCAGACCGTGCAGATCATGGCGCAGTCGCTGGACTGGATCATCGTCGACCTCGAGCACGGGCCGATCGATCTGACTAGCGCGCACGCGATGATCGTCGCCACCTCGGGTACGCCTTGCGTGCCGATGGTGCGGATCGCGGCCAACGAGCCGCACCTTGCCAAGGCGCCGATGGATCTCGGCGCGCTCGGCATCAATTTTCCGATGATCTGCAACCGGCAGGATGCCGAGAAAGCGGTGCGCAGCGTGCACTATCCGCCGAAGGGCGACCGGCTGTGGGGACCGTTCCACGCGCCGTTCCGCTGGGGCGTCTCGATGGCGGACTACATGGCGACCGCCGATGACGATATGATCTGCATGATCACGATCGAGCATGTCGAGGCGGTGAACCGCATCGACGAGATCATGGCGACGCCGGGCATCGACCTCGCCGTGATCGGTCCCGGCGACCTCGCCACCTCGATCAACAAACGCGGCCTGCCCGACGATCCGGAGGTCGTCGCACTGATGCAGCGTGCCGAGAAAGGCATCATGAAAAGCGGCGTGCCGATCGGCGGTGTCGCGCGCAGCGCCGAGCAGGCCAACGCGATGATTGACCGCGGCTACCTCGCGCTCGCGCTCGGCTTCGACTGGTCGCTGTTTCAGCGCGGCATCGCCGCGGCCTTTGCCGGGATCAAGCGCTGAGCGATCGACAATGGTCTGTCTCCCCGTGCCAACCGCACCGGGGAGACAGTGTCATCCCGCCTCAGGCGGGAAATCCGAACAGCCTCGCCGGATTGTGGACCAGGATGTTCTCCAGCTCCGCCTCATCAGCCACGTAGCGATACATCAGCTCGATCAGGTCGGCATCATTGGGCGGCTGCACGACGGACACCGGGTGCGGCCAGTCGCTCGCCCAGACGCAGCGATCCGGCGCTGCCTCGATATAGGCGCGCGCGATCGGGATCACGTCGTCCCAGGGTGCACCGGCCTTCGAGGTCTTCTCGCCGAGCGACAGCATGACCCAGAAATTGCCTCGGGACAGCAGGTCCAGCATCTTGCGCAAATTGGGATCGTCCTTGCCCCTGACAGGATCGGGACGCGCCATGTGGTCGATCAGGACCGGCACGTCGAGCGACTGGTATTTCTCGACGCTCGACACGATGCCATCCTTCTCCGGCTGGATCTTCACGTACCAGCCGAGCTCGCGGATGCGCGCAATGGCCCGCGCGAAATCCTTGTCCGACAGCACCGCGCCGAGCTCCTGACGGAAGCTGAAACGCGCGCCGCGTACGCCTGCATCATGCAGTTTCGCAAGATACGCATCGTCGGCCTCGGCAAACACCAGCGCGTTGGCGCAGCCTCGATAGTTCGGGCCCATCGCCGCGAGCGCGTCGAGCACGACCGCATGGTCGGCGCCATAGGTGGTGGTCTGCACGATCACGCCGCGCTCGATGCCAAGCGCCTTGTGCATCCTGAGCGCGGCTTCCCAGGTCGCACTCGGCATCTGGTAGGCCGCGCCGGGACGCACCGGATATCTCTCCAGCGGACCGAGCACGTGGAATTGGCTGTCCGCCGTCTTCGGTGGCGGACGCTTCGCTGGCCGGCGGGGATTGGGATCGAATGGCAGATAGGTCGGCATCGAGTCGTCCTTTAGTCAATCACGGCGGTGAAATCGCACTGCACGAGTGCGCCGCCTTCCAGGTCCAGCGGCAGCGAATGCCGCGCCGGGCGCGAATGCTCGTCGGGGAACATCTTCAGCCATTCGACATTGACAGGCCCGCGCTGCGAGCGGTCCTTGAGCCACACCGTCATCTTGATGATGTCGTCGGTGCTGCCGCCCGCGGCTTCCACGGTCGCCTTCATGTGCGCGAACATGTTGGCGCATTGCGCCTCGAGGCTGTCGGGCATGTTTCCGGTCGCGGAATCGCGGCCGAGGATGACACCGGACATCACGAGATTGCCGATGCGGCAGGCGTTCGGGATCGGATTGGCGTGCTTGAAGCCGCCGATATGGATGCTGTTGCGCCTGAAATGGCCTGTCATGAACTGGTCCCTCTTGGTTTGCTGATCAGACGAATTGGCAGGAGACCGAGCCGAAGGCGCCGTAGTCCGCGTGGAACGTATCGCCGCGGCGGATCTCGACCGGGCGCGTGAACGATCCGGCGAGCACGACCTCGCCTGCGGCAAGATGCTCATCGTGCGGCGCCAGGCGATTGGCGAGCCAGGCGATGCCGTTGGCCGGATGGTTGAGCACGCCGGCGGCAAGCCCGGTCTCCTCGATCTCGCCGTTGCGGAACAAGAGCGCACCGATCCAGCGCAGGTCCGCCTCAAGCGGACGGAACGGCCGGCCGCCGAGCACCAGCGCGGCGTTCGCGGCATTGTCCGAGATCGTGTCCATGACCTTGCGCCCCTTCCCAGTGTCGGGATCGAGGCGATGCATACGGGCCTCCAGGATCTCGAGCGCCGGCGTCACATAGTCGGTCGCGTTCAGCACATCGAAGATCGTGCAGTGCGGCCCGCGCAGTGGCGCCTTCAGCACGAAGGCGAGTTCGACCTCGATCCGCGGCGCGTGGAAACGATCGAAGGGGATCGGTCTGGCATCGGGATAGAACATATCGGCGAACAGCACGCCGTAATCCGGCTCGGCTATGCCGACCGCGTTCTGCATCGCCTTCGAGGTCAGGCCGATCTTGTGGCCCTTGATGACGCGGCCGCGATCGAGCTGGAGCCGAGTCCAGGCGCGCTGGATCGCGTAGGCATCCTCGATCGTGAGATCCGGATGTTCGCGCGAGAACATCGGGATCAGCGATTTGGTTCGCTCGGCCTCGTCGAGCCTGGCTGCGAGACGTTCGACCGTGGATGCATCGAGCATGCTCTATTGCTCCGCGATCACGGTGTTGCGCAGCACGCCGATCCCCGCGGATTCGACCTCGACCACGTCGCCCGGCTTGAGCCAGCGCGGCGGATCGAACCGGGCGCCCGCGCCGGTCGGCGTGCCCGTCACGATCATGTCGCCCGGCTTCAAAGTGGCGAAAGTGGAGAGATAGGCGATCAGCATATCGAACGGAAACATCAGCCGTTCGGTCGTGTCCTGCTGCCGCACCTCGCCGTTCACGCGCGTGACGATGTCGTGCGGACCGCGCGGGTCCAGCTCGTCGGCCGTGACGATCCACGGGCCGACGCTGCCGGAGCGATCGAAATTCTTGCCTTGCGTGACGTTGAACTTGCCGTGACGCAGCCAGTCCCGCACCGTGCCCTCGTTGCACAGCGTCATTCCGCAGATATGTGACCAAGCGTGCTCGCGCGGAATGTGCCGGCCGCGCTTGCCGATCACGATGACGAGCTCGCCTTCATAGTCGAGCTGCTCCGAGACTTTCGGCTTCTCGATCGATTGTCCGGAGCCGACCATCGACGAGGGGCTGCGGACGAACAGGCTCGGATATTTGGGCAGCTCCGAATTGTCGCGGTATTCGGCGTTGCGCTCGGCGTAGTTCACGCCGATGCACCACAGCTTCTCGGGCGCCAGCACCGGGGGCAGCAGGGTCAGGCCTTCGAGCGCGTGATCGGGCGTTTGTCCCTCAACCGCAGTTCGCGCCGCCGCCAGCCCCTCGCCAGCGATCAGCGCCTTCAGGTCGGCGAAGTCACGACCGATCCGCCTGGTCAGATCGATCACTCCGCCTGCGATGACTGCGCCGTAATGCGCCTCGCCATGTGCCAGATAGCTCAACAGTCGCATTGTCGTCCTTTCCGGGAATACTTCAGGCCGCCTGACCGGTACGACGCGTCGACGCGGCCACCGTCAGGTCACGTCCACGGGTCTCCGGCAGCAACAGGGTCATCGCGAGAAACAGGATGATGGCCGGCACCACGACCAGCATGCCCGCAGCGAGCTCACCGCCGAAGCCGGCAGCCGCCAGCGGAACGACCACCGGCGCAAGGCTGCCGATGCCGCGGCCGGCCATGTAGATGAGGGAGACTGCAGTCGACCGCACCTCGATCGGATAGATCTCGGACAGCCACGTTCCGACCACGCCGAGCGCGGAATTGCCGATCACGAAGGCGATGTAGGTCCAGAACATCGGAAAGCCGAACAAGCTCCCGGCAAATTTGACATGCGCGAACGTATAGAGCCCGCAGGCCATCACGCCCCAGGCAAGCCCAGGCAGCAGCGCGCCGAACCGGCGGCCGAAAGCGTCGTTGAGCAGGCCCATTGCGATATAGGAGCAACCGCCCACGACCGACGCGATGACCGAGATGTTGCGCACCACTTCGGGCGGCGTGCCGAGCGACTTCTGCATCAGCGTCGGCGTGAACACGACGATGCCGTAGTAGCAGAACATGTAGGCCATCATCCATGCGAGGCACATGATCGAGATTGGCAGCAGCCGGCCCTGGAACATCAGCAGCAATGTGTTGGCGGTCTTGACGCGGGCCTCGACCAGCCCGCTGTTGCGGGCGCGGTCGAACTGCAGCCACGCTTTCGATTCCGGCATGAAGAAGCGGATGAAGATCATCAGCAGGATCGGCGAGCCGCCGGTGAGCAGCGCAATGCGCCAGCCCCAGTCGAGGCTGAATGAGGTCGTTGCCCAGACCCCGACGATCGATGCACCGGCGCTCGCGATGACTGCACTGCCCTGGATGAAGGCGCTGCCGAGTCCGCGGCGCTCCTTGTTCCAGGCCTCGTTGAACAGCACCATGCCGGCGCCCCATTCTCCGCCGAGGCCGACGCCGGTGACGAAACGCAGGATGGCGAGGCTGGCATAGTCCCACGCGAAGGCCGAGGCGATCGATCCGGCGGCAAAGACGCCGAGTGTGAGCTGCAACGCCTGCTTGCGGCCGATGCGGTCACCGAGCCAGCCGAACAGCGCGCCGCCGATCACCGAGCCGATCAGCGTCAGACTGGTGACGCTCGCAACCTGGGTGAGCGAGATCTTGAGCGAGGCCTGAATCGAGCTCATCAGGAACGGCATGATCAGCACGTCGTAAAGATCGAGCGCAAAGCCGAGCATGCATGAAAAGATGATCGCGGCGCGTTCGCCGGTCGAATAGGCGTTGGATTCGGTGGTCGTGGAATGATCGGTCATCAATCTGCTGCTTGCTGTCGCCGACATGGACTCACTCCGCCGACTTCGGGGTCTGAAAGACGGCGCGCAACGTGACGATCTCGCCGAGCCGCGCATAACGCGGGCCGCCGATACGGGCGATCGGGTCGAGTGCTTCGGTCTCGACTTTACCGTTCGCCACGAGGCCGTCGCGGATGTGGAACATCACGACTTCGCCGACGATGAAGCGGCTGCGTGCATCGCCGAACTCGAGACATTGCCGAAGCCGGCATTCCATGGCGACTGGCGCCGCGGCCAGCCGTGACACCTTGATGCGCTCGCATGGCGCCGTCTGCAGTCCGAGGTGCTCGACCTCGCTGATCTCCCGTGGATGCTCGACGGAGCTCTCGTGCACCGCGTGCATCAGCGGCGTGTCCGCGATGTGGATCACGTATTCCTCGGTATCGAGGATGTTGTCCGCCGTGTCCTTGTAATCGTCCCCCTTGCGGCCGACGCTGATGCCGAGCATCGGCGGCTTCTGCGAGACGAAGGTGAATGCACTGAACGGCGCGAGGTTGAGCACGCCATCGCGCGACAGGCTCGTCACCCAGGCAATTGGACGCGGCACCACGATGCCGGTCATGAGCCGGTAAATCCGCTCGGCACTGAGATCGATTGGGTCGATCAGCATCGACGCGTCAATCCTGATCGCATTTTGTGAGCGGCAGCCTGACATCGAGAGCCGCCCATTGCGGGCCCGGTACGACAGCAGCTATGGCGATCCAGAGCGATTTCATCCGTCCTCCCCAAGATGTGGCGGACCGTGCCCGCCCTCTTGTTCTTGAGCGCCCGTCGAAGCCGCGACCGGCACCCTGATGTGACCGTAATCTGTCGATTCCGGGCTTTACCTGTCGACCGATTCATGCAGTTCTCGTCCACATTATGGACAACGTCCCTCCCTCAAAATCGGCACGCCGTCCGGCGGAACCGCGGCCGGGAGCCCAGGCAATTCGGCGCGCGTTATCGGTGCTGCGGATTCTGGCTGCGGGCCGTGGCCAGGGCGTACCACTCGCCGAGGTGGTGCAGGTCACCGGACTGACTCGGCCCACGGTGCATCGCATCGTCCACGTGCTGATCGAGGAAGGCATCATCGAGCGTCATTCGAAAACCGGCCGCTATGCGATTGGCGGGCAAGTGGGCGAACTGGCGCTGGCGCGTCAGGCGCGCTCGCCGCTATTGGCTGCCGCAGACGACGTTCTCAAGCAAACCCTGCAGCGGGTCGGCGACACCTTGTTTCTGACGGTGCGGACCGGCAACGACACGCTGTGCGTCGACCGCAGGATCGGCTCCTACCCGATCCAGGTGCTCTCGATCGAGGTCGGCGCCCGGCGTCCGCTCGGCGTCAGCAGCGCCGGCGTCGCAATTCTCGCGGCGATGCCGACGCAGGAGGCCAGGAAGATCGTGGCCGCCAACGAGGTGCGCTTCAAACCCTATCGCACCAGTGCATCCGCCGTGCTGGAGCAGATCTCCGCCGCAAGGCGACGCGGCTACAATTTGCGCGAAGTTGGACTGGTGCAGGGAACGAAATCGATCTCGACCTGGATCAAGACTCCCGATGGCCGCCCGGCAGCGGCCATCACCGTGTCGGCGGTGAGGGTGCGACTTGGTCCCCGCCGCGAGCAGGAAGTCGCGGAAATCCTGCTGCAGGCGGCGCGCACCATCGAGCAGGAGATCCGCGCATCGTCGCCGTGAGCAAGATTGAGCCTGCGATGGAGCCTTGCCCGCTGATCCGGCGTGCCGGGACCCCTGACTAGGCTCGAACAGGTGCTGAACAGCGGGATCGCCTCCGAGCTGCGGGCGATCCGGCCCGTCCGGATGGCCGGAACCGGCCGCAAAGCACCTAAAATGGCCGATTTGGCAGCAAAACGGGCCGGAAAATGCGCCGATTTGTTTGACATGGCGGCGCTTTGTCCTTAAGACCACCCCTGCTCGCGGGCCGGTTTCGGCCCGCGAAGCGTTTCGCGACCCGTGGTTCGTCCCCGAGCTTTCGAGGCGGATCTGTCGGCACAGGCCTTTGGGCCGGTGCACAGGAGGGCGCGTCTCCTCAAACCTGAAACTGACAAAACGCCGCCGCGCCACGCGACGGCCATGCAAAGAGGACGCGATGACAAAGCGCAGTGAGGCGAAGTACAAGATCGATCGCCGCATGGGCCAGAATATCTGGGGCCGCCCGAAGAGCCCCGTGAACCGCCGCGAATACGGCCCCGGCCAGCACGGCCAGCGCCGCAAGGGCAAGCTCTCCGACTTCGGCGTGCAGCTCCGCGCCAAGCAGAAGCTGAAGGGCTACTATGCCAACATTTCCGAACGCCAGTTCCACGGCATCTATGTCGAAGCCAGCCGCCTGAAGGGCGACACCGGTGAGAATCTGATCGGCCTCCTGGAGCGCCGCCTCGACACCGTGATCTACCGCGCCAAGTTCGTCTCCACGATGTTCGCCGCGCGCCAGTTCATCAACCACGGCCATGTCAAGGTGAATGGCCGCCGCGTCAACATCGGCAGCTACAAGCTGAAGGTCGGCGACACCATCGAAGTCAAGGAATCCTCCAAGCAGCTCACGCCGGTGCTGGAAGCGATCCAGCTCGCCGAGCGCGACGTGCCTGACTTCATCGAGGTCGATCACTCCAAGATGACCGCGAAGTTCGCGCGCATCCCCGGCCTCTCCGACGTGCCGTTCCCGGTGCAGATGGAGCCGCACCTGATCGTCGAATTCTATTCGCGCTGATCACAGCACGCATGCGAGATACGGAAGGCCCCGGTTTTGCCGGGGCCTTTTTGTTTGGCTAGGATCGGCGCGGTCAAACTCGAATCTGCGAGTCTGTTGAGACGACGTCATTCCGGGGCGCGTCACAGACGCGAACCCGGAATCTCGGGATTCCCCGAGGCGCAATTGCGCCCCTGAGGTCTGATCCTTCGGACCATCCCGGAATGACACTGGAGAGAATGTGACATGCACTACACCCCTGCCCCGCCCGATCCCAAGGCTCCGCCCGTCCGCATCAACCTGCTGTCGGATACGCAGACGAAGCCAACGCCTGCGATGCGCGAGGCGATGGCGAAAGCCGAGGTGGGCGATGAACAGGTCGGCGACGATCCGACCACCAATGAGCTCTGTGCCCGGGTCGCCGATCTGCTCGGCAAGGAAGCGGCCGTGTTCATGCCGTCAGGCACGATGTGCAATGTCGCGGCGACGCTGGCCTATTGCCGCCCCGGCGACGAGATTCTGGCGCATGCGACCGCGCACATCATCGCCCGCGAAGGCGGCGCACATGCCGCGCTCGGCGGCTTCCAGATCACGCCGCTGCCGGGCGACGACGGCCAGTTCACGCCAGAGGCGCTCCGCGCCGCGCTGCATCCGCGCACCCGCTATCAGCCGCCGCAGGTCCTCGTCAGCGTCGAGCAGACCGCCAATATCGGCGGCGGTACGATCTGGAAAAAGGCTGCGCTCGACGAGGTCGTCGGCATAGCGAAGGCCCACGGCCTTGCCACCCACATGGACGGCGCACGGCTGCTCAATGCCACCGTGGCATCGGGCATCTCGCCGCGCGACATGACGGCGGGCTGGGATTCCGCCTGGATCGACTTCTCGAAGGGACTGGGCGCTCCGATCGGTGGTGTGATTGCGGGAACGCGCGGCTTCATCGACGATGTCTGGCGCTGGAAGCAGCGGCTCGGCGGCTCGATGCGCCAGTCCGGCGTCTGCGCTGCGGCCTGCGTCTACGCGCTCGACCATCACGTCGACCGCCTCGCTGACGACCACGCCAATGCGCGGGCGCTGGCGCGCGGCCTGTCCCAGATCAACGGCATCCAGGTGCAGGCGCCCGAGACCAACCTGGTCTTCTTCAAGCCCGATGGCGCCGGCGTACCCGGCGACAAGATGGTCGCCGAGCTGCGCAAGCGTGGCGTGATGCTGGCGATGATGGACGGCCGGATCAGGGCTTGCACGCATCTCGACGTGACCGCCGCGATGATCGAGGAGGCCGTCAGCCACGTCCGCGAGATCGTGCGCGCGGCGTAGCTCCTCGCAGCCCGGATGGAGCACAGCGCAATCCGGGCTACCGCCCCATCGCCTGGTAGATCAGCGTCTTCAGCTCGAGCTGGATCCGGCCGCGCTGCGAGGGTGTCTGGACCATGAAGATCCCGAACAGGTCATCCTCGGGATCGATGAAGAAGAACGTACCCCCGACACCGTCCCAGCGATACTCGCCGAGCGGCCAAGAGGTGTTCGCAGGAACCGAGGTGCGGACGGCGAAGCCGAGGCCGAAACCGGAGTTCAGGCCCGGGTAGTAGTTCTTGTCGCGGACGACCCCGGTTTCGGGACCGATATGGTCCGAGGCCATCAGCGCGATGGTTTCCGCTTTCAGATAGCGCCGCCCTTCATAGGTGCCGCCGTTCAACAGCATCTGCGAAAAGCGCGCATAGTCGCCGACGGTGCCGACCATGCCGCCGCCGCCGGACTCCCATCGCAGCGGCTTCCTGATATCGCGGACCTCGGCGACCGGGCTGATGCTGCGATCTTTCGGCATCGGCTCGGCGATCAGGGGCCATTTCGCCTTGTCGGCGACGTAGAACGCGGTCTCGGTCATGCCGAGCGGACCGAGCAGCCGCTCCTGCTCGAATTGAAGCAGCGACTTTCCCGTGATGACCTCGATGATGCGGCCGAGCACGTCGGTGCCATGGCCGTAGTCCCATTGCGTGCCGGGCTGCTCGGCGAGCGGCAGCGCCGTGAGCCGCGCTACCAGGTCGGCATTGGAGGGATCGTTGTCGAACAAGCCGGCATCGGCATAGGCCTTGTTCACGACACCGCCGCCGTAATAGCCGTAAGGCAGCCCCGCGGTATGGCGCATCAGGTCCTCGATCGTGATCGGACGCTTGAGCGGCTCCAGCGTCATCGTCGCCTTACCGTCCTCGCCGCGCTTCTCCACGCCGACCTTCATGTCGGCAAACGCCGGAATGTATTTCGAGACCGGATCGTCCAGCCTGAGCTTGCCCTCCTCGACCAGCATCATCGCTGAGACCGAAGTGATCGGCTTCGACATCGAATAGAGACGAAAGATCGTGTCGGCGCTCATCGAGAGCTCGGTTGCGACATCGCGGACGCCGAAGTTCCGGTAATAGACCGGCTTGCCATGCTGCTGCAGCAGGAGGATCGCGCCGGGAATCTTGCCGGTCGCGATCTCGTTCCTAATGTAGTCGGAGACCTTGGCCAAACCTTCCGGCGAAAACCTGTGTCCGACGGAGCCCTCCGAGCCCGCCTTCGCACCGGTTGCGCCCAGCAGAAGCACGAGCGCCGCGATTGTCGCGCGGCGCCCGGGCAGGTCAATTCTCCATCGCTTCATAGATCAACTGCTTCAGGGTCCGCTGGATGCGTTGGCGCTCGGTCGGCGTTTGCTCGAGCAGGATGAAGAACATGTCCTGTTTGCGGTCAATCACGAAGTAGCAGCCGCTGGCGCCATCCCATTTCAGCTCGCCGAGGTCGCCAGGGGGCGGCGGCTTTGCATTGCCGGGATCAGTGCGCACCCCGAGCCCCAGCCCGAAGCCGAAGCCGTCACCGGGGAAATAGAAATAGTCGCGCTCGACACCGGAGCCCGGGCCGACACGATCGGTTGTCAACTCCTTGAAGGTCTCGGGCTTCAGGATGGTCTTGCCCTCGAAGGTGCCGCCGTTGAGCAGCATCTGTGCGAAGCGCGAATAGTCGGCCATGGTCGAGACCATGCCGCCGCTCGCGGACTCCCATTTCTTGACCTTGGTCGGATCGTTGATGCGGCCGACCCGGAAATCGCTGTCATTCGGCATCGGCTCGGCCATCAGCTTCTGCTTCTCGGGATCGGTGACGAAGAACGCTGTGTCCTTCATGCCGAGCGGATCGAGCAGTTTTTCACGCTCGATCGTCGAGAGCTTTTGGCCGGTCACGACCTCCATCACGCGCGCCAGGATGTCGGTGGAATGGCCGTACTGCCAGAGCGCGCCGGGCTGGTTGTGCAGCGGCAGCTTGGCGATCCGCTCGGCGAACTCTGCGAGATCGAAATCGCCGGCATAGATGTTGGCCTCGCGATACGCCTTGCGCACCAGGCTGTCGCCGTAGAAGCCGTAGGTCACACCCGACGTATGCGTCATCAAATCGAGGATCGTCATCGGCCGCTTCGGTGGCACCAGCTCGAGCGTCTTGGTGCCGTCCTCATTCTTCCTCTCGACGCCGACCTTCACATTGGCAAAGGAGGGAATGTATTTCGAGACGGAATCGTCGAGCTTGTACTTGCCCTCCTGCAAGAGCTGCATCGAGACTACGGCGGTGATCGCCTTGGTCATCGAGAACAGCCGAAAGATGGTATTGTCGGTGATCGGTGCCTTGCTGACCTCGTCCTGCACACCGAAGGCTTGGTGGTAGACCGGCTTGCCGTGCTGCTGGATCAAGACGATCGCGCCGGGAATCTTGCCGGTCGCCACTTCATTCGTGAAGAACGCACCGATCTTGGCGAGCTTCTCCTTGTTGAAATGCGCGCCCGCTGGAATTTCGTAGGTGCCTTCGGCGTGGACCAAGGGCACTGCCAGCAGCACCGCGCCAGCGGCCGCCGCGCGCAACAATCCTGACAAAGTCATCTATCTCCCTCCCCGGACATCACGGGGAAGTGTAGCCAGCGCGTCCTCAGGCACAAGGGCTGCCAAAGGGGGACAACGCGGCCTGGTGCAGCTTGCTGCCTTGGGTGGAGAAGCAGCAGAAGATCACGTGCGTGACCTCGGGAGCAGCGACCAAGGCATCGGCGACCGCCTTGACCGCGATGCCGGCCGCACGATCGGGCGGGAAATGATAGACGCCGGTCGAAATGGCCGGAAATGCGACCGAGGCGAGACGGTTGGCCGCGCAAAGCTCGATGCTGCGGCGATAGCAGGACGCGAGCAGCGCATCCTCGTTCTGCGTACCGCCGTGCCAAACCGGGCCGACCGCATGGATCACGTGCTTGGCGGGAAGCCGATAGCCCCTGCTGATCTTGGCATCGCCGGTGCTGCAGCCACCGAGTGTACGACACTCGGCCAGCAGCTCCGGCCCGGCTGCACGATGGATCGCGCCATCCACGCCACCGCCACCCAATAGCGACGAGTTGGCCGCGTTGACGATGGCGTCAACGCGCAGGGTGGTGATGTCTGCAACGATGACTTCAAGCCGCGCTTTGCCGATCTGGCGCGCGGTCAAGGTCAGGCCGCCGCGTCGACCGGGATGCCTTTGTCGGCGAAGAGCTGCTGCAATTCACCGGCCTGGAACATCTCGCGCACGATGTCGCAACCGCCGACGAATTCGCCCTTCACATAGAGCTGCGGAATGGTCGGCCAGTTCGAATAGACCTTGATGCCGTTACGCAGTTCGGCCGACTCGAGAACGTTGAGACCCTTGTAGCCGACACCGATGTGATCGAGGATCTGGACCACTTGTCCGGAAAAACCGCATTGCGGGAATTGCGGCGTGCCCTTCATGAACAGCACGACGTCGTTCGACTTCACTTCGTTGTCGATGAATTGCTCGATGCTCATTTTCGCTTCCTTATCGGGCGGCGCTCCGAAGCCTTACGGGCCGGCCCGCCCTGCTTAACCCGTGACATGCCATATATGTAGCCCAAACCATTGTGCATCCAAAGCAAAATGGCGGAAATCTGGCATGCGGCGGAAGCCTGACGGCACCCCGCGGCGGGGCAAATCATAGTCTGACGGCACTAATATAATCGGCGGGGGAGGCTTTTTTCCTGAACGCCAGCCCCTATCTAGGACGAACTGTCCGTCAGGAACCAGTTCGCCGAAGCAACGTTCTCCCGAAGAACCGGAGACCACCGTGACGAAACCAGCCTCTGCTGCGGCCGCCATAGCCACCACTCCCCCGTCGCTGTCGTCCGAGTCTGGGCCTCTCGCCCAAAGGCTGGTGGATGCCTACCTTGCGGTCCGCGGCGAGACCGAGCGCCGGGCTGCGCCGCTGTCGCCGGAAGATCAGCTCATTCAGTCGATGCCGGATGCCAGCCCCGCCAAGTGGCACCGCGCCCACACGACCTGGTTCTTCGAACAGTTTCTGCTCGGCCAACATGTCGACGGCTATACGCCATTCCATCCCGACTACGCCTATCTGTTCAATTCCTATTATGTCAGCGCCGGACCGCGTCACGCCCGCCATCAGCGCGGCCATCTGACCCGACCGACTGCCGATGAGGTCACGGCCTACCGCTGCCATGTCGACGCCGAGGTGGTGAAGTTCTTCCAGACCGCCGAACAGCCGAAGCTTCAAGCGCTGGTGCCGCTGGTCGAGGTCGGTCTCAATCACGAACAGCAGCATCAGGAATTGATGTTCACCGACATCCTGCATGCCTTCGCGCAGAACCCGATCCCACCCGCCTATGATCCGGCGTGGCGTTTCCCGGCCTCGAGTCGCGCGACCGAGGAGTGGGTTACGCTGAACGAAGGCATCCACAGCGTGGGCCATGCCGACGACAGCTTCCATTTCGATAATGAGAAGCCAGCGCACCGCGCCCTCGTCGGTCCAGTCAAGCTCGCCAAGAACCTCGTCACCAATGCCGAGTGGCTCGCGTTCATCAAGGACGGCGGCTATTCGACCGCCACCCTGTGGCTGATGGACGGCTTTGCTACCGTCAGCAACGAGGGCTGGCAGGCGCCCGGTCACTGGCGCGAGATCGACGGCGAATGGAAGATCATGACGCTCGGCGGCCTGCAGCCGATCGATCCACAGGCCCCGGTGTGCCACGTCAGCTATTACGAAGCCGACGCCTTCGCGCGCTGGGCCGGCAAGCATCTGCCGACCGAGATGGAGTGGGAGGTCGCCGGACGGGCCGGCCTGCTCAACGACGCCTACGGCGTCGTCTGGCAGTGGACCCGCAGCTCCTATTCACCTTATCCGGGCTACCGCGCCATCGACGGCGCGCTCGGCGAGTACAACGGCAAATTCATGGTCAACCAGCTCGTGCTGCGCGGCTCGTCGCTGGCGACGCCGGCCGGCCACAGCCGCGTCACCTACCGCAACTTCTTCTATCCGCACCATCGCTGGCAATTCACGGGGTTACGCCTCGCAGATTACGCCTGATTGAGTCCTGTCGAAATCAATAGCGCGCCGGTAAGCGCGTTCGGGAGAGTATCATGAATGTGCATGCCGCCGCTTTGGCCAAAGCGTATCCTTTCGACGAGGCGACCTCGGTATTTGCCGGCGACGTGATCGGCGACCTCGCCCGTCACCCGAAACGGCTGTCGCCGAAATATTTCTACGACGCTGTGGGCTCCGAGCTGTTCGAACAGATCACGGTGCTGCCGGAATACTACCCGACGCGGACCGAGCTTGGCATCCTGCACGACCGCGGCGATGAGATCGCCGCGATCATCCCGCGCGGCGCGGCGCTGGTCGAATTCGGCGCCGGTGCGACCACCAAGGTGCGGCTGCTGCTCGAGCACTGCGAGTTCAGCGCTTATGTGCCGGTCGACATCTCCGGTGACTTCCTCAATGCCCAGGCCGATGGCCTGCGCAAGGATTTCCCCGATCTCGGCATCCATCCGGTCGCTGCCGATTTTACAACGCCTTTCGCGCTGCCGGAGGCTGTCGCCGGCATGCCGAAGGTCGGCTTCTTCCCGGGCTCGACACTCGGCAATTTCGAACCGCATGAGGCCGCAGCCTTCCTGCGCAGCGCGCGCAAGATCCTCGGCCACGGCGCGCAGATGATCATCGGCGTCGACCTCGAGAAGGACGAGCGCGTGCTCTACGACGCCTACAACGACGCGGCCGGGGTCACCGCGCGCTTCAATCTCAATGTGCTGGTGCGCATCAACCGCGAGCTCGGCGGCAATTTCGACCTGTCGGGATTCACGCACTGCTCGATCTACAACCGCGACCGCCATCGCATCGAGATGCATCTGATCAGCCACAAGGCGCAGACGGTGCGCATCCTCGGCAACACCTTTGCGTTCCGCCCAGGCGAGAGCATCCACACCGAGAATAGCTACAAGTACAGCCTCGACCGTTTCACCGCCCTTGCCAGCAGCTCCGGCTGGCAGGTGCGTGAAAGCTGGACCGACGTCAACAAGATGTTCTCGGTGCATGCGCTCGTCGCGGAGTGAACCGCAAGTCCTGCCGCCGCGTCGCTACCGCGATCCACCGGTTTGTTGCTCAGCGGACCCCAGCGAGATCGATTCCCATGCCGCGACCACGATCATGATCGCGGTGGTGACGATCGAGAGCCACAGCGGCGACAGCTCGCTTGCGAAATAGGCGGTGACGGCGAGCGCGACGATCCCGACAACGTGCGAGAGCTGCAGGAAATCGCGGATCACATACTTGAACAGGATAGTGCCGACCAGGAACAGCAACGGACCGCCGACCGAGCTCACGATCGTCTTGAGATCGGAATGCCCGCCCGGGTGCTTCAACACCAGCTCATCGGCGACTGCGGTGAGGATGATGCCGCCGACGATCGGCATGTGCAGATAGGTATAGGCGATCCGCGCCACCCGCCCGGATTCTTCCGATTTGGAGATCATCTCAGAGCCGGCCTCCGCGCCCTTGTGGAAATAGATCCACCACATCGCGATACTGCCGACCAAAGCGGAAACGAAGGCAGCGACATTCTCCGGTGTCCACGTCAGCTCGGCGAAGGTCGCGCCGTCGACGACGATGGCCTCGCCGAGCGCGATGATGATGAAGGCGGAGCAGCGCTCGGCCATGTGGCCGCCCTCGACCGCCCAGGCCTCAATCGAGGAAAAGCCGAGCCGCGGCGTCCAGAACCGCGCGGCCGGCGCGACATACTCGATCAGCAGCGCCGCGATCCACAGAAATAGCCTGATGTCGCCCTCGGAGAGCCCGCCTGATATCCAGAGCACGCCCGAGCAGGAGAGCCAGGTCAGGATGCGGATCGCGTTGTGGCGCACCGCGGTCCGGTGCCGCGGCGTCGCCAGCAGCCAGAACAGGGTCCGCCCGGTCTGCATGACGGCATAGGCGACGGCAAACCACAGCCCGCGTCCCTCGAAGGCCGTCGGGATCGACGTCGACAGCACGAGCCCTCCGAGCATCATCAGGAAGAGCAGGATGCGAACCGGCGTCAGATCGGGGTTGAGCCAGTTGGTGACCCAGGTGGTGTAGACCCACACCCACCAGACCGCCAGGAACAGCAGGGTGACCTGGACCGCACCGAGCGGCGTGAAATGATGCAGCAGCGTGTGCGAGAGCTGCGTGACGGCGAAGACAAGACAAGGTCGAAGAACAGCTCCGCGTTGGTGACGCGGCCATGCTGGTTCGGCTCGATGACGCGAAACATCGCGCCACGTGGATTGTCCGCCATCGATCAGGCCCCCGCTGGCCGGACCTAGCCCTCCGGCACACCGGTTTGCAGTGCCAGTGCGTGCAGCACCCCGCCCATCTGCCCCTTCAGCGACTGGTAGACGATCTGGTGCTGCTGGACGCGGGACTTGCCGCGGAAGGACTCTGAAATGACAGTGGCCGCGTAATGGTCGCCATCGCCGGCCAGATCGCGGATCGTCACCTCGGCGTCCGGAATCGCGGCCTTGATCAACGATTCGATATCGCGGGCGTCCATCGGCATCCCAGTCCACCTCCATCAGGTCATTCGAATCATGGCCGGCTCAGCCGCCATGCAGATAAAACCTAGCGCCAGTGGTCTTCTAGGTCATCTAGGACGCACTATATTCCCATTCCCAGCGATTGAAACCTGCATCAATCGGTCACAAGCATTCACGCCGAAATGACCAGAAAGGGCGCAGAACCATGAAGCTCCCCGGCCCCGACCACCCGATCACGATCACGCCCAATCCGAAGCGCATCCGCGTCACGGCCGACGGTGTCGTCATCGCCGAGACGACCCAGGCGCTGACGTTGAAGGAAGCAAGCTATCCCGCCGTGCAGTATATTCCGCGTCAGGATGCCAACATGGGGCTGCTGGCCCGCACCGAGCGGACCACGCACTGCCCGTACAAGGGCGACGCGAGCTATTTCAGCATCAAGGCCAACGGCAAGACGTTGGACAATGCGATCTGGACCTATGAGACACCCTTCCCGGCCATGACCGAGATCGCCGGCCACCTGGCGTTCTACCCGGACAAGGTGACGATCGAGGAGGTGGCTTAGTTGAATCTCGTCATTCCGGGACGATGCGGACGCATCGGACCCGGAATCTCGAGATTCCGGGTTCGCTTCGCGCCCCGGAATGACGGCGTTTGTTCAAGCGGGATCGATCAGGCTCCCGCTACACTCTGAATATCGTGAGCCCGAGTATCAGAAGCACCAGGAAGATCACGACGAACACGTAGAACAGGAAGCGCGCGATGTCGGCGGAGGCGGCAGAGATGCCGGTGAAGCCCAACAGGCCCGCGATGATCGACACCACAAGGAAGATCAGCGCCCATTTAAGAATAGTCATTACCAGCTCCTCCAAACCGCGCGGCATGCGCGGCCGCCAGTCACCGCGACAACGTCCGCGGACGACCACAGTTCCTGAAACGAAACAGATGCACGCAGATGACGGACCTCGACGCCACGGAATCGGGACGAATAAGCCTTGCTGAATCGGATTCCCGGTTGCAACATCCGGTCACGCACCCTGCGGGGGGGACCATGAAATCGATCGCTCACGCCGCTCCGGCCGTTGACGTTCAAGCAGCCCCGAAGGCTCACGCCCGCAACGTCGCACTGGACCGTGCGCGCACATTCCTGACCCTGGTCGTGCTGCTGCATCATTCGGTGATCCCCTACACCTATTTCGGGCACACTGATCCCACCTCGTGGATCGGCTTCGACTGTGTGGTGCTCGCCACCGACAGCTTCTTCATGGCGATGTTCTTCTTCCTCTCGGGGCTGTTCGTCTGGCCCGGGCTTGGCCACAAGCCGCTGCCCATCTTCCTGCGGGACCGCCTGTTGCGGCTCGGCCTGCCCTTCGTGATCTGCGCCGTTACCGTGATCCCGCTCGCCTACTACGCGATTGCGCTGCGCGAGACGCCGACGTTGAGCTTCTCGGAGTTCTGGTGGAAGACGGTGACGGTCGGCCCCTGGCCAAGCGGCCCGATCTGGTTCGTCTGGGTGCTACTGGCCTTCGACGTCACCGCGAGCCTGCTCTACCGGGTGTCGCCGCGCCTGCTCGATCCGATCAACCGGCTGTCGCAGCAGGCATTCGATCGTCCCGCAACGTTCTGGCTGTTCATCGTCGGGGCCAGCATCGTCGTCTACCTGCCGATGCTGGTCTATTACGGCCAGAACCGCTGGTTCGAGTTCGGACCGTTTTCCGTGCAGGCCAGCCGCGTGCTGCTCTATGCGGCCTATTTCTTCATCGGAGCAGGCATCGGTGCGGCAAACTTCGAACGCGGGGTGCTCAGCGCGAACGGACGGCTGACCACGATGCCCTGGCTCTGGGCGATCGTCACCCTGGTCCCCTACGCCGGAATGTGGGTGATGATCTACATCAAGCGTGCAATCATCGGCAATCCCGATCCGCTGCCCGGCTGGTACCTCGCATTCTACGGCATCTTCTTCGTGCTGTTCAGCGCGTCGATCATGTTCGCGATCCTCGGCTACTTCCTGCATTCGAAGGCGGCGGGACCGACGTTGCTCGACCGCATGCAGGGCGACGCCTATGGCATGTTCCTGGTGCACTATCCGATCGTGCTATGGCTGCAATACTGGCTGTTCGACTTCGACCTGCCGGCGATCGCAAAGGCCGCCATCGCGTTCTTCGCCACGGTGGCGCTGAGTTGGGCCGCCACGGCGGCGCTGCGCAAGCTGCCGGGCGCCAAGCACGTGCTGTAGCTTTAAGCCGCAATCTCGCTCGGGGCCTCACTTGCGCGGCCGCGCTCTAGCCGTGGCGCGGCCGCAGCGCGGTGATCCCGAGCGATCAGGATGTAGAAGGTCGGCAGCACGAACAGGGTGAACAGCGTGCCGACCAGCATCCCCATCACGACGACGATGCCGATAGCAAAGCGGCTCGCCGCGCCTGCGCCGTCGGCATAGAGCAGTGGCGCAAGCCCTGCCACCATCGCGGCGGTCGTCATCAGCACCGGCCGCATCCGCACGGCCGCGGCCTTCCGGATCGCCGCGACCCGATCGAGCCCTTCGTGATGCTGGATCTCGTTGGCGAAGCTCACCATCAGGATGCCGTGCTTGGAGATCAGGCCTATCAGCGTGACGAGGCCGATCTGGGTGTAGATGTTCAGCGTGGTGAAGCCGAAATACAGCGGTAACAGCGCGCCGCAGACCGCCAGCGGCACCGTGACCATGATCACCAGCGGATCGCGGAAGCTTTCGAACTGCGCCGCCAGCACCAGGAAGATCACGATCAGCGCCATGCCGAACGTCACGATCAGGCGGTTGCCCTCTTGGACATACTGCCGGCTGTCCGACAGCCAGTCGATGGTCATGCCCGGCGACAGCTTCTGCGCCTCCATGAATGAGACCGCCTGCCCCATGGTCACGCCGGGCTTGAGCACCGCCGAGATCGTCGCCGCGTTCATCTGGTTGAACTGCGGCAGGCGGTTCGGCTCGGGGCTGATATTGACCTTGATTACCGTCGACAGAGGGAACATCTGCCCCGACTTCGAACGCACAAGGAACCTTCCGAGATTCTCCGGCGTGACACGGTCGGACTTGCGCACCTGCGGGATCACCGCATAGGAGCGTTCGAAGAAATTGAAGCGGTTGACGTAGTTCTCACCCACCAGCACGGCCAGCGTGTCCGCGATGGTCTGCATGCTGACGCCGGCTTCCGCGGCCTTGGCATGATCGATAGTGATCCTGGCCGTCGGGCTGTCGAATGCCAGGTCGCTGTCGACAAAGGCGAACAGCCCGCTCTTCCAGGCCGCCTGCTTCAGGGTTTCGACCTCCTGATAGATGCTGGCGAAATCGGCGGCCGAGCGTACCACCATCTGGAACGGCAGGCCGCCGGTGGCCGCGGGCAGCGCGGCCGGCTGGAACGGCGTCACCGTCGCGCCCAGCACGCCGTGCGACATGCCGTAGAGCTGGTTCTGGATGTCGTTCGCCGAGCGCTTGCGCTTGTCCCAGTCAGTCAGCGTGATGCCGCCGAAAGCGTGGTTCTGGCCGTCGGTGCCGTTCAGGACGAAGCTCGCGTGATACTCGGGGAATGAACGATAGATCTTCTCGATCTCGCCGGTATATCGCGTCGTGTAGTCCACGCTGGCATATTGCGGCGCCCTCAGCACGGTGAACACGTAGCCCTGGTCCTCCGACGGGGCGAGCTCGCGTTGACTGCCCAGGAACAGCACCACGATCGCCCCCAGCACGCAGGCCGCGACCAGCAGCACCGCGGCGCGCATCCTGAGCGTCGCGGCCAGCAGCCGGCTGTAACCGCGCGACAGCTTCGCGAACTTGTGCTCGACAAAGCGGGCAAACCGGCCATGCGAGGTCGCCTCTCCGAGAAGCTGCGCGCTCATCATCGGCGACAGGGTGAGAGCGACCACGCCCGACACGACGACCGAGCCGGCCAGCGTGAAGGCGAATTCGCGGAACAGGCTTCCGGTCAGCCCGCCCATCAGGCCGATCGGCGCATAGACCGCGGCCAGCGTGATCGTCATCGCGATCACGGGACCGACGATCTCGCGCGCGCCGATCAGGGCCGCTTCGCCGGGGCTCAAGCCCTCCTCGATGTGACGATGGATGTTCTCGACGACGACGATGGCGTCGTCGACCACGAGCCCGATCGCCAGCACCATGGCGAGCAGGGTCAACAGGTTGATGGAGAAGCCGAGCCCAAGCATCATCGCGGCGGTGCCGACCAGCGACAGCGGCACGGTGACCACAGGGATCAACACCGAGCGGAACGATCCCAGGAACAGCAGGATGACGACGACAACGATCACGATCGCCTCGATCAGCGAGCGCTGCACCTCGTTGATCGACGCCTTGACGAAATGCACGATGTTGAAGACGTCGGCGATCTTGAGCCCTGGCGGCGCCACCCGGTTCAGGTCCTCGATCACCTTGGTGGTGGCGGCGACGATCTCCAGCGGGTTGCCGTCCGGCGTCGGCTGCACCGCGATGTAGACGGTCGGCTTGCCGCTGTCGCGGGCATTGGTGTCGTAGTTCTCGCCGCCGATCTCCAGCGTCGCGACATCGCCGAGCCGCACCAGGCCGCCGCTGGCCGTGCTGGTCTTGATCACCATCCTGCGGAAATCGTCGAGATTCCTAAGATCGGTCGCCGCGGTGATGTTGGTGACGGTCATCTCGCCGCGCAGCCGTCCCGGCGCCGCCTGGACGTTGTTGGCCCGCAAGGCCGCGGCGACATCGCCGGCGGTCAAGCCGCGTGCGGCCAGCTTGAACGGATCGATCCACACCCGCATCGCCAGCGGCGAGCCGCCCGAGGTGTCGGCCGACGCCACGCCCGGCACCGAGGTCAACAGCGGCTGCGCCACCCGGGTCGCGAAGTCGGTGATCTCCGACGGCGTCAGCGTGTCGCTGCTGAAGGCGATGTACTGCACGGCCGATGCACCGTCGGTGATCTTGGTGATCACGGGATCGAACACGCCGGCCGGCATGCGGTACTTGACCTGCTGCACCTTGGCGAGCACCTCGGTCATGGCGCGGTCGGCATTGGCGTTGAGCACCAGCTTGGCCTTGATCGAGCTCAAGCCCAGCGTCGAATTCGACGTCATGTACTCGATGCCGTTGGCGGTCGCGATCGACTGCGCGATCACCGAGGTGACGAAGCCCTGCATCACATCCTGGGTCGCGCCGGGAAAGGAGACATCCACCTGGATGGTAGCGCTTTCCATGCTGGGATATTGGCGTACCGGCAGCGACAGCATCGCCGCGGAGCCGATCAGGAGAATCAGCAGGCTGACGACGGTCGCAAGAATCGGCCGGCGGATGAAGACGTCGGTGAAATGCATGATGATTGCCTCGGCTGCGTCAACCGGCGTTAGCGCGCCTGCTTCGGCGCATCGACCATCGTCATCTGAACGGTCGCGCCGGGCATGACGCGAAGCTGACCCGCGGTGACGATATGGTCGCCGGGCGACAGCCCCTGCTCCACCACGACGCGCTCACCGATGCGTTGCCCGGTCTTCACGGCGACGCCGACGGCCCTGTTGTCGCGCACCACGAGCACGCTCTCGCCGGATGCGCTGGTCTGGATCGCGGTGACCGGCACCACGATGGCGTCGAGCTGCGGCGGCAGCATGACGTTGACGGTCACGAACAAGCCCGGCCGCAGCAGCCGATCGGGATTATCGAACAGAGCCTGCACGAGGACATTGCGAGTATCCTCGGCCACCTGCGGTTCGATGGCATTGATGACAGCCTCGAACACCCGATCGGGGAAAGCATCGGTACGGATCGTCACCGCGCCTCCCACCTTCAGATTTGACAGGCGCTGCTGCGGAACGGTGAAATTGGCATAGAGCTGGTCGAGCGCGGTCAGCGTCGCGAGCGCATCGCCGGCATTGACGTATTGGCCGAGATTGACCTTGCGGAGGCCGATCTGACCCGCGAACGGCGCCCGGATCGTCATCTGCGCGATCTGCGCATCGAGCTGCTCGACCGTGGCGTCGGCCTGCTTCAGATCCTCCTGCCGCTGCTGCAACACCTCCTGGGTGACGAAGCCGGAAGGCGCGAGCCCCTGCGAACGCTTCTCCTGCAATTGTGCAAAGCGTCCCTTGGAGACCGCGACCGCGCGCGAAGCGCGCAGCGGCGCGTCATAGAGCCGCACCAGCGGCGCCCCCTCTCCGACCTCGGTGCCGGCATCGAAATTGATCGCGGTGACGCGGCCGGCCACCTCCGGCGCGAGGATCACCTGGCGCACCGCCTGCAGCGAGCCGATCGCCTCGATCGAGCGCGGCAGCGCCTCGGCGCGCACCGTCATGGCCGCCACTGGTATCGGCGGCGGATCGCCCGTGGGTTTAGCGGCGACGCCGCCACTGCGCCAGGCGAACAGCGCGGCGGCAACGGAGATCATCAGCAGTGAAGCAATGCCGAACGGCATGACGCGAGCGCGCAGCGACTCGCGCGAAAGGAATGATGCGGACGGCATTTCAAATTCCAGAACAGCAAATCCGACGGCTTCGCCGGAAGCTTGCCCGTGCAAGCCCGCGAGTGATATAGAACCTCAAGTCTAGTTGAGGTCAAGGCGGCCAGCTTGCAGGATTTCTAGAACGATGGCGCTCCCTCCTGAGCTTTCGGTCGGCGAGGTCGCGAGACGCAGCGGCGTTGCCGTGTCCACGCTTCACTTCTACGAGAGCAAGGGACTGATCGCGAGCCGGCGCACCGGCGGCAATCAGCGACGCTACATGCGCGGCGTGCTGCGGCGGATTGCGATCATCAGGATCGCGCAACGCGCCGGGATTCCGTTGGAAGAGATCAAGCAGACCTTCGCCGCAATACCGCCTGACCGTGCCCCGAGCATACGCGAATGGGAGCGCGCGATGTGCCGCTGGACCGAAACGCTGCAGCAGCGGATCGACGATCTCACCGACCTCAGAGACAAGTTGTTCAACTGCATCGGCTGCGGCTGCCTGTCGGTAACCCAATGCCCCCTGCGCAACCGCGACGACAAGCTCGCCGCCGAGGGCCCGGGCCCGCGCATCCTGATCACGGCCGCCGAACGCCGCAGGCGCAAGCGGACAGGCTGACCACCGAATCGCGACCGACAAGTTGCGCACAACCTGACGATTGACACATGTCCGCGGGTGATTCTCGGCTAAACTGGCTGGACTGCTTGACCACAGGGAGTCCTAGGATGAACGACCCTCAAATCGGATGGATCGCCGCAATCATCGTCGGGGGACTGGCCGGCTGGCTTGCCGAGATGTTCATGAAATCCGGAACGGGCATCGTGATGAACATCATTCTCGGCATCGTCGGCGCGGCGCTGGCAAACTGGCTGCTGGGGCTGCTCGGCGTGTCCCTCGGGGCGGGATGGATCAGCTATCTCGTCGCCGGCTTCATCGGCGCCTGCATCATCATCTTTGCCTGGCGTGCGATCCGCGGCGCGACCTAAGGCACGATGGGATTAGGTTGACCTGAAAACAACGTCGGAAGTCACCTCTCCCTTGGGAGAGGTGCGCTGACGCCGCCACGAGTCGATTCGATCCAAACTCATCTCGCACGGTGCGTAGCGAGTCGCACGCGACGATCAGGCCGCGGCGCCGCGCATGTAGTTCGGCAGCCAGTGCTCGAAGGCGCGGGAGAGGCTGTCGACCGCGACCGGCTGCTCGCCGGCGACGGCAACCGCGTCACCGCCGGTGGTGCCGATCCGCGCGCAGGGCACGCCCGCGCCCTTCATCTTGGCGAGCACGCGACCCGCTTCGGCCTCCGGCACGGTGACGATGTAGCGCGCCTGGTCCTCGCCGAACCAATAGGCATGCGGCACGATCGCGCTCGGAGCCGCCAGAAGCTGCGCGCCGATGCCGCTCGCGATCGCCATCTCGGCGAGCGCGATCAAAAGCCCGCCGTCGGAAACGTCATGCACCGCGGTGGCGGTGCCGGCGTGGATCATGCCGCGGACGACGTCGCCGTTGCGCTTCTCGGCGTCCAGATCGATCGGCGGCGGAGCCCCCTCCTCGCGGCCGCAGATATCGCGCAGGTAAACCGACTGGCCGAGCCAGCCATGCGTCTCGCCGACCAGCAGGATCGCCTCGCCGGCGGCCTTGAACGCCAGCGTCGCCGACTTGGTGAAGTCATCGAGCAGCCCGACGCCGCCGATCGAAGGTGTCGGCAGAATGCCGCGGCCGTTGGTCTCGTTGTAGAGCGAGACGTTGCCGGAGACGACCGGGAAGTCCAGCGCGCGGCAGGCGTCCGAAATGCCCTTCAGGCAGCCGACAAACTGGCCCATGATCTCGGGCCGCTCCGGATTGCCGAAATTGAGGTTGTCGGTGATGGCGAGCGGGCGGCCGCCGACCGCGGTGATGTTGCGCCAGGCTTCGGCCACCGCCTGCTTGCCGCCCTCGAACGGATCGGCCTCGCAGTAGCGCGGCGTGACGTCGACGGTAAGCGCAAGGCCCTTCGGCCCCTCCTGCACGCGGATGACGGCGGCGTCGCCGCCCGGCCGCTGCACGGTGTTGCCGAGAATGACGTGGTCGTACTGTTCCCACACCCAGCGCTTCGAGCAGAGCTCGGGCGTGCCGATCAGCTTTTCCAAAGCCTGCCCGATGCCGAGCGGCGGCTTCACGTCCTGCGCACGGATCACCGGCAGCGCGGTCGAGGCGACGTGCGGACGGTCATAGACCGGGGCCTCGTCCCCGAGCTCCTTGATCGGCAGGTCGGCCATCACGTCGCCGCCGTGCTTGACGATGAAACGCTTGCTCGGCGTGGTGTAGCCGACGATGGCGAAGTCGAGCCCCCATTTGCGGAAGATCGCCTCGGCCTGTTTTTCCTTCTCGGGCTTGAGCACCATGAGCATGCGCTCCTGGCTCTCCGAGAGCATCATCTCATAGGCGCTCATGCCGGTCTCGCGGGTTGGCACCGCGTTGAGATCGAGCTCGATGCCGAGATCGCCCTTGGCGCCCATCTCGACCGCCGAACAGGTCAGCCCCGCCGCGCCCATGTCCTGGATCGCGATCACGCAGCCCTGCTCCATGATCTCGAGGCAGGCCTCCAGCAGCAGCTTCTCGGCGAAGGGATCGCCGACCTGCACGGTCGGGCGCTTCTCCTCGGAGGCGTCGTCGAATTCGGCCGAGGCCATCGAGGCGCCGTGGATGCCGTCGCGGCCGGTCTTGGAGCCGAGATAGACGATCGGCATGTTCACGCCGGAGGCCGCCGCGTAGAAGATCTTGTCGGCGTCGGCCAGCCCGACCGCCATCGCGTTGACCAGGATGTTGCCGTCATAGCGGGTGTGGAAGCGCACCTGGCCGCCGACCGTCGGCACGCCGAACGAATTGCCGTAGCCCCCGACGCCCGCGACCACGCCGGATACGAGGTGCCGGGTCTTGGGATGCTCGGGCGCGCCGAAGCTCAAGGCGTTGAGGCAGGCGATCGGGCGCGCGCCCATGGTGAAGACATCGCGCAGGATGCCGCCGACGCCGGTGGTCGCGCCCTGATACGGCTCGATGTAGCTCGGATGGTTGTGGCTCTCCATCTTGAAGACCACCGCCTGGCCGTCGCCGATATCGATCACGCCAGCGTTCTCGCCGGGGCCCTGGATCACCCAGGGCGCCTTGGTCGGCAGCCCGCGCAGATGGATGCGCGAGGACTTGTACGAGCAGTGCTCGTTCCACATCGCCGAGAAGATGCCGAGCTCGGTGAAGGTCGGGACCCGCCCAATCAGCTTCAGGATGCGCTCATACTCGTCCGGCTTCAGCCCGTGGGCGGCCACGAGTTCGGGGGTGATCTTGGGCTCGTTCTTGGGCTCGTTCATGGGTCCCTTAATAGGTAGATCGAACGGGGGCGAAAAGGCCTTTTACGAGGCATTTCCGGCCTGTCCAGAGCTTTGCGGCGGGTGGCCGCGGGTCGCGGGATTTGCACATCGCGGATGGATCGGATTTAAGGACCGAAACCCGATAATTGAAGGTCCGGATTTCGTGAACGAGCTCGCCAAGACCGCAATAGAGACTGCATTCAACCGCCGCCCCGATCTGCACGTCGAAACCGGGGGCGAATTCGCCGGCTGGCGGACCTGGACTCGCGACAATTTCGAGACCCATACCGGTCCCTTCTACCACCGCATGAACGAAAACGGCGTCATCACCTGTGCGTTCCGGGTCGGAAAAAAGCACCTCAACGGCTCCGGCAACGTCCACGGCGGCTGCTTCATGACCTTTGCGGACTACTGCCTGTTCGCGCTCGCCGCCCCGGTGCTCCAGGGCCCCGGCGTCACGGTGTCGTTCTCCTCGGAATTCCTCGACGCGGCCCGCGAAGGAGAGCTGATCGAATGCACCGGCGAAGTCACCCGCGCCGGCGGGTCGCTGATCTTCGTGCGTGGAATGCTGACATCCGCCGAGCGGCCGCTGTTCACCTTCTCCGGCACGATCAAGCGGGTGAAGCGCAAGGCGCCGGCGGAGGCCGTAGCTCCTGCCGAACAATAAGATCCGAGACGTGAAATCGGCGACGCCCGACCGGGAGCGGCCGGTCGTTCAGGCTGCCTACCGGCTCGAGTTCATTCCGGGCGAAGTCCCGCCTTGCGCAAGCCTTCTGCAATCCGAACCCGCTGCGCGAGACAGGTCAGATGATCGGTTGGCGAACTGGCGTGGAATTGGGCGATGCTGAAATCCGGAGCGAGGATGAGGCCCGCCCGCAAATAGGCCTGCGCTTCCTCGATCTGACCGAGATGGGCCAACGCGGCGGCAAGATAGAAATTGACGAACGGAGCAATATTCCGGTTGGCCTCGATTGAGCGTTTGAACCAGTGAACGGCCGCCTCATCGGCTCCAAGATACGACTGTGCGACACCAGCCGTATTCATCCAGGAAAAGGCCCTGTTGTCGCGCGGCGAGAGCCGAAAAGCTTCCATGACATACGCTTCGGTCTCCTCCGCGCAGCCCAAATTGCACTTGCCGAGTCCGATCCACGCATAAGCGGTGGCCAGATTCCGATCGAGCGCCAAAGACCGCTCACATTCGGCAATACCCTGAGCGGCGCGTTTGGTGAAAATCTGGACGACACCCATCAGGCAATGTGCCATCGCGTGATTGGGCGTTTTGGCAAGTATCCTGTCCAAGGACGCTTCGACCATCCGCAGGGGCGCCGTCCGATCGATCAGCATGGACGTCGCCCGCATAGTATCGACGAATGCCATGGCGACCATCGCATCAAGGTTCGTCGGGTCCAGGTCGAGAGCTTGTTCGAAGAAACGTCGCGCCTGCACCAGGTTACTAGGGTCCGATCCGCGGTTCACGCTCGCCATGCCCTGGAAATACTGGTCCATCGAGTCGGCGCACGGTGCCCGCGCCGCGCGTCGCGCCTCCACCGTGACCAGCTCCGTGCCCAATTGATTGGCGAGACGGGCTCCGATCTCATCCTGCATGTCGAACAGGTCGGCGATCGGCTTGTCGAAACGTTCGGCCCAAAGTTGGTTGCCGGTCTCGGTGTCGATGAGCTGGACGTTGATGCGTATCCGGCTCCCGCCTCGCTGCACTGATCCCTGGAGAACATAGCGAACGCCAAGCTCGCCACGGATCAGCTTCAGATCGACGTAGGTTCCCTTGAATGTGAAGGCGGTGTTGCGACCGATCACGAAAATGCCGGCCATCCGCGACAAATCCGTGGTCAGGCTCTCCGTCACACCGTCGACGAAATAGTCCTGCTCGGGATCGGGGCTCAAATTGGCGAACGGCAGAACGATGAGCGACGGCTTGCCCGAGATCACGCTCGGCAGGCCACCCGGTGTCGCCGTCGTCGGCCCCGGCGTTTCGCGTACGGCGGCGATGAAGCGGACACCTTTGCGCGGGAAAGTCCTGATGACGCGTTGCTCGTCGCCGGAATCGCCGACCGCCCTCCGCACCGAGTTCAGGCGCGTGGTCAACGCCACGTCCGAGACGGCGCGACCTTGCCAGATGGTGTTGATCAGGTCGTCCTTGCTGACGACGCGCTCCCGGTGGCCGATCAGATACTCAAGCAGGTCGAATACCTGCGGCGCGATCGCGATCATCTCCTCCCCGCGCCGCAGTTCGCGCTGGTCGGTGTCGAGCGAAAGGTCTTCAAAGAAATAGCGCAAGCCACTCCCCCGCGAGCGCGGTTCATCGTCAAAATCCCTGCGCCGCGCGCGAAAGGATAAACTGCCGATAAGGAAAAAGTAAGCCGGCGGCCAAGTCCGGCCGCCGCCGACATGCTACACCAAACGCAAAAGCCGCGCGGATACTCGAGATGGATCGGGAGAGAGAGGTGATGATCACGCGTCGCGACCTACTGAGCGTGTCGGCCGCCGGTGCCGCGATCTCGACCGCGTGCCTCGTGCCGCGCGCGTTCGCGCAGCCGCTCGCAAAGACTGTGCACATTCTGACCGGCTTTACGCCCGGGCTGCAGGATGCGCTGGCGCGGCTCGTTGCCGGTCAGATGAACGACTATGCCGAAACGATCGTGGTGGAGACCCGGCCCGGCGCGGCCGGTCGTGTCGCAGTAGAGGCGGTGAAAAGCGCCGACCCCGACGGATCGACCATACTGTTTGCTCCACTCGGCTTCATGATGCTGTTTCCGCACGTCTACAAGACGTTGAGATATCAGCCGCGGGATTTCACGCCCGTGTCGACCGTGGCCTCGACCCCGACACTGCTCACCGTCGGTCCGAAGGTCCCCGTGGACGTCACGACGGTCGCGGAGTTTGTCGCATGGTGCCGCGCCAACCCTAAGTCCGCCACCTACGGGACCGCTGGCGCAGGAACGACGCTGCATTTTCTTGGTGCGACGCTTGGGCGCACCGCAGGGTTCGATTTCCTTCATGTGCCCTATCAAGGCAATGGCGCCATTCAAGATCTGGTCAAGGGTGAGATTGCGTCCACGATCATGCCGGTCGGCAGCTCGCTCGGCCTAGTCCAATCCGGACATCTTCGCGCGCTGGCAACCACCGGCCCGCGCCGCTGTCCGTTCGTTCCTGCGGTGCCAACGGTTCGCGAAGCCGGGTATCCGTCGCTCGAGGACCTCACATGGTATGCGTTCTTCGTTCCGGCGAAGACGCCAGCGCCTCTCGTCGAGAAGCTCAACGCCGCGATCCAGGCGGCCATGCTCACCGACGAGGTCAAGTCCGGAATGACAAAGCTGGCCGTCGAGCCTGACGCAATCCCGATGGGTGAATTTGCCCGCCTGATCGCGGCCGAATCCGACCGGTGGAGAGCAATCGTTCAGGCAACGGGGTTCGTTCCGACCGATTGAAGTGGGGTTTGCTGCATATCGGAGGAACACATGGGCCAGGCGGTATCCGTTCACGATCTCGTACAGTCGCATCGCATCACCGCAGTGATCTATGCAGCGGCGAAACTCAATCTTGCCGAGGCCATCGGTGCTGATGTCAAATCGGCGGCCGAACTCGCCACACTGGTCGATGCTGACGAGAGCGCGTTGCGCAGGCTGCTCGTCGGCCTGACGACAGTTGGCCTCTGCACGCAATTCGACCGGGACCGGTTTGCCATGACCAGCCTCGGCCGCCAGATCGACGCGACCGCCGATCCGTCATTCAAGGATTGGGTTCTCTTCGAAGGCGAGATGCTCCTGCAGTCCTGGAGCGGATTGGTCGATTCGGTTCGCACCGGAAGGACCGCAACCCAACTGCGCGGAGACGGCGATGATCGCTATGCTGCGACAATCAATGCACCGGAGTGGACGCGTCTCTTCAACGCTGCGATGGTCAGTCTGACGCGGACCCTCGTTCCCAAAATCGTAGCAGCCCACGATTTCGCATCGGCGCGCGTCGTCATGGACGTCGGCGGCGGCACCGGCGAGTTGATTAGCGGCGTGCTGCACCGCAACCCGCATCTCGAGGGCATCGCCTTCGATCTTGCACGCTGCGAAGCAGGGGCACATGCGCATTTGGATCGACTTGGTCTCGCCGATCGCTGCCGGTTCGTTGCCGGCAGCTTTTTTCAACCGCTTCCCGCCGGCGCCGACACGATCCTGATGAAGAGCATTCTGCACAATTGGAATGACGATCGTTGCGATGTCATTCTGCGCAATTGCAGCGACGCGCTGCCGGCTGGTGGATCGTTGATCGTGATCGAGCGGATCATGCCGGAGCTTGCCAAGGCAGAGGCCGGGGACCTCTACTGCGCTCTGAGCGACCTCAACATGCTACGGGGCCCCGGCGGCTGCGAGCGGACGGAAGCCGAGTACCGCGAATTGGCCGTCTTGGCCGGCTTCGCTTTCATCGAGACCGCCGGAATCGGTTCGTTCAGCTTGATCCACTTCAGAAAAATTTCCGATTGAGGAGGCCATCTCCTATTGTGGCGGAGGATGCCGCGTCTCCGACCAGACGCTCGCTTCGGATTAAACTGACATGCCATCACGAGCCCGGTATTCGCGTCTGGGTCAATCGCCCTAGCCTTCCGGCCCGCCGCCGCGCTACATTTGCGTTTCGCGCGCCAATGCGCGGGGGAGCCAATCAAGGTGCCGAAGAGCACAGCGAAGACGGGTGGCGTCACGGCTCCCGTGCAAACGTCCACTGCATCCACGACAGCACCCTCCGTGCGCGGCTGGCGCGACTACGTGCTGCTGCTGGCGCTCGCCTGCTGCTGGAGCTCGACCTACCCGCTGACCAAGATCGCGCTCGGCTCGATCCCACCGGTCACCTTCATCTCGGCCCGCTCGCTGGTCGCCGCGCTCTTTCTTCTCGTCGTGCTGCGCATTCGCGGCATCCGCATCCCGACCGACCTGAAGGCCTGGAAGCTGTTCGCGTTCCAGCAGACCATCAACTCCACGATCCCGTTCCTGGTGATCACCTGGGCGCAGCAATTCGTGCAGGCATCACACACCGTCGTGCTGGCGTCGACGACGCCGATCTTCGCCTTCCTCATCACATGGGCAATCACGCGGCATGAGCCGGCCTCGCTCATCAAGCTGCTAGGGGCGACCCTCGGCCTCGCCGGCACGGTCGCGATCATCGGTCTCGATGCGCTTAGCGGCTTCGGCAAGGAGATCGCCGCCGAGATCGCGATCCTGCTCGCCACGGTCTCATTTGCCTGTGCCACGATCTTCGGCCTGCGCCTGTCGGACTACGATCCGATGGTGGTCGCGGCCGGCTCGCTGCTGTTCGGTGGCACAGTGCTGCTGCCGCTCGCATTGATGCTCGAACATCCCTGGACGCTGCATCCGACGCCGCAGGCGCTGGTCGCCACCGTCACCATGGGCATCTTCTCGAGTGCGCTCGGCCTGATGCTGTTCTACATGTGCCTGACGCGGCTCGGCACACTCGCCACCAACGCGCAGGCCTATCTGCGCATCCCGATCGGCGTGGCGCTCTCGGTGGTGTTGATTGGGGAATCCGTGCCGTCCAATCTCGCACTTGGCCTAGTGCTCGTGATGGCCGGCGTCGCCGCGATGACAGTGCCGGCCGACACGCTGAAGCGTGCGCTCAGTCGGTTGTGGTGATGAAGCAGATGGCTATTTCTCATTGCTGGCCGGCAGCATGCGGCGAGAAAGCGCGGTGAACCTTACGCGGCCTTCTCGTGATGCTGGACCAGCCCTGCGAACAGGCCGCGGCCGTCGGTGCAGCCCATGATCTCTTCGACGTGGTTCTCGGGGTGCGGCATCATCCCGAGCACATTGCCGCGCTCGTTGACGATGCCGGCGATCGAATGCGCCGCGCCGTTGAAATTGGAGGCCTCGTCGACCACGCCCTCCGGCGAGCAGTAGCGATAGAGCACCCGCCCCTCGCCTTCGAGACGCTTCAGCGTCTCCTCGTCCGCCTCGTAATTACCCTCACCATGGGCGACCGGCACGCGGATCACCTGGCCGGCATTGTAGCCTCGGGTGAACGGCGTATCGGAGCGCTCGACCCGCATATGCGCGTCACGACAGACGAACTTCAGTTCGGCATTGCGCATCAACACGCCCGGCAGCAGGCCGGACTCGCAGAGGATCTGGAAACCGTTGCAGACGCCGAGCACGAGGCCGCCCTTGGCGGCGAAGTCGCGCACCGCGTCCATCACGGGCGCGCGCGCCGCGATCGCGCCACAGCGCAGGTAATCGCCGTAGGAGAAGCCCCCGGGCACCACCACGAGATCGGTGCCTTTGGGCAGCGAGGTCTCGGCGTGCCAGACCATCGCGGTCTCGTTGCCGGAGGCGAGCTTGAGCGCGCGCGCCATGTCGCGCTCGCGGTTGATACCGGGGAAGACGAGGACGGCTGATTTCATGAGGTCACCGGGTTTTAGGCGCTAGAGCAAGCATAACTGCGGCCGCAAACTTTGCGTAATTGTCATTGCTGGCCTTCTCGTCGCGTGCCGAGCTGATCAGGCTGGCCGAGGCGCGTGTACCAAACAGCAAACCATTGACTTGATACTCGCTGGTGCCGTCGGGTGTCACCGTCAGGCGTCGAGCCCGGTACATCCGCGGCACCGCCGTGCCTTTGGCGCCATCGACGCCGAGTAGCGTGATCCGCTGTCCTGGCTTCCGCTGCTCCAGCGCCTTGATGATCTGGTCCTGGCTTTCACGGAACTGTTGCAGGGTCATCGGATTTTTGGCGGCATAGAGCCGATAGGTCACCTTGGAGCCCGCACCGCAGCTCGGCTGCTCGCAATGGAAGATGTGCACATCGGAGCCGCCGTGCTGATAACTCCACCCGTTGACCGAAACCGGCGGTGCCTGCGATCCCGCCGTTGGCGCAGGCGATGATTGAGCCGCTGCGCCGCCAATTCCACCGGCCGTGAACAGGGCGAGCAACAACGATCGGATCAAAGCGTGGTTGCGGCCGGGAATGGCGGGAGCGGCTGTTGTCATCTGGCTCGCCCGACTAGCTCAGCAATTCGACCCGGTAATTCTCGATCACAGTGTTCGCCAGCAGCTTGTCGGCGGCAGCCTTCAGCGCCGCCTCCGCTTTCGCCTTGTCGGTCGCCGCGAGCTCGATGTCGAACACCTTGCCCTGGCGCACGCTGGCGACACCGTCGACGCCGAGCGATTTCAGCGCGCCCTCGATCGCCTTGCCCTGCGGATCGAGGATGCCCGACTTCAACGTCACAGTCACACGTGCCTTCACGATCGCCCCTTTAGCTTTTCACCAGTACCGGGCCGGTCCCGGCCGGCCGCTCGTTTTCCATGAGAATACCGAGCCGCTTGGCGACCTCGGTATAGGCCTCGAGCAAGCCGCCCAAATCGCGACGGAAGCGGTCCTTGTCCAGCTTCTCGTTCGACTTGATGTCCCACAGCCGGCAGGAGTCCGGCGAGATCTCGTCGGCGACGATGATTCGCATCATCTCGTTCTCGAACAGCCGCCCGCATTCCATCTTGAAGTCGACCAAGCGGATGCCGATGCCGAGGAAGAGGCCGGTCAGGAAGTCGTTGACGCGGATGGCGAGCGCCATGATGTCGTCGATCTCCTGCGGCGTGGCCCAGCCGAAGGCAGTGATGTGCTCTTCCGACACCATGGGGTCGTTGAGCTGGTCGTTCTTGTAATAGAACTCGATGATCGAGCGCGGGAGCTGGGTGCCCTCCTCGATCCCGAGCCGCTGCGACAGCGAGCCGGCGGCGACGTTCCGCACCACAACCTCGAGCGGCACGATCTCGACCTCGCGAATCAACTGCTCGCGCATATTGAGGCGGCGGATGAAGTGGGTCGGCACCCCGATGTCGTTGAGGTGCTGAAACAGGTACTCCGAGATCCGGTTGTTGAGGACGCCCTTGCCCTCGATCACCTGGTGTTTCTTGGCATTGAACGCAGTCGCGTCGTCCTTGAAGTGCTGGATCAAGGTTCCCGGCTCGGGGCCTTCATAAAGGACCTTCGCCTTGCCTTCATAGATACGGCGTCGACGGCTCATTGGGATGTACCGTGTTTTGTTGAAATCCATGAATTTGGGTGCTCCGGATGATTTGGGGTTGCGACCCACGACGGAGCTGCCGCGGAGGCCTGGAACCTGGTACTTCAACAGGAAACAGAACAAGAACCATGCCTGCTGGCAACGTACCCGATTGGCCCATGGAGCACAATCGATACGACCCCATCGGGCTGACTTATACCGCCCTATCCTAAAGGGCCGATTCCGCCTGTTTTGCCTGCGGCTTAACGGCTCGTTGTGTTGCCGATTCCTGTTGCATATCTAGGCAGGGATCGGGGCTATCGCAACGAGCTGCGGCCCACCATTGAGCAGGGATTGGAACTTCGGCCATGAGCGAATTCAACAAGCGCGAGGAAGGTTTCGAGAAGAAGTTCGCCCTCGATGAGGAGCAGAAGTTCAAGGCCGAGGCCCGCCGCAACAAGCTGCTCGGCCTGTGGGCCGCAGAAAAGCTCGGCATCACAGGCGATGCCGCCAGCACCTACGCCAAGGAGGTAGTCGCCGCCGATTTCGAGGAAGCCGGCGACCGCGACGTCCTGCACAAGGTGTTGAAGGATCTCACCGCCAAGGGCAATGCCGTCACCGAGGCCGATATCCGGGCCAAGATGGACGAGCTGTTGATCCAGGCGGTGGCCCAGGTGAAGGCGGGAACGTGATATCTCGCGAATAGGACGTAGCGAGTAGCGAATTGAGCCATTCCGTTCGCTATTCGCCGTTCACCATTCGCTTCCTGCTACTTCGCTTCGTTGAAAATTCCGCGCGGATGATATCGAGCAGACGGCGCGACGCGGCGCTGAGGAAGCCGCCATGCCGCGTCACCGCGACAACCTCGTGGCTTGCGCTGAGATTGCCGACGCGGATCGTCGCGATCGTCGCCGCGCGCAGCTCCTCCGCCGCATTGCTTTGCGACAATAGCGCGATGCCGAGCCCGGCCTCGACCAGCCGCTTCTGGGCGGTGAGGCTGTCGACCGGCGTCCAGTCGACCTCGCCGAGCCCGTGTGTCAGGAACAGCGCGAACACGTGCGAGGCGGTGATTTCGCGCCGTCCCGGCACCTCGGGGAAGGCGATCCAGCGCTCGTTCCTGAGATCGGCGAGCTTGCTGACACGGCGCCCGGCCAGCGGATGGTCCGGCGCGCAGACCACCTGAAGCGGCTCGGCGAACAACACCTCGCAGTCGAGATCGCGCGAGCGGTCACGATCGTAGCGCAGCCCGATCGTCGCCTCGCCGCGCCGGATCAGATCGCTGACCTCGGCGCTGGTCGCGGTTCGCAACGTCAGCGCGACATCCGAATGCTGAGCGGCAAAGCGCTTCAGCACCTTGGAGAGCCGTTCGCCGGCGAGCGTGCCGGTTACCGCCAGCGCCACGGGGCCGGAATTGTCGCGCAGCAGGGCGCGCACCGCGTTCTCGGCGTCCTGCGCCGCCGCCACCGCGCGCTCGGCATAGGGCACCATCACCCGCCCGGCATCGCTCAGCCGCGTCTTGCCCGCGATCCGCTCGAACAAGGGAACGCCCAGCTCCTGCTCGAGCAGCGCGATGCGCCTTGAGATCGCCGGCTGCGACCGGTGCAGCGCCTTGGCGGCGTTCGAGATCCCGCCGCGCCGATGCACCACCAGGAACGTGTTGAGCGCGTCGCTGTCCATCTCGGCCCTCATGCAAAAAGCTGATGACATGGAGAGAAATAACAAATTTGTCTGATGGGCAAAACCGCCCTATCGCTGCTGTCAGTCGCTTTGACAACAGCAGGAGCTCACATGCGCACCCAGGCGGACAAGGCAGCACGGTTTCGCGAGCTGCATCAGCGGCCCGGCGCGTTCATCATTCCAAATCCATGGGACGCCGGCACCGCCAAGCTGCTGGCGGCGATGGGTTTCGAGGCGCTGGCGACCACGAGCCTCGGGCTCGCCAACACGCTCGGCCAGTCGACCGTCAACCTCGATGCCATCATCGAGAATTGCCGGGCGATCGCGCAGGCCACCGACCTGCCCGTCAGTGTCGATCTCGAAAATTGCGGCGCGGACATGCCAAAGCTCGCGGCCGAGGCAATCCGCTTCGCTGCGGAAGCCGGCGCGGTCGGCGGCTCGATCGAAGATTCGACCGGCGATCCGCAGCGTCCGATCTATGATTTCTCGCTTGCGGTCGAGCGGGTGCAGGCGGCGGTCGAGGCGGCGCGTGCGTTGCCGTTCCCGTTCACGCTGACCGCGCGGGCCGAGAACCTTCTCCACGGCCGCAAGGATCTCGACGATACCATCAAGCGGCTGCAGGCCTTTGAGGCGGCCGGCGCGGACGTGTTGTATTCACCGGGCCTCTACGACCTCGCCACCATCAAGACCGTGGTCTCGGCCCTGAAGAAGCCGTTCAACCTCGTGATGGGCTTCGCCGATCCGACGCTGACCGTCGAGCAACTCGCCACCGCCGGCGTCAAGCGCATCAGCGTCGGCGGCGCGATGGAACGCCACGCGCTGGCTGCGTTCCTGCACTGCGCCCGCGAGATGAAGGACAAGGGCTCGTTCACCTATGTGCGCGACATGGCGCCGGTGAAGGACATCCGCAAGGCCTTCGCCGCCGCGACAAGCGACTAGAGCGCTTTCGAGACCTTCGGTTCTGATTCAATCAGAACCGAAGGTCTAGGGAGCGGCGAGCAGCGAACAGGCCAGTCGCTACCCGCCATTCGCTACTCGCCATCCGTTCCTCAGCCTTCCTTGAAGCCGTATTCCGGCACGTTGCCGCTGGCGCCGTAATATTTGTAGGGCAGGAACTTGCCGCTCATCGTGATCTTGACGCGATCGCCTTTCGGATTCGGCAGCCGCTCCATCACCATGTCGAAGTCGATCGCCGACATGATGCCGTCGCCGAACTCTTCCTCGATCAGCGCCTTCCAGGCCGGGCCGTTGATCATCACGAGTTCGTAGAAGCGATAGATCAGCGGGTCGGTCGGCGGCATCGGAATGCCCTGCCCGCGCATCGGCGTCTCGTTCAGCATCGCGACCTCCGACGGCGAGAGCCCGAACAGCTCGCCGGCGTTTGCTGCCTGCGGCTTGGTCAATTTCATCTGGCCGAGGATCGCGCCGGTTATCAGAACCTCCGAATAGCCGCCGATCTTTTCGCAGATGTATTTCCAGCTCCAGCCCTTGTCGCGCTTGATGTCGAGCAGTTTCTCGGTGAGGTCGGATCGTTTCATGGGTCGTCTCCCTCTGCGTTGCACTGTCCGTCCAGAGCAAGGAGCATGCCAGCAATCGGGCGCTTGCGTAGGCCAATGTCGGTAAAGATGCCCGCGACTCCGGATGAAGCGGCGCCAGCCGAGATCGATACCGCTAGAGATCGAAATTCGTCGGCAGCATGACGACGTCACGGATCGTCATGCCGCGCGGCCGCGTCAGCATGAACATCACGACATCGGCCACCTCCCTGGCGTCCAGCAGGCTTCCCGCCGCCTTGGCCTCCTCCAGCTTCTCCGCCGGCCAGTCGGCGAGCAGCGTGGTAATCACCGGTCCGGGCGAGATCGAGCCGACGCGAATGCCGTGCTTGAACACCTGGCGCCGCACGGTCTGCACGAAGCAGTTGATCGCCCATTTGGACGACGCATAGACCGGCTCCCACGGCGTCGGAAAATGCGCGGCGAGCGAGCTCGTGACGATGATGTCGCCCGTCTTGCGCGCGATCATGTGAGGCAGCACGTCGTGCACGTTCTTCATCACGACATTGACATTCAGGTTCAGCATCCGGTCGATCGCGGCGGTGTCGGCATCGACCAGGTCGCCGCCGATATAGGTCCCGGCATTGGCGTGCAGGATGTCGAGCCGGCCGGCCTTCTCCAGCACGCCCGGCAGCAGCGTCGCGCAGGCTTGCGGGTCGAGCAGGTCGACGACCAGCGGCATAGCGGCGTCGCCGTGCTTGTCGCGCAGCGCTTGCAGCGCAGTCTGGTCGCGGTCGACCATCACCACGCGTGCGCCGGCCGCCAGCATCGCTTCCGTGCTCGCCAGGCCGATGCCCGAGGCGGCCCCGGTCACGGCTGCGACTTTTCCTTCCAGCTCTCTCGCCATCGATCCACCCTGCTAAACCCATCACCCGCGGCGAGTATAACAATCCCGTTCACGATTGTCGGCGTCGGGCGGCCCGCCACCTTGCTTGCGGGCCGGATGATCTGCCGCGGGGGTAGCGCCTTTGCCCCATCTCAACCTCTCGTCATATTTGCGTTCTAACGTCGCCGCCGATGGAACAGATCGACGGCTTGGGGGTCATTTGTTGGCATCATCCCGAGGAGATCGGCATGCAGGTGACGACGAACCCTGGCGAGCAAGCCCGCAGCGACGATCTGGAACTGCTCGACCGCTACTGGCGCGCCGCCAACTATCTCTCCGTCGGCCAGATCTATCTGCTCGATAATCCGCTGCTCAAGGAGCCGCTCAAGCCCGAACATATCAAGCCGCGGCTGCTCGGACATTGGGGTACCACGCCGGGCCTCAACTTCATCTACGCCCACCTCAACCGCGCGATCCGCGCGTCCGATCTCAACGTCATTTATATTTGCGGGCCCGGCCATGGCGGGCCCGGCATGGTCGCCAACACCTATCTCGAGGGCACCTACACCGAGATCTATCCGGAGGTGACGCGCGATGCGGACGGCCTGCGCAAGCTGTTCCGCCAGTTCTCCTTCCCCGGTGGCATTCCGAGCCACGCCGCGCCGGAGACGCCCGGCTCGATCCATGAGGGCGGCGAGCTCGGCTACGCCCTGGTGCATGCCTACGGCGCCGCCTTCGACAACCCCGACCTGATCGTGGCCTGCGTGGTCGGCGACGGCGAGGCGGAGACCGGCCCGCTGGCGGCCTCCTGGCATTCCAACAAGTTCCTCAACCCTCTGCATGACGGCGCGGTGCTGCCGATCCTGCACCTCAACGGCTACAAGATCGCCAACCCCACAGTGCTGGGGCGGATGAGCGACGAGGAGCTGCGCAGCCTCTTCACCGGCTATGGTTACGAGCCGCTGTTCGTCGAAGGCGATGATCCGCCTGCGATGCATCGGCTGATGGCCGACACGCTCGACAGCGCCCTCGCCGGCATCCGCTCAATCCAGCAGAGCGCGCGGCAGCGCGCGGGCTTCAAGCGGCCGAAATGGCCGATGATCGTGCTGCGCAGCCCGAAGGGCTGGACCGGGCCGAAAGAGGTCGATGGCCTGAAGGTCGAGGGATTCTGGCGCGCCCATCAGGTGCCGATATCGAACGCGCGCAGCAATCCCGATCATCTGAAGCTGCTGGAACAGTGGATGAAGGGCTACGAGCCGGACAAGCTGTTCGAGGCCGACGGCCGGCTGGTGTCGCAATTGCAGGCACTCGCGCCGACTGGCGACCGCCGCATGGGCGCCAATCCGCATGCCAATGGCGGCCTGCTCAAGCGCGAGCTCAAGCTGCCGGATTTCCGCAAGCATGCCGTCGAGGTGCCCCGCCCCGGCGGCGTCGTCGGCGAAGCCACGCGCGAGCTCGGCAAGCTCCTGCGCGAGGTGGTGAAGCTCAATGCGGATACGCGCAATTTCCGCATCATGGGCCCGGACGAGACGTCATCGAACCGGCTCGACGCGGTGTTCGAGGCGACCGACCGCATCTGGATGGAGGGGATCGAGCCCTACGACGTCCACCTCGCCCATGACGGGCGGGTGATGGAGGTGCTGAGCGAGCATCTCTGCCAGGGCTGGCTCGAAGGCTACCTGCTCACCGGACGGCACGGCTTCTTTTCTTGCTACGAGGCGTTCATCCACATCGTCGATTCGATGTTCAACCAGCATGCCAAATGGCTGAAGGTGTCGCGCGCGCTGGCCTGGCGCCGCCCGATCGCATCGCTGAACTATCTGCTGACGTCGCATGTCTGGCGCCAGGATCACAACGGCTTCAGCCACCAGGATCCCGGCTTCATCGATCTCGTCACCAATAAGAAAGCCGATATCGTCCGCGTCTATCTGCCACCCGATGCCAATACGCTGCTCTGGGTCGCCGATCACTGCCTGCGGACCTACGACCGCATCAACGTGATCGTCGCCGGCAAGCAGCCCTCCCCGCAATGGCTTCCGATGCGCGAAGCCATCACTCATTGCGAGGCCGGCATTGGCATCTGGAAATGGGCGGGCACCGAGCCGGCGGATGCCGAGCCCGACGTGGTGATGGCCTGCGCCGGCGACGTCCCGACACTGGAGACGCTCGCCGCCGTCGACCTGCTGCGCAAGGCGCTGCCGGACTTGAAGATCCGCGTCGTCAACGTGGTCGACCTGATGACGTTGCAGCCCAAGGAGCAGCATCCGCATGGCCTGCCCGACCGCGATTTCGACAGCCTGTTCACCCGCGACAAGCCGGTGATCTTCGCCTATCACGGCTATCCCTACCTGATCCACCGCCTGACCTACAACCGCACCAATCACGCGGGCATGCATGTGCGCGGCTTCGCGGAGGAAGGCACCACCACGACGCCGTTCGATATGGTGGTGTTGAACCAGCTCGATCGTTTCCATCTCGCCATCGAAGCGATCGAGCGCGTGCCGGGGCTCGATATCGCCGCCGCCCACGTCAAGCAGCAATTCCGCGACGCCCTGATCGAGCACTCCCGCTACGTGCGCGAGCATGGCGAGGACATGCCGCAGATCCGCGACTGGGTTTGGCCCTATCGTGCAACCGACACGACGGAGCCCAAATCCGGCGGCTGAAGGGCCACGAACGCGAGCGAGACCACCGATGTCCGACAGCGTCCTAGTGCTCAATGCCGGCTCCTCCAGCGTCAAGTTCGGCCTGTTTGACATCGGGCCGACGGAGCCGGCGCTTCAGTGCAAGGGCCTGCTCGATGAGCAGGAGCAGGTTCCGCGCGTCGTGGTGAGCGATGCGTCGGGCAAGACACTTTTTGAAAAGCGCCGTGCGAGCGGCGCTGCAAAGGACAACGATCTGTTCGCGGACATATTTGCCTGGATCGAGGACTACCTTGCGGGCGGCAGGCTCGCCGCGGTCGGCCATCGCATCGTCCATGGCGGGCGCGACTTTGCCGGCCCCGTCGTCATCACCGAGCAGACTCTCGCCGCACTGGACGCGTTGACGCCGCTCGCGCCGCTGCACCAGCCGCGCTGCCTGGCGCCAGTCCGCACCGTGCAATCGCTGCAACCGGAGGTGACGCAGATCGCCTGTTTCGACACGGCCTTCCATCACGGCCTGACGCCACCGGCAAGCCGCTTTGCGATTCCCCGGCAGTTTGAAGCGCGCGGCATCCGCCGCTACGGCTTCCACGGCCTGTCCTTCGAATATGTCGCGGGGCGCCTCGCCGCGATCGCGCCGCAATGGGCCGAGAAGCGCATCGTGGTGGCGCATCTCGGCAACGGCGCGAGCCTGTGCGCCCTGCACAGGGGCAAGAGCGTCGATACCACCATGGGCCTGACCCCGCTCGACGGTCTCGTGATGGGCACGCGCTGCGGCACGATCGACCCGGGCGTGCTGCTATATCTGCTGCAGCAAGAGAAGATGTCGGCCGACGAGGTGCAGCATTTGCTGTATGAAAAGTCCGGCCTGCTCGGCATATCCGGCATGTCGGCCGACATGCGCGCGCTGCTTGCGAGCCCGGAGGCCGCCGCACGCGAAGCCGTCGATCTCTTCACCTTCCGCGTCGCGGCCGAGGTCGCCGTGATGGCGACCACGCTCGCCGGGCTCGATGGCCTGGTGTTCACCGGCGGCATCGGCGAGCATGCCGTCGAGGTCAGGCAGCAGGTCTGCGAACGCCTGGCCTGGCTCGGCGTGCGCCTGGATGCCTCAGCGAACGGCAAGGGGCAGCAGCGCATCGCGGCAGCGGACAGCCGAGTCGACGTGCTCGTCATCCCGACCAGCGAGGAGACCAGCATGGCGCGGCACTGCGCGGCGCTGCTGCGTTCGCGAGTAAAGCCGTAAAATTCCGGTAGCGTCCGCGTTCGTCAACCGATAGTGGAACAACGCATCGTCGAACTTGTCTACATGAGTAGACAAGTTAAAGTGTCATCGATTCCTTTTAGATTTACTGCAGCAATGGCCAAGTCATCCAAGCTGGTAGCCGCGAAGCGCGGCAAGGTTCTTCTGGTCCGACGCCGATCCGACGGTTTGTGGATGTTCCCCGGCGGCCGCAGACGCGCTCGCGAATCCGGGAAGGATTGTCTCAAGCGCGAGATCAAGGAGGAGCTGCCAAAGCTCAAACTCGGCAGGCTCAGCCTCTGGAGGGAAGTTAAGGCAAGGAACAAGCGCTCTGGCCGCAAGATGAGCGACGCGATCTTCATCGCCAAGTACGCCAAGGGCAGGCTCGCCATTGGCGACAAGAAGGAGATCGACCGCGCAGTCTGGCAGAAGCCCCGGGGAGTCCGCCTGACGCCGACCTCACGCTATATCCGCGACCGCCTGTTTCCAAGGAAACGGCGGCGCCGGAGATAAGCCGCGGCATATTTAGAGCATGACACGTCGGTCGCTTACCGATCTGTCAGCTCGATGAACGCTCGCGTGAAGCCAGGCGAATGGCACGGCCTTTCGCGGACTTTGCCTTGGTGTGTGCAACCACGACGCGGCGGCCCTTGCCGAGCCGGGCAGCTTCCGGCGTTGCCTTCTTGAGCAGGATCGCGACCCGCTTGCGCACGCGGCTGGCCGCAAGTCTTGCCGCCAGTTCGGCCGACTCCGCCTTGCGGATGATCGTGGTCACGCCGGGCGCGGCCAGTGCCGAGACAAAGGCGACATCCTTCGCCTTGGACAAGCCGCCGACCCCTTCGCACGGCGCTTCGCGTGGCAGGTCGACGCGGATTGCAAGCCTGTCGGCATCCTCGATCCAGTCCTCCGCCTTGGTTCCGGTGATCATGCGGACATAGTCGCGGGTCTCGCGCGGTAAGTCGCTCTGCTTGGCGAGCCACTTCTGGATGCGGCCGGCGCCGGCGTTGTAGGCGGCAGCCGCAAGACCGAGATTGCCGAAATCGTCGCGCAGTTTGCGCAACAGCTTTGCGGATGCGGGCAACGCCTTGAACGGATCGAAGGGATCGTCGAGGCCGACTTCCGCGGCCGTCTCCGGCATGAACTGCGCAACGCCCTTCGCGCCCGCGTGGCTGACCTCGTTCGAGCGGAAGCGGCTCTCCTGCCAAATCAGACGCGCAAAGAACGCGACGGGAATCTCGCTCGCCTCGGCTGCTTGACTGAGGGCGTGACAGAACGCATCGATCGCGGAAGCCTGAGGCTTGAGCTCAGCTTGCTGCGGCTGACTCTCGGCGGGCCCTTCACTCTCGACCGTCGCACTCGGCTTCTCGCTGGCAGCCGCGCTCTCAATGAAGAGGGCCGCGAACGGGACGGCATCGGACACCGAATGTCTTGAGACAGGCGAGGCTTGAGTTGTTGGGGCGTCACTTGGGACGGGGTTTGGCGAACGTTCGAAATCGAACATCAAGGCGAGAAACGCGGCCAGCACCGCGACGATGAATCGCATTTGCTACGGAGGACCTCGATTGTGCTGTGAGCTGGGCGCAAATGCACTTCCGATAACGACTTTTTAACGGGTCGATTGGGGCGAAGCTGCGATCTTGCTTGTTCCATCGCAGGATCTCCGCGGTTACACGTGATGGAACTTCGAAGCTCTCCGTAGCTTTACGGAATGATCCACGCGTGGGATGCACGATGTTTCGGTCCCTTGCCGTTGTCCTCCTGCTCGTGTCGGCCGGGCCGACGGTTGCGGCACGGCTCGATGCCGCCGCCATCAATGACGCGGCAGCCCCGCCAGCAAAGCCGCCAAGCCGCGACCAGATCAACGCGTCCGTTGCCAAGCTCGAAATTCTGCTCGATCGCGCGCATTTTTCCCCTGGCGAGATCGACGGCAAGCTTGGCGAGAATGCACAGAAGGCGCTTGTGGCCTTCGCCGAGGCGAATGGATTGTCCTTCGACAAGGCGGTCACGACAGAGCTCTGGGACAAGCTTGCCGCTGTCAGCGATGGTCCTGCGATCGTCAACTACGAGATCGCCGAGGCGGACGTGAAAGGACCGTTCCTGAAGAAGCTGCCGGCAAAAATGGAGAACATGAAGAGCTTGCCGGCTCTGAACTATACCAGTCCGCGTGAAGCGCTCGCCGAGAAATTCCACATGAGCGAGGCATTGCTTCAGGCGATCAATCCCGGCAAGAAGTTCGACAAGGCCGGCGAAACCATTGCGGTCGCGAACGTTCTCCAAACCGGACATTCGACGCCGGTCGCACGTGTCGAGGTCGACAAGACGCGGCAGACGGTCAAGGCGTTCGACGCCAAGGGACAACTGCTCGCGTTCTATCCCGCGACGGTCGGCAGCGCGGAAAAGCCGACGCCGACCGGTACGCTGAAGGTGACGGCGATCAACAAGAATCCGATCTATCGCTACAACCCGAAATACCGCTTCAAGGGCGTCAAATCGAGGAAGCCCTTCACCATCAGGCCCGGTCCGAACAATCCGGTCGGCTCGATGTGGATCAATCTTTCTGCCGAGGGCTATGGCATTCACGGCACGGCCGATCCCGGCAGGATCAGCAAGGCGGCCTCGCATGGCTGCGTGCGATTGACCAATTGGGATGCGCATGCGTTGGCTGCCGTCGTCAAGCGCGGCACGCCCGTGACCTTCCTGGATTAGTTGTGCGTCACAAACGTCGATAACCCTCGTGGCAAGGAGGCAGAACGCGCGTCTCGGGACGATGCCTCGCCTCGCGATGACGGCCACGTGCGCACAACAACAACGCCGCCCGCTTGAAATACGTGCGAGCGGCGTTGGTTCTAGCCCCAGGAAGGTGATTGCAAAATCCCGGTATCTATAGGTCTACATACCCCCGCCCAAGGTTCATGTCCCAAATGGGCTATTCCTGGATATTGCGACGCGGGACTGTCAGGGCACCATCCCTGTCGGCTCTGCGGCACCGCGAAGCCGAAAAAGCGGCCGGGTTTCGGGAAGGTGCCCGGACGATCGGCCCTTGTGTTTGTCGCGGTCGCGCTTACTATCCGAATAACGGGGATGGAGTCCCCCAAAAACGCCGGACCGGCTGATGACTCCTGCGACGCTGCAACGCGAGCAGGAGGATCCATGCCCCACTCAGCACGTCCATTCTTTGCCCAGAGTTTCGCAACAAGACCGCAGAAGTCACGCGACGTCATCGCGCGGAGGCCGTCATGACGAGCATGTGGGCACTCGCGGCGCTGTGGCTCGGCTTGGCGTTGCTCGCCAGCCTGCTGTCGATTTGGCTGCGCATCTCCACCGCGCTGTCAGAAATTGTGGTCGGCACGATCGCGCAGCTTGTCATCGATGCGATGATTGGCTCATCAGTGCTTGGTACCGACGAATCCTGGATCAAGTTTCTCTCAGGCATCGGCGCGATCGTGCTGACGTTTCTCGCCGGAGCCGAACTCGACCCAACCATCTTCAGGCAAAAATGGCGGGAGGCGGCCGCAGTTGGCCTGGTGAGCTTCTTCGTTCCGTTCCTCGGTTGCGCGGCAGCGGCGCGCTATCTCCTTGGATGGGAGATCATGCCGAGCTGGCTCGCCGGCGTCGCAATGTCGACGACCTCGGTCGCCGTGGTCTATGCGGTCATGATCGAATTCGGCTTCAATACCACGGACTATGGCAAGACGGTGCTTGCCGCCTGCTTCGTGACCGACCTCGGCACCGTCGTCGCACTCGGTCTCATCTTTGCACCCTTTAGCTGGAAGACGCTGGTCTTTCTGGGAGTCGGCGCCGTTGTTTTCGCCATTCTGCCTTGGCTCACGCCGCGCTTCTTCCGTCTCTACGGTAATCGCCCCTCGGAGCTCGAAACCAAATTCCTGCTACTCTGTCTGTTCGGCATGGGGGCGCTCGCAACCTGGGCCGACAGCGAGGCGGTGCTGCCTGCCTATCTGATCGGCATGGTGCTGGCGGGCACGGTCGGGAAGGATCACGTGCTGGTGCGTCGGCTTCGCACGCTGACGTTTGGATTGCTGACGCCGTTCTACTTCATCCGCGCCGGATCGTTTGTCTCGCTCCCGGCGCTGGTGTCCGCACCGACGGCCTTCGTGTTCTTCCTGCTGGTGAAGATGTCCACCAAGATCGCCGGCGTCTTGCCTGTCACGAAATTGTTCGGCTCTCCGCGGAGGGAAGCGATGTACACAACGCTTCTGATGTCGACCGGGTTGACCTTCGGGACCATTTCGTCCCTTTATGGTCTCTCGCACGGGATCATCAACCAAAGCCAGTATTCGGCGCTGGTGGCCGCTGTGATCGGAAGCGCGGTGATCCCGACGATCATCGCGAACGCATTCTATCTTCCCTACCACTTGCTCCCTGACGTGCGCCTGAAGCAGGCGGCGATGCCGAGGCCCGCCAACACGCCAATTCCGGAGCAGGCTGAATAGTCGGAGCGCCCGAAGACGGCATGACCGCATCGCGAAGCGCGCCAGCGTCCGCCACTCGCTGCGACAATTCGACCCGACGGCGCGATCACAAATTCACTCAAGAGTGCATTGATATATGGAACACGCAAAACGCGAGTATCAGCTATGCGCGTTTTCCAGCCCTGCTCGCACACTTCTGACACGTTTTCGCTCCAAGGGTGTCAAACGAAAAACAACAACCATGATCCTGCGGGGCTGCGTATGCGGCGAACCTACGACAGAAGAAGAGTCATTTCGCTGTCATGTTCTCCATCATCAAAATCTTCGCTCACACGTCCTCGCAGCGCGACGACGCTGATATCCTTCTTGCTTGCGGCCATGAGCGTCAGCATGTCGGCGGCGCCGGCCGATGCAGCGTGTGTCACGGTCGGTATCGCAACGACGTGTAATGCAACTGCCCCCAATCCCTGGACGAGCACAATAGGCGCCGGTCCCGCTGCGCCGGCAGGCTCCAGCGTCGATGTGCAATCCGGCGCCAGGGTCGCCGTCGGGGATATGAACGCGATCAGCCTTGGCAACAGTGCGACTATCACTGTACGCAACAACGCTGTGGTCAGTGCGACCGCCATATCGGCCCCCGGCCAGTACGGCACAGGCGGCAACACGATCGAGTTCGGCAGCAACGGCACGTTGACTGTCGATCAAGGCGGTCAAGTCCTCGCGCTCGGTACGCAAGGCAGCGCCGAAGCCGTGAATTTTCACGGTACCGACAATACCGTCGTCAACAGCGGTACCATCAGCGCCGCCAACGGCGTCGCGATCTGGTCTCAGAACGTCACAGGCTTGAATACCGTCATCAATACCGAGACCGGACTCATTCAGGCCCCCGTCAACGCGATCGGAGGCTCCGGCAATGGCGCGCTCGATTTCACCAACCGAGGCACGGTGAACGGCAATCTCGTGCTCGCCGGCGGTAATGACACATTGCGGTTCACCACCGGCTCGGTCCTGAATGGCGATTTCAACGGCGGAGCCGGCAACGATACGATTTTCCTGAGCGGCAGCGGACAGGACTCGCTTCACGGCAACATGGCCGGGTTCGAAACCCTCATCAAGGAGGACCCGGGAACGTGGACGTTGACCGGCACCATCACCGGTGTGACGGCTTCCATCGTGCAGCAAGGCACCTTGATTCTGACCGGCAACAACTCGAATTACACCGGTTCAATCCTCGTCGATCCTGCCGGCACACTTCAGGCACGAGCCCAAAGCTTGCCGCCGACCGTAACCAACAACGGGCTCGTGCGCTTCGCGCAGACCGATGACGGGACCTACACGGGCTTGATTTCGGGAACAGGTGCCGTCGAAAAAACCGGGCCTGGCACATTGACGCTGGCGCCGACCAGCTCCGGTGGCAATTCCTACTCCGGCGGAACCCGATTGAACGAAGGCGTCGTCGCCGTCGGCGCCGACAATGCCCTGGGTGCCGCGACCGGCGGACTGACCTTCAACGGCGGAACCCTGCAATTCAATTCTGCCTTCGACCTCGCCGCGAGTCGTCCGATTGCCCTGAACGCGGGCGGCGGCACCCTCGACGTCCAGGGTTTCAACTCCACCATCACGCAAGGGACCACCGGCACCGGCGCGCTGACCAAGCTCGGCTCCGGCATGCTCGCCCTGAACGGCGACAATGCGCATAGCGGCGGCACGAATGTTGCGGTCGGCACGCTGATTGTCGGCGACGCCTCTCATCCTGGTGCTGCACTGTCAGGCGGCGGTCCGGTCGCGGTCGCCGCCGATGCAATGCTTGGAGGCTACGGAAGCGTGACGGGCACGGTGACCAACAACGGCACAATCGCGACAGCGAACGCCTTGCCTGGTCTCGCAGACGGGCCGAACGGCAACTTCACCATCAACGGCGAGCTCCGCAACAACGGCATTGCCAATCTCGCAGGCAGTGGCGTGGGCAATAGTTTGACCGTCGCCGGCAACTATATCGGCGGGAACGGCCAGCTACATCTCAACTCCGTTCTGGCTGCCGACGGCTCGCCGTCCGACCGGCTCGTGATCTCGGGCGGCACAGCGACAGGGACCACAGCAATCAGCGTGACCAACGTCGGCGGCGCAGGCGCGCAAACGCTCGCCGACGGCATCATGGTCGTGCAGGCGGTCAACGGCGGCACGACAGCAGCAAGCGCCTTCTCGCTTTCCGGGGGTGCGAGCGCCGGAGCTTATGAGTACTTCCTCTTCAAAGGTGGCGTGACGGCTGGAACCGGCGATAACTGGTATCTGCGCTCAAACGTGGTGGCCGGGCCGACTCCGGCACCGGGCTCACCGCCGCTGCCAGTCGTCGCTGCTGGTGCCGATCCCATTCCGCTCTACCGCCCCGAGGTGGCACTCTATTCGGCCGTGCCATCCATCGCGCGTCAAATGGGTTTGGCGATGCTCGGCACCTTTCACGAACGCCAGGGGGACCAAAGCCTCCTTGTCGGCGGCAACGGCGTGGTCTCTGCCGGCTGGGGCCGTGTGTTCGGTCAGGGGACCGAGCAAAGCTGGAGCGGCGCGGTATCTCCGGAGTTCGATGGCTACGTCGCCGGCGTGCAGACTGGCGTCGATTTATTTGCGAGGGAAGCGGCAAGCGGACATCGCGACCGTGCCGGGCTCTTCTTCGGCTACAGCCGCGCGGACGGTGACGTGCGTGGCTTTGCTGTCGGCCAGCGCGCGGCCGCGGTCGGCGATCTGATGCTCGACGGCTATAGCCTGGGCGGTTACTGGACACATATCGGTCCGAGTGGCTGGTACGTGGACGCCGTGCTGATGAACACCTGGATGGTCGGTGATCCGCGCTCCATTCGCAGTGTCGGCGCCGACACCGACGGCAATGTCGTCACGGCCTCGCTGGAGGGTGGATATCCGATCGCAATTGCTCCGCACCTGACCTTGGAGCCGCAGGCCCAGGCGATTTGGCAGCATGCGTCGCTGGACGCCACTCAGGACCGGTTCTCGACCGTCGCCTTCAACACCACCGACAGCTTTACCGGCCGCATCGGTGCACGCCTGCAAGGCGACGTGCAAACCGCAAGCGGCCTGTTGCAGCCCTATCTCAAGGCCAATCTCTGGTACGGCTCAGGTCCCACGGACAACGTCACATTCGCCAGCGTGGACGTCATCCCCACGCTGGGCCGCGCGACGACCTCGTTTGAAATCGGTGGCGGCGTTGCGGCCAGATTGACCCAGGCCGTCAGCCTTTACGGCAGCGCTGGCTACACCACGGAAATCGATGGCGACCGCAGTCGCACCATCCGGGGCAATCTCGGCCTGCGCGTAGCGTGGTGACGGATGCGCAGTGCGCCAAAGGAGGGACAAGTATGACCGCCCCCACCTTCAATGCGACCAACTTCGATCCGGTCGGCGACTCCTTCGAGCCGGGCGCCACCGTCCCGCTGCACTCCAGCGTGATCGGCGCGACCGCCAGCGACACCGCGACCGACGTCGTCATCGTGCAGAGCGTTTATCTCGGCGACGCGCTGATCGGGGCGCAGCAGGCCTATTACAACCAGAATATCGCGGGCGCCGGCGACACGCCGACCGATGTCCAGCGCGACTTCTCGCTACCGGCCAACGCGGAGCCCGGCCTCTATTCATTCTTCACCACCGTTCAAAACAGCGACTGGACCGCATGCGGCAACACCGCGAACTTCAACGCCTCCGGTTCTGGCGGCGCGTACTTCACTGTCGCCGCTTCGACCGTCGCGCCGGTGCCGCTCAAGCCCGCGGTCCCCGGCACCGACCCGTTGGTGACCGGCTTCGTGCCGGATGACGGCACCGTGTTCCAGACCGTGTTCCGTGACGACTTCAACGGGCCCTCGCTCGACCGCAACGCCTGGTGGACCCGGTATCACGACTATGGTGGCACCCTCGACCACTATGGCGACGAGTGTCAGCGCTACGACGACAACCATCAGATCGTGGACGGCTGCCTGCGCTTCACCGCGATCCCGCAGCAACCGATCGCGGAGGCGCACGTGCCCTCGCCGCCGCCGAACAACTACACCTATCCAATCATGTCGTCGCAGATGGTCCGCTCGCGCACGACCTTCAAGTTCGGCTACGTTGAGTGGAGGGTCCGCTGCCCGAAGGGACTCGGGATGTTCCCGGCGCTGTGGCTGTTGAAGGACGCCTTCATCGAAGGTCAGTGGCCCAACGAGATCGACGTGCTCGAGTCGGCCTATAACGGCGTGACCGAGAGCGGCAACATGATCCACACCTGCAATATCCACAACGACTATGTGGCGGACCCGTGCTGGTACTACCAGGACAAGTACCTCGACACCCAGTACGGCGGCGTGTGGAAGCCGTGGGACTATGTCGGCTCGGGGGATCCGAACGGCTTCATCAACGACGACTTCCACATCTACAGTCTGTATTGGGTCGACCATCAGCCCGATGGCAATCCCGGCATGATTACCTGCTACATCGACGGCAACCCGATCGGCTCCCGCGAGTTCAAGAACTTCAACCAGGACGGCTCCGATAGCGGCCCAATGTCCGTGATCATGAACCTCGCCTGCGGCGGCGGCTGGGCTTGCTACAACTTCACCACACCGATGGATCAGACCGGCCAGGTTATGGACATCGACTACGTGAAGGTGCTGCAGGACGCCAACAACATCCAGACGGATGTGTCGGCGATCTGATCAACGCCCGATCATTGAAGCAGATCGGCGCGCCTCCTCGGGCGGGCCTCTAGCGGGTGCGTCCAAGCCTGGGCGTTGATACGAGGCAAGTACCGCGACAAAGAGGTGCAGAGCTCGGACACATCACGTCGCGAGAAGGCAGATGTATGACTCGCACGTTGCAACAAATCTCGGTGTCGTCCCTGCGAAAGCAGGGACCCATAACCACCAATGTCGATTGTTGCGCGGCGCCGGAACGACGAATCCCAATCACAACGCAAGCCGCGGAGTATGGGTCCCTGCTTTCGCAGGGACGACGTGTCGAGAAAGCCGCGCCCCGAACTCATTCCTACCAGGCAGGCCGAATGCGGCGAAAGCTCACCGCCCCTGTCGAACACTTCCCTCCAGCCGCGCCAGCTCGCCGGCGAGATCGCGCTCGACATCGACGACCTGCATGTCGACGACACGGTAGTCGCGCGCCTCGAGCCAGGCGCGGCGCTTGGCGCGGTCGGCGGCGATCGCCTCGCTCTCATTCGGGTTGACCAGCTCGATCGCGGTCCGGTGCGCGAAGCAGACGAAATCGGGAATGTGGCGGCCGACCGGGGTCTGCCGCTTGAACTGACCGGCAAAGCGACGGTCCCGCGTCAATGCCTGCCACAAGATCCGCTCGGCGTCGGTCGGATTGCGGCGAAGCAGCCGCGCCAGGCCGCGGACGGTGCTGCTGTTGTCGGCGGTCGCGCCGCCCTGCCCCTGCTCGGCGAGCAGCGCGCGCAGCCGGGTCGCCTGTGCGCCGTCGAGCACACCGCCCTTGGCCGGGCCCTTGCGCCCCTCGGCGATCGCCATCACCACCCCGTGCAGCGTGTGCATGTCCTGCTTGGTCGGGTCCATCCGGGTGAAGATGTTGCGCAGGTTGACCAGCATGGTGTCGCGCTTCTCGGCCGGGCGCAGGAACTCGACCTTGTCGAGCTCGGCGACCAGATTGTCGAAGAACGCCTGGATCTGGTGCTGGGATGCCGGCTCGGACCGCTCCGGCATCGCGAACGGCAGCGCGCCCCCGGTCGAGAGCTTGAACCATTCATAGCCCATCAGCAGGACCGCCTGCGCCAGGTTGAGCGAGGCGAAACCCGGATTGACCGGGAATGTGATGATGCGGTTGGCGAGCGCGACCTCCTCGTTGGTGAGGCCCGACCGCTCGCGCCCGAACAGGATTCCCGCGCCGCCGCCATGGGCGACATGGCCGACGATCTCGCGCGCCGCGCCTTCCGGCCCGACCACCGGCTTGGCCTGATCGTGGGCACGCGCGGTGGTCGCGAACACGAGCGTGAGGTCGGCGATCGCCTGCTCGACGGTCTCGAACAGCTCGACGTTACCGATGATGTGGTCGGCGCCGGCGGCGGCGCGCTGGGCGGCGATGTTCGGCCAGCCGTCACGCGGCTTGACGAGACGAAGCCTGGTCAGTGCGAAGTTGCCCATCGCGCGCGCGGCCATGCCGATGTTCTCGCCGAGCTGCGGCTCGATCAGGATGACGACGGGACCGGCGAGGTCGTGCCCTGCCTTGGTCTTGTCGGTGCCGGACATCTCACTTCACCTTCTGATTCAACGTCTGAAGATTTTGAATCAGTTTCCGAACTGGCTGATTCAAGACCTTACGCCGAGGCCGCGGACCGGCTTCGCACCGCTTTCACCCAAGACCATTTTCTCCAGGGAGATAACAGGGTTAGCGGCGTTTGCGAATCCTCAATCGGAATTCCAGCGGCGCCGCCGCGGGCTACGCCCTACGCGCCCTTCGTCCTCGAACGGGCTATCAACCACAATCAAAGCGAAGCTGTAAAGCCGGGCTTGAGACACCACTTTAACGGCGTGGCGCGAGATCAGAAGCGAATCCGGGGGCAGATGGACGCCGGGCGCGCTGATCACCGGCTGGTCGTGACGTGATATGTCGTCGCGGGCACCGCCACGCAGGCAGCATTTTAGGCCAAAAGATGGGCTTAAACTGCATAACCGGTCCGCTTCCGCCCGTCCCCGGGCGGTGCTATAGCGCACGCGTATTCCAACCCGCGGTCAAAAGCGCGCTGTTCCCAAGAGGGCCTCTCCGTCATGGCAAAAATCAAGGTGTCCAACCCCGTCGTCGAACTCGATGGCGACGAGATGACCCGGATCATCTGGCAGTACATCAAGGACAAGCTGATCAACCCGTTCCTGGATGTCGACCTGCTCTATTACGACCTCGGGATGGAACACCGCGACGCCACCAATGATCAGGTGACGATCGATGCCGCCAACGCCATCAAGAAGGTCGGCGTCGGCGTCAAGTGCGCCACCATCACCCCCGACGAGGCGCGGGTGAAGGAATTCGGCCTGAAGGAGATGTGGAAGTCGCCGAACGGCACCATCCGCAATATCCTCGGCGGCGTGATCTTCCGCGAGCCTATCATCTGCAAGAACGTGCCGCGCCTGGTTCCGGGCTGGACCAAGCCGATCATCATCGGCCGCCACGCCTATGGCGACCAGTATCGTGCCACCGATATCAAGTTCCCGGGCAAGGGCACGCTGACGCTGAAGTTCGTCGGCGAGGACGGCACCGTGATCGAGAAGGAAGTGTTCAAGACGCCCGGCGCCGGCGTCGCGATGGAGATGTACAATCTCGACGACTCCATCATCGACTTCGCCCGCGCCTCGTTCAATTACGGTCTGATGCGCAACTATCCGGTCTATCTGTCGACCAAGAACACGATTCTGAAGGTCTATGACGGCCGCTTCAAGGACATCTTCCAGGACGTGTTCGACCGCGAGTTCAAGAAGGAATTCGACGCCAAGGGCCTGACCTACGAGCACCGCCTGATCGACGACATGGTGGCCTCGGCGCTGAAGTGGTCCGGCGGCTATGTCTGGGCATGCAAGAACTATGACGGCGACGTGCAGTCTGACACCGTGGCGCAGGGCTACGGCTCGCTCGGCCTGATGACCTCGGTGCTGCTCACCCCCGACGGCAAGACGGTGGAGGCCGAAGCCGCCCACGGCACGGTGACCCGCCACTACCGCGAGCATCAGAAGGGCAAGGAGACCTCGACCAACTCGATCGCGTCGATCTTCGCCTGGACCCGTGGCCTCGCCCACCGTGCCAAGCTCGACAACAACCCCGAGCTGGCGAAGTTCGCCTCGACTCTGGAGAAGGTCTGTGTCGCCACCGTCGAGGACGGGTATATGACCAAGGACCTCGCGCTGCTGGTCGGCGCCGACCAGCGCTGGCTGTCGACCACCGGATTCCTCGACAAGGTGTCCGACAACCTCGTGAAGGCGATGGCGGCCTGAGGGCTGCCGTTTCCGGACTGTTGGCGGCGAGCGTTATCATGGCCCTCTTCAAAGGCGCGACGCTCGCAATGCTGTTGCTGACCGGGTCGGCGGCGCTCGCCGCCGATCCCCTTCCCGCCGGCGTCGCGGCGCCGGGCGAGACCGCGGTGCTCACCGTCCACGCCGAGGGCGTGCAGGTTTACGAGTGCAAGCCGGTCACCGACGGCAAGCTCGGCTGGTCGTTCCGCGAGCCGATCGCGACCCTGATCGCCGACGGCCGCACCGTCGGCCGGCATTATGCCGGGCCGAACTGGGAGCATGTCGACGGCAGCGCCGTGACCGCCCGCACCGCCGGCGATGCGCCGGGTGCCACCGCGTCCGATATTCCCTGGCTGAAGCTCGAGGTGATTTCCCGCCGTGGCGAAGGCGTGCTCACCGGCGTCACCACCGTGCAGCGGATCAATACGTCGGGCGGCCAGCTCAACGGCGCCTGCGACCGAGCCGGCGCGCTGAAGAGCGCGCCCTACACCGCGGACTACGTGTTCCTGCGGAAAGGCTGAGGCGCGGCCGGGCCTGTCAGGCCCCGGCCATCGCCTGCTCGATCGCGGTCAGCGCGGCGTTCGCCTTGGCGCCGTCGGGACCACCGGCCTGCGCCATATCGGGTCGGCCGCCGCCGCCCTTGCCGCCGAGGGCTTCGGAGCCCTTGCGCACCAGCTCGACCGCGTTGAAGCGCGAGGTGAGATCGGCAGTGACGCCGACCACGATGCCGGCCTTGCCGTCCTCGGTGACGCCGACGATCGCAACCACGCCGGAGCCGATCTGCTTCTTGCCGTCGTCAACCAGGCTCTTGAGGTCCTTGGTCTCGACGCCCTCGATCGCACGCGCCAGCAGCTTGACGTTGCCGACCTCGCGGACGCCGCCGGCGCCGTTCGACGCTACGCCGCCGCCCATCGCGAGCTTCTTGCGGGCATCCGACAGGTCGCGCTCGAGCTTCTTGCGCTCCTCCATCAGCGCCGTGATGCGCGCCGGCACGTCCTCGATGGTGGTGCGCAGTTCGAGCGCGGCGGTCTTGGCCAGCGCGATGGTGTCGTTGGCGTGCCTGCGCGCATGGCGGCCCGTCAGCGCCTCGATGCGCCGCACGCCCGAGGCGACCGCGCTCTCGCTGGTCACCGAGATCAGGCCGATGTCGCCGGTACGGCGCACATGGGTGCCGCCGCAGAGCTCGACCGACCAGCCGAGCGCGTTCTGGCCATGCTCGCGGGCGCTCTTGCCCATTGAGACGACGCGGACCTCGTCGCCATACTTCTCGCCGAACAGCGCGCGGGCGCCGGCCTCGCGGGCGTCATCGACGGCCATGATGCGGGTGATGACCTCGTCATTCTCCAGCACGACGTCGTTGGCGATGTCCTCGACACGTGCGAGCTCCTCCGCCGTGATCGGCTTCGGATGCACGAAATCGAAGCGCAGCCGGTCAGGCGCAACCAGCGAGCCGCGCTGGGCGATGTGGTCGCCGAGCACCTGGCGCAGCGCCTCGTGCAACAGATGCGTCGCCGAGTGGTTGGCGCGGATCGCTGAACGCCTGATATGGTCGACCTCGAGCTGCAGCGCAGCGCCGACGTTCAGCGTGCCTTGCTCCACGGTACCGAGATGCACGAACAGATCGCCGGCCTTCTTCTGCGTGTCGGTGACACGGAAGGTGACGCCCTCGCCTGTGAGCACGCCGATGTCGCCGACCTGACCGCCGGACTCCGCGTAGAACGGGGTCTGGTTCAGCACGATCGCGCCGGTCTCGCCCGCCTTGAGGCTGTCGACTTCGGTGCCATCCTTAATGAGCGCGATCACCGCGCCCTCCGCGCTCTCGGTCTCGTAGCCGAGGAATTCGGTCGCGCCGAGCCTCTCGCGCAGCGGAAACCAAACGCTCTCGGTCGCCGCCTCACCCGAGCCAGCCCAGGAGGCGCGCGCCTTCTCGCGCTGCCGGTTCATCGCATCGTCGAACGCCGCCTGGTCGACGCTGATGCCGCGCGACTTCAGCGCGTCCTGTGTCAGATCCAGCGGGAAACCATAGGTGTCGTAGAGGGTGAAGGCGGTATCGCCGTCGAACATGTCACCCTTCTTCAGCCCCGCGCTCTTCTCGTCGAGAATCGAGAGTCCCCGCGCCAGCGTCTTGCGGAAGCGGGTCTCTTCCAACCGCAGCGTCTCTTCGATCAGGCTCTCCGCGCGCACCAGATCCGGATAGGCCTGGCCCATCTCGCGCACCAAGGCCCACACCAGGCGATGCATCAGCGGCTCCTGCGCGCCCAAGAGCTGCGCATGGCGCATCGCGCGGCGCATGATCCGGCGCAGCACATAGCCGCGGCCCTCATTCGACGGCAGCACGCCGTCGGCGACCAGGAACGCCGACGAACGCAGATGGTCGGCGATCACCCGGTAGGAGGCGACGGTCTGCTCGGTCGGTCCATGCCCGAGCGCGGACGCGGCGGCATCGATCAGATGGCGGAACAGGTCGGTCTCGAACACGCTGTCGACGCCCTGCAGGATGCAGGCCATGCGCTCCAGCCCCATGCCGGTGTCGATCGAGGGACGCGGCAGCGCCACGCGCTCGTCCTTCGTCACCTGCTCATACTGCATGAAGACCAGGTTCCAGAACTCGAGGAAGCGATCGCCGTCCTCCTCAGGGCTGCCCGGAGGCCCGCCCCAGATGTGCTCACCGCGATCGATGAAGATCTCGGAGCACGGACCGCACGGGCCGGTATCGCCCATCGCCCAGAAATTGTCCGAGGTCGCGATGCGGATGATGCGGTCATCCGAGAAGCCCGCGATCTTCTTCCAATGGCCTGCCGCCTCGTCGTCGGTGTGATAGACGGTAACGAGCAGCTTGTCCTTCTTCAGCCCGAAATCCTTAGTGATCAGGTTCCAGGCAAGCTCGATCGCGCGCTCCTTGAAGTAATCGCCGAACGAGAAGTTACCGAGCATCTCGAAGAAGGTGAGATGGCGCGCGGTGTAGCCGACGTTGTCGAGGTCGTTGTGCTTGCCGCCGGCGCGCACGCATTTCTGCGAGGTTGTGGCGCGCTGGTAGGACCGCTTCTCGACACCGGTGAAGACGTTCTTGAACTGCACCATGCCGGCATTGGTGAACATCAAGGTCGGGTCGTTGCGCGGAACCAGCGGCGACGACGCCACGATCTCGTGACCGTTTTCCTTGAAGAAATTCAGAAATGTCGCCCTGATGTCGTTGACGCTGCTCATGTTCATCCAATCGGAAAATGGGCCGGCCAGGCGCAAAATAACGTCAATTTCCGGCCGAACGCTTTTAGACATTGCCAGCCGCGGTGTCCAGAAACTGTGCAGGCGGATCATGGGCTTGCCGCAGGAGCACAAAGCCCGTTGATAGCAGCTTGGGCCGCGTTGACAGCCTTGGCGAAGGCGTGGTTCTGTCCTACCTATTGTTAAGTCACGTCGGGAGAGACCGGCCTTGCCGGCGCCGAAGGAGCAACCGCCCCGGAAACTCTCAGGCAAAAGGACCGCGTGACGTCTGACATCTGGAAAGAGGCGTTGACGGGCTTGGCCCCGACGCGTCCGCCGACGGGATAATACTCTCAGGCAAAGCGACAGATGGGGCTTTCTGCAGGTTTCTCAAGGGGAATGGGTCCTCGGCGGGAACCGCAAGGGCCCTGTGATGCTTGCAACCGATCATTCCCCGCTGAAGCAGACCCCGTTGCACGCGCTGCACCTCGCGCGTGGGGCCAAGATGGTGCCGTTCGCCGGTTACGACATGCCGGTGCAATACGCGGCCGGCGTCCTGAAAGAACACCTGCACACCCGCAGCCAGGCGGGCCTGTTCGACGTCTCCCATATGGGCCAGCTCGTGCTGAAGCCCAAATCCGGCAAGGTTGCCGACGCGGCGCTGGCGCTGGAGAAGCTGGTGCCGCAGGACATCCTGGGCATTGCGCCCGGACGGCAGCGCTACGCGCAGTTCACCAACGATGACGGCGGCCTGCTCGACGACCTCATGGTCGCGAATTTCGACGATCATCTGTTCCTGGTGGTCAACGCCGCGTGCAAGACCGAGGACGAGGCTCACCTGCGCGCGCATCTCTCCGACACCTGCGAGATCGTCTCGCTGGCCGATCGCGCGCTGATCGCACTGCAAGGACCGAAGGCCGAATCGGCGCTGGCGAAGTTTTGCGCCGATGTCGGTTCGATGAAGTTCATGGACGCCGGCCCGCGCCGCGTCAGCGATACCGACTGCTTCGTCTCGCGCTCCGGCTACACCGGCGAAGACGGCTTTGAGATTTCCGTGCCCGCCGACAAGGTGGAGGCGCTGGTCACCGCCCTGCTCGACAATCCCGAGGTGCTGCCGATCGGGCTCGGCGCGCGCGACAGTTTGCGGCTCGAGGCCGGGCTTTGCCTCTATGGTCATGACATCGACACCACGACGACGCCGGTCGAGGGCGCGCTGGAATGGTCGGTGCAGAAGGTTCGCCGAAGCGGCGGCGCCCGCGCCGGCGGCTTTCCGGGCGCGGACAAGGTCCTCGCGCAGTTCGCGCAGGGCGCATCGCGTCGCCGCGTCGGCCTCAAGCCCGACGGCCGCGCGCCGGTGCGCGAGGGCGCTGTGCTGTTTGCCGACGCCGGCTCAGGCGAGCCAATCGGCAAGGTGACCTCGGGCGGCTTCGGCCCGAGTCTCAATGCGCCCGTTGCGATGGGCTACCTGCCCACCGCCCTTTCCGCCATTGGCACCACCGTATTCGCCGAAGTGCGCGGTCAGCGGCTGCCGCTCAAGGTCGCCGCAACGCCCTTCGTCCCCAACACCTATAAACGCTAGAGGACATCCATGACGACGCTCTACACCTCCGATCACGAGTGGCTCCGCATCGAGGGCGACGTCGCCACCGTCGGCATCACCGACTATGCGCAATCGCAGCTCGGCGACGTCGTATTCGTCGAATTGCCCAAGGTCGGCCGCAGCCTGAAGAAGGCCGAGGCCGCTGCCGTCGTCGAATCCGTCAAGGCCGCCTCCGACGTCTACGCGCCGATCACCGGCGAGGTCGTCGAGGTCAACGAGGCGCTCGCGGCCGACCCCGCGCTGGTCAATTCGGATGCCGGCGGCAAGGCCTGGTTCTTCAAGCTGAAGATCGCCGACAAGAGCGAGCTCGACGGCCTGATGGACGAGGCCGCCTACGCCGCGCACACCGCCTGAGTGAATGAGTGAATGAACCGATTTTCGACCACGCACTCGCTGTCGTCGCCCGGCCTTGTGCGCAATTGCGCACTGGACCGGGCGACCCAGTACGCCGCAGCGCTTCAGCTTCATCACTGATGTCCCGGCGTACTGGATATCCCGCTTTCGCGGGGTGTGACGGCGAATAATGAGGATCAGCCCATGAACGCGCCCTTCAAGCCGAGCAACGAAGCCGCCACCGATTTCGTGCGCCGTCACATCGGCCCATCGCCTCGCGACATCGACGCGATGCTCGAAACCGTCGGTGCCCGGAGCCTGCAAGCGCTGATGAGCGAGACGCTGCCGCCGTCGATCCGGCAAAAGGCGCCGCTCGATCTCGGACGTGCGCTGAGCGAGCCCGAGGCGCTGGCGCATATGAGCGAGCTCGCCGCGCAGAACCAGACCTTCACCTCGCTGATCGGCCAGGGCTATTCCGGCACCATTCTGCCCACCGTGATCCAGCGCAACATTCTGGAAAATCCGGCTTGGTACACGGCCTACACGCCGTATCAGCCGGAGATCAGCCAGGGCCGGCTCGAAGCGCTGTTCAACTTCCAGACCATGGTCTGCGATCTCACCGGGCTCGATGTCGCCAACGCCTCGCTGCTCGACGAAGCGACCGCGGCGGCGGAAGCGATGGCGCTCGCCGAGCGCCACTCGCAGGTGAAGGCGAAGGCCTTCTTCGTCGACAAGGACGTGCATCCGCAGACGCTGGCGGTGATGCGCACGCGCGCCGCCCCGTTGGGCTGGGCCCTGATCGTCGGCGATCCCCTGACCGAGCTCGACAAGGCCGACGTCATTGGTGCGCTGCTGCAATATCCCGGCACGTCGGGCGCGGTGCGCGACCTCAGGCCCGCTATCGCATCGCTGCGCGCGAAGGGCGCGCTTGCGATCATCGCAGCCGACCTGCTGTCGCTGAGCTTGCTCGCCTCGCCCGGCGAGCTCGGCGCCGACATCGCTGTCGGCTCGGCGCAGCGCTTCGGCGTGCCGATGGGCTATGGCGGGCCGCACGCCGCCTACATGGCGGTGCGTGATACGCTGAAGCGCTCGCTGCCCGGCCGCATCGTCGGCCTGTCGGTGGATTCGCGCGGATTGCCTGCCTACCGGCTCGCGCTGCAGACCCGCGAGCAGCACATCCGCCGCGAGAAGGCGACCTCCAACATCTGCACCGCGCAGGTGCTGCTTGCGGTCATCGCCTCGATGTATGCGGTCTATCACGGCCCCGAAGGCCTGATGCACATCGCGCGGTCGGTGCATCGCCGCGCCACGGTGCTCGCCGCGGGCCTGCGCAAGCTCGGCTTCGCGCCTGATAGCGAGGCGTTCTTCGATACGCTCACCGTTGAGGTCGGCGCAAAACAGAGCGAGCTCGTCGCCCGCGCGCTCGCGGAGCGGATCAACCTGCACATCGGCGAGACCACGCTCGGCATCGCCGTCGACGAAACTACGACGCCCGAGACCGTCGAGGCCGTGTGGCGCGTGTTCGGCGGCAAGCTCAGCTATGCCGATATCGAGGCCGGCGCGCGCGAGGCGCTGCCGAAGGATCTGAAGCGCACCAGTGCCTTCCTCACTCATCCGGTGTTCAACACCCATCGCTCCGAGACCGAGCTGTTGCGCTATATGCGCAAGCTTGCCGACCGCGACCTCGCGCTGGATCGCGCGATGATCCCGCTTGGCTCGTGCACGATGAAGCTCAACGCCACCACCGAGATGATCCCGCTGACCTGGCCGGCATTCGGCAATCTGCATCCGTTCGCGCCGGCGGACCAGGCCAAGGGCTATCACGCGCTGTTCAAGCGGCTGGAAACGTGGCTGTGCGACATCACCGGCTATGATGCGGTCTCGCTGCAGCCGAACTCCGGCGCGCAGGGCGAATATGCCGGACTTCTCGCAATCCGGGGTTATCACCTCGCGCGCGGTGAGCCGCACCGCAAGGTCTGCCTGATCCCCTCCTCGGCGCACGGCACCAATCCGGCATCGGCGGCGATGGTCGGCATGGATGTCGTGGTGGTCGCGTGCGATGCGCGCGGCGACGTCGATGTCAACGACCTCCGCGCCAAGGCCGAGAAGCACGCGAACAACCTTGCCGCTGTGATGATCACCTATCCCTCGACCCATGGCGTGTTCGAGGAGCATATCAGCGAGATCTGCGACATCGTTCACGCGCATGGCGGACAAGTCTATCTCGACGGCGCCAACATGAATGCACAGGTCGGGCTCTCCCGGCCCGGCGATTACGGCGCCGATGTCAGCCATCTCAACCTGCACAAGACCTTCTGCATCCCGCATGGCGGCGGCGGGCCCGGCATGGGCCCGATCGGCGTGAAGGCGCATCTGGCGCCCTATCTGCCCGGTCACCCGGCGACCGATGGCGCCGTAACGCATCCGGTTGGCCCGGTCTCGGCCGCGCCGTTCGGCTCGGCGTCGATCCTGACGATCTCCTACATCTACATCCTGATGATGGGCGGCGAAGGCCTGACGCGGGCGACCGAGATCGCGATCCTCAATGCGAACTACATTGCCGCACGGCTGCAGCCGCACTTCCCGGTGCTGTATCGCAACGCGCGCGGCCGCGTCGCACATGAGTGCATCGTCGATCCGCGGCCGCTGAAGACGAGCGCCGGCGTCACCGTCGACGACATCGCCAAGCGGTTGATCGACTACGGCTTCCATGCGCCGACCATGAGCTTCCCGGTCGCGGGCACGCTGATGATCGAGCCGACGGAATCGGAGTCGAAGATCGAGATCGATCGCTTCTGCGACGCCATGATCGCGATCCGCAACGAGATCGCCGAGATCGAGAAGGGGCGCTTCAAGGTCGAAGCCTCGCCGTTGCGTAACGCACCCCACACCGTCCACGACATCGCCGACGATGCCTGGAACAGGGCCTACACCCGCGCCGAGGGTTGCTTCCCGGACGGAGTGTCGCGATCCGACAAATACTGGAGCCCGGTCGGCCGCGTCGACAACGTCTACGGCGATCGCAACCTGGTGTGCTCGTGCCCGCCGGTCGAGGATTACGCGCAGGCCGCTGAATAAAGCGCCCCTGGTGCAGGATGGGTAGAGCGCAGCGAAACCCATCACTGCCAATCAGCGCCGTGAAAGATGGGTTTCGTGGGGTTTATCATCGGACCGCGCGCTGCGCCGACCCGTTGGCTCTACCCATCCTACGGTCTAGAAGTGCTGCGTCTCTGACGCGTGATTCACTCGGTGTCGTTCCGGAGCTCGCGAAGCGAGACTCCGGAATCTGGATCCACGACTTCTGGATTCCGGGTTCGCGACTTGGTCGCGCCCCGGAATGACGGAATGGTCCGGCGCAAGGAAGGAGGCTTCATGCGCGAGCAATTCTGGTTTCATTTCCCGTTTCGCGTCCGCTATTCCGAGGTCGACGCACAGGCCGTGGTGTTCAACGCCCACTATCTGACCTACTTCGACACCGCCATCACCGAGTATTTTCGTGCGCTCGGCTACGATTACCTCGGTGAGGTGGCGAGGACCGGCATCGATTTTCACACGGTGCGCTCGGTGGTCGAGTACAAGGCGCCGATCCGGTTCGACGAGGACATCGACGTCTGTGTGCGGGTCGCGCGGATCGGCCGCTCCTCGATCACGCTGGCGCTCGCCATCTTCGCCAAGGGCTCCGAGGACCTTCGCGCCACCGGCGAGATCGTCTGGGTGGCGACCGATCAGAAGACCCATCAATCGGTCGCGGTAACGGAGGACGTGCGGGCGCTGATTGCAAGCCGGGAGAAGGCGCTGGCATAGGGACGAGCGACGCCTACCGGCGTCGCGCAAACAAGCATTACGGCGCGACCAGAGTGCGGCTCTCGGAGTCCCAGCGCCACAGCCGCTCATTGATCAGTTCGGTGCCGCCCCACCAGCGATGGATCGGGTTGTGCTGGCTGAAGTCGCCGGTGCCCGCGACGATTGCCTGGCCGAAGCCGGTCAGCGCGAGCCGGCTTCGCTTGTAGCGTTGATGACGGTCAGGATCTTCGTGCAGGGCGAGATCGAATGGCCCCTCATTGAGGCCCGCGATGGCAGGCATCGGACAACGGGCCAGCCTGTCCAGCAGGGCCCCGGTCTCCCAATATCCGAGCGTCCGCCGTGGGATGAGCTTCTCGTGCCGTGGAAACAGGTCATATGGATGAACATGCCCCGCTGAGAGCAATTCCAGCATCCGCATTTCCGTTGCGCCGAGCCCGGAGCCGCGCGAGGGGAGCTCTTCCAGCAACGCGACGATTGAATTCTGCAATTGCGGAAGCGCGCCAAGATCCTGAGCCAACAAATTGAACCAGGTTTCTGGCGTCGATGCGCGCCAAGCTGTCCACGCGTCGCTGGCGGTCTCGAGATGATCGTCACGGATGAGAGCGAGTTGCAGCGACCACGCGGCCAATTCGGACGGCTGCTGCTCGCCGATGGCCTGATCCGCTTGCAATATCGCAAGCCTGGATATGACGCTCGCATGAGGGCGCAAGTAGTGCAGCAGCCAGATCAATTGCAGTTGAGAGTTCGGATCGGGATCGACCCATAGATCGACGGCGTCGAAGCGCTCGCAGAATTCCGTCAATCCAAGACCCTGGCTGCGCGCGTCCTCGACCAACCTGCCGGTGAGATGATCCAGCCAGTGGGCACCCACACGGCGCGAAGCCGCGCGCGGCGACAGCAACGCGTCAAGTTCGCTTGACGCCGGCAACCTTCCGCACGCAAACTGCTGCTCGATGCCAATCACGCAATCGGCGAGCCGTGCGGCTTTCAGGCCGCCCGCGCCGCTATCGGTGAATGTGAGGATAAGCCGGGTCATAACGGTCATGCCGCGGTCGGGGGAAATTCATCGGTCGAACTTACTGAACGACACTTTGCGAGCCTCCAGCTTCGATCCAATGAGTAAATCTATGGAGCGACCAGGGCACGGCTCTTGGCGTCCCAGCGCCACAGCCGCTCTTTGATCAACTCCGTGCCGCCCCACCAGCGATTGACGGGGTTGTACTGGCTGAAATCCAACTCGTGCTTCAGCACCTCTTCGCCGAAGTCGGTCATCGTCAGACGACTCTGCAGGAAGCACTCCCAGCGAGCCTTCGCATCGCCAGGCCTTTCCATTTCCGGTGGAAAGCCCGCGAGAACCGTCGTCCGGTACGCCTGCCAGCACATGCTTGCCGTCTCGATATCCGCTGGTCGGACGTTGACAAGCGGCACCTTGTCCCATTCACCCCATGTCTCGTGGGTCGTCATCAGGTCGAAACCGACCAGACGCAATTTCAGCTTGGCCACCGTCGCTGGATAAGCCCGGAAATGGTCGAGCAACCAAATCAGTTGCAGTTGATCGTTTGGATCCGGATCGAACCAAAGCTCGATCATCTCATAAGCATCGCAAAACTCGATCAATGCGAGATCCCTGCGCGCCTTGGCTTCCTGAGGCCACCGGCCCCGCGGGCTCCAGTGCGACCAATGTCCGACCGGATCTTGGTCGGAACGTAATCCGAAATATGCCTCAAGCTCTTTCGGTGACGGCAGCGGTCCGCCAACAAACCGAAAGAACGATATAATGCCGACCTCGGCAAGCCCCGCACGCGTGAGGCTGCTGCCGGACGAACTGGTCATGATCAGACGCTTCATCGGCCATTCACTCAGCACAAAACGAAACGGGCACCGAAGACGTCGGCAACTCAACGTCCTCAGCGCCCGCTTGCAGCGAAATCATTCCAGTCTTTGACGCTTACTCTCCCGGTTCTTCGCCGTCGGCGTCGCGCTCGGGCGTGCCGGCGAGGATCTGCTCGGCGATCAGGCCGGAGTTCTGACGGATTGCGGTTTCGATCTTGGCGGTGATGTCCGGGTTGGAGCGCAGGAAGGCCTTGGCGTTCTCGCGTCCTTGCCCGAGCCGCTGGCTGTCGTAAGAGAACCAGGCGCCGGATTTCTCGACCAGGCCGGCCTTGACGCCGAGGTCGAGGATCTCGCCCATCTTGGAGACGCCCTCGCCGTACATGATGTCGAACTCGACCTGCTTGAAGGGCGGCGCCAGCTTGTTCTTCACCACCTTGACGCGGGTGGTGTTGCCGACGACCTCGTCACGCTCCTTGATCGCGCCAATGCGGCGGATGTCGAGGCGGACCGAGGCGTAAAACTTCAGCGCATTGCCGCCCGTGGTGGTCTCCGGCGAGCCGTACATCACACCGATCTTCATGCGGATCTGATTGATAAAGATCACCATGGTGTTGGATTTGTTGATAGAGGCAGTGAGCTTGCGCAGCGCCTGGCTCATCAGGCGCGCCTGCAGGCCCGGCAGCGCATCGCCCATCTCGCCCTCGAGCTCGGCCTTCGGCACCAGCGCCGCGACTGAATCGATCACCAGCACGTCGACCGCACCGGAGCGTACCAGCGTGTCGGCGATTTCCAGCGCCTGCTCACCGGTGTCCGGCTGCGAGATCAGGAGCTCATCGATGTTGACGCCAAGCTTGCGCGCATAAACCGGATCGAGCGCGTGTTCGGCGTCGATGAAGGCACAGATGCCGCCCTTCTTCTGGCCTTCCGCCACCGTGTGCAGCGCCAGCGTGGTCTTGCCCGACGATTCCGGCCCGTAGATCTCGACGATGCGGCCCTTCGGCAGACCGCCCACGCCGAGCGCGATATCGAGCCCGAGCGATCCCGACGACACCGTCTCGACATCCATCGAGCGGTCGTTCTTGCCGAGCTTCATCACCGAGCCCTTGCCGAACTGGCGCTCGATCTGGGAGAGCGCGGCTGAGAGGGCCTTGGACTTGTCCATGGAGGATCCTTCGACGATACGCAGTGCAGTGGCGGACATTTGGGATGTGCTCCTTATGGCGGGGATTCGCTAGCGGGACAAACGGGCGACGAGTTCAGGCAGAACACGTTGTTGATTGCTGCGTACCATGTTTGTTCCATGTTCGCAATATGTTCTTTTCGGATGCGCGACCGCAGCCCATTTTGTCCCCAGCGGTCAGCGCAATTCCGCGAACGACCTGAACCGCTTAGACCACGCTCTCTGCAGGACTGCTGGCATTTCAATGGAGGTTCTGGGCAGAGCAATCTTTATGTGGCGAAAAGTATTCGCGTTGCGCCCCAAGCTCTCTCCGTCCCAAGATTAGCCGTTCGAGACCACAAAAGAGTAAGGATTACTTCCGTAGTTCTCCGGCCGTGAACAAGGTTCCAGGGCCAGCCCGAACATTTGGCGTCAGCCGGAGGGAGCAGCAAACGAACGCGAGGCGGCCCGCGTGGGTTCCGTGGACGTTCGGGATCCCCGCAATCATACGGGGTTCGAACGCATGAACCTTTATGGTGGCTCGTGCAGACCTATGTGGGCCAGGATTTTGCAGCAACCTTCCTGGGGCTAGCCGACGCCGCTCGCACGTATTTCAAGCGGGCGGCGTTGCGTTTTTGGGAGATGCGAGGGCTGTCCCGGCGGCCAGGCTCTGGCGCCGCGCGAGTCGCCAAGGAAGCGACATCACGGCCCGTTGTTCTCCGGGCAGAACAAAGTTCCTGCCACAAATCGGACCAATCTAAATTACGTTTCCAAATCAGATACTTAACTTCCTTTCACAAACGCGTTCAAGAGCTACTCGTAATCCCGTGCGGACGCCTAGTCGCAGCGCGTGAGCCGTATTTGCACGTACTACCTTGGTACTCTCCTGACCGCCGAAAAAAGTCCGTAGCCTTCGGGCGACTGCGCCGGTTCCATCGGTGTTCCTCCAACTAGGCAAGCCCACTTCGGGTGCGCAGGCGGCACCGCTAGCGCACGAATCCCAGCTAGGGTCCGCAACAAACTGAAATACGAATTTGAGGACGACATCTCGCTTCCGCTTAAAGAGCTTTGTTTATTTATACAACCTTTAGTTTAGCGGCCCGCCCTCAATTTCCGCGGAGCTCATCAATGATCCACAGGGGCATCGAATTCAGCGTCACCGAGGTTGCGGCCGGCGTCTGGACGTGGCGCTTCCAGCTCGGCGACCGGATCTTCACGGGCAGGACCGGGACAAACCTGGATTTATTGGCGATCCGCCGCGTGCAGTTGCGGATTGATCGCGAGCTGAAGAAAATCGCGCACGATCAGCCGCCGCGCGGACGAGGCAATGCGGATTGAAGCGTGATCCGGACAACGCCACCGCATCTCAGAACAAGCGATCCAAGGCGCCCATACGAAGATCAGCCAACGGAAGACGTCGCCGCGTCCGCCATAGGAGCGCCCCCCGCATTTTCGATTCTGGTTGAATCAGCACCAAAGCTGCAAATTCTAGTTTCGACACGCTTTCTTCGCGCCAATCGGCGTCCACGTCGCTTGAAAACGTCCTAGTCCGCGCTCGCAAGCCGCCGCATCGTGAACTCGATATCGCCACCGGGCAATTCGCGCCAGCTTTCGACGGCGCTCATATAGGCGGCCTTCGGGTAGCGCGCGAGAAAGTCGCGCGCCCGCAACCGGGCCTCATCGCGTGGCAGGGTAAAGGTCTCGCGCACATAGCCGTCATGCGCCTTCCGCCGTTCGGCCATTCGGCTGGCGAGATCGCGCGGGCGAAAAGCCATCGTCGTAACTCCGAACCATCTAACGACCGTCCCAATATAGGGATGGCGCTGAGGGAATCCGAGTCCGCGAGACGATCGCTGCTGAGCGGCCGTGGCTACTGGCTGCGCTGCGCCGCGCTGCCGGTCTTGGCCTTTGGCTTGGCGGGATGGGCGGCCGCCTTGGGTGCATCGCTGCGCACCGCACCCCACGGATCGGATGACGTCTTGGCGTCTGGAATCTTGCTGAGCGAGTCCCTGTAGGCCTTCTCGTTGACCGCGTCCTGATCCTTCTCTTCCTGGGTCTTGCTCTTGACCTCGGGCATCAGGTTGATGTTCGGCATCTGCGCATAGGCCGGCGCCGACAGCAGCACCGCGACCGCAACCGCGCACAAAACTCGCATAAGAACGCTCCCTCGCATTGTCGCCAGCGGTATATCACCGCAAAAAAGGCGCCGCCAAGCGCGCCTGCGGCGGACCTCTCATGAGCTTAGAGATTGTCCGACTTGCAGGATTTCGGTGACTGCGCCCAGTCGTCCCAGATCGGTCCGCACTTGGTGCAGCCGTTGAGCGCAAGCCCGATCGCAATCACGCTGCCAAGCATCACCAATCTGCGGAACATGAGCGGCCCCATCCCTGACAGCGGCAATAGGCCTCAAAACTGGGGCATTTTCAAGCCACGGGACGCGGCGCCTGCCCTGCACCGCCGCCACACCCGACGGACGGTTTGACGCGGCGCACGCTCAATTTACAGTGCGAAACAAAGCGGAATAAGGAATCGACAGCATGACTTTGGCGATGAGCTGGGACGAATGGGCGCAGCACGATGGAACGGCGCTCGCGGCCTGCGTCAGGACAGGTGAGCTGTCGCCTCGCGAATTGGCCGCCCAGGCTGCCGCCGCCGTCGCCAAGGTCGATCCCGCGCTCAGCGGCGTGGTCGAGCTGTTCGATGACGCGATCGCCGATCCCGCGCGCGACGGCACCGATCTCGACGGCCCGTTCGCCGGCCTGCCCTTCCTAATGAAGGATCTCGGCCCGACGCTGAAGGGCCGCCTGCAAGAAATGGGCTCGCTGATGATGCGCGGCAATCGCGCCACGGAGGACACCTTCCTGACGTCGAAGCTGCGCGAGGCCGGCCTCAACCTGATCGGCCGCACCACCACGCCGGAGTTCGGCGTGTGCAGCTCGGCCGAGAACCCCGCAGTCTATGTCACGCGCAATCCCTGGAACACCGATTACACCACCTGCGGCTCGTCGGCCGGCAGCGCGGCGATGGTGGCGGCCGGCGCCGTCCCGATCGCGCATGCGACCGACGGCGGCGGATCGATCCGGATTCCGGCGGGCGTGAACGGCAATATCGGCCTGAAGGTCTCGCGCGGCGTGTTCTCGCTGGCGCCGCATCTGTCCGATCTCACCGGGCTGGTCTCGATCCAGGGCTGCCAGTCGCGCTCGGTGCGCGACACCGCGGCCTTTGTCGATGCCTGCCGCGGGCCCGGACCGGGCGAGTTCATGCCGTTCTGGACACCGCCCGAGCCTTACACCACCACCATCACCCGCGATCCGCCCCGCCTCAAGATCGCGCTGTCGCACCAATGGGGCGACTTTCGCGCGACGCCGCATATCGCTGCCGAGCTCGAGCGGGTCGGACGCTTTTTCGAAGGCCTCGGTCATCACGTCGACCACGCCTTGCCGTCGGTCGATTACCGGGAGGCCTTCGCGGCGCAGACCACCTGCTACATCAGCAATTTCGCCGTCGTGATCAGCAACATGCTCGCCGCGCGCGGCCTGCAGCGGCCGCCGGCGGACCTGATCGAGCCGATCAACATCCGGATCTGGGAGCACGGCCGGCACACCAGCTTTGCCGATCGCGCCCGGATGCAAGCCGTCTTCAACACGACGTCGCGCGGCTTCGGCGCGTTCTTCGAGGATTGGGACATCATCCTGACGCCGATCACGGCGCTGCCGACGCCCAAAATCGGCACGACCGAGTATCTTACGATCAGCGACAATCCGTCGGTGCTGGACTGGTTCGGCAATCTCTGGCGCAATTTCGCCTTCACGCCGCTCGCCAATCTCTGCGGCATCCCCGCGATCTCGCTGCCGCTCGCCACCAACGAGCACGGCCTGCCGCTCGGCATCCAGGCGATCGCAAAGCAGGCCAATGACGGACTGTTGTTGCAGCTCGCCGCCCAGATCGAACGGGCGATCGACGGAAAGTGGAATCGCGGCGAGACGCCGCGCGTGCACGTGACGCGCGACTAGAACAAGACGACCATTCGGGAGAGGAAACGGATCATCATGCAGCAGCAAGCCGGAGAGTTCGGGATCGACGATGCGCGGCGCGTGCTTGGCGACGTGTTTGCGCCGTGGGTGCAGGATCTCAACCTGTCGATCGAGCAATTCGACTTCGCGCCGCCCACGGGCAATGCCGCCGACTGGCAGCCCGGCGCGGTGCTGCGCATGCCGTTCTCCGAACGGCTCTGCCGCACCGGCGGCATCGTCTGCGGCCAGGCGCTGATGGCATTTGCAGACACCGCGATGGTGCTGGCCAACCTCGCCGCCAACAAGGCCTACCGCCCGATGACGACGGTCGACCAGACCACCCATTTCATGCGCGCGGTGACCGCGTCCGACGTGCTCGCCGACGCGCGCGTTGTCAGGCTCGGCCGCACCATGAGCTTCGGCCGCGTCACGCTGCTCTCGGCCACCGACAACAAGCCGGTGGCCATGGTGTCGAGCGCCTTCGCAATGCTGCCGGGCTAGGAGAGCGGCCTGGCGGGAACGTCATGCGCCCGACCTCGGCTGCGCGGCGCTCGCGTGACGCCTTCGCCGCCAGCGCCACAGCAGCGCGACGAGTGCGATCAGCACGACAACGACCGCGGCCGCTTTCGCCGCAAACCGCCCACCCGGGCGATCGATCATCCGCGACCACAACGAAGGTCCCTCGCCCTGACGCGGCAGGCGGAACGCCACCACGCTGTCGCCAATCGAGGTGCCGCCTTCGGAATGACCACCGGCGCCGATCGCGACATATTGCTCGCCCTTCCAGAGATAGGTCATGGGATTGGCGACACCGGGCACCGGGAGACGACCCTGCCACAGCTCCTGGCCTGACCTCGCATCGAACGCGCGCAGATAGGCGTCCATCGCGCCGGTGAAGACCAGCCCGCCCGCAGTGATCACGACACCGCTCACCAGCGGCGTACCCCAGTGGAATGCGAGGCCGAGCGGCGCGAGATCCTCGCTGGTGCCGACCGTCGAGTGCCACAGGATCTTGCCGGCCTTCAGGTCGACCGCCACCATCTCGCCCCACGGCGGCTTGTTGCAGAGCAGGCCGAGCGGCGACATCGCAACCGCCCGCGACATCGCAAACGGCGTCCCTTCCTGCCGGCCGAAGTCATGACCCGGCGGCGGATTAAAGCCCTTGGCCTCTTCGCGCGGGATCAGCTTGACGATATGCACGGCGTGGCTGGTGTTGGCGTACAGAACTTGATGGATGGGATCGAACGCCGCGCTGCCCCAGTTCACGCCGCCGCCGGTCATCGGATAGACCACGGTGCCTTGCGTCGATGGCGGCGTGTAGAGGCCCTCGTTGCGAGATTGAGCGAGCAGCTTCTCGCAGGCGCCGCCAACACCCGGCACCAGGCTGAACGCGTCGGCGGCGGAGATATGCTGGGACAACAGCGGCGGCACGTGGGTCGGAAACGGCTGCGTCGGCGACAGCCGCTCGCCCTCCGGGCCGCCTTGCGGCACGGCGCGCTCCTCGACCGGCCAGACCGGCTTGCCGGTGTCGCGGTCGAGCACGAACACAAAGCCTTGCTTGGTCGGCTCGATCACGACATCGCGCATCCCCTCGCCGGTGTCGATCCGCGCCAGCGTCGGCTGCGCCGGCAGGTCGTAGTCCCAGACGTCGTGATGAACGGTTTGGAACGCCCATGCCAGCTCACCGGTCTCGATCTTCAGCGCCACTACCGAGTCGGCGTGCTCGTCGTTGCCCGGACGCTTGCCGCCCCAGAAATCTGGACTGGGCGACGTCGTCGGCAGGAAGACGAGGCCCCGCGCCTCGTCCACCGACATCGGCGCCCAGACATTGCTGTGGCCGGCGGCAATCCCGTCATGCACCAGTGGATCGAAGCTCCAGCGCGGCCGCCCGGTGCGCGCGTCATAGGCACGGACCGCGCCGACTGGCGCATCGACCCTTCGGTTGTCCGCGATCGCCGATCCCACCACGACCACGCCGCGCCCGGTCACTGGGGCCGACGTGATCTGGAATTCGCCGGGCCATTGCAGCTTCATCCCGGCGTCAATGGCAATCTCGCCGCCGTTCCCGAAATCGGCGCACGGTGTGCCGGTCCTGGCGTCGAGCGCGATCAGGCGCACGTCGTTGGTGCCGGTGAAGATCCGCGACCGGCAGGCGGCGCCCTCAGGCGCTTGATCGTCGACCCAGTAGGCGACGCCGCGGCAGACGAAGCGGTTGGCCGGCCGCTGCGCGATGCTGATCTTGGGATCGAAGCGCCATTTCTGCGCACCCGTGCCGGGATCGAGCGCAATTACTTCGTTGAACGGCGTGCAGAAGATCACGCTGTCCTCGACGAACAGTGGCGTCGCCTCGAACTTGGTGCGCTTCATGACATCGCGCGGCCGGGTCTCGAGATCGCCGGTGCGAAACTCCCAGGCGCGCACGAGGCTGCCGACATTGTCAGGCGTGATCTGCGCCAGCGGCGAGAACCGCGTGCCGCCGGCGTCGCCGCCCCAATGCTCCCAGGCCAGCGCGGGTGGCGCAACGAGCAGCAGCAGTGCTGCAAGCAGGCGAAACAGCAATCGCATCGCACCCAGGGGCCGACGGCGGAGCCGGAACGGAATCACTTCGGCTTCTTGCCGGCGTCGACCGGCTTGGTGATGCCCCACGGATCGTATTTCTCCTTGGGCTCGGGAATCCGATCGAGCGCGGCCTTGTAGGCCTTTTCGTCGATCTGCGGCTTCTTTTCGGTCGCCTTGTCCTGCTGATGTCCCCGCCGGCCCTGCGCCAAGGCAGGCGTCGCGATCAGCGCAACAATCACGGCAGCCATCGTGAAACTCTTCATGTCAACCCCCCTCCGCCGCAGAAATATCCGGCAACACCGGGACCTCAAGAATAACTTGCCCATCGACATTTGTTGATCGACAAAGCGCGCCTTGTGGCGCGATTCAGCGCCTTCAGGGGGCGCAATCTGGGCAGCCGCACATTAAGTGACTCGCATGGGACAGGGACGACTTTGCATTGCGGTGCTGCTGGCCGGCGCCGCCTTGATCTTGAGCGGCTGCGGACTGGCGGACAGCCACGCGGTGTGGCCCGATTTCTTGAAGGCCAAGGCCTCCGATCCGCCGCCGCTCGAAGCGCCGCCGGACATCAAGCAACTGGTCGGCGCGAAGCTGGATTCGGTGTTCGCGGCGGGCTCGCAGCCGACCCATGTCCGGGTCTCGGCGCCGCTGCACGATCCGCGCGGTCCCGGCTGGACCGCCTGTGTGCGCGCCGAGCTGACCTCCGTGATCGGCAAGCCGCTCGGCACCCAGACCTACCGCATCTTCATCGATGGCGGCACAATCCAGGATCGCCGGCTCGTGGACGCCGACGACAACTGCGTCGCCGAAAATTACGAACCGATCAAAGGCCCCGGTCCGATGGAAGCGCGAAACCCTAAATCCTAGGCGCGACTGCGGCCACTGGCTCCCGATGACGGCAAAGATGATTCTGCGTTCTCGCGACACGATCTGTCCGAGCTTTGCATCTCGTTCCGCCCTCTCATCAGGTAGAGGGCGCAGGGAAAGCCGGGTGCCGATCGCACCCATGGGCCCCGAGCAAGGGTAGAAAGCTCGGGGGTAGGACCACAGGTGTAACCGGAGCAATCCCGGCTTTCCCTGCGCGATGGGTTACGGCTTATACGTGCTCGCCCCGGCGAGACTGGGCTTGGTTGTCACCGCCGTTGCAACACGCAATTGCGTCTTGCAACAGGACACCTGCCACTAGGGCGTCAGGCCTGCACGACTTCGCCGTCCGCCTTGCATGTGCTCGTCAGTCACACGCGCGGCGTCCACCGCATCTCGACCCAGCACTCGTGACGATCGCGAAGCGCCCCTCAGGCGGGTGAGACGGAGCGGATTCAACATCTGAGTTGGGTCAATCGCCAAGCGGAAACTTGCCCGTCGGGCTATTTTGTCGCACACGCCGGCAGCCTATCGGCGTTGGAGGCGCCGCCGACATATCCAACTGGCTCGGCTGCTGTGATGCCCTGATAGGCATGCATCCAGCGAAGCCCTGATCGATCACGGTGTCGGCTGGTTCGGGACGATCGGACGCCATCCAGCTTGGGCACCATCTACGGCTTTTCAAACCGAAGCGGGCGTTCGCTTTATTAAGGAAGCCGCGAAGCTCGGATTTTGGGGTGTTCCGCGCCTTGGACGCACGATAATCTGTCAGCCCGCTCCGAGGGCGTATCGAGACGCAAATGGCTGAGACCGAGCGCAGGCTGATCGCGATTTTTGCGGCTGACGTCGAGGGATATAGCCGCCTGATGGGAGCTGACGAGGTCGGCACTCTCAGGGATTTGACAGAGCGGCGTGCCGTTCTCGACCAGTTGATTGCTTCTCATCGCGGCAGGATTGCCAATACCGCTGGCGACAGCGTGCTCGCGGCGTTCGGCAGCGCCGTCGATGCCGTCCAATGTGCGGTCGAGGCGCAGGCCGCGCTGGCCAAGGCCAATGCTGGCCTGTCGCGTCAGATCAACTTCCGGATCGGAATCCACGTCGGCGATGTCATGATCAAAGGAGGTGACCTCTTTGGCGATAGCGTCAACATCGCCGCACGATTGCAAGCCCTCGCCAGCGCCGGCGGCTGCTGTATCTCCAGCGTTGCCTACGATCAGGTCAAAAAAATTCTTCCCCTGGAATTTACTGACCTTGGCGCCCAACAGGTCAAGAACATCGAGGAGCCGATCAGGGCTTATGCAGTCACCTCAAAGGGTGCGGCGACAGCGGACATAGTCGGTTTCGCGACACCCGCCAGCAGCGGCCAGTTATCCCTGCCGGACAAACCATCCATCGCCGTGCTCCCGTTTCAGAACATGAGCGGCGATCCCGAGCAGGAATATTTCGCGGACGGAATCGTCGAAGACATCATCACTGCTCTGTCGCGCTTCAAGTCGCTGTTCGTCATCGCCCGCAACTCGAGCTTCACGTTCAAGGGCAAGGCTGTCGACATCAAGAAAGTCGGTCGTGAGCTGGGCGTTCGTTATGTGCTCGAAGGCAGCATCCGCAAGGCCGGAGGAAGGCTCAGGCTAACCGGGCAGTTGATCGACGCCGCGAGCGGCGCGCATCTGTGGGCTGACAAGTTCGACGGATCGCTTCAAGATGTATTCGATCTTCAGGACAGGATCACCATGAGCGTGGTTGCCGCGATTGCACCCAGGCTCGACCAGGCCGAGATCGAGCGCTCCAGGCGAAAGCCGACCGAACGGCTGGATGCCTATGATTACTATCTTCGTGGGTTGGCCGTCGTCGAAGGCGCAACCAAGGATGAGAACGAGGAAGCGCTCAGGCTGTTCTACAAGGCGATCGAGATCGACGCCAATTTTGCGCTGGCACACGCGATGCTGGCGCGGTGCTTCACCTTACGAAAAGCAAACGGCTGGATGGCCGATGTCACAAAGGAATCGGCAGAGACCACGAAGCTGGCTCGCCGGGCCGTGGAACTGGGAAGAGATGACGCAGCAGTTCTGTCACGGGCTGGTTACGCTCTCGCGCGGGTCGCTTTCGAACCGGAGGAAGGCGCTGACCTGATCGAACGGGCACTTGCGCTCAATCCGCATCTCTCCTCCGCGTGGCAATTCGGCGGCCTACTCAAGGCATTCCGCGGAGAGCCGGAAACGGCAGTTGAGCATTTGGCTCATGCCATGCGGTTGAGCCCGCTCGATCCAAGTCTCTACTCGATGCAGACGGCGACGGCGCTCGCCCATTTTGTTGCCGGCCGATATGACGAGTCGGTCTTGTGGGCTGAGAAAGCCTCGCGGGAAGATCCCAACTTCTTGCCCGCCATTAGAATTATCGCGACCAGCGCCGGAAATTCCGGTCAACTGGAGCGAGCCCGTAAAGCGGCGAAGCGAATGCTGGAAATCGATCCTACATTCAGAGTGTCCAAGTTGTCGGATCACGTGCCAATGCGGCGGCCCGAAGATCTTGCAAGATATGCGGAAGGCCTGCGACGCGCCGGATTACCGGAATAGTTCACGGGCAAGCTAAGTTTTTGAGTATCCCGCCGTCGTTACGACGATAGGCGAGGCCTTCCGATTATGGCCCATAGCTGAAGCTCAGTTTGACCATCGGTCCGTCAGCTCGTCGGGGTGGAGCGGACATCACTCAGTTCGAGCCTCATTGACCGCATTATCCAGGGCAAACATGGCGTCGCTGCCGGCAAAATCGGCTCGGCGCCACGGCCACATAAAACAACAATCAGGCTGGGCTGCACTCATCGTTTCGGGTCGCGCCCGCGGATATTGTCGAAGCCTTGCTTGATTGCGGCGAAGCGCGCTTCGATCATCGGCTCAAATTCGAGGTCGGTGAAGATATAGGGCCAGTCCTTTTCGACGCCTTCGCGGACGAGTTCACCGACATAGTTGGGATCGATGCCTTGAGAGACGCGTTCCCGGATCAGATTGACCTGCTCGGCAATTGGGCCCGAAGTCGGCAAGGCACGGACGGCCCCCTCGAAGCGCTTGGGGAGGTTGCGCCTTGAGTTCACGATTTGAGTGCGGATGAACCCGGGACACAGCACCGATACGCCAATCCCGCGAGGCTCGAGTTCGCGCCGCAGGCCCTCGGACAGCGCGACAACGCCATACTTTGAAACGTTGTATGCCGTGCTGGTCCCGGAAATAAGGCCAGCGATCGAAGCTGTGGAGACGATGTGTCCACCCTCGCCATGCTGCTCTATCAACGGCCCGAAAATCTCGATCCCCCAAATGGTCGCCATCAGGTTGACGCCCAGGGTCCAATTCCACGACGCTTCGGTCCAGGTGCCATAGGGCCCACCGCCACTGACGCCCGCGTTGTTGATGAGGATATGCACCTTGCCGTAACGCGCAGTCGTGGCTTCGGCGGCCGCCACGAGTTCGGCTTTGAGTGAGACATCCGCTTTCACGCCGTCGACGTCGACGTTGGTGAGCCTCAGTTGCTTGAGCGCCGCAGACAGAGCCTCTTCTTCAATATCGCAAAGCATAACTTTCGCGCCCGCCTGGGCGAAAGCGTTCGCGATCCCCAGTCCAATGCCAGACGCTGCACCGGTTACGAACGCGGTCTTTCCAGCGAGTTCTTTCACGCGCATTCTCCTCCCGCAAGCCGAGACCCCCGTCCCAAACGAGAGCGTCTCTGAACGGTATATGACCGCACTTTCGAGCGATTGGGAAGCGTGTGGACGTACGGATCATTAGTGGACTGGCGTTGGAAATGTTCTTCTCGCACCCATGGTCGGCAGCCTGCTCATGCTGATGCTCCGACGCTCGGGTGCGCTGTGGCCGGTAATCCTCGCGCACTATAGATATGATCGCCTTTGCGTGATCGCTGAGGAAGGGAAAGCAGGATGGCGGCGGTTACCTATGGAAAGGTCCCTACTCGCCTTTGCCGTGTCACACGAGGCCAGCCCGATTTTCAGGATGTAGCTTGCGTCGACGCTTATGACCCTTATGAGACCTCCGGCGCACGACTGAAGTCGAGCACCATGAGTGTTTCGCCGGCGATGAGCGGAGTTCGACCAATTTGGTCGCCATGGACAGCCTTGACCCGAAACGGTCGCCGGCCATGCCGGACAGCGGCTCGACATGCTGCTATAAACGTTGAGCGTTCCAAGCTGCCGTCAGAACGCTCGACTTGCCTGAGCGTGGACGACATTATCTGCGTCGTCTCGCCGTTCGACGTGTGTGGTGGTTCTGGAAATGACTTCAACAGCGCACGATACGGAGCGACATTGACGTAGGGGGCGGCGTTGTCGAATATTGTCAAGGAGTTGCAGAACGGTATCGCACGCAAGAGCGCCGGCAGACGCCCCTTTCAGTGCGTTCGAGATCTCCTCGCCGCCCACGCGGAAAATGCGCCGGAGCGCCACGCCATTCTGGCTCCCGCACGCCTCCCGATGACGTATCGCGCGCTGTGGACGCAGGCCAACGCAGTGGTTTTCGGCTTGCGGACCATCGGCGTGCGCCGAACCGACAGGGTCGCTGTGGTGTTGCCGGACGGGCCCGAGGCTGCGGTGGCGATGATCACCGTTGCAGCGGGCGCGGTTTGTGTGCCGCTCAATCCGGGCTTCACCTGTGATGAATACCAGCGCTATTTCGGCGAATTGCACCTGGCCGCACTCCTGACGGACGCCGGCTTGAATTCGGCCTGCCGACGCGCCGCCCGCATCCAGGGCGTGCCCGTGATCGATGTGTCGAGGCGACCCAACGAGGGGGCTGGCGCGTTCAGCGTTGTCGATCTGTCACCGCAACGCCTGGCCGACGACGCGTTTGCCGCCAGCGCGGACGACGCGTTCATCCTGATGACATCGGGCAGCACGTCGCGGCCCAAGACGGTGCCTCTGACCCATGCGAGCGTCTGTCTGTCGGCCGACAATGTTGGCGCCGCCCTGGAGCTTGAGGCTCGCGACCGATTGCTGAACGTGCTGCCACTCTTTCATGGGCATGGCTTGATCTCGGGACTTCTCGCCGCGCTTGCGGCGGGCTCGAGTGTCGTCTGTCCACCCGGCTTCGATGCAACGGCGTTCTTCGGCTGGCTGACCGAGTTTCGACCAACTTGGTACACGGCGGTACCGGCCATCCATCGCGCGATATTGGCGGCGGCGGATCCCTTCAGGCAGGCTGCGCGGCGGTCCTCCTTGCGGCTCGTTCGTTCGGCCTCGACGTCTCTGCCGTCGGAGGTGCTCGACGGACTGGAAGCGTTGTTTGCCGTTCCCGTTATCGACACCTACGGCATGACCGAGGCCGCCACCCAGATCGCGGCGAATCCCCTGCAGCGGCAAAAGCGCGGTTCAGTCGGCCGGCCGGCCGGCCCCGAGATCGCGATATTGGACCGTGGAGGTCGACGCTTGCCACCCGGCAAACGTGGCGAGATCGCGCTGCGAGGTCCCACAATAACCAGGGGGTACGACAATGACGCGGTCGCTACCGCATCCGCATTTCAGGACGGCTGGTTCCGGACCGGCGACCTCGGATACATGGACGCCGATGGCTATCTCTTCATCGTCGGTCGCATCAAGGAGATCATCCACAAGGGCGGGCAGAAGATTGCGCCCGCCGAGGTCGAAGGCGCCCTGCTGAGCCACCCGGCTGTGATCGAAGCCGCTGTTTTTCCCGTCCCCCATGAGCGATTGGGCGCCGATGTCGCCGCCGCAATCGTGCTGCGTCAGGACGCAAAGCTGAGCGCACAACATCTGCGAGACTTTGCCCGGGAACGCCTGGCCGGCTTCAAGGTCCCTGGCCTCATCCTGATTGTGCCTGAGATCCCGAAAGGCGCCGGCGGGAAGATCAAGCGCAACGAACTTGCGGCCCGCTTTTCGAAGCATCGACCACTCCAGGACGGCGGCAAGGGAGTTGCGCCCGGCTCGGAACTGGAGCGTCAACTGGCCGGACTCTGGGAGAACATCCTGGATATCGACCAGATCAGCGTTGACCAGGACGTCTTCGCGCTCGGGGTGGATTCGCTTGCCATGACGCAGATGATTTTGCGTGTGGAAGAGCGGCTCGGCATCTCGCTGTCGTTCGAGGATATCTTCAATGCGTCGACCGTTGCGGCTCTTGCGGTTCGCCTTGAATCAGCCCAAGCGGGCCCAGGCTCGTTCGCGCGCCCGCACGATCCGCCAACGGAGATCTCGCGCGCTGACGGAGATGACGCACTGACGGTGTCCGTCGTGCAGGAGCGCATGCTGCGCATAGAGCGAAAGCTACCCGGCCTGCCCCAGTTCAACCTGCCGTTCGCCTATCGACTGCAGGGCCCACTCAACATCCCCGTGCTCGAGCGGAGCCTTGCCGAACTCGTGCGTCGGCACGACATGCTACGCACAGTGTTTGTCTGGCAGGATGAGGTTGCCCGCGCTCGCGTGGTGCCGGACGTCGATGTCGGGTCCATCCTGACCGTGAAGGACTATGCAGCCCCAGCGCATACCGGTGATGCCCGGGCCAAAGAGCTCCTGCTGGCAAAGGCGAAGTTGGAGGCCGAGCGCTGCTCCCTGGCGCCGATCGACATGAACCAGGCGCCGCTGTTCCGGGCCTATATCTTCCGGCTCGATACCAGCGATCATGTGTTGCTTCTGGTCATGCACGATATCATCATCGACGGCTGGTCGATGGCGATCTTCCTGGAGGAGCTTTTGGAGATCTATGCCGCTTCACTTGCCGGCACGACGGCGAAGCTGCCCGAACCATCGCTTCAGTTTACCGACTTCGCCCGCTGGCAGCGGGTGTGGTCCAGCACCGAGGACGCAAACAGACAGTTTGCTTTCTGGAAGCAGCGCCTCGACAAGGCCTTACCTCCGTTTGCGGCCCCGAAAAGCAGCGTCGGTGGCGAATTGAGCTCGCGCGTGACCGAGGAGCCATTTCAAATATCGAACAATCTCGTGACGCAGCTCGGCGCCATGAGCCGCGACCGGGGCGCAACTCTGTTCATGAGCTTACTCGCCGGCTTCAAGACCCTGCTGCTGCTCCGCAGCGAGCGCAGCGACATTTGTGTGGCGACCTTGATGGCCAATCGGTCTCACCTCAGGACAGCGCGCGTGATCGGTCCGTTCGCGAACACAACGATCATCCGCACCCAACTTGATGCTGATCTGACCTTTAGCGAAGCGCTGAACCGTGTGCGCAAGGCCGTCCTGGAGGCTTACGCCAGACAAGACCTTCCGTTCGATATCATTGCCAGCCGACTGGCGGAGGAAACCGGCTTGTGCCCGGCATCGCTCGTGCAGGTTTATTTCGTTCTCCAGATTGCGTTCCGCCGAGCGCTCCAACTAGCCGATCTGACGGTTCGGCCGTTCGGCTACCAGGAAGAACGCTCTGCCATGCCGATCGATCGCGCCTGGCTTTCGATCACCCTCAAGGACACCCCGTCGGGGATGACCGGCATATGCGGGCGCAAGGACGAGTTGTTCGAGCCCAGCACTGTCCAGAACTGGGTTGCCGATTACACGGCAATCCTGGCCAATGCGGCCGCAAACCCCAACGAGCAGCTCGGCCGATTGATTGATCCTTGAAACGGTCAGATCAGTCGAGCGAGACCGGTGAAAAGAAGTGCAACGCCTCGTGCCGGTGTCCTGCCATGCGCGAGGTCGCCCAAAATTCGTCCGATCCGAGTATCATCCAGCTTGATTATCCACCAGAAATTGCCGACAATTCAGCCGCGTATTGGACAAGGGATTGATCAAATCTAGTTTTTGCCACGTGGAGGCGGCGATGTGTAGATTTGCAGTGGATCTCATTGACTTCGAGGAATTGACCGCGGCGCAAAAGAAAGCACTGCTGAAGGACCTACAGAAGCGCAGGGATGCTCTGCAAGCGCAGCTTCAGGATGTCAATGAATCGCTGAAGGGCGTCAACCAAGCGCTCAAGACGGTTCAAAAAGTATCAAAGGGCCGCTAGCGCCCGAGCCGCCAGCGCCCCGCTGTAATCTGGTCTCCGTGCTTCATCCGTGCAGGGGCTCCGTGATCGGAGCTCGAGGCAGCCTTCCAACATGGGCTTGCCGAATGCGGAAAGACGGCAGAGCCGCCTGACTTAAAGGGCACGCAAAGTCGACGGTGCCCCACGGCAGGGTGTGGAAGCCGTTGGTCACGTGATGGCCGGCCACCGCTGCGGCTATGTCAGGGTTGAATTCCGAGCGTCTTAAGAACTGGCGTCCACTGGGCGTAATCCTTCTCATGCATCGCGCGTGCCTCAGCGCCGGATCGCCATGCATGCTTGAATCCGACATTCTGCAGTTTTTCCTGAGAATGTTGCGATGCTCGCCGGAAAATCTCGGCAAGTCGGGCGACGTCCTCCACTGACGTTCCCCGCGGCGCGAAGATGCCGACCCATCCTTCCGTCTCGATCCCGCTGCCGGTTTGCGCAAGGACGCGAAGCGAATCTTGAAACGGGAGGAAGTCCGGAAAAGGAACGATCGCGACCGCGACGTGCCCGCCAAGGACACTGAGGATCGCCGGCGCCGACCCCTGATACGGCACGTGCACCATCGACACACCGTAGTCGTTGAAGAGCTTTGTACCTATGAGATGGGGAATGCTCCCGGCGCCTGCGGTGGCGACCGTGCGATATTTGTCGTCGCGCGAGGCGTCCTCCATGTATTCCGCAAGATGCGGGGCAGCGTCCTTTCTGGTGACCGCAACGTATGAGAAGGTCGCCAAAATTCCGATGGGCACGAGCCCGCTTTGAGGAGACGTTTTGAGCGACGACGTGGAGGACATGAACAGTAGCGTCTGAGTCCCCTTTTGTCGAAGCACCCAATCCGCCGCGATCGCCCCTCCCGCACCGGGTCGATTTTCCACGATCGTCGGGATTCGCGTCATCTGCTCTGCTGCGTCAGCAATGATTCTGGCCGCGGTTGAAGAGGTCCCCCCCCTGCCGCAAATCCCACAACCAGGGTCATTTGCCCGTCATTCGGCTGCGCGGGACTGGAGAGCATCACGAGCACGGCGAAAAATAGCGGCGTGAGTCTCATCATGCACTGGTGCCTTTCGACGAGTATCGCGATCCCCCAGAGACAACTGGACCACGCGCCCTTCAACGGTGCAACCTCCGAACGAACGCCATCTGACCGGCTACGTGCTTTCCGTCACACTGGGGGAGCGCCCGTCCATGCGACAATCGCACAGGGTTCGCCATCAAAACAGGCAGAATTCGATACCGAGACCGATCTCGCCGCTCGGACGCCGGCTGGTGCGGCCTGAAGGACAGCAGTGTCAGGGGCCCGATAGACACCTCCAACGTCTGACAATAGACTTTGATTAAAGATCGGATCGGATCAGGGCGAGCTTTTATGGCCCGTGTGGAACGGCGACTGAGTGCTATTTTCGTGGCGGATGTGGCTGGCTACAGCCGCCTCATGGGTGCTGACGAGGAGGATACGCACGCCCGGCTGAATGAACATCTGTCCGCGCTGCTCCATCCCGAAATCAAGAAGCACGGCGGGCGGCTGATCAGAAGCGCCGGAGACGGAATGCTGGTGGAGTTTGCCAGCGTGGTCAGCGCGATGCGATGCGCCGTCGCGATACAGCGTGGCATGATCATCCGAAACACCGATGTGCGAATTGAGAAACGGATCGAGTTCCGCATCGGCATCAATGCCGGCGACATCATCATAGAAGGCGGCGATATCTTCGGGGACGGCGTCAATGTTGCGGCTCGGCTCGAAGCGCTTTGCGAGCCGGGCGGCATCTGCGTGTCGCAACGCGTACGAGAAGATACGCATGATAAGGTTGACGTCGAGTTCGAAGATAGCGGCGAGCATCAACTGAAGAACATTGCGCGGCCGGTGCGGGTCTATCGCGTGTCGTTCGGCAACGCTCCCGCGCGACCGACGCTTGCGCTTCCCGACAAGCCGTCAGTCGCGGTCATGCCTTTTGAGAACATGAGTCGCGACCCGGAGCAGGAATACTTTGCGGATGGGATTTCGGAAGACATTATCACCGAGTTGTCCCGCTTCTCCGACTTGTTCGTGATCGCCCGCAATTCGAGCTTTCGATACAAGGGCAGAGCGGTCGATTTGCGTCAGGTGGGTCGAGAACTCGGCGTGCGCTATGTTCTGGAGGGCAGCGTTCGTCGGGGCAATGACCGGGTTCGGATCACGGCGCTGCTGATCGACGCTGCAAGCGGCGTCCACCGCTGGGCCGAGCGCTATGATCAGAAGTTGAAGGACGTATTTACGATCCAGGACGACGTTGCGCGGACGATCGCCGCAATTCTGGTCGCGCATGTCAACATGGCGGAAGCCGAACGCACCTTGCTCAAGCCGCCCGCAACCTGGCAGGCCTACGATCACTACATGCGCGCGGCCGCTGCCTGGATATCGTTCCAGTCCTCGTGGCAAATGTCGGAATTGTTGAGGACACGGGGGCATCTTGCAGATTCGCTGGCCATCGATGCGAAATATGCCCGTTGCTACGCAATGCTGGCCAGCACTCACCGGGTGGCCTGGCTCAATCCGCTGAACGACGAATATTTGAGCCCGACGATCCTTGATCTCGCCATCAAATTGTCGCGCACGGCCATTGCGCTCAATCCGACCCTGCCCGAGGCCTATGCCGAATTGGGCTATAACATCATCCGGAAGCGTGACTTCGACGCGGCGACGGCCGCCGCCGAACGAGCGCTTGCGCTAAATCCCAATTTCGCGGACTACCGCCTCGCGCAGATATTCTACTCGGTGGGAGAGCCGGCTAGAGCCATTGCCATCGCCAAACTGCAAATGCGCCTTGATCCATTCCATCCGCATTTTGCACCGTTGATGGCCGGCGTAGCCCACTACCACCTCAAAGAGTACCGCGATGCCCAACATTGGTTGACTGAGGCGATTGGCCGCGCGCCCAATCACCAGTATGGCCACGCTTTCCTGGCCGCGACATACGCCCAGCTCGGACGCATGGAAGATGCGCGTGCGGAGGCAAGCGAGGTTCTGCGCCTGAATCCGAGGTACAGCATCAGCGGCACGCAGACGCACGTATCCATTCTCAAACGCGCCGAAGACCTTGAGCATCTGGTCGACGGGCTGCGAAAGGCCGGCCTTCCGCCATAGCCCTGGCGCATCCGCAGCGGCGAGACCGCAGTCCGCCATCCACGCCCAAGCCCGGATCGACATGCTGAATGCCCCGTTAAGCTGACCGCTCAAATTGCCCGGTGGCATCAACGGCATTGTCCATCTCTTTCCGCTAGCGTTGCCCCTGACGACCGCGGGCCGACCGGGAGAGGCCTTGCGCACGGGGAAACAGGGACATGGCCGATATCGCGCATCAGGCAGCGAGCCGCGGCGCATCACGCAAGCGCGCTGCCAATGGGCATAGCCTGCCGCCATTGTCCGCAGCTCCGATCGGCCAGTGGCGCGCCCTCGCCGACCGCGCGATCGAGGCCAACGGTTATTACCAGCCCGACTGGGAATTGGCGGTCGATGCCTCCGCGCGCGGCCGCGCCGGCGCCAAGGCGCTCAGCGCTTTCAGCGATGCCGGCCAATTGATCGGCATCCTGCCGGTCATGCCGATGCGGCGGATCTATCGAATCCCCCTGCCCGCCCTTGTCGGCGCCGAGCCCTACGGCACGCTCTGCACACCGCTGCTCGATCGCGATGCCGCGGAAGATGCTACGGCAAAATTGCTGCGCCAGGCTCGCAGCGTAGGCGCGCACGCGCTGATCCTGCGCACGATGTCGCTGGAGGGGCCGGCCATGGCGGCGATCCGCGCGGCGTTGGCACGCGATGGCCTACATCCGCGCCTGCTCAGCAGCTATCGGCGCGCCGCGCTCGATGCGACGCGCGACGCCGATGAATTGCTGCGCGATGCGCTGGGCGCCAAGAAGCTGAAGGAGCTGCGACGCCAACGCAACCGCCTCGCCGAGCACGGCGCGGTGCGGTTCGATGTCGCACGCACGCCGCGCGCCGTCGCGGCCGCGCTCGAGACGTTTCTCGCGCTGGAGGCCGGCGGCTGGAAGGGCAAGCGCGGCACCGCGCTCGGTCAGCATGCCGGCGACGCCGCGTTCATCCGCCGCGCCACATCGGCGATGGCCGAAATCGGGCGCTGCGAGATCGTGACGCTGCACGCGGGCGGCACGCCCGTCGCTGCTGGCATCGTGCTGCGCCATCAGGACCGCGCCTTCTTCTTCAAGATCGGCATCGACGAGCGCTTTGCGAAATGGTCGCCCGGCACACAATTGACGCTCGACCTGACCCGGCATCTCTGCGCCGACCCCATGATCGCCTCGGCGGACTCCACCGCCGCGCCCGGCCATCCCATGATCGACCCGATCTGGCGCGCGCGTTTCGCGATCGGCGACGTGCTGATTCCCTTGCGACGCCGCGATCCGTTGGTCCCGGCCATCCATGCCGCGCTGACCGTGAACAATCTCGCCTACGATGCCGCGCGCGCCGTCCGTCGCTTGATCCGCAGCCGGCTCAGCAGGTCCGGATAGACGCGCCCGACGACAAGCCGTGCGAGCGCACAGCGGGTTTGGAAGCAGGATTGCTGGATCGATTCGCAGCCTCTCGGCTGCGCGAGCCGGCCGGTCACACGATCAGATCGTGCAGCACGTGGATCGTGTGGGCAACTTGGCCAGCGACATCATTGAGATGGTCACCCGGGTGCTGTTCGTGCGGAGAGAGGCCAACGACTTGCGCTCCGCCTGATCCTGGGGGCACGTTGCTGCCTTTGAGATTAAACTTTGCAATGTCGGTGGCGGCGTTGGATTCTGCGGTCTTGAATTGAAAGGTGTCGCCAGACCAAGCGAACATCTCGCCTTCCGGAATCGCCTGCCACCCTTGAGTCATCGCAGCGTCGTGATGGCCCATCGACGGATGATCGTCGAACCTTACGGCGTCAGCGATGGCTGCCCGGTCGGCTCCGTAAATCTCACTCTTGAAATGAAATGCTTGTCCGGACGGATCGGCACTGTCCGCGGACTTGGCCTGCCCCGGGGGGGATGACCCGTCGTCATGCGCCTGAGCCCCCTGCATTGCGCTCGAGTGAGCGCCGTTACCCGGCGTTTCCAGGGCTCCCTTGTCGGCCGCGGCATCCGGATCGCCGCCTCCGGCGTGGGTATGACCGTTGCCGGCATTCGCGGCGCCCGCGTCCTTCACGGACGCAGCCGCTTGGCTCCTCGCGCCCGCTTCTGTGTCCTTCGAATTGGTCGCGGATGGTGCGAGTTCGTTACCGCTCCCCTGTGCCACATCGAGCGGCGCGCCGCCGTGGTCGATCGTCATCGCGTTGGCGCCGTCAAGCGCCGGCGCCTGATCAAACACGACGCTCGATTCCGCCTGGGCGGCGCCGTCAACGATGGCAGGCACACTGACCGTTGCGCCGACACTCGAAATGGGACCAACATCGCCGCTCGAAGTGACTGCGTCGTGGGTCGTGGGCCTGGTCCCGTCCGCGATCAGCGCTTCCGAATACAGTCCGACGGATATTGCCGTCTCCGCGGTCGCCGGCGTCGGGTACGTGTCGCTGCCGTCGATCGATGTAACGGAGACCTCCAGCCTGTCGCATCCGATGAAGCACGCGTCGGGCGTATAAACCAGGCTCGCCAACACGGCGTTGACGTCGGCCGCCGCCCCCGACAACGTCACACATCCGGCGGCGCTCACGATCTCCGTGACCCCACCGGCCGGGCACACCGCCAATGTGCCGTGCGCGACGCTTAGCGATACCTTGACAGTATCGTCTGCATCTTCCGCCGGCGGCCCCACGACGACACCACAAATCTCGACCGCTTTGTTCTCGCAAGTGGTCGCAGTGTGTGGAGCGCATGCCGTGGGTGGCTCCGCAACCGGATTCACCGTGATCGCGGTCGAAGCCATGGCCGCCGCCGGGTAAGTGTTGGAGCCGTCGCTCGACGTGACCGACAGCCGAAGCGTGTCGCAGCCTTCATACTCTGCGGTCGGCGTATAGGTCAGCCCTGCCAGCAGCGTGTTCACCGCTGCCGCGCTGCCCGACAGCGTCAGCGTCGCGCTGTCGTCGCCGGTCACGGCCACGCCGCTGAGGCCTGCGACATGCAGCATCCCATGTGAGACCGTCAGCGTCGCGCTCACCGTGTCATCAGCGTCCTGCGCTGGAGGACCGACCTTCAGCCCCGCAACCGCCACGCAAACGGCGTTCTCGTCGAGCGTCAGCGTCGGCGGCGCACATGCCGTCGGCGGCTCGGCAACCGGATTCACCGTGATCGCGGTTGAAGCGGTGGCCGCCGCCGGGTACGTGTTGGAGCCGTCGCTCGACGTCACCGACAGCCGTAGCGTGTCGCAGCCTTCATAGTCCGCGGTCGGCGTATAGGTCAGCCCTGCCAGCAGCGTGTTCACCGCTGCCGCGCTGCCCGACAGCGTCAGCGTCGCACTGTCGTCGCCGGTCACAGTCACGCCGCTGAGGTCTGCGACATGCAGCGTTCCATGGGAGACCGTCAGCGTCGCGCTCACCGTGTCGTCGGCGTCCTCCGCAAGAGGCCCGACCTTCAGCCCGGCAACCGCCACGCAAATGGCGTCCTCGTCGAGCGTCAGCGTCGGCGGCGCACATGCCGTCGGCGGCTCGGCGACCGGGTTCACCGTTACGCACTCGGTTGCCGTCACCGTCGCGCTGACGTCGCCTTCCGAATCGCGCTCGCTCGCCGCAATCTTCAGCGTGAAGCTTCCCTCGAATTCGGTCGGCGGCGTGATCGTCAGGCTCGACAGGTTCCAGCCGGCCACGTCCTGCGAGGTATGGCCTGCGGTCGCCGTAAAGCTGTGACCGCCGGTGCCGTCGCTCAGCGTGGCACCCACCGGGATGTCGCTCACGACAAGCGCAGCGAGGCTGTTCGGCGACGCGTCGCCGTTGGCGCCGGAGAGGCTTCTAGCAGTCGCGCCGAGATCCAGGGCAATCGCCGTGTTCTCGTTGCCCTCTGCCGCGACCGGATTGAGGGCGGGCGCGAGGGGAGAGACCGTCACCAGCTCGCTCGCGCTCGCCGTGTTGGCATCCTGGTCGGTCGCTGTGACAGTCAGAGTGAAGTTGAGGTCGTTCGGGGGAGTGATCTTCAGGCTTGCGATATTCCAGGCCTTCACATCGATCGAGGTGTTGCCGTTCGTCGCAACGAAGCTGTTCGCACCGTCGGTGAGCACCGCCCCGACCGGGATGCCGCTCAGCATGAGCGACTGCACGCTGTTGCCGTGGCCCGGCAGGCTGTTCGCGGTCGCCGCGATCGTACCCAATGCGATCGCCATGCCCTCAATGCCTCGCTCGGCCGGCGGCAACCAGGTCACGGTTGGCGGCGTCTGGTCGACCGTGAGCGTTTGCGCGGCTTCCAGCGCCGGATTGCCGGCCGCATCCGAAACGTCCGCGATCACCGTGTAGCTGCCGTCGTGCAGCAACTTGGCTTCGGCCGAGCTGATGTTGACCGACCAGCCGTTGTTCGTCAGCGTGGCGACAAACATGTCGACGACCTGGCCGGAGCTGTCCACGATCTTGACCGTCACCGGCTGGCCGTTCTCGGCGTCCGTCGTCGTTCCGGCGATGGCGAACCCGTTGCTCCCCGCCACGACGTTGACGACGTTGCTCCTCGCAATTGGATCGATTGCGATCGTTGGCGGGGTCTCGTCCACCCGGATCGCCTGCGAGGCCTCGGCCACCTGGCCGCTCGCATTCGACACTGTCGCTGTCAGCGTATAGACGCCGTCGGCCAGCGCCTTGGCATTCGTCGGACCGAGATTGATCAGCCAAGTCCCGTTGGAGACTGCCGCGGTGCCGCTGTAAACGACGCGGTCGGACGCGTCGATGATGGAGACCGTAACGATCTCTCCGTCCTCCACACCCGACGTTGCGCCCGCGATCTCAACCCCGGTATTGGCTTTGCTGGCATTGATGAGATTATCGCCGCCTACGCTGATCTGCCCCCCAATGCTGGTGATCGCCAGCGTCGGCTGAATCGGGAAGAAGACCTGCTGGATCGTGAAGACCGCCGTTTCCAACACTGGGAGCTGATTTTGCGGTTCGGTGGGATCAGGCTGAATGAAATTGATGGGCTGCAGCAACTCCCGCGCATTGGGGAAAGGGGACGTGCCGGAGCCACTGTCGGTCCATCCTTTCGCATAGTTGGCCAGCACGTCCTGTTGAGCCGTCTGAAACTCCTGCATTTGAGCAGGCGTGTTGGCGACGGTGCTTACGCCGACCGAAGACCCGGACCTGTTCAAGACCACCGTCTCACCGGGATCTTCGACGATGATGTGTCGCGGGATTGCCTCCTTGGTCACGAGCTCGAAGACGCCGTGATGCAGGTCCTTGTATGTGATGCTGTCGTCGTCCAGGAATGTGACGTCCGGGTCGGCGGCGTGGGCCTCCCTTGCGAACGAGAAGATCAACGCCGCGAGCGACAGCAAGCCGAAACCGCTGGCCTGGCTCCGGCAGCGAATACTGCCAACGGGCGTGTCCACGATCAGCGAGCCCGGGTTCGCCAGTTTGCCCGCAGTGAACGCGAAGGCGCCTCTGGTCACCGTGAGCAGCGCCGACCGCAAGGTACCGTTGGTGTCGCGCGCGAAGTCACCCAGCACCACGCCTGCGTCGTGAGACAGATTAAATACGGTGCCGTCGATGAAGCGGATTTCGATCTGTCCGTCCGCCGCGGTCTCGATGACGTCTCCCGGACAAACCGGATCGCCAAACCTGGCTTGAAAATAAATTCCGCCTGCACGACTGATGGTGGCGCGGCCGATCGCCGTCTGAATATTGCCGATGATATTGTCCAATGCCGGGGGAAGCGGGCCCAATGCGGCTGTACTCGCGTCCCCCGACTCTACGCCGGACGCAACTGACATAGGCTTCGACCTCGCCTGCCGAGTAACTCAAGCCCAGCGCGCTGCCCCAGTCTTCTTGCTCTGACGTGCCCTCGCCACGAGGTCAAATTATCTTGGCGCTGGGCAGCCTGGGCTCGCCCGCCGAAAAGTCCTGGTTAAATTCAATTTCAGTCGTGAATTAATTCACAGCAATCAGGAATACTCCGCCAATCCGACAGTATTGCTGTCGTTCTGCCTCGGGTGCATTCCATTTAATTATAGTATAATTTAAGGACGAAATGTCCACTTGTTAAATGCGAGAAACCTGGCCCTCGACGAGCCTCTTTTTGACGTCGAAATTATTTTGGCTCGAAGGTCGATCACCGTCGAGCGCCACACCATAAGATCTTCTCGAGAAGGAGGGGATCATGCGCATGCATTCGATGAACGTATTGGCCGCAAGTTTCGCTTTGGCGCTGGCAAGCCTGGCGCCTGCTCCAGCGCAAGCACAGGTCGATTCAGGCCAACCCGCCGCTCAGGACGCTTCGTCGACGCCGATCGGGAAAGTCGTCGCTGTCGCCGGCTCGGTCACGATCGAACATGTGAATGCCGTCGTCGTTCAGGCAAATGTGTCCGGTCAAGCGTCCGAGACCAAGGTCGGCGATCTCGTTTATTTGGGCGACGTGGTCCAGACCGGAGCCGATGGCCGGGTCGGCATCAACTTTGCCGATGGCACCTCGTTCAACCTGTCGCGCAATGCCCGCATGGCATTGACCGAATACGTCTACGCCCCACACGGAAAGTCGAATTCGAGCTTGCTCACCCTGACCAAGGGAACGTTCACGTTTGTTGCCGGCAACATCGCAAAGACCGGCGACATGAAGATCGACACGCCTGTCGCGACGATGGGAATTCGCGGCACCACGCCACACGTCGAAATATCGGATGACGGAACGGTCAAATTTGCAACGCTCATCGAGGAGGGCAAGGCCAGGATTGTGAAAAAGCTCAAGGCACCCGCGACGCAGCCTGCGGAGCAAAAGGTCGACCGCACATTCAATCCCCGCATCTGCCGGGGATGCTGAAGAGTGGGGCTTCAGATGGCCGACTTGCGGGCCTCAGCGGCCGCACATTCCAGAATCGGGAAGCCTGACGTGGGCATTCGTGCTGTCAGCGAAGGTCTGGCGTCGTTTGTCGTCGTGCTGCTGCTCGCGTCACCTGTGCCGGCGCAAGACCCGAAAAAAGATGGCTATCTCCGCAACATTGAGCTCTGCAACGGGCTCAACCGCACGCCATTCGAAGCTCGCATCAACGGTTGCACGGCGCTCATCGATGCCGGCGCGGACATGACGACGACCGGCTTGGCTATCGCATACAACAATCGTGGCAACGCCTATGCCGCGGAGCGCGACTATGATCGCGCCATCCTGGATTTTGACAGCTCGATCAAGCTCGATCCAAAGTACGTCAAGCCGTTCAACAATCGCGGCGTGGCGTTCCTGAAGAAGGGCGAATACGATCTCGCGATCGGCGCTTTCGATCATGCAATCAGGCTCAATCCCAACTACGGGGAAGCCTTCGCCAACCGCGCCGAAACCCGCCTGAAAAAGAACGATTACGATCGCGCATCGCGAGATTACGACGAAGCAATTCGCCTCGCGCCCAATCTGGCGGGCGTGTGGAACGGACGCTGCTGGACCCGAGCTGTGCTCGGAGCACTGAAGGCGGCGCTGGAGGATTGCAACAAGGCGTTTCAGTCGGATTCCGGCAACGCCGCGACGTATGACTCGCGCGGCCTGGTCCATCTGAAAATGGGCCAGATGTCAGCGGCGATCGATGATTACAATTCCGCGCTCCGGTTGGACCCGAAGCTGGCGAGTGCGCTCTATGGACGCGGGCTTGCCGAGCTCAAACAGGGCAACAAGGCCGGGGGCAATGCAGACATCTCAGCGGCAAAGGCAATCCGCGGCACCATAGCCAACGAGTTCAAACGGTATGGCGTGCGATAGGAGGCAAAACCGCGCGGACGGCTGGCCTTCTCGCCCGCTGCCGACGGTTTACCCTTTCGTAGCCATGCAGACACAGCGCGAAACAAACAGCTTCCGCCGTCAGGTCAGTGTCAGCCGGGCCAACTAGCATTGCGACGCGCCGGTTCTCAGCACGGCGCAGCCCTTGGAAGCCTCATCCGATGGAAGCATCGGATGAGGCTTTTTGGCTGTCCATGTGTCGTCGGCGAGCGCCCCCTATCGGCCCGGCCTGTATGCGCTAAGCGCCCACTGCCCCTTACAAGAAACAGCCGGGGCGGATACGCTCTCCCACGACCTCGTGAGGGCAGACGATGCAGATGCGATCGGGCGAGACCGCGGACCTGCAGGACCTCTATGTCCGGCAAGACGAGCGGACCGACCCCGGGGGGTTAGTCGACCTGTATCGTGATTTGCCCGATACCGTCCCGCAGTTGCGCGATATCGTCTCGGGATTGATCGTTCACGTGTCATGGGCGGAGCGATACGGCATTCCGGCTGACGTGCCGTTGACCCGGGCGACACGCCCGGTCGCCGATCGATTGAGACTGATAGAGGATTCCTTCCCCGGATCGCTCACAGAAGCACGCCCGCCGCTCAAACGCACTTTCGGCACCTGTCGTGACTACGCTCTCCTGCTTTGCAGCATGCTGCGAAGCCGCGCGATCCCGGCCCGTGTCCGATGCGGTTTTGCCGCGTATCTTGCTGCCGATACCTACCAGGACCATTGGATCTGCGAATATTGGTCGCCCGGCACGATGCGCTGGGTGCAGGTCGACGCGCAACTCGATCGGCCTCAAGTGGATCAACTCGGGATCACCTTCGATTGCGCTGATCTGCCGCCTGGCGCGTTCATAACGGCGGCGCGGGCATGGCTGTCGGCGAGAGACAACAGCGTCGCCGCAGAAGCGTTCGGGCATGGAGGCACCACGGGATTCTGGTTTCTTTCCGTCAACCTTCATCGGGATGTTCTGTCGCTGACGAACCGAGAAGTGTCGGCATGGGATACATGGCGCGACGCTCCGCTCACCGCCAAGGTGCTGGGCACCGGGGCGCTCGCCGAGCTCGACCAACTGGCCGATGCGGTCACGGCCTTTGAGGACGGCTCAGAGCAGTTCGCTTTCTTGCAGGAGGCAGCATCGCGCAACGCAATACCGCCCTGGCTATTGTAATGCAGACGACCACCGCTCCCCTCACTGCAACGGCGAGTGCGGCGCGGGCAGCATGATGGTGGAGTGCATCTCTTCCAGGAGCAGCGTGCCCTTGCTCAGGAATTCCAGCCAGGCCGGATCCTTCATCGCGTTGGCCCGCGCCTCAGCGCGGGCGTCGAGGCTGGGATAAGCCCAGATGTGGCAGACTTCGTTGGGCTGCCCGGTCTCGGTCTGCCAGAGGCCGACGATCTTCGAGTATTTCTCGCGCGCCGGAAGCACGCCCTTGACCAGGTCGAGCCATTGCTTGGCGGCGCCGAGGGGCTTGGCGCGATAGTTGCGGAATTCGTAGACATTGCCTGACGTGGCCGGTGCGATCGGCGCAATGATCGCGTTGAGCAGGCGGACTTCCTGGCGCACCAAGAGCGGGCGGATCGCCGGAATGTACTCGCCGGTCCAACGGGAATTCTTGGCGAGTTCGCCGCGCAGCCGGGTCCGTTCGTTGAGGTCGGCATAGCTCCACATGTGCATGACCTGGTTGAGCGGGCCGATCTCGGTGATCCAGTAGCCTTCGAGCTTGCCGAAATGATCGGCGCGGATGTCGCGTGACAGCGTGCTCGCGAACTTGACCATGTCGCCGACGCCGCCCGGGCGCACCGTGTAGGTCCGCAGCTCATAGATCATGCTGATCTCCCTGATTGTCTTTGATTGATCTTGGTGCAAACGAAAAGCCCGGCATGAGCCGGGCTTTGAGGAAGGATGGCGAGCTACTCCGCCGCCTCGGCGTTGATCTCGGCCGAGACCTGGCGGATGGCGCGGGCGAGCTGCTCGGCCGGCTGCGCGCCTGAGATCGCGTACTTCTGCGCGAACACGAAGGTCGGAACGCCCGAGATGCCCTTGTCGGAGGCTTCCTTGGCCTGTGCCGTGACGAGGTCCGTGTCCTCGTCGGTGGCAAGGCGCTTGCGGATGTCATCGGCATCGAGCCCGACATCTTTCGCCGCCTGAACCAGCACATCGGTGTCAGTGAGATCGCCGCCATCACGGAAATACAATTCCATCAGACGCTGCTTCATCTCGGCGGCCTTGCCGTTGGCTCCGGCCCAATGGATCAGGCGGTGGCAGTCGATCGTGTTGGGCTGGCGCTTGACGAGCTCGGGGTGATAGCTCAGCCCCTCCTCGCCTGCGGCCGCGACTACCCGGCCGGCAATGCCCTTGTAGGCCTCGACCGAGCCGAACTTGGCGGTGAGATAGTCCTCGCGGCTGATGCCCTCGCGCGGCACCCAATTGTTGAGGAAGAACGGCCGCCAGTGCACCTCGACCGGCACATCGGGCACCAGCTTGAGCGCATCCTCGATGCGGTGCTTGCCGATGTAGCACCAGGGGCACACGACGTCGGAGACGATGTCGAGGCGAAGCGGCTTCAGGTCGCTCATGGCAGGGCTCCTCGCGAAATGGAGCCCCAAAGTTAAGGCGAAAGCGCCCCGAGACAAGCCGCTATTTCATACTGGCTGCCATCTGCCGCATCCGCTCCGCGGTCAGCTCGTCGGCCGGAAAGAAGGTTTCCAGCGCCAGTTCCTGCAAAGTGACATCGACCGGCGTGCCGAACACCATGGTGGTTGAGATGAAGCTCAGCACCTCGCCATTGTGGCGCAGCTTGAACGGGATCGCGACGTTGTTGTCCGGCGTGATCGGCGCCGAGCGCGCCGGGATCGGATAGGATTTCAGGTCCTGGTAAAGCTTCAGCAGCTCCGGATCGGCGGTCGCCTCGCACTGCCGATGCAACCGCTCCAGCAGATGCGCGGCCCACTCCGGCAGATTGACGGTGCGCGGCGCCAGCCCCTCGGGATGGAAGGCGAGCTTGAGGATGTTGAAGGGCTGGCCGAGCAGGCGCTGCGGCACGCCATCGAGCAGCGGCGCCACCATGCGGTTGGCCGAGACCAGATTCCAGTGCCGGTCATAGGCGAGCGCCGGATTGGGCTCATGCGCCTTGAGGACCAGGTTGATCGCCTCGCGCGCCGATTTCAGCGCCGGGTCGTCCAGCGAGCGCTGCGGGAACGCCGGCGCGAAGCCAGCGGAGACCAGCAGCACATTGCGTTCGCGTAAGGGCACGTCCAATCGCTCCGCCAGTTTGAGGACCATTTCGCGCGACGGCGCCGAGCGGCCCGTCTCGACGAAGCTCAAATGCCGCGCCGAGATCTCGGCGTCGACGGCAAGGTCGAGCTGGCTGAGATGGCGGCGCTGCCGCCACTCGCGCAGATGTTCGCCGATATGGATGGGTCTTGCGGGCTCGGCCCGCGCCGTGGATGCGTGTGCGTTCATGGTGCAAAACCTATCATGCGGGTTTCGCTCGTTCCATTACGTCTGAGGTAAGTAAACGCGTGCCGGCGATCGTGCCCTGAAGCGTCCGGAGCGTTCGCGGAGTGTGCAGAACCTCTTGCAGATTGGGGAAACTCAGGTAGGGGGTGGTCCGATCGGTCGACGGCCTGGCTGGGAGCGGCCGTCGAGCCACGACCATCGGTCGCTAACGTTGCAGCAGGCTCGACAACAACAGGATCATCAACAGCGCCAAGGCAAAATCCAAGGCCACCGCGAAGCTCACTCCGTCAGCCAAGTTCGCCAAGGCTCTGATCATGACCGAGGTCCTTGGCTGATTTGCCGATGATGGCCGATCAGCGTGAATGTCGGTCTGTGAAGGATTGGGCAGAGGCTCGAAATAGGTCGCATACGCGAGAACTTCAGCCCGTCGTCTGCGAGAGACGACGCCTCGGGTCCCGTAGCCTGCCAAGAAACCCAAGCCGAGCGCAGCGAACAGAATTGCCAATCCGAGCATGTCTATGACCCCTGCTTAAGCGCCACAAAGCCCGGCTCTCGTGGCACGCGGAGATGAGTTGCGGAGATGGGACCGGCCAGGCCACGAAGACCAGCGGCCGACGTGGGCCATGAACAAGCCGGAGGCGGATTGGTCGTTCCAAACGGGATTGTGCCGTGCGGTGGCGCGGAGCTGATCCGTCTGGTCTTATCGTTGGCCTTGGACAGGCACTGCAAACAGAAGCTTCGCCAAGTCAAACAGTTAAGAGCCAATCTCCATTACGCCTGAGGTAATCGAATTGGCGAGCGCGGCGGGTCATCTTCGCAACCACAGGAGATGACCATGCTGATGCTGTCCCTTATTCGCGCCGCTGCCGTCCTCGTCCCGTGGCTGGTTCATCTGGCCACCTGGCTGCTGGCGCGGAGCCTCAACATGCCCCAGCCGCTCGTGCACGACACCGGCGTGTTCGTGGTCGCACAAGTGCAGGCGGTGGAGACGAGGGTCGGCCGCGCGCTCTGCCCGCTCCGCCGGTGGCGTCAGCTCAGGTCCTGGTTCGGCTGACAACTCAATCCCAACGAGAGGAGACTGCCATGATCCATTTGTCCCAGTTCCTGCGCCGCGCACTGCTCGCGGACGCCGTCTTCAGCGGCCTATCCGCGGTCGCGATGACGCTTGATGCCGGCGTGCTGGCGCCGTTCCTGAACCTGCCGGAGGCGCTGTTGCGCGAGACCGGCCTGTTCCTGATCGCCTACACCTTGCTGGTCGGCTGGCTCGGCACGCGGATCTCAGTGCCGAGGATGCTGGTGATGATCGTGATCATTGGCAACGCCGCCTGGACGCTCGCCAGCATCGCCTTGCTGTTCTCGGGCGCGGTGTCGCCGAACCTGCTCGGCACGATCGTGATAGTGGCGCAGGCGATCGCCACCGGCCTGTTCGCCGAGCTGCAATACATCGGCTTGCGCCGGAGCGGCGGGACAGTCGCGGCGTAAGCCGAATGCGAGACCTGATCAGCGGCCGACGCAGCTTAAGCGGCGGCCGTTTTCGCTTGTCAGCTCAGCGCCACTGCAACGATCATGCCTGCAAAGGTCAACGCCAGGCCGAGGATCAGCATCGGCATGAGGCTGCTGCCGCAAAACGGATTGGCCTGGTCCTGTTGAGCCACCGTGCTGTCGATGGCACGCGCGACCACTTTCGCTCTGTCCCTCATTGCGCTGCTCCAGCTTCGCTCCGCCTGTAACGCTCGCCGACCGCCAGCATGACGCCCTGCCCGCTGGCGACGCCCATCTCCAGGCTCGCGGCAATGCGCCGGGCGCGGTCGGCGAAATGCGCGGCCGCCACGGGCGTGCACAATTCCGCTGCGGTCGCCTCGAACAGTTCGAGCCAGCGGTCGAAATGCGCGGCATCGATCGGCAGCGGCATATGCTTGACCATCGGCGTGCCGTGATAGCGGCCGGTCATCAATGCGACCGAGGACCAGAACGCGCACATCTGCGCCAGATGCGGTTCCCAATTGGTGATCCTGGCGTCGAATACCGGTCCGATCATCGGGTCCTTGCGGACCTTCGCGTAGAAGGCGTGCACCAGCCGCTCGATGACAGCCTCGGTGATGCCGGTGCGCGCGACGATCTCGGCGGTGATCTGCTCGCGGCGCTCTGCTCCTGTCATGGTTCACATCCTAAATAGGTATTTCAAATGCCCATTTAGACTGCTATAGCTGATCCGCCAAGTGCTGATTTCGAAGGGCTTCCATGCGCCTGACATCGTTCACGGATTTTGCGCTTCGCGCGCTGATGCGGCTGGCCGGCGAGCCCAACCGGTCATTTGCGACCAGCGAGATCGCGGCCGAATTCGGCATCTCCCGCAATCACCTTGCCAAGGTGGTGCGCGACCTCGCCGAGGCCGGTTTCGTCACCACCCAGCGCGGCGTGGGCGGCGGGTTTTCGCTGGCGCGGCCGGCGCAGGCCATCACGCTCGGCCAGGTGGTGCGCGCGCTCGAAGGCGACGGCGCGCTGGTCGAATGCTTCAGGGACGATGGTGGAGGTTGCGTGCTGCTGCCGCGCTGCCGGCTGAAGGCGAAGCTCGCCGCGGCGCGCGAGGCCTTTCTGCGCGAGCTCGACGGAACGACGCTCGCGGAATGCGCTTACCTGCCGGTCCTCTCCCGCCATCCTGTGAGAGTGTCATGAAGACGATCGCATTCGCAGACGGCGCGTTCGAAGTCGACGCCGCTATTGTCGCGGAGGGGCTCGGCATCGCGGTTCCGCTGCTGCAGGCCGGGATGCGCGAGGGCAGGATCACGACGCTGTCGGAGCGCGGGATAGAGGCCGACCAGGGACGGCATCGCCTGACATTCTTCTCCGACACCCGGCGTTTCCGTCTCGTCATCGACGAGCACGGCACGATCATTCAGCGCTCGACGGTGGACTTCGGCAATGCCCCGGTGCCGCGCTCGGCGCGCCGGCCGGGCGGCTAGAGGTCCGTTCTGGTCATCAGGCTTGCAGCGCCCGCGCGGCGCCACGCTTCGAGGCCGTTGCCTTCTTGCCCGCCGCCCTGGTCAGGCTGTGGCCATTCAACTGCTTGCCGTTCAGCGCTTTGCCGTTGGCCTTGGCGCCGCTCGCCTTCGCCCGAGCCTTGGCTTTCTCCTGGGCGACCTTCTCGGCCTTGCGCTTCGCTTTCCGCTCGGCCTTTTCCTTGAGACGGAGCCGCTCCGCCCTCGCCTCGGCCCGCTTCTTCTTGCGCTTCTTCTCGCAGGCGTCGCACTTGCAGCCGATCGGCTTCAGATAGGCTTTGAAATAATCGGTGCCGTAGTCGTAGTTGATCTCTTCACCCGGCTCGATGTTCTTGATGGCCCGGATGAATACCTTGCGCTTGCGCGGCTTGACGTCGGACTCCGCGTTCGGCCTGCAGGCGTGATTGATGTAGCGAGCGATGTTCTCGCGGATCGAGCCGTCGATGGTCCAGCGATTGGTGAGCTCGAACAGATATTTGTTCTCGATCGCGTCCTCATCCTTCTTTTTCGAGTCCAAGAGCGGCCCGAAATAGCGGATGATCTTGGTGCCTTTCTTGATCGGCTTGGTGGCGAAGAGGCCAAGTCCGGTGCGGGACCGGCCGACGCGATAAGGCTTGTTCGGTGATATCGTGGGCATGATGATCGAGGCTACGGCACGCAAGGCGTAAGCGACAGAAATGGCGAAGCCGCCCTTCTAGGACGATTCCGCGCGCCTGTCAGGCCTTTCCCGCGTGTCTCTTGAACCTTCCCCAGATTGTACATGTCAGACACACAAGTAGGTCCGGATCGCAGGCTTTCCCGATGAAATACCTCACATTTGCAACAGCCGTTGTGGCGCTCGTCAGCGCAAATGCCGGTCCGGCCGGTGCCGAAACGATCAGCAGCTTCTATACCTCGACCGCGCCGAAGGACTGCCGCATGATCGGCAAGCCCAACGACGAGGACGGCAGTGCGAGCCGGGTCTGTCCAGGAAAGTCCGGCTTTGTGGTGCTGATCAACGAGGGCGATCTGCGCGAGGTGGTCTCTGTCGGCCGGAACCGTGAGGCGGCGGCCAAGGAGCCGGCTGCACAAGCCTGGTTCGGCCCGTTCAGCTCGACCGGCGATACCGTCGAGTGGCGCGCGGCCGACGGCAAGCCGTTCGCTATCATTCAGCGCTGGCTGATCGCCGACAACAGCGAACAGGACAAGAGCGGTAGCCCCAGAAACCGGGCGATGCTCGCCGTGACGCGGCTGCCGCCCGGCGCGGTCTGTCACGTCGCCTACATCGATGTCGCGGCCAATCCCAACGCCAACGAGCTGGCGCGGCAAGCCGCAGACGATTTCGCCCGGGGTTTCCAGTGCGACAAAGACGCGGTGAAGACCATCGGCCAGAGCGGCCGGAGTACCGCGCTGACCAGGCGCTAGAAGCGCTTTGCTAACAGCCAGGCGCCTTGCTGACAGATCCCTTCAGCATCGCCTCGAACAACATGTCGAGCGAGCTGCCCGGCGGCATCCGGCTGAGCACGTCGGTCAGCCGCCCGTCGAGCAGCAGCATCGTGAAGCCATGGACCAGCGACCAGGCGCGGACGATCGCCGCGGCCTGATCGAGCGAGAGCGCCGTTTCCCGGATCTGCTCCTGGCGGCTCTCGCCGATCGAGCCGGCGAGCCCGGCGAACGAGGCATTGGCCGCCTCATGTAGCGACGGCCGCTTCATGTCGAGCCGCTCGGTGCGGAACATCAGCCCGTACATGCCGGGATGCGTCTGCGCATAGGCGATGTAAGCCTTGGCGCGCGCCAGCCCTTTCTCGCTCGGCGTTGAGCCGGTCGCGCCGGCGGCGATCATCGCCTCGTTGAACTGGCGGAAGCCGATCGCGGCAAGCTCGCTGACGAGCCCGGTGAGATCGCCGAAATGATGCGTCGGCGCGGCGTGAGATACGCCGGCCTCGCGCGCCACCGCGCGCAGCGTCAGGCCTGCCAGCCCGTCGCGCTCGAGCACCAGCTCGGCGGCCTTCAACAGCGCCTCATGCAGATCGCCGTGATGGTAGGGCGCGTCGCCCGCACGCCGCCGCGGGGCGGGACGATCGGCCGCAACGCGGGCGGCCCGCCGCGCACGCCTCGGCGCCGGTCGGCTCGCCTTGTTTTCCTTGGAGAATCTAGCCATGGCCCTCTTATATGACGCGATTTTGACAGTGTAAAGATTTTGCTTGACGCTCACGATGCTCGCTCCTATCAATATCTTTACGATGTAAAGATAAAATGGAGGAGGCGTGAGATGCTTGACCAGGTGACGTCAAATGCGGCGCGAACCAATCTGGCGCCGATCCCCTTTGAAGCTGACGCACCATTCCTGAAGATCACGGGCGACCTGCCGCGCGAGCTGAACGGCACGCTCTATCGCAACGGCCCCAACCCGCAGTTCGATGCGCCGGGTGCACACTGGTTCGTCGGCGACGGCATGCTGCACGCCTTCCATCTCGAGAACGGCCGCGCCAGCTACCGCAACCGCTGGGTTCGCACGCCAAAATGGCAGGCCGAGCACGACGCCGGCCGCGCGCTGTTCGGCGGCTTTGGCCGCAAGCTCGCCGACGCGCCCGCCACCACCACGACCGACGGCGGCGTCGCCAACACCAACATCATCTTCCACGCAGGCCGCCTGCTTGCGCTCGAGGAAGGCCATCTGCCGACCGAGATCGAGCCGGGTACGCTTAATCGTCTTGGCTATTGCGATTACAAGGGCGCGATCTCGGGTCCCTTCACCGCGCATCCGAAGATCGATCCCGCAACCGGCGAACTGGTGTTCTTCGGCTACAACGCCGCAGGCCCGCTGACGCCGGCGCTGTCGTACGGCGCGGTCAATTCGTCCGGCATGGTGACGCGGTTCGAGCGCTTCGAGGCGCCCTATGCCAGCATGGTGCACGACTTCATCGTTACCGAGAACCACGTGCTGTTTCCGATCCTGCCGATCACCGGCAGCATGCAACGCGCGATGCGTGGACAGGCGCCCTACGCCTGGGAGCCGGAGAAAGGCGCCTATGTCGGCGTAATGAAGCGCAGCGGCGCGTCGAAGGACATCGTCTGGTTCCGTGCCGAGACCTGCTACGTCTTTCACGTCATGCATGCGTGGGAAGAGGGAAATCGCATCATCGCCGACGTGATGCAGTTCGAGGAGGCGCCGCTGTTCAACCATCCCGACGGCTCGCCGACCGATCCGAAGAAGAATCGCGCGCGCTATTGCCGCTGGACTTTCGATCTCGACGGCAACACCGACCGCTTCACGCAGACCTATCTCGACGACCTCACCGGCGAATTCCCCCGCGTCGACGACCGCCGTGCCGGTATGACGAGCCATCACGGCTGGTACGCCTGCGCCAATCCCGATCTGCCGATGTTCGGCGCACTGTCGGGCATCGTCCACGTTGACGGCCAGGGCAAGCGGCGCGGCCACTATCTGCTGCCGGCCGGCGACACGATCTCCGAGCCGGTGTTCGTCGAGCGCGGTCCTGATGCCGCCGAGGGCGATGGCTGGCTGCTCGCCGTGGTCTGGCGCGCGCGCGAGAACCGCAGCGACCTCGCCGTGTTCAACGCGACCGATGTCGAAGCCGGTCCGGCGGCGCTGGTGCATCTCGGCCATCGCGTGCCGGATGGATTCCACGGCAACTGGGTCGCGGCGGAATAGCCTCGTCGTTCGTCGCTTTTGGACCGTCGCGCCATCAGACATTCCGGGCGGCGCGAGACGCGCCGTCAGGATTATTGCCGCTAGGCCGCTGACCTCCTCGTCCATTCGCGGCCCCTTTCACGATTTTGACACTGTAAAGATTTCGCTTGACGACCTCGCGATCCACCCATAGGCTATCTTTACGGTGTAAAGATTGGCCTTTGAGGCTCTCATGACGATCTTCCTGATCCTCGCTCCCTACGGTGTCCTCGCCCTGCTGTCGCTACTGACGTCGGCCACCGTGAGCCTGTTCTGCGCCGCCCTGATCTGCCTTGCCGTGATCGCGCTCGACATCGCGCGCGGCCGCACCATCAAGATCCTCACCGTCGGCTCGGTGACCGTGTTCACCGCGATCGGCTGCTATCTCACCTTCATCGATGCGACACTCAGCATCAACGCGGTGAGCTTCGCCGTGAACGCTGGCCTGCTCTCGGTGGCGTTGCTGTCGATCGCATTCCGCCACCCCTTCACGCTGCAATATGCGCGGGAAATGGTCGACGCAGAGACCATGCAGCATCCCGGCTTCGTGCCCACCAACTACCTGCTCACCTGGACCTGGACCGGCGCATTCCTGCTGATGGCGGTCGGCAACATGGCCGTGCTCTATGTGCCCGGTTTGCCGCTGTGGTCGGGCCTGCTGATCGCCTTCGCCGTGCGCAACAGCGCAATCTACTTCACCAAATGGTATCCGGAATATCGCAAGGCCAGGGACCGCGCGCCCCCCGGCCAACGCCCTGCCCTCACCATAACATTTCGGTTCTGAGTGCATCAGAACTCACGCCGCACGACGCGACGAGCGCACCACCACAACGATCGAGCGCCAGGGGAAACGGAAGGCACGACGATGAAGAGCGTATTGGCCAAGCTCGCGAGCGACTTCCTCTCCACCATCGTGTTCCTGGCGGTCTATCTCGCCACCGACAATGTGCTGCTCGCCACCGGCGTTGCGATCGCAGGCGCAATCGCACAGGCGGTCTATTCGCGGATCAGGGGTGAGCCGCTGGGCTTCATGACCTGGGCGAGCCTCGCGCTCGTCATCGTGCTCGGCACGGCGACGCTGCTGACCAGCGATCCCCGCTTCGTGCTCGCCAAGCCCGCGATCGCGCATGTCGCGATCGGGGCCATCATGCTCAAGCGCGGCTGGATGCTGCGCTACATGCCGCCGCGGGTCGTCGAGGTAATCCCGGAATATGTCACCGCCGCAGGCTTCGCCTGGGCCGTGCTGATGTTCGCCCTCGGCGCTGGCACCATCGCCGTCGCGGCGACCGGCGACATGAAGCTATGGGCGACTTATGTGACCGTGGTTGCAGCCGGCGCCAAGGTCGCAGCCTTCGCGATCCAGTATCTCGCCTTCCGCGTCCTGATCACGAACCGGCTGCGCGCCGCCGCCCGCGCCTGATCACCGCAGGCGCAAAGGGTTAGGCTTGCGCGGCGATATGAGTTATACCGCCCCGCACGCTTTTTCATCTCGAGGGGAGACATCAATGGCGGTGGACGGAAACTGGAATCTCACCATGACGACGCCGATGGGCGAGCGCAAGGCGACGCTGTCGCTGAAGGCCGCCGGCGGCACGCTCACGGGCACGCAGGGCGCCGAAGGCAATTCCACCGACATCTTCGATGGCACCGTGAACGGTGACGACGTCGCCTGGAAGGTTTCGATCACCAACCCGATGCCGCTGACGCTTGACTTCAGCGGCAAGATCACCGGCGACAGCATCTCCGGCGAGATGGGCATCGGCCCGATGGGCAACTTCCCGTTCACCGGCACCCGCGCCTGAGTCATCGGACATTCCGTCACGCGCGAGGGCCGCGCCGATCACCGGCGCGGCCCTCATTAGTATCCGGCGCATGCACGGCCGGATCGTTGCGAACGACGCCGGCGCTAGAACCAAATCTGCATCGGCAAACCGCACGCGTCGTTTAGCGGCGCTCCTTCGGGAATGCAGCCGTGAGGCTCATGTGCGGCGAGCGCAACGGCACACGCATCCAGCACGTCATCGCGCTTTGCGCCGGTGCCGATCCGCCCATCGCCGAGCCAATGATCGATCTCGCGAAAGCCCTCCTGCTTGAGCAGCTTGCGGCGAAGGGCATCGCCCTCTTCCGACTTCTTGCGCGGCAGCGGCTTGCCGCCATTCAAGCGCAGGAACACCAGCTCGGGATGAACCTCGCGGATGTCGCGCGTGCGATTTGCGCGCATAAACGCGTCGACCTCCATGATCTTGATCCCGATGTGCCAAAGCTGACGCGAGATGCGCGTCTCGCCACGGCGCAGCGCGTCCTCGTTCGCCTTGTCGGGATCGCGAAACTCCTGCCAGAGCCAGCGCCGCGCTCCGGTGAAGACGCGCGAGCCGTGCGGCCGCAGCCTCTCGCGCGCCAGCCGATCGCAAGCGCGCGCGCCGTCGTCGGTCATGCCGATCGGAATATCGATGCCGGCACGATCGAACGGAGCCGCCAGCGCGTCCGCGACATCAGCGTGGAATGAAATACTCCGCCGGTCGCCGTCGATCGTGACGGCGACCCAACCTCTGGAGAACCCGTCGAGGCCTGTGACCCTCAACCCAGGTTCAATTCCTTGAAGAAGTCGTTGCCTTTGTCATCAATGATGATGAAGGCCGGGAAGTCGACCACCTCGATGCGCCAGATCGCCTCCATGCCGAGCTCGGGATATTCGACCACCTCGACTTTCTTGATGCAGTGCTCGGCGAGGTTCGCCGCGGCGCCGCCGATCGAGCCGAGATAGAAGCCGCCGTGCTTTTTGCAGGCCTCGCGCACCGCGACCGCGCGGTTGCCCTTGGCGACCATCACCATCGATCCGCCCGCGGCCTGGAACTGGTCGACGAAGGAATCCATGCGTCCTGCCGTGGTCGGGCCGAACGCGCCGGAGGCGTAGCCGTCGGGCGTCTTGGCCGGGCCGGCGTAGTACACCGGATGGTTCTTGAAATAATCCGGCAGCGGCTCGCCTCTCTCCAGCCGCTCGCGCAGCTTGGCATGCGCGGAGTCGCGCGCCACGATCATGGTGCCGGTCATCGAGACCCGGGTCTTGATCGGGTATTGGGACAGCGTCGCCAAGATTTCCTTCATCGGCTTGTTGAGATCGATCTTCACGACTTCGCCGCCGAGCGACTGCTCGACAACAGGCAGATACTGCGCCGGGTTGTGCTCGAGCTCCTCGAGATAGACGCCGTCCTTGGTGATCTTGCCGAGCACCTGGCGATCGGCCGAGCAGGAGACGCCAAGCCCGATCGGCAGCGAGGCGCCGTGACGCGGCATCCGGATCACGCGCACGTCGTGGCAGAAATACTTGCCACCGAACTGCGCGCCGACACCCAGGCTCTGCGTCATCTTGAGGATTTCCTGCTCCATCTCGAGATCGCGGAACGCGTTGCCGTCGGCCGAGCCGTGGGTCGGCAGCGCATCGAGATAGCGCGCAGAGGCGAGCTTCACCGTCTTCATGCAGAGCTCGGCCGAGGTGCCGCCGATCACGATCGCAAGGTGATAGGGCGGGCATGCCGCGGTGCCGAGCGTCAGCACCTTCTCCTTCAGGAAGGCGAGCAGACGGTCCTTGGTCAGCACCGAAGGCGTTGCCTGGAACAGGAAGCTCTTGTTGGCGCTTCCGCCGCCCTTGGCCATGAACATGAACTTGTAGGCGTCGTCACCCTCGGCATAGATCTCGCACTGCGCCGGCATGTTGTTGGCGGTGTTCTTCTCCTCGTACATCGACAGCGGAGCGACCTGCGAATAGCGCAGATTGCGGCGCAAGTACGCGTCGCGCGCGCCTTCAGAGAGCGCGGCCTCGTCGTCGCCGTCGGTAATGACGTTGCAGCCCTTCTTGCCCATGATGATCGCAGTGCCAGTGTCCTGGCACATCGGCAGCACGCCGCCGGCCGCAATATTCGCATTCTTGAGGAAGTCGAAGGCGACGAACTTGTCGTTGTCGCTGGCTTCCTTGTCCTCGAGGATCGAGCGGAGCTGCTTCAGATGGCCCGGGCGCAGATAATGGTTGATCTCGCCGAACGCGGCCTCCGAGAGCGCTCGCAGCGCCTCGCGCGACACCACCAGCATGTCCTTGCCGAGCACCTTCTCGACCCGCACGCCATCGCTCGTGACTTTCTTGTAGGGCGTGGTATCCGCGCCGAGCGGGAACAGCGGCGTGTGCTTGTAGGACGGAACGGGCTTCTGCTGGTCGGGAAAGGCGGTGGGGGCGTTCATGGGCTGCTCTTTGGGCTGCAAGTCTGCTCGAAAGTCCGCATCGGCCAGGGCGGCCGCCGGCGACATAGAGCCGTTCTAAGCATTTTTCGGACAAAGGAAAGGGAAGCCGGCTGCCCCCAGCCATGCGCAGGGAACGGCAATCGCTGTGCTATCCTTCGCGGCCATGTAATCTCTGGTTGCCGGCCGCGAGCACGCCAGAATTCGGAAGGAGGCCATCATGAAGGCAGGGCTTTTCGCCTCATTCGCAGCGCTGGCATTGCTAATCGCGGTGTCGACGGGCTCCAGCGCCGCCATCCTCGGCCAACGCTGCGGCGGCATCGCGGGCCTCCAATGCCGCTCCGATCAGTTCTGCCAGTTCAGGTCCGGGACATGCGGTCGCGTCGACCAGACCGGCATCTGCACGCGCAAGCCGAGGTTCTGCAACAAGATCTTCAAGCCTGTGTGCGGCTGCGACGGCAAAACCTATGGCAATGATTGCGAGCGCATGACGGCCGGGACCTCCAAGGCGCACGAGGGCAAGTGCACCTCGTAAAGTGCTGGTCCGCCACATTACCTGAGGTTGACGGCGTATTGACGCGCCGCGCGCGAGCCTGCATGAACCTTCGCGCATTTCATGCCGCGGGGGTATTCATGACCGGACGATCACCGTTCAATATTCGCTCCACCGTGTCAGGTGCGCTGCTGGCGCTAGCCGCAGCCTTTGCTGCCGCGCCGGCGCATGCCGACCCCTGCGCGGATATCGCAAAGCAGCTCGCCGGCCAGATCGAAGGGCTGAAGATCAATTTCTCCGCCGGCAACATCACGTACCTGACGCATCCGGCGGCGAAGGAATTGTCGCTCGGCTGCCGCGGCAAGGACTACTCGATCGAGCTCTACGCCAAGACCGACCGCAAGATGAAGCCGGAATTCTTCAACTTGGTCGGCTCCGCCACGGCACTGGTGTTCACCGTGCCGAAGGACGACACCATGACCGGCACCTCCCGCTGCCTGAAGCGCATGGGCATCCTGCGCGGCAACACCATCACGATGCGCTATCGCCGCCTCAACCTGGAATGCACGCGCACCAAGACCGAAGCCTCGATCACGGTCCGGCGCAGCAAGGGCGAGTGAGCACCGATTCACTAGAATCGAGCTGCGCTAGCTTCCTGCTTCGGCAGTGACGCGCGCGATGCCATCGAGCACCCTGCCCCAACCTGGGCTCATCATGTCGAAGGCGATCTGGTTGCCTGGGAACACGAAGCCGTCATGCACCATGCGCAGATGGGTGCCGCCCTCGACCGGCGTCAGCGTCCAGGTCACGACCGAGTCGAGCTTCGAGCCGTAGGCGGGATTGCTGTCGGCGCCACCCTTCCAGGAATAGCGCAACAGGCGCGGCGGATCGCAGTCGAGCACCTCGCAATGCACGACGCCGTCCCAGTCACCCATCGGCGCGGTACGGAAATTGAACTTGTGGCCGACGGCGGCAGCGAAATCATTCGGCATCAGCCACTTCGCGATCCGTTCGCTGGTCGTCAGCGTCCGCCAGATTGTCTCGGGTGCATGGGGCAGCACCTTCTCGACCGTGATCGCATGTTTCGCACTCATCACTCGGTCTCCTTCAAAAGTTTCTCGAGGTTCTCGAACCGCTCGGCCCAGAACGTCTGGTAGTGGCCGAGCCAGTCGATCAGCGGGCCGAGCCCCTTCGGCGCCACGCGATAGTGGATGTGCCTGCCGTCGCGCCGTTCAGCGACGAGGCCGGCATCGCGCAGCGCGCGCAGATGCTGCGACACCGCCGGTTGCGACACCTTAGAGCCGCGCACCAGCCCGGTCGCGGCCACCTCTCCTTCCTGCGCGATCCGCTCGAACACCGCGCGCCGCGTTGGGTCCGCGAGGGTTTTGAGAACATTGGTGAGCTGCATCGCACTGGTCATGACAATATATAAGCATATGCTTATATATTTGTCAAAGCGGGAACAGCCCCGATGATCGGAAAGTTGATGGCAGCGGACGTATGGTTCACGGGAAAGCATGCGATGATCAGGTCCCCGAGAGTCGCTCGGAGCCGTCCATGATCACCAAGGTCCTCCTGCAAAACACCTTTTTCGTCGTCGGCATGGGCGCGCTGCTGTTCGCCTCCGCCGGCACGCTGCGTTGGCCCGGCGCGTGGACCTATCTCATCGCCTCGGCCGTGCTCGGCCCGGCCTGCGGCCTGTGGCTTGCCAAAGTCGATCCCGGGCTGCTTGCCGAACGCATGCGCTTGACGGCGCGCGAGGAGCAGCCCGCCGCGGACAAGTACTTCATGCTGGTGCTGATGGCCCTTGTCGTGATCTGGCTGGTCGCGATGGGGCTCGATCGACGGTTCGATGGCGCCAATGCCGGCGTTACGCTGATGCTGCTTGGCGTCGTGCTGTACTTCGTCTCGATGATCCTGATCCTCTGGGTGTTCCGGACCAATTCCTTTGCCGCGCCGGTGGTGAAGGTGCAGGCCGAGCGCGATCATCGTGTGATCTCGACCGGTCCCTATGCCGTGGTGCGGCATCCCATGTATGCGAGTGCCATGCTGTTCCTCATCGGCGTGCCGCTGATGCTCGGCTCATGGTGGGGCCTTGCCTTCGTGCCGGTGTTCTTCCTGATGTTCGCGGTGCGCACCCGGATCGAGGAGCGCACGCTGGCAGCGGGACTGCCCGGCTACGCCGACTACACGATGCGGGTGCGCTATCGTCTGATCCCCGGGCTCTGGTGAGGACACGTCATGCCTGACAGCAAGACCTATACCGGCGGTTGCCATTGCGGCCAGGTCCGCTTCGAATGCACCACCGACATGGCTTTTGTCACCGCGTGCAACTGCTCGATCTGCACCAAGAAGGGACTACACTTTGCCTTCCTGCCGCCGCCAAGCTTCCAGCTTCGCGCCGGCGAGGAGAACCTGAAGGAATATCTCTTCAACCGCCACGCGATCCGTCACCAGTTCTGCATCGATTGCGGCGTCGAGGTTTTTGCCCGCGGCAAGAAACCCGACGGGTCGGACATGGTGGCGGTGAATGTGAGCTGCATCGACGGCATCGACCTTGCGAAGATAGAGATGACGCCGGTGGACGGGCGGAGCAAATAGCGGGCTTTCTCACTCCGTCATGTCCGGGCTTGACCTAGGGGAATTGCATCTGGGAGAAAAGGCCCTGTGGCCATCCTTCGAGACGCCCGCCTTCGGCGGGCTCCTCAGGATGAGGTCTTGTTTTGCGGCACAATAGTAGACCCTCATGGTGAGGAGCGCCGCTTGCGGCGCGTCTCGAACCACGAGGCCGAGGACGCGCGCAGCGCCCCCAAGGCGGCATATGCGATATCCCTGGGGCTTGACTCGAGGCATCTATCTTCGCGGCGACAAAGACGTGGATGGCCGGGTCAAGCCGGGCATGACGATGAAAAAGAGACCGCGCGCTGCCGCTCACAGATCTAGCGGCCTGTAGCGGCGGAAGATGCCGTCCTCGTTGAACGGAATCCGGCGCTTGCTCGCAAGGTACGCCTTGATATTCGGCCGCTCGGCAACACGGTCGTGCAGCGCGATGAGGCGCGGAACCCTCTTCTCGAATCCCGCCATGCGCTTTGGGAACGCGTAGCGTAGCCCTGCCACGATCTGGAACAGCGACAGGTCGGCGTAGGTCGCGCGACGGCCGGTAACGAAGGCACCGCCATTGGCGTGCACCAGATCCTCGAAGTAGCCGAGATATTTCGGCACGCGCGATTTCCAGAACTCATCGGTACGCTTCCTCGCCGGCGCCTTCTGGTCCTCGTAGTAGAGCGACGGCCCGAGCGGATGATGCGTGTCGTGAATCTCGACCACGAAGTCGGCAATGGTGAGCTGGAGCTGGTGCACCCACAGCTTTCCGGCCTCGGCCTTCGGCGCCAGGCCATGGCGCACGCCGAGATAGAGCAGGATGTTGGCGGTCTGCCCGATCACGAGACGGCCGGCCTTGAGGAACGGCGGCGCAAAGGGCGGCGTGCCCTTCTGCCCCTCCATCATCTTCATCATCGCGCCCGTGCCGCCCCTGCCGCGCGCAACGTCGGTATAACCAGCGCCAACATCTTCCAGCGCGAGCCTGACATATTCGCCGCGGCCCTGGATGAAGGGCCAGTAGTAGAGTTGATAATGCATGGACGATCCTTGGGAGTGATCCTTGGAAGGATCCTTGGGGAGGATCCCTGAGCGCGTGAATAGAAGCCTCGAATTGCGATAGCGCCCCGCAATCTGCGGCGCGCTATCGCGGGCGTCAACGCGCCAATCCGGGATCAGTTCGCCGCAAAGCAGTACAACAGGCCGTCGCCGCCGGTGCTCTTCAGATCGGCCTGCGAGCAGCCGCCGTCGGGACCGCGCGAAGGATGCGATGTGTTCCAAGATTTTGACGGCTCGTCGTCACGCAGGCCCTTGCGGTCGAAATGCCCGACCATGGCGGCGCCCTGCGTGCTGCTTGTCCAGTTCTTGCAGGTGCGGTCCTCACCGGCAGGAAACGCAGTGCCGTCCGCCTGCGATCCCGTCAGCACGTCATGGCGGTTCGGCGTATCGCCGGCACCATTGAGGACCTCGCCCTTCTCGGACAGGGCGGTCTGCTTGGTGAGATTGTTGTTGGCGCTGTGCAGCTCGGCGACATCTTTCGCAATCACGATGCCCTTGACGTTCTTCCACGGCCCCTTGCCGATGCGGTCGCGCGCATTCACCGCGGGCTGCCCATCGGCCGCCTGCGTCGAGAGATAAGCGCGCCAGGTTTTCGGCACTCCGAATCCCGCGGCCTGCGCCAGCGTCTGGCAGTGATTGTCGGCGCCGGCCAGTCCACCGAGATTGCCGCCATTGCCGATGCCCTGGCTGGTCACAAAGAAGCTCGTGTCGGCGGTCTGCGCCAGCCCCGGCGGCGCGACCACGGCAAGCGCAAGACAGGCGGGAACGGCGATCCGGGCAACGACGTTCATGTCATCCTCCAATGGTTATCGTGGTTCGCTGACATCAACCCGCACCGGCGCGGGATATTCCAATTGAGCGATGAGCTCGTGAAATGCGCAAAGCAAAAGCGCCGCGGGGCGAGCCGCGGCGCTTGCGTCGTCATTGCCAGGCAATCGATCAGTTGGTCTGCTGGATCGCCGAGAGCTCCCAAAGGCCACCGCGCTGGCGCACGAAGGTCCAGACCTCCGTCACCTCCTCCGGCTGCTCGCTGCCGTCGACGAGGCGCCCGGTGCCGCGATCGCGCATGGTGTCGACCAGCGAGTAGCGCATCGCGACCGTCGCATATTCGCTGTCGCCTTCGCGCCAGGCTTCCGCAAGGTCACCCTGCAGCAGCTTCACATTGGTCACCTTGTTGGTGACGTTGCGGGCCTTGTTCTCCTCGAGATCCTTCGAGAAGTACGACACCATCTCCGGCGTCGCGAGCGTGTGCAGCTTCGCGATGTCCTCGTTCGACCACGCGGTCTGGATCTCGCCGAGCAGCCGCTCGAACGTCTCGTAGTCGGCCGGCGCGATCTCGACCGGTGCGCTCGAGGCGCCGCCGAGGCCGAAGCCAAAACCGGAGCGGGAACTCGGCTGCGGGCCAACGCCTGAGGCAGGACCGCTGGCATAGGCAGGAGCATTGCGGCGCTGCCACCACGACATCACCAGCCGCGCTACGAGCACGATCAGACCGATCTGCAGCAACAGGCCGAGGATCGAGGACAGGCCGCCGAGACCGGAGAACAGGCCGCCGCCGAACAGCATGCCGAACAGGCCGGCGCCGAGGAAGCCTGCGGCCAATCCGCCGAGCAGGCCGCGGCCCATGCCGGGACGGCCGAACAGGCCACCCGAATTGGCCGCCGGCGCGCCGACGTTGGGGCTGCCAGGCTGGCTGAAGGTGCGGTTCATCGGTGCGACCGAGCCCGGCGCGGTGTTGGTGCTCGGCGGTGCCGAGAAGGTGCGCGAACCGCGCGAGCCCCCGCCGCCGACGCGGGCGTCGGCCGCCGAAACGGTCATTACGACGGGCAGCGCCAACGCCATCGCGACGGCGATCGCCCGTACAATTCCACGCGTGCGTTGCGAGAAATTCATGTTGGGTTCCTCAGAGAATTCCCCAGCATGGGGAAGCGCCCTTAACATGGGCAGGGCCGGGTAAAAGTGAAGCGGGAAACGAGACCCGCGGCTGCGGCCCTCAGTCGCGGAGATGTGACACTATGGTCCTTGTGGATGCGAGCGCACATCCTATTGCAGCGTCATGGTTTCCTTCACCGCGGCGACCAACTGGGTCAGCGTGAATGGCTTCGGCAGGAAGGCGAATTGCTGGTTCTCGGGCAGGCTCTTCTCGAACGCGTCCTCCGCATAGCCGGAGACGAAGATGATCTTCAGGCTCGGATTGCGGCTGCGCATCTCCTTGAGTAGCGTCGGCCCATCCATCTCCGGCATCACCACGTCGGAGACGACGAGATCGACCTCGCCGTTCTTCTCGTCGAAAGCCTCCATCGCCTCGACGCCGTTCGCGGCCTCGATCACGCTGTAGCCGCGTGAGCGCAGGCCGCGCGCGTTCAGCGAACGCAGGCCGTCTTCGTCCTCCACGAGCAGGATGGTGCCCTGCCCAGTGAGATCGGGCTTCGGCTTGGCGGCTTCGGATGCGACGGCGGCGTCCTTTGCCGCGCCGTTGCCGGCATGGGCCTCGGGCACGACCTCCTGCTCGGGCCGGTGCCGCGGCAGGTAGATGCGGAACGTAGTGCCCTCGCCCGGCCTGGAATCCACATAGATGAAACCGCCAGTCTGCTTGACGATGCCGTACACCGTGGACAGGCCGAGGCCGGTGCCCTTGCCGACTTCCTTGGTGGAGAAGAACGGCTCGAAGATCTTGTCGATGATCTCGGCCGGAATGCCGGTGCCGGTGTCCGAAATCTCGATCTTCACATAGTCGGCCGCCGGCATGCCCTTGTTGGCGAGCTGCGCGGCTTCCTCGGTCGGCACGTTGGCGGTGCGGACGATCAGCTTGCCGCCGTCGGGCATCGCGTCGCGTGCGTTCACCGCGAGGTTGACGATCACCTGCTCGAACTGGGAGACGTCGACCTTGACCGGCCACAGGTCGCGGCCGTGCACCAGGTCGAGCTTGACCTTCTCGCCGATCAGCCGGCGCAGCAGCATGGTGAGGTCAGAGAGCGCATCGCCGAGATCGAGCACCTGCGGCCGCAGCGTCTGGCGGCGCGAGAAGGCGAGCAGTTGCCGCACCAGCGTCGCGGCGCGGGTTGCATTCTGCTTGATCTGCATGATGTCCTGGAACGACGGATCGGTCGGCTTGTGCGCGTTCAGCAGGAAGTCGTTCGCCATCATGATGGCGGAGAGCACGTTGTTGAAATCGTGCGCGATGCCGCCGGCGAGCTGGCCGACCATCTCCATCTTCTGCGACTGGTTGATCTGGTTTTCCAGGGTGCGCCGCTCGGTGGTCTCTAGCATGTAGACGATCGCGGTCTCGGCGTCGCGCTCGTCTTTCTTCTCGACTGACGTGACGAAGAACTGCGCGAAGCGCTCCTTGGGCCCGTCGAGCATCACCTCGACCGGCGGGATATCGCCCTGCCCCTCGGCCGCCTGGTTGATCGCGGCGATCAGCAGGCCGCGGTCGCGCGGATTGACCGCGCGGAAGATCGACTTGGCCGCACCGCCCTCGCCGTTCAAGCCCTGCGCGAGCTTGGCGTAGCGGGCATTGGCGCCGACCACGTTGCCGCCGCGATCGACGGTCGCGATCGCCATCGGCGTGTGGTCGAAGAAGCGCATGAAGCGCACCTCAGCGGCGCGCTCCGGATCGGAATGCTCGTCGCGGGCGCGGCTGATCACCAGCGTGCGCGAGGCTCCTGGCCCGCCATCGGCGCCAAATGCGAGCTTGTGATAGAGCCGCACCGGCACGGTCTTGCCGCCGCGCATCCGCAGGTCGATGTCGAACACCTCGGTCTTGACCTCGCCCGGCACCGGCACGATCGCGGTCAACAGCGCCGCGCCGTCGCCGGAGACGATGTCGGTCAGCTTCAGGCCGCCCGAGCCGATCTCGGCGAGGTCGTAGTCGAGCCAGTTGGCCAGCGTCGCGTTGACGTAGGCGATCTCGCCGGCTGGATTGACCGAGAAGAAGCCGCAGGGCGCGTGATCGAGGTACTCGATGGCGTGGCGCAACTCCTGGAACACATCCTCCTGACGCTCGCGGTCGCGCGTGATGTCGGCGATCGACCACACCGCATATTTCGCGTCGCGCTTGCCCTCGCCGAGCGGGCGCACCCGTAGCCGCAGCCAGCGGCCCTGGCTGCCGTCATGGCCGGCGATCCGGACCTCCTCCTGCTGCCGCTTGCCTTCGCGCGCCGCCTTCAGCAGGCGGAACACCGCCTCGGAGACGTCAGGATTGCCGATGAAGACGCGCTCGACCGGACGGACATCCTGCGGCCCGGCCGCGCCGGTCAGCGCGAGATACGCCGCGTTGGAATAGACCACGTGACCGCGGGAGTCGGTGACGACCAGCCCCTCCTGCGCGTGGTCGGCGATGCGCCCCATCACGGGATCGTCGGTGGCGCGGTCGGAGAAGCGGATGATGCCGGCGGCAAAGGCGAACAGGTTGAACAGCCCGAAGGTCGCGAGCAGCGCCAGCAGGCCGAGAATATAAGGCTGCGCCTGACTGCGGCCGATGGTCATGAGCCAGACCGCGACCGCGACGATACCAGCGGCGATCAGGAGCACCAGCAGGATGCTGCCGCCCCGCCGCACCGGTCCATGGGCCACGAACGGCTCGGTCGCGGGATGATCGTTGGAATCGGCAGTCATCTGGAGAGACATGGCTCGGCTGCATCGAGAAGGCGTCCGGACCCCGGCCGCCTGCTCCTGAGTGCCTGAATCGGACCCGAAAACCAAGTCCATCAGGCGGCAATTTCGCAAGTTACGCGCATTTCACGCGGATAACCGGCGGTTTCTACGACCGCAGGCCGGACAATCCGCGCCTCAGCCGCATCACGTAGCCGATGATTTCGGCGACCGCGTGATAGTGCTCGACCGGGATCTCCTGGTCGACTTCGACGGTGGCATAGAGCGCGCGGGCGAGCGGCACGTTCTCCACGATCGGAATGTCGTGCTCCTTGGCGATCTCCCTGATCCTGAAAGCCAGATTATCGACGCCCTTGGCGACGCAGACCGGCGCCGACATGCTGCGGTCGTAGGCCAGCGCCACCGAGAAGTGGGTCGGGTTGGTGATGATCACCGAGGCCTTGGGAACTTGGGCCATCATGCGCTTCTTGGCGCGCTGGACCCGCAACTGCTTGATCTTGCCCTTGACGTGCGGATCGCCTTCCGACTGCTTGAACTCCTCCTTCATCTCCTGCAGCGACATCTTCTGACGCTCGTACCAGGTCCGGTACTGGAAGAAGTAGTCGCCGATCGCGACCGCCGCGAGGATCGCAACCACCGCGGCCATCAGGTGCACCGTTGTGCCGACGACAGCGGGCAACAGCTCGGCCGGGTCGACGTGCAGGAGCGCTTCCATCCGGAAACGATCGGGCCACAGCACCGCGACCATGACGGCGCCGAGCGCGACCAGCTTGAGCAGGCCCTTGAGGAAGTTCGCGACCGCCTGCTTGCCGAACAGCCGCTTCAATCCGGCGCCCGGCGATATCTTGGACAGCTTGGGCTTGAGGTTTTCGCCCGACCACACGAGGCGATGCTGGATCATGTTGCCCGCGATCGCCGCCAGCGCCAGCATCAGAAACGGCACGCCGACCGCCGCAATCACGGCATAGCCGAGCGATTGGGTGAGCTGGAGCAGGCCGGCACCGTCGGTGCGGATCATCCATGAATTGGCGATCAGGTTGCGCAGCGGCATCAGGATGCCGCCGCCGATCGAGCCCGAAAACGTCGACAGCACCAGCGTCGCGCCTGCGATCACGAACCAGGTGTTGACCTCCTGGCTCTTGACAACATCGCCCTTCTCCAGCGCCTCATCGAGACGTTTTTGCGTCGGGTCTTCTGTTTTGTCTTCGGTATCCTCGGCCATCCCGGCTCCTAGTTCATCGGAGCGAGCTGGCGCATGACGCCGACGAAGTAGTCGAGATAGGTGCCCATCATTGCCGCGAGCACGAGGCCGAAGATCAGGAAGCCGACGATGATCGAGAGCGGCACGCCGACGAAATAGACCTGCATCTGCGGCATCAGCCGCGCCAGCACGCCAAGGCCGATATTGAACACCAGGCCGAACACCAGGAAGGGCGCCGACAATTGCAGGCCGATCTTGAAGGCGGCCGCAAACGCGCTGGTCGCGAGCGAGGCGACATCGCCGGTCGGCATCACCTCGCCCGGCGAGAAGATGCGGTAGCTCTCGCTCAGCGCCGCGATGACGAGGTAGTGGGTGTCGGTGGCGAACAGCAGCGTGATGCCGAGGATGGTGAGGAAATTGCCGATGATCTGACCCTGCTGTCCCTGGGTCGGATCGACGGCAGTGACGAAGCCGAGGCCGAGTTGCTGGGCGATGATGGAGCCCGCGACGTTGAGCGCCGACAGCGTCACCCGCGCGGTCGCGCCGAGCACGACGCCGATGATGAGCTCATGCACCATCAGGACTCCGATCGAGGCGATCGACGTGACGTCGACATGATAGGCGTTGCGATGCAGCGGCAGGATGATCAGCGTCAGCAACAGCGCGATCGACAACTTCACCCGCGCCGGGATGTTGGTCTCGCCGAAGCCGGGCAGCAGCATCACCATCGCGCCCACGCGGGCGAACACCAGCACGAAGGTTGCGGCCAGCGCCGGCAGGAGCGAGATGTCGATGCGCATGACCGGAGCATTACTGCCTCATCCGCCGATGATTCGCGACGAAATCCGCATCATGTGAGCGTGCAGCGAGTCGGCCATGAACGGCAGCGCGAGCAGTAGTGTGACGAAGATCGCGAGGATCTTCGGCACGAACACCAAAGTCTGCTCCTGGATCTGCGTCAGCGCCTGGAACAGCGACACCACCACGCCGACCACGAGGCCGACCACCATCAGCGGTGACGACACCACCACGATGGTCCAGATCGCATCGCGCGCCACGTCGAGGGTTTCGGGTCCGGTCATTTGGAGTTCTCGCTGTTGCACCTTGTTTTGTCGTTCCGGGGCGATGCGAAGCATCGAACCCGGAACCTCGAGATTCCGGGTTCGCTTCGCGCCCCGGAATGACGGTGAATCAAATCGGCATCTTCATGATGTCTTCATAGGCCTGGATCACCCGGTCGCGGACTGAGACCAGCGTCGACACCGCAACGTCGGTGTCCGCAACCGCGGTCACCACGTCCATCACATTCGCCTTGCCCGAGGCCATCGCCATGGTCTGGGCATCGGATTTCCGGCCAACCTCCATCACGCTGCCGACGGCGTCCTTGACGAGCTCGCCGAACGACGGCCCGGCGACGGGATTGCCGGCCTTCTCAAGCCCACCCCGCTCCATCATCTTGGCGAAGTTGGCGTAGGCGTTGGCGGCGATTGTCGGTGAAGCCATGATCTACGATCCCTGCTGTTCTTGTTGTGTCAGGACTTGAGGATGTCGAGCGTGCGCTGGATCATCCGCCGCGTCGCGCTGATGATGTTGAGGTTCGCCTCGTAGGAGCGCTGGGCGTCCCGCATGTCGGTCATTTCGACAAGCGCATTGACGTTGGGATATTTGACGTTGCCGGAAGCGTCCGCCGCCGGATTGCCCGGCTCATGCTTGATGCGGAACGCCGACCGATCCGGGCGCACCCGGCCGAGCGACACCACCTGGGCATCGAGCGTGCGATCGAGCGCGGAGGAGAAGGTCGGTACCTTGCGGCGGTACGGATCGCCGCCCGCGGTCTGCGCGGTCGAATCGGCGTTGGCGATATTTTCCGAGATCACCCGCATCCGCCCGGCCTGCGCGCGCAGGCCCGAGGTCGCGATGCTCATCGAACGGGCGAAATCGCTGATCTCATCTGCCATGACATCCTCCCGCCGCCCTCAGGCGGCCTAGCCCTTGCCGATCGCCGTCTTCAACAGATGCAGGCTTTTGCTGTAGAGGGAGGTGACGGCTGCGTAGTCCATCTGATTGGCCGATACCTTCAGCATCTGGTCTTCGAGATTGACCGCGTTGCCGGCCGGGCGGGTCTGGAAGCCGCTCTTGCCGCGATCATTGTCGAACGTGTCGGGTGCGCCCGACGCCGCCATATGGGCGGCCGTGGTCTGCGTCATCGCCAGCGTCCCCATGCCGCCGCCGATTGTGGAACCGGTCCGGTCAAACTTCGGCTCGACCAGGTCGCGGGGCCGGAAGCTCGGCGTGTCCGAATTGGCGATGTTCTCGGCGAGCACGCGCTGGCGTTCCTGATGCCACTGCATCTTGGTGCGCAACGCCGACAGGATCGGGAGGTCGTTCATGGACATTGGCGCGGTTCCGTTAACCTCTGGGCCCCCAGAAGTAGGCAGAATTTGCCCGGTGTATGGTTAACGGAGGGTTAAAAGAGCCGATGGATCCGTGGAGAACGCCCCAATTGCGGCCGGCGAGCGCATTTTCGCCACGAAAGCTGCGTTAACCAGCCCGGACCGAGCCAGTTCGGCGCGCTGAGAAGTCGTTTTGGGACAAACGATTCTTGGTCTATTAATAGAACAGTCGGCTGCAAGCCGCGGGGAATTAAGGAATAAGGCGGATCTCGGGCGCGATTCGCCGCGCAAACCGCAGTGTCGTTTCGCGCTCACTGATAGCGGTAGCTGAGGATGGCCACCATGGCCGGGGACTCCAGTATGCAGGCACTTACATTCGTCTTCGCATTCGTGGCCGTGCTGGCGCTGATCGGCGTCGCCGCGTGGCTCGTCCGCCGCTTCGGAGGAAACCGTCTCGGCGCCAATGCCAATCGCGGGCGAATGCCGCGACTGGCAGTGATCGATGCCGCGGCGGTCGATGGCCGCCGTCGGCTGGTGCTGGTTCGCCGCGACAATGTCGAGCATCTCCTGATGATCGGCGGTCCGAGTGATATCGTCGTGGAGCCGAATATCGTGCGGGCGAGTCCGGGACGCGATCAGATGTCGACGCGCCCGGCGGTCGCAGCCGATTCCGCCCCGCCGCGGGTCGCGCCGCTGCCGGATGCCGCCTGGAACGAGAGCGAGATCGCCCGCACCGATTTCGATCACGCGGAGCCGCAACTGCCCGAGCTGCCGTCGCGCCCGGCTCGCCCGTCCTTTGCCGACGAGGTCCGTCGCTCCGCGCCCGCCTCCGAGCGTCGCACTGATCCGCTCGCCGGCTTCACGCCAGAGCGGACCGAACCGGTACCGCCGCGACTGGCGCGCTCCGAACCAGTGATTCCGCGTCCGCCGCGCGCCGCCGAGCCGCCCAAGGCGCCACCGCTGCGCACGCCCGATCGCGCGGCGGCAGCGCCGACGCCGCCTGCTCCGGCCACGACGCCGGCGCCTCCGGCTCCGCCGCCGAACGCCGACGCCAATCTCGCCGAGATGGCGCAACGGCTTGAGGCGGCGCTGCGCCGTCCGTCCGGCGGCGGCGAAGCTACCGCGCCGCCGGTTGCGCCCGACGCCCCGCCAGCGCGTCCGCCGCGCAGCGAGCCGCCCGCATCTCCGGCGCCGCAAAAGAGCGGGTTCGAGAATCTCGAGGACGAGATGGCATCGCTGCTCGGCCGCCCGAAGAATCCTTCGTGAGGCCCGCGAGCCTCCCGCGTAGAGTTTTTTTCATCGCTGTCCTGATCGCCGCCGGATCGTTCGCCGACCCGGCGATGGCGCAGGACATCAGCATCAATCTCGGCGGCGGCAATGGCGGCGTCACCGAGCGCGCGATCCAGCTCATCGCGCTGCTCACGGTGCTGTCGATCGCACCGTCGATCCTGATCATGATGACGTCGTTCACGCGCATCGTGGTCGTGCTGTCGCTGCTGCGCACCGCGCTCGGCACAGCGACCGCGCCGCCGAACTCGGTGATGATTGCGCTCGCCATGTTCCTCACCGCCTTCGTGATGGGGCCGGTGCTGCAGAAATCCTACGACGACGGCATCAAGCCGCTGGTCGCCAACCAGATCGGCGTCGAGGACGCGTTGCAGCGCGCCTCGGTGCCGCTGCGCGGCTTCATGCAGAAGAACGTGCGCGAGAAGGACCTCAAGCTGTTCATGGACCTCTCCGGCGAACCGCCGCCGGCGACGCCGGACGAGATGTCGCTGCGCATTCTGGTGCCGGCCTTCATGATTTCCGAGCTGAAGCGCGCCTTCGAGATCGGCTTCCTGCTGTTCCTGCCGTTCCTGATCATCGACCTCGTGGTCGCATCGGTGCTGATGTCGATGGGCATGATGATGCTGCCGCCAGTCGTGGTCTCGCTGCCGTTCAAGCTGATCTTCTTCGTGCTGGTCGACGGCTGGTCGCTGGTCGCCGGCAGTCTGGTGCAGAGTTACGGGGGGTAGCCCCGCGAAACAATCATGGCCCGCTCGCTGGATCGGCCTCCGCATTGCATTATCATGCGCGGCGTCGCATCCGGAGAGCCGCGTCCATGCAACAGCCGTTCGACCGCGCCGCAGAAGACCTCGGTAACGCCATCCATCTCGAACATGTCAACGTGCAGGTGCCCGACCAGCGCCTGGCCACGCTGTTCTACGTCGCCGGGATCGGCCTGACCCGCGATCCCTATCTGATGGTCTCCGACAGCAACATGTGGGTGAACGTCGGCCGCAGCCAGTTTCATCTGCCGAGCGGCAAGCCGCAGGTGCTGCGCGGCCATACCGCACTGGTGATCGCCGGGCGGCAGGCGCTGCTCGACCGGCTTGCGTCCGTCGCGCCGAAGCTCGAAGGCACCGCATTCAACTATCGCGCACACAATGACCATGTCGAGGCGACCTGCCCCTGGGGCAATCGGCTGCGCTGCTATGAGCCGGACGCAAGCCGCTTCGGGCGCATCACGCTCGGGATGCCTTATGTCGAGTTCGAGGTGCCGCACGGCACCGCCGAGGCGATCGGCCGGTTCTATCGGGAAATCATGGGAATCCCCGCCAATGTCACGAACGGCGACGGCACCGTTGCGTGCGCAAAAGTCGGCAAGGATCAGTATCTACAATTCCGCGAGAGCGACCGGGCGCAGCCGGAGTTCGACGGCCATCACATCCAGATCTATATCACCGATTTCTCAGGCCCTTACAGGCGTCTGCTGGAGCGCAACCTGATCTCGCGCGAGGACAATCAGTACCAGTACCGCTTCTGCGACATCGTCGATCCCAAAGATGGCAGGCACCTGTTCACCGTCGAGCATGAGGTGCGCAGCGTCACCCACCCGATGTATCTGCGCCCGCTGATCAACCGCAATCCCGCGCAGACCAACCGCACTTTCGCCCATGGCCACGACCAGGCACTCTGGGCGATGGGACCGGATCAGTACGACGGATGACGGCCAGCGCCCCCCGATCCAAACCTCATCCGAAAACGCCAGCAACGAGCCGCCATGCTTCCCTCGCAGCGCCATCTGTTCGATGTTCCGCAAGACATTTGCTACCTGAACTCGGCCTCCTACAGTCCGCTGCCGCGGACGACGCTCGACGCCGGCCGCATCGCGGTGGCGCGCAAGGGCCAGCCCTGGACGCTGGACGCGGACTTTGCCCACCGCCAGCACGAACGCGCCCGCTCTGCTGCGGCACGCCTGATCAATGCCGATGCTGACGACATCGCGCTGATCCCTGCGGTCAGCTACGGCGTCGCGACGATGGCGAAAGTGCTGACCATTCCGCGCGGCACGCGCGTCATCGTGCTCGAGAACGATCACTCCTCGCCGGTGCTGGAATGGCATGCCCGCGCCGCGGCGCAGGGCTTTACCGTCGAAACCGTCGACCAGCCCGCCGACGGCGACTGGACCTCGGCGGTGCTCGCGGCAATCGAGCGGACAGGCGCGCCGCCGGTCGGCCTCGCCTCGATCTCCTCGGTGCACTGGTCGGACGGCGGCCTGATCGATGTCGAGAAGGTGCAGGCCGCGCTGCGGCGGCAAGGCGCCATGTTCGTGATCGATGCGACGCAGGGCGCTGGTGTCGTGGCGATGGATGTGAAGCAGCTCGATCCCGACGCCGTGATCTTCCCGACCTACAAATGGCTGATCGGTCCCTACGGCCGCGCGTTCCTCTACGTCGCGAAGCGCCATCAGACCGGCGTGCCGCTGGAGCAGACCTCAGCCGGCCGCCGCAATGTCAATTCCGAGAACCCGGTTTATTTCGGCGATCTCGGCTATGTTGATAATGCGCGGCGCTACGACATGGGCGAACGCGATCATTTCATCTCGCTGGAGTTGGCGTCCATCGGCATGGAGATGATGGCGGATTGGGGCGCGGCCGCCGTCAGCGCGCGGCTTGCGATGCTGACCCAGCGGATCGCCGACGGCGTCCGCGACCTCGGCGTCAGCGCGCTCGACCGGCGGCTGCGCGCACCGCACATCGTGAGCCTCGGCATGGCGGGCGGCGTTCCGAGAGACCTGATCGCGCGCCTTGCTGCCGAGAACGTCCATGTCGCGTTGCGGCTCGGCCGGATGCGCGTGTCGCCGCATGTCTTCAACGACGAAGCCGACACCGACCGGTTCATTGCCGTGCTGGCGCGGGCGCTGCGCAGCTAGCGGCCTGACTTTGCAAGAGCGCTCACGAACTCGAGCGCCAGCGCGACGATCACCGCGGCCGCGCCGATCACGAACAGCAGCGCATAATCACCGCCGCTCTGCGCGAACAGGAACGACATCCCGTAGGCGCCCGCCGCCTGGAACAGCGCGAATGTCGTGGTGGCTTGCGCCCACGCAGTGCGCTGGCCGGCAGCGGAATGCGGGATCAATTCGTGGATGCGGCCGATGACGAGCGGCACGATGCCGGGCGTGAAGCCACCGACGATGAGGCTCGACACGATCAGCGCGACCGCCGACGTGCTCACGGCCGGCAGCGCGACCGCCACGCCCTCGACCAGGAACGCTGCACGAAGTGCTGTTGCGAATCCCGCGCGATCCGCGAGATGCCCGGTCAAGAGCGGACCAATGACGGCGCCCAGCCCGTACAGCACCCAGTAATACGATCCGGCCGAAATCCCCTGCCCGAGCCCGCGAGCCACGAAGTCGACCAGGAACACCATGTGCGGCACCAGCGCCAGCGCGTTGAGGCCGTATTCCAGGCTCAACATCAGTACCAGAGGCGATCGCGCACCGTGCGCCGTGGCATGATGCTCGACGGCAGCATGCGCCACCGGTGTCTCCGCCGGCCACGCCTTCCAGCTCATCAACGTCAGCAGCGCCGACAACACGCCAAGGCCATACCAGGCTTCGCTGAGCCCCTGGCGCAGCAAGAGCGGAACGAGTGTGCCGGAGGCCGCGACCCCGAGCCCGACGCCGGCAAAGATCACGCCGCCGACCAAGCCACGCTTGCTCGGCGCGGTGTGCGGCAGGATCGCTGTTGCCGCCAGCACCATGATCACGCCGCCGGTCACGCCTGCGAGGAAGCGGAAACCGAAGAACCAGATGAACGAGATCGGCACGGCGCAGGCAAAGCAGCAGAGCGCCGCCAGCACCATCATGCCGCGCAGCGCGCGCACCGAGCCGATCCGTGTCCCGAGATCGCGGGCAATCAGCGCGCCGGCGAGATAGCCGGCAAGATTGGCGGCGCCGAGATAGACGGCCTCCGCCGGCGTGAACCATTTGGCCGCGATCAGCGCCGGGATCAGCGGCGCATAGGCGAAGCGCGCAAGCCCGAGCCCGACCAGCGACGCGCAGAGCCCGGCAATCGCGGACAGCCACACCGGCCTGCCCGCGTCCCGATGCGACGCGGCGTGACGGTGCCGGCGATGATGGTCGGCGTTCGTACTCAGCATTCCCACGACATAGGCCGCAGGAGCGTTCATGAAAAATGATTAGTTCCGATTGCTGCGATCGTCCGTAACGATTGCAGGAAGCAGCGCGGCAATGGCGTCGTGCGCAGCTTGATGACCTGTGCAGGCATCACGCAAAGATTCCGCCTTTGCTCCCGGACAGTAATGGTCCCGGTTCAGGCGCAATCGTTGGTCTCTAGCCTTCCACGTCACACTGCTTGCTGAGGTGGATCTGCACCAGCATCGCGACGCATTCGGGATAGCCGGGCTTGGCCACCGTCGCACCATCAGCGCTGGCGCGAAATTCCCAGCTCTCGCCGTCGCGGAGGATCGAGATGTCGATGCCATCAGGTCAGTCGGCATGCACCTTCAGCTCGGCCCGCGCCATCGCGATGAGTACGGCTTCGCTCTTGATCGGCTTGCACATGATGACGACGTCCCCAGCAGAAACGGCGCTGTTGCCAGCGCCGCTTCGGTGCACCTCACGCGTGGAATCGGCCCACTTTGACTGGCGCTGGCGGGAGCGACCCGCTCTGGCTCGGCTGGCGTGGGAGGCCTGCTCGCGATCCGCTGACGAGGCTACGCCGCCTCCAAGCAGAGTCAATCGGACCGACGACTTTTTTAGACCAAGGCCAATCCCGATCACGGCATCGCAGCATCCGCCCGTCATCGATGACACCCGAGTCCGACTCGGTTCCTCAATACCCCATTGTGACGTCTGCCTAGCGCGACGCGCTGACGCTCCGCTCGCTCCCGACGGCCGGCAGCGTGCTGACCCGTGCGGCCTTCGCCTTGTCCGGCAGCGATCCGGTCGCGACTGAGTCCGGCAGCGGCGCGCGGGCGGTCGCGTCGGGGAAGCGGGTCCTCATCTCGCGGATGAAACCGTCCAGCGTATCGACGCTCGCCGCCATCCTGGCGATCGCGGCAAACTCCGCGCTCGAGGTCGCGACCGGCTTGCTGGCGGTGTCGAACGCCAGCTTGTCGGCCTCGCCGGACATCAGCGGCGCGTATTTCTCGCGGAATCGCGCCAAGCCGATGGCGTCCTCGGCCAGCGCGTAGCCGACCACGGCACGGATGACGTCGGCCTTCTCGGCGGCATTGAGCGGCGCGAAGTCGCGCCAGCGATCGCCGTAATACAGCTCGATCTGCTCGGACGCCTCGCGCCAGCGCCGCGCCGCCCAGTAGATGTCGGAGCGCAGCCGGATCGCCTCGCGGCCGGCGATGTTCGAGATGATGTCGAGCGCGAGATCGTGGCGGCCGACGTCGCTCTGCGCCCTTGCCTCAAGCAGCAGCCGCTGCTGCCGCAATTCGCCGGACAGGTCGGCGATGCGCGTCGAGCGCAGCGCGGCAATGGCGCGATCCGGCTTGCGGTTGGTCAGATACACCATGGCCAGGCGCGCGGCGACCTGGGCGCGCGCCGCGCCTTCCAGCCGCTTGTCGACCTGGTACTGCAGGAGGTCGGCGGCCTGGTCCAGCAGGTCGACGCCGACGAGACGATCGGCCAACCTGCGGATCATCTCGTCGCCGCGGCGACCGATCGGGGTCAGCTCGCGATATTCGTAAAAGGTGCTGAGCGCGTCGATCGGCGACATTTCGTCGCCCTTCGGTCCGAGGAAGAGCTGCACGAAGAGCGCCGATGCCGCATCCTGCGCCTGCCGCGACTCCGGTGCATTGGGCTGCAGCCGTGTCGCGGCGCGGCTCACGGCAAAGGCATCGGCGTAACGTCCAGTGTCGGCATAGATCTTCGACAACACGAACAGCGTCTTCAGCTCGATGTTGTCACCGCGCCACATCATCGACAGCAGTTCGAGCTGTTTCAGCACTTCATCCCGGCCGATCTCGCCGCGCTTCTGCCGCAGCAGGGTTTCGAGCAGCTCGCCTTCCGCTGCCGCCTGACGATCGGTGGAGATGGCGGCGAAGTGATAGGCGTCCAGCGCATCCTTCTCCTGGCCAAGGGCTTCCGCGAGCCGGCCCTTCAGCACAGCCACCGCAGGCTTGAGGTCGTCAGGGACACCGACCACGTCGAGATCGCTCTTGCGCCGTGCAGCGCCGGCATAATCCTTGACCTCAAGCGAGGCCTTCATCGCGTTCATGGTGATGATGCGCTGCAGCTCCGGCGGCAGCGTGGCCACCGAGAACTCGACGTTCTTGAACTTCTCGCGCGCTTCCACCCATTTGCCCTCGCGCGCGAAGGCGAGCCCCTTCCACAACTGGGAATCGTAGCCGTTGCCGATCACCGGGTTGGCGAGGTCCTTCAGGCCCTGCTCCGGGTGGCCGATCAGGATGCTCGCGATGGCGTGCACCATCACCATCGCCGGCGTCTCGCTGCCGCGCTTGCTTTCGGAGAGCATCAGGTTGGTAACGGCATGAGCTTCCTCATACATGCCGCGCGCCATGTAGAAGTCGGCGAGATCGAGCCGCGCCTGCGGAAGCTGGTCGGCATTGGCCGCCGCCGTGGCGTCAATCAAGCTGTCGAGCCGATTGAGGAAATTCTCCGATCCGTTCTTGTGCCATTCGTCGATGTCGAACAGCGGCTTGACCGCAGCGGTGGCGCGCTCGGCGGCCACATCGGCCGACGACAGCGTCAGCCCGCCGGGACGTCCCAGTGTCACCTTGTCGTCGCCGATCTCCGCCTTCACGTCGTCGGCGTTCGGACGAACCACCAGGCCGTGGATCGATTCCAGCAGCGACAGTTCGACGAAATCCTGCCGCTTCAGGATGCCGCGGGTCGGCGGCGGCGCGGTCACGACCCAGAGTGCGTCGCCGGCATCGGGATCGACCAGTCGGTGGAATTGGCCGGGATTGGCGAGCGGCACGCTGACATTGGCGAGCGCGGGCTCGGTGATGTTGCGCACCACGGTGAGCGGCAACGGCGGCTTTTGCACACGGTCGGCGAAGGTCAGCGTCCAACTGACTCCGCGCGAGCGATCATCGCTTTCGAGCGACGGCATCTGCGGCCGGTTGAGGCGGAAGCGCACGGCCTGGCCCTTGTCCAGGGCCATGCGTGTGACATCGGCGATGATGGACCCGCCCTTGGCGCGGATCGGATCGACGTCGATCGCCTCAGCCGTGTCGAACACCATCCACACGGCATCGGCACGGCGGAACAGTGCGGCCGGGGTGGCGGTGAGGAACGAGAACGTCACGCGCAGCCCGTCGCTGTCGCGCTGTGCCTCGACCGAGGCCTTGCCGCTCGCACGAGCCTCCGAGGATGGCGACGGTGCCGCGGCCGCCTTCGGTGTCTCCATTACCGGCGCCTGCGTGGCAGAAGCCGGCGGCTTCGGCGCTTCGGTCACGGCCGCGGGCTTCACGTCTTCCGGAGCCGCGGCCGCGCCGTCATGCGGTGCGGCCGCGGCGCTCGGCAGATCCGACTTGGACAACTCCGACTTGGGCAGATCCGATTTGGGCAGATCCGACTTCAACGAGTCCGCCTTCGGCAAATCCGCCTTGGGCGGCCCCGGTTGAGCCGGCGCGGATATCGGCTGCTCGGCCTGCTCCGGATTGGCCGGTTCGCCCTGCGGCTGCTCGGATGTCTCGGGCTTGATCTCGATCTTGGCCTGTTGCGCGATGCCTTCCGAGGTCACGGGCGGGAGCGCGGCCGGCTCTCGCGACATCGCGGCTTTCGGCTTGCCGCGCGGTGCAGGGATCAGCGCGGTGAGCGCAGGCTTTGCCTGCGCCTGCTGGTCGCTCTGCTGGAAGGCGACGTCGACGATATAGTTCTTCTCGTCGCGAAACGAATGCACATCGACGTCGCCCACCAATGTCATGTCGACCGCCGACGTATCGGTATCGGCGCGCGCGCTGATCGATGCGACATTGGGGGGCGCGGCGACCTTGGCGTCGGCGAGGTCGAAGGTCAGCACCGCATTGAAGGACAACGTCAGCTTCTGCTCGTTCAGCACCGAGGAGACGCCGACACCGTCGGGAACCTCGAAGACGAAGCGGACGAAGGTGGGCTGCAGCAGCGCGCGGACGCGCACCGGAGGCCGCTTCTTCGCGGCATCGGCTGCGCGCTGCAGGCGAAGCAGGCGCTCGGCGTTGCGGGCGCGCTCGGCGAGCTCGCGGATCACCTCCTGCGGCAGCGGCGGCGGCGGGCCGGTCCAGCCGTCGGGCAGGAAGTCGACGAAGATGCGCTCGCCCGCAGTCATGGTATTGATGGTGACGCGGCGCGCCAGCGACAGGCGGATCGCCGAGCCATCCGGATCGCGGCGCGCCGAGCCGACATAGTCGGGCACCGCATCCGACAGTTGCTCAACGGGGATATCGACCGGGCGCTTAAAGCGGATCACGACGATCGAGCCCGCCGTCGTCACCTCGGAATCGACGTCTTCCTTCAGCTTGAGCACCAGCCGGGCAAACCCGTTCGCGGCGGAGAACGTCGCCTCGCCCGGCACCGGATCGTCCGCGCGGGCGGCGCGGGGCGATGCGATAACTGCAACAGCGAAGCCGGTCGCCAACAGGCACAGGCGCGCAGCCCGGGTCCAGGCGCGGCCCAGCGACCATGTTCCAGCGGCAGCCGTTCGCGCCATCTCGAAACGTCTTCTCAATGCCTCAACGATGCCAGCGCGAAGCGCCCTCGCCCACGCGTCCCGATTTTGGATGGGCGGCGTTAAGGAGCTGTTAACGTCAACGCGCCGCGAACAGCGTACCGGCGCACCGCGAAAAAAGGGGCAAACCGAAGGTCGCCTCTCCGTTAGTTACCAGTGTGTATTTATGTGTTGACGCCAGTCGGCTGATTGTGTGTATAAATCCACACATGAACTCGACGGACATCATCAAAGCCCTGCTGGCCGATGGTTGGAGACAGGTCGCCCAGAAGGGCAGCCATGTTCAGTTCAAGCACCCAAGCAAGCCGGGCCGCGTGACAGTCCCTCACCCAAAACGGGATGTCCCCGTCGGAACGTTCAAAAGCATCGAGAAGCAGTCCGGCCTGAAACTGAAATGACATCGCATAGAGAGGGCCAACGGCCCGCCCCAAGGAGGGAAGCCATGCGACACTACATTGCCCTGATCCATAAGGACGCCGACAGCGATTACGGCGTCTCGTTTCCCGATCTACCTGGGGTCATCACTGCGGGTACCGATCTGGACGACGCGCGTACGATGGCCGCGGAAGCCTTGGCCCTCCATCTCGAAGGTTTGGTCGAAGACGGCGAGGCCGTGCCTGAGCCTTCCTCTCTTGAAGAGATCATGGCCAATATCGAAAATCGAGACGGTGTAGCCGTGCTCATTCCAGCCCCGTCGGAGGGCGTGAAGAGTGTTCGTGTCAACATCACTCTTCCGTCCGACATACTCAACGAGATCGATCGTCGTGCCGAACAAGAAGGCTTCACGCGCTCGGGCTTTCTCGCTCAGGCCGCTAGGAAAGCCCTGGCAGCTTGAACCGGCGCAACGAGGCGATCGTGGCTCGCGCGGCACACAAACTTGTCCACACAGGCCACTGCCGATAGACGGAGGAGCTACGCCGCCCGTCAATTCGTCTTCGGCGCCAGCAACTTGCCCTCGATCTTGGGGAGGTCGTCGGCGGCTGCCGACGTGTCGCCGCTGGCACGGCGGGCGAGTTCGACCGTGAGGCGCTCGGCGGCCTCCGGCTGCATCTGGCCGAGAATGTCGGACATCTTGCGCGGCTGGATCTGCGAGGCGATCTGATAGAGCACGCCGATGTCCAGGCGGTCGAACACCTTGGCGGCGTCCTTCGGCTTCATGTTCTCATACATGGTGACGATGCCCTTGAAGCGAGCCGCCTCCGCCGCGGCCTTCGCCGCCGCATCGGCGCTCGCCTTGGCGTCGTTGGCCTTGGCCTCCTCGACCTTGGCCTCGATGCGCTTCTCGGCCGCCTTCAACAGGCTTTCGCGGATCTCGACCTCGCGCGCACGCTGATCAAGCTCCTGGCGGCGCGATTGCAGCCGTTCCAGGATCGCGCGCTCCGTCGCCGACACCGGCGCGGGTTGATCCATATTGACCGCCACGCCGTCCGGCTTGGGCGGCACCGCCGCGGGAGCAGCGGGTATCGGCGGCTCGTCCTTCTTCGTCTCCTTGTTCTCGACCGATCCTGTGATGTCGGAAGGATCGCCTTTGACCTTGTTGTCGGCGGCGACCCTGCTGCCGGGGAAGTTGAAATTTTCCTGCGCCCACGACAGCCCGGCCGGTTGCGGAGCGTAGTCGAACACATAGCCGCCATCGAGCACGAGGCCGGCGATCTTCAGCACCATCAGGCCGAAGACCGCGGCCAGCACCACGGGCAATACTCGGATGTCACGGAACGACTTCATGCAGCGAGGCCGCCGGCCCTCCTGCGCTCGGTGAAGGCCTCCGCGGCCGCTGCGACGGCACGCGCGGCGGAGACCCGCGGCGCCGGCGCCACCGGTGCGGGCGCCGCCTGCATGGGTGCGGCGGGCGCGGGCGCCGACGGCCGCGCGGCAAGCGCGATCTTGGACAGGCGGCGCACCACGTGATCACCTTCGGCGATCTGGTTCTTGAGCTGGATCGACATCTGCGTCGCCGCGTCGAGTTGGTTGCCGAGATTCTCGTTGACGTCGCGCACCGCGTGCTTGAGCCCGCCGATCGCCCGCTCGGCGATCTCGGTCGCCGTGATCAGTTCGGCGATCGTCGCTTTCAGCGAATGCTCGTCCGCCTTCAGCCGCTGCAGGCGCTTGTTGAGCAACCAGCAATAGCCGATCGTCAACATCAGAAGCACGGTCACCAGGCTCTCGATTGCTAATCCAAGCACATGACTCATGGTGCCTCCATCATCTTGGTCTGCTCGTCCGCCTTCTCGAACATCGCGAAGGTGGTCTGCGGCTTGCGCAAATTCTTGGTGACGCGGATCGCGACGCGATCGCCGACGCGGCCCATCCGTCCTTCCGTCAGGGTGACGTTGCCGCAGCGCACCGATACCAGCGAGTCGGCGCGGATCTCGAGCGGCAGCGTGTCGCCGACCTTCAGCCGCATCAATTGCTTCAGCGGAATATCGGCCTCGTAGAGCACGGCGTCGACCGAGATCTCGGCCTGCGCCACCTCGGTGGCGAAATGGCCTTCCCAGATCGGGTCGCGGCCGAACTTTTCGCCCATGAACATCTGCAACAGCACGTTGCGGATCGGTTCGATGGTCGCATAAGGCAGCAGCAACTCGATGTTGCCGCCGCGGTCTTCCATGTCGATGCGCAGCCGCACCAGGATCGCGGCGTTGGCGGGCCGGCTGATCGCGGCGAAGCGCGGGTTGGTCTCGAGCCGGTCGATCGAAAAGGTCACCGGCGACAGCGGCCGGAACGCCTGCTCGGCATCGGCCAGCACCACCTCGACCAGCCGCTTGACCAAGTTGGTCTCGATCGTGGTGTAGGGCCGGCCCTCGATCCGCAGTTGGGTTTGGCCGCGGCGGCCGCCGAGCAGCACGTCGATCATCGAATAGATCAGGCTGGAATCGACGGTGGCGAGGCCGAAATTCTCCCACTCCTCCGCCTTGAACACCGAGAGCACCGCGGGCAGCGGGATCGAGTTCATGTAGTCGCCGAAGCGCACCGAGGTGATGCGGTCGAGCGAGACCTCGACGTTGTCGGAGGTGAAGTTGCGCAAGGATGTCGTCATCAGCCGCACCAGGCGGTCGAACACGATCTCGAGCATCGGCAGGCGCTCGTACGACACCATCGCGGAATCGATGATGGCGCGAATGCCGGAGTGATCGTCGAGATTGACGTCGCCGACGGTGAAGCCGAGGAGATTGTCGATCTCCTCCTGCGACAGGACACGTTCGCCGTTGGTGTTCTTGCCGCCGAAGTCACGGCTGCCGTCCTCGACCATGGCCGCCCATTGCAGCGCCATGCTCTCGGTGAGTTCGTTCTTGGCCGCCTCCGCGGCGGCAGCCGCGGGATCCTCGGAATCGAGCGAGGCTTCCCACTGCGCCGCAATGGCGTCCTGATCCATCTGGTCGGTGCCGGCCATGGCTTTATATCCGCCCTGTCACTGGATCACGACTTCCTTGAACAGCACCGCGTTCACCTGGTTGGGTGCGAGCGCCAGATTGACCCGCTTGGTCAGCTCTTCCTTGAGGCGAAACAGGCCGGCGGAGCCGTTGAGATCGCTCGGGCGCAGCTCGCGCATATAGGTCTGGAACAGGTCGGTGACGCGCGGCAGCGACGGCTTGATGGCCTCGGCCTGCTTTTCTTCCTTCACCTCGAGCACGAGCTTCAGCTTCAGATATTGCACGCGCTCGCCGGGCGCGCCGACCAGGTTGACCAGCATGTCGGGAACATCGACGAAGGATGGCGGCTTCGGCGGCGGCGCCTCGGCGTGCTGCTCGTCGCCGTGGCCGCGCATGAAGAAGAACCATCCGGCTGCGCCGGCACCGACAATGGCGAGGAAGCCGACCGCGGCAATGATCAGCTTGAGCTTGCCTTTCTTCGGAGCGGCCGCGCCATCGCCGCCTTCCGTCTTGTCGTCGTCCGCCATCGTCCGCCCGCTTCAATTGAAGGATGCGAACGCGATTGCCACCAGCCTTGGCTTAGAGACGCGATACAAATGCCGCCGGCGCACACGCGCCCCAATAATGGCGACGCTAGGGTCATAATGGTTAACGGAAGCTTAGGATTACCCCTCAACTAGGAAAAAACTGCCGGGCAAATATGGTCAACAAGACCTTTCTGCCGCCCCGCAGAGGGCTCGACCGCATATCTAACCCATTAAAACACCATCACATTTCGACTTGGCACGGCTTTCGCTAAGGGATTGGCGTAACCCGCGGGTTTGGGAGAACCCCAAGGTTAACGACGGTCCGGGGTGAAGGCTTGGGAGAGCCCCTGCATCGGATCAACTCACAGGGGAGAACCGCCGATGCAGAACACGCTTCTGATCGGATTGTCGAAGCAGATGGTGCTGGAACGGCAGATCGATGTCGTTGCCAACAACATCGCGAACATGAACACCAATGGCTACAAGGCCGACCGGTCCTTGTTCCAGGAATATCTGTCGTCGAGCGCGCACGAGGACAATTTCGCCGGCAACGACCGCCGCGTCTCCTTCGTGCAGGACCGCGCGACGTTCCACGATTTCTCGCAGGGCTCGACCGAGCAGACCAAGAACCCGCTCGACGTCGCAATTGACGGCAGCGCGTTCCTCGTGGTGCAGACGCCCGGCGGCGAGCGCTACACCCGCGACGGCAATCTGCAGATCAACAATCAGGGCCAGCTCGTTACCGCCGACGGCTACCAGGTGCTGGGCAGCTCCGGCCCGATCACCTTCCAGCAGACCGACCACGACATCAGCATCGCTCCCGACGGCAACATCACCGTGGTCGAGGGCACCTCCACGCTCGACTCGGTGCGCGGCCGGCTGCGCCTGGTGTCGTTCCCGGACGCCCAGCGCCTGCTGAAGGAAGGCTCCAACCTCTACGCGCCGGGCGAAGGCGCCGTGCCGGTGGTCGATACCCAATCGGTGCTGCGCCAGGGCTTCATCGAGAAGTCCAACGTCAATTCCGTCACCGAGATGAGCCGCATGATCGAGATCACGCGGACCTACACCCAAATCGCCTCGCTGCTGCAGCAGCAGAGCGACCTGCACAAGTCGGCGATCGAAAAGCTCGCCGACGTCCCGACCTGATCGGAGGCTGATCCATGCGCGCACTCTATACCGCTGCGACCGGGATGGCCGCCCAGGAGCTCAACGTCCAGGTGATCTCCAACAACATCGCGAACCTGCAAACCACCGGCTACAAGAAGCAGCGCGCCGCGTTCCAGGATTTGATCTACGACCATGTGCGCCGGGTCGGCGCGCAGGCCTCGCAGCAGAACACCATCCTGCCTGTCGGGATCGACCTCGGTGGCGGCGTCAAGACCGTCGGCACGCCGCGGATGATGACCCAGGGCACGCTGTCGCCGACCGGCAACGATCTCGACATCGCGATCCGCGGCGAAGGCTTCTTCAAGATCCTGATGCCGGACGGCACCTTCACCTATTCCCGCGACGGCTCGTTTCAGATGGACAACCAGGGCCGCATCGTCAACGCCCAGGGCAACCCGGTGCAGCCGACGATCACGATCCCGCAGAACGCCTCCGGCATCACCATCAACACGCAGGGCCAGGTCTCGGTGACGCTGCCCGGCCAGACCGCCTCGACCACGATCGGCCAGATCGGCCTGACCCGCTTCATCAACAAGGCCGGGCTGAACCCGATCGGCGACAACCTGTTCACGGAGACCCCGGCCTCCGGCCAGCCGCAGGATGGCACCGCCAACACCGATGGCTACGGCGACATGCAACAGGGCAACCTCGAGCAGGCCAACGTCGAAGTGGTCTCGGAAATCTCCAATCTGATCGCCGCGCAGCGCGCTTACGAGATGAACTCCAAGGTGATCTCCGCGGCTGACCAGATGATGCAGTCGACCGCCAACCTGTTCCGCTGAGGATGATGTCGATGATCGCCCGCCCGCTCCTCGTCGCCGCCCTGCTCGCCGTCACCGCGACCGCGTCAATCGCGCAAAGCCAAAGCGAAAGCATCGCGGCGCCGACGCTGCGCGCCAGCGTCACGGTCGCGGACGACATCGTGCGGGTCGGCGACCTCGTCGACAATGCCGGCAGCGCCGCCTCGATCGCAATCTATCGCGCACCCGATCTCGGCACCACCGGCACGCTGCCGGTGGCCCAGGTGCTGACCACGCTGCGCGCGCGCCAGATCATCGGCGTCGACACCCGCGACCTCAAGGAGGTCACCGTCACGCGGCTGGCGCGCACCATCGACACCAAGGAGATCGAGCAGCAGGTCGCGCGCGCGCTCGAGCGCCGCCACGGCCTCGGCAATGCCGCCGACATCGCCCTGACCTTCGACCGCGATCCCGGCGATGTCAGGCTCGAAGCCACCAGCACCGGGGCATTGCAGCCGATCGCCGTGCGCTACGATCCACGCAGCACGCGCTTCGACGTCAGCTTCGAGATCGGCAACGACGCAGGTAGCGCGCCGGTCAAGCTGCGCTTCACCGGCACCGCGATCGAAACCGTCGAGGCCGCCATCCTGACTCGTAGCGTCGAGCGCGGCGATGTGCTGAAGGGCTCGGACGTTGTAATCGAGCGCCGTCCGAAGGCCGAGGTTGGCAGCGATGCGGCGGTGCGCGACAGCGCGGTCGGCATGCAGGTCCGCCGCCAGCTCGGCGCCGGCCGCGCCCTGCGCGTCGCCGATCTCGCCAAGCCCGATCTCGTCACCCGCGACCAGAACGTCACGTTGGCCTACCAGAACGGCGGCCTCTACCTGACGATCCGCGGCAAGGCGATGGACAACGGCGCCGAGGGCGACGTCGTCAGCGTGATGAATTTGCAGTCCAAGCGCGTCATCTCCGGCGTCGTCACCGGCCGCGGCGAGGTCTCGATCGCGGTTGCGACCCCTCGCCCTGTGCCGGTCGCCGACACCGACGCATCAACGTCAGCTCCCGTCAAGCTCAGTTCAGTCGCTCCAAACGCCGAGTAAAGTTCATGTCCTGGTATCGTATCAACCGTCTTGTCCTGACCGGCGCCCTGCTCGCGCTCGGCACAATCGCCAGCGGTTGTTCGTCGATCGACCGGCTCTCCCAGATCGGCGAGCAGCCGAAGCTTTCGGCGATCGACAATCCGACCACGCAGCCCGGCTACAAGCCGGTGCAGATGCCGATGCCGAAGCCCGAGGTCGCCTCCTACAGCCCCAACTCGCTGTGGCGAAGCGGCTCCAGGGCCTTCTTCAAGGACCAGCGCGCCGCGCGCGTCGGCGACATCCTGACCGTCACCGTCAACTTCACCGACAAGGCTGCGATCGCCAACGAGACGCAGCGCAGCCGCACCAGCACGGAAGATTCCGGTATCACCAACTTCCTGGGCTCGCAGACCATCACGCAGGCGAACAAGATCCTGCCCGGCCGCATCCTCACCACCGATTCGACGTCCAACAGCGACGGCAAGGGTTCGGTGAACAGGCAGGAAGCCTTGCAGACCAACGTCGCCGCCGTCGTCACCCAGGTGCTGCCGAACGGCAATCTCGTGGTCGAAGGCAAGCAGGAGATCCGCGTCAATTACGAAATTCGCGAGCTGATCGTGGCCGGCATCGTCCGTCCGGAGGACATCCAGAGCGACAACACCATCGACTCCTCGAAGATCGCGCAGGCCCGCATCGCCTATGGCGGCCGCGGCCAGATCACCGACGTGCAACAGCCGCGCTACGGCCAACAGGTGATGGACGTCCTGCTACCGTTCTGACCTTTTACGAGCTCCCACATCACGTCGCGAACCTAGGCGCGGCGCGGTGTACCGACGCGGCCTCCGTTAGCTCCCCTGACGGAGGCCGCGGCTTTCCTGCATTGCGAACAAGTTGCGCGGCTGTCTTCTTGGTCGGTTAACCTTCGCGGCAGAGCGCAGTGGCGATTCACGCGATTGCAAATTAGCTAGACGACCACGCAGGGGTTGCAGTTCAACGGCCATGCTCAGAGACGGTCAATATGCGGCGTGGTTCCGGACGCCGCGCGGCGAAGGCACCGGAATAGTCCATCTCTCAAACGGCAGGATCAGCGGCGGCGACGCCGTGTTCGTCTATGGCGGCTCCTATCAGCTCGATAACGACCATTTCACCGCGACGTTGACGACGCGCAGATATGCCGACGGCCCGACCACCGTGTTCGGTTGCGACGAGGTCGAGGCGCAGCTCACCGGCTGCTTCAACGGCAACCGCGCGGTCTGCTCCGGCACGGCGAGGCAGGCGCCCGGCGTCGTGTTCGAAGCCACGCTGTTCCTGCAGCAGCAGGAGCAACCTCCCGCGCCCGGCCCGAAACCCACACTGTCGCAGACGGATGTGGCAAGACTGCCGAAACTCCCGTCCGACCGCCGCGCGGCAAACCCGTTCGCAAGCAAGCGCTTCGGCTGATCCCCGCCCCGATGCCGATGGCGTCTCAGCCCGGGCCGGCGTACCATCGCGCATGCGCGAAGCGCAGCCCGATCGATGCAGCCGGAAGGAGGATCCCCATGTATGCCGCCATCCGTCAGGCCAAGGCGAAAGCCGGCACCGCCGAAGAACTCGCGCGCCGGATCAAGGAGGGAGCGATCCCGATCATCAGCGACGTCGAAGGCTTCATGGCCTATTACGTGGTCTATGCCGGCGACGACACGGTGACCGCAATCAGTGTCTTCAACAACCACGCCGGCGCCGAGGAGGCCAACCGTCGCGCGCTGGCCTGGATCGACGACAATCTCGGTCCGTTGCTGGTCGGGCAAGCCAGCGCGGTCGCAGGTCCGGTGATCGTGCATACGATGGCATGAGCGCCGGCAACGGCAGCACCGCGGGCCTGGTCGTCTTCACAGACTTGAATCCGCTGTGGATGCTGGCCGGCGCTTCTCTCGTGCGCCTCGCCGGCGTTCATAGGGGCCGGGCCATTTAAGGATGCGCGGCTCGTCGACCCACGACGACGACCGCGAGAGCATCACGCTTTCTTGCTCTTCCGCGCCGGCGCGCCTGCCACCGCAGCCGCCTTCTTCGTCGGCTTCCTCGCCTTCGCCTGGTTGAACGCGATTGCGGCGCGGATCAAATCCTTCAACGCGCGTTCATTGATCTTATCGCCCTCGAGCCAATCGATCGCGCGCCGCGCATTGCCTTCGAGCCCGGCGTTGAAGAGCTTGTCGGGATCGGGAAGGCTCGCACCGTGCATGAAGGTCAGCTTCACCTTGCCCTTGTGGGCATTGGCGACCGCGATGATTCCATCGCGATACCACACCGGGCTTCCCATCCACTTCCATTCCTCCGTGATCTCCGGGTCGGCGGCGAGGATGGCCTTGCGCATGTTGGCAAACGTCTTACCGCGCCAGTCCGTGAGCTCCGCGATCATCCGGTCGATGCGTTCCGATGGGGTCATTAATACCTCGTGGTGTGGTCCCGCGTCATGAAACCACGACCGTGATACCGGGTTCGAGGCAAAAGTCGAGAGCGGCGACATGTCTCGTGTGATCCTCGCCGCCCTCGATGTCGTGCGGCTATTCGGTGCGCACCGCTCCGCTCACGGCATATCCGCTGCGCCACTTCGCGGCATAAGGCAGCGCGAACATGTAGAGGCCGGTGAGCAACAGCAGGATGAGTGGGAACAGCGCCAGCAAGCCGATCCAGAGTGCTTGCTGCTGTTGGATCATGGCGACGATGTTGACGATGACGGCCAAGGTAAAGGCGATCGACAGCCAGCGATGAAACTGCCGGATCCAGTTATTCCAGTTCAATATGACCTCCTGCTGAGACGAATTGATAGGGATCGGCGAGCCGCCACGCGGCGGCCCACCTCGCGCGCGGCGAACGTCAGTCTCCCCGCGCCAGCAGTTCATCGAGCTTGCCAAGGAACTGCTTCCATCCGGCGTGAGCGCCGCCAAAGGCCTGCTTGTGATGCGGCTGGAAGCCGGCCTGCTCGACGCGCAGGTGAGTGCCGCCGGCGGTGGGCGTGAGCGTGAAGGTCACCACGCTCTCCAGATTGTAAGCGGGGTCCTCATGCGCGAAATTCCAGGTGTAGGCCAACGTCCGGTTCGGCTCGACGGTCAGCACCTTGCAATCCAGCACGCCGCCCCACTCGCCGCGCAGATTGAAGCTGTGTCCGACGATGGGCCTGAAGTCGTTTTTCATCAGCCATTCCTCGATCAGATGCGGTTGCGTCAACGCGCGCCAGAGCTTTTCCGGCGGGTGCGGAAACTCACGTTCGACGATGGCGGAGCGCGTTTCGGTCGCTTGCATGGTCATTGGTCCATCCTTTTGAGCAGATCTTCGAGGTGGTCGAACCGGTTCTGCCAGAAGCCGGCCATCTGGCTGGTCCAGTCGATCAGCGGAGCCAGCGCACCAAGCTGCGCGCTGTAGTGGGTCTGCCGGCCTTCGTGGCGATCCCGCACCAGCCCGGCCTGCTTCAGCACACCGAGATGCTTCGAGACGGCCGGTTGCGAGATGCCGACATGCACGGTCAGGGCTCCGACCGTCTGCTCTCCGTTGCGGCACAGCCGCTCGAAAATGGCCCGCCTTGTTGGATCGGCGAGTGTTCTGAACAGCACGTCGTGAGCTTTAGACATCAATCCATAACCCGCTGGCTATGGATTAACGTATAACCATCCAGCTATGGATCAGTCAAGCCGAAATATGGGCGCTAAGACTTAGCGGTAAGACTTAAGAGTCCTTCCCGGCGGCATCGTCCGCGAAACAGGCGGCGGCCTAGCAATAACCCGAAGGTTATCGCCGCCGCGGCAGGTGCGTTGATTTGCCCGCACGCGCAGCGATCGCCATAGAATTTGGCGATCCCCGCTGCGCCAATCCGGCACCTGGCGAAGCTAACGACAACGTCGAGCGCATCGGCACGGACAACTGAGACTCGTGCGAATTCAAGCAGGAGCTTTTTGCAATCGACGCTCCCAAGGCAATGCCGGCACCTTTACCGCAAAAGCCCCATCACCGAGAAGCGCCTGGACGACCAACATCACCGCCCAAACGAAGGGCATTTCCCATCCGCCTTCGACAAACCAAAAATTCTTGCGGACCATCCAGAAGTGCGTCGCCCCGAGCATCATCGGCAACGTGTACAAGCTGACCCAGCGAGTATAGACGCCGAGCAGCAACAGCACCGCCGACGCGAACTCCGCGCTCAACGTGTAAGTCAGCACCCATTCCGGATAGCCGGCCTTCAGCAGGCCGTTCCACCAAAGGCTGATCGGCCTCAAGATGAATTTCCCGTAGAGCGCGGCCAGGAAGAGGCCGGCAATCGTAATCCGCAAAACGAAAGCAGCGTAAGGCGCGGTCCGTTGGTCAATCATCGGAATGCTCCCAGATGGAACGGAAGCGCTTCATCCAAGCCGCCGGGCGCCCAAGGCGATATGTTCAAACTGACGTCCAGCGACGGCTGCCATTCGGCGCAACCGCTAATACGATTAAGAACAATGCTTCATTGAAGGCGCAGCCTCGAACCTAGTCTATCCGTAGAAGTCCCGGTGCCGACGGCTCTTCCTGCATACTCGGCCTCTAAACCGGCGGATGTCCCTATTCCTCCGAGCGAGGTGCGCCAGGGCGCCATCAGAATAGTAAGGTGGCGAAGGCGCGCAGCGCCGTGCCCGCCGTTCCAGGCGGTGCTCGGTTTGTCCATCGACGGGCAACTCAGTCAGAAACCTGTCAAGCCCGCGCGACGAAAATATTAATGACATGCAAGACTCGGACTCATCATGTCGCGAGAATGCGAGCCACATCCTCCGTCGTCATGCCCCGCGCATCCAGTACGCCGCAGCCTCTCGGCTCAAGCACCAGCGTCTCTGGAATACTGGGTCACCCGCCTTCGCGGGTGACGACACCGCGCTGTTTGACAGACGAATCCGAAGCCTCACGCCGCCATTGCGAGCGAAGCGAAGCAATCCGTCCCGCCGCAAGCGAAGCAATGGATTGCTTCGTCGCGGAGCTTGTGATCGGGCGCGTTCGCGCGACCCGTTGGCTCCTCGCAATGACGGCATTGAGACATCGAGCAAGACCTATCCCCAGCGTCGTCTCGGCGCAGGCCGGGACCCATTACCCCGAATGTCAGTTGTCGCAAGACGCCGGGGCCGCCATCCCGTTCATCGGCAACGGGGTCGTGATAGGTCCTGGCCTTCGCCAGGACGACGATCGGGAGCCTGTTGAGGCACAACAGCATCCAATATTTTCAGAGGCAGCAGTGAAAGACCACAGCGTACCGGACCCCGTGTATGCGCAGGTATGACGGCGGTACGCAGATTGCCTCGCTTCGCCCGCAATGACATAAATTCATCAGCGATGTCGCCGTCGCCATGGAGAACCCTCATGTGCCAAGTCTGCGATGCCTCTGCTCTCACCCGAACTTCGCGGCGCCGCTTCATCGCCGCAGCCGGCGGGATCGCTGCCAGCCTTGCCTTCGCGCCGCCCGTGTTCGGCAAGGAGACCAAGCCGCCGCCGAAGCCGCAGAACGTGTTGTCGCCGGATGCGGCGCTGGACCGGCTGATGAAAGGCAACGCCCGCTATGTCGAGGGCGTGTCGCGCCGGCACGATTTCAAGCATGAGCGCGAGGCGCTGGCCGGCGGTCAAAACCCCTTTGCCGGCATCCTGAGTTGCGCCGACTCGCGCATCGCGCCGGAATATGCGTTCGACAGCGGCCGCGGTGACCTGTTCGTCTGCCGCGTCGCCGGCAATTTTGCCAGCGACGAGGAGGTCGCGAGCCTGGAATATTCGGTGTCTGCGCTCAACGTGCCGCTGTTCATGGTGCTCGGCCACGACAGTTGCGGCGCGGTGGACGCCACCATCAAATCGCTGAAGAACAACAGCACCCTGCCTGGCCATCTGCCATCGCTGATCAAGGCCATCGCGCCCGCGGTGAAGGCAAGCGAAGGCAAGCCCGGCGACCTCCTGGCGAACGCGACCCGGCAGAACGTGATCGACAACATCAGCAAGCTGAAGTCGGCGACGCCGATCCTTAGCGCCGCGGTCGACCAGGGCAAGCTCAAGGTCGTCGGGGGCATCTATCGGCTTCGCGACGGCAAGGTCGAATTGATGGTGTGATGCGTGTTCGCGGAATGGGGCAACAAACTCACTGTCGTCCCTGCTTTCGCAGGGACCCATACCCCGCAGCGGGCATTATGAACGGGACTCGTCATTCCAGCGACACGCATCAATGACCATCGGTGGTTATGGGTCCTGCTTTCGCAGGGACGACAGCGCATATGTGGAGCCATCTCCTGATACGGAGATGTGCTGTTTCACGTGAACGTCGCCTCGACGGTGCCGAGTCCATCGAGCTCCATCACGACGCTGTCGCCGGCCTTCAGCCAAACGGTCTTGACCAGGCTGCCGGTCAGCACGATCTGGCCTGCGTGCAGGCCCTTGCCTTCGGCGGCGAGATGATTGGCGAGCCAGGCGAGCGCGTTGTGGGGATGGCCGAGCACATCGGCGCCGGAGCCGCGTCCCGCCTCTTCGCCGTTGACGATCGCGCGTCCAGTGACGTGCAGCGGATTGAGCCCCGAGATGCGCGGCACCGCCTCCCCGAGCACACAGCCGGCGGCGAAGAAATCGTCGGCGATCAGCGTTGGCGCGCCGAGCGTCTCCCACTTCACATAACGGTCGTCGACGATCTCGATCGCCGGACAATAGGCCTCGATCGCCTCCGCCACCCATTCGGCGGTGAACGGCGCTTCGCCCGCCGCGAGATTGCGCGCCAGTCTTACCGCGATCTCGCACTCGACGCCGACATGAACATAATCGGTCACCTGCAATCGCGCGCCGCTGTCGTGCACGACCTTCTCGAATACGCCGCCGCCGCAGGGATGGGAGATGTTGAGATACTCCTGCATCACCGCGCTGGTGCAGCCGATCTTGTAGCCGACGAGACTGCCGGCCTGTCCGCGCAGCAGATCGTGCACCGCCCGCTGGACGCGATAGCCTTCGGCTTCGTCGCGCGGCACGATATCCTTCGGCAACGCCTTCAGCGGCGCGCGGCTGCGGCGGGCGGTAGCGATCGTTTTTGCGGCCGCGAGGATCCTATCCATCGGCGCAGCCTCCCTGAGGTTCTGTCTGCTCGTGGCAATTCACCACTCAGGGAGAGGTCTGGCAAGCGCGCCGGGCTGTGCGCACCGTCACGACCTGACCAGGCCGAGCCTGATCAGGCTTTCGGCGGTCGCAACGATCATTTCCCCGTTGCCGCGCGGGCGCCAGTCGAGCAGGTCTTGCGCCTTCGCACTGGTCGCCCGCCTGACCTTGCCGAGCAGGGGCAGGGCCGCCCGGGCCAGCGGATTGCGCCGCGCCGCAAGCCGCATCAGCCAGTCCGGCGCTTGGAACCGCGGCACCCGCCGCGCCCGGCTGCCGAGCTTTTGACGCAGCACGCGAGCAATTTGCAGCACCGACATGGTCTCGCCGGCGACCGCAAGGAAGCGCTCGCCATTTGCCTGGGGCGAAGTCATGGCGCGCAGATGCAGGTCGGCGACGTCGCGCACGTCGACCAGGCCGAAATAGATCCGCGGCACCGCCGGCATCGCGCCGTCGAGCAGCGCCTTGACGATGCCGATCGAACTGGAGAAGTCGGGGCCGAGCACCGGCCCGAACACGGCGGTCGGATTGACGACGGAAAGTTCGAGGGCGCCGCCCTCGCGGGCGATGAAATCCCAGGCCGCGCGCTCGGCCAGCGTCTTGGATTTCGGATAGGCCTGCACGTCGTCGCCATCGAGATTGGTCCAGACCGCCTCGTCGAACGGCGCCGATCGCGGCGGATGGCCGTAACCGATCGCGGCAAACGACGACGTCACGACGACGCGCTTGACACCGGCGTCGCGCGCCGCGCGCAGCACCCGCAGCGTCCCTTCGCGCGCCGGAACGATCAGCTCGTTCTCGTCATCGGGCACGTGGGTCAACAGCGGCGAGGCGACGTGCATCACGTAGTCGCAACCGGCCGCAGCCTCCTGCCAGCCGTCGTCGCGCAGCAGATCGGCGGTGACGAAGCCGACCCTGTCGGGCGTGGACGCACCGCCCGCGCGCAGCATCGCGAGCACATCCTTGTTGCGATCCGGCTTGCGGACCGTGGTCCGCACCTCGTGCCCGGCGGCAAGAAGTTGCAGGATCACATACGTGCCGATGAACCCCGATCCGCCCGTGACCAACACCGTGCTCATGTTTCTGCCCTTTCCCAGGGTTCGGCGGCGGCGCGGCATCGTACCACCGGCAACGGCGAGGATATCACGACGAGTCATGTCGCGGAGATAGCCCCACCCGGATCACATCTGGCGATGTGATCCGGCCTCCCCCGCAAGCGGGAGAGGCCGACCTCGTTTGCGGAATGACCGCTTCAATCAAACACCATCCCGCCTCGCTCCATGCCGAGCGCGCGCCGGATCGCGATCTCGACCGGCGAATAGGCGCCATCGTCGCGCTCGAGGCGGTACGGCTCGCTCGCACCCAGCGACGGCTGGGCCATGAAGCGCGGCGTTCGCCCCCGATGCTTCTGCGCGGCATGCACGAGGAAGGGATGGCACAGATAGACCGTGCCCGCCTCGCCCGTCGCCAGCGCGACGTCGCAATCGGCGCCGACCTTGTCGAGCTTCATGCGCGCACGTCCGGCTGCGCCCGCTGGCGCCAGATAGCGGGCCATCGGGAGGTGCGAGCCGACCCTGATCCGCGTCGGCGCATCGTCCTCGCCGACGTCGGAGAACAGGAACAGCATCAGCAGCGCCCGGCCGCGCGAGACAATGTTGACCCGCCAGGCGGAGAAGTCGTGCCGCTCGCTCGGATCGCAATCGTCGCCGGGAAAGCTGACATCGACATGCCAGCCGGTGTCGCCGGGATCATCCGGATGCGGAAAGCGCACCGGGAACGTGCCGATGTTGTCGCGCGGACTCCAGCGGCCGGGACCTGCGATCTGGTCGAAGGCCCGATGCAGTACCGGCGTATTGATCGCTTGCCGGAACGGATCGCCGCCATATCCGGGCAGCCGGATCACCGGCTCGGTCCAGGTCGATGGATCATGCGCGCTGCACGGCAGGTCACGCCACATGATGGCTTGACCCTGCTCCGCAAGTTCCCGCGGGAAGGCATTGTCAATCCTGACAAAACCCTGTTCGATGAAATGTGCGATTTGCGCGTCGCCAAGTGCCCGCGCGTCGTCTCGATCGTTCATGATTGTCTCTCAATCTGTCGCCAGCCATCGACGCTCCGCGATGCGCGGAATTCGGCCGGCTCGTTCGATTCGCTGGAATCCCGCCAGGCAAAGCCTGTGGGGCTGATCAGCTCTTCCCGGCGGAAGCGGGCTCCCTCGCGGGAGCGGGATCAGCGGGCCAGGAAGAAGGCCGAAGCGATGTTGAGAGTGTGTGTCATCATGGCGGCGCGAACCTACAACCGGTGCGCGCCGGAAGCAATGCGTGGCGATCCGCCGCCACTACTCGTCGCGATAGACCTTCTCGCGCTTCTCGTGGCGTTCCTGCGCCTCCACCGACAGCGTTGCGATCGGGCGGGCTTCGAGCCGCTTCAACGAGATCGGCTCGCCGGTCTCTTCGCAATAACCGTAGGTGTTGTCTTCGATGCGCTGGAGCGCCGCGTCGATCTTGGAGATCAGCTTGCGCTGACGGTCGCGGGCGCGGAGCTCGATCGCACGGTCGGTTTCCGAGGACGCGCGGTCGGCCAGGTCGGGGTGATTGACGTTCTCTTCCTGGAGCGTTTGCAGCGTGATCTTCGATTCGCGGAGGATCTCGTCCTTCCAGGCCAGCAGCTTGGCGCGGAAATATTCGCGCTGCCGCTCATTCATGAAAGGCTCTTTTTCAGTCGGCCGGTAGTTCTTCAGCTTTTCCAAAGGCAGCCATGTCCCTGTCAGGCGGAGGGAACAGCTCCCCTCCGCGCGGCGCCTTATATAGCCACGACATGTGACAGACAATATCTGCCACCGCCAAAGCGGGTCTGCCCCCAAGGCCTTGCACAGGCAACCTTATCCGGCCCCCGCGTGGCGCACCCTGGGCTCTCAATAACCGACCGTGAAACGGCTCCGGATGTGCGCGGGGCGCTCCATCTCGTCGGCGAGTGCAACTGCGAAATCCTCGAAGGAAATCCAGCTTTTCCCGTCGCCCGCGGTCAAAAGCTGGTCCGTCCCCAGACGGAACTTGCCGGTCCGCTCGCCGTCCACGAACAGCGCCGAGGGCGACAGGAAGGTCCAGTTGAGTTCCCTCTCCTGCCGCAGCAAATCGAGGAACTCGGCGCCTTTTTGCGCCTCTGCCTTGTACTGGGCCGGGAAGTTCGGGGTCGTCACCAGCCGGACGCCTGGCGCCACTTCGAGGCTGCCGGCTCCACCGACCACCAGATAGCGGCCGACCCCGGATTGCTTGGCCGCCCCGATCAGCTTGACCGGATCGCTCGCCAGGAAGTGCACCGAACTGATCGCGGCGTCGTGGCGGGCCCACAGCGCGGCGAGCCCAGCCTGGTCGTGGACGTCGCCCTTCTTGGCGGTGACGTTGGGCAGCGCGGCGATCTTCTCGGGATTGCGGGCGATGGCGGTGACGGTGTGGCCGCGGCGGGACAGTTCCGCGGTGATGCGCGAGCCGGCCCGGCCGGATGCGCCGGCAATGGCGATCTTCATCAGAGTCTCCGATTATGTAGTTTCCGATGGTGACTAGATAGCCAATTGGATGTAGGTGTGAAGAACGCACTTACGCGTCACCTGATTACGCCGGAGTAACCGCGATGAAAGCCGCCAGCCTGAAACCGGATGCTTATTCCGCCAATTGCCCGACGCGTCAGATCCTCGACCGCGTCGGCGACAAGTGGGCGGTGCTGATCCTGCTCTTGCTGCGTGACGAGCCGATGCGGTTCAACCAGCTCCGCCGCGCGATCGAAGGCATTTCGCAGAAGATGCTATCGCAGGTGTTGAAGAGCCTGGAGCGTGACGGACTGCTGCGCCGCCGGGCGATCGCAACCGTGCCAGTCACGGTGGAATATTCGATCACGCCGCTCGGGCTGACGCTGGCCGCTGCGGTCGATCCGCTGCGCGACTGGGCCGAGCAGAATTTGAAGGAGGTGCTGGCGGCGCAGCGCCGCTACGACGCGCAGCGCAAGGCGCTCGCAGCCTGAGCACAGGTTGGATGGCGGAGGGATCTAGTGCTGGCCGGCCTTGGCGAGCTCGACCTCGACGCGCAGCTCGATCTCGCCCAGCACGGCATCGAGGCCGGGATCGCCGGAGGATTCCTTCAGGCTCGCCGCCGCACTGCGCAGCCGGCTCACGGTCGAGGCATCGAAGTTGCCGGAGAGCAGCCCGAGCTTGAGGTCGTCGAGCACGTCGAGCGCGCCCCGGCCACGAGCGACCGAGCGCTTGCGGCGTTCGGTCGGGTCTTCCACGCCTTGCAATGCCAGCAGCGCATCGAGACTGGTCGCGGCCTTCGGCGCGGCGGCGGAGCGGACCTCCTCCGGAACCGAGGCAGCGTCCGGCAGCGCGAAGCCGCTCGACGAGGTACGGCGCGTCGAGCTGGTGGACGTGCCAAGCGTGGTGCCGTTCGGTCCATAGATGCGCATCGTGATGATCCCGCGGGCCTGAATGGGCCGAGCATCACCGCCTTATGGTTAACGGCGCGTAAACGGCCCGGCAATTTCTGCCTCCGCACGGCAGTTTCGCGCGGGCTGCCAAATCCGGCGAGAACATCAAGCCTGGTCATTTCGACAAATATATCAATGGATTGCGTGAACAAAACATCATGGCACGAAGCTGGCATGGTTAACGGCGGATCGCCGTCATGGGAGTGTCGCGTGGTCCAGCAGTAAGTTTGTGGGGAGCACCGGGATGCCTGGCATCCGCAACGTAAAACTATTGGGGTTGGCCTGCGCCGCGTTGCTGGCGCTGGCGGGCTCGATGGTGCCTGCCGCCGCGACGTCGCGGATCAAGGACCTCGCCAACATCGAAGGCGTGCGCCAGAACCAGTTGATCGGCTACGGCCTCGTGGTCGGCCTCAACGGCACCGGGGACACCCTCAACAACATCCCCTTCACCAAGCAGTCGCTGCAGGCGATGCTCGAACGCATGGGCGTCAACATCCGTGGCGCCACCATCCGCACCGGCAACGTCGCGGCCGTGATGGTGACCGGCAACCTGCCGGCCTTCGGCACCCAGGGCACGCGCATGGACGTCACCGTCTCCGCGCTCGGCGACGCCAAGGATCTGCGCGGCGGCACCCTGCTCGTTACCCCCCTGCTCGGCGCTGACGGCAATGTCTACGCGGTGGCGCAGGGCACGCTCGCGATCTCCGGCTTCCAGGCCGAGGGCGAGGCCGCCAAGGTCGTGCGCGGCGTCCCGACGGTCGGGCGCATCGCCAATGGCGCGATCATCGAGCGCGAGATCGAGTTCGCGCTGAACCGGCTTCCCAATGTGCGCCTTGCGCTGCGCAACGCCGACTTTACCACCGCCAAGCGGATCGCCGCCGCGGTCAACGATTATCTCGGCGTCAAGACCGCCGAACCGCTCGATCCCTCCACCGTGCAACTCTCGATCCCGCCCGAGTTCAAGGGCAACGTCGTCGCGTTCCTGACCGAGATCGAGCAGTTGCAGGTCGAACCGGACCTCGCAGCCAAGATCGTGATCGACGAACGCTCCGGCATCATCGTGATGGGCCGTGATGTCCGCGTGGCCACCGTCGCGGTCGCGCAAGGCAACCTCACCGTCACGATCTCGGAGAGCCCGCAGGTCAGCCAGCCCAATCCGCTGTCGCGTGGTCGAACCGTGGTGACGCCGCGGAGCAATGTCCAGGTCACCGAGGACGGCAAGAAGTTCGCAGTCGTGAAAAACGGCGTGTCGCTACAGCAGCTCGTCGACGGCCTCAACGGCCTCGGCATCGGACCGCGCGACCTGATCAGCATCCTGCAGGCGATCAAGGCCGCCGGCGCGATCGAAGCCGACATCGAGGTGATGTGATGGGCAGCCTGATCAACAGCGTCACCGGCGGCAAGCCGGCGCAGGCGACGATGCCGCTGTACAAGGGGCGCCCCGATCCGGTGCTGCAGGAGGCGCTCACCAAGGTGTCGCCGCAGGCACAGGCCAAGGCGAAAGCCACCGCGACCGATTTCGAATCGATGTTCCTGAGCTCGATGTTCTCGCAGATGACAGCAGGCCTGAAGGGCGATGGCCCGTTCGGCGACACAGTCGGCACCGGCGTGTGGCGATCGATGCTGACCGATCAATACGCCAAGAACTTCGCCAAGTCCGGCGGTGTCGGCATTTCCAGCGAGGTGTACCGCTCGCTGATCCTGCAGCAAGCCAACCACAGCTAATTCGGCCTCAAGGAGAAGCGCGATGAACCAGCGTCCACAGCAGCGGCCCGCGACCGCCCCCGCCGCACGGTCTGCGACGACGACGCCACCCGATGTCGCACGGCTCGCCAAGGAATTGACGGATGTGATGAGCGCGCTGCTTGTCGTGGTCGAGCAGGAGACCGAATTGGTCCGCGCCGGCAAGGTGCGCGAGGGCATGCAGCTCGAGGCGCAGAAATCGGAATTGTCGCGGCGTTACATGATGGCGGTCGAGCATCTGAAATCCATGCAGACGATGCTGTCGCACACCGAGCCTGAACTACTGGCGACGTTGCGTCGGCACCACGAGACGTTCCGTGCCATGCTGCAGGTGAACTTGACCGTGCTTGCGACGGCGCACGCAGTGTCCGAAGGCATCGTGCGCGGCGTCAACGCCGAAGTGCAGCGCCGCAACATCCCCAACACCTATACCGCGGCCGGACGGCGCGCAGTGCCCGGGCCGCGCAACATGACGCCGATCGCCGTCAGCCGTTCGCTCTGATGCACCGCATCGCTAGAGCTTTATTCAATTCGAACGATGCCAGTCAGCGCCTCGTTCAGCGTGTTCTCTAACAGCCTATTGAGAGGTTCCCCATAGAGTTGCGGATCGTGAGGGGTTGGGATTTGACTCAAGCAAACTAGTGCTTGCGCACTAAGAGGCTGCCATGAGTGCGGATTTCAACATCAAGCCGGTGGGTGCACCGGTTGCGGCGCCGATCGTGTCTCCCGCGAGCGAGACGGCGCAGAAGGCCGTTGCAACCGAATTGCCGCCGAGTCAGAGCGTGACCGCTCCGGAGCCGACCATACGCGTCACGATCGATCCGAATGCCGCCAATGCGCGCGGCTCGAGCCAGACAGCCACGTTCACGAACCAGGTCATCATCGACCGCGATGCCGCCGCCGTGGTCTATCAGGTGGTCGACAATCGCACCAACCTGGTGGTGAGACAGTATCCGGAAGAAGCGGTGCTGCGCCGCCGCGCCTATTTCCACACCCTCGATCTCAGCAAGGTCGCGCCGACCCGCGCGCGCTCAACCGATCGTCAGGTCTAAGCAGACAACGTTCAGGTCGCCTGCGTGGCGTAGGCCTGATCGAGATAAGTTGATCCGGAGGCCGGGTCGGTCACCACGTTCTTGATCAGCGCGGTGCCCGACTGCACCAGCGTGAACTTGGTGTCGCCGATCCGAAACCCGCCGTCCTTGATCAGCACGTCCTGATATTTGCTGGTGCCGTCGCTCTGATAGTGAACCTTGGCGCGGAAGCCCGAGATGTTCGAGATCGTGATGTTGAACGACTTGTTGTTGGCGTACTTCCCGCTCCAGCTACCCTGGTAGAGCTTCGGGTCGACCGCGACATAGGGCGTATTCGACGGCACGGTCAGCCCGACCGCCTTGTAGTTGGCCGACAGGATGCTCATCAAATCGGCCATGCCGAAACTCCGCCGCGGACCGCCGATCAGCCGCGGCCGGACAGGCCGGCGGCGAGATGGCAGTTGATGTCGATCAGCGACTTCAGCTTCGCCGGATCGGGATTCATCTGCATGTCGACAGTCTGTTTCATCACGAACACGCCGATGTTGGCGATGTTCTGCCGGATCTCGAGCGGCTGCGGATTGTCGTTGCCCTCTGCGGCACTCATGAAGATCGACCACAGACGGCGGTTGAACAGCAGCGCCTGCTCCATCTCCTTGCCGGGTCCGGTCCAGTTGGTCTGCACTTCCTGTAGCTGCCGAGCGGCCTTCAACAGCGCCTGCGCTTCGATTTCACGTGGAGACGCAGTCGTGACGGACGTGCGCGCGTAGGCCTGGGCTGCATTCGACATTCAATGACCTCGATGGATGCGGATTTCTTGGGCCGCAGAGACTGCAAAAGATTGCTCATTTTCTATGCCGGAAACGCCTTTAAATATGGTTAGCAACCGTTACCAAATGCGTCTTTCTCGCGGCATGGCGAGGTACTGAATACACGCAGACAAAAAGAAACGGCGGGGCTCTCCCCCGCCGTTTCAGAATCGCCTGTCGCTACGCTTAGCGGAGCAGTTGGAGCACGCTCTGCTGGCTCTGGTTGGCGAGCGCCAGCGCGGACACCGCGATCGACTGGCGGGTCGACAGCGCCTGGCTGTTGGCCGCTTCCTCGTTGGTGTCGGCCAGCGTCAGGTTGGACGAGCCGGTCTGCAGCACGTTGATCAGGTTCTTGGAGAAGTCCTGACGGATCTGCACGATCGACAGGTTCGAGCCGAGGGTCGAGGCCTGAGTGCGCAGCAGCCCGCTCGCGGTGTTGAGCGTCTTCAGCGTGGCGTTGGCCGAGGCGTTGTCCAGGAAGTCGGTTCCCTCGGTCAGCTTGGTGAGGTTGAGACCGGCGGCGTTGAAGGTCACGCCCTGGATCTTCAGCGTCGAGGACCCGGTCTCGTTGAAGGTCAGCTTGAGCTGATCGCCGTTGAGCAGGTTGATGCCGTTGTACGAGCGTCCTGGGCCGTCGTGGTGATCTGATCCAGGATGTTGTTGTACTGGTCGACCAGGTTGGCGCGGTTGGCCAGCGCGGTCGGATCCTGCACCGGGGCGCTGCCGGCGAGGCCGTTGAACTGCTTGCCGGCACCGGCCGCGGTGCCGCCGATCGTGCCGAGGGTCGCCGACGCGGCATCGTTGGTGGTGCTGATGGTGAGCGCCCCGGTCGAGGAGAGCGAGGCCTGCAGGTTGTTGGCGGCAAGCTGGGTGTTGAGGTCGTTGAGCGACTTCACCTGGCCGGCGCCGGTGCCGAAGGTGATGTTGGTGGCGGTGCCGTTGCCGGTGGCGCCGATCGTCAGCGTCAGGCCGCCGAGCGCGGTGGTCGCGGTGCGCGCGGTGGTGCCGGCGGTGAGGCCGAAGGCGGTCAGCGCGGTGCCGGTGCCGGAGATCACCAGATCCTGGGTGGTGCCGGTGCTGATCTGCAGCTTGCCGCCCGACACCGAGGAGGCGGTGGTCGCCCCGGTGATGCCGTCGATCGCGGTGAGCAGGTCGCCGACCGTCAGCGTGCTGCCCGCGCCGGTGCCGAGGGTGACGTTGCCCGCCGCGTCGGTGGTCGAGGTGGTCTGCGCGGTCGAGAACGTGATCGTCTTGCCGTTGACGGTGAGGACGCCGGTCGGCGTCGCCGCCAGGGTGTCGGAGGTCGCCGCGCTGACGAGCTTGGTCGCCGCGGTGATCGGCGCGGGCGTGCCGAGGTTGTTGTTGACGACCGAGCCGACGAGCTGGGCGTTGCTGTAGGTCGGCGTGCCGAGCAGGTTGTCGGCCGTTGCGCCGGTGATCGCGGCGGTCGTCACCGACGACTTCTGGGAGTAGCCGACGGCGGCCTGCAGCGCCTGGTTGGCGACCGACTTGGCGCTGTCGACCAGCTTCTGCAGCGAGGTGATGCCGGTGTTGGCGGCCTGCAGCACCTGCACGCCGTTGCTGATGCCGTCGAGCAGGTTGTTGATGTCGCTGGCGCGGTTGTCGAGCGACTGCGCGGTGAAGAAGTTGGTCGGATTGTCGAGCGCAGAGTTGACCTTCTTGCCGGTGGCAAGGCGGTTCTGCGTGGTGGCGAGCAGATCGGCGGTCGACTGGAGGGAGAGAAGGTTCTGACGAACGGAAGCGGAGAGAACAAGGTCGGACATTTTCATACCTTTCTGGTGTGAAACCGAGGGAAGAAACCGCGCCAATCTTTTCTGATCGGGCGGATAGCCGATCGTGCGGAACAAGCCACGAAAGAAAAGCAAATCTCCCTGATCGCATTTGAGCCAAATGAAAGAGAATAGAATGATCGCCGGCAAATGAGTTTCGTCCGGAAGGCTACTGAGACGACGGAGAATTTCTGCAGTACGCCGGGCCGGCTCTCGCCCGCGTTCACCAAGCGTTAACCATCATGGGAAAGGATCGCCGTCGCATCGGCCCCAAGCCGCGACCGCGGCTGCTAAGCAGTGCCGAACTCGACTTCGATCTGCAGCAACGACGTCCCGCGCGACTGCCGACAGAGGAGAACGGACATGGCCCTGAAGGTGGAACTGAAGCCGAACGAGCGCATCATCGTCGGCAATTGCGTGATCACCAACACCGACCAGCGCGCCCGTCTCCTGATCGACGGCGACCGCATCCCAATCCTGCGCGAGAAGGACATTCTGACGCCCGAGACCGCGGATACGCCGGCGAAGCTGATCTACCTCGCCGTGCAACTGATGTATCTGTCGCCGGATCCGATGGCACACCACCCGACCTATTTCAGCCTGGTGCGCGACATCATCACGGCGACGCCGAGTGCCTGGCCGTTCATCGAGAGCATCAACAATTTCATTCTCAACGGTGACCTCTATCACGCACTGAAGGAATCCAAGAAGCTGATCGCGCACGAAGAGAAGCTGCTCGAAAGCGTGCGAAATCTGCAGGCCGCCGTCCAGGACGACACTCGCAAGAGCGCCTGAGCCTTCCCCCGATCCGACGACAAAAGGCCTCCGCGAGGAGGCCTTTTTTCATGATTGCAATTGCAGCCGCGCGATCAACCGATCGGCAGATACTTCAGCAGTGTCGTCTGGTACAGCATCGACGTGGTCTGATACGACGCCTGCAGACTGGTCTGCAGCGCCAGGATCTTGGTTGCGACCTCGTCCTGGTTCACGCCCTCGATCGAGTCGAGCATCGTCTGCGCCATTCCCTTGAGCTGGGTCTGGCGATCCGTCGCCGCCTTCGTCGCCGATTGCGCTCCGGCGAACTCGGCCTGAACGTCCTGGATCTGCTGCTGCCCGTTCTGCGGCGCGAGGTTTGCCGTCACACGTTGCGCCAGCGCCGTCACCTGCGCGCTTGCATTCGGATTGCTGGCGTTGGTTGTGACCGCCGCGTACACCGCGACGTTCTGCAACAAATAGCGGAACGCCTGCTCGTTGGCGCGCGCACCGTACTGCACCGTGATCGATTGGTCGACTTGCGCAACCGCGGTGCCGCGCGCCGAATCCGTCCCGCTCTCGCCGGTGTACCAGTACACGGTATTCGCAGGCGTTCCCGCCACCAGGCCGGTCGCGGTGTCGAAGGGCGGGCCGCCGACCCGCAACGGCGCCGGGGCCGCAGTGGTGTTGTTTGCGATGCCGAGCGCGCCGAGCGCCGCCGGATTGGAGCTTGAAATCGACAAGTTCGCGCCATCAGCGCCATGCAGCGTGATCGCACCGTTGCTGATGGTCGACGGGTTCTTGGTGCCCGTGATCTGGTCGATCTTCGCCATCAGCGTCTGAACGCTGTCGGTGATGTTGACCTGATTGCCGGTCGCACCCGAGGCCACGAAGGTGATCGGCGTGCCGTTCACCGTGATGGTGTCGCCGGCCGCGAAGCTCGTGGCGAGCGAGTCTGTGCCCGCGGCTCCCGACAGGGTCGTCGCCCCAGTGATCGGCGCAGGCGGCGTGGCCTGGTTGTTGACCGCGCTGCCGGACACCGTCGCGACCGGATTGAAGAAATTGTTCGACGCCGCGATCGCCGACGCCGCGACCAGCGACGTGTCGCTCAACGTCTTGATCGATGACGTCAGCGTCGACTGCAGGTTCGCCGTCGTTGCCGCGGTATCGACGCCGATCAGGAACGAGCCTGCGGGCGGCGGGTTCGTCTTCGTTGCGGTCAACTCGATCGCTTCAGTCGTGCCGTCAGGCAGCGTGAAGTTGAGCTTGATCGTGTCGCCTTCATTCGGATTAACCGCGCCGAGATCGACCGACGCCCCCCGCGGCGTGCCGGTCGGCTGCGTCACGGTGGCGCCAGTCAGCGACGACTGCACCGATAGCAGCTTCAGCCCGAAGGCCGACCCATCCTCGGCGACGCTGGTCACGGTCGTGGTCGCCGGCGGCGACGACACGCTCAGGCGGCCCATATTGTTGGTACCCTGGTCGGCCTGCCTGCGCTCGTTGATAAGCTGCGTGAGGCCGGCCTGCGTCGCGGTGCCGTTCAGCATGGTGTCGGCAGGCACGGTTGCCGGCGTATCCATGGCGCGGCCGGAAAACAAATAGCGGTCGCCGGACTGGCTGTTCAGCATCGCGACCGCATTGGCAAAGGCCGCCTGCGCCGTGATCTGGCCCGAGGTCTGGCCCTTGTCGTTGAGGGTCAGCGTCGCCGTCGTCGATGCGCTCTTCACCTGGGTGCCGATGTCGCTCAATCCCTGCAAGGCGAGATTGGCGACGCCGAGGCGCGTGTTGAGGTTGGACGCGGTGTCGGAGAATGCGTTGATACTGCTGATCTGCGCCCGCAGGCTGAGCGCGAAGCCGCGGTCCGGCCCCTGCCCCGCATAGGTCGTCGAGACCCTGCCGGTTGCGAGCTGCGTCGTCAGATCGTTGAGCTGGCTCCGCAGGTTGAGGATGGTAGACCCGATATAGGAGGTCCTGCCGCTAACGCCGTCGATCGACATTGAACCCTCACATCGCCTGCATCAGCGTGTCGTACATCTGCTTGATGGACGACATCACGCGCGCGTTGGCGGAATAGGCATTTTGCAACGCCAGCAGATGCGCCATCTCATCATCGATGTTGACGCCCGACGTCGCATTCATCTTGCTTTGCAACGTATTGAGCACGACGTCCTGCCCGTCCGCGAGCTGCTTGGCGGCCGTCGCCGCCTCGCCCTGTTGGCTGATGAACTGCCTCGCGAAGCTCAGCAGCGTTCCGGACAGCGGCGCACTGTTGGTGCCGAGGCCGGTCTGCGGCGAATAGCTGTAGGACGCGGTCGACAATTGCGACAGCAGCAGGTTGGCGCGCGTGGTGTCGCCGGCCGCGGTCGGCGGATTGGTCGAGAACACGACGGTGCGCGAGGGATCCCCGACGAGAGAGCTGTTGACGCTGATGCGAGCGGCAAGACCGGTCATCTGCGAGCCGTTCGCGGTGATCGCGCCGGTATAGGGCGCGCCATTGTCGGTGAACATTGGTAGCTGCGGATCGCCCGATGTGAGCGAGGTCACCGTCGTGGTGACGGACGCGGCCGTCACGTCGGTTCGGTTGGCGGCGCCGTCGTCGAGCACGCGCAGCGTCGATCCGGACGGATTGGAAAACTGCAACCCCGTCGTCGCGCCGAGCGCCCCGTTGAGCTGCGACAGCACCGAGCTCATGCCGCCGGAGAAATCGATCCCGAGCACCTCGTCGTTCGGATCGACGGTGGCCGTGTTGCTCAGCGGCAGCACGCTCGGATCGTCGACACGAACGATGGACAGGTTGTGCGTGGCGCCGGTGGTGTTGTCCTTGTAGCTGATGTGGATGACGTTGCCGCTCTGCAACCCCGAGAGATCGAGGTCGTAGCCGGACTGCGCTCCCGCCGATGCCGCAGTGCCCGCGGTCGTCTTGTCCGACAATGCGCTCGCCATCGACGCAGCGAACTGATCGATCTGCGTCTGTGCCTTCACCAGGGTGTTGTCGCGCAATTCGAGATAGGCGGCGATCTTGCCGGAGCGGATCGAGTTGGTCGACACCAGATCATAGCTGCCGCCGTGCGGGAACGTAATGCTGATGGTGCCGACATTGCTCTTGGTCGGATCGGAATTGTACAGCGCGTTAGGCGTCATCGTGCCCTGCGCGTTGAAGCTGAGCTGCGCCGCCTCGGTGCCGACAAGCTGCACGCCGGAATTGGTGAACACGGTCACCTGGTTCTGGCTGTTGGTGACGGTGCGGATGTCCATCAACTGCGAGAGCTGGGTGATGTACTGGTCGCGCTGATCGAGCAGTGCCGCGGTCGACGCGTCGGTCTGGCCGCCGGCCTGGAGCTGGACGTTGATGCGGGCGATCTGGGTCAGCGCGTTGTTGGCCGTATTGACGGAGTCATTGATGCCGGCCTCGGCGTTGGCGCGCAGCGTCTGGATCCCTTGCGAGGTCGCATTGAGCTGCTGCGCCATGGCCTGCGCGGCATTGACGACGCCGATCCGCGCCGATTGCGAATCCGGGCTGGTCGACAGGCCCTGGATCGCGGTCAGGAGCTTGTTGAAGGTATCCTCGATCGTGCCGGTGGAGTCGGGATTGCCGTACACGCTCTGCAAGTTGGCGAGATAGGTCGAGCGAATGTCGGCATAGGACGCCCCCGACGTCTCGGTGCGAAGCTGGGTCTGCAGAAACTCGTCGAGCTGCCGGTTGACGCCGCTGATCAGGACGCTCGATCCGTAATCGCCGGTGGTGCCGGCGACCTGATTCAGTGTCTTCTTGGTGTAGCCGGGCGTCTCCGAATTGGCGACGTTGGACGACACCAGCGACAGCGAGGCCTGCGTGGCGCGCAGGCCCGACATCGCGGTGGAGAGGGCTTGGCTCAAACCCATGATCTGTTACTCGCCTTTACTCATGCCGCGCGTCGTCACCGCGATCAGCGCATCACGTTGAGGAGATCCTGCACCATCGAGTTGGTGGTGGTGATGACCTTGGTGTTGGCGGAATAGGCCTGCTGCGTGACGATCAGCTTGGTGAACTCGTCGGCGATGTCGGTGTTCGAGCTTTCGAGCGAGGACCCGACGATGGTGCCGGCCTTGCCGAACAGCGCGGCGCCGGACTCGTCGGTCGCCTCGAACGCGCCGCCGTCGATGCGCTTCAGGAAGTTGGTGCCGTTGAAAGTCGCAACCGAGATCTCCGCGAGATCGATGTTGCGGCCGTTGGTGTAGTTGCCGACGATACGGCCGTTGGTGGAGACGCTGACCGATTGGAGCTGGCCGGCGGGGAAGCCGTCCTGCTGAATCTGGTTGACCTGGACGTTGCCGTTGGCGTCCGCGAACTGGGTCACGCCGCCGCTGCCGAAATTGATCACCGGGCTGCCGAGCGACACGCCGTTGACGATGGCGTTATTGAGCGTCACCGACGCGATCGGCGGCGACATCTGGCCGTTCGATCCGAAGGTGAAGTTGATGTTGACGTTCTGCCAAGCGACCTGGGTGCCCGTCGCGTTGGGGTTGACCTGGTAGAACAGGTTCCAGGTATCGGTATGCCCGGCGCCGAGCGAGGAGCTGTCGGTCTTGGCCCAACGGAACTGCAGGTTCACCGGCGCGCCCGACACGTCGTAGGCCGTCACCGCGCCGCCCGAGACGCTCTGATCGAGGAAGGCCGAGTTGTCGTTGCCGATCACCTGACCGGTGCCGACGGTGCCGCCACCGCCACGCGTCGCGGTCGCCTTGCCGCCGGCAAAACCGAGCGCCGCGAAGGCCGTCGAGTTCGAGCTCGTGATCGAGAGATCGGCCGAGGTGCCGGTGTGAAGCGTGATCGAGCCACCCGAGATCGACGACGGAGTGGCCGTGCCGGTGATCGAGTCGATCTTTTGCAGCAGGGTCGTGATGTTGTCGGTGACGTTGAGCTGATTGCCGGTGGCGCCGGAGGCGACGAAGGTGATGACGGTGCCGTTGACCGTGATGGTATCGCCGGCAACGAAATTGGCGTTGATCGAGTCCGTGCCGGCGGTGCCGGACAGCGCGGTGTTGCCGGTGTTCGGCACCGACGGCGTCGCCTTGTTGTTCTGCACTGTGCCGGTAGTCGAGGAGTCAGTATAGGGGGCGGCCGGCGTGCCCAGCACCAGCGGGTTGTATCCGGAGCTGAACGAGCCGGGCCGGATCAGTTCGGAGCCCGGGACCGAGGTGTCGTGCTTGGTGGTCAGAGGATAGGACGCGAGATTGGCGCGATAATCGATCTTGGTGGTCTGCTGCGCCGGCAGGAAATCGTTCTTGAACCGCAGCACTTGCGGCGACGAGCCCGAGGGGTTGCCGGTGGTCGGGTCGATCGGCACGCCCTCCAGGTAATAGCCGGCGCCGTTGACGAGATAGCCGTCCTTGTTGAGCTGGAAGTCGCCGCGGCGGGTGTAGCGGTCGACGCCGTCGAACACCGGCGAGCCGTCGGTGAAGCTGCCGGGCTTCTGCACCGCGAAGAAGCCGTTGCCGTTGATCGCCATAAAGGTCGCGACTGACGCGGATTGCACGTCGCCCTGCACCGTGTTGGTGGAGCGGGACTGTGCGGTGACGCCGCCTGCGAGCTGCGCGGTCAGCGCAGTCTGCGGGACAAGGTCCAGGAAAGACGTGTCGATGCGCTTGAAGGCCGTGGTCTGCGAGTTGGCGATGTTGCCGGAGATGTTTTCGAGCGCATACGACCCTGCGCGCAGGCCGCCGACCGCTGTGGTGAGAGCGCCGAAGATACCCATGACATATTCTCCAAATTCAAATTCCGGCGACTCGTAATGAGAGGATCAGCCGCATCGGCGGAGCATGTCGCAAGCCTCGTGCCAGGAAACAAAATGTAACAAAATCATGCGCTTGAAAAAAAAGCCCCGGTCGTTGGACCGGGGCACAATTGCCGGGCCGGCAACAATTGCCGGGAACGACGCCTCAGGTGGCCGAGGGCGTGGCCGGGTGAAACACCAGCGCAAGGCCATCCATGCAGTAGCGTAATCCGGTTGGCTTCGGGCCATCGTCGAAGACGTGGCCGAGATGGCCGCCGCAGCGGCGGCAATGCACTTCGGTGCGAAGCATGCCGTAGGTGCGGTCGGAGGTGGTGCCCACCGCATTCTCCAGCGGCTGATAGAAGCTCGGCCACCCGGTGCCGCTCTCGAACTTGGTGTCGGACGAAAACAGCGGCAGGTCGCAGCCGGCGCAGGCGAAGATACCCTTGCGATGCTCGTTGAGCAGCGGGCTCGATCCCGGCCGCTCGGTGCCCTGATTGCGCAGGATCTCATATTGCTGCGGCGTGAGTTGCGCACGCCACTCGGCGTCGCTCTTCTCGACCTCGAACTTCTCGGCGGCCTTCGCCGGCGAGGCACGCAGCCAGCGGAGAGAGGCGATGCTGAGCAGGCTGGCGACGGAAGCGAGCAGGATACGACGATCGATCATCATTCTTCTCCGAGGCGGACGGCGCATTGTTCGCCATCAGTTACGAAGGCAGCCGCGCAACGTTACACCGGCCCGCCGGGGATCCTTTCACTTTCTTGCGAGATATGCGGATGCGGCTCGTCGTCACGCATCGGCGCGGGCGCCCGTGGTGGCACCCGCGCAGCACCCGGCGGCGGCCGACGGACCGCTCCCCTGGTTCCTGCCTTGAGATTGGCTTCGGCCAGCCGTGCCTCGCGGCGCCGCTCCTTGGCCCGCGCGCCCTCACGGTAGCGCGCCAGCACGCCCGCAGCCGACGAAGCCCCCCTCGCCCACAGGCTGATCAGATGGCCGGCGACGCGCCCGGTAGTGCCGCCGGCCCAGACAAGTTCGAACGGCGAAAACAGCCGCCAGCGGTCGTCGCCCCAGAGGATGCTGCGCGCAATCAACTGGCCGGCGATCGCCGAGGTGTTGAGCCCATGGCGGCCGAAGCCGCTCGCCACCCAGAGACCTCTGCGCAACTGGCCGATCTGCGGCATGCCATGCACCGTGACGCCGACTGCGCCGCCGAACATTTCTGCGATCGGCACCTTGCCGAGTTTCGGGAACATTGTGGCGATCCGCCGCTGCACAGCGCCGCTCAAGCGCTGCGGCCGCGCGTCCCACGTGGTTTCCGGACTGGCCCATAACAGGCGATCACCGCCGACGACGCGGAAATGGTCGATGCCGTCGCTGTCGGTCACCGAGCCCGAAAACGCCACCGCCTCACTGAGCCCTTCGCCGAGCGGCTCGGTCAGTGCCGCGTAGCGCCACACCGGCAGCAGCGTGTCCGACAATCGCTTGAGCGGCGCACCGAGATGGACGTTGCCCGCCAGCACGATGTGCCCGGCGCGCAGCTTCGCCGACGGCGTCACGATGCGCTTGCGGATGCCTGAAAAGTCGATGCTGACGACCGGCGTGTCCTCGAAGATCCGCGCGCCCGCACGGGTCGCCAATTCCGCGAGGCCGTGGACATATCTCCGGCCGTCGATCTGGAACGCCTTCGGATAGTGGATGCCGTGGAAATAGCGGCGGGTTCTGAGCACACTGCGCACGCGATCGACCTGCCAGCCTTCGACCTCGGTCGAGAAATCCTCGGCGAGCATCTGCAGGCGGCCGATCAGCGTCTCGCCGACGTCGACATTGGAGACCTCCAGCGCACCCTCGCTGTAACCGATGCCGGGGATCAATTCCTCGGTGGCGGTGGCGCGGACATATTCGACGCCCTCCCTCGACAGCGCCCAGAGCTCACGCGCATCGTCGAAGCCGACCCGCTCGATCAGATCGGCGATCGGCAGACCGAAACCCGGCATCACCGTGCCGAGATGATGGCCGGAGGCGTTCCAGCCGATCTGGCGGCCCTCGAGCACGGCAACGCTCGCGCCGAGCCGCGCGGCCTCGCGCGCCACTGTCAGGCCGGCAAGCCCTGCCCCGACCACACAGATGTCGACATCGAGGTCGGATCCCAAACGCTCACGGAACGGCGAGGCCCCCCGATTGAGGCCGTCCGCCGCACTTGTGGAAGTCCCGGTCATGGCGTTTTCTTACGAACCGCCGCGGCGCTTGTCACCTTGTCCAGGGCATGAGGCTGTAGAATTAATTTCGACTGAACGAATCGAGATGGAAGTCCATGCGCCGATTGTTGCTGCTGCGTCACGCCAAAACCGAAACCGACGCGCCTTCGGGGCGGGACAAGGACCGCCGTCTCGATCATCGTGGCCACCGCGATGCAGCGGAGATTGGCGGCTGGATCGCCCACCATCCACCGTTCCCGGACCGGGTGTTCGTGTCGCCCGCGGTCCGTGCGGCGCAGACCTGGGAAATCGTGCACGAGGCCATGAAGGGCCTGGCGCCGCAGCCGAAAGTCGAATTCCTGCCGGAACTCTACGGCGCCGATCCGACCCAGTTGCTGACCACGATCCGGATGGCTTCGGTCACCGACCCGAAGCGGCTGATGCTGGTCGGCCACAATCCCGGCATGCATGAGCTCGCCCTGACGCTGACCGGGAGCGGCGAAGACGCCGCCAGGCGCGCGCTCAGCGATAACCTGCCGACTTCGGGGCTGGCCATCTTCGACTTCGCGACCAATGACTGGGACGAGGTATCCTTCCGCCGCGGCAAGCTCGTGCTGTTCGTCAGTCCGAAACTATTGAAGCAGGCCTCACGCAGTTGACGTGGGCGGACATCGCAGCCCCGCCATGCTATAGTTCCAACGCGCGACAGGGGACCGGTTCGCGTCAACACAACAAGAGAGGCACGGCGTCACAGGGACGAAACGGCTCCAGACCATCGCGGACAGGAGGCGCAGATGTACAGCTCCATTCTCGTGCCGATCGACCTCGCCGACACCGATCTGGCGAAGCCGGCGATCGCAACCGCTGCAACGCTCGCGAAGACGTGGAACGGCTCGATCCGCCTGCTCAATGTGCTGCCGATGACGCCGGTGATGCTGGCGGAATATGTGCCTGCGGACTTTGACAGCCAGCAGCGCGAAACGTCGGAAGAGGCCCTTGCCATCGTGGCGCGCGAATCCGGCATCGAGCCGCACCGCATCTCGGGCGTGGTCCGCCAGGGCGGCATCTATCACGAGATCCTCGAAGAGGCCGCCGCGATGAGGGCCGACCTGATCGTGATGACATCGCACCGCCCAGCGATGCGCACCTATTTCCTCGGCTCGAACGCCGGACACGTGGTGCGCTACGCCAAATGCTCGGTGCTGGTGGTGCGGCACTAGCCTTGCGGCGGGTGCCGCCCCAGAAGCTCAGCGGATCCGGATCAGCTCCAAATCGACATTGCCGGCGACGGCGATCTCGATGTGGCAGCGCGGGATCCCGATATCGCGCAAGGACCGGTCGTCGAGCTGGTGCAGGGTCTTGATCGCCTCGCGACGCAACCAATAGACGACGATTGCATCTCTCCGATCTCGGAGCAATCGGAGCAATCTGCCCAACACACCAGGCCGCCTAGGCAGTGCCGCGGCCGACGATATCGTGGTCATTGTCATCTCCTTCGACACCCGCGCGGCAAAAGCAATGCCATTGACGCGACGCGTATTCTGCGTCCGCGCCATCGAGAACCTCGGATTAGCTTACGCTCTCTTCGGTACAATCACGGGCTTGTTCCGTCTTAATTGCTCCGGTAGATTGCTCGGAGCAACTAAAACATTGCTCTCGGTGCAATAATGTCGAGGTTCGAGTATCTGAAGTTGGCGGACGCGGTGGCCGCCGAGATCGCCTCCGGCGCGCTCAAGGCCGGCGACCGCCTGCCCCCGCAGCGTCATTTCGCCTATGAACGCAAGATCGCGGTCTCGACCGCGAGCCGGGTCTACACCGAACTGCTGCGGCGCGGACTCGTGGTCGGCGAAGTCGGACGCGGCACATTTGTGTCGGGCGAGGCACGGCGCGGCGTCGCCGCGCCTACCGAGCCGCGCGGCGCCCGCATCGACCTCGAATTCAACTATCCGCTGCTGCCGCACCAGGCCACGATGATCGCCAAGAGCCTGGAGGGGCTGGAACGGCCCGAGATGCTCGAGGGCGCGCTGCGCCCGGCGACCAGCTTCGGCACGCGGGCGGCACGGACCATCTCCGCGGAATTCCTCACGCGGAAGAGCTGGACGCCGAATCCGGACCAGGTCGTGTTCACCGCCAATGGCCGGCAATGCATCGCCGCGGCGCTTGCCGCTGTGGTGCAGCCCGGTGGGCGCTGCGGCGTGGAGGCGCTGACCTATCCCTTCGTCAAGGGCATCGCCGCACGGCTCGGGATCACGCTCGTGCCGCTCGCGATGGATGCGCACGGCGTACGCCCCGATGCGGTTCAGAAGGCGCACCGCGAGGCGCATCTGTCCGCGCTCTACATCCAGCCGACGATCCAGAACCCGCTCAGCATCACGATGCCGGCGGAGCGGCGCGCCGAGCTGCTGCGCGTGGTCGACAAACTCGGCCTCGTCATCATCGAGGATGCTGTCTACGGATTTCTCGACGACGAGATGCCACTGGCGGCGCTCGCGCCCGATCGCTGCATCGTGCTCGACAGCCTGTCGAAAAAAGTCGCACCGGGACTGGCACTGGGCTTCATCGTCGCGCCGCCACGGCTTCGCGAAAGCATCATGGCCGCGGTGCGCTCGGGCGGCTGGACGGCGTCGGGCTACGCCTTCGCAGCGGGGCAGCGGCTGATGGCCGACGGCACCGCCGCCGAACTGTCGCGCCTGAAGCGGATCGATGCCGGCCGCCGCCAGCAGATGGCGGCAAAGCATCTGGCCGGTTTCGAAATTCAGACCAACCCCAAGTCCTATCACCTCTGGCTGACCTTGCCGCAGCACTGGCGCTCGCAGACGCTGGTCGCAGCCGCGGCACGCCGCGACATCGCGTTGACGCCGTCCACGACCTTCGCCGCCACACCGGGGCACGCGCCCAATGCGGTACGGCTCGCGCTCGCGGCGCCGCCGATGGAGCAGCTTGACGTCGGCCTGCGGACACTGGCGGGGATGCTGAGCGCGACCGAAGAGGATTTCGACTCGACGGAGTAATGCGAGCGGCGCCTCTCCCCTTAACTAACCGGCCAGTCCGCGATAAAACCGTTCGCCTTATAGGGCTCGATCTTGTCCCATTCGCTCAGGACGCGGCGCCGGAATTCCGGATCGGTGTGCCAGAGCGCGCGCGGCGTTGCGAAGGTGTCCACCGTGACCAGCATCTTCTCGACCTCCGGCCAGTGCCGCTGGAGCGTCATCGGATAGCGCCGGGCGGTCCAGGTATTGCCGAGGCAGATCACGCTCTTGATGCTGTCGCGCCCGAGCGCGGCATCGATCACCGGCAGCGAGAAGATCACATTCTCGCCGGTGTTCTGCGCGCGATGTTCTTCGAGGATGCGTTCGGCCGGCACGCCGCGCGCGACCATCGCGGCCTTGATGATCGAGCATTCGGAACGATGATCGCCTGGTGTCACGCCGCCGCTGACCATCGACCAGCGAAAGAGCCCGTTGTGCCAGAGCCGGACCGCCGCCTCCACCCGTTCGGTGACATCCACGCGCGTGCCGAACACGAACAGGAGATCCGCAGGCCGCAGCGGCGTCTCGATCAGGTGCCGCGCATTGATCGCGGCAATCTCGTCATCAGATGGAATCCGTAGACTTCGATCCTGCACGCCCTGCCCCCTGGCCACCCCATCGCAGCTCGACGATGCCGCGCGTGGGCGCACCGACGAAGTCACATTTCATTGCGCTTGATTGCGCGGATTCGGCGGCAGCAGCACCTCGGGCAAATGATCGAAATCGTAGCGACGCGGCCGGTTGCGCGTGACGAAGCCGCCGACCTGCCAGGCAAACAGCGCGGCAAAGCCGACCAGGAACAGCGCGCCGGTCCACTCCGCGGTTGCCAGCGCGCGCAGCAACAGTCCCGTCATCGCGATGGCCAGACCCGCCAGCAGTGCGAGCGCCGCAGCATAGGTCTTCGGCCCGAGGCCTCCCGTCAAGATCGCCCTGCTGCCGGCGGCCCGCATCCGGCGATGCAGTTCGACGATGAAGTCCCGGTAGAGGTGCCCCTGCGGCGCGATCAACGTCGCGGTTTGCCAGGTGGTCGAAAGGACCGCGATGCGGCCGCCTTTGGCGTTGTCGATGTCGGCACGAAACCGCTGCTGTTGCATCGACACCGGACGATAGGACAGCTTGATCGCGGAGATGTCCGAATACTCCCACACACCCGATCTGCCGGCGATCGTCCACGACAGCCCTGCGTCGGTCAGTTCGAACTGATGCGCTGAGCCGATCAGGGAGGCCTTGTAGGCATAGCGCACGGGAGCGCCCGCGCCTGTCTCCGATCGGTCCTGCAACGTTGTTGGCAATCGGCCATTCCGCTTGTTCAAACACGCGCGCGAGCTTGCGCGGCACGCCGCGGCTATCCTACAAGCGACGCATGGCCGAGACGACCTATTTTCCGCGCTACCTGATCCTGGGTGGCGCGATGCTATCCGGAGTGCTGCTGGCGCTGGCCGTGCACATGCTCGGCGCGCGCTACGGGCTCGACCTTGGCGGGCTGTGGCGGTCCGACACACACGAATTCATGCCCGCGGGTGCAGCGATCGCATGGTGGCTGATCGCGACCGTCGGATTCTCGGGCGGCTACTTCACCACCAATCTGATGCAGAGCGCGGTGTCGGGTCAGGTCCCGCGGCGGATGCGGCAGTTCCTGATCGTCGTCGGCGTGCTGGTCCTGGCCGGCACCGGCCAGGCCGCGTCGGCGCCGAGTTCGGTCTCGACCGCTTCCGCCGTGCTCGCCGGCCTCGCCGCGCTATGCCTTGGAGCGGTGATGGCGTTTTGCGGCGCCTATTTCGCCCTGCGCAAGACCTGACTTGGGCGCCCTTCTCGTTGATCAGGCCACGGAACGCTCCGGCGTCCGCCGCAACATCCTGGCCACCTCGGCGGCCGGCCGTGGCGGGCTGAAGAGGTATCCCTGCGCCTGCGTGCAGCCCTCCTGGCGCAGCAGGTCGAACTGGGTATCGGTCTCGACACCCTCGGCCGTGGTCACAATGCCAAGGCTCTTGCCGAGACCGGTGACCGCCCGCACGATCGCCATCGACTCGTCGCGGGTCGCGAGATCGGTGACGAAGGAACGGTCGATCTTGATCTTGTCGAAGGGGAAGCTGCGCAGGTAGCTCAGCGAGGAATAGCCGGTGCCGAAATCATCGAGCGAGATCCGTACGCCGAAGCCGCGCAGTTCATGCAGCACGGCGAGCGTCGCCTCGCTGTTCTGCAGCAGCACCGATTCGGTGATCTCAAGCTCGAGCCTGTCGGCCGCCAGACCGGACTCTTGCAGCGCCGCCTTCACCGACGTCACCAGATTCGGATTCTTGAACTGCACCGGAGAGAGATTGACGGCCACGGCGACGTCCTCGGGCCAGCCCGCGGCGTCGGCACAGGCCTTGCGCAGCACGATCTCGCCGAGCGGAACGATCAGGCCGGTCTCCTCGGCGACCGGAATGAAGTTGTTCGGCGCGATCAAGCCGCGCAATGCGTGACTCCACCGCACCAGCGCCTCGAACGCGACGACGCGATCGCCCGCAACGTCGCGGATCGGCTGGTAGTGGACCTCGAACTCGTCGCGTTGCAGCGCCAGGCGCAGATCGCGCTCCAGCATGCGACGTGCCTGCGCACGTGCGTCCATGCCGGTCTCGAAGAAGCGATAGGTGCCGCGGCCGTCAGCCTTGGCGCGGTACAGCGCGAGATCGGCTTTTTGCAAGAGCTCGTCGGGATCCTTGCCATCCTCGGGCGCGAGCGAGATGCCGATGCTGACGCCGATCACGAGCTGGTGCCCGCCGATCTCGTAGGGGGCGGCGATCGTCTCGACGACGCGGCTTGCGAGCGCCGAGACGACCGATGGTTCGCAATTGCTGCAGAACTGCACGATGGCGAATTCGTCGCCGCCAAGGCGTGCCACGGTGTCATGCTCGGTCACGCACTCGCCGAGACGCCGCGCCACTTCCCGAAGCAGCGCATCGCCCACCGGATGTCCGAGCGTGTCGTTGATCTCCTTGAAATGATCGAGATCGAGGCAGAGCACCGCGACCTGGTCGGAGCGCTTGGCGAGCCGCAGCGCCTTTTCGAGCTGCTCGCGGAACAGCGTCCGGTTTGGCAGATTGGTCAGCGCATCGTGTCGCGCCATGTGCGAAATCTGCTCTTGGGCCTGCTGCCACTCGGTGATGTCCTCGAAGGTCGCGACCCACCCGCCACCCTTCATCGGCTGGTCGACGACACGGATCGCGCGTCCATTGCGATTGATGATCCGCGTCGCGGTGTTGCCGGCCTTCGCCTCGGCGATCAGGCCGGCGCAGAACTCGTCCGGATCGCCATCCCATTCACCGGCGGAGCGAAGGTCCTGCAACACGTCGATCAGCAGGCGTCCGCGCAGCGGCGTGCGGGTGCGGCCCATGACCTCGCTGTAGCGCTCGTTGAAGAGCATGATGCGGCCGTCGGCATCGAACATGCACAATCCCTGCGACATGTTCTCGAGCGCGGTATCCAACACCAGCTTCTGCTTGTGAAGCTCGGTCTTGGCGCGACGGTCGAGGATCGCTGCGATCAGCGAAATGCCGAGAATGGCAAACGCGGCAACGGCAGTCATGAACGACAGCACCGACGGCGATATCGTCAGTCCGTCGGCAACGATGGTCGGATCGGGGATCAGGGTGATCGCGCCCATCGCCGTGAAATGATGGGAGACGATCGCAACCGTCAGCAAACCCGTTGCCGCAGCCGTGTGGCCGAAGGTTTCGCCACGCGCCGCGACGATCAGCGCAAGCGCGGCAAACAGGCCGCCAAACCCGATCGAGGCCGCGACGATGCCGGGCGACCAGGCGATGCGAGCCGGCAATTCGAGCCCCGACATCCCGGTATAGTGCATCGCCGCGACACCGGCACCGACGATCGCGCCGCCGGCGGCGACCGTCCACCAGCGCCCGTCGATCGACGCAACGGCAAGCCCCACGGCCAGGACGGCTACGGCAAGCACCAGCGACATGACGGTGATCGGGACGCTATAGCCGACGCCGATGCCGGGATCGTAAGCCAGCATGGCGACAAAATGAGTGGCCCAAATGCCGCAACCGCCCACCGCCGCATCAAGGCCTATCCAGATGTCGCGTGAGCGGCCCTGCGCGGCACGGGCGCGGTGAAACAGGCTGATCGCAACTGCGCTGGCGAGCATACAGATCACCCCGCCAAGGACGACCAGCCGCCAGTCATGCTCCAAAGTGAGACAGGTGAGAACGCGATACATATAGGCCCCCGTTATGGGCCTATAAAGGCGACCCCATTCGTGTAGGAACGGTAATTACGTGGAGCGAGGTTCCACGGATGGTGAAGAAGGCTTGAACGGCGCGTCGCACCGTCGGAAGTGATCGTGATTTTTCCACCCGGAACACTGTTCGTCTCATCAACGTAGTCCCGGCACAAGGTCGCCTCCGGTCTCGATCTTCAGGGACGAGCCGGCGAAATCACCACCGGTCGGTTGGCAGCGGCCGCCGAGATGCTTGGCGAGAAAAGCTTCAGCGACGCCATAGAAGGCAAGCCGGTTCTGCGGCCGCACAAATCCATGCCCCTCGTCGGCAAATGTGACGTAGGTCACGGGCACGTTGCGCTGCTTGAGCGCGTTGACCATCTGCTCGGATTCGGCGGCGACCACCCTGACGTCACGCATGCCTTGCGCGATCAGGATCGGCCGCATGGCGCGGTCGATATGCGTCAGCGGCGAACGCTCGACTAGGAATGCGTGGCCGGTCTCCGTGCCGGGATCGCCGAGCCGATTCTTCCAGACACTGATCCACGGTCCCCAATAGGGCGGGATGGTCGCCATGAAGGTGACGAGGTTGGAGATGCCGAACAGGTCGACGATGCATGCGAAGACGTCGGGCGTCTTGGTCGCCGCCACCAACGCCGAATAGCCGCCGTAGCTCCCGCCGAAGAAGCCGACGCGTTTGGGATCGGCGATGCCTTGTGCAACCGCCCAATCGACCGCATCGATCAGATCGTCATGCATCTTGCCGCCCCATTCGTGATCGGCGGCGGTGACGAAAGCTTTGCCGAATCCGGTCGAGCCGCGATAGTTGACGCTGAGCACCGCATAGCCGCGGCTGGCAAGCCACTGGTGCACCGGGCTGAACCCCCAACTATCGCGCAGATACGGCCCGCCATGGATCACCAGCACCAGCGGCACGCGGCCGCCTTCGGCCTCCGCCGGCCGGGTCAGGTAGCAGTTGAGGCGCAGGCCGTCGCGCGAACGGATCACGACCGGCTCCAGCTTGCGCAGCGCAACGCCGGCGAGCGACTGGCGCTGGGTGAACAGTTTACGCACCTCGCGCGTCCCGCGGTCAAGCAGCGCGTACTCGCCGCTTTCGGTGTCGCGCTCGTAATACACCGTGCCCAGGCCGTGATCGTGGCTGTTGCTGACGAAGGTGATGTCGCCGGCACCATGGCGGACCAGATCGGCGAGATCCTGCTCCGCAGAATGATCGACAGCATGCCACCGCTTTCGGTCGGTATTGGCCATTGCCGCCAGCGGCCTGCGATTCTCGTCGAAAATCGCGAGCGCGATATCGGCATCGTCATCGGCGGCGAGCAGCGTGGTCCGGCGCGTCGCCATGTCGAACGCGAAGAACGCCGCCTTGTCGCGGCCGCGTGAATCGATCAGGTACAAGGTCTTGCCGTCGGCGCTGAAGTCCAGCAGCTCGGTCGTATCGGAGTCGGCGATCGGCACCGTCATGAACGGCGCCCAGCCGCCGTCCGGACGGCGCTCGAACACCTCGGCCGTGCCGTCCGCGGTCAGGCGCGTCGCCAGGCGGAGCTGGAACGCACTGTCGGTGATGAGGCCGAGATACTCGTGGTTCTCGAAGACGAGCTCGCTTGCGCCCGTCACGATGTTGACGCGGAACAGGTCGAAATAGCGCTTGTCGCGCTGGTTGTGCCGCAGCAGCATCTCCTCGGGAAACTTGCGATCGGCCTCCTGCTTGAACGACTTGACGCCGGTCTCGGGCGTCAGGGGCACGATCGTGCCGCTCACAATGTCGACGCTCGCAGCCCGGAAATTCTCATCGCCATCGTGGTCGCGGAAAAACACCAGATGTCGATTGGTGTAGCCCCAGCTATGATAGACGCCGATATTGCGGTCGGTAACGCGGGTGACGGGCCGCGCCGTCTTGAGATCGGCGAGCGGCGCAATCCAAAGATTGTTCACGCCATCGACGGGAGCGACATAGGACAAATGCGTACCGTCCGGGCTGAGGCGGACGTTGATATAGTCGGGATTGTCGAAGAACACCCTGCGCGCGACCAGGTCGGGCGTCTGCCCGCGCGCCGCGCCGATCCGGTTGGCGAATGGGAGCGAAACGCCGAGCGCGACGGCGCGGCTCAAGAAGAGGCGACGGTCGATTGGAGCAAGCACTTGATCGGCCCCCCGCCGGCGGCAGTCGCCGACCAGGTAACGTTAGATGCGGGTCCGCCGCGGCGCAATCACTGGCTTCGGTCATTGCCGTGCTTGTGATGATGTGCCGGTCCAAATCATCGCGCCCGCAGCCAGCAGCACGCCGGCCGAGATGAGGAGCGACGCATGCAGCCCGGCGATGAAGGCCGAGGAGCGGCCAATCAGCGAGCCGAATAGAGCGACACCGAGCACGCTGCCGGTTTGCCGCGTGGCATTCAGCACGCCGGCCGCAATGCCCGAGCGCTTCGGCTCGACGCTGCCGAGCAGCGCGGATGTCAGCGGCGGCACCAGAAGGCCCAGCCCGGCGCTCATCGCGATCAGTTGCAGGCAGATCGCCAGATAGCTGGTGTCGCGATCGATGCCGAGCATCGCGAGGCAGCCGGCCGCGCCCAGCGCGGTGCCGAGCGCGATGGTCGCAACCGCGCCGATCCGTTCGGCAACGCGTGGCGCAATCAGATTGACCGGCAGGACCGCGCCCAGCATCGGCACGAAGGCAAGGCCGGTCTGGAGCGCCGACAGACCGTTGACCTGCTGAAAGTAAAGGCTCATCACGAAGATCAGGCCGTAGAAGGCGATATTGACGAGCAGGCCGACCAGCGAGGTCGCGGCGAACATCCGCTCCTCGAACAGCGACAGCGGCAACATCGGCTGGGTCGCGCGCGACTCGCGCCAGACGAACAGCACCGCGAAGAACGCCGCCACGACGAAGCCCGCCACCACGAATGGATTGCTCCAACCCAGCGCGCCGCCTTCGATGAGCGCGCCGGCCAGCGTGCCGAGGGCAGCCACCGCGGCGAGCTGGCCCGGCAGGTCGAGCTCGTGCTCCGAATGGCGCGTGGTTTCGTCGGCATAGCGCCAGGCGAGCCATAAGCCTGCAAGGCCGATCGGCAAATTGACCAGGAAGATCGCGCGCCAACCGACCAGCGCGATCAAGCCACCACCGACGAGCGGGCCGGCCGTCAGTGCGAGGCTCGCGCCTGCGGCCCAGATGCCGACAGCACGTCCGCGCGCCTTCTCGTCCGCATAGGCATGGCGAAGCAGCGCGAGCGAGTTCGGCACCAGGATGGCCGCGGCCAGCCCTTGCACGCAGCGCGCCGCGATCAGCGTCGCGGCATTTGGTGCCGCCGCGCAGCCAACCGAGGCCGCGGTGAAGAGCGCGAACCCGGCCATGAAGATGCGCTTGGCGCCGAGGCGGTCGCCGAGCGCACCCGCGGTCAGGATGAAGGCCGCGAAGGCGACCGTGTAGGCGCTCACCACCCATTGCAGTCCGGCAACGCCGCCACCGAGCGAGGTGCCGATGGCGTTGAGTGCGGTGTTGACGATGGTGACGTCGAGCTGCACGACACCGTAGCCGAGGCTCATTGCGGCAAGCGTCAGTGTCGCCGCAAGCCTGGTCGGTTGCGGACGGGAGGCTGCGGGTCGATCCGGCACGGACCCGGCTTTCAGGGATATGCGTTGCATGGCTCACCTCGATCTCTGGCTACCAATGCAACACATAGCCGTCCGTTTCGACAGGACACTTCGCTTTTGATCGAAGTATGATGGCCGCGACCAAGCGGCGCGCGCTTCACGCCGCGCGTCGTTTTGCCTCAATAGACCAACTGACCAACGGACTGGCGCGATATCGGCCCTGCACGGCTCGGCCGGCCCCTCCGATCGTCGGATACGCGGCCTGCGGGCCAACTTATTGTCCTGGTAAACGACGCCGGGGGTGCGGTATCCCCTGCCTCTCATGCATATCGTCCATTCACGAATTGGGACGGCAGGCCAGCAGCGGCGGCAAATGTGCAAAAAATGTGGAGGAAACCGCCGGAACACCGGAACGTGCGGTGAACCGATCGCGGCAAATGCCTTACCTGCGACTCACATTCCACAAGACGAGATCATATGTAGCCAATATGACAACGACGACCGACGGGAGCCGAAGCTTGGCTTGTCAAGGACTGCACAACGCATCGGTTTTGCCTTATGGGTCATCGCGCACGGTGCGTCTGCCCGTCACCCGTCGCCGTTCGTGATCGGGTCCCACTGAAATTGCGCCCCCGCCGGGAGGATGAATGCATCGGCTGCTGACCACGCTCAGGCGTGGCTTCAAGGAAAAGATCGGCTGGAAACGGCTCGGGATCGCTGCGAGTGTGCTCATCATCGTGTTCGCGGTCACGACGCTGGTCCGGACCCTGAAGGGCGTCGATACCGGTATCATCCTCACCGCGCTGACCAACATCGCGCCGCACAGGATCGCGCTGGCGGCCCTGTGCGTCGTCGGCGCCTTCTGCACGCTGACGTTCTATGACTTCTTCGCGCTCCGCACGATCGGCAAGAACCACGTCCCCTACCGCATCGCAGCGCTATCGAGTTTCACCAGCTACACGATTGGCCACAATATCGGCGCGACCGTCTTCACAGGCGGCGCGATCCGGTTCCGGATCTATTCCGACTACGGCCTGACCGCGATCGACGTCGCCAAGATCTGCTTCCTGTCGGGGCTGACGTTCTGGCTGGGCAACCTGTTCGTGCTTGGTTTCGGCATGGCCTGGCACCCCGCCGCGGCATCGGCGATGGACCTCCTGCCGCCTGCAATGAACCGCCTGATCGCGATCGGCTGCCTCGCCGGCATCGCCGCCTATTTCTACTGGCTGCTCACCGGCGACAAACGCCGCGAACTCGGCCAGAACGGCTGGAAGGTGGTGTTGCCGTCGGCGAAGCTGACGCTCCTGCAGGTCCTCATCGGCGTGGTCGATCTCGGCTTCTGTGCGCTCGCGATGTACCTGCTGATGCCGACCGAGCCCTATATCGACTTCGTTTCGCTGGCCGTCGTGTTCATCCTGGCCACCCTGCTCGGGTTCGCCAGTCACGCCCCGGGCTCGATCGGCGTGTTCGATGCTGCGATGCTAGTGGCGCTGCCGGAATTCAGCAAGGAACAGCTCCTGGCGACGCTGGTCGTGTTCCGCATCCTCTATTTCCTGATTCCGTTCGGGATTTCGATCTCGATCATGGGCATGCGCGAGTTTTGGCTCAACGTGGTGCAGCCCTGGCAGGAACGAAAGCGACTTAGCCAAGCCTGCACGGCTTCGGCGACCGTGCGGCAGCCGATCGAAAGCCGACAGCAGCGGATCAGGCGGCTGAAAAGGTAACAGCGACGTTATCGCCCCACGGGGTTTTTCGCCCCCAAACCCGGCTCTCTTATTTTTGCCTTACCGTTGACGTCAAACGCGCCATGGCTGGTTTTTTGGCTCGATTTTCGTTTCGTTTGACGGTCTGCACGGTGCTGCTCGGCAGCGCGCTATCTGCGGTCATCGCATCGGCCGCGAAAGCGCAGGACACCCCCTTGCAGATTTCCTGGGAGGTCCGCAACCGCTTCCGCCTGTTCCGCGAGGAACGTGACTTCCGCCTCCAGGTGGAGAGCGGGCTTGGACGCAGCGTATTGGACTCGGAGCGGGTGCTGGAATTGCAGAGCGACGGCCGCGGCTGGGCGCGCAACACCGTCAACCGGCTCTGCATCGACCTGCAAGGCCGCGTCAACGAGCCCTGCACTCGCGACAACGTCAAAGAAAGCTACCTGACGCCGATCGACCACGCGATCGTCGTCCGCCTCACAGGTCCGGTCCCGGTCGGCGCGACCTGCGCCTGGTCGTTTGACGATGGCGACGGGCCGCAATCCTCGACGTTCGATTGCGCCGAGCCGGTCAATCTGCGCGTCCGCTACGGTCGGACCACGGTCGCAACCGTCGACGTCGCGAGCGGTTCCGAAGCAAATCAGCGGGTCACGACCCAGATCGCGGTGCGGGATTTCTTCATCGCCGGCCTCGGCGACAGCATCGCCTCCGGCGAAGGCAATCCGGACCGCGCGATCGCGCTGTCCGACGACGGCTTCTGCTTCCGCTCCTATCTCGGGGGCGCGCAGTACTATCGGCCGAGCCGCGCCGGCTACAAGGGTGGGCGCGCCTGCGAGGCACCGGACACCCTGTCCAACTGGCAGCGCCACAGCGCGCTATGGTTCAACTCGGCCTGCCATCGCTCACTCTACAGCTACCAGACCCGCACTGCGCTGGCATTGGCCGTGCAATATCCGCACATCGCGGTGACCTATTTGCCGTTGGCCTGCACCGGCGCCACCATTGCCGACGGGCTACTCGGCTCGCAGCAGGCGCGCGAGTGCCTGCCGACGAAGACCGCCAACACCTGTTCGGGCACCGTGAGCGGCCAGCTCGCCGAATTGCGCGCCGCCCTGGCGGCCGCGAGGCGCCGCCAGCCGGACCGCACGCTCGACCTCGTGCTGTTGTCGATTGGCGCCAACGACATCTACTTCTCCGGTCTTGTCGCCGACGTGATCGTCGACACTCCGACCGAGCGCACGCTGTTCAAGCGCGGCGGCTCGTTGGCATCGGTCGACGATGCCCGCTCGGCGCTAGCCCGCGATCTGCCGTCCGGTTTCGCCAAGCTGCGCGATGCGCTGAAGCCGCTGGTCGGCGGCGACCTGTCGCGTGTCATTTATACGGCCTATGCCAATCCGGCGCTGACCAATGGCGGCACCCCCTGCCCCGGCGGCCGCGCCGGGTTCGATATCCATCCCTCCTTCAACGCTGATCCGCAACGGCTCGCGACCGTCTCGAGCTTCGTGCAGAACGAGTTCCTGCCGCAGCTCAAGGCGCTCGCGCTGTGCCAGTCCGGCGTCATCTGCCGCGATCCGCAGACCGACCGGATGACGTTCGTCGACGCACATCAGGACGCCTTTGCAAGCCACGGCTTCTGCGCCCGTGCGTCGACCGATCCCGAGTTCGATCGCGACTGCTTCTCGGCCAATGGTGACAGCTTCGTGTCCGACATTGTCGCCGCGGCGAACCAACCGCTCAAATGCGGCCGCAGCGCCGGCGACTATCGCGCCTACCTGCCGCGCGCGCGCTGGATCCGCGATGCCAATGACAGCTACTTCGCGGCGATGACTTATCCGCAGGCTCTGCCGGCCTCGATGCAGCCAACCGATATCCACGACGCGACGTGGGGTATTCTCTCCGCCGTTTACGGTGGCGCTGTCCATCCGACCGCGGAAGGACACGCGGCGATGGCGGATGCGGCCGTGCCTGCCGCCGCCGGCGTGCTGCAACTCGACAACGTCGTGCCGGAAATCATTTCGGAGCCGGTGGCGCCGCTGCCCGCGGCGCCGGAGCGGCGCTAAGGTTGACGCGCAAGAAAACGCGTCACGCTATTCCTTCGCGACAAGCGCGGAATCCGTTTGCGCGCGCAAGAGCTAAAGAGCGAAGACGATACAACCTCAATCTAATCGCGCTTTAATGCCGTTTCGTCATCGGCGAGGTCGATGTCGGCGTCGTCTTCACGGCTGCGAGCGACGGCATGTATTTGGCGACGATCGCCGGATCGAGCTGGGCCATCGCAGTGTCCGGCAGTCGGGTCCAGACTTCGTCCTTGCCAAACAGCGAGATGCCGAGATAGCCGCGCATCGTCAACGTCTGCCCATCGGCGCTCAGCGTCATCCTGGCCTTGTAGACCTTGCCGTCGCGCGGATCGAGCACGTTGCCGTTCTCGTATTTCAGGCCCGCGCGCTTCATGTCGCGGATGAACGGCAGCCCAAGCCAAGGCGCGTTCTTGCGATCATCGGTGCATTTCGCGCAGACGGGATTGGGCGGATCGTCGGCGTCGGGAAACATCTTGGCGATCACGCCTTCGAAGGTGCCGCTGTGGTCTAAGATCAGAAACCACCCGGTCGTCTTGCCGTCCTCTACCTTCTGCCACAGGCCGACGGCGGAAGGCTCTGCGGCCGAGGCCGCAAATGGAATCGCAACGACAAGCGTCGTTGCGATCGCGAAGATCAGCCGAAGTCTGGATAGCGTGGTGCGCATCGTCATCACCTGATCAATCGACAAGCCCAGCTTTAGAGTCTACGTCCATTTCGCGGAGTGTTCTAGTACCCCACGCGACGGCCGAGACGCCGAAGCCGTTTCTGTCGGCCACAATTCGGCTGCAATCAGGTCACGCCGAGCTTCTTCTGCAAGCTCGAAGACGATGTCGTGTACTGGAACACCAACCGCTTGTCAGGATAGACATAGCGGTGCGCCTTCTGCGCCATCAGCGCACCCTCGTGGAAGCCGGAGAGGATCAGCTTCAGCTTGCCTGGATAGGTGTTGATGTCGCCGATCGCGAAGATGCCGGGAATATTGGTCTCGAATGCCGCAGTGTCGACCGGCACCAGATTGTTCTCCAGCGCCACGCCCCAGTTCGCAACCGGACCGAGCTTCATGGTGAGCCCGAAGAACGGCAGCATCGTATCGCAGGCGATCGTCGAGATCGCGTTGTCATTGCCCTTGATGGTCGCGGCCGCGAGCTGACCGCTCGCGCCCTCGAGCCCGGTGACCTGACCGATCTTCAGATCCATCTTGCCGTCAGCGACCAGCGCGCGCATTTGCTCGACACTGTGGGGCGCTGCGCGGAAATCGTCGCGTCGATGCAGCAACGTGATGCGCTTGGCGATCGGATGCAGATTGAGCGTCCAGTCGAGCGCGGAATCGCCGCCGCCGACGATCAGAATGGTCTTGTCGCGAAACTGCTCCATCTTGCGCACGGCGTAGTGCACCGACGTCCCTTCATAGGCCTCGATGCCGGGCACCGGCGGCCGCTTGGGCTGGAACGAGCCGCCGCCGGCGGAGATCACCACGACCTTGGCCTCGAACTCCTTGCCTGCATCGGTCTTCACGCGGAACAGCGGATCACCGACCTTCTCGATCGTCTCCACCATTTCGTTGAGATGGAAGGTCGGATTGAACGGCTTGATCTGCTCCATGAGCTGATCGGTGAGGCCCTGGCCGGTAACGAAGGGAATGCCGGGAACGTCGTAGATCGGCTTCTCCGGATAGAGCTCCGCGCACTGGCCACCGATCTTGTCGAGGATGTCGACCAGATGCGTCTTCATGTCGAGCAGGCCCAGTTCGAACACGGCGAACAGTCCGCAGGGACCTGCGCCAATAATCAGCACATCGGTTTTAATCGCTTCGCTCATATCCGCTTCTTTTCAGTTGAAATCGACTGGGGCGGCCATCGCCTGTCCAGCCATCAGGTGGCGCCGGATCGGGAATGCATAATAGGGGTAGAGGCTGGCGCGGCAACCCCTTGCCGAGCCTCGACAAGTCGGCTGTATGGGCTTGAAACTGACGGAGACCGCTCGTGAATGCCCCGATCCGCGCCGACGATACGCCGCGCCTGGAAGACTTCCCTTATCGCCTCACCGACAATGTGCGCTTTGCCGATCTCGATCCGAACGGACACGTCAACAACGCGGTCTATGCTACCTATTTCGAGACCGGCCGCGTCACGCTGGTGAAGGACCGGAGCATGGGGCTGATGCCTCCCGGGCTCGGCTGGATCATGGTGCGCCTCGACATCCATTTCCGCGCCGAGTTGCACTGGCCCGGCAAGATCGATCTCGGGCTCGGCCTCGTGAAATTCGGACGGACCTCGACCGCCTTCGATCAGGTGGTGTTCTCGGAGGGAAAATGCGTGGCGTCGGCGCGGGCCGTTACCGTCATGATCGACGAGGCGACCCGCAGGCCGACGCCGTTGCCGGCCGAGGTCAAAGAGAATTTTCGACGCTGGGTTCGCCGCGGCGTGAATCCGGACGGCGACTAGAACTCTAGGCCTGCCGCTCCGGCGTCGACACAACAAGACCATCGAGCTCGTCGGTCACCTTGATCTGGCAGGACAGCCGCGAGTTCGGCCGAACGTCGAAGCCGAAGTCCAGCATGTCTTCTTCCATCGGCGATGGAGGACCAACCTTCTCGCGCCACGCTTCATCGACATAGACGTGGCAGGTTGCACAGGCGCAGGCCCCGCCGCATTCGGCTTCAATGCCGGGGATGGCGTTGCGGATCGCCCCTTCCATAACGGTCGCGCCGTTCTCGATCTCAATGGTGCGTTTCTCGCCGGAATGGTCGATAAAGTGGATTTTGGCCATGATCGCTCGTGCTGCCGGAGTGCGCCGGACAATGAATGGAAAGGTCCCCGGCAGTCCTATAACGGGTCGATCCCTGCAGCGCTAGCGGCGGCGGCCGAAAACCTGCCGGCCGGTTTGGGATGGGTCGTTTGACGGCTTGCCGGCCCCTTCGAAGGGCGAGAGGCCTACGATCGATGCAGTATCAGGTCGATCGCGGCGCGCGCCTCGGCAATGGCGGTTCCGAGCTCGGTTAGCGGTTGGGATGGATCGGAACCGCTGGACAAAGCCTTTTCCAGCCGGGCCGCGCCCTCGGCCACGCCAAAGGCGCCGATCGCGCGCGCCGATCCCTTAAGGGTGTGAGCATGGGTCGCAGCCTCGGCCGACGACGCCGCTAATTCAGCCAGGATCTTGGCCGACTGTGTGGAGAACATCGCCAACACTTCCCGCTCGAGGCCTGGATCGCCCAGCGTCATGCGCCGGAGGTGTTCGAGGTCGATCGGACCGTTGCCGGGCGCGAGCGGCGGCGATTGTGTCCATTCAACCCGTTCGAGATGAAGTGGCATGACCCGGTCCCTGTCCTCTCCGCTGGGCGGTTCCCGGCGGCCTATCGGCCTAGCCAATCATGAAACTGGTTAACGGATTGTTGTCAGGATGATCTACAAATCGGCCCGATTTCGGACAAGTTCTCGACACAATCGACGCGGTTCGGCCGGAATTTCGAGTAGTCATAAGGCCTTATGGCTTAAAGCTGTTAACGATGATTAAGAAAGTATTAATCGCAAGCATTTCATTCGCATCGCTCAACCAATAGGATGTTTGCGGATGTAGCGGACAAGCCGCCGACGGGCAGCTTGCGTTCCGCATCGGGCACCGGCTCGAGCTTGCGGGGGGACGTTCGCACGCTCGCCGCGCGTAAAATAGTAGAGGGGTTAGACTGAACATGGCGAACACTCCCAAGAAGGTCAAAGATCCCACCGAAGTCGCGCTTTCTGCGATTCAGGAAGCCCTCAACATCAACGAACAGACCGCCGAAAAGTCCGGCGCTACCGCCGAGCAGGCGGCGCCGAGCCTTCCGGTGGCCTCGCCCGATTTCTCGGCTACATCATTCGAGCCCCGTCCGGAGCGCTCTGCATTCGATCCGATCGAGGAGCCGCGCGCGCCGCGCCGCGCCGCCAACGACGATCGCGAGACCATCGGCCAGCTCCTGCAATCGCTGCGAAAGGGCCGCCCCGCCCGCAACGCCTTTATGCTCGCATCGATTGCCGCCGGCGTCTGGCTGCTCGGCTGCATCATCCTCACCGTTGCCTTCCTGCCGTCGCTGCAGGCCGGGATGGCCCAGGGCAGCGGCGTCCTCATGTTCGCCGGCCTCGCCGCTCTCTTCCTTGCGCCGATCTTGCTGTTCTTCTTCCTCGCGAGCCTTGCCTGGCGCGGCCAGGAAATGCAGATGATCGCGCAATCGATGGCACAAGTCGCGATGCGCTTCTCCGAGCCCGAAAACGCCGCCGCCGATTCCATGGTCACGGTCGGTCAGGCGATCCGCCGCGAGGTCGCGGCGATGGGTGACGGTGTCGAGCGTGCGATCGCGCGCGCCGGCGAGCTCGAAACCCTCGTCGCCAACGAAGTTGCGGCACTGGAACGCGCTTATTCGGACAACGAAGTGCGCATCCGCGCGCTGCTGCAGGATATCGCCCATCAGCGCGACAATCTGGTCGGCCAGGCCGAGCAGGTGCGCAGCGCGATCTCCGGCGTGCAGATCGACCTGCGCCATGACATCGCGCTGATCTCGGATGCGATCGCCTCGCGCGTCGACGAGGTGGCAAAGAGCATCACCAGCGCGCTGGAGGAGCGCGGCCAACACATCACGACCGCGCTGGGCCATGCCGGTGACAACATGATCCTCGCGCTCGGCGAGCGCGGCGGCGACCTGCTCGACCGTCTCGAGGAAGCCAGCGCCGAGACGACCCGCGCCGTGCTCGAAGCGTCCGAACGGCTTACCACCAGCCTCAACTTCAAGACCGGCCACGTTCACGACGAATTCGCCGACCTGGCCGACCGCATCCACGAGATGCTGAACGAGCGCGTCGACCGCATCACGGGCGACTTCGAGCAGCGCTCGGCGGCCATTGTCGACGGCATCTCCGACCGCACCGAGCAGGTCCACGACTCGCTCAAGAACTCTGCCGACTCGCTGTTGCTGGAGCTCGAGCTGCGCAGCAACGATCTCGTGAACAAGATCGACGATGCCGGCAACCGCCTCGCCGGCCAGATCATGACGAGCGGCGACAAGGCGAGCGAGGCACTTGATGTCACCGTCAATTCGCTGGTCGCCAAGGTGGTGAGCCAGACCGAGACCGCGCACGACTCGCTGTCGCTGCAGATGAGCGCATTCGACGAGCTGGTGAAGAACCACGGCAGCGATCTCGCCGAGCGCTTCGCCCGCGACTCCGGCACGCTAGGCGCGCTGATCACGCGCCACATCTCGGAGTTCGATCGCACGGTGAAGACTTTCGGCGGCGACATCGTCGAGCGCATGGGTCAGCGGACCCAGGACATCGCCGACAGCCTCAAGACCTACGTCGACACCTTCGATCACCGGGTCAGCTCGAACAGCGGCGAGATCACCGCCTCGCTCGACCAGCGCCTGCTGCAGTTCGAGACCACGCTGGGCGACCGCGTCACCAATCTCGACGCCTCGCTGGACGACAAGCTCCTGACCTTCGACAGCTCACTTGCCAGCAAGATCGGCTCGCTCGACAGTTCGCTCGATGGCCGTCTCAGGTCGCTGGATGACACCATCGATGGCCGCCTGAAGACGCTCGAAATCACCTTCGAGAGCCGTGCGAAGTCCGTCACCGAGTCGATCGACGGCCATCTCGGCGCGCTCGCGACCTCGCTGACCGAAGGCGCCGCCCAGGCGATCCAGTCGATCGACTCGCGGCTCGGCCTGCTCACCACGACCCTGACCGAAGGCACCGTGCAGGCGATTGCCGCGGTCGACCATCGCATCAACGGCGTCAGTGAGACCATCAATGGCCACAGTGATCGCCTCGCCGAGACCATCAACGGCCACAGCGCGCGCCTGACCGATACCATCTCGGCGCGCTTCGTCGACGTCCAGCAGGGCATCGAAACCAGCGTCGGTGCGATTGCCAACGACATCGACACCCGCGTCGCGCAGTTCGAGGATCTGCTCGGCTCGCGCGTCGAAGCCGTCGCGGGCCGCATCGAGAGCAGCGGCCGCCAGGCGAGCGATGATTTGATGGCTCGCGCGGAACTGCTGTCGTCGAGCATCAAGTCCCACGTCGAGGACGCCGAGCGCTCGCTGACCAACCTCGTGGTCAACACCAGCGAGACCATCCAGACCGGTGCGCGCACCGCCCAGCAGGCGCTGCTCACCGTGTCCACGGACGTCGGGGCACAGCTCAAGCTGACGTCGTCCGAAGTCGAGGCCGTGCTGACCGCTGTCGGGACCAGCGCTGCCAATTCGATCCTCACCAGCGCCCGCGACGCGCAAGCCTCGCTGGTCTCCTCCTCCGACGGCGTCGCCTCGCAGATCAAGGCGCTGTCGACCGATGTCGAGCGCACGCTGCAGGCCGCCGGCAGCGCCACCGCAGCCTCGGTGCTGTCGGGCGCCCGCGAAGCCCAGACCGCGCTGGTCACCGCCTCTGCCGAGGCCGCAAGCCAGGTCAAGTCGCTCGCCACCGACGTCGAGCATTCGCTGTCGATGGCCGGCTCCGCCGCCGCCGAAGCGATCATGACCGGTGCGCGCGAGGCCCAGACCACGCTGATCTCGACGTCGACCGACGTCACGGGCCAGGTCAAGTCGCTCGCCGGCGACGTCGAGCGCTCGCTCTCGATGGCCGGCACGGCCACCGCGGAAGCCGTGGTCGCCTCTGCCCGCGAAGCCCAGAGCACGCTGGCCGGTGCATCCACGGAGGCCGCCAATCTGGTGCGCACGCTCGCAGCCGACGTTCAGCACTCGCTCACGACGGCCGGAGCGGCCACGGCCGAGGCAGTCGTCGCAAGCGCGCGCGAGGCCCAGAGCACGCTGGTCGACGCATCCACTGAAGCCACCAGCCTGGTCCGCACCCTCGCCGCCGACATGGAGCGTTCGCTGTCGTTGGCCGGCTCCGCGACCGCGGAGGCTATCACCGCCGGAGCGCGTGATGCCCAGAACACGCTGATCAACGCATCGGCGGACGCTGCGAGCAAGGTGACGGCACTTGCCGCCGACGTCGAGCGTTCGCTGTCCTTGGTCGGCTCCACGACTGCCGAAGCCATCACCGCCAGCGCCCACGAGGCGCAGGGAACCCTCGTGTCTGCGTCCTCGGACGCCGCCAACCACGTCAAGTCGCTGGCGATCGACGTCGAACGCACCCTGACCGCGGTGGGCGCCAACACCGCCCAAGCCATCCTTGGCAGTGCCCGCGAAGCTCAGACTTCGTTCGCAGCGACCTCCACCGAGGCAGCAAGCCAGATTCGCGAGATCTCCGCCGAGATCGAGCGCACGCTGACCACGGCCGGTGCAGAGACTGCGCAGGCCATCCTCGGCAGCGCCCGCGAGGCCCAGAACTCGTTCTCTGCGACCTCCGCCGATGCCGCCAACCAGATCCGCACGCTCTCAGCCGATATCGAGCGTTCGCTCGGCGCGGTCACGGCCAAAACCACCGACAACATCCAGACATCGGCGCAGAACGCGCAGGCGGCGTTGGTCAACATGTCCAGCGAGGTCTCGACCAAGGTCAAGTCGACCGCAGCCGATATCGAACGCTCGGTGCTGTCTGCTTCGAGCGCGTTCGGCTCGGCGATGACCGGCAAGACCGACGAGATCGTCACCTATGTGCAGCAACAGACCGATCGCCTGTCGCAGATGGTCGACAGTCGCCGGGGCGCGTTGGTCGAGGCGCTCACCGCCAAGGCCACGCATCTTGCGACCGACATCGATCGCGCCACTGCCGATGCGCTGAAGGCGATCGAAACCCGCGGCCAGGCGTTCTCGCAATCGATGGCGGCGCACGGCAGCGACGTCGCGCGCAACATCACCTCCGCTGGCGACCAGGCGACCGGCGCGGTGGCGAAGTCGCTCAAGGACCTCGAGCAAGCCTCACGCGCTGCGATCGATCAGTCGCGTCAGGTCTCGATCTCGGCCGTCACCGAAATGCAGGAGACCAGCAAGATCCTGCGCACCGATACGGTGGCGCTGTTCGAGCGGCTGCGCGAGGGCAACATCTTGCTGCAGGAAGTGCTGACCGGCGCCCACGACAACCTCAACTCGCTTGAGCGTGCGCTGGTAACCCGCGTGGCCGACTTCGTGTCCGCCATGAACGACGTCACCTCGCGGAACGGCATCGCGACCCAGGCCCTCGAAGACCAGCTCACGGTGTTCAACGGCAAGACGAGCAAGGCGCTGGAGGACCTCGGTGAGCTGTCGAGCCAGTTCGAGACGCATGGAAAGGCGCTGATCGACGCGGCTGCCATGGTCGAGCAGGCCAATCGCTCCACGACGGCGTCCGTCAACGAGCGCAAGTCGGCACTGGAATCGCTGATCACGACCATCGATCTGCGTACCACCGATCTCGACCAGCGGCTGTCGCGTTTCACCGGCCTGCTCGACGAGTCGCTCGCTGCGGCCGAAGAGCGTGCCCGCGACATCGCTCGCGTGGTGGCGGAGACCGCCGGCGCCGGTTCGGCGACGATCAGCCGGCAATTCGAGGCGGTGCGGCTTGCAGCCGAAAACGAGCGTCAGCAGACGATCGACGCCATGAACGACCTCTACCAGCAGAGCAACGCCGAGACCGATGCGATGTTCAAGGAATCGACGGAGAAGTTCTCCGCGATGGTCACGGCGATGAAGCAGATGGCGACCGAGATGCACAACGAGCTCGAGGCCACCCGCAACGAGCTGCGCCGCGGCGTGCTCGAAATGCCGCAGGAAGCCGCCGAGAACACCGCGCAGATGCGCAAGGTGATCGTCGACCAGATCGAGGCACTGGCCGAGCTCAACCGCATCGTGGCGCATCACGGCCGCGGCCTCGACGTCGTCAGCGGCAATCGCGCCAGCGTTCGCGAGGAACCGCTGGTGGCGGCCGCCGCTGGCGGTGGTCGCGGCGAAGTGCGCATGCGTGACAACGGCAACAGCGCCTCGACGCTGCCGCCGCCGGACCTGGGCGTGCAGAATTTGGGCATGCCGTCCTCGCGGCGGACCGAAGCGCCGCCAGTCAGCCCGACAGGTCCCGACAATGGCCGCGGCGATGGCTGGCTGTCGGACCTGCTCAACCGCAGCGACGCTACGTCCCCCGGCCCGGGCCGCGAGGCGCAGCGGCCCCGCCCGGCGCCGCAGGCCGCCACCAATCCGCTGGAGTCGCTGTCGCTCGACATCGCGCGGCTGATGGACCGCAATCTGGCCGCCGAAATGTGGGATCGCTACCAGCGCGGCGAGAACAAGGCGTTCAACAAGCGCCTCTACACGCCGGCCGGCCAGAAGGCCTTCGATGAGGTGGCTCGGAAGTATCGCTCCGACCGCGGCTTCAAGCAGACGGTCGACCGCTACATCGCCGAGTTCGAGCGCCTGCTCGACGAGGTCGCCCGCGACGGCCGCGACCCGCACGAACTGCGCAGCCACCTGATCTCGGAGACGGGACTGGTTTACACCCTGCTCGCGCATGCGGCCGGGCGGCTGGGGTGAATTGGCGAATAGCGAGTAGCGAATAGCGAATGAAAAACGGAGGCCGAAAGGCCTCCGTTTTGTCCGCTCGGTCGTCATGCCCGCGCATGCGGGCATCCAGTACGCCGCGGCCTCTCGATCAAGCTCTGACATCTCTGGAATACTGGATCACCCGCATGCGCGGGTGATGACGGCTGAGCAAGCTGTTCGACATGTGAATCGAGGCATCACTTCTTCGTTGCGAGCCAACGGGTCGCGTGGACGCGCGCCCGATGGGCGCGCATCCTCTCAGTCGTCATGGCCCGCGCAGGCGGGCCATCCAGTACGCCGCGGCCTCTCGGTTCAAGCACCGGCCTCTCTGGAATACTGGATCACCCGCATGCGCGGGTGATGACACAGCGCTGTTTGAACCGTGAACTTGGAACGGCCCCCGTCATTGCGGGTTCGGACCGGCGTGACGTCGCTGACCTGGAACTCACTCACTTTCTTCGAGGAGCTCGCGACAAAATTGCAAGGCAATTTTGCGCTGAAGCGACGACTTGTCCGCCGAAGCCTCGGCGAAGGCGGAAGCAATCATGCCTCCGCGGTCGCGGTGGGATGGTTTGCTTCGCTGAGCCTGTCACCGGGCGCGCATTCGCGCGACCCGTTGGCTCGCAATGACGGGTCCGGCAAAATATTCGCTATTCGCCAAGCACCGTTGGCGCATCACCGCCGCCGTGGCCCAGGCGGTGCGGGGGCTGGTGCAGGCTCAGGCGCGTTGTTGCTACCGCCGAAGATCACCCGGCTCGGGTTGCGATCGAAATTGTTGACGGCGCGGCTGATGTCCGACAGCGTCCTGCGACCGTCGAGGATCAGAGCATTGGAACGTTTGTCGAGATCGTCGGCAAGCTCGCGGATCGACTTCACCATCAGATTGAGCTCGCCGCCATTGTTGCCGCCGGCGATCGCGTTCAGCCCGAGCATCAAGTTGTCGGCCTTGCCCATCACGCCGTCGACCTTGAGCATGACGTTGTCGATCTTCTCGGAGTTGCGCGCCAACGCTGAAGTGAAGGTCTCGAGGTTCTTGAGCGAATTCTTCACCGACTCCTGATTGTCGGCGACGATGCGATTGACGTTCTGCAGCGTGGCGCGGATCGCCTCGGTGACGTCCTGCAGGGAGTTGGGGTCGGCGGTGAGCACCGGGATGCCGTCCTCGTCGAGCGGCACCGGCGCGGCCGCCTCCTCACCGCCGCGCAGCGAGATCGCAGCGACGCCGGTGAGCCCCTGGAATTCGAGGCCGACATGGGTGTCCTTGCGGATCGGGGCATTGTTCTCGATCATCGCCAGCGCGATCACGCGGCGCGGATTGTCGAGCTTGACTGAGATCACCTCCCCTATCCGGATACCATTAAAATTGACACTGCCACCGTTGCGCAGGCCTGACGCCGGACCTTCGAAGACCACCCGCAAGGGGCTGCGCTGCTTGGTGGTGTGCAGGCTCTGGAACCAGAGCACGAAGCCGAACGCGGCCGCGATCACCGCCAGCGTGAACGCTCCGATCAGCACGTAGTTCGCCCGCGTTTCCATCAATCGGCTCCTAGGCTCTCACGCAGCCAGCCTGCGTCGGAGCCCGTCGAATTGCTCTGTGGCGCATAATCTGGTCCGAAAACCGGTCTTCGCATTTCGGGATCATGCGCCAGCCACAACGGCGCGGGCACGCTTGCCGTTGAAGTATTGCTGCAGCCAGGGATGCTGGGATGCCTTCATGTCGGCGATCGATCCTGCAGCAATGATCTTACCGTTCCCTAAAACGGCGATGCGGTCGCACGCTGTATATAGGCTGTCGAGATCGTGGGTTACCATGAAAACGGTCAGCCCCAAAGTACGCTGCAGGGTGCGCACCAGCTCGTCGAATTCGCCGGCGCCGATCGGATCGAGGCCCGACGTCGGTTCGTCCAGAAACACCAGCTCGGGATCGAGCGCGAGCGCGCGCGCCAGGGCCACGCGCTTGATCATGCCACCTGACAACTCCGACGGATAGCGGTCGGCGACCTCGGGCTTCAGGCCGACCATCACGAGTTTGGCGACCATGATCTCGTCGAGCAGTCGCTGCGAGACACGTAGATATTCGCGCACCGGAAACTGGATGTTCTGGCGCACCGTCAGCGATGAGAACAGCGCCCCCTGCTGGAACAGGATGCCCCAGCGCCGCTCGACGCCGCGCCGCTCGGCGGTACCAGCGGCATCGAGATCGATCCCGAACACCTCGATGCGGCCGGAGACCTTCGGCACGAGGCCGATAATGGTGCGTGTCAACACCGACTTGCCGGCCCCCGACGGACCGACGAAGCCGAGGATCTCACCGCGTTTGACGTCGAGATTGAGGCCATCGAGCACGCGGGTCTTGCCGAATTGCACAGTGATGTCGCGGACCCGAATGATGGCGTTGTCTGCCTGCTCCGGCATGATCAGATCCCGATCGATGCGAAGAAGATCGCGAATATGCCGTCCATCACGATCACGAAGAAAATCCCTTTCACCACCGACGAGGTGGTGTGCTGCCCGAGCGATTCCGCCGAGCCTTGCACCGCAAGCCCCTCGACGCAGGCCACGATGCCGATCACGGCCGCCATGACCGGTGCCTTGACGAGGCCGACGATGAAATGATCGATCGATATGGCGTCACGAAGGCGGAGCAAGAAGGCCTCCGGATCGATGCCACCGTAAAGCCAGGCCACCAGGCCGCCGCCATAGAGCGCCGCCATCGCGCCGAGAAAAGCCAGGATCGGCATCGCCAGCACCAGCGCAAGCATGCGCGGCAGGATCAGGACCTCGATCGGATCGAAGCCCATGGTGCGCAGCGCGTCGATCTCCTCGCGCATCTTCATCGAGCCGAGCTCGGCGGTGTAGGCCGAACCGGAACGGCCCGCCACCATGATCGCGACCAGCAGCACGCCGATCTCGCGCAGCACCAGCACGCCGAGCATGTCGACGACAAAAATGTCGGCGCCGAACTGGCGGAAATGAAAAATGCCCTGCTGCGAGATGATGCAGCCGATCAGGAAGGTGATCAGCACCACGATCGGCACCGCGCGCCAGCACACCTGCTCAAGATGATGCACCGTAGAGGTCAAGCGGAAGCTGCGCGGATGGACCAGCACCTTGCCGGACGCGGTGATCACGGCGCCGAGCATATCGACCAGGCTGACGATGGTGCCGGCGATGCCGACCACGGTGCGGCCAATCTGCTCGAGCATGACCGTGATCGAGAGCGGCTCGCTGTCGGCCCTGGGCGCCGCGCCGACGCGGCGGACCTCGTCCACCAGGCTGGAATAGTTGGCGGAGAGGCCGGCGATCATGGCCTCCGTGGTGGTGTCGCTGAGGCTGCGGCGCAACCGCTCGATCAGCCAGGCGCCGAAGGTGTCGAGGCTGGAGATCTGGGAGACGTCGATGAAGATATGCGGACGGCTGCCGCGCAGCCTCTCGGCATCCGAGACAATCCGCTCGAGCGCCGGAGCAAAGCGGGCTGTCCAGCTTCCCGCCGCACACAACGCCAGTCCCTCGCCTTGGGCTATCCGCTCCAGTGTCGGGTCGCCGCTCACCTTTTTTGCCTACCCCTCGGCTGGTTGGCCTGCATGTTACCGGCGCGGCCGGGCCGGGTTGTCGAATCTGCCACTAACCAGCCATAATTGATCGCAGGTCGCAAGCCTACGGTCCAGGAAATAGTAGACTTTTAAATGACTTCCACCCCACTCCGCGCAATTTCCCTGAGCGCCCGGATCGAGCGCTGGCCGATCGCCGGCAGCTTCACGATCAGCCGCGGCGCCAAGACTGAGGCTGTTGTCGTGGTGGCCGAGGTCCGCCAAGACGGCCTGACGGGCCGCGGCGAATGCGTGCCCTATTCCCGCTACGGCGAAACGCCGGAGGAGACCCTGCGGGCGATCCGGGCCCTGCAGGAGCCGCTCGCCGGCGGCATCGACCGCGACGCCCTGCAGGCCAGGATGCCTACGGGCGCTGCCCGCAACGCACTTGACTGCGCCCTGTTGGACCTGAAGGCCAAGCGTGCCGGCCAGCGCATCTGGGATCTGCTCGGCCGGCCCGCGCCCGAGGCCCGCACCACCGCCTATACGATCTCGCTCGGAACCCCCGAGGCGATGGCCGAGGCCACCGCCTCGGCGGCGCATCGCCCGCTGCTCAAGATCAAGCTCGGTGGCGATGGCGACGGTGCGCGGATTGCCGCTGTGCGCCAGGCGGCACCGGCCTCCGAGTTGATCGTCGACGCCAACGAGGCCTGGACCGAGAGCAATCTTGCCGCCAACCTCTCGGCCTGCGCCGAAGCCGGCGTCACCCTGATCGAGCAGCCGCTGCCGGCCGGCAAGGACGAAGCCCTGTCGCGGATCACGCGCCCGGTCCCGGTCTGCGCCGACGAGAGCGTGCATGACCGCGCCTCGCTCGAGGGCCTGCGCGGCCGCTATGATGCCGTCAACATCAAGCTCGACAAGACCGGCGGGCTGACCGAGGCATTGGCGATGGCGGACGCCGCCCGCGCGCTCGGCTTCGAGATCATGATCGGCTGCATGGTCGCGACCTCGCTGGCGATGGCCCCGGCGATGCTGATCGCGCAGGCCGCGCGTTTCGTCGACCTCGACGGCCCGCTGCTGCTGGCGCGCGACCGCGAGAACGGCCTGCGCTACGACGGCAGCCTCGTCTATCCCCCGGACGCCGCGCTCTGGGGATGATGGGCGAACCGCCTGCGGGACAGCCACATCACGAGCCCGCCCGCCGCCCCCATCGCAGCCATCATGTCGTAGACGCCCAGTCCGTAGCGCGCATAGACCATGCCGCTCAGGATCGACGCGGTGCTCGCGACGATGCCGCCACACGCGGTGAGGTAGCCCTGCCCGCGCGCCATCACATGGGACGGTACATGATGCACCATCAGGCCCATGATGCCGACCTGCGTCAGCCCGAAGGTCAACCCGTGCGCGAGCTGCACGACCGCGAGGATCGCGAGCGGCGGATCCTGCGCCGTGATGGTCCACCGCGCCACGGCGCTGGCGCCCGCGATCACCACGAGCGTTGCTGACGGCAGCGTGAAACGCGGCGACAGCGCAAACAGCACGATCTCGGCGAGAACGCCGATCACCCACAGCCCCGCGATCGTCAGGCCGCTGAAGCCGGCCTGCCGCCAGGCGATCGACGCGAAGACATAATAGGCAGAGTGGCTGCTCTGGATCAGCGCCGAGGATACGATGATCGCCAGGAAGCCGGGATCGCGCAGAAGCTTTCGTGCACCGGCCGTTGGCGCGGTCACGGCGGCTGGCCGGTCGAGTGGCCGCAGCGTCAAGGCTACCATCGCTGTGACGACGGTCATGGCCGTGATGATCCAGATCAGGTGGACCTCAGCGACATAGCCGAGCAGCAGGCCGCTTGCGAGCGCGCAGGCCACGAACGCGGTCGATCCCCACAGCCGCAGCGGTCCATAGCTGAGGCCGTAACGCGTCACGCCGCGCAGCATCTGCCGGCGTTCCGCCGCAGCGGTGACCAGCGGCAGCAACGTGAAGCGCGTCACCGCCGGCACCGCCGTGATGATGCCGATCCAGGTGGCATCGATGCCGATCGCCTTCAGCCACACCGTGAAAAATGGCAGATGGACGCCCGTCATCCCGAACAGCGTGGCGTAGAATGCCGCCAGGCTCCTGGCGAATCGCCGCGACGCAACCTTGGCTGCGATGGGGATTTGTGATTCGGAAGACATCAATTCAATTGCGATTCGCGCGATATCGTGGTGATCGTTAGCGTAACGCGCAGTGATTTGCGCGAAGAGATTGTGATGGCCGAAGAAGCATTCGCCCTGTCGCCGATTTCCGCCCGCGCGGCCCAGCCGAGCGAGGAGGACTATGCCGCGATCAGCGAGGCCTTCATGGAGACCTCGCGGGGCCGCTGGTTCCTCGGCGAGTACGCCAAGCGCAACCGCAACGCCGATACCCGCATGGTGCTCGACGCCGTGGCGAGGATCGAGGAGAGCTTGGCCGCGCAGCGACAGGCGGCCGCAGACGCCTTCAGGGACGAGCAGCTCCAACTGGCGTTGGCCGCCTTGCGCGGCGCGGTCGAGGCCGTGCAGGCCTCCGCCATTGCCGCGCTCGATGACCTGAGCTTTGAGCAAAGGCTCGCGCCGATCCGCAAGGGCGTGCGGGTGATCCGGGAAATCTCGTGGCGGCTGCGCGAGATCGGCAACGATGGCCGGATCTGCGACATCATGGATTCGCAGGCCAGCGCCATCGAGGCCGGCGCCGCCCAGATCTCGCTCGGCGAGGCCAAAGCCGTCGTGGATGCGGCATTCGCGGCACTGACCCGTCGGCTGACCGAGTTCAACGCGGATGAGGCGGCCGTGCCTGCGACAGAGCCTACCGTCGCCGAGGCACCGGTCGCGGAGGCGCCGGCTCCTCCCTCGCCAACTCCCGCAGCCGATAGCATCCAGCCCGAAATCGTGGCCGCGGAGGCGGCACCTGCTTGCGAGGTGCCCGTGACGCCGGACGCTGTACCTGCTGGGGCCGAGACGTCACACCCCACCGCTGACGCATTCGCAAAAGCCGAGGCCGCGTTGGCGGAAGCCGAGGCTGCCGAAGTTGCCCGCGTCGCCGATGAGGCGGCCGCCGACGCGCAGGACGAAGCGGTGCTCGACCTCATTGCGATGGAGATGGGCGCGCCCGATCCGATCGACGATGACGAGGCCATGCTGATTGCAGAGATGCGCGCCGCTGAAGCAATGGCAGCCGAGCCCGAGATCGCTGTGCCGGCGCTGAACACGGAGCTGCTTCAGGCAGCCGAGCCAGCGCCAGAGCTCGCACGGACCCCGGAGCCGATCCTCGAACCGCAACTGGCGGCCGATGCGCGGATTGCAGAGGCGACTGCGAACCCGGCGGCGACGCAAGCCGATCTCGAAACCATTCCGGCTCCCGCGACCGACGTCTCGCTCGGCTCGACGATCATCGCCAGCGGCCTCGTGAAAAGGCCGAGCGCCGCGGCCAACGACCCGCTCGCGCCGATCCGACGCATGAGCCAGGTCGAGAAGATCGCGTTCTTCTCGTAAGCGCGGCGCACTGCCAAAATATCGAAAACAACCCCATGCAAAGTAGCCGGCGGCTGCCGGCGTTCGACACGGAAACTTGACACGTCGGGCAAATCAGCCGTATTTTCTATTATTCCGAAATCTCGCAACTGCCGCCGCGACCGCATGGCGCGGGCGTTGTCGCACCACTCACCAGGTGTAGCGAAGGATGCCCGAGCCGGCGTAGATCTGCGCGCCGGAGGCAAACTCGCCGTCGAACTTGGCGAGCACTGACCAGTGCGGCGTGAGGAATAGTTGCGCGCTGGCACTGGCGAGCGCCGAGTCGTGCGGGATCGGCGCGCCGGTCACGGTGAAGCTCGACCCGGGCAGCGACTCGAATGAGGCTTTGAGCGCCGGGTTGCTGACCCAGTCATGCGCCCACGCCACTTTCGCGCGCAGAACGAGCGGCATCGCGTTCACAGTTGTCAGATCATCGAAGCGGCCGCCCAATTCGCTGCGCGTATCGGTGCCGTTCATGGCATCATGGGACAGGCCGAAGCCGCTGGCGGTCACATCGGCCTCGCTGTAGGACGGCGTGCGGAAATCTTGCACCTGGATCGCCGCATAGGGCGTGATGCCGATGGTCTCGTAAGCAACCGGGACGGCAAAGCGGTAGCCGCCTTCGAGCCTTGCGGCGTAGCTCTGGCCCTGGAAGCTCGCATTAAACGGCACGCCCAAAGCAGTACGGCTGGTGGTGAACCAGTTGTTGGCAAAGGAGAGCGCGCCTGCAAGGTAGGCCGGGCCCTGATGGGTGATGCCATAGATGCCGGCAAGGAACGCGTCGCTCCTGCCGCCGCCGAGTCCTTGCGCCAAACTCCAGTTGGTGCCGCCGCCGGCGAGCGAAAAGCCCACAACGCTATTGGGCGAGTAGCGATAATCCATTCCGGCCGCGTAGCCGAAGGTACTCGCCGTCACGTCGTTCGAGCCGACAGCGGGATTGCCGTTGGTCGTGCCGCTGCCGCCGAAGCCCGCTCCCCATGCGGTCCAGCGTTGCTCAAACGTTGGAATGGGCGCCTTGAACACCGCACGGGGCGCCTTGTACACCATCCCAGACGGCGGACTGACCTGCTGCTGGGGCTGCTGCTCGGGCTCAAGGCCGGAGGTGGCCAAATGCGGGTCGAGCATCAGACTCAGGAACTCGTTCGTCAGCGTGAACGCGCTGCGCTCGGCCCCGGTCGCGTTCTCGCCATCGATTTGTGTCAGCGCGTTGGCGAGATTCGCCCCTGTGAGATTGAACAGCCTGCCAAAGCCGGTCGGCAGCGTAGCGCCGGAGTTGAAGAGATTGTTGATCGCAGTGGCGACGTTCCGCTGGTTGACGTTGATCGCCGTGTTGGCACCGAGCGCGGCGGTGAGGTTCAGGAACACATCGTCGGCGCTATAGCTCAGGCTGTCGGTGAAATTGGGAGACAGGTTGGTATTGATCAGGCTCGAAAACGTCGTGCCACCGAGCCCTGCCGACTGCAGGATCATATATTGTTTGGCCACAGACGTGCCGGGAGCGAACGCGGCATTCACCGTGCCGTCCAGCTTCGCCGAGCCATTGACTATCAATTGATCGGCTTGGGACGGTTGTGGCCCAGCAATACCGATACCCAAGGTGCCGTTGGCTCCTTGCTGATAGTTACCGTTGATCGTCAGCGCACCGGGCGTGCCATTGGGGCCTGTCGGGATCACCACGCCATTGTTGATGAGTGTCGGAGTCGTGATCGTGCCATTCCCCGTGATCTCGCCATTCGGACCCACGACCGTTCCACCATTGGCAGTGACTGTCCCCCCATCCGTAATATCAAGCACACCGGAGCCCTGCGGCCCGACCAGCAACGTTCCGGTGTCGTTCAACTGTGAACCGGAACCATCTACCACGACACTACCGCTGGAACCCGGTTCCTCGCCGATAATGGCGTCCCCAACGCTTACCTTGCCGCCGTCAATAATACCCAATGCTCCGGAGCCGCTACCGCCAATGACCGCGGTTCCTGAGTCCGTCAAGGTAGAGCCCGGTCCCTCAACCCCCTTTATATCAGTCGAGCCTCGACTACCGCCCAGATCAATCGGCGTTGCAGGATCGATGTCCATACCCGAGATATCCACATAGGACGTGGCGATCGTATGGTTATCTGACTCAAAGCCAGTGCCAATTCCTACGTTTGAAAGGACGATCCGATTGAACGTTAAATTCGGATTGGACGGATCGGCGTAGAAATTGATGAAGGCATACGGCTCGCTTGAGTTCGCGCCGCTATTTGGGTTGCCAAAAAAAGCGCTTTTGTTGGCTGATCCGTTGATGAAATTCACGACATCCGATGTTCTGAAAGTCTCCACCAGCGTGCTGCCTGAATAGAACTGTAGCACGTTGTTCGGGTCGCCCGCAGACCACCACATGCCAAAATATCGTTGTGGGGCCGTGAAGGTGAGTGTTGTGGGATTAGAAGCCGGATTGATGCTTTGGTTGACGGTCAGGTAATTCCCCGTGCCTCCTGCGCCACCAAACGCATCTGCACGTCGGATCTGGCCATGGTCGTAGCTTCCCAGCGCGGAATTTTGTGCGAACGGAAAGGAACTCGACTGGAATCCGGCAGACAACTCATTGAAGTTCTCTTGGAATACGCTGGTCGCACCAAATCCGCTCGGATTTGTGAAAAGGGAGGATTGCTGGACTCCAGGTTGTTCGAGTGTCACCAGAACATTTTGGGCGCATGCGGTACGCGCTGTCGCCAGCAAGGCTATGCACATCAGCAAGGCTAGGCACACAAGAGTGCGAGCTAAGCGCTGATCACCTAGCAAATCTGTAGCAATCTCAGAGAAGCCAGCGAGTCCTTCCATGTCCCACGGTCCCTGTCTTATTTTTTTGGTACTGTTATACAGACTCAGCCCTGCATCAACGCGATAGTCGCATGTCAAGCGAATAAACCCATTGATGTGGCAATCATGGCACGGAACAACTCTAGGTTTTTACGGAAATCGGTTGGTTCCCTTTGTGTCCGACGCTCAACTCCGATGACCAATGCTGTAGCAGAGAATAACAGGCGGGCGGACTCCTGGGCGACCTCCGCTCCCCGAGAGTTCCCGAAAGGCTAAGAATTACACGGTTTCGAAGCCGCGGTGACATGCATGATCGGCACTCCGAAACTGCTGCAAAAAGCGGGCGCTCAGTTAGCGAGGAGATTGAGAGTCGGACTCTGTTTTCGTCCGAGGCGGAGCGAAAGAACTCAACGAAATATGGAAGCAGCGCGTAAACAGCTTTAAGCGAAAGAGCAGAAGTTTGGCGCGCAAGAGAAGCAAATCAGCCAATTAGAAGCTAAGCCCGGCGGGCGCAGGTTCGGTGCCACCGCGAGCTTCAATTCTGGTCCACACGTCGGTGCGCAAATCGAGGAACATGGGTGGTGGCCGGCGCGGCTTCATGCGCTGATCGCATCGACCGCCAAAAACGACAATGGGCAGAGCGGCCACGCTCTGCCCATTGTCCATCCGATCAGTCCGCGTCAGGCCACCAGTTTGGCGAACAACTCCGCGTCGACATTGCCGCCCGAGAGCACGATGACGACGTTCTTGCCCTTGGCGTCGATCCGTCCCGCCAGCAATGCAGCGAGTCCGACCGCGCCGCCGGGCTCGACCACGAGCTTCAGCTCGCGATAGGCAAAAGCAACCGCGGCGCCGACTTCGTCGTCGGAGGCGCTCACACCGGTCGCCAAAAGCTTGCTGTTGATCGCGAAGGTGAGCTCGCCCGGCATCATCGCCATCAGTGCGTCGCAGATCGTGCGCCCCGCCACCGGATGCGCCTCGCGGTGCCCGACCTTGAGCGACAGCGCATGGTCGTCATAGCCCGCGGGCTCGGCGACGATCACCTGGGCCTGCGGAAATTTCGCCTTCACCGCGGTGGCGACACCTGCGATCAAGCCGCCGCCGGAGGCCGGCGCCACGACGATGTCGGGCGCGAGTCCGAGCGCCGTCATGTCTTCGGCGATCTCGCGACCGGCGGTGCCCTGCCCTGCAATCACGAAGGGATCGTCATAGGGACGCACCAGCGTGGCGCCGCGCTTGCTCGCAATGCCGTTGGCAATCGCCTCGCGGTCGTCGCGATCGCGGTCGTAGAGCACGACTTCGGCGCCGTAGGACTTGGTCCGCTCGCGCTTGGTGACGGGAGAGTCGGCAGGCATCACGATGGTCGCCTGCATGTTGAGGATTTTGGCTGCGGCCGCGACGCCCTGGGCATGATTGCCCGACGAGAACGCGACCACGCCGCCGCCGCGCGCTCCTTGCGGGATCGAGGCGAGCTTATTGAAGGCGCCGCGGAACTTGAAGGATCCTGTCCGCTGCAGCATCTCGGGCTTGAGGAAGACCTTGGTGCCGACCCGTTCGTTGAGAACGGGAAAGGTCAGGAGCGGCGTACGCACCGCGAACGGCGCGACCACCCTTGCGGCGGCATCGATATCCGCGGCAGCGACGGGCGGGTTTAAGGCGTTTTCCATCATCCGCAATTTCTATCGCGGCGGCGGATAGTCCGGCAAGACGCTTTGGCGTGAGGCCTGCGACGCGAGGCCGGTCAGCGCGGCGTGGGCTGGGTGGCCGGCAGCGCGCTGAAATGGTGTCCTTCGACGCCGAACTCGATGGCTTCGCCCTCGCGATCCCGCGCGACCGGCCGGACGTTCATGGCGCGGTCGATGAACACCCGCGCGGAGGCCTGCCAGGTGTGGAGCGCAGCAAAATCAACGCAGGCCTGCCGCGGGATGCTCAGCGCCTCCAGGCAGGCGTGACGCAAATCCTCGTCGAGCACGCCGACCGGAGCCGCCCCGATCACGTCGAGGGGGCCGGTGACCGGAAATGCGGCAACCGGCAGGCCGCTTGCCAGCGCCTCGAGCAGCACGAGGCCGAACGTATCGGTCCGGCTCGGGAAGACGAACACGTCGGCGGCCGCGTAAATCTCGGCCAGTTCCTCGCCATGGCGGGCGCCGAGAAACACCGCCTGCGGATATTTCCGCTCCAGCGCCGCACGTGCGGGCCCATCGCCGACCACCACCTTGGTGCCGGGCAGATCGAGATCGAGGAAGGCCTCGAGATTCTTCTCCACCGCCACGCGGCCGACGCTGAGATAGACCGGCTGCGGCAGACAGAGATCGACATCGCGCGGATGGAACAACGCGGTATCGACACCGCGCGACCACAGCACCACGTTGCGGAAACCACGCAACCGCAATTCGCCGGCCAGCGCCGGTGTCGCCGCCATCACGGCCTGGCTGGACTTGTGGAACCAGCGCAGCGCGCGCCAGATCCAGGATTCCGGGACAGGTGATCGCGCCGAAACATATTCGGGAAAGCGGGTGTGGAAGCTCGTCGTGAACGGCAAGCCGCGCTTGCGGCAATAGCGGCGAGCGGACAGCCCGATCGGCCCTTCGGTGGCGATGTGGATACTGTCGGGCTTGGCCGCCTCGATCAGGCTGGCGACCTTCGCCCGATACGGCAGAGCCAGCCTGAGATCGCGATAGCTCGGCATCGCGAAGGTGCGAAACGATTCCGGCGTCAGGAAGCTCACCTCGACGCCGAGTGACTTCGCCGCCTGCGCCATCATGGTCAGCGTGCGGACAACCCCGTTGACCTGGGGATGCCACGCATCGGTCGCGACCAGGATATGCGTCATGCGGCGCGTGCCGTCACTCGCGGAACCGGCGCGATGCGGCGCACCGGATCGGTCCAGATGATGATCTCGAAGCGGCCGTCCTCGTGCTCGGCGAGCGCGGTGCAGCTCTCCACCCAATCGCCGCAGTTCATGTAGCGGATGCCGTGCTCGTCATGAATGGTCGCGTAGTGGATGTGGCCGCAGATCACGCCGTCGCAGCCGTGGCGGCGCGCCTCGCCCGCGAGTGTGGCCTCGAACGCACCGATATAGTTCACCGCCTTCTTGACCTTCAGCTTGGCCCATTGCGACAGCGACCAATAGGGCACGCCGAACATCTTGCGGAAGAAGTTCACGAAGCGATTCATCTGGATCGCGAAGTCGTAGGCTTTGTCACCGAGATGAGCGAGCCAACGCGCGTTCTGCACCACGAGGTCGAAGATGTCGCCGTGGATCACGAGATAGCGCTTGCCGTCGGCGCCGGTGTGGACGGTGTTCTCCACCACGTCGATGCCGCCGAAATGGGTGCCGTAATATTTGCGCAGAAATTCGTCGTGGTTGCCCGGGACGTAGATCACCTTGGCGCCCTTGCGTGCCTTGCGCAGCATCTTCTGCACGAAGTCGTTGTGAGTCTGCGGCCAGTACCAGTTCGATTTCAGCGCCCAGCCGTCGACGATATCGCCAACGAGATAGATCGTGTCGGCATCGTGAGAGCGGAGGAAGTCAAGCAGGCGGTCGGCTTGCGACCCGCGGGCTCCGAGGTGGACGTCGGAGATGAACAAAGTGCGAAAGCGCCGCTCGGGGCTTTCTTCACTCAAGGAGTCGCTTCCCATGCCGGTGCACCTAACAGATTCCTGTGACAAGGCGATGACGATCCCCGCGACCGAAGGCCCTGGAAAGCTAACGAGAATCAGTTGCACGCCTCTTCATTGGCGATAACAGCGTGATGCGACAATCTGGCGACATGGCAACGCGCAGATGCCTGGACGCAGGTCACTTCGATGTTCGCTTGGATGGTTCAACCGCCGTCATCACCCGGACGGCGCGACGAAGAACAAGGCCGGCGCGCCAATTTCAAATGCTCCGTACATCACAGTCGGCAAGCGCCAATCTCCGTCACGATCCGCGGCACGTCAGCGATGACCTGACCCCAGCGGCGGCGGAAGAGACGGTCGCGAGAGGACCTATCGCAGCAGTCGGCTTATCGGAGCGTGAACTTAACTCGAGATCTAGCGGAGTGGATGCTTCATCACCGCGCGGTGCCATAGAAATTCCGTAATATCCAGCCTTTGTGAGGCGCAAATGGCCCAGCCAAGGGGTCCTCAATATCAGAATACACTCTCCGTCGGGGGCGGAGTGCAATCGCTGTTGTGGAGACAGCGCGCGCTCCGCGCCAAACAGGCAAAGCCGGCATGCGGATAGCAAAAGGGAGTTCGCCGGTTGCAGCCCCGGAGTTGTGATGCAGGCCCAGCCTCGCCTCCGCCAGACAATGGGCCGTAGATGAGAACCGACCTGGGGGACGGGTCGCTTGAGGGACCCGAGAGCGAAGCGCGGTCGCTGTCGTGGATCGACGACCCCGTGGCCGCGCCGTCCTTCCAGGCGACGCCGTGGCTCGCCGGTGCCGAACCACGCGCTTTGGGGCGGCGGGCCAGACCGGCGGTTTCGGCGGGCAAATTCCCGCTAGGCCTTACTGTCGCGCTGTTCGCGCTCGCGTTTCTGTTGCCTGCATGGCCATGGCTATCCGGCCACGTCACGATTCCCTGGGACGCCAAGTCGCAATTCCTGCCGCCGCTGCAATTTCTCGCCACGTCGCTGGCACATGGCCAGTCGCCGTTCTGGACGCCCAACGTCTTCGGCGGCTGGCCGCTCATCTCCGATCCGCAATCGCTGATCTTCTCGCCGCTGCATTTTCTGCTCGCCTGCGTCGACCCGAAACCAGGCTTCCGTGTGGTCGACGGGCTGACCTTTGCCTATCTGTTGCTCGGCGGCGTGGCCATCATTCTGTATTTCCGGGACCGCGGCTGGCATGCGGCCGGTGCGCTTGTCGCTGCGCTCGCCTTCGCCTTCGGCGGCTCGGCCAATTCACGATTGCAGCATACCGGCCAGATCATCAGCCTGGTCTATCTGCCGTTGACGCTCTGGATGCTGTCGCGCGCACTCGAACGTTCGTCGTGGCGCGCCGGCTTGGCGGCCGGCGCGTTTGGCGGCCTGCTCGCCGTGGGGCGGGATCAGGTTGCGCTGATCTCGCTCTACCTCGTCGCCGGATTTGTCGTGCACCACTGGATCGCGGGTGACGATTGGCGCAAGCGCATCAACGCGAGCATCAGACCGCTCGCGGCTGGCTGCCTGGTCGGCATCCCCATCGCCGCCGTTCCGGTCACGCTGACGGCTCTGCTCGCCGCACGCTCGAACCGGCCCGAGATTGGCTGGATGGTCGCCGGCCAGGGATCGCTGCATCCGGCACATCTGCTGACCCTCGCTTTCGCCGATCTCTACGGCGCGATGGATCCGGCCATCGAGTACTGGGGGCCGGCAACGTCGTCCTGGAAAGCAGCGCTTGGCGGCGCCGATCTCTCGCTCGCGCAAAACATGGGTCTGGTCTATTCGGGAGCCCTGCTGCTCGTCGTCATCGTCTCGTTTGGCATCGTGCGCCGCCTCGCCTGGTCGCGTGACATCCGCTTCTTCTCGATCGCTGCCGGCATCGTCCTGCTCTATGGACTCGGCTGGTACACGCTCGTCTTCCATGCGATGTACGAATGGTTGCCCGGGGTGATGCTATACCGGCGCCCTGCCGATGCGACGTTCGTCATCGGGGCGCTGCTCGCCATCATCGCCGGCTACCTCGTGCATTGCTGGCTCGAAGGCACGGTACCGCAACCCACCAGTGCGCAGCGGGCAGTCGAGCTGGCTATGCCGGTTGTGCTCGTCGCAATCGCGGTGTGGCTCGCCCACGCCATTGGGTCCATCACGCAGGTGATCGTACCGGTCGTCACCGCGCTCGTCTTCACCAGCGGTGCGGTCGCGGCGCTCGTTCTCGCGCGTTGGCTGAACGGTCTCTCGCTCCTTGCGGTCATGCTGCTGCTGAGCTCGTTCTCCGCCGTCGACCTCGCCTGGAACAATGCGCCGCACATTTCCACTGCCATGGCGCCTTCGACATTCGATGCACTGCGCCTCGACACCAGGAACGCAACGCTGGCGCTGCTGAAATCAAAGCTTGCGGCGGCGTCGGATCCGGCCCGGCGCGATCGCGTCGAGCTGATCGGCATCGCCTATCATTGGCCGAACCTGTGTATGATCCACGGCTGCGACCACGTGTTCGGGCACAATCCGCTGCGCCTCAAGTGGTTCTACGACGCCACCCTGGTCGGTGACACGGTCGTGGATTATGACCAGCGCCGCTTCTCGCCGCTATTTCCGTCCTATCGCTCCGCCTTCGCCGATCTGTTCGGTCTGCGCTTCATCGCCGTCGGCGTGCCGGTCGAGAAGGTCGATCCATCGCTTGCCCCCGGCGATCTCACGCTCGTCGCCCATACGGCGGACGCCTATGTGTACGAGAATCCCCGCGCTCTGCCGCGTGTGATGGTGGTCTCTGACTGGCGCATCGCGGATTTCAACCAGCTTCTCACCAATGGCTGGCCGACGGACGTCGATCCGCGCCGCACCGTCCTGCTCGACCGCGCGCCAGCGCTGCCGCGTGCAAGCGCGGCCGGCACGGTGCCCGGAACGGCACGCCTGATCCACTATGAGAATACGCGAGTCGACGTCGAGGTCGACGCGCCGTCAGGCGGCCTGCTGCTCCTCAACGACGTTTGGCATCCCTGGTGGCGTGCAACGGTGGATGGCGAGCCGAGCGACATCCTGAGGGCCAACGTCATCTTTCGGGCCGTCGCTGTTCGCCCAGGGCACCACACGGTGAGCTTCACGTTTCATCCGTTCGCAGGGGCCTTGGCCGAACTGCGGGGCAAGTTCCGTCACGCCCATTGACTACCGATCAAGCATGCCCGCAAAGCGGCGGCGACTGGCGCGAAGTCGCGCCCGTCAGGTCCTGGGGAGCGCCGCGCCGGGGTCCCTGAGGACGCACATGGATCTGGAGGCCAAGATTGAGCGCGGCGGGCGGTCAATCCGGATAGTAGTTGTGGAAGTGATGCACCGGTCCGTGGCCGCGCCCGACCGCAAAGCGATCCGCCGCGGCGATCGCGGCCGTGATCCAGGCCTTGGCGCTGCGCACGGCGGCGTCCATGTCCTCGCCCTTGGCCAAACCCGCGGCGATCGCCGATGACAAGGAACAGCCGGTGCCATGGGTATTGGCCGTCGCGATCCGCGGCGCGGCAAGCGCGACGGTGCGTTCGCCGTCGATCAGATAGTCGATGCTTTCGGCGCCCTGCGCATGGCCGCCCTTGATCAACACGGCGCGGCATCCCATCGCCAGCAACCGCCTGCCCTGGTCCGCGACGGCAGCCTCGCTCGAAGCGACGGTCTCGTTCAGCAGCGCCGCGGCCTCGGGCAGGTTTGGCGTGATCAGCGATACGCGCGGAAACAACATGGTCTTGAGCGCATCGACCGCCTCGTTCGGCAGCAGGCGGTCACCCGAGGTCGCGACCATCACCGGGTCGAGCACGATGTGGCGCGGGGCCCATCGCTTCAGCCCCTCGGCGATTGCCGCGATCGTCTCGGCCTGCGCCACCATGCCGATCTTGACCGCGCCGACGGCAAGGTCGGAAAATACCGCGTCGATCTGCGCGGTGACGAACGGCGCGGGTACCGGATGAATGCCGCTGACGCCGGTGGTGTTCTGCGCCGTCAGGGCCGTGATCACGGAGGCGCCATAGACGCCGAGCGCGGCAAAGCTCTTCAGGTCGGCCTGGATGCCCGCGCCGCCGGAGGAATCCGAGCCGGCAATGGTGAGCGCGATCGGCGTCATGTTGCGGCGCCGGCGGTTGATGCGAACGGGATCATGACCTGTCCTAGCCCGACCGCCGAGTGGCAGCAAGTTCGCCTGGTGTTACCGCGGCTTGCCCCCGACTTGAGCTTGCCTTGGCCGCTCGTTTTTGGCCTATAGTCGCGGAAATCCCCGGAGACACAGCGATGGTTCCTTTCTTCGTCCAGATCAAATGCAAGCTCGGCCAGTCCTACACCGTCGCCAACGCGCTGGCGGAAGCCGAGATCGCCTCCGAGATCTATTCCACCGCGGGCAACTACGACCTCCTGGTGAAGTTCTACGTCGACCACGACACCGATATCGGCCATTTCATCAACGAGAAGGTGCAGGTGATCCCGGGTATCCAGGATACCCTCACCATCATCACCTTCAAGGCATTCGGAACGAAGTGAGGTTCGCATCTGTCGAGGCGTTGCCTGAGGCGGCTACGCCGGCGCGAAGGCCGCCCGAAACGTTCGCGCCTCAGGACTCCTCCGCCAGCTTTTTCTTCGGTGGTCGCGGCGGCCCGTCGACCGGCGGCAGCGCCTTGACGTAGTCGGCGATCGCGTCGAGATCGGGCTGCGAGAGCTGCGAGGTGTTGCGGATCACGCGCACCATGGAGCCGCCGGCGCTGTCGCCATCCGGCGTCTGCCCGGTCTCGAGGAAATAGGCGATATCCTTGGCGCTCCAATCCGACAGCCCCTTTTGCGTGATGTTTGGTACCCAGCCCTCGCCTTCGGGATTGGGGCCTCCGGCAAAGCGCTGCGCGCCGACGATGCCGCCGAGGGCATTCCGGGGGCTGTGGCACTCGGCGCAATGGCCGAAGCTGTTGACGAGATAGGCGCCGCGATTCCATTGTGCCGAGTGGCCTGCATCGGCAACGAGCGGCCGGCCGTCCATGAACAGCCATTTCCAGACGCCGATATTGCGGCGGATGTTGAAAGGGAACGGCACGTCATGGTCGCGCACCTTTCCGGCGACCGGCGGCAACGTCTTCAGATAGGCGAAGAGATCGCGCACGTCGTTGATCTTGGCATGCCGATACGACGGATAGGGAAACGCCGGGAAGTAGTGCACCCCCGACGGCGAGGTGCCGTTCATGACCGCGGTGACGAAGTCAGCCTCGCTCCAGCGGCCGATGCCGTCGTTTGGATCGGGCGAGATGTTCGGTGCATAGAAGGTGCCGAACGGCGACGGGATCGCAAGGCCGCCGCCGAGCTTGGTTCGGTCGTCCTGCTTCGGCACGGCATGGCAGGAGGAACATCCACCTGCATTGAACGTTGTGAGCCCGTTGGCCAAATCGGGCTGGTAGGCGGGCAGCGCGCTCGCTGCAATGGTCGCTGGGATCGTCAGCCACCAGAACACGCCAAAACCGGCGATGCCGGCCACGATGGCCAGCAGGAGAATTCGTCGCAGCATTCACTGACCCGTCATTGAGCCCAGCATCTGTCGGCTACTATGAACGCAAGGCGGCGCATATGCTTCCATCAAATTTCGCCCGCTCAAGTTGATTTTGGGAATAAATCCGGACGGCTGCTGTTTTGAGGCTGATACTGTCGTTTGATGTCAACAGGGAGAAAACCATGCCGAACAAGACCATGCTTGCCGCGCTGACGCTGAGTGCTGCGGTCGCCTTTGCCGGCCCTGCCTTCGCCGAGAAGCTGAAGGCGACGCTAAGCGGCAAGTCCGAGGTACCGCCAACCACCAGCACGGGCACCGGTACCGCCGACATTAATTACGACGCAGCGACCAAGAAGCTGACCTGGAAGCTCTCCTATTCCGGCCTGACCGGGCCAGCCACCGCCGCACATTTCCACGGCCCGGCCGAATCCGGAAAGAACGCCGGCGTCGCAGTCGCTATCCCCAATGCCGGCTCGAACCCGGTGGAAGGCAGTGCCACGCTGACCGATGCACAGGCCGCCGATCTGCTCGCCGGCAAGTACTACGTCAACGTTCACACCGCGGCGAATCCGGGCGGCGAGATCCGGGGCCAGGTTACGAAGTAACCCAGGCAACGAAGTAACTCGACTAAAACAAAAGAGGCCGACACAACAGAAAGGGCAGACGCTTCGCCGCGTCCGCCCTTTTTCAATCGAAGGATCAGCCCTTCTTGATGCGGTAGGTCTCGTGACAGCCACCGCATTGCTTGCCGACGACAGTCAGTTCTGTCTTCAGCGCGTCGAGATCCTTGATCCTGCTTTTCGCGTCGGCGACGACCTTGGCAAAACTGGCAATGTGGGACTCGAAGCCCGCCTTGTCCTCCCAGATTTTTGACGAGGGAGAGTAGTCGCCCTCGAACTTGAGGCCCTTAATGCTCTCGGGGAACAGCGTTGGAAGTTTCTTGGCGGTCTCTTCGAACTGGGCCATTGCGGCATTGACTGTCGACTGGTCGTAAGGCTTCTCGCCCTTGACCATTGCCACCAGCGCGCCTGCGTTCTTGCCGTTGTCCTTCATCATGGCCTGGGTGGTTTTGACCTGGTCCTGCTGCGCAGTGACCGCACCGGCACTGACCGCAAGCACCGCTGCAACAACGACGATCCGCTTCATCTGCTAAACCCCTCGATACGGTTTATGCCGGTCCACAGTCTGTGGCCGGCTTGTTTGCAAACACCGCAGGCAGATATTCATTCCGCCTGCGGCGCTTTGTCAGAGCTTGTGCTGACGTTGTGCTTCACGGATCGCGATCCAGACGCGCTCGGGCGTTGCGGGCATATCGATGTGGTCGATCTTGTATTCGCGCCACAGCCCTTCGACGATCGCATTGACCACCGCCGGGCACGAGCCGATCGCACCGGCCTCACCGGCTCCCTTCACGCCAAGCGGATTGGTCGTGCAGGGCACGTTGTGGGTCTCGAACACGAAGGACGGACCATCGGAGGCGCGCGGCATCGCATAGTCCATGAACGTCCCGGTGACGAGCTGACCATCGGTTGCGCTGTAGACCGCCCGTTCCATCAACGCCTGACCGATGCCCTGCATCGCGCCACCATGCACCTGGCCCGCGAGCAACAGCGGATTGAGCGTGACGCCGAAATCGTCGACGATGACGTAGTTGATGATCTTGATGATGCCGGTGGCCGGATCGATCTCGACCTCGGCGAGATGCGTGCCGTTCGGATAGGTGCCGTCGGCGCTCGAGAAGGTCGCGCTGCCGTTCAGCTTCGAGGAATCGCCGCCGGGACGCTTGGCAAGATCGGCAAAGCTGATCGAGCGGTCGGTACCGGCGATGCGAACGCGGCCATCAGCGATCTCGAGGTCGCCCGCCCCGGCTTCCAGCGCCTGCGCTGCGAGCTCCTTCAGCTTATTGCCGAGATCGCGCGTGGCGCGCTCAACGCTGACGCCGCCGGAGGGAATCGACGACGAGCCGCCGGTGCCGAGCCCGGTCGCGATCTTATCGGTATCGCCTTGCAGCACGTGGACCCGCTCGGGCGGCAACCCGAATTGCTCGGCGACGATCTGCGCGTAGGCGGTTTGATGGCCCTGCCCGCTCGACTGCGTGCCGATCAGAATGCTGATGTCGCCATTGGGATCGAGCGCCACGTTGGCGGTCTCCTCGCCCATGGTGCCGCAGACCTCGACATAGCTCGCCATGCCGATGCCCCGCACCAAGCCTTCCTTCTTCGCCGCTTTGGCGCGCTTTGGAAATTCCTTCCAGTTGGCGATCTCCATCGCGCGCTTCATATGCGCAACGAAATCACCGGAGTCGTAGACCTTGCCGGTCGCGGTCTTGTAGGGCAGCGATTTCGGCGGAATGAAATTCTTCCGCCTGATCGCGTCAGGTGTCATGCCGAGTTTGCGCGCGGCAGCGTCGACCAGGCGCTCGATCACATAGGCAGCCTCCGGGCGGCCTGCGCCGCGATAGGCATCGACCGGCACCGTGTGGGTGAACACGGTGCGGACGCGACAGTGGAAGGCCTGGAGGTCATAGAGGCCCGGCAGCATGCCGGCGCCGCCGTGCGGGATATAGGGCGCAAAAGTCGATAGATAGGCGCCCATATCGCCCATCAGGTCGACGTCCATGCCTAGGAATTTGCCATCCTCGGCGAGCGCCATCTTCGCCGTCGTAACATTGTCGCGGCCCTGCGCGTCGCCCATGAAGTGGTCGGAGCGCTCGGCGGTCCACTTGATGGTCTTCTTCAATTGGCCCGCCGCGACCGAGATCAGCGCATATTCGCGGTACGGAAACAGTTTGGTGCCGAAGCCGCCGCCGACGTCGGGGCAGATCACCCGCATCTTCTCCTTCGGCATCTTCAGAACCATGTCGCAAAGAATCTCACGGAGGCGGTGGCTGCCCTGGCTGCCGATCGTCAGCGTCAGATGGTCCTTCTTGGCATCGTATTCGGCGACCGCCGCGCGAGTTTCCATGAAGTTGGTGATGACGCGCGGATTGACGATGGTGATCTCGGCCACCGCATGCGCCTTGGCGAAGGCGTCCTCCGCGGCCTTCTTGTCGCCGATCGAGACATCGAACAGCACGTTGCCCGGCTTATCAGGCCAGACCTGCGGCGCGCCCTTCTTCACGGCGTTGACGAGACCAACGACAGCAGGCAACGGCGTCCACTTGACGTCGATCGCCTCGATCGCATCACGGGCATGATCAAGAGTGTCGGCGACCACGAAGGCGACGGCGTCGCCGACATGGCGCACCTCGTCCTTGGCGAGGATCGGATAGGGCGGCGCCGTGAACGGATCGGTTTCGAGGTTGAACAGGCACGGCAAGCCGCCGAGGTCGGCAACATCGGCCGCGGTCAGGATCAACGCCACTCCCGGCATGCCGCGGGCCTTGGTCGCGTCGATGGTGAATGTGGCGTGCGCGTGCGGCGAGCGCAGCACCAGCGCGTGCAATGCGGGAGACGGGGCAACGTCGTCAGTGTAGCGGCCCTTGCCGCGAATCAGGGCATCATCCTCTTTGCGCAGCACACTTTGACCGACGCCGAATTTGATGGGAGCAGCCATCTCGTCTCCAATTGTCTTGGTTTGTTTGGTCCGCATATTGGCGTGGTTGTTCCGGAAGCGCAAACCGCTTTCCACACGGCGCGACGCGATCGCGCAGCCCAGCTCTATGCTTTTGATTTAACAGGGCAAACTATCCGCGGCGCAGCGCGAATAGCCAGCCGCGACCGAATAGCACGAGGATCGCAAGGCCGTAGACGAAGAGGCCGACCGCGACGAGCAGCAGCAGGATCAGTTCGTCACGGAAAATCTGCATCGGGGCGAACCAGACCGCCGCGAAGTGCGAGGTCAGCCACAGGGCGACGGCCAGCAGGATACCGCAAACCGCAAAGGTGCCGAATGAGCGCACCAGCGTACGATCGAAATCGAGAAAGCCGCGACGTGCGGCGAAGAACAGCACGAGCAACAGATTGATCCAGGCGCCAACCGCGGTCGCGAGCGCGAGCCCGACTTGCGCCAGCGTCCCGACCAGAGCGACCTTGAGCGCGACGTTGACCGCGACCCCGGTCAGTGCCGCCTTCACCGGGGTTGCAGTGTCCTTTCGGGCATAAAAGGTCGCTACCGCGCTGCGGATCATCACGAAGGGAATCAGCCCCACCGCATAGGCGGCGAGCGTTGCGCCAGCGGTTGCGGCGTCCGCCTTGGAGAAGGCGCCGCGAGCGAACATCGCGCGCATGATCGGATCGGCGACCGTCAGGAATGCCGCCACGAACGGCACCGAGAACAGCAGGGTAAAGTCGAACGCGCGGCGCTGCGCCGCCATGGCGCCAGCGTGGTCGTCGGCGGACAGGCGCCGCGACATTTCCGGCAGCAGCACTGTGCCGATCGCGATCCCGATCACGCCGATCGGCAGTTGATTGAGGCGATCGGCATAATAGAGCGCCGACAATGCACCGGCCGGCAGGAAGGTCGCGATGATGGTGTCGGCAAATAGCGCCACCTGCGTCCCCATCGAGCCGAGCGTGGCTGGCCCCAGCGCGCGGAAAAAAGCGCGGACATCCTCGTCGAGCTTCAGCGGCGCAAACCGCGGCAGGCCGCCATGGCGTGCAAGGTCGCCGGCCAGCAGGAAGAACTGCAGGAAACCCGAGATCAGCACGCCCCAGGCGGCGGCGTGGCCGGCGCTCGGAAAGAACGCGGCCAGCGCCAGCGTCATCATCATCGCCAGGTTGAGGAAGATCGGCGCCGCGGCGGCGCTGGCGAAGCGGTGCATCACGTTGAGCATGCCGCCATAGAGCGTCACCAGCGTGATCAGCAGCAGGTAAGGAAAGGTGATCCGCGTCAGCTCAATTGCGAGCTTGCGCTGCTCGACGTCCTCGGTGAAGCCCGGCGCGAGGATGCTCATCGCCTGCGGCATGAACAGCATCGCCACCACCAGCAGGGCCACCTGCGAGGCGAACAGCAGCGTGAAGATGCGATCTGCGAACAGCCGCGCCGATGCCTCGCCGCGCTCGCCATGGACATGGGCATAGGCCGGCACGAAGGCGGCGTTGAACGCGCCCTCGGCAAAGATCGCGCGGAAGTGATTCGGCAGCCGCAGCGCCACGAAGAACGCATCCGCCACCGGACCTGCGCCGAGAATCGCCGCGAGCATGATATCGCGTGCGAACCCGGTCAGCCGTGAAAGCAGGGTATAACCGCCGACGGTGAAGATGCGCCCAAGCATGCCGGTGCTTCTAGCGCATGATCACCATGCGAACAAACCGGACATTCAGGACGAGAGCGCGCCGCGCACTGCCTGGATGACACGCTCCTGGGTCGCCTCGTCGAGATAGGCGTGCATCGGCAGGCTGATGACGTCCTCCGACAGGCTCTCGCTGGCCGGAAGGCCGCCCTCGGCGACCGGGAAGTCGCGATAGGCGGTCTGCTGATGCATCGACTTGGTGTAGTAGATCGCAGTCGGGACGCCCTGCGCCTTCAGCGCCGCCGCAAAGGCGTCGCGGTCGGTCCCCTTGGGCAGCCGGATGGTGTATTGCGCCCACACCGAGGTGCAGCCGGAGGCCAGTCGCGGCACGGCCACGACGTTGCCGAGCCCGCGCGAATAGCGGTCGGCGGCCACATTGCGCGCCGCGATCTCGTCCTCAAAGATCTTCAGCTTCTCGATCAGGATTGCGGCCTGCATGGTGTCAAGCCGGCCGGTGAGACCGAGGCGGACATTGTCGTACTTGTCCGAGCCCTGCCCGTGCACGCGGATGCTGCGCAGCGTGTGGGCGAGTTCGTCGTCATCGGTGAGGATGGCGCCGCCGTCGCCGAAACAGCCGAGCGGCTTTGCCGGGAAGAAGCTCGTCGCGGTGGCGAGCCCGAAGGTGCCGAGCTTGCGGCCCTTGTAGCTGGCGCCAAAGCCCTGCGCCGCATCGTCGAGTACGAACAGGCCCTCGGCTGTGGCGACGGCGGCCACAGCATCGTGATCTGCGCTCTGGCCGAACAGGTCGACCGGAATGACGCCGACCGGCTTCAGCCCGCGCGTCCGCGCGGTCGCAATCCCGCGCTTGAGCGAATTGACGTCGATGTTGAAGGTCGCCTCGTCGACATCGACAAAGACCGGCGTCGCGCCGGTCAGCGCCACCGCTTCGCCGGTCGCGCAGAAGGTAAAGGACGGACACAGCACCGCGTCACCCGGTCCGACGTTCTTCGCCATCAGCACCATGAGGAGCGCATCGGTCCCGCTGGCGCAGGTCACCACATGTCTGGCACCGCTATACTCGGCCAGCGCCCTCTCCAGCGCCGTAACCTCCGGGCCGTTGATGAACTGGCAATGGTCGAGGACGCGGGCAACCGCCTCATCGATCGACTTGCCGAGCCGCTGGCGCTGCGCCGAGATATCGATGAAGGGAATAGGTTCCGGACGGAGATGCTGGTTCATGGAGCTGTTCGCGCGTGATTTGAAGATGACATCAGCCGACGACGCGGCGCGGTCCCTTGAGCGCCGTGGAGGCGGCAGGCCTGGCGGGTGATTCCAGGCAGCGGATTGCGATCTCGAGACTCGCCACGCCCTCGTCACCGGACACCGCCGGCAGCTTGCCGGTGCGCACGGCATCGAGGAAGGCGATCAGTTCGGCGCGCAGCGGCTCGTCATGACCGACCGGCAGATGCCGCATCGAATAGCTGCCGTCGGGCTTGAAGCCGAAACATTCGGTGACCTGGCGCGTCAGCAGATCGCCCATCACGTACTTGCCGCGGGTTGCCACCGTGACGTTGCGCGCCTTGAACGGCGTCAGCCAGTTGGTGTTGATGTGGGCGAGCACGCCGGAGGCGGTGCGGAACTGGAGCAGCGCGATGTCCTCGCGCTCGGCAACCGCGCTCGATAGTTGCGGCTGCACCTCGACGATGTCCGATTCGGTGAACCAGCGAATCAGGTCGATGTCGTGCACGGCGAGGTCGATCACGACGCCGACATTGGACATCCGCGGCGGGAACGGACCGACGCGAGTGATGCCGATCGACAGGATGTCTTCACCCGAGATCGCCTGCTTGATGGCGGCGACCGCAGGATTGAAGCGCTCGACATGGCCGACCATCAGTGTCACGCCGGCGCGCTGTGCGGCAGCAACGATCTGGTGGCCCTCCTCGACCGTGGATGCGACCGGCTTCTCGACGAGGATGTGGATGTTGCGCGCGATGCAAGTGAGCGCGATGTCGTGATGCAAATGAGTGGGAGCTGCGATCGTCACCGCGTCGACGCCTTCGGCAAGCAGTCCGTCAAGGGTCTCGAACGCGCGGCAGCCGACGAGGTCGATGGCGCGCGAGCGATGTTCCGGAAGCGGGTCGACGATCCCGACCAGCACGACACCGGGCAGCCCGGCCAGCACGCGAGCATGATTGCTACCCATCACGCCGGCCCCGATCACGCCGACGCGCAGTGCGCGCCTGATGTCGGCCTTCGCGCCCGATCCGGACACCTTTGCATTCATATTGTAGACCCCAACTGACGTTCTGGCGGTTGTCCCGGCTTCTCAGGGAGCCACCCCGGCTCCAAGGGGACCAGCACAAAGGCTTCATCCCAAGTTTGGCGCTTTTGGCGCGAACCATGACCCGCTTCGTTGGCAGCCGCTATAGCACGGCGCCACAAATGTGGCGATTGCCAAGCACGAAATCCGGACACGTTTTGATTCAAAGAGTTACATCGTCCGATGAGCTTTTTTGGTCATGGCAAGCCGCCTTGCGTCAGGATCGCAGGCGAAAGATTGGGCAGCGCCATACCCATCATTGCGGGCGCCAGCGAAGCAATCCATCGTGTCGCATAGGTTGGAGCATGGATTGCATTGTCGCTTCGGCGCAAAATTGCTTTGCGATTTTGTCGCGAGCTCCTTGCAATCGCGGGACTGGATAGAACTACAGGCTGTCAGGTGCGCCGGTAGTCATCCTCGATGCGGATGATGTCATCCTCGCCGAAGTAGCTGCCGGTCTGCACCTCGATCAGCTCGAGCTGGATCTTGCCGGGGTTCTCCAGCCGGTGCACCGCGCCGATCGGGATGTAGATCGATTCGTTCTCGTGCACGGTCTTGATCAGCTCGTTGACCGTCACCTGCGCGGTGCCGCGCACCACGATCCAGTGCTCGGAGCGGTGGTGGTGCTTCTGCAGGCTGAGCCGGCCGCCCGGCTTGACGATGATGCGCTTGACCTGGTGGCGGTCGCCGTTGTCGACCGACTGGTAGGAGCCCCACGGACGATGCACCTTGATGTGGCTCTCCGTCACCTCGGGCGCCGTCACCTTCAGCTTGGCGACCAGCCGCTTCAGCCCGTTGGCGTCCTTCTGCCGCGACACCAGCACCGCATCCTGGGTCGCCACCACCACGAGATCGTCGACGCCCTCGAGCGCGACCAGCGCACGGTCGGTCGTGACGTTGCAGTTGCGGGAGTCCTCGAACACCACAGCTCCCCGCGCCGCATTGCCCTGGCTGTCCTTGGCGGACAGCTCCCAGACCTGGCGCCACGAGCCGATGTCGGACCAGCCGCAGGCCACCGGCACCACCGCCGCGCGCGCCGTCTTCTCCATCACCGCATAGTCGATCGAGATCGCCTTCGCCGCGCCGAACGCCGGCGGGTCGAGCTTGACGAAGCCGAGGTCGCGCGCCGCCGCGGCCACCGACTGCTCGACGGCCGCCACGCTGGCGGCATCGACGGTGCGATACTCGTCGAGCAGCACCGCGGCGCGGAACATGAAGTTGCCGCTGTTCCAGAGATAGCCGGCCTCGATATAGCCGGCGGCACGTTCCGCATCCGGCTTCTCGACGAATTTGCCGACCGCCCGCACCGCGCCGGCGACCACCTCGCCCGGGCTGACATAGCCGTATTCGGTCGCCGGCCGCTCCGGCTGGACGCCGAAGGTCACGATGCGGCCCTGCGCGGCCGCCGCCAGCCCCTCCCGGCACGCCGCGACGAAGGCCTGGGTGTCGCGCACCAGATGGTCGGCGGCGAGCGCCAGCACCACCGCGTCAACGTCCCGGCTGTGCGCAAACGCCGCCCCGGCGGCGATCGCCGGGCCGGAATCGCGCCGCATCGGCTCGAGCAGCACGTCGGCCTCGCGGCCGATCTCGGCGAGCTGCTCCAGCACCATGAAGCGATAGGCCTCATTGGTGATCACGATCGGCCGCTCGAACAGGCTCGCGTCCGCGACCCGCAGCAGGGTGTCCTGGAACGTCGAGCGCGCCCCGAACAGCGACAGGAACTGCTTCGGATGCACCTCGCGCGAGGCCGGCCACAGCCGCGTGCCCGCACCGCCGCACATGATCAGGGGGATAATTCGTCGGTCCATCGATGCCTCAAGTCCTGTCGTGTCCGCGGATAACACATCAAAATTGCGCGAAGGCGGCCGTGATCGACGCCCCTGTTGCTCGGGAAGCACTATTAACGTGTAGCATCATGCGATCCCGTGCGTCAGGTCAGATCTTACCGGTATTGTACCCGGTGCACAGCGGACAGTCCCGTTTCGGCCTCTTTGCCCCATTTGTCAGGCTAGCGGCAATGACAGCCGCGCGGCTATTGCCAGATCGGTGCGGACACCATACCAAGGCGACGAATTTGGGCGCGCGAAAGCCTTTTTGCGCGGTTTTTTGACACATTCTGAAACTGGGCAAACGCGGGCGAAATGCGCCGAATCCTGCTTTCTACCCTCAAGATACTGATCTCGGCCGCGCTGCTCTATCTCTCCTTGCGCAAGGTCAATCTGTATGATCTCGCCTCGCGCATCCAGGCCGAGAGTCTCGGCTGGCTCGGGCTCGCGATCGCGGTCACGATCGGCCAAATCTTTCTCGGCGTGTTGCGCTGGCGGGAGATCAGTGTGGAATGCGGCGCGCCGCTCGTGACCGCGCAGGCGATGCGCTTCAACATGATCGGTACCTTCTTCAACCAGACGCTGCCGTCCTCGATCGGCGGCGACGCGGTGCGGCTGTGGCTCGTTGCGCGCAACGGCGCGGGCTGGCGCGCGGCGACCTATTCGATCTTCGTCGATCGCGCGATCGGACTCATTGCGCTTGCCGTTGTTATCGCCGCCACCCTGCCGTGGAGCTACCGGTTGATTTCCGATCCCCACGGCTGGACGGCCCTGCTGCTGCTCGATCTCGCGGCGCTCGCGGCCGGATTCGGCTTCCTGCTGATCGGCGTGCTGCCGTGGCCGTGGTTGAAGCGGTGGTGGGGGACGCATCACGTACATGCCTGTGCCGTGATTGCGAACCGGGTGCTGTTCAGCCGCAAGCGCGGGCTGAAGGTGATCGTGCTTTCCTTGATGATTCACGTGGTCACGGCCGTGATCGGCTGGTGCGTGGTGCGGTCGATCGCGGCGCCGGTCACGTTCGGCCAGATCTTTCAGCTCTTGCCGCCGGTCATGCTGATCACGATGATGCCGATTTCGATCGCGGGCTGGGGCGTGCGCGAAGCCACGATGGGACTGGCCTTCGGATATGCCGGGTTGATCGCGAATGAGGGCGTCAATGTCTCGCTGCTGTTCGGTGCGATATCATTCCTGGTCGGCATCTTCGGCGGCTTGGTGTGGATACTGAGCCCGGAGAAAGCCGCGAAGGGCGCTGCGCCGATCGAAGTGCCGGCATCGGAATAGCCGTCGACTGCCATGACCAGCTTCGAAATCCTCCTGTCGTTCATCGCAGCGGTTCTGGCCGCATCGATCTCGGCCATGCTGATCCAGGCGACGCGGCCGATGCTGCTGCGCGTGGCGCTGGCGAAGCCGAATGCCCGCTCGTCGCACAAGATTCCAACGCCACAAGGAGCCGGCATCGCGGTCACCGTGGCCACGTTGCTCGCAGGGGCGATCGTCCTCGTCCTCGCCGGACTGTCGGACTTGACTCCTCCCTTCGTGGTGTTCGCCGCCAGCCTGTTCATCGCGGTGGTGGGCTTCGCCGACGATGTCCGCCCCCTGCCGGTTGTCCCCCGATTGCTGCTGCAAGCCGCGGCCGTCGCCGTCGTGGTGTTCGCCGCACCGGGCGATCTGCGGATCGTTCCGGCCTGCCCGCTCTGGCTCGAGCGCGGCTTGCTGCTGGTCGCCGGCCTCTGGTTCGTGAATCTCGTCAATTTCATGGACGGGCTGGACCTGATGACCGCAGCCGAAGCCGTGCCGATCACGGTGGCGGTCGCCCTGCTCGGCAGCTTCGGCCATGTCCCGGCTGCGACCACGATCGTCGCCGCCGCGCTGTGCGGGGCGCTGCTCGGCTTCTCCCCGTTCAACCGGCCGGTCGCACGAATCTTCCTTGGCGATGTCGGCAGCCTGCCGATCGGCCTGCTCCTCGGCTGGTGCCTGCTGCAGCTCGCGCTGCATCAGCAATTCGCAGCCGCGCTGCTGCTGCCGCTGTACTATCTGGCGGATGCGACGGTCACGCTGCTTCGCCGGATGGCGCGACGCGAGCCGTTCTGGGCCGCGCACCGTTCGCACTTCTACCAGCGCGCGACCGACAACGGATTTACGGTATGGCGCGTCATCGGCGAGGTCTTCGTGCTCAATGTCGTGCTGGCGCTGCTTGCGATCACCTCGGTCGCCCTGAATAGCCTCGCCGCGGATATTGTCCTGCTGTTGGCCGGCGCGCTCGCCGTCGCCCTCCTGCTGCATCGGTTCTCGCAACCAAGGATGCCTTGATCGGCCACGGCCAGATCAGGGTGGTCACCGACTCAAGGCGAGTTTCAGGCCGTCATCGAGGCTGAGCGGCGGCCGCCATCCAATCGTGCCGAGTTTCGACAAATCGAGCTCGAGTGAGCCCAGCAGGCTGTCGTTGGCCTCGCTTCGACCGCTGGCCTTGAGCAGTGTGCTCAACAGCGGTGCGGGCAACCGGAATAGACGTGGCGAGGTCTGTGCTGCATGGGCGAGCCGCTCGATGAATTGCGGCGTCGACACCTGCTCGCTGTCCGCCACCAGAAATACGTCGAAATCCTGCCCCGGATGCTCAAGGCGGTGGAGAATAAACGAAGCCAGGTTCTCCACCGACAGGAACGCGCGACGATTGTGAATATTGGCCAGGGGAAGCGGAACACCGCGCTTCACGGCTTTTTCGAGCAGTGCAAAGTTCCCTTTTGCCCCGGCGCCATAGATCATCGGCGGACGGACGACGGTGACCTTCATGCCGCTGCCCGCCACCAGTTCACTCAAGCCGGCTTCCGCAGCCGCCTTCGACATGCCGTAGAGACCGCGCGGCGTCAGCGTGTCGTCCTCGCGAAATGGTGGACGCCCATTGTTGCTGCGGCCATGAACCAGGATCGTGCTGATGAACACGAAATCCCGCACGCCCGCGGCTATCGCCGACCGCGCCAGGTGTAGCGTCCCCCCGACATTGACGTTGTGGTAGAGCTCGATCGCGTGTTCTTCCTTCTGGTGATGAACACGCGCGGCGAGATGCACCACCGCGTCCACGCCGGCAACCGCTTCGCGCCAATTGGTGGTTGGCCCCAGCGTATCGATCGCCACCTCGTTTGCATCCTGAGGCGGAGTCCGCACCGCGCGCCGCACCACCCAGCCGTTACTGGCCAGCAAGGGCACCAGGTGACGGCCGACGAAGCCGCTCGCCCCCGTGACCAAAACCGTCGGTCGATGACCGTTACTCATGCCGTCCGCTCCACATCGCGGTTGCACAATAGCTCGCCGACGAGCGCGGCGTAACTGCCAAGGGCGCGTTCGGGACTGAAGGTCCGGGCCGTCGCAATCGCGCGCTCCGCCATCGCGGTGTCCTGCGAACGCGACGCCTGCCTGATGGCTTCGGCGAGTTGATCCGGCTTGCCGGGTTCCACGACCCAGCCGAGCTCGTTTTCCTTCACAGTGAGTGCGGCCTCGGCCTCGGCTTCCGAGATCAGAATCACAGGACGGCCCGCCGCGAGCAGATTGTAGAACCGGCTCGGCACCGACACGCCGGCGACGTGCTTGCGATAGGGAATCAGCCAGACGTCGGCGCTGGAGAGTAACGCGTCGAGATCAGTGTCCGCGACCCGATCGACCAGCGTGACGTTGGCCAGCCGATCCGCGGATTGCATCTCCCTCAGCCGGTCAAAGCCCATCCCCCAGCCCGAGAGCAGGAAATGAATATCGCTTTCGCCGCGCAGCAGCCGCGCCGCTTCAAACACGATGTCCGGATCGTGAGTGAATCCGAGATTGCCGGACAAGCCGACGACAAAACGGGCGCCGATCGCCCTGCGAAACGGATTGTCGGAGTCCACGGGACGAATGCCCGGCACCAGCGTGGTCCAGTTCGGAATGAACCTGATCCTGTCTGGCGTCATTCCACGGTACCGCAGCAATAGCTTCTCGCTGTCGCGGCCGATCACGATGACGACGTTCAGCGCCCGGAACATCAGCCCATTGATCGCCCGCATTGTGCGCGCGACGAGAGAGGCCGGCTTCAGTAGCCCGGCCATGACGAGCACATCAGGAAACAGGTCGTGCAGGATCAGCGCCGACTTCGCCCCCTTTAGCCTCGCCGCGACAGCCACGGCGTAGGGAAGCACGAAGGGCGCGGTGACCGTGAGCGCGACGTCGCCGCGCTGCAGCCGCGTCCACAGCGCGACGAAGATCCGGCAGGTGAACAACGTCTCGGCCAGAGCGCGTTTGATCAGCGCGGCCTTGTCCGGCAACCAGTTCCGGATCTCGACCACCGTCGGCCGTCCGGGCCGGGGCTCTCTCGCCGAGCCCGGCATGCCGGACACCACCACGACCTCCGCATCTTGTGCGACCCGTTCGGCGATCGCGGCCATGATCGCGGCAGTCGTGCTGTGATCCGGCGGATAATGCTGGCTGACGACGACAACTTTATTGGGCTTGCGCATCGATGGCTTTCGAGATGGTCCTGCCGCGCGCGACGGCGCGATCAGGCGGCATTCGATCCGAATTCAGGCACGGCGTCCTTCAGCACGGCGCGGATGGTCGCTCGGTCGTCCCTCTCGATGGCATCCTCCAGCGCCGCCAGCCACTTGCGCAGCGTCGACATCGGCGGCTGGTTTGGTTTCGCTGCCATGATGCCAGCGACGCCGATCTCGATGGTCGGCTCCTCACTTGCGAACAGGATCTCGTTCAGCCGCTCGCCGGGTCGAATGCCGCTGAACACGACTTCGATATCGACGCCTGGCTGCAGGCCGGACAGGCGGATCATCCGCTCGGCAAGATCGACGATCTTGACCGGCTGTCCCATGTTCAGCACGTAGACCGAGACGTCAGGACGCGCCGGCGTCATCGCATGCGTGGCGGCCGTGATCACCAGGTCGCAAGCCTCCCGAATCGTCATGAAGTAACGGACCATGTCCGGATGCGTGACGGTGATCGGGCCGCCTGCTTCGATCTGAGCCTTGAACTTCGGCACCACCGAGCCGTTGGAGGCCAGCACGTTGCCGAAGCGCACCGAGATCAGGCGCATATGCGGCTTGCCGTCGGCTCCGGCCATCAAATCGTGGTCGAGCGCCTGGCAATACATTTCGGCAAACCGCTTGGTCAGCCCCAGCATCGACACCGGCTCGATCGCCTTGTCGGTCGAGATCATCACCATCGCCGAAGCGCCGGCGGCCAGCGCCGCGTCGGCAACGTTCACTGAGCCGAAGATGTTGGTCTTGACGCCTTCGCTCCAGTCGCGCTCGAGGATCGGCACATGCTTGAGCGCAGCCGCGTGGAACACGATGTCGGGCTTGAAGTTGCTCATCAGCCGTGTGATGCGCTCGCGATCCCTGATGTCGGCGATTCTGCCCTCGACCACTGCGGCCGTGCCTCGGGCCGACAGCGCTTCGGTGACCCCGTAAAGCGCCGGCTCGGAATTCTCGATCACCAGCAGGCGTGCCGCGCCGAAGGTTGCGACACGATCGCAGATTTCCGCCCCGATCGAGCCGCCGCCGCCGGTCACGATGACCGATTTGCCCTTCACCAGGGTCTCGAGCCGCCCATAGTCGATCTTGTGGCTCGGACGCAGCAACAGATCCTCAACCGCGACATTGGTCAGCCGCGGTGTGTCGCCGCCCTCGAGCGAGGGCATACGGCTAACGATCAAGCCGAGTCGCTTGGCGCGCATCAGCACGCTTTCCGGATGGGCCTCCGGCTCGAACGCAGACGGCGTCATGACCACCCGCTTGATCGGCCGCTGGCGAACGCCGAAGTCGCGAATCACGGGCTCGATGTCGTCGACCCCGCCGACGACGGGAATGTTGCGAATCTTCTGGCCCCGATCGGCGGCCGAGGGCGACAGCACGCCGATCGGCCACAGTCCCTTGATGGCGCCGTTCTCGATGCCGCGCAGCACGACTTCCGCGTCAGCGGTGCGTCCGACCAGCAGTGCCGGTGCAGCGTTGTCGGAGCGGGCATGAAGACGCGTGCGAGAATAGCGGAAATAGCGGTAGCCGAGGCGCAGCGCGCTCAGCCCGAACACCTCGAGGAAGAAGAAGAGGATGATCGTGACGCGTCCCAGAAAGACGACGCCATGCGAGCTTGTTTCAGTGAAGATGAAGACGTAGTCCAGCACCACGAGCGCCAGCGTCAGCACCGCCGCGACGCGCAGGATGTTCACGGCATCCGGCAATGACGTGAACCGCCATTTCGCGGTGGTCAGGTTGCAGAGATAGCTGACCACGATGCTGAAGAGCACGAACCACGGCAGGACGCGCATCAAAAGCGGCAGCCGGTCCGTAAGAAGGCTGCCCTCGAAACGCAAATAGAAGGTCGCCACCAGCGCAAACGCCGTCACAAGCGCGTCATGGATCAGAATCAGGAAGTTGCGCAGAGTGAATTGTGAAAGGCGCGTCATGTATGCGGGTGGCTTAGCGGCAACTGTGGGTTTTGCGACAAGGTATCGAGGCTGATAGCGTATCTGCGACGGTCATGCCAGCGATCATGGACGGATTGGGCGCTCAAGTTCCACGCTCGCCGCCGATCGTGCTTTCAGCGCCATGCCGCCGGCGACCCCGACACCCAATACGTACATCCAGCCCTCGTGAAAATCGAAGATGTGCGAATTGAACAATGAAGTGAAAATATTCTGCACCACGACGAGGAGCCCGATCCAGTTGGCGAGCCCGCCGCCGCGGAACAGCAAAAGGTGCAGGATCCACATGGCATAAAGGATGGCGACCCCCACAATGCCCCACTGCACGGCGACGTTCAACGTCTGATTGTGTGGATTGCCGATCACTTCGCTTGAAGCCTGCCGTTGGACGTGCGTCGCGACGCGCTCGAACAGACCTCGCGTCGCCCCGGTGCCGTGTCCGATGATCGGCGCCTCGGCGAAGAAGCCGAGCGACTTTCGCCAGAACTCAAGCCGCAGGCCGATCGAGGTCGGCTCGTTGCGCTCCATGTAGAGCTGGTAGTCGCGGCTGAACGTCTCGGCGGTCCATCGCAACTGGGGCGACGAATACCAAGCCACTACGGTGAGCGCGGCAGCCCCGCACAGGATCAGGGCGATGCTGCGCCAGCGCAGATGGAGCAGCGCAAACACCGCGAACATGATCGGGACCGTGACCAGCGCCGTCCGCGACACCACCACGAACGCCATGTTGGCGAAGAAGCTCACGGCGATCACGATCAGCAGCACGGCCAGCGCGATGCGCTTGGCCTGCAAGAGCATCACGATCGGATAGGCCAGCGCGACCGCACAGAGCGTGAATTCCTGGCTCTGGTTGATGTAGTCCTTGACGAAGATGCCGCGTTCGGCGCCTCCCGACGGCTTCAGCGAGAGGCCAGGATGCACCAGCACCAGCCAGGACATCACCATCAGCAGCGTGCAGGACACCAGGAAAGCCGTGAATACCCACGTTCCACGTCGCGAGCGCTGAAAATGATAGAACAGGAACGGAAGCACCAGGAGCTTCGCTGTCGGCTCCACCGCATACAACCTCGCGCCCCAGACGGCGTCCGACCAGAGCGTTCCGACGAGCGCGAGGCCAAACAGCGCGGCCGGTACCGCGCAGATCGGCTGCTTCACCAACGCCCAGAACGCCCTCAGGTCGATTGTCGGAGCGACCGCGATCAGCAGCAACACGCCGAAGATGCCGACCAGCGAGGTGGACCAGGGCAGCGACAGCGCGATCAGGACGGCGATCACGTCGGTCGTCGTCGCCCACCGCGCCGGATCGCGCCAGGCGGGCAGCGCCGCGGCCGAGGTCGGGGAAGCCGTGCTCGCGTTCACGCCTTGCCCCCGCGGGCCCGATCGACCAGCGACGTCGTACTGTGCCCGGCCAGGATATCGACCAGCAACACCTCGCCGCCGGACGCCTCGACGATCTCACGGCCGACGACCTGCTCGCGGGTGTAGTCGCCACCCTTGACCAGCACGCTCGGCCGCACCTTCGTGATCAGGTTGATCGGCGTGTCCTCCTCGAAAATCGCAACAAGGTCGACGGCCTCCAGCGCCGCCAGCACCTCGGCGCGCGCCTGCGCATCCTGCACCGGGCGCCCCTCTCCCTTCAGCCGCTTCACCGAGGCATCGCTGTTCAAACCGACGACGAGACGGTCGCAGGCGCCGCGCGCCGCGGTCAGCACCTTGACGTGGCCGGGATGAAGAATATCGAAGCAGCCGTTGGTGAACCCGATGCGTAGATCCTGCTTGCGCCATTCGGCAAGATAAGCATCGATATCGCCGCCGGCCGCGACGATCTTTTCTTCCGCGGCAAGCGACGCATGCGGCAGAATCCGTCGCCGCAATTCATCGGGTCTGACGATCGCGGTGCCGGTCTTGCCGACGGTCACCGCGGCTGCAGCGGTCGCCATCCTGAGCGCGGCCTCCCAGTCTGCCGTCGCAGCCAGCGCTAGCGCCAGCGTCGCCGCCACCGTGTCGCCCGCACCTGACACGTCGCGCACCTTCACCGGCAGCGACGGCACGTGGATGATCCCCTTGTCACGCAGCGCGAGCGTCATGCCGTGCTCGCCCTGCGTCACCAGCATGGCTTCGCAGTCGGCAAGCCGCATCGCATCCTCGGCGGCGGCCGCGATCGTGCTGTCCGAATCGGCGCGGCTCCGGGTCGCCTCGGCGAATTCCTTGCGGTTTGGCTTGAGCAGCGTGGCGCCGCGATAGATCGCGAAATTGAGGCTCTTCGGATCGACGATCACGGACTTGCCCAGTTCGCGCGCCGCATCGATCGTGTTGCGGATCACCCGCGCGGTCAGGACGCCCTTGGCGTAATCCGACAGCAGTACGATATCGGCGCGCGCGAGCTGCGGCAGGATGGCATCGATCAGCTTCTGCTCGACCTCGGCGGAAGCAGGCACCGACTGCTCCCAGTCGGCGCGCAGCATGTGCGTCGAGAAATGCTCGGACACAAAGCGCACCTTCCGCGTGGTCGGCCGGCCGGGATCATGCACCAATATACTCTCGATCCGGCTTTCCCGGCCCAGCACGGCCTGCAGCCGGGCGCCCGCGTCGTCCTCGCCGATCAGACCGATGAAGATGCAGCGCCCGCCGAGCGAGGCAACGATGCGCGCGGCATTGCCGGCGCCACCGATATGGATCTCGCTGCGCCGCGCTGCGATCACCGGCGCCGGCGCTTCCGGAGAAATTCGCGACACCTCGCCGTACACGAACTCGTCGAGCATGAGGTCGCCGACGCAGAGCACGGTCTGGCCGGACATTGCATGCAACAGGGCTTCAAAATCGAACATCTGTGACCGTGCCCCGCTTCAGCGATATCGATCGGCGCGGTCGAGGAAGCCCTTCACATAGGCGTCGACCGCATCTTCGAGCGCCGTGAAGCCGCCGTTGTAGCCGGCGTGCCGCAGGCGATCGACCTCGCTCTGCGTGAAATACTGATAACTGCCGCGAATCTGCTCGGGCATGTCGATGTACTGGATGTTCGGCGTCGCGCCGAGCGCACTGTACGCCGAGACAATGAGATCCTTGAAGCTGCGCGCCTTGCCGGTGCCGACATTGAACAGCCCGCTGACCGACGGAGTTGCGAGCAGCCACATCATCACCCGCACGACATCGTCGACATAGATGAAGTCGCGGCGCTGGTCGCCGTCGGCGATCCCCTCGCGATGCGACTTGAAGAGCTGCACGACGCGGCCCGCCTTGATGTCGTCGAAGCGGCGCGCCAGCACGCTCATCATCGGACCCTTGTGATATTCGTTCGGGCCGAACACGTTGAAGAATTTCAGCCCGGCCCAGTGCGGCGGCAGAGGCTCTCCCTTCGCCGCGCGCTCGGCGACCACGAGGTCGAACAGTTGCTTGCTCCAGCCGTAGAGGTTCATCGGCCGCAACCGCTTCAGCGCCGCCACCGATGGATCGTCATCGAAACCCTGATTGCCGTCGCCATAGGTGGCCGCCGATGAAGCATAGATGAACGGCGTGTGGCTGGCCGTGCACCAGTCGAGCAGCCGCTGCGACAGGCGAAAATTGGTTTCGATGACGAGGTCACCATCGGTCGCGGTGGTCTCCGAGATGGCGCCAAGATGAATGACGGCGTCGAGGCACCGCCCCTCCAGCCAGTGGCCGAGCTCTGCGGGCGGCACAAGATCGGCGAGCTGACGCTTGGCCAGGTTCCGCCACTTGCCGTCGCTGCCGAGGATGTCACAGACCGCGACGTCGCTGCGCCCGGCGTCATTCAACGCGGCGACGACGTTCGATCCGATAAAACCGGCACCCCCGGTTACCAGAAACATTGCGAAATCCCACCCAAGTCCACTGCAGCCGCCAGCTTTGCCCCACTCCGGCGCCGCAAGCAACGACGGCTTTACCTCCAGACGCGAACCGGTTACCGACGGGGCCGCAACCGGTCCGGCCTGGCACCCTTTTAGATATGAATTCCGATTCAATATTAGGCATTGAGACAGAGGATGCCGCGGACACCCGTCCGATCCTCGTCATTCCCTATATGTGGATTGGGGATTTTGTGCGGGGCCACACGGTCATCCGGGTGCTCCGGAAGCGCTGGCCCAATCGACCGGTCGACCTGCTGGTCACCCGCCTGTGTGCGCCCCTGGTGGACTACATGCCGGGCGTGCGTGCCGGGATCATCTCCGATCTGCCCCGCAGCCGGCTGGCGGTGGGGCGGCAGCGGGCGCTCGCGGCTGAGCTCCGGACCCGGAACTACGCCACCGCACTGGTGCTGCCGGGCACCTGGAAGTCCGCGATTGCGCCGACGCTGGCCGGCATCCCGGAGCGGATCGGCTTCTTCGGCGAGGCCCGCTTCGGCCTGATCAATGCGATGCGCTGGGGCGAGAAGAAGCTGCCGCGCTTCATCGACCAGAATGCTTCGCTCGCCCTGCCCAACGGCGCGCCGCTGCCGCCGGAATGGCCGGTGCCGCAGCTCCAGGTTCCCGCCGACGAGGTCGCACGATGGCGGCGAGCCAATGGCCTGGGAACCGGTCCAGCCATCGCGCTCGGACCAGGCTCGGTCGGCGCCTCCAAGCGCTGGACCTACTATCCGGAGGCGGCGCGTCTGTTCGCCGAGCGTGGATTTGACGTCTGGGTGATCGGCGGCCCTGCCGAAAAGTCGCTCGCAAAGGAGATCGTCGCCGCCGGCGGCGCCCGGGTCCGCGATCTCACGGGCACCGACCTCCGCAATGGCGTGCTGGCGATGGCCGCGGCCAGCGTCGCAATATCAAACGATTCCGGGCTGATGCATATCGCAGCCGCGATCGGCACGCCGACCATGGGCATTTTTGGCCCGACCAGCCCCTATCTCTGGGCTCCCATCAACGGCCTCGCCGCCACCATGCAGCAGACCAAAGCGAAGCTGTCGTGCCAACCGTGCCAGAGCACCATCTGCCGGATGAACGACCATCGCTGCATGCGCGACCTCCCCGCCATCGACGTCGTCGAGACTGCTCAGCGCGTGCTGGCTCAGATCAGCGTCCGATAGACCGCGGCGATCGCATTCGCTTCCGCGTCCAGGCTGAACTTATCCACAACCCGCACCTGCGCCCGCGCGCCCATCGCCGTCGCCTCCGCCGGATCGCGCATCAAGGGCTCCAGCGCGGCCACCAGCGCTTCGACGTCGCCCGGCGGCGTCAGCATGCCGGTGACGCCGTTCTCGACCACGAACTCCGCGGCTCCCGCCCGCGCTGCCACCAGTGCCGCGCCGACCGACATCGCCTCGATCAAGGTCAGGCCAAAGCCCTCGTTGCGCGAGGTGAAGGCATAGATCGTCAGCCGCTGATACCAGCGCACGACATCCTCGATCGGAAGCTCGCCGGTGATAATGATGCGCGACTGCAGGCCCGCCGCCTCGATGCGCCGCTTCAAGTCGTTTGCGAACGCCTGCTGCTCCGGCACGACGGCGCCGACCACCACGGCGCTGAATTCGGGATAGCGCGGCAGCAACCTGCACATCGCGTCGACAAAGACGTCGGTGCCCTTTTGCGCGCGTACCCGCCCGAAGCATCCGATGGCATAGCGCCCGGGCAATCCGCTCTCGGCAAAGGCCGCCGTACGATCGGCCGGCGGCGCGTAGCGATCGGTGTCGACACCGTGCATCACCACCGTCGCTTCGCGCTTGAGATAGGATGCCGACAGCGGGCTGGTCGCGATGATCGCGTCCATCTTGCGGATCAGCCAGCGCGTCAGCCAAGTGTGATGACGCTGCGCCGCCGAGGTGAAGATGAGCTTCAGCGGCCAGCCGAGCCCGCGCAGCAGGAGTCCTGCGATCATCTCGTCGTTGCGCCGCGCGTGCCAAATGAGAGGCCTGCGGCGGCGCCACAGCCGCAGCAGGTCGGTGAATCCCATCGCCGCAATGCCGTCGGGCCGGTGCGTGCCGAACCATGCCGCGCGAAACATCCGCGCGAGCTTTGGCGCCACCATGCGGTTGGTTGCGGTGACGCCCGAATAGCGTCGGTGCAGGTTCGGCACGATCAGTTCGAGCTCGCCGGCAGATATGTTCTCGATCGGCACGCAAGTCTCCGTTTCGCGCCAGTTCCTATACGCAACATTAAGCATAGTGGCCAGTTCAGGCGCGACGAAACCCCCTCTTCACCGCGGCGCCGCTAGCATTCCCGGCAAATAGAACGGGAGAGCTGCACCCATGACCGTGCTTGTGACCGGCGGCGCCGGCTACATCGGAAGTCACATGGTCCACGCGCTGGTCGATGCTGGCGAAAGCGTCGTCGTGATCGACAATCTCTCCACAGGTTTCTCCGCGTTCCTGCCCGAGAGCGTGCCGCTGTTCATCGGCGACGCCGGCGACGAAAATCTCGTCGAGGGCGTGATCGCCCAGCACAAGGTTGAGAGCATCATCCATTTCGCCGGCTCCGTCGTGGTACCGGACTCGTTGCGCGATCCGCTCGGCTATTACCGCAATAACACCATGACGACGCGCAGCCTGCTCAATGCCGCGGTGAAGGGTGGCGTCAACCGCTTCATCTTCTCCTCGACGGCCGCCGTCTACGGCAACCCGGACCACGTGCCGGTACCCGAGATCGCGCCGACGCGGCCGCTGTCGCCCTACGGCTCGTCGAAGCTGATGACCGAGATCATGCTGCACGACGTCGCCACCGCCCATGGCATGGGCTACGTCGTGCTGCGCTATTTCAACGTCGCCGGCGCCGACCCGCAAGGACGCGCCGGCCTTGCCACCGTCGGCGCCACCCATCTGCTCAAGGTCGCTGTCGAGGCGGCGACCGGCCAGCGCGCCAAGATCGACGTGTTCGGCACCGACTATCCGACGCATGACGGCAGTTGCATCCGGGATTTCATCCATGTCAGCGACCTCGTCGAGGCGCACCGGTCGGCGCTGTCCTACCTGCGCGCCGGCGGCCAATCGGTGACGCTGAACTGCGGCTATGGCCGCGGCTATTCCGTGCTCGAGACCATCGAGGCGGTGCGTCGTGTCTCGATGCGCAATTTCGCCGTCGCCTATGCGGCCCGCCGGCCTGGCGACATCATGACCATGGTGGCCGACACTGGCCGCATCCGTGTACTGCTCGACTGGACGCCGCGCTACGACAATATCGAGATCATCGCGACCCATGCGCTGAACTGGGAGGAGAAGCTGTTCCGGGAGCGTGGCGGCCTTCCGCTGCAGGCAGAATCGGCCTGAAAATCAAGCCGTTATTGGGCTTGAAAAAGCGCTGACAAGCGGGCAAGGAGGTTTCCGCAACCCTGACGGCCGGCAAGGCCTGCCGTCAATGGAACGCGGATGGCCCAGTTTCCAAAGAAAATTACCGACGATCCCTATGGCGCGGCGATCCTGATTCGTCGCCTGGTCATGGAACAAGGGGTTACCTATTGGCGGCGCTATTTGATGGCGTTCGCGCTGATGGCCATTGCGGCCGGCTCGACCGCGGGCGCCACCTACGTGCTCGGCCAGGTGATCAACCAGGCCTACGTGGATAAGAACATCCCCGGCATCGCCATGTTCGCCGGCATCACCGTCGTGCTGCTCTTCATCAAGGGCGTGGCGACCTACGGCCACATGGTGATCCTGTCGAAGATCAGCAACGCCATCCTCGCCAGCAATCAACGACGGTTGTTCGCCAAGCTGATGAGCGAGAGCATCGGCTTCTTCTCGCAGCGGCATTCGTCGGAATTCCTGGCGCGGCTGACGGCCGGCGCCAAGTCGATCACCGACGTGCTCAACATGCTGGTCAACGCAATCGGGCGCGACTTCCTGATGCTGGTCGCGATGATCGCTGTGATGGTGTGGCAGGATCCGCTGATGTCGTTCATCGGGCTGGTCGCGGTGCCGCCGGCGATGCTGGTGCTGCGCAAGCTGGTGAAGCGGATCAAGGGCCTCGCCTACAACCAGTTCACCGGCACTGCCGACATCCTGGAGACGATGCAGGAATCGCTGCAGGGCATCCGCACGGTGAAGGCGTTCACGCTCGAAGACACCATGCAGCAGCGCATCGACGAGAACATCGCGATCGTCGAGCGCAACGCCAACAAGATGGCCCGCGTCGCCAATCGCTCCAATCCGCTGATGGAGATGCTCGGTGGCTTCGCGGTCGCCGGCTGCCTGCTCTATGGTGGCTACAGCGTGGTGGCACTCGGCGCCACCCCGGGCCAGTTCTTCTCGTTCCTGACCGCCTTCCTGATGGCGACCGAACCGGCCAAGCGCCTGGCGCGGCTCAATATCGACCTCAACAGCCAGTTGGTCGGCGCGCGGATGCTGCTCGAGGTGGTCGATAGCCCGGCGAGCGAGCAGGCCGACGACGACAAGCCGCCGCTCAAGCTCTCCGACGCAAGGATCGAATTGCGCGACGTCAGCTTCGCCTATCGCGATGGTGAGCCGGTGCTGAACCGCATGAGCTTCGTCGCCGAGCCCGGCAAGGTGACCGCGCTGGTCGGCCCCTCCGGCGGCGGCAAGTCGACGGTGCTCGCCTTGCTGCTCCGCTTCTACGAGGCACGCGAAGGCGAGATCCTGATCGACGGGCAGTCGATCTCGTCGGTGTCGCGCAAGTCGCTGCGGCAGCAGACCGCCTATGTCGGCCAGGATGTTTACCTGTTCCGCGACACCATTCGCGCCAACATCGCCTTCGGCAAGGAGGGCGCGACCGAGGCCGAGATCATCGAGGCCGCAAAGGCGGCCTGCGCGCACGACTTCATCACGAGCTTCCCGCTCGGTTACGACACGCCGGTCGGCGAGCACGGCACCCAACTCTCCGGCGGCCAGCGCCAGCGCATCGCGGTTGCCCGCGCGCTGATCAAGAACGCGCCCATCATCCTGCTCGACGAAGCCACCGCAGCGCTCGATTCCGAATCCGAGAAGCAGGTGCAGGAGGCGATCGAGCATCTCTGCCAGAACCGCACCACGATCGTGATCGCGCACCGCCTGCACACCATCATGCATGCCGACGCGATCCTAGTGGTCGAGGGCGGCGAGATCGTGGAGTGCGGACGGCACGAGGAGCTGCTGCGCCGCGGCGGACGCTACGCCTCGTTCTTCCGCTTGCAGCACTATAGCGACCCTTCCCCGCTGGCCATGGCGCCGATCAGCGCCACCGGCTAGATCAAGTTCACCACAAGAGCAGCGAGAACCGCCTCATGAACGCCGCCTCCTATGTCATTCCGCTTCCCCCGCAGCCCTCGCTTCCCGTCGTCGGAGAATCCGGCGCCTACCCGGTGCGCCGCATCTGGTGCGTCGGGCGCAACTATCTCGAGCATATCCGCGAGATGGGCAATGACGAGCGCGCGCCGCCGTTCTTCTTCGCCAAGCATGCCGACATGCTGGTCGCGGACGGCGCCACCATCCCTTATCCGCCGCTGACCAAGGACCTGCATCACGAGGTCGAGCTTGTCGTCGCGATGAAGAGCGGCGGGTTGAACATCCCCGCCGACAAGGCGCTTGAGCATGTCTACGGCTATGCCGTCGGCATCGACCTGACCCGCCGCGACCTGCAGATCGCTTCGCGCAAGAAGGAACGTCCGTGGGAAGTCGGCAAGTCGTTCGACTATTCCGCGCCCTGCTCCGCGATCGAGCCGGCCTCGAAGATCGGCCATCCCTCGAAGGGCAAGATCTGGCTCACCGTCAACGGCAAGGAAGCGCAGAAGGGGGATCTGACCGAGCTGATCTGGAGCGTGCCGGAAATCATCTGGCAGCTCTCCCAGCAAGTGAAGCTCGCTGCCGGCGACATCATCATGACCGGCACCCCGGCCGGCGTCTCCCAGCTCCAGCCCGGCGACAAGCTCGAATGCGGCGTCGACGGCGTCGGCACGCTGAAGGTTGCAATCGGCAAGCCGGAATAGACCAACCTCACGATATCGCGCCAAGCCCCGGACATCACGTCCGGGGCTTTTTGCTGGGCGTGCTCAGCGCATCGTGCCGGGCATGCAGGGTGGCTCGGTGAAGGGAGCGGTCGCGAACGATCCAACGTTCGGCGCGCGCACGCAATCGACGGTCTTGCTGCTGGCCGTTGTCGACGCATGAGCGCGCCGTGACGCGGCATTGCCGCCGGCAGCGGAAGCCTGAGCCGAATATGCGGCTGCCGCAACCAGAGCAACCGCCGCGAAAGTCAGTTTGGTCATAGGATTCTCCACGGGGTGGTGGAAGCCGAGGCAAGCCCGGCTCCTGTGACCAAGAACGATTTGTTGTCGAAGTTATTTCATCACGTCCGATCACCGGCGCGCGAGCGCCCGATCGAGGCGTACGTCGGGCTTGCAGGATTGGGCGGACGGTCGGCTCTAATGCCTGTCGGTGACCTGCGCCGCCGGCGGCCCGAGATGCGTCTTCTCATATTCCAGCCACAGTTCGAGCAGCGCCATGAACGCCACGACAGCACCGGCGGCGATGCTGAAGTGCATCGCGCGGCTATGCGTGAAGCCGAGCAGCCATGGCGAGACGATCAGCCACAAGCCCACGACCAGGTTGGCCCACTCCTCCCAGACCGAAAACGCGATGATCGCCGCCAGCGACAGCACGGCGATTACAGCGCCACTGGTCCTGAGGTCGATCGCCGCCGTCTGGTTGGCGTGCACGAACAGCCATGGCGCGGCGAGCAGGAAGATGGCCGCCACCAGATTGTAGAGATCAAGCGCCGATTCGCTTCGCCATTTGATCATGTCGATATCTCCCTTGCTGCTTCAACCCTTGCCGCGTCAGGCACGCCGCTCATGGGCGCTGGCCACGTTGATGTCCTTGCCCGTGTAATCGGTCATCAGCGCGGTCGCGATCAAGGTGATGACCGCGCAAAGCGCGATATAGATTGCGATCGCGGTCGCCGACTTGAAGGTGCCGAACAGCCAGGCCGCGATCAGCGGCGCGGGGCCGCCGGCAATCACGGATGCGAGTTGGTAGCCGAGCGAGGCGCCGCTATAGCGCAGGCGTCCGGTGAAGCTCTCGGCGATCAGGGCGGCCTGCGGGCCGTACTGCATGTCGTGCGGGATCAGCGACAGCACGATCGCGAGGAAGACGATCGGCTCCGATCCGGTGTTGAGCATCGCGAAGTAGATGAAGCCGAAGACACCGGTCACGGCCGCGCCGATCATGTACATGTTCTTGCGGCCGATCTGGTCGGACACGTACCCGAACACCGGGATCGAGACGAACGACACCACCGAAGCCGCGAGGACTGCGGTGAGCAGCAGGTCGCGCGTGAGGTGCAGCGTACCGATTCCGTAGGAGAACACGAAGGCTGTGAAGATGTAGAACGGCGCCTGCTCGGACATGCGCGCAAACGCGGACAGCAGGATCTCCCGCGGATAGTCCTTGATCACCGTCAGCATCGGCGTCCGGTCGAGCTGGCGCTCGGCAAGCAGCTTCGAGAACACCGGCGTTTCCAGAATGCCGAGCCGGATGTAGAGGCCGACAACGACCAGGACGAGGCTGAGCGCGAACGGAATGCGCCAGCCCCAAGCCAGGAACTGGTCGCCCGACATCTGGCTGAACGCCAGCACGGCAAGATTGGCGAGGAACAGACCACAGGGCACGCCGAACTGCGGCCATGAAGCGATCAGCCCGCGGGTGCGGTCGTTGCGCGCCCATTCCATCGACATCAACACCGAGCCGCCCCATTCGCCGCCGACGCCGATGCCCTGGATGAAGCGCAGCGCGGTCAGGATCACAGCGCCCCAAATGCCGATGCTCGAATAGGTCGGCACCACGGCGACCGCCGCGGTTGCCAGTCCCATCAGCAGCAGCGTTGCGATCAGCGTCGATTTGCGGCCGATACGGTCGCCAAAGTGCCCAAAGATGGCCGCCCCGATCGGGCGCGCGACGAAGCCGACCGCATAGATCGCAAAGGCCTCCAGCGTACCGACCCAGGGATCGGAGTGCGGGAAGAACAGCTTTGCGAACACGAGGCCCGTGACCGTGCTGTAGAGAAAGAAGTCATACCATTCGATCGCGGTCCCGATCGTGGACGCGAAAACGGCACGACGAAGCTGGAGCTGATGCTCGGATGAACTAAGCCGGGTGGGGTCGAGGCCGAGTGTTGCCATGGGATTGTCTCCCTCGGACTGGCCCCCGCGTGGATTGTGCCTGATTGTTGTGTCGTTAGGTCACAAACAACATTGCAGCCCAAGGGTTCCAGCCGGGCTGGAACTGGAGACTAGAACTTTAGTCGCCGGAAAAGGACAGATCAGGCAGCGTCCCAATTCGACGGTTGTGCAAACCGCGCAACAGCCCCTCAATTGTCACTTTCCCAACTACCCTCTTGGCCGTGGGGCGCGCAAAGGACCAGCTATGGACGAGACTCTCATTTACGACGTGGGCGCCCACAAGGGCGAGGATACTGAATTCTACTTGAGAAAGGGATTTCGCGTCGTCGCCATAGAAGCGATGCCGGAATTCTGCGATTCCATCAGCAAGCGCTTTTCGGAATACGTCGCGTCGGGCGCGCTCTCGGTGGTCAATGTTGCCGTTTCGAACTCGCCCGGAAACGTCAATTTTTACGTCGACGATCGTGTTTCGGAATGGGGAACAACCAATCCGGATTGGTCCGAGAGAAACAAGGGTTTCGGCGCAGGCGTGGGCCGGACGTTCAAGATACAGGCCGCTAAACTCGCTGATATTCTGAAGCAGCACGGCGTCCCGAGGTACTGCAAGATCGATATCGAAGGCAACGACCTCGACGCCCTGGCGTCTCTCGAGGGCCTTTCCGAACTACCCAGATTCGTGTCCATCGAGTCCGACAAGACAAGCTGGAAGAAGCTCATCGAAGAATTTGAGACCTTCGAAAGGCTGGGATACCGGAAATATCGGATTATCGACCAGTCCCTTGTCTCCATGCAGAAATGTCCAACGATTCCGAAGGAAGGACGGTTTATCGATTGGCAGTTCAAGAGTGGAAGCAGCGGCCTTTTTGGAAGTGAGCTACCTGGAACGTGGGTCAGCGCACTTGAAGCCATCGAGCTCTACAAGGGCATCTTTCGTGGATATGCCATCAATGGAGACCTCGGCCTGTTCGGCGGCGGGGCGAAAAGCATGTTCAATATGGTCGGCAAGGTTCAGGAGAAGATGTTTCGCCTCAAGGGCTCCAAGCAATACCTGAATCCGGCGACGCAATTCCCGCCGCCTGGCTGGTACGACACCCATGCGATGAGGGAGTGATCGCCGGGAGCGAGCCGATCTACAGCGCTCCGCTCGCTTGATGTCGCGGGACCCATCCCCTCCTATAGAGGTGCAGGTCGCGCGTCGCTGATGCGCGTTCCGCTTAAGGTCGATCGCTTCGGCGGTACTGCGCGTAACGGGGCATCCAGACCTTGGCATGGATGCGCTGCTCGATCTGATCGACCGGAACATCCTTGGCCAGCCCTTCCTTGTGCGCCTGGATCGCCACTGCCAGGGCGACCGTCACTGCGACGTCGCGCAGCGCGCTGACCGGCGGCAGCAGGTTGTGCTTCGGGTTGTCGCGAGCCGGCGAGGAACTCGCCAGCGCCTTGGCTGCGGCCATGAACATGCCGTCGCTGACGCGGCGGGCGCCGACCGCCAGCGCGCCGAGGCCGACGCCCGGAAAGATGTAGGAGTTGTTGGTCTGGTCGACCTTGAAGCGAGTGCCGTCGCGCGTGATCGGCGGGAACGGGCTGCCGACGCCGATCAGCGCCCGCCCCTCGGTCCAGGTCTCGATGTCCGACGGTGTCGCTTCGGCGCGCGAGGTCGGATTCGACAGCGGGAAGATCACCGGCCGCTGGTTGATTTCGGCCATCGCGCGCACGATCGGCTCGGAGAACGCACCGGCCTGGCCGGACACGCCGATCAGCACGGTCGGCCGCGCGTTGCGCACCACGTCGAGCAACCCGATCTTGTCGGGATGGGTGAGCGTCCAGCCCGCGATCGCCTGCGTCTTCTGCACGAAGGGAAGCTGGAATGAGGCGAGTCCGCTCATGCCTTCCAGCAGCAGCCCATCACGATCGACCATGAAGAAGCGCGTCGCGGCCTCGCTCTCCGACAGGCCGGCATCGCGCATCGCGGCGCGGATCAGGCCGGCGATGCCGCAGCCGGCCGAGCCTGCGCCGAGCACGGCCACGCGCTGCTCGGTCAGCGGTACGCCGGTGACGTTGATCGCCGCCAGCAAGGCGCCGGTCGCCACTGCTGCCGTGCCCTGAATGTCGTCGTTGAAGGTGCAGAGCCGATCGCGATAGCGCTCGAGCATGCGGGTCGCGTTGTTCTTGGCGAAGTCTTCCCACTGCAGCAGGACATTTGGCCAGCGCTTCACCACGGCTGCGACGAAGGCCTCGATGAAGTCGTCATACTCCTGTCCGCGGATGCGCTCGTTGCGCCAGCCGATATAAAGCGGATCGGCCAGGCAATCGGGATTGTCGGTGCCGACATCGAGCAGGATCGGCAGCGTCGTCGCCGGATGCAGGCCGCCGCAGCCGGTATAGAGCGCAAGCTTGCCGATCGGGATCCCCATGCCGCCGGCGCCCTGATCGCCCAGGCCGAGGATGCGTTCGCCGTCGGTGACGACGATCGCCTCGACCCTGTCGAAGCGCGGCTGCGCCAGAATGCGATCGATCCGGTTCTTGTGCGGAATGCTGAGGAACAGCCCGCGCGGCTTGCGAAATAAGCGGCTGAAGTGCTGGCAGCCTTCGCCGACGGTCGGCGTGTAGACGATCGGCAGCAGCTCTTCCAGATTGGCGACCAACAGCGCGTAGAACAATGTCTCGTTGGTGTCCTGCAACTCGCGCAGGAAGGCATAGCGTTCGAGATCGGTCTCGTAGCCGCGCAGGGCCTGGAGGCGGCGCGAGACCTGCTCGTCCAGCGTCGCGACATTGGGCGGCAGCAGCCCGTGCAGGTCGAATGCCTCGCGCTCCGCCTCGGAGAACGCCGTGCCCTTGTTGAACTGCGGATCAGCTAATAACTCGTATCCGCTCAGCGCGGTGGTGGCGAAATCTCGAGTCGACTCGGGCATGACGAGGTCCCTCAGTGTGGAATGCCGGGTCGAACTGTAGCACTTCGACGCGCACGATCGGAGCGCGAAGGCGCCCTGCGCGCCATGTCCTTACTCGGCCGGGAGGCCGGAACGCGCGCCGCGCAGTGGTTCATGACAGCGTGATGAAGCCGGCGCTGACGCCCGGATCGGGCGCGTCGGTCCCGCACCGACCGTGGGCCTCCACTTTTGCGTGACGGCGCCGTGCACGGCCACAAAGTTTTCCAAATTCGCACCTAGGCGAAACGACGGATGGCGAAGATGGTTCGTGCATATTGGCTTTCGCTTGGTCTCGTGGTGCTGGCGCTGTCGGTGATGCATCCGGCCGTGGCCCAGGTGCCGGACTTGCGAACGGGCGGCTCGATCCCGACACTGGCGCCGCTGGTCCGCCGGATCACGCCGGCGGTCGTCAACATCTCCGTGCATGGCCGGGTCCGCGAGGACAACCCGCTCTACCGCGATCCCGTCTTCCGCGAATTCTTCGACGTTCCGAAGCAGATCGAGCACGAGGTCAACGCCGCCGGCTCCGGCGTGATCGTCGATGCCCAGCGCGGCTATGTCCTGACCAACAACCATGTCGTCGAAGGCGCATCGGTCGTTCAGATCACCACCAAGGACAGCCGGCAGTTCGCCGCGAAGGTGATCGGCCGCGATCCGCCGACCGATGTCGCCGTGTTGCAGATTGAAAACCCTGGTGACCTCAAGGCGCTTCCGCTCGGCGATAGCGACGCGCTCGAGGTCGGCGACTTCGTGCTCGCAATCGGCAACCCCTTCGGCCTCGGCCAGACCGTCACCTCGGGGCTCGTCAGTGCGCTCGGACGCACCGGCCTTGCCAAGCAAGGTTACGAGGACTTCATCCAGACCGATGCCGCGATCAATCCGGGCAATTCCGGCGGCGCGCTGGTCAGCCTGCGCGGCGAGTTGGTCGGCATCAACTCGGCGATCATCTCGCCCGCGGGCGGCAATGTCGGGATCGGCTTTGCGATTCCGGTCAATATGGCGCGGCGGGTGATGGAGCAGATCATCGCCACCGGGCACGTCGAACGCGGCCGCATCGGAATCGCGCTGCAGGACCTGCGTCCATCCAGCAACAGGGGCCGCAGCGAAGGCGCCGTGATCGCCGAGGTCGCAGCGGATTCGCCTGCGGAGCGAGCCGGCCTGCGCAAAGGCGACGTCGTCACCATGGCCGACGGCCACCCGATCCGCACCGCAGCCCAGCTTCGCAATCTGGTGGGCCTCGCCCGGATCGGCCAGGACGTCAGGCTGACGCTCGAACGCGAGGGCGGCCTCGCCAACATTGTGGTTCGAGTGGCGCCGCCGCTCGCGCACAACGGCACGCTCGCCAACAGAAGTCGCCTCATTCGCTAAGACCGGGCGATTCCATTCCTTGACCTTGCGACTCGCGAGATGGAACTAACGCGCTCCCGTTGCTCCTCCGGACAGACATCAACATACCTTGGTATGATCTCTGTGATTCCTTGTCATGCCCTGTGCCTACGCTCGTACAGTTGAGCGGCGGAGAGAGATTTTTACACTCGCAATGATTGGGAAGACTGTCACGAGAACCAGGTGTCGCCTGCAACACCGGTTCGTTGAGGAATCCTCAAATGATCGTCAACATTCAGAAGCTGAATGGCCTTTGGCACCTCATCGTCGGGTCGTGCAAGATCCGAACTCCGTTCCTGGAGACTCAGGACCGGGAGTGGGTCGTCGCGTACGCCCGGCGTGTCTACCCCGGCGCCAGGATTTTCGAGCGCGACTGATTTTGGCCGTTAGCGTCACAGCTCGCACTTCGGCGGTTGTGATCTCGCATTTGCGGACTGGCGATATCACCGAAACGGCCGCGCCTGGTCACGAAGCTGCACCCCTAGAAGACAAGGCCCCGGAGCACGCTCCGGGGCCTTTGCTTTCAGCGTGGCAGCGGCATCGCGATTACCGCAGTGCCGACACAACGATCAGGCCGAGAATCAGCGCGGTCACCGAATACTTCAGCGTGTAGTACACGCTCCGATTCCAGTCCTTGACCTTGCGGCTGGCGAGGTGGAGCTCATAGAGCTTGCCGAACACCTTGTTCAACGCACCGACGTGCTCGCCGTCGACGTTCTGCGTGGCCGACGCCTTGACGATGTTGTGGCTGACCCAGCGGTTCATCGCGGTCATGAAGCCGAACTTCATCGGGCGTTCGACGTCACAGAACAGGATGATGCGGTTGACGTCGGTCTTGTTCTCGGCGCTGTGGATGAAGGTCTCGTCGAACATGAAGGCCTCGCCGTCGCGCCAGACGCATTCGACGCCGTCGACCAAAATGCGGCACTGGTTCGAGTTCGGCGTCACTAAGCCGAGGTGGTAGCGCAGCGAGCCGGCGAAGGGATCGCGATGCGCGCCCAGCTTGCCGCCCGGCGGCAGCATCGCGAACATCGCGCCGTGCACGTTCGGGATCGAATTCAACAGCTCGACCGTCTTCGGGCACAGCGTGCGCGCCGACGGCAGGAAGTCGTCGTACCATTTCAGGTAAAAGCGCTTCCAGCCGCTTTTGAAGAAGGAATAGAAGCCCCAGTCGTTGTTCTTCGCTGCGGCGCGGATGAAGCCCTCGTCGAACAGGCGCGTCGCCTCGTCGCGAATCATCTCCCAGTTGTCAGAGAGCTTCTTCAGCTCCGGAAACTGCTCGACCGGAATCACCGGCGTGTTCGGCACTGCCGAGCCCGCATACATCAGCACGTTGTAAGGCGCGAGATAGGTCGAGTGATCGCCGAGCTGGCGCGCGAACCGCAGCCGTTGCTTGCCGCGGAAGTGCACATAGAGCGTGGAAGCCACCAGCACGTAGAGAAGAACGAGCTGCGGCGCAAAGAGCTGTCTCAACATGATCCGTCTGTGATCGCGGCCCCCGACGCGGTCCGTTCCCCTCGCCCTGTCCCGCAACAGCCGGTCCGGCTGGCCGGTGGCCCAGGACAAGCAGAAGCTCAAAGCGCATCGCGTTCGCGAAATCCCCTTGTTTCATAGCGGGTTGGCGCGACGGCAGATCCGACCCCGGTCCCGGAAGCCCTGCCGAGTTGCCATCCCGGCGCTCTTGTAAGCGTTTGCTCACCAAAAGGGAAGCAGCGCGTCGATCACACCTGCGGACTTTCGACTTCAAATTGCGGAGACGAAGGGATCGATCTACAGCGCGAACCGCGAGAGAAGTTCATCATTGACAAATTAGTTAGACAATTACTAATCAAAGCTAACCCGCCGTCGAACGGCGAAGCTAAAGGGAGGAATGATGAGACACATTTTGGCAGTCGCCATTCTTGCGGCCATGACATCGGTCGCTCACGCCCAGGTCTCTGACGACGTCGTGCGCATTGGGGTGCTGACCGACCTGTCGAGCTGGGGCCGCGATAATTCGGGCCCGGGTTCGGTCGAGGCGGCCAAGATGGCGGTGGAGGAGTTCGGGCCGACGGTGCTCGGCAAGCCGATCGATATCATCTCGGCCGACCACCAGATGAAGACCGATGTCGGCGTGCAGATCGTGCGCGGCTGGTTCGACAACGGCAAGGTCGACGCGGTGGTCGACATCCCGAACTCCGGCATCGCGATCGCCGTCCACAACATGGTCCGCGAGCGCAACAAGATCGCGCTGCTGTCCGGTCCCGGCGCGAGCTCGCTGACGGACGAGCTGTGCAGCCCCAACACCGTACACTTCACCTACGACACTTACGCGCTGTCGAAGGTGACAGCTTCCGCGGTGATCCAGCAGGGCGGCAAGTCCTGGTACTTCATCACGGCGGACTACGCCTTCGGCCAGCAGCTCGAGAAGGACGCCACGCGCTTCATCAATGAGATGGGCGGCAAGGTGCTCGGCAGCGTTCGGCATCCAACCAACACCGCCGACTTCTCTTCTTTCGCGCTGCAGGCGCAAAGCTCCAAGGCCGACGTGGTCGCCTTCGCCAATGCCGGCCAGGACACCGACAACGCGATCAAGCAGGCCGGCGAATTCGGTCTCGTGCAGGGCGGTCAGAAGCTCGTTGGTCTCCTGATGTTCGACACCGATATCCACGCGATCGGCTTGAAAGCGGCGCAAGGCACCTACATGACCACGGCGTCTTACTGGAACATGGACGACAAGACACGGGCCTGGTCGAGGAAATTCTACGAACGCACCAAGGTGATGCCGACCATGATCCAGACCGGCGTCTACGGCTCGGTGCTGCATTATCTCAAGGCGATCAAGGCCGCCGGCACCGACGATCCGCAGAAGGTGATGGCCAAGATGCGCGAACTGCCGATCGAGGACACGTTCGTGCACGGCGGCAAGCTGCGCGAGGACGGCCGCGTGATCCGCGACATGTACCTCGCCAAGGTGAAGTCGCCGTCGGAATCCAAGGAGCCGTGGGACTATCTCGATATCGTCAAGACGGTGAAAGGCGAGGATGCGTTCCGTCCGGTGTCCGAGTCGAAGTGCCCGCTGTTGAAGAAATAGGATCGGTCGTATGGCAGACAACGCGCAAGAGACCTACGAATGCGACGCGCTTGTGGTCGGCTCCGGTTGCAGCGGCCTGTCGGCCGCAGTCACCGCGGCCCACCACGGGCTGAAGGTGCTCGTCGTCGAGAAGGAGCCGCGCTTCGGCGGCACCACTGCGCGTTCCGGCGGCTGGCTCTGGATCCCCGGCACGTCTCTGGCGAAAGCCTGGGGCATCGAGGAGAGCCCCGACCAGGCCAGGACCTATCTCAGGCACGAAGCCGGCAACAGCTTCGATGCCGCGCGCGTCGATGCGTTCCTGACCGAAGGGCCGAAGGCGGTCGATTTCTTCACCACCAAGACAGCGGTGCGATTCGACATGCCGCTGACCTTCCCGGACTATCATGCCGAAGCGCCGGGCGGCGCGCAGGGTGGCCGCTCGATGGTCGCCCGCCCGTTCGACGGGCGTGAGCTCGGCAACCACATCAAGGATCTCGGCAGCCCCCTGCCCGAGCTCACCGTGTTCGGCATGATGCTCGGCTCCGGCAAGGAGATCATCCACTTCATGCGCGCAACCCGCTCGCTGGCCTCGGCGGCCTATGTCGCCAAGCGCCTCTCGAAGCATGCCGGCGACGTGGTGCGCCATGGCCGCGGCATGACCCTCACAAATGGCAATGCGCTCGCCGGCCGGCTGGCCAAATCCGCCTTCGACCTCAACGTGCCGCTCTGGCTCAATTCGCCGGTGCGCCAATTGATCATCGAGAACGGCGCGGTGCGCGGCGCGGTGGTCGAACGCCAGGGCCGCACGATCCGGATCAATGCGAGGCGCGGCGTGGTGCTCGCCTGCGGCGGCTTTCCGCATGACGTCGCACGGCGGCAGAAGATGTTCCCGCATGCACCGACGGGCAAGGAGCATTACTCGCCCGGCCCGACCGGCAACACCGGCGACGGCTTGCGGCTCGCGGAATCCGTCGGCGGCCGGGTCGAGGATTCGCTCCCCAACGCGGCGGCCTGGGTGCCGGTCTCGGTCACCACGCGCAAGGATGGCTCGAAGGGCGTGATGCCGCACTTCATCGACCGCGCCAAGCCCGGCGTGATCGCGGTGATGCGCGACGGCAAGCGCTTCGCCAATGAGGGCAACTCCTACCACGACTTCGTGCAGGAGATGATGAAGGCTGCCAAGCCCAGCGAGGAGATCGCGGCGTACCTTGTCTGCGATCACCGGACCTTGCGCAAATACGGCCTCGGCTGCGTGCCACCGCGCCCGATGCCGCTCGGCCATCATCTCAAGACGGGGTATCTGAAGCGCGGCAATACGCTCGCCGAACTCGCCGCGCAGGCCGGCATCGACGCCCGCGGATTGAAGGCAACGGTTGCCGACTTCAACAAGCTCGCCGCGGAAGGGCGCGATCCCGCCTTCGGCAAGGGCTCGCGCGCCTATAACCGCTATCAGGGCGACGCGCTGCACGGGCCGAACCCCTGCGTGGCGCCGCTCGAACACGGACCGTTCTATGCGATCAAGATGGTGATCGGCGATCTCGGCACCTATGCCGGCATCGTTACCGACGCGCAGGCGCGCGCGCTGGATGCCGAGGGACATGTCATCCCCGGGCTCTATGCCGCCGGCAACGACATGGCGAGCATCATGGGCGGCAACTATCCGGGCGCCGGCATCACCCTCGGCCCGGCGCTGACCTTCGGCTACATCGCCGGACGTCACCTTGCATCGGCCACGTCGGAAAGAAGCGCGGCATGAGCGCGGTCGCCCAATTGCTGGCCGGCAAGCGCGCGCTGGTCACCGGCGCGGCCCACGGCAACGGACGCGCCATCGCGCGCGGACTTGCGGCCCACGGCGCCGATGTGGTGGTGACCGACATCGATCTCGCCGGCGCCGAACAAACCGCGGCCGACATCCGCGGGTCTGACTGCGCCGCCTGGGCCTTTCGCCTCGACGTGTCGGATGCCGCGGCCTGTCATGCGCTGGCGCAGAGGATCGGCCGCGAGATCGGGCCGATCGCGGTGCTGGTCAACAACGCCGGCATCATCATTCGCGAGGGGATCGATTCGCCCAAGGCGCACGACAATTGGCGGCGGGTGCTCGACGTCAACCTCACCGGCACCTTCAACGTGACCCACGCCTTCCTGCCGGCGCTGCGCGAGACCCGCGGCGCGATCATCAATCTCGGTTCGATCGCCTCCTTCGTCGGGGTTGCCGACACGCTGGGTTACGCGCCGTCCAAGGGCGGCGTGAAGCTGTTGACGCAGGCGCTGGCGCGCGAACTCGCGGCCGACGGCATCCGCGTCAACGCCATCGCCCCCGGCGTGATCGCGACCGCCATGACTGAAGCGACTCGCAGCGACCCCGCCCGGCTCGCAGGATTTCTGGGCCGCACGCCGCTCGGCCGTGTCGGGGAGCCGGAGGAGCTGGTCGGCCCGGTGGTGTTTCTCGCCTCCGAACTCGCGTCCTATGTGAACGGCGTGACCATGCCCGTCGACGGAGGATTTCTGGCCGTATAAGGACGTTGTCGAGAGCTCGCAGGGCCATGACGAAAGAAAGCCGCGGCATACAGTCGATCGAGGTCGGTGGAGAGTTGCTGCGCGCGCTCGCCCGCAGCGGCGAACCGATGATGCTGCGCGATCTTGCGCGCGAAGCCGGCATGCCGCCGGCCAAGGCGCATCCCTATCTGGTGAGCTTCTCCCGCATCGGACTGATCGAGCAGGACGAGACCACGGGCCGCTATGAGATCGGCGCGCTCGCACTCGAGCTCGGCCTGATCAGTCTGCGCCGGCTTTCGGCCGTACGCATCGCGACGCCGCGGATCGCCACCCTCGCCGACAGCATCAATCATGCAGTGTCGCTGTCTGTCTGGGGCACCCACGGGCCGACTGTGGTGCGGCTCGAGGAGCCGAGCCATCCCGTGCACATCGCAATGCGCGTCGGATCGGTCGTGGCCCTGCTTGAGACCGCGACCGGCCGGGCATTCGCCGCCTTCATGCCGCCGAATGCGGTCAGGACGGCGCTCGAAAGCGGTCTTGATCGCCTCGGTGTCGGCTACAATCCGAAGCGCGCGCCAACAAGCGCGAGGACCACGGAGATGCTGGCCGAGGTCCGCAGCCACGGGCTGGCGCGCGCCATCGGCGATCCGTTACCCGGCGTCAACGCCTTCGCAGCTCCGGTGTTCGATCATGCCGGCCACGTCGCACTCGTCATCACGGCGATGGGGCCGGAGGGCACGTTCGACGTCAATTGGGGCAGCACGATCGCGACCGCGCTGCGCAATTGTGCGAGCGATATCTCGAGACAGTTGGGCCACGGCACAGTGTAGGCGTCGGAGCGACGGCCGCTATCACTGAGTTGCCCGACGGCGCAAGACCTGGCCTGAAAAATATTTCTGTTTTACGAAAATGGATGCGAACACGCAAAACGACGCGTAGACTTCGTCAGTGCGTAGAAGCAGCCGGCAGAACTAGCCAATAGTTTCGACCATTCGTCCGCGGATCAGAGTTGTCGCTGGTTGAGAAGACAACATACGTCGTAACCGTATCGTGCGATTGCCTGACAAAGTTGAACCGACCAAGTCCTATATTTTGAATGTCCGCGCGGGCGCTCCTTGGGAACTTCAGCGGGGTAGCCCCTTCATAAACGACAACCGGCGATCGCTGATTTCTTGGATCATCATCGATATGTTCGCCGAGCATCTGTGTTGGAGCGCTGAAAGCAAATCCTCCATCCGGTTCAAACTTTGTTAGCAAAGCTACAACAGCACCAGTTGGCCGAACATCTGGCACGTATTCCCTTCCCAGCCAAAGCGCGATCGGAAGAAAGACTGCGGTGATTGCGAGAGAACCGCCGAGAGCCACGGCGAATTCACGTTTACCAATCGAGCGCGCAGGATCAATCATCGACCACCGTTGTTGCACTGAAACAGTTTAGAGCGCACTAATTCCGCTCTAGCCGATCTGCGACATCATCGGATACCGGCTGGCCGCTTGAGCATGGCGTAGCCCAGTGCCGATAATCAAGAACCAATGCCAATGCTTGAGCTGCTAGTCGATGGTGGGCGCAGCCTATTCGCCTATCAAGCCACAACTTTGCTCAGTCCAAGCCTCGGGGCCAGCGTTCTTGGATGACCGCTAGGCGCATGCAGTCATCTTCGACGGGTCGTATCGTCACCCATCGTTCGTTCTTCATGCATGCGAAAGGGCAAAGCCCGATCGGAAGCCACTCCTCACGGGTCTGCCCCTACAGATGCGGGATCAGTAACGATAATGATCCGACTTGTACGGGCCTTCCGGCTTGACACCGATGTAGTCGGCCTGGTCCTTGCGCAGTTCGGTCAACTTGACGCCGATCTTGGCGAGGTGCAGGCGCGCGACCTTTTCGTCCAGCGTCTTCGGCAGCACGTAGACCTTCTTCTCGTACTTGCCGCCCTTGTTATTGGCGAACAGCTCGATCTGCGCCAGCGTCTGGTTGGTGAACGAGGCCGACATCACGAAGGACGGATGGCCCATCGCGTTGCCGAGGTTCACCAGACGGCCCTCCGACAGGAGGATGATGCGGTGTTTGTCGGGGAATTCGATCTCGTCGACCTGCGGCTTGATGTTGGTCCACTTCAGATTGCGCAAAGACGCGATCTGGATCTCGTTGTCGAAGTGACCGATGTTGCAGACGATGGCACGATCCTTCATCGCGCGCATATGCTCGATGGTGATGATGTCCTTGTTGCCGGTGGCGGTGACGAAGATGTCGGCACGAGGAGCCGCGTCTTCCATGGTGACGACTTCATAGCCTTCCATCGCCGCCTGCAGCGCGCAGATCGGATCGACCTCGGAAACCATGACGCGGCAGCCGGCCTGGCGCAGCGAGGCGGCCGAGCCTTTGCCGACGTCGCCGAAGCCCGCGACCATCGCGACCTTGCCCGACAACATCACGTCGGTGCCGCGGCGGATGCCGTCGACCAGCGACTCGCGGCAACCATAGAGGTTGTCGAACTTCGACTTGGTGACGCTGTCGTTGACGTTGATCGCAGGGAACAAGAGCGTGCCCTTGTTGGCCATCTCGTACAGGCGGTGCACGCCGGTGGTGGTCTCTTCCGAGACGCCCTTGATGTTCTTGGCGATCTCGGCGAACCAGCCCTTCGGCTTCTCCTTCAGGAGGCGCTTGATCAGCGCGTAGAAGATCTCCTCTTCCTCCGAGGTCGGCTTGTCGAGGAAGGCGGTGTCGCCCTGCTCGGCCCGATAGCCCGCATGCACCAGCATGGTGGCGTCGCCGCCGTCATCGAGGATCATGTTAGGCGTGCCGCCGCCGTGCCAGTCGAACAGCTTGGCGGTGTAGTCCCAGTATTCGGTCAACGTCTCGCCCTTCACGGCGAACACCGGTATGCCGGCAGCCGCGATCGCGGCGGCGGCGTGATCCTGGGTCGAATAGATGTTGCAGGAGACCCAGCGGATGTCGGCGCCGAGCGCGGCGAGCGTCTCGATCAGGACCGCGGTCTGGATCGTCATATGCAGGGAGCCCGCAATGCGCGCGCCCTTCAGCGGCTGCTTGGGGCCGTACTCCTCGCGGGTCGCGATCAGGCCGGGCATCTCGGTCTCGGCGAGCGAGATCTCCTTGCGGCCGAAATCGGCGAGCGAAATATCCTTGACGATGTAGTCGGTGAAGCCGGGCTTCGTGGGGGCGTTCATGTTGTTTTCCTAGTCGGTGAGTCCAGCGTATCAGTAGCAAAGCGAGCCCAACGCCGTGCGGCGGGGCATTCGCCCTCGCCCCGTTCTTACGGGGAGAGGGTCGGGGTGAGGGGCTCCATCCACCGACTGAGTCCGCGGAGAGTCCCCCTCACCCGCCGCTTCGCGGCGACCTCTCCCCGCACGCGGGGCGAGGTAAAAGCATCAGAGCGCGCGCTTGAGCTGCTCGACGAGATCGGCCTTCTCCCAGGAGAAGCCGCCTTCATTGTCCGGCGTGCGGCCGAAATGGCCGTAGGCCGAGGTGCGGGCGTAGATCGGGCGGTTGAGGTCGAGATGGGTGCGGATGCCGCGCGGCGTCAGATCCATCGCCTGCGCCGCCGCCTTCTCGAGCTGGTCCTCCGGCACCTTACCGGTGCCGTGGGTGTCGATGTAGATCGACAGCGGACGCGCAACGCCGATCGCGTAGGCGAGTTGCAGCGTGCAGCGGTCGGCGAGACCCGCCGCGACGATGTTCTTGGCGACATAGCGTGCGGCATAGGCCGCCGAACGGTCGACCTTGGTCGGGTCCTTGCCGGAGAATGCGCCGCCGCCGTGCGGCGCCGCGCCGCCATAGGTGTCGACGATGATCTTGCGGCCGGTCAGCCCGGAGTCGCCGTCGGGGCCGCCGATGAAGAACTTGCCGGTCGGGTTGATATGCCAGATCGTCTTGCCGTTGATCCATTCCTTCGGCAGCGCCTCGCGGACATAGGGCTCGACGATGTCGCGAATCTGGTTGGAGGTGAGGTCCTCGACCAGATGCTGGTGCGAGACCACGATCTCGCGCACGCCGACCGGCTTGCCGTTCTCGTACTGGACGGTGACCTGGCTCTTGGAGTCCGGGCCGAGCACCTTTTCCTTGCCAGAGTGGCGCGCTTCAGAGATCAGCCGCAGGATCTTGTGGGCGTAGAAGATCGGCGCCGGCATCAGGTCCGGCGTCTCGTTGGTGGCGTAACCGAACATGATGCCCTGGTCGCCGGCGCCCTCTTCCTGGTTGGAAGGCTGCTTGCCGTCGACGCCCTGCGCGATGTCGGCAGACTGCGGATGCAACAGGATCTCGATGTCGCAGTTCTGCCAGTGGAAGCCTTCCTGCTCGTAGCCGATGTCCTTGATTGCGTCGCGGACGACGCTCTCGATCTGGTCGTTGGTGACCGAGCTAGGGCCGCGGGTCTCGCCGGCGATCACCACCTTGTTGGTGGTCGCGAGCGTCTCGCATGCCGCGCGGATCTGCCAGGGGTCGATGCCCGCCTTGGGCCCCTCGCGATAGAACAGGTCCACGATCTCGTCCGAAATGCGATCGCAGACCTTGTCCGGATGACCTTCCGAGACCGACTCGCTGGTGAACAGATAAGACGCGCGCATCAAGCAAACCCCTTGTTTCGTCGGACGCCGACGTTCGTTGGTGAATATGTCCCCGGAATGTCAGTCTCGTCGTCGCGAGATGACGTAGGATTCGTCGTAAAACCACAGCCCGTTGTGTTTGCGGAGAACTTCGCGCGTGGCCTCGAGAGCTCGTCCGTTTTCGGTCGTTTCGGTCAACCGGTCATCTTCGATCTGCGCGACATACACTGCCGCATTCCACGCTGCAAAGGCCGTCGAGGTTCCGATCGAGCCCGTCACCTCGTTGGGCAGCGCTTCCATATCATATCGGAAGATCGAACGGTTATCCGCGTAAGCGTTGAAGTTCAGCTCACGCCCGGTCGACCCAAGCTCATATTTCACCGCGCGCAATATCTCATGACGACTGACGGCGAAAGGATTTTCTCCGGGCCAAACGGCCTGAATAATTTCAAGCCCGGGGTCGCCTCCATGGGAGTGGATTCCTATCAGGCGCCCGCCGCCGCGCAACGCCCGGGCCAGCGGCGCGATGATCCGCTTGGCGCGGAAATTCACAGAGGATTTGGCCCGGTAGGGCTGGGAGGCGATCACAAGGTCGAAATTGGCCTCGGTCCGGCCGGCTCGGGGAATGATCGAGTCGAGCAGAAACCGGTGATCGTCACGGTACAGCACCAGAGCAACCGGCCGCTCGTAGATCGGCATGGCGGTCCGCGGGCTCACCATGGCCCGCCAGTTTTGCTCGAGAAATGGGCCGAGTTCTGCGATCTGGGCCTCGAATTCGCCCGAGGAGGCCCCGCGCAGGGGGACCTCGTGCCAGATCATGCTCGCGGCGGCCGTGTTCGACCGCGGTGTCAGCCAGGGCGCCTCCGCGTAGTACATGTTGGTGAAGACGAACACGCTCGCCGGATGCTCGAACAGGCGATCCGGCACCTTGTCCAGGGTGAGGCGGACGTCCTCGAGACTGAGCTCCTTGCCGGCAACGTAGAACGGCATATTGGGGAAGCGGCCGTGCATCGCCCGCAGAACCCGCGCCAGCACGGTGCCGTCGCCCATGCCGGCGTCGAACACCCGCAGCGCCGGTGGCCGCGGATGGATCGCCGACAATTCCAGCGCGACCCGGTCAGCAATCACCCGTTTCTCGCTGCAAGTATGGACAAACAGCAGATATCGCTGGCGATTCTCGAAGAAGCGGAAATTGCCCCGCGGATCGCGCTTCTCCAGGGGCACCACCAGGCCGCGCGGCGGCGCCACGCCGCCCGGCGTGGAGGTGGCGATGAAGGCGTTGATGCGGTCGAGCGTATCGATGGTGATGCGCTTGCCCTCGCGCAGCCGGTGCACCAGCTTGCCGTCGTTGACGGCCCGGCGGCCGAACGTCGTCTCCGCCATGTCGGAACGACGGCAGAAGTCCGTGATCTGGCCGAGGATTTCGTCGTTCTTCATGGAGCGGGCGTGGGCGGACAGTTGGGACGATGGTGGGCAGAGCTAAAGGTTGATTGTCTCGTAGCACGTCTTGCCCACCGTTTGAACCCCTATCTGCGCGCCGATCAGCAAACGTGCGTGAGCCGCACGGCTGGCAGCGCCGGGTCCAGTCAGGGTATCGAGGGTGGATCAGGCCTTGCTGCGCCCGCCTCGCCCGGGGCGCCGACAGTTCGTTCCGGGCAGGTGCCGGCGGGGGTCCGTGCCGAGGTCGTCGCCGCGACTACGGGCAGGCAGCTACGGTAGTCGAATTCCTCGCTGCTCGGCGAGGTCGATCCGGCAGGAAGATGATGCTCACTCTTGCCACGTCATTACGAGCCAACGGGTCGCGCGAATGCGCGCCCGATGACAGGCCCCGCGAAGCAATCCATGCCTCCGCGGAGGGAAAGAGTGGATTGCTTCGTCGCTTCGCTCGTCGCAATGACGACAACCGAGGCGGTCTTACTTCCCCCACACCTCGTTCCCGACCTCGACCGCGAGTCGCAGCTTGGCCCACTGCTCCTCCTCGGAGAGGATGTTGCCCTCCTCTGTCGAGGCGAAGCCGCATTGCGGCGACACCGCGAGTTGCTCGAGCGGAGCGAACTTCGCCGCCTCTTCCAGCCGCCGCTTGATGTCGTCCTTCTTCTCGAGCTCGCCGAACTTCGAGGTGATGACGCCGACCACCACGACCTTGTTGCCCTTGGGCAGGAAGCGCAGCGGCTCGAAGCCGCCGGCACGGTCGGAATCATATTCGAGGAAATAGCCGTCGTAGTTGGTGCCGGCGAGCAGGGTCTCGGCGACCGGCTCGTAGCCGCCAGACGAAATCCAGGTGGAGCGGAAATTGCCGCGGCAGACATGGGTGGTGATCACCATGTCCGAGGGACGCTCGGCGATCGCGTAGTTGATGATGCGGGCATAGATCTCCTGCAGGCCATCGGGATTGTCGCCGCGATCGCGCGACTTCTGCAATTCCTCCTGCGAGCACAGATAGGCCCACACCGTGTCATCGAATTGCAGGTAGCGGCAGCCGGCGTCGTAGAACGCCTTCACCGCCTTGCGGTAGGTCTTGCCGAGATCCTGGTAGAACTCCTCGAGATCGGGATAGACCTCCCTCGAGATCAGCTTGCGTCCGCCGCGGAAGTGCAGCACCGCCGGCGACGGGATCGTCATCTTCGGCGTGACATGGGCCTGGTCGGCGTATTTCTTCAGGAACCTGAAGTGATCGAGCATCGGGTGACGATCGGAAAAGTCGAGCTTGCCGATCACCCTGATGGCGTCGTGCCGGGTCTGCACGCCCGCGAACTGAATACCCATTTCCGGGTGGAACAGCTCACAGCCGGTCAGGTGGCTAAGGAAATCGAAGTGCCACCAGGAACGGCGGAACTCGCCATCGGTCGCAAGCTTCAACCCGATCGAGGCCTGCTTGTGCACGACCTTCTCGATCTCCATGTCCTCGACCTTGCGCAGATCGTCGGCCGAGATCTCGCCCTTCTCCAGCCTGGCGCGGGCCTCCTTGATCTTCGGCGGGCGCAACAGGCTGCCGACCTCGTCGGCACGAAACGGAGGCTTGGTTCGCTGCATGATCGACTCCCGGACGTTTCTAGTGTGCTTTGGCCCCTGAAACGCCGAGGTGGCGTTCAAGGACGGACGGATCGGCTTTCAGCGCGCTGCTTGCGGCATCGTGCACGATCGTGCCGCGTTCCAATATCACAACGCGGTCGGCAAGCCCCAGAATCTTTTGTGCGTTCTGCTCGACGATAATCGAACAAATACCCCCCGAGCGCGTGATGGTTCCGATCGCCTTTAACAATTCCTCAACGATGATCGGCGCGAGGCCCTCGGTCGGCTCGTCGAGCAGCAGCACCTTCGGATTCAGCGTCAGCGCGCGACCGATCGCCAGCATCTGCTGCTCGCCGCCGGAGAGCTGGTTGCCGAAATTGCCGCGGCGTTCTTTCAGCCGCGGAAACATCTCATACACCCGTTCGACGGTCCACGGCCCGGGCTGCGCCACCGCAGTCATGTTCTCTTCCACGGTCAGCGAACGGAAGATGTTGCGCTCCTGCGGCACCCAGCCGATGCCGGCACGAGCGCGCTGGTCGGGCCGCATCGCCGAGATGTCACGGCCCGCCAGCGACACGCTGCCGCCGAAGCGCCTGACGATGCCGACGATCGAATTGATCAGCGTGGTCTTGCCCGTGCCGTTGCGGCCAAGCAGCGCCAGCACCTGGCCTTCCGCGAGGCTGAGCGACATCCCGGGCAACACCACCGCCTCGCCATATCCGGCACGCAGGTCCTGTACGGAAAGAAGATCAGGCATCGGCGGCCTCGCCGAGATAGACCGCCCTCACCTGCGGATCGCGCGCGACCTCGTCGGGCGCGCCTTCAGTGAGCAATCCGCCATTGACCAGCACCGAGATGCGGTCGGCGAAGGAGAACACCAAGTCCATATCGTGCTCGATCAGCAGCACCGTGACATCACGCGGCAGCGCCGCGACCGCCGCGAGGATGTCGTGCCGCTCGCTCTCGGGCACGCCGGCCGCCGGCTCGTCGAGCAGCAGGACTCGCGGCTTGGCGGCGATCGCCACTGCGATCTCGAGCAGGCGCTGCTTGCCATAAGGCAACGTCGTGGTGAGCTCGCTCATCACGTCGAGCAAATGGAAGCGCGCGAGAATCTCGGCGATCTCCGTATTGACATCGTCGCGTGTGCCCATCCGCCGCCACCAGTCGCCGCCGCGGCCCATCCGCTCGGAGACGGCAAGCCCGATGGTCTCGAGCGGGGTGAGATCGGCATAAAGCTGGTTGATCTGGAAGGTGCGCGACAGGCCGCGCAGCACGCGCTTATGCACGGAGAGGCCGGTGATGTCGCTACCTTCGAGCAGGATGCGTCCGCTGTTCGGCCTGAGCACGCCGGTGAGCTGATTGATGACAGTGGTCTTGCCGGCGCCGTTCGGGCCGATCAGCGCGTGGCGGGCGCCCCGCATCACCTTCAGCGACAGATCGCGGGTGACGCGAAGCCCGCCGAACGATTTTTCAAGGCCGCGGGTTTCGAGCGAGATTGTCATGACGCATCACTCTCGGGAACAGCGACGACAGCCTTGCGGCCGGCGAATTGGCGGATGATCAAATTCGGCACGAACAGCACCCAGCGGTGCATGCGCGCGCGGCCGACCAGCACGATCACGACCAGCACGAGACCGATCCAGAACAGCCAGTATTGCGGAGTTATCCCCTGAAAGAACTCATGCAACATCTTGAACACGACGGCGCCGATCAGACCGCCATAGAGATAGCCGGTGCCGCCGATCACGAGCACCAGCATCAGATCGGCCGAGCGTTCGAAGGCGAAGACGTCGAGCGAGGCGAGCGCGGTAGTCTGGGTGAACAGCGCGCCGGCGATGCCCGCATAGAACGCGGCGAGCGTATAGACCGCGACCAGGCGACGATTGACCGGCACGCCGATCGCCGCCGCGCGCAGCGGATTGTTCCTGATCGCGCGCAGCGACAGCCCGAATGGCGAATGCACGATGCGCCGGGCGAGCAGGAACAGGACGAACAGCACGATCAACGAATAGAAGAATCCGTTCTTGCCGAACATATCGAAGGCAAACAGCCCGAGGATCGGCTGCATCTCGATGCCCTGCAGGCCGTCCGTGCCGCCGGTGACGTCGGAAAAGCGCTCGGCGAGTGCCTCCAGCAAGAGCGCGATCCCGAGCGTCACCATCAGCCGAGTCAGGTCGACGCCGCGGATGACAAGAAAGCTGGTCAGGAAACCGAGCGCGGCCGCGACGAGACCCGCCGCGACGAGCGCGATGACCGGCTCGTTGATGATGCCGTGCAACGCCAACAGCCCGGCCGAATAGGCGCCGATACCGAAAAACGCCGCGTGGCCCAGCGAAACGATGCCGGCATAACCGAGGATGAGGTCGAGGGACAGCGCGAACAGCCCGAGCCGCACGATGTCGGTCATGATCAGATAGCGCGACGGGAACAGAAAGGCGCAGGCGAGCGCCAGAACCCAGAACGCGACCTCGCCGAGCCGCCAGCGTGCGCCGGCAACGGCTTGAGAGGAAACGTCCGTCAGCGCGGTCATGGCGCGTTCACCGCGCAGCGGTGCGGCCGAACAGGCCGTTCGGGCGCCAGATCAGGATCACGATCATGACAGTGTAGATCACGAACGGACCCATCTTCGGCACGTAATATTTGCCTGCAACGTCGGCGATCCCGAGCAGCAGCGAGGCCAGGAACGGCCCGGTGATCGAGGATGAGCCGCCGACCGTCACGACGATCAGGAAATAGATCATGAACTTCAGCGGGAAATAGGGGTCGAGCCCGAGGATCTCCGCGCTCAGCGCGCCGCCGAGGCCGGCAAGTCCGCAGCCGAAAGCGAAGGTGAAGGCGAATACCTGCGGCACGTTGATGCCGAGCCCGATCGCAGCGCGCGGATCGTCGACGGCGGCGCGTAGGCGGCTGCCGAACCGAGTCCTGGACAGGATGAGTTGCAGCGCGAGCGTCAGCAGGCCGCAGATCACGACGATCATCAGCCGGTAGCGGCCGATCCCGACGCCGAACAGATCGATCTGCCCTTCCAGCGCCGCCGGTAACTTGATGAAGACCCGCGCCGAGCCCATGATGTAGTCGACCGCGGCGACCGACATGAACACCAGGCCGATCGAGAACAGCACCTGATCGAGATGGCTGCGCGTGTAGAGATGACGATACAGCGCCTGCTCCATCACGGCGCCGATCGCGGCGCTGGCGGCGAAAGCGAGCGGCAGCGCGGCAAAGAACGGCCAGCCGGAATTATTCACCAGCACGGCGCAGACGTAGCCACCGGCCATGGCAAAGGCGCCATGCGCGAGATTGACGAAGTTCATCAGCCCGAGCGTCACCGCAAGCCCGCAGGCGAGCACGAACAGCAGCATGCCGTAGGCGACGCCGTCGAACAGGTTCGTGAGGACAGAAGCCATTGGGGTCAGCTCAATCGCGAGGACGCAACGAAGACCACGCCGCAAAAGTCGAGTACAGCGCCATGGCCCGACTCGTCCCGACCATCCACGTCTTTCTCGCCAAGGAAAAAACGTGGTGATGGGGTCAGGCCCCAGCAGGACGTAGAAAGCGCAGAGCCCGCGCCCGGCAATGGTGACTGCGTCACTTCTTCGTCTTGCCGGAATCCTTGACCGCTTCAAAGGTCGCGAACTCGACGTTGTAGAGCTCGCCGTCAACCTTCTCGACCTTGCGGATATAGACGTTCTGCACGATGTCGCGGGTGTCCGGGTCGATCGAGATCGGGCCGCGCGGGCTCTCCCACTTCATGCCCTTCATCGCCGCGACCAGCTTGTCGCCGTTGCTGTCACCGCTCGTCTTCTTCAGCGCTTCGTAGATCAGGTGGATGCCGTCATAGCCGCCGACCGCCATGAAGCCCGGACGGTTGCCGAATGCCTTCTTATATGCGGCGACGAAATCCTTGTTTTTCTGCGAGGGATGCGCCGCCGAATAGATGTGCGCGGTCACCACGCCGAGTGCGGCATCGCCCATGTTGTTGAGCAGGTCGTCGTCCATGACGTCGCCGGGGCCGATCACCCTGATGCCGCTCTTGTCGAGGCCGCGCTCGGCATACTGCTTCATGAAGTTGCCACCCTGCCCCGCCGGAACGAACACGAACATCGCGTCGGGCTTGGAGTCCTTCATGCGCTGCAGGAACGGCGCGAAGTCGGGATTGGCCAAGGGCACCTTGACCTCCTCGACGATCTCGCCGCCGCCGGCGGTGAAGTGCTGCTTGAAGAAGGTCAACGCGTCATTGCCCGGCGCGTAGTCGGAGGTCAGCGTCGCGACCTTCTTGATGCCGTTCTTGGCCGCCCAGTCACCGATGATGGTGGAGGACTGCGCCAGCGTGAAGCTGGTGCGCACGATGTAGGGCGAGCGCTCGGTGATGATGGAGGTGCCGGCGGCCATGACGACTTCCGGGATCTTCGCCTGCGTCGCCAGCGGCGCCGCGGCAAGTGCGGCGGGCGTCACGCCGAAGCCGGCAATGATGCTGACCTTGTCGTTGACGATCAGCTCCTGCGCCAGACGCTTGGTGTTGTCAGGCATCGCGGCGTCATCCTTCAGGATGATTTCGACCTTCTTGCCGGCAACGGTGTCGCCGTTCTGCTGCATATAGAGCTTGATGGCATTGTCGATCTGCTTGCCCGTCGAAGCCTGACCGCCGGTCATCGGCACGATCAGGCCGATCTTCACGGTGTCTTCGGCGTGCGCCGGCGCGACGGCGCACAGCCCCGGGAGGGTGGCCGCCGTGGCCGCCCACAGCAACATCCTGCGACGATTGAAATTGACCATGAGCGTTCTCTCCCCCTCCTTGTGCGATGAACCGAGTCCCCGGTTCTTGTTTCGCCAGCATCGCGGCCAAAGCCGCATTGCGACATGGCGTCTTCCGCCGCCCTGTTGTCAATCGGACGATGGGCGAGTGCCGTCCACTGCAGCCGGCATCGGCTGATTTAGGTTTAAGGTATTAAATTACCATAACATAACGCTCAAAGCGACCCGCGACCTACGATTCGCAGGCCTTGCGATTTGGACGATCATGCGAAGCAAACGAAGCTGTCAACAAAGAAGCACAATTGCGGACGAAGCGTCGCGCCTCTAGTTCAGTATCCTCAAAAATTAGGGTCGTACCCTTCCCACATGCCGAACTGCATCCGCCCTGTCCTCATCATGACCGCCCTCGTGCTGGTGGCCTCCGCGCTCAGCGGGTGCAGCTCGCTCAACGAGAAAATGGCAGCCGGCGTCGGCGATTATCTTCCGGCTTGGGCCGGCGGCTTGCCCGCCGACGCCCCGCCCCGCCCGGGGACCGCCAAATACGATGAGTTCATGAAGGAGCGCGAGCGCAAGCGCCTGATGCCGGCGGCCGAGCGCGGCGACGATCCCAAGGCGGCATCGACGCCAGTCCCGACGTCACAGGGCGCGGCTCATTAGTCGACAAATACCACGGTCTTGCAGCCGTTGAGGATGACGCGGTCGGCCAAGTGATAGCGGATCGCCCGCGCCAGCACGCGGCGCTCGATGTCGCGGCCTTTGCGGACGAGATCCTCGGGCGTGTCGCGGTGACTGATCCGCTCGACGTCCTGATCGATGATCGGTCCCTCGTCGAGATCGCTGGTGACGTAATGCGCGGTGGCGCCGATCAGCTTGACGCCGCGCTCATGCGCCTGATGGTAGGGCTTGGCGCCCTTGAAGCCCGGCAGGAACGAATGATGGATGTTGATGCAGCGGCCTGACAGCCGCGCCGACATCTCGTCCGACAGGATCTGCATGTAGCGCGCCAAGACCACGAGGTCGGTCTGGGTATCCTGCGCCAGCTTCCACACCGCGTCTTCCTGCTGGCGCTTGGTTTCCCTTGTTACCGGCAGGCAATGGAACGGGATGTCGCCGAAATCGAGCGAGCCATAGGTCTCGCGCGGATGATTGGAAACGATCGCGGTCGGGATCATCTCGAGCTCTCCGGTGCGCCACCGATAGAGAATGTCGACCAGACAGTGATCGGACTTGGAAACGAGCAACATCACCCGGCGGCGGCTGGCGCGGTCGCGCATCTGCCATTCCATGCTGAAGCGTTCGGCGATCGCGGCAAAGCCGGTCTGCAGCGCCGGCAACTCGACCGCGAGGTCCGCCGCGGTGAAGACCACGCGCATGAAGAACTTGCCCGTCTCTGTATCGTCGAACTGCTGGGCATCCAGGATATTCTGCCCGTTGTGAGCTAGGAAGGTGGACACCGCCGAGACGATTCCCGGGCGATCCGGACAGGACAGGGTCAAAACGAATTGATGGTCGGGCATGCCAATTGACCAGAACTTGAGCAAGAGCCGCGGAGCGACGATTTTGGCCTTCGTCTATCACCGCCCGCACCCTTGCGCCAATCCCGTAGCAGGGTTCAAATCGAACAAAAGACGGCAATGTTTGTTAGAGCACCATCATGGCTGACCGGCTGAACGGCTACCGCATCCTGATCCTCGAAACCCGCGAGGAGGCACAGTTTTCCCGCTTGCTCGCTGAGCAGGGCGCGGATGTGCTGCAATGCCCGATGTTCACCATCCATGATGCGCCCGACCCGGCGCCGATCGAGACCTGGATCCGCCGTGCGATCGAGCGGCCGCTTGACGATCTCGTGCTGATGACCGGCGAAGGCCTGCGCCGCCTGATGAAGCTCGTGCGCCGGACCGGGGCCGAGGCGGAATTCGTCGGCAGCATCGGCAAGGCGCGCAAGTTTGCCCGCGGCCCCAAACCCGGCCGCGCCTTACGCGAGATTGGGCTGGAGCCCCAGATGACGACGGAGAAGCCGACATCGGAAGGTGTCGCCGAAATGCTGTCGAAGCTCGACCTGAACGGCCATCGCGTGGGCCTGCAGCTCTACCCGGACAAGGACCACAGCGTGTTGATCGGCGCGATCAAGGCGCAGGGCGCCGACGTCGATACCGTCCTGCCCTACGTCTACGACGCGCGCGCCGCCGACGCCAACATCGTCGCCGCGATCGATGAGATGGCGCGCGGCCGCATCGACGCGATCGCACTGACGAGTTCGGGGCAAGTCCGCCGCTTGATCGACGTGGCGCGGGCGCACAATTGCGAGGCTCAGTTGCGCGATGGGCTGAAGCAGACGCCGATCGCCTCCGTCGGCCCCATTGTGTCCGACGAGTTGAAGGCCCATGGCCTGCGCACGGACATCTATCCGGCCAACGACGCGTTCTTCATGAAGCCGCTGATCTCGGCCATGGCGACCGCCCTGTCGAAGAACCCGCCGCGGATGGCGGCACGGCAGTAGCCAGGTCGTCATTGCGAGGAGCGCGAGCGACGAAGCAATCCATCCGTTCCTCGCGCGGAGAGGTGGATTACTTTGCTTATGCTCACAATGGCCGGGTGGTGATAGTCGCGCGCTACTCGACCGCCTGTTTGGTCTCGCTCAGATAGGCCTGGTACGCGAGCCTGATGCCGTTCTCGAGCGAGGTGGAGGCGCGCCAGCCGAGCTTGGCCAAGCGGCTGACATCGAGCAGCTTGCGCGGCGTGCCGTCCGGGCGCGACGTGTCGAAGCTGATCTCGCCGCGATAGCCGACCGCAGCCGCGACCACACGGGCGAATTCAGCGATGCTGATATCCTCGCCGGTGCCGATATTGACCAGTTCAGCAGAGGAATAGGTTTTCATCAGGTGGATGCAGGCGTCGGCGAGATCATCGACATAGAGGAATTCGCGCCGAGGCGTGCCAGTGCCCCACACCACGACGTTAGTCGCTCCCGACAGTTTGGCCTCATGGAAGCGGCGGATCAGCGCAGCAACGACGTGGCTGTACTCTGGATGATAGTTGTCACCGGGGCCGTAGAGATTGGTCGGCATCACGCTGATGAAATCGGAGCCGTATTGGCTGCGATAGGCCTCCGCCATCTTGATGCCGGCGATCTTGGCAATCGCATAGGGCTCGTTGGTCTGCTCCAACGGGCCGGTCAACATCGAATCCTCACGCAGCGGCTGCGGTGCGAGCCGCGGATAGATGCAGGACGAGCCGAAGAACATCAGCTTCTCGCAGCCATTGGCGTGAGCGGCCTGGATCACATTGGTCGAGATCGCCAGATTGTCGTAGAGGAACTCGGCCCGCAGCGTGTTGTTGGCGACGATGCCGCCGACCTTGGCCGCGGCAAGGAACACGGCCTGCGGACGCTTCGCGGCAAACCACGTATTCACCGCGGCCTGATTGCGCAGATCAACCTCGCTGCGCGATGCTGTCAGGACCTCTGCCTTCTCGTGCGCCAGCCGGCGCATCAGCGCCGAGCCGACCATGCCGCGATGGCCGGCGACGAAGACCGTCTTGCCCTTCAGTTCATACGGAGTGATTGCCATTGGCGGCGTCCTGTCTGGCCTCTGCGAGATCGCTTGCGACCATTTCCTTCACCAGTTGTGCGAAGGATGTCTTCGGCCTCCATCCAAGCTTGGCGCGCGCCTTGCTCGAGTCGCCGATCAAGAGATCAACCTCGGTCGGGCGGAAATAGGTCGGGTCGACGCGCACCACGGTCTTGCCGGACGCCTTGTCGACACCGGTTTCATCGACGCCCTTGCCTCGCCATTCGATCGTGCGGCCGATCTCGGCAAATGCCAGCTCGACGAATTCGCGCACCGCATGCGTCTCTCCGGTCGCCAGCACGAAATCGTCGGGCGCGTCCGCCTGCAGGATTTTGTGCATGCCCTCGATATAGTCGCGTGCGTGGCCCCAGTCGCGCTTGGCCTCGAGATTGCCGAGATAGATCGTGTCTTCCAGGCCGACTTCGATGCGTGCGACGCCACGCGTGATCTTGCGCGTCACAAATGTCTCGCCGCGGATCGGGCTCTCATGGTTGAACAGGATGCCGTTGCTGGCGAACATGCCGTACGCCTCACGGTAGTTCACCGTGATCCAGTAGCCGTACAGCTTCGCCACGCCGTAGGGCGAGCGCGGGTAGAACGGTGTGGTCTCCTTCTGCGGCACCTCTTGCACCAGGCCGTAAAGCTCGGAGGTCGAGGCCTGGTAGAACCGCGTCTCCTTTTCCATACCAAGGATCCGGATCGCCTCCAGGAGGCGCAGCACGCCGATGGCGTCCGCGTTGGCGGTGTATTCCGGGCTCTCGAAGCTGACCTGAACGTGGCTTTGGGCGGCGAGATTGTAGATCTCGGTCGGACGAATCTGCTGCATCAGCCGGATCAGATTGGTAGAATCGGTCATGTCGCCGTAGTGCATCAGGAATGGCACGTTGCCGACATGGGGGTCCTGGTAGAGATGGTCGACACGCGCGGTGTTGAACGAGGACGACCGGCGCTTGATCCCATGCACAGTGTAGCCGAGACCGAGCAGATATTCGGCGAGATATGCGCCATCCTGCCCGGTGACACCGGTGATTAGCGCAACGCGCCGTTTCGAATCCTGAGCTGCCATGTCATCTCCAGAGCGCGAAACCCGCACCATCCAAACAGGGGCGGTCTGTAGCATCCGACCCGGACCAAGTCTAATGCCATAGTCGTTTGAAATCAGCGATTTAGGAACCTTACGGGTCGCCGACGCCCCAATCATTCACCGTAGCGGCGCAGTCGCTCAAGGTCGATGATGGTCACCCCGCCATATTCAAGCCGAAGCAGCCCCTCCCGTTCCAGCCGCTTCAGGCACTGGTTGGCGTTCTGCCGGGAGATTCCCGACAATGCCCCGATCTCCTCCTGGGTGATCTCCAGGTGCAGCGTCAGGTCGGGATAGAGAATCGGATTGAACAGCGAGGCGATCGACCGGGCCAGCCGCTCGGTCGCATCCAGCGTGCGGCCATATTCGAGCAGCGCGATGAACTGGCCCAGCCGCTCATTGAGCTGTCCGACCAGGAATCGGTTGAAGCCGACACTGTTCTCGAACAGCCAGACGAAGGTGCGGCGGTCCATCATCGCCAGCCGCGTGTCGCGCAACGCCACCACGTCGTAGCGCCGCGCCTCGTTCTTGAGCACGGTGCCCTCACCGAACCACGCGCCGGTGGTGAGGCCCGCGAAACTCGCCGCCTTGCCGCGGCGGGATACGATGCCCATACGGGCCAGCCCGCTGACAATGCCGGTCCAGTACTGGAAATTGTCGCCGCGCATGAAGATGAATTCGTTGGCGCGATAGGATTTCTCGGCGATGCCCACGCGGGCGACCTCGATTTCCTGCTCGGTCAGTTCGCGCGACCAGGCCGCGATGCGCCTCAAGTAATCAGCAGCAATCATTCGAGCGACAGCGTCCCACCCCAACCATATTGCACCGCAACAATGCCGTTTCCGTTAGGAACCTGAGGCTTGGAAAGCCAGCGAAAATTTCCTGATGAATTGTCGGGCACATGACAATCCAACGTATCGCTTTCTCGTATTGAGAACCACCTCGCGTAACGCCGCGCGCTCCCTCAAGCGGATCGCCGTTGGCGGGTAGCGCGGGGCTGGGACAAGTGGGTGCGGCGTTACCGCACATGACGCAGGTGATGCAGACGAGCAAAGCTCTGAGGCACCCGGCATCATGAGCCGGATGGCCTGCCTACAGCGGCCCATGTAAGATCGAGTTGGCTTTCGAGCGATAGATAAAGAGCGCGCCAAGCGCCGTATCTGGAGGGAACAGGGTGGCTTATAGTCTGGAGGTGCGCGGGGTCTCTTTGCGCTTTGGCGGCGTCCGGGCGCTGACCGACGTGAGCTTCGGCGTCAACGAGGGCGAGCTGTTCTCCATCATCGGCCCGAACGGCGCCGGCAAGACCTCGATCGTCAACTGCATCTCCGGCCGTTACAAGCCGACCGAAGGCCACCTGTTCTATCGCGGCCAGGATATCACCGGCCTCACCGCGAACGCGCGGCCGCGGCTCGGCATCGGCCGCACCTTCCAGAATCTCGCCCTGTTCCACCACATGAGCGTGCTCGACAATATCATGGTCGGCCGCCATCACCTCCTGAAGAACAATTTCATCACGGGATCGCTGTACTGGCTGACCGGCGCGCGCCGCGAGGAGCTGGAGCATCGCCGCAAGGTCGAAGAGATCATCGACTTTCTCGACCTGCAATCGGTGCGAAAGGCGACCGCCGGCACCCTGCCCTACGGCCTGCGCAAGCGCGTCGAGCTCGCCCGTGCGATGGCGCTGGAGCCGAAGCTGATCCTGCTCGACGAGCCGATGGCCGGCATGAACTTCGAAGAAAAGGAAGACATGGCGCGCTACATCGTCGACCTCAACGAAGAGTTCGGCATGACGGTGATGATGATCGAGCACGACATGGGCGTCGTGATGGACATCTCCCACCGCGTCATGGTGCTGGATTTCGGCCGCAAGATCGCCGAAGGCGACCCGGCGACCGTGCTCGCCGATCCCCATGTCAAGCGCGCCTATCTCGGCGAAGAAGACGAGGTGCTGGTCGATCCCGACGACAAGCCGGCGGTGCGGGAGAGCGCGGCATGATGGACTACGCCGGACGCGCCGCGCAGGCTGACACCTTCCCCAAGATGCTCCGCCTCAACGCCAGGGAGCACGGTAGCGAGATCGCGCTACGCGAGAAGGATTTCGGGTTGTGGCGCGAAATCACCTGGAGCGACTACCAGACCCGCACCCGTGACTTCGCGCTCGGCATGGTCGAGCTCGGCCTCGGTCGCGGCGATGTGATCGGCATTATCGGCGACAACCGGCCGGATTGGGTCTCTGCCGAGATCGCCAGCCACGCGATCGGCGCGATGAGCCTCGGCCTCTATCGCGACGTGCTGGACGAGGAAGCCGCCTATCTCCTGAGCTACGGCGAGGCCAGGCTCGTATTCGCCGAGGACGAAGAGCAGGTCGACAAGCTGCTCGGCCTCGCCGACCGGGCGCCTCATCTTAAGCACATCGTCTATTCCGACCCGCGCGGCATGCGAAAATACGACGACCCGCGCCTGATGGAGGCGAGCAAGCTCGCCTCAATGGGGCGCGACCGCGCCTCGCGCGAGCCCGGCCTCTATGACGGCCTGGTCGACGCCACCCGCGGCGAAGACGTCGCGATCCTCTGCACGACCTCAGGCACGACCGCGAATCCGAAGCTCGCGATGCTGGCGGCCGGCCGCGTCCTGCGGCATTGCGCGACCTATCTCGCCTTCGACCCCAAGGGCCCGGACGATGAGTACGTGTCGGTGCTGCCGCTGCCCTGGATCATGGAACAGGTCTATGCGCTCGGCAAAGGACTGCTGTGCCGGATGAAGGTCAACTTCGTCGAAGAGCCCGACACCATGATGAACGATTTCCGCGAGATCGCGCCGACCTTCGTGCTGTTCGCGCCGCGCGTCTGGGAATCGATCGCCGCTGATGTCCGCGCCGGCGTGATGGACACCTCCCCGCTCAAGCAGAAGCTGTACGATATCGGCATGAAAACCGGGCTCGCGGCGCTCGCTGACGGAAAGCGCTCGATGTTCGCCGACAAGCTGCTGTTCCGTGCGCTGCGCGACCGGCTCGGCTTTACGCGGCTGCGCTCGGCAGCCACGGGCGGCGCGGCGCTCGGACCGGAGACCTTCAAGTTCTTCCAGGCCATGGGCGTGCCGCTGCGCACGCTCTACGGCCAGACCGAGTTGCTCGGCGCCTATACGCTGCACCCCGAAGGCAAGGTCGACCCAGACACCACCGGCGTTCCCATGGCCGACGACGTCGAAATCCGGATCGACAGTCCCGACGTCAACGGTGTCGGCGAGATCGTGGTGCGTCACCCCAACATGTTCCTCGGGTATTACAAGAACCCCGAGGCTTCGACGGCCGACATCAAGGACGGCTGGATGCATTCCGGCGATGCCGGCTACTACAACGATGAGCGGCAGCTCGTCGTGATCGACCGTATCAAGGACCTCGCCGAAACCTCGCGCGGCGAGCGCTTCTCGCCGCAATACATCGAGAACAAACTGAAGTTCTCGCCTTACGTCGCCGAAGCCGTCGTGCTCGGCGCCGGCCGCGACGCGCTGGCCGCGATGATCTGCATCCGCTACTCGATCATCTCGAAATGGGCGGAGAAAAACCGGATCTCGTTCACGACCTATACCGACCTGTCCTCGCGGTCGGAGGTCTATGCGCTGTTGCGGAAGGAGGTCGAGACGGTCAACGCGACGCTGCCGCCCGCGCAGCGTATCTCGCGCTTCCTGCTGCTCTACAAGGAGCTTGATGCCGACGACGGCGAGCTGACCCGAACCAGAAAAGTCCGCCGCGGCGTCATCAATGAGAAATATGCAGACATCATCGAGTCGATCTATCGCGGCAAGGACAATATCCCTGTCGACACCGTGATCCGCTTCCAGGACGGCACGACGCAACGCGTCCGCACCACCCTGCAGGTGGTGGATCTCGGCCACACGGCTGTCGCGGAGGCCGCGGAATGACCGCGTTGCGAGAACAGAGCGTGATGTGCGTGAATGTGCCCTCTCCCCTTGTGGGAGAGGGCTGCACCCCCGGTCGACGGGAACTCGCGTGGGTGAGGGGTACCCTCTCCACGATCCCGATGCGGAGAGAACCCCTCACCCGGCTTCGCTTCGCGAAGCCACCCTCTCCCACAAGGGGAGAGGGTGCCGGCACCTCCGATCGGAGCGACCGCACCCCATGAACACCCAGTTCCTGATCCAGCTCATCGTCAATGGCCTCGTGGTCGGCACGCTTTATGGCGTTGTCGCGATGTCGTTCGTGCTGATCTACAAGGCGACCCAGGTCGTGAACTTCGCGCAGGGCGAACTGCTGCTGGTCGGCGCCTGGGTATGTTGGGCACTGCTGACCAAGTACCAGCTCCCGTTCTGGATCGGCATGCCGGTTACGCTCGTGTTCATGTTCATCTTCGGCATCGCGATCCAGGTCGTGATCCTGCGTCCGATGATCGGCGAACCGATCATCTCGGTCATCATGGTGACGATCGGCCTGTCGACCGTGTTCCAGGCCGCGCTAAAGTGGATCTTCGGCGTCAACCCGCAGCCGTTCCCGCGGGTGTTCGAGAGCCAATCGGTCAACCTGTTCGGTCTGCAGATCCAGACCGTCTATGTCATGAGCCTCGTGGTCTCGCTGGCCATGATGGTGGGCATGGCCTGGTTCTTTCGCGCTTCCAAATATGGCCTTGCGATGCGCGCCACGGCGTTCAACCAGCAGGTCGCGCAGTCGCTCGGCATTTCCGTGAAAAGCGTGTTCGCGATGGCCTGGGCGATCTCGGCCACCGTCTCGGCGGTCGCCGGCGTCGTGGTCGCCGTGGTCAACGGCGTATCATCAGGCCTTTCCGCCTACGGCATCAAGGTGTTTCCGGCCGCGATCCTGGGCGGCCTCGATTCGGTCGGCGGCGCCGTGCTCGGCGGCGTCATCATCGGCCTCCTGGAGAACGTCGCCCAATATGTCGACAGCGAATTTCTGCACTGGGGCAATCTCTACGAAATTGCGCCGTTCTACGTCCTGATCATCATCCTGATGATCAAGCCTTACGGCCTGTTCGGCACCAGGGATATTGAGCGGGTCTGATCAATGGCAACAAGCACCCTGATCCCGTCGGGCGACTTCCGCACCAGCTACGCGGCCGACACCACGATCTTCCCGACCGCAACGAGCCGCAACTTTGCGATCGCCGGTATCGTGATCGCCTGCCTCGCGCCGATGCTGCTGAGCAATTACTGGCTCTCCATTGCGATCCAGATCGGCATCTTCGCGATCGCAGCGCTCGGCCTCAACGTCCTGGTCGGCTTCACCGGCCAGATTTCGATCGGCCACGCCGCGTTCTTCCTGTTCGGCGCCTTCACCTCGGCCTACATCTCCAACAACGCCCCGATCCCGGTGTTCTTCGCCATTCCGCTTGCCGGCCTGATCACGGCGCTGGTTGGCCTGATCTTCGGTGTGCCGGCGGCGCGGCTGAAGGGGCTCTACCTCGTCATCGCCACGCTCGCCGCGCAGTACATCCTGCTCGACTTCTTTTCGCGCGCCGAATGGTTTTCGGGCGGCTCGGTGCCGGCGAGCGCCAACCCGTTCTCGATCTTCGGCTACACGCTGCGCGGTGACCGACAGTATTTCTACGTCGTGCTCGCTTATGTCGTGGTCAGCTATCTCCTCGTCACCAATCTGATGCGGACACGCGATGGCCGCGCGCTGGTCGCGATACGCGACCATTATCTCTCCGCCGAGATCATGGGCATCAACCTGACCAAGTACCGCACGCTGTCGTTCGGGCTTGCCGCGTTCTTTGCCGGCATCGCCGGCGCGCTCTACGCGCATTACCAGCTCGTCGTGTCGCAGGAGGGATTCGGCATCGAACGCTCGGTGCTGTTCCTCGCCATGGTGATCATCGGCGGCACCGGGTCGGTCATGGGCACGCTGATGGGCACGGCCTTCGTGGTGCTGTTGCCGGAATCGATGGAATGGCTGAGCGCATGGCTGAAGGGCGGTGCCGTCGACAAGGCGCTGCAGCTCAACAACAACATCACCTTCCTGCGCGAGATCGCGATCGGCCTGATCATCATCGGCTTTCTGATGTTCGAGCCGGACGGGCTCGCGCATCGCTGGCGGCAGATCAAGACCTACTGGAAGCTCTACCCGTTCTCGCATTGAGTCAGGGAGCGGACATTGCGCGCAAGATCGGTTCAATGAATAACAGGAGGAAACCTAGAATGACGATTAGATCCCTTTTGAGCTCGGCCTCTCTTGCGTTGCTGATCAGCAGCGCAGCCGCCACCGCGCAGGCCCAGATCGCGATCGGCCATCTGCAGGACCTCTCGGGCGGCACATCCGACGTCGGCACACCCTATGGCCAAGGCGTCGCCGACACCCTCGCCTGGGTCAACAAGAATGGCGGCGTCGGCGGCAAGCAGCTCAACGTCGACAGCAACGACTATGGCTACCAGGTGCCGCGCGCGATCGCGCTCTACAAGAAATGGTCGGCGCCCGACAACAAGGTCGCGGCGATCATGGGCTGGGGCACCGCGGACACCGAGGCTCTCACGGGCTTTCTTGCGCAGGACAAGATCCCCGACATCTCCGGCTCCTATGCCGCGGCCCTGACCGACCCCGAGGGCACCAGCGGCAAGGCCAAGCCCGCGCCATACAACTTTTTCTATGGCCCGAGCTATTCGGACTCGATGCGCGCGATGCTGACCTGGGCCGCGGAAGATTGGAAGGCCAAGGGAAAGCCCGGCAAGCCGAAATTCGTCCACATGGGCGCCAACCATCCCTATCCGAACGCGCCCAAGGCGGCTGGTGAAGCGCTTGCGACCGAGCTCGGCTTCGAGGTGCTGCCCCCGCTGGTGTTCGCGCTCTCGCCCGGCGACTACTCGGCGCAGTGTCTCAGCCTGAAGAGCTCCGGTGCAAACTATGCCTATCTCGGCAACACCGCCGCCTCGAACATCTCGGTGCTGAAGGCCTGTAAGGCCGCCGGCGTCGACGTCCAGTTCCTCGGCAACGTCTGGGGTATGGACGAGAACGCCGCTAAGACCGCCGGCGATGCAGCCGACGGCGTGATCTTCCCGCTCCGCACGGCGGTAAGCTGGGGCGGCAACGCGCCCGGCATGAAGACGGTGATGGAAATCTCCAAGATGTCCGACCCGTCAGGCAAGGTGTATCGCCCGGTGCACTACATCGCCGCGGTCTGCAGCGCACTCTATCTGAAGGAAGCGCTCGACTGGGCCGCCAAGAACGGCGGCACGACCGGCGAGAACGTCGCCAAGGGCTTCTACCAGAAGAAGGACTGGGTGCCGGCTGGCATGGACGGCGTCTGCAATCCCTCGACCTGGACCGAGAAGGATCACCGCCCAACCATGAAGGTCGACCTCTATCGCTCGAGGATCTCGGGCGCGACCGACGGCGATATCAACGACCTGATGGCAAAGGGCACGATCAAGCTCGAGAAAGTGAAAACCATCGAGCTGCCGCGCAAGCCGGAATGGTTCGGGTGGTGAGGTCGTAACTCGGAAAGTCGTCATCCCCCGCGAAGGCGGGGGATCCAGGACGCCGCGCCCTCACGGTTTGATCGCAGACGTCTCTGGAATACTGGGTCACCCGCCTTCGCGGGTGACGACAGTGGAGAGTGATCGAGACCATGAACGAAACCCTCGAAGCTACCCGCCCCGCGCCGACCGCCGTTCCGCCTCCGCCGCTGCTCAGCGTCAACAATATCGAGGTCGTCTATGACGACGTCATCCTCGTGCTGCGGGGACTGAGCCTGGAGGTGCCGAAGGGCGCGATCGTGGCGCTGCTTGGCGCCAACGGCGCCGGCAAGTCGACCACCTTGAAGGCGATCTCCGGCCTGCTGAAGACCGAGGATGGTGAGGTGACCCGCGGCGAGATCCTGTTCGAGGGTCAGCGCATCAATGGCATCGATCCGGACAAGATCGTCCGCCGCGGCATCTTCCAGGTGATGGAGGGCCGCCGCATCGTCGCCGACATGACCTCGCTGGAGAATTTGCGGCTCGGCGCCTTCACCCGCCGCGACAACGAGGTCGCCGACGACATCGACATGGTGTTCAAGTATTTCCCGCGCCTGAAGGAGCGCACCGGGCTCGCCGGCTACCTCTCCGGCGGCGAACAGCAGATGCTTGCGATCGGCCGCGCACTGATGGCGCGCCCGAAGATGATTCTGATGGACGAGCCGTCGATGGGATTGTCGCCCCTGCTCGTCAAGGAAGTGTTCGCGATCGTCAAGGAGATCAACCGCGACCTCGGTGTCACGATCCTCCTCGTGGAGCAGAATGCACGCGCCGCGCTTTCGGTCGCGAGCCATGGCTACATCATGGAGCAAGGCAAGGTCGTACTCGACGGCTCAGCGGATGAACTGCGCGACAACGAGGACGTCAAGGAATTCTACCTCGGCGGCGCCGGCGACCAGCGCAAGAGCTTCAAGAACCTGAAGAGCTTCAAGCGACGCAAGCGCTGGCTCTGAGCGTTTTCGAGCGGAGTGAGGACCGGTTCGCGTGAAGAAAACGCGTCAGATCAGGAACGCGGCTCTAGCCGAGCACCTGCTCGGCTTCTGCGACCGCGCAGAGAACATGATAGAACGACGATGCAGGGATCGTGGCGACCAGCGACGTACCTTCGCGATCGAATTGGTCGTACCAGCCGCCCGCGACCGGGTGGCTGAGATAGTGCCGCTCCAGCCGTACCAGCGCCGCGCGGGCTTCGTCCGCGGCACCGGCCTCGCCCGCTTCCGCTTGTGCGATCCACGCCTTCGCGATTTCGGTCTGCGGCCACAGCCGTCGCGTGTGACGGCGGATGTTGCCCTCGATGTCGCCCTCGTCGATCAGGCAGCCGGTGGCCGCGTCGCGATAGCGCAGCGCCGACGCCAACAGTTCGCCACGCTGCCGCCCGGTCGGGCATCCGGTGATGCGCTCAAATCCCTTCAGCAGCCAGACCCATTCCGCCTGATGTCCAGGTTCGACGCTGACCGGCAGGATCTTCGACCAATCCTCCTCGAAATACTCCCCGAGCACGTGGGTTTGCTTGTCGTAGAGATTGGCCAGGAACAGCGCGAAGAACTCACCGGCACGGTTCTGGAACGACAAATCGTGAGTGGCGTCGAAGCACGCGATCATCGCCTCAAACAGGTGCATCTGTGGATTCTGCCGGCGCGGCATCGAAGGCGGCAAGCCTTCCAGCACCCCGCCATGCGGCGAGCGCAGCTCCGCGTCGAGGAACGACAGCAGAGCGTCGATCTCGGCGCGGATCTGGGCGTCGCGATCGAGGCCGTAGACGGTCGCGAGCGCAAACAACACGAAGGCGTGGTCGTAGGAGTCGCGCAGCGGATCAAGCACGCCTCCCACGGGCGTCAGCCGGTGGACATAGCCTGGCCGGCCGTCCGGCGCCTTGGCCTTGGCCAGCAGATATTCCACCCCCTTCAGCGCGATCGCGCGGCCGTCCGGGTACCATCCCATCTGTGCGGCCTTAGCATAGCAATAGATCTGCCGTGCCTGCACGAATACCCGGCGCGGCGCGGCAGCATCCGCGCTGCCATCTGGAAGCAGTCGGTCGATGAAGCCGCCGGCCGCACTGTCCCAGCCGACGGTCGACCACAACGGCAGCGCGTGGTCGATCATCCGGCGCTTCAACCTTGCAACAACGTCGGCCGGCCCATACGCCGCGACGCTCAATCCTTCAGACATTGTGTTCCCCGCAACGATCCGACACCGGTGCTCGCCGCCTCATAGCACGCGCAATGTGGCATGCAACCGGGTGAACCCTGAGGACCCGCCATGACCGACTATTACGACGCTCTGGAAACGCGCGATCCGGCCGAGCGTGAGGCCGCCCTGCTCGCCCGGTTGCCGGAGGTGCTGCGCAGGGCAATGGCTGCGCCAGCCTACGCCAACCTCTTGAGGGGCATCGATCCCGCGTCGATCACGAGCCGGGACGCCCTGGCCGGGCTGCCGGTGCTGCGCAAGTCGGAACTCCCTGCCCTGCACAAGGCTGCCCCGCCCTTCGGCGGCTTCGTGGCCGACACACCGGGCTCGTTCGCCCGCTTGTTCACGTCGCCCGGGCCAATCTTCGAGCCGGAAGGCCGCCAAGCCGATCCCTGGCGCGGCGCGCGGGCGCTGTTCGCGGCAGGCTTTCGCCCAGACGATGTAGTGCTGAACACCTTCAGCTATCACCTTACGCCCGGCGGCTTCATCTTCGACGCTTCGGCTCGCGCGCTCGGCTGCGCGGTGATTCCGGCCGGTCCGGGCAACACCGAGCAACAATTCGAGCTGATCGAGGCCTATCGGCCGATCGGCTATAGCGGTACGCCGGACTTTCTGAAGATCCTGCTCGACGCCGCCGCAACGGCCGGTCGCGACGTGTCCTCGATCAAGCGCGCACTGGTCTCCGGCGCGGCGTTTCCGAAGTCGCTGCAAGAGGAGATGAAGTCGCGCGGCATCGATGCCTATCAGGCCTTCGGCACCGCCGATCTCGGCATGATCGCGTTCGAAACCCCTGCGCGCGAGGGCATGACGGTCAATGAAGATCTGATCCTGGAGATCGTGAAGCCGGGCACCGGCGACCCGGTGACGCCCGGCGATGTCGGCGAGATCGTAGTGACCTCGCTCGATCCGCATCATCCCTGGATCCGCCTCGCCCTCGGTGACCTCACCGCGGTCCTGCCGGGCAAGAGCCCGTGCGGGCGCACCAATATGCGCATCAACGGCTGGATGGGCCGCGCCGACCAGACCACCAAGGTCAAGGGCATGTTCGTCCGCCCAGAGCAGATCGCCGAGATCAGCAAACGGCATCCCGAACTCGGCCGGCTTCGCCTTGTCGTCACGCGCGCTGGTGAGACCGACGCGATGACGCTGAAAGCCGAATGCGCATCACCGACGGAGGCCCTGCAGTCTGAGCTCGCGGCAGTGCTGCGTGCCGTGACGAAACTCGGCGGCACCGTTGATCTGGTTCGCGCGGGCTCGCTGCCCAATGATGGCAAGGTGATCGCGGATGAGCGATAGGCGCGTGATCTGCAAAGGGCAAAAACCGACCGGCGGAGCGGACTCAATCTGCGTTGTCGGCCGCGGCATCGTGAACTATTGAGGTGGCTCACGCCTCGTAGAAACGGATCATAATCTGATGAGCAGCGCCCTCGAAGATCAGGCGCGAAGACCGGCTGTCTTCTTCGATCGGGACGGCGTCCTGAACATGGACATCGGTTACCTCTTCGAAAGCCACAAGCTGGTTTGGATCGACGGTGCGCGAGAGGCGGTCAAAGCCGTCAACGACATGGGCTATTTTGCGTTTGTCGTGACCAACCAGTCAGGTGTTGCAAGAGGCCTCTACGAGGAAGCGCATGTCCAGCAGCTCCACGATTGGATGGCCGACGAGCTCGGCAAGATCGGCGCGCATATCGACGCCTTCGAATACTGCCCGTTTCATCCCGAAGGGACCGTGGAGCGATATCGACAGATCAGCCATCGCCGCAAGCCCGCGCCAGGCATGATCAACGACCTCCTGAAGCGCTTTCCGGTCGACGCCGAACGAAGCTTTCTCGTTGGCGACCAACCGACAGATATTGCGGCAGCCCGCGCCGCGGGCCTGAAAGGCTATCTGTTTTCAGGCCCCAATCTGGAGACGTTCGTGCGACCTCTGCTGCTGGTCGGCTGAGGCCGTCGCATCAATCGAGGGCTGGCATTCGCAATCGCGATCAGAAGTGTCGCACCAGCTCGATCACCTCGTCCTGCTGCTGGCGCGTGATCTCGGCGAACATCGGCAGCGACAGGATCTGCCCCTGGTCGCGATACGCGTTCGGGAACTGCTCCGGACGGTGGCCCAATCGCGTATAGGCCGGCAGGAGCGGCAGCGCCATGGGGTAGTTGATCGCAGTCTGCACGCCGTTGGCGTTCAGGTGCGCCGCCAGCGCATCGCGGCGGGGATGCCTGATCGTGTAGAGATGGTAGACGTGGCTGCGCCCCGAGGCGACGCCGGGCACCACAACATCCTCGATCTGGTTGAGGCCGGCGTCATAGATCTTCGCGGCGCCCTGCCGCGCCTCGGTCCATGCGGCGAGGTGCGGCAGCTTAGCCGAGAGGATCGCGGCCTGCAGACCGTCGAGCCGGCTGTTGATCCCCTCGACCTGGTGCTGGTGCTTCACCAGCCCGCCATGGCGGGCCAGCATGGTCATGTGTTCGGCGAGCGCGGCATCGTTGGTGACCACCGCGCCGGCATCGCCCATCGCGCCCAGATTCTTGCCCGGATAGAACGAGTAGGTCGCGGCTTCGCCGAACGTTCCGACCATCCGGCCCTTGTAGCGAGCAAGGTGCGCCTGCGCGCAATCCTCGATCACCCAGAGCTTGTGCTTGCCTGCGATCGCCATGATCGCATCCATATCCGCGGGCTGGCCGTAAAGGTGCACCGGGATGATCCCAACCGTCCGGGGAGTGATCGCAGCCTCGATCGCCGACGGATCGATCGTGAACGTCGCCCCATCAGTATCGCAGAACACGGGGGTGGCACCGGAATGGGTGATCATCGCCGAGGTCGAGATCCAGGAATGCGCCGTGGTGATCACCTCGTCGCCCGGCTTCACCTTCAACGCCTTCATGGCGAGATAGAGCGCGTCGGTGCCGTTGGCGCAGGACACGCAGTGCGCGACCTCCGCGGCCGCGGCGAACTCCCGTTCAAACCCATCAACATAGCTGCCACGAATAAAGGCGTTGTCGCGGATCACGCTGGCGACTGCGCCATCGATCTCGCCCTTGATGGTCTGGTACTGTAGCTGCAAGTCGGCAAACGGCACCGGCATCACTCGTCCCCTATTGGCTCGTCAGCAAGCGTCGCGCCGGATTGCCGGCATAGGTGCCAGATGTTGTGATGTCCTTCGTCACCACTGAGCCTGCGCCGATCACGACATCGTCGGCGATCCTGACCGGCATGATCGTCGCATTGGAGCCGATCGAGACTCGGTTGCCGATCACGGTCTCACGCCACAATTCCCTGCGGCCGCGCGCAGGGCCTCCGGTGGAGAACGTGTCGTTGACGAACATCACCCCGTGCCCGACGAAGCAGTCCTCCCCGATCGTCACCAGTTCGCAGACGAAGGCATGCGATTGCACGCGGGTTCGCGCCCCGATTACGACCCCCTTCTGGATTTCGGTGAAGGGACCGACAAAGCAGTCGTCTCCGATCTTGCAGCCATAGAGATTGCAAGGCTCGACGATCTTGACGCGCGCGCCGAATGCCACGTCGCGAACGCCTGCCTGATGCACCTCCGGCCGGTTCACGATACGACACCCAACCGGCTCAGCCGCGGCGTGAAGCGTAGCGCGACTTCTGCACCGGTCTCGATCGACTCGTAGAGCGCCGAGATCAACTCGAGGCTCTTGCGGCCCTCGAGTCCATCGACCAGGGCGGAGCGCTGGTTGACCAGACAATCGACCACATGGTGGTAATACGCCTGATGGCCGAAGCCGTAGACATTGGGTGGATTGACGGAGAACTTTTCCACCACGTCCTTGTCCGACGGCAGTTCGTCGACGAAGCGCCAGTGCCGGATCTGGTTGACCGCGAAGCCAGAGATCTCGACTGTTCCCCGCTCACCGAGGATCGACAGCGACCCCTCGAGATCGGTCGGACGCGCCGCGGTGGTCGCCTCGATGATGCCAAGCGCGCCATTGCGGAATTTCAGCGTGGCGACCGCGGTGTCCTCGGTCTCGATCTTCGCGAGCGCGGTGGTCGCGCGGGCATGGACGCTGACGACGTCGCCGAAGAACCACTCCAGCATGTCGACATGGTGGCTCGCCTGGTTGGTCAGCACGCCGCCGTCATAGGCCCACGTGCCGCGCCAGTCGTCCTGGTCGTAATAGGCCTGATCGCGGCACCAGCGCACACGCACCGTCCCCAGAATAAGCTTGCCGAAGCGGCCGGCATCGAGCGCTTCGCGCGCCTTGACCACGGGCACGTTGAAGCGGTTCTGCTTGACGATGAACATCTTGACCCCGGCCTCGTCGCAGGCCCGGATCATGTCGTCGGCGTCCTGCAGGCGCAGCGCCATCGGCTTCTCGACCACGACATGCTTGCCGGCCTTGGCGCAGGCGATCACGTGCACGGGATGCAACCCACTTGGCGTCAGCACAGCGACCGCGTCGATGTCCTTGCGCGCCAGGAACTCATCCATCTCGTAATGCGCCGCCACCCCGAACTTGGCGGCGATCGCATCGGCACGCGCACGAACGGGATCGCAAACCGCAACCAGGCTTGCCCCTTCGATGTGATTGCCACCCAGGAGGTCGGAATGACGCTTGGCGATACGCCCGCAACCAAGCAGGCCAAATCTGATCATGCAGGGCCTCATCCCGGCTTGCCGGTGACTGCATCGTGGCCAACCAACCAATGGGTCGGCGTCGCGTGCGTAGAAACGTCAGCCGTCCAATACTAGCAAAACTTGGCGTAAGGCAAGGTCTGTCGCGCGCGCAGCGCTATTGGCCGCACGCGATCTTGCGGACCCGAACCGACGAAGCGAGCACAAAGATCGCCTTAAGTCCCCATGTCGCGACTCGCTCGCACAGTTCGGAGTCAGACGACGGCTGGGACACGGCGTCGGATGCGTAGGCGGAAAAGCCATAATTCGGATCCTTACTGCACTCTGGATTAAATCCCCTCACCATCGGCACGCCGAGGACCGCGGGAACGACGAGCGAGGCGGCTCGGCAATCCCGGTAGGCCGACCAATACACCGCGAGGTCGGGCGGAATGAACACCGCCGCGCCGGGCGTGCGGGTCACTCCGGCTTCCGACAACCTTTGTATGGATTGTCCCCTGGCCAGCCGCTTCACGTCGCTCGCAAGCGCGCGTCTGCCTGCTCCCCCGGGGATCAATAGCGTGCGGACGCGACGCCATGCGACCGGATTGGGAGACGGGCCGTCTCCAAGATAGCCTCTCGCACGGAGCTGAAGCTCCGCGAATTCGTCTGCGAAAGCGAAAGGGCTGCCGGTCTTCTGATCCGTTCCCAGAGTGACCAGCAGGATTGCCACGACTATCGGTTCGGGCCGAAACAGCTTTGGCGCCAAGCCATAAAGCCACGGACCGCCATAGGCCGACACAAACACGATCGCGGCGAACGTTCCGACATTCACGAAATAATACGCCGCGCCGCCGGCGGTCGAGAGGATCAGCGCCGGCATCGTCGCGGTGACGGCGATGAGGGCAAAGGCTTCGGCACTTTTCCTTTCGGATGAAGTGCCAACGCACCACACAGCGATCGCGCCAAGCACGAGCACCGCATTCGAGGCGACGTGCAACCATGCCATGTCCGGATAATCCCGGGCGAAGCTCAGCGGAGCAAGCATCTGCGCCGTTCCGCCGAGGCCGCGGAAGATAATAACGCCGGCGAGGGCTGCGACGAACAGCAACGAAAGCATCAGCTTGAGGAATGTCAGGAGTGTTCTGCACCACTGCCGCAGCAGCAGATAAGCAAACGGGACCGCGAACACCGCACCGACTGAGACCTTGGAGAGCCCCATCAAGATCGTCGCGACGGCAAGGCAGGCAGCCAGCAGACCCAACCGTCGGCCCCTGCCGGTCCGTGAGATCTCAGCAAGCGAAGGCAGCGCCAGCAGATAAATGATGATGGCAAGAAAGTAGGACTCCGACACCAGGTATGACGTCGGCCCTGTAATTTCGGTCAGAACCAGCAACAGAAGCGGAAACAGTACAACGAGGGCGCCGCCGTTCAGCCCTTGCCCGGCGGGACGTAACGCATGGGTCCCCAGCGACAGACTAAAAAACAGCATGGGAATGGCGACGACCTGGGCACCGACGAAATAGGCAGTCAGTGTGTCCGTGCCGAGCCACAGGCCGACGCAACCGAGCCAGATGTGCGACAGGAAGTGGTATTTGAGCGGCACGAAGCCATCGAGACCAGTGCTGAGCTCACCATGCTTGACCAGCATGTTCGCGATTGACGCATGGAACAGCGTGTCCAGATTTGAAGTACCGACCAGAGCCTGCTCCGGCGACAGCACATTGGTATAACCTTGCGCGTTGACGAGCAGAAAGTAGCCGAGGCCCGCGAGGACGCCGCACCCGAAGACCGGCAGCGTCCGACCGACCGGCATGCGGCGTCCGGCGGTGACAACGTGCAGGATCCCGGCTACAAACAGCACGATCAGGACAGGATCAACGACGAATTCGGCCGTGCGTCCCATGAGCCAGGCGAGGCACGGCAAGAACAGTACAACCAAGGGACACATCAGCACCGCGACATGCGACGCGCCACGCCGCTCGACCCGTGACAGCGCGAGGGTCGCCGCCGAGACGGCGGCGCTCAGGAGGAAAAACGCCTTGAGGAAGACCAGGGCGGGCGGACCTCCCATCGGCCACCGAACCACGGCGCCCATGGCCGCGAACACCGCCGACATCGTCAAAGCGAAAATCACCACAAAGACGATCGGGGTCGGCTGCGCGCCGGGTTGCGGGCCGTACCGGATGAAGCGCCGCGCCACAGACCAAGGCTCAAGAAGATGTTCAGCAGCCATCACGCAAGCGAGCCTGTTTCGGGACTGGTTGCGCACGATGGTTCCACCGCGGCGATCGAGGGAGGCGGTACAAGCCCCAGATTGCGGCCCGCCGAACCCCGCCGCTACCACACCTCGGGATGGGACGCCACTGCTAGCGAAACTTGCATGATCCGGCTCCCTGCCGTATCTAACGACTCGAAATTTGAGACGTTTTCGGACGGCTCGCGCCGGTCATAAGAACCGGAATTTCCTCTACTTTTTGCCCCCCGACTTGGACCCAGGACATTGGCAGGCAAGAGCCACCTCACGATCGCAGAAACGGAATCCATTGAGGAGGCGTTTCGTCGCCTCAATGCCAACAAGCTCGGCATCCTATTCGCCGAGGATGGCGCCGGCCGCATTGTCGGCGCGGTCACCGACGGCGATATCCGCAGGCGGCTCTTGACCGGCGTCTCGATCACCGGCCAGGTCGCAAGTTGTATTAATCGCGACTTTGTCTGGGCTCGCGCCGGCGCACCACGCGAGCAGATTCTCAAATTGCTCGACCAGCGGGTGCACGTCGTCCCGATCCTCGATCTCGACCTGCGGTTGGTCGACGTCTTCAGCCGCGACTTGTTCAGCCTATCCGCCGAGAGCGAGGTGTTCGCGCGCGCTCGGTCGCCTGTCCGCATCAGCTTTTCTGGCGGCGGCACCGACCTCACCCATTATTTTGTCGACAATGGCGGTGCCGTGATCAATGCCACGATCGGGATGTACGCGCATGCCACGCTGCGGCGGCGCAATGACGGTCGCATTCGGATCTACTCACATGACTTCCGCCGTCGCATCGAGGCCGACGATCTCGCGAGCCTCGGCAGCGACGGCGAACTGGCGCTGATCAAGTCGGTGATCCGGCTGATCAACCCAGCCTACGGATTCGATCTCGACGTATCCGCCGATTTTCCCGTCGGTTCCGGCCTCGGCGGCTCGGCCGTGGTGTCTTCGGCGATCATCGGCTGCTTCAACGAATTCCGCAGCGATCAGTGGGATCGGCACGAGATCGCCGAAACGGCATTCCAAGCCGAGCGATTAATGCTGAACATTCCCGGCGGCTGGCAGGACCAGTACGCAACTGTATTCGGCGGCTTCAACCACATGGAATTCTCCTCAGAACAGAACACCATCGTACCGCTACGCCTTGATCCTAACATCATAGCTGAACTCGAGGAGAGCTTGGTGCTCTGCTACACGGGCCTCAATCACGATTCCGGCTCGGTGCACCGTGATCAGAAAGCGCAGCACCGGACCACCGATGCGATCGCCGCGGCGGCCAAGCAGAAGGAAGTAACGCGCCAGATTCGCCATCATCTGCTGCGCGGCCAACTCCTCGAATGCGGCCGGCTGATCGACCAGTCTTGGCACGCCAAGCGCCAGCTGAGCTCCAAGATCAGTTCGACCGAGCTGGACGGAATCTACGATCACGCCAAGGCCAACGGCGCAGTCGGCGGCAAGCTACTCGGCGCCGGCGGCGGCGGCTATTTCATGTTCTTCGTCCGCCCGTTCAAGCGCTACCCACTGATCGCAGCACTGGAACAAAAAGGTCTGCGCTGCTCGCGCATTGCATTCGAGGAAAACGGACTCAAGTCCTGGAAATCGCGGTTTCCGGCGGATACGACATCATAGATCGAGAAAAGTGCTGATGAATTCGACCAAGCAAGCTGCCGCAATCCGGATCGGCACCCGTACCATCGGCGATACACAGCCGTGCTATGTCATAGCCGAGGTCGGCAACAACCATAACGGCGACTTCGATCAAGCGATCGCGCTGGTCGACGCGGCGGTCGCCGCCGGTGCCGACTGCGCCAAATTCCAGATGCGCAAGCTGGACGAGGTCTATCGTGCCTCCTCGCTGTCCGGAAAGGACGATGATCTTGCGGTCGAGTACACGCTCGACCTGCTGCGCCGCTTCGAGCTAACGACTGAGCAGCAGCGCGGCATCGCCGACTATTGCGCTTCCAAAGGGATGCAGTATCTCTGCACGCCTTGGGATGCGGCGAGCGTCGCGGCGCTCGAAGATTTTGGCGTTCAGGCCTACAAAGTTGCTTCCGCCGACCTGACCAACCTGCCGCTCCTTGCAAAGCTCGCCGCCACTGGCAAGGCGCTGATTGTCTCGACCGGTATGAGCACGACAGACGAGATCAAGACCGCGGCAGGGTTCCTCGACGATCGTGCGGCGAGTTACGTGCTGCTGCATTGTCAAAGCACCTACCCGGCTGCGCTTCACAACATCCATCTGCGCTTCATGGAAACACTGCGCGAGATCCACCCCTTCGTCGGCTATTCCGGCCACGAACGCGGCATCGCTGTTTCGATAGGCGCGGTGGCACTCGGCGCCGTCGTGGTCGAGCGTCACATCACACTTGATCGCGAGATGGAAGGGCCCGACCACGCAGCGAGCCTCGAGCCCGAAGAGTTCAAGGCGCTGGTCTCGGGCATCCGCGAAATCGAAGCCGCGCGCGGCGAGAAGCTTGCCGAACGCGCGCTGAGCCAAGGCGAGTTGATCAATCGCGAAAATCTCGCGAAAAGCCTGGTCGCGGCGCGCGATATCGCTCCCGGCACGGTCATTTCGGACGCCGACGTCGCAGTGAAAAGCCCCGGTCAGGGCCTTTCGCCGTTGAAGATGCCGGCACTGATCGGGAAGCGCATCGCACGCAAAATGTCGGCCGACGACTACTTCTTCCAAAGCGATCTCCATGAGGGGACGGTTCAGGCGCGGCGCTATCGCTTCGACCGGCCCTGGGGCGTGCCGGTACGCTATCATGACACCGAGCGCTTTTTGGAAATCTGCCAGCCCGACATCATAGAGTTCCATCTCAGCTACAGCGACATGGAGCGCGATCCCGCTGCTTACCTTTCCGGCACCTACGATCTCGGCTTTGTCGTCCATGCACCGGAGCTGTTCGCTGGCAGTAAGCTGATGGACCTCGCAACGCCGGACGAATCCCTGCGACGCTACTCGCTCGAGCAGACCCAGGCAGTGATCGACATCACCCGCGGCCTGAAGAAGTTCTTCCCCAGCACCAAGCGACCGCCGATCGTCGCCAATATCGGCGGCTTCACCATGGACGAGCCGCTGCCGCCGGAAGAGAAAGCTGAGCGTTACCGCATCTTCGCGGCGAGCCTGAAGGAGCTCGACATGGAAGGAGTCGAGTTGATCCCACAGACCATGGCACCCTTCCCCTGGCACTTTGGCGGCCAGCGCCACCAGAACATCTTCATCTTCCCGCACGAATCAGCCGCTTTCTGCACCGAGCATGATTTGCGGATGTGCGTCGACATCTCGCACACCAAGCTTGCGGCCAATCATTTCGGCTTCGACTTCGCGGAAGGTCTGGCGCAACTTGGCCCGCACATCGCGCATCTTCATTTTGGCGATGCCAAGGGACTTGACGGCGAAGGCCTGCAGGTTGGCGAAGGCGAGATCGACTTTGACGAGGTCGGCGCGTTGCTGCGCAAGCATGCGCCCGGCGCCTCCTTCATCCCAGAGATCTGGCAGGGTCACAAGAACATGGGCGAAGGTTTTTGGACGGCGCTTGAACGCCTTGAGGGCCGCGTATGACCGGCAAGGCAAAGCGCACGCTCGCCGTGGTCGCCGCACGCGGCGGCTCCAAGGGCATTCCGAACAAGAACTTGATCGACATCTGCGGTAAGCCGCTGCTGGCTTGGACCGTGATGCAGGCGGCCGCGGCGCGCGGTGTCGATGTTGTGGCAGTCTCCTCCGACAGCGATGCCATCCTTGCCGCGGCGGAAGCTGCCGGCGCGATCGGCGTCCGCCGCCCCGGAGAGATCTCGGGCGACTTCGCCTCTTCGGAATCGGCTTGGCTGCATGCCCTCGAAGCCTTGGATCAGAGGCTTGGCCCGTTCGAGCGAATCGTCGCGCTGCAGGCGACGTCGCCGATCCGCGAGTCCGGCGACATCGAAGGCGCGCTCGAGACTTTCGACCGCGAGAAGCTCGACAGCCTGCTCTCGGTCTGCGAGGTCGAGGACTATTTCAACTGGCGCATCGGCACCAATGGCCCCGAGCCGATCAATTACGACTTTCGAAATCGCCGCATGCGCCAGCAGATCGAAAAGCGCTATCTCGAAAACGGCTCGTTCTACGTGTTCATCCCCTCGCTTTTGCGCGAGCACCAGAACCGCCTAGGCGGCAAGATCGGAATGCACCTGATGGAACGGCACAAGATGTTCCAGATCGACCGCATCGAAGACATCAAACTGTGTGCGGCAATCATGCGCAGCTATGGCTATGACTGACCTCAGTCCATTCTCGCTCGCCGGAAAGACCGCACTTGTTGCCGGCGCCTCGCGCGGCATCGGCAAAGCGATCGCGGCCGGCCTTGCGAGTGCAGGCGCGACCGTATTCGGGCTCAGCCGCTCCGGTATCGCGCCGCAGGGGGTGAGCACCATCGTCTGCGACCTTGCCGACGACGCGGCGATCCAGCGCGCATTAGATGAAGTCGCCAAGGCGAGCGCCCGATTCGACATTCTTGTCAACGCGGCAGGCATCAGCCTGCCTGCCGGCAAGGCCGACGAGTTGCACCGCTTTCGTACCACGATCGCGACCGATCTAACGGCCGTCTACGCAACCATTCTTGCCGCCTATCCGCTCTTGAAGCAGGCGGGCGGCGGCTCGATTGTCAACATCACCAGCATCAACTCGGTGCGCGGCTTCCCTGGCAATCCCGGCTACGTCGCGGCCAAGGCCGGTCTCGCCGGCCTGACCCGCGCGCTCGCCGCCGATTACGCGCGCGATGGCATCCGCGTGAATGCGCTGGCGCCCGGCTATGTCGTAACCGACATGACGGCCGCGAGCCATGCCAATCCGGCGATGCATGAAGACCGTCGCCGCCACACCATGCTCGGCCGCTGGGGACAACCGGACGACCTCGTCGGTGCGGCGATCTTCCTAGCCTCTTCGGCATCAGCCTACATCACCGGACAGGAGCTGTTCGTCGACGGCGGCTGGACCGCCAAGGGCCTTGCAACAGCCAGGGATCGCCCATCGTGACCTCACCGCTTCAACGTATCGGTTTCATGCAGGGGCGGCTGTCGGCCCCGGTAAACGGCAAGATCCAGGCCTTTCCCTGGAACGAATGGCGTGAAGAATTTCCGCGCGCCAAGGCCCTCGGCCTGACGCGTATGGAATGGACCATCGATCAGGATCGCTTGCGCGAGAATCCGCTGACGACCAGTGACGGACAAAGCAGCGTTCTCGACCTCGCAAGCGCCAATGGCGTGCACATTCCGAGCCTCACCGGCGACTGCTTCATGCAGGCGCCGTTCTGGAAGGTAAGCGGCAATGCCCAAGCGGCGCTGGTCAGCGACCTCGACCTGGTGATCGCGTCCTGCGGCGCCCTCGGCATCGAATTGGTTGTGATCCCGCTGGTCGACAACGGCAAGATCGAGAGCGCAGACCAAGAAGCGACACTACTCCGCGTCTTGCACGAACGAACGTCGGCGCTTGTCAAGCAAGGCGTCAAGATTGTATTCGAATCTGACTTGCCTCCGGCGCCGCTGGCGCAGTTCATTGCAAAACTGCCGCGTGAATCCTTCGGCATCAACTACGACATCGGCAACAGCGCCGCGCTCGGCTATGACAGCGCGGACGAGATCGCTGCCTACGCGCCGCGCATTCTCAACGTTCACGTCAAGGACCGCCTGCGCGGCGGCACTACGGTGCCACTCGGAACCGGCGCAGCCGATCTCGCGAAGACCATTCGGCTCATCGAGCAGTCCGGCTATGTCAGCCGATATATCCTGCAGACGGCGCGCGCGACCGACAGCGACCACGCCGGTGCGCTGGCGCGATATCGCGACATGACGATCGGCTGGATCGAGGCTGCGCGACGATGAAGCTCGAGCTCGAAAACCGCGTCGCTCTCGTTGTCGGCGCCAGCCGCGGCATCGGACTCGCGATCGCCGGAGCGCTCGCTGCGGAGGGCGCAAGGGTTGCTCTCGCCGCCCGCAGTCTCGACGCGCTCAAGAGGGCGGGCGAGGACATCGGCAGCCAAACTTCGTGTCATGCGGCTGACGTGACCGACCCGGTTGCGGCGCTTGCGCTGGCAAGCAAGGTCGAGCAGCAATGGGGCGGCATCGATATCCTCGTTTGCAATGTCGGCAGTGGTGCGTCGGTTCCGCCGGGCAGCGAGACATCGGTGGAATGGTCGCGGGTGATGTCGCTCAATCTGTTCGCGACCACCAACATGATAGAGGCGACGCGGCCGATCATGGCGCGCGGCAGCGGAGCGCGCGCTATCGTCTGCATCTCTTCGATCTGCGGCCTTGCCGCTCTGGGTGCGCCCGTCACCTATTCGGCCGCCAAGGCCGCGCTCAATGCCACCGTGCGCGGGCTGGCACGGCCGCTTGCGCTGGAGGGCATCCGGATCAACGCCGTTGCGCCAGGCAATATCTTGACCGCTGACGGCACCTGGGCACGCAAGATCAAAGAAAACAAGGCAGCCGTCGACGACATGCTGGAGCACGAAGTCGCGTTGCGCCGACTCGGGAAACCCGAAGAGATCGCCAACCTAGTCACCTTTCTTGCCTCGCCCCGCGCATCATTCATCACCGGCACGGTGATCGTCGCCGACGGCGGCCAGTTGCGCGCCTGAAATGGAGCCATCCGATGACCGCCCTCGCCTCTCGTTACGATCTATCGGGACGCACTGCGCTCGTCACTGGCGCCGGCGGACTACTGGGACGCCAGCACGTTGCCGCCCTGGTCGAGACTGGCGCGCGCGTCGTGGTGACCGACATCATCATGGCGCAGGCCGAAGCCGCGGTCACCGCAATCAGGGACAAGATCCCGTCGGCGGATCTCGTGCCCGCTGCGCTTGACGTGAGCTCGGTGGACTCCATCCGTACAGTCAGCGATGACCTCGCCCGCTCCAGCATCGCGGTCGACATCCTCATCAACAATGCCGCGATTGATCCGAAGGTGACCTCAGCACCGGGCGTGGCGCACTCCTCACGCTTTGAGGCGTTCCCGGTCCCTCAATGGCAGACGGAGATCGCCGTGGGCTTGACCGGCGCGATGCTGTGCTCGCAAGTGTTCGGCGGCGCGATGGCCGCGCGAGGCCGCGGCGTGATCCTCAACATCGCCTCCGACCTCGGCGTGATCGCGCCGGACCAGCGGCTTTACCGGCAACCGAACGTCACGCACGAAGAGGAACAGCCGGTCAAGCCGGTGACGTATTCGGTGATCAAGCATGGCCTGATAGGCCTAACAAAATACCTCGCGACGTACTGGGCCGACAAAGGCGTCCGCGTGAACGCGATTTCACCGGGGGGCGTCTTCAACAACCAGGATCCCGCTTTCGTCGAAAAGCTCGCCCGCCTGATCCCGATGGGTCGCATGGCTGACGTCGAAGAGTACCGTGCCGCAATCCAGTTCCTCTGCTCGGACGCGTCGAGCTACATGACTGGCCAAAACATGGTCGTGGACGGCGGGAGGAGCGTGTGGTAACCACGCCGCACTCCCACAATACCTTCAATATCAGCCGGTGCAGAATCCAGCATGTTTGACGATAAATCCGTCTTGATTACCGGCGGCACCGGATCGTTCGGGCGCAAGTTTGTCCGTAACGTGCTGAAGAGCTTTAAGCCGCGTCGGCTCATTGTCTACTCGCGCGACGAGCTCAAGCAGTATGAGATGCAGCAGGAGTTCGACCAGCCCGCGATGCGCTATTTCATCGGTGATGTGCGCGACGGCGAGCGCCTACGCACGGCGATGAAGGGGGTGAACTATGTCGTGCATGCTGCGGCCCTGAAGCAGGTGCCGGCGGCGGAATACAATCCGATGGAGTGCATCAAGACCAACGTGCACGGCGCCGAGAATGTGATCCAGGCCGCGCTCGATGCCAACATCGAGAAGGTCGTCGCACTGTCGACCGACAAGGCGGCGCAGCCGATCAATCTCTACGGCGCCACCAAGCTCGCCTCCGACAAGTTGTTCATCGCAGCCAACAACATGGCAGGCGGACATCAGACGATGTTCAGTGTCGTTCGCTACGGCAATGTGGTCGGCTCGCGCGGCTCGATCGTGCCGCTATTCAACAAGCTGATCGCTGATGGCGCCGACCACTTGCCGATCACCGATCCGCGCATGACGCGGTTCTGGATCTCGCTGCAGCAGGGCGTCGATTTCGTGCGCAAGAGCTTTGAGCGAATGTCCGGCGGCGAGATATTCGTGCCGATGATCCCCTCGGTGCGTATCCCGGACCTTGCGGCCGCGATGGCGCCTGGCCTCCCGACCAAGGTAGTCGGTATCCGACCAGGCGAGAAGCTGCACGAGATCATGTGCCCGACCGACGACTCGCATTTGACGTTGCGCTTCCACGACCATTTCGTGATCAAGCCGACGATCAAGTTCTTCCGCAAGGATATCGACTATCTGACCAACCAGATCGGCGAAAAAGGCGAGCCGGTCGTGGACGGCTTCGAGTATAATTCGGGCCGAAACGATCACTTTCTCGATATCGCCGAAATCAGAGAATTCAACCGAATTGCGGTCCAATGATCCCCTACGGTCGCCAGGACATTTCGCCTGAAGATATCGACGCGGTCACCGAGGTGCTACGCTCGGACTGGCTGACACAGGGACAGGCCGGACCGACGTTCGAGCGCGCGCTCGCGGCCTATTGCAATGCCCGAAGCTCGATTGCGGTCGCGAATGCGACCGCTGCCCTGCACATCGCTTGCATCGCGCTCGACCTCGGTCCTGGCGACTGGCTGTGGACGACGCCGAATACCTTCGTCGCGTCGGCCAATTGCGCACGCTATTGCGGCGCAAGCGTCGACTTCGTCGACATCGATCCGCGCACCTACAATATGAGCGTATCGGCGCTGGCCGAGAAGCTTGCGGCGGCCGACAAGCAGGGACGACTGCCGAAGGTCGTCGTGCCCGTGCACTTCGCCGGTCAATGCTGCGAAATGGCGGAGATCCGCGTGCTCGCGGACCGTTATGGCTTCAAGATCATCGAGGACGCCTCGCACGCCGTCGGCGGTGAGTATCGCGGTCGCAAGATCGGCTGCGGCGACTACGGTGACACCACCATTTTCAGCTTTCATCCGGTCAAGATCATCACGACCGGCGAAGGCGGCATGGCGCTCACCAATGACGTCAAACTGGCTGAACGCATAGGCTATCTGCGCACCCATGGCATCATCCGTCCGGCCCAGCGTGCGCCGGACGGCCAGCCATCGAACGAGGAGCGCGACGGCCCCTGGATGTACGAGCAGATCGAGCTAGGCCTGAACTACCGGATGACCGACATCCAAGCCGCGCTCGGCACGAGCCAGTTGGCTCGGCTCGATTCATTCATCGCGCGCCGGCGCGAACTCGCCACGCGCTATGACAGGCTGCTGACGAAGCTGCCGCTCACCTGTCCCTGGCAGCATCCCGACACCAAATCCTCCTGGCATCTTTACGTCATCCGCCTGCACCGCAACGAGGTCAAGCTCAGCCGGCGTCAGGTGTTCGATGCGCTACGCGCCGCCGGCATCGGCGTCAACGTCCATTACATTCCGGTGCACACGCAACCGTATTACCGTAATCTCGGCTTCACCACCGGCATGTTTCCAGAAGCTGAAAGCTATTACGAGGATGCGATCACACTGCCGCTGTTCTCGAAGATGACCGATGCCGAGCAGGACACCGTCGTTGCAGCACTGGAAAAGATCCTGGCGTGAAGATAGCAGTTATCCCAGCCCGTGGCGGCAGCAAGCGGATTCCACGCAAAAACATCCGCGAGTTCTGCGGCAAGCCCATCATAGCCTATTCGATTGAAGCGGCACTTGCGACCGGACTGTTCGACCAGGTCGTGGTCTCCACCGACGACGACGAGATCGCAGCGGTCGCGCACCAGTTCGGTGCATCGATACCCTTCATGCGGCCGAAGGTGATCGCCGACGATTTCACCGGCACCAATGCCGTCGTCAGACATGCGGTGGAGTGGTTCATCGCGCAGAAGCACAACGTCACCCACGCCTGCTGCATTTACGCGACCGCGCCGCTGATCCGGCCGCTGTTCATCCAGGAAGGGCACGACGCGCTGTTAGCCTCCGATGCCGCCTTCGCGTTTTCCGTAACGGGCTACGCGTTCCCGATCCAGCGCGCTGTACGGCTCGGATCGGGCGGACGGGTCGACGCGCTCTATCCCGAGCACCGCATGGCGCGCTCGCAGGACCTGGAGCCGGCTTACCACGATGCTGGCCAATTCTACTGGGGCACCGCGCGGGCCTTCCTCGACGATGTACCGCTCTTCTCACCGCAATCGATCGGCGTCCCGCTGCCGCGCACGCTAGTACAGGACATCGATACGCCTGAAGACTGGGAGATCGCGGAGTTCATGTACCGCGCGCAGAACACCAAGTAGCGGCATCCCCGGCGCTACGCCCGGAGCAGCGGTCGGATGAAGCTTGAGAGATCACCGCCTGCAAACAGATGGCCTTCTATCCCGGCGGCGATGGCGGCCTGGACGTCATGCGGTTGGTCTCCGATGAGCAGGCTCCCTTCTATGCGCACCGGCCAGCCCTTGAAGCAATCGAGGATCATGCCCGGCGCAGGCTTGCGTCGGTCGCTGCTGCGACGAAATTCTTCGACGACGCCTTCCTCGTGAAAAGGACAGTACTGAAATTGCTCGATATGGGCACCGACCTCGGCGAGCTGGCAGGCCATCCAGTCATGCAGTCGGTGAACCGCATCGGTCCCGTAGTAGCCGCGCGCAACGCCAGCCTGGTTTGTCACCACGAAGGTCAGATAGCCGCGGTCATTGCATAGCTTGATCGCCTCGCGCGCGCCGGTGATCCATTCGAAGTCCTCGACCTTGTGGACGTAGTTCTTATCGACGTTAAGTACGCCGTCGCGATCGAAGAACACCGCCGGCCGGCACAGCGCTGCTGGCATCTCGACTTGTGCGCGGGCGAAGTCGGTTGGGATTCCGATATCAATAAAGAAGCCGTCGTAGAGCGTAGCGCGCAATTGCTCGCGCGCGACCAGGATTGGGAAGACGCGCTGCTCAAGCGAACATGGTACTTCGTCGATGAGATCAAGAATCCGGCGGTCGACGCAATAGACGCCTGAATTGACCGGACCGTTCGGTTGCGCGCCGGCTGGCAGGAAGCTCCGCACCACGTCGCGTTCGAGCAAAACTCGGCCATAGCGGTCACCGGCTTGGTCACGCTTTAGCGCCATCTGCACAGTGGCTGCGGACCTGGCCGCTTCCACCGCGAGCTCGAGGAGGTTGAAGTCGAAAAAGGAGTCACCATTGAGCAGGAAGAATCGGTCAGCCAGCCGAGGCGCCGCGTGCTTCAGCGCGCCGCCGGTACCGAGCTGGCCTGGTTCCGTAATCACGGAGATCGTCGCCGCCCGCCAGGGCCGGCCGTCATATTGGCCGACCACCTGCTCGGCCCGGTGACCGGCCAGCAGCAGGATGCTCTCGATGCTGCCGTAGCGCGTAAGTTCGTCCAAGATATAGTCGAGGAACGGCCTACCGCCGACCTCCAGCAGCGGCTTCGGCACGGTGCGCGTCCGTTCGCCCAGCCGGGTCCCCAGTCCGCCCACTAGTACGACGGCTTGTTTCAACGCGAAGTCTCCTCGCAGGACGGATGGCCGACTGGGTGCGCTACCGCAGATGGACGATGATCCGGGGCAAGATTGCCGCTTGGCTCGACATGATTGACGATCCTTAGTCCGCGCGGGCGGGGCCCGGCATGCGGACCATGGCGTACAGCAGCAGGACCAGCAACGCGATCGCCCCCGCGAAGATCGCATGTCGGACCGGCCGCGGCGATACCTGGGTGATCGTCACATCCTCGCTGAGCGAAGCCGGATAAGTCTTTGTGGGCCCGATTCGCGCTGCCAGCGCACGCCGTTCTGCCGCTGCGGCGGCCAGCTTTTCCTCGTTTCTCGCCGTCAGATCAAGCAGCCACATCCGCCGAAACGCCAGCGAAGAGGGATCGCCCGATGCGGACGGTGCAGTTGAATCGGCCGTTGCCAGAAATTCTCGAATTCGCGTCAGGCTGGCGACGTTTGTATCGGCCAGAGCGAGCTGGCCGTTGAGTTCTGAAAGCAGAGGATCACGCAGCTTTTCCTGGTCCTGGTTCAACTGGCGTACCGCAGCCTCCACTGCACTGCGGGCCTGCTGCTCGCTCGCCGCTGTTGCGAAGAGCATCAATGAGCCCGATGTTTCGGGTCGTGCGTTGAAGGTGTCCAGGATAAGATTCCGACCACGGTCGCCGCTGCTCTCCGGCAGGTCCGTGGCATCGAGAGCCCTGAGCAGAAACGGCCGGGAATTCATGTGGATAGCCGTCGCCTGCGGTGTCATCAGATCCGCGCCGTCGAGACGAGCGAGGCGAACAGTGGCAGTCGCGTTGTAGGTGGCGGGCAACATTCGACTGACGAAGAATGCGACCAGCATCGCTGCCAGCGTGCCCGACAGAATCGTAATCAACCGCATCCGAACCGAACGACCAAGAAACGTGGACAGCTCGCCAAAATACTCAGCGACTGATATCCGCGCTTGCAATACAGTCATGCTGCGGTCCCCTTTCGTTGTTCGCAAGGCGTCCGCCGGCGTCCGGCGATGCAGACTTGATCAAGCTCCGCCGCCATCTATCCTCCAGAACATACGCGAAAACGGCAGCGGCCAGCTTCACCATAAAAGTGAACTGTATGAAGGAATTGACCATACCCGACGCAAGGAAGATCGTGACCGCATACAAGATCGGGGTCAGGAAAAAGCATGTGGCATAACGCTCCTCGACGATGCAGCGCACCAGCAAGAACATGAATTCAGAAAATAATGTGGCCGAAATGGCAACCAGACAAAAACCTTCGATCGGCCCTCCCAGCTCGAAGAGCACTTCGGGCCAGCCGCCAGTGTAGGCCGATCCCTGCTGGAGGATGAACTGAGCGCGTTCGAGTGGGAGTCCCATCTCCATCAGGAATTGCATGGTCGAGTTGCGATTCGGATTGAAGGGAGCAACAAACAGCTTGAAGGCGGCAATGTTGGTGTTCCAGTCGCCATGCAGAAAGACACGCTCGTACGTCATCCACCACATCTCGCCCTGCTGCACGAGGATGCGCTGCACCAGCTTGGCTTGAACCGCGGCCACCTCGCCGCCCCGAACGACGGCGTACGAATAGGTGAGCGCCGCTCCAACCAGAACAAGAAAACCAAGTCCCGGCAGCCAGAAACTGCGCAACACTTTCACGAAGGATCGTCCGGTCGACTGACGCCCGAGCAGGACGGCTCCCAACGGTATGATGAGGAACGAGAGATACAGATAGAACGATGAAAAGCGATGTCCGACCGCAAACAGATATAGCATCAGGGCGCCGAACAACAGCCCAAACCGGCGGTCCAGCGGCCTGTCGTGGAGAGCGGGAAGCGTCAGCAGAATGCCAAGCTGAAACGCCAGCATTGGCCCCCATTGCAACAGACGTTGATGCAAGGGACCGCCATAAAGTTGAGAATAACTAAACCGCTCGGTCCCCGCGAACAACGGAATGTGTCCTTTCACGAGCAGTTCCACCCAGAGCGCAAGCACGAACAACCCAACAGTGCGAAAAGCCAGATCGGACAAGTCCCATCTTCCGGCCTTAAGCAAGCCAGAGAGCCGGATGACAGATTCGTCCGAGAGCGCGTGCAGCCGTCGCGGTCGAAAGGAGTAGAGCAGTGCTACGATGACCAGCCCCTGGGACGCCGCGAGCGGCAGGACTGCGAGACCGGGACCGATCTGCCGTTCCAGTTGTTCGGAGTAAACCGGACCAAATACATCGATGTAGAGAACCGAGACAAGCCGCCAGGCAAACGCAAAGAAGAAAAAGAACACGATCAGAAGAAGGGCGGGCCGACTTGTCGCGATCCGCCCCATGGCTGCAAGCACAAGGCTGGCGACCACGATACAGATCATTGCCGAAAACAAGCTATCCAAGCTCCACCACCATGGGACGTGCATCTCTTCCCCGTCGATACAAAAGCCCAGGCTATCCCGAGGTCAGTCCGAGTCCCTCAGCGGCTCCCAAGTGTAGAGTAGTCCATCATTATGCAGCGTGGGCGCGAAACTCATGCGCTCCCTCGCGATCACACGAATGCGTCCCTTGCGCTCCAACTCATCGAGCAGCGTCCACAACCGTGTTTGGTAGTCCATGGATCGAATGTAGATGCGACTTGCAATATCTCGTGGATCGGAAAATCCTAACATGTCGATCGCTGGCTCAATGTTGATGACGCGGCCAGGGCGCGCCTTCAGGATATGATCCACGACGTCGGCGACCGCGTAGGGAATCTGCTCGATGCAGAAATAGGTCAAGATCGTCGCATCGGCGAGTTCCACGAAAGCGGGATCGCCGGGGTTAGTCAGGTCGATACGGTTGAAGCTGATCCGATCATCGAGCTTAAAATGGCTGGCAATCTGCCGTCCTGCCTCGATTCCGTTCGGGGCTATGTCGAGCCCGCGCAACCTACTCCAGCGCGGGTCGAGGCCGAGCGAGAACAGATTGTATCCGAAGCCTGCGCCAAGCTCGAGGAGCGAGGTCGCTCCGCCGGCGTGTCGCGAGATCAATTGCGAGAGCGCGCCGAGCCGATACCGATAGTAATCGCAGGTCGAAATACGAACGATCTGGCCATCGACCTTGGCCAAACGCGGTGCTTGGTTTTGACCAACCAGGAACTCCTCGAGCGTCGGCTCTTGCAACCAGGCGCGCTCCGCGAGGATCCGGCCCCATTCGCCGGAATTATATTCCGCGTCCACGACATCGTGCGTGCGCCGCACATTCTTGAATGCCAGACGACGCAGGCTGCGCAACACATCGATCGCGTAGGCCCGCGATAAGTCCAACGGCGACGCGCGCCTCACGTCAGGCTTGAAATCCACAGAAATCCTCATCAGCGAACCGCTGCGCAATATGCGGCGCGACCTCGCGCGCCGGTCAAAGACCCATCACCAGCTTCTCCAACGGCGTCGTGTTCGCCGTCAACGCAAACGGCCGCTGCTTTCCACCTGGATACATGCGTGGGAAGGCAAAGAACGTTGCTGTGTACAGTAGCCGGCCATGCCCGGGCTCCATCCGGCTGCCCATGTGGAGACACTTCGCTGTGTCCACCATGAACGAAGTCAGGCGCGGCGCTCTCATCACCTTGATATCGCTCCGCGAGACCTTCTGGAACACCTGCTCATCCGGAAAATGACTGCGCCGGAGCGGATATCCAAACTTGTCGGTCGATTGGCGCGGTAGGAACGTAAACGGACCGTCGCCATCCTCCTGGACGTCGGTGAGATAGCTAAACAGCTTGATTACGCGTACATCGTCATGGTCGCGGTGCCAAAGCTGCGACGAAGCAAGGCTTTCGCCGGTATGGCGCGAATATGATAGCAGCACATAGTCGAGCCACGGGATTTCTCCCAGCGCGGTCGCAACGACGTTGATTACGGCGGGCTGTAGCGCGTAACGGACGAAGACGTTATCCGCGCTCAGCTTGCCATCCTTCATCTCGGTATCGAGCAGCCGGACCCAGAACTTCTTCCAGGTCGACGTCTGCTTGCTCTCGGATGTGTCGATGTTCTTCAACCTGACAAGCCCCGCCTGGGCGAACTCATCTTGGATAGATGCGTCCATCAATTCTGTAACGATGGCATAACCGTCGCGATTGAGGTCATCCGCCTTGGAGCGCTCGGCCGAAGAGACGCTCAGTGCCTGCGCCTGCCGCCGACGCTCGAGCTTCTCGTTAAGGTGCCACGCACTTACGCCGGTCTTAACTGCGTACCGCAGCGGTGACCGGTTAACGTGCCAAAGCGTTCTGGACATCAATCCCATTTGTCGCATCCGATTTTAGGGCCGAAATGTCTGGTTCACGGCGTCGCGTGGCGCCCCGCGCTCATGATGAATTGGAATAGCAAAAACAACCAGCGCGGGCAAGGAAACCGGCAAGGACCTGGAACCCCCACGAACTCGCATCGTAATCTCGGACCACGGCCCTAACGCGGCGTCATGGCGCGCACGAACCGGCCGAACATTGCGCGGTCGCTCGACGACAGTGCAATGTAGGCGCTCAGCCCCCAGGCCAGGGCACAGCTCACTCCCCCCACGACGACGAGGCGCGCCAGTCCGTCGATCGTAATGAGCAGTTTGCAGAGCAAAACAACGACGGCAAGGATTCCCGCCACCACGATGTGTCGCACAATCTGTTCCCAGAACAGGGATGCACTTAGCTGCATCTCGCGCAACACGTAGTGAGCAACAACCGGCGACACTACGAGATAAGAGATTACCCAGCCGATGATGAACGCCATCTCGTTGTACCAACGCAAGAAGATCAGCGTTGTCAGATATTGGATGAAAACCTGCAGATAGAGAAGCCTGTTATTGACGCGCAGGAATTCGGATCTCACCGCCAGCGCGATCTGGCCGCTATTGACGAGCAGGGTCATCGCTGGAGGCAGCAACCCCAGGGCCAGCCATGGCCACTGGCTAGCATGCTCAGCGCCGACCCAGACCGCCAGAATATCCGAAGAGAACAGCGCGATCACGACCAACACCGGTATGATGATAGCCGCGGGCATGACCACTCCATTGCGCGCCAATATCTGCATCCTGCGCGTGTCCGAGGTCTCGTCGATGTGGCTGGAGATGGGCACAATCGCCGAATAGAGTGGCGCCATCGTCGTTTTCATGAAACGCGGTAAGCGCATCGCAAGGTCGTAGGCTCCGACCTGAGTAGGGCTGTAGAGCGCTCCGATCATGATCGGTATCGCCGTCTGCTGCAGCACGCCGCCAATCCGGCTGTTGAGCATCAGCCAGCAGCGATGAAGCACATCTCGTCGACTCTCGTCGCTCCACATCGCAAGGTGCAACGGCGCTTCTCGCGCGATCGGCACGAGCGCGACGATCAGCACCAGATATTTTGCAACGACCGTTGCAAGATACCAATAGGCGATCCATTCAAAAGCCGCTCCGCGCCAAACCAGTGCGTAGACCGCAACGACATACACCACATTGCTGCCGATCTCGGTCGACCGCAGCCATGCGTAGCGCTCAAGACCCTTGAAGACGCCCTCGACCACGAGACCGAGGAAGGTGATCGGCAGCAACAGCGCGGTCACCCTGAGGATCGCGATGAACGACTGGATTTGATCCGGCGCGACCTTGAACACGGTCGCAATCAGGGAACAGCCAAACCACAGCGCGAGACCTGACGCCAATCCCACGACGGCAGCAATGACGGCGAGCAATGACACCTTTTCGCTTGCAGGCAACCAACCACCGGCTCGGCCGCGCGCCACCGCCTGGGTAGCGATCTCGGAAGCGCCGAAATCAATCAGCGACAACAGGCCCGTCGGCAGGAAAGAACGCACGAGCACAATCAGGCCGAGCACGGCGATTCCGTAGGACCGCGCTATCACGCCAACCGCAAAAAGACCGAGTATGCCAGCCAGCCCAAAGGCGACGGCCGAGATGGCGGTGTTCCGCAGGAAGCGTTGTAGCACGGATCAGTTCGCCTCGGTCAGTTGCAGACTCAGCCCGCTCGCGGTGCGCGTGGTCCGCCGCGAAATGCCAGTCGCGCGTTGTGCCACGAAATTGCGCCCGTCCGCCGACGCCGCATCGATTCTCCCCAGAACCGCGTTTACTACGTCTTGCGCAAATGTCTTGCCACCGCGGCGGTGTTCCGTCTCGGCCGAACCAAGACCGCGGCGCAGCACCGCGCTAGCCTTGTAGCCGAGCGTCCGCCGGACCGCGCCGACTAGAAGACCGCGCGCCGACGGCGGCGGCGTAGATGTCGTGACCCGCACACCGCGCCGCGCAGCGCTAATCGTGCGGAGCACAACGTCCGTTACGCGCGAGGCGCTGGCACCGTCAACGGCGGTATAAAGATCAGTGACGATCCGGCGACGTGCTTCATCGGTTCCGTTGGCAAGTGGCGGAAGTCGATCGTCGAGCCCCCGCTTCACTAGGTCCAGCAGGTCGGCCTCAGACCCCACGCTACGGCTGACGGAGGTCGCTGCCTGCAGACGCAAAGCCGGTGTGTTAAACCACTCCATGCTGAGCGGCTCAACGTTGAGCATAGTGGCCTCGATCGCCGTCGAGCAATTCTGGTGGATCAGCAGGCGAGCGCTGCTGATCCATTCCAGCGATGTTCCGCTCTGCAGCACCTTTGCATTCGGGAGTTTGGCAAAGCCGTCGTAGGATTGCAGGTTTTCGAACGGATGCGGCCGCAGCACGAACTGGATTTCAGGAAAGTGCGTAGCAAGCTTGACCGACGTGTCGAGCACCGCGCGATAGGCTCGCGTGCTGTCAGCGATGAATTCGCGCGCGAAGTCGCGGGTAAAGCCCGCCTGCACCATCGCTTCCTCCTCGTGCGACGAGCCAGTCGAAAACCGCGGATTCACCGTTGGGAAATTGGTGTTGATCAGCACATAACCGGGCGCAACCGGGGGCTTTGGCAGCGCGGCACGCCACGGCGCCGCGCAGAAATCGTAGCGCGGACACCCGGTCGCGTGCAGCAGCTCCGCGGGCACCGTGCCGTGCTTCAGGAACGCCGCGTGCTGGGCCTGTCCCCAGACGCAGTAGAGATCGACAAGCTCGGTGCAGCCCGCACTCTTGACCATCTCCGCGAATTGATCGCTGTTCTTGCCGCCGATGCCCTCAGTGTCGAGCACGCCGACCAAGATGCCGGCACGCTTGTACGATTTGATCAGATCGGCATTGTTGGGACGCGTATAGTTGACAAGCACCAGATCCGGCCGCAGGGCGAGCACGTCAAATCCCTGCTCATACATCGGCACCAGAGTGACCTTTACCCCTCGAGCTGCAAGCTGCCGGCCGAGCAGGACCAATCCCTCAAGATCACGCAAGGGATTGTCAACGATGAGGCAAACATGAGGCTGGTCAGCCACGAGCGTTCCTCGGCAAATGCTGCCGTGCTTGCGTGACGGATTCGTCCGACGACAGGAGATCCCAGCTCATCGGCGTGCCCTTGCGCACTGCGCGTCCGACCCGCTTACCGAGCAGGGTCTCGAAGTATTTTGGCGGCAACCCGAGCCCGGGCCGAATAATCCGCAAATTCCTATCCGTCAGTGCATCGCCCGCCGCAAGATCCTCGGCAACGTACAGAGAGCGGCGGAAGATCAGCGACTTCTTTTCCTTCTCCGTCAGGCCATAGTGGACATCGCCAAGGGCCATCCAGGCGCGCTCAGTTTCGACTACCAGCGCCGCCATCTCCGCAGGCTCCATCGAGAATGTCGAGTCGACCCCGCCGTCGGCGCGGGCGAGCGTGAAATGCTTCTCGATCACGGTCGCGCCCAGCGCGACGCTTGCCACGCCGGCCCCTATCCCAAAGGTGTGGTCCGATAGGCCGACCTCACAATCGAACAACGCACGCATGTGCGGGATGGTCAGCAGGTTGGTGTCGGCGGGCGTGGCCGGGTAGGTGCTAGTACATTTGAGCAGGATCAGGTCCTTGCAGCCGGCCTCCCGCGCCGCACGAACGGCCTCGTCGATATCGGTGACCGTCGCCATGCCGGTCGAGATGATTACAGGCTTGCCGGTGGCAGCGACCTTGCGGATCAGCGGCAGATCGGTGTTCTCGAACGAAGCGATCTTGTAGCAGGGCACGCCGAGTTCTTCGAGGAAATCGACTGCCGTCGCATCGAACGGCGTCGAAAACGGGATCATGCCGAGCGCTCGAGCGCGCTCGAAGATCGGCGCATGCCATTCCCATGGCGTGTAAGCTTCCTGGTAAAGCTTGTACAGCGACGTTCCGCGCCACAGGCTGCTGGGGTTATCGATGAAGAATTCGCCCTCGCCCAGATCGAGGGTCATTGTGTCCGCGGTATAGGTCTGCAGTTTCAGTGCATGTGCGCCGGACTTTGCCGCAGCATCAACGATCGCCAGCGCTCGTTCCAACGACTGATTGTGATTGCCCGACATCTCGGCAATGATGAAAGGCCGATGCAACCTACCGATCAGGCGACCGGCAATGGAGACGCTCCCCGTCATCAATTGCTCCCGAGAGGTCTACGGACACCGGTACCGCGCAATCGACGGCGGCGAGGTTCGCTCATAGGCTCAGACATCGATGATCACCACGTCCATGCCAGCGTTTTGCGCTACTCGGATCGACGGTACGTTGTCGGCATAAACATGCGCGCGCAGGCGCCCAAACTGCGATCTGACCTCGTTCAGCATTAACTTCGCGATACCTTGATTCCGACGCCCCGGCGCGACCGTATAGGATAGGTCCTCGCCATCAATCCGGAATGTGGCCACCGGCTCTTCGTCGAGCTCGAAGATAAAGAGGTTCGGCTGCGCCAAGCCGAGCCGTCGTTCAAGCCAGCCCAAATGGTCACTCCAATCGACCGCGTCCTTGTTCTTAGACATCATCCGCGTCGACTCGTCGTTGCGCCAATCGAACAAAAGCCGAGTATCGTCCTTCGTAGCCGGTCGTATCCGAAAATGGTCCATTGCGCCAACCCCGCCCAACCGCCTGCTCCAAATAGGCCTCAGTCCCACGCTAGTCAACCGAAAGCGGGGCTGGAAGGACGCAATCTCCTATTGAAAAATCAAGAGAAAATCCCCCAGGCGATCCGGCAACGAAGCCCGGCCTATAAGCCTATGAGATGGACCCCAGCGCAGTACCGACACGGTCGCTGCCTTCGCCGTCGACGAGCGCAAACGCCGCTTCGCTCATCGCGCGCATACGTGCGGGCTCCCGCGTCAGGGCCGTCACGGCACGGGCGATGTGTACGCTTCCGACTGAGCCTGCCGAACCCAGATACTCCAGTGCCCCGGCACGGGCCAGCGCCGTCAAGCCACTAACCTGATTGTCGGCGATGTCCATCGCAATCGTCGGCAATCCGAGACAGCATCGCTCCCAATTCATAGTGCCGCCCGCCCCGATCGCCAGGTCGGCGCGTGCCATCAGCTCGGCCATATTGTCTACGCTCCGGTGCAATTCGGTACCTGGCAACTCGCGGCACCGCGCAGAGACCGCATCGACATGCGGATTGCTCGCGCCGATCACGACGTCAATCGTGAGCGCGACCGTCGCAAGCAACTGGATCGCGCCGAGTGCCTTCACGGTCTCGTTCGAAGGGTCGGATCCGCCGAAACACACCAGCACGCGCCGGACTTCTCCGCTGCGCGCTGCAAGCCCCCTGCGGAGTGCAGCAAATGCGGGACGAAGCAGCGCAAAGCGTGGGCCAAGCAAGAGCCTGCAGTTGGCACGCACCAGCCCTTGATAGCGCGTATCCATCTCCGCGACCAGATTTTGGTCAAGCAGCAGATCGCAGTCATGCGGACGATCGGCCATGTCATCGATAGCGAGGATGCGCGGAACCCCTGCGCGCAGCATGTGCTCCCAGCGCGCATCGAGACCGTAGTGGTCGACGACGAGCCATTGAGCCGGGCCGATCTCGCCGATCATCTCCAGCGTTTGCTGCGCGTCGTACTGCCATGTTGTTGGCAACCATGACGTGACCGCCGCAGGGTGCTCTGGATCCGGCAACAACCTGACTGCATGCCCGTTGGCCTCAATCAGCGAGGCCAGCCCCGCAGCATGACTTCGGATCAGGAAAATCGAGCTGGTTCCCTTCTGAGCCAACGCATTGGCGAGGCTGACGCAGCGCGCAAGATGGCCCATCCCCATCGCGACCGAGGCATCGACGCGAATTATGACCCGCTGCACGGCGTTCATCGAATCAATCCGGCGACCTTCCGGAAACTACGCATTTCGCGGGAATTCGACACGTTCCGATGGTTGTAGTATCCGCCAACATGGGCTATTGGCCGCTCGCCCCCAAGTCCACAACCATTACGCTCGAACGGATCGTCGCGAACCTGCTACACTGTATATTTCGGGACACCACAAGGCAACTTCCCACCCCCAACATGTCCGCCGACGAAACCATCCTGATCACGACGCTGGCCCAATATCAGACCCGGTTCTGGATCCCGGTCGCGCAGCGGTTGCGCAGCGCTGGTCGCGAGGTACAATTGCTCGCGTTCGACGATCGCAGCTCCGAGATGGCCCAGGCGCACGGAATTGCCGTCGTCAATATGTACCGGAGTGGGCTTGCCGGCGGGCCGCCGGTCGATGACCGCAAGGCGTTCGATGCGCGAATCGCAGCCTACGGGCTCAGCGGAAGCAATTTCCTGTTCAGCCACGAGCGCTTTACCTTCGGCCTTCGCGACACCGCTGCCTTGCGACGCCGTTTTATGATCTACGCCAACGCGATGGAGCAGTTGCTGGACCAACTGGCAGCGCGGTCGCAAGCGGCTGTGTTGGTACAGGAGCTCGGCGGCTTCCTGTCGGTAATCGCCGCATTCTACGCGGCAAGGAGGCGCGGCATCCGCAACTGGTTCATCGAGCCGTCATTCTTTCGCGGCCGGCTCTACTATACGCTGGACAGTCTGTCGGCGCCGGATACCATGGCAACGCCGGCGGACGCCGTGTCACCCGAAGTGCGTGCCTATCTCAACGAGACGCTGAACCAGCGGGCCATCGTTATCCCACAGAAGGACCGGCACCAATATTCGGCCGCCTTCAAGAAGGTGGCAAATCTGCGCAATTCAAAGCGCCTGGCTGAAAAGCTCTGGGACCAATATGCACTCGGAAAGCACCAGGAATTCGGCCACAATCTTCGGCACGCAAGCGTGCATGCCGCGATGGCACTCAACGCGACGCGATTGAAGAAGCTTTACCGGCCGATGCCGGAGGCGCGGTTCGTTTATTATCCGCTGCACGTTCCCGCCGATATGGCGCTGACACTACGCTCACCGGAATATCTCGACCAGATCGCGACCATCGATTTCCTGCTCCGGACGATCCCGGACACACACTTACTGGTGGTGAAGGAACATCCTGCGCAGATCGGCGCCATCTCATCGCGCCGCCTCTTCGAGTTGGCACGACGCTTCGACAATTTCGTACTGCTACCGCCGCAGACCAACAATTACGCGGTGCTTGCCCGCGCCGACGCGGTGGTTTCGGTCAACAGCAAGTCCGGAGCCGAAGGGGTGCTGCTCGGCCGGCCGGTCGTCGTGATGGGTGACGCGTTCTACCGCAACTGCCCGCTGGTCTTCACGGCGGATAGGCTGAAGGACGTGCCGCAACGCCTGCGCGACGCGCTCGCTGCCCCGCCGTTCGATCCAGCGACAGCCGCGCCCTATTTCGAGACGGCGTGGCGGAAATCGGTTCCCGGCGAACTCTATATCGATGATCCGCGGCAGCTCGACGTCTTTGCCGCGACGCTTGCGTCCGCGATCACACCAACGTCGGCCAGGAGTTGAAGGCCTCGTCATGCCGCTTGTGTCCATCATCACCCCGTCCTGGAACGTCGGAGGATTGATTGGCGAGACCATCGCGTCGGTGCAGGCGCAAACCATACGCGATTGGGAATTTCTGATCGCCGACGACTGCTCGACCGATAGGACACCGGCTATCGTGGAGCAGCATGCCGCGTCCGATCCACGCATCAAGCTGATTCGGCAGCCGCGCAACGGTGGCCCAGCGCTGGCGCGCCAGGCAGCGATCAACCATGCGCAAGGCCGCTTCCTCGCCTTTCTGGATAGCGATGATCTGTGGCTGCCGCAAAAGCTCGAACGCCAGATCGCCTTCGCGAAGGAAAAGCCCGCCGCGATCAGTTATACGGCCTATCGCCGCATCAACGAGGCCGGGTCCCTCACTGGCCGGCTTATCACCGTACCGGAACAACTATCCTACGAAGAACTTCTGAAGAACACCTCGATTGCGACGTTGACGGCGATGGTCGACCGTGAGGTCGCGGGTCCGGTCGCGATGAAGAACGAGCCATATGACGATTTTTGTCTCTGGCTCAGCATTCTCAGGCGCGGCCACGTTGCCCGCGGGCTGAACGAGGATCTCGCCCGATATCGCGTCCGGGGCTTTTCGGTGTCGAGCCAGCGGCTTCGCTCCGCCGGCTGGGTTTGGCACATCTACCGCAATGTCGAGCGCTTGCCGCTGGGCAAGTCTGGATGGTGTTTCGCCCATTGGGCAGCGCGGGCCTGGTGGCGACGCCGCGAGTTTTGAGACAGTTACGTCGGATTTTCCGGGTGATGGTATTATATTACTATTGTCCGGTATATCCGTTGGCTAACTTTGCACGATACCACTCCCCTCTGCGCTCGCGCGCGGCAATCATCTCAACAGCTAAACAGACGGACTGGACGACCAATGGCGTTTGAGCATTACAAGACCAGAAGGATTCTCGTCACCGGCGGTGCGGGCTTCATCGGATCGCATCTCTGCGAACGCTTGCTCGCTGAGGGTGCCGAAGTGGTGTCGGTAGACAACTACTTCACGGGCAGCCGCCGCAACATTGCGCATTTGTTGCAGAACCCCCTGTTCGAGGCCGTCCGGCACGACGTGACCTTTCCGCTGTATGTTGAGGTGGACGCGATCTTCAACCTGGCCTGCCCGGCCTCACCGATCCACTATCAGCGCGACCCCGTGCAGACCACCAAAACCAGCGTCCATGGCGCGATCAACATGCTGGGCCTCGCCAAGCGGCTCAAGGCGCGGATCTTCCAGGCATCAACCAGCGAGGTCTACGGCGACCCGCTGATCCATCCGCAGACTGAAGACTACTGGGGCAATGTAAACCCGGTCGGTATCCGCTCCTGCTACGATGAAGGTAAGCGCTGCGCCGAGACACTGTTCTTCGACTATTGGCGCCAGCACGGGCTACCGATTAAGGTCGCACGCATCTTCAACACCTACGGACCGCGCATGCAGCCCGATGACGGCCGCGTGGTGTCGTCGTTCATCGTACAGGCGCTCAAGGGCGATCCTATCACAGTGTTCGGCGACGGTGGGCAAACCCGTTCGTTCTGCTATGTAGACGACCTCGTTGAGGCCATCACCCGGCTGATGCTGACCGACGATGACTGTACCGGCCCGATCAACCTTGGCAACAGTTCGGAATTCACCATCCTCGAATTGGCGGAAAAAGTCATCAAACTTACCAATTCACGCTCGAAGCTGATCTTCGAGCCGCTGCCGCAGGACGATCCGCGGCAACGCCAGCCGGACCTCGCGAAAGCCAAGGCCGTGCTCGACTGGCAGCCAAGGGTCGCGCTCGATGAGGGACTGAAGGAGACGATCGCCTACTTCAAGCGTCTGTTCGCGGCGTAACCTAATGGCCACGGGATCGCCCATCACGATGTCAAATCCGGCCTACACGGTCGAAACCACTCCTCCGTATGCGCCCTACCGTGCGGGCCTTCTTGCTCTGATCCCGCTCCATGTCGTGGTGTGCTGTGTGTCGCTTGTCAAAGTGGCAAACTATCAGGTCTATATTCTCTACGATCCGAAGCATCTCTCTTATGCTATCGTCGTCACGGCGGCGTTCTCCGTGGCGGCGATCCTCTTCGCGACAGTGCGCTTTAGCCTCGGCTACTTTGTCGGCTTCTATCTCTACTCGATGATCCTGGGATTCCTTTGGATCAACAGCTTCAGCAAGTTCAACTACAACCTCAGACTGGCAGCCCTGTCAGCCGCGGTCTCGGCAATCACGTTCCTCCTCCCCGCGCTGCTGATCAACGCACCCGCGAAACAGGTCTTCATACTGTCGCACCAAAAGTTCCTGCGTCTCCTCGATCTGATACTACTGGTCACGGTCGGGACTTTCGCAGCCGCCTCGATCTACCATTTCAAACTCGTATGGCTCGACCGCATGTACGAGTTTCGCGAACAGCTGCAATATCCCGCGGTGATACGCTACCTGATCGGGATCGTTCCCAACTCCCTGTTGCCGTTGGCGTTCGCCTCCTACCTGGCGCTGAGGTCCTACCGGAAGGCCGCCATCGCAATACTGCTATTTCCATTGTTCTATCCGATCACATTGGGCAAGCTTGCGTTCTTCTCGCCCGGATGGGTAGTTGCAATGTGGGCGGCTTCAAGAGTGTTTGAGGCGCGGACCGCCGCCATCCTCTCTCTCTTGCTGCCCATCACCATCGGGGTGATCTTTGTCGGCATCACGACGAGCGGCCCCCTGTTCACTTATTTCGATATGGTCAATGTCCGCATGGTCACGATACCGTCGTCGGCCCTCGACATCTATAACGATTTCTTCGCGTCCCATCCCTTGACGCACTTTTGCCAGATATCCATCGTCAAGACGTTTCTGACCTGTCCTTACCAGCAACCGCTGGCGGTCATTATGCGGGAGGAATACGGCTGGGGAAATCTTAACGCCTCACTGTTCGCGACCGAAGGCATCGCGTCCGTCGGCCTCTATCTCGCGCCCGTCGCGGCGCTCGCCTGTGGGTTGATCGTCGCGATCGGCAACAAGGCTTCGGCTGGCTTGCCGCCCGACTTTGTCCTGATTTCGTCGTCGATCCTGCCGCAGATTTTCCTCAACGTGCCACTGACCGTTGCCATGCTCACCCACGGCACGGCATTGCTGTTCCTGATCTGGTACATTATGCCGCGCTCAATCTTCGACCGTGATCTGGACGCCCGCTGACCATCACGCAGCGCCCGACATCTATCGCGCCGGCTTCGAATGCGCGGCAACGCGTGCAAGCTGGATGAAGTCCGTCACGAACGCCCTGACTCGTTCATCGTGCCCCGCCTGAAGGTGGCGCGCCGCTACGGAGCCGGCGTCCGCCATGACATCACTCATGTGATCGGCCAGAGCTCCGGCATCGTCGACGGCGAAATATCGCGCGGCCTCTTCAGTTTGCTCGCGATGGACGTCAATGTCGGACAGGATCATTGGAACGCCGAATGACTTGGCCTCTTCCACGGTCGTGCTCCATCCTTCGCATTTCGACGGATTGATGAGCGCCGCCGACGTTCGCAACAACGCATAGACATGATCCAGCGGGATCATTCCGAGGTGGCGAAAGCTCGATTCGAGGCCTTGCGCTGCGACGCGCCTCATTGTGTCCTCGAAATAGTCAGGCTCGCGCGGATCATGGGTACTGCCCGAGGCGGCCACCACGACATCGACACCACGCCGCTTGAGCAGACCAAGCGCCTCGATCACCAACTGGTGGTTCTTGTGCCTCCAGAACTGATTTGGAAGGTAGAGAAAATGTTGCGGCAATCCATAGCGCGAGATCACATCAAGCGGATCAGTTGTGAGCAAGCTCGACGGAGGTTCGGTCGCGAAGCGCACGACGGAGACGCCGTTCGCTACGCCAGGATAGAAGCGCTTGAGGTCTTCGAGTGCACTTGCGCTGCTCAGCATGATGTGACGGCCTGAGGCGATCTGGATCCGGAATCCGAGTTCGCGCTGCCAATAGGCACGCCTGGAGAAGAGGTTCGGCAGAAGCCGGTGCTGAAAGTCAGGAAACCACGCAATGGCCGGAAAGGGCAGCCGCCGTCCAAAGAAGCGTGCCGATTCGAACACGATGTCGATCTCGCGCGCACAGAACTGCGCGGCGGCGGGACCGTCTATTCCGAGCGCGAGCGCACCCAGAAGGCCGCGGCCTGTTCGATCAAATGCCGGCGACTGAAAGACCTCGACACCGGGGATTTGAGCGAGTGCCGCGATCTCGGCGGCATCATCGTTCATGCCGGCGAAAAGCACAGGCCGGACCTCACCCGGATGGTATCGATTCAACACCTCGAAGAGGTTGCGTTGATAGTTGTATCCTCCGGCCCACGCGCGCCGGGAAATATGGGTGAATGCGACGCGCAGTGGCTCTGGCTCAGCCACCCGCTTGCCCCTGGAACCACGCCACATAATCGGCAAGACCGCGGTCGAGCGGAATCCGCCAATCGAAGCCGGCGCGGCGCAGGCTCGCATCGTCGGCCAGCAGGCTGACGGGATCGCCGGGCCGGCTGACGCCGGAATATCGCACAACGGTGTCAGTACCCCACTGTTGGATGAGGCCGGTCGCGATGTCGGCGACGCTCGTCCCCCGTCCCGAACCACCGTTGATGATGCGGGATGAAGCCTGCGTCGACGGCGCCGCGAAGCTGGCCAGCAACCTCGCAACATCGCGAACATCGATCCAGTCGCGGATCTCACCGCCAGTTCCACCGAGAGTCAGCACGTCCGGTTGCGCCTTCAGCCGCGAGCAGATGTCCCAGAGTAGCTGCTTGCGCAGGTCCGGGCCATAGACCGAGAACAGCCGCACGATGCTGCAATGCAGGCCGAACGATCGCGTGTAGCTCTGGCACAACTGTTCCATCATCATTTTGTGCTGGCCGTAGGGCGACATCGGTGCCAGGACGGCGTCTTCAGGGATCGGACCGGCATGGTCAGCCCCGTAGACGGCCGCGCTCGATGCCGCGATCAAGGCGCACTCCGGTGCGGACCCGCGCAGCCATTCCAGCAGCCGGGCCGTACTCGCAACAGTGCGGGAAAAGTCCTCGAAGGGCCGCTCGATCGACAAGCCGACGGACGATCCGCCGGCGAGATGAAAGACCTGCGCAGGCAACCCGTGCGCCACCGAGAGCGCATTCAGATTGGCCGCATCGATCTCGCCGTTGATCCAGGTCCGCAGGCCGAGGCGACGCGCTTCCGCTTCATCGATTGCGCCATGACCGACGCCATGGACCGCATGGCCCGCCCCCGCCAGTTCCCGGACGAGATAGCGGCCAATGAATCCGTTCGCGCCTGTGACCCAGATGATCATGCCGTTGGTCCAGCCAAGCTAACTTTCAAGGATCGACTTTACCAGACGCGCGGGGTTTCCGGCGACAACCGTGTCTTCAGCAACATCCGCCGTGACAACCGCACCAGCCGCCACAATTGCACGGGCGCCGATCTGAACGCCTCGCATCAGGAATGCGCCGGCTCCGATCCAGGCATCGTCGTTGATCGTGACAGGACGCTCATCCAGATCCAATTGACGCGGATGGCCCTTGGTAAACATCTCCTGAATCTGCCGGTGACGCGCCACATGGTCCACCGGATGGGTCAGATTGTCGAAGACGTTCACATCATGCGCGATCAGCACCCTGTCGCCGATCCGCACCGATCCAGCGGACCAGATCCGCGAATTCTCCCCGACATAACACCACGAGCCGATTTCGATCCGTCCGCCATGTGCGAACGTCAAGAGCTCTCCGCGAATAATGCTGTTCGCACCAATGACGATGCAGTCGCTGTCACCGCGAATATTGCGGATCCGCGCCGTCGGCATCAGCCGTGCGCGCGCCCCCAGGCGACAGGTCGCGCGCCCCACCACCCGCTGCAGCCAGTAATCGAGATTCATCTGATCAACTCGATGCAGGCAATGGCGCGCGCGCAACCAGCCCTGTCGTCGAGCCGGCCGCGACCGCTATGCGGGTCAAATGCAGTTGCGTTGACAACATCGGCCTCCGACGCGCGCCGCCAGCCCGCCTTCCCATAGCCGAAGAATTCCAGCTCAAAGGACGACGGCGCAAATGCATCGATCAAGGTTCGGATCATGTCCCAGTCGAAGACCTGAAACCAGTCGAAATTCTCATACCGCCCATATGGCACGGTGATCAGGCAACGTCCGCCGGGGGCGATGATGCGCCGGAACTCGCGCATCGCATCAACAAAGCCATGCCTGTTGGCTTCTGACTTCGTGGGATCGTCGGTGTAGAGCATCGTGTTGTCGAGCCCGACATGCTCCAGGGTCGATATACTGATGATGGTGTCGAAGGCACCATCTTCGAACCTCGTCTTGCGAAAATCCCCGAAAACATAGGAGTAGCCCTGATACCAATAGCAGCGCTTTTCCGGCGCCAACGTCATGATGGTCAGGTCCGCCTTGCGCAGTGGATCTCGGCCAAGGATATACTCATGATTCAGCGTCGAGCCGGCATCAAGCATTCGCCCCAGCGCGACGCCGTCGCGGCACAGCCGCTCGAACAGCCATGGATATTCGACGACCCTTTCATCGATTCCGATGCCGAACCCGTCAGGCAGCGGACGCCCCGGTTGAACCGCGGCGGTGTCGATCGCGGTCTGAATGCTTGACTTCTTCCGCGTATAGTAGCCGAGCGACCAGGGCTGACGCCCTCGCAGCGCATAGACAGGCAGCGCAACCGCGTCAGCGATCTCCTTGATCCTGAAAACCAGACCGTCAACGTGCATGCCTGCTCCTAGAGGCGCTCCAAGAGCTTTTCAAATAGAGCCCACTGGCGCTCTTTGCCATACAAATCTCCGACCACTCGCCGCCCCCGCTCGGCTCTCAGCTTGATTTCGTCCCACTCGCGCAGGCAATTCTCGATCCGAGTGAGGCAGTCATCGCCTGTCTCGTAGATCGCGATCGTGTGCTCGGGGTCCATCCCCTCCGGATATCTGCCGGAATCCGACAGCAGCAGCGCGCCACAGCCCATCGCCTCGAAGCAGCGCATGTTGCCACGATCGCTCCCTGCCATGTCGATCGCACCATTGAGCACGATCTTCGCCGAGCCGAACAGCGCGTAGAGTTCGCGCCCGAACACCGGGGGCCTCGCGATGCCGGCGATGGCATCGGGGCGCCTGTGTTTTCCCAGCGGCAACAATCGGCCGATCGCGCTCTCGGCAAGCCGCGTCAGCCGTGACGCGTCGAGGCAGAAGACGATGTCGTGCTTTGCCGCCAGAGCTGCCACCTGCTCGAGGGTCCGGCCGCGCGCGCTGTGATGCCGCGAATAGCCGCCGACGAAAGCGACGTCGATCGGCCGCTCGCCGTGGCCGTATTCGTCCATCACAGGATCGACCGCGGGGAAGAACAATTCGGCGCGGCAGCCCTTGGCTCGCCAGGACTCCAGGATCGATGGGAAGTTGCCGAGCACCGCGCCATAGGCGGAGAGATCGGCGCTGCCCGACGGAGCGGCCCGCCAGCAGAGCGTGGTCTTCACGCAGCCGGGCAGCTTGGCGACGAACGCGCTCGGGTAACGCACCGGATCGAGATTGTAGAACACCTCCGTTCCGTGGTGCTCGATCTGCGCGAGCAGGATCGCTTCAAGCGCCGGCGTCCCAGGCATCCCTTGCGCGCGCGCCCACTGGCGCTGCAGCACCTCATCGTCGCCATTGGTGAAGAAGGCGTCTGGTGCACCGTCCAGCACCGGTTTGAGGATGTGCGGCGCGCCGAAGCGATCGTGCAGAAACACCTCACGCCGTGCCTCGAAGTGTGACGCGTGCTGCGCGAGCTGGTTGAGGCGCGGCAGATAGGATGGGTAAATGCCGCTATTCTGAAACAAGCGCATCGGTTACACGTACCTGGCCAACATCCATTTCATGTTCAGATACGGCCAGATCCGGCCGACCGTCTCCCAGTCCCAACTTTGCGCCGCAGTCAAGCGTTCGACAGTCTGGCGAAGCGGCGCTTCGTCGACGATTGCGGCAAACGCCGGGACGTCGCGATCGAGCAAATCCTTGGTCCAGCCGGATAGTGGCCCGTTCAGCCATTCCGGCATCGGCGAGTTGAAACCGACCTTGCGGCGCGCGGTACGAATGCTCTCCGGCATCAGATTCGCCATCGCCTGCCGCGCCACCACCTTGGTGTAGCCGTCGGACGACTTGCTGGTTTCCGGCAACGCCATCGTATAGCTCACCAACCGCCAGTCCATGAACGGCATCCGGACCTCGATCCCGTGTGCCATCGACAGCCGGTCGAAGTTGCGCAGGATGGTGGGCAGCGTGGTCGAGTGAAACATGCGATAGAGCCGCCGGTTCAAGGCGCCCCATTCGCGCGGCAACTCATCATCTTCACCGACCAGCGGAAGTGGCGCGGGAATGTTCGACAGGCCGCCGCGCAGGAAATAGTGCCCCTGCCGCTTGATCATCTGCGCCCGCAGGACATCGACGCCGCGCTGTGCCAACGGCAATCGCGAGGTGAGCGCGGCCGCCGCGTTCCGAATTCGGAATGCAGCGGATTGGCCCTCCTGCAGGTAGGCGCCCATCAATTCATCCGCGCCATGACCGTCGAGCGACACCGTGACGTTTTGGCGGCGCAGCTCGCGATAGATCAGCCACGCAGCGCTCGGCAGGCTGATATAGACGTCGTCATTGCCGTCGAGGATCCGGTCGATGTCGGCGAGCGCATCGCACCGCCCGATCTCGAGGAAGGTTGGCTTGACCTCCGCCCAGGCGGCGGCTTCCTCGGCCATCGGTCGCTCGTCATTGATCGCGCCGGGAAATGTCGCGACGAAGGCGTGACGCCAGGCAGTGCTGTCACGCGGCCCCATCCCGGCCTTCTCATGGGCCGCCATGGCGCAGATCACCGCCGACGAATCGAAGCCGCCGGACAGGCACGTGCCGATCGGAACGTCGCTGCGCATCCGCAATGCCACGGAATCCTGAAACAGCTCGCGAAAGCGCGCCACCCGGTCAGCTTCGCTGGTCGGTATCTCCGGCAGATGATCGACGGTCCGCCACCAGCGGCGCAGCTCGATGCGCCCTTGCCGCAACCACATGCAGTGGCCGCCCTGCAGGCGGCGCAATTGGCGAAACAAGGTCCGCTCGCTGCCTTCGATCCCGAACGGATCGAGCAGCAACCGCCGCGCCACATCGGTATCGATCGTTGCCTCGACCAGGCCGCTGCGCGCCAGCGCCCGCTGTTCGGACGCGAACACGAAGCGCTCGGACGTCAGTGCATAGAGCAACGGCTTGATGCCGAAGCGGTCACGCGCCAGGAACAATTCGTCCGTGGTCGTATCGTAGATCGCGACCGCCCACATGCCGTTGAAGCGCGGCAGCATGTCCTCGCCCCAGGCCTGCCAGGCGGCAAGGATCACTTCGGTATCGGACTGGCTGCGGAAGACCGCGCCTTTCGCCTCGAGCTCGCGCCGCAGTTCCAGGAAGTTGTAGATCTCGCCATTGTAAACGATGACGTGGCGTCCACCGCCGGACACCATCGGTTGATGGCCCCCCTCGCCCGGATCGATGATCGCGAGCCGGCGGTGACCAAGCGCGAGATTGCGCCTGGCGTTGAACCAGGTGCCCTCGCCGAACGGACCGCGATGCGCGATCAAGCTTGTCAGCCGCGAGAGCTCGGCGGGCTGCACGGGATCGCCGCGAAGATTGACGATGCCTGTGATACCGCACATGTCTAGATGGCCTTGATGGGCAGGAAGCGTGCCACGATGGCGCGAAGATCCCGCCAGCAGACCGCGCGATAGGGGCCAAGTTGCGATGCTGCGACGGCGGCGACGAAGATCATCGCCGCTGATATCGCATACAGCGACACCACATACCACCATGACGGCGCGTGGTCGAATGATGCATGGCCGAGCCCGGCGCGCAGCGCCAGCGCCGTGACGATCCCGGCGCCGAGCGGTGCCAGGACGAAATGAACGACGCGCGACCATATGTCTGCAAGCCTGAAAGTCCGCCGCAACAGGAAGACCGTGGTGACCATCTGCGCGATCATACCGACACAGGTGCTCCAACCAGCCGCCTGCCAGCCGAAGTGCGGCAACGCGATCGCGCTGGTCGCCAGCGTGAAGATTCCTGTCAGCAGCGAGATCAGTGCATTGGAGCCGGATCGCCCCTGCGACAGCAGATAGAACGCAAACACATTGGCGCTCGACCCAAGTATGCCACTGATTGAGAGCACCACCAGCACCAGTTGAGCTTCCGCGGCCACCTCGGCGCCGGTCCATCGATATAGCAGCGCTCCGGCGACCGGGATGAGGCCACCCAGCGCGCTCGCGGCGAGCACGTTGAGGATCCAGGACGAACGCAGCAGGAGGTCGACCTTGCGATCCTCGGCCTCTCTCTGTAGCGTGCTGAAGAACGGAAACAGGATCTCGCCGATCTTCAGCACACCGATATAGACCGCCTCCTCCAGCCGCTGCGCGACACTGTAGAATCCGACGAACTGCGGCTGCAGCAGGGCCCCAAGCAGATAGCGATCCGCCTGCCCGGCAAACAGCGCCCCGCTTTGTGCCGCGAGTTGCCAACCGCCAAGCCTGGCGAGCGCGCGGAGTGCGCCACGATCGAGCGCAGGTCTCGCGAGCCAACCTCCGATGATGCGCCGCGACCAGGCGACGGCCATCAGAAAATTCGTCGCGAAGCCCAGCGCCTGGCAACCGAGAAACGTCGAAGAACGCGGCGCCAGCGGGATCAGCAGCAGCATCGACATCGTCGTCACCAGAGTGCCCGTGATGCTGATCGACGCGATCCGCCGATAGTCCTGTCGAGCCGTGAACAGGGACAGAAAGACCGCGAACAGGCACTGGAACAGCCAGCCGGCGCCGGCCAGTGCGAACGCAAGCCCAAGGTCGTCGGCGGCCGGCCCGCTCAAATGAAATCCCAGTCGCGCGAGCGGTGCCCCGGCCAGGCCGAGCAACAGCGCGATCAGGCCGCCCGCGACGATGGCGAGCGTCAGCGCGGTCGCGAAGAAGCGCCGCGCCTCGTCGCGATCGGCTGGCGCCAACCTCTGCGCGAGTTCGCGCGCCGTCGACAAACCGAGCGCATTGCTGAACATCAGGGCCGGCGCGACGCAGGCCGTCACCAGCCCCGCGACACCGAACGCGGCGAGGCCGAGACGAAAGATCACGAACGGCAGGATCGCCAGGTTGAGCAGCACCGCGACCGCGAAGGCGATCGCATTCCATGCCGAGTTCCCGAGCAGATCCGACGGACCTTTTTTCAACGCCATGCCAGCTTTCGGACCATCGCTTCGATGCGCCTCAAGTGCCTCGTCCATCAAGGCAAAACCCCCTCAGCACCGGGACCGGGCTAGCAGCCGGCGCGGCAATTGTCGAGGGTTGGTGGACCGCGCCCCGGCCGATGCTGCGCGCGAATTGGCCGTTGATTCTGCCCGCCGAAACCGCCTATCTGGCGTTCTCCACGCCGAATTTCACTGACATCGCAAGGCCTGAAAGCAGCACCGTGGCCACTGACCCTATTCCGTTCAACCGGCCTTACATGACCGGGAAGCAGCTCGACAATATCGCCGAGGTGCAGCGTGCCCTGCACCTGTCCGGCGACGGCAGCTTCACGACGCGCTGCCATCGCTGGATCGAGCAGCAGACCGGCTGCGCCAAGGCACTCCTGACCCATTCATGCTCGTCCGCGCTCGACATGACGGCGCTGCTGCTCGACATCGCCAAGGGCGACGAGATCATCATGCCGTCCTTCACCTTTGTCTCGACGGCGAATGCGTTCGTGCTGCGCGGCGGCGTACCTGTCTTCGTCGACATCCGCGAGGATACGCTCAATCTGGATGAGCGCCTGATCGAGGCCGCGATCACGCCGCGCACGCGCGCGATCGCGGTGGTGCATTATGCCGGCGTCGGCTGCGAGATGGACACGATCATGGCGATCGCAAGACGGCACGGGCTGGCCGTCGTCGAGGACGCGGCGCAAGGTGTCGCGGCCTCCTACAAGGGCCGCGCGCTGGGAGCGATCGGCGATCTCGGCAGCTTCAGCTTCCACGAGACCAAGAACGTCATCGCAGGCGAAGGCGGCGCACTGCTGGTCAACGATCCCGCGCTGGTCCAGCGCGCCGAGATCATGCGCGAGAAAGGCACCGATCGCGCCCGCTTCTATCGCGGCGAGGTCGACAAATACACCTGGCAGGACGTCGGCTCGTCCTACTTGCCGAGCGAAATTAACGCGGCATTCCTCTGGGCGCAGCTCGAAGAAGCCGAACGCATCACCCGCGAACGGCTCGCGCTGTGGCAGCGCTATCACGCTGGCCTGGAGGAGCTTGAGCGGCAGGCATTGCTGCGGCGACCGATCGTGCCGGCAGACTGCCGGCATAATGGCCATCTGTACTACGTGCTTCTGGCGCCCGGCGTCGACCGCCAGATGGTCCTCCGGAAGCTCAAGGACAACGGCGTCAACTCCGTGTTTCACTACGTGCCGCTGCATTCGTCCCCGGCCGGTCGGCGCTTCGGGCGCGCCCATGGCGACCTGTCGTTGACGACATCGTTGTCCGAGCGCCTGATCAGGCTGCCGATGTGGGTCGGGCTGACCGAAAGCCAGCAGCAACGGGTTTGCGATCTGCTGGGCAGGATCCTCAAGGCGTGACCATAACGGCCGCGCCAGCGGTTTCGGAGCGCTAGCATCGGCGGAATCGGAGCCAAGCCCTGGTCCGGTTGACCGGGAGCAGCTAGTCTCATCCGCCCGAGGCGGTTACAGAGTCTCTCAACTAGCGTACCTGCAAGATGATCTGGAGCGGGATGTGGCGCAACGAATTAGCGGTTTATATCAATTGGTCCGTGTTCCGTTGATCTATAAAGGGCTGATGTTTGCGCTTGGCGCCGACAATGCAATAAAGCGCTATGTGAATGAGGTCCTAGAACCAGCGCCTGGCATGAAGATGCTGGACGTCGGGTGCGGACCAGCAAATATTCTCGCCTACCTGCCTGCGCTCGACTATACGGGCATCGACCTCAACGAGAAGCACGTCGATTATGCCCGGGCGTTTTACGGCAACCGCGGCCGCTTCATTGTCGGTAACGCCGCAAACGACCTCGGTCAGGATGAGCATAGCTTCGATCTCATTAACGTTTCGGCTCTGCTACATCATCTTTCCGACAGTGAAGCCATTACCATGTTCGCTTCCTTGAAGCGCTTGCTCAAGCCGAATGGAAGGATTGTCACGTTTGACAATGTCTGGCTTCCCCAGCAGCGCGTCACAGTCAAGCTTATTAACAAGCTTGACTCTGGCCTGAATATTCGATGGCTTGGGGGCTACCTGGAACTGCTGAACGGTCTGGATTTCGATGTGCAGACCCGCGTGTTTCATGACCTGCTCCGTATACCTTACGACCACATCGTCATGATCGCTCGAAACAGTCCGAGGCCGCAAAGCGGCTAGACGGCGCGGCCGCTCTGTCTGGCGTTGCAGCACGAGAGTCTCGGTGTGGCCGGCCTTCTGCAAAGGCGACCTCCCGCACGGCACTGACCTGCCATCCTGCGTGCGTGTCACTCTGGCGCAGGCGAACGACCTTTTGAGTCGCCCGGCCGAGCGTCAGCGCGATAGCGTCGCCTTCGCCCACGACCGCTCCGATCAGCGCCAACGCCGGGTGATCAGGTGCGGCCGAGGCTGGCGGTTTGGGTCAGCTCTGCCATTGGCGAAGCAATCGCAGGTCGCATCGACGACCGCGAGGCTGAGAACAGCGGCCGAGCCACGGTGGCGGCCAGGGCCGATAGCCGCACTGACCACAGCGGATTTCCCCTAGCCGGCTCCTGAGTCGGCCGCCCAGCGGGTTCAGACCGCCGACATCGACGGAGTCAGAGCCCCGGTCTGGCCGACCGGGCGTGCGTCCAGCGACATAGCCGCCTTCGGCTGGGAATGCCGAAAAGACGATCACTGCACCCCACAGCAGCGTGGAGATCGAAAGTTTGGACCGGCTGACCGTCCCGCCCTTGGACGGCGGCCGCATCGCCCTAGTCTGGCTAGGCGCGAAGCGTGGCAGCACATCCGTGATCCCATCACCAGCAAGGTTTCCGTGGCGACGTCGCGCAAGCGCGGCTGTTGGCGCCAAACTGGGTACCACCCGAGCGGCATCCCAGGGTGCCGACCGATCGTACCGATGGCAGCGCCTTGTCGCCCAAGCTCAACAGCGCCTCGCCCGGCCAACTGAGCCAGTTCGCGAAGTGCCAGGAACAGCCCGACGGGAGAATGCGGTCAATCACCGCACTGCGACCTTCGCGACATAGGCCACAAGCCTAGCCGGGATCGCGATCTCGGCACGGCGAGTAGAGTGAGGAGTCTGGGCCAAGTGGCGGCGACCGCGGATATCGCCGACCCAAACCCGCCGGAATGGCGACCGGACTTTTCGCGACATAACGTTTAATTGTAACTCGACCAGAAGTGATCACCTGCGACGGTTGCCTTCGTCAGACTCCGCGGCTCGCGAAGCTAAAGCTTTCTTCGAGCCACGACCACTCGACTCCCGCCGACCGGCCATGCCCAGCCTGATAAGGTGAGGCTGACCTCAGTGTTCAGCGCCGTGCGTAGAAGTGCGTTGAGCGCTGGCGACACCGACAACTCATGGGCGACCGCCTCGCCGCGAGGCTTGCGCAGCCGAGGTCTGAGTCGGTTTGCCGCCATCAACGGCAACACAACGCTAGCGTAGGAGCTAGAAAACAAGATATCGAAGCCGGCAGCCCGCAACTTTCGCTCGAGTTCGCCCCGGCGATAGCGGCGGACATGATGGGCGGCCTCATCGGCGTCACTCCAAAGCGCGGGATGTTGCGGAACGGCAGCGATGAATCCTCCACCGTCCGTAAGTGCCGCATGAACTTCGCTGATTACAAGCTCTTCCTCAACGATGTGCTCAAGCACGTCATATGCGCCGATGAGATCGAACGCGTTTCGCGCGGGGATGCGGCGTGCATCCATCTGCACGAACTTGGCACGATCACCCAGCCGACGAATGGCATGCGACAGCCCGGACGGATGCAGTTCGGAACCTGCAATGCTCGACCACGTACGCGAGTTCACCATACTTCTCAGCACCACACCCGTGCCGCATCCAATTTCAAGATAGTGCATCGCCTGCGGAAAAAACCTAGCCGCAAGCCCTGTTAACAGGCGGTTCCGTGGCTCGAACCAGAAATGGCCATCTTCATGCCTGGCGAGTTCGTCGAAAACGAGTCGGTCAAACCCGGTCTGCGCGTACGCCAATTCCGGCGCATATAGCGGAAGATCGTCAACTGCTTCTGTAAGATGACCACATTCCGTACATTGCCAGCCCGGTGACCATAGCGGCTCACAACGACCAACTGTCTCAGCGGTTCCGCAAGCCAGACAGAGACGTGCCCGCCCGAATCGCTGTGCACCAAGGTCACTTACTCGCCACAACCCCGGACCCTCGCCTATTCAATTGTCAGATTTCACGTCCGACGCAGAACAAAGAGTTTTTGCGTGCCATAGTCGCCAGCCGCCGGAAGCATGGAAAAGAACCGGTTCCATTCCATATCCGCGCGGTTCGGATCGACGACATCACCCGCGATCCTAGCCAGCAGTGGTTTTATGATTCGGGTGCCGATGAAGTAAGTGCTTGAGAAATTGGATATCTCTTCCAACTCCAAAAGCTCCGTAGCGGCGGAGCGGACTAGATCTTCGTCCACATAGTTGTTGAACGCGGGCTCCGGAATCGCGGGCATTGCCCATTCGGCGCGGAACGAATTCAATCGGTTCAGCCCTTCGCGCGTCGCTTCCGACAATAGTAACAGACCTCCCGGCTTGACCGTCCTTCCCGCTTCGCGGATAGCTGCGACTTGCTTGTTGCGGTCCGGGAGGTTGATGATTACCCGCGCCACAATCGCGACGTCGTAGTACGCAGTCGGCTCGTCTAGACCGTTGATGTCACCGACCGCAAAGCTTGCGGTCCCCCTGAGGCTACGCTGTTGCGCCAACTCGGTCTTTGCGGCGGCAATCATCTCCGGAACGTAGTCAACGCCCTTGATCGCGATCTTGAAACGCTGCGCGTACTGCTTCGTGGAGAAACCATTGGCACAGCCGATATCGATCACCTTCATGCCATCGCGGAGACGTTTTGATATCTCGGTGATCTCGAGATTGATCGCATTAACGTCTGTCCACGAGGCCCTATGATCGGCACCGAAGGTAAGTGCCTGATTGCGCCAATAGTCCCTGATCTGATTCCCATCCAGCTTCATGCAATAGGCCTTCAATCAGGCTGTTAATTCGGAACGCGACGTCGTTTCGGCGACGATGTAAAGCGGGCGACCTCTGGTTTGCTCAAGGATCCGCCCAACATAAATTGCGGCAAAGCCGATCCCGACGTTCGTCACGCCGGCAGCAAAGAAAATGGCCGTCATCACACTTGGCCAACCCTGCAGCGGGTAACTCGGATTAACGAGTTTTTCAATCACAATTTGGATTGCCATCACGAAGCTCGCCAATGCCATCAACAGGCCCAGCACGATCGAGACATACAAGAGCCGCGTCGAAAAGCTAACAATGAGAGTGATGGCGAAGCGAACGCGCTTGACGAGCGTGTAGCTGCTTTGCCCCTGACCAGCCGGAGCGTGTTCGGCTACGATGCTAGTGTGCCTGAACCCCACCCAGCGCAAGATACCGCCGTAGAACCTTCCTGGTTCGCGCAGCCGACGGAACGCGCGAACTGCGTTTGCCGATACAATAGAGAAATTCCCTTGCAGGCGATTGTAATCTTCGCCCGATAGTGCATTCAGGAGCAAGTAGAACGCGGCAGCGAACACACGGTACAGCCAACGCTCCGGTCGATTTGCGCGGTTGACGAAAACGACGTCATAGCCTTCCTGGGCCTTCGCGTAGAGATCCGGAATAACCTCAGGGCGGTCCTGCAGATCCGCGTCCATGACCACAACCCACTTCCCCTCAGCATGGTCAAGACCCGCACTGATTGCGACATGCTGGCCAAAATTTCTTGCCAAATGAAGGCCCGTGACCCTCGGGTTTGCTCGCGCGAGATCATTGATCGTAAGCCAGGCGTCGTTCGCACTGCCATCGTCGACCAGTAAGATCTCGAAATCATCCGTGATCTTCGAGAGCGAGGTGACTAAGCGCCTTACAAGCTCAGCCAACGTCATTGCGTGCTGATTGTAGACCGGCGCAACGATCGAGATCTCAGGCATCCGGCTTCGAAGCTCACCAGCCCAGCAACCCGCCCAAAAGAAATCGCAATTAACTACCGATGGCAGGCGCCCAAAGACACGCGGGTAGACAACTTCGATAGCTCATTGGACGACCAAATACAACTATGTTGGCCAGGCTAGAAGCCGAGGTCGCAAGCAACTCGTCCCGCCTCGCGAGAGAAACAACCTAATGAATGAGGAAACCGCCCGTATGCACCTCGTTCAGGTAATGCACCCAGGCTGCGACGTTGAAGCTCGCATTGTCCAGACTTGCGTGACCATCATCAGGAGCAGCCTGAAAGACCGTCTGCGAAATGCTGCCGATCATGCCTCCTCCTTTGTTTCCAATATTTAGAAGCGGACCGCCCGTGGACCGGCTGGTGTCAGGATGGGTTATGTCCGGCTCAGCGCTCGAGCTAAACAAAAAATTGGCCTCAGCCAACGCAGGCGCGCGGCTCGTTGCAGCGGGGTTATCGGCCAATTGCGTCGCCGTTAACACTCCAACGACGCCATCGCCGTTCAGGTCCTGGTGGAAGCTCGTTTCCAACGACTCCAACGCCGTGCTATTGCCGGCATACACCGCGTAAGACTGGAAGTTGCCGCTGCTGTCGGTGCTCCAGATCGAGAACTGGTTAGCCCCAGCGTTCTTGAACGCCACCTCGTAACCGCTCGCCGTCTGCTCCACGCCGACTGCCACATAGGGGTCGAATTGCCCCCAGATGACCGGCGCGCCCTGGTATTTCAGCTCGACACCCGCACCGCCGGCAACAGGGTCAAAGAAGTAGTTATTGCCGACCTCGACCAGACTTGTCGCACCAGCGGATTCGATCGTCGTGATCGTAGCGCCAATGACGCCGTCGCCGTTCAGATCCTGGTGAAAACTCGTCTCCAACGTCTCCAGCGCCGCGCTATTGCCGGCATACACCGTGTAAGACTGGAAGTTGCCGCTGCTATCCGTGCTCCAGATCGAGAACTGGTTGGCCGCAGCGTTCTTGAACGCCACCTCGTAACCGCTCTCCGTCTGCTCCACACCGACTGGCACATAGGGGTCAAATTGGCCCGAGATGACCGGCGCCCCCTGATACTTCATTTCCACACCGGTGCCGCCGGCAACGGGATTGAAGAAGTAATTGTTGCCGACCTCGACCAGACTGGTCGCACCCGCGGCTTCGATCACCGGGAAGCCGATCGAACCATCGCCGTTCAGGTCCTGGTGGAAGCTCGTTTCCAACGACTCCAACGCCGTGCTATTGCCGGCATACACCGCGTAAGACTGGAAGTTGCCGCTGCTGTCGGTGCTCCAGATCGAGAACTGGTTAGCCCCAGCGTTCTTGAACGCCACCTCGTAACCGCTCGCCGTCTGCTCCACGCCGACTGCCACATAGGGGTCGAATTGCCCCCAGATGACCGGCGCGCCCTGGTATTTCAGCTCGACACCCGCACCGCCGGCAACAGGATCAAAGAAGTAGTTATTGCCGACCTCGACCAGACTTGTCGCACCAGCGGATTCGATCGTCGTGATCGTAGCGCCAATGACGCCATCGCCGTTCAGATCCTGGTGAAAACTCGTCTCCAACGTCTCCAGCGCCGCGCTATTGCCGGCATACACCGTGTAAGACTGGAAGTTGCCGCTGCTATCCGTGCTCCAGATCGAGAACTGGTTGGCCGCAGCGTTCTTGAACGCCACCTCGTAACCGCTCGCCGTCTGCTCCACACCGACTGGCACATAGGGGTCAAATTGGCCCGAGATGACCGACGACCCCTGATACTTCAACTCGACACCTGCTCCGCCGGCAACAGGATTGAAGTAGAAGTTCGCACCCATCTCGACGAGGCTGATTGAACCAGCAGACTCGATCGTGGTCGGAGTGGTCAGAATTCCGATCAAATCGGACGCTGCGATCGCGATGTTGCCCGTCAGGTCGATCGCAAAGTCCGCGATGCCATCACCGTTGATGTCGCCCTGCACCACTGTTACGCCGAGCGAGCTGTTGTAGCGGTAGTCGAGTTCGCCCGCAGTATGGTCAAATCCCGAGAGACCGATAAAGCGGAAAGCGTCCTGCACAGAGGTCGTGCTGATCGCATCTATGCCACTGAGATCGATGTGGTCTACGCCCGAGACAAAATCTGTGATCAGATCATGCGTCCCGCTCGCCGCGGTCACGTCCCCGGCTGCAAACACGAACGTGTCGGCGCCCGCACCGCCGGTCATCGTGTCGGCGCCGGAGCCGGCGACCAGCCGGTCGGCGCCGGCTCCACCGATCAAAGTATCGTTGCCCGCACCGCCCACCAGCGTGCAGCCGTAGTCGTTCGCGATCAGTGAGTCGTTGCCGCTGCCGGCAATCGCTGTCTGGATGATCGTGTTGGTCGCGATACCGATGTTGTGGATCAGGCCGCCGATCGAGGAGAAGGCACCGGGATGCAGGTCGATGGTCTGTGCGACGGAGTATCCGGAGCAGTCGAGCGTATTGCTGCCGCCGCTGTCATAGATCGTGAAAGCGGGTGGCTGGCTGTAGTTGGCGAAATTGAAGATCGCACCCGCGTTGCTGTTGAAGCCGTAGACGGTGTTGCCCGTCCGCGTCGTGGTCGCCGCGCCGTAAATCGAGTCCACGGCATAGATATCGGCCATCTGCGGCGTGACGACGTAGCGATAAGAACTTCCGGAATAGTTATCTTCCGCGAAGTACGACATGATCGAATATTGCCAGGTGTCGTCGGCGTAGATCGCGTCGGTCGAGTAGCTCGCGCTGCCATTGTAGGGGCCCTGGTGGCCGAGGCCGAGTGCGTGACCGATTTCGTGGATGTAGGTCTGGTATCCGTAGCTGTCGATGCCGGTCTTGCCGTCATAAGCACCGCCGTCGGTCGTGATCCAGTCGGAGCTGATATCGACGATCGCCGAGCTCATGATGCCCGAACTGTTCCACACGGCGTTGGTCACGGCCGCCATCGAGCCCGTGTCGACGAAGGTGATATTGGCGCTCGAACTGGTCTGAACGAAGGTCACGTTGGCGACCTCGTGCCAAGCCTCGAGCGCAGACAGAGCGAGCGTCTGCTCGGCGGCGTTCAGACCGTTGATGTTGAACGTGATCGTATTCGACGCCCAATGGTGGGCTATCGTGTTGTTGTACGCCCAGAACCCGTTGACGAGGTAGTCGGCCAGTTGAGCGATCGTCGCCACCGGCTTGGCGGAGCTGGCGTTCGTCGGAGCGGCCGCTGCATTCGCTGCCAGCGGATATTGATCGCCGGGATCACCCAGAAGGGCCGGTCCGCCCGCTATCGCAGTGGACGCCGGCAATGCCGCACCATCCCAATCATCAAAACCGAAAACTCCGAGATCCTCGGACGACAAATGACCTTTTCGCATCACTGTACCTGGAAATGAATTGTCTGGGATGAATTAACTGACGAGGGCTGCAGGATAGCACAGCCGGATCGCCGTCGATTGCTGCAATCTTGCGCAAGCGTCATTGGCAAACCATTAATTGGTGCACGCCGAAAGGACGATTACCCGCTTCCGGAAAGATTATGGCAGAACGGCGGCCGTTCCCTGGGCGCTCCGTAGATTTGCGGGCGTCGTGCCGGACAACGCGCGCTCTCGATCGGAGTAGCCGTTCCGACCGGCCATTCGTTCCAGCCTTTCCCGTTGGGTGGCGGTTGGAATGCCCTGCCAAATTGGCTAAGCCACACAGGCCGGAATCCGGAACGGCCCGCCAAACAAGAGGTGTTCTCAATGCCCTTTCCTCGCGCGTCCCAAGCCCTCTCCCGCTTCACTGTCCTGGATCTGACCCGCGTCCGGTCGGGGCCGACCTGCGTCCGTCAGCTCGCCGATTGGGGCGCCAATGTCATCAAGATCGATGCCCTGCTGGAGGATGGCGGCGGCGAGCAGCCGGGCGGCCCGCGCGGCGGATCCGACTTCCAGAACCTGCACCGCAACAAGCGCGCGATGACCCTCAACCTGAAGGATCCGAAGGGTCTCGAGGTGTTCAAGCGACTGGCCGAGCAGGCCGACGTCGTGGTCGAGAACTTCCGGCCGGACGTCAAGTTCAAGCTCGGCATCGACTATGACAGCATCCGCAAGATCAACCCTCGCATCGTCTATGGCAGCATCTCCGGGTTCGGGCAGGATGGCCCCTATCATAAGCGCCCCGGGTTCGATCAGATTGCACAGGGCATGGGTGGGCTGATGTCGGTCACGGGCGCGCCCGGCGGCGGCCCGATGCGGGTCGGGATCCCGGTGGCGGACCTGACCGCCGGGCTGTTCTGCGCGATCGGCATCCTGACTGCGCTGCTGGAGCGCGACGTCTCCGGCCAGGGCCAATGGGTCCAGACCTCGCTGCTGCAGGCCCAGATCTTCATGCTGGATTTCCAGGCTGCGCGCTGGCTGATGGAGAAGGAGGTCGCCAAGCAGGCCGGCAACAACCATCCGACCTCGATCCCGACCGGCGTGTTCAAGACCTCCGACGGCTACATCAACATCGCCACCACCGGCGGGCGAATCTGGGAGCGCTGCGCCCAGGCGATCGGCGCCCCGGACCTGATCACCGATCCTGACTACGCCACCGCGCCGGCGCGATCCAAGAACCGCGATGCGCTGAACGCGAAGATCAACACGCTGACCGAGAAGAAATCGACCGAGACCTGGGTCCGCGAACTCAATGAGGTCGGCGTGCCCTGCGGGCCGATCTATTCGATCGACCAGATGTTCGAGGATGCCCAGGTCAAGCATCTCGGCATCGCGCAAGCCGTGCCCAACGAGGAGAACCGGCACCTTCAGCTCGTCGGGCAACCCGTGACCCTGTCGCGGACGCCGAGCAAGATGGCGGCGCGGCCGCCGGAGTTCGGCGAGCAGACCGAGGAACTGCTGGTCGAGTTCGGCTTCGGCAAGGACGAGATCGCCGAGCTCCGGCAGCGCAAGGTGGTCTAAGATCTCAAGCCCTTGCCGGCCGCATCAGACGTGTGACGCCGGCAAAGGCCCTGTCGATCACAGGCCAGAACAGCAGCACGATCGCGAGCGTCGTGATCGTGCCGACAAGGCCGTTCGACCAGAACACCTTCATGTCGCCGCCTGATCCGATCATCGACAGGCGGAACGCGTCCTCGGCGCGATTGCCGAGCACCAGCGCCAGAGTGAACGGCGCCAGCGGAATGCCGATCTTCTTGAAGACATAGCCGACCACGCCGAAGCCCAGCATCAGCCAGATGTCGAACATCGCATTCTGGATCGCATAGGCGCCGATCGCGCAGGACACCACGATCATCGGTGCGACCGCTGCGAACGGCACGCGCAGGATCGAGGCGAAGATCGGCACGGTGGTCAGCACCAGCACGAGGCCGACGACGTTGCCGAGATACATCGAGGCGATCAGGCCCCAGACGAAATCCTTGTGCTCGACGAACAGCAGAGGGCCGGGGTTGAGCCCCCACACCATCAGGCCGCCGAGCAGGATCGCCGCGGTGCCGGAGCCGGGAATGCCGAGCGCCAGCATTGGCAGCAGCGCGGAGGTCCCGGAGGCGTGCGCCGCGGTTTCAGGTGCGAACACACCCTCGATGCGGCCCTTGCCGAAGCTCTCCGGCTCCTTGGAGAAGCGCTTGGCGAGATTGTAGCCCATGAACGAGGCCGCGATCGCGCCGCCGGGCGTGATGCCGAGCCAGCAGCCGATGAAGGACGAGCGCACCAGCGTCACCCAGTATTTCGGCAGGTCCTTCCATACCGAGAGCACGACGCGTAGGCTGATGCCGGCAGCGTGCCCGCGCAGCGCCAAGCGCTCCTCCATCGTGAGCAGGATCTCGCTGATCCCGAACAGGCCGATCACCGCGACCAGGAAGTTGATGCCGCGCAACAGTTCGGCAGAGCCGAACGTCATGCGCAATTGCCCCGACACCGTGTCCATGCCGACACCGGCGAGCAGCAGCCCGAGCGACATCGAGATCACCGTTTTGTGCTTGGCCTCGCGGCCAAGACCGACGAAAGAGCAGAACGTCAGCAGATAGACGGCGAAGAATTCCGGCGGACCGAACCTCAGTGCGAATGACGAGATCATCGGCGCCAGGAAGGTGATCAGCAGCACGGCGACCAGCGATCCGATGAAGGACGAGGTGAACGCCGCGGTGAGGGCCTCCGCCGCCCTGCCCTGCTGCGCCATCGGATAGCCGTCGAATGTGGTCGCGACCGACCAGGCTTCGCCCGGGATGTTGAACAGGATCGAGGTGATGGCGCCGCCGAACAGCGCGCCCCAATAGATGCAGGACAGCATCACGATGGCCGAGGTCGGGTCCATCGTAAAGGTCAGGGGCAGCAGGATCGCGACGCCGTTGGGGCCGCCAAGCCCGGGCAGCACGCCGACGAAGATGCCCAGCACCAGCCCGACCATCATCAAGAGCAGCGTCTTCCACGTCAGCAGGACGGCAAAGCCGTGCAGCAGGAGACCGAAGGCTTCCATGTCTCGAAACCCCGTCGGCTTGCTAGCGGCCGAGGGCCGCTTCGAGCGGCCCCTTCGGCATGATGACGTCGAACACGATGTCGAAAGTCACGAACATCACGGCGGTAAAGACGAACGCGGTGAGCAGTGACTTCCACAGCGCGATCTTGCCGACCAGGCGCATGAAGCCCGCGATCAGCAGAAAGCTCGCGACATAGAGCCCGAGATACTGCGTGGCGAGGCAGAACAGGAAGGTCGGCACGAACACCGCCATCACCCGGCGAAGCTGGGCGCGGGTGACGAAGGTCTCGGCCGCCTCATGGCGCGAGACGAACGCCGCGCCGAGGCCGTAGAGGCTGGCGGCACCGAGGATGACCGAGAGGTAGAACGGAAAATAGCCGGGTTGCGGGCCGGTCGAGTCCCACGATGCGCCGGTGCGCCAGTTGTCCCACCCCAGTATCACGGCGAGTGCGAGCAGCAGCAGCGACGTGATGACGTCGACGGCACCGCTGCTGACCACCGCGGGCGAGTCGTCCTCGGGCGCGGTCGGATCGTCGACGACGATATCAAGTTCGGTATGAGACATGGATGAGACGGTCTGGGTTGCGAAGGCAACGATTCGGATAGCGTGCTGATACAATCACCGTCAATGCGGCCTTCAGCTAACGCCGGAGCGTTCGGGAAACGCGCTCGCAAGTGCAGCACGGTCCGCCCTGAGCACCCCGCGCTCGGTGATCAATCCCGTCACCAGCCGCGCAGGGGTCACGTCGAAGCCGAAATTGGCCGCCGGCGAGCCGTCCGGAACCACGCGCACGGTCTCGATCCGTCCGTCCGCGGTACGCCCGGTCAGATGCGTGACTTCGCTGGCCGCGCGCTGTTCGATCGGAATCTGCCTGAGACCGTCGTCGATACGAAAGTCGATGGTCGGCGACGGCAGCGCAACATAGAACGGCACGCCGTTGTCGTGCGCGGCGAGCGCCTTCAGATAGGTCCCGATCTTGTTGCAGACGTCGCCATTGGCGGCGACACGGTCGGTTCCGACGATCGCCAGATCGACCATCCGGTGCTGCATCAGATGGCCGCCGGTGTTGTCGGGGATCACGGTGTGCGGCACGCCATGATGCCCGAGCTCCCAGGCGGTGAGCGAGGCACCCTGATTGCGCGGACGCGTCTCGTCGACCCAGACATGAACCGGGATGCCGCGGTCATGGGCCTGGTAGATCGGCGAGGTCGCCGTCCCCCAATCCACCGTTGCAAGCCAGCCGGCATTGCAATGCGTCAGCACGTTGACCGGCTCGCCAGGCTTCTTGTTGGCGGCAATCGCCTCGATCAGGCCGAGCCCGTGGCGGCCGATATCGCGATTGATCGCCACGTCGTCCTCGGCGATCTCGCGGGCGCGGGCATAGGCCGCGTCCGTCCGTGCCGCAGCCGGAAGCGGCGCGAGCGCGCGCTGCATCTCATCGATCGCCCATTTCAGATTGATGGCGGTCGGCCGGGTCGCAGCCAGCATCTTGCCCGCCCGGTCGAGGGCCGAATCGGACGCATCGGCGCGCATCGCCAGCGCAATGCCATAGGCGGCGGTGGCGCCGATCAGCGGCGCGCCGCGGACCAGCATCGAGCGGATCGCCTCGCCCGCCTCTTCGGCCGTGGTGATCCTGGCGACGATGAACTCATGCGGCAGCCGCCGCTGGTCGATCGCGCCGACCGACCAGCCGTCGGGCTCGAGCCAGATGCTGCGGAAATGTTGTCCATCTACTTTCATTTGCCCAACACCCGTCCGGCAACCGCATCAAGCTTGGCGAGAAGCGCGGGATCGCGCGCTACTGGCGCCGTGATCATCGCAGTATCCAGTGCACGGTCCGAGCCGATGGGGCACAGCTCGTGCTCCCTCGGGAAATCCCGCGCCAGACGCGCGACCAGTGCCTTGGCCCTCTCGGCGTTCGAATTCAGCACGCGAATGATATCCTGCACCGTCACGGCATCGTGGCCCGGATGCCAGCAATCGAAATCGGTTACCATCGCCACGCTGGCGTAGCAGATTTCGGCCTCGCGCGCGAGCTTGGCTTCCGGCATGTTGGTCATGCCGATCACCGAATAACCCTGCGCCTTGTAGGTCAGGCTTTCCGCAAGCGAAGAGAATTGCGGTCCCTCCATGCAGAGATAGGTGCCGCCACGCGCAAATGCGATGCCCTCGGCTTCGGCTGCGGCCGCCAGATGCCCCGCGAGACGCGGCGACACCGGATGCGCCATCGACACATGCGCAACGCAGCCTTTGCCGAAGAACGAGCTCTCGCGCTTGTAGGTGCGATCGACGAACTGATCGACCAGCACGAAGGTGCCCGGCGGCAGATCTTCCCTGAACGACCCGCACGCGGACAGCGCGACCAGATCGGTGACCCCCGCCCGCTTCAGGACGTCGATGTTGGCGCGGTAATTGATGTCGGAGGGCGACAGGGCATGCCCCGACCCGTGCCGCGGCAGGAACACGATCGGCAGTCCGGCCATCTCCCCGCGTCGCAGCGCTGCCGACGGCTCGCCCCAGGGGCTCTGGATTGCTTCCTCGCGGACGTTGTCCAGGCCGGGCAGGTCGTAGATGCCGGATCCGCCGATGATCCCGAGAACGGCTTTGGCCATGATCGCTCCTCACAGTTCAGCGACGGCGACGGAGCGTTGACCCAGCCCGATGGGCACGCCGGACGTTCGACCTGACTGCGGCGCAGTAATCACTGTGCGTGCGTCACTTGCAAGGCAATTTCGAAGGCAAGACAATCGGCCCGTGATTCCCGGGCTCGCTACTTCGCGACGAACCCGGCTTCGTTCATCAGCGTGGCGTTCTGCTTGTCGTCATCCTCCAGGAATTGCACCATGTCTTTGCCGGTGAGGAAGATCGGCTTCAGCGCCTGCTTTTCCATGTAATCCTTGTATTCGGGCGTCTGCGTCACTTTCTGGAACAGGTCGACGTAGAACGCCTGCTGCTCTGGCGTGACCTTGCCCGGCAGGAACATCGCGCGCAGCATCAGGTACTGCACGTCGAGCCCCTCCTCCTTGCAGGTCGGGATATCGTTCCACGACTGCGTGTCGGTGACCTTGGTCTTGTAGGAGATGCGCTCCTTGTCGAACACGCAGAGCGCACGAACCTGCCCGGCGCGCCAGACCTCGAGGTTTTCGCTCGGATTGTTGACGTTGGATTCGGTGTGGCCGCCGACCAGTTGCGTGGCAGCCTCGCCGCCGGACTTGTACGGCAGGTAGGAGAATTTTGCGCCGGTCTTCTGCTCCACGAACACGGTCAGCACGTGGTCTTCGCGCTTGGAGCCGGTGCCGCCCATTTTGAACGGCGCGCTCGCCGCCTTGGCGGCCGCGATGAAATCCTTGACCGTCTTGGGACCGGATGCGTTGTCCCACAACACGAACTGGTCGAGCGCGATCACCGACACGGGAGTCAGATCACGCCAGTTGAAAGGTATCTTGGCCGACAATGGCAGCATGTAGATCAGCGAATAAGCGATCAGCACCTTGTTGGGATCGCCCTCGCTGGACTTCATGTACATCAGCGCTTCGGCACCCGACGCGCCGCCCTTCAACGAGACCACCATCGGCTGCTTCATCAGATTGTTCTTCTGGATCGCCGCCTGCATCATGCGCGCCATCTGGTCGGATGCGCCGCCCGCACCGGCCGCGACCACGATCTCGACCGGCTTGGTCGGCTCCCAGGCGAAGGCTGGCGCGCTGAGCAGCATGGCGGCGATGGCAGCCGTGACTTTCACAATCTGTCCCACGTGTTTTCTTCCCTATTGTTTGTTCGGCTGAGCAGAACCTGCAAGACTGGTGCGGTCATTGTGCGGATAATGGATGTGAGTTCAAGCCGCGAACTGCCGCATCCAGCATGACTTTGGAATGAGGCGGGGCGCGTCGAATGCGCCACAACAGCGATGGAGTTAGGACCAGCAATTTCGCCGATCGTCGTCCTGACGAAAGCCAGGGCAACGTTGGAGTCGGGCTTCGATTGTCAAACAGCGCTGTGTCATCGTCAGCGCATGCGGGTGATCCGGTATTCCAGAGGCGCCGGTGCTTGAGCCGCGAGGCCGCAGCTCGCTCCACCGCGTCGTCCCGGCGGAGGCCGAGACCCATACGCCGCGGCTTAGGTTGTGAACGGGACTCGTCGTTCCAGTGGCGCATAACAACATGTATTCGGGGTTATGGGTCCCGGCCTCCGCCGGGACGACGGCGAGGATGTGGCGCCGCCTGTGAGTCATACGTTCGCCTTCTCGCGACATGAATTGTCCGAGCTTTGCATTTCATTCAGCCCTCTCTTTGTAGAGGGCGCAGGGAAAGCCGGGTGCCGATCGCACCCATGGGCCCCGAGCATTGGTAGAAAGCTCGGGGGTAGGACCACAGGTGTAACCGGAGCAAGCCCGGCTTTCCCTGCGCGATGGGTTACGGCTTATACGTGCTCGCCCCGGCGAGACTGGGCTTGGTTGTCACCGCCGTTGCAAGACGCAATTGCATCTTGCAACAGGACACCTGCCACTAGGGCGTCAGGCCTGCACGATTTCGCCGTCCGCCTCATGCGCACTCGTCAGTTGCGCGTGAGGCGTCCACCGCATCCCGACCCAGCACTCGTGACGATCGCGAAGCGCCCCTCAAGCGGGTGAGACGGCGAAATCTATACACCAAATTTCACTTCTTGAAAACCGAAATATTTTTGCATAAGGGGCTTGCGCCGTCGGGCAACTCAGTGCCAAGGGCGATCGTTATTGCGCGCAAGGGCGAATAGCAGCACGCAACTTCGAATGGTAACCCGGGCGTGCCCGGCGCACTCGGCGCCGGCGGGGCCCGGTGGGGCCCAGCTCAGGCCATCTTTGGCTGCCTTTGATCCGGAGCGGATATTTCTGTTACGCTACATTTAGCTCTCAGAAGCCCGACCAGAACGACGAGGGATCACCGGTGCGCACCATGAATCGCGTGCTTCGTTTGATTGTCTTGCTCGGAATATTGTCACCCACGACCTGGACCGTGGCCTTCGGAGAAAGCGCCTCGATCGTATCCATCCCGACTCCGCGCGGCGTCCAGCAACCCTTCATCCTGATCAAACCCGACCATGCGATCGCATCTGTGATCCTGTTTGCCGGCGGGAACGGTATTCTCAGACTGAACAGGGTGCCGCCTCCGCCGGTGGGAGCCCACGATTTCGTATCCGGAAATTTCCTTGTGCGCAGCCGCGAAAAATTCGCCGGGCACGACTTCATGGTGGCAGTCATCGATGTCCCTTCCGACCAGCCGAGGGGGATGAGCCCGTCTTTCCGCGTCAGCAAAGACCATGCGATCGACATAGGCGCGGTTGCCGACTACCTGAAAGGCGAGGCCAATGTCCCGGTGTGGCTGGTCGGCACCAGCGCAGGCAGTTGGTCGGCGGCTCGTGGAGCCATCGGCGCCAGCCGCGACGGCATTGCGGCCGGCTCGATCGATGGCCTGGTGCTGACGTCCACTGTGACCCGCATTGTGCCAGGCTCCGCCTTCGCACGACTTTTCCCTGATATCGCCAGAGATTACCCGGACGGCGTGATCAGCATGGCGCTGTCCGAGATCAGAGTGCCCACGCTCATTGTCTCGCACAGCGAAGATGCCTGCGAGCTTACGCCGGCGGTTGACGCGCCGGCGCTCGCAAAGCGCCTCACGCAGGCCGCCAAGGTAGAGGTCGCTCTGGTCAACGGTGGCGATCCACCGAAGTCCGTCGCATGCGAGGCCTATGCGGCGCACGGCTACTACGGCATCGAGACGCAGGCCGTCGACCGGATCGCCGACTTCATCACGGCCAACAGCAAGCGCAGGCCGTGATGCGTCTTTCGAGTAAATATCCCCCAAGCGTGACTTTAAAGAGGGTAAGCGTGGCGGCCATCTGACCGTTGGCGGTGCAGGCTGCGGCTGGCCTCCATGGATTGGCTGACGCAAAGCGTCATCGCCCGCTCGATCGTGGTAGCTTTTGATCCAGAACGGAACCTCAATGTCGACGGCAAGCGCGCAACGTGGTAATGAAGTATTTCTCGTACGTACGACAAAGCGACGCGAGCTTTGTCAGAGGTCCGCGACAATTCCGCAATCTGGCCGCCAGGCAAGGTTGCGCGTCCAATGCGGATTGTTTGATCGCGGGTGAGCGCGGCTAGCGGTCCATTGCGGCATGCCGCGCGAACGCTTTCTTTGGGGGTCATCATGTCCGAGACCCACGGCAACGGAAGTGAGCACGCTCACCACCACGCTGGTCATCACGTCTGCGCCAATCTCTTCGGTTGCGGCGACGAGAAGGGCACGGGCATTATCCGCGAGGACATCAAGGATGCCGCGTTCGATGATCGTGCCCGCGACGCCCTTCTCCATATGGCCGAGGTCGAACAGGAGACGCTCGACGGCTATTTGTCGGCGCGCGGCCATTGGCGGCGCAAGTTCCTGCAAGCAAGCAGCTTCATGGGCGCGCTCGCCGCGGTCGAGCCGTGGTTCGCGAGGCTGGCGCGGGCGCAGGAGTCCGGCGCAATTCCAAAGCGCCAATCTCATGGTGGAGGCCGCGTGCACGTGGTTCCCTCGACGAAGGAGACGGTGCGGCTCGGCGTGTTCGACGCCAATCTGGCACCTATTCTCACCATCGATTCCGGCGACTTCATCTGCTTTCCGGATACTTGGTCGCATTTCCTCAATGAAATGCAGCCGGGCGTAGCGATCGACACGCTGGCGAAGCTGCGCGTCGATAATCCGGGTAAAGGGCCGCATTCGATCATCGGGCCGATCGCCGTCAACAAGGCTGAGCCGGGCGACGTGTTGGAGATCCGCTACGAACGGATCCGCCCCTATCAATGGGGTGCCGTCTTCAACAATCCCGGCGCGCTGGGAACCGGCCTGCTGCCGCAGGACTATGCTCAAGGCCAGGTGAAGTACGTCGATCTCGACCTGCGCGGCATGAAGGCCGCGTTCCTCCCCAACATCACCATTCCGTTGAAGCCGTTCCAGGGCACCTTGGGCGTTGCGCCGCCCGATGGATTTTTCCCGCCCTTAAGTCCCGGCGTCACCAGTTCGGTGCCGCCTGGGCCGCACGCGGGCAATCTCGATCTCAGCGATTTGTCCGAGGGCTCGACGCTTTACATCCCGGTATGGAAGCCCGGCGCGCTGATCTATACGGGCGATAGCCACGCGGTACAGGGCGACGGTGAGATCTCGCTAACGGCCCTTGAGACACGCATGAAGGAGCTGCGCATCCAGGTTATTCTCCACAAGCAGAAGAACCTGGCCTGGCCGGTCGCCGCGACAGATGCACACTGGATTATCATCGGCCTCGACAAGGACCTGAACGCCGCGATGGTTCTCGCAGCGCGCAACGCCATCAAGTTTCTGGCGACCCGGGCGAAGATCAGCGAGCTCGACGCCTACGCGCTGTGCAGCGTCGCGGTGAGCTTCCGCGTGACCCAGGTGGTGGACATCGTGCGCGGCGTCCACGCGCTGATACCCAAGTCCATCTTCGCGCCCCAACTTAGGCGCGAGATGACGGTGGTGTGAGTGGCGCGCCTGACCCTTCGAGGTGGTGCCCTGGCGCCAAATCCCCGAAGTGGAACCCCAGTGCCGACGTCCCTGGGATTGCCCGATCGGGGGTGTGGTGGTAAGGCGAACTTGGCCGCAAAAGCGAGGTCTAGAACATGCGACTGTCGTCAGGTATCCGGCATCATCTTTGGCGGGCGGCAATGTATGCGATGCCGATCCCGGTCCTCGCCAAGGCGAAAGACTCTGCCTATTGGCAGAAGCATTGGGGCCGAAACCTTCCAACAAAGGAGTTTGAGGGATATGCGGCCTCCACCGAGTTGAAGAGGTGGTTTGCGAAGCAAATGGTGGCTTTAAAGCCCGGCTCCGTCCTCGAACTCGGATGCAATGTAGGGGCCAACCTTCGCGAAATCCACGCGCTGGATCCATCAATCAAGCTCTATGGAATCGAGCTCAACCCGCACGCAATCGAGTGGGGACAGAAGAATGTAGTGCCGGCAGGAACGAGCCTGATTAATGGCTCTATGGCCGACGCATCCTCGCTGATGAGCGAGCCCGTCGATATCGTCTTCACCTCGGCCGCGGCGATGCACTGCGACGACACGATCTTCGGCGCCGCGAAGATGGCGGCCCTCTCGATCGCAACAAAGGCGATCGTCCACCTCGAGTTCAACGCCTGGAGCCCGGCCGATCTTCACAATTGGCGAGCATGGCGCTCCTCATTCATGAGCGATCGCTGGATCCGAGATTATGTTGGTGAGTATCGCGATCAACCGCACGTCGATCGGATCGAAACCATCGCCGTTCCGATGCACGTGAATTTCATGGACAACATCGGACGGGTGATGGTTAGCGACGTCACGGGATGCGTGGTCGCTCACCTCAACCCGCGCATGCAATAACTCGGACATCGCGTGACGTGTAGTTCGAGCTCCGAAGCCGATTAGCTCATCAACTTAGTGGCTGGTATCCGCTTCTTGCCGTCACTTGCATCTATGTTGGACTTTGCGTCCGCTGGAAGCAAAGCAGGCCCAGCTTCGGATTCAAAGCCCGGCTTTCCAAGCGGCGCATCAATGACATCCATCGCGGGAAGTCCCGCAAAATGATACTTGATGAGAATTCCGCGGATGCCGATCGCGCCGCACCGGCCGGGTGCCTTTTCGGAGTTGCGCGCACGCATCCCGCCAATTTGCGCGCCGCCCGGCGAGCTCTTTGAGAACGAGCGACTTCCCTGCCAATCCCATCTCTTGCGCGCCATTGCCCGGCGCGCGGGGCCGCGTGTCCGGAGCCAGACCGATCTCGCAGGCGCTACTTACCCTTCCAGTTTGGCGCGCGCTTGTTGAGGAAGGCGTCCATGCCCTCGCGGAAATCCTCGCTCATATAGGCGCGCAGGATCAGGTCTTCGCCCTCGTCGCGCGACAGCGTGCGGCGGATGCGGCGCACCGCCTCCTTGGTCACCTCGAGCGTGATCGGCGCGTGGCTGGCGACGAGCTTGGCGGTCTCTTCGGCGCGGCGCTGCAACGTCGCTACATCGGGCACGACTTCGTTGAGCAGCCCAAGCGCCAACGCTTCGGGCGCTTCGACCAGGCGTGCCTTGAAGATCAGGTCCTTGGTCCGCGCCGGACCGATCAGCGAGACCAGCCGCGAGATGTTGGACATCGAGAGACAGTTGCCGAGCGTCCGCGCGATCGGAAAGCCGATCCGCGTCGCCTCGGTGCCGATGCGGATATCGCAGCACGCGGCAATGCCGGCGCCCCCGCCGGTGCATGCACCGGCGATCGCCGCGATGACGGGCACGCGGCACTGCTCGAGCGTCCCCAGCACGCGGTCGATCCGGGCCTCGTAATCCAACGCATCCTGCGCCGTCTTGAAGGCACGGAACTGCGAGATGTCGGTGCCTGAGGCGAACGCCTTGTCGCCGGCACCGGTCATGATCAGCGCCTTGATTGAATGGTCCTGGTTGATGCTCTCGCAGATCGCGGCCATCTGCTCGTACATCGCAAAGGTCAGCGCATTGCGGGCCTGCGGCCGATTGAACGTGATACGCGCGATCCCATCCTCGACGGAATAGATCAGGTCTTCGGACGGAGTTGCGGGCGCGTTCATGTCTCGCTCCTTCTGTTCTTTACGGCTTCAATTTCAGGCAACGGCCTTGGACGTTGGCGCTGCCTCGCGTCCCTTGAGGACCTCCATCGCCGCCAGCACGCCGCCAGCGCGATGCGGCACCTTGGCGAGATCGAGGCCCATCTCGACGCCCGCCAGCGTGCCCATCAGCATCAGGTCATTGAAATGACCGATATGCCCGATCCGGAACACCTTGCCTTTGACCTTGTTGAGGCCGGTGCCGAGCGACATGTCGAAATTCTCCAGCACGACCTTGCGGAAATGGTCGGCGTCGTGGCCATCGGGCACGCGCACCGCGGTCAGCGCCGGCGAGTGCGCGCCCTGCTCCTGGCACTGCGTCTCCAGGCCCCAGACCTTGATCGCCGCGCGCGTCGCCTCGCTGTGGCGCTTGTGGCGCGCGAACACGTTCTCGAGGCCCTCCTCCTCCAGCATGTTCACCGCCTCGCGCAGACCGAACAGCAGGTTGGTTGCGGGCGTGTAAGGCCACGTGCCGGCCTTATTGATGTTGATGACCTCCTGCCAATCCCAATAGGAGCGCATTCCCGGATTGGACTTGGCCACCGCCAGCGCCTTTTCCGACACGGCGTTGAAGCCGAGCCCCGGCGGCAGCATCAGGCCCTTCTGGGAGCCGGCGATGGAGACGTCGATGCCCCAGGCGTCGTGCTCATATTCGAGCGAGCCGAGGCCGGAGATGGTGTCGACCATCAACAGCGCCGGGTGCTTGAGGGCGTCCATGATCTTGCGCACGTCGCGCGGATAGGTGACGCAGGCGGTCGAGGTCTCGTTATGGACCATGCAGACCGCCTTGATCTTGTGCGCCTTGTCGGCGGAGAGCCGGGCCTCGATCTGCTCGAGATCGGCGCCATGGCGCCAGTCGCCCGGGATGAAATCGACGTCGAGCTTGAACTTGTCGGCGATGCCGCGCCACAGCACGGCGAACTGCCCGGTCTCGCACATCAGGACCTTGTCGCCCGGCTGCAGCGTGTTGACGATCGCGGCTTCCCAGGCGCCCGTCCCGGACGACGGATAGATGATCACCGGCTGCTTGGTGCGGAACACCCGCTGTATCGCCGAAAGTACGGCAAAGCCGATCTCGGCGAACTCCGGACCGCGGTGATCCATGGTCGGCATATCCATGGCGCGCAGCACCCGATCCGGCACATTGGTCGGTCCCGGAATCTGCAGAAAATGCCTTCCAGTGTGCACGGTCATCGGCGTCCTTCCCGGTCTTGCCTAGGTCTTGGTGAGCCGCTCGCATATCACTATTCGCCGGGTTTGTCCTCTGCCCGGCGAGGGTCAGTCATGCATATCCCGCGGCGCCCCGGCGAAGCATGCGGCCGCTTATTCGGCGGCCACCACCTTTCCCGGCGAGACCAGTTCCCCGGCCTCCTCGAACGGCCGTTCGGGATGCATCAGGAAGGCCGTGAAGCCGCCGAGCAGCAAGAGCCCGATCGACATCAGGAACGGCAAGTACCAGTTTCCGGTGGCGTCGATCACGAAGCCGGCGACCAGCGGCGAGACGATGGCCGCGAGCGCCGAACCGGTGTTCATGATGCCCGCGGCGGTGCCGGAATATTTCGCCGCGATGTCCATCGGGATCGACCACATCGGGCCGATCACCAGCTCCGCACAGAAGAAGCCGGCCGACAGACAAAGCGCGACGACAGTGATGTCGTGAACGAATAGGATCGGCAGCAGCGACAACAGCGCACCGGCAAAGCCGACGATCGTCACGCTGAGTCGCGCCAGGCGCACATTGCCCGAGCGCTCGAGGATGCGATCGGAGATCACGCCGCCGATGCTGTCGCCGACGACGCCGGCGAGGAAGACGCCGGACGCGAACAGCGCCGAGTGTTTCAGATCGAGGCTGTAGTTGTTCTTGAAGAACAACGGCAGCCAGTTGAGGTAGAGCCACAGGCACCAGCCATAGCAGAAGTAGGTCAACGTCACCGGCCACATCCGCTGCAGCAGCGCGCCCCACGGCACCTTTGGCCTCGCGCCTCGCGGGCGCTCCGGCAGCGCCGCGAGCTCGGCGGCGGTGATGGAGCGATGCTCCTTCGGCTCGTTGCGGAAGTACCAGACCCACGCGATGCCCCACAGCAGGCTGACGACACCGAGCACCACGAATGCGCCGCGCCATGTCAGCCAGAGGATCAGCGCGGCTACGACCGGCGGCGTCACGGCGTTGCCGAGCCGGGCGAACGAATGCGTCAGACCTTGCGCGAAGCCGCGCCGGCTCGCCGGCGTCCAGTACTGCATGGCACGCGTCGCGGTCGGGAACGTTGCACCCTCGCCGAATCCCAGCGCGAAGCGCGCGACGAAGAGAGCAAAGAGGCCGTGGACAAAGCCGGTCATGATGGTGGCCGCGGCCCAGATCATGCCGCACCAGAACAGGGTCTGGCGCGGGCCGAATCGATCGCCGACCCAGCCGCCGATCACCTGAAACAGCAGATAGGGATAGGCGAAGGCCGAGAACACCAGGCCGAGCTCGGTGTTGGACAGACCGAGCTCCTTCTGGATGTCGCCGGCCGCGGTGCCAATGTTGACGCGATCGACATAGGTGATGAAGTACATCACGCACAGCATGGCCAGCACGACATGCGTGGCCTTGAAACGAAGCCTCATATCCTCCCCTCCAGATCCGCGATCTTTCTGAATTCGTCGGCGTGCGGGATGCCACCGGTGGTGGTTAGGTGCCGACCACCTTCAGATGCGGCGACGCATTGCGCTGGTCGCGCTGTTCGAGCAGCCTCATCGCGGCCTCGACGCCGCCCGGGCGGTGCGGGACGCCGGCAACCGACAGCCCCATCTCGACGCCGGTGAGTGCGCCAAGCAGGGTCAGTTCATTGCACTCGCCGAGATGACCGATGCGGAATACCTTGCCGGCGACCTTTGACAGACCGGCACCGAGCGACATGTTGAAATTGTCGAGCACGACCTTGCGGAATTGATCGGCGTCGTGGCCGGGCGGCATCAACACCGCGGTCAGCACCGGTGAAAATTCCGACGGCTCCTGGCAGAGCACTTCGAGGCCCCATTGATTGACGGCCGCACGCGTGGCGGCAGCCAGCCGCCGATGCCGCGCGAACACGTTGTCGAGCCCCTCTTGCAGCAGCATCGCAATCGCCTCGCGCAAGCCATAGAGCAGGTTCGTCGCCGGCGTATAGGGGAAGAAGCCCTTGGCGTTCGGCTTCAGCATCTCTTCCCAATCGAAATAGGAGCGCGGCATCCGGTTGGTCCGGGACGCGGCAAGCGCCTTGTCCGAGATCGCGTTGAAGCCGAGGCCCGGCGGCAGCATGAAGCCCTTCTGCGAGCAACTGACGCTGACATCGACCTTCCACTCGTCATGCCGGTAGTCGACCGAGCCCAACGAGGAGATGGTATCGACCATCAACAGTGCTGGATGGTTGGTGCGGTCGATGGCGGCGCGGATGTCCGCGACACGGCTGGTTGCGCCGGTGGAGGTCTCGTTATGCACGACCATCACCGCCTTGATGGCGTGCGCAGTGTCGGCGGCGAGCCTAGCCTCGATCTCGGTGGGGTCGGCGCCTCGCCGCCAATCGCCGGGAACGAAATCGACCTCGATGCCGAAACGGCCGGCCATCTGCCGCCACAACGTGGCGAAGTGGCCGGTCTCGACCATCAGGACCTTGTCGCCCGGTGACAGCGTGTTGACGATCGCCGCCTCCCACGCGCCGGTCCCCGACGATGGGAAAATCACCACCGGGCCGGTGGTCTGGAAGATCTTGCGGCTGCCCTCGAGCACGGTGCGGCCAAGCTCGGCGAACTCGGCGCTCCGGTGGTCGATGACCGGCATATCCATCGCGCGAAGGATGCGATCCGGGACCGGGCTCGGCCCTGGAATCTGTAGAAAATGGCGCCCTTGATGCATGAAGAACCTCCCAATCGCCGTCACTCGGCCCACCGGTAAGGCATTTTGCATTCATTTTTTGTCTTTTCAATCGACTTTTGGTATTCGATTGAGGCCATCGACGCGACCACGCCGGCAAATTATTGTTCAGAATATGAAATCCGCGATTCCCGAAGCCGGAGTTCCGATCACCCAGCCAGCCGCCGGCAACGGCGGCGATCGCCACGAAGCTTCGCTTCACGGCGAGATCCTGCTGCGGCTCCGCGACTATGTGGTCGAAGGCAACATTCCCGAGGGCGCGCGCGTTCCAGAACGACAGCTCTGCGAGATGCTGGGGATTTCCAGGACGCCACTGCGCGAGGCGCTCAAGGTGCTGGCCGCCGAAGGTCTGATCGAACTGCTGCCCAACCGCGGTGCACGGGTGCGCCAGCTCGGCCAACGCGACATCGAGGAGCTGTTCGACGTCATGGCTGGACTGGAGAGCCTTGCCGGGCGATTGGCCTGCGAAGTTATTACAGACGAAGAAATCAGCGCGATCGAACGGCTGCACTACGAGATGTACGGGCATTATCTGCACCGCGACATGCACGGCTATTTCCAGGTCAATCAGCGCATCCACGAGAGCATCGTCGCGGCCGCGCGCAACGAGACCCTGAAAACGACGTACGCCAACTTCGCGGGCCGGATCCGCCGCATTCGCTACGCGGCCAATTTCGCGAGGCAGCGGCAACGCTGGGCGGAAGCGATGCGCGAGCACGAGGCGATCATCGACGCCCTGCGCCGCCGCGCGGCAAGCGAGCTCAGCGACATCCTGTTCCAGCACTTGCGCAACAAGCGAAGCGCCGCGATGGAGCATCTGGCCGAAGGTCAGGACACGAGGCCAGAGACAGCGCGCCAGGGCGGCTAGTCTTGCCCGTTATGAATTCATAATGTAACTCAAAAGCCGCGATAATGCATAATTCGCGGTAAGCGCCCTGCGCGCTGTGGATCATATCGGATCTCGGATGAAGAACGCCTCACCGCTCGAGCAGCGCCTGCGATCGAACCTGACCGGCGACGTCTTTTTCGACGCCTTCAACCGCGGCCGCTACGCGACCGACGCCTCATTCTACCAGATCATGCCGGCGGGCGTGGTGGTCCCCCGAACCATCGACGAGGCGCTGCGGGCGCTGGCGATTGCACGCGATGACGGGCGCATCGTCACCCCCCGCGGCGGCGGCACCTCGCAATGCGGCCAGACCGTCAACGACGGCATCGTGGTCGACCTGTCCAAGCATTTGAATCTAATCATCTCGCTCGACGTCGAGAACCGCTCCTGCGTGGTCGAGCCCGGCATCGTGCTGGACGATCTCAACCGCCAGCTTAGGAAGCACGGGCTCTGGTTTCCGGTCGACGTCTCCACCGCCTCGCGCGCCACCATCGGCGGCATGGCCGGCAACAATTCCTGCGGCGGCCGCTCGCTGCGCTACGGCACGATGCGCGACAACACGCTGTCGATGGACGCGGCACTGGCCGACGGCACGCTGCTGCATTTCGGCGAGGTGCCGCGCGACCTCGCCAAGGTGAATGCGCCCGATGGCGGCTTGAACCTGTTCCGCGACATGCTCGATCTCGGCGAACGCGAGGCGGCCGAGATTGCGGACAAATTCCCCAAGGTGCAGCGCCGCGTCGGCGGCTACAATCTCGACGCCCTGGTGCCGCGCAATGCGCCGAACAACATGGCGCATCTGCTGGTCGGCTCCGAGGGAACGCTGGCCTTCACGACGCAGGTCGAGCTCAAGCTGTGGCCGGTGATCCGCAACAAGGCGCTTGGCGTCTGCCATTTCGGCAGCTTCTACGAGGCGATGGATGCGGCCCAGCATCTGGTCAAGCTGCGGCCGATCGCAGTCGAGCTGGTCGATCGCACCATGATCGCACTCGGCCGCGAGATCGTGATGTTTCAGCCGGTCATCTCAGTGGCGGTGCGCGGCGATCCGGACGCGATCCTGGTGGTCGAGTTCGCCGAAGAGGACCAGACCGACAATCTCGCCCGGCTCAAGCAGCTTGGCGAGTTGATGGCCGACCTCGGGTTCGGATGGGACAAGCCGCGGCGCAAATGGGGCGGCGTGGTCGAGATCGTCGAACCCGCACTGCAGTCGGGCATCGCCGATTTCCGGGCCGCCGGCCTCAACGTCATGATGTCGATGAAGCAGGAAGGCAAGCCGGTCTCCTTTGTCGAGGATTGCGCGGTGCCGCTGCCGCATCTCGCCGACTACACCGAGCGGCTCAACGCCATCTTTGCCAAGCACGGCACCCGCGGCACGATGTATGCGCACGCCTCCGAAGGCTGCCTGCATGTGCGCCCGGTGCTCAATCTCAAGCTCGACAAGGACGTCAAGGCCATGCGCGCCATTGCCGAGGAAGCCTTCGAGATGGTGCGCGAGTACAAAGGCTCGCATTCCGGCGAACATGGCGACGGCCTGGTGCGCTCCGAATTTCACGAGGCGATGTTCGGCGCGCGCATCGTTGCCGATTTCCGCGCGGTCAAGCAGCGCTTCGATCCCGGCAACACGCTCAACCCCGGCAAGGTCGTCGATCCGCCAAAAATGGACGATCGTTCGCTGTTTCGCTTTGCGCCGGATTATCGCGTCGGTGAATTGAAGACCGTGCTCGACTGGTCGGCCTATCCAGGCGCGGGTGGCGGCTTCCAGGGCGCGGTGGAGATGTGCAACAACAACGGCGCCTGCCGCAAGCTCGAGGGCGGCGTGATGTGCCCGTCCTATCGGGCCACCCGCAACGAGGCGGATGTCACTCGCGGCCGCGCCAACACGTTGCGGCTCGCGATCTCCGGTCAGCTCGGCCCGGACGCGCTAGCCTCCGACGCGATGATGGAGACGTTGAAGCTCTGCGTCTCCTGCAAGGCCTGCCGCCATGAATGCCCGACCGGCGTCGACATGGCCAAGATGAAGATCGAGGTGCTGGCGGCCCGCGCTGCCGAGCACGGCCTGTCGCTGCGCAATCGGTTGGTCGGCTATTTGCCGCGCTACGTCGACATCGCATCGCGCTTCGCCTTGCTGGCGAATGTGCGAAACCACAGCGCGCTGTTGCGGACATTGTTCGAGCGATTTGTCGGCATCAGTGCTCAGCGCAGCCTCCCTGAGTTTCGCCGTGACACGTTCCGGCCTGATGCCGAGGCGTTCGGCCCGGTAGGCGGGCGTGAGGTGGTCCTGTTCGCCGACACCTTTAACCGCGCTTACGAGCGCGAGAACCTCGATGCCGCGCTCGAGGTGCTGGTCGCCGGCGGCTATCGCGTAAATCTGCCGAAGCCAGTTGATGGCGCGCGGCCGCTGTGCTGCGGCCGGACATTCCTCTCCGCGGGTCTGGTCGACCAGGCCCGTGCGGAACTGGACCGGCTGGTCGCGACCTACGCACCGTTCGCGGCCCGCGGCGTGCCGATCATCGGGCTCGAGCCGAGCTGCTTGCTGACGCTACGGGACGAGCTGTTGTCGCTACGATCCGACGAGGCCGCAAAAAAGATCAACGCCAGCGCCCTGCTGTTCGAGGAATTCCTGGTGCGCGAAGCAGAGGCCGGACGCCTCGCGCTGCCGCTCGGGCCCATCGCCGAAAAGGCCGTCGTCCACGGCCATTGCCATCAGAAGTCGTTTGGCGCGTTCAAACCTGTGGAGAAGGTGCTCCGCCTGGTGCCCGGCCTTGGTGTCGAGACCATCGAGTCCAGTTGCTGCGGGATGGCTGGCGCCTTCGGCTATGGTGCTGAGACCTACCAGGCGTCGATCGAGATGGCCGAACTGTCGCTGCTGCCGGCCGTACGGAGCACGGATCAAGGCACATTGATCGTGGCAGATGGAACTTCGTGTCGGCATCAGATCAAGGACGGCAGCGGACGCACGCCGCTTCACGTCGCCAGCGTATTGGCGATGAGCCTCAATTGTGCGAAGTCCACCTCTCAGAAGTTATCGCCGACAAAGGAAGAGGCCCATGGCTGAGCTTACCCTCGACGTTGCCCGCAAGATCCTCGATGCCGCCTTGGCCACGGGGGGCGAGAAGAAGCTCAAGTCGCTCGTCGTCACTATTCTGGACGCCCGCGGCGCCGTGAAGCTGACGGCAGCACAGGACGGCACCAGCCTGATGCGGGCCGAGATCGCCCATGGCAAGGCCTATGGCGCACTGGCGATGGGAATGGGATCGCGGGCGCTATTCCAGCGCGCACAGGAGCAGGCCTATTTCATCGACGCCGTGAACACACTCGCGCAGGGCCGCATGGTGCCAGTGCCCGGCGGCGTCCTGATCCTCGACGGCGGCACGCTGCTCGGCGCGGTCGGCGTCAGCGGCGACACGTCGGATAACGACGAAGCTTGCGCGATAGCCGGCATCGAAGCCGCCGGGCTCAAGGCGAATGCGGGATAGCCGCGCCGAATTTGCTGCACCGCAAAGGAAGCCGCGTGTAGACTTTGGCAAGAAGATGCGGCCATGATCGTGATCGCATCGACCGAATTTTGGGCGATGGAACGGCCGAGTTTTGGCCACCGCCGGCGTCTCGAACGGAAGCAGAGCGTATTGCATCACAGCCGATTTTCTTCATTGCGTTCTCGAACGTTTTTTGGAGCCCGAATTTGAAGGACGATCTCTTGCCCAGGCTGGTTGTCACCGTCGTCGTCCTGATTGGACTACTGACGTTGCACGTCTCCAGATGGCTGCGGCCGGCGGAATATCAGCCGACATGCGCGACCGACCTGTCTGCGATCCGTCGCCCGGCGCAATAATCGTCGTTTGCGATGTCCCATGTCTGACGACGTTTCCCAATTGAATTTCGACGCCGCGGCGCGTCTCTACAAATGGCCTTCTCTTGGCAACTCGCGCCGCGAAGATCGCGTGCCGTACATGGTCTCGGACGGCACGCTCGACGAATGTATTCAGGAGTTCATGGCCAAGCCGGAGAAGTCTCGCCACCTCTATGAGATCCGGACAACGGCTCAAGCTCCGCTGATCCCTGAGATCTTGTCACCGGAACACATCATCGAGCTGTCCCGGCTCCGGGATTTTCTTTGACCGCACGGACCTGTCGGAACCGCATCATCGCGCGCTGTCGCGGCGCCTACCGCCCCGGCCAGGACGGCTTGCGCTTCTCCGAAAATGCCTTGAGTCCTTCCTTGGCATCCTCGGTCATCGCCAGCAGAGCGATCTGGCTTTCGGTGTAGGCGATGCTCTCGTCAAACGACATCGAGGCAATCGCGCGCATGGCATATTTGCCGCGCCGGATCGCAGTCGGCGACTTGTCGACGATGCGTCCAATCAGCCAATCGATCTTGGCGTCGAGCTCGGCCGCCGGCACAACATAGTTCAGGAGACCCGCGGCTTGCGCGGTGCTGGCGTCAAAGGGTTCACCGGTCAACGCCCATTCGTTGACGAGGCGTGGCGGCGCAATCGATTGCAGGAGGCTCATCACCTGCATTGGAAACACGCCGACCTTCACCTCCGGCAGGCCAAAGATCACGTGATCGACGGCGACCGCCATGTCGGTCATGCACAACAGGCCCATGCCGCCCGCCATGCAGACGCCGCCGACCCGCGCGATGGCGGGCTTGGTCGAGTTCTGCGACAGCCGCAGCAGATCGGCGTAGTCGACATTGGGGCGCGAGTGATCCATCGCGAACGCTGCACCGCTGTTCTGGAGGTCGGCACCAGCGCAGAAGGCCTTGTCGCCCGCGCCGGTCAGCACGATGACGCGCACGTCCTTATCGTCATGCGCGTCGCGATAGCCCTTGGCAACGCCCGCGATCACGTCAGCATTGAGGGCATTTCGCTTGTCGGGCCGGTTGATAGTGATCCAGAACGCCTGCCCGCGCTTTTCGAGAATGACGCTGTTGTCGGTCATGTTTCCTACCATGTGCGCTGTTTTCAGCTCACATTTGCGGCAGGATCGGCATCAACTGCAAGCAGGATTTACGCGGCCGCCGACGCCTTCCTGATCCACACCTTATTGTCGTGGAACGCGGCACCACCGACGGGGGCGACAGCTTCAGCTCCGGTCAGCATGTTGATGCCGCGGCCGCCAATGTGGGATTTGTTCGGGTGGATCGACTCGGCGACCAGCACGCCGCGACGAACACCATCGAACAATTTCGCGGTCAGCGTGGTCTCGCCGCGCGTGTTGCCGAGCGTCACCGCATCGCCGTCCGCGATCGAAAGCCCCGCGGCATCCTCGGGATGGATCATCACGGTCGGCACGCCCTCGCGGGCTTGCGACGACGGCGTCTCGTTGAAGGAGGTGTTGAGGAAGCTGCGCGACGGCGACGTCGCAAGCCGGAACGGATGCTGCTCGTCCGCCTCCTCGATGATGGTCCAGTGGTCGGGCAGCGAGGGCATCCGCTCCCAGGCCCCCATCAGCCCGCCGCCCCCGACCGGGACCCGACCCCAATCGACCTTGAAGTGGAACTTCCTGTCGGCATGGGCGAAGCCGTCGAGATAGTGCGAGGTGCGGAAATCAGGCTGCAGATCGCGCCAAAGCTCGGCCTCGAGCGTCTCGATATCACCATGACCGCTCTTCTTCAGCGTCGCATCGATCAGCTCGCGCGCGGTCATGTCGAAGCCCGGATGCACGGCGTTCAGGCGACGCCCGAGTGCCTGCATCACCTCATGGTTGGAGCGGCATTCGCCGGGCGGATCGATCAGCTTCGGGCCGACCGAGATATGCTGGTGGCCGCCGCCATAGTAGAGATCGTCGTGCTCCATGAACATCGTCGCCGGCAGCACGATATCGGCCATCTGCGCCGTCTCGGTCATGAACTGCTCATGCACCGCGACGAACAGGTCCTCGCGCGCAAATCCCTGCCGCACGAGCGCCTGCTCCGGCGCGACCGTCATCGGATTGGTGTTCTGGATCAGCATCGCCTTGACCGGGCCACCGCCCTTTAGAGCCTCGGCATCGCCGGTCAGGATGCGGCCGATCTTGGACTGGTCCAGCACCCTCGTCGCAGGGTCGATCGCGTCATGCCCCTCGATGATGGACTCGTCGAAGCCCCAGATTCCAGCATTGTTGAAGAATGCTCCGCCGCCTTCGTACTGCCAGGCACCGGTGACCGCCGGAATGCACAGCGCGGCGTGCATCTGGGCGGCGCCATTGCGGCTGCGCGTGAAGCCGTAGCCGAGACGGAAGAACGACCGCTTGGTCTGCCCGACCACGCGCGCAAACGCCTCGATCTCCTCTACTGGAACGCCCGAGATCGCCGAAGCCCATTCCGGGGTACGGGTCTTCAGATGCGCTTCCAGTTCGTCCGGGCAATCGGTAAAGCGCGCGAGATAATCGCGATCGGCAAAACCTTCGCGGAACAAAACATGCATCACGGCGCATGCGAAGGCGCCGTCGGTCCCCGGCCGGAGCAGGATCTTGATGTCGGCCTGCTTCATCGTCTCGTTGTTGTAGACGTCGACCGCCGCGATCTTTGCGCCGCGCTCCTTTCGGGCACGCGATGCATGCGTCATCACGTTGACCTGAGTGTTCACCGGATTGGTACCCCAGATCACGACGAGATCGGAAACACCCATCTCGCGCGGGTCGACGCCCGCGATCTTGCCGGTCCCGACCGTAAATCCGATGCGGGCGATGGTCGAGCAGATGGTGGCGTAGAAGCGCGAGTACTTTTTCACATGCGAGAGGCGGTTAAGGCCGTCACGCATGACGAGCCCCATCGTGCCCGCGTAATAATACGGCCAGACGGACTCGGCACCGAATTCGCGTTCCGCAGCATCGAAGCGCGCCGCGATTTCGTCCAGAGCCTCATCCCAAGATATCCGCGCAAACTGGCCGGAGCCCTTTGGGCCCGTCCGGCGCAGCGGATACATCAGCCGTTCAGAATGATGTATCCGTTCCGCATAGCGCGCCACCTTGGCGCAGACCACACCGGCCGTATAGGTCTGTTGTTTGGAGCCTCGGATCCGGCCGATCGAGCGGCCATCGAGGACTTCAACGTCGAGCGCGCATGCCGAAGGGCAGTCGTGCGGACAAGTGGAATGGCGGATGTCGACCCTGGCGTGCTGGTTCATGACGAATAGGTAACATCAAATGGCCGCTCCGCCGAGGGGCTTTATCCGCCCAATCTGTGCGAAAATCGGGCACGGGCCATGTGCCAAACGCTGAAACAGGCAGGCGATCGACGTGCTCCGTTAGTCACCGCAGTCAAACGCGGAAGATGCGCGTGTAGCGCGATTTGATCGACTCCCCTTCCCGCTCCACCGCGGCGGGATCGTCCTTCATCGTCTTGATTTCCTTCAGCGGCTTGCGTCCAGCCTTTTCCCGGGTCTGCGCATGGACGGAGCGCAGGCCACCAATCTCGATATTGAGCTGTTGCCCCTCGCGGCTCAGCGCGAACGACTGAAACAGCTTCGCGGCATTCGGATGCGGACAGTCCTTGAAGATTCCGTTCGGACCGACAATGATCGGAGACCCCTCAGCGGCGTAGACCGGTTCGACCGGCCGGCCGGATTCTTTAAGCTGGAAGATGTTGTATTCGTTGCCGTCCGCCATCACGGCTCGCTCGCCCAGATCGAGCTTCTTGGGCGGATCCGTCGAGGACTGCACCTGCATGATGTTCTGCTTGGCGAGCTTCTCGAAATAACTCCAGCCAAGATCGCGCTGCATCTGGTAGGTCGCAGTCATGATCGTGCCGCTGTAGCTTGGATGCGCCTTGACGATCTTGCCCTTCCATTTGGGATCGAGCAGATCGGCGAAGCTCCTTGGCGCCTCTTCGGCCTTCACCAGGTTTGTGTTGTACGCGATGATCGAAAGCCAGACGCGGAAGCTTGCGAACTGACCGTCCACGTCGCGGTGCTCATCCGGATAGAACTTTGCGACCTCCTCGGGGACATAAGGCGCCAGAATGCCGTTCCGCTTCCAGACAATGAAATGAGCGGCGTCGGAAGAGTTCACGACGTCCACTGCATGAATGTTGCTGGCGTATTCCTGGCCGATGCGCTGGAACACGCGCTCCGCGCCGGTCCGTTCGACGCGCACGGCGATGCCCGGATATTTGGCCTCGAACGCCCTTGCCAGTTTCTCGGCGACCGGCAGATCGGTCGAGGTGTAATAGTTGACCTGTCCCTCCTTCGTCGCCGCCGTGATCAGCGCTGGCGTGACAGGCTCGGCCGGAGGTGCGGCGGCCGTCACCCGCGTTGAAAAGGCGGCACCGGCGAGCACCGCACCGGAGCCGATCAGCACATCGCGGCGCGTTGGCCCGAGACGTTCCCTCATTGGATTCCCCGCGCTTGATGGCGAAGTTGGATACAGAATTTCCCGTCAGATATTCCGACCAGGGAGACGGAGTCTCTCGTCGACAGCCCCTTCAGGTTGCAGCTAGACTTCCAACCAAGAAACAAGACTAAAGTCGGGGGAGCGGGTCAATGACTGATTTGCGGATTGCCCTTGCGCTTGTCGCGGCTTTGATGGCCGCGCCGGTCCCCGGTTCGCATGCACAAGCCGGTGATTATCCAGCTCGCCCGGTCAGGATCATCGTTCCGTTTGGCCCGGGAGGACCGGCCGACGTCACGGCGCGGCAAATTGGCAGCATTTTGCAGGAAAGCCTCGGCCAACCGTTCGTGGTCGAGAACCGAACCGGCGCCGGTGGCGTGATCGGGACGCTCGAAGTCGCGAAGGCTGCCGCCGACGGTTACACCCTCCTCATGATGTCGAACACCCAGACCGCGAATGAATCGCTGGTGGCTCAGCGCAAGTATGAGCTGATGCGCGACTTGGTGCCGATCGCGCCGCTGAGCTATTCCGATCTCGTGATCGTGATCCACCCGGCCGTGCCGGCAAAGACCCTGCAGGAGTTTATCGCCCTTGCAAAATCAGAGCCCGGCAAGCTGAACTATGCGTCGTCGGGCCAAGGCACGCCCTATCACATGGCGGGCGAGTTGTTCAAAACGATGGCCGGGATCGATGTCGTGCATGTCCCCTACCGCAACAGTGGCGAAGCCCGCAGCGGCGTCATTGGCGGCCAGGTCCAGATGATGATCGACGCAGTTCCAGCGATGGCGCCCAACATCGCCGGAAACCAGGTCCGCGCGCTCGCAACGACCGGCACGGCGCGCTCGACGGTGCTGCCCGGTATCTCCACGGCGATCGAGGCCGGCGTGCCTGGCTATGAGGCCACGATCTGGCTCGGCTTGATGGCACCGACGGGCACCCCCAAACTCATCATCGACAAGCTGAACACGGCGGTGAACGCCGCGATCAAGCAGCCGGGCCTCCGCAAGCTCTGGATAGCTCAAGGCGAGTTGCCGATGGCGATGACGCCCGAACAGTTCGATAAATTCTTGCGCGACGATATTGTGAAATGGGGCAACGTCGCCAAGCACTTCAACAAGGCCGAGTGAATACGCTGCCGTCCGAACAAAGGCTCAATACGCTCCCGCTGCACGGTCACTTAACCGGATGATCCCGGCCATGGAATCCAACTGATGAAAACCCTGAAAATCCTCAGCGGCGGCGCAGCGCAGAGTCTGGTCGGCAGCCTCGCGCCGACATTGAAGGCCGAAACCGGCTTCGACATTGCCGGCGAGTTCGGTGCCGTCGGCACTATGGCCGACAGGCTCCGCGCAGGCATGCCAACCGACGTCATTATTCTTGCTGCCGCGCTGGTCAGCCGGCTCGCCGACGAAGGGCTGGTTTTGCGCAGCTCGGTCACCGACATCGGCCAGGTCGAGACGGCGCTCGCTGTTCGTGCCGGCGATCCGCCGGCGAGCGTCAAGGATGCTGCTGATCTGTGCAATGCCCTCCTCGCTGCGGACGCGATCTTCGTGCCCGACACCAAGACGTCAACCGCTGGAATTCATGTCGCGAAGGTTCTCACCGACCTCGGTATTGCGGACAAAGTTGCCGACCGGTTACGGGTCTTTGCAAACGGGGCGACCGCGATGCGGCGACTGGCTACGTCAGATGCCCGCCATCCCCTTGGCTGCACGCAATCGACCGAGATCATCAGCACCGAAGGCGTGTTGCTGTCGGGCGTACTGCCGCCAGGGTGTGGGCTCGCGACGATGTATACGGCTGCGCAGGCCACGCACGCGTCCGCAACGCGGCAAGCGCAACGGCTGATCGCGTTACTGGCGTCGCCTGGTGCCCGAGACCTCCGCAGTCGCGCAGGTTTCGTCACGGACCGGATCTAGCGCATGCGGCAGCCCAGCGCATGATGCGATCAACTTGATCTGAAACGGCGGCGGAGGTCACCTCTGCCTTAGGAGCTACCGGAGCCCCCGACGGGGAGAGGTCAACCGAAGCCGCCGCGAGCCGATTCAACCTAATCCCATCCCGCTTTAGAGCGTTTTCGAGCGAAGTGGATACCGGTTCGCGTGAAGAAAACGCGTCAAAACAAGAATCTAGAGCTTCGGTTCCGATTCAATCAGAACCGAAATTGCTCTAGCGCGCCAGTTGGGTCAGTCCCGTCGGCGGTCCATCGACCGCGGTCCAGCCCCCATCAACGAACAGCGTGCTCCCGCTGACGTAGCTTGCGGCATCCGAGGCCAAATAGGCGACCGCGGTTGCGACCTCGTCGGCGCTGCTCCAGCGGTTGAAAACGGTGTGTCCGGCATAGAGGTCATAGATGTCGGGACGCTGCTTGAATGGCCCGGTCAGGGCAGTCTCCGCGATACTCGGCGCGATCGCATTGACACGGACTCCTGCGCGCCCGACCTCGGAGGCAAAGCCTTTCACCAGCAGCCCGATCGCCGCCTTGGTCGATCCGTAAACGGCAAGGCCGGGCTCGATCGTCACGGCGCGCACCGACGAGCAGGCGATCAGGCTGCCCCCTTGCTGCTTGACCATGATGCGACCGAACGCCTGGAAGAACCAGACGGTGCCCTTGACGTTGAGGTTGATGACACGATCAAGATCCTCGTCAGTGTAGTCGAGGATGGTCTTGCGGATATTGAGCCCTGGCGTCGTGACGGCGATGTCGATGCGCGAAAATTCCGTCAGCGCCTTCGTGGCCAACGCCTCCACATCCGCGCGGTCCGCGGCGTCGCAACCAGCCGCCGTCGCCACTCCGCCTTGCGCGCGGATTGCCGCCGCGGTTGCCTCCGCACCGTCCTGGGTCCGATCAGCACACAGCACGCGTGCGCCAAGCGACGCCAGCGCTTCGGCCGACGACTTGCCGATCCCTGAAGCCGCGCCCAGTACAACGGCGGTCTTCCCGGTGAGATCAAACAGCTTGCGATAGTCCATCATGCGAAACTCCTTTCAGGCGGCAGGACGCCCATTCTCCGTTTGCACTTGGGCGCAGCGCTGGATATACTAATATATCAATTTTGAAAGCAAGCGTCCGTGCGGACCCCGAAGAAATCTCAAGTCGGATTGCCGGGCGCGCGCAGGCGCGCCGGCCGGCCCCGCACCGAAACCGCGGCAGCCCGCATCTATACTGAGCTGCGCGCGGAGTTGGTCTCTTTGCGGCGCCGCCCAGGTGACCAAATCCTGGAAACCGAGATCGCCCTTTCCTACGGCGTCAGCCGGACGCCGGTGCGTGAAGCGATCCTGCGATTGTCGGACGAGGGCCTACTCGAAATTTTTCCACAATCGGGCATCTTCGTGTCTCGCATCCCGTTGGCCGCGCTACCCGAAGCGATCATCATCCGCAGGTCACTCGAGGAAACCACAGCGCGCATCGCGACAGAGCGCGCCAGTCCGAGCCAGATCCTTGGCCTGCATTCTATCCTGGAACGCCAGCGCGAAGCAAAGGCGGCGGGAGATCGCGAGGCCTTCCATCAGGCCGATGAGGCCTTTCACGCCAACATCGCCGACATCGCCGGATACAAGGGCATCTGGAAGCTCATCCTGCAGGTCAAGATTCACGTCGATCGCTTCCGCCTCCTTACCCTTCCGCAATGCGGGCGGATGGCCGAGGTTGTCGCCGAGCACGAGGCTATCATGGCTGCGATTGAGGCTCGCGATCCCGACGCCGCGGGAGCTGCGATGGTCAGGCATATCGAGCGCCTTCTGGCCGACATTTCGGCCACCCCGCACAGCAATCCGGAGTTCTTCGACCAGCAAGGCCAGTCGACGTGATCACGGCCGAAGTTTAGAGAAGGTTGCGTATCGATCCGGTGGCCCCGCCATTCGCGCCAACCCTCGGATCAAGATTGCGCGACACGCACAGCGTGTGGCTTGCGACCGCCTCCCGGCATCCTTACGCTGCCTCTCAACAAGAATAGGGAGGCGATCGCCATGACCACAAGGCGGGATTTCCTGAAGGCCGGAGCAACAGCGGCGGCCGGCATCGTGTTCTGCGCCTGCGGGGCAGTTCATCACGCGAATGCACAACAGTCACGCAAACAGTTGCCCGTCACAGTCAACGGCAAGCGCGTCAAGACCATCGACATTCACTCGCATTGTCACTTTCGCGAAGCTGGCGCCCTGCTCGGCGCAGATGCCCCCAAAGTGCAATTACCACCGGTCAATGGCGCGGCTGAAGCCTTCATTGAGATCGACCAACGCCTCGCCGCAATGGACGCGCAGGCGGTCGATATGGAGGTGCTGTCGATCAATCCATTCTGGTACGACCGGGACCGCGAGCTTGCTGGACAGATCGTCAAGATCCAGAACGAGAAGCTCGCCGAACTGTGCGCTTCAAAGCCGGATCGGTTTGCGGCGTTCGCATCGTTGACGCTGCAGGCGCCGGATCTTGCTGTTCAGGAGCTCGAGACCGCGGTAAAAAAACAGCGCCTGAAGGGCGCTGCGATCGGCGGCGTTGTCGATGGCGTCGAGTTCTCCGACCCCAAGTTTCATCCGGTGTGGGCCAAGGCGGAGGAGCTCGGCGTTCCACTGTTCATCCACCCGCAGGGCATTCCCGAACTCAACAAGCGGCTCTCTGGCAATGGCTGGCTTGGTAACACCATTGCCAATCCGCTCGAGACCACGATCGCGCTTTCCCACCTGATTTTCGAGGGCACGTTCGATCGCTTCCCGGGACTCAAGGTTATCGCTGCGCATGGCGGGGGCTATCTGCCCTCCTACGCCGATCGCTCGGACCATGCCTGCCTGGTTGGGCCAAAGGGGTGCAATCCCGACATCAAGCTCAAGAAGGCGCCCGCCGAGTATCTCAAGCAGATCTATTTCGATTCCTTGATCTTCACGCCTGAGGCTATCCGGCACCTCGCGGCCCAGGTGGGCGCCAGCCAGATCGTGCTGGGGAGCGATTATCCCTATCCATGGCAACTGGCTCCGGTCGATCACATCTTTGCCTGTTCATCACTGAGCGATGACGACAAAGCCAACATCCTTGGCCGCACCGTTTCACGGCTACTCGGTATCACCGTGTAGGGAGGTGCCGCCGGACCATGCCGGCGACGAGACGGGGTCCGTGCTGGATCGGCGTCGATAGCGACCGAACGGGCGAAGCGACTATTCGCCGTCGCTCGACCCGATGTCGACCAGTTCCTGCAGCGCGTCCGGCTTCAGCACGATAATCGCTCCATGTTCGAGCCTGACCCAGCCGCGCGTCGCCCACGCACGAAGTTGCTTGTTGATGCTCTCACGCGTCATCCCGACCATCTCGCTGATCTCCTGCTGGGTAATCGAGATGGTCCGCCCCTGCGGCTCACGTTTGTGCTTGTCGCTCAGGCGCAGCAGTGCGCTGGCAAGGCGGCCGGGCAAGTCTTGCAGGATGACCTGCTCGACCTGATCGCTGGTCCAACGCAACCTCGCACAGAGCAATTCGATGAACTTCATCGCAAGTGACGGCTGACTACGGACGAAAGGAATGAACTCCCGCCGATCGATGACAAACAGTTCGCAATTGGTGTTGGCGGTGGCATCAGCGGTTCGCGACAATCCATCGAGCAGCGCGATCTCCCCGAATATTTCCCCTGCCTCAATCAGGTTCAGAATGGCATTGCGACCGTCAGGTGACGAGATGCTGATCTTCACCGTGCCAGAGATCACCGCAATCAGACTGGTGCCTGGATCGCCTTTGGAGAAGATTGTCGTGCCGCGCTTCAGCGTAATGTGCTTGGCGTATCGGCAAAGCTGGTCGAAAGCATCAGGCTCGAGATCCGCAAAATAAGGATGCTTGCGCAGCACCGACAGCTTGCTGCTCGAAAACGGCACGCCGGCAGTTCTCTCTATGGGCGGCGCACCGGTCATTGTCATCCAGAACGATTGTGTTGCGTACGGTCGGTCCGCCACCAGAGCGGATTCCGACAAAAGCCATCGATCAATGAAAGCGACAGGAACTATAGCCCCGCCGGAGGCCCGCAGCAACAAGGGGTCCATGCTGTGCCAGTCGGGCTGAAAGGCCTACAAGTCACAATTTCGAATAAATAGTTGATTAGACGTAATACTCTCAATTGTGGCGGTGGCACAAAGTGCGGGTAGCCCGTGCATTTGGCTACAGTCTCGCTTCATGAAATCTCCACACGCAATCGTCGCAATTGACCTCTCCACACCCGGCGATTGCAGATCGCCCAAAACCCGGCCGAAAATCGCGCCCACCCGTCCCGGCCCGGCCCAGCAATTTGCTTAACCAAGAACAGAGCCGATAACTGCCGCCCCGGCAGGTGTCGGACCCACGCAACCGGCTATTTATCAACTTCGGCCAGTCTTCCCTTAAAAGGGAGCGCAAGAAATGCCGCAGATTTGGATGACCTATCAGGAGATCGCTGACTTGCTGAACTGCGACACGGAGATGGCGCGTGGCATAACCATTCAACGCGCGCTCGACCGGAAGCGGAGCCGCGATGGACTGACCCGCGCCAAGCTCGATTCCGACCTGACGGCAAGGTTTGTCGCCGCGATCCGGCATGCCGAGCTGAGCTTGAATCAAGCTGTTCACGATCTTCGCGGCATGCACGAGAGGATGTCGCGCAGCGATCAGACCTCTATCCGGCGGCCTGCCACCTCGGCTCAATCATAGCCCCGGAGATCTCAGAGCAAATCCGTCGTCAAAAGAAAGAGGGGTACGGGCCCACCGAATTGACCGAAATTCGGACAGTTGCATCCTCGGTTGAACAAGACCTTACCCGCTACACTGAGCAATACCGCTCCTTTATTTCGTTATCGGCGAGTAGTTCCTGTGCGGATGCGTGGTGCACCACAGCCCCGTGATCCAGCACATAGGCTCGGTCGGCGAGATCAAGCGCGAGTTCAACATTCTGCTCGACCAGCAGGACCGTCGTTCCCCGCCTTTTCATGTTGCGGAAGAGCGCAAACATCTCGTCGACCAGCACCGGCATGATGCCCTCGGAGGGCTCATCGAGCATGATCAGATCAGGCTTTGCGATCATCGCACGCGCGATCGCCAGCATCTGCTGCTCACCACCGGACATGGTGACTGCCTCCTGGTCCAAGCGCTCCCCCAGCCGTGGGAACACCCTCGCGACCTCGTCGATCAACTCGGCTTCCCGCTTCTTCTCGGGCGACGCAACCAGACCAAGCCGCAAGTTCTCCCGCACCGACAGTCCCTGCACAATCCGCCGTTCTTCAGGAACGTAGGCGAGCCCCAGAGCGAAACGCACATGTGCGGGCTGATCCAGCAGCTCCTGACCCTTGAAAATTACCGAGCCACGCGTTCGATCCATCAGGCCGATAATCGACCTTAAGGTGGTGGTCTTGCCGGCTCCATTGCGGCCGATCAGGCAGACGATTTCGCCTTTGGCGACTTCCAGACTGACGTCCTGGAGGGCGTGACTGGCTCCATACCACGCATTGAGCTTGCTGATCCGCAACATATCGTCAATGTTCCCGGTGGCCGAGATAAACGCGCTTCACTGCCTCATTCTGCCGGACGTCCTGCGGCGTTCCCTCGGCGAGGAGTTCTCCATGATGTAGCACCAGAATGCGATCGCTGATCCCCAGCACCAGCTTCATCTTGTGCTCGACAAGGATCACCGTCCGCTCGCTTGCAAGCTTCACGATCAGATCCATCATGGTCCGGGTTTCTTCCGGGCTCATCCCTGCCGTCGGCTCATCCAGCAACAGCAAGCGAGGCTGACTGGCTAGCGCCATGCCGATCTCCAGCGCACGCTGCTCGCCATGCGCAAGCGTCTTGGCTGCGCGCTCGCGAGACTCCCACAGCCCAACCAGGGCGAGCAACTCGTCCGCTCGCTCGACCAGTTCGCTCAACCGCGTGCGCGGGCGCCAGATATCGTATCTCGACACCAGAGCCTGCAGGCCGACCCGTATATTCTCGCGCGTCGAGAGTTGCGGAAACACGCTGGTGATCTGGAACGACTTTGCGATCCCCATATGGGCGAAGCGATGCTGCGGCAGGCCGGTGACATCCCTCCCCTCGAACTCGATGCTGCCCCCTGTCGGTGGGAACCCGCCGCACAGCAGATTGAAATAAGTGCTCTTCCCTGCGCCGTTCGGGCCGATGATCGACGTAATCGCTCCCTTGGTGAACTCGGCCGAGATATTGTTCAACGCGACAAATTTCCCGAACGTCTTGCCAACACCCCTGGTGCGCAGAATGACCTCTCTCGTCGGCGTAGCAGCGGCAATCATCGCTTGCCTCGCGCAATGAGCGTGCCCCAGATGCCTGCAGGGAAGAACAGCACGCATGCAATGAAAATGGTCCCGACGATCAGTTGCCAATGGACCGTCCACACCGAGACCAGATTCTCCAGGACAAGGAAAACGGCTGCGCCGATCATCGGGCCGAAAAATGTCCCCATGCCGCCCAGCAGCGCGATCATCACCACCAGACCTGACGTCTCGTAGTGCAAGATTTCGATGGGGACGATCGAAAGATGAAGCGCCTGCAGCGCACCCGCAAGGCCGCAGAAGCCGCCCGACAGAACGAAGGTGAGTAATCGGGTCAATGTGACGTCATAGCCCGACGCACGCGCGCGCATCTCATTCTCGCGTACCGCTTCAATGACAGCCCCAAACGGTGATGCGAGAATACGTGACATGACGAAAAAAGCACCGATCACAAAAGCCGCAATCACGTAGTAGCGGACCATCGGGTTGATGAAGTCGATCTGCAGGCCGAACAGATCGATCGTGCGGACGTTGATCCCGCGCAGGCCGTTCTCGCCGCCGGTCCAGTCAACCGCCTGATAAAACAGGTAGTAGACGCATTGTGACAATGCCATTGTCACCATGGCGAAGTAGATCCCGCGAGTTCGGATTGCGAGCACGCCAATCAATAGCGCGGTCAGAAGGCCGCCTAGCACGCCGGCGACGATGGCCACATACCAGGGCCAAGCGAAGTGCACGATGGCAATGCCGCAAAGATATGCTCCGGTTCCGAACAGCGCGGCATGTCCGAACGACAAGAGCCCCAGATACCCGAACACGAGGTTGAAACCGAGGGCGTATAGCCCGTAGATCAGAATATTCACTGCCAAAGCCGTGAACGGCATCACGAGCGGGAAAATCAAGATCGCTGCGGCTGCCATGCCAGCGCGATGCCTGGTCGCAAACTCGTACCAGCCGACCGCCGTGGCCTGAGATTGCTTTATGGACTCGGTGGCTTCGGTCATACTTCGCTCAACTCAGCAATCCGGCACGACCAAAGAAGCCTTGAGGCCGGACGATCAGCACGATCGCCATCAAGGCGAAGATCGACACCTTGGCCATTTCAGGTGCAATCAGCGAGGTCATGCTAACAACCACACCGACCAACAGACCTGCCAGCACCGCGCCGCCGATCGAGCCCATGCCACCCACCACCGTCACCACAAAGGCCTCGGCCAGAACGGTACCGCCCATCTCGGGGATGACGCCTTGAAGCGGTGCTGCCAACAAGCCTGCGAAGCCAGCAATCGCCGTTCCGATCCCAAAGACAATCAGCCATACCCTTGATACGTCGACGCCAAGGACACGGACGATCTGCGGATCACGCGCCCCGGCACGGATGATGAGCCCGAAGCTGGTTTTCTCGAGAAATAGCCAGAGTGCCAGCAAGACGGCGGCAGCCGCGCCAATCACGAAGAGGCGATACAGCGGGAAGTACCCAACGCCGATATCGACGGCACCCTGAAGAACTTCGGGCGTCTCGAAGGGATAGCCGGTCTTACCAAAAGCAATCCGCACGCATTCGACCATCACATAGCTGAGCCCGAAGGTCAGCAGCAGTGGATAGTCGATTCCCCGTCCGTAAAGCGGCCGAATCAACACACGCTCGACCGCCATGCCGAACAGGCCGATCAAGAGTGGTACGGCCACCAGGCAGAGCCAGAAATTGCCACCGAGCGAGATCAAATAGAGTCCGACATAGGCACCCACCATGTAGAACGCCCCATGGGCGAAGTTGACGACGGTGAGCATCCCGAAGATTAACGACAGTCCGATCGCAAACAGCACGTAAATCGCGCCGAGCGCCAGCCCGGCGAACAATTGCAGCGCAATGAGATCAAAGCTCAGGCCTGCCATTCATCACCTCAGAAGCGACGCGCGTCAGCGACGGCGTGCACATCTCACCAGCTCAGCTCTTGTGGCCGAGCGCCTCGCAGGTACGCAGGTTCTTCTCGCTGGGCTCTTCGGTCGAAAGGACCTCGAACACATCGGATTCGTTCTTCATGTCCTTTGACTTCGATTTGATAACGAGCACCGACTGCACCGACTGGTGATCGCACTTACGGTAGTACTGCGGTCCCTTGTAATAATCGTACTTCTGGGCCTCCAATGCCGCAATCACCTTGTCAGTCTCAACGGTTCCTGCGTTCTTGACAGCCTCGAGCACAGTCCGAACGCCACCATAGCCAAGCGCACCGTAGTCAGTCGGCACCTTGCCGTCGTACATCTTGCGGAATGCGTCATTGAATGCCTTGGTCGAAGCAAATTTGTCTTCGATACCCCAGTAGAACGAACAACCGCCAATGACGCCTTCAAACGCCTGGGCACCCGCAGCGACTCGACTGGCATGCGAGAGAAGCGGGGCAATGATCTGGATCGACTTCTTAACGCCAAAGTCTGTTGCCTGCTTAAGCACGATCTGCTGATCCCGGCCGAAATTGCTGATGCATAGAATATCGGGCTTTAGCGCCTGCAAACGTGGTAGCAAGGTCGAGAAGTCCGTTGTTCCCAGAGGATGACGAACGTCACCGAGATTCTCGATGTTGAACTCCTTGCCAACTTCGAGGAAGCCGCGAACCATCTCGTGACCATAGGCATAGTCCGCGGTCAGGAAGGCAACCTTCTTGCCAAATTTAGAGAACGCGTATCGGCCAACCGCCCCTGATGTCATGTGCGGGTTCAAGGCTTCGTGAAACGTGTACTTGCTGAAGTCACTAGCTTCGTTGATGGCATCCGACTGGCTGATCGAATTGAAGATGATGCCGCGTTCCTTGGTAACGTTATTGATCGCAAGCTGAACGGCCGCGGAGAGGCTGCCCACGACGAAGCTGACTTTCTCCTTCTCAACCAGTTCCAATGTCCGCGTCGCGGCCTCACCAGGATTCAGCTTGTCGTCGCGTACGACGAGCTCGGCCTTGCGCCCATTGAGACCGCCGGCGTCATTGAACTGGGCCACTGCAAGCTGTCCCGCTCGCACTTGGTCCTGTGCCTCGGCGCCATAGGGTCCGGTCAAAGGAACAGGGAAGCCAATCTTGATCGGCGCCTCCTGCGCCTGAAGCGGATTGATACGAAAGGGCGAGGTGGCGAGAACGGCTCCAGCGCTCGCGGTCGTCAGCAGCCGGCGACGCGATATTGTGCCAGCTTTGGTGACCTTCTTCGTCATGACTATTCGTCCCCAAGAATTGTTTATTTGGCTTATCTACGCCTACTTCCATCTCCGCTTCATATTCGTCCCAGCGCCGTCAGAATAATCTGAGGCGTCAGTGGAATCTCGGTAATTGTAGTGCCGAAGGGCCGGAGGGCATCATTTACTGCATTGGCGACGGCCGCTGCCGCGCCGGCTGTGCCGGCCTCGCCCGCTCCTTTGGCTCCCAACTCGGATTCCAGCGTCGGCGACACCACATGGCCGACCTCGATATCGGGCATATCGCCGGACATAGGGACCAAGTAGTCAGCCATATTGGCATTAGTGAGCTGACCACGCTCGTCATAGACGCACTTCTCAAACAGTGCTGCCCCGAGTCCTTGTACCACCCCACCTCGGATTTGCTCATCAACCAGTTGCGGGTTGATGATCGTACCGCAGTCCTCGACCATCCAATGCTTGAGCAGCTTGACGAACCCAGTCTCGGTGTCAACCTCAAGCCACGAGGCCTGGACACCGTTGGTAAATGCAAACGGGTATTGGCGCGGGACAAAGTGGCGGCTCGCCATCAATTCCGGCTGGATCCCCGGCGGGAGCGTATCTGGCCGAAAATAGACGATCCTCGCGAGCTCGTTCAGCTCGATCCGTCGAACACCGCTCGTATCCACGATGTGGTCGCCGACGACATCGAGCTCGGCCGGAGTCGACTGCAGTATGGCCGCTGCGACATCAAGAATATTCCTGCGCAAGACCTTGGCTGCCTGTAAAGCGGCCTCGCCGCCAATCCCAGCGCCGCGAGAGGCCCACGTGCCGCCACCATATGGAGTGTTGTCGGTATCGCCGAGTATCACACGAACTCGATCCATTGAAATGCCAAGCACGCTGCCTACGATCTGGGCCGTAAGCGATTCAGATCCTTGCCCCTGTTCCGTGATGCTGGTTTGGCAGATCACCGAGCCTTGTGCGTCCAACCGAAGTGCAACGCCGTCCTGAGAGGAGATCTTCGCACCGCCAACACCGTAAAAGGCGGCGCTCGGGTTGGTCACCTCGATGAAGCTTGCGATGCCGATCCCTCGATGAATGTTGCGCCTCCGCAAGGCCGCCTGCTCGGTGCGTAGAGCGTCATAGCTCATCATCTCAAGCAACTTCGCCAGCGATGCATGATGCGACAACTGCTCGAATTTCAGACCCGTCGGCGACGCGCATGGATAAGCGTTATCAGCGATTAGGTTGCGGCGGCGGATTTCGACCGGGTCCATGCCGATCTTCGCGGCAGCAAAATCGACCAGGCCTTCGGTCACGGAGCAGGCGATCGGGTGTCCGACCGCCCGATACTGGCACATGACGTTCTTGTTTTGGAAGACGACACGGGCCCGTGCCCGATAGTTCTGCGTGACATACGGCCCCCCGACCAGGTTGATCACCTGATTAGCTTCGATCGCACTGGTCCGTGGATACATCGAATAGGGGCCGATCCCGGTCAAGTCATCGATCTCGAACGCGGTGATCGTACCATCCTGCCTCACGCCGATCCGGCCCTTGCAGCGGTGATCGCGGGCGTGAATGTCGGTGTTGAAGCTTTCAACGCGGTCGGCAACGAACTTGACGGGACGCCGCAGGAGCTTGGACAGTCCGTAGGTCGCCATTTCATCGGCGTAGATGTGGACCTTGATGCCGAATGAGCCTCCCACATCCTTGCAGACCACGCGAACTTGCGCGTCCCTCAACCCCAGATGCAGCGCCGCGATGTTCTGCACCATGTGGGGCGCCTGCGTGCCCTGGTAGATTGTAAGCCGCGCCTCAGCCGCGTTCCAATCCGCAACGACCGCTCGCGGTTCCAACGTCACGCCGGTGTGACGACCAAAGACGAATTCTGCTTCGACCACCGCATGGGATTCGGAGAATGCCTGATCGACGTCTCCCGCATTGTACGTCCGCTCAAAGGCGAGATTGTCGCCGAGCGACGGGTGAATGACCGGAGTCGACGAATCGAGCGCCGTCCGCATATCGGTGACAGCCTCGAGCTCTTCATATTCGACGGCCACCTTCTCCGTGGCATCCTCAGCGGCCGCACGGCTGGTCGCCACGATCGCGGCAACCGCTTCGCCTTGCCAGCAGACCCGATCAACCGCAATCGCGTGCTGCGGCGCAGACTTCAGTCCCTTCAAATGCGAGAGCACGCCGACCCAGGGCGTGATGACGGCCTCCAGTTCGCGGCCTGTAACGACAGCAATCACGCCCGGCATGCGCTTCGCCAGGCCGGCATCAATCGCCACGATCCTGGCGTGGGCGTGTGGTGACCGCAGAAACACCGCGTGGCCCATGCGCGGCAGTTCGAGATCGCTGACATATTGACCACGCCCTTGCAACAGCCTGTCGAGATTCGGCCGCGGCACCGTCTTGCCGATATAGGAGTACGGGCGATCAAGGACGGAGAGCCTGTCAGCTACTGCGCGGATTGCGGTCATCTCGATCGCTCCGCGCGCGCCCTCGCTGTCGCTTCCACGGCATCCACGATCGCCTGATAGCCCGTACAGCGACAATAGTTGCCGGACAGGTGTTCGCGGATCGCTTGCCGGTCCGGTGTGGATGATTGTTTTAACAGGTCTTGCGCCGTGATCAGCATTCCCGGCGTGCAATAGCCACACTGCAGCGCGTTGCGCTCACGGAATGCTGCCTGGAGATCGGCAATCTCTCCACTGTCGGAAAGCCCCTCGATTGTCTCAACCGACGTGCCCTGCGCTTGCACCGCCAGCATCAAACACGAGCGAACAATCTCGCTGTCGATGCGCACCGTGCAGGCGCCGCACGCTCCATGTTCGCAGCCGACATGAGTACCGGTCAGTTTCAGATTCTCACGGAGGAAATCGGCGAGGTTGAGTCGTGGCGGCACGACGGCGTCAACTGGTTCGCCATTGACGAGGAGCGAAACCGGGACAAATCCAGTCACCCCGCTACTCCCACATCCAATTCAGGGCGCGCGAGCAGCGTCGCTACGCTACGTCGAAGCAAAACCCCTGCCAGATGTCGACGCATGACCGGCGACGCCTGCTGATCTTCCTGTGGATTGAGTTCATCTGCCAGCGCCGCCAACGCCTCGGCAAGCGTGGCAGTAGTGATGGATACATCGGTCAGCCTGCCAGCGGCCGCAGCGAGCAGAGGTCGATCGCCGACTGCGAAGAATCCGAGCTTCAGATCTGCAAAGGCGCGGTCTTTGACGATGGCACGAGCGGCGAGACCCGCGATGGCGTAGTCTCCATGCCGCCGGGCAAACTCCTGAAAGAAGAACGTCGAGCCTTGACCCGCGACCGGGAATTCGACCGCGACCAGTAATTCTTCGGCTGATAGCGCCGTTTCGTAAATGCCCCTGAAAAAATCGGTTGCAGCGATCCGGCGCTCGCCCCCGGGGCCGCGAACGACAATGGTCGCGTCCAGTGCAAGTGTGCAGGCCGGCAGTTCCGACGCCGGATCGGCATGCGCGAGGCTTCCCCCAATCGTTCCGCGATTGCGAATTGCCGGGTGAGCGACATGGGCCACGGCATCCCGCAGCAACGGCGCGTGCGCTGCAACTTCCGGAGACCTGAGCAGATCAACGTGTCGGGTGAGCGCACCGATGACGAGTACGTCTCCCTTCACTGTAATGCCGTGCAACTCGTGAAGGCCGCCGATATCAACCAGAATATCCGGAGATACGAGCCGCAGGTTCATCGCCGGCATCAGGCTTTGGCCACCGGACAACACCTTCGCCCTATCGCCATGCGCGGCCAGCAACTCCAGCGCGTTGACCACGCTGGTCGCGCGGGCATAGGCGAAAGCCGCGGCTTTCATGTTGGGCGTAGCCTCCCGGGCCCATCTCTCGCTTTTCTGGATTAGAGAGCCGCCTCATTTAAAGGTCAAGCTTGTTTATCGGGCGATTATTTGTCCCGCCGGGGCTTGTCTTCGTTTTGCCGAGGACGCAGGTTCCTGATCGGCCGAGGGCCCGCCCGCAAGGAGCAACAGATCATGAAGCTCGGGTTCTTTACGATGCCGATTCATCCGCTCGAAAAGGATTGGCGGCAGTCGCTCCGGGAGGATCGCGAAGCCTTCTTGCTCGCGGATGAGCTCGGGTTTTCCGAAGCCTATGTTGGCGAGCACGTTACCGACAAGGCCGAGAACATCACCTCGAGCATCGCCTTCATCGCCTGGATTGCAGCCGCCACCAGGCAGATCAAGCTTGGAACCGGCACGATCAACATGCCCAATACTCATCCAGCGGCGGTCGCCGCGTCCGTCGCGATGCTTGACCACATGCTCGATGGCCGCTTCATCCTCGGAATTAGCCCGGGCGGTCTGCTTTCCGATGCAGAGGCGTTCGGCAATCTCGATGCGGATCGAAATGCGATGTTTCTCGAGGCGATCAATCAGGTTCTCGATATCTGGACTGGCAAACCACCCTATGACTTGCACGGTAAGCACTGGAGTATTTCGGTCCGGAAGACCCTGATCGAGGACATCGGTCAGGGATTCATAGCGCGCCCTCTGCAGGCCCCTCACCCTCCGATCGTCGTAACCGCCGTCGCTCCGTTCTCAAAGGGGGTAACCGAGGCGGCAGCGCGCGGCTGGGATCCGATCTCGGCAAACTTCTTGATGCCGGCCTGGGTGAGGAGCCATTGGCCCAAATATGTCGAAGGCTGCCGGCGGGCGAACCGAGTAGTGGACGCCGCCAATTGGCGGGTCGCCAAAAGCGTGTTCGTTGCGAAGGACGCCGCGACAGCGAAAGCTTACGCCACCGACCCCAGTGGCCCCTATGTGTACTACTACCATCAGCTCTTCACGAAGCTGAAGCGCAGCGGTCGCCTCGAGTTGTTCAAGACGCGGCGGGACCAGCCCGACTCGGAGGTTACGCTGGAGTCGATCTGCGATAGGCTCATTGTTCACGGCACGCCCGAAAGTGTGGCCGATCAACTCCTTGCGTTCCAAGACCAAGTTGGCACCTTCGGGACCCTGCTTTATGCCGGCAAGGATTGGAAGGATCGCGAACTCGGTCGCCGATCGATGATCTTGATGGCCGAGAAGGTCCTGCCGCGCATCAATGCCGGCACTGCCGGATCGTCGAGTTGATCAAGGAGTTTCGACGTGGCTTTTACTGATCGCATTCTGTATCAAGCTCAGGTCGACAGACCAAAACTCTCCTTGCCAGCCGGCAAGAAGCTGGCGGTATGGGTCATCCTCAATGTCGAAGAGTGGCGGATCGAGAATGCGATGCCACGCACCGTACTCACCCCGCCGATGGGTCAACCCTTACTACCCGACGTGCCGAACTGGTCGTGGCACGAATACGGCATGCGCGCCGGCTTTTGGCGGCAGTTCAAGGTGCTCACAGACCGAAAGATACCGGTAACGCTGGCCCTCAACGCCAATGTCTGCAAGACCTATCCGCGCGTGGCGTCAGCCGCGCTAGAAGCGGGGTTCGAGTTCATGGGACATGGATTCGTCCAGGGACCGATGCACAAGCTCGAGAATCAGGCAGATGCGGTCAAGCGATCGGTTGACGCCATCGCAGCGTTTACCGGGAGAGCCCCCAGATCGTGGGAAAGCCCGGGCCTGACCGAAACCGAGGAAACACTCGATCTCTTGCGCCTCAATGGGATCGAATATGTCGCCGACTGGGTAATTGACGATCTTCCGCAGGAGATCGCCACGCCGCACGGTGCCGTGACCACGATTCCTTATTCCGTTGAAACCAACGACATCGTCATTCACGCCCTGCAACATCTTCCGTCCGAACAATTCTTGACACGCTGTACCGACCAGTTTGATCGGCTCTACCTTGAAGGCGCGGAGAACGCGCGGATCATGGCCATCTCAGTGCATCCCTACATCACGGGAGTGCCGCATCGAATCAAATATCTCGAAGCATTGCTCGACTACGTGATCAGTCATGATGGCGTCGTGTTGATGACAGCGAGCGAGATTGGGGATTGGTATCGCGCGGAGATGACGAAATAGCACGGCTTAAACCGCAACCTCTACCGGCGCCTGCCGGCGATCAGTCGAGCTTTCCGCCAGTCTTTCGAATCCTGCAAGAAAGATATCCAGCGCATCACTGATCATCTGTGCCTTGTCTTCAAGCACGGGCGCTTCGTAGATGTATTTTCGAACACCGTAATAGAAGATGCCGCCGTGAAATACCCAAGCCAGCTCCAGCTCGGTAGCACTGGGCCTGCCTTGCACCGTCAGTCCAGCATCGTGTCGGCATTCTCGTATGATGCGGGTCAGGATCTTGTCCTTAACCATGCCAACGTACCAGCGGTTGATATCGAGGCCTTTCAACCCTGAGTACAGATAAATCCGGAGGCATTTGCGGGTGAAAATTGTGTCCGTGTACGCTTGGTAAAACTCCTGGAGACGCACCCGCAGTGGACGCGAACGATCCGATAGCGACTTTTCCCAGCCGGTCTCGAGTGGACCAAGATAGACTTGCTGGTAGACCTCCTTGATCAGATCGTCCTTGCTCGGAAAGTAGCGGTAAAGCAATGGCTGGGTTACCCCGAGTTTGCGTGCAAGCGCGCGAGTGCCGCCGGCAAATCCCTCTTCGGCAAAGAGCTCGGCAGCCTTGGCTACAAACTGACTGCGGCGATCGTCGGCCGGCAATCGTCTTTGCTTCGTGCGTGTTGGCTTAAGCTCAGCCCTTCTGCTCATGATTTCTTATCGCCACCGTCAGCAAGAAATCGACCAAAAGCGCCACGCGCGAACAAGAGGGGCGCCCTCTGATTGTAAGCGTATGCTTCCACTGCCCCCAGGAATATCACGTGATCCCCACCGTAGTAGCGATTAACAGAGCGGCACTGAAAATTGGCGACGACATCGGCTAGTATGGGCGCGCTGCCAAGACCCGGTGTCCAGCGTACGCCGGCGAACTTGTCATCCGACGATCTGGAAAATCGCAAAGCGAGCACTTGCTGCGATGCGCCCAGCACATTGACCGTAAAATGACTGGCATTCTGGAAAATGGGGAGCCCTTGAGAAAACACACCCAGACTCCACAGCACCAGCGGCGGATTAAGCGACACCGACGCAAATGAATTGCACGTGATCCCATATGGCCTTCCGTCGGCCGACATCGCGGTCACAATCGTTACGCCGGTTGCGAATGTGCCGAGAGCGTTACGGAAATCGCGAGGGTCGATCACCGAACTGTCGCTGGCGAGCTCATTGGACGGATCCGCCGGATGCTTGGGTCGATCAGACATCCTTCAGCCTCACAGCGTCAGATTCTCGGACGGCAACCCAAGCGCAACCCGCCCATAATTGGTCCCTGCCGCATCGAAGCTGAATGCGAGGTGCGAATTAACCGCGTGAGCATCGCGAAACTGGCGCTGCAAGGCTCCCGACGTGAACAAGCTGCGGGCGCCACTCGCGGTAAACAAAAGGGAGACGGCATCGGTACAGAGATTAACCGAGAAAGCACCATCACGGCGCAGTTTCGTCTTTGCAGCGATATCCGGAATGTATCCCTGCCGGACACTTGCTAGTACGTGAATGCAGCTCGTTCGCATGATTAGGCGCGCTGCATCTATCTTCGCCGACGCTTCGGCGATCTTGATCTGTGTACTCTGCAAGTCACCGATCTTGGCTCGATTGTATGTCGAAGCTCGATGTCGCGCGATCTCAACATAGTCATCCAGGCAGGCTTGGGCATTTCCCAAACCGACCCCCGACAGCACGTATGGAAACAACGAAAATACCGGGAGCGCGTAGAGCGCATTCGGATTGACTGCACTGCCCGGCGCCGACCCGCCTGCCAAGTCCCTCACTGCCACGGACATATGCTCGGGGACGAGCGCATCCGTTACTCGGACGTCATTGGATCCGGTTCCACGCAAGCCCGTCGCATTCCACGTGTCCTCGATCTGGTAATCTTGCTTGTTCAACAGGAAGAGTCGGTACTCGATCCCGTCCGCCTCGTCGTCAGACTCAACAACACTGGCAAGCATATTCCAATCGCACGCCTCCACTCCCGACGAGAATGGCCAATGACCATCCAATAGGTACCCACCGTTGATTTTCCTGGCACGACCGGCTGGAAACACGAACGAGGACGCGATCAGTGTATCCGGATCCTTTCCCCATACCGCACTCTGTGCCTCCGGCGCGAACATCCCAAGCATCCAGTGATGGCTAGCGAGATTGGCAAAGTTCCATGCAACCGACGCGTCGCCCTGCCCCAAGGCATCGGCGCAATCGACCAGGGCGACATAATCGAGTTCGCTTCCGCCGACACGGCTGGGCTGCAGGATGCGAAAGAGTTCGCTGTCACGAAGATTCCGCATCGTCTCTGGCGGCAATCGCCTCAGCTCTTCAGTCCGCGGAGCCCGCTCACGCAACGTGGGAACAAGCGCTTTGGCTCGTTCGACCATGACCGAGTAACGATCCGAACTGGCTCCTTGCGGCGCAGTCGCGTCACGCCCGCGATCAACCTCAGCCATTAAAGTTTCCCTCGTGCGAGCCCGGCGTTCGGGATGAGGCCAAACCTGCTACACAGTTTATCGGGCGATCACCGGAGATCAAGACGCCTCTCCACCTCGTAACGATCGCGGCAATGGCCGCGTAGAGCGAATTCGCGGACAGGCGCCCACCAAAGCCGCGAAGCAGCCTACCGCGGTGGGCGTTGATCGCATGATCAAGGCTGCTGCTCCGGGTGGCCGCTTGGAATCCGATCGCTGGGGCCCGCTATTGGAAGCATAATGGCTGGTCTAGAAACACAAAGAGGCCCGATGGCCGTTGGCCATCGGGCGCTCGATGTTGACGAGGTGTTGCCGTCAGCTTCGATCTTGCTCGCTTGATAGGCAAACTCCATCCTGCAGGTGTCTTATGCAAGCTCCTTCCGCCAATATAGCGTATGGCGCCATCCCCATGGCGATATCGGCCTGTAGAGCCGATAGCCCTGCCGGATGAAATTGTTCGCAGAGATCAGGTTGTCGGTCGTGTCCGAGACAATGGCGGCCCAGCCGATGCGACGGGCTCGTGCCTCCATCGCTCGGGTGAGCCGCACCTGCAAGCCATTTCCCCAATGCTCGGCCACGACCCCAACACGGCAAAGGTATCCAGCATCGGCAACGTGCGTTGACGGAACGACGCCCGCGAACCCAACTGGCTTCGCGCCACGAAAGGCGATCCACCAGTGTCCTCGCTCGAAATCTGGAAGACTGGCGCCGTCAAAGAAGGTCAGATGATGGAGCTCGCCGAGTGAATCGGAGATATCATCATGCGCATCGACCTCGCGTATCCGGTATGCGGTCAGGCTTCGATACCCATTCATCAAGCGCGCTCATCGTTGACTGGCGACCAAGATCGGCACGGCGGCGAATTTGTGCCAACTCACTTTCCGATCGTGGCCTTGATGCCCAACCATACCGCTCCCAGAAATCCTGTAGCGATGATGGTGATGACGGCCTTGAACGTGTAGCTTTGAGCCTGCTCGACACTTTTGCGCCAACGTCTCAGGTGCTGGAAATCGGCGCGCAGCTCGATGCGGTGCACAAGTTCGAGTGCACCGTCACCATTCTCGATTGCCTGCGGTGGTTTGCCCCAGCCGCGATCGAGAATTGCGTTGGCGGCTGAAACGCGGGCCGCAGGGGTTGCGCTCGTGGAGCGCATTACGCCGACCAGCGCATTGATTGCGCTCCTCGTGTGGCTGCGGGCGAGTGAACGTATCTGGGTGATCGACTTCGCCACCTACTTCTCCTGCCAATCGGACGGGAGGTATTCGCTCGGAAGCCTGTCGGCGCGATCCTTGTCGAGATCGAGCGCCATCGAGCAAAATGCGATCGTTGGAAAGTCCGTTTGCTCGCGCTCGCGACGCGGTCGCGGAATGAACTGAATGATCTTGGCGCTCATGCTACCTCGCACAGCGCGATGGCAACCAGGCCCGCGAGCGCGAGCGATATCAGATAGGCGGTCATGCGAACCTCATTGATGGGCCGGCAGCGGCCATTGAATGGAATGTGCGGCAGATCGCGCAACGGGCGGCGATCGTTTGGGGCGCGAACCTTATCCCTGACGACAGGGGCCGCGGGCGGCGCCGGCTTACGCCGCGCCGCGAGGGCCGGCGCGTTCGCGCGCACCGGCCAATTCGTGCTCGTTTCAAAGGGTTCGGACGGCGGCACGCTGACGACGCTCTGGCGACGGGCGTGGGAGGATGCGGCGTCGTGACGTTGCGGCCGCCGTCCGATTGGTGAAACGGCAAAGAAAAAGCCCGCCGCGGATTTCTCCGCGCGGGCTCAACACTTTCGCGATGATGAGATTGTGCCGGTGAGTTGCCCGACGAGTCAAACTCTTTTTTCGAGCTGAACGAAATTGGTAAAATGCGACGCGTCGGCTTCTTCGGCAAGAAACCGCCTCCGTCGAAAATTCGTGAGAATGAGGAAATCGCAACCTGGGGCTTCTGCGGAGCGCCCTATGCTTGTTGCGATGATGTCAGTGTGCCGATGAGTTGCCCGACGTGTCAAGCCGACGAGCAACGTATTGTTCGGCTCACCATCAGGACCATTCTCGCTGGCGTTGGCCGGTTGGACCGCGCCGATCTCGCATCGCAAGGGGGCGTCGATGTATTTCGTTGCTGCAGTGCTCGCGGTGCTGTCGGGCCTGTTCTATGCCGCGGATCACCATCAAATCGGCTCGCTCGGCACAACCATGTGCCAGTACGGCGGCGTGTTCTGTGACAGTCCGTTTCTGGTTCTGGTGGGGGCCGGCCTTGCCGCGGCATGGGGTATGCTTGTCAGCGTGCGCTAACTGTCCCAATCCGAATGATGGTCGCGTCAGCCTGCCTTCGAGGCTCACCAGCGTTCTCGGCGACGTGTCATGCGACGCCCTTCGAGGCGCCCCAGCTTGCACCACACAACGATGCAGCAGACTCTATTGCGGTGGGCTTGGGTTCGCTGGTTGGACCGGCTCCGGACCAGGCGGCACGGGCTCGATCGGCGCCCTGGGTTCGGTCGGTGTCACTTTTGCGCCGGCTGAACGTGCAGCCTCGCCCGTTGTTGTGTGGTTGGCCGTCGCGGCCGGCTGCACTTTCGGCTCGCTCCATGGACCGTGGTCAACGATCAGCATGCCCAACACGCCGAGAGTAGCGACCACTGCAGCCACCACGAGGGGCGTCCCGCCGTGCCGCTTTCTCTCTTTGATCGTGCGACCATCCGTCATGACGTTGTTGAACTGCGCTGCGATTGCCACTCTGCAACAAGCCATGACCTGCCCGGAAGTTTCCGGTTCCCCACATTGAAAGCGAGCCGATCTGCGGAACCAATCCGAGGCTCCAGCATTTCCAGAGCGTGGCCATCGCCCGCCGATCAAGAGCGCGGCTGTCGCGGATCGCCAAAGGGATGGCCGCCTCGGCCTCTTCAGCGCAACCACGGCACATCGCATGAATTTCGAAACACCGGAATCACCGCTGCAGCCCAATCTCGCCGAGCGCGCGATCGATACGGCAACAGATGTTTCGCGCACGATCGGTGAGGTCTCGGATGGACTTCGGGCCGCCATCGATCGGCTCAGCGGCGTTATCGCGGACTCGCGCCGCTCCGGCGGAGCCCTCGCCACCGTGACTGCAGTCACGCGCGAAGCGCCGCTTGCCAGCCTGTTCGTCGCCTTCCTGCTCGGCGTCGCAATTGCCCGCCGGCGCTGAGCGCTCTGGAAGCCTTCGTTCTAAGGCTTGCCTTTGGTTGCGTCCTTGGTGGCAGACATCACATTGCCCGTGATCTGCCGCATATGTTCGCCGGCATTGGTGAACTGGCTGCGCAAGAATTCCGACTGGATCTGCATTGCCTCCTGGAGGTCGGTCGCGTGCACCAGCTTTCGCGCATGCTCAAATGCTGCTTTCATGTTCTGCTCGGTGAACGAAAGCGCCTGTTTGGAGATTTCCGTTCCGGTACCCGGCATCGTCGCCATAGACTTGCTGGCCGCATCAAAGAACAGGCCGAAGGCCCGCTCGGCCTGATCGATGGTCTTCTCCGCAAGGTCACGAAGCTCGGCAGGAACATCAAGCTTTGGCTCGATCATGATCGCCCCCTGAAATCAGCATCCCGAGACGTTAGCATAAATTGTGACCCCGCCAGCGTCACATCACCTGCCGCCAACGTCGTCGGGTCAATCCAGCTCTTGCAAGGAAAAATTCCCTATTCCGGAGCACTGACCGCCAATGAGGTGGCGTCACAGGGAAAGTCAGGCTTCAACTGAAGCTGCATCGTGCGGTTCCCTGGACACCTGATCTGTTCCGCCCGACACCGACCACACCAAGATCAGTATTGAAATGCCGTGCGTAAGGTGCGGCGCACGGATCCGCCTCGCCGTTGATCGAGCCGTGTGACCCGATCCTTGATCGATTAATCTGTCGGCGTCTGCCCTGCAATTTCGGCGGAAGGCTCCGCATGGCCCGCTCGATCACCGCAGCTCCGATCTAGCCGTTCAGTATCTCGATTCCCGTCGGCGTCAACGTCGGCCCATCATCGTGCAATTCGATCAGACCAAGTTCAATGAGGACGCGCAGATCCTCCTCGCTAACCGGCGACAGCCCGAGCCGGCCGGCCTGTATGTCCCGCAAGGTCCAGCGCAAGCCGATAGCTCTCTCAAGTGAAAACTCAGCGAATGGACTATCTGCCATTCGCCCCGACTAGTGCGGCATTTCGATCAGACTTTGTCTTTGCCGCGGCGTCTTCATGAACATCACATAATGATTCGACCGGGCGCTCTGTCCAGGCTCGAGAGCCGTGACTGCGCCCGCCAGTTCATTCGCGCGGGCCTGGCCGACGGCCTCAATAGCGGTAGGGTTCGATATCCAGAAGCGGGAAGGCGCTGAACACACTCGGCAGATTGGTCGGCGTGGCCGGATGCAGGTAGGACTTGTCCAGTTCGGCAAAGCTGGTGACGCCGAGCAGCCCGAGGCAGCGGACCACCTCATCCTCCAGCAGTTCAAGCATCCGCACAATGCCGGCCTCGCCCGCGGCGGCAAGCGCCCAGCACTGCAGACGTCCAAGGCCGACGAGATCGGCGCCCGCAATGATCGCCTTCACGATATCGGTACCACGGTAGAACGAGCCGTCGACCATGATCTTCGCACGGCCCGCGACCGCCTGGACGATCTCGGGCAGCACGTGCATCGAGCCGCGGCCGTGGTCGAGCTGCCTCCCGCCGTGGTTCGACACGTAGATCCAATCGACCCCGTAATCGAGCGCGATCTTGGCATCCTCTGCGGTTGCAATCCCCTTGAGGATGAGCGGAATCTTGAACTTATCCTTGATCAACTTCACCGTCCGCCATTCCAGACCTTTCTGGAAGTCGCCGCCGGTGGCGCGAATGCGGCTTTCGCGCACGTAACGCTTGGCAATGTCACGCTCGCGCCGACTATAATGCGCGGTATCGACGGTGAGACAGAACGCGGCATAGCCGTTGGCTATGGTCCGGCTGACGACGTCCTCGACGAAGGCGTCGTCGCCGCGCACATAGAGCTGATAGATGCGGAGGGCATCCGGTGCCGCCTTGGCGGTATTCTCCAGCCCCGGTTCTGACACCGAGCTTAGCATATGCGCCGCACCGAACGTCCCTGCGCCTCGGGCGACGGCCGCGCCAGCATCGGGATCAAATATCTCCAGCGCGCCGACCGGGGCAATCATGACCGGGAGCCGCAGCTTGCGCCCGAACACTTCGGTGGAGGGATCGACGTCGACGACGCTGCGCAACACGCGCGGCCTGAAGGCGATCTCGTCCAACGCCATTCTGTTGCGGCGCATCGTGGTCTCGGTTTCCGAGGCGCCGACGATATAATCCCAGGCATTCTGATTCAGCTTGGCACGGGCCTTCCGTACGAATTCGTGCAGATTCTGATATTCCTCGCCACTGGCGCCGAGTTCGACATTGCGCGCCGGTCGAATGGAGGTCCCGTCATTCATTGTGTTTCTTCTCCCAATTTGGCCGGCACATTAGCCGTAGACAAATCGGAAAAGCTACCATCTTGAACGGTGAATTCCGCCAGCGAAGGTCAGCTATTCGCTTGTGAGATGGATCCGCTTCGGCATTAGGACCCACGCCGGAACGCGGCCTCTTGAGCCAGCCTAGCCGCCCGAAAAGCGGTTGCGATACTCAGTCGGAGACACGCCGAGGTGCCGCAGGAAAGCCCGACGCATCCGCTCGTCGTCGCCGAACCCTGCGCGCTTGGCTACTTCAACCACGCCGCCGATCTCGCGGCTCTCGAGCAGCAGGCGCGCAGTCTCCACACGGAGCGCCTCGACGCCGCTCGCAGGCGTCATGCCGGTCCGGCTGACATAGGTCCGGGCGAACGTACGCGGCGTCATCCCGGCCCTTTCAGCGAGTGTCTCAACCCTAAGGTCGCTGGTGATGTTCTCGATGATCCATGCATGCAGCGCGCTGAAGCGGCCCTCGACATCCGATGCCTGCGCCGCAAGGACAGTCGAGAACTGGCTCTGGCCACCCGGCCGCTTCAGGAAAACCACCAGCCTACGTGCGACGTCCAGCGCGGTGGTGTGGCCGAAATCCTCCTCGATCATGGCGAGCGCCAAGTCGATGCCGGCGCTGACGCCGGCCGACGACCAGACCCGGCCATCCTTGACGAAGATTGCATTCGGCTCGACCCGGATTTTCGGAAAACTGTCCTGCAACCGCGGACAATAGCGCCAGTGCGTTGCAGCACGCTTGCCGTCTAGGATGCCGGTCCAGGCCAATGCGAACGCTCCAAGACACACGGACGCGACACGACGCGCCTTCGGAAGCGTCTGCACGATCCAGTTCATCAGCGTGGCGTCGTTGCGGATCCGCCAAATGCCCGGTCCTCCGGGGATCACCAGCGTATCGACCTCACCAGATCCGAGCGTGTCGACCGGCGCGGTGTCGATCATCATGCCGACATCTGTCGGCACCAGTCCGCCGGATGCCGAAAGATACGACAGCGAATAGCCCGGCCCGGGCAGTTCGATCGCCTCCAATTCCGCAAATACCTGCGCGGGTCCCGAGATGTCGAGCAAGGTCACGCCCGGAAAAGCGACGATCGCGATCCGTCGCGAAAGTGTCTTTTCGGCGGGCTCGAGCCGGGACGGTTTGGCAGTTTTCGAGGGCATATTGTCCTTTAAGCCATTTGAGGCGTCCCTGTATAGCTCGCGATGGAATACGGGAGTTCTGCCATGTCGCGAAATCTGGGCAGCCGATACCGGGCGATCAAATCGCCGTGGCCGGATTACGCGATCTACAGCCTACCGGACGCCTCCCGCATCGAGGCCTGCGACCGTCAGTCGCTGATGGACGCGATGAACGGCATCATCGCCGTCAATTGGCAGGCCAGCGAGCCGCACTGGACGGCAACCTCCTCTCCGTTCGACAGGAAGTACAGTCTCATTCTGGTCTATGACGGCTCTGGCCTCGTTGCCTTTTCGGTCTATCGCATTCTGCAACTATCGGCCGGGCCCGGGATCTACCGCAGCGGCACCGAAGTGCTTCCGGCTCACCAGGGCCGCGGTCTGTACGGCTTCTTCACCGCTGAAGTTCTGAAATGTTCGGGGGCCGCCGAAAGAGCCAACGGCAATGTGCTCTACGGCTGGCGCACCCGCAATCCCATCGTTTGGGCCGCCAACGCCAAGATTTGCGAGAAAGTGACGCCATCGCTGCTCGACGACGCACAGGATCCTGCATTGCAGGCGGCCTGTGTCGAGATGTGCGCGTCAATCTATCCGGGCAGACTTCTCGAGCTGCCCGACATGATCATGCGCGGCGCCTACGACCATATCAAGCATCATCGCCAAGCCTATCGCGGCATTGCATCGCTCGTCGACGCGGCGATGTCGCGGAAGATTCCGAATTCGGCAGATGCCGTTTTCTCAGTCGGTTACGCGAGGATCTGATGTCGGTACTCGAACAACAAGCCGTATACGCCCCGACGTCACGCCTGACTGACCGCGCCTATTTGGCCTGGGCAGCGGTGGCGATCGCCTACGCCATCGCCTTCCTGCAGCGCGTCTCGCCGCAATCGATCAGCCTGAGTTTCATGCACGACTTCAACACCGACGCTGCCGGTGTTGCGATGCTCGCCTCCAGCTATTTCTGGGGCTACACATTGATGCAGATTCCGGCAGGCCTTCTGGTCGACCGGTACGGCGTCAAGCGCGTTGTGCTGACCAGCATGGTTGCCTCGTCGCTCGGCAGTGCGGCATTCGCTCTGGCGCCGAACCTACTCGACGTCTTCGCCGCGCGCCTGATCGTCGCCTGCGGCGATGCGCTGGTCTTCACTGCACTCCTGAAACTGGTCGCGCAAAGCTTTTCCGACGAGCGTTTCGGTGTGATGTCCGGGATCTCGCAGGTTTCCGGCTATGTCGGAGGCGTGGTCGCGACCACACCGCTCGCGGCGGCGGTTTCAGGTTTCGGCTGGCGGGCCTGCTTCCTGTTCATTGCCTGCATCGGCCTTGTCAACCTTGCTTTTGCCAAGCTTGCGCTCAAACCTGATCCGGTCTCGCACAGCAAGAAAACGCTGAAGGGCGTTGTCAGAGCTGCGCGGCAATCGTTGGCACACATTGCCAACTGGGGTTGCGCAATGACGTTTGCTTCGCATTTCGCGGTGGTGACGACGCTCTCCGGCGTCTGGGGCATCCCGATGGTGGCGCATTTCTTCAACATCTCCCCGACGACCGCCGGAACGCCCCTGCTCGCCTTCATGATCGGCAACGCCGTTGGTTCGATCTTCCTGGGCCACGCCGCCGATCGCGCAGCAGAGACGCTCGACCGCGCGCTGATCCGCATTTGCCTGTTGCGCATGCTGCTCATCGCGATGCTCCTGCCGCCGATCGCCCGCACATTCGGCTTTATCTACGTCACCGTCGTTTTCACTGCGTTGGGCCTCGTCGCCGGCGGCACCGTCCCGCTTGTGCTGAAATGCGTCAAGAAACTCTACACCGCCGATCTCATCGGCGTCGGCGCTTCCGTGAACACCACGGCTGCCGGGATCTTCGCCGGCGCGTCCCAGCCCATGATCGGCTTCGCCATGCTCGCCGCGAGCCACGTGTCGGGAACCGATGCTGTGCACAATGCAACGGCGATCGGCGACGCCGGCTACGGGGCCTTGATTGCCATTCTTCTTCTCATGTCGCTGCCGGGTGTTGCCGGGCCGCTACTGATGAAGAGCAAGCTGATAGCTCGGTAATCTCGTTATGAGTGAAGGGGGTGTTATGGAGCGCTTGTTTTTAAGAAAAGGCGAAGTATCCGCAAACTTTCCGGTGAGTAGCTGGCAAAGTGTAATGTTCTCGGAATTCGAAGCGCAGATGAGCAGCGAGGCGCGGCCGTTCCCTTGCGTTTTCGGGGTAGCAGGACATCGCCAGGATCAACTGCGCTACCTCTTCCTCGATCCATACGACGTTGCCGTCCTCGGCGAGCAGCTCGCGCAGTATGTTTCCCAGGCACGCTCGTTCGGCCCCAATACCTCGTTGATCGTATTCACGCGGCCTCGACCAGTGCAGACGCTCGACGCCTATTACCGCAAGATGTGGATGACGCTCGACCAACTCGCGCGCTTGGACAAGAGCCCGTGGCCGGTCGATATCCCGGAGCAGATCGACCACCCAATGTGGGAGTTCTCGTTCGCGGGCGAGCCGATCTTCGTGGTCTGCACCACGCCTGCGCATGTGATGCGGCAGAGCCGCCGATCCAGTGCGTTCATGCTCACCTTCCAGCCGCGCTGGGTGTTCGAAAAGATCCTTGGGACCGAGAAGGCAGCCAACGCTGCGTTCGGCGAAGTGCGCAAGCGTCTCATCCCATACGACAGCGCAAGCCCCTCGCCGCTGCTCGGCCGTTATGGTGCAACCGACGGACGCGAGTATCAGCAGTACTTCCTGCAAGACGACAACAACTCGAGCGCGGGGTGCCCGTTTGCCAAGCTCGCGCAGAACAAGGCACCATCCATTGCGGACAAGGAGCAGGCGGCATGACCCAGATCATCGCAGGCACGAAGACCGAATTTTCTATCGATCCCGAGATATTGAACCTGCTTCCTGCGCAAGGCTCGGTGGAACTGCAACACGACGCGGCTGGCAAGGTGCATCACTTCCATACCCATCCGGTCGATGAAATCCTGATGATCGTTCGGGGGCGATTGAACTTCATCTGGGACGGCGGCGAGCGTGTCGTAACCGCCGGGGACACGATCTTCTTGCCGGCCGGGACCCGTCATCAATCTGAGGCGCTCGAAGGTGGTGCAGTCTACGTGATCGCGACGCAGCCGCCGGCCAAACCAGTCAGCAACTGACGTCCAAGGGAAAAGAGACCCTCAAGATAATGAGGGGTCACTCGGCGGTTCGGCCGCCAAACGCTCGACCAGCTCGATGACCTCGCAACGCTGGTCGGGCGCAAGTCGAAGGAAGGCCTTCAACAGTCGCAGGCTTTCCATTGTTTCGCTCGATGGAGCTCCGAGCTTCTTCTGCAGCTCTGCAACATAAGTGGGATTTTTCATCTCGCACCGTAAGTGAGGATCACGAATGGCATACCCAGGTAAACGTGAAGGCTTGGCCCAGAAGGTCGAAACCGCAGCGCAGGAGGCCGAGCGTCTCGGCCTGACGACGGCTACCTTGATACTCCGGATGGCTCGCCTCGAAATTGACCGGGCAGAGCTCGAAGAAGTTGAAAGTATGCCAAGGAACAACCTGCGCAGCAAGCCGAACTGAGGAGCGAGCCGGCCCGTTTTCGGCGTCTTGCTATCGGCGTGCACCAGCCGGCTCGTGACATGAAGTAATATCGGCTTGAGCTTTGGGGCGAGCGCCCCCCACTCGCCCGCGATCAGGTCGCCATACGAATGGCGGCGATGCCCCTGCCTTTTCGGTGTGCGCCGACGCGCTAGGCGGTATTGCCTGCCTTGCCGAAAGCTCCCGCCTCGGCCAACGCCGCGATACGCCGATCGTCGTAGCCAAGCGTTTTACGCAGGACGTCTCTGGTATGTTGGCCAAGCAACGGGGCGGCAACGGGTGTGACCGCCGGCGTCAGACTCATGCCGACGTTAGATTCGATGTTTGGAACCGAGCCGGCGGTCGGGTGAGGAATTTTGCTGAGGCGGTCGCGATCGCGCACCTCGGGCGCATTGAACCCCTCCTCGACCGTCCGCAGATAGCCGACGGGAATATTGGCCTTCTTCATCTTCACCATCCAGTTCTCTAGCGTGTCACTTGCGAACACGCTGGCAATGATGGCGCGCAGCTTCTCTCTGTTGGCGGTCCGGGTCTTGCGCTGAGCGAAATCCGGATCGGTGATGAGATCCGGGCGCTCGAGCACCTCAGTGACGAGCCGGCGATACAGCCGGTCATTGGCGCAAGCCATGTAGAGCGGGCCATCGGACGCCTGGTAGACGCCGACCGTCGGCGAACCATTCGGAGAGTTTCCAAAGCGGCCGGGATTGTTGCCATTGATCAGATAGGCCATGCCGTAGAAGCCCGTCATCGCCACCGCGGTATCGATTAGGGCGACCTCGACCTGCTGACCACGGCCGAGCCGATCGCGCGCGATCAGGGCGAGCAAAATAGCATTGCAGGCCGACATGCCCGTAGCCATGTCGACGATCGGCGGGCCGGTGCGAACCGGTTCGCCGTCCGGAAAGCCGTTGAGCGACATGAACCCGCTCTCGGCCTGAGTGATCGGATCGAAGCCGGGACGCAGCGCGAAATCGCCCGTGCGGCCATAGGCCGAGATCGAGCAGTAGATCAGCCGCGGATTGGTCGGCGCTACCGAAGCATAGTCAAGGCCGAACTTCTTCATCACGCCGCCGGAAAAATTCTCCACCGCGACGTCGGCCTTGGCGATCAACTCGCGCGCCACCTCCAGCGCGGCCGGATTGTTGAAATCGAGGGCGATGCCGCGCTTGTTGCGATTGAGGCTGAGGAACGCAGCGCTCTCGCCACCAATTTCAGCGTGCTCGTAGGCGCGCGTGTCGTCTCCACCGTCCGGGTTCTCGATCTTGATGACTTCGGCTCCGAAGTCGGCGAGCGTCTGCGTACAGGCGGGCCCGGCTACGACGCGGGTGAAGTCGACAACCAGCAGACCGTCTAGCGCCGTCGGGACGCCCTCTCCGCGCGGCATGCGCTCTGGCAATTCTGGTCTGGCGGTCATGGTCGGGGGTTTCCTCGTTATTTTGTCAGACGAAATTCGACAGCCGCCGCCGACGGCGGCGTGACCGCCTTTTAGCGGAAGCGTGGCGGCAAGACCAAACCCGGATTTTGCAGGGCGGGACCTTCACCCGACATGGCTATCGCCAGCCACGGGGTCGCACGAGGCCGACGACCACGGCATGCTCGCGCCGGATTTCAAGGGAAACCGATCAGGTCGGCTTCAAAAGTGCTGGACAGTGGCAAGCTCGTACATCACGGCGTGGCGCCGGCCGGCGCCACGCCGTTCTTCTCATCAGATAGCCGTCGAACTACTCGGCAACCATCTCGCCGGAGCCGCCGAACTCGGCCGGAAAATCCTTCAACTTCGGCAGACCGTCGCGTATCGGCAGCACCGCCTCGGCATAATTGACATGAACGCCGGGGGTGAACTTGAGTGTCGGGATCGTAGCGCTGAAAACGTCGACGAGCCCAAGCGTCGGATGGTTGGTCATTAGGTGACCACCGCATTCGCTGCAATACTTGCGCTGGCTCATCGGGGTCTTCTCGAACGTCGCGACATGATCAGCTCCCTTGGTGACCTCAACCGCCTGAGGCTTCCAAAGGCTGAACGCATTCACCGGACCGCCGGACCAAGAGCGGCACGAGCGACAGTGGCAGTAGCCCATGGCTTCCGGCTCCCCGGTGACCTGCAGCTCGACAGCGCCGCAAAAGCAATTTCCAGTGTGCTTCATCAGTCAGTTCTCCTTGGGTGATTTGATCACGTCAACCTTCCCGCCAGACCTATCCTGCTGTGATTGGGAACGTTACATGAGAGTCCGATCCGCTGTCGACCGTCTTCGACACAAGGGAGCCGGATGTATCAACGCATGGGAAGTGTGAGGTACGGCACGTTGCCGCGCTCGAATGTGATGACCCTTACGCTGGTTCCGTCACAGGGTGGCCGCTCCGCTTATGATCTTTGTTGGAGAACTTTTTGCCGCGCCGAAGAAAGGAGCGGCAAAGAGTGCCCGAGCTTGCCGCCACGTCTTCAAGGATGCTTCGCGGGCTCCCGACTCGGCGTCGCAAAGCCATAGATCAATGCCAGGCGGTCGAGGCATTCCTTGAGACGTCGCGCGAAATAGTCCTGCCAACGCTGAGTGCGCAGCCCGCGCTTTTGTCCCACCTGCTCCATCGTCATGCCGAGGATCAGGACTTCGTGGACCAGCATCGAACCGTCGGCCCCGAGCTCATGCTCGGCACGCTGCAGCCGCAGGACCGCCTGACGTTGGCCCTCCGTGATCGGCTCGCGCCGCTCACCGCCGTCGACATACTCGCGTGTTGTATCGACCGCACGCGGCCCGCGCTCAGCCTTCTCCCAATCGCCCTGGAAGGCGCGGCCTCCCCGATACTGCGAATCGTCGATCTGGCGGTGCGCATGCAGTCGGCCGAGCGGGTCGTTGCGGATCGAGCGCAACGCGACAATCTTATCGCCGTGTTGGAGCGCGAACGGATCGTCGACTTCGACCGTCGCCACCACGGCATTGTAGGGCAGGTCGTGGGAACGGCGGTCATACGCGCTCGCCGGATCATACGGTTTCCGGCGTTTGGCTCGGGGCATTGATGATCTCCATATCGTCTGATGAAGGGCACGCGGACGGCTCCGCGCGATCGTGATCGCGGATCGACATCCTGCGGTCAGGAGTGAACTGCGCGCGATCGTGATCGCGGATCGACGTCTTGTGGTCAGAAGGTGAATTGCCTCAGGTCACCCCGACGACGCGGAGCCAGGCGGTGCTTAACACCGGCGCGGCCGACGCCTCGGGATCCCGGCTCAGGTGGAAATGCGGCGTGCAGTAGCTTGAGCCCGGACGACGGGGATGACCGCAAAAGGTGATCGGCTCATCGTCGCGGTCTCCCCCATAGGGATATCGGCAGTCCCCGCGCTCGAGTTCGACCAGCGAAAGATGGCGCGGCATGATCTCGACGCAGCGAAGCTGCGGCGTCTCCGCTTCTCCCGAGAAGGGTTTCGGCCAGCGAACCGCGCCGGCCTTCGGCTCCCGGCGAATCTCGTGCGCAAGTTCGATACGTGGTCGCATCAGAACGGTCGATTCGGGTCGGTTGCCCCGATTCGAGAGCGACGGTTCAGGTCGCTCAAGACCTCCCAACCCCATGCGCTGGCCCCGGCTAAGGGCCGCATATCGCGTATAGGCCGTATGGAACCTTTTATTGATTGTGTCTGCGATCTCCGAATAGGACATGCCGCGGGCACGAAGGTCCCGCAGCGCCGCCGAATGCTCCGGCAGCCAGTGCGTCATTTCCATTCCAAATTCCCATTTTCTGTCATTCCGCCGGCGCCGCCACCAATTTCCGATATTCGGAAGAAAAAGTCAAGCTTGATTTCTGATTATCGTAACCGTATGAAGATACAGGGATTCGGAAAGGATGAGCCATGCTGGACGTGAAACTGATCGAACGGGGACTGGAGAGGACAGGCAAGTCAAAGGGCGGTCTTGCCCGCGCAATGGGCGTTCGGGCCGGTGCCGTGTCCGAAATTCTCTCGGGAATACGGCTGATTAAGGCGGCGGAGATACCTCTGATCGTCGAGTACCTCGAGCTGAACTCGGTGCCGATCATGGGGCGGATCGGCGCCGGGGCCTCGATCGAGCCGGATTACGAGCAGGTGCCGCCCGAAGGTCTCGGCGAGGTCGAACTTCCGTTCCCGCTCGCGGAGGAGACCATCGCCTTCGAGGTGTCGGGAGATTCCATGCTGCCGAAATACGAGAACGGCGACGTCATCGTGGTCTATCGCGAGCAGCGCTATCCGCTGTCGAGCTTCTACGGAGAAGAGGCCGCGGTCCGGCTGAAGACCGGTGAGCGCTATCTCAAGACGGTCGAACGCGGCAACTCGTCCGGCGTTGTCAATCTGACCAGCTTCAATGCAAAGCCGATCAACGGGGTGAGACTCGAATGGATCGGCGAGATCTGCGTCACGCTGCCGCGCGGCCAGATCGCGAGGATGCGAGGCAAAACGGCATCCAAGGGCCGCAAGGCCGGCCGGACGTCCGGCGGACGCTCTTCCGAGAAATAGGACTGAGTTCGCCGAGTTCGCCAGTCCGAATTCGCGCGAGGCCGTCATCACACGGCCTCGCCGATCGTCAGTTTCCGATTATCGTAATTCTTCCTTGACTTCGTTCGGATCATCGGAAATAATGCCCGATGACAGCCAAGGCATCGAACTTCGAACATGCAGTATTTCGTCGTGATGATCGACTATGGCCGCCGCGGACGAGAGGCCATCGTGGATCCCGAGATGACACGTCGCGAGGTCGTCGCACGGGTCGCCTCGGGGGAATACGCAAATATCAGCTTCATCCATGAAATCGCGGCATCCTCGGTCGAGGACGTCACGGACGATATCCTCGCCGAAGCCGCCCTGCCCGAGATCGGCTTGACCGAGGCAGATTTGCAGGCCAATACCTTCGATCATGCTCGCGACCTGCTTAAACACGAGCCGGTTTGACGTCGTATCGTTCACGTGACGATTTCGAGAAGGTGATTTTCTTCGAGTTCGGCTACTTGGCCGGAACCGGATGCAGACTAGATATGGTTCACGCAAAGTCTATTCGGACTGTGCGGAGCTTCCCGCTACGGTAGCGATTCGATTCTCGGGCCGGTAGACGTCTGCTTTCAATGAATCCGACAACAAACGGCGAGATCGCGGCGCGCAATGGCGATCTCAGGATCGCGCTGCTGCTTGGCATCGCCAACTGGTTTCTGTTCCTGGACCACATCCCTCACAACGCAGTCAGCATGCTGACCCTGCGCAACTTTGGCTTCAGCGGCGCGACCGACCTGTTCGTCTTCGTGGGCGGCTACGCCGCGACCCTGATCTATGCCGGGATGGCCCGGGAACGCGGGTTCCTGGTGGCCGCAACCCGCATCTTCAAGCGCGTGTGGCAGCTCTATGCGGCCTACATCGTTTTGTTCGTAATCTATGTCGAGTTGATCAGTTATGCCGCCAGCCGGACGGCAGCGCCGGAGATCATCAGTGAATTCAACATCACCGGATTCATCGATCACCCGATCCGGACTCTGATCTACGGCCTGTTCCTGCAGGCGAAGCCGCTCAATCTCGATGTCCTGCAACTCGTCATCGCCTTGATGGCGTCGCTGCCCATCATCCTGCTCGGGCTGCTTTGGTTGCCAAACCTGACTCTCGCCGCGTCGGCGGCACTCTATGCAGCAGCGCATACGCTTGACTGGAATTTGGCCGCGTATCCGGATGGTCGCTGGTATTTCAATCCGTTCTGCTGGCAGTTCCTGTTCGTGATGGGAGGCTGGTTCGGCCTCATAAGCAAGCGCTACGCGCGCGTCATCCGCGCGATGCAGGCCGTGCCTGCGCTGCGTGCCGCTGCGCTGCTGTATCTGCTGTTCGCGCTGACCGTCGTCGCCAGCGCCAATACCCCGATACTCGGCGAGATGATTCCCGTGTCGTTCGCCGATGTCTTCTTGCCGGACGACAAGGAAAGCGTTGAGCCGTATCGTATCCTCCACTTCCTGGCGCTCGCGTTCCTATTCACTCTGTTGGTGCCGCGCGGTTGGGTACATCTACGGTCGGTCATCCTGCAGCCCATTATCAAGTGTGGTGAGGAATGGCTGGCAGTGTTCTGTTCGGGCGTGTTCCTCTCTTTTGCCGCGCACTTCATCCTGATTACCGGCCCGAACGCGTTGGCAATGCAGGTCGTCGTCAGCGTCGCCGGCATCGCGGCCATGACGGGGGTGGCCTACTACGTCTCCTGGTCGAAGCATCAGGACTACAAATCGGCGGTCGGCGCACCGTCCTGATACGCGATCGAGTTCAGACGCGCTCTGAACGATGCCGTCGCCGCCGGCAGCCCGCATCGTGACTCAGGCCGCGCCCGAGATCACGACGCTCGAGTTCGTCCAGCCCCACCGGCGCGGAGATCGTCGCCGGCATCGAGTACCGACATCCACCAAGCCCACCGCTCTGCGCCTCCTGCGACGGCTTGAAGCATTTGCGGCCGATCCCGGATCCACGCCAAATCGTGGCGACGGGACCCGCGACGCATGGCCGGCCGTGCTCCCTCCGGTTGTCCGATCAGACATGCTCAGCCGAGCCCTGCTTGACGTGCAATTTCGTTTGTGCGCAGCTCCTCAGAACAACAAGTATCCTCAGGGGCAGGAAATATGGGCAGGCTTCGGCGGGCACTGGCCGGTTACGGCTTCCTCATCGCATCGGTCAATCTTGCGGCGGCGGCAGAGCCGATCAAGCTGCGGGTGGCCGACTCGTTTCCGAAAGGGCACTATCTCGTCCGCCTTGTGCTCGAGCCCTGGATGGCAGAGGTCCAGAGGCGCACCAGCAACGCCGTCACGTTTGAGCACTACCCCGCCCAGCAGCTCGGCAAGGCCGCCGACATGCTGAAGCTGACGCAAACCGGCGTCGCCGATATCGGCTACGTCGCGCCCGCCTATGTCTCCGACAAGATGCCGGTCTCGGAAGTTGCGATGCTCCCCGGTGCGTTCGAGCATTCCTGCCAAGGCACGCTCGCCTATTGGAAGACGGCGCGGAGCGGCGTGATCGCACAGCAGGATTATACCGCAAATGGAATACGCCTGCTGCTCGCGGTCAGCCTGCCCCCCTATCGCATCCTGACCGTGAAGCAGCCGGTGAAGGACGTCGCCGACATCAATGGATTGAAGCTGCGATCGACCGGCGGCGCGCAGGACCTCACCTTGCGCGCGATCGGCGCAGTGCCTGTGCGCATGGCAGCGCCCGACGCCTACGAGTCGCTATCACGCGGAACGATGGATGGCCTCTTGTTTCCGCTCGAAAGTGTCGTTGCCTATGGCGCCGACAAGCTCGTGAAACATTCCACCGATGGCTTTGGTTTCGCAAGCTTCGTGGTGGCCTATTCGATCAGCGAGAACGCCTGGAAGAAGCTGTCGCCCGAGATCCAGAAGGCGATGATCGATGCCGCCGAAGAAATCCTGCCTTTGGCCTGCAAGGAAGTGCAGAAGCAGGACAGCGAGACCATGAAGTCGATGGCGGCGGCGGGCGTCCAGTTCGATACTCTGCAGCCTGACGTCGTCGCAAAGCTGAAGGACCTGACCAAGGGCGTGGCCAAGGCTTGGGCCGATGGGCTCGACGCACGCGGCAAGCATGGCAGCGACGCACTGAAGGAATTCGACGCCGCAGTTGCGGCCATTCCGGCAAAATGAAACCCAGAGCCACGGGGACGAAATCTTGATTGACGGATTGTTACGCGCGCTCGGTGCCGTCGAGAAGATCGCCTCGACGATTGCCGCGACGTTCATGTTCGCGATCATGATGATCGTGTTTGGCGATGTCATCATGCGTTACGTCTTCAACAAGCCATTCTCATGGGCCTATGACCTGATCTCGCTCTATCTGATGGCCGGCGTCTTTTTCCTGGTGCTGTCGGAGGCCTACGCCAACCATGCGCACGTCAGTGTGGACATCCTGCAGCAGAAATTCTCGCCGGCGATGATCCGCGTCTCGGAGATCGTGACCTGCATCGTCGGCATCGCCATCTTCTCGCTGATCGCTTACCTCGGCTTCCTGCGTGCCGTCGATAGCTTCAAATCCGCCGACGTGATGGCCGGCGCGATACCCTGGCCGATGTGGCCATCGATCGGACTGGTGCCATTCGGAGCAGGACTGATCACTGTCCGCCTCGCACTGCACCTCGTTGCTCACGTTGTCTCGCTCGCGACCGGGCGCAGCGTGATCGCACTGCCCGCCTCGCATACCACCGGAGAGACGTTCGAATGACGCTGATCCTGGTGATGCTGGTGCTGTTCGTGCTGCTTGCGATCGGCACTCCAGTCGGCTTTGCGATGGCAGGATCGGGTGTGCTCGGTTTGTACATGATCGGCGGCATGCCGATACTGACGGGCATTCTGCAGACCGCGCCGCTCTCGGCGGTCACCTCGTACGAGCTGATCACCATCCCGATGTTCCTGCTGATGGCGGAATTCGTGCTGGTGAGCGGCATCGCCGACGACCTGTTCAAGGCGACCGCGGCCTGGGTCGGACGAATTCCGGGCGGTCTCGGCATGGCGACGGCACTGGCCGGCGCCGGGTTCGGCGCGATCTGCGGCACAAGCACCGCATCTGCCGCCACGCTTTCCTCCACCAGCCTGCCGGCTATGTTGAAGCAGGGCTATGAGCCGAGGATGGCAGCCGGCGTCGTGGCGATTTCCGGCACGCTCGCGATGCTGATCCCGCCATCGGTGGCGCTGGTGATCTATGGCCTGCTCGCCGAGGTGAATATCGGCGCGCTGCTGATTGGCGGCGTCATCCCCGGAATTCTCGTCACCTTCACGATCATGGCCACCGTCTGGTTCCTGGCTTGGCAGGATCCCGCACGCGCTCCGTCGGCTCCTTCCGTGTCGCTCTCGGAAAAGCTTCGGATGCTGCGCGTCGTGGGACCCATGCTGCTGTTGTTCGGAATGGTCACCGGCGTCATCTATACCGGCGTCGCCACGCCGACGGAAGCATCTGCGCTTGGCGCACTCGGCGCATTCGCGCTCGCCTGCTGGAAAGGCAGGATCAACCGCAAGACGCTCCGCAGCGCATTGCTCCGTTCGGCTCACGGCACGTGCATGATCGCCATGATCCTGTTCGGCGCCTCGATCTTCGGTTACTTCTTCACGCTGACGCAGGTGACGCAAAATCTGGTCACGTGGGTGGGCGGCCTGCCCGTGCCCCCGTGGTTGATCCTGACCATCATTCTGTGCGGCTACATCGTGCTCGGCTCGTTCATGGACCAGATCGCGATCCTGGTGCTAACCGTTCCGATTGTGCTGCCGCTGATCAAGTCGCTTGGCTACGATCCCCTGTGGTTCGGCGTCATCAAGATCGTGACCGCCGAGGTCGGTATGATCACTCCTCCGGTGGGCCTCAATTGCTTCGTGGTGGCCCGCTATTCCGGACGCCCAGTTGCCGAGGTCTTCCACGGCGTATTTCCGCATTTCGTAGCCCATCTGATTGCGATCGCGATCCTCGTGATCTGGCCGATGATCATCCTCTGGCTTCCGATGAAAATGGGCTACTGACAAAAGCAACGAGGAAGAGAAACGTAATGTCCGCCTATCCAAGGATGTCGCTCGCGCTCGCCGCGGCATTGTTCGCGGTCACAGCCGGATCCGGCCGAGCCCAGGAGAAGGTCACCCTGCGCCTTGCCGACAGCCTGCCGTCCGGTCACGTCATCCACGAGTTCGTCGGCAAGCCGTTTTCCGAGCTCGTGACCAAGCTGACCAACGGCCAGGTCACGTTCCAGCACTTCCCCGCGGAGCAGCTCGGCAAGGCCAAGGACATGGCCCAGCTCACCGCGCTCGGCGTCGCCGACGTCTCCTACATCGTGCCGTCCTATTCGTCCGACAAATTTCCGTTGACGGCGGTCGCCGAGCTTCCCGGCATCTTCGACAGAGAATGCCAGGGTTCGCTTGCCTTCTACAAAATCTCGCACAATGGCGGCATCCTGGAGACCAAGGAGTTTGCCCCCAACCAGCTCCGCCCGCTGGTGACGCTTGCCCTGCCTGCCTACCAGGTTCAGCTTGCGACCAGCCGCGATGTGAAGACCGCACAGGACCTCGCAGGTCTGAAGATCCGCACCACCGGCGGCGCGATGGATTTGCTGATGCGCTCGATCGGCGGCGTGCCAGTGCGGATGGCCGCGCCCGAGATCTACGAATCGCTGACGCGCGGCACGCTCGACGGACTGATCTTTTCCTACCAAAGCTCCGCATCCTACGACTTCGGCAAGATCCTCAAGTCCGGCACCGAGGGACTGAACTTCGGCACCGCGATCTTCACCTATTCGATCGGCGAGACGAAGTTCAAGTCGCTGCCGGAAAGCGTGCGCAAGGCGCTGGTCGAAGCCGGCGAGCAGACCACGCGCGAAGCCTGCAAGCGCTTCGAGGACGGCGAGAAGGCCGCGGCCGATAAGATCAAGTCGCAAGGCATGAAGGTCATCAACTTTAGCGCCGACGACAAGAAGGTGTTCGATACCGCCTTCAAGTCCGTCGCTCAGGACTGGGTGAAGGACGTCGACAAGCGCGGCAAGCCGGGCACCGATGTCTTCAAGGCCTTCACCGAAGCCCTGGCCGCAACCCATTGAGCGGGACGCCGACCAAAGAGATGCGATCGGCGCCGGCGGGCCCGCTCGCCGGCGTCAGGATCGTCGACCTCACCAGCGTGATGATGGGGCCCTACGCGACCATGATCCTCGGCGACTACGGTGCCGACGTGATCAAGGTCGAGAGCCCGGATGGCGACGTCATGCGCCATGCAGCCCCGATGCGTCATCCGCGGATGGGCGCGATGTACCTGCAGGGCAACCGCAACAAACGCTCGATCGTGCTCGACCTCAAGACCGCCGGTGGTCGGGCAACGCTGCTGCGTCTTGCCGCGGCGGCCGACGTGTTTGTGCACAATGTCCGCCCCGCGGCGATGGCACGGCTGAATCTCGGGGCCACTGATCTGCTCGCGGTCAATCCGCGGCTGGTCTATGCCAGCCTGCACGGCTTCGGCGAGACCGGACCTTATGCGGGCCGTCCCGCGTATGACGATCTGATCCAGGGCTTGACGGCCCTACCGGCACTCACTGGCAGGATCACCGGCGAGCCGCGCTACTCGCCAGCGACCATGGCCGATCGCATCGTCGGCCTGAACGCCGTGCACGCGATCCTTGCGGCGCTGCTTCACCGCGAGCGGACCGGCGAGGGCCAGGCCATTGAAATCCCGATGTTCGAGACCATGGCGCAATTCGTGCTCGGCGATCACATGGCCGGCCGCAGCTTCGAGCCGCCGATTGGGCCGCCCGGCTATTCCCGGCTGCTCTCGCCCGACCGCCGTCCTTATCAGACCAGCGACGGCTACATTTGCGCGCTGGTCTATTCCGACAAGCAGTGGAACGCGTTCTTCGCCAAGATCGGACTTGCCGACGAGGCCGATCGCGATCCAAGGCTCAACAGCATCTCGGCGCGAACCCGCAACTACGATTTCGTCTACGACTGGTTCTCGCGAATGATGAAGACCCGCACGACGGCCGAATGGCTGCGCTTCTTCGAAGAGGCGGATATTCCGCATGCGCCGCTGCACGACCTCGACAGCCTGATCGACGATCCGCATCTGGCGGCAGTCGGGCTGATCCAGACCATCGAGCACCCGACGGAGGGGACCCTGCGGGTCGCCGGCCCCGCCGCGAACTGGAGCAAGACGCCGCCGTCGATCCGGAGCCATCCGCCGGGGCTCGGCGAGCATGGCCGGGAGATCCTGCGCGAGGCAGGGCTCGCGGAACCGGAGATCGCCGCCCTCATCGAGAGCGGCGCGCTGATCGAGCCAACTTCCTGACTATTGTCCGCGCGACGCCAGGATTTTCTCGGCGGCACGAAGATGCGGCTTGTCCAGCATCTTGCCGTCCATCTTGACGACACCGGACGGATTGCCGGCAAACGCCGCGACCACCCGTTTCGACCATTCGACCTCCCCGTCCGTCGGCATGAAGGCCGCGTTGACGATGTCGACATGCTTGGGATGGATCACCGCCTTGGCCAGGAAGCCGTCCTGCCGCGCGGCGATCGCCTCGGCCTTCAGCGCGTCGAGATCGTTGATGTCGGTCGCGATCGTATCGATGGCGACCACCCCGGCTGCTGCTGCCCCGATCAGACAGAGGTCGCGGGCTAGGATGAAGGGCGAGTGATAGCGGCCGTCAGTGCGGTTGCGCGACGCGCCGAGTGAAGCCGCGAGGTCTTCCGCACCCCACATCATACCCCACAGCCGCGGACTCATGTTCTCGAAGTCGAGGATCTTGAGCACGGCCCGCGCCGTCTCGGTCGCGACCGTCACGATCCGCGTCGTTCCCTGCTCAATGCCCGAGGCCGCCTCGAACGCGTCGAGATAGAGCGCGAGCTTGTTGACGTCGGCAGCGCCGGCGCATTTCGGCAACACGATGCCGTCAGGTCTGCCGGGCATCACGGCAGCGAGATCGCCGAGCGTCATGTCGGTGTCGAGCGCGTTGACGCGGATGTAGAGCTTCTGGCCCGGATTGCGCTCGTCCAGCATCTTTCGGGTGATGCCGCGCGCCGCGACCTTCTGGTCGGGTGCAATGGAATCCTCGAGATCGAGAATCAGCGCGTCGGCCGCTGTCTTCTTGGCGCTCTCATATTTCCGGGTGCTGTCGCCGGGAACGAACAGGAACGATCGCATCGCTCAGGCCTTCGGTTTGCAGTGCATTAGCCCGGTGCGGCGGCAGCTTGCCACCACCTCGCCGCGCTGGTTGGTCATGGTGTGCTCGAATTCGACGATGCCCTGGGTCGGCCGCGACTTGCTGGCGCGCTTGCCGATGATCTTGGTGTGCGACTTTAGCGTGTCGCCGTGGAAGACGGGCTTGGGAAATTCGACGTCGGTCATGCCGAGATTGCCGACCGTGGTTCCCAGCGTCGTGTCGTAGACGCTCATGCCGATCATGATGCCGAGCGTGTAGAGGCTGTTGAACAGCCGCTGCCCAAATTCGGTCTTCTCGGCGAAATGTGCATCGAGGTGCAACGGCTGCGGGTTCATGGTCAGCAAGCTGAACATGGTGTTGTCCATCTCCGTCACGGTCCGGCTGAACTCGTGATGGAACTCCTGCCCGACCTCGAACTCTTCAAAATACAATCCGGCCATTTAGCGTCCCTTGTAGTTGGGCGTCCGTTTCTCGACGAACGCGTTCAGTCCTTCCTGGCAATCCTTGGTCGACGCGACCACGACGAAGCTTTCCGCGGTATTCTCGACCGAGCGGCGGAAATCAGCATCGACTGCGCGCATGAAGGCGTCGCGCCCGATCTTCATCACGATCGGCGATTTGGTCGCGAGCTTGCGCGCAATCTCACGGGCGCGATCGAGCGCGGTGCCTTTCGGCACGACTTCGCTGAGCAGGCCCATGCGATAGGCGGTGGCCGCATCAAAGGGCTCGCCAAGGAATAAGGGCGCGAAGGCCTGATGCTTCCCCACCAGGCGCGGCAACTGCACGAAGTGGATCGCGGGGATCAGGCCGACATCGATCTCGGGATAGCCGAAGGTCGAGGCATCGCCGGCGATGATCATGTCGCAGGAGATCGCGATTGTCATGCCGCCGGCGCGCACCGCGCCGTCGACCGCCGCAATCGTCGGCTTGCCCATGCGGTACTGCGTATCGTTCAGCGCGAAATAGAGCCGCTCAAGAAACTTCTTGGTCTCGACCGGGGGCTTGCCCCTGACGATGTCGAGATCGAGGCCTGCGCAGAACACCTTGTGAGCGCTGCCGATGATGATGGCGCGAACCGCCTCATCGTCGCGCGCCTTGGCCAGCGCCGCCAACAGCGCATCGATCAAGGGCAGGCTGAGTGCGTTGACCGGCCCACGGTCCAGCATGATTTCGGCGATGTGGTCCTTGACCGAGTAACGAACGAGATCTGTGCTCATGACTTTCAACCTTCGTTATCGCTTGGCCTGCCGCACGGCGCCTGATCGCAGCAGCCCGTCGATTTCGCCAGACGCAAAGCCGGCCTCGACCAGCACCGCGCGGCTGTCCTGGCCGACGTCGGGTGCAGGACACAGCCGGTCCTCAGACAGGCTCGCGATCCCTGGTGTCCGCGGCGAATAGACCGGGCCGACGCCCGGTGTATCCTGGCAGACCGATGCCTTGGTTGCCTCGACATGAGCATTGCGCAGCCACTCGCCGGGAGTGAGGATCCGCTCGGCGATGATATCGGCAGCGTGGAGCTGCGTCAGCCAGGCGTCCGTCGGCTGTGTCAGGAACACCTCCCGCAACTGCGGGATCAGCGCGTCGGCGGAATCGGCGCGCCGGGCGAAATCAGCGAAACGCGGATCGGTCGCGAGATCCTCGCGGCCGATCGCACCGCACAGGCGCTTGTACTGCGGCTCGTTGACCAACGTCACCATCATCCAGCCGTCCTGCGTCTGATAGGTGCCGGCCGGCACATTGAGCGCGCGCGGTGCGCCGCCCTCGAGGATGAACTCGGCCACCTTGTGTCCGAGCAGCGCCGCCGTCGATTGGCAGAGATTGACGTCGATCCAGCGCCCGGTGCCGACGGTCGCGCGCGCGAACAGCGTCGTCGCGATGGCCTGGAAAGCATAGACGCCGGTGACGACGTCGGAGATCGTGGTGCCGACCCGATGCGGCACGCCATCGGTTCCGATGTTGACCGAGACCAGCCCGGAGAAGGCCTGCGCGACCGAATCCGAACCGGGCCGCTTCGCGTAGGGCCCGCTCTGCCCGAAGCCGCTGACCGACAGATAGACCAGGCCGGCATTGTCCTTCGACAGGCTCTCATAGCCAAGCCCGAGCCGTTCGGCGACGCCAGGCCGGAATCCCTCGATCAGAACATCGGCCTCGCGCGCCAGGCGCTGCGCGATCGCAATTCCGTCCTTGTGCTTCATGTCGAGGCACAGGCTGCGCTTGCCGCGGTTATAGACTGCCGACAGCGTGGTATGATTGCCGTACGTCGTCCCGAGATAGCGCGACCAGTCGCCCTCCGGCGGCTCCACCTTGACGACGTCGGCGCCATACACCCCGAGCAGCATCGCGCAATAGGGCGAGGCGATGCCCTGTCCGAAATCGAGCACCTTCAAACCCCGATACGGCGCCTCATGCGTCGGCGTCAGCTTGCGTTCGCCCGCCATTTATCCTCCCACAGCTTGCGCAGGGCCTTACAGCGCCAGATAGCGCTGCCGAATGTTGTCGTTCGCCCTGAGCTCTTCGATGGAGGATGTGTAGACGATCTGGCCCTTGTCGATAACCGTCGCGTGGCTCGCAAGGCCAAGGCAAAAATGCATGTTCTGCTCGGCGATCAATACCGTGGCACCTGTGCCGCGGAGCTGCCGCAACAGATCGCCGATTCGCTGCACGATGATCGGCGCCAGACCCTCGCTGGGCTCGTCCAGCAACAAGAGCGCCGGATTGCCCATCAGCGTGCGGGCGATCGCCAGCATCTGCTGCTCGCCGCCGGACAACCGGCCGGCGATCCGGTGGCGCAACGGCTCCAGCAACGGGAACACGTCATAGACCCGGCGGATCGACCATTCGTCCTCGCCGTTCGGCCCCTTCTTCTGGCCGATGACGAGATTGTCCTCTACCGTGTGCTCCGGGAAGATCTGCCGGTCCTCCGGCACGAAGCCGAGCCCGGCCTGCGCGATGCGATGCGGCTTCAGCCCAGACACGACGTTGCCGCGCAAGGTCACCTTGCCCCGCCGCGCAGGCGCCAGCCCCATGATCGCCTTCATGGTCGTCGACTTGCCGGCGCCGTTGCGCCCGAGCAGCGCCATGGTCTCACCCTGCCGCACCGACAGGCCGACGCCGAACAGGATCTGGCTGGTGCCGTAGTAGACGTCGAGGTCCTCGACTTGCACCACCGGCTGCGCACTCATGCGACAGTTCCTGCATGATGTTCACTGCCGAGATAGGCCTCGATGACGGCATCGTTGCTGCGGATCGCAGCCGGTGTGCCGGTCGCCAGAATCCGGCCATAGCACAGCACGACGATTTGAGGCGCGATCTTGAACACGATGTCCATGTCGTGCTCGATGAACACGACCGTGATCTTCTGCGTCTCCCAGAGCTCGCGCACCTTGTCGATCATGCGCCACCGCTCTTCGGTGCCCATCCCCGCGGTCGGCTCGTCCAGCAGCAGCACCTTCGGTTCGAGCACCAACGCGAGCGCGATATCGAGCAGCTTCTGGTCGCCATGCGACAACGTGGCGGCGGTCCTGTTGCGCTTGTTGGCGAGGCCGAGCAGTTCCATGGCGTTCTCGGCGCGGTCCCGCGTTTCGGCCAGCGGAAAACGACGATGCATCACGCCGGCCCGGCGCTGATCGGCGCAAACCGCGGCCAGCATGGTCTCCTCCACCGTCAGCGACGGGAAGATGCTCGCCACCTGGAAAGCGCGGCCGATGCCATGGCGCACGATCTCAGGCGGTGTCTTGCCCGCCATGTCGGCGCCATTGAGCAGAATCTGGCCGGTATCCGGCCGCAACGCGCCCGTAATCAGGTTGAAGAACGTGCTTTTGCCGGCCCCGTTGGGACCGATCACGGCGGTGAGCGACCCGTCGGCGAAGTGGAGCGAGACGTTGTCCGTTGCCTTGACGCCGCCGAAGGATTTCGAGAGGGAGCGGATCTCCAGCATGGCTAGCCGTTTGCTCCCTCGCGACGTTGTGCGAACCATTCCACGACGAAGTCCATCAGCCCCTTCCGCAGGCCGATGGCAAAGAACAGGATCACGATGCCCAATACGATGCCGTGATATTCGGTCAGGCGGGTGACGGTGTCGTTGAGGATCAGCAGCAGCACCGTTCCCACCATCGGCCCGAGGAACGTGGTTACGCCGCCGAGCATGTTGATGAAGATGCCCTCGCCCGAGATCGTCCAGTAGGCGAACTCGGGATAGGCGCCGGAGACGAACAGCGCCATGATCATGCCGCCGACCGACGCGAACAGCGCCGCAAGCACGAAGATCGTGAGCTTCGCCCGCCAGACATTGATGCCGATGAAGCTCGCCCGCGTCGAGTTGTCGCGGATCATGCGCAGCGTGTAGCCGAACGGCGACTGCGCGATCTGTCGCATGAGGAGCAGGCCGATCACCAGCAGCGCGCAGCTCGCGATGTAGAGATGCAGCGGGTGCGACAGGTCGATGCCTAAAAATGGTGGCCGCGGAATGCCGCCGCGCAGGCCCTGGTCGCCACCGGTCAGGGACTGCCACGACAGGATGGTGGAGTGGATCAGCATCTGGAACGCCAGCGTGACGAAGGCGAAGTAGATTTCCTTCAACCGCACACAGATGGCGCCGATCACGAGGGCAACAATGAAGGTGATCGCGAGGGTTGCGATAAAGGCTACCGGAATCGATACGCCGATCTTCTGCATCATCAGGCCGAAGCCATAAGCGCCGAGGCCGAAGAACATGCCATGACCGAACGAGATCATCCCGGTGTAGCCGACCAGAAGATTGAGCGAGGTCGCAAACAGTCCATAGGCCGCGCAGCGGATCACGAAGTCGAGCAGTTGCTTGCTGCCGAAGATCGTCGGCAGCAGCGCCAGCACAACGAAGGCCGCAAGTGCGATCAAGAGATCGCGAAAGCGCTGCGGCCCGGCATCGATGCGGGGCGCCTTGAGCACCTGTGCGCGCTCGCCGGCCTGCAATTCGGTCATGCCGCCTCCTTACCGAACAGCCCGGTCGGGCGCGACACCAGCACGATCACCATGAACAGATACATCAGCCCCTCGGTGAACAGCGGAAAGCCGAGCGATCCGAACGATCGGATCAAACCGATCAGGAGCGCGCCGATCAGCGCGCCGAGGATCGAGCCCATGCCGCCAATCACGGTGACGATGAACGACTCGATCAGCACCGAGAAACCCATGCCCGGCGTCAGCGAGCGCACTGGCGCTGCAAGCGCGCCAGCCAGCCCCGCCAGCATGCCGCCAAGCGCAAACACGCCGCCGTAGATCAACCCGGTGTTGACGCCGAGCGCGGACACCATGCCCGGATTATGCGCGGCTGCGCGGATCACCTTGCCGATCCTGGTCCGTGCCAGCCCGAGCCCGAGGATCACGGCAGCGGCCAACGCCACGCCAATCAGCAGCAGATAATAGGGCGGCACCACGCCGCCTGCGATGAACAGCGGCGCGACCTGGAATGCCGCCGGCATCCCCATCGACTTGAATTCCGGCCCCCAGATCATGCGGACGACGTCATCGAAGATCAGCACGAAGGCGTAGCAAACCAGGAGCTGCATCAGGACGTCGGCGCCATAGACCCGACTCATGAAGGCGCGCTCGAAGATCAGGCCGAGAATCGCCGCGCCCCCGGCACCGCACAGCATCGCCAGCGCAAAGCTGCCGGTGAGCTGATAGGCGGTCATCGCAAAATAGGCGCCGAACATGTAGAAAGCGCCGTGGCTGAAATTGACCACCTTGAGCACGCCGAAGATCAGGGTCAGCCCGACAGCGACGAGGAACAGCAGCATGCCGATGATCAAACCGCTAGTGGTTTGGGTCACCAGGCAGGCGGGACTGGCGAAACAACTGGCAAGCGCGTCGAGGTCCACGGAAAGTTATCCATTACGGCGGCCGCAACGCCGGCGCGCGACAAGCATCAGATGGCCCGCGGAGACAGCAGATCGCTGCCTCCGCCCGGCATGCGGATCAGGTATAGCCCTTGCTCTTCTTCCACTCGGCTTCGAGTTCGAAGATGGTCTTCCAGTCGCCGGCCTTCACGTCGGGCACATAAGGCTCCTGCGGAATCGTGGTGCCCCACCCGATCGCGTAGCCGACCAGCGTGTGGTCGTCCGCGCGCATGGTCACGGTGCCATCGGCGCCGAACGGGCACTTGATGGTCAATCCGGTCAGCGCTCCCGCGACCTTCTTGCCGTCGGTCGAACCCGCCTTCTTCACGGCCTCGTTGAGGAACATGATAGCCGTGGCGTTCTGCCAGGACCAGTTGGTCGGATACTCGTTGTACTTCGCCTTGTAGGCATCGCCCCAGGCTGCATTCTCCGGCGTCGCAGGGAACGTCTTGATGTAGCGGTCGCCGGAGTGAATGCCCTTGGGCAGGTTCTTCACCACGGTGAGCGCGGTGTAGTCGGCCATATTGACCGCGAACACCTCCATCTGGGTGAACATGGCGTAGATGTTGGCCTGGTCGATGTAGGAGGTGAGATCGCCGCCCCATAGGCAGGAATAGAGCGCCTGCGGCTTGGCTTGCAGGATCTTGGTGATCACATCGGTGTAGTCGGGCTGGAACAGCTTCGGCCAGGATTCGCTGATGACTTCAACGTCGGGCGCGAACTTCTTCAGATAGAGCACGAACTCACCGGTGGTGTCGCGGCCGTAGGCATAATCGGGCGAGCAGGTCGCCCACTTCTTCAGTCCCTTGGCCTTTGCGATGCCACCCGCATAGCTGGCGCCGACGATCGAGTCGTGAATGCCCTGGCGGACACAACGGAATGCATTCGGGATGTGCTGCTTGGGATCGGCCGTCAGCGACGAGGCCTCCGAGCAGGTGTGGATGCAGAGCACGCCGAGATCGCGCGCCACCTCGTGAACCGCGAACGATCCGGACGAGGCCTCGCCATCGAGCAACATCTCGCAGCCGTCGGTGTTGACGAGCTCGCGCGCGATGCGCGCGGCTTCCTGCGGCTGTCCCTTGGAATCGCGGATCACCATCTCGATCGGCCGGCCGGCAAGGCCACCCGCCGCATTGACCTTCTCGACTTCGAGCAGCACGGCGTTGCGGGAGGAGGTCCCGAGCTGAGCAACCCGGCCCGACAGGATAGTCGGCATGCCGATCTTGATCGTCTTGGCCTGTGCGCGCGCCACCCATGGCGCAGCCAAGGTCGCCGCACCGGCGCCCATCAGCGCGAGAGTCGCGCGCCGGCTGACGCCCGGTTCACGGGTTCTCTTCATTCTCCCCTCCCGGGTTCGCGTTTCCAAATCCCTTTCGGAGATCGTTCCGTCTCCGTGTCCACGATGTTTTCAGAGCAAGGGGGGTGACGTCAAGCCAAAGATGAACTACGAGTCATAATTCATCTAGGGAAGAAACCGGCCGGAAATCGGCCTTATCGAGCGGCGAATGATCAATCTTTCGAGCTTCATCGCCTTTCATGCCAAGCGGACGCCGGATCGCTGTGCGCTGAAATATCGCGGCGAAGACATCTCCTATGCGAGCTTCGACCTGCGGATCAGGCGGGTCGGCGGCTGGCTGGCCGCACGCGGCATCGGTGCCGGCGATGTCGTCGCCGTGCTGATGAAGAACAGCGCGGCCTTTCTCGAACTAGTGTTCGCGGTAAGCCACATCGGCGCGGTGTTGCTGCCGATCAACTATCGCCTGTCCGCCGACGAGGTCGGCTACATCGTCGGCAATTCCGGCGCGCGCCTCCTGATCGCGGACGAGGAGCTTGCGGAGATCGCGGCGAGCGGCGCGGCGATCGTGCTGCTCGACGAGGTCGCGCAATCCAGCATCACAAGCCTCGCGCCCGACATCGCGCCAGCGCCGATGCATGTGCGCCAGTCGTGCGACCTGATGCGGCTGATGTACACGTCCGGCACGACCGATCGCCCCAAGGGGGTGATGCTCACTTACGAGAACATCTACTGGAAATCGGCCGACCAGACGCTGGTGCTCGGATTGAATGCGGACACGCGCCTGCTCGTCGTCGGCCCGCTTTATCACGTCGGCGCGCTTGACCTGCCCGGCATCGCCGTGCTCTGGCACGGCGGCATGCTGTGCATTCACCGCACCTTCGAACCGGAGCCCGCGCTCGCCGCGATCGAGCGAGAGAAGCTGAATGCCGCCTGGCTCGCGCCCGTCATGACCACGGCCCTGCTCACCTGCCCGAACCGTGAGCGCTACGACGTCTCCAGCCTGAGATGGGCGATCGGCGGCGGCGAGAAGACGCCGGAGGTGCGGATCCGCGCCTTCTCCGAGTATTTCAGCAATGCGCGCTACATCGACGCTTATGGCCTCACCGAAAGCTGCGGCGGAGACACGTTCATGGAGGCGGGCCGCGAAATCGAGAAGATCGGCTCGACCGGCCGCGCCACCGCCCATGTCGAGATCGAGATCCGCGACGACGCCGGCAAGCGCGTGGCCGCAGGCCAGAACGGCGAGATCTGCCTGCGCGGTCCGAAGATCACCCAAGGCTACTGGAAGGATCCGGAGAAGACGGCATCCGCATTCTTCGGCGACTGGTTCAGAACCGGCGATATCGGCTATCTCGACGACGACGGTTTCCTTTTTCTCACCGACCGCAAGAAGGACTTGATCATCTCGGGCGGTGAGAACATCGCCTCCTCCGAGGTCGAGCGCGTCATCTACGAAATGCCAGAGGTGCGCGAGGTCGCCGTGATCGGCGTCCCCGACAAGCGCTGGGGCGAAAAGCCGGTCGCGGTCGTGGTGCTCGCCGACGGCGCAAAGCTCGATCTGCCCGCCCTTACCGACCACTGCCGCGCCCGGCTCGCCGGCTTCAAGGTGCCGAAGCAGTTGATCATTCGCGACAGCCTGCCACGCAATCCATCCGGCAAGGTGCTCAAGCGCGTTCTTCGTGCCGAACTCGAGGCGATCGCATGACGCAAGCTACATCCGCCAAGGTGACCAAGCTCAACCGGGTCGAGCGCAATGCCTGGACCAAGCAGAAGATCTTCGACGCCGCGACCAAGATCGTCGGCAAATACGGCTACGCCGAAGCCTCCGTCGCCCGGATCACGGAAGCCGCCGGCGTCGCGCAAGGCACATTCTATAATCACTTCGAGAACCGCCAGGAGCTGCTCGACCAGTTGCTGCCGAAGATCGGCCTCGACATGGTGCGCTTCATCCGCGCCCGGACCGGGACAGCCGACGCCGCGCGTCAGGAGATCGAGCGCTTCAGCGCCTTCTTCGACTTCATCCGCGAGGTGCCGGAGTTCCTCCGCATCCTCAATGAGGCCGAGTTCTTTGCGCCCGTCGGCTACCAGAAGCACTTCGATAACATTTCGAGCGCTTATGTGCGGATTCTCCAGCGTGCGCGGGCAGCGGGAGCCACCAACACGTTCAGCGACGAGGAATTCGAGGCTATCGTTCAGGTGCTGATGGGTGCGCGCGGCTATCTCAGCCGTCGTTACTCCTATTCCGAACAGGGCGTCACCGCGGTGCCCGACTACGTCACCTCGGCTTACCAGAAGCTGGTGACGCGCGGCCTGTTCACTTCCAGCGTCAAGGACAAAAAGCATGAGCGCTGACGGCACAATCCTCGTCACCGGCGGCAGCCGCGGCATCGGTGCCGCTACCGCGACATTGCTTGCAGATCAGGGACACCATGTCGTCATCGTCGATATTGCACCCGAGCCGCTGGCCGGAACCGCGGCCATCCTTTGGCCGGCGCCATTCGACGTCGCGAGTGAAAGCGCCGTGGTGGCCGGCGTCGCCGATATCGAGAAGGCGCATGGTCCGATCACCGGCCTTGTCAACGCGGCCGGCGTATTCGGCAAGATGCATTCGATCGAACGGGTGCGGATGGAGCAGTGGGACCGCGAGGTGAATATCGACCTGCGTGGCACGTTCCTGGTCGCGCGCAGCGTCGGCGTCGGGATGGCGAAGCGGCGCTACGGCGCGATCGTCAATGTCGCCTCGGTGGCTGGCATGACGTCGGGCCCGATCCACGCCTATACCGCGGCCAAGGCCGGCGTCATTCAGATCACGCAGACGCTCGCCGCCGAATGGGGCCGCGTCCGCGTCCGCGTCAACGCGGTGTCGCCCGGCTTCACCCGCACGGCGGCGCTCGAGGCCGGCATCGCAGCGGGCGCCCTCAACAAGGACCTGCTCGCGCGTCCGACCGCGATGAATCGACTGGTCGAGCCGATGGAGGTCGCACAGGCAATTGCCTGGCTGCTGTCGCCGCTGAGCAGCGGCGTCACCGGCATCAACCTGCCGGTCGACGCCGGCTACATCGCGGGCACCACATGGGCGGCCTATGGCGGCCTGCCGGAAGCGCCGACCAGCTAGGGACAGCAACGCATGAACGTCGAGCTTCCGCACAAGACCCTCAATCTGTCCTCCGCCGTCGCGGAAGGCGACATCCGCGTGCTGCTGATGGTGCTGGTGCACATGACCGGCGACGAGAAGTGGTTGGAGCCTCCCTACAAACCGAAGCGTGACGTCCGCCTGATCCCCGATCCCGATGCCGGAGTGCCGAGGGAGATCCAGGACCAGATCCGGGCGGCGGTGCTGAACCTGTTCGCCAAAGGCGCGCCGAAGCCCGTCATCACCGATCCCGGCGATGAGCTGATGCTGAAGATGATGCGCGCGACGCTCGGCGAAAATGTCGCGCCGGAATATGCGCCGCTGATGCGCGAAGAAATGGGCTTCATTCCCCGCGACGCACGCTGGCGCGAGCGCCCCACCGGCGAGACGTTGGCGCGGCAGCATGTGCTGATCGTCGGCGCCGGCGTCTGCGCGATCGCGCTCGGTGTTGCACTCGGACGGCTCGGCATCCCCTACACGATCGTCGAGAAGGAAGACGAGATCGGCGGCACCTGGTACGTCAACCGCTATCCCGGCTGTGGGGTCGATACGCCGAACCATTCCTATTCCTTTTCGTTCAGCGCGCGCAATCCGTGGACGCGGTACTTTGCGCAGCGCCAGGAGCTGCTGGACTACCTGCTCAAGGTCGTGCGCGAATACGACATCCGCAGAAACGTCCGCCTCAACACCGAGCTCGTGTCCGCGCGCTGGGATGAAGGCAAACGGCGCTGGATCTCGACCCTGAAGACCCAGAACGGCGAAGAGACTTTCGAGTCGACCGCGCTGGTCAGCGCGATCGGCCAGCTCAACGATCCCTCGCCGGCGCGGTTCAAAGGTGACGACGATTTTAGGGGCTTGAAGGTTCATTCGTCGTTGTGGTCCGACGACGTCGAGCTCGACGGCAAGCATGTCGCTGTCATCGGCACCGGCGCGACCGCGATGCAGCTCGTGCCATCGATTGCCGACCGTGTCGCCTCGGTCACCGTCTATCAGCGCACCGCGCAATGGGCCCGCCCGGTGCAGGGCTATTCCGATCCGATCACCGACGGCGCGCAGTGGCTGCTCGCGCATCTGCCATTTTATGTGCAGTGGTACCGGTTCAACATGTTCTGGCGCTACGGCGACGGCCTGCTGCCGTTCCTGCGCAAGGATCCGGCCTGGCCACATCCGGACCGCGCCGTCAACAAGGGCAATGATCGGCATCGACAGGAACTGACCGATTTCATCCTGTCGGAGTTGAAGGATCGTCCCGACCTGATCGAGAAATGCGTGCCGACCTATCCGCCCTACGGCAAGCGCATCCTGCTCGACAACAACTGGTTCAAGACGCTGACCAAGCCGAATGTCGAGCTCGTTACCGACACGATCGACCGCTTCGCACCTGAAGGCATCGTCACGGCCGATGGCAAGCTGCGGCGGCACGACGTCATCGTGATCTCGACCGGCTTCAAGGTCTCCGAGATGGCAGCGCGCCTGAACATCACCGGACGCGGCGGCAAGAACCTCAAGCAGGTCTGGCGCGACGACAATCCGACTGCCTATCTCGGCCTCACGGTGCCTAGTTTCCCCAATCTCTTCTTGATGCTCGGCCCCAATTCGGGGCCTGCGCATGGCGGCAGCGTGATCTTCCAGTCCGAATGCCAGAGCCGCTATATCTCCGCCTGTCTGGTCGAGATGATCGAGAACGACATGGCAGCGATCGACGTGCATCCTGACGCGCACGATCAATATGTGCGCGAGGTCGATGCCGAACATGAGCAGTTGATCTGGACACATCCGGGCATGACGACCTACTACCGCAACAGCCAGGGACGGGTGTTCTCGGCGATGCCATGGCGGTTCGTCGACTATTGGAAAATGACTCACGACCCGGATTTCACCCGGTACCGCCAGACCAAAGCCTGACAGGACGTCTGACCTGAATCGCGCTCTCCTTAACTTGACAGGCTGCGATATCTGCCGCAGCATTCGCGCTGCACCTGTTGAGGTGCCGGGAGCGACTGCTCCCCACCGTCGCAGGAAATGACGGCGGATCATGTGGTTTGCCGGCACGCAGTAGAAGCGGACAGATGTCCGTCGGATCACCCTTGGAGAGGAGCATGACGCCACCGGCGAAAGCCAGCGACCTTGCTCAGCGGCAAGGTCTCGGCGCACGTTGAAGCTATCAGCAGCTGCTAGCCACGTCGCGCCGCCGACAATCTGAACATATCCGCTGGACATGAGCGCAAAGGCCAAGCGCTTAGGGTCCCGAAAAGCTACTGGTGTGTACCAGACATCCTTCGCTAAAACGAAGTGGCAGGGCCCCGCGATGCTTGAATGCACCGGGGCCCGTTCGTTTGCGCTCTCCTGTGCCTCGCATTGCGTCGTTGCTTGTGATCGGGAACAATCGTCCGGAGCACGTGAGGATCGACGATGAAAAAGCCGCGGGTGCGCATCTACACCGACTACAAGAGCCCGTATGCCTACGTCGCCAACAAGCGACTGTTCGAGCTTGAGGACAAATACGGCGTCGAATTGGAATGGCTGCCCTACACTTTGCGCATTCCCGAATTCATGGGTACGGTCGAGGAGCGCACGCCGCATTTCTGGCGCAAGGTGCGCTATTCCTACATGGATGCCCGGCGCTTCGCCAACGCGCAGGGGCTCGTCATGAAGGGCCCGCGCCGAATCTACGACGCGTTCTATTCCAGCGCCGGAATGCTGTTCGCGCAGCGCCACGAACTGTTTCGGCCCTACCACGACACGGTGTTCCGCCGGTTCTGGAATCATGAGCTGGAGATCGACGACCTCGCCGAGATTGCCGGCGTGATCTCCGCGATCGGCGGCCCGGCCGGCGACTTCGAGGACTATGTCCACGGGCCCGCCCGCACCGAGCACGACCGCATCATCGACGAGGCCGAAGCGCTTGGCGTGTTCGGCGTTCCGACCATGGTGTTCAACGGCGAGCTGTTCTGGGGCGGCGACCGCATCGACATGCTGATCGAACGGATCAAACATCCGGAGACGGTCGCGATCGCGCTCGGAAGCCGGCACCGCGCATTCGGATTTTGCCGGCCTTAGCCCGCTTTGCTGTGCAAGCTCGATCGCGCGGACCCGTCGTTCCGGAACTGAGGCCGAGCGGTTCGTCTTCGACGTATCAGTTAACTTGTCCACGATGTCATCATCCGCGAATGCGGATGATCCAGTATTCCAGAGGCCGCATGGTCTACGCTCGTGGACCGACGCACAGCGCACGCACGCCCATCGACCTGGCAGAGCAGATATTCAAGCCACGCGCGTCTCTGGCGCCGGCGAGGCCCGCTCGATAAAACCCTTGGCGAGTGCGTGGTAGACGCCCTCCTTGCAGATCAGGCGCGAACTGGCGTGAGCGATCAATGCAGCGGCCATCAGCGGCACGACCATGGCGTGGTTGTCGGTCATTTCAGTCACGATCACGAAGGCCGTGATGGGGGCCTGAACCACGCCTGCGAAATAAGAAACCATGCCAAGCAGCATGATGGCGGCCAGCGGCGCGCCCTGAAACAGCGACGCGACATTGGAGCCGATCCCTGCGCCCACCGCGAGCGAGGGAGAGAAGATGCCGCCCGGCATGCCGCTGATCGAGGAAAACGTGGTCGCCAGGAACTTCAATGCGCTGAAGCTCGACGACAACTGCGCTCCGCTCTCAAGGGCGGCTTTGACCTGCTGATATCCGGTGCCGTAGACCGCGCCGTCGGATGCGAGACCGCAGATCGCAGCCGCCAGTCCGCAGATCGCGGCAAAGCCGACCGGGTAGCGCTTGATCGCCCTCCCCACCGGATTGGAGAACCCTTGCGCCATCATGATCAGGATGCGGCTGAACAGACCACCCGCGAGACCTCCAGCCACCCCGCAGACGGGGATCGCCAGCCAGTCTATGCCGTTGCGCAGGCCCATCGCGCTGGTGCCGAAATAGGTGTAGTTGCCCATCAGGGCGAGCGAGGTGAGACCGGCGGCGATCACCGCCGCGATAATCAGGCTGCTGGTTCTGGTCTCGAATGCGCGGCTCATTTCCTCGATGCCGAAGACGATGCCGGCCAGCGGAGTATTAAAGGCCGCCGCCACGCCGGCAGCGGCACCGGCGAGAATCAAGCCGGGCTGCCGCCGCGGCGAGAAGCGGCCGATCGCGAACATGATCGAGGCGCCGATCTGAACCGTCGGCCCCTCGCGCCCCACCGATGCGCCACAGAGCAGGCCCAGCAAGGTCAGGATGATCTTGCCGGCCGCAATCCGCAGCGAGACCAGACTATCGCGCGCGGTCTGATCCGTCAGATGGCGCGCGGCGATGGCCTGTGGAATTCCGCTGCCCTGGGCGTTTCGAAACAGGCGGGTGGTGAGAAACACCGACAGCGCAAATCCAGCCGGCGTCACCACGAGCGAGGCATAGCGAAACTGCGACACCAACGCGGAGAAGGCGAGCTGCGCCGCATCGGCGAGCTGTGCGAGCGCGACCGCGGCCGCCCCCACCGCAACGCCTCCCAGCAAGAAAATGGCCCGCCGTTGCCAACGCGTGGAGATGATTTTGAACAGCCGCTTGTGGCGGTTGGAGAGGAACGTCATGCTGGCGGTAGTCTCGCTGGTTTTGCGGCCGGCGCCGGGGATTGCTTGCGCTGCATTGTTAGCGTGTCGCGCAGGACCCGTCGATGGGCTTCCGGCTTGTGAATCTGCGAGGGTCAGGACCTCGGCACATCCGGCCCGCGGCGCCACGGTAGAGCATGATCCGGAAAAGTGTGAAGCGGTTTTCCGAGAAGATCATGCTCAAACAAGGAGCTAAAGCGCGATGACGATTCACCTCAAGCTCAGCGCGCTTTAGCGAGCCAGCGGGTCCGGACGGAGCTGGAATTGCACCACAAGCGGGCTCGACCGCGTCGCCTCGGTTGCCCCCGGCGCTCCCGGATGCGTCGCATCGATCCCCTCGATATGGAAGGGCGTGCGGTTGCCGGAGGTCACCCAGAGCGCGCGGCCTTTCCAGCCCGCGGTGGCATCGTCGATCCGCCCGTCGATCTGCTTGGCAAAAAAGCCCATCGGATAGGGCACCCGCAATTCGACGATGTGACCATTCACCAGCGCGTGCAAGGAATCGGACTGGTTGCCGGTGGCGATCGGCGTGTTCGCGCCGAGTCCGAGGATGTCGTGCTGATCGACCCACAAGTAGTACGGGTTTTCGGCCGCGCCGGTGTCGCCCTGCAGCGGCGGTCCCGGTAACGGGTAGAAGCTCCAGCCCTCCGGACATTTGTCGCCGCTCGCAGCGCCGGGACCGTTGAGCGGTCCCTTGCATTTGCGCCGATCGAAGCTGCCGATATGGCCGCTGTCGAGCGGCACCCACACGACGCCGTTGCGATCGACGTCCATGCCGCGAATGCCGTAACCGGGCAGTGGCACCTTGTAGACCTCGGCAAGCGTAGTTTCGGGCGGATTGGCTCCGGGATCGACGCGGATGATATAGCCCGGATGCGGCAGGCTGGAGCCCCAGACCGCGCCATCGAGCGGGCTCACGGAAATGCCGTAGAGCCCGAGCGGAATGCGAGTGTCCCTGCTGGGATCGACCGGCTGGCCGGGCTCGTTGTAGCCCTCGTCGCGCCTGCCGTTGCCGTTGGTGTCGACCACGAGCGCGCTCCAGCCCTGTGACGCGGCGGCATCGCCGGACGCCCAGAATTTGTTCGTGTTCACCCAGCCGACCACGGCGTTCTTGCCCTGCGTGTTGTTGCTGAACCAGAGCGTGTTGGCGTCGTCCTCGGCGAAGTTCAGATGCTGGGTGCCGAAGCAGGTGTCGATGAACGTGAACTTGCCGTTGCGGGGATCATACACCGTCACCTGCCGCGAGTTCTGACTGAATCCTTCGAGCTTGGTCGTCAGCGGATAGAGCTGTGCGGAGCGGAGCAGCGAATCCTTGCCGCAATAGCTGGGGACCTCGGTCGGCGGGCGCATCTGTGCCGTGAAATAGACGCGCCCTTCCCGATCCATCGTCGGTGAATGGGCGTTGACCTGGCTGTCCCACACCTGCTCGCGCCCGAAATAGGGCGAGGACGCGAATACCGGATTCGCCAGTGCCGAACTCGGCGTGTTCGCCGGATCGCGGACCGGCATGGGGACGACACGCTTGAGATTGGCCAGCGGATCGAGCACCGGCATCGTGTTGCTGGAAAGCTCGGTCGCACCATAAAGCGGTCCATTGGCGTTCACGGTCGGCTGGCGCTTGTCAGTCGCCAAGAGATCATGGAGATAATGTTTCGGATCGAGCCAGTCGCGCACCGTGACGACGAGATTGCGCTCGATGCCGACCGGGCGCGGCGGCGCGGTTTTCGGAAGCTCGCCCGCCTTGATGCGGTCGGTCCAGTCCGCAAGCGCAGCGAGGTGCCCGCCATCAGGCGCCAGCAATCGGCCCATGGTATGCACCATGGTGGTGCCGCCGGGTCCCGACTGCAGGCGGCGCGCCCATGCGGCAATTCCGGATTGAAAATGATCGAACGCCGGCGGCATCGTGCGCGTGGCATAATTTCCGATCTGATGACAATTGCCGCAGCCATTGGTCTTGATCACGTCGAGCCATTGATCGCGGGTCTTGAATTCGCTAGGAATGCCGTTGCCGTTCGGACCGGTGCCGGGAAATTTGTCGGAGCCGGGCGGCCGGAGCAGCGAGAACCAGTAGATCGCGGGATAGTACTGCGCCGCCGCGGCGCGATCCGGCGCAATCACCGCATCGAGGTTGAGATGCTGCCCTCTCTCGCCCGCAACTTTCGGCGAGTCGACCAGACCATAGCCGCGGACCCAAACCTGGTAGTGCGCCTCGGGCAGATCCGGAATGACGAAGCGGCCCACGTCATCGGTAACGACGATCTTGGCGAAGCGGGTCCCGAGATCGCTGGTCTCGGCAATCACCCAGACGCCGCCTTCCGGTCCCTTCGCGCTGTTGACGACGCCGCCGATGTCGTGGGCGCCGATCTCGACCGGAGCAGCCACTTGCGCCGGCGCCGGACACACGAACAATTGAATGATGGCGAAGGCTCCGAGCAACCTGATCGGCAGTCTCATGGGCACCTCTATTTCTGGGCCGCCAAATAGGCGATGAGATCGTCAATCTCTGCATCGGGAACGCCCGGGAACACGGACATCCGGTTGCCGGGAATCGTGATGCCGGGCGCAGTGACGAAAGATGCAATGGCGTCCGGACTCCAGGTCCAGATCGCCATGGTGATGAATTCCGGCGAATAGTCGTATCCGGACGCCGTGGCAGCCTTGCGCTCGGTGATTCCGAACAGATTGGGTCCAAAGCGATTTGGTTCACCCTTGCCGATCGTGTGGCAGAGCGCGCATTCGCGGCTGAAAATCGCGGCGCCCTTCACGGGATCGCCTGCCGCAAAGCAGACGCCGGCGCCGCATGAAATTGTCACCGCTGACAGGGCGAGGAGACGCGTGAGCGCAAACAACGCTTGGCGCACGGGCATGGCTCCCGTTGCTGATCGCGGCTACAACACGTTCCGCAAGGGTCCGTTCCTCGCCGAAGGCGCTCATCGAGGAACTACGCCGCGATAGACCAGTTGGATTGAACCCGCCACGGCTCGCGCCGATCAAGGCGCAGTGCGGCCCCCCGCCGTCAGCAGGGAGTTCAGGGATGAAGTCCGCCTTCGATCGACGAACGCTCGTTCATGCGGCATCGGGATTATTGATCGCGAGCGCCGCACGCACGCACGGCGCGCATGCGGCGGAGGCCGATAAGCCTGCCGACGTGACGCCACCGGAAGATTTGATGCGAGAGCATGGCGTGCTCAATCGCGTGCTGCTGGTTTACGAAGCGGGTTTGCAGAAGCTTGCCCGGGGCGAAGATTTCGACGTCGGCATGCTGTCTCGCGCGGCAACGATCGTGCATGAATTCATCGAAGACTATCACGAGCGCAACGAGGAGCGGCAGCTCTTTCCTCGATTTCGCAAAGCCGGGCAAATGGTCGAGCTGGTCAATGTGCTTTACCAGCAGCATCAGACCGGCCGCCGTCTCACCGACACGATTCTCGCGCTTGCGCCGGGAAGTCAGGCGCCGGGAGAAAGCCGCGGCCGCCTGATCACGAGCCTGCAGAGCTTCATTGCGATGTATCGTCCGCACGAGGCGCGTGAAGATACCGAGCTCTTCCCCAGGCTGCGAAGCATCGTTTCGCCCCATGAATTCGACGCCATGGCCGAGGATTTCGAGCGAGACGAGCGGCGCAAGTTCGGTGAGGACGGCTTCGAGCGCTACGTCGCACAGGTGGCGGCGCTCGAGCAGGCGCTCGGAATCCACGACCTCGCCCGAATGACTCCTACCTAGCGGCGCGCGTCCCCATTCTCCGCATGATATCGGCGCGCGCCTTCGCCGTCGTCGCGGAGCCGCCGCTCATGCAGCGGATGCCCTCAGTCACACAATATCAGCGCAGCATCCCAAAGAACTCGCGCGCTTCACGGACGAACAGCTCAGGCTGCTCGAACGCGGAGAAGTGCCCGCCCTTCGGCATCTCCTTCCAGTGCTGGATGTTGGTGTAGCTCGCTTCCATCCACTTGCGGACTGGCGTCACGATCTCCTTCGGAAACACCGCGACGCCGGTCGGCACCGTCACCTTGTGCACGGTTCGCTTGTTCGCGCCAAAGCTCTCCCAGTAAAGCCGCGCCGACGACGCCGCCGTCGCGGTGACCCAGTACAACATGACATTGTCGAGCAACTCGTCGCGGCTGAGGATGTTTTCGGGATGGCCGTCGCAATCCGTCCAGGCCCAGAACTTCTCCAGAATCCACGCAGCCTGCCCACTGGGTGAATCCGTCAGCGCGTAGCCCAGCGTCTGTGGCCGGGTGGATTGCTGCTTGGAATATCCGGAGTCCCAGTCGGCATAGTATTTGATGCCGTTGAGCGCGCGGGTTTCTTCCGGCGTCGGTTGTCCCTCGACATTGGGCCGGGTCGACATCGCCAGCGTGATGTGGATGCCGGCGCAATGCGCCGCGTCCTGTCCGCCGATCGCGGTCGTGACTGCCGAGCCCCAATCGCCGCCTTGCGCGAAATAATTGGCATAACCCAGCCGCTCCATCAGGACGGCCCACGCCTTGGCGATCAAGTCGACGCCCCACCCCGTCGTGGTCGGCTTGGCGGAGAAGCCGAAGCCCGGCAATGACGGGCACACCACATGGAAAGCGTCGGCTGCGTTGCCGCCATGCACTGTCGGGTCGGTCAAGGGCTCAATCACCTTGTGGAATTCGACCACCGATCCTGGCCAGCCGTGAGTGATAATCAGCGGCCTGGCATCCGGGTGTGGCGAGCGGACATGGATAAAGTGGATGTCGAGCCCGTCGATCTCGGTCGTGAACTGACTGAAGCGATTGAGCAGTGCCTCGCGCTGGCGCCAATCATAGTCGTCGGCCCAATAGCGGCAGACGTCCTTGATCCATTTGAGCGGCGCGCCCTGGCTCCAGTCGTCGACCAGCTCAGCCTCGGGCCAACGTGTCCGGCGCAGTCGGGTGCGGAGATCCTCCAGAACATCGTCACTGACGGCAATGCGGAACGGGCTGATGGCGGTGTTCATGGCGTCTCCCCGGGGCACAGACCTCGGGAGAAGATAGGGCCGGGTCGTCTGCCGATCAAACCGGCGCGCGGCGCTATGGGCCGAGGGCCGTTTCCAGCAGCACCTGTGCCTGCCTGGTAGCCTCGGCAAAGGCGGGTTGCTGCGGCGCGCGCTCTGCGAAGCAGTGCCTGAAGGCCTCGTCGCCCTGCTCGCGTAGCTTGCCGAGCTTGTCGTAGGCCTGCTTGTCGATCCGCTTCTGGCGGAATTTCTCCTCCGCCACCTCGGCCCTCCTGGTGTAGCCGGCGCGGATCGCGGTGCAGGCGGAAATGTGCACGGCCGGTTCGATGGTGCCGTAGGCGATATAGATCTTGCCGTTGGCCTGGGCGGCCACGAACACCTCGTCGGCCAGATCGGGGGGCTCGTCCTGGGTGCGGCCGGCCAAGAACGCGTAAGTCGATGTCGCTGCGGCCGGTTTGGTGATCGGCAGCTCGTTGAAATCGATCACCGCCGCATCCGTTGAAATCGCCTGCGTGTAGAGGCCTTCGAACTTCAAGGCCGCATCGATCTGCTGCGGCACATTCTTGGTGCCCTTATCCCACCAAGCCTTGTGCGCGTGCAGCCAGCGGGTGAACAGGGATTCCGTGGTGACGACGATATGGGCTTTCGGCTCGACGTAGCTGCCGTCGGCGGCCTGTCCGACCTTCGCGCCGCCTTTACCTGTCTCGGCATCGAAGCGCAGCCCGTCCAGCATGCCGAAGCCCTCGTCGCCTTTATATAGAGTGTCGAGATTGAGCTGCGCCGGCGCAAAGCCCGGGCGAGCGGGCTCGGACAGGATCACGGTGAGCTGGGACTTGAGGTCGTCCCTCGCCGCAGCTTCGGCCTTGTCGACGGCGTCGCCGGTCTGACCGGCGTCCATCTGCCTGGCGAACTTGACGACGGCGGCATCACGGGTGGCGATGTACCGATCTTCCGGCGACACGGCATTGGCGCGCGTCGGGACAAGGATCGGAGCGAGGCAAAGGGACAGCCGTATGAACAAATGCATGCCCTGTGGTCGCCCGCAGGGCATGCAAGGTTCAAAGGTCACGGGGGGTACTGGAGCTTCGGCCTGACGTTGAATCAGGACCGAAGCTCAAGATTCTTGCCTTGGCGCGCCTTCTACGCGCGGACCCGCGTTCACGTCACTTGACGCGCGTTCGCGGATCGTCCGGTGCCGATGGCGGCAGCCGCCGGCACGGGATGTCGTCAACCCGGCCGTCTCAAGCCGCCTTGGCCTTCGCCACGTGGGTGGCAATCGCGTCCATCAAAGGCGGCGACAGGCAGTCATAGGGCTCGAGCCCAAGCTCCTTCAGCCGCGACCTGATGCCGGCCATCTCGGTCGGCTTGACGCCCGACTCGATCACCGAGGACACGAATGCAGCAAATCCGGGCGCCGCCGAGCCGGATTCCTGGAACAGCTCAGGATGGATGAAATCGAGGCCGTAGAACGGATGGCCCTTGTTCTCGATCCGGCCGTACATGTGGGTGCCGCAACCCGTGCAGGCGTAGCGCTGGATCACCGCCGCGGTGTCGACGATCTTCAGCTTGTCGCCGTTCTCCAGCACGGTGACGTTCTCGCGCGGGACCACCGCGACCACCGAGAAGATCGCCCCATCCGGCTTCCAGCACTTGGTGCAACCGCAGGCATGATTGTGCGCGACATCGCCCTTGATCCCGATCTTGACCGGCTTGTCCTTGCATTTGCAGACAAGCGTCCCGCCGGCGAAGTTGCCCGAGCCTTGCTTGACGCCGTTGTCGACCGATGGGTGGATATGAACAGTCATTGGTCTATCCTCCTAGTGCTTGGTGTTTTGATTTCAGAATACGACGACCGAGCGGATCGATTTTCCCTCGTGCATCAGGTCGAACCCCTTGTTGATCTCATCGAGCTTCAGCACGTGGGTGATCATCGGGTCGATCTGAATCTTTCCGTTCATGTACCAGTCGACGACCTTCGGCACGTCGGTGCGTCCGCGGGCGCCGCCGAAGGCGGTGCCCTTCCAGACGCGGCCGGTGACGAGCTGGAACGGCCGGGTTGCGATCTCCTTGCCCGCTTCCGCCACGCCGATCACGACCGAGACGCCCCAACCGCGGTGACAGGCTTCGAGCGCCTGGCGCATCACATTGGTGTTGCCGGTACAGTCGAAGGTGTAGTCGGCGCCGCCATCGGTCAGCGTCACCAGATGCTGCACGATGTCACCGCTCACCTTGGTGGGATTGACGAAGTGCGTCATGCCGAACTGGCGGCCCCAGTTGTCCTTGGAGTCGTTGATGTCGACGCCGATGATCTTGTCCGCGCCGACCATCTTGGCGCCCTGGATCACGTTGAGGCCGATGCCGCCGAGCCCAAACACCACGACGTTGGAGCCCGGGGTCACCTTGGCTGTGTTGACCACCGCGCCGACGCCGGTGGTAACGCCGCAGCCGATGTAGCAGCTCTTGTCGAACGGTGCGTCCTCGCGGATCTTCGCCACCGCGATTTCGGGCAGCACGGTGAAGTTCGAGAAAGTCGAGCAACCCATGTAGTGGTAGATGGTCTGCCCCTTGTAGCTGAAGCGGGAGGTACCGTCGGGCATCACGCCCTTGCCCTGGGTGGCGCGGATCGCCGTGCAGAGGTTGGTCTTCTGGCTCAGGCAGCTTTTGCACTGACGGCATTCGGGCGTGTAGAGCGGGATCACATGATCGCCCGGCTTGACCGACGTCACCCCGGGGCCGACCTCGCGAACGATGCCGGCACCCTCGTGGCCGAGGATCGAGGGAAAGATGCCTTCGCTGTCGAATCCATCCAGCGTGTAGGCATCAGTGTGACAGATGCCCGTCGCCTTGATCTCGACGAGGACCTCGCCGGCCTTGGGTCCTTCCAGATCAAGCTCGACAATCTCGAGCGGCTTCTTTGCCTGGAATGCGACTGCGGCGCGCGTTTTCATCTTGGTCTCTCCAAAACACTCTTAGGGTTTGTCATTCGCGCCGGCCACGCTCACTTCTTCTCGCTGTTGCCCATGCAGGCGTCTTCCGCCTTTGTATAGGCGTCCGACTTGTCCTCATGCTTGGCTGGCCGGCCGCGCGGGACCGCGTTGTTGGCGCGGGCGCGCAGGTACACATAGAGGTCGTCCATGTAGCAAGCAACGTTCGGGTTATCGCCGAACGCAGGCATCACGTTTTCCTGCGCCGTGTTGACGTTCTTGCGTCCGCTCGCGACCGTGCCGAGGAAGTCGGCGTAGCTCATCGTCTTCAGCGAATTCGCCAACGCAGGCGCATAGGTCGATCCCATGCCGTCCGGACCGTGGCAGACATGGCACTCCGAATGATAGCGGCGGAATCCGGAGTAGGTGTACCAGTCCACGGTGCCATCGGGTGCCACTTTGAAGGTCGGGTTTCCATCCTTGTCCAAATACTTTCCATCCTCAGACTTGACGGCGGTCGGATCACCAGCGTCTTCGGCGGAAGCAACTCCTCCCATTGCCACGACAAAGATCGCAGCAGTCACAAACCAGATCTTGCGCAAAAGCCTGTCCTCGCGTGCGATTTGAAGACGGACCGGCGCATGGAGAGCACCCCATGCGCCGGAACGAGGCTGGTCAGCTCACTGCTGCGGCAGCGAGAACACGGTGAGCGTTCCACCGAGCGCGGTGTAGTTGCTCAGCGCTGCGTAACCACCGACGGCACCGAGACCGGCTGTCGGATCGGTCAGACCAGCCGCGAGGCCGATACCTGCCCAACCACCGACACCCGAGAGCACGGCAATGTACTGCTTGCCACCATGCTCATAGGTCGTGACGTTGCCGATGATACCGGACGGAGTCTTGAACTTGTAGAGTTCCTTGCCGGTCTTGGCATCGACCGCCTTCAGGTAACCTTCCAGCGTGCCGTAGAACACCACGCCACCGGCGGTCGCGAGTGCACCCGACCAGACCGAGAACTGCTCCTTGTTCGACCAGACGATCTTGCCGGTCTTGCCGTCCCAGGCGATGAAGTTGCCCATGTTGGACTCACCGGGAGGCGGATACATCGACAGCGTCGCGCCGACATAGGGCTGACCTGCGGTGTAGCTCACCTTGAACGGCTCATAGTCCATGCAGACGTGGTTGGTCGGCACGTAGAACAATTGCGTCTCGGGCGAATAGGCCGCCGGCTGCTCGTCCTTGGTGCCGAGCGCGGCCGGGCAGATGCCCTTGGTGTTGTGATCCTCGCCGCCTTTCTCGGTCGACGCGGAGTCAAGAACCTTCGGCCGGCCGTAGGTCGGCGAGTTCTTGTCCATGTCGACGCCGGAGGTCCAATTCACCTTCGGATCATACTTCTCGGCGACCAGCAGTTCGCCGTCGGTGCGATCGAGCGTGTAGGCAAGGCCGTTACGATCGAAATGGGTCAGCAGCTTGCGATCCTTGCCGCCGATCTTCTCGTCGGTGAGGATCATCTCGTTGACGCCGTCATAGTCCCACTCGTCGTGGGGCGTCATCTGGTAGACCCACTTGGCCATACCGGTATCCGGATTACGCGCGAAGATGGTCATCGACCACTTGTTGTCGCCCGGACGCTGCTTCGGATTCCAGGTCGAAGGATTGCCCGAGCCGTAATAGACCATGTCGAGCTCGGGGTCGTAGGCGATCCAGCCCCACGTGCAGCCGCCTCCGATCTTCCACTGATCGCCTTGCCAAGTCTTGAGGCTGGAATCCTTGCCGACCGGCTTGCCGAGCGAGGTGGTCTTGTCGTTGAACAGGATCTGGTCATCCGGCCCTTCCGAGTAGGCTTTCCAGACTTGCTTGCCGTCCTTGACGTCGTAGGCCGTCATGCTGCACTGAACGCCGAACTCGCCGCCGGAGGTGCCGACCAGCACCTTGTCCTTGACGACCAGAGGCGCCGACGTGCCGGTCTGCCCCTTCTTGGGGTCGCCATTATGCACCGACCAGGCCACCTTGCCGGTCTTGGAGTCGAGCGCGACCAGCGTATCGTCCGCCTGATGCAGGAAGATCTTGCCGTCCGCATAGGCGAGGCCACGGTTCACCGTGTCGCAGCACATCACCGGGATGACATTCGGATCCTGCTTGGGCTCGTAGCTCCAGATGATCTTGTTGTCCTGAGATAGGTCAAGAGCATAGACCTTGTTCGGGAATGGCGTGTGCACATACATCGTGTTGCCGATGATGAGCGGGCCGCCTTCGTGGCCACGCAACACGCCGGTCGAAAACGTCCAGGCGACCTGCAACTTTCCGACGTTTTGCGCGTTGATTTGATTCAGCTTCGAATAGCGGGTGTTGGCATAGTCCCCGGCTGGCATTACCCAGTCTTTCGGGTTCTTTGCCATCTTGCTGAGCTCTTCGTTGGCATTGGCAGCGCCGGCGGCGATCATCGCCATTGCCCCAACACCCGTCGCGTAAAGCACCTTGCGCATCGTGGATTCCTCCCAGTTTCAAGAGTTCAGGGTTTCCGTTGAAACGGCCCACTTCTTCCATTTTGGTTCCCTAGCCGTACCGCGATCGGTTCTCCACGACTTGCCCAAGAGAGAACACGCGTTTGCTCGAAAGCGAACCTTCGCAAAAAATTTGCCGCTCCGATCTGAATCCGCTTGGGGAGCCTGCATCTATGCTGCAGAGCATCACGGCGAGCGGCGGACTTGGCCGGCCTCGGTGCCCTCCAAGGTTGCGCTTGACGACGCAAGAACTTAGTCGGAGGATTGCCCGACATTGACCGGGAAGAATCCCGCCGCCATTATCTGAACTCTCGGGACATGAGGTAAAATGGCGCGGTATCTCGGGCCAGGCTTTGCGCGATAAGCAGTCACGCTTGGGGATCAAATCGGTGGCTGGAAAAATGTCCGACACAATCCATTCGCTCAACACGACCGGTTTGACGCCCAAACGGCAAATCGAGCGTTGGTCAGATGCGTTGACCGACCTGTGTGGTCAGTTCGAGGTCGATGCCCTGGAGGGGGCTTCGCTCGAAGGAAGGATCAACTACACGACGGTGTCGCGCTTGAAGCTGTGCCAAATCGAGGCAAGCCAACACCGGATCGCGCACACGGTCTCGCGCATCAAGTTGAGCGAGCATCCCTACATCAAGATTCTCTTCCAAACCTATGGCGTGTCGCATTTCGAGCAGGAAGGCCGGCACTTCGACATCATGCCCGGCGATTGCTTCGCCTACGACGTGTCCTGCCCGCACACTATCATCAGCCCTTCGCTGACGCGGCATGAGGTCGTGATCGTGCCGAAGGACCTCCTGAAAGAGCGCGGCTTCCAGCTTTCCAAGATGGCGCCGTGCAAACTGTCGGCGCGCAACGGCACGGGCCGAATCGCCTATGACTTCGTGCACGCTGCTTTCGGCGAAGCGTCGAAGCTGTCTCCGCTCAACGCGGTCGGCGTCGCCGATTCGCTGATCGACCTGTTGCTGCTGCCGCTACGCGAGACCGGCGCGATGTTCGACCGCGGCAGCGCGGAGGCGACCTATGTCCGGGCGCAGGGCTTCATCCGCGAGCATCTGCGCGATCCCGATCTCTGCATCGACCGCATTTCCGCGGCGCTCGGCTGCTCCAAGCGCTATCTGCACATGCTGTTCAGCGACCGCGGCATGACCGTCAGCGACTACATCTGGAAGGCGCGGTTGCAGCATTGCCGGCAGGAGTTGGAATCGCAGAACGGCAAGACCATCACCGACGTCGCGTTCTCATGGGGCTTCTCGAGCTCCTCGCACTTCAGCCGCGTGTTCCGGAAGTATTTCGGCATTGCGCCCTCGTCCGTCCACAAGGGTCAGCACGGCGGCATGCCGGCGGACGTGGTGCTGGAGTAACATCTCCGTCGGCGTGCGGGCGCGCCGACGGGCCTCTCTTTGTCATGCTTTCCAGCCTCAAAGCCTGGGCGCGCAACCTCAAGCGGGACAGCTACGCCCTCTACCTCGCCTCACGTGACCCTCGTGTGCCGTGGTACGCCAAGGCGCTCGGGGTCGCGATCGCGGCCTATGCGCTCTCACCCATCGACCTGATCCCGGACTTCATTCCGGTGGTCGGCTATCTCGATGACCTGATCCTGCTGCCGCTCGGCATCTGGCTTGCGATCTCGCTCATTCCACCCGAGGTCATGGCCGAGTGCCGCGCCAACGCAAGCAGCGCGCTGCAACGCCCGACAAGCCGGGCCGGAATGATCGCAATCATCCTGCTTTGGGTTGCCTGTGCGATCGCGCTGGCGTGGTCGATCGTCGCGCACTGGCCGCGACAATCCTAGAATGTCGCTTTCAGGCCGGCATAGAAGGCGCGTGGTCGCGCGGGGCTAAGCGAACGGGGATCGGTGAATGGTGCGCCGCCATTGGCGAAGTTCGGCAGCGTATCCGTTTCAAAGAAAGTGCCGTAGGTCGCGTAGCGCTTGTCGAAGATGTTGTCGATGCGACCGTAGATCTGAAACGTCTTGTTGATCTGGTACGAAGCGTGCGCGTTGAAGACGGCATAGGACGACAGCTTTGGCGCCTGGTTGGATTCGTCGCCGACGAAATACTGGCTGCTGACCCAGAGCGCGTCGCCACCGACCTTGAACTTGTCGGTCACCGCGTAATCGAAGCCAGCCTTGACGCGATGGCGGGGTACGGCGGGGATCTGATTGCCCGGCAGGATCTGGACGTTGCCGTTGGCATCCGCAAACGGGCTGTTGGAGCCGACTTGCAGCGAGTCCAGGAAGCGGGCATCGACGAAGGCATAGCTCGCATAGACCTGGAACGCCGACGAACTCAGCTTGACCTCGGCCTCGATGCCCTGCCGGCGCGTCGAGCCGACATTCTGGTAATAACCGTGGCCCGGCAGCAGCGGGCTCGGAATGGCGAGGATGTCGTCGGTGTTCTTGGCGCGGAATCCTCCGAGCTTCCAGCTCAGGGTGCCAATGTTGAGGTCCTTGCTGCCGCGCAACCCCGCTTCGACGGTGTGCGAAACCACTTGCTTGAGGTCCGGGTCCGACACCAGGAAGGCCGCAATGGTGCAGGGATGGGCCGGGTCGGCGCAGCCCAGCTCCAGCGGCGTCGGGGCGCGATTGGCCTCGGAATAGCCGGCATAGGCCGTCACCTCGGGCGTGATCTTGAAGGTACCGCCGATGATCGGATTGAAGCGGTCATATTCGTGGGTGCCGTTCAGCGCCGTGCCGAGCTGGTCCTCGAGCGAGATGTGAGCTGCGTTGAACCGACCGCCTCCGGTGATCGAAAAGCGGCTTGTGACGTCGAACGTATCGAGCCCGTAGATGCCGGTGTACTGGTTGGTGGTCCGCAGCGACACCGGGCCGATCTCACCGACGGTGGGATCGCCGGATGGGCCGAGATAGATGCCGCTGCCTGACAGGACATAGTTCGTGCCGATGGTGGCAAGCTCGGCGCTGGCGTTGAACCAGGTGACGCTGGTGTCGTAGCTGGCGCCGATGGTGAAGCGGTTATCGTGCCCAAACAGCTTGTCGTCGTTGGTCGCCTGCAACGACAAGCCCGCAGTGGTCGACCGCGTCGAGGTTCGGTCGATCTCGCCAAGGAAAGCGCTGGACGGGAACGGATTGCCGAGCTGGAGACCGTTCACGTCGTTGGCCGGCGTTGCACCGTCGCCGAAGCACAGCAGCGTCGGATCGTCGCATGGCTGCACGCGGGTCGGATTTCCATCCACGGTCTTCTGCCCGAAGAAGCGCAGATGCGCGGCGCCCTCGATTGTCCAGGTCGGGGTGGCCTCGACCTTGCCGGTCAGGTTCAGGTAGCCGACGCGATTCGTCGTGATTTGGGGCGTCGTGTAGGTGGCACCCCAATATTGCTGCAGCAATTCGTTGGGGACGGTCGCGGTGGCGCCGAACTTGTTGTCGGCAACGCCCATGTTGAGGTGGAACTCGTTGACATCGTTCCTGTAGGCGATGTCGCCGTAGAAGCGCCGGACGTCGGATTGCGAGAAGTTGCGGAAGCCATCGTCATGTGCGCCTTCGAGCGCACCGTAGACGGCATAGTTGTTGTCGATCTGCTTGCCCCACTGCGCGGAGCCCTGGATGCGGCCGAACGAGCCGCCCATCACGTTGACCTCGGTGCCGTGATAGCTGAAGCCGTCCTTCATCTGGAGGTCGACTGCGCCGCCGAGCGCATTCAGGCCGAAGGCCGGATTGTTGGTGACGATGGTGGCCGACCTGATCGCAGCGGTCGGGATCAGATCCCAGTTGACGGTGTCGCCGAAGGCCTCGTTGATGCGAACCCCGTTCTGGTAGACTGCGAGGCCTTGCGGCGTGCCCGACACCGGTGAGGCGACGAAGCCGCGAAACTCCAGGTTCGGCTGGAATGGGTTGCCGGAGACTTCGTTGATGTTGACAGACGGCACATTGTGCAACAGCGCGTCTGTCACATTGGGCGAGCCGGTCCGTTCGATCTGCTTGCTGTCGACGACGTTGACGCCGGCAGAAACCTTGTCGGCATCGATCTCGGAAGCGGACGACGCTGTGGAGGCCGGCGCGGTCGGTATCACAACTCTTGGCCGGGGACGAACGATGCGTGCCGCCTCCCGCGAGCGTCCGCGTTTTGCACCATCGCTCGGCGCCGTGACCTCGACCGGCGGCAGCGTTTGAACGTGCTCGGATCCGCCTTGGGCAAAGGCAACGTCCTTGCCGACGAACACGCTTGTCGCGATTGATGCGACCACTACAAATCGCACGCCGCCCATACTCCCACCCACCAAGGGCCGGCCTTTGCTTATCCCCGCCGGTTCGCAGCACGATACTAGTGAGCAGATTGCGCGCCACGCCACCGAAATCTGTTCCCGAAAGATTCGGGAATAATTCCCGAATGAAGGCGAGCGATAGTTTCCCAAGCTGGTACAGCGTTCAGGCCACCACGCCTTTGGGAACTAGCGCCTCGACCGTCACGCCGTCATCGCCCGAGTTGACGTTGAGCGTCCCGCCCAACGCGAGGATTCGTTCGCGCATGCCGGTCAGACCTCGCCCCAGCCTGTAGTCCGCTCGAAGACCGCGGCCGTTGTCGCTCACTCTCACCAGCGCACATACCCTGCTGTCGCGCACGCCGGTCTGCCGCTCCGCCGGTTCGACGGTGATGCTGATTGCGGTCGCGCCGGCGTGCCGGAACACGTTGGTGAGCGCTTCCTGCACGATGCGATAGATCGTCAGGTCGGCCGTCTCGCCGGTATCGCCGAGCGCGCTCGAAACGCTGCTCTCGATCTCTACCTCGGGATGCGTCTCGCTCCACAACCGTACCAATGCGCCGAGCGCGTCGCGAAGCCCGAGCTCGGCGAGACCGGCGGGCCGCAACCGTTCGAGGATACGACGCGTGAACTGCTGGAGCGCGTTGACCTGTTCGAGAATCGCATTGCCATGCTTGCGCAGCGCCACCGGATCAGGCTTGTCGACCTCGGACAGGCGCATCAGCGCGCCGGCATGCGCGCGCAGCGCAAACAGATAGGGCCCGAACTCGTCGTGCAGCTCGCGTGCGATCTCCTTGCGCTCGGAATCCTGCAACGACACCGCGCGCTCGGCGAGCCGCCGCTTGCCCTCAACGGCCTCGCCCAAGGTTGCCGCCAGATGGTTAAGTTTGGAGCAGATCGCGGCCAGTTCAGGCGATCCGCCCGGCTCGACCCGCACATCGTAGAACCCCGCCTCGATGCTGGTCATGGCTTTCGACAACCCCTCGAGCGGCGCAAGCGCGCGGCCGACCACCAGCATGGTCACCAGAAAGAGCGCGACCGCGATCGCAGAGCCGACCTCGACCTGGGTGACAATGCCGTCCCAGATCTCGGCGATCTCGTCGTCGGGGTGCGAGGTGATCAGCAGCGATTGCGCCTCGCCGCGGATCGAAATCGGCACACGCACCGAGGTTTGCTCGGGGTGCACCAGCGCCACGAACCATGCGGGCGGCGCGCGCGGATCGCTGGCCTGCTCGGCTGGCTTGGATGCTTTGGTCGTCGCCTCATCCTGCCGCGTGATGCTGACATGGCGCAGCCGGCTCAGATCCTGGACGATCTGGTCGAGCCGCGCACCGGGATCTGGCGCCTCCTTGAGACCTGCGACGATCGTCCCCACGAACTCGCGTGCCAGCCGGATCGTGCTCTGGTCCTCGGCCTGCACCCGAGGTCCTGCTTCCAGCACAAGCCGCGCAATGTTGACGCCCAACCCGATCAACAGGATCAGCGCCAGCAGCAGGTTGATCCGTGCGCGCAAGGATAGTTTTCGCCACATTGCGTTGCCCCTGATCGCGAGGTCCTCCTCCCAGAGGATCGTTGACAGCCAAACTTGCCCGGCTATCTAATCCCACCTTACTGCTATCTTGCACGAGGTGTACAACCGGACTGGAACCGGCGTTCGCCGGCACGTCGTGCGAGTTGATGCGATGATGAACGGATCGAAGCGGGTCGACGGGACAACGCCATGCGCATTCTGATCGTTGATGACCATCCCATCGTCGCGTCGGGTTGCCGCACCGTATTCGCCGACGATCCCGATGTCGTGCTGCTGGAAGCGCCGGACGCCGAGAGCGGCGAACGGGCCTTCGTTACCGAAAAGCCCGATATCTGCGTGATCGACATCAACCTGCCGACGGTCTCTGGTTTCGAGCTGGCGCGCCGCATCCTGGCGCGCGAGGCGGGAGCGCGCATCATCATGTTCAGCATGAATGATGATCCGGTGTTTGCCGCCCGCGCCATCGATATCGGCGCCAAGGGCTACGTCTCCAAGACCGGTGACCCCAACGATCTGGCGGAGGCGGTGCGCGAAGTCGGCAATGGCGGTGTCTATCTGCCACCCGCGATCGCCCGCCGCGTCGCCTTCGCGCGACCGGCCTTCGCGCAAAACCCGCTGTCCAGATTGACCTCGCGCGAGATGGAGATTCTGCGCCTGCTCTCCTCGGGCAAGAGCCTGTCGGAGATCGCCTGGCTGGTTCATTCGTCTTACAAGACGGTCGCCAACACGTCTTCGATCATGCGCCAGAAGCTCGGCGTGCGCACCTCGGCGGAGCTGGTGCGATTGGCGATCGAAAGTGGCGTCGCCTGACGTTACGCTCCACCGTCAAGGAACATGACAATGCAGATGGTTTCCCAGAACAAATCCCATGGCGGCATCCAGGGCGTGTATCGGCATCCGAGCCGCGAGACCAAGACCGACATGACCTTCTCGGTCTTCGTCCCGGCCCATCCGGCCGGCGCGAAGCTGCCGGTCGTCACCTATCTGTCGGGGCTGACTTGCACCCACGCCAATGTCACGGAGAAGGGTGAATTCCGGCAAGCCTGCGCCGAGCTCGGCCTGATCTTCGTCGCGCCGGACACCAGCCCGCGTGGCGAAGGCGTGCCTGGCGATCCCGCCAACTCATACGATTTCGGTCTCGGGGCGGGCTTCTATGTCGATGCGACGGAAGCGCCGTTTGCCCGCAATTATCGCATGTGGAGCTATGTCACCGAGGAGTTGCCGAAGCTGATCGCCGAGCAATTCCCTGTCGATACGACACGGCAATCGATCCTTGGCCACTCCATGGGTGGCCATGGCGCATTAACCGTGGCGCTGCGCCATCCCGAGCGCTACCGCGCGGCGAGCGCCTTCGCGCCGATCGTGGCGCCATCACAGGTGCCATGGGGCAACAAGGCGCTCGGTGGCTATCTCGGCAGCAACAAGGCGGCGTGGCGGAAGCACGACGCGGTCGCGCTGATCGAGGACGGCGCCCGATTCTCCGACCTGCTCGTCGATTACGGCGATGCCGACCAATTCCTCACCGAGCAGCTTCGGCCTGAACTGCTGAAGGCCGCGTGCGAGAAGGCCAGCATTCCCCTCACCCTGCGGCGCCAGCCGGGTTACGACCACAGCTACTACTTCATTTCAACGTTCATGGCGGATCACCTGCGCTGGCATGCGGCCCGCCTGAAGGCGTGATCCCTCGCCCCGTGATTTGAGCACGATCGGCGCGCGAACGCTGTGCGTTTGCCGAGAGGCAAAGCCGGCCCACGCGTTCCCGGATGCTCAATCGCAACCGCGGCACCAGTAGTTCGGCGGCTCGGCGTGCGCCGCCGCCGGCATCACCAGCTCTGCAACGAGGACAATGAACGTCGATCTCATGATTGTGAACCAGCGAAATTTGTAACCTCGAAGCACCCAAAGGTGGGGTTGCAAGCCCGGGCAATTCGGTCATCTTGCAAGCCAAGGCACGATCCGGAAGAGTGCATCCGGTGTTCATGCTCGAACAACGACGTGACGGGAGGAATTATGTTCCGATGGCTGATTGCCGCGATCGCGCTCGGGCTGGCAACGAGCCAGGCGCTGGCGGCGGATCCGATCGAGATCCATATCGGCTATCTCGGCCATGCCGGCGTGAAGACAACGCTGTCGCTTGCCGAACAGCCCGCCGACAATGATGGCATCGCCGGCGCACACCTTGCGATCGAGGACAACAACACGACGGGCAAATTCCTCAACCAGCACTTCACGCTCGAAGAAGTCAGAATCAAACCCGGCGACGATATCGCCAAGGTCGCGATCGATCTCGCCGGCCGTAACGACTACATCATCACCGATCTGCCTGCTGATGCGCTGCTCAAGGCCGCAGACGCATTACACGATCGGGACACCCTGCTCCTGAACGCCGGCGCAATCGACGATCGGCTGCGCGAGCAGGATTGCCGCGCCAACATCGTCCATGTCGCGCCGACGCGATCGATGCTCGCCGATGCGCTTGGTCAATATCTGGTGTGGAAGCAGTGGAAGCGCTGGCTGCTGGTGGTCGGTTCGCACGATCCGGACAAACTTTACGCCGACGCGCTGCGCCGCGCCGCCACGCGGTTCGGCGCCAAGATCGTCCAGGAGCGGACCTTCGAGGACACCGGTGGAGCGCGCCGCACCGACAGCGGCGTGACGCTGATCCAGCGTCAGATGCCGGTGTTCACGCAGCAGGCACCGGCCTATGACGTTCTCGTCGCGGCCGACGAGAGCCAGGTGTTCGCGGACTATCTGCCCTATAGGACCTGGGACCCGCGGCCGGTGGCCGGTTCGGCCGGCCTGGTGCCGACCAGTTGGGACGCCGCACATGACCAGTGGGGCGCTGTCCAGATTCAAAACCGCTTCATGAAATTGAACATGCGGCACATGACTGCGCTCGATATGCAAGCCTGGACCGCAGCCCGCATGATTGGTGAGGCAACGGCCCGCACCAATTCAGGCGACCCGAAGAAGGTCATCGCCTTCTTGAAGGGGCCGAACTTCTCGGTCGCCGCCTTCAAGGGCACGCGGCTGACCTTGCGCGACTGGAATCTGCAGCTCCGTCAGCCGATCCTGCTGGCTGACGGACGCATGGTCGTCTCGGTGTCGCCGCAGGAAGGCTTCCTGCACCAGGTTTCCGAGCTCGACACGCTCGGTGTTGACCGGCCCGAGACGAAATGCAAGCTGCAGTGAGGGAGATTTAACGCATGTGGCGCCGTTGTCTGTTCACCGGGATGCTCGTCTGGCTCGCCGCCACCGCGCCGGCGTCCGCATACGTCGCCTACGTCTCCAATGAGAAGGGCAACACCGTCACGGTGATCGACACCGACAACTGGACCGTCACCAACACGATCAAGGTCGGCCAGCGGCCGCGCGGCATCGAATTCTCGCACGACGGCAAGTTCGTCTGGGTCGCGGTGGGCGACGACGACACGATCCAGGTGATCGATACCAAGACCCAGCAGATCGTCGATACCCTGCCCTCCGGCCCCGACCCTGAATTGTTCACCCAGGACGCCGCCGGGAAGATCATGTACGTCGCCAACGAGAACGACAACACAGTCACGGTGATCGATCTCGAAAAGCGGACCCGGCTTGGCGACATCCAGGTGGGCGTCGAACCGGAAGGCATGGCCGTCAGCCCCGACGGCAAGATCCTGATCAACACGTCCGAAACCACCAGCATGGCGCATTTCATCGACACGACGACGCGCCAGGTCGTGGCCAATGTGCTGGTCGACTCGCGACCGCGCTTCGCCGTCTTCAAGCAGGACAGCTCGGAACTGTGGGTCTCCTCCGAGATCGGCGGCACGGTGTCGATCATCGATCCCGCCAAGCACGAGGTGACCGGCAAGATCACCTTCGCCATTCCCGGTCTGCGCAGCGAGGCGATCCAGCCCGTCGGCATCGGCATGACCAAGGACGGCAAGACTGCATTCGTCGCGCTCGGCCCCGCCAATCGCGTCGCGGTGGTCGACGCCACCGCGCACAAGGTGCTCAAATATCTCTTGGTCGGGCAGAGGGTCTGGCACATGGACTTCACCCCGGACGAAAAGTACCTGATGGTCACCAACGGTGTCTCCAACGACGTCTCGGTCATCGATGTCGCCGCGCAGAAGGTGATCAAGACCATCCAGGTCGGTGAGTTGCCCTGGGGCGTCACGATCGGAAAACCATGACAGCAACCGACGCGCATATTGCAAGCCAGCCTTTGCCGAACCCCGCTCCCGGCCCCGGCGCTGCCGTGCAGCCTGCGCTGTCGATCGACAATATCAGCCACAACTATGGCTCGCGCCGCGCCCTGATCGACGTCAATTTCACGGTCGCGCCCGCCAGCTTCACGGCCCTGCTCGGCCTCAACGGTGCGGGGAAAAGCACGCTGTTCTCGCTGGTGACCCGGCTGTTCGGCATCCAGACCGGCCGGATCAGCATCTTCGGCCATGACATCAGCCGGACGCCGGGCGAAGCGCTGCGGCTTTTGGGCGTGGTGTTCCAGCCGCGCACGCTCGACCTCGATCTCTCGCTGACGCAGAACCTGCTCTATCATGCAGCCCTCCACGGTATCTCGCGCCGCGAGGCGCGTCTGCGCAGCGAGGAGGTGCTGGGCCGCATTGGCCTTGCCGATCGCGCCGGCAGCAAAGTGCGCAACCTCTCCGGCGGCCAGATGCGGCGGCTCGAGATCGCCCGCGCCCTGCTGCACCGGCCGCGCCTGTTGCTGCTCGACGAGGCAACCGTCGGGCTCGACGTCAAGGCGCGCGCCGACATCCTCGACTACGTCCGGCAACTGGTCACCGAGCAGGGCATCGGCGTTCTATGGGCGACGCATCTGTTCGACGAAATCATGCCGAGCGACGATCTCGTCGTGCTGCATCAGGGCAGGATGCTGGCGCACGGCCAGGTGTCGCGCGTGATCGCGGATGCCGGGGCTCAGGACGTCAACACCGCGTTCATGCGCCTGACCGGCACGCAGACGCTCACCGGGAGGCCGCCAGCATGAGCAGCACGACGGTTACTTCGGCGCGAAGCGGCTTCTCGCTGTCGGAATACATCGTCTGCCTGAACGGCATCGTATGGCGCGAGGCGCTGCGCTTCCTGCATCAGCGCGAGCGCTTCGTCTCGGCGCTGGTCCGGCCGCTGGTGTGGTTGTTCATCTTCGCCGCCGGCTTCCGCCAGGTGCTCGGCATCTCGATCATCCCGCCCTACGAGACCTACATCCTCTACGAGGTCTATATCGCGCCCGGCCTGATGGCGATGATCCAACTCTTCAATGGCATGCAATCCTCGCTGTCGATGGTCTATGACCGCGAGATGGGCAACATGCGGACGCTGCTCGTGAGCCCGTTGCCGCGTGGCTACTTGCTGTTCTGCAAGCTGCTGGCTGGCACCGCCGTCTCCCTGCTGCAGGTCTATGCGTTCCTGCTGATCGCGTGGTTCTGGGACATCGCGCCGCCAACGATCGGCTATCTCACGGTGCTGCCGGCGTTGGTGCTGTCCGGGCTGATGCTCGGCGCGCTGGGCATGCTGATCTCGTCCGTCATCAAGCAGCTCGAGAATTTCGCCGGCGTGATGAACTTTGTGATCTTCCCGATGTTCTTTGCCTCATCGGCCCTCTACCCGCTCTGGCGCGTGCAGGAGGGTAGCCCGTTGCTGTACTATGTCTGCCAATGCAATCCATTCACGCATGCGGTGGAGCTGATACGGTTTGCATTGTACGGCAAGATGAACTGGATCTCGCTCGCAGTGGTTGGAGGCTGCACCGTGGTCTTCATGATCGGCGCGATCGTCGCTTACGATCCATCGCGTGGCCTCGTACGCCGCGGTCCTGGTGGAGGCGAGGCATGAGATGGCCACTCAAGACGTGGGCGATTGCGGGCGGCGCGCTGCTCGCCATCACGCTGTCGAACCATGCGGCGTTGGCCGCCGACCCGCGCTATCCCGACTGGCCATGCGCCCAGGCCAAGGTGCCTGAAATCTCGGTCGCCGCCGTCTGGGCGGGGCCGCCGCTCGACGATGCGGAAAGCAAGTGGAAGGACGATCCGAAGGTCAGCGCCCTGGTGGCAAAGCTTTCGGCGCGACGTGTCCCGCTCGACGAGGCGCAGAAGGAGATCACCAGTTTCCTGTCGGCCTCGGCGGCCGACAAGACCAACGCCGGAAAGCTGCTGTTTGCCGGCCTTTTCGACACGCTCAACGCGCAGCGCGCATCCGTCATGAACGGATTGGAGCGCGTCATGCGCAAACAGCGCCAGGCAGCGGAGAAGATCCGCACCGATACTCTCGCGCTGCAGGCGCTGCAGGACGCGACGCCGCCGGATCAGGCCAAAGTCGACGAGCTCGGCAACCAACTGACCTGGGAGACGCGGATCTTCGAGGATCGACGGCACGTGGTGAAATATGTCTGCGAGGTGCCGACCACAATCGATCAGCGCCTTTTTGCACTCAGCCGCGCGATCCAGCAGGAGCTGGACTGACGCTTGCGGCAGGGCACCTCGGGTCTCCCTGGCAAATGTGCCAGACAAAAACGCCACACAAAGGCCCAGGATAAAGTGCGGAACCAACCGGTCCGCTTCCTCGTTGTCTCCAACTATGTCTGAGCTTGGGAGACACCGATGAGAGCAGCTAAGATCGCCCTGACCAGCCTAGCGGCTGCAAGTCTGGTCACGTCAGCGGCTTTGGCCCAGCAATCCATGTCGGGAATAATCACCAAGATTGACCGATTGGCCGGAACGATTGCCATCCAGCAGACGGAGTCCGGCACGGTCGGGGCGGCCAGCGGCGCTCCGGAATACAAGGTGCCAAAGGGCCAGTCGCTCGAAGCCTTCCACGCTGGCGACAAAGTCAGCTACTCGACCACCGAGAGCAACGGCACCAAGACGATCGACAAGCTCGAGAAGAAGAAGCCGTAGCGGCTCACGGACCGACGCGAGCCACGGGAGTCATTTCTCCTCGCCGGGCCGCGGTTCGGGCTCGGCGGGTGCAAGTGGCAGGAGGGCACGCTCCCAGCCGTCGGTTCCATCCGGATACCACGCGACGTTGCGATAGCCGTAGGACAGCACGCGTTTGGCGGCATTCCAGGACATCCAGCAATTCTCCTGGCAGTAGATCACAAGCAACGTCGCGGTGTTGCCGCCGGAGGCATGGACCAGCCCGCGCTTCAGATAATCCTCCGTCGATGCGGCGAGCCCGCCGTAGCCGGTATCGGGCAGCCAGATGCTGCCGGGGATATCGAGGCGCGGCTTGTCACGCCACACCGTGCCGGCAGGCAGGTTTGCCGGCTTCGGCGCGCGCGGCAGCACGTCGATGAAGCTGCCCGACTTCTCGCGCCAGATGGCCTCAGCCTCCTCCGTGGTGAGCACGCGCGCGCCTGCCAGCGTCGCGGGCACCGGAGCGCGGTAGTCCTCGGTGCGATAACCCGCGGGTTCCGCGGGACGATCCTGCGCATTGCCAGGCATGGCAATTGCCAGAAGCGTGGCGAGTGCGGCTGCGGACAGCCTGATCATGGCGACTTGTTTGCGGTCTCCGGACCAATCGGCTGATCGTGCTCGTCGAGCAGCGGAACGCCATAATCGAGCAGTATCTTGTTGATCGCCGGCTGGTTCTCCTGGATCAGACGATTGAGCTGCCGTTTCCAGTTCTGATCAGCCGCCCGCACGCCCATGCCGATACGATAAACGAGCTTCGGTCCCGTGGTCTCCTTGACCAGCGGTGTGACATGCAGCGGCGGATTGGATTTCTTGGCGTAGAACCCTGCCATCGGTCCCCACAGGATGCCGGCGTCGATCTCGCCCTTGGTCAGGTCGGTGATCATCGCCTCCGCGGAGGAATCGAAGCGCGTGTCGATCATCAGCGGATAGGGTTTCGCATTCCCCATCAGCCCGGCGATAGCCATATTGGTCGCCGGCGGCGTCCCCGCAATGATGCCGATATGCTTGCTCTTCAGCCGCTCATCTTCCAGCGTTGCGACGTCTTCGAGCCCACCGCCGGGCTTGGTGACCAGGGCGTAAGCCGTGCGGTAATAGGGATTGGTCCCCTGCGCGAGGTCGTCGCCCTGTGGGAATCCCATGATCACGTCGCAGCGATGCGACCCGAGCGTCACCCGCACGAAGCCTGTCGCCTGCGGGAAGTACATGTAGTCGAGCTTCTTCTGCAGCTTCGCGGCAAACAGCTCGCCGATCTTGTTCTCAAATCCTTCGCCCTTGTCGTTCGAGAACGGCAGGTTGCGCGGGTCGGCACAGATGCGCAGAACCTTGGGATCGACGAGTTCGATGGAGAGTTCGCCCTGATCGTTGACCTGGGCCAGCGCCACGTCGCGTCCGACGAAGCAGGTGATGATTCCGGCAAGCGCGAACAATGCGGGACGACATCCGACAATTCTCATCACGTGGTCTCCTCTCGATCGGATGGGTCGCCGCCATCCATAGATTGCCCGCCGCACCATGGCGTGCAACAGGAATAATCATCGCGACCGCGTCGCGTTGCTTGCTGCAATGCAAACCGGGCGCTCAGGCGTTCGATCGTGCGTCCCGGTGAAACCAAGGCGGAATCATGGTTCATGGCATTTCAGTGATGGCGCTGCTCCTGACGCTCGCTGCCTCGACAATAGCGCGGGCGCAGGAGCCGGAATTGCCTGTAAGCGAAGTCGCCCCCGGAATATTCGTGCACGTCGGGGTCGTAGCGCTGATGACGCGTGAGAACGAAGGCGCCATCGCCAATGTCGGGTTTGTCGTCGGTGATAGCGCCGTCGCCGTGATCGACACTGGCGGCAGCGTCCGCGAGGGCCGCCGGTTGCTGGCCGCGGTCCGCAGTCATACCGACAAGCCGATCCGCTATGTGATCAACACCCATGCCCATCCTGACCACAGCTTCGGCAACGCCGCCTTCGTCAACGAGGGGACGAGCTTCGTCGGCCACAAGAACCTGCCGCGTGCGCTGGCCGTGCGCGGGCAATTCTATCTCGACGGCTTTCGCCGGACGATGGGCGACGAGTTGATCGACGAGGTCCGGATCATTCCGCCGACCGTGCTGATCGAGGATACGCTCAAGCTCGACCTTGGCGGCCGGACCCTCACGCTCAAGGCATGGCCGACCGCCCATAGCGACAACGATCTCACGGTGCTCGACGAGCGGACGAGAACCCTGTTCGCCGGCGATCTGGCGTTTCTGACTCACATTCCCGTGGTCGATGGCAGCCTGAAGGGCTGGCTGGGTGAGCTCGACGAGCTTGCGGCCATCCCTGCGCAACGCGTGGTTCCCGGTCACGGAGCCGTGAGCGGATGGCCTGCCGCGCTCGCGGACGAGCGGCGTTATCTCGGGACGCTGGCGGCCGACATTCGCGCGCTGATCGCAAGCGGCAAGCCGATCTCGGCGGCCGCCGAACATGCCGCGGCGTCCGAACGGACTCGCTGGGAGCTCTTCGACGATTACAACGCACGCAACGCAACTGCAGCATTCTCAGAAATGGAATGGGAATAGCTGGCGCACTGCCCTATAGTGACGCTGCCACATTGGATCAGTGACCATGCTTCGACATCGCATCCGTCAGCTCTGCCTCGCCGGCACCGTATCGATTGCGCTGGCTGCGCCTGCCGCGCCCGCGGCAAGCACGGATGCCTATGATCCCTGGCCTGGGCTCGTCCAGGACATCTTCAACAACCGCCCGATGAGTGACGGCAGCGACGTCATCGGCATCGAGATGCCGGCGCGGGCGGAAGATGCCGCGATCGTGCCGGTGACGCTGCGCACCAAGCTGTCGCCCGGCGACAACCGTCGCATCAAGACGATCACCCTCGTGATCGACCAGAACCCAGCGCCGATGGCGGCCAAATTCACCCTCGGCCCGGACGCCAACGTCACCGAGATCTCGACCCGGGTGAGGGTCAACAATTACACCGACGTGCACGCGGTCGCCGAGCTCAGCGACGGCAAGCTCTACGTGACCAAGACCTATGTGAAGGCATCCGGCGGCTGCTCGGCGCCGGCGGTCAAGAATGCCGAAGAAGCCAAGAACCGGCTGGGCCAGATGCGCTACCGGCAGTTCGCAAGGCCGGAACAGGGGCCCGCGAGCAATATCCGGGATGCCCAGATCATGATCGGCCATCCCAACAATTCCGGCCTTCAGATGGACCAGATCACGCACCTCTACATCCCTGCCTTCTTCATCAATGAACTGCACCTCTGGCAGGACGACAGCCCGGTGCTCGCCATGGAGGGAGGAATCTCGATTTCCGAGGATCCCAATATCCGCTTTACCTATGTTTCGAACGGCGCAAAGCACTTCCGCGCCGAGGCCAAGGACACCGACGGGCATGTCTTCGAGCACCAATGGAATGCCGACGCTTCCGGGACCTGACGTTTCAGCCGCGAGATTCTACTGGTTTCCCTCCTCCTGAGGGTGCCACAACGCGGCCGCCTCGAAGAACGCAGGGCGCACCCCGGGCTTCGCGGTTCGCCCGACTCTCTGCACCACGACGGGCCGTTAGAAGCACCTGACTTCGGCTTCCGCCTGCGCGCGCCGCAAGTCGTTGAGCGCACTCGTCGCCTGCTCGGACGAGCGGAACTGCGTTCCCAGATTGCCGCGCACCTGCGACATGCTCAATACCGTCTCGGCGGTGACGTAGCGCTCATAGGGGATGAGCGAGGCAACGACGTCGACGGAGCAGGAACACTGGTCGAGCGTCTGCCGGGTCTCGCCATTGGCCTTCATGCAACCGAACACGTATTCGGCACGTGCCGAGGTCGGATAGTCGTTGATCTCGTCGGCCCGCGCGCGCATGCCGGTCGCGGCGAGCACGGCCGAGACGGCGACAATCGGTCCTAGCATGCCAGCTCGTGCCATGGTCCTGCTTCCTCTTCTTCGGCCGCAGGCTATGCTATGAGTCGACGACAGAAAAGAAAACATTCGGGGAAGTGGCTCACGAGACGATGAAGGGTTCTGTTCGCATGCTGCTGGCCGCGGCCGTTCTGGCCGTCATGCAGGTCGGCACCTCCTGTGGCGCGGAGACAATCCGCATTGCAGCGCAGAAGACCGGGACGCTGGCCTGGGAACTGGCGGTCATCCGCTCCCACGGTCTCGACAAGAAAGCCAATCTGTCGATCGACATCGTCGAGCTCGCAAGTCCCGAGGCCGGCAAGATCGCGCTACGTGCCGGCACGGCCGATGTGATGGTGTCCGACTGGCCCTGGGTATCGCGCGAGCGGTCGCTCGGCGCCAAGCTGCAATTCTACCCCTATTCGAGCGCACTCGGCGCCGTGATGGTCCCGGCCTCTTCCCCGATCAAGACGCTCGCCGACCTCAGGGGGCGCAAGCTCGCCGTCGCCGGTGGGGCGATCGACAAAAACTGGCTGCTGCTGCAGGCGTCGCTGAAGCAGGACGGCATCGACCTGAAGTCGCAATCGACCGTCGTCTACGGCGCCCCGCCGCTACTCGCTGCCAAGACGCTCGGCGGCGAGATGGACGCTGTCCTCAACTACTGGAATTTCTGTGCCGCGCTCGAGGCCAAGGGCTTTCGCCGCCTCGCCGGCATGGAAGACGTCCTCAAGAAGCTCGGCGCCAAAGGACGGATTGCGATGATCGGCTACGTCTTCGACGAAGCCTGGGCCAGCGCCCACCGTGACATGGTCGCCCGCTTCATCGCCATGACACGCGCGGCAAAGGAAATCCTTGCCACATCGGATGCCGAATGGGATGTGATCGCGCCGCTGACCGGCGCACCCGACGCCGCCACCCTGCATGCCTATCGCGACCGCTATCGCGAAGGCATTCCGCGCCGCACGGTCGCCGAGGAGGAGGCCGATGCGCGCGTGTTGTACCGCGTGCTGGCGCAGATCGACGGTCGCGAGCTGGTCGGGACCGCGGCCGAGCTCGACCCCGGCACCTTCTATCAAGCCAATCCCGGAGACTGAGGTGCTGCGTCTCCTGTCATTCGTGTTGTTCATTGCGACCTGGTGGATTGCCTCGCTCTTGATCGGCGAGGCGAAATTGCCGGCGCCGCCCGTGGTGCTGACGGCGATGATCGCCGAGGCGCGGTCCGGGGCCCTGTTCCTCAATCTCGGCGCGACACTGGCGCGCGTCGCGCTGGCCTTCACGCTGGCGATGGCGATCGGCTCGGCGATCGGCTACGCGATGGGCCGGGTCCAACTGGTCAACCGGCTCGGTGATCCCTGGCTGATCCTGTTGCTCAACCTGCCGGCGCTCGTCGTCATCGTGCTCGCCTATATCTGGGCCGGGCTCACCGAGGTTGCGGCGATCGCGGCGATCGCCATCAACAAGCTGCCGACCGCCGTCGTCACCCTGCGCGAGGGCGCCCGCGCGCTCGACCCGGCACTGGACGAGATGGCGACGGCGTTTGCGTTTCCGCGCGGTCGGCTGTACCGGCACGTGATCCTGCCGCAGCTTGCGCCCTACGTCGCGGCCGCTGCGCGATCCGGACTCTCGCTGGTCTGGAAGATCGTACTGGTCGCCGAGCTGCTGGGCCGGCCGAATGGCGTGGGCTTCGAGATCGGCGTCGCCTTCCAGCTCTTCGACATCCCGCTGCTGCTTGCCTACTCGCTGAGCTTTGCGGCGGTCGTGCTGGTCATCGAAACCCTGCTGGTGCAGCCGTTTGAAACCAGGCTATCGCGGTGGCGGCTCCGTGCAGCTTGACGTCAATATCACGGGCAAGAGCTTCGAGAACGCGGCCGGCAAGCGCCACGACGTGCTCGGCAACATCACCTTTACGCTGAACGCCGGCGAAGTCGGCGTGGTGTTCGGTCCCTCGGGCTGCGGCAAGAGCACCCTGCTCAGGATTCTCGCCGGCCTCGACCGCAACTACCAGGGCAAGGTCGTGCGCTCAGCAGCCGTTCGGCTCGGCATGGTGTTTCAGGAGCCGCGGCTGCTGCCCTGGCGTTCTGTCGAGGAGAACGTGCGACTTGCCGCGCCTCATGTCGACGGCAGCAGGCTGGCGACGCTGTTCGCGCTGCTGGAATTGAGCGCGCACCGCGGCCATTTCCCGGGCGAATTGTCGCTCGGCCTCGCCCGGCGCGTCGCGCTGGCGCGGGCCATTGCCATAGAGCCGGATTTCCTCATCCTCGACGAGCCGCTGGCTTCGCTCGACAGCGCACTTGCCGGACGGCTGCGGGACCAGATCGCCACGCTGGTCGCCAGCCGAAAGATGATGACGCTGCTGGTTACCCACGATCTTGATGATGCGGTCCGCCTCGGCGACCGGCTGTTCTTCCTGTCGGCACGGCCGGCCCGGATCCTCCACGTCGAAACGATTGCCACACCGCGGGCGACGCGAAGCGAGCAGGAGATCACCGAAATCAAGACGCGGCTCTTGCAGTTGGACCTTGCAAATATGTGAGGCGCGTTCATCCTTCAGGAAACTCCAGGGAGGCTTCTCGATGTCGCGTGCGTTGATCGTGGTTGCTGTCTCGCTGCTCGCCGTGCCGGGCCTGGCGCTCGCGCAAAGCAAGGGCAAAGGCATCCGCCTGTGGAATCTGACCAGCGCGACGATTTCGGGCTTTGAGCTGTCGCCGGCCGGCAAGAACGAGTGGGGTCCCAACCAGACACTGAACGACAAGGACAAGGAGGTCGACCACGACGAGCGCCTGCGCATCATCGGCGTCGAGCCCGGCCGCTATGATGCCAAGGTCAGCTACGCCGGCTCCAGGCAGTGCTTTGTCCGCGACATCGAGATCAAGGCCGACGCGGTGTTCTCGGTCTCCGACAAGGACCTGAAGGACTGCAACAAGTAAGCGCCTAGAGCGTTTTCGAGCGAAGTCGATACCGGTTCGCGTGAGCGCGTCAAAACAAGAATCTAGAGCTTCGGTTCTGATTCAATCAGACCCGAAAAACGGCTCTAACCCGCCGGCGTATCGCCGCCCGCGCCAGCGTGGTCGTTGGCATGCGGGTATTCGCACCGCCATTTCACCGCTGTCCATTTCGGGTGCTCGCCGATCCATTGCGCGATATAGGGCGGCGCAGCCATCGCGCATTGCTGCAGCGATCCCTGCCAGTCAAACACCAGGTGCTTCTCCTCGCAGGTGGCAGGCGACATCACGGCACATACCGTGACGATTAGGTCGATCAGGTTCATGTGCACTCCTCAAAACGTGCCCATCGCCGGATAATGCGGCGAAGTCCGCAATCACGCAATCCGCGGTTTCACAGCCCCGTGAAAGAACGCAGGAACCGGCCCCTAAAGCGAGAGCTATTTGTTTGACACGATCCTTTCGGAGAACCGCTTCAGACTTTTCCGGATCATGCTCTAGAAATTGACGCCGAACACCAGGCGTGCCTGGTGGCGCTCGAAGTTGACGAGGTCCAGCGTGGCGTTGCTTCCTGGGCGTTGCCCCCAGGCCTGGATGCCCCAGGCGGCGGTCAGGCGGGAGCTCTCCGAGAGCTGAAAATACGCGGTGGGGCCGATGAAGAGCGCCTGTCCCGCGAACGCATCGAGGCCGATCCCGTCATATTTCCTGAAGTAGCGCGCCTCGCCTCCGAGCAGGACGCCGGGCCGCACCTGCACCATCAGCCCCAATGCCGCGCCGACGGTGGCATCCCGTTCGGCCGAGCCCGTCGCGGGCACGCGGGTCCATTCCGGCTCGTAGCTCAGATTGAGAGCGGCCACGGCAACATTCGGGATCACCTCGCGGTCGAACGCCGCAGTGAATTCCGTGCCATAGCTGCGAACCACCGCCGCGGTCGTCTCGTCGACGCGATCGGCATGTGTCTCCATCGCCAGCGTCATGCCGAACGGCGCGGTCTCGCGATCAAGAAAGCGGTAACGGAGATCGACTGACAGGCCTTGCCAGGATAGTTGGCGGCGATCATCGAGCCCCGGTACGCCGGCGATGTCATGGGCCATGAACGTCGTTCCGACCTCGACGCGGAAATCCTGCATTGGAACGAACTCGGCTTCGAGCTGCTGGCTCATCGCGCGATAAGTCCCGCTATCCTTGGCGAAGCGACCCGTAGTCACGCTTTGGAATTCGCGCTCGCCGACGGTGCCGACATCCGATCCGATCATGAACCCGAAGATGTGCTCGGTATCGATGCCTTCGGCTCGCACGGCAAACGGCAGCAGCGCGGCGACGATCGCGGTCGCAGCACATATGGTCTCTGTCCACCGAACCTGGTTCAGTCCGAAAGCCATCGGATCGACTTGAAAACCCGCCCCTGCAAGGAGGCTCCACCCTAGCTCAGGCGTATGGCGGTAAGCAAATCTGGCTACGGGCGCACATCGGCTCGCAAGCCGCTCTCCGTGCCGATCGCGGCGATCGATGGTTTAGAACGGCAGCACATTCGCTGCCGAAGCGCGGACGCCTGCCGCGGCTCGATACAGCAAGCTGCACGAGCCGGGCAGATCGTCTCGACTCACTTGCGCGCTGCGCAGGCGTACATGTTGATTTCCATGCCCACCGGCACTTCGACGATCTTCGGAGTTTTCCAGGTCATTCGCGTGCTCCCAAGTAAGCTGGCGCGAGACTCGCGCCGGGGGCGAAAGCTAGGGCCGCCTCCAGCCCGGCGCAAGCCGACGCGATAACGGCCGACTTCCCTGCTGGACATGTGCCTTGACCGATGGCGCAGCCGGATCCGCCTGGGCACAAGCGGTCCAGGGCAACGGCCGACACTGTTCCGTCAGGCATTTTCCGGCTTCGGCCAGGCGCGGAGGCAATCCCTGTCCCCCAGCCATTTCAATCGTGTCTTGTCCAGGAGCGAAATCGCAATTTTTTTTGTCATGGCTGCAGCCGGAGCGAGGTAGCCTGCGACGCGCCCCCAATAGACCGCAGAGACCGGCGCCCGCACCGTTATTTGAGCAGGCGCAGCAACGCACGCCCGGCGCGCGAATTCAACTCCTTCGCGTCCAACGTCCCGTCCTTGTCCGGGTCGGCTGCGTTGAAGCGCTGTTCGACGACCGCGAGATATTCGTTGAGCGTGAGCGTGGCGTCGTGATCGGGATCTGCCGCAGCCAGCTCCTTTGCGGTCAGCCGCCCCTTCAGTTCGCGCGCGTCGAGCGTACCGTCGTGATCATGATCGAGCCTTGCAAACAGGTCGGCAGCAGCCTTCTTGGCCTCGGCAAGATCGACGGTGCCGTCATTGTCCGGGTCGAGCATCTTGAGCGCACTGGTGCGGCGGGATGCTGCCAGTGCGGGGCCGGACAGAACGGCTGCGAGCAACGCCAGAGCAACGGATCGACGCGATATCATCATTCGTCCCCTCTCGCTCGGACCGCGACGCGAAACGTGGCCTACTCGTCGAGGCTGATCATAGCAGATTTCAGCGCAGCTTTGCACAGCTTGTACAGACCGCGGGCTGCTGTCGGGTTTCGGGTGGAAAGAAACAGCCCATGTGATCATCTCGCGATGCTTCTCGATTGCAACGCACTATATAAGCGAACGAGGCCAATCATGTGCTGCATTGATCGGAACGCCTTGGGCTGCTTCTTCGCACTCTGTCTGGTCGCATCCGCGTCCGCCCAGGGCGGGCACCCTGCTCCAGTGGGACAGACGACCCTGCAGGGTACGCTGACCGGCAAGGAACGGCTCGGCCGCAAATGGACGGACGAGCAGCGCATCGACAATTGCAACGTGCCGCCCGACAAGCGTGGCACCAAGCCACGTCCGACCGCCTGCCGGCACGCACCATCGAGTTGATCCATTCCAGGACGGCTGCGAGCGGTCGCGCCCGCTGGTGCCGAGTATTCCACGGCGCGGTAAGCCGTCGAGGCATTTGTGGAAAAAACGAGCGCTCGAAGCTTCGCTGCTCCGACAGCACGGCTTGACGCGCGTTTCCGTATTGACGCGTTTTGCTTTCCAGCGGATGGTTGCAACTGCAACGTCAGGAATAGGCGTGCAAGTTAAAGTCCATTGGGAGGAACGGATGAAACGCATTGCGCTGGCCGCAAGCCTCGTAGTCTTTGCATCGTACGGTGCAAGCGCCCAAACCACCGAGCAGTTGGTTAAGGGTTCGACTGATACTTCAAATGTTCTCAATTACGGCATGGGCTACAATCTTCAGCGCTTCTCGACGCTGAACCAGATCAATAAGGAGACCATCAAGAATCTGGTCCCGGTCTGGAATTACAGTCTCAACGACGACCGCAGCGAGGAATCGCAACCGCTGGTCTATCAGGGCGTCATCTACCTCACCACGCACAACGCGACGATCGCGGTCGACGCCAAGACCGGCAAGCAGATCTGGAAGAGCAAGGTCGAATATCCCGCAGAGACGCCACGCATCGTCTGCTGCGGCATCATCAACCGCGGCGCCGCGCTGTACGACGGCAAGGTGTTCCGCACCACGCTCGACGCCAATGTGATCGCGCTCGATGCCAAGACCGGCAAGGAGCTGTGGCGTCAGAAGGCCGCCGACATCAAGGAAGGCTACTCGATGACGGTGGCCCCGCTGGTCGCCGACGGCGTGGTCATCACCGGCATCTCGGGCGCCGAATTCGGCACCCGCGGCTTCATCGACGGCTGGGATCCGGCGACCGGCAAGCGACTCTGGCGCACCTACTCGATCCCGACCCCTGACGAGCCCGGCGGCGATACCTGGAAGGGCGACACCTGGAAGCTCGGCGGCGGCTCGACCTGGATCACCGGCTCCTACGATCCGGAGCTGAACACGGTGTATTGGGGCATCGGCAATCCCGGCCCGTTCAATGCGGCCGTGCGCCCCGGCGACAACCTCTACACCTGCTCGGTGCTCGCGCTCGATCCGAAGACCGGCAAGATCAGGTGGCACTACCAGTTCTCGCCGAACAACCCATTCGACTACGACTCGGTGGCCGAAATGGTGCTTGCCGACATGAATGTCGAGGGCAAGCCGACCAAGGTGCTGATGGACGCCAACCGCAACGGCTTCTTCTATGTGCTCGACCGCACCAATGGAAAGCTGCTCGCGGCCAATCCTTATGTGAAGGTCAACTGGGCCACCGGTATCGACATGAAAACCGGCCGCCCGATCGAGACCGACGTCGCCAAGGACGCGCGCGACGGCAAGAAGGTCACCGTCTACCCGTCGATCCTCGGCGGCAAGAACTGGGAGCCGATGTCGTACAACCCGCAGACCGGCCTCGCCTACGCGAACACGCTCGCATTCGGCGGCAGGTACAAGGCCGAACCCGTCACCTTCAAGCAGGGCGAGTGGTATCTCGGCATGGACCTGACCGATCCCTGGGAATGGGGTGACGGCCCGCGCGGTCATCTCAAGGCGATCGATCCCTTGACCGGCAAAGCGAAGTGGGAAGCACCGAGCGACATTCCGCGCTTTTCCGGCGTGCTGTCGACCGCAGGCGGCGTTGTCTTCACCGGCGCATTAACCGGCGAGTTCGAGGCCTTCGACGCCGAGAACGGCAAGAAGCTGTGGCAGTTCCAGACCGGCTCGGGCATCGAGGGTCAACCGGTGACCTGGCAGCAGGACGGCGTGCAATACGTCGCCGTCACGTCAGGCTATGGCGGTGTCTACTCGCTGTTCTCCGGTGACGAGCGGCTTGCCAAGGTGCCGCCCGGCGGCTCGCTCTGGGTCTTCGCGGTCAAGCACTGAGCGCGGAGCGGACGTGACGGAAAGAGCAACTCTGTTGACGGCGGCGATCCTCGCCGCCGTCGCGACGGCCTCGATCGTGCAGATTGCGGCCGCCGCTCAGCAACCCAGTGCAATTGACCTTCAGGGTCAGGTCGACCAGGGCAAGGTGACCTACGCGAAGAACTGCTCGCATTGCCATGGCCCCAACATGGTCAACTCCGGAACCATCACGCCGGACCTGCGCGCATTTCCTGACGACAAGACGCGCTTCGTGACCACCGTGAAGCAGGGAAAGAACGGCAGGATGCCGCCCTGGGCGGACATTCTAACGGACCAGGAAATCGCCGACGTCTGGGCCTTCGTGTCGAGCCGGAGGAGTCCATGAGGGCCTTCCTCGCCGGCTCGGTGACCGCCCTCCTCCTTGCATTGGCGATGGCGACCGCGGTGCGGGCCGCCGACGAACCGCTCAAGGTGTGCCTCGACGAGGATCTTCCACCTCTCTCCGTGCATCATCGCGGCAAGCCCGACCAGGGCTTCGATGTGGCGCTCGCGCAAGCGATCGCCGAACGGCTTGGGCGCCCACTGAAGATCCAGTGGTTCGAAACCAAGCTCGACGAGGATTCCAGCCCCTCGCTCGAGGCCAACGCGCTGCTGTCGGACGGCCGGTGCTCCCTGGTCGGCGGCTACGCCCTGACCAAGGATTCCCTCGTGGTGCCCGGCGTCAAGACCGCCAAGCTGCCGGACTTCGACGGCGCCACCCGGGACGACCATCGCCGGAGGATTCCGATTGGCGTGCTGGTGCCGAGCCAGCCCTACATCTATTCGCCGATGACAGTCGTGCTCGGCCCCAAGGCCAGGGACCGCAAGGTCGCCGGCATCGGTGATCTCGCCGGCCTCCGGATCGGAATCGAGAGCGGAGCGCTGGGCGATGCCGTCCTCATGACCTTCGACAAGGGCAAGCTGATCGACGATATCACTCACCTTGTTCCGGGCCGCAGCGATCTGCTCGGCTCGATCGAAAGCGGCGAGTTCGATGCGACGCTGCTCGACATGCGTCGGTTCGATGCCTACCGCGCAAGCCATCCCGACACCAAGATCACTGCGTCCGGATATTACTATCCGATCGGCGCCAATCGCGGTTACGTCGCGCTCGACAGCGACAGGACGCTGCTGGACGCGGTGAACAAGGTACTCTCGGACTTGCAGGCCGGTGGCAAGATCGCCGAGCTCGGTCAGGCGGCCGGCCTCACCTACCTCGCTCCACGCGAGCCGATCATCCTCGGCGACGTATGGCTGAAGATCCTGAACCGGTAGGACCGGACCACGCGTCGAGGCCGGCTACTTCAAGTAGTTCGCCAGGCTGAGGCTCTGGATCTTGGCGATCGCCGAGTAGGACGCGGTCAACTGCGTCTGGTAGGTCGACAGTTGCGCAGTGACGGCCGCGACGTCGACATTGGTGAGGTCGCCGCCCAGGGTTTGGGCGAAATTCTGGTAGTCGCTCTGGCTCGCGCCCGCCGTTTCGATTTGCGATGCCGCGGTCGAGAGTTTCGCCTGCACGGTGGACACCGCATCGAGCGCGCTGCCCGCGAGGTCCAGTGCCTGCGAGATATCGCTCGATGACAGCGATGTGCTGTTGCCGACGAATTTCAGCACCCGCATCACCTGCTCGAAGGCCGAATTGTCCGCGGTGACGCCGTAGGAGACGGTCTGGTTGTCCGCGACCCGGACCGACGCGATCTCGCTGTCACCATGGTAGTAGCTGGTATCGGACGTCGTCAGCGATCCTGTCCCGCTCGAAAAACCTGTCAAATCAACCGGCGCCGTATCGGTGCGGGCGCCGCTGAAGACGTACTGCCCGTCACACTGCGTGTTGAGCAGCCCGCCCATCTGCGACAGCGCCTGCTGGGCCGAGTTGATCACCGACGTGGTCGCCGTGCTGCTGCCGGTGGTGGCGGCGCTGAGCTGGGTGCGAAGCTGGGTGATGATGTTGGTCATCGTTCCGACCGCCGAATACATCACCTGCACCTTGCTATCGGCGACGTTGGCGGCGTCGATGTAGGACTGCGAACGCGTCACCGAGACCTGCAGGTTGATCACGCGCTCGGCGTCGGCGCCATAGCCGGCGAAATCCTGCGATTTCTGCCCGGACGATTCCTGGACCTGCTCATTGGCCATCACCGCCTGCATCCGCAGCGCGCTCGCGATCATCTGGTCTGACAGCGCAAAGGTGGCTACACGCATCACCATGACCGTACCCTCCACCTCAGCCCGTCGACTGCAGTGCGGTGATCAATGACGAGAACATGCTGTTGATCACCTGGATCAGCTCGGAAGCCGCCGTGTACTTGTTCTGCAGCGTGCTCAGATTTGCCGTCTCCTCGTCGATATTGACACCGGACTGCGAGGACAGCGAGCTCGCGTAGGTCGATTGTGCCGTCTGCTTCGCGGCATAGGTCGCCGACGCCTGGGTCGCCTTGCTGGCGACGTTGGCTACGATGGAGGCTGCGTAATCGGAGAACGAGGCGGTCGTGGCCCCCAAGCCGCCGGCCATGGCGAAGTTCGTCGATCCCGTCAGCGTGCCCTGCAGCGCATTGAGCACCGTGACGGAGCCGGACGACAGCACGGAATTTCCGACGCTCGGCGACGAGGACGAATCCAGCGTCGCCGTCGGCAGCCCGGCGGCCCCGCTCAGGATGTCGCTACGCACCGCAATGCTCGATGCATTCGTCCCGGTGATCAGGTCATTGAGGCCGAAGTAGTCCGAGAATCCCTGGCCTGAGCCGACCGAGCTCGTCATCTCGTTGATCGAGACGCCGTTGCCTGATCCGCTTGCCGTGAGCATCAGCCGTCCGTTGGCATTGATCGACGCCGTAACCCCAGAGGTCCCGTGATTGATCGCGTCGACGAGATCGCCGACATTCGTATAAGATGCCAAGTTGATGTCCTGATAGGAGACCAGGTTTCCGTTTTGGTCCACGACCGCGAGGCGCACCGTGCCGGTGGCCGATAGCGGTGTCGTGCTGCTCACCGTGGTCGCTCCGGTCAGGCTGGTCGGCGGCGGCACCGCGGTGCCCTGGTTCGAGACCGCGTTGACGCTCGAGGCAAGCTGCTGCGCCAGCTCGTCGAGCTGCGATTGCGCGTTCGGCAGCGTCTGGTCGCGCAGCGTGATCAGGGCGCCGACATTGCCGGAGGTGATCTGCGAGGTGATGTCGACGCCGTTCACCGTGATGCCGCTGAAGCCGCTTGAGGAGGATCCTGGGGTATAGGCGGTTGACGCCGTGACACTCGATGCCGGCGTATAGCTCAGCGGGTGCGCGGTGCTATCGACCAGGGCCTGCCCCGAACTGGTATAGACCTGCAGATCGCCGTTCGACGCGGTGAAGTAGCTCACATTCATCATCGCCGCGAGGTCCTGCACCGCAGAGTTGCGCTGGTCCTCCAGATCCGCAGTCGATTGCCCCGCCGCGGTTTCCTGCTTGATCTGCGCGTTCAGGTCGGAGATCTGCTGCAGGTCCGAATTGATGTCGGTGACCGACGATGCGATATCCTTGTCGGCATTGGCGCGCAGCTTCTGGATTCCGCTAGACGTATTCTGCAGTTGCGTCGTGACGGCATCGAGCGCCGCGATCGCATTTGATTGCAGCGACGCATTGTTCGGCGTGCTCGCAAGTGATGTCAGCGCCGTCTGGAATGCCGCCAGCGAATTGGCGAGCGATGTCCCGGTCGAGGAACTGCTAGCGCTCGAGGTGCTGCCGTAGAGCTGCTCGAGCTGGGTCAAATAGTTGTTGGCGGTGTTGGCAGCGCCGAGATCGGACGTGGCCCCGACCAGCGACTTCAGAAGCAACTTGTCGACGGCACTGCTGATTCCCGTGACGGTGACTCCGGTGCCGACGCCGGCGGTGACGTTGCTGATCTGGTTGGCAGTCTTGTCGGTATAGCCCTTGGTGTCGGCGTTGGAGATGTTAGCCGAGGCCACGCTGATCTGCACCTGCGTGGCCGAGAGCCCGCTAAACGCAATACTTTGCGCGATGTTGAGCGAAGACACGACGAACTCCCCTGGCGGGCTCGATCAGGCCTGTACGTTGGTCCCATAGGACATCGCGGAAGTAACGCGACGGCCGCTGGCGCCATACGGCGACACGGTGGCGATCTGCTCGCGGATCGCCTGCATGATCGCCTCGATCCGGCGGTTGCTGGCCTCGATCGCCGCGCGCAGCCGCATGACGTTCTCGTCCATGGCTGCGCGCAGCCGCAGGATCCGTTCCATGAGCTGCTCGCGCAGTACGCGATCCGGGACATTGAGGTTTGCCGTCTTGTCCACGGCCTCGGCCACACTCTGCTCGAACAAGTTGGCAAGTCTGTTCTTTTCATCGACCTGCTTCAATCGCGACGCCGGCAGGCCCTTGGCGAGTTCGGCGTTCTCCTCGTTCACGACAGCGATCAGGCCGTCGATCAGCGCGATCAACGCCTTTGCACGCCCGTCGCCGTCAGCGGGATTGAGCTTGATGTTGGCTGCCGGTTTCATGTTGTCACTCCCGTCCGTGTTAGTGTCCGCGGCGCAGGGCGCGGACCGATTGCGCGCCGCGCCCGTAAGCGGTGATGGCCGTTGCCCGAGACATTGCCCGGTTGATTTCATTGTCGAGCCGTACACATTCGCGCATCAACCGGTCTCGCACTATTGCGATGTCGTCGAGCAGCGCGCAGAGCTGGGCCCGGTCATCGGGCTGCACGGAAGCAGCGCGCGCCTGAAGCCGCCGAAGCCTGAGCAGCAAGTGCATGCTCTCATTGTTTGCGGGGACTATCATCGCGACACCGCCGAGATCAGCGTATCGAACATCTTATTGACAGTGGTGATCACCTGCGAGGCCGCCGAATAAGCTTGCTGCGCGGAGATCATGTTGGAGAACTGGCCGCTGGTGTCGGTGGTGCTCGATTCGAGCTCGCTTCCGTAGATCGTGCCAGCACCATTGGTGCCCGAGGTCTGCAGCGTTGCATTGCCGGAATCCACCGTCGACGAATACATGCCGTTGCTGCCCGCGGTCAGCCCGTTCGGATCGCTGAACGTCGCGACCGCGATCTTGTAGATCGCGATGGTCTGGCCGTTGGAGTACGTCGCATTGACCACGCCGTTCTTGCCGACCGAAATGCTGCTCAACTTGCCGTAGGCAAGGCCATCCGAGTTGATGCCCGTCAGATTGACCGCCGGCGTGGTCTGGCCCGACGCGTACTGGGTCAATCCGTCGGTCTTGCCGACGGTGCCGAGATTGAGCGCGATCGCGCTGTTGCTGGCTCCGTCAGTCCAGCCGGTTACGGAGATCGTCGGTGGGCTCGGCGTCGTCGAGGCAAGCGAACCGTCGCTATTGAACTCGATCGTCACCGAACCGCTCGTGGTGCCGGTCGTTGTGCTCGAGTCGGCGGCGAGTGTCGGATTGCCGAGGCTTGCGGTCCAGGTGTTGGCAGCCGTCTTCTCCCATGTGATCTGGATCGAGTTCGCGGTCCCGAGCGAGTCGTAGACGGTCATCGAACTGGTGAATGTGGCATTCACCGCCGCATCCGACGGCAGGTTGGCCGCAATCGTCGTCTTGGTAGTCGCGCTGCCGCTGGTGGAAGCCACCTGTGTGTTGATCGGCGTCAGGCTCGCGGCCGAGGCGTTGCCGACGATATTGCCCTGCGCGTCGGTGCGCCAACCCTCGAGGTAATAGCCGTTGTTGACGAGGTAGCCCGCATTGTCAGTAGTGAACGCGCCGTTTCGGGTATAGTAGGTGGAGCCGCCGGCTTTCGCGTCGGTCGCCGCGAAGAAGCCTGCGCCCTGAATCGCGACGTCGGTGGCGTTGGTGGTTGCAGACAGCAACCCCTGCTGGGTGATATTGGCGCGGCCGGACACCGTGACGCCGCCCGACGTGTACGAGGTCGCGCTGCTCGACGCGGTCACCAGATCCTCGAACATCGCCGAGGTGGTCTTGTAACCCGTGGTATCGGCATTGGAGATGTTGTCGGAGATCATCGCCAATGACTGGCTCTGCGAGTTGAGCGCCGAAATTGCCGAGGAAAGTGCGCCAGTAAGACTCATGATGTCACTCCGGATACAATCAGGACGAGACGCCGATGATGTTGGCGGCGCTGATGGGAACGCCGTTCACGAGCAGCGACGGCGTCGAGCCGGAAGCATCGATCCCGGTCACCGTTCCGGTCATCGTCGCGTAGTTGAGCAGCGAGTTGCCGGTGGAGTCGGTCGCCGTCACCTGGATCGTGTACTGGCCGCCATTGCTGAGCTGCGTGCCGTTCGTGGTCTGGCCATTCCAGGTGAAGGTGTTCGAACCAGCGTTTCCGGTGCCACTGCCGGTCCACACCGTATTGCCCGACGAGTCCTGGATCGCGATCGACACGTTGGACGCCGCCGACGAGAGCGAGTAGCCGAACGTGGCCGAGCCATTGGTCAGCTCCGCCGTATTCGTCTTCGCTTCAACGGTGTGGCCGATATAGTTGACCGAGTTGAGCGTCACGAGGCTCGAGAACGAACTCGCGAGCGACGTCATGCTGCTGTTGATCGACTGCTGCTCGGTGAAATTGGCGTAGGAAGTGAGCTGATTGATGAAGTCGGTCGTGCTCGTCGCGTTGAGCGGATCCTGGTTCTGCAACTCGCTGACCAGCAAATTGAGAAAGTCGGTCGAGCTCATCCCCATCGACGCGCTCGACGCTGACGTCGACGCCGCGGACGAGGTTGCTGCTGATGTGGCCGAGGATACGGTCATGACAAGACTCTCTTCGCCGCGGGCTAAAGCGACGGAACGCGTGTGAACATCGTGGTCGAGAAGGTCGTTCGCAGATGAAACGGATGACGCGCCGAATTCAGGCGCGGATTCATGCGTACGGAATCACTTGATTAATCGGCAGAATTTGCCGTGCGCGTCGCGCAACAGGCTCTTTTGGCGGCTTGCCATACGCGCGCGGAGTGGAGCGCGAGAGTCAGACGGGACCAAGCCCGAGGTGATCAGAGCGACAGGCTGATCGGCGGGCCCGGCTCGCCCAGCAGCGCCGGCGGCGCCAGTGCGGGAAACAGGCAGAGTGCCAGGAGCAGCACAGGTAGGACCTTTCCGGCCGGCGCGGATTCGCCCGAAGTTTCAGCGTCCTTCGGCTCGTCCACAGGAGCGGCCGGCTCCCTCGGCAATTTCTCTGCCGCAAGCACGATGCGATCGACAAGGCCGGCAGGCGCCCGGACCGGCGGCGCCTGCAATGCCCGGCGGACCGTGCCCGCCTCCTCGTAAAGCGCCCGCGCCTCCGCCGAAGACGCCAGAAGCTGCCCGGCAGCCAGCCGTTGATCGTCGGGCCAGCGGGACAAGTCGTCCCCCAGCCGGTCGATCAGGTCCTCGAATGTCGCAACATCCATCGCGCGCGCAGATCCAGCCTCGTCGCCAAGGCCGTCATAAAGCATTCGCGGGACGGCGGAAATCAATTTCCGCCGTCAAGGCATCAGACCGAACATCGTGTCCACCGAACTGTCGTTTCACGCCGGAATGGCTGTCGGCCACTCCGAGCCTCGGGCTCGGGCCACGCCGGCTGATTCGCAATCCGGCGGACGGCTCAGCCCCGGAGGACTGATTCGGCCATATTGGCCTTGGCGGCCCCAGCGGTCGCGTCGACATACTTCCAGGCGTCGCGGAGTTCCGTCAGGCTGGCGATGATGCGCCGGAAGCTTTCCTTGGCGTGCGGCCGTCCGTAGGTGCGCAGGCACGCCATGATCAGGGCGTTGTAGGTCCGGTACAGCCGGTCAGCCAGGGCGCCGCCGCGGGTGAAGTCGAGATTGTGGCTCAGCCCGCGCAGGATCGCGGTGGCCCGGGTCAGGTAGTCATGACCTTCCTCGAACCGCTTGGCCTCGTGCGCCTCCTGCGCCTTCTGCAGCAGCGTGATCGCACCGTCGCACAACATCACCACCGCCTTCAGCGGCGGGACCGCCACCGCGGCGGATCGATAGGCATTGTTGGCGCGATGGGCCGTGGCGTTTTGTGTCATCAGTTCTTGGATCCCGCGTTCAGGAGCGCTTGCAGGTAGCCGAGCGTGTTGTTCGCACTCTCGATCGCCGCCTGGTAGTTCGCATATTGGGTCTGCAACTGCGCCTGATAGGTCGCGGCGTTGCTCTGGATGGTGCTGACCTGCTGCTGCATGTCAGTGTCCTGCGATTGCAGATTGGAGATCATCGTCTGCAGCGATCCGGTGGTGATCGCATTGGTGTTGGCAATCTGATAGATCTGCGCCGCCAGGCCCGAGGTCGAGGTGACGGTGATCGATTGCGAGGTCGAGCCGGTGTAGGTGAAGGCCATGCCGGCATAGATCGTTCCCGCATTGCCGATGATGCTGTCGCCCATCACCGAGAATTGCGAGCTGTCACCATTGACCGACGCCGACGTCAAATTGCCGCTGGAATCAACCGCAAGGTCGAGCGTGAATGACTGCGGCGACGTCCCGGTGTTGACGACGTTGAGCTGGCTCGACGACGTGGTGGTTTGCGCCGACAGGAGCTGTGTCACGCCGCTCAGATTGGTCGACAGCACGGTGGATAAAGTTCCGGTGTCGAGCTGCAGCTCGTTGTTCGAGTTGAAGGACAGGCCGAGGTCGGCCATGGTCATGCCGCCGACCGAACCGCTCAACACCTGCTGGAGCTGCGTCATGATATCGCGCATCGTGCTGTCGCCGAACAGCACCGCGCTCGACGATGCCGTGCCGTCCGAGTTAGTGGCGGACTGTGCGATGACCTGATCGCGGAACGCGTTGTAGTCCGTCACGAACGTCTGCAGCGCCGTGGTTATCTGACTGGTGTCGGCGCCGATGCTGATGTTCAGCGTCGTGCCGGTCGGCGTCGGCTGCAACAGGTCGAAGGTGACCCCGGACAGGACGTCGGAAATATCGTTGCTGTTGCGCGTCAGCGAAATGCCGTCGAGAGCGAACTCCGCCGATTGGGCCTTCTGCAGCACATCGGTGAATGCGCCGGTCGAATCGGTGACGCCAAGCTTGTTGAGAACGTCGTCGCCCGATGTCGATGAATAGGTGATGTCGGCCGCATCCTCCGTTCCAGTCAGCACCATCTCATAGGAGCCGCTCGACACCTGAACGATCGAGGCCTGCACATTGGTGGTCGAGCTTTGCGCGTTGATGGCGTCGACGACGTCCTGCATGGACATGCCGCTGTTAACGGTGATGGCGGCGCTGCTGCCGCCAGCCAGCCCGAGCGAGAACGTTCCGGAATAGCCGAGCGCGGTCGTGGCGCTCGACTGCGCGGCGCCGATCACCTTCTGCGCGGTCGCAAGCTGGGTGATCTGGAGCGTGTGGTCGCCGGTCGCCGCGCCGTTGTTGACGCTCATCGACAGCGCCGAGGAGGCGCTGACATCGCCGGTCGAGGAGATGGTGGCCGCGCGCGTCGCGAAGGCATTGGTCGCGAGCGAATTGACGATCGACGTAGAGAGCGATGTCAGCCCCGAGGCCAGCGTCGAAAGCTCGGTCTGCAGCGTCTGGTAAGCGGAAATCTTGGCCTGGTTCGCCGTGATCTTGGTCGTGATCGAGGTCGCCTGCGCCAGCTTGGCGTCGACCTCGGCCTGGATCAGAGCGCTCCAGTCGATGCTGGTCGAATTGGTCGTGCCGGTGGTCGTGACGTTGCTCGCCGAGCTCGCTGCACTCGTGCTGGCAGAAGACGTGCTGCCCGTGGTCGCGCTGCTTACCGTCATGTCAACACGTCCATCGCAATGGGAAACGGGCCGGCACTGGGCCGGCCCGCTCCAGGTTGGCTATTAGCCGAGCAGCTTCAGCAGGTACTGCGGCATCTGGTTTGCCGCGGTTTCCGCCGACACCGCGGCCTGGGTCTTCACTTCAGCCGAAGACAGCGTCGCCTGCTCGGCGGCGATATCGACGTCCCTGATCGCCGAATTGGCCGACTGCAGGTTCTGGGTCTGGGTCGAGATCGAGTCGGCACTGAAGTTGAAGCGCGATTCCTGGGCGCCGATCTCGGCGCGGGCGGACGACACGGTGTCGATCGCGGTATCGAGCGCCGACAGCGCGCTGGTGGCGTCGGACAGCGAGCTGACGTCGAGCGAGGTCAGGCCGAGCGAGGACGCGGTCAGGGTCGACAGGGTGATCGTGATGGTGTCGGCCGAGGTCGACCCGACCAGCACCGAGACGCCCGAGGAGAACACGCTCGAACCGTCCAGCAAGCTCTGGCTGCTGTAACGAGTGCCCGAGGAAATCGAGTCGATTTCACCCTTGAGCTGTGAGAATTCCGAGTTGATATAGGCGCGGCTGGAGTCGGTCACGGTACCCGAGGCGGACTCCGAGGCCAGCGACTTCATGCGGGCGAGGATGTCGGAGATGTTGGACGCGCCGCCATCGGCGGTCTGCAGGATCGAGGTGGCCTGCGACGCGTTGGTCGCGGCCTGCTGCAGCGTGGTAATGTCGGACGAGATGCGGGTCGAGATCGCGAGGCCGGCAGCGTCGTCGGACGCCGAGGTGATGCGCGAACCGCTCGACAGCTTCGAGAGCGCGCTGGTTTCCTGCTGCGAGTTGATATTCAGGTAGCGCACCGCGGCGTTGGCCGCCGTATTGGTGGAAATTGCGGGCATATAGAGCTCCTGTGCTGATGGGCATGGATGCCGCATCGTGAAAGAGAGGTGACGCGGATCCAGCCCCCGTCCGACCGATCAAACGGAGCGGCCGCGGGTGGTCAGGCGCGAAATCTTCAGAAGCCAGGCTTATGGTTAGCAGTCGGTAAACGCCTTGCGCAAGTCGCGCTCGTGTCTTCGCAGCATCTCTCGCAACTGTTGCCGCCCACGCTTCAACAGCGACTCTACCGCAGCCACGGTGGTGTCCATGACCTCGGCGATCTCGCCGTTGCTCATGTTCTCATGATAGGAAAGGATCACCGCGACACGCTGCTGCTCGGGCAGCCGCTGCATCGCAACTTCAAGGAGATTGCCGATCTCGTTGCGCTCGATGACGCTCGAGGCGTCGAGCTGCGTGTCGGCGACCTCGGGCACCGCGTCGACATTCTCGGTGCGCGGCTTGCGGCGCAGGTCGATGCAGCGGTTGCTGACCACGCGATAGAGCCAGGTCGAGAACTTGGCGCGGCCGTGCTGCCAGCGGCCGCGATGCGTCCACACCTTCAGCATGGTGTCCTGAACCACGTCCTCGGCATCGGCGGCATTGCCGACGATGCGCAGCGCGATGGCGTAAGCACGATCGACGTGACGCTCGACGAGCAGACGAAAGGCTGCCTCGTCGCCGGCGGCAAGACGGTCCAGCAACTCCTTGTCTTCGTCGTGGATCTCGACGGTGTCGAGCGGGACGGCATCGGCGACCGTGGGAACGTCGCTCCATGGAGAGGTCGTCGCCTCAATCGGCGCGACCGCAGCGCTCGCCGTCTCGACCTCGGCCGGTGCCCTTATATCAAGCGCGTAGCTCATCCCCCACTCTCCAACCCACGCCGATGGCACACATCCCATGCGGCTTCTGAGCGTTGAACGCAGAGGCTGAGCAATTCAGGCGAACTTTTTTCGTTGTTTTTCAAATGCTTAGCTGGCGATTTTTGCCGCCCGCCCGGCAAAAGATGCCGGCTCGCCGGCGCGCGGGGAAGACTTCGGCATGGTTGAGAGCGGTCGTTCAGCATCGCCTTGATTTCCGCGGTACAGATGATCGCGCCGGAAAACGCTGTGGTCACACCAACTAACGCTACTCGAACACAGGCATGCGCGCAGCATGCGGATCATCGATCATCGCGTGGTCGCTCGCTTGCATTCGATGAAAGCGACTAGGCAATTTTTTCCGAATCACCAATTCGACGTTATCGATTTTTTTGAATCTGTCAGTCGTGAAGCGCGCGTTTTGGAATCTCGCGGCAACTTTTTTGAATCGTCGCGCCTGATTTGTCGCAACGATGCGTTCAACGCATGAGGATTGGCGAGGCTTTGCGCATGACGATCATGACGCTCGACGCGACGCGTCGCGCGCGAAATGTTTCTGCATGTTCGTTCGATGTTTTCGATACATTTCTGTTGCGCGCATGCACGACGCCGGATGGCGTATTTGAAAGAGTTTTTCAGCTTTCGTGCATTGCTGAAAAATTTCCGCATATGTCCGTCAGTTTCGTTCAGCATCGAATCCAGGCCGAAGCACGCGCGCGCAAGCTCGCCGCGGAACGTCGCGATTCTGCGGAAGTCCACATCGCAGACATCTACAAGTACTTTCCGTTCAAGCTGTTCGGCCTGAACCGCGATGCGTTGCAGGATCTCGCCGAGATCGAGTTTCAGGCCGAACTCGAGCTCTGTCGCGTCAATCCGGAAATGATCCAGCAATATCTGGACATGAGACGCAGCGGTTTTCGCGTCGGCTTCATTTCCGACACCTACTGGAACTCCGATCAGCTCGCGGAGCTGCTCCGCGTCTGCAGCCCCGGGCTGACCTGGGACTTCCTCTACGCGTCCTGCGACCATCACAGCAGCAAGAGCGAGACGCTGTTTGCGACCTATCTCGCCGAGCAGGGCGTCGACGCAGCAAGCTCGTTCCACATCGGCGACAACGAGAAAGCCGACATCAAGAGCGCGCGGCGTCACGGCATCCGCCCGCGCTACTATCCGCAGGCGAGCGCGGCACTAGCCTCGAAGTTGCAGCGCGAGACATCGATGTTCGAATTACTGTGCCCTGCGCAGCCATCGCGGCTCGATCACGGCGCCCGCACACTGCGGCGCGCGGTCACGGCGCAAAGCGCACAACAGTCCTCCGGCTTTCATCTCGGAGTGACCGTGCTGGGGCCGGTGATGGCGGCATTCGATGCGTTCATTGACGCGCGACGCACGGTTCTGGCCGAGCAAGGCGCGCGGGTCGCAGTCGGCTTTCTCGGCCGCGACGGATTTCTGCCGCATCGCGTCTGGCAAGACGCTCACGACGGAAGCGGCGCCTACCTCGAGATCAACCGCCGCGTCAGCCTGGTCGGATCGGCCGATACACTCGAACCTCTCATCGAGTTGCTGAGCCGGGTGGTCAAGATCGACGCAGCGACATTCGTGGATATCGTCAAGGTGCAGTCACCGGCGGTGATGGCATTCTTCGCGCAATATCCCGATGGCATCGCAAGCGGCCGTGATCTCGCCGACGCCCTGCCTAGTCTGATGGACACAAGCGAGATCACCGACATGGCCGCCGGCGTCCGCGCGCGTCTGCTCGCTCATCTGCGCGCGACGATCCCGGATTTCGACCATTGCACCGACCTGATCCTCGTGGACCTCGGCTATTCCGCCAGCGTTCAGAAGTCGCTGCGGCGCATCTTCGACCGCGAAGGCATTCGCATCCGCCTGCACGGTGCCTATCTTTTGACGCTCGACGATGCCTTCGACGACATCGCAGATGACGACACCGCGCAAGGATTGATCTCCGATCGCATCGTCACACCGCATGTCAAGCGCATGCTGATCCGCAACGTCGCATTGCTCGAACAGCTCTGCTGTTCCGGCGAAGGATCGGCGCGAGATTATCGGGATGGCGCGGTCCTGCGCGAGGGCGACCAGCGCCCGGCCACGCAACTGGCTCTCGGCGCCGAGATCCAGGCCGGAGCGCTGAGCTACACCTCGCGTGCCCGCGAGCTCGCACCGCGTTACGCATTGCGACCCTATGACGACGCGGCAACGACCGCACGCTGGACCGCCGCCATCCTCGGACGCCTCCTGCTGCTGCCCGACGACGACGAGCTCGTGCTGCTCGGCGGATTCATGCACGACGTCAATCTCGGCACCCAGGCGTTGGCACCGTTGCTCGACGCCAACTTCGCCAACAACTGCGTCATCGCGCGCGGTATCGGCACTGCCTGCACGGCGCCAGCGCCCCCGATGTGGCTTGCCGGCAGTTTTGCGGCGCTGTCGCCATCGTACGGCTACCTTTACGCGCTGTTCGGCGCCAACCGTCTGCCGCCGAACGTATTCGGCGAGGCGCGATGCGGCACGCTGCAGGTCGGCCTGTTTGGCGGTGACGGTAAGGCCTCTCTCGAAGCCGTCGACGTCTATCACAGCGGCCTCGGCGAGCTTCGGCTGCGCATCCCGCTGTCGCGCCGCATGGCCATCACGACGATCGCGCTCCCGCTGGCGAAGCTCGTGCGCGAAGGCATGCTCCATGGCGTGGTCGTCCAGTCCGGCGAGACCACCGCGAAGGCTGCCGAAGCTTCGAATGTGGCGGCGATCCGCGAGGGGCGGCTCGTCTATGCAGGCATCGAGAGGAACGGCCGTCACTTCCGCGCCACCAACGACGACGGCATGTTGCTCATCCCGGTCGATGCCTTCGAGGACGATATCGCGATCTACACCGTGGCCCTGGCATCGTTGAGCCACGACCGCATTCTTGCGGTCGAAGACTGCAGCATCGACGGCGCCCCGGCCGCAACGCTCTCCTGGCGTGCGTCCGCGACGAACAGCCATTGATTTGTCCGCCTGATCTGGCCGCCCCGCACGTAATAGTTAACGAGGGGTAGGCGTGGGCATGACATCGGCTGACATGACGCAAGCGGAAGGCTTGCGGGACAATCTCGACCAGTTGCTGTCGTCGAACGGCATCCGCCTCGGTGCAGCCCAGCGCCGCCGGCTCGTATGGCTGGTAGAGCGGCTTGGCAACGCCACCTGCCATCAAGGCGCCTCGGATCCGGTCCGGGATAGCGGCGTCGTCGTGGTCGTCGAGCCGCCCAGCGGGCCCGCTGCCGAAATGCTTTATCGGTCGCTTCGGGCCAATTCTGCGGTTGTAATCCCCTTCGGCGAAAATCCGGCGTTCGATTTCCTGAAGTCCAAGTTGACAGACTTCGGGACGATCGGGCCGAGCCTCGATGGCCCGCATGAGATGTGGTGGGGCGGTCTCAACTGGCGCGCGATCGCGCTCGACGGCGGTCCTCCGAACGATACGCCGCTGCGCGTGGTTTCCTGCTATCCCCGCGCATGTGGGGACGATCAAGTACGCTGGCTTCGCGACAAGCTGGCCGAGTTCGAGATCGCCTCTGACATCGCACCGATCGAGACGGCCGACGGCGGGCACATACGCGCATCCGAAAAGACCGCCTTCATGCTGCGGATGTGGCACGAGCACCGCGAGCCGCTGCTCTTCATCGAGGCCAACGCAACGCTCACCGAGCCGCCGCGGCTACCTTCGAGTCTTGATTGCGACGTCGCGCTTCACAAGTGGAACCGGTGGGAGATGTCGGCTCGCACCCTCTTTCTCGGGCGCTCCCCCGCAGCCGAGGCGCTGCTGCAGACCTGGCATCATATCGCCAGCGCCTATCCGCAGGTCTGGGAAGGTTACCTGCTCGATCAGGCCTGGAGCCTGACCTCGTCGCAGATGCCGCTCGATACGGTGTGGCTGCCACGCTCGTATCATGTGCCGGCCGAAGACGTCGGCACGCCCCGGCACACCACGGTCGTTCACAATCTGCCTGCCGACAACTCCGACCTCGGGCCTGACGCCGAATTCGGCATGGCGATGCGAACCGCACGACGCGCCAGCCGCAGCGGCGGTCGCGACTCCATGATCGTGGTGAAGTCAGAGGCAATGGCGAGCGACGTGGTCACCGTGATCATGCGCGACATCGCAACCAGCGATGCGCGCGAGGTAGCGGCCAGCATCGAAGCGTTGACCGGCGCGTTCGCCGCCGATTGTGGCGGATTCGGCCGGCTCGAGCTCTCGCTGTGCTCCTGGCAGGACGATATTCGCGCGGCCAAGTCGGCAGCCCGGAGCGCGAATAACCGGATCATCGAGATTGCGCCGTGGCAGACGCTCCCCGCCGATCTGTTCCGGACGGTAGGGCAATCGCGGAATAGCGGAAGCGTTGTGGTCATGACCGGACAACGTGGATGATCTCGGCCAGCAAATGACAGAGGGGAGGACGAAAAGCATCATGAAGACCATCATCCTTCTGACCGGCGTTGCCGACCAGCAATTCGCACTCCGCGAGCTGTTGAAGGCACACAATACCGCCCTGTCGTTCCGCTGCGCGGTCACCGCCGATGACCTCGCCGCGATCGAGACCGAGGTGCTGCGCGAGGCTCGCCTGCTGGCATTCACCACCGGCGTGATCGTGCCGCACACGATCCTCGCGGCACTCGGCCATGGCGCCTACAACTTCCATCCCGGCCCACCGCAATATCCCGGTTGGGCACCGGCGCATTTTGCGCTCTACGATGGGTCGCGCACGTTCGGCGCCACGGCCCATGTGATGGCCGAGCAGGTCGATTCCGGCCCGATCATCGGGGTCGAGTCCTTCATCATCCCCGACAAGATCAGCGTGCGCGGGCTGGAGCAGATGGCCTATGTGCGGCTGGCCCATCTGTTCTGGCGGATGTCGGGCGACCTCGCCTGCGATCCCTCGCCGGCGAGCGCGTTGCCGATCGTTTGGTGCGGGGTCAAGAGCACGCGGCGGATGTACCGGGAGATGTGCGAGCTTCCCGCCGGCATCAGCGCCGCCGAGTTGGCTCGCCGCATCAGGGCGTTCCACGACGATTTCCGCGGCATCCCCCTGACCTACAGCCTGCACGGCATCCGTTTCCGGCTCGCAACCGCGCCCGCGCAGGTCACGGCGGAGCCGGAGGTCGTGTCGCCGCCGCTTGCTGCGGCATCCTGACCCGCGGACGCAAGGCTGTTTCGCACAGGACACGGCTCGGGCTCTGCGCGAGATCAGCGTCATCCCGCTTGAGCGATGCGCGTTGATTGCTCGGCGGGCACAACCTGCCTGTTCCGCTCCAACCCTGAGTTGATGCCGAGCCGATCGAGCAGCTCGGCGTCGCGGTCGCGCTGCGGATTGCGCGTGGTCAGAAGCACGTCGCCGATGAAGATCGAATTGGCGCCAGCGAGGAAACAGAGCGCCTGCAATTCGTCGGTCATGTACTGCCGTCCGGCGGAGAGCCGCACCACGCTCCTCGGCATCATGATGCGGGCGACCGCGACGAGGCGTGCAACCGCGATTGGATCCGGTCGCTCCGCGGTGGTATTGACCGGGACGCCCTTGACCTCGTTCCAGAGGTTGATCGGAACGCTCTCGGGATGGGTCGGCAGATTGGCGAGCAGCACGAGCATGCCGAGCCGGTCGGTGACCTGTTCACCCATGCCGATGATGCCGCCGCAGCAGACCTTGATGCCGGCCTCGCGCACATGGCTGAGCGTATCGATCCGATCCTGCAGTGTCCGCGTGGTGATGATCCGGTCGTAGTGCTCCGGGGATGTATCGACGTTGTGATTGTAGAAATCGAGCCCGGCGTCGTGGAGTCGGCTCGCCTGCGCAGGCGTCAGCATGCCCAGTGTGACGCAGGTCTCCATGCCGAGGCCTTTGACGGCGCTGACCATCTCGCAGACCTGGTCGAGATCGCGATCCTTCGGATTGCGCCACGCCGCGGCCATGCAGAAGCGCTCCGCACCGGCATCCTTGGCACGCTTCGCGGTCGCGATCACGTCCGCCTTGTCCATCAGGCGTGTCGCCTTCAGGCCGGTGTCGTAGTGAGCGCTCTGCGAGCAATAGCCGCAATCCTCCGGGCAGCCGCCGGTCTTGATGCTGAGCAGGCTCGCGGTCTCGACATGATTGGGATCGAAATGTGCGCGATGGATCGTCTGCGCGCGAAACATCAGGTCGGAGAACGGCAGGTCGTAGAAGACTTCGGCCTCAGCGCGGGTCCAGTCGTGACGGGTGGGCTCGGGATGATTCCCACTGCCCTGTGATGCGCCCATAGTGTTAATCATAACGCTTCATTCTCCGGTTTTCGGCATTCAGGCCTCGGCATCCTGCCGCGCCAAGGCCGATGCATCTGAGCTGGAGATATGCGTCCATTCCATGGCGTGCAGTGGCCGCAGCGGCCACCGCCTCGTATTTTCATGGCGAGGTATTATCTGCGGGCCTTTCGCCGACCCGACGTCGGGACGCCCAGCGTCCGGCCAGGCCGACTCAGGGCAGAATCGGCGGGTGATAGCTGAAGGTCGCCATCAGGATGGCGGCCAGCAGCATCACGATCGGGAAGTGGATGAAGAACTGCACCGACGTATAGCCGATCAGATCCTTCGACTTCAGCCCGAGAATACCGAGCAGCGGCAGCATCCAGAACGGGTTGATGAAGTTCGGCAGGGTCTCAGCGATGTTGTAGACCATCACCGTCCAGCCCAAATGCGCGCCGATGTCGTTGGCTGCCTTCATGATATAAGGCGCCTCGATGATCCACTTGCCACCGGCCGACGGCACGAAGAAGCCGAGCAGCGCCGAGTAGATTCCGACCAGGAACGAAAACACGGTAGAATTGCTGGAGGCGCCGACGAACCAGTGCGCGATCGTGTCGGACAAGGTCGTGCCGTGGCTGTTCGGCACCTTGGTCAGGATCTGCGCGATGCCGGCATAGAATGGAAACTGCAGCAGCACGCCCGAAACGCTCGGCATCGCCTTGGAGAAAGATTCGATCAGGCTGCGCGGCCGCCAGTGCAGCACGATGCCGAGAATGAGGAAGACGAAGTTGTAGGTGTTCAGCCCCGACAGGGTGATCAGCGGATTGCCGGATTCGAACGTCTGCCAGAGCCACCCGCAGGCGAGAACGGCAATCAGGATCGTCAGGATCGGGCTGAACTCCAGCCAGTCGCCGGGGCGGGCCGGCTTCTTCGCCTCGATGCGATCGTCGCCGAGAGCAACGCCGAGATCCTCCGCGGTCTTGGCCCGTTCAGGTGCCGGCGTGGTGAAATAGCAGATCATCGCCGATATCACCGTCACCGCCACGACGGTGACCATATTCTGCCAAGTCAGGATGGTTTCCGAGAAACCGATCACGCCGGTGATCGGCAGTAGCGACGCAGGAATGCTGCCGGCGTTGGCCTGAAGCTGCGCGGCCGACGACGTGATGCCGAGCGTGAAGCCGCAGCCAAGCCCGAGATAGCCGGCGGCTCCGGCCGCGCGGTAGTCGAGCCGGATGTCAGAGCGCCGCGCGATCTCGCGCACCAGCAGACCGGAGAAGATCAGGCTCAGCCCCCAGTTCAGCAACGACAGGAAGATGCTGAGCATACCGACGAAGACCACCGCGCCGCGGCCGGTCTTCGGCACACTGGCGAGCCGCGCAAGGAGCGCGGCCACCGGCGGCGACATCGCCACCACATAGCCGCCGATCGCGACCAGCGCCATCTGCATGGTGAACGGAATCAGATTCCAGAACCCGTCGCCGAAGGCACGACTGACCGCGAGCGGCGAGCCGCCATGCAGGATCGCGCCGACCGCAACCGCAATCACCGCGATCAATACAAAAACATAAGCATCCGGAAACCAGCGCTCCGCGAAGGCCACCAGAGCCTGCGAGAAGCGGGCCATGATGTTATCAGCAACAGGTTTTGGTAAGGCTATGGTCTGGTCATGCGTTGCGTTCGTCATCAATCTAATCCCCCTTCTGGTGACGCGGCGACAGCCTTCAGGTCTGCGTTGGTATTCAAAGTGCGAGCGTGAGATCGGTCAGGGGCACGGCCTGGCAGGCGAGGCATTGTCCCTCGCTTCCATCGACGGGCGTGAGATGCGTGAACTGCCCATCGACGACCTGCACCGCACAGCTCTCGCATTGACCGACGCGGCAGCCGCTCGGCAGCGAGACGCCAGCCGCATTCGCCGCGTCGAGCAGCGTCCCCTGCTCCGGCCCCCAGGAAAAACTCCGCTCGCTCTGGGCGAGCCGAATGGTGCGCGGAACGAGGTCACTCGGGACCGTTGGCGGCGACACAAAGCTTTCAGCAAAGATGTCGAAGCGCGGCACGCCGAGCGCCGCCACCGCCTCGACCTGAGCCGCGACGAACTCCGGCGAGCCGCAGATGTAGACAAGCGGACGCCGCGCCGACCATGGCTTGACCAGCTCAAGATCAAGCCGCCCCTCGAGCAACGAATCGCGACCGACCCGATCATGTGCAAGCGGCGCGGAATAGAACGTCACCCGCTTCAGCTCGGGCGTGGCGGCTTCCAGCTCCGCGAGCCGTTGTGCAAACGGATGCTCGCGGCTGCTGCGGCAGCCGTGGAGCAGCAGGATCTCGGGAACGCGGTCGGGCGGCGCAACGCGTTGCAACGTCTCGAGATGACTCATGAACGGCGTGATGCCGATGCCGGCAGCGAGGAAGATCAACGGGCGTGGCCCTCTCAGTGGCGGCGTGAAGATGCCACCCGGCGGCTCCACCATGACTTCGTCCCCAACGGCGAGACCGTGCAGGCGATCCGGCATGAAGAACGGCGCGTCGTTACCGCGCGCTTCGTCGAAGAAGCGCCCTTTCACTGCGATCGAGAGCACGCCCGGCGTGCCACCAGGCCCGGTCAAGGAATAGGCCCGCTCCTCCGGAAAACCGGGCAGCGAGGTCATGACATGCTGGCCCGGCAGGAAGTCCGGCAACGGACAGCCGTCGTGCGGAAGCAAATCAAATGCAACGACATTGTCCGTTTCAGTGCGCCGACCGCCGACGACGAACCGCCGTCGACCGCTCCACACGCCACGGCTTGCCACGGCGTCGCGCTTGATGTCGCAGACCGTCGCGCGCAGCGGAACTGAGCCGCTGACGGGATCGCGCGCATCGTCGTGCAGCACCGCATTGATGTTGCGCGTGCGACTGCCGACGGCCGCGGAGCTATCGCGGCCAAGCGGCGGACAGTCCTCCCACCAGCCGAATTCGGCAACGACGACCCGCTCGTCGAGCGCCGCATTGAGCCGCACTTTCAAGCGCACGTCGCCACCGCGCGTCGCCACCACGGCCCAGTCGCCTTCCACAAGCCCGCGCGCTGCGGCGAGCTGCGGACTGATCTCGACGGCGGGATCGGGCGACTTTCGCCGCAGCGAGGCGACGTGGCGATATGACGTGTGCACGAACCATCCGCTCTTCGCCGTCGTGAGCACGAGCGGGAAGCGTTCGTCCGCCGCCACGAGTGGGCTTTCGGCAGGTTCGACGTGATCCGGCAAGGGATCATAGCCGTGTCCGAGCATAAGCTCGGAATAGAGCTCGACGCGGCGCGTCGGCGTTGCAAAGCCTGTCACGGTCCCATCGTCCCGCACCGTGGCGTATTTCCCGTCGCGGAAGCTCTGCGGGAAGCGGCGTCCCTCCGGATGGCGGCGCAAGTCGTCGACGCCGATGCCGAGCGGCGCCAACTGATAATTCCAGCCGGCTTTGATGTCGCCGCCGAAGAACAACTCACTCATCCCGAGCTTCAGCGCCAGCGCCGCGGCGATCTCATAATCAGCCTTCACGTCGCCGACAGGCTCGACCATGCGCGGACGAAACTGCACGGTTTCGACCGCCTCCTGCGTGATCTCGAAACCGATCTTAAGCGCGTCCCGCTCCCACGGCGTGCTCGCCGGGAGAACGAAATCGGCGCTCTCCGCGGTCGGGTTCATGAACATATCGATATGAACCTGGAATTCGAGCGCATTGAGCGCCGCGCGGTTTCGCTCCGAGTGCCCCTGCGAGACCACGAAATTGGTACCGAAGGCGACCAGCGCGCGCACCGGGTAAGGCTCGCCATCGAGCACGGCCCTGCTGAAATCGCGCGCCGTGATCCACCCCTTCGCCGGCGGGCCGAGCGGCAGTTCGGCAAGGCCAAGCGCCTTGGCCTGCTGCTCCGGCGGCAGGATGTCGTGGTCGTTGAGGGTGCGGGTCGGCAGCGCGACCGGCCAGCGATTGCCGCCGGGCCGATCGCAGGCGCCCGTCAGCGCATAGAGCGTCGCGATCGCGCGCTCAATTGCGGTCGCGTTGCTGTGCTGGCCGACGCCGGTCCAGGAGTGGTAGGCCAGCCGCGGCCGACCAGCGAACAGAGCGTTGAAGGCTTCAACGTCGTCAATAGGAAGCCAGGTCAGCGCGGCGACACGCTCAGGCGTGTAGTCGGCGACCCTCTCCGCCAGCAGTTCGAACGCAGTCTTCGCCGCGATCAGGCGGTCGTCGCGCGCGCGGATGGACAATGTTCCGTGCAGTTGGCCGCCGGTCTCTGGTGCGTAGCGCGTATCGCAAGGCACAGGTGAGCCTGTTGCGTCGAGGCGAACGAAGCTGTCCGGCGCGCCTTCCGGCCATAGCGCGTCGGCGCGAAGAAGGCGTCCCGTCGCGCAATCGACCAGCAGCGGCCCGTTGGTCCATGCATTGACAAAATCCACGTCGTACGCGCTGGTCGCGATGAGGTGACGGATCGCGCCCAGCGCCAGCACGGCATCGGCACCCGGTCGGATGCGCAGCCAGAGGTCCGCCTGCTGGCCCGATCCATTCGGCTTGGGATCGACGACCACCACCTTCGCGCCACGCCGCCGCGCGTCGGCGATCCGCGTCGCCTGGGCGAGCCAGGTGCGGGCCGGATTGTGGCCCCACAACACGATGGCATCCGCATTGTCGTAATCGGGAAAGCCGATGCCCCGGCCGAAGGTCAGGGCGTGGGCATAGTCCTTGTGCCAGCCGCAGATCTCGACCGCGTAGATGAGATTTGGGCTGCCGAAGCCGCGGATGAAGCGCTCGACCCACTCGAAGCTGTCCACCATCGGCGTGCCGCTCGGCGTGGTGACACCAAAGGCGACCGCTTCGGCGCCGCTCTCGGCGCGGATCGCGCCGAGCCGCCCGGCGATCTCGGTCAGCGCCTCATCCCAGGATACCGCGACCCAGCCCGGGTCGGCGGCATCGCGCGGATTCGTACGCTTGAGCGGCACGGTCAGCCGGCGCGGGCTCGCCACGATTTCCGGCGCTGCTCGCCCCTTGGCGCAAAGTGCTCCACCGGTCGGATGGTTATTTAATACCTCAACACCGACGAGGCGCCCGTCCTCGACGACGCTGACTGCACCGCAGCGCGATCGACAAAGCGTGCAATAGCCGGGTAGCCGTTGTTTCACGTTGGTCTCGCCATCCGTGGTTATAGTAACGCATCTTTGTAATGCGTTACACACTTACGTCACACACTACTAGCCCGGTCAAGACTAAGTAATAATCAGGGGCGAATCGGAGCTCCCCAACGCGAGGCGGCCGCGACCATCCATGGACCAGAATTTGCGAGAGCAGGTGCTACAGCGCGTGCGCGCCGAGATCATTTCCGGGCAAAGCGCCCCCGGCACGATGTATTCGGTGCCCAGCCTGGCGGCGAGCCTTGGCGTCTCCTCGACGCCGGTGCGGGAAGCGCTGCTGGAGCTCAGCCGCGGCGGGCTGGTCGAACCGATGCGCAACCGCGGCTTCAAGGTGGTGGAGCCGACGCTGACCGAGCTGCGCAACCTCTTCGAGATGCGCGAGGTGCTTGAGCTGCACGCGGCCGCGCTGGTCGCCGCACATCCTCCACAGGATCTACCAGCGGTGCGCGAATGGGCCGATCAGATCGCCAAGGCCGTCGAAACCGATGACATCCAGCTCTATCTGGAAGCCGACCGCAACTATCATCGCGAATTCATCGCGGCCGCCGGCAACGATCTGCTGACTGAGACAGTGATGGGCCTGCGCGATAAGATGCGGCTCTACGGCATCAGCTCGCGCGCAGGCCGGGAGCGGCAGCAGGCGTCGGTCCCGGAGCACTATCGGCTGATCGAGCTCGCCCTTGCCGGTGAGACCGCGGCGTTGACGACACTGCTGAGGAGCCACATTCGCTCCTGGGAGCCGATCTTCGTTGATGCGCTGCTGCGGTCCAGGGAATACGCTCGCGAACCGCTGTTGAGACAGGCGCGGACCTGAAGGCGCGACCAGATGCCACTACTGACGCTCGCGCGCGGCAACCGACCGAGCCACCTTCCGATCTGCGGAAAATAAAACAGGCCCTTGACGGGCCATCACTTGAGAGTGGTGGGCGCACCAGGGCTCGAACCTGGGACCCGCTGATTAAGAGTTCAAAATCAGCGCTTCGCTGCAATTTCTGAATCCACGACGCGCTACGACGATGATCGAGAAGTCCTTTGTTTATGGGCATTTCTCGCATAGCTTCGCAGTTCGTCGAACCCGAACCCCCAAACACCCCGGTTTGCCAAAACCGTTTGAAAAACCGTTTTAGTTGACTGCTCCCTCCAATGAACAACACTCGCATTCTCCTGAGCGACAAGACCATCGCTCAGTTACCTACCCCGAAGGACGGATGGTACCTAGCCCGCGACACCGAGTTGAAGGGCTTCTTCGTCGTCGTGGGGCGGAGGAAAAGGACCTTCACTGTCCAAGGCGACCTCCGGCAAGGAGGAAAGCGGTCATCTTCCATCAGAGTCTCTATCGGTGATACGCGCGAGTTGACGACCCGAACCGCGCGCGCGATGGCGAAGGAATATCTGGCCCAGATCAGCAAGGGACAGCACCCGAAGGCGACAAAGGAAGTGGGGCACAGTGGCTCCGTCCCGGTCGGAAATACGGTCGGCGCGACTGTTACACTCAGGCAAGCATGGCAGCGATATCTGGTGGCCCATCTGATCCGAAAGGGGCGTAGTGAGAAGACCATAAGTGGTTATCGCGACCATGTAGAACGTCTCTTTGCGGAGTGGCTTGATACTCCATTGAGCGAACTTGCGATGAATCCTGCTCGTGTTGCGAACAAGCACGACGACCTCACGAAGCAGAACGGTCCCTATATTGCGAATGGCAGCATGCGAACGCTGCGCGCAATTTACAATCACGCTCGTAAGACCAACAGATCACTGCCGCGCGACAATCCAGCAGACGCTATCGACTGGAATGAGGAAAAACGTCGCGATACTGGCATGGGCATCAGCGACCTGACCGAATGGTTCAGGGAGTTGGCCGCTCTTGAGAATCCAGTCCGTCGTGAATTTCATCTGCTCACGCTGCTGTCTGGTTCCCGGACCACCGCGTTGCAGCAAGTAAAGCCAAGCCACATCGATTTTCACCGCCGGACTTTGCATATCGAAAAACCGAAGGGTGGCAGGAAGCGAGCTTTTGACATCCCGCTCTCCCGCGAAATGATCCTGTGTCTCATTCGGACAATCCGATTCGGCAGACAAATTTATCCGTTGCAGTCGCAGAAATGGGTATTTCCCGGCGACAGCGCGTCAGGGCATCTAGCTGAAACAAAGGAGGATCGGGGTACACTCTCGAAATGGGGCAATGATCTTCGCCAAACGTTCCGCACTGTTGCATCGGCTGCTGGAGTGTCCGAATTCGATGCGAAGCTTCTTATGAACCATTCGATTCCAGGCGTGAACGCCGGCTACGTTACCCGACAGAAACTCCTCGAGGATCACCTGCGCGGCCAGCAGCAAGCTATCAGCACTGCTGTATTCTCCGCTCTTGGTAAGTCGCTCACGAAAGATTCCGATTTGGGAGCTTGGCTCGGCCGATGGGCAAGCTGCCGTGCAGCCAGCAGAGTTCAAACGAAGCCAGACGTTCCGAGCAACGAACAAGACCGAGCTACCTCCGCGCATACCCGAAGAGGCTGAACTCATATATCGTCGATTTGCCGCGCGCCTGCTGCTCTGTGAGGCGGCTTATCGAGCTTATCGACCGGCGTCATTGTTCGATTCCCTACGTTAACGCACCCAAGAGATCGTCTAAGCTGGCTCAACACGGTTGCGTGAATTGCCGCATGATGCAGAGGCCACGGCCGTGTCGCAAGGCGTTGTATTCCGGCCAGCGAAGCGCTCCGTCAGACGAGCTACTACCCGCGCTGCAATCTTCGGCGATCATCTCGGATGATTGCGCCGTTAGCGAACTCGCACGCCGTCGCGGCTGCCGTGTGCGAATGCCGCCGTTCGGATCGCCGGCCCATGCGTCCCCTGCCACATTCGGGCTTGATCTAGAATCGAACTCGCGGTCGGAACGAACACTCGGCCCACGGCACGACCAAAGTGATTGAGCCCACAGCCGATCCCTTCAAGATCCGACGCGCAGCCGTGGACTTTTTACCATCTTAAGTTCGCGGACCGGCGGCCTCTGGGCCATTACAACCGCCTTACTTAGCCACATCCCTTTCCAACGGGCGCGACGTTCTCTGCCTGATCATCGGCTGGCCAGGTCATGAGCAAGGCCGCTGGATCCACCGGCGAGCCTCTGCCGGGCCGACCGGAACTGGCAGTTTCCAGCGTGCCGACCTGGGTTTATCTCAGAACCACAAACCGGAGAGCTTTCATGTACATACCACCGGCCTTTAGAGATGACGATCTCGATAACATTCGAGAGACGATCCGCTCCGGCCGTCTCGCCAATTTGATCACGGCTACGTCAGACGGACCACTTGCGACACCCCTCCCGCTCTTCCTAGACGAGACCGAAGGCGAACACGGAGCACTGTACGGGCACCTGGCGAAGGCCAATCCGCAGTGGCGTGCGGCCTCGATCGGTGAAGCTCTGGCGATCTTCATGGGGGCGGAGGCCTATGTGACGCCCTCCTGGTATGTCACCAAACAAGAAGCTGAATGTGTGGTGCCGACCTGGAATTACGTCGCGGTCCACGCCCACGGGCCGATTGAGTTCTTCGAGGATCCCGAACGTCTGCTTGCGGTCGTTACGCGGTTGACCAATATTCACGAGACGTTACGCGCGACGCCTTGGTCAGTCAGCGATGCCCCCGCTGATTTCATCGCCGCCCAGCTCTGTGGAATTGTTGGCGTGCACATTCCCATCACCAAGATCGAAGGCAAGCGCAAGATGAGCCAAAATCGTCCCGCGGCTGACCGCATCGGTGTTGCCACCGGCCTCGCGGCGAGCAAACAGCCACGGGATCAGGAAGTGGCTGCCCTGATTCTAGCTCAGGCCTGAGGCGAGCGTAACGAAAATGTACAAGACCAGTTAGGAACGACAGCTGATGCAACGTCGGGTGAGTATCTTGGGTCTCCAAGCTTGGCCCTCATGCATGGACGTGTCCATGGAATCCATGGTCATCGGTCCAAGTTCGGCAGGCGAGACTCGAGCCTCGATTCAACGTACAGCCGAAATACCACAACATGACCAGTCGTCAGTTCGACACCTCGGCCCCGCCCGCCGTGCAGGTTCTTGTCCATGTTCCGACAGCGGCACAATTGTTGTGTCGGCTTCAGTACACCCCGCGAAAGCACGGGTTGATATTTTTCCAACGGATACTCAGCCGCTTAGTACGCACTAGCAGAGCTGGCACGACCATTGCTCCAGCAAAAGCCGACCTAGAGCATCCAAAGGCACGAAACCGGCAGGCAATCTCTCCTTTCCTAAATCCTCGTGTCTAGCTCTCCGAAGAATGGTCAACGCGGTCAACGCACCTCTCAATCCCTCACTGGAGCCTAAACGTAACTGAGGCAGGTCCACATTTGTGGCTCGTATGCTCAGATGAGACCCTTACGATCTGCTCGACGCAGACATATGGATCCAAACTTTAACAATCACGAGCAGACTTACCGCGCCACCACTGCTCTAGGTTCACGCATGAAATCCGCGATCGTATTCGACTGGAATGGTACGCTGCTCGACGATGCCAATGCGGTGTTGCAAACCGTCAATGCCATTTTGAGCCGGTTCAGTCGCGCGACCGTAGACATGCAAAGGTTCCGCGAGGAGTTTGAGCTTCCGCTCTCCGTTCTTTACCGCAATCTGGACATGTCGGAAGATGAAGTCGAAGTCGTGCATAGTAACGACAGCGCCATCTTTCACGACACCTACGAATCCTTGGCAAGTAAAGCTCTTTTACGGAAAGGCGCACGAAATATCTTGCTAGCTGCACATCGCCAAGCCGTTCAAACCGTCATTCTGAGCAATCACATTGTCGAACCAATTCGCGTACAGGTGCGAAGACTTGGCATCAAGAGTTGCGTCACCGAGATTTTGGCGTTTGAGAGCCGCGCAACTCAGTTTAGGAGCATGAGCAAGGAGGACCGGCTGCGCCTGTACATGCAGGCCAATGATCTGTCCGCCGAAAGAACCGTCGTCGTCGGCGACATGCCAATCGAAACGGAGATCGCCCGCAATCTCGGCCTTATCAGCGTGTCGATCACGGGCGGATTTGTTTCCGAATCGCGCTTGCGCGCCGCACGGCCGGACTACATGATACATGACCACCATGACCTAGTACCCATTTTGCAGAAACACCGCATTCTCAATTGAGTGATCGAAGGTCTGCCGTTGGTCACTATTGCTAATCACTGCTTCTTCGCGACTCCATGATATTGAAGGATGATGCCGGCGACCGAGCCCGTTGACTGTCCGTTCCAGTCATCGGTTCTATCCGGTGACCGCACGATTCCTATTGCTCATCTCGGTCCGTAGCCACTCAGGCTCGATCTTTGCGACTGGCACAATGCTTGCTGCTGATCATTCGCTACCGAGGGGCCTAGGAAGCGAACCGCAAGCTTGGAAAATACCGCTATGAGCGAAACGGATTTGATCGATGATGTCATCTCGCGTACCGACGTCGTAAAACGAGCAGTGCGTATCGGCGCCGAGGTCAAAAATATCAAGCTATCGGGGGACTTGCCGAGCCGGACGATTGCAGCGATCAACAGCTTGCTGCTCGAACACAAAGTAATCTTCTTCCGTGGGCAAGGCCATCTCGATGACGCCGAGCAGGAGCGCTTTGCCGCTCGTTTAGGAACTCTAGTGCCGCATCCGATGCTCGGCGTTACCAAGGGAATGGCATCGATCCTCGAACTGGATTCCACCCGCGGCGGCGGTCGCGCCGATGTGTGGCATGCGGATGGGACATTCGCCGATGCCTATCCAAAGATTCTGGTGCTACGAGCCGTTGTAATGCCGCCGTTCGGCGGCGATACGGTGTGGTCGAATACAGCGGCAGCCTATCTCGATCTGGCGCCACCGCTACAACGACTTGCCGACGAGCTCTGGGCCGTTCACAGCAACGTTTTCGATTACGCCGGAATGGCTCGCGTCCGCGACATTGACAAGAAGCATTTTGACGAGGTCTTTACCAGAACGATTTTCGAGACTGAGCATCCCGTCGTGCGAGTTCACCCCGAGACAGGCGAGCGGGCGCTAGTGCTCGGCGCCTTGGTGCAGCGTTTTGTCGGCGTTCCCAAATATGACGGCCAGAAGCTGTTCGATCTATTCCAGTCTCATATCACCGCGCCCGAAAATACCGTGCGCTGGAACTGGATGGAAGGTGATGTCGCGATATGGGATAACCGCGCAACACAGCATTATGCGGTCAACGACTATGGCGATCAGCATCGCGTCGTGCGACGTGCCACAATCGACGGTGATGTGCCCGTCAGCGTTGACGGCCGAAACAGTGTCAGGCGGCTCAAGGTCAACAAACAGCCGCCTATCGACGTCGCTCAACACTCGCGAAGCTAAGAACTCGACAGAACCTGGTGAGCGCGGCGGTATCCCGGGAGACGCGGGTGCACACCTCCCGACAGGGCATCTCCACGCGCACTCCGTGTCGGGCTGCCGCGATCAAGTTGCGCACGCCCACTCGCCCGACATGCCGGCGGGCTCGGCCGTTGCAACGAGAGCGATCCGCTTCGGCTGATGCGGAGCATGTCTTCAGCAGTGGTCGACAGGTTCGTGAAGCGGTAGTGGACGACTATCCTTCACCAGCGACAGGCACGTGAGCTCCACGCTTCAGCCTGGAAAATCCTCGATCGGTGGCCATGAAGCGCGCCAACATAGGTGCGATGAGCTTGGTCGCCTCGATCGGCTGACCACCCTGACGTGTCAAGACTTCTGCATAGGCAATGAGATCACGGTGCACCGCCGCCGGCAATTCCACACTCACTTTGACCGACCTGTCGTCTGGGAGCGCTCCAATTTTGAGCTTTGGCATGTTTTCACCCTCTGTACGGTTCAAGAACGAGATCACGATGGACAATGACACGGACCGGGAACCCCGGCCGTATGGTCAAAGTAGGCTGGATATTCAGGCCGCGTCGAACCACCTGCTGTCCGGTTTGGCTCAGCGAATCGGCCGCGCCGTGGCGCAACGCCTGAACGATTGCACCATTATTGCTATTGGCGTCTGAACCCTCACCTAGCTCCGTGCCGATTGCCAATGAGGTCGACAGCGCCGCGGCTTTGACTAACTCACCCCAGTGATTGTCGACTTCATCTTCGAGGCCAGCATAACCTGCGGCGTCGGCACCAGGCTGTCGCTCGAGAACGATGGAACGTCCGTTCGGCATGATCAGCCGCGTCCATACGAGCAGCACGCGAGACTGACCGAAGGCGATCTGACTATCGTAAAGACCAATCAGGCGTGCTCCCTGCGGAACCAGCAGAAAACGTCCCGTTGGAGAATCATATACGTTCTCTGTTACTTGCGCCACGATTTGGCCAGGTAGATCCGAGCGAATACCTGTGATGAGTGCTCCGGGAACGACGGTTCCTGCCTGAACCACAAATGCTGACGCCGCTTTCGTGATGCGATCCGCGTTCGTGGTGCGGCGATCCACGACGGCGTTGGCGAAAGCAAGCTTTCTGTCCTGCGCGTTCAGCGTTAGTCCATCTTCATTGTTGGATGGCGACGTAGATGGAATCACGCGATCGCCGGTCGATTCGTTCGTTGTCGGATTTTGACTCCCTCGAACGCTTGTCGACACGAAGAGACGGCTGACACGCGCAGCTTCGTTCTCCTGGTTCTGCCGTTGCTGATCTTGGTCAAGTGTAGTCCCAAAGACTGTTGGCGACTGCCCTTGAGCAGAAAGAATCGGACGACCAAGATCGCCCGGAAGCGGCGGCCCGAGTTGCGGCACCTGACGTTGGGCGGCAGCGTAGTCACGTGGTAGAGCCGCAATGCTATCAGCAATGCTATGATGGTCGGTACTATAGAGCTCTTCCGGGGAAGGGCCCGTTGTCTTGTTCTTCTGTAGGGCCCAAAACGCTGCGCCAGCGACGACCGTCAACCCCATCGCGCTGCCAGCCAGGAGAACCTTTCGAGAGAGTCGCGTAACGCGTGGATACCCCGGTCTGAGCCGAAAGGCGTTTGGCGTTTCGGCAGGACCTTGCATTTCAACAGGTGGACGATCGTCCGAAAGATTCTGGCTCATTATGATGGCCTCCCGTCGGTCCGAACAATTCTTACCTTCTGCTGATGCTCCCCTCCCAGGCGCAGTTCGGCAGCGGCGAACAGACGATCGACGATGAGCAGATTGCTGTAGGCACGATAGTTGACGATTTCGGACTTACCGTCCGGGCCAAGCACGAACAGTGGAGGCATCTCGCCCTGAACGATACCTTGGGGGAACTCTATGTAGACCTTGCGGCCGTCATCGTAAGCCGCGAGCGGTCGCCAAGGCGGGCGATCACCTTCGATCGCGTAACGGAAGCGGCGTTGTGAGGCATCAGGCAAGGTGGGCGTTAGAGATAGTGATTGCCCCTTTCTTTGCTCTTCCGGATAGTACCACGAGATCAGCGGCATGTAGGGCTTCTCGCGGGAGCGGAGTTCAATGAGATAGGTCCGCCGGTCGGTGTTGATAACGAGGTTCGTCTCGATCGAGGAACGAGTCGGCTTGACCAGGACATGGACCCGTCGAGCCTCACCACTACCGCTCTCGGTATCACCGATGACCCAGCGCACGGTGTCACCGGCTGCAATCGGCCCGGAACCGACCAGTTGCTCGCCCTCCTCGAGTGCAATGTCGGTAATCTCTCCCGGCGCCGCGTAAACCTGATAGAGCGCGCCCGCACTGAAACTGTAGATCTGTGCGGCGTTGAAGTATCCTCGTCTCCGCGGTTCGACCCGAGCCGCACTATTCGCGACCTCGATCCTGCCAACCGGTTCGGCTTCTTCCTTGGTTCCTGCTTTCCCGCCAAGGGTTGGCTTCCAGGCCGGCGGAACGTGGAGCGGCCGCGACCGATCGTCGAAGGTCGCCGGCGCGGGCGGTAACGGCGGCACGTCGGAATCGTATGAGATCTCGGGCGGGATGAATGTTGAGCAGCCTCCCAACGGGCACACGAAGATGGCTATCATTGAGACCAGCGCACATCTGGGGGCGATGACTCCGGTCCGGCGTTCATAAGGTTGCCGCTTCATTGTCCGAGCTCCTTCGACCAGCTGATTGCGTTGACGTAGATCCCGAGCGGGTTCTTGCGCAAGCGATCGGCGTCGTGAGGCGTCTGAATGACGACAGTCAGAATAGCGGTCCAGCGTTCGGTCGATGCCAGCGATCCGTTCTCATAAGAACGCTGGATCCAGGCGACACGAAAACTTTCGATAGAGGCGCGGATCGCACTGGAGACTTCGACCGAGATCTGCGCCTTGCCGAGCTTGGCAAATGGATCATTGCTCCTGGCATACTCGTTGAGCGCGGCAGCTCCGCGATCGGTGGTGAAATCGTAAGCCCGCAGCCAATTTTGACGAAGGACGATGCCGTCTGCCGGCAGGCCGCGAACGTCTTCGATGAAGCGGGCTAGATGATAGGCAATCTGCGGATCGGTCGGCTCATAATCCGAGTTGGCGGGCGCAACTCTCTGTGCTTGCCCGATGTGATCGACTTCGACAATCCACGGCGTGATCGCTCCCTGCGTCGACTGCCAGACCAATCCTCCGGCTAGGCCGCACGACAACACCAGGCAGCAGAATGCCATTAGCCTCCAGTTCTTCGCCTGTATGCGAGCCGATCCGATACGCTCGTCCCACACTTGGGCGGCCTTTTGATATGGTGTGACTGGCGCTGGCGCTCGCCCGTAGTGAACTGAAGACCTTTTGAACATTAGCATTTCCCCAACAGAGCAGAGTTTTTGACCAACTAGCGCCCGCCCTCCGACAGATCGACTGAGCCGCCACTTCCCCCGGGATCACCTGACCGAACAGCGTGTGTTGCCGCCGAAACGCCCTGACTGATCGTCTGGGTGCGCTTCATGTGCCGTGCCCATTCCGGCGGGCTTTCGACCGAGCCCCCTGACACCTGGCCGATGGATTGGGCGCTGCCGCCCACAGCCGCAGCGAGCCGGCGTAGAGGACTCCCTGGCGCGGAGGTGGCAGCTTCGGCAACGCCGAGAACGCCGCCGCTCCGGTAGGCAGCAGCCGTTCCGCTTGCGATCGCGCTGCCTCCCCGCACAGCACCTGCGATCGCTCCGCTGGCGAGTCCCATGCCGCCGGCGGCGAGACCGGCACCCGCGGCAACAACGCCACCGGCAGCGAGGCTCGTACCGACTGCGGCGCCCGCCCCGAGCTGCGGGCCACCCGAAACCAGACCATTGGCAATGCCAGGCCCAAAGATCCCCAGCCCCAGCAGCGACAACGCGGCAAGAACCAGCGTCATTGCATCTTCAATAGTCGGCTGGCCGCCATTGAAGCCGGAGGTAAATTGGGAGAATAAGGTCGATCCAATGCCGACGATCACGGCCAGCACCAGCACCTTGATGCCGGATGAGACGACATTGCCGAGGACCCGCTCGGCGGCAAATGCAGTCTTGCCGAACAGACCGAACGGAATCAGCACGAAGCCAGCAAGCGTCGTCAACTTGAATTCGATCAACGTGACAAAGAGCTGAATGGCCAGGATGAAGAAGGCCATCAGAACAACGGCCCAAGCGAAGAGCAGAACGGCGATCTGAACGAAATTCTCGAAGAAGCTGACATAGCCCATTAGATTCGAGATCGAGTCCAGGATCGGCCGGCCGGCATCGAGGCCGACCTGCGCAATCTTCCCGGGGTGAACGAAATCACCGGCCGAAAGACCGGTCCCTGATGCCTTCAGTCCAAGACCGGCGAAGCTTTCAAAAACGATCCTGGCGAGACTGTTCCAGTTCCCGATCAGATAGGCAAAGATCCCGACAAAGAGGATCTTCTTGATGAGCCGCGCGATTACGTCATCATCCGTGCCCCAGCTCCAGAACAGACCTGCCAGCGTAAGGTCGATGGCAGCCAGCGTCGTCGCGAGATAGCCGACCTCACCTCCGACAAGACCAAAGCCGTTGTCGATGTAGCGGGTGAACGTTTCGAGGAACTGGTCGATGACTCCGGTGCCCGTCATTGATCACCTTCCCGTGGCGCAACGACCGAGGGACTGCCCTGCGGGATACGGCTTTGATCCTTTGGTGCGGACAATGATGGCGAACCACCGGTATCAGCTTCGGCGATACCGGGCGAGTTTGCCTTGTGACCAAAGAATCGCCGTCGGTTTTCGGCCCAAGCCCTTTGGCAGCGCTCGTAAGCGGGTGCTTGCTCCGACGTCACCGAACGGCAACGTGCCAGATCCGACTCGAGCGCAGTGTTCGCCTTCTCGTTCGATTGCGTCGGCCCCGCAACCTTGTGAGGCTCACGCAGTTGGATCGTGCAGGCAACGATGGCTGCCAGTCCGGCGATCGCCGAAATAGCCAGCGATAGTGCTCTAAAGGCCTTGAGGTCGGTCATCAGTGAAACATCTGGACGTTGGAGGACTGATAACCTTGGCCTTGTCTCAGAAACCGCCAAAGCTGCTCGCGCCCTTGGTCTTGGGCAGCGGCGCGCTGCGCGGATTCAAGCGATTGAGCCCTGCCCTGCGCCGCCACAGTTGCGGTCAGATCGGCGAGCTGCTCCGCCTCAAGCGCAAGGATCTGATTGCCGGCTTGCGTCGCTTGCAAGGCGCCACTTGCGCCCTGGCTTGAGCTCACGAGGGCCGAGGTCTGAATGCGGTTGGTATCGAGGTTACCCACGACACCCGCCTGCACACGAAGCGCGTCCTGAAACGCCGCAACCGAGTTTTGCCAGCGTGCTTGTGCACCTACAAAGAGCGCGGAATCGGATTGGCTGCTGTTCGTCGGCGCGTAACTGGTCGCGAAGGCCCGATCGATCTGTTGCACGTCGTAAGCGATACGCTGTGCCTGGGCCAGGAGTTTCTGGGTCCGTTGAATCGACGCCTGAAGCTGCTGCAGCGAAGAGTACGGCAGGCTCGCCAGGTTCTTCGCCTGATTAATCAGCATCTGTGCCTGGTTCTGCAACGAGGTGATCTGATTGCTGATCTGCTGCAGCTCGCGCGCTGCGGTCAGAACATTCTGAACGTAGTTGTTGGGATCAAAGACGATCAGTGCCCGCGCCGGTCCGGTAGCTGCAAATGACAATACGATGATGCTGATGACTAGGAATCTATGACGGATCATTGTGACTTCTCCAGATTGCTGAGACTGGGAATGAGATCCACGGCCCAACTCGCTTCGCGGTGCCGGAGCCAGGCGGCCACGAAGCCATCGCGGCCGTGCTCTGCGATCAGCCTCTCAATCGCCGCCTGGTCAGTCTTGGAGGATGCGGCCGTAAAGGCGAGCGCAACCTCGCCGAGACCGAGGTCGAACATGCGATTGCCGCGGCGAGATTGGCAGTAATAGTCCCGCTTCGGGGTGGCTCGGCTCAACAGCTCGATCTGGCGATCATTGAGCCCGAAGCGGCGATAGATCGCGGTGATCTGAGGTTCGATCGCCCGCTCGTTTGGCAGAAGCAGCCGGGTCGGGCAGCTCTCAATGATGGCCGGAGCAATGGCTGACCCATCGATATCCGATAGCGACTGGGTAGCGAAGATGACAGACGCGTTCTTTTTCCGCAACGTCTTCAACCACTCGCGGAGCTGACCGGCGAAATCCACATCATCGAGCGCAAGCCATCCTTCGTCGACGATGATGAGGGTCGGACTGCCGTCGAGACGGTCGCCAATGCGGTGAAATAGATAGGCAAGTACTGAGGGCGCCGCGCCAGTTCCAATCAATCCTTCCGTCTCGAATGCCTGGACGGAGGCCTCGCCGAGGCGCTCGAACTCCGCGTCAAGCAGTCGGCCGTAGGGACCGCCAAGGCAATATGGTTGCAAGGCGCGCTTCAGAGCCGTCGACTGAAGAAGCACTGAAAGTCCCGTCAACGTCCGTTCCGCGCGGGGTGCAGAGGCCAGGGACGTCAGCGCCGACCACAGAAGGTCCTTCGCCTCCGGCGTAATGTCGACCTTCTCGCGGGTGAGGATTGAAGCAACCCATTCGGTGGCCCAGCCTCTTTCGGCCGGATCGTCGATCCAGGCCAATGGCTGCAGCGCGACCGGCCCCGTCGCATCTTGCGACAGCACTCCACCAAGGTCGTGCCAATCTCCATCCATCGCGATCGCGGCAGCGCGGATCGAACCGCCGAAATCGAACGCGAAGACTTGGGCGTTGGGGTAGCGGCGGAACTGCAGCGCCATGAGCGCCAGCAGAACCGATTTTCCGGCACCGGTCGGGCCCACAATCAAAGTGTGTCCGACGTCTCCGACGTGAAGCGAGAAACGGAAGGGGTTCGCTCCCTCTGTTTTGCCATAAAACAGGGGCGGACCCTTGAGATGATGGTCCCTCGCCTCGCCGGCCCACACGGCTGATAGGGGAATCATATGCGCGAGATTAAGTGTCGAGATCGGCGGCTGCCGGACGTTCGCGTACACATGTCCGGGCAAGCTGCCGAGCCAAGCCTCGACAGCATTGATCGTCTCGATCATGCAGGTGAAATCGCGCCCCTGAATCACCTTTTCGACCAGCCGTAGTCTCTCATCGGCCGAACGCGGGTCTTGGCTCCAAACCGTCACGGTTGCCGTGATGAGGGCTTCACCAATCTGGTCAGCCCCCAGCTCCTGGAGCGCAGCGTCGGCATCCATAGCCTTGTTCTGGGCGTCGGTATCGAGAAGCGAGGACGCCTCGTTGGTCATCACTTCTTTGAGGATCGCCGCGATCGATTTGCGCTTGGCGAACCATTGGCGCCTGATTTTCGTCAGTAGTTTTGTGGCATCGGTTTTGTCGAGCATGATAGCCCGCGTCGACCATCGGTACGGAAATGCCAGACGGTTGAGGTCGTCAAGAATGCCGGGCGTTGTCGCGGTCGGAAATCCGACGACTGTCAACACACGCAGGTGTGCCGCGCCCAGCATTGGCTCGAGCCCGCCCGTCATCGGCTGGTCCGCAAGCAGCACGTCCAGATACATCGGGACTTCCGGCACACGAACCCGATGCCTTTTCGAGGAAATCGTCGAGTGGAGGTAAGTCAGCGTCTCCGAGTCATCGAGCCAAGCGCATTCCGGCATGAACCCCTCGACGAGTTGCAGAATGCGATCGGTTCGATCGACGAACCCACCGAGAACCTCGCGCGCGTCGCTGCTCGGAGCGCGATTACTGCCTTCATATAGAAGCCGTTCGGCTCTCGCCGCGTCCTCTACCGGTGGCAGGTACAGAAACGTCAGGTAATAGCTCGACTGGTAATGGGCGCCCTCCTCATCGAACTGCGCCTTCCGCTCCGCATCGACCAGCGCGGACGCCACATCCGGAAACGAGTTCAGCGGATAGACTCCAGCGGAATGGCGCTGCGCCTCCACGAACACCGCCCAGCCGGAACCCAGACGACGCAACACGTTGTTCAGCCGGCCCGCGACGGCGACGAGTTCGGCCGGTACAGCACTGTCGAGATCCGGTCCGCGGAATCTGGCTGTCCGCTGGAATGAGCCATCCTTGTTCAGGACGATCCCCTCATTGACCAGGGCCGCCCACGGCAGAAAATCGGCAAGCCGCGTATTCGATCGGCGATATTCGGCAAGATTCATCATGGAAGGCTCTAAAGGCTGAGATGAGCCGGAACCCGCAGATGGCGGCGCACGACCTCGACGAAGGCGGGATCGCGTTTGGCGGCCCAGACGGCTGCGGCATGGCCGATGGCCCAGAACAGCAGGCCCGCGATCCACAGACGCAGTCCGAGTCCAAGAGCCGCGGCAAGGGTCCCATTCACGATGGCGACCGCGCGAGGCGCTCCCCCCATCAGGATCGGTTCGGTCAACGCACGGCGCACTGGCGTGACGAACCCTGCAACTGGCTCGTCCATCAGATCACCATGCCGCCGCCGAAGGAGAAGAACGACAGGAAGAAGCTCGAGGCTGCGAAGGCAATCGAAAGCCCGAATACGATCTGAATGAGCCTGCGAAAGCCGCCGGACGTATCGCCAAACGCCAGCGTTAGGCCTGTGACCACGATGATAATGACAGCGATGATCTTCGCGACCGGTCCTTCAACCGACTGCAGGATTTGGTTCAGCGGTTGCTCCCATGGCATGTTGGAGCCCGCAGCTCGGACAGGTGAGCTCGCAAGCATACCCATCGCCGCTGCGAGCAGCCAAGTCGCGCGCGGCGAGATTGAAAATGGAAAGCTCATGTCAAGTCTCCTGCTGGTGAGAGGCTGTAATCGCCGGTCGCCCCAAGGCCGTCGACACGTGCAAGCTCGGTGAGCCGGCGGGCGGCGCCGCGCCCGGAAAGGACAGCAATGACGTTGATGGTCTCGGCGATCAGCGCGCGCGGTACCGTGACGACGACTTCCTGAATGAGCTGCTCGAGCCGGCGCAACGCGCCGAGGGCGGTGCCCGCATGGATGGTGCCGATGCCGCCGGGGTGCCCCGTTCCCCAGGCTTTGAGCAGATCGAGCGCTTCAGCGCCTCTAACCTCGCCGATAGGAATACGATCTGGGCGCAGTCGAAGGGAGGAGCGCACAAGATCCGAAAGCGTGACCACCCCGTCCTTGGTGCGCAGCGCGACGAGGTTCGGCGCCTTGCATTGCAATTCGCGAGTGTCCTCGATTAGAACCACGCGATCGCTGGTCTTCGCGACCTCCGCAAGCAAGGCATTGGTAAGCGTCGTTTTTCCCGTCGAAGTACCGCCGGCGACCAAGATGTTCTTGCGTGCGCCGACAGCCAGACGCAGAGCAACTGCCTGCTCAGGCATTATGATGCCCGCGGCAGTATAATCGTCGAGCGTGAATACCGCGACCGCGGGCTTGCGGATAGCGAAGGCTGGCGCGACCACGACAGGCGGCAAGAGTCCTTCGAACCGCTCTCCAGTTTCGGGTAGTTCCGCAGAAATGCGCGGCGCAGCGGCATGGACCTCGGCACCGACATGATGCGCCACCAGGCGGATGATACGCTCTCCATCTGTCGCGGAGAGCTGCTCACCGGTTTCGGTCAGGCCGCCTGGCAGCCGGTCGATCCATAGCCGTCCATCGGGATTCAGCATCACCTCGACGATTGCCTCGTCTTCAAGGTAACGAGCGATAGCGGGCCCTAGTGCACTGCGGAGCATTCGCGCACCGCGCGAGGTCACCTCCGATTGAAACGAATGGATTGCCACTGCCGCCCCCGCCGACCGAGGGCAGAACAAGCAGCGCCCTCAGATGGGGATGATTAGAAAAGGCAGAAATAGACCGGGATCAACAAGGGTGTTGCCGCGTTCGTAGCCTGGCGTATGAAAAGAAAGGTTGGGAGTGGCTCACAGCAGGTTCCGGACCCATGCCGTATACGATCATCCTCGAATGTGACATGAACCGCAAAAGATCGGCGTCACCATTCCGCTCCTTCAAGTGGCTCCAGGATGGCGGTGTCCGCCGACGGCACCATTGACTCGTGCCAGTCGCCTGAAGGCTCTCGCACGAACGACGGTGTCGTCGTCCGGCCAAGACGACGGATACTGGGCCAAATGAACCATGCCAACGCCAGCACCTGGAAGCCAACACTGGCACCAAATGCCATCCGGTAGGCGACCACTGGGTAATGGCCATCCTGCGGCAACCATTGCCCAAGGATGAGGCCAGTGCTCCATTGGACCACGAAGGCCCATCCAAAATGAAGAAGGTTTAAGCCGCCATTGGCACGGGCGCCAAGTTCAGTTGGGAAATAGTCGGCTATGATCGCGTAGCTGAGGACGGAGGCCGCTCCCACGACTGACACGACAGACCATGGTAACAGCGAAGGGAACGGCAGACGCAGAATCAGCGCAAGCTCCGCCGCAACAAACACCACCGCCAGTGCGGCAAACAAGACTTCGGTTTGGACCCTACGTCGACGCAACCGATCCGCGACGATGCCTAAAAGCGACGCACCAACGCTGATCCCTAGCGCCATAACGAAAAGGTGCGTGGCCAAGCTCGGCCGATCCAGTCCTTCCACGTCTGTAAGCCAGGGCGCCGCCCACAAGGCCTGGAGGGCCCAGGCTGATCCGACGCAGGATGCAGAGAGAGGCGCTATTCGCCAGAAGCGCCGATTCAGATAGATTTCTTTGAGAGCGCGCGAGTGAGAGTGCTGGCTCTGAGCCGGTGGACTGTCAGGAACCAACAGGTAGATCAGCGCGGCCACCCCGCCAGTTGCCACGGCCAGGAGTTCGAACAACCCCCGCCAACCTATCCAGCCCAGCAGGACGTCGGCAGGCGCGGTCGCGGTTACGGCCCCGAGCGAGCCCAGCATGACCATGTAGCCATTGACCAGCGCGACCCGCTCTCTCGGAAACCATACGATAATCGCCTTCAGCCCGGCCATCAAGGAGGCCGCAACGCCGAGTGCGATCAACGCGCGGGCGAGCAAGAGCGGGACAAATGCCGTTGATGTGGCAAATAAGCCCGCACCCGCGGCAGCAATTGACATCAGCCCGCTCTGAACCCGACGCGGTCCGAACCGGTCCAGGAGGGTGCCAACAGGAATCTGGGCAGCTGCGAAGACCAGGAAATACACCGATGTCAGCAGCCCGAGCTCTGCCGCATCGAGACCGAGGTCACTGACAAGTGGACCAGAGATCAGCGTATTGATCGTCCGGAATAGATAGGAAAGGTAGTAACCGGCCGCGAACGGCAGAAATACACCCGCGATTAGGCGCCAGGTCGGAAGGCGTCGCGCGATACCCCACATTTGACTGTCGAATCGATCGCCCTTCGCGCGTGGCGCGCTAGGCTCGACCTTACCGGCCGTCTCAGCAGAATTTGTTCGGCAGGTGCCGAAAATTGGGCTGCCGTCCTCCCGGACGGCAGCCGTTAACTCGGAGTTCGGGACCTCAGCGGCTATCGGAGGCGTCTCTCGATCGGCTGTTCTCGAACTCTTCGAAGTATCCTTCTGACCCTCAAGCAGGGATCCCGCGACGTTGGGCACGGTTAGCCCGCTGATCGTTTCCTGGATCAGTGATCGGCCGAGACGAAAGCGGCTGTCGACTTGCCCGGCGAGAACCGTGGGCCGGTCATGATCGATCTGACACGCTTCGCGCTGCTGCGACTGCGGCATCGGCGGGACGGTCAGGCGGTACCGGACGTGAAGAGCGGCAGTTTCGCCGATGATGCGGAGCTCGTGTTCAAGACGCTCAAGCTGTTTGCTGATCCGATCGAGATGCCCATGGGCGATGTCTTCGCCGCTTGGCACTGGATCAAGGTACCGTTCAAGAGCCGCCTCTACGACCATCCTCTTACCTGCGCTCGAGTGCTCCATTGTGGCCTTAAGCTGTTCGAACAGCTGCTCGGAAAGCTGGACGCATACCTTTCTTGTCATTGCGAACCTCACTAAGGAGCGCATCTCGTCAGCTGTTTGCGCGAGTAGCTCCGTCGAGCGCAGAATTGCGGTCTCTGCACGGTCGCGCAGAGTGCAAACCTAGCTATCACTCGGACTGGATGAATTGCCCCGTTGATACGGCGCCTCACAAAGGACAGGGCGATCGCTGCTTCAAGAGTGCAAGGCCCCTCATCGTAGGCGGGCGTGAGGAAAGAAAGGATCGGCCAGTTTTCTGGCGGGATAAGAACAGCTGACGTGAAAGGAAATGCCCAGGTCCATCAGTCGGCGACATCATCCGATGCGCCGCGCAAAATGTCCGCAGGGATCTCGCGCAAATAACTCTGGCCCTTCTGCAGGCGACGCCCCAAGGTCTCAACGAATCCCTCAAACCGCTCGCGGCCCTTGATCTGTGCGGCTGTCTGAGCCTCGTTCGGCAAGGGCGGTGTGATCGTCAGCCAAAAGCGCACGAACAGGGCCAAAGTCTCGGCCGTCACACCGACGTCACGCTCGAGCCTCTGCATTTGACGCGACAATCGGTCAAGACGGCGGACGAAGGCCGCTTCTCTTCGGTCAGCTCCGTCGGGCGACAGAAAGGAGTTGACAGCCGCCTCGACGATTGCCGAACGAGAGAGATCCTTGCGATCCGCAAGATCGGAAATCTGCTTCAGTAACTCGGGCGGGAAATACACGTTCATGCGATTGCGCATGGAACCTCACAGATCGATACCGTCGTTCGGGTCGAGAGCTACTTGGCGGACGACACCGCGCATCTGTTGGCAGAGAAGCCGGGATTGACGAACGGCGTCATCGTCGTCCTCGAGAACGGCGAACTCTTCCGCTGGCGTCACGTCAGTCGTCTCCTTGACGATGGCGATATGATCTGGAAGCTCAGGCTCGCGGCGAAGACCAGTGTTGGCGGCATCCGATTGGGTCTGCTCGGCCTCCACAGCCAAGTTGGTCGGCACGAGCGGCCTAAGATTAGACCAACCGTCCTCGCGCGGAGACCGCGGCAACCCGGCCGAATCTGGCGGCGCGAGAACTCGTTCCGTGAGGCGTCTGTCTTCGTAGTAACGTACCTTCTTGGCTCGGATCGGTGGCGTGCCCGCCACCATCACAATCTCATCGGTCGGAGGAAGCTGCATCACCTCGCCAGGCGTCAGCAGCGGCCTTGCGGTCTCTTGCCGGGAGACCATCAGGTGCCCAAGCCAGGGATTGAGGCGGTGACCAGCATAGTTCTTCATGGCTCGCATCTCGGTCGCGGTACCGAGCGCGTCCGAGACACGCCTTGCTGTCCTTTCGTCGTTCGTCGCGAAACTCACACGGACATGGCAATTGTCCAGGATTGCGTTGTTTGGACCGTAGGCTTTCTCAATCTGATTCAGCGATTGCGCGATCAGGAAGGCCTTGATCCCGTATCCGGCCATGAAGGCGAGTGCAGATTCGAAGAAGTCGAGGCGCCCCAATGCCGGAAACTCGTCCAGCATCATGAGAACACGATGCCGGCGGACCTTGGCCTGCAGCTCTTCCGTGATGCGGCGGCCAATTTGATTCAACACCAGACGGATCAGCGGCTTCGTTCGGGAGATGTCGGATGGCGGTACCACAAGGTATAGCGTGGTCGGACGATGATCTGCGATCAGGTCCGCAATCCGCCAATCGCATCGGCTTGTCACCTCGGCGACGACCGGATCCCGATAGAGCCCGAGGAACGACATCGCGGTCGAGAGCACCCCAGAGCGCTCATTCTCGGATTTGTTCAGGAGCTCCCGCGCCGTTGAGGCAACGACCGGGTGCGGTCCCTCCTCGCCCAAATGCGGCGTCGTCATCATCGCCTTCAAGGTTGCCTCGATCGGCCGCCTAGGATCCGACAGAAAGGCGGCGACGCCGGCCAGCGTCTTGTCGCGCTCTGCGTAGAGCACATGCAGGATTGCTCCGACCAGCAAAGAGTGGCTGGTCTTCTCCCAGTGGTTCCGCTTGTCGAGAGAGCCTTCGGGATCAACAAGAACGTCGGCGACATTCTGGACGTCCCGGACCTCCCACTCTCCGCGGCGAACCTCGAGGAGCGGGTTATAGGCTGAAGATCTGGCGTTCGTCGGATCGAACAACAGTACCCGGCCATGGCGCGACCGAAAGCCAGCCGTCAGTTGCCAGTTTTCGCCCTTAATGTCGTGTACGATCACTGACTCTGGCCAGGTCAGCAGCGATGGAACTACGAGGCCGACGCCCTTGCCCGAACGGGTCGGCGCAAAGCAAAGCACGTGTTCCGGTCCGTCGTGGCGGAGGTAGTCCTTGGCAAGCCTACCGAGAACGACCCCGTCAACACCTACCAGCCCGGCCTTCCTCACCTCGTTCGGGTCCGCCCACCGCGCCGATCCATAGGTCTCTACATCCTTGGCTTCGCGTGCCCGCCAGACCGACATCCCGATGGCGACCGCGATCGAAAAAAGACTCCCCGACGCGGCGATGTAGGCGCCTTCCACGAAGATGCTGGGCGCATAGGCATCGTAGACAAACCACCACCAGAAGAAGGCATGTGGGTAGTAGAGCGGAAAGCCATGTACCGTGAACCACGGTTGCCCCAGCTCTGGCTGGTAGGCCAACCGCCAGGCGGTCCACTGTGTGGCTCCCCAGATTGCGAGGAGCACGATCGTTCCCACGATGATGATCTGTCCCCATAGAATCTTGGTTCCGGACATGCTGAGTGCTCTTACTTCTGTTCGGGCCGGATCACGTCGGACTAGAGTCCAAGATCTCGTTTCCGACCGAAGCTCCATTCGATGCCACCGGCGTCTTTGGCGGTACCGGTGACATGTCGGCCGATCCTTTTCTCGAGCTCGCGCGACCAAGGCACGAGCTGAAAGCCCAACCCGTCGTCGATCATTGCAAAGCGGCCTGAGGTCATCGTCACACGCTGCCGGTACGTGCCCGACACTTGCTCACCGACGGCCGCCTTCCGTTGCGGCAATCCCGTCTCGGCAGCGATCCTAGATCCGACTGCATCGAGTTCTCGACGGCGCAAGGTATTCAAGAGATCGCGCTGGAAAATGATGCGTTGGCCCTGCCGTCTTCCTAACACTGTTGCGGCGAGATGCTCAGCTCTGGCCTGCATCGCGTCCCGCGTCTCGCGGCCGAACCCACTGAGCGCAAGTGGCATGGGTTCTCGCTCGACAAGGCGATGGTCAAGCCAGGTCGCACCTTGCGCCTTGATCTGAGCCGCGAGGTCGAAATCCGATCGGTTCGCAAGCAGTCGCGTCGGCTGCAGTTCCTCGGCAGCTCCAAATTCCCGGATCTCGACAATCCCTCCGACTGGCGGCGCATGTTCGAAGGCCTCAACACCTCTAAAACGAACGTGATGGACACGGCCGTCAGTGGCATCGATCAACGCATATGCCTCACCGGTCAGCTCGTTGTGAAGTCCCGTTCCGACCAGCCGTCCGAGGATCGGCGCTGAAGATTTTTCGCCCTCGATAACGAAGTCGGCAACGCTGCGCTCTTGCCCACGCTCCACATAGGCGCGATGCATGGTCTTGATGATGTCACCGCGCATGCCGAGATCGCGGAGGTGGCGCTCGACTTCAAGCCCCACCATCCATTCGCCGGGGGAGGCCGAGGAGGCCAGCCCCATTTTTTGGAGATGCTGGAGGCGCCCGATCATGAGGCGACGGACTTCGGGATCGAAGGTAGCAGGATTGTCAGGACGGAGGTCGATGTAGCCCGTTTCATCGGCGGCGAGGCGAATTTCGCGATCAAGCCGCGTCCAGCGCTCGGCGGAAACCTCCCGTTCAAGAGCATTGCGAACCTCGTGCTCCGGTTTGGGTCCGAGCTCAATCGAGACCAGCTCTTCGGCACGCGAGCGCAAACCGCGACTGATGTAGTCGCGGGAGATCACGAGATCGCCGCCTGTCTCGTCCACCCCACGAATAAGCAGATGGATGTGAGGATTGTCTGTGTTCCAGTGATCGACGGCGATCCATTCGAGCCGGGTGCCTAAATCCGGTTCCATATGCTTGGCCAGGTCACGCGTGAATGATTTGAGGTCGGTCAGGTCGCTGGCGTCCTCCGGCGAGATGATGAAGCGAAAATGATGCCGGTCCTCCTTGCATCGGGCAGCGAAGCTAGCACCATCGACGTGATCGCTCTGCGCATCGAACATCGCGGCCTCTTGCCCGCTTCGGCTCACGCCGTCGCGCTTCAAATAGACGAGATGAGCGTTCAGCGACGCAGATCGGAACGCACGTCCCTGATGACGCACCACGCGCGCTTTCACTGTGACGCGACGCGTCGGGCTGAACAGGCGATCACGGCTGAAATGGGTTCGGCCGCGCCCGAACGTCGAGCGTCCGCGACCTGAAGCGCACCGATAGACCCCTGCGTGAGTCGAGGTGTGGCCAGCCCTCATTGCCGCACGCAGCACCTGGTTGATGAAGCTCTTCTGCTTTGGCGCCCGTGTGCTGCGGATTCGTCCCGGTCGGATGCGGAGATCGCTATCGCGCGCAATCATGTCAGGTCCTCCGCCGATGCAAGAAAGCCAGGAGTGCCGAAGGCAGTCTTGAATTTGCTCGTGAATTCGAAAGGCGCGGCACGCGTCACGACCGGCCGGCACGGAAGAACGCATGCCATGACAATGGCTTGCGGCTTGACGGGCGAGCCCCTTTTATCTTGCCGTCGTGCTGTCGTGCTGTCGTGCTCCTGTCCTCTCGTTTCCGCCAACTTCCCTCTACCGCTTCCCATCGCTCGTCGATTCACGCAGTTGCTCATCGTGTGCCTCCAACATCGGATCTCACGATGAACAGACCGGTCCCTGTGGGAATCATGGACGATAGAGGGTGAACACCTGAAGAAGCGAGTGCCCCGTTCGCGACGCTTCTAGCCTGCTCCCAATCCGGACGACTCTTGTGTTCCGATCGCCTAACAAAGAACGGGGCGGTGGTCCAAAGGACCTCGCGACAGGAGCGACGGGAAGCGAGCTCAACTGCCAACAAATTTGCGAGATGGCTGACATAGGCTTGAGTCTCGACTGGCAATGGGGCGCCGGCGAGATGCCTTTCGTAGCGTGCTGGCCCAGCATTGTATGCTGCAAGCGCACCGGGCATGCCATACCTGTCGCGCAGTTCCGCCAGATATGCCGTGCCGGCCACAATATTGTCGCGAGCGTCGTAGGGATCGTTGCCGAGATCGTGCCGCCGACGAAGATCCGCCCAGGTCTTTGGCGTGATTTGCATCAATCCCATTGCGCCTTTCGACGATTTGGCACGCACGTCGCCGGCGCTCTCCAGCCGGATCACGGATCTGATCCAGCGCACGGGCACTGCGAACCGTTGTGAGGCTTCTACAATGAATAGCGCAAACGCATTGCTGACCTGTTCCTCGGCTGGCTGGCTAGCAGATTCTTCTCCGGCAACAGCGGCATTGCCGCAGACCGTGAAAACGAACAGCAGCGGCTCGACAGCCCAGACGAGCGCTCCCGACCCAGCCAAGCATGCCACCGTGCTCACGCCCGTCCAGGGTAAAGCTGCTTCGCGCCGGCCGTTCGGCCGCCCTGGACCGCCGCTGCGCACGTCGGCCTTGCAGACATTGGTCGGGATGGAGGAATGGTCCCTCAATTGATCGAACAGAGGAATGGCGCGCTGGCCACATGAAACACGCACGATCACTCCTCCCACGTCCACATGGGAAAGGCACGGCCGATGACAGCCGATGCGGGCAGAAAACGAAAATACCGGCCATCGAGTGAATCATCCGACTGCCAATTCATGAGAAAGAGTTCGGCGTCCCCGACCACGCGGCACCCGTCCCACTTGGGCAGCGGTCGGCCGCGCCTGTCGCGATCCCTCGCCTCGCCCACCGCAATCCCGTCGACCGAAATCGTGAGTCCGGTTCTGCAGACCGTCTGTCCTGGAACCGCTAGCACGCGTTTGAGCATCGGGACGCCCGAGGGCAGATAGCCGTTCAGGTCGAGAAAGGTCGCGAGCGGCTCCGGCGGCAGAACGGCGACCAGCTCCGTGACGAAGAGCTTTTCCAGGGGCCGCAAGCGATAGAGGCCGATCGGGACACTCGCAGACCCGTTCCAGATGTAGAGTGGATTTGATTCGAGCACCATTGTCGTTATCAGCGCAGCAGCGGCCCCACACATCGCTATCATGATCTTCAGCTTGCTGATCATCGCATGACTCTCCGCCGGTGAAGCCAAGCCTGATGTCGCGCTTTCGTGTACGGACGCGGGCTCTCATTCACAGAGAGGCGGTTGTGAACGTGATGCCAATGATCAGGAGCAACATCGGCTGGATCAATGTCGAGCGCCTCAATCGCATCAATCATCTGCAACACCCGCTCGACCCTCAGCCAACCGGAAAGCCGTAGCAGGATTTCCCCTCCAGGCTTCACATAGGGTACGGTTGAGCAGCGCTGCCCCGGTGCAACTGCGCGCAAGATGTCAATTCGTGAGACGACCGTTCCAAAGTCGTTCGATGTCCAGCGGACAAAGGCGAAGATGCTGTGCGGCGCAAATGACAGGATACGGCGGTGACGATCGACCTTTTTTTCTTCGATGATGCGACCGAACCGGATACGGTTTTCGATGCGCCTCTCAAGCCACAGGACTTCCACTTGCGTGAGATCGCTCATGCGTCAGCTCTTCCGTTGTGGAGGCAAGCGCTATCCGTCGAAGCCCTGGATGCGGACCAGTGCGGCGGCGGGGCAGAGATGTAAATCTTGGTACGGTTCGTCGACCGCCGTTGTCTGTCGATCGGAACGACGCAAAAGACATCGTACAGGCACGGACCGGCTGGTTCCGGGCTGTGCACGTCAAGTCGGAGGACGTACAGACCCTGCAGGCGCTGCTGGTCCGGCGCAGGGCAATGCTCGGCAGGGTGCTGCCCATGGAGAACATGATCCGCGGCCTGTTGCGCCCGTTTTGCCTCAAAGTCGGCAGGATCTCGGTCGACCGCCTTGACGCGCGGGTGCACGAGATCATGGCCGGGAAGAAGAAACCGGAGGCGGTTATCGCGTCGCTGGTCCACGCCCGAAACGCGATGCCGCCGCGATTGGCCGAACTGCAGCGCCCGGCGCTGATGGCGCGGCCGCACACCATACTGCTGCTCAAGGTCTGGATCGGCGGCACGACCTTCCAGTTTGACGCCGGCAACAGGCGCCGCCGGGTCGCGGCGTCCGCTCAAGGACCTCCGCGACCCGGCCCCTTCCATGAGGGCCTTCGCCTTCCGCCACGGCGGAGCGGCGTCTTTCGAGGAGGCGGAGCTGTGGGTGAGACCGGAACTTTTGTTGCCGGCGGCTTTGAGCCCCTCATTGAGGTCATCACGAACGGCGCAGCTTAGCGTGAGTGCCCATTTTGCAGCTTCCGGCATGCTGCGGGCATCGTGCCCACCACGGATATTGCAGAGTTCTTCTCGCCGCGTGAGCTGCCGCAAGGGAAAGTGACGAACACGACGCAGCGATGTCGATACTGATGATCGCGAGCGCTTGCGTGCGACTGCGAAGGCACGCGTGGCTTCGACAGGAGAATCGGATTGCAGAAGGGCGGCGCGCGAGAGAGAGAACGTGCATGAGGCATCCTCACCAGAGCGGCGCACGACTTGTTCACAACGCACTGATTCACAACAAGAAGTTAGTGTCAGTATGTTAGTAACGTTACAGCGACCGCAAAGCGCTGAAAAACAGGCACTTGAGCTCGATTTCGGTCCTCGATAGCACGAGGATTCGGTCCTCGATAGCACGAGGGGCGCAGTCCCCGATAGCACGAGCTGATTCACAGGCCGTCCTCCGAGTTTGGAGTGATACCGCGCCCGCGAAGTCCTTGGGTGAGCGGGCCGATCGGGGTGCACGCGAACTTCAACCGCTCAGCGCCGGTCCGATCGCGGGTGAGCAAGAGCCGGTAGCCGGGCAATGTCTGACGCTGGACAATCTGCCGTACGTCGTATGCAAAATGCTTGAGCGGCGAGAGGCTGCCGGACTTGGCATGGAGGTGCACAAGGTCAAAACTCCAGCCGCCGACCTGGCGGCCACCGTGCTTGCGCACGAGCCGATAAAGCCAGCGCTCAAGTCCGCCTGTCAGATCGAAGTAAGTGCGATCGATCGTGAGCACGAGCGAGTCGTCGATAACGCCTGCATAGAACCAATCGGGGAGGATCAACTCCAGCCCGCGTGCGCGCCCGTTTGCATCGGCAGTTTCTTTCCACTCGTTGATCCATGAAAAACGATGTCGCCGCCGCTCAGCAGGTTGACGGATCGATGTCAGCACCGTCGTTGACTGCAACCTGTCGAGGCCCGCCTTCAGCCGATCATAGTCTCGCGCGCCTGTCCCGCGGCCGGCAAACGTCAGAATCTCGTAAGGCGTTGCAGCCATGAGGCGTGAAGTCTTCAAGCCCGCGTCGCGTGCTTCGACGATCTGGGAAGCTGCCCAGATCAGAACATCCGCATCCCAGATGGTGGCCATACCGTGCTCCGGCACGGCTTCAACGCGAATTGCTATTGTGCCGGCGCGGAAATCGATAGGCACGATCCGCTTCGTTTTCGCGAGCGAAAAGAATGGATACGCCATAAGATCCTGGGTGTCCCGGGGCGCGAGATCGCCAGGCAGCGCTCGAAACAGCTGGAGTTGGTCTCGCTCGGAGTGATGTTTAAGTCGCATCGCAAGCTCCCCCGATGCTCACCGGCGTTCTTGTCCCGCATACGGGCGCAGGGTCGGGTGCTTCTTGGCCGGCAGTACAGCCCCCTTGCCGGGATCGGAAGTTGATGTCCGGGAGCCGAGATCGGCCCAAGCTTTCAGATCATCCAAGGCGTAGACGACGCGACCGCCAATCTTGCGATAGGTCGGGCCAGTGCCGTATGTACGGTGCTTTTCAAGCGTGCGACCGGACAGGCCGAGATAACGCGCCGCTTCTGCCGTACGCAGAAAGCGTGGGGGTAGGCCGGCCATTGGATCGGGCATTAGATAGCTCCTGGATGACAGCACGCTGCGCACGGCAGCGCCGCCGTGCGTGTGGTCATTATGGAGGAGCTTGTTTTCGGAGCGGGATGCCGAATATTGAGGGGCCGATTTTCGATACCCCAAGCTGATAGCGCTAGCTCTCTACGTCCAGCTCATGGAAGTCAGCCATATCCACCCTGCATCAGTGCCAGGCCCCGTCGGCGCTCTCATCTGTTCGCTGGCCACTGGGGCGCACCGAAACGGGGCAAACGGGAGCTTTTAGATGCGCCGAAGGGCGGGGTTTACCCGGCGCATGCTGCATTCGCGCGGCATTCTCCTGCTCAGCGATGGAGGTCGAGCCGGCCACAGTCAAACGAATTTGAGCCTCTATGGCTTTCCTTTCCGTCAGGTCCGCTTTTCGAAAGCCGCGCCTGGAATACTGAAGAAACCTTGAACGGCCTACGTTGGGGACAGAATAAAGATCGATCCACGAAGCATTGAAGTCGGCTGGCCGTTGCCCCGAGTGCACAAACCAGCTCACCAGCGCACGCGTCCGCCAATCAACCAGCCTTCGAGTATCAGCTAAGTGAGTTGCGGCCAATCCAGCAAACATTGGATCCCGTTACCATTTTGACAGATTCGGAGACTGGGCCGACTGCAATGACGAGCCGCGATGCGCGAGTGCCCCCTGTCCGAGAAGCCGATCGCTGCCTGGCGATATCATATGTCAGGGGGTGCGCCGAACTTGCTGCATCGCTGGCCGGGGCGAATGTCGAGGTGCTCAGGAGTGAGATCGGGCTGGCTGAGCAACGATCAACACGGTGGCCTGCAATGACCGGATCGCTCGTCAGCAGTGTGGATACCGACAGCGTTTTCAAGACGGTGCTGGCATCGTGCTATGCAGCTGCACCGTTTTCAGAACGAGGCGGGATTGCACGCCGCGCCTCGATGGGAGTCAGCACGACGACTACAGAGGGGGCCCATTGTCGGCTGCCGACGGCGAACCGTCGCCCGAGATCGCGCGTATCTGGAGTTTCCCCGAACAGCCGGCGCGTACGCCAGCTGCGAACCAGCCCGCCCTGATTCATAGCAAAGTCGCGACCGCGATCGCCCTGGCGGTCGCAACTGTATCGCATGGGACGCCGAGCGAGCGCCTCGGGCGCAGATCGAGTAGTCGATGCGAGCGGGTCATCCGGCGACGACGGATACTCGCTGACCAGTGGACAAAACAACGAAGCGCCCCGCCCGATGAACCGGGCGGGGCTTCGACGGATCGACCTCAGTCGCCGTTCTTGCGCGGCCGCGACCAGAGCAGCGTATAGCCTTCGCCGGCTTCATCGTCGAACAAATTCGCATAGATCGGCGCGTTGAACGACGGATCATCGAGCTTGAGTGACAGGTAATCCCGGCCCTCCTCGGAGCGCTTTGACCAGGCCGCTCCGATCTCCGCTCGACCCACATAGACGCGATGGCTCGGAGCGTTCTCGTTTCCGCGGCTGGCCTCGGCGACGATTCGGACACCCTTGGCCTGCAGGCTCAGCGTGATGATCTCTCCCTGAAAATCGTTGCCGACCTTCTTGAAAGAACCGATGTTAGCCATGTCTCTTCTCCTTCTGTTGTTCGAGCCCGCGACCACCGCAGCCTCGATGGCGATCTACAGGCCGACGACGATCGGCGGCGCACCCGCTTCTGGGCCGGAGCGCAGCGAAGGACGCCGGCGAGAAACTTTCTTGTCTCGCGAGGAATGGGCGTCAGCCCAGGGGAAGAAAGTTTTGATTGCCGGCGTTGCGGCTCAGACGATCGAGGCGCAGCCGGTCGTCGGCCAGATCGAGCCAACGAGGTCAGGTGCGTCCGAGCGCTGAACACTCTGGAGAGCAAGACTTGGCGGACGTCGTTGTCCAACACAAGGGGTCGTCTGGGCTGGGCGTAGAGAAGGAAAGAGCATGCGAAGAAAAGGCGCAATCGTCGAATGGCACAATGCCGCAACGACGCGCCTGCCGCCGGCACATCATGGGCCCAATGACGCTCGGCACGCTCAGTGCGACCCAGGCCGCGCGTTCGCCGACACGTCATCCGGACAAGCTGGTCAGCGCGATAATGGAAAGGATTCCGTCGACAAGGAGACGGCAAGACGATCCCTCTCGCGTCGGCACTCGGAACCGGCCGAGGCATAGATACAGAACGCCCTCCGGCCTGGGCGCGTGTCCAGAACAATAATCCGCATCCGCGCTATGCCGACACTGACGGCCGCACAGAGGCAGGCGGTCGTACCAGCTGTCCGGAACCACTCAGATGCAGACGAGAGCATCGTCCGGCGCTTGAGCCGTCGTCCGACTGGTTCGCTGACCGTACGTGCTGCCTGCTCTAAATGATTTCGAAGTACCGCTGACGTTCAAAGTCAGTGACTCGGTGCTGAACCGCTTCCCACTCCCAGCGGCGGGACGACGAAAAAGCTTCGACAAACTCGCCTCCAAAAAGGTCAACCGCCTCTGGAGATTGTACAAACCGACCTGTCGCCTCCGATAGATCTTGGGGAAGACGCTCGGCCGCAGCGCAGTTTAGTGCGCTTGCATCACCGGCAACTGGAGCTGTCAAGCCAACGTCCTCCTCGATCCCCAGCAGGCCGGAGCCGATAGCACATGAGAGGGCGAGATAGGGGTTCACGTCGGCGCCACTCAGCCTGTATTCGATGCGGTGCGCGGCTGGCTCTCCCGGAATGACGCGTACTGCGCAGGAGCGGTTGTCGAGCCCCCAGCTCGGGCAGGTTGGAGCCCAATAGCCGGGCCTTAGCCGTTTATAGCTGTTCACGTTGGGCGCGGCGAGCACACAAAACTCTTTCATGTACTTCAGCTGTCCGCCGACGAACTGACGCATGGCTTTCGAGACGTTACGGTTGGTTTCGCGGTCGTAGAATAGATTCTCGCCGCCCGACGACATCGAGATATGAATATGGCCCGACTGGCCCGGCCAGTTCTCGGACACCTTGGCCATGAAGGTCGCCATCAGGCCTCGCGTCTGCGCCCACGATTTTATCATCGACTTGAATATCACGGCACGGTCGGCAGCATCCAGGGCATCGCAATGGCGAAGTGCCGCTTCAATAACGCCAGGCCCCGTTTCAAAATGAAGCCCGCTGAGAGGTATTCCAGCGTTCTTGCAAAGCACGCGGATTTCGTCGAACAGCTCATTGTGTGCGACGGCGCGTGCGACTGAATAGCCGAACGGCCCGTGCGTCAAAGGAGTCCATTGGTCAAATGGCTTGCCGTCAATTGTCTCGGCGGTTTCCTTGAATAGCACAAACTCGAACTCGAATCCGGCTGTGCAGCCATATCCGTGATCGGCAGCTCTTCGTAGGACTTTACGCAAGACGCCACGCGGGCAGATGCTCTCATGCGCTCCCACAAACTCAGCAAGATAGAGGTACTGACGACGATCAGGAGACACCGGGCGACCAGTGCGTGAGAGAATCCGCAGGTCGGCATCTGCGAATGCTGATGTCGGCTTTTGTGTAACAGTCGCCGGGATCACCTGGTCTGCGCAGTCCCAGGCGAGCACGGCCTCCGAGAATTTGATGAGCTTGTCTCCATCAAGGACATCGTCGGCCATCACGTGCTTGCCTCGAAGGACGCCGTCAAAGTCGCACACGCCAATCATTGCCGCACGGGCTCCATTCGCGGCGCTCCCCCGTACTTCGCCCGACATCAATGCTGTCCTTGCGTCTTCAATTCGAACACCTGGTCCATACGCATGGCGCGCAACGCTCGATAGTCATCCTCGAGCTGGATCAAGTTATTGTTGACGAGATACACGATGCCCGGTGTTGACGCCAAGTCAATCGTCGGTACCAGGTTCTGCCCAATCGGAACGAATGCAATCGCGTCCGCAAAGCTCGGCAGTCCGCGGATTGCCTCGAGTCCCGGATATCCAGCAACAACACCGCCCACATCGGAGATGAGCGAGACACACAGCGCGTGAGCGCGCCGCATGTACGGCCCGCGCCGCCTCATATACTCCGCAAAGCCGACGGGATCTGCATAGCGCCACGCAGTCAGCGTCATATGATTGTGACCCAAAGCCATCGTCCGGGCCTTTGTCGACATTGTCCCTTGAAGCCTTGCTCCAAAGTCCACCAAAACCGCTCCCCGATCATCAACGAAGATCTCGGCATGAGCGGGTCCGTTGACGATCTTCAGCGCCTGCAATGCTTGGACCAAATAGTCGGACAGCTCTTGAACGACGGGCTCCTTACCTCCCAACAGTCGCTCGAGCGAGCAGACCGACCCCGCCCCTTTTATGGGAACGGTGTCATAGGTCCACACCTCGCTGACGAACGTTTCCCCCTCGATCGAGACTGCATTTACGGTGTACTGTTGACCGTTTATCTTCTCCTGAGCAAGGGCAACGCGGTTCAACGATCCGACCCGGTTCGTCTTTCCGACGATGACACTTAACGCTCGCCGGACATCCGCATCAGTCGCGCAGAAAAATACATCCTCCGTACCGGTGCTGTTCACCGGCTTGATGACGATTTCGTCGAAATGTTCCTGACGCATCCAACTTATGACGTCCTCCGCATTATCAGACACCAGTTGACTGATCGATCGTACCCCTGCAGACCTCAACGCCTCAGCCAGGCGCGATTTGTCTCGTCTTGCAGACGACATGGCGGTCCCGTTCGTCGGCAAGCCCAGCCGTTCGGACAGGCAGTCGGCCAGCTCAACTCCTGTCTCACATCCGGCTATCACGAAGTCGAATTCTCGACCTCTAAGGGCTTGCAGGTGATGCTCGACAAGCCGATCGTCAGCCATGCATTCGCTCGGACGAATGACATCATCATATAACCGATCGTCGAAATGCGAGCGAAAGATGGCTGGAATCTGTGCAGACGACATCACATGCACCGTTCCAATTCCATACCGCTTGAACTCCTCCGGCAGGTATCGGCCGGTTGAATATGCGTCCACTATTACACAATGCCGTTCCTTCATGCGGATCTCCGATACTGCAAGTAGATGTTGCACAGGGCGATAGCCGTGATGAGAAGATTTCCAACGAACGTGTATGAAGACGGCACGATGCGAGCGTCGAAATACTGGAACAAAAATGTGATGATCGGAGCCGTGGACAGGACCATGTTCACCGTGAACGGCTCCACGCGGCGAATGCCCTCCTGTATCAAGAGCAACGGCACAATGATTGTCGATAGCGCGATCACTACGATTGCGCACCAATGCTGCGCGATCTCCGACGCGATAGAGGAATGATCGCTCAGCGCAAGCAGCAGGAGGATCGCCCCGTAGAAGCGATGGGCCAGCACTTGACGACCGGAGAATCCACGATCGAACAGCATTTTCACGAGGATATTGGTAAGGGCAAGCGATAGACCGGCCACGACTGCCAGGAAGATGCCAAAGGACGATTGAGGTCCCCACGCGACGCCGGCGTTTCCGGTCGCCGAAATCCAGATCATGTAACTGCCAACGACCGCAATCAGAAGGCTCACGACAATATCTGACCTTGGGGGAATGCCCTGCTTTCTGATCAGCGCGTTTAGCCACACTGTTGCGGAAGGCCCCAACGCCACCATGAACGCGACGATGATGGCAGGTTCGGCGTACGTCAGTCCGACGAACAGCCCAACCCAGCTTATCGCGGTCACGAAATTGAGTGAGACAAAGACCGGAAGCGACGACTTCGTGACTTCCACTCGTCCGCCTGCCCCGCGAGCCAAGACGTTGAAGGTCATACATACCACACCAAAGGACAGCAGAAGAGCGATGGCCGCGTCTGCCTGCTGGAAATATGAAGCAGCATAGACCTCACCTGCGGCACTCACGGTGACGTAGAGGGCCACAAAGACCACTCCCGCGGCGAAGCGATTGGTCAGCAGCCCGGGCGCGGCTTGCGGCGAACCGGACCTGCGGGATTCTCCGTTCGGCTCCGCAGGGCCGCATTTCGATCGGAACTTCACGATCCGCCCCTAGTATGTCTTGCTTTGGCAGTACGCAGCGCACGCGTCGCCAAATGCGCTGAAGAGGTGCTTGCTCACGCGGTCGGTTGCCACGTGCCATTCGGGGTGCCATTGCACGCCAATCTGCAGCGTCGGCGCGCCAATGACAGACGCCGCTTCAACCAGACCGTCGGACGCCCAGGCCTCTGGCTTCAGCGCAGCGGCAAGCTGTTCGATGCCTTGATTATGCAAGGAGTTCACTTGCGCTTCGATCGCGCCGGCGATCGGAAAGAGCGCGCCGTCAGGACATATCCTTACGCTATGTGCCACATCGTATTGCCGATCCCTTGGAAGATCTGCTTTCTCGGCATGCATCTGACCACTTTCGGACTTCCACTGCGAAAGCGACGGGTGAAGCGTGCCGCCGAAGTAGACGTTAAGCTCCTGCAGCCCACGGCAAATACCCAAGATCGGCATCCCGTAGGCAACGGCCCTCTCGATGGCCGCCGCCGACAGCCGGTCGCGTGGGCGGTCGCGGATGCCTCCTTCAACGTCCTGCTCGCTTGTCTTCGCAAGGGAAGCGGGCGCGCGCAAGATTGCAGGATCAATGTTCGATTCATCTCCTGTCAACACGAGGCCGTCCAATCTGGGCATGATCGCCAGTCCGGCATCGGCGTTCACATCCTCAGCATCGATGGTCGGCAGTATCACACAGGTCGCGCCGGCATAGTGAGCGAGGGCGTGCAGATACTTGCGGCGCAACCAGTCGCGGTGCACGCCATCCACCAAGAGGCGATTTGACGTGACGCCCACGACGGCTCGGGTCGAGAGTCTCCGTTGCGGTGTCAAGCTGGTTGCTCTTTCGTATCGACGCTGGTCAACGACTGCTCATACAGGCGTCGATTTCGTTCCTTTAGTTGAGTCATGACGCTGGGTTGACCTTGGGGTCCCTTGACGAAGAGCCCTCCCCAGGTCGCAGCAACGCTTGCGTAATGAGGATCTTGCATTCGAATCTTCTGTGCCTTGTGCAGGAGCCAAAACGGAATGCCGGGCGACAGATGATGCTCGAGGTGATATTCATCCAGGTTCTGACCAAAGATGGCTCGCTCGAGGAAGTTTCCTTTCCTATTCCGGGTTAGATAGACGTTCTGCGTCTCCGTCTCGCACATGGGGGAGTGTTCGGCGAGCTCGATAAACCAGCCGAGGACCTGAAACGTGGAGAGATAGGGCACGATCCAGAACAGCACGACGATGTGGAGCAGTCCAAGGGCATATGATCCGACCAAGATGGTCGTCCAGAAAAGATAGAAGCCATACTTGTCGATAAGTATGCCCGACCGGCTCGCGTCGTCGGCATCTGTTATCGAAAACCGGTTGGTCCAGAGATACTTCAGGTACGCGACTGTCGCGCCACCCAATATCGGCTTCCAGATCATGTTGAAGGCGTAGCGTCCCGGGGGCTGGACGTCGTAGACGCCGCTGGCCAGGAAGAACTTCAGATCAGGGTCCTTCTCCGGGTCGCCGAGATAGGGATGATGTTGGTAGACATGTGAAATCCGGTAAGCCCAGTGGCGCTGAAACAAGGGATAGGCGGCGAACAGAATGCCAAGGACATAGTTCCAGGTCGTGTTTTTCGCGAGGGTGCGGTGAGCCGCATCGTGCGCGATCGTTGTCAATCCCCGCTGGTAGGCGCCGATCAGAAGAACAGCGAGCGGATAGAGCCACCATGAGACGTAGACCGTCGCGAGCGCGCAAGCTGTAATGACAGCGTAATCTTTCGCGATATAGGCGGCTCCCGTTATGTTGTCCGGTCTCAGCTCGGAGAGCTGCTTGTTGATCTCGCGGCTGAATTGAACAGCCTCATAGCGCGACGACCTCAGTTTCCAAGCCTCTGCCTGTGTCATGAGAAATCCCTTCCTGATGGGCTTACAGGTTGTCAGATTGCGGAAAGCGCCTTGTCCAAGTCCTTGATGATGTCGTTGACATCTTCAATGCCGACGCACAGTCGGACTGAGCCACCAAATATGCCGGCGGCCTCACGCTTTTCCCGTGGGACAGTGGTGTGGGTCGTGGACACAGGATGCGTCACGAGCGTGCGGGCATCCCCCACATTGGACACGTGATACATCAAGTCGACGTTCTGGATGAACCTGCGCCCTGCCTGTTCGTCCTCCACCTCAAACATCACCATCGCCCCATATCCGTACGCGACATCGAGGGTCTGATCGACAGTTTCCCGATCGGCTCCTTCAAAGAGCCCTGGGTAGAAGACGCGCCGCACTTTTGGATGCTCCTGAAGAACGCTGGCCACGATCCTGGCATTCTCGCAGTGCTGCTTCATGCGAAGAGGCAGTGTCTCGAGCCCTTGGATCAGTTGAAAACTCGCAAAGGGGGCGATGGCGGCCCCGGTATCGCGCAGCCATGTCATTCGCGCTTTCAGTAGAAACTCGCTCTTGCCGAGGTCTTCGACATCCCGCAGCGCGTTGCGCCAGATAATTCCCCCATGCGCGTCGTCAGGATGATTGAACAGGGGAAAGCGAGACGCTCCCCGGTAATCGAACTCTCCGTTGTCAACGATCAGACCGCCTAGTGTCGTGCCGTGGCCGCATATGTATTTGGTTGCAGAGTACGTCGTGATCGCCGCACCGAGCACTGACGGCCGACACACCAAGGGTGTCGTCGTATTGTCCACGACCAGGGGGACGCCGTGCTTTCTGCCGATCTCCGCCAGTTGCTTGACAGGGAGCGGAATAAGGCATGGGTTCGAGATCACCTCTCCGAACAGACATATCGTGCGATCATCGATTGCACGTTCGAAGGTCTCGGGCCTACGAGGATCCGCTGTCCTGACGCTAATACCAAGACGCTTTAGCGTGTTGTGGAGCAGGTTCCAGGTATTGCCGTACAGATACGGAGAGGCGACGACGTTGTCCCCCACCTCGCCGCTTGATAGGTTGACGATCGCAAGGAATGTCGCGGCTTGACCCGATGCAACCGCGAGCGCGTCGCTTCCCACGTCGACGGCGGCGTACCTTCGTTCCAGCGCTCGGGTCGTTGGGTTGATGATCCTGGTATAGGTGAAACCATCAGCCTTTACGTTGTAGACATCGGCGATATGGTTCAGATCGCCGTCGAGTTCATAAGCCGTGTTCTGATAGATCGGCACCGCGACAGCTTTTGTTGTCGGATCACGCCGGTATCCCGCATGCAGAACGGCAGTTTCGGTGGAAAATGGGGGCTGGGAGGTTGTCGCGACCGGACGCGAGATCTCGCCTTGCCGGCCGGCAATCTCCTGGGGTGACATCCGCCCCGCCAACGGCGCCGGACCTGACCTGAAATATGTGCGAAAAGCGCACCCCAACCGTTCGATCCAACTGGATTGGATTTCTCCAATACAACCGATCCGAAAGCTGCGGGTAGGAGGATGCAACTTGGAGTAGACGTAAAGGTTATGAGCCGCCAGATGACGATATAGGCCATCGAACGCGACCTGGTCCGAGATTCCGGTCGGCGCGGTGAACGCGACGCAAATGGGCGACTGCAGGTCGGCTGGCAGAAGTGGAGACACTACTCCTTCGAGTTCTTTGATAAGATGGTCCCTTATCTTCTCATACCTGCGGCGCCTGGCATCAATGCCTTCGGCGTGCAAAATCTCCAACGCTTTTGTAACCGCTTGAACGATATGAGTGGGAGGGGTCGATCGCCACTCTCCCGTGCGCTCGAACGAACGCCATTGGTCTCTTACGTCGAGCACAAATGACCTTGGTTCGTGAGCCGCATTCTCCAGCAGCTCGCGAGAGGCGATGACAAAAGCGACTCCCGGCGGCGCTTCTATGCACTTGTTGCTAGACGTGACAAGGACTTCCGGTCCGTCGTGGCTCAGATCGGTGTTGATGGCACCAAACGAGCTCATCCCGTCGACAATGGTCTTCACGCCACGCCGCTTCGCCTCCGCCACAATCGCTTCCAGCGGGTTGACGATCCCGGTCGTGGTCTCGCAATGGACAAAGCAGATGTGCGTGATGCCTGGATTTTGACTGAGACGCTCAGCAACCTCCTGGGGATCCAAAGGCTCGGTGGCTCGCTTGACAAAGTGGAGCGCGTCGACGCCCCATAGCCGCAAGATCTTGAGAATGCGCTCCCCGTAGATCCCGTTGATGCAAACGAGCGGCTTGTCGGCCTGGGCAACGAACGAACAGAGAGCGGCTTCCATGGCAAAAGAGCCGCCACCCTGAATAGGCACCACAGAATAGGTTTCAGGGTTCCCCGACAGATTGAGCATCAGCCGCCTCATACGGGCGGTTACTTCCTTGAACTCGCAATCACGCGATGCAAGATCAAATTGCATCTGGGTCTTAACCGCCGCCGACAGCGACATTGGACCAGGCGTCAGCAGAGAGCGCTGCCTTGTCATACCATCCCCCTCATTGTTGTATTCAACGGATCTGAAGCATTGCGGCGCGACCGAGAAACGGCGCTTTGTCAAGCCCGGAAGCCGGCGACGATTCCCTCATTGCGGCCGCTTTGAACGACACGGCACTCGGCGGAATCAGGATGGCGCCTCGCGTGTCGGCCTTTCGAAGGTCCGCGAACAACAACCTCCATATCTACGCAGATGCGGAACGATCTCCGCAAAACCAGTGGCTGACGTCATTGAGCTCTCTTGGACATTGCGCTTACGATCCACGCCTCCGATCGCAATTGGTACAATGGTCAGCTCGATCCTGAGCTTGCGCACAGGCAGGTTGAGCTTGCCGCCAATCTTCGATCGCAGGCGAGGCAGGTCAGCCGATCTGCTTACGTAGGATGTCGACGTTCGGCCAACGGCGCCCGTCAGACCATCGCGTGCCGATCCTGATCCGGAGATCGCCCGCCTTACAGTGTCGCTAACAGTGGGGCTCGTCTTGCATGAGACTGAGACTGAGACTTGAGACATTCGTACCTTTGTTGCTCGCTCGAAGCTTTTCGGTTTGTGAATACCAACACTGCCTATTCCGAGACCGTACAACTTGACGTTAGGTGCGATTCAACCCTCACCGAGATGTTGTCGCGTGAATATTTCCTGACACGCACCTCAACTAGTGGCGAATAGGTCGAAGTCGGCGGCCGAATTGAAGGGACCGCGGGACCGAGCCGCGCCCGCGGCGTCGTACGGTTGCTGTTCTTGAAACCAGTTGCGCAATTGCATGTGCACTCATGCGACGGAAGAAGACGCAGCTGCAGCAGCCCTGGCGGTAGGATCGGGTCTCAGAGTTCGACGCAAGGTTTCGGCACTTCGGCCTGCGCGCTTCGGACACCCGCAGGCACGTGAGGCGGATGGAGATTCTCGCTCATGCGCGATCCTTGCCAAACCTCCAGACAGGGATGCCGAGCTTCTTCGCCTTGTCGGCAAGATTTTCCTGGATGCCGGTGCCTGGGAAGTGCATGAGGCCGATCGGCATGACCGCCAGCATGGCATCGTTGCGCTTGAATGGCGCAGCCTTGGCATGTTTCGTCCAGTCCGGTTTGAAGGCAATCTGGGGTACCTTGCGATTGCTGGCCCATCTTGCAGCGATCAATTCGACGCCCTTCGGCGATCCGCCGTGGAGCAGAACCATGTCGGGATGTTTTGCGCGGACCTTGTCGAGCCGATCCCAGATGAATGACACATCATTGAAGTCGAGTCCGCCCGTGAGCGCGATCTTCGGGCCGGGCGGCAGCATCAGTTCGGCGTCAGCGCGGCGCTTTGCGGCGAGGAAATCGCGAGAGTCGATCATTGCGGCGGTCAATGTGCGGTGGCTGACGACAGAACCTGAGCGCGGGCGCCAAGGCGAACCGATCTGGACTTCGAATCGTTCGGCGGCCTGATCGCGGAAGAGCTCCATCGCGTTGCGGCGCTCGACGAGTGTGATTCCCTCGGCCGTGAGCCGTTCGAGTTCGACGGATCGCACCTCTGAGCCATTCTGTTCGTGTTGGCTTCTCTGCTGTGCCTGCTCGTTGGCGTCGAGCTCGCGTTCGATCCAGCCTGTTGCACGGTGAAACAGGTTGACGGTCTGCCAGAGCAGGTCCTCGAGGTCCGATTCGAGGCGAGTGCCGTGCAAGGTCGAGACCAGGGCGCCGAAAATGTCGGAAACGGCGCCGGCGACAGCGTTGCCTTCCGGAGGGGGCCTCGGGTCGGGTTCATCCTTCAAGGGACGGAAGCCATAAAGCTGAAGCTCGTCGAGGATGTGAGCGGTCGGGGACGGACTGTGGGGCGGTTCGAGGTCGCTGTCGTCGTGGTCGCTTGCCATGGGTGGGCTCCTTTGGCCGGCTCGGCCGCGCCCATCGCGGCCTTCGTGGCGATCACCCGACGGCAAGCGGAATGGACCAGAACCCGGAGCGCAGCGAAGGGCCGAAGCGTCAGCGGAGGATGGCAGAGGCGCGGCTATTTTGTTTCGCGATGCAAAGGCGCTGATAAGCGCCGGCGGAAAATAGCCGCGATCCATGCCATTGAAGGGCCGAGCCGCTTGCCGTCCGATCGCCCTTCAGAAGGCTGGGGTGCGGATTTGGCCGGGAGAGGACGCCCTCGTGGAATCGGATGACGACGCCACGAACTCGTCATTCAGCCAATCCCGGTCATGACGGGACAGATGAAGCGCGCGGCGTCCTGTGGAGTTGAACTGGGCGGATAAGGCTGAGCGCAAGTGACCGAGCCCGAAATGTCGCAGCTCCTCATTGAACTCCCCGAGCCGGGCAACAGTGCGATTGCCTCGATACCTGTCTGTTCGGCGCGCCTGGTCAGGGCCGACACTGCTGTATCGCCGGCCGAATCGGCACCACGCACCATGTAGAGCCGGCCGGAAGCTGGAGCGCAGCAAGGTGCTTTGCGGAGAGCGCTGCACGATTGGCAGCATCGGAGCTGGGCATCGCAGCGACAGCGTGGTCTTGATGCCCTCTCCCGCTGCGAGCACTTCGTCGGCCGTCCCGAATCGAAGCGCATTACCAAGAAGGAAGGCCGGGTCCGTGATCTGGCGCTGTTCAACGTGGCCATCGACGGTAAACTTCGTGGCTGCGATGTCGTGGCGCTGAAAGTCGACGACCGATCGTGCAAGCGTCCGACAAAAGAAGACGGGACGGCCGCTCAGATTCGAACTCACCGGGTCAACGCGCCAAGCCATCGACGCCTATCTGAGGGCGACGGGCAAGAAGCCGGACGAATACTTATTCACCGGCCGGCGAGGACCTAACTGCAGCCTAACCACGCACCAGTACGCACGGCTACTGTCTGATTGGCTTACCAGTGTAGGACTCGATCCGCACCTGTTCGGAACACAATTCACCACGTCGAACAAAGGCGCCCCTCATCTACCGATGGAGCAACGTGACGCCGATCGCTTGGCATGGTATTTTGTTCGGCCGATCCTGGAGATTTAAAATCGACTACGGACCGCTTGGGTCAAGAACGACGGCCGGCCCCTGAGACAATTTGCCCGGTGTATCCCCGACAGCCGACGCATAGAGGCAGACATTCGCGGTCTATCCGATCTGCGTCTCCAAAAAGAAGTCGGCGTCGGGTTTGACCATCGAGTTCATCGTTACATGCAGCGAGTGTACCTGCTCGCCACGTTGTTTGACGTATTCGTACGCGGCATGCTCCCGCTCCAGGTCTGGATAGATGAGTTCGCCTCGATACATGAAAACCGGCAGCGTTCTGCCGAAACCGGTCAGTGCCTCGCGGCGCATGATGCGATAGCTGGTAGCAAACCCAATATCTATGAAATGCTGGAGGAAGGCGTGCAATCTTGGCAAAAACTCTTCTTCACTGATGCCGTCGCGCAAAGTAAACACCCGCTAAAGCTAACCAATGACGTCTCCCGCATCTGTATCCGTTTCCTTACCATTTCGAATTCTGCTGCCTGACTCGATCACCACTTCGGCATAGACGAGCGTCCGCTGATCGCGGCTACTGGATCATTCGGGTAACCCGGCAAGGCGCAGTGGCTTCATCAGTGCGTCCAGGTGTTCCTGGTGGCGGTAAGGTAATCCCTGCGCCCAGCGGCTTGCGGTAAGGTTGGGATGGGTTGTCAGCATCTTCCTGACGATTGCTCGAGCCTCGTCCTCACTGCCGAGGTTCCAGAGCGACGCTGCAAGAACGGCCTGCCCTGTTAGCCAGTGTGGCCTCTCGATTAGGACGCGCGAGGCAATGTCGCGTGCAGCGGTAAGATTACCAAGGTGAAACTTTGCCCGTGCCTCATCGACCATCGATTGACTAATACTAAGCGGGCTGAGCCGCTGTGCTTGCTCCTCGTACTGAGCGGCTTTTCGGAAATCGCCAGCGTAGCCGTGAAACATGCCAGCCATGTGATACGCATCCGCGCAGTTCGGGCCGAGGGCAATCGCCTTGTCGCCGGCTGCCAAAGCCTCATCATGCCGGTGTTGAAACAACCGCGCATAACCTATCACCACGTATGCCATGTAGCTGTCTGGGTCGGCCGCCAGAGCCCGGGCAGCACACTCCATCGCCGCCTCGTAGGTTGTCGCCTCGTCTCTTTCCCAGCCAAAGCGAACCTGGTCGGTTAATGTGAGCCCCAACAGGTAAAGCACCGGAGTATAGTCAAGGTTGATGGCCAAGGCCCGTTCAAATTCGAGGCGCGCTTGTGCATGAGTGTGCTTGGCAAAATTGACGTACAGGGTACGGCCTTTGAGGAAATGCTCGTAAACCAGCGGGCTGCCCGAGCGCTTGCGCCACACCCGCACCTGTTCGCCAAGCGTCAACCGGACCTCGAGCGCGGCAGCGATGTCCTGCGTAATCCGGTCCTGAAGTTCGAACACGTCCTCGAGGTCGCCCTCGAAACGGTCGGCCCACACATGACTGCCATTCAGGCTGTCGATTAACTGTGCCGACAATCTCACGCGATTGCCGGCCTTGCGAACGCTCCCCTCCAGTATGTAGCGAGCCCCAAGTATTCGCCCGATTTCGCGGATATCCCGCGCCTGTCCCTTGAACACGAAACTCGAATTGCGTGCGATGACTAGCAATTCTTGGATTTTCGACAAAGTCGTCAGCAAGTCTTCAGCGATGCCGTCGACAAAATACTCCTGCTCGGGATCGCCGGACATGTTCTGGAACGGCAGGATCGCGATGGACGGCTTGTCCGCGAGTGGCGGAGGCGGTCTCAGCCTGTCGCTCAGCCCGCCAGACGCTCCCGCGCGCACAGCAAAAGCGCGGACCGGCCTGGAGATGTTCTTGAGGTGCTGTTGACCCCGGTCCTCGAAGCCAACGTCCAGCTTACCCTCGACCTCGCTGTACACCTTCTCGGAAATCAGGATGCCGCCGGGATCGGCGACACCCTCTAGCCGGACAGCAATGTTGATCCCGTCGCCATAAAGGTCTCCGTCCTGCCCAACAATAACGTCACCGAGGTTCAGCCCGATACGTAACCTTAGGGGGCTGCTGCCTGAGGCAAGATGATCCTGGATCTCGACCGCGCATCTCACGGCGGCAACGGGACTCGCGAACTCGGCGAGCGCACCATCGCCCGTTGTCTTGATGAGCCGCCCTTCGTGGCGGGAGAGGCCAGGCTCGATCAATTCCCGCTTGAGCCGCTCAAACTCGGAATAGGTGGCTTCCTCGGCGCGTTGCATCAACGCGGAGTAACCGACCACATCGGCGGCCAAAATCGCCGCCAATCGCCTTTGAACCCGCTGCTCGGTCAAGGCGCCCTCTAAACGACCAGACTAACCACGCCGCTGGCACAAGGGGTACCCTAGCATTTTGTTGCCGACATGTGAGCGGTAATCGCAGGAGCCCGATTGCCTCAAATGGCACTTTGCCGGGACCACAGCGCGGAACGCTCAACTCGGGAGGTCCGAGTTGGGCCAGGAATGGTCAGTCGCCCTTCCGAAGTCACCGATACCTCCCAGCTTCTGTTCGTTGCCTCTGGTTGGTGATATCTTCGACTGCCGCGGCTCTTTCTAAACGCCACCAAGAAACTCTGATCGGGGTTCAGAACATGCCAATTCAGGTGTCGAACGAGCCGGACGCTTTTCGAGACTTTGAACGAAGCGGATGGAACGCAGTATCCGAGGGTTACGAAGCTGTCTTTGGTCCGCTGACGGCGCAGTCGGTTGATGTCACGCTCGATGCAGCTGGGGTCATTCGCGGATGTGACGTGCTCGATGTCTGCACGGGACACGGCGTGCTCGCGCTGGCTGCTACGGAGCGCGGTGCGAAGGTATCAGCTGTCGATTTTTCAGAGGCCATGGTCGCCGCCGCCCGCCGGAACGCTCCTTCGGTCGATTGTCGCCAAGGGCGACGCGCAAGATTTGCCATATCCCGACAATATGTTCGATGCCGTTGTTTGCGGCTACGGTTTACTCCATGTGCCCGAGCCGGACCGCGCTTTGGCGGAAATGTATCGTGTCCTTCGTCCCGGCGGCCGCGTGGCGATCAGCGTTTGGGAACGACCCTCACCAGCCAATGGCTTCGGCCTTATCTTGGGGACGGTGAAAGCTCACGGGCGTGTTGACGTTCCCCTGCCGCACGGTCCCGATTTCTTCCAGTTCGGCGATCCGGAGGATATGAAGGCCGCGCTTGCGCAAGTGGACTTCTCCGATGTCGCTGCAACTACTGTGGCTCAGACGCTGCTGCTGAAAACTGCGACCGGATTGGTCAATCTGGCGTTGCAGGGAGGGGTAAGGATAAGGGCCCTTCTTCTTGCTCAAGACAGCGCTGCTCTCTCGGCAATCAACGTCGCCGTCGCTGAAGGCGTGGATCAGCTGTTCCGAAACGGGGACCGCTTCCGGGTCCCCATGCCTGCCATTCTTGGAAGCGGGGTAAAGCCGCGACAGTAATAGATCCGATCTGTTTCCGATGGAGCAACGTGATGCCGGTCGCTTGGCATAGCATTTCGTTGGGTCGATCGTGGAGACTTACAACGATCCATGCGGCGAGGCGGCTACCCCAACAGAGGAGGCCGGTTGGCGCGGCCCAACGTTGCCTCAAGCGATAAGCCGACGGACAGCAGCTCCCGGTCCTGTCCGCTCAATGCGTCAAATTCCAATCCGACAGGCAGACCACTGGGGGTCTCACCGGCTGGCAGAACCAAGCTAGACATGCTTGCACAGACTCCCAAGGCGATGTTGCGCCCGATCGCGACACTTTTGTCCGCCGACCTCGGTTTCACTTCGGTCAGACATCTTCGGTGGGAGACCCATGACCACGGGATGTGCAAGCATCAGAATATTGTGTTGGCTGTACCAATCGCGGACGGTAGCCTTCAGTTGATCGCGCCTGGCCAGCGCTGCCTCATAAGCCTCACGACTGGGTCTGCTCGGTGGCAGCGCTCGAGTCTCGATGTATGTTTTCATCGAAGGGCCGACTTGCGCAAACATTGCCTCGAAGGGTCAGGCCAGTCCCCTGCTCCTGCAAGTACCTCGCGACCCCCTGGACGAGTTCGCTGATCAGGATCGTCCCTCCAATGTCCGTAGCCGCCCGCACAACATCGGGGGTGGCGACCTCCACCAGCGTCGCGCCGGCCTCACGGAGCTTGCCGAACGCTTCAGTGACAACGCGCCCGACCTCCGGGTCGAGGCCGCTGAGGAGATGATCGCACGACAGGCCAATTCTGACACCGCGCAACGGCGTCGCGGTCGGCGCCGTGTCGTCGCCGGTGACGACGCGATCGAACAGAAGGAGATCGACGACGGCGCGCGCCAGCGGACCGACCTGATCAAACTTGTTGTCGGTCAGCGCCATGATGCCCTGACCGGGGTAGCGACCAAAGCTCGGCCGCAAGCCCGCCAGCCCGCAACATGTTGCCGGCACCCTGATCGACCCGAACGTATCCTCGCCGATTGCCAGTGGCGCAATGCGCGCGGCGACCGCTGCGGCCGATCCGCCGCTGCTGCCGCCCGGAATCCGCGCGCGGTCATAGGGGTTGCACACACTGCCGAAGGTTTCATTATTGCTTGTCCAGCCAAACGAGAGTTCGTGCAGGTTTGTCTTTCCCATCACGATTGCGCCCTCGGTCAGCAGTGGCTCGAAACGGCTGCGTTCTGTTTGGGCCTGAAATCGCGCAAGGCACGGGTGCCATTGGAGGTCGGGAAGTCGCGCGTGTTGATGCTGTCTTTCACGGGGATGGGCAGTCCGTGCAGCTTGCCAAGCACGCCGCCTGCCCTGCGCCTTATGTCGGTAGCGCGAGCAGCTTCGAGCAACATTTCGGGATCAAGCGTTCGAAAGGCGTTAAGGTCAGAAAACTTCGAGCCCGCTCCAACAGAGCTTTCGCATAATGCTCCGCAGAGACGTCGCCTCGACGCATCAAGTCAATTGCGGCCGTTGCCGTAAGGTCAATCAGGCTATCGTTAGCCGTGTTGCCTTCTCGAGCCGTCACAGTGTGCTCACTCCGCCGTCTAAGTGAATGCCCATATTATAGCATTGATAGGGAGGCCCGCATTGGGTCATGTGCTGCCTTCCGGAATGCGTCAGTGCCACGACCCGTGTACCCCGGATAGCTGCCGACTTGCTGCACCGCGCAAGTCGGCAGGGGTGGGCAAATCCGGCTGTGCGCTCCAGCGTCCAATATGGACGGCAGTCCGCAACACTACAACACGACATGATCTGCCCAATTGCCGGCGGCGCCGGAGGCCGATCGGTCAATCCGCCTCGGCCTCAGTGAAGAGCATGAAACGAACGACCTCCTGTGGCGCGAGCTGGATGCGCAGTGCCGCTTGCAGCGCGCCGAGGCCGAATGCACGCAGGTCCTCGTTGAAGTCGTCCGTCTGCGGCGACAGGGCAAGCGCCTCGATGCCCGCCGCTTCGGCGCGTTCGGTCAATGCCGCGAGCGCCATGTCACCTGAGGCATCGGCATCGCGGGCGATGTAGAGGCGGCGCAGCGTCAGCGGAAGCAGCAAGGCGGCAAGGTGGTTGGCCGAGAGCGCGGCAGCCATCGGCATGGCAGGCAGCGCACAGCGCAGCGACAGCATCGTCTCGATGCCTTCGCCGACAGCGAGGACGTCGTCGGCCGCGCCAAAGCGGACGGCATGGCCGAGCAGACCGCCCATGGCACGTCGTGGCGTGTCGATCGGCGCCTTGCCGAGCGTCGCCTCGCTGAATCCGTCAGGGTCGAGCCAGGTCCGGTGCGCGCCGGTGAGTTTGCCCTCAAGGTCGGTGACGGCGGCGATCATCGCCGGCCAGGTCTCGGTTGTGCTGTGCTCATCCGGCCGGTAGTAACAGCGCGGATGGAAGCGCAACGATGCGGTGTCGTGCAACGTCGTAATGCCGCGATGGCGCAAGTACGCTGCCGCGAGCGTACCTGTGATCGGTTGCGATATCGCGAAGAGCCGCTGCGCTGCTTCCGGCGATCCGGCGGGGACAGGCGTGCCCACGTGCTTTGGGCTGCGGCGCGGTTCGGCGCGCGGCAGACTCAGAAAGCGTCGTGCCTCATCGGCGACGTCGCGGAAGTCGATGAATCCGCAGCTCTCGCGGATCACGTCAAGCAGATCGCCATATTCGGTCGAGGCGGAATCGGTCCAGCGCCCGGCGGCGCCGGGACCGGATTCCGGTCCGCTCAGCCGGACGAACATCGACCGGCCTGGCGTGTTGCGAACGTCGCCCACCGTCCAGTAGCGGCCCTGGCGCCGTCCGTTGGACAGGTAATGGCGGCATACCGCCTCGGCATCACGGGCAAGGCGGCGCGCCAGCTCGGCAGCGTCACGCGGCATCACCGGACCTCCCGTTTACCGATGCTCCTTGACAACTTTGCACAACCGTTGCCGCGTGGTTTCGATATTGCCTGCCGGGCGCCAGCACGCCGAACGCGCCGTAGTCGTTTCGGACAGCCATCATCATTTCGGTTCTCCAGAACGGGCAGCCGAGAGCCTCTCTCTCGACCTCCGACCCGTCGCGGAAACCCGCCCGCCTCCTCTCACTCTTCGCCCGTAAAGTGAGGCTTCAAGCCACGTGAATCCGTGCCTTCTGCTGCGATGTCCACGTCGGAATCGGGCAAAAAGCCGAGAATGTAATCCGCGGCCCTGCTGGCCTGGCTTGCCGCGCGGATGATGGCCCGATTATCCTCGCGCAGCACTTCAAGTAATCAGCAGCAGATCATAATGTGAAGGAAGATTCTTAGCGCGGCCGGCTTGTGGAGATCGGCTAAAAAAGCTTGCGATCTGCTGCGCATTATTTCCGGCATGAGACCCTCGACTGTTGATCAAACACAGTAGAGGAAGCCTTCATGCCACATGGATACGGTACCCTTGTCGCGGAGCTTAAGGATGCGCTCACGCGACAACGATATAATCGAGTTGCAGTTCACAACTATTGCCGCAACGCCGGCTACTTTCTTGCGTACCTGGCGGCGCGTAAAGTTGCTCTTGAAGCGGTCACGCCGGCAGACGTAACGAATTATCTGCGCTTTGCGGTCCGACAATTTCGTAAACGCCATGGCCGCGCTCCAGCTCGTTATTGGATAGGCATTCCCAGATCAGGAATCCACGCGCTGCTGAAGCTCGCGTTGAAGCGCTGGCCACCCGAATTGCGACTACCGCTGGCGAACTTCTCTCTCGAGAGGTGTGCGAACAGTATCGGACGTGGCTTCGGGAGGAACGCGGGCTCGCTACGGCTTCGGTCGACGCCCTGCTGTGGGAAGCTCGCAATTTTTGTGCCTGGCTCATCAAGCATTCGAACGCCAATTTTGCAGGCCTGACCGTCCGCGATCTCGATATCTACATGAACATGCGGGCTCGCGGGCTGACGCGGAAATCCTTGAAAGATGTCGCCGAACGGCTTCGGTCGCTGCTGAGGCATCTCCATAGGACGGGCCGCATCGCGACCGATCTCTCCCAGCATGTCATTGCTCCGCTGCTCTATGCGTATGAAGGCATCCCGTCCGCGTTAAGTTCGGATCAGATCTCGACCGTCCTGGAATTTGCCCGAAAAGACCGGTCGCCGATGGGCTTGCGCGACCATGCCATCCTCCAGCTTCTAGCGGTCTATGGCTTGCGTGCCGGTGAAATAATCCGGTTGCGACTGGAAGATGTCGATTGGCGCGGCGATGTTCTGCACATCCGCCGCTCCAAAACGGGTGATCATTCTCTGCTGCCGTTGTTTGAGACCGTCGGGGAGGCGCTGATCGATTATCTCCGGCACGGCCGCCCTGAAACTGATGTGCGAGAAATCTTTGTCCGCACGCGCGCGCCCTACGTTCCCATGGTGCGAATTTATAGCGAAGTCAGCCGGCGGATCGAGGCGGCGGGCATCACCCCAAGCGGCAAACGCGGTCCGCATATCTTCCGCCACGCGCGTGCCGTCAGTCTGCTACGGGCGTCGGTCCCGCGAAAGCTGATCGGTGACGTATTGGGTCATCGTTCGACGGAATCGACGATCCCCTACCTGAAATTGGCGACGGAGGACCTGCGCGCAATTGCCCTGGAGATCCCGGGACAGGAGGTGCGCTCATGAATGCTTGGCCCGACGCCGACGGCAAGATTATTGCTCGCTATCTCGGCCGGCTCCGGCTGCGTTGTCCGATCAGCCGCATCTCCTACCGGCAGGCTTTGCGCAGCTTCCAGAATGTTGTCGTTCGGCAGCAATACCAATGCACACAGGTGAATCGGAAAGTCCTGGAAATCTGGTTGAGCGAATGCACTGCTATCTGGGCCCGGTCCACGCTGCTGCACCACGCCCGCATCGTCAATCGCTTCCTCGACTTCCTCGTGGAGGAAGCGTTCATCGTCAGCAATCCCATTGCTGATTTGCGCGCCGAGTACCATGCGAAGAGCGACAAGGCGATCGTACGGGCGCTGCTCGCGCCCGATCCCGATCAGGCACTTGAAGCCCTACGGCAGTTCCCGCCGTTCGGCAGCGTTCTCGGCAACCTCATGCGCAATCACATCTCTCTGATGCGGGCTAGAGGCTACCGTTATCAAGCACAGGCCCGCTGGTTCTGGCGGTTCGATCGTTTCTTGCAGGCTCATCCGGAATTGGAGGGTAAGTCGACATCGGTCATGTTGCAGCATTGGGCGGCCGCGCGATCAACCGCCAACCACGCCGCCGAGTGTGAGAGGGTCGCTCGCGCCTTAGCCAAGGCGCAGCATCATCTCGATCCTGGTAGCAAACCAAGGCGTCCGGATCCGCGTCCCGCACAGCAGGTCGCGCGGCAATGGCGTCGACCCTATATCTACAGCCCGGAAGAGGTTCGTCGCCTCCTCGATATTGCTCGAACCTACCCCTCTCCCCGTGCGCCGTTACGGCCGATCAGTCTCTACACCATGCTGGTCCTGACCTATTGCGCGGGATTGCGGCTGGGCGAACTCGCACGCTTGAACCTTGCTGACATCGATCTTCAGGTCGGCACGATTACTATCCGGGAGACGAAGTTCTTCAAGTCGCGAATCCTGCCGTTGGCTGACAGCCCGCTATCGGCGCTGCGGGAATATCTTGAGGCGAGGCGCAAGGCAAAGGTGCCACAAAGCCCTGAATCTGGCCTGTTCTGGCACGATAAGGGAAATGCGCGCTACACGTCGCACGCGATCGCCGGTTCCCTCGTCGACATCCTACGGCGTGCCGGACTCAAGCCGGCGAAAGGCAAGACGGGCCCTCGCATCCACGACCTGCGTCACTCGTTTGTGGTGAACCGCATTCTCGAATGGTACCGCGCCGGCATCAATCCGCAGGACAAGCTTCCATTCCTAGCGACATACCTAGGGCACCGCGATATCCACTCGACACTGGTTTACATCACGGTGACCCAGGAACTCCTTCAGCAAGCAAACGAACGCTTCCGGACGTACGCGTCACATTGCCTGCACGCGTCAGAAGGAGCGCGGCCATGAAACCGGTCGACCCGTTCCCGAGGCTGCTTCACGCCTTCTTTTACGAGTGGATGGTTCAGCAGCGAAATGCCTCTGCGCACACCGTTCGGTCCTACCGTGATACATGGCGCCTGTTCCTCAGGTTCGTGGCTCAACGGCGGCGCCGGCCGATAGCCCAGCTCACACTGAGCGACCTGACGGCCTCCGAGGTCAAGAGCTTCCTGCAATACACCGAGCAGGACCGCGAAGATACGATTGGCACGCGCAACTGTCGCCTGTCCGCATTACGTAGCTTCTTCAGCTTCGTTGCTGACCGCGAACCGACGGCCATCGAGCAATGCACACAGGTTCTGCACGTGCCCATGAAGAAAGCGCCGATCCATGCGCCGTGCTATCTGGAGCCCGAGGAGGTGAAGGCCATTCTGGCGCAGCCCGATCGCTCGACGATCGAGGGGCAACGCGACCACGCGCTCTTCTCCTTCCTCTATAATACCGGCGCGCGCATCCAGGAGGCGCTCGATGTTTGCCCGCGGGCGATCCGGTTCGACTCACCAACCTGCGTGCGTCTTTACGGCAAGGGACGAAAGGAACGGCTGAGCCCTCTTTGGCCAGAAACCGTGTCGTTGCTAAGATCGCAGCTCATGCGACAGCCGAGGACCGACGACGAGCCCATCTTCGTTAATCGATATGGCGTCCCGCTCGGCGCATCGGGTGTCCGCTTCAAACTGGCGCAATACGTCGAAGCGGCAGCGAAGATCACGCCCAGCCTGACTTCGAAGCATGTAACACCTCATAGCTTCCGTCATGCGACGGCGGTGCATCTGGTGGCGGCAGGTGTTGACGTCACTGTGATCCGAAGTTGGCTCGGCCATGTCAGCCTCGACACCACAAACCACTACGCTCAGGCAAATCTGGAAACAAAGCGCCTGGCACTGGAACGCCTCGAAAGCCCCTCACGATCGACAAAGCGACCATCGTGGAAACAGGACCAGAGCGTTCTCGCCTGGCTCGATACCCTTTAGCGGCAAAGAAATAATGTGGAGGAGATCGCACACCATCCCCGCATAACACCGGAAACGTGGTGCTCCTTCACATTATGATCTGCTGCTGATTACTGGAGTAATGGCGAGCTCGCCATTATTCCAACCATGACGCGATGTAATCGGCATGCCGGACAGTCGGCGTGATCCCGAGCGAGGCACAGCAGAAAGCCGCGTTCAGTTCGGCGATCAGTTCCTCAAAGGCATACTTCCTGGTGCCATATGAACCACTGAGATCACGATTGAGGCGTGAGGGGTGGCCGCTGGCGTGACCGATCTCGTGCAAGGCTGTGCGGTGCCAATTGATCGGTTCGAAATAGGCCGCCGGTGGCGGCACTTGCACGTAGTCTTCGGCCGGAACGTAGAAGGCGCGGTCGCCGCCGATGCGAAAATCGATGCCGATCGCCTTGATCAGATTGTCGACGGTCGGCTCGATCATACCCAGCGGTGGAGGTGTCGCGCACGTCGCAATCTCCGCGGGCAAGTCGTCGCACTGATCCGTGTTAAAGACAGTGAAACGTTTCAGAAACGGGATCGCCTGCGCTTCATCGCCGGCCTCGCATGCACGGCGTTTTTCGTCGGCCGGAACGAAACGATCGGCATAAACGACAGTAGCGCCGCGCTCGCCTTTGCGGACGTGACCGCCAAGCGACAGCGCCTGACGGAAGGTGATCCAGCTCTGAGCTGCGAATCCGCGCACCGTCGCTGCGCTCCAGAGAAGCAGGATGTTTATGCCACCATAGCGGCGTCCGGTGGCGGCGTTTCTCGGCATGGCCGGCGGCGCCCCGTCCGTCGCCGCCCTCCAGGGCTGAACCCACGGCACATGGCCGGCTTCGAGTTCGGCGATGATCTTATCGGTGATTTCGTCATAGAGGCAGGCCCGGTCCTGGCCGGCGCGCGCCCGGGAAGGATTTCGCTTCATCGCGAGTCTCCGCGACGGGCGTCGCGAGACTCTCTCGCGGCTACAAACCCGTCACGGCGAAGCGGGCGCTCCTCTCACTCTGCTCTGCAGCTGCGGCCCTCGGTGCCGATTTGTTCGCGGGCAGACCGGCAGCCTGCCTCTTGAACCGTCTATCTGTTCGCGCTCCGGCCGAGCGGCCGGCAAAAACGAGGCCACGAGGAAAGGACCAGCATGGCGCCGCCGGTCGCGAGAATTCGGAACCGACTGCTTCTCCCCGAAGTGGTTCACAGCGTATGGCAGAAGGTCATCGCCCGGGCCCAGTCACGACGGGGATACCTCATTGGTGCGCGAGGGATCGACGCCGGCTGGCCCGAGACGCTGCGTGGCTCGGTTCGAGAGCCCGGTGCGGCGCCAGCCGCACGCGCGGAAAAACACGTCTACGGAACAATCAAGCGCGTGGAAGCCGGACTTCCTCCCGGGCCTTTGTCAGGGTGTTGTAGATTCTGACCTGAAGCATCGGACGACGCGCCTTAAGCTCCTCCGCTCGTGCCCAGGCTCCATCTCGGGTCGAGAATTCGGCTTTCAATTGGCCGTCGACTTCGAGCACGTAACCGGAAGTCGGCAGTCCACGGGTGGGTGCGACCATTTTATTCCTTTCGGCCAGTTCGTCTGATCAATGAGCACGGCTTAACCCGAGTCGACCCGACCGGGCCAGGATGCCGGTGATAGTCATGTGCTGCAAAATCGGTGATGGACCTACAGGGCGTGCCGATGCTAGCGACCGCCAATGATTCCGCGCGCCGCCAAGAAATCGACGACAGTCTCCGCCAATTTGTCGGGCGTCTGCCCCACGGTCCTGAGGTGAATTTCGGGCCTCGTCGGCGCTTCGTAGGGCGCATCGACGCCCGTGAAGTTCTTGATCTTTCCGGACCTCGCCTTTGCATACAGACCCTTAGGATCGCGCCGCGCGCATTCCTCGATCGGCGTGTCGACGAAGACTTCGATGAACTCCGCCTCAGCAACGAGGTTTCGCACCATATCTCGTTCGGCCCTGTGGGGCGAGATGAACGAGCACAACACGATCAAGCCGCTGTCGGCCATCAGCTTGGCGGCTTCGCCGGCGCGCCGGATGTTCTCCACGCGGTCAGCCTCGCTGAAGCCAAGATCGCAGTTCAATCCGTGGCGGACGTTGTCGCCATCCAACAGCATGGTGTGGCGCGACGCTGCGAACAGCTTTTGATCGACGAGGTTGGCAATTGTCGATTTTCCCGCGCCTGACAGGCCAGTGAACCAGACGATGCAAGGTTTCTGATTCATCAGTGCGGCGCGCTCGCTCCTGCCCACCGAAACCGCTTGCCAGGCAACATTGGTGGCCCGCCGCAGCGGAAACGCAATCATGCCCGCGCCAACCGTACGATTGGTGTAACGATCGATGACGATAAATGATCCGGTTTTCCGATTGACATCGTAAGGATCGAATACGGCCGGCAATGCGGTCGCAACATTGCAGAATGCGATCTCGTTGAGAGAAAGCGTCCGGGCTGCGAGGTGCTCACATGTGTTGACCTCGATCCGGTGCCTGATTGCGGTAACGTTGCCGGCCACGGTCTGCGATCCGATCCGCAGGATGTAATTGCGTCCCGGAACGAGTTGCTCCTCGTCCATCCAGATCAGATAAGCGGCGAAGTGATCAGCGACTTTCGGCCGCTCGCCTGGCCGCGCCAGAAGATCGCCACGGCTGATATCGATCTCATCTTCCAGCGTAAGGGTGACGGCATCGCCAGCCTCGGCTCGGGGCAGGTCACCCGCCTGGGTCACGATCCGCTTGACGCGCGTCGTTCGTCCGGATGCGGCGACAACGATCTCGTCTCCCGCCGAAATACTCCCCGAGGCTACTGACCCGGCATAGCCACGGAAATCCAAGTCGGGTCGGTTCACCCATTGGACCGGAAAACGGAAAGCCTGGCTTGCGGCGTCGGACTGGATATCGACGCTCTCCAAATGCCCGAGCAGACATGGACCATGGTACCACTTGGTATGCGCGGAGCGGTCCACGACGTTGTCGCCGTAGCGGGCCGAAATCGGGATCGGAATGATCGAAGTAAAGCCAAGACCGGCGGCAAAGCCAAGGTACTCACCGACGATCCGATCAAAGCACTCCTTCTTGTATGCAACGAGGTCGATCTTGTTCACCGCTAGCACGATATGGCGAATACCGAGCAGCGAGCAGATAAAGGAGTGGCGCCGGGTCTGGACCAACACGCCTTTGCGCGCATCGATCAGGATGATGGCGAGCTGGGCGTTCGAGGCGCCGGTTGCCATGTTGCGGGTGTACTGCTCGTGCCCGGGCGTGTCGGCCACCATGAAGGAGCGCCGCGACGTCGTGAAGAAGCGGTAGGCGACGTCGATCGTGATGCCCTGCTCCCGTTCGGCTTCGAGCCCGTCCACGAGCAGCGCGAAATCGATGTCATTGCAGGCCGAGCCGTGCTTGGCGCTATCGAGTTCCAGCGCCGTGAGCTGATCGCCGGGAATCATCTTGCCGTCATGCAGCAGGCGTCCGATCAGCGTCGACTTTCCGTCGTCTACGGAACCGCAGGTGATGAATCGCAGCTGATCCTTTGTTCCGGCCTCAACGGGTGCAGTTGTCATTGTGGAAGCCATCAAAAGTAGCCTTCCCGCTTCTTCTTTTCCATCGAAGCGGCCTCATCGGTATCAATCAGGCGTCCTTGACGCTCCGACGCCGTTGCCGAGCGCATTTCCGCGACGATGCCCTCGATCGTGGTCGCGTCTGACTCGATGGCTCCGCTCAGGGGATAGCACCCCAACGTGCGAAACCGGACCATCCGCATCTCCGGGGTTTCGTTGCATTCAAGCGGCAACCGTTCGTCGTCCACCATGATCGTCGCACTGCCTCGTCGCACGACAGGCCTTCGCTTAGCGAAATAGAGCGGCACGACTGGGATCTTTTCGAACATGACGTACTCCCAGATGTCGAGCTCGGTCCAATTCGACAGCGCGAACACGCGCATGGTTTCGCCCTGACGAATTCGCGTGTTGAAGAGATTCCAGAGCTCCGGCCGCTGATTGCGGGGGTCCCACACATGACGCGCTGATCGGAAAGAGAAGATTCGTTCCTTTGCGCGGCTCCTTTCTTCGTCACGTCGTGCGCCGCCGAAGGCTGCATCGAACTGGTAGAGGTCGAGTGCCTGCTTCAGAGCGTCGGTCTTCATCACCTGGGTATGGAGAGCCGAACCGGATACGATCGGGTTGATCCCGCGTTCGATGCCTTCATTGTTCACATGGATGATCAGATCGACGCCGAGCCGCTTGGCCGTCTCATCCCGGAACGTGATCATTTCGCGGAACTTCCAGGTCGTGTCGACGTGAAGCAGGGGAAACGGCAACTTCGCGGGATAAAAGGCCTTGATCGCGATGTGCAGCATGACGCTCGAGTCCTTTCCGATCGAATAGAGCATGACCGGCTTTTTGAACTCGGCGACCACGTCGCGCATGATTTCGATCGATTCAGCTTCGAGTCGGCGCAGATGTTTCGGCAGCATATGTCTTTCTTCGATGCAGGATCTCTGCTCGCTCAGTCCCGTATTGACGTACTTGCTCCGATCCGCACAGCCGTTCCGGCGATCGGGTGTGCTATATCGCGTGGCTTTCAATTGGGTCAAATACCGCGACGGTCGCAAGGCTAGTTATCTGGACGTCCTGCCGCTCCTTCGTTGCTCTCCAAGACCAGCCCATCGGATGTTTTGTTGACGTGCTTCGTCGCGAGACAACGATCACCAAAAGGTCAGGTCGTTCAGTTTGATGGCAAGCCTATCGGTCATCGCTCGATTCCCTTGAGGCTTTGCTCGAGCCGCACGATCTCGGCCCGCAACGCCGCGATCGTGGCATCGCGATCGCGAATTGCCTCCACTTGCGTACCTCGAGCGGCCTCAGAGGCTGAAAGTGCGTTGCGCAACGGAGCCGCCATCGCAGCTTCCAGCCGCGCACTCGCCTCGACTATGGTCTCGGGTGTTTGCTGCGACTCCGGGGAGCAAGCATTGTCTGAAGCCTGCCGAGCCACGGAGGTCAATTCGCCGGCGTTGGTTGGGAAGCCGGAGGACGTGCGCAAATCCCACCAGATTCGAAATATCCGGCGATATAGTTCAGTTACGTCACGTCCCTTATCCACGATTCCAGCTTGTTGCGCATGCCGAAGCTCCTCCTCATAACCGAGCTTTATCATGAGCTCGGCGCCGACCAGATCGGTTACCGTTTGCATTTCTTCGATGCTCAACTGGGCTTGCCACGCGTGGACGGAGCCGCCATCGATGGTCCTTCTTTCCAGGATCTTTCGATCTCCAAAACTGCTGGACAGCAAATAGCCCGCTTGCTCCATAGTCGCCCCAATGCTGATTGGTTCACAGCCGAGGCCAGCAACCAGGCGCTGTATTTCCTGCTCCGGACGTGCCACCAGCAGTTCATACTGCACGACCTGCGTCTGTAGGCGAGCGCGGTGCGCCGCAAGCCGGGGCAGGCCCAGAACCAGGTCGGCGAGCGCCGACGCAATACCGTCGGGTAGACGGAGCATAAGATCAGCGAGAGACGAGACGCTGACGGATCGAGTGTTTTCTGCCTGAAGTGGAATTCCCCATGTCGACTTCAGGGATGCAGCAATGGCGTAGGGATTGCGCATCAGGAGGATTTGCGGAGCGTCCGGATAAAGCGCGTCCAAAAATTCGAGCACCATCCAATAGCGGGGGGTCTTATCTATGATGATGCGCTTGCCCGCGGCAGCCAAATATTGACCGTATGCCGCATCTGCAAAAGCGCGGCTGACCATATTGCGGTCGATACGACCCAGGAATTCGGAGGCCGCGGCTTCAATCAGTGATGACCCAGCCGGATGACCGTGGCGCAACCTGCCAAATGCCTCAAGCGCCAGCATGAGCCAAGGTTCAGGCGGAGCCGCAATATCCGGATGCTGCTGGAGCAAATGCGCCAGCAGCGTCGTCCCGGACCGTGGAAGACCGAGAAGAAAACAGACTGCAGGTGCGCAATTAACATCCCGGCTCATGATACTGCTCCCTCTGCCCCTTGGACAGCGCAAGCGCAGCCCACCCCTTCCCCACCGGAAAGAAATGATGGTGGCCGCGGCATTCTACACAGGCGGACCGCTCGGACCGAGCCATCGTGCACGAAGGATTTCGGCTGCAACTCTTCATCCGGGAGCCATCAAACTCGGATGACCTGGCCGGATGTCAGCAATTTCAGGTCCTGGCCCGGGATCGCCCGACGGCCTACAGAGCTAACGCAGACAGAACGGCGAGTTCAATTCTACGAAGATAAGCAGCCGATATAGAATCGCTTCGAAAAACTATACGAACGTTTATCGCGCAAGTGCTCATCCGCATGGATCTGTTGTCGGGACGACTCGGCCCTCGATGCTGCTTCCAAGATCGCTAGCTAGTCGAACGGAGAGACGGTCGACACGATCGGAGATGCGTGGACGAGGCCGCTACGATGCAAGGAACTCACCACGCGGGAGGCCCAGCCGATACATCACCAACAAGCCGGGTGCCGCGAGATATTCGCAAGCATCTCACCTAGGCGGAACGAGATCGCCTTCCGCGTGGATACCCACTCCAGGTCAACGCACGAGGAGCTTGCAGGCACGCTCGATGCTAGTATACGTCGCGAACTCGCCTGCAGGTACAGCTGCCTCCTTCATCGCGTGCCGTTCAGCCCCTTATTCCGTCCAGATCGTACCAAGCATTTGATCCGCTTTCCGCAAGCTGCCATTTACCCACACGCCCAATTCGCGGTAAGAGAACAATCGAGAAGGACATCTTGATTTACAATGCTGTCGGATCCGCCCAGCTCCGCGAAAGCGCGGGGTCGTACCATTGCTGAACATCAGGAGATGGTGCGAAAGTTCTCATGGGAGATCAGATCCATCAACGGATGCCTGGAGGACGTTCGTCAACTGTTGGCGCACGCGCTTGGCATTACCGGGCCGCAGTGGATGGTCTTGGTCGGCTTGGCAGATTTGAAGGCAGAGAATGGTGTTCCCGTTAATGTGGTATCAAAGCTGATACACGCCGACGCTTCATTCGTCACGCTCCAATCAAAGGCACTGGAGAAAAAGGGCCTGGTGCGTCGCAAGTCCTGCACAAGCGATGCTCGGGTTGTGCGGCTGTCGCTGACGGAAACAGCTTACAAGCATCTAGCGAACGTTGCTACGCAACAGAAGGCACTGGATGAGTTCATTTTCGGCGAATTCAGCGCTGCGGAGTTCGCCGAGTTCGCTGGCAAGCTGGCCGCCGTCAGGCGTCGTCTGGAAAAGGCTCGCTTGAAAATCGCCCTGGAGTTCTGAGGACCAGTTGCACGATCCTCAGAAATAACGAGGGGCAAATGCCGGATCGTGTCCCTGAGCGTGGTGTAACTGGCGGTGGGACACCGCGTTCGCCGGCAAGAGCCGGACTGGTCAGCTGGCGATAGCCGGGAGACTGACGGTTGGATCATCGCTCAACGGCGCGATGGTTTCCAGCGTCATGTAACGGGCGCGCTGGACGGCCCATTCATCATTCTGTTCGAGCAGGATCGCGCCGATGAGGCGGACGATGGCGTCCTCATTGGGGAAGATGCCGACGACCTCGGTCCGGCGCTTGATCTCGCCGTTGAGGCGCTCGATCGGGTTGGTCGAGTGCAGCTTGGTGCGGTGCTGCGGCGGGAACGTCATGTAGGCCAGCACATCGGTCTCGGCCTCGTCGAGGAAGCCGGCGAGCTTGTAGCTTGGGGCGGAGCTGATCGGCGACCTTTCGCCATTGCGCTCGTGCGGCTTCGGCATCGTCCTGGGCAAACGCAGTGGCGATGAAGGCGGAGACGACACGCCGTCCGCTTTTGCCGGCATGGGCCAGCGCGTTGCGCATGAAGTGCACGCGGCAACGCTGCCAACTGGCGTTGAGCACCTTGGCGACGGTCGCCTTGATGCCCTCGTGGGCGTCGGAGACGACCAGCTTGACGCCGCGCAGGCCGCGGCGGGCGAGCTTGCGCAGGAACGCCGTCCAGAATGTCTCGGCCTCCGAGGGACCAATGTCCATACCGAGAACTTCGCGCCGGCCATCGCTGTTGACGCCGACCGCGACGATCACCGCGACCGACACGATGCGCCCCTGCTGGCGCACCTTCACGTAGGTGGCGTCGATCCACAGATACGGCCAATCGCCCTCGATCGGGCGAGCGAGGAACGCCTTCACCTTGTCGTCGATCTCCGCGCACAGCCGCGAGACCTGGCTCTTGGAGATGCCGCTCATGCCCATCGCCTGCACCAGGTCGTCGACCGAGCGGGTGGAGACGCCCTGCACATAGGCTTCCTGCACCACGGCGGTGAGCGCCTTCTCGGCCATCCGGCGCGGCTCCAGAAAGCCGGGGAAGTAGGAGCCCTTGCGCAGCTTGGGGATACGCAGCTCGACCGTGCCGGCGCGGGTCTCCCAGGTCCGGTCGCGGTAGCCGTTGCGCTGCGCCAGGCGCTCGGCTCTTCTCGCCATAGGCGGCCCCAGTCTGGCCTTCCACTTCCAGCTCCATCAGGCGCTGGGCGGCAAAGCCGATCATCTCGCGCAGCAGATCGGCATCAGGGGTCTTCTCCACGAGCGTGCGGAGGTTCATCATCTCATCGGTCATCGGTGGTTCCTCGAATCAGGTTGGTATCAGCAACCCGACCCTACCGGCGAACTGCCGGTGACCACCGCAAAGCCGCCCGCCCGCTACGGCGCCATGGGAGGGCGCGCGTGCGGACGGCTTTGCTCTACCGAGCTACACCACCAATGGGGACACGACCAAATGCCGTGTCCGATCTTTCAACTTTCGACGTTTTGTTAAAGCAACGCAGACGACGCTGGCTGTGGTCAGTTTGCACGATCGATGGTGCGCCGATTATGACATGCTCAGGACGGAGCCGATCTGCCGCCAACTATGAAGCCACGCGAGCACTTTTCTTGTTGCTACTCAGGGCACCGTATCGTTCGGGACGTCGAGGACTCAAACCGAGCAGGAGACCCATCCGCAGCGCTTGCTTTCACCTACACTTCAGGTCCACCGGGCTCTTCGATGAATGGCCGGCTCCGGAATTTGTCTCTTCTTGAGCCTGCGCGACTGACGACGGTTGTTGAGCATTTGCCGCATTACGCCTCGGCCTAGTGTCGCGGAAGGCTGCTATCCCGTCGAGTCGATGCAAGCATCGGCTGAAGATAACAGCCGGTGCATTCGGGTCAGGCGATCACATTGCTCCGCCATTCTGGCACCTTGCCGCGGATTTCGGGGTCTTCGGAAACCATTGGATCCGCACTTGGCGGTATCAGCAAATCGCCTCAACCTCGAGGATATGGGCCCTCCAGCCTAAGTGGGATTGGCCGTGCAGCACTATTGCGCCGAACCCCGGCGGGAACGTCATACGCCCGCCGCTTGCGTCTCCTGGATGGAATCCGGAAGCCTCTTACTGGCTTACTGGGTACATCGATCTATTTCGTGCGATCCTGAATTTCACGACGAACTCGGCATGGACGGCGAAGCAATGCTCTCATCTCTGCTGCACTGATACGGCCAGCGAAGCCGGCCTCCCCGCCGCGGTGAACCTTAGCATTCCGATTGCCGCGGCGATGCAAATTACTCGGCAGCATGTGAAGAAAACGAAACGCTTGTGAGGAAGCCGATAAGCAAGCTGCTTCGCTCGCAATTCGACCACTCAACAATGTACGGCAGGGGGTCCGCAGGTTTCCAGGATTACCCCGCTCAAACAGAAAATGGTGCGGGACAACGCAGAGGACGAGTGGCGGACAACAACGCAGTCTGCAGTCAGGTCTAAGACACAATCTCCAATCGCTCACAAGGGCGGCTCGCGAGCCGCCCTACTCTGTTCCGCGACACGGAGTTGCTATCGCAGATGTCCGAGTCCAATTCCGAGATTCAAGGCCTTCTGGCGTAGCGCACCGACAGTACGCTTGGTCATCTTTGCTAATTTTGTGACCGGAGTCCGAGCCTTCGAATGGGCCTTGAGCTCCTTGATATCTGCCTTGGTCCACTCGCGCCGCTTAACGCGTTTCTTCTTTGCTTGCTTCACAGTAGATGCTCCTTTCAGAGGAGCGGCTTGTAGCACAACTTTTCCGCAGCGACGACCCATAAAAGACGATCAATCACAGGAACTCGCGCTGCTTTGGCGACCCAAGAGCTAAAGCGATTATCAATGGCAGCTGCGGCGTTGCGTGAATTCGTCAGGTTTCGGCCCGACTTGGCTACGCATTTGCAAACGCAGCAATCCGCGTTTACGGGCTTCAACAGGGCAGCGCTCGCTATTGAGCGAGGACGAATCGCACAACGCCTGAAAATGATCCGACCCCGGAGTTCCCTGTTTCTTTCCTTCATTTTTCCATCCTGTTGGACGCCTTTTTGAGAGATGGGCCCGTCTCATGGAATCACAGGAGCGCACGCTGTAGTTTGGATCACCGCTCACACATACACCATATAACTATGCAGCCTTGCTGTGATATACTTTGTGTGCAGCTACTTGACCGGCACGATTCACACGAGATGCGAGGCATCATAACCATAGCGCAGGACATTTCTGCGAAATGGATACAACTTATGTGCCGCTGAACAAGCGCTTCTCCCCGCCGCGATGACGAAGTAACAGGCGCGGAGACAACACGAGTATCCACGCAGTCGACTACTGGCCCTTCCATGCGGTATCGCCGATTCAACCTTCGCACGGAACATATTCGGCTTCAGCCCCGCCTATTCCGGGCGAGCCGACGAATCCTTTTGCTCATCGGAGCATACCGCGGGCGCCTGGACCGTCTCCTCATCTGATTCCGATCCGCGTTTTGTTTCGTCACCGGATTCCTGACCTTCGTCCACCGTGCAGGGACGGATCCGACTGATACGCGTCCGAAAGATTTCCGCGCGCTCACATCGCGGACATGCACACCATGATGGCGTTCGTCGAGACCCGGAAGTGCGCACTGGCCGGATTGACGCCTTGGGGTAAACGATTGCGGATTTGCGATACGCAACCGATGCACCGCTGTTGATCATGTCATTCACGATGGTATCCACGGCGTTGTCGAGAGCATGATGCCGAAGATCTGAGCACAGTCCGGCGGCGCTGGATGTTGTCGATGTGCGGCCCGATCAGATGGAACAGCGCTACGAATAGTCAAGCCCCTCAGCGCGCTTCTTGGAGATTAGTACGAGCCCCCACGAAGCGGGCGCTGCAGATCGACTGGAGCCCATATATCGAGGCCACGACAATTGCGTTGGCGCCGAACGCCAGGTTTGTCCATTGCGCTATAAGACGCCCAGAGCCGATCAGAGCTGACTCCAAGGAACGGCAAGCTCAGCACCCGTGGCGTAAAGTGTTAAGCGATCACTGGCCCACAAGTTGGGCGATGCAGGGGCACAGCCAGGCCGCTCATCTTCGGATCGAACAATGGCTATCGGATCGTATCCCCGAGCACGACGGATTGGCATCAATCCCCAACGTACTGCAGGTGTTGTCCGCCTCACGAGCGAGGGCGTGCAGCGTCGCCTCGTTCGGGCAGTATTTCACGGCACTTGCCGGCTTCTCTCGTTTAAGGCTGGCCGCACATCGGGCCTTGACGTGGCAACAGTCCACATACGCGCTGAAGATCGCGCAACACGTCGCCTTGCGCGGAGGCAAGCGATTCCTCGGAAATGCCGGCACGCGCGAGACGCTTGCTCAAGAGCTCGGGCAAGCTCGGACTTTGCGCCAGCGCTCGAAAATCGGACGTGGAGAGATTAAGCTCCCGCGCGATAAAGTCGATGTCCTGCCGGCTCAAGTAAGCCAATTCTGATTGCTGGGAGAGGCTCGCCCGTAACCTGCGGAGCAGATTTTTGAACAGTCCAGAACCACGAATATGTGCAGGTTGAGTAACCATGCGCGATACTTCTCAAGCTTGCTTTAGCTGCCCGAGCCTGGCTGGTTTTTGACATCCATCAAATAGGACCCCGACTTGCGGGAAGAAACTCCCCGGGTAACGCCCACCGAAATGCATCTGCGGCGACAGCGAGCTAGCTACGTTCCCTGGTGACAAAAACCCGTCTATCGGTGGCGATAGCCCCGCTGGCCAACAAGGATTGGCGACAGAGAAGTCTCCCTAATCTCATGTTCGCGAGCAACTGAAAACCAACGCGTTGTCGCTCTTGAGGGCCCCTCAGCGGCCGCGATCGCATAGCCAGTGATCAGGTTGATGCGAGCCTACACGATGCCGCCGAGACTCGGTTCTTCAGTGCTCATAGCTGTGGCCGCGACCAGTGCCGGAAAGACCATCGACAATCCGCGGTAAGCAATCAATCCGCCAACTGCTTCGCAGCCCACGTCACCACACGTCTCGCCCTGATCTACAGCGAACCAGTGCGATTCTCCTTCGATTCTCTTCCCACCAGAATCCTCACATCATTGCGCATTCGAGATTTTGATCTCGCTCAATCCGATTGCGCACCGGCCTGATAAGGTACCACGCGGGGGGATGAAGGCACGCTTAAAACGCATAGGACACACCATTCATGATACACATTCTCCCGGCGTCGATCGGTCTGATCTTGGTCATTATCATCACATCCGCTCAGATGGCTGCACTGCCCCGGCCGATTCAGCGGAGACATCCAGCTAGCCTCGCCGGCTCGTCGCCGCCGTCCATTCTACGCCGCGTTTGACGTTCGTTGACCTGCAACATGGGTCGGTTGCGTCTTGCCATCGCGGGCGAGACAGGCGATGCGGACCGCACTGCCCGGAAGATTGCTTGATCTTGTCAACCAGCAACGATGAACGGCACCGCGGAGCCGGTCGCCATCTCACTTGGGAACGCATCGAAACGGCGCCCTTTGATCGCGTGTTGGAGATTGCCGTGATCGAGGGGAACATCATTCACCGGCTGGTCTTCCCCTGCCGCCGCAGCTTCGGTGGCTGGATCAAGGTACAGACGGGAGAACGCGTCGCCGTGCAGCCCACCCATTGGCGCGTCTGGTGCGAATAGCATCGGATGTCATCACCGCGGATCGGGACGCATCTGCTGGCTCGACTGCCACCCTGGAAGCCGCAATGCAATCGGCACGATCGCACCAGGCGAGTTCCGAGCACCGCGCTAATTTAGATCGCTCGCCACGGCCTTGAAACACGAGTGGCGCAAGCCAAGGACAATTGAGAGCGGCGAGGTTCGCGGCACAATCCTCAGCTACCTCCGAGCCACCTGCAACTTCTTCATTATCCCGCCAGTGAGAGCTTCACTCGAGAGTGTGCCGACCGCCCCCATTCGAAATTTCGCGGTTGATCGGCTCGATGTACTCGGGCACCACCCTCATCGTGTCTTGGCCGACTTTCTGGTTGCTCTCCTACATTCAGTCGAGGTGGAATCGCTTTCGTCCCAATGCCACGATTTCCCGGTCGCTCGGCCGATCGCACGGCTCAACGTGCACGGTGAGGTCCGGCCGCGCCCTTATCAGAAAGTGCATAAGGTCGGTCTTCTCGGCACCTGGCCCAATGATGAGTAGATCAGTGCAGCCGCCGACAGCTTCGCCGACCCTGATGAAGAATGTGGGATCTTCATGGATGCAGCCAGGGCCGGTCGTATTCGCTTTGTGATGCAGCTGCTGGGATGGCAAACGCGCACGCACGGCCGTTGCGCTGGCGCCTGTCATTCCGACAGAAAATATCTTGGCTATGAAGTGATCGATCCAGATGACTGAGTGCACATGCGTTCGAACTGTCATTCCGCTCATGAACTGGCTCCAATATCCCCTCTCGCGGTTTACTCCCTCAATCGGAGCACTGCCGCCGCAAGCCTTACTGCGGCTGACGCACCGATTGCGGTTCCTGCGGCGACGACGGGACCTGAGCAACGCCGTAGATGTCTAACGCCTCGGCCACATCGTCGACACTCCGTGGCAAACAGCGCGCCCGTGACGACCACACGTCGGCAGCTAGGAATGCGAAGGCTCCGACGAGCTTTCCGGGTCGGCCTCATTGTCCGATCTGTGCTGCGGCAGAATGGCGGTTTGCATGAATCGCGAGCTATCGCGACCAGCAGGCCTGTGTTGACATGCACGAGACGCAGCCAGTCGATCACAACGCCGGAACCCGCAGATTGGGGTGACATTGCGCGTGTAGTGGCTGCGCTCGACCGATTTTGCCACCGTAGAGTTCGCCTGCCCGAGCGATCGCCCATCGCATGGTCTGAATTGACGGCATCGTGGGGCATCGTCCGAGCCGCCACCCATGACGCGCGGGAACGGGTCTCGATTTCTCAGCTCCACCGATTACTAATGCGACAGGCATCATGCCGGTTCTCCTTACTCGGCATCAGAGCATTGCAAGAAATACGCCGCGGCCGAGTTGATCTCGCTCAAACGAAGTCGGCAAACGATTATGCGAAACGTCCAACTGTCCCCGCGAAGGCCAGGGTCTGACGGGCAACGCGTCCTTTCATGTTAGGAGAAGGGCAATGTTCGGAACCATACTGGTCCACATTCCCACGGAACTTCCGGTGCGTCCTGCGCTGAACGGATCGATCTCCCTCGCCGTCAGCACGGGTGCCCATCTCGACGCTACGGCGATCGGATACGAGAGAACGATCATGCCCCTCATTGCGACCGGCGGCGCACCGGTCACCTCGATTTTCGAAGTCGAGCACGACCGGGCGCTGAAGCGAGCTGAGGCGGCGATTCGCGTCTTTGATCGGGAGGCGAGGAACGCCGGCATCTCCTACGCGACCCGCGCGGTCAGTGCGGTCCCATCCGAGGCGCGCGCGCTCCTCTGCGCGAGCGCGCGCGTCCACGACGTGACTATCGTCACGCAGCCGCGGAGCGACCACGACAGCTATGATAACGTTATGCCAAGCGAGATCCTTTTTAGGGCCGGAGGTCCAGTCCTGTTCATGCCTTACGCCTTTCATAGCCCTTTTTCAGCCAAGCGAATCGGGATTTGCTGGGACAGCAGCCGGCTGGCAGCCCGCGCGGTGCACGATGCTATGCCGCTGCTGCGCAAAGCCGATGCTCTCACCATCATCATGGTCACCGGCCGCGGCACTGTCTCGCCCGAAAGCTCCTGCGACCATCTGGTAACGCATCTGGCAAGGCTGGGCCTCGCGGCGAAGGTCACCTCGGTCCTCCCGGTGCGCCGGTCGAAGCTCCAATCGATCCTCTCGCGCGCAATGGACGATAGCTTCGATCTCATAGTGATGAGCGCGTGCAGCTCCTCCTGGCTGCACGGAAAGCTCCTCGGCCGTATGAGGCGCGATCTGCTTCGGTCAATGACCGTCCCGACCTTAATGTCGCACTGAGCGAGGGATCATCCATGCGATTTTCCGCCATTCCCTCCTGCATGCTCCCAGCGCCAGCCAGATATGAGTCATCACGATCGAGGGCATCTGAAGCTAATGGCCGATGAGCGTCGGCGAACCAAATCAGCGACGCCGTCGATCCGACGGGACGTACTCAGGTTTCCTCTTCGTCACGAGCGATTGATCGAGACCCATCGATCAGATGCTGCGATGCTGCCATGCGGACCCAGGCGACGGGTCCTTTCCCAGATCAGCTCATCCAAGCAGCGTGTTGCATTAAGGAACGTTCGCTTGATCGGCAAGTCGACGGTTTTCCTGCTGCACCGCAATTGGCCTGAGCTGATCTGCGCGCGACGGAACGGCTGGTGAACTGCGGCCTCCTCTTTGCGACTTAGGCTGGCAGCGCCCGGTGGATCCCGGCTCGGATCGGGCTTGATCCAGCGCAATTGGGCACAATCGCTTTCAGCTTACATTGTCTAAGTCGAAGGTTCTTGCCTGGGAGCACTACAATGATCGTCGATCGTTTGCGTCGAGAGCATCGCAATATCGACCTGCTCCTCAACGCGCTTCAGCGCGAACTGGATATTTTTGAACGTGGGGATCGTCCCGACTATGAAGTTATTCGCGCGATTATCAGCTACTTCGAAGTCTACCCGGAACTGTACCATCACCCGCAGGAAGATTTGATCTTCGCCAAACTGAAGATCCGTGATCCGGATGCGGCTGCAAGCCTCGGAGACATCACATGTGAGCATCACGAAGGCGCTGATCGTTTGCATCATCTCGCTGAAGCGATCGATGGCGTTCTCGCAGATCGAGAGATCCTTCGGCAAGATGTCGGCAACATTGTGCGCAATTTTATAATGCACGAGCGACATCACATGACGTGGGAAGAACGGGATCTCTTTCCCACCGCCCTCAAGGTGCTATCAGCTGAGGATTGGGCGGACGCTGCTTCCGCCCTCAACGATCATGGAGATCCGCTATTTAGTGAGGATGCCGAAGCGATTTCCGACGCGCTAAGAGCGCACATTCTGGAACTCGCGCAAGAGGCTGAAGCCGAACGACGCTCGGCCGCGCTTTCATCCGCGATGGCGGTGGTCGCACGCGGCGGCACCGAGGCAAACGGGCCGTTGCCTTGACGGCGGGTCATCTTCGGCGATGTCAAGTAACTGCAAACCGGCGACTTCGGCGATTGTCGCAGAATGTGCATATTCGGGTCCCGCGCCGGACCACATCACACCAAGCCGGATGGGCATCGTTGCCTATAACCACACTGCATGCGCGAAGGCGCCTCCAAGTTCCTCACGACATGCCCGTTTATCGCCGGTTGGCAAACCTCGGCTGGATGGCGTGTCAAGACAGACGCCCACGACGTCGGCGAACGGACGAAGAGCGATCCCGGCGGATCGAGACGGCCTGCCTTGAACCGCTGTCACTTGCGGCTCGAGGCGATCCGACGCAGGCAACGGACAGGCCTCACCGAACATGCTGGGGGCGCGAACGGCTTTGGCCACTCTGCGCGATGACAGGCGCGAATGGGCCGCCACGAGAACTGCGGTACCTTGGTAGCACGCGCATATCGCTCGTACCTTGTCAGTTCATCCGCGAACTCATCTATGCGCCGTGTGGTCATCGCCTAGCCGATCCCGACTTGAGGATGGTTGCATGGGCACGCCGGGCAATTTTTTTGAGCAAGCGCAATGATCGTCTGCCGCAAGTCCGATAGTCGCGCCGGAGAGAAAGAAAGGAAACCGAATGCGACCGGATCTGGCAAACTCCTACGGGCAGGACCGGCTACCGCGCTACACCAGCTATCCCACAGCTCCGCATTTCTCGTCGTCGATCAGGGAATCAGACTACCGCGTATGGCTCAAGTCGCTGCGGAGCCGGCAGTCGGCATCGATCTACCTGCACGTGCCCTTCTGTCGCTCGATGTGCCGGTACTGCGGGTGCCACACGTCTGTCATGAAGCGGAGCGAACCGATCGCGACCTATGCGGCAGGGCTGCGCACTGAGGCCCACCTCGTCGCAGAAGCCATCGGTCAGCAACTGTCGATCTCTCATGTCCATTTCGGGGGTGGCACTCCGACGATCATGATGCCCGAAACCTTCGCTGATCTCGTCGGCGCGCTACGCTATTCGTTCCTTGTATTGCCTGGTGCCGAGATCGCGGTCGAGATCGATCCGCGGACGTTGACAGAGCCGATGGCGGAGGCGCTGGGCTATTGCGGGGTCAATCGAGCGAGCCTTGGCGTCCAGAGCTTCGATCCTTTGGTGCAGCGCGCCATCAATCGCCGGCAGAGCTTCGAACAGACCGCAATTTCGGTCGAGTGGCTGCGCCGTGCCGGCGTGAACCGGATCAATTTCGACCTGTTATATGGCCTTCCCGTGCAGACCGTCGCGTCGTGCCGGAACACCGTAGCCAGGTGCCTCGAGCTGCGGCCGGCTCGATTTTCGGTTTTTGGCTATGGTCATGTTCCATCGTTCAAGAAACATCAGCGCAAGATCGACGAAGCCTCTTTGCCTGACAGCGTCGCACGGCACCTCCAAGCCGAGACAATCGCGGAAGTTCTGGTCGATGCCGGGTACGTACGCATTGGCCTCGATCACTTTGCCCTCCCGGACGACAAGCTGGCTCTGGCGAGGCGGCAAGGCACGCTGAGGAGGAACTTCCAGGGCTATACGGACGATTCAGCGGACGCTCTCATCGGTCTCGGCGCCAGTGCGATCGGTCGCCTGCCCCACGGATTTGTCCAGAACACCGTCGCGATACGCGAGTATCTCGCTCGTATCATCGACGATCGGCTCCCAACCGCCAAGGGTTACCTGCTCTCGAAGGACGATCGCTTGCGCGCCGAGATCATCGAAAGGATCATGTGCGACATGTCCGTCGATCTTTCTCAAATACTTCGCCTTCATGGCCAGGATCCGGAATCGGCCATCATCGACCGTTCTCGGCTCGACAGGCTTGTCGCGGACGGCGTCGTGATCATGGACGGTGACCGCCTTACCGTCAGCGACGGTGCACAGTTCCTTGTCAGAAGCGTCGCCTCGGCGTTCGACGCTCATCTTCCTCGTTCGGAAGCTCCCCACACTCGGGCGGTTTAACTCGACTCGCCACCGTCCTGTCCAGAAGGACGACCGTCTCCAGACAGTCGCTGAAAGAGGCGCTCGGCGCACAAATTGATCGCACATCCAGCAGACCACTTCGTTCCGGCGCAGGACAATCGTATCTGTCGCAGAAGCAAGTGCCTGGCTCCTGCAGAGCCCACCCCGTTAAGGGGACCTTCGCGCTTCACTCACTCATTTCAAAGCAGATTCTGGACGAGCTCATGGTCCCCGGACGCACTTAAGGTGCGTCGAGCAACTCAACAAGCCTGTCAGCAAAAGAGCTCCGATTGCACCGATCCAGGCACGGTCAGCCATGTCGACGCCCGCTGGTCGAGCGCACCGCGCCGCCAAAGAACGGTTTACGTCGCAAACCTTCGTATATGTTCCCAAACCCATTCTATATTGGCCGCATACCGCCGCGCAATTGAGCCACGTCTCAACTGCGTCTAGCCTACCGACTATCGGACCAGCGATTTTCCGGCGCCAAGCGGTCGTACAGTCGAGCTCGCTGATCCAATGTCCAATGCAGTCAAGTCGGTTGAACGATGAAGGCAACCTCCTTGGTGGATCTGACGCGAATGCTCTGCTCGTTCACTGTCACATTTTGTCCGGATGACAATGGGCCGGCTCGTGACGTGTCGTCGGCGTTCCCAAGGACGCGACAGCCATCCAAGGTTACGCGAAGGAGACACAGACTCCATTACCGACTTTGTTGCACGCAAAGGCCGGGTTGACTTTCACGGGACGTTGTCCAAGTCGGCCAGACTGATCCGAGGCCCGATTTCGCTCAGCCATCGGGTTTTTCGCGACCACAGTTTACGGCGAATGCCCTCGCCGTAGTCGAGCCGTCGGTAGCCCTCCCTCTACCGATGGAAGTTGGCGCGATGTGTAACAGCGTCGCTCCTCCCGGGCTCACTTCCGCCCGGCCGCCGAACAGCGGCCGGGCGTTTTTTTTGCGAACGCGCCGAAATTCACGAGGTCGCGGTTCCGGAGCAGAGGGAGCCACTTCTTTATCGGAATAAATCCCTTGAACCTCACGTTGCGTCAGGGCGTAGGACTCATACGCGCGCTTTTTCAAAGCAGGACGCCGGATGGGGATGCAACGCAAGCCGAATAACAGACATGGTGCCATCAAGCGGCCCGATGGGAAGGCCGAATTGAACGTGTTTACTAGCGGATCGGTCAAATGCACACCGTTGTTGTGATGAAGCACTGCGTTGTCATCACGACGTTGCTCGCTGTCACCGCAGCTCCGGTTTGCGCGGCAAAACTCAGCGGCCCGGCGCGCGTCATCGACGGCAATACGATCGAGATCGAGCAAACCAAAATTCGGCTCTCGGGCATCGACGCGCCGGAAACAGATCAGATTTGCCTCGACGTCCATGGCCAGAAATGGGCCTGTGGCATAAAGGCCCGCGACGAACTTATCAAGCATTCGAATGGCCAACTCTGGGACTGTCATACCACAGGTGTCGACCAGTACGGCAGGTCACTCGGCAACTGCTTCATCGCAGGCGAAGACGTGAGCGCTTGGATGGTACGGTCGGGCTGGGCACTTTCATTGGGGCGATATACCCATAGCTACGATATTTATGAAGTTGTGGCGAGCAATGCCTATGCAGGCCTGTGGTCGGGGGCGTTCATCGCGCCTTGGGACTGGCGTCACCGCAACAAAGCGACGATCATCGTCGGCGCGAGCTCGGTACCAACCAACGCTCAGGAACTGCTGCTCGGACCCGATTTGCTGTCGGACCCGCCCTCACCCGAATGCCTGATAAAGGGCACCGTGGACGGCAAGGGCAAGCGCGTTTATCACTTGCCCGGACAACTCAGTTACGGACAAATCAACATGACGAAGAAACCGGATGAGCGCTGGCTCTGCAGCGAAGCGGAGGCCGAGGCCACTGGTTGGCGCAAAGCCGCGCGATAAGATGACCCATATGCGTGCAGACCTCTCCCCAAATATGTCTCGTCCGATCGCGATCTCCCCTTCTCGTCGTTCCCTGATGCTGCTCGCAGCTTCGGCTGTCGGCTTGCTGCTTGGCAACAGCATTGTTGATGCGAAGGACGTAAAGGCGCCGCCAAAGCCGGATAACTTGCTTTCGCCGGACGCAGCCCTAAAGCGGCTCATGGAAGGTAATGCCCGCTATGTCCAGGGCGTATCGCGCCGCGACGATTTCAAGCACGAGCGCGAAGTATTGGTCGATGGGCAAAATCCCTATGCGGCGGTTCTGAGCTGCGCCGACTCTCGTATAGCACCTGAACTTGCCTTCGACAGCGGACTTGGCGATCTGTTCGTCTGCCGCCTCGCCGGCAATTTCGCCAACGACGACACCGTCGCCAGTATGGAATATGCGGTGGCCGTGCTGCATACGCCGCTGATCTTCGTACTCGGTCATGACCGTTGCGGCGCCGTCGACGCCGCGATCAACTCGCTCAAGGACAACAAGCCACCGCCGGGGCATATTTCGTCCCTCGTCACCGCTCTGAGGCCCGCGGTAGAGGCATCTCGCCACCAAAGCGGCGATGTGTTCGCCAATGCGATCCGGCAAAACGTGATCGATAACGTCAACAAGCTCAAAACGGCAACCCCCATCCTGAACGCGGCAGTTGATCAGAACAAGCTGAAGGTCTTAGGCGGCCTCTATCGGCTCGACACCGGCAGGGTCGATATGCTGAACTGACGCGGACATCGGACGTTGCTTCGCGCGACTGCGAACGACCACACTCAAAGATCACCCGCGCCACGCACAACGACCATTTGATTTGGCGCAGTGTTGCGGCGAAGACAGGAGATATTCGAGTTCCGAGTTTTCGATCGAGGAGCCCTCGCCCGTTGCGGGCCTTACAAAATTGGGTGTGGCGATAGGCTCTTCTCGCCACAACCTAGGCCAACGCGCCGAACGTGGGCTGCGTCACACTTACAGTACAGCTTCAGGAGTAAGCTTTGATATGCGTGGGCTCTTAATCCTCCTCGTACTCTTGGTAGTGATGTTGGCAACGCGGGGCCAGTACCAAGATAGATTCGCGCCACGGCCGACGGCGTCAATACCTGCCGTCAATGCGCCCTAGCCAACAGAGTTGATTGGAGCGGCAGATTGCGCCGAGGCACGTTGGATTTGACCGGCCGCCGAATATCGAGTGCACTCCAACCCGGCAGGACAGACCCGGCGCGGAGACCGCTTCGTTCATAACGTCATGAATGGCGCCGGATCAGTCCGGCGGGCCGGCCCTCAACTGTTACCGCATGAAGAACTAATCAGCATCATCGACCCGAGTCTGAGCACCACCTTCCATCGGAACATCCATTCAGCGACGTGGTTGAATTCATCCTCGCAGATCGACCAGTCATAGCCCATCGACGCGGACGGGTGGGTGAGCTCGATACCATTGTCCCCATGGAGTTTCTTGCCGACGCGAGACAATCTGGCAAATATTCTCGTGGCTCATCTGCCGTTGCCGTCGATACAAATCATCCTGCTCAGGATCAAGCGGTCAGCCTGGACTGAAGACCAGATAGAGCAGGATTACGACCACGACAGCTGCCCAGCCCACCGACGTGAGGAAAATTGATGCTCGCGTTGGCATTCGGATAGGCTCTCCCGCATCAGGCAAACGAAGGGACCGCCGACGCCAAAAGCGGTCTGGTCCACCTCGCGCCATGACTTTGGACCCGCCATAAGCTCGGAACTTCCGCGGGTGTGAAGTAAAAACAGCTTGCGATCGAGTGGAATAGTTACGACGTTGCGAAAGCGACACACCCGGCGTACGATACGGACGGATCCACGAGCGCATTCTGCACGATTGCCGTCATCCCTCTGCCGGTCCGGTTCAGCAACCGCTCATGGTCCAGTCCTATCGGGACGCTCCGTTAACTCCGGTAGCGACGTTCACGTGTCCGCTGGGTTTTGTCGCCAGTTCTGGGGTCTGCGCGCTCCGACGCGGGGTCCGATGCGGATCAGTGAGAGGGGACGTGCAGAAACGCCATTTCCTTCGGTTTTCTATCGACGTCGCTGCTGTTTACCAGCCCAGGCCTCCCATAAGGCGTCGATCGCACCGTGCCCACGGGACAACATTGGTGCGCAACGCATGGCTTCATCATTGAGCTGCCTCGTCACGGGTATCTCGTCGCCATTGGATGAGCTGTTGGACGTATGGAAGGATGTGTCGCTCTGGCGGCAGCGCCATGATCACGATCAGCGGATTCACCGCGCGTCACCCCACGTCTCTTCGACCAAGGCATCAACCATATCGGATACATCGTCTTGTCCGACGTTAAGCGTCAGGGAGATTCGCAACCGGGCCGTTCCCACGGGCACGGTTGGCGGCCGTATTCCACGGATGTCAAAGCCGCGCGACTGCAGCGCAGAGGCTAGCCGCATCGCGCGCGCGTTGTCGCCCACAACGTAAGGAATGATCTGTGAGTTCGAGGTGGTCGGGCGGCCGCACAAAGCGAGTTCCCGGTGCGTGAACTCCATCAGATCGACCAATTTTTTCTGCCGCTCAGGCTCCTCCTGCAGGATCAACAGTGCTTCCCGCACGGCGACCGCCATCAGGGGTGACGGCGCGGTGGCGAACATGAATGGTCGGCAGTGATTGATCATAAAGTCACGCAGTACACCGGAGGCGGTGACAAGCGCGCCCGCTGCGCCAAGCGCCTTCCCACAGGTGTGGATCACCACGAGATTTTCTCGCCCTTCATAGGGCTCGGTGAGCCCTCGCCCCTGCTTGCCGTAAACGCCTGTGGCATGAGCCTCGTCCACCACCAGGAACGCCTCGTGTCGTTCGGCGATTGCCATCAGATCCTTCAGCGGCGCAAAATCGCCGTCCATGCTGTACAGGCTTTCCACCACGATCCAGACGCGCCCCATTCCGCCCTTGGCGCGCCAGTGGCCAATCGTGTCTTCGACCGACTGGGGCTCGTTATGGCCGCTTATCTGGCACTTGGCTCGACCGGCTCGCGCGCCTTCATGGATACTGGCATGCACGAGCGAATCGATAACAAGTAGGTCGCCTTGCTGCGGCAGCGTTGTCAGAACAGCAAAATTGGCGATGTAACCGCCGCCGAAGAAAAGGGCTGATTCGGCTCTGAAGAACTGCGCCGCTTCAGCTTCAAGAGCTTCGTGCTCTTCACAATTGCCGCGCAGGAGCCGCGATCCACCTGCGCCAATTGGCGTGCCGGCCCCAAGCGCGGCGAACAGAGCCTCTTTCATGCGCGGCGCGCTCGCCAGTGCCAGATAATCATTCGATGCAAAATCGAGTCCTGTGCGCGGCTTCAGCCCGCGCAGCCGGTCATCGTCCTTCAGGGCCTCCAAGGCCGTGACATAGCGGTTAAGCTTGCCGATGTAGGTTGGGTTCATTGCTCACTCCGCCCGATGCCATCATCGCGATGACGGCCTCATGGCCGCAAAACGACAGATGAAAGATCCACAATTGTCTCCGTCAACCGGCACAACTCAGGGCCCTGCACGTTTCGCTCTCTCGCGCGTTCACCTCTCTGCGGATGCCGCAACTCGTGTATCCACCATTCGGGTCTGATTGGAATCATTGGGCACACCTTGATTACATCGATGACAGGGTGCGCTTCGCTTCGATATTGGTCGGTTTCTGCGTGTTTGTTGATCAGGTATCCTGTCGCTTTGAGCACCGCGATGGATCGAATCCTGATAGTGCAGATCGGCTTCTGTCACGCGACGAACTTGCAAGAAGATCCAATGCGCGCCGTCCCAAAACGCGCAGCGCCTGCACGTCATCGGTCATGAACTGACGTCCGGCGACGAGGACGCGTGCCCGGATGCGTCAGGGTTTGGGTCGTCGCGAGCAAGCGTGCCGGTGCGGTCGGATCGAGGCACTCAGCGGCAGCGTCGCTCATCGGCATACGATTGGCTTCGTTGCACAAAGCGGATCGGCAAGCAGGGCGAACATGCCGAGGCAACCATCGACACGCTCGCCCATGCCGTGCCGCCCCCGCCGCGTACCTCAATGCCAGCGCCATGCAGAGACGTCCGCACCCGCGATCGTTCGCACCTTAAAGGGCCTTTTCCGAATGCCGCCGAGAGAACGAGAACCAGAGAATAGCGCGGGCAATTCCGCACTCCGCGTCGTGTTGTTGGCATATTGCGCTTCGCTATGCGCGCGCAAACTTCGTTCAGAACGGACAAATGCGCCCGCACTTAGCGGTGCGTGACCTAATCGCATCATAAACGTACGATACGTACTATATCTTTCCTAGCGCGACCGCCCACTTCGTCGTCTCGAACCACCAACCGCCATCCCGCGTGTTGCGCCAGGCCGGAGCGGCGTTGCGAAGCCGTCGATCTCAAGATAGTTATCTGACCGATCTGCGACAGAAGCTCCCTCACCCATGATTCGTCACATCGTCTTGTTTGCTGCCAAGGATGAGGCTCGGCTTGATCAGCTCATCGAAGGCTTGGCGGTACTCACCACAATCCCGCATGCACGCCGCATCGAGATTGCTCACAATCGCAAGACCGACCAGTTCGACAACGATATCGACGTCGTGGTCTATGCGGAGTTCAACAACGAGACGGAGCTCGCGGCCTACAAAGCGCACGGCCTGTACCAGCAGGCGATCAGGCTGGTAAGGCCGTTTCGGGAGCTGCGGTTCGCGGCCGACTACAATGTATCCACAGATGCGCGCTACGCGGCGATAGGAGGAATGATTCAACTTTGCCGACGCACCGCGCCTACACGCGAGCGACCACCCGACAATTGACGTCAAGGACTTACGGGATCCCGGCGAGCGGCGCTCTCGCTTTGGGATGGGACTCACAATGGAAGCGCCTCGGTCGCCAGTGATTTTCGTGACAAATCGTTCAACGCACATCCGAGAATTGCAATGGATCGCGCCTGTCACCGCAATGCGCTGCCTGGCGCACCGACCGCATCTGACGTTTCTCGATAGCGCAGCGATGCATACCTTGCTCGGACGTTACTCTTATCTGAGCTGCGAACCATTCAGCACTTACGTGGTCGAGAACGGCCAGGCAAGTTACGATGGAGAGCCCCTGGATGGCGACCCATGGGAAGTGCTTCGCAGCCTTCTCGCCAAGTATCCGCAGGAGCACGATCCCGATCTGCCGCCGTTTCAAGGAGGCGCAGCCGGCTTTCTTGCCTACGATCTCAACCGGACACTGGAGCGATTGCCGGCGCCGGCGATTGCCGGTCAGCATTTGCCCCAATCGATGCTGCACTTCTATGACGTGGTCGTCAGCTTCGATCACCGCGACAAGAGATGCTGGATCGTCTCGACCGGATGGCCAGAGCAGGATCCCGCGCGACGAGCCGAACGTGCGCGCCGTCGAGCCGATGAGTTCGCTGCATTGCTGGCCAGGCCACGGTCGCCGCGAATTGTGCTCCCTGGCACAGCGGGCGCATGGCGTTCGAACTTCAGCCGCGCGAGATACATTGCGGCAGTACAGCGCGTTATCGAATTGATCCTGGCTGGTGACTTGTTTCAAGCGAATATCGCGCAACGTTTCAGCGCCAGGGTGTCGCGTCTATTCGACCCACTTACTTTCTATTCCCAGCTACGTTCGTTGAACCCGGCGCCTTTTGCAGCTCTGCTGCGTTACGGCAAGCTGACCATCGCATCGAGCTCGCCGGAGCGTTTTCTCAAGCTTGACGGACGACAGGTCGAAACGCGCCCCATCAAGGGCACGTGTGCGCGGTCTACGGATTGTGTAGAGGACCGGCGCCGCGCCGAACTGCTTCTCGCGTCCGAAAAGGACCGCGCGGAAAATATTATGATTGTCGATCTTCTGCGTAACGACTTGTCACGTGTCTGCCTTCCGCACTCAGTAGACGTTCCGGCGCTGTGCAACCTCGAATCCTACGCTTCAGTACACCATCTCGTGTCCGTCGTTACGGGTGAGCTGGCAGACAATCAGGATGCAGTCGCCCTGCTTCGGGCCTGCTTTCCCGGCGGCTCCGTGACCGGGGCGCCGAAGGTGCGCTCAATGGAAATCATCTCCGAAATCGAGCAAGTGGCACGAGAGGTCTATTGCGGGGCAATCGGCTTCATCGGCTTCAATGGGCAGATGGACACGAACATTGCGATTCGAACTGTCACGATCGACGATGGTCTGGCCGTGTTTCACGCAGGTGGCGGGATAACTGCGATGTCGGATCCAGAGGCCGAATACGAGGAGACGCTCGCCAAGGCGCAGCGGATATTTGACGCGTTTCGTGCTGAAACGTCCGCCACATTGTGACTGTCATCATCGATAATCGTCTTGCTGGGTCCTTAAACCTTCCCTGGAGCAATTCGGTTGCACGCAACATCAGCCAGAACACAGGCAAGAGGACCGGCAGATGGACAGATGCTCAAATAAGGCACCGCATCACTAAGGCATCGGCCGCGACGGCCACCATCTCAAGCCTCCGACGGGAGTCCCCTCTCGCTCCACGACAAATCCCCGACGTCGATTCCGCTTCGGACGCCGTTTGTTGAGACCCAGGACCGGGGGTTGGTGGTTGCTTACGCCGGGCGGGTCTATCCCGGCGCCAAGATCTTCGAACGCGACGAACTCTCGCATGAGCGATGGCAATCGTGGCCCATAACCGCGAGGGTGCGCCTCCTGCCCGCGCCGTTCGAATGCGGATGCCCCTAAAGCGCGATGAGATTGGGATCATTCAGCATCGCACTTTGGCTTCGTACTTGAGCAAGATTTCCGCAAAAGCTAAAAGGCCGGATTTCGCGTGTGCAGCATGACGTGTACTTCGTGACGACGTCGCGAGTCCACGTCAGCAAGAACATCACCCTATCAGCCACCTCGCTGGCCTCGAGGAGATTTTCGGAAAATCCCAGGCCCGTCTCAGCTTTTCGGGCGGCTCGTCCGCGAGGAGCGCGCGTCAACCACACCAAGGTCGTCCTCGCGCCGCGCATGTTTCGCCCAGCTCACCAGCCCGCTTAAGCAAGCATTTGAGACGGATCGCGACCCAAGCCAATCAACTGAAAAATTGAAGAAGAGCGCCTTGGCCTCGATTAACCAACTGGTTCTTCTGCCGAGATTGCAGATTGACACGAGACGTAGGCGCTTGAGACAAGCTTATAACAACAGCACGCTTCTTGCTCGAGTTTCTTGCGCTCGTCGATCTGCAGAAAGCCCCGTATCTTGCGAATTAGTCCTTGTTCTTCGAATCGGATCAGCGTCTCCGTGACGCCTGCACGACCCAGTCCCAAGACGTTGGAAAGGTAGTCACGCGTCACGGGCAGCATGCGGGCTTCGGCAGCATCGCTCGCCAAACAGAGCCAGGACGCGAGCCGCTGTTCCCGATTATGCCGAACTCCGCACAATCCCGTCTGAACGCATTGAAACGTCAGCGCTTGAACGTACTCAAAGAGGCGATCTCGGATCACAGGACGTCCCTTTATCACCCGGCGCAAATCCTCAACAGGGATCCTGCGCGCGCGCCCGTGAAAGAGCACAACCGATTGATGCGTCGAACGACGCCCTCCCCACAAGAACGAACCGCCGACCAGACCCCGGTAGCCCACGACCGCCGTTTCAAGCATGCTTCCCCCCGCGGCAACCCTAAGCGAGATGAGCCCTGAGTCGATGAAGTAGACGTGCTCGACATGTCCTTTCGGCTCTTGCAGGATCATGCGCTCTTTCAGCACAATCGGCTCAAGGCATTTTCCGATCGCGGTACGGTCTCGCAGGGGGAGGCTCGTCAGGATCGCATTCTCGACAAAAGGCCGCTTCTTACGCGTCGCAAAGGGCCGGTGCGGCATCGGCCATGCGCCGTACACCGGTTTGCGAGCTGCATTTCTGGAACCGGCAGGCGCGTCGACGACGGCGGACACGTGGTCGGTCATGGTCCCTCTCCGGCCGAGCGGTTTTGTGCATCACGCAGTCAGTAGCCCGGCCTCTACCGAAACGAGGGCCGGGCCGGGTCCCTCTTGTCAGGAGGCGATAAATCGCGCTGCGCCATAGGCTCGCGGCAGTTCGGCTCTTCCGCGCGTTTTACGACGTCGCGTAAGACAATTTCGGATAGCCATACAACCAGCTCTTTGAGGCGCGCATTCTCTTGCTTGCAACGCTCCAGCTCATCGCGCTCGTCTGTCATTGTTGATGCTTCATGGAGACTTTGTCGTCATGGTTCAGTCATGATTGATGTAAAACCTGCGCAAGACAAGAATGCTCCGACGAACACCGTACGTCGGGTACAAACAATCGAGCTTCTGGGCGGAGTGTGTGATCCCGGCCTCAGATTGGATCGTTTCGTACAGCTGGCGGATGGATCTCAGGAGCTTTCCATGGCGCCGCAGATGATCGGGGCACGACGACATCGCGGCGTCCCAAGCCCGCATGGGGTTGTCCGACAGACCGAGAACGCTCTGGCACCAGCGTGAGCGCGATTCGCAGGGCGAATGGCTGTTGATGCCATCGTTCTAGAAGAGAATCGCGAAGGGCTGCCTGATGTTGCAAGGCGCAACCAAGCTTGGCATCTCGCGTCATCGGGCTCGATCAACGTCAAGAACGGGCCGCGATCAACCCATCGTTCTCTCCAGGTGGAGTGCATCACATGCACGCTCGCTTCTTAACGATCCTGCCGATTGGAGGCTTCCTCGACGGCAACGGTACTCTTCGCACCGATCAGGTTCGACATACCTTGTGTTGCGCGAGAAACTCTGCAGCGCTTCTCGTTCTGTTGACCTCCGGGCAACTCGTCGCTCGTCCGTCGATACCGCGGTCGATCGTGACGCTGTCGCACGGACGCCGATGCGATCGGCGCGTTTGGAGTCGAGTTGTTCAAGATCTATGCCGCTGGCCGCCAAGCGGGTCGGGGTGATGTCCCCTTGCTCAACTGGCAGAACTAGGATGGCTTTGCCCCGCGAGCCGGCATGCAGGCCGGCTTGTCATGCCCTCGACCAGCTTTGACCGCTGAGCATTTGGGTCAGTAGGGCCGCCCATAGACACGACGCTCGCGCGCAAAGGCAAACCTCGGATTAATGCCGCAATAAGCGTACGTGCCGGAAGCCGTCGCCATGCATTGCGCGTAGCTTGCGAATTGGCAGTTGCCTGGATAACCCCAAATCCGCCCCTGCAGGCAGTAAGGATAATCTCGAGCGGCGGCGGAAGTTGATCCGGCCGCTGCCAGCGCGGCAGCAGCGCATACAAACAGAAGACGGCGCATGAAGAGCTCCTCTGTCCTGGTCGATCAGATAGGGCGGCCACAGAGCCATTCGCTGAACCGAGATCGACCGCTCGCTCAAGATGGCGACTCAAGTCTCACCCGTCAATCGATATGACGATCCGCTCGGCCAGCTTTCTGCCGCGGGGCCGGCCAGTTTCGCGCGCGAGGCCTGCCAACACCGTAGCTCAGCCCTGACCAGACGTGCGGTACATGTTTGAAGAACGCCTCCCCCGTCAGAGATGAATGATGAACTCTTTAGCTCACGGGCGCTCGTCACAATCATGAACTGATCGACGCGGCCGTGGCTGCCACACTGCCCAAATTGATGCGCCAGGTCGCGCCGGTTATCTGCAATTTCGAATCATTCTGTAGATATGACGATTGTATGTCTTGACTTCTCCAAGAATAATTTGCGGACAAGCGTCGGAAACCCAACAGACAGTGTGAGTTTGGCCGAGCATACTGCCATCCGTGTTGGATTGAAGCTCAGCTCATAGCCGAACATCGGAGCGGAACTACCGTCCGCCTCCGCGACAGTCTTGCGACCGCAATCTCGGGATGTGTATTCGCTTGAGAAAGGTACGGCGCCATGAGTGAGAGCGAACCAAATGGACAACACGGCTTCGCGATGTCGTTGTTCACGCTCCCGAGAGCCACGTCGCCAGCCACAACTGGCGAACACGCCGCCCAGAGCATCGCCAGCGCTCAAGACGCCTGCAGGAAGATCAAGGCCATATCGCAGGAGATGGCGGCGACGTTGCGTGAAACGTACTCACGGAACGCCAGAAGCGTAACTGACTATGGCCTCAAGGTCATCGAACTCTCCAACGCCAATACCACGTCCGCGATCGATTTTTTCACCCATCTCCTGGAGAGCAAATCAGTGACGGACGTCCTCATCCTGTCCGCAACTGAGGCGCGCAGGTCGTTCGAGACCACATCGGCACTGAACCGCGAACTCCTGGAGCTTGCGCAGAAACTTGCGAAGGACACCGCAGAGCCGATGAGGAAGAGCGTCACGAAGGCTCTGTGTCAACCCAGCTAAAGTGGCGCTGCTCCAATCGGACGGTTTCAATCACGAGAACCAAATCCAAGGAGGCTCACATGGGTATGGTGATGGTCAAATGCCCGCAGACCGGACGCGCGATCCCGACTGGCCTCACGATCGATCGTGAGGGTTTTCGGCGTAGCGCAGTTTTCTTCAGCAGAACCCACTGCCCGATCTGCCGCGCCGATCATATGTGGTTCGCGCAGGACGCGTGGGTCGACGAGCCGAACACCTTGCCGCCGTGCCGCCCCGCCAAGCCCCAACAGTCGTTCGTCTGAGGAAAGTCCTCTGCTTGGTCAACGATTGCGATGGAACCGACATCATGGCCGACATGCAAATTCAACCGCAATGTCTACTTGGCGGCTGCAGGCCAAGGACTTTCTTGAAGGGGCACGGCGGATGAAGCCGGGTCCCACGCGCAACGAGCTGCGCGAGGTGGCCAAAGTGTTACGCGCGATTGCCAAGCTCGACGAGCATCTGCGGATCGCGCCAAACGGGGTGAGGCGACAGGCCGCTGATCGCCTCTCCTCACCTTCCGGCAACGACGTTCCGATTACAGGGACGTCTCGCCAGTCGTCGAAAGAGGCGGTGCCTTGGAGCAGCCTTGTGGTGAGGCCTACTCAAACCGCGACGTTGCCCCCTCCTCGGCATACATCCCGTCGATCCGACGACGCATCAGCGCGTAGCATGCGCAAGCCGAGGCCTGGAGCCGCGGCCGGTCGATCTCGATCATCCCCCGCCGGTCAGACCTGATGGCACCGGCGGCCCGCAACTTGCTCATCTCCAGCGTCACCGTCGTCCGCTGCACCCCGAGCAGTTGCGCGAGTGCTTCCTGGGTGAGAGGCAGGACGTCGTCCGCAACGCGATCGCGCAGCTGCAAAAGCCAGCGTGCGATACGAGCCTCCACAGGGTGCAGCGCGTTGCAGGCAGCCACGTGTTGCAGCTGAAGGAAGAGCGCGCGAGTGTGAAGCTCGACAACGTGCCTGATGGCTGGACTTCGCGCGTAAGCGAACCGAAACTTTGCGGCGGAGATCTGCGACACGGTGCCGGCCACGCGAACGATGGCGGTAACTGAAGACTGCGAGTGTCCAAGTATGGACAGCAACGGCCCGACCGCGCCTTCCCGCCCGATCAACGTGGTGGCGACTGTCTGGCCGTCAGGCATATCGATCATCAACGTTACGGCGCCGCTATGAGGAAAATAGACCTGATCGAGCTCTTCGCCTGATCGAACCAGCAGGGCGTTTGGCTTCAACGACAGGTTGCGAAAATGGGGCGCGAGCAAACCGAAGTCTGCAGGCGCCAGTGCGGCCAGGAGCCGATTCCCAACCTTGGTCGAGGCCCTCGTCACAGGCTGCTTGCCTGCCGCCAAGAGCCCGGAGGAAGAGGTACGTTCATTGCAATGTCCCGGATGCTGGCAGATCCCGTTTGCGCACTTCCGTCACTCATTCGCTGAGGTCGCGTGCGCCCCATACGGAAAAGGTACCTGACGCCCGCTCATCCAAGGTCAAGCGAGCTCGTCGTTAGAAGTTGACCAATGCCATACAATACAGACAGTGCCACGCCCACAGCGTAGAGATAGACAGCAAGTTGAGGCCAGAATTCACCGTCACGGTCGAACATTAGCGCCCGTATTGTTATTGATCGGATGTTTGTCCACATAGAACCTCAAAGGAAGCGGCCGATCGGAAATCCTGTCGATTGCGATCTCCGCCGCCGCCGGAAGGCGCCAAACCCTCTTGGGTGTGCTCCGGCGACGAAGAAAGTCGGGCAAGATGCTCGTTATCACCCCCGCGGCTTCGGTACTATGTGCCGCGCGTCATGGACCAATCGGATTAGGATCGCAATTGAACCTCTCATTGCGCAAATATTGGTCACACCAGCTCAGACGCACTCTGCTGCCATATCCCAAGATAAATGCTCCGATGAGCACCGCACGAAACGTACGGAAGATCCCGCTTCCTACGCGAACGTGTCTCCGCAGCTCCAGATTGGAACGAATCGTACCAACGCTCTGCTGGCCGCCAGCTTGGACTTGCTCTCCAAGAGCTGCGGTCGTGACGTGAAGGCAACCGAACTCACTAAAACCGCGTGAGCACTCGACTATTGGTTTGCCGCGGCAAGAATGGCTTGGTCCCTCCGTGGCGCCAAGGAGCCGATCGCGCTCGCAGAATTTGGTAGGTCTTCGACCGGCCGCACGTTTGCGCAAGAAGCGCGCGGCGCACGCAGGATCTGAACGCAGCCGCCCTCGTGTAGCCGGAGGCGCGGATCGAGCATCCTGCCTGGCGGGGTCCATGAACTGTCAAAGCTTTCCTTTCAGCGCATCGCGGGTTCAGCCTGCACCCGGCGCGCCGAGGTCCGCTTGATCGATGGGCGGACATTTATGCTTACGTTGCCCGGTCGCAGGTGACCCCGCTTGATAAACCGGCCCTGGCCCGACTTCACGAAGGTCCCCGCTGGCCATCCGTCGCGATGCAAGGTGAACGCCAGCTGAATGCTCTGTGATCACGACAAGACGCTCTCGATCGTTGCTGCACGCAAACTTCTGTGCCGCCGCAAAGTGAGATGAGTAATTCCGCGAAATCGCCTGAAAATCACTCAACGATGACCACACGAAGCAGATTGTTATGACAGCCGCGCCGTTCGCACGATTGACGCGATGTGACGGGTCTGTCGAGGCGAATGGCGCGGGGAATCATCAAATCGTTCCCTCGCAAAACACTCAATCCAGGAGACAAGGATGACGTTAGTGAAGACCTCTGTGATCGCATGCGCCCTTTCGGCTTTGCTTGCGGGCCCTGTGCTTGCGCAAGGTCCGTCAGCCGACACCAAGGGTCGCAATGGCGCGCAGAGCATCCAGGGCGGCATGAGCGAAGATGAGGACTTGGCCCCTGAGCCTCACGCCACGGGTGGAAAGATGGGCGTGAAATCGACGAAATCGACTAAGGACACCAAGGGTGCGGCCGGCACCGCCACGCACAAGGGGACAGTTGGCGATTCCGCAACCAGCGGCGCGCCGGTAAGCGGCAAACGCCAATAACGCGTACGCCTACGTCCGCAAACCTCCGGCCGCGCTGCGGCCGGAGGTTTTTTGTGCGACGACGACCCACTGGCACGGCCACCACCAGAAACGCCTCTTTGTAAAGTCCAACCTAGTTGAGGTCGGACACCTGCGCCTTCATTGACCAGGCGGACGATGTCGAGGACGGCACGCAACGAGGTCGCGACGAGGAAACCGATGATCGAGTTTGGTCAGGCTTCACGATCCGCCTGCGGTAACATGACCAGCCGGATCGGCCACCCAAGGCTCAGTTCGAGCCTGCGGCCTCCTCCTAAGTGATCTCCGCTGGGGGCGGCAAATCTGGATCGTGGGACGTGGCACGGACCGTACCGTTATGTTGCTACCAGAACACGCCTGCCAGGCGTCGGCTTCACATCAGTCCATTCTGTACAAAATTTGCGCACCGACAACGCACCCACTCGCTTATGCATCGCTCGGGCGATGTCTGCTCACTCCCAGACTTGGGCCCCGCTTCGGCGGGGCTTTTTTGTGCCTATTTTCCGCCCTCGGCTGATCGGCCAACGCTTTCGCCAAGATGCCGGACCCCGCTGCGCCGCGCGAAGGTTTTTGACACTGGCGACGGCTTTTTTGCAGGTCACAGTGATCCCGCAATACCCAGAGATCGGAGCTGGCGACGATCCAACTTACAATCCACCCCGCCGCGTAGATCCCCCGGCCGGGATGCACGCCAGCCGAATTCAATTCACGATGTCCGGTTGACGACGCGTTATGCCTTGAATCAGACACTGAGGCGCAAGCATCCCGTTGAGGAGACCGAACCACGTGGTCCCGCCTCCGTTCAAACGCAGCCAGAACGATGGCACGTCGTTTGCTGGAGGACTGTAAAGGATCCGCAGGCTGGGGCTGTCTCGCAGTCACCGACCAGACGTTCACAGATGTGGGCTGCCGTAGTTGGCGCTTGGTGAAACCGCCAATTGGGAAGCCATGACAAAACGTGCGCGGCCGCTCCAAGACGCAGTGCAGCAGCGCCACTCGCATCACGCCATCGAGGACCAGCTATGAACGCGCCGCCAGGGACGATCACGCGAGAGACTGACATTACGGCTGCAGCCGAGGACACCCTGTCGACGCTCCTCGCCGAGATCCGTGCGCGTCGAAACGAGTTCGGCGCCGCACAGAAGGTTCCAGATGACATCATCGACGGCTTCAAGCGCGTTGGCGTCTATCGGGCCATGGTCGCCAAACGTTTCGGCGGCGAGGAGCGCACTCCGGCCGATTTTTGTCGCCTGATCGAGCGCATTTCCGAGGCGGACGGCTCCGCCGGTTGGGTGGCGAGCTTCGGTGATGGGGCGTGCTATCTCTCTGCTCTCCCGGATGACACGCTTGGCGAATTATATGCGAATGGCCCCGACGTGGTCTACGCAGGTGCGCTTTTCCCGCTACAGCCCGCCAAGCGGAGCATCGGCGGTTTTGTTGTCAATGGCGTGTGGCCGTTCGCCAGCGGCTCGCCCGGTGCGGAGATGATCGGCGTCGGCATCACGGTGGAAGGTGATCCAGTCGATGGCCTTCCTCGTATCGCCGTCATTCCGGCCGAGAAGGTGACAATTCGCCCCAATTGGGACGTCATCGGCCTGCAAGGCACTGGCAGCCACGATTTGGTTGTCAAAGATGTCGTTGTGCCGGAGGAATGGACCTTGATCCGCGGCGGTCCGTCGACGCTCGATGCGCCGATCTACCGTTATCCGTCCGTGGTTTTCGCGGCCCAGGCGCACGCGATCGTCGGCGTCGGCATTGCGCGCTCCGCGCTGGACGACGTGATTGCCATGGCCGGAAGCCGTACCTCGATCACTGGAGCGCCGGTGATGGCGGAGCGTGGCTACGTTCAACTGGAGATGGCCAGAGCTGAAGCCATGCTGCGTTCCGCCCGCTCCTTCTTCTATGAGGCCACCGATCAGCTGTGGAACGAAGCGCTCAACGGCGTGATCAATCCGAACACGGCGATGCTGATGCGGTTAGCCGCGACAAACGCTGCGCGGCAGAGCGCCGAAGTTTGCAAGATCGCCTGCGGTCTCGCTGGAGCCGGTTCGGTGTACACGACGAGCAATCTCGCGCGTGCGATGTGTGATAGTTTCGTGGTGGCCCAGCATGCGGTCTTCAGCGAGGGAACACTTCAGAGCGCTGGCCGACTCTTGCTCGGATATCCGGCGCAGCCGGGCGTTCTATAAAATCATTCTTCTGCGAACATTTCCGCCCTTCGCGCGATAAGACGCTTGCGAGATCAACATGGGGGCATCCCCAATCGTCTGTCCATTTACCTGCGGGGTTGCCGGGTCTGGGCTATGAAGCGGTCTGCAGCGCGATGCCCTGTTCGGCAACCGCTTCACGCGCAATGCCTGCCGGGTCCAACTCACGAAGTCTCCTCGCGCCAAGTGCTCCTGCCGTAGCACAATGCCAAATTGAATCCGGACGCAAGGGCGGGCTCGTCAGCTTGTCGAAAGCTAGCACGACTAGACTGGCTAGTCGTGCTGCGAACGTACGAGGTGAGAATGGACCCGCACAATTTCAATCCATTCGACCCGGGGTGGCGGGATATGTACCACGCCATGCTGGAACGACAGCAGGCCGGGCAAGAGGACTTTGAGCAGAACCTGGACCGGGCGCGCCGAGCCGATAGCGCTCCCATCGCAGCGGCTCCGCCGCTTCTGGACCGGTATCCTCATCTGTCTCACCAAGACCGGAGCCTGATCGAGGCCGCGATCAAGGCCGAGGCCGAGCACGGGACTCTGAAAGAAAAGACGTGCCTGGGTTATGCGATTGCTCTTCGCAAATTGGGAAATGATCTCGACTCTCGGGGTCAAACGATTGATGCGCTCGATCACAATTTTCTGGTCGCTCATGCCGAAAAGGTCTTTCCGCGCGTCACAGCCATGAGGCCTGCATTGGCGGCGGTTCGCAAATATCGCGAGCCCGACGCATCCGCTGACGAGCGGCGATATGAACTCTCTGCGGACGACAAGAGCCTCATCGACGCTGCGGTCCGGGCAGGCGCTGAGCGTCATGGATGGAAATCGACGTCTGCCCAGAATTATGCTGGGGTTCTTCAAAGATTGGCGAATTCCCTCGGGCCCGGCCAAACGATTGCTGCACTCGGTCACAACTCGCTGCTCGCTCACGCCAACAAGTCATTCCCGAACAACCGTCCAATGAAGGCCGCGTTGACGGCGCTTCGAGAGTATCGTGAGCTCGGCGAGGCTACCCGCGGTGCGGGCGGGTCTGGCCAGGCGGAGGGGCAGACCATTCCGTCGCCAGTGCAAGTTTCGATCCAGAGGAGCTTTGGCGGGCGGTGGATCAAGCCGGCCCGTTGCCAGCCGACAGCTGGGGTGCGGCAAACGTCTGGCAGAGCGGCCCTTCAATGCCTCACTTGCCAGCGCCAAGCGTCAATCAACCAAGTTCGGCATGCTGGGAGCACAGCCTCGAGGAGTCGATCTTGGGCTCGCCATATCAACCGGCTGACGCGGCGCCTGCCCCGCCTAATCTATCACTGTGCCTCGCCGGGCCCTGGCAGCATGGCGACCAATGGGCGCCGCCAGACCTCATTGAAGGAATGCGCTTGCACAACGTCCTGCCGAACCCGTCTCAGCCGCAGACAAATCTCACCATTCACGGCGTGAACTACACGGCCATGCAGGGGCCTCCAGGCCTGCAGCACGTGATTTTCCTCCGCCGAGCCTGAGCAGGATCCCCCAACTAATCCTGGTAGCTGATGGAGCGGCGTCTTCCTGACTCATACTGGTTGCTCCAACCCCAACGGACGTGGAATCCTGTTCGCCGTCGCGGCAAGGCGCGGCAGAGCGAGCCTGATCGTTTCTGACATAAGACCTCTCCAACCGAACACGGCTGAACAGAGTAGCCCGGGTGCCGACTTGGTGTCGGCCGGCCTCTCAATCCAGGTCGAACATTGGCTCAAAATGATCCCCGACCCCGCGCAGCTGATGGACGCCGCTCTGGTACGCGCCGATAGGATTGGCCTACGAGCGATAGTCCAAATTGCCACCGCGATGGGACCGACGGAGCGTCGGCATCCCGCTGCACGAGAAAGCGGATCGGCAGATCGGCGATCTGCGAGCAGACGTCGATGCCTTCGAGATGGTCCAAGAGACAGGTCACGCGCCAGGAGAGAAGTCATGCTCCTTCAACGAATACAGCAATACTTTCGTTGCCTCATTGGCTCTCAGAGGAGAAGCTTTTGCTTTCGGCAACCTCAGACCACGTTGCCTGTATAACTCAGCGCTTGGATACGTCCGTTTAAAGGCCGGTCGTCCGACACTGGACGGCAAGAGCCCGCCTTCAGTAAGCGGACCGACGGACCCATCATGGAGCGTATGTGAATGGACGACCAATCCCGAGGGCTGAGCCAAATCAGCGGTCACCGATGCAGCGAAGGCCGTAACAGCTCGATCTGGAGATTTCGATACGAGGGACGGCTGTAAAGGGTTCGATCGCAAACAATAAAAAAAGATATCGCCCCATATTGGCTGAGTTGTCCTGGTCAGGTAGTGGGAAACACCGCACGGCTCCCGGGATGTTGCGATCGATCTGGAGTTGGCAGCGGGCGCACCTATTAAGGCTCGGTGCTTGACTGCAGCCCCCGCTACTTTGAAGGCCAACCGGAGCTGATTTGCGAGTGATATGAAGCCGCTGCGAGCCTGATGAAGACTCACGTCCTGGTGGCGTAACGCATTGTCCGGCGCCACGCCGAAACTGGAAGCTAACGAAATGCCCCCTTTCGATGCCGCCGCGATCTTTCTGGCCGCAACGGCCTTTTTTGCGGCCTTTGTGAACGGAGCCATCGGTTATGGTTTTTCGTCCCTCACAGTACCGCTTGCCCTCATTGTCTACACCAATCGTATCCTCAATCCCGCGATCGTCATTATCGAGGTCTTCGTCAACTTCTACGTCCTCTTGATCAATCTGAACGGTGTCCGGGCGGTTTGGAAACGGGTGCTTCCCATCTTGCTCGGGCTCTTACCGGGCATTGCGATTGGTGGTTATGTTCTGGCCTCGCTTCAGCCGGGCTGGATGAAGTTCGCTACCTACTTAGGTATTCTGCCCCTGATCTTGCTGCAGGCGGCGGGGTGGCGGCGCTCGATCAGGGCGAACTGGCTGATAGGTCTGCCGTTCGGTTCGATGCTGGGCGTCCTCTATTCCGTGACGACTATCTCCGGCCCCCCCTTGGCGATGCTGTTCAACAACCAGGGCTTGGTCAAGAACGAGTTTCGCGCCGGCCTTGCGCTGGTTCGCGTGGTGGAATCGAGCGTGACTGCCATCGTCTATTACAAGCTCGGCCTGTTCGTCTCGGAAAGCGCGAGCCTGCTTTATGTTTTTGTTCCTAGCGTCGTACTGGGTATCCCGGCGGGATCCTATATCATCCGGCGGATCGATGCGGAGACCTTCCGCCGCATCTGCATGAGCTTCGATGCATGGGTCGTGGGCTTCGGTTTATCGCGGGTGCTGATCGAGTTGAAGCTGATGGAAAGCCCATGGGCCTATAGCGTCATGGCAGCCACGATGCTGATTGATCTTTGCCTGCTGTACACGTTCTTTATGGCGCATGCGCCCTTGCCCAAACGGGACAATCGTTTCGCCAAGTGACGCGGCATCGGGGGCGACCTCGCCGCGATGAGGTCGCGTTATTTGTGCATGGGCCAAAGGATCGCCGTCCATTCGACGGTGATTGCCAGGGCACTCACGATCTAATTTTGAACCGGCAGGTCCGAGCCTCGGACCGCTCGACGAGCCGGTCCCCTTCCGTTTACGACTGCCAGACGGTCCGCGTCTACAACCATTATGTACGGCGCTTTGCCGATCTATCGGCGAGAGCCGTTCCAGCCAGCTCGATCAGTCCAAGCCGGATGAGCCCTGACTAGGTTTTGGAGTGGTCGCCGATCGCGCGGAGGTTGTCGATGTGGGACCGCTGGCCGTCGTCTTTGCGCCAATCGGCCGAACCAGTGCCCGCGTGCCATCCACCACGAACACTCCGCAATCGTAGTCGGTCCCCCGACGGCCGCGCTCGTCGGCAAGACGATCGGCAGATTGACGATAGTCGGCGCGCTTTCTGGTCCGGCGGCCGTTCGCACAAGCGATCGGGGATTCGGTGCTAACCGCTGGCGGTTGTCGGTTTAGCGGTGCTTCATGTAGGCCGCTTCTGCGGTTGCCGCCGTCGTGCAAGCCCTCCGACCTGTGATCGAGCGCGGTCGTCTGTCAGGTCTTTCTCTTTCGACGATTGCAGAAGCCGTCCGCCGGTATGGTGATCCACGGGCCAGGTCCAAATGTCACCTTCGTACGGATCGGCTGTAGCTGGCTGTTCTCATCCAACCTATTCGATCGTTGCACCCATTCGATTCGTCGCCTACCAGCGACAGGTTATCATCGTGATTGATAGAGCATCTGACGATGGTGATGACTACTGGATCTAGTAGGTTTGTTGCTTTCCGGCCTGAGCTAGTGGTTAGAGCTGGTTTGACAGACGCCACGCGCACCAAAGTGCGCGTCGGGACAGGAGCAACTCGATGCAATTGACCGCGCCGCACCGCACGTCTCTTGCGGTGATCCTGTTTGCCTGCGGTGTAATGGGGAGCGCGCGTGCCGCAGATCCGCCGCCGCCTACCCAGATCACGACGGCGGACGGCCAGAATGGTGGCGCCGGCCAGACGCCGAGTATGCCGTCGGCGACCGAGCAGCATCGCCTGCCGCCGGACTCCAGCACCAGGCATACGCTTGAGCTCCCTGGGCGGACGCTTTCTTTCATCGCGACCGCTGGCTCCATCCGCTTGTTTGACGATAAGGGCAAGCCGCAGGCCGACATCGCCTACACCTCCTATCAGCTTGACGGCACCGATCGCGGCACTCGCCCGGTAACATTCTTCTTCAACGGCGGACCGGGCTCATCATCGGCCTGGCTGCAGCTCGGCAATGCCGGACCGTGGCGGCTGCCAATCAATGCTGACGAGGTCACGCCATCGACATCGCCGGAAGTAAGGCCAAACGCAGAAACTTGGCTCGATTTCACCGATCTGGTGTTTCTCGATCCCGTGGGCACTGGCTTTAGCCGTTTCGTGGGGACCGGCAAGGATGTGCGCAAGCGGCTCTATTCCGTTGAGGGCGACGTCAACGCGCTCGCGCTGGTGGTTCGCCGCTGGCTCGAAAAGCATGACCGGCTGTTGTCGCCGAAGTATCTCGCGGGTGAAAGCTATGGCGGCATTCGCGGGCCAAAGGTTGCCCACCAATTGCAGACGCGGCAGGGCATAGGCATCAAGGGCCTGATCATGGTCTCGCCAGCATTCGATTACAGCCAGTTTGCCCGCACGAGCCTACTGCAATACGTCGCAAGGCTACCAAGCTATGTCGCGACCATGCGTGAAGCCGAGAGCCCGGTGAAGCGAGCCGATCTCGCCGACGTAGAAGCTTATGCTCGCGGCGAATTTCTGGTCGACCTCATCAAAGGCCAGGCGGATAAGGAAGCGACCACGCGTCTGGCCGACAAGGCCGCGGCGCTGACCGGCATCGACCAAGCGGTCAGTCGCAGGCTCGCGGGCCGCTTTGGGCTCGCCGAGTTCCGCCGTGAATTCGACCGTAAGAACGGCAAGTTAATCGGCAATTATGACGCCTCAGTGCGTGGCCTCGATCCATATCCGGAGTTCGATTTCCAGCTGTCCGGCGATCCCTCGAGCGATACGCTCCTGGCGCCTCTGACCAGCGCCACCGTCGATCTCCTCACGCGCAAACTTAATTGGCGACCGGATGGGTCCTATGAGCTGCTCAACGACACGGTCCGGCCGGCTTGGGATTTCGGCCGTAGCCCTCCGGAGTCTCTTTCGGAGCTGCGCCAGATCCTGGCAACGGACCGCAAGATGAAATTGCTGGTCGCGCATGGCCTTTTTGACCTCGTCACGCCGTATTTCGGATCACAGATCGTGCTTGATCAATTGCCGCCATTTGCCTCCACACCGCGTGTCAAACTTATGGTGTTTCCGGGCGGGCACATGTTCTATTCACGGGACGCCTCGCGCCAGGCTTTTCGTGCGGAAGTCGAGGCGATGATGAAGTAAGCCGACCAGGACCTCGTCACAGGCAAGCTCGCGCTCCACAAGCATCTTCAATCTTGCGCTAGTGCTGCCGAATCCTGGCGCCTGTTCCGACGCCAGACCCAGCCAGAACCTTCGGGCAATCGAGGCGGTCCTGGATGGATTTGTGCCTGATCATCCAGCAGTGCCCTGGACTGTTTGAGATTCCGGCCATCGAACGGTTTTGTCTGTCTCGATGGGAATTCCGCTCCGATCTGGCGCGCACTCGAGTGCGCTCAACAGCACTGCGCTGGCCGCAATTGCAAGCGACAGGAGGTCCGGCTCATCTTGCGAGTCGGCGAGCACCCGGTCTGATACCGGGAGGCATCCTGCCCGGCGAGGCGCATATTCAGTGCTTCGCGCTACGGCCGGGAGCCAATCCAGCGGGGCTCGATGAGATCCCGCTTGATGTAGTCAGCCCGTACGGGGCGTGACGCCTGCCCAATCCCTTTTCACGCTGTCCATTCCTTTTCTGAAAGCACCATTGGCCTCCGACCTCCGGTGTCACAGCAAAGCCCGCTCAAGAGCGCGCGCGATCTCGATGGTGTTTAAATATGATTATTGAGCGCACAATCGAGTATCGTTGGGAAGGCCGGGCGCTCTCGATCGGAATGGCCAGCGCGGGAAACGGTCCGGACGTTAGGGGTCCTTACGCACACCTACGCTCTCGGCCAGCCCGACCGCAGTGCCGGGCGAGTACCAACATGCCCAAGTAACGGCAGTATCCGCAAACTTTGCTGTCTCTTATGTTGTGGGCTTAGTCGGGCGGAATTGTCATCTGAGAAGACACTGAAGATGGCGCACCTTGTACCATCTAGCAGCGCACCCTCGTACGCGAAGAGGACGCGGCCGCTGTCCCCGCGAGCGGCCGGTGCACGAGACCTCCATCCTATTCTCTGCTTGGTTTGTTTTCTGTTATTAATGCTGCACGCACGACGGATCGGTCAAACAAAAGAAGAGATCGCAGATACCGTCCAACGGGTCATCCGCGCATTGAGGATATGACGTATCGGCTACCTGCACCGTGGTGGTGACCCGTTGCGCGGCAACCTTCGCAACAAAAGTCGGCACCGCCGCCGTTCCAAGCGCGAGGGCGCTCGCAGTCACAAACACGAATCTTTTCATTCGAGAGTCGCTTCCCTAGGCTGGCCCCAGCCGTCCTTCAAGGACTATATGACTACGCCACAAGTGGTAAAATTGATTTTCTTGATTGGGTCCATCTACGGCATGGATAAGCTCGGACATCGCGGCCGCCTTGATCTTAAGTCGCGCAGAACGAGCGACGCTGCTTATGGTCTGCGTCTGCTCCGCTCCGAAATGGCCGACGCATTTCTCGGAGCATCGAACATCACGTGTTAACCCCGACTATGTCGTCCGCACCGGACCAGTGAGTTGCATTGGTTCGAGGCCCGACGTGTGCTGCCAACGGCCCTACGTCACCTTCCGTGATGAGATGGACAAGCAATTTCTTCATGTCCAAGATGGCGACTGGGGAGATCGCTGCAATTCCATTCTTTTGTTCGGCTGCGCTGCAGGCCGCACCACACGGCTTCGACCGACTCGAGCACGGTGGCATGCTGGCAGGGAACAGGACTACATTCCCGGCTAGAACTTGCCATCGCCGCGATATAGCTGTTGAGCGCGGCCGATCTTGTAGCGCATTGACTGCAAGCGCCAATGCCCATTTTGTCTTTCCGAGCTGAGGCGGCGGCGCGCCGGTTCTTGCCGCCGAGGGTTTTCATTGCAACTCGAATCGTTCGTAGCCTTACCGGGGTTGGTGGCAATTCTCGCGGTCGCGCGGCGCCTTAGTGATGTGAGCTTAGGCTATTCGCGGTGTGTTGCGGATGCCTGGCTCGAAGTGCACCGCGCGGGCCTTGTTGGCGACAAGCGCCGCGCGCCCGCGCGAATCCTCGCCGCTCGGTACAGTCGCAAGGACTGGATTTTCTTCAAGCAATGAGTCGTCCGTGAAGAATGCGGATTGATCTGAGAAATAAGCAGAATTGGTCTTGATGTAGCATTCAATTTTGTAGGAAAGGGGGATATTGGACCTCGCTTTCTTGCGTTTTTGGTTTTGCTTTTGGGCGATTCGTGATTCCCTGACGGCGTCGTCGACATTGCGAATTGCGATGAGCAAGCCGCGGGATGATCGCCAGAAAGACTTGTTGCTTCCGCCGCTTGATCAGATCATCGACATGGGTCATCCGCGGGTGCGGTCGGCAGCGCTGATCGACTGGAACATCGTGAATGAGCGCTTCAGTTCAGCTCGCCTATGTGGTGAACGGCGTCTGACGCGTGCGTTACGACAATGAACGCGGCAAGGGCGATCATCGCCATCTGGATGGCAAGGAAAGCCCATATGCGTTTCGTGGGCTGGAGCGGCTGCTGGCGGATTTTTCGCGCGACGTGAATAAACGGAGATAGAGCATGCGGACGGTTATCCTGAGCGTCGAGACACAAAGCGACGTGATGCGCCGCATCCTGGCGAGTGCGCACGGGCAGCGTAAAGCCGGCGACGACCGAATTTCGTTCGAGAGCGTCAGCGATCTTTGGCGAGTGCTTGCGCCCAAACGCATGGAAATTGTGCGCGTTATGACCGGAACCGGCCCCCTGACGATCTGGGAAGTCGCACGTCGGGTCGATCGTGACTTCAAGGGGGTTCCACTCTGACGTGACCCTGCTGCGGGGATTTTGGAGCGCACCGAAAGTGGGGGTGTGGAATTCCCCTATGACCGCGTGCATGTCGAGTTTGACATGATGGCGGCGTGACGTCGCCGCCCGTATCAATAGTCAGGTTGAACAGCGCAGTCAGACAATGCCGTCCCTGCTCAATTATCTTTGACGTCCGACCGCCCGTGCGCTGGCCTGTTCAGGCGGCCCGAAATTCGTCTGGTTCGACCGGAGCATCGAAGAAATAGTTGTCAGTCGCGGCATAACGCTTCTGCTGGCGTGCCCAGTCGTAGTGACCACGCATCAGCGTGCCCATGTCGTGGAGGAAACGCCGAAGCTCGGCACCCGACCAAGGCGTGATCCGCGCCTCCAGGTCGAGATACTCGCGGACCACATCATTGTGAATGCGCACCGTATTCGTAATAGCTTCCTGTTGCGACATGCCCTGTGCGATCAGGATGTTCGGCAGATTCCAGATTACGCCGATTTCGCGGGGGAACGACATGACGTCGTTGCATAGACCAAGGACGATACCCACGAGAGTCTGTAGCCGTCTGACCTCGACGCGCTGGTGCTCGTTGGCCGGCACCTCGTATCCGGCGACGATATCGGCCAGCGCGTAGGTAGGTGGCGCGCCGGAAAAGCTGGCCCGGCCGAGCAAATACTCCTGCACACTTGGCGGCGGCCCGCTCATGTCGAGTCCCAGCTGCCAGATGGTGCTGAGAAAATAGCACGTCATACTTTCCATCCAGCGCACGTATTGCATCGGGCTGCTCACCTTCTCGATGCGTTGCGCCATGTCGGTGGTCGCCTCTCCCGTCCTGATGCAAAGTTCGGCATATTCAGCCGGAAGGCCGCGGACAATCTCCCGGTACATCGACCGCCAGTCGTATCCGCCCGGATCGGTCAAGATCGCCCTTAGCCAGAGGTGGAATTGTGCAAGTCGGCCCGGCGAACCGTGATACGCGCCGGTCTCGCAGAAGTGCTCGTCCACCAGGAACATCCACGCACTCCAGATCGATGCAGCCAGGAATGCTTCGCGGTTCCTGCAATGATACATCCGGCCGCATACGTCGGCTGGGCCGAGGCCGCGCAGCATGGCTTCACCCTTGCCGCCGCGCCCGACGAGCGCATAGCGGACCGCCCATTCCACGACTTCCGCTTCCACGGCGTCGGTATTCGGATCGCGCTCCTCCGGAAACGGATAGTAAAACGCTGGAAGACGCAGCTTGCTGCCGAGCAGTGTGCTGTTGGGGAGGAGCCTGCTTTCGGGATTGCTCGGATGTGCCGATTGATTCATATGCGATCTCCGGGACGTATCGTTACTGTCGATTCTGTCGCTTCTACGCCGGCGGCGAGCCCGTATGGCGATGCCACATGTACAGCAGGCCGTTGACTTCGTGCGCGGGCCGGCGGTGCCCGAGCGAGACGCGCCGCGGCCGGTCGCCGCGCCCCGTGCGTGCGCATGCGCCTTGCTTGTCGTATGCGAATGCGTGGAACAGGCAGACGAGATGATCTTCGCCGTCGACGCAACCGCCGTAGCCCAAATGCGTGTCGAGGTGCAGACACTACGTCACATATACCCGCGCGTCTGTACGATAGAGCATGCGTCCTCGTTCATCAGACCCGCGGCGGCGACTTCGCCCGGCCGGATCTTGTCGCTGGCCAGGATCGCGAACCATCCTTCGGGATAGGGAGACGTCATTGCCCGAATCTGCGATGCCGCAACCGATAGACCGTGAGCGCCTCCTCGAAATCCGCGCGGCTGAAATCAGGCCAACAGACCGGCGTAAAATGAAACTCGGAGAACGCACACTGCCAAAGCATAAAGTTCGACAGCCGCTGCTCTCCGGACGTCCGGATGACGAGATCCGGATCGGATTGCCCTGCCGTATAGAGCCGGCTCGCGATCGATTCAGGACCCAGGTCAGTTTGCAGCGTGTCCACGGTGCCGGCCGTGAGGTGGTCCGCGATCAGCGTCCTGATGGCATGCAGCAATTCGAGGCGGCCGCTGTATGCGACGGCGATGTTCACGTCGAGCCCGGCAATGCCTGCAGTATGGCACTCGGCGTTGCGAATGCGGCGCTCCGCATCGGGCGGAAGACGGGACAGGTCGCCGATCGCGCGCAGGTGCCAGAGGTGGCTGCATGCAAGTTCCTCAAAAACATCGGCGATGACGGTCAGCAGTGCGTGCAGTTCTTCCGGATCGCGAGTGAGGTTTTCTGCGGACAGCGGCCATAGAGTGACTATCGGAATGCCGGCCTCGCTGCACCACGATAACAGGGCATGAACGTTGCGTCCCCCTGCCCGGTAGCCTTCGATCGACTGCAGGCCGAGTCGTTCCGCCCACCGCCGGTTGCCGTCGAGGATGACGGCAAGATGCCGAATCGCTACGGGTCGATCGGACAACTGCGCATCGCCCCGGTTCGTCGCGCACGCGTCGGAAGTAGCCAAAGCGGTGACTTGCATCATCAGCGCTCCCTCAATTGATCACGAAGACAAGAGGCTTCCTTCGCGAATGCATTGCGCGCTCCGGCGGGATAGCTCGGCGTGACCGTCGCTTGATCATTGAACGGTCTTCCTAGTATCTTAACTATTCAGCGGCAGGTACAAACTACCGGCTATGGGGGGGCAGCGATTGCTCCGCCGCCGCCGGCCAACGCGACTGCGGCGATGCCCATAGAACTAAATTCGAATAGCGGCACTGCCAACCTCAGAGCGACCGACGTTCAGAACCTACCCTGCACATCCCTTGGTAGATTTGCTCAGCGTTAAAGACCGTGTAGCCCTTCATGAAAGGAATCGCCCGTTCGGCTTCGTCGCCGGTCTCGGAATTCGTCTCTTTGCGAATGATCTTGTCGGCATAGACCACGAGCGTTCCGGTTTCGGCTTTGCGAATGTGGGACTCGGACGAAGGTAGATCGTGCCGTCGGCGCGACGCTCGACCGTCATCTCGGGATTGCCGAACGAGATCGGACGAAGCAAATGCGCGCCGGCGAGCGGCGAAGGCCTATCAGGCTTTGCGCTCATGTCGGCTTCACCTTAGCGGTCTTGCGATCAAGGAACGCGTGGATGCGCCGCTTGGCTTCCTTGTCGCTCTGCGCGACGGTCGCAGGGATTGTATCAAAAGCCCGGTCTGCAGATTGGCCTCCGCGATCATCGGCAACGCCTGAAGCACCGCGAAATTTGTCAGCGGCGCGTTCGCGGCGACCCGTTCGGCAAGCTCCAGCGGGGCCATGGGCGTCGCCTCAACCGTGGCTGGCGGGCTCACCGACCATACTATGTTTGTCGATGGGCAAGTTCGCCCTGATCAAGCACCAGCGCGATGCCCACGCCAAGCAGTTCAAGCGCGCCAACCGGGCCTTGAGGACGCTGCGAACCTATCTCGGCCGCGTCATCCGCGATATCACCCGCAAGCTCGAAGGCAGCGTCGGCTTGCTTCATGAGATCGCGCTCGACCGCATGCTGGCGCTGGCGCGAGGGGTGCTTGACCAGAAGCAGCGCCAGCGAGGACCGAAGGTCTACTCGCTGCACGCGCCGGAGGTAGAGTGCATCGGCAAGGCAAGGTGCACCGGCCCTACGAGTTCGGCGTCAAGGTCTCGGTCGCCACGACGCTATCGCCGGCCTGCGGCGGCCAGTTCGTCACCCATGTGAAGGCCTTGCCCGGCAACCCCTATGACGGCCACACGCTCAAAACCGTGATCCGGACATGGAGGCGCTGATCGGCAACATCATCGAGCGCCTCGTTTTCGACAAAGGCTATCGCGACCACGATGCGCCACCCGACTACAAGTTCAGGATGTTCATCTCAGGGCAGAAGCCAAACGGTGTCGTCGCGCTCGGCGTGAAGGGTCTATGGTTGTGTCCGCCGTGAACCCAACGGGCAAACGTCCGGCGAGACTTGGCTTTCGGATGGTTGGCAAGCCAGCGAGATAATCATCCCCGCCGGTTTGATGAATCGACTTCGCGATGCACAATGACGCCGCCTATCCGTTTGCATCTCTTGGATAAGGCTACGACGGCCTCAGCACCTTGGCTTCCACGGCTCGCAGAACGTGCTGGGGCTTTTCGTTCTTCCTTAAGTTCCTTCGGCCCATGAGGTCGGAGCTGCTCCTCTTCAAAGCGGATGGCGAGGCGCTCCTGCCAAGGTACAACTGCGGTACGAAGCCTTACATAGGCGTACCGCAGCCATGTACCTTTCAGTCGCCATCACCCTTTAAGTAACGATGGCATCGCCGATAGACGATGCCTCCGTAGCCGATCACCTCGGCAGGGCCGTCATTGCGTAGGGGTGCGATCTCATGACAGCAATCTGTATCATGGGTCTGGCCGATCTTTACAGTTCGACACTAAGCCTCCCAACCGCCCGGCAGCATGACCTTGCTTTTGATTTCCCGGGCGATCTCACTGACGATTTGAGGTCAAGCGTCCGCTCGGCAGCGGCGTCGCCCGTCAGACCCTCTTCAGCGAGCCGCTGGTTCAGGCGAGTTTGAAACTCATCGCCCATCGCGCGATGAGCCGATCTTCCATCTCTGCATGGTCATCCGAGGCAATGCGCCTCAGCACGGTGCCCAAAGGATGCCAACGTGTAGCCAAATAGTCCGCAAAGCCTCTAGCTTCCTCGCCCGGCACCGTCGCCATGGCCCCGGCAACGTCGTCTCGGGCGACGTGAGAGACAGTAAGAAAGCGCACGTAGCTCCAATGGCTCGCGCAACGGGGTCTGGTAGGCGAGGTAGACCTCGATATCATTGATCGGCTCGGACCGGCCAAGGGCTACCCTCTGGCGCACTAGCGCGCTATTTCGTCCAGCGCCCCCAAACGGAATATGACACGGCCATGCTGGAGACCTGCTCAACCAGCCTGCGACGCCCTCGTGTAGCGGCAGGGGCCCGGCCTCCATCGGTTCAAACGAGAAAAGGATCTGCGAACCGGCATAGTCGTCGCCACGCATGACCGTCGTCAGATTGGTCTGCGACACCTCGTGCAATGATGACTGCGTCACCGTCGCGCGAAGCTCGTTGTTGCTCTGCTGGCATTGCCGTCAGACTCGCGCATGAAGCTCTGCAGACTATAGCGGTGCTATATTGGGATCTTGGCGAGCGAAATACCCTGTCTTCAGTCCGACGACAAGCGCGGCGAATCTGAAAACGGTACAGGCTTCGGGGGAAACTCTGATTGTCGAAGTGCGGTACGCGGCCAGCTCCACCGCTCGCCACTTCGATCGGACTATCATAGATGCCGCAAACGCTGCTTCCGATTTTTTCGAGCATCGCAACAAGACATATCGCCTCTCTGGATCTTCTACCTCAGCCTCTTGTCTCTGACTTTCTGTATGGATTCGATTCGCTAGCGGTCCGATAGTCATCCAGATTCCCGCCCAGAAACAGTACCTCCCGCTCCTCAGTTGGGGTATCGCTCACCCATGCTAGACTGGGTTCATCATTCTCAGTCCCGTCCTCAAGAATCCTGACGATCTCTTCGGCCGTCCAAGTGGTGACCCTCGGCACCGTGTAAGTGTGCAACTCGTTCGCGTTTTCCGCGATTGCTTTGGCGCCATACCCGTCGTCATCGTCCGGCGAAACGAGCAGTTGTGAAGCGTCCTCGGACAGTGATACAAAAGGTGAAGAATTGGTGTCCCCTCTCATGTGCTCTGCCGCTGCGCGACCCAGATCAAGTTGTTGGCCTCCCCAAATATTCCAGGGAGCGGCGTCGAAACGCAAAGCCGCCATGGAACGCAAATGGTCCAACGCGCTTTGACGGTCCAGCACATGTGGCTTGCAATGGCTGGCGTGGTCTTGAAAGCGCTGCAGCTCCGCGTACGACGATGCCACTACGTCGTCGTAAACGCGACCACTATCGACGCCGCTGGCTGACGGCCTAGTCGCGCTTGACCATTGTGCTGATCTTTGCGCAGCAAGTTCGATTTCTCTTCTGAGTTCCGCAACGTTTGCGCAGGTCAGCGTTGCGGCAAGCTGAGCGCGCGTTCTGACAAAGGATGCAGCTGCGCACCGCTCGTTCTCCTGGATAGACTGCGCTCTCACATTGCCTTCCGTCACAGTGCGGGTCGATCCAGCCCCGGGTGAAGCTGATGTTCGAAGGATTGGCTGAGGCTCTCTAAGCCGCCGCTCAAAGTCTGCTTGCCCTGTCTCTTCCTGTTGCGACTCGACGTAATTTGTCCGAGCCGCGGATGGGTCGACATTGTGAAATGGGTCCATTCCATTTTTCCTTTGGTAGCCTTATCGACATCAATCCAACAAAGTTGATCCGATTTGAGCGAGTCACGAGTCAGAAATCGAGACGCGCGCAAATGTCTGTAAAATGATCGGATCTGGTTTCTCGAACGGTTCGGTATGTTGAGGGGGGGGCAGGTCCTTCTCTTCCAGATTTTGGTGAGCCCATCAAACTTGGCCCTTGTCTGGATAGAGATGTTCGTATGCTAGAGGGCTTAGCTGTCGATCAGCTGACCAGCCTCATTGGTCGTCCGTGAAGAACCCAGCACTTCAGCTCGGGGCGAGGTGAAGTCGGAGGATGAGGTGATCAGCGCAGACCTCGAAGCGGCGCTGACAGCGCGCCGAGGCGCTCGGGGGAATGGCGTCGGCCGCCGCCCGCGGATAGTGTGCGTCAAAGTCACCCGGTTGTTGCTCCAATAGTCGTTGCTCGCGCAGGAGATCATAACGTCAATGAAATCTCGGCATGGATCGAGTTGGGTCGTTTCGGCTAGATTTTTGCAAGGGGAGCTTTCGAGAAGCTGACGAGTGAGGAACGGTACGCACGTCCACCTCGCCCAATAGTTCGGATCCTCCCAGCCTTCTGCCATCACTCTGATACTACGTGGCTCGACGTAATCAACCTTCGCGTGGCCACAGGCCTCCATGGCAATTGGGCATGTCGAGCGATTCACGAAGTTGCGATAAATATCTTGCACTTGAGCTGGCCGCCAATCAGTTCGCTGGTTTCTATACGGGATCTTAGGTGACGAGGTTATTCAGGCGGCTGGTTCGCCGACATCCGAATCTGACGTCTGCAGTGAGCTTCGGCAACTGATCCGTGTCTTTGAGCTGCCCCAGATCCTTGACGCGGCGATCACACCATCAGCCTGGCGGTGGTCTGCACAACGAGCCCCTGGTGCGCACCGTGCGGTACTGCGCGGTCGCGAACACGCTGAGGTTCGTCGTGCAAGAGGCATCTTGAAGCCAGCCCAGCAGCATTCGCGATAAATCCCGATCCGGGATAGCCTGCTTACGTTACGCTGGCATCCATCTATACCAATGTCTATACGAGCTAGCCACGCGGATGATTGGCACGAAGCGCGCACGCAATCATTCTGCTCTTATGGCTATGTACACTCAAGCTTATCCCTTATGCGATGAGGCGCAGGAACGCACGTCTGAACTTGGTGCACCTACTGCCCTATATTCCCGTTTGATCGATGACCTCAGTCAGTTGAATTTCGCAGACGCGGATGACCGTCGAGCATTCCCTCCGACCCTGCACAGCGTATTGGCAAAGCATGGGCTATTCGGGCTCACGACACCAACAGAGCATGGCGGGCTAGCTCTTCCCCTGCAAGACGCCATCGACCTCATCTCCGCCACTGCGTCCTTCGATGTCTCGGCTGCCTCTACCCTCGTGATCCAAAACTTCCTGGCCTTGCCCTGCATCGAAGCGGCACCGCATATCCCTGGACAGAGGCAGGTCATGCGGGGCGCAACACGCGGCGACCTTTGCGCTTTCGCTTTAACAGAGCCTGGAGCTGGCTCCGCCCCGCGACATATAGAGGCTTCGGCTTTCATGCACGAAGATAGAGTTCGCGTCTCTGGCCGCAAAATTTGGATCGGCCTCGCTGACTGGGCTCGTTGGATCGTTTGCTTTGCGCGCGCTTCCGGTCCCGATGCGAAAGGCCGGGTCGTTGGCGTATTGGTTGATAGGCAGGCTCCTGGCCTAAAGGTCACGCACGAGCATCGCACGCTCGGTCTACGCGGAATTATTCAGAATACCCTGGAGTTCCACGACGTCGAGCTGCCGAGTGCTTACGTGCTCTCTCGCGATCAGGACGGCTGGGGAGCGGCAGCATCCAGTATGAACCGCGGGCGCATCGGTGTGGCAGCCATGGGCCTTGGAGCGCTTGAACGCGCCATCCAGGTCGCAGCCTCATATGCAAGCCATCGTCGACTAGGCAAGCTGCGCATGCTCGAGAACAGCTATATCGAGCAGTTATTTGGACAGATGGTACTGCGGCGGGAAATCGTGAAGGCAATGCTGGCTGCATCCTGCCGACTTGTCTCAACGCAGGGCGCACCCAACGTCCACCTTGCGTCAGCAACGAAGGTTTTGTCGTCGGAGTGGTGCGGCCTCGTCGCTGATCAATGCGTCCAACTGCTGGGCGGACGTGGTTACGATGAGGGAACGCCTGTCGCTAAGATCTATCGAGACGCACGCATTCTCCGCATCTTCGAAGGTCCGACCGAGACGCTGCTATCACATCTCGGCCGCTGCCTTCTCTCTCGAGCCACACGTGACGAAATAGCCGCTCTCTTTCGGTCTCTCGGTGCGGCACAAGTCCACGCTGCTGCAATTGAGGATCTGTCTGGGCTCAATGAGACAGACGGCGCCGTACTCGTCTATGCGGGTTGGCTCACCACACTCGGACTGGCACAAGCTGTCATGTCTGCCGGTTGCTTCTCGGCCTCAGATTGTTCGGCGGCCGCAGCGGACCTGGTCAGTTCCGAATTAGCGATTCTCCGTACTCGCGCGCCGAAGCGGCTATCTTTCGAAGACCGCATTCGCGCTCGCCGGACTCTGAATACCTTCCTTCACGACGCGGCTTCTTCCATCCGCTCACCAGTCCTCACGGACGATTACCTCAAATTGGTGCAGTATGTCTGACATCCCAGATGGCAAGGGGAGCGAGGGAGGCCGGCCGAAGACGACTTCGGCCTCGTTTGACCAGGCTGTCTGCCCGAAACGTTAAAGACATGAGCGCCTTCGCTGAGGCGTGTCGAATGGCGAATTTGTGCAACAGCTTGCTGCACTATTGCCTTGGGCCAGAACGTCCGCCCGCTTGACGCAGTCAAGGCGCCGACGCGCTTGATACGCTCGCCACCGGGACGGTCAGCCGACTATTGGCATCATCCAGGACGATACGCGAAGAGGGAGCTGCTCCAAATCTGCGCAAGCCCCTGCTCGCGCGCTTCCCATCCAGATTGTACGCATGTCAGGGGCGACGTGACTGAGCTCGAGCGGGGTGCGCAGCAGATGTTGATAGGCCAGGTAGACTTCGACGTCGTCTATGCTCGGGTCGGAGTTGACCCTGTCGCGCGCGATCCGGTCCAGCGCCTCCAAGCGGAACGCAACACGGCCATGTTGGATCAGTTCGGCAAGCCGATCGTCATATACCCCGGCCTCGACGTCAGCGTTAAGGCGCGCGGTCCGCATACCGTTCCAGTGCAAAGTAACACGATCCTCGCAGCTCTCATTGGCCTCGGAAGCCTGTGCGAAAACAGCTCGCGCAATCTCGGATTGGTCGTCGCCTGCCGCAGATCATCAGCCACTGCCTGCCGAAATGCGTCATTGCGGTAGTTCACGGTTTCCTCGTAGCCTCTCTAGAAACCGTGCGTAGTCCTGGGCGCCTGGCTCATCCGCAAAGTGCTGCCATTCGGCCAGTGCCGCCGGGTCGTCCCCGAGCCAGTTCGCGGCCGCCTCGTCCAGAGACGGCTGCGCAAGCCGCGGTAACGCCTCAGCCGCCAGATGAGCGAGGACGGCGGCCGGCAGTGGGTTATCCCCGAACTCGAGGTTCGCCAAATGCGGGTAACTAAGTAGAAGGCCCTCAAGAAGCCCCTCAGGCAGGCTGGTCAGGCGGTTACCGCTGAGATTGAGCGATTGAAGCCAGCTCGGAAGGGGTTCGGGAAGGTCGGTCAATTGATTGCCGCTGACGTCGAGCTCGATGAGCCCCGATGGGAGGGACGGCAGGTCGGTCAGCTGATTGCCGCTAATCGCGAGCGAGGAGAGTGTGCTCGGAAGAGAGGCGGGCAGGCTACTTAGCTGGTTGTTATTTGCGCTCAGGATTTCGAGCTGAGCCGGCAGAGTGGCCGGCAGACTGCCCAACATGTTATCGCTCACGTCCAGCTCAACGAGGCTCGCCGGAAGGGTGTCCGGCAAACTGGTCAAACGGTTGTGGCTGATGAGAAGTTGTCGGAGACCGGGCGGGAATCCAGCGGGCAGGCTGCTCAGCTCGTTGTGGGTGGCGCGAAGTTGCAGCAACCTTCGCGGCAGGGCGGCGGGCAAAGCGGTCAGGGACAGAGATGACAAATCCACCGAACGCGAGCCGATGTTGTTTGAAGCCCTAATTCGTGACCCCCCCCGTTGCCGATCCTCGGCTTCGCCCAGCCCCTCCTCGCCAGCCCAGTCTCTCAGGATTCGCTCGCGCGAGAAGGCGGAGGTCTGATACCCCGTCAAGGCTTCGACCCAATCCGCCACGGCTCGGGTGGAGCCGCCGAGGTAACTTTCCTGCGGCCCCTCTTCAAACGTGTTCGGGGAAGAACCTGCACTCCGCTGTGCCTGTCCTGCGTCCATCAATTTCTCCATCGTCAGAACTAAAGAATACGCTTGCCGCTTCTCAAGGGCTGCCAAGCAGGTGGTCCTGCAGCAACGATCAGTCGAGAGTCAGTGCACGTGCGGCCGCGCTCCCGCTCCCGATTAGAGCCGGCACAGGTTCACACGAAGCCCAACGCCGCAAATGGATCGATACTGCTGCGGCCGCTTGGCGCTCGACTTTCATCAGCGGATCAAATAACGCGGGCCGGGCCATGGAGACCCTTCGGCCCGCTCAAGAGCGATGTGCAAGTGACGGCGTGGCAGAAATGGTGATCGATCGAACGGCACGCAGCGGGAGCGATAAACCCTGCCGAAGACACTCACAGCATAGTCTCGCAGGCTTGGGACGATCCAGTTGTGCATTGCCGGGCCTTGCTCACGACGCGATGTGGCCCGGCCTAAGCAAGGGAGTTGCTGGTCGACATGGGGTCGGAAGCATACGTTCTTTCAGCACGGGTTCCCGCAGGTGCGCTCGGACCTGAGCCACTGGCGCCAACGGCTCTGCGACGAGCTAGAGCCGTTGCCGTCTGAGAGCTTGCTGGATGCTGCGTGGCGTCGTCACAGCAGAGCCAGCGCTGGTCAGTGTCTCTTGACCCGTTGAGCGGACGCGCAGCAAATTATCAAAGACCTCGCATGGAAGGCACGCCAAGACAACTGCAGTTGCGGCGATGGCAAGCGAGTTGCTCGGCTTCATTTTGGCGGTATGCCAAAACGTTAAGCCAGTTGAAGGTAACTCCGGCGATCCCTCCAATCCGGCTTCGCGCCAAAGAACGGAAATCGCATTGCCCGAGGGCATGGGGTGCGGTGTGGAGACCCCTCCGGCAAGTCAAAGGGCGAGCATCGATCCCCGCAGCCAGAACGAGGCAGGCCACGGCGCATGGTCACGACTGGATAAGCGCAGGTCACCTCACGGCCCGTGGATCCTCATTTTGAGGTCACGGTCCAGTCGTTGAAATTGAAGTTCATTCCGCCTGGGGACGAGGTGATCTCGACGCCGTATTGGACGCTACCGACGTTTATGTCGCCAAAGTAGCCCTTCGACTTGATCCACTCCAGGATACTCTTGATGTCCACTGTCCCACTGTTGGTCTTCGAAGTGCGAAGGAGTGAGATGACCTTGTGACCATTGAAGCCTTCAAACACGTTCCAAGTCGCCCCGCCTGCATCGATATTTCGATAGACCGGGATCGCCGCCCGCGAAGGAGAGTAATGATATGAAATGGGCTTTACGTTGCCGCCGCCGTCCGAGTTTCCGGTGTAGTTTGTCCATAGCATTATCTCATACTGGTTTGAGCTGTCCCAGATATCGTAGGCAACGTCCCAGGCGCCGCCGGCAGGAACACCCTGATTGAAGCTCGAGCGTAGCGTGTTGATTGAACTCAGCGGCTTCCCGACATTGAAAGCCTGGTGCGGATAGCTCTTGATTCCCCCGGTATTAGGCTGGTTCGACCACACGCCCCACTGGTTGACCGCACGCACAGAAATCGTCTGAGGTCCGGCGCCCGCGCCCCATACGTCGTTGTTCCAAGTGTAGCCATCGCGAGAGAAGTTCCCGTATGGAGTGCTCGAACTCCAGATCGGAGGCTTTCCAGGCGTGGCAGACGATGACTTGGCTTCATTCAGAGCCTGCCCAAATAGAAGACTATGATCCTCCTGTGCGCCAATATACCGCGTTGGCGCCGCTGGCGAGCCGGTACCGCTTATCCGATTGGAATCCATATTGCCCTCCTCGCTGTTATGAGAACTAAGCTTCTCGCCGATCCGCCCAGCGGGTACCCCAAGGTTTGTGACCAGTTCAGTCATGGACGGCATCGACACCTAGAGACCAGGTTCGAATGCTAGGAAGGTTGGCTTTCGAGAAGCTGACTAACGCGAGGAGAAGGGTGAGCCCCCGCTGCTGGGTCTGCCGTCTCGGATGACGGCAGGCTGGCTGAGAGGCGTTCTGGACTCTGTTGGTGCGACGAGCGCGCTCCTCGACTCCGACAAGCACCGGCACCTCAACCCTCGGTTGCGCCTGGGCAATCGTCGGCGAAAGCCCCTGATTTCAGGCCGGAGCAACGACTAAGGACGCGGCGGCGGGACGAGACAGGATTTGCCGCAACAGAAGCCTGAGCCAGCGCATGCGGCGGCGGAAGCGTCGCCGACGGCAACTCGGGTTGAGCCGTGCCGCATCTGGACCCATTCATCATGCGTATCGTACGGATGCGCCAGACATTGCATCAGCATAATATGGCTCTGACTGTGTCCCGACGCACCGCCAAATGGACTGAAGGAGCAGAGCGCCGGGGCGACCGTGCTCCGCCCTGGTGCGGTCGTAACCGCTCGACACATGCCTGCCGTCATCGCGGTCGCCAAACGACACGCGAGCACGGTCGCTGGCCGTTCCACTTGAGAGTCTCTCGCGGCTGCGTCGCGCTCAGTCAATTCGGTGCTCGGATATCGCTACGGAAACAGTCCACGCGTGTCCTTTGCACCACGGACCCGCTCCACACCAATTGCCATAGCGGCGCTCCGGTTGAAAATCTTGTCTCGCCTGCTTCGCGACAATACGCGCTCAAACGCGCGATCGAGCACTTGGTACTCTCGCCGCATCACCTCTTCCTCCTCCCAGAACAATCGCTGAAGGTCCTGCACCCATTCGAAGTAGCTGACCACCACACCTCCTGAGTTGCACAAAATATCCGGGATCACAAAGATCTCCTTCTGACGCTTCTCGAGAACTCGATCGGCCTCTGGCGTGGTCGGACCATTCGCTCCTTCAGCAAGTATCCGGCAACGCAGGTTACCGGCAATTTTGCCGTTGATGACCCGTTCCACGGCGGCTGGAACAAGCACATCGCACTGCAACGTCAGCATCTCCATTGAGTCCAAAGCAAGTTCGCTGGAGTAGCCGTTCAGGCTCCCTCGCGAGGCTGCATGCCTGACCAACTGGGGAATGTCGAGGCCCGCGGGCCGATATAGCGCGCCGGTGTGATCGCTTACCGCAATCACTTTCACACCCATATTGTGCAGTTCGAGCGCGGCGATCGAACCGACATTTCCGAACCCCTGTACGACCGCGGTTGCACCACTGAGACGGATCTTAAGCTCATCTGCGGCACGATGAACCAAATGAGCGACGCCTCTGCCTGTGGCTTCACGACGTCCCAATGTTCCGCCGGCGCTGACGGGCTTTCCCGTCACGATTTCCGTGACTGTTTGCCCTTGATACATAGAGTAGGTGTCCATGAACCAGGCCATGATCTGCTCGTTGGTTCCCATGTCGGGCGCCATCACATCTGTATGCGGTCCAACGAACGGAATCATCTCCTGCATATAGCGACGCGAAAGCACCTCAAGTTCGCGCTTGGACAAGCTTGAGGGATCGACGTTGATTCCTCCCTTCGCGCCACCATAGGGCAATCCGACCAGTGCGCACTTCCAGCTCATCCAGATGGCGAGTGCCGCAACTTCGCCGAGATCAACGCTTGCAGCGAAGCGCGTACCACCTTTCGTTGGGCCAAGCGTTAGGTGATGCTGCACGCGATAGCCCTCGAAGACCGCCATCGTGCCGTCATCACGATGAATCGGACAAGAGACCGTGACCGCGCGCTTTGGCATCAGTAGCCGAGCTCTCGCGTCCTGCGGTATGCATAGATAATCTGCGATGACCTCGAATTGCTTCACGGCCATGTCAAAGACAGGTCCACGGTATGCCGTCACGTTCGCTTCCCTAGGATGAAGATTGCATGGTGGATCAAGCAACGGTGTCAGTATTTCGATTCTCGAATACTTTCATTCCACCTGCGATAGACCCGCTCTCTGCGGCCTCAACAATCGTTGGTCCCGCAGCTCCAATCGAGATCGATCTCTTGCGCCATCTTGCGTTCGGCGGAGCTCGTTCGCTAGCATCGCCGCCTGAGACGGGTTAGAACCCGCGCCAGACACACTGGCACGAAGCCATTCGGTAGGCGACAGCAAACTCCACCAATCACCGCACACCTGTATGAGTTTGATATTGGACAAGTCCCGCGACATGGAATGTGTCGGCTCCGTCTGATCGAGAGCGCAGTTCACCACGCATCTCGCGGCGCAGAACATTTCGTACACCGCTGGCAGGGTTATATTGACAGATTGTGCTCGCAGTTGGATGCGCACTTTGTACGAAACGGACCAATGCGATCGTTCTACGCCCGCCTTCTTCTCGTGGCATAGCGTGCCTTCATCGTCTTCAGCGATCGCCGGACGTTGTGGGACAAGTTGCGACAGGTGGCTCGAGGAGCAAAAGCGTACGCGAGAGCGCAATCGGCGCTTCCCTGTTGCATCTTCGTTGCATCATGTCGTGATAGGAGATTGCAGATATCACGCCGGTAAGGGTGCCGCTTCGCACGCCGCCATTATCATCGTCTGCGTCACAGGCGATCGACGCAGCGCTTCACGCATGCCAGACTTTTGAGCGCGGCATCGCGCCGGGAACATCCTTGTGATCCGCACCCGACTCGAATCATGGTAGATCATCACGAACCGATATGATCGATCGAGCCAAAGTCCAGATGCGTAGCGCTGCCGACGGCATCACGGCGCCGCTTCGGCACGCGACCTTCCGGCGCATCTGGCTTGCGAGCCTCCTCTCGAATCTCGGCATCCTGATTCAAGGTGTTGGTGCGGCTTGGGCAATGACGCAGATGACGTCCTCGGCCGACAAGGTCGCATTGGTGCAGACCGCACTGTTGCTGCCGGTGATGCTGATTTCGTTACCAGCCGGCGCGATCGCCGATATGTATGACCGTCGCATCGTCGCACTGATCTCGCTTGGCATCGCGTGCGCCGGCGCAACCGCCCTCACCGTGGTCGCCTGGCTTAGTCTAGCCACACCGAACCTCTTGCTCATGCTTTGCTTCATCGTCGGCAGCGGCATGGCGCTGATGGGACCGGCTTGGCAATCGTCGGTTGGCGAACAAGTGCCGTTGGAAGCGCAGCTGCCTGCGGCAGTCGCGCTGAACGGCATCAGCTACAATATCGCGCGCAGCGTAGGTCCGGCGATCGGCGGCGTCGTGGTGGCGACTGCGGGCGCAGTGGCCGCATTCGCGCTTAACACGTTGCTCTATCTGCCGCTGGTAATCGCCTTGTTCCTTTGGAAACGCAGCAGCGCGCCCTCACGCCTGCCGCCTGAAGGGTTCAGCCGCGCGATAGTGTCCGGTGTGCGCTACATCAGCAATTCGCCATCGATCAAGATTGTGCTCGTCCGCACTTTGGTGACCGGCGTCGTCGGCGGCGCAGTCACCGCGCTGATGCCGCTGGTGGCGCGCGACCTCTTGCATGGTGACGCTCAGACCTACGGCATCATGCTCGGCGCCTTTGGCCTGGGCGCGGTGGTCGGCGCACTGAACATCACCGAGATCCGCAAGCGGATGAGCGGCGAGGCCGCAATCCGCGCCTGCGCGCTGACGATGGGCGCGGCGATCGCCGCGGTCGCGCTCAGCCGCGAAGCTGTGTTGACCGCGGCGGCACTGGTCCTGGCCGGGGCCGTCTGGATGATGGCGTGGACCGTGTTCAACATTGGGGTGCAGTTGTCGGCACCGCGCTGGGTGGCCGGACGCTCGCTCGCAGCCTATCAGGCGGCGAGCTCAGGCGGAATTGCCGTCGGCAGCTGGGGTTGGGGTCATCTAACCGACGCGGCAGGGGTCGAAACTGCGCTCATGGTGTCGGCCGCCTTGATGCTGGCCTCTCCACTGATCGGCCGTTGGCTGCCCATGCCCCGCGTCGGCGCGAGAGGAGAAGAAGCCGCGCTTGTCGGCGATCCCGAGGTACGTCTCGCCTTGACCGGGCGTAGCGGACCGCTCGTCGTCGAGATCGAGTATCGGGTTGCACAGGAGAATGCGCGAGCGTTTCATAATGTGATGCAGGACGTGCAACTGTCACGCCAGCGCAACGGGGCCTATGGCTGGTCGATCGCGCGCGACATTGCCGATCCCGAATTGTGGACCGAGCGCTATCACTGCCCGACCTGGTTCGACTACTTGCGCTGGCGCAACCGCTCGACCCAGTGGGAACGTGAATTGGAGCAGCGGGCCATTCGCTTCCATCTCGGCCCTGCCCCGGTACGCGTCCGCCGCATGTTGGAGAGGCCGTTCGGCTCAGTCCGTTGGAAGGACGACACGCCCGAACTGGGACCCGCGATAATACGGCCGCAAGCTCGGCAAAGGCACCAATAGCCGGCCGCCCCGGCCGATCGGGTGGACCAGCTTGCTGAGAGTTGAACCGTCTGGGACACTAAACAACCGAACACCGATTTTCCCGCAGGTTCCACAGCGAGTTCAAAGGCTGGCCATCGGCCCGCGATCGGGTCATTGGTCTCAGCTTCGCCTGGCGTGCCGATCAACACTCGACAATCGCCGCATCAGATCCTGCCTTTTTCGGAAGGCTCTCAAAGAGCCTGCCTGCGCCAAAGTTCAACGAACTTCAGTCCAATGGCGCAGCGAAGATGCATGATGTCCTCGAAGAAGCAGGAATAGTGCATCCGGAATCAGTTATCGGTTTTATATCAAAGTGGGCATTGGAACTACCGCTCCTGGCTTGTCTAATTGTGCAATCGAGGGTGATTGATGCGCAATCATGACCTTGTCTCCGGCAGCCTTCTCGCACTGACTGCGACCAGCTTCGCGCTGCTCTGTTCGAGCCTGCTCGTCCTTGCCTTCATTTAGCCGGACGTCCTGATTGTTTTACACGCGCCGTGAAGGCGAACCACCGCGCTCCACGGGGCCCAAAGCCGGCAAGGACTTTGATGCCGTCGTTGTCCGAGGGAAGCTGAGAACGTCGCGTTGCACGTGCAGCCTACAGCCAGGACAGCGGACACAACTGCGTGCATATGCATGTCTGGGTTCGTCGAGGCGCATGAGGCACGTAGACTGTCCTGGACGACGTCGCATAAGCGCCCTTCTTTCTGCGCGATCGTCACGAGCTTCGAATGGCTCACCCCTCGGTCGAAATGGATCATTGCCGCGCTGATCGGCGCAGCCGGCCTCATATCAAGGGCCGCAGAGAATGTCCGCTGTCGACGGTCGTGGTTTGACCGCTCACCGTCGTCAACCTAACCATCCGATTTCAGCGGTGACGGTCATGGGTCAGGTAGAAAAACGCTTCAATTTGAGTCCGCGCCGGCCGCATGGCGAGTACGGCCGCATTGCGCATAGACGAAACAAAAGACAGCCTTGTGGTGATTGCGGGCGAAGATCAGTTGCCCTGTGGTCACGCGGTTTCTTTTGGCCAAATACATCTGTCGAGCTGCTTGTCGGATGGTGAGGATACCGTCTCGCATTGCATCTCGCGCTTCAGGCGCTCGCGCATTTCCTTGCCGGCCTTGAAGGACGGAAGGCGCTTCTGGTCAATGTGAACGTTCCGCCCTGTTCGTGGGTCGCGGCCCGTGCGAGCCCGGCGTTGCTTGACCGAAAATACTCCGAAGCCACGCAACTCGACCCGGTCGCCGCGCACGAGTGCGTCGACGATCTCGTCCAGGATTGCGCTTACGATTTTCTCGACGTCACGCTGATAAAGATGCGGGCTGCGGTCGCTGATGCGCTGAACGAGCTCGGACTTGATCATCGACGCGGGTATCCACTCTATTTTGCGAGAGGCCGCCATATCTGCGAAAGCGTCGGCAACTGTCAAGCATGCCAGGCAGATCGGGCGACGCTTGAGACACCCGCCATTGTCACTGTCAAATTTGGCAGACTACGGGAATTTGTCCTCGTCCTAGACGAAACCAGCGCCTGCCATACCTCGCTGCTCGGCGCTGGGCGGCCGACGAGTTTCGGCGCCGTCCGGATCGTACCAGCGTTGGTGCCCTTGCAGGCCAGCGCGAGATCAGTGCGGACCTCGAGGCAAGACTGTCCATGGCCGAATAAAAGCACCTCAGATCAAAATGAGGATTATTGACGAAAACACGCCGTCACCAACGAAGGACGACCCAGGACTTTCACGATCGGCTTATAGAAAACGGTCGCGCAGATGTAGGCAATAAGACGCAAAGGCAGCGATTGGCAAGATCGCGACATGTCAGCATTCGCTCAGTGGTCGGATGGCGTCTCCTCTGGAACAGCAAAGCCGGCCTTTACGCGATCCAACACGACCATCATTTTGACCCTCGATGTCCTGGTTCCAGAGAGAGTGCTGGTGAACTGCTCGAATTCTCCCATGATGCGGGCCGTATTATATAGGACGAAATCCGCCTCGCCGGATTATCGAGGTACATCGGCTCCTGCTGAGGCCGTTCGCTCTGCGCCAATCGTCCAACCAGCGCCCGCGTTGCGTCCACGACATGGACGCCGCAATCATCTGGTCATTGACGATTCCGAGGACGGTTTCTCGCCGATCGTGCTCGGCCCGGGCCGCAACGTCAGTCGATACCGACGGCTTTTGCCGAACCTCGGGCAAACACGGAACCTTCTTGAGCCAGGCAGGACAAATTGAGCTCCTGAACGCGCTCTTTCGGCGGAACCCATCGGCTCGCTCCATAGGCTTGATCACCACCAGGAAACCATGACGTTCTGACGCACGGCCGCGGAGATAGAATTGATCGACCGCGTATCGAATATTCAGGCGATGTGGGCGCGTGGACTGCGCCGTTGCCGCGATCTTCCACGAGCTCGCCGAGATGCCTTACCCCTCATCGGCGGGATTTTACCAAGGGCACATTCGGGCTCTGGAGTGTTTGTGTCGACGACTGACGGCCGCTCGTGGCTCTCCATGTATTCCAGCACGCCACGCCCCTTCTCCGTGATGTGCCATCCGAACGAGTAGCGTTCGACAAGCCTCATGGAAAATATACTCAGATCAGGTACCCTGGCAGCGAGGCGCTTGGTGCGCTCGGACCAATCTTGGCCGCTCGTGGCCAGAATGGCAATGTCGCGCTTGAGATCGTCGAGCTTGGCGAGGCCATTCGGATAGCTAACAAGCAGCTTCAAAATGGTCACCTGAAGATTCATGGACCACTACAGGGCAACGAGAAATAGGCGAGCTTCTGAAGCAGGCCGACACATGGGACGTCACTCAAAAAGTATGGAGCGCAATGTGCCTCAACTGCTTATGCGGAACAAGCCCATCCGAAGACGGCGCGAGCGTACGCCTCGGACATAGTGCGCGGATGAGCTCTCGCCTGTGAGAAGCGGCCGCCTTGAAATATTCGAGCGACCGCCAGTTCAAGGGTCTTGAATCGCACGTGGCGTCATATTGTAATATCTGAAACCAGATCAACCGACGGGGAAACCCGGCCGTCTGGGACGATCGCGTAGATCCGGCGCGACGAATTTCACCTCGTTGGCCTGTAGATCCTTTGCCGCGCCTGAGGCGAGGCAAAGACGGTCGATGCCGTTGATCGATGCAGGGTCGCAGGCGGCGCCGGGAATCAATAGTCGCGCGCGAGATCGCTCGACAGGAGCATGGCGGGTCTGATGCTGGACGAAGATGGGTCGTGCTGACTGCCAAGTACCGTTAGGACTGAAGATTGCGCCGATTGCAACCATTCAAGCGCGACGGTCGGGATTGAAGCGAGGATGCGCCATCAAAACCAATCGTGCACCATCTCGCTCCTCTTCGCAACGTGCCGCATAGAAGCTGGCAGGGTCGATATCACAAAACGAGTACCCTGTGGTTCACGGTCGGCCACGATGCGAACATTGGATGGCACGCCTGTCGTGCCCAAAAGCGGCGATCGTTCTAAAATCGCGTGTTCTTGAGCAGCACATCGCCTTCTACCGCGCCCGGATAATGGGTTGCCACTTCGAACGAAGGCAACAGCTCAAGAATGGCCTGCAAGGATAGCTGCCCTTCGTAGAGCTCCCGGTCGCTGTATTCTGTATAAATAAAGCGCGTATTGCTGAAGGCCTTTCTGCCGCCCGCGATCACATCGGACTCTGCTCCCTGCACGTCCATCCAAATGAAATCGATCTTGTCCAGCTTCGCTTCGCTACACCAGTCGTCCAGCCGTCGCGTTTCAACCGAGAATGGCTTGTCAAACCGGACCCACCCGTACTCGGTGAGATGGTTTTTGGGCCGGCGTATCGAGCCCGAGAGATCCCATTCCTTCGCCTCTCCCTCCCCATTGCTTGGGTGGAATTCGATCGATCCATTTCGATCGCTGATCGCGACCTCAAACAGCCTCACCTTGTCGAGGCACGGTCCCAGGTTGTTCTTGAAACGAGCGATCGCTCGAGGGTCCGGCTCAAAGCAATAGAGCTGCGCCTGCGGGCACAGCTTGAGAAAATGTTTCGTATCGGTGCCGTCGTTGCAACCGATATCCAGGATGACCGGGTTTGGCTTCTGGAGAAGCGAAATAATGTGCCGGTGCACTTCTGCGGAAGACATGGGCTCTTTTCCCATCGGCGTGGAGGTCCATTGATACCTTGTCCGAAAAGCGCAATTACACGGCAGCTCTCCACGCACAACGTATATCAACGTATATTGTAGATATCCCGAAACTGGCGATGGTTCAGGGCGTCGCTAGCATCGATGGTGCCACTCGCACGCGAGCCTGGCGATCTACTGCCCACCGGAGGGTCAACGCTCCAAGAACCGAAAACGGTGGCAGCGAAGGATCGCGTCTCGAGCACATCAGATGATCTCGAATCTCTGCAAGAAGAGCTTTCTGCACGCCGGCGCGCTCGATACTCTCGGCGGAATGATGATGCGGATCTCCTTTACTGCAAGCAAAAGGCTGATGACGTCAATACTTGACGAGATTCGACGATTGGCTTGGACTGCCAAGGCGTCCGCGTGCTGCTCGCTGCAGGCAAGCCATCCGGTGTCTGCAGTCCGCCAAGCTGTCTGCTGCGCGACATTTGCCGCACAAGGAATGTCGGTATTTCTCAACATTTGCAATGGCCCAAATCCTGCTTCTTGTTCGAGACCAAGAAGATCGAGGTGAAGTCATCTGCCTCGACACCACATTCAACCATCGCTCGCCAGATATGAATTGATGCATCTTTCTCCCACCTTCTTCATTGCGCGTGTCTCGGCTCCTTCGAGATCAGACTGGCGTCGCTGCAGGTCTTTCTATCGACAACGAAGACGCACCGCTGGGCGTGATCGAAGAAACCGGAGAACCTGCAGGTCTATCCCATCGCTTCACACTCCGATCACGGATGCTCGTTGACGCGGCATCTTCGTGGCCGGCGCCATTGACGGCTGGCGGTCCGGCCTCAACAGCAACCGATCACCAAAATCCGTCCGACGGCCGCTTGCCGGACCTTCGTCGGCCCCAACCACCAGCAGACGCCGGCGGCAGCGCCTGTTGCCGACGCCGGCTGCGAACAATGCCAAGCAGCGAGCACTTTCTTGATTGAACGATTGGGGGCCGCAAGCCGCTGGACGCTCACCGCTGGGGCCGGCTGTCTGCTGACATCGAACCTGAAGTTCCGATCCATGATAAAGAAGAGAGGACGATAGACGAATGAAAGGGGATCTCATACTCGTTGGGCTTGGTCCCTACGCCCGGGCGAAGTACATTCCTCTGATCGAGAATGCCGTCGCCGGCAGGCTGGCGTCGGACTTTCATGTCGTTGAGCTTGAGAGCGCCAGAGATGGCGTGAATGCCTTCTTTCGGAGTCGCGCATGCAAGCCGGCGAGCGTCTCATACGTCCCCGATCTGCGCCGATACGGAATCTGGTACTCCCGTGATGGGGAGGACGTTCTCAAAGCCAGAGCAACTCCAGCCACGAAAGTAATCATCTCAACGGAACCAAAGGCTCATCTAGGCTACCTCCGAGCGGCTCTCGGACTTGGCCTCGATTGTCTGGTCGATAAGCCCGTCATACTTCCCATGACTTCGTGTGGGCGCCCTGCAGCCAACCGCATCGTTGATGCAATCACGGAGCTGAAGGAGATCTGCAGGCGCACAGGCGGGCGTTGCGCCGTAATGACGCCTCGCCGTTACAATGCCGTCTACGAACTGATTGGATGGTATGCGCGCCACGCTTCTCGCAAGCTCGGTACCCCGGTCACGTATATTGGTATCGAGCATCACGCGGGGGTATGGAACACCGAGGAGGAGATACTCTGCCGCGAAGACCATCCCTACCGGTACGGCTACGGAATGCTTTGTCATTCCGGCTATCACTACATCGACGTTCTTTCCGGCATGCTGGCTCACAACGAGGATAACTTTGGGGGCCTCGCGATCGAATTGGATATCCACCGGGCGACGGCGGCCGACCAGGTCCGGCAGATCGGCCCGGACGCGGTGCGCAGGCTTCGGGGCGAGGCACCAATTCCTGGACTGTCCCCCACTCCGACGTTCTGGGGCGAGACTGACCTCGTCTCAGCTGGAGCCGCACGCCGTAGTGGAAGCCGCGAAACCGTTTGCCTTTTCCGGCTCGACCTCCTGCAGACCAGCGTATCACTTCGCAATTGGCGCCAGCTGCCTACCAATGTCTACAACAAGAATGGGCGGTACACCTCGGAGGCTATCCGCTTGAACATCGGTCCGTTCGCTGCGATCGAGGCTAGAGTTTTTCAGCGGATGCATTCGGACAGAGACGGTGGTCCGCGGTCCGCCAAGGAGGCGCATATTATGCTTTGCCGGAATGGCGGCTTCCTCGGCCGATCCGCTTTGCGGGAGAGGGTCTATTCAGCACGCGATACCCTCGTCGAAAACGCCGACCTTGGCGCTAGCCGCAAACGACTGTTTAACGATTGGCTTGGAGGCCGCAGCGGCAAGAGCGCCCTCGAGTCGCACACCCGAACGATCTCACTCTTCGCTCGCTATCTGGCGGCGCTCACAACGGATCCGGCTGATTCCACCGCATCACTCACGATTGACGATGTCTCGGCGTGACATTCGTCCAAGTTGAGTTCGGCGTGCTCTGGCCCGTTCCGCAACGTTGGCGCGAGAATTATCGAACCCGGAGGATACCAATTTTCATTGTAAGCCGGCAGGCCCACCGGGTGCGGCCCCGCATTGGCAGGGGATGTCCGTCCCGAATGGACTGCCATATGATTGGAGCGTTCATGAAATTCGTATTTGCCTTCGCCCGGTCGCTGTAGCTGGCGGCCGGGCTTTTTGGGCCGGTCTTCCAGCGGGACGATCAGGCCAGACGCCCGTCCGCGATGGGCCACTTCTTCACAGTTGCCGCCGCTTGCGCCGCGCTGGCAGGCACGCATAACTGCGCAGGCTGGGTGTCAATCCAGCGTGATGGATGAACGCCGGCACCAGATAACCGAGAGAGAGTCGCTTGAAGGCGAGGCTGAGCGACTGCAGGATAGCGAAGTCACCGCTTGCCGACTGGATTTGACGCCGACTTCGCTGCAACCCGTCGCGTCGGAGGCCTGAGGGTGGCGAACCAAATTCCTCGCCGCCATAGGAGCTCCCACGCCGGTGGGCGCCCAGTCTGCCCGATGATCGACGACGAGCAAGAGAGAAGCTGCCCTCACGCGCAGTCCGGCCCATTCCTCCTATAGCTCCACGAAATGTCGACGGTTTGCTATTCCGTGCGAGCCGCGGCGAGCGTCAGCTTCCCGGTATTCCCGCAACCGATACACAATCGGGAACAGAGCCACATCCCTTGAATGGCGGCACATCCCGTCCCGCCGATCATCGCTAGCCAGAGTTGTGGAGGCGGGTCGTCACCAGCGCATCGGCGGTCAGATCACGCACTGCCTTGGCTGTCGCCAACACCGCAAGGTCGGCGAACGGCTCGATGACAATGACGATCGCATAGGATGCGGCGAAAGTTACGATGTTGGAAAGGTTCGCCGCGCCAAATCCGGCGCCATACAGGGCCCAGAAGGCCACCCACGCCACGATACCCGACTGATATGCGGTCGATAGCGCCAGCGTTTGCGAGTATCGGAGGTCGACATAAGCGGTGTTGCGGGAAATGATACGCTGGGCAAGCGCCTGAATCGCGAGCAGCGGGACCAAAAGTGTGGTTACGTTCATGCCATATTGCGGTAGGTCGGTCGGCACGAAGCACAGGCCTTGCACCAGAAGGCCGAGCGCCAATCCGAGCGCAGCTGGCGCTGCACCGAACAACAAGAACAGTGTCGAGCCGAGGATGAAGTGCACTTCGGACACCCCGACCGGATAATGCGGCAAGATCTCAAAAAACGTGAAGACGAGCGCAGTCGCCACGCCCGTCCGCACCAGAAACGACGCGATGCCCTTTTCACGAACGGTTTCGACCGCGAGCTTGAGCGCGACCCCGCCTACGGCCATGCCCGTCGCGTAGCCCAGCACGAGCTTCGTGCCCGTTACGAGTCCCGGTTCGATATGCATCCTCTTATGTCCTTCCTGCCGTCACACCCGACGGCCCTGGCGCCAAAGAACGAGCGGAGCCGCTCTCCTGGCTTGCGGGCCAAGAGAGATCGGCGGCATTGCTTTGCTGCTCGGGCCAGTGGCGCATTGCAGCCTCTCGCCTTGCGGTCGTAAGGGCGAGTGCAATACTGGGCGCAGCAACTGCCTCATCGCTCATTCCCGATCATGCTTCGACCTCTTGTGCTATAGTTCGAGTGGCATGCATGTGGTGTTTGCCTCTTCCGAGCAACGGACGTCAAGTGTGGAGTGAGCGATGGCGTTATCGCGAGATGTTCGCCGCCAGCGAACTGACTGGGACGACGAAGGTCGTGATCGCCGCGCCGACGCTCGAAATAAGAGTGGCGAGCGCTGCGAGCTTGGCGCGGACGGGCCGGTTATCGGCAAGCGTTGGGAGCTCGACGTCATTGACCAGTTACCGACATCATCGATCAAGTCACGATGTCGCCGTCATCTGCGCAAACAACGTTGCAGAGTCCGACGGTCCAAGTCCGACAATGCCTACAAAGCTTGGCGGTGGCATCGGAATATCCCAATATGTCGGCTTCCACAGATGCAGGCAATAGCGGCTGTTATTCACATATTGCGAATGAGGCGGATGCAGCTGCATCACGCATTCCTCTTCATCCCAGAACAGATCCTTGACAAAGCACATCTCTTCCCAGTTCGGGCAGCGCCGCGCCGTCGACGCGGAGACATGCTCCCAGCCTGGGCGAACCAGTCCGCTGATCTTGAGTTCACAGCCGCAAGGCCCTTGGACCAAGAACAGGCCGCAGGGACCTGATCCCGGAACACTGGCGAATCGGCCGGATCGTATACGGCCAGCCTCCAGCTTTTCTATGATCCGTGATCGCATGCCCCCTCCTTCGCTTCGCGGATCCTTTTGAAATCCACGTGGATTACGTTGTCCCGCGTCCCATTGATCGGCGCGAGCTGAGTTTTCAATGCAACATTCCGGTCAGCCTGCGTGAGCGGCTGCACGAACAATCTGCGAAGCAAGGCGCAGATGCCGGTCATCATTCATCCCTCCACTACCCATTTTTGAAAGCTCAGGACCCTCTTCGAAGAATTCGATCAAGCGGTCTTGCCGGCGCGCCGGAATGGCGCTTTCCCGATTCATCACCGCCTAATGGCAAAGCGGCTCTCACAGAACCCGGCGCGACAGGGATCCGGAAGACTTTGCCAGCCCCAGATTTGGTTTTCCTCGCTCTTGCCCACGTACGATCCGTCTTGCGAGCCGACCGCAATCCGGGCCGCAAGACGCGCGACTGACCCGGACCGGCTGAACGTGACGGAACAGCGCCCGAAGGGCAGGCCTACGAACCCGTGACAGCTTGACCGGTGATCGTCTCGACCAGCCTCCGCTACGAGGCGATCATTGCGAGCGGCCTGATCGAACGCAGATAGCGCATTGTCGCGGCGGCGGGCGGAATAAATGAGCAGCACAGGACTTGCGCCGCTGACAAATGGTCTCCTTCATCACCGATGCGTCGACTGGCGTGCGCAATACAATGCTATCGAGCATGTTTCGTCAGGACTTTCCGTCATGGCCAGCGAGCCGTGTGGCGCCCTCACATGGTTGTGGCTTCCACAAGCGTTGCCGCCTCGGTCAGATGCGCGCTTGTCGCCGTAGTACTCGATCATTCTTAGGCCCTCGCTCCTCGGCGAGCCTGAAACAGGCCAATGCGTCATCTATGTGGCCGCATGAGCGAAGTTCGGCTCGAAAGCCTGATAAAGCGTCTGCATTCGCGGGGTGGACGGTCACGTGCGCCGATGCCGCCCCTCTTTAATGTCCCATGCCGGCGGCGAGCTCCCGCCATAGATCTGCATCAGCCTGTCAGATGCGCTTTGCAGAATAAGACCACATGCTTTCCAGTATCTGACGGACTGCCATCGCCACGTCAGTTTCAAGCCGAGCGAGCAAGCCAAGGGCGACGATGGTTCGCTGGCACTGTCTCCAAACTGACGGCGCGCCGAGGGCCAGATCGTCAAGCGACCTTGATCGGCCGCGAGCCCGGGGTTGTCTGGCACGCCGAAGCCGCAACGCGGCGGCCGCCACGGGGGCGACGTCCAGATCCTGCGCTTGATGCTCGAACTTGAGCGGCATCACTTGGGGTCGTCCTACCATCGGCGTCTGTTTGAGGACAAAGCAGGCCGGAAACCTGACAACGGGGTTCTGTCCATTCCAGAGTAGCGCGGGCATCTATCCCCGTTTCGTGCTCGTTTGGCACGGAACGCGCCGTGCTTCGCGAGCGGCACGGCGATTGCTGGATGGGGAGCAATGAGTCGCCGCGGCCCAGCGCTAGAGGCGACGCTGTCTCAGGAGATTTCGATGAGGCTCGCCCAACTGATGCTTGTCAATTCGGTTCTGATTCCTCTCCTGCTTGGAAGCGCGGACGCGTCGGACATCAATATACCGGTCGTCCCGAACCTTCCTGTGTTGGCCAACGCGCCCGCAGGGTCGTCGAAGCAGGCAAACCGGCCCAAGGATCGCCTTGAACGTGCGCTCCAGCGAGAGATCTTACAGAGAATTCACCAACGCCGTGGCATTTCAGGTGTCGCTCTCGCCTGGCGACGTCCGCCCGATCCAGCTCATCGAGAACACCCATACGGCTGCGAAGGTCCATTTCATGCCTACGCTTGGCGACCTCTGCCCGTCGCGTTCGATTTCCGACGTCATGGATGGTGCCAGGACAGTGGTCATGACAGCTGTCACAACATTGAGTATCCGCGACCGCGCCGTGAGATATGACGGCGCAGGCAAGATGCAGACGATGAATGCGTTCGCAACACCTGATGCGGAGCGGCAGACGCTCTTTGCGCTGGCAGCCACCACTGAGCTTCGTCGACGTGTGGAGATCGCAGGCGCCGATGTTGGCCCCGCCGCTCCGTTACGACCAAGCAGCGAAAGCACGCACCGGACGGAAGCAGAGCAGTTTAGTGATCCGAGCTGGATGGGTGCCGCGTCCTTGCTCAGTGACGCTGCTACGACGGCGATGGGCATCCTTGCCGTTTTTGCCAGCGAGCTTGATGTCCAGGCGGTCGTAGCGCGACCCGGCTTGCTGCCGTCAACCTTGGGGTAGCGTGGATGGATGCCTTTTCGACCGAGATCTGGCAGTCGGTCGCGCTGACAATCGAGCTTGCGGGCATAACGACCGCAATTCTCTTGATTTTCGGCACGCCGCTCGCGTGGTGGTTGGCGCGCTCGAAAGGCGCTTTGGCCAGCGCGATCGCGACGATTGTTGCGCTTCCGCTGGTTCTGCCACCGACCGTCCTCGGATTCTGCGTGCTTATCCTGCTCGGTCCGAACGGTCCAGGGGGCTTTCTGGCCTCTCTGTGGGGCGAGCACACGCTCGCCTTCACCTTTGTTGGTGTCGTGGTCGGCTCGGTTTTCTCCGCGCTACCGCTTGTGGTGCAGCCAATCCGAAACGCCTTCGTCGCAATGGGTGACCGCCCGCTGGAAGATGCGGCGGCTCGCCGCGCCTCTGCGATGTATTCGTTCTTCGCAGTCGCCCTGCCGTTGGCTCGGCCGGAATGTCTCAAGGCAGCTGTGCTAGGCTTTGCTCATACGATCGGGACGTTTGGCGTCGTGATGATGATCGGCGGCAACATTCCTGGGCGCACCAAAGTGGTGTCGGCCTATGTTTTGGAATATGTTCAAGCGTCGCGTTGGCAGGAAGCAAGCTGGGTCGCCGGCGGCATGGTGCTGTTCGCCTTTGCAGTGCTCCTCAGCCTAGGCGTGATCGACAAATACTGTGGAAAGAGGGGCAGTTGAGGACAGGTGCCCCACGCCGGATCGGATCGCCCCTAGCAGCCGAGGCAGCAGCATCTCGGCTTGATGGGGCTCAATGTGGCAGCCGGCGGCCAGGCTGCGATCTTCAGACCGGCTCGGCCGCGACCCACCAAGGTCCGGATTCATCCTCGAAGCTGGAGCGTTTCGGCGCCGATCTCCGCAATCGATGGCGAGGCCAAACATCGACAGACGGGGTCTTTCGCGCATCCATCAATCCACGACCGCTTGTTCGATGTTCGGACCATTTGCGCAAAGATGGTCAAGGCAGACATCGCTCAAGATGCCGGCCTGCGGTCGGATCAAGGCAGGTAGGGACGGCGCCGCGGATGCGACGCGGCTCGTCGTGTAAAGGCCGCGCTCTGCGCAGGGCCGGATGGCCGCACGTTTTTAAGGCGAACAACCGGGCTATCAACAATGTGATCGGATCATGCAAACACGAGGGACAGGTTGCACGACGAAAGATCCATCCATCCTGTGAGGGAGATGCCCATGAAGGAGCTTATCATCGGCGCGGCGGCAGCGGTAATCGGCCTCAATTCGGGGCAGGCCGCGCCTCTACCTGAGGTCAAGGCCGATGACGTCGGAGTTTCGCAGCAGCGGCTCACCAGGCTGGATGAGTTCTTCGCGCGCGAGATCGCGGACCAGCGCGTGCCAGGGGCGGTGGTCGCCATCGCCAGAGACGGCAAGCTGGTTCACTACAAGGCGTACGGGCAGCTCGATCCGGCAAAAGGCACGCCCATGCCGCTCAATGCAGTGTTCGCACTTGCCTCCATGACCAAGCCGATGGTGGCGGTTGCCGGGCTTACGCTCATGGAACAAGGCCGCCTGCCCCTGCAGGCCAAGCTTACGGACTACTATCCGACATTCGCTAACATGAAAGTGGGCGTTCCGCGGTTTGACGAATCGCTGGAGTTCAAATCGCAGGCCTCGCCGATCCGCATTCATGATCTCTATCGCCACACGTCAGGCCTCGCCTATGGTGGGCGGCCGGACAGCTCGAACCAGGTCGCGCGCCTCTATCCGGATTTTGCAACTCCAGCGATCAGAGGCGATAAAGAGGCTTTCATCGACAGCATTACCAGGCTTCCACTGGCGCACCAACCGGGGACGGAATTCGAATACGGCTGCTCGATCGATGTGCTGGGCGCCGTCGTCGAGCTGGTCACTGAACAGCGATTGGGGGAGTACCTTACGAAGGCCCTGTGGGATCCGATCGGGATGCACGATGCCACGTTTCACCCTTCCGCGCGGCAACGTGAACGTCTCGCGCGTCCATTTCCGCACGATCCGCTGACCGGCAAGCCACAGGCGATTGAGCTGCTCGACACGCCAACGAAGTTCGATTGCGGGGGAGCCTGCGCATTTTCGACGGTCGGTGACTACGTGCGCTTTGCACAAATGCTGCTAAACGGCGGGGAACTCGAGGGACGGCGCACTCTCGGTCCCAGGACGGTGCATCACATGATCTCCAATCATCTTGGGCCGGAGATCAAGAATAACGTCGCTCATGTGGAGCCACATCGTGCTGGCTTCGGGTTCGGGCTCGGAGTGGCGGTCCGGACGAATGAGGGTCTGTCGGCAGTGCCAGGTAATCCAGGCGAGTTCACCTGGGCAGGCGCGTACGGTACGCAATTCTTCTGTGATCCCAAGGAACGTCTCGTCGTCGTCGTGGGAACGGCAGCTCCCGGAGAAATCCGGACGTATTACCGTGAGCAGGTCCAGGACATCGTTTATTCCGCAATCGTCCGATAGTCCGACTGCGGTTGGGCTCGCCGAACAAAGTGAACAGCGATTCTGGCCACGTGACGCCTGATGGCCGCTGACCTGAGAGCGCAACAGAACTCGCCGATCAGCAACGAGGCATGGGTTGAGGCCTGCGGCTGTCGCGCAACTCCAGGCGCCAGGGCTCCGACAACGGAAATGATCGCTGTTCGCCGCCTGCTTTCAATTGCTACATCCGACACAAGGACGTTTAGTCGCCGGCGCCGGAAGGCACGTCCTCATGCTTGAGGTGACGCTTTCGGATATTGTAACTCACCAGCCAGATCACGCCGACGGCGATCGGCACGAAGACCGCGGTCAAGTACGACGGCTCGACACGAAGTCCGACATCGTGCGCGCCCTTGGCAAGGTAGCTAAACAGGCTGACGACATAGTATCCGATCGCCGCAACCGATAATCCCTCTACCGTGCATTGCAACCGCAATTGTTGCTTGGTGCGATCATTGATGGCGCGCAACAGGTCACGATTTTGTCGTTCGATTTCAACATCGACACGGGTGCGCAACAAATCGGCAGCACGGGCCAGCTTGATCGACAATGTCGCCTGACGATCCTCCACCGTTGCGCAGGTTCGCATCGCAGGCGCCATGCGGCGCGCCAGAAACGACGACCAGGTCGGATAACCCGTAACCTCGTTGCCTTCGATGATGGACAGACGCGATTGGACCAGCTCGTTATAGGCCCTGCTGGCGCCGAATCGAAACAGGCTGCCGGTTGCGCTTCGCTCGAAAGATGAGGCCAGACCCGTCAATTCCGCAAGCAGATGGCTGTTGAGCTTCAATCCCTCCGCGCCTTGCATTTCTTCGAGCACTTCAACAAGACGTTTATCGATGCGATCGACTGTCGGCGACAGCTCAAGGGCGGCCGACAGGCCAAGCAGTGCCAGCGGACGATAGGTCTCGATTTCCAGGAGCCGTTGCACCAGCGCGCCGAGGTCGTGCGGCGTCAGTCCGAGATCGCAAATGCGGATTTTGGTGAAGCCCTTGTCGTCTACACGAAAGTCCGAGGCCACCACGGCTGCACCGCCCCTTATACGGACCATAGCCAGGCTATTCTTGTCAAACATCTGTTCCGCACGTTTAGTCGGAAACGCGTCGCGCTCCGCCTCCAACTTGATCGCGACCAGCAGCTGTCCATCCTGCCGCAGCGCGCGCATCAGCGACTGGACCGTACCTCCGGCTGGGTCGAATTGGTGAGCGGTCGGACTGTTCGCGGTACTCCAGATCAAGGTGAATGTCGCAAATTCCGAATGCTGCTCCCAACGCAGCACAATAGGTCCGATCCCTATCTCATGATGTTTCGCCGATAGCTCGGGCACGGGAAGGTTATTCTGCCGGCAGAACTCAAGAAAGCGGCGACGATCGCTAGCGGCCACCTCGCCCTGCGCTAGGAGAGCAAAGTGGACCACGGTGAATGGTGAAACGAGGCGCATGAAAGGCCGGGCATGCACTTCACCGAGGGCGGCCTCGCGTTGCGGATGCAGCGTGAAGATTCGCAAATCCAGTTCATCGAGCATATTGTGACGACCCGCCTCAGAAGAGCAACAACCGTCAGCCTTGGCATGAGCGGCCTTGGCGTGAGCGGGCCATAGGCGGGCACCCCAGCCGTGGGCTGCAGTCTTGTCGACGACCGATTCCGAGGTCGCCTTCAGTACCTGAAAGCTTTTTTCCCGGAGCAGAATCAGCGTCGGCAACCAGGGACGGAATAGCGTCTTTCAGCTTTGGGCTAAGGCCGTCCAGGACGTCAGCTGGATACCGCCCCGCGCCTGGAGCCAAATCCGGGCATTGTCGATCGGTGCCCGTAACGCGGCGGCCGCGGGTCGCTCCATGACCTCGGCGACCACTGGTGCTGGCCGATGATTGGCTCCGCCATTCGACCGACATCGCGCGCCGTCGAAGCGACGCGATATGCCGATCACGATGTGTCAACGGAGTTTCGAAAGTGGCTTTCCGGCAGTGAGGCCAGCGCTGCGGGATGCTTTGATGAGCGCAAGGCTCTTCGGTGTTCACTCCAGCATGCGCATGGGCGGCCTGCGAAGTCGGCATTTGACCGGCAACCGCATCGTCCATTGGCAGATCGAGGCTCAAACGCGACTCCCGTTCCATTGCCGCAGCCGTCTTCTCTGACGCGCAGACGATGGTGCAGGATTCGGGCCAGCACCGGAGCAGCCGACCGCTCCCATATTTCGTGCAAGGGTGTTCTGAACACAGTTGGAATCGATTTCAGGGAAAGCCAGCTAGCATTCTGGACGAAAGATACTCGCAACGCGAGCCGCGCATGTTCGGCAGGCTGACGCGTATGCACACCCTCAGCCGTGGTCGTCGCATTGACCGATCCGTCAGCCAAATTGCTTCGCATGCAGACGAGCCGTGTAGCTAAGGCCTGCGATTGATCAAAGGGCTGTCCAAATCTGGACTGGTCAGCTGATCGCAAGACGCTGGCGCGTGTGTGATCGCCAGGGTCACTTTTTGGCGTGGGCTTGGCTTCCCAGCGATCGCCCACTGCGGGCCGAGCATCTCTTGCTGCGAGCATCTTGAGCCGGCCACAACGACGTCCGGTAGCGCAGGTACATCCGGACCATTTCAACTTCGGCTGCGGCTGGCGCGCTCTGGCTCACTGATGAGCCACGCCCGTCCAATTCCGCCGTGCTGGGGCGCATTCGCAAACCTCGCGCGCAAGCCGGGAGCCAATCCCGGGAGGATTGCGACAAGATGCTGGCATTCGGACGACATGGAACCAATCCAAAGCCTGAACGCGGGGCGCAGCGCGAGCCGTCGGAGCCTCCGACAACGTCAGGCCAGCCGCTTCGCAGGTCTACGACGCGCTTGGGCATTCCACCTGCGCCCACGCCAACGGTATCCGCTTTCGCGCTGCCCCTCACCATCGTGCAGACACCGATTCTCTCCTTAGCGCGCCCATCGCGAGCTCGTTGGAAGTCAAGTCGTGCCAACCGATATCGTCCCGCGTGATGCGCCCCGTTCAGCTCTGGCCAGAACGCAGCGCCAGACCGCGATCCTCATTCGGCGCCCTTGCCGGGGCGCATGGGTTGTTCGTTCACCGACCCAGAACCGCCCGACGCCGCTGCTGCTCGTGAGCTCCTGGATGATTCCCTCGCGGAACAAAGTTAATTCCATGCGCACGGATCCGACAATCGAACTGTCTGTCGCGCAGCCGCTATGAAAAGGAGATCATCGCTGGAGACCATGATGCGCATGCGCATTTCAAGCGAAAGAGCCGCGGACTGTTCGGGAGGAGTCACCCAGTTCTCACGCATCGCGTTGTGTTTAAGACGTCGTCGTAGCGAATGCGACGATTGCGCAGCTAAATCATTCCGCCGCCCCGCGGCGAACACGCTCGTTTCTCATTTATAGCGACGCTCGGCACGTTTCACTCGTGGCATGGCGATTGCTCAGATGAAGATGCAGGAACCAAGGCCCACCGCATGACCTCGTCCTCACGACCCTGATCCCAGGCATCGGAACGAGGTATGGCCTTGAGTGACCTTATTCGACCATAAGCCAAGCCATGGCTCGTGACGACGGCAGGGTAAGAAAGCGTACGGATGACACACTGGCGCGTATCAAGACATTCCGTGATCAAACACGACAACCGCGCATCGGACCTCAGCGCTTCGCAAGCCCGGACAGTCTGGAACTTCTGGCCGCTTGCGGCGCTCCTACTCAACGCGCTACTCTGGATTTTGATCTGCTGGGCCATCGCCTGGGCTTTTGCCGTGTTCTTTTGACCGGAACAAGACACCGAATCTCGTAAGCCAGCGCACATGCAAGCCTGTCGTCGGAGCCCACGGATCCATGCGCGTGGGGCTGTCGACCGAACAAGCGCGTGGCGACCTGTGGGGAAGATGCGTCCCACCGATGGGATGCTTGGGAGCGCGCGATGAGCTGGCTCGGGCAAGCTGAGCCGACCCGGCGCACATTGCAGGAGATCAATGTGCGTCGAGCCGTTCAGGGCATCGGCGAGGCAGTGAACCATCGTGGCGCTTCCCGGCGCACGGCCATCGCGATGTCCATATTTGCTTTTGCAAATGCTGTGCCGAACCATTCGGCAGATCGCTTGACCGCACCATCAAGTCGACCTTCTCGTTTGCAAAGAAGCGTCCAAGCACTTGGTTCCGGCGCAACTGCCTCGCTTGTCACTGGAATAGATCAAGCTCGCTCCCCTTCTCGGCTTTGCGAATTCGACCTGCCACGCTCGCATGTGCGCAAACCCGATATCGAACAAGGCCGGCTGGCCTTCCCAAAGGGCTCCGACCGAGCGTCGGCCCGCCCAACTCTCACTTAGCCCAGACGCAGCGAAGCATCAGAACTCCTGACCGGGATCTGGCTCGTCGTCGTTTCTGCGCGCTTGCCATTCTTGGGCACGCCGGGCCAGCTTCTCGTATTCTTCGGCAACCCTGAGGAGTTTGTCTCGGGGCCTGCCATTCGCCAACGATTCGGCCTTGGTTCGCGTTGCTCGCGCACGGCCTCGCCAATGGTCGGGATCGTAGAGTTTACTCTTCGGATTCATGTCGACCAAGATGCAGTCTTCGGATCAAAGTAATGCGACATGTGGGCTCCGTACGATTACGTAAGCGACTTCCCTCGCAACACGAATTGTCGAAATGACGTCCGAGCTTTGCACGCTCTTGCAGCGTTGTGACGGTCGATCCGTGTGCTCACCAGCAAGGCGGTGCGCGGTTGCTCGCAAAACGAGAGTGGCTGATTCGACGCGCATTCGTTCGGATCGTTGTTCACGTCCGGCGATCAGCAACAGACCTGTGAGCGGCCATGCGCAAATGAGCCGGATCGCACGCCTACAAGCCACGAGATCCTCTATCGCTTACGCCGAGCCGCCATGCCAGCACTATCGTGCGTATCGCGCACCATCGCTCAGCCATCCAGTCGAGCGAGAGCGAGCCGCGCAATTCCGCTTGTGACCTTCCGCCCTCGCTTTGTGCGAGGTTCATCTCGAACATATGTAAGTGCGAATATATTCGCACGACCATCGCGAATGGGCTTGAATCGCACGTAGCGTCAGATTGTACGATCAAGGACAATTGGGAGCCACCCCGGACAATCCAGACGATTCATGACAGCCAATGAGAATTGCGAATGTCTCACACCTGAAAGCTCAATCACCATTCTCAAGCATGCTGAGCGACGTTGGACGACGTCAATCATGAACTGCCGACTGCATTGGCCCTCGATCGAGCGTTCACTCCTGCTTCAGGGCGCTCCGCTTAATCGCGAGCCATCCCTGTGGCGCCTCGCGGGCAACCAGCGCTAATCGCCTTCGCTTCTCCGCCGTCGCGACCGTCTCCCATCGGGACCGCAAGTCTCACTTTGCGTTCCGGTCGATGATCTCATCGGATCGCCGACGATTTCCGGTAGCGACCGGCGTGTGACGATAAAAGCTACACATCAAAGCCATGGTACAACCAAGAGCACACATCGGAAGGTCGCCCTATCAATTGCGCAGCGAGCCTTGCTGCAACTCCAGCGGATCTGATTCCGCTTCAATCGCGGCCGTGGCCGAGCAGCGACCAACAACCGAGCCACCACCGCGGTAAGCCCGCAGAAAGATCGCGACGGTCGAGACCTTCAATGACTTCGGCCTGTTATCGGTAGTCAGGTCACAGTGCGCCTCGCGTAGGAAACCGCTACCGCAGACACCACCATCCAAAGAGGATATCGTGAATCAACAACGACGAACGCATGGGTCTTCGCGCCCCAAGGCCAATCGCTGTGCGATTGGGATTGTTGCTGGTCTTACAGCAACCTTTCTAGGTTTCGGATGCGTGAGTGCGCGAGATCAGGCACCGACCGCGGATGAGAAAGAGGCCTGCATGGAGGACGTCTTCCGCCTATGCAGCAGCCAGATACCGGATCGGGCCGCCATCACTGCGTGTCTCAGGGCCAAGCAGGCGAGCCTGAGCCACCAATGCCGCTACGTGATGTCAACGCGAGACACGACCAAAGGAAAAGCTGACTCCCGATGAAGTGCGACAGGGCAGCCCGTATCTCCGGGCGCCTTCGGTTCGGGGAGCTCCTCCAGAGCCACGCCTGACGGAGACTGCTCGCCGGCACGGGCGTTCGGGACGAACGACCCGCTCTCGCAACCAATGGACTATCTGATTTCACGCATTGATTCGGAACGGCGAATGCACACACTCCCCTTCGATACGGTTCTGATCGCCAATAGGGGCGAGATCGCCGTCCGAATTATCAAGACATTACGCAAGCTGGGACTTCGTTCCGCAATCGTCTATCACGAGGTCGATGCGCAAACTCCCGCCATCGCCATGGCCGACGTAGCGATTGAGGTCAGCGCTCGCACGCCGATCGCGGCCTACCTGGATATCGCGCAGATCATCGCCGCGGCCCGCAAGGCGAACGCCGGCGCGCTACATCCGGGTTACGGCTTTCTCTCCGAAAATGCGCAGTTCGCCAGGGCGGTGATACAGGCCGGAATGGCGTTCATCGGACCCACTCCCGAGACCATAGAACTCATGGGCGATAAGATCCGGGCCCGCAACTTCGTGCAGCGGAACGGATTTCCGGTCGCCCCCTCTGCGATTGAGGAGGATGATCCGGCGACGTTTGTTTCCAAAGCGCGGGCTATCGGCGCGCCCCTGCTGGTCAAACCGTCGGCAGGCGGTGGCGGCAAGGGCATGCGGATCGTGCGCGATCTCGATACCCTGGAAGACGCTATTGACCTGTCGCGGAGCGAGGGCCGGCGATACTTCGGCGATGGCCGGCTCTACGTCGAGCGATATGTCGAAGACCCACGGCACATCGAGGTTCAGGTGCTTGGCGACGCCTTCGGAAACGTGGTGCATTTGTTCGAGCGCGAATGTTCTGTCCAGCGTCGCTTCCAAAAAATCATCGAGGAATCGCCCTCTCCAGCGCTGTCACCAGAATTGCGGGAGCGGATCTGCGAAACCGCGGTCGGCATCGCCCGCGCCGCGAACTACCAGAACGCAGGGACCGTCGAGTTCATTTTCGGCCGAGGTGAGTTTTATTTTCTGGAGATGAACACCCGCCTGCAAGTTGAGCACCCTGTGACGGAGATGGCCACCGGCATAGATCTTGTTGCCCAACAGATCTATGCGGCCGCGGGCCGAGAACTCGACTTCTCGCAATCGGCCATAGTCTCGGACGGACACGCGATCGAAGTCAGGCTGTATGCAGAAGCTCCCGAGCGCGGATACGTTCCGACGACCGGCAAGGTACTGCTTCTGGAGTACCCGCACGGCGTGCGCATCGACAGCGGTATCCTGCAAGGTCAGCACATCACGACGGCATTCGATCCGATGCTCGCCAAGATTATATCTCATGCTCCGACGCGCATGGATGCCGTGACAAAGGCCCATCGGGCGGTTCAGGAACTGGTGCTTCTCGGCTGCGAGACGAATGCCGGCTTTCTCGCCCGCATTCTCGCCGACGAAGCATTTCTCGGCGGACAATTCCATACCGGATACCTTGAACAGAACCCGCACATCGCAGTGGGCAATACTTCTGACGGCTTGTCCGCCTTCCTGGCATCGGCAGCCCTTTTGACGCGAACCGTCCGTGATTCGGCCGATGCTATCCCTGATCTTCACGCAGCAATCGGCAGTTGGAGAAATTGACGTGTATCACACTTTCGAGGTTGATGGCGTCGACCACAAGCTGTGGCTTTCACCCTGCCGGCAAGGGTACCGTCTTCACCTAACTGACCAGGTGATTGCTCCGGTCAAGTTCGTCTATCACAACGACAGTTGCGGTCTGCTGACCATTGCCGGCGAAGCCGAGCCAGTCCGCTTCGTCGTCGACGGTGATGTCATTCACGTTCTCATTCGCGGCAGGACGCGTACCTTGCGCTACCGCGACCCACTGCGAACGCTCGCTTCCGTAGCTGGACAGGACAATTCCCTTGTGGCCCGCGCGCCGATGCCGGGCGTGGTTGTAACGACCACGGTATCACCGGGCCAATCGGTCTCCGCGGGCATGGCGCTGATGATGATCGAGAGCATGAAGTTGGAAACCATCATACGCTGCCCGCAGGACGGTGTCGTCGATCGAATTCACTTCGAGGAAGGGGACAGCTTCGAGCGGGACGCAGTGCTGGTCACGCTGACCAAGGAAGGACGCTGACATGCAGCGGATCACTTCTGTTCTGAAGGTCAACTCGCACGAATTCCGCAACAACGAGCTCCACAACAGACGCCTTGCGGACGAATTGAAGGAGCGGCAGCGTGCTGCCCGCTTCCAGAGGCCGGAGCGAGAGCTCGAGCGCTTGCGTCGCCAGAATAAGCTCTTTGTTCGAGATCGGGTCGAAGCGTTGCTCGATCCACACACGCCGTTCCTTGAATTTTCGACGTTAGCCGCCAACAAGGCTTACGAGGGCGAGGTACCCGGTGCAGCCCAGGTGGTCGGCATCGGCATCGTAGCAGGTCGCGAGGTGATTGTTCACGCCGATGATGCCAGCGTCAAGGGCGGGGCATGGTATCCGCTCTCCGTCAAGAAGATCGTGCGAGCGTTGGACATAGCCATCGAAAATCGCTTGCCGGTGATCCATCTATGCGACTGCGCCGGCGGATTCCTGCCGTTGCAGGCCGAGTTCTTTGCAGATCGTTACCACGCTGGTCGAATTCTGCGCAATCAATCGATCCTGTCCAAGATGGGAGTACCGCAGGTCGCCATTGCGATGGGCCACTGCACGGCGGGAGGCGCCTATGTCCCCGCGCTCAGCGACTACAACATTATCGTTGAAGGAACGGGAGCGATTTTTCTTGGCGGCCCGCCGGTCGTGAAGGCCGCCACCGGCGAAAATGTATCGGTTGAGGAGCTTGGCGGAGCCCATATGCATACCGGCGTGTCGGGCACGAGCGACTACCTCGCAAGCTCCGAGATGCATGCGATTGCAATTGCCCGCGACATCGTGGCTCACCTTAAGCGTCCCGCCAAGGCGTCGATTGATCGAGCTGCCCCGGAGCCGCCCCTCTACGATCCGTGCGAACTGTATGGCATCATCCCGAAGGATCCCCGTGTCCAGTTCGACATGCGGGAGATCGTCGCCCGACTGGTTGATGGCAGCCGATTCCACGAATACCAGCCGCGCTTTGGTACATCGCTGGTTTGCGGCTTCGCGCGGCTTCATGGCTATCAAATTGGCGTAATCGCAAACAACGGCGTTTTGTTCAACGAAAGCGCATTGAAGGGTGCTCATTTCATCCAGCTGTGCGACCGCAACCGCACGCCCCTGCTTTTTCTGCAGAATGTCACGGGCTTCATGGTCGGCCGCGAGTACGAACGGCGCGGTATTACCAAGGATGGCGCCAAGCTCATCATGGCGATGTCCGGCGCGTCGGTGCCAAAATTGACCGTCATTTGCAATGGCTCACACGGCGCAGGTACTTACGCGATGGCGGGACGCGCTTTCGATCCCCGTTTTGTGTTCACTTGGCCGCAAGCTCAGATCTCTGCGATGGGCGCCGAGCAAGCGGCCGGCGTGCTCACTCATGTCAAGGCAAGGCAATTGGCCCGCGAGGGCGGTCGTCTGTCGGAGCAGGAGCTGGAAACCATTCGCGAACCGATTCTCGAAGAGTATCGGGAGCGTTCCAGCGCCTACTATGCAACCTCTGAAATCTGGGACGACGGCATTCTTGATCCGATCGATACCAGAAGCGCGCTCGCGGTTGCCCTGAGTGCTTCGTTAAGTGCTCCAATTGAAGCACCGCATTACGGCGTATTCCGAATGTAGCGGCGGATCTGGGTACGCGGTGCAGCTGGATGCGACCTTGGGTTCGCGAGGGCGCCACGGTCCATGATAGGGCGCGATCATCAGTGATGCGGTCCGGTCGCCTGCGCCGCAGTTGAGCGTGGCGGATCCGTAGCGCCAAGTGCCGGCCCAACCTCAGCGCGAAACCGCTCATCTATGAATTTCCGGATTTCGTCTTGTTGCGGATCGCTCTCGATCAGCCTTTGAGCTGACGAGAGCTCCACGAGTCGGAAACAGCGAGGCGATGCGTCAGGCGGAATGCAGCGATAAACGGGTCGCCAAGCTATCCCTACGCGGCTTGTCGAACGTGCCTGCAATTTGTCTGCAATGTCGCGAGGTCGTTCGCAGCGCGCCGGCACAGCAGAGCCGGCGTCGGTCAGACCGGAAAGCCGGGCACCGCCTTGATGATCCACCTCTGCGTTTCGGCCCGCGCACCACAATTTTCATTTGGCAACCTCGGTCGGATGATGACTTACTCGAACGGCACCAGTCCATCCCACGGATCAGATTGCAACGTTCGCGACCACCCTTGCGCTTTGCACTGGCCCACCGCCAGATTGGAATGGAAGGGCTTGAATCTGACGTGACGTCAGGTTGTAGCTTCCACAGCGCTCCCGGGATCAAGCTAACACCACGCATCCGTCGAAGGCGCGTCAGCTGGGTCTATGTTCGGGCGACGGGTAACTCGCCACTTCCGTCTCGGACCAGGAGATGAGGCGGGCTAGCCGGTCGATGGGGCTGCATGCGCATACGGCTAATTGGGACAACTAGGCACGCTCTGGAGCACGATGGACGTCCTCAAATCGATCATTGGCAAAGTCGCCAGCGGTGCCACCCTGACCCGCGAGGAGACAGCGATCGCCTTCGACATCATCATGTCAGGCCAGGCGACGCCCTCGCAGATCGGCGGACTGTTGCTGGCAATGCGGGTGCGCGGCGAGACGGTGGAAGAAGTCACCGGGGCAGCGTCAGCGATACGAAGCAAAATGCTGTCGGTGAGCGTACCGGGCGATCCCGTCGACATCGTGGGCACGGGTGGCGATGCTTCTAGCTCGCTCAACGTGTCGACATGCGCCTCCTTTATCGTCGCCGGCGCCGGCGTTCCGGTGGCCAAGCACGGCAACCGCGCGGTGTCCTCGCGATCAGGCGCCGCGGACGTTTTGGCGCGCCTTGGCGTGAAGATTGACCTCAAGCCGAAAGCCGTTGGTCGTTGTATGCACGAGGCCGGCATAGGTTTCATGTTTGCGCCGACCCATCATCCGGCCATGCAGCGCGTTAGACAAATTCGGACCGCACTTGGGACCCGCACGATCTTTAATCTGATCGGACCTCTATCCAATCCTGCTGGGGTCAAGCGGCAGATCGTCGGAGTATTCTCGCGCCAGTGGGTGCAGCCTTTGGCGCAGGTGTTGCAGACCCTCGGCGCTACGTCGGTGTGGGTGGTTCACGGCTCAGACGGGCTCGATGAGATCACTCTCACTGGCTCCACATTTGTTGCCGCGCTTGATGCGGGTGCGATCCGCACCTTCGAAGTAGCGCCCGAAGACGCTGGTCTGGCCCGCTGTGACGTCGATTCACTGAAAGGCAGCGACGCCGACGCCAACGCGGTAGCGCTCAAAGGCGTGCTCGACGGCAAACCAGGCTCCTATCGCGACGTCGCGCTTCTAAATGCCGCCGCGGCATTGATCGTAGCCGGCCGGGCCGCGACTTTGAAGGAGGGTGTTGCGCTCGGCCAGCGCTCGCTTGACAGCGGCGCTGCCGCCGCACGATTGAAACGTCTGATAGCGGTCTCCAACGCTTAACCGCCGAGCTGACCGATGTCCGATATTCTGACCAGGATCGAGTCCTATAAGCGCGAGGAAATTGCAGCTGCCAAACGGGCGTTACCGCTGCCGGACGTCGAGGCACTCGCGAAGCGAGCGCAAGCTCCCCGCGGCTTTGTCGACGCGATCCGCAATAAGCAGGCTTCCGGCGAGCATGCTCTCATAGCCGAGATCAAGAAGGCCTCGCCTTCCAAGGGTTGCATTCGTGGCGACTTCGACGCCCCTGCGCTCGCGCAAGCCTATGAGGCGGGTGGCGCAGCCTGCCTCTCTGTCCTGACCGATACGCCATCGTTCCAGGGACATCTCGATTTCATGGTGGCGGCGCGTAGCCAGACAACTCTTCCGGTGCTGCGGAAGGACTTCATGTTCGATACCTATCAGGTGGCCGAGGCACGCGCCCATGGCGCCGACTGCATCCTGATCATCATGGCAGCGCTGGACGCCGCTGCCGCGCGCGATATCGAAGCCGCTGCCCTAACGCACGGCATGGACGTGCTGGTCGAGATCCACGACGCCGCGGAACTCGACCGTGCTCTCACCCTTCGCTCACCGATGATCGGCATCAATAATCGCAATTTGCGCACGTTCGAAACCACGCTCTCAACGAGCGAGACCCTGGCACCGCTCATCCCGAAAGATCGTCTGATCGTCTCGGAAAGCGGCATACTCGGGCCCGGCGATCTTACGAGGCTTTCGCGTGTTGGGATTTCGACCTTCCTGGTCGGTGAGAGCTTGATGCGGCAAGCTGATGTACGCGCCGCAACGCGTTCGCTGCTGGCGCCGATGGCAGCCATAACAACTTAGTGAAAGACACGCAGTGCGTCAAAGGAGACAATCGACGATGTCATGGCAAACGCTGGAAGTTCTCGGATCGATCGCGAAGATAGAACACATTATTCGAAAGTTTCGAGAACTGATCGATACAGATGGCTCGATCCCGCCGGAGCTGCGGGGCACGCTGCACATCACGCTCGATGAGCATCTGTGCGCGGCAAAACAGCGCGTTCTGGATACGCAACCGGTGCGATGATGCCCCTTATACGAAGAGAAGCACGAACGGCGGTCCAATATCGGAATCGGCCTCACATGGCGCCGCCAAACACTTGCAGACCTGGCAGGCGCGCTCTGACGCCGATTGCCGCCAGAAGGCGGTCATGAGCCCGTACGCCGAACCGCAAGTTCGAGAACGGCCACCACGGCACTCTCCGCGCGGCGAATGAGACAGCCAACTCGACGCCCCTTTACAGGCCAATCATCATGAGCTGCCGGTCCCCTTTCAAGATGCACGATATTCCGTCGGTCCAGGCGATCGAGTTCCGCCAGGCTATGCGAAATCTGGCGAGCGGCGTCGCGATTGTGACGACTGGAGCGGCCGTCAGGCGGCGCGGGTTAACAGTCAGTTCTGTGACTTCGATCTGCATGGAGCCTCCCTGTCTTCTGGTCGCCATTAACGCCAGTTCCGAGACGCATGACGCGATATTCGCCAACAACAGTTTTGGAGTGAGTTTTCTGTGCAGCGATCAGGAAGACCTTGCGCTGCGGTTTGGGGGGCGGGATGGCGCGAAAGGAGTTCACCGCTTCGTTTCGGCGCAGTGGAATCAGGGCATTCTCGACGTACCGCTTTTGCAAAGCGCGATGTTTACGCTCGAGTGCATCTTGCATGACCATAAGGGGATTGGCACGCATACCATCTTTGTCGGACGAATTGTCGCGACCCGGCCAGGCCAAGGCGATCCGTTGATCAACTTCCGCGGAACGCTTCGAACCATACCGAAAGGTTGAATGCATTTTGTACGCAAGAGGCGGACGAGCAGCCGGCTCAATCACCTTGAAGACCGCAATGAGGACCGGAGCCAAATGATCATCGAATACTCACCCGAAAGCGGCGTACAGTTGGTGGATCCTTTGGACTTTGGCGGATTCAAACTCGTGCTGAAGGGCTCACTTTCTCCTAACACTCAAGCCTTGAGGGGAATTACTCTCGTTGATCAAGGCAATGCGCTTGTCCCTGTCGACTTGGTGCCTACGCTGTCCGGTTGCCCCAAGGAAAGCAAAGCCTGGCAAGTGGCCTATGGCAAGATGGTGGCGAGCGCTCGCGAGTACGGCTGGATTGACGTCGACGCAGATGCGATTCGCGCACACATCGAAAGAAGGTCCTAAGGTTGGAGACGCTATCGCTCATTTCGAGAGCGAGGCAGCAGATCTGTCCTGCATGATCTCCGTCGACACCTACCGACATTGATAGCTCCGTTCCTGCCGGCAAGCGAGTAACATCAGTTTTCGCCGACAGGGCCACCCTCGGCCGGTAACGGGTTGCGAGCGGAACGTATCGTCGCGAGACATCATGGTTGGGACCAGGCGAATCGCATCATGATCTCGTGCGCGCGATGACAAACTCATTCACAGGCGCCAACAACATCCATGTCGAGCAACCGGTTTCAATCAGGCGCGATCCTCGACGGCATCCGCCGCTGGGTCGAGATCGAGTCGCCGACCGAACGGCCCGATCAGGTCAACAAGCTCGCCGACCTCGTCGCCTCGAGCTATCGCGATCTGCCGGCCACCGTGGAACGTATCGCGGGGCGCGACGGCCGTGGCGATCACCTGGTCGCACGCTCGTCCTGGGGCCAGGAAGCGCCGGGCATCCTGGTGCTGAGCCACCTCGACACCGTGCACCCGATGGGCTTCATCGAACGTCTGCCGTTCAGGATCGACGGCGACAGCGCGTTCGGCCCCGGCATCTACGACATGAAGGGCGGCGCTTATCTCGCCTATCACGCCTTCCGGCAGATCTGCGCCGATGACGCACGCGCGCCGCTCGGCATCACCCAGCTCTACGTCTCCGACGAAGAAGTCGGCAGCCCGACCTCGCGGGCGCTGATCGAGGCCGAGGGCCGCAAGGCCAAATACGTGCTGGTCACCGAACCGGCGCGCGCCGGCGGCAAGATCGTCACCGGGCGCAAGGGCGTCGCGCGGTTCGACGTGTTCATCAAGGGCGCGCCGGCGCATGCCGGAGCGTCCCCCGAGGGAGGTCGCAGTGCGATCCGCGAGCTCGGCAACGTGATCCAGACGCTAGAGTCGATGAACGACCTCGAGCGCGGCATCACCGTCAATGTCGGCGTGGTCCGCGGCGGCACCAAGCCGAACGTGATCGCCGAAGAGGCCTATGCCGAAGTCGACCTGCGCGTTCCGACGATGGCCGACGCCGACGAGTTGGTGTCGAAGATCCTCGGGATCACATCTCGCACCGAGGGCGTCACCGTGACGGTGACGGGCGAGCTCAATCGTCCGCCTTATGAGAAGAGCAATTCCGGCACCGCGCTCTACGAGCACGCCAGGACGGTCGCCGCCGAGCTCGGCTTCGATCTGCTCGATGTCTTCACCGGCGGCGGCTCCGACGGCAATTTCACCGCGCCGCACACCGCGACCCTCGACGGTCTCGGCGTCGACGGCAAGGGTGCGCATACCCATTACGAGCAGCTCTATATCTCCTCGCTCGAGCCGCGCGCGCGGCTCCTGCATCGCCTCTATCAGACGCTGCGATGATCGCCGCACCACGCGATGCCGGCGACCATGACGCGCCCAGGGGACGACCGGACAACGCGGACGCTAGTGCGGGAAACACCAGAAGGCGACGTGCCTTTCGCTCGTCGCGACTAGCCTGACTTACGACCGCCGAGCACTCGTTTTGACCATCGCAGGTTACGCAGCAAATCGTGCACGGTTGTGTCCTGGAATTCGCTACCGCCGTCCCAGCACACACGAGCGGCGAACGGACTGCTTCGGGCTCGCGCCAAAGGGTTGGGATCATCCAGCTTTCTTGTCGCGTTTCCCACGTCCGGTTGTAGATATTCCACATGACCAGCTCCGAGGGACTTGAATCGCACGTAACGTTAAATTGTACGTTCTTGAGGTGGCCAGTCTTTGACTTGCATCGAGGTAAGGATTCCGAATGCCCCAAATTGAAAGACTGACGCCGCGAGATCTCATCTTGACACTGGATCCCGACATCGAGCTTGCCGACATGGTGATGCATCGATCGTCAACTGCGGCGCCGTTATTGGCGAACGATAGTGAAAGACAGGGCAATCCAGAACCGAGGCCATATGCCCGCTGCGATCGGCATCGCCTGAGAGATTTTGCGCGGGTCCACCGTTTCACACATCCGAACGCAAGAACCTTTGCCAGCCGACGTGCGCCTCGAAACCACTTTGGCGAACATGCCGCTCACAGCGGTCGATGAGCAATGGTATGGTGCTGCTATCGCGCAAATCCGTGACGATCGGTCTGACTGTGGAGATTTTCAACCGAGTTAGGTTGAACGGGCCGCTCCGCATAAGCGGCGCTTCGATTGCTCGGCAGATCGGAGCAGCAAAGTGAAAAAACCCGATGGCGCCAGGAAGGTTCTCTTGATCGACCATACTGAGGGGCAATGCCGGGCCATTGTCGGTTTCAAAGATGAGGATGAGAGAGAGGCGTATATGTGCGGCGAGCCTGTACTTAGAAAGCCGGGCAAGAAGATTTCGTCGTGGTGCGCCTATCATTACGGACAGATGCACTCAACATCCGTTGAGCAACCCTCAGCGCGAAATGAAGCGTCCGGATCACCAGCTCTCGAGGGCCCTTCACCGAAACGATTGTAACATCGTTTGACTGGCATTCACTGAGACAGTCTGACGATCGTCCGCATCTGAGATGCCTATCAACACAATAGCATCACCATCAACAGACTTTCCAAAGAATTTCAGGAAGGGCCTGATCGCGCATGGACCGATCCAGGGGAACGGAAATGAATCTCGCAACACTGATTGAGCGTAATGCGGCGTTCGCTCCCAACAGGCCGGCGATCCATTTCGAGGGCGAGACTTTAAGTTATGCGGCCTTCAATCAACGGATCGGGCAGATCGCTGGCGCCTTGAAAAGCCGGCTCGGTGTGGATAAAGGCGACCGCGTCGCGATTCTCAGCTTCAACCGGCCTGACTATCTGGCGCTGCTTTATGCCTGTGCACGGCTCGGAGCCATGGTCGTGCCGTTGAATTGGCGCCTTGCTGTCACCGAGCAGCTCTTCATCCTGTCCGACGCCGGGGCCAAGGTGCTGCTTCTCGAGCAGGCGTTCGACGGTCTGCTGCCCGCACTTGCACAGAAATCGCCTGATACCGCCGTTGTCGGGTTGGATTTTGCGCCTCCCGGCGGCAGCAAGTGGGACAGCCTGCTGGACCGTGCCCCCGGCGATGGTCGCAATCCGGGTGCGGACCTCTCCTGCCCGCTTCTCATTGTTTACACCTCCGGCACCACCGGTCGGCCGAAAGGCGCCGTGCTACGGCAGGACGCGTTGCTGTGGAATGGGGTCATGAGTCAGCACATGCATGACCTCAGTTCGTCGGATCATGTCTTGACAGTATTGCCGCTGTTTCACGTTGGCGGCCTCAATATCCAGACAACGCCAGCCTTGCACAATGGCGCGACCATCACTCTCCACGCGCGGTTTACGCCGGAGGCGACGCTCGCTGCATTTGAGCGCGATCGGCCGACGCTTGCGGCATTGGTGCCGGCAGCGATTCGGGCCCTCACAAACCATCCATCATGGCCGACGACGGACTTGTCCTCGCTGAAAGCAATTTGCACCGGCTCAACGATGGTGCCGCGGCATCTTACCGACCGTTTTGCCGCGCGGGGGGTGCCGGTTCTGGAGGTTTACGGTTCGACGGAGACCTGCCCCATTGCTGTCTATACGAAGCTTGGCGGCGATCCTGCGCACGAGGGTTCGAGCGGCTTGCCCGGTCTATGCTGTGAAGCAGCGATCATCAATGATGCCGGCACCACGGTGCCCCCGGATAGCCCAGGCGAGATCGTGGTGCGCGGCCCCAACGTCTTCTGCGGATATTGGGGTGACAAACAAGCAACCGAGGCGGCCCTACATGGCGGGTGGTATCGCACCGGCGACATCGGACGACGCGATGGTGATGGGTATTTTTGGATCCAAGATCGCAAGAAGAATCTGATCATTTCCGGTGGGGAGAATATCTCTCCTGCCGAAGTTGAGCGTGTGCTCAGGGAGCATGGCGACGTCGCGGACTGCGCCGTTGTCGGTCGTCCGGACCCACGCTGGGAGGAAGTTCCTGTCGCTTATGTGATCAAACGAGCTGGAGTACAAATTGAGGCTGAAGCGCTGATCGCCCATCTGCGATCGCAACTCGCCGGCTTTAAGGTGCCGCGCGAGATCATTTTCACAGAAGAATTGCCGCGAACGGCGCTGGGTAAGGTCCAGCACTTCATGCTGAAGCAACTCGGTACGCGATCACCACAGCAAGGCGATAACAATTGAACTCCGTCACCTGGAATCGGCACGGCATCCCTCAACCAGGCACGGACGACGTTCATTCTCGCCGCGATGAAAGTCGCGGCGATCAAAAAGACCACGCGAATTTGCGGCTAGGTGTTTGTCGTCACGGATGGCAGCCCTCTGCGGCCAACAAAGCCAAAAGCGCGCGAGACAGCTGATGCCTCAGATCCTCATCATGAACGCCGGTACGGCTCAAATGTCGGGGACCGACTTGACGGCGATCCAGCTTTCGCTTGCCGCGAAGTCGGCTTGGCGCTCGGTGTGGCTGGCACGGGAGGGTGACTTGATTGTCTCGCCGATCCCCATCCCAGCAGATCTGCTGTCATTCGTTGGCTCGACGCTTAAGTTCGATCCTGCGAGCCTGCTGCTGTTTGTTCCTGAGGGCGCGCACGACCATCCGGTCCTTTGTGATGTCACCCTACAGTCCGATGCTGTTGTCGAACGAATAAGCCACATCGTTCGTCAGAATACATATTGGAAGATATCCGCCTGCTATGCAACTGAAGGTGTTGCCCGGCTGGCCGCCGTGCTCGGCATAGCCAAGGACGGGGACAAGTTCGCTCTTCAGCGAGGGCCCGACCTACTGAATCGCAAGAGCCACTTTCGTCAGTTGGCAACGAGTGTCGCCCTTCCGCTGGCCAATGGATGCGTAGCGACGAGCTCGGACGAACTCCTCGCAGCCGTTACCGGCCTGAGGTCTGAGACCGGCAACGTGATCCTAAAACTGGACAACGGAGCCGGCGGCGCGGGGAATATCGTCCTAACCAGCAAGAAGACCACGCCGCTCCCCGGCGCAAGAGAAACTCGGCGAGTCCATTGGCCGACGTTTGATCCCGATGCAGTTTGGTCCGAGATGACAACACCGTCATGCAGGACGCTGGTTGTTGAATCGTACCACCTGGCTCGGTCCATGTTCTACCTCGAGTTCGAGATCGAGGAAAACGGTGCAATCACATACGTCAATAGTGGAGACATCCGTCTGCGTCGAAGCAAAGATCGGTCGGAAAGAGCTCTCGTCTGGACCGGACTCGAGCTTCCAAGTGACATGAGCAATCGTCAACGCTCGATCGCTCACGCTCACGCCTATCGATTTGCAGAGTTGGCGCGGACCTTGGGGTACCGCGGCTTGATCAACATCGACGCCATCTTCTCGACGGACGGTCGACTGCTGTTCAATGAGGCGAACGGCCGGTGGGGTGGAGGCTCGGTGTTGCACAGCATCGCAGCCCGGCTGCTCGGTTCCGACTATTCTGATTCCTACGTGGTTTCGTCTGTACGGGACGTTCGATCAAGCTCCCTGCGAGCTGCAATTGACCATTTCGCCAAGAGGGGATGGCTGTTCGACGACACACGCAAGGAAGGGCTCATTCCGCTCGCCGCCGACCAAGATGCAGGCACGGTAGAGTGTCTGGTGATCGCGCACGACAGGCTGTCGGCTCGCAATTTGCAGTATCGACTACCGAGATAATCCGATTTGGATCACGGCGACTCTTTCCGAGGTTGAGCACGAACGCCCACAAATCGGGTATCTACCGCTGGGTCGTGCCTGCTTGATCTGTCTGGCCCCGGTCGTCAAAGCGTTGGGGCAAGTAGTATTTTGGCCAATTAAGAAAAGGGCGCCGCCTAAGCGGGGCCTTCAAAATTTAGGCGTATGCGCGGGCTAGTTCGTATTGAGCCGTCAGGGCATCAATTGGAATGTTCCACTCCTTGCTAATGGTGCGGATCATTTCCAGCGTTAGAGGTCGAATTCGGTTCAGTATTTCAGATGCGCGATTGCGCCCGATAAGATTGCCGAGTTCGGCTTGAGATTTGCCCATAGACTCAATCGCAAAATGGAGAACGTCTACCGGGTCGCCGTGAGGCGTGGAAAAGTGCCCATCCTCGTACTCCTTAATAAGTGAGGAAAGGACTTCGAAACGATCACCATCGGGCGTGCCTGGAGCGGGCTCTGCCTCGAAATAACGGGTTACTTCGCGGATCGCCCAGTCGTAGTCCTGTTCGTTGTGGAGAGGCCTTACGTCCATCATCACACAGTCTCCGCATTAATTCCGTTGTACTCGTCGTGCGTGCCTACAAACTTGATCAGGCCGGTTTTGAACTTGTAGGAGAAATGGACCACGAGGCGGTACTTGTTGCCGCCGATATCGAAAATGGCCCGATTATCTCCAACAAAGTCCACATTGTTCCCAAATGCCGTCTTCAGGTCTGCTGGGCCACCCCAGTTACCTTTGGAAACGATTTCGTACCAAGTTCCCAAAGGGGTCTCTGCTTGGGGGTACCGCTCCCAAAAGACTTTGAGCGCCCTCCTCGCTATTACGTTCATTGCCATAGCATGTTCCCAGTATGGGATCAATTTAAAAATTCCCAACGTGGGAACGGTTTTCGTGGGTTTCGTGGCGGCCTCTTGTAATGTTGATTTTTGTGACCTACTTGTAGGTCGAGAAAATCAACATCGAGGGCTTTATGGATATCGTCCAAGCCATCATACTGCGCGAGCCTTGGGAAGTGACGCCTAGGTTGCAGGAACTAACTCTCCACAAGAATAAGTTGCTAGAGGTTCGTGATATTGCAGTGCACGAAAGGGCCAATGCGACGGCGTTCCATGCCGCCAACGCACCCGGCACGTTCTCATATCACCACGGCATTTGGGCGCTCCGACACCGCTTCGTCGGAGCCGATTGGCGAGTGGATCGGACCAATGGGGTAGAAACGATCCGGAACGACAGACTCAAACTGGTGGCGAGTTTCTGCAACGTCGATCTTGCCTGCGTGGATTTCCATAAACCTCAACCAAGAACGAAGAAAGGAAGCGGTGTTGAGCGAGCATCCGAGCCCGGATTGTTCGAGCAGCTTCCCCAGTATGCGCCGCGTCCCAAAGGGGAATGGCAGTTCTTTTACCTTATGGTCGATGAAAACGGGGCGGCTGAGTTATCTAGGCCTGTGGTGAAAGGCGGTGGATTCACAGCCATGATCGAGCGCATCTATCTATCCTACGGAGCTGACGACGATGGGACTGGGCTCCTGCAAGATACACCGGACGCGCCCGTCGAATTTGATCCGCAGATTGCGCGCAAGCTCTGAGTAAGTAGATGTTCAATCCTAGGAGGCTCAGCCTTGCGCGAATGCGCAGAAGGCTGACAGCGCGAGCGCTTGCGGAAAAGACAGGGCTAGCCGAGTTAACAATATCTCGGCTGGAGAAGGGCACCAACGTGCCTGATGCCGCAACATTCGACAAACTTGTGCAGGCTTTAGAGTTTCCGCGTGAGTTTTTCCTCGACCGTGATCCGGAAGAAATTGACACAGGCGCGGTTAGCTTTCGCAGCTTCACTAAAATGAGCGCGAAGGAGCGCGATGCGGCTATTGCCGCTGGCACGATGGGCTTGCAGTTGAGCGCATGGGTAGAAGAGCGCTTTCAGCTTCCCCAGCCGAGTTTGATAGATCTAAGCTATGAGACCGAGCCGGAATCCGCTGCTGCGGCGCTTCGCCAGCACTGGGGACTGGGCGAGCGCCCAATAGCCAACATGCTGGCCCTTCTGGAAACCAAAGGAGTGCGGATTTTTTCCCTTGCCGAGAACACCGCGTCGGTCAATGCGTTCTCATTCTGGCGAGATAATAAGCCGTATATTTTCCTGAACAATTTCAAGACAGCGGAAAGCAGTATTTTTGACTCGGCTCACGAGCTTGGCCATCTCGTAATGCACAAGCACGGTGACCCTAAAGAAACGAGAGCTGCCGAACGAGAGGCCAACGGTTTCGCGTCCGCATTTTTGATGCCTTCAAGAGATGTGCGGGCCCAAGTTCAAAGACCAATCTCCACGCAGGCGATCTTAAGAGCGAAGTCCAGGTGGCGCGTTTCCGCGATGGCTCTCTCATATCGTCTGCATGCCTTAGGCATGCTGTCAGACTGGCGTTACAAGTCGATCATCATGGACTTGGGCAAATGGGGATATCGCGACGGAGAACCGAATGGCATTCAAAGAGAAACGTCAGCAATTTGGCGAAAGGTGCTTACACAGCTATGGAGCGAGAGAACTACGAAGAACGACATCGCAAAAAGCCTCCATTTGCCCCTTGATGAGCTTGAAGGACTGATTTGGAACCTAGCAGGTCCGGAGAGCCGTCCGGGAGAGAGGGAGTTGCGGGAAGTCAAGTAAATGAATTTTCACATTGACGCTAAGCATAAATACTCGGGGCATGAACAAGCTGTCGCTCCAAACCCGCGTCCAAATCCGCGAGGGGTATGACGCAACCGGCGCAACGTGCCCTCAAAGCCCGTCCAGTGTGATGAAATCTGGTCGTTCAGCTACGCCAAGGCCAGGAATGTCAAGTTCGCCAAGTCAGCCCCGGCCGATGCTGGCGACGTTTGGACGTGGACCGCTATGGATCCAGACTCCGAACTGATCGTTTCTTGGCATGTGGGCAACCGTGGCTCGCACACCGGTACGGCGTTCATGCACGACTTGAAGGCCCAGCTCGAGCCTATTCAGCATGCCAGAGATTGCCGGCATACATCAATCGTCCTCGTCCGAATCCGAATCCGACCGTTCCTCTCAGCTGGCCTGGATTATCCGGCAACTACGACGTCTTCGATCATCCGGCGGTTTGCACCGCCGCGCCTCGAACAAAAGTACACCAATGAGCGGCGTTCCCCGCTATGCACGGGCTTGACCTCGTGGCGGAACTTGCACCTGGTGATAACCACCGTACCTAGCGATGGACGAAATATTTCGGGCTCGCGCCCGGTTGGATATACGACGAACTCACCACCCTCGAAGTCTTTCGCGAGCTGAACAATCACAGAATACTCGAAGTCTGGGTCGCTCTCAGCATCCAAATGAATGCCGACAAAGGACCCAGGCGGCATGCGATGCATTTGGCATCGGCGGACGACGTATTCTGACGATGCTCCGAAGATCTTCTTAAGCACGAAACTACGGTCTTTCCTTTCGAGAAGTTCGATGATCCGCGCTGATGATTTCCCATTTACGTTGCTGGGACGACGGCCGGGGTGATCTGTGCGGAGCCGCCTCACGAACAGATTGTGAGAGTCTCCAGCATCTCCCTGTAGAACCACCTCTTCAGGGATATCTGACTGCAGCTGATTGATCTCCGCCAGGTCGTCTTGGGTGAACAGCACCCCGGGACTAACCAGGACGGTACCTTTATCTCTTAGCTCGCCTCGGTATTTCGCGAGAGCTTCTTCTATAAGCAGGCTGGATTTATCGTTCATTGTGCACGCCTTTCAGGTTCATTCAACGATTCGAATTTAGGGAAGCCTACTGTATCTGCCATGAGCGGATCGCCTGCTCCCAATTCTCACCGTCGAACTCATCCACTGTGATGCTTTCGATGGTGGTCTTATCCAGGCAGCGAACGTTCACACTGAATCCTGCAGGATTTGACCGCGGCCGGTAAAATGGCTTTACGCCGCAAATCCGACAGAAGGTGTGATGAGCAATATTGCTGTTGAACTTGTATGTCGTTAGGAATTCTTCGCCGCACTCGATTCTGAACTTGTCGCCAGGAACGAGCAGGTGCAGAAATCCGGACATATCGCAGATTGAGCAATTGCAGCTCACTGCAGCTACGTCCTGCGGCGCACGGACGCAAAATTTGACAGATCCGCAGTGGCAGCGACCGTAATGCTCAATCTCGAGCCGATCGTCTCCAGCAGGAGAGCCGGATCGAGCGACGTTGCGGCACCATTCCAAGTTGAGGCGGTACGCACGATCGTACTCATCTGAGAAACGGCTATAGGCGTCGATGGGGACCAGTTCGCTGATAAGGCGGCTTGTCATCTCACCATGGTACTTCTCCGCGGGATCCTCTCCACCGACGTGGATTCGGAAATACTCAAGGTCGTCAGAGCGAACATCAAAGGTTTTAACCACACTGCCCCACAGCGCGTGGATCATCTCGGCAGCGTGCAGCTCAAACGCGACCATGTAGGCGCAACGCACTATGGCGTCTGTAGATGACAAGCCATGATACAGCGCTCGCAGGTACCGGCGCGTCGTGGAGCTGTAACTAGGCTGTATCGGCCGGCCGAGCAGCCGCGACGCGTCTCTTCTAAAGAGATTGGCGTGAAAGCTGTCTGTGTCCAGAATATCGGGCAACGCAGCGTTGCCGCCTTTGAGAACGCGACCATGGCCTCCCGTCTCGTCCCAGCAGATGAAATTTGCGACCACGCTGGTTAATTCAACGTCCTTCGGCACGCTTCGATTGCGATGCATTGCCTCGAAGATGAGATCGCTTTGTGATCCCGATTGCAGATACGGAAACGCCTGTGACATCGCGAAGTATTCAGGCAGTAGGGTCGCAAGCTGCTCTTTGGACATCTCCGCAGCGAACGGATGGGGGCCGAACCTGGCCCGAGCTTGGTGCACCGGGTGATCGCCGGCTGATAGCCCGGAAGGTTGCTGCATCTTAGAGTGAGAAGCGAGAGACGACGTCATGCGCCCCCAACTATGCACGAGAGCTTTCCCTGGATGAGCGGCAAAGACACAAAACAGGAGCTAACCAAGATGGGTGCCTTTCGTTTTCAATAGCTCTGGCGGTTGGCAAGAGATCGTGGTGAGCCAAAGAGACCAGTAGAACGTCGTCCGACATGTGTGCTTGCGGCTGTGATCGCCCGGTCGGCCCATGCATCGCGCGATGCAAGTCCACATGTCTCACGACGTTGTCGCGTTGCAGCGAGTTGCGGCTGAGCTTCGTGGCCAGCGTCTTGGTCAGTTCGACCTCCTTATCGGTGTGCCGCATGTTTGCAGATCGGGACGAGCGGCAGGCAGCAATGTTACTCTCCTATCGGCAGCTTTGCGAAAAGTTGCACGCATGTGAGACGCATTAAGATGAAGGAAAGCGGCGCGCCTCCGCATGCCCTCGCCTCATTCCGCGTTGTAGCATGCTCAGAGCAACCGCCGTGCCAACCCGTCCTCACATTGTAAGACACTGAGTATGCGTTGAAGGTGCGCAACTAACCGATCACGCCAAATGTTTTGAATCCGACAGGATTGATGGGCGGTCAGAAAGTGAACAATAGCGACGGCTAAGAAGCGACGGTTTGCCACTTCCGCTAACCAGAGGTAGTTGAAATCGTGGTGCTCAAAGCGCTGCTCACAGATCACCAACTAGCCCGAGGAATCGGACACATGAACGCACAGTCCACTTGCTGGCGCAGGGGACGCCATTCATGGGGAAACAAGATACGGTGAATTTAGCGCCTGCGCCCTCACGACGAGCAAGAGCCCGATCAGCTTCTTTCACTCATCTGGCGATATGTAGGATGCCCCTCGCCCCAATGAGGCGCTTCGTAAGCCGGCGCGCCGGCTTCACCAGCGACCCCGAGCAGAGCGCGGAAGCCGTGAAACGGACAGAATAGCCGAACCGGAAGCTGAACTCGTTGAGGCACGCTTGCAGGTGCTGCGGGCTGACGCCGTGGCACGATGAGCAAGTCCAGTTTCAGGAAAACCGGCGACTCGACCTCGGCGATGTTCCACATTCGCCCAATCGAAAATGTCAAAAAGCGAGCGATCGATTGGAGATTACGCCGGCTGGCGGAGATTTCAGAACCTCCTTGAACGCGTCAACTCCGACGCATTCGATGAGCGCGGTGCCGTCTTCCCACGTACCCATCTCCATCACATTGGCAACGAGCCTTGACATTCCTTCGGACACGACGATGTCGGGGGGGCGTCCACCAGACGTATTTGGCCGCGAGCCGCAGCATTTCTGCGCTTCGAACAGATTCGGTCATTGCGGCGTCTCCAGTGACAACAGTGGCACGACTTGGTGCGGGTATCAACCGGATAGGTATACGGCGCACCTCGCGGGACAAGGCAGGTTTGCAAGAGGAAAGTAAGAACCCGCAAACGACATCAGTGTTGCGAGAGTGCGCGTATATTGCGCGATATTTGCCTTCGCTGACCGCCACAAGCGTCGCGGCGCCCTCGCAATTCCGTCAATTTTGACAATCTGACGGCATCACGGATCTGAGGCGGATTGCCTTCAATTTGATGGGGCAGCGACGGATATTTCCGTCGCCGCCCGCTTGTAAGGCGCCGCCAATCAATAGCAATTTGTTGGGCATGCAGCTCGCACAGCCGACGAGCACGATTAGAGGAGCGGCCCTGGTGGCGAGCAAGCGGCAAGATTAATCTAGTCGCGCACCTCCCAGTGACAACAGGGGATCCAGATCCCGATAAAAGGTGCCGCTCCCCAAGCGAACTCGTCGCTCGAGAGAGCCCAACCGAAGTTATCGCAGATGTCGCGACAGATGACGTCCGCGGCGCAGCAGCCGACATACGCTCATGCCACCTCCCTCTCCGCGCGGTCCGTCCAATACTCGCTCGACAAACACCTCTATGCGGAGGACCACCTGGTCGAGTGCGGCCTCGCCAAACTGAACCAACTTCGTGGCGGCTAGCCGCCACGAGAGGAAGGCCAAAAAACTATCCGGACGTACCTGCGATCGCGGCCACCGAGACATGGCTGCGACGAACGTTTCGCGGATCAGGCTGGAAGAGCGGCACCCGTCGGGTGCGCGGTGCTTCTCCAATTACCAGATAAACTTGGCGCCGTCCGGCAGTTCGCAGACGAATTCGCCCTGGTTCACGACCTCGGTCGCCCCCGCGGCCAGCTTAGCGGCCCGCACGGTGAGCCTGCCTTCGCGGCTGAGGCTGTGGCGGATGTACTCCGTCACCGGGCGTCCGGAACTATCCAAGGTCTGATGCGCATTGGCAAAGCTAATACCATTCTGGCTGGTCACCCTGAAGGCACTGATTACCAGGCCTCCCTGCGTGGCCGGCCCCGGCTTGCCCCCATCGACGGTGGCACAACGACTGAGGTCCAGGATCAGCTTCACATTCTTGCCGGCTTGCAGTGCACTGAGCACCTCAACGTATTTCGGCGATGGTTCATCGGCCTTGGCGATCGGGCTCACGGCTGCAGCCATAAGCAAGGACAACAGGATCGACAGGCCTTTGCCACTGAGTTGCATACTCTTCTCCTCTACAAGAACCATAGACCACGCAACTGGCCGACTTGCCTGATGTCGTGTTCGCGAACATCCTGGCGGATTCCAAACATCAGGAACGTTCACATTCGGACAGCAGCAGCTGTCGCAGCGGCTCGCAAGCGGTTCTGAACCCTATCGAACGTCACGACTTCGTAGGTCAGGTTTGCGAAGTGACGCTGTCACGCCCGCACCGGTTCCGTGCCCGCCAAATTGCTCGCGACGATCTGGCGCATGCTTGCTTCATCCAGGAAGCCTGCCCGACGCGTTCACCGAGCATCGATGCGAAGCTGCATCCCACCCAAATCGACAGGCGACAGCATGTTGTGCGTAGCACAGTATCCGCGGCGATCGTTCAACAAGATAACAAGCGTGTGGCAGATCGCCTGCACCGGTTCGGAGCAATCAGATGATCACGCCGGTTCGGCGGAATTGGGATGCGAAAGGGTTATTCAATTCATTGACGCCGGAGATGTTCGCCGCCGAACCACCAGTTGTCCGCGCTCGCTGGGACAAATTGTGGCCAGACCTGTACACGGAATATGATGCAAGGTATCTGCAGGCAGAGCTATCCAATCGCCACTTGATTGCGACCAGCGAAGCCGAGGCGTTTCTTAATGCCTGGACGGTGGACGAGGAGCGCCACACCAATGGCTTCATCCGCATCATTGAACTGGTCGCTGGTGGATCCGAAGGGGATCTTTGGGAGCGACTGGACGCTCGACCGCATGATTTTAGTCACATCACCGAATTTCTGAAGGACGAATTCGCACTGATGGTCGTGATCGCATTCGATGAAATGTGTACTTGCCGCGCTTACGCTGCGGATAAGGATTTCTATGCCGGATTTCAGAACCAGAGCTTCGTTTGTTGGCTGAGGGAGTTGATCGCCGACGAGGCGGTTCATTCGATGAACGCTGTTAATGTTATCCGTGCCCGCTATCGCGGTCGCGTTCGCGAAGCCGGCGCAATTCTCGATCGCCTGATCAGCGGCGTCGTCAATGATCCGACTTATCGTGGCACCTTCCTTCTGGACTACTTCGGCCAGGTGTACACGAAGGAAATGCTTGCCAGGTGCCGCGCCACGATCCTGAGAAATATCGCAAAGCCGCTCACAGCCGCAGAGCAAGACGAACTGAATCGCCCACCCAATTGATCCCGACGCCGTCGCAGCCCACCAGAGCGCGATGAAAGACACCACGCGCGCAGCCCGCTTGGGCCCGCACAAAGACCGCTCCCCCGAAAGCGAACAAGTCAGATGAACCTGGTCGTCCAAGGCGTCGGCGGACTGACCACGCTCCTGCTTCCATTTCACATCACCTCGTTTTCCCGGATCAGACTTTGTCAGCATCGGATCAGGGATGATCTATCGTCGGTCTTGGCCGTGCCGCAGTCGGCCAGTGTCTCAGCCTATAACGGCAGTTCGCGCGGTGCCGACCTGAAGATCGGATTGCGATCCAGCCTCCCGATAACGGACTATCATGTGCTTGGCGAGCCGGTGACTGTTGACGAGCAAGGCGGTCCAGAAAACCCACCTCCGGCGACGGTGCTTGTCGTTGCGATCGTTCGCCACGATGGGCCTTCTGCCTTGAACGACCAGGTTCCGCTTGTTGTCAGCTCACACGGTCGAAGCCAATGAAGGCGTGGGTTACCTATCTTGAGATGACAGATCCATCGAAGGTCATGAGATTTCCAGCGCCAGCGCTGCCGCTCTCGATTACCGGACGGCGACTTGCTGTGAAGGACTACCTGCGCCTATTCCGTCTGGTCGGGGATCGCGTTCAATGGGACCTTCGCACCAAGGCATCCGAGGCCGAGGTAGCGCAGCTGATCAGCGCGCACGACCTGATGACGCTCGTGCTGCGTGTCAGCGATGTTGCCCGCGGTCTATGTGAATTCCGCCAACAATCCGACCGCGAAGTCGAGCTCCTGTTCTTCGGCATCGATGCCCAACTGGAAGGGCAAGGACTTGGACGTTATTTTCTGTCGAAATGCCTTACAATTGCATGGGCTCGCCAGCCAGGCCGGATTTGGCTTCGGACCGACGAGTTCGACAGTCCGAAGGCGGTGAAGTTGTACGCATCCGTTGGCTTCTCGATTTTCGACCGCCGATATGAGGACGTCGCCGATTGATGACGTGAACCTTGGGTTGCACCTCCATATTTGGTGTGCAGCTACGTCATCGACGAGAACGGTCACATCCACGCCGTCCATCACAAGATGCACGATCGCCTTGGAGGTTTGACCTGCTCAGGCAGGCCTGATTCGGCTAAACAGCTTGACGATCGCGCAGCTGCGAGAAGTTTGCGCGGGCGGTCGATGATGTGCGCCTACCAACGGCCAAAGCTGCCACTTCCTCCGCGATTGGTTCCTGACGTAACAGAAAAAAACTGGTCTTGATAATCTGTGTAACCACGCGGCAACCGCCGAAAATATGCCGAAAAGATCAGGCGCTGTCCGACCGGTCGGCAATACCCAATCATGGCAATTCCCGGCCCGAATTACAGCTCGGCCGGCGAGAGGGTCTTCCGCAACCGGCCATTTCAGATGGGAAGGAAACTCGCGGTGTCACAAGCGTCCAATTCGCATGCAACGGCCAAGTCGCGCATCGGCGCGATCTTGCGTGCGACCAGCGGCAATTTCCTCGAGCAGTTCGACTTTTTTCTGTTCGGCTTTTACGCCAGCGCCATTGGGAAGGCGTTCTTCCCCTCGGAGAGCGAAACAGCTTCGCTGCTCAACACCTTCGGCGTGTTCTGGCTCGGCGCCCTGATGCGTCCGGTTGGCGCGATCGTGCTCGGAGCCTATATCGACAAGCTCGGACGTCGGCAAGGCTTGATCGTCACACTCTCGATCATGGCAATCGGCACCGTGATTATCGCCTTCTGTCCGACTTACGCGACAATCGGCATCGCAGCGCCCATCATCGTGCTGGTCGGGCGGTTGCTGCAGGGCTTTTCTGCCGGCGTCGAGGTTGGCGGCGTTTCGGTTTATCTGTCGGAAATCGCAACGCCGGGCCGGCGCGGTTTCTACACCTCCTTCCAGTCGTCCAGCCAGCAGGTCGCGATCTTCGTCGCAGCGATCATAGGCTACGTCCTGAACGAATCGATTCCGGCCGAAACGGTGGCCGCTTGGGGCTGGCGCATCCCGTTCTTTCTCGGCTGCCTCATTATTCCGCTAATCTTCTTCCTGCGAAGGACGCTGGAGGAAACGCCGGAATTTCTGGCCATGAAGAAGCATCCCACGACCCGCGAGGTGTTTGCTTCGGCGCTGGCCAACTGGCGCGTGGTCATTCTCGGCATGATGATCGCAATCCTGACCACGACGACCTTCTATTTCGTCACGGTTTACACGCCTACATTTGGCAAGAGTGTCTTGAAACTGTCCAGCCAGGACGCTCTCTTGGTGACACTCTTGGTTGCCGTCACCAATTTCATCTGGAATCCGGTTGGCGGCGCCGTTTCTGACCGAATCGGCCGCAAGCCGGTTCTGCTGACCATTGCGGGGCTCGCGCTGGTGACCACCTATCCTGCCTTGTCCTGGCTCGTCAGTGCGCCCTCGTTCGCCAAGATGCTGGCAGTGGCGATGATGTTCTCATTCTATTTCGGCATCTACAGTGGCACCATGTTGGGCGCGCTTGTTGAGATCGTACCGACGCATGTGCGCACCACCTGCTTCTCCCTGGCCTTTGCGCTCGCGGCCGCCCTGTTTGGCACCTTTACGCCATTTGCCTCGACCTGGCTCATCAATCAAACTGACGATAAGGCTTCGCCCGGCTTTTGGCTGATGTTCGCGGCCCTGCTCGGCATCATTGCGGCACTTACCGTCTATCCCGGAACCAAAAAGCCCTCGAGAGTTGCGAAGCCGGCGCGGCCCGAACGACCCACCGGGGCTTTGCAAGCCACACCGCGCTAGCCCCAATCGCTTGGCCGTCATGACGGCCCCTGACGCGAATCGTCAGGGGCCGTCTTGGCGGATGGACTCTCGACCCCGCTCGCGATCGCCATCAGCGCACTGCTGGTGCTGACGCCCGCGCCGCGAGGACACGACCATAATCGCGATCATCGACTTGCTCCGGTTGAGATTCGTGGATCGGTATCGCTGGGCCTCTGACCCCACTGTGGCTCGGCTGGCAGGCGCTCCGCTTCACCTCGCAGAGGTCGGCCTCGAGCCGGCTGCATCCGCAGGCGAACTCATCATCAGGGGCCGAACTATCGCGCCACCTTGAAGTGATATGATGGTATTCCACACGCGCTCGACTGGGCAGATAGTTCAGCGAGCCGTCATGCGATACAAGAATATTCGCGACCCGCGAGCTGCGCTGTACGCACTGAACAGCCCTTTTGACGAGGGTATGCTCACTCGCCGGCAACGCGCTGCTCCGACAACGTGGCCCATCGCCTAACGATCCTGCGGATCAGACATCGCGGACGAGTGTCGCAAGATCGGTCTCAAGCTTTGGCTGGTGCTTGAAAATGGCATCGATCAACGCTTGCGCCGGCTGCTCGGCCGCCTCCACCAGCGCCGCCTTTTCAGCGCGCGCAGAGGGAGCGAACACACGCTTGACGACGGTCGGCGAGCCCTTGAGTCCGCATTTGGAGAGGTCCTCGACGCCGGCGTCCTGCGCGCTCCATTTCACGATTGACGCGCGAGCGGCGCGCAATGCATCGGCCATGGCACCGCGGCGAATCTGGTTGGTCGCCTCGAGCATCGTAATGAGACATGGCAGTTTGGTCTGCAGAACTTGGACGCCGCCTTCGGAGCGTCGCTCCGCTTCGATCGTACGCGCTGTCAAATCCAGATCTCTGATCTTGGCGACGTAGGTCAGCTGCAGGGCGCCGAGCCGCTTGGCGATGCCGGGCCCGACCTGCGCGGTATCTCCGTCGATGGTCTGCTTGCCGGTAAATATGACGTCTGGCGCGCCATATTCCTGACCAATCTTTTGGATCGCAGTCGCCAGCGCGTAAGTCGTTGCCAGCGTATCGGAGCCGGCGAAACAGCGATCGGTAAGCAGAACGGCGCGGTCGGCGCCAAAGGTCAACGCCTTGCGTAACGAATCCTCCGCCGACGGCGGCCCCATTGTAAGCACCGTGATCTCACCGCCGAGTCGATCGCGCAGCTCCAGTGCGGCCTCAAGCGCAAAGAGATCGTACGGGTTGATGATGGTCGGCACGCCCTGGCGCATGATCGTATTGGTGACTGGGTGAACGCGGATCTGCGCGGAATCGGGGACCTGCTTGATGCAGACGACGGTGTGCATGTTGTTCTCCGGAGGCTTCGACAGCCAACGGGAACAGCAAGTGTCGTACCATTGCAGACTCCAAGAATAGATCAATTAATACAGCGACTTATGAGATTCCAGCATAACCAGCCCAAGCTCCGGCGACGACAGAACTCCGACATTCGTCGTGGGTGCGACAGCAGGTTCGGCCTGCTTGATGTGGAGTTGACCTGCCAGCTACGGCGCACCATTCAAAATGGAATCTGTGTTGCTGGCGCCAATCCCGACGCTGGTCCGGCAGCGGCAGCAAGGCCGCAGCGCCCAACGGACGACAGGTTTGACGTGGTGGGCCGTTGGTGATCGCGCCGCTTTGGCGGCGCTCGCAGCGTCCAGTTAACTACCTACGGGCAGCCTTTGACGAGCGCTTCACCGCTGCGACTAATCATATGCAGGAGTCCGCGCGAACCCTTGAGCCTTGCTCTGTGCCGACCGCTTGCCTCACTTGATTGCCGTCGCGACGCGCTCTTGCGTTCAGAAGCGCTTGATCTCGACTCCATATTTCCTCAATGCATAGCCAATCTGCCGCGGCGTTAGTCCAAGCAGCCGTGCTGCCTTTGCCTGCACCCAGCCCGACCGTTCCATCGCGGCAATGACGCGCTCGCGATCGGCCGTCTTCCCGCCCCCCACGAGAGCTGTGCCGGCAGCAGGCAGCGGAGGCCGATCATCGCTGACAGGTACGAGCGGCGCAGCCGCTTCAGTGGGCCGCGTGGCCGGCCTCACCGACATTGGCGCAGCAAGTCCCGGTTGGGGCGTCGCCTCTTCCGGCTTGCTCTTCCACAGCATCGCGGAAAGGCATTGACCGTGGCAGCATGCAAAGTCACTCCTGACGATTGAAGGTCCCGGCGCCAGAGTGGCAGTGCGTTCGACGCAATTTTCAAGCTCGCGGACATTTCCAGGAAATCCGCAGTTCATCAGCACCTCAATCGCGCTGGTATCGAACGTCAGCGCGCGGCCGTTCTCCTTGTTGAAAGCGGCGAGAAACTCAACGGCGAGCAGCGGAATATCACTGCGCCTTTCGCGCAGCGCCGGCAGCAGCAGAGGAACCACGCTGATCCGATAATACAGATCGGCGCGGAATTCGTTCCTTACGACCGCCTCTTCGAGGTTCTTATTGGTTGCCGCAATCACGCGAACGTCGACTTTGATGGTCTGATTGCTGCCGAGGCGCTCAAACTCCTGCTCTTGCAGGACGCGTAGTAACTTTGCCTGAAACGAGGGCGAGATCTCGCCGATTTCATCAAGGAACAGAGTGCCTTTGTCGGCGAGCTCGAAGCGTCCCTTGCGCGAACTGAACGCGCTGGTAAACGCACCTTTCTCATGACCGAACAACTCGGACTCCAGCACCGCCTCCGGGAGGGCAGCGCAATTCAGCTTGATGAAGGGCCGCTTGGCACGCGGCGAGAGCTCGTGAATAGCCTTGGCGACCAGCTCCTTACCCGTTCCGGATTCGCCGCGCAGCAGAACCGTGCTGTTAGACTTGGCAACCACGGCAATCTTGTCCAGCAAGCCTCGCAGAGCCGGGCTGTCGCCAATGATGCCCTGAACATGAACCTTCTTACGTTCCCGCGCGGGCGGCTTAAGCTCGAGCAGTTGCTTCTGCAGCCGGTCCTTTTCCGTCATCAGTCGCTCGCGGTCACAGGCGAACAGGCGATGCAGCTTCACTGTCTGCCCGACCAGATTGGCGATCATGGTCAGCAGACGTACGTCGTAATCGAGCAAAACGTCCGACCTGTCGTCGAGAATGCGGTCGATGGTCAGGGTCCCGACGACTTTTGCGTCGATGCGAATGGGCACACCGATGAAGGAGACCGGCTGATTGTCGGACGCCCCAAGCACCTCCAGGTCCGCGGCAGTGAAGGCCGGCTCAGCAGCCACATTTTGAGCGACGAGCGGCCTGTCCGTCGCCATAATTTGATCGATCGCCTTCTGTGGCAGACGCATCCGATAACGCTCATCACTGCCTTCGCTCCAGCCGGCTCCGACCGTGATATCCGGCATGCCATCATCGTCGAACAGCGAGACGATGCCGTGTCGCATCTGCACAAACGATTGCAGCAGATCCACGACATTGGTCAACGTGACTTCGAGCCGGCACGGAGCGGCGAGCACCTTCGATATTTCAAAGATGCCGCTCAGCGCACTCTCGCGCCGCGGCTCAACACAGATCTCGCGGTCTGTCTCTGACTGTGATCTTTCGCGCGCGCAAGCCATATGCAGCATGCGAAGGTCTCCGTTGTTATGATCATCCTGCCTGGCATCTTGTTCGGGTCTGCGAGCTTCGTGTTGCATGTCATGCTCAATCTAGCGCCCAGTTTGACGAGATGACATAGATAGATGACATCCTTTCATGGTGCGACAGCAACTTCACAAAGCGTTGATCCGCCATCTTCATGTTCGTGGATCGCTGCACGTTATCGGCGGAGAACGCGAGATCCATTGATCTGCTCAAATCAAGTTATGAATTGCCAGAGCCTGCCGGCTACAGATGCTGGCCGCCATTAATCGGCACCTCGGTACCCGTGACATAGCTTGCCGCATCTGAGCATAGGAAGAAGATGACCTTGGCGACTTCTTCGGGCGTGCCTATCCGACGTAGCGGGATGTTTGGCACAAGCTGGGCTTCCGTGTCCGGCGATAACATCTCGGTCCTGATTTCGCCGGGAGCGATCGCGTTCACGCGAATGCCGTGTGGCGCATAATCGTGCGCCATTTCGCGCGTGAGACTTGCAAGCGCAGCCTTCGACGTCGCATAGGCGCTGCCCGCAAACGGATGCACCCGTGAGCCGGCGATCGAGGTCACGTTGACGACCGAACCTGACGCTGATTTCAGCTCGTCAAACAAACCCTGTACGAGCAGGATCGGCGCCACCAGATTGAGATGAAACACCTGCATCCAGGTCTCGATAGACGTCGCCAATGATGTCAAGCGGGTGCCATCTGGTGTCTTCGGTGACATGCCGGCGTTGTTGATCAACGCATTCAACGGTGTCCCTGCAAGTCGCTCCTTGACCTCAGCGATGGCGCGCGGGAGCATCCGATGGTCGCTGAGGTCGGCCTGGACATGATCGTCAGTCCCTGATTCCCATGGGCACCGGCTGCCATCAAACGGTTGGCGCGCGCAGGAAATGATACGCCAACCCGCGTCCGAAAACAGCTTGGCGGTCGCATGGCCAATGCCACGCGATGCCCCTGTCAGCAACAGCGTTTTCTGTTCTCCCGGTCGGACGCGCGCTTGATCGGCATGAAACGGGCAAGCCACGCCCCTCACCAAAGGCGCGGTGGCTGCCGGATCGGCATTTGCGAAATTGAGATTCAAGCACGCCTCCCCATCCTTCAGCCTGCTCCCGAATGCATTGCAGGATTTGGGCCACGGCAAGGCAGACGATGTCCGCGTCGGTTTTGCAGCCCAATGTCGCGTTCGCGCACAGCCTGTTCTGTTCCAGACATTGCGCGTTTGCATTCTGACAATGACAAACCGTAGGGCACGCGCCCTCCCCTTGAGCATGGCGGCGCGCGCCATGTGATCCATCCGACGTTAACCGACACATCTTGCCCGTCGCGCGCTATCGAACTCATCTATAATTCGCGCGTGCCCGACAGGCTGCCGGCCCACGCTCATTGACCCGATAGAGTTGGCCTCGCCCGATCGCATCCGCAAGCTGGTTGTGAGAGCGCAGACGAGCTACTTCTGGCCGGATCGGAGTGCTGCGTCAAGAAGGCGCGTCGCCGCAGCTTCCAACCGCGCACGATCGCAAGCACAAATCTGACGCGACATGCTTCTACGTCAGGTTTGCCTACGACTGCGCTTTGCATCGATATGACATTGCAAAGTTTGGTCTGCCGCTAACACCACGAAACGAGGGAGACGTCGTAAAGCTGATCCGCCCGCAACAACTCTACACTGCGCGTCGGTTCATACGAGTGTGCACGACCGTTGCACGCACAGCGTCGCTCCCCGATTTGGCGTCGGAAACCGGCCATTGATACGTTGACGCTCCGGCTTGAGGCTCTTGGATGCCGGCGTCGGACGCGATGCGTAAGATTTCGTGATGGAGACCCGTCAGATCGGCCGGGTCGCGATTGGTCTTTCCGGCCTCGCTTGGTACGCACGCGTTGGCCGCGCGCCATGCATAAGCAAGACCATTTGTTCGCACTCCGTCAGCTTGATGAGGCCGTCGCCTTTCAAGCTACCGCCCCGCCAAAAATCACACTTGCACCCAGCGTCATCTATTGTGAAGGGACAGATTCTCGCAATGGAGGATCGCCGGGGCGACTGACGCGGATGCTGCCGAGCTCACAAATGCACAGCTGTAATCGCCATCAATCGGCACACTCCGCCGCCGGCTGTTCAATCACGATCAAGCGGCTCGGGTCATTTAGATCGAACTCGATCACACGCGGGACGAACAGGCTGGCATAGCGGGTGAACGCGCTGGTCGGCGGAAACCGAACCACAGTTTCGCACCTCGCCAGGAGATACATCTCGATGAGGGCCGAAAAGCCGCCGTCTGCTCCGAGTGTTGCACTATGCAAGGGTCCGGCATGAGGCGCCTGGAACCGCTTTGGGGTCGTGAAAACATCAGGAAATATACCTGTTATCTTCTCAAGGACGAGCTCACTGTCCGTGCACACGAACACCCGTACGGGTCTTGGGTGAGGCATCGCCTTGGCTTTATCAATCGCCGCACAGACTTGGCGCAAAGCGAGTGTCGGGTCCGCCCAGTAGGGCGTATGTCCCATAATGTCTTCGCCGTTGCCGTGACGGACGTGAACTCCGATGATGCTGCGCCCCTCAAAGTGCTCGCGGTAGATCGCGTCAATCCGGGTCTGCACTTCCGATCGCGGTTTGACACTCCGGAATATCTGCCGCTCGGCGTCAGAATCGCAACGCCACATGAGGCAGGCGTCACACACTACCGTATTGGCGTCGGTGCCCTCTTCGCTTTGGAACAGCTTGTCCAGTTCGTCGCGCTCTCGGAAAATCTGCTCATCTGGCCGATAAACGCACTCGATCGGTGGCTTATTCCACCACTGCGGAAAGAACGGGCCCGGAAATGCAAACTGATTGATCCGATCATCGCAAATGACCGGCACACCGGCGATCTCCTGAACCGGCTCAAAAAACACTGGAAATGCATTGGTGAATGGTTGATCGAGATAGCAGGAGCCCCGCCAATCAATGGCAAGCGTGCGCCCGGTTCGCCGCGCATACCGCCACGCTGCGGCCAGGGACCATAGGCAATCACCGAACCCTGTGCGTCGTCGAGAAACAACGAAGCGATCGTTCGTCGAGTTACCAGCGAGCATTTGCTTTGCCTCGTTCCGGGATATGGGTTGGATAAGAGAAGGCGTCGCGGAAGCGGGATTTGCCTATCCCACAATAAATTGGGCTGTCCCCTCGAAGTCCTCCTGAAACCCGCGCGACAAACATCCCAACCGAGCTCCTCACAAGTCTCGCCCGACTTGGCGACTTGCGATCAATCAATCGCGCCTCTCTTGCTTCGTGGCGCCGAGACGGCATGCCCTGGGCTGCGACCTGGCACTGACTGGCATTGTCCGTCCGAAGACAGGTGTGCGCCCGACGTGTCATGCTGCGGCGTTCCGAGGTGCCGCGACCCCAACCGCAGGCTGCATCCTTTGTAACCTCTTCCTTCAGCCTCACGTGAGGTCAACGCATCAGGCGCCGACGGAACAGTGCTGTCGAAACCAGGAACGGCAATATCGCGTATACGCACAGCGCTGCGATGTGCAGGGCAATGCCACCATCGGCCCGCCCAAGCATCACCGGGCGGATGAGGTCGACCGAATGCGCCAGCGGCAATAAGCTCGCCAGGCGTTGTAATGCGCCCGGCAGTTCGCTGGCGGGAAAGACTGCCCCGCACAGAAATACCATGGGCGTGATGAAGAGCGTCTGGTAAAACACGAAGTAGTCATAGCTGGGCGCGAGAGATATCACGACCATGGCTAGGCTCGCGAATACGACGCCGGTCAAGGCAATTGCAGGCATTGCGTAGAAAACGGAGCGCCACGGCGCATAGCCCAGCATGACCGCGACAATTCCGATTGCCGTCCCCGCCAGGACGGACTTGCTCGCCGCCCACGCCAATTCGCCCAGAACAATGTCGCCGAGCGTAAGCTGCGTGGACAGGATCGCTTCCCAGGTGCGCTTTGCGTCCATGCGGGCGAACGCCGCATACATTGTTTCGAAGGTCGCCGACGTCATCGCGCTGGTCGCGACCATTCCGGCCGCTAGAAATGCGATGTATGAGGTACCCTCGACACGACCAACGATGATGCCGAGGCCGAAGCCCAGACCAAACAGATTGGTGAGGGGATCGGCGAGATTGCCGAGAACGGATGCGATCGCAACTTTCCTCCATGCCAGAAAGTTGCGTCGCCATACCGCGATCCAGTTATATGCGTTAGCGGGCAAGGTCGCCGCATAACCTTGAACCATCCTCATTTCTCCATCTCGCGCCCAGTCAATCGCAAGAAGACGTCCTCGAGATTTGGCGGGCGCTGCAGAAGGCGAAGCCCCGCCCGACCTTGCAGTCTGCTGCGAACCTGACCTGGATCTGACGCATAGCAAAACAGCGTCTCGCCGCTCGCTTCGACGTGCCGCACATACGGTTCAATCAGCGCACGCAGGTCGTGTGGGTCGCCGCCGTAGATTTCGATCACGTCGCACCCGATCTGCTCATCAATCAACGAGCGGGGTTTGCCCTCGACGAGCTTGACTCCATTTTCTAGCACGCACAGCCGATCGCATAACCGCTCGGCTTCCTCCATGAAGTGGGTGGTCAGGAGAATCGTCATACCGCGTGCCACCAGCACTCGAAGACGTTCCCAAATCAGATGGCGCGCGTGCGGATCGAGACCGGTGGTTGGTTCATCCATGACCAGCAGGTGCGGATCGTTGATCAGCGCACGCGCCAGCGTCAGCCGCCGTTTCATCCCGCCCGACAATTGGGCGACGCGCGCGTCGGCCTTGCTCTGGAGGCGGGCGAAATCGAGCAGTTCCGGCACGGCCGCCTCGACCTGACGTGAACTCATGCCGAAGTAGCGACCGAAGACCAGCAGATTTTCTCGTACCGTAAACTCGAGTTCAAGGTTGTCGAACTGCGGCACCACGCCGATACGCAGGCGTGCCACCCGAGCGCGGGCCGGCACAGGTTCGTTGAGGACTGTAATCTTTCCCGCATCGGGCGCCATCATCCCCATGACCATCCGCGCAATCGTGCTCTTGCCGGCGCCGTTCGGCCCGAGCAGACCGAAGCATTCCCCTCGTGCCACGCTGAACGACAGATCGTTGACAACGATCCTGTCGTCGAATGACTTTCTAACGCCGGCAAGGTCGATTGCTACGCTCGACATGTTTACCTTAGGCTGAAAGAAGCGGTTCAGGCGACAACGGATTCCTGACAACCGCTTTGGTCCAGAGCAGGCCGTCGCACCATATGTGTTCAACGCGACCCCATTGGCAGGCCGCGGCAGCGTCTGGGAAAAAGCCGCGTCCGTGGTGATTGGCGCTGGTGTTGCAAAGCAAAGGAAGGCCTGTGAGGCGCTCGTACTCGACAAGGAGCTCGGCGACTTTGTGTTGCGATGTCCTGGGAACGGTCTGCAATCGCGCAGATCCGTCCAGATGGACTATAGCGGGGACCTTATGGCGCCATTCCGCTCGCGTCTGATGATCGAAGAGCATGTACGGATCTGGCGTTCCAGGATCGAAGATCTCCGGTGCCCGGTCCTCAAGGCAAATCGGGGCGACCGGTCGGAAGTGTTCGCGACGCTTGATGTCGTTGAGGTGATCCTTCATCTCGGGAGACGTTGCGGCTGCAAGGATGCTTCTGCCACCCAAAGCCCGCGGTCCGAGCTCGGCGCGTCCGGTAAGGAAGATCACGGGCTTGTTGCTGGCGAGAATGGCTGCAAGCTCCTGCATGCTGCAGGGCGTGGCCTCCCATTCCGGGGCGACCTCTCCGGCCTGCAGGGCCGGACCACTGTAGACTGACCATTCGAGCGGAACGTAGCCATTCTGCGCCGCCATTGCAGCGCAAGCAGCCCCAATTGCCGAGCCGCTATCATTCGGAAACGGCGGCACCCAGACATCGTCGAACAGACCGGTCGCGCGTAGCGCACTGTTCCATTTGATATTGAGGCCGCATCCACCGGCGACGCAGAGATTTCGTGCGCCCGGAAGTGATGAGTGCCGCAGCAAGACAAGCGCAATTTCCCGCACGAGCAGGCGTTCGAGGAACTCATGGAATGATGCAAGTACGTCTTCCGGCCGCTTCTCGCCCAATCGCAGCGCACATGCGTCGAAGAAGTCGTGCAGAGCCGCAAGCGAGGACTCCGCGTTGTTGATATCGGCACGATAACGACGAGCTTCGTCCGTATCGGATGCAAAGCGTTTTTCGTAGAGCTCCTGAAACACCGCCACGATGGTTTCATCAACGGCTCCGAGAGCGATGTAAGCCATCAGTTTGCCGGCGACGCCTAAATCCCAATTGCTGCGGTTCGCCTGCTTGTAAGGTCCGAAATGATGGCCTGCGACAGCATAGGCGTGACCGATCATGGGAAGCAGGCAGTCAATGAGGCGCGCGCCGCGGCGTTCAACATAGTAAAGGCGCGGAAAGATGCAGCCGTCCCAGACCAGGCAGAACGCGGGTCGCCCGGCTTTGGCAAATGGGCTCGTACAGTATGCGGAGGCGACATGGCCCGTGACATGCGGATAGCTCTTATATGGAAAGACCTTATTGGCCAGGATCAGGCCAAAGCCGTCCACCGAATCGAGCAGTCCCTCGCCATGGCGCTCGACATAGGGCCCCCCTTTGAGCGTGATGGGTACCGCCCCGCTGAGAACCTGGAATTTGGACTCGACTTCCCCGTCCCAGCCGTCGATGACAAACTGATCAATATCCCGCGGATCGAGACCATGCTCGGTGAGGGCAGTCACGACTGCATCGAGGTTGTCGATGAGCTGGTAGCGAGGATTGTTGCTCCGCTTCTCCTGCTCGGTGCAGAAGACAAGCCGCCCGTCGTCGACAACAGCAATCGCCCCGTCATGGGTTAGTTTGATACCACAGATACGCATACGTCCCCCTTGCCTAGTCGCGGCGATTCGATTGGTCTGAAGATTGGATCGGACTGCGGAACTGGACCAGCAGGCAGCCTTCGTCGATCAGATCCCCCTGGCAGTGCAGACGTTCGACCTCGAACAAGGTCTCCTTGAAAATGTCAATGACGGTCTCGGCACCGGCCGCGTGCCCCCAGCGCCGGCACGTGGCATCACGCGCGGACCCAAACACCAGACGTCCATCCGGCGCCAGCATCTTCACCAGCTTCGCGATGGCCTCGCGCATCTGGGGTATGTCTTCGAGGTAATACAGAACCTCCGCCACCACGATCAGATCGAACTGCTCCGGGGGTGAAAACAGTTGGATGCTGGCGGTGACCCACGTGATGTGCGACCATTTGCTCATTCGTTGACGCGCACGCGCGATCGCACGCGGCATGACGTCGACCACTGTGAGCCGCTGGCAATTGGGCGCCAGCTTTTCCGTGAACGCTCCGGCTGCACAGCCGACCTCGAGTGCGTTTGCAATTGCACCTCTGGAAAGCGACATCCGGAGCATTTGCGCGTGACGCTCGTGTTCGAACGGATTACCGTCGAGCCGCCACGGATCATCGGCCGCGAGCTCACGCTCCAGCAAGTGGTACATTGTGCCCTGCGTCACGAGAAACCCCATCCAGTTGTCGGTCTTTTGGTCACTCGCCGCTGCAAACGTTGTCGCTCGTCACCAAGCCTGACGGCCTGCGCGAAAGATCGGCCCGCCGAACGGCGTCGTCAGTGCCCGCGCCCGCTGCAGCTTTTCGTCGAGTGTTGGCCTGATGAACGGCGAGGCGTTCTTCACTGCCAGCCGGTAGACTGGTGACCTTACGCGACAGCCAATCGCTGTTGCTCAAGGTACACAGGGCGTACGCTTTCACGGGAAGCAAGAGAAGGATATTGATCGGCGTATGCAGCGAAAAGCCGAGAAATCGAATATCGCGAGCGCGAAACGCTGCCACGCTGCATCGAATCATGGTCATCGATGCGATCGTCAGCACGGTCCACCATGGCATTGTACCCGTGACAGCGATCTGCGCGAGCGCGGTCAGGAACGACACAGCAAGAAGCAGGGGGCCGAGATTCTGTCCGATCACGTCCAGCGTCAGGTAGCTATCGAGACCGGGCAGCAGGCGCATCGCCAGCCACGTGTCGCGGAAGGTGCTCCGCGCCCACCGCAGTTGCTGGCGCAGATACGGCGCAAGCCTGTCCGGAACCACTGTTGCGGCGATAGCGTCAGGAACATATTCGGTTCGAAACCCTGCCTTCAGCATGAGAATCGTAAGATGGCGATCCTCACCGAAATCACTCGGCTTTCCGCGAAAGAACTGCGCTTCGTACTGATCGAGCAGCAGAACGAGCGCCGACCTGCGATACATCGCACATGGGCCGCAGCAGCACATAACCGCGCCAAAGCGGGCCTGTGCGGCCCGCTCTTCGTTGCAGGCCAGCCAGTACTCCATGTCAATCAGCCTGGTCAGCCAGGTGTCATTCCGATTGCTGGCAGTCAACTGCCCCATGGACGCACCGATCTCAGGATCGCTCATCTTCGATGCGAGTTTCGTTATCACGTCGGCGTCGATGACAGTGTCCGAGTCGACGTTGAGCACCAGATCACCGGATGAGCGGCGTATGGCGGCGATCTGCGCTTTGCGCTTTCCGGCGTTCTGGCGCAGCAGAATGAAGCTGAACCTCGGATCATCGGCGTAGATCCTCTGGACGGCCCCAACCGCATCCCGGTTTGCCGAACCGTCATCGACGACAAAGACCTGGAGCTTGCCGGCATAATCCTGATTTGCAATGGACTGCAGGCACGCCGACAGGATTTGCGGGTCTTCGTTGAAGCAGGGCACGATGACATCTACACTCGGCAGACCGGCAGCCGTTTGCCGCAGTCCGGGCGGTGGAGATGGCGTCTCTGTCGGCGTGGCATAGAGCGCCTGTACGCTCTTATAGACCGTCGAGAGCAGCGCATAAGACGAGACAGCGACGGTACTGGTTGCGGCGAGCAAATCCATAGGAAGCCAGTCTGTTCAGTGGAGTTGAGGAAGCGGACGGATTGCAAACCCGCGCGTGCGCAGCGCGGGGATCAGAGTCGATAGCGCAATGAGGGTCTGGTCGCGATCACCAGCTTGATGGTCCAGCTCCAACTCACCAGGCGGACATCCGTCGTGCAGCAGCACAACTGCACCCGGCCGGACAGCTGCCAGTACCGTGTTCACGATGCTATCAACGCCCGGTCGAGACCAGTCCAGTGGATCTACCGACCAATGGAGGGCCGCAAGCCCGCTCTGAGCTGACAGAGCGAGAACCTCGTCGGTCCATCGGCCATACGGCGCGCGCACGTGCCGGACCGAAGCCTGCGGGCACGCCGCATTGATGAGCCTGCTTGTCGCGACGATTTCATGTTCCACGTCGGCGGGCTCGCATCGGGATAGGTCGGGATGCGTCATTGTGTGGTTTGCTACTTCATGCCCTTCGGCAATCATTCGTCGGACGAGCCCAGGCTGATCGGCTGCATGAACGCCGATCACAAAGAACGTCGCCGGACACTGGTGCTCCGCCAGCGCGTCGAGGATCGCCGGTGTGCAGAGCGGATTTGGGCCGTCGTCAAACGTCAAATAGACGCTCCGACTCCCGTCAATGTCCGGGTACTCGCTTCGCACCACGGACAAGCAATCGTGCCGCTTCACAGCTCGGGCCCGTTCCGATCAATGAAGGTGCCTGTCGGCCACTCGCTGATCGCGCGTGAAATCGGGAACACGACGAGGATGACCTCTTCGATCCGAGTGGGCGGCACATTGAGATACACGTCTGGACGGGTCGACCGTACGCGAACTCCAGGGGTCAGGGTCGCGAGCTTTTGTCGGCCGACCAATCTTGTGAGATGCTTCTCGAGCGCCGGACGAACCGTACCAAAGCCGAATGGGACATCGAGTTGCTGGAGGACCGGATACATCACGCGCAGTGAATGGCTGATGCCGAGTCCTTCGAGATCCGGTCGTACAGCATAGAGTCCCAGTTCGGCGACGAGCAGATCGACTTCGTCGACTTTGATGCAGCGCCGCAACAAGCCGAGATGTGCCGCCACGCCGCGGTTATCGTAGCCGATTATGCGCAGCTCAGGCCGCGCACCGGCCCAACTTCGACCACCTTCGAAGGGCTGGGCGTTGAACGCGCCCGTCGGGCCGTAGCTCTTTCGAAAGAATTCGGACAGCTCGATATGGTCGGCGAGCTGGAGCTCGTTTTCCCAGCGCACGATCCACTGCACTTGAGAGCGCATGGGAACACCTTCCGTCGAGCCTGAAACAGCAATATTCATGGCGTGCTCTCCTTCGACAGCGGCGCGAAAGCGGCCTCGGTGACGTGAGCAGTCCGCCAACCACGTCCGCCCGACCGGCAATCACACGCCGAAAGCACGGAAGCGTTTCGACGGCCTCGCGGTCTGTCGAACGAGCTATCGGCACGGGCGATGGTTGCAATCTCCTGCACCGCAGGCCGCCGATCTATGAGTGTCATTTGCATTTTCGATACACTTTGAACGCGATGGACGCGCGAACCATTTCGCAGGTGGTACGGAGAGTTGCGCGCGCGATCCGCGTCTGCCGTGTCGTCGCGAACCTAAGTCAATGACGATCGTTGCCTCAAGTGTACGCGGGTAAATCGCCGGTATGGAAAGGCATGAAAAAACCATACCAAGGTTTATCGAAAGTAGGTGCCTGTCGGGCTTTCCAAGCGCCCGCCGAACCAAATTGACGGAATTCAGTTCGCATAGTCCAGCAAGACAGACCGGCCCAGCGTGGCCCGGCTGACGCTGCGCGCATTCCCTGGAACTGTTTTCGGAAACCACGGCGCGAAGAGCGACAGCCATCTTGCTATGCCTGATTCACTTTCTCCAACTGATGTTTGCTATCCAACATTCGGCATGATTGGGTAAAATCGATTGTTTTGATAGAACACATCCATACGATGGATAGAGTCACAAGATGCGGTTCAAGGGCCTTGATCTAAATCTTCTCGTTGCGCTCGATGCTCTGATGACCGAGCGCAATCTCACTGCAGCGGCACGCAAGATCAATCTCAGTCAACCGGCCATGAGCGCCGCGATCGCACGGCTGCGGACATACTTCCGCGACGAACTATTTACGATGAGGGGTCGCGAACTTGTCCCAACATCGCGCGCAGAAGGGCTCGCTGCTCCAATTCGGGAGACCTTGCTGCACATCCAGCTGTCCATCATTTCGCGGGACGCGTTCGACCCGGCTCAATCGAGCCGGCGCTTCCGGATTATCCTCTCCGATTTCATGACGATCGTATTCTTCCGAAAGATCATAGACCGCGTCGCTCGGGAGGCTCCCGCTGTCCGCTTCGAGTTGCTTCCGTTCTCAGATGAACCCGGCGAGCTTCTCAGACGTGGCGAAGTCGATTTCCTTGTCGTGCCCGAATTGTTCATGTCGAGCGCGCACCCCAAGGCCAGTCTGTTTGAGGAAACACTGGTATGCGTCGGCTGCCGTACAAATAAGCAGCTCGCACGCAAGTTCACGGCCGAGAGATACATGTCGATGGGACATGTCGCGGCCAAGTTCGGCAGAGCCCTGAGGCCCAATATCGAGGAGTGGTATTTGCTTGAGCACGGCCTCAAGAGACGAATCGAGGTCGTCGTGCAGGGCTTCAGCCTCATCCCCCCGGTCGTATTGGACACCACTCGGATCGGAACAATGCCTTTAAGATTGGCTCGGCACTTTGAAAAACTGGTGCCCCTACGGATCGTCGAACCACCGCTGGCCCTTCCCGCCTTCACCGAAGCCATCCAATGGCCTGCCACCCACAATACCGATCCGGCCAGCATCTGGATGCGGCGGATATTGCTGCAGGAAGCGTCAAGCATGACCTTGCCACCCGAGACGCCACCACGTCGCAGACGCTGCTAGGTTGATCGCGAACCTTCGCAAGCCGTTGCGGGCGGGGATACTGATTTGCGCCTGAGAGCATTCGAAGGCCCTTCGGTCGCTGACCTGCGACGTTTCAGCAGGACCGCGTTCACGGCATCTTGGCAGGGCCGGCTTCGATCGGACGATAGCCGCGGCGCGGACCCAACGTGCCCGCCGAGCTTTCCGGTGCCGACGTCCCACTCATCCAGATCTCAAGCCGGTTTTGGCGGGCGCCTCCCGCCTGCCGATGCTGCCAGACCTTGCCAAGCAAGCACCACGATCGGCTCTTGCACGATGGTGATGCTCTGGATTCGACCGTGCGCCTTCGCCGAAGGCGGCAGAGACCTAGGAACGCTCCACTTTACGGACCATAACAACAGCAGTGGAACGAAAACGCTTGAACCTTACACTGCGTCAGGTTGTAGGCTGGCAATCGTGAGCAACGATCCGTCACACGGATGTCGATAGCGCACTTGCGACATTGTCGGCGTGAACACCAGCGTTCTACCTAGAATGGTCTTCACGCTGAGGGATGTTGTTGCCGGAGTGCGGCAACGATCAGGTCCGAAACCGCCGAGTTACACGCTCCTCGCCCGCTCCACCTCGGGTCGATCAGCCTGTTGGCCCAAACACGCGAGCTGTTTCTCACGATCGCGCCGCCAGATCGAGACCTCCTGGACGGTTAGCGCGATCGTTCCAGACCTAACCGTTGCGGCTCAAGGAGTGCAACGCAAACGCTTTCAGCGGGGTGAAAAGATATGCGTTTCAAGGGCCTTGACCTGAATCTTCTCGTCGCCCTCGATTCCCTGATGACCGAGCGCAACCTGACCGCGGCAGCGCGCCGAATCAATCTCAGTCAGCCGGCCATGAGTGCTGCCGTCGCCCGGCTGCGCGCCTATTTCCGCGATGACTTGTTTGCGATGAGCGGCCGAACACTTGTCCCAACACCGCGAGCGGAAGCGCTTGCTGGTCCCGTTCGCGAGGCCTTGCTGCACATCCAGCTTTCTGTGATTTCGCGGGAGGCGTTCAATCCAGCCCAATCGGAGCGCCGGTTCAGGATCAGCCTTTCCGATTTCGTCACGCTGGTGTTTTTTCGTCGGATCGTGGAACGTGTTGCGCAGGAAGCGCCCACGGTCAGCTTCGAACTGCTGCCGGTCGCCGACGACCACGATCAGCTGCTCCGGCGTGGGGAAGTCGACTTTCTGATTTTTCCGGATTCATTCATGTCAAACGGGCATCCTAAAGCAGCGCTATTCGAGGAACGGCTCGTCTGCGTCGGCTGTCACACGAACAAGCGGCTATCGCGTCGGCTTACACTCGAAAGATATATGTCTATCGGGCAGGTCGCCGTTGGATGCGATCTGACGCGAAAGCCCTCGATCGAAGAATATTTTTTGCTTAGACATGGGCTCAAGCGCCGCGTCGACCTCGTCGTGCAAAGCTTCAGCATGATCCCACCGATGCTGATAGGTACTGACCGAATCGGAATGATGCCTCTACGGTTGGTTAAGCACTTCGAGAAAACGACGCCACTGCGCATTGTGACACTTCCGTTCTCGCTTCCCGCATTCACTGAAGCCGTCCAGTGGCCTGCTCTTCATAATAGTGATCCAGCAAGCATATGGATGCGAGACATACTGTTACAGGAAGCGTCATGCATGTCCCCTCCTCGTGACGTCGCGCGAGCATCTAAACGCTCGAAGTCCAGTCGGCACCTCGCTTCAGCCATTCTTCCCACCAATCAGCGCCCGTCCGAATACTTCGTGAGGGCGGACTCCCATTCATCGTGAGCGCAATTCCATAAAGCGCGCGACACCCGTGAATCGGATGCCGGATTTGGCCACCTCAACCGCCTGACATTTGGACTCTGCCGATTGCTATTGTCGTCTCGCGCGCGACAGCTTTCAGACTGACCACTTGCACCACCCTATTGTGCAGCCCGTCGCAAATTGCTATCGAGCCGCCCGCCCGAGCAACGGCGCTCAGCCGGCAATAGAGTCTGCTCAGGAAACAGAGCCCAACATCCGACGGCAGCAATATAGTGCTATTCTCGCTTTGCTCGGCCACTCCAATGTCGTCAGCTGATAGATTGTGCGAAGAACGGCTCGCTCAATCGCTCGCGAGACATCAAGACAAAGCGATGCACGATTGTGTTGCTCGACGGCATCACTTGAGGGCATACCGCATCATCGCCGCTGCACGCCGCCAGCCCGTCTCCTTTTGGCCCTACCGCAGCCAAACGTCTTGGCCATGGGCGCGCGCCTCGCACAATGACAAATAGGGAGCCCGACGTTGCAGCAGCACAATGGTATCTTCGATCCCGAGGATCTATCAGTCCTGGGAACGATGTTTGACAAAGCCGTCACTGCGCTGCCCGCCTCGATGCGCACTCCTGAAAACCGAACGGCAATCGCAAAGCTCATTCTGGAGCGAGCAGCGACGAGCGAAGCTGGCTTGGCGTCCCTGATCAGCTTGATGGACGCTATTTCCCCTGCCGCTTGATCGAGCGGCACCCTAAGATCGTCCCCTTGCTTGCGCCGGAATGGAAGAAGATTCAGCTAGGTCATTGAAATAGCTTGAATCTCACGTGACGTCAGGTTGTAGGCTTTGAAATCGAAAGAACATGACCAAAGCTACACAACGAAGGCGTCGATGGCGCATTGGCGAACTTGCAGATGCTACCGGAGTAACGGTACGCACGCTGCATCACTATGAGCATACCGGACTCCTTGCCGCCTCGGGGCGCACGGATGGCGGTCATCGCATGTATGATCGCGAAAGCATGCAACGTGTCCATCAGATTCGAGCGCTGCGCGAGCTTGGCTTCTCCCTTCAGGAGATCCGCAGAGCAATGGAGGGACGCACCTCGCTTACTGACTTGTTGCGCAAGCATCTGGAGCGTATCGAGCTGCAAGTTGCTCGTGCGACTCTGTTGCGAGACCGCTTACGCAATATGACAACCGATGGCGAAGTTCGCGTCAGTGTAGATGAGTTGCCCGCCACGCTGGATGCGATGGCGCGGGTGGAGAAACGCACCGAGCCACGACCATGCACGTGCACCCTGGCTGCGGATCGCGAGGAGCGGTGGCGACGAATCCGCGATGAACTGCGTGACTGTGTGGATCGCGACGAGCATCCATGCAGCGAGCGGACAAGATCGGTGGCTCTTGAGGCACGCCAGTTGATCGGCGAAATCGCAGGAGCCGATTCGACCGTCCCAAAAATCCTGAAAGTGCTCGCGCGATTGAGTGCGCCTCAGAGCCTTGCTGGTTGGGATCCCAATCTCATGCAGTATCTCGATCTCGCACTCGCCGCCCTGGAGGATCAGCCGTACTGAGCGGCGCCGCCTGATCATACGAGACTGCCGACCTGCCTCCTGATGCTGATGTCACTGACCTCCGGTTTCCGACCTTCGCGGGGGGGGGGTGAGCGAGCTATCGCATATCTCTTTCTACTGTAGCTTCATCAGCCGACGAATTTTTGACTTATTGATCGCGCGCTCCCGATAAGGGGCTTGAAACGCACCTAGCGTCAAATTGTACGGTCTAACCCGGGTCCCACGGTCTTCGACGAACGATCGGGGATAACCCTGGCCCATCGCACCGACCAGCCCATGATCGGAGCGACCAGGCTGACAGCACAAGGCAAACATCGGGAGCTCCACAATGTCGAGTTGGCATACCCGTTGCGCTGCAAGCGCAGCCATCCTGTGTTGTGCCCTGGCTTCCGCAGCGTCTGCCGCCGATGTCTCCATTGCGGTAGCTGGTCCAATGAGTGGAAGCAGCGCTGCATTCGGTAAGCAGATGCGCGATGGTGCCACTGCGGCCGTCGATGCGCTAAACGCATCGGGCCTGCTTGCCGACACCAGGATCGTATTGAGTGTCGTCGATGATGCGTGCGACCCCAAACAGGCCGTCGCGGTTGCAAACAAGCTGATCATCGATCGGGTCCGGCTGGTCGTCGGCCACTTCTGCTCGTCCTCGTCGATTCCAGCCTCCGATGTTTACGCCGAGGCGGGAATTATTCAGATTTCGCCTGGATCCACCCATCCGCGGCTGACAGAGCGCGGACTTAAGACCGTCTTTCGCATTTGCGGCCGCGACGACCACCAAGGCATCGTGGCAGCCGAATACATCCTGCGGCACTATCCGAACAAGGCGATCGCTGTCCTTGACGACAAGAGTACAGCTGGCAAGGGCATTGCCGATATTGTCGAGGCAAGGCTTCGCGACGGCAGCGCAAGTGTCGTGCGGCAAAGCTATGTGGCCGGCGAAAAGGACTACATGGCACTCGTCTCGAGACTGAAAAAGGACGGGATCCAGATTGCCTATATCGGCGGCTATCACACTGAAATCGGGCTGATTGTGCGACAGGCGGCACAAGCTGGTACCGGCCTGACGGTGGTGGGGAACGATCCACTGATGACCTCTGAATTCTGGGCCATCACGGGCAGTGCTGGGAACGGTACCTTGTTCACCTTCATGCCAGATCCCGCCAAGAACGCGAGCGCAGCCGACGTCGTGGCAAGGCTCAAAGCTTCGAATTCATCCGTCGAAGGCTACACGCTTTACGCCTACGCAGCCGTCCAAGCATGGGCCGAAGCGGTGAAACGGTCCGGATCCTTCAACGCGACACGGGTGGCCGCTGCGCTTCGTTCGCAGCCGATCGATACGGTGATCGGCCCGGTCCGATTCGATCCCAATGGAGACAACGCGTCTCCAGGCTTCGTCGTCTATCGCTGGCACGATAACGCCATCGAAGCCGCCGAGCAGAACTGATCGTCCCGATCCGAATAGCGCCTGGATATTGAGCAAGGCCATCGCATGACGAGACATCCTCTCGACCTAGGCGTTGCGATCCTCGCGATTGTCGTGGCGTTCGCGATCATCATCGCGTTCGTTGTGCTCGCTGTCGTGCTATCGGACTTGTCTGATGCCAATGTGCCGAACGACGAATTCGCACCCGGAACACTGACGCCAAAGCTGATTAGGCGCGGAAGCGCTTCCTCGCGGAACGAGTCATGATTTGCTTCGCGCCGACAAGTCGAGCTCGTCACAGTCTGTCTGGTATCGGTCATTTCGCGTCGAGGACTCCTGGTTCGACCTCCCCTCGCTGCGAGGCTTTGGTTACCTGCAGCGTCGTCCGCGAATAACAATCATCAATCTCCTGCAACGTCTCATCAGCTCAATCGACCCGCATACGCTGCGCCGGCACTTGGCTATTCATAGGGAGAACACACCATGTCGGACGACAAACTGCGAAGCGTGCTTTCCGCCCTCAGCCCGGTGGCGTGCGGATTGGAAGTTCTGCCAACTGCCCGGGCGGCTCCAGACACAAGCTACGTGAAGCTGGATATGAACGAGAATCCCTTCCCCATGCCCGCCATTGTTATGCAAGGCGCGCTAGCGGCCCTTGAACGGCAGCATCTCTATCCGGAGCATGACAACCTCCGCTTGAGGGAGGCGGCCGCCAACGCCTACGGCGTCCCGACGAATCATGTGATCGCTGGCAACGGATCATCTGAACTTCTCGGCTTGATCTACAAGGCTTTCCTTGTCTCTGGCGACCGCATCGCAATGGTCGCCCCAGGCTTCACGTTCAACCGCAAGCTCGCCATGTTGCAAGCTGCCCAATTGATAGAGGTCGAATGCGCAGCTCCTCAGCGTTTGCCGATCGAACAGCTTCTGTCCGGGCCTGCAACAGCTGCCAAGTTTCTTCTGTTGGCGAACCCGAATAATCCGACCGGACTCTTCATTCCGATCGCCGATATCGAATGCCTGCTGGCCCAATCCGATCGCCTGATCGTTCTGGACGAGGCTTATGTCGACTTCGCTCCTGACAACGGCCTGCGTCTCCTTAGCCGTTATCCAAATCTTCTCATCCTGCGGACGCTCTCGAAAAGCTATGCCGCCGCGGGCATTCGCGTTGGCTTTGGTATCGGTCATCCCGAGCTCATTGGCAGACTCCGTAACATCCAGAACGTCTTCAATATGAATGTGATCGCTCACGCGGTTGGCATCAGCATTCTTGCACATCGCAGCGCTTATGAAGCCAATCATCGGCATATCAAGCAAGAACGGGAGAGAGTTAGCGCCGAATTGTCGCAGCTTGGCTTCTGCGTGGCGCCGTCCCACGCAAACTTCGTGCTTGCCCGCGTGCCGGGACCACAAGACGGCAGATGGTGGCAGGCAGCCCTGGAGAAGCAGAAGATCCTTGTCGCCTTCTTTGCCGACAAGGGTCTGGAAAACAGCATTCGCATTAGTATCGGGACAACAAGCCAGATCGATGCGTTTCTCGCCGCGGTCCACGCGATTTCCGCACACTTGAAGACGGCCAGCAACCAGGCGCGAACGTTATGCAGCGGGTGCAGATGTCCAAACGGCAAACAGTGACGACAAGTAGAAACCAACGCCGGGTGACGGCGGCGGGCGGCCGAGATCATCTTCGCGCTTGCGCATCGTGCAACCGGCCAAAGAGGCAACGAATGCTGACAAGCCGTCGCATGCATGAACGTCGATAACACTGCTCCTTCGACGGCGCGGATCGGGCCGGCCTGCAGTAACCTACAATCGGAGACAATTCGAATGAACAACGGCATTCCTTCAAAGTTGACCTGCGGCATCTTCGACCATCTGGATGACGACGGCCGCGACGCAGCTCAGCAATACGCGGACCGTCTCACATTGGCGGAGAAGTGCGACTCTCTTGGTTTCTACGCGTATCACCTGGCAGAGCACCACTGCACCCCACACGGCAGAGGTCCGTCGCCGAATCTGTTCCTGTCAAGTGTCGCGCAGCGCACGCGGCGCCTTCGTCTTGGTCCTCTGGTCATGCTGCTCAATCTTTATCATCCATTACGCGCGTTTGAAGAAGTCTGTATGTTGGACCAATTGAGCGGCGGCCGGCTCGAGCTCGGCATCGGACGAGGCTCGGTGCCGATCGAGTTGGGCTATTTCGGTATTGGCGCCGACGTCGCGCCGAGCCGCTATGACGAAGCCAGCGAAATCCTTGCGAGCGCGATGAAACAGCATTCACTGTCCTATCAGGGGCAGCATTTTGAACTCAGGGGCATCCCTGTGACGCTGAGGCCTCATCAGCGTCCCAATCCGCCGACATGGATCGCCAGCAATCGAGCCGAGTCGGCGGCTTGGGCGGCCGCGAACGGCGCCAATCTCGCATGTGTAGGTCCCTCCTCAATCGTGCGAACAGTCACGGACGCCTTCCGAGCTCATCGAACGCACAGCGCTGAGGCGAGCGATCGGGAGCCATTCCTTGGGTTGCTCCGCATGGTTGTGATTGCGCGCGACCACCAGGACGCCTACTCCTTGGCGGCAACGGCTTACCAACGATGGCTGGAGAGCTTCAAATTTCTTTATGAGCTCAATGCCATTCCCACACCACCTAACCTGCCGCTGACCTTCGATGCGGCACTTGAGAGTGAGTTGTGCGTCGTCGGAACGCCATCTTCCGTGCGACAGGACCTTCTTAACCAGATGGAGGAGGCAGGTGCCAACTACCTGCTTTGTCAGCTTGCTTTTGGGAATCTGCCGCTGGATGTCTCGCTGTACACCGCAAGCACGATCCAATCCGAAATCATCGCTCGGGCATGCTGACCGCCATGCGGCCCTTGGGATCACATCGTATGGCAGGGCAGCCTCAGTTCCAGCCCCGTTCGGATAGATTTTCCGGCCACGCTGGTTTTTCACCGCGTTCGAGCATGAGCGTGACCATGGACCATCCGCGTCTTTGACAAAAATCCTGAACATGAACCTGTAATCGACGAACGTCCGTGGAGGACGCTTGCGCGCCCCCCACGAGCGCCTCCAGGTCGGTCCCAGCGTTCGGCGAAATGATGAGGTCCAGGCTGTCGCTCCGCCGCGTTGGAAGGCTACGCTGTGAGAGAAGGCGCCTGGAGATCCGACCAGATTTCCAATCGTCACTTCGACAAATGGTAGCGCGACAATCTCTGCAGACAGATTGTCATCCTTTTTTGATGCGGCAAACAATATCGCCTCGAAGGCACTCTGCCTGTCTTTGGCCATTAGCGCAGGCCGCGGCTGACATCGTTGTACATGGCACAGAGATTTGGCTCGTCCTAAGCCGAGCTTGCCGAAATATTGCTCAATAATCGCACTGGCATTTACGAGGTCGTGGACACTTGCCTCGTTGGATTTTCATCATCCAGCCAGCCGATCTTGCTCTTCAGGAAGCTGAAACCGAGCGCTTGAAAGCCGGCCCGCTCCTTGTTGTTCTTGCCATAGCTGTGGCCGCCCGCGGCGAGTTCGTAGAGATAGGCCTCATAGCCCATCGCTTGCAGCTTCGCCACCATCTTGCGGGCATGGCCGGGATGAACGCGATCGTCGCGCCGCGTGGTGGCGATCAGGATCGGCGGATAGGGCCGGCCAGGCTTTGCGGCATGATAGGCCGAATAGGTTTTCAGCCAATTCCAGTCTTCTGCCTTGTCGGGATCGCCATATTCAGCGATCCAGCTCGTTCCCGCGAGCAGCTTGGTGTAGCGACGCATGTCGATCAGCGGGACCGTGCAGAACAGCGCGCCGAAGCGCTCAGGATATCGCGTGAGCATGTTGGCGATGAGGAGGCCGCCGTTCGATCCGCCCTCGGCGACGATGCATTTCGGCCGTGTCACGCCGCGGCGGACGAGATCGGCGGCGACCGCTGCGAAATCATCGTGCGACAATCTCTTGCCGGCGAAGCGGCCGGCGTCGTGCCAGCGCGTGCCGAACTCACCGCCACCGCGCAAATTCGCCAGCACCGTGGTGCCGCCGCGCTCCAGCCACAGCTTGCCGAGCGCCGAATTGTAATATGGTTTCATCGAAAGCCCAAAGCCGCCATAGCCGCTCATATGGACCGGCGCTTTGCCCGTCTGGTCCGCAGGACCAGTTTCTACGTAAGGAATGCGCTTGCCATCGACCGAGACGGCCTCATGTCGCGTGACCACAAGACCATCCGCGGCAAACGCTTTGGGCTCCCGCTTGAGCACGGCCGGACTGGCGACACCTTGCTCGATCAACATCAGTGACGGAGGCGTAAGCGGATCCTGGATGTTGGCCAGCAAGTCGCCATTGCTCTCGGACGGATAGCGATCGAGAGGCCAGACGTCCGCGACACCGATATCGGGCAGTCCACGCAACTGCTCGCGGGTCCAACCGTCGGCGTGCGGCGTAGCTATTTCGAAGACAGGCCGCAGTTCGTCCAGAATGGAGAGCACAAGCCTGCCTGCGCTCCAAAAAAATCCCTGCAGCGCGCGGCGCGGGCCCGGTTCGAAGAGAATGTCGAACTGACGGTTGCCTCCGAGGAAAGCCGCCAATGAGGTGACGAGGACCGTATCCGCGGCATAGGTCTGCCTGGCCGGAGACCAGGTTTCGCGGGGCTTCATGGCAAGCCAGTCGCGATGAGGCTGTATCCGGATGCTGCTCGGCAGATCCAGCTTCGTCGTCGGGCCCGATCTATCGCCGAGCCAGACGACAGAATTGAAGAAGTCCGCGTCGTCCACGTACCACATCCTTGGCGATGCAGCGGTGTGGTCGACTGCGCAACGGACGCCCACATGATCGGTTGTGGTCTCAAACGTGACTGTCGCTTGGTTCGCTCGCGTGCCGCGCCGCCACAGTCTCACCGTGCGTGCATAACCGGCGGTCGTCGCCATGCCGTCTCCATAAGAGCTTGACAGCACCAGCGTGTCCGGGTCGAGCCAATCGACGCTGCTCTTGGCTTCCGGCAGGAGGAAGCCGCCGCGAACAAAGCTTTTCGCCTCGGTATCGAACTCTCGCAGAGTGACCGCATCGCCGCCGCCGCGCGACAGGCTCAAAATCGTCCGCGAATGAGACCCAGGCAGCCAGGCTGTCGCCCTCAATAGCCAGTCTTCACCCTCGGCGGCGGCGAGCTGATCGATGTCGAGGAGGAATTCCCACCTCGGCTCCGGCTTGCGAAATTCCTTTAAAGTGGTTCGCCGCCAGAGCCCGCGTGGATTGTCAGCATCCTTCCAGAGATTGTAGAGATAGCCACCGCGCCGGCTGACATAGGGAATATTGTCTGGCCGGTCGTAGATCGCCGTGAGCGTGTCGCGATCGCGGCCGGTTGCCGCACCGCCAAACGCTTGCAGCGTTCTACTCTTCTGCCGCTCGACAAAGTCAAGCGCTCTTCTGCCTTCGATCTGTTCCAGCCACAGATAGGGATCATCGTCTGGATCAGCGAGCGTGGGCTTTTCAACTCGCGACTTTGCCTTGACCACGCTTCACTCCAACCTCGGCAGCCTTCGAACAGTCCGCCCCACAGGTAGTCGTATTCCCGAGAGTGGACCAACTACGAGTTCTGGTAGGGCTCGTCTCCCGATCGGTCCGATTAACAACTCTCCGATGTTCCATGCCGAAGTCAATTTGCTCCGTCGGCAGGCTGACGTTCAAGCGCTCTCCTCGAGGAGATGGTCACCGTCACAACCAATCGTCATCGTCCCGGCTGGGCCGCACTTTGTATATGTCGGGACTGACGACACCTGCTCGTTGCAGAAGCCGAAAGTCCAGTACAGTAGCGGGCTTTCGTATCGCTTATCCCGGTCGCCGAGGGCATCGAAACCCGGTCCGAGGCCGCCTGCCTGACGCTATGGGGGTACATTCCCGCAACGCTATTCCCTCGCCCAAGCCGATACAGATTCGGATCTGCTTATCGCTTCGGCGAGTCCGCCCTGGTCATTGGCAAGCTCCTAGGTCCTCGATTTTGAGACGATCGGTCCGTATGTCGAAGCGCGCAGAAGCCGGACCAAGTCCGCCCATATCGCACCTATGACGGATATATGCTGAGTGCTCGTGGTTCAGGGACGCAGTCGCCAATCATGACCATCGACCCATATCCCGCACTTGCCTCAAGGCACACGCATGAGGCTATCCGCGCATCGACCACGGCCGATCGGTGGCCTGGATGCGTTCCATAAACACAATGGATTTTACCGGTTCCAGTCGAACGCCCATACTCAACTGCCAATTCTTAAAAAGCATCCCCGGAATGTCACATCACGAGCAATTCCAGATCTTCGGTCCCTGCAGGCCGAAGCGACCTTTTGCGAGCAAGCTGTTGCCCCAACATCGAGGTCCCTGCCCGTCAGCTTGCGATCATCGCGCAGCCGTGGCAGTCGGTTCACCTCGCCCGATCACGCGCTCGGCCAATAACAATCATCTTTCGCCAAGCGAGCAATCAGAACGATTGGGTCTCGCCTCCTTTGATCGGCTGGTGCGCGTGGGTACGCCGCGCGAGAGCCAAGCCAACGAACTGTCGCCAATCGCCAGGACCGCCTTGTGCAGCCCTGCGCGGGTCGTCAGACTGGCCACCGGCACGGCCGCCACCTTCCGCCGATCAGTCCGGGCTGCTCTCCGGCGAAACGAGTTTGTGCTCTTACGCAATGCATCTGCTCCTCTGCGTCGGACCAATGACAGAACGTTCGGCCATTTGATCATCGCAGCTCGTCCGGTTTTTTTCGTGCTTTTCATGACAGCGCTTCTCAAGCCGCCTGCTTGGCAATCTCGATGAGTAAGCAATCTCGCAGTGGACCTGCCCGCTACGGCCGATAGTTCGCTCGCGTCTTATGCCCGGCTCTCGCCGATTTTTTGGAAGCGACAAGCGCTGTGTGCTTGTCGGAAAGCCGTTCGCCAGTGTCCGATGACGTGATCGCTCTCCACGCCCCCGCCAATGGTTCATGTCGTCGTATCTCAGCGTCAAGATACGCTCCGTGCACCCGCCGCGCATCAGAGCAGTTCACGATCATACCGGAACGTCATGGGGAGGTTGTGCGATTTGTAACGATGATGAAGACCAGGGCGCTGCGGCCCCGAGTCCGGCACCTACGCGCCTGACTTTCAACGGACGTCGATTGCGAAGACGCAGGTCATTGATCGACACCGCCCGCGGTTTCCGCGCGAGGTCAAGACCTACCAAGCGGAATTGGGAAGACGACTCGTCTTCCCGCACTTATCACTCATTTTCGATTAATCCGGAGAAATACAGTGGACATCGAGCGTTGCGATTCAAACACTCACTGCTTCAAACACGGCGCCAACCAGCTGGCAGACGCCAGCGCAGGACCCGTTTGCGAAGACAATGGTGCTCGCGAAACGATTCAGTTGCTCAACGCGCTGACAAGCGCACTGATAGTGGCGGAAACAGAGCGCGATAGCCTCGATAGGCCGAGAACCAGCGATGGCGTTGGCGAGCGGGAAACCGGACGAATATTACAGGGACCCAACGTTGTCTACTATCCGGAAGACCTTCAGCTTCTCGGCAGAATTTTTGACCTCGCGATCGCTGCCTTACCAGAAGCCTTGCAAACTCCAACCAACCGGTCGACAGTCGCCAAGTTCATTTTGTCGCATGCCGTGATTACCGAGGGTCGGCTGCATGTTTCCGATCCAACTCCTGCGGCCCTTTGCTCCTGCCGATTGATAAAGCCGACCTCCAATCCTTGCGCGTGCAGTTCATAGATGCTCTGATGCCGCATTATCCGAAGACTATTCTCTCAGATTGCGAGCTGCCAACAAGCATCTTTCCGGCCTGCCGCAATTCCTCTTCGACACAAATCGTCGTTGTCCTGCTGGCGTGATGCAAGGCGCACGGGCGCCATGCGTCCGTCGCGCGAGGCCAGCATCACAGACGACGAACTAAGCGGCATCCTTTCCGCTGTCGAGCGAAAGCCGAGCAGCAACCGGGGACCTGGCTTACGCTGCAGACCGCCGGAGCTACGACGACAAGATGCTTATCGCAACGGCCGCGTGCCGACGAGAGCTGATACGGCAGCGAATCGTTCGTTTGCGCGGGCACGCGAGCCGGCATGCAATGCAACCCGGTGAACCGCTAACTTTTGACGGTTACATCAACCCACCAAGAACGACCTCCCCGCACCTGTCGAACGCTGCGTGAAGCCACAATCGGGCAAGCGTGCCCGCGCTGCTAGGCATGATCGCCTCAATTGAACCACCACTCCTCTCTCATGCACGATTCGCTCCGCTGAGAAGCAAACGCTGCGCCACGCGCGCCGGACTTCCGCATCCGGGCACCTCGGCAACAGTCCCGATCCGGATGGGCATGTCACGAATACGAGCGTCCCGGAAACAAATTTGCAGAAAGCCGCTCTAAAGTTCGGAAGCGCTAAATTGAACGATCGGAGCGCTGCACCGGAAGAGCGCAAAAGCCGGTTACGACTTCAAAGTCCATGTCGCACGGCCGCCACCGCAAGCAGAGTACTCGGCCACAAGCAATGCAAATTACTTCGAGACCTGACGGCGGTCATCTCAAGTTCAACGAGCGTTGCTATTAATGTCAGCGGCCGCGTTCTCCCTCAATGGGCATGCCGCCAACGGATCCAATGCTCCACTATGGCACGCTGAGCACGCAAATCGGGGAGCCGGATTGGTCATCACCCTCTGCATCAGCATGTCGCAGGAGCATTTGAGATGGACCAGACTTTATCCAAGCCCGATCAAACGCCGCAGGCTCTCGTAAGCGCTGCATTTGATAAGGCGTGGCGCTTTGTCGAGGCCGATCCGATCTTGGCACACACTCGCAAGACAGTTTTGCACAGCCGACTGCGAGCTCATCTGCAATGCTCAATTATGAGCGGTGAACGCAGCACATTGAAGCTAGCAAACGAGGCGATAGCAAAGCTACGTGCCGAACTGGCGGGGCCACCAAAACGATAGGCGGGGATAGAGAGATGTTAGCGACCGCTTTCCGGACTAAAGGTGGGCGTCTGAGGATCTCAGTCTGGCAATGCCCAGCGCCGAATAAGCATTTATGATCGAGGCACGAGTCCACTGGACGGTCGAGATCGTTCTTTGCCAGATCAAAACGAGCGACGACCGAGCGATCGATAAGATCCGGGTGGCGCGCCAATGTCCGCGGCTCGGCGAGTATCATGACGTCGTAAGTGCGGGCACACGACCTGCGTCCCGCCCGACAAATGATACTCGGTGGGAGCTCGCACCTGCCGCTTTCGACAATGGCCTGCGGCAGGACGAAGCGGCTGCCGTCGTCATCACGCATCATCACGACGACTCTGCAAGCTGACGCAGCGTACGATTGCAGCCATTTCTTCCGAAAACATGTTGTGCTGAAGTTACAGCAATTCGTGACGATCTTGCTAAGACGCGCAGCGCCGGGCACATCGAAAGGAACGACACCAGAATGAAGAATTTGCTGCTTTTGACTGCAAGCATCCTCGCGCTTGGCGCGTTGACGCCTGCATTTGGCGCGGACCTCGCTGCGCAGCCGATCGCCAAGGCTCCCCCGCCCCCCGTAACCGCCACGCTCAATGACTGGACGGGCTACTATATCGGTATCAATGGCGGCTGGGGCTCGAGCCGCAACTGCTGGGACGCCGGGGGCATCCTACCCGAGGGCTGCCATGACGCGGTTGGCGGAACCCTCGGTGGCCAGATCGGCTATCGTTGGCAGATATTCAACACGGTCTACGGTCTCGAAGCCCAAGGTAACTGGGCCGACTTCAGCGGCTCCAATGTGAGCGCTGCCTTCCCCGCAGATACGATTCGCACCAAGGTCGATGCGTTCGGTCTGCTTACCGGTCAGATCGGTTACGCGTTCAATAACGTTCTGCTCTACGCAAAGGGCGGAGCTGCGGTGACCAGCAATACCTATCAGATCAACGCGGCGTCTACCGGTACCGAGCTTGCCAAGAGCGACAATATTCGTTGGGGTGGTACGATCGGCGCCGGTTTTGAAGTCAGCCTGACGCCCAGCTGGTCGGTTGGCGTCGAGTATGACCACCTGTTCATGCCAGACAGCAATCTCACCTTCACCACGGCCGCTGGCGGGGTCGCCACCGATCGTATCAGCCAGGATATCGATCTCGTGACCGCGCGGCTCAATTACAAGTTCGGCCCGGCATTGCCCAAGTACTGATCTCTGCGCGCTTGGGGCGACGAATCGAGGAGCCCCGACCTCTGGTCGGGGCTCCTGCTTTTGGTGCGTCTGTCGCGAGCAACAATCATTCATGCGGCTGCCGCATTCCAAGCTCCCCGATTCGAGATCGCGGGCTCGTTTTTCCGGCGAGCCGGTTCGGCTCGTCAGGACCGATCGTCCTCAATGGGCTACTCTGGTTCGCGATGCCCAGAGGCGTTTTGTGATCGTTGCAACACGTCCCGCGCCAACTTCCTGGACGTGTCAGGATCCGATGTCACATCTGCATTCGCTCAACACGACTTCCACGCAGTTGGTTTCAGAGAAGATTGAGACGCATCGCAATAATGATGGCTTGGATCCGACTTGTCGCACCCAGTTTACGCATCGCGTTCTTGAGATGAAAGTTAACTGTGTTTTCGCTGATCTTCAATATTACCCCCATTTCCCACGACGATTTGCCCTCTGCCGCCCACCGCATACACTCTAATTCGCGCTCGGAGAGCGTCACTTTCCTATTGCAGCTGTCGTCGGAGGGACGCACGATCTCCACGCACGCGGTGTGAAAGTGCCAAGCGAGCGCGTTGAGATGGCTGATGCGATGTCGAGGATCAACATCGTCGGACGGCGATGCAAACGATACCACCGAGAGTCGTCCAAGCGGCCCGAACAATGGCACACTCATTCCGTGCTTCAGTCCCGCTTCTCTGGCTTCATTCAGTACCCGCCTTTCATCGGCCTGGAGTTGATAGTACTCGGGGAGCTGATCCCACAGAAACGGCCGAGCAAGCATTGGTGTTCGGCGGACGATTGGATCGATCGTATGGTACTTGCGTTTAAAATATCGATCGCACCAATCTGCAGGCCATTTCACGGCCACTGTGGGCGGTGGATACTCCGGAAAACGAAGCGGCTCCACGAAATTGAGCGCTCCGTAGGCAACTTCGCTGAATCCCTCCTTGCTCGCGCAGCTCACCAGGAGCTCGAATAACACTCTGAGGGATTGCGTTTGATTTGCGCATTCGGTGAAGCTGAAAAGATCCATTATGGGCGCCTCTGGAGGGCGCGCCAAACGGTCAGCCTCGCGCCGTTCTATTGAGCTTGCTCTGGGCGAAGGCAAGTTCTGTACGATCAACTGCACTGTCCGACTCCACTCTTTGCGCGCTTAGACGCTCCGCCCGTGGCAGCCGCTGTTGTCGGATCCGTTACTCTTTGCGGCAGGTGCAAAATCGCGGGCGGGTCGATCAAGCAGCAGCGCTGCGGCGACGCTCGCTTTTCCAGGCTTAAACAGCACGCCGGGCGTGCCGGAAACCCTCGGAAGTCGCTAGAGGCGACAATTGCTCTTGCGAGGTCGCGGCGTGGCATCAACGACGCTTCGCTGCATCTCGAGGGAGCGTTCGGCCAGAGCCGGGATGACGAGGTTCTCCACTTTGGTGAATTACAGCGTGCTGACCCGCTTCGCGACACCGGACACCACCAAGGCTGTTGCGCGGTTGATGCTCGGCTTGCCGGCGAAGACGAAATCAAGTGGGTCATATCCCGTCCCGATCCTGCAGATCGGCGTTACCGGCCCGCATCTGGTCGTCAGTATGTGGCTGCGGGCGAGCACACGATCGGTGAGGTGCCGGGCCTAATCGTTGCGAATGGAGCGCTCCTTGCGCGACTATGAGGCGTCTGCAGCTCTCAGTTCGGCGCGAACAAATCGTATGGCTCAATGGCGATCGGCTTCCCCAGTGCATGCCGGCCGGGCTACCCAGGCACTCGTGGAGCCGAGAGACCTGCTTGACGCAGAGGACACTTTGCATGCGCATCTCCAGGCGGGAGAAGAACTGGGGTGGCAGCAGCAAGTGTCGTACCAATCGCAGGAGCTGAGAAAATCGACCATCAAGACAAGTACTTGACCAGGATTGCAGCGCACTGCAGATTGAAGCAATCGCGACATCAGGAGGAAATGCGACAATGCCGTTCGTGCGGCCTGACATTGGTTGACGTCGATCAAGCAAGGCGCTGTAAGACGACACCTCCAGGCCGGATTTCAGCCCAAGCGCGCGTCGAGAGACTACTCGATGCCAAGGTCACTGCGATGCTGTGACAACTCATTCGCAGCAGCTCTACTATTCTTATTGCCAGCCGGTTTAGGTGGCTGCCGCCCGCTTTTACCCAGAGCTGTCGCATATGCGGCTCGTGCCGCGGTTTCGATGCGCCCTTTTTACGTTGGATAACTCCACAAACTCGTCATGCCGGCCTTGGGCCGCCCTTGGCATCCATGTCTTGGATTTCCCGGGATCGTGTCCCTGAGCGTGGTGTAACTGGCGGTGGGACACCGCGTTCGCCGGCAAGAGCCGGACTGGTCAGCTGGCGATAGCCGGGAGACTGACGGTTGGATCATCGCTCAACGGCGCGATGGTTTCCAGCGTCATGTAACGGGCGCGCTGGACGGCCCATTCATCATTCTGTTCGAGCAGGATCGCGCCGATGAGGCGGACGATGGCGTCCTCATTGGGGAAGATGCCGACGACCTCGGTCCGGCGCTTGATCTCGCCGTTGAGGCGCTCGATCGGGTTGGTCGAGTGCAGCTTGGTGCGGTGCTGCGGCGGGAACGTCATGTAGGCCAGCACATCGGTCTCGGCCTCGTCGAGGAAGCCGGCGAGCTTGGGTAGCTTGGGGCGGAGCTGATCGGCGACCTTTCGCCATTGCGCTCGTGCGGCTTCGGCATCGTCCTGGGCAAACGCAGTGGCGATGAAGGCGGAGACGACACGCCGTCCGCTTTTGCCGGCATGGGCCAGCGCGTTGCGCATGAAGTGCACGCGGCAACGCTGCCAACTGGCGTTGAGCACCTTGGCGACGGTCGCCTTGATGCCCTCGTGGGCGTCGGAGACGACCAGCTTGACGCCGCGCAGGCCGCGGCGGGCGAGCTTGCGCAGGAACGCCGTCCAGAATGTCTCGGCCTCCGAGGGACCAATGTCCATACCGAGAACTTCGCGCCGGCCATCGCTGTTGACGCCGACCGCGACGATCACCGCGACCGACACGATGCGCCCCTGCTGGCGCACCTTCACGTAGGTGGCGTCGATCCACAGATACGGCCAATCGCCCTCGATCGGGCGAGCGAGGAACGCCTTCACCTTGTCGTCGATCTCCGCGCACAGCCGCGAGACCTGGCTCTTGGAGATGCCGCTCATGCCCATCGCCTGCACCAGGTCGTCGACCGAGCGGGTGGAGACGCCCTGCACATAGGCTTCCTGCACCACGGCGGTGAGCGCCTTCTCGGCCATCCGGCGCGGCTCCAGAAAGCCGGGGAAGTAGGAACCCTTGCGCAGCTTGGGGATACGCAGCTCGACCGTGCCGGCGCGGGTCTCCCAGGTCCGGTCGCGGTAGCCGTTGCGCTGCGCCAGGCGCTCGGGCTCTTCTCGCCATAGGCGGCCCCAGTCTGGCCTTCCACTTCCAGCTCCATCAGGCGCTGGGCGGCAAAGCCGATCATCTCGCGCAGCAGATCGGCATCAGGGGTCTTCTCCACGAGCGTGCGGAGGTTCATCATCTCATCGGTCATCGGTGGTTCCTCGAATCAGGTTGGTATCAGCAACCCGACCCTCCCCTATTCCGGTGAGAATAGCAGCTTCCTGCTCAACATTGTGGTGATTGAGCCCTGGTTCCATCCCGGTCGAACTTGATCGCGGCGATCTTCCGTCGGCCTTCGCTCAGTTCCATATGCAACCGTTAGTTTAATCATACGTGAGTACGATCTTAGGAAGAGCGCACGGCGCTTGGCGATCAAGCCGGCGGCTTGGGGCGATGTCGCGCTTCACCGCCCCGCCCCAAAACTGGCTCGGCCAGTATTCATGGCTGCCGTGACAAATCTTCGTTTCCAAAACAGCGAAAATCGGGACGCGTTCAAGGGCGACCGATCGGCCGGCGCTCGCCACCGGCGCTGGATCATCGAGAGATTGTATCTATATCATTTCACACGCCTCGCCTCCCTTGGGGAGCCTGTTCGTCCTGGCGCGTCCCACCCATCGAACGTCCGTTTGGCGATGTTCGGCGTCGCGATGCCGAGATGAAAAGCATGAGCGATTTTGTGCGAATGACACAAGCTCCGGCCCTAACGGGCAGTAAGCGATTGCATGAGAGCAGACGACAGCAGGTGCTGACGCACAAGAGCGCATCGCGTACGCGTGCTGACAGGATCGAACGTTCCAAACTCTTATGAAAGCTAGATGAGCTGCTTGGCTCTGGTCATCGAAGGCCCTGAACCAAGGCGCCCCCGACGCACTTTGCCGGGTAATAAGTGCGCCGGGTCCACCCCACATCATCAGTACATCCGGATGATATTGCCGGGAATGAAACAAGTAGCGTGGCGGAATTGAGGCGCGCTGCGCTTGAGTGAGCCCGGGTGTTCAAAAATACATTCGTGCGCAACCGTGCGGGAGCTTGAATCGTACGTAGCGTCAAGTTGTATGATTTCCAATTCGGCGCACCCTTCCGTCAACAGTTTCCCGTTCGTGATCGCGCGGGCCTTGCGACAACGATCAAGGAGGGCATGATGCTCTCATCGTCAGCGTCTCACAACATTGCCGCTGTCGTCATGCACCGCAGAACGGACCTCACGCGTCCGCTCTCCTCAAGCTTTCAAATATTTTTTCCGCGAAACCCTCCAGCGGCGAAGCTGGGTGTCCTCCGAGCACGATCGCGTTCAGGCACTCATTACCCCGGGAACTCGACGTGGAGTTCAAGGCCTCTGTCCGAGAGGTGTCTTAATCGAGCGATCCGGCTTATTCGATCGGCGTCATTCACGGCGTGAACCATTTGGCAGGAGCGCCGTATCACACCAGGGTCGAGTTGGTGGTTAGCAGGTAGGCACGGCATGTAGGCTGATCATCGATAAATTTAGTCTCACGCCACCTCGCCGGCGATCCGCCGCTAAGCCGCGCGCTTCGCAAGGAGATCACGGAACGCAGGCTTTGCAACGAGGGCGGACCGATTGACATAGCGCAAAGACAGGTTCGCGCGCAGCGAACAGGTTAATGGCAACAGAACTCTGGGACAGCAAACCATTGCAGACTTCAATCCTGGATAAATACTGCGATGCTCGGCTGCCCTGGTACACGATTTATCCAACTGTGTCGGAGTTCTCAGCGGCAGTCAGCGCCGGCGCCTGTGAGAGATGGTTGAGGCGTCTTCCTGGTGACGATCCTGTATCGCTCTATCTCCACGTTCCGTTCTGCCGATCGATTTGCTGGTACTGCGGCTTTCCGACACAGCTTACGTGTCGGGATAAGCCGATCCTCGATTTTGTGGCAATGCTGCGAGAAGAGATCCGTTTGGTGGCAGATCACGTGCCGCAGGCGTTACCGGTGAGTGACGTGCACTTCGGTGGCGGAACACCGACCAGCATCGGGCCAACGGCGTTCCTGGAGCTATTGGAACTTCTACGCCGCTGCTTCATGTTCAGCAAAATGGCAACGATCGCAATCGAGATCGATCCGCGCGCGTTGACGGCTGAGATGGCCGAAACCCTGGGAGCCGCCGGGGTCAATCGCGCAAGCATCGGCGTGCAAAGCTTCGATCCCATCGTTCAAAAGGCGGTCAACCGGGTCCAGAGCGAGGCTCAGACGGCGACCGCGGTCGAACGTCTGCGTCGACACGGTATACGCCGCATCAATTTCGACCTGATCTTCGGTCTCCCAAATCAGACCGTACCGTCCTGCGTCCAGTCTGCGAAAACGGCGATTGCCATGCGCCCCGATCGGCTCGCGGTTTTCGGCTACGGGCACGTTCCGTCCTATATGAAGCGACAGCGCTTGATTGACGAGGAAGCACTCCCGGATAACGCCGCTCGCGCCGAGCAAGCTGCGGCCGTGGCCGATACGCTGGTTGCCGCCGGCTACCGTCAAATCGGGCTCGACCATTTTGCCTTGCCGGACGACGAACTTACGCTGGCGCAGAAAGCCGGCCGGCTGCGACGCAACTCCCTGGGCTACTCGGCTGACACCTGCAAGACCGTGATCGGCTTCGGCCCGTCGGCCATCGGCCGTCTTGGTGATGGCTACGTCCAGAACGAAATCGCGACGGGTTCCTACAACCAGCACATCAGGGCCGGCCGTCTGGCAATATCGAGGGGCTACACTCTCACCGACGAAGACCGCCTCCGCGCCGCAATCATCGAGCGGCTGATGTGCGACTTGCAGGTCGATGTGTCGGCCATCTGCGCCGCTCACGGGTTCGACCCGGCCGCTTTTCTTGATTCGGCTGAACGCCTGGAGATGCTCGCCGAGGACGGCCTCGTGGACATCGATAAGGGTTTCATCCGCGTAAAGCAGGAGCACCGCTTTGTACTTCGCGCGGTTGCTTCCGCGTTCGACGCCTATCTCGGCCGCTCACCCTATTAACAGGGCCAGACAGGATAAGATTGCGGCTGCTGCGGCTCCGTTCCATCTTCGGTCGGGCGCTTCGGTATTCATCAACCGCTCCTCTGCAGTGGTGCGGCTGACAGCATCGGCTCAACATTGCCGGCGAAGCGTGCGATGGAGCTGCAACCTTCCTCTCACACGGCTGATTATTCGCTCTGCTGACTGAGCGAAGCGAGCCGCGAGAAACCTCACGATGACTCTTGGGATAGTCCACGCGTGCCGCTCCCCGCGAAGCATCTGATGGTAGAAAGCCGCGTGATGCTCGGCCGGCAAACAGCATCAGCTACCGGTCCGACGTGTATTTCTCGCGCCTTTCACGGGCGGGACTGCGCCGTTCGCACTCTTGAGAGCATCAAGGCTCGTCTGTCTTTGAGCTCGATGTCAACGGCGCCCCTCCGACTGAAACTGGCCCTTGTGGTTTGGCGGACCGCGGCATTCTTTTGGCGGGGTTCGCAACGGCTTGGTCTGGCGAACGAGGAACAAAAGAGGAAGAAGAAGAAGAAGCGGAGGACGTCAGTTTCTGCAACAAATCGATTCGTAAAGCCAAGGCTGCGATCTGATCCGCGATTCGCTTTAGGTCGGCCCGTTGGGCATCGATGCTGAGCTTGAGCTCGGCGATCCCATCGCCGACCTCGCGTTGTCCTGATTGAATTTCAGACAGGGCTGCCTTGTCCTGCCCAGACAAGGCCAGCGGTGCGACAGCTTCACGGGAGGCCGCTACCTCGCCAACCTCTTCGATGCTTGCCCCAAAATAAACTCCCGCAGCGCCCAGCCCGAGGCAGAACACTAAGAGCACCAGAACACACAGGGGGGCGCCTGGACGACCTCCGCAAGATCGGCGGCAACTCCGACGTCACGGCTTGATCCATCATCTACATCATCCCTCGTCCGACGCACCGATCCGGATCGGCTCCGTTGACGCGCCCAGAAGCGGGTCAGCGAACCGCGGCCGCCACAACATCTTGAGCGGCAACGTTATCCCATCGTTTTGGGTCATGTGCCCTATGAGGCGCACTTGATGAGGAGCGCGATGCGACACCGTTGCGCACGCGCGCCTCTACATCATAGCGCCACCGCGACGCAACAGTTCTCGTCACTATTGACCCCGCCGCAGCATTTTGTCGCCATTGAGAAGAACCTTGCAGATTATCTTTCGTCTTTTTGGGCGCTCGAATGCGCGCCAGCCGAAATTCCCTCGATTGCCGTTCGGCAGCTCAGCCTGGCGTCGTCACTTGGCATGGCCAGCAAAGTCTTGATCGGGCACCGCGGCTGCTCGACGAGCTGCTCGCCGGTTTACGCCAGGTCACCCGGCAGTAACGCGGCAGCCGGCATAACCCGCAAGACCAATCATGTGGATCACTCGCCAATCTCACCGCCCCCGGACACGGATCTTCGATGCTCGACTGAACTGCAGACTCGACCAGCTTGTTGCGGGTCTATCTATCCGGCCCTCGATCGGCAGAGCGCGGCGTTCGCGATGCAGAACTTTGCGGTTCAACGCCGCCTCGCCGAGACAGCGGCGCATAAGAGCGGGTGTCAGCCAGCAGCACTTTGGAGTGACTGACACTCGATTTGTAACTGACGAGCCGGCCTTGCCGAATCTCCTCATTGTGCCGCGACCCAAGCGCGGGATCGCGACGGTCTCGGGTGACGCCTTGAGAACCAGTCAACTGCCAACCTTGGCAATTGATCGAGATGACCGGGACATGGCAATCGTGGCCAGCGAATACCGGACGGATCACAGGTCAGGAAACTTGGGATTGCAGTATCAATCTGGCCGCACCAACGGACCTGTTGGGTTTGCCACTCCTCATCTGCAGCTTTCAGATCCGCTCGAACGCCATATAGGACATTCGGACGCGATCGCCTGGCGCTCATGCGTCAAAGGTCCTTGGTCTCCGGGCCCATGGTCGTTCGGCGACACGATGCCTCCGGCACGTCCTGGAGTCCCGTCCTGGCGGGCGAGGACCTCCTTCTGGGCGACTGGCATATGTTCGAAGGAGAGGTCTTTGACGAGATATGTTTAGGGCCAGCACTGCGGAACGCGCCGCATGCGCGCCAACGGGTCGTCATCGTGTACTCGCCTTGCCTGCCATGACGTAACGGCCTGCGATCTAGCTCGGGGATGGCTGAGCTGCGGCTCGCTGGTCGGCCAAGTGCTGTCAAATCCCGACTGCCCTCAGTCACCGGGCAGCTCAACGACCAGTCGAGCCGCAGCGCAATTCATTCAAGACCAGCAGTACAGACGCGGAGTTCACGATGCATGATCGCCTGTTCGTGGCTATATCGATTTTGATGTATCCGGCTGCGGCAGCCGTACTCGAGCGTCGATCGACTCCGATACAGCGAGCGCATGTTGTCGCATTGTCTGTGGCAGCAAGTCTGCTTCCTAGTCCCGCGCTGGCACAAAGCGTCAACGTGCTCAACCCAGGAACAGACATTCTGCATGAAGCTAGCAAAAGACAAGCTCAAACGGCGTCGAATCCGGCGACGACGCCCCGACGCCGCCGGCTGAACCAGGCACCGCGTCCAATCGGCAGCTTAGCGCTGGCACCGACCACCAGTATGCTTGCCGCAAAGCGCGACGGCGCGCATGACGTTGCTTTGAAGAGAACTCAAAAGCAGATCGATCCGTTCGCAAAATTCGAGAACCTTCGTGAAAAAGGCATGTGGCTCAATATACCCGGTCCCGCTGATACGATAGATCAGGATACTGGCGGCGTTAGATCCGCGCTAGCCGACCTCGGGATCGGTTACGCCGGCTGGACGCTCAACGCCATTGTCGACAATCAACTTCCAAATGCGGCTCGAAGCACCATCGCCAATCAGCTCTACATGGGCCAGAATCCGACGTTCTACAGCGCAAATATCGTGACCGTAACCTACGATCTCAGCCGCTTTGGAATTTCAGATGGCCAGATTGTCGTGGGCGCCGAGCAGCAATACTGGACATGGGAGCGGCCAGGCCCGGATCGACTGGGACTCAATACGCTGGCCTACTATCAGACCTTTTTCGACAGAAAACTCGAACTCAAGCTCGGTTATCTCAGGAATCAAAATGAGTTCGCAGGTGCAGTGACCGGAGCGATTACGGGCGCGACCCTTTTTCTCCTGTACCAGGCCGGCATGAGCAACAATGCCGCGCCAAGGCCTGCCGTCAACCTGAAGTACAATTTTGACGATCGCTTGTATGACAAAGTCTCGATCCAACGCTCGCTCAATCCGGACGGTCAATATGCGGAAATAACCGAGAACCCGACGGGCTTAAACTGGAGCACGGCCAACGCCGGCGTTCTTCTCATCGATGAAATTGGCTACAAGACCAAAGCTGCTCCTGGCATACCCGATACTTGGCTGCGGGCAGGCTTTGGCTTCAACAATAGTCATTACAGGAACGTCGTGGACCCGGCTCGACCAAGGGCAAACGACAATCATTTCTATTATGTCGCTGCCGACAGACAGCTCTGGCAAAGTGATGCCCGGAGTGCACCATCTCATGGCATCTATGGTGGTTTCTCGGTCATGGGCGCTCCGCCCGACGTGAGTAGGCTCAGCCAGTATTACGAGCTTCGCCTTTATGCGAGGGGACTGTTTGATAGCAGGCCGACTGATCAGATTGCTCTTGTTGCCACCAACATGGTCTGGAGCAAGTTTGCAGTGGATGCCGCCTTGACCAAACAGCAACTTGCGCATCGCGACACTACGGCGATCTCGGCAACATATACCGCGCATCTGGCACCAGGTATCTATGCAAGCGTCGGTCTGACATACATTCATAACCCGACAAGCATCACGCACGCGGTAGAAACAGGACATGCCCTGAATCTCCTGGTATCGACATCTATATTCTTCTAACGGCCCGTCTGAAATGCGAAATACCTTCCCTACAGGGACCCATGACCTGCGTCATCTCGAATATCTCGCCTGCAAGGCAGGCCAATCAGGGCTCGACGCGCATCTGCCGGCTTTCGACCAATTTGTGGTAGGGCCGGCCCCCTCGAACGCGAATGCGCTGCGGATGGGTGTTGCAGCAGCGTAAGCGCGAAGCTGAGGCCGTTCATGCTTTGAAGTGCCAGGGCATGAGAGCATCGATCTGAGAGATCGGCCAGCCCTGCGCGATCCGTTCGAGAGTTTGCGTGAGCCAGGCGTACGGATCGACATCGTTCATCTTCGCGGTCTGCAGAAGCGTGGCGATGGTCGCCCAGGTCCGGCCGCCGCCATGGCTACCCGCAAAGAGCGCATTTTTTCTTGTAATGGTTTGCGGCCGGATTGCCCGCTCGACGGTGTTGGAGTCGATCTCGATACGGCCGTCGCTTAGAAAGCGCTCGAGGGCGGCGCGTCTGGATGTGGCGTAGCGGATCGCCTCGGCGAGTTTGGATTTGCCCGACAGGCGCGGCAGCCCCTTGTCCCACAGATCGAAGAGCGCCGCGACGATCGCGGCGGACTTTTTCCTGGCGCGCTTTCACTCGCGTGTCAGGATCGAGGCCGCGGATTTCCGCTTCGATCGCCCACAGCTCCGCCATAGTCGTGACAGTCTGCGTCGCCAGGGGCGAGCTCTCATTGACGTGCAGCTCGTAGAATCGTCTCCTGACATGCGCGAAGCAAGCCGCAAGTCGCGCGCCCTCATTGGCACCCGCTGACCTGACGAGCCGATTGTAGGCGGCATAGCCATCGACCTGCAGGATGCCGGCAAAGCCCGCCGGATGCCGCTCGACGCATTCGCCGCCGCGACTGTCCTCAAAGCGATAAGCCACCATCGGTGGACCGATGCCGCCAAATGGCCGATCGTCGCGCGCATAGGCCCACAACCAGGCCTTTTGCGTCTTGCCGGATCTGGGAGCGAGCGTTGGCAGGGTCGTCTCGTCGGCGAAGATCCGTTCGCCCTGCTTGATCTTCTCAAGCACATAGTCGGCCAGCGGCTGCAATTCAAAACCGACCTTGCCCATCCATTGCGCCATCAACGACCGGTCGAGATCGACGCCGTCACGCGCGTAGATCGCTTCCTGCCGGTAGAGCGGTAGCCCGTCGGCATATTTGGCCACCGCGATCTGGGCGAGAAGGGCTTCGGTCGGAAGGCCGCTCTCGATCAGATGCGCGGGGGCCGGAGCCTGAGCCACGCCATCGCGGTTGCGATACGCGTATTTCGGGCGGCGCGTGACGATCACGCGGAACTTCGCCGGCGTCACGTCCAGCCGCCTCGACACATCCTCGCCGATCAGGACTTTCTCCAACCCTTCACACCCAGGGGGCACCTCGGGCTCGACAACGATCTCCACCCGCTCCAGATGCGCGCCGAACTCCTTGCGCGGCCGCGGCGCGCGTTTCGATTTGTCCCGGCCGCCCGCCTTGGCCAGTTCGGCTTCAATGGCCGCCACGCCGGTGGCGATCTCGTCAAATACGAAGGCGATCTGCTCATCGCTCGGCGTGTCGCTACGCAAGCGTTCCGAGCGCGTGCCGTAAAGCGTGCGCTCCAACATCTTCACGATCGCCGTCAGCTCCACGATCCGCCCGTCGGCCGCCTGATTGACCGCGGCAAGATCGGCGTTGGCTGCCGTCAGTGTTGCAATCTCAGAGGCGATGCGGCTGTTTTCGGCCTCGATCACCGCCCGCTCTTCCGCCAAAGCGAGGATCAGCGCATGGGCTTCGGCAAGGGTCGTCGGAAGCTCTGCAACGGGCGTCGTCATCGCCGCCATCACAGCAGAGTCGCCGCCAATCTCCCAAACCTTTCAGCCGCCCTGATTCAATTCGCCGCAGCTTGTCAGCCCACCGATTCCGGGCGCTTCACAACCACCGGACGGACCTTCGTCCAGTCCAGCCCGTCGATCAGCGCGAGCAATTGCGCATGGTTCAGCTGCACCCGGGTCGGCGCAATCCTCGGCCAGCAGAACTTTGTTTCCTCAAGCGTCTTGGCAAAAAGGCAAACCCCAGTTCCATCAAACCACACGATCTTGATTTTGTCCGCTCGTTTCGAGCGGAAGACGTGGAGCGCCCCTGAGAACGGATCGATGCCACCATCCCGCACCAGCGCCATCAGCCCCATCGCTCCCTTGCGGAAGTCGACTGGCGTGCTGGCTACGTGAACCTGAACACCCGCCGGGATCATGCCTGCCGAACCGTCCGGATCACGGCGGCAAGCCGCTCTACCTCCACCTCTCCGCCAATGCGCACCACAACATCGCCGACGACAATTTCCACCATTTCGCCCGCCACGGCTTCAAACCGCGCGAACTTGACCGCTTGCGCTCGCGCCCCAGACGCCGGCGCAACCAGCCCCGAGGCCAGCGCCTTGCGTCGCCACGCAAACAACTGCGATGGATCGAGCCCGTGGGAGCGCGCGATCGCCGAAACGTTCGCTCCCGGTGCAAACGTTTCGCCGACGATCCGTTCCTTCTCCTCCCGCGACCAAGTGCGGTAGCTCCGCCCAGGACTGACCGAAAGCCGCTCAGCTGTAGCCGTGATAACTTCGAAATTCTTGCTATCAGACATATGTTCGCTCTCATGAACTCCTGGGACAAATCACCAGGAGATTCTCCGACAATCGAACATCATCCGCTACGTGGGGTGACCTACGCGCTTACGCAGCAGCGGCCGCCGACAATGACTTGACAGGATGCTGGTATCACGACCGTTGGGCGGTCGACTGCGTACCGTCTGATGTCCCGTTGCGGCAAACGCCATCCTTGATGGACTGATTCACAATTGGTCGGTGATTGCTGTTGCTCCGTTTGCTGCAACGCCATCGCGGCGCTACCGGCCAAAGTGAAGGGCATCTTGGCCGGAGCTCAACATATCTTGTGCTGCCGAGCTGCTACTGCCGTCCGGCTCCTTCGTCCTCAGCCCATTTCAGTAGCGACAGTTCGGCCGAGAACCCTGGTCCGAACGCAGCCAGGATTCCGTATGATCCTGGCGCCTGCTCCGCATGCGCGAGCACGTGATCTAAAACGAACAATACGGTTGCGCTCGACATATTTCCATGACGTCGAAGGGTCTCATAACTGGACATGAATTCATTAGACGGTCTACCCAGGCTCTGCTCAAAAACCTCCAAGACTCTCCTGCCGCCTGGATGAAAGATCAAGCTCTTCACCTGATCAAGATGGATGCCATCCTCCCCTAGCAACGACCGCAACGCCTTGGGCATCAATTCGCTGATCATTGATGGGATACGCTCTGAGACGACGACTTCAAATCCGGTGTCGCCAAAATGCCAGCCCATCAAAGACGTCGTTTCGGGGTAAAGCAAACTCGTACTTCTCACGATATCCAATTTGCCGACACCGATTTCAGCTGGGCCAATCAGGACCGCGCCAGCGCCATCACCAAAGAGGCTCGCAGCGACAACGTTCTTCGGTGTGAGATCATTCGGCTGGAATGTCAGCGATGTCAGTTCGACAGCCACAAGAAGAACACGTTCGTTCGCCGCGCGGCAGATCGCTCCTGCCAAACTCACCCCGGATGCGCCCCCCGCGCATCCGAGGCCAAAGACGGGCGTCCGTTTTACATCCGTTCGTAATCCTGCCTTCAAGATCAGATCCACATCGAGACTGGGGGTCGCTATCCCGCTCGTTGAAATGAATATGACCCTATCGACTTGCTCGGGCTTTATGCCGGCGCTGTCGAGACAGCGCACTGTCGCTTCGTACGCGAGCTGCTTTGCCCACTCCAAATATATTTGATTTGTTTCACTTATCCGATGCTCGCGGAGAAGCCATTCGGGGGCAACACAAAGGAAACGCTGATCGACTAACGCGTGGTCGAATACGCTGAGATACCTCTTAAGCGCCTGTACCCTGGACCCGAAGTGGCCCCCCGCCAGTTGCTTGGCGTCGCTCTGCGAAAGTCGGAATGGCGGTAGCGCCGTCCCAACAGCCAAAATTCTGGACATCGGTTCCTCTGTTTGCTGTGCGGAAGGCTTGATCCAATGCCAGGATCAGTATGTCACGACGTCCGCGCCATTTCGGTGGACGTTGGCACGGAGCAAACCAATGTCGATGTCCCTGCAGAGGCCATTCCCGCGAGAGCTCACGGACGACCAAGGCCCATCTCGTCGCCGAATGGGCCTCCTGTCGCATGATGGCATGCCATGGCAAGCGGTGCAGCGAAGCCCTCACCTCCAGATCGGCGGCGGAGGCGGGAGTGGCCAGCGCGATGAAAGCCACGGCGCCCAGCAAGACCTTTTTCATTCTTGAGCCCAATTCCGGTGCGACTTCCTTCACGATTTATGGAGCAGGATTGCCATGCGTCGGTCTGCTCCATCAATTGCCAAGGTTGGTAGTTGGCCGGCAAGGTTGTTAGCTCGCCTCGTGACGGCTCCGGCCTATACTACGCGCGGAAAGGTTGCTCTGGTGGTCGAAGCCGATGTTCACATAGCGCAATTGCGGCTGGCTTCTTGACCTTGGAAAACAGATCATGGCGACGTACTGGGAACGAGACATGATCCAACATCTCGATGATCGGGCGTCGATGTGAGGACTGTGGCGTCCATTGTCGCCCGAGGCCCGAGATCGGCAAAGTCCGGGCGCTTGATGATGGGCCCTGGCTAGGTAGACAACCCAGCCGCGGGGCAGTTGAAGGTTCGGCACCGGCTCACAATCAGCATCGTCGGGGCCTCAACCGGTGTCGGTGCTCCCGGATCAGTCAATGCCACCATTGATGTCCGACTGCCCGACAAAGGGTACCAGCGCGGGTTGCTCGGCATGGCGGCCACTTATCCGCATCGATGTCTTCAGATCAATCAGCGTCCCAATTCTCGTAACGGCGCCGGCGGATGGCGCCGACCGTCCAGTTTACGATCTGCGGCGAAAGTCTGACCGTGCGATCCTCTGCTAAAGGGCCTGCGCAGCGCTCCGGCGGAAAAGCGCGAGCTTAATGGTCGCAAGAGATCTGCAGCGCCGAGCCCAGCTCGGCCCCGGCAGGAATCGAGCCAGAGCGGATCGATCGATCACCCCTGCAGATCCAGGCTGCCGTGAACTCCTTCGCACAGTCTGGAGCCGGATCTCCAATATCCTCCATTCTTGTCCGGAATGTGCACTCGTTCTTGCCATTACAGGCCGCGGCAAGCGCGCGCGTGGCGTTGCCGCGCGCTGACATCCAGCGGCAATTACCGCCATAAGTGCCAGCGACAACTGAAATACCCGGCTGTGTGACGGCGTATGCGGTTGCACCTTGGACTGCATACACAACGGCAGCGGCGGCAAGGGTGACAAAGCCTGCACCGCACAATCGAATCACGGACCTGCGCTGCTGAGCGGTGGCGTCTTGAAAGCATCCTCGAATCAGCCTTCGTGCAGGCACCTCAAAACTGAAATGCAGCAGGACGGCGACGCAAACAGCCAGCGTGAAAGCCAATGCGAGCGCCCCGAGATGGGCGAACAGTTCGCTGCTCGTCTGCCAATGCACGACGGGAAAGCGCTTGTAGATGATGAAGTGAACAAGATACAGGCCAAAGCTCGCTTCTCCGAGGAAGACAAGCCATCTTGCCGACAACAACCGTCCTGCACTGCTGACGGGATGAGCGGCTGCAACAAGGATCAACGCAACCGGCGCCGTCAGGGCGACGTTGCAGCGCGCGATATCGAACAGGGTGAGTTGCAAGCCAAATGGCGATTTATGAGCAGTAAACCAGAACACCGAGGTTACCGCGACGACACCAATCGCTGCGACGATGTCAAGGAGAACTCGAGATGGTCTCAAATTCTGAGCCAGGCACAGCTCGTGAAGTTTAGCCAAAGAGCAGCCGAGAAAAAACTCCCATACCCTGCAGAAGGGCGAGAAGTAAACGAGCCAAAGGATGGGGCTGTTGTTCCAATTCGGCAGAGCCGTCTCCGTCCCATAGGTATGAAGCGCAAACAGATTGATATGGTTCTGAAAAGTCAATATCGCAACGTCGATTCCCAGTTCGATTGTGACCGCCCCGATTGCGCACAGGATTGCGTCAGGCACGGTTCTGATGCGCGAAAGTAACGGGCAAACGATCGGAAAGGCGAGATAGAAGAACCATTCGGTGCTGACCGACCAACTGACTGTTCCGATCGACTCATACTGCCAGATCGGCGCGACACCAGCGACGTTTGCGAAGAACCAGCTTTGGAGCATTGCGAGTTGAAACGGCACAATGTGCCACGAAAATCCCTCTGCCGGTCCCGGCGTTCCGAGAAGCCAGCGCCAGGCCATCGGTCCGGTCAGCAGTTCAACAAGGAAAAGAACGACAAAGAGTGGATAGATTCGCGCTATGCGCGCCACCAGGAAGTCCGGTATCGCTTTCCGCGGACTGTCGGCAATCGTGGTGCCGTAGTTGTATTGGATAACAAAACCACTCAATACGAAGAAGACCGACATTCCAAGCAGGCCAAGCGTCCCGATACTGATATCGAGTGTCAGGTTGGCGCCCTCCAGGAACAGGCTGCCGCCGTGAGACAATGCCACGCTTGCTGCGGCGATAAATCGGATGCCGGTCAATGCGGGTATCTGTTTCGCCATCGATGTCCTTCGCCGGTCGCGGCAGCGTGTACCAACCCTGGTGGCCGAGTAAACGAAACGCAGTCTGCCAGGGGTCCAGACTCATCAAATCTACCGCACGACAGCGACGGAGACGCAAACAGAGCGAGAGAAGAAAACGGAGGCGAGCCCGCTCACGCGAGCTTGTCCGATCGAGTGGCCGATCCGCCCAAGTCGCTCGACCGGTTGAACGCGCCCTGCGCAGCCTATAGAGGAGTTCGTTGAATCTGCACCTCTGCTTTCTGGTAGGATGGTTCGGAAAAGGCTGGTCTGTTTCTCGTACTCGACAATTTCTTGCGCAAGCCACCCTCTTTTCGTGACCGTGAAAGGCGACACGTTCGGTGAACCGCGTGGGCCTCGATTTGATCGTCGTCTGCAAGGACGATGACATCGTCGAAACAACCAAAGCGAGAGTCGAGCATCGGCAACATCCTGCGGCACGAGTATCAGCGAGCCGATAGCCAGATTGTCTGGAAGGCGGTGAAGGACGATCTGCCCGCTCAAGGAAGCCCTCCTGGAAATGAAAGCTGCCCTGGAGGAGGATGAGTAGCATCAAGGTTAACTCAGCACGGATGGTGGTCCATCTTGACATCTATCTCTTGCTCAAGCGCGAGACCTCAACTCGCGATCACCGCAGGATTGCGCCAAAGGCCGGCTCGACGCGTGGCGAACCTCCAAGAGCTGCTCCCGTGCGCTGTTGACGATATCCTGAAGCGATCGCGATCCCGTGCTAGGGCCTGACTAGAACGCCGCTCGCGTGAGCTGCGCCAGCGATCCTGTGAGGTTGCAGGCCAGGCGGATTCTTCAGCCAGGTTCAGGGCGAATGCGAACGCGCCGGCGGCCGCCTGTTTCCTCCAATTCGCCTCTATAGGGCACGCCGCGAATGTTGAAATACGTCGGGTTCTCGGCGTCCGGCATCAGGTTCTGGCCCTCCAGTGCGCTGACAAGGAAAGACGGAAGGTAGCGTTCGCGGTGCTGCCATCCTCCGTGAATGAGATAACCAAGATCCACGACGCCTTCGCGCGATGGCCCAGCGTCGCTTACCTGCGGCGGCTGATGGCGCTGCCGCGATGGCCCGGCTGACTGATTGATCTGCCGGGTGCCAGGATAGTGGATGAGACGAACGTCCCTGCGTCCTCCCGGTCCGAACGTAGCCGAGTAGCGCTCACCGTTGATCGCAAACTGGCTTGGCCCGTATTGGTTCGGCAGCAGATTGATATTGCCCAGTACGTCGATCAGGACGTCTGAGGCCGGTTGTGAGCCGTGCTGCCAGTCCTCGCCAACGATAGTTCCGATGTCCCGTAGTTCCTGCGGTGTCCCTGATGGTCCAGCAACCGACGGCGGTCCAGCGAACCGAGGCGCAGGCACGGACTGGGCATCGTCACGCAGTTCATACGGCGTGGGCGGATCCAGATTAACCAATTGATCGAGACTGCCGTAGATGTCTGACGACGGGCGCCTCACAGATGATGGTGAGGCGGCTTCGTGCATCTGTTGCCCGAGCCAATCCCAAGCTCCCGTGCTCGGCGTGGCTGGGGTCGCCGGAAGCCCGTGTGACAAACTGGGCTGCCGGTCCCGTGGCGGCGCTGGCAATGCTGACGTGGATCCATGGATCTGCTCGCTGAGCCAGTCCCAGGCTCCCGCGCTCGGGGTGGCCGGCGTTGTGGGAAGGCCCTGCGACAAGCTGCCTTGAGGGCCGCGTTGCGGTGTGGACGACGATGATGAGGGTCCATGGATCTGCTCCCCGAGCCAATTCCAGGCTCCCGCGCTTGGGGTAGCTGGCGTTGCCGGCAATTCCAGCGGCGCCGATCGCTGCGCACCTTCCCTGGCGAACGGGGGCGCACCCGCGGCAGGAGACAGCCCGAGCGCTCTATTCGCGTCGAGGACTTGTTGGTATTGGCCAAGCCTCATCAAATCAGGGCCAATTTTAGTCTCCTGTGTTTCACGCTTGTAGTCCTCGACGTCACCAGAAAGCCCGTCGGTGAAGAGCCGGCCAGCGATGGGCTCCAGGTTTCGGGCTTGCAGCCACTCGCTCAGCCTGTAAAGGCGACGAACCTGCCTGTCGACGGTCTTCGGCTCGATCCTGTGCGTCGCCTTTTCCGCCGCAGCCCACATGTCGATAAGCGTTGCGTCTGCAGGATAGGGATTCAGTCGGCGAACATCGGCCGATAGGGCCCGTCCGGCGCCAACCTCACGAAGTTTTTTCAAGGCCGCCTTGATCCGCCTGCCGCGGTCATTTGCATAGGTGTCCACATCCTGATCGAGCTCGGCTTCCAGCTGATGGTTGTCCACCTCCGGATTTTCCAATTGCGCGTTTTCCAACTCACGGCGAATCCGGTCTGCTATTGATGGCCTGCCGTTCATGCTCAGGCGCGCGCTCAAATGACGCAGATCTGCGGCCGCATTTTTGATGGTGCCGTCGCTGAGATTGCCTCCCGCTTTGTTTCTGAAATCCTGCATGAGCGCCTCGTCCGCCGCAGGGACAGGGCCACCGCGCGCCCGGCCGGGCTGCCTGGCGTAATCCACGCGAAACGTTGGAAGGGCCTCTTGCTGCATCGTGGCGCCGGACGAGCCTTCACTGCGACCTCCTCCGAACGCCTTTCCGACCCCTGACTTGATGCGCGACCACAGTCCGCGGCCTTTGCTGCTCTTAGATTGAATCGCAGGCTCTGCATCTGGCAAGGTGTAGCGCGCGCTGCTGAACACGTTATCGCGCAAATTGGAGCGCGGCAGCTGGGCCGCACTTCCAGGACGAGGGCGGGGAACGTCCACGCTGTGGCGCGCGCTACTGAATAACTCGTCCCTGAGCTGGGGATACGGCGGCATCCGCATCGAACCGCCGAGGCCAGCGTGCTGGTGCTGTGCAGTCCGCTCTGCGGGGCTTTCATCAGGCGAAGCTGAGCTGGCTGAACTCCGATCAGGTGAACTGAGTTGCAAACTCTCCATCTGCTGCTCAAAGCCGCCTTGCTGGCTCGCGTTGCCCGATTGCTGCCCCGCCCGCTGCCGTTCCTGCCTGGCAGCGTATTCCTGTATCCAGGCTTCTGAATTGAAAAATGGGTCGATTGGATCCATCCTGCTCTCCTCTTGACGGTGTAGGTGCTGCGCAATCTGGACTTACACTTCGGCCTGGAGTGCCAGCGAGCAGCGTTTTCAGTCAGAGCTAGATTGTGCTTTTTGCAGGAGCTAGCTTTCGAGAAGCTGACGAGTGTAGGGAGCCGCAAGTCGGAAACGGCGATCGCGCCCGCGTCTTCGAAGGAGCCGCCAATAACTGGCGCGAGCCCGCAATGGCTGCCTGAGCGCGTCGCACGGTCCACCGGCAGCGGTTAGATCGCCGGAGGTTTGTTAACGCCGACCCGCCAGCGAGCGCTTGTCGACATTCATGTCCCACGCGGCAGGCTCGGCCGCAGCATCGGGCGTCATGCGCTAAGCGAGCTCGTGTCGACGGAATTTTCGAGACCAAAGGTGACGCGGCGCGCCGATCATTGCAAAGACCGTTCTACAGATTCCAACTGGAGAGCGCCGCGCCTTAGATGGCGAGTACGAACAGGATAGCTTCCCTATCGGTTATCATAACCGGCATGCCTATTGTGATTCGGGCGCACCGGCGCAATCGCACGGACAACGACAGAACGATGACGACTGCCGGCTAACAACTGCCGAGCTATGAGGACGTTAGATATCCCCGACCTTCTCAAATACGACGTGTACTGGGCTCCCTTGGACGACAAGGGCCTGGACGCTACCATCAGCAAAATCGTCCGGCCAATCGAGCGCGATGCTCCATCTGCTGCCCGCAGGTACCTGAGCGTCGGTTACAAGCGTGCCACCGGTCGGCGCATAAAGATCAACAGTGCCCTGCAAGCGGCCGCCCTGCTCCGTAAAGGTGCCTGTATAGCGCAGGTTTCCGACATCGATCCCGACGATCTTGCCATTACCAACATAAACGGCACCGCCACCCCTTCCGCCCTTTCCAACAAAGTGTGCATCGCGTAAAGCGCACTCATGGCGAAAGCCCTCTTAAATCAAGCCTCTCCATAGAAGCGCCGTCGAATTGATCGCCAAACACAACAATTGCGAGATTGGCGCAACGCGGGTGCCATCCCAAACGTCTCATCGATCTCGAAGTCGGAGTTCCCTCAATCGCCGATACCCTCGAATCGACATTGCGCTCTGCCGAGAGCAACACGCAACTGGTTCGAAAGCGGCCGCGGACAAGCCAAGCCGAACGTCAGGACCGCAACAACAATCTCACGCCTGCAAAAAGCAAAATCGTTGCCAGAACATATCGAGTGGTCCAATTCGACATCCAGCGCAGCCCAATGAAGGTTCCCAGCACTGCGCCAAATACCGCACCGATCGCATAGAACGCGACCTCGGAATTCACCGATTGGCCGGACACCAGCACTCCAGCCAGTGCGAGCACCGAATTGACAAGGATGAACGGAGGAGAGAGTCCAGCTGCCTGTCTCGGCGAGACCCAACCAAGCGCCAGGATCAATGGGATCAGAAAGACACCACCACCTATCCCCGTCAAGCCGGAGAGCAGCCCCGTGGCAGCACCGACCGACGCGGCATGAGCGGGCCACACCTGGCGGTGCCTGGTGCCGTCAAGTCCAGGCTTGAGCAACATCAGGATGGAGGCAGCGATCAGCAGAACGCCGGTCATGACACAGTACAGCGACCCGTCAAGCGCCAACCATCCGCCGACAAAGGCGGTCAACATCGATGGGATTGCGAGCTGCCAAAGCAGCTGCCACTCAATCTTTTTGTGCTGATGCAACACGAAAGTCGCATAGCCGGCGGCAAGCACGTTTAAAACAAGCGCCGTCGGACGCATCTGCTCGGCCGGAAGCCCTGCGAAGGCCATGACAGCGAGAAACGCTGTCCCCCCGACCAGGCCGGTGGACGCGTACAACAGCGAGACAACGCCTATCAACAGCGCGGCGAACAGGGTCAATTCGATTGTCCGTGGGCAGCAGGACTCGAACATGGCCGAACGGGACCCGACAGGCGCTTTACCCACATTCGCTCATTTCGATCTAGCAAACAGAGCGCGTGACTAACACATTTATCCGCCACTGCGACCTCCTCTTGCGCAAGCCCTGCTCAACAAAGTGAAATCACGGCCGAACATGACCATGCTTGCGAACATCTCCCACTGCATCATTTGCTCTACCTGCAATGGTTGGGCCATGCCGCGATAGATGACGACGCGATCATGATCAAGGACACGCGTGTCCTTCTCCCGAAGAGCGGCCATGACGTCGCGCAATGTACGAATGCCGACAAATCCTGTCCGCAGTCAGACAACGAGGACATTGATCGTGCTGACAGCGTCCGAGACGTGCCTCAACCGAGCAGCAGGTCTGGAATCATCTTGGCGAGCCTCGAATATGCCACCGGGTCCCATTTTGATGGCTAGTGGGGCAGCCACGCCGTCTCGCCGGCAAAGAACGTCTTGAGTGACCACTGCATGGCTTCGCTGCCATTCAGTTGACGGGAGTAAGGTTCGCGCCTTGCGGGATTGGATCCGATGCCGGTGGACTTGTATTCGGCGTAGTAGGCCGTTGTCAGTGTGTCAGTCTTTCCGGGCGTCCATTCGCGCCAGCCTTGTGGGATCACTGGCGCGTCTATCTCAGTCGACAAGAAGATCACCGCAGCATAGGGCCGCCAGGCGCGCCCGAGGGCGATCTCTCGCGCGGCAGGATCGGCCGTCAGCCTGCAGTGATCGAACACATAGGCGCTATCCTCGTCCGGCGAGGCCTTGCTTTGCGCGGTATACACGACCGTGTGGTGGGCGATGGCGTGCAACTCGCATCGATGGAAATAAGCCTTCGCATTGCCAAAGATGAAATCGACATGCCCTTCGATGTAGCAGTCCGAAAAGTATTGACGCGACATTCGGCCGTTCGGCCCCTTATTGGCGAACAGCGTGTCCTGTGCGCCGAGCAGGCGGACGTGGGTGATCACGTCCTTGTCTCCGGTCATGGATAACGCCACCGCTTGGGAGGGCGGATTGGCCTTGTCCAGGTAGTAGTCGTTTTGGACCGTCAGATTGTCGAGCCGAAAGTCGTCGCCTGACGCCTCCAGGGTCGCGGAATGGGAGGTTCCCCCCACATTGATCGCGGCGTCGTTGTAGACAACAACCGTGTCGTCCGGCTTCTTGCCGGAGCCTCTTATATGAACACTAGGCTTGACGACTTTGACTTTCTCGCGATACGTGCCCGGCGCTATCAGGATATCGCCGCCGCGCGCCGGCAACGCGTCGATCGCCGCTTGAAGGGAGTGATACGCGTTTTCGTCGACCTGCGAGACCAGAAGTGGTTGCGCATGTGCTTGCGAGGGATCAAAGCATCCGGCCAGAACGACGGCGGAAAGTGCGAAAATCCTCACAACAATCTTACTGTTGATGATGACCCAAGATGTCATCTAACCGCCGCAATAGTCGCAGTCGGGGTTTGAGCGCGTCCGTGCGCTGATGCCGAGGGTTCACGCCCGCTTGCGCGTTGCGATCGCTTTCCGGATGCGTCCGACATCAGATTGTTCCGACGGCCTAGTGATTGGGAAGTGTCTGCGAACAGCCTTCCCATCCAATAGCTAGCGGTCCGGCAGTCGCCCCGGCAGGGGCGGCGATACGCCGGAATTTCCCACCGTCACGTCGGCATTTTCGATCTGCCAAGCCGCTGACTTGCCAAAGCGCACGTCGTCCATCGTAATCTGAAGAGCATGCGCCTGGTCAAGCCCGCGCATCAACAGCGTCCCATTATCGCCGCGGACATGACGCAGAACGATCTGGCGATAGAGCGGAATTCTATCACCGTCGGCGCGAGGATCGTATTTTGTATCGAACATGATTGGCCACCGGTTGCCGCGCAGGCACACATTCTCATAGGTCACCCGTTCCACCAGGCCGCCTCGACTGACATCGCTCTTGATGCGCAGGCCTGATGTCGTGCCGTCCAGGGTCAGGTCGCGCACGAGGATGTCGCTGACACCGGAGTTCACTTCGCTGCCAATCGACATCCCGTGTCCCCATCCGAAATAATTATGGATGATCGAGATATACCGGGTCGAACCGTTGTTGCCAGCCTTTACCGCGACATTGTCGTCTCCAGTGCGGATCATGCTATGGGAGATGGTGACATCCTGGCTAGCGCCCGGATCGATGCCATCGGTGTTGCGGGCATCCGCGGGCGTATCGATGGTGACGTCCCAGAAGGTGGCTCCCTCGACGCGGTTCATCGCAACGTGGAAATTGGGCGCATTGCGCAAGGTGATGCCGTGGAAAGTAATGTCTTGTGCATGGTCAATCTGAATCAAACGCGGCGCGTTCTGGTGGCCGCCCTCTGCCTGCGCACGGCGAGCAAGCTGCCACCAGGTTTCGGCACTGCCGGCCATGGCTGTGCCGCCTTGGCCATCGATGATGCCCTCGCCATAGATGCCGCCGCCACGCGTTTTGGAAAAGCTGATGAGCGGCCGGCAACCGTCACCTTTGCCGGCGATGCGCCCACAATGGCCCCAGCCCTTGTCATACGCAGTTGGTTCGGGAATGGCAAAAAGCCTGGCCCCACGCCCGATCCAGAGCGTTACGCCCGATTTCATCTCGAGTGGACCCGAGCTGAACTCACCACGCCCCAAATAGACCGCTGCGCCGGCTGGACAATGGTCAATCGCGTCTTGCAGCCTGGCCGTATCGTTGTTGCCAGATGGCACCGGCCGGTCACAGACCGCACGAGGTGCAACGGGTTCGACGACCACGCGGCGGTCTTGCGCTCTGGCAGCGGGGCAAAGAGTCATCACGCCAACTATGGACAACAAGATCCAGTCGCGAAACAGATTTGTCATCGACCTCTTCATGCTTTGCTGCGTGCATCCTTGCGGCCTGCCCTGTCGGGGCTGCGCGCAGACCAGATCAACCGCCGCTCGGCGCACTGGCCCGTGCAAGATGACAATTGTAAGACGCAAAGCAGACGTGGACTTGACGAACTCGCAGGAGCGCTGCGCGAAGAAAGACTTTCCTGCAAGAGGTCACCCGTTCAGGATGGCTATCGCGAGGGCGCACTTTCTCGTAGACCCGTCTCACCGTGCCTTTCGTCGAGCTGGATCGACTCTATTCGCGAGAGGAAGAGCGATCCTGCAGGGCGTCGGTGCGCGGCTGCGAAAGCAATTGATGGATGCGCGGACTGCCCTCTCTGAACGTTGTTGTAATCCTGACATAGCCCCTATCGTTCGCCTATTACGGCTACCGCTATCATCACGCGGCCAGGCCGGCATTCGCCTATGACCCGCATGCATCGACAACGCTCGCGTTTTGGTCGTAAGCGTAGCTCTGAGGCCCATTTGATTGGCGCTTGACGTCTATTTTGAGCGCGTGGTGCGCGGGCGCGGCTTCCATATGTCGGACAACGCATTGACAGCGGCCGCAAGCGCCTTCCGGTCGATGACGTTGGGATCGAACTGCTGCGGGCCCCAGAGGCGCATATGTTCGTGCTCCGGATGGGTGGGGTCGCTGATGGCGTCGAGGTATTCGGCATAGCCTGGCGCACCGCCGACATCTTCCGGAGGACAACGGCCGGCGGCCTCGAGCAAGAACGGAAGTCCCTCTGTTGTCGTGTTGTCGAACCACTTTTCGAGCTTGATCACGTGATCCCAGCTATCGCCGAAGTCGTAGAGATAATGGATCGTCTTCGCGTCGGTCTCTTGAACGATATTGGAGAGCCGCGTCTTGCGGGCATCGATGGGCTGAGGGCCAAAATTTCCATCGGGATCAGGGATACCCCAATGTCCTTCGCCAGCCAGGAACTCGAAGAGATGGCTGTTCGTCCAGCCAAACGCCGCCTGAAGCGTCAGATGCAGCCGATCAAGGCGCAGCGTGAGCGGCACGACGAGGCATCGCATCACCTCCGGCTTCACGTCCTTGAGGGTCACCTTGATCCGGACCGCGGTCGTGTTCAGGCTCATGCCGCCAGCCTCGGATCGTGCGCATGCATCGTGTAGATCGACGCCCAAGGGAGCAGTTCGTCCAGTCGCGCCGCAGGCCAACCATTGACGAGCTTCGCGAGAACATCAGCGAGCCAGTGCTCGGCACTGACGCCATTGAGCTTACAGGTCTCGATTAACGAAGCCAGGACTGCCCAATTCTCGGCGCCCTCGTCACACCCGGCAAACAGGGCATTCTTGGCATTGAGCTTGATCGGCCGCATCGCACGCTCGACAGCATTCGTGTCCATCTCGATGCGCCCGTCATCAAGATAGAGTGTCAGGCCGTCCCAATGGCGCAGCGCGTAACGCAAGGCCTTTCGCCGTGTCGCTCTTCTGTGCAAGGTGATCAAGCTTGGCCTCAAACCACTGCTTCAAGGCTGCAGCCAGAGGTCGGGCATGCGTCTGCCTGCCAGCACGGCGCTCGGCATCCGATCGGCCGCGGAGCGCTTTCTCGACCGCGTAAAGCTGGGCGATGCGCTCAAGAGCCTCGCGGGCAACCGGAGCTGGCGCCGGCGCAGCCTCCCGCTCGATCTTCACAAACTGGCGCCGCAGATGCGACCAGCAGAAGGCGAGCGTCCCGGACAGGGCGTCCGCACGCGTCTCTCGGGTCATGGTCTTGTAAGCCTGATAGCCGTCGCAGTGGATGATGCCGCGATAGCCCTCGAGCAAGCGCAAGCCATGAACGGCCCCACGGCCCGGTGCATAGGCATAGATCACCCCAGGTGGGGTCAGGTCCGGCCCAGGGCCTGTCATCGCGCGAGAGCGCCCAGAAATAGCCGGTTTTGGTCCTGCCGCGCCCCGGATCCAGCACCGGCGCCGGGGTCTCATCGACACAGAGCTTCGAAGAGACGAGCAGAAGCTGGCGCAGACGATGCCACAAGGGCTTCAATTCCTGGGCAGCATAGCCGACCCAGAAGGCGAGCGTGGAACGGTCCAGCGCTATTCCGTGCGTCGCCAGCATCTGCGCCTGGCGGTAAAGCGGCAAATGCCAATGATACTTGGCATCGATCACATGCGCGACCAGCCGCTCGGTGGGCAATCCTCCCCTGATCAATCGCTCGGGAGCGGCGTGCTGGAGGACGACGCCATGACAGGCGCGGCAGGCCAGTCTGGGTCGGCGGGTAACGATGACGCGATACTGCGCCGGTACGACGTCCAGCCTCTGGCTCTCATCGTGACCGATCTCAAAAAGGGCGCACGGGCAGCAGGTTGCAGCCGGCATCAGGGTTTCGACGATGCGCGGCAAATGCTCCGGCAACTGACCACGATTGGCTCTGCGCTCGGCAGCTCTCTTCTCGCATGTTTTGGGATTGGCACTATCTTCGGCTGCTTCGAGAGCCGCGACGGCCTGATCGATATCCTCCAGAACAAGCTGGAGCTGATCAGCGTCCAGCTTTTCCGAGGACCGACCGAACTGCGCATCTTTTGCAAGCTTGAGCAACCGCTCGAGCCTGGCGCAGCGATCCAGCAGAGCCGCGGCAAAGATACGCAACTCGGCCGGATCGCTCGGCAGCTCATCAGGCAAATCACTCATTGGCCCAAGTCTGCCATGCTTCGCGCCCCCGATGCAGCGAAGATTTTACGTCCTACGCAAGTGCTTTCGGCTGCAGGATTCGAGGCGCGTGCATCCGCGTCCAATCCATGCCGGCCAGAAGCGCGGACAGCTGGGCGGCATTCATCCGCATCACGCCGGCTACGATGGGAGGCCATTTGAAGCCGCTGCCATCGAGCCGCTTCCAATACATCACAAGGCCGCTGCCATCCCAGACGACAATCTTCACCCGATCGGCGCGCTTCGCACGGAACACCACCGCCACGCCCTTCATCGGGTCATGGCCCAGCGTCTCCTTCGCCAACAGCGCCAAGCCCTCCGCACCTTTTCTGAAGTCCACAGGTTGCGTCGCCACGTAGATCATGAGGCTCGCGGGCGGCATCAGCATGAACGTGTCCGTCGAAGCGCCAAGAACATCACTCAACACAGCAAGGCCAGGCGTCCCCCGCACCTCCACGCGTGCCCCCTGGAGCTCAACCGTCACTACGGCTGCTTCCGGCGACCCGGTGGCCTCTGCGGCCGCTGGTAGCGCCGATTCCGACACCACCGGCACGAACGACAGCGTGTCCGCCGAAGCCGGCAGCACCAACTGGCCCAAACGCGCCCGGCGCCGCCAGTCGTGCACCTGCTGGGGTCGGCACCCATGGCGACGCGCGACATCTGTGACAATCGCCCCCGGCTCGAGGCTTTCCGCGGCAATCTGTGCCTTCAAATCGTCCGGCCAGCGCTTTCGACCTGCGCCTGCGTACACTTCGATACGCGGTGACAACGGTCGTCTTATGTCGTCCGAATGGTCGTCCATTGTGAGCACCCTTGCAGAAGATGACTCTTCTAGCGGTGCTCTCAGGATTGAGTACCAAAATTCTCAAGGGCCTCAACGCCACGCTTACTTTTGGTCGTAGTGATAACACTCACCAGCGCGAACTCACCGGAGAAGCGGGTTCGTCATTGCAGAACAGATTCCCGGATCGCGGCCGAACGATAAAGCTGGACTGAAAGTGAGCAATCGTACCCCCCGCTTGCCAAAAAGAACCCGCGGGAGCGCCGGAAAATCACCCTATATCGGCATCCGCCAAACCGGCGACATATCATCCCTTATGGCCACTTTTCTTTCCACAGCATAAATTCGATCTTGCCAGGGACATCAAGATGCTCAGGAAAATCGGGAAAGGAAACTGACTTTCCGTCTCGTACGAAGATGGCAACATCAGTCCCGCTATTCGTTTCAGAATAATGTTCTCGCCTTACCTTCCCGCGACTGGAATCGAACACAAAGCGTGTCGAATTGATCCATGATGGTGAAATGAAGTTAAGACGATCAGAAATGTGCCAGACGCGACTCAAACGCACGCGGAAGGCTGCGGAGAAGTTGATGGGATCCGGAATGAAGATCGACAGATTGCGCACGCCCCTGTCGTCGAGCATTTCCAGGAGTCGATAAAGGACCAACTGGTGATCATTAGTGTTACGTAGCAGCGGAAATTGGTTGTAAAGTCTAAGCTTGCGCTGTCGAAGCTCTGCGATCTTTTCGGACACTTCGTCACAAATTTCGTATGGGTGCACGATGTGGAAGGTGATACGGAGGTTATGTTTCGCAAAGAGATCAATTTTCTCCGCAGTGAAAGCCTTCGGTTCATACACGATCGCCCTTGTATGAATTCGGATTGACTTCACCGATGGAACCGATCGAATTCCTTCAATGATTGCCTCCAGCCGTGATCCTGGCAGGATCAACGGATCTCCACCCGACAGGATCACCTCAGTGACTTCTGGTTGGCTACGAAGGTATTCGAGCAGATAACGCAGATCTGCATCTAGTTCAGATCGCCCGTCAATGGCGGCGTTCTCTCTAAGTACGTCCGTGCGGAAGCAATACTGGCAATTCCCAAAGCACCTCGAGGTGGTCAAGAAAAGCACGCGATCGGCGTACTTTCTGACGGCGGAGGTCTTATTGGCGGGGCCACACGCATTTGACCGGTCGTCGACGAAGTCCTTTACCTCGTTGGGGGCCCTCAATGAGATTCTTTCCCGCGTTGGAAAGGACACCCGGTGAAGCGGTCCCAGATGATTGCCTAGCGCCCCAACTTCTTCCTTGATCTTCCTTTCATAGAATGGCGTGACCTTCACGGGTAACAGGCCCTCCTCGATCGAGATGGCCCTGAATACCTCATTGATATGGAGCTGGTTCATATCAATCTCGTTCGATTGTTTCGGACTAAGACGTAGGCAATGAGGGCAGTCGATGCGATATAAGAAACAGAAGACGTGGCGCTGAATATGATCAACCCGGAGGGAATCAAAATCGCAGCAGCGAGCAACCACGCAGCCAATCCTCCTCGGAGCCTAACCAATGCAATCGCAGAAATCACGTAAACGGCAATAAAGTTCGTTCCGGCCAAGCTGAACATCATTTCAATATCGAGCAACCCAATCTTGTCGCAGACCACGATTACGATCAGCGATGCAGCCACGAAATAGACACTGTTGCGGGGCGCACCGTCGCGCAAGTATCCGAGGCTGGCAGGAAGGAAGCGTCGACCGGACAGGTAAAGAACAAGTCGTGAGACGGCCACAACTGACCCGAAGAGATTGGCAACGATCAGCGATACACCAAGCAAAGGAACCAGCCAGCCTGGTGCGAATGGCGCGACTTGCGCCGCAGCCTGAAATATTGGTGTATTGAAATTCGCCTTAATATCAGCGATATGCACGAGCGCCGCGCTGCCGACGTATGCACTACAAACCAGAACAAATGCGAAGAACATTGCTCGGCCAAAATTCTTAGGATTCCGAAAATCCGCGGACAAATGGGACGCGATTTCCCAACCCGTGAAGGAGAAGAAGATCAACGGGATCTGACTCGCAACCGACAAGAAATCTGAGGGGCGACTGAACCCAACACCGCTGGCTCGCACTGCTAGCACGATGAGGGCAACGAGAGCGCCTACCAGAAGGAATAACGACGATCCGCCCACCAGCCTCACGCCACTTGAGAGTGTCTCGCCGCCAGACAGGGCAAAGAAGGCAGCAAGCAAAATCAACAGCGCGGCAAGCAGATGAATATCCACGCTGGAGCCGGTTAATTTCTGTAAGTAGGCCGATCCCACAATTGCGATCGATGGCAAACCCAATAATGTCGCTCCAAGAAAGAGCAGTGCCACGAGCAACTCTGGGTACTGGCCGAAGGCAAGTTTTGCATAGTATGCAACCCCGCCAGTGTTCGGATATGCGCTACCGAGAACAACCATCGTTGTTAGGATCGGTACAGAGAGCAGCGAACATGCGAGCCAAGCGTAGATGCCATCCCGCCCGATTTTCTGGAACACAAGTCCTGGGAGCACGAGGATGCCGGACCCAAGGATTATTGTGACTATAAGCAATATCCCTGAGGCAAGTCCCAGGTGTCCCTTGAACTCACCTTGACTTTCATCTTTCACACCAGTCCTCGGAATGAGAAATAGATTCTCTGTAGTAACCACACCGAGTCGTGCGTCTGCGTACTACCGACAGTATGTCGCAAGCGGGCATCACCGCTGCGTCTCTCATTTGCAAGACCATTGACCCTGCTCAATCATTGTACGGCCACAAAAGCGAAGCGCGACCGGCCACATTGCCTGACACCCAAATTGGTCTCAAGATCCAGGTGGAGAGAAGGACGGAGGGAAGCCGTTGATATGCCGCCAGTCACTTGAAGTGCAGAGGGCACTCGAGTGGAGCGTCCTCATTGTTGTCGGGGATCATGTACTGCGGCCACTGCGCTTCCCCTAGAACGTACGATCCTAGCAATGGGCTGTGTGTGACATCATCATAGATGTCGATGCTGCGTCTGATCTTCGCTGTAATAGCTCTGCCTCGCTGATCGGCGGGAGCTGCAATGTCGAAGATCTTTCGCGGATTGATAACGAAGGCCAGTCCGGCTCCCATGTTCCTGCTTCTGCGAAGAACGTAGGCAGGATGACTTACATTCACGAAGAGTTCACATCCGTGAAAGCACATCGTCCACGTGTGGTGCGCAGGATCCTTGGCCACGTGCACAGGCCAAGGTCGCCGATCTTCATCGATGAGAAACTGCATCGCTTCTATGAAGACCTGTTTGAAGTGATCCGTGGTGGAGAGCGCGGCGACTGGCTCAAAAAGCACGAGGAGTGGGTGGTGGCCCTTAACATCGAGAGCGTCGATATCAATCTGTTCAATGTAAGTTCGTAAGCCGCAAGCTAGAATATCAAGCTCGTACCGTGATTTTCCGTAATCGTATGGAATGAGGAGAAAGCGCAACTTGCCGCGCTTGACCGCGCTCCGCCCGAAAAAACATGGAAATCCAGGACCGTTTTCGGCCACATTGTTGAACTTCGATAGAACATACGAGATCGCTGCGTGCCCCCACTGGAATTTATCAGTGAGGTTGGCAAGTTCTCCTTGATTGATTAGCATATGTTTTCCTCGGATTTAGGTGACAAGCATTGTTGGCGATCCCTGACGGATTGACGCGATGCGGCGTACACGTTTGCGACGACCGGCTCCGTTCTATCGGCCCCTACCGTGTTCCCGCGCAAAGAGCATCCCTCATAAAGCGTTGCCGGATGTCTCCAACTGGGCCCTCAATGCGCGGGGTCGGCTCGGGAGCGCAGCCACTGCTGACAACCGTATGTTCGGCGCGCCCGACCAAGGGATGAGTTGTTCTCAGTCCATGATACAGCGCGTTCGCGGATCGCCTTGCAGGCGTCGTGCCAAATGAGAAACTCATTTCAGAGCAATACGACCACTCCGACAGCGCTATGTCGGATGTCCTACAGACGACACCGAGGCTCGCAACGGCGCGCGAGGCAGGGGGCATTGAGGGCGGTAAAGGAGGATGCGAGTTCGCCGAGGACGTTCGCTTTGCGCGGGCACGGCGGTTGTTGCCCTATCGAACCAACTCGGCGGATTCAATGCTCCGCTTTCGGCGATGAGCCTTGCGTAGCGACTTTCCTGCGAATGGTCGCTTCCCTCTTTCGGCAGGAACAGGCATTTGTCATCAAGATGCTGCAGCATTTTTGCGGTGCAATCGAAGGTATCGCAAGGACGCTATTCGATATGGCATTGCTGCGGCAGTCGCTTGAAGAGCTTGCTTGTCCGCAGAGCGCATAGCGGATCATCGCAGCGGACAATCGCTTCGCGAGCACACATTCAAACACATCTGCGGGCAACACGAACGAAGGAGAATATCTACGCGAGCGAACGGGTCCTGCCCCGGGCGGATAGCTCTGTATTCGTGATTGACAACATATTTTTGTAGGCAGCCAAAGCACGTAACAGGCGCATCGCCATAAAATAACGCGGCGATCGCACCCCTATCTGCGTTGCCATCCGCGCGCATGTGATCGCCAAGCACCGCGACCGACCCGATCCCGCCGCCGAGTTCGCAACGCGATGCGCCCAAGATGCATGGCTCCGTGATGTTTGTGCCTCATGACACCACCTTTCTCCGACGACGCGCGCGGCCGCCGCTGTCAACGGTCCGCGATCGAGGCGTCAACGCCATGGCATCCGCTTGCGGGCCAATAGGCTCCGCGGCGGTTCGAGGCTTGCGCGGTCGCGCGCTCCGTGCCGCAGCCCTTGCCGCAGCGCTGCTCTGGCGTTCACCGAGCGCCGACAGGCCCTCCCCACGCTCAAGCCTCTGCTCGAGGTCCGCCAATTCTGCCTTGCACTCGATTACAACCGATTGAGCGCGAAGGAGTGTTATCTTGAGCTCGTCTCGTCGCCTCGATATTTCTTCGAGCTCCCAATCGCCCTGCATCATCTTTCTTATTATCTAGAATTACCGATGCGTGTCCGGCGGTCAGCTTTAAGAACACAGGTTCGGCATCTCGCCGCCATGCGATACTTGCGCTTGAGCCTCAGGTTAACGGCCGCGCGGTCGATTGCCTCGTGGCATAACGTTTTGACTATGGTGCACACCATCTCTTTGAGTCCCGCCATTCGTCCATGCCTTGTACCGGGCAATTGGATAGCGGCCAACAAACTGAACGCCACCCGAAGATGAGAGACGTCGCGAGGCAGGTGCGCGCTTTGGACGCGAGCGCATCAGGACAGCTCTGACCGCGATCAATTGAGCAAGTCTCATCTGAATATGTCGATCAGGGTTGGACGACGATCATGATCGCGACGGATTTCGCCGCATCTTCAAGCAACCGGCATGCCAAAGACATTTGAGAGCTTTCTCGATGAAAGGACAGCTCTCGCCGCACTGTCTGGATGCAGACATCTTGTTGTCGCGCCTAAGCCAAGCGACGTCTTGAACGAGACAGTTCAACGTCGCAGCACGACGTCGATAGCCGCGATTACTGAAGAGAAACCTCCCTTGCAGCCAGAATGCTCTCACCAATTTCGAGTGGCGCGCTATCGAGTAGAACATTCTATCAATAGACATGACGCCGGTGATGCGAACGCGACCGCGGCGAGACGATCGTCTCAACAAAGCAAAAGATCGGTGTTCTGGAGAGCGCAATCCGGAGCCAACCTATTGAATGAGCAAGACAGTACAAGCAAGGTAGCATCGCCGTGGCGTCACCAGCGTCCGTCGCGTGACCGGCGACTCGCCGCAACCGTGACGCCCGCGACACCGATAGCGCTCACGCAGCTTGGGCACGTCGCAATGATGGGCCAGCGATCCGATCAAGCACCGCTGGCGCTGAGTGCGGAGGACGTTGCCCGTTTCCTGGAGGCTGTCCCGATCCTGCGCGACCGCATTGCGTTGGTGACGGCCTACGCTGCCGGGGCTACGGGTCGGCGAGGTCGGCCGCCTGACGCCAGCGCAATCGACAGCAAGCGCATGCTGATCCTGATGACGGCCCGCAAGGGCGGCAACGATCGCTACATGATGCTGTCGCTGCGGCTGCTCATCATCCTGCGATCCTATTGGTATCTTGCCAAACCGCGCCATTGGCTGTCTTCGGGATGCAATCTGGGCGATCTGGTGAGCGTTGCCACCTCCAGGAGACTTGCCGCAAAGCTTGGCAGCATGCCCGCCTCGATCAGCGGGTGATGGCACATGTTCTGCGGCACAGCTTTGCTACTCACCGTTATGGGCGCGGTACTGGTATCCGGCTCATCCAAGTACTTTTTAGGCATGCGCGACTGTCGTCGACGGAGCGATGCACGCAAGTCGCAACCAATCTGACGCACTAGCCAGAAGTCCGCTCGACGATCTCGACGCACGATTGAGATCTCGCCCAGGGCAGGTGCCGGGCGCACGTCCGCGTTCGAGGTGGCGGACTCTTCCCCCAGCGCGGCAATGCGCTCCGCGTCACCCACGCCGGGCACCTGAGCCGGTTCCAGCTACGCTTAATGGGGGTCATCGAAGAGTGCTGGACTGCGGCGCGCTCGTGCCCGGCTCGCGCATCCTCAGGCGCAACCAAGCTCAACTCTAAAGATTTCGATCGCTTGCACTGAATGCGAAGGTCGACCGACTGTGCCGCGAGCTCCACGTTGAGCTCGTTGCTCAGTGCAACCACGCATGGCCCGAAGCGCCGCGGTCGAAAGCCACGCCAGCTCCTCCGGCGCGATCCGCTGCACTCAGCTCGATCTCGACCAGCCCGCAGGCCTTCGTCGGCCGCGCGCTGATGTCCAAAGGCCTCGCCGATGAAATACGCACGTCAGCTGCGCTGCGGCTCTCGACACCAATTTAGATCGGCACGAAGCTCGGCGTCTTGACCGCCGGCGCCGCAACCTGGCGGCGCCCTCCCGTGAGCAGTCCGGGCCGATGCCATTGCGCTGCGTCACCTCCGAAGCGTTCGTTCGCTCCCGCCTCAAAGCTCTGCGCCGACTATTGTTGGGTTTGTCGAGTTCGCAACAGGTGGTGTTTCGACCCTTGCTGTTTCGCGCTCACTTAAGTCTCTGAATAAAATGCAGAACGGTTTCAGGGGTGCCTTTCGCAGCAGTCGGCACGAGTCTTGATTTGGCAGGTGCCGCCCGAGCTCAACGAGCGATCATCTCATTCGAAGGAACAACAGTGAAGACCAACCTGTCAGCCATGGTGCATCCGAACAAAACGCATATGCAGCGTCTGGCGCGCCGCTTTGGATAGAGGCGGGAGCGGCTGACGGAGCTTTGTTGCTCCCTAGCTGCATGTCTACGCGCCTCCCGTAATTGCGAATTCCGGACGACGCTGAGCTACGCGCGCTTCTATTGGTCCCCCGAGCTGAGGCTATAAATTGAGAACGAAACAATTCGCAAGGACGGCTACGGCCGTCGCGGCCTATGCGTTGCTCGCCACGCCCAGCCAGGCCATTGAAACTTATGATGTCAGGGATTCGAACGGTGTGCCGTTTATACGGGCGCGAATATTCGGTACCGGCGACGCCCCCTATTGTTGCGAAAATGCGGAGCCGGTGTCCTCGGTGCGGAATTTGTCGCAATGGGAAACAGATCAGGCGCTGGCCGGGATTCAGTATTGGGCTGAAATCATCAAGGTTGTCCCTGGTCAATCGCCGGCCATTATCAATATCGTCGCAGACCATAGTGACAACGCGTCTGGCTTTTCCGCTTATCAGGGGGTCGTCACGAAGGTGCAGGCGGCACTCACCGGTCAGGATCCGGGCGAGCTTGACGATGGTGCGCATGGCGTGATTGGAATCGGCCAGATGGGATTCTCATCCGAGCCGTATATCCCGTCCCAAGTGTCGATGACACCCAGTACGAATCTACCAGCGGTCGTAGTGCACGAGATGGCACATGCGTTGGGCATGCTGGGCGACGGTACTAACTGGGTGTCTTTTTCCAAAACGATAGATGGGTGGACGAGCCATTGGTACGATGACAATGGCAAACAGGCTCGGCCGGGGCAGACGATTTATTGTTCCCGATGCTTGAACCCACCAGCTGCCGACGTTTTCGACCTCCGGCGCGATCAAGGCTATTTCGGTGGGAGGCACGTGAGCGAAGTGCTCGCCGGCGCCATGCCGGGTGTTCCGCTGCGATCGACGAGTGGCATGTCGCATATCGAGCTCAACAACAGTTTGATGAGCCATCAGAAATACCGGAACTACACCAATCTGATGGAGGCGGAGCTCGCAGCGCTCCAGGATCTCGGCTACACCATCGATCGGCGCAATTTCTTCGGCTACTCACTGTACGGCAGTGGCCAGACTATGGTGAACGACAACCCCTTCTTCAGCCGCAACGCCGGTGGTACCGCCTACCTTCCGAATACCTACAATACGGCCATGCTTGGGCTGGGATTGCACGTGTATGGCAGCAATAATACGGTGGTTCAGCGCGCCGACCTGCTCTCACGCGGCGTCGGCGGTGCCGGCATTCGCGTCGACGGCGGAAACAATTCAATAACAATCCTGCCCGGGACTCGCGTCTATGCGGACGGCGCCAATGGGCGCGCCGTCATGTTCATCTACGGCAAGGATCACACATTTACCCAGCGTGGTGACGTGCAGGCTGTCGGCAACCATGGCATCGCCGCAAGCTTCGATTTCGGCAACAACGTGGTAGGGAATCGCTTCGAGTATCGTGGCTCGTACATTCACACCACGCGCAATGAACCGGCCCCAATTCTCGATGAAATCAATGGTCCGCTGGTCAGCACGTTCGACCTGACCGGACGTCTGGCTGGCAACTATGCGGCGATGTACATGTCGAACAACGCTTATGTGGGCCAGATCAATGTGATGCGTGGGGCGGTGCTATCAGGGGACATCCGTTCAGATTACGCCCAGGTTGATGCAAACGGTGCGCCGCGGCTAACAAAGTTGACGTTCGGCATGACGCCCGATGCGAGTGGTTACTCTACAGGGCAACCAGACCCAAGCTTTGCATTTCGCTATCATGGCAATATCGTCGAACACAACAATCTGTCATTGCAATTGCTGGGCGGCAGCTCTTTTTTACCGGACATCACGAAGTGTACGACGCGAATGTCGCGCAAAGTGCAACGCTTAGTGGCAATGGCAGTTACCTGCTCAACACCGATGGCCGTTTCATCAATAGCGGCACGTTCGCGCCGGTAATCAATGGCCGTGACAACAGCATAACGGTGAAAGGCGATTTCTTACAGACCTCTAGCGGCCGCTTGCAAGTCGCACTGAACGATACTGGCGCATTCAGCCGACTCGTGGTGAACGGCAATGCAGCTGTCAACGGTACGTTCACGATTGCGCCGCAGCGTGGCTGGTATGGCAGCGGTTTCAAGTTTGCATCCAATCAGTGGTTGAACGCCACAGCTCTCACCGGTTCATTCACGAACGTGGCGACATCTCTTCAATCACCTACCCTGACAGCCGTGGCCGCGGCTCAGGGCAACAATACGTACGCTGTGACGTTCTCGCGTCCACCCGAGGCTTACTCTCGCTATGCCGCCGATGCCAACAGCCGGCAGGTGGGAGCGGCACTTGATCAAGTCGCGGGCAACGCCGCTTTAGGGTTGCACACCCTCGTCGGAGCACTCGACTTCTCCGCGCCGGACGGTACAGGGGTTACATCTGCGCTGGGTCAGCTTTCGCCAGCGGCCTATGCGTCGGCCACAGCCGAGCAGGTCAACAACAGCTTCTATGCCCGTTCGGCGGTCTACAACCGTCTGAAGCAGGCTTTCGGCGGCGCGCCATCCCACCCGATTGCGGTGATGACTTATGGGTCTGAGCAGGCTACCGGCAAATCCGGCACCGCTGTCGGTTCGATCGGACAGACGCCTCCCGGCGCTCCATCCGATGACTTGCTGCGTTACGCGGCGTGGGGCTTCGCCTTTGGTGGCTGGTCAACGCAATCAGGTGAGAGCAATGCCGCCAAGACCAAATCCACCATTGGCGGTTTCCTAACTGGTATCGATACGGCCGTCGATGACGACTGGCGTTTCGGCGTTCTTGCAGGCTACAGCCGCTCTACCTTAATGGCTAATTTTCCTCGGTCGTCCGGCAGCAGCGAGGACTACACTGTCGGTACCTACGGCGGCACCGAGTGGGCTGTGCCAAAAGGAGCTATCGCGCTCCGCTCAGGCCTGGCCTTCACATGGCACGATCTGCAGATGACCCGCAACGTTGCCTTCCCGGGCTTCAGCGACAATCTGAGCTCCGATTACGATGCACGCACCTTCCAGATCTTCGGAGAGCTGGGCTACACGGCTCACGTCAGCGACCATTCCTTGGTCGAGCCCTACGCCAATCTCGCCTATGTTCGGGGCAACACAGACGGTTTTAGCGAGAAGGGATGGAGCGGAGCGACACTTGATATGCGCGCCGACACAATAGAAACCACCCTCTCCACCCTCGGCATCCGAGCCACTAACAGCCTTCAACTTGGGCACGTAGCCTCGACAGTACGAACCGACCTTGGCTGGCGCCATGCCTTTGCGGACTACATTCCACTGTCAACAGGCAGCTTCGCTGCCGGTTCTAGCAGGCTGTTGAAGAAGTTTTTGAACGGCGCGCGATGAATGGGACGTTGTCGCCGTTGAGGAGGCAGATCTCCCCTTCGAGTGAGCCGTCATCTTGCAGTTCGGCCCAACCATCACCCTCGGCTGGCTCCATTTCGTCGTTGCTCTGCCAGCCGAACTCGATGGTATCTGCGTGGCAGGCTCCATGAATGGAGCCAGTGAGGCAGTCGAAGGCGAATTCGCCGCCGGCCTCGTCGAACAGAATGTAGGCGCCCGCCAAGGCCATGTCGTAGCCCGGCGTCTCGACGACCTGCCATCTGCCCCGAATGCTCATGCCGGTGCCGCCAGAAGCTTAGGAAGCCGGATCAGATTGTAGGCCGCAAGCGCCAGGACGAAGGCGGCATCCACGCGGTCGCGGCCTCGCAGCTTGACCTTGGCCAAGCCAGCGGAACTCTTGATCCAACCGAAGACTTCTTCGATGCGTTTGCGGCAGCGTTGGCTGACGTCGTAGCCGCTGTGACGCGTGGTACGTGCGTCGATCGCCGTCTTGCGCCGCTTGCCAGTCTTGCTCAGATGTCCATCAATCGCGATATGCGGGGTAACCGATCGATCTCTCAGGTCCTGCACGAACTGCGTGACATCATAGGCCTTATCCGCTCCCAGAGTGATCCGCTTCGCGCGCCTCTGCCTGTCGATCATGGCAAGCGCAATCTCCCGTTCGGCGGTACCCGTCGCTTGGCTCACTCTGCCCAAAACCGCTAAACCATTGCGGTTCTCCATCAGAGCATGGCCCATATAACTCAGCTTGGCTGGCTGGCCGTCACCCTTCTTGTAGAGCCGCGCCTCAGGATCGGTCGTGCTCGCATGCGTTTCGTTGGATCGCTTCTCCTTGTGGAAGCTGCGCTCGCTCGGCGTTGCGTCCCGGACCATCCTCGTCTTTGTCGCTGCCATCCTTCTTCCGGAAGCTCTTGATCGAAGCCCAGGCTTCAATCAGCGTACCATCCACCGAGAAGTGATCGTTCGATAGCAGACGCTTGACCTTTGGCTGCGCCAAAAGCGCGTTCAGGAACTTGGCCGCAATCTCGCCTTCGAGCAGCCGGTCGCGGTTCTTCGAGAAGGTTGAATGGTTCCAAACCGCATCGTCCACCCCGAGCCCAACGAACCAGCGGAACAGAAGATCGAACTCCATCCGTTCCATCAGATGCCGTTCCGAGCGAACCCCATAAAACGCCTGGAGGAGCATCGCCCGAAGCAACTTCTCGGGGGCGATCGAGGGGCGACCGAAGTCCGTATAGAGTTCGCCGAACTCCCCAGAAAGGTCGCACAGCGCTGCATTCGCCAAGTCGCGGATTACCCGCAGCGGATGGTCGATGCGAACCCGGGCCTCCAGGTCCACATAACTGAATAGCGAGCCGGACCGTTCGTCACTTCCCCGCATCGCGTCCCCAATGGAATCCCCGTCCTAGAGAATCACGATACGAAGCGCTTCGCTACCGACTTCTTCAACAGCCTGCTAGCGCCTTTGCAGCTTCTGGCCTATCCATTGGCAGGGACTTGGCACTCGTAGAAACCGGTGTGGACTTCCAGCTCTCCAGCAACACGACCCTTGGCGTCGCCTATCAGGGTCAGTTCGGCTCAGGCGTCGCACAGAACAGCCTCCACGCCAACTTCAATGTGAAGCTCTGAGGACGCCGGAGGCGAGAGCTTTTGGAGGACCGGGTGTCCGGATCGACCCGGAATCCGAAGAGATCGAGGAGAAGTATAGCGCTATCATCGAGGGGTAACCCACAGATTGTCAAGGATCGACAGCGTCACGTCCCCGCGCTTGAATCGGTCTTGCACGGCTGCGCAGTCAGGTTCGGCGAGGCGCCAATGCCGCATGCCGGCTGCCGGGGCCGCACTTGGCGAATAGCGAATAGCCCCGCTTCCAGGACCGCGTCGGTGACATCGTCCGACAGTCCCGTGCAACTCCGAGGCAGTTTGCAGTTGCCCGCGGCAATTAGCCAGTCATGTCCAACGGTGCACTAAAAGACTGGGTGGCACTTGGAGTAAGATCAGACTCGACCGATAGTTTCGGCTCGAGATGACAATTGCATTCGCGCGTTCTGTGCGAGACCGAACAACATTGTCGGCGAAACTTCAAACAGCACAGCCTCCACGCACGCTGATTGTCGCGCAAGCCTGTGACGTTGGATAGCTTGTCAGCGCCATCGTGACTCGCATCAATGCAAGCCGCGAGCGAAATCACAAAAGCTCGCCGGATGAACAAATGGTCAAGAGCCTGGAGCAAATGGCGTCAGGTACGATGCTTGAGGACGAGAAAAGCATGCCAAGTGAGGCCGGGTGCACTGGCGGGTTACGGGTCGGGGTCGTTGGTCTGGGACATGGCTTCGTGATGGCGCAGCAGGTTCTCGCGACCAGAAAGGCGATGCTGGCAGGATTATGCGTTAAAGATCCGTCCAAACACGCGCAAAAGGCCGAATACCTTGGAGCTCCAGTCTATAACTCTATCGCGGCTTTGCTTGACAATGCCAGGCCGGACGGCGTCATCGTCGCAGCCTCGACTGACAGCCTGGTTGAGATGGCCGAGCGATGCATTGAACGAGGCGTTCCTGTCCTGCTCGAGAAACCAGGAGCTCGAGACGTGACGGAGATTGGACGCCTACAATCAGCCGTCAAATTGCGTCGAACGCCGGTGCTTGTCGGATATCACCGCAGATTCTCAAATCAAATTGGATGGCTGAAGCGCGCCATCGACGAAAAGATCGTAGGATCAATCAACCGCGCCGTTGCGCTTTGGCTGGTACGCAAGCCAGACGATTATTTTGGTTCCTGGCGCGTTGAACCGTCTGCTGGTGGCGGCATGATGATGATCAACATCGTGCACGAGATAGATACGTTTCAGCATCTTCTTGGTCCGATCTGCGAGGTGAGCGCTGTCGGTCAGGAGACGATACGTACTCGGGATGAACTCGATCATTCATGTACGATCACGGCCAAAATCGAGAACAGGATGGGCGGCGCCTGTCACCTCACCTTTATCCACTCTGACCTAAGCCCCTCACCGTTCAGCTATGAGAACGACGCTGCAGAGAACGGCGTCTTTCACAGATACCCCAAGGACTGTTACCTCCTGTTCGGAGCAACCGGCACGATTTGCTTTCCATCGGGAGAGATCTGGTCGACCAAGCGGCCCGGTAAGGGATGGACGGAGCGGCTTGAACACTCGATCTTTGCAGACGTGACCGACAATGCTTCGTGCAATCCTCTTTTACGCGAGGTCGAGCACTTTCTTGCCGTGATCGAGGGACAGTGCAATCCGGCAATTACCCTGGAAGACGCCGCGTCGACATTGTCTGTCATACAGGCAATCAAAGACTCCATGTCGTTGGGCCGACCCGTTGCTCCGCGTGCCTGCCTCGCGCCAACCGGCACACGCTCGAATGGAGGCGGTGTCCTTGCGGGTCGCCGCGGCAAAGGAGGGTAACAGGATGCATTCCGCGTTTGAGGGCAAGACCGTGGTCGTGACTGGAGGCACGCAAGGAATAGGCGGCGCCATCACATCGCTTTTTCTGGAACAGGGGGCCAATGTGTGCGCTTTCTTTCATAGTGACGAGCAGGCTGCCAAGCAGCTGCGCGAACATGTTGGGGAGCACCGCGATCGGCTCCTGACGCTTCGCGTGGATGTTTCTGATTACCATGCGGTGAGTTCTGCGTTCGACATGCTCAGGGTCCGTTGGGGACATGCAAATATCCTGGTCAACAATGCCGGGGTCCATTGCCCGGTCAGCCCGTTCGAACAGCATGACGATCAGACCTGGAGTGACGTCTTCTCGACCAACGTGTTTGGAGTTGTATTCGCGACAAAAATTGTCATTCCCGCCATGAAAGAAGCACGCTGGGGTCGCATCATCAACATTTCTTCGATAGCCGCGACAGAAGGCTTGCCCAATGGCAGCCCCTATGCGGCAAGCAAGGCAAGCTTGCTCGGGCTTACGCGCAGCCTGGCAAAGGAAGTCGCCTCCTACGCCATAACGGTCAATGCGCTCTTGCCTGGGATGACGGAAACGCGAATGGCCGATGCGTTGCCGCGTGACGCTTACGACCGCATCCTATCAACGATCCCGATCGGCCGAATTGCGACGTCGATGGAAGTCGCCTCCTTGGTCGGGTTTCTCGCGAGCGATGCGGCAAACTATGTCTCCGGTTCACTGATCCATGTGTCGGGCGGGCGCTAATGGCCCAGCGCCGATGGACGCTCTCAAAGCGCGATCGAGCGCGACGGGATGGCTCGGACATATTTATCGAGAAACCATTCAGCCAAGCAGATGCAACCGCATTTGGCTTGCCTGGAACAAAAACGGAGATTTCTTAATGCTCGCTAACCGGCAGGTTGCAATCGTCACGGGCGGTTCTGGCAATATCGGACAAAGTATCGTGCACGCATTGTCGGATCAGGGCTATCGCACAGCCGTTTTCGATCGACGTCCCCCATCGCGGGATCGTTCCTCCGATGAGGTGATCTACTTGCCGGGAGATGCTTGCAGAGAAGATCAGGTCAACGGGGCCTTCGCGCAACTGTTTGATCGGGAGGGCAGACTTGATCTATTGGTCAACGCGGCAGGAATCTCGCCCAAGCGAGAGGGCTCAACAAGAGCACGGCTTTGGGATCTGACCCTTGATGAGTGGACCAATGTGATCAACGTCAATCTGAACGGCGTGTTCTTGACCTGCAAGGCCGCAAGCGAGTATTTCCGTCGGCAGCGCTCGGGTCATATCGTCAACATCGGCTCAGTGATGGGCTTCATTGGAGCCACAAGCGCGACGTCAAACAGGTTTCCGTACAGCAATTCCGGTATCCATTATTGCGCATCAAAAGCTGCGGTCCATAACCTCACCAAATCACTGGCGCGCGAGCTTGCAGAGTTCAATATCAGGGTCAATTGCATCGCGCCTGGCGGAGTAGAGGGAGGAATGCTTCGCCTGCAGGAGGAACAGCAGCAATCGCTCCTACGCCAGGTGCCTTTAAACAGCTTCTGTCAGGCTCGCGATATCGCCGAGCTCGTGCTCTTCCTTGCCTCCGACACCAAGAGCCGGATGATCACAGGCCACACCATGACGGTGGATGGCGGCTGGAACATGCGTTAGTCGGCCTGCTCGACGCCACGTCCATCGAGTAGTTGCATAACGGCCTTCGATATTTTGACGCCCGTCAGTCCAAAGCTATCGAGCGCGTCCTCATAGGACAGATTGTTTTGATATTTCGAGGAACCAGAGATCGGCAAATGTCTGACGTGATCCAGGCGATGCCGCACGAGCAACTCCGAAACAATGCTGGCTAGCCCGCCGACCTTCCCGTGTTCTTCGACAGAGACAAGTACCTCTGTCTTTTTGAGCACTGCCAGAAAGCTGGTTTCGTCAAACGGCCACAGACGGATTGCATTGAGAAGGCTGCAGCTGATCCCTTTGTCATTCAGCAACTCAGCGGCGTCGATAGCGCCGAAAAGGCAGCGGCCCATGCTCAGAATTGCCACGCGGTGGCCCCGCCTTAAGATCTGCAGCCTGCCGAGTTCCAAGCTCTCTCCACCATGCGCCCTCATCCTGGCCGGCAAGAACGGGTTCTCCACGCGTAGGTAAGCAAATCCCCGTTCGGCAAAGAGGAGATCGACGACGTTGCGCATGTCGAGCTCGCTGCTTGGGCAGTAAATGGATACATTGTCCAAGCTGCGCATGATCGAGATATCTTCGTGGGGAACATGGGTATGCCCCTGGAAGGTGTAGTAGAGGCCGGACCACAGCCCGACGATCTTAACGTCGTAGTTCTCATGGGACAGAACTGTGCGGATCTGCTCATAAGCCCTCATGGTGACGAACGATGCGATGCCGACAATGAATACTTTGTGGCCGCAGCTGGCCAGTCCGGCAGCAACGCCGGCCGCGCACTGCTCCATCACCCCAAGGTCTAGGAAGTAAGCCGGATACTCTGCCTCGATTTGCTCGACATGCGATGATGTCTTCGAATCAACGGAAATGAGGGTGAAGGCGTGTTCTTCCCTTGCTTTTCCGATGAGCGCGGCTGCGAACGCGGAACGAAGATCAACAGATTGGCTCGACACGGCTAGGCGTGGCTCCTTACTGGACTTGACAGGCTTCTGGCCATAAGCACCGACTGTTGCGGTGACGGCGCAATGGAGGGCGCAACTGGATCTGCTTTGCGGCGGACACCGGGATGAGCTGCTGTCGACGATCCCAGCCGCGGGACGTCTCGTTGCACCACATCGGCCCGTCTATTCCGTCAGCCAGCCATTCGCCGGCGAGGCTCACTCTCGACATTGCAGGTCGACGAGCTAGGCCAACCCTGATCCGCAGGTCACGGCGGTTATTGACCGCCAGCGCACCGGCACGCCTCCACCTCTTTGATCGCCATCTCGTACTCCGCCTCAGATGGAACGCGGTAATGCCAATCCAAGCAATTCTCCATGAAGGATACGCCCCGCCCCTTGGCCGTGTGCGCAATCAAGATCTGTGGAGATGTCGACGTTTCAGCGTTGCCCCTGGCAAGATCGAGCGCGCGCAAGATGTTCGATGGCGAGTGTCCGTCGGTTTCCTGCACATTCCAACCGAACGATTTCCATTTCTCAGCCAGGGGCTCAAGGGCCATGATCGATTCGGTTGGGCCGTCAATCTGAAGTCGATTTCGGTTGATGATGACCAGAAGATTGCTCAGCTTGAGGTGGCTGCCCGCCAGGGCTGCCTCCCAGATGGATCCTTCGTTCATTTCCCCGTCGCCGATAAGCACGACGGTTAAGTAGGATTGACCATATCGTCTTGCGGACAGCGCCGTTCCGATTCCAAACGCGATCCCGTGCCCTAAAGATCCACCCGTCATCTCCACGCCGGGTATCTTGGTGGTTGGAAACATCGTCAGTTCAGAACCGGGCGCGAGAAACCGCTCCAGCGAACATGGCGGCAAGAACCCGCGAAGCTGCATGACGGCAAAGAGCGCCACAGCTCCTTGGCAAGAGCTCAAAATGAAGCGATCTCTGTTGGGATCGTCCGGTTTCAGCGGATCGATGCGCAGAAATCGATAAAACAGGCAATAGAGGATTTCGATCAACGAAAGCGATGAGCCAATGTGTCCACCGCCGCTTTTTTGGACTGCGCTTAGCGTGCAAGCACGAAGTGAACGGCAGAGCAATTCGTCGGCTCTATGCATTTCCGCCGCCGACGCGAGCTTCGATAGGCCTTTGGTGGGCGTGATCTCCTCCATAAGATTCAAAGCCCGACAAGGGTGCTGCATGCGCAATATCGTGCCGAGATGGAGTGGCGTGGCCTCGTTGGTTAGCTTGACGGACTTCCTCTCGTCGAACTGAGCAACACCTTGCCGTCCATGCTGTGCCGTGCGCCAGGGTCCGCCACGATGAACCTGTCAATATCTCGTTCACTGGACGTCGCACGCTCTGTCAACTGGCGTCATTGCCGGGCCCATAATGTTCAGACATTGCATTGGCAATGAGTTCATCCCCCCTTACAATCATGATCTAAACGCTCTTAAGCTGCTTCAACACCACCACTTCCGGCTTCTCGCACGAGCGCCGAAATCGTCGACCCGCATTTCGCTCCGCGGTTCGAGCATCCGGTTGGCCAGACTGACGTCGGCCGGCTCCATCTCATGGAAGAGCTCTCCGCCGGCGAGTGCCTGGGAGCTCCCTCTGCTGCCCTCAAGGACCGACGCCGCCGCGCGCAACAATGACGCCCTCGAGCCACATGGCAGCGCTTCGATCCATGAAGCTGCCTTCAACGGATTGATCAGCTGAGATCGAGCAAGTTCCATCAGAAATCCAAGGCCGGTGACCGGTTGGGACCGTCTGGGTCGTAACGGCTCCGTCAGGGGATGTCAGAGCAATCGGCATGCCGCAAAGATGCTGTCATAAGCCTGCCTGAGAGGGCGGCATCACGTCCCTCGCCCGAAGATTGGACGTCAGTTGTCGGACTCCTGACACACATAGTGTCTTCACCCCGACGCCGTTTGGACAAGACGGGATGAATCGCCAAGTCAAAAAAGTCGTCTTTGGTGACGAGCTCGAAGGTCCTCGAGGCGGGCCGGTGGCTCTCACGACGGGAGCGCCCACGCTCAAATGTGGCGGTTGCGCTTGCGTGCTTGCCGACCAGCGGATCGTCGCTCGACAGGAGATCCCGCTCATGCGAGGCTGTTGATGAAATCCGTCCGGGCCGTTGCCGTCGCTCGCCAAGGTCTAGCTCCTGTGTCGATCGAAAGATTTGATTGTCGCGCCGATCGTGATCGCGGCCGTCCGCTCGTCCAAGACTTCGACACCTGTCAACGGCTCCGCGAGCCATCTTGTCGTCCTGAGCCAACATCGGCTGACGCGCGTACTCCGCAACGACACTTGCCGCGACGGCATCTTCAGGTCACGGGCACAGCCTGGCGCTGCTGGTCGGTGCAAGCTCAACGCAGGAGAACCCGACGGCGGGCTGCGCGCCGGCACTCGCGAAGAACCGTAGCCCGTCCTTCAGCGAACTGCGGGCTCAGTTCGCAAGCGGAGGCTTGATGCGCAAGATCATTGACGGCTCGACGCAGCTCCTTGGTATTGTTGGGGATCCGATTGAGCAGGTGCGCGCGCCTGAAGTCTGGAGCGCTCTGTTTCGCGCAAATGGCTTCAATGCGGTCTGCGTCCCGCTCCATGTTAAGCCTGCCGAGCTGAAGACCGCCCTCAGGAGTCTGCAAACGATCCGGAACCTGGCCGGTCTGATCGTTACGATCCCGCACAAGCTGGCGGCTGTGCACCATGCGGACATCCATACAGACCGGGCACGTCGGGTGCAGTCTGTGAACGTCATGCGGCGGGACGACCAAGGCCGCTGGCATGCAGACATTCTCGACGGCGTCGGGTTCGTCAGGGGATTGCTGGGCGCAGGTCAACGCATTGAGGGACGTCGCGCGCTCGTCGTTGGCGCGGGAGGAGCTGGCACTGCGATCGCCTTCGCTATTGCAGAAGCGGCGGCGGCCTCTGTCCACGTCGCGGACATCGTGACAGATCGCGCGCACGCTCTCGCGAGCCGACTTCAGGCAGCCGGAATCCCGTCCGGGATTTCGGCAGCATCGGCGCGAGGATACGATCTCATTGTGAATGCCAGTTCGATCGGGATGAAACCGGATGATCCGATCTCGATCGACTGCACTGATCTGGTGCCTTGGGCATTGGTCGGGGACGTTGTCGTTCATCCCCAGATGACCCCGCTGCTGCTTACCGCACAAGCGCGCGGCTGCTACGTGCAGCCGGGCGTCGTGATGATGGACAACCAACTCACCGAGATGCGCGAATTCTTTGGTTTTCCTCAAGGAGACTACAGCCCTACGGCGGTCACGCGGGCGACCTCCATATAGGTCTTGGGCTCGCCAACTTGCCCCGCTCGAGCTCGAAGGGAGTAGCGGACTCGTGTATTGGCGATGGATCGCTGAGCACGTGGCGCCACGGTCCTTGGTTGCTTGCGACTTTTTGCGTTCAGCCGGTGAATATCCCGAACCTGATCGGTGCTCATCGGAGCTTTTGCCAACGCGATCGCCACACTCGTCCAAGGCGAAGATACCAACGACATCGAGGTTCCAGCTGATCGGGCCAGCCGAGCAGCCGCAACGACCGCATGAACAGGTTGATGAGGTCTAGGTGCGGTCACGGCGCATTGTGGTGGCCGCACGCTCCGTGATGCCACCGACGGCCGAGCACAATGTCGAGTGACATTGTCCGATCTACGACGATCCCGGATATCGGACATTGGCCGTTGCGGACGACTTTGTTGCGTTTGCACCTTGGCATGACGAATGCATACAGCAGATCGGACACTTGCCGCTCAGAGCGCAGAACGGCGACGGAGGCCATGAAACGTTCATGTTAATCGAGCAGCGAACGAACCGGGGCGGTGACGATACAGGGAGCAGTTCGTCGGGTGGGATTTGCCGATCTTCGAGAGGAATACCCGCGTCGAGGGCACCTACGTTTTCATCGGCTGTCTTCGCATTGAGAGCAACCAGAACCGCCCATCCAGATGTCCGCCAGTGCGCCGTGTGAGTCTGCCCAGCTCGAGCCAACGTTCGCGGTCGCGTCATGCGCAAGACGACCAGAGCGGCTCTCCCCAAGAAGACATCGACGCTGCTGCACGTGATTGGCGACGTTCAATCCCAGCATTCCGGTATCGACATACAAACAGGAGGGATCATGTACAAGTACGGCGCCTTGATGCTTGCGCTGTTGGCTCTGCAGGATTCGGCAGCCGCGCGGGCTCTGCCGGAGGACATCGCTAAACCACCGCCGGCGCTATCCGATTACGAGCGAGCGCTCACGATCGGCGCTCGCTATGGCCGGCTCACCGTGAATGTCCCCGCCGAACCATTCTGGCTCCGCGAGGGCGAGGCGTTCGTCTACCGACGGACGACCCAAGGCAAGCAGCAGTTCATGCTGGTGAATGCGGCAACTGGCGTAAAGCAGCCGGCTTTTGATCAGGCCCGCCTCGCGAAGGCTCTGAACAGGGCGAGCCACAAGAACTATAAGGCCGACGACCTGCCCTTCGCCCGTTTCGAGCTGACCGACAATAAGATCGACTTCAGCATTGAAAATATCCGATGGAGCTGCGACCTTGTAAGCTACGCCTGCACACGAAACGCATCGCGCCTGGACGCCGGTCAGCAGAGCTACTACGACCACACGCCACCCGCGGAGAATGATCCGCACAAGGCAAGCGTATCGCCTGACGGCAAATGGCTGGCCTATACCAGGAACTACAATATCGTCCTGCGCAGCAAGGACGGCTTGCAGGACATCCCACTGACCTTTGACGGGTCCGAAAGCAACTACTATGCCGTCTCGACGCTGAAATGGTCTCCAGATTCACGTCACCTCGCAGCTTACCGCATCCGTCCGGGCCACAAGCGAGAGATCCATTACGTGGAGTCATCGCCGAGGGATCAGCTTCAACCCAGACATTCGACGATGCTGTATCCGAAGCCAGGTGATGCCCTATCACTGCCCCAGCCGGTGCTGTTTGACATCGTTAGCCAGCGCGAGATCACAATCGATAATACCCTGTTTCCAAATCCCTATGAACTTTCGCCGATCCAGTGGTGGGAGGACGGGCGCGGCTTCACCTTCGACTACAATCAACGTGGGCATCAGCTCTATCGACTTGTCGCGGTAGACGCCGCCACGGGCCACGCGAGCTCTTTGATTGATGAGGTCAGCCAAACCTTTGTCGACTACCATCCTCTGGTGAACCAGCCGCATAGTGGAAAGATCTTCCGCTACGACGTGGACGACGGAAACGAGATCATCTGGGCCTCCGAGCGCGATGGATACGAGCATCTTTATTTGTTCAACGGCCGGACCGGCGAGCTCAAAAACCAGATCACCAAAGGAGATTGGGTGGTCCGCGCGGTCTACTATGTCGATCCGATCAAGCGCCAGATCTGGTTTGGCGCCAGCGGGATGAACCCGAGGGAGGATCCCTACTACGTCCACGCCTATCGCATCGATTTCGATGGGAAGGGCCTGACTGCGCTCACGCCTGAGCAGGCCAATCATCACATCGAATTCTCGCCTGACGGCCGCTACTATGTCGACCTATGGTCCCGCATCGACGTCGCGCCGCACATGGTGCTGTATCGCGCCAGCGATAATGCCAAACTGATGGATGTCGAGAGTGCCGACATCGCCGAGCTCAGCGCTGCCGGCTGGCGGCCGCCGCTCAGCTTCCATGCCAAGGGGCGCGACGGCAAGACCGATATATGGGGCATCATTCACCTGCCGGCCAACTTCGATCCAAACAAGAGATATCCGGTCGTGGAGCGGATCTATGCCGGCCCGCAGGGCTCTTTCGTTCCGAAATCCTTCTCGACCTGGGTCGAACCGCTCACCGAGCTGGGATTTGTCGTCGTTCAGATCGATGGCATGGGGACGAACAACCGCTCGCGCGCCTTCCATGATATCGCCTGGAAGAACCTGAAGGACGCAGGCCTTCCCGACCGCATCCTCTGGCACAAGGCGGCGAGCGCGAAGTATCCGTGGTACGATATCTCCAACGTCGGCATTTTTGGCACGTCCGCCGGCGGCCAGAATGCGGTGAGCGCCCTGCTCTTCCATCCTGATTTTTACAAGGTGGCCGTAGCCAACAGTGGCAACTACGACAACCGGATGGACAAGATCTGGTGGAACGAACAGTGGATGGGTTGGCCGGTCGGCATCGAATATTCGCAATCCTCCGCCATCGACAACGCCCACAGGCTGCAGGGCAAGCTGATGCTCATTGTCGGCGAAATGGACCGCAACGTCGATCCGTCCTCCACCTTCCAGCTTGCCGATCGGCTCATCAGGGCGGGAAAATACTTCGACATGCTTTATGTGCCCGGCGCCGATCACGGAACGCCTGGCCGTTATGCCCAGCTCAAGGTCCTAGACTACTTCGTTCGTAACATACTCGGGCAGGTCCCGCCGAACTGGAATGCCGCATCGATCGAGCTGCCGAAGAGCGAACCAGGCCTTGATGGCATGAAGGCGCCTCTGCATTCATGTCCGAGGCCGTGACGCTTCGCATCAAGTGCCTTCGCGAAATCGGGATCCTTGGTCAGCGTTTGAAAGCGAAAGCCAGTTGGATCAAGTACACGAGATCGGCGGGCATTGCTCTTTACGCAAAGCATGCCCTGGTGACTTGCCGCAACTCGCCTAACCCGGCTTGAAATTCGCTTTGGCCAAAGGACCAGAGCATGAAGCGCAGCCGCTTTGTGGAAGAACAGATCACCGCAATCGCGGTCCGGCGATTGCGGTGCCGGCCGTGCCAACGGCGATCGCCGCGATTATCGCCGTATCGATCGCGACGCCGACGATCATCATGCTGCCGCTGATGCTGCCGGCACTGACCTGCTTCGCCGAAAAGCTAGGTTCCCTTTAGTAGACGTTGGCAGTCATTGGCTCGTTTACGCAGCAAGGTTGCCAATCGCCCGACGACGGCGTTATCCAACCCCTCTTTTTGTGCGCGCGCGTGAATATCCGCCACGCGGTTGGGAGTCTGTTCGGCCATGGAAACCAGGCTTGCAATAAGCTCGTCCGCATCAACGCGCGTTTCGCGCGCAAATTTCTGCCATTGACGCACACCAATTTGATCGAGCTTGTATTCGCCCCCGACCTTCATGGCGAGCTTGACTTTTCGCTGGTCAACGCGGTCGTAGGTAAGAATGCTCGCTATATCGTACAGTGGTGCGAGACGGGCGTGAGGGCCGCTCGCCAGAAGCAAGGAATAGTTCTTGGCATGGGCGTCGGAGCCTCCAATGAGCCAGTTGAAGCCCAAAGCCCTGACGAACGTCTCAAGGTCGGCCGCGCGGTCCGTCGAGTGGGTGCGTAAGAGTTCAATCACATCCGCAGGCCTTGGTCCGCCCTCGTTCTGGTATTTCCTGGTCGGCAGGATGCCCATGGCCTGGCAGATATCTTCCTGGTGTACCGGGATGATGTCGTTCCCACTGACTTGCCGGTCGTAGCGTTCAACCACGATGGCGACTTCCTTTTCGAGCCGCATCACTTTGGTTTCGGCGGCGGGCAGCGCGAGTTCGCGTGCGAGCTGCAGGCAGATGTGCTCATTCTCGGCGTGACCATCGAAGTGGCCGGTCGGCGGCTTCAGGATGTGCGCGGTCGGAATGCGCCCAGACGGAATGCCCCATCGGTTTGTCTTCAGAACAAGGGCCGTTTTCGGCTGGACGCCTGCAAGAGTGAATTGCCCGGTGTCGTGCGGCAAACGCCAAGCGGCGTGGTCTTCGCGCAAGGCTTGAATCCGGTATGTCCGGCTCGTCCAACCATTCGATCTTGTCGTCTTTGCCAGTTTTCAGCGCCTCCAACCGATCAGGCCTGACGAACTGGACGGCTCCGGCGCAGTCCTCGCCGACGTTAGAGATGAGGGCAAGGACGTTGCGGGCCGAGACCTGGAACTTCTTCGCCCAACGATCGAGCACACGTTCGTTGTCCGGCAGAAGCCCCAGAGGAAGGCCTGCACGGCGCTAGGACCATGTTCTTCAGCGGCGAGCGGCATTGAGAGCGAGAGAGGGTAAGCTGTGCGGTCATCGTTATAAAAGTCAGCCGGCCACGGGCATCGTTGCGCACGCGACCAACTTCATTGCCGTCTAGGAGCGCGACAAGTTCACGCGTCATGCTTTGCCCTTCTTGGCCTTGGCGACGATGGCATTGATATCAACCGCGGAGGTTGACCCGGGGCTGGTGGGCGTTCCACTGTTTGCGTCGACAGGGATGCCGAGGGCGTCAAGCGCGCGAAGGACAAGCGCCAGCTCTGCGCGCGGATGTCCGTGCTCAACCTCAATCACCCATTGACGGCTGACGCCGATCCGCTTGGCCAGTGTCGACTGGTCGAGCTTAAGGCGTTTGCGTCTGTCGCGAATGACAGCGCCGAGGTCGGCAGGTGTACGAGCACGCGCAATCCAAATGTCACCGAGCGCTGACATATCTAGAATTTCTGAAACATCAACCTTTTCAAAGGCATGACACGTCCTGACAGGGCGTTGGCCTAAGGAGCAACTTTTGGGGCCAAAAGGTGCCGGCGCTCCCGCGACCAACCGTCGAGAAGGCCGATGCGCGTTTCAAGGCGAGCCGAGCGGAAATGCTGGACCAGGCGATTGCCGAGTTCGTTCAGCGCGTCGATTCCTACCTGCCTCGCAAGCTATTCAGTCGCAAACCGGGGCGGCTATGGCCTGGGACACGATGCGGAGCGCGCTTCGGCCGGCGATGTGGCGAACGGCATGTTAGTCGCGGCCACGCTGGCCATGGTTTTGCGGCGGTCCCTCCCCACTCGGCTTCGCCAAGGGCCCGCCTCCACGTCGGCTCCAATGCGATACGAGCGGCCCGGAAGGGAACTAATCGCCCCGGTTTCAACACTTGCGTCAGTACATCAGACTAACTGTTGAAACCATTGATTACAGGTGATAAATAGGGCTTCAACACCGACGGCAAAAATCAGAATCAAATGTTGAAACCGTGTATTTTCAAGAGCTTAATAATGATCAGCGCCGCGAGATGGTCAACAGCCGGCAGCGGTTTCAGGCCCTGCGAGACGCCAAGGAGGCCTCTGCCGCGCATCGCGGTTCCCTGACCTGGGCGAAGTCCAAAGGCCACGAATATTTGGTCCGGAGCTATTACGACAAAGCCGGCCGCCGAAAGCAAAGTTCCCTAGGGGCGCGGTCTGCCGAAACCGAAAAGATGAAGGCCGACTTCGAGGCCAAGCGCGCTGCGGCGGAAGACCGATTGAAGAATTTGCGCGATACGATCAACCGGCAAGCCGCGATCAATCGCGCGCTCGGCCTTGGTCGCGTGCCTCTGATCGGGGCCCGGATTATGCGCGCCCTCGATGGCTTCGGGATGTTGGGATCGGGCATTCGGATTCTCGGAACGAACGCGATCTACGGTTATGAGGCCTCTTCGGGCGTCAGGATCGATCCGAGCCTGGCCACGACGGAAGACATCGACCTTCTGTTCGACGCGCGTGGCGGGCTGACGTTCGTGGGGGACGACGTCTCCGAATCTTCACTTCTGAAAATACTTCAACGCGTCGACACCAGCTTCCAACGCGCCAAGCAGACGTTTCGAGCTGTGAACCGGGACGGCTATCTTGTCGATCTGATCAAGCCCATGCAGAGCCCTCCCTGGAAGACGGCTCCTGACAAGATCGGCTCGGACCCCGAAGATCTGTCCGCCATTCAAATCGAAGGACTCGATTGGCTACAGAATTCTCCGCGTTTCGAGGCGGTCGCAATCGACGAAAAGGGCGAGCCGGTTCGCATCGTCGCTCCAGATCCGCGGGTTTGGGCTGTCCATAAGCTTTGGTTGTCGCGTCGTGCGGACAGGGAGCCACTGAAGCGCCAACGAGATGCAGCACAGGCGGAAGCCGTGGGTGCTCTGGTCGCGAACTATCTGACCCACCTGCCCTTCGACACAGAGCAGCTAAGGATGCTACCGAAAGAATTGGTAGACAGCGCGGCGCGACTTTTCGTTCAGAAAGATACCGCAGTGCGGATCTAGCGGTCAGGCTCGACAATAGCCGCCGCGTAGCGGCGGTACCATGATTATGATCCAGCGCTCCTGCTCATCCCCGTAAAGATCGGGCATGGGGACATACGGGAGATGAGTGGAGTAATGCTCGACACGGTGGAATACTTATGCGCAGTCGCGACTGCCGAATTGGCTTCGACGAGACAGGTCTCGTTACCGAACTGAAATCTGCCGTCGATCTGTTCGCCCATTAATCGAAAGGCTGCCGTTGCGCAAAGCCATAGGCGATCGAACAGATCGTGGAGAGATTTTTTCGAAACCGTAGCCGCGCGCATGCGCTTCTAGCGCAGCCAAGCCGAGGAACATCATGTCAATGGATCTAATGTTGTTCATGATGCGCCCTCGCGCATCGGATTGACGATCTGTAGCCCGACGAAATCCTTTTCGTGATCGGTAACCACGACGCAGTCATTCGCACCAGCGACGGCGGCGGTGACATGCCCACTGCGCGACGCCGGCGGCCTCACCCTCCGCCATGAGGCGGGCCCAGACCAGGCTGGCCCAGTCGTCGAACGGCAGGATGCGCCCCGCAAACAAGACCTGAGGCCCCTCCGGTCCCGAGCACCAGGTGTCGAGCGCATCGCGCTTCTTGCCGCGCGGCTTTTCGAGAGCCGCGCGACGAATTTCCGTGACGGTTGGTGACGCGATGAACAGATCTTCATCTCGCTGCGCCACCATCCAGGCCAGCAGCGACCCCGACGGCTATGGGTTGACGACGTTGCTGATGATGTTGGTGCCGAGAAGGTAGCGCTTCACGGGCCGACCTTACGCCCCTCTTCACGATGGCGGGAAAGATCAGGTCAGCACCCACCAGAGGCGAACGACGCGTGCGGTGAGGATAGCACCATGCTTGGGAGGCTCGCCCGCGATGACCGTCTTCACGGCGGCGCGAACCTGCTCTGCTTCCGGTCCTTCCTCGGCCAGGCGGCGGGCCAGCGTCCGGATCAGATCGCGACCGGACTCGTGGGCCATAACTTCGAAGCGCGTGAAGCCGCGCTGCGTACAGGCGCGTACGGTAGTTCTTCGTCGCTCTCTTCCGTGCGGCGTTGCCCATGGCCCGCCCTCCATACTACATCTGGTGGCAATGGTCCGAACCGCGCCTGATCGAACTGACTCATCTGCTCGACCGTCGTGCCGGCCGAGACTGTTCGAGGAGCAGAGAAGGCACGCCATTTGATACGCTCCTGAGTGCGGCTGAGACTCGCGATGGGCAGACCGGTCCGGCCGGACACCGCTGTGTAGCGCTCGATGCCCGAGGAGAAGGCACCCGAATCCTCAGATTCCGGGCGCATGCGATCCATGACGGCATTGAATAATTGGCGCTCTTCAGTACGGCCAGCGGCAGGTCCAACACGAGAGGCGTCGGCGTTGGCAGCTTCATTGGTCCAAAGATCGGAAATGGGCGATTGCCCGCGCTCGTCAATGTCCCGCATAAATCATCTCCGATGTAAACGGGACGACGCCGCCTGCCCGCAACGATTTCGTTCTTCCGAAACGGACGATCGTCACGCGCCGGGGCGACGCCGATACTTGGGTTACCTGACGGAACGCTAACGGTTGAAACGATCGGCCGTCGACTGGTGTCAGCGCCATCGTTCGTCTGTGATCGATGGCAGAGTTCCAGCGCCAATAATGATCAGCAGACATTCAGTGGTATCGCCGCAAAGGCTCAGAGCGCGTGGCTCTGCTTAGCAGTGCGGTGACTACCAAGCACATCCAGAGCAGCGTGAATTTGGGACGGCCGACGTAGACTTTGCGGTTCCGCCGCGCGTGAATATGAAGTTCGTAAACTCGACGGATAGTGGAAGGACGATGTCCGCGGCCTGGGCGACTGATCGCTTGCCTGTAAGATCTGAGAGGCCTCACGACGAGCACGCGTCGCGCGAGCAATCGGCTTGCCGTCGGACTCATGCAGGCCGATATAGCTGCGGCATAACGCGGCTATCCACCCGCACTCCGCGCCCGCCTGGTCCGCTTCGCTTTTCGCACTAGCGTATTTGCCTTTGCAGGAACAGGACCGATCGAAGGCAAACTCTGTACGAAACGGACCAACACGCGCGCTCGGCGAGCGTGAACTATTCGGGTCATAGTGCTACGCTTCATATCGGAATGCCCGACGCCATGACCGATTTCGACATCTCAAGCCAACAACCGCATTACCGCGCGTCACGGCGGGCCGCTTTAGTCTCGTAGACTTGCTGGTGTCCTTCAAATCGGGGGGGTCGCTAACTACTTACCGCAGAATGAAGCGCCCTTCGGATTCCGGACGCTCGCGCACCTGTTCAGTCCAACCATGGCACTCACACCGCTGATCGCTTACGCCCATGTCGTGAAGAGCTTTGGTAACGGTCATGACGCCGGACGCGTCATGGCCGTCGACGATGTCTCGCTCGATATTGCAGCGGGGGAATTCGTGGCGATCGTGGGCGCCTCGGGCTCCGGCAAATCCACGCTGTTGCGGCTTGCCAATCGTCTGCTCGACGCCGACAGTGGTCGTGTTGTGGTGGAAGGCGCGGACGTGCGCGACGTCGATCCGGTGCGTTTGCGCCGGCGCATGGGCTACGTGTTCCAGAGTGGCGGGCTATTTCCGCATCTGTGCGTCGCCGACAACATCGCGATCACGCCGAGACTGCTGGGATGGGCCGCCGCCGAGATCGCCGCGCGGGTCGATGAGCTCCTCGATCTGGTACGTCTCGATCACTCCCTCCATCGCGATCGCCTTCCGCATGAACTGTCGGGCGGGCAGCAGCAGCGTGTAGGTGTGGCGCGGGCGCTCGCTGCCCGTCCTCGTATCATGCTGATGGACGAACCCTTCGGCGCGCTCGATCCGCTGACCCGCGACACTCTCGGCGAGGACTACCGCGCTCTGCACCGCAGGCTCGCCTTGACCACGGTCATGGTCACCCACGATATGACGGCGGCCTTGCTGCTTGCCGATCGCATCGCGGTGATGCGGGCCGGACAGGTTGTAGCGCAAGGCCGGCCAACTGAGCTCTCAAACAACAACGATCCCTATGTGGCGGAGCTGTTGCGCACGCCCAGGCGTCAGGCGGAGCGCCTGAACGCCCTGCTCCCGGGGGCAAGCACGGGATGAGTTTCCTGTCCGACCCGCGTTGGCGCGACGCGGCAGCGCACCTGCCGGACTATCTTGGCAGCCATGTTCAGGTCAGCTTGGCAGCACTGGCGCTCGGGCTCGTGATCAGCCTGCCACTCGCGATCCTCGCGCGCAACCACACCGTGAGTCGCGGCATCCTGCTAGGCCTCGCAAGCATCGTCCAGACTGTGCCGGGACTGGCACTGCTCGCGCTGTTCTACCCGCTCTTGCTCGCCATTGCGTCGTTGACGCTTCGCTGGTTCGGCTTCGACTTTTCCGGGTTCGGATTTTTGCCAGCCATGCTGGCGCTGGCGCTCTATTCCATGCTGCCGGTGCTGCGCAACACCATCACAGGGCTGAACGGTGTCGATCCCACACTGCTTGAGGCGGCACAAGGTGTGGGCATGACGCCGCGGCAATCGCTGTTCACGGTGGAATTGCCGTTGGCGCTGCCGGTGATCATGGCCGGCATCCGCACCTCGGCGGTATGGGTGATCGGGACCGCGACATTGTCGACGCCGATCGGGCAGACCAGCCTCGGCAATTACATCTTCGCCGGATTGCAGACGCAGAACTGGGTGTTCGTGCTGTTCGGCTGTGTCGCTTCAGCGGTGCTCGCGCTCGCGGTCGATCAGCTTCTGGCGCTGATTGAGCGAGGCTTGCGCGAACGCAGGCGCCTGCGCACGACGTTTGGCAGCGTCGGGATTGCCGCACTGGTCGCGGCCACCCTGACCCCTTCGATAGCGCGGGCGCCGTCGACCTACATCGTCGGCGCCAAGACGTTTGCCGAGCAATATGTGCTGTCCGCGTTGATCGAGCAGCGGTTGCAGGCGGCGGGATTGCAGGCCTCGACGCGCGAGAGCCTCGGCTCCAACGTGATCTTCCAAGCGCTCGCAGCCAACAACATCGACGTCTACGTGGATTATTCCGGCACGCTGTGGGTCAACCAGTTTTACCGCACCGATATGCCGCCGCGCGAAACGTTGCTCGCCGAGTTGACGACGATCCTGGCAAAGCAGAATATCACCCTACTCGGCGCGCTCGGTTTCGAGAACGCCTATGCGCTGGTGATGCCGCGGCAGCGCGCCGATGCGCTGGGTATTCATTCGATCGCCGACCTGGCTGCGCACGCACCCGCGCTGTCGATTGCGGGCGACTACGAGTTCTTCTCACGCCCTGAATGGGCCTCCCTGCACAAGGCTTATGGCCTGTTATTCCGCACGCAACGACAGATGCAGCCGGATTTCATGTATGCGGCAGTGGCCAGTGGCGACGTCGACGTCATCGCGGGCTATACCAGCGATGGGCGGATCAAGAAATACGACCTGGTGGCGCTGGCCGATCCCAAGCACGCGATCCCACCTTATGATGCGGTCCTGCTGCTGGCACCGCGGCGCGCGCATGACGCGGCGTTGCAGGCCGAACTGAAGCCGCTGCTTGGCCGGATCGACATCGCGGCGATGCGCGAAGCCAATTTGCGCGCCGGCGGAAGCGACGCGAATTCTTCGCCCGCCGCGGTGGCACGTTGGCTGTGGCAGAGGATCAGTGGGCAGTAGGCGGGGGCCGGCGCGCAAAATAATCAGGGCACAGCACGGTGGACGCCTCTGCCCTCCGCCCCTCCCCCGCTTACGCACTCACGCCCGAAGTCTTGCCGCTAAAACAGCACGTGGCCGGTCACGACGAGCGGAATAGCGCCGGCGATCGGGCCGCCTCTGCGACCAGGCGATCACGAGGCTTCGGACAGTGGCAGCGGCGCGCCTCATCACGGCGCTTTGCAACGCGTGGAGGACGAGAGCCACGATCTTGCCAGCGGCGATTTTGTGGAGATCGGCGACTTCGTCATTCTTGACGACGCCGTCTCCTCAGTTCGTCGAATCCATCGGCGACGCGCCAAGGGACGGAGTCCAGCTCCCGTCGATTTACAGTGCATCCCGGGCCTGATGTACGAAGACGTATTTCGCGCGCGAGTTCGCGTCCCTTATGTTGCAGGGTGCGCTCGCGGGACGTGCCGATGACGTTGGTCTCGCGCAGCATCGCCTCTTTATCAGAGGCGCGGACCATGGAGCGACAATCGCTCCTCGCGATGCGCATCAGCGGAAGGTTACCGAGGGAAGATCCCAGAGACGTGCATAATTGTGCCGATTCCGGGCATTGATCTCAGATCCGTGCGTATGGGCCATCGCTTATTCCATGTTTATACGGGCTTGCGTATAAAGCCGAAATATACGCGATCGCGTGTATTTACTTAGTATACGAGATCGCGTATATCCCCCTTGGAGGCTGGATATGACGCAGCATATTGCCCGCACGGAAAGGCAACTTGGAGCCGTCCTGCGCCGGGTTCGCAAACAGGCCGGGCTGACGCAGTCCGATCTAGGTAAGCGCATTCACCTGCGGCAGGGAACAGTTTCCCGCCTGGAGGGGGGCGCGCCCGCAATTCAATTGCGCACCCTGATGGAAGCCCTGGCAGCCCTTGATCTCGAACTGGTGATCCGCCCGCGCAGCAAGTCGAGCGCTGCTGACATTGAAAGCGTCTTCTGATGGCCCGTCGACGAGCGAACGCTCCCTTAAATGTGTTCGTCAACGGACGGTTGGTCGGCATGCTTCGGCGTGAATCAAGCGGAGCAATCGATTTCCGGTACGATCCGCAATGGCTGGCCTGGGAATCCACTTTTCCAATTTCTCTCTCGCTGCCCCTTCGAGAGGACCGCTACATCGGCGCGCCGGTCGTCAACGTGTTCGACAATCTGCTTCCCGATACCGAACCGATGCGCAGACGCGTGGCCGAACGTGTCGGGGCGAGTGGAATCGACGCCTACAGCATGCTGTCCGCGCTCGGGCATGATTGCGTTGGCGCGCTCCAGTTTTTGCCTGAGGGGGTCGATCCAGGTCCGGCCGGGAAGGTCGACGGGAAACCGGTTAGTGACGCCGATATTGGCAACATCATCCAGAACCTCGCTACAGCTCCGCTCGGGGTTGGCGAGGATGAAGAATTCAGACTTTCGATTGCGGGCGCGCAGGAGAAAACCGCCTTACTTCGCCGCGATGGCAAATGGTACAAGCCGGTCGGCACTGCCGCGACCACGCATATTCTCAAGCCGCAAATTGGCAGGCTGCCAAACGGCATTGACCTCTCCAACAGCGTTGAGAACGAATATTTCTGTCTGAAACTGCTGTCCGGCCTCGGCATACCGACTGCCAACGCGGAGATCGGCGAGTTCGGGGGACGCCGGACCCTGATCATCCAGCGATTTGATCGACGCTGGACAGGCAACGGGCGCTTGCTGCGCCTTCCCCAGGAAGATTGTTGCCAGTCTCTGTCGGTGCCGCCTTCGAGGAAATACCAGTCGGAAGGTGGCCCCGGGATGAAAGAGATTCTGGAACTGCTCAAGGGTAGCGACGCGCCGGCGGAGGATCTGGCGACATTCATGCGCGCGGCCGTCGCGTTCTGGCTGATTGGAGCAACGGATGGTCACGCCAAGAACTTCAGTGTCTTCTTAAGCCCTGGGGGGCGCTTCCGCCTCACCCCCCTGTACGACGTGCTGACCGCCCAACCGAGCCTGGATGCAAAGCAGATTCAGCCCAAGGTATTCAAGCTCGCGATGTCCGTCGGCAAGAGCCGACACTATAGAATGAGCGAAATCCAGCCTCGCCACTTCATCCAGACGGCCGAAATGTCCGGTGTCGGAGCTCCCCTCGTCCGTTCAGTTTTCGAGTCTCTGGTCGAAAGTTTCGAGCCGGCTTTCGCCCGGGTTCTTGACAAGCTTCCGAAGGAATTTCCGTCGGAGCTCTCGGAGTCGATCAGGATCGCCGCACTGCACCGGATCACCCTGATGAAGGAAGCCTGGTCCAATGCAGCATCTTGATTCCGGTCAGGACCATGACAGAGGAACCAGCGGAGCACGGGATTCTTGAGGTGCGACGCATGGACCTATTCAAGGCTTCGACGTCGGCACGGGCGAAGACCGACAGACAAGAAGCGATCCAGCATGGCATTGACCTGATCGGCAACCTCGATCGTGTTGAAATGTCCGGCGAGCATCGTTTTCGCGATCACGAGCTGCGGGCAGATCTCCTGCAGCCGATCGAGGTCGCGCGCCATGTTCACCAGCGGAACGTCTGCGGAAATATAGGCCATAGGGATCCGGCAGGCTCGAGCGGCAGGGACGGGATCATAGTTCAAGGTTGCGTTCTGTATCATCGAATAGGCCACATGCTGTGGCGTTTTCTCGCAAGACGGACGCACATAAGTCTCGTAGATCGTCTTTCGCCGGGCGGGATCGTCGAAATCGCAGCCCATTTCCCATGCGTTTGCCGTCAAGACCGCAAGATAGTTGGGTCCGCCGATACCTTCCAGGAACGCTGAAAGTTCGCGAGAGTCGCGCAAGCTCGGAGGCGGCATCACGATCGTGTCGATCATGACCATGCCTGAGGCCAAGTCCGGATAGCGGCCACACAGTTCCAGCGCGATCCGGCCTCCCATGCTGTGACCGATCACGACCGGCTTGAGCAGGTCCAGTTGAGCGCATTGCCAGGCGATATCGTCCGCAAATCCCGCGATGGTGTACTCCTGCTCAGGCGCATCGCTGGCGCCATGGCCGCGAATATTGACGGCCACCACGCGACGGTACTGCGCAAAATGGGCGATCTGCGGCGTGAAGATGCCGTGGTCGCCAGTCCAGCCATTGATAAGGAGCAGCGGAGGGGTTTGACCGGTACTAGGACCGGCCTCAACGTGCGCTAGACGTACGCCGTCGCGACGCAACACAACGGGCTCCAACGTGTCATAAGAGATCACGGTCTTTCCTTTCGAAATTGGTTGGCGTTCAAGTGGCCTCGACGACATGTTCGGCTGGAAGAACGAGGCCGACATAGATGGCGAAGGCCAACAAGCAAAAGCCAAGCATCACGGCAGCCATCGAAAGTGCCGAATGCCCGTCGAAAAGTGCCGCGACCATTGCGCTCGACAACGCCGCGCCGATCATTTGCACGAAGGCCCTGGCAGCACTGATGGTCCCCACGATGTCCGGTATCGGCCGCACCGCTTCGTTCGTGGTGTGGGGCGAAATCAAGCCGAATGACAATGCGACACCGACGATCACGATCACCACCAGACTGGCCGATCTGCCTTCCACGAGCGTCACGGCGACAAGGGACGTGGCGAGGACAGTCGAGAGTGCGAGGCCCATCACAATCACTTGCGCCGGCGATAGCCCCGAACGGCCAAGTATCCTGTTGATGCGGGTGCCGAGCATGACTGACAGAGAACTGGCTCCGAAGATCACACCATATTGATAGGGATTGAGCCCCAGACCAGCGATGAAGAATAGCGAAGAGCCGGTCACGTAGGCGAACATCGCTCCCGCAGCCGCGGCGTTGCAAAGGATGTAGCCCACACAGAGTGGATGTCGCAGAACGCGACGATAGTTTTGCAGGATCGTCCCATGGCTGAGCTTGATGTTCGGATCGATTGTCGCGCTCTCGCTGAAGGCGGACATTGTGGCGAGCAGCACTAATCCTGCCGCGAGCGGCACAAGGTAGACCGTCCGCCAACTGCCCAGCGCAAGCAGCGCCGCGCCGACGATTGGCGCAATCATCGGGACGATGTAGATCGCGAGCACCACGTTGGCCATCTTTGTCCCGGCAGCCTCGCCCTCAAAGAGATCGTTGACAATCGCAACCGCAGCGATCCCGCTCGCCGATGCACCAGCTCCCTGGAGCGCGCGAAAGAACAGGAGCTGCGATAGCGAACTGGACAGGAAGCAGCCTAAGCTTGCGGCGACAACGAGTGCAGAGCCAAACAGAATGATCGGCTTGCGGCCGAAGCGATCGGACATCGGCCCATAGATGAGAAGCGATGCTCCCATGGTCATGAGATAGACGCTCATCGCGAGCCCGACATCGGCCGACGTCACGCCGAGATCGGCTGCCGCAGCCGAGAGGCTTGGCAGGATCATGTCGATGCCAAATGTCGGCAAGGAGGCCAGAAGACCGAGCAACAACGTGAAGGCGAACGAATTTGGATTGATGCGCACGGCCATGTTTCCATTGATCGGCGTCAAGGCGGGCGCCATGTCGCGGGCTTGGAGGAGTTTTCATCAGGGAAAGACAACGCATCGATCAGGCAACTGTCCGGGAGCACCGCCCGATCAGCACCTCGGATCGCTCGTCACGCGCGGCTGCGCCGCCGTCGTCCGATTGCCGCGAGAATCTCCATCTCCTGGACAACAGGCGATGTGTCGATATCGGCCTGGATGATTTCGCCAAGCCTTCGGGCTGCGACTTTGAATTGCGGTTCGCTGATCAGCTGCTTGATGGCTGCCGCTATCTCCGGCGCGGACGCTGTCGGTGCCAATCGAAGCCCTGCTCCCTTTGCCTCTATCCGCGCTGCATTGGCTGATTGGTCTCGTCCCATCGGCAGGATGAGTTGCGGCAAAGCATTGATGAGTGCCCGGGTGACGGTTCCGTGGCCGCCTTGGGATATGACAACAGAAACGTCCTTCATAATGGTGTCGTGAGACGCGCCGCGCACCAGATGGACGTTCTTCAGAGCTTGAAGATCGGCGATGTCCAGATTTGGACCGGTCGTGAACACAGCTTCGAGATCCATGGCGCCGACGGCATTGATGACGCGCTGAAACACGTCGCGCTGGCCCTGTGCACCCGTGCTACAGGCGATCAGCGCACGAGGGCGATCGGATCGCGGGGACCTGGGACCCTGCCACGACTTCGACCAACTCGGCACGTCAAGCAAAGGCCCGATGTAGCGAAAATTAGGCGGAAGAGCGTCCGCCTCAAAATCGAAGGCCTGGCTGATGGCAAGCAGAACGCGATCGGCTTCGTCAAACAGTTCCATAGCGTCGCTAAGTTGAGGAAGACCGAACTCGACGCGGGCTTGATTGAGGATAGGAAGAGAGGCATTGAATGTTGCCGCGAGCGCATCGGAGGCTCGCCTGACTTCGGCGTGTTCCTCCGGCGTTTTCGGTTGCCCCAGTCCGGAGGTCGCGGGCGGCATTCCCGGCAGGATCCGAATGCTGACGTGAGGCGAGAGAAACGCGAACGGCACGCCACATGCTTTCGCCCCGACCGCCGCACCAAACAGCAGGTCGAGACCGAGCACCGCATCCGTTGGCACGCGTCCAATCTCGTCGCGAATGTCGGCTGCGTAGGCAGAACAAGGCTCGAAGACGACCCTGCGCATCCTCTCCCGCATATCCGAGACATCGGTCGGGTCGGCGGTCTTGCCTATTGGAGCGCGGCGCCATGTCACGAACTCGAAATCCGCGGCCTCGACTTCGACCCGCATGGCCGGATCGGCGATCACGCGGACATGGTGACCATGGCGGCGCAATCGGCGGGCGACTGTCAAGAGCGGACTGAGATTTCCCAACGTACCCCACGAGGCGAAGAGAAAATTGTAAGAAGTCATCGGCGTCTTTCTTCGCAGTCGCGCATTTCAAGATCTGCAGCCCTCGCCCCGAAGGCGCAACTTAGAGTCCCGCTAGCCCAAGGATGCTGCGCGCGAGCCGTCCAGCATGTGGGGACGGAACGGTGCGCCCCCGCGTGACACAAACGCTTCGAGTTTCCGACGTGCCAGTCACCCCGTTCCATCGACGACGCGTCTTCTACAGCGCGCCAGGTCGACTTTCTCGAATTGACGAGATCTGGTCGATCTGTTTGACGCGGATCTGTTTCGACCTAATGGAGCGACGTCGTGCAACCGAAGCGCATCCGATTGAACCCGTCGTTACGGCTCGCCTTGCGCTCTACTGCGTACGATTCTCCCCAACAGATACGCAAAGCGCACAGATGATTTGCCGATGATCCGGCGATGCCAGCGTGTTGTTTTGATCGTGGCCTCAAACCTACAATCTGACGCCACGAGAGATTCAAGCTGTTTTTGACGATCTCGGGAGGCCTCATTCCAATCTGCCGAAGGCGACGCTTGGAAAGCTTCGTCTGATGGAAACGTGATGGATCGGCTCGTGCCGATTTGGGCGCTGCGCCCGGACGACGTGCGCGCAGCAAGCGATTTACATTCGTTTGGCGTCGGGTGAGGTTTTCCCGCAGAGAGCTGCGGTCAACAACGAAGCGGCCCCAGCACCTTTGGGGGCCATGGAGGCGGGTGCTGGGGCCGTCGTCGCCTGATCCGGGACTAGCGCGGATCAGCAACCTGATCGTGCATATCCAATTCGATTCCCGCAATGACCTGAGCCATCAAAATCGCGTAGGTCATATCATTTGTTCTGGCGAGTGTCCCAATTGAGACAGCGGCCGATCACGACGACAATGGCCGCACCTCGCGGATCGAGATGACGAAGCGGATCGAGATGACGAAGGAACTGGTATCAGTCGAAGCTGAAGCATCGTTGTGCCGACATTTTCAAACACAACGACATCGGAAATTCTGACCAGGCTGTGCGAAATCAAGCCCGCCGCCGCCCCGCTGGCGGGCGTCTTGGCGGAGCGCCAACAGATCACCATTCGATCGCGTTGTCCGACCTGAACAAAGGCGATTGAACTGCAAGCCTCGATATAGACGTTCTGTGCAAGACCCCGGGAACGCGCACTTTGTCTCACCGCACGGCGGTCTCGGCATCGACATCGGCAAGCCCCGCCAGAATACTTAAAAGCCAAGCGATCTGGACCAGCCGTCCACGCTCGAAAAAGATGCTCCGACGAACTGCGTCATAAGCGATTTACGTTCGTTTGGGACCCAAATCGAAATCTTTTTGCGATTACGAGGCGCTTGGATTTTTCTGGTATACCAACGAGAGCTTTTTTTGGCGCGGGGAAAGACCGCTCGAGCTGCCGCCCGCATAGACCGGCGCCGGGATGACGCGACGCGGGAAAAACCTTTAGCTGAAAACGTCGGATAACCCGGCGGGTTGCTCGGGGCAGGATGAGATCAGCCAATCCGGAGATTTTCGGCAGACGTCTTGCCCGAGCGATTGGCCTTTAGCTCGTAACTGACGCGAGCGCCTTCCTCAAGGCCGGTGTAGCCGGCCTTTTCGACAGCACGGATGTGCACGAAAACGTCTGGCCCTCCATCGTCCGGCCTGATGAAGCCATACCCTTTGGTCGAACTGAACCACTTCACAATACCCATTGCCACCGCACTATCTCCATAATTGAACGATGGTGATTTAGTGAAGAGCTTTGCAGTCATCAAGCTGGGTGGCAGGGGAAACGCACGGCTTGGCAGCGTACGTTACGTACCAACTTTTTTGCCGCATGGCTTGAGTCCCGCCGCTTTGTCCGGGGACCACCAGCAAGGCCCTGGCTTAGAGAACACTTCGCTTTGAGGCTTCAGGATACGGACGGCGTTTTCACTTGCGCGTCATTGGTCGCGGGCTTAGAAAGGCAGTTGCATAGCCGGAACCATGCCGCACCCATGAGGAGCCGAGCTGGAGCGGAAGCGCCCGATCAGCCTTGCAGAACCAGGCGGCCGTGAACTCCATCCCGAAGCTCGCCGCGTAACTCCCTGAAAATCCGAAGCCGACACGTCGAGGCAAGGGACGCAGCCGGGCGCCCGCCGTCATGTACTGAAGCCGAGTTTGAAGCTGCTCGAGATCGAACATGAAGATGGCTGCGCGCCATCCGGCGCGCGCACACCAGATCTCCGCCAGCACTTGACGCGACCGGACGCTGGACAGTCTCATCGGGACATGGTGAGAACTGGCCGGCCAGGCTCAAAATCCGAAACGTCGCCCCTTCCCAAAAAACCGCCGGAGCCCGCCGCTCGCCCATGATTGCATGGCCGCTTCGAGGCAGCTCTTCGCCATTCTCGATTGCTTGGCCCTCACCGATGGTCCCGATCCCGCCGGCAGACCGGGCGAAGGAGCCTGCGCATCTTTTCAAGGAGACGTATTTCGCAAAAAACGTCAAAGGACGAGACGTCAGTCGCCCATTGCTGCCGGGCCAGCGGCCTGGCTCGAGCTAGTGCCTCGCCTTGAGCTAGCGCCACGCCTTGCCGCGAACTGGCTATTGCGCACCTGCATGAGGCAACCGCCGCTTCCGACGCGCAGCGCCCAGCAGTGGCGAAGCGGTACCGCCGCCACTCGCGTGACTGTCGTTTCCTGGCAGGAACAGGACATTGGCTTGTCGCTGCCATTTCTGGTCATGGACAGTTGTCCCATGGAAGGTCCATGCGAGCCATTCACGCGCGGCGAGCCGCGAGCCAGGATTGCGCCGGCTGCAAGAGCGACGTGCGCCCGCCGGATCGGATCGTCCCCTGTGCAATTGTCTGCTACGGCAGAGCGCAATCCGCCGCGATATGCTCCTCGTCCGGTCGGTCGCTCGCGGCCGGCTCTTGTCCGCTGGGGCCGATGGAAGCCGTCGTTGTCGGTAGCGCGCAAAGGCTATCCTGCGGATGTTTCACCGGGTCCGCTAACGCCGCAAAGGCTCCTCTCGCATCGGCGCCCTCCCTCGGCTCCGTGCCGATGGGTTTGATCCTGTCGTGGGCGGTCACCGCGGCTGCGGTAACTCGGCTTTTGTCCAGCTCTCGAAGGTAGTCCGCCGACCAGTCGTGGATCGTATATGCTTCTAGTTTGTCCATCATCGACCGCCAGCGCCTGACACGCTCCTCACGCGGCATCTTGGCCGCCAGCAAAATTGCGTCCTTGATCTCTTCAGGACGGTTCGGATCCACCAGCAGCGCCTCGTCGTCGTTGAAGTCTTCAGCCGCACCCGCAAACTTCGAGAGCACCAGAACGCCGGGATTCTCCGGATCCTGTGCAGCAACATACTCTTTCGCGACGAGATTCATGCCGTCACACAACGGCGTCACGACGCCAACACGCGCCGCGCGGTAAAGACGCGCGAGTGCCGACTGGCTGAACGATTCGTTCCTGTACTGGATCGGGCTCCACCCGTCCGTGCCGTGCTCGGCATTGACCTGGTTGATCCGGCTCTCCACCTCGTTTTTATACTTCTGATACTCTTCGACGTCGGCGCGTGAGGGGGCGAGATCTGTAACAGCGAGATGCTGCGCGGCTTGGCCTTCACCAAAACCTGATTGAAACCTTCGACCCTTTTGTCGATGCCCTTGGTGTAGTCGAGCCGGTCGACGCCGATCGCAAGCGTGGTGCCCTCGACGCTTTTCAGCAAGAACGAGACTTTGTCTTGTTCTGCGGGAGACAAGTCTGCAGCCAGGTAGTCTGCGAACTGCTTTGGATCGATACCTATCGGGAACTTTTGACATCGCGTCCGGCCACGTTCCGAGATCACAACGCCGTCCTTGCTCTCCAGCCCGAGATGGGAACGCAGACAGTCGAGAAAGTTGTTCACGTCTCGGTTCGTCTGAAAGCCCAGCAGATCATACTCCAGCATCGACTTCATCAGTTCGCGATGATTGGACACGAGCTGGATCATGTCAGGGGTCGGCCATGGCGTATGCAGGAAAAAACCGGTCGGCCGCTCGATGCCGAGCTGACGCAGATCGGCCGCGAGCGGAAATAAGTGATAGTCATGCACCCAGAACGCGTTCCGATCCTGCAAGCCGGACGCTGCCCGCGCGATGAAGGCGTTCATCTCTCGATAGCTGCGGTACCCCTCTTCCGCGCGCGACATCCGATCGGGCAGGGAGTGCAATACCGGCCACAACGTCGCGTTCGAATAATCTCGATAGTAGCCGGAATAATGCGCGGCCGGCAGATCGAGCTTGGCCACATGGCCTTTGCCAGCTTTGTCGAGCGGGAGAGGTTTCTCAGTCCCGTCGCCTTGGTCCTCCGAGGAGAACATCCAGATCGCGCCGGACCGTTCAACGACCGGCTCGAGGCCTGCGGCAAGTCCGCCGACCTGGGGCTTATTGGGATCGAAGGGCGCGCCGCGGTTCGAAATGACGACCAGCTTCATGTCCGGTCGCCGGGCTACCGTATCGAGACGATCATTCAGGTCGCTGGAGACAACGCAATGGGAAGGGCCCGCGCCGGCTTGTTGCTCCAGTTTCAGTGGGATCTCGCTCAGGTGTCGATCAAACGCCGCCTCCTCTGTCGTGTCAGGTTGCCGAGTGGCGTATGATATAGCATCGGGGCTCGATGTGGCTGCGTCGAGAGTGTCATGGACTCGATCCATTCCGTAACTCCGTTTGACGATGTTTGCGTTTGATGCGGTTCGCCGATCAGCTCCCAGTTATTCCACCTCACAAGGCTGACAGGTCTAGCTTTCCGGAAGCTGACCGGTCGCCAAACAAGTGGCCGCATTAGTTCTCCCATCGAGGACTATCGGCTCGATCGGAGCGGTAGGTGCGACGACACGTCAGATTGAAGGGAAGACGAGCTCGGCCTTCATCTCTTTGACGAGCGCACGCGGAAGGCTGCCGTCACAGGCGGTCCGGCGAGGACATGATGGGGCCCCGATGCCAAGGACTCGAGCGCTGGAGTAGTATCGCGCTCCTCACGTGATCATCACTTGGGCGGCCGTCCGCGCGCATCTGCGGGCATATGGAGTAATAGGCATGTACCGTGACTTGACCTGGTTGCGGCCCGGCGGATCGATTGACAAGCGCTCATATACATTGCGGAACATCACGAGCTATCTCCCGCGCATGCTGGTGAGCATGCTCAAGGGTCGCCGGCCGCACGAAATGGTTCGTTCGGGCAAATTTTGGACAGGTTTACGAAAACTGGGGCGGGCTTTAAGATTTTGTCCTTGACAAGATCCGCTGCGACCGCGGGCGTGCGCTATCGATGCCTGCGACCCGCGCTCGGATTTGCTTGAGCGCGACGCGGCGGCTAGCTAGCAGTCTGCTGAAGAACGTTGAGGTGAGGAGTTTTCTTGTTCTCGCCAGTCGTTTGGAGGGAGGCGCGGTGGCGTCGGATATAATTTGCTAGGCCGAGGTTGGCCGCTCCCTGACGAGAGGCGGCTAAGCGGCAAGCAGTTTGGGAATGCGGATCAGATTATAGGCGATCAGATTGAGCAGGAAGTCGGCGGCAACGCGAGCGATGCCGCGATGTTTGGTCTTGCGCATGGTGCCATGCTGCTTGCCCCATCCGAAGATGCACTCGATCATCGCGCGGCGCGATTGCGACATGCCATATCCCGGATGCCGCGTGGTTCGTTCGTCGATGGCGCTGTTGCGGGTCTTGCCGGTTTTGGTGACGGCCTGGTTCTGTGTCACATGCGGCGTCACACCGATGGCGCGAAGATTGGCGACGTGATCGGCGGTATCGTACGCCTTGTCTTCTCCGGCCGTGATGCGGCGGCCTGCGGCTTTGCGTTTCGCCTTCAGCATGGTCTCCGAAGCCCGGCGTTCGGCGGTGCCATTGGCGTGCGTGACCTTGCCGGCCACCGCCAGCCCATGCCGGTTCTCCATGGTGGCGTGGCCCATATAGCAAAGCTTGGCCTCCCGTCCGGCCGCCTTGCGATACAGCCTGCTGTCCGGGTCGCTGGTACTCGCATGGGTGTCGTTCTTGCGCTTCTGGCCGTGGAAGTTGGCGCCATTGTCATCGTCACCGCTGCCGTCCTTGGGACGAAAGCTCTTCTGTGAAGCCCAGGCTTCGATCAGCGTTCCATCCACCGAGAAGTGCTCGTCCGACAGCAGCGGCTTGACCTGCGGATGGTTCAGAAGCCTGGTCATGAACTTCGTGAACACATCGCCGTTCTGCAGCCGCTCCCGGTTCTTGGTGAAGGTGGTCGGGTCCCAGACCGGATCGTCCGGCGACAGTCCCACGAACCAGCGATACAAAAGATTGTAGTCCAGTTGCTCCATCAACTGGCGTTCCGAGCGGACGCCGTAGAACACCTGCAGCAGCAGGGCGCTCAGCAATTGCTCCGGAGGGATCGAGGGGCGTCCCTCGCTGGCGTAGAGCCTCCCAAGGCTGCGGTTCAAATCACTCAAAACATCCCGGACGAGTTCCCGGACCTTCCGCAGCGGGTGGTTCGCCGGCACACGCTTATCCGGCGCGATGTACGAAAACAGGCCACCCTGATCCATAAACCTGCCGCGCATGATCCTATCCGCCGATTCGAGATGATAAAGTGAATCATCAAGCTCCCTCCGTGACGAGGGGGTTCTTCAGCAGACTGCTAGAGGCTCGTCACCCATTTGATGCCAATCGGAATGGGGTCATCGCGCCAGAGCACACTTCTGCGACCTCGAGCGCGGGCGCCAACCTTCGAGGTTGGGTTCGGCGATCACTGTGCTCCGGTTGCGGGATGGCGGTCGTGACCAAACCGGTTTCGATGCCAAAACCTGCTTGCGCAAGCTGGGCCATACATCGCGCTCGTTTTCCGCTCGCGCCGTCCACCACATGCGACAGCTTTCCGAATGCAGCCTGCCGCCGTCCGCAGCCGATGAGCCTAGAGGCCTCGACAACCACTTCGTCGACATGATCGCCATCGGTCGAACGTCCGCTTCACCCAGTGCGGCGCGGTTAAGCGTTCCGTCGTTCGCGAACGGTCGGCCGTTGTCGAATTGACAGACAAGTCGGCGTTGCCAGCCCTCAAGGCTTCATTGCGCCTTGCACATTTGTGTCAAGTGCGTAGATCGACGTCGTGCCGCAGATATACAGTCTGTTTCGCTGCTGACCGCCGAAGCACAAATTGGCGACTGTTTCCGGGATGTGGACCTTGCCGATCAAATCTCCATCCGGCATATAGCAGCGTACGCCGTCCTCGCTGGGATCGCCCCAACCGACGGAGCACCAAACCCGTCCGGCGGTGTCGCAACGCACCCCGTCGCTGACATTCGGCTTGGGCATTTCCGCAAAGACTTTGCCGTTGAGCAGCTTTCCGGCTCCGACATCGATGTCGAATACGCGGATCTGGCAGGGATTGTCCGGATTGTCCGAGAAGCCGCTGTCGACGATGTAGAGCTTCTTTTCGTCGGGCGAGAAGGCAATGCCGTTCGGTTGCACGAAATCATCAGCAACAATCCTGACCTCGCCGGATTTCGGATCGACCCGGTAGACGTTCCTCGTTTCCTGCTCAGGCTCGGCTTTGCTGCCACCCGAATAGGCGCTGATGCCGTAGGCGGGATCGGTAAACCAGATCGAACCATCGGACGAGACAACCACTTCGTTGGGCGAATTCAGCTTCTTGCTATTGTATTTGTCGGCGATGATCGTGATCGAGCCGTCGAGCTCCGTGCGGGTGATCCGTCGGCCGCTGTGTTCGCAAGTGATCAGGCGACCTTCTCGATCAATGGTGTTCCCATTCGCGTTCATGGACGGTTGGCGGAATACGCTCAAATGATTGTCGTCCTCTGACAACCGCATGATGCGGTTGCTCGGAATATCGCTGAACAGGAGGTAGCGCCCTGCAGGGAAGTAAACCGGTCCCTCAGCCCAGCGGAAGCCAGTCGCGATGCGCTCAACCGCGCCTATGCCAGAAAAAATCGGAAGATCCGTGGAGCCAAACAAGATCTTGGGCTTCTTGAGAAACTCAATGTGAGTGTCTGGATGGCGACTTCCGGGGAGTGGTCCCAATGGCAACGGATCCGCATTCGTGATAGGAGCGCCTGTGTGGCCGAATGGCGTGACGGTCGCCCCGGCGGCCGTCTTCATGGTTGTGGCCGTCGCAGCTGCAGCGGCAGCCGTGGCCAGGAATGCGCGTCTGTCCATCATTTCCTCTTTTGCATCCGTCTTGAACGGTGTCAGGCGGCCTTCCGGCTCAGCGGGAGCGTTCTTGACCAGTTTGTACGGGCGGGCAGTCGTCTAAGACACCAGAGATCGCGCGCCTTGCCGAAGCACCGGCTGCGATCTATTCGTCTTGTCGATCAGGGCAAATCGCCCCGGTCATCCGAAACTCCCCAGAGAGGACCGCTGGCCGTCCTGCTTGCGGTCGGTCGTCCATCTCGTCCCAGCAATTGGCGTGCCGATCGCGGTCCTGTGCGTGCGTCGCGTCAGGGCGGAAAACATGCGTTTGCCACCAGCATGACTCTGGAACGAGGCTGCCCCTTGTCAGATTTCCGACATTGCCGTCGTCAACCGGACGTCGCTCTGATCTCACAGCACCGAGCCATTTCGCGACTGCTTCCGGTGGAGGCGGACAGATGACGCGCTTCAATGCACCACGGTGACCACGCTCCTATTCGAACCTTCGCGAAGGAAGGGTGCCGGTCCGAAGTGCTGCGAGCAGCGAACCGTCGTCGGCGAACAGGTCCCAAATCATGATCCCGGCGAGTACCCGGTTGCGCGCGTATGATGCCTTGCGTGCGATGGAGAACGGATCGTCGTAGCTGATCCATATGCGCTGCTCGGCGTTACAGAGCCACGGCACCTGGCCCTCGTCGCTCCAATACCTGTGAAAGCCATGCTGCTGCGGCCGCCGGGCAACGAGATCCCGATAGTCGATGCCGTCACCTCCTCCCCACTCGCCGCTCGCTGTCGCGCCCTTTTGGAAGAGCCCGCCGTTTTCCGGCGGAACGCCGGCAATGGCTCGGCCGTAGAAGGCGACCCCGAGCGTCACCTTGGCGGGCGGCGCGCCGGCCCGGATCAAGGCGTTTACACTCGAATCGACATTGAGATCAGGATTTGGATCGCCGGCGCTAGCGAACAGCGGGGCATTGAAGGCGGCAAGGGCCGAGCCCGCGTGATAATCGTAGGCCATCAGATTAATGCGGTCGACCAGCGGGGCTAGAGCGGCCGCCTCCAGATTGACAATCTTGTCGGGGGCGGCCGACACGGCAATGGTGAGTTCGAGCTCCCTGTGCTCGACGGCGGACAGCTCGGCGAGTTTTCCGCGGAGCTCCGTGATCAGGAGCGTGAAGTTGGTACGGTCTTCGGGGCGCGCGAGATTTCCTGGCGCTCCTCCTGAGACGGGAAACTCCCAATCGACATCGACTCCATCGAACAGGCCCGGATACGGCCGAAAGAATACCTCAATGACGGATTGGGCGAACCGTGTGCGCGACAGCGCAGTTGCAGCAGCCGCCGAGAAATATTTCGACCCATTCCAACCGCCAAATGAAATCAGGATCCGAAGCTGCGGGTTGATCCGCTTCAGTTCGGCGAGCTGGGCGAAATTGCCGCCCAACGGTCTGGACGCCGCGGTCCCGTTGCACACTCCGGCGTCGACGCAACGATCCGCAAGTTCAGCCAGTCCTTCTGCCGAGACCGTGCCGAACGCGTACATCAAGTGGGTCAGCTCGCGAGCCGGGACCTTATTGATGCTTCGATTGCCAGTTCGAGCCTTCCAAGGAGCCAGATAGCCGGCGACCACTGGCTTGCTGGCCGGCGCGGTCCGCCCCAGCCGCATCGGCGCGTAACCGGACACGAGCGCAGAAAACCCGGCTGCAGCGAATGTTCGACGATCAACGGCCACGATACACGACCTTAAGCTCTCTGTCGGATTGCCCCTTCGTTCCAGCCGCCATGTCGTTCGCCTCCACTATATCGCTCGCCATCACAGCTGCGCACCCCTCAACATGAGACTGATCGAGTCCGCAGCGTGCGGCTAGCCCGTCAGCGAAGAGCTCAGGGGGTGTCGTCCTTATCTTTGCGCCTGCGATGGAGCAAGTCACGATAGCCGCCACGCATGAGACGCAGCCCCATCTGGACCACGCGAATGGTCCGACTGCGCAGATCGTGTGTCTTCCACCCGCGATCGGGAATGCGAAGCGTGCCAAACAGGCCTTGCGCGATTTTGCGATAACTGTTCCCTTCCAGCCACCCATCAATCGCACGCAGAGCGAGGATGTGCCGGCGCCGGGTCGCGATCGATTGAGCAAGAGGGACCGATCCAATGGGGCGTTGTTCGAGCGCTAGCCAAAATCGATGGGCTGCTTGCAAACGGATGTCGAAGTCGCGGTCGAGTGGCAGGTCGACGGCAACTACTGAGCTGCTCGGTGGACGTTCTCTTAGCCAAAGGCGATGCTTCGCTCCGCCGAGCGGCACGATAACATGCCATCCATCTGGAGCCTCGCGAAGCTCGCTGCCTGCCAGCTTGGCGAAATCAAGCTCATACAGTTTGGACGCCGTCGAGCAGATCGCCGGGCGGACGGCTAGCACGGTCGACAGCGCCTCGGGCGCCCAGAAAACAGCTTGTTTGTCGAACGCCTTTTGCGGGTCAGCCGCGAAACGTCAGCCCCCACTTCCGCCGGAAGTGATCCGTCGCGCTGGATCGTTTGTTGCTGACAGGGGTTCTGTAGTCCTTTTGGTACTCGCGATCGCGGCGTAGCCACTCCCAGGCTATGTCCGCAGTTTCTGCTTTCTTGACCCCATGATATGCGCTCTCTGATCTCCAGTCGGCACTTGGCATCGCAGTGTACCCCTCATGTTTTGAATTGCACGCTAAGGACACAGCAACCTTGTGACGATTTATGGTTGTGCTGTCGCTGTTATTCGATGATTGACGCGGTTACGCGATGGAACGCCCCACTTTTTTCGATTGGAACGAAGGAGCACCCGGTCATCCCACCATTCGGGCGGTTGCCAGCCAAGGAGATCATGATAGCGGCGCGCTGCCCACTTGGTTCGGCCATGGATCTGAATGACGCCCGGGGAAAGATCGGGTCCTTGGTACGCCAAATACAACGAAAGTGAGACGCCGTAGCGCACTTGGATAGGATGGATACCTATGTCTTTATTCCATCAGCCTTGATCAATCGGCGAGCCAGATAAGGCCGGAGACCCGCACCTGGTCCGGCCCAAGGTTCACAGAGGACCAACTGGCGCAACAATCGGTATTGGCCAGGTCAAGCTTCGGGCGCGTTGCAGATACTGTGCGGCCCGTGACACTTGAGTGATCCTGCCGGCGGTCGTGGCTCGAACGGGATGCCGCTTCGGCCCGTGCAGGCTAAATTCGGCGCTACTGGTTGAGCAATGCAGGCGATGAGGATTCGGCCAATGTGACCGCGGCCCGTTCGGCGGCTTGGACCGCTTCACCCGCATGCTCAGCTGCTGCAGCAATCGCGTGGTTGGCCCGTTCGTAAGGCGATTGCAGAGCGCGTAACAGAACCTCCAATCGAGCCTGGTTGTCCACCAGTTTCCCGCTAAGTTGGCGAACGAGATCATCAAGCACATCGTAAGAGGCGATCACCGCCGAAGAATCAGCCTCGATCGGCACATTCCCGGCCAATTCCGGCCCAAGGCGACCAACGAGCCAATCGACCGCTGCGACCCGCGCACGTTCCTGCTTGATCGGTGGAAATAACCGCTCCCAATGCACGTCCACCATGCCGCGCAAGACGCCGAGGCCGACGGCAAGCCCCTCGTATCCCTCGACCCGAAACAAACCGTAAGTCGCCCAACAGGCGACCCGTATATCCTTGGATCGATGCGACAGGATATTGAGCGACAGCGTATTGACGTTAACCCAATCAACCGCAGTTCGTCCGTCGGCGTCCATGCGCCGCACCTGGGCTTCCAGGCTCTTGAATTCGGCAGCTTCACGAATATCGGCGCCGGCAGGTGCAGGGCCAGGCACAGGTGCGGCGCCAAGGCGCGAGCGCGCAACGATGTTGTCGCGAACCATGATCCAGTAATCGATCACACTGATAAAACCACATGGGTTCCCCAGTTGCGATCGGTCGAGTCGTTGAAACTGTCACCTTTGTGCTCGCTCCAAACAATCCATTGAAAGCCTATGATCTTGTAAGCCACCACTGCTGCTCCTTTCACATGCGCTACTGCCGACGTGCTCTATCAAGGCTTATGCCAGTCGCGATAGCTTGATTTGTGAAGGCTATTTGCTCGATCCGACGTGTCATGGCCCCGACGGCATGTCGCACACCTGACATCAGAGACCCTGGCGGCCCTCAGGTCGGCTCAATCATCGGCCGCGCTCGGGTCTCAGACTGGCCCCGCGGCCCTGCCAATAGCTCAGATACCAGGATTGCGGCCGAAGACCGCGCCCCAAGCCGTGGAACTGGAGACAGTAGAAGGCGGCCGCCGACGATCATTCTGTCGCTACCAGAACTAGGATCCAAGCTGACGAACTGAAGGGCTCTCCAGTCAGCTCTGACGGCGTAACCAAAAAGCTTGGCACTTACAGCGGGTCCCAGCCATTTGAGCTCAAGTCAACTACCAACCCTCGTGATTGATCGAGATGACAGATGCATGTCAGCTTCACGGATGAACGTCGGCCGGTCAAGTGCACAAGGAATCGGCATGCAAGACCAAACACCACTTGTCCACGCCAATGGCTCTGCTCAATCCGCGAATTCCTCATTTGCTAAACTGATGCGGGCTCAGGTCTGCTGCAGCAGCGACCTTTCGTTCCTCATGGAAGCGCATGATGGCCTCTCCGCCGCGATCGCTGAGCGTGCAGGTTTCAAGGGCCTCTGGGCATCGGGTCTATCGATAGCTTGCTCGCTAGGTTACCGCGACGCCAACGAAGCATCATGGAGTCAAGTCGTCGACGTCGTCGAGCGAATCGTGGATACGAGCCAGCTTCCGGTCCTCGTCGACGGCGACGGCGGCTTCGGCAATTTCAATAACGCTCGCCTACTGGCGCGCAAGCTGCGTCAGCGCGGCGCCGCCGGCGTCGCACTGGAAGACAGCTGCTTTCCGAAGACAAATTCGTTTATTGGTGATGGGCATCTTCTCGCCGACATTGATGAATTCTCTGGCCGCTTACGTGCGGTGAAGGATACGGTCGCGGACGATCTCATCCTCGTGGCGCGCATCGAAGCGTTAATCGCCGGGCGAGGAATGGACGAAGCGATCTCGCGCGCTCACGCTTACGCCGACGCCGGAGCCGATGCGATCCTCATTCACTCGCGAAGGAGCGCCGCGGACGAGATCCTTGCGTTCATGCGCGCCTGGCAGAACAGACTTCCGGTTGTGATCGTTCCAACGAAATACTATCGAACGCCGGTCTCTGCCTATCGCAAAGCCCACATTTCCACGGTGATCTGGGCCAACCACTCCATGCGAGCTGCAATAGGGGCAATGCGACAGATCTGCGATCGCATCTCCGCTGAGGAGACGACTGCGAGCATTGAGCACAGTATTGCAACGCTCGACGAGGTTTTCGAGCTGTTGGACTACAATGAGCTCGCCAGTGCAGAAGCGCGATACCTACATCCTGACGACATTCGGCAATAGCCTTATTCACGCTGCCACGTACCCGAAGGAGCGCCGCCATGCAATCGTCTGCCCTGTTATCTGCATTTTCCAACGAGGCGCTCGGTCATCCTCATATTGGAGATGACATGACCTGGCATGAACACCGTTACCTAGAGCCAGTGCATTGCTGAGATGCCTCGATCCGATCCCCTCCTTTTCGCGAAATGGTCGGTCGATTCTACCAGCGCATTGAGCCAGCCGACGTGCATGATACCTGGCCCCTCCGAATCGGGTTCTCCTTTGCAGCTCTCGGCAGACCTCACCATGCAACCGCAAGCGACATTGCCGATAGAGGGAGAGCGCTCATGGCCGCGAAATGGACCATTACGCTCCCACCTTTGCGCATCGATCATCTGAAGGGGCACCTCGGCGACACACGAAAACCTCGTGAGCACGCCGGCGCCGAAGTCATGCGGTCTGACCAAGCTCCGTTGGCTCATCTCAAGTCTCGATGCCTTGGACCGATGCCATGGAACAAAGACGCGATGCCTCTCGACGATCAAGCGACCTCCTCAAATGGCTATTAACGCCCCCAAGAAAGCCGTCATTCTCGCAGCCGGCGTCGGCTCTCGGCTACAACCGCTAACCGATCTGCGACCGAAGCCCCTGGTCGAGGTCAATGGCACGCCGATCCTCCACAATGCCCTGCGTAATCTGGAGGCAGTCGGCGTCGAAGAGGTCACGCTCGTCGTTGGCTACCGCAAGGATGCCATTCAATACGCATGTGATCGCCGGTTCGGCGCGATCGAAATCAACTACGTCGAATCATCGGCCTATGACCGTACCGGAAGTGCCTATTCGCTGTGGCTGGCGCGCCGGACACTGCTTTCCGGCGACTGCTACCTTCTCGAAGGAGACGTCTTCTTCGAGGAGGATGCGTTGCGGTATCTGATGCTCAGCCAAGCGACCGACGTTGCTGCAGTCGCTCCTTTTGCTGACTTAATGGAAGGGTCGGCGGTTCTGTTGTCGGATAGCGGCTTCATCTCAGGCTTCCGAATGAAACAAACCGCTGCAAACCTGGTCGCGGATGGACGAACGCTTTTCAAGACGATGAACCTACTACGACTTTCAGCGCCCACTCTCAGAGCAACGATCGTTCCGGCATTGGACGACATCATTGGGTCCGGAGCGATCCAGTCCTACACGGAGGAACTTCTTTCCTACCTCGTGGAAAGACGCGGTCTGCAGCTTGCCGTGGCGCGATGCGATGACGTCAGGTGGTACGAAATCGACAATGCTGAGGACCTGCGCATCGCAGAGCGCATCTTCAGAGGAGCGTAACGCCAAGGCATGACCTGCGGCAGGTGAACGTCCAATGCTCAAATATCTCTGGGATCCCGCGAACGCCATAACAATCGGCGGTCTTCTCTTCTCTTCGGTCAGCTTATTTCTTGCTCTTTCCGGGCGCCTTGAGCTGTCGGTAGCGACCGCGCTTTGGGCCGTTCTATCAGATCACCTCGATGGGGTCGTGGCGGCTCGAACGGAAAACCGCGACCCCGACGTTGCGAAAATGGGAAAGAGCCTCGATGGGTTCGGTGATATTATCTACGGAGCCGTCTTGCCCGCAGCAATTGTAATCCAACTCAGTCACGCTTCCGTCCTCGCCCTGGTGACCTCAAGCGCTCTGCTCGTAGCTGGGGCGATTAGGCTCAGCTACTTTGCCAATTTCGGCAGATCAACCGACGGGTGCTTTTTGGGGGTGCCGCTATCGTACGACATTCCTGTCTTGGCTACCGCTTTTCTGGCCAGACCGCTCGTTCCTGATGAATTGTTCGTGACGTTCACGGTCAGCATTTTCATCGTACTAGCAGGATTGCACGTCGCGCCCATTCGCGTATCACCGCCGAATATGGCGGCCTACGTCGCAATCTCACTATTCGCCATCGTCGCTTCGTCGGCCCTCGCATTCAGGATTCTGAGTTAAACCGCTTCGAGCCTGTGGCCTCGGTCAGCGAACCTTGAACCATCGTCGGCGTCGTTCGGGTTTGACTGGCAACGCGGTCAAATCCGAATTTGGCAGTATTAGGTAAGGAGCGTGGGATGTTGGCAAGTCGCATCTTTGAGGGAGCGGCATTTTATTACGCCCGGTATCAGCCCGAATACCCACACGAGCTGTTCAAATCGCTTCGAGACCAGCTCGCTCTCACACCCGAAAGCCGGCTTCTTGATCTTGGATGTGGTACCGGACAGATCGGACTTGGACTTGCACCCAGCATTGGACATGTGGACTGCGTCGATCCAAATCGGGGAATGCTCGATGAGGCCAACCGACTTTCCGCAGAACGCGGTCTGACGAACATCTCGCTATTCGAAAGTATGGCGGAGGAGATGGACGTGGCCCTAGCCGGGTACAACGGGGCAACGATTGCAAGCGCCTTTCATTGGATGGACCGATCACTCGTTATGGAGACGCTTGATCAACGCCTGCTGTCGTCCGGCAAGGTTTCGATCATCACAAGGGTTCGCGACGAAGCCGCACCGAACGATTGGTGGAATAGGATTTGGGATTTCGTGCACCAGTGGTGGGGTGGATATTTTCCTGCGGGACGCGAAGATAGACGCCGGGAATTGGTTATGAGCAACGAAGACATTCTCCGCAGCTCGAGGTTTCCGAACATCACAAGACAGAACATCCCTTACACGGTATCGTGGACTGCTGAGACGCTGGTCAAGTACATATATTCCACGTCGAAGGCGAGCCCGGGCGTACTGACCGAGAGAAGAGATCAATTCGAAGAACAATTGCGCTCTCTACTTGATCAAGTATCGCCGGCTGGCACGTTCGTCGAAAGATGCCACCTCGATATCCTGTACGCCGCCCGCCACTAAGGCGAGAATAGATCGGCGGTGTTCTCCGCGCCGCTCTTCCCCAGCTGAGCTAAGAAGTAGCTGCCATCTGCTATCGGTTTCGACCTCTGAAGATACGACGTTGATCAGTGCCCTCGCACCTTCGAAATCGACAGCTCGCGATGACCGGTTCGTCCTGCATTGGGCGGAACAGGCTGGGGGCGTTATTGGCCATCATGGTTCTTCATATTTTCCCCTTGGCTGCGACCATGGTTATCAATGGGCTCCCGGTCACTTCCCGAGAATGGAGATCAGTTTGACGCTCCTTCTACTGCGCGCAGAGCAATCGTTATTGCATCAAGGATTCGCGCTATCTGGGTCAGGACCGGATTCCGGATTACATATGATCAATCTTGAGTCGAATGTCATCTCACCCGCCCCTGCTCTGGTACTTGGCCGATGGCGATCGGGGCCAACAGCCAGTACTTGATCCTGGTGCGCTGTAGCGGTTTCCTCTGAAGGGAATTCCAATGTCCGCGGACGAAACGACGGCACCAATTGATATGACGCGAACGACGGCGCCTGAAGTGCCAATTTTCCGCGAATATGTTGAGAGAAGCCTCGCAGCGGTGGCGCGCGAACCCGATCTTGCCGGCACCATGCTGCGCCACCGGTTCCATGGGAGTGCTCGTGACAAGCAAGTCGCAGCGAACTGGTTGGGGCGACGGCTCGGTGCGGTGCCCAACCCTGCCCGCCTTTTGATGACAGGCGGAACCCAGAACACGCTCATGATCCTGTTCTCGCACCTTGCGCCACAAGGGACCGCAATTGCGACGGAAAAGCTAACCTATGCGGCGATTGGCCAACTCGCGACGTTGGGACGGATCAGCGTCTTACCTGTTGATATAGACGAAGACGGATTGCGTGAAGATTCCCTTGAGGCGGTATGCAAAGCTCACAAGGTTGGAGCAGTTTACATTAACCCGACGGGCCACAATCCGACGACCTCGATTATGTCGATCGAGCGCCGACGGAGGGTTGCCGACGTCGCACGCAAGTACACCGTTCCGATTATCGAAGATGATGTCCATGGTCATATAACCGAGGACGCGCCGCCCCCGCTTGCTTCGATTGCTCCCGACCTCACCTGGTACCTAATGAGCGTCTCAAAATGTATGGGGATCGGATTAAGGACAGCGTATCTCATTGCACCATCGGAGGACGGCCTTGCCGATCTTCTTCGACCGATCCCAAGCGTCTCTTCTTGGTTCGTACCCGGCTTGTCCGCGGCCGTTATTACCCACCTGATCGAAAGTGGCGCCGCGTGCGAAATTGCCGGACAGATATCCAGCGAGATTGCGGCCCGACAAGATATTGCGCAGCAGATGCTCGGGCATCTCGGTCTCATGCGCACGCACAGATCATCTCTGCATGTCTGGATCGACTTACCACCCCCCTGGACAATAGAGGCGTTCATCCAAGCAGCCGCCGGCAAGAGCGTGACACTGAGACATCCGCGTGTGTTCGCCACATCCGGTACCGACATCAAGGGACACATCAGGGCGTCGCTGATCGCTCCTTCAACGCACGAGGGGCTTCGACGAGGGCTAAGGGTCATAGCGGACTTGCTCGCCGGTCGAGCTTAGTTTCGTGCATAATGTCAACCGAGCACAGGTGCGAACACAGATGTCGGCGGCAGAATTTGCCTATCTCAACGGCCGAGTTGTCCCATGGGATGACGCCAGGGTGCATGTATTCGCCCCGGTGGCAAAGTATGGCATAGGTGTCTTCGAAGGACTCCGCGGCTATTGGAACGAAGAGGCACAGCAATTGTACCTCTTTCGCGTTGCAGAGCACCTTGAACGGTATGCCTTCTCGCAAAGAGCAATGCGATTCGATCAGCCGATGTTCAGCGATGACTTGACCGAGGCACTCGTTCGCCTCTGTCGCGCAAACGCATTTCGCACAACCGTGCATATCCGGATGATGGCTTTTATTGATGGGCCTGGCGAGTTGGGAGCAACGGGCCCTGTCGGGACCGCCATTACGGCGTTGCCGCGGGCGACCGCTAAACAATCCATCGAAGGCGCCTCTGCCCAGATCAGTTCCTGGATGCGCATGCCGGACAACGTTATGCCCGCACGCATCAAATGCAACGCGAATTACCACAACGCTCGATTGGCCATCATGCAGGCTCAACTCGATGGTTACGACGTTGCTTTTCTCCTCAATTCAAGAGGAAAGCTGGCCGAGGCGCCAGCGATGTGCGTATTTATCGTTCGCGATAATCGATTGATCACGCCGAGCGGAACCAACGACATATTAGAGTCGATCACGCGCCAGACCGTTATTCAGCTAGCCCGCGAGTATCTTGGGCTAGATACCGTCGAGCGCGATGTCGATCGAACGGAACTTATCCTAGCCCAAGAGGTATTTTATTGTGGCACCGGTGCCGAAATCACTCCGGTGACCTCTGTAGACCGCATAGTCGTCGGAAATGGCGAACCTGGAGCGATCACACGACAGTTGATGGAGATCTACCGGGCGATCGTCACCGGCAAGAATGCTGCGTATGCATCGTGGCGGACTCCTGTCTTTTGATGACGTGAAATTCGAACGGACAGCCTTCATATCTCGAATTGAGCCGCAAGCGGTCTGCTCATTGATGCTGTTATCGGCAAACGAGCGCTGTTCCCTCTCGGTTTCGAAATGACCGTTCCAACGTTCGCGCGGGAATAATTGTTGCTGCCATGGTAATCGATGCCTTCGTAGGGGCGCGCTCTAAGGCATCAATCCCAGCGCAGCGCTATCAGCGGTCTTCCAAGAGATCCTTAGACACCGAAGCAACGGAGAATCTCGCAAAGGCAATGATCGCGAGCAGCGCCGTGGGCATCATTAGTTCCACACGACTGCACGTTCAAGGAGACCGTCGAACCGAGCCGCATGGATAACATCAGAGATTGTTTTGATGCACTGCCGGAATAGGACGGTCGCCGGTGTAATCGACCCGACGTCAATTGGATCGTGATACGCACGCTACCTTCGCTCTTCAGCTACCGGTGTTTGTAGTCTGCCCCTCGAGCGTGCTTCAATAAGATGGACTACGTGGTTGATTGTGGATGCGATGAACTCACGCTCGCTCAGGAACCTACGAAAATTCGTTGTCTTGGAATAGGCGCGAGCGGTTAGTGAGCCAACTGGCTTCGTCCTCTACGACGATCAACTGTAAGCGTAGCTCTGAGGCCCATTTGATTGGCGCTTGACGTCTATTTTGAGCGCGTGGTGCGCCGGCGCGGCTTCCATATGTCGGACAACGCATTGACAGCGGCCTCAAGCGCCTTCCGGTCGACGACGTTGGGATCGAACTGCTCCGGGCCCCAGAGGCGCATATGTTCGTGCTCCGGATGGGTGGGGTCGCTGATGGCGTCGAGGTATTCAGCATAGCCTGGCGCACCGCCGACATCTTCCGGAGGACAACGGCCAGCGGCCTCGAGCAAGAACGGAAGTCCCTCCGTTGTCGTGTTGTCGAACCACTTTTCAAGCTTGATCACGTGATCCCAGCTGTCGCCGAGGTCGTAGAGATAATGGATCGTCTTCGCGCCGGTCTCCTGAACGATATTAGAGAGCCGCGTCTTGCGGGCATCGATGGGCTGAGGGCCAAAATCTCCATCGGGATCAGGGATACCCCAACGTCCTTCGCCGGCCAGGAACTCGAAGAGATGGCTGTTCGTCCAGCCAAACGCCGCCTGAAGCGTCAGATGCAGCCGATCAAGGCGCAGCGTGAGCGGCACGACAAGGCATCGCATCACCTCCGGTTTCACATCCTTGAGGGTCACCTTGATCCGGACCGCGGTCGTGTTCAGGCTCATGCCGCCAGCCTCGGATCGTGTGCATGCATCGTGTAGATCGACGCCCAAGGGAGCAGTTCGTCCAGTCGCGCCGCAGGCCAACCATTGACGAGCTTCGCGAGAACATCAGCGAGCCAGTGCTCGGCGCTGACGCCATTGAGCTTACAGGTCTCGATTAACGAAGCCAGAACTGCCCAATTCTCGGCGCCCTCGTCGCAACCGGCAAAAAGGGAGTTCTTGGCGTTGAGCTTGATCGGCCGCATCGCACGCTCGACAGCATTCGTGTCCATCTCGATGCGCCCGTCATCAAGGTAGAGCGTCAGGCCGTCCCAATGACGCAACGCGTAACGCAAGGCCTTCGCCGTGTCGCTCTTTTGTGCAAGGTGATCAAGCTTGGCCTCAAACCACTGCTTCAAGGCTGTAGCCAGAGGTCGGGCATGCGCCTGCCTGCCAGCACGGCGCTCGGCATCCGATCGGCCGCGGAGCGCTTTCTCGACCGCGTAAAGTTGGGCGATGCGCTCAAGAGCCTCGCGGGCAACCGGAGCTGGCGCCGGAGCAGCCTCGCGCTCGATCTTCACAAACTGGCGCCTCAGATGCGACCAGCAGAAGGCGAGCGTTCCGGACAAGGCGTCCGCACGCGTCTCTCGGGTCATGGTCTTGTAAGCCTGATAGCCGTCGCAGTGGATGATGCCGCGATAGCCCTCGAGCAGCCTCAAGCCATGAACGGCCCCACGGCCCGGTGCATAGGCGTAAACCACGCCAGGTGGGTCAGGTCCGGCCCAGGGCCTGTCATCGCGTGACAGCGCCCAGAAGTAGCCGGTTTTGGTCCTGCCGCGCCCTGGATCCAGCACCGGCGCCGGGGTCTCATCGACACAGAGCTTCGAAGAGGCGAGCAGAAGCTGGCGCAGACGATGCCACAAGGGCTTCAATTCCTGGGCGGCGTAGCCGACCCAGAAGGCGAGCGTGGAACGGTCCAGCGCTATTTCGTGGGTCGCCAGCATCTGCGCCTGACGATAGAGCGGCAAATGCCAATGATACTTGGCGTCAATTACATGCGCGACGAGACGCTCGGTGGGCAGTCCCCCCTTGATCAATCGCTCGGGCGCAGCGTGCTGGAGGACGACGCCATGACAGGCGCGGCAAGCCAGCTTGGGCCGGCGGGTGACGATCACCCTGTATTGCACCGGAACGACGTCGAGCCTCTGGCTCTCATCGTGACCAATCTCAACGAGATCGCCTTTGCAGCACGGGCAGCAGGTTGCAGCCGGCATCAGCGTTTCGACAATGCGTGGCAAATGCTCCGGAAGCTGACCACGGTTGGCTCTGCGCTTGGCAGTTCTCTTCTCGCGGGCTCTGGGATTGGCGCGATCCTCAGCTGCTTCGAGAGCCGCGACGGCCTCTTCGATGTCCTCCAGAACAAGCTGCAGCTGATCAGCGTCCAGCTTTTCCGACGATCGACCGAACTGCGCATCCTTCGCAAGCTTGAGCAACCGCTCGAGCCTGGCGCAGCGATCCAGCAGAGCCGCGGCAAAGACACGCAGCTCGGCTGGATCGCTCGGCAGCTCATCAGGCAAATCACTCATTGGCCCAAGTCTGCCATGCTTCGCGCCCCGATGCAGCGAAGATTTTATGTCCTACGCAAGTGCTTTCGGCTGCGGGATTCGAGGCGCGTGCATCCGCGTCCAATCCATGCCGGCCAGAAGCGCGGACAGCTGGGCGGCATTCATCCGCATCACGCCGGCCACGATGGGAGGCCATTTGAAGCCGCTGCCATCGAGCCGCTTCCAATACATCACAAGGCCGCTGCCATCCCAGACGACAATCTTCACCCGATCGGCGCGCTTCGCACGGAACACCACCGCCACGCCCTTCATCGGGTCATGGCCCAGCGTCTCCTTCGCCAACAGCGCCAAGCCCTCCGCACCTTTTCTGAAGTCCACAGGTTGCGTCGCCACGTAAATCATGAGGCTCGCGGGCGGCGTCAGCATGAACGTGTCCGTCGAAGCGCCAAGAACACATCACTCAACACAGCAAGGCCAGGCGTCCCTCGCACCTCCACGCGTGCCCCCTGGAGTTCAACCGTCACAACGGCTGCTTCCGGCGACCCGGTGGGCTCTGCGGCCGCCGGTAGCGCCGATTCCGATACCACCGGCACGAACGACAGCGTGTCCGCCGAAGCCGGCAGCACCAACTGGCCCAAACGCGCCCGGCGCCGCCAGTCGTGCACCTGTTGGGGCCGGCACCCATGGCGACGCGCGACATCTGTGACAATCGCCCCCGGCTCAAGGCTTTCCGCGGCAATCTGTGCCTTCAAATCGTCCGGCCAGCGCTTTCGACCTGCGCCTGCGTACACTTCGATACGCGGTGACAACGGTCGTCTTATGTCGTCCGAATGGTCGTCCATTGTGAGCACCCTTGCAGAAGATGACTCTTCTAGCGGTCCTCTCAGGACTGAGTACAAAAATTCTCAAGGGCCTCAACGCCACGCTTACGATCAACTCGTCTGAACGGACTTGCCAGCGAGGGATCTACTCTCTCGCTCGTTTGCTTCTTGATTGAGGGACTCGTCATGAACGATCGTGTGACGTGGCAGCTCTATAATGGCTCCGCTCTCGACTACGATGAATATCGACCCAGGTATCCACGCGACGTTTTTGGTCTCCTCTCAGACTATCATTCGCCACTTTCGCCGCTGCGATCGGCCGCAGACGTCGGCGCGGGAACGGGGATCTTCAGCCGGCAACTGATGGCGTCAGTTCCGAGCATTGAGAGCTTAGCCTGTATTGAAGCGAACCCGGATATGGCAGCCGTCGCCAAGGAGCGATCCGCCATCTTTCGTGGCCTCGACGTCATTGTCGGGTTTGCTGAGATGCTCCCGCTTCCAGATCGTTCATGCGATCTTGTCGCAGCAGCAACGTCGGCCAACTGGTTCGACAGGCCGCTTTTCTACCAGGAAGCCGCACGGGTGCTGAAGCCTTCCGGAACATTGTTGCTGCTACAGAACACTCATCGGTACTGGGATAGCGCATTTCTCGATGATTTCGCCAGTCTTCAAGAACGCCACATCCCCGGATTTCGTCGAGGTCACTACTCTGATTTCTGGGGCGGCTATGGGAAAGCTGATTTTGAGGCGGAACTTCGTTCGCGTCACGATTTCGTGGCTGTGGAGTGCCATAAGCTGGAATGGCGCCAGAGTGTTACCGCAAAGCAATTTCGCGGCTACTGCCATTCAGGACATATAAAAACGGCCATTGCTCAGTCTGGCGCTGCAACGATCGCAACGGAGCTCGAGGCTTTTCTTGGTCGGCACCAGGACACGTCCGGTTGTGTCGCTGTCGACTGGCTCACTGATGTCATTATGAGCAGAGCCCCGCCTTAGAGGCTCGCAGGACGGCTAAATTCCTTGTCAGAACTTGCGCTGTTCGCAGAGGCCACGATCAGAGTTTTGGCTCACGACCCATTGAGAATCATAATCGCAGGTTCACCTGTTAGCGCATCATCAGTGCAGCGGGTGTCCTGAGGTCTCACCACCCGTGAAGGGGGTGGCCCGTTCTTATCCGGCATTTTCCTTTCGGTGTCTTTGGCGAGAGACCCGTGTTAATCGTCGTGCCCATTAATACTTGGAACAACTGCCAACACCTCCATACTTAACGCGACAATTGCGAGCCATCTCCCCCCGCAGCCCGAGGGTCTACTCTCCCGATATGGGCTTCTGCCTGGATAGCCACCGTTATCGCATTTTAGATGCGTTCACATCGACTTATTCAATGATCGTCATCCCTGCGTTGCGGTCTCGGTGCGAAGGACAACGCGTCAAGAGTTCTCACCGCGTCTCGGGGATCCTATGCAGGTCAAGATAAATAGCAACGATGTTGCCAGCGTACACGATCGACCAAACGATCAGACAAAGCCGCCATACTCGGCTTCAGGACATCCCTTCAGCTGTCGTCCACCTAGACACGCGGAGCTTGTGGTCGCATGTGCCTTAGCAGCAGGTCTCTTCAACGGATCTGCGCTGGCGCAAACGGTTAATATTTCTGATCAAAAAAGCAGCACTGCCGATGAGAGCACGAAGAGAACCGTTCAAAGCAAGAGAGCCCCGGCCGGAAGATCCGACGAGATTAGAAAAACACGAGCAGCGCGTTTTGGTGGCCGCTTGGCGCCGGCACAAGCTACGATCCCACAGGCCGACAAATTCGCGAAATTCGAAAGCCTTCGCATAAAGGGACTGGAGGTCAACTTACCTGGTCCAGCCGATACTGTCGTTCAGGATAAAGGTGGCGCAAGATCCGCGCTGGCAGAGATCGGGATCGGTTACATTGCCTGGACGCAAAATACCTATGTGAACAATCTTCTACCGAACGCAGCCAAGAGCACCATCGCCAATCAACTATATAGCGGACAGAATCCGACCTTCTACACGCTGAGCTACATGATGGTAACCTATGATCTGAGTCGATATGGGATTCCGGACGGTCAAATCATTGTCGGAACCGAACAGCAATCCTGGACATGGCAGCCTGGTGGCCCAGATAGATGGGGAATAAACACGATTGCTTACTACCAGACGTTTTTCGATCGGAAGATCGAGCTCAAAGTTGGCTATCTGATGAATTCATATGAGTTAGCCGGCACAGTGGTCGGAGGAAATCCAGGAGCGAACGTTTTCGGACCCTCGTCGAATGTCCTGTATCAGGGAGGGATGAACTTTGCGCCGGCGCCAACGCCAACTCTCAACCTGACGTACCATTTTGATGACCGCTTGTATAACAAGGTGTCATTGCAGCGCTCCACTAGTCCAGACGGGGTATTTGCACACATAACTACAAATCCAACGGGCCTGAACTGGAGTACAACCAACGCGGGTATTCTGTTGCTCGACGAAAGCGGCTATCGGAATGGCGCTGCTCCCGGCTTACCCGAGACGTGGTTGCGGGCGGGTGTTGGCTTCAACAACAGCCACTACACGAACTTGGCCTATCCAACGCAACCGAGAGCCGACGAGAATAGCCTCTATTACGTCGCTGCCGATAGGCAACTCTGGCAATGCGATGCTCGGGAGACCGCATCTCGCGGCATCTATGGTGGATTCTCGGTCATGGGCGTTCCGCCTGACCTCAATAAGGTCAGCCAGTATTACGAAGTTCGGCTTTATGCGAAGGGACTTTTTGATCGCCGGCCTAGTGACCAGATCTCGCTTGTTGCGACCGACACGGTTTGGAGCAACTTTGCAGTAGATGCTGCAGCGGCTAAGGGGAATCTCGTGCATCGGGACGCTAAGGCGATCTCAGGGACCTATACCGCACATCTTGGCCCCGGAATATATGCGAGCATAGGGCTGACATATATCGATCACCCGACAAGCATCACATACACCCCCCAAATCGGCCATGCTCTGAACTTTTCGGCGTCTACCTCGATATTCTTCTAGCGAGCCGCGACAGTCGCATGTGACCAACGCCGCTCCGAGCTTGGACAAGCTGAAGCCGAAGAGCCACCGAGCGAGGAGCTAAAACGGGCCGACGCGAGATTGAGGATCGGATGAGGAATATCCGCGTTCAAGCCGGTGCAAGAAGGCGACGCTGATGGCGTCGCCTTGGCGAGTTGGCCCACGCCCGCCCCTTCTGTCATTGGTCGTGCCGACAAGCGTAATTCGATGACTATCAAGCCTCCCGAAGCAGGCCACGATCGCATATTGCGTGGGCTCTCATCAAATGTCGATGCATGTCATTCGCATGTTGCGAGCAGCATCTTGAAGTTCTTCGCCGGTCGGCATGTTCCGTGGGGTCAACGATTTCATTACTGTGGCGGGATCGAAAGCCACGCCAACGCTCACGTTATTGATCAACCGAGACAACTGAGCTTGAAGAACGCCTTCCCAAACACCTGTTCGGTGTCTCGCCGGCGATCAATGCCAATGCCGGTCAAACCACACCGGCAGGACGATCTGCCAGTTGAGGTGCTCGCTCCCTTCGTTCCCAAAAATTGGAGACTAGCAATGAGACGTCTGCTTGCGGTGACCTTGTTCGTCCTGGTCGCGATTGTTGGCCACGGCCCCAATACGGTTCACGCGCTGGAACTGCGCGTCAGCTACTCGCCGGCGAATTTCTCCGCGATGTACAACGCCGTTGCGGCCGAATTCATGAAGACGTATCCCGACATTACAATCAAGTTCGAAACGGCAAAGAGCTACGACGACCTGCTGCAGAATACCCTGCGTGCCACATTGATTAACGATGCGCCTGACGTCTCACACGAGGGCCTGAACTATATACGGCTGTTCGCCGATCGCGGGCTTGCCGTGCCGCTCGACCGCTTCATCGCGGCCGATGCGGAGTGGAAGAAACAAGGCATCGCCGACGCCATCCGAAACATCGGACCAACCGGTGATAAAACTTACGCCGTTCCGTTTTCGCTGACAACGCCGGTGCTGTTCTACAACAATGCGCTCGTCGCCCGTGCTGGCGCTGACCCCGCCGACCTGCCGACCACATGGGACGGTGTGTTCGATTTGGCAAAGAAAATCGCTGAACGGGACCCGATCGTCAGCGGGTTTTACATGGAATATAGCGCCAATGGGGCGTGGGGCTTCGAAACTCTGCTTTTTGCCGATGGCGGCAGGATGATGACCAAGGACGAGGGCGACATCGCCTTTGACCAGCGGCAAGGGCTTGCCGCGATGACGACCGCAAAGCGCGCCGCCGAAGCCGGAATGATCGACTTGTCGCGTGACAACGCCCGCCAGTCCTTTGTCGGCGGCAAGATCGGGATCTACTTGACGTCAAGCAGCCTCCTCACCGACTACGAGCGGCAAATCGGTCAGCATTTCAGTCTGACTATGACACCGATTCCTTTGGCGCCTGACGGCAAGGTCCTGGCCGCCGGAAACGGAATGATTATCCTAACCAAGGATCCCGCTCGACAGGAGGCCGCCTGGAAGTACATCAAGTTCGCAGCAAGCCCGCGGGCACAGGCGATAATGGCGGCAATGACCGGCTATACACCAGTCAACACGGCCGCACTGTCGGATCCAGAGCTGCAGAAGCGTTATCTGGAAAAGCCAAACTACACCGTTCCGCTGCGGCAACTCAGTGATCTGACCGCCTGGTATGCGTTTCCGGGCGAGAACAGCGCGAAGGCCGCAGCGATGATCGTAGACAAAATGCAACTTGTCCTGGTTCGTAAGCTCTCGGCGCAGGCGGCGCTCGAGGACGCCGCCAAGGAGGCACGCAAGCTCATTCTCAAGAAGTGAGGACGTGTACGGGCGCGGCTCCGCCGCGCCCGCGTCGCATGTCTAGCCTTTTCTTGGGTGACGGGAAGCCACACCGAGATCGCAGCAATTATTCATTTGACACCCAGCTACCGCGCCCGGCGTCGCATGAGCGGGAAGACGAGCGCCCGGCCGTCGCGCGCAGTGCGATCGGAGGAGCGTCAATCAGAAAATCATGCTTGATTGCGTCGGTGGCACTATAGGCGACTTGGATGTGATTGAACTCTGCTCGGCGCGGCCAGATTCGGGGTGCGCGCCTTGCATAGCGGACTGGCAAAAGCGACGTCCAGAGGTCGATGGCCTCAATACGCGTGAATGCGTATGAGACGTGTGAGAGGCTGGAGCTGTCATGCTCCGTTGGTCGATGCCGTCTGACTGCCTAAAATGGCCGAGACTTCGGCCTGCAGGGATGCGATATCGGAGGCGAGATTTGTCAGATGACGTACGGTTGCTTCGGCGCCCCGCTCACCCACGAAGAAGAAATGACCGCCCGAAACAGTACGAGTAAGGCGGCGCGGCAGATCGAACATCAGCGACCGCAGCTGCTCCCAGCGCTGCGGAAGGATAGTGGAGAGGTCGCGGCAGCCGCTAACGTGCCGCTCGAAGACCTGCTGTGCATTCAAGAAACCCCAGGTGAGCGGGTCGGTCAGTGCGTGGCGCGCATCGGAAGGCCGCGTCGGCGCGATCACTCCCGTCAGCGGATGGGAACCGTAATCGAAGGTGCCGAGTTCATCCGTCACTTGGGCAACCGAAAGGATCGCACTGCGCGAGCGCAGAAATTGCGGCTCGCCGCGCAGCAGCAGCGGCGTATTCACGCGATAGTCGCGTCGGTAGACATCTTCAGGAATGATCACGCGGTCGTTGTCGGCCGATTGGGCGGCAAGTTCGGCACACCAATTTGAGTGACGCGTTGGCAGACCCGGCTCATGGGCCGAGAGATCCCACAGGCCTGTCTCCGTCACGGGCTCACCCTTCTCGAAGACCGGCACTAGGCCTGGAAACGGAGCGCTCGCAGCAAGCGAGATAACCCCCATGGCCGGCAGGCCGCCTCGGGCTAGTCCGTGACAGACAGAACGCACAACCCGGCCCGCCATGCTCCAGCCGGCCACGACAACCTGGCACGGCGCCGGACACCTCGACAAAAGGTCCAGAGCGATCGCGGCGACCGACGCTCCCCAGTCACTCACCGTCATCTCGGGATAGAGCCGCGGAAAGGCGGGGTGGTCGCAAGGATAGGAGACCGCGAGAAGTCCCCATCCGACCTCGCGCAACCAGAAGTCAACGAAATCCCTTGGATTTGCGCCGGGATGGCCATACGCGATCCGGGCCAGATGGCCACCGCCAGGCAAAAACACCACGGTCGGATTGGTCCCGGTGGGCGGGCGCCAAAACGCAATCGCAGGAAAGGTGGCGCCATTGAGAAGCAGCTCGTTCGAAAACAATGCGGCCGTCGATCTCGAGGCCGCCTCTGAAGCTGTTGGCGGACGGCGAACCATTCCATGTCTCCAATGATGATGCGACTTGTGTTTCAGGACGTCAGCTCGGCGGGTGACCGAAAGGAGAGTACGCGTGGGTCGTCACGACCATGGATGAACGAGCACAAGCAGCATGACGCCGCCTACTTTCACTCCGCCGCAGCTCTCGCCGCTGACCATTTCTTGTCTACGCTCGTTCGCCGTTGCCGCTACGCCCTGGTGACCTACGAGGACCACTGGCTAGGACGCCATCCCCATATGGAATCGGTGGCTCGCCCTCCGTCGCGATATGCCACAGGACCCGCCTTTCGCTGGTGTCGAACGCCTCACGTCTATGAAGCGTGTAGCCATTATCGAAAACGAAGAGATCATTGACACCTATCACGTCGCCCCATGTGTCGTTGTAGGCTTCGACATAAGTCCATAGCAGGTCTGAGAGCTTCTCACTCTCCTCGCTCGTCAGGCCTTCGATCAAGCATTGTCGTTGGCGCGGGAGATATAGCGATGGTCTCCCACTATGCGGGTTTCGGCGTACGAGCGGAAAGCTGGGACCAATATGCCGACGATCGGCCCCTTCAGGAAGTGCCGCAATTTGCTCGGCATATTCAGGTGCGAAGTTATACTTGGAATAATGAATGCAACTCAGTTCGCTCAGATAGGATGTCAGGTAGCGAGGAAGGCGATCATGGACGTCGGAGAGGTTCATGAAGAAGGTCTTCGGCGGGTTCGCTTTGGGCGACTCCCGTCCATACAGAAACGTCAGTTCGACGGGCTGCGGCAGATAGGTGCCATCAGTATGCCAATAGTTCTCAGACGAACCACCGTCACCAATCGGTCTGCCATCAATTGATACGTTTGAGACCACCTTGATTTGAGGATGACTACTCAAGTGAGCGCTCGTCGCCGCCGTCGCGCGCTTGAGAGTCTTTGTATGTCCGAAGGCTGATGCAAGGCCAACAAATTCGTCTGCTGATAGGTGTTGATCACGAAAGCGAAGGACAAAGTGCGTTTGAACCGCTTCGCGAACCGCAGCGACAACCGCAGGGTCTTTCGATTCAGCCAACTTACGCAAGTCAATATTGGCGTCCGCGCCGATTGCGCGGGAGAGCTTCGTTATTGTGAACATCGAAGTTCCTTTCCGGACTTGTCCATTTGAGCACATTGCGGGGGCAACGCCTGTGCATACGCCGAGGCGAAATATCGATCGCTTCGGTAAGCCTATTGTTTGACGGCCCCTCCGATCAGGCCGTCGACAAACCAACGTTGAGCGACAACGAAGGCGCTGGCCAGCGGCAGCACGATAACGGTAGCTGCAGCCATCAGAGGACCGTAGTCGTTGCCAGCCTCCTCGTTCTTGAAGACCACGATGCCAAGCGGCGGCGGCATCAGCGACTGATCGCGCACGGCGATAAGCGGCCAAAACAGGTCGTTCCAGTGCCCGACCACCGAGAAGATTGAGAAGGCGATGACGGCCGGCAGTGCCATCGGGACCATTACCTTCCAGACGATGGCAAGTTCACAGAGACCGTCGAGGCGGGCAGCGTGCACAACATCATCCGGAATGGTCTTGAAAAATTGCCGGAACAGGAAGATGCCGAAGGGTGAGACGACATAGGGAAAGATCAGCGCAGTATAGGTGTTGAGGATGTTAAGTTTGTACCCGAGTATAAACAGCGGCAGCGAAAGCACCTGGTGCGGCAGGAGCAGACCGACAAGCACCATCTTGAAAAGCTGGTCGCGGCCGGGAAATCGCAATTTGGCAAGCCCATAGGCGCACGGAGCACAAACGAGAATTTGTAGTGTCAGGATCACCGCGCATACGATCAGGCCATTCCACAGGTAGCGCGGTAACGGCACTTCGGTCAGCGCCTTTTTATAGTTCTCGGCACCGAAGAATTGCGCGGGCCAGAATGACGCGTGGAATATCTCGCCGGACGGCTTGAGCGACAGCAAGATCATCCACAGGAAGGGAACGAGTATGAGCGCTCCGGTGAAAAGTAGCACGACATGTCGAAGGACGGCGGCGGGTCGCGACAGGCGGCGAGTGGATGTGGTGGCGCTCATTGGTAATGCACCTTCCTATCCATGATGTGGACCTGAACGAAAGTGAGGGTCACGATGATGGCGAGAAAGACGACGGCAACGGCCGCGCCATATCCGGTGCGTAGATACTCAAAGCTCTCCCGATAGAGCGTGTAGAGTAGTGCTTCGGAGGCGTGGCCGGGGCCACCTTGCGTCAGGACCTCCACGGCATCGAAGGATTCGAACGCCTTCAGCGCCACGACGATGACAACGAACATCGAGACCGGCCCGAGCAAGGGCAGAGTGACGGTGCGAAGCCGGTCGAGCCTCGTGTCAGCACCATCGACATCGGCTGCATCGTAAAGATCTGGCGGGATGTTTTTCAGGCCTGCGAGAAACAACACCATCGCGTAGCCGAGGTTCTGCCAAATCCCGATCACGCCCAGCACCGGAAGGACGGTATTTTCATCGCGCAACCAGTTGGCGGTCGGGAGGCCGACGGCGGCGAGGGTCTGGTTGACGAGGCCGATCGTGGGATGCAGCAGCGCTTCCCAGGCAATAGCCATAGCCGTGACCGTCGCCATAAAGGGCAGAAAGTGGATGGTGCGATAGAATAGGCGGCAGGATTTCCCGCTTTCGATCAGGAGCGCGATAAGAAGACCGGCAACCAGAGTACCCGGCACGACGATCAGAGCATAGAGGACTGTATTGAGAAGCGAGGCTCTAAAGCCCGCGTCAGCGAAGACCTCACGAAAGTTGGCGAGGCCAACAAAGGATAAAGAATCCGCCCCGAACTGCCAGTCGGTGAGCGCGATGACGAACACAGAGATCACCGGCAGGAAAAACAGCACGAGCAACGAGACGAGCGCCGGCCCAACCAGCGTCCAAGCCGCCAGCATTTCCGCAAAGCCACGCCTGCCCGCCCGTGACGCGGAGCGGGCCGGGACCGTCAGAATACCACCCGTCGCGGACGCCTCGTGGGAGACGTCCGAACGAGCAATAGGCACGCTCATCGAGCGATCTCCCGGATCGGCGAGACCGATGTTCGGCCGGATTGCACTTCGTTGCGCAAACGCTGCCCATCCCGTGTAAAGAGAAGCACGCGGTCCGGCCGGACGCCAACATGCACGGTCTGGCCAGTGGCGATATGAGGTGCCCGTTCCGCGAGCAACCTTGCAATCAATGGATGGTCGACGCCCGCCAGATCGAGATGAACGAACAAATCGGAGCCCATATGCTCGATCATCCGCACTGAACCGGTCAGTGCGCCCTGCCCACCGCGGTCCGCAAGATGAAATGCCTCCGGGCGAATGCCGAGGGTGAGAGGCGCGCCGGCGAGTGCATCAGCCTCGATCGCAAGAGTCGATCCGGCCAGATCGATTAGACCACGTTGGCGCACCACGCCGTCCAGTATGTTGATCTTGGGCGAACCGATGAACTCGGCGACGCGCCGATTGTCGGGGTCGGCGTAGATGTCCTGCGGCGGAGCAACCTGCAATAGCTCGCCGTCGAGCATCACCGCCACCCGATCCGAAAGGGTCATGGCTTCGGCCTGGTCATGCGTGACATAGATGAAGGTGACTCCGAGCCGCTGGTGCAGCTCCTTGATCTCGGCACGCATCTGTACACGCAGCTTGGCATCGAGATTGGACAGCGGCTCGTCCATCAGGAAGACGGCTGGATGGCGCACCATCGCCCGACCAACCGCGACACGCTGACGCTGGCCACCGGAGAGCTGCCCCGGTTTGCGCGATAACAGATGGCCGACGCCGAGGGACTTGGCGGTACGGGTGACTTCCACGTCGATGTCCGCAGTGATCTGCGCCGTTCTTGGAAGCAGGCGATTGAGAAGGGGAAGACGTTGCAAGGCTGATAATTTGCGCATGCGCAACGGCAGAGCCATGTTCGAGGCGACGCTCATGTGGGGATAGAGTGCGTAGGACTGGAACACCATCGCGATATCCCGCCGCTTTGGCCGCAGTCCATCCACCACGCGCTCGCCGATCCAGACCGAGCCGGCATCCTGCATCTCAAGTCCGGCTAGGATGCGCAGCAGCGTCGATTTTCCGCATCCCGATGGTCCCAACAGCGTCAGGAACTCACCATCCGCTATCGACAGCGAAACGCCGCGCAGGACCGGCGTCTGCCCGTAATTCTTGTTGATGCTTTCGATCGAAACCGATGCCACGGCGTTACTTCCCCACTGTCATGGAACCCTTGCGCAAGCGCGACCAGGAGATCCTCTCCCCTTCGACAAGTAGATCGAGCTTCAAAACCTATCGTGCTACAGCTGGATGACGTTGATCGAATAATTCGATCCAAATCCGCGCTATATGCGATGACGCAGCTAGTGCTGAGCTCACAACAGCCGCTCAACGCATTGCCTCGCTCGCGACATCGCTAAAAAAGCGATTGTCGCGCTATGGCGGGCTTCGGCGCAGCTCTGTCGCGGGACGTCGGCAACTTTTAACCCAGACGCACCATCTTTCGCGTCCTGCTGATGATTCGATCTGGCCCGACGTCGTCCCATGTACCTGCGCCGTCCCAACACGCTGGATAGCGGGCATCTTGTTCGTCTTTCATCAGACGGCGAGCTTGTAGGAAGGTTATCTCCGGCGATGCGAGCAAAGCATCACAATTGCGGTCAATTCATTCGATAACCGCGATTCTCAGTTTGCCAGCGAGTAGAAGCGGTCAACAACGTTTGCGTTTTCGCAGATGCTCCGTTTCGCCTCTAGTTGCATGATGATTCAAGTTTGCTTCTCGGCAGGACGGCTCAAGCGTTGCCGCACCTCAGAAACCAAAACCATGACTTCGGACGCAGCCGAGTAATATGATTACGACTTCGATGAGATCACGCTCACTCGGAGCGAACTGGATTTCGACACGACATCCGCGATTTGCGACGCCGGTATCCAGGCAATTCGCGACGGGACGACGAAATACACATCAGTAGGCGTCAAGCCGTTGGGCAAGGCGATCGGGAAGAGATTGGATTGCGACTGCGGGAGCGAGCAGATCACGGTGGGTTGCGGTACCAAGCAGGCCGTGTTCAACGCAGGCTTCGCCAGCCTCGACGCAGGGTGACGAGGTGGTGATCCCGACATCGTGCTGGGTCTCCTACCCCGATATGGTAGCGCTCGCTGGCGGCAAGAATTCCAAAAAGCCGCGCCCTGAGGCATTGGACGCAGCGATCACGCCTCGTACCACAAGTGGCTGATGCTGAGCTCGCCCTGCAATCCGACCGATGCGGTCTACAGCCGAAGCGAGCCATTGGCGCTCGCCGCGGTGCTGCGGACCATGTTCTCGTGCTATCCGATGACATCTATGAAAAGCTATCCTACAACGTCGACGTCGTCACTATGGCCGCGGTCGCATCGATCCTCTACGGTCGCACGCTGATCATCAACGGTGTATCCAAGGCCGACGCAATGGCCGGCTGGCGCAGGTGCCGGACGGCACCTTCTACGTCTTCCCTTCTTGCGCGCAGGTGTCATCGGCAACCGGACGCCCAATGGCGAGCTTACCGACCCCGACACCAGCTTTGCGATGGTATCTGCTCAACGCATTCGATGCCTCCTCGCTCGAGGACCTCACCCGCGCCTGCGACCGCATTGTGGCCGCCTGCGCCGCCCTGTCCTGAAAGATCTCCCGATGCCCCCAGCCAATCGCGCCGTCGCTGTCGCACCCGGCAGTGGCTTGGTGGCCTCGCCTTATGTCGCATTTCCTATGCGCCTTCGCGCCCGGATGGCCGAGACCGGCCTTGTCCACATCATGGCCACCCAAAGTCCGCTGTCTGCGATCCTGGTGCAAGAAGCCGGATTCGACGGCTTGTGGGCCTCTGGCTTTGAGCTGTCGGCGCTCGACGGCCTTGCAGACATGAGCTTGATCTCGATGACGCAGCATCTCGACATGCTGCGCGCGATCGCCGGATGCGTGACGCTGCCAATCGTTGCCGACACCGACACGGGCTATGGCAATGCGATCAATGTGATCCACGCCGTCAGGGAGTACGAGCGCGCGGGCGCCAGCGCCATAGTTATCGAGGACAAGACCTTTCCGAAAGTGACGAGCCTTGCTGTCGGCGGACGCCAGGAACTGCTGCGTGTTGAGGAGTTCCAGGGCAAGATCGCGGCAGCTGTCGCGACAAGGCGGGACCCGGACTTTCTCGTCATCGCCCGCACCGAAGCCCCGATCGCGGGGTTTGGTGAAGCGAAAGCACTGCGTCGGGCGCAAGCCTATGTGGAGGCCGGCGCCGACATGATCCTGATCCATTCGAAAAACGGGGCCCCTTTTGAAATCGAGAACTTTTCCCGCGCCTGGGTCGGATCGGTGCCGGTGGTGATCGTGCCGAATGCTTACCCGGATCTCGAGGCGGAGCGAGTCAAGGCACTCGGCAATATCCACATGGTGATCTACGGCAATTACGGCATCCGCGCTGGGGCAACCTGCATGCAGCAGACATTCCGCCGGATTATCGCCGATGGCGGCGTCCAGAACGCCCATAAGGAGATTCTGCCAGTGGAGGAGATTTTCAGGCTTCAGAAGATGCACGAGGTCAGGGTCGCTGAAGCCCGCTTCCTTCGCTGAACGCGACCTTTAGTACCCCGTAGCCAACGAGGGTTGAAAAGATACTCGCCGGCCGAGCTCCGCTCCGGCGCTATTCTGGCGCTGTTGGGAGAGTTTGAGCCATCGGCCTGTCCTTAGTTACGGGCTCTCTACGGCGGGAACAGGGATCTGCCGACCCTCCGCCCATTTGAAGATGCAACAAACCGGCCAGCAGCGATCGAAGTTAGCGAGCCAAATCGTACAGATCGTACCATGAGGCCGATTTTGTGCGCGACATATCATTGATAAGCAGTAATCCGGCTATACACATCGAATAATGTGACGAGCATTCGTTCTTGCTCGTCGTCGCAACCCAGCGGACATTGCAGAAGTTACCGGAGCAGAAGATGGCTGCCGAATCCGATGAAGTGCCCCTCAATGCAATCCGGGCATTTGTGACCATTGCGCGCGAAGGAAGCGTTACCCGCGCGGCTAATGCATTGGGAACGACGCAGAGCTCGGTCAGCCGCCATCTCGGCGTGCTGCAGGGCTATCTCGGCGCAAACCTCGTCGAGCGACGCGGTCGGCGTGGCGAATTGACGGAGTTCGGAAGGGTATTTGCCAATACCGTCGCCGAACCACTCGAAACAATCTGCTTCACCGCCAGGAGAATGCGTAGGCGAAATCGTCCTGACGCCAGTCGGATTGTAGTCCGCACGTCGCTTTCTACCTTCGCTTCCTCTCTTCTGATTCCAAATCTTCAAGCATTTTCCGCCGAGGTTGGTGGCGTCACTGTGGATGTCATTAGTTCGCTGTCTCCACCGACATCCTCCGACGACTTCGACATCTTGATTACACGCGACCTTTGCGTGATCGAGCCTGCAGACAATTGGGAAATCTACAATGAGACCCTCGTATGCGTAGGCTCTCCCAATCACGTCGCGGGAAAAACGCTCTCAATTGCGCGTTCAATGCCAATTTTGAACATCACGTCTCGGCCCGACATCCTGCCGACATGGCTGAGGGCGATGAACCTGACTTCGAAGGACATAAAGTCGGGCGCCCGATACGATCACAATTACCTTGCCCTGCCCGCTGTCATGACGGGGAAATGCCTGCTGGTAGCTCCTGAAATTATTGTCAGCGATCTCGTGCGCGCGGGCGCGCTGCATGTGATACCAGGATCGCGCACGCCAAGTGGTATGCAGTATCGGGCCTACGCGGTCGACCGCAGTGATAATCCCGAGATTGCGCGTGCCTTCTGCCGATGGGTTGCGCGGCTCTGCAAAAGGACCGCAGTTCCACAAGCCGCCTGACAATCTGTCAGGCAATATCAGACGGTCGATAGATTGGATTTGGGCGGAAAAGCTAAACGTGCAAGAGGTTGTCCTCCAAGCGGCGGGACGGTGGTGCAGACCAGTCACACCACTTGCATTCGACTATGCCCCCTTCCGCGGCGGCGAAGAGAGCCAAATGCCCAGCGCGGCTTGATGTTCTCACTCAATGACTTGCCAGGTGTCATTGTCGAAGGCCGATGTCGGATAGCAAGCTGATCAGCGAAGAGCTCAGGAAGTGTCATCCATATCTTTGCGCTTGCGACGGAGCAAGTCACGGTAGCCGCCTCGCATGAGGCGCAGCCCCATCTGGACCAGACGAATGGTCCGGCTGCGCAGATCGTGTGTCTTCCAACCGCGATCGGGAATACGAGGCTTGCCAAATAGGCCTTGTGCGATGTCGCGATAGCTGTGGCCTTTCACCCATCCATCAACAGCACGCAGGGCTAGGGTGTGCCGATGCCGGCTCGCGATCGATTGAGCAAGAGGGGGCGGTCCAGCGGGGCGCTGTTCGAGCGCCAGCCAAAATCGATGTGCCGCCTGCAAACGGACGTCGAAGTTGCGGTCGAGTGGTAGGTCGACGGAAAGCGATGAGCCGCTCGGTGGAGGTTCTCTGAGCCAAAGGCGATGCTTCGTTCCTCCGCGCGGCGCGATGGCATGCCATCCATCTGGCGCTTCACGAAGCTGGCTGCCTGCCAGCTTGGCGACATCAAGATCATACAGTTTGGATGCCGCCGAGGAGCCGGCCCCGCGGACGGCCAACACGGTCGGCAGCGCTTCAGGCGCCCAGAAAACAGCTTGTTCGTCGAACCTCTTTTGCGGATCAGCTGCGAAAGGTCAGCCCCCACTTCCTTCGGAAGTGATCCGCCATCTCGCTAGATTGTTTGCCGCAAAGCAGGATCCTAAAGTCTTTGTGATACTCGCGATCGCGGCGTAGCCACTCCCACGCGAGGTCGACAGTTTGTGCCTTCTCGACCTCACAGTATGCGCTCTTTGATCTCCAGTCGGCACCCGGCATCGTACTATTTTCCCCACGTTCTTCATGCACACGCAAGGAGACTGCAGCCGGACAATTGTGACGATTTCTGGTTGAACCTTGCGGCTACTTAGCGTTGATGCAGTTGCACGATGGAACGTTCTATTTTTGCGATTGGAGAGAGGACAACTCCGCCTCGAACGCCTCACTCTTCACTTTTCGGCCATCCCCTGCGCAGGAGTTCACGATAGCCGTGACGCGCCGCCCACCTGGCGCGAGCCAGATGACTTTCGAACGCGCGGCGTGCGCGATCCGGCTCGTGCGTCGGATCAACACCAAGCACGATGCGCGTGACTTCGTGCCAGTCAGCGTTATCGGCTTCGGCATCGAGAAGGCGCATATAGGTAACTGCGTGCTGCTCGTCATAGGGTGTAAGCTCGGGCGCACTGGGCGCCAAGTCTGCGATCTTCGGATCGTCCGGCATTGCCTGAAACTCCTATCAAACCGAAAAAGCCTCTACCTAAATCTGGGCAATGCTAGCCGTATTCACGGCATCCTAGTACCGTCGAATTGTCGCGATTTTGCGTGAATGTTTTCCGCGGAGATCTCGATTGAAGATTACCTTACCATTAGATATCGTGGCGGCCTTGATTCCATCGTTGATGTCCATTTCCCTCACTCCGATTTGGTCGGTGTGGATTTGATCGCGGTCCATATCCTCGGAGCGCGATCAGCGGATTGCCGTCCAGCTAGCGTCTGCTCGGTTGTTGCCTGCCGGAAAGGCGTCGACGCGAGCGGTTTGATGGGCAAACACGGTTCGTGCTCGCTGGTCGGTGACCTGGCTGTGCGATCCAGCCATTTGGTGAGAACTTCATTCTCAACTCCAACTCCACCTGACCGATTTTGCTATTTGGTCCCGCCCCCGCGAAGAACGTCCGCCTGTCGATCCGTTTTGCGCCCGCCAAATGTCTAACGAACGATTCGCGAGCGCGCGCTGGGCACGATCTGGATCGATAAGCAGAACGGCCCGAGCAACCTCTTTCTGGTCGGCGTCGACGCCCTCAGGAACAAGAACTCGACCAGGATCATCAGATTCCGCGCGCCACCTAGAGTGAGGATCATCAAGGATTCGGTGTGGGGTCCGGATGATCTTATTCATGCGCACTGACGCAGTATCCGTTCACAACGTGGGTGAAACGTCACTTTGTCAAGTATATCGAGGTGCAGTATATTGAGCAAGCGGCATCCTTTCCCGCATGGATCTGCGGGAGACATTCGCCACCAATTTGCGCCGTCTGCGCTATGCGAGGGGATGGTCGCAGGAGGAGCTTGCCCTCGAAGCCGAGATGAGCCGGGGCTATTTGAGCGAACTTGAAACGGGCGAGTACTACGTCAGCATCAAAATCATAGGTCGCCTTGCCGAGAAGCTCGACGTCGAGCCTGCCGAGTTCCTGAAACGTCCAGCAAAGAGAGGACGCTAGGCGGGCACAGCCCAATACGCGTCTTGCTCTCAATCCATTTTTCTGATCTCTCTCGTCCCCTCTTTGAAAGCTCGTCTAGGTGATTTCCGCCGGACAGTTTCGGTTCACAATACGCATGAGACGACATTTTGTGAAGTATATCGAGGTGCAGTAAACTGAGCAAACGCCTTCCTTTCCCGCATGGACTTGCGGGAGAAATTCGCCGCCAATTTGCGCCGTCTGCGCAATGCGAGGAGATGGTCGCAAGATGAACTCGCCCTCGAGGCCAAGATAAGCCGGAGCTATTTGAGTAAGCTTGAGAAGGAAGAGTATTACGTCAGCATCAAAATCATAGGTCGCCTCGCTGATAAGCTCGACGTTGAGCCTGCCGAATTCCTGAAACGACCTGTAACGAGAGTCCGCTAGTAAACAACACGCGTCTTACTCCCAATCCATTTTTCGAGTTTATACAGGCCCCCTTGAAGCTAGTCTAGGTTGGATTCCGCCGATCACGGATAAGCTTCCCTGCTGACGAACGGTTTCAAAATGGGTCCGACGCAGAGGGACTGTTGGAATTCGTCGGGTCGATCTCCGTGGCACACATCGGCAAGACAAGCTTGGAGCGGTCCAATATCCTGCAACCACAGGGCAATCAATTCACAACTTCACAGATGTCGAGTCGGTTTGAAACAGTTGCGAAAGCCGAGGCGACGAGCCAGCAGCGCTGGCTCTGCCGGCTGCGCCGATGGACCTACCATACCTCGCGGCGACGGGCATGCGCATATCCGAGGCGATGGGCCTGGAGCGTGATGACGTCGACCTCGACGGGCCGGCCTGCTGACTGTCCGGCTGGCCAAGGTCGACAATCGTGGCCCTGCCATTGCATCCGACGACAAGGACCACATTGCGCGACTACGACCGCTGGCGCGATACATTGGTGAAGCGTTCCACGCGATGCTGCTTCATCTTCCTCGGCTCGCAGGGCATGGCGAGACTCTGCGCATGAAGAACCGGCCCGGCGCTCGCGGACACGAGGCCGCGCGCGACGCGATTACGCGGACCATCATCACTTTGCCCGAAGAGCTTCGCCGTTCGCTGACCTGGGATCAAGGAGACGAAAGGGTCCAGCATGATCGCCTCAAGATCGATGCCGGTGTCCAAGTCTATTTTTGCGAGCCGCAAAGCCCGTGGCAGCGCGGCACCAATGAGATCACTAATGGTTTACTGCGTCAGTACTTCCCGAAAGGCACTGACCTGAGCATCCACAGCGCTGACGAAACGGCCGCCGTGACAGCGGCCCTCAATGCTCGACCGAGAAAGACCTTAGGCTGGAAGACGCCGGCAGAGGCGCTTCACGAGTTGCCGCCATGAGGGACAAAGTCTGGTGTTGCGACAATCGATTGAATCCGCCCTGCACGCCACGATCGGAATGGTTGATCAATCCAGCAGCCGGCCCCGACAGAAGGCTATCAGGACGGTGGAAGCGAGTTCGACGCGCATGTGGTCACGCATTGCGCAACCGACGGCCTGGCAGCTCAAGAGGTCCATGCTCGCGGCTAGGTACAGACAAATTCCGCGGTCGGATTGTAGGTGATATCGGCAAGCCAGACCCGATTGGGGGCCGCGGCGCTGAAGTCGCGCGTGATTAGGTTCGGCGCGATCGTGGCGCGGTCACGTCGGGTCCGTACCACCGACAGCCTTTGCAATCTGCGGATCGCCTGCATGCCATGCCACTACATCACCCGTTCGATCTGGCCGCGACTGCCCCCACGTCCCTGCGTCCGCAGGACAGCGTGAACGCCACTCGCCCAATGGATCTGCCGGATCTCGGCCAGCAACGCGGCATTGGAGGCTGCTCGGGTGCTCACCAGTGCCCAGCCGTCCGTTCCCTAGTCTAGTCGGGCGATCAATCTTCTCGCCAAACGAGACATACATTTGAACTGAATGGTGGGAAAAGTATTCCAGAATGATAAACTATAGGTTTCTTCGATGATGGCCATTCATCGAAGATCTGCTTGGCACTCAAGAATTCGACAACGCTCGGATCAGCCCACTCCCTCAAAGAGGTGCGTTTGATAGCAAATCTGAATAGCCCCGGCGAATAGTGGAGTAACGGCAGGCCGGTATGATGCTCAACCGGGAACCAACGGTTTGGGAATGCCAAAAATACATTCCTGGCGATGCGCATGTGCTCGGATATGAACGCACCTCGCGCAGTGGCGTCACCCACATGCTCTAGAACTGCGTTAGAATACGCAATATCAAACTGCTTGTCATTAAAGGGAAGTGGTTTTCCGGCTTTGATCTGAACGAAGCTGACGGCCGGATTTGCTGAAACAATCTGCCTTCCATGGCCCAGGCCTGCGCACGTGATGTTTTTCGGCCACGGATACTTCTTTTCGAGAAAATTGGCACCCTCATTCTCGATTTCTGAGGCGCCAATATCAATGATCTTGAAGTCTTTGGTAGGACGGGTTTGATCCATAAACAATTGGAACATCCCTTCACGCGCGGCTAGTAGCGCGCGCATCGCCGCGGGTGCCTTCAGGCCGTCTCTATAATAAATATGGTCCATCGTTTTCATAACCGTGAATCCTCTTTTTAAACAATCCATGCAGATGGTTTGCATCGACGTCGGCGAACATGTGATATACCACATGCTCACTCGTCCTGGCAGCGCTCGCTGCCTACGGTGGCGCCGACAGAACCGCAGAGAAAGGCCGCAGATATCGCCAGCAAACGATACTTCATTTGAATTATCCAGCTCCGGCGTAGTCTCGCCTCGTAAACCTCCTATAGATCGTTCTCTTCGAGGCGTTCGGGTCAGACGGGCTGTTCACACTAAACGATGGCCCTAGCTGCCCCAGATAAAGCGGGAAGCACACTTAGACCATTTTATCGACGTTAGGTTCGACTTGCTCGGCTTGCAGCCACCCGCTCAAAACCAAGTTCGATGTTTCGTTCACGAGCCAGCCTCCGCGGCACTCCAGGACCTTCTTCAGCTCCTCCCGGTCACTCCGAAGCCATATTAATCTATTAATCGAAGCATTTGGACTCAATTCGAGGCCTGTCTGCACGTTGCAAGAGATAAGAAAGCAGCTTCATCTCTCGGCGACTGCGCGCCACGGTATCGAGCACGAGGCCCGAGCTGGCCGACAACATCGCGAGGATCATCAGCCCGGTCGACAGCACCACCGTTGGTAGCTGTGGCACCAACCCGTCCTCGATGTAGGTCACCGCAATCGGCGCGGCGAGCACGAGCGCGCCGAGCGCGAGGCAGATAGCGATAAGGCCGAAGAAGCGAAGCGGCTTTTCGAAGCGATACAATTGGACGATGGTCTTTAGGATACGAAATCCGTCGCGCCAGGTGCTGAGCTTCGATATCGATCCGGCGGGCCGCGGATAATAGCGCGTCGCAATTTCCGCGGCTGGCAACGCGAGTTCGAGCGCGTGCACTGTCAATTCAGTTTCGGTCTCGAACCCGCCAGACAGTATCGGGAATGATTTGACGAAGCGGCGAGATAATACGCGATAGCCGGAGAGAGCGTCCTTGAATTGCGGGCCAAACGCGGTGGATAGAAACCCGGTCAGCACGCGGTTGCCGATGCGATGGCCTGGTCGATAGGCAGCCTCCTGCTGTTCGATGCGCCGCCCCACCACCATGTCAAGATGCTGATCAATCAGGACCGCGATCATCTCTGGCGCACTCGTAGCGTCGTAGGTCGCGTCACCATCGACTAGCACATAGATGTCCGCGTCGATGTCGGCGAACATGCGCCGTACCACGTGCCCCTTGCCTTGGCGTCGCTCGTTGCGTACGGTGGCACCAGCCTCGCACGCCAGCGCTATGGTTCGATCAGTTGAATTGTTGTCGTACACATAGATCACGGCGTTGGGCAGTGCGCGACGAAAATCCGCCACTACCTGACCGACTGAGGCTTCCTCGTTGAGGCACGGCACCAACACCGCGACGCGACGATGTGCAGCCCACTCGAGCGTGCCTCCGTCCTGGCCGAATGCGATCATCTAGACAGCTAAGATGCGTCTACGCAGCGGGCTGGAGCCGGCTGGCGCTCCGCTCGGGCGACGATCCTTCAATTTTTGCAATGCGAAGCACCGCGGCGTGGTTGCGACGGACAGAGCCGACAAAGTCCGCTTCAGAAAAACTGATACCGTCTTTCCGTTTGCAACGTAGCTACCTCTTGGCATAGGCCGTTCCTGCTTCCCTCGTGGACAAAGTCCATTCCGATAAAGTTTAGCCTCAAGGAGCTTCTAATTGACTTGAGCCTCGCAGGCTCCTCCAAGAACTGGTAGAGTCCGTCAACTTCGGTGGGGGTGGACGTGAGCCGCTACTTCACGCAGGAACAGATTGGACTCTAGTGGGAGTAAGACCAGAGCGAAGACAGCTGACATGTGCCGAGGAGCGGGTTCAGCAGCGTTAACCATCTAGAAGCAGCCGGCCGGAAGCGGCCGGATACCAACGACTGGAGCCGCTAAAGGAACGACAGCATAAAAGTCAACGTAGCGGAGGCGATGCTCCATAAAGCCGTGCTCGAGGACGTCATAAAAATAGGGTGACACGACACCCGTCGCCGATGGAGTCGTCGGCCGGACGATGCGGCGACAAGCGCATGTCGGATACGACCGTTCGCCGACGGTTCGGTTATCGACGGCTGCGTCGTCGACGCTATCGTCATGAAATGCAAGAATCTGCGTCGGTTCTAGGTTGTGTGGAAGGATTCCCTTTTCAAAGCAAACCAGATTCAAGGCTGCTTTTGGGAAGGCAGCCTTGGGTGTGATGGATCGTTCGGTATTGGGCGACGCGGCTTGGGAGCGAATGGCCCCGCTGATCATCGGCCTGCCCGACCAGAAGCGCTCGACCGGGCGGGACAACCGGATGTTCGTGGAAGGTGTACTTTGGATTGCGAGCACCGGCTCTCCCTGGCGTGATCGTCGGGAGGTGCTCGGGAACTATTACAGCTATTCCGGCGCTTCAGCCGATTGAGCACCAAGGGTGTTTCGTGGCGGATCTTCGAGGCGATGTCCGATGACCCGGACTTCGAATACCTGATCGTCGATTCCACCATTGTCCGGGCGCATCAGCACGCCGCCGGTGCAAAAAGGGGCCTGAAGATCAGGCGCTCGGCCACTCGCGCGGTGGCTTGAGCACGAAGATACATATTGCCGTTCGCGGCCTTGGACGTCCCGTCCGCTTCACCCTCACCGCAGGCCACAAGGGCAATGCACCGCAAGCTGCCGCACTAATCGAGGGACTGCCCGCCGAGCTCATCATCGCGACACAGCTTATAATGCCGGTCATCTGCGCCAAGACATCGCCGCAAAAAAGCGCCCGCCGTCAAAGAAAATGACGGCCGCTGCGAGGAACGATTCCAGCGATACGGACGCCCTGGCGCACCAGTGCGAACTAGGGCCGATCGACATTCATTGCATCCAGATCGTTGCGGCTGCCAGATGGATGAAGCCGGTAAAGTTGGCGGCCCGCCTGTCACAGCGGGTTGCCAAGCGTCGGAAGTGTTTGAGCTCGCAGAAGCAGCGCTCGATACGGTTGCGCCGTTTATAGGCGTCGGCGTCGTGCGGAATGATGATCATGCGGGTGCGGTTTGACGTGATCACCGCCGTTGCGCCGATTTCCGCGATGATCGGACGCAGGGCGTCGCCGTCATAGGCTTTGCCGGCGAGCACGGCATCGCCGCTCTGGCCATCGAGCAGTGCGGGCGCCTGGGTGATGTGATTAACCTGCCCAGCCCTGACGATGAAGCGGAGCGCGCGGCCGAGCGCATCGGCCAGCATGTGGATCTTTGTGATCAGTCCGCCTCGGGAACGCCTCAGCGCCTCATCTTTGGCCTCCCTTTTCCGCTCGTCGCCTGCTGGTGGGCGCGAACGATGGTGCTGTCGATCATCAGACACTGGTTGTCGCGAGCAGCGTTCGGAGCAGCAAGCACGCGCTCCCAGACGCCAGCATTGGCACCAGCGGCTGAAGCGCTGATGCACCATTTTCCACTTGCCGTATTGCTCCGGCATGTCGCACCAGCGCGCGCCCGACCGCAAAACCCACAACATCCGTCGACGAACGGACGATTATCCGCAGCCGTACGTCCCGGGTCGCCAGCTTTCCCCGGCGGAAGTGGCGTATCCTCGCTCATTGCGCCTCGGTCAGCTCATATCGCTTCGCCGCCACCATCTGCTCCGTGTGTCGAATCACGGAACTCTATGAATCAGCGATCAAACAACTTGGAAATCCTGAACGTCGATCGGCCCTGGGCCGTGTGGACAATTACCTTAGCCAGAGCAAAGCTGCAGCGATAGTGACGACGGCGAAGTAGTTTCGGGCCGTCTTTTCGTAGCGAGTTGCAACGCGTCTGAACCCCTTCAATTTTGAGAAGCAGCATTCGATCAGATTACGCTCGGCATAGAGGGGCTTGTTGAGCGGATATTTCGCCCGCGAGGAATTGTTTGGAATGACGGCTTGAGCGCCTTTTGCGGCGATAGCGGATCGAAACGCGGCGGAATCGTAAGCCGCATCGCCCATCACGACCTCGGCTGGGAGCCCTTCGACGACCGGCTGGGCCTGCGGTGCATTGCCGGCCTGGCCTGCCGTTAGGAAGAAACGGACCGGGCAGCCCAAGCCGCGGACAGCCAGACGGACCTTGGTCGTCAGGCCGCCGCGCGAACGTCCGGTGGCCTGATTTTGAGCCCCCTTTTGCGCCGCTGGCGTGCTGATGGGCGCGGACGATGGTGGAATCGACGGTCAGGTATTCAAAGTCTGGATCATCTGCCAAGGCTTCGAACATGCGCAGCCAGACCCCTTTGACGCTCCACCGGCTGAAGCGCCGAAACATGCTGTTCCATTCGCCGAATGCTTCAGGCGGATCGCGCCACGGCGAACCGGTGCGCACGATCGCCTTCGACAAACATGCGGTTGTCGCGGCCCGTCGAACCACGCTGGTCCGGTCAACCGATGATCAAGCCGGAGATACGATTCCGTTGCGCATCGCTCAGAACGAGCCGATCCATGACACCCAAGGCTTCCCCCTGAAAGAAAGCCTTGAATCACGTTCCATCTGATTTGAGAATCGCAAGAGTTCACACGGCCTAGCGTTCGAGGTTCGAGTTGCTGCCGACCAGTGACTGCTCGGCGAGAATCACCTCGGTCAGCAACTGCATGATGAAGAACGCGCTCGCCCCCCGGGCCCGATTGACGAGATGCGCTGAGCCAACCTTAACCGAATTTCTAACCGATCGTACTGATCAATCCGTCGATTGACTCTCCATCCTGCAACCCGTGGATCCGGGGTAGATCGGCGATGATTCGCACTGAATCTATTAGAAGGCTCCAGTGAAGCCGGCGATACAGTGTGGATGCCTCAGAGTTCTTTCGGGAACGCATGCGTGGCATTTATCGTGTATGCGGACTGCTTGGTATTGTTATGATCAGACATGAATGGGCTGGTCTCCTTGACGACAGGACCAGTTTCGGCTTGGCCTTTTTGGGGGCCACCCGCTGGCCATAGTGAGCCTATTCTATGCGCCGGCAACTCTCGGTGTCGGCTGCTCAGCCGGCTCGCAAAGGCGAGCATCACGACCATCGTCTTTTTGGCGGTTTCAACTTGTTCCTTGGGATCTAGCGCAGCAGGCACTCCCACGCGACTCACTACGCGACATCTTCCGCGTGAACGCATGACGAATGCGCTGCTGCGATTCGCGTACCTTGGGTGATGCAACCGCCACGGGCCGGTTGTTTCCACAATATGCACGGCCTCCCTTGCGGTCATAAAGTAGGCCGAGAGAATAGCGAAATGAAAAAAACCCGAGGTGCGCTGTTAGTTCTGATGATTGAACGCGGCCACGCGGTAGTGTGCGGAGGCTCTGCAAAAGCTGAGAGGCTGAAGCGGTCATGGTAAGTCCGGTGATTGCGAAGATCACCGCTCGTCGGGGAGCTTAGAGCCGCCATGACCGTGACAAAGATTGGGACGGATGTCTCAGCAGTCAAAGAGTTGTTGAGGTCGGACAAGGAGTTCCTGAAGCCGCTGATCCAGAGTGCGGTGCAGGAAATTCTCGAAGCCGAGATGACGGAGACGGTGGGTGCGGAGCGTGTCGAAGGAGGGCTTGGCCATCACTCCGGCTACTATCCCCGCTCGCTGATCACTCGGGTCGACAAGATCGAGCTGAAGGTGCCGCAGGACCGGCAGGGACGACCAAGCTGTTCGAGCGCTACTAGCGCTTTGAGAAGGCATTGGTTGCGGCGCTGGCCGAGATGTACATGCAAGAGATCTCGACCCGGAAGGTCAAGCAGGTCACCGAGGAACTGGATGGGCCATGCCTTCTCGGCCTCGGGGATCAGCGCGATCAACAAGCTTCTGGATGCATCGCTGAAGGCCTTTTTGCGACGCAAGCTGAAGGAGCCGTTCCCCTATCTGATCCTGGATGCCGGCGGTGCTGATCGCGATCGGGGCTGGGAAGGTCGGCGCCAGATGCTCGCGGTCGAGCTCGCCAACCGGGAGATCCGATTGAGCTGGAAAGAGTTTTTGGAGGCGTTGAAGGCCCGCGGCCTGCATGGCGTCGAGTTCGTCGTCTCCGACGACCACCAGGGGCTGAAGAGGCGATTGCCGAAGTGCTGACCGGCGTGTTCTGGCAGCGCTGCTATGTGGGGTCGTTGAAAAAGCTGCAATTGGCTGATTCAGTTCACGTCGGCGATTCGCGATTGGCGGAGCAACGACGTGCTGGGCGCAAGGAGCGGGATCAGCTGGAGCTATTCATCACTGGCTCCCTCAGGCGGCTCATTCCAGACGAGCACGTGCTGATGAGGGTTGAGCGTGTGCTCGACCTGTCGTGGCTAAGAGAAGAGGTCGCCGACTGTTATTGCACGAACGACGGCCGGCCAGGCATCGATCCGGAAGCGGCGGTACGGCTGATGCTCGCCGGTCTGCTCACCGGCATCGTGCACGATCGCAAGCTGATGCCCGAGGCTCAGGTCAGTATCGCCATTCGCTGGTTTGTCGGTTATGGCCTGCATGAGCAGTTGCCGCACCATTCCAGCCTGACGCGCATCCGCCAGCGCTGGGACGAAGCGCGGTTCCGTAGGATCTTCAAACGCACGGTCGAGGCCTGCCTTAAGGCCAAGATCGCAATCGCCGAAGTGGTCCACATCGATGCCTCGCTGATCCGCGCCAACGTGAGTTGGGACAGCCTTACCGAGCAGCATGTGGTGGATGTGCTGAGCGAGAATCAAGGCGAGGATGAAAGCGAGGCTGAGAGAAAGGGCCGGCAAAGCGGCAAGTATAAGAAGATCCGCACGACTGATTCCGATGCGTAATGGCCACGAATGCCCGAAAGCGGCGGCTGGAACCCGCTTACAAGCAGCACACGGCGGTCGATGACAAGGTCGGTGTCATTCTAGATGTCGCGGTCACGATTGGACAAACGAACGAAGGCGAGATGATCGAGCCGCAAGTCGATGAGGTTGGAGCGATGACGGGCACCGACGTCAAGGTGGTCACCGCCGACGCGGGCTATGCCTACGCTAAAGTCTACGCCGCGCTCGAGCGGCGCGGCATTGATGCCCTGATCCCAGCTAAAGCCGAACCAATCAAGAGTCGCGTACCGCTCAGGCGCTTCCGGTTCGGCGCCGACATCTTGAAGTGCCCGCAAGAACGCATCTTGCGCCCCGCGCGCCCCATCAAGCACGGCCGTTCCTTTTGCGCGAAGGCGAAGGATTTGTGCCCGGTATCCGCTCAAGAGCGTTGCCTATCCAAAGGGCGGGTTAACAAGGCGGTTGTTGTAGGTGCCGATTATCCTGCACTGCTTCGCGCCCGCCGCCGTCGCGAGCGACGGAGCAAACAGGATCGACGGCCCTATCAGCGCCATCGTTGGCGCTCAGAGGGTTTCCACGGCGAAGCCAAAACTTGGCGTGGGTTGGCGCGCGCCATACGGCGTGGTCCGCCAACTAGTCGTTCGTGGAGAACTGGCGCGGCGCCCGGCTCAAGCGATGTTTCGAGCCGGGACGGTCTCGAAGAAGGCTCGGATGATGATACGCAAGAGCTCTGCGAGCCATCGCAGCAGCAGGCCGAAGTTATAGCCGGCGGCGGCGAGAACAGCGTTGATGCGGTCGCCGAGGCGTCCCTTGAGATGATTTCGGTCCATGCGGTGCTCGGCCTTGACGTGGCCGATGACGGGCTCGACAGCCGCGCGACGCTTCATCTCGCGACGGATGGAAGCTGTGACGCGGCGGACCTGACCCGAGATCCAGACCCTGAGCCGATGCGGGTGGTTGTGACCGCGATATCCTTTGTCGACGTGGATACGGCGAGCCTCCACGCCGATGAGCTTCTCCACGTCGGCGATTACGGGACCGAGCGTGTGCCCATCGAAGGGATTGCCATGCAGAGCCTTGGCATGGAGCACGAACTGGCCGCCCTTCGGAGACGTCACGGGGGTGGCGATGCTGACCTTGCAGCCGAACTCGTAGGGCGCGCGGGCTTTACCCTTGCCGATGCACTCAACCTCCGGAGCATGTAACGCATAGACCTTCGGACCGCGCTGATGCTGATCCTGGCTGCGCACCCGCTGCGCTAAACCGAGCAACGGGCCGAAGCGAGCTTCCAGCACCGTATCGCCATCAATCTTGCGGCGGATGTCGCGGATGATCCGGCCAAGCCGTGTCCGCAGGAACTTGAGCTGCCGCCGGGCGCGTTTGAACTGGTGGGCGTGGGTATAGCGGCCGGTCATGATGGCGGCGCGCTTGGTCAGGCGTAGATAGCTCTGGCGCAGCGGCACACGGTTGCGCTTGGCGAGCCCGACCAGCTTGATGATTGCTCGATGCAGCAGCCTCGCGTCGGTCGGATGTGCAACCGCCTTGGGCTGCACTGTGGTATCGACGACCACCCGTTCCAGGTCCTTGGGACCGATAGCGCCGGTCTTGTGCGCCACTGAAAGACTTTCCTGGATCAACGCGACGAGTTGTTCCTCGCCGAGCCGCTGCCGCCAGCGTGTCATCGACGATCGATCGAACGGCAGACGGTGGCAGAAGTTCAATTCGCCGCAGAAGTATTGGTAATAGGGGTTCTCGATCCAGCGAGCGCACAGCACCTCATCTGATAGGTTGTGCATGTGCTTCAAAATGAACAGGCCGGCGACTAGCCGCGTCGGCAAGCCCGGCTGTCCCGACCCTGCTTGGCACACCGAACTGAAGCGCTCATTCAGGATGTTCCAGTCGATCAGCGCTGCCAACCGCACCTGCGGATGACCCATGTCGATGATCTGATCGAGCGCCGGAAGCAACAGGTCTTTCTGGCGACCATCCCGCGGCTTGCTCATCGCATTCCCCAATGTCGACGAAGCCATCAGGGAATCACGAATCGCCCAAAAGCAAAATCCTAAAACGCAAGAAAGCGAGGTCCAACACCCCGCTTTCCTGCAAAATCGAATACTACATCAAGATCAATTCTGCTTATTTCTCAGGTCAATCCGCATTATTCACGGGCGACCAAATATGAAGATCCAGGCCTACCTGACGGCCGCCGCCATCAACCTCAAGCGGCTCGCGGCTGCTTTTGTTGCCCTTCTTTTGTTCTTGATCGTTCTCCCTCGACGCGTCGCGGTACTGCATCGCGACGCGTCCGGGTCGGAGGCGAAGGTATGAATGGACCGGTTGCCACACCGAGAGGATTTGACTTCTTCAACGACCCCTATGTGCCTTCCTCAGAAACGCGCTCCACTATGTGCCGCGCAAGGTCGACGACGACTGCCTACTCGAGCTGCGCTGGATGTACGACCGGCGCGATCTGGCCGCCCGGCTCGCCAAATGGGGCGGCAAGTACCCCAAGCTCACCGGCTGGGTCGAGGAGAACATCGAGAAAACCCTGACCTCCTTCCGCCTGCCGCTAGCACATGAAATCGACCAACATGCTGGAGCGTCTCAACGAGGAGATCCGGCGGCGCACCCATATAGTGCGGATCTTCCCCAATGCCGAGAGCTGCCTAGGGCCGGTGCGGGCGCTGACCGCCGAGCGTCACGAGGCCTGGCTCGAGGACCAACGTTACCTCAACATGGACCTGCTCAAGGAGTAAGGAGGTGTTACGCCGGGCGGCCTGACGATGCTCAGGCCCACCCAGGGATGCACGCCCCCCTCTCCGCTGTCGTCGCTCGCCGGCGCTACGCTTTGGGCGAGCCAGCGACGGCGGCTCCGAGGGGCTAGCTCAGCCGGACCCCGTGATCGAATTTGCTGAACGTGATGCACAGAACTGGCCACGCCCTTGTGGAGACTTGCGCCGGCAGCACGACCAACGCGCTTGATCGCACCAAGTCCGTTTTTCTGCTCACCATAATTTTCTGAACGGGCCTTCCCGACGTGGCAGGCGCCGAGGCAAACTAGACGTCCGACGATCCGACAGCCTCCTCCGGGCGCCCGCGAATGCCATCCGAAGTTCAGCTGCCAGCATGCCACGCCTCAAAGGAAGTGCTCCCGCCGGCGATTCGGCTCACATTGCTAGCTGGCGGCATCGAGACTCATCGCATGCGCCAGACGAACGGCCCGGACATCACGTAATTCCAGACCGCACCCATCAAAGCTCCGGCGGCTGCGGCGAACCACCAGACCGGCTCATGGTCATAGACCGAAAGCGCGACACCGAAATTGGCAAAGAGGCCGACGCTGCAGACTAGATAAAATGCGAGCAAACCGCGAAGGAACGCAAAACCCTTCAGCCGGCGGTCGCGATAGGTGAGGGAATTGTTCAAGGTGAAATTGGAGGTCATGGCAACAAACGCGCCGACGGCCTGGGCCTGCGCAAATGGCAGGTCGAAAAGGTTCGACGCGACGAACAACGCACCGAGATGAACGAGCAGCCCGGTGCAGCCTACCATAGCGAATATCATTAACTGCAGCGAGACCATGTCATTGTTGGCGCTTTGCGAGCAGGAGCCCGGGGAGGTGCAGCATCGCTATGAAATCGAACTTGCTCTCACCTTGCCGCGGCGAACCGAATCGATAGGGACTCTCGACGCTGCTATGCGTGGTCGCAACGATATCGAGCAGGATCTTGATGCCTTGCGCGGAGAGCTGCAGCGCTAGCTGCTTGAAGTGGTCATTGCTGGTCATTAAGAAACTGCTCGAGGAATCGGCGATCTCGGGCCGCAGCGCGTTTGGCGACCTCGGTTGCGAATGCGCGCTGGCGCACTCCTTGTTGAAAATATAGACGTTGTTGCGCTAGAAATGGCGCCGATGGCTACCATAAGCTTGTTGGCTCCTGCTCTGCGAGAGCATTCTTGGCGGTCGCGTTTTGTTATGCTGCGATTCGGCGTCTATCACCGCGCCGTGGGGTGCATTGGAGGTCAGTATCCCGTCGATGCAAACTCGCGACGAGCCAGGTCGGCCAATTAGGCGGATGCAGCACACTCGGCCGCAGCAGCCCCGCGAGTTCGCGGACCATCTGCTAGGTATCATCGGGGGCGTTACCATCTACGTAGATCACTTCCTACCCAACGCGGCCGCCTGCAGGTTCTCGAACACCTTGATAAGGCTATCGCGCTAGTTGAATGTATGAGCAATGACGGAAACCAACTGCGGGCCCCGAGATGTCTTGCAGGCTCTTGGTAGGTAATTGAGGATTTCGCTCATGCTCCATCTTCCGGTATCCTTCACGCCACAGTCGATCAGACCTGGAAGCCGTGCACCGAACGGCGCCACAGCAGGGCTCCATTGCGGGATGAGCTTTGACGGTATGGCCTTCAGCCGCCCCCGACCTAGTGGCTGACGAGCGTGCCGCGTATGTTGCCCGTTGAGGATCACAGCTTTCCCGACGAGCTTCCTTTCTGGCTATTTGGCCGTGGCTCTCTGGCCTCACGGCAGGATTGCTCCGCCAGCGCGGCGGAGCGTACCGGCTTTAATAGAAACTGCTTGGCAGCATTTGGAAAATCCCCGTCATAGTTCGGGGGAGGTTCGAATATGGCAGCGGCGACGTAGTCCGCCTGCGTGGCTCCAAACGAGGCCATGACACTGGCCTGGTCAAGATGATACGGGCCCTGCGGCTCGATCAGTACCCACGCTTTACCCAGATCTGAACAGCTCTCAAGTCCGAGTGTTTCCACCGCGACCGCGTTACTGCCGGAAAATCCCCCGAACAGATATGGTAGACCAAGCGCCCGCGTCTCAAGCACATACAGTAGCCCCGGCGAGAAGCCAGCCAGATCGATCACTGGGGTACCGACCTCAAGGCCGGCCGCACGGGCCTGGGCTCTGGCCGTGGTCAGATAGTCGTGGGAGGCTTGCGAGAGTACCAATTTTCCACCACCCGGCAACTGGGTGACAGCGGTATAAGCGCGCAGATCTTTCACTTGGGCGAATGGCTGGAGGAGACCACCATTGACGACTGATGCAGTGAGTAACTGCGCCGACACGGCTAGGGGCAGCAGGGCGACGACGCTGCATTTCTGTCGCGCAAGAGGGCTCAGGACGGCAACGACGGCGAGCATCCAGAACAAGGCGACCTTCGCACCGAAGTACCAGTAATTGCCAGCGGTCCCGAATGCGAACAGGTGCGGCAGAGTCAAAAACGTTAGTGCTAGGGCGATGCTCTCGCGAGTCTGAGTACGCAGAACCATTGCCTCGCGATAACACATCGCGCCAAGGCATGTGAAGGCTGACACCAGGAACAGAGTCGCAGGCTTGACACAGATCGGATCGACCCCAAGCATCACAATCGCTACTGTTACGATCAAAACCGGAGCGAGAGCCATCAAAAGGAACCACTTGTGCTTAGACCCCATGAGAATAGTGAGCACAAGCGCTGTCGCCAGTAACATCGCGATAACAAATTGCGCGCGACTGATGGGGAGCCAGTCGATCCGAAATATGAGAGATACCTCGTACCCGGCCCCCAGCAGGGCCGCGACCTCAGCGCTGTTGAACATACGGGTCATCAGCCCGGTGATACCGCCGTCGATCAAATAAGCGCTACCGACCAATAGAGCGAGAGCGACTACCGCGGCGCCAAGCATGGGCAGCAGCATCTTTCGGCTCATAGTCACGACATAGAGCATAACGACGAAGGCAATGGCCGCGGCGGTGGTCGGCTTTGCCATGAAGCAACACCAGCCGCCAACGCCAACCACGATCCACCCCAACGGCTGGCGGATGCGCCCTGGCCGATCAGCCAGCAACAAGCCGATCATCACCATCATGAGCGATTGAAAGGCCAACGCGTAGTAGCTGGGGGTCGGCGTCCAGCGACGAAGTTCAACTAATGCCAGGCTAGCGATCCCAGCTGATAGTACGGCCGCGTGCGGCCAGTCCGCTGCCCAGAGACGCTGAATCACGAGGAAGCTGAGTGTCCAGCCCAGTCCCATAGTAAGTGTGACGTTCGCTATGCGAAGGACCGCGATGTCGCCTCCCGCCCACTGATACGGCCAGTGATAGACGAAACCGAAAAGGGTCGGCGGCATATTAATCCCGTAGCGGAATGGATTCGCGATTAAGTTGAGGTAGAACCCCTCATCGGCGAGATTAAGACCGTAACTGCAGTAGTATAGCAGGGAGCCGAGAAGGATTGCTGTTGTTACGGCCGACAGAGCCAGCAAAGTTAGATGCAGCAAGCCTGACGTTGCATTGGCAAAGCGATTATCCGGTGGCATAGGCCCCCTCCTACCAGCCTCGTAGACGAGACCACTTCCAATGGATATCAGCGTCCAGCCATTTCTAACTGACCTGAACCGCGCAATCTCCTGCCAAAATTGGTAGAGTCTATCACCGCCGGGCGGGATGGATGTATGGCCGTGTGGTTTCACTGAAAAGCGGTCGTCGGAAGTTTTGCGAGAATAGGAAGCCGGAGCAAATGAGGTCGACGTGTGCAGCAAGCACGCGTCAGCAGCTCAACCTTTTAAGGCCAATACGGGCCCGGAAGTGATGCCAAGGGACTGAGAGCGTTGGAAGATGCGGACACAAGCTGAAGACGTTTCCGGCGGAGACTGATGCTCCACACCCTGTGCGGCGTCACTGTCGTGGACCTGAGCCGCGCGTATGGCTACCCAAGCATGGCGTTCCTTCGCGAGCCGTTTTCTTGTCGATGGCTGCACCTTCTCTGGGGCGGGTATTGCCATGGACCTCAGGAAGCTTGCTTACCCTTCGTTGATGATTTCGCGCACGAAATGAATGTTCAGGTCGCCGCGACGATCTTTCCCGAATAGTTCGGCCGACGTAGCCGTACCGATCGCAGAACGCGGTCGCGTGGCACTACATTGCGCCCTGCAAGCCGCAGCAAGACGCTTTCATCGGAAGCTTTATATATCGACGGTGGCCACTCCCGCCACGGCAAGCCGCGGTAAGCAGCGCATCTTCGCACTCTCCTTTAAACAGACACTGCAGCATTGATCTCGATCAATTGAGAAGATCATACCGGCAATGGCGGTACGGCGCCCGCGAAATGGCGTGTATCTTGCTTGAGCGAACACGAAGCTGACCTGCTATTTTCGTACTGGCAGGATCGGTGGATCATCGTACGTGATTTTCGGATATTGGACCGCTAATCAGACCAGGGTTGGACGGAAGCAACAAAACAAGATGGAGGTCGAGATGGCGCTGGTCGTCTCTTGTGCTGAACTCGAATACACGCTGCAGAATGATATAACCTATGAGGACCATTACAAAGACGCTTGGCGTCTGCCTCGCGGGCGGTACAGTACAACTGTTCGCGCGTGGTCGGATGGCGCTGGCGGCGGCCAAAAGCGCCGTGCGTCTTTCGAGTCCGCCGGCATCCGGGTCGAGCAGTTGACGAAGTAGAGCGTCGTGATCGCTCCCGAGCACTGCTCCTTTTCCCCTACGATCCGCCAGAGCTGCATCCCTATTTCAGACATGGAATACGATTCGCGCTCCCGCATCTCTCCGAAGTCCACTCTCAAGAGAACAAAAATTGTGTTGAATCAGACAGTCTCGCTTACCGCGCACGAGCGCGCCCACATCGTCATCGGCGTGTCGGTCGTTACATTCCTAGCCGCGCTCGATCAGACGATTGTTTCGCCCGCCATGCCGATCATCGGTGCAGCACTGGGCGATGGACTATGGCTCAGTTGGGTTATCTCAGCGTATTTGCTAACATCGACGGCTGTAACGCCGTTATTTGGGAAGCTTGCCGACCTCAAGGGACGACGACCGGTCCTCCATTGGTGCATCGCCATCTTCCTCACTGGTTCGACGGTCTGCGCGCTCGCACCGACCATGGCAGTGCTCATTGGGGGCCGCGCCATTCAGGGTATTGGCGACGGAGGCCTGACGGCGGTAGTACAAACGGTCATCGCCGACGTAATCTCACCGAAGGAAAGGGGACGCTACTACGCATACATCTCGACGCTCTGGGCCGTGTCCAGCGTGGCGGGACCTATCGTTGGCGGCGTTCTCGCCGAACATGTTCACTGGTCAATGATCTTCTGGATTAACTTGCCGATTGGCGCCGTCTGCTACGCTATTTCGTCTCGAGCGTTGGCTAACTTCCTGGACGTTCGCCGCAGCCACAATCTTGATATTCTCGGCGCGCTGATGGTGATTGTCGCCACTGCAACGCTGCTTCTCGCTCTCACTTGGGCGGGAACAATCTATCCTTGGTGCTCACCGATGATCGGCGGACTCATCTGTGCATCGCTGCTATTGTTTGGCCTGTTTGCTTGGTATCAGCTAAAGCCGAAAGAACCTTTGTTGCCAACCCGCGTGCTTGCCAATCCTATTGTCGCCTACGCTAGCGCCGCGGCCTTCTTCTCAATGACATGCTTTATCTGCCTGTCCGTGTACTTTCCGATCTATCTGCAGCTGGTTGAAGAATTTGGAACAGCGGCATCTGGATTCGCTCTCGTAGCGTTGATATGCGGAGCGTCGCTGGGTTCCAACATCTCGGGGCAGTATATGCGAAGGTCAGATCATTATAAGAAAATTTCCGTGTTCGGGATGTGCATCACTACCGCGGCGCTAGTTCTGCTCGGCCTAGTAGCTGGCAAGGCCCCCTTCGCGGTAGTCGAAGGGACGGTCGCAGTGGCAGGCTTCGGCTTCGGCACCTTATTTCCGATAGCCTTGATATCAGTTCAGAATGCTTCCGAACAGCGCGACCTCGGTACCGCCACAGCGATGCTAGTCTTTTCGCGATCACTTGGCTCGGTGATCGGTTTCGCGGCACTCAGCACGATCCTAGGCGCCACTGGTATCTCGTCACGCATCGGCTCCAAGTCCTCCGTCCTTGATCTTAGTGCGCGCACGGAGATCGCGGACGGCTTCAGCTGGGTGTTCTACGCAGCCGCCTCTTCTCAGGTCCTGTCGCTACTCCTCCTGATGCGGTTGGAGGAGAAGCCGTTGCGCCGGTACAATCCGTCGGTTCAAGTGAAAGAAGATTGAGCACAAGTGTAAGACCGCATGTCTGCCTCTACCAATGAAGCGACTCGCCCCGCACGTCGCATCCGAGTGTCGCTCTCGCAGGTTCAGCCGATCCTGATCGCATGAGGATGACCCGTTGATATCGGAATCATTTGTCGGAAGCGCGTCGCTAAGCTGAAGACTGCTATCAAGATTGCTGAACCTGGCCGGTAGGAGAGGTCCGCTTCTTTGGGGAGGGCGGCGCGCTGGCGACAAGCATGCAGTTGGCTATTAAGCCAATCGCCAGCTGATTCAATCCCATGCTTCATCTGCTTCCGATCGACAGTATTGCGAGCTGGCTGAAGCGTTGGCCGGGAATCAAGATCGTCGCCCGCGATCCTGCGGCACTTTATCGTGACGGCACACGCTACGGTGCCCACGACGCTGTCCAGGTGGCGGACCGCTGGCGTCTGCTCAACAGTTCGGGTGAGGCCCTGCGCCACGCGGTCGGTCGCCATCGTCACAATGTAGCCGCCGCCGTGCAAATCATGGCGTCCGCGCAACGAGCGAAGACCGGCAGTTCCACGCCGCCGCCGGCCTTGCTCGGTTGCCCGGCGGATCGAAAGGCTGCGACGCGAACATTGGGATTTAATCTGTCCCCTACGCGAGCTGGGTTGCCCGACTCTAGGGTTCGGACGCAATTGATCCAATGGGCGATGTTGGCAGCGAGGTGGACGGCAGCCAAGAAGTTTCTGGCAAGTTTGTCCTAGCGAGTTGCGACACGCCTGAAATCCTTAAGGCGGCAGAAACAGCGTTCGATGACGTTGCGTCCCTTATAGGCGCGTTGAAGCTGTGGAGGATGACCCTGTTCGATTTATTTGGAGTGACGGGCTTGGCACCACGATCGACGATTTCGGCGCGGAAGCCGTTGCCGTCCTATCCTGTGTCGCCAATGAGAGCAGACATGGGCGGCGCGAGTTCCAAATGGGCCGGCGCGGCGGCAATATCTGCGTCATGGCCTGTAGTGAGATGAAATGTGCAAGGTCTGCAATCAGGGTCGCTCAGCGCGTGGATTTTCGTGGTCCGCCCATCGCGCGAGCGGCCGATCGTCTGTTCATCCTCCTCCCTTTTCGTCCGCTCGCCGAGCGATGCGCCTTGATCGAGGTGGATCGATGGACAAAGTCACGCCACCCTTTCCGCAGCCGACGAGCGCTTCAAAGATCGCCTGCCAATGTCGGCGCTTGGCCCAGCGATTAAAGCGATTGTAGATCATCGTGTAAGGACCGTAGTCAGGCGGACAATCGCGCCAGCGTGCGCCGCGCTGACGCATGTGAATGACACCGCTGATCATGCGTCGATCGTCATCGCGCGCCGGGCCGGTCTGGTTCGTCGGCAGATGCGGCGCAATCTGAGCCCACTGCTTATCGTTCAGCCAGAACAGCCCATTTTCGCACCTAACCCTCGTGCCGAATCAATGCAACGCAAGAGAATCAGAAGTCGATAACTAGGTACAGACCCTAGCATTACAGTTGTATTTTTCATTTGAGATGAGTTCGTCGGGCATGAGCTTGATGGGCCCTTCGCCAGAGCGACCATGCGAGCGTATGCGTTTACGGGATGCGCCGTTGAGCAAGCTTTTTAATGATGCGACGGAGTTCCTGGTCGACCAGCGGATCAAGTAGGCCGAGGCCTGTTCGTGGACTCGGTCGTGTTTTTTTGAGCAATAGGGAAGCGTTGGCGTGGTGCCGGATGACAGCCATCATTGCGAAGGCCAGCATGACGAGTGAGACATGGCGATGCCAGCCATGCCAAGAGCGAGTCTCATTGTGGTCAAGACCGAGTTCGTTCTTGGCCGTTTCGAAGCTGTCCTCGATGGCCCAGCGATGGCCTTCCACCGACACCAGCTTCTCAGGAGAGCTGACCGCGGTCTGGGTACCGGATCCGGAGCACGAGGCGGTGCGAGAACTGGTACCTGCCCGGGAAGCCGCGACGGAAGATCTGCGGCGGGCCCGTCAGCGCTTGCAGTCCTTCCTGCTGCGTCACGGCCCGGTCTTCACCGGCCGTCAAGCGTGGACCAAGGCGCATACACGATGACTGTGCGAGCAACGCTTCGAGCATCCGGCGCAGTATCTGGTGCTGGCCGAGTATCGCCAAGCCATCGAGGCCGCCGAGATCCGGCTCAAGCGTCCGGACGAACAGGTCGCCGAGACGCTGAGTTCATGGTCCATGGCTCCAGTGATCGCCGCATACCAATCACGCTACGTGGCGTCGCCTTCCTGACCGCGGTCGCCTTCGTCGCCGAAATCGGCGACGTGCGCCGCTTCGACAGCCCGCGCCAACTGATGGCGTATCTCGGCCTAGTGCCCTGCGAAAACTCCAAGGGAGAACGCATCCGGCGCGGCGGCATCACCAAAGCTGGTAATGGCCGGGCGCGCCGCCTGCTCGTTGAGAGCGCCTGGACCTACCGCTTCCCCGCCCGGATGAGCCGCCTACTGCAGGAACGGCAGGACGGCCTGACGAAAGCGGTGTGCGACATCGCCTGGAAAGCCCAAGTCAGACTCTGCGCTCGCTATCGCAAGCTGATGGCACGTGGCAAACGCCAGGCAATCGTCACCGTGGCCATCGCCCGGGAAATGGCCGCCTTCCTTTGGGCAATTGGCCAAGAAGCGGAGCCGCACGGCGCAACCTGATCGCTTGCCAATTAGTCACGCCTTCCTTCCTCACAGGAGAACTCTCAGGAGCGACATCTGTTGCGCATCACTGGGGGCAGGTCCCCGGTTGGGGAGTTGGGGAACTCTCGCACCAATTGTGTGGCCGACATTGTCGATGCCCGCTGGCAGATCGAGGCAGCCCCGGACGAACAAACGGAAATGCGGTATCCAACCCGCGTATCAGAGTCCGCAAACCGTCGTCTCAGCGGCTCTGCCTCCTGCGCTGCGTAACAATCATCCAATTGGCAACTCCGGCCCAAACGGAGATCGCACTCTCATGCCGATAACTCTGGACAACGAACATCAGACTTGGTGATCTTGCCGGCTCAGCCCGTGTACTGGCGCGCGATCCCGCACGAAGCCTTGCTCTGTTTCAAAATGCCGGTCTCACCGATAAGCAGAACCGCATCCTCGTCGGCAAGCGTTTCCAGCGTTTCGAGATAAAACGAAGTCGCTGGCGCGCCAGTTGGGGAGAGTGATCTGAGGCTTGGCGGATTGGACTAGTGTGGCTAGAGTTTCAGTGTCGAAATCTCCTCGGACAAGCGACCTACCTGGATTGTCAAGTTCCATTGGCGTAAGCGGCACGCGAGCTTTGCCCACAGCGGGTCGTCATCGATCATTTGAAGCGATCTAATAAAGCTACCACCGTTCGCCCCCAGCGCTCCGGGAGATTGCAATTTCAGATGGACTCGCGGACTCAAAAGGTTGATACGACCAAGAGCTTCTCTTCACGGACGATCGTTTACACTTGCTTGCGCGAATCGATTAAGTGGCCGCTTGAGACCAAGGTTCTCTCTAAGTGTTTGTCCGGCGTATCTGGATCTGAACTTGCCTCGTCGGCGCAGTTCAGGAACAACCAACTCAGCAAAATCCTTGAGTCCATCGGGCAAAGTCGCGGGCATTACATTGAACCCGTCAGCCGCACGTTGGTCAAACACATCCACCATCACGTCGGCAATTTCGGCCGGCGTTCCCACAACCATAAGCTGTCCTTTGCTGTCCGATATCGAGCGGATTAGTTGCCTCCAGGTCAATTTTTCACGCGCGGCTAGGTCGAGGAGCAGCTTTTGACGACTCTGGATGAGATTCGTCTGCGGTAAAGCCTCCGGGACTAACGAGTCAAGGTCGATTGAACGCAGGTCGGCGACGAATCCCAGCAGGCGATCAGCCAAACCGATTTCAACGTCTGTGTGCATACGCGATTGCAACCTTTGAAGCTTCTCACAAGCTTCCCGCCTCGTCCTTCCAACGATTGGGACAATACCCGGCATGACTAATACCTGATTGTCCTCCCGCCCAAGCGCACGCGCTTTCTCCTTGAGATTTGCGTAGTATCGTTTGCCTTGCTCTAGAAAAGGTGCAGCGGTAAAAATAACCTCGCCGAATTCTGCAGCAAATTCTATCCCGGGGTCGGATGAGCCAGCTTGAACTGACACGGGATGCCCTTGCGGCGGCCTCGCAATGTTCAGCGGGCCTCTGACTGATAGGTACCTCCCTCGGTGGTTCAGCACATGGAGCTTCGTAGTGTCAACGAAAATGCCGCTCTTCTTGTCGCGAATGAAAGCATCGTCTTCCCAGGAGTCCCAAAGACCTCTAACAACTTCTACGAATTCTCTCGCTCTAGCGTAACGAGTATCATGATCTGGAAGTTCCTTTTCGCCGAAGTTTTCGGCTTCGGACTCAAATCCCGAGGTGACAATATTCCATGCAGCACGTCCTTGCGATAGATAATCAAGTGACGCGAACATGCGTGCGAGGTGGTAAGGTTGATAGTACGTGGTCGTTGCTGTCGCAACAAGACCGATGTCTTGTGTTTTCGATGAAAGCGCCGACAATAGTGTGATTGGCTCAAAACCATCGTTTCGGCTTGTACGAGCTATGGTTGCGCGATCTCGTTCTATTACGCTTGGACTATCCGCAAGAAACATGAAATGAAATGCCGCACCTTCGGCAAGTGCTGCCAAGCGAACATAGTGATCTATATCGACTCCGCCGTTCGCTGGTACGCCCGGATCGAGCCATGCACCTTCGTGATGTCCAGCCTGACCAAGGAACAGTCCGAGCTTCATTTCATCGTTGCGCAGCATACTGTGTCTCCGTTTTGAATGGACGGTCTCGCCATCTCGTTCAGCTAGCAGTTCCCTGATTGACGCCCCAGCAACAGCGTGCACCTCAAGGATCGAGTCTTTGCGGCCCACCAGAAATCGGCTTCTGTCGTAGCTGACGGCCAGAAACGAATGCCAGACCAACCAGGAAATGCCTCGATGTTCGAAGCGATCTCGGAATTGATCGCCGGTCTCCCGATTTCGATATGTGCCAACTCGGGCTACGGCGGTTCGAATGCAACGAATACCAATGATGCATTCTGCGTGCTAGAGGACGCGCGTTGGCGCGCTCCCTGAAACCACTACCCCCACCGAACAGAGGTAGTCCGGTCGAACCTGCCGTTGACAGGTCCGACGTCCGGTACTCATTAAGTCCGGCGTCCTCCGCGAGCGCAGCAGGGTGCCCATGAGCATCGCAGTTCAAGCGACCCGAAACGAGCACGAGTACTTCCTCCGATGAGACAGCATATCGATCGAGGCCGACGGACCGTGGTTTGTATTGCATACCAAACTCCGAGCGGTGAACTTTTGACAGATTAATGCTCAACAGCCGATAGATGTCACCTTCCGCTAGGTAGATCAATTACCAGCGTTGGTAGTTTAGTGAGCATCTCGATATAGGATCTGTTCCGTCGCGGCTCCATAAATCGCGTGTCGGTGCGCCAGAGCTAGCTGCGCCTGGCGAAACGCTCCGCCATCCCGGTCGGCTGTAAGACCGTATGTCCTTTCTGGATGCCGACGGTGAGATGGTTCGCCCTACACTGGCGGTGTTGAACGAAGGAGCCTATCCTCACGCCAGGAGGACGAACCGTGGAAGATAATAATGCCCTTTTCGTAGGTTTTGAGTTTTCCAAAGATCGACATGCAGTTGCGGTTGCCGAGAGCGGGCGCAACGGTGAGGTTCGCTATCTGGGGTGAAATATCCTCTGACAACGCGTCGGTAGGACGGCTCGTCCGCAAGCTCGCGCGGCCAGGATTACGTTTGAGATTTTGCTATGAGGCTGGGCCGATGGGATATGGGCTGAAGCGAGAGATCGAAGCGCTTGGCCATGAATGTACTGTCATTGCCCCGTCCCTGATTCCACACAAGCCCGGCGATCGGATCAAAACAAACCGCCGGAATGCCGAGAAGCTTGCCCGCTTGTTCCGCGCCGGCGAACTGACGGAGATCTGGACCCCGGACGCAGCGCATGAGGCTATGCGTGACGTGATCCGCGCGCGGGAGGCGGCGGTGAAGGATCGGACCCGCAAACGACAAGAGATCCGGTCCTTTCTGTTGCGGCATGGCAAGATTTTTCCCGGCTTGAAAGCCTGGGAAACGAAGTACTTTATGTGGACGCACGGGCTCAGCTTTGCGTATTCGGGCCAGCAAACTGTCCTGCAGGAGTTGATCGTCGCGGAGTCGCAGTGCCGGGAAAGAGTATTGCGTTTGGAATAGGCGATCGAAGACAGCATTCTCAACTGGCCGCTTACACCGGTGGTCGAACGTTTGCAGGCTTTGCGCGGGGTCCGGCTCATTTTGCGCAGCGACCTTCATGGTTGAGATCGGTGACGTCCGCCGCTTTACGAACCCGCGGCAGTTAAAGGCCTACCTCGGCCTTGTACCTTCGGAACGCTCGACCGATGATGCCGTACGCCGTGGTGGTATCACCAAGACCGGAAATGCCAGAGTGCGCCGGGTTTTGGCCGAGACCGCCAGGACTTACCGCTGTCCGGCCAAGTTGGGAAAACGAAAGTACTTCGCAAGCCGGCACATGCCTGAGGTCGTGCGAGAGATTGCATGGAAGGCCCAGGCGCGTTTGACCAAGCTTTACCGAGCCCTCGTTGCTCGCGGCAAGCGCAGCACCGTGGCGGTGAACGCGACCGCTCGCGAGCTCGCTGCCTTCATGTGGGTCATCGCGAGAATAGACGATCAGCCGGCGGCGACCTGACCTACGGTTCACCCGGTATCGTTGTCGTGCCTATCGGTGGGGACGTGGCGTTGAATGGGGAATTCCCGGCAACGCTTTGTGGCCGGCAATGCCGACGCCCGTTGTAAGAGAGGACTAGCCCCGGAAGAATACATGGACAAGCCAAGCCTGGATCGTCAGGAGGTCCACGCCTGACCGGAGAAGCTTCATGGCGAGGGAATGCCGGAAGATGTGCGGCGATATCGGCTTGCCCTCCAAGCTTGGCCTCGTAGACCCGGCCTGGGAGGCGGCACGCCGCACGATGTGTGTCGCGCCGAAACGCGTCAGGCGCTCGTTGTGGACCCCGACGAAGATCGGCCGCGGTTCATGATTGGCGAGGCCGCGTTCGCTCAATAGATCCGTCAGCGATCGCACCAGATCCTTAGGAATGGGAACGACGCGATCTCGGCGTCCCTTGCCGTGAAGCAGCACCTGCGGGCGTCCTCGCTCCAACTGAAGGTCGTTCGCGTTGACGCCGGTCGCTTCGGACACGCGAGCGCCGGTTCTGGCCAAGAAGAGCAGAAAGGCCCGGTCACGCCGGCCGCGGGGCGTCGTCTGATCAGGGGCTGCGATGATGGCCTCCACCTCGGCGTTGGTGAGATGATGCGTCACCTCGATGTGGGCCCGTTTGGTGGGGATCGTCAGAACCCGTTGGGCGACGCCGAACGAGGCGGGATCGGCGGCAGCGACGTGATGGAAGAAGGATCGGATCGCGGCTAGTCGGGCGTTGCGCGTTGCGACGGAGTTGTTCCGCTTCTCCTCAAGCTCGTCAAGAAAGGCGAGAACAAGGTCCCGATCGAGATCCTCAAGGGCCAGCGCCGCCGGCTTCTTCCCCAAATGGGCGGCGGCAAAGAGGATCAGCATGCGCAAGGCATCGCGATAGCTGGCTAGGGTCGCGGAGGTCGCGTTGCGCTGCTTGGTCAACCGGCGACGAAAGTACGACTCCAGGAGCGGCGCCAACAGGAGGTGTTCGTTCATGCCGCGCCTCCGTCGAGGAAGGCGCGCTCAGCCGCGATGGCGAGGAGATCCGACGAGCCGGTGAGGTAGTAGGCTGTGTCGCTATAGTTGGCGTGGCCGAGGTAGGTGGCGAGTAAGGGCAGCAGCGCTTGGACGTCTGCGCGCTGTTGGTGCCACAGCCTGAGCCTGGTCACCGCGAACCGGTGCCGGAGATCGTGCGGTCGCAGAGGCTTGCCATTGTCAAGACCCGCGAGCTTGCGTGCCTTAGCGAAGTTGCTTTGCAGGCCGGTCGCCGACAGACGGCAGCCTCGCGAGCTGAGGAAGAAGGCCTCGCCTTTGGGCCTGGGAAACACGGTGTCGCGCTCACGGGCGTATCGACGAAGGGCTGCCTGGGTCGTTGGGTGAACAGGAATCAGGCGGTCTTTACGGAACTTGGTTTTACGGACGAGGACGACCCCGTTGGTCAGATCGACGTCGCCGCGATCAAGGCTGACCACTTCGCCCGATCGTAATCCCGTGCTGGCCAACAATCCGATTAGCGTCGCCATCGTGCGGCCCCTGAGAGGGTTCCCTGGCGAAATGAAGCTGCATGCGTCGATAAGCGACGTCAGCTCAGCCTCACTTAGGATGCGCGGCGGCGGAATCGCCCTGGACCGCGGGAAAGCTTTGCGCTCCAAGACCTCGGTCTGGGGATCGTAGACGACCAGGTACTCGTAGAATCGGCGGAGCACGCCGTGACGGACCGCGCGGCTGTCGGCGGCGCCACCGAACGACAGGACGAAGTCCAGCGCCATCGTCCGGGTGGCGGGCGCACCCAGCCGAGATCGCTCGACGTAGCGAACGAAAGCCCGCAGCGTGCCGGCTTGCTTGTTGAAGGCGTAGCCGAGGGAGCGGCGCAGCTCGATGTAGCGCTCGACCTTGTCGCCGAGGAATGCGGCAAAGGCGGTCATGCGGCGCCTCCCGGAAAGGGAAGCGCGACCTCAGCGAGCTGCGAGGCCGCGACCTTCACGTACAGCGCCGTTGTGTTGATGCTTCGGTGCCCTAGAAGATCGGCGACCTCGTTGATCGGCCTTCGTCGCCCCACGAGCTGGGTGGCTAGACTGTGGCGCAGGAGATGTGCGCCTCCGACGCGACCGAGCTCGATCCCACCATGCTGCAATCGCTTCCGCACGATCCTCGAAACAGACGACGCGTACTTGAATGGTCCCACGGGCGGCGTGAAGGACAGGAACAGATGCTGACTATCGACCTTCGGTCGAGCCCGCAGGATGTAGTCGGCGAGCGCGGCGCCGGTCTCCTCGACGAGCGGGGCCACTCGGTCACGCTTGCCCTTGGTGCGCCGGACAAAAACCTCGCCAGCTCGCCAGTCGATATCCCGGAGCTGAAGAGCGCGTAGCTCGCCGTTGCGAATGCCTGTGGTGGCGAGCAACAACAGGACAGCTCGATCGCGAAGGTCGATCGGCGTCGCCTTGCCGATCGCATCGATGGCGCGGCGAACATCATCCCACGAAAGCCGGGGCGGTAAATGGGCCAGTCGCCAATATGGCGTTCTTGGAACGACGGGAGCCAGATCCTGCTCGTGGTGGCCACCCCAATGCAGAAAGCGGAGAAACGTTCGGATGTGAGAGATCGCCGCCGTGCGAGTGCCGGAGGTCGCCGAGAGCGACAGCCGATACTCGACAGCGGCAAGGACATGCTCTGCCGCCAACGCCTCGAGGTCTTGGCCAGGATGGCGATGACGGAGCCAATCCAGAAAGCGCCGTGCGCCCAGGAGAACGCCATCGCGGGACCTTGGCTCAAGGCCTCGTACCCTGCTCAGATAGTCAGAAAAGGAGCGCAAAAGCGGAGCGTCCGGATCATCGACTACAATGGGCGTCGAAGCAATGAATCGTTCGGGCGCCACCCGTCGCGCGTGTTGGAGCGCAGACACTGCCGCAATCCGCGGTGGGTCCGTGGTGAATGTGCATAGATAGCTATCGACGATAGCTTCGCCGATCGGCCGTGAACCGCAATGTGCTGCAGCAAAACGGCCGAACCGCGCGATCCGGCTCAGATAAACCTTAGCGGGTGCTTGCTTGTAACCGAGCGAGAAGAAGTGCCCCGCGATGCGATCCATCTCGGCGCCGAGCGCCCCGTCACGAAGGCGCTTAAGCACCCCACGGTACGAAAAATAGAACTCGAGCATTGTGCCCCTCCGGCGTTACGGCGCAGGGGGATCCCGCGTCCGCACGAGGGGCACAAAATATTATGTGGCGGAGGAATCCAGCCGTGGCCGGCCCTGGCTCGCGTTAGGGCGCCTCCGCCACATAATCTCGTCCGACACATAAGAACGGGTCGAGACCACGCATTTCCTGCACCTTCGCAGCAAGCCCATCGTGGCCACAGCCGAAGTCGACAGGCCGCGTCGCGATATAAATCTGCAGCTCGGCGCCGGGTACGATCATCGTGACGCTCGCACCGCGCGGATCACCCGAGACAGCTGCTCCCCGTCAATCGCCGCGTCCGTCCGCACGATGACGCCGCCAATCGCAATCTCGAGCTCCTCTAACGGCGCCTCCACGACGAGCGGCGCGAATGACGGCTGCGACGCCTCGCACGACCGCACTTCGCCGCGCTGGCGGAAGTGGCATCGCCAATCGTAAACCTGCCAGTTCGTCGCCCCGTACTTGCGCGCCACCCCCACCTGAGCGTCGGCAGCAGACTCTCGGCGGCGATCCGTGCCCTTTCAGCCTCCGAACGCACGCGACGCCCGGACGGTCCTTCAAGGACTTCAAGTCGGCTGACCGTCCCAACCGACAAGCCGTCCAACGTCCTTTTGCCGTCTAATCCCATCCCAAGCCTCCATCCAAGCCGGAGGCCTTCTCCGCACATTTAATCTAACCCTGAAGCCAGGATGCCGGCTTCGCGCTTACGGTCGGCCGCTACACCCGCGCTCACCAATTCAGATAGGCCTGCCGTCAGTTCAAGTGTTGCGGACTGGCCGGATCATCTGGGACATCCACTGCAAGATTGATGGCGATGCGGTGCTGAAAGCTCGCTTTCGATCCGTTGCTCGATCTGGCGCAGCGGATGCGCAGCCAGAATTAGCATCAGTGCGCGGCCCAAGGCCTATACGTTACATGCTCGGGAGGTCGGGTGTATCGGCGAAGGCAAAGCCCCGAGGCTTACGAGCTAACGGTTCGAGCTCCATGCCAAAGAACGACATGGCAATCCCTTCGACAGGCTCTCGACCCTGCAATTGCAGACGTGGAGATCTTCACCGGCGTCAATGTCGTCAACGGGTACCGCGGCCATACGCTCGAACCGGCTCAAGATCTGGATCTCGCAGCAGATCCGCCGCAGGGCTCTCATCCGGCGCGAGATGAGCCTCGCGCAGCTATCGAGCCCATCATGGCGCACGTCAAGGCAGAGCACCGCATGAACCGCAACGATCTCAAACATCCCGTCGGCGACCCCATCAATGCTGCTACATCGCACTCTAGCTACCCGGACACGTGCTCCTAAGATGGCAAGCTGGACAAGGTCAAGGGACCGAGGCCGCGGGCTTAGACGGGAATTTCTGGCATCCTATTTTGCAGTATTTTCCTAGCCGCCGGCCCGACTCCACGCCTTGTCCAATCGAACGCCGGCCGTTCGCACCAAGTTGTGACATGCATGGCTTAGGCAGCGAATTCTCCCCCCGTGATATCAATGGTTGCACCGGTGATAAAGCCCGCCATCGGCGAGGCCAGAAAGGCTGCGACGTGGGCGACTTCTTCAGCCTCACCAAAACGGCCGACCGGAATCCGGCTGAGTGCGGAGCGGTTGACCGCAGCCTCGGGCGGGCCAGTCATGTCACTGAGAACTCGCCCGGGAGCGATACAATTGACCGTAATACCGTGCGGAGCGAGATCCCGCGCGGCAGCCCGAGTTAATCCGACAAGTCCCGCCTTCGATGCCGCATAGTGCGGACCCGCAATCAACGGCATGGCGCGCCCAGCAAGCGACCCGATGTTGATGATCCGTCCGAAGCCTATCGCAATCATTGCTGGCGCGAGCAGCCGAATGAGAATGAAGGGCCCGTTGAGATTGACATCGATGACATGCGTCCATTCCTCGAGGGACGTCTGCGAAAGCCACCCCTCTCTTTGGTCCAAGCGCTTGGGCGAGATGCCTGCGTTATTCACCAAAATCGCAATCTCCCCCCAACGCGCCCGGATCCGATCGACAAATCCTTCCACCTCGTTTTGTCGCGTTACGTCGATCGCCTCAGCGAAGAGCTGATTTTTCGAGCAGCTCAGCATGTTAAGCGCCCGCTCCACATGCTCTGACGTTGTTGCCACAAAAGCGACGCGATAGCCATCCGCTAAGAACCGGCGCACGATCCAAAGTCCAATCCCGCGTGCTCCTCCGGTCACGAGAACAACACGCCGATCGCTGTGGTCCGGGAGTTTTTCTGGCTTCACCATAATCGTTAAACACTCCACATAATCTTGGGGGCCAGCTCGCAGCGTCGCGAACGTACAGCGGTGCACGGCTCAGAAAAAGGTGTTGCCGTTTTGTTTACCCATCTTCCCGGCGAGCTCCCAGTTGGAGCCATCGCGTCTTCGCTTACACGGCTAGGCGCTGACTGCGCACTCATCGTGAACCAGAGCTCCTCGACCTGAGGATTCAACGATCGGTGCCAGTGCGGCGGCTCGAGTTATTCCTGGCAATAGTGTTGAAGACAGACGCCCTTCCCGCGGTGTTCACGACGAATGCAGTTCCTCCTGGTTCAAGGTAACAGCACCTGCGATCATTCTTTCCGGATGGCCGGTGATGCAGCGTTGCCGGAAGGGCGAAGGTTACTCCGATACGGGACGAACTCCGCCGAACAGGCATCGCTAGGACGCGAAGTTGACCAGTCTAGGATGGCGGCTCGGAGCGCCCAAACCGAATGGAAGGACTTTGATTCCGCAGCCGAACGCAGGCAAAACATCGTGTTGCGATTGAGAGTGACAAGCCTTCGATCGCGAAGCCCAGCTCCTCGAATTTGGTCGACTCCAGCAACGGTACGCTCGTCAGCGAGCGCGGATTTGGATCCCGCGCGCCGGCTGAAACGAGCTCCGAAGGCGCTTGATGCACGGACGTCATACTGGCGCCGCGCCAACATCACGGTCGTAACTTGGACAAACCGACCGAAAGCGGGGGCATATCTCACTGGTGGGCTCTGTAAGAGCCCTTCGCATACAGACGCGGCGAAGGACGTTGGGATTAACGCCGACCGACGGAACAAGGACAACGAACGTTCATTCTTGTTCGCATAGAGTGGACGCAACTTGGTTCTGCCAGCCAGTTCCATGAATGGCGTCGGCTAATTTCCCATCCTAATCTCACGGGACGACCGATTTCGTACGTGGCTTGGTGGCCGTGTTAGGTATCCTTTCCAAAATGCAGTCGCACAGCCGCTCTATGTCGCAGACTTCGTGATCGGCCGTAATGCACACTCGAATCCCTGCCTTTCCCTGCGCGACCGTCGGGAAGAACGTCACAGAAGTATAAAAGCCGACGTCGAGAAGTTCTCTTGCGATTGAAACCGCCTTGGCTTCCGAACCGATTGGGATCATTCTAATTGGAAGTGAATTGCCTTGCTCGGCGGTTGCAACACGGCGGTCAAAGACGTCGATCCGGTGGGTCAATCGCTTCTGCCGTTCACCGAGTTCTGCCGAGCGATGAATCTTGCTCGAGCCAAGCGCCGCGCCAACCGCCGCCAGATTGGGCGCAACTGAGAATGCATATGGAATAGAGTAGCGTCGAAACAGAGCCTCTTGGTCAGTCGTTCCAAGCATCAACATGCCGCCAGACGCGCCAAATCCCTTGGCTAGGGAGGCCGCTATGATGGTGCGTTCACCCAGACGCTCCGGAAACTGAGAGCGAGCAAATCCTTCGCCTTGACTTCCGAACAATGATATGCCGTGAGCATCGTCGATATAGAGAAAGAGCCCATAACGTTCCTGCAGTTGACGCAGTTCCTTGATGGGCGAATTTCCTCCCATGGAATAGACGCCGTCACATACATAAGCGACCGCTGGATGTTGCCGACATAAGTGTTCGAGGGCCTCGATGTCGTTGTGCCCAATTGTTTCCACCGGCGCTTCATCCGCGACGACAGGCTTGTGATAGGCAAGCGAGATATGGGCAATGCGATCGAACACGACGATCGGTTTCATTCCACCAGTCAACTGGCCCGAAGCAAGGAGGGGCATCGCGCCCAGATTGGCAAGCATGACGGTAGAAAAGGTGATCACGCGCGCGCCGAACATCTCCGACAGAGTCGTTTCAAGCTCAGCCAGAAGATCGAAATTGAGCCGCGTTCGTGCGCATGACCAGTGCAATGACCGATGCGCCTCAATCGCTTCGATCGCGCCGGCAACGATCAGCGGATGATTGTCGAGACCTAGATAAGAGCATCGGACGAAATCAATTGCCCGAGGTCGACTATCAAGCGAGCCTGTACCCAAGGCAAAGGCGCGTCCCGAGTAGGAACGTCCGTGGACAGCCATGAGACCGGCCTCGTAGGCTGCATCGAAATATTTTCTGCTTGTGTTGACCATGTAGGCCGTGTTCCGAAAGTGTTGGATCGGTCGACCACCATCACTGAGTGCGCACCGCTGGTGCATTTTCTTCTCCATTCCATCTGCCGAGCAAGCGTAGTGGATGCTAGATGAATGCACAGGACAAGCGGCTTGACGGCATTAGTCCGAATTGGAGGCATTGCATCAAATTTGCAAGTCCTAGCTCACACCCGGTTAAACCACTATTTGCGCCGCACAGGCAGCTATCAGATCAGATGGGCTTGAGCGCGAAGCAACGTTCGTCTCCCTTGAGGGCCATCTTTCTTGATGATGCGAGCGCTGCGGGTCCCAGGGCTAATCCTAGAAGAAGCGCTATGGCGCTTTCGCGGCAGTTCAAGACCGGTGCCGAAGAGCAGCGACAGGCCCCCCTGCACCTCGAGATTGGGATCCTTGGTGACCACCCCTGAAGCGTCGCGGACTAGGCCCGCCGGCAACTGCACGACCGGCGAGGTGACACCGAAGCCACAGGGCGGCAATCGACGCTCGCAGGCGATCGAACCTCGCGCTGATTGCGGTTGAGCCCGACAGCACATTGGAGGAACTGAAGGCAGCGCTCGCCGACGATGGACATACGTTCAGCATCTCCGCGTTGTCTCGCTTCTTCCAGCGTCGCAAGATCACGCTCAAAAAAAGACCGCACACGCCGCCGAGCAGGAGCGGCCGGACGTCCTGAAGAGGCGAGAAGAATGGGGCCAGATTGGCCTCGATCCTGACGAGCTCATCTTCATTGACGAGACATGGGCATCGACCAACATAGCGCGGGCGCGCGCCCCGCGGCGAGCGGCTGCGGGCCTCCATTCCGCACGGCCAAAGACAAAGACCTTTGTTCAGGCCTGCGCCTGTCGGGTATGGTCGCACCGATGGTACTCGATGGGCCCATCCAATGACCTCGCCTTCCAGGCCTATGTCGACCACGTGCTCGTTCCAGAATTACGGGAAGGCGATATCGTCGTCATGGACAATCTCGGCAGCCACAAAGGCGCAAGCGCGCGCAGCGATCCAGGCTGCTGGCGCAAAACTCCTCTATCTCCCGCCCTGCACGGCAGCGCTTTCTATTATATGACTGTTACGTCGGTCATCTACGTACCTGTATCGCGTCCAACATCTCTTGATGTCTGTCGAGGAATCTTGCGAATACATCGATGATCAACTCGGCGTCGGCGCGAGTCATCGGTGTTGACATCGAAGCGGCAGCTCCATGCGGCAGGAAAATACCGTTCTCCGCAAAGAATCGCGTGAGCTGCCTCATTACAGTTGCTCCGGCCGGCGCAGGATAGGCGTCACGATAATCGTTCGGGATTTGTGCTATCGGATGGAGGCGAAAGAGTGAAGCGGCTCCAGTCACGCACAACGGCGCGCCCCGATTTGAGATGACCCGACTAATCCCATCCCGGACAATGTTTCCAAGCATCTCGAGATATGAAAAAGCCGCAGAATCTAGATGCCGCATTGCGGCGAGACCCGCCGTCATGGATAGAGGATTAGCGGAAAATGTGCCGCCTTGCGGAAGCAGTGGATCGCCCGCCGACGCATCGAACACCTTCATCAGGTCCTCGCGTCCGCCGATTGCTCCAATCGGCAAACCGCCGCCGATGATCTTACCCATCGTGACCAAGTCCGGAACAAGGCCATACCGGGCGGAAGCTCCCCGGATGCTTTGCCTGAGATTGAGGACTTCATCAGCAATCACCAAAATGCCGCGGTCTCGAGCAGTTTCCTGGACAGCAACCATAAATTCAGACTTCGGCGCAATCAGCCCACCGCGGCTCGGCATCGGATCCAAAATGACAGCAGCGAGGTTGCGCGCATGCATTGACAATAGCCGACGTGCGCCTTCAACGTCGTTGAATCGCAGAACGACCACTTCATCGAGTACGCTCGCGGGCATCCCATGATAGAACGCCGTAGAGCTAGGTGCGGTAGGATCACCCCAATTGTGTGGCGTCGCCGTCAGACTCACCTCGCTCCAATCATAGGCACCGTGATAAGCCCCCTCAAGCTTGGCAATTTTCGAACGCCCGGTAATTGCCCGCGCAGCTTTGATAGCAAACAGAACAGCCTCAGTTCCCGTGTTGACGAAGCGAACGCGTTCGACCTGGGGAATCCGGCTGCAAAGTAGTTCAGCGAGTTCGATCTCACTCTTGGTCGGATTAGCGAAGCAGCTGCCGCGCTGGAGTTGATCCGTTAGCGCTTCGACAATGGGCGCGAAGGCATGACCATGGATCAATGCCGTGAAGTTGCCATTTAGGTCGAGGAATCGACGACCATCGACATCGAACAGATAGCTGCCCACTCCGCGCTCGATATAGAGCGGCACCGGATCCCGATCTATAGTCACCCGTGACGTGCCGTCTGGAAAAACTCGCCGCGCCCGGGCAAAGCTGTCGGCAGAATTCCGTCCAACGCGGGCGATACCCGTTATACTCGAACATGTACCGTTATTCACGGGATCCTCATCTAGACGTCTGCCATTTTTGAGGTGAGCCAAGCGCTACAATTTATCGTAGGGTAACATCGTCCCAATCGCTGCCATTCGCCGGGTTACGTCCGTAGTTTTGGCGGTTCCCTGAAGTAGATCGAGACGATCTGAGCATAGCTATGCCTAGCCGCCCCCAAAAAAAATGGAGATACCGGGATTGGGTACCCCCTCACACAGAGCCTCTCAGTTCGTCTTGCGTCGCGACGGCAGCAACGCCGTTGGACTATTTTGCGCGTATGCAACCGTCGCCTCTAATATCGACGCTGCTGTCGAGTGTCGGCGTCTCCGGCTGCTTACGTGCGCGGACCAAGTTGATGGCCCGCGCAGCGACCATCAAGCCTCACGTGGCCGAGCTGGCGAGCATCGTGGGACCAGAGCCAGCTCATTTCTATCACAGGGATCAACAAGGCTCCTCAACTCCCCACCGGTCAGCCAAACAAGCAAATCGTCATCTGCAATGTCTTCTTCCACAAGCTGCAAGATCGACCCGCCGGGCTCATGATGCGCATATCCGTATTGCGCAAGAACGCCCTTCTCCAGTAGCCAGCGTTCTGCAAGTCCACACAAGAAGTCGGGCGTCCACATGGCGAAAGACGCGCCACGCAATATTCCGGCCATGATCTTAGCAAGACCCTGCCCTCTAAAGTCTCTCCGCAACCAGAAATCTCCATGATAGGCCACCTTGCCAGTAATCGTCTTCGCGCTTGGTGCCCTGCAAGTACAACGGTCCTGAGGATGTGCATGTTTGGCTGGGTCCGCGTAAAATGCCTTCAAGGATTCCAGATGTTCCGCAAAGTTACTGTGCGACAGATCATACAGTCGAGCAGCCTCTACAAGGACAACCTCGCTATTGCTGTCGATGCCAATCATCCAATATCCCTCACCTGACTTGATCGGAGAGCGATCTGGCCGAAAATTTGGGTATGTCTGCTTCTTTGTTGGAAGCGCTCGCGTGATCGAGACGTACTCATTAAAATCGAATCCTATGGAAAGCTTGATGCCCTTTTGGGCAGCGGCGGCATCGTATATGTGAAGGAATCGGGAGACATTCAGCGGATTAACCATGCTTTTCATTGCGACACCGTGCTCTATCGTGACGAGTGATGATCAGCATCATGCCCTATGTGGCAAGCGATAAGAAAACGTACAACATTCATGATGGATGGAGACACTACCTATTCTGGTAACGAATATTGGATACCGCATGTGATCGATTCCAAGTATCATTGGCACTTGCTATCTTATCGGCAGGCACAGAGGTTGGCGACGCACAGTATCGCTATCGACCGTTCTACGCTTCGTCTTCTGATCGGCTACGCCGCGCAGGAGTTGATGCCTTTGTGGCATCGCGGCGCCGTTCATGACTTGAGGCCGTTGAGAGCTATCGTTGCATCATCCATTGCGATGGCTATGAGGCCGATAAGACCATGACCCAAGCGACGCGCGTGGATGCCCGGTCCCGGCCGCTTGCCTTCTGCCGAGTAGGCGGTAACGTTGCCATCCCGCCCCTCACAGACCCAGACGAGCGGATTACCCGCATCCGGTTCTTCACGCGTAAGCTTCGCTCACGGGATGGCATATTGGTGGACGATCTTGGCTATCGGCAACGGATGTCGCGCGAGCATGGGCCGGAAGCGCGACCACGGCAAATTGCTGTGGCGGCCACGCCGTGCAACCTATTTCTTTCGTATCCGCGTGATCTGGTGGTGATACCATCTGATCCGACGGCCGTTGCCGGAGATGCCGTAGTAGGCGCAGTGCCCCCGACGCACCCGCGACAGGTGCGCGTGCTGATCCCGGAACGGACGATGCGGGTTGAGCCCATACCATTCCGTCACGGAAACCAGCGCGCGGGCATAACGGTCTTTTGCCGTTATGTCGGACGACATTCTCACACATGGGTGAAGCCAAGGAAGTAGAATGTGGTCCCCGCCGTCGTGGGATGACGTCCACGCGGGCGTTTGAACCGGAAGTCTACGAAGCGGGTCTTGATCGGATGGAGTTGAAGCCCTGCCGACCGAGCGGCATACCCAGCACATTCAGCAATCGTTTGCCGGACAATGGTCCTCGAAGGCGATCACCGGTTGAGTCGCTCGTGGGAGTTTCACCACCAGGCGCTCACAGAACCGGACGTGAACGTCTCCGCTCGTCCGGCTCTTACCGTCCAGCCGCCGACTTGCGCAGCATCGGCCAATGGGCCAACAGCGTGGGGGTGCAGGCAAGCAATGTCCCGTACCCGGTGCTCTCCCCGTCTTCGATGTCGCCGCAGACGTTTGTATTTCGACATCGCCCATCGCGCGAGACATTGGTCGAGATGACGCAGTGTCGGGTAAACCGCCGATTTGTAGTACCGACCATAGTAGTTCCTGTCGGATTGCCTTCGTCGCAAAGCGCTTCGCAAGCGCCTCCTTCAGTTCTTGTGCCTGCCGCTCGCCGTCGCAATGGCAGAGAATATCATCGACATAACGCCCGAACGGGATGCTCGGATGATTTCTTCGCATCCACATCTCGAACGCATAGTGGAGAAAGAGATTAGCGGTGGTACCACCGAGCCCGGCGGCGGGCGCCTCTCTCGGGGATCAGGGTGCCGTCTTCCGGTTGAACGGAGACTTTAAGCCACCGCTAAATGTACAACAACACCCAAGCGCAGTCTTTGTGCTTCCGAATCCCAAACGCAGCGTTTGGGGATGTCATACGGCTTTGCTTGACCCAAAAGAGTCCTCCCGTTTCCGGTTGTCCTTCCAATCAAGCGGGACAGTACCGTGCCTTCGCTCCGCCACCATTAGAGGGCCTTCGTCACTACTACACACGGCTCCGTCCCTGCATCGCGCATACTCAGACTCTTGTGGGGCTTCCACTTGAATCATTCACCTTGACATCGCGATACAGGTCCCCCCGTTCCGCACAGAAGCCTGAACCGAAGTCACGCCACCTCGCCTGCCGGACGCCGCCTGAGCCGCAAACAGATATCGCTCAGACTGATCCCAAGATAGCGCCTACCCCTTCGTTTTGACGTCTTCCCTACGCTTTCACTTATGGCATCCATAGGACGATGGCAGCGCTGGGTGTCAAACGCCATCCGGAACTGCCCCCTTTGCGTCATGAAGAACTGCCCCACCATCGGGTTCATGATGCCGGTTGAAGATTAGCTCCGCCGCTGACGGACGGAGGGAGGCGGAGCCGACCGGAGGGCCGTCAGCGGCGGGCGGCTTGATGATGCCGCTCTTTCGCTTGGCGCGGAGCCGGTAGCTGTCGCCGCGGATGGTCAGCACGTGGCTGTGGTGCAAGAGCCGGTCGAGGATCGTGGTGGCGACCACCGGATCGGCGAACACGGTGCCCCATTCGGCAACGCTGCGGTTCGACGTGATCAGCATGGCGCCGGCTTCGTAGCGACGACTGACCAGCTGGAAGAACAAATGCGCCGCATCGGGCTCCAGCGGTAGCCGAGTTCGTCGACGATCAGCAGCTTTGGCTTCGCCAGCGCGAGCAGTTTCTCGTCCAGGCGCCGCTCACCATGCGCCTTGGCGAGGCCAGCGACCAGCGTCGTCGCCGTGGTGAACTGCACCGTGTAACCGGCCAGGATCGCCTCTCGCCCGAGCGCGATCGACAAGTGCGTCTTACCGACGCCCGGCGGGCCGAGCAGCAGCACGTTCTCGCCGTTGGCGATCCAACGTGACGCGGCCGGGTCGCAGATCTGCTTCGGATCGATCGACGGCTGGCCTCGAAGTCGAAGCCCGCAAGCTCCTTCACGGCCGGGAAGTGTGCGAGTTTCAGCGCGATCTCGATGCGGCGATGATCCTGGCGCGCGATCTCGCGCCTCGCACAGCAGGATCAGCGTCTCACGCGCCGATAGGTTCGCGCGCGCCGCCTCATCGAGCAGGTTGTCGAGCTGGTCGCGGATGCCGGATAGCTGCAATCGCGCCAGCATGGCGTCGAGCCGATCGATTGGTGCTTCGGTAGCCTTCTTTGTGCGCGCCATCAGAAGCTCCGTCCGATCGCTGCTTCGTATTCGGCAAGAGGACCCAATAACGAGGGCAGTGGAGAAGGCGCCGGCACTGTCGGTGTCGCGATTACCGGTCAGTAGACCGCGCCATTGCGGCCGGCAACCCCGTCCAGGTGGGCGGAATCGACGATCCGCAGCCGGCGACCCTCCGATTGCCTTTGGACCGCACAACCTCGCGCATGCCGTGGCGGATGCGCACCTCGCCGGCCGCAACGGCCACCGCCACGCGCTCGCCGATCAGCCGCCACGGCACCGAGGAGCTGTTCGTGTCGATCTCGACGGCACAATCGTTGCCGACGACGCGGGTCAGTTCGCGCAACAATCCGAACGACGGCAGCCCACCGAGCGGCTTCAACCGGTGTGCCTTGTCACGCACAAAGCGAGCGATCGGCGCCTCGCCGGTGGTGCCATGGATACGCACGTTCGCCACCTCACGCTCCCACTCGGCGAAATGCACCTCAAATGCCTCCCAGAAGGAATGCCCCGCGATCGCGTTCTTCTTCACGTAGCCGACGCCATTCTACGTCTTGCCCTTCGTGCGCGCCCGATACGGCGCGCAGGCGCGAGGACGGAAGCCACAATGCTTTGCAAACGCGATGAGCTTGTCGTTGAACTGAACCGATCGGCTCACCGCGTCGTGGCGCACCACGAGCGCGCGTAGATTGTCCATCAGCACTTCCTCTGGCGCGCCGCCGAAGCTCGTGAATGCGCTCTCGAGCCCGGCGAACCAGTGCTCTTGCTTCTCGCCCCGGAACGCACGGACATGCAGCCCCCGCGAATGCCCGAGCGTCGCCACGAACACGAATGCCTTGATCTTTACCCGGCCGATCTCGACCAGACGCTCCCCGAAGTCGATCTGCAGCTGTCGGCCTGGGGGCGTCTCGAACCGCGTCGTCGCCAGCGCCTCCGCCTTCAGCGCCTGGCGATAGGGCTGCACGGCGCGTTGCAGCGTTCGCCGACTGATTGCCACCCCTTTCTCGGCCAACAGGTCCTGGCGTACCGCATCCGCATTGCCGCGATGCCGAATGACCCTTTCGCGCAGCCAGCCTTCAAGGCCATCGAGCCGCTTCGCCCGGTCAGGCGACTTGAACGGCTTCCCCCCGCCCCGCCGCCACGTAGTCCTTCACCGTGTGATGGCTGCAGCCCAGCTGCCGCACAATCCGCTTCAGATCCCACCCGCACGCCCTCAGGCGCAACATCTCCGCCAAGTCATCCGGCGTCTTCATCACCTGCCTCCGTGGATCACTCCACGACGAGCCTTCCGAGATTCGTTCCTCGTTCATTCGCTCTCTCCTCGGCTATCGAGGGAGCGGGCAATTCCTCGTGACGCCGAGGGGGCAGTTTTCCATGGCGCGCGACACGCTGGGCATAGAGATATTTGTTGAGCGGATATTCGAGGGCGCATGACGGATTGTTCGGGATGACGACGAGCGCGCCCTTGGCGGCGATGGCCTGGCGCAAGTCATCCGCGTCATAGGCCGTATCGGCGATGACGATCTCGGCGGGCAAGCCTTCGATCAATGTGGCGGCTTGTGGTGCATCGCCCTTCTGGCCTGCGGTGAGCGTGAACCGTACAGGACATCCCAAGCCGCGAACGGCCATATGTATCTTCGTGCTCAGGCTGCCGCGCGAGCGGCCGAGCGCCTGATCTTCAGACCCCCTTTTTCGCCCCGGCGTGCTGATGCGCCCGGACGATGGTGGAATCGACGATCAGATATTCGAAGTCCGGATCATCGGACATCGCCTCGAATATCCGCCACCAAACACCCTTGATGCTCTATCGACTGAAGCGCGGGAATACGCTGTTCCAGTCTGCGAACGCCTCCGGTAGATCACGCTAGGGAGAGCCGGTAAGTACAATCCAATGCACACCCTCTACGAACATCCGGTTGTCCCGCCCGGTCGAACCTTTCTGGTCAGGCCGGCCTATGATTAGTGGCGCTATCGTGCGGCGCAGGACGCCCTTTTCGCGCAGCCCCGCCTTCAAGCGGCGATGCCAACTGTCCGATACGCTGATGACTTGGGCGCCACGACGGCGCGAAAGAGGTGTGGCCCATCCCGTACCTTTGCCCTGCTCAGAGACCTCGGCCGAACCGGTAAGCCTGGCCATAGCGGCTTTCCCAGTACTGGCCCCGGATCCAACACGGCGAAGGCTTCAGCACGACGATGATTTCGAGGCCGCCACCGTGCTTCGGTACCCGCTATCTACGCTTCATGAGCGACGTTGCCGTCACCCATGCAAGACTCGCTTCCGGCTGTCGAGTTCCGCCTTTGCCGGGAGGGCGTCGAACCCGCCGGGTCACGATGAAAGATTTCAGAGCACATTCTTCCTCCTTTCCGGGACTTGTCCTGACGCAAGCTGGTCGCATCTGCGGCGCCAGTTCGTGAAGATCGGGCGCGACGCTGCGCCGGGACCCCTCCGATCGCCAGCGAAGCTTCGGGCGCATCGCCCAGCTCTACGCGACTGCGAAGGCACTCCGCGGCCGACCTGCTGCCCGAGCGCGATGCCGGCCGGCAGGCGTATGCGTGGCCTTTGGCGGCGGCTCCGAAGCAGTGGTTTGAGGCCAAGCTTGGCCACGTCGCGCAAAAGAGTGAGGCAGCGAAGGCATTGCACAAATGCGCTGCATCATTGAGACGGCCTGACGTATCTTGACGACGGGCGCATCTAAATGGATACGAATGTGATCGAGCGTGCGATGCGGCCGATCAGCTCAATGCCAAGGACGTCCTGTGTGTCGATTGCGACGCGGGGCCGAAAATCGGGCATTGCTGGCCTCACCTGCCGATGCCGCACTCGGCAATAGGCATTTTTATGCTGGCCGCTGAATTATGCCGATTAGGGTCGGTTCGGCGTTGGTCACTTCGGCATAGGTCGTTCTGTGCCTTCGTTTCAACAGCGGAGAACAGGAAGATGGAACTTGAAAAGTACTTGGGCAGAAGCCGGCTGCACCGACGTCTCAGAAGTGGGCCGCACGGACAGGTCGTCGACCGCTACGCCGCTCGTGGTTGGCAGGCTCCTGAGTCGGATCGCAGGCCGGCCGTCGCTACAAGGTGGTCGATTTCGATGAGCAGGTCGTTGAGCGGCACCTCCGGCATCGAGGCGGGAGGCAGTCTATCCCACCCCGGTGACCGAGTCGCGCTCAACCGATGGCCGTCCGCGGTGCGCGAGGAAGGCGCAATCGCGCCGCTGGCGCTACGCCTCTCACCCAACGCGAACGAGTCTTCGAGGAGCCACGCCCTGTGTGCGCGCGATACTTACTGGTATCTTTCGTCCTGCTGGGCGGCGGCGATCAGGGTGAGACTTCGGCGACAATCAGGATGAGACTGCGTCGATGGGGACGGATCGAAGGGAGGGCGTAGCCCGACTGGAGGACCGTCCCCATCGACGTCGCGCTTTTCGGACCCGTCTGGCGACTGGGTGCGGCTGGTGCAAGCTGTTGATTCGTCTCGACGAGAGGGAAACGACGCCTTGCCCGGCCTCCACATCACCGACCGCCAGATGAGGCTGTACATGAACTACCGACTGACACTGTCCCCCGAGGCCGCCGCGGCCAAGGCGGGGTTCTCAAAAGCAAGCGCGTATCGGATCGAGAGCGACTCGCACCCGCCATCGCACAGGAAGGTCCCGAGGGGCCGTCGACGTCCCGATCCGCTCGCGCCCAATTGGGACGCCGAGATCATTCCGATCCTGAAGGCTGCGCCCGGCGTCCGCGTGATCGGTGTGTGCTGGACGAACTGCGCCGACGGCATCCCGACCTCAACCTCAATATCCGACGCACGCTGGAGCGGCGCATCAATGCCTGGCGCGCGCTCAACGGCCCTGAACAGGACGTGATCTTCGCTAGGAGCACGAGCCGGGCCGTTTGTGTCTGTCCGACTTCACCGACACAAGCGCGCTCGGCATTGCCGTCGCGGGTGAGGCGTTCGATCACCGGCTCTATCACTTCCGGCTGGCGTTCTCCGGCTTCGAGCATGCCCATGTCGTGCTCGGCGGTGAAGCTTCGTCGCCCCGGCCGAGGCTTGCAGAACGCCCTGTGGACACTCGGCGGCGTGCCGCGGGAGCATCGCAGCGATAGCCTGTCGGCGGCGTTCCGCAATCTGGTGGCAACGAGCGGGAGGATCTGACACAGCGCTACGCCGCGCTGATGGACCACTACGGTATGGCGCCAACGCGCAACAATACGGGCATCGCACACGAGAACGGCTCGATCGAGAGTGCGCACGGTCATCTCAAACGAGCGCTGGAGGATGCGCTGCTGCTGCGAGGCACGGTCGACTTCTCAATGCCTACCGGGCTTTTGTCGACGAGATCGTCGGCCGGCGCAACGCCAACCTCGCCAATCGGATCGCGCTCGAGAAGGAAGCACTGGCGCCACTGCCGAAAGGCCGCACGATCGACTTCGAGGAGAAGGTGATCCCGGTGACGTCGTCAGGCGACTTCATCCTGCGGCGCGTGTTCTACACCGTACCTTCAAGACTGATTGGCCATCGCCTGCGCGTGAGCATCTTCGACGATCGGCTCGAATGCTTTCTCGGCATCACGCCCGTCGGGACGCTGCGGCGCGGTCGGCCTGTGTCGGAGAACCACGGCGGGCATGTTGTCGATTATCGGCACGTCATCCGCCCTGCGGCGCAAGCCGATGGCGCTCATCAATCTCGTCTATCGCGACTAGCTCTTCCCTCGCACGGCTTACAAGCGCCTGTTCGAGGCCTTGCGGGAGCACGGTGACGATCGACGCGCCTGCAAGGTGGCGGTCAAACTTCTGGCACTGGCCCACGAGCGCGCCTGCGAAGCCGGGCTCGCCGAGGCGATCGCGATCGATCTCGATGCCGGACGGTTAAGGGCAGCAGCGCTTGGACGTCTGCGCGCTGTTGGTGCCACAGCCTGAGCCTGGTCACCGCGAACCGGTGCCGGAGATCGTGCGGTCGCAGAGGCTTGCCATTGTCAAGACCCGCGAGCTTGCGTGCCTTAGCGAAGTTGCTTTGCAGGCCGGTCGCCGACAGACGGCAGCCTCGCGAGCTGAGGAAGAAGGCCTCGCCTTTGGGCCTGGGAAACACGGTGTCGCGCTCACGGGCGTATCGACGAAGGGCTGCCTGGGTCGTTGGGTGAACAGGAATCAGGCGGTCTTTACGGAACTTGGTTTTACGGACGAGGACGACCCCGTTGGTCAGATCGACGTCGCCGCGATCAAGGCTGACCACTTCGCCCGATCGTAATCCCGTGCTGGCCAACAATCCGATTAGCGTCGCCATCGTGCGGCCCCTGAGAGGGTTCCCTGGCGAAATGAAGCTGCATGCGTCGATAAGCGACGTCAGCTCAGCCTCACTTAGGATGCGCGGCGGCGGAATCGCCCTGGACCGCGGGAAAGCTTTGCGCTCCAAGACCTCGGTCTGGGGATCGTAGACGACCAGGTACTCGTAGAATCGGCGGAGCACGCCGTGACGGACCGCGCGGCTGTCGGCGGCGCCACCGAACGACAGGACGAAGTCCAGCGCCATCGTCCGGGTGGCGGGCGCACCCAGCCGAGATCGCTCGACGTAGCGAACGAAAGCCCGCAGCGTGCCGGCTTGCTTGTTGAAGGCGTAGCCGAGGGAGCGGCGCAGCTCGATGTAGCGCTCGACCTTGTCGCCGAGGAATGCGGCAAAGGCGGTCATGCGGCGCCTCCCGGAAAGGGAAGCGCGACCTCAGCGAGCTGCGAGGCCGCGACCTTCACGTACAGCGCCGTTGTGTTGATGCTTCGGTGCCCTAGAAGATCGGCGACCTCGTTGATCGGCCTTCGTCGCCCCACGAGCTGGGTGGCTAGACTGTGGCGCAGGAGATGTGCGCCTCCGACGCGACCGGCTCGATCCCACCATGCTGCAATCGCTTCCGCACGATCCTCGAAACAGACGACGCGTACTTGAATGGTCCCACGGGCGGCGTGAAGGACAGGAACAGATGCTGACTATCGACCTTCGGTCGAGCCCGCAGGATGTAGTCGGCGAGCGCGGCGCCGGTCTCCTCGACGAGCGGGGCCACTCGGTCACGCTTGCCCTTGGTGCGCCGGACAAAAACCTCGCCAGCTCGCCAGTCGATATCCCGGAGCTGAAGAGCGCGTAGCTCGCCGTTGCGAATGCCTGTGGTGGCGAGCAACAACAGGACAGCTCGATCGCGAAGGTCGATCGGCGTCGCCTTGCCGATCGCATCGATGGCGCGGCGAACATCATCCCACGAAAGCCGGGGCGGTAAATGGGCCAGTCGCCAATATGGCGTTCTTGGAACGACGGGAGCCAGATCCTGCTCGTGGTGGCCACCCCAATGCAGAAAGCGGAGAAACGTTCGGATGTGAGAGATCGCCGCCGTGCGAGTGCCGGAGGTCGCCGAGAGCGACAGCCGATACTCGACAGCGGCAAGGACATGCTCTGCCGCCAACGCCTCGAGGTCTTGGCCAGGATGGCGATGACGGAGCCAATCCAGAAAGCGCCGTGCGCCCAGGAGAACGCCATCGCGGGACCTTGGCTCAAGGCCTCGTACCCTGCTCAGATAGTCAGAAAAGGAGCGCAAAAGCGGAGCGTCCGGATCATCGACTACAATGGGCGTCGAAGCAATGAATCGTTCGGGCGCCACCCGTCGCGCGTGTTGGAGCGCAGACACTGCCGCAATCCGCGGTGGGTCCGTGGTGAATGTGCATAGATAGCTATCGACGATAGCTTCGCCGATCGGCCGTGAACCGCAATGTGCTGCAGCAAAACGGCCGAACCGCGCGATCCGGCTCAGATAAACCTTAGCGGGTGCTTGCTTGTAACCGAGCGAGAAGAAGTGCCCCGCGATGCGATCCATCTCGGCGCCGAGCGCCCCGTCACGAAGGCGCTTAAGCACCCCACGGTACGAAAAATAGAACTCGAGCATTGTGCCCCTCCGGCGTTACGGCGCAGGGGGATCCCGCGTCCGCACGAGGGGCACAAAATATTATGTGGCGGAGGAATCCAGCCGTGGCCGGCCCTGGCTCGCGTTAGGGCGCCTCCGCCACATAATCTCGTCCGACACATAAGAGCGGGTCTTTGTGCAGCACCTCCTGCACGTGGAGTGCCAGCGACGGAAAGCCTCTGCGCATATCCGTGTAGCCTGTCGCGAGCCACACTCGCACATTCCCCGGTATAGCAATCATCGGCGTCCAAGCACATCGAGGACCCGCGCCAGCGCCTCTGTCGAGACGCTCATTCAGTTGCCTAACAACGCTTCTGTCTCCGAACTCCTGGTCCATTGTCAGTACGAACCGACACTCTAGGCACGCGTCATCATTCTTCTTTGCAAGGCCTCTGGATCCTGCCGGGTAAGCTGTTGCGAAGCACTGCTGGTAGATTTAACGAAGCGTCCAACTGTCGCCAAAGGCGGGCGGGACAACCGCCGATTGAACTAGCATCGCTCTATGTTGCACGGGCGACGGCGCCTCGACTTTAGGCATCGGACGCTTGGGGAAAAATTTAGACGGCGAGCGAAAAGCCTGCGCCCCTCGCGTTTTTAAGGCAGAATTTCAGCATTACATCGCCCTATATCGCCGAACTTCGTCATTAATGATCAAGTAATATTTACCCAAGGTTGGAGAGGGAGCCCAAGTCGAGAGTCGGTCAGGTAGTGGATCGGCTCCTGGCGATCTCCATACCAGCGACGGTGTATCCTAAGCGGATTGTATTGATCCTCACCAAGGGGCGAATCGAATGCTGTGCGCTGCTTGGCCTCATGCACGGGGCGATCTTGAGTCCTCACGGCGAGGCGCTGCGGTCTTCCTGGACAATCTTCGGGGGGGCGATGGGCCTATAACTCTGCGAGACTGGATTGCGAGATGGACAAGCATTGGTGATGCGCATTCCCTCGTGGGTGACCTGAGCGTCAAAAATGGTGCTTTCGATGAGGCGAGTGAAGCTTGGCTTTGTGCCCTCACCGCGTTCGAGGTTGCCAGACGTCTCGTCCACGAAGCTGATCCACAGAGTGAAGACGTTTTGGTCAAAGTCGAGGCCGGCGTTCAGAAGTTCGGATGTCTCGAGCGCCGCGTGGAGCGAGTAGAGATTTCCTGCTGTGATCAAGCCGAACTCGTAGCGAATTACCTGCCAGCTGCTGGTCCGCATGTCCGCGCACCCGCAGTTGTTTGCCTCAGCACGGAAGAAGAAACAGGGACGGCGCTGCTTGGAAGACTCTTGCCCGCAGTAATTCATCGGGACATGTCGGTTCTGGTGCTATCCCACGACGATATCTCAGGTCGCTGGCGCGGCCAATCGGAGATGCTGTTGTCTTGCTGCTTAGACTACCTCTCAGCTCGACCCGACGTAGATCCTACTCGAATTGGCATCTACGGAGACGGCTTGTCGGCTGTGCTGGCCACTGATTTCGCATTGTCGGATCACCGCATTACCGCGGCCGTTTGTGACGGTGGCCTTTGGAACTTGGCGCGGACTCGAGCGTCGGTCGGTTGGATGACCGGCACACAACATGTGATGGACGAGCACTTGGTTGCGATGCACCGCGTGCGGTTGGCACGGCAATTTAAGTGCCCAGTTCTTGTAGTCGCCGGTGGCCGCGGCACGGTCAGCATTTCGGAGGGGAGCAAATTGCAAGCTGAATGCGCGGCGGCGCACATTGATTTGGAGTTGACGATGCGGCCGATGACGCAGACCCCTCTCGGAGAGATCGAAAACTTTGTAACGTCCGATGATTACATCTTCGGATGGCTAGAGCATAAGTTAGCGTATAGTTTAGCCCGATAATTATCGTCGGCTAGGAGTCGTGGCTGAAACCCGCCCACTGTGCCGCTTCGCGATTCCGTTGCCGGCCACCACCGAAAAGAGTCAATCGGCGAGTCGGGCATCGCTGCCAAGATGCGCTACAATATGCCTATGCTCAGCTTTTGAGAGGCCAATCGGCTATTCTTCCCGATCGAGTTTAGTCGCTTGTTGAGGTAGACGAGAGCCTCCTGATCTAGTCCGCCGAACATCGTGGAGTTCAGGGCTTGTCTTTTGAGTGCGAGCTTCGTGATCTCCTCCTGCGCCTTCTGGGTCAGCGACATCTGGAGGAATCTTCCGTCCTCAGGCGATGTTGCGCGAGCCAGCAACTCCAGTTGTTCGAGCTTCTTCGTTTGGTTGGTGACGAACGCGGGATGGATTCGCAATTTATTTGCGACCGCTATGCCCGAAACACCGCGCCCTTCATCAAGCTCGTCAATCGCCATCAAGATCAACCACTGTGCTTCGGAGATTCCTATCATCTGGGCCCAGCTCTTGTGAATTTCCTCGAGCTGCGAGTGGATCTCAACGATGTTCCAGATGAAATCCCTGAATGCCCGGTCGAGTTGTGCTTTTTCTGCCATGTTGGTCTTTCCGCCAAATCTTAGTGTCGCCGATAAGGTGCGCAGCTGATCTTCCACCAGCGGGAATACGTATCCCCATTCAGTCACCTTAAAAAGTGCTCGCGCGACACAGTTGCCATCTAAAAAACAATTGACATATGCAATTTATTTTAGCTAGTCTCAAGGTCGATCGTTCGGTTCTTGACTTGCGATCGTGTATAAATCTCCAAATGAAAGCCTCCGGGATGCCCCCCGGAGGTTTTTGCTTCTGGGGTGCCGAGTTCAACCCAGAGCTCAAACGCGGCAATGTTGCGGAATTGACACGTTGGCCAAAGAAAGAAGGATTGCCGAAATTACTTAATTGCAGAAATTAACTTCGGAAATTATAGGTCAATTGACAGCGAGGGGGCGCCTCGAAGTCGTTCCGTCAAGCACCCGCCCTTTACGCGAGGCTGCTGCTACCGGCGGTTCTTTGAAGGGCGGAAACGGCGTTTCCAACTTGGAGATTCATCGATGAAACTGACAAAGAGTCTTATCCTGGGTTCTACGGCAATGTTTGTGGGGGCTGGGGCGCAGGCGGCCGATCTTCCGTTGAAGGCTAAGGCGATCGACTACGTAAAAGTCTGCTCGCTCTATGGCGCGGGATTCTACTATATCCCGGGCACCGAAACTTGCATCGCATTCGGTGGTTATGTTCGCGCTGAAACGGCATTGGCGACGAACACGACCTATGACGCGGCGAACAACGGCACGGCTGGCGCGCGCAACCGTCTTAGCAACTACACCACCAGTCGATCTCGCGGAGCCATCACCATTGATACGCGCACCGCGTCCGAGTACGGAACGGTGCGGACCTACTTCTATGGGGCCTTCTCGTGGACCGACGGTGCCACCACAGGAGCCGGTTCAACTGCCCTAAATGGTGCGGCGACCGCGAACGGTGGTGCTTCACTCAGCGTGTTCGACGCCTTCATCCAGTTTGCTGGGTTCACGTTCGGTAAGGCGCTCTCGCAGTTCTCTGCGCCTTGGGCCCAGTATCCGGCCAACAACATTGAATTGCCAGGCGGCGGCGCTTGGGACCGCGTGAGTCAGTTCACCTACACCGCTGACTTCGGTCAGGGGATTACGGCATCGTTCTCGGCGGAGGATCAATTCTCACATGACACCAGCAACCTCTGGAATGTGAGCGGCGCAACTGCGGCTGGTCTCGCTACGGGTGCATATGGCGCCAACGATATCGGTGGCACGCGAGCCCCAGATCTCATAGCGATGCTTCGTGTTGATCAGGCTTGGGGTCTCTTCCAGGCCTCGTTCGCCGCACATGATAATCATGCTGGCTATTATGGCGCGACTGAGGTCACGGGCTATCCGGGTGATAAGTGGGGCTGGGCTGGTCAGCTGGCATTGTCGATCAAGAACATCCCGACTGGCCCCGCTGATACAGTCAACGTGTCGGGCGTGTATACAAACGGCGCTAGTCGTTATAATTTTCAGGACTATATGTCGACCACGTTCGCGATGTACGCTCGTGCAGGCGTCGCGGCTGTTTACCAAAGCGTCGGCTTTGCGGGGGTGTCTGACTCAGTCTTTGTCGCTGGTTCTGGCCAAGAGTTGACCACCACCTACGGCTTCCGCGGCGGCTACACCCACAATTGGGATCCCCACTGGTCTACCAGCCTCTATGGTGGATGGGCTGCTGTGCGCCACAACAGCACTGCCAAGAGCTACATCTGTGGCGCGGTGGTTACTGCTCTGGCATTGTCGAGCGGCTTAGCCGGTTGTAATCCCGACTTCGACTATTCGACGATTGGTACGATGACTACCTGGACCCCAGTCCGGAACCTAACGTTCTCGGCCGACCTTGCTTACACGCTGCTCGACCAGAAGTATGCGAGCGGAAGCACTGTGACCCTGCCGCTGCAGTCAGCCATCGCTAAGCCGGGTACCAGCTATGAGCTGAAAGACCAAAACAGCCTTACGCTGCTGTTCCGGGTCCAGCGCAACTGGTGATTGGCTGCTAGCGTGGGAGAAAGGAAGCGGCTCTCTAGATTTATTTGATCTCTGAGAAGGCCTCCGGCATGCCAGCCGGAGGCCTTTAAGAGCCAGATTCGAACGTTCCTGGGGAAGGAAGTGAGATTACCGTCGACGTCCCGATCCGCTCGCGCCCAATTGGGACGCCGAGATCATTCCGATCCTGAAGGCTGCGCCTGGCGTCCGCGTGATCGGTGTGCTGGACGAACTGCGCCGACGGCATCCCGACCTCAACCTCAATACCCGATCTTGCCGCACTGCGCGATCGCTTCCGACCCGAGGCCGCCTCGATCCCGAGCGTCGCCGTGAAGCTGGCATTGCTCGACATCTACGATGAGTTGGCCTCCGTCAGCATCGTGTCGGCCCACTCGAACCCGGGAGAAGCAGCATGACCAGCATAGCGACCTCCATCGATGCCGCTCGCGTCGAGCTGCTGCTCAATGAGCTGCGCCTGCCCGGCGTCAAGGCGATTTGGCCGAAGCTCGCCGCACAGTCGGACAAGGAGGGGTGGCCCGCCGCCCGCTTCCTCGCGGCCCTTGCCGAGCACGAGGCTGCGGATCGCACCCGACGTCGCATCGAGCGACACATGGTGGAAGCGCGTTTGCCCGCCGGCAAGACGCTCGCCACCTTCGACTTCGAGAGCGCGCCGATGCTGTCAAAGGCACAGGCGATGGCGCTCGCCGCCGGCGACGTCTGGTTGAAGACCGCTGCCAATCTGCTGCTGTTCGGTCCACCCGGCGGAGGCAAGACCCATCTCGGCGCAGCGATCGGCCTAGCTCTCGTCGAGAACGGTTGGCGCGTTCTGTTCGCACGCACCACCGATCTGGTGCAGCGGCTGCAGGTGGCGCGGCGCGAGCTGGCGCTGGAGTTCGCGATCACCAAACTTGACCGCTACGACCTCCTGATCCTCGATCACATCGCATATGTGAGCAAGGATCAGGCGGAAACCAGCGTCCCGTTCGAGCTGATCGCCGCCCGTTACGAGCGACGCGCGCTACTGATCACGGCCAATCAGCCGTTCGGCGAGTGGGGCGTATCTCCCCAGATCAGGCAATGACGCTGGCGACCATCGATCGTTTGGTCCACCACGCAACGATCCTCGAGGTGAACGTCGAGAGCTACCGTCGAAAGGTCCAGACCGGCCGCCCGTTCACGCCACTCCAAACGAGCTCGACAAAATCCATGATTGACGCTGGCAATGCAGCCTGACTGTCGCGCAAACCGCGCACGTCCGCAAGGCGAGGATGCGTGCCGATCGGGTGGCAGAGTCGCCCAGGCTACGGCGAGCTTCGTGGTGATGGTCGTAGTCTTCTTCTCCATGAAGGAGACGAACTCGGCGAGTCGCCGGGCTTGGTGCTGGTACTTGCGTGTTTCCAAGTCCTTGGCGCATGCTCAGATAGTGCTCAAGTGCGGATCGCAGAGTGGTCATTGCACGCCTCCCGGCCACGGCAGGCTCAATGTACGGAGGCTCTGAATATCCACCTTCGCATAGATGCGCGTGGTGTCATGGCTCTCGTGTCGTAGCAACTGGCCGATGTCTGACAAGTCGCGCCCGATCGGAGAAGATGTGAGCCCCCTGGTGGGCGTAGCCACGGACGCCGGCGCGCTCCAGAGCAGCCTTGACGATCATCGTAATCGCGCAACCGGATGCAAAGCCGACGTGAGCGCCAGCGTGCGTAGAATCAGCCGGTGACACGACGACGTCGGTCGGCTACCACGCAGGTAGGCAACGACAGCCGCGCCGACCTCTGGACGCATCGGCATCCGCGCCCGCTGCCGACCGTTGGCGCGAATGAGCATCTCGCCGGATCGCCAATCGATATCGCCAGGGTGACGGTGGCGACCTGGCCAGCCCGTAAACCGAGCTTGGACAGCAGCATCGGGATGGCGTAATCTGGCCGTCCCGCAACGGTGGTCCGATCGCAATCATCGAGAACCTTCTGGATGCGCGCGGCAGACAGATAGGTCGGCAGGCTTGCGAGCTTCCATCGACGGGATGCAATCCGCCAGGGCGAGTGGGGTCAGTCCTTAATGATGCAGGTATCGGAGAAAAGCGCGTAGCGACCAGCACATCGCCTTCCCAGATCCCGCGCTCCGATCCCTGGCGTGGCGCTCGATGTAGCGGGTCACGTTCTTCTTGGCTGATCTTGCCGAGATCGCTTGTGCTGGCAGGGCACACCTCGCGCAGGAAGCGGCGAATGAATAGCAGGTGCTGAATGATAGACCTTGGCGCCGGCCCGCGTCCTTGTCGCAGATAATCACTGAACCCGTCAAATATCTGGTCCTCCGGGGCGATTGGCGGAAGTTGTGCAGGTGCAATTCTGCCCGCCTCGTGCAACACCGATAGCGATCGCTTCAGCCCCGCTCGGTCGCCCGGCTGGCTGCGCTGCTTCCCCGATCGATACTTAAGATACCGTTCGGCCACGCGCTCATCGGTCAGCTTTAGGCCGCTTCCTTTGATCCAGCTGAAGAGATCGCCGAGCAAGTTCAGGCATCGCCACGTGCCGCGGCCAGCGAGCTCTTCCCTGACGAGAAGCGCCGCGTAGAGTTCGACGAGCTGTCCGTAGGTCTGCTCTTCAGGCGCGGGAATAGTCGGCTCCTGCCCAAATATTCTTCTGCAATCATATCCCGGCCTCCACCGTTGAAAAGCGGAGGGACAAGACAAACTATGCCGAGCCGATTACACGCCGCTCGCGATGAATCTCGGGGAAAACCAGCCCATTCGGCATAGCTCGGCAGTCGGCATAAACCTGTGAGTTGAACGACTTGATCCGCTTGCTTACCTGGCCGGCGCGCTCACCAGGATCGTCAACGGCCACCCAAACAGCGAAATCGATTAGTTGCTTCCCTGGGCCTATTGCACGCAATCCCTCAAAGCCGTGGCCTGAGAATGACGCCTACGACGTAGGCCACAGGCTGATTGGCTATTCGGCGGCCCGCGCTTGAGCCAAGTCGGATTTTCGTTGTGCATACGGACGAGGTCGATCAGATTTTTGACACCCAAGACCTGAACGCCGTGTTTTCCGGCCCAATCGACCCAAATGAGAACTTGGCGAGTTGCTCCCGCATATAGACCCGCAGACCAGGGCTCGGCTCAGTGCCTCCGCACCTGAAGGCGGTCCTCGGCGCTCTTGCCATTGATAAAGCGCTAAGCACTCAATCTCGATCCGGCGCACGACTTCGATCGTCATCGGAGGCAGTGGATTTCACTTTTTGCCGGCGGCCCTGCGCCGTGCATTCTCTTCGAAATCTGCAATGGCAAAGAATGGGCGCGGTGCCCAGAGGATGGGCCTGCCAGATAGAACTGGTTGGCGTTCTCCGGCTCGAGCGCGCCCATGTCGTGCTCGGCGGCTCCGCAATCAACGCGCGGGAGGATCTGCCGAAGCGAGCATGCCCCGCAGCAGCAGCGCCTCCGCCAGTGCCTATCGAGCTTCCGTCGACGAGATTGCCGGCTGGCGCAACGCCAACCTTCAAGGGCATCGCGCTCGAGAAGGAGGCACTGGCGCCACCGCCGAAAGGCCGCACGACCGACTTCGAGGAGAAGGTGATCCCGGTGACGTCGTCAGGCGGCTTCACTGTGCGGTGTGTATTCTACACCGTTCGTTCAATCTGATTGGCCATCGCGTGCGCGTGCGCATTTTGGGCGACCGGCTCGAATGCTTCCTCCGCGTTCCGCCGGTCGGAACGCTACCGGCAGAGCGGTTCCCGATCAGGTTGGTTGGTATCCAGCGGCGGCGAAGTAATTGGCGCATTCGTGCGGCGTGAAGCGGTCGAGGCAGTGTCCGATCGCGTTCCACAAGCCTTCGACGGAGCGCTCTGCGGCGGCGCGCAGCAGCGCTTTCAGCTTGGCGAAGGCGTTCTCGATCGGATTGAAGTCGAGACTGTAGAGCGGGAGATAGAGGAGTTTTGCGCCAGCAGCCTGGATCGCTGCGCGCGCTTGCGCCTTTGTGGCTGCCGAGATTGTCCATGACGACGATATCGCCTTCCCGTAATTCTGGAACGAGCACGTGGTCGACATAGGCCTGGAAGGCGAGGTCATTGATGGGCCCATCGAGTACCATCGGTGCGACCATACCCGACAGGCGCAGGCCTGAACAAAGGTCTTTGTCTTTGGCCGTGCGGAATGGAGGCCCGCAGCCGCTCGCCGCGGGGCGCGCGCCCGCGCTATGGTCGATGCCCATGTCTCGTCAATGAAGATGAGCTCGTCAGGATCGAGGCCAATCTGGCCCCATTCTTCTCGCCTCTTCAGGACGTCCGGCCGCTCCTGCTCGGCGGCGTGTGCGGTCTTTTTTTGAGCGTGATCTTGCGACGCTGGAAGAAGCGAGACAATGCGGAGATGCTGAACGTATGTCCATCGGCGGCGAGCGCTGCCTTCAGTTCCTCCAATGTGCTGTCGGGCTCAACCGCAATCAGCGCGAGGTTCGATCGCCTGCGAGCGTCGATTGCCGCCCTGTGGTTTCGGTGTCACCTCGTCGGTCTCGCGCGCTTGTGTTACCCACCGGATCGCGCTCGACACGCCCACTCGAAAGTGCGTTGCGGCCTCTCGAGAGGACATGCCGCCCGCGACGGCTCCAACCACACGCTTGCGGAGATCAATCGAAAGAGGTGGCACCATGCCTGCCGGCCTCCTTCGCCAGCAAGCAGCTTGAATCAGAACCGGCGTGATTTGGGAATCCCAAATGATTCAATCCGGCCGGGAACCGCTCTAGGCGATCGCTTGCGACCCGAGGCTATCTCGATCCTGAATGTCAAACTGGCGTCGCTCGCCGTCTACGATGAGCTGGCCTGGTGTCGGCCCACTCGAACCTGGGGAAGCAGTATAGTGACATCGATGCCGGGTCAGTCGCCGTTCGATCTGTTAGTGCTGAGGGAGAAGGGGCGTAGCTCCGCCATCGATCCGGAAGCAGGGAAAGGCTAATGGTCGCTGGTCCGCCCACCGGCATCGTTCACAGTCTGAGGCTGATGCGCGAGGCTGCGATTGTATGCGTCGAAAGTCAAAGGAACGATCGTTACGTGCCCTTTGCGAGCACATATGTTGGATCAACTGCGGTGCAGTAGTCCCGATTGTTCCGACACCGCCAATATCCCATGTCGAAAATTCGACAGCGTTGTAAAAGAAAACGGGATCACAAGCAAAAGCGGAGCGTTTTCGGCCGTATGCCGGCTGGCATGGGGCTTGCCAAACTCATCTGAAACGAACTCAGCCAGTGAGCGCGAATAATGATTACCCCGTCGTATGGCGCGGTAAACGCAGTGAATAGCGCGATCTCCTCAGCGGTGCAGCTGCAGGGCTTCCGACCTATTGTCGAAGCCCCGCTGGATGATGCCGGGGCCGATCTTGTTGACTCCGGTGGAGGTGCCGGAATCTCGAGCTTTTTCGCGTTACGGAGAACCCGAGCAAAACGGTTTACCTGGCCGGGATCAATCCCTTGGTCGTGCTCGAACCCGGCACGGTCGAGTACTCCGGTACGCGTAGCGATCATCATGAGACTCTTTAGTTCCACTGACACAAAGGAGGCAGCCGCCATGGACTACAAGTTCCTAAAATATACGACCGACGAACGGGTCGCGACCATCACGTTCAACAATCCGAGCCGCTACAACGCGTTTAGCTCGATAATGAAGAAAGAGTTCACGAATGCGATCGCCAAAGCGGATGAGGATGACCAGATTCGCGTGATCATCGTGACCGGTGCTGGCGGAAAGGCATTCTCGACCGGATATGACCTCAATGAACCCGTCGCTCGACGCTCGGTCACGGATTTCCGCAAGGGGATTGCCGATGATTTTGACTTCACGTACACAGTATGGTCGTGTTCCAAGCCCGTTATCGCGCGGATCGAAGGCTATTGTCTCGCCGGAGCACTGGAATTTGCTCAAATGTGCGACATCCGGTATTGCTCGGAGGACTCCAAGTTTGGCGTGGTCGAAAGCAGATTCTCAGGGGGAGTGGCGACGCTCGCTATGCCCTGGATCATCGGCGCGCGTTGTCGCGAGTTAATCTATACCGGCGACACGATCGGTGCCAACGAAGCGAAGGAGATGGGTCTCGTGAACCGAGTGTTCCCGAAGGACCGGCTTGAAGTCGAAACCATGAAACTAGCTAAACGCATGTCGCTAATCGCCATGGCGTGCCTGCACTGGAATAAACGAGCAATCAATCAAACTTACGATATTATGGGCTTCGGTTCGGCGACCACTTACGGGAAAGAAGCTTGTTTGCTGCTCAAAATCGACTCCCCAGAATACGAGGAATTCGACCTGCTGCGGCGGGAAAAAGGCGTGAAGGAGGCTCTGAAGTGGAGAGATGCCCAGTTTAAGAAGTACGAATAACTCGCGCCGACAATGACGGAGCCTCCGGAATTAGACAAAGAAGTGCCGTGACGGAGCCTGCCAAAACCCGAGATCGACCAAATGCTCGAAACTGAGACACTCAGTTCCGGCTGCGGCGCTGAGTGGCAAGATTGGATCTAGAAGTCGTCGACGCTGTTCGCGTTGCTAGATCGATACCGGCGGATCTTCGCGCGCGCTTAAGGAGCGCGGCGATCCGCTCGCTACTATCCGTTGAGCCGGCTATCCATCAAGTGGCGGATATGAGCTCCACATCCCGGCGCGGGTCTGGGGATCGCGATTTAGACGTTTGCCGCGCGGATCGCTCAACCGGGCTGGATCGGACGACCCCGAGGACCTCTGCGAGCCATTTTGCGGGGTGTCCTCCGGTGCCTGCGGTCGCGACTGGTCTTTTTTCAACGCAAGATCAACAGCCTCCTTGAACATCTAAACCTCGATCGTCCTGCGGACAAGCAGGCGGCGAAATCTTGAACCCGTTCCTCCAGCCGCCGGATCTCGGACGCCGCGACTACATCCTCATTCTCCCGCCTCGCCCTTCCCTTCGCTGTAAGCGTCGTTCTCAGGCCACGGCTTTGAGGGCTTGAGCGCGGTAAGTCCAGGGCAGCAGCTGGTCGATGTCGCGGTTTGGATGGCCGTTGACGATGCTGGTGAGCGCGCCGGTCAGGTAAGCAAGCGGATCGACGTCATTCAGCTTACAGGTTTCGACCAGGGAGGCGATGATGGCCCAGTGCTCGGCACCGCCGTCGGAGCCTGCGAACAGCGCATTTTTCCGGTTGAGCGTGATCGGACGGATCGAACGTTCGACGGCGTTGTTGTCGAGCTCAATACGGCCATCATCGATGAAGCGCGTCAGACCCCCTCCCAGCGTGAGAGCGCATAGCGGATGGCGTCGGCGAGCTTGCCCTTCTGGCTGATCAGGGCGAGTTTTGCGTGTAGCCACTTCTGGAAGGTATCGGCAAGCGGCCGGCTTTTCTGCTGCCGGATGAGGCGACGCTCCTCGGCGCTGCGGCCGCGGATGTCCTTCTCAATCGCGTAGAACTCGGCGATGTGCTTCAGCGTCTCGCTCGCGATGGGTGCCGGGCCAGGTGTTGCGAGCTCATAGAAGTTGCGGCGCATGTGCGCCCAACAGAACGCAAGCTCAACGTTGCCCCGCTCAGCGAGTTTGGCGTAGCCGGCGTAGCCGTCGACCTGCAGTATCCCCTTGAAGCCTGCGAGATGAACGATCGGTCGATCGGCTTTGCGATCGGGGGCATAGACATAGGCGACGCCCGGCGGATCGACGCCGCCCCATGGTCGGTCGTCCGCCGCATAGGCCCAGAGCTGACCGGTCTTAGTGCGCCCGCGGCCGGGATCAAGCACCGGCATTGTCGTCTCGTCGGCGAACAGCTTTGGCCGTTGCCTGAGCTTGCCGAGGAGGCGCTCATGCAACGGACGCAGGAAGGCTGCCTGTCCCACCGAGTCCGCCAACGTTGAACGATCGAGCTCAATGCCCTGGCGGGCGTAAATCTGCGCCTGCCGGTAGAGCGGCAGGTGATCGGCATATTTGGAGACCAGCACCTGGGCGACGGTAGCCTCGGTCGGCAATCCGCCCTCGATCAGCCTAGCCGGGGCTGGCGCCTGTATGACCCCATCCTCGCAGGCCCGGCAGGCGTATTTGGGCCGCCGGGTCACGAGGATCCGGAACTGCGCAGGGACCAGATCCAGCCGCTCGCTTCTATCCTCACCGATCCGGTGCAACTCGCCTTGGCAGCAGGGACAGGTCTTGTCCTCGATATCGACGATGACCTCGATCCGCGGCAGGTGCGCCGGCAACGCGCCACGGTTGCCGCGGCGCTTGCGAGCTCGCGCATCACGGCCTTCAGGTGCACTGATGTCCTGTGCCGTCTCGCCGTACGCGGCGGCTTGCTCGACGTCTTCCAGGCCCAGCAGCATTTGATCTTCGGGCAGCGTCTCCGCCCGCCGGCCAAACCGGTGTCGCTGCATTTCCTTGATGATCTGACGCAGCCGTTCGCTCTCGCACCGCTCGGCAAGCAGCATCGCTTTCAGCGTATCGAGATCGTCAGGCAGGGCGTCGCTCACACCCAAATCAGAGCATATTCGCCGCCATCTGGCGACGCGTTCGGCGCTCCTGATTCACTTCGCCGCAGCACTGCCAACAGCTATCCGGGCTGCGCTGGCGCCGGCGTCTCCCGTGCCTCATGCACAAGCCGCCAGTCGAGTCCTTCCAGCAGCGCCGACAATTGCGCCGCTGACAGGCGCATCACACCGTCCTCGATCTTCGGCCAGCGGAAGATCCCATCCTCAAGCCTCTTGGCGAACAGGCATAGGCCCGTTCCATCCCAGAACACCAGCTTGATCCGGTCCGCCCGCTTGGCCCGGAACACGAAGGCCGCACCGCTGAACGGTTATGTTGCACGCAACATAACCATTCTTATGTGTCGGACGAGATTATGTGGCGGAGGCGCCCTAACGCGAGCCAGGGCCGGCCACGGCTGGATTCCTCCGCCACATAATATTTTGTGCCCCTCGTGCGGACGCGGGATCCCCCTGCGCCGTAACGCCGGAGGGGCACAATGCTCGAGTTCTATTTTTCGTACCGTGGGGTGCTTAAGCGCCTTCGTGACGGGGCGCTCGGCGCCGAGATGGATCGCATCGCGGGGCACTTCTTCTCGCTCGGTTACAAGCAAGCACCCGCTAAGGTTTATCTGAGCCGGATCGCGCGGTTCGGCCGTTTTGCTGCAGCACATTGCGGTTCACGGCCGATCGGCGAAGCTATCGTCGATAGCTATCTATGCACATTCACCACGGACCCACCGCGGATTGCGGCAGTGTCTGCGCTCCAACACGCGCGACGGGTGGCGCCCGAACGATTCATTGCTTCGACGCCCATTGTAGTCGATGATCCGGACGCTCCGCTTTTGCGCTCCTTTTCTGACTATCTGAGCAGGGTACGAGGCCTTGAGCCAAGGTCCCGCGATGGCGTTCTCCTGGGCGCACGGCGCTTTCTGGATTGGCTCCGTCATCGCCATCCTGGCCAAGACCTCGAGGCGTTGGCGGCAGAGCATGTCCTTGCCGCTGTCGAGTATCGGCTGTCGCTCTCGGCGACCTCCGGCACTCGCACGGCGGCGATCTCTCACATCCGAACGTTTCTCCGCTTTCTGCATTGGGGTGGCCACCACGAGCAGGATCTGGCTCCCGTCGTTCCAAGAACGCCATATTGGCGACTGGCCCATTTACCGCCCCGGCTTTCGTGGGATGATGTTCGCCGCGCCATCGATGCGATCGGCAAGGCGACGCCGATCGACCTTCGCGATCGAGCTGTCCTGTTGTTGCTCGCCACCACAGGCATTCGCAACGGCGAGCTACGCGCTCTTCAGCTCCGGGATATCGACTGGCGAGCTGGCGAGGTTTTTGTCCGGCGCACCAAGGGCAAGCGTGACCGAGTGGCCCCGCTCGTCGAGGAGACCGGCGCCGCGCTCGCCGACTACATCCTGCGGGCTCGACCGAAGGTCGATAGTCAGCATCTGTTCCTGTCCTTCACGCCGCCCGTGGGACCATTCAAGTACGCGTCGTCTGTTTCGAGGATCGTGCGGAAGCGATTGCAGCATGGTGGGATCGAGCTCGGTCGCGTCGGAGGCGCACATCTCCTGCGCCACAGTCTAGCCACCCAGCTCGTGGGGCGACGAAGGCCGATCAACGAGGTCGCCGATCTTCTAGGGCACCGAAGCATCAACACAACGGCGCTGTACGTGAAGGTCGCGGCCTCGCAGCTCGCTGAGGTCGCGCTTCCCTTTCCGGGAGGCGCCGCATGACCGCCTTTGCCGCATTCCTCGGCGACAAGGTCGAGCGCTACATCGAGCTGCGCCGCTCCCTCGGCTACGCCTTCAACAAGCAAGCCGGCACGCTGCGGGCTTTCGTTCGCTACGTCGAGCGATCTCGGCTGGGTGCGCCCGCCACCCGGACGATGGCGCTGGACTTCGTCCTGTCGTTCGGTGGCGCCGCCGACAGCCGCGCGGTCCGTCACGGCGTGCTCCGCCGATTCTACGAGTACCTGGTCGTCTACGATCCCCAGACCGAGGTCTTGGAGCGCAAAGCTTTCCCGCGGTCCAGGGCGATTCCGCCGCCGCGCATCCTAAGTGAGGCTGAGCTGACGTCGCTTATCGACGCATGCAGCTTCATTTCGCCAGGGAACCCTCTCAGGGGCCGCACGATGGCGACGCTAATCGGATTGTTGGCCAGCACGGGATTACGATCGGGCGAAGTGGTCAGCCTTGATCGCGGCGACGTCGATCTGACCAACGGGGTCGTCCTCGTCCGTAAAACCAAGTTCCGTAAAGACCGCCTGATTCCTGTTCACCCAACGACCCAGGCAGCCCTTCGTCGATACGCCCGTGAGCGCGACACCGTGTTTCCCAGGCCCAAAGGCGAGGCCTTCTTCCTCAGCTCGCGAGGCTGCCGTCTGTCGGCGACCGGCCTGCAAAGCAACTTCGCTAAGGCACGCAAGCTCGCGGGTCTTGACAATGGCAAGCCTCTGCGACCGCACGATCTCCGGCACCGGTTCGCGGTGACCAGGCTCAGGCTGTGGCACCAACAGCGCGCAGACGTCCAAGCGCTGCTGCCCTTACTCGCCACCTACCTCGGCCACGCCAACTATAGCGACACAGCCTACTACCTCACCGGCTCGTCGGATCTCCTCGCCATCGCGGCTGAGCGCGCCTTCCTCGACGGAGGCGCGGCATGAACGAACACCTCCTGTTGGCGCCGCTCCTGGAGTCGTACTTTCGTCGCCGGTTGACCAAGCAGCGCAACGCGACCTCCGCGACCCTAGCCAGCTATCGCGATGCCTTGCGCATGCTGATCCTCTTTGCCGCCGCCCATTTGGGGAAGAAGCCGGCGGCGCTGGCCCTTGAGGATCTCGATCGGGACCTTGTTCTCGCCTTTCTTGACGAGCTTGAGGAGAAGCGGAACAACTCCGTCGCAACGCGCAACGCCCGACTAGCCGCGATCCGATCCTTCTTCCATCACGTCGCTGCCGCCGATCCCGCCTCGTTCGGCGTCGCCCAACGGGTTCTGACGATCCCCACCAAACGGGCCCACATCGAGGTGACGCATCATCTCACCAACGCCGAGGTGGAGGCCATCATCGCAGCCCCTGATCAGACGACGCCCCGCGGCCGGCGTGACCGGGCCTTTCTGCTCTTCTTGGCCAGAACCGGCGCTCGCGTGTCCGAAGCGACCGGCGTCAACGCGAACGACCTTCAGTTGGAGCGAGGACGCCCGCAGGTGCTGCTTCACGGCAAGGGACGCCGAGATCGCGTCGTTCCCATTCCTAAGGATCTGGTGCGATCGCTGACGGATCTATTGAGCGAACGCGGCCTCGCCAATCATGAACCGCGGCCGATCTTCGTCGGGGTCCACAACGAGCGCCTGACGCGTTTCGGCGCGACACACATCGTGCGGCGTGCCGCCTCCCAGGCCGGGTCTACGAGGCCAAGCTTGGAGGGCAAGCCGATATCGCCGCACATCTTCCGGCATTCCCTCGCCATGAAGCTTCTCCGGTCAGGCGTGGACCTCCTGACGATCCAGGCTTGGCTTGGCCATGCTCGCCACAACCCACCGATACGCCGCTGCGGATGTCGAGATGATGCGCCGGGGACTCGAGAAGGCGGGCGTCTCAGGCGACCGCAGCGCGCGCTTCCGGCCGAACGACAACATCCTGCAGCTGCTGGCCAACATCTGATTATTATGTGGCGGAGAAACCCTGGATGGCCGGCCCTGGCTGGCGTTAGGGCGCCTCCTGTCAACGGGCAGCGAACTTTCCGTAAGAATGGGCTTCCAAATTTCCCTAGGTGACGGTGATTGTGGTTCGGGGATCAGCCGCTATCGGGATCGTTATTGGTCCTTCCGGGTGGGCGGCCGCGGCGCTTGGGCTGCGGCGGGTTTGTGAGCGGGCGCGAGCGGACGTTTTCCGGTACGAGGGCAGCGTGCTGGCGAAGCCGATAGCTCGATCCCTCGATTTGGATAACAACTGCGTGGTGAAGCAGGCGATCAAGCAATGCTGTGGCGACGACGGCATCACCAAAGACCTCGCCCCATTCGGCGAAGCCGCGGTTCGAAGTGAGGATCATCGCGCCTTTTTCATAGCGGGCGTTGACCAACTGGAAGAACAGATTGCCGCCGCCGGGCACGACCGGGAGGTAACCGATCTCGTCGACGACAAGGAGGGAGGCGCGGGCGAGGAACCGCAGGCGCTCGCGCAAAGTGCCTTCGCGTTCGGCTTTTGCGAGGGTGGTGACGATGTCGGCGAGCGTGGCGAACGCGACGCTCTTTCCCGCCTTGACGGCCTCGACCGCGAGCGCCGTCGCGAGATGGCTCTTGCCGGTGCCGGGTGGCCCAAGCAGATGGACCACCTCGGCGCGGTCGATGAACTTCAATTCGGCAAGCGCCAGGATGCGATTGCGATCGAGCGAGGGCTGGAATGCGAAGTCGAAGCCGGCGAGCGTTTTGACGGTGGTCAGGCGAGACATTCTCAGCGCGGTGCTGACACGGCGATTGTCGCGCAACGTCAGCTCCTCGACAAGCAGCTGATCGAGCGCCTCAATCCAGGTGACCTCACCCTGTTCGACTCGCCGCAGCGTAGTGTCCAATATTTCCAGCGCACGTGGCATCCTGAGTGCGACCAGGCTTTTCTTGACGCTGTCGATCGCTGCCGGTTGCGTGTGGATGGTCATGGCCGGCCTCCCGAGTGGGCGAGCCGTTTGCCGACAGCTTGGTAAAACTCCAACGACCGTCGTGGGATGTGATCGCCGGCCCGACCGACGAGGGCTTCGGACACGCCAGGTCGCGACCTGGATCGGTTGACGGCCTGGCGATGCTCGGGGGCGACGCGAGTTCGCCGGCGGCCTTCCAGAACGGGATGGACGGCGACGATTTCGCCTTGGTCGAGAATGCGGATTACATCAGGCAATTGCTGCACTTCGACAATGCGCCGCGTACGGTCTGGTACGCTGTAATAGTTGCCGCCGATCGACACGAGCCCGTCGTGGCTGACACGGCGCTCGAGTTTGAGCAGCGCGTCGAACGGCCCTGCCGGCAACGCCTGCAGCTCGGGTCTTTCGGCGGCAAACGCCTCAGCGACGACTTTCTGCGTGGTGCCATGCACGCGTACGTTCGCAACCGTCGCGAGCCAGTCATCGAGCTGGGTGTTGAGATCGTCGAGATTGCGGAAGCTGCGCGCGAGGAAGAAGTCCTGCCGGATGTAGCTGAACGGACGCTCGACCTTGCCCTTGGTCTTGGCGCGGTACGGCCGGCAGACCCTCGGATGGAAGCCGTAATGTTGTGCGAGCGCCAGGAGCGACCGGTTATAGACGATGTGACCATCGCCGTCCTCGCCCGTCACGGCCGTCTTCATGCGGTCGTAAAGGATCTCGATCGGGACACCGCCGATGACCGCAAAAGCCTGTATGTGGCAGCGCAGCAGCGTCTGCAGGTCCTGATGCATGACGAAGCGGGCGAAGATGAACCGCGAATGGCCGAGCACCATCGAGAACAGCCAAATGATCCGTGTCACACCGGGCTCGTCGGTGAAGATGGTCACGAAGCGAGCAAAGTCCACTTGCGCCTGCTTCCCGGCAGGCGTCTCAAATCGCACCTCAAAGGGTTTAGGTGCGTTGTCGGGACGGATCGCAGCCGCGAAGCGTTTCACGGCCGTGTAGGCGCCGGTGTAGCCACGCTCGCGAAGCTCGCGCGTTAACCGGATGGCACTCAAGTCGGGGAATGCGGCGATGCGCTCGCGCAGATAGTCCAGATAGGGTGCGAGTTTGTTCGGCCGGCCAGCCTGGCGAGGGCCATAGGCGGGTGGCTCGAGACCACGCGCGATGTATTTGCGGATCGTTTTCGGGTCGCGCCCCGTGCGCCGGGCAATCGCGCTAATCGACAAGCCCTGACGGTGAAGGTCCAAAATCACGATGAGATCTCCAAGCTGGATCATCCGTTCCGCCCCCCGAATCACTTCGGGACAGGATCGGATGCGGAAAGCCTGAAGGGGCCGCAGCGCTCCGGTATGTGGGGCCTACGCGCCGCGGCCCCTTCAGGCTGGGATGCCACCTAGGGAATTTTCGATGCCCATATTTGGGGAGTATTCACCGCCCAGTGACACCTCCGCCACATAATCTCGTCCGACACATAAGAATGGTTATGTTGCACGCAACATAACCGTTCAGCGGTCATCTGTTCGTCTTCCGCGGTCGCCGCAGCGATCTTGTGAAGGCGATCTGGCACGATGGCCAGGGAGCCTGCTTGTTCACAAAAAGACTCGAGAGAGGAAAGTTCATCTGGCCATCGGTTGCCGGTGAATCGGTAACGATATCGCCGGCGCAGTTGAGCTATCTGCTGTCCGGGATCGATTGGCGTAATCCTCAAGAAACCCATCGGCCGACGCGGGTCGGATAGCCGCTTTTACGGTTTGAATCTGCTGCTTGATCTGATTCAATGGCTTCATGATATCGAAGCCGGACGATCTTCCATCGGACCTTGCGAGTGCCCTGGCGGCGCTGCAGGCCGAGCGTGAGGCGCGGCTGCGAGCCGAGGCGGTGGCTGCCAGTGCGCAGGCGGAGCTGTCGGACAACGAGGCGCTGATCGCGCATCTCGAGCTGCGGATCGAGAAGCTCAAACGCGAACTGTACGGGCAGCGCTCCGAGCGCTCGGCACGGCTGCTCGAGCAGCTGGAGTTGGAGCTCGAAGAACTCGTCACCACGGCGAGCGAGGATGAGCTTGCCGCGCAGGCCGCATCGGCGAAGACGCAGAACGTCCGCCCCTTCATGCGCAAGCGGCCGGTGCGCAAACCATGGCCAGACGACATCGAACGCGAGCGCGTCGTCATTGAGGCTCCAACGACCTGTGCCTGCTGCGGTGGATCGCGGCTGGCGAAGATCGGTGAGGATGTGACCAAGACGCTGGAGGAGATCCCGCGCCGCTTCAAGCTGATCGAGACGGTACGCGAGAAGTTCACCTGCCGCGATTGCGAGAAGATCAGCCAGCCGCCCGCGCCGTTCCACGCCACGCCGCGCGGCTTCATCGGCCCACAATTGCTGGCGACGATCCTGTTCGACAAGTTCGGCATGCATATCCCGCTCAACCGCCAGAGTGCGCGCTTCAAGGCCGAGGGGATCGACCTGCCGTTGTCGACGCTGGCCGACCAGGTCGGCCACGGGACCTTCGTCGTCATGCCGCTCTTCCACTTGATCGAACGCCATGTGGTCGCGGCCGAGCGCCTTCATGGCGATGACACCACCATCCGTATCCTGGCGAAGGGCAAGTGCACGACCGGGCGGATCTGGACTTATGTGCGGGATGACCGGCCCTTCGCCGGGCCAGCGCCGCCGGCGGCGGTCTATTACGCCTCGAGCGACCGACGAGGCGAGCATCCCCAGAAGCATCTGGCCGCCTTTGCCGGTATTCTGCAAGCCGATTGCTACAGCGGCTTCGAGCCGCTGTTCGACCCGCAGAAGAAGGTGCTGCCGATCACGCCGGCGTTTTGCTTTGCCCATGCGCGGCGGGGCTTCTTCGAGCTGGCTGACATCGAGAAAAATGCCCGGGAAGGCAAGAAGGCCAAACCGGTCTCTCCGATCGCGCTGGAGGCGGTCAGACGCCTCGATGCGTTGTTCGAGATCGAGCGCGCCATCAACGGCCGCGGCGCCGACGAGCGGCGCGCCGTGCGCCAGGAAAAGAGCAAGCCGCTTCTCGAGGACATTCACGCCTGGTTGTTGCGCGAGCGCGAAACCCTCTCGCGCTCCTCCGAGGTCCTGAAGCCGATCAACTACATAGTCAGGCGCTGGGGCGACTTCGCCCGCTTCCTCGACGATGGCAGGATCTGCTTGACAAATAATTGCGCTGAGCGCGCATTGAGAGGCATCGCCTTGGGAAGGCGCAACTGGACCTTCGCCGGCAGCCAGCGCGGCGCTGACCGGGCCGCCATCATGCTGACGATGATCACGACCTGTCGCCTCAACGAAATCGATCCCAAGGCCTGGCTCGCCGACATCCTCGCCCGTATCGCCGATCTTCCCGCGTCGCGTCTGCACGAATTGCTGCCCTGGGAATGGAAACGCCTACGCCAAGCCGACAAGCCCGCCGATCAGCAGGCCGCCTGATCTTCACGCAACGCCATCATAGAGCTCGCCGTGCCCGCGCGCATGCGTCAATCCGTATGCGTACCGGATACCACGTGTTAGCGCGACGACAGATGATCACTCGATAAGTTCGGGAGCTTCCTCCGGGACTATCCAACCTTCGGCGAGTAGTTGCCAGAGTGCCGGCGCGATGCCCGACGGGCGGTGCAGGCATAGCCATAGATTGGCTCGACGGCGAGAGAATCGTCGCCGAAGCTGAAGACCTTGCTGGCCGGAACCGCCAGTGAGAAACTCCTTGAAGAAGCGAATGCTCGCCGCCGGGTTGATAATCCAGACCAGCCCAGGAGATGTCGATTATCACCTTCCTATAGTGTTTGGTCAGTGCACGGAACTCTTTCTCGTAGGGACGTCCGATATGCACCAGGACAAACCGGGTGTCGGGAAAATCCTGCAGCAGGCGAGAGAGTGCTCCCACGGAGCAGTTGGCAGATGGATTGCTTGCCGACACTCCGTCAACTTGGCCGGTTTGCCGAATCGAGAGATTGCGGCATAGCGTTCGCATGAGATTCAGGCCGTCGCTTCGGACGGAGCCGCTAGCGCGCAGACCGGCCGCCGTCCATGTTCCAGCCTACGCCGCGCACCTCGTCGGCATCTGGCGAGCACAGAAACGAGACTAACCCCGCGACCTGCTCAGGCTTCACGAACTGGCCCGATGGCTGGCTTGATACCAGCTCAGCCCGTGCGGTCTCAAAGCTCACTGCGTCGCGGGCCGCCCGGGCCTCGATCTGTCGTTCCACAAGCGGCGTGAGAACCCAGCCGGGGCAGACGGCGTTGCACGTTACACCGGTTCGTGCAGTCTCAGACGAAACCACCTTCGTTAGACCGAGCAGCCCGTGCTTGCTAGCGGCGTAGGCCGCTTTGTTTGGAACGCCGAAATAAGCACTAACCGACGCAATGTTGATGATCCGACCCCAATTACGGTCCAACATTGCAGGGAGCGCGCGCTGTATAGTTAGGAACGCCGCCGTGAGGTTCACCGCGAGCACAGCGTTCCATCGCTCGAGTGAGAACTCCGTCACTGGGGAGACGTGTTGGATTCCCGCGCTGTTGACCAGGATGTCAATTTTGCCGACAGTATTTTCGACTTCCTCAATGAGACTCGTGGCGGCTGTGGGGTCGGTCAGATTGGCACCGAAGTGTCGTGGCCGTGGCGCCGTTTGTGCAGCAGCGTCCGATATCGCTGCCTCGATCTGTGAAGGTTCACCCAGGCCATGTAGGCATACCGTAGCACCATCTCGCGCAAGACGTCGCGCAATAGCGAGGCCGATACCGCTGGTTGATCCGGTGACGAGTGCGATGCGACCTTCAAGCGACGTGTGGAGCATAAGCAAAGTTCTTCTTTGGTAGATAGGAGGAGCGGTCAGACGAGAGCGCGCTGTTGCGACAGGTCTGAATCGCCGCGGATTTCGACGCACCAAGCCTCGCGCTGTTCCAGAATCGGCAGAGCGCAAAGGGCCTGAACGATGTGGAACTGCGTCGGCATCTGCTCCCAGGTCGTGGGACGAAAGTTCACCCGGCCCGTGCCAAGACGCAGTCTTTCAACGGTAGGGCCGCCCGTCGGCGGCGTCAGACAGGCATGCGCAACGGCGGCTTTCCCCCACTCCCCGTCTGCGGGATGTACTTGTAGTGCAGTGTGCCATCACCAGCCTGACCGCCAAGCCCCGGAAAGGCAGGGTTCCGAGGCTCGGCTTCGGCTAGATCCGTGAGCTCCAGGATGGCGAACTCATGTCCCAGCCAAGATGCCGTACAGGTCACCCGATCGCCCATGATTCGCGGCGGCGGCAGCTCACACCAAAGTTTTGCAAAGCCAAGCTCCTCCCGACCACTTAAGATTGGATCAGCGAGGTTTTCCCAAAGGACAGAGCAGAAACTGCCGACCGCTTTGTCGCGCTTGCCATTGTAGGCCGCGGGGAAATTCACCTTCAATATGGAATAGCCACGGCCGGCAAGCCAGGGCAGCTCGCTCAGCACACGGAATTCCACCGTCACGATGGGATCGCCGGCGAGGGCAAACCCGGGAGGGAGCAAACGATCGAGGTGATTACGATCAGTGAGGAAGCTGACTGCCGCCTGCCACCGGTGAGGCGCATTCGAGCAATCGAAACGCTTATAGTCGGGCCCCTGACGAGGTCCTGCCGTAGGCCCGAAGCCGTACGGCATTCGATACATCAGTCCGTCCTTATGAGCGTGAACCACGATTGATCCTCCTGCCTCTCTCTACGTCAACTCCGATGCGAACCAAGGCGATACCCGTGGTTCACAGAACGGTGGTCAACCCCTTGCGCGAGGGTATTGCCTTGCACGTGCGCTCACGCGCACGGCCGCTGGCACATGGTCGGTTGTCGCCTTGCGCTTGACGAGCAATCCGTTCGCCTTCGCCGACCACTCGACGACAACCGAAACTTATCCGGTCACTGAGGAGAAAATGGTCGACTTTCTCGCGGATGCGCACATTTCCAGCAAATTACGTTGCTTCGGCGCAGAAACTTCGTCGCAAAGATCGCCCATTCATCCTTCATTGAGCGCACCAAAGGACGAAGCGACATAAGCTCTAGGGAACCACTTTGGACATTGAGTAACGAATGCACGTTGCAACCGGCGCAATCGCTGCTAGCCACACGGACAAATTTCCCCGCATCATGGGCAAGCGCCCAGCTGGGCCTAGTGAGATCGAGCTTGCCGCCAAGCGGGGCTCGCCGGTGCTTACAACCGCCGAGCCCACCGGGTAGCTCACCCGAAAAACATCGGTGACAGGTCTGATCGAATTACCCAAGTACTGTCATGCCATTCTTAATCACTGTGACGGCGCGCTCTTTTACCTTGGCTTCGAACGAGATCACGTTTCCGTCCTTCCACATCTCCAGCGTGATCGTCTCACCGGGATACAGCGGCGCGGAATATCGCGCCGCATGCCGCTTGATGGTGGTCGGATCATAATCGGCATAGGTTTGCAGAACGCCGCGGCAGGTAATTCCGTAAGTGCACAGGCCGTGCAGAATCGGCCTGGAAAACCCGGCGCGCTTGGCGAATTCTGGATCAGAGTGCAACGGGTTGCGATCGCCACAAAGCCGATAGATCAGGGCTTGGTCGGCACGCGTGGGGATATCGATGATCTTGTCGGGGGTACGAGCCGGTATCTGATGTGGCGCGGGCTGTCCGCCGGAGGGCCCGCCAAAACCGCCATCGCCACGCGCGAAGTTAGAGGTCACCAGCGTCGCGAGTGCGTCGCCGCTGGTGTTCTTGAGCACGGTTTGAAAGCGGATGACCGCACCTTTGTCCTTACCTTTATCGTAGATCCCAGCCACCGAAGAGTCCGCTATAATATCTGCGGCGGCCGGCAGCGGCTGGTGCAACGTGAGATCGCACTCGCCATCCACCAACGTTACGCGATTGATGTCCAGCCTACCCGGCCAAGCTCCCCAGGCAGCAACGGTGGCAAAGGTCGGCATCACTTTCAGAGGCCGCGGCGTTGCCGTCGCCTCGTTGACGAAAGCAAGCTCTTGCTCGTTCAGAGGATCAGCCCCCATTCCGATGCCATAAGCATACAGCATCGCCTCTCGATCTGCGTAGCTATATTTCTGACCAAGATTCTTCATGGCCATCGCTTCTTCGTAATTGATTGGCATGTGCGGTTTCCTACTGAACACTTGAGCAATACTGGTCGGTACGCGTTGTCCTTGTGCGATTGCCATTGGGAGGGCCGCATCGCGCAGAACTTGTTGAGGGGGGCGTGGCTGAGCCCGGCTGCGAAGCTAACGCCCCGTTGCGGCTCTCGCGTTGAACGTTGTGCTGTTAGCGTCTCAACTCTAAGCTGTTATGAATCGGCCGCGCCCCCTGTATGGATGCCGGCTACTGCGATGCCAAAGGGAAAGAAAGAATTATCGTCTTCTGCGCAGAGTAGAGACCAGAGAACCTCACGCTGCGCGCCTTTTGATAATCATTGCTTCTGCACCTCACCATTGGCGCCAATCAGCTCGGTCCGTCCTCGCCAGTAGCGGATTTCTTGGATTTTGAGCGCACCCAGGACGTTTCGGACTCGAACGGCGCAAAGATTGAGTCACGCCACTTGACTGCCGCCCCCACGCCTTCCGTCCATTGCAGCTCACGGAAGCGTTTGAACTCGGATTCGGTATTATCAGCGATTAGACAGGTCGCAGCACTGTAGCGTAGAGCAGAATCGAATCCGCCCGCGATCAGTGCAGCGTTGAGTGCCTTCTTGTTCCACATCAAGGTTGGCAAGGCGACACGAGACATACGCTTCGCAATGCGTGTGACTTCCTCCTCGAGTTTGTCCTTGGGGAAGACACGATTGACTAGTCCGAGCCGGTAGGCTTCTTGAGCGCCGAACATATCTCCGGTGTAAAGCAATTCGCGACACCGCTGACCGATTATGTAGGGCATCGCAAGCATAGCATTACCAGAGGCAAACCGGGCCTCGATCGCTCCAAAGCGCGTATCCTCAGAGCAGTAGCGAATGTCAAACATTTGGGCGAACTCTAGAGCCCCCGCCAGGCAATAGCCGCTAATCATCGCGATAACTGGCTTCGTGCAATCGAAGACAGAATACATGAACTTGACGTCTTGACTAATACGCCTGCTCCAGTCGTCCATGGTTCGGTGGCCTTGCCCCGTTTCGTCTTCATCGAGGTCAAAGCCAGTTGAAAACGCGCGTTCGCCCGCGCCCTTGACCACGACAACACGAACCTCCGGATCGCGGTCGGCAACTGCGAGCGCATCTTGGAATTCGGCGCAGACCTTGAGGGACAGAGCATTCATCTTGTCTGGCCGGTTTAGGGTAATCCACGCGACACGATCGTCCACGTCGTAGAGAATGGTGCTGTAGGCCATCTGATACGTCCTTCTGTAAGTTGACTGCCGATCACAACCTTAGTCACTTCTTTCGTCCCGGTGACTCGGCGACGAGAAATGGCTAAGGGATTAGAGTTTCAATCCGAGCGTTGCAGCACCGGCGCCCGCCCTCGGATCTCCTCCGTAAAAGTAGTCTATATGCTTAGTCCGAAACCGCATTGTTTCCGGCACGACCAAGGTCCGTCTTTCATTTGTTGCGCGACCCGTGCGCGGGCACTATCAGCGCATCAACCGCGACTACTCCCTGCTTGCGCACGAAGAGTGGATTAATGTCGATCGAGCGGAGTTGGTCACCGAGGCTCCGTGCAATGGCATCCAGCCGCCTCACAGCACCAACGAGAGCTTGTGTGTCGAGAGCGGCAGCACCGCGAACTCCGCGGAGGAGTCGTCCTGTCCGGAGTTCTGCGAGCATCTGCTCCGGTTCACCGACCCTAAGCCCAACGGGTCGGAGTGCTGCGTCATCCATGATTTCGGTCCAGATGCCGCCTTGGCCGATCAAAACGAATGTCCCGAGGACGTCATCGGTCTCCAAACCGAGGATCATCTCGATACCATCCCTTACGTATGGCTGAATGATGAGGACCTTTGAGCCGGCCGAGAAGAGTCTTTCCGCTGCCTTGGAAACGTCTTGTGCGTCCCGCAAGTTCGTGACCACGCCGGATAGCTCGGTTCGATGCAACGTACCGGTGTCGCCGATCTTCACAACGACGGGGTAACCAACCTCTTCTGCCGCGCGAACTGCATTATTTACATCAGTCACGAAGCGGCTCTCAACCACCGGAATGCCTGCGGCGGCAAGAAAATCCAACGCCGGCCTCCCAGCGAAGGGCTTGCCCTCAAACTCACGGATCAGCTTCGCCATCCCGGAGCTGTCAATCGGCGGCTCGTCTGCGATCGGAGCCACGGGTCGCGCCCACCTCACGGCGCGATCGAGCGCGCCAAACGCATCTTGAATACCGAGGACTGCGACATCCTTGTCCAGGAAATCTTCGACGGCCTCCGGAGGCGTCGAGCCAGCTAGCGGCGTAATCAAGGTGACGAGCTTGTCGGTCGCAGCGGCGGCCTTCACTGCACTGTCGGCGAACACATCCTGTTCGTAGGCATTCCCTGTACCGGCCTGGTTCGGGTCATAGAATGTTGCGACGACATCGAAATTGGGATCGCGTGCAACGGTCTCCAATATCTTGGGATAGGAGTCCTCCATATTCGCAACGCCCCAAGAATCCAGGGGATTTTTACACTCAAGGACGTTAGGCAAGAGGTCCCGAAGTTTGCTAGCGGTACGCGCCTCAAAATTAGGATAATTGAGCGAGGGGTACTTCGCCGACTCATCCAGGATCAATTCGAGTAGACCGCCTGACGCAGAGGCCACCCCAAGCCTTCCTTCACCTGGAGATCGCCTTGCCTGCATAATGATGGCGGACGCGAGCAGATCCTCCATCGATTCTACCTGCACAACGCCGTGCCTTCTAAAGAGTTCGCGGTAGAGCCGATACGGCGAGGCAAGTGCGCCTGTATGTGCCGCAGCCATCCTTTGAGCGGCCTCGGAGCGTCCCGCCTTCAAGATGATTACCGGCTTGTTGGCGGCGCGCGCTCGATCACACTCGAAAAAGAAACGCTCGGGATCGCGGATTGCTTCGACGAAGCCGCAGATAACTTTTACGCGCGGGTCATCGACAAAGTATCGAAGGAAGTCGGCACTGCCCAGGACGGCTTCGTTCCCGCAAGTCACGATATGGCTCCAATGGACGCCGCGCTTGTTTGCAACGAGTGACGTCTTGGGTCCGCCACCTTGCGCAAAAAGCGCGACGCGCCCCGCCGGCCTGGCCTGCACATCTCCGAGATGGAGAGGCACGCGGTCAACCCAGTTGATCAGTCCGCTGCAGTTCGGCCCGACAACCACCAACCCTGCCGCTTGCGCGACGTCCACAATCCGAGCTTGTGCCGCCGCCCCCTCTGCTCCCGTTTCTGCAAAGCCGATCGCAACGGCTACCGCAGCCCGCACACCGGCATCCGCCGCCTCCTCAATCACGGAGACCGTCGACTCACGGTTGCGCAAGACAAAAATTGCCTCCGGCACAAAGGGCATGCTCTTGATCGAGGGGTAGCACGGGTACCCCAGAACTTCTTCGTACTTGGGATTGACCACGGCCACTTTGCCCGAGTACCCGAGTTTTTGGATGTTCTCGAGCGCTTGACGGCCCCAGATCTGGGTTGGACTGGCGCCAACGACGGCGATCGAGTTTGGGCGAAAGAGAGCCGACAGCTCGTTAGAGCTGGCCGCGCGCGACTTGTTCATACCAGTGGGATCTCCGTTTTCAGGCGTGGGCATCGTGGAACTCCATCCGGAGTCAAGACGATTGAGCCCGCCGCATTTGATTGTTTGGCAGGGGCGCCTTCTGCGCCGCCACGACATCGAGCTGGCAGGCCTCACGATCAAGACGTCTAATCTGCATCCCGCGCCAGCCCACAGGATTGATCATGAGCCGATCGGGGATTGGTTGCTCTTTGCTGAATTTGGATCGCGGAAGCATCGTATAGGCTCTGTAGCGAAGGGCGAACTGCCTCGAGCAGCAGGACAAATTAATAGTGGGCCATTGTTTCCGCATAAAAACCGCAAGAACGGGTTATATTCGAAGAAATACCGCATAATCTGGGCGACCCGAACTACTTTTCGGCGCCAGGCAAATTGACAAGGCCGCTCGCCTGAAGTCCTCCAGCGATCATCCCGACCGTAGCGGCGGTCACATAGCTTAGTCGAGACTTCAACCCGCGCTCGAGGCTCCGGGCTCGACAGGCTCGGCTAACGTCGAAATTTCATGAGCAGGAGCGGCTTCAAAATACGTGATGGAGCATGGGGTGGTTACGAAGCCAAAATCGCAGCTCGCTTGTAGCTTGCCGGCCGGCTGGGGGGCGTGACGAGAGCGCATCCATGGAGTTGCCGCGAGAGCCAAGTGTCAACGCTCTTGGCAAGGCATACGAGTCGCTCATGGTCTCTCGCGCGCGCGTGTCTAGGTTGAAGCGGTCAATCATGGCCGCACGCTCGCGGTCTTGAGCTACTGAAGAAAAGGAACCGGACCAACAGCCTGGGCGACACGAACGAGATTACGCCGGTAGCGGGCATCCGTATCAGTGGCCCCTGCCGGCTCTCGATGACGCGATTGTTCTTTCTGTACGCCTATTTCTACGATGAATTCCTGCGCCGGCTCAGAAAAATCGGTCAAAGTGTGCACCGCCGCCGGCGTACTTGGCGATTATCCTCGTTTGCGCCACTGTAAACTTGCTGCGACTGCTCGGAGTTAGAGCACAAGTAACTAGGGACCTGTTCTCATGCACGATCACACCAAACCGGCGACTTCCGACCATATGGACCAGCTCACTCACGTTGGCACCGAGGGTGAGTTCGCTGGCTGGCGGACCTATTTCGGTGACAATTATGAGGCTCACACCGGGCCCTTCTGGTATCGTCAGGAGCCGGATGGCAGCATGCGCTGCGCCTTCCGGGTCAAAGAAAAACACCTCAATACCTCCCGGCATGTCCATGGCGGCTGCTTCTTGTCATTCGCCGACTACTGCTTGTTTGTGATCGCCAAACCGGTGCTGCAAGGACCCGGCGTGACCATCGCTATGGCTTGCGAGTTTATCGATTCCGCAGGCGAAGGTGACTTGATTGTAGGCACGGGCGAAATTATCCGCGCCGGCGGCTCGCTGATCTTCTTGCGCGGTCAATTGAGGACGGGAGAGCGAACGTTGTTCACCTTCTCCGCCACGATCAAGCGGGTGAAGCAGAAGGGGCTATCACAGCCAAGCGCATAGGTTTGCAGTCTTACTTTTTGTAGCGTACCAGCCGTTTTCTCGAAGGCAAGCCGAACTCAGCGGGGATCGTCTCGAAATTCCCCAAAGGTGCAAGGTCGTTGAGATGAGCGCTTCCGTCAGCCTTGCACTTTGAGCGACATAGTCGCAGAGACCTCGTTCGCCAGGAGCGCGGAGGATACCGCGCGACAGCGGTCTCTTCCACGAAGATCTTGGATAAGCTCGGATATCACCCACTGAATTTGAAAAGACCGAGGGACGCGGTCGGTTAGCTCACCGCAAGCCTCACGGCCTCGTGCGTGGAATTTATCGCCCCGCGACCTAAGCCGCTTACTGCAACCGGCTACATGGTCGCAGATCTCGCCGCCCACCGCTCAATCAAGAATAAGAAAGACCAGTGTGCCAGCCATCGGTAGTTAGACCCAATCACATCGCTGCTCGATAGATGCTCAGGACCTTTTGTGTGCTGATATTGCGGGATCTGTTGTCGAGCAGGACCGATCGCGAGCGCGTCGTCAGCCATGAACTAAGTATTGCTCGCCGGGCCTTCGAGAATACGATCCATCTCGATACTAAGATTGGTGCAGAACTAGCAGGCGGTTAAACGCCCCCAAAAAGCTTGGTGGTTGCCGAGGCATCTACTAGATGTGAGCTGCCGATCAAAAGCGCCGAAAAATACCACCTGGTACGGCCGCCCGAGCGATCGTCTCACCCGCCCCTTGTCGAATTTCGCGATTGGCTGCTCACGGAAATCGCCGGTGATCAGTGAGACGATGTTTTATCTACTTGGACACATGACGAGAAGCCGAAGTGCTCTTCTGACGCGGCACCCCAGTGGGTCAATAAGCCCTTGATAGAGCGATAGCTCGGAGCCTGAACCTCTCGGTCCTTGGATGGGCCACTTTCCCTGCATACCCGAGCTGTTGGACATTCTCGAGGGCTTGATGACCCAGATCGAGCTTGGGCTCGCGAAACTACAATCATCGAGTTTTGGTCGAAAGAGAGCCGATAGCTCGCTGCAGCTGACCGAGCACGATTTCCTCTGCGGTGTGCCAGCACCGCCTCCTTCAGGCCCAAACGCTGGTCACATCGCCGCCCTGTAGATGCCCAGGATGTCGTTTCTGCCAATATTGCGCGGATTGTTGTCTAGCAGGCGGCGGATCGCGTACGCCTCGTCCGCCATGGCGCCCAGATCTTCCGCCGGCACTCCGAGAGCGGACAATCGCATCTCGATGCCGAGTTTCGTGCAGAACTGGTAGGCCGCATCGAATGCCGCGGACGGCTTTGCAGTTGCAGAGGCACCCAGAGCTTCCAGTACAGCCCCCGTCTTCGCTTCGGCCGACGGCATGTTGAAGGCAAGCGTATGCGGGAATATCACCGCGCAAGCAAGGCCATGGGCGATGTGATGACGGGTGCCGAGCGGATAGGCTACAGCGTGTCCGGCCGTGGTGTTCACCGGCCCGAGGCAAAAGCCGCCATAGAGCGAGGCCAGCGACAGCGCGGCACGCGCTTCGCGATCCGTGCCGTCCTTCACGGCGCGGCCAAGATAGCGGCCCACGAGGCGGGTGCCTTCGAGGGCGTAGAGATCGATCGTCGGGTGCGCCTTGCGACTGGTGAAGGCCTCGACGCAATGGGCGAGCGCATCGACACCGGTTGCAGCCGTCACCTGCGGCGGGACACTCATCGTCAGATCGGGATCGACCACCGCAAGATCGGCGAGCATGAAGCGGCTCTGCACCGCGAGCTTGTTGCGGGTTGCGGGATCGGTGACCAGCGCGCGGATGCCGCCTTCGCTGCCGGTGCCGGACGTGGTCGGCACCTGCACCAGCGCCACGCTGCGCCCGGCGACCTTGTCGGGACCGACGACATCGCCGAGCGTCTGCTCGCCCGTGCAGAGTACGGCGACGAGCTTGGCAAGATCCATCGCGCTGCCACCGCCGAAGCCGACGACGAGATCGGGCTTCGTCGCGCGAGCGACTGCAAGCGCCTTCTCCAGATTGGGGACATCAGGCTCCGGCTTCACCTCGCCGAACACACCGACGTCGCCTGGAAGCGCAAGCACTTCAACGCGCGCGGCGTTGAACGCGTCAGCGACGACCAGCGGACGCAAGGCGCCGATGGAACGCGCGAACTTAGCTACGGCGGCAACGGTGCCGGATCCGAACTCGATGGTTTCGGGGCGAATGATCTCGATGGGAGCTGACAGGCTGGTCATGAGTCTCGTGTCCAAAAGAGTTCAGTTTCGCGCCGCGCCGGCGGCGAGGCGTTCGGCATATTCGATGGCCTCGATCAGGCTGCGCTCGTTGGCGATGCCCTTGCCGGCGATATCGAAGGCGGTGCCGTGATCGACGGAGGTGCGGATGATCGGCAGCCCGAGCGTGATGTTGACGCCGGACAGTTCCTGCCAGCGGCCGGTGGCGGGGTCGACCTCGAAGCCCAAGAGCTTGACGGGGATGTGGCCCTGATCGTGGTACATGGCGATGACAGCGTCGTACTGGCCGGCGCGCAGCTTGACGAAAACCGTGTCGCCCGGCACCGGGCCGACGATGTTGAGCCCGTCAGCCACAGCTTTCGCAATTGTCGGCTCCGACACGTCGATGTCCTGCCGGCCGAACAACCCACCTTCGCCCGCATGCGGATTGAGCGCCGCTACGGCGATCTTCGGCCGCGCGAGGCCGATGCGACGCAGCGCCTTGTCGGTGAGATCGATGACATAGCGCAGCCGTTCCGGCGTCAAACGCTTCGGCACATCCTGGAGCGCGACGTGAGTCGAGACGTGGCTGACGCGCATGTTGCCGTGCGCCAGCATCATCGCCGATCCCTTGACACCGGTAAGCTCGGCCAGCATCTCGGTGTGGCCCGGATAGTGGTATCCGGCCTTGTTGAGCGCTTCCTTGTTCAAGGGCGCAGTGATGATGCCACTGACCCGGCCGGCTTGCGTCAGACGCACCCCCTGCTCCACCGCCTTGAAGGCGAAGCGGCCACCGTCGGCCGAGAGCACGCCGGGCTCGATCGCTTCGCCCTCAGCGTCGGCCTGCAAGAAGCAGAGATTGGGCCAGGCTTCGTCCGCCGCGCGCACCTCGGAAATATCGAGGCTAGCGCCGAGTTGGATTGCAGCTCTCTTCAGTGCAGCACCACTGCCGATCACCAGAAGCCGCAAGTCGCCTGCATCAAGGCGCGCACGCAGCCGCTCGCAGGCCTTGATGATGATCTCCGGACCGATCCCAGCAGGATCGCCCATGGTGATCGCCAAATGCGGATGAGTCATGTGTCGTGTCTTTCGCTGATCAACTGATTTTCTTCGAGCAGCTTGCGCCACAAATCCGGTGCGCCGAAGGCGCCGGATTTCGAGATCACCTCGACGCCGTCCCACCGGCCGCCCTGAATGGTCGAGCACGGCAATCCAGGCACGATGCGCCCGGTCACTTTGAGCGCGTGCGCACCAAGCGCAGCGCATAGCGCACGAAGAGTCTCGCCGCCCGCGACGATCAGAGTGCCCGGCGGTTCGAGCGCAGCGGTGACTGAAGCCAGCGCACGCGCGATGCGGAGCGCCGCGTCGCCGCGCGACACGCCGGGAGCGAGATCGAACTTCACGAACGCGATGCCGTCGGCATTGAGCTTGCGACGAACCATGCCGGCATGGTCATCGCCTACCTCTGGGAAGCCGATGGCTGCCGCACCACAGGCCGCAAGCTGCATAGCTGTAGCTGGCTGGTCCGATCCAAAAAAACCAAGGACGGGCTTGCGCAGGGTGCGGGGTAGCGTCGGCGCGTTACTCCGCGCAAGGGCGGCGGCCAGACCACTGCTCCCGCACCAGAGTACCGGGTGGCTTGCGCGACGTCCAAGTGCGACCACACGATCCAGATCGCCATCGCTTTGGGCATCCAGTACGTGGACGCCATCGTTCAATTGGACGTCGATTGATCTCGTATGCGCTTGGATATTTTCGGCGGCCAGTTGTTTCAACAAACTATCGCCGACGGGTAACCAGCTGCCGTTCTCCTTGCGCACATATTGCCGACCATTACGTGTGAAGCGTCCCTGGTAAGGAAAGGCCGGCGCCACAATGCAGGACCTCCAAAATCCCGATTCGAGGCAGGCAGCTAGTTCGGCTGCCCATGGGCCCCGCAGTAAGCTATCGACCTTCTTGAAGGCGATCGATCCGTCCCGCAGCATCGGAACGAGACGTTTGACGATGGCTACACTTTGCATTCTGTCGCATTCGCGCGTGCCGCTATCAATCGCAACCGATGATGAATGATCCGAGCGGGGCGCATCAGTCCAGGTGACATCAAATGTGCCGCACAATCGAACGAACTCGGCCGCTGTGTCGAGCGCCCCCGTCAGGTCATCAGCGAGCAAGCGAAGAGATTGCATGGACAGCCCACTTCTGAAGCACCATCTTGAGGAACACGTCGCGCAATAGCGGGGCCGGCAGCGCTGATTGATCCGGTGACGAGTGCGATGCGACCTTCAAGCGACGTGTGGAGCATAAGCAAAGTTCTTCTTTGGTAGATAGGAGGAGCGGTCAGACGAGAGCGCGCTGTTGCGACAGGTCTGAATCGCCGCGGATTTCGACGCACCAAGCCTCGCGCTGTTCCAGAATCGGCAGAGCGCAAAGGGCCTGAACGATGTGGAACTGCGTCGGCATCTGCTCCCAGGTCGTGGGACGAAAGTTCACCCGGCCCGTGCCAAGACGCAGTCTTTCAACGGTAGGGCCGCCCGTCGGCGGCGTCAGACAGGCATGCGCAACGGCGGCTTTCCCCCACTCCCCCGTCTGCGGGATGTACTTGTAGTGCAGTGTGCCATCACCAGCCTGACCGCCAAGCCCCGGAAAGGCAGGGTTCCGAGGCTCGGCTTCGGCTAGATCCGTGAGCTCCAGGATGGCGAACTCATGTCCCAGCCAAGATGCCGTACAGGTCACCCGATCGCCCATGATTCGCGGCGGCGGCAGCTCACACCAAAGTTTTGCAAAGCCAAGCTCCTCCCGACCACTTAAGATTGGATCAGCGAGGTTTTCCCAAAGGACAGAGCAGAAACTGCCGACCGCTTTGTCGCGCTTGCCATTGTAGGCCGCGGGGAAATTCACCTTCAATATGGAATAGCCACGGCCGGCAAGCCAGGGCAGCTCGCTCAGCACACGGAATTCCACCGTCACGATGGGATCGCCGGCGAGGGCAAACCCGGGAGGGAGCAAACGATCGAGGTGATTACGATCAGTGAGGAAGCTGACTGCCGCCTGCCACCGGTGAGGCGCATTCGAGCAATCGAAACGCTTATAGTCGGGCCCCTGACGAGGTCCTGCCGTAGGCCCGAAGCCGTACGGCATTCGATACATCAGTCCGTCCTTATGAGCGTGAACCACGATTGATCCTCCTGCCTCTCTCTACGTCAACTCCGATGCGAACCAAGGCGATACCCGTGGTTCACAGAACGGTGGTCAACCCCTTGCGCGAGGGTATTGCCTTGCACGTGCGCTCACGCGCACGGCCGCTGGCACATGGTCGGTTGTCGCCTTGCGCTTGACGAGCAATCCGTTCGCCTTCGCCGACCACTCGACGACAACCGAAACTTATCCGGTCACTGAGGAGAAAATGGTCGACTTTCTCGCGGATGCGCACATTTCCAGCAAATTACGTTGCTTCGGCGCAGAAACTTCGTCGCAAAGATCGGAAGCGACAACGCTAAAGGGACACTGTGATCCATTGTCTCCATTCAGACGGTTCGGCGGGACCGCGTTGATGTCGGCCCTTCAAAAGGGTTAGAAGCCGGCCGTATGCGGATTATGAGATTGGAACTCATGAGAACGGCCGCTTGAGCCCGACCAGCGTTGCCACTAATTCAATGTAATCGATGCGCGACAGCTCGGTCCATAGCGAGCGAAGGGCGGCTTGCTCGGCGGCGTTGGCTCATGTCATTACAGCCTTCACCGCCACACTCGCAAACTCCGTAATCTGAATTCGGCGCCTCCTCGGCAACCTTACGCTCCGCGCGCTTATCGCTCGCGGGGCTCTGACCAGGGGCGCGCCCAGAGCCGAGCCCAGGCGCGGATAAGCCGCGCCCGGGCTCTCGAAGTCATTGCAGAATCCAGGCGTTCCACATTGCGTTATTTTTCTCTAGATTGGTTTTTCCAGAAGCATCGGTCTCAGCCCACCAGGCGGGATTCAACTTGATCGCGTGCGCGAGGTTCTCCGGATAGGTGGGCAGCAGCTTCGCGCGCTCCGGCGGAATGAGCTCGAACGCGCGCCTATTGAGAGGACCGAGGACCTGATATTTGATCACGCCAGCCTGACTTTCGGGTCTGGACGCGAACTCGATGAACTTCGCGGCGTTCTTGGAGTTCTTCGCTCCCTTCAGGATGGTCCAGTAGTCGTGTTGCATGAGCGCCTGATTCACCACGTAATCGACGGGTGCACCATGTTCTTTGGCTTCTTGAAGACGCCCCAGAGTCGCGGGGCCGATCACCGCCTCACCCGAGATCAACGATTCGAGCTGCATCGCCGCCGTTGTTGACCATTTCGCAACATCGGGCTTGATCCGGGTCAGGGCAGCATAGGCGCGCTTCAAGTCGAGCGGGTAAAGCTTATCCGGCGACACGCCGTCTGCGAGAAGGGCGTACTCGATCGGGGGGAACAGATTGTTTCCAGCATCAAGAATTCGCGGACCAGGGAATTTCTTGACGTCCCAGACATCGGCCCAGCTTTTCGGCCCATTATCCCGCGTGTAACGCTTCGTGTTGAAGCCAATAACTTTGTCATAGACGAATGTACCAACGCCGTACGGAGTTACGGCATCCTCTGGAAAATCCGCGAACGTCTTTTTGTCGACTGACGTGTAGTCGATCTTCTCGAGCAGCCCCTCTTTCGAGAGGGCAAAATATTGGCCCGGTCCTAGCTGGGCAACGTCACATTCAGGACTTCCCGTACTGACCATCGTCCGGATTTTCGCCAGCGGCTGTTCGACCGCCTCGACGACCTTGATACCGGTCGCCTTTTCGAACGGCTTGAAAATCGCTTCGCGCAGCGCATCCTGGTAGCTCCCCCCGCCAGCCGACACGCAGACCTGTCCCTGATCTTCAGCCCAAGCAGCCTGGCCCGAGAATAGTGCAATTAATCCGATTCCCATTGAGAGCAGCAGCTTTGCTCGCATTCGCGCCTCCTTTTCGCTTGATAACAGATCGAAAATTCCGTCCCCAGGAGGGCGCCGACGCGCCCGCCAAAGTCTTGTACCTGGCTTTAGACCGGCCTTTTGTCTTGACCACCTAGGAGGCGACGCGGGTTTGACGCGAAGAAGCCTTCAAAGTGGTGGTAAGTGACAATTAGATAAAGGACAGTCTGCGCCTAACGACGGCGAAAATCGGCCCGGAATTGCAGCAATTCTGCAAAAATGAAAGTAACTCGAGTCAATCAGCAGGTGAAGGCGCGGATCATGCGAGTTCCGGCTCCACAAAACCGGTGCCTCGCTGTTCTTGCGAAAGCTGGCTCGGAATAGTATGAGCTGTTCATATACTGACAGTTGTTCGGAACGACCACGTTCACCTGACGGTGAGCGATGTTTATCAATTCGGCGCGCCTATTGGCGGACCTTTGCAAAGACCGAACGTGCTTTGCGGATCGTACCGCATTGAGCACGACCTCAGCGGACATACCCGCCCCGACACGCGAATGATCGGAAGCTTTCCCGTAACCCGGACTTAGAGCGCAACTCCTGGAGCTCCAAAGCCCAATGCAGCCTATCCAGGCAAGAGGGCCGGTTCGTTGGTAAGATGGCGGACCGGTCGGATGATCGTGGGCGAGAGCGCCGAGGTCGCGCCTGAGCAAGACCGAGCCGATGACATGTCACGAAGCCAGCGCGGTCTCAACCAAGTTCACCCAGTAGGCGATGCCGTAGGACAGAGCATCGTCGTTGAAATCATAAGCGGGGTGATGCAGGCCAGCCGTCGGTCCATTGCCGAGGAGAATGATCGCGCCCGGCCGCGCCTCCAACATGTAGGCGAAATCCTCCGCTCCCATGCGCCGTTCGATATTGTCGTTCACCGAGGCAAGCCCCACCAGATGACGCGCCACATTAATCGCCAGATTGGTCCCTTCCGTGTGGTTGAAGGTTACGGGAACGGACCGACGATACTTGAACTCGATATCCGCGCCGAAGCCGCGCGCAATGCCTTGGGCGACAGCCAGAATTCGCTGTTCGGCAAAGTCCCGCAGACCAGGCACGAGCGTTCTGACGGTACCGGCCATTTCAACATGATCGGGAATGATGTTGTAGGCCTGCGCGGCATTAAATTTGGTGACGGAGATCACGAGCGACTCGAGCGGATTCGTGCTGCGTGAGACCAGGCTTTGCAGACCGACGATGATCTGTGCCGCAATGACGACGGGATCAATGGTCTCATGCGGCTTGGCTGCGTGGCCGCCCCTGCCCTTGACGACAATATCGAAGTCATCCTGCGAAGCCATGATCGGCCCGTCGCAAATGGCGAACTTGCCGACTTCGACACTCGGCGAGTTGTGCATCCCAAAAACCTGAGAAATGCCAAAACGATCCATGATTCCTTCCTGGACCATTCTTAGGCCGCCTGACGGCAGTTCTACTTCTTCCGCCGGCTGAAATATCAGGGCGACCGAGCCCTTGAAGTTGCGTGTCTTCGCAAGGTATTTCGCTGCGCCCAGTAGCATGGCCATATGGCCGTCATGCCCACATGCGTGCATTTTGCCGCTCACTTTCGACGACCAAGGCTTATTGGAGGCCTCAAGGATTGGCAGGGCGTCCATGTCTGCCCTCAAGCCGATCGTCGGTCCGTCCCCGCCCGCGCCTTGGATCAATGCGACGATGCCTGTTTCAGCAATCCCAGTTTCAATATGATTGATCCCAAACGATGCCAACTTCTCAGTCACGAACCTGGCTGTGTCGTGCACGGCATAGCCGAGCTCGGGATTTTCGTGGAGGTGGTGGCGCCACGCGATTGCCTCGCTCTGCAGATCTCGGAACGCTTCAACGGTGTGCATGTCTGCTCCCAATCTTACAATTCACGCATAAGACAGCGTGTGGTGTACCGCTGAGGATTCCCCCTCGCGCGCACCGCCACGACTTGATATCCGGTCCGGCATGAAAGACCTCCGGCCCAGATCGCTCGATAAGCTCGCGGGCGAGGGCGTCGCCGTCACAAGTGGCTTGATTGTGGTGACGGCCGGGCCGAGAATCTTCACCGTCAGGCTGTGCTGAGATTCGGCTCATTCGACCGAAGACGGCGCTCCGGACGAGCCCTATAGTGCGATCAGGCGTGGCATCAGGCGGCGAAACCACCCAGCCCTGAAAGCGAGCGTGCGGCGATCAAGGACTATTCGGTCACCGTGCTTGCGCCTGCAGGACCGACCGAACGGCGTTTGCGATGACTTCGATATCCTCATCGCTGATCAGATAGTGGAGAACGGCACGAACTACGCCTTCGCGCAGCGTGCCCATCCGCACCCCCCGTCGTGACAGCGCGGTAAGGAAATCCGAGGTCGATAGACCGTCTCGCTCGAGGCGGAAGAAGACCATATTAGTCTCAATGACAGAGGGCTCGAGGCGAATGCCGGGAATTGCGCGGATCCTTTCACCCAGAAGTTGCGCGCGCCGATGGTCTTCAGCCAACCGATCAACCATAGTTTGAAGCGCCACAATACCCGCGCTGGCCATAATGCCGGCTTGACGAAGCCCGCCACCTAGAAGCTTCCGATACCGCTTTACCCGATCAATGAACGGCCGCGCTCCGCAAACCATAGAACCAAATGGCGCGGCGAGCCCTTTGGAGAGACTAAACATGATCGAGTCAGCATCTTCTGCGATTTCCGCCGGTGTCCGCTTCGACGCGATTGCCGCGTTGAAGATACGGGCCCCATCGATGTGCAACGGCAAGCCGTGCTCGTCAGCGAATGCCCGAACCTCCTTGATATATGGCCTCGGCAGGACGCGTCCGCCGTTTTGACAGTGCGGATTTTCTAGCACAATGACTCCCGGAGGCGCGCATTGGTAGTCGGTCTTGTCACGAACCGCCGCGCGCAGGTTATCCAACGACAGCCGCCCGTCGGATTCGGTCGAAACCGGATGGAGGACGAGGCCACCCACCACCGAAACGCTGCCAGCCTCGAAGTCGTAGAGATCTGAGCGATCGCCCAGGATCACCTCGTAACCACGGGGACAATGCGCTAATAGCGCAGTAAGATTTCCCTGACATCCGCTCGACACGAAAGCTGCAGCTTCCTTACCGAACATTTCGGCCGCCAATGCTTCAAGCCGGTTGACTGTAGGGTCCTCGCCGTACCCGGAGTCGCCCACTTCCGCCTTGAACATCGCCTGCCGCATCTCCTGAGTTGGCAAGGTTACGGTATCGCTAAGCAGATCGATCATTCTTGTCTCCCAGAGGTGGCGTTGGCATCAATTTTTTGCGCGACAGACCGTTGGCGCCGCCTGGCACCATCGAGCGGATAGCTACACCGCCGGAAAACAGCGCCACCGCACCGGCAGTGGCGCCTCGTCGCTGACAGGCGGTCCAGCGGTCATCTACGAGAGCGGCCTCGACCGGTTTGAAAGCCCGTCCTAAGTCCTAGCGCGCTCATCGTTTGAAAGTTGCCCATACACTTCAACATACCTAGGGCGGAGGAGGATTTTCGGCGTATTTCGGATCGCATTTGGCAATTTCCTGCGTTGCGCAGCCGTTTTGCGATGCAGTTCTATTGTTCAGTATGGTGCCTTGGTCAAAGGCATCGATTAGTGACTTCCTGGCTCGGCTGTTTCCAATCCTGCATCTACCCTCGTGCGCCCGCATCGAGCACATTTTCCTCCGACCGGATCGATCGCTGTGCTATTATTTTTAACCGCCAAAGTGTTGAGAGGCGGGCGCGGCGACATTCGTTTCGGTAACGCGGTTGAGGAATGCAGTCCGAAAAGTGATAATAGTGACAATCGCGCCAACTCAGCGCGTGATGGTCACGCCTCAATCCACGAAAGTCTTACCAGGAGATCAGGGTTCAGTTGGGTAATCGGAAGCGCGCGATTCCTGCACGGCGCTCCGAGCTATCGCCAAATTTTGGTGACGGCGGGGCCGGTCAGGCGGCGGCGGTTATGGGCTGACGGTCGGTCGGCTTGGCGATGACCTCGATCCCGTCGTTGAATGTCACACCAAGAACGAGTTTTGGCAACTGGTTGTGGCCATCGAGACGGCGCCAGCGTTTCTGTGCGCCTTCGACCAGTTTGAAGACCATGGCGAGCGCGGTCCCGTTCGACAGACAACCCTTCGATCGGATGGTGCGGTGGCGCACGGTGGCGAAGGTGCTTTCGATGGGGTTGGTCGTCCGCAAGTGTTTCCAGTGCTCGGCCGGGAAGTCGTAGAATGCGAGCAGCGTGTCTCGATCCTTGCTCAGGCAGTCGGCCGCCTTCTCGTATTTCAGCGTGTAGCTCTCGATGAAGGCGTCGAACGCCAGCTCGGCGGCGAGCTTCGTTTCAGCCATCCAGATCTCCTGCAACGCGCGCTTGGCTTTCGGCTGCTGGCTCTTCGGCAGCTTGGCGAGCACGTTTGCAGTCTTGTGCACCCAACAGCGCTGCTCGCGCGTTTTCGGCCAGACCTCGCCGGCGGCTTTCCAGAAGCCGAGTGCGCCATCGGCGATGACGAGCCGCGGAGGCACGTCGAGCCCGTGCCGCTTCAGATCAAGCAGCAGATCGCGCCAGTCGTGCGCGCTCTCGCGGGTACCATCGGTGAAGCCGACCAGTTCCTTGCGGCCTTCCGGCGTCGCACCGATCAGCACGAGGATGCACTGCTTTTCGTCCTCGAGCCGTGCCTCCAGATGGATGCCATCGGCCCAGATGTAAACGTAGCGCTTCGCCGACAGATCGCGCTTCTGCCACGCGGTGTGCTCGTCGAGCCAGCCATCCTTCAGCCGACCGATGGCGGACGCCGACAACCCGGCAGCATCCTTGCCGAGCAGCGTAGCCAGCGCCTCCGAGAAGTCGCCAGTCGAGATACCCTTCAGGTAAAGGATCGGCAGCAGCGTCTCGATCGACTTCGAACGGCGCATGTAGGGTGGCAGGATCGACGGAGAGAACCGGATGCGGTCGGGATCGGTGGCATCCGCCTCGCGATCACGCACACGTGGCTGGCGGACAGCGACCGGACCGATACCGGTCATCACCTCGCGCTCCGGCAGGTGACCGTGGCGGACGACGCGCTGGTGGCCGTCCGCGGTCTTCAAATCGGCATGCTTACCGAGAAAGTCCTCGGGGCGAGAAGGGCACGTGCCCGTTGCGCAAGACTTCTGTGAGTTGATCGGCGACGCTTCCTGGCTGAATCAGCTTGATGATGTTATCTTTGGACACGGCATATCGCTCCTTCGGTGGAGAAGTGGAGGCGTCAAGCACCCCCACGATATGCCGCCTTTCCGATTCCCTCCGTCACCAACTTTCGGCGATAGCTCGGCGCTCCATTAGTCAAGTTCAAACCAGCCTTGCAGTCAGCGGGACCCGACGACATTCATGGAGGTTCAACCGGTTGGTGCGGCGATGCGCACCAACCTGATGATTCCCGCTTCACGAGCACTTTCGGGGCGGGGCATCGAGTTATTTGCCCACGACAGGTATTGTTCGAGGAGCGCGAGACGTGAGCAACTCTACGCCATTGTCCGTCACAACAACAACCTCTTCGTGGACCATCACCTTCGGTGAACCGTCGAAATAAGAAGGATAAGCTGTACTTGGCTCGATATTAATCACCAGACCCGGCTCTAGAATCGTCTTATCGTCGGGGTGAACCGAAGGTGGCTCCGGCATCCAGAGGCCCATTGAATGACCCATCCGCCCGATCGTGGTCGCTTTGCCTCGATTCTTTGAGCCACTCAGCACATCTGACATTGCGGCAAAAACATCGCAGATCGGGATTCCAGGCTTAACCGCGGCGATGCCTGCCTCCGTTGCGTCCCAAACGACTCGATAGGCATTTTCCGTATGCGGATCAGGTGCGCCGAAGGAATAGTGTCGATCGAAGTCACTCCAATAGTAATCGAACAAACAGCCAGCATCGATAAAAAGTAGATCCTCATCAGAGAGAACTTTGTCGGATGGAGCACCGTAGTAACGCGTGTAACCACCACGTCCAGAGACACCCTGGATCCTAGTGGTCTTGTCGGCACCGCGAGTGAAGCATTCGAGTTCAAAGAGACGACAAGCGTCTCGTTCTGTCATTCCGTGGCGTAACTTTGGGGCCAGATTGTCGAATGCTTCCGAAACAATCCGATTCACAATACGAATTCGATCGATCTCCGCAGGTGACTTTATCATCCGTAAGGGAGTAAAAATCGGATCCGATGCATCGGCGAACGTCTGTGGCTTGATCGCGTCCACGAGACGTAGGAAGTCTGCCACAGGCATGCCCAGCCTGCTTTCGGCGCCGAGCTCCGTCCCGATTTTTGCATGCTTCGGCAGCAAATCACGGAACGCTTTGATAAGCGTGGAAATGCCCTCGTCCTCTGGATTTGGACTGGGCCAACTTCGGCAATTCTTTACCCAAGTCGTTTCTTTGTAAAACTCCTCGATCCCGGTAGGAACAATTCCGACAACATCGCCAGACAAGGGGATAAGGAGAAAGCGCGGTCGGGTGGTCTGATGGGGCGTGGAGCTAATCTCGCCGACAAAATAGCGCAAGTTGTATTCGGAGGTCACCAGAAGTGCGTCGAACGCGTATTGCTTCATCAAACGCCGCGCTTGCTCGACCCGATCTTCGTACTCCCTTTGCGAAAACGGAACGTAAGGAATCGTTGTGACGGTACAATCACGAGCGGTCATAGCTTTTCTCCAACAAGCACCCCTAGCTTGGGGGGGCAACAGATACGAAATTCGATCAGGACTCTGACAGTGTGTTCGGCGAACGCTTTCATGGCAAGTTTGACCATCTAGACTGATCTTCACGATTTCCTTTGAAGGACAGTCCTTCCTACATTGGCAATCAAGCCTCATTTTTGGATGCAGAACGTTCCTGGTTAAGCATCGCACGGTCGTCGTAGCGTAGGAGACACGTCAAGGAACATCCCGCCCCCTGAACGAGATGCTTTCTACTTGAGGAAACATTCTCATCGATCTCGCTGGGGTACGCGCGCTCATTCCACGACTTCCGTATCCGTGGGAGTCGCGCGTATTTTTTTGTGCGAGATCAGCGGAACGCCGAGTTCCTCAGCCAGCAAGCGAGCCACTCCTTTGTAAGCGGCCTTAAGCTTGTCATGATAGACGATGGCTTGGACCCCGCCGACGATCGAATTTGCGCAAGCCTTCAGATCCACCAAGCGGCTTTCGTGATCATACCCCTCCGACACCAGCCAATGGTTTGGAAGGACATGGCTTGCTGCCATCGGCAGCCCATCGCGGGGCTGCAATACCGCCCTGGTGAAGCTTGGCTCGAAGTGAATGCCGCCAAGGCAAAGGACCGACTGCACCGGGTCTTCCATGCGATCGAAGGTACGCAGAAGAGCTCGCGCTAACACGCGAGCGGCAAGAGGGTTCGTCCAGTCCGCTGGCGAGCTCCCGATTTCGATATCGATGGTCGACGGTTTTAGCTCAGCGAGACGAGTACCAGAACTGCCAGCTTTGACGCCCGACCAATGCGTCGCCTCTAAGTAGGTCTGAAACTCGTGGAGACCAGAGGCAACACGCTCGTCTTCAATGGCGAGAAGAAGCCCGCGCGTGATCCGAGGGTCGACCGGACTGAAAGTGCCAGTCGCCAGATCGCCCGTCGTTTGCACTGTGAAGATTGCATTTGGCGCATTGGCGCCCTCGTGCCAATTCACGATACCGATAACATCGGCGTCACCAAAGCAGTGGTTCAAGGTTGGTACGTAACGCGCATAATCGTTACTCACGTACTCGTCGGTTGTCACGATCGAGATCGTCGTATCCAGCAAGCCCGGAATCTTGAGCACCGGATGCCCGTCAATCTCAGCCCCAGTTGGAATAAGGATGCGCTCGGCTTTCAAGGCATTCAGAACGTGAGCCGCCACTGGATCCTTTTCGGGGACCATGCAGAAGACAAAAACGGCGTGCCTCATCGCAAAGGTTCCTTCGTTTCAAGCAGGACACTCGCCGGCTTCGGGGCGCATGACGGCATAGGAGGCTCGCTCACGACAACGATTCCAACGGGCCGGCCGAATTCTTGCGGCGTGTACCAATCCGTCGAGGTGTTGATTGTCTAGGCAGACTAGACTCGCCCTCCCGTCGGCATCGTGCGTTTTCTCGAACGCATACGCAGCATTGCTGCGCTTTGCCATGTTCAGCGATGGAAAGCGGCAGCATACCGACCAGCAATGATTGGCAAAACTGCTTTAGCTTACCATGGCCGAACATCCGCCCATGCGGGAGCTGTTAGTTCATGCCAAGTTTGGAGGACTGGTCATCGCGCGATCCCTCAGCTCGGCTTTTTGGCCTTTGACGATATGCGATGGCTTGACATAGCGCAGCACGCCTGAAAATGTTTTCATGTCTTATGACGGTGTGCGGGAGAGCGCGTTGAGCCCATAGGCCCATCGCCGCCGACGGAGCAACTCCCCAAGGAAACTCTCAGGCCCAGGACTGCACGCCTAGGACAATCTGGAGAGAGGTGCCAACCGGGCATCCACCGAAGGGGACCGCTGTCATTGCGATTGCGGAGCAAGCTCTCAGGTGCACGGACAGATTTGGGGCGGAGCTATGGCTAAGCCATTGCACCGTTCACCCTGTCTTGGAGCACACGATGAGCACGATCAGCATTATTGGATCTGGTATCACCGGAGTAACTACTGCATATGCGCTAGCCAGCCGTGGATATTCAGTTACGGTCTTTGACCGGCTTCGTTATCCCGCAATGGAGACGTCGTTTGCCAATGGCGGTCAATTATCCGCAAGCAATGCCGAGGTCTGGAACAGCACAAGGACTATTATCAAAGGCCTCAGATGGATGCTGCGCAAAGACGCACCTTTGCTACTGAATCCGAGTCCGAGCTTTCACAAATATACCTGGTTGGCCGAGTTCATCGGTCAGATTCGGCACTACCGTCGCAACACGATCGAGACGACAAGACTTGCGATTGCGGCGCGACAACATCTGTTTAATCTTGCCGACCGGGAGGGTATCCACTTTGATTTGGAGCGGCGAGGGATTTTGCACGTTTACTCTAACAAAGCCGAATTCGATGCGGCTGCTCGGGTGAACGACCTGCTGACGGAGGGCGGACTGGAGCGACGTCCGGTTACCCCTTCCGAGATGCGGGTGATAGAACCTACGTTGCAGAGCCAGTATTACGGTGGATTCTTCACGCCGTCCGACTCGACTGGCGACATTCACAAATTCACTCGCGGTCTCGCCGCGGCTTGCGAGCGAAAGGGCGTTCGCTTCGTTTTCGGAGCGCAGATCTGCGACGTACGAGCGGATTTGGAAGGTGTGCGCATATGCTGGCAAGAAGGCGCGCTCAGGAACGAACTTGGTACCAAAAGAGCTGTCATCTGTGCCGGGATCGGCAGCCGCCGGATTGCTTCGATGGTTGGGGACCGCGTGAATATCTATCCCGTTAAGGGATATTCCATCACGGTGGATCTGGCGGACGAAGCTAGCCAAAATGCCGCTCCACACGTCAGCCTCCTCGACGACGCGGCCAAGATCGTCACAAGTCGACTTGGAGCGGATCGGTTTCGCGTCGCGGGGACTGCTGAGTTCAATGGAGAGAACCGCGACATACGGGCGGACAGAATTAGGCCTCTGGTGCGCTGGGTAGAGCGGTTCTTTCCGGGGATTTCGACCGCGCAGGTGGTGCCATGGGCGGGCTTGCGACCCATGACACCCAGCATGTTGCCGAGGGTTGGCCGTGGCAAAAAACCGAATATCTATTACAACACTGGCCATGGGCATCTCGGCTGGACACTGTCTGCGGTAACAGCTGAGATGGTTGCCGAGGCCATCAGGACAGAAGGCGACGGCACAGCATAGCCGAGATCTTGGTTGTTTGCTTATAGGCTTGCGCAGGTCGCGAGACGACGCTCTCAGCCATAGATGCTGAGAGCGTCGTCATGAAGCTTAGTCAATTTGCCATGCAATAGATTGGCGTGCATCATCCAACGCGGCTGTCTTGGTCGTACGGATGCGGCCTGAACAAAGGGAAATTGGGCGATGAGCTCCCGCCACCGGGAGATCGCAGGCGTCACTGGTGAAACTGATAACAACACGTAGCTTGAGGACGCGCGCGAGCTCCGATTCGTTCGGTCCGCGTCACAAAAGCGAGCAGAGCAGATACCTAGTTCGTTGCTACGCGCTTGTCCTTGCTCAAAGCTACTATGAGTTCGGCGCTCCGGTTCGCGAACTTGAGCCGTAACAACAATCCTACCCCAATCTAACTGTCGTAGGCTGCCCCAGATCCTTGCTCGTTGGATGAGAATCATGAATCGACAGTCGTGCTAAGTTCCTGTTTCTATTGGCAAGTTGCAACCGATGCCGGCGCATTTTCAAATTGAGCTCCTAACGGACTGAAATGCAGCGAGCACCCTTTCTATGTCCTCTGCGCTATGCGCCGCACTTACTTGCATGCGAATTCGCGCAGCACCTTGCGGTACCACAGGATACGAGAATGGAACGGCAAGGATGTCGCGCGCCGCTAAGAAGTCAGCAATTTGGACGGCGATCGCCGCGTTTCCGGTGATCACGGGTACAATGGGGTGATCGCTGCCAGAGACCTGAAATCCTAGATCGCTCAAGCCCTTGCGAAGCTGATACGTGCGGGCCGTGAGATTCTGCCTCAGATCGTCCGCCCTTTCTGCCAAGTCGATGGCAGCCAGCGAAGCCTCACACAGCGCCGGCATCAATGAATTCGAGAATAGGTATGGGCGTGCTCGCTGCCGCAGCCATGCAATGATCTCATGGCGGCCCGAGACGTACCCACCCGATGCGCCGCCAAGCGCTTTACCGAGGGTGCCGGTGAGGATATCGACTTGGTCTTCGAGCCCGTGCAGGGCTGGTGTACCGCGTCCGCCTGGGCCGATGAAGCCTACCGCATGAGAGTCATCGACCATGACCAGGGCGCCATGGCGTTTCGCGAGATTGCAGATCCCAGGTAGATTCGCGGCGATGCCGTCCATGGAAAAGACGCCATCGGTGACAACGAGCACCGTTCGGCAGTGACGTGCCTCGCGCAAGGCCCGGTCGAGTTCGTCCATATCATTGTTGGCGTAGCGGAAGCGCTCGGCTTTACACAGGCGAATCCCATCTATGATGCTTGCGTGATTCAAGCTGTCGCTGATCACGGCATCGCCAGCATCGAGGATCGCCTCAAAAAGACCAGCGTTAGCATCGAAGCACGATCCAAATAGGATCGTGTCTTCCGTCCGGACATAGTCGCTAACCCTCGTTTCCAGCGCTCTGTGAACGGAGTGCGTCCCACAAATGAAACGGACTGAGGACATTCCAAAGCCATACCGGTCGAGGCCTACATGCGCGGCTTGCACCAACGTCTGGTGGTTGGACAGACCAAGGTAATTGTTGGCGCACATATTAAGGATGTCGCGCTCGCCCACCGCGCGCAGGTTGATGTGCGCAGACTGGGGTGAGGCAATTTCTCGCTCCGCTTTCAGAAGTTTGCGTGACGACAGCTCATCGAGTTCGTCACGAAGCCTCTCACAAAGTGGGTGTCGCATGATCCATTCCCATTACGGATAAACGACGACGGTCGACCAAGCCGGATCGTCGTGCTTTTGCCAGTACAGGTCCATGAGGCGGCGGGTAACCGGCCCCACTTGCCCTTTACCAATCATAGCCTCGTCGATACGCGATACGGGCATAATGCCGCCCGCAGTGGAGGTGATGAACACTTCGTCAGCTCCCTTGATCTCCGCTCGGCTAATATCTCCACCGGTGACCGGGAGTCCAATCTCGGTGCAAAGATCCAACACAGTCCGTCGCGTGATGCCCGGCAACACGCCAAAAGCGGGTGTTCTCAGGGCGCCATCCTTTACAAGAAATACATTGAATCCTGGCCCCTCTGCGATGTGACCGATTGTATTTACGATCAGTGCAGTCTCTGCCCCCTTGTCATAGGCGTCGTAGAGGCCCTTAACGAGATCGAGCCAATGATAGTTCTTGATCGACGGATCAACCGATTTGGGCGGTATGCGGACCGTCTCGCTGATCGCGATATGCAAGCCTCGTTCCAGCTGCTCCTTGTTGGCGACCGACCCAAATGGGACTGCAAAGGCGATGAAGCGGTTCTCCGCTTGTCGCGGGTCGCGGCTGAACGTCGGCGATGATCCGCGCGTGCAGATCATCTCCACATAGGCCGACTTGTGGCCCGACAAAGCGACGCAGTTGTTAAGAATTGATGCTATGGCTTCACGATCATATGGCAGCTTCATTCGCAGGCGTTCAATGCCTCCAAAGAAGCGGTCAAGATGCAAGTCCAGCCGAAAGAACTTGCCATTCCAGACATGTACAGTGTCGTAGGTGGCGTCCGAGTGGAGGAAACCCCAATCGAGCACAGAGATTTTGGCTTCGGACATCGGCAGGTATTGCCCGTCCATGAAAGCAACCCCGTTAGGATAGTGCCGGCGATCGACATGACGTTCATCTATGCTCGGAACCGCAGGCGACAGGGAGCGAGACGAAGAATTGCTTGCGGCTGTAAGACCAGAGGTCTCTGACATTGGTACTCCATCCAGGTGAAATAGGTCGGCATACGGTCGATTGGACCGTCGTCACCCGGGATGGTAGCAAGCTCCTAGCGGCGCATTTTTCTAATATGAGGAGCCGTACGGGCGAAATCCTGCGTCTGATCCGATTATGCGAAGCTTCCAGACATGATCGGCGTCATCGCGATCAATGCTGATGGTCATCGGCCGCTCGTTGGCGATCCAGATTTGAGGTGAGTTCTATGAACCAAAATGGGCGGGCTCACCCGCGTCCTGACGCGCTGATGCATGAATCGTGCATCCGAAGCTACAGGGTGGTGTCGAGCCAGCTCCATTGATACCGGCTCGTGTAAGCTCCTGGAGCTCCAAAGCCCAATGCAGCCTATCCAGGCAAGAGGGCCGGTTCGTTGGTAAGATGGCGGACCGGTCGGATGATCGTGGGCGAGAGCGCCGAGGTCGCGCCTGAGCAAGACCGAGCCGATGACATGTCACGAAGCCAGCGCGGTCTCAACCAAGTTCACCCAGTAGGCGATGCCGTAGGACAGAGCATCGTCGTTGAAATCATAAGCGGGGTGATGCAGGCCAGCCGTCGGTCCATTGCCGAGGAGAATGATCGCGCCCGGCCGTGCCTCCAACATGTAGGCGAAATCCTCCGCTCCCATGCGCCGTTCGATATTGTCGTTCACCGAGGCAAGCCCCACCAGATGACGCGCCACATTAATCGCCAGATTGGTCCCTTCCGTGTGGTTGAAGGTTACGGGAACGGACCGACGATACTTGAACTCGATATCCGCGCCGAAGCCGCGCGCAATGCCTTGGGCGACAGCCAGAATTCGCTGTTCGGCAAAGTCCCGCAGACCAGGCACGAGCGTTCTGACGGTACCGGCCATTTCAACATGATCGGGAATGATGTTGTAGGCCTGCGCGGCATTAAATTTGGTGACGGAGATCACGAGCGACTCGAGCGGATTCGTGCTGCGTGAGACCAGGCTTTGCAGACCGACGATGATCTGTGCCGCAATGACGACGGGATCAATGGTCTCATGCGGCTTGGCTGCGTGGCCGCCCCTGCCCTTGACGACAATATCGAAGTCATCCTGCGAAGCCATGATCGGCCCGTCGCAAATGGCGAACTTGCCGACTTCGACACTCGGCGAGTTGTGCATCCCAAAAACCTGAGAAATGCCAAAACGATCCATGATTCCTTCCTGGACCATTCTTAGGCCGCCTGACGGCAGTTCTACTTCTTCCGCCGGCTGAAATATCAGGGCGACCGAGCCCTTGAAGTTGCGTGTCTTCGCAAGGTATTTCGCTGCGCCCAGTAGCATGGCCATATGGCCGTCATGCCCACATGCGTGCATTTTGCCGCTCACTTTCGACGACCAAGGCTTATTGGAGGCCTCAAGGATTGGCAGGGCGTCCATGTCTGCCCTCAAGCCGATCGTCGGTCCGTCCCCGCCCGCGCCTTGGATCAATGCGACGATGTCTGTTTCAGCAATCCCAGTTTCAATATGATTGATCCCAAACGATGCCAACTTCTCAGTCACGAACCTGGCTGTGTCGTGCACGGCATAGCCGAGCCTCGGGATTTTCGTGGAGGTGGTGGCGCCACGCGATTGCCTCGCTCTGCAGATCTCGGAACGCTTCAACGGTGTGCATGTCTGCTCCCAATCTTACAATTCACGCATAAGACAGCGTGTGGTGTACCGCTGAGGATTTCCCCCTCGCACGCCTGCGAGGCCGCCCACCTTCTGCTTCCGGACTTCGTACTCTGAGCTCGAGAATGGGATAGCGCTCAGAGCAATCGCGGAGAATGCGCCAGGGCGATAATCGTTCTTCGATTTAGTCTCTACGAAGTTAATCTTACTTGCCTTCGGTTATGCCATCTGTCGCGGATCGCGAGACTTCGTAGCGCCTGCTACTGCTAGCCAAGCGCCGAGCGCCAAGGCTTGTTATCCGATACCTCCGATCTCTGCGGATTGCATGACTGCAGCCCCGCCCGTCCCTGATTTAGCGACTCTTCTGGCCGGCCATTCCGCAACAAACTTGAGTCCTATCGTGATCAGGATGAGCATCACCGATACGGCAGCGATGGTCGGATCAATTTCAAATCGAATACCCTCCCAGATCCTCACAGGGAGCGTCTTGGCGGTTGTGCCCGAAAGGAAAAGTGCCAGAATCACATCATCAAAGGAAGTAAGGAACGCGAGAAAGGCGGCCGACAGGATTGCAGGGCGCAGCACGGGCAGCGTGATGATCCAGAATGCGCGCACAGGACTCGCGCCCATTGTTAGGGCCGCCGCTTCTAACCTCTCGTCTGTTCCCTTCAGGCCCGCCGAAACGGTCACGACGACGTATGGAAGTGCGAGAATCGTGTGAGCCAGAGCGAGTCCACCGACAGTTCCAAGCAAACTAACGCGAGCATAAAACGCGTACAGTGAGATCGCCAAAATCACGACTGGCACAATCATTGGCGAAATGAGAATCGCTGTAATGATTCCTTTTCCCGGGAATTGCCCACGCACGATTGCATATGCTGCCGGGACGCCGACCAGAATGGCGGCTGGAGTCGCAAGAAGCCCGACCTTGAGACTTGTGATGGTAGGTGTGACCCAATCGTCGCGTGAGAAAAAGTTCTCGAACCAACGCATGGAGTACGTCTGTGGCGGAAATTGAAGATATGTCTCACCTGAAAGTGCAAGAGGAAAAATCACGATGAGCGGGACCACGAGGCAAGCAAGTACCCCAAACGACCAGCATCTTACAAAAAGGTGACGCGATTCCAGGCGGGTAGACCGTTTGCCCACCTTCTCTTCGGATGCGCGCAACGGGAACAGCCTCGCCAGGATTCGTTCGCGCCAGACGAGTGCGTGAATTGGTCCGCGCTGAAAGACGTTTCGTACTATCTTACTGAGAATTCCAGATGATGAGTCTACGTTCAGTGTACGCTCATACAACAGCGTGAGAATGCCGGTCGCGATCAGTAGCAATACCGACATCGCAGCCGCTAGCCCCCAATTGTTCAGGTCGTTCACCTGCTTCTCAACGGCCATCATGTAAGTTGTGTCCGAGAGCCCTCCCAGGAGGGCAGGTATCACATACATTCCGACCGAAAACATGAAGACCAAAAGACCGCCAGCGAGCACCCCAGGCATGCTCAAAGGCAGAACGATCCAGAAGAAAGCTGAAATCGGACGCGAACCCAGGCTTTCCGCGGCAGACAGCAGACGCAGGTCAATTCGGCGCAAACTGTTGTAGAGCGGCAAGATCATGAACGGCAGCCCGATATGGACTACACCGATATATACGCCTATCGTATTGTAAACGAGCTTGAGAGGCGTATCGATGAGCCCGACATTAGACAGCGCCGTGTTCACAATGCCACTGCGGCCAAGTATCACAATCCAAGCAAAGCAACGCACGAGAGAACTTGTCCAGAGTGGCAGGAGGACAAGCAGCGTCATGGTCCGCCTTGTTCGCTCCGACACAACGCACATCGCATATGCAATTGGATAGCCGACGAGGACACAAAGTGCCGCGATGATCAGCGAAAGCTGCAAAGTCTGGTACAGCACGCGAAGCACGAACGGATCGCTGAACAGCTCTACATAGTTAGCGGTCGACCACTTCTCAGATCCGAAGCTGCGAGATACGATCTGCGCAAGAGGATATATATAGAGAGGGACAAGGAGGAGCGCCGCTGGAAGCAAGAGGCTGACGACACCGATACGACGGCTTGTGCGCAATGACATGGCTTTCTTCAGTGCGTTAAGATTCGTGCTTTGGATCGGTTGGATGGCAGGTGATCGATCCGGCGTTGAGACGCGTCACTCCTTGCAGAATGCACTACTCAATTGACGACTCGACGAAGACGTGGACGTCTTCAAAACGCCATCCGACCGTCGCTTGGCTGCCAATACTGGCTTGCGGGACGTGACCTGGCTTGTTCTGTAACGTGACTTCGACCACGTCCCGGTCATTCAGAGCTACACGGTAGCGAATGAGATCCCCCGTGTAGGCAATCTCAGTGACACGCCCCTCGAAACTCTGTTCCGGGGCCGCGGCAGCATTGAGACTGATGCGCTCTGGTCGCAGCATTAAACGCGCCTGGCCCTTGGACACTTGCGCCGAGTCAGGGATACGGCAGCGCAATCCGCCAGCGGTAAGCAGGCTCCATCCATCCGCGTCCCGCGGCTCCTGAAGCTCTCCCTTCAGGAAGTTAGACGTCCCGAGAAAATCGGCGACGAAGCTCGACTGTGGGCGCTCGTAGAGCTCGCCAGGCGATCCGCATTGTACAACCTGCCCATCGCGCATGATAATCACACGATCCGACATGACGAGAGCCTCGGTTTGGTCATGCGTAACGTTAATGATGGTGAGCCCAAGATTGCGATGAAGCTCGCGAATCTCAAACTGCATGTTTTCGCGCAACTTTTTATCCAATGCGCTCAGCGGCTCGTCGAGAAGTAGAACCGGAGGATCGAAGACGAGAGCTCGGGCAAGGGCAACGCGCTGCTGTTGGCCCCCAGAGAGCTGTCCGGGCAGCCGCTCTGCAACATTAGGCAACCGGACCAGATCGAGCATTCTGGCCACTTTCCGTCGGATTTCGCCTTCGCCTTTACGGCGCATGCGAAGTGGGAATGCAATGTTCTCCGCTACCGTGAGGTGGGGAAAAAGTGCATAACTCTGAAAGACGACACCAAGATTGCGGTGCTGCGGCCTAACTTGTGTGACGTCGCGTCCGCCGACCATAATTACGCCCGCCGAAGGCTCGGTCAATCCGGCGATCATCATGAGCACCGTCGTTTTTCCGGAACCGCTCGGACCCAACATTGTCACGAATTCGCCGGCGGCAATATCAATGGACACATCATCGACCGCCCGAAGGCCGTTGTACTCCTTCGTCAGGCCGCGCAAGCGGACGCAGCCGTCCTTCACCTCGGATATATCCCGAGCTGTGTTATTCACTTGGGTTTGCGAATTCTCCGCGAGCACAGTTTCGTATAAAGCTTCTGCGCTAGTCATTTTTCAACTCTCTACTTCGATTTGACCGCGGAGCTCGCGCTTTGCGACTACCAAGTTGGCACCGCAACCAGACCCCTCGCGAAAGGTTGACCAGCCGCCGGGGATCACGAGGGCTCGGGGTGCGGCCGAGCCACACGCCTACCGCAGCATGTTAAGTCCTCGGAGCGCCAGGAATCTCCAGTGTAATCTCGCCCCCTTGGGAACCGACAGGCGGCGGGCTCGATATTATGAGTGGTCCAAAGCATGTCCGGCGTGAACAACATCGAACCGTCTACCCTGCTCAGCGACCATGATTGGAATTCCTAGTTTGCGTACTGCCTCTCGCAGTCGTGAAGACATAAAAATGTAACCCGTGTCGACGCACGAATTCCACGAAAATTGCGCGCGACCTGAAGAAATCCTGCGAAAAGAGGCGTTCTCAGCATTCTCAGCGGCGTGAGCTTCCGGTCGGCTGAGTCTATTAAACGGCATCACGCGCAGTGTTCGAGAGCACCTAAGTTTGGAAAGACCCCTCCTAACTTTCAACACGGCCTGAATAGGGACGACCGCGCCCTCGTCCATACCTTTGCCGTACACTGCGAGCGCAGAGCGTCGGTCCGTGATGTGCGGCTCGGTCCCGAGCGGCGTGTGAAACACGATATCACCCTCGCCGTACCTCGATGAGGCCTTAGTGTTCATCTCACCCGGCCAAGCAGTGACCGAGACAAAGTCGGTACGACATTCGGGGGTCCCATCGTTGCAGTGGCTTCATTGACGAAAGCAAGTTCTCTCTCGTCGGTGGATCAAGGGGTTATGCCTAGCGCGCTTCGGGTGTCGGTGGCGTACGGCTCGCCGATGATTTCGAACGATAGAAGTACCCGCGAAGGCTCGTATTCGCCTATCGGCCGCGATTTTAGCGATATATATTTGACGTTCAGGCGAGTGACGCTTTCGCTAGCTCATCCATCACTTGCTTGGTCGCTCGATAGGCCAGGTCAATAATCTCGTCTATCTCACTTTCGGACACAACGAGCGGTGGTGCAAAACCAAGAATGTCTCCATGCGGCATTGCTCGGGCAATAAGCCCACGATCACGAGCAGCCTTCGAGATCCGGGCGCCGATCTTGAGCTGCGGATCGAATCGCCTTTTCGTACGCCGGTCGGCAACGAACTCCACAGCACCGAGCAGGCCCACGCCTCTCACTTCACCGACGATTTCCAGCTGCGCAAATCGATCCTTCAGCCGCTTCTGGAAGTGTGCGCCCACGGTCTTCGCGCGATCACTTAGTCGCTCCTTCTCAACAATATCGAGAACTACATTAGCAGCAGCTGCGGCAATCGGATGGCCAGAATAGGTGTAGCCATGGGAAAACACCCCCACACGATTCGCAGCTTCCTCCATAACCGAGTAAACCCTCTCACCAACGATCGCTGCCGAGAGCGGGACGTAGCCAGATGTCAGACCTTTGGCGACCGTTACAAGATCTGGGTCGATCCCGTACAGCGTACTACCGAAATCCGCACCGGTTCGACCAAATCCACAAATCACCTCGTCTGCGATCAAAAGGACGTCGTAGCGGCTGAGCACCGCCTTCACTTCACGCCAGTAGCCACTTGGAGGCGGCGCGATACCGCCGGTACCCAAGACCGGCTCAGCAATAAAGGCACCGATTGTATCCGGCCCCTCCCGCACGATCAGCTCTTCAAGTTCGGCAGCTCGGCGGCGAGAAAAGGACTCTTCCGTCTCGCCTGGTTCGGCGCCCCAATAGTAGTGCGGGGCGCCTGTATGCAAAATGCCTGGAAAGGGTAGATCCATGTGATCATGATAAAATGACATACCGGTCATTGAACCTGAAATCACCGAGCAGCCATGATAACCGCGCTCGCGCGAGATAATCTTCTTCTTGGGCTGACCACGTAGATTGTTATAGTACCAGACGAGCTTTGCTTGCGTTTCGTTAGCGTCTGATCCGGACAAACCGAAGAACACTTTACTCGCCTTGCCCGGCGCCGTACGCACCAAACGATCCGCCAGGGTCGCTAGCTCTTCCGTCGTGTGTGCCGCATACGTGTGATAGTAAGCAAGGTTGTAGGCCTGCCGCGCAATGGCCTCGGTCACTTCAGTCCGGCCATATCCAATATTTACACAGTAGAGACCAGCAAGGCCATCAATATAACCGCGCCCCTGCGCGTCTTCGATGCGAATGCCTTTTCCTCCGGTGATTATCGTCGGATCCCCGGCCTTACCAGAGGCGAACTCCTTGAGCTGAGTGAAGGGATGCAGAACACTCGAGCGATCTCGTTCAGCAGTGGCTTTAACATCGATCATACCGTTTCTCCTAAGCCGCGAGGTCGCCGAAGCAGATGTATTTCAATTCCATATATTTAGCTAAGCCGTACCCGACACTTCGCGGCCGAGCCCAGATTTCGCGCGAGATAGACTTCTTCTTTTTCGGCTGAACACGACACCATGCAAGCTTGGCTTGGGTTTCGTCGTGCCTGGTCCGAACAACCCCGAGGCGACTCTACCGGTTCTGCCAAGAGCCGGTCGAATGAGGCGATGCGATGGAACGGCTGATTCTTCGGTCGCATGCGCTGCATATGTGTGGCAGTATGCTAATCTGTAGGCTTGCCGCGCGATCGCCTCAGCGACTCCCGTTCGACCGTATCCAACATTCACACAGTACAATCCGGCAAACCCGTTGATGTGGCGGCATCCCTGTGCGCCTTCGATTCGAATGCCTTTTCCACCAGCAATGATCGTGGGATCGTCAAGTTGGCCACGGGCGAAATCGTCAAGCTCGGTGAAAGGAATGCAGAACACTTGAGCGGTCTCGTTCAGCGACGGGTTTGACCTCGATCATACCCTTTCCCTCAGCCAAGAAATCGCCGAAACGAGATATGTCAGTGCGCGCGATCAGTGGCTCTTCCTGTTGGTTCGTTTCGGAACGCTCGACGATCGACACTCTTCGAGATCTGAGAATCGCCTTGGCCGCGTTGGCAATCACGGCTATCAGGCTGCAGTGATCGCGAGCCAATTGCTTCAGTACTGCGGCGAGCAGTTTCGTTAATCTTTTCTCTGGTGGCTAGATCGACCAGAGCGTCCCGCTCGCGGCAATCCAGCGACAGTCGACAAGCGCGGCCCCACCACAAAGCGGTGATGATTCAGGAATCGCGGAAGCCTGCCGGCGAGATCAGCCAAAGACAGACTTTTGCGCCGGGTCGCTTGAGAACTCATTTGGAAGTCTCACCCGGCATTTTGTTGAAATTGCCGGTGCATTCAGCATACTGCAGCCGCAAACGTGTTTGCGTCGCTTTCTGCTGCAGTTCAGCAGATTTCCTGCATTCTGCGGCGTTTTGCGATGAAATTCTTCAAGGCCGGAGTCGACCATGCAATACGACCGAACAGACGCCCGCATCCTCGAGATCGTTCAAAAGAACAACCGCCTAACCTCTGAGATAATCGGCGAGCTTGCCGGACTGTCGGCAACCGCCTGTCAACGTCGACTGAAGAGGCTTCGTGCGGACGGGATCATCGAGGCCGACGTCTCAATCGTTTCGCCGAAGGCGGTGGGACGACCTATTCAAATGCTTGTGCTGGTAACCCTCGAGCGAGAGCGTGCGGACATAGTCGATAAATTCAAGAAGGCCATCAAATCGTCAGCTGAAGTGGTCAATGGATTTTTTGTCACCGGCGATGCTGATTTTGTCCTCTACATCACCTCGCGCACGATGGAAGACTATGAGCAATTCACCCGCCGTTTCTTCTATGAGAACCCCGAGATCAAAGGTTTCAAGACGATGGTTATAATGGATCGCGTAAAAGCAGGGTTTGCTATTCCAATCGAGACCTCGCGCGAAGAGTGACAGCATGCGCCGACGCATGTGTTTGCTCTCTTTTTCGGCACTTCCTTGCGTGCAATGCGAGAATCCCCCAGTCTTGTTCCTCTACTGTGAGGCTGCTTTAGCTTAAGCTGCGGAGACGGGTTTCGGACTTATGTCCAGTTCTGTTTTCGAAGTGGTCACCCCTGAATGCACCGCGCAAACACCGAGAACAATGAGCAAGATATATCGCGGCAGCACCGCGAATCGGCATCGCCGTCAACGTGACGCCGAGATTGTTGGTCTGGTCTGTGGTTAAAAGAGCATGGCAACAACCCTTCAGCATCTCAGAACGCAGAGCGTCTCGATGATGCTGGAAGAGAAAACATCGGTTTAGCGGCTAGCAGCGAATCAAGTTCGAACCCTCGTGCGATCGCGACAATCGCCGTGTTTACGGGTGAGACGGGTGGCACCTATTTCGAAATCGCGGTAGCGACCGATCTGGATTTATCTGATCGTGGTGGGCTCTGCTCGAAGGCAGGATATCATCGCGCTTATGTCGAGGAAGTGTAAGCGTCGTTCTCAGGCCACGGCTTTGAGGGCTTGAGCGCAGTAAGTCCAGGGCAGCAGCTGGTCGATGTCGCGGTTTGGATGGCCGTTGACGATGCTGGTGAGCGCGCCGGTCAGGTAAGCAAGCGGATCGACGTCATTCAGCTTACAGGTTTCGACCAGGGAGGCGATGATGGCCCAGTGCTCGGCACCGCCGTCGGAGCCTGCGAACAGCGCATTTTTCCGGTTGATCGTGATCGGACGGATCGAACGTTCGACGGCGTTGTTGTCGAGCTCAATACGGCCATCATCGATGAAGCGCGTCAGACCCCCTCCCAGCGTGAGAGCGCATAGCGGATGGCGTCGGCGAGCTTGCCCTTCTGGCTGATCAGGGCGAGTTTTGCGTGTAGCCACTTCTGGAAGGTATCGGCAAGCGGCCGGCTTTTCTGCTGCCGGATGAGGCGACGCTCCTCGGCGCTGCGGCCGCGGATGTCCTTCTCAATCGCGTAGAACTCGGCGATGTGCTTCAGCGTCTCGCTCGCGATGGGTGCCGGGCCAGGTGTTGCGAGCTCATAGAAGTTGCGGCGCATGTGCGCCCAACAGAACGCAAGCTCAACGTTGCCCCGCTCAGCGAGTTTGGCATAGCCGGCGTAGCCGTCGACCTGCAGTATCCCCTTGAAGCCTGCGAGATGAACGATCGGTCGATCGGCTTTGCGATCGGGGGCATAGACATAGGCGACGCCCGGCGGATCGACGCCGCCCCATGGTCGGTCGTCCGCCGCATAGGCCCAGAGCTGACCGGTCTTAGTGCGCCCGCGGCCGGGATCAAGCACCGGCATTGTCGTCTCGTCGGCGAACAGCTTTGAGCTGCGCCATTGTTTCAGGCGTTCGCTACATCTTCCAATTCGCCGTCTCTCAAGATTGTGTTCACTCGCGCCATGGCGACCGCCACGATCGCCGCCTCGATATCGGCGCTGATGCCGCTGGTCACGCGGGATCTACTGCATGGTGGCGCGCAGACCTACGGCATCATGCTCGGTTTCTTTGGAGTTGGCGCCGTCATTGGGGCTCTTTATTTCGGTGAGGTGCGCAAGCGTATGAGCGGCGAAGCCGCGCTGCGCGCCTGCACACTCTCCATGGGAGGCGCGATCGCGGCGGTGGCGCTGAGCCACGAACCGGTGCTGACCGCTGTCGCGATGGTTTTGGCAGGAGCCGTATGGGTGATGGCTGTTACACTGTTTAATATCGGGGGTGCAGTTCTCCACGCCGCGCTGGGTGGCAGGCCGATCACTTGCAGCCTATCAGGCTGCGTTCTCCGGGGGTATTGCGATCGGGAGCTGGGGCTGGGGACGGCTCACCGATATCGCCGGCGTCCAGATGGACTGCTTATCTCCGCCACGCTGATGCTGCTCTCGGCGCGCCTCGGGTGCTGGCTCGGCATGCCGCGTATCACCGCTCACGATGAGGATGGCGACGCGGGAGCCGATCCTAAGGTGCGGCTCCCGCTTACGAATCCCAGCCGGCCATTGGTGGTCGAGATCGAATATCGTGTCGCACAGGAGAATGCGCGCTTTCTATAAAATTATGCAGAACGCGCAGTTGTCTCGCCAGCGCAATGGGCCTATGGCTGGTCGATTGCGCGTGACGCTGCGAATCCCGAACTGTGGACCGAACGCTATCATTGCCCGACATGGCTCGACTATTTGCGGCAGCGCAATCGCGCGACGCAGTCGGAGCGCGCACTCGACCGGAAAGCGATCGCCCTTCACATCGGACCTGAGCCCGTGCGCGTCCTACGCCTGTTGGAGCGTCCGTTCGGATCAGTGCGCTAAGCCTTCCCAAGCGCGCTTCGCTCGCTGCAGACGCTTCCTGCTCGGTTGATTGCAAACGGCAGCGGGATACATCGATAGTCAGCGGTCGATCTTGGCAGGTAGCTTGTCGGTTGACATCAGAAGCACCGCGCCGCGGCCCATGAAGCCCCGCGACGGGGATTGCTGTCGAGACCGACGCGCAACAGGCGTGCCTGCTGAGATTTCCATAAGAGAGCGAGCGGCAAAATGTCCACTCCAGTCGGAGAAGGGAATGTCACAAGAGCATCCGTTGGATCTGGAATGGCAACCCGACGACAGGACTTGTCGGTGGTGAAGATCGTGGGTACGAGCTTTCATCAACGCTCTCAAGGGCCTTGGCTCCGGATGGCCCACTTACGCCCCAGCGATACCATCGGCCCAATGATCGCTGCGTGGTAGGTCCCTGCGGCAAAGCGAGCCACTCGCGGTATTCCAAAAATCAGTGCCTCGAGGGAGAATTGTTCGGATCACTGATCCTTGCCGGCCAATGGGCTTGTCACCGACCGCATCGTTCTTTTCGAGCTTCTCAGGTTTACCACGCAGAGGTCCGGCGTAGCCGCCGAGTGTCCTTGCTCGCGCCGACACTACTGCATCACCACTTAGCTCCCGCCGCTTTAACTTCGGTTACTCAGTGCAAGGCCTGGTCAAAATTGACCGATCGTGCCTGGAATGACGGTCCACGGCGTCCAGCGTGCAAAATTGAAGGAATCGATCAATTTAGTGACTACATTTGATCGCAATTGATCACTTTTCGGCCGTGAGATTGCTCGGAGACAATCGAGGGCTTTATCGTGGTAGTGACCGAGCAGATTCCATCCTTTGAAGGTATCGTTGAAGCGAGCGCACGCCTCAAACGCTGGGTGGGGATGACGCCGCTCTTCCAATCCGAGCTTCTTTCCAAAGCATTCGAAGCTGAGGTCTGGCTGAAAGTGGAAACAGCTACGCCCATCGCTTCGTTCAAGTTGCGGGGTGCCTTCAATGCGCTGCTGACGGCGCGCGAAATGTCATCCTTACGACGAGCAGTGACGTCTTCAACCGGAAACCATGGTCAAGCTGTTGCATTTGCCGCTCGAGCCTTGGGTGTTCCGGCTGATATTTTTCTTCCCGACAACCCCAATCCGACAAAGCGGGACATGATTGCTGCCCTGGCGGGCGACCATTCACGTCGGAGGCTGTGATATTGACGATGCGAAGTGGCATGCCCAAGCCTTCTCCAAGGACATGCACGGCAACTTTGTCGACGATGGCGAAAATATCCATTTGATCGAGGGTGCAGGCACAATAGGGCTCGAAATTGGCACCACTCTTTCTGATATCGACTGGTTGTTCACGCCCTTGGGAAGCGGATCTCTCGCCTCGGGCACTGCGGCTGCATTGAAGGCACTGCAGCCCAACGTGCGTGTCGCTGCAGTGCAATCGGAAGGTTCTCCTGCAATGGTAGAAAGCTTCCACTCGCGCAAAAAGATCGAGCGACCAGTCGAGACTATCGCAGACTGCGTTACGTGCCGCGTACCTGCGGTATTGGTACTCAACGCTCTCGTGAGACACGTCGACGACGCCAATCTCGTGAGCGACCAAGCGCTTCTTTCGGCCGTACATACGCTCGCGAGCGATGCTCACATCCTCGTAGAAACTGGCGCAGCCGCCGGGCTCACCGGAGCTTGGGGACGGCGGCGTGAATTGAAGGGAAAGCGCATCGTTGTGCTATTACCGGTGCAAATATTTCAATGGATCATCTGAAACGCGCGCTGGCAGGACCCGTCTTGACCTCGATTTGAAAACCGAACAGCTCTACGTCACCTCCGCCACGACAACCAATTGCCGGAAGAAGTGAAACGGTTCATGAGCACAATTGAGAAGGTTTCGTGCAGCCGAACCTATTTGCAGGAGGAGCCGCAATCCACTTGAGTAGATACAATCGTGGTGACGCAGCAAGGCCACGCTAAATAGGCGATGTGCTAGATACACAGGTCGTCGACGAACTCTAGTCGGATCGTGTCCCTGAGCGTGGTGTAACTGGCGGTGGGACACCGCGTTCGCCGGCAAGAGCCGGACTGGTCAGCTGGCGATAGCCGGGAGACTGACGGTTGGATCATCGCTCAACGGCGCGATGGTTTCCAGCGTCATGTAACGGGCGCGCTGGACGGCCCATTCATCATTCTGTTCGAGCAGGATCGCGCCGATGAGGCGGACGATGGCGTCCTCATTGGGGAAGATGCCGACGACCTCGGTCCGGCGCTTGATCTCGCCGTTGAGGCGCTCGATCGGGTTGGTCGAGTGCAGCTTGGTGCGGTGCTGCGGCGGGAACGTCATGTAGGCCAGCACATCGGTCTCGGCCTCGTCGAGGAAGCCGGCGAGCTTGGGTAGCTTGGGGCGGAGCTGATCGGCGACCTTTCGCCATTGCGCTCGTGCGGCTTCGGCATCGTCCTGGGCAAACGCAGTGGCGATGAAGGCGGAGACGACACGCCGTCCGCTTTTGCCGGCATGGGCCAGCGCGTTGCGCATGAAGTGCACGCGGCAACGCTGCCAACTGGCGTTGAGCACCTTGGCGACGGTCGCCTTGATGCCCTCGTGGGCGTCGGAGACGACCAGCTTGACGCCGCGCAGGCCGCGGCGGGCGAGCTTGCGCAGGAACGCCGTCCAGAATGTCTCGGCCTCCGAGGGACCAATGTCCATACCGAGAACTTCGCGCCGGCCATCGCTGTTGACGCCGACCGCGACGATCACCGCGACCGACACGATGCGCCCCTGCTGGCGCACCTTCACGTAGGTGGCGTCGATCCACAGATACGGCCAATCGCCCTCGATCGGGCGAGCGAGGAACGCCTTCACCTTGTCGTCGATCTCCGCGCACAGCCGCGAGACCTGGCTCTTGGAGATGCCGCTCATGCCCATCGCCTGCACCAGGTCGTCGACCGAGCGGGTGGAGACGCCCTGCACATAGGCTTCCTGCACCACGGCGGTGAGCGCCTTCTCGGCCATCCGGCGCGGCTCCAGAAAGCCGGGGAAGTAGGAACCCTTGCGCAGCTTGGGGATACGCAGCTCGACCGTGCCGGCGCGGGTCTCCCAGGTCCGGTCGCGGTAGCCGTTGCGCTGCGCCAGGCGCTCGGCTCTTCTCGCCATAGGCGGCCCCAGTCTGGCCTTCCACTTCCAGCTCCATCAGGCGCTGGGCGGCAAAGCCGATCATCTCGCGCAGCAGATCGGCATCAGGGGTCTTCTCCACGAGCGTGCGGAGGTTCATCATCTCATCGGTCATCGGTGGTTCCTCGAATCAGGTTGGTATCAGCAACCCGACCCTACCGGCGAACTGCCGGTGACCACCGCAAAGCCGCCCGCCCGCTACGGCGCCATGGGAGGCCGCGCGTGCGGACGGCTTTGCTCTACCGAGCTACACCACCAATGGGGACACGACCTCTAGTCGTCCGTGAAGAACTCGATTCAGATCGGAACAAGCTGAAGTGCGAGGATGAGCTTGGCGAGGGTTTGGTGCAACCGACGCTCAAGCCAGGGGATGAGGCGACGGAAGTCGTAGCTGGCGGCGGCGCGGACGGCATTGGTGGCATCGCCCTGGCCGTGCCTGAGATAGTTCCGGCCCATCCGATGTTCGGATTTGAAATGGCCGATGGCCGCGCGGCGGGCCTCTCGCGTTTGACCTTGGGCGTCACCCGCCGCTTCTTCTCTGAGATGAATACCCTGACTTGTAGTCGGGTGGCGCATCGTGGCCGCGATAGCCTTTGTCGATAACGAGCCGCTCGATGATGTTGCCGATCAGCGCCCTCATCTCCGGGGGGCCACGGTCTTGAGCGTATGACCGTTGTAGAGGTTGCCCGGCAGGGCCTTCACATGGGTGACAAACTGGGCGGCGCCAGCGTCGTGGCGACGGAGACCTTGCCCCCGAACTGGTGGGCCTTGCCCATGCCGATCATCCATCTCCGGCGTGTGCAGCGAGTAGACCTTCGGTCCATGCTGGTGCTTCAGGTCAAGCACCCGTCGCGCCAGCGCCAGCATGCGGCCGAGGACAATCTCACCGAGCAAGCCAGTGCGGCCTTGCGGGTGATGTCGCGGGTGACGCGGTCGAGATAGGTTCGGAGCGTCTTCAAGGCTCGGTTAGCGCGCTCGAACTGCTTGGCGTGGACATAGCGCTGAAGCTTGATCAGCTCGAACTTGCTCACCGCGCATAGGATTGCTGCAACGCGAGGCCCTGCCGTTTTGCCGCCGGACGAGGATTTCGCGAGTACGGTTGAGAATCCCGTCATCGGTCGCGAACATCACGTTCTTGGGCTGCACCGTGGTGTCGACGATGACGCGCTTGAGGTCGGACGGCTTAATCGCCTCGGTATTGCTGGCGACCAAGAGGCTCTCCTGCAGCAGCGCTTGCAGCTCCTCCTCGCCCATCCGTTGGCGCCAGCGCGTCAGCGAGGAGCGATTGAACACGAGGCGGTGCTGGAAGAACTCGCACGGTCGTCGCGACGTCGATGTCTCCACGCAAGCTAGGCGAAGGGATTAAGACCGACCGGCGCGCGCGATCTCATCCGGGCGCGGATGCATCGATGCAGCTCATGCGGGCTCGACAGCAACTGCAGGCATTCCTATTGCGTCACGGTCGCCCTTACAAGATCGGCAAGAACGGGACCCGGCGACATCGCTCCCGGCTTTCCGGTCAAACCTTTGATCAGCCCGCGCATCAGATTGTTTTTCAGGCTTACCTTGAAGCAGTCTGGACGGCGCAAGACCGCCATGACCAGCTTATCCGGCGCATCAGCACGATGGCCGCTCATTGGTCGATGGAGTAGCACGTGGAGGCGCTGCGTGAGTTGCGAGGTCTCGATTTCATCTCCTCCACGACGCTTGTCACAGCGATCGGCGCTCGCCCGTCACGAGCTTGCCCGATTCCGCCATTCTCCGTCACGTTGTGTTCGCTTCGCAGCCTTTTGATCCGCCCGCAACTGTGCGAGGCCGGGCGGCGGCGTGGAACTGCCGGTCTTCGTCCGTTGCGCGGACGCCGAGATTTACACGGCGGCTACGTTGTGATGGTGGCGGCCGACCGCGAGGCGCGCGTCCTCACCCCAACTGTCGAGCATGTGGCAGCGGTTCGCCACCGCGTCCGAGGCGCCGCAGCGTGCGCTGTCACGATACGCACGATCGCGGGCAACGACCTTGATTCCCGGCCAACGCGCAACACTGTCGATCAGAAGCAGATCAAGCACGCAGTTGCGCCCCAGATAGCAGATGATCGTTCCACATCGCTGGCCACGACGCCAAGCCAAATCGTAGATGCCGACGACGGTCGGGGGATTCCAGATCTTGTCGAGATTCCTCACAAGATCTGTCTCGAACATCTCCAAGGTTTGTCAGTCTACGTCGGTCGCTCTGCGTTGGTTCAAGAGTACGACTACCTGAGCCGATCCCTTTGCTCCGTCCCCATTACAGGGCCCCGACGCTCCTACGGATCGGTCCGCCCTAGACTCTTGCATCCGTCAATGGGACGATGTTCGGGTCGCGAGAAACGAGGCTCCGCCCTGCCGTGACAGTTGAGGATCTTGAGCCAAATCAAGGCGCAGGTGAGAATCTGCCCAAGAATTCCATATTTGAGATCCCTCTCACTCATCGTCTGAGCGTACCGCTGGGGCAAGTCGCAGCGAACCCTATTTTGTTCAATGTTTCGGCCAAAGCTCCCTCGAAGATTTGAAGACCTTGATTTAGCGTCTCAAGGTCAATCGTAAGTGCGGGTAAAAATTTTACGACCTGATCGGCGCACTCACACTGCTCCACCATTAATCCCTTTTCAAATGCCTTGCGCGTCGTGGCATCCGCGACGTTGCCATTTTGGCAATCAAACCCCAGCGCCATGCCCCTTCCCCGAACAACGAAATTGCGTCCACAGCCGGAAGCTATGGTCTCAAGTCGAGACCGCAAAACCGTTCCCATGCGGTGAACACCCTGCGAAAAGGTCTGGGTGCGCCAATAGAGGTTCACGGCTGCGGTTGCAGATACTAGTGCCAGATTGTTTCCGCGAAACGCGCTCGTGCATCTCGCTGATCTCGATTCGATGATACTGTCCTTGATCAACAACATTGAGAGTGGCAGACCGTAGCCACTTAACGAGTTCGATAGCACCACAATATCTGGCGACAGCCCCGCGAACTCGAAACTAAAGAAATCGCCGGTGCGACCACAACCCATTTGGACATCGTCAATTATAAAGAGGGCGCCCACATCCCTTGCTATGTCCTGAATTGATAGCAACCATTCTTTGGCGGCCACGTATATACCACCTTCTCCTTGCACTGTTTCCACGAGAATGGCAGCTGGACGATCGACGCCGCTGCTCTCGTCTGTTAGAACTTTTCGCAGGTAGCCGGCCGTATCAACGTCTGGTCCAAGATAACCATCATACGGCATGAAAGTTACGTCAGACAAAGACACGCCACTCGTCGTACGATCTTTTCCGCTAGCACCAACCGCTCTCAGGCTAGTACCATGATATGCGTGTGTAAATAAAATGATCTTCTGGCGCCCTGTAACTGTGCGTGAGAGTTCTATCGCTACCTCGATGACACTCTCCGCGAATTGACACCGGTATTGTAGACCCCGCTGTCGGAGTATTACCGAGCTGAACGTCTCCATAAACTCCAGCTTCGCGGAAGTGTTCATGTTAAAGGCGGAGACTGCAGCATCCGATTCCAGATACTTGGTAATAGCAACTTTAATCTGATGATTGTTGTGACCGTAGTTCAGCGTTCCCGCATCGGAATGAAAGTCAATCAGCTTTCGACCATCCGCCATTAGCACAATAGAGCTGCGCGCTCGGCTGAGAAGGTCGGAAAACGATCGCGAGTTCGAGCGGATATCTGATCTTGGGGCCTTGAAGGGCTGCACTTTTCGTCCTCCAAAACTATTCACCGACGATGGCGTCCTCTGCCAGTAAGTGGTTCGAGTACAGCGCACGCGGCGCTGGGATACGAAAGGCCGGTTGAGCGCCGCGTGGCAGGGTTGCGTCGTAAAGCACGTCGCGGCGAGCACCTCTGCTCACTTACCCGATAACCAAGAATACTGAGACTACCAGGATTGGTAGTATTCTTGTGATAGCTACGCACCTTCCTACCATCTGGCGCGCGTCGTCCGCATCTCGGCGAAAGCATTCGCTGCTGACCTCGCTTCTCAGTTAAAGCTTAGAGCCAGCCCCCAGGATACGCAGCTCCCAGCTCCGATGGGCTGCTCTGCGCCAGGAGCGCGCAAGCGGCCAGCGCTCGTGCGCGTAACTGATTTTAGCTGCCCGACATCGGTCCAGCTATAGAGATGATTGGCGACTCCTCGCTCGCTGGACGCCATATGAAATAGCTCACATTATCCTGATAAGCCGTTCAAGAGCCACGCGATGTTGAAGCCATTCATCCATGCGGGGCTTGCAGGAGACAGTCGCGATCAGAGCTCCGAGGAAGGCCGAGGCCAAGGCCCTTATCCGCTGCACGAGGGACAACTTGCTGGTGCGATCGACTGCGACGTAGAGCTAGAGCTAGAGCTCGCCTTCGAGCGAACGGAGCTCAACGTTTGGACGTGGAAATAGCTTATCGGATTAGCCTTGCGCTTTTCTTTGAAGGATTATCGACATTTACCTCCGGCAGTCGGTTGATGCCGTCCCGGAGGAACGATACAGGAATCGCCGCTTCTGGTGCGAGGTCATCAGCTGCCGTGCATAAAGGCAATCGTCGAGCGATAGCAGTATATATCGCCGGAAGCGATGATGATCGCTCCTCCTCGATGGAAGAGATGATCGACTTGGCTTCCTGGCAGGATCGCTGTCAGGCTCTTAGCTATTTTGTACTGCTTGATGGAGCGCCTCCGTCGTGATTGCGCAGCCTGTCCTGTAACGCATCCTTGGAATCGGGCGAGACACCATCAAAGCTTTCAACTAAAGACCTTAAACTCACTGCAGATAGGGTTCAGTCCAGCGTCGTTTCGTCACTCTAACGAGCCCCTCTTTGTCCTTTGGAGTTCCGCTTCGGAGAGCATGTTCGTGCCGATGATTCCCTCCCTCGTCAGATCCGCGATCTCGGCATCGGAGAGTCCGAGAAGCCCTGACAAGACCTCTCTGTTATGTTCTCCTAACGTCGGCGCCGCCGTGCGAATCGCGTAGGGTGCTTGGCCTTCTCGAATCGGCATCGAGGGCTGTGGATGCGATCCAATGAAGGGCCGATCAATCTCCTGTAGAAACGCGCGTGACTTTAGATGCCGATCGTTGAGCAACTCGATTGGCAGGCGGGCCACGCCAGCCGCAACCCGTACGCTCTGCAATTCGGACATAGCCCTATCCGCATCGCGGGCATGCGTCCAAGCTTCAATGCCTCTTTCGATGTCGCCTTCTACCCGACGGCGACCTTCCGCAGACTGCAAGGATTTGTCCTTGGCCCAGTCTGGTCGGCCAATAAGGATGGCAAGCCTCTGCCACATGTCCTCATCCGTAGCCGCTACTAGGATCCAGTTGTCGTTCCCTGCACATCGGAAGCAACCATGCGGGACGAACTGCGGATGTCGATTGCCATATCTTGGCGGCTCCATACCGTCGATCGAGTGGACCGTGATCCATGGCGCCGCGAACGGCATCATGCATTCGACCTGTGCAAGATCAATGAATTGTCCTTGCCCAGTCTTGCGGGCATGAATCAACGCGACTAAAATTGCAGCGCAGCCGTTCAACCCGCCAACAGCATCTCCGAACGCGATGTGACTCATCACTGGCGGTCCGTCAATGTCTCCGACCACGCTCGGTAATCCGGACCCCTGTTCAAGAGTTGAACCGTACGCTCGGCAACTACGATGGACACTATTCGCACCAAAGGCCGACATAGACATCACGACCAGGCGATGGTTTAGCGCGCTGAGCACGTCATAGCCGAGCCCGAACTTCGGCAGCACATCAACCGAGTAGTTATCGACGACAACGTCGGCGCCGACCAACAATCGTTTGGCGAGAGCGAGACCCTGCGGCCGCGTCAGGTCGAGCGTGATCCCACGCTTGTTGCGGTTCATAATGCAGAAGCGCGGTGTTTTTTCGTACATCAGGCCATTCACGTACGCGGGCCGCCGGTCAACGCCGCGCCACCAATCCGGATATTGGATGGCCTCGATCTTGATGACGTCCGCGCCAAGATCGGCCAGTGTGCGAGTGCACAATGGGCCTGCCCAGCCCATTGTAAAGTCGATTACTCGAATCCCCCGTAACGGCCCTCGGTCGGCATCGCAGCTGGATCCCGCCGGCGCAGTATCAGTTAACTGTCTTCGAACGTTCGCAAAAGTCTGCTGCTCGCCGGGGGCCGGAACGCTTCCGCCCTGGCGTGGCGGCGTCAATGTCAGCCGCTGCATCGCCCCAACGGTCATGCACTTTTCTTCGCCAAGCAGAACAGGCACGAGTGCGCCGCGCGCTTTTTTCTCCGCGTCCTGGAGTAACTCTGATATCCTCGGCACCGGCACGACCGGGATCTTGCGCTTCACCCCCTCCGCAAACCACTCCTGTGCTGTCCGCGTCTTCAACCTCGGAACAAACTGTCGTTCGATCTCTCCCATGCGCGGCAAACGATCGGCGCTCAAAAGCAGAGTCGGATCATCACGCAATTCAGGCAGGTCGAGCATATCGCAGAATGCGCGCCATTGTGCTGGCGCGATTGTGGTAACGCCGAGCCAGCCTTCTTTGCACTCGTAAATTCCGACCGGAAAGGTTAGCGAGAAGCGATTAACGCCAATCCGGTGCATTACATCGCCACGCGCAAACGCCTCCAACATGAGATCCTCGCTGAGAGCAAGGCTCGATTCAAAAATACTCAGAGACCATGATCGCCCTAACCCGCCCTGCATTCGCGTAACCGCACCGGAAGCGGCGGCGGTGAAGCCCCACAGTCCAGCAACGATACCCGTCTGGAAATCCGGTGCGTACGATGGCGGGCCGTCCGCCGGTCCGACCAATTTGATGAGACCGGCAAGCGCGCGGATGGTCGAATCGGTCGCAGCATATCCTGCATACGGTCCTTCGTCGCCGAACCAACTGGCTTCGAGATAGATCAACCCGGGACGCCGCTGCCGGATCGCGGCCACGTCAATAGGCGGGCAATCTGCGCAATCAACGTCGCGACCGTCGATCAAAATATCGCAATCCTCAACTAGCTTCGTGAGCCGTCTGATCGCGTCCGGGTTAGCGGCGTCGATGATGATGCTCGACTTATTGAAGTTCAGGAATGCGAACCACGCGCTCTGTCCTTTGGGCGTGAACGGCGCACTGCGACGAAGTGGATCGCCTCCTGGCGGCTCAACTTTCTGAACGTCGGCCCCAAAATCGGCAAACAAGCGCGCGCAATAGCTAGTTGCGACCGCGCTACCGATCTCGGTGACCCGCAGGTGCGACAATGCTCTCATCGATAGTTCCATTTTACCACCCTATTGGCACTGTAGAATGTGATCGGCGATCCGACTGAGGCCATCACCACCAAGGCGCGGGCATCTGGCGATTGCGACTGGTTCGGAGCGGCAACATCTCCAGATCCGCACGTTGCCAGCGCAAATCCATCACTTTCAGGTGTCGCCTTGTTGAAACGAGACGAGATCCGCTGCTGCATTTCATTCTCCATTCTGTCGCTGACAAGGACGGACACCAGGCCGGTCACAAGAAGTCGGCTCGACTGCACAGCTTTGCGGCAACCAGATGAAATGGACGTTCAATAAAGCATGGGCGGGCGCGGCTCAATGGACGCGGCGGTAAATACCACTTAACCACGTACAACATCGGTTGGTCAGCTACCAAATCAGATAGACAGAGGGCGTACGAGCGCTCCGTGGCCGCCCGTCAGGCTTATGACTCGACTCGTTCCACTCTGTTGCTCAAGTCGACCGATGCCGCGCCTGATCCCCTTAGAGACAGCGATCAGCTTTCCGTTGGGGCCTACCGATCCCGAGAATATGCAGGTCAAATATGTTCATAGGTCCCGAGGTGATCATCGGCTAGCGCTAGCGCATCTTCTTGCTGCTACCACTGGCTCCAACAGACAAGAGTTCCGAATGCCACACGCCATTTGTCAGATCTCGAACCACTGGCGCTCAACATTCGATATTAAGGATCATTGAATCGATCGAAAGACCGATCTGTCTTGCGCGTTCTCGGAGAGGCTGACTACTGTTTACAACGCGCGCTCCTCGCAGTTGGCTTTGCTTTACAGTTTTTTTCACCGCAATGAGGATGTCCCAGACCGTCCGCGTACGACTTCCTAGCGGACGTGATTTTCGGAGAGGTCATGGGGTGAGTTCTGGTCGAGCGGAGCAAACGATCCTGCCGCCATCGCGGATGGAGAGGATATCTATGCTTTCCGCGCCGCAGAGTTGCCATGGCGGATGAAAACGCACCCATTAGGATGGCGACAAGATACGGCTCGAGCGCCCGCGCCTTGCCGAGTGCCTCTATCACGATCATAGTTTTCACAGCAGTGGCACCGAAAACGCTGTCAGCATTCACGAACCGGGAGGCCGCTCGGCGAGCTTGCTCCAAGTCGCCTGGCTCGCGCCGCCCCTCCCCGAAAGTATTTCCTGAACCGTGCTGGCACGACTATTGCTATCGAGTGATGCGGAAGATTAGCCGAAAACTGCTCAACCCCGATTTATCCATCGTCTCTTCGGATGGAATTCGATCGAGTCCACTGCACCGAATGTTCTTCAGGATCCTATCATCCTTCTTTGCTCTGCCTCTCCCTGAGTCATCCATGACCTGTAGGATCATTTCCTCAGACCGCCAGCCGTCGCACATTTTGACGGATATGACATAGACCCAACTCGATTAGCTGCATTTTTGTTTTAATCTACCACACTATCTCGATACAACCTGAAGCATGAAACGGCGCTTCAGGCCCGGTCGAAAAACAGACGACGACTATACCCGTCACTGACACATGACGATTGATCGTGGAGATCCGCCCAACACTGTCAGTGTCCTGATCGAATTTCGTACTTGTTGCCGCCTAAAGCTAGGGTGCTTGTTGGAGAAAAGCTATGACCGCTCGTGATTGTACCGTCACAACGATTCCTTACGTTCCGTTTTCGCAAAGGGAGTACGAAGATCGGGTCGAGCAAGCGCGGCGTTTGATGAAGCAATACGCGTTCGACGCACTTCTGGTGACCTCCGAATACAACTTGCGCTATTTTGTCGGCGAGATTAGCTCCACGCCCCATCAGACCACCCGACCGCGCTTTCTCCTTATCCCCTTGTCTGGCGATGTTGTCGGAATTGTTCCTACCGGGATCGAGGAGTTTTACAAAGAAACGACTTGGGTAAAGAATTGCCGAAGTTGGCCCAGTCCAAATCCAGAGGACGAGGGCATTTCCACGCTTATCAAAGCGTTCCGTGATTTGCTGCCGAAGCATGCAAAAATCGGGACGGAGCTCGGCGCCGAAAGCAGGCTGGGCATGCCTGTGGCAGACTTCCTACGTCTCGTGGACGCGATCAAGCCACAGACGTTCGCCGATGCATCGGATCCGATTTTTACTCCCTTACGGATGATAAAGTCACCTGCGGAGATCGATCGAATTCGTATTGTGAATCGGATTGTTTCGGAAGCATTCGACAATCTGGCCCCAAAGTTACGCCACGGAATGACAGAACGAGACGCTTGTCGTCTCTTTGAACTCGAATGCTTCACTCGCGGTGCCGACAAGACCACTAGGATCCAGGGTGTCTCTGGACGTGGTGGTTACACGCGTTACTACGGTGCTCCATCCGACAAAGTTCTCTCTGATGAGGATCTACTTTTTATCGATGCTGGCTGTTTGTTCGATTACTATTGGAGTGACTTCGATCGACACTATTCCTTCGGCGCACCTGATCCGCATACGGAAAATGCCTATCGAGTCGTTTGGGACGCAACGGAGGCAGGCATCGCCGCGGTTAAGCCTGGAATCCCGATCTGCGATGTTTTTGCCGCAATGTCAGATGTGCTGAGTGGCTCAAAGAATCGAGGCAAAGCGACCACGATCGGGCGGATGGGTCATTCAATGGGCCTCTGGATGCCGGAGCCACCTTCGGTTCACCCCGACGATAAGACGATTCTAGAGCCGGGTCTGGTGATTAATATCGAGCCAAGTACAGCTTATCCTTCTTATTTCGACGGTTCACCGAAGGTGATGGTCCACGAAGAGGTTGTTGTTGTGACGGACAATGGCGTAGAGTTGCTCACGTCTCGCGCTCCTCGAACAATACCTGTCGTGGGTAAGTAATTTGAGGGTACCGGCTGAAGAAACTCTACTCCTGCGCTGGGAAGAATAGCTGGATGCTTTTGATCATAGCTCGTGGTCCACTTCAGGGATCCGCTCGGATAAACAGAGTTCTACGTAGTCCGGCTCCTTGTTTCATTCTCTCGCTGTGCAAACGCGCAGCCATCCTCGCGAACAGCTGGGTCGGAGTGAGACGAGGTGAACTTTCCGCCGGGAGCGCATTGATGCCAACGCCACCTCTGGGAGACAAGAATGATCGATCTGCTTAGCGATACCGTAACCTTGCCAACTCAGGAGATGCGGCAGGCGATGTTCAAGGCGGAAGTGGGCGACTCCGGGTACGGCGAGGACCCTACAGTCAACCGGCTTGAAGCATTGGCGGCCGAAATGTTCGGTAAGGAAGCTGCAGCTTTCGTGTCGAGCGGATGTCAGGGAAATCTTACTGCGCTATTAGCGCATTGTCCCCGTGGTTACGAGGTGATCCTGGGCGATCGCTCAGATCTCTACGACTTCGAGGCTGGCAGCGTTTCGGTGGTGGGTGGCCTCGTCCTCCATCCGGTTTCGACCGAATCCGACGGGCGGCTGTCGTTGGATAACCTGCGCGCGGCGGTTCGTGACAAGACCGACTACCAATGCGCGCTCCGGGAGTCATTGTGCTAGAAAATCCGCACTGTCAAAACGGCGGACGCGTCCTGCCGAGGCCATATATCAAGGAGGTTCGGGCATTCGCTGACGAACACGGCTTGCCGTTGCACATCGATGGGGCCCGTATCTTCAACGCGGCAATCGCGTCGAAGCGGACACCGGCGGAAATCGCAGAAGATGTTGACTCGATCATGTTTAGTCTCTCCAAAGGGCTCGCCGCGCCATTTGGTTCTATGGTTTGCGGGGCGCGGCCGTTCATTGATCGGGTGAAGCGGTATCGGAAGCTTCTAGGTGGCGGCCTTCGTCAAGCCGGCATTATGGCCAGCGCGGGTATTGTGGCGCTTCAAACTATGGTTGGTCGGTTGGCTGAAGACCATCGGCGCGCGCAACTTCTGGGTGAAAGGATCCGCGCAATTCCCGGCATTCGCCTCGAGCCCTCTGTCATCGAGACTAATATGGTCTTCTTCCGCCTCGAGCAAGACGGTCTATCGACCTCGGATTTCCTTACCGCGCTGTCACGACGGGGGGTGCGGATGGGCGCGCTGCGCGAAGGCGTAGTTCGTGCCGTTCTCCACTATCTGATCAGCGATGAGGATATCGAAGTCATCGCAAACGCCGTTCGGTCGGTCCTGCAGGCGCAAGCACGGTGGTTTGCATCCAAGAACTGAGATGTTCTTCCGATTACTATAGCGCGAGCTAGCTTGCGAACCAATTCGACGAGAGCGGATCCACTAGGTACCGTTTTTCTATCTATTTTCGGGTTGGCCCATCGAAAGCATATGTGCGGATCATCGTCCGCAGTTGCTTGCGTTTTTCGTACTTGGCTGCCGACTGCGCCATTAGACGTGCTAGAAGCCCTACTCAGGCAGATCCATGTGTCGGTGCTCAGCTCTAACGAACCCATCCGAGTGCCGGAGAAACTTCACAATCCATAAGCCGGGCGTTTCCAATTCTTTCAATTGACTGCCCCGATTTGCAACATCAGTGTGCCGCAGAGCCCCTTCAGATCGTTTGTGCGCAGTCTTGGGAGCACTGTTAGAAGAGCCATCTTCGGCAAGGACGCTCACAATGGACGACCATTCGGACGACATAAGACGACCGTTGTCGCCGCGTATTGAAGTGTGCGCTGGCGTGGGCCGGAAAGGCGGAGTCGTGACAGATATCGCACGCCGCCATGGCTGCCGGCCCAGCAGGTGTACAGCTTGCTGGCGGATAGCGCGTTTGGGTCAATTGGTGCGACTGGTCTCTCGGCCGATACATTATCGTTCGTGCCATTCGTCTCGAAATCTTCGCTTCCGACGGCTGCGGAGCCGTCCCGATCACCGGAATCAGCCACAGTTACGGTTGAGTTCCCGGGAGCGGGCGTGCGCGGAGCGCCCGGCGTTGTCGTGCTGAGCGACGTGTTTTGGCGCTACGTCGGACATCTTCGTGCTGACGCGCCACCTGCCGGCCTCATGATTTACATTGCGATCCGACTTGCGGACCTCAGAAAGGACGCAGATGGTTTGGCGCTTTTAGCGAAGGGAGCCGATGGGCCATGACCCGATGAAAAGGACAGCGGTAGCCTTCCGTGCGAAGCGCACCGACCGGGTGAAGGTTATCGTCTGAGACGGCAGTGGCAGTGTGATGTATTGGAAACGGCTCGATAACAGCGGCTTCAAATGGCTGCCCGTTGTGGCCGGTGTCATGTGGATGAACCTGGCGCAGCTGTCTGCGCTCCTGGTCGGCATGGATTGGACACGCATGCACGAGGCTCGCATCCCAGCCGAAAGCACTTGCGTAGAAATATGATCTTCGCTGCATCGGCGCGCGAAGCATGGCAGACTCGATGAAAGGGGTGATTTTCCGGATATTTGCCGAGCGATCCCATCTAGCAACGTGCGTTCGCCGCGGCTCAACTGGATCGCTGTGCCAGGCTCGAGCGATTGCTCAAGCTTGCGAAAGATGCGCCCTTCGGTCGATCTTCCGAAAGAACTTGGCGATAATCAGTTGCAGCTGATTTTGGAGGACTTCTATGGAGCTGCCGCGGCTCTCGAAGCGGCGGAAGATCGCCAGTCCCAAAACATGTGAGAAGAGAACTGCTGAGCGCAGAGCCAACCGCGGTGAGCTACCTGGGTATTTGCCGTGCATCATCGAAACCGTGATGCCCGTTGAAACTTGCTGTCCATACTGCAAAGGCACTTTTTGAGATTTGTCGTGATGAGAGTCAGAAGCTCGGCGTCGTTCCGGCGCGATATTGTGTGATCGTGACCCGCCGCCCCAAACCGGCGTATCACGCCTGACATGGCCTCGTCCTCCAACACGCCGCGCCCGACTAATCAGGGGTGGACTGCTTGCGAACGGCTCGTCGCGCATGCTATCGATGCCAAGTATCACTGGCACTTGCCACTTTATCGGGAGGCGCAGAGGTTGGCGACGCGCGGTTCCATCCGGGCAGCATGCCGACGGGCGGCGCCTCCGTTCTCGGATCGAAGTTGACGACATGGTGCGAACCCGCGCACGTCGCTCAATCGCAGCGCCCAGGATGCATGACGATTGGGCGGCAGTGTTGCCCATTCCATTACCCAGCTTCGCCGTGATTTCCTGGCTTTGCGCTTCTCCATGAAGGCGCCGAAGTCGACGAGCCGACGGGTCTGGTGCTCGTGCTTGTATCCTTCGCCGTAAATCCGAGTGGTGTCGTGGTTCTCGTGCCGCAGCACTGTCCGATCTCCGCGCGCCAGATTGGAGAAACTCGGTAGCGAGACTGTGTCGGAAGACATGGGCGCCGCGGTGTGCGCAACCTTCTTGCTGGCGCGCCAGTCGATATCATCGAGGGCGAGCATCGCGACCTCGTCGGCCCGCAGGCCGAGCTTGGCCGTAAGCGTAGCTCTGAGGCCCATTTGATTGGCGCTTGACGTCTATTTTGAGCGCGTGGTGCGCCGGCGCGGCTTCCATATGTCGGACAACGCATTGACAGCGGCCTCAAGCGCCTTCCGGTCGACGACGTTGGGATCGAACTGCTCCGGGCCCCAGAGGCGCATATGTTCGTGCTCCGGATGGGTGGGGTCGCTGATGGCGTCGAGGTATTCAGCATAGCCTGGCGCACCGCCGACATCTTCCGGAGGACAACGGCCGGCGGCCTCGAGCAAGAACGGAAGTCCCTCCGTTGTCGTGTTGTCGAACCACTTTTCAAGCTTGATCACGTGATCCCAGCTGTCGCCGAGGTCGTAGAGATAATGGATCGTCTTCGCGCCGGTCTCCTGAACGATATTAGAGAGCCGCGTCTTGCGGGCATCGATGGGCTGAGGGCCAAAATCTCCATCGGGATCAGGGATACCCCAACGTCCTTCGCCGGCCAGGAACTCGAAGAGATGGCTGTTCGTCCAGCCAAACGCCGCCTGAAGCGTCAGATGCAGCCGATCAAGGCGCAGCGTGAGCGGCACGACAAGGCATCGCATCACCTCCGGTTTCACATCCTTGAGGGTCACCTTGATCCGGACCGCGGTCGTGTTCAGGCTCATGCCGCCAGCCTCGGATCGTGTGCATGCATCGTGTAGATCGACGCCCAAGGGAGCAGTTCGTCCAGTCGCGCCGCAGGCCAACCATTGACGAGCTTCGCGAGAACATCAGCGAGCCAGTGCTCGGCGCTGACGCCATTGAGCTTACAGGTCTCGATTAACGAAGCCAGAACTGCCCAATTCTCGGCGCCCTCGTCGCAACCGGCAAAAAGGGAGTTCTTGGCGTTGAGCTTGATCGGCCGCATCGCACGCTCGACAGCATTCGTGTCCATCTCGATGCGCCCGTCATCAAGGTAGAGCGTCAGGCCGTCCCAATGACGCAACGCGTAACGCAAGGCCTTCGCCGTGTCGCTCTTTTGTGCAAGGTGATCAAGCTTGGCCTCAAACCACTGCTTCAAGGCTGTAGCCAGAGGTCGGGCATGCGCCTGCCTGCCAGCACGGCGCTCGGCATCCGATCGGCCGCGGAGCGCTTTCTCGACCGCGTAAAGTTGGGCGATGCGCTCAAGAGCCTCGCGGGCAACCGGAGCTGGCGCCGGAGCAGCCTCGCGCTCGATCTTCACAAACTGGCGCCTCAGATGCGACCAGCAGAAGGCGAGCGTTCCGGACAAGGCGTCCGCACGCGTCTCTCGGGTCATGGTCTTGTAAGCCTGATAGCCGTCGCAGTGGATGATGCCGCGATAGCCCTCGAGCAGCCTCAAGCCATGAACGGCCCCACGGCCCGGTGCATAGGCGTAAACCACGCCAGGTGGGTCAGGTCCGGCCCAGGGCCTGTCATCGCGTGACAGCGCCCAGAAGTAGCCGGTTTTGGTCCTGCCGCGCCCTGGATCCAGCACCGGCGCCGGGGTCTCATCGACACAGAGCTTCGAAGAGGCGAGCAGAAGCTGGCGCAGACGATGCCACAAGGGCTTCAATTCCTGGGCGGCGTAGCCGACCCAGAAGGCGAGCGTGGAACGGTCCAGCGCTATTTCGTGGGTCGCCAGCATCTGCGCCTGACGATAGAGCGGCAAATGCCAATGATACTTGGCGTCAATTACATGCGCGACGAGACGCTCGGTGGGCAGTCCCCCCTTGATCAATCGCTCGGGCGCAGCGTGCTGGAGGACGACGCCATGACAGGCGCGGCAAGCCAGCTTGGGCCGGCGGGTGACGATCACCCTGTATTGCACCGGAACGACGTCGAGCCTCTGGCTCTCATCGTGACCAATCTCAACGAGATCGCCTTTGCAGCACGGGCAGCAGGTTGCAGCCGGCATCAGCGTTTCGACAATGCGTGGCAAATGCTCCGGAAGCTGACCACGGTTGGCTCTGCGCTTGGCAGTTCTCTTCTCGCGGGCTCTGGGATTGGCGCGATCCTCAGCTGCTTCGAGAGCCGCGACGGCCTCTTCGATGTCCTCCAGAACAAGCTGCAGCTGATCAGCGTCCAGCTTTTCCGACGATCGACCGAACTGCGCATCCTTCGCAAGCTTGAGCAACCGCTCGAGCCTGGCGCAGCGATCCAGCAGAGCCGCGGCAAAGACACGCAGCTCGGCTGGATCGCTCGGCAGCTCATCAGGCAAATCACTCATTGGCCCAAGTCTGCCATGCTTCGCGCCCCGATGCAGCGAAGATTTTATGTCCTACGCAAGTGCTTTCGGCTGCGGGATTCGAGGCGCGTGCATCCGCGTCCAATCCATGCCGGCCAGAAGCGCGGACAGCTGGGCGGCATTCATCCGCATCACGCCGGCCACGATGGGAGGCCATTTGAAGCCGCTGCCATCGAGCCGCTTCCAATACATCACAAGGCCGCTGCCATCCCAGACGACAATCTTCACCCGATCGGCGCGCTTCGCACGGAACACCACCGCCACGCCCTTCATCGGGTCATGGCCCAGCGTCTCCTTCGCCAACAGCGCCAAGCCCTCCGCACCTTTTCTGAAGTCCACAGGTTGCGTCGCCACGTAAATCATGAGGCTCGCGGGCGGCGTCAGCATGAACGTGTCCGTCGAAGCGCCAAGAACACATCACTCAACACAGCAAGGCCAGGCGTCCCTCGCACCTCCACGCGTGCCCCCTGGAGTTCAACCGTCACAACGGCTGCTTCCGGCGACCCGGTGGGCTCTGCGGCCGCCGGTAGCGCCGATTCCGATACCACCGGCACGAACGACAGCGTGTCCGCCGAAGCCGGCAGCACCAACTGGCCCAAACGCGCCCGGCGCCGCCAGTCGTGCACCTGTTGGGGCCGGCACCCATGGCGACGCGCGACATCTGTGACAATCGCCCCCGGCTCAAGGCTTTCCGCGGCAATCTGTGCCTTCAAATCGTCCGGCCAGCGCTTTCGACCTGCGCCTGCGTACACTTCGATACGCGGTGACAACGGTCGTCTTATGTCGTCCGAATGGTCGTCCATTGTGAGCACCCTTGCAGAAGATGACTCTTCTAGCGGTCCTCTCAGGACTGAGTACAAAAATTCTCAAGGGCCTCAACGCCACGCTTACGCTTGGCCAGCAACAACAGTATAGCGTAGTCGCGCCGTCCCATCACCGTCTCTCGGTCGCAACCGTCGAGAGCTTTCCGCACCTGAGCGGCAGGCAAATAGGTCGGCAGAATTGTGAGCTTCCATCGACGCATCGATGGAACGCGATCCGCCAACGGGCGCGCGCGTTCAGCCCCGATAGTGGAGGTAACGGAGAAGGGCGCGCGACGACCAGCACACGCCTAGCCTGTTCCCGGGCTACAATCCTGGGCGTCGCACTCAAGTAGCGGGTCACGTCCTCTTCGCTGATCTTACACAGGGCGGCGGCGCCGCCGGAGCACACGCGTGCAGGAACCCGCGGATGACCGGGAGATGGCGGACGATGGACCTCGGGGTCAAGCCGCACTCTGATTGTAGGTAGGCATCGAACTCCTTGAAGACCCGTTCGCGCGGGGTGAGAGGCGGTAGCATCAACGGCGCGATCGCGCCTTCCTCGCGCAGCACCGATAGTCATCGCTTGAGCGCGGCTCAGTCAGTTCGGCGGGCATCATAAAAATGCAAGCTCAATGGCATTAGTGCCGAGCACTGGCTTAGTGACGTCCTCGCGAAGCTTGTCAATGGCCGGCCCGCCGCAAGGTTAGGCGAGTTGCTTCCGTGAGCATCAGCCTATTCGACGCATGCACAAGATCCGAGGCTGGCGGCATGAGGCTCAACACGACCGTTGTCCGGACCAAGGTGATCCTCAACGAAACACAACCAGAGGTAATGCGACATCTTCGTACAGCTGACCCTGCGTCTTAAGCGGCTACATCTAACGCTGGCGAAGGACATTGGGGCATACCTGATCCCGATGGTGATCTTGGCTCCAGCCCGTCGATGCCCACAAAGCCCGTCTCTGCGATATCGTTCACGAGACCGAGGTCAAAACGATCCACTATCTCTATGACTTCGGCGACAGCTGGAATCATGTGATCAAGCTCGAAAAATGGCTCGACGACATGCCAACGGACGGTCTTCCGCGATGCCATCGGCCGCTGCCCTCCGGAGGTTGGCGGGCGGGACCGGCTATGCCAACTACCTTGAGGCCATTAGCACGCGATCCCACCCATCCGGAGGGCAAAAATATGCGTCTCCCAAGCGGTTCGATCCGAACGTCATCGATCGGCGGCGCTCGACGCCGCCGTCAACGCATTCTCGGAAAAGTGGATGCCTCGCCGCCCAAGCTGCGATCAAAGTAGCCGCCAAGCGCCAATCAAATGGACCGAAGAGCTACGCTGGAGCGCAGCAGATACTTCAATGCTACAGATCGCTCGGCATAATTGACGTCGCTCCATTCTCCTTTGCCGAACTCGCCGGAATTTGTCGGCTTCCCAGCCACCTCTTGCATGCGTCGACTGAACAAGTTGACGCTCGGCTGGCGTGATGGCCGCGGATCGCTGCTGGGGAATCCAAGGCTTTCAGACAATCGATTACGGCAGCGTTCACATGATCCTCTGTTTACCTTGTCGACCATTTCAAGCACGCAAGGTGCGCCGCTGAACGAAGTTACCCAGAGCTCGATGATTATGGGCGGTCGTGGACATCGGCGACTTTGAGGCCTTCATGAAGGACAAGGCTCTTGCTGACTCCACATCTCTCCGAAAATTTGGAACATGGTGTCGCTTGACCATGTCAAGTACCGACCGCGGCTTCGGTATAGCTTTTTGGCTCGCTGCTCGAAAGGTTGAGAACGCCGGGTCACACCGCTCGACGACCACTGGCAACCGGCGGGTCGGTTGATAGACTGAACTCCTACTCCTGGTAGGTGCGTACATCTGCGCGCTTAGGTAATTTGCTTCTAGCAGACGCGATAGATCAATCCTAAAGGCATCCTCGTGCTGCGTTCATTAGAACGCGAGAGACTATTTCGTCATCAAGATGGTCTGAGTCGGCGGCTCTCTGTTTCGTAGGAATGGTTCCATTTCAGTGCACACAATGGAAGAACTAAGAAAGTGATGCACACCAAGCTGGATTCCTGCAGAGGCACCGGCGTCATCTGGATGCGCTATGCTATGATGCGGAATCTGACGCTATGCGAGCAACCGATGGAGAATACTTCCGCTGCTGTTCCGCCAGGTCAGCTTAGCCGCAGGGGCGGAACGACATGATCGAGATATCGCTGAAAGATTCAGGACCCGTTGCGCGAACGTCCGACCGCCCCTCCGCGAACACATGTGGCGTAGCAAGCTGCCATCCGCACTTTGGCGAATTGCTCCAAGGCGCTTTCCGTATCGCTGACGGCGAGCACCATCGGACGGTGCGCGCTCTGGTTTCAGTTCACATGCCGTACAATCTTGGATCGATCGCCCGCGTGACATTGGAGCCGAGCCGCACGGGCAGGTTCGTACCCGAAGCCGGCCGCACCGGCATCCACGTGACGCCGGCCCATTTCTGCAAATGCGAGATCGCAGCTCGGCTGGCTCTTGATGCTTTCGGAATGAAGAATGTGGCGGCTAGGCTCGAGGTGACGACGTTCGTCCCGGAAGGCGGTGGCATGGGCTCGTCTACGAGTGGCGTAGTGGCCACCATCCGCGCGGTCGCTCATGCCGTCAGTACCTACCGGGGATCCCGCATCTTTCCGGCGCCTCATCTGCAAGCGAAACTCGCGGTAGCGGCTGAGCATGCATGTGACTCACTGATGTTCGACTGTACGTGCGCCACGATCCTGTTCGCCCATCGCATCGGCAAGATTGTCCGGATGTTCAATGGTCCTCTCCCACAAATGAAAATCCTGGGGTTTGACACCGGTGTGGCCAGCAGCGGTATTGACACCGACGGGTTACGGCGGGCGCGCTACTCGCGCGACCAGATCGCCGCGTTTGGGTGCGCGTTGGCGGTCCTGGAGCGAGCGGTTGCTGAGCAGAGCGTCGAGCTCGCCGGCCGAGTTGCGACCTTCTCCGCGATGACGAGCGAGACGGCCATGCAGAATCCGCTCAACAAGCCGAAATTCAATGAACTCCTTCGCATCAAGGAAGGCACCGGCTCAGTCGGCATTATTGTCGCCCATAGTGGCACTGCCGCTGGTCTAATCTTCGATCCGGCTCTGCCCGATCTTTGTACTCGGGTGGATGAGGCCAGCACCGCCATACTCCGCCTCGGTTTCGATCGCCTTCGTACCTTTTCGTCCCCATATTGAGGATCCGCTGGATGGCTGACGTGCTCTCAGACATCGTAGGCGCTCATGCCCCCCTCAAGATCGTCTCATTGCGTCCTGCAAACTTGGCCGCGATCGACTTCAGGCTCATGAAGGTGTTCCCGGCCTTCAACATCATCGAAATTGGGCTTCGCGACGGCGAGATCGGCCCCAACACGACGGTCGTCGAAACATCGAGCGGAACCATGGCTCTCGGTCTCGCTATCGTTTGCATGCAGTTCAGACTCAAATTGCACATTTTCGGCGATCGCGCCATCGAGCCGCCGCTCAAGCGCACGATAGAGGATTTGGGGGCCGAAGTGCACCTTGTCGACGCTACCGCATCGGATGCCAACGTCCAGTTGCTCCGGAAACAAGCACTCCTGGAGTTCATGGGGCGCACCGGCGCCACTTGGTCAAGACAGTATGACAATCTCGGCAATCGCTTTTCCTACGCGCGTCCGGCGGAGGAAGCGATCAGACAATTTGGCAAGATCGATATAATGGTCGCAACGGTGGGCTCGGGAGGATCATCCTGCGGTCTTGCGCACTACTGCCGCGCATTCTTTCCCGAGATGAAACTCGTTGGAATCGATACATTCGGTAGTGTATTGTTCGGTCAGCCGGCGAATCGCCGCGATCTGCGCGGTCTCGGTAACAGCATGCTCCCGGGCAACTTATTGCACGATGCGTTCGACGAGATCCATTGGCTCGGCGCCAACGAAGCATACCAAGCTGCACATCGGCTTCATCGTGAGACTTCGCTGAAGCGGGGACCCACGAGCGGAGCGGCCTACCTCGTGGCTAGATGGTACGCGGAGCGCTACCCCAGAAACAAGGTGCTCGCGGTGTTTCCCGACGACAGCAACCGATACGAGCACAACGTCTACGATCCAGCGTGGATGCTCGAGCACGGCTATCGGGCCGAGCTCGCTGCGATCGAGCCTATCCTCGTCCACCATCCCCTCCGCGCCAATGGCGGCTGGTGCCGTTTCGATTGGAGCCGCCGCTCGCTGAGAGACGTGATGGGATCCGCTTATTGCGTGAACTGAAGGCTGCTGCAATGCCCATCTCCGCCGCGATCTTCATCGAATCCAATAGCTCTGGCTCGGGCGGCGACTTCATTCTGCGCGCTCGAGAACTGGGGCTTCTTCCGGTTTTTGTCACTGCCGCGCCTGAGCGGTATGACTTTCTGCGCGGCAACCCGGAGCTCGACCTACGCGCATGCGACACGTCATCGGAGGCCGCTGTTGCAGCTGTCGTCGATGACGTTGCCGCGGTTATGCCGATCGAGCTGCTCACAACGTCGAGCGATCTCTACCTTCATACGGCCGCGTTGCAAGCCAGGCGGCTCGGGCTTTCTGGCCCGGATCCCGATGCCATCGCGCTTTGCCGGAACAAGGCTCGTCAGGCTGACGCGCTGCGCGCGGCTGGTATCCGCGTTCCCAACAGCGCCACAGTCGATGCAGACTGCGACATCCGCAAAGCCATCATGCGGGTCGGATTGCCTGCGGTCGCAAAGCCGATCAATGGGACCGGGAGCGTCGGCGTCAATCTAGTGGCAACTGAAACCGATGCGATTCAAGCTTTGCGCAATCTGCTCGGGACCACGACCGATGTGCGCGGGCGCCCTATGCAGTCTGGTGGCCTTCTCATGTCGTACATCGCAGGTGACGAGTTTTCCGTCGAGATCCTTGACAGGCAAATCATCGGCGTGACGCGGAAACACCTCGGAGCCCTTCCGCATTTCGTCGAGATCGGACACGATGCGCCGGCGGTGACATCGCCTCAGTTGCGAGCGCAAATTGTGGGCGAGGCCGTTCGCGCCGTAGAGGTCCTAGGTCACGTGCGGGGACCGGCTCATGTCGAGCTCCGAGCACGCCCAGGCTGCGTCACGATCATCGAAGTCAATCCGCGCCTCGCCGGCGGGTCAATTCCGAGCCTTTTCCGGCACGCCACTGGCTTCGATCCGGTGCTCGCGGTATTACGTAGCCTACTCGGACTGCCCTCCGCGAGGCCGACCGCAGATGCTCATGGTTCGATCCGGTTCATAGTGCCGCAGCGCGAAGGGCCCTTTGACCTCCCCCAGAACGGCGAGCACCTCATCGACCGATTTGGACTGGCGGAGTTCGCTTTGTATCGCATACTGCCGATAGAATTTCGGCGATGCAACGATTTCCGCGACCGGATCGGGCACGTTATTGCGGTTGATGACGATCCGGCTGCAGCCGCCCGGCGCGCCGAGGCTGCGGTTTCTTTCATCCAATAGGCACAAGGAAAGAACGTTGCAAGACACAGGTCGTATCAAATCGACGCTCCATCCTGAGGCGAGTGCCATCGTTTTCGGCGCCGATCTTCGGCGGTCCGTAAGCGACGAACTACCATTTTACGCCGAGATCGACCGGGCCCAAGCCATCATGCTTGAGCGAGCCGGGCTGATTGACAGGAATCTCGCTCGAACGGTGTTCATCGAGCTCGATAGGTTACAGACGGAAGGATTCCACGGGATTGCGGATTTGCTCGCTCCTCGCGGCTCCTATCTCGCCTATGAAGATCATCTTCGCTCGGTGATAGGCAAGGAGGCGAGCAATCTACATCTCGGTCGCAGCCGCAACGACATCAATGCGACGCTCGTGAAACTCAGAATGAGAGGTCCGTATCAGAAATTGGCCAGTGAACTCGTCAAGCTTCTGCGGGTTTTGTGCAGTCTGGCACGCGCTCATCTTGAGACGGTCTTCCCGCTACACACACACCGTCAGCCTGCCGTACCATCCACCCTCGCGCACCATCTGGTAGCGTTCGCTAGCGCGCTCGCACGCGATCTAGATGCGGTCCTGGCAGTGCATCCACTCCTCAATCGTTGCTGCCTCGGCGCTGGCGTTGGAGGTGGCACGACTTTGCCGATCCTGCCGGACTTGACGGCAGGGCTGCTCGGCTTCACGACGACGTCAGTCAACTCCATTGACAGCGTGGCATCTCGCGATCTGGTCCTTCGACTGCTAGCGGCTTCCGCGATTCTGGGATCGAATCTCAGTCGAATCGCCGAGACCCTGTTGCTTTGGGTCGGCGAAGCTGGGCTGGTTAGTTTGCCGGACGAACTGGTGGGCTCTAGCTCCGCGATGCCCCACAAGCGGAATCCCTTTCTTCTCGAGCAAGTCCAGGGAAAGGCTGGCGCGGCGATTGGCTGTTTCGTCGCCGCAATCACCGGCATGCATAGCACCCCCTTCACGAACTGCGTGGCCGTTGGAACAGAAGCTACCCGCCATGTCTGGCCTGGGATCGACAATTCCATTGACTCGGTGCGCCTCATCCGACTGTGTTTTTCCGGGCTGATCGTCGCTGAAGAAGCTGCGACTTCTATGCTCGATAGGTCCTTCGTAAATGCCATGGAAACGGCGACCCGTCTCGCAGTCGATGCTGGTCTCGATTTTCGCTCAGCCCATAATCAAGTCGGGCAGCTCGTCACGACCGCCGTCGAGTGCGGCGCACGGCGCCTCTCGGCGATCATGGAAGGAGATCGGATGCTCGATCCCGACGTCTCGCCAGCACCAGACGTCATCGTGAGAGCGGCTCGCGCCGGAGGAGGGCCCGCTCCAGAGACCGTTTCTGCCGTCCTTGATGAGCTCGAAGGGAGCATTGAACGATCGGCCGCTCTCTTATGCGATCTCAGCTCCGGTTGGAATCGCGCCCGAGAAGAGCTTCGATCTGCAATAGGGGCGCTCGATGGACCAAAGATTCAACCAATCAACGACGAAGATGGAGCCCATCGATGAAGCACTTAAAGTGCGTCTTTTACATCACGGCCGAGAAGGATGCGGCGCAAAGCACGTATTGAATATCCTCTGTCGACGCGCATCAAACGAGAGACTGGCGGACACACGCTGTTGCGTACGGATCACGTAGCGAGCCACGACTATGCCTTGAACTACCGTCGACGACGCTTATGTACTACGTATCGTTGCCTGGCAACGATACTCGAATGTGATTTCCACGACCTAGGCAATCGGAGACTTAGATAACCGCACGCGCTGATCCGGTTCTAAGCCAGCAAGGCGAATTAGATCGAGCTCATCGATATTGATGGCAAGCAAGCACTGTCGACAACGAGAGCGCGGATCGCACAATCCGGCTGAGACCGGAGCAACACGCGACATCGTAGCTAACGCTAGATTTCCAGAGCACTCTAACTTGTCGTCCGTGAAGAACCTCCTAATCCATTGAGCGGGAGTCAATTTTTGGAGCGGAGCGAGGTTTGAGATTGCAAGTTTCTTGGGTTCGAGGGCCCAAAAGCCTGCAATTTCATTTTTACGATTCCTTCGAATCGCGAATCGTGATTCCTTCGGTCGCATCGAAAGGGAGTAGGATGCGACCCACGGAACGACGGGACAGCGGACAGGCCGATCTTCTGCGCTCGCGGCTGGACGCGATCGTCGACATGAACCATGCGCTGGTGAAGCTTCCACGGGCGATCGACTGGTCGTTCCTCGAGGAGCGGGTTGGCGCTGCCTGCAAGCCAGGGCGTCCGCCGCTGCCGACGCGGCTGATGGCGGGACTTCGCGAACTATCTTGGGAAGTCGCACGACTATCTCGGCCTTGTCCTTGGCAACTCGCGGCGGATAGCGATAGCTCCAGGCGGCTTCGATGAGCATTCGGCGTGCCTCGCCGTTTCCGGTCTTGGTGATACCGCCGCGCCAGATCCGCTCGCCGCTTGACTGCTCGGAAGGCACGAAGCCGAGATATGAGATCAATTGCCGCGCATTCTCAAAACGGCCGAGGTCGCCGATCGCTGCGACAAACGTCGCGGAGCAGATGAAATCGAGACCTCGCAACCCGCGCAATGCCTCCACAAGCGGTCCCATCGACCAATGGGCAGCCATCGTGCTGATGCGCTGGTCACGGCGATCTTGCGCGGTCCAGACCGCTTCAAGGTAAGCCTGAAAAGCGATCTGATGCGCGGACTCATCAAAGGTTTGACCGGCAAGCCAGGAGCGATGTCTTGGGTCCAGTCTTGCCGGTCTCGTAATGGCGGCCGTGACGCAATAGAAATGCTTGCAGTTGCCGCCGAGCCTGCACGAGCTGCATCGATGCATCCGCGTCCGGGTGAGATCGCGCACGCCGGTCGGTCTTGATCCGTTCGCTGGCTTGCGTGGAATCACCGACGTCGCGACGACCGTGCAGCCATGCCTTAAACCGGTGAGCTGTCGATAGACGCCGTACCCGCAACAACCGGACTCCAGGCGGTGGCCATCTCTGGCCAAACGCTTGCTGAGCTTGTTGAGCGCTATCGGCGTGTTCGGGACAGTACCGACAAAATTGACTGCTCCTTCGCGTCCGTCTTCCACCGTGCTCACCGAGATGCTGGCCTTGTGCACGTCGAGCCCAACATAAAGAGCCTTTTGCATGCTCCATTCTCCGACCGTCGAGACGCCGCGGCCCTATTAGGGCGGCGGCTCGACAATGCCGGAGATCTCCGGCGCCTTGCTCCAGCACCGAGGGATATACAGACTTACTACCAGTTCTTCTGCGGCGAGGAGTTCTTCTAGAACCGCCTGGTGTTCGATCGCTCGCTGACGCGCTGGCGCCAACGGATGGGCGAGGAGAAGCTGCAAGCGCTGCTGCAGGAGAGCCTCTTGGTCGCCACCAAGGCCGAGGCGATGAAGCCGTCCGACTTCAACCGCGTCATCGTCGACACTACGGTGCAGCCCAAGAACGTGATGTTCCCGACCGATGCCAGGCCTCTCAACCGCGCTCGCGAAATCCTGGTCCGCTGGCAAAACGGCAGGGCCTCGCGTTGCGGCAATTCTATGCGCGAGTGGGCAAGTTCGCGCTGATCAAGCATCAGCGCTATGCCTACGCCAAGCAGTTCAAGTGCGCCAACCGAGCCTAGAGGACGCTCCGCCTATCTCCGCCGCGTCATCCGCGACGTCACAAGATCGAAGGCCGCACCGACTTGCTCGGTGAGATTCTCCTCGGCCCCATGCTGCGCTGGCGCGACGGGTGCTTGACCAGAAGCAGCACCAGCGTGGACCGAAGGTCTACTCGCTGCACGCGCCGGAGGTGGAGTGCATCGGCAAGGGCAAGGCCCACCGGCCCTATGAGTTCGGGGTCGAGGTCTGCGTCGCCACGACGCTGGCGCCGGCCTGCGGCGACCAGTTTGTCACCCATGTGAAGGTGCTGCCGGGCAACCCCTATGACGGTCATACGCTCGAGACCGTAATCCCGGAGATGGAGGCGCTGATCGGCAACATCATCGAGCGGCACGTTCTCGACAAAGGCTATCGCGGCCACAATGCGCCACCCGACTACAAGTTCAGGGTGTTCATCTCAGGGCAGAAGCGGCGGGTGCGCCCAAGATCAAACGCGAGATGCGCCGCCGCTCGGCCATCGAGCCGGTCATCGGCCATCTCAAATCCGAACATCGGATGGGCCGGAACTATCTCTGGCACGGCCAGAGCGATGTCACTAATGCCGTCCTCGCCGCCGCCGGCTACAACTTCCGCCGCCTCATCCGCTGGCTCGAGCTTCTGTTGCACCAAATCCTCGCCCAGCTCATCCTCCCACTTCAGCTCGTTCCAAGCTGAGTCGAGTTCTTCACGGACGAGTAACGCTAGATTTCCAGAGCGCTCTAACTTGAGGCGGGCTGTCCGTTCATCGAATTCTCGATAACGACAACGCTATTCACAAAGCACACTTCCTTGGGTCATGTTTCGCGTCGCGCCACCAACGGTCGTGCCAAGGCTTGTCCTGGACATTTGATTTTTGAGGTCTTACATGGACGCCCGCATCCATTCTTGGCGAAACCTCGCCGACTTCTCGAGTGTCATCACGCTGAATCTTTCACGGCGGCGGAACACGATCGGGCGTAACGGCCATTGCACGGCCGTTGTCTCTTCATTCACACAGATCATACCACCCTGCCGCCCTCGCCAACGCAACGAAGGTGATAGTCGGCATTACCAAACGTATTCTCGATCATCGTCAGCCGTTTGAAATAGTGACCGATCTTGGCTTCCATGGTCATGCCGATGCCGCCGTGCAGTTGGATCGACTGCTGGCAGATGAATTTTCCGCTTCTGCCGATCTGCACTTTTGCCGCCGCTATAGCTTTGCTCCGCTCGGCGACATCATCGAAATCGGTGGCCATGGTAGCAAGCATCGACATCGAACGCGCCTGCTCGAGGGCCACGAACATGTCGGCGGCGCGGTGCTGCAGGCTCTGGAACGATCCGATCGGCACGCCAAATTGCTTACGAAGCTTCAGATATTCGACAGTAGCTTTCAGCGATTCATCCATCAAGCCGACGGCTTCCCCGCAAAGCGCGGCGCGGGCCCCATCGACCACGCGCTCGATCAGCGGCAGGCCGTTCTCTGGATCACCGAATGCAGCGTCGCGACCGACTTCGACGCCGCTGAAGGTGATATCGGCCGCACGTAGGCCGTCTTGGGTCGGATAGCCTCTTTTCGAAATACCCGCGATGTTGGCGGGAACCAGGAAGACACCGATACCGCATCTATCGCGCTGGGCGCCTTTGGTGCGCGCAGTCACGATCAGCGTGTTCGCGGTTTCGCCGTTGATGACCACGAATTTTTCGCCGTCGATGATCCACCCGTCGCCCTTGCTCTTCGACGAGGTGATGACATTGTTCAGATCGTAGCGTGAGTTCTTCTCGAGCTGCGCGAACGCAAAGGTCTTGCTACCGTCGATGAGCGGCGGAATATGCTCGGCCTTCTGCGCGGCTGAGCCGCCATGACACAGGAAGCCGCCGCCGATCACGACAGTAGGAAGATACGGCTCAAGCACGAGAGCTCGTCCCAAGGCCTCCATCACGATCAAGATCTCGACGGCGCCCGCGCCAAAGCCCCCGTCATTTTGCGCGAACGGAAGACCTAGGAGGCCCTGCTCCGCAAGGCGACTCCAGATGGCTCTGCTCCATCCTCCTTTCTCCATCATGTATTTCTTGCGTTGCTCGAAATCATAGGCATTCGTCAACAGTCCATTGACGCTTTCCTTGAGTAGCCGTTGCTCCTCGGATAATCCAAAATCCATCTTCTTCAATTTCCTCGAGACAAATTCGGGCTGGATCTTTTGATCCTCTAAGAGCGGGAGACGAGTTACAACCCCAGCACCACCTTGGCTATGATGTTGCGCTGGATCTCGCTAGAACCTCCATAGATCGAGAGTTTGCGGTTGTTGAAGTAGATCGGCGCGATCTGAGCGGCCCAATTCGCGGTCAGGCCGGAGCCGTGCGGATCCTCGTCAAAGGGTGCAGCGAATGGACCGATCAGTTCCATCAAGAGTTCGGTCGTAGTCTGCTGAATCTCCGAGCCTTTGAGCTTGAGTACGGAAGACGCTGGATTGGGCTGGCCCTTCCCGCGCTTACCTTCATCGGCAACGACGCGCAGCTGCGTGAGCTCTAATGCCTTCAGCTCGATCTCGCAAGCAACGAGCTTCTCGCGGAACGAGCGATCCTTGATGACAGGCTGACCGCAGGACTCGACCCTTGAGGCCAGCTCCCTGATACGGCGGATGCGCTCCTTGGAAACGCCTATGCGTGCAATGCCGGTCCGCTCATTGGCGAGCAGGAATTTCGCGTAGTGCCAGCCTCTGTTTTCCTCGCCCACGAGATTTTCCATCGGCACCTCGACGTCGTCGAAGAACACCTCGTTGATCTCGTAACCGCCGTCGATGGTCTGAATGGGACGCACTGTGATGCCTTTGCTTTTCATGTCAACTAGCATGAAGGAGATGCCGGCCTGTTTCTTCGCGGCCGGATCGGTGCGGCAGAGACAGAAGATCATGTCGGCATATTGCGCGAGTGTGGTCCAGGTCTTGTGCCCATTGATGATCCATTTGTCGTCCCTGCGCTCGGCTTTTGTCTTGAGCGAAGCGAGGTCAGAACCCGCGCCAGATTCCGAAAATCCCTGACACCACCAGTCGTCCACGTTCGCAATGCGAGGCAAATAGTACTGCTTTTGAGCCTCGTTTCCAAAGGTATAGATGATCGGACCGACCATGCTAACGCCGAACGCGAGTGGCACCGGCGCCGGATACATCTGCAACTCTTCCTTGAAGATGTAGTGCTGCACGGAGGTCCAGTTCGTGCCACCATATTCCCTAGGCCAATGGCTGACCCCCCATCCCTTCTTGTTGAGGATGCGCCACCAGGTGACCATCTCGTCCTTCGAGACATCGCGTCCCTCGATCATCTTGCGTCGTATCTCGAGCGTCACGTTGTCGCGGAGGAATTGCCGCACTTCCCGTCGAAATGCCTGCTCTTCTTTTGTGAATACAAGATCCATCGGATTCTCCTGTAAGCAATTCAGTCGCGCGTCGTCGAGATCGTCATTCAGAGGCACGCACGACTAGTAGCTCGAACGGTCGTCCTTTCTCCCTCGAAGCAAATCAAATTTCAGCGTGATTTCGAGGCGATGTACCGACCCCACTTTGGAATCCCCGAAACCCATTTCGGACAATTGGCCCGTTAGCGTGCTCTCCGAGAAGCTCGGCCCATCGATGCCCTTTTTCTCGCTGAAGGCATATTGCTCTCCATCAGCGGCTTACCAAAATTGCGGTGATTGTTTCCGCGCGCTCGTTCAGTAATGAGTCTCTGGCTAACGAAGCAGATGATCGCTTGTCTTACGCATTTGGAAGCATTGAGCCCTAAGGTCACTCACGGTTGGCCTTTCTCAGAAGCAATAGGCGTGCCAGCGGCATTCAAAGGCACTAATCTCCCGATTGCTTGTAAAGTGGTCCGGATGCCCCTCAGACAGCGTCCGATGTTCTACACAAACAGCCGTCGGCTCTGTCCGACACCGTACAGGAATCGGCAGTGGGTGGCGTGGATTGTTCCTGTGGATAACCCTCAGGTTGAATGAACTCTAAGGATACCCCTTTGAGAGCAAATCAGACTCAGGGCTGCTTTTGGGAGGCTGCCTTGGGTGTGATGGATCGCTTGGTATTTGTTCGTCCCCTACGTCAAGGGTTATGCCTAGTTCTGTGCGCCAAGTTCAGCATATTCGATCATGGGTCTGGCCGAGCCACCCCTCGGAGCCGCCGTCGCGCGCTTGCCCAAAGCGCAGCGCTGGCGAGCGACGACGACGGAGATGCGACGCGGCCTTGCCGACGGTGAACTCTCCTGCTTCACCATATGGTGTCCCGATGGCACCTCAATCGAGAGCCGCGTTCGTGTTGAAGGAACGCGATAGCGCGTCGAAGAAGATTTCGAGACGACAAAGAGCGAGCTCGGCCTAGAGCACAACGAACGTCGCTCTTGGCACGTTGGCACCGACATGTCCCCTTGGTCATGCCGGCTTACGCCATCATGAGCGCCGTCCGATCCCAGGTAACGCAATGATCGTCGAAAAAAAATCGACGCGCCGGCAAGATTCATCTGCTGGTCCGCGCGGGAAATGCGACGTCCCATCTCAAGGCTTGCGCAGCGCCGGACCCAACGCTCGCGTCCTGGCATGGTCCACGTTCCGACGCACCCATCTACGACCACGCCGGGCTCGACGATTGCTCTCGTTTGCGCGTCCGCCCGTGTTGCCTTCCGCTCGGTTGACAGCGTCGACACCCGGAAAACATTCTTTCGCGGATCGAGTCCTGCAAGCTACAACCCGACGCTTCGCCAGTCTCTTCGCGAATGTCTGCGCACGGCGCGGTACCGATGTGGTTGGCTATTCCTTCATGGTACTGGCTTGCACCATCCACTTCTTGCCGGTCTCGCGGCGCACCAGCTGCAATGCTAGAACTTGCCTGCGCGTTGGCCTTCGGCGCGCAATGCCGCAATCTCTATTGCTTCTTAGTTATTGCGTTGTCGACGGATGATTCTGCAATGCCTTCGTATGGAGGAGCATGGCCGCTGCGAGCACAATCAGCGACGCGGACCTGATCACGAGCGTTTGTACGCACGTGATTAATCAACGCCGCTCGCGCACCGAGCCTTCCTGGGCGACGGACGCCACCAGCCTGCCGTCTAGCCTGAAGATCAGGCCGCGCGTGAGGCCGCGACCGCCTTGCGCGCTTGGCGAATCCTTGGCGTAGAGCAGCCAATCGTCGGCTCGGAACGGGCGGTGAAACCACATCGCGTGGTCGAGGCTTGCCGACATCATTCGTTCGTCGAACAGCGTTCGACCATAGCGCGCCATCACCGCATCTAGCAACGATAAATCCGACGCATAGGCCAGCGCGCACATATGCATCACCGGATCGTCCGGAAGCTTTGTGGCGGCCTTGATCCAGACATGGATCCTGCCGCCGTCGATGGTCTGACCGAGATAACGGCCAATTTCGACCGGGCGCAATTCAATCGGACGATCGGATTCGTAATAGCGGCGGACGATTTCCGGCACCTTGAAAAAGATCGGCTGCTTCGACAATTCCTCCGCGCTGAACTTCTCCGGCGGGGGCACATCGGGCATTTTGTCCTGGTGATCAAAGGACCCTTTCTCCTCGGCATGAAACGACACGATGATCGAGAAGATCGCACTGTCGTTCTGGATCGCGGTGACGCGCCTCGTGGAGTAGCTCTTGCCGTCGCGCATGCGTTCGACCTGATAGACGGTCGGCACCCGCGGATCACCTGGTAGAATGAAGTAGCAATGGAGCGAGTGCGGCAGCCGACTCTCGACCGTGCGGCATGCCGCGACCATCGCCTGCCCTATCACCTGCCCGCCGAACAGCCGTTCCGAGTTGGTTCTCGGACTATTAGCACGGAACAGGTTCACCTCGATCGGTTCGATGTCGAGAATGGCGCGCAGGTCGATCAAGCTTTTGGACATATGAGTGCCTCTCGTTCTCGTCTTATTCCGCGGCGTAACAGAGCTACGAACCCCTGGTTCGCCTCTCTTTTAATCGCCCGAAATCCTTTGGACATTTGTTTCCCCTGCCTCCATGGACGCGCGCAAGCCTCAGTTGGTAGATCCGCGATCAACAATGCAGTGGCCATGGCGTAGATTTGGATAAGAAGTTTTTCAACTCCCTAACTTGGGCTGGACGACGGGTGAACGGATCCGCTCCATCCCAAGCAATACGCGTGCCGCGAAGGCCGCTATTGGAAACTTCGTTGACGAAATGCCATGGGCTTTTTTGCCGCCTGACGTGATACTTGCAATTTGGTGTCGGGCATCAGCCAAAGACGCCTTCAACCGGACACGGCTGAACACAACTGCGAGGGTGCGTGAAAGGACGATAGTCGCCCTGCCGTGCCGAACATTCGGTGACGAGGCCCTTCAAAAGTATGATACGGGTCAACGTTTCACATGACCTCCGCAAGCAGTCCGATCCGCCGCAAGAGCTGATGTCATCAGCCAAAACTACGCCGACAGCGACAGACGTTCCCTTCGTTTTTTGATATTGGCCCCTGTTTCAACGGCTTTGATATAGCAACGGTGCAGAACGACGTGCTCACTAGCTACGATCTTGGCTTCGAAAGCCGCGCAATTGTCGTCTCATCCAGCCTCCTACTCGATGGAACCGAGAATACCATCACCGTTGGCCGCGAACTTTCATGCCATCGCGCCGTTCTCGGCGTCTGCTTCGGACGCCAGTGTGTTGGGAGCGTTTTCAGCGGACGCATGGCGCGCGCATGTCGTCCTATAGGTGGTCGTAGGTAATCCATGGAGGCTGAGAGCGTTAAAGACACTGTCCCTTTGCGCTGGCCGATTGTTGAGATTAATGGACTGTGCGCCCGATCTCATCGGGTGAGAGAGTGTTCGGAAGAGGGACAGATCGCGATCATCGCGCATCGCTATCGTCAACCGACGGCAATATTACTGATGTGTTCCTTGACTCGGAGAAACTTTCTCCTACCCGAGAATGCCGAGACCGCCTCCCGCACGCCCGTTGGGTGATTCCTCGGTATGCCCGAAGGCTGCGCCTTCAGCCATTTGCTTCCGCCTTATCAGAGGCCTATAGACCCTAGTTGCCTCACGGAGAGATCTCAGGGTTTCATTGCTTTTGCACCGACCAATCGCAATAAACCGATCTCATTTAGTTTGAAAGACGAGTCATGCACTCAATCCTTGCTCAGCGGGCCGTTGCGCCTGATAGCGTTCCTGCCGCGAAGGGTCGGGGCTATACCCATTTCAAGGACAGAATGATCCGGGCTGCTCACTCGTGTATGGCCGCCTCAATGAGTCGTCTGAAGACTGAGACGAGCACGTCGAGATCTGCATTAGTCGAATGACCGGGGAACTACGCAACGACATAGAGTACCTTTTCGCGGCACTAGCCGGACGCCCCTTTAAGCAGCCAGCACAATCTCGACCAGATTCACCCAATAGCCGATTCCGAAAGGCAGGGCTTCGTCGTTGAAATCGTATGCCGGGTGATGCAGGCCAGCGGTCGCTCCATTACCAAGGAAAATGAAAGCGCCTGGTCGTGCCTCCAGCATGTAGGCAAAATCCTCCGATCCCATCCGCGGTTTGATTTTGACGTCCACGGAGGCAGGCCCCACAAGGTTGGACGCCGCTTTGATCGCCAGATTAGTTCCGTTCGTGTCATTGAAGGTGACGGGAACGGCGCGACGGTGCTTCAAATCGAGGTCCGCACCGAATCCGCGCGCGATGCCTTGCGCGGTTGCCAAAATCTGCCGTTCGGCGAACTCCCTCAGGCCAGGTACGAGGGTCCTGACGGTACCGCCCATTTCGACCTGGTCGGGAATGACGTTGTAGGCTTCAGCGGCCTTCAACTTGGTGACGGAGATCGCGAGCGGCTCCATCGGGTTCGTGTTGCGCGAGACCAAAGTTTGCAGCCCGACGATTATGTGGGCTGCAATGACAACTGGATCAATTGCCTGATGCGGCGCGGCGGCATGGCCGCCTCTGCCCTTCACGACAATATCAAAGTCGTCCTGCGAGGCCATAATTGGGCCATCACAAATGCCAAATTTGCCGACCTCGATGCCCGGCAGATTGTGCATGCCAAATACTTGATGGATACCAAAGCGATCCATGATTCCTTCTTGGACCATCCTCAGGCCGCCCGATGGTAACCCTACTTCTTCGGCGGGCTGAAAGATCAACGCAACGGATCCTTTGAAGTTGCGCGTATTTGCAAGGTACTTTGCGGCGCCCAGCAGCATAGCTATATGCCCGTCATGCCCGCATGCGTGCATTTTGCCGGGTATGTTCGACGACCAGCGCTTATTTGGTACTTCAAGGATTGGCAGGGCGTCCATGTCCGCCCTCAACCCAATCGTTGGCTGATTGCCGTCTTCACCCTGAATCAGTGCCACGATACCGGCTTCAGCTATCCCTGTTTCGATGCGATCGATACCGAACGACGCCAGCTTCTCGATTACGAACCTCGCCGTGTTATGCATCCGATAGTCGAGCTCAGGATTTTCGTGGAGATAGTGGCGCCAGACGACTGCCTCATGCTGTAGATTCCGGAAGGCTTCAATGCGCATATTCGAACTCCCAACCCTTCCGAGTCATGTGCGTTGGAGCTGTGATGTACGGGTGGAGCACCTCCGCGCCGCCGTCACTAAGACGCAATCGCGCGGCCAACACATTTAAGCTGCATCCGCACTTGCAGGGCCAGTTACCAACTGACCGTACAATATCAACGTCGATCGAGACACTACCCATGCTAGTGGCGAGCATCGGTTCGATATATATGAGCAAGCGTGTGCTAACATTTAACGCCGGGAGAGCGTTTTTGAGCGATGGTGGAATCGATAGGGCTGCGGCTCGCGACAGACAATGTCGCCGGCCCAGTCCGACGATCTAGCAGTCGCTATCGAGCGCCGTCCATCGTCAGCCCATAGACTGGAGACCCCGCTGTTCACGATCGAGGAGCCGATAGGTGACCTTGCCACGATTACCACGACTTCATCCGACGAGACCATCGATTTTGGTAGCTGAACGTCGGCATCACCGCGGATTAGCGCGATCAGCAGTCCCGACGTAGAGCAGGTTCAACCTGGAATCCAAACGAAGGTGCGGTTTCTGGCCAGCCCTTCGACTTAGCGGGTGCCGGCGACCTGTCTCGGTCGCGAGCGCAAAGAGGTGCCTGCCAAGCCAACTCGAATTCTCTTGACGATTTATTAGGTCGGGATCGGCTCGGGATCGAGATTTGTGGTAATAGCTTTTGTGTTACCAATTTCCCCGTCGGGTAGCACGCGAAAGAAATTCCCACGGCAGCGCGCTCTCTGCGGAGCCGTACATTCCGAAGACCCTTTCGCAATCCCGTCGTCTCTTATCTGACCAAGGCAATCGGTAGCCGGGACCTGAGCGAACCTATGAAGGGGCGAGCCACACTAGCACTTGCAAGCCTCCTGCGGCACTTCCTCGACGTCCTGGCGTGGACACTGGGTGACGCCAACAGCCAATCGCCGGATAAGTCAAATTTATTCGGTTCGTTCGCTGCAATATGACTACACGCACAGCATGCATGGAGTTGCGGATGTAGCGCGCAAGGACCTGTAGGCCAAGGAAAGCGTGGCAGTCAGCCGGCCAACGCTGTAACAGGCTGTGCAGCACCAGGTCCTGAAGGCCGAAGCACTGGCGACGACGCGGTTCGAGACACGCCGGACAGCGGCCGATCGAATTCGACGGCGTCTGGTCGAGATCGGCCGGATGAAGATCAAAGCATCGTGTTCTGGCGGCGCTGGAGCATTTCGCTGCGGCTGCATGTCCGTGCGTTCCGAACCGAGAAGCGAGAGCACTGGTTCGCCGGGCGCGAGAGCGCATTCACGGCCTTCGGCCGTCTGCCGGAGGAAGTGCTGGTGGACAATCCACGCGCTCGTAGTGCTCCACGACGCCGTGAGCCGGTCCGTTCAGTTTAACGCCAAACTCACTGCATTCGCGAAGCATTCGAGCTTCCGTCCTCGCGCCTGCGAGTTGTACCGGGCGCGCACGAAGGGCAAGACGGAGAATGATGTCGATTACGTGAAGAAGAATGCGATCGCCGGACATTCCTTCGCTAGCCGGGAGGCATTCGAAGCGCATCTCGCCGAGTAAGACCGTGAGGCGGCGAACGTAGCGTATCCACGGCACGGCCGGCGGGGCGCCGATCGCTCGCTTTGCAGGTGATGGGGCACACCGGTTGAAGCCGCTCGGAGGGCAGCCCTCGTTCGGATCGTTGCGTGACCTGGTCCGCGTCGTCCGCAACGATTGTGCCGTCGAGATCGACACGAACAGCTACTCGGTGCCGTGGCGGCTGATCGGCGAGCGCGTGGCGATGACGGTTGCAGCCGGCGAGATGTGCATCCGCCACGGCATGCGCGAGGTTGCGATCCACAAGCAATCGGACAGGCGCCGATGCGGGTCATCGACAGGATTCCCGGTCGCAATGGCACGGTCTGCCGACCGGCAACAGCGACAGTCGCGGCACCTTCTCCACTGCCCTCGTTGTTGCGTCCTCTTGCCGAATACGAAGCAGCGATCGGAGGGAGCTTCTAATGGCGCGCCCAACGAAGGCTGCCGAAGTGCGGATTCCGATGATCGCGCGCAGCTAGTCCAATCCGATGCCGCGCAGCATTCCAATCTGATCGCGCGCATGTGAGCCCCAATCGTTAAAGGCAATTGGCACTGACGGTAGCCCGTGGTCAAGCGGCCGCCGAAGAGATCACGTCTGGTGTCGCTCGATGGAGCGAAGCTGATTGGAGGCGCACCCTTCAACAGTGCCGTAGCGGCCGGTCAGCTTCGCGGGCTGCAATCTCGGTCTTCATCGGGCCGCGGCTTCGTCTTCCTCCGTCCCGTCCGCGGCGCAGCCAACCTTCAACCGAAAATCATGAACCCGAGGGTGAGGCAGTTCTTCGTGATGCAAAGGGGGTAGTTCCACATGGCGTTCGACAGCTGATTGGGCGGAGCGGATCCGGAAGCATTCAGCGTAACACCGTCTGCCCATTCTTGGCGACGGTAACTTGGCGCTCTCGAACATGGCCTTCAAACGAAATCGAGTTGCCGTCCTTCCAGAGATTGATCGAAATGATCTCCCCAGGAAACACTGGGGCAGAGAAGCGCACGCGATGACGCTGGAAGGCAGAGGGATCGTAGTCGGCATAGGTCTGCAAAACGGCCCTGCAGGTCAGTCCGTAAGTGCACATACCATGGAGAATGGGCTTGGGAAAACCAGCCTGACGCGCAAATTCAGGATCGCTATGCAAGGGATTACGGTCACCCGACAGACGATAGATCAGGGCCTGGTCGGGCCGAATCGGTATATCGATCGATCTGTCCGGCGCTCGGCGCGGCACTTGGTGTGGCTGTGGCATTCCCTCCGCTGGTCCCCCAAAGCCGCCGTCTCCCCTCGCAAAGGTTGAAGATGCGATCGTGACGATCTTGTCACCCTCGCCATCTCTGACGATCACTTCGTTCTGAATGATCGCGCCCTTCTCCTTGCCTTTGTCGTACACGCCGCGTATGCGCGCATCCGCCGTAACGCTGGCCGCGACAGGGATCGGCTTGTGAAATGTGATGTCGCGTTCGCCATCAACGACCATAACGCGGTTAAGATCGATAATTCCGGGTCGTGCCCCCCACACGCAGATCGAAGCGAAGGTTGGAACCACCTTTAGTGGCTTAGAGGTTGCAAATGCCTCGTTGACGAATTGTAGCTCCTTTTCGTTCAAAGGATCGGAGCCCATGCCTATGCCGAGTGCATAGAGCATCACCTCGCGATCACCCCACGAATAGGGAGCGGCTTCGGACTTGAGGTTGAGTACCGCCGGATAGTCGATTGGCAAAGGTCACCTTCCTTATTTATGTTAGCCTGCTTAACGTCAAATAGGCCGCAATAGCGACCGAATGTCTACTATCGACCAGTTTGAGTATGACCTTCACTATCGTGATGCCAGTCGACAAGTTATTGCGCTCCGTCAGAGCGTGCGGCGACGCGTCGCGTCCGCAACGCAGATTTCGTAGCCGAGCTGAGATCAGCGGTGATCCAGATGTCCGGTCGCGGGAGATCGCTACCCCACGAGATGCTTCCTCCCTAGCTTGCATGGGCGGATCCGGAGAGGGAGATGTCGCCTTATGACTTCTCAAACTCGGCGCTCCCGAAGTTTGATGCTCGACCGTTCACGATGTCATTCAACCGAATGTGTTGGCCCTGGAAGGATCGAGCTCGGCGGTAACGAGAACTTCCCCTCATGGCGCGCTTATCCCTTTTTCGCAAATGAGATACGGCTCTCGCGGACGGGAAGCATCGCCTAGTTTAGGCGTCGAAATAGCTCCCGCACCTCAATCAGTTCTACTGGCTCCCGGTAGCAATGGCCATGCCAACGCCGTGCAACTATCAAGTTTCTGACTACGCTTACAAATTTTCAGAGACCGGAACCGACGAGCGCTGTTTTGAACCCGACGGCCGTTCCTTCGCCGTCAGAAACAGAACAACGATCGGCTTTCGTTGCTCCAAGTCGTCCTGTCGTAGGCACGTTACCAGCGATCGCCCGCGGCTAAAGAGGAAACATTGCGACGACCACCTCGACCGCCGTGGGACGGGGAGGACGATAATCTGTGCCTTTGCTCGCCTCCAGTGCGCCCGCCCCCAGGCGCTCACAGATCCGGACGTGAACGTCTCCGTTCATCCGGCTCTTACGGTCCAGCCGCCCGTCTTGTGCAGCATCGGCCAATGGGCCAACAGCGTGGGGGTGCGGCAAGCAATGTCCCGTACCCTATGCTCTGCCCGTCTTCGATGTCGCCGCAGACGTTTGTATTTCGACATCGCCCATCGCGCGAGACATCGGTCGAGATGGCGTAGTGTCGGGTAAAGCGCCGATTTGTAGTACCGACCATAGTAATTCATCCAACCTCGAATGATCGGGTTGAACATCCTCGCCACCTCGTCTATCCTCTTATCCGCCCGGCAGCGTAGTTGCCAGGCACGGATTTCCTGTCGGATTGCATTCGCCGCGGCATTGCTGACGCCGGGGCTGAAGTTGACGAAGTGCTTTCCCCAACGGCTCTTCGACGGACGGGCACGGAACGTGTAGCTCAAAAAGTCGAATTTCTGTTCAGGATAATCACCTCGCCGGTCGTCATCCTTACAATAGACTATCTTCGTCTTGTCCAGATGAAGCTCCAGTCCGCATTCAGCAAAGCGCTTCGCAAGCGCCTCCTTCAGTTCTTGTGCCTGCCGCTCACTGTCGCAATGGCAGAGAATATCATCGGCATAACGCTCGAACGGGATGCTCCGATGATTTCTTCGCATCCACATGTCGAACGCATAGTGAAGAAAGAGATTCGCCATCAGCGGTGATACCACCGAGCCCTGCGGCGTACCCTTCTCTCGGGGGATCGGGGGTGCCGTCTTCCAGTTGAACGGGAGCTTTAAGCCACCATTCAATGTACAACAACACCCAAGCGCAGTCCGTGTGCTTCCGAATCGCCCTGAGCAAAAGCTCATGCGATATCGAGTCGAAATAGGCCCGAATGTCGAGATCGAGCACGAAGGGATGCCGCCAGCATCGCTGGCGAGCAACCCCAACGGCATCGAGCGCCGATTTTCCAGGTCGATATCCGAACGAGTCTGGATGAAAGTGTTTCCCCAAATCCGGCTCCAGATATCCTTTGACGACCGCCTGAGCAACGCGATCCGACACCGTAGGAATTCCTAGCGGCCTGTTCCCGCCGTCGCGCTTGTCGATTTGCACACGCTTGATCGGCGGTGGAAAGTAGCTGCCCGAAGACATTCGATTCCAGAGCTTGTACAGATTGCTCTGCAAGTCTGCCTCGAACACCTCGATCGACTGCTCGTCCACACCGGCTGCGCCTCCGATTTGCTTTAACCCGTTTGTACGCCTCCTAAACCCAGCGTTTGGGGATGTCATACGGCCTTGCTTGACCCAAAAGAGTCCTCCCGTTTCCGGTTGTTCTTCCAATCAAGCGGGACAGTGCCGTGCCTTCGCTCCGCCACCATTACAGTGCCTTCGTCACTACTACACACGGCTCCGTCCCTGCATCGCGCATTGGTACTCAGACTCTTGTGGGGCTTGGTCCATTTGAATGACTTGGGATCGGTATTGTGATGACTGATGAAGTCCATGATGTCTGCTCGCGGAGCTTGGGCGCTGCGATAGATGCCGCGCCGAATCTTCTTGTCAGTGATGAGCGCGAAGAAGCGCTCGACCTGATTGAACCAGGACGAACTGGTGGGCGTGAGATGGACATGCCAGCGCGGCCGCTCGGCGAGCCAGCTGCGGATCAATGGGGGGTTGCGCATGGCATAGTTGTCCATGACGAGATGGACATCGAGACCGCGCGGGACAGCGGCCTCGATCTCGTCGAGGAACTTGCGGAACTCCGTGGCGCCGCGTGTAGTCGTAGCTGCGCCGTGCTACCGGGGCGCATCGGTAACTTGGCTGCGGTCGAGCGCCTGAATTTGGGAGTTCTCGTCCACACACAGGACGACGCTGGGGGTAGGGAGACGGAGAAGCCGACCACATCGTGCACCTTGGCCACGAAATCCGGGTCGGTCGAGAGCTTGAACGTCTCCATCAGATGAGGCTGCAAACCGAAAGCTCGCCAGACGCGCTGCACGCTTGAGACCGACAGGCTGCTTTGCTTCGCCATGCCCCGCGAGCTCCAATGCGTGGCGTTCTTGGGAGCACTCTCCAGCGTCGCCACGATCACCGCTTCGATGCGCGTCGTCTATTGTGCGCGGCGACAGCGATGCGATACTGACGCGAATCTAATAATGCGAACTTGTGACTCAGGACATTAGGCCGCCGGGCTGTTTCAAAGCCAGTTAAGCCACAAAACCAATCTTCGGTCACCTCTTCGAAGGCCACCTTTCCAACGCTCAGGTCAGGCACTGAGCGTCTCCAATCTCAATCCATCTCGCGACACAGCTCCGCCGCTCTGTCGAGCCACGGGAGATTTCAGCAGCCAGATTGTAAGAATATCGCGGCACCTCGCCGCATGGACGCCCCTCACATGGGACCAAGTAGTGCTCTATTTTCGCAAAGATCGTCCAAACTGCTTGGAGCTCACATTGAGCGCAACCGTTACGGAAGAAATCGAGCCCCCGCGCTGGAATCGTTGAAAGAAGAGCACCTTGGCGGCTCTGCTAGCTCGCCGGCTCCGGTGGTGAGCAAGTGGACTGAGACGAGGCATAAGCACTTGAGACTAGCTTGTGACAACAGCATGCCTTTTGCTCGAGGGATTTGCGCTCGTCGATCTGCAAGACGCCGCGCATCTTTCGAATCACTCCTTGTTTTTCGAGTCGGATCAGCGTTTCCGTAACCCCGGCGCGGCGCAATCCCAAGACTGAGGAAAGGTAGTCATGGGTAACTGGCAGCACGCGTGCGTCAATTGCGTCACTCGCTAGACACAGCCAGCTCGCGAGCCGCTGCTCGCGATCGTGCCGAACTCCGCACAACCCTGCCTGGATGCATTGAAACGTCAGCGCCTGAAGGTACTCAAAGAGACGCTCTCGGATGCCCGGCCGCTCTTTCATCATCTGGCGCAAATCCTCGACCCGGATCCTGTGCGCGCTTCCGGGAAATAGCACCGCAGATTGATGAGTGGAGGGATACGCTCCCCATAAGAACGAAGTGCCGACGACACCCCGATATCCTATTACCGCCGTTTCAAGCATGCTTCCCGCCGCGACAATCCTTAGCGAGACGAGGCCCGATTCCATGAAATAGACGTGTTCGACAGGCCTCTTCGGCTCTTGCAGAATCATGCGTTCTCTCAGGACGACCGGCTCAAGGAACTGCCCTATAGCCGCAAGATCTTGCAGAGAAATTTTCGCAAGAATCGCGTTTTTGACGAAGGATCGCCTATCAGGACACACCGTAGCAGGCCGGCGAAGCATTTGATGTGTGCCGGGCACTGGCTTGACAGCTACATTTCCGGAACTGTCAAGCGCTTCCAAGACAGCAGGCACGTGGTCGGTCATAGTGCGGTCCGTCCCCTAGCATCTGAAATTTCTGCGGCCCGACCCCTATGACTGTAACGACGATTTGATTTTGATTAATGCAATGAGCGTCGTGTTGACGCTCGAATCCCGCTTTCAAGAGCCCCTTTTCGACGGATTGCGACCTATTCGTCCGGCGGCGCTTTCAATTTCCGGAAACTCGAACTAAACCATGGCCCCCAGCGTGATGCGGCACAGCCCGCGCCCGCATGATCGCGTTGCCGGGCGCTAGGTCGCTGGTGCGGCCGAGATATCTGTGCCTAGTGACAATCTCGTCGACCTCTCAAAGCTGCTCCCCTCTCAATCCTATAAATAAATGAGGATATGGCGACTTTCGGAAACGGGAGACAAATCATTGGTAACGTCGGCGATCGCGTTGCGTGGCGGTCAATGCACGGCCGATCCACCAAGGCGCGCGGATCCATCATATCGTGCGCAGGTCGACGGCGTCATGTATGCTTGTGGTCGCCATGCATGGCCCGATCATGCTCGGTGCGGCCCGCAGGGAGTTGGGGAGGCTGGCGTCGAGCAGAACTCCGCCAACTGGCCGCCTGCGAGAAGCGGGCTCCTTACGAATCACATGTTCTCAGCCGGGTCCACTTCCACTATTGGACGCATCGGTCTCCCGAGTTTGAGCAGCCGTCAACGTTATTCCGCATATATGATAATCGTGATGAACTGAATGCGGTCATCCAGCAGCTTTTCCGGACCATGGAGAACGCTGCCCGAGAACGTGAATGCATCACCCGGCTCAACGAGAAACGTTCTGTCGCCAAAGCGATACTCCATGCGGCCGCTCAGCATGTAGATGAATTCAGTGCCGGGATGCTGAAACCGCGGATAGCTCTCGCTCTCCTTATCCATGTTGATGAGGAAAGGTTCGAAGAGCTTTCGCGGACCCTTGTGATATGAGAGCAAGCGATAGGTGTGCCCGTGCTTGGTCCCTGAGCGGACCACCTCCATTTGGTCAGAGGCCTTGATGAGTTGAGCCTCGCCGCTTGCTTGCTCGACCTCGCTAAATAAGGTCGGAAGGTCTGTTCCCAGCACCGCACAGATACGCTCAAGCAGCACAAGGCTGGCGGTGGACTGCCCAGTTTCAAAGCGGCTGAGCATCGGGACCGAAATGCTTGCGGCTGACGCAACATCGCTGAGCGTAAGTCCTCGCTCGACCCTGGCACGGCGAATGGCAGCGCCCGTCCTCTCGTCGATCGGCGGCTTCGCAACCGCTGTTTCGGCGGGAGGTGGAGCCTGCTCGACAGCCCGCCCCTTCTTGACATTGCCCCGGCGCTTATGGTCGGCCCGCTTGACCTTGCTCAATTCGACGTCTCCTGCAGGAATTCACCTGTCAGGATATGACGTCTTGAGCATTTTTGCACCTACCGACAGCACTCCGTCGCCTTTTTGCCAATGCTTCTCCTCGCCAGTCCGCCCGACTTGGCGTAGCGGCCCCCGACGTCTCCATCAGGACGACCTCGTTGCACGTCCGCATGCAGTCAGCTGTTCCCGACCGGCGACAGGTAAGGATCATTCGAAGGGCTCATCTGCTCGAGCTGACCCGCCAGTCACAAGAGAATCTCATCTCGTCCATCCTTCGCAAGAAACGGAATGCCGATTGGCAGGTCCTTTTCAGTACACTGTGCGGGCTGTCCCGACGCGTGGGCCAGCGCCGTGAAGGCTTTGTACGGGACTGCTCATTCGTCTAAATTCAAAAATATTTGCATCGCGCAAGAAAGCGCCCCGGGCGTCATCGACGCAAGAGGAGCGGTGGGCACACGAAGTAGCTCGCAATCCTTCATGGATTCCTCCGCGATAGGATCGATTCACCTCATCGGGCCCAGTGTCTCTACGTATTCTCGCGCCGAATCTGTCCTGGCGCACGCGTGCCCACCAGCCATCGCCGCCTCAAGATCGTCAGAATTAAGCCCGCACTCCTTTGCGGCCCGTTCGCGATCCACGGCCGCCCCCATGGCCAGAGCAAGAACGAGAGCATGACGGCGTACGATACAAACTCGGGATAGTCGATGCGGACGATAGTCGCCGGCTCAACAACATGTCCCCGAGGTTCACAGAGAGAGAGATGATACCAAGTCGCGTGCACTGAAGGAGGCACCATCTAATCCAGTGTGACGTCAGGTTTGATCACCAGCACGCGATAGACGCCATTGGTAATGTGAAGCCGGCCTTAAACCGATCCAAAACGACCATCGTGTCAATACGCTTGATATCCGGCGTTTCATGGACGAGGCGCCGGGTGAATTGCTCGTACTCTTCCATACTATGAGCCGTCACCAGCAGGACGATTTCGGCCTGACCGGTCACGTAGAATCCGCTCATCACCTCAGTCATCTTGCAGATTGAGCGCTTGAAGCGATCAAGGATGTCGGCCCGAGAGCGCTCGAACGAAATGAGGACCAACATGGTTACGTTCCGTCCGATGGCTTTCGGAGAAATGATTGAAACGTCCGCTTCTATCACGCGTTTCGATCGCAGGCGCTTCAGTCGACGCTGAACTCCGGATGCAGACAAGCCGACCCTTTCGCCGAGCGCTTCACTGCTCAGACGATTGTTGTGTTGCACGAGATCAAGAAGACGAGCATCGAGTATGTCGAGTTCCATGGCTGCGCGGCCGTCAACGGAGTGCGATCGCCTGGTCCAGGCGCACGGAGTGGGTCTGCCAAGTGGCCCTGTGATCTTAAAAACCTCCTCTCTACGACCGGGCACGAATGTTACGGCTCCACAGTAGGTCCTTCGGCCTTACGAGCATGTGTTCCAGGAGCTATTTCTGCGGCTGCCGACGATGAGCAGCGAGCCCCAACACTTGGCGAGATTGCTTCATCGCCATTGCTTCTCCTCGCTGATCCACCACGATCCGGGCAGCGCTCCCGGCCTCACGAATGCGTCCACGACATTTGCCAGCAGCCGAGACACGTTATTGTCGAAATTGTTGACCGGCAGCGCTTGTCCAAAGGCGACGGATCCGGCGGAGAAGACCGCACCATGGTGCGGCGCCGTGAAATAGGCCATGTCGGCGCGGACGCGATAATCGTATGATCCTGACAGGCCCTCGAAGGCATAGTGAATGACCTCGGGGTTGACCAGGTAGTTATCGGTGTGGCCACCTGAAGAGGCGATCAGCTTTGTATGCGGTGGCGTTCCGAGCGCCGGATCGCAGCGGTCCAGTCCCACGCCGGCAGCGCCGCCGTAGGCGAGACCAAAATCTCCAATGATCTCTCCGTCAATTCCCTTGGTGAGCCAGGAGACTGTCCGGTGATAGCTGTCCGGCATTCTGCGATAAAACTGGCTCTTTCCATACCCTTCCGAGATGAAGCCAACGCCGACGACCTTTTGCGCCGGCCTGCCTTGTGCCCGCCACGCCCCTCCTTTTTGACCATTGGTGGCCATATAGTATTCCCCGGGGCGCGCATCCCAGGTTTTCCAGGCCGGACCGAATTTGCGGCATTCCATCACCCATGGCTCATTGTCGCGGAACGCCACGCTCCAGTGAAAGCCATTGCCGCCGAGATAAATGTAGCGGCCACCGTTTGCGATGTAATCCTCAGTCGCATCCAACATCCGTTCGGAATAGTACTCCGGATGCGTGCCGCTGATGACACAGGTGTACGGTTCGAGCGCCGCTACCCCTTCACGTTCCAGGTCTTCGTCGGTCAGAACGTCGTACTCGTAGTTCTGGTGCTCGAGCCAGGCGATGACCGACAGGTCGGCCGGGAATTGCCAGGCAAGGTTTGTGCTGGATGAGCGGTATTTCGGGCGCAGGTTGATGATCGGGCGATGGTAGGAGCTATAGCAAACGCCCTGCCCGTCGGCATGGTGATCGCAGGCGGACAGGCTTAGGTCGGAGCGCTCCGCGAGTTCGACGTCGATCTCGGACAACACGGCCGGCATGCCGGTAACGGGTTGGGTGATTGGTGCCTCGGAGCTCTGACGCTCATTGGCGTAGGCGATATAGCTTGCGGTCGGAAACAGGAACGCGATCCGGCTTTTCGGCGCCTTCGGACGGACGAAGAACGGGATGTATTCTTCGCCCAAGCCGGTTCCTTCACCTGCCCGCAGGCGGATCGCATAAGCGCCGCTTCGCAAAGTCTCAGGCAGCTTGACTGCCTTGGTCAGCTTCCAATTGCAATCGGTCAGGGCATCGGCGTGGAATTCGATGCCGCCATATTCCTGTGGCGCAAGGCGGAAGCAATCATTACGGCCGCTCCAATTCCAGCCGGTCTGGCCCCGCACCGGCCGATTGCGTCCCTCGGCGTGCAGCCGAAAAGGACCTATGTCAGTAACGGTGTCGCCGATACCTGTCTCGCTATAACCGGCAGCTGTATCCCAATAGGCCACCATACCTTGCGAGGACGGCTTGTGGCCGGATCTGATCTGCCCCAGTTCCTCGGGCGAAAGCGCGCGATCAAACAGTCCGGGTCGGTCAATCTTGCCGCAATAGAGCTGCGATACGAACTGACCGCGGCCATCCTGCCAATCCCACGCGCCGCCGATCAGAAACGGCGTGCCGGGAAGATTCTTCTGCCGCGCCTGAAGGCTGCGAGCTGCATGAGCGTGGTGTTCGACAAGCGCCACTCTGCTGAGCAGACTGTTGTAGCGATTGAGGACGCCTTCCTGGAGGAGGCGTGCCTGACCTGTTGCTCCATCGAAGGTGGCCGCCACGAAATACCACGTGTTCGCCTGCAGAGGGACACTGGCTTCGAGACGATCGATCTTTGCACCTTGTCCCACCGTGAACTCGAGCCGGCCGTTCTCCGAGATGCCGAGGGAAAATCCACATCCCTCCTGGTCATCCCAGCGACCGATCAGGGACTGTCGGCATCCGGCTTGCGGCCGCGTCGGGCAGATAAAGGCAAAGGCGGTCAGACTGCCTTCCAGCGCCAAGTGGCGCGCGGGGTCGGCTACTTCCAGGAACGAGCCGAGCTGGGTGTACTGCTTTTCGACCCGCCAGGTGCCGTTTGCTTCACAGTTGATCTCTTCCTCCATAAACCCTGGTCCAGAAGGATGCTGATCGCCATGGATCAGCCGCACCAATTTCGCTTCGGCGCGATCGGCGTCTTCCGCATTCACATAAAACTGAAGGAGATCGCCCGGTTTGGCTGAAAGCTTGTCCGAATAGCCGAAGAGCTTAGGTTTTGTCATTTACAAACTCCAGAATTTTTCCGGCTTCCAGTTCGGGGGAACAGGATCGTCAAAGCGACACAAAGTCCAAGTGACGGAAAGTCTAAGTGACGCAAAGTCGAAGCGACAGCTGGACTAGGACTCGAGCAAGGCTTGCACGTTACGCAGAAAGATCGCGTGCTGTGCGTCCGTGTGGGAGGCGTACGTCTTCTGATCCGCCGCCTTCGGAGGCACGCCACGTTGTCCAGAAAGAGCCACCACCCGATAGGCCCTGAACGGCTCGACAGTCAGGATGGCATACCGCTCAGCCAAGGGGCGGCGATTGAAATAGAGCAGCAATCGATCCAGCGGCTCGCTGTGTTGGCCGCAAGGAGCGAGCCGGTGCTCCTCCATCACCTCGGCGGTGACGAGCGTTCGCAGGAACTCGCGCTGCTTTGCCTCGAACATCTCCTTGAAGAGTTCGTCCCTGTCCTCGACTTGCACTGCGTTCGGCACGTTTGTGACCCCTTTTTTGGATGTTTCCGGCGAGGCCTAGGAAGCAACAGGCTCTGCCTCTGGCGGCGTTGTTTCCGGGCGTGCCGCATCCGGTAGCGGCCCAGGTTTGGCGAACGCATTCACGACGTTTGCCAGCAGCCGAGAGACATTGTTATCGAAACCGTTTGCCGGCAGCGCCTGGCCGAAAGCAATGGAGCTGCAAGAGAATACGGCGCCATCATTCGGCGTGGCGAAATAGGTCATGTCCGCACGCACGCGGTAATCGTAACTCCCCGTGATGCCTGGATGCTGGTGCAGTTGGACCTGCACGTGCGTAATATAGTTGTCGGTGTGACCGCCAGACGATGCAATCACCTTCGCGTTCGGCGGCGTTCCGAGCGTCAGATCGTAACGGTCGAGCTCGACGCCGGCAGCTCCATCATAGGCGAGGCCGAAGTCGCCGATGATCTCCCCCTCTATCCCTTCGGTAATCCAGGCGAGCTGCGGATCATAACTGTCCGGCATGCGGTAAAAAGGCTCGCTCCTGCCAAACCCCTCGGAAACAAAGCCAACACCCATGATCTTCTGAGGCGGCCTGCCCAGACATTTCCAGGGGCCACCCTTTTGCCCCGTGGTGGCCATGTAGTGCTCGCCAGGCCGCGCCTCCCATGCCTTCCAGGTGTCGCCGAACTTGCGGCATTCGAGCACCCAAGGCTCATCCTGTCGAATGGCCACATTGCAATAGTATCCGTTGGCGCCGAGGTAGATGTAGCGACCGCCTCCCTCGATGTAGTCTTCCGTCGCGTCCATCATCCGCTCGGAATAGTATTCCGGATGCGTGCCGCTGATCACGCAGCGATATGGCTTGAGCGCAGCAACCCCCTCGAGATCGAGGTCCTCATCGGTCAAGACGTCGTAGTCGTAATTGTGGTGTTCGAGCCAAGCGATCACCGACAGGTCGGCAGGGTATTGCCAGGTGATATCCATGCTCGAGATGCGGTATTTCGGCCGCATATTGACGACCGGACGACGATAGGAGCTGTAACAGACACCCTGACCATCGGCCCAGGAATCGTAACAGCCGTGCCCGAATTCAGGGTTCTTGTACATTTCAACGTCGATGTCCGTCAGAATGGGCGTCATCCCCGTCATGCCCTGAACGATGGGAGCATCGAAGCTGAGATGCTCGTTGGCGTACGCTAGGTAACTTGCCGTTGGCACGAGGAAGGCGATGCGGCCGGTCGGCACCTTCGGGCGAACGAAGAATGGGATATATTCCTCACCGAGGCCCGTGCCGGGCCCTGCGCGCAAACGCATGGCGTACGCGCCGCTGCGCAGATCATCGGGCAGCTTCAGAGCTTTTGTTACCTTCCAATTGCAGTCGATGAGGGCATCGGAGTGGAATTCGACCCCTCCGTATTCATCTGGCGCCAAGCGGAAACAATCATTGCGCCCGCTCCAATTCCACCCTGTCTGCGCACGAACAGGCCGATTGTAGCCTTTCGCATGCAGCTTGAACGGACCGACGTCAGTTACCGTATCGCCGATTCCTTGATCGGTGTATCCGTGGGTCGTGTCCCAATACGCCACCATGCCTTTGGCCGGCGGCCTGTCCCCGCTCCTGATCAGGTCGAGCTCATCGCGCCCCAGCACGCGATCGAACAATCCAGGTCGATCGATCTTGCCGCAATAAAGCTGCGAGACGAAGTGCCCACGCTTTTCGTGCCAGTCCCGCGATCCTGCCATCAAGAACGGCGTGTCGGCCAAATGCTTCGGGCGAAACCGAAAGACTTCAGAGACGTGCGAATTGAGGTCGAGCGGCGCGACCTTGCCGAGCACGCTGTTGTACCGGTTGACCACGCCTTCCTGGTACAGCGTCGCGCGACCGGTTTTCGCATCCAGGCTCGCGGCCACAAAGTACCACATGTTGGCCTTAAGCGGCACTTCGGCTTCCAGGTAATCGACCTCGTCGCCCTGCCCGACCCAGAACTCCAAGAGCCCATTTTGCTTGATGCCAAGGCCAAACCCGCAATTCTTGTCGTTGTCCCAGCGCCCCACCAGGCACTGCCGGGTGCCCACCTGCGGCCACAACGGGTGGACAAATGCAAACACAGTGAAGCTACCCTCGAGCGCCAGCCGGCGCTCGATGTCCCCGACCTCGAGGAAGGAGCCGACTTGCGTGTATTGTTTTTCGACGCGCCAAGCTCCGTTAACGGAACAGTCGATCTCCTGTTCGACGAATCCTGGCCCTGCCGGATGCTCATCACCATGGATCAGGCGCACCAGTTGCGCCTCGGCGACCTCTGTCCCGTCGGCATTGACATGGAACTGGATGACATCTCCCGGCTTGACCGAAATCTTGTCCGAATAGCCAAAGAGCTTAACTTGTGCCATCTCGTGACTCCCCACTTTCAGCAGTGCCGCGTCTCAATTTGCGGCTTTAGGACTCGAGAAGATCCTGCACCCGGCGCAGAAACACCCCGTGATAGGCTTCCACAGGCGACCTGTAGATCTTGTCCTCGACCACGCGAGGGGCGACGCCCCGGTGACCTGAGAGCGCGACAATTCGGTAGCCGTTGATCGACTGAAGCGCGGTGATCGCGTATTTGTCCGGTTGCGGCTGATTCCTGAAGTAGATCAGAAGCCGCTCCAATGACTCGCTGTGCTGGCCCTGCGGCGCGCGCCGATGCTCCTCAATCACCTCAGGGGTCACCAGCTCTTTTAAGAACTCGCGCTGCATTTTGTCGTAGCGGCGGCGATAGACGTCATCCGGATTATCGGCTTCGGTCGCTTCCTCGGGCAGCATTTCGCCACCCTTCTCGGCGCGGGCGGAGCGACGCTCGCTCTTCTTCTTGTTTCTCCAGGTCCGGAACTGCTGCTTGATGCCGAACAGGCCGTTGCGAAGATAGAGCACAACGAACAGCATGATCAGCCCGATGATGATCAGGCGTATCGGTCCGAGCGTAATCAGGACTTTGTCGAAGAACACGACAATCAATGTCCCGACCACAGCGCCTTCGGACCGTCCGATTCCCCCGATCACGAGCATGGCGAGGCCCAGCAACACCGTGTCAAAACTGAAGATGGAGAACGCCACGCCGCCGTAATTTGCCGAATAGAAGCCGCCGATAAATCCCAGCCCGACGGAGGAGATCAGGAACACGCGCACGCGCGCCTGACGGAAATTGACGCCGGTAGCTTCGGCAAACGCCTCACGTTTTTCCGGCGCTATTCGCAATATGCGCCCGAGCCGTCGCCCATTGATGAAACGATAGAGCAGCAGCGCAAGCAACATCAGCGCAAAACAAGCATAGTAGGCGAGCTGCAGCTGTCCGGTCGAAGACCAGTCCTGGGGGATGTATGTTGCGGCACCATAGAGCCCGCCGGTGGCCGAGCCGAACTCTCTGGACGTCACGAAATACACGCGGCAGAGTTCATTGAGCCCGAGCGTCAACAAGGCGTAGTAGAAGCCATCGAGCCTCGTTGCCGGCAGCGCAATGATGCCCCCGAAGATGAACCCGACGATCGCTCCAAGCGGCGGCAACAGCCACCAGGGCAGGCCAAGGGTGGTCGACGCATATGCCGTAATGAATGCGGCCGTACCGACGATGGCATAGGTGGCCAGCGAGAAGATGCTCGCGGTGCCGATAACCAGCATCCAACACAGATTGATAGCGGCATAGATTCCGAAGGTCACGCCAGCCGTGAGCAGCGTGTTTTCCAGGCTCTCGGGGGCGACCAAGGGGACCAAGGCCAACGCGATCAGTCCCATCACCCACCAGATCGGACGCTTGTCGACAATGGTCTTTTCGCGTCGAAGGCTTTTGTCGTTGTACTCTCCCCGAATACGCAGCATGCGGCGGCGCGTCGGCCAGTAGCGGCGGCGGCGCCAGGTGCGTTGGCCGTGGCCTGCCCATTTGTGGTAGTACCGCAGCCGTCCGACCTGAAAGAGCTTGGTCCTTGAGGAGCGCGTTGTCTCCCAGATCTCCTGGTGACTGACGTAGGACGCGGTCGGAAGCTGTTCTACTTCCTGCCCGCTATCCCAGGCGAACAACGGGTTTCGCCACGTTCTTTGAGCTTGGCTGCCCTCAGTCATGCTTTAAGCCTCCCTGGCCCGGTCGAGAATTCCCGCGATCCCTCTCGGGCGTACCAGCAGGATCAGGATGATCATCAAGAACTGCGTGATCAGGACGTAGCGGCCGCCGATCGAAACTGTTGTGAGCGCTTCATTCAGTCCGAGCACGACCGCGGCAATGACTGCGCCTTGGACGCTTCCAAGCCCGCCGCACAGCGCAATGCTCACGGCCTTGATCATCGGCGTAAGACCGCCAAAGGGAGAAATGTAATAGGTCTGCGACAGAAGGACTGCTGCCAACCCTGCCAGGGCTCCCGTGATCGCCATCACGTAGAATGATGTTCGCCGCACGCCGATGCCGACGATGGAGGCGGCATGAGGATTCATCATCATTGCGCGGATCTCGAGTCCGCGGCGGCTTGACCGCATCCACCTGAGCACGAGCAGAAGCATCACGACCGACGTGATGACGTTGCCCACTTTATCGGCCGTCAAGGTCATTCCGGAAAGAGAGAGCTTCCAGGTTCCAAAGATCTCGGGCAAGCTCTTGGAGCGCGGTCCGAACCACCACAGCAGCGACTGTGTTCCGATCAGGTTGATCGCAAGCGTCGCAATCAACCCGCGGATGGTAAAGTTCGGCTTGTCATGGATGGGAATGAAGGCGAGCGCGCAGACAAGCAGTCCGCCTAAAGCCCCGGCCAGAACACCGCTTGCAAGAACGGCCGGTCCCCAGGTCGAGACATGCTGGGCAAATAGCCAGGCACCATAGCCTGCAAATGCGAAGATGAACCCATAGGCAAGATTGAGCAGCCCCAGGCTTGACCATGTGATGGATACGCCGATGGCAAGCGTGCCGTAAATGCACGCTAATAGAATCGTATTGCTGACAACAAACCAGACATCCATCGTCACGCCCTTCCGTGGTCGTGCAGCATCAGCGCGGCAGATGCCTCGCCCTTGAGTTTGCCCACATGCATCCCGATGATCCGATCAACACGCCCCTCAAGCAGGGAGACATTCTGCTCCGCGATCACCATCGCGGACCCGCCGAGATCGAGCGCCATGAGCGCGTCGATGACGTTCTTGCCGATTTTTGGCGCGAGCCCGAGGGATGGTTCGTCGACCAGAAAGAGCGACGCCTCCCCCATCAAGCCGCGGCCGATCGACACCATTCGTCGCTCACCACCCGACAGTCGACCAACGGGAACAGCCATCAGCTTCTTCAGAGGTGGAAAAATCTGCAGGATGCGCTCCTTGCGTTCCTTCCGCTCGCGCCAGGAGCGCAAGGTGAAGGCCCCGGAATCAAGATGCTCTTCGACAGTCAGACCATGAAAGATCTCATCGCCTTGCGGGATGAGAGCGAGACCTGCGCGCACAATCTGGTGCGTGTATCGTCCAGGGCCTTGGCTGCGCGTACGGCCGACTTCGATGCCATTGAGCTTGATGGAACCCCGTTGCCATCCCGTCAGTCCGGCAATGGCGTAGAACAGGGTCGATTTTCCGTGGCCGTTCAGGCCCACGATGCCGATGCGTTCTCCGGAACTGACAATCAGATCAAGGTCGTGAATGACCCTCATGGGGCCGTATCCGGCCGATAGGCCGCAGACGTTGAGCACCTCGCGTCGCTGCACCTGCGTATGTGCCGTTCGGCCCAAGTCCTGCTGCATGACGTTCATGTCAGGCTGCCTCGTCTACGTTTTCAAAGTAGGCTGCGTGGACCTTGGGATCGGTGAGCACCTTCGCCATCGAGCCTTCGGAGATTACCTCTCCTGCATCCATCACCATGACGCGATCCGCAATCGTTCCCAAAAGCTCAATTCGGTGCTCAACGATGATGATCGCGATGTTCATTTCCTTTGACAGCAGCCGGAGGAGGAAATCGATTTCCTCCACCTCAGAATTGATCAGACCGGCTGCGGGCTCGTCCATCAGCAACAACGAGGGCCGGCGCATCAGAAGGCAGGCGAGCAGAAGCTTTCTGCGGTTGAGTGTTTCGAGCTGAGCTGTCGGGACATCCTCGTCCACTTTCAAATTGACGAGCTCAGCGCCATATTCCGCATCGAACTTCGTCAGATAGGGCTGAAAGGCTTGTCGCGCGGCCTTGAAGGTTTCGCCGACCGTCAACTCTTCCGGAATAACCGGCGTCTGGTAGGTCCGGCCGATCCCGAGCCTGGCTCTTCGGTGCAATGGCAGCGAGGTGACATCCTGACCCTTGAAGGTCACTTGACCCGCCTTAGGTGCCATTCGCCCGGATAACACTTCGAACAGGCTCGTCTTACCGGCGCCATTGGGACCAATGACGCCGAGTACCTCCCCGACCCCGACGTGAACATTGATGTTGCGAAGGATTTCCCGTCCGCCGAGGTCGAGATGGATGCCGCTGCACGAGAACAGCGGCTGAAAGGGTTTGTTGCCCCAAGATCGGCTCTCGTACGTGTTCTTCAACATCAGGACCACCAGGGAGCCTTTTGAAGCTTGGATTCGGCAACTTCGTTCGGGAAGATCAGCTTGTGCTCCACGCCCTGAACCTGGAAGTAGAGCTGAGACACGCCCTTATCGATGTCAGACACTTGAAGCGTGTCACCGCCATTGTTCGGGAAGTGAAAACTCTCCTGATACGCATTGTTCATGTTCATGAAGCCACTGACCCCGCGCTGAGGGTTGGCCCGGATCCAGTCACAGACCTCCTTGAATTTGCGGGGATCGCCGACCGCCTCCCAAGCCCTTTTCAGGTAGTAGGTCTGGTCGTACGAGATGCTCGGATAGGCAAATCCCATGATTCCCGGGAAGCGCGTCTTGTATTTGCGCGCGAACGCGCGCCCCCTCTCGTCTGCATAAAGACCCATGGTCGTCGACCAGGCGAAGCCGTTTGCAGAGCTGCCGGCCAGCTGTAGAAACTCGGGCTGAGAAGGACCGTACTGGAGGTAGACCAGAGAGTCCGGCACGGGATCGGCAACGAACTGCTTGCAGAACGCCGCATATTCGGCCGCGACCCAATGATCGACCATGATCGCCGCAGCTCCGACCTCCTTCATCTCGCGGATGACCGGCGCCCAGTCCTGGACCGGAAATTGAATATCGGTGATCCGCGCCACTTCAAAGTTGCCGCGCTTCTTGAACGCCTCTTGCGCCGCTTTGGAAATAGTTTGGCAGTAAGCGACCTGCTCCTGGACGATGTGAACCTTGCGGTTTTTGGGTTTCCAGACTCCTCGTTTTTCTTCGTGCTCGAGCCAGATTGGATAGGTCCAGCCGTAATCGACTTCCGAGGGAGGCGTCTGAAAGACGTGGCTATACTTTTCGGGATTGTTTTTGACGGCCTCGCTCCCGGCACGTTGTGCGCTGCCGTGGATCCAAGGACACTTGTATTTGACGGAGGCATCCATCGCCGGCACTGGCACCAGCGTAAACGCAAAGGAGATGGCATCGACTTTCGCATCGATACATGCAGCAATCGCTTGCTTGCTGCTTTCCGGCGAGAGCACATCAATATCGACTGTGAAGATCTTGAGCTCGCGGCCGAGCACGCCACCGGTGGCATTTATCTCTTCGACCGCGAGCGTTGTCCCCTGGACGAAGTCCAGATGATCAGCCACCCCCGCGGCTGACGTCTGCGCTGCGGGAATTCCAATCACGATGGGCTGTCCGCCCAAGGCATGTGAGCGCAAAATCCAGGGCATGGCCAAGCCCGCGCCAAGGGCTGCCGTCACTGTCCGTCTGGTCAGCTTTGAAGTCATTTCAAGTCCTCCTCCTGCGCTTATCGAGATCGGCTTGATGGATCCGGCTGCGCTTACCGATACGTAAAACGGTATCGCTGCTTTGCATTTCATGCAAGTTATTTTTATTCTATGCAAGTCAATTGATATCGGCACTAAGCTTTTTTGCGCAGCCGGACCATCCGCCTGCCAGGCTCCTCGATCGCCGCCAGCGTGGTCCGATCGTCCGATGGAGGGTCATCCGCGCCACTGCCGGCAGACAATCACGCGGGCCCTGTTTGAACGTCCGAGTGTGTTATCGATTTGCCGGCGAGTAGCTTGCCCACCCAATTGCCGTCGGCTTCCCGGCGAGCTCTGAAGCGATCGACGCACTTCTTTGAACAAAGAGGGGTCCGCCATGAGTAGTGCCGGATAAGGCCAAACCTGCCATTACAGACTGCGCATCGCGTGGCTCTGCCATTTCTGAGACTTTCCGAGCAGTTGGGCATTGTCGTCTCCTCTTGGCTTTATCGCAGCTATTTTCCGATCATCCTCTCGCCGTCGTATCGATGAGCGTGTGATGCCTCCCACCGCAGACCTTCTCCCTGCCAACGCCGTCGCCAGACATTGCGAAATCAAGTGCTGCCATTGCCAAGCTTCGGACGCGCAACACCTTGCTTCAATACGTCAGTTGACCGATTTTGCGCGGGGCAGCGCGGGTGGCGCACGGCTCATTGGATCGGAAAGAACTGGCCCGTTCGATGCGGCAGCCCTCGAGGCGCCATCGAGTTCATGTAGCTCCGACATCATAGAACAACTTATGATTGTTGGCCCCGAAGTGCCGGGCCCAAGCGAATCGGCCAGCCCTTTACGGTCGTCGGACAGGCAAAATAGCCGGTGCCAACAGGTCTTATCTGTCGTAAGCTCGTCAGCAAAACGAGCCAATTCGAGCCGCCGAGAGCAATAAGGCGGCACGACAGCCGCTCAAAAGAAAATTAGCATCAAACCGAACGCTACCGGCTGGCTCCTTCCGGAATAATATCTCAGGGGGAAGCAGTGAGAGCACACTTAGAGAGTTCGGTGATTGTTCCGTGGGATGCGGCATCCGTCGATCCACGCGCGCAGCTGATTGACAGAACTTCGGAGGTAACGCGACTTATCCGCGACCTGGTGCGGTGCTCTGCTTTCACTCTGACGGCCTGGGATCCTCTGTCTCAGACCCATCTCCATCAGACGCTTGCAAGTGACGGTTACTGCGAGAAACTGCTCGAGCACATCAACGATGATTTCGTGACGGGCAATCCTGCCTTCGCCATTGCGCATCGCGACGATCCGCGCTCTCTCAGGTGGCGGGACTGTGAGCAGGACTGGGATCTTTGGTTTCCCGACACTCTGACGGCCCGCGAATATCTCATTCCGTCAGGCTTCCACGAAGGCTCGACCATGTGCCTGCGGTTACCGGATGGACGCTACGTCGGCGCCTTCCATATGAACTGGACGGCTTCGAGCGCCGCAACGGATGAGCGCAGAGAGATCACTCAGCGATTTCGCCCCATTCTGGCTGAGCTGTGCGACCGGCTGAGAACGCCGCGTCTGCTCGCCGAAGGCGTAGCTCCTAATTCGTTCGCGCTGGTCATATCTTCGAGTGGCGCAACTTTTAATTTGCTGGCACGCGCACCGGGACCCCACCTCGGCGAAGGCGGCGCATTGCGTCAACAGCTCCTGGAAATGCTCAGGCCGTGGATGCCGCGGCGCTTCCTGTGGAGCGATGATGCCGGCCATTGCCACCGGGTTTCAATCATACCTTGTCAGCGCAACATGGTCCTGGTCACGGAGGAACAGATTTCGTGGCCATACGATCTCTCGTTCAGAGAGATCCAGGTCTTGCATCTGGTTGCAACCGGCGCGTCAAATCCGCAAATCGCGGACCAGCTGTTCGTCTCGCCGCGTACGGTCTCGACGCACATCGAGCACATCCTTGCAAAGATGGGGTGTGTCTCGCGAACCCAGCTCGCGGCGAAAGCCATGTCCGAGGGACTATTGCTTGTTCAGACACCTGCCAAGCGCGCCCGTGGTCGCGATGTCTGGTAGGCCGCGACCTCAAGCTTGAAAAGAAGGGCTAGTATCCAGGCTCCCCAGCCAGATTTCCAGCACGCAACAAATAGCAAATAAATCAGACGCTTAATGGCACCGCAAGCCAATCTGCGTACCCACGACTTGCGCTGAACCGAGGCGAGGAGCGACCGCGCTCCCGCACCAACGGTCCTGCCCAACCGCTGCCCGTGTTGAGGGGAATACGCCTCCGCGTGATCACACGGAGGTTCGTTTGCGAGGTGCCTCATTGTCGGCGGCGGATTTTCGCTGGACGGTTCGGGGACAAATGCTCTCCCGTCCCGGTGGCACCGGACCGCACGGCTCGATTGCATTGTCCACCATCTGGGGCTGGTACTGGGCCTAGTCTAAGATCGAATTCGTTAAAAGCTGGAATTCTTGGCCGGAAGTTGTGCACACCGCGCGTCAAGCGCGGGCGTTGTGTTCCCGCACTTCATCCTCGATTTGGGCAACGAGCTTATCAAGCTGCCCCTCTTCGAAAACTTCCGGATGGTTCGGAGCCCGTTCGAGGATGGCTATGGCGCTGCGATAAGCATCCTGCAATGTCGGATTAGTGGGAGCGCCAACGATAAAGTGCGGCTTGAATTGTTCGGCCTTGCCATCGGCAACGACAGCGGACAGATGCCCGAGCCATTCGCGCGCCTTCGTCTTGATGCCGTCAGCGTCGGCAAGGTCGAAGGACAGTGGCTCATAGACATGCCACTGGCCATTCTTCCACGCGTGCTTAAAGACAATGTCGTCCACGGTGCCGCTGATGGATTTTTCCTGAAGATGTTGCGCGAGGTTGCGCTCTTCGAGCTTCTGGCGAACCGGACGCCAAACATCATCGTCGGAGCGGCGGGAACGATGATGCGTATCGTACCGCGACACGTGTCTATCAAAGAGACGATCCAATGCCTCATCTGGATTTGCGGTCAACCCGGTGCCAGATGGTGACCATTGAAGAGAGCTATCGTCGGGCGGCACGGCACGGCGCGCGATGGCGGCTGCGTCGCCTTCACTCTTCAGGAGGCCAGCTTCCCTTTCGTGCTTGGTGACCAGTTGCAAGCCCTTGCGCACGGCGGTCATCGACGACAGGAAGGCTTTGCGATCAATGTCCGGGAAAACGCCCTTCAGGCGTCCAATCGTGCCGCGCATTTTGTAGCGAACAAGACCCTTGGACGGCACGAAGAGAACCACGCCAACATTGACGAACTCGCCCGTCAGTACGTCGTGAAAGTACCGGAGTAGCGTGTAGCTGTATGCTGCCTTGTCTGTCATGAGAGCACCCGCTTCACTTCTTCCAAAACTGCATCAATGTTGTCTCGTGCGTCCCGAATCAGCTTGGTCGCGCTTGCCGCAGCGCTCGCTACGTCGGTCCATTCGGCTGGAAGTGCCTTTTCATAATCCGTGATCTGGGCGTCCGACAAGCCTGACCATGCGGCACGGATTGGCCCGAAGTCGATGGAACGCCCTTTGAGCCCCGCCCGGAAAATATGATTCCCATTCGTTTCCATAGACTTAAGACCGCCTATGACCCAAGGGGGGCTCCATTGCTGCCCAAAGATAGGTAGATCATGAGAAAAAGCCAACTCGTGGTCGAAAATACGCAAGTCGTCGCCGCGAACGAGGCAATTCGGGTTATCCGACCTTCGGTCAGGGTTTTGGATGATCCCGTCAAAGGTGAAGATGGCGGCTGCGGCCGGCAGCATCGCGTCCGAAATCACGTTGCCGGGCTTCCAAATGTCGAATTGCCCGATAACGAGACGAGAGCCAAATCCGATAAGCGATCCGCGTCGTGCTTTGCCGCGTCGTTCGGGGTCGGGAATCGTGTCGACCCATTCCGTAGTCGCTTCAATCAAGAATGGCTCTGGCACTGGTAAGCGGAGGTCGCCCGCGAGACACGCGCCAATGATCTCTCTTGCGAGGCTGACATTGCCAAGGTCGCAACCGCCAGCGAACTTAGCGACCACTTCGATTGGTTCCCCGCTCGCCAATTCACAGGTAATGAACGACGGTTTGGTGCGGCCCTGTTTCGGTGCGAGGTCGAATTGGATCGGTGAGATACGTTTCAGCACGCCTTAACGCCCATCCCCCTGCGCCGATGCTTGCGATTTTGACCGGCTAGGCCCTGCCGCCTGCCAAGCGCGTGTAATGCCCGAAAGAATCACTCGTTTTGGACGAGTATAGAGGCTATGGCCTCTTGCGCGAGTGGCGAAGCGGGCTAGAACAAACAAGAAACTGGGTTGAGATCGGTAATCCGTACGGATCGCCGATAGGGGCAGATGAACGACTACACCGCATACCACAGCCGGTACCTTGCGCACCGGATCACGCTCGAAGGCGTCGACGAAGACGCCTTCGCGAAATCCCTTTCGACGGCGCGCGTGGACATGAACCCGCATCAGGTCGACGCCGCGCTGTTCGCCTTGCAGCCGCCGATCCCGCGCGGCGCGATCCTTGCCGCCGAGGTTGGCCATTACATCGAGACGCCGAAGAAATATCGCGCGCGGGTTTCAAGTGGTTCTTAGGTGCTGCAAAGCATCGATTTCCGAGTCGGTGACGCCAAGGCGGTGCGCGATTTCCGCGCCTGTCGTGCCACCAAGCGACACGCGGCGCTATGTCTATGGCGGCTTCAAGCTTGATCGACTCCGACCATGAGCCGGCGTGCTGCGGTGGGTAAAGCCGGGTGGCAAACAATTCCAAATCGAACTCCGGCGCGGCGAGCATTACGAGCCCGATTTTGTGGTGGAGACGAAAGCCGAAAAGCTCATCGTGGAAATCAAGGTCCGGCGCGATCTCGAGGATGGGACGGTGAAGGCCAAGGCGAAGGCCGCCCGGACATGGGTGGGGCACGCCAACGATCACGCCAAGACCTACGGCGGCAAGCCATGGTGCTATGTGCTTATCCCGCATGATGCGATGCTGGAAAACGTGACCTTGGCGGGACTCGCCGCGAAGTTTTGGTCAAACAGCGATCATCGAAGAGCCCGAGCTCGTGTAAAGGGGGCCGAACCAACGCGAATCAGCCGATACGATTCGTCATGATCACACGCTAAAGCGCGTGTCAACTACGGAAAAGGATTCGAGCGCACTTGCGGAAGAACGTAGGTGCTCCCATGTCCTTCATCGCCGCTGGAATTGGCCAGTTGGCACGGTCGTTTGGAATGTCAACTGGTAGCATGACTGCTGCGCAGGCCACGACGATTAACATCGTCGGTCCGGCGAAGTCGCGCCATGAGACTGTGAACATGCTTCGCACCTCGACGACTAGACTATACTGCATCGCGTTTTTGAAACCCGCGTTGGGGGAAAGCCTGTTCGAGACAATGGGAAAGAAGCCGACGGATTGATGCGTGCGATTGGGGGGCGTTCGGCCACAGGCCGAGGTTCAGGGTTCGAGCCAGCCTCCCAATCACTGCGAAATTGGGGAATTGCTTGGGGCACGAATGGTTCAAGAAGCGGGGCTATCGCCACTTTGACGCGCCAGTTGGTCTTTCTTTTGTGTCTTCAGTGTGCAGTCCGGCGTTTGTCGCGAAGCATTCTTGGCTTCCACTGATTCACTACGTCAAGCGCGTCAAACGTTACAAACCGAAGGATGGCAAGACGGTCTACAAGGATCGCGACATCATGTTCGCGTCGCACCGCGACACCTGCATCCTTGCCAAATACGCCCATGAGACGGGCAAACTGCTTGATCAGCACTACGAACATTCGAAATTAAGTGATCACGTTATCGCCTATCGTAGGCTTGGGCAGGCCAACTACGATTTCTCGGCGAAGGCTTACCGTTTCGTCCAGGACCATCAGCCTTGCGTGGTGCTTTGCTTCGACATTACCGGATTCTTTGACAATCTTGACCATGCCATCCTTAAAAGCCGGCTGAAGCGGCTGCTTGGCGTCAAGGAACTTCCCTCGGATTGGTACGCTGTTTTCCGGCACGTCACGAAATTCAGCAAGGTTGACCGGAAGACGCTGGAGGCCCATCCGGTGTTCTCCGAGAGGATCAAGGGAGGCGGTCGCGAGCCGATTGCGACGATCGCGGAGCTCCATAAAGCGGGCATCGCGATCGTCACCAATCCCGACAAATTTTGTATTCCGCAAGGAACGCCCATCAGTAGCGCGTTTTCGAATCTCTACATGATGGATGTGGATGCCACGATGGCCAGTGCTTGCGCGAAGATCGGCGGCCTGTATCAGCGGTATTCGGACGACATTCTTGTGATTTGTCCGGTCCATCAGGAAACCGAGATCACGAAAACACTGAAAGCGGTCATTGCTGACCACAAGCTTGAGATCAAGGACGAGAAGACCGAGCGCGCCGAGTTCGGGACCGGGAGCGATAAGAGCTTTCAGTATCTAGGCTTTAACATGTCGAAGAGTGGGGCTTCGATCCGGCCTTCGTCGATGGCGCGGCAGTGGCGCAAAGCCAAACGCGCCATCACAACTACAACAAAGATTGGTGAAAAGGCGATCGCGGAAGGTCGCGCGAACAAGATCTTCACTAAGAGGTTGCGCAAGCGTTTTGCTCCGGTCGGAGCCCGCAACTTCTCCAAGTATGCGCGGTACGCAGCGACGCTTTCGGCGCCAAGCAAATTGTTCGACAGGCTATGAGGCTTGAACGAATGGTAGATCAGGCCATTCGCGAGATCGAAAAGATCACTAACTTATCGAACGGAAGTTAAGGAAACAGCAGCTTCTGCCGTGTGCCGCCGACTTTTAGCCTGATACTTTTGCTGTTCTATACCCCAGCCATCAAGCTAAGGGACGGTTCCGAAGAGACGCTCTTCCAGCGAGGTAATTTTGTCTCCAGCTCCAGCCTCACGAATTCTTCCAGACGCCCTTGGTTGGTCATGCGGGTCTGCATGTACCCGATTTCTTGCTCGCGATTCTTCAGCGAAGACTTCGTCTCTTGACGCTTGGCGTCGAGAAGAGCGCGCTCATTGGCCACGACATCGAGTTGCTCCTCCAGCTCCGCACTGCGGAGCGCCAACGACTCGACCTCCTCGGTCATGGTGTTCGCGTCGTCCCTTACCGAATCCGTTTCAGCTCTAGCCTCTCGGAGGGCGCCTCTGACGCCTGGATTTGTGCCTCCAAGGCGGCGTGGGACAGGCGCTGCACCGTAGCAAGCTCGATTAGTGAGCGCGAGCGGCCTTTCGAGCCCGGCCCCTCGGGAGCTTGGCCGAACGGTTCGCCAAACTCGAACGTTTGTCCATTCAGTGGCGTCGTGACCGACAACGAGGTGAAAGTCTACCTCGGCGAGCATGGCAACATCTGGCCGACTAGCATCTGGGCGCACGTGATGCTCGCCGGTCTAGAGCATGGGCCGATATACTGAGAAATGCAGCATCGCTTTAGACCAAAGAGGCGCGGGAAACCGCGCTCTTTTGTTGCTCCTGTTGGTTGAATTCGTAACACTACGAAGCCGAATCAGTCGCGCATTTTAGTCCGTTCTATTTATTCAAGAGAAGCAATGACGCCGGAAATCGATTTCGCGAAGCTCGCCGCCTCGGTCATCCAAGGTCAAATCAACAACGCCGTGGCCGCCGCTTCCAAGGGCATCAGAAGCGTAGTCGCCAAAGTCCTTGCGACCATCACCAAGGACCTTACGAAATACACCGAAGCAAAAATCAGGAAGTGTTCCTATGTTCGAACACCGATCATCAACCGCGACCATTCCACCCACATCTACAACATTTATGTCCAAACCAGATTACGGATGCGCCGCAACCTGGTCACCGACAGGACGTTCATCGCTGGCTTGTCCAATAGGGCCAGCTTTGTGATTGCTGGCAATGCTGGCAGCGGGAAATCGATGTTCATGCGCCATCTATTTCTCGAGCTTTGCAAGGCAGAACGCTCCAAGATTCCACTCTTCTTCGAGCTGAGGGAAATTAACGCATCTGAAAAGAAAGATATAAAGGAATTCCTCTACTACAATCTCATCGGCTCAAATGCGACGATTACGGAATCGCAATTCTTGGACAGCCTCAAGGCTGGCGTCTTCTCGCTGATCCTCGACGGCTTCGACGAAATCAATCACAAAGACCGCAAGGAAATCGAAACGCAGATCATAAAGCTCAGAGAACAGTGCCCCGACCTCCAGATCATTGTATCTAGTAGGCCAGATGCCGACCGCAGACTGGAAAGTTGGGAAGCGTTCGACACAGTCTACGTTGAGCCCCTGGAGGAGCCACAAGCGACCGAACTGATCGACAAGCTTGAGTATGACGCAAAGATCAAGGAAAAATTCTTAAAGGAAGCGAAGAGCCGGCTCTTTGTTACTCATAAGACTTTCTTGTCCAATCCTCTCCTGTGCATCATGATGCTCGTGACCTTTGAACAGACGGGTCACATTCCAACGAAGCGTCACGTCTTCTACGAGAAAGCGTTTGACGCCCTGTTCTCAATACACGACGCCGCAAAGGAAGGCGTCTATAAAAGAAAGACCTATTCAAACCTCTCGGTAGATGAATTCCGAAACTGCATGTCGGCCTTCTGCATGGTAACTTATCTGCAGGAGCTCTTTATCTTCACCAAGTCGCAGTTCAGGGCCGCCCTGCAAAAAGCGCTTGAGCTTGAACGACTCGAAATCAATATCGACGATCTTACTAGCGATATGATCGAGTCGACCTGTCTCATTCAAATCGAAGGAACTGATTACGCTTTCACCCACCGCTCATTTCAGGAGTATTTTGCTGCGCTGTTTATTTCGCGCAGTCCAGCCGTTGGCGCGAAAGCTCTACTGGATAGCATAGCGCGCCGGAATACCGACGACGTCATCAGCATGGCCTTCGCAATCAACCGCGGATTGATCGAGCGGGAATGGATCATCCCTACATTGGAACGAGTGTCCAACTCAGCCACAGCACAAGCGCTCCAAAATGATCCTGTCGCCTTCGTTGAAGAGCATGTCGGCACTATCCTTATGCAAATTCAGCCGAACGGATTACCTACAATCAACCTCGGCTGGGTGGGCCCACGCGTAGCACTTCTGACTATCGGAGGATTGTACGAGAACGAGATACTGAACATCGCGCTGTCGAGTCTCGTCGCGACACGAAAAGACCAAGAGGAAGCTAATGCTTACTATAATCGCATGGTGCTAAAACACGATGAGCGACTGAAAAGGCTTGGAAAATCGAGATACTTAGTCCTCTCATTACAGGACCTAGCAGGCTGTTGAAGAAGTTTTTGAACGGCGCGCGATGAATGGGACGTTGTCGCCGTTGAGGAGGCAGATCTCCCCTTCGAGTGAGCCGTCATCTTGCAGTTCGGCCCAACCATCATCCTCGGCTGGCTCCATTTCGTCGTTGCCCTGCCAGCCGAACTCGATGGTATCTGCGTGGCAGGCTCCATGAATGGAGCCAGTGAGGCAGTCGAAGGCGAATTCGCCGCCGGCCTCGTCGAACAGAATGTAGGCGCCCGCCAAGGCCATGTCGTAGCCCGGCGTCTCGACGACCTGCCATCTGCCCCGAATGCTCATGCCGGTGCCGCCAGAAGCTTAGGAAGCCGGATCAGATTGTAGGCCGCAAGCGCCAGGACGAAGGCGGCATCCACGCGGTCGCGGCCTCGCAGCTTGACCTTGGCCAAGCCAGCGGAACTCTTGATCCAACCGAAGACTTCTTCGATGCGTTTGCGGCAGCGTTGGCTGACGTCGTAGCCGCTGTGACGCGTGGTACGTGCGTCGATCGCCGTCTTGCGCCGCTTGCCAGTCTTGCTCAGATGTCCATCAATCGCGATATGCGGGGTAACCGATCGATCTCTCAGGTCCTGCACGAACTGCGTGACATCATAGGCCTTGTCCGCTCCCAGAGTGATCCGCTTCGCGCGCCTCTGCCTGTCGATCATGGCAAGCGCAATCTCCCGTTCGGCGGTACCCGTCGCTTGGCTCACTCTGCCCAAAACCGCTAAACCATTGCGGTTCTCCATCAGAGCATGGCCCATATAACTCAGCTTGGCTGGCTGGCCGTCACCCTTCTTGTAGAGCCGCGCCTCAGGATCGGTCGTGCTCGCATGCGTTTCGTTGGATCGCTTCTCCTTGTGGAAGCTGCGCTCGGCGTTGCGTCCCGGACCATCCTCGTCTTTGTCGCTGCCATCCTTCTTCCGGAAGCTCTTGATCGAAGCCCAGGCTTCAATCAGCGTACCATCCACCGAGAAGTGATCGTTCGATAGCAGACGCTTGACCTTTGGCTGCGCCAAAAGCGCGTTCAGGAACTTGGCCGCAATCTCGCCTTCGAGCAGCCGGTCGCGGTTCTTCGAGAAGGTTGAATGGTTCCAAACCGCATCGTCCACCCCGAGCCCAACGAACCAGCGGAACAGAAGATCGAACTCCATCCGTTCCATCAGATGCCGTTCCGAGCGAACCCCATAAAACGCCTGGAGGAGCATCGCCCGAAGCAACTTCTCGGGGGCGATCGAGGGGCGACCGAAGTCCGTATAGAGTTCGCTGAACTCCCCAGAAAGGTCGCACAGCGCTGCATTCGCCAAGTCGCGGATTACCCGCAGCGGATGGTCGATGCGAACCCGGGCCTCCAGGTCCACATAACTGAATAGCGAGCCGGACCGTTCGTCACTTCCCCGCATCGCGTCCCCAATGGAATCCCCGTCCTAGAGAATCACGATACGAAGCGCTTCGCTACCGACTTCTTCAACAGCCTGCTAGACCTCATCAGGAAAACTTCAATTCCAAGCACCCTCGGGAAGTTTCTTGTCGCCATTAGGGAAGCTCTCAGTTCATGCAGGCAGGCGGTCGACAACCAAGGTGACATCCTGACGAAGCTGACTGAAATGTCTCGTCAATCATCAAAGTGATCAGAGTGTTACACTTCGCCGCGCACGGCCTCGACTCACATCGAGGACATCCTTGCAAAGATGGGATGTGTCTCGCGGGCCCAGCTCGCTGGCGAAACCATGTCCGAGGGGCGGTTGCTTGCTCAGACACCTGCCAAGTGTGCCCGTGGTCGCGATCTCTGGTAGGCCACGAGCTCAGGCTTAAAAGGAAAGCCAGATTAGTATCCAGGTATCCAATCTGTCCCCGCCAGCGGAAGCCGTGTCATGGCGGCTGCCTCGACGGTCAGCGCGACAAGATCCTCCGGCTCCAGATTGTGCAGGCGGCTCTTGCCGCACGCACGCGCGATCGTCTGCGCTTCAAGCGTGAGGACCCTGAGGTAGTTCGCTAGCCTACGGCCCGCGAGCACCGGATCGAGCCGCTTCGAGAGAGCGGGATCCTGAGTGGTGATTCCGGCCGGATCTGTGCCCTCGTGCCAGTCATCGTAGCAGCCGGCGGTGGTCCCCAGCGCACGGTATTCGTCCTCATAACGGGGGTCGTTGTCACCGAGTGCGATCAACGCGGCGGTCCCAATTGCGACCGCATCCGCTCCCAGTGCAAGAGCCTTGGCGACGTCGGCACCGCTACGAATCCCGCCCGAGACAATCAATTGTACCTTTCGATGCATGCCAAGATCCTGCAGGGACTTAACCGCGCTCCGGATCGCCGCAAGAATCGGAATCCCGACATGCTCGATGAAGACATCCTGTGTCGCAGCGGTACCGCCCTGCATCCCGTCGAGAACCACGACGTCCGCCCCGGCTTTCACGGCGAGAGCAACATCGTAATAGGGTCGGCTTGCGCCCATTTTCAGGTAGATCGGCTTTTCCCAGCCTGTCAGTTCGCGCAGCTCGAGTATCTTGATTTCCAGGTCGTCCGCCCCCGTCCAGTCCGGATGCCGACAGGCCGATCTTTGATCGATTCCCTTGGGCAAAGATCGCATCTTGGCAACGCGATCGGAGATCTTCTGCCCGAGCAGCATGCCGCCGCCCCCCGGCTTGGCGCCCTGCCCGACGACAATCTCGATTGCATCCGCCTTGCGCAGGTCGTCCGGGCTCATGCCGTATCTTGAGGGCAAATATTGGTAGACAAGTGTCTTGGATTGGCCCCGCTCTTCCGGCGTCATGCCTCCGTCCCCTGTCGTGGTGGACGTGCCGGCCAGACTTGCTCCTCTGCCGAGCGCCTCTTTGGCCTGGGCCGAAAGAGCGCCGAAGCTCATGCCTGCGATGGTCACGGGGATCGCGAGCTCAATCGGTTTTTTGGCAAAACGCGTCCCAAGGACCACGCTGGTCTCGCAGCGTTCCCGATAGCCCTCCAGAGGATAGCGCGACATTGATGCGCCGAGGAATAGAAGGTCATCGAAATGCGGCACCTTCCGCTTGGTGCCGCCACCGCGAATGTCGTAAATGCCGGTCGCGGCCGCGCGGCGGATTTCCGCAATCGCATGCTCGTCAAAGGTAGCGGACGGGCGCGGCGGAATGTAGCCCCACGTCTTCTCAATCGTGTTCATCAATAGGCCCCAGCATTGTCGATGTGGAAGTTGTAGAGCTTGCGAGCAGACCCATAGCGCCGGAAGTCCGATACATCGACCTTGTGAGCCTCGTCAGCCTGCTTGAGGAGCGCAAAAAGCTCGGCGCGATGTTCGTCCGTCAGCTCCTTTTCGATGCAATCGGCGCCGAGACTCTCGACTTTACCGCGAACATAGATGCGGGCCTCGTAGATCGAATCGCCCAAGGCTTCGCCGGCATCGCCAAACGCAACCAGGCGGCCGGCCTGGCCCATAAAGCCTGACAGGTGGCCGATACCGCCCTTTACGACAATATCCACCCCCTTCATGGAGATGCCGCAGCGGGCGCTCGCATTGCCTTCGATCAAAAGGAGGCCACCATGAGCCGTCGCGCCGGCACACTGGCTGGCATCGCCCTTGACGTGGATCAGACCGGACATCATGTTTTCGCCGACTCCCTGGCCGGCATTTCCATCGATGACAATGCTGGCCCACTTGTTCATGCCGCCGCAATAGTAGCCGACATGGCCGGCGATCTCGACATCGAGCGGCGCGTCGATCCCGACCGCAATCGCGTGTGCTCCGTTGGGGTTCAAGACCCGAACGGACGTCTGGTCGGTCTTCGTATCGCTGCCGAGCGCCTGCAACATCGCGTTGAGATCACGAAGCGGCGTCGTCAGAAGATCAATCTTCCGGGTGTAGCTAGACGACCGGAGCTGATTCAGATCGCGTTGCGACCAGTTGCCGATGTCGATCTGGTTCATTCCCTAGTGCTCCCAGAAGTAAGCTGTTGCGGGCTTCGGCTCGAAAACCTGCGCGCTTTTGATTCCCGGCAGGGATGTCAGGCTCCGATACTCGGAGGCAAACGCCACATAGTCGTCGGTTTCTGCCATCACCGCAGGTTTGCACGCGATTGGATCGCGCAGCACGCCGAAGCCGTTCTTGGTCCCGACCACAAAGGTGAAGAATCCGTCCAGATCGTCCACGCTCGACTTTAACGCCTCTCCAAGCGTTCTGCCCCGCTTCAACTCACGGGTCAGATAGCCGGCGGCGACCTCGGTGTCGTTCTCGGTCGCGGGGGCAATACCGTCGCGCTTAAGCTCACGCCGAAGAGATGCATGATTGGAGAGCGAACCGTTGTGAACCAGACATTGATCGGGGCCGGTCGAGAACGGGTGAGCGCCCGTCGTGGTCACTGCGGACTCGGTGGCCATGCGGGTGTGCGCGATGCCATGCGTGCCAGAAAGCGAGGCAATGTCGAACGAACGCGCGACATCGTCGGGATAACCGACTTCCTTGTAGATCTCGAGATTGAACCCCTCGCTCAGAATCCGAACGTCGTGAGCGTTCTCGAAGAGCCAATCGCGGCACAGTCTCACGAGATCGGTTGGCACGGTCACAACCGCGTGCGTGTAACGGCTCGTCACCGAAAGCGGAGCACCAATTGATCGTGAGAGCATCACTCCGAGCGCCTCGAAGTCGGATCTTCCTTCCACAGAGGTCAGCGTAAGTTTCGCTTTTTCTGGGGTTCCGTCCGTATACAGCGCAAAACCGGCAGAGTCGGGCCCCCGGCTACACAAGGTCGACGTCATTGACGCAAGCAGCTCGCCGAGGCGCGGCTGAAGTCGCGTTCCTTTGATAAACAGGCCTGCAATTCCACACATGTTTCTCTCCGGCACAGGTGAGATCAAAAGAAGCTGAGATATCTTTCAACTTCCCAGTCGGACACGTGGCGGTGGTATTCCAGCCACTCCGACCTCTTCAGCGAGGTGAACTCTTTGATGACTTGCTCCCCGAGAGCGCCTGCAAACAGCTGATCGGACTCAAGCGCATCGAGCGCTTCAGTGAGCGTCTGCGGAAGAAGATCTACGCCCATCTCCTTGATGGCCTCGAGCGAGAGACCGTAGAAGTTGACATTTCTGGGCGCGCCTGGCTCGAGCTTGCGCTCAATGCCATCGAGACCGGCGGCAATGAGGGCCGCGGTTGCGAGGTACGGATTCATGCTGCTGTCGCCAGTGCGAATCTCGAGCCTGCCGTAGGGAATCCGCGCCATCGCGGTGCGGTTGTTGTCGCCATAAGCAATAAAGGCGGGAGCCCATGTCGCGCCGGACACCGTGTGACCGACGACAAGACGCTTGTAAGAGTTCACGGTTGGCGCCAGAAGCGCCGTCAGCGCCTTTGCATGGGCAAGCACACCGCCCAGGAAATGATAGGCGAGCCTGCTCAAGCCCATTCCACGCGGGTCCGCGTCATCGTGGAAGAGATTCTGCCCGTCTCGATCGGCAATCGAGCAGTGGATATGCATACCACTGCCGGTCGAATTGCTGCGCGGCTTAGGCATGAACGAGCAGATTGCGCCGAGATCATGCGCGATTTCCGAGGCCGCCATCTTGAAGTAGACGATCTGGTCTGCTGTCTTCAGTGCGTCGGCGTATTTGAAGTTGATTTCATACTGCCCGTTCGCGTCTTCGTGATCGATTTGATAGACGTCGATCCCGACCGCTTGTAGGCATTCCGTCACCCGCTCAAGGAAGCTTCGCCCGCGCATGAGGCCGCGATAATCATAAGCAGGCTTGGCGAGCGTGTCCGTGCCGTCGAACGGCGACAGCTTCCCATCCGGCTCGCGTCGTAGGAGAATGAACTCAGGCTCCAGGCCTGTATTGAATGTCCAGCCCCGCTCCGCAAGTCGCGCGGCCTGCCTCTTGAGGACATTACGCGTGTCGATTGGATAAGGCGTCCCTTTCACCGTGCCGACACCCATCATGCGTGCATATCCCGGGGCCCATGGGGTCACCAACAGGGTATCGAGTTCGCAGACCACCATGTATTCGGCTTCATGGGGAAGCAGGCCAAGCCCCCAAGCGCCCCCACCAGCAAATCCGGCCCCTTCCTTCAAGAGGTCTTCAAGGTGCTGGACCGGAACGGCTTTGCTCTTCGCGACGCCATGCAGATCGACGAACTGCGCAAGCACGTAGCGGATACCCGCCTGCTTCAGGAAAGCCTGAGCCCCGCCAAGGTCCAACCCCTTAGGGGTCGCGAGGCTTCCTGGTGACATTGCGCCCGTCCACGCGTTCGGGAGATGCATTCGAACTTCTCCTTTGGTTGGCAGCCCCGCCATGTTGCACCAGGTCTGGCGAGTTGCCCATGCCGGCAAAGATGCTTGTATTGCCTTATTGCATTTCATGCAACTTCTTTTTATTATATGCAAGTCGTAAGTAAGGTGCCACGTGTCGAACTCCATCAAGAGTGCCAACTCAGATGATGAGCCCATGGGAATTCGCCTGTGTGAGCTTGCTGAAGGCTGGGCAAAGTACTGGTCGACGCCGGCCGCTCCGTTCTGGTGGCGCGCGGCCCCGCCGATGGCTGGTCCCTGGCCAACTCCGGCCGAGAGAGCCGATGTTGTCGTCATTGGAGCCGGCTTTACCGGCCTTTCTGCCGCCTTGGTCCTCGCTCGCGCAGGGCGCCAGGTTGTGGTCGTTGACGCTGGCGCGCCCGGCGTTGGTGCCAGCACTCGCAACGGCGGACAGGTTGGCAGCGGCAATCAGAAGGTTCGCGTGAAGACCCTCATCCAAATGAAAGGGGAGCGGAAGGCTGTCGAGCTGCTTCGTGAAGGGATCGAAATGCTCGACGGACTGGAAGCTCTCACGCAGCGAGAGAGGATCGACTGCTCGTTTACGCGCTGCGGGCGCTTCCGCGGCGCGATGCGGCCAGAGCATTACGAAAATATGGCTCGCGACATGGAGGATCTGAGGCGCTACGTCGGTGTCGAGTCCTGCATGATCACTCGATCCGAGCAGCACAGCGAGATTGGCTCGGATTTGTTTTATGGGGGATCGCTGCTACCGAACGATGCGAGCCTTCATCCGGGCAAGTACCATGCGGGCCTCCTGGACCGAGTCGTTCAAGCTGGGGCCGCGGTTCACGGCGGTGCACCGGTACGTGGAATCACGAGTGAAGGCGCTCAGCACACGCTACACTTCGATGGTTTCGAAATTCAGGCCAAAGACGTCCTCGTTGCGACGAACGGCTACACCAAAAATGTCGGCGCATATTTTAAAAAGCGGATCGTCCCGATCCGGTCGGCGCAGCTCGCGACCGAGACAATTCCCGCGCAACTCTTTGATCAACTGATGCCACGACGGCGCGTCTACGGGAACAGCAATCGCGTGTTCTTCTATTTTCGTCCGGCGCCAGACGAAAACCGGCTGATTTGGGGTGGGCGCGCAAACCATTTTGCCGGCGACACCGTGCTCGCGGCGTACTCGCACCTGGCGCGTGACGTTTTGCGTACCTTTCCGGAATTGAGAGACGTAAGAGTTTCCTACGCCTGGAGCGGTCTCATCGGTTACACATTCGACGAGTTTCCGCACTTGGGCCGGACACCTGCTGGCATCCATTACGCAATGGGATATTGCGGAACGGGCGTTTCGCGCTCCACGCATTTTGGACGAAAGATTGCGCTCCAAATGCTCGGCGAGACGGAAGGTCGATCGGCGTTCGACGAGCTGACCTTCCCAACTCATATGTTCCACGCTGTCGCAAGACCGGCCGTACCCGCCGTTGAAACATGGTATCGCGCGCGCGATTTCACAGGACTTTAGAAGGAGGTGAAATGACCACTTACGTGAAGGCACAACAGCAGCGACAAAACATATCTTCGGGCGGAGCTTACGAAAACGTCTTTGGCTATTCGAGAGCTGTGGCGAAGAATGGTCAAGTTCACGTGTCCGGCACGTGCGCCCCGGCCGACTTCCAAGACAGCAGCGCTTATGAGCAGGCAACAGCCGCTATAAGGACAATTTCGATGGCGCTTAGGGCTGCGGGAGCGGAGCTCAGCGATGTCGTACGCACCGTCGTGTACGTTCGCGACATTGCTGACGCGGACGAAGTCGCAAGAGCTCACGTGGAAACGTTCGGCTCCATTCGGCCAGCTTCAACTCTGGTGCAAGTCACATCGATGTTGCGCGCTTGGCAACTGGTTGAGATCGAGGCGTATGCGTTAATTGGATGAGGTACTCATCTGATCCTGCGGGAATCAGACGATCATATCTAGGTCGACATTTGACGCAAGCCTGACTGGGCTTGTAATTCGCTTGCCCCTAGCGAGCTAAATACATCTAGCGAATGGCGGCAGGTGCCCTATCGGGCGCTCCTCACTCCACTGCCCGAAGCTCCAACGAGCTCCGGGCTCTTTTCGATGATCCTTTGTGACTTGCGAGCTGCTCGCAATGTGCACGAAGTTCGCGCCGGATGAAGTTCTCGAAATAGCCGCTCCCCTCTTTGGCCGAATGAAGGCACCGGTCGAAGGACGTGCAGGTGACAATTGCGAAGGTGTATGGGCCGTCTTGCGTGTTCCGCCGGACCACTAGCGGTCGCGGAGCACTGGGCTTTGGCGACCGCCGGCGCAGCGGCGGAGTTGCGCGATCGCAGTTCAGTTCGATCGGCAACTCACACGCCGAGGCGACGCTTGCCATTATATCCCACTCGACACCCAACTTCAGCTTCGGGCCCAGTACCAGACCCGATGCTCCTGCGTATGACCTGTCGCAGCTCCTGGGGGCCCCCGCAACTATTCTGGATAAATGATCATCGTGATAAATTGAATGTCATCGTCCAAGAGCTTTTCCGGACCATGAGGAACATACCCAGAGAACGTGAATGCATCACCCGGCTCGAGCAGTAACGTCTTATCTTCAAATCGATATTGCATCCTCCCTCTCAGCATGTAGACAAATTCCGTTCCCTGATGCTGAAAGCGCGGATAGGTCTTGCTTCTCTTGTCTATGTTGATGAGGAAGGGTTCAAACACCCTCCGTGGCCAATGGGACAGCAATCGATAGGTGTACCCATACTTAGTGCCTGAGCGAACGACCTCCATCTGATCGGAGGTCTTGATGAGTCCGGCCTCCCCCCTCGTTTGCTCGACCTCACTGAACAAGGTCGAAAGGTTCATACCGAGTGTCGCGCAGATACGTGCAAGCAGCAACAGGCTGGCGCTAGAGTGCGCAGTCTCGAACCGACTGAGCATCGGGACCGAAATACCTGCTGCCGATGCGACATCACCAAGCGTAAGCCCCCGCTCGAGCCGAATACGTCGAATGACACCGCCGATTCTCTCGTCGAGTGGCGGCGTCTCCATCCCCATCGCGGCATGCAAACGCTGTTGCGGCGCGGGTCTTCCCTTGAGAGCTCCTCGACGCTTCTGATCCGATTGCCCAACCTTACGCAAACCAAGATCTCCCACAACGAGTGGTCGTGTAAGAAATGAGCTCCAGAGCATTTTTGCGCATGGCGTCGACGACGGATCCGGCCGGGAAGACCGCACTACGGCTAAACTCCGTGAGAATACGTGCCAGTTGGAAGCTGTGGCCGCCACGGCAAATGTGAGGGTCATCAGTCACGATGTGATCTTCCGTGGCATCATGCATCTGCTCGGGGGCATATTCCGGTTCGGTATTAGTGAGTACCGGCATGCTTGCCCGAGCGCGCCGCCGCGTCCACCAAGATCATCCGCCTCTATTCGTGATCGCCTCGATCAGCGCGTCTGTTTGGCGCTGGGTCGTGCCTGGCGTGATCACCAAATGGCTAACGTCCTGAGTCGCAATTTGCCATTTGGCCTTGATGCTTCCTTCGACGGGTGGGAACACAACCGTAAGCGCATTGGGATTCCGCCACGCGCTGACGCCACGGGCATTAAGCTCATCGGCTGTGTAGGCAGCCAGTTGCTCACATTGGTGGAACATCCGTTTGATTCCTTCGATACCCAGACTGCGGATCGCATACCAAAGGATGATCGGCGTATACGCATTGCGCGATCCACTCAATGTCGTATCTGAGCTGCCGATGTAATCGATGGCGCGCATGACGCGCTGAACGTGCCGCTTGCGCGAGAGAACGACGCCGCAAGGCATCGGCGCGCCAAGAAACTTGTGTCCGCTGAGCGTGATCGAGTCGGCTCCATCCGCGAAATCGAATGCGGGCTTCGGATCTAAGAAGGGCGCGTACGGCCCGCACAGAGCCGCGTCGGAATGGATATAGATCGCGCCGATGCCGACATCGCGAAGGACCGCACGAACTTTTAGCGTATCGTCTTTGCCTTCCTTCATTGTAGTGCCAATGTTGGCGACGACAACGGCCGGGCGATTTCGGGTACGGGTCGCCTTCTGCGCTAGATCGTCATAGCTCATTTCTCCATTTGACTGCGAACGCACCACACAGTGATCCAGCCCGAGCAGACGAACCCCTTTGCTCACGCTATAGTGTGTGTCCTGCGAGAAATACGCGACAGCATCCGGATAGAGCTCGCGGGCGAGATACAGCCCATAAATGTTCCCCTCGGTCCCTCCATTGGTGATGTACCCCCAAAATTCGCGAGCAGGCGCGCGAAACAGCTGGGCAAAGAAATCGATAACTTCGCATTCGAACTCATGCGAATTGACACGATAGGTCCCTGGTTCGAACGGATCTCCGAGGTTGTTGCCTGTGAGGCGCATGAAGCGCCACAACGGCTCATAATCGAAGCCCCTCGCAAACGGGTAGCCTAGAAAACATCCGTTCGCCTCCTGCATGGAGGAGAATAATTTATCCAGTCTTTTGAGATCCTGGGATTGTAGCATGATGCGCGTCTTGCAGGCGACAGGATCACTAGATCCTGCGGCCTGTTCCGGTTCTGGTTCACGTGTGGACAAAGGCCCGCCTTGGGCACCGGGCCAACCGGCGCTCCCTCTCAAGAAGGACGGCGGAGCATCGGGAAAAACGGCGGCGAACTGCCGACCTGAACCTCACCCACGATCTTCCATCCCAGGCGTTCATATAGGCGTGCCGAGCTAAGGCTGGTGGCTTCTGTAAACGCCAATCCATTCGCCTCATCCAGGATGGCAAGACCGTATCGGTATAGAAGGCCTCCCCACCCGGACCGCTGGTGCATGGGATCGATGCCCAGCATGGTGAAATACCAGTACGGCTCCGTAGGGTGATACTTGCCGAACTCTTCGAATATCCTTTCAGTTTCCGTTCGTCTGTACTCTGGAACGCTCCCGAGCAAGTACTTCATCATGCGCGCGTCATCGCGGTGCACTTTGTCGGTTAGCCACAGAAGCGCGCCTTTAATGCCGTCCTCGAAACACGCGCCACTTCGATCCGTGTACGGATCACCGGCGTAATACTCAAGGAAGCCGACGAAATGGCGCAAGTAACGCTCTGGCTCGGGATATAACCATCTCAGCAGTGGACACATCGTAAAGGCTGTCGTGAGAACGGCGATGACCCTCGAGCGGTCCTCAGGGGCGACGATCTTGATCGATCCGTTCTCACTTGACGCGGATTGCATAATTACTCCTCTCTCCAAAGCCATACGGACAGCTACGATCGCAAGGCGAACGAAGCCGCAGTGGAAATGAGGTTAAGAAGCTTCGGACTAGGTGACTCCCGAAGCCCATAGCCTTGCGATTCCATTGTCCTGCAACTCCGGCGTCTCACGACCGGCTCGAGCGTACGGCCACCTAGCGTGCAGGATTTGGGCCACTGCGCGCAGCGGTAGACGCGCGTGTTTTCGGGACACGCAATGTCAGGTTCGTAACAGGGGTGGCGGGCTGTATGCATGAAGCCCGTCCGCTTTCGGACGGAGACGCGTGCAGGCTAAACGTTGCTATTCAGCAAGACGACACGGCACGGATCGCCCCGCTCATCTTTGACCCCTCTCGTACTCCAAGTGGTTCCATCCTTTATCGCAAAAAATCCGCTTGCCGATACGGTCCGACGAGGTCGGCCAGCCAAATCGCGCGATAGAACATCGAGCATTTCCACGCATGCCGCCCTCGGCGACATTGAGTGTCAGTGAAATCCGCCAACGGGGCGTGCCAGCAGGCACTGTTGGTGGCTGGATTTCGCGGGCATCAGAGCCGCGAACTTGCAATGCAACGACAAGCTTCATCGCGCGCGCGTTGTCGTATGGCACGATCCGCGAGTCCCGAGGACTTCGCTCACCGCGCGCAACGATCGCCCGATGCGTGAACGGCGACCAGCTCGGCTAGCCGTTGCTGACGCTCGGGCTCCTGCTGCAGGATCAATAGTGCCTCTCCTATGGTGACGGCCATCAACGGTGAGGGCGCGGTGGCGAAAATGAACGGACGGCAACGATTGATCATGACGGAGCACACCGGAGGCGGGAACAAGCGCTCCTAGCAGCACCCAGCGCCTTGCCGCAGGTATGGACGACCAGGAGATTTTCGAACGTCTCGTAGGGCGCGGTGAGCCCTCGTCCCTCCCCGTGGCATGAGCTTCAGTACCATCAGGAATGCATCGTGCCGGTCTGCGAGTGCGACCAGGTCCTTGAGCGGGGCGAAATCGCCATCCGTGCTGTAGAGGCTTCAGCGAACGCCATTTCGGTCCTCCGGTATGGTGATTTGATAGGCTTGGTTGAATTTCCCGCCTTTCACCAGGAGGCGCTTTCCGGCCCGAGATTGAAGTCATCCTTCCGTTCAGGCTCGCCTGCGGCGCGCTGCACCATTCCGGCAGGCGCAGAGCAAGCGTGTGGGCAATCGGCTGTGCAGATTCCACAGCGATTAACACCTCGCCCTCCCAGGGATAGTTTCCGCTCATCAGCAACCGCAGCGTATGCCCACCGACCGATAGTGCCACGCTATTGCCAATGTAGAGATTGATGTAGAGCGCGTCAGCGCGTGGCGTATAGATGTAGTGTCCAAGGGATGTGAAAAAGGCGCGCAATGTTCGGCGGACAGCACGCGCAGCCAAACCAGCGCTGCCGCACCGGCGCGACATGATTGTAAAAGCCATTGGACGTCAGCGTTTTCGGATGAGTTTCGAGCGGGTTAGCGTAAAAATATTGTAGCGTGCGCGCTCCATCACATCGGCATAGCGGCCGTCCGCTTCCATCTCCAGCATACGGCGCGCGAACATCATCAGACCAATCGACGCGCAGCTTTCCGCATGTGCAGTATGGTTCGGCAGATCGCAATCGCAGCTGAACGCTTCGCCCAGGCTTTGCCGATACCTCCGGTAATATAGATCTGCCGCTGCACCATGTTTTGCCATAGCCTCAGGCAAGCCTGGCGTTGTTGCTCATTCTGATTTAGACGCGCGAGGTGAGCGACCGCGGTCATGAGGTATACAAATCGAACCGCATGACCGGTTGCGATCCGCTGTTTCGAAGCTGCCAGGTGCGCCTGGCTGTAGGCTTTATTGCGCACCGCCCAGGGCGGGCCGTATGATTTGACGTGGCCGGATTGCCGCCGCTTCTCGTATTCGATGTCATAGAAGTGCGGCTCTGTGCCACGTTGCTCCACCAAATAATTGGCGAGCGTCAGATATCGCTGTTCCTGCGTCGCTTCGTAGAGGCGCGTTAACGCAAGTTCGATTTCTGGATGACCATCATAACCGTGTAACTGATCACGCTCAGGGCCGAAAACCGTGCAGACGTGGTCAGCAAGCCTGCAAACGACCTCAAGCAGGCGTCGTTTGCCTCCAGCCACAAAGAAAGCGACGCCGGCTTCAATCAAGTGGCCGGCATAGTAGAGCTCGTGACATTCGGCGAGATTGCTCCAGCGCTCCTGAGGGCCCTTTAGCATGAAATAAGTGTTGAGATAGCCGTCGCCGCATTGCGCGGCCGCAATCAATTCAATCAGCTCGTCGGCGGCTTTCTCCAGGTCCGGATCGGGCGTCTGGCACAGCGACCAGGCAACGGCCTCCAACTATTTTGCGACATCGCTGTCCTGAAGAACCGTGCCGTAGAACTCACCCTTCGAACGTCCGGCGGCAATACGGAAATTTTCGACCGCGTGGCTCGGTGTTACTTCGGGATTGCGATCGTTCAGCGTGTCCCATTGATAGGGAATCGCCACTTCAATCACCACTTGCTGGAAGTTCCCAATCAGCGGATCCGATACCTGTAAGTCGTGAAGATTGACTTCGGCTACATCCCGCTGATTCATTGCGTTTCTCCTTCGTGTCGGGCGAATGGGCGCCTGGCTCAGGCAAGTCAGCTCGCCATGAGCAATTTCTGGCCCCTGAAATGCCATGCATCGGCGGCATAGGTCTGTCCGCCGCAGACCCTGGATTCCCACGGGCATCGCGCCTGGACAGCCAGCGCTTCGTTCATGCAGCCTAGCCCCGAATCGCCGGCGGCGTTTTTTGTCGACGATATCTGGATGGTAACCAACATGACTCCACTGCGTGTCGCGCGCCTGGCGAAAAATCGATTGACCATGCGCATCAGAACTTCGCGCTGAAGATGGCATTGAGTCCGTTCTGGGTAATGCCGGAGCCAAACTGGCCCTGGTAGGCGATGCCAAGGGTGCTATTGCTGGAAAGCTGGAAGTCCAGACCCGATTCAACGAGTGCCACGTCCTTGCCGATGGATAAGCCCGAAGCTGCAAAAGCGCTGGACCCGGCAGCAAAGCTGGCCGTCGACAGTGGAATGCGATCACCAACGGCATGGCGCCAACCAATATCGGCTCGGGCAGTCGTGGCGATTTGGCCAAGTTGAAAACGCCTGGTCGCGTAGACGCCGAGGGTGGAGAGCGTCGTTTCCATCGTGTTAGCTTGAATATTTAGCGCCGCTCCGCCCAAACCCCTCTCGCTAAAACCATCCGTCGCGACACGAACATGGGCGAGATTGGCATAAGGCTCGATCACCGACCCGTTGCCGACATGGACCTTGTAGCCCAGCTCTCCGAAAATCTGGAAAGTGCCTGCATCGTAATCCGAGATCAGATTGTCATTGAACCCCGGGAACCTAACATTGCGGCTCATCTCAAGATCGTGCCATGTATAGGCAAGACCTGAGCGGAAGGCGATGGCCCCTTCTGGAACGGTCCACTCGGTGCCGGCATAGGTGCCGAACGTGTAATTGTCGCTGCGGCCCGACGACGAACGACCGCTAGCGTTGAAAGTAGAACGGCTATAGCCTGCAAATACACCGAAACGCCAGTCGTCAAGTACCGACGCGTCGATACCGGTCATGACGCCGCTAATGCTGGATCTGGTGCTTGCAGCATTGCGATCACCTGATTGGGTCGCCCATCCGCCAAAGGTAGAACCCCACGCTGCATAAGGCTGCAAGTCATAGGACGGCAGGTCAAGGGAAGCAGCGCCGATAGCACCGATGGCAGAGGCAGAATTGCCGCCTGTCCTCTGCCCGGCACCATAACCCATCACCGCCATCGGCGACGACGGCGCCCCGCCAAACGCCTGTTCGAGACGGTTATAGACTGCCGAACGTGCATAGAAGCTGTCATTGACACGCCTGCCCTTCTCCGACGCATAGACGGACGGCGAAAGCTGACCCAGCGCAGATGTCACCACCGTGCCGTCGGAGGCGGAGAAGTCGAGCGCCGCGACGAGCGGGTGCAGTCCCAGAGCAGCGTTGCCAGCTACTCGGTCGAGCGCCGCGCCCACCTGGCGGCTGCTGGCATCAGCCCCATAACGCGAATAGGCATCGGTTGGGCGGGAGAGTGTCAACGCGTAGGTATTGTCGCCCTGGGCTGTAGCGCTCGCCAGCAAGGTTGGCGATTGCAGCGATGCCGTCACGTTCGTGAACGAACCCGTCAGATTTGTTGCATTCAACCATCGATTAGAGGAAACGCTAAAATCGTTGCCATACCAGCCACGCAGGGGCGTGATCGCGAGCGCACCGTCGAGCGTCGCATTGCCGCTCACCACGAGGCGGCTGAACGCACCGATATCGTTCACCGCAACCTGTAAGCGACCGGTCGAGGTTTGCAGATAGTCGCCATTCACCGTGATGCTGTTGTCAAGACCATCGATGAGCGGCGCGACCGCGCCATTATTGGTGAAGCGGCCATTGGTATTGAGGAGATAACTGCCGTTGCCGGACAAGGTTGCGCCTTGCGCGACGGTTGCGCCGTACACTTCGTGATTGCCGGTAAACAGCACGGCGCCACCAGACAGCTCCAGCGATAGGTTGTTGCGTCCAACGATGTTTCCTTCATAGCGGATTGCAAAGCTTGCGTCGGGCCGTCCCGTGGAATGACCATTCGCGTCAGGCGCCATGCCGAAGGTTAATTTGGTCAGGCGCGGAGAACCGTTCTCGTCAGGCTGGGCGTAATCAGACAGGATGTCCCCTGACAATGTTGCGCCACGCATCACATTGATCTGGCCCACATAACCATTGTTCGACATGTACATCGCGGCATAACTACCGGCTAGGCGCCCGGTCAGATCATACGTGCTGACGAGCGGACCGTCGATTTCGTTCAGCATCGGCGCCGGACTATTGCCAATCGTGTGAATGTACGAGCCACGATATTCACGGTCATTGCCCAACACATTGTTGCCAAAGTCGAAACTTGCCGCGATGCCATGCTCGCCGAGAGCCTGCACGTCGCCACGCTGAGTCAGTGTGTGATCCTTACCATAGGCGAACATGACGCCGCGCCCATAGGCGCCGTCGGCGTACACGCGGGTTCCGGGCGGAACCATGATGTGATTGTTTTCGCCGTCGACGCGGATGCCGGCCCCCCCTGCTCCTTTCGAAAGCAGGTCGGCGCTCTGGAGCAGAGTGTTGTGGCTGCCATAGACGTGCAGTCCGAGTCCGCGCGTGGCCGTGTTGTATGTATCTGGCAGATAGGCGGTGCGGTCGGCTTTGCGAGCGAAGAAGGGATTGTCGTTTACCAGATTCTGGCCGTTTCCATAGATGGAGTACCCGAACAAATTGCGCCGATCGATACTGTAACCTATATCTTGAAACGCGGCGATCTCCGCTTCCATCAGGGCGGTGTAGTTCCGGTATCGCTGATGGCTCATCAAACTGTTCTTTAGTTCGCTGTGCGTCATGCTGTCCTTCGATCGCAGCGGAATACCTGGCATGGCACCGGCCATCACTTCGCTCACATGCTCCCTTTTGAAATAGCCTTGATCACGTCGCAGATCGAAAACGTCGGCAGCTGGCTGGTTCGGGCATTGGGAACAATGAATCGCCTGCCCCGGCTGAGCCTGTTTGCCATTGTCATCGTACAAATGACTCGTCCACCGATTTATCGTTTCGGGAAAATACAGCCCGCCGGCACGACCAATGAAGTCAGCACCCGTCATGCCGAGCAGATGCGCGTTCTCGTGCACGCTAACGGCTGAAAGGTTTGTGCTCGGTGTCATAGACACTTGGGACGGGATGTAAGTGTGCGGTGAAAATCCCATCTGGCCGATGCCGATCGCGCCATGAGCACCAGATTCAAGTTCGCCCGGATCCTGACCGGTGAGCGCAGCCTGCACCTTCGTGCCGGCTCCATGAGAAGGAGACATGCCCCAGGCATTGTTATCGTAGTTCGCGCTGATACTAATAATCGCTGGCGATTGACCAGGGATGACCTTGATGATTTCAGCCCAATACTGAATCCCGGTAAGCACCTGATCTATCTCCCAACGGGACAAATTGCGCGATGAAGATCCCGGATCGGCCTCGTCGGCACTGAGTATGCGGACCCGCATGAACGGCACACCGCTCGAATCACCGACATCGTAAATTTCAACGGCCCTGCTGGGCGAGCCGAGCAACGCGAGAACCGCCAGCACGGTGATTGTGATCGTCTTCGTTCTCATACTACACGTTCTATTTCAGAGCTTTGGTTGCAGGTGTGCTATGTCGTCCATCTTCGGGCGCGAGTGCGCGCTGATGCGCGAGCGAAGCGCGGCCGTCATTGGTCAAACATTGGCCGCGAGCCTTCGCGGCCATAACCTGACGGCAGCGCCGCAATATCAAAGCGGCCGCTCCTCTGTGGCGACCTTGATGGATCGAGATCCAAGAGGCGCGTCGTTGCTATCTCCGATGTCTTTGACAGCAACTTCCTGGAGCTCAGACTCTGGACGCATCACGCTTGCCATTTGCAAACCGCTAAGCTGCGGCTCGCGATGAGCGGATATCACCGCCTGATGCCTGCGTCGCCGGCGCGGCGTCGGTCGTTTCCACGGTACCGTCAACAATGCGAGCTCCTATTATCTCCGATCGCATGAAGGTCCTGTATTCCGCAGGGGAGACTCCCGACAAAACAGCATCCTGCACGCAATCGGGCGGCAGTGGAGCAAAAGCCGGGCCAATCCCCTCACGCTTGCGCACACGTGCAACGGGCCGAACGCACCATGCACGCGCGGCAGCCCTTGTGTGTGAAAGCAGGCACCAGCTGTTCGGCGCCCGCCAACCTTGTCGCGAACTCGCCATTGCATATGGACAGGCGCGTTCGCTGCGACGGCCTTCAAGGCCGTCGTCACACGGCCAGACAGCAGATTTGCGTCGGGATCGATAGGCGGCTGCGCAATTGGTCCAGCAGAGAAACGATCCGGATATAGTCATCCACCGTATCGGTAGCTGGATTGACCCCGATCACTGCGTCACCGAGCCCATCGACGGCCAACGTGGCAATGCCATAGGCATCATCGGTTGGGTGGTTGGATTGCCCGTCGAAAGCCGTCCCATGAGCCGGATCGTCGAGCGAAATGTCGTGACCACTTCCCGTTTCGACGCCACCGAGATCAGATCCTGTAATCGCATGATCTTCGAGACCGCAGCGACCATTTCAGGCGTCAGGCCGGCGCCACCGCCTCAAGCTGCTGTTGGCCGGTTTCGGGCTTCAGCAGCCATTCGCGGAATTCGCCGACAGTGAGCGATGAGACGATCGCAAAGACCGCCGGATCATGTCGATCCAAGGTCAGGCGCCGTTAGTATCGGCCGGATCAGTTCGTGAGCGGCAAATCGGCCAGCGCCATCTGGGCCGCAAGCCGCTCGGCCGGACCGTCAGCGGCGAAGCCGACAAGCTGATCGCTCGACCGCTCGGGCGTCGCCTTGGTCATGAGATCCCTGAGGTCGGCAAAGCCGAAGACCGTCACTTTGATGGTTGTCCTGTAGGGCAGGATCGGTGGTTATCCCTGGATCAAGGCGAGCGCTTCGGCATGAAGCCGCGGAGTTGCGGTTGCCAAGATGCGCCCTTCCGAGCGAATCGAGAGCGGGCATCCCTCCCAATCGGTGATGCAGCCGCCGGCGCCCTGCACGATCGGCACCAGTGCCATGTAGTCATATGGCTGAAGCCCCGCTTCGAGAACGATGTCGCAGTGTCCCGACGCAAGCAGGCCATAGACGTAGCAATCGCCGCCGAAACGGCGCATCCGTGCAGCTCGCGATAGCCGCTCGAATGGCTCCATCTCGCCTTTGCGGAACATGTCAGGCGATGTGGTGTAGAAACGCGCGTCGGTGGCGCTCTCGCATGCGCTGGTCCGTGCCAATCCATCGCCGAACCACGCCACGCCGGGCTTCGCCATCCACCGCTCACTCGTAAAGGGGACGTCGATCAGGCCGCAGAATGGTCGCTGCTGATAGGTCAACGCGATCAGCGTGCCGAACAAGGGAAAGCCGCTGATAAAGCTCTTGGTGCCGTCGATCGGGTCGACGATCCACGTGAACGCTCCGCCGGGCTTGGCTCCGATCTCCTCGCCGATGATGCCATGCTCCGGAAAGCGCGCCTCGATCCTTTCCCTGAGACGCAACTCAACGGCTTGATCGGCGATCGTCACCGGGCTGGCATCAGACTTGGCGAGGACATCCAGCGGCGTGCGGAAATAGGACAGCACGATGGGCCTGACCGAATCCGCAAGCTCGGCGGCGAATGACAGATAGATATCGGCATCGTCTGCCGTGACGGCATATTGGACCATTAGAGCGCCCTCAGGAACGGCGGCCATCGCGGATTCATTTGCGCCAGGTGCGGTCCAGCCACACGGCGTGCCGGTCCGGAGCGCGCCAAGATAGGCTCAAGCAATCCGCTTAGGCGGCTCCAGGCTCCCGCCCGAAACGTCCTGCGCCTGCCACCAGGATTTCAAGAGTCGTTTCGCGACCGCGGTGGGATCATCGTCGTCGCCAAGGGCGGCCTGATACGCAACGCCACTATCTTTGAACTTGTTAAGCAGCACGTATCCATCCTCGACCTTGTATTGTCCTTCCGCTATCTCGCCGGTATCGCCCTTCGCGCCCGACGGGGAGCGAACGATAACACTAAGGCTGCGATATTCATGCGGCATTTGGACACCTAGATATGTGATTGGTCTATCAACGCGCTGCCGATCAAACGTGGCGCGCGAGGTGCGATACGTGTTCGTCAAACGCTACGACATTGCCCTTCCACCTGATCGAGCATGACCCGTGAAGGAACTTCGTGCGGCTGCCCAGGCACCTTTCAGGCAGCGGCTGATTAACCCCATTGCCTGACCAAAAGCTGACGCCGCGATCAATTTCTCGAAGTCGGGAACTTGCGGGCCCGATGCACTCCAGTCAACTTAGAACAGCGATGCTACAAGCCTCAAACTTGTCAGAGTTTTGCAGCTGCGCAGGCAGTCTTCGTCTTTGTCAAGGCGTCCACCAATCGCGGCGACTTGATCGACCTTGCCGCCACGTCAGCAACTGCGGGTTCAAGGCTGAAGGGCTGACCGCCAAAAACAAAGACAACTTCGCCATCTTCGATTGACGATCTCAGCCCTCGGAGGTTGATTGGGTAGTCGGCCCCGTCCACTTTACTCGGCCGTGAATACGCCAACCCGATTACATTCTTGGAAATAACTAGCTCGAGCGAAAACGTGCGGGTGGCGATCAATTCGATCAGGTTCTCCGGCAGAGGTTCATTAGGCTCAATATCGATGCCGAGAGCTGCAATCCTTTTCGTCGCTGCCATAGCGGCGGCTACGACTGTATCGTGGTGTGCCAAAGATCCGACGACGCCGGCTGGCCAGATCGGAACACCGAAGCGCGTCTTAGGATCGGCATTGGTGGGACTACGCAGTGGCAGGTCATTCGTGCAAGTGCCGGAGATTGGGCCTGTATCCCGGTCAAAGCTGTTGACGCTCAATGCTGAGCTTATTGGTTGGTGGTCCAGGTCCAGATAGTTTGCGCCTTTGCCGGAGTGACTAGGATCACTCCAAAACACAAGCATACCGAAGCTAGCGGGACGAATATCTCGGGCAATCGCGATTGCCTTTTGCGATGGCGATACGACAGAAGGCATCTTTGATACGACCGTCGCGGTCGCCGACTTCAGAGAACGAGGTGAAAGATGCAAACCGGCGGAGACGACTACAACAGAATCCGCCGGGCCGACGCGACGTACACGGAGCGTTCAGAAGCGCAATCGGCGAGCCCGCGGACTAGAGCCGAGGAACGCCAAGCTTAGGAGTTAGATAGGGAAGGCCTTGGAAAGTGGACGGGATCTAGAATCGGGCTCATTTCTTCAATTTTAGCATCGATCAATTTGAGAACGGCGGCCGGAACGACATCCCGCTCTGGGAGATTCCACCAATGGTCGTTTAGCGACGATACGACTTCCTCGACAGCCGAGATGACCGCCGGTTCGGGTAGACGCGCGCGGTTGGCGAACTTGCGCCAGCAGTCCGGAGTAAGCGCTTTGAAAGACTTCTCTCCTCCGAGAGAGAGGGCCATATCGTCCTTCGGAAAGTAAGCAGTGGTCGATAGGACGTCATAAACGGGGGCGATAGCCGGGGTGCAACCGTCACCCGGGTATATTGTGGACCAGTTCTTCAAGTGCATGTCGCCATTGCCGACGAGCGCGGCAAGGGCCAGTCGACGAACGAATTCGAGTGCGGCGTCGGTCGAAACCGCCACGTTCAGCGCTGAGGCGATGTCGTGGTATGATGCGGCATCATATTTTTTGGATGGCTGCCGGCCAAAGACCTGAGCGAAATCTTCGATGTGAATTCGGGCGCCTTCCGGCCGCCGGTCGAAACGCTTCACCAGCAAGACCTTGCCGGTCGACAGAGTATTGAATTCTTCGGGAATTCCCTCGAAATCGGATTTATCGACAAGCTCGCGCTCGGGCACATCCATTCCGAGGATTTCGGACATTGCCAAAATGGCGAACTCGTTTTCCGACAATCCGATAAGGTTGGCCGAAGGGAATTTTGCGATGTACTGACCTTGCTCGTCGCCGATGGGCAAAGTCAGTCGGCCCTTGTCCGTGTTTTTCATCACAGAAAGCTTCATCTGAACTCCCGCTAAGGAGAACCGAGCTTTGATCTCATGTGGGTTTTCTTGAACCGCTATCGTTGTGCTGCCGTCGCTCGGCACGACACGCACCGCGCCTGGCAGGTCCTCGCCAAGCGCCGCCAGGAGGTCGAAATCGTTTCCTTGCCTCACTGTGCCCGCGTGGTGCTTTTCCATCGCCTCGCGAAGCTTGTCCTCGGGCAGCATGTTCGCGAAGAATGCCGGCAGTATGTGTGCTGCGGGCTTCGGATCTTTACGAAGGCCGCCATCAGCGGAGCGGAACGAGAGGCTCAATATCGGGGGCCGCGCCATAGCTCGATAGGTCGGATCCAGACTGAACGCATTGAAATCACCCGGCGTGCGCACGAGCGTTCCAACCTTGAGTTCTTGAAGGAACACGTCCAGCGACTGAATGGTGTCAGGGGCGCGGACCCGGGTGCTCATCATCATCATCCATGTCGGTAGTGAATGCCGGCCGATCTTCGTCTTCGGATGGACGAAGGAGTGCATTGACGCCGGGTACCGTCGCCTGTGGGATCAGCATCAGCTCCATGCCGAGCGCGCGCGCGACGTTAATCAGCGTGGTCGCCCGTGCAGCGGCGTCGCCCAACTCAATATCGCGGTATCGCGGTCGAGAAATGCCCGCGCGTTCGGCCACCTGCCCTTGGGTCAGGCCCACTTGCTTTCTTGCGTCCCGGAGGAGCCGTCCTAGCTGTTTGATTGCTTCTGAGTTCCGCTCCATGATCTGTTTTCGTATCTTCTAGTGCCTAAAAGAAACGTAAAGGTATCAAAGTCCGCTTGCATTTGTCAATGTCACGATCTGTTAGCGCATCATTTGTCGGCGAGGACATGATGGGCCACGACGCCCTCGAGGAGTTCGGGTGCCGCGGTGATTTCGCACTGCTGACCGGGGGTGATTATCACCCTGAGTGGCCGCCCGCGCGTCGGCGAGCGTGTGGACCTCGGTGGGTTAATCCGCCTCTGGAACGCCCCAGAGCCTGGTCGCGCGCCCTTTATGGATGGCCCGCCCCTCCCGCCGACGTCGGTATAGGATGTCGGTGTTCAGAAATAGAGGGAACGGACCATAGTGATCCTTGGCATCGACCTGGGCAAGCACAGCTGCAGTGTCGTCGGGTTGGACGAGCGCGGGACCATCGTTGTGCGGCGGCGGATGCGTCGCGACGGGGTGATCGCGTTCGCCGCAAGCTGGCGCCTGCACAATGGCGATCGAAGCATGCTGCGGCGCCCATCATACGGGGCGGTGGCTGGCGGCGTTGGGCACAAGGTTCGGCTGCTGTCGCCGGAGTATGTGCGCCCTTACGTCAAGGCCCAGAAGAACGACCATCGCGATGCCGAGGCTATCGCTGAAGCTGCGACCCGCCCCATCGTGCGCTTCGTTGAACGCGAGGAGCAGCTTGACGTTCAGACGCTGCATCGGGCGCGCGACCGCCTGGTCGCCGAACGCACGTCATTGACGAACCAGATCGGGAGCCTTCTGCTAGAGCGTAGGCACATCGTGGCGCAGGGCCACGCTCGACTACGCCACCTTGCTCGGCGGACTGCTGGATTGCGGCTCCGGCACGTTGAGCCGGCGCATGACGTTCCTGCTCGGAGATATGCACATACGCTGGGAAGGAACTGGACCGGCGCATCGCCACCTTTGACGCTGAGTTCTCTGCCATGGCCCGGGCCGTAGGTCGACTCTAGCTGTTCTCCATGGCTCAATTTTCTAGATCAATAGTACTGGAGAAAAGAACGACTAGGATGTTCGAATCTCGCGGTATTTATCTCTTGGTGTCGGCCCTGGCCGTCGCTTTGGCCGCTAATTCGTTCAGAGGCGCGGACACAACCAAGATTGTCGGCGGAGCGGTCCTTGCCTCCGTCGCAATCGCCATCCTCAGCTACAAAAGTTGGCGAGTGGAGCAACTGGCGCGCCATGACTGTAAGGCCGCTGCCTTCTATTGCCTCGATGGCGAGCCATAATCGCGCCCTGGATACTCCACGGCTGTATGTCCGCTCAGCGGGTCCTAAATCCGCGTAGAGTCGCGAAGGTGCTTCCCGCAGAATAAAGCGAGCTTTGGATTTGCGACACTAGCGCAGTGGTCCAGTCCAACCATGGCACTCGCACCCTGACCGCTTGCGCCCATGTCGGGAAGAGCTTTACCAACTGTCATGACGCCGAACGCGTCGTGGCCGTCGACGATGTCCAGCTCGATGTTGCCGCGGCGGAATTCCTGGGGATCGTCGGCGCATCCGGCTCCGGCAAATCCACCTTGCTGTGGCTCGTCAACCGCCTGCTCGATCCGCAGCGGCCGCCTCATGCTGGAACGCAAGGACGTCCGTAACGTCGATCCGGTTCGCTCGCGCCGGCGCATGGGCTACGTGTTCCAGAGCGGTAGCTCCAACGCGCTGGCGTTGAGGATTTTGAAATCACCTAGCGCCAACCGAGGAGCAAGGATACGACAAGGACAGCGAGCACCGGCAACACTGGTACGACGATGTCGCAACAGAAGCCTAGCGGGTTACTTTCATTGGGTCGCTGGAGGGCTAAAGCGTGGATAATGAGCAGACTTATCTTTGCCCTTGCATAGAAGCCGCAGCGCCTTTGGGAGGCGCTGCGCTTTTCCGCCTGAGTTTGAGTGCCCCTCAGAAGGTGAAGGTCACGTATCGTGTCGGGCGCGCCATTTGCGCACAAAACCGCGAACATTTTCATTCTCGGTCTGTCTGCGGGCGGTGGCTGCTTGCGGGACATCCTTGCTGCCGATGATCCTGATGGCCTCGCCATCGACTGCATCGATGATCGAACGGACATAATCCCGGCGAGCGTTCGTCTCGCCGGTATCCAGCGATCATGAGTCTCGCCAACGCGCGACGGCATTGGTGGCGAAAGCCATAAGATGGTAAGAAAGTCCCCCCGGGACCAACCAGTGCCGACTGAAGTCCGGCTGCTCGCACCAGCTTGTTCAGGATCGCCATGGCGTCCCCGTCCCCGGCAGGGCATGCCGCGAGAGCATCGCAGCGATAGCCTGTCGGTGACGTTCCGGAATCTGGCAGCCTGCGCGCGGGAGGATCTGGCACAGCGCTCCGCCGCGCCACATCAGACATTGTCAGAAGTCCGACAAAGGACGTTTTTCAAGCCGGACGACAGCTGCCCGTCAGCTCGCCATCAGCTTGTCTGGGTATCCTCGCAGCAGGGCCTAAGCAGCCCGAATTGATGCGTAGATACTAGCGCAGCACAGAAAGGTGAATCGTCATGTATGATCGAATCAGTGGCTTATCCACACGCGTTAGACAAGCTGACGAACCGAGCCAGTCGGTGGATAGCGGCAGATTTACGAAGATAGTTGCAGATCTCGCGCCTCAGTGGAGCTCACAACCGGGGGAATTGCCTGACAAGATGGGAGCCTGCTGCAGCAAGCCACATACCTCGGATGCAAACGTTCACACTTCTAGCGCCTCCGACCCCAGTACATCCTCTTCAGAGAGTTCGGCCACCTCCTTGTTCGAGTACAGAACGGCCGGCCTGCGTGATGCGAATGTGGACGGCATCTGCGTTGGGCTGACTGCGGAATGGTTCCGCCATCTTAACAACAGCCCATCTACCCGAATGAGTGCGCTCACACCCGGATCGGGAACGCATGCCTCAGCGGCTGAACGGCAGCAGCAATATCAAACTCTCAAGGATTTGTTGCGGAGGAGGGGAGCAGGATCTTCTCAGGCCGACCTTCAGGCACAAAATACCATGTTGGAGGACGCAGGCTTGGAACCGGCTGGAGAAGAGAAGAGATTCGCATTCGGCAAGTCTTCGAACATCAAGCGGATGGTGAACGAAATCAACGAAGATGGATCAAATCATTTGCTCAGCTTGTATTTCGCCGAAGGCGGCGCACACACAGTGGCGACGTCGGCCTCGAATGGAAGGACCACGCTTTTCGATCCTAACTATGGAGAATTTACCGTTCGATCAGATCCGGACGAGATGGCTTCGTTATTCCAAAGCCTCGCTAATCGTTACAGGAATCCCAACGGGCAGCATTTGTCGACGATCACGACGCAAAGGATGCAGTGAGCTGGGCCTTTCAGGCCGCTGGTGATTGACGCCTCCTGTGAAGGCGCGGATGCGTCGGCCGTCGCTCGCGTTCGGTCGTGGCGTCGGGGCCAAATCTGCAGCGGATAGCTAGCTGCATGCCGGCTGGCGAGTGTGCCGGCATCGAAAGCGGGGGTGCCGGTCCTCGCGATCCGTGACGGCCGGCACAAATTGCAATTCTGTTTCGTTGACCAGCTGCGGTTGCTCTCAACTGACGTCGCCAAGAAGCAATTACCCCGGCGACAATGCCGTCCGCTTTCGAACCACGCGCTTGATCCAGTCCGACTGTGCGCAGGGTACTCCTTGTTTCATCCGTCGGAATGCTCGTAAGGCGGATATCGCTAGGTTGTCTGACGAAGCAGACTTCATATTGCGCAAGGGGCATACCGATTGGAGCACTGCGAATCGCACCGATCGATTTGTGAAAGCGAGCGAAGTAGGGAGCTCATGCCTCGCGACGATGGCGACAGGCACGGCATTGCATTGAACTCCGCTTCAGCGGCATCTATTGGACCCGACATCTCACCGTACCGGGCGTTTGGCGTACCCGAAGAAGCTGCGCTTTATCGCGCCGACGTCAATCTCGAAGCTGATAGGATTCGGCGGATCCGACGTGAGCCCCCGCAGCAGGTCGACCATTTCGGCAGAGGGTGCAATGCCGAATTCACGGCGCAGCACCAGTGCGAGCGCGCGGAAAGTCTTTACGGCGTGCGATCGGTTGCCCATTTGCGAAGCGATCTTCATAGCAAGCGCCGTAGTCTCCTCATCGCCAATGTCAACCTTCATCGCGCGCTCGCACCAATAGAGGGCGCTCCTGCGGTCGTTCTCGTTGAGGCAGGCGAGGATGAGGAACTTCAGCGCCGACAGATATTTCGAGCGCAGGCTTTCCCGCTCCTCAATGATCCAGCTTTCGTCGAGGTCGGGCAACAGATCTTCCCTGTAGAGCTCGACAACGCGCTGCACCCTCAGCAAGTCGGCGGCGAGTATCTCCGGGTGCGAACAGCAATCGTCGAAGACGGTCTCAAATTCGTTGGCATCGATATGCAGAAAGGAACGTCGGGGCAGGCTGACGAAATTGCCGAAGGATTGAATCAGTCTCGCAGGCACGGCCGGGTGTGCGGAATGCAGCAACTGGTTGATCCGGAACAGTGCTACGCGAACGTTGCGTCGCGCCTGCTCGCCGGGCATGCGTCCCCAATATAGTCCCGCGAGGCGATCACGCGGAATCTCGCTGCCCGACCGGCGCGCCAGATACGCCAGGATCGCCGCCAGCCGCGCCGAGATGTCGACGCGGTTGCCGCCGACGCCCAGGCTGAAGGTGCCGAATAGACGGATGTTGATGGCCGGGATCGCGCTTTCGCTGGGGCATTCCTGGGGAGTGGTGACCTGAAGTCTCGAAACCGATGCTAGGCGTAGCTTCACGGGAGCTTCTGCACGCATGGCTTTACCTCCAACAATATGGGAAATGCTCTCGCGCACGAACGGCAGACGTACCACCTTCGGCACCGTAGATGCGCAGGAGCCAGCGGTCGCGGCCGTCCCAGCGCGGTTGGAAATCGGGACGCATGTGCAAAGTCCGCCAGTTGTCCAGGATGACGATATCGCCGGTCTCGATCGGGAGGTGGTGGACCAGCCTCCTGTCGGCCAACGCGCGCGCCATGACTTCCAGTGATGCACATGCGGCAGCCGTTGTCCCGCGACAAAGGGCCTGGTTGTAGCGGGAGTAGAAGCCGCCTTTGCCGTCCCGCACCAGGATTGGCACCGAGCGGGCCTCGGTTCGATCGCGGAATGAATCGGGAGCGCCCACCACGAACTGCGGCTGCAGTAGCGCCTCAACTGTCGCCGGATCGAGACTCGCGAGAACATCGACCAGCCTTACGAATGTAATCGGGATCGACGGCGAATCATGGATGACGGCCCAGCACAGCCACCGCGGCGCCGGCGACCTGACGGCGTTGCGCTCGTCGCCGATAGCGCGATAGGCGCCATCGGCATGCCACAGCAACTCCTTTGCCCAACCTTGCGAACTTGCCTCGCCGGTCGCGGCAAGACGCGGGCAGACGTGACGAACGATGCGGCCGTCGTTCTCGCAATCGTAGGAGAATGCCTGCAGACCTAGCACGGCCATCACACCGACCACATTGGCCAGCGTCAGGCGCAGCGACGACATGTCAGGATCGCCTTCATAAGGTGTCGGAGGCGATATCGGATCCCTCGGAAGCCCGCGCAGGTGGATCACATCATCGCGCTGCAAGGCGGTTGCGATCTCTCCGATCTGCGATTGCCCAAGCATTCGTTGCAACCTGGCCGCGGCGCCGCTTTCCCAGCGCTTGGGATCGCGATCGGGATCCGCCTCCATGAACGCTTCATGCGCCGTACCCGCGTTGCGGAGCGATGGGTGCAACAGCAAGGGCAGTGAGGCTGCGTTCGCGCGCGGCTCGCAGTAAACCGCCAAGTGACCGCCCAACGCCCCTGCTGTGCGACACTCGAGTTCGCTACCCAGTAAACTTGCCATTGGAAGCCTCCAAGTCCGCGCCTCGCGAACGCTGCCGTCCGTTTGCCAGGATGTTCTGCAGGATCTCGAGGCCGGATCTGAAATCGCCCGGGTCGAGCGCGTGAAACGGCAGACGCAGGAACAGCGTCCCGCTTCCCGGCTGCCCCTCGGATGGGAAGAACGCGGAGCCTGGTGTCATGATCACACCGGCCGTCGATGCACTGGCGATGAAAGCGGGCTCCGAAAGATCGGAATTCACGGTAATGCCGAGGAAGTAGCCACCCTGTGGCAGGCACATGCAGTCGCGGCCGAAGATCTCGGAGGCACCGCCGATCGCCGCCGCCCATTTCGGCCGGATCAGGTCGCACACCCGCACGATATTCCGTTCGACCAAGCCGGCGCGGAAGCACTCCGCTGCAATCGACTGGCAGATCGGGGCGGGCGACAGGTAGGTGTCGGTCGCCAGCTCGGCGAGTTGTCGCATGAGGGCCCCCGAGCCGATCGCGTAGCCGATCCGCAATCCGGGGCTCAGCGTCTTGCTCAGGGAGCCGATTGTGACGACACGGGCGCGTCCCGCAATATCCTTGAACAGCGGCTGGGCAACACCTTCGAAGCGCAGTTCGCGATAGGGCGTGTCCTCGATGACGAGAACGTCGAACTCGGCGGCCAAGTCCAAGATCTGCCGACGTTTGACAAGACTCGTGGTAATTCCGGCCGGATTCTGGAAGTCCGGGATCAGGTAGAGCGCTGCCGCTCGAAGGCGCTTCATCTGCTCAGCCAACATCGCAATGTCGATGCCGTCGCCCTGCAGGGGAACGCCGACTACCCGTGCGCCGTGCCGGCCGAAGATGCGTATCGAACGGTCATAGGTCGGTTGCTCGACCAAGACCGTGCTACGCTCGGGCTTGACGAGTATTGCGGCGAGTAGGTCGAGCACCTGGAGCGAGCCGTTTCCAATGAAGACCTCATCCGGGCTCACCCGGTTTGCCTCGCCGATGGCGGCGCGCAACACGCGGTCGCCGAGATATCCGTTCGAAGGCGCGTACTGGAAGAGCTGCTGCGGCGGCCGGTCGACGAGACTGCGCGCGATGACACCGAGCTCCTCCGAAGGAATTGCCTCAGATGGCGGCACGCCTCGCGTGAAATAGATGGGCGACGACGCGGGGTTTCGAAACAAACTGGCCGAACTACGCATAGCTATGTACCTCCATGGATCTGTAGCCGGACCAGAAGCGCGGCGAATACGCGGGACGCACGATCGACGCGTCGATGGCGTCAATACCCGGCAGATTCAACTGTTGAAGGGTGCCCCTGAGCTCGGCCGCAAGCAGCGCCAGCACAGCTGCCACACCCTGTTCGCCGGCCAGATGAAGGCCCCACAGATAGGGGCGGCCGATGCACACGGCGCGTGCACCTAGCGCAAGCGCCTTCACGACGTCGCTTCCGCAGCGGACGCCTCCGTCGAGTAGGAGCAGAAACTGGCCGGGTACCGCAGGCGCGATGTCGGCGAGGGCATTCAGCGTCCCGCTTGCCGCCTCGAGCTGACGTCCTCCGTGATTGGAGATGACGATGCCGTCAGCGCCGGTTTCGACGGCCCGCCGTGCATCGTCCGGATGCAGAACGCCCTTGAGCAGGATCGGGATCCGCGTCAGGCGGCGCAGCCACTCGACATCCTTCCAGGTCAGCGGCAATCGGGCGATCCTCGCATGGCCCGCGCCCGGTTTGCCTTCGACACCGATGCTGCGCATGATGCCGAAGTCGACGAATGCCGGCGTCACGAATCCTGCGCGTTCGGTGCCGAGGCGGCGCGCGGCAAAATGTGCATCCATGGTGACGACGAGAGCTTCTGCACCATGCTGCTCCGCCATCCTGACGAGGCGTTCGACATGTTCGCGCGATTGGTAGGCGTAAAGCTGGAGCCACCAGGCGCCGCCGGCGGCCGCGGCAATCTGGTCCATCCCGAAATGGCTGTCGGTGCTGACGACCATGAGTGTTCCGGCGGCTCTGGCAGCGCGCGCGCAGGCGAGCTCGGCGTCTTCATGAAAGAGGCGTTGCGGACTGGTCGGCGCCAGCAACACGGGCATCGTTAGGATGCGGCCGAAAAGCCTGCGGCTGGTTGCCGGCGAGGAGCAATCCTCCGTCGCTATGCGCGGCACGAGGCTGACCTGGCCAAAAGCATCGCTATTGGCGCGGACCGCGCCACCGTTGCCCGCGCCGCCGGCTAGGTACGCCCAGTACTGCGGCGCCATTAATGCCTCCGCCGCTCGTTCGAAATCCGCCACTTCGAGCGCCCGCGCGATATCCATGGCCGTTACTCCGCAGCGGCTGCAAACCGGGGGACGATCTTGGCGTTCGGCCCCTGGTCGTGCGCCACCCGCAAATCGAGAATGCTTTCAGCCCCGGCGCAGTAGCGAACGAGGCGTTCGAGGCCGAAGCCGAGGCCGCCGGTCTGGATGGCAGTGCGACGTTTCCAGTCGGCGTAGTGCGGATGCGGTTCCTCACCGAGAGTGCGCGCCTGGGCGAGAATCGCGTCCGCGGAGTCCGGACGCAGACCACCGGTTGCGACCTCGCCATATCCGTGCGGCAGGATCAGATCGTAGGTGGCAAACAGCCCGTTCGGAGTCCGGAGATACAATGAGTCCCGAACACCCTCCGGATACTCGGTCAGCCAGAACGGTGCATCGGCCGCATTGGACAATGCGGTCTCCTCGGAATGGGTGAGATCGCCGGCCGCATGAGGATTGCTTGCGCCTCCGACATGTTGGACCCGCTGTCGCGCCGCGGCGAACGGCAGTCGCTCATATGGCACCCGGCCGAGCTGGGCGATCCGGCGCTCGGCTTCCTCCGGCAATTCGCCGCGGGCGCGGCGCCGTGCCAACAGATCCGTGGAGAAATCCTGCAGCAGGGTCTCGATGGCGGTGTAGACATCATCGGCATCAGTCGTCTTCCACTCGATCTCGACCTGGAAGAAGCTGTAAAGATGCCGCCGGGAAATGTCCTCACCGGCCATCAACAGGCGAACGCAAGGCGCCACGCAGTACACGCGATCAAGGTATTCCAGCGACAGCTGCTTCTCGACGCAATGGCTAACCGGGAGATAGTAGAACTCCGCGCCTCGGACGACGACGCCGTCAGGACCCTTGGACACCTGCGGCCGTGTTCGGTCGCCAAGGACCGCGATGCTGTGCCTCGCTCCGGGTTCGTAACGGTCGGACAGGATGGCGGGAAGGATCTCGTCGAACTTGCCGCGGCTGAGCGAGTGACGCAGCGAAGCGAGCACGTCCGCGGTCCACGTGTAGGCAGCATCAAATTCGGTCGACATCATCTAGCTCCATGGTTGGGATGTTGCGGAAAGAGCGGAGGCGTCGGCCTCGAGGCAACCGGCATGGCTCAGGGCTGCATGCAGCGCTGCGCGAGCCGCCGAAGCGACGTCGCGGCGGAGAAACGGGCTGGAATCAAGCATGCGCCGCGACAGCGCATGGACATATCGAAGCAAGGGCGCAGGATCGAGCCGCTCCGCCGCTTGATCCAGAGCAACCCCGAGCAGGTCGAGTTCGATCGCAAGTTCGGCAGGATCGTCGCCGCCAGCCTTCTTGTGGATTTGAATCCCTGGCGGCCCGTCTACCCGTCCGGTCAAGGCGCTTACGATCGACATGCAGGCCGCGACGTCGCTCTGAATGCGCTGCAGGCTGATCCGTACGTGATCCAGACGCGGCACGCGACCAACAATGAAGGCGAGCGCGAGATCCGCCTCGCGCTCGAGCGTGCGGCTGCCCGCATCGTCGGCGCGACGTGCGATGGATCGAATGGCAAGCAACACGTCATCCGGCGTGACCACGCCGGCGTTGCTTGCCTTCATGGCGCCATTTTCGACATCGACCGGTGCAACCGCAATGAGCCCAGCGTCGTCGCGCCGGCCTGCCCCCACGGTGAGAGGTCTGGAAGGAGAGTTGCCGCTCGAGCCTACGTCGAGCGGGACCAGGCGTCGCACCGCGCGGCCGACATGCAGAACGCGCCAATCGTGCAACGTCCTGACGTCGCTCCATGCTGGAGGGACGGTGTGCACCGCGGACGAGGTGACCGCGAAGGCGGCGGCGTCGCCCGGTAGAACTGACGAGCTCAGCAACCATTCATCGTCCGGTCGGACATAGACGCAGGTTGGCGCTGCAATCGCGCCGGCGATCCAGTGCTGCCGGGTCAGCCAGCCATGCATTTCGCGGCACAATTGTCTCGACCGCTCTGGGGTGGTGGCGACAGGCTGTATGCGGATCGCGCGGCAGCCAAGGGGTGATCGCGCAGCAACACCGACGGCCAACGGGAGATCGAAGCGCGCCGCCACGTGCGCGGCCAGTGCCCTTTGGATCGGACCTCTCCTGTTCGCGAGCGGACTTTGAGCCGTCATGGCATCAAGCCCTCCGGTCCGCGGAAGACGAACGAGACATCGGCGATGGAGGAACAGCCGAGGAGCATGAACAGGAAACGATCGATGCCCACGCCAAAGCCGCCATGTGGCGGGCAGCCGTGCCGGAACATCGTCAGGTAGAACGGAGCCAGATAGCGGGCTCGCGTTTCCTCGTCGATGCCAGCAGTCTCGATTTGCGTCGCTAGATTGCCGAAGCGATGCTCGCGCTGACATCCCGAGGTGATCTCCACGCCGCGCCAGAGCAGATCGAAGCTGCGGCTCGCCTTGCGCGAGCCATCGTCGCGCATCGTGTAGAAAGGCCGGTCGTCCGCCGGATAATCGGTGATAAACACGAAGTCGGAGCCAGTACGCTGGCTCAGCTTCTTGCAAATGATTTGCTCGTCCTGAGGCGACAGTCGATCGGTGCGGAGCGCGAGTGAACCGTTGCGCGCTATCGACAGCGCCTCTTCGAACGAGATGCGCGGAATCGGCGCATCGATGCGGCTCACCGGTATTTCGAACTGGCGCTCGATATCGTGACCATGGAGCCGCGCGAGTTCCTCCAGTAGTCCGCAAAGCAGGCTCTCCTCGACGTCCATCAGGTCGTGATGCGAGGAGATCCAGGACAGTTCGACGTCGAGACAGGAAAATTCGGCCGCGTGCCGGTTTGTCTGCGACGGCTCTGCGCGGAAGACCGGACCGATCTCGAACACGCGGCCAAACCCGGCAGCCATCGCCATTTGCATGTAGAACTGGGGGGACTGCACGAGGCAGGCGGGTTCTCCGAAAAAACTGAGATTGAACACAGCCGCTCCCGACTCGCTTCCAGCGGCGGTGATCTTCGGTGTTTGGATCTCGCGATACCCCTGCTCTAGCAGCGTCCCGCGCAGCACATTGAGCAGCGTGGTTCGGACCGCGCAAATAAGTTGCTCACGCGGTTCACGCATCGTCAGGAACCGCATTGCGGGAGACCTAGCTGATGCTTCGCGGAGCGCGCATGGCTCGGCTACGGTGAGCACCGCAATACCTAACGCCTCGAGTTCGATCTCCTCGCCGCGCCCGGCCTTAATGATGCCGTTGACACGAATCGCGCTGTTGCGGGTCAGTGAGTGGACTTCTTCCAGCAAATCCTGTCGCTTGCATACGATCTGGATCGCGCCGGTACGGTCGCGGAGCGACAGGAAGGTGACCTTCGGGTATCGCCTAATATCCGCGAGAAAGCCGTGGAGGGTAACAGTCTCTCCAACGAGTGCCCGGCAGCCCGCAATCTCGAGCGGGTGCGGCGCTTCCACATATGGCGTCCTCGACTTTACTCTCGGGACAGACATCCTCGTCGACTCCACAGCCAGTGGCGAACTACGTCGATGTTGGCACGCCCAGCGGGACTCGAACCCGCATCTACGGTTTACAAGACCGTGGCTCTTGGAGACTTGGCGTCGAAATAGGCTTCGAGTCTTCCAGCATTGCGCCGCGCCAGCTGCGAGTTCCCTCAACGATGACTTCGATACCCAGCTAGCATGGGTGGGGCCCAGTCATCGAAAGCTGGCCAAATTGTTGAAGCGACCCGAATGTTCTTGCCTCGTCTCGTTTCCATTGAGCTATGGGCGTATAGTTCCAGAGCATTGATCTTCGCGGCGAAACTTCCGCAACTGGTGGAGTTCGCCTTTGTTAGGCGATAACGGTGCAACCTTGGCGCGGTGATGCACCGTTCGACTTGTTCTTGAGTCGATCCATCGGCGCTCGGATCGATCTCGTCTGTTGCGCCTTGGCCTGTCGATAACGGCTGATCGATCGGCCGCGGCTAAGATGACTAGCGACGAATCGCAGCTGTCACAGCTTCCGATGTCAGGGCTTCGGACACGCGGGTCGGCAACATGCCCGCCAGTGTGTTTGACATCTCTGTAGCGAGTGTCAGAGCCAGCTCAGGCAGCTTGGCCATTGTGGCCAACGCCTGTGTCAGCGCCTGTGTCAACGCCTGTGTGAAGCCCTGTGTCATGGATTGTGTAACGCTGGCTGTAACGCTCTGTGTCACGGACGCTGTCTGCAAGACGGATGTCAAAGCCAGTGTCGCGCTCTTTGTCGCCGAGGCTGTCACGTCTCTTGTGACGGCTTCTGTCATCACTTGTGTGACGGACTTGGCGGAAAGAATATCAATCGCACTCTTGATCGCTTCTGCCATCTTATTCACCTCCTTTCGTTACAAAGTCTTGCAACGGGCAAATACCGACATTCCGGTATCTCATTCGCAAGCGTGGGCAGGATATCGTGGACTTGATTCGATGCCGTTTCAGATATGTTTCTGGCGCGCTGAAAATCGAACATTCATCGTCTCGCGATTCATCTGTGCATACGCCGCGTATCGCGCGGCGAAATTCGCCGGCTCACCACCTGCGCTTTCTCAAATGGATCGAGCCGGCGCTCGCGACCCGGACGATGATGCCGGATCAATCAAAACCGAGCGCGATCGCTCGAACACGATTGGCGATCCGGACTCTTCAATCACCTCAGCTCAAAACCGTAACTGCAATCCTCAAAAAATTCTGCGTCATTCGAAAGACAGCTAGTACGAAATGAAGGCAACCAAGATACACGCGAAATGCGTGATGCTCAATCTAAAATTGCCATGTCGCCATTCAGGTCCTGACCAAGCCGGGTTGGATCGGCCGCAAGAAGGCCTGCAGCGCAGCGGTGTGGGGGGAGAAGCGCGGTTTCCGGACAACGATAATCGAAAGCAGATTCGTCGAGGGCACGAAACGTTCGACCGAAGAGTCGGGCTTGGCGTCGGAGTGGACAACTGGCGGCGCGGCACGCCGCGGCGGGTTCGAACTTCAACCTCGTGCTCGATGCCGGCCTCGGCGCCACGCCTTCGGAGATTTTCGACATTCGCATCCACGGCTTTCCGGGGACGCGCTCGCCGAAGCAGGCGTGGCCCGAACCCGACTCCCGACCGGAAATGCCTCTCGACCCGCCCCTTCAGGAGCTCGTCGATGCTGGTCGCATCGATCGATGCGCCGCCGTCACCATCGCCGGCCGCAGCCTTGCAGTGCCTTCGACCGCGGCCGCCGCGGCCGCGATCCAGGTGGCACAGGCTTGCCAGGCCGTGCGCGACGGCGGCTTCTTCGATCTGGCCGATGTGACGCTGGTCAATTGTCGTCGTGCGACAGGCCGTCGGCACGCGTTGGCCAGGCCGGGAATCCTGCCTTTCCTGCAGGCCAGGAGCGAATACTGATCGCATGGCGGTGACGGAAATACATCGATGCAGCGCGAGGCTTCGAATGCGGGAGTGCGGCGTGCCGCGAAGCGATGTTTTCGTTCAGCCCGCCGGCGGCACGAACTCGGCCGGGACGCGTCCTGCGGGCACCGAGGCCAAGACCGCGCCGGAGCCGGAGGAACACCAGAAAGTTGGAGGGGTCGCTCAGGGTGTCGGTCGACTTCCTTGGCGAGGATTCCGAGAGGATCGCCGAGATCCTGAAGGGTGCGAGCGCGAAGACCGTTCGGACGAAGTGAGCCGAGCCAGGCCAGACTGTCCCAAGCCGCTCTTTCAGGCGCAGTCTCGCTGCCCCGGCCGTGCGTCTGGGTTGGCGATCAGAGCAGGGTCGACACGAGCACAGTCCAGTGGTACAAGCGTCGCACTTGGCGCAGAGGCAAGTGGCTGTTTTTGCTGCAGTTTGACGGATCGTCCCCCAATCCTTTCCTGGGCACCATCGCTCCGCGATGTTGTTGGTTTCGCTGAAGTCCTTGTTATTCAAGGGTGATCGACCGTCTCAACTGGTACACAGAGACGGTACACAATGCTTCTGCGAATGGCCTCTCCGAACTGCCGCGACGGCTCATCCGTTCATTACCTCCGAAAGCGCGTTCCCGCTGATCTGATCGACAAGGCGGTCGGCTTGGTGCTGCGCGTCCCCGTGGGGAATGAGAAATGCGGCGGTGCAGGTCGGCCGCACCGCTACAATCAAGGTGTCGCTACGGACCCACGATCCTCGGGAAGCCAAAGCGAGGCAAGCCAAGGCGCTCAGTGGGGCTGCGCAAGAGCACGCAAAGACTGCTGCGGCAAAGCGGTGGCTTCCTTGGCTGTGCGCTTACGGCGGCGCTCGGATTGGCGAGATGGCACAGCTCCGGCGCGAGACGTTCGCCGCGAGGGTGATCACTGGGTGGCGACGATCACGCCAGAGGCTGGCCCGGTGAAGAACAAGGAGGCGCGGGAGGTGCCGCTGCATCCCCATCTCATCGAGTTGGGCTTCATCGAGTTCGTTACGTCGTCGGCCAAAGGCTATCTATTCCTGACTGTCGCCAAGAATGCGGAAGTGCAGGGTAAGCTGCGGGCATTGAAGAACCGGCTCGGGGAGTTCGTGCGGGGTATCGTCTCCGATAAGCGTGTCGCACCGAACCACGGCTGGCGGCATCGCTTCAGCACAAAGAGCCGAAAGCATGGACTGGATCAGGAAAAGCGACGCATGATCACCGACCACGCTGGCGAGCGTGTAGACGAGCGAGTATACGGCGATCCCGCAGGTCTGTACGCCGAGGTTTGCAAGCTGCGGCGCTACCAAATAGCCCAAGAATCGCGCATTCTTGACGCGGCTGAGTAAACGCCCGAAGTGATCAAGTCATGAGTTCGGTGGACAACCAGAACACGTCCGCCAATTCCCTTGTATGCCCGCCCAAGTTGCGATCTGCTCCCGTTCCCGTGCGATTGTAGCTCGTCATTTTGAGGTAATTTGCGATGGATATCGACCTTCCCGGCGTGGGCTGCGGTTTCGACGATCTTCCGCTCGGCGGGTTCTTCATGGCGAGGCGCAGTGAACCAGTCTTCGGGATGTGCGTCACTGACGGCCACACCAAGAGCGCGATCGTATTCTCCTCTGAAAAGCACGGCCGACCCGTATCGCTCGCGGTCGGTGGCTTGCCGAATGACCTGATCGTCAGCTTCCCTCGGGCCGTGATGAGAGGCGATCTCTCCAGCATAGCAGACAACCAGTCTGTCCCTGGAGCAATCATCAGTGCTGCCGGCGAGTTCTACATGCGTGCTTACCTGAACTTGGGCGACTACTACACTTTCAATGTTCGTAGCGGCGCGTTGGAGAGGCCGCCAGCGCATGCGAGAGCCCTTGTGTTTGCCGGCTGGCGTGTAGGCTTTTTGACGGACGGCAAGTTCGATCCGATTTTCACCTTTCCATTCCAGCCGAGAAACTGACCGATGACTGAGAAGAAGCCACAGATACCGACACCGTCACCCGCACAGAGGAACCACACCTCCGAAACGATCAAGAAGAACTTCGTTCCGCAAACCGGACGTGAAGTGCAGGGCAACCACATTCCGACTACTAACGAGAGGCCAAGCACACCGCCGCCGAGCCCGAAGAAGAAGTGATCACTTCTTTCGGCGTCTGAAGTCAATCATCATGATCTGATCGGCGGGGATGTAGGTCACCTCATCTCCCCACTCCTTGTCGATCAGTCCGGTGCATGGCTCGAAGTCCTCGTCGCTTGGGCTCTTGATGTGGGTGACGTACATTAGAACGTCGCCCTTAGCGCCGAGAACGCACGGTCCGTTCGGACACTCGGTGAAGGCGTTCAGGTCCTCGCATTTGACCCAAGAGCCATCCTTGAGTTTGACCGAAAGTTGCGTAGCGTAGGTCTTTGCTCTGAAGAGCGCCATCCAAGCGCTCGGAAGATCGTCCGAAAGACTAACCTGCGATCTTCGCAATAGGCGCTCGAACGTTGCTCTGCCGAATAGGCTCCACGACGCCCCGATCACGAGAGCGGCCCCAAAGGCGAAGACCGAAGCCGCCAACAGGTCGGCACCGTATCGTCTGCGGCAGACCGCATACGCGAACGCCGAGAAGAACCCGAATACGAGGGTCGAAAAGGCCACGTCGATGGGTTTGTGGTGATCCCTCACGCCTACATTGGCGATGTAGTACGCAGCATACCCGCTTGCGAGGGTTACAAGTGTCGCCCACGGCAAGTTCACCAGCTTCACTACATCATCCATGGCCCCCCCCTCATGCACCGACGCGGAAAACACTGATCTGGCCTGAAAAGTACTATAGCCGCAGACCGGCCGGTCACCCAGCCCAGCTCGTGAGAGCAGCCTCAGCCGATGCAGGATCAGCTTTGATACGATAGATCGCCTGACGGCTCAGTCCGGTGCTCCTTGCAATCTCTCCAATCCGTGCGCTCCGGCTGAGTATGTCCGAAACAAGGCTCAGTTGATCGCGCGTGTAGCTGGGCTTGCGCCCCCGGTACTTCGTCTCACCTGCTGTCGCCTTCGCGAGGGCGATGCCGCCGCGTTGTGCCTCTTTGATGGCCTCGGCATTGGCCTGTGCATGCCTCAACCGTCCGAAAATTTGCTATCTAGACACCTGATGCGGGATTTCTCGACCGTCGCATCATCTCGTTCGTAAAACAGGAGGAGATAGAGGATATTCTTGCCGATTTCCGCGATTAGCTACTTCCGTTCGTCGACATCGACATAGAAAATTGGAAAGACAATTATTCTTCGCGCGAGACCCCGGGCGACTACTTTGAACCGTTCAGGAGCGCACTGTCGGCGTTCAAAACCGCAATGGCGGACGACCTGGACGTGGTTTCCCGCGTCGAGCGCGTTCTTGCAGCCGTCGACGAGGCGATCACTACTCTCGAGACCCGGGGATCGGAAGAACCCGATTACGGCGACTATTACAATCGAAGCAGCGGAGAAGTCGCGACTCCAAGTTCTCGTTCGATCTTCGATGATGTCGACACTTAGAACGGCATCAAGGTCACGCCGAATTGGTGAAGTCGTTGTCGCGCTTCCGTTCAACCTTCCGAGCCTCGCCGCCCGCGAAAAGTACGCGGCGTGTGTCAGCTTTAAGACGTCGTATCGCCATGGCCTTCTGAAGGATCGGTTCCTTAGTCCCGCCCTTCACACGGTCATGACAGGCCCGTCTTCTAACCACGAGGCAGCTCTTATGGGTTGATGTTTCGATGCGTCGTTCGACCGTTGCGAGGCCGCACGCATCGACGAGGTCGACCTTGTTGACGAGAATGATGTCGGCGAAGGCAAGTTGTTCCTGCGCTTCCGGCGCGAGCGCGGCACTTAGAGGCAGGCATTCACACACAGGCGTTTGTCGGCCGCACTGCGTCCGGGACCGCTCTCCTTGCAAAAGGAGCCACCCCCCGCCACTGCGCATTCGTCAGCTCGTGTCGCTTCGCCATGCCGGCGGCGATCGTGCCCGGCGCGTGCTCTGATCCAGCACGATGTCCAGATGGTGGTCCTTGCGCCGGCTCAGGGCGGTCTCGCTCATGCTCGCTCCATACGTCGCATCGGGCGACGGCGCTGCGTCGGATCGGACAGACGGCAGCGCGCGCATGCCGCCGCCTGCCGGCGTTCAGGCCGGCGCACACTGGCCTTCCCCCGCAGCGTCGCTGCGGTAGCGGCCGGTCGAGGTCTGGTAGTATTGTGCGCGGATGGCCGCCATGGCCTCGATCAACGATCCCCACGGCGCGGGAAAGCGTTCTTCCGCCATCACCCGGTGCAGCATGCGCGTATGACCGGCCAGCTCGTCGTTGAGGAACTCCATCACTGGCATAGCCGGATAGCGCTGCGGTAGCAGGTTCGCCGCGTTGCCAGCCTCGCCGGCCGACCTGTCCTTGTCGCGTCCATGCAGATCGTTCTGCAGGCGCCCTATCGCGCAGATGAGCCGCAGGACCTGGCGAAACGCCGGACGCGCGCGCAAGGTCGCCATGTCCAACCCCCACAGCAACGACAGGCAACAGAGCACGTTCGCGTAGCCGATCGAATCAATACCGTTGTGGAGGTACTCGGCGTAGGACCAGCGTTCCGGCCCTGCCGCCTGCGCGCGTCCGGCGCGCAGCGCCGCGCAGTAGGAGCGGGTATCGTCGAGAAGCTGAGCATAGTCGCGACGATCGTAGGCGAGCGCGGCGAGCGAAGCGCGCAGCACAGCGCAGCCCTCGAATCCGGGTCGCGCGCACGGCCCGCCCTGCCCCAGTGCCTGCTCCACCGCGGCGAGCTGCTGCGGCGCGATCAGGCCGAGGTCGTTGCAATCGTCAAGCCAGAACAAAAGCGCCAGCTCGCGATAGAACGTCACGATCAGCGTTTCGTCCTGCGGATCGCGGCCGGTGCGGGCGCTGGTGTCGCGCAGGCCCGACTGGATGCGCTGCAGGATGTACTGGCCACCCCTGACCGCTTCCACGGCGTGCTCGTCGGCGAACCCGGTCAGGGAACGGCCCCACTCCAGCACCTGCTGCAGCGCGCGTTCGGTCTTCATCATGGCGCCGCTCCTGCTCCTTCGGCGAGGACGCGCCGCTCCCAACGAAGCGCCAGCCACAAGCCGGCGAGTTCGGCCACGCGCACGATCCGGGTGGGGCAATACAGTTCCTTGCCGATCCACAGCGGCGCCTGCGGCAATGCATGCGCCGCGTGGCGGGCGAGCATCCACTCCAGCGCACGCGCCACCGCCTGCGCGATGCGCCGGCGGCCTGTCGGCTCTTCGCTCCCGTCCATCACATTCAACGCGAACAGCGCATAGGCGGTTTCCTCGAATGTGGACGCGCGACCGGCGCCCCAGCCGCCGTCGACGCGCTGCGCCTGCAGCAGCGTCGCCAGCGCGCGCTCGTCGCGCCACTGGGGCTTGCCTTGCGCCAGCGCAGCGACCGCATGCGCGGTGGGATACAGCCACGAAACGTGCCATTTTTCGTTGTCCCATAGACCGTGCGGATTGCGATTGGCCTCGACATAGGCGCTGGTGCCCGCGGCGGGCTTTCCCAACAGTCGCAACGCATGCAGGGCATGGATGTTGGTCGACACCGAGGCATTGCGCTCGCCGGGGAAGGTGACGAACAGCTCGCCGATTTCGAAATGGCGCAAGGCATCGACCGCCGGGTCGCGGCCTGCAAGGCGCAGGACGCACAACGCAACGGCGGTGTCGTCCGCATCGGCCGCGAAGTGCAAGGCCGGGCCGAGACCGCGCACGCCCAGGCGGGCGTCGAGCTGCGCGACGATCACGCGCACCGCCTCGGCGAGCGCGGGATGCGCGAACAGCCCGGCCAGATGCAGGGTGTACAGCGACCAGCATGGCTCGAACACATTGATCGGCCAGACATTGGGAACGACACCCTCGATGCCGCTGCGCGTCGCCCGCGATGCCGCCTGCAGATAGGCGTCGGCGCGCCCGACCTGCGGCGTACTCCCCTGTGCCACGGCGCGCGCACGCCACGCTGCAGTGGCCGCCGGACTGATGCCGATGCTGCCGTCCTCATCCGGGCATGCGGTGCGGGGCGACGTCCCCCATGCTTCCCAGGAGTGCAGCAACGGATGGCCGCTCGGCAACCTCGCCTCCGCCCCAAGCTTGGCGAGGCGCGCTTGCCGCAACGGCAACAGCGCAGAGTGGCGCGGAAACGCCTGGCCGCCCCGCAAGGATGAGGCCTCGCCGCAAAACTGCGGCAGGATCAGCTCCGCGCCGATTGGCGCATCTTCCGGCACCGCATGCGCGTAGGGATCGGGCTGGCGCTGGAGGAACCAGGTTGCAGCCTTAACCGCGTCGGCGGCGCCGGGAAGAGGATCGGCACGTTGCAATGCCAGCAACGCCGCCCACGTGGGCGCATGGCGGAACAGCGGGAAGTCCGCGCTTCCCCATCCGCCGTCATCCTGTTGCTGCGCGATAAGCCACGCGTATGCATCCTGCCGATCGGCGACGTTGCCGTGGAACCGCAGCGCTCGCGCCGTATCGTAGACGGATGGACCGACCCTGCCGCCATCGCTCATTTCGCTCAGCAGGCGGCGCAATTCCGAAAGGGTCTGTTCGGACAGCGCGTTCACGCGGGATGTTCCTTCTGCAAACGGTTGACGAGAGCCGGGATCGGGCAGACGCCGCGCATGTCGCCGCAGGGCCCTCGCATAGGCAGCGCCGGACGGCCGCCCTGCTCCGGCGCGGCGAGGCGCCCGATGCTGGCACCGGTCCGCCGCATAGGCTTGCGCGCAGCGCGCCGCGTGGGCCCGGAGGGCCATGCTGGGCAACCGCTTCGATCGGCGCGGCGGACTCGGACACAGTGCAGCATGCACCGCTGCCGCCAGCCGATCGCCGCGGCACAGGGGCGTCTCCATGCGGACGGGCGCGCTCATGTGCATGGCGCGTGCTTGAACAGATACGCCTGGGCCCGCTGTAAGATTTGCGCCAACCGTTCCGCACCCGGCCCCAGCGGCGCGATGGCCTCCCCGGCATCGCGCAACAGATCCAGCGCGAACTGGCGTGCGGCCTTAACTCCCATGATCGACGCGCAGGTCGGCTTCTGCGCCGCCGCGTCCTTGCCGGGGGTCTTGCCCAGCGTCGCGGTATCCGCTGTCACGTCGAGAATGTCGTCGATCACCTGCAAGGCCAGGCCGAAACAGGCGCTGTAGCGATCGAGCGCACAGTACAGCGCAGCGTGCGCGGCATCTTCCACGACAGCGCATAGCGCGCCCATGCGAACGGACGCGCGCACGAGCGCTCCGCTCTTCATCCGGTGCATCGCCACGATCCTGTCCAGCTCGACGTGCTTTCCAACCAGCGACAGATCCATGGCCTGCCCGCCTGCCGCACCCTCGGCGGACACCGCCTGCGCCAGTTCGCGCACGAGCGCGATACGGTTGTCGCCCGGCGCATCCAGGCTCGCCAGGGTCAGGAAGGCGTGCGCCTGCAGCGCATCGCCGACCAGGATCGCAGTAGCTTCGCCGAACTTGACGTGCACGGTCGGAAGGCCGCGGCGAAGCACGTCGTCGTCCATCGCGGGCAGATCGTCGTGGACCAGGGTACAGGCGTGCATCATCTCGATGGCGGCGCCGACGTCGTCGAGCATCTGCGCCGGCGCGTCGGCCAGTGCGCCGGCAGCCAGACAGAGCAAGGCGCGGGTGCGCTTGCCGCCATGCAAGGTGGCGTAGCGCATCGCCGTCATCAGTTCGGTCTCACCACCATGTTCGGCGCAGAGAAGACGCGCCAGCACCTGTTCGACCCGCTTTGCGCCGTCCTGCATCCAGATTTCGGGCAGCAGCCCGGTGGATGCGCCGCGCGCCTGCGCGCCCAATCCGCCGAGCGCGGAATCACCAGTTCTGTCGTCCTGTGGCGTCGAACCGGTCGGCATCATGTCCTTGTGCCTGACAGGCGAGCCGCCGCGGTGTTGTCGGCGTCACACCGCGCACGCCGAGTGCAGCAATGCCGCGCATCGCCGGCACCGCTGCCTCGCCACAGGGGCATGCGATGCCAGCTCATGAGAATCCGATGCGAACGGTCATGGATGGATGTGCGGTCGGGTAATAGCGCCGGCCTTTTTCGGCGTCGCTCAGCAACCGCGGCCGCGCCCCGGCCTCGTGCATGGTCAGCGCCAAGGCGATGCAGAACTGCACCAGTTCCAGCCATGCCAGGTGGTAGCCGATGCACAGGTGTGGGCCGGCACCGAACTGCAGCATGTCCACCGGCCGGATCGGCTCGGTGCGTTGCAGCCATCGCGCCAGGCGAAACTGATCAGGCTCATCGTGCAGCAGCGCCGAGGTCGAGAAATGCAGAATCGGGATGCACAGATCGGTGCCCGCGGGAATGCGCCGTTGGCCGAGTTGCAATTCACGTACTGCACGACGCACCAGGAGCGGCGTCGCCGGATGCACGCGCAGCGTCTCGCGGAACAGCGCCTCGGCGACCGGATACTGCGCCAGGTCCGCGTGCCGGGTCGGCACCGTGCCCACGCGTTGCGCCTCCTCCACCAGGGCGTCCCACAGAAGAGGCTGCCGCGCCAGCTCGATCACCATCCAGGCCATCGTCGAGGCGGTGGTGTCGTGACCACCAAGCAACAGCAAGCGGATATTGGCGACCAGGACGTCGTCGGAGAGCGCATCGTCGCTGCGATCGAAGGCACTCACCATGTCGGTGATCAATCCGGTGCGCGCGGCATGTTCGCGCGCGTCGCGGACGAACTCACGCAACCGCGCATCGATCCAGTCGCGGGCGGCGCGGCCGCGCCGCAAGGGCAGTCCGGGCAGGTCGACCGGCGGCGCGACGATCAACTGCAGCAGTTGCCGGTACTTGCGACGCCATCCCGGCAGATCCTGCGCAGTGATTCCCATGAGGCTGAAGATGAGCTTGAGCATCAGATCGCCGGTTTCGCGCAGGATGGTTACGTCGCCGCGGTCGCGCCACCTCTGCACCCGCGCCTGGATGACAGGTGCGAGCAGCTCGCCGATGCCGGCCTGGGTCAGCCCCGTGGGCAGGAATGGCGCCTGGATCGCATCGCGCGCCTGCCGGTGCGCGCCGCCGTCCTGGGCGACCAACGTTCCGCCAAACAATTCGGGAGCGATGTCTTCGATCAGCGCCGAGGACACGTCCTTGTGCCGGAGTACTGCGAACGCATCCGGATCCAGACAGGTCATCAGCTGTCCGGCAGGGCCGAAATCCAGCCAGAAGTGGGTGCCCAGCGTCCGTTCCGCGCGCCGCAGCAGGCGCGGCAGGTCGCAGACGATGGCGGGAAGATGCCCGACCAGCGGGAAAGCGCCGGGCACGACCGGGATGTCGTGCCGCAGCCGATGCCGACGGTTCAGCGGGTTGAGCAGCATGTCCATCAGCAGCGCGGCGAGGCGGCCGCTTCGGCGGTCTCGCCGGAAGGCCGCGCGGCGCGGCTGTTGCCACCGTCGGCGTATGTCGGCACATGTGCCAGCATGCCGCCGTCGATGCACACGACCTGGCCGGTGATGAACGCAGCATCGTCGGAGAGCAGGAACGCCACCAGCGCGGATACGTCCTCGGGGCGGCCGACGCGCGGCAGGAGCTGGTGCCGGCGCAGATGCCGTTGCATGCACTCGTCCAGCTTGGCGAGGAGACGCTCGGTCATGATGAGACCCGGCGCAACCGCGTTGCAGCGGATCTGCGCATGACCGTACTGGGTGGCGAGCGAGGTCGATAGCATGTTCATCGCCGCCTTCGACGCGGCGTAGGACGTCTGCGCAGTGTCACCGCTAAGCCCCTGGCACGACGACATGTTGACGATCGCGCCACCGCCGCGGGCGATCATGCGTGGGATGGCCTGCCGGCAGCAGAGCAACGTGCCGCGCAGATTGGTCGCCATGGTCTGATCCCAGACCGCCAGATCCAGGTCGAGGATTGCGCGGTCGCGCGGGGTCAGATGCATGGCGCTCGCGTTGTTCACCAATAGGTCGACCCCACCGAAGTGCCGCTCCGCCCTCTCGAACAGCGCTGCCACCGCCTGCGCATCAGCGATGTCGATGGCGAGAGCCAGCGCGTGGCCCGCTTCGGTCGCAATCTGCGCGGTGCAGGCGGTGGCCGCCGAGCCATCGATGTCGGCGACCACAACTCTGCCGCCCTCGCGCGCGATGGCGAGGGCGCATGCCTTGCCGATGCCGGCGCCGGCGCCGGTCACCACGGCCACCTTGCCTTCAAATCGTCCCATCATGTCCTTCCAGATTGCGTTGGTCTCTCGCGGCATGCCGCTCGGCCTTCGTCGGAGAAGGCGCATTGTTGGCGCTGGCGCGCTCGTCATCGCCAGCATCGCTTTCGATGACCCGAATGGCGGCGACCGGGCACTGGCTGGCTGCGAGCCGCACGGCGGCGTGCAGCGCCTGCGGGACTGTCGCCCCGCGCACTTCGGCCACGCCGTCCGATTCGCGCTGGCGAAAGGTGCCCGGCAGCGTCAGCACGCACTGCCCGCTGGTTCCGCACAGATCCTGGTCGACCATGACGCGCATCTCAGCCCCCTGCGCACGCAGCCGCACCGGCAGCGCGCGGAACGTCCTAAGGAACGCGGAGGGCTCCCGCGTCGGCTGCTCGGCCAATGCCAGCGTGGGGAAGCGCGCCTGAATTTGCGGCAAGCTCTCGGCCAACTGCACCCGGGCCAGTTGCGCACCGAGGCAGAAGTGGATGCCGTGGCCGAAGCTCAGCATGATCTTCCCGTCGGTCGACATGCCAGGACTGGTGCCGTAGAACCGCGCGGGATCGAAGCGGTCGGGATCGGCGAAAGCGTCCGGGTCACGATTGCCGGACGCGATCAGCACGCGCACGTCCGCGTTCTTCGGGATCACCACGCCGCCCAGTTCGATGTCGCGCTGGGCGATACGCGGAATGGAGCTGAACATGGCGGGCGCGTCGCAGCGCAGGACTTCTTCGACGAACGCCTTCACCCCCACGGCGTCTCCCTGCAGCCAGTGTCGCTGTTCGGGATACGCCAGCATCGCCAGGACCGCATGGTCGATGGTCGCAGCAGTGGTGGCGAAGCCGCCCAGCAGCATGCCCCACAACATGCTGATCAACTCCGCATCCGACAGCATGTCGGCATCATCGTCGTGTGTGCCGACCAGCATCGACACGATGTCGTGGCGGGGATCGGTGCGCTTGTGCTGTATGAGGCCGCCGAAGTAGGCCTTCACCCTGGCACTGGCCGCGTCCGCCGCGGCGAGCTGGGGATCGCTGGCGTGCGGGCTCAGGCCTTCCAGAATGGCGCCGATGCCGGCGGCGAGGGCGAACATGTCGTCCTGGGGCATGCCGAACAGTTCGGCGAAGACCAGCATGGGCAAGGCCAGCGCGAATTCCCGATGCAGGTCCACTGCCTCCCCGCGCTCCAGCGCGGGCGCCATGCCATCCAGGCGCGCTGAGACGATGCGCGCGATGCTCGGCCGCAGGTTGTCGATCTGGCCCATGGTGAAATCGCGTGAGATCAGCCGGCGCAGACGCGTATGCGTCGGTGGGTCCTGCATCGCTAGCGTGGAGGCCAGCAGATTGAGCGACAGGCTGGTCGCCGCACGCGGGAAATAGCGCGCCAGTTCGCCCGGCGCCGGTCCCCGAAACGCATCGCCCGTTGCCTTGAGCGCCCAGTAGATGTCGGCGTGGCGGCTCAACAGAAAGAGGCCCGACGCCGCGCGATGCACCGGATCGTGCTCGCGCAACCACCGCATGAATGGATAGGGGTCCTGGATGCGCGCCGGCGACGCCAGTTCGGCGAAGGCGTCGGCGCATGCTGCCGTGGTTTCTTGCACGTCCATCTTGGTTATCTGTTGGCTGGCTGGTCTGACCGGCGCACGGCAGGCGCGCCGGCAAATCGCTGAGAAGATCGCGATCCCCGGCGGCGTCCGCGCATCACCAGAGCACCGGGAGCTCCTCGAACCCGCCAGTGATGATCTCCTTGCGCAACTTCAGTTCTTCGGGCGCCACGGCCAGGCGCAGCGCGGGAAAGCGCTGGAAGATCGAACCGAACACCGCCTTGAGTTCCAGCCTGGCCAGCGCCCCGCCGATACAGGAGTGCGGCCCGTAGGAGAACGCCAGATGCGGCTTTTCTTCGCGGCCGATGTCGAACATTTCCGGGTCGTCGAAATGGCGCGGATCGAACGACGTTGCCGGCAGGCCGACCAGCACCTTGCTCTCCGCGGGAATATGCACGCCCGCGATGGTCACGTCGGTCCTCGGATAGCGCATGATGCCGTCCCAGCCCGCGCCCGGCGGGTACATGCGCAGGATTTCCTCCACCGCCTTATCCGCCAGGGATGGATCGCCGACCAGGCGTTCGCGCTCTTGCGGATGGCGGAACATGGCCAGCAGGCCGAATTCGATTTGCGCGACGGTGCTCTCGTGCCCCGCCACCAGCATGCCCGCCGCCAGGCCGATCGCTTCTTCCTCGGTTGCCTTGCCCTGGTCGACCGCCGTGAGCAGATCCGTCAGCAGGTCGTCGCCCGGATCCTGGCGCTTGTCCCGCATCTTGCCGCGAATGTAGGCGCGCAGTTCGTCCCAGGCCAAGCGCGACGCGCTGCGCGGGCCGCTTTCATGCTGATGCGTCATCACCTCGTCGGATAGCCGGGCGAAAAAGGCGTGATCCTCGTAGAGCACGCCCATCAGCGCGCTGATGACCATGGCCGGAAGCGGAAACGAGACGTGGCGCTTTAGGTCGGCGGGCTGGCGCTGGTCCGCCAGGTTCTCGAACAATTGCGCGGCGATCGCTTCGACATGCTGCGCCAGCAGCTTTACCCTGCGGTTGCTGAAGGCCGGCGCCACGATCGTGCGTAACCGGACATGCTCGTCCCCCTCGTGCGAGACCAGCCACCCCGGCGAGCCGAGAATCACCGAATCCGGGGTGAATGCCGCCGGCGGCATTCCCGCCGGCCGGAACGCCGCGTCGGATAGCGCCGCCTTGGCTTCGTCGTAGCCTGTCACCCACCAGCCTTCGTGCCCGGACGGGAAACGCACGCGATGGATCGGACCGTTGGCGCGTAGCGCCAACATCTCGGGCGAGGGCTCGATGTGATCGACGCGCCACATCGGCAGCGTCGGCAAGGGTTGTTCGGACACGGTGGCACTTCACTCTCTAAGCGGTCGAAGGGCGGAAGGTGACCGGCAGGCGCTACGGGCAGCGGCTTCACGTGCAGTTGCCTTCACTCTGTTCATCGATGATGATCGGCGGGGAAGGCGGCCGGACCCTAGGACCTCAAGTTGGCCTTAGCCATCTACCGAATCTTGTAGTAGCCCCCTAATGCCTGGATGTCGTAGACGTCCTTGATCTTCGCTTTGCCCGCCTGCCCGAGACGCGCTGGTCTGCTCTGTTCAATGGTACTCAGCAGCGTCCGCAGGACCGGTTGCGGCTACGATCTCGCTCCGGAACCGATCTGGCTGCCCTCTCAGACAACTCGGCAGCCAGAAGTCCGCTGTCCTGCGCAGCCTGATCAAACCGCCGCCGCCAGACTCTGGTACCAGCCGCCATACTCGCCAGACCTCGATCCGATCGAACAGACCCTCGCCAAGATCAAGCACTGGATGCGTTCCGCCCAGAAGCTCGCGATCGACGATATTTGCCGCCATATCGGCGGCCTTATCTCAACCATCCAGCCCAACGAATGCAGCAACTATTTCCAAAATGCAGGATACGCTTCTATCAAACCTGAAACGCTCTCATTGGCCGCCTGAACCCCGGACCTCGGCAGTAGATTCTATCGTCGCCAGGAGAGTTTGCGTGGCTTGGGGCCAGAGCCGAGACTGCACTCGCGCGGTACTTCGTTCCAGCCTGACGCAAGCAAACGTTCTGGCCCGCCAGCCCTCACATCAGGCGAAGTTAACGCGTGGCATATCCCTTGCTGAATCTCTCGCTGCTGGAATTGCACGTCCAGCTTTGAAACAGGGCGCCGTCGGGACAACGTATTTCGAGCCCGGCGGCGTATCTTTCTGGGAATAGGGGATCAGGCTCATTTCCGGCCTCCGATCAACACACCGTTGCTGGTAGTGCGAAAGCAGCAAACAGGAACACCAGCCAACAGAACAAGCCGATGGTGAAGATGGCGAGTAGCGTGGAGCAAGGTACAGCGGGGGATATTCTGCCAGCTCCTCGATGGAGACGCCGGTCTTCACACGCCGGATTTTCGACTAGCTGACCATGTCGTTCCATCGCCTCGATCAGCACCGGAACAATCACCTTCAACCGCTTGCTGCAAACTCGGTCCGAGGCCTCCCAAAGTAACGCGTGTCTTCGCCGTGATTTTGTAAAGCCGCCGGAAAAAGAAAGAGGGAGGCTGCGCCGGCTTTGCGGCGGGTTGGAGGTCGAGAGAGGCCCGAGGTTGGCCGCCGCGGAGACTGCTCCGATGGCTGCTGCCGTTCTGCCCTGTGTGTCGGCACCGGCGTCAAAAACCGAACACGTAATGACCGACTTGGTATAAGAATGGCTTCGTTACGCGACTATTCTCGCGGCCATCGACCAGAAAGCGGAATTTGCGAGCTTCATTGAAAACTCACATTTCTACGAAAACTGGTCAGGAGCGCACAAGAGTGCGCTCAATTCACGGTTCCGATGCCACCGGAATGAATATCTAATTCATTTGAAGGCGCGAGCGATACGTCGCCCCGCCCGGACCTCCGACCACTCGAAAGCCCGCCGAGTGACATCCCAGTCGTCGCGATCATAGCCCTGTGATCGCCGCAATCGAGATCAAGGCGATCGCCATCGTCAGGAGCCAATGCCTCAAATCTTCAGTTGAAGACGCTCTTTTGGCAGCTGGCGCTTTTTCTGGCGGCACGCACGATGCTGCTACGCTTTGGAGAAGGCACTTGCTGGCCATCATTCATTCTATCTTTCCGCTCGGCCACGTCAGGTTTTGGAAAGCTAACGTGAGTAGCGAAAGAACGAGGAAGCGATGCCAGCGGACTGAATGCACCATGGACCGATACAACACGATCAATCCTGCCGATAACGATTCCGTTGCGTCCGATGCCACCGTGGAACAGTCGCAACGACCGCAAGTGGCGTTTGAGCAACACTTGGGAGAGGCGCGACAGCTCGGCCCGATATATCCTCATAGGGAGCTTCATGACATCACTGAAGAAGACGATCGCCTCATCCAAGCAGCCTCTGGCGCTGCTCTCAAGCGAGGGCCACCGCCGAATGCGACCACCGTCGAAATTTACGACCGTCGGCTTCGCAAATTGGCCGAGGCGCTGAAGCAGTCTGGCCAGTCGATTGCTGGGCTCGATGACGATACGTTGCTTGAGTGCTCCAAGAAGCTACTGCCAACAGACAAGGTCATCGTTGCCGCATTGTCGCTGGTTAGCAAGTACCGCGAGCGGAGCGCCAGCGCTCTCGCAACACATTACCGTCCGTCCAAGGAAGACGCTCGGCTCATCAGAGAGGCGACCGCAGCAGGCTTTGGTCGAACCATCGACGCAAAGACTGCCGGAAATTATGCTAGCTGCCTTCGGAAGCTAGCAGCAGCCCTTCGACCTTTGTCAATTGCCAAGCTCAGCGACAAAGCGCTGCTCGGCCATGCCGACGCTTTATTTCCGAATGACAAGAAAGTCATCTACGCGTTGAATAGGCTGAGCGAGTACCGCGCGATCGCCGGACCGGACAATTTGGGTGGCGAAGGAGGCGTCTCGCGCCTGCCAATGCAGCCTACCGCCGATTTGCCCGTGCAGCTTTTTGATCGTGCGCAGTCTTCGGGGGACGCTGCAGACCAAGACGGCCCCATGCTGGCCGACGATTTCAATGCTCCGCAGGCTTGGCAGGGAATGGATTTAGCCGCTCATTCTCCCGCGCAACGTGGCGCCCGGGATGTGCTTTTCAACGCTGTGGATCGGAGCAGCGTGCTTCCGGACGCTACCTTCGATGCGCCGGTCCCTTGGCAGGGAATGCGTTACGCCACCCACTCGCCCGTGCAAAGTGTCGCCCAGGACGAGCTTTTCGATGCCGCAGATCGCGAGGGCCTGCTGCCAGCCACGCCGTTCAATCAACCAGGCGCTCGTGGGCTTTGGCCAGGGACCAACTCAGCTGCCTGCCCTCCCGCACAAAGTGTCGCTCAAGGAGAGCTGTTCGATGCCGCGGATCGGAACGGCGCTGTGCCTGCTCTCGGTCTCGATGCATCCGAGGTTTGGGCGGCGATGGGACCAGCCACCCAACTGCCCGTGCAAAGCGTTCTTCGAGCGGATCTTTTCGATGCCGCGATCTGGCAGCCCAGCTCACGGCCGCAGAATCCTCTCTTTGAAGAAGACTTTGGACGGATGATGGATCGAGATGCTGCGGTCCCGGCCACGCTTGATCCGACCTCCGCCGTAGCCAGCGAGAGCTTTGATGCGTCCTTGACCGTTCCCGAGGATTTCTCCCATGGCACACAGCCTGCGCCGGACATGATGCGCTCCAAGCTCGGCCGCTGGGGTCTGCTACCGGATGCAGCACAGCGCGTAAAAACCTACGACATTCACGGTGAACGCTATACGGCCGTGTTAGGACCGCGTGGGCGCAGCGATGTTCAGCTCATCCATCTGCGGTCTCCTGCTGTTGGTGATACATTTGATGTTTCGTTCGCCGTGCCCAAGGATTTTCGCCATTGCACGCAACTGGCCCCCGACATGATGCTTTCCACGTTGGGCAAGTGGGACTTCTTGCCTGTTGCGGAACATCCGGTGATGAACTATGAGATTGCCGGCGAACGCTACACGGCTGTGTTGGGGCCGAGAGGATCCAACGACGTTCAACTCATTCATCACCCCAGGCTCGCTTTTTCGGGTGACGCTGCACTTGTGGGGCGGACGGCTACCCAGCATATCTACCGCGCCCTTGCACCCGGGTTTGATCCGCCCGTGTCGTTCGAATTGCGAAGGGACGCTCCTTCTCCGCTGGCACCGAATCTTCCACCGCCGTCTGCCGCATCGGGATCGGGCCATCAACCGTCCCCGCAACTGCCTGAACTCGGAGAGTTGTTCGGCGACGACTGGAGGCACGGCCCCCGAGAGGCTTCGCCTATCGTGATCGACATGCTCCGAAACTTGGACCTTCTGCCGAGCCGGGATGTCCCAATGACCCGCTTTTTGATCCACGGTCAGCCCTATACGGCCGAAAGCCTATCCGAAGGCCGCGTCCTTCTCTTCCATCGGCCGCAATTTGGTTGAACGCATTGCCCGTCGCCCCTTCGGACAGCTGCCGACGGAGATGCGACGGCTGAAACAGCTCGAGGAGAGAACGGCAAACTGAAGAAGCTGGTGGCGGACCTGTCGCTCGATAAAGAGATGCTACAGGACGTGATCCGCCGAAGGCTATGAGGCTTGGCCGGAAGCGCAAGCTGGTCGACGAGGTCTGTGGCGAGTGGCAGGTCTCGATCCGCAGAGCCTGCGCGGCGCCGGAGTTTGACCGCTCGACCTACCAATACAAGTCCCGTCGTTCCAGACAGGCTGCCCTCGAACAGAAGATCAAGGAGATTTGTCATGCCCGCATTCGCTACGGCTATCGCCGCGTTCACGTGCTGCTGCGTCGTGAAGGATGGCGCGACGGCTAGAACAAGACCCGGCGCGTCTACCGCAAGTTGGGCTCTGCAATTGCGCTACAAAGCGCCCAAGCGCCTCGTCAAGGCCAAGCTGCACGATGACCGCAAGCCGGCGACGCGATCCAGCGAGACCTAGGCGATGGACTTCGTCCATAACCAGTGGCAACAGGATACAAGCTTCGCGTGCTTACGATCATCGATATCTTGTCGCGGTTCTCACCGGCGCTGGCGCCACGGTTCACCTTCCGCGGCGCCGACGTCGTTGCGGTGCTGGAAAAGGGCCTGCAAGGAAGCGGGCTTCCCGGCGACGATCCGCCTCGATCAAGGCAGCGAGTTCGTGTCGCGCGATCTTGACATGTGGGCCTACCAGCGCGTCGTCACGCTGGACTTCTCGCGGCCCGGCAAGCCAACCGACACGGACGTTGTCGACAAGCCCCATGTCGCAAAAGCCTTGCTTTGTCGGGATCGCGGCTTTGCCCGCCACCGCGTATACTCCTTCTCGGCGTCGCGTCCTCGTTCCTCAGCCCTCTTCGGGGGGATGTTGTAATCATAATACGATCCACGCTGGGCATGGCTGGTGGGTAGCCCAGCGCGCAGTTCGATGTTCCGAACTTGCGTGCCAGCAGGCCGGCCTCGTCTAGATGTAATCAGCGCTACTGGTCAGCATATGCCAGATGATCATCGCAAGCTTCCGCGCCGTCGCGACTGCCGCGATGTGCTTGCCGCGTCGTGAAGCCACACGCTGGAAGAATGCACGTAGCGGTCCCGGCGAACGGGCGACAGCCCATGCTGCTTCGACGCGCATTCCGCGAGCTTGGCGGCGGCCCTGCTTGGTGATCCTGCCATGGTAAGCGGCCCTCGCCAGACTGCCTCACAACCGGGTTTAGCCCCAGGTAGCTCACCAGTCTGGTCGGATCGGCAACGCGCCGAATGTCACCGACGGCAGCGGCCACGCCCGAAGCCACCGACATATCCACACCCGACAGCATCATCAGCCGCCGGACGACCCGATCGAACATCGCTTCACGCGCGATATCCGCCTCGACCTCCTTCTACGCCCCCTGGACCAGGTCGATCTGCGCCAGGTGCCGCTTGATTGCGGCACGCTCGTCGGCAGGTCCTACCTGGGCGGCGATCCACCTGCGACCGCCAATCCTTCCAAGGTTGAGGTGCGGACAGGGCCGAATGAGGTGGGCGTGAAGGATCGACTGAATGAGGTTCTTCAAGCGCACCCGCTGACGCACGAGCTGCGTACGGCGCGCCACTCGCCGTCGCAGGGCCATAGTGCGCTCATCGGGTACCCAGACCTCCGGAAGAGATCCGGTGGCGTACAACTGTGCGAGCCCGGTAGCATCAATCGCATCCCTCTTGACCTTCGCGCGTGCGATCAACCGCATCTGCATCGGGCTGGCTATGACAATACGGTCGACATACGGTGCCAGAACTACGACAACGGCCGCGGCACTGCCGGTCGCCTCGACAACCACGTGATCGTCATGGGTGAGTTCTTCCTGGCGAAAGCCTCCAAGCTGTCACGGGTTATGGGAATGCGGCCGAGCTGGTTAGATGACTCTCGAGCAGCGCCACGGCCTCGGCTGCCACGCGATGGATGTCCATGCCAATGATGCGCATCTCTCCCTCCATGGTCAGTGCGACAGGGAGCTGCCGGCAACACGACAATTACGGATCCACGCTCGCAGCGCATCCGGGCTAGTCGCAGGGGCGGCCAAATAACGACCTCGCACTCGCAGTTCATGTCAGTGCGACGGCTTGCCCGCACGTGCGTGCTCCCGGTGGCCCGAGGCCCGGATCGGTCTACGCTAATGGGCCAGATCGAGTCTGGAAACCGGGACATCGGCCACATCATGCCGGATAACGCCTTCATCGAGTTCTTCAGCGGTAAGTCCCAGGCCCACTTCAGTCCACTTATCTGATCATCCATTCGCAACAAGGGACGTGCCCTCTAAGAGCTCCACGAGCGCTTGAGCGTCAGATGCAGAGATCGTTGGAGATAGGTAAACGACCGGCTGCTTGGCGCGGATGTGTCGAGCCAGCAAGCCTTCTTCATTGCCACATACGACCACGCCGCGTGCACCTGCTGATTCGAGGTACTCCGCTAGATCAATTGCGATACAGGTCTCATCTGGGGTTCGGCCGGTCGTAAGGGTGGCCGTGCCGTGCCAAGGAGTACGCTTCCTCGTTGGACTCACGTGAACGGTAAAATGGCCAGAAGATTCCGGTTTTTGGTGGATTGACATACGCAGTGCATTCGGAAACACCGCGGCGACATCATCGAAGCCTACCGGATTTTTCGAACCTGTATTGGCCTCATATGCCGAGCAATATAAAGCGGCTCCCCGCAAGGATTCGTCAATCAACCGCCGACGCAATCGCTCGAGCTTCTCATCATCCTGAGGCAGGTATATTGTCTGCATGGCTTCGACGTAGAGCCGCTTCTCGTCCAGCCCGGTTTGGCGCGCAGCATCAGATATGCAAGAATGTTCGAGAGAAAATAAAATTGGCTCGAAGAGAGGTCTTAACACTCCCTCCTCATCAATTTCGGATAGTTCTTTGTGCATTTCATCGCGTCCGCGCGTGGACCATATAGCGGGTAGAATTCTCTCGACATCCGATAGGAAGGCAGCTTTGCGTTTAGCGTAGTAACGCATGGCCGCTTTGTGACCAGATGTGTCTTGGATGCTTTTCTTAATTTCCGCGTAATCAATAAGACGGAAGAATCGTTGATCAATCGAGAATGCCTCTAACGCATCAGATAGGACTTCGCGATATTCAGCGATTTGTTCCAACGAAACTGTGTCGAAGCAGGGATAGCGCCCGGCATCACGACATGCAAGAATTCGCACCGGTATGACAGGAGCGTCTTTAAACGAGAACCAGCTGCGTATTGGAATGGACGATACCGCAAGCTCGACGAGTAGACGAACAAAAGTGGGTTCATGGTTTACTTGAAGGATCGGAGGATTCGCCGCAGCCTTCCGAAGGAACTTTCGAGTCGCAGCGCATTCTTTTGGGTTTTTAATAAGCTTCTCACATTCCTGGATGGCTGCTTCAAAGAGATGCTTTACGCCGCACTTCTCGTCTGTCGCAGCCGATTGAGCGCATTCGCGGGCGCCGTCTCCTACCCGTTTGGCGACATCTTCGATCAGCTTTGCCATCTTCTTCTGCGCGACGTGGCACGCACGTGACAAGCTGTAGAGGAACATCAGAGTATAAAACTCTCCCATGTCGGGAAGTGTTCCACGGTTCTTCAGCGGCGTTGACGTCCGAAATGGGAGGAGCAAAATTGCGAACTCGACCTCGCCATTTCGTTCAATTACACGAGAGATTTGGCAGCATCGCTCGTATCGGCCCGCCTCGCTGATGAAGCCTTTTCGAATAGACTTTTCGGTCACCACTTCACAAATCAGCGCCGCGGGACCAATCTCCCCCAAGCGCTCGTTCCGCAGCACGCGATTCACTGCCTTTGACGAAAGATTGGTTACCAGCTGGTCTCCCGAACGCTGCAATGAGCTTATTATTGCGCGCTCGAACGCCTTGGCATCGATCTTCAGAGATTCAGCATTAGAGTCTCCGCGACGGGCGAGGGCTTCAATTCGCGTCAAACGCTCAAACGTGCTGCCGAGCGCATCAGTATTGTATTCGATTTTCTGGAACATCCTAGGATCTGTACCTAACGACCGAGTGAAGCGCTCCAAGTTTGCCGGAGGCAATTTGGTTTAAGTTGTGCTGCAGACATGCGTCCCCATTGGCCGCTTGAGTAAGGCCATCGTCGGCCTTTTGTCTCCAGTGACCTGTTCCTGAGTGCTCCCTTCAGATGATGTTTGAGTCCGGCTTGAGCCGCGGCCCAATGCCGTATCGCCGCAAGGGAATGGTCTGTTTCCCATTGCACCAAATTCCGCAGTGAACGCTCCGGCACGCCGTTGGAATCGCTGACATCGCAAGTTTCAACCGCCCTACCGGGCGAGCTCAGCAACGCATTATCCGCAAGCAAGATGGTCGTAAGTTGTCTTCGTCTTCATACTACACCTCCTATTGGAGGCGTTTGATTGCGAGCGTGCTTTGCCATCCAATTTCGAACGCGCGTGCACGCAGATGCGCGAGCGAAGCAAAGCCGTCATTGCCCAGACGTCGGCCGCTCGCCCTGGCGGTCAGACCTGATGGCAGAACTCAATACGAAAGGAAGGCTATTTCCCCTTGGGTCGGCCGTGATGAAACCAAATCCACTCACGGAGGCGCGCCCCCATTGCTCGTAACTTTGATTTTCAACGTCCTGGAGCTCACCCCCTGGCGCATCACGCTTGTCCCTTAGCGACCCGCCGAGCCTGACCGAACATTATCGCCTGATCCCTGCGGCACCGGGCGAGGTTGATCGTTTTCATGGTACCGTCAAAAAATGCGAGCTCCTATGGTCTTTGATCGCACACAGCCCCTTCATTCTGCAGCGGACCAACCCGACAAAGCAGGCGGCCTGCGCGCAACTAGCAAGCAGCGGAGCAAAAACCGGACCAAATCGCGCGATGCGTTCACCGTGCGCCACCAGTTGAACGCAGCAACCACGCGGCGGCCCTTCTGTGTGAAAACAGGCGCTGCCTGTTCGTCGCCCAACAATTTTGTCGCAAACTCGCCATTGCGCGGGAGCACAACGACTGCCCCGCCCGACAATTAGAGCGCCTTTCCTATTCATTTTTGCTGGCGATCGCCGCGATCGGTTCAAGGTCTGAATGGGGCGCAAGAGCTGGGCATTTTTGTTGCACTCATCGCCGTGAGCTTCGTCCTGGCATGCGTCAGCCAGGTGTCGCGCACCGGAACGCCGAGCCCGGCCACCTCAAGCTAGACGACGTGTAGAGCAAGTGAAATGCAACGCGCGCGACCTGACTGGTCGAAATGTTCGGCCGCGACTAGAGCTTCAGACGGATCGAGGATGGCTAGCCAATTTACTCGGGAGAAGCCGGAGCCGGTCCTGGTTCCGGCAGACGAACGCTTGACCGGCCGCGCCGTGTGGGGAGCAACTATCGGCAATATTCTGGAATTCTACGACTTCGGGACCTATAGCTTTTTCGCGATCCAGATCGGCCAGGCGTTCTTCCCGGCAAGCGACTCGTTCGCCAGCCTCATGTTGTCGCTCGCAACGTTCGGCGCGGGTTTTGTGACCAGACCGATCGGGGCTATGGTGCTCGGCTCCTACTCGGATCGGGCCGGTCGGCGGCCCGCGATGACCATCAGCTTTGCCATGATGAGCGCGGCGATCCTAGTGTTGGCGCTTACGCCCTCGTACGAGGCAGTGGGAATTGCCGCTCCATTGCTGGTCATTTTCGCACGTTTGGTGCAGGGCTTTGCGCTGGGCGGTGAAGTTGGCCCGACGACTGCCTATTTGCTGGAGGCGGCGCCGGTCGAAGGGCGCGGTCTTGCTGTCTCGTTTCAGCCTGCCAGCCAACAGATCGCCGCAACGGCCGGCGCGCTTGTCGGAGAAATACTCTCCCTGACCATGACAAGCGAGGCGCTCAATGCGTACGGATGGCGGATCGCGCTCCTGCTCGGCGCCGCTACGCTGCCGTTCGGATTTTGGCTGCGGAGCGCCTTGCCCGAAACGTTGCACCGCCCCGAAGCGGCGGCTCCCGTCGTCCAGTCTGTCAAGAGATCGCCTGCCGCTCGCCGCATCATGAGCCTTGGATTCGTCATTTTGGCGAGCTGCACGATTATCACCTACGTCACGGAGTATATGACCACCTATGCGCTGCACACCCTGCAAGTTTCTGCGCCTCTCGCCTTTGCCACCACGCTCATCAGTAATGCGGTCGGAATCGCTGCCGCATTGCTGGGCGGTTGGCTTGTGGATCGGGCCGGACGTCGGCACGTCATGATATGGCCGCAGATCACTGCGTTGCTGATGACTTATCCCGTGTTCTTGTGGATCGCAGAGAGCCGCAGTGCCGTCGCACTTCTTGGAGGTCTCGGCGCGCTCACCCTCATCGGAACCATTCCGTATAGCGCCTTCTATGTGAGTCTCGTCGAAGGTTTACCCAAGAACATTCGCGGCGGCGCCTTCGCGACGATTTATGCCTTTGCGATAGCGATCTTTGGGGGCACAGCTCAGCCCGTCGTCGCCGGGCTGATCCACGTGACCGGGAACGCGCTGGCGCCCGCCTGGTATATGCTTGTCGCCAGCGCGGCCGGGCTCTTTGCCATGCTCATGATGCCCGAGACCGCACCGCCGACAACTCAGATCGCCGCGAACAAGCGAAGCCCGGCATAGCCGCCGGATACTGTGATCACGGCTGCCCACAAGTGGCACTCTGCCGCGAGACGGCCAGGTAACTAGATCCCGAGGCGAGAGAACCGCATCGACGCGTATTCTGCCTCGGCAGACCGATACCACGGGTTGGCGCCAACTGCGTTATTCAACAAAGATCTACAGAATGCAGGTGTGAGCTTGCCGCGGTGGATCACGACGTTTTCGTGTCCCATCGCGGCTCGCGCGTTCTGCCAGTGCCGATTGTAGCCGCGCTGTTCATGGGACTTCACATGGCAAGCGGCGAAGTCGGCGTCACCCAGCATCGCCAACTGCCACGCAGATACCGGCCGCGTTGTATGGATGTGCACCCACATCGGACTCGGCATCGCGCGGTTGCGCAACGCCTTGGGCTGCAGCTTGATCTCGAACAACGTCCCCGGATCGCCGTTCAACGCGCGCGGTTGATCCGGAGGCGCCAACTCCCCCGCCGCTTGCAATTGTTCAAGGTAATTCTGCGAGGGAAACGCATAGGTTTTCATGCAATCGACTGTGATCGCCGTCCTTTGCGCGTTCAAAGCGTTTGCTTGACCCTGCACCTCAGACAACATCGCCTTGAGTCGTACTATTTTGCTGTGCACTTCGCGCACCTGCAAAGGCGTGAGGAGGCCACTGCGACGGAGCTCCTCCAGCGCGGCCACACAGGCCTCACTCTCAGCGGCCTGCCTCTGCAGGCGCTCAATGACGGTGCCAACGACGTGGTCGGCATCTTCGGGTTTCATCTGGCGGGTTTGCGAGACGGCACTTTGCTGACCGGGCAGGTCGAACTCCAAGAGTTCGTCCAATCGAGAGAGCAGTCCGGTCAGTGCCTTCCTAGAGGGTGGAGCCTGCCACATCGCCAGGTGTGCGGTTGCCGACGAAGACGCGATCGCGTGTGCTTCCTCCACGCTCGCGAGTTTCTTCGTGCCCAGATCCGAGAGCACGACAACTTTGGCTGTCGGGGCCCTGCCGGCGTCGGGCTTGGCGAGCTGCGGCTCGGGCCGCCCCGTCGAACTGCCCTCGCCTGCGGCCGGTGCGCGCTTGCCCTTCCCCTTTCTGCGCCCTGCACTCCCTTCAGCCGCTGCAGTATTTTGCGCTATCGCAGCCTCGGCCAGCGGTTCAATCATGGCTGGCGTCTTTGGCTGCACTGCCATCAGCCGCATGACTTCGTGCGCCGTGACCCACGCACCTTCGACGATCTGGTCCAATAGTTCCAACGGCAGGTCGCCCGCCGTTCCGGCATCCTTTAGACCGACAACGATGCCGTGCACGCCTAAAGCAAACTCCGAAAGCCGCTCCATGACCCCTTCAAGGACAGCGCAGTGCTCTGCATCGAGTGGCCGTCCTCCGCCGTTCAGAACAGCGTCGGACGCCGAGAGGAATGCCGGAAAGACATCCTCAATGAAGGTCCCGAGCAGACGTACCCGCCCGTCCTCACCCACGAGGGCCTCGCGCACGGCTGGTTGGAACGTGCTCGCCAGCGGCCCAATCAAGACCTGCGCAAGAGCAATCCGCGATTGCAGATACATGCACTTCGTATACAGTGCCCAGCCTGTATGCAGCCGTAGCGTAGACTCTTCGGCCTGTCGCATTTCGGGCGAGGCGCTTGGTAAGTCAGCGGTGGCTGCACAGACGGACTGCATCCGCTCCGAGCGCAATGCCTTCTTTCCCCACCACTCCATGCAGTCGATATAGTGCTTCGACACACCGGCGACGACTCGGCTCAGCTGATGGGACGGCGCATTACTTTTGCGCGTATCTTCGAGAACTTCAGCCGCCTTCTTCCTGCTCTTCTCAAAGCCGTAGATAATCGGGGTGGCCACGACGTTACATTGGTTCCCCGCATCCAGCGTCCCGTCGCGGAGTCGGCGAGCCTGATCGTCGGGCAGGATGCGACGCGCCAAATCCGGCCGCAGGCTTGCGTAGTAGTCCAGAACTTCCGATCCTGCGCCAACGACTTGATCGATCAGCTCTTGCGCCTGCTCAGGGCTTTGGGCTTGCATGGCCGCATTGCGGCTGACATCAAAGTTCTCAAGCAGGCGGCCAATCTTTCGCTTCGCTGCCTTGATTTCGCCGATTCTTGGGGCGGCCACAGCCGAACTTGGCGGGTGGCTAGCATGTGGTGTCGCTCGATCTTGCCGCCCAGAATGCATCCGCTCCAAGGCGGCGTCGAAAAATTGGCTGCCTTCCCCGGGGACGAGGCTGGAGGATCCCCGGGCGCTGTCCGCGGGTGCAGCCTCACCGTGCGATTGGCCAGATCGATCAATGCCCGTCATATTCCAACTCCGATATGGTCGAGAATGCGCGCCCTGTCTGGATAGGTCTCCTGGCTGACGAGCAGCTGACGAAGGGCATTCCCGTCGATGAACAAGAAAATCAGAATCACCGTGGGCTCCAGTTCCGCGATAGCCGCGGTGGTGCTAGCGGCCGCGATGAGGGATGCCCGCGTTAGGTGGGCGATAGTAAGCTGCAGTGGATTAGGGCGATCTTGTTCTGCCTCGCAGGCAGACCGCCATAAGGATCTGCGCTGTCAAGCTCTGCCGGCATCGGCGGTGACGGCGATCCTTAAGAGCCCGCCGATACCGGCGGCTTTGTCTAGATGGACTTGGAAATTCCAAACACCGCACAACCGCCACAAGAATGCTAGCGTCCCGAAACGGACGGCAGGATTGTGGTGAGGCAAACGGGCGCCTTCGGTCTGCCGCACGCGTCCTATTCTCCGGGAAGGAGATGCAAGTCTCCGACCGAAGATTTTCCGGATCCAACGCTCAGACGCCAAACCAGACCAGAGGTAGAACGCCCGTCAACACATCGCCTTCCGCTCGTTCGAATCGAGCATAGCCGGCTTGCGATACTCGTCCTCAACGTACAGCACATCCCCAATCGGCTCATAGAAATATCGCAGCAGGCGCGTCGAGTGCCACCCGCTGTTTGACAAACTGGCGCTCGATGTCCGACAGGCCCGTCTCCAGCAGCCGATGATAGCGCTGGACGGTGTTGCGGCGAGCGCGGATGCGAGTAAATCTTCATCAAGCAGGGTCGTTACTCCTGACAGGCGTCACGGTCCTTTTCGGTGTTGAGACAGCGAGGATCTCACCCTGCACAATATATTCAGGCCGGAATGGCTACCTGGCGCACTCCATCGCGGCGGCGGGTGCTTCCGACAGATCACGTCGCCGCCTTGCAATTTTTTTTGCGCACCCCTTGAAACGCCCTTGCGTTTTCCTAACTCATTTTTCGCCGCGAGAGCGGTGTGCCGGACGCCTTTACGGGTCCGGCGCGGGCGCCGGGCTGGGTATCGGACCCGCTCTGACTCCTGCCTTGCGCTCCTTGTATCCATCTTGCTCTTTGGAGGACTTGGCTATGAGGACCACCTTTGATTTCGCGCCCCTGTGGCGCTCCACGATCGGCTTCGATCACTTGGTCGATCTCGTGGACAGCACGCTGCGGCAGGCAGGCGAAGACCACTATCCCCCCTACAATATCGAACGCTTCGGCGACGACCACTATCGGATCTCGCTTGCGGTTGCCGGCTTCGCGGCCGACGACATCACAGTGACGGCCGAGCAGAACGCACTCGCCGTCGAGGGCAGAAAGCCCGAGAACGCGGCCGGCGAGTTCCTGTACCGGGGCATCTCCGCCCGTCCGTTCCGGCGCGTGTTCAATCTCGCCGACTATGTCCAGGTGAAGGAGGCCTCCTTCCGCGACGGACTACTGATCATCGACCTCGTCCGCGAGGTGCCGGAGGCCATGAAGCCGCGCCGGATTCAGATCGGAAGCGGCGCCGCTTTCGCCTCGCCGATCGAGCAGAAGGCGGCCTGACACCTAATTGAGGTGCGACAGCGGAACGCGGCGCGTGTGCGTGGCCGCGTTCCATGGCTCATGCAACGAAGGAGAAAACCATGGCAGTTCGTGATCTCATTCCCTGGTCAAGAAACCAGGAGCTCGCGCCGGCCCGCGGCACCCGCGATCCGTTCATGACGCTTCATCGCGAAATGAACCGACTGTTCGACGATGTCTTCCGCGGCTTCGGCGGAACGGGCCTGTCCCCGCTGATGGAAGGGCAATTCGGCTGGCCCCGGATTGAACTCAGCGAGACTGACAAGGCGCTGACGATATCGGCCGAGCTTCCCGGTATGACCGAGAACGACGTCCAGGTCGAAATCGCGAATGGGGTGCTGACGATCCGCGGCGAGAAGAAGAGCGAACGCAAGGATGAAGGCAGATACTTCAGCGAGCGCTACTACGGCTCGTTCCAGCGGCAGATTGCGCTTGAGAACGTCGAGGAGGACAAGGCCGAGGCGTCGTTCAAGAACGGCATCCTGACCATCTCACTGCCGAAGTCCGAGAATCCGCGAGCGGGCATCAAGCGCATCGCGATCAGCACGCAATAGAGGAGGCCATCACGGGCGGCGACCACCGCCGCCCCCCGGCCTCACCGAAAACCCGTCCTGGGAAAAAAGGAGTCTAAGGCAGACAAAGCGAATGCCCCACGAACGTGGGCAATCTTCCTCCCCTCCGCCCGCCTGGAATCGGCAATTCCGATCGGGCGGCAACTGCTCCGATCCTGATCGGAGATCCATGCCACAAACGGAACTTACGTTCTGGCCGGGGGACGGCCAATGCCAATCAATCGCGTGCTAGAAGGCGGCAAATATACGCCGGAAGAAATTGAGATCTTAAACGAGGCCTTCAACCTCGCTCTACGCTCGATGGGCCTGGTTGATCGTAACGATCCGCTTTGCGAGATGGTGGCCCGCAAGGTTGTCGAGGCCAGCAGGACGTGCATTGGCGAGCCGAAAGACATCGCGGAAACGGCCGTAGCCCGCATCGCTCTACGATAGGCGATAGGCCGTCTCAGTTCGACCCGCGCATAAAACGACTCCCGACAGGAACGGCATGCGCGAACCAGCCGTTTCGCTGCAATGGATGACGAAGATTTACAGAGCAGCAGTGAAAGAGCCTTGGTCGTGGTGGCCATCAGTACGGCAATCCTCATCGCCTCGTTCGCTCTTCTGATATCGGCCTTGTAAGGCCGCCTCGGTTGGCGGCCTTTTCCTTTGTAGGGAGAGCCGCTGTAGGCACATCGAGCAACCAGGCGGCGGCTCGTTGGTCGAGATCACGCCTCTGACCGGCGGGCAGACCATCCGGACAATGACTTACCAAACCAGTCAGGAGGCGCTGGCTGCGGCAAGAGCGAATATTGACGCTCATCCCGACGCCAAGCGGTGACCGAATTCGCGGATTGAGAAACTAGCGGCTGCGCTCCTTCATGCGGGAGTCCAGACGTCGCTCCACCCGCTCGCGGCTATTGCCAACTTTCCTCACCGCCTGCTTCACTGGCCCCTGCGGACCGCCCGTTTGTTGATTCGTACCTCACCTCATAGTCCTGCACTGGCGACCAGAGCACAGTCCTGATTGCGGCCGCGCGCCGGCGACGTCAACCGATCCGCAGCGGAAGCTTCCACTGCAGGGCACGCGCCCCGCTTTTCGCGCGCTGCGAGAGCCCCGCGTCGCCAAGGGCGTTTCGGCCTTAACTTGCTTTGTGGCGGCTTTGGCCAAGTCGCCGGCGTTGTGCCGAGTTTCGTCTCAGCGCTTTCGCGAATGTTTGAGTTGCTCACACGCTCGAACGAGCACAACGCGCGTATTCGGTCCCGGCGGTCGCCTGCTCTGGACGGCGGCCCATATCGTCAGCCGGGACTTCCAGTTCGTCGGAGATCCACATCGGAGTTCTTCTTGTCGTCCTGCCCGTCGAAACTGAAATTGGGATGCTCCCGAAACCGAACTCAGGACCCCTCGGAGCGCAATTGGTGACTTCAGCCGTTCGTGACGCGAAGAGACAGCATTGAGCATCATAGAAAGTGCGACAATATGGACAGGTCCCGACGATTTGGGTGGCGGGAGACGAGTCGATGGCCGACGCCAGCGTCTACCTGCGAGCCTGTCAAAACAGCACAGCAGTCCTTCGTACTCCGGACGGACACCAAGGGGCGCGTCCAAGCTTATTGATGAAACGCGCGCCGTTGCTGCAGGTTTCGCAAGTCGGTATTGTGGTTTCCTTCATGCCGCACGGCTTCGCTATTTCTGGCAGCCTTCTTGGCAGATCTGGAACGCTCAGCGGTCGGTCGGGTCGCCGACATTTTCCGTCAGGCCTGCCGCCCTTTCGTGACGGCGACGGGCTCTCGTCGGTGCCTGACCGGACCCATTCTTCTTGCCGCCATGGTTTTTTGCGCCGTTGCCCACGCCCGTTCGGCTTTCTTCTCCGGAAACGTCTCGGGTTCTGTCATCTGGGAGTCCCGCCTTCGACGGGCAGGTCGGAGACAGTGGCTCGCCGAAATCGGCTTCGGTCCCTGACAACTCGGGAAATTGGCACGCGGCCCGATTAGGAACCTCATTGCGCCTGTAGAGTCGATTCCTTGCTCTCGGTTGCCCCTGCCCCTAAACCGGGAGAAGACCTGTCCCCAAACCAGGTTGGCGACCCTTGGCGCTCTTTCCGCCGGGGGTCGTTTGGGAGTTTCGCAGTCCGGGCCTGTCGGCTCTCGTACCGGACCGACTAGGCCTGCCCCGCGTCCTCACGCAAACGTTGAACCCGCGCAACGTTCACGAGTTTAGCTCAGATCCCAATTGGGGGCAGGCACAATCGCGAGAGAGACCGATGAAACGGTTTGGATCCATGTAGATGCAAGCAAGAAAGTCGGTGATGGAGAATACCTCAAGGTATTTGCCTCCAATGAGGCCCGCCGAACACTGGCTTGAGGAACGCGCGCCGAAGGTGTTGCAATCGAGTATCCCGTCATCGTCAGGCGCCCTGAAAGGCTACAACCCTATCCGATCTTGTCGAGCCCGCAGTTCTTCAGACCCAAGGTCGATACATGGAATGACGGTACTACGCGCTCCTCACGATCGTTCTAATCGCCTGCCTCGCCCTTCGCGCGACCCGCCAGTCCAGGGACATGCTGCACGACCAGAAAGCAAGCTGCCTGATCAACGATCGTCTCTAGAGCATGGATGACGCGCCGCAAGGACGGTAGATGGCCGAGGCAAGCGCGCCGGAAAGGTTGACGCGTTCTTAGGGACCAAAACCAAAGAGCCGCCGACAGTCTTGGATCAATCCCTGCGCGTGATCTGACCGCGAAGGAGATCCGGCCAGGCTGAACAGAGATGTCCCCGCCACGATGAAAAGGACGAACTGCACCATAATGTTGAGACCTCCTATTCCTGTGAAGCTCTCTAACATCGTGACTACAGCCGGTAAATTCCGTCAATCCAGGGACGGCAGCACGGAAGCTGGATGGCAAATTGCACCCGCTAGTTGGAGGCCATCTTGGAAGACCCAGCACCTCTGCAGGCTCGGTTCCTCGTTCGGCAAGGAGCCACAGGCTGGATGGTTTATGATCGAGAATGCAAGGGCCCAGCTCGGTTCGAGGACGGCTTCGCTGAGAAGCTGACGAAGGAGCAGGCCGAATACGTAAAGCAGAGGCTTGTTGGAGGCCAGTGGCGGGCGCGCTGACGGATTTGCGGTAGCATCCGGGATAGACCATCTTCCGGCATGCTCAAACGAAAAGCCGAGTCGAGACCTCGCCCGAACTGGCGCGCTCGTCCGTTGCCGACATCGAGCCCTGCACAGTGCCCGGCGATGAGATCATCGCGCAGCTGAGATGATCGTTATGGACGGGCGCTCCCTGATGCCGATCGTCGGCTTCAAAACACTCCGAGTAACGTTGTCCTTGCCGAGCGTCATTGAGCGTTGTGCCATGATCGATGTGCTTGAAGGGGAAGATCCGCACCGGCTGGTCGTGAACGGTGTCCAGCCAATTCCGCTGGCTGCTGGGCGCCCAAAGAGCTGGTACCGGCGGTTCGTTCAATGGCCAGTCCAAAACGTAGGAACGCATCAAGTTCCCATTCGTTGAGTGGTCAGGAGTAGTCTGATGAACAGACGGATTGACGAAGCGGTAGCGGCACGTGCCTATCAGCTCTGGGAGAAGGCGGGCAAGCCGGAGGGACGGGACGAAGAATTCTGGCGGCTCGCCGAACAGGAATTGCTCAACGAGGATAAAAGCTCGCCCCGCCGCGCTCCTGACACGCTGTGAGAACCCGAATTGCCCCATTTGCCACGATTCGGCTAGGCCTACGCCGATCTCTTCCAGTAGCGCGAAAACGGCCGTTTCGGCGATACGAAGGATCGCACCGATCGTCTGGAGCCGTGCGGCCCTCACGAAACAGATTAAGGGACCAAGTATAGACGACGTCCGGTTCGTGCAGGCGACGAGTGGGGCCCCTGCGTACGGAAGCCGGGCGGCCATTCGGGATCCAACATCCAAGCTTCGTCGTAAGCGGATTCGATATCCTGGACGGCCTCAGTTTGTCGGCGGACGTGACCGACCAGCTTGTCCTCGCGCCGGACGTCGAAACTGTCGCGCGCCACGGCCGGAGCTTTTTCCCCGATCCTCATCGCGATGATGCCCGACTATCGGCATGGAGGATGGCCGCGTCAACCGGATCGACCTCGACGCGCCCCTTCGCTCGCGGTATGGCCCGTCCCTGCCGTGCACGCTCGCGCTCATCGAGGCCACCTGGAGCGAGCCTTTCCTCATCGGTGTTCGGGTTGGAAAGTCGACTAGTGATGAGAGCAGGTCCATTGCCGAGAGCATGCCGACATACGTGCCGCCGGCGCTGGTGCTCAGCTTGGGGAGCGGCCGACGACAACGGTGAGCAGACCCTGGCCCCACAGCCGGCGCGCGGCCCTCTTGGCGTCCCCCAACGCCACGGACTCGACGACGGCGTTGTGCTTTTCGATATAGTCAATCGGCAGCTTGTCGAGCTGATGCTGCAGCAACGTTCCTGCAAGCTTTGATGATGTGTTGAGAGCCAGCATCTGCGAGCCCTTCAGGTAAGACTTTGCATTATCGAGTTCTTGTTGGGTCGGGCCTTCCTCGGCGATGCGACGGACCTGCTTCTCGATCTCTTCGACTGTCTCACCGGCGCGATCGGTGCGGGTGCCGCTGTGGCCGACAAACATGGCCGAACGATCCATCCAGACCAGTTGCTCACCGACCGAATAGGCCAGCCCACGGTTCTCGCGGACTTCGAGGAACAGCCGCGACGTCGGGCCGGCGCCGCCGAGGATGTGGTTGACGACATAAGCGGCCATGAAATCGGGCTCGCTGCGGCGGATGCCGGGGCCGCCGAAAGTCACAACCGTCTGCGGCACATCGAGCGGGATGAAAACGCGCTGCGGCGGCTTGGCTGCGACCACGTCGGGGACCGGCGTCGACTCCCCCTTGGCTGGCAGGCTGCCGAAGGTCCTGTCGAGCAGTTTGGAGAGAACCTGTGGATCGACGTTGCCGACCACCGCAATCTTGAGCGTGTCTTTTGCGATCACGCGTCGAACATAGCCCTTGAGATCCGCGACCCCGATCTTCGGCATGCTCTGGATCGTGCCTCCGGTCGGGCGAGCAAAGGGATGATCGTGAAAGGCGACTTCGAGGAACTTGCGATCGGCGATCGATGAGGGATTGGTCGAGTCATACCGAAGGACCGCAAGCGTGCTGGCACGAACCCGTTCGAGATCGGCCGCGTCGAAACGGGGCGAGGTTAACGCCATCCGCAACAGGTCGAAGGCCTCCTCCTTGTTCTCCTCGAGCGTGCGCAACGAACCGCAGAAGTGGTCGTGGGTCGGTCCAAAGCTCAGCTCAATGGCGCGACGGTCGAGCCGCTCGTGAAAGGTTTTGGAATCAAGATCACCGGAGCCTTCATTGAGCAGGCTCGCAACCATGTGCCCGACCCCCGGTTTGTCGGTGGGGTCCTGGGTCGCGCCGCCGCTCACGGCAAATTCCATCGCGATCAACGGGACGCTCGCGTCCTGCACGAACCAGGCTTCTATACCGGAAGGTGAGACCAAGCGCTGAATCTCGGTTGCGGCAAGCGCCTTAGCTGTGGAACGCGCAGATGCCGACGTGGGCATCGCGATTGAGAGCGAGGCTCCGCCGAGAAGGACCGCACGCCGTGTGAAGAGATAGGCCATGATTGCTTCTCCCCGTGCTTTCACGTTGACTCTTTGATGAGATAGCCGGTCACTGAGCGCTTCTTGTCGAGCCATTTCCGCGCGGCCTCGCGCACCCGCCCAGCGTCGACGGCATAGATGCCGTCAGACCAGCCTCGGATATCGTCGATGCTCAGTCCCGTCGTGAGCCCGCGGCCATACCAGTCCGCTAGCATTTCGTGATCGTCCTGGGCATAGATTGCTTGCGCGATCAGCTGTGTTTTGACCCGCTCGAGGTCCTCTGCGCGCGCGGAATTATGCGCAATGCCGGCGATCACCCCCTCGATGGCTGACTCGATCTGGTCGAACTCGACGCCAGGTTTCGGTATGGCAGAAATCTCGAATTGGGAGGGATCGAGCGAGATACGCTCGTAGCTCGCTCCGGTGCTGACCGCGAGCTTCTTGTCGATGACCAGCGCGCGATAGAGATAGGAGTTGACGCCGCCGCCCATCAGTTGCGCGAGCACATCAAGGGCGGGACTCTCGCCGGGCGTCGCGGTCCGAGCCGACGGCACGAGATAATAGCGGTACAACACTCGCTGCTCGACGCGGGGATCGGCCAGCGTCACGGTGCGCGGCGCGGCCGGCGTCGGCTCCTGCGGTCGCCGGCGGTGCGCGGGGATCGATGGCTGCGCGGGGATATCGCCAAACTTGTTCTGCACCATCGGGCGGATCTCGTCGGCCTCGACGTCGCCGGCGATGATCAGGATCGCGTTGTTCGGTGCATAGAACCGCTTGTAAAATGCGAGCGCGTCCTCGCGATCCAGCTTTTCGATCTCCTGCCGCCAGCCGATCACAGGTCGCCGGTAGGGATGGTTGAGGTAGAGCGCCGCCGTCATCTGCTGGGTGAGCCGCGCACCGGGATCGTTGGCGACGCTCATATTGAACTCTTCAAGCACGACGTCGCGCTCAGACAGCACGTTCTGCTCTTTGAGACTGAGGCCGGTCATGCGGTCGGCTTCAAAGTCCATCATCTTGCCGAGCTGCTCGCGCGGCACCTGCTGGTAATAGCTGGTATAGTCGACCCCGGTGAAGGCATTCTGGTGGCCGCCGGCCCGCAGCACGGCCTGGGAGAATTCACCCGGTGGATGTTTGGCCGTGCCCTTGAACATCAGGTGTTCGAGGAAATGCGCGATCCCCGATTTGCCCGGCGGCTCGTCGGCGGAGCCGACCTTGTACCAGATCATCTGGGTCACAACGGGCGTGCGGTGATCCGGTATCACCACGACTTGTAAACCGTTCTGAAGCGTGAAGCTTTCGGGTCGGTCTGAGATGAGCGTGGTCTCGGCAAGGGCGCTCCCGTCGGCTGAAACATAACGAAGATCACCATTCCGCCTGGCACCGGTTCTGTATTCGCCCGCCAACGCTGTGCCCGTCGTCAAATTAGGAGCGCCGGAGGCGGCGCCTAGCCCCTCGATCGTCACGGGATTCCAGTTTTTCATGGCATCGCCCTTCGTTGCATAACGCCTTCCGTAGCGGACAATTCCCGACAAAGGGGGGACCGCACGTCGTTGGCACGCAGCGGAGCAAAAGCCGGGCCACTGGCCTGACGGCCGGTACGGGTGCGACGTGCGACCAACGTGACGCAAGACGCAAGGCGCGACGCGTCCCTTCTGGCCAAAAGTCAGCCGCTAGGCGTGTTGCGAACACGACATTGCGCACTAAAACGTACGATAGCGCGGAACGAACTGCAGAATGGCAACTTGCAACGAACGACAGACCGATGCGGGATTTGCAACGCAGGCTCAACTTTCGCCAGGGTCGCCGTTAGACGCATCCAGATGCGCATCCAGCGAAAATTCTAAGGTACCGGGCAGCACACCAATAGTCCGTCTGTCTCAGATCGGCCGTGAGCCACTACCTGTCCGCTGGAGCCGACTACCTGGCCGATTGGGGGTCAAATCATCTGGACACACGGCCAATATGTTAATCCCAAGTCGCCAAGCTCTTCGCCTACCTGACCATCCCAAGGCCTTAAGGTTCAGTATCTCAAGGCAGATGACGTCTTCAAACCGTTACGCCCTCATTCAGGCCGCTCATGACGAAGCTCGACTGCGGAGCAATCTTTGACTGCAATTTGTTTGTGCTCGACGATCTCTTCCTCGCTCGCACCTTCCCTGACGACGCTCCGCAGCATACCGATCCATCGACGCTGCAATTGCGTCGGAGCGTCATCGTCGCGCCTGTCTGATGGCCCCCGCTCTCAAGATGCAGTACCGATCAAATGCATTGTGCGGCGGCGAGCCTGGATAGGACACCGGATTGAATGCCGTGCTGAGTGCCGGCTCTCAAGCCCGAGCATCACAGACTAGGCTGCAATTTGCGCAGGGAGTGTCGAATAGCCGTGCACAAAGTTAGACGCAATACGCTCGGGTTCGCCCACAACCTGGAACTCCAACCGCGCATTCAACATCTCTTCCCAAAGGACTTTCAACTGCAGTTCTGCAAGATGTCGACCAAGGCAGCGATGGATGCCAAATCCGAACGAGAGATGCTGCCGTACGTTCTTGCGGTCGATGACGAAACTGCTGGCGTTCTCGATGACCTCTTCGTCGCGATTGCCAGAGATGTACCACATGATGACCTTGTCGCCCTTTCTGATTTTTTTCCCACCTACGATGCAATCGGTCGCAGCGTTGCGGCGCATATGGGCGATGGGCGTCTGGTATCGAATAATCTCGGACACAGCGCTCGACACCAGCTTGGGATTGTCACGTAGCTTTCGCAGTTCGGAGGGATTCTGATACATGAACAGGAGGCCACCGGTCATCGAATTGCGCGTGGTGTCATTCCCCCCTACGATCAATAGAACCAAATTCCCGAGAAACTCACTCGGCTCCATATGGCGTGTAGCCGGCGAGTGTGCCATCAAAGAAATCAGGTCGAGGCGCGGCTCGGCATCAATGCGCTCATTCCAAAGTCGGGTGAAATAGCTCAGACACTCGGATAGAATCGTGCTTCGCTTGTCCCAGCTGTCGATCGCGTGGCCTGGTTTCGGGGTAGCCACCGCGACGTCCGACCAATAGGTCAAGAGCCGCCGATCTTCAAATGGAAAGTCGAACAGCGTAGCGAGCATCTGCGTCGTCAATTCAATGGAGACCATGTCCACCCAGTTGAAGGTGTCATTGCGCGGCAAGCCGTCCAGGACCGTCCTGACCCGGGAGCGGATCAAGCTTTCGAGCTTTGTCAGGTTTTCCGGTGCGAATATCGGACTTACGGTATAGCGCTGCTCGGCGTGTTTGGGCGGCCCCATCTTGATGAAACTCGAGGCCCAATGTTCATCAGGCACGTCGACAATAGTGACACCTCGCTCCGACGAGAATGCTCTGTGGTTCGTATCGACGGCTACGATATCTCGGTATTTCGTAAGGGACCAATATGGACCGTACGGGCTGTCCTGACAGTAGTGGACCGGGTCTTCCCGTCGCAACCGCTCGAAGCATCCCCATATACTGTCGTCTCGAAACCGCCTGGCTTCGCTTACATCCAGATTGCTCAGCGGGATATTGCACTCATCATCAGCTCCATAGTGCTCTGATCGCTTTCTCATCATCATCTCCGCAGATTCTGCTCTCTCGGGAGCTTGCCGATCGACAAGTCGCGATTCAAAGCTTCGAACCACTGTGGCATTTGGCTGCGAACGGGCTTGAGAGTATCCCAAAGTGCAGATGGCCCACCCCTGCCAGATCCGGCAGTAGAGATCATATTGACTTTTCAAATCGATCCGCTCAGTGAGCGGCTGAAGCCTATCAGCGTCAAGACGGGAGGATGGCCGCACGCTGGAGGTGACGTAAGGCCAGGACGCAGTCGCAAGCGGCCCTGTTCGCCCTCTTTTCGGAGTGCATGTCACGGAGCTCCGCACGCTCGGGGCAGACTTACCGTATCAACCTGTCTTAGGCGATGCGGTAGACGGCGGAGCAGCTTCTTGCGCAGACATTACCGAATGCTTGAGCAACGGTGCCTGCTCAAGCAGTTTCGCACCTGGAAAGCTTCTCATGCGCCTGCCAGATCGAGAAGGCAGGCGCGACGTACAACACATATCGCGACCAAGCGGATGATCCGTCGTTTAAGCGTTTGCGGTTGGTTATCGGGCGGCCAGGAGACGGACCTGAGACCAATTGCAGACAGGCGTACCCTCTGCGTTTGTTTCGGAGGTTTGCGAGTTGTGGCTCGTTTGCACTAGGCGCTGATCTGGAAAGGCATTAGAAGCCATCGTCAGCGAGTGGACGATGAGCGACGTAGCATATCAAGTGTATTCGAAAAACGGCAACGGTGCCATTCGAGTTGTTGTTTCTTCAGCAAAGCAAGCTCTAGCCAAGGCCCACGAACTCGCCGAAGCCGGCAACGAGGTCCTGATCAAGGACCTCGCCGGTCGAATCCTCGACACGGCGACGATCGTTGAACTTGCCGCGCGCGAATAGTGTGCCGGTGGATCACAAGGTTGGACGACTCTCGATTTATGTCTGACATTTTGGAGCTGCAGAACTTTTAGCTCGCGACCGAGCGCCGTCGGTCTGACGTAGACAATTCTCCTTCAAGACCTAATGGAGAAACGGCAACGCTGCTTCATTTCATCAGGGAGATGCATTTCTTTTCTCTTTCCGGCGACGTCAATCTTGCAAGCTGCGTGGCCGTGGATCGACGGCAATTCACCGGGTCTAAGACCGACGACCATTGTCTCTATCCGACCGCGCGAAGGGACAGTATCCCGCCTGTCCGAGCGGCGGATCGCAGGCGCATTCTTCGCCGAGCACCTCATTCCAGCCCAATTCGGCACCAGGAGCAGCACATCTCGACGCGCAGGACCGCCAAGCCGTTGGAGGCTTCCGCCGCTCGTCATGCCGGCGCGCTGACGCGGCCGTCCTCTTGGTGATGTAGTCCTGCACCTCCGCCGAACGATAGATCGAGAGCGAGCACGTCAGTCGCGGACGATCGTTCTTGTCCGTCCGCAACACAAATTGCAGCAATCGTGTGCGATCAAATCACCGCGGTCCGCTCAATTTGTCCCCGACATCGAGGAGAAATCGAGCGGACGGACCCTGGGTTAATTGCCAACATCATGGCTTGGCCAAGTGGGCTTCAGCTGCTTCAGTGAGGCCAAGCTCGGGGCGTCCTTGGCATGATCGTCAGCCGCGTCGGCGCGGTGGTCGGACGCGAGCGCGACATAGACCGCCGGCAGCACGAAAAGCGTGAACAGCGTACCGATCGATAAGCCCGCGACCAGCACGAGTCCGATCGAAAAGCGGCTCGCGGCGCCAGCCCCTGTTGCGGTCAACAAAGGTACGAGGCCGGTCACCATCGCCGCCGTGGTCATCAGGATTGGACGGAGTCGGACGCGCGCCGCCATCTCGATGGCCGAGCGGCGATCTAACCTCTCCGTGAGCTGCAGCTCATTGGCGAACTGCACCATCAGGATGCCGTGCTTGGAAATCAACCCGACCAGTGTCAACAGCCCGACCTGGGTGTAGATGTTCATCGTCGCCGCGCCAAAGAATAGCGGGATCAAGGCGCCGACGATTGCCATCGGCACGCTGATCAGGATGATAAGGGGATCGCGCAGGCTTTCGAACTGCGCCGCCAGCACCAAGAAGATGATGATGAGTGCAAATGCAAAAGTGATCGGAAGTTGGCTACCCTCCTGGACATATTGGCGGGCGTCAGCAAGGAAGTCGTGGCTGAAGCCTGCCGGCAACTTCTTTGCCTCCCCGTCCAAGAAGTCCACGGCCTGGCCGATCGTGACGCCGGGCATCGGGACGGCCTGGAAGGTTGCGGAGTTCAGCTGATTGTAGTGGGTGAGTGCATTCGGATCGGTCCCAGTCTCGATGGAAACCAGGGTTGACAGCGGCACCATCGAACCCGTTGCAGCCTTCACATAATAACTGCCGAGCGCTTCCGGCGTCAGGCGGCTCTCGCGCGGCACCTGCGGGATTACCTGGTAGGAGCGGCCCTCCAGGTTGAAGCGATTGACGTAGTTTCCACCGAGCAAGGTCGCAAGCGCGCTCCCGATACTCTGCATGGTAATGCCAAGATCATTGGCCTTGGATCGATCGACTTTGATTCGGACCACCGGCTGGTTGAACTCGAGGTCAGAGTCGCTCACCGCGAACAGGCCGCTCCTGCGCGCGGCGTCCTTCAGCTTCGACATCTGCTCATAGACGGACTGGAAACCGAGCGTCGAGTTGATCACCATCTGCACCGGTAAGCCGTCGGAACCGCCCGGAAGCGGCGGCAAGCTAAAGGCAAATGCGTTGACACCTTCGATTTTGGACAGCTCGGCCTGGACTTGCGACTTGAGCGCGATCGATGATCGCTTGCGCTCGTCCCAAGGCTTGAGCAACATGCCGGCCAAGCCGGCCTGCGACCCATTGATACCGTTGAGCATGAAGCGCAAGTCGGTCTCGGGAAACTTCTTAAACGCCGTGTCGAGCTTGGCGCCATAATAGTCGAGGTAATCGATATTGGCATATTTTGGCGCCTTGGTCAGTGCGAAGACGATGCCCTGATCCTCCTCGGGCGCGAGTTCCTTGGACGTATGCAGATAGAGAAAGCCGACCAGGCCCAGCATGGTCAGCGCAAACAGCCCGGTAATTGGCGAATAATCGAGCGAGCGGTCGAGCTTGCGGCCGTACCAGCGCGTCATGGCCCCGAACGTGCGGTTCACAACCCTTGCAAATCGCCCCTCCTCTGCGCTCGTGAGAAAGACCGAGCACATCATCGGCGACAGCGTGAGCGCAATCACGCCGGACACGATCACCGAGCCCGCCAGCGTGAACGCAAATTCGCGGAACAGCGCACCGGTAAGGCCGCCAAGAAAGCCGATGGGCGCGTATACGGCGGCGAGCGTAATCGTCATGGACACGATGGGGCCGACAATCTCGCGCGCCCCCTTCGTAGCGGCCTCTATGGGCGGAGCGCCGTCTTCCAGATGGCGATAAATGTTCTCCACCACAACGATCGCGTCATCGACCACAAGACCGATCGCAAGCACCATCGCGAGCAGGGTTAAAAGATTGAATGAAAATCCCAGCGCGAGCATCATGCTGCACACGCCTATGAGCGACAGCGGAATGGTGACCACCGGAATGATGACGCTCCGCAGCGAGGCCAGGAACAGGAAGATCACCACCACCACGATCACGACGGCCTCGATGAGCGTCTTCTCCACCTCATCGATCGATGATTGAATGAACTTGGTGGAGTCGTAGGCGACCTTCATCTTCAGCGATGGCGGCAAGTTGCGCTCGATCTCTGGAAACAGCGCGCGAACGCCTCGCACGATGTTCAGTGGATTGCCCTGCGGGCTTGCCCGAACGCCGATGAAAATCGCGTGTTCGCCATTCATGGCAACGCTGGCGTCAGCGCTCTGCGCGGCAAGTTCGACTGACGCGATGTCCTCCATGCGCACAAAGCCGCCGTCCTTGGCCTTGACGACCATGCGCTTGAAGTCGTCGACACTGCGCAGGTCAGTGTTGGCCGTGACATCGAAGAGATTGAAGTGGCCCTTGACCTGGCCGGCCGCGGCCTGGAAGTTGTTGGCGGACATTGCAGCCGAAACGTCGGCCGGCGACACCCCGCGCCCCGCCATTTTTGCAGGATCGAGCCATAGCCGCATCGCAAAACTCTGGCCACCCAGGATGTCTGCCGCTGCGACGCCGTCTACCGTCGACATAATCGGTTGCACCACCCGAGAGAGATAGTCGGTGATCGCGCTGGCCGTCAGTTCCTCGCTGGAGAAGCCGACATACATGACAGCCGTGGCCTGACCGCCCGACTTGGTGACGACCGGATCGTTCGATTCTTTCGGGATCAAATATCTGACCGAGTTGACCTTGGAGAGCACCTCGGTGAGCGCCTCGTTAGGATCAAAATTGAGCTTGATATAGACCTGGATCGTCGAGGTGCCGAGCACCGAGGAGGACGTAATATAGTCGACGCCCTCGGCGGAAGCGACCGCCTGCTCCAGGGGCGTGGTGATGAACCCCTGGATCATGTCGGCGGCAGCGCCCGGATAGGACGTCGTGATGTTGACGACTGTGTTCGACAGCTTGGGATACTGCCGAATCGGCAAAACAGTGGCCGCGCGAAAGCCGGTCAGCAGGATCAGGAGGCTGACGACGATGGACAACACCGGACGTTTGATGAAAAGCTCGGTAAATGCCATCGCTGGGCTCGCATTCAAGAGGCCGACGCAAATTCGACGGCCAGTCAGGCTCCAACCATGGTTGTCAATGTGGCGACCAAGGCCCGCAGCATGAAGGAAGCGGAATCGGCTGCTCTAAAGGCTCTTGTTCCTAAGCAACACATCACCCTCCACCGCGCGAGGATATTGGGCGACCACTTCGAATGAAGGGAGAAGCTTTAGCATGGCTTGAAGGGTCAGCTGTCCTTCGTAAAGCTCCTTGTCGCTGTATTCGGTATAGATAAAGCGCGTATTGCTCAGCGTCTGCCTGCCACCGGCGAAGACATCTGCCTCGGCTCCCTGCACATCCATCCAGATCAAGTCAACCTTGCTCAGATTGGCCTCGGCGCACCAGTCATCCAGTCTTCGCGTTTCAACCGAGATCGGGCTGTCGAACCGGACCCAATCATACTCGGCAAGGTGATTCTTTGGTCGTCGTATCGAGCCGGAGAGAGCCCAATCCTTCGCTTCGCCATCGCCGTTGCTTGGATGAAAGTCGACCCTGCCGTTATGATCGCTGATCGCGATCTCGAACAGAGGCACCTTCGCAAGATGGAGACCCATGTTCATCTTGAAGCGGGCAATCGCCCGAGGATCCGGCTCGAAGCAATAGAGCTGAGCTTCCGGGCAAAGCCGAAGAAAGCGTAACGAGTCGGCTCCGTCGTAACAACCGATGTCCAGGATCACCGGATCCGTCTTCTGCAGGAACGAAACAATGTGCCGATGCACATCAGACAGGGCGATGGGCTCACGCGTTTCCATTAGACTCGTCCTCACGCCTCAATGGCAGGCAACAACTTCCAAGCAAACGTATCAAGTCTGCCGAAGCCGACCACCGACTGTCTTCGAATGATCGAACTTCGACGTCAAACGTACAAACAACAAGACGGGCAGCGGCTCAATTCTACGGAGGTTAACGAGCGATATCGAAGGGGTTGCAAATGCTATACCAAGGTTTGCCGGCACGCGACGCCGGTATGAGCCTCAGGGCACTTGTGACGTAGATGCCCTCGGAGCACCAGATTACTTCTTGAGCCGAATAGGCGTGCAGTCCGAGCTTGAGAGCATCGCTGAAGCTTCGGCATATGGCGTCTCGGACCTAAATATGCGGCTGGCTGTCACTCTCACCGCGTTCTCGGCAATTTCGCTACCACGGCGTCCAGGTCGTCGCGAATGTAGGCTTCGTGAAATGCGTTTGCATTTCGGCTGTAGCAACAGCCTCGTCTCTCTGCCGCCATGGCTTCAGACGAAACGGTCAGCAGCAAGCAAGAATGGAAGCCCCCCCCCAATCTGAATGCCGCGCGCTCCCGTCGCGGCCCGCGGCAGATGCTGTGGCATGGGCGGAACAGGTCGTCGCACTGTTCCGCAAACCCGGTGAATCGCGTTCCCATCGAACATCGGTCTGCAATCCGGACCGCGGTCCTCGAACGATCGCCGCTTACGTCGTCGTCATTCGTCTTTGCGTCCGATCGCTCAGGTCGCAGGTCGTATGCGCGAAACGACTTCAGACCATAGTCGCGAGGGCCAGAAATGACACCGTCACTTCCGGCTCTTGTCCATGTCCTGTGCCAACTCCAGATGGCGCTGGCAGAGTCTTGCCGGCCCAGTCTTTCAATTTCGGATCGTCACCGCCCTTGGAATAGCGCTCAAACAGGGAGACCGCGTCCTTGTGCGCACTAACCCGCGCCGGATCGTATTCGCTGGCGAAGTCGTCCGGCTTTGCGTTGCGCGGCCGATCCAGCTTCTTTTCCGAGCTGTCATCCAGGCCTGTCGGCAACGCGGATTTCATCTCACCATTGACGAGCTGTTTCAGCTCCCGGCTCATCTTGGTGTGATCGGTGATCATTTGTTCGGCGAACTTCTTCTCCGTTGGATTGCCCTTCTGCTGGGCGACCTTCGCTGCCTCGATCTCCAGAATGTCGCTCATAGCGGCTTCCTTGATGAACTCCTCGCTTGATGAAATCCTCGGTCTTCGGCGCAACACCGAGGACGGAGTTGACGCCGGCCCTTTCACCGACCGACTGCGCCAGCGCAGTCGAGGTCAGCAGGCCGACGACGGCCATTGCCAAAACGGTTCGCTTCATCGGGTGCCTTCTTATGCAGCCCAGTTATGCAGCCCAGGCTTTGAGCGCGGTGATGGCAAGCTTTGTAAGTGCGTCACGCCAAGCCCGGCAGCGCCGCTTATATCTTATCTGCTTTCGGCCTCGTAGATGTCGAGGAAGGGGGCGCTGAGAGCTTGCTACGACATAAGGTTGCTCCGCGGGTTGGACGTAAGCTTGTGCTGCTCCAACCCGTGCGGAGCAGCCACGTTCCTATTTTCGCGGTTCGCGAGCCCAGACGTGCGAATTCCCGGTGCGACGTCGGCGCGGAACGAAGCGCTCATAAGTCGGTTGGTCGGTTTTGGCCGTTCAAGGAGAGCTGCGATGGACTGGAATCGAGTCGAGGGAAATTGGAAACAGGTGAAAGGCAAGGTCAAGGAGCAGTGGGGCAAGCTGACGGACGACGATCTCGATATGATTGCAGGCAGGCAGGACCAACTCGAAGGGCTCCTGCAGGAGCGTTATGGCTACGCAAAGGATCAGGCCCGCAAAGAGGTGAGCGATTGGTACGATCGCCAGACGTGGTGACCGGGTTGATCCGGCCTGATCATTCGCGACGCACGCGGCGGACGACGCCACGGTCTGCTCGGACGTATTGCCAGATGCCCGCTGCCGCTTCCAGCAGCAGCAGTGCCATGCCGATCACGGTTCGACCGACGAAAGCCGATATCGCGATTGCATGCGACGGTCTCGCGAAGGACGACGCGACCGAGCGTGTGACCTCGATTATGACGTGGGCGGCTGACTCCGATTGACCTAAGGCGAGGTCCTGCCGAGATATCCGGACTTATCCATTCCGTAGATGGACCCAATCAAGAGAATCAATTTTACCACTTGCGCTGCGGTCATATAGACGTGGTGGACGGCTGGGGCCAACCTAGGGAAGCGACTCTAGAATGAAAAAATTCGTCATTGTGACTGCGAGCGCCCTCGCGCTTGGAACGGCGGCGGTGCCGACCTTTGTTGCTGAGGTTTCCGCCCAACCGGTCACCACCAAGGTGCAGGTAGCCGATACGTCATATCCTCAATGCGCGGATAACCCGTTGGACGGCATCTGCGACTTATTTTTTTGTTTGACCGATCCGTCATGTGTGCAGCACTAACGACGGAAGACAAACCAACATAGAACGAGGATATGAGCTGTCGGCGATCCCCAATGCGCCTGTCGAGGCATTGGCTGCGCAGCAAGCCGACCTCAATCTCCACCATGTTCAGCCAGCTGGCATGCTTCGAGCCTCCACCTCGGTCAGATTAATCCGCTGCCGTAGGCCGAAGCTGTTCGCTCATTGGACGATGTTGAGTTCTGCTTCGTTACTTGTTGAGAGCCGTATGACGTGAGAGCGTCACTACGGTTCGGAGAGCGGCTCCGGGTGCAACTCCCGGAGCCGACGCACCATGACCGGGGAGCATACCTGGTTACCAAAAGCCTCGAGACAGGAAAGTTCATCTGGCCATCGGTCGCCGCTGAATCGGTAACGATCTCTCCGGCGCAGTTGAGCTATCTGTTGCCCGGGATCGATTGGCGCAAGCCAGCGCATCGGCAGCATCCCTGATGGCCGCGTATATCTCGTCGAGGTCCGTCTTTGTGATGCAGTATGGCGGCATCACGTAGATCGTATTGCCGAGCGGCCGCAACAGCAGGTTTCGCCCCTTGAAGAAAGCCTGAAGCTTTGGACCGATGTCGGCGAGATAGCCAGCGTCGCCGGTTTTGAGATCGAGTGCGGTAATGGTGCCCGTACGACGGATGCCTTCAAAGCGCGGGTCGAGGCGGAATGGCTCGATTGCCTCCTCTTGCATCGTCGCCAGCGCCGCCACCCGCCGGCGCGCTTCCCTATCTTGCCATAGATCCAGATTGGCCTTAGCGGCAGCACAGGCCAGAGGATTTGCGGTATATGAGCTCGAGTGAAAGAACGTACGCGTACGGTCTTTCGAATAATGCGCATCAAAAATATCGCCGCGGCAGAGTGTGACCGCGAGTGGAAGCGCACCACCAGTAATGCCCTTTGAATAGCAGACGATATCAGGCGTGATGTTCGCCTGCTGGCAGGCGAACAGCGAGCCGGTGCGGCCCCAGCCCGTCATGACCTCGTCAGCAATGAACAGAACCCCTGATGCCTCGCAGATCCGCTTCATCTCTTTGAGCACCCAGGCGGGGTACATCAGCATCCCGCCTGCCCCCAATATGAGAGGCTCGACAATGAACGCTGCGGGCATCTCATTTCGACATGCGGACTCGAGCGCGTCGAGCGTTGCCTGTTCACGGCCTCTTACCGGGAACGGAACCGAGGTCACGTCGAACAGCAGAGGCTCGTAGGCCGCGTTGAATACGCTCCGGCCACCTACGGACATCGCCCCGACCGTATCGCCGTGATAGGAATGCTGCATCATGACAATGCGTGTTCGCTGTTTGCCTATGTTATGCCAGTAGCCGAGCGCCATCTTTAATGCCACTTCTACACTGGCTGAGCCACTGTCGGAGAAGAAGACATGGGCAAGACCGGGCGGCGTGAGCTTTAGCAGCTGCGCTGCGACCTCTTCGGCCGGATCATGGGTGTACCCGGCGAAGATGATCTGGTTGAGCTTGCCAACCTGCTCCTGGATTGCGCCGACGATATGTGGATGGCAGTGCCCATGGGTTACGACCCACCAGGAGGAGATGGCATCAATGATGCGGCGCCCGTCTGCGGTGTAAAGATAAGCCCCCTCGCCGCGTACGATCCTTGTCATCTCGTCTTGATGCGCGTGTTGCGTAAACGGATGCCAGATCGGCGACCTCTTCCTTGGTATCATGGCGCGAAATCATCTCGACGAAACGAGGCATTAAACGCGGCCTGCAGCGTCTCTGACGACAGAGGCGCAATCAGGGGTAGCCGCCCCAACCAACGTACCCGGCCAATCTCGCATATCGCCCTTACAGCTTCCGAGTTCTTTTCGCCAATGAAAGCTATTCCGAGAATGTCGATCTGACGCTTTCGCAGGGCCTCTATCGAGAGCAGCGAGTGATTAATCGTTCCCAGCGCAGTGCTCGCGCAGAGCACGACTGGAAGCCGCCATCGCTCAAAAATATCAATGTAGAGTGTACCGCCACTCAGCGGCACCATGAGCCCGCCGGCTCCCTCGATCACGAGCGGACGCCCTCCGGTGTCCGGCACATCAAGCGTGTCCGTGTTGATGCGAACTTCGTCGAGCTCCGCAGAAAGGTGCGGCGAAGCGGGCGTTCGCAGGCGGTAGAGCTCCGGCACGATGCGATCGGACGCAAGACCGCCAAGCCGCGCGACGACCTCGGTATCGGTCTCTCCTTCAAGGCCAGCCTGAATCGGCTTCCAATAATTCGCATCGAGAAGATTGGCGAGCCCCGCGCAGAAAACCGTCTTTCCAATCCCGGTATCTGTGCCAGTCACCACAATTCGCTGCTGCCTCATTGACTATCACCTCTTGTCTCCTCGACCAGAGCGGTCGAGCATCGTACTCACGTCATCCGCTACGGCATTCTGCGCCCGTGAAATTCGCGAACGGATGCCACTTTGCAGGAACTGTCACTGCCTTGTGGAGGATCGGGGGCCGGTCCAGGGTGATCAGCGCCAGCGCAGAACCGAGCAAACGGCGCTCGGCGCGCTTATAACGGCGTTCCGGATCGCCTCATTTCAACGGTGGCCGCGCAATCGTCATACAGGCGGCCCATCGCCTTCGCTCCATCCTTGAACCAGAGGATCTTGCTCGAATGCCAACAGACGGGTTAAACGCATAGAAGGTCAAGGCACGGCGCATCGCGGCCGCTCTCATGAGTTGAATTTCAAGCGTTGTGACAGGTTGAGATTGCCGTCGGCAGGCAAACATTGTCCGGATCGGACGAATGCGCATGCGCGCTGCAGGATGTCTCCTAATTGACGCAGAACGGTACGCTTTGAACGGCGGTGACGTGTTGGGTGGTCGAGTTCAGTTCGTCCAGCGCCGTCGAAAAGAGCTGCATCATCAACCTGGAGACTATTCACTGACACATCCGGCTCGGCCGTTCAAAGCGAATGGTGCGGACAGCGCCAGCGTCGGTAACTTGTCTAACACACGAGCGCCGGTCTTCGGTGTCCGGCCACATCGAGCAACGTCCGTGTCGTTCGCGAACGCCCGCAAAATTGCCAGGATAATTGAGCGAGGCAGGCATTCGAAGACCATAAAATTCGGCCAAGATTCGACCGGGTGCCCGATTGTCCGGCGGCCCGGAAAGTTCGATCTCGATCTCATCATCGGGCTCGGCCAGCATCGGCCTCTTGATAGCTCGCGACCAAAAGATGCCGACACAAGAAGCCGTTTGTCCGATCCTTCACCTGTCACCATGACCCCGACCTGATAACGCGTCATCTCTCGTCTCCTCGAATAGAGCATCGAGCATTGAACGCACGTCATCCTGCCCCGCATTGAGTGTCAGCGAAATGCGTAAACGGGCTGTTCCTGCCGGCACGGTTGGTGGCCGGATTGCGCGGACGTCGAAGCCGCGAGCCTGTAGCGCAGAGGCAAGATTCATTGCACCTGCGTTGTTGCCAACGATGTATGGCACGATCTGCGAGATCGATGAACTTTCCCAACCGCGCACAGCCAACTGTCGATGAGTGAACGCGACCAGCTCGGCCAGGCGTTGCTGACGCTCGGGCTCCTCCTGCAGGATCAAGAGTGCCTCGCGTACGGCGACGGCCATCAGCGGTGAGGGCGCGGTGGCGAAAATGAACGGACGGCAGCGATTGACCATGAAGTCGCGCAGCACACCGGAGGCGGTAACAAGCGCTCCGGCAGCACCGAGCGCCTTGCCGCAGGTGTGGACGACCAGGAGATTTTCGAGCGTCCCGTAAGGCGCGGTGAGCCCTCGTCCCTGCTCGCCGTAGACGCCCGTCGCATGAGCCTCGTCCACCATCAGGAATGCGTCGTACCGGTCTGCGAGCGCGACCAGGTCTTCCAGCGGAGCGAAATCGCCGTCCATGCTGTAGAGGCTTTCGACCACAATCCATACGCGGCCTGTTCCGCCTTTCGCACGCCAATCGCGTATCGCGTTTTCGACCGATTCAGGGTCGTTGTGAGCGCTTATGCGGAAATCGGCCCGCGCTGCCCGCGCGCCCTCATGAATACTCGCGTGCACAAGGGAATCGAGAACGAGCAAATCGCCTCGTTGCGGCAACGTCGTCAAGACGGCAAAATTTGCAACGTAACCGCCGCCAAAGAACAGCGCAGTCTCTGCGCCGAAGAACTGCGCTGCTTCGGCCTCAAGTCTTTCGTGCTCCTCGCAATTGCCGCGCAGCAGCCGCGACCCGCCGGCTCCGATCGGCGTGCCGGTCTCGAGAGCAGCCAGGACGGCCTTTTTCATGCTCGGCGCGCTCGCGAGCGCAAGATAATCGTTCGACGCAAAATCGATGCCCGCGCGCGGTTTGAGGCCGCGCAACCGATCGTCTTCTTTTAAGGCGCGCAGGGCCGCGACATAGTCGGTCACCTTCGCGGCGTGGATCGAGTTCATCGTTGACTTCCTAACGTCGTCAGCTGGCCATATACGTCTCAATTGGCAGACGAAGACCAAGCGGTCCCAACATTGGCCTCGTTCATTTCAGCCCCGCAGAATACGATTTTCTCGATCAACCAGCACAACGCGAGGCTTGAACTCCTTGGCTTCCGCCTTCTCGAAAGAGGCATATGCAACGATGATCACCTTGTCGCCAGTCATCGCCAGCCGCGCGGCTGCACCGTTCAGACCTATGGTGCCCGATCCTTCCGGCGCCTCAATGACGTAGGTGGCGAACCGTGCTCCGGTTTCGATGTTGTAGATTTCGACGCGCTCGTTGACCAAAAATCCCGCCGCATCCAATAGCGCGCGATCGATCGATATCGAGCCCTCATAGTGCAGATCGGCCTGCGTGACCGAGGCGCGATGGATTTTGCCTTTCATCAACGTGACTTGCATGGCTCACCTTTGCTGGAGTTTGCGCGCAATGCGCTCACTGCTCTGTTTCACTTGGCTGAGGACTTGATGCCGAGCCGACCGAGCAAGTTTGCATCGCAATCGGCTTGCGGGTTTTTGGTGGTCAGAAGTACGTCACCAATGAAGATCGAATTCGCGCCAGCCAAAAAACACAGCGCCTGGGCCTCGTCGGTCATGTATTGTCGTCCGGCGGAGAGCCGCACCACGCTCTTTGGCATCATGATCCTGGCGGTTGCAACCAGCCGCGCAAATGCGATCGGATCGGGACGCTCCGCGGTGTCGTTCACTGGCACGCCCTTGACTTCGTTCCACAGATTGATCGGCACGCTTTCCGGGTGCTTTTCGAGATTGGCGAGCACGACGAGCATGCCCAGTCGATCCGCGGTGCACTCGCCCATCCCGACAATGCCGCCGCTGCACAGCTTGAGACCGGCCCTGCGGGCATGTCCAAGCGTGTCGATGCGGTCCTGCAGGGCGCGGGTCGAGATGATCTTGCCGTAGAATTCGGCTGAAGTGTCGACGTTATGATTGTAGAAGTCGAGCCCGGCGTTGGCGAGTTGTGTCGCTTGCTTGAATGTCAGCATACCAAGTGTGGCACAGGTTTCCATGCCAAGATCTTTAACCGCACTCACCATGTCGCAGACAGTATCGAGATCGCGGCCTTTCGGACTGCGCCAGGCTGCGGCCATGCAGAAGCGGGCGGCGCCAGCAGCCTTGGCGCGCTGCGCGGCGGCAACCACATTTGCGCGATCCATCAGGCGCGTGGCTTTCAGGCCCGTTTCGTAATGTGCGCTCTGCGAGCAGTAGCCGCAGTCCTCCGGACAGCCGCCGGTCTTGATGCTGAGCAGGCTTGCCGTTTCGATGTGGTTTGGATCGAAGTTCTCGCGATGGACGCACTGCGCCTGAAACATCAGGTCGGAAAACGGCAGGTCATGGAGCGCTGCGGCCTCCGCTAGTTCCCAATCACTTCGGATCGATGCGCGGCTCGCGCCATCGTTCCGCTCGCCCTCCACAGCCGCGTCCATCTTGATTTTCCCACCCTCGACGGATCATAGATAATAACCGATATTATCTATGATGTGATTGATTACGGGATGCTAGCCTAGGCCAGATGCGAATGCATTCGTTTTTATGATAGATAATCTATGATGAACGGAGAGAACGCAACCATGACTGGCCGCATTGCGCAAGCAATCGGCGAGCGCATCATCAACGGCGCGCTGCAGCCAGACGCCCCGCTCCGGCAGGATCACATCGCGCGGGAATTCAACTCAAGCCACGTTCCGGTGCGCGAGGCCTTTCGACAATTGGAGGCGCAGTACCTTGTCGTAGCTCAGCCTCGTCGCGGGGTCCGGGTTGCGCCACTCGACACCAATTCAGTGAGGGAAATCGCCGAGATGCGCGCCGCGCTCGAAGTGGTCGCGTTGCGCAATGCGGCCCCAAAGCTCACGTCTCACCATTTGGCACGCATCGAGCTCGCTCTGATCGAGGGGGAAAATGCGCAGACCATTCAGGAATTTGAGGCTACCAACCGCGCCTTTCATCAGGCCCTCGTCGCGCCCTGCGCGATGCCCCGCCTGCTCGCCAGTCTCGACGGACTGCAGCTTGCAAATTCTCGATTGGTGTTCGCGATGGCCCGCACGAGCGGCTGGCGACCGCGGCCCAGTCAGGATCACCGCCTAATTCTGCAAGCGCTGCGAGCGCGCAATATCGATCAAGCCTGCCGCCTGCTCGCGCGTCACATTCAAACGATTGAGCGCCTTGCCCTTCCGGCCTCCTGACGAAATAAGGTCGTTGCAAGTACCAAGGCAGACTGCGGGCAACATCGCTAGCGCCAAGCCCTTGAGCGGTCTAGCGCGGTCCCTATGGCTGCGGCCATTGCGGCGGCCCGGCTCTCAAGATAGTTATGCGGCCTCCTTGCGGCATCACTCCTCCTTTAGGGCTTCCATGATTCGTCACATCGTCTTGTTCTCCGCGAAGGATAGGGCCCATATCGAGCAAATCATCGAAGGCCTATCGCTTCTCACTACAATCCCACATGCGCGCCGGCTTGAGGTTGCACGTAACCGCAAGAGCGATGCCCTCGGCAACGATATCGATGTCGTGGTTTACGGTGAGTTCGACAACGAGACGGAACTCGCGGCCTACAAAGCGCATCATCTGTACCAGGAATCAATCAGGCGGGTGCGACCACTCCGTGAGCTGCGGTTTGCCGCGGACTACGATGTATCGACCAATGCGCGCCCGGCTTCGACGCCGACATGAGCTAAGTGACTGCACGCATCGGTCCGCTGGCAGTCAGCCGGGTCCACCGGCGGGAATAGTTTGAAACCGGTCTCGATGGCTTGCAAGTCGCGGACGATGGTCACCGTCGCGCAAGACCACCCAATGGGAGACCTCTCGCAGCGCTCCACTCGTTGGTCATTGACGGCAACTGCGGTGAATCGAGCCTGCCGCAGCAATGCGACGTCTCGAGCAATCGCCTGATCTTGCGTTTCTCGATAGCGCAGCAAGGCATGAGCTGCTCGGCGGCTACTCATATCCGGCCTGCAAGCCGTTCTGAACCTACATGGTTGCGGACGGAGGGCGGTTGCAACGGAGATGCTATCGAGGACGATTCATGGAGAGTTCTTTGCTCGCCAAGTATCCGTAAGAGCATTGACCGATTTGCTTCTGTTCCAGAGATGCCTGCAGGCTTTTTTTGCCTGTCATCTGAACAGGACGTCAGAACGACTTGCCGATCCCGGCAATCGCCCGTCAGCGCTTGTCTCAATCAATCCTGCGCATCTATGGGCTGGTCGTCAGCTTCGAGGCCATCATGATTGCGCAGGATTGTTTCCGCCGGACGGCCCGAACAGGACGCTGCACGGCGGAGCCAGCGTTGGCGTAGTCGCGCCGACGGCAGCTCGCCCCGCTAGCCCGAGCTCGCCGCAGAATAGGGGCTCCAGCTCAACCGACCCGTGGCATTCGAACTTTCAGCCGGCAAAACTAATTGCAGCGTTCCAACACGTCGTCGACCTCGATTCTGGCAGGCGACGTCTTCCAGGTGAACGCTGGGCAGCACTCTTTGCGCACAGCTGTCGACCTCATTGGATCAGCTTGCCTTCTACTGCGGGCTGCGGTCGTCGAATCCAGCGCGCTTTGCAGCGCTGCTGGGCCAGGGCAAGCTGACAATTGCATCGCCGGAACGATTCCTGAGACTCGACGGACGACGCATGGAAGCGCGCTCCGTCAAGGGCACGATCGCACATTCTGGAACTCCAAGGCAAACCGACGCCGTGCTAAAATCCCGCTTCCGTCCGAAAAGGACAGTGGCCGATCGTTGACCCGCTGCGCAACGATCTATCCGCCGTTACACTGGCGGCGGTTGATGGAAGTTCCTTGCGCTGTGCCACCTCGAATCCTGTGCGTCGGCGAACCACTTCGGCTCGATGGTCAGGCGCCGCACTGCAGCAGACCAAGACGCAGAGTGCTCTGAGCTTCGCTTCCGGACAGTTCCGCGAACTGGAGCGTCAACGATGCGATTGATGGGAATCATTGCGGATATCGAACGAGCGGCGCGAGACGTATATTGCGGCATGATCGGCTTCACGGGTTGAATGGGCTCATGGGTAGGAACATTGCGATCCGCAGTATGATGATCGACAATGACCTGGCCGCGCTGCATGCACGCCGCGGGATAACGGCGATGCCTGGTCGGGAGGCCGAATATGAAGAGGCGCTCGCAAAGGCACAGCGAATCGTTGACGCTTTCGCGTCTCAACATTTGGTGCATTTTGATCGTCATCATCGATAACTACGACTCCTTCGTCTTCAATATTGCCCGCCATGTCCGTAAGCTCGGGGAAGAGGCGCAAGTGATCCGAAATGATGCGGTCACCGTCGGCGACGTCCTCGGCCTCAAGCCACAGGCAGTCGTCATCTCGCCCGGTCCCCGCACGCCTATGGAGGCTGGGATATCCACCGCCGTGGTCCGCGAGCTCTCCGGTCGCGTCCCAATTCTCGGGATCTGCCTCGGGCACCAGTGCGTTGGAAGCGCTTTCGGCGGGCGCGTGGCGCGCGCGCGTCGCCCCATGCATGGCCGGCCCTCGTGCATAACCCATGACGGCCGGGGGCTGTTTAAGGGATTACAGTCTCCGCTTTGCGTCGGGCGCTACCATTCTCTGATCGTCGAACTCACTGAGCCATGCGCGCAGGATCTCATGGTGACAGCCCGTTCAGCTGAAGGTGAGATCATGGCTTTGGCCCATCGCCATCAACCAACCTATGGCGTACAGTTTCATCCGGAATCGATACTGACCCAAGGAGGAGACGAGCTCCTTGCGAACTTCCTGCAATTGGCAAGAACTTTCGGCAGCGCGACAGTCGAAAAGGTCACGCCAGCCCAAACCTGAGAAACCAGACCGGGAGATGCTGTATGGCGCGACAATCAATCAGGATGAGAGCGAAGTCTCACTCTGTTCGCCACCGCGCAATGCTGATCGCTTAATGCGCGCTGAGCCGTGGTTAATCGCGTGTGCGAGACAGGCGCAGCACGTATCGGGGATACGCGCGCGACGGGGCGGGGATCACGCGTCTAGTACACGGAATCAGAGCTGAGTGATACGGCGTCCTTTGAAACGGCGTTGATGGACCTTTTTCTTGGTCCAGACGAAGGGTTCGTATCTGTCGTTCTACGCGTTGACGTAGGCATCGATGTGATCCTGCAGCTGCTTGAGGCTTGCGAAGGAGGTGTCGCTGAGCGACTGCCCCTGCAAGATCGAAAACCACACCTCGACCTGATTGAACCAGGACACTCTTGTCGCTGTGAAATGTAATTGCACGTTGGGTGGGCCTTGCCAGTCCTCGCTCTTCTTGTGGGTGTTGAGGTTGTCGAGGATGACGTGAAGCTTCCGGTTCGGAAAAGCCGCGGTGAGGCTGTTCATGAAATCGAGAAATTCGACGCGGCGCCGGCGTTTTGAATGCGTCGCGATGATCTTTCCGGTGGCGACTTCGAGCGCGGCGATTAATGTTGTCGTGCCATGCCGCTTGTAATCGTGGCTCTGGTCGGTCAAGGCGTGGCCAAGAACGCGTTAGGTTTTCTTCGCAGCTTTGGCCATTGGCTCTTCCCAAACAATAAAGGGACGATGGCTTTCGGCTCAACGAGGAGTCGCTGAGCGATGTTGCGCGCAAGTTCATCGGGACGGGCAGCGCTCATTTGCACCGCCCGCCCCATTGCCAAGGTCGCAGAGTCGCTGGAGCAAGCTGCCGTCCAATAACAACCCCGCTATCAGAGCTATCTGGACGGGCTCCTAGTGTCGAGTGTTCCTCGGCGTCTACATTCGTGGATAATGGATGAGCCGAACGTCGTTGGGCCCTCCCGGACCCAAGAGGGCGGTATAGCGCTCGCCGCGAATGTCATATTGTTTTTCCGGCTGCGCCGCGTCCGGCAGGAGGCCCCAGCGGCCGAGCTTCGAAATCATCGTGGGCGGGGCGGGTTGGGTGCCGTGCGAAAAGCCCTCGGGAACGGCCCATGATGCTGCATAAATCTCGCGGACCGCGGGGGACGTCCTCTCAGCCCTGGAGGACGCCGGGGCGGCTTGCTCCGTCGACCGTCCAAGCCGCGCTGGCGAGGCCGGATTCGCCGGCCGCGCGCTAGGCTGCGGAACGCTTTCCAATCGAGATCCGCGACGAATGGCAGCGCCTGGCGGATTGAGTGGGGTGCTTCGCCTCATCGCCGCCGCGGGCACGAACAGCGCGGTGTAGCGGTCAGTGTGAACCAGGAAACTGTTGGGTCGGCTGTCCTGGCTCGGCGGAATGCTGCTACCGTCAGGCGCAGCCAACACGTGCTGGTCGCCTTGCCGGAAGTTGAAGGGACGAACGACGGCTCCTGAATCCAGGGTCTGCTGATGGCGCGCGGTTGGCTCGAGAGACGATGATGGGCCGACGTCTTCCACCATCGCCCACAGCTGATCCTGATCGTAACCTTCCTCAGGAAGGACCAATGGCGAATCGACCGCTGGCCCGAAAGGCGACGGTGCGCCTGCGCTTTCCATCAGCACACGAGCTATTGAATTGCCCGGCTCGCTCAGCTGGCGCTCAATAGCATCCAGTTCCGCATGGCCTAGCGTCCTCTGCCTCTTCGCAGGACACAACTGCCGGCTGTAATCCTCACCCACGCGAGCCGCGTGACTTGAAAGGGGGAGGCTCCCGGTCAGCTCGTTGTGAGCCGGCTGGGAACCGTAGCTCCAGTTGGAGTGACGAACGGCTTCTCCGGGATCCGGTGTTTGGTGATCGCGCGCGGCTGGCTTGAGAGACGATGCTAGGATGACTTCGCCCGTTATAGCTCGCGGCGGATCCTGATCGTGACCTTCGGCAGTCATCTCCTTAGGCCAGTTCAAAGCTTCACGCGACGCGCTGCGCTGAGAAGCGGCGTCCCCAACGCGTCTAGTGACTGCGTCCGGGGGATGAGGACCGCGTGCAGTATGGTCCCCAAGTTCCGACGCCTCGGTGAATCTACGGTCTTCATCAGACAGATGAGGATTGTAGCGATCTGGAGAAACGGGAATCCCGTCGACGGCAGTGGTATCAAGCTGCGGCACTTCATCCAAGTACGGCTCAAACTCCGCTTGCTGCTGTTGCGGTTGTGGCACCGCGGCGTTGTAAGCAGCAAAGTCTCGGTCGAATGGGTTGATGCTGTTAAACGGGTCCATGTCCCCTCTCGGTTTGAGTCGGTTCGCAATCCTGAGCAGATAGGGTCGCTCTCTGGTTCTCGCTCTATCGGGATTAGCTGTCGACAAGCTGACGCGCTTAAGTGAGCCAAGTTGGCCAGTCCGACGCGCCTGCCGGATTGCCTATTTAAGGAAACACTGACCGGTTAAGTCGGAGCCGGCACGAGCAGCTTCTATTGGTGGAATACCAGCATGGGGCCTGCAAGATCGTCCCAAAATAAAGGGTACTGGGAAGCGTTCTGGACGATGCGGTCCCGATGGCGGCCAACTGAGACGGACCTCTTCGTTGAAGGCATGCCGGCCGCTTGGTTGGGCTAGGCCGGTGCCCACCGGTTAGGCTCGCTCCTGCTGGAAGTAGCTGGGGAACACAAAGCGCTGGAGCAGATGCTCGGCAGATTATGTGCCGATTGCGCGCAGCATTCTTCGCTTCCGTCACTTCTCTGCCGCGATACTTTGCTAGCTGTGGCTTCGTTCCGAGGCTCTGCGCGACTTCCAGCCCGTAAAAAGGATGGGGCAGCACGGCTGCGAGCACACTCCCAGCGGCTGCTAAACTATTTGGCAGATGAGTTACACAGCCGCAACGTCATCCCATGACCCATCAGGCACGCGAATGCGCCGGATTACCTGGCGTACGCAGTTCGTGGGACGCTCTCCCGCAGCGTGGCTAGCCGACCGGGAAGCCCCCCCGAAAAGTTGGCGGCCGCATGCTTTCCTCATTTGTCAGCTTCTCGAAAGCCGCACCTGCCAAGATCAAACCGAACGATCCGCGCGCGAGGGGAGCAGATGAACATCGATCCACAGAACACAATAGAACGCTTGACCCCGCAGCAGCGGACGCAGCAAGAGCCGGGCAGACTAAGCCTACAAACCAGCTCACTAGCATACCCGTCCCCGGATCAAGCGGACTTTGAGCAGCAGCTGAGTGAACTGCGCTCAACATCAGATTCAGCTGCCGCTTCCATGGATTTCCGGACACCCTCGACCATGACGACGGGCAATCGGAGAGCGAGCGCCATCCGGGAAAGCGAGCGCTGCCCGGCCGCATCCTTTGTGAGAGGGCGCGCCGAACTTGCGGCATCGCTGGCCGGAGCGAGCGTTAAGGCGCTGAAGAACGAGATCAAACTCGCTGCGCAGCGAGCAACACAGTGGCCACGAACCACCGGATCTTCTGCCGGCAGTGTCGACGGCAAGCGCATTTTCGACGATGTGGTGGCATCATCATATCTGTCGCTGCACCGTTTTCAGAACGAGAACATCGATTGTGAGCCGATTCTAGACGAAAAGGTGAGTGCCATCGCGCATGTGCGTTCCCTAGCGGGTTTGCGTGCTCAGGCTAGCCCGCATGTTTATAAGGCTGCTATCTGCTCGGACGACGAAAGAGAGGACGAAATTGATATGGCGCGCCTCGCGGCATGGCACACGAAAGGCCTTACAGAGAGTGCTTTTGTGTCATTGTGCCAGACCCCCTCGCGACTGCTCCTTTCAAAGGACCATAGCGAGAATGGCGCGAACGCAATTGCAAAAAACGCTAAGAAGCTGCACACTTATACGGTACCAAGCGTCACCGCCTGGCCGATCAAAAAGATCAACGATATTCTAGAGCGTGGGCATGCTCCCGGAGATGAGGAGCTGCGAGATTGGTTAGGGGGAATACCGAGCGAGGAGACCGAGGTCTTGTTTCTGGGCGGCAATCTAGCTGATTATTGGACAGCCAGCGTGGATAATCCGAATACGGCTCGCGCACCGCAAGATCATACACCGATCAAGAAGGTAAGAATCAACTCCGATACGCCCGAGATGGTGACGGACTCTCGAACTCATTCGCCATCGGATTCCGGCCACTGACCTTCGCAGTCCAGGCGAGCTATCGACTATTGCCGAATCGGCCGGGACTGGCGCGCCCGCTTTCAGCTATTTGGAAGTCGAGCGTGCCGGGCGCATGCGCGTCCGGTCCGAAGGTGCGATCGAGTTTGGCCGTGATGATGAGGTCGCTGCCTAGGTTAGGCCATCCGCGTATTCTAGGTCGCGATGATCTTTCCGGTGGCGACTTCGAGCGCGGCAAATAATGTTGTCGTGCCATGCACGCTTGTAATCGTGGCTCTGGCCGATCAAGGCGCGGTCATCGAACAACTTCAGATAACCCTGCGCTCGCTCCAAAGCCTGGATCGAGGGCTTCTCGACCACGCACAGCACAATGGCGTTCGCGGGCGGGGCAACATAGGGCCGACAACATCGGCGGCTTTGGCCGTAAAGTTCGGGTCGTTGCTCTCACATGAGGGCTTGCGAGTCGATAAGTCAACCTGGTGGCTGCGCACAAACCGCCAGACATATTGGACGTCAACATCCCCTGGCGCCTCGGCCAGCAGAGCGCCGGTCCAGCGCGCAAACTTTGCTGGGGTAGCTTGTCCGACAGCTTCAGAATTCGCTTGTCGGTCGTCTTCGTATAGATCGGCTGCTTGTCAGACCGCGGCATGTCCTTCAGACCCTTCAAGGCCATGGTCGGCATAGCGATGCCGCCAAAGGTTAACGATCCGTGTTTGGATCCAACTTCCTTGTCGATCGACCGCGTGCTGCGCTCGGCCGGCGCCAAAAGAACTATCCGCACCCACTCCAAATCGGCCTGGAACGTCACTGGCGAATGACAGCACGCCACAAGCACCTTGCGATCTCCCTCGAAAGGTGGACTTCTCTCGCTTTGGGTATCATCCATATCTTGAATCACGACTCACGATCCAAGAAAAGTGGGTACTAGCGATGAAGAACGCTACTACCGGGCATTCGAAAGTTGCTTCAGAAGCACATCTTGATCGCGCGAAAGCGTGATCCTGTGGCGAGAACATCACCAACGCCCCAATGCTCGGAAGCACTCCGATAGCTGATCCCGCAATCGATGATACGACATCTTGGACGGCCGAAAGGCCGTTGAACATCGTCCAGTCCCGGCGTGCCATGCGGGCGGCTGGGCGTGCCGCACTAGCGATCTATCAGTCCGATCTGAATGGCTTTGGCGCGCATCGAGACCGCCGTATAGTGCTGCGCCGCCTTGATGGACTTGCGTCGCTCCGGGTCGTTCTTCGCTATATCAGGATCGGCCAAGAGCCGCTGGAGGCGAGCCCTGCGCCACGCCTGCACGCGACGGAGGCGCCGAAGAATTGCGGATCTCTCTACCCTCTCGACGCGTTCAAGCCTGCTCGCCATGCTCTTCTCTCTTCAAGGTTGTGATGCTATCCAACTCGGCAGGCCAGGGGAAGAGTGTCCCGTGCTCCTACGGGCCGGTCGCCTAGAACGCCACTCCTGCTGCTATCGCTCGCCTAGAATTTGTGCATTGGTTGCAGTCGCACAGGAGGTACCGGGCGTTTCGTTTTCGGCGCGCTTCGAAAGCTACGCAGAGCCGATACATCGATGCTGGGTACGGCAGTTCCTCGCTTTTGCGTCGTTCGGCTGCGGCACCTGTGCTTGCAGCCACCCATCCTCGCTCCACAGCGCGCATGCCCAAGACGGCGATTTCTTCAAACTTTTCGAGGGCATCACCGCCGCCGGGCGAAACTTCTGGACATCCTCCTCAAAGACACGGGGAAGGCCGAAGTACAAGTTACTCTCTCGTTCTCTCTTAGTGTCATTCCGAGATAAGGCGGTCCGTTAGCACGCAACGCGCTTTGCGCCTTGCTCGAACAGCAGTGGTCGGACCATATGAACGTTCGCTGGATGGCCGAGAAGCCTCGCTGAGCTCCAACCAGGATGGGCGGCGACTCTGCTCAAGTCCTACGGAGAACAATTTCGTGCTCCAGACCTGCCGGTCCGATAGTGGCCGTGTAGTTCACGTCCCGAAGAGTTAGATTTTTGTTTGGGTCAGCCGCGGCTGGCACGTTGTGCAAGCGCATTCCTTCCTTGAGGTCTTCCGGCGCCCACTGGTCCCAGTGCGGCCAGCCCTGGGGAAGATACAGAGATAGAGCCGGCGGCGGACTGCGGTCGAAGCCCGGCTGATCTGCCGAACCCAAATTGACGAACGGGGCGGAGTGATCCTCCAACGACGACCGAAGCTCACCTGGAGGCAAGCTGAAGGATCGTGTCCCTGAGCGTGGTGTAACTGGCGGTGGGACACCGCGTTCGCCGGCAAGAGCCGGACTGGTCAGCTGGCGATAGCCGGGAGACTGACGGTTGGATCATCGCTCAACGGCGCGATGGTTTCCAGCGTCATGTAACGGGCGCGCTGGACGGCCCATTCATCATTCTGTTCGAGCAGGATCGCGCCGATGAGGCGGACGATGGCGTCCTCATTGGGGAAGATGCCGACGACCTCGGTCCGGCGCTTGATCTCGCCGTTGAGGCGCTCGATCGGGTTGGTCGAGTGCAGCTTGGTGCGGTGCTGCGGCGGGAACGTCATGTAGGCCAGCACATCGGTCTCGGCCTCGTCGAGGAAGCCGGCGAGCTTGGGTAGCTTGGGGCGGAGCTGATCGGCGACCTTTCGCCATTGCGCTCGTGCGGCTTCGGCATCGTCCTGGGCAAACGCAGTGGCGATGAAGGCGGAGACGACACGCCGTCCGCTTTTGCCGGCATGGGCCAGCGCGTTGCGCATGAAGTGCACGCGGCAACGCTGCCAACTGGCGTTGAGCACCTTGGCGACGGTCGCCTTGATGCCCTCGTGGGCGTCGGAGACGACCAGCTTGACGCCGCGCAGGCCGCGGCGGGCGAGCTTGCGCAGGAACGCCGTCCAGAATGTCTCGGCCTCCGAGGGACCAATGTCCATACCGAGAACTTCGCGCCGGCCATCGCTGTTGACGCCGACCGCGACGATCACCGCGACCGACACGATGCGCCCCTGCTGGCGCACCTTCACGTAGGTGGCGTCGATCCACAGATACGGCCAATCGCCCTCGATCGGGCGAGCGAGGAACGCCTTCACCTTGTCGTCGATCTCCGCGCACAGCCGCGAGACCTGGCTCTTGGAGATGCCGCTCATGCCCATCGCCTGCACCAGGTCGTCGACCGAGCGGGTGGAGACGCCCTGCACATAGGCTTCCTGCACCACGGCGGTGAGCGCCTTCTCGGCCATCCGGCGCGGCTCCAGAAAGCCGGGGAAGTAGGAACCCTTGCGCAGCTTGGGGATACGCAGCTCGACCGTGCCGGCGCGGGTCTCCCAGGTCCGGTCGCGGTAGCCGTTGCGCTGCGCCAGGCGCTCGGGCTCTTCTCGCCATAGGCGGCCCCAGTCTGGCCTTCCACTTCCAGCTCCATCAGGCGCTGGGCGGCAAAGCCGATCATCTCGCGCAGCAGATCGGCATCAGGGGTCTTCTCCACGAGCGTGCGGAGGTTCATCATCTCATCGGTCATCGGTGGTTCCTCGAATCAGGTTGGTATCAGCAACCCGACCCTACCGGCGAACTGCCGGTGACCACCGCAAAGCCGCCCGCCCGCTACGGCGCCATGGGAGGCCGCGCGTGCGGACGGCTTTGCTCTACCGAGCTACACCACCAATGGGGACACGACCAGCTGAAGTCCTCTGGACCGACAAGGAAGGCGCGCGATGTGACGGGTTCATCTTCCAGCAATCACCGAAGCTCATCTGGGGCGGAACTGAAGTCCCCGGATCGACGCTGAAGAGTGGCGCCGCGGCGGGTTCATCACCTAGCAAGGACCGAAGCTCGCCTGGAGGGAACTGGGCCGGATCGAAGGTGAAGAGTTCAGGGTCGACGAGCGCCAACGACGCGGCCTCGCCACCTCGCCCTGGCTGACGCTCATCCCAGGCTGACCGAGACTGTCAATTGTGCGGGCTCATTATTTCCGCAATCGTTGACGCTTTGCCGGAGGGCCCATGAAGTCATTTCGAACATCCAGGATGAAGCCCGACTGCAGGGGGCCAACTTCGAGGCCGCGGCTCGCCGCATCTGCAGATTGGTCACGGAACTTACGAAGGTCATTCAACCCGGTGGGCAAATGCGTGCCACGATTGTGTCCCGCCTTTACGTAAGCGCGCAATTCAGCGTCATCGAGCCCCGGACATCGACAGACCCTCAGAGCCAAGGCTATCTGGCCAGATGGTTGGCCTACCGAATGCCGAATCCACCTCCCCGCTCGCAAAAGCGGCACCGATCGCACGCTCGATCAACCTCCAGTCCGAGTTGGACAGATGCGGATAGCACCGACAGAGATCATCGGGCAGAAACGGGCGCCCGTTGGAAAGCCGCCTCCGGGCATTTCGCTTGCTCCTCTTGCGCGACTGGCTGAGGCACGTGCGCCCAAGCCGTTATGTTGAAATTGCGCACACCCATCCCATCAGATCACCTGAAGAAGACGCAACGACCAAGCTTAGCTGCGAGGAGCTGACGAGCCCTATCCCGCCTCGAACCAAAGCGGCCCATGTAGGCCGCTTGCCGTCGACACGGACAGAACTGCAGGGCTGCTGCCTTTGGTGGTCTCAATCTCCGGCCAGGCCAAGACTTGCCACGATTCCATTTTGAGGCTGCTCCCGAACGAGTGGGGTGGGCGGTGTCAGCCACCAAAGCAGGAATAGTAACGCAAGCCCATTTGAGACCATCGCAGTCGACAGTGGGACGTTCACGAGGACCTCTGCCGCTGCCGCCGACGACGCGGCAATAAACGGCGGCGACAGATGGCGGCTCGCAAGCGAACCGATCGACAAGATAGTACCGCAAATCAGCGCCGCCACCGGCGTCCATTGAAGCCCAACCGACGCAATTCCTTCCGTCGCCAGGAACGAGGCATTGAAGTTGCCAGCGCGGTAGACTTGCGCCATGACGGGTCCAAGCTCGCCGTATCGGCAGCCCATGAGGGCGCGCACCAATGAGATTTGGCAAAAGTTCGTCAGCGCGTGATCGTGAAAGAAATTCGCATAATGGTCTATGGCCAGTGCCGGAACACTGATCATGCGTAGATTGAAGACCCCAAACAAGTAATAAGGATCGTTCGGAGAATACAGCCGAACGAGCTCATATTGTGTGAGACCTATGACCATCGGAATTAGCAACGACAGGATCGTCGCGAGCCTTGGATTGAGCCGCGCGTAGAGCAAGAACACGATCGGCAGCCAAAGCGGCAGCAGCAATACGGTTTTATTGACAGCGATGGGATAGTACGCAGCCGTTAGGACAAGCACCAGGAACGCCGCAATCGGCTGCCTGCCGCTCGCAAACCAGGCGAACAGATACGGCAATATCCCCGAGATCACGATACCCGTCAGGTAGTTCAGCACAAGCGGGCGGGTGACCGAATTGCGGTCGGCGCCAAGCGGGCTGCCGAACGTGAGGCCATAAGAGGCATCCGCAGCGAGCACCAAGACCGCGATCGCTGCAAGCGCGAGCGCTATTCGGCGCGATGCATCCTCCGTGACGGCAGGCCGTGAAATCTCAAAATTCACGAACAGCAGCGGCGTCGCGGCACCGACGAGCGCTCCAAACATCGACCACCGCGCCAAGGCATGAGGATAGTCGAATCCGGAATAGAAGGAGAGCCAGACGTAACCGAGCACAGCCGACAGCAGAAAGAATGCGACGATGTAGCCGAACGAGAACCGCGCGACGGCAAAGGCTGGAATGAACAGCATCATTGCGCCCACTCCAACTAGCGCGTCCGGCGACATATTGTCTGACGGCCAAAATTGCATGTTGCGAAACGTCGCTCCGGCGACCATGAGCGAGACGATACTGACCACAAAGAAGACGAGCAGTGCGACTGCAATAATGAGGTCGTCTCGCTTCAACCTGGCTATGGTCTGTTTGAAATAACTGGCGCAGTCCGCAGCTACTGAATGAGTATATGACAATCCCCAATCCCCTCTCGGGCCCCATCTGGTAATTTAGCAGACTATAGCCCCACCTTGAGCGTGATGGTGAAGAAGCTGACGCCACTCAACACGGCACTGGTGAAGAACTCCTGACTTCAGGGAAACTCCGTTGCTGCGGTTGTCGGCCGCGACTGACGCCAACAATCAAAGACGCGCTCCGTGTACGTTTCGTACAAACCTATTTCTTTTCTGGACGGCCAACTCAGCTAATATTCGCATGGACACCTTTGAGGCGTTGACTGGCCAGCATGAGACGGGTCGCGTAAAGTTGGCACCGGCGAGCGCGCTTAACGTTCAATCGTTGCTTGGCACATGCGCGCTGGTTCGTTCTTCTGTCCCGACGCCTGCAGAGGTTCTCTCTTTTCGGCCAAGCTTTCTGCAGATGCCTTCGCGACCAGAAGCTTGGTCATTTGAGAGAGGCAGATGTCCTCCTAGCGAGACAAGACAGGACTGCTGCTCTTTTCCGGGACGCGATCGAGGGGTTTGATGCACGATGAAGCCGGCGTCATCAACAGTGATCTAGCGCGACCGCAGCCGCCAGCGCACTGCTCCACTCGTGCTCACTCGCCATTGCCTTCACTTTGTGAGGACCATTCATGAAATTATTCGACCTCATCGGCCTCGCACTTGGTGCATCCTTCGCGTTCTCCACAGCGGTGTTCGCGGAAGACATCACCATCGCCGTTGCGGGACCCATAACCGGCGGTGAGTCGGCCTTCGGCCGGCAAATGAAGAGCGGCGCCGAAATGGCGGTCGCCGATATCAACGCATCTGGCGGCGTGCTCGGCAAGAAGCTCGTGCTCGACGTCGAGGACGATGCTTGCGATCCCAAGCAGGCACGCTCGGTGGCGGAAAAGGTCGCCGGAGCCAAGATCCCGTTCGTAGCCGGACATTTTTGCTCTTCATCCTCGATCCCAGCGTCGGACGCCTATGCCGACGGCGGCGTGTTGCAGATCACGCCGGCTTCGACCAATCCACTCTTGACTGACCGCAAGCTTTGGAACGTAGCGCGCGTCTGCGGGCGTGACGACCAGCAGGGTCTGGTTGCCGGCCGCTTCATCGCCAAGAACTTCAAGGGCAAGAATATCGCTATCCTCAATGACAAGACCACCTATGGCAAGGGACTTGCCGACGAGACTAAGAAGGCCCTTAACGCGGCTGGCATTACCGAAAAGCTGTACGAATCCTATAACAAGGGCGACAAGGACTTTAATGCGATCGTCTCGCGCCTGAAGCGAGACAATATCGATCTCGTCTATGTCGGCGGCTATCACCAGGAGGCAGGCCTCATCCTTCGTCAGATGCGCGATCAGGGGCTAAACACGACGCTGATGTCGGGCGACGCATTGGCCGACAAGGAATATGCCTCGATCACCGGCGCCGCCGGTGCGGGCACGCTCTTCACCTTCGGACCGGACCCACGCAAGAAGCCGACGGCGGCCGCGATTGTCGAGAAATTCAAGGCCAGGAACATCGATCCCGAAGGCTACACGCTCTACACTTATGCGGCGGTGCAAGTGTGGACTCAAGCCGTGGCCAAGGCCGGCACCATAGATCCAAGGAAGGTGATGGATACGATCAAAGCGAGCTCTTGGGACACCGTAATCGGCAATCTTGAATATGACGTCAAGGGCGACATCAAGCAGCTCGACTATGTCGTTTACAAATGGGACGATAAGGGCGGCTATGCCGAAGTGAACTCGAACGGTTCCTGACGCCGATAGGAAAATCCCTGACCACTATCAGTGGCATATTGTTTTGGAGCTCTCGTTGGCGCGACAGCAGCGCCTTCGGGCCCGACCGTGAGTGGGGCGCCTGAGGACAAAACGCGGGCCGAAACAAAGCTGAGCCATCTGAGGCTCGGCCTTCGACCAACCCTACGATCGCCTTGCGCCGGAAATCATTGCAAGGAAGGGCACCAAGATCGGTACAACCGGCGTTTGCGATCCAGCGGAGCTCTCTATGGTTGTCGGCGATCCGTTTGGCATCGACGGACGTCATTGGACCAAACGACGGCCCCCCTCCAGTTGATGGCACGTCAATCAGACGCGAGCGCTCCCTTTGCTTGGCTCGCAAGAGCTCTACGGTTGAAGACTTGCAGGTCCTTCCCGATAAATTTCGAAGCTTGCGCGGCAGCTTGATATCCAGGCTGGAACGTTTCCGCGTCGGGTAACAACGAAGTGAGACCCCGGCTCCAATCTCACGGCAATAGCGCTCCCAGGAGCCGGCCACATCGGTCAGAATACATTTCCGCCGCTGCGATCGAATTGAGCGGTTCATAACCCACCGCTTTCACAGAACCACGGTAATTTAGCCTGACACAGATAGCGCTTATAAAAATATCGCTGCCAGAGTGCCAAGTGCGCCCAGTGCCAGCCCAACCAGCGAACCGATCGTCGGCACGTCCCGAAAGAGTAAGAACGAGAGAATCGGTTCCACCACGAGGATCGATCCCACCGATACTGCGACTATGATCCAAATATTCTTGAGATGCATGTAGCCGAGAGCATATCCGCAGACGAGCAAGATACCGCCCAGCATGATCAGCAGGAACATCGGAAGCAGCGTCGTCAGATTCCCGCCAGCTTTTCCGAACTCCTTTGAGGCGATCAACTCCGCGATAATCGAAAGGGCCTCTCCCAGGAAGATCGCTCCCACTGCCGCTACAATCTTCAACATTGAGCTCATCGCCTGAGCATACCGCAATGGGGAGGCAAAAAGGTACTCCCAACATTCGCACTTGGATTCCAATTGCGAGAGCTCGAATCGCGATCGCTTGAAAAGGGCCGACCCATGGCTCCGACTTAACCAGCGACGAATGCGGAGCGTTCGGAGCTGCAATCTTCCGGCCGTTGGACTAACCACCCTAAAGCGCGATGAGATGAGGTCGAACCGTCATCGCGCTTTAGCTTCTTGTTTGAGCATGATCTTTTCGGAAGGCCAGCTCCGGATCATGCTCTAGAAGCTCGACATAGTCGGCCTCTGTTCCGGTGTGGCGCGCCAACAAAGACTGCTTCAGCGCCGCCTTGGTCCTTCCTTGGCCCTCCGACGGTTATGATGAGCTTGGAGATCTACGCTCGCCTCGTCGATGCATTCCATGCTCGGTCGGCGCGTTTGCTCAACTACGCCGCGTCAAGCTGCTCGCTGAATCTGCGCTGGGCTCGCCCGTGGCCGGCAGGACCCAGATTCTGTCCAATGTACTGATCAACACGTCCCGGGGCAGCGCGGCGTCATTGATCTAGCGGAAGCCGATATGTCCGAAATGATCCGCTGGCACCGTAGCCGGAACGGCGACGTCCGGATATGACACCCGTTCCGAGTGATCTATCGCACCCGATGGGCCTGCTGGGTCGTCGTGGATGGTCCGGCTCTCTGAGCGACTGGAAGCTCCCGCGTCTAACGGAATGGAGTCGCCCGCGGCTACGCCGATCCGGCTATCCTCGAGCTTCGCAACGAAGTCGGCCCACCATGCGCCTATCGGATAGTCTTGGAGCTTCTTGATCATCTTGCGGTAGGAGTCGAGGCGGCGTTCGGGCGGCATCTCTATGGCCTTCGCAATCGTCTCCGCCATACCCTCGATATCGTTGGGATCGACTAGTAGTGCCGCATCGAGCTCCTTGGCCGCGCCGGCATATTTCGACAGAACCAGCACGCCGGGACTTATTGGGTCTTGCGCGGCGACATATTCTTTCGCTACGAGATTCATCCCGTCACGCAGGGGGGTCACGACGCCGACACGTGCGGCGCGGTAGAGACCCGCGAGCACCGCCTGACTGACAGGCTCGGTCTCGTAGCGGATCGGCATCCAGTCGTCCGCGCCGTGGCGAGCGTTGACATCGTCGACAACGGCTTTGACGTCGTTCTGATAATCTCTGTAGCTCGGAATGCCATCTCGAGAGCTGGTGGCGACCTGCAAAAGCGCGATGCTCTTCGGCTTTTTGTCCAAGGCGCGACCGACAGCCTGGATACGATTGTCGATGCCCTTGGTGTAATCCAGCCGGTCGACGCCGACGGCAAGCTTCTCGCGATTGAGACCGTCCAGCAGCTTGGAGACATCGGGATTCGAACTTGCGTCTTTAGCATATCGTGCAAATTTGTCCGTATCGATGCCAATTGGGAACACTTGGCATCTGGTGATGCCACGGGGCGAGATAACAACACCGTCTTCGCTGGGGGTCAGCCCGAGCTCGGCACGGACGCAGGCAAGGAAATTCTGCCGGTCCTCGTCGGTCTGAAAGCCGGCCAAATCGTACGCAAGCATCGCTTCGATCAGTTCGCGATGAGGCCGCACCAGCTGCATCACACCGGGCGCCGGCCATGGCGTGTGCAGAAAGAAGCCGATCGGCCGGTCGACGCGCCGATCACGCAGCTCGGCGCCGAGCGTGAGCCAATGATAGTCATGCACCCAGAATGCGTCCCGCTCCTTGTAGTCAAGCAGGGCATCCGCCATGAAGGCATTCATCTTACGATAGCTCTTGTAGTCGTCCTCCGAGAAGGAGATTCGCTCTCTCAGCGAATGTAGTGCCGGCCACAGTGTCGAATTCGAAAAACCGTTGTAGTAGCGGTCATAATCTGCGGCGGGTAAATCGAGCTTCACCAGCGCTCCCTCGCCGAGCTCGTGGTTGCCGGCTTTCAGCGGGCCCGAGGCCCCGACCCAGAGCGCTCCGGAACGTTCCACCGCGGGAAGCAAAGCCGCAGCCAGGCCGCCTGTCATGGCCCCACCAGGCTTGGAAAGGCGGTTTGAAACAACGACAAGGCGCGGAGATTGCGCCTCCGCCGCCACGATGTGCTCCGCGACACCCGGCGCAACACCGCGACGCGAAGGGGCCGGATCGGTTTGCGGCGGCTCGCGCTGTTGTGCTTCACTGAGATGTTGCTCAAAGGCCGTTTGCTCTACCGGCTGCTTTTGCAGCATAGAGTCGGCCGTCGCGACGGTTTCTGACGCTGATGGTTTGACGTTGCTAGCAGGTTCCACGTATTACCTCCGTTTGATGCAGATTGCAGATCGGAGCACTGGCCTCGGGACCTCTATCTCGCTCATGTTAGGAGCGTCGGCTTTCGAGAAGCTGACGAGTCAGAAAGATTTCTTGGTTGGATGACGGACCCGGCATTGCGTTGCCGCGGGCTCTGCAGGGTCAATGATTCGGAGGCAAAGGCCGGATCGATCAAAGATCGTTTTGTCCCGCGCCGCAAACGTGCTCGCCGCCGATCCAGTAGCCGAGGCTCTGGAAACCAGCATGGAAGTTTCGAGCCGTCGAAATCAGGCTGGTTTGGCCGAACGCTTCGGACAGGCGCTAGCCTAACCCAGGCGTTCTTAATCCGTTTGACCCTGCCGTAATTAGCCTCGCCGCACCCCTCGGCGGCGACTTCGAGACAAGACGACAACTACTGATGCCGTCGATCCCGGCGTTGGCGGACAAGCCTCCGATCACGCCCACTTCAACCAGCCAGCTCACTTTTGGCCAGACAGCGCAATTCCAGTCGGCCCCAGTCTCGCTTCCGCTCCACGGGCGGGACAGGACCGGTAACGCCCCCGTTAAGTGATTACCCAGCATCAGATGAACGTGCCCGGTGTGACGGTCGGCCGCATGAAATCACGCCTGCCGGCCGCGAACACTTGCGCAGCCGATCGCCTACAGATGCCGCAATCGTAGCGCACGGTCTATGCCGGCGCTACTGAACGCCATGCAGTTGGCTGATGAGCTAGAGCGGGCTTTTGCTGGCCGCCGGCCTCTTCCGATCGGATGTCTGGAATAGAGACCTCACTTGCCCGCCCGCAAGGGCGATCCCGACAACACGCTCATCACTTGCTATGCTCGAACATTTCGCGCAGCCGGATAGCAGATCGGTTCGCTACGTACAAAGAATTGGATTGCACTGTTTGGGAGGCCACGATGGAATATCCAGGCAAACAACGATCGGACAAGGATACCGATGAGGCGCCTCCTCCATCCAGGTTCTTAGTGCGTCAAGGGTCAAGCGGGTGGATGGTTTATGATCGGCAACGTAAGGGGCCAGCGGTGATCGGGGTCGGCTTGGCCGTCAATCTCACGAAAGCACAAGCTGATCGCTTCGAGCGGATGCTGGCAGCCAAGGAGGAACACAAGCGTTCCAGTTGAGCAGATCCGATCATTTGGTCGATGGTGCGCAATTTCGATCGTGCACGCTGCATCAGCGACGATGCGCCCGAACCAAAGACATCCGGCTTCATCGTACTCAATGCAAATTTCGAATCAGCGTGCATGTGAACGATAAAAGTGACTTTTGTCGCGGGGTTAGCGCCGTCGTGACTGCCATCAATAAATTGCTCCAGGGCCGCAACCTCGGACCGGACGAAGTCGAGCGCCTAACGTCGGCCTATGAATTGACCCTGCATTCGCTTTGCTTGGTCGATCGTGATGACCCGATCGCCGAAATCGTCGCGAGAAAGACCATCGAGATCGGCGCAACGGGCGTTCGCGATCCAACAAAGATTTCCAAGCTCGTCATCGAGCAGCTTGGCATCGGCAGAAGACCATTGACCTAAAGCCAGCGCGCTCGTGCGGCGTTTTTTGCTATCGCGTTCGTGACTGACAAGCGTAGGCCAGGTCAGGAGGTGCGCCTTCCGCGGTTAGGTGATTTTCGTCGGCAACGTCCATGCCGTTTCAGGGGACAAACGGTCTCGATCATGTTCAGCAGCATGTACCGATCCGACACCTCGTCCTCCAAAGCCCTCTTGCGTAGACTCGTACTATACTGAACGCGGCACAATCCACGATTCGCTCCGACGCTGAACGCTCAGCCACTTGCTCCCCACCCCGCTCCATCACGAACGAGCTCTGCCGATGCAGTCAGAATGGTCCATCGATCGGTTGGCTGCCAGATGGCGCACGCTCTCGAAGCTTTGCGCCTGCCGAACCTGCGAGCGGCCACATCTGCCTTCACGTCCGCTTCGTTCGACGCTTCAGCGCGGCCAGTGAGACGCTGCCCTCCGCTCGCATGGCTCTCACGGATGAGCCGTCACCACCACTGCCGACGCGCCGATCTACGCGACGGGCAGCGAGCTTATCCCGCTCAACACATGGACATTCCGGCGCAAGGATTGATGCAGCGCCTGGTGCACGCGCGCGCAACGTGCCATGATAATCGATCTGGTACCCGCGCACGCGTTGATCGTTTCGGCAGCAGTCGCGCCGGCTGATACCGACAACGACCACGTCTCCTCTCCCGTTGTCTTGGCGTTATCGAACAGTCTGCTCACGCAGGCAGAACCCGGCGACACGCCGCTTGATACTCCCATGCATCTGAGCCCAAGCGCTGGTTTGGACGTTGAGCCAACGTCACGTCGTAAGCAGAAATGCCCCGCCGCTTCTCGATAGCCCGAGCCAGACATGGCCGCGCGTCCAGGCGCTCATGGGGCTTGAACCGCACGTCACGTCAGGTTGTAGAATATTCCGAGCAGCGGACGGTGTATAAGATTCGATGATCGACAGTGAACAGCACGAAGCCTCAAGTCTTAGAGCTCGCTCTGCAGGACCTCCATCACGTCATTCTCGGACGTCCTGGTGTCCGATATGGTCTACGCTCGGCATCGATGGTGGCGCTCCGCCGAGCCGGAGCAGGATTTTTCGACCGATGCCGCGTGATACAAACATACTTGCACGCGCGCGGCCCCATCGTCCGCCGATCGATGATGGCGAACGACAATATACGCCGCCGGACCGATCGTCGCTCTTGCAAGGGCAAGTCGACTGCCGTCTGGAGCCAGCAGTTCTGGTCAGGAGCTCGTAAGACAAAGCGCCGTTTGCGCTTTCAAACGGCTCGGCCTGCGCGGTGATGCCGTTTGCATCTCATGATGAACTACGCCAAAGCGAGCAAGACACGACAAACTACCGCTTCAGACGCCCGCTGCGTTGCCCTGCATGAATGAGAGTGATGCGTGTCGCTCTTGATCCACTTCCGATATCCAACAAAAACCGGTGCTGCACGCCATGAAGAAGTTAGCGATACGAGAGCTTTCCATTGTACGCAAGGTATACATCCTGGGCGTCGGGATGCTGGTGTCGTCAGCAGCCGCCGCGAATGACGATTTGATGAGCGCCGCCAGACAGATCTTCAAGCCGATTCCCTCGATCGTTCCTGCGGTGAAGGACAATCCGGTCACCCATGAAAAGGTCGAACTTGGCAAGGTGCTGTTCTTCGATCCGCGGCTCTCATCGAGCGGGATCATTAGCTGCAATACGTGCCACAATCTTGGTGCCGGCGGCGTGGATGCCGGCCCAACGTCGGTCGGTCATGGCTGGCAGCGCGGTCCACGCCGGGCGCCTACCGTCTATAACGCGGTATTCAATGTGGCGCAGTTCTGGGATGGACGGGCAGCAGACCTCAAGGCGCAAGCCAAGGGACCAGTCCAGGCAAGTGTCGAAATGAATGCGACGCCAGATAGAGTGCTCGACACGTTGAATTCGATGAACGACTATGTCGTCATGTTCAGCAGGGCATTTCCTAACGATGCGACGCCCGTCACCTTTGACAATTTCGCAAAAGCGATCGAGGCTTTCGAAGCGACCCTTATTACACCCGCTGCGCCTTTCGATCAGTACCTCGAGGGTGACAAGCATGCGCTCGATGATCGGCAGAAGGCGGGCCTGAAGCTATTTATGGAAAAGGGATGCTCGTCCTGCCACAATGGAATCAACGTCGGAGGGCAGGATTACTTCCCGTTCGGCGTGGTCGGAAGGCCGGCCGCGCCACTGCTTCCAGCCGCCGACAAAGGCCGCTTCGCGGTCACCAAGATGGCTGGTGACGAGTACGTTTTCCGCTCTGCGCCCTTGCGCAACGTCGCCTTGCGAGCCCCTTACTTCCATTCGGGCCAGGTTTGGAGCCTCAAGCAAGCAGTTGGCGTGATGAGCGAGGTTCAGCTCGGCACCAAGCTCAGCGATCAGGACGAAAACGACATCGTCGCATTTCTCAATTCGCTGACAGGACAGCGGCCCAAGATCGAGTACCCGATATTGCCCGCGCGTACCGAGGCAACCCCGCGGCCCTCTCTGGACAAGTAGGGTCTGTCACGATAGCTGATTCGAAATATACGTAGCGCAGCCTCGCGCAAACAGATCAAAGCCAGGTCAAGATGCCCCAAGCTGTCGCCCACAATTCGAACGTCCAAAAAGACAGGCTTCCGGCTGGTTCGTCCACGATATCGAAATCTAATTCCGGGCCGAAAGGCACAAAACGAGCCGTGCCGGAGCCTCCAGGAGATGCGGCCCGCGGCGACGCCATCAAACAACGAGCGAGCGGCCACGGGGTCATGGCATCGCTGCTCGATCGTTGTGTTGGCGCCATGGCTTGCAGCATTGAACCTATGACATAGGGCGGCCGGCGCGCTGAGGTCTCATGCCCACTGAAACCACGGGCACGTTCGTCTGACGATCAGGAGTTTGCGGGCCTATCCGACGAGCCAAGTCAGGACTTTTCCTCATCGGCCCGTGGGCGAACCATGCCCTGCGCATCGTCTCGTGCTGACATGGTCTCAACCATCTCGATGATACGGCGACGATCGGCAGGATTTCGGAGCGCGCGAAACGCTCTCAAGAGACGAAACGTCTCAGCCACCTCATCGGAACGGCTCTTGATCGACAAATTGCCTCCCACCATTTGCAGCCAACGTTCAGGATAGTACGATCCCGCTTACAGTAACAAGGATCGCGCGCGCGCAAAAATACGGAGCGTGCTGAATTGGACTTCGTCCGCTTTGATGCACAACATGTTGCCGACGGGGGCAAGTTCTGTCCATGCCAACCGAGCGCGTGTCTCACGCGCAAAGCCTTTGACTTGAGGATTCCTGCGACGTCTGGCGTGCACGGATGGATGAGCAGGCGCGGTGGGTCACCGAACGGCTCGGGCGCGGCCGTCCACCAATCAGAACGTTCCGAAGGCGTACCGTTTGATCGTGCTATGACGATCCGATCAAGATCAGCTACATGATTACGATCATCACGGCGGAGCCGCTCTGCTCCCTTTGATCATCGCAGCCTTTGTTTGGCTGACGACTGACACGGCCCGCCAGTCGTTTGGTGCCCGCCCGATACAAGGAATGTCGGCTGGACCCGAAGAAGCTGACTGCGGGGCCGCCAGTCCAATTCTAACTTTCTCCAAGCCGCGTCAGGTTTCAGAAAGCTAACGTGAGTAGCGAGAGAACAACAGCGCGCCACCACCGGACGGGATCATGGACGGATTTAACAATATCAACCCGGGCGATAAAAGCTCGGCTACGTCCAATGCCACAGTGGAGCAGCCGCGCACGCAACAGCAGCAAGCGGAGTTTGAGCAGCACTTGGGAGACGTGCGACAGGTCGATGCCGTCTATCCACACAGAGATCTTTTTGACATCGCTGACGAAGACGACCGCCTCATTCAAGCAGCCTCTGGCGCCGCCCTCGAGCGGGGACCACCGCCGGGCGCTACCACAATCAGTATCTACGATCGTCGACTTCGCAAATTGGCTGAGGCGCTGAAGCAGTATGGCCAATCAATGGCTGGGTTCGATGAAGAAAGTCTGCTCGATTATGCCAAGAAGCTGCTGCCAAAGGACAAGGTCATCGTCCCCGCATTGTCGATGGTTAGTAGTACCGCGAGCCTGACGCCCCCGCGCGGCCCATCCGAACGCATTACCGTCCGTCCAAGGAAGACGACCGCCTCATCAGGCAGGCCGCTGAAGCAGGCTTTGGCCGACAGATCGACGAGAAAACCGCCGGAAATTATTCTAGCGATCTTCGGAAGTTGGCTGCAGCACTTCGACCGTTATCAATTTCTAAGCTTGGTCACGCCGCGCTGCTCGGCCATGCCGACACTTTGTTTCCGGGCGACAAGAAACTCATCTATGCCTTGAACAGGCTCCGCCACTACCGCGACAGCATCGTGCAGGACCATTGTCGCAGCAGCTCCCGTCAGCCAACAGAGCCGGCCGGCCGCTCACCCGTGCAAGATTTTGATCGGCAGCAGCCTTTGGAGGGTGTCGCGGATCGGGGGAGCCAGCTGGCGGCTGACGGATTCAACGCGCCGGAGCTTGGGCAGGGAACGGGTTCAGCCGCTCACTTTCCCGTACAAAATGCCGGCCACGAACCGCTTTTCGATGTCGCGCATCGAGAGAGCTCGCTTCTGGTCACCACCTTCGATGCACCGGTGCTTTGGCCGACAATGAGTTCGATCGCCCACTCGCCCGTGCGAAGTGTTGCTGCGGATCAGAACGGCCTCACTCTTGCCGACGGAATCGATACGCAGGAACCGTGGCAGGCCTTGGCTTCAGCTGCCTACTCGCCAGTGCAAAGCGTCGACCAGGACGAGCTGTTTGATGCCGCTGATCGGGGCGGCTGGACATGCGCCAGCGGGTTCGATGCGCCGGAGCTTTGGCAGCAAATGGATTCAGCCGCTCACCGGCGCACACAAAGTTTCGACCGGGTCGGGCCCTTCGATGCCGCGGCGAGACAGTCCAGCTCGCAGCTGCGCTATCCCGCCTCGTCAGAATTCTTTGGACGGGCAATGGAGCAAGCCGGGCCGCCGCCCGACAGGGCTGCGCAGACGACGCCCACCTCGATCGCCGAGACTTTCGATGCTTCGCTGGTCGTTCCCAATGACTTTGCCCACGGCACTCAACCCGCTCCGGACACGATGCTCTCCAAATCGGGCCGCTTTGGGCTCTTGCCAGACGCGGTACAGCGGATGAAGGACTATGACATTCGCGGAGAACACTACACTGCCGTACTGGGGCCCGCGGGTCCCCATGACGTTCAGCTTATTCACCTTGGGTCGCCGCCCGTCGGCGAGACATTTGATGTTTCCTTCGCCGTCCCCGGGAACTTTTCCCACCGAACCCAGCCCGCCCCGGATACGATGCTCGAAAGGCTGCGTCGCCTGGGCTTCCTGCCGGACGCTGATCAGCGGATCATGAGCTACGACATTGGCGGTGAGCGCTACGCCGCCGCGTTAGGGCCAGGAGGGCTGAATGACGTTCAGCTCATCCACCACGCTCGCCTTCGGCCGATGGGTGAAGCTGCGCCAGCGACGAAGCTGTGGGCTCCGACTGATATCTACGGCGGTCTTGAATCTCTGCTTGATCTCAATCCCCCTACACCGCTCGAATTGCGGGACGATGCCCATTCTGCGCCGGTGCCGGATTTTCGACCGCCGTCTACCGAGCCTGAACCGGGTCATCGCCGGCTTCCGAAGCTGGCCGATATCGGCGAGTTCGTCGGCCTCGACTGGCACCACGGCCCCCGAGAGGCCTCACCCGCCGTCATTGACATGCTCCAAACCCTTGGCCTCCTGCCGCACCGGGATGCACCAATGACGTGTTTCTTGATCAACGGTGAGCCCTACACGGCCGAAAACCTGCCCGCAGGGCGCGTTCTTCTGTTCCATCGCCCACATCTTGACTGAACGAGCGGCGGGCCGAGTCGCCTGCTCGCCGGAAGGAGCGCTCCTCGAGCGATTGCCACGGGGCACCGTCTTAGCGCTCGAGCTTGACCGGCGATTTATCGAAGGTATGGAGATAAGCGATCAGATCCGCGATTTTCTGGGCGTCCTTGAGTCCAGGGAACGCCATCTTGGTACCGGGAACCTTCGCCTTCGGGTCCTTGATGTAATCGGCAAACGTTGCCTCGTCCCACGTGATGCCTGAGCCCTTCATGGCTTCTGAATAGCTGAAGCCCTCGACCGATCCTGCCTTCCGCCCAATCAGCCCGTTCAACGTTGGGCCGACGGCGTTCCTGGCGCTGTCGCCGACCCGGTGGCAAGGCTTGCAGGCCGTGAACACCATTTCGCCGGCGGCTGGGGTTTGACCTCTTGCCTGCTCAAGTCCGGCGGCGACTAGCAAGGTCGCGAGAGCAATCCGTTTCATCAACTTATCCCTTTTGCACCTGCCCGGAGTCGAGATGACTGCGTGGGTCGCCCTTGGTCGTGCTTAAAGCCTACAACTTCACGCCACGTGCGGTTCAAGCCTTTCCCGTCGTCTCGCAGTTTGATTGCCGGTTGCTGCGTGCCTCTCCGTTAGTCGTCTGATCGCGGCGAGCGGCTTTCCGATAGTGGTACTTGCGGATGATCTCAGCATCGCCATCGGAAGCCCGATCTCGGTGGCGATTCCGCCGTTTCAGCCGGCACGTGTCGAATGCTACCAACTTGGCGCAGGAGACGACGCATTCTCTGCAAGGCCCCTCGCGCTCGATGGAAAGGACAATGCCCGCGATCCGAGACGGGCCGAGTCACGAGCGAGGCGCAGCATTCACGCAACGGGCAATATGGCCATCAGTTCTCGAAGCCAACACTGGTATCGAAACTGGCTTTCGATGGATTCGCTCCGGCTGCGAGCGATGCACGTCGAGCGTCACAAGATGCACCCAAAAAAGGGGGGCCCGCGCCCCTCGCCCGACCAGAAGAGCCTGCCCGACGAGCGAAATAATCATTCACTTCCTGACTCGTCAGCTTCTCGAAAGCTGCTTCTACCAAAAAACTCTTGAACGGACCTGTAACTTGAGAGAGCAAATGAATATCGACTCACGGCACGGCCCAGAAGTCGCCAAAGCCCGCGATTTTGAGCCGCAGCGGCAACAGACCGGCGATGCGAGCGCTCAAGCCGGCTCGCCGGCGCACCCGTCCGAGGACCAGGTGGATTTTGAGCAGCAGCTCGATCGCTTCCGCCCGGTCGACCGAACGTCAGACGGCGCTTCCTCATCGGCCAATCCCGGGATTGGACCATCCTCGACTGCAACCAACGGGCCTCGCCCAAGTGAACGCTGCTCGGCTTCATCGTTTGTAGGCGCGCGCGCCCAGCTTGCCGCAACGCTGACTGGGGCGACGCTCGCGGCACTCAGGAACGAGATTGAACTTGCCGAGCAGCAATCGGCACCGTGGTCATCAGCGTCTGGGCCTGCAGACCGCGGCGTCGATCGCGAACGCATCTTCAACGACGTTGTTGGATCGTCGTATGTAGAGCTGAGACGGTTTCAGAACGCGGATGGCGATTGCAAGCCGCGCAGAGCAGCCGAGACCAGCGCAATATCGTATGTGCGTGACGCGGCGCGCGAACACTCCTCCGTTGGAGATCATCCGGAACGATATCCTATGACTCTGGCGCGTCAGGCTGGATGGCATATGCGCGGCAAGGTTGACTCTCCTTTTGTGTCTTTGATTGAGGACCCCTCCAAACTGTCCGCGTCGCGCGATCCGTGGGCCCGAGCAATCGCCAATAACGCGACGATGCTGCACACCTACACTATACCGAAGTCGGCGGTCTGGACCCCTGACCAGATCTTGAGCAGCATTGCGCTCGGGATGAATGTCGACGATCACGAGAACATAGATGCGGATGTGGACCTGATGTGCTCCCTGGGTAGAACACCCACCCGGGAGACCGAGCGCTTGTTTTTGGGCGGCGATCTGGAGGCCTATCGGACCGCCAAGCAAGAAAATCCGTTCAAGACTGAGAGCACTGACTAAATAGTCGATCGCCTTTCGCGTGCGGAGGTCGTGCGCATGTCGGGTTATGCCGAGAGCAGTTTATCGCATCTCGGAGAGGGTCGTCAGTTCGCCCATCACATCCGCCAGCCCGCTCCGTTGCATTTTGGACCATCGGCATCTCGGTGATATCGGCTCTTGGGCGAGCAACGGCGGCTGTGCCAGTCTGTCGATCAGGCTGCGTCTGTCCTCCTGGTCCGGCGCCCTACGAAACGCGAAGACCCAGGCGCTTACCGCAGACACTGCTGAACGAGAGCGCCATGGCGATGCACGTCATGATCACGAACGACCGCGGGTCATGTCCGGGCCGTTCGCAGAAAAGTGAGCTAAGCATCGAGACCCCAGCCCACTTTACTCCTCCCGGGACCCGAATTCCGCCGGGCGGCCCCAACCAGACGATTGCTTTCCTCCTCCGCTCCAAGCAGCGCACAGCTGCCCGTCAGTTCGTCGTCAGCTTGCTTGATTATCTAGTTCAGCACAGCTTAAGCAGCCTCGTGCTTACCACGAGGAACCGTACGCTGAAGGGACACGAGAATCGCCATGTATCATCGGATCAGCGACTCATCCACGCGCGCCAATCAAGCGGACCAGTTGAATCAATCGACGGACAGCCGTAACTTTGCGGAAACACTTGCCGATCTCGCGCTGCGAGAGGCCTCCTCACCAGGGGAATTGTCCGACAGAATGGGACTCTGCTGCAGCAGGCCAAACACCTCGGATGCAAACGTTCACAGCCCAAGCTCCTTCGACCTCAGCACATCCTCTCTCTCTTCCAGTTCCAGTCCATCCTCTCCCGCAAGGCCGATCCGCCCTCTGTTCGATTACAGGACCGCCGATTTGCCTGAGGCGAATGTCAACGGCATCTGCGTCGGTTTGGCCGCGGAGTGGCTCCGCAATCGTCACAGCAGTCCGTCATCGCGAATGCGTGCGCTGCGACCGGGTTCGGAAAACCACGCCTCTGCGGCAACGCGGCAGCAGCGCTATGAAGACCTCAAGGCACAATTGCGAAGCGACAGGGCACGAGGTTCGCACAATCTTCAAGCGAAAATCACGACGTTGCGGGAAGCAGGCCTGGAACCATCAGGACAACAGACGAGACATAGATTTAGCGCGTCCTCGCGCAACGCGCAGCTCGTAAACGAAGTCACTGAAAACGGTTCGATCTATTTGCTCAGCCTGCGTTTCGCCGGCGGCGACGCACACACAATCACAACGTCGACCTCGAATGGAATGACCACTCTCTTTGATCCTAACTATGGAGAATTTACCGTCCGATCAGGCCAGATAGGTGACTTGTTCAAAAGTCTCGCTGAACGTTACAGGAACCCCAATGGGCTCGTTATATCGACTGTCGTCACGCAAAAGATAGCCTAAGTAGCGATTCTGGATTGCCCACGGCGTGCGCCTCATGCAAGGCGCGGATACGCATTCGAGCCGGCTCCGGCCTCTTGTCGCATAGCAGGCAGCGCCTGCTATCCAAGCCACGAGACTTCAAATAGGCCCGTCCGAAGAAGGGGGGCCTCCGACTGCAAATGGGCTCGCTTCATCCCGGCGGCCCACTGTGGCCCAGCACGTGTCAGCAGCTCAGCTTGACGCGCTGACGCTGCGATACGCTCAAGGCACGCATCGCGGCGCCGCCAGATGCGCCTGCGCACGTTCCGCTACACGTCGATCACAGGTCCCCGGCCCGCGTAGCGCGACCCGCGGGCTGACACGGCTCACACGCCCTAGTTCAGCCGCGCTTGCCTCGCCAACGCGCACCTCTTCGAGCGAACAGCGGTCCCATGCGATCCTTCGCTACGGACCTTTATTGCCGACATTAGAAGGTTATTTCCCCACGCAGCGCTCGTAATGATCAGGCTCGCAACCTCGTTGAAGGTCAGCTTGTGTCCGGCCTGCCCTGCTGCCTGTCGAGGACGCGCCCGGGAGCTCGGGGGTATCGCCTCATTGTCCATTCGTCACTTGGATGTGTTCCATCGAAACAATCGATTTTTCCAATCTTGCCCGAAGGGCCCATAGTCACGCGTCCATTCGCAGCAGCGTTCAGGAGCGCCGTGTGACAATCGATTCTCCCTTCAGACCAGTTGCCGGCGAATGTGATCTTCGCGAACCCATGCTTGCGTCCGGAACGCGACCTTCCTTTGTTCAGATCGTGACATGCGGTTCAACAGCAACCTGGCTGCTGGCGGCAGCGGCAACGCGGATCGATTCACCGCGTCGCGTCGCCGAACACACTCAAGAAAGATTGCCTTTCATGCGCACCACTTGCTGCGGCCATACGTCGGCCGCGCGACGCCTCGATCGACAAAATGCCTGCCAATTCAAGGCGCGCTCGACTTGCCCACGCGCAGATCGATTGTACGCCTCAGAGTGAGGATCATCGCTGCGTCAGGAGGCCTACAAGTTCGTAGGTATTGACGTAATCACCGCTCGAATGGGCTTGAACCGCACGTAACGTCAGATTGTAAGTTTTCTGACAAGTCGCGACGTTCTGTGTCGCGCCAACATTTCTGGCAGGTAGCAAGAATTGCGAATGTCTCAATGTCTCAAGGTCGCGCCGGCCGGCTCGGCCACGCTTGTCGAGCACTCCTCCCGAAGACGCCCTGTCGGTGTCACCGATGCACAGAGGGCAGGAACTGTCGGTGGGTTCGTTGCAGCCGGAACGCCGCGTACCGATCGAGATCAGGACGCGCAACCCTCTGCTCGCCCTCGCCGCGCGCAACCCCGCCCCAATTTTGAGATGCGATCAATCCGTCGCTGTTCGTGGCGAGAGACGACATCCGGCCGGCGACACCGCCTAACTAGGTGCGTGACGTTGCAGACCTGGGATCGCACTCGTCGCGCAACAACCGTGTTCGACGGGCTGCAGCACCGGCGATGTTGTAGGCGATCGGATGCCTGCACCGCTCGCGTTCGCCAGGCCGGATTGCCGGCTATCGAGAGAACTTGTCTTTAGCTCGAACGCGCATCGGTCGTTTCGTCTAGCGGCTTCCGACACATGGGCCAGCTGCGACACGTCACCTGCCTTCAAATGCGATACTTGCATTTGCCGTGACTTAGAGAGGCCACAAGGTCAACGGCATAGCAAGGCCGACTTCGGACTAAGGCAACTTGGGAGCTCCAAATGCCAACTTCTTGTCTCTGTTCAACTTCAACCCCGAACATTCTCTTTACATTGGTTTCGACCGCGCGCATTTGCGCCAAGGACACTTCTCCCAACAGATCGATGACCGGAAGCACTGCTGCCACTGGCGCGCAGAAGCGCGAGCGGTTCATCAAGGCGCATGATGCAGTGAATAATTTCGTCAGGCTTGCAGGCAATAGATGCACTTTGAGCATCGCCGACGACGCGTGCGGTCACGGGCACGCGGTCAGTTATCGGCCGGTAATGGATCGGGTGAGATTGATCTCGGCTCACTATGCCAGTCCTCGTGGTCGCCACTCGTCAACGCTCGTGCCGAAGCAGCCGTTGTTCAGATTCGCCCGAGATCGTGGTCAATCGTGACGCGCTCAGCTTGGAGGTGATGGACGAAAGGCAATCAAATGCGAATTCTCCTGGTCGACGACCATACGGATTTTGCGCGCGGAGTGAAGGAAGCGCTATTGAACCACGGTTTTGCGGTCGATCTGACGCGCACCCTGGACGAGGCGGCAGCCGCGCTCGATTGCGCTAGCTACGACGTTCTCCTGCTGGAGTTGGTTCTTCCAGACGGAGACGGCTTGAGCTGGCTGAAACATTTGCGGCGCGAGGGATGTTCGACGCCGGCCATGATGATGAGCAGCCTGAATGAGCTCGGCAGGCGGATTGCCGTTTTCAACGCTGGCGCTGACGATTTCCTGCCAAAGCCCGTGTCGACCGACGAACTCATCGCTCGCATGCGCGCTCTTTTGCGACGGGCAACCCAAATGACAGCCCCGCTCGTTACGTTCGGCAATCTCAATTTCGATCCAGTCGCCAGACAAGTCTCGGTTGGAGACCGCATCTTGAGAATTGCGCGCCGAGAAGTGTGTATACTTGAGCATTTGCTCAGTCGCGCTGGCCGTACCGTACCGCGATCCTCACTGGAAGACAGCCTATATGCCTTCGACGACCATGTCTCGACCAACGCGCTTGAGGTCGGAATCTACCGCTTGCGCTGCATTTTGAGCGAATCAGGTGCGACGCTAACCATCAAGACCGCGCGCGGCGTCGGTTACTCCCTTGCGCTGAGTAATGCCGCGTCAGCGGCGTAGCTCGCTCGAACATGAAAGCAAAGACAGCCTTGAAGGCCTTCTCTCGTCGTGACGCTGGACGCCGGATGATCGCCGTGCCGTACATCTCGTGCGCGGCTGCGCTACTGTTTCCATTGTGCGCTGCAGCTCAGACACAACGCGATGGCGTTCAGAGGGCGGCGCGCGCCACTGCTGATAGCCTCAACGGAACCCTCGATCTTGCCTCCTCTCAAGGTAAGACTATCCATCTTCCTGCGCCGGCGGCGAGCATCTTTGTTGCCGACCCGGCGATTGCCGACTATCAGGCGCCGTCGAACACGACCATCTTCGTGTTCGGAAAAAAGTCGGGGCGAACCAGCTTGTTTGCTTTGAACGACAATGGAGAAGCTTTAGCCGAGCTTCGTGTTGTTGTCAGGCAACCCGTCGAGGATCTCCGTGCCGCGCTCAAGGCCGAACTCGGGGACTATCCAATCCAAGTCAGCTATACCCCACGCGGCGCGATTCTGAGTGGGACGGCACCAAACGCCGATGTTGTTGATGCCGCCAAGAAGGTGACGGAGCAATTTCTCGGTGCGGGCGCACTGGTCGTGAATAAGGTTCAGGTTGCCGGCTCATTACAGGTCAATTTGAGCGTGCGCATCGCCGAAGTCTCGCGCAGCGCCATGAAGGAGCTCGGCGTTAACCTCTCCGTCTCAGGTCAAAACGGCACGTTCGTTTTTGGCTTTAGCCGCGGTGGACCTAGCAGTACCGCCGCGGCACGCGGCGGCGGCACGGCAAATATCGGATTCGGCGTCGGCGGCGCGAATATCAGCGCTGTTCTTGACGCGCTCGCCAGCGAACACCTCGCTTCGGTACTTGCCGAACCTAATCTTACCGCCATGTCCGGAGAGTCAGCAAGTTTCCTGGCAGGTGGCGAATTTCCCATTCCGGTCATGCAGGACAATCGGCAGGTCTCAGTCCAATTCCGTCAATTTGGCATCAGCCTGGAGTTCGTTCCGACCGTTCTCAGCAACAATCAGATCAATATCCACGTGAAGCCTGAAGTGAGCGAATTGTCGAAAGAAGGTGAGGTCAGCGTCAACGGAATCTCTGTGCCTGGTCTCTCCACGCGGCGTGCCAGTACCGTCGTCGAGCTTGCCAGTGGTCAAAGCTTTGCAATTGGAGGGCTCATCAGGCGCAATTTCAACACCGACATTGGTGCTTTTCCTTGGTTAGGCGATGTACCGATCTTAGGCGCGCTGTTTCGCTCATCGTCATTTCAGAAGCAGGAGACGGAGCTGGTCATAGTTGTCACGCCCTATATCGTGCGGCCAGCTTCGAATCCGGGCAAGATAAGCGCTCCCACCGGCCGTATCGGACCGCCCTCGGACGCCGGCCGCACTTTAACAAACACATTGGCAAGTTCGCCGCGAGGCCGCACCCCTCCCCCCATGGCAGCACCGGGCACGGCCGGCGGTGCGGGCTTCATCATCGAATGAGGACCGACAATGATCTTACGTCAGCTGTGCTGTTTGTTGGCTATTGGCGTAGCGGTAGGCGGATGCACAAATAGTGGTCCGAGCTCTTTCGGGCCACCCGAACAAGCGATCGAAGTGGAGCAGAAGACCAGCGTCTTGTCCCTAGGCAGCCTGCGTCGTGCCGAGAGGTATCGCCTGCGGGATTTCATTGCGAAGGCAAGTCGCGGTCGGCGGGATGCCCTCCATCTCGACGTCACTGGCTCACCCCGGCTCATTGCTCAAGTGGCGCATGAGGCCCGCGCAATGGGCGTTGCCCCTTATAATATTCGCTTGGCTGCCTCACCCGTCGATTTACCCGCCCATTTCGGTGTACGGATCGAGGCAATTATCTACGAAGCACGGCCTCCCGTTTGCCGGCCGATTTCGATCGTCGGCCCCTCAACTGACGATAATTCCTTTGACCCGACGCTGGGCTGCTCGGTCCGGAATAATCTCGGAGTCATGATCAACGATCCTGGCGACTTGCTGGGGAATAGTGCCGTCATGCCAACGCGTGGTGATCGTGCGGTGCGCCCCCTTACCGCTCGTGAGATCTCCACACCGGACAGCGGCAGCAGATCGGAAGGTGGAACTCATGACAGGGCTTCACCGGAATCCCCATGAGCGGATCACGAGCCCATACTCGTAGCATGACATGCAGTGTCGGCTCATGTTCTGGTCGCTAGGTTCGCGATAGGGACCAGCCACTTCTGTGATTACTACGCCGCTTTTCGATCAAATTGTGTATTTGACCAGGATACAGCGCATCAACCTTACGCGAAGTTACACCAGGCCGGCAGCAAAGACTGCCTTTGCGACCCGCTCAAAACACGCAATCGGAACGGCCCTCCCCATCGTCGCCTTTTGGATCAACTCACGCGCTAAAACATGGTCCTGGACAACAGTCAGATGCAGGGCCCGCGCCTCTTCAAGCAGCCGCGAAGCAAGTTCGCCCTCAGCGCGGCACACCAGCACTGGCACTCCGGTCTCGCCGCGAACGTAGCGCAGCCCGATCACCGTCGCGGGTCCCGTCAGTATCAATGTGGCTCGACGAATGCCGATCGGGGATTCGTTTGCCGCCTCGCGACGGATCCGGCGGTGTTCGCCCTTGATCTGCGGATTGCCCTGCTGTTCCTTGGATTCGCGCTTCGCTTCGCTCTCCGTCATGCGCATGTCGCGCAAAAATAGCCAGCGCTGAATGAGCAGATCAGCCAAGCCGCCGATCAGAAAGGCCCCGGCCGCAATCTCGATCAGGACTTTGAGCTCTTGGAAGACGAAGCCGAAACATCCCATTCCGCAGACAGGCAAGTATACCAACGCCTTCCAGCTTGCGATCACAGTAAGAAGAAGGATTGCGCCCAGGCTGAGCACCTTGATCAGCGACTTACCAAGCTCTACAAGCGATCGCTGAGAGAAAAGCCGCTTCAACCCTTTGATGGGATCCAATTTCTCAAGGCTTGGTTTGAGCGGCTCGACAGAAAATGTCGGTCCACCAGTGGCCAGGACACTGGCCAGAACGGCTGCGGCCGCGGCCGCCCCAATAATTGGGGCGACGGCTGCCATACAGAGTTCGATCAATCCGATCAGCGCCTGCGCGACCGCGTCGTTGAAGGGCTGCGCCTGTACCTTGTCGACGAGCCGCACCGCTTCATGCCATCCATCTTTGATCGAGCCCGCTCTGAGGCATAGACAGCCGAAACCGGCGCAAATGCTGAGCGCGGTCACGAAGTCGCCGCTGCGCGCGAGCTGGCCTTTCTTACGGGCGTCACGTAGCTTCTTGGCAGTTGGTGGAAGCTTCTTCTCCTCGCTCGAATCGTTCATTTCAAGAACTTCTCGAGCCACTCCAGCACACCGTTGAACTGGGTGATCTCCGCTCCCATGTATTCGATGAGGTAGACGGTGTAGCTGACCATGATGACGCCAAACGCGGCGTTCTTGATGGTCGGGGAAAGGTCGTTCAGCTTGATTTGCGGGGCAAAGCGCCCGAGCAACATGAGCGATGCCTCAATCAGGAGCAGCAGAGCCAGCACAGGCCCCGAGACCAGCAGGGTCGTACGCATGATATGATCGAGAAGCGCTACGAATTCCATTGCCCCTTGCTGGGTGAGGGGTGGTAGTAGCCGATCCACGGGCCAGATCAGATAGCTGCCGTAGAGGCACCTGACCATCGTCTGCAGACCTCCAGATAGAACGAAAATCGTAACTGCAGCAGTCCCGAGAAAAAGACCTGTCGCCGAGGCTTGGCTGTGTGTCGCAGGATCGTCCACCTGGCTCGAAATACCGCGCTGGGTGTCGATGATGTCACCAACTGCCTGAATGCTCCATAGTGGTATACTGAGCAGGATGCCGAACAGCAGGCCGATGAATATCTCCTTGAGACCGAGCAGCGCGACTGCGACCATACGAGTGCCCGGATCTAGCATCTGCAGGCTGTCCCTGATATGAGCCAAGCATGGCAGCCCAAGCGCGATCGTCAAGCTTCCGCGGATCATCCCGCTAATGTGCGGCCGCGTGAACACGGGATGCACCAACATAATGCCGAGGGCCCGGGCTGCACCAAGACCTGCTGCAATAATGAACTCGGTACCAGTCTGGATCAGAATCTGCGTCTCGGTGAAGGACACATTATGCATTTGAAGTCTGTTGATCGTTCGCCTCGGCCAATCGAACCAGCCACGCTCGCCGCGCCATGATGTTAGAATTCAAGAAGGTCGCAGATAATCCGTCCGTTTCGCTCCAGACCCTGCAAGATGACGCGCCCATGATGTGAAAGGCAGATCACTTCGGCCCCAACTGCCTCCCATGGCTTCCCCCGCGACGAGACATGGCCAGTTTCAAGGATAGCACCAGCCGCCCTCAGGCCCTGCAGGGCCGACAAACCAGGCTCTATTGACCTCTCACGCCGAACGCATCGTTCGAGCGTCTGCCAACCGTCGTAGCCTTCATCGATCTTGACGCCTCGCTTTCCGGTCTCGAGCAGCACTCTTTCGAAGGCGACATCGTTAAGGCCGCTTGCGATCGAAGTAGCGGTCTTCTGCTCATGCTACTGAGGCTCGCTTTCGATAAGCTGACGGACAATCTCCTCGTGATTCACACGAGCGATGGCGATGGCGGCCCTGTGCCGGACACTCACTCTTTCGTTCCACTTTTTAATACCTCGTGAGAGTTGGGAACTCCGCGAAGATCTGCTGGGCTTGTTCGATAAGTGGCGCGCTCAGCACCGGAGAAAACAAAACAAGCACGGCAACAACAACAAGGAGTTTGACGGTAAGCGGCAAGGTTTGATCCTGCAGCTGCGTTGCCGCCTGGATGATGCCGATGCCCAATCCGACGACGAGAGCCGCAATGAGCGGCGGTAGAACCCAAATCATGAAGAGGACGAGCGATCGGCTCAGGTGAGTGAGAATACTGGCCTCATCCATCTTAACCTCCCCGCGTTGCGTAACTTAAGACTAATCCGTGCATGAGCCGCGACCAGCCGTCGATCGTAACGAACAGAAAGAGCTTGAAAGGGACGGAAATCAGCGTTGGTGAAACCATCGACATTCCCATTGCCATCAAGATCGTCGTTACGATCAGGTCGATCGTGATGAATGGAAGATAGAGAAGGAAGCCGATTTCAAAGGCGCGCTTGAGTTCCGATATCAGAAAGGACGGTATCAGAATCACAAAATCATCGGCCGTTGTGTTGCTGCGCATTTCCTCCGACCAGACATGTTCTGTCGACGAGAGGAAGAACGAACGCTGCTCCTCATTGGTGGACTTCTTGAGATGGGCGCGCAGCGGCTCGCTCCCTTCCTTGGCAGCGGTCACCCAATCATCGAACGTTTGATATCGAAGTTGCGGTTCGGTCAGACGATTGTAGGTCTGCTCAAATACTGGAGCGCCAATGAAGACGGTAAGGATCAATGCAGCGCCATACAGAACGATGTTCGGGGGTATCGACTGTGTCCCGAGCGCGTTACGGACCAGGAAGAGAACAACGGAAACCTTGATGAAGGCGGTCGTTGTGACCACCGCGAACGCAAGCAGGCCAAGGCCGACCGTCACCGCGAGAAGCGCAACGATGCTTGGTTGAATGTCACTCATTGACCGCCAACCTGTCGCGTAACCTGACGGCCAGCTCCTCACCGACACGCACGATGTCGCCGCGGCCGATCAATCGACCGTTCGCAAGAATGTCGACCGGACCATCAAGCGGTCGCCCGAGGTCGAACACATACCCTTCGTTGACGTTTCGCAACGTACCTAACGGTATAGGCCAGCGACCGCATTCGAACACAAGCGTGATCTCAATATTGTCGATGTCGGCTTCCGATGGCGGAACCAGCTGCTGCGCTTGAGGTCGTGGCGTCATATGGGCACACTCTAGAGGATGGGGTGGCAGGCGGAACGGCCCCTGTAGGACCAGTCTGGCACCGGCCACCTGAGCCGGAGCCCATAGCTTGTCCGCATTGAGGATGACTATGTGCTGAGCGAAGGGAATGATGTCCGGCAGTAGCGCGTCGCCACCCTGTGCTTGACGAAGGAGTGCGATGCTCACACGAAGCGAGCCGATTTCTATCGCGACCGTGACAGGAAACTCCGGAGAAAGCTTAGGCATTTCCAGCGGCAGTTGGCCAAGCAGCTGGGCTAAGATCCCGAATGCAGGGGGAACCCGACGATCGAGAGGCGAGAACAGGAATAGGCGCGCCTTGTCAGTGAGCGGTCCGTAGGCAGTGTCGAATTCTAGATAAGGCCCTTCTGTCCGTGCTTCGTCGATGCGGACAAGTTGTAAATCTCGCGCGAACAAGGCCTCTAGTCGCGTGAGCCACGATTCAAGCGCAAGCTCGAGAAGGAGCGAACGGGTTGGGTCGGAAGGTAGAGTAAGGCCTTGCTGCACCGTCGAAATCAGTGCCTCGGCAAGCCGACACGGCAAAGACAAGATCGCCATGTCGTCCCCGACGCGAACTACGCAGTCAAGCATCGAGACGGCCGATGGCTCTGCATGCCAGACAAGCCGGCTCATGCGCACGAACAGGGGATTGTCGCCAAGGCGGCTCTGAAGAACCACGCGCGGCGCGGCGACCTCATTGACCCACGAGACGACCTCGTGGGTCAGCGTTAGCGGTGGTTCGAATGGTAACGGTTCGCCCCGAGTATTTGCCGACCCCATTTGTATAGAACCGCGAGCTCGCGCCGAGATCAGTGAATCAGCCATTAGATCGAATCGCCGACCGCCCGCCCAGACGAGCCGCACTGATAGCGAAGCAAAACCTCGTCGTCGGCCTCGATTTCGGCGGCGGACTCCAAACGAGCATTGGTTGTACTGTGAACATCAGATTCAATCTGTTCCCATTTACGGCGCGCTGCCAAACGCCTGGTCCACAGAGCCCGCGCGTCCGCCACTTCCGTCTCGGCCTGCTCTCGAGCGACGCAGGCCTCCTCAAGCGCCTGACGTGCCGATGCGATGCCGGCTGCGAGCCGTTCAATGACGAGATGGCGGCGACGATCGAGTTCTGTGACGGACATCGCTTCGATGGATGACAGCTGCAGATAAAGTTCGGCTTCGACGCTTGCGCGATGTTTCTCGGCGCTTGCAAGCGTCTCGGAAGCTCGCTTCACCCTTTCATCGGCGATGCGGCGCTTGCCCTCCATGTTGGACAATTCCCGAAGCGCACTTCGCTCCCTCATGTCCTTCACGAGCCGCGATTTTGCGGCTTCGACGAGATTCAGGCGGTCAGACGCGACATCCACGTGACGGCCTCCTCAAAACTGGACGGTTCATGTTGGCCCTGGCGCAGGAATGCCCGCAGCTCCTCGATTGAGCCGATTGCCCGGTCCGTTAGCGGATCGCTACCCGGCTTGTACTCACCTACCTTGATCAGGAACTCCGCCTCATTGTAGCGCGAGAGCAGATCGCGGAAGAGGGATGCCGCCCTGCGATGTGGCGCCGAGACGACCGCATCCATGACGCGACTTCGGCTCGACAACACGTCAATGGCGGGAAAATGCTCTCGCGCCGCAAGCGCGCGCGACAGAATGATATGACCATCGAGAATACCGCGCGTCTCTTCGGCGATTGGATCGCCTGTACCGTCACCTTCGACAAGCACGGTATAGAAAGCCGTGATCGAGCCGCGCTCGCCCATACCGGCGCGCTCCAACAGACCGGGCAGTAGCGCAAATACCGAGGGAGGAAAGCCGCGTCTCGTGGGAGGTTCGCCCGCGGCAAGCCCGATTTCGCGCATCGCGCGGCTAAAGCGCGTCAATGAATCCATCATCAAAACGACGCGCAGTCCTTGATCACGAAAATACTCGGCGAGTGCCGTCGCCGTATGGGCGCATTGCGCGCGCTCCATCGGCGAACGGTCGGACGTCTCAACGACAACGATCGTGCGACCGAGCGCCTCTCCAATGTGACGCTCGATGAATTCACGTACCTCACGTCCACGCTCGCCTATTAGCGCGACCACCGTGACGTCGGCGGCAGCTCCCTTTACAATTTGCGACATCAGCGTCGACTTGCCGCAACCGGCGTCTCCATAGATTCCGATTCGCTGGCCTTCCCCACACGTCAGAAGTCCATCCAGCACGCGGATGCCGAGCGGAAACGGCTGCTCGATACCGCGCCGCGTCATTGGATTGGGCGCCGCGCCGCGCAGCGGGCGAGTGTGCGCTGCCTTTACCGTGCCCTTGCCGTCGAGTGGCCGGCCAAAGCTATCGATCACGCGGCCGAGCAAATCGGGACCGACCGATACTTCCTGCATTCGCCCGGTCGGAACCACCTCCGCACGGCTAGATAAACCCACCATGTCGCCGATTGGCGTGAGTAACACGCCGTCCGGAAGCAGCCCGATCACCTCGGCCTCAAGCGACCATCCCGTACCATGATCCTGCAACACGCAAATCTCTCCAACGCGAGCCCCTGGTAGCACGGCGTGAAGCAACGTGCCGATTGCCCGTTTGACTCGTCCGCGCACAGCACGCGTATCGATCTGCATTGCCGCAGATCGCAAAGACGATAACGCAGCGTGGACGGATTTTTCTCCAGCTGCACCGTGGTCGCTTGATCGCGGCACGGTCACGGTTCGCCCATCCAAGAAGACGAGCCAAGTTCGAGACGCAAAGTACGCAGCTGCGCGGCAAGCCCCACATCGACATTGCCAAACTCGGTCCACAAAACGCACTGGTCCGGCGTCAGCGCCGGATCCGGATCAATTCTGATTTTGGGCCGTCCATCCGTTCCATCAAACGCTGCGAACTCACGGGTCAGTGCATCGGCATTCAATGGAGACACGTGAAGACATACTTCGGCACCGCCACAGCTTCGTTCGATGGCATGACGAACGGTCCTGATCAGCATCTCCCCCGGATCGAAGGAGCCTAGCAAATCGCTCAAGATCTCAATGACGAGCTGTGGCAACTCCCGTTCCAGAACCGCCTTTCGCCGCGCCAACTCAGAAGCTGCGCGGGCGACGATCCGCGCCATTTCGTCCGAGCCTGCCTTCATGCCCTCGGCGTGGCCACGCATACGCTCGCGCTGATAGACTTTGCTCGCCCAGCTGCGAACCTGCTGTAGATACCGCTCCGCCAGTGCGCGCGTCCGTATTGCATCATACCATATTCCGAGTTCAGCGGCCGGTATGAGTGGACCAAGCGGACGTATCTGGGGCGCTTCTGGCAACGCTGGGTCAGTGACAATCATGCCGCTGGTGTCTCCGTCGCCAGGTGCTGCATCACCAAAGACAGCAATTGGCTTGCGGCGATGTGGTGTTCGCTGGCAGGGGTCTCCGCGGAGGACCCTACAGGTAGGCGGAGAAGCACGCGGGCGCGGTCGAGCTCTGACGCATCTTCGAGCCAAGCGCCAAGACAGGCATATCCATCATGTTCAATCTGCCGCGAAAGTTGCTCAGGATCGACTATCGGTGTGGTCGCGACGGCGCTGGATAAGTGTCGGATGCCGAAGGCATGTGCTTCAGCTCCGATGTGTCCGACCAGAATCGTGAGATCGCGCTTTGATACCAGCTTCAGGACTGAACGTGCATGCCAGATGCTGCCAGTGAGCAAGGCCACCCGACGCGGATCGTGCCCGACTAGAATGTCCCTCCCCCAGCTACCTCCTTTCGCGGAAAGTTCGCTGCCTAGCAGCAATTCGGCCAATCTTTTCTGCAGCCTGTAAGAATTCTGCAACTTCAGCACTGTTGGAGCCGACAGCAGCGCATCAAGATGTGCGGCAAAACGGCTCGGATGGATCAAGACAGCAAGCTCGCGCAGGCGATCGGAATGCGGGTCGAGTGAATGATTTGGTTCGGCGGACGTCGATACCGACACTGCATTTTACCTATCTCACGTCGGAGGTTAGCTTTTTGCCGACGGCTTGGACCACCGGTATACTCGAAGCTCCACCGAGATTTGTCAGTTTGCGCAATGATTGACCGAGCTGGCGCGCACGTGTGCTCAGCAGCACGTAAGCCACAATGCCGAACCCTGCGCCCACGCCTCCGACACCGATGGCAAGCATGGAGGGCGCTGACAAGAACTTGGCCGGCTGGGCCGAAGTCGCGGCAGGCGCAGGCGACAGCTCATGCTGAGCCCGCTCGACTGGCACGAACACAACTGCGACCTTGTCGTAGGAGAGCCCTTCGATGCTGTTGGCCACGAGCATCTTGATTTGCGGCAGCAAAGCCGAGAGCTTCGCATCGGAGCTGTGACGAATGAAGACTGACGCCGAGGATGGTGTCGAATCCTGTCGCAGAAGATCATTCTTCGGCAGAACAACATGGACACGGGCGGAGAGCACCCCATCGATATCGTTGATCGTGCGCGACAATTCTTCGCTTAAGGCGTAGACGTAACGGGCACGTTCCTCAACCGGAGAGGCGACCAAGCCCGATCCCTTGAACACTTCACCGAGATTCTTGTAAGGCTGCCTCGGCAACCCCTGCTCGTTCAGCATCTCGATCGAAAAGGCGAGCTGCTTTTCTTCGACTTGAATCGTGCTCGTCCCATCCTTAGCGACAACACGGACAGCGTCGACGCCTTTGCTAAGGAGAAGCGCCAGCATCTCGTTGGCTTCGCGCTCCTGGACTTTAGTGTAGAGATCGGCCTTGCAGCCGGCCAGCAAAAGCACAAGCGGCAGCGCGAGGAAAACATGAAACCAGCTTCCCGCCGGCACGTTGCGACCAACCTCTCTTTGCATCGAAACAGCCATCGAGGTCGCTCAGCCCGACGATAGCAGCTTGTTCAAGGATGAACTCACTGTGCCGGCACTCTTGGAGATAAGCGAAACCTGAATGACGCTGTTGTAAACATCCCGCAAATTCGACAGCATCACTTCGAAATTATCCACGCCTTCCGGCTTTCCGATGGAATGAACCTGCATTTCGTGCGACCGCATGACGGGCTGCGCGGCCGGCCCAAGCTGGAGACTTTTCGCAGGAATAGGCTCGCCGCCGATCACCGAAGGGATTGCACCCGAGGGAAATGGTTTGCCCTGGTGCAAGACAGATAGATTCTGAAGAATACGATCGCCGACTGGATTTGCCGGCGCGACGGCACGCTGAAGTTCCACGGCTTGTGGAGCCAAGGCGCCATCGGTCACGGAAGAGGCGATATCTTGATGCAAGGCGACGTGTGCAAGTTTCTGCTGGAACTCGGCCTGCGTCGATGAACAGCCCCTGGAGAGGCATTCGACAAGGCCGGCGGAGATCGGAGTGACGCCAAACATGAAATCATAGCTCTCACGTGATGCGATTAGCCGCTTGTTATCTGGATCGGCACAGCACCCTAGACAAGAGAGCTGACGAAAAGCTGACGAGCATCGCCAAGATCGTCATCTAAAGATCACGCTTGGTCTCCAGTTTGGACGAAATTTTCGATTTCCAATTTTGGGCGAGTTTCGATGGCTGTTCTCAAGCGCAAATTCCAAGCACACCCACCCGAGCCACGAGGCTAAACATCTTGAAGACCATGCTATACGTTTGGGTTTTTGTTTCGCTGGGTATCGTTAGGGCGCTCGGCGCTGACCTACCGCTGCCATCGACACCTTATAGCTATACAGTCCTGGATCAGGACCTCGCTGCCGCGCTCCAGGAATTCGGCAACAACTTGAATATTCGGGTCAACGTGAGCGCCGAGGTGAAGGGGAGAATTCGGGGGCGGATGCCGGATCTCACTCCGAGAGCGTTTCTCGACCATTTGACCAATCTCTACAATCTTCAGTGGTACTATGATGGATTGGTGCTGTACGTATCTGACGCGCGCGAGGTGCAAAGCCGCCTGCTCGCCTTGAATCCGATCACTTTCGATGCATTCAGGGCGGCGCTCGATGCACTTAAGATCTCTGACGAGCGCTATATCCTGAAAGCTGCACCGGGAGATGGCCTCGTCCTCGCGTCCGGTCCACCTCGCTTTGTCGCGCTCGTGGACCAGACGCTCAAAGCCCTGGTGGCGGAGGCAGAGGCGCGGCGGAGCCCGATCGTCGAAAAGCCTTCGCACGAGACGGTTCTAATGCTGTTTCGCGGATCCTCAAGCGTGGTGGTTCGTGATGGACGACCAGAGGCCCCTATGTCACCCACCGGGCCGCATCAAGGTGGCGTCGTCCACGCACCGGGCCCAGATCACTGATGACAAGAGGTGGCCTAGGAGAAAATTCAATGCCGCTCTGCATGCTTTGTCAGCTTTTCGAAAGCTGATCCTGCCAGCATGAGAGCCTGCACGAGCGCCACGATAGACGTCGAGATGGCAGACGATCGAACCGGAAAGGCTGGGAGCATCATTCTTGACGGCAAGTTGAGTTTAGCTCCCCGCGCGCTCCGCCGAACAACTCTCCCAACCTCGAGCCGGTCTGTGATCTGAAAGGTGGAACAGGATGGACTTTACCTCAATAAGCCGAACAGACGCGAGCCCGGGGCCAAATTCCTCATCGTGCCAATATCCGAGCGACTTTGAACACGAACTGTTAGCGCTGCATGAAGCCGCCGATGTCAGCCAGGACCTGATTTGGCGGGAGCTCGAGGCCGGATCTTGGCACGCCGAACCATCATCAGGCGCCGGCATCCGCTCGAACTCCCAACAGCCGATTGCGCACTCCCTCGCGAGCGGCTGCGATCGCGGCAAGGATCGAGTTTGGCAGGAGCTTGAACCCGGGCCAATGCGGCGCCGGCCGCCTCAAGCCGGACCATCGCAAGCCGAGCCGTCGCCGCGCGCCGGTGATGCGCCGCCAGAACTTGGAGATTTTGTCCTGAGGGACGGACGTCGCGCCGAGGACTACTGGGTCTTCACTGGCCAAACCGCCACGCGATCCCAGATCGACATGCTAGGAAGCGGCCTTGTCATGCCGAGCAAGGCCTTGCCGGTGACGACTTTCACTGTCCTGGGTGTACCTCACACAGCTGAATGGCGAGAAGATGGGGTGATTCGTCTTACACCATCACTGGACCCTGGCTTTTGGCCTCGAGAGTCGAGCGAAGGTCCGCCGGGCGGCCAAACGTAGATGATAAGGAATAAACGCTGAAGCATTTCAGCTTGGTCGCGCTCGAGGCCACCGTCGACCTCCACTCAACATGCTCGACGATGGCAATAATATCGTGGGATTGCACCGGCAAACAGTATCTGGTCGCATGACTTCGCCGCGGCAATGGAGCAGATGCAGATAGCCTTGTGGCGGAGACGCAGGCGTCGCAACGCGATTAAGTCCGGCATGGGATGTCGGCGGTCCGAGCTTGTCGCGCAAATCGCCGAACGCGACCAATACAGGATAGCACCCGCGAGTTCTTGATTCCGCCAATGTGCCGCGTCAGGACACGATCAAGCATGACGAGACTAAGGTACGTATTGTGCGCCATAGCCGTCGGCTACTTCTCTTTCATTGGCTCGTTGCGAATTCTTCTGAGAGCCGTCAGGTTCTCGAAAGCTAATCCCTCCTATCATAACAGCGTGAATAGCTAGACGGCGATGTGCCGATAGATTGTAGCGGAACCAAGCGCCCGGGACCCGCTGAGCAACCGCAAGGACTCTTGGACTCCGCCTATCGATCTTCTTGTTCGTTGTCCGGCGCGATTTCCCGCTGCGCCATCGACCGGCTTGTGGTGCAATCTCACATCAGAGGAAGTATAATGTCAGTCAACAACCTACCGCTAACCGCTTGCTCAACGGGGACTTTGTCCGGGCTTGCTCCGGGCCTCCCGTCAGCCGGGGAGCTTTCAAGCTTCGAGGCGATTCTGGCCGGTTGCTCCTTGAAAGATAAGACGGGCGATCACTCCGTACCGCAGGATACGGAGGCGGCAGACTCAGCCAAGCAACTGGCGGAGGAGCTCACGCAGGAAACGCGAAATATCTTGCCGCCAGACCTCAAGGCGGCATTGGATGCACTTGGGCAAGCTCCAGAGCCCACCCCTGCTGCTGCGGGCAGCGTTGGAATTGCGGCGGCGCCAGTACCCAGCTCAAGGATTACATGGAACAGCGGCACCCTGACCGATACCGAGTTGCAGATTGTGTCGGTGCTGAACCGTCACAAAGACAAGTGCCCGCTCGATTGGAAATCCCTTGGAGACCTGGCCAATGATCCCTCCACACCGCCGGATCTCAAGGCGGCGATCGAAGCACTGCAGCAGGACCCGGAACTCTTTTATGCGATAGGATCGCAAGGCGACGGCCGCTGCGGTGGCAAGATCAAGGCAGATGACCTCTCCAGCTTCTCCGATCATCACGCACAGGTTGCCACATTCCAGGACCAGCAGGCGCGACGCTACGAGCACAACTACATTCCATCCGACGGCACCGGAAGCGGTCAGCCATCGGTTATGAGCGAAAACGATGCGTTGCGCGAACTCTATCGGTATTCGGATAACCTGCCCAAGAACCTGAGCCTTGCGGATTTCAAGCAGATCGTCGACGGCGAGGCCAAAACCGGCAAATGTCCGCCGCAGGTTGTCGCAGCCGCGCAATACTTCCTCGATCATCCCAACGAATGGAAACAGTTGTATGGTGGCTCGATAGATAAAGTCCACAAGGAGGACTTCCTGCAGGTTGCTTCATCGTCGATGAACCTCTCGCAGACCGAGCTGGATACGCTGAACACGATCAGCAAGAATCAAGCAGCTTTCTTCGGAAAGGGCGACCTGACGCGGGACAAGCTCGCCAGCATGGTCGATGACAAGAGCCTGGCTCCCGAGGTACGACAGGCGGCCTCACAGCTGCTGTCGGATCCTCTGTTGTTCGGGCTCCTGAACAATTCGATCACAGGCTACAAGACCCACCATAAGGTCTTTGACTTCGGCGGCGGTCATACGGTCGATTCCGGCAACATCAGCAATAACGACTTCACCCACTTCTTCAGCAACATGTCGGCTGCCAACCGCACGCCCCATCACTTGAAGACGCATGTCGCCAAAACGGCTGCCGATCAGTCCGCTGTCGCAGACATGATGATTGGCGTGGAGGATCAGCCCGATATCAAGTCTCCCAAGAAGAACGGGGGCGCCTTCATGCACGTGCTTGACGATGTGCTCAAGGTGGGCTCGAAGGTGATCGACTGGGCCGCAACGGCGGTTGGTGTACTTGGCGTCATTCCAGGCTTGGGTGAATTGGCCGATCTGGCGTCAATGGTGCTCGAGAGCGAGGCGCAAGCAGCCAATCTTCTGCACACAGCCATCACGGGCGGCAACTTGAAACAAGCGCTGGAAGAAGCCGGCCTCAGTCTTGCGGCTCAGGCGGTGGGCTGTATAGCCGGCCCTGAGGTCAAACTGGCCATGCGCGAAGGCTTGGTGAAACAGGCCATTCAAGAAGCGGCGACAGCCGGCATCAACCTGCCGGTTTCGATGGCGCAGTCCTACGCGGAAAATTATTTGAACGACCTGAAGGCTCGCATCGAGTCCGAGCGGACGCAAGCCGGCAGTGTTTACAGCTAGTCGGAGCGGCACACCGTCGTCTCGAATGATGGCAAGATCATAATCTAGGCGAGCTTGCGTGGTCTTCGCGCAGTCGGGTCCCCTGCCGATCAGCAGGCCCTGCAAGCTTGCCGGCGAATTCGCGACCGCGAGGTCCAGCACTCGTTTCATCGGTTCCCGCCTCGCAATCTGTCTTTCGGCGCACCGACACACGACCAACGTCAAGTCGGCCCGTCGTTGCCGAACCTTAATCGCGCGCCATCCGGCTCTCGTCAGCAACTCTGAAGTTGTCGAGACCGCAATCACCGGCGGAAGACGCGGATGGAGATCGAATGCCACGGTTACAATGTGAGATGGAGAGCCCGTTCTGCAGTTCGTGCAGACCGGGAACAGGCCGGAGACTGCCTCACGAGAGTCGGCGCCGGCTCGACACCACGCGAAATCGGACTGATCGCGATCGTCGTGAAGAGCGACGATTTGTCATTGGCTCGCTCCATTTTTTTGATTCGTCAGCTTGTCGAAAGCTAATGCTTCCACAATGAGGTCAGCAGAGAGAGTTGCCTCCACTGGCTTAACTGGAACGAGATAGGAGAACCCGATGCGGATTACGAACGCACGCGGCGGTGGGCACGTTGATACCGACGTGCATGCGAATCGTGGCGGCAAAGACCGTGCACGGGCGGATGGCAATCATCGCCAATCGCCGGGTGCAGGTAGCCCGGTCGATAGCGTGGCCAATCCAGCCGATAACTCGCAGGATGCGGCAATGCGTCAAGCGTTTAACGTCGCCCTCGGCTCCATCGCCACCCAAATGTTAGGTAGTCAGATGAGCCGTTTTGACGATGTAATGGCTGAGACTGCCGAGGATTCCTGACGTCGAGCGTTGCGGCGTCAGCGAAGAGGAGCCGCAAATGGCGGTAACACCCTACAAATAGGAGAAACAATATGCCTAACGTTGGTGCGTCTCATACCTCGACTGCAGGTGGGGCAGCTGGCACTATCACTTCTGCGGCTGGTTCCGCGGCTGCTGAAGCCGCAGGAGAAGCGGCCTTCAATCGGCAACTCGCGGCCCTGACCGCCACCAGCACGAAGGCTGCGGAGAGGGACGTGGAAGTGCGCGTCGTTTCAACTGAGCTTTCAACCGTCAAGAAGGTCGCCGACGAGCGGGTTCAGTAATAGTTGAAGTGGGACGACGCCGTCGTCCCACTTTTCCCAGGTGCGCAATCTGCGAACTCGGGTTGAGTCGTACGGCGTTGCCGTGCGGCTCTGTTCGCTGTTCAGGAGGCCGGCCGTGAATGAACAGAATCGCCCCCGTTTCGAAGTGCTGTCGGGACCGTATTGCGGACTTACGGGCACAGCAGAGGCCGGACCAACCCTGATTGGCAGCGGCCTCGATGCGGATTTTGTATTTGTCGAGCAAGGTCTCGAACGGCATCACCTGCGCGTCACTCCACATTGCAATGCCATCGAGATCGAGGCTCTTGCCAACGAAATCCGGGTTGATGGAGGTGAGAACATTGCACCGAACGAGCGCGTTGTTGTCCCTCTTCCCGCCGTCATTCACGCCGGCGCGATGTCCATTCGTTGGTTGATAGAAGACTCTCAACCGGTCCGCCGTACCGACCGCTGGCGTGTGTCGATCGTCGCGCTCGCCTTGGTCCTGCTCAGCTCCATTACGGCCGGCACAATCTCAAGACTTTTCGTTCGTACCGACAGCGCTGCGTCACCCAGCTCCGCCTCCTCCCCTGCCGCGGCAGTTGCGGCACGATCGGCGCTTAACGCAGCTGATGCTCCGACCACGGTTGCAGCGGCCGAACGGCTGCAAGAGGAAGTTGATAGAGCGGGCCTTCTCAACATCAAAGTGGGTTCTGGGACGGGCGTTGTCACCGCCAATGGCACCCTTGCGCCCGCCTCTCTTGCGAAATGGGAGGAAGTCCAGAAATGGTTCGATCGCCAGAGCAATGGCGCTTATACGCTTGTCAATGCAGTAGCCGTCAGGGAGGAAAAGACGCCGTCGTCCATTGCTGTCCAAGCTGTTTGGCGCGGAAGCGACCCTTATCTCGTCATTTCTGGTCAAAAGTATTTCGTCGGCGCGCTGTTGAATAATGGATGGACAGTCAATGGGATCGAAGAAGGGCGTGTGCTGCTGAGCCGGAATGGCCAAGTTGCTATTCTGCCTTATTAACGTTGCAGCCCCATAGATAAGGAAACTGTCATGACGAGGCTGCCCAACCATTCTATCGAGCCTGGCGCCTCCTTTCGCCCGCCCAATGTCGACGATCATGGACCTTCCATTACCCCGCTCATTCCTCGAGCAAAGAGCCTCGAGATCGCAAACACGGATGGGAATGGAGGCACGAGCCGCTCGTCGGCTTTTGGGGATTCCTACACACGAGAGCTCCCTGCTGAAGCTACGATCGAGAGCGAACTAGCGCTCGACCCGATCGATCCAGTTTCGCGCATCAATCCTAGCGGTACCCCCGCTCAGCTCGGTGAGGTCGCGCGTAGCGCGGAACTGACTTGCCTCAATGGCCCCACTCTCGCTGGCAACCTGCTCGCCTTCGTCACGCCCCGCCTACGTCATTGCGATGTTTTGCGCCCAGAGAAACACGGCCCTCTTCTCGAACGTTTGGCCGATGCGCTATCGAACGCGCCAGAGGATGCGGCCTCACGCGAGGGGATAGCCGTTCTGCAGCTGGAGCTGCGAAGGTTGATCCTGCTCCGCCAGAATAACAACGGCTTGATCAAAGGTTAGCAATGTCCAATTCGGATGGACTGCAACAGCTTCCACCTGGTCGACCGCCAAACGTTCCAAAACCCGGTGAGGCCGTGCTGATCTCCGGGCCGGAGCGTGATTTACTCTGCGCACTTGCCTATGTCCATCTTGCGTGTGGGCAGAGTGCACAGAGCTTAGCCTTGTTGCGCATCGTCGCTCACGAACATTCTCGGGATATCGACCTGCTACGCATGCTGGCCTACGCTCTCATCTCGGAGCGACGGGGTCACGAGGCACTGGCCGTTTTGGACAGGCTTGACACACTTGACGACCAGCCGTCTTCGCGACTGCCTTTGATGCTATTGCGCAGTCACGCCCTGCGTCAGGCTGGCCGCATGGCTGAGGCGCAATCCACCTTCAAACGCTATGTCTCGTTGCGGGCCAGCAGAGCTCCAATCAAACAACAATAAGGCTCATCATGGCCAACGTCTTACGCAGTCTCATCATGCGCGCGCCGGCACACCCGGATTTGATGGTCGCGTTGATGCTTCTTCTGGCGATCGGAATGATGATCATGCCGATCCCCATCGTCGTGATCGACATGTTGATCGGCTTCAACCTGGGCTTTGCCATACTGCTGCTCATGGTCGCGCTGTATCTCAACACCCCACTTGACTTCTCGTCCCTGCCGGGCGTCATCCTGATCTCAACCGTCTTTCGCTTGGCTCTCACCGTCGCAACGACGCGGCTGATTCTCGCTGAGGGCGACGCCGGCAGCATCATCCAGACGTTCGGCGATTTCGTCATATCAGGCAACATCGCGGTCGGAATCGTCATATTCCTAATCGTGACCATGGTGCAGTTCATGGTTCTTGCCAAAGGTGCCGAACGGGTCGCAGAGGTGTCGGCACGTTTCACGTTGGACGCGCTGCCCGGCAAGCAGATGGCGATAGACGCGGAGCTGCGCAACGGTCATATCGATCAACACGAAGCTCGCAGCCGGCGCGCCGTACTCGAGCGAGAAAGCCAACTTCACGGCGCTATGGACGGCGCCATGAAATTCGTGAAAGGCGACGCCATCGCCGGGCTCATAGTCATCTGCATCAATATGCTCGGAGGCATCTCGATCGCTATACTCTCCAAGGGCATGTCCCTTGAAGAGGCGCTGCATCAATATACGATCTTGACAATAGGTGATGCGCTCATCTCGCAGATTCCCGCTCTTCTGTTGTCAATTACGGCCGCAACTATCGTCACCCGTGTCAACGGTCCTTCCAAACTCAATCTTGGCGCCGACATCGTCAACCAGCTGACGGCCAGCACACAAGCGCTTCGATTGGCTGCCTGCGTCCTGGTTGTGATGGGGCTCGTCCCTGGTTTCCCTTTGCCTCCGTTCGTCATGCTGGCCACGCTCTTTGCTGCGGCAAGCTTCGTCAAGGTCGGCATACCCGGCAGCAAGACCGCCGCCAAGCCGGGCACCGGCACCAGCGGTTCGGCTCCGGCTCAGGCCCAAGCTCAGAAGCAGACCGTGCCTGCAGAGGCGCTTCCAATCACGCTGGTCCTCGCCCCGAATCTGATCCATGCAATCGACAAACACGAGCTTGAGCAAAGCATCGGGCAGATCTCGGCAACGGTCTCCTCAGATCTTGGCATCACGGTTCCACGCATCCCCACCCAAGTCGACCAACACTTAAATGAATCGCAATTCCGGGTCGACGTCGAGGGAGTGCCGGTTGAAGGTGATTTCGTTGACCCGACGCAACTCGTGCTTAACGATGACGCGGCGAACATCGAGTTGAGCGGCATCCCCTTTCGGCAAGATCCCGAGACGAATCGAATCTGGATCGAACAAGGTCATGCGACGGCTCTCAAAGCCGCCGGAATCGGACATCACCGCCCGAGCGACGTCATCGCCTTGCGCGTCCACGCGACATTGACACGCTACGCACAGCGTTTGGTGGGCATTCAGGAGACGCGTCAACTGCTGGGCCGGATGGAGCAGGAGTATGCCGATCTGGTAAAGGAAGTGCTGCGCACAACACCGGTACCCCGGATCGCTGATGTCCTACGCCGCCTATTGGACGAGGGGATTCCCATTCGCAATACCCGCCTGGTCCTGGAGGCGTTGGCAGAATGGAGTGAACGGGAGCAGAACGCCGTGCTGCTCGCCGAATATGTTCGCTCCGGTCTGAAACGACAAATCTGTCATCGCTATGCAAACGCCCACCGCGTGGTGGCCGCCTTCATCATCGAACGTGAGACCGAGGAGATCGTGCGTGGCGCGGTGCGCGATACTGCAGTCGGTCCCTACCTGGTGTTAGAGGATTGGCAGAGCGAGAAGCTGCTTTCACAATTTCGCCAGATCCATTCCAGCATCGCACGGAGCAAGAGCCGGCCGGTAGTTCTTGGTTCAATGGATATCCGGCGCTTCGTGCGCGGCTTTCTTACCCGCAACGCGATCGATCTGCCTGTTCTGTCCTACCAGGATCTCGCCTCGGATTTCACCGTCCAGCCAATTGGATCGGTCAAGCTCACGGCTGCCAAGGATAGCGCTTCATCAGGAGCGATTCGTGACCCGATCCCCGCCGCCAGTTAACAGTACACAGTAGTCGCAAGGAGATCGCATGAGCCCGGATGAGATAAAGGATGGGCGGCACTTATGCTCGTTGCGCCCTCCGGTGTGTTCAGCCCTCTTCACCTCACTTGCCATCGTACTGCTCGGAGGCTGCACCAGCATCACTAATCCAGGCCTCTCGCCAGAGACGTCAGCGCGAGAGCCGTTGAACACCAAGGAGATTGACCCTGCTACGCGAGAACGCATCGCGACCGCCCTTGGTCGAGATGCCGATGAGGACGCCTTGCGAGATTCATTAAAGCAACAACCGGGTAATGTTGATGCGGCGATTCCGCTTGCGCGCGCCTTGCTGGCGCACAAGCGTCCCGATGAAGCGCTCGAGGTGCTCGACAACGTCTTGCGTGCCGTCCCCGGTGATCTACGCGCCCTGAACGCGAAGGGAGTTGCTCTCGACAGTGAGGGTCGTCATCGTGAGGCGCAGGCCCTCTATCGGCAAGCTCTCGCAGCCGAGCCCGCAAATCCGATGTTGCGCAACAATCTGAGGCTATCGCTCGCACTTGACGGAACGGCCGAAACCAGCCGCGCTAGCCAACCACCGCGGATGAGCGAGCCACAATGAGCTCCGGCGGTCGCAGTAGCACCCCTCAGGCGGTTCTCACATGCTAGCGTATCCTCGTCATCTTGTCGTCAGCTTGGGTGAATATCTATCTGCTCCAGGGCTTGAGCGGCACACACTCAACGTCAAGTCATTTGTCGAAAGGAATACGCACCGACATGTATGGCCGTATCAACGGCTCATCCAACATCCAATCCAGCCATTCTCCCAACTCCGATAATGCCGAGGACCAGAGCTTTACCGGCATGCTAGACGGCACACCATAGCAGCGCGTGGCTCTCACGCCAGTTCATCTTCGGCAGCTCCACGGCCGTATTCCCCGGCTTCCGATCCGCCTGCGGTAGAGCTCTCACAATCTTCATTTGCGGCGAAAGTGAAAGACTTCTATGGCGACGAGATAAAGGATATCGCCGCAAGACCGCAGAGGTACTCGCGTTCAGTGTCGTTGAGAGCCGAACACGCAGCGGACGTCGCTTACAACCACGGCGGAACGGATTCTGGTTCGAAGGACGCACGATATTTCAGCTACCAGTTAGTCAGTACGAGTGTTGGACTTCTTCGCACGGAGGGTATCCGCAGATGATATGAGCGATGTGTTCGAAGGAGAACAATGGCAGCAGCAGTTTCCAGGACGGATCGCCACATCCGTTGTAAGTTTTCAGGTCACTCACCCGCTTGTGGACAACGCAGGCGATATTCTGCTGGACACCAGCTTCGGCGTGACGGCGAGCGACCATTGCTGCTCTCTCAGCCTATCAACGAACAAGCGAAAGCCCGCACGGCAGCATTGAGTTTGTTGATGTGGGTCACTCGATGATGGCGCTTGACCCGACCCGCCACGGCGACAAGTGGACGAAGAACAGCGAAGGCAAATGGCAGCGAAAAGACAAACCGCCGTTATACTTATCGAAAATCGACGATGGCGAACACAATACTCATCACGCCAGCCCCGCGCGTGCGCCAGCTCACACGCCGGAATGGGACGAGGACTTCATGTAAGCGAGCGGACGGACTACAAAAACGAAAATGGGTCATGCGCCAGACGGAACCGGATATGACAACGGACCGTAACACCGCATTTGGGCGGCGCAGGGCCACTGATGCTGTGGGCATGAGTTCCGACAAACTCCCGCTTTGTGAATGTCTGAGAACGTCCGGTGGCTATACGTTCTCAAGCGCCAACCATGGCGCGCCTGGTCCAAGCTGAGAGACCATCTTGTGGCGGCCCGCCAGGGCGCGGCACGCCCGACCGTTCGCCGGTGCTAGCCGTTGCTGTTTCAAGCTCTCGAGCGCGCTAAGCCGCGCTCATGGGTCTCGGGCATCGGACTTGCTGCAAGCTGTGGTCCAGGCCGCGAAAGTGTTGCCACCGGCAGAGCCCCGCACTGCCCATTGTTGACACGCTTGTTGCCGGCCGTCGTCAATTTTACGCGGCTTGCGTTCCGGATGGCCTCACGAATTGTCACTCAAGGACGTCATCGTCAGGTTCGCGTGGTTAGCGACATCGCTTCCCGGCAGCCGCAACGAGATTTCAGTTCGCCAACCTTGGGTTCTCGGTCAAGCATCCGATTGCTGGGCACCACCCCGGGCCTGGTGACGAGAGCGGATGGAATTGCAATCCATCTCGCGAACCGCGCCAGCCTTCCGATTATGCTACCGCCTCTCAGTGACATGCGCACGCGGTCTGCCATCGCTAACCGCCATAGGCGTCTGCAACACGATAGACCGGATCTATCCGCTTCTTGATCGCAAGTTCGCCGCTGGCAGCTGGCCGCACACAGTTGCTCCCTCATCGCTCCGGTTATCTCCGTGACAGGTCCACAACCTGACGCAACGTCAGATTCAACCCGTTGCGCTGGCCAGCATTCCAAGCTGCGGCTCGGGATACGATCGACTTTCATCTCCATGGCCTGCCATTTGCGGGGCGCCGTACTGAACATTCGAACACAGCTCAACATCAACATTGGCATCGACATCTCCGTTCTGATCTTTTGTCGCTCGTTGTGTGCGCCGTCATGTCAGCTTGGCAATAAAGCTGTCCATCACTCACTCGGTTCTGCATCATACGTTCGAGCGTCCCTCGTTCTGCCATGTTCGCAGCCAAAGCACACGCTTGCCGCAGACGCATGTCGCGTCCGCGATGGTGAGTGTCCCAGGAGATTTCTATGGTGAAGCCAGTTGTGATCGTGGTCGGTGCAGATAAGGGTGGCGTCGGCAAGACGACAGTGTCCAGAACGCTTCTGGACTACTTCAGCGCCAATAGTGTGCAGACACGCGCATTCGATACGGAATCACCACGGGGAACATTGAAGCGCTTCTATCCGGATATCACCGAGATCGTCGACATGACGACGACTTCGGATCAGATGAAGATCTTTGATACTCTCAATTCGGGACTATCGGTCACGGTGATTGATGCTCGGGCCGGCCTGCTATCCTCAGCGCTCGGCTCGCTGCGCGACATCGGCTTTCTGGAGGCAGCACGGTCGGGCCAGATCACTTTCGCTGTATTCCACATCCTCGGGCCGTCGATCGCTTCGCTTGACGAAATCGCCGAGACTGCATCCTTCATGGCCGGCGCAAAATATTTTCTGGTAAAGAACTTCATCAATGATACGCAGTTCTTCCAGTGGGACCAATCCACCTACAATTCGTATTTCCAGCGTATCAAGTATGCAACAGAGCTGACCATCCCCAAGCTCAACGAGATGGCCTACGAGCAGGTCGAAGTGGCCGCAGTCCCGTTCGTGGACTTCATCGCGAACAAGGCGCGAAACGACGAGCCTGCGAATTACTCCTTCGTGCTACGCGGCTATGTCCGGCATTGGCTCGCAAATGTCTGGAGTGAATACGACCGCATCAGCTTGACAGAATTGGCTGGCGCCAAATCAGTGACCCGCGGCGGCGAGAAATAGACGCATAGTTGGCGAGTCAAGGGCAGCCCTGGTACGACACTCGACTGATATTGCTGGCGATGTTAGCAACACCCGTCTACATCATCTGCTCTCCGAGCCCTCAGGTCGGCAAAACCCTTGTCGCTCGCCTCGTGAGCGAGTTCTTGTTGCTGAAGAACGGCACGGCGCTCTCCTTCGACGTCAATTTGAAGGAGCCATCATTGCTGGATTACCTGCCAAGGATCACCGAGACAGCGGACGTGATCGACACTTACGGCAAGATGCAGCTAGTGGACCCGCTGATCATCCATGATCGGGTGGCCAAGGTGATTGATCTCGGTTTCCATGCCTTTGACGAGTTCTTCAAGATGTGCGATGAGATCGGGTTCATGAAGGAGACGGCGCGCCAGTATGTCGCGCCGATCATCCTGTTCGTCGCAGGCGCCGATCGGATCTCCTGGCGGAGTTATGAAATGCTGCGGCGACAGATTCCGCCAGGGAATCTTGTCACCGTTCATAATGAATTCGTGCTGCGCGGCGGATTGCCCGAGAACATGAATGACGGACCTGTGCTCTACATCCCTGCGCTACCGATATTTCTAAAGGCCTACATAGATCGACTGAATTTCTCTTTTACCGGATATCTGCGCCACGAGAGGGATTGGTCAACCGAGTTGCATCAATGGATCCGACGGAACTACACGATGTTTCGGGACTTGGAACTGAGCCTGATCATGCAACGGCGGTACTGAGTACGAGGCTTGTATGGAAGGCCGACGTGCCCGCTGTCCATGCTGAGGTTCGACCGGATCGCTGTATTCAATGCGCCGCTTCACCGGCGCTGTCGAAGCCTATGTTCGCGACATGCCTGGCACAGTCGGCTTGTCGAGCTCGGCGCGCATCGCGCGTTAGGATAACGGCATCAATTCTCGTCAAGGCCGGTCCGGCCGTCTGATCTTCTGATAGTCGCCAAGTGATCGGGCCGAGCAGACCCAGCTAGCGTATAGCTCCAGTTCAGTGGATACCGACCACTGCAGTTGTTTCACTGTAGTCGACGCGCATCGCGAGCGATGAACTCCAACACCGACCGCGCCCCGTGGATCTCTCGAGAGACACGCTTTAGGATCCGGATCGTCGATTCATCCGTTGCGATCAGTCCCGCTCTTTCGCAAGCAAGCCCAAAATGATGCATCACCTGTTTATCGGTGGGCGCAATGCGGTTCTGCAATGAGATTGCCGTCAATGACGAGAGCATATGCTCGACCACGTCGTTCTCAGCCTGGATCAAGGGTTGCTTTCTTCTAAGCATTGGCTCGGCCTTAGGGAATCTGCGTACCATGGATGGATCCGCGAGAGCTATGCTGCGTGCGGCTTCCGGGTTTCGGCGTCTTCGCACCATGCGGGTCGACGATTGCTTGCGAAAGACCCCTTATGTCTGTCGCCGAATGGAGCGCGTGATCTAATCGCTTCTCTCCAATGCAATTCGCTACGGTTTGACGCTGTATGACTTGGAGCTCCGTGGTGATATCCACTATGGCAGAGTGGCGCGCGACCTCTTCGGGCCATTGGCTAAAAGCGTTGATCAACCTCTCGGCTTCGAGCCGCGTAAAATCAAAGAGCCCGATACCACGGCGATTGATCTCATCGGCAGCCGCGATTGCGGCTTGGCGAGACGCCACCTGCCCCGGCCATCTGCTGAGACCCATCACGAGCCCCCTCAGGTCTTGAGCAGTAAAACCCGGCAGTCCTGTCTCAGGGTTGGCGCGCCGGAGGACCTCGCCCGCAAGCACGACGACCGCTTGGCCGCACGGCGGAGCCTCTGGCCAGTTGCTGAAGCCGTTCACCAAGAGCGCCAATCCCTGACGGGTAAAATCACCTAGCCGCGGGGACCGGCGCAGGATCTCTCGAGCGAGTGCGGCGGCGGCCTGACGAGAGATCACCTCGTTCGCCCATTTGCTGAAGCCGTTCACCAGGTTTGCCAATCCTTGATGAGTATGATCCGGAAGTTGGCTGTCGCGGTAAAGGACCTCACCTGCGATCGCGATGGTGGCCCTGCGACAGACTTCATCCTCAGGCCATTTGCTGAAGCCATTCACCAGGTTCGCAAGGCCTTGCTGAGTGTAGCCACGCAGTTGGGCGGCACTACGAAGCAGTTCCTGCGCGATCGCGACTGTCGCTTGACGAGCGCCTACCTCATCTGGCCACTTGCTGAAGCCATTCACCAGGTTCGCCAAATCCTGCTGGCTGAAACTATCAAACCATTTGGCACGCCGAACGACCTCATGCGCGATTGCAACCGCGGCTTGACCACACGCCGGTTCTTCCGGCCACTTGCTGAAACCGTTCACCAGGATGGACAATCCTTGGGGGGCAAACTCTGGCAACTGCGCGGCACGGCGCTGGACCTCACGGGCGAGCACGACCGCGGCTTGGCATAACGCTGGCTCTCCTGGCCATTTGCAAAAGCCGTTCACCAGGTTTGCCATTCCCTGCTGCGTAAAATCAGCGAGCCGGCCGCGGCCGCCCGCGCGGGAAGTGATCTCACCGGCGATCGCAAGGGTGGCCTCGCGAAAGGCCGCCTCTTCCGGCCATTTGCAAAATCCATTTACCAGTGCTGCCAGGCTCAAATTGTTCAATTCCCGAAGTGACCTGCTCTCATCGCGACAGAACTTGGCAATTCTGATTGCTCCGTTGCGGCATTCCGCTCTTCTGGGATGGCGCCCGAATGACGATGCAAAAATCGACAGCGCCCTGATCCCGACTTTCCTGATCAGGGTGTCATCAAACCGCGATAACTGGGCAGCTATCCTTTCGCATGCCTCCATGCCTGGCTGACCACCGGCCCTTCGGCTAACGGCATTGCATGTCGTGGCGTAGCCCCACGATTTTCTCGCACGGATGGTTTCCTCGAAGCATGTCAAGAATCTACGCTGGAACTCCGCAGCAGCCTTCTGCAAGAACACTGCCTGTTCGGTCATCCGCAACTGCTTGTCGTGGCTGACCACCGCAGTCGAGAATTCCGCGATGTTGCGAGCCCGTTCAATCTCACTCAGCGCGGCATCGAGCTTCGTTTGCGCGAACATCAGACCTCCCGTACTTCCCCCACGAGCGCCCTCGTGGCCATGCGAGCGATGCGCCCATCCGGCGCCCAAGAGTGGAGATGAACTGCCTCGTGCCAAGCCTCCCGTCACTGATCGATCGGGCCGACCTGATCGCGAGCGCGGCTGCAGCCTTCACGAAAGCGTTTCAGTGGTCACGCCATTCGATCGTTCTGTGCCACATGGCGCGAGGCTCCTCGTTAGGACCAATCAACTGCTGGCGTGTCAGCTTTTCCTGACGCTCGGTGGACCTGGGGTTAACCAACAGCCCCTCCCACCGAGAGAACTGAGGATGAGCAAGCTGCTCGAGTTTGAGTGCCAATGCATCATGATCCCTGCGCGGCATAGCCTCGTTCATCGCCTTTCGAACCTACAACCTGACGCGACGTAAGGTTCAAGCGGTAAACTGGCCTATGCAGAGAGCGACGTACACCTGACCGAAACGCTCAGCCGGGTATCACAGCGCGGGTTTGTGGCATGGCCCGCCATGGAGGAAGGCCGCCTGCTCGCGCCACCTGAGGTATCGAGCACGGTCGGTTCGTTCTGTTGATTGGTTCGAGCGCGATTGGCGTGTTCCAATTGGACGCAGATGCGGAGATAGCCTATTCCGTGACGTTGATGAGCGCACGCACCCCGCTCGTTGACCGAAGAGGCGATTGCCGCGCCCGGAACTCGGCGTGCGACCGGGCGCGGTCTGGATCGCCGCGAGCGGACGCGCCGGTCGCGCTAGCGCCATCGGCGGTCGCATCGTCACAACGGCTTGCGAACTGCTGCTCTCGTCTAGGCGCAGATCCGAGCACCCGCCGATGAACAAGGTCGGCCACGCTCATGTCAATACTGGCAGCGTCGAGACGAGATCAGGACCCGGCCGGTTCGACCCCGGACCGACCGCCGGCTTCGACCAAGAAGCCATTCCAGCCCTCCCATCAGCTGAGGCGAGAAAGCCCGACCATGGCTCGTGATCAACCGCTGATATCTTCGCAGTCGATCCCGGCACGAGCACATCGTCCTTGTGGACTCGGCCCCAGAGAGACGAGCGTATCCCGCGTCACGTTTGATTCGCCCGTCTAGAAAGAACTTCTCTCATGCGCGCCCACCAAGCTTGGTAGGAGCGCGCATGAATTCCGCACCGTAGATGACCATAACGCAGGGAAACCTCTCGACCTGCGGCAAATTCCAACACATGCGCAGTGACAAGATGATAATCGATTGATGAGGGCCTTCGTGCACACCATGCCTTCGCTCTCCTGACCACCTAAGCAATCTGTGACAGGCTCTCCTCAGCGACTTAATCGAATTGAACATCGCTTCGTGGGAGGGCTGCCTAAGATTGGGAGATTGGACGGGTTTCTTGGCGACTTGAAAGTCGGGTCAGCTTGCGTGATGACGTCAATTGACGACAGATTGAGCGAGATAAGATCGGTAAGAAACAGCATTTGGCGTTGTCGTCGGTTGCTCGAAGCCGAGTTGCCGGACGCGGAACGACACGCCCTTGAAAAGCGCCTGCTTGAGCAACATTCTACTTTTGAGCGACTCTTGGCGACAACATTTCCTCTGACGCTGCGGTTCTGACGTCAATCGAGGTACGCGTCGTTAGAACATCAATAAGTGACGAGGATCGGGCACATTGTCGAAGAACACATCTTGGCCGAGACGCGAGCAAACTCGTCTCCTCCCGCTTCCTACCCGATTGATCAACCTCGATTCACTCAGCGTGATGAAGACTTTCGTGGAGCATCGGTTCGGAAACTCATTCCGTCACCGTTTCCGAATCGACCGCTTCGATGGTTTCTCACGACGGATCACACGCGACGCTGCCTTCTTGTGGACGCCGCCTCGTTTCGCGCTTTCCTTTCGTTCCGTCGCGACCGGAATGGCGCGACGGCATTCAGCACGCAAGGTTTTGAAGTTATCTCTGAGACAGAACATAACGACATCCGTATCCTGACGTCCAGTAAAGTGGCCACAAAAGCGCGTCAAATCCAACCTGCAAGACGACAATGCGTCCTCTGCTTCTACCGCTCGAGCACGTGCGTGTTCCGTGTACAAAGCCGTTATTATCGCCACGACCGCGATAGCCGTCGCAAAGCGAGGTCCTTTATAGATCCAACGAGTGCGCGACCCTTGGTTCACGGCATCTCTCTTGACCCGCACGTCCTCCAGGATTGTTTGAATGCGCAACATCACCCGTCTACCGGAGAACAGGTGGAAGCTGCCAAAGCGGCGAGGCAGGGAACGCGATGTTTGCGACCAGGCGGCGCTCCCAAGGCGCTTGCTGATCATCGTTCTCGAGACGGCCACAACCTCGCGGCTGAGACTGGCTTCGCTTGCTGTTGAACAGCGCCACGAATCGAGATCGGGACGTCTCGATTTGTGCGGCTTGATACATGGCCGGTCTCGAACGTCCTGCGTAACTATAGTTGATGATTCTACGGCCAACCGATGACCTGGGAGCCCCGAGGGCCGAAGGGAATGATCCACGCGGCGATGCTGGATGAGGAACCTCAGAGCTAGAGCGACGTCAAACCGCGCACCGCTCGCTCCTCTTGCACGCGCGCGTCCAAGACGTTGGTGACGAAGTAGCCGCACAAGGAAAACGAAGCCATTTACGGCCACGCAATCGACCCGTCATGCGATTTCAGTGACCTCGCAAGCCTGGCTACCTTCGTCCGCAAAGACGAGCACGCGGGCCAGCCAAGATGGGGCCTGATCCTGGTACGCCGTCGCTGCACAGCGGTAAAGCGAAGGCGCCCCGGTTTGACCCCGAATGGAATGCCCTGCTCAGGCCGCAAACGCAGGGACGTTACCCGCGCGGGGCGTAAGCGACGCAAGGCGCATGCAGCGGCCTCGGGCAGAGCGAGACTGAAGTCTTTGGACATTCGCAACGTTTGTTATCCATCGTGAGGCTTCGGGGCCGTCGCCTTGTACTTCAGATCGTACGACCTGACGCTACGTGCGATTCAAGCCCTTTAAACGTCGGGCGCGAAAATATGTCCTGCGTTGCACATGTCGAGGCCCGGGCGCGAGCATGCAGCATGGCGGTCGCCGATGCCGACGACCTGGCCGCCCGGCGCACAACCGACTGTCGAAGGTTGTGCGCAGCGGTTGTTGCCAATGCCGACAGAGCGACAGCACAATTCGAGCGACTTGCTTGCGGCAGGGCTGTCGCACTCGGGACTCAAGGCCAAATGAACGCCAGATCGCAAGCTCGCGCCAATCGCCGCGCGGCGAGCTAACCAGGCGGCTGGCTCCCGGAATCGGGAACGATTTGCGGCTGCTGGTTTGCGTGATCCGAGCAGCGCACACTACAAATGCAGGAGAAATGAAGAGGCCGTTGCCATCTGCGGCGTCGATCTCCGAAAAGGTCATGACTGTAATGACGATTGCGGATGGATCGACGGCCCTTGCCCTTGGAGGACCGCTTCAGAGCGCAAGCCCTCGGTCTGTGAGCACCTTGCGCAGGAGATCGCCCTTGATCTCGCAAGCGAGCTTGCTGCTGATCTCGGCTCCAAGCTCCCGCTCGGCATCCTGCAACCAGGACGTGGAAGAGGATGCCTGGGTGTCTGCGGTCATCTGAAGCGCGGCGAGGCTTTGGGCCAAGCGAGTCTTGAATTCATTTTCTACTGCATCGGCGAGCCGCTTCTCCATCGCTTCGTAGTCTTTGGGCGCGATACGGCGCGCGACCGTCGCCCAAGGTTGCCAGCGCGTTGCCAGATAATCGGCGAACCCTGTTTTCTCCTGGTTCCGCACGAATGTCTCAGCCGCAGCGACGTCGTTCTGATCGACGTGCGAGACGGCCAAGAAGCGCATGTCGGGGGCGATGTGCAACAATTCCAGCGGGTCACGCAGCTGATTCTGGTAAGCAAGGTAGACTTCGATCTCGTCGACGTCGGAGTCCGGATCGGCGCGGCGGAGCGACTTGACCCTGTCGCGCGCGATGCCGTCCAGCGTCTCCAGGCGGAACATGACACGACCGTGCTGGAGCAGTTCCTCGAGCCGCCCGTCATAGACCCCGTCCTCGACATCAACGTTCAGACGGGCGGTCTGCATGCCATTCCAAGTCAAAGTGATGCGATCTTCGCAACTCGTGCTCGCGTCGAGGGCGAGTTGGAAGTACTGCTCGCGCAATCGCGGCCTGATCGCAGCTTGCCTCAGGTCATCGCGCACCGCCTGCCGGAACGTCTCATTGCCGTAGTTCACGGTACCTCTCAGCCTGTCCAGACAGTGTGCGTATTGCTGGGCGCCCGGTTCTTGGGCGAAGCCCTGCCAGGCGGCCACCATCTTCGGCTCACCAACGAGCCAGTCCGCGACAACATCGGACAAGGAGCGCGCCTGAACTTGTGCGACCCCTTCATCCCCTGTAAAAAACACCTGCGGGCCAGCGTAGTCCCCAGACTGCAGGGCCGTCATCAGGTTGGCCTGCACCTCCTCGGGCAGCGGATTATCCTCCAGGTTGATGCTGGACTCTCGACCTAGCCGGGCCAGCAGGGGCTCGGGCACGCTGGTCAACTGGTTATTGCTGGCATCAAGCCATAGGAGCTCTGACGGGACAGTCTCGGGCAAGCTGGTTAGCCGATTGTGGCTGGCGCTGAGCCACTCGAGCGCAGCCGGAAGGGGATCGGGGAGATCGGCCAGCTGATTATAGTCGACGTTCAAGCGCTCGAGCCCGGCTGGAAGGGCGGGCAGGCTGGTCAGATGGTTGCCGCTGGCATCGAGCTCCTGAAGTGTTGGTGGAAGGTCGGGCAGATCGGTTAGCCGATTGCTGTTGACGTTCAGGCGGCGGAGCCCGGGCGGCAGCTCAGCGGGCAGGCTGGTTAGCCGATTGCTGATGGCGTAAAGCCGCCGCAGTGCGGCAGGAAGGTCGGGCAGACTGGATAGGCGATTGCCGCTGGCATAGAGCCGCCGGAGACCGGCCGGAAGAGGATGGGGTAAAGTGGTCAACTGGTTGTCGTCAAGATTCAGGCGGCGGAGGCCGGCCGGGAGAGCAGCCGGCAAGGTGGTCAGGGACAATGACGACAAATCCAGCGCTTCATCGATATCGCCCGCCTCTTCCCAAGCTCTCGTTCGCCTCGTCGCCTCCGGCCCGTTCGTGTTCTCGCCCTGCCCCTCTTCGGCAGCCCTGTTCTCCGCAACCTGATTGCGCGGCGATTCGCTCGGAGCCGAAGCTTCGCGAGGAGTCTGATCGGCGGCAGACGCCCTCGCCAGTGTCATGGCTTCGCCCCATCGCTCCCTCGGTTCGGAAGTTTCACCAGTTTCCGACGTTTCGGAAGTCGTGCGAGCGCCCCGCTGAGCCCGTCCTGCGTCCATAGATCCAACCTCTGCTGTCACCAAGCAAGGGAATGCGTCAGACCGGCACTTTTCAAAGCCTGAGTCGTCACGACGGACGAACATCACCTGAATGACAAAGCAGAGATCAAAGACCGCCGTTGCCAACCAAGAGTGCTGAACGCCCGCCCAAGGTCGTGAGCGGATCAAGCCGGAGCTGCCATTCCGGGTAGAGAGGTCTTCAACTGCCAGGTTTAGCTGTCGACCAGCTGACGCACGATGCACCATTGCGCCCGGCCCATTTCGCCGTCAGCATAGCACCCGGCAAGCGCAAATGAGGCGACGCCGTCGACGCAAGTGTTCGAGCGCAATGCACGGAGCCGTTCACGAACCTCGTCGTCGCCGTGTCCGTCGCCACAACCGTGGGGCTAACCGCAACTCGTCCGTTATCCGACGGCTCCGCCTGGCGAGATCCTGCGCTCCGATATCGACAGCGACCGAGGCTAGGCGGTAGGTGCCGCCGATCAGGCGGATGACCTCGTCTGCTCCGACATTTCGCAGATAATCGCAGCGGCTCGACGCGATGGACGGGCTGCCTATGATCAAGCCGGTCTCCGCATCGGTGCACATGACACTTACGCTGCCGTTGGGTCCGCTGCCTCCACGAGTGTGATGTCGCAGTCCCGATAGGGGGATTTGGGGGCGCTGATGCGCAGCGAAGCGATAGCCATGGCCAGTCCTATGTGCCAGCACGAGCGAGTGAGGCGCGAATTTGTGCGCTCTCAGACAAGGCCTGCCGGCGTGCTGCTCGATGAAATCAGGAAATCGTTCGGGAGTTTGCGCTTGGGCGCACGGTGCTCACTCTTGGCGCGATGGTCGCCAAAGTCGTGCGAGGAGGTCGATCGTGATGCTCATGAAGCATAGATGCCTGAAATCTCTGAAAGGTCCGTCCAAGAGATCACTAAACTTCTAGCTAAGGGGTCAATGCCATCACAGTAGCCGTCGGGCGACGCATTTCCCTCGGGTAGCTCGATCGATGAGATCGAGATCGTACACATTCCAACAATGTCGGCTTATGCCCACGGTAGACGTCTCGGTCATCACATCGTCAGACGAACTCATCCTTGACAGTTCAACGCAGAGCCGTCCGACCATCTCTCCCATCCGCGATATGCGGTTGGAGGACTGCAACGTCGAAGACCCGAGCATAACGCGCAGCCATTCGAGAGTACGGCGCTGAGCCACCTGTCCTCGGTTCGATTGGCGCGAAAACTGTTCGGCACAGTATTGCTCGAGCGGCACGAAGCTTGCTGGGATGGGGCGCAAGGTGCTGCAGCGGCAAGAGCGGTTGCAGTACCGGCTTCTGGAGTCGCGATGAGCCTGGTCAATTGATCCCAATCGATGCAACTCTGACGCAGCCTGTGCACGCAGATGCGCTGGCAATAAACCGTACTTTGGTGATAGGCCCGCAGTCCACACGGCCAGCCGACGTCATTGCGGCACGTTGCAAAAACGCAGGGCGCGAGGCCACCTTTGACTTTATCACGACCCGCGGGCAATGCGGCCAGGCCCCACAAGCGGTGCTGCGTCCGATCGGACTGGTCGAGCATCGTCCCACAAGTGCGAAAACCTTGTTCAGCTGTGTGATCGGCCGGCACGCGTTGCGGCGCTCGACTGCGGCCCTCGTAAACGGCACGGAACTATTCAAAGCGCCGCCTATCGTACAGCTGTCAACCTGCAATGCTGCGGCCGCGCCTTATGGCATCGCCGTGATGCAGACGTCACGCTGGAGCGAAACGAACTGGCTCGTTGGCGGCACGCTGATCTTGCTGCTTGCGGTGATCCTGCTTGTTGCCTTAATCGAAATTTGCAGCATGAGCGCCGACAAGTGAGAGCAGCAAAACCAGGCTGTATCGAAGTTGCGTTCAGCGGCTCTCGCGGGCGCATCCCGCTTGATGCGCAGTTTAGCGTACCGGCCAAGGGTATAACCGCGATCGTCGGCCCGCCAGGTTGCGGCAAGAAGACCGTCGCGCGCTGCATCGCCGGCTTTACGCGCCTGCCGGCCGGCTTCTGTGCGCTCGATGGTGAGGTGTGGCAGGACGAGGCCAGGTTCCGCCCGCCGCATCTGCGCCCCGTCGCCTATGTTGCCCAGCGCCCGATCCTGTTTTCGCAGCTGTCCGTCAGACGCAACTTGCTTTACGCCGCCGCCAAGTCCACACCAACCAAGGTTGACTGCAATGAAGTGGTCGAACTGCTTGGCCTGGCGTCGCTGCTTGACCGCTCGGCCTCAACTCTGTCGGCCGACGAACGGCAACGTGTCGCGATAGGCTCCGCCTTGTTGTCAAAACCCCAGCTCCTCGTGGTGGAGGATTTGCTCGCTGCGCAAAATCGAGAGATTCGTCCATTCCTTGAGCGGTTGCACGAAAATCCTACACTGCCAATGATCTATCTCAGCCATCATGCGGCCGATATAGAACATTTTGCCGATCATCTGGTCATGATGGAACATGGAACCGTGACCGCTGCTGGCCCGTTACAGGCCTTGCAAAGCGATCCTGCCCTGCCACTTGCCTCGCGCCGCGATGCCGCAGTCAGTCTTGACGCTGTCGTCAGCGGCTACGACGGACGATATGGATTAATCATCCTGCGCCTCAAAGGCGCGCGCCTGTTGGTGCCCGGGACGCCGCTTGCGCCAGGCACCCGGCGACGGCTGCGCATTGCGGCCCGTGACGTCAGCGTCGCGCGCGAGGCGCCGCGCGCGAGCTCGATCCTCAATATCATTCCGGCACGCATCAAAGCCTCGATGCCGTTCGACGCGGCTGAGGCCACGTTGGTGCTCGCGCTCGAAATTGGAGGCTCAGCCGCCCAGATTCTGGCGCGCATTCCGCGTCGATCCTTCGATGCCCTGGGGCTCTCCGACGGGATGGACGTTTTCGCCGAAGTCGCGCGCTTCTTGCCGGTCGCTGCCTTCGATCCGTCACCGCGCGCCGTGGCGGCTGCGACGCGGGCGAATGAGCAACAATAGGATCAAACCATGACCACCGCATTTGGCGAGATCGATCCAAATTTCTTGGCCGCCATTCTCTACCGGCCCGAAGACCACGTCGATGCCCTGCTCGCCGACTTTGCTCAGGATCTCGCTCATCAAGGCGCACGAGTCGGCGGGATTGTCCAACGATACGTCGAGAACGCAAACGGCACGACGATCATGCTCGCGGTCGACATTGCGACAGGACGCGAGATTTCGATCTGTCAATCCCTGGGACAGGAGCGACCTCCTGCAAGCTCGATACGAGTGGACTTGCCGAAGCCGCAAGCGTCGTATCCCGGGCGATCAACGAGAACGCCGATCTTATCGTGATCAACAAATTCTCCAGCCAGGAGGCATTGGGCCAGGGCCTACGCGCCGAATTTTCTGATGCGATCGTGCATGGCTTGCCACTTCTTACGGCCGTCCCCGCAAAATGTCTTGCTGACTGGCGGGCTTTCACCGGGGACGCCTTCACGACGCTTGCGTGCGAGCGCCAATGCATGGCGCGATGGTGGAACCGTGTCGACAAGCACCTGGCGGCCATCCGCGTACACAATTCCAGCCACAGCCATCTGGGAACGATCATACCCGACAGGCTGATCACGGTCCCGACGCGATCGACGACGGCGGATCCCCGACGATCCGGCCGATTCACTCGTCATCTGCGGAAGCAGCCTTAAACTCTTTCATTCATGACGTGACGAGTTGTATTTACGGGCGTGCTGTTCAGCGCGGGCCCGGCAAACCCGGCTGTGTTGGGTTCCGCCCTGTGAAGCCCTACGACCGCGTCAGCACTCGACTTAGACGGACGCATCGCTTCGACTCCTGGCTCAAAGGCGTCCGCGACCGCAACTCGTCTTGATCCGGGTGAAGGCAGTTCTAAGCCAAACTGGGGTTCCAACGCCCATGATGCGCCTTCCTTGCTGCACCGTCGACAATTGCATCTTGCGAACAAATGGCATGTCGCTTGCTTCGCCCATGCTTCAGGATCCCTGCGGAGCAATTTTAGTGAGGACAAGCATGCTCGGAATTGGTTGTAAGTTGCCACCGTTCGAAATCACTGGCGTGAAGCCCGGGTTTCACGCGCACGAAGAAGAAGGACAGAGCGCGTTCGAGACGCTGACTGAAAAGAGCTTCCCGGGGAAATGGAAGATCATCTTCTTCTATCCCAAGGACTTTACCTTCGTCTGCCCGACCGAGATCGCCGAGTTTGCTCGGCTGTCCAAAGACTTTGCCGATCGTGAGGCGGTCGTGCTCGGTGGCTCGACGGACAACGAGTTCTGCAAGCTGGCCTGGCGGCGCGCGCACGAGGACCTGCGCAATTTGCCTATCTGGCAGTTTGCCGACACCAAGGGAGCGCTTGTCGACGGCCTCGGCGTGCGTTCGCCAGACGGTGTCGCCTATCGCTACACCTTTATCGCTGACCCCGACAACACCATCCAGCACCTCTATGCCACGAACCTCAATGTCGGCCGTAGCCCTAAGGACACGTTACGCGTTTTGGACGCGCTGCAAACCGACGAGCTCTGTCCCTGCAACCGCGAGATCGGTGGCGAAACCTTGAAAGTTGCTTGAGGCGGCATGTCATCGATCGAGCAACTGAAAGAGAAAATCCCTGACTTCGCCAAGGATGTCCGGCTCAACCTGGCGTCCTTGGTGGCCGATGAGACGCTGTCACCGCAGCGCCAGTATGGACTGCTGCTGGCGAGCGCGATCGCCACTCGTCATCCGGCCGTGATCGCCGCGATGGAGTCGGCCGCGGCCGCCGTGATGCGGCCAGAGGCGATCACCGCGGCAAAATCCGCAGCCTGCGTGATGGCGATGAACAACGTCTACTACCGCTTCGTGCACCTGGCTTCCAACCCGGAATACAAGACGATGGCGGCGAGGCTGCGTATGAACGTGATCGGCAATCCCGGGGTAGACAAATCCGATTTCGAGCTGTGGTCGCTGGCAGTTTCGGCGATCAACGGCCGCGGCACCTGTCTCGACGCCCACGAGAAGGCGCTGCGGGCAGCAGGCGTCAGTTCCGAAGCAATTCAGACGGCGGTGCGCTTTGCCGCCGTCGTGCAGTCAGTTGCGGTTGCGATCGAAGCGGCCGGGCCCGAGCTGCCTGCCGCGACGGGTGATCGGCCCTCTCCAGCTATTCGCGGCGCCGGAGTGAAAGGCAGATAGCCAAGGCTCGGCTTGCAAGAGCGCTCCACCATTCGAGCCCTGCTCGAACTCTCGCCTTCCGCGCACGAGCCTGGCCAGGCAGAATGGGTGCGTCGGTGACTACCGTTCGAGACGGAGATCACTCCCCCGTTTCGTGCACCTTTCAGCCGAATTTGAATAGCACCCCATATCCGCCGCGCGGATAGTTCCATTCGATGTCGCCAGTCGGTTCGGCGATCACGCGGCAGGTACCGCATTCAATGCAGCCGTCGACCGCGACTTCGACCTGGCCCTTGTCGTTGAGTTCGTAGCAGCGCGCGGGGCAGGCTCTCAAAAGTGCAAGCAGCTGCGGCGACGGCGTCGTGTGCCGGCGGACCTTGACGTGCGGGCGACCGACATCGACGAGATAGCGATTGTAGTATAACTTGTCCTCGACGCGTACCGACTGCTCGGCATTCATGTTCCAGTCTCCTTTGTCCAGCTTCGACATTGCTCGTCAGCGCCACGCGCGAGCAAAACGGACGGCATCTCCGAACAGGCCTGTCCAGGACCGCGCCTTGACGAAGGATTTGATTGTCACTTTCTCCTTATCGACCTTCGGCGTACCATCGACGCGCACGAAGTTCTGCATTGCGCGGGAGACGAGCTGCGGATAGGTGAGAAAGAAGCTTTGGCAATTGGTATGCATCAGCCGCGGTAAATCCTTGTACTTCTTGAGATCCTTGATCACGAAGGACTCGTCCAGCATTTTCTTGTAGAGCGACAGATTTTTTGCGGTCATGCCATCGCGGCGCGATTTCACCTGAGAAATCGCTTCGGCCGCGATGCGGCCTGAGGTCATCGCGAGGTTGGAGCCTTCGCGATGAACCGCGTTGTTGAATTGCGCGGCGTCGCCCACCACCACCCAGCCCTCTCCGTAGAGCTGCGGGATTGCCCTATATCCGCCCTCGGGAATGAGATGCGCGGAATATTCCTTGACCTCGGAGCCTGCGATCAACGATGCCACGGACGGATGCTTCTTGAAGTGATCCAACAGCCCGTAGGGTGTCTCGCCGGTCCGCTGGAAGTCGGCGACAAGACAGCCAATGCCGAGCGAAATGGACTCCTTGTTGGCATAGATAAAGCCCATCCCGGTCATGCCGCGGGAAATGGTTCCCGCCGCCTCGATCACGACGCCTTCGTCGTCCTTGAGATTGAAACGAGCCTCGATCGTCTCGCGTGGCAAAAAGTGCATTTCCTTCACCGCGAGTGCCACTTTGTCGGGTGTCGGCCGCGCACGCAAGCCCGCGCGCGTCCCGAGCAGGCCATTGACGCCTTCCGCCAGCACAACGACGTCGGCTTGGATTTCACCGTCACGGCGATCCGTCCGAACACCTCTGACTTTCCCGTAATTGTCTCGTACAAGCTCGGTGGCCGTGGTCTCATACAGAACGGTCGCGCCAGCCTCCCGCACTTTCGACGAGAACCATTTGTCGAACTGCGCGCGGATGATGGTGTAGCGGTTTGGCCGCTCCTCGTTGAAGTCTTCGGAGCGGTAATGCATGCCGACGTGGGACCGATCGTCCATCATCCAAAACCGCTGCTCGACCAAATGACGTTCGAGCGGCGCGTCCTCGCGAAAGTCGGGTATCAGCTTTTCCATCATATCGGCATAGAGGATCGCGCCCTGGACGTTCTTCGATCCGGCATATTCGCCGCGCTCGAGCTGCAGGACCTTCATCCCGCGTTCGGCCATGGTCAGCGCCGCAGCGTTTCCAGCCATGCCGGCCCCGACAACGATCGCATCGAATCTCTCCTGGATCATGACAATCTCCTCTAGCTTGCGATCCGGGCGCGCGACTGTGGCAAAAGCCGCGCTCGAAATGCCGCCGTCAACGACGGTAACAACTGCATGGCGTCATTGACGATCGCGATATGGGCAAAATCGAAGATCGGGGCGTTCTTGTCGGTATTGATCGCGACGATCAGATCGGCGCCCTCCACGCCGACCCTGTGCTGGATCGCGCCGGAAATGCCGGCAGCAATATAGAGCTTTGGTCGGATGGTCTTGCCGGTTTGGCCGATCTGGCGCTCAGAGTGAACCCAACCCTTCTGGACCAGAGGGCGCGAGCAACCATATTCGGCGCCAAGCACGCCTGCGAGTTGGCGCACCAGCTCGAAGTTCTCCGACGATCCAAGCCCTAGGCCGCCGGCTACCACGACATCGGCATAAGCGAGCTTGGATGTTTCGGAATCGCGATCTGGGATAAACGACAGCACCTTGGTGACAATACTGTCTTCAATGAGACCGAGCGGATGGATGATGATGCGGGCGGCATCGCGCATCACGCGCTCGGGCATCGGCATGACGCGCGGGCGGACTGTTGCCATCTGCGGCCTGTAATTCAACGTATAGATCGTGCAAAGCAGCGAACCGCCAAAGGTCGGACGCGTGGCCGCAAGCGAACCATCGGCATCGACTTCGAGGGCGGTGCAATCGGCGGTGAGCCCGGTCAATAGCGTGGTCGCGACAGAACCCGCAAGGTCGCGGCCGAGGGTGGTCGCTCCCAACAGCAAGATCTCGGGCTTATAGGTGTTGACGAGATCGGTTAGCGCCTTGGTATAGGATTCGTTGCGATACTCTGCCAGCACACTATCGGAGACGAGATAACTCAGATCGGCGCCGTAGCAGAAGGCTTCAAGGGCGGCGTTACGCGTGGTCTCTCCTTCCGGACCGATGACAACGGCGGCGAGATCGACATTCAGCCTGTCGGCGAGCCGTCGGCCGGCGCCCATGAGCTCCCAGGAGACGGGATGCACTTGACCGCGCTCCTGCTCGACGAAGACCCAGACATGCTTGTAGGCCTTGAAATGCTCCGGCAGTTCTTTTTTGGCTGCTGCGCGACCGCCTGCGGCCGGCATCGCGGCTTGAGTGACTTTGCTCATATCTATGAATTCCCCTCAGAACCTGCGCACCTGCGCCATAAGATTAGTCTTCCTGCCGGGTCGTCCCCGAAGATGGACCTGATCAGCATCTGACAGCTTCTCGGCAGTCTGCACGGGGCCTGTCTTCCCGGTGCAGGCGCGGTGAGTAAGGAGGCGCTTGACGATGGCGGCCGTACCGCGCGGATCGTAGTTCGAGCTTTTCTCGACAGCAGACCCTGCCCACTCCGTTTCACGACGAGCGTCACCGCTGGCACCGCGCCGCCCCTGCAACCGCGTCGAATCTGGCAGATCACGTCCGGCACGATCGGCCAGGCAAGTGCGCCTTGCGCGAGATGCTTGCACCCCAGCCGCGGCACAGCGCGCCGCATACGACGTGGCGAGCCATGTGACGTTGCTGCTGAGCCGCTTGTGACGTTCGTGCGTGGCGCCGGACGAGCAAGCCGTCTGCGGCCGCTTCCCTCGACATTTGATGCTGTTAGTCAAGCGCTGGACGCGGGACTGCGCCGAACCGAGGACCGACTTGATATACACGACGTTATGCATGTTTTCTCCAGCTGTTGCGCGGGTGCAGGAACGACCCATTGGCCACCACCTTCCGGCCAAGCCCGGCCTCGACCGCGTCAAAGGCGATTTCGAACGCAAGCTTTGGTCCGCAAACTGATGCGGCGCGAGCGGCGAGCAGTGAAAGAAACGTCATTGATCTTCCTTAACTCTCTTCGGACCTTGCCAAGTCTGTAGCGTCGGCGTCGCTAACAGACTGCCGGACAGCAAGCGCCATACCAGTTGCGAGGCCGCCGAAAATCATGTGTCAAAGCAACCGCTTGAGGCTGATTGGACGGCGTAGTCACGATCGCCGACACGACGACTCCGGACATCAGTCCGGAATGTGACAGCACCGCCTTGTATTTCGCCGCGCAGCCGATCCGGATGAAAGCGAAGACGACGTAACACGCCGAAACAACGCCCATTGAGGGCAGCGACGTGATGCCCAGGACTACTTCAGTGCACTCAGCGGCACGAATGCCGCCGGCTTCTTCGGTTCGACGACTGCATCCTTCAACACCTTGAAGACCCGCTGCTCGATCGGCGATGACGCCACAAAATCGGCGTAGGCCCGCTCCAGCATCGCCTTGCAACGCTCCGTCACCTCCGCCTCCGCGACCCCAGCGAATTGTTCCTTGGCGAGATATTGCCCCATGCGCCTTAAGACATGCAGGCGCGCGACATTGAGGATCTTGGGGTCGTAGGGAACGCCGAGCAGTGCAAAAAAGTCTTCCGCCGAGGAGGCTTCGTCGAGTCGATCCAGGATGCTGCCTGTTCCCTGTGCGCCGTTCATCGAAAAATCTCCGTCGGGTTGGGCCGCCGGTGGCTCGTTGAAATCCGGCAAAGCCTGATGCTCTCGATACAGTCGCTCCTCGCGCAGGCGCTAGATATCGCTCGACCACGCCTGTAAAAGTTCGAATAAATGGACCGGAATGGCGATGACATCGCCGGCAGGAGTCGTGATCAGCTGACAGTAACGCTCGAGGTGAGCAGGCCGGAAATGACCGCCTTGCGGCCGCAGGCATGTCAGAAGATCGCGCACAGTGGCGTAGCGTTGAGCATGCGCGATGGCCGGAGAATTTGCATTGACCCGCGCCTTTGCCGCCCGTCGAGGGAGGGATCCTCTCGACGTCCGGGCCGAGTACGACGCAGCCTTTCGAGGCTCGGCGGCACCTGTCGGTTGCCTTGGCCGGTGGACCGCCACAGGACCAAAAGCTCTGGAGTCCACGGAGCGCGCCGCGCAAGCACGAGCGGACGGCTGCACTATTTTCGCCGATCAACGAGATCGAAGACTGCGCTCGGCGTGCGGCGGCTTTTTCGAAGCGTTCGCAAGCGACAATGCTGGACATCGCCGCCTCAAGAGTGTTCGCAGACGTCGCGCCAGATGGAAATCACCGTCTCGCGCTGAACCGGCAGTTTGTGCGCGATGGCATGCTTTTGCACGCGCGAAAGTATCTGCCTTGCTTGATCGGCGTTGGCTGCAAGCTGCAATTCGTCGAGCAGCAAGGTGATTGCCGAAAGCCCGGAATGCTTTCCGATCGCAAAGCGGTTGGAGCGACCGAACAGGTGGGGATCAAGCGACTGATAGGTGCGTTGATCCTTCAACAGGCCATCGACATGAATACCTGATTCATGAGTGAACACGTGCTCACCCACGATCGCCTTATTCAGCGGAATCGTACGCGCCGCCGCGGCCGCGACCACGGTCGCGACGTTCTCGAGTTCCGACAGAATGATGCCGGTCTCGACTCCGTAGAGCTGTTGAAGTGCCACCGCGACTTCCTCCAGCGGGGCATTTCCGGCCCGCTCGCCCAGTCCGATGACGGTCACCGAGGCATGGCTCGCGCCGCCCTTGATGGCTGCAAGCGTATTTGCGGTCGCAAGCCCGAGATCATCGTGGCCGTGAAATTCGAGCTCAAGATTCGCGGCCGCGCGTAGCTCCCCGACCAGGGCATAGGTGGAATCGGGATCGAGCACACTGAGCGTATCGGCAATACGAAATCGCCGCGCACCCGCGGCTTCTGCGGCTGCGATCAGCCGCTTGAGAAATTCGATATCGGCGCGGGAGGCGTCCTCTCCGCCGACCGCGACCTCAAGCCCCCGCTCACGGGCGTAACCCACCACCTGCTTCACCCGTTCGAGCGCCAGCTGGCGACTGCCGCCGATCTTGGCGGCGATCTGCACATCGGAGGCCGGGATCGACATATTGACCATGGACAGCTTTGCCTCGATCGCCGCGTCGACATCGGCTTCACGCATCCGGCACCAGCCAATCGTGGTCAGCGGAAGAGCCGCCTCGACAATGGTGCGGATGGCAGCAATCTCCTCACCGCCCATGGCGGGCGTTCCTGCCTCGAGCTCCGTGACTCCTGCCCGCGCCAGCGCCTGCGCGATCGCGAGCTTCTCATCCGCGCTGAACGCAACGCCAGGCGCCTGTTCGCCGTCGCGCAGGGTCGTGTCATTGAGCACGATCGGCGTGGCCCGTGTCATCTCGGACCAGGAAGGTTTGGCAGTGGCAGCGATCACGACAACTCCTTACCGTGTTTGATCAAGCAGCGTTTCAGCAACCGCCATGCCACGCCGCCCTCTCCTCAAGTCATTGACAACTCAACCCTTTCGTAGTGAGCCGAGTGTCGCAAACGCGACAGCGTTACAATGTCGACGCCTCAATTCAATTCTTGTCACGCTGAGCTCGAGCTAACGCGGCTTGCGTGGGTGGAGAAATCGCCTGGAACACCAGACTTGTGCGTGCCCTAAGTGGGCTTGAGATCAGGGAGCCGCCCGCAGCAAAACGTCGCGTCGGCGTTCGGCCATCCGGCTCTCGCCGCTTTCATCGCCAAAGCAGACACTGAAGTCGTTGCATTGTGTGCATACCGGCGTCGTGCACATCAGGAGGCCATCATCTTCGCACAGCATGCGATAGAAGAAGCGCTTCCATCGCATATTGTTGATATTGCGCGCGGCGAGCGGCGCGAAATGGCGGTTGAGGAGCCGAGAGAGCTCGCCACGATTGCGCAATCCAAGATCCTCCCACAGGTGGTTTGGCTCTATGGCGCGGCGCGCGATCATTGCAGCCAGCCAGCGGCCGATATCTCCGTTCGTCGATCGTTGCGCGAGCAGAAGGTCACGCACCATTGCGATCTCGTCGGCCCCGTCGCACTCAAAGTTCGAGATCGGCTCCTCGACTTCGATCTGGATTGACGGGAAGTATTGATCGAGCACGGCAGCAAGTTCGTGGCACGACAGGCCAGCCTTCTCGGCAAGTAGACCACCATCCATCGTGGCAACGGACAGAATCGATGCCAGCACATGACGATCGAAATCTCTGTCGCTGGTAATGTCGGCGTCTGCGGGCGCCACTCCAGTGAGCAGGCGGTAGGCGGCCATTCCCGTATGAAGGTCCTCGCTCGCGTCGGTCGTCCCGCCGGCCGAGAACGGAAGCGTTTGCGTTTCGAACATGATGGTTTCTCCACAGCGGCCAAACATGCCACGCCGCGTCCTCATCCCGGAGACGGGTCTTCCGCCAGAATGCCGATCTCCCGGGGATGGGGGTTCGGGAGACCGGCATCCGCTCGCGTGCCCTTACGAGGCCACGAGTCGCAGCCTTTTACGAGGCCGCGAGTTCGGCGGCGGTCTTGCCAATGATGGATTCGTCAACCGGCTTCATAATGCCGTGCTCCATCAGCATATCCTCGAGCTCGTCCATCGAGATTGGAGTCGGGATGATGCCTTTACCGCCATTGTTGTGGACCCTGGTCGCGAGGTTGCGATAATGATCGGCCTGCTTGGAATCGGGCGCATACTCCAGCACCGTCATGCGGCGCAGCTCCGCGTGCTGTACGATGTTGTCGCGCGGTACGAAATAGATCAGCGTGGTTCCCAGCTTCTTGGCCAGCGCCTCTGCCAACTCCAGCTCCTTATCGGTCTGTCGTTCGTTGCAGACCAGGCCCCCGAGCCGCACACCGCCGGAATTGGCATATTTGAGGATTCCTTTGGAGATGTTGTTGGCGGCGTACATCGCCATCATCTCACCGGACATCACGATATAGATTTCTTGTGCCTTGTTTTCGCGGATCGGCATCGCAAAGCCGCCACAGACGACGTCGCCGAGCACATCGTAGGACACGTAGTCGATGCCCTCATAGGCACCGTTCTCCTCCAGGAAGTTGATCGAGGTAATGACGCCGCGCCCCGCGCAGCCCACACCTGGCTCGGGCCCGCCTGACTCGACGCAGCGAATGTCCTTGTAGCCAATCTTCATGACGTCCTCGAGTTCGAGGTCCTCCACACTTCCGGCGCTGGCTGCGAGGCTCAAGATGGTGTCCTGAGCCTTGGCGTGAAGGATCAAGCGGGTCGAGTCCGCTTTAGGGTCACAGCCCACAATCAGGATCTTGTGACCCATCTCAGCCAGCGCTGCCAGCGTATTCTGCGAAGTCGTCGACTTGCCGATGCCGCCCTTGCCGTAGAATGCGATTTGTCTCAGTGAAGACATGTTGCTCTCCATCAACCGATTTGCCGAACGTTGCGCGCTGTTTTGCGCGCGAGCTTGTTTCTCTCTCAGAAACGGGGCACACGGGTCCAAGGGAAGGAGAGCATCGCTCGTCTTGCGCGTCGGCGTGCACTCAGCCCTCACTCAGTGGTGCTGCATCGCAGTAGCAACCGTCGTGCCAGTGCCTACCGACGTTTGTAAGCTCCTGATTTGGTTCGACAATCGTCACAAGAGCGCAGCAGAGCTCGGGTGTTTTGGACATGACAGGATTCGGTGGCCTGTCAGAAATCGAACAGAACATCCGAGTACCAAGCTGCAACACGCGCCTGCCTTCAGCAGTTCGATGTCCCCATCTGTGGAACGAAACTTGCGGATCGCCCTGCAAACCACCTCGGCAGGTCCGAGGAGCGCGATCATGCAAGTCTGGCCGGACACGCTGATCGAGCCGCTAACCATGCAAGCCGCCCGTAGACCAGGACGAGCGTTCTCAAACCCGCCAGCGTCCCTTTGATCGTTCCCAACGTGCACGAACAGGCCACCATGGCGACAATCATTTTCTATCAAAAGCCCGGCTGCTCCACCAATGCGCGCCAGATGCAGGCGTTGAGGGCGGCAGGACACGACGTGATCGCCAAGGATATTTTGAATGAGCCGTGGTGCACGCAGACACTGCGTCGCTTCTTCGGGGATATGCCGGTCGCTTCCTGGTTCAACCGTGCCGCCCCGCGGATCAAGTCGGGAGAAATCGATCCGGGCACCTGCGACGCGGCGAGCGCACTCGCGCTGATGCTGGACGATCCATTGCTGATCCGGCGCCCGCTGATTGAGGCCGGCAGCGCCAGATGTGCAGGATTCAACCAGGCGCTCGCGCGAGCGCTCCTGGGGCAGGCTATCCCAGACGAACTCGATCGATGCTCGCGCAAAGAAGCCGACCCGTCCTGTCCGCGGATGCCGATCGATCACAGCAATCGACCAACCGCGGCGCGAGGTCAAGACGATAGCCCCTCTGATGCTTCATGAAGCTACAAGGAGAGAGGCTCGCGCTGGGACGGTCGCGGGGTGAGAGACACTATCCAGAATGCAGGAGACGACGGTCTTCCCGCTCCCGGATTTCGTACCGCGCATATCGGATCTCGCGCAAGCACTCGACACAACAGGCGCTGTGCAAGATCGATTTGGTGCGTACATGACCATGGGCTCGACGACGCAATTGCGAAGTGACTAGTTCGATTTGATCCGCATCAAATCCTTCGCCACCTCGTTCATGTGAGAGAGCATCGTGCGATTCCTCGCGCTGAGTTCGAGAACGGAGAGTCTGATGAGAACGACAACAATCTTGATGATTACCGCATCACCGCTCGTGCTTGCGGCATGGCTTGGTGGAATGACCACGCCACTACGCGCAGCGGATCTGGCGCCAGCGCCAGCGCCGGTTTATTTCAAAGCGCCCCCACAAGCTGAGCCGTTCAATCCGTGGATGCTCCGCTTGCGCCTACTCGGCGTGTTGCCGGACACCCGGGGCAGCTCGGTCAATGTTATCGGCGTTTCGCCCCTGTCCTCGCCGAGTTCCGGGCTCTCGATCAGCGATCAAGCCATCCCTGAGCTCGACATCACCTACTTCTTCACTCCGAACGTCGCCGCCGAACTGATTCTCGGTGTAAGCCGGCATCACATCAGTGGCGACGGTGCGCTCAATGGGCTCAACATCGGCAAGGCCTCGCTGCTGCCGCCGACGCTGACCCTGCAGTATCACTTCACGGACTTCGGCGCCTTCAAGCCGTATATCGGCGCTGGCATCAATTACACCCTATTTTTCAACCAAACGGCAGCTAATACGCCGTTCGCCGGCCTGACCGTGACGGATTTGCACATCAACAACCAGGTCGGCCCAGCAGTCCAGTTCGGCTTCGATTACATGTTGGACCGTCATTGGGGCATCAACGTTGACGCGAAGAAACTATGGCTACGGCCGGAATATTCGGCGACCGTCAACGGCGTAATTCCCGTCACCGGGCGCGTCAACATCGACCCGTGGTTCGTCAGCGGCGGCATCACATACAAGTTCTGAGGCGCGGCACGATCCGAGAAGAAGCAAACCGATTCACTTAACAGCGGGATCGAGCGCGATGACGATCAAAGCATCATCCCGCTCGGTGCCCGAAGTCGAGCACAGCGCAGCATCCGCTCTAGCCGCGAGCGATCGGCGGCTCCGAAATGAAGTGCGCGGAGGCTATCAGTCAGGCTTGGGAGTGATCAGGTCACTTTCTGATTCCGGCGCGTGCAGAACATCCGCCCTGACATCAGATCAGTGCGGCGGCAACATGGCTGACTTCATCCACAGATGAAGCGCGGCAAGCAGGGGACATCCATCTCATCTCATCGAAGATTGCGATGAAATCGACGGTCACGCCTGCAAAGTGGAGAGCACGGCCCGTCCGCGCGGCGGTCTTGAATGGGAATGTGAGGCTCCCCTCGCCGTCCAACCAGGGAGGGGAGTCCAATGATCCGGAGTTGCCTGACCTTCGATGGATAAACCGGGCCGACAGTCCGCGCCGCCGAGCGAGCCTCCAGCTACCGTTTCAACGCCATCACGAGACGATCGACACGATGGCCTCGCTTGAGATGGGACTCTACGATTTCGTCAATGTCTTCAGGCGTGGTCGCACGATACCAGACGCCGTCGGGATAGACCACCATCAAGGGACCGGCGCTGCAAAAGCCGAGGCAGCTCGTTGCCGTGAAACCGATATCGGTGAGACCTTGGGTTTCGATCGACTTGACCATCCTATCCCACAGGGCTTGCGCACCTGAGGTGACGCAGCTGCCGTGCGGATGAGTGGGCGGACGCTCGGTGTGGCAGGCGAAGACATGATGCCTATAGAGCTGAGGAAGTTCGAACTTGGTTTCTGCGTTCATACGCCTGCCCGTGATCAGTTCGCTTGATCTGAAGAAATTGTGGGTCGAAGCCCATGCCGCTCGACGCAATTTCGTATTGATCGTCGCATAGACGATCCGATGCGGCAGGCGGTCTTTTCAGCCCGCGAAGAAACGCGGACGGTCCGAATGCTAGAACAATTGTCGACGGGCGAGCGATCAGTCACGGACGCCTCCACCGTCTGGAACGGCGTTCCTGATCAAGGTTACAACGTCTCGTCCTGTCATTACTTGCTTCCGCTTCGTCTGTTTCATCGCCCCGCCTTCTCTATGCAAGCTCCGCACCAAGACACGAGGTGTACTTCTGCGGCGATCGCCCTCGGTTTGCCGGATTGCAACTATCGACCATTGTCAGATTTGCGACAGCAATGTTGTCTTTCGCTGGACATCGCGCACATCGAGCGCCGATTTCGCACTCACGTTTCAGGCTTCCAACGCCTGATCCAGGTCAGCCAAAACGCTCGCTCCTTCTCTATGAGCCGGCCCCTGCAACAGCATCTGACGGGATCGGAAAACGATCCTCGTGATTGTCGTCCTCTCCATAAGGCCTGCGGCTACCACGACATGCCCCAGAAAGACGCTTGCCGCCACTTCACCGCGAACATGCGCACGCGCTGGCTTAAGGTGCCAAGGTCACTCAGCCATCGGCGCGGGACGCCGAGACCGACGACGGCAATCGCAGTCACGCGCTAATCCGTCACAGGAGCACACGCTGTGGCACCGTAATTGCAGTGCGCTTGATGGAGGACGTCACCATATGACAACGCTGGATGTTAGTCAGCCTGATTTCTCTGCCAAACCGACGACGAGGAGGCCTGATCCATCAGATCGAGCCATGTCCCGGCGTGACGGCAGGCATCGGGCCGACAATGCCCGGTTACCTCATCTGTGGCGAGATATCGAAGCCGACGCTGAAATGCGGACAGCGAAGTCGACGGCATCAAAAACATCGATATCTGGTTTGTCTTCGATTCATTCCGGGACACAGCGCGTCAATAAGTCCACTTCAAACCTTTGTGGCGGATCTCATGAGCTCGGCATTCAATCTTGCGAGGCGAGCATAACAATGATCGAAGCCACGGCCCGCGACGGACATAGCCTTTTCACCGATCGCGCCGATCGCGACGGTGCATTTACGAAGGATTCGTACTTTGCAGGGTTATTCCCCGTATCGCCGCAGGTGCAGCCGTCGCGTCACTTTCCCAAGGATCTACGATACAGGATCGTCATTTCACGCCCCCAACGGTCCTGTTAGTCTGGGCCTCCCATTCTCCCTGCCCCAGACGGTGCCCTCGGTGGGACTCCAAGGCCGCCGAGGGCATTTCTTTTTTCGTCGAAGTCATTCCTATCCGTCACAAACAAGGATTGAATTCGGGCCAGCCAGTCCATTCGGGATAACGCTTAGCCGCCTCCTTGGTGCCGCCGATATCGTCCCGGTGCATGATGCGAATGAGTTCGCTTCGTTCACTCCATCTGCGAGCCAGGCGTCGATCAGCCGGCCGATCCTTGCGAGGCCGCCAAATGCGCTCGACGATCGGAACATGGCTGGCCCGACCGTTGCGGCTTGGGCATTCTGCCCACACGACTTGCGCCGGCGCACGCGGGTCCCCTTTGGCTTTCATGGCATCACAAGCAGTTCCGCGGGTAGACTTGGGTCGATAATGACAAGACGGGTGGCTCCATCCGCTGGTCACACAACGCGTGAACGACCTGATCAACGGTCGAGAGATCGCGCCGGCTAATCCGGATGGATCGCAATAGCCATGGTTTCATCGCTGTCTTCGAGCCAATCGGAAGGCCGATTGTCCTCCAGCAGCTTGACGCCACACAGACAGACTTCGCCCTCCTTCACGGTGATCGCGATCGGCTCGAGGAGGCGTCCATTACAGGGGCCGTCGATGCAATAGCCGCTGTCGATCTCGAAGATCGCTCCATGCCGGCCGCATCTAAGAAAAGAGCGGTCCGCTGAGAAAAATTCGCCACCGCCGACGTTGAGCCAGACCCCGTCATGTGGGCAGCGATTGATATAACCGAAAAAGTCATTGTCAAACGTCCGCACGACGACAATTGGGAATGGCCGGCTCTCACCGCCGCCGTCGATCCGGGCCAGGCTAAACCCCTTGGCACCGCCCCGCTCAATGGCGCCGGCAGGACAGACGGCAAACAGGTCGATCTCGCGAGCCGCCATATCGTCGCTGATCCCTTATCGCCGCCTCACAGCTTCCAGTCTGAAGGCATCGACCGCAGTTCGCGGCAACCGAAATAGCCCGCAGCCGCGAGCGAGCGGCCGATAGGCATGGCCTGCGCGCGCGTTGAGAACATTGAACCACTGGTTTGGCGTGAGCTTCGCGGGGCGCTCACTGATCTGCGCCACCGTCCCGTCTGGGGCGAATCGGACGTGAATGATGACCTGTTGCGCGTTCATACTCGTTCCTTTTTTTGGTCGAATTTCGAGGCTTGAGACGAACGCTCAGGAGATTGGTCCCTGACACCCTGGGCTTCGAAGCGCTGAGCGTCGCGTCGAACAGCGGGTTCGAAGCGGCATCTACGCTGCGTTCGCGCTTGCCATTGTCCTCGCGCCCGACCTTTGAGCGCCTCCTGAGCTCTTCCCCACGCCCCGTTGGAGCCGACCTGCTCCGCCCTCGCAATTTGCCTCACGTGGCATTCTCCGCGCCAGGCAACAGATGCGCAGCAATCGACCCCGCCGTCTTGGGCAATGGCAAATCGGTGATCATCATTCGATGCTTGCCCAGCCTGGTTTATGAGATGGCGGCTAGCTCAGTAGATGGCCGCGCCAGCGCCTACATTGACCGATGCATCCTTCATCGTCTCCACGATAAACTCGATCTGTTTGTTCGAGAGATGAGTGTGAAATGGCAGAGCCACGGCGCGATCGGCAATTTTTTCCGTAACCGGGAAATCACCCCGTCGATAGCCGAGATCAAGATAGTGAGGCTGCAAATGTAACGGATGGCTGTAGGCGACAGCTTCGACCTGCTCGACGCGCAAATCGTCGACAATGGCATCGCGGCTCGATCGCGTAAAGCGCGTCCCGAGATGAACCAAATACAGAAACCAGTTCACCTCGGTCGCATCGGGGCCGATATAGGGCGGCTTGATGCCCTCAAACGATTGCATATGCGCATTGTAGAGCTGCTCGATCAGCCGCCGCCGCTCCAGAATTTCCGCAAGGCGCTTGAGCTGCGCAAGTCCTAAGGCCGCTGTGAGATCGCTCATGCCTGCCTGGTAGGGCGGCGCGCTTCCGACGACGACGGAGAAGCGTTCATCTGCTCCATGGGCGCGGTGGCGACGCAGGCTAACGGCGAAGTCGATGTCGTCGGTGACCACCATTCCGCCTTCGCCACAACTCAGTGCCGACGGCTGAGCAAAGTCGAAAACGGCGACGTCGCCAAAGCATCCGACAAGTTCGCCCCTATATCTTGATCCAATCGCCTCGGTGGAATCCTCCAAAAGAAGCAGCCGGCGGCGCTGCGCGATTGCGCGCAGCTCCGACCAGGGTGCCGGATGGCCATTTGGATTCCCAGCGATGATCGCTCGCGTGTTGAGCGTGATTCGCTCTTCGAGTTTCGCCGGGACCAACGCTCCGGACCAATAGTCAATATCAGCAAACACCGCTCGCGCGCCTGCGAGACTGACCGCATGGACCGTCTCGCGAAACGAGTAGGGCGAGGCGATCACCTCCTGCCCTGGCCCGATGCCGAGCGCCTTTAGCGCAAGCAGAAGACCGATAGTGCCGCTCGGCACGGCAACGGCATAGCTGCGGCCAACATAACTCGCAAATGCTTGCTCGAATTCATCGGTGATCGGCCCGTTCGAGAGCCGCGGCGAACACAGCAACGCCTCCACAGCAGAGAGTTCGGCGCTTGTGATATCGGGATCGGACAGCGGAACGAAGGAAACATCCATCCTTGCGTCGGCGGCACAATTATTGTGGTTCTCCGCCAGTCCAATACCGCTCACCGCCCAATATTCCTTCTCGCCAGCAGCATTCCGGTTGCCTTTGCAGGGTCGGCCGTCATGTGAACGCAATGATCGGATCCATCGATGAGATGCAGATCGAAGTCCAAGAAGCGCCGGAATGGCTGCTCCGTCACATCGGACGCGTCACAGCGCATCCAGGCGAGCTTCGGAAAGCGACGGCGCAACGCCTCAAGCGATGCCGCATCGGCGCTAGTCGCCGCAAGCAGCCGTTCGATTTCGGTCAGTTCATCGGCAGCCAGCGCCATTGTAGCTCCTCCATGACGGTCCCCGACCGCATCATTGCCAGAACAATCGCTCGGGATCCGCGTTCAGCTCGTCGATCGCTGACGTCAACCGTTGGAAAATGCTGTAAAATTCCCAGCTCTCTCGCACGTGGTTCTTGAAGAAAAGCTTCCAGACCTCGCTCACGACATCATAATGGACCAGCGCGATATCAATCAGGCCGCCGCCCTTGTCGATATTGTGCGAGCAGCAGGGACTCTCGACGAGATAGCCGCTCCTCACCGGCTTCACATTCGGCATGACGTAGCGATAGCGATTGCGGGTGATCAACGCGCGCTCGATCCGCTTGCGATCGAGTTCGTTCGGGTGAGGAACAAGCCCGGTCTGTGACTTCCGCACTACCGCTGCAGTCATCGCGAAAGTCTCCCCTCAAAGTAGCGCAATTTCTTCTTCGAGACAGCCGATGACCAGCTGTCCACCAAAATCGACAATGTAGATCGGCACATCCGCTTGCGTATGCATGGCGACCCGGATGATGTTTCCGATCCGTCCGGCACTGAGCAGGAGTCCGTCGGCCGGCGCATCGGGAAAAGAACCGTCATTGATGAGGTCGACCGCGGTTTTGACCCGCTGGCCTGATCGATATTTCGGAAGGCCCGTCTCCGTCATGATCCGCTCGTTTTCGGCAGCGCCAGATGATCAGACGCCTCGCGCATGCCGACCGGATCGAGCTCCTTGCGCTTCATACCGACGCGGTAGCCGGTTTCAAGAAATTCGACTCCGTAGATATAGAATTGCTGGAGGAACGTGCCGATGGAAACGACGTAACCAACCTCGCCTTTCTTGGCCAGGAGAGCGCCGATGTCCTTGCCGGGATAGGTGCCATCATTGCGGATATTGCGGTTGGCCCGCACCTTGTCGCCGAAATTGAAGGCCGGGGGCCCGTCCAGCTCAACCAGGTCACTGTCGCGAGCGATGTTGCTCATGCTCGCCATCCTTGTGGGCTGATGGACGAGACGGTCAACCGAGCGCGGGCGACCTCCTGCACCATGCTATCCTCGTCTTTGACAAGATCTGCCAACTCGTCGGCCGCAATGCGGCTCGCGACTTCGTAACGGATACGCCAATCAGGGTCACGCCGCAGCGTGGTCAGGGACTGAGGTGACAGTCGCCGCGCGATTTCGAGGCGGATCGAAGCCTGCGGGTCGTTCACCATGGCCATCAGCCAATCGTATGGAATACGTCGCGCCACCATGCGGCGAACCTCGGTGTCCTCGTCATTCATCAGTGATCCGAGCCGCCACGGCGCAATCCGGTATGCCACGACGCGACGGACGTAATAGTCATCGTCCGACAGCATCGGCACCAGTTCGTCGTCATCAAGCAAAGCCGCGACGCCAATCCTGACCGCGCGATGCGGATCGTTGCGCAGACGCAGGACATAACGTCTGGGCAGCCGCTGCGCCGCGTTCCAGCGCACGGTCTCATCCCCGTCATTGATTAGCCGCAGCAATAGAAAGCGATTGGCGTATCTGGCCACAATCGCTCGCACCTCGAAATACGGGTGGCCAATATAACCGTCGGCGAGCCCCGGGTTCTGCTCGAAGAAGCGATCGATGCGGCGAGCGTACCTGTCGTGGACGCAGGCGTGCGAGGGCTCGCAGCCGCCCCCTTTCTTCAGCGACCGATGAGGGCAGGCGCCGCAATCGATCTCATGCCCGAGCCAGTCGAGGGCATCGCCGATGTCAATCGTCATCGCACTTGCTCATCTGTTCTGGAACGTCCAAGGCAAACGCCGGCGCCGACCTCGCCGGCGGGTTCGAATTCGAGCAGATTTTCGTTGCCACAGCCGTTATTCGGATTGCCGAACACCATCTTCAGCAAAAATCGACAGAAGCGCGTCTCATAGCGATCGAGAGCGCTCGCGGCCGCGCTGACTGTTAACCAACCGTCGGCGCCTGTGTTTCCGCGCTTGATCCGGCGCAGACAGGGCTTTGCGATCTCCAATGCTTGGGTTAACCGAGCCGTGTAGAAACAGACATGGTAACGGACCACGGCATGGTCCGCGGCCAGCGCTTGAGCTTTCAACAGGTAAGTTTCGGCTGTCTCGTCCTGGTAACGTCCAGCCCACCGCAGTTGATCTTCGGCGTCACGCGGCAGGTCGTCACCGTGCTGTGTGTGCATGATCTGCACCCCCTTGCGGCAACATGTCGGGTCGACTGCAATGTTCCGCGTAATCGTCGGCCTTGCTCGTTTATTGGAGCGCTCTCTGCGTCGTTGGGCAGCGGTGCTCCTGGTTCCGATTGACTTGCTACGAACTGCGCCGCCACGTCGATCACATCGGCAGCGACACTGCCGAATAGACAATCGGTCCACGGCCTCGAAGCGCAACTTTTGACCAGCACTGGGCTCGACCAGCACACCCGATCCCGGAGGCCGATGCAGCATCGATGCGCGCGACGAACGCTCTCGAGCGATCGGTTCCCTTGATCCGAACCGAAAGCGGGCTTCTGGGACACCATCAACGCGCCGCACGGAACTTATCGACTGCGCTCCGACGCAGCTTGGCCTGAACTTCATCGTCTCATCCCGTTAACCCGGTGCCTTGTAGCGCGGCAATGACACATCGATCACGCAGGTGTCGTCGACCGGGCAAACCTCGACACATTGCGGATCGTCGAAATAGCCGATGCATTCGGTGCACTTCTTCGGATCTATTGCGAAGATTCCACCTTTCTCGACGATCGCAACGTTCGGGCAAATCGGCTCGCAGGCTGAGCAGCCGGTGCATTGCGAAGCGATGATCTTGAACGGCATCGATAGTTCCCCTACGCCACCGAGGTCATCGCTGAATCTCGCATTGCCGTGCGTGCGACATGCTGGATCTCACCGCTTTGCACCCTGCGGAGATAGGCTTTGAACCAGGCGATCATCGAGGTCTCGATGAACTCATGGGCGTATTGATCGACCGGCTCGATGCCGGCATTGATCAGGCTGTTCTTCGGGCAACCGCCGATCTTCGCGACGAATACCGCATGGCAATCGCCAATGGCGGCGATGATGGGTGCAAGCCTGTCCTGCTCGCCATAACCGGCCTGACAATAGAGATCGACCCTGCGGTGGCCAACGAATTTGGTGCCGGATGTCGAAAGTTCGTACACCTGGAACTCATTGGCATGTCCAAAATGCTGATTGATCAGGCCCGAGCCCTTGGTCGCGACCGCGACCAGAAGCGTGATATCGCTCATCTCGCCAGCCAATTCCATAAGCTCCTCTTGCTTGGCTGCGGCCTTTGCCGCGCGCTGATGCTCGACGTTGGCTTGGTAGGCCTTTCGCGTCTCAAAGTCATATTTGAGCTCCATGGTCATGAGCCTCTCTGCCGTGAACTCGGAGCTGCGATCCTGTCCAAGTAGGCCGACGGCGTCGGCGCGGCATTGGCGACAATGCCGCATCATGTTTATCTCGCCTTCACAAGTGTCCTGCAGTGCCTTCAATTCCTGCGCGGTTGGCCCCCGCTGGCCATTGAGGCCGAATACCGTGCCGTGCTCGGGCGCGGAGATCAGTGGCATGATATTGTGCAGGAAGGCACCGCGCGACTTTACCGCCTTGTTGACCTCGACCAGGTGCTCGTCGTTGACGCCCGGGATCATCACCGAATTGACCTTGCACAGGACGCCTCGTTGCGCGAGCATCTCAAGGCCCTCAAGCTGACGGTCCGCGAGTATCCTCGAGGCTTCGGTCCCGGTGTAGCGCCTATGATTGAAGAATATCCAGGGATAGATTTTCGCACCGATTTCTGGATCGATCATGTTGATCGTGATGGTGACGTGATCGACCTTGCAGCGGACGATTGCGTCGATATGGTCAGGCAGGGCCAGCCCGTTAGTCGACAGGCACAGCTTGATGTCGGGCGCGGTCGTTGCGATCAGGTCGAAGGTCCTGAAGCTCTTTACGGGATTCGCGAGCGCATCGCCGGGACCTGCGATGCCAACCACGGTCAGCTGCGGGATGTTTGCGGCAACCGCGAGCACTTTTCTCGCTGCCTGCTCAGGGCTGATCTTTTCGCTCACCACGCCGGGACGCGATTCATTGGCGCAATCGTATTTGCGATTACAGTAATTGCACTGGATATTGCAGGCTGGCGCGACCGCGACATGCATGCGGGCATAGTGATGATGCGCTTCTTCGCTGTAGCAGGGATGGTTCTTCACCTTTTCCCAGACTTCGCTCGGCAAATCGCCTTGACCCGCATATGAGCCACAGCTCGCCTTGCCTCCGGCCGCCGAGGCGCGGCAGCCCTTATGCTCGCCAGTGGGCAGCATCTTGCTGCTCGTCGCCGGATGATTGGCGCCATTTCCGCCTCCCGCCACTGCCTTCATGTTCGGTTCTCCCCTGCGGGCCGGATCGGCTCCCTGGACCGGCCCAGGCGAGCATAGCGAGGAGTTAGCAACCGGCGTGCCATCGCTGACACGACCGGATCTGTTCTTCACGTCAATGAGTTAGCTGGAGCGATCGGGCTCGTCCGTTTGTAGGACAACGATGATGCACGTGTTGGAAAAACGACAAGCCGAACGATTTGGCGCAGAGCCGGCGTTTGTCAGCACAATCGTCCGCCAAGTGAGTCGCCGAGATTCTCCGGACGCAAGCCCGGCCGTTCGCCCCCGGGGTGCGGGTCGAGCCTCGCCGGCTCCGCTTTGCGAGCGCCTAAAGCACGATGGGTTTGAGCTGACTTCTCATCGCGCTTTAGCGCCTGGTCTAACTATGATCCTTTCGGGAGGACCGCATCACACTTTTCCGGGTCATGCTCTAGCTGATCAATATCTCCACCGCGCGCGGGAGCCCGATCGCGAGTGGTATCAGGTCCTGCTCGACCAGAAAGCGAAGCTCGTTGCGCGTAAGCCTGTCCGGATCGACGATCGCGTAGTGGATGTCGGCCGAACGCTTGGTGATCTGGCGCGCATAGGTACGCAACAGCTGGTCATTGAAGCGACAGCCAACGAAAAGGAATCTCCCACCGGTCCGCCTTTCCTTGATGATGTCGGGGACCGGCGACTGGATATCGATCTCAGTGAGAACCTCGACGTAATCAGCCTCCGAAATCAGGAAGTTCTTGGCCGGCAGCGCGCCGCCATGCGGCTTGTACAGCACTGTCGTCCAATTGCCGGCTGCGGCACGATCAACCTCTTTGCCCGCTGAATCGTAAAAGCGATACCAGCGGTCCTCGCCTATGCCGCTGCGCACGCCCCCCTGCACCTCACCCCATCCGTCGCGTTTGCCGAGTGCGGCACGCATGGCGCCATCGTACCAAACATCGACAATCATCGGCACCGACAGAGCCGCAAGATGATGATGCAGGGGCGTCGGATCGACCGGGAGGGCGAACGCCTGCGCCATCAACGCCGTCACCGTGGAACGATGCCTTCTGCTCTCGATGTACTGGGCCGACGCCCAGGCATTGCCCTTGACCCGGCGCGGCACCGCCACCTTGCTGGCAAAGAACGCCGCCAAGGCTTCGGGCGTCATTGGCACTTGGGGAGCGGACAAGGCGGCGAGGTCAGGTCCAAGATAGGGAACGATGCTGCCATCTCTCAAGCTGTCCGCGACGTCGGTGAGAACCGCCTCGGCATCGGCGGCGTTGACATAATCGATTCGCGGGGACGCCCTCATCGGCTGTCCCCGTCCTCCCCACGCTTCCTGGCGTTGATTGTAATCGGCAGCGGCGTGTCGCTCGCCATCTCGGGCAAGTCCAGTACCCAGCCATTGGCTATTTTGATCCAGCCGCCCCAAAGCGTTTCATACTCGGACTCCACGATCGGCTCTTCGAGATCTTTCTTGGGCACGTAGATCGACAGCCCCGCCTCGGGAGAGCGACGGATCATGATTTTCATGAGGTCAGCCTTCTGAATGATGCCGTATCGCTGGCTGGATTGGCGCACGCGCGCGGCATGGCGCGCAACTGGGCCACGATATCAGATAGTACACTCACGACCTGATCGACATCTTCGACGGTCGTTTCACGCGACAGGGAAAAGCGCACTGCGCCGCGCAGGCTCGTCGCCGGCACCCGCATCGCGCGCAGAACATGGGACGGCTCCATCGAGCCGGAATTGCAGGCGGCCCCGAGCGAGGCTGCAATGCCAGCACGATTGAGATGATGGACGATTGCTTCGCCGTCGAGATGTTCAAAGGCGATGTCGGCCGTGTTCGATAGCCGATTGCCGACATCGCCGAGCACCGTGCAGTCGCCACCATGCAAAATGGCCTGTTCCAGACGATCGCGCAATGCGCCAATGCGAACCCGCTCCGGCTCGAGCCGTTCGGCCGCAAGCTCTGCGGCCTTTCCAAGGCCGACAATGCCGGGGACATTCTCAGTTCCGCCGCGGCGCCGTCGCTCCTGCGATCCGCCCCAGATTAGCGGCTTGAACTTCGTACCCTTTCGCAAATAAAGCGCGCCGATGCCCTTGGGACCGTGCAGTTTGTGCGCGGATAGCGACAGCATGTCGATCGCACTGTCCTTGAGATCGATGCGCACCTTGCCAACGGCCTGCACCGCGTCGCAGTGAAACAGCGCACCTGCCTCACGCGCCAACCCAGCCAGAAATTCTACTGGAAAGATCGTACCGGTCTCGTTATTGGCCCACATCACGGACGCAATCGCCGTGCGCGGTCCAACCGCCCGCCGAAACGCCTCGATATCGATTCGGCCGCACGAATCTACGGGGATCACATGCGTCTTGACGCCCCTTGTCGCCAGTTGCTCGACCAGCGCAAGGATCGCGGAATGTTCGACAGAGGTGGTGACAATCTCGTCGCGCCCATCTTGGGTCGCAAGCGCTGAGAGAATGGCAGTATTGTTGGCCTCGGTTCCACCGGAGGTGAATGCGATTTCGTGCTCATGGGCATTTCCTAACAATTGCTGCAAGCTGCGGCGCGCCTGGTTCACGGCGCTTGCGGCCTCGCTGCCAAGGTCATGGCTGGAGGACGCGTTGCCGAACCGTTCGGCGAAGAACGGCAACATTGCTTGGACGACGGATGGATCGGCTCGCGTCGTCGAATTGTTGTCGAGGTAAATGGGCACGCAGGTCTCGCTCAATGGCGCGCGTTGGGCGCGCCGGCGACCGGAATCAGGCGGATCAGCCCACCGAGCTTTTCGACCAGGCGATCCTGAATGCCTTCGAGTGTCGCGCTGGACAATTTGCAGAACACACAGGCACCTGTTAGTCGGACCATGATCCTGTCGCCATCGATATCGATCAGCTCGCAGTCGCCACCGTCGCGCCGCAGACGGGGACGGATCTCCTCGATCACGCCGCGAATAACCAGCTCCCGCTCGGTTTCGGTGGCCGACGGCTGCTTCAGTTGCTCAGGCTCGATCAGCATGATTCGCTTTCTTTTGTGCCATCATCCAAAGGACTTGCCGCAAGAGCAGCTAGACGTCGCATTCGGGTTATCGAATGTGAAGCCGGGGTTCTCGAGCGCCATCACGAAGTCGATTGTCGTGCCGACCAGATGCTGATGGCTCTTATTGTCGACGAACACCCTGAGCCCGTCGCGCTCGATCACGGTGTCATCGGGCCCTGGCGCACCGGCAAGGCCCATCATGTATTTGAACCCCGCGCAGCCGCCCGCCTCGACCATGATGCGCAGGCCGCTTGCCGGCTGCGTCGATGCGGCAATCGCGTTCTTGACCGCATTCACTGCGCTCTCTGTCAGATTGATCACGAGTCACCCCTGGCTGCCGGGAACGGCTGACTGTGGGCTGGCAAGTCGCATGCCAGCACGCACACGCCTGATAACGCTTGCCTTTCTCAATCGCACGCGTTCGCTTTGAGACCTATGTCAGCTTGCTGACATAGCTCATGCGGCCGTCGCGGCACGCTTACGTACTTTCGCAAGATGTTGCGGCGGACAGACGCCACACATGCGGCGGCAAGCAATTTGCATTGCATGTCGCGCCGGCCAAGGCGTCGGTAATTGAGCTTCGACCAAGGACGATTTTAATGACTGCAATCGAGAACACCGCACTCGGCCGACTTGAGAAGGAGGGGCGGCTGCTCAACGCCGTCCTCAAGGACGAAACCAGCAAGCCGGGCCGATTCGGCTTTCGCGGCGACATCGCCCTGAAATTCCAGGTCCAGGTCGCGGACGAGAAGCGGCCGCCAGACTATTCGATCGAGCAGGTTCTGACGATCGCGCAAGAAGGTGAAAGCACGATTCCGGTGCTGGCCGGCTATCTGCATTCCTTCGAATATCTTGCTGACGTCGCAGAGGTCCTTGACGGCGCGCTAAGCCCAGCTGGCAGATACTTTATGTTCTGCAACAACATCGACCTGTTGGCGAAATATCGAACCAAGCTCGGCAATATTACCTTCCACATCCTACCATGCGATGAATCCACCGTCTGGAAGGAGATGATGGACCTGATCGGGATCAACAAGGATGACATCAAGAAGCTCAATACAGGCGGTAAGCTCGATTACCTGCTCGACGCAGCCAAGGATCTCGATGTGTCGTACGAGCAGATCTCCTACGAAGAAGGATTGAAGAGGATGGAGCCCGTGAAAAACCGTAACGAAAACCGGCCGGTCTGAGTACCCAGTCATCGCGAATTGGTTTCAGTCATCGCGAGAGAGGTTGTCCTCGGCAAGGTGCAGCTCTGACGGGGCAGATGCCGCCCTCGCCGAGCGTCGACGCAATCGGGCGCGAGTTCTCTGCCTCTAGCAGTCTGCTGAAGAACGTTGAGGTGAGGAGCTTTCTTGTTCTCGCCAGTCGTTTGGAGGGAGGCGCGGTGGCGTCGGATATAATTTGCTAGGCTGAGGTTGGCCGCTCCCTGACGAGAGGCGGCTAAGCGGCAAGCAGTTTGGGAATGCGGATCAGATTATAGGCGATCAGATTGAGCAGGAAGTCGGCGGCAACGCGAGCGATGCCGCGATGTTTGGTCTTGCGCATGGTGCCATGCTGCTTGCCCCATCCGAAGATGCACTCGATCATCGCGCGGCGCGATTGCGACATGCCATATCCCGGATGCCGCGTGGTTCGTTCGTCGATGGCGCTGTTGCGGGTCTTGCCGGTTTTGGTGACGGCCTGGTTCTGTGTCACATGCGGCGTCACACCGATGGCGCGAAGATTGGCGACGTGATCGGCGGTATCCTAGACGGGCCTTCGGTGCAGCGGCCGGTTCCGAGCTCGGAGGTCAAGCCGTGCTTACCGCACATAGGACGGATCACGTATGAATCAGAGCGACGCCGTCATGCGGTCATTCGTTGAGATTGGCCAAGCACCTTCTTGCTTCAGCGCACAAATGGCGATGAACCACGACTGCTGGTTGCCATCCTCGCCGACGACCACGAGATGGACGCCCATGACCCGGCGGGTTGGAATGTCATTGAGGCCGCAAATCGCACAGACAGGATTGGCTGGACCTATTGCGCATTCGTCACAAGCCTTTCATCACTCACCGTTCGGTCAGCCCTGCAAGAATCGCCTCTCCTTTCTGCGCGATCTGGGGCATCGCATGCGCAACCGCTAAAAGGCTGCGATGGAGATCAATCCCGCGAGCATGGACGCTTTATCGTCAAGCGTACTTCCTCGGACTTCCGTCCATATTCCGGTTTTTGCCGACTACTTGCTGGATGAGCTGAATACAGCGGTCGTTCGCGGCATACCTGTCATCCCGCTTTTGCCTTAAGTCTTACGTCCGGCCACCGAATTTCAGTGCGGGGCCGAGGGGGGAGTGCATGTCGTCATCGTCTGAAGAACTCCACAACGCGGCGCTCGCCTATCACCGCCTGCCGCGGCCGGGCAAACTCGAAATTCAGGCGATCAAGCCGCTCGCCAACCAGCGCGACCTGGCGCTGGCCTATTCGCCAGGCGTCGCCGCCGCCTGCACCGAGATCGCCACCAATCCGGCCGAGGCCGCCACTCTGACCGCCCGCGCCAATTTGGTGGCGGTGGTGTCGAACGGCACCGCGGTGCTCGGCCTCGGCAATATCGGGCCGCTGGCCTCGAAGCCGGTGATGGAAGGCAAGGCGGTGCTGTTCAAGAAGTTCGCCGGCATCGACGTGTTCGACATCGAGATCAAGGCCGATACCATCGAGCGCGTGGTCGAAACGGTCGCGGCGCTGGAGCCGACCTTCGGCGGCATCAATCTGGAGGATATCCGCGGCCCGGAGTGCTTCGAGATCGAGGCACAGCTCAAGGAGCGCATGAAGATCCCGGTGTTCCATGACGACCAGCACGGCACCGCGATCATCGTCGCGGCCGCGATCGTCAACGGGCTGCTGCTGAACGGCAAGAAGCTTGCCGATGTGAAGATCGTCTGCTCGGGCGCCGGGGCGGCCGCGATCGCAACTCTCAATTTGCTGGTCTCGATGGGCGCGCAGCGCAAGAACATCTGGGTCTGCGATATCGACGGCGTCGTCTATGAGGGCCGCAACACCACGATGGACCGCTGGAAGGCGGTCTATACGCAGACGACCAACGCGCGTGTGCTGGCGGACGTCATTCCCGGCGCCGACATCTTCATCGGCCTGTCGGCACCGGGCGTGCTCAAGCCCGAGATGGTCAAGCAGATGGCGGACCAGCCGCTGGTGATGGCGCTCGCCAATCCGGTGCCGGAGATCATGCCGGACGAGGCGCACCAGGCGCGGCCCGACGCGATGATCTGCACCGGACGGTCGGACTTCCCGAACCAGGTCAACAATGTCCTGTGCTTCCCGTTCATCTTCCGCGGCGCGCTCGATGTCGGCGCCACCGCGATCAACGAGGCGATGAAGCATGCCGCGGTCGATGCGATCGCGCAGCTCGCGCGCGATCCGCCGTCGGACGCCGTGGCCCATGGCTTCGAGAGCACCGAGACCCAGGGGTTCGGTCCGGGCTCGCTGATCCCGAGCCCGTTCGACCCGCGCCTGATCCTGCGCATCGCGCCGGCGGTGGCCAAGGCCGCGATCGAATCCGGCGTCGCGACCCGGCCGATCAAGAACTTCGATGAGTACTGTGCCGAGCTGCAGCGCTATGCGTTCCGCTCCGGCATCACCATGAAGCCGGTGTTCGCCAAGGCGAAGACCCAGCCGGTGCGCGTGATCTACGCCGAAGGCGAGGACGAGCGCGTGCTGCGCGCCACCCAGGTGGTGCTCGAGGAGAAGCTGGCGCGGCCGATCCTGGTCGGACGTCCGTCGGTGGTGGAGACCCGGATCAAGCGCTTCGGCCTCGCGATCAAGGCCGGCCGCGACTTCGACCTGATCAATCCCGAGGACGATCCGCGTTACCGCTCCTATGTGCAGTCCTATATCGACGTCGCCGGCCGGCGCGGCGTGACGCCCGACGCGGCGCGCACGGTGGTCCGCACCAACAACACGGTCATCGCGGCGCTCGCGGTGTCGCGCGGCGAGGCCGATGCGATGCTGTGCGGGGTCGAGGGCCGCTTCATGAGCCATCTGCGCCATGTCCGTGAAATCATCGGCTTCCTGCCGGGGATCAACGACTACGCGGCGCTGTCGCTGATGATCACGACCAAGGGCGCCTATTTCCTCGCCGACACCCAGGTTCGGCCGAATCCCAGCGCCGAGGAACTCGCCGAGGTGGCGTCACTGGCCGCGGTTCACGCCCAGCGCTTCGCCTTCAAGCCCAAGGTCGCCTTCGTCTCGCACTCCGACTTCGGAAGCTACGACACCGACTCGGCGCGCAAGATGCGCCGCGCCACGCAGCTCCTCAAGGACAGGCATCCGGAGATCGAGGCCGACGGCGAGATGCAGGCCGACACCGCGCTCTCGGAGATCGCGCGCAAGGCCGTGCTGCCGCAGTCGCGGCTGGAGGGCGAGGCCAACATCCTGATCATGCCGACGCTGGACGCCGCCAACATCGCCTATCAGACCATCAAGGTGCTGGGGAATGCCTTGCCGGTCGGCCCGATCCTGATCGGACCGGCGCGGCCGGCTCACATCCTCACCCCCGGCGTGACGGCGCGCGATGTGCTCAACATGACGGCGGTCGCCGCGGTTGAGGCCCAGGAGCGCGCCGGTCGCGCAGCCGACGCTGTTTGGCCAAGGGGCTGTTGTTCGAGTATGATCTCCGCTTCGTGCTTGTTGCGAGACAAAACCGCGGCGCACTCTGCGCTGACACGACCTTCGGGTTCAGATCATGCTCGAGACGAAATGGATTCGACTTGAGCGGAACATCCCCTCCTCCTTTACCATCCGTGGCAGTCATCTGGAATTTGCGAGTGCGGTCGCATTCATGCCGGCGACTGCGGCATAGGCGGGAGCGCTCGCCCCTGGTGAGCGCTCCCGCCTTTCCTCCTCAGGCCAGATTCATCCTCTGCAGAAAATACCAAGAAAGATCATCATCAGATGATGATGCCTCACTATCCGTTTCGCTCAGCTCGGCTTCGCTGCTTGCTTCTGTATCGACATCACCGCTTTCCATCTTTGAAAGATACATCTCAGGTTTGCCTGCCCGCTGCCATTTCCCTTCGGAGTTCTTCGTCCATTTATCGCTGTGGTTAGGGTCAAGCACCCAGCAGTTGTTGCCCAGTGGCTCACCCAAGTCACCCAAGTGGACGAAACCCATCTCTGCCAAACGCGGTTCCATACCGGCAAGGGCAGGACGCGACATGACCAACGCGCGCTCGCCGTCAAGCCGAAGTTGATGTTCCAGCAGGATGTCGCCAGCGTTCTCGACGAGCGGATGCGTGATCCTCAAGTCGACGACAGACGTAATCCCCTTTCGCCCCGGAAACTGCTCGCGAAATTGATCAGCCTTGATACGGAATCCACCTTCTGTCCTGAGAAGCCCGACACTTTTGTCTCCCAGCTGATAGCTGAAATATCGCGTCTCATCTCCGTCCTCGTCAGTGCCACCGTACAGCTTAGCAACCGTTGCTGTGCGAACAGCTTTCTTGGATACAAAATCGGAGTACTCTTGTGGATTCTCAGCGATGCTCTTGATGTCATTGCCATGAAAGGCTTTCACCTCTCTTTTCCAGGAACTCCTTTTGATCTCCACGATCGGGGCGCGAGGATCGAGAGAATATGTTGCAGCCGACGACGAACTACCCGGATGCATGCCTGCAAGCGTATCCGCAAAGCGGCCACTATCTGACGACGGACCGGCTTCGTCAGCTTGGCTAGCGCCGGCGGACTGGCTCGATGAGCCAACAATTCGTCCATACATCAGATTCAACTTTCCTGTCGGCATGGTTTCTTGCACCTGAGCCCGTGCCGATCGAGCTCGCCGACAGGGATAGAAGGCCTAGCTTACAATAACCTGACACGATGCCATCAAGTGTCGCGCACATCGGTGCTACTCAATCGCGGCGACGCGGCGATTGGCGGCTGCTCTTTTGACTGAGCGTAGCGGGCGAGACGGCTCCAGGACAACGATATCCGAACATAAGTGCCAGCGCCGATACAGGCAGGCCTCGACACCAGTTGATTTTGAAATGTAACCGGACGCTCTCAGCATCATACCGAAACGCATCGGCAACGCGCTCGTTCCCCGGCGCGTGACCTCACTCCGGGCTGATCTCAAGTTGCCCTGACCGATCCTTGATGCCACGACACCGACCACATGACGATGCTTCCTCATTGCCAAAGTCGTGATTGAGCCACTGTCGATTTTGCGACCGTGCGCGCCTTAGCCATCAGATGCCTTTGCCGTGGGCTACCGATCGCACAACGACGGTCCACCGGCCATGGCATCACCAGCAATCCGGGCTGTTTAGACTCTGCAGACGGCCCGGGCTCGCCCGAGAGCGCTCATCGGCCAAAGTCGACTCGTGCGATAGGACAAGGGCAACTTGCCTTCAGCGCCGGCTAGAAATGATAGGCGAGCGGATTTGCTTCAACTATTGCGCGACGTCTGGGAGAGCTGGACACAGCGCGCTCAAGCCGCTGCCGCAGCGCCGCAGACGTGCGACTGGCAGTTGGCGGGACAAACCCTGGCGCAGGCGCCGCAGCCGATACAGGCGCCCTGATCGTTCATCACCATGATTTTCTTCTCGATCTCATCGTCATCATCGTCGAGGTCGACAAGTTCGCCTTCCTCGTTGATCCCCTTCAGCGTCATGACGTCACGACCACAGACCTTGAAGCAGCGGCCGCAGCCGATGCATTTCTTGGCGTCGATTGAATTCAGGTAGTCCGGCGTCCAGTTCCGGCCGTCGCGCGTGGTAAGTGACATGATCCGATATCCTTTTAAGCTTTCTCTAGCCGCTTCAGATCCTGGCTCTTGCGCTCGAGTTCGGCGTAGGCATCGTGCGCCTTCCGCGCCACCGCGATGATCGAGGTCCAGTTAACGGGTAACTCCTCCGAAAGGTCGTGCAGATCCATTTTGGCCTGCAGCGCCTTAGCCGACAGCCTCTTCAACTCTGCTTTCAGTGTTTCACGATCGCTCATGAGCCGCCCTCAATAATTCGCCACGTCAGGGAATTTCTGAATCATCCTGATCCCGTCTCCGATATACTTTCCTCCCTCGTCTGCGAGTTTTGCGAAATTGTCGAAGCCGAAGCGGTGGACGTCGCGCAACTGCTTGTTCACCACAATCAGCCGCCCGCCGATCAGCACCATGCGGCCAAAACCTTCATGGTGCATCTTCAGCATCGGCTGGATCATCACACCGGTCGCCTTTTCGATCGAGAGCGCGACCGCATTGAAGAATAGCTCCAACCGCCAGACCGTATCGGGATCGGGATCGCCGACAATTGGCAACTCACGCCGCTTCGCTTTATCCAGAACGTAAGGTTCGAGGAGTTCGAGATCGCTCTTGCTCTCCCACGCTGCGTTGGTCTCCTCAGCGCGCCAAACCTTGAGCAGTTCTTTGACGAACGGAGCGTCGAGCGCGGTTTCGGATTGCACCGTTTCTGCAGCCACAGTCAACTCGTCCTCACTCGTCAAGGTCGAACGTGCGCTTGCGGTCCTTCGCCAAGGCCTTCCGCAGCCAGGGAGGTGGCGTCCCTTTCAGGACGCGCTGGAGCTTTTCGAGCAACCCGAGGATGTTCTCGGGCTTGTTGACCTTGATGGGATGGATCTTGTTGGCCACCACACGCGCGGCGGCAGAGCCGCCGATGGCACCGACATAGAGGATGGCGCAATCCTTGATTGCCTCGATCTTCGGCGCAAGCTTGTCCTCGTTGCCGTCTTCCTTGAGATCGCCGTCGAACTGGATGGCCTTCAAAAACACGTGCCCGCCTGGCGCGACATCGTAAATCACAATGTTTCTGGCCCAGCCAAAATGCGCGTCAACGCGCCTCAGGTCCTGGGTCGCGAATGCCACTCTCATGCCATCGACCTCTCTGTCGCCTCGATGAAGCCATTACGGCGGCCGGACTTTGACGGCAGTGCCGAGATTCGCCAGCGATCCGGCGTTGGCTGATGATTCTCCTCGCGGTCGGCAATCACGAGATTGGCGATATCGAAGATAAGGTCGCGCGTGCCGCGATAGCCGACGGACAATTGATGTCCGGCGCCAATCCGATCGAACATCGGAAAGCCCGCGCGATAAAACGGAATCTTCAGCCGCGCCGCGGCTTGCCGGCCATGCGAATGGGTGATCAGCAAATCGCAGTTCCTGGTCTTGGCCAACGTTTCCAGATCCTCGAGATCGCCAACCAGCACCTCGCTGGTCCTGATCTTCTTTAGCACCGCCGACTGTGTCGTCGTGACGGCTGCCTCCACCTGCGCGCCCATCTCGTGCAGCATGCTGGACAGGTCGAACAACAGGTCCGGCTCGGCACCGATCGCAAGTCTACGGCCGCCGATATGGAAGTGCGCATCCAGCATCGCATCAGCGAGCTGTCCGCGCTGGCGTCGATACTTCGGTGGTATCGGACGACCGCTGATTTCGCTCAGAAACGCGATGAATTCGTCGTTGGGAATCAAGCCGCACAGCCGCTCGAACAGGCGAAATGGCACGCCGGTCTTGGCTTGCATGGCTTCCGCCGCGCGCCGCATCTGCGCACCGATTGCGATGGTCCAGCCGGCCCGGCCCATGTTGGCGACTTCGTCGACCCCAATGCCGCCGATGGTTGTTGGCGTAAACTCGTCAGGGATATGCCCATCTAGCGATCCCGCCAGATCGGGCAGAAAGGATGGCTGTAGCCCGAAATCCTCCAGCATGACCCTGAGTTCATCCAGATCACCCGGCGTGAGGTGGCATCCTGGAAGCACATTTACTTGCGAGGGATTGCGCGGCGCCTTGACCGCACGCGGCTCCACCAGCACCTCGACAATGCGCGTCACGGCCTTCTCCCAGCCATCCTGGAACGCGTCTTTGAAATCGGGCGTCGAGACATAGACCAGAGGCAACTTGGCGACTTGCGGATGTTTGTCTCGGATCAGCTTGATATAGGCGTCAACATCATCACCATTGGTTTCGGTCACTCCGGTCGAGCAAATCCCGATGAGCTTTGGCTTGGTGCGATTGTAGATATTGAGGATCGCCTGCTCGAGATTGTCATAGCCGCCGAGAACGGTCGCGACCTCGCTCATGGCGGTGGTCTGCAGCGGTACCGCCTCCTTGAAATGCCGCACAAACAGCGTCAGCCCGAACGACGTGCAGCCTTGGGAGCCGTGCAGCAGTGGCATCGCTCCACGAAGCCCCATGAAGGCGAATGCGCCACCGATCGGCTGGCTCATCTTCAGCGGATTGACCGCGCAGGCCTTCTTCGGCATCGAGACGGTAGCCATGACAGCGTCCTATTCCGCGGCCTGCATTGCGGACGGAGAAGAGGCCAGAAGGTTCTCGATCCGGCGTCTGCAGCAGCCGCCGACCGCATTGGTGTGCTGTCTGACTGCCTCGACGCTGGTCAGGCCACGCGAACGAATGGCATCCTCGATCGTGCCAAGCTCGACTGTATTGCAGAAGCAGATCTTCTTCGCGCGGTGCGACGTCTGCTTGAGCGCCGGATCGGAGACGGAGTCAGGACTCTGGGAATGCGTCTGCAACGCCCTCGCCAACGCGTCCCAGGGCGCCGGTCGACGCAGCTGTTCCCACATCGGGTTTGACAGCGATTTGTCAATCTCTGAAACCAGCTTGACCATTCCAACGTAGCCCAGATAGGCGTGGCAACGCTCCTGATTGATGTCGAGCCATGGCATCGCCGCTTTGAGTGCGACGAACTGGGACTTTCCGCCTGAGAGCATGATGTCCGCTTTCGCATCCTTCAGCATTTTGTACATCTCACGCGGCGGCATGTCCTCGATCATATGGGCATCGTGTCTCAGCAACTCCTTGATGCGCTCCTTGTCTTCACTGGTGGATTTCTTGACGCTGGTTCCGACCAGCTCGAGGCCGGCCTCCTGCAATGCGGCGACGACTGACCAGGATTTGACGCCGCCCGTGATCAACAAGACCTTCTTGCCCTTGAAGCGCGGCTTATACGGCTCAATGGCTGCCCATGCCCGCGCCTCTTCGCGCACGATCACCGCCTCGGTACGCGCAATCAGCTCTTCCGCTGCGCCGCGCTCGACCAAGAGCCGCGCAATCTGCCGCAATGAATCACTGGAATCCTGGATACCGTAGAATGAACCTTCGAAAAACGGGATGCCATAGCGCTGTTCCATCTTCCGCGCGACATTGATCATCGCTTTCGAACAGACCAGCATGGCCGCGCGCGCCCGATGCGACGAGGCGACTTCGCGGTATCTGCCATCACCTGAAATGCAGGAGAGAATGCGGATTCCCAGTTCGTCCAGCAGCGGCTTGACCTGCCAAAGCTCCCCGGACAGATTGTACTCCCCGATCAGATTGATGTCGTACGGCGTCGTGTACTCCGGCTCCTGCGTTCCAATGACATGCTCGAGCAAAGCCTCGCCGGCCAGCTTGTTGCCGAGATTCTTGGAACCGACGAAGCCCGGCGCATTGACGGGGATAATCGGCTTGCCGAATTTTTGCGATGCAGACTTGCAGACCGCATCGATATCATCGCCTATCATGGCGGGAATACAGGTCTGATAGACGAAGATGGCGGGCGGGTCGCATTTGTCGACGATCTCCTTGATCGCCTTGTAGAGTCGCTTCTCGCCTCCAAATACGACGTCGGTTTCCGTCATGTCGGTTGTAAATCCGCTACGCCACAGGCTTGAGCCCGAAGACGCCGCACCCCGGTTGTCCCACGAATTGCCTTCGCACGCGATCGGACCGTGCACCAGGTGAGCTACGTCGGTGAAAGGCTGCAGCGCGATCTTTGCGCCGTCGAAGGCGCAGCCGCCCGCAGCGCTGCCCGGCTGCAGCTGCTTGGTGCAACCCTTCTTGCGCTCGGCATCCGACTTGTTGGCATTCCTGGCACAGCCCGGTTCGTTAAAGATGCCCTGGACCATAGCCGGTAGAGAACTCATCGACATCTTCCCTCTCAACCGAAGCTATCTGCAAGATCAGGTGGTCGTGTCCTTCCATCGCCGACTTTCGCCGGCGATGGCACGCGCATCGATCAACGAATGATGTCGAAGCTGTAGTCGGTCTTGCCGAGGATGCTGGTTTTCTTGTCGATCTCGTCGAAGATCTTGTCGAGGATCTTCACCAGCACGTTCATGCCGCCCTGGTATCCCCAAATCGGAGAGCGGTGATGGTGATGCCGATCAAAAATTGGAAAGCCGATACGAATCAGCGGCGTGCCTGTGTCGCGCTCCAAATACTTCCCGTGGGTGTTTCCGATCAGGAAATCGACAGGTTCAGTAAACAGGAGCGAGCGCATGTGCCAGAGGTCTCGGCCTGGATAGGCGTGGCAATTCTGCCCAAATGGCGAACTCGCAAACAGCGCCTGGATTTTCTCCTCCCAGGGCTTGTTGCCGTTTGTGGACAGCACATGGACCGGCTCGGCGCCAAGCTCGAGCAGGAAGGCAGCCAGCCCATAGCAGAGATCTGGATCACCATAGATCGCGAATTTCTTGCCATGGATGTGCGTGCTGGAATCAGCGACCGCATCGACCAAACGACCGCGCTCGCGCGCCAATTCCTCCGGGATGGTCTTGCCGCTGATGCGCGACAGCGTCATGACCAACTCATCCGTTGCGGAAATGCCCAGCGGGTAATTGAAGGCGATGACTTCCTGGCCGTGGTCGGCGATGAAGGGCAGGGTTTTTTCCGTGCACCACTGCTGCATGGAGATCGTTGCCTTGGCATGAACCGCCTTCGCGGCATCTTCCAATCTGGTGCCCCCGTCATACATCCGGAACTCGCCGTCCGTCGGTGTATCGAACACGTCGGAATTGTCGGCGAGGATGGTGTATTCGATACCCATCAAGTCCAAGATGCGCTTGATCTCGCGTAGGTTTCCGACTGTATAGCCGTCGAAACCACCAATGAGGTTGATTTTATCGTTGGGCCTGCGCTCGAGCTTCGGCGCTGTTCCGGCCTTGCCGTCCCAAAAATGCTCCAGGATGCCTTTGAGCGTATTGTCGTAGCCGGTAACATGGCTACCGACGAAGGCCGGCGTGTGCGCGAATGGCACGTCGAAGTCGGCCGGAACCGAACCCTTTTCCTTTGACGTCTTGATGAAGGCATTGAGATCGTCGCCGATCACCTCGGCCATGCAGGTGGTGGAGACGGCAATCATCTTGGGTTTGTACATATGATAGCTGTTGGCCAGCCCGTCGATCATGTTGTTCAGGCCGCCAAATACGGCAGCGTCTTCCGTCATCGACGAGGAGACGCAGGAGCTTGGCTCCTTGAAGTGTCGCGACAGGTGGCTTCGGTAATAGGCCACACAGCCTTGGGAGCCGTGCACGAAGGGCAGCGTGCCTTCGAACCCAACCGAGGCGAACACCGCGCCGAGCGGCTGGCAGGCCTTCGCCGGGTTGACCGTCAATGCTTCTCGCGCAAAATTCTTCTCGCGATATTCGGCTGTCTTCGTCCATTCCCTGACGCGTTCGACGTCGGCGGGATCGCGCCGGTTCTCGAACATCTTCTTGTTGTCCAGCATCTGCTGGTATTCCGGACCGCGGAACAGGTCGAAGTGATCGAGCACGTGTTCGGCACTCTGCGGCATAAGTAAGACCCTTCTTAGATATCGTGATTGATGTCGCTCAGCTCCCGGCGGAGAGCGGAGATCTGTTCCGTCACTCAGCAGCCATCAGATTGCGGCTCGGAACATCTTTCCAGGGCGCCTTCATCTTCTTCCAGATCGGAGAGTTGACGGCCATGTCCATGTCGCGCGCGAAGATCGCAAACCCGTCATAGCCATGATAAGGCCCCGAGTAGTCCCAGGAATGCATCTGCCTGAACGGCACACCCATCTTCTGGAACACGTATTTTTCCTTGATGCCCGATCCGACGAGATCGGGCTGTATCCTTTCGACAAAGCGCTCGAACTCGTAGCCATTGACGTCGTCGTAGATGAGCGTGCTGTCCTTCACATAGTGCTGGGCGGTGCGCTGATAGTCGTCATTGTGACCGAACTCGTATCCAGTGCCGACGACCTCCATGCCGAGATCCTCATATGCACCGATCACATGACGTGGACGCAGCCCGCCGACGAACAGCATCACGGTCTTGCCTTCCAAGCGCGGGCGATACTTAGCGATCACGGCATCCACCAGCGGCTGGTATTTTTCAATCACCCGCTCGGCACCCTCCTTGATCTTATCGTCGAAGTAGCTCGCGATCTTGCGCAGGGATTCTACAATTTTTGAAGGGCCAAAGAAGTTGTACTCGCACCAGGGAATACCGAACTTCTCTTCCATGTGACGCGAGATGTAGTTCATTGAACGGTAGCAATGCAGAATGTTGAGCTTTGCCTTCGGCGTAGCCTCGAGCTCCGCCAACGACCCGTCGCCCGACCACTGTGCGATCACGCGCAGGCCCATTTCCTCGAGCAGAATTCGAGATGACCAGGCATCGCCGCCGATATTGTAGTCGCCGATGATCGCGACATCGTAAGGCGTCGATTCGAACTTCGGTTCGCCTTTCGATCCGCTCTTGTCGAATATCCAATCACGCACCGCGTCGTTGGCGATGTGGTGGCCAAGCGATTGCGACACGCCGCGGAACCCCTCGCAGCGAACCGGCACAATCGTCTTGCCGCCATAGTCCTTGGACTTATTTCTGGAGACCGCTTCGATATCGTCCCCGATCAACCCGATCGGACATTCCGACTGGATGGTCATGCCGTTGTTGAGCGGGAATAGCTCCTGTATCTCATCCATGACTTTGACGAGCTTCTTATCGCCGCCAAACACGATATCCTTTTCCTGGAAGTCGGAAGTGAATTGCAAGGTCACGAACGTATCGACGCCCGTCGTGCCGACGTAATAATTGCGCCGCGAACCCCACGAATACTGGCCACAGCCGACCGGACCGTGGCTGATATGCACCATGTCCTTGATCGGCCCCCAGACGACGCCCTTGGAGCCCGCGTAAGCACAGCCGCGGATCGTCATCACGCCGGGTATGGATTTGATGTTGGATTTGACCCCGCAGTCCGACTTGCCGCTCTCGTGAACGTTAAGGTGCTTCGCGCGCCGTTTCGCGGTCTTCTCCGGATAGACTTTCAGCACCTCGGCGATCAGCTCTTTGTTTCGCGCCCTGATTTCTGCGATGCTCTGGGTCGTGGCGAGACTCATGCTGATGTCCTTCAGATGTTTGCTGTTACGATTCCGGCCTTCGGCCAAAGCTTTTGCAACCAGCGTGCCAGCTCGGTGTAAGCATCACAATTGACGCGTTTGCAGTCAGTTAGCGCTCCTTCTGCGATGGAGGTGGAGGATTGTTGCGAATCCGACATCGCTCCCTGTCTCGAGAGATCCTCGTTTGGTTCCGTTCGAAACACGGCAACAGCAGCCGGGCGACGTCTTAAATTCGCTACAAGCCCGTCGAGGATTGCGGGTACCTGGACGATGCCCGAGTGCCGAGAGGCGTCGGTCCTGTCGACGCCGCCACGACGATCCATCGTCGCTCGGGCCAGTCGTGCATAGCTCATTACCCGGCGCAATTGCACATTTGCACCTGTCCACCTCGCAGGCGTGAATTCAATCGGATCGGCAGCCCAGCCACTGAAATCGTGGCAGGTCTACCCCCCTTACGAGAAAAGCTTCTGGGCCTTGACAAGCGCACCCGCGAGCACATCAATCTCTTCATGCGTGTTATAAAGACCGAAGGATGCGCGGCACGTTGCAAGCAGGCCAAAGCGCTTGAGCAGCGGCATCGCGCAATGGGCTCCGGCACGCACTGCGACCCCGTCGCGATCGATAAGGGTGGCAAAATCATGCGCATGCGCGGCTTTCATATCAAAGGAGATGATCGCGCCCTTCTCGGCCGCCGTTCCGATGATGCGCAAGGAGTTGATGCTCCGCAGCTTCTCCTGCGCATAAGCGAGGAGTGACCGCTCGTGCCCGCGGATCTGTGCCTTGCCGATCGAATTGATGTAGTCCGTCGCTGCGCCAAGCCCGATCGCCTCGACGATAGGCGGCGTGCCGGCCTCGAACCTATGTGGGGGGTCGCCGTAAGTGACGCCGTCACGGGAGACTTCACGCATCATCTCGCCACCGCCGTTGAAGGGCGGCATCGAGGCGAGATGCGCATATTTTCCGTAAAGCACACCGATGCCGGTGGGACCATACAGTTTGTGACCGGTCATGACGTAGAAATCGCAATCAATGTCGCAGACATCGACATCTAGATGGACGCACCCTTGCGAGCCATCGATCAACACGGGAATGTCACGAGCGCGTGCGATCCTCACCACCTCTTTTACCGGCACGACGGTGCCGAGCACGTTAGACATCTGCGTGACCGCGACCATCTTGGTACGGTCGGTCAGAAGCGCTTCGAATTGGTCGAGGAGAAAGTTACCATCGTCGTCCACTGGCGCCCATTTGATGACCGCGCCGAGGCGCTCTCTCAGAAAATGCCAGGGCACGATGTTGGCATGGTGCTCCATGATCGAGAGGACGATCTCGTCGCCCGGGGTGATATGCTCACGCCCGAAGCTCTGGGCAACCAGATTGATCGCCTCTGTGGCGCTGCGGGTAAAGACAATCTCTTCGGTTCGACGCGCGTTTAAGAACTTTGCCACCTTGGCACGCGCGCCCTCATAGGCCTCTGTTGCGGCGTTGGCGAGATAGTGCAATCCGCGATGGACGTTGGCACATTCGCTGGAGTAGGCCTGCATCATGCGGTCGAGCACTGCCTGCGGCTTTTGCGCAGATGCGGCGTTATCGAGATAAACCAATGGCTTGCCATGGACCATCATGGCCAGCGCGGGAAACTCGCGACGCAGTCGGTCGACGTCATATGCGCCAGAGCTAACCGCTGGATGCATGCTCATCGCCGCGCCTCCAGCCAGCGCTGGATCTGCCCGACCGCATAATTGCGCAGGCTGTCATTATCGATCTCCTCCACGGCTTCGCCCACAAATGCCTCAATCAGCAGCGTCTGCGCATCGAATTCGGACAGACCACGAGCGCGCAGATAAAATAGGAGATTCCGGTCCAGCGTCCCTAGTGTCGCGCCGTGGCCGCAGGTAACGTCATCGGCCATGATTTCGAGTTCTGGCTTGAGATCAGCCTCGGCCTGGTCAGACAGGAGCAGCGCTCTCGCGGTCAGCTTGCCGTCAGTCCTGCGTGCCGCTGGACGAACAATGATACGTCCCCGGAACACCGAGCGAGCGTGATCGTTGACGACGGTGCGGAACTTCTCCTGGCTCCTGCAATGCGGCGCGGCGTGATCGACGACGAGCGTTGCGTCCGCATATTGCTCGTTTTTGATCAAGTTGACGCCGTTGGCAGAGAGCTCTGTTCCTTCGCCCGCCAGCGTAATGAATGCTTGATAGCGACTGAGGGCGCCACTGTCGGTCATATTGAACAAATTGAGTTTCGCGTTGGCACCGACCGCAGTGATCCCGGACGAGATGTTCACGGCATCGGCCGCATCTGCTGCCACGCGAAGGTGCGATAGGACCGCCTCATCACCAAGCAAAGCAATCATCAGATCGTTGGCCTGGTAGCCAGACGCGCCTTCGGCCGTGACAAAGCTTTCCACCAGGGCCACATGCGCGCGGTTTCCAAGGTGCAGATATGAGCGCGTAAAGCTGGATGCCGATGATCCGGTTGCGACGTGAATGATCTGGATCGGACGGTTCAACGCGCTGCCTGCAGCGACGGTCATCACCAGGCCGTCGGTCACCATCGCTGTATTGAGCGAAATAACCGGATCGTCCCTCGTCGACAGCACCAGGCCGGCCATGGCGTCTGCGGCCGCGCTCTCCAGAACTTCGCGCAGCGTCCGTAGCTCGATGCCACTTTCGAGCTCGGCGAGATCAGATAGTCCAGGCGCGAAGGCGCCGTCAACCAGAACCAGCTTGGCCGCCCGCTCGATTGCCGCTTGCTGGACCGCGTCTCTCGCCCGCGCCAATGCAGCCGCATCGGGATGCGCGGCGAGTGGGAGCACATCGCGCATCAGCATGCGCGGATCAGTGTATTTCCGGTTCTCGATGCGGCGGCGTGGCAGGCCCGCACGCTCGTAAATCTCAAATGCCCTCGTGCGGATATCGAGGACAGGGCCCGCACCCGGCAGCCGTGCGCGCGCTGCAGCGAACACGTTCTCCACTGTGCAGCCGGCACCAGTTTCAGCCGGAACCGGACTCATCTGAAAATCCATCGAGGCCTCAAGCCGCGTCCCCGTATCGGGCGTATCCGGAGGCCTCAAGCTCGATCGCGAGGTGCTTATCGCCGCTCTTCTTCACGCGCCCTCTCGCCATCACGTGCACGGTATCCGGCACGACGTGGTTCAGAAGCCGCTGATAGTGGGTGATGATGACGATCGCGCGGTCCGGCGAACGAAGCGCGTTGATTCCGGCGGCCACGACCCGCATCGCGTCGATATCGAGGCCGGAATCTATCTCATCCAATATGCATAGACTCGGCTCGAACAGTGCCATCTGCAAGATCTCGTTGCGCTTCTTCTCTCCGCCGGAGAAGCCGACATTGACGCCGCGCTTCAGCGCGCTCTGCGGGATGCTCAGCGACTTGGCGACCTGGCGAACCCTCTTCAGAAAGGCCGGCGTAGAGAACTCCTCTTGGCCGCGCGCTTTGCGCTGGGCATTGAACGCCGTGCGCAGGAAGTTCATGGTGGCGACCCCAGGAATCTCGAGCGGATATTGGAACGCCAGGAACACGCCCTTCGCCGCACGCTCGTTCGGCTGCATCGCCAGGAGATCTTCGCCCCGAAACAGAATCTGTCCGTCCGTCACCTCGTAACCCGGCTTGCCGGCGATGACGTGGGAGAGCGTCGACTTGCCGGAGCCGTTCGGCCCCATGATCGCGTGCACCTCGCCGGCATTGACCAAAAGGTCGAGCCCTCGAAGTATTTCGCGGCCCTCGACACGAACATGCAGATCTCGGATTTCGAGTAATGGCATACTAGCTCATCCCGCAATACAGCATTCCATAGGGCGAGCTGCATTTGGCATGCTCGCGGCACATGCAACTATCCGACGGCCCCTTCGAGCGAGATCGAGATCAGCTTCTGCGCTTCCACCGCGAACTCCATGGGCAGCTTTTGAAGTACGCCCTTCACGAAGCCGTTGACGACCAGGCCGATGGCTTCTTCCTGCGAGAGTCCGCGCTGGATGCAGTAGAACAGCACGTCCTCGGAGATCTTCGAGGTGGTCGCCTCGTGCTCGAACGTCGTCAACGAATTCTTGGCCTCGATATAGGGCATGGTGTGCGCGCCGCACTTGTCGCCGATCAAAAGCGAGTCGCAGGCGGTATAGTTGCGCGCGCCGGTGGCCTTGCGGTTGGCGCTGACCAGGCCGCGATAGGTGTTCTGCGATTTGCCGGCCGCGATGCCCTTGGAGATGATCCGGCTCGAGGTGTTCTTGCCGAGGTGAAGCATCTTGGTGCCGGAGTCGACCTGCTGGAAGCCGTTCGAGATCGCGATCGAGTAGAACTCGCCGCTCGAATTGTCGCCGCGCAGGATGCAGCTCGGATATTTCCAGGTAATCGCCGATCCGGTCTCGACCTGGGTCCAGGAGATCTTCGAATGCTTGCCGCGGCAGTCGCCACGCTTGGTGACGAAATTGTAGATGCCGCCCTTGCCTTCCGAATTGCCCGGATACCAGTTCTGCACCGTCGAATACTTGATCTCGGCGTCATCGAGCGCGACGAGCTCGACCACGGCGGCATGCAACTGGTTCTCGTCGCGCTGCGGCGCGGTGCAGCCTTCGAGATAGGAGACGTAGGAGCCCTTGTCGGCGATGATCAGCGTACGCTCGAACTGGCCGGTGTTGCGCTCGTTGATGCGGAAATAGGTCGACAGCTCCATCGGGCAGCGCACGCCCGGCGGCACGTAGACGAACGAGCCGTCGGAGAACACCGCCGAGTTGAGCCTCGCGAAGAAGTTGTCGGAGGTCGGCACCACGCTGCCGAGATATTTCTGCACCAGCTCCGGGTGCTCGCGGATCGCCTCCGAGATCGGCATGAAAATCACGCCGGCCTTCTTCAGCTCCGCCTTGAAGGTGGTGGCAACGGAAACCGAATCGAACACGGCATCGACTGCGATCTTGCGGCTGGCCGACGGCTCGCCGCCGGGCGCAGGTTCGACGCCCTCCAGAATCGCGACCTCACGAAGCGGGATGCCGAGCTTCTCGTAGGTCTTGAGAATTTCGGGATCGATCTCCTCGATCGAGGACAGCGCCTTCTTCGGCTTCGGCGCCGCGTAATAGTAGATGTCCTGATAATCGATCTTCGGATAATTGACACGGGCCCAGGTCGGCTCCGTCATAGTCAGCCAGCGGCGAAACGCCTCCAGGCGCCATTCCAGCATCCAGGCCGGCTCGTCCTTTTTCGCGGAGATAAATCGGACGGTGTCTTCCGACAGCCCCTTGGGAGCCTTGTCGGACTCGATCAGCGTCTCAAACCCATATCGATACTGGTCGACGTCGATGCGCCGGACGCGCTCGACCGTCTCTTCTACAGCTACCATTGTTCGCTCCAACCACGTAAGGATGATGCTAGGCTATTCCGGCGAGTGCTGCGGCGCGCGCCTGATCGCAGAGATCACAGCCTTCTCGGGCGCAGCGGGCGCAACCAGGCCATCGACCGGAAAGGTGATAGCCGCCGACAAACCTCTCACATTCGCTGCGCGCTGCGGAGCCACTCATCGACCGCTCCTTTATGCTGGTACGCAGGTGCCGGGCACCGGGCATACAACGGCGCATTGCGGCGCCTCGAAACGCCCCTCGCATTGGGTGCATTTCTTCGGATTGATGACGTACATGTCGTTCTTGAGACTGATTGCGGCGTTGGGACATTCGAACTCGCATGCTCCGCACGCGGTGCACTGAGAGGCGATTATCTTGTAAGCCATCACTCCGAATCCTTGATCAGCCAATATGGACCGCAACTTCCCTTCAAGGATTGTGCCAAACTTCTGGCGTTCATGTATCTCGGCTGAGATGCGTTGCGCGCATGTTGCGGCCTCGACAATGTGTCGCAAGTTCTACAATCGTAACCGTAAACGATTGCTTCGAGGCCATACCTTTTCGGCCCATACAAGCTGGCGCCGATTAACCCGTGCAGGTGAGCTGGGTTCGCCTGCTCCGATACAACGTCTTTGTATCGCGGTTGCGATCACCTGTCTTCAGTCGCGCGTCCCGGATACGCTCAAGCGCCCGGAGTCGCCCCAAACCGCAATGGATAGGTTTTCGATATCGGAAGTGCGGCAGCCGCGGCGCGATTTCGGCTATGGCGGCACGATCGAGGACCGGCGCAATGACAGTTCGTCTGATCCGCGTCTGCACGGTATCAGCAGATTGGCGGCGATGGCAGCGGGCAAACGCGTCCCGGATGGTGCGTAGCCAAGGCCCGCCGCCGATCGCGCGTCTCAGGGCTTGTCTGGGACTACCGCAATTCTCAAAGTCAGTACGATCCACTTGGCCGGATTGCTGCGTCACTTGGGACCGAGCGTGGAACTCCTGAGTCCCTGCTCACCTTGATGCGCGCATGTTTCTCGCTAGCTTTCCAACGATCCAAAGATCGCGCATCTCGCCCGCTGGACCGGCCTGATCTAACAGCGCTGCGAGACGTTGCCCTGATCCGCTCGCTCAGGCGAGGCCCACGGTCTAGTGTCCGGGAGAGCCGCTCCACCCAGTTCCATCAGCCCAAGCCAGGATGAGATCGAAGTCGGTCCTGGAGCGACTGCCGGTTGATGACGAGGTCGTCAAGGTGCATCGGCTCGTGCCCTGGCTGCTCTCCTTGGGCCAATCGTCGAACCAGCGCCCGCGTGCCGTCCACCAAAAAGAGGCCGCAATCATAGCTATTCCGCTGCTGGGCCATGCCGGGTGACGCCAGGCGGGCGCGCAGCCGTCGTGCGAGCTGCTCTGCCGCCTCGTCGTTGTGTCGCCGGACAGAGTCGTAGTGATAGGCAACCGGCTCTCCTCGCGTGCGGCGATCAAGGAGCAGCAGCGACCAATGGTTGCCGCGGCGATTGGGAGCCGTAGCATCGTTCACGGGCAGGAACACGAAGTCGGCGGTATCATTTCCATTCGGATCGTAGACGATGCGCCGGATTGCGCGGTGCATGTCGCTCGCGGTGCCGAATCGCAGTTGATAGTGGGCTATGAGGGGATCCACGAACTGCGTCCGAGCGGCGAGCTCCGGATGGTCCATCTGCAACTCCTGCGCCAGGAGCTCGTAATCCCTTTGAATATGCTCGTCGCCCAGCCATTCGGTGGCGCCGAGCTCTACTCCGCTTCGGCCGTGAGAGGAGGTTGTCGGATCCAAAGCTCCGATCTGAGCATCGGCGGATGTGCGCGGGAACGGCGCATGATGAGCGTCATCACGACGCAGCTCCTGCGGCGTAGGCGCATCCAGATCAATAAATGACTCAAGGCCGGCGTAGGTGTCTGAGCGAGCCCTGACGGGGTGCGCTGGCGCAAAGTGAGCATCGTCGTGCAAGTCGGACGCCGTCGGCGTATTCAGATCAACAAATGGCTCAAGGCCGCCGTAAGTGTCTGAGCGAGCTCTGGCAGAGGGCGCCGGCGCAAAGTGAGCATCGTCGCGCAACTCGGACGGCGTCGGCGCATTCAGATCAACAAATGACTCAAGACCGCCGTAAGTGTCTGAGCGAGCCACGGCAAGATGCACCGGCGCAAAGTGAGCATCGTCGCGCACTTCGGACGGCGTCGGCGCATTCAGATCAACAAATGGCTCAAGACCACCATAGGTGTCTGAACGAGCCCTGGCAAGATGCGCTGGCCCAAAGTGAGCATCGTCGCGCAGTTCGGACGGCGTCGGCGCATTCAGATCAACAAATGACTCAAGACCGCCATAGGTGTCTGAGCGAGGCCTGGCAGAGGGCGCTGACGCAAAGTGAGCATCGTCGCGCAGTTCGGACGGTGTCGGCGCATTCAGATCAACTAATGACTCAAGACCGCCATAGGTGTCTGAGCGAGGCCCGGCAGAGGGCGCTGGCGCAAAGTGAGTATCGTCGCGCAACTCGGACGGCGTCGGCGCATTCAGATCAATAAATGGATCAAGACCGCCGTAGGTCCGTGACGGGGCACTGGCAGTTGATGGTGATGCTGGTTCTTGCATCTGCTCCCCCAACCAAGCCCAAGCTCCCACGCTCGGGGTGGCTGGCGTCGGAGGAAGCTCCTGCGCCGAGCCGGACTGCCGAGCGCCCTGCGAGCTCGGCTGCTCGCGGACTTGCAGCCCCAGCTCTCGGTTCGCCTCGATGAGTTTTAAGTAGTTGCGAAGATACGACAAATCTGGGCCGTGAATTCTGGCTCCAGTCCGTTGGAACGCAAATACATCGTTGTCCAGCTTTAACTGCTCCTCACTAGAGCCGTTAAGTCTCCCAGTTATGGTTCCCCTGCCATTTTTTTTAAGCCATGCACTCAGCGCACGAAGACGTCTAGCCCGTTGCTGCGCAGCCTGCCTCAGCTTCGTAGTCGGGGTTCTAAGATCGTTCAAGCTTTGGCAGAGCGCGGCCTCGATGAGCGGGGCGTCTTCGGGATGAGGGATCAGTTGACGGGGCCGACCAAGGACACGGGGTTCGACGGCTTCGGCCTCTTCGCCCCCACGCAAGAGCCGCCGGAGAACATTCAAAGTCGATTTAATGCTGTTCCGAGAGTCTCGCCCCAGGCTCTTGTATACCGAAATCTCTTCGTCCAGTGATGAACCGCCTCGCAACCGGGAAGCTAAAGGTCCCTTATTAATCGCGTGGAGAAATCGAATGAACACCCCAAGTCCGGAAACGCTGTTACCGATCGCCCCTGGTGTGAGCTTGCGCCGCTCGGCGTCTAAACGAAACTTCGCCAAGAGCTCCGCGTCTTCGGCTGGCATTTGCTCGGCGATCGGCTGGTCCGGCGCCCGCAGGCTTTCGGACGCAAACGTGTTGGGCGTGCTCGGAACGATGGCATCATCATGCAAGTGGTACGACCTGGACGGAAGCTGAGCTGGGACAGGCAAGGAGGGCGGAGTTTCCGAGCTCGGCCACTTGCTCCAATCAAGTTCGAGTGGCATCTGCAGTGCCCCGGTTGAGGTAGACCTGGCGGGTTCCTGCGATCCGACTTGTTCCGACTCCCGGGGCCGCGCCAGCGGGACTAAGGCGGACCATGATGGGCCGCCTTCCAGCACTACCGGAAGCTTATTCTGAGCGTGCCCTTTCGAGAAGACCAATGGCCTCACGGCGTCACCCAATGGGTTGTGCTGCCAAGCCATGTCTCCGACATGCCTCGCGACTGGATGTGCCGGCGGGGCGTATTCGTGCGCACGCCATGGCATCCGAGCCTGCCTCTGCGATGGTGACGCCTCCAGTTGGTGGGATGGCGGCCGCATCACCTGCTGCTCAACAGCGGCGCCCTGCGGACCGCTTAGCGTCTTCTTTCTCTTCGCTGATCTCAAGTTCCCGACATCAGGCTCATCGCTCATGAGAACCTGCTCGCCAGGCACGACGGTGCTCGTGTGACGTTCATCCGTCGGCTCGTGATCATGGTGGCGCCCGTTCGAGGGAAGAAGGGATTCTGCAGGGTCCAATGCCAGGCCATGTCGCGGCGGCTGAAGACAGGACAATGCACCGGCTTGGTCGACCGTCCCAAAAAATAAATCCTGATCGTCCCCCTCAGACAGTGCCGCTGGCCAGCTGAACGCTGGCTGCGACCCGCCCTGCTTAGTCGCGGCCTCACTCCCCCCTGCCCGGTCAGTGATTGACGCGACTCCGCCTGCCGACTGGGAGGCCCGGAGACGATCTAGTGCGGTAAGAACGAGCCGCCTTCGACTTTTGTCGAATATCTCAGCGTCGCTGTCCAGCGACTTGTCGTGAAGACGAGCAGCTATTCCCGGCTTCTTGTTTGCAAAGAGCCACCGGCCGAACCTGCGAAGAGGACGAACATAATTCGCCGTAGCGGTGATCTTCTTGTACCCTGCCTCAACGAGTGCGCCTTGAAGGCCGGAAACCAAGAGCGCGTCTTCGGAATAAAGAGGAGCAACGTTGGGTTTTCTCGCTCCCTCACGGAGATGATCAAGTGCCGCGCCGATACTTCTGTGACCACCGGCGTCCTTGTAGCGCTTGATCTCTTCATTTAGTGATTCGTCTTCATTCCATGTCTCGTCGAGAAGCCGAGCAGCAATGCCCGGCAGGTTGTTTGCACGCAGGTGGTGGCTGAAATCCGTGAGAAGAGTTGCATAGGTTTGGGCGGTACTCGAAGTTCCGGCCGACGCTGCTCGTTGTTTGTACTCTTTGATGAGAGTCCTGTCCTCGGGATAGGGAGTCAGGTCAGGGCGTGCCGCGATCGGCGCGACTCCTCCCGTCGACTGAGAGGTCCGCAGATGAGCTAGTGCCCAACGGACGTTCACCGTGCCACGTCTTGCTATGAACTCCTCGACATCTTCGTCCATGGACTCGTCATGAAGCCGATCAGCAATGCTAGGCTTGTCGTTCGCAAATAGCCAGCGGCCCAAACCGAGCAGAAACCCGATGTTGCTCGTAGCGGTGCTCTCGGCAGCGCCACCCCTGAGGAGCGCCTCCTTAAGCCCGGAAATAAGGAACGCATCTTTGGCATAAAGCGGCTCCTCGCTGCGACCTACCATCACCCCATTGGACTGACCGGTCTGCAGCGCTGAGGCGCCCAGCATCGCCCCGTCCTCTTCGGCATGCAGTGCTGGGATGTCTTCGTGCCCACTGGCCACCATCATGGCCTGCGCGTCCAATGATGATGCACTAACCTCATGGGCCCAGGACTGCGTTCGCAGGCGACTCCGCAAATTGCCGATTTCATTCGGCTGCCGCTCAATGGCAGCGCCTCGCTTCGCTCTCGAATTGCCTGATTCATGCTCATCGTCGAGGATCTCCTGGTCCGACAGGAAGTTGTTCCTGCCTGACGCACCCATCAGCCGGTCCGCAGCGCTGTGGTGGTTGTGCTGCCAATTCACCTGATGAAAGCTCGCTTGTGCATCAGGTGGCTGACGGCGCTCGGTTGGCTCCAGAGATAACGAAGGGCGGGGTTCGTCCATGATCCCCCAAAGCTGGTCCTGATCGTGACCTTCTGCAAGGAGAACCTCTGGCCAGCCGACAGCTCCATGCGAAGCGCTGTGCTGGACTGTGCCATCCACGATACGGTCCAGCTCCATGAGCGGCGCAGCATTCAGCGTCGTTCCACTGCCTTCGCCGTGCGGAGCCGGCGTATATGGGCGCCCACTTGCCCGCGTGACGGGCCGCGCCTCAGATCGCGATGCATCCGCTTGATGGGCGCGGACCTGCGTGAGCACGCGAGTGGACGGGACAGCGACTTCGCTCAGCTGCCGCTGAAAGGCGGGTCCCTCTGCCGACGAGTCGGCCGGAGCGACATCTTGCGTGTCCACGCTATCCGTCTGTTGACGCCCCCGATTCATTGAGACGAAGTTCATCTGTACCCACTTTCGAAGATGAAGCGCCGGAAAGCGCTGATCGTATGCGCCTGGATTAGAGCGAGACGTCGCCGGCATTTGAGGGTTCAGCTCAGAGTGCGTTCCTGACGTCGGACCCAGCAAACCGTGATTACGGTCCCAACTTGCCGCACCAAGCACCCCGAGAATGGAGCGCTCCGATGTTTCTCATTTACGATCCACTTCCGCCGGCTGGACAGACTTACACTTCTCCCTAGGAGGGATAGCTGTCGAGAACCTGACGGGCAGAATGCTGCGCGGCAATCCTGATTGCAGCGCAGGACACGTGACCCGAACTTCCCGCTCTCGTACGTGAAGGACCTGTTTGAGAGGATTCCGCAGTACGTAGAGAGAGGCAAGACGGGGCTTGAAACGCAAACAACGCTCCGCGGCCATTGAGTGCCGCGCCGCAGACTTGTTTCTGCGATGTGGCGATGCATTGCTTCGCGAGCGACGGCCTCGTCAGCTTCTCGAAAGCTCATCCATAGTAAGGACCAGCTCTATTGATTATTTGGATGTGAGACTAGCGTGGACCCGTACAATTCTGATCCATTTGATGTACCGGCTTGGTCGCAGGTGCAGCACGCCGTCTCGGAGGAGCCACGGGCGGGCCAGGCCGGGCAAGAGGGCTTTGAGCAGCACTTGGCCGAGGCAAGCCAAGCCGATACCACTCCCATCGCCAGTGGGGGCTCCGACCGTGACCGCTATCCCCATCTGTCTACAGAAGACTGGAACCTTATCGATAGCGCGGTTAGGCAATATGCGGCTCAGAAAAACCCACAACCGAACACGGTTAGGCTTTATACTCAGGCGCTTCGGCGATTGGGAAATGATCTGCGCGCTCGCGGCCGAACAACTGATCTAGGGGACCACCAGTCCCTGGTCGATCACGTCAACACCTACTTTTCGAAAAACGAAGCCATGAAGGTAGGGGTGAGCGTCCTTCGTGCATATCATGGCCATCCCGCTCCCGTCGCGCGTCGGTACCCTGACCGCGACCATTATCCCCATCTGTCTACAGAAGACCGGGTCCTTATCGATAGGGCGATTGCTCGATATGCGGCTCAGAAGAACCCACAACCGAACACGGTTAGGCTTTATACTCAGGCACTTCGTCGATTAGGGAATGATCTGCGCGCTCGTGGCCAAATGATTGATCTAGGGGATCACCAGTCCCTGGTCGATCACGTCAACACTCACTTCTCGAAAGACGTAGGCATGAAGACAGGGTTAGGCATCCTTCGTGCGTATCATGATTCCGGCCATTTAGTTTCCCGCGAGCGGCCGCGCACGATCCCCCCAGCGGTAGACGCATCTAGCGGCCAGCAGTCCCCGCACGAGCCGATGGGTGCACCTTTCAGGACAAACCTCCTGCCAGGCGAGGAGGTCATCATCAGCCATGAGCATGATGCAGCTGAGTTGAGGCCAGCGAAGAGGCCGAGGACCTCAAACGATTCGCAAAGCGTTGCCATTGAGCGACAGGTAGGCGAGATCGCCAATTCAGATCGCGGTGCTGGAGCAATGACGGCGGCCTCGGCGCGGCAGCTGGCTCAACCAACGGGGATCGTTATAGGGGAACAGTGGGACAAGCGGCCTCTTTATTCCGAGGATCTTCCCGTCATCCTGAGGCTCGAGGAGGCCCTCATCAAGGCCGGAATGACCGCCCCCGCGGCGAAGAGCTGTGTAACCTCTCTTCTTGGCTTTAGCCGTTGGCTCTTCGCAAAAAACAAACCGAGCATTATTGCGCGGCTCGACAGTAAGTCGCTGAGCGATGGCGCTGACGTACAGGAGTTTAGCGGAAAGAGTAATAACGCGAGACTCCTTAAGGCATTGGAGCATCTTCGGACGTTTCGATCGACGGGCGGGGTGGCGCCCGTCGTACGCCCAGGCCGTTCTCGCGCCAAGCTCAATCTTCACGCCCTGAATGTGGCCGCTGAGAACGCGGTCCCGATGGAACCGAGGCGCGTCGACGACGCCGCCACCGCCGCGCACAGTGCATCGCGCGAAGCTGGCGGTCGGCCAGTGGAATCTCAGGAACCACGAGATGATCAGCCGGCCCCGTCGGCCATCACCCACGGGCACGTCGCGTTCGATCCAGAGCAGACTTCTCAGGGAGAGCATCGGCGAGTGCTGAACCATCTCGATGATCAACCCACGCCGTCAGCAGTCTCCGTCCGACCAGACGAGCTTCCGCGACTGGTAGCGGACTTGCATGACGAGCTTCACGGACAATGGGATAATCCCGCTGCCCAGCCGTTCCTCGTCGATCCAGAGGAGCTTGCTTTCAATCCAGAGCAGCTCCCTGCGGGAGAACTTCGGCGACTACTCGATAATGAATCCGCGCAAGCAGATGAGCTCCAGGATCCGCGGGATGATCAACCCGCACCGTCGGCTGTCATCCAGGGGCACGTCGCGTTCAATCCGGAGCAGATTTCGCAAGGGGAGCTTCAGCGAGTGCTGGATCATCTGGATGATCACTCCATTCCGTCGTCAGTGTCCGTCCCATCAGATGAGCTTCTACGACTGGAAAAGGACTTGTATGACGAGCTTCACGGACGACGCGACAATCCCCCTGCCCAGCCGTTCTTCGTCGATCCCGAAGAGCTTACTTTCAATCCAGAGCAGTTCCCTCAAGGAGAGCTTCTGCGATTGCTTGACGATGAACCTGCGCAGTTGGAAGTGGATCGTCTACCTCGCCAGTCGCCAATCGACGAATGAGTCCAACGAACCATTCGCAGTGGATGCTCCGCGGATTTGCCGGCGCAAAGCATCAGTCAGTCGAGCCCGCCATCGCAGTATCAAGACTTTGCTGGGCTCCGGACGGCCCGATCACCGGGGCGCCTTCAGCGCATGGACAATGGCATCAATGCTTGCCGCGGCGGAACCGCCACCGACCCGAATCGTGATGCCGTCGACCTCAATCTCGAGACCTGTCAACGGGCAGCGAACTTTCCGTAAGAATGGGCTTCCAAATTTCCCTAGGTGACGGTGATTGTGGTTCGGGGATCAGCCGCTATCGGGATCGTTATTGGTCCTTCCGGGTGGGCGGCCGCGGCGCTTGGGCTGCGGCGGGTTTGTGAGCGGGCGCGAGCGGACGTTTTCCGGTACGAGGGCAGCGTGCTGGCGAAGCCGATAGCTCGATCCCTCGATTTGGATAACAACTGCGTGGTGAAGCAGGCGATCAAGCAATGCTGTGGCGACGACGGCATCACCAAAGACCTCGCCCCATTCGGCGAAGCCGCGGTTCGAAGTGAGGATCATCGCGCCTTTTTCATAGCGGGCGTTGACCAACTGGAAGAACAGATTGCCGCCGCCGGGCACGACCGGGAGGTAACCGATCTCGTCGACGACAAGGAGGAGGCGCGGGCGAGGAACCGCAGGCGCTCGCGCAAAGTGCCTTCGCGTTCGGCTTTTGCGAGGGTGGTGACGATGTCGGCGAGCGTGGCGAACGCGACGCTCTTTCCCGCCTTGACGGCCTCGACCGCGAGCGCCGTCGCGAGATGGCTCTTGCCGGTGCCGGGTGGCCCAAGCAGATGGACCACCTCGGCGCGGTCGATGAACTTCAATTCGGCAAGCGCCAGGATGCGATTGCGATCGAGCGAGGGCTGGAATGCGAAGTCGAAGCCGGCGAGCGTTTTGACGGTGGTCAGGCGAGACATTCTCAGCGCGGTGCTGACACGGCGATTGTCGCGCAACGTCAGCTCCTCGACAAGCAGCTGATCGAGCGCCTCAATCCAGGTGACCTCACCCTGTTCGACTCGCCGCAGCGTAGTGTCCAATATTTCCAGCGCACGTGGCATCCTGAGTGCGACCAGGCTTTTCTTGACGCTGTCGATCGCTGCCGGTTGCGTGTGGATGGTCATGGCCGGCCTCCCGAGTGGGCGAGCCGTTTGCCGACAGCTTGGTAAAACTCCAACGACCGTCGTGGGATGTGATCGCCGGCCCGACCGACGAGGGCTTCGGACACGCCAGGTCGCGACCTGGATCGGTTGACGGCCTGGCGATGCTCGGGGGCGACGCGAGTTCGCCGGCGGCCTTCCAGAACGGGATGGACGGCGACGATTTCGCCTTGGTCGAGAATGCGGATTACATCAGGCAATTGCTGCACTTCGACAATGCGCCGCGTACGGTCTGGTACGCTGTAATAGTTGCCGCCGATCGACACGAGCCCGTCGTGGCTGACACGGCGCTCGAGTTTGAGCAGCGCGTCGAACGGCCCTGCCGGCAACGCCTGCAGCTCGGGTCTTTCGGCGGCAAACGCCTCAGCGACGACTTTCTGCGTGGTGCCATGCACGCGTACGTTCGCAACCGTCGCGAGCCAGTCATCGAGCTGGGTGTTGAGATCGTCGAGATTGCGGAAGCTGCGCGCGAGGAAGAAGTCCTGCCGGATGTAGCTGAACGGACGCTCGACCTTGCCCTTGGTCTTGGCGCGGTACGGCCGGCAGACCCTCGGATGGAAGCCGTAATGTTGTGCGAGCGCCAGGAGCGACCGGTTATAGACGATGTGACCATCGCCGTCCTCGCCCGTCACGCGTCTTCATGCGGTCGTAAAGGATCTCGATCGGGACACCGCCGATGACCGCAAAAGCCTGTATGTGGCAGCGCAGCAGCGTCTGCAGGTCCTGATGCATGACGAAGCGGGCGAAGATGAACCGCGAATGGCCGAGCACCATCGAGAACAGCCAAATGATCCGTGTCACACCGGGCTCGTCGGTGAAGATGGTCACGAAGCGAGCAAAGTCCACTTGCGCCTGCTTCCCGGCAGGCGTCTCAAATCGCACCTCAAAGGGTTTAGGTGCGTTGTCGGGACGGATCGCAGCCGCGAAGCGTTTCACGGCCGTGTAGGCGCCGGTGTAGCCACGCTCGCGAAGCTCGCGCGTTAACCGGATGGCACTCAAGTCGGGGAATGCGGCGATGCGCTCGCGCAGATAGTCCAGATAGGGTGCGAGTTTGTTCGGCCGGCCAGCCTGGCGAGGGCCATAGGCGGGTGGCTCGAGACCACGCGCGATGTATTTGCGGATCGTTTTCGGGTCGCGCCCCGTGCGCCGGGCAATCGCGCTAATCGACAAGCCCTGACGGTGAAGGTCCAAAATCACGATGAGATCTCCAAGCTGGATCATCCGTTCCGCCCCCCGAATCACTTCGGGACAGGATCGGATGCGGAAAGCCTGAAGGGGCCGCAGCGCTCCGGTATGTGGGGCCTACGCGCCGCGGCCCCTTCAGGCTGGGATGCCACCTAGGGAATTTTCGATGCCCATATTTGGGGAGTATTCACCGCCCAGTGACAAGACCCGAAATCCGGCTTGACCGTGCACTGCTGCGCCTTGCGATCTTGGCCTACGGCTGGCGCCGGCTCGTCTAGCACGGTCGGCAAAAGCCGCGGCCCGTCAATCTGCGCTGTCCGCCGTTGGCAGGCCCCGCGTCGCCAGGTGAACGCTTGTTGCGGTTCAACCCGTGTCGCCAGGCAACGTCGCAAACGTCGCGCGCCCAGTACCGGCATCTCCTCGACCGGCAGGGTCTGGTCATCCCTCGAGAACCATGGCCTCGTCCTGTCTCCGCGACCACATCCAAGCGGCCCGTCGCCACGTCCGACTTGAGGACATGGTCAAACATGGCCACGAGCCGATTCCTTCAAGAAACTGCGAACCCCGCCAATCTCTCGCGCCACAAGGTGCGACCAAGACGACGGCTAAAAAAAGGCCACTCCAAAGGAGTGGCCCAAGTCAGGGAGGAAACGCCCGCCATGGGGCCTCTGGGATCAGGCAGCAGCCTGTTCGATCGGTGAGAATGGCAAGCCGAGACTTTCGGCTACAGCCTTGTAGGTAAGCCGACCCCGATAAACATTGAGGCCTGCGCGAAGATGCGGATTTTCGAGCACGGCTGCGAAACCGTTGTTGGCGAGGGCCAACCCAAATGGCAGCGTCGCGTTATTCAGCGCCTGGCTCGAGGTCAGTGGAACGGCTCCAGGCATATTGGCCACACAATAGTGAATGACGCCATTGACCTCGTAAGTTGGATCGGCGTGGGTGGTTGGGTGTGACGTCTCAAAGCAGCCGCCCTGATCGATAGCGACATCGACGATCACCGCGCCTTTGCGCATCGAACCCAACATGCTGCGGCTGACCAGTTTCGGCGCGCTGGCCCCGGGAATGAGCACCGCGCCGACGACCACATCCGCCGCCAATACCTCTTCTTCGACGCTGTCGATCGTCGAGAACCTCGTCCGAACGCGTCCCCCGAAGAGCTCATCCAGCTCGCGCAGCCGGGGGATTGAACGGTCAATAATGGTGACTTCGGCACCTAAACCAACCGCCATGCGAGCCGCATGGGTCCCAACAACGCCACCCCCAATCACCACGATCCGGGCCGGCGGAACGCCCGGCACACCACCAATCAACAGCCCGCGTCCGCCTGCATATCGCCTCAGGGCGCTGCCAGCCGCTTCAATCGCGAGGCGGCCGGCGACTTCGCTCATCGGCGCGAGCAACGGCAAGCCGCCATGCGTATCAGTCACGGTCTCATAAGCGATAGCGGTGCACCCAGACTTTAGAAGACCATTGGCCTGCTCTGGATCTGGCGCCAGATGCAGGTACGTGAAGAGGATCTGGTTCTCTCGCAGTTGCGTCCACTCGGACGGCTGAGGTTCCTTGACCTTTACGATCATCTCGCTCGACGCGAATACCTCACGCGCGGAATCCAAAATCGTGGCGCCAGCCTTGCGATAATTGTCATCTGTAGCACCAATACCAGCACCGGCATCGCGCTCGACCGCCACACTGTGGCCGGCGGCCACATATTCGCGGACAGCGCCGGGGGTCAATCCCACACGATATTCGTGGGCCTTGATTTCCTTGGGGACCCCGATCTTCATTTGCAATCTCCTCGCTTGGACGGCTTTTCTAATCGGAACAGCACCGCGATATTGTGAGGCAGCCGCGCAAATGGCGCAGGATTTCAGCGATTTTTGTCCAGATGCGCAGGATTCAACGAATGGACGCCGACCAAATCGAATCTGATAGCTTTTGCGAAGCTTCGGACCAGCGCGGTCGCGCGCCTTTTCGCACAGAAGCGGCGCTTCGTTTCGATGATTCCGAAGGTGCGTCCTCGCGCACTGGCAAGTGCCAATGAACGGGTCGCATCCCATAACCGCCCCCGATGCCGCATCAAATTGGGTCTCAGCAGAAGCTGAACGTCTTGAGCAGGCGACAGCGATCTTAGAGCGTGCCAGCACGTCACCTCCTGGACATGGAGACGGTTTGATACTCCAAAGCCAGGCGAGGGCCAGACGGGTTGAGCGCTTTGCATCTCGCTGCGTGATGAGGAGCCGGCGGGGCTCGTTCTCGACGGTGCGACATGGGTGGACCACGACTATGGACTTGCGCGGGACGCCGAAAACATTCGCTGGGAGCACGTGTCCGGGGAACGGTTGCTGACGAGCGGCTGCCCTTGCCACCAAATGCGTACGACGACTGCTCAGCATATGCGAGGCAATTGTTCGCCGGAGAGCCAATCGATGATTCGTCCGCCGCCAAAGCTGGTCGACAGCTGCACGAACCGATGATCGTCAGCTATGGCCTCGCCAATATCAGCTGCATCGCAACCAAGCGGATGCGCCTTCATCGCGGCAAGCACGGAACGGGCGACGTCGGGCGCCACGATGGCAACGAGTTTGCCTTCGTTGGCGACATGGAGCGGATCAAGTCCAAGGAGCTCGCACGCGGCCGCAACCGCTGGCTTCAGCGGAATGGCCTCCTCTTGCAGACGGAATCCAAGCCTCGATTGATGAGCAATTTCGTTGAGCGCTGCGGCCAGGCCACCGCGCGTCGGATCGCGCATGACCCGGATACCATTGCCGCCGGCAGCAACCATGACGGCCACGAGGCCATGCAATGCCACGGAATCCGAGACGATCTCAGTCTGAAAAGCGAGGTTCTGGCGTCTCGACATGATCGCCACACCATGCTCGCCGAGACAGCCCGAGACCAGCACACGGTCGCCCACCCTTGCCTTTTCGGCGGAGAGATCAAGTCCATCGGAGAGACGACCGAGCCCGGTCGTGGTGATGAACAGGCCATCCGCTTTGCCGCGTTCGACGACTTTGGTGTCGCCCGTGATGATGGAAACGCCGGCGCCGCGCGCCGCCTCACCCATCGAATCTGCAATCATCTTTAGGTCAGAGAGGCGGAACCCCTCCTCGATGATGAAACTTGCCGACAGATAGAGCGGACGCGCGCCGGCCATCGCGACGTCATTGATGGTGCCGTGCACCGCAAGAGAGCCGATATTGCCCCCCGGAAAGAACAGTGGTGAAACCACATAGCCGTCGGTCGTCATGACCATCCGGCCGGTGCTGACATCAAAGGCCGACTGATCGTTGCAGCGGTCGAGCCATTCATTGCCGAAGGCCTCGTGAAACAGGCTAGAGATCAGCTGCCCCATGGCGCGTCCTCCCGAGCCATGGGAAAGGTCGACGCATCCATTCTTGATATCAAGCTTGCGGTGATAGGTGTTCATTCTCGTGATACGCGCTTTGGTTGATAGTCGCGAAGACGACCGTATGTCCAATATGCCGCGCAGGCGCCTTCGGACGAAACCATGCACGCCCCGATCGGGGTTTCGGGCGTGCAGGCGGTTCCGAATAGCTTGCAGTCAACCGGCCTCTTCATGCCGCGCAGAATAGCGCAGCACTCGCATACCGGATTGTCGGCGACGTGCAGTTCGTGCATCGAGAACCGCACTTCGGCATCGAATTGGGCGTAAGCCTGCTTCAGCTTCAGCCCACTATTGGGTACGAGCCCGAGGCCGCGCCATTCGAACGGGTCTCGAAGTTCGAAAATATCGAGCACTTCTTCCTTGGCCCGCCGGTTGCCTTCGCGCTTCACCGCGCGGCTGTATTGGTTCTCGACCTCATGACGGCCTTGGTTCACCTGCCGGACCAGCATCAGGATCGCCTGCATCACGTCGAGCGGTTCAAATCCCGCGATCACGATTGGCTTGCCGAACTCTTCCGCCAGGGATTCGTAGGGCTCCGTACCGATGATGGTGCTGACATGTGCGGGCCCGACGAAGCCGTGAATTTCGACCCGACCGATATCGTGGGCGTTGCGGTTCTTCAGAATGCTGTGCATCGCCGAAGGCGTAAGCACGTGATTGCAGAACACGCTGAGATTCTTCAATCGCTTCTTCCTGGCAAGCCGAACCATCACCGCCGTCGCCGGTGTCGTGGTCTCAAATCCGATGGCAAAGAAGACCACCTCGCGTTTCGGCATCTGTTCGGCAATCCGGATTGCATCAAGGGTCGAGTAGACCATCCGAATGTCAGCGCCGAGCGCCTTGGCCCGTAACAAGGACTGTCCTTGCGAGCCAGGGGCACGCATCAGGTCTCCGTAAACACACACAGTGACCTCTGTCCGGTCCGCAAGCCTAATCGCCATGTCGATCCGGCTGGCGGGGAGAACACAGACGGGACACCCCGGTCCGTGGATCAACCGGATATTTGCCGGCAGCAGATCCTCGAGGCCATAGCGGGAGATCGCATGCGTATGTCCGCCGCAGAACTCCATGAAGCGGTAGGCCCGTCGTAAATCGGCTTCGGCGCCAATCGCACCGGCGAGCCCCTGCGCGATCGTCTTATTGCGAAATTCAACGACATATTTCATGGCCGCAATTCCCGGCCCTCAGAACCCACGTCCTGCAGCAGCTCCAGCGTGCGCTTGGCTTCGGCCGCGTCTATTCTGGCCAGGGCGTAACCGACATGGACGAGGACGTAGTCTCCAACACCCGGATCGGCGATGAGTGCGGTTGATATTTCCATGCTGACACCATCGACGGAGACGATGGCCATGTCGTCTGGAAGAATTTGCGCGATCTCCGCAGGTACCGAGAGACACATTTCAGACTATTCCTCCCACGGCTGACGACCGTTCGGCAATCTGCAGAGCAGCGATCCAGGCCTGCCCGAGGCTCAGGCCTCCGTCATTGGGCGGAACCTGCTGAGCGACCAGCGGAGTGAGGCCAGCCGCAACGCAACGGTACTCGATTTCGTTCGCAAGCACCGCATTCATGAAACAGCCACCGCTCAGCACGACGGTGGCGATGCCGGTCGTCCGCGCAGCTCGCACGACCCAGTCAACGCAGGCGGCAGCAAACGTGCCATGAAACAAGCCAGCTCCTTCCTCGGCGTCAATGTCGTCTGCAATCAGGCGCGCAAACAGCGGGCGAAGCGACAGCACGCCGTCATCGATCATCCAGCCACCCTCTAGCACCGCCGGCCGCTGCACATGTGCCTCGAGCTTCATCGCAGCTTCGCCCTCGTAGCTCTGCAACGGCACGACGCCCAAAAGCGCTGCTGCGGCATCGAACAGCCGCCCGGCGCTGGTCGTGGTGACGCCGCCGGGTCGTTCGAGCAATGATTGCAGACGCTCGGCCTGTGGCTGTGCCGCAAACCGACGTTTGATTTCGCGTCCCCGCCCCAATGAATGACATATAGCGCTCGCCATGCGCCAGGGCTCGCGGACCGCACGATCTCCGCCGGGCATTTGCAGGGGCGCAAGGTGTCCAATGCGTCGAAATTTCGCGCCTTCGCACAGCAATAGCTCGCCACCCCAATTGCTACCGTCAGAGCCATAACCGTGGCCATCGAGCAGCAGGGCGAGCGCGGGCTCCGTAAGGCCATGCTCTGCAATGACAGCAGCGGCATGCGCGTGATGATGCTGGACGGCGACCAGCGCGCAGCCGCTTGCTTCGGCAAAGCGGGTCGACGCCATGTCGGGATGCAAATCATGGGCAATGACAACGGGCCTGACGTCAAGGGTCGTTGTGAGGTGCCGGATCGTCTCTTCGAAAGAACGGATGCCTTCGCTCGTGTCGAGATCGCCGAGATGCTGGGAAACGAATGCTTCGTCGCCTCGCGTAATGGTGACTGTCGACTTTAGCGCACCGCCGACGGCAAGAATGGGCGGCACCGACCTCGCCAGGCGGATTGAGTCCGGAACGTAGCCGCGGGCGCGACGAATGAATTGGCGTCGTCCTGCCACCACCCGCACGACCGAATCATCGGCGCGCGTCAGGATATCGCGATCGTGGGTCACGATGAAATCTGCGATGCCCACAAGGCGCTGCAGCGCCTCGGAATTATCAATCAGAAGCGGTTCGCCGCCAAGATTGGCACTGGTGCTGACGATGACTGAAGATTTTTCCCCATGAACTGCTGAACGAAGCGCATGGAAGATCAGGTGATGCAATGGAGCCACCGGGAGCATGACGCCAATACGCGACAGCCCCGGAGCTATTGCGGGCGCAAGACTGTTACGCGACGGCAGGAGAACGACCGGGCGGGACACGGATTCGAGCAGCGCAAGTTCGGCCGCATTCGCGTCGGCAATCTCACCGACCTGTCCCGCGGAACCGACCATGACCGCGAACGGCTTCTGGTCACGCCGCTTCCTCCTGCGCAAAAGCTGCACGACCTCGTGGTTGCGTGCGTCGCAGATCAGCTGATACCCTCCGATTCCCTTGATCGCCACGACTTGGCCGCCGGCGATGGCCGCTGCAATGGTGTCGACCCCGTGGCTGAGCTGAGGACCGCATCTCGGACACGCGATCCCCTCCGCATAAAATCTACGGCTTGCCGGATCGGCATATTCGGCCGCGCAGCTGTCGCACAGCGCAAAGGACTTCATCGTGGTGTTGCGGCGATCGTACGGCAGCCGTTCGGTGATGGTGTAGCGCGGGCCACAGTGCGAGCAATTGATGAAGGGATAGAGGTAATGACGGCTGGCCGGGTTGAACAATTCATCAAGACATTGCCGACAGGTCGCAGCGTCAGCCACGATCCGCGTCGCAGGTTTGCCCAGCTCGCTGCTGCGGATCGAAAAGTCTTTCGTCGCAAGGGCGCCGATCCCTTCAATAGCGATGTGATCGATGCGCGCCAATGAAGGCCTCTCAAGCGGCAATGCGGCGACAAATTCCGATGTACGATCCCCTTCGATCTCGACGATGACGCCCTTGGAATCGTTGGCAACAAATCCTGACAATCCGAAACGGATGGCGAGACGATAGACGTACGGACGAAAGCCAACTCCCTGCACGGCGCCGCTAATGCGCACGCGCAGCCGCGTTCGGTGCCCGATCGCGTTGCCATTCGCGCTCATCGTGCCGTGCCCTCGGCCAGATCGCGCCCATGCGCGGCCTGCCGCCGGATCCAGGCGCAGAGGTCGGCAACACCTTCGCCGCTACGTGCCGAAACACTCATCACTTCGATCTTTGGATTGATCCGTCTCACATATTCGGTGGCCTGTTGCCGGTCAAAATCGACCATCGGCTCCAGATCGACCTTGTTGATCACCATCAGCGACGATGCGGCAAACATATCGGGATACTTGAGCGGCTTGTCTTCACCCTCCGGTGTCGAGAAGATCACGATCTTGCAGGCTTCGCCGAGATCGAACGCCGCAGGACAAACCAGGTTGCCGACATTCTCGATGAAGAGAATACCATGCTTGAGCGGCGGCAAGCGGCGATATGCGCGGCGGACCATCTCAGCATCGAGATGACAACCCTTGCCGGTATTGATTTGAATCGCGGGCACGCCGGTCGCGCGAATGCGTTCGGCGTCGTTCGACGTCTGCTGGTCGCCTTCGATCACGCCAACCAGATGCGTCCGCTTGAGCTCCGCGAGCGCGCGGACGAGCAGTGAGGTTTTACCTGCACCAGGGCTGGAGACGAGATTGAATACGAGTAGACCATCGGTCAGGAAGCGCGCGCGGTTCTCGGCCGCAATCCTATCGTTCTTGGCCAGAATATCGCGTTCGATCTGAATGACTCGCTCGCCGCTTGTGCGCGCGAGAGTCAAATCTGCTGCTTCAGGACTGCAATCTGCTCGCCGCTGCCCGCCATGAGCCTGCCGAGCACCATGATCATGTCGGCAAACGTGGCTGTCTCGAGAACGACGGCGATGACAACGATGCTCGTCTTGGCTGCCATGCACATGGTCGCGCTCCACGTCATAATGACTATGCGCATGATGATGGTGATCCGCCGTGGCTCGGGGGTATCGGCCGGATTCTGTGGTCGGCGCTCTTTCGCCGCAACCGCATTCGATACACATCAGTCGATCTCCAACTCCCTCAGGCGCATCTGTTCGCCCGCTGTCACCTGCAGTTGATAGCTGCCGCAGCAAGGGCACGGTGCGCCGCGCTGCGCGATCTCGACGCTCGTCGAACACGCCATGCACCAGGCAAGCCCGGGTGACTCGACGATCTCGAGAACCGCGCCGTCGGCGACCGTCCGTGCTGCAACGACCGGGAAACAGAACTTCATCGCTTCAGGAGCGACACCGCTCAATGCCCCGAGCTCAAGACATATGGTCCTTACATTCGAGACCGATCGCCGACGCGCCTCGTCCTCGACGATCTCCATGAGGTCCACGCAAAGCGCCATTTCATGCATCGCAAGTACTGCCGAAACTGACAGTGAAGGCGACGCAAGGATCGAACGAGGCAATCATGGCGCGAACCGCCGCCTGTCCATGCCGTTCCGCCGTCAGCACCGCGCCCTGCAGGCTGCGGACAAGTGGTCCGCGAGGGTGGAAATTCCATTCAGTCGGTGCGAGGAATTCGAAGCGCGAGATCTTTCCGTAACGATCAAGCTCAATCTTATGATAGAGGCGTCCCCTGGCGCATTCGACTGCGGCCGCGCCGCGGCCCGGCCCCAGCCTGTAACTTTCGACGGTTCCATCCGCTGCGGCCTCGTCATGTGCGCCCGCCTTGAGCCAGGCACACAATTGGGCGATTTCATCGATCCTCGCTTTCATCCGCTCGGCCGGCCCAGACCGACTTGGTGAGAGTCCATTACGGGTCACGTGCCGTGCCCATGGGCCTGTTTCGGGCATATGGACCTGTCGACCAGTGCAACCGAAGAATCCTGCATCACTTACGAACGCCCCTTCGACGATGGTCCGGTCGTCGGCGACGGACAGGAAGGAGTGCTGCGTTGGCATAGGCTTTAATGCGAGCTTGTCGAGCTCCGCGATGCGACGCGCGAGCGGGCTACCCGGCATCAGCGCGCCGCCTTCATTCGATAGGCCGAACGCGGCCAATTTGTCCGCAACTCTGCCTGTTGCCTCGCGTCGGAAGGCATCGGAGCCCGCCGCGGCGCTGCCGACGAGCACGGAAGCATCCTGCATCAGGGCCCGGATCGCTGCCATACTTGCGAAATCAAGCGCCAGATGCCCAACAAACAGCCCACGCAGCAATTCCGCCAGCCGCTCGGCAACGACAAGGACAATGCGATGCTGCCGGGTCGCCAGATTGATGTCCTCGCCACGCGCCGCTTCGACCGCGGACAGGAACGCCACCTGATGCGCTATGGCGCATAACGAAAATAGCCGCGGCAGCGCGTTGAGTAACGACACGGTCGGTTTGCCGGAAAATAGCGGGGCCAGCTCGAGCCGACCCCGCGGCAGGACCTCGACGGCGGCAATTGTGTCGCCCGATAGCGATAGGGTGATATCGATCTGGTTGCGGGCTGCAGCGCTCACGGATGCCGCTCCGTCCGTCTCCCGGTCAAGCTGTGCCGACGACCGATCGATCTCATCTGCGTCGCATTATGCCGACGCCGCCCGCCAAGGCCGAACGCTTGCATGCTCAAGGTGCAATCAAGGACCACCAGGTCGCGACCGCAGCTGTCGCGACAGACCGCGGCGAGCATCTTCTCCCGCGCCGGGGTACCGGCGTGCACGCCTCCGCCTAGACACTGCTCGACGTCAGTGGTCATCATCAATCGATATGGAGTTGGATTTGGGCGCATCGCAATTTGGGCCACGCCAACTCTCGGACAATGCGGCGAAAGGCGTTGCTATCGCGATCTGCGCCGTCCCGTCGTCTTCGGCCGGATCGTCGACAATCCGGCAGATGCCGCACTCCATGCGCGCCGGTCGACATATCCTGCCGGCCGTCACAATTGTCGAAGCTCGTCATTTGGAGCAAGCCTCGATGATTTCGTGCAGGCGTTCGGCGGAATCCTCCAAATCCTCGGCGGCCGCCAGCGCAATCTCCGGAATGCCGCCGACCTCCAAAGTATCCAGGATGATGTCGTCTACTGAATTGAAGAACTGCACCGACCAGACGTTCCGGATGCCCGTTGCCTGCACGCGGCAGGTGCTGTAGTCACGCAAGATGAGCTGGATCGGACCATTGCCAACGCTCTGCTGCAGGAATGACCTATCGACCGGGCTCATCGGCAACAGGGTGAAATTGATGATCTGCGCGCGCATGCCCTCGCGCCAAGCCAGCGCCCGCTCGCGGATTTCTGCAAGCACCGGTCGTACATTCATCGCTCCATCCGGCGGCGCATAGATCATGAGATCGGTCGACGTCAAATCTGTCGCAGCCCGTCGCACGATCATCGGAATCGCGCCAACCTCGATGTACTGGTGTGCCGTCTCAGTCCCGAAGCGCAAGCACCAGATTCCTGCAAGCGCGGTCTCCTGGATATGTGCTAGCGAGCCATCGGGCAGCGCAACGATGCCGGTGACCTCCCCCTTTCCAAGCACGTCGCCAACCAGCTTGCGCTCAAGATCGCTGAGATGGCCGAGGCTGAACAGTTGGGTCGAGATGCCGGAGTTTTGGCCAGCAACGGCGGCGGCGACATTCGACAACAGCGTGGTGGCATTCGGACAGCTCCTCGTGAGCTCGGCGCCATCGAGCGAAGCGAGCTTGGCGAGCGCGCAAGCAGTGGTCAAACGGCTATGGATTGCGCCGAGGCAGTCCGCGCTGGCACCAGCCGCACTCACCGGCAGACTGGGCTCTTTGGGCCGGGCCCAGATCTCCGCCTTCATGACGCGACGTTCCACAACAGGCGGGAAGAGATGATACTGGTGAGCATGGATGAAATGACTAGTCTGTTTCGAGATGTGATCGATATCGGCCGGCCAGGCCGGGGGCTTGACGATCTGGTCTCGCCTTCGCGTCCCGAAGGCGACGGATCAGCGTCGATGCGAGGGGGAAGCTCCGCCCCAGTTCGCTTTCAGCGGCCGGCGCGATGACGTCGCCGAACAGGCTTCGCCGAAATGCCTGTGTCAGCTCACGAATTGAAATCGCTAGGTGGATCGCCTCTCGCCAACCTCTTAAGTCGCGCTCCGCCAGCGGCGTCACGATCGCACCGACTGGATCGGCGGAGGCGAACCGCACGTCAGCGCACACCGTGCCGACCTCGGGCGGACCAGGCCGCGTCAAACCATGCCTTCGAATTTGCAATTTCATCAATCTCTTTTCTGGCCGTCTCAAGGCTTTCCTGGATGAGGTATTTGCAAGGCACGTGCCAAGCGTTGCTTGCGACCGATTGCCCCTCGGCCTGGATCACCAGTGTGACATCTTTCGCACAAGGCTTGTCTTCGGCTCGAGCGTTGCTCTCCATGAAATTGGCGAACAGGGCCGATGGCGGTCGCGTGCTAGCGGAGGTGCTTAGGCAGCAGAGGCTCGTGATCTATCAAATCCGCGAAGAAATGATCACAGTTGTGGCCATTGAGGGCTGCATCGAGACCATCGAGCGCCTGCGCGATCAACCGCGCTTCGTCGTCATCCAGGAGCCGCACTGCGGCATCGATGTGAACAAGCACCTTCGCGCCAACTGGCGGCTCGCAGAGCAGCATGACACAGACGCGCCGCCGCTCATCGGCGCGCTCGCATAGCGCCCACATGCCGTCGGTCTCGATGATCGTCATTGGCAGGCCAAGGCACATGATAGTCTGCGCCGCTACATCGGCCGCCCCTTCATCTCATAATTCGCATGGTCGATATCGTTTGCGAGCAAGCGCTCCGATGCCGGCAATGGCCTGGTGCGCAGTTTTGGCGGCGCCCCCCATTGCGTGAGCAGTTCGCAGGCCAGTTCGATCGCCGGCGTAATTTGAGCGCGCACGGGAGCAGTCAGCGGCCCGCCCCAATCCTCCAGATCCAATGGCTGACAACCGATCAGCGCGAGCTCTCGCGGGCAGCGGCCGAGCAGGACTGCCGCACTTAAGACCTCCTGGAATCCGATCTGATGCAGGCTCAGCTTCTTGACGGCGGTGAATTTCGGCACGTCGCTGCCCCGCACAAGCTCCAACTGCCCGGGCCGGAACCCATAGTCGATGGCATCGAACACGATCAGACAATCAGCCTCGCCGAGAAAATTGACCAGGTAGAGCCCTTGCGTGCCGCCTTCGAGGATGGTGACGTTTTCGGAGACGACATACCGGCGATGAAACTCTTCCACGGCCCGCACGCCGAACCCCTCATCGGCCCATAGGATATTGCCGATGCCAAGCACCAGGATCCGTCTCGTGTTTGTCGGTTTCGCCATCAGCATCAACCGCGGAATTCACGCTGGCCCGAGATCATGGAGGATATGACGCCCCGGCGCGACATGATGTCTTCCCGGATCACGGCATAGACGTGAACGATTGCAAAGGTCAGAACCATCCATAGGCCGAGATGGTGCCACGTGCGGACGTCTTGACCGTTCGGCCAGATCGCGAACACCCAGCCAAAAAGGCTATACTGCCAGCTTTCGTTGCCGGAGCCCTGCGCGTAAAGGGCAAGGCCGGTGACGATCATGAACGCGACCGTCAGCGTGAACATGAAGAACATCGCGAGCCGAGCTAGCGGATTGTGGCCGACATGCCTCTTCGGCTTAACTTCAAGCAAGGCATACCAGCGCATCGCATCCCACAGCTCGCTCCAAAAGCAGCGACGCCAGAGCGGCACGTAGAAGATTTGCCTGGCGTTGGGGCCACTCAAGAACGCCCAGTAGATCCGCAGCAAGAAGCCGACGGTGAGCACATAGCCTGCGGCGAAGTGCGCAAAGCGGATATAGCCGAACAGGAAATTGTCGCTTGCCTCTCCTGGCATGGCCGGTGTCCCCGTCCCTATCAAGTAGCCGGTGTTGCCCAGCACTAAAATCGCCATCGCGTTGATCCAATGCCACAGACGTACTGGCGCTTGATGGACGTCGACGACAGCTCGGTCGATGTTACGATCACCTTGTTCGGCATCGACGGCCATATGAGGTGTGGGAACTTGCCCGGTCTTGTCCCGCATGACCATCTACCGAACCTTGACGAATGCCATTTCTTGCCCGTCCTGCCCCATCACGTGCGTCGAGCACGCCAAGCATGGATCAAAGGAATGGATCGTACGCAAGATCTCCAGGGGCCTCTGGGGATCAGCCATCGGCGTATTGATCAGAGAGGCTTCAAATGCGCCGATATTGCCCTTGGAATCACGAGGCGAGCCGTTCCACGTCGTTGGCACGACACATTGGTAGTTGTCGATCTTGCTCTGTTTGATTTTGATCCAGTGCCCGAGCGCCCCGCGCGGCGCCTCGCTAAAGCCGTAGCCCTTGGCCTCTTTCGGCCAGCAGTCCGGCTTCCACTTGCCGACATTGGCGGTTGCTGTGTCACCCGCCGTGATGCGAGCGACCAACTTGTCCTGAAAAGAACGCATCTGATGCGCCGCCCACTGGCATTCAAGCGCGCGCGCCGCAGTCCGGCCAAGCGTGGAGAATAACGCGGAGACGGGAAGATCAAGGGCCTTGAGGAGCTTCTCGGTCGGATCCTTGAACTCGGGATTGCCCTGCGCATAACCTATGATGTATCGCGCAAGCGGACCTACCTCGACGGCGTTGCCCCGCCAGCGGGGCGCCTTGATCCAGGAATACTTGCCGCCTTCGTCGAGTTCCTTGATCTCCGTCCTGGTGCCCTTGGTCTTGCCCCCAAGCTGAAAATTCGGCTCGGTTATGCCATCCCAAGGATGCAGTCCGATCGATTCATCAGGATATTCATACCAGGAGTGCGCGACGTATTCCTGAATCTGGTCGGGATCGGCGTGGTCGATGGGCAAAACCTCCTTGAGATTGCCATTGAGAATAACGCCGCGCGGCAGCTTCAGACTTTTGCTCGAATAATCATTGACGATTTCGGGAATGTCGCCATAGGACATCACGTTGACACCCGATAGCCCGCCTCCATAGAGCCAGTCCTTGTAGAACGATCCAATCGCGGCGATGTCGGGTAGGTAAACTTGTTCGACAAACTCGATCGAGCGGTCGATGATCGAGGAGACCAGATTGAGCCGCTCGATGTTGAGCGCTCCCACCGCGCCAGTGCCATCAACGTTGATTGCGCATGGCACGCCGCCGACGAGCCAATTCGGATGCGGGTTCTTGCCACCGTAGATGGCGTGGATCTTGACGATCTCCTTCTGAAAGTCGAGCGCTTCCAAATAATGCGCTACGCACATTAAGTCCGCTTCTGGCGGAAGCTTGTAGGCCGGATGCCCCCAATAGGCATTTTTGAACGGGCCGAGCTGTCCTGATTCGACGAATTTGGTCAGCCTGATCTGCAGATCCTTAAAATATCCCGGTGATGAAAGTGGCCAGGGAGAGATCGACTGTGCGAACACCGACGTCACCTTCGGGTCGGCCTTCAGCGCGGCGACGACGTCGACCCAATCCAGCGCGTGCAGATGATAAAAATGCACCAGATGATCATGCACCTGCAGACAGAGCTGCATGATATTGCGGATCGAGTTGGCATTGTCCGGAATTGTGATTCCGAGAGCATTTTCAACGGCGCGCACGGAGGTGAGCGCATGGGCGCCGGTACAGACACCGCAAATCCGTTCGGTGAACGCCCAGGCGTCGCGCGGATCGCGCCCACGGAGGATGGTTTCGATGCCACGCCACATCGTTCCGCTTGAGACGGCGTTGCAGATCACATTGTGGGAATCGAGGTTGACCTCGACGCGAAGGTGCCCCTCGATCCGGGTCAGCGGATCGACAACAATACGCTTTCCGGCCCCATCGAGCTTGAACTTGTTAGTGGTCTCGGCGTCCATCGTTGTCCTTCCCGGGCACTCGATCATTTTCCTCGGCTGCACCCTGCCGTTCACGGGTCAGCCACTTCGCGGCCGTGACCGCTGCATGCGCGGCAACGGCTACGCCGACCGCGCTGGCGGCGGCCATCCCGATCTGATCGGCGCTCTTCTCAATGCCGAATTGCTTGATGGTTGTAAGTCGGTCGTAAAACGAGCCCTGGTCCCAGAAGCCGTCCTCGGAGCAACCGAGGCAGCCGTGGCCGGATTGGATCGGAAAGGAAATTCCTCCGTTCCAGCGTACGGCCGAGCAGGCGTTGTAGGTGGTCGGCCCCTTGCAACCCATCTTGTAGAGGCAATAACCCTTGCGCGCAGCCTCATCGTCCCACTCCTCGACGAATTGGCCAGCATCGAAATGGGATCGCCGATAGCACTTGTCGTGAATGCGCTGAGAGTAGAACATCCTTGGACGCCCCTGGCGGTCGAGCTCAGGCAACCTTCCGAAAGTGGTGATGAACGTCAGCACGCCGGTCATGACTTCGGCGACCGGCGGGCAGCCGGGCACCTTGATGATCGGCTTGTTCGTGATCACCTTGTCGATCGGCGTCGCGTTAGTCGGGTTGGGCTTGGCCGCCTGCACGCAACCCCAGGACGCGCAAGAGCCCCAGGCGATGACCACCTTCGAGGCTTCGGCCATCCACTTCAGCTTTTCAACGAAGGGCCTGCCACCATCAATGCAGAACATGCCGCCCTCATTCAGCGGCGGATTGCCTTCGACGGCGAGCACATATTGGTTCTCGTGTTTGGCGCGGGTCTCCTCGAGAATGGCTTCGGCTTGATGTCCAGCCGCAGCCATGATTGTGTCGTCATAATCGAGTGAAATCATCGACAGCACGACGTCTTTGACCAATGGGTGGGCCGAGCGGATAAAGCTTTCCGAGCAACAGGTGCATTCGAGACCGTGCATCCAGATCACGGGCACACGCGGCTTCGTCTCCAGCGCTTCGGCGATACGGCCTGCTCCAGGTGAACCGAGCCCAAGAGTCGCTGCGGTCAAGCTACAGAATTTGTAGAAACTGCGACGCGTGATACCCTGACGTCTGATCACGCTGTAAAACGTGTCCGTAGCATCACCCATAATCCCTTCCCTGTGATCGGTTATCGGCCGCAACAAATTGCTGACATGCAGGACAGCAAGAAGCAGGCCAAGAAGTCATGGACAGTCTGACAGATAGCAGGCGATTTGCGATTTATGGCAAGGATTGGCGAGCTGCTGTCGAACCGCTCTTCCGGCAACCGCAAGCTGGATGGCAATTCTCGTGCAAGCCCGCGAGCTCCTACACGACGGGACCGAACGCCATGAGCCGCCTAATGCCCAATTGATGGACCGATTGCGACTTAGGTGCGAAGTCTAATGAGGCGCATCATATGAACGTGCAGGTTGATAGCCGTGATCCGCCACCCATCCCCTTAGCGCCATGCGCGTCCGATTTGAAACGTTGACGTGAGGAAGCCGACCGGTCAGCACGATCTGACATCGCTCGCAGGAGGCGGCTTTCGCTTGCCGTTCGCCACCTTTTGTGGGCCAAAGCAGCCATGACAGGGTCTTGCCGTCCAGAAGCCGTCCGCCGGCCTGCCTTCTCTCGCCGAACCTCGTCAGCTTCTGGCAAGCTAACCGCCCTAACATGAGAATCCAGCTTCTCAATGCCGACGTGGCCGATGACTGAACTGATGACGAATCTGGGATAGCCGCTGGCCGATCCGCAAGAGAGGCTGTGTTCTCAAAACCGAAGGAAAGCCATATGGATTTCAATCCGATCGATGGCGGCGGATCCCCGGGATCCCCACACTCCTACACCTGGACTCAACAGGATCGTGATCTATTCGATCAGATCATGAATGAAGCCGGACCATCATCGTCCGCCGCCCCGGAGGAGACGGTATATGATGTCTCATTCTCCGTTCCCGAGAAATTTACGCAGGGCTCCCAAGCCGCCCCGGGCCGAATGGTCGAGAGACTGGGTCATCTGGGTCTCCTGCCGGACTCGGATCAACCCACGATGACCTACGAGATCAGGGGACATCGCTACACGGCTGCGTTGAGCCCGTCTGACGGCGTTCGCCTCATCCACAATCCTCCGGAGGATCAACGGATCGGCACCGGCCCCGCGGGGCTGCCGGATTTCGGAGCATTCATCCTAGAGGCCAGACGGCGTGGGTTCCCGCTTCCGGAGCAGTGGGCCCCGCCAGCCCTCATTGAGAAGTTGCGCGAAACGGGTTTCATGCCTACCGCCAACAATCCAACGACCATCGCGATCGACGGTCGGACATACAAGGCGGAATTGACCGAAGGAGGGTTCGTCAGGCTTAGACGGTCCGGGTGAGGCGCCCGGCAAATGCGCTGCGTCAGAACCGATCTGGCTACGCGCGGTTATAGTTGAGGTTCGGAAATCGCACGCCATGGCCTCTGCATTGCAGAGGCCATTTCTTTTGCGGATTCGCGATGCAGCCACCTGACTTTAGCGAGGGGCGATTGGTTCGCAATCAAGCCTGACCAATCGCTTTCGTGTGCAAGCGCATCATCGTCTGTCCGCAAACGATCTCGCTCGCGCGGCGGCCGTCTTTGGTGGCTTAGCCGCCGGACCAACAGTTTGAGCTCGATCTTGCGCCCGCGGCCCCCACTTTCTGGCTCTCGACCGCAAGGAGGACGGTAGCACGCGAGGCTCGCGCCCACGCGCCGGTTGCCTGACGGCTAATTCGGTCTGCCCGGTATCGTCGGGGATGGCGTTGCGCCTGGCTGCTCGGCGCTTGGCGGGGGCGTCGCAGCCGATGGCGCGGTGGTCGCTTGGCCTGCGCCCTGTGGGGGACGACCGACCGTGATGGTGAGCAGACCCTGGCCCCAGAGCCGCTCTGCCGCTCTCTTGGCATCCTCCAATGTCACCGCATCCACAATTGCGTTGTGGTTTTCGATATAGTCGATCGGCAACCTGTCGAGCTGATGCTGCAGCAGCGTTCGCGCAAGCTTTGATGATGTGTTGAGAGCCAGCATCTGCGAGCCCTTCAGGTAAGACTTTGCATCATCGAGTTCTTGTTGGGTCGGTCCTTCCTTGGCAATTTGGCGGACCTGCCTCGCGATCTCTTCGACGGTATCATCGGCGCGAACGGTGCGGGTGCCGCTATGGCCGACGAACACGGCGGAATGATCCATCCACGCCAATCGCTCGCTGGCAAAATAGGCCAGCCCCCGCTTCTCGCGTACTTCGCGGAACAGCCGCGACGACAGATCCCCGCCGCCCAGGATGTGGTTGACGACATAGGCCGCCATGAAATCGGGCTCGCTGCGGCGGACGCCGGGTCCGCCGAAAGTCACAACTGTTTGCGGCACATCGAGCGGGATAAAGACCTGCTGTGGCGGCTTTGCTGCGATCACGTCGGGAATCAGCTTCAAATCCGCCTTGGCCGGCAGGCCGCCAAAGGTCTTATCGAGCAGTTTGCAAAGGGTCTCCGGCTCAACGTCGCCGACGGCCGCGATCTTGAGCGTGTCTCTTGCGATCACCCGTCGGACATAGTCCTTAAGATCTGCGATCTCGATCTTCGGCACGCTCTCGAGTGTGCCTCCAGTCGGGCGAGCATAGGGATGATCGTGAAAGGCGACTTCGAAGAACTTGCGGTTGGCGAGCGACGAAGGATCGGTCGAGTCATGCCGAAGGCGCCCAAGCACGCTGGCACGGATCCGTTCGACATCGACCGCGTCGAAACGTGGCGAGATTAGCGCCATCCGTAACAGGTCGAAGGCCTCCTCCCTATCGCCCTCGAGCGTGCGCAAGGCGCCGCGCAATTCGTCTTGAGTCGTTTCAAAGCTCAGCTCGATGGCGCGACGGTCGATCCGCTCATGAAAGGCTTTGGAGTCTAGATCACCGGAGCCTTCGTCGAGCAGGCCCGCAACCATGCGCCCGACGCCTGGTTTGTCGGCGGGGTCCTGGGTCCCGCCGCCGCCGAAAGCAAACTGCATCGCGATCAACGGGACAGTGGCGTCCTGCACGAACCAGGCTTCTATACCGCACGCCGAGACCAGCCGCTGGATCTTGATTGCGGCAAGCGCCTTGGCTGCGGAAAGCGAAGGTGGCGAGGCGAGCATCGCGACGGAAAGCGAGGCGCCGCCGAGGAGGACGTCCCGCCGTGTGAAGGAATACGTCATGATCGGTTCTCCTCTACCTCGGCATTGACTCTTGGGTGAGATAGCCGGTCACCGAGCGTTTTTTGTTGAGCCATTTCCGCGCGGCTTCGCGCACCTGCTGGGCGCCGACTGCGCGGACGCCGTCCGGCCAACCTCGGATATCGTCGATGCTCAGTCCCGTCGTGAGCCCGCGGCCATACCAAGTCGCAAGTACTTCCTGATCGTCCTGACCGTAGATTGCTTGCGCCATCAACTGCGTCTTGACTCGTTGAAGATCCTCCTCGCGCGCGCGATTATGCGCAACATCGGCGATCACCTCATCGACGGCGCGCTCAATCTGAGCGAACCCGACACCGGGTTTCGGTGTGGCAAAAATCATGAAGTGCGAATGATCGAGCGAGCTACGAGGGTAGCTCGCTCCGGCGCTGATCGCGAGTTGCTTGTCGATGACCAGCGCCCGATAGAGATAGGAGTTGACGCCGCCGCCGATCAATCGCGCGAGCACATCAAGCGCCGGACTCTCGCCGGAGGAGGCTGTGTAAGCCGATGGCACGAGGTAACAGCGGCCCAAGGCCGGCTGCCTGACGCGGGCATCGGCCAGCATCACTGTACGCGGCGCGGCCGGCGTCGGCTCCTGCGGTCGCACCCGTTTCGCAGGGATCGATGGTTGCGGGGGAATGTCACCAAAATGCTGCTCCACCATCGGATGGATCTCGTTGGCCTCGACGTCACCGGCGATGATAAGTATGGCGTTGTTCGGCGCGTAAAAGCGCTTATAGAAGGCGAGCGCGTCTTTGTAGTCGAGCTGTTCGATTTCCTGGCGCCAGCCGATCACAGGCCGGCCGTAGGGATGGTTAAGGTAAAGCGCTGCCATCATCTGCGTGGCGAGCTGCGCATCCGGCTTGTTGGCGATGCGCATATTGAATTCCTCCAATACGACGTCGCGCTCGGCCAGCACGTTCTTATCTTCGAGAATGAGGCCGGTCATGCGGTCGGCTTCAAATTCCATCATCTGGCCGAGCTTCTCGCGCGGCACCTGCTGGAAATAGCTGGTATAGTCGACCCCAGTGAAGGCGTTGTGGGTGCCGCCGGCTCGCAGCACAGCCCGGACGAATTCATCCGCAGTATGTTTGGCCGTACCCTTGAACATCAGGTGTTCGAGGAAGTGCGCGAGCCCCGATTTGCCTGGCGGCTCGTCGGCAGAGCCGACCTTATACCAGATCATCTGGGTCACAACGGGGGTGCGATGATCCGGAATCACCACTACCTGTAGGCCGTTGTGAAGCGTGAAGCTCGCTGGTCGATCCGAGGTGGCAGTGTTCAGGACGGGGAGGCTCCCTGAAACGTATCGGACGCCACTATTCCGGCCATCATCGGCCCCGCATTCGACCGCCGGCGCTGTGCATGTCGCGCCAGGGCCGGTGCCGAGCACCTTATTCGTCAAAGAACTCAAGTTCACGCGTCGCCTTTCGTCTCATAGAAATCCACGATCTGTAGCGGAAGTCCCGACAAAGCGGATAGCCGCACATGACTGGAAAGCAACAGAGCAAAGACCGGGCCAATCGCCGACGGCGTCGCGCACGGGCACGCTGCGCGGTCAATTGGACCCAAAACAAAACGCGGCGCGCACAGTCTGGCCACCGGTCAATCGCCGAGATGTCGTGAACACGACATTGCGCACGAAAGCGCACGCCAACCGGCAGGATGGCAACTTCTCTTTTCCGCATCGACTCGCGACAAGCTTAACGATGCGGGTGAAGCCGTCGCTGCGGCGCTCTTCGTCCGCCCGGACATTATGAAATGCCTCAGGCGTCACCGGCAGCCATCGGATTTCGGATGAACAACAATTGTTTTCAAACGCCGAGCGGTCATATTCCACATACAGATCAATGTCTTGCTTGAACATGCGGGCGACGCTCTTCTGCTGGCGATCGATCAACGGGCCGCGCAGGCGCTAACTGGCCTTGGCAAGGCAGAACTCAACGCGCGCTTGTTGGTGTTGCGCTGAACCTCAAGGTCTCGACAAAATAGATCAACCGATCGGTGGCCTCCGTCGACTTGTTGCTTTTGTATGAGACGAGTTCCTGCGCCAGCGCAGCTTCGTTGTCGTGTGCGCTAGGTATATTCCAGCGCCGCAACTCCTCGCCGCTATGATTATGGGGTAGGTTACGCTGGGGAGACGGCGGCAGCCACTTGAAAACCGCTATTGTTGCCGCCTCGCCTGGTTCTGGCCGAGGCTTGACAAAGGCGCTCGGCGCGGGGCTCGACTCTTCAGGTGCAGACCGGGTCGATGCTTTTCTGCCGTTGCCCCTAAAGTCCTGCAGCGATCGCGACCCTCATCAGCTCCGACATGTTCCGCGCGTTCGTCTTGGCCATCAAGTTCGCACGATAAACCTCAACCGTGCGCGGGCTGATGCCCAGCTCGTGGGCGATCACCTTATTAATCTTGCCCGTCAGCAGTCCCTGCAAAACGTCACGCTCGCGTGGTGACAAGTCAGCCAGGCGAGCCTCAGCCTGCAGCTTTACGCTATTATCGGTAACTTTCGGCGGCGACTCCAAGGCGTCACGGATCGCACGCAGAAGCACTTCGTCATCGAACGGCTTTTCGATGAAGTCCGCTGCTCCGGCCTTCATTGCCTCCACCGCGAGTGCCACATCTCCGTGACCAGTCATCAGAATGACAGGACTACTGGCGCGGTCGGACTTCAGCTTGCGGACCAGTTCAAGCCCCGTCATGCCAGGCATGCGAATATCAGATATTATGCAACTGGACTGACCATCCGCAAAATGATCGAGAAACTCGATCGCACTCTCATACGCAGCCACGGCGAAGCCGTTCACCTCCAGCAGGAAAGTCAACGAATCTCGCATCGCCGGATCATCGTCGATCACGAGAATTGTTGGTCGCGCAGTCATGGTCCTTGTTCGCCCTTTGCGGTGGCACCGATTCCGTAATCGTGTATCGGGCTGACTGCCGCCAGCCACTCTGGGGAGCGGCGATACCGGTCGCCGTCAGATGCTACGCCGGCAAGCCTTACACCTGATTTACATTACAGCGTTTGCTGATTGGAAGCCACCGTCCGCGCGGGGCTGCGCACGTCTCAGTAGACATGCATCAATGTGGGAATGTCGTCACGACCCAGCCCAGATGCGACAATGGGAGAGAACCGTGCGCTGGGAGAGTTGGCGGCGCTTGCCTGACCCGGCCGTGATCCCCAGGACGTGCGCGAGCATCCGTGCATATTGACCTCTACACCTCGTCCGTTCACCGCCATAAGGCGGCTCGGAAAGCCTCCCACGAACCTGGTGGCTGATTCCCATGATGGAATCGCTGATATCGATCATGGCCCTAGCTAGTCGACACAGCGTGCTGTGGGACCGGCTGCCGGTCTCGGGGTGGCGGATCCCGCTCGCTTCTTGGGCCATACCTGTTGCGGCAGATCAAGACAGAGATCGATCTCCGATGGCAACATCCGTAGACTTGAGCAGCTCACAAGAGAGATAGCGATGCCATCATTCGATATTCGATTTATCAAGACGGTTTGCGACGACACAGGTCACGAACATCGCGCTTGCCAGGCGGCATTCAAGGTCGATGCCACCTCTCTCACCGCAGCGGCCCAGCAGGCAGAGGCCGATTTCTGCAAACAGAAGGGCGTCCGCGACTGGACCATCTTTGCGGACGCGATGGAGCTTCGAACGCCTCCGGCGTTACCGCCGGGATGGGGCGGCTAGGCGCGGAACTTTTTTTTGGACAGTGCTGCTCGCCGCCACACGGTGATTGAACTGCGCTGCGGTCGCATCTCTTACACCTGACAAACTCGTATTCTCGGTTTTGCGCGGTTGCAAAAGCTGAAAATCAGACCCGCGCCAGGTCGAGCAGGCTGGGCTTCTCAGCGCAGCTATGTTGATCGATGAGGAGTTTGCCGGCCGGCCCAATTTAACGATTGAAAACGATCCTTTCGCGGCGCGGATCGACAGCCAAGGCAGATCAGCAAAGGGCTGATGTGCCACTTCCAAGCGCTGGCAGAAGCCGGTGCTGACGGGCGACCCGCGCCAATTGTGCATGTGGCCACGAACACCTTTTTAACGCGCAGGTATAGACCAGTTCAATACGGCACGTGGACTGCGTTTCTCGATCGTTGTGACCTTCATTTGACGCAGATCAAACCTGCACCTGCGACCATCCGCTACGGAGGGCCAATGGGTGCAAAGAATGGTCATTCAATCAAACAGCAACGCATCTCCGCTGTTAGAGCGCGCCCTCGATCGTCTGCGTTCGCTGCGGTCCCAGCAGCGGACTTTTCTCAAATGACCGACCGGCCGGTCGAGGAGGTCGCGCGCGAACCAAGGCTCTCCAGGTGGGATTTCCGCGCCCTGCCCCTCCGGCCAACCACTCCTGCACTTCTGCGGAGGCGTCTGGCGCATGCCCGCTCATCGGAAGGCGCGCTCGTCACCTCGCGCAATGAGGCGCCAGGCGACCTTCAGGGAATATGCGGCTTGTGTCTCGAAAAGCTGCCCCGTGGTGCAGAGCTTCGTAGAGAGCGGGCGAGCCCGCCGAGATGCCGCCCGGACGAACTGACATTGAGAGCGCTTGGCCGCGCAATGAACGACAAGTGCCCTCGTTCGGCGATTAACGTCACTCAATCTGGTGACTGGCCACCCTGGTTTCCCAAGCTTCCTCGCATTCAAGGAAAGCCTCGACATGACTAGTCCGCCCCCTGTTTCAAAGTCGATGACGACGGGTGAAGCCTGCCTGATGTCTGCATCCGCCGTCCTTGCCTTCACCAGTTTTTTTGCCGCGGCAATGGGACACGACGCGGCCTTTACGTTTCATGCCTCGCTTGCCTCAGTAGCGGGCCTGATCGCTGCGGCCGTGATCCTCAATCGCTACTATGATCGTCCGGCCACGTTGCCGCCGCAAGCGATCGGCGGCAGGCCGAACTACTATCTCGGTCCGATCAAATTCGCTTCCACAATGGCAATGTTCTGGGGCATTGCCGGCTTTACGGTGGGCCTACTGATTGCCCTCCAACTGGCGTGGCCCGCGCTCAACTTCAACCTGCCATGGACTACATTCGGTCGGCTGCGCCCGCTGCACACCTCGGCGGTGGTCTTCGCATTCGGCGGCAACGTCTTGATCGCGACCTCTTTCTACGTCGTGCAGAAGACCTGCCGCACGCGTCTTGCGGGCGACCTTGCACCCTGGTTCGTGGTGGTTGGCTACAACTTCTTCATCCTGGTCGCCGGTAGCGGATATTTGCTCGGCGTGACGCAGTCGAAGGAATATGCCGAGCCGGAATGGTATGCCGACCTTTGGCTGGCGATCGTCTGGGTCACATATCTGCTCGTGTTCTTGATGACGCTCGTGAAGCGCAACGAGCCGCATATCTTCGTAGCCAACTGGTTTTATCTCGCGTTCATCATCACCATCGCGGTCCTGCATCTTGGCAATAATCCAGCGCTTCCGGTCTCGTTTCTCGGGTCCAAGTCCTACATCGCCTGGGGCGGCGTGCAGGACGCCATGTTCCAGTGGTGGTACGGCCACAATGCGGTCGGCTTCTTCCTGACTGCAGGCTTCTTGGCGATCATGTACTACTTCATTCCGAAGCGGGCCGAGCGTCCGATCTATTCCTATCGGCTCTCCATCATCCACTTCTGGGCCCTGATCTTCCTGTACATCTGGGCCGGTCCACACCACTTGCACTACACCGCGTTGCCCGACTGGACCCAGACGCTCGGCATGACGTTCTCCATCATGCTCTGGATGCCTTCCTGGGGAGGCATGATCAACGGCCTGATGACGCTGTCGGGAGCCTGGGACAAACTGCGTACCGACCCTGTGCTGCGCATGCTGGTGGTCTCGGTCGCTTTTTACGGCATGTCGACCTTCGAAGGCCCGATGATGTCGATCAAAGTCGTCAATTCGCTCAGCCACTACACGGACTGGACGATCGGTCATGTGCATTCCGGCGCGCTGGGCTGGGTCGGCTTCGTCTCGTTCGGTGCGCTGTATTGTCTCGTGCCCTGGATCTGGAATCGGTCGCTCTACAGCCTGAAGCTGGTCAGCTGGCACTTCTGGATCTCGACGATCGGCATCGTGCTCTACATCTCCGCGATGTGGGTCTCGGGGATCCTGCAGGGCCTGATGTGGCGGGCCTATACGTCTCTTGGCTTCCTTGAATACTCCTTCATCGAATCCGTCGAGGCGATGCATCCCTTCTACATCATCCGCGCTGCGGGCGGCGCGCTGTTCCTGGTCGGCGCGCTGATCATGGCCTTCAATCTCTGGATGACGGTCAATGCCGGCAAGATCAATGAGACCGAGGGCGCCGGCCTCCTCCAGCCTGCTGAATAGGTCGCACGATGTCTCTCTGGAACCGACACAAGATCTTTGAGAAGAACTCGATCATCCTGATCGCGGGTATTCTCCTCGTCATCGCGATCGGCGGGCTGGTCGAGATTACCCCGCTGTTCTACCTCAAGAGCACGATCGAGGCGGTCGACGGCGTGCGGCCCTACACCCCGCTCGAACTTGCAGGTCGCAACATCTACGTCCGCGAGGGGTGCTATCTCTGTCATTCGCAGATGATTCGGCCGCTGCGTGATGAGGTCGAGCGTTACGGTCACTACTCGCTGGCCGCGGAAAGCATGTACGACCATCCGTTCCAGTGGGGCTCCAAGCGCACCGGGCCCGATCTGGCGCGCGTCGGCGGCAAATATTCCGACGATTGGCACGTCACCCATTTGACCGACCCGCGGGCGATCGTGCCGCAGTCGGTGATGCCCGGATATCCGTCGCTCGCAAAGGCTGAACTCGACGCGTCCGATATTGCGGCTCATCTGCGCACGAATCGCGCGGTCGGCGTTCCCTATACCGACGAGCAGATCGCCAACGCGGCCGCCGACCTGAAGGCGCAGACCGATCCCGACAGTGCTGGCTCCGACGCGTTCCAGAAGCGTTATCCGAAGGCTCTGGTTCGCAACTTCGACGGCAAGGGCGGCAATCCGACCGAGCTCGACGCGCTGATCGCCTATTTGCAGATGCTCGGCACGCTCGTCGACTTCAAGCTCTACAACGAAAAAGCCAATTTGCGCTGAGGGCACGAGAATGAAAGCGATCATTCAGGTCGAGAATTTTGCGTCGAGCCTGGTCGGCACGGTCTGGACCCCCATCTTTGTCGGACTCTTCATCGCCATCGTCGCCTACGCGCTTTGGCCCCGCAACAAATCTCTCTTCGATGCCGCAGCCCGGATGCCGCTGCGGGAGGATTGATCGATCATGAGCGAGCATAGCGAGATTGACCATGTTTCCGGCCGCAGCACGACCGGTCACGAGTGGGACGGCATCAAAGAGCTGAATACGCCGCTGCCACGGTGGTGGATATTGACGTTCTACGCCACGATCATTTGGGCGATCAGCTATTGGCTCGTCTATCCGGCCTGGCCGCTCGTCTCGGGCTATACCTCCGGACTGCTCCACTACTCGACCCGCGCCAGCGTCGCGACCGACCTGGCCGACCTCGAGGAGCTGCGTGGTGAGAAAATGGCAGTCCTCGGCAGCGCTTCCCTGGCCGCGATCGAGAATGATCCAGCCCTGCTGGCGCTTGCGCGCGCTCGCGGAAAGACCGTGTTCGCGGACAATTGCGCGCCATGTCACGGCAGCGGAGCCGCTGGCGCCAAGGGATTTCCCAATCTCAACGACGACGATTGGCTGTGGGGCGGCACGCTCGACCAGATCACGCAGACGATTCAGTTCGGGGCGCGGTCCGGACATGCCAAGGCGCATGAAGGCCAGATGCTGGCATTCGGACGGGACGGGATCCTCAAGAAGGATGAGATCGTCACCGTTGCCAACTATGTGCGCTCGCTCTCCGGTCTTTCCACCGCGCCGAACTTCGATGCGGCGGCCGGCGAGAAGACCTTCGCCGAGAACTGCGCGAGCTGCCATGGCGACAATGCCAAGGGCAATCAGGAGGTCGGTGCGCCCAACTTGACCGACCAGATCTGGCTATATGGCTCCGACGAGGCGACACTGATCGAGACCATCACCAACGGCCGCGCCGGCGTGATGCCGGCTTGGGTCGGTCGTCTGGATCCGGTCACCATCAAGGCGCTGACCGTCTATGTGCACTCGCTAGGGGGCGGCAAGTAACCGCCGCCATAGCGGGTGCCATTTCCGAGACTGCTGATCGAGGTCAAATCGGCACCGAGACGTCGATGTAGCATCGACTAACCGTCTCACCCGAGCAGACGCATGAACAAGCCCGTGCCGCCCGATGAACTCATGACCGGCGAAACCGGACCGCTCTACGCGCCTCGCAAGAAGGTGTTTCCACAGAGCGTGTCGGGACGGTTCCGCGCCATCAAGTGGCGGCTGATGGCCGTCTGCCTGGGAATCTATTACCTGCTGCCGTTTATGCGTTGGCATCGCGGCCTCGGCGCGCCCGATCAGGCCGTACTGATCGATTTTCCCAACCGACGCTTCTATTTCTTCTTCATCGAGCTGTGGCCGCAGGAGGTCTATTATTTCACCGGCCTGCTCGTGCTCGCGGCTTTCACGCTGTTCCTGATGAACGCGCTGGGCGGCCGCATCTGGTGCGGCTATCTCTGCCCGCAGACGGTCTGGACCGATCTGTTCTATGCCGTCGGGCGCTTCGTGGAAGGCGGCCGTCGCGAACAGATCAAGGCCGATGCCGGACCGATGACCGTGAAGCGGGCCGGTCGGCGCGTGCTCAAACATGCGATCTGGCTCGTGATCGCGTGGTGGACCGGCGGTGCCTGGGTGCTGTACTTTTCCGACGCCCCGACATTGGTACGCGACCTCGCCACCCTCCAGGCACCCGCGCTCGCCTATATCTGGATCGCGATCCTGACCGCCTCGACCTATCTCCTGGCCGGCTACATGCGAGAGCAGGTCTGCGTCTATATGTGCCCGTGGCCGCGCATTCAGGCGGCGCTGACCGATGAATGGGCGCTCAACGTCACCTACAAATATGATCGTGGCGAGCCGCGCTGCTCGGTGAAGAAGGCTTTCGACATCCGGGCGCTTGGGGAAAAGGCCGGCGATTGCATCGACTGCAATCAGTGCGTGGCGGTCTGCCCGACCGGGATCGACATCCGCGATGGCGCACAACTTGGCTGTATCCAGTGCGGCCTGTGCGTCGATGCGTGCGATGCGGTGATGACCAAGGTCGGCCGCAAGACCGGCCTGATCGGCTATGACAACGACATCAATATCCAGCGCCGCACTGCCGGCAAGCAAGAGATCTTCAAGCCGGTTCGGGCGCGGACGGTCGTCTATGCCGGCCTGATCACCGTGGTCTGCGCGGTGATGCTCTACGCCCTGATGTCCCGGACCTTGCTGGACATCAACGTGCTGCATGACCGCAATCCGGTGGCGGTGCGCCTCAGCGATGGTTCGATCCGCAACGGCTACACGTTGCGTTTTCTGAACAAGCGCGGCTTCGACCGCGTCATCGCGATCGATGTCGATGGGCCGCCGGCCGCCAAGTTCCACGTCATTGGCATCGATTCGGTGACGCCGGATCGTCCAATGATCGTTCTTGCACGCGATACCAGCAGCGAGCTGCGCGTACTGGTGACCGCACCGTTCGCGGCGAATGCCGACAAATCCGTGCCGATTAGGTTCCGCATAACCGATATCGGTCTAGGAGAGGTCGCCTCGGCAACTGATCATTTCGTTCTCCCATAACGACCGCCGATGGAAACGCCACAATGAGCATAACGACACCAAGCGCGCGACCGATTACCGGACGCTTCGTCCTGATCGCGACGGTCGCATTCTTCGCGGTCGTCATCAGTGTCAACGTGGTCATGATCCGCTTTGCGATCGCGACCCTGCCGGGAACGGAGGTCGATAGCGCCTATCGCGCAAGTCTCGCCTACCAGCGTGAGATCGTCGCCGCGAGGCGACAGAATGAGCGCAACTGGCGGATTGAAGCTCATGTCGAGCGGCGATCCGATGGCGCGGCGTCGCTTGCGATCGAGGCTCGCGACCACGCTGGGACCCCACTTGCCGGAATGACCTTCATCGCGCGGCTGGAGCGGCCGACCGACGACCGCGCCGACCACGCGATCGAGATGACCGAAGCCGATCACGGCCGCTACCGCGGCAGCGTCGACGGCGTCGCCGCCGGACAATGGGACCTCGTGATCGAGGGCGACGCCGGCGGCCGCCGCATGTTTCTGTCGAAGAATCGTATCGTCCTGGATTGAGGCAGCGCGCATGCAGGCGGAAGTCGACTTCTCCCACTATTTGAAAGGTGCGGGTGAGGGACTCGTTCACCTTGATCTCGCAGTTGAAGGTATCAATTGCGCCGGCTGCATGGCCAAGATCGAGCGCAACCTATCCAGTATTCCGGATGTGGTTTCTGCGCGTGTGAACCTCGCCGATAGTCGGCTGGCGCTGGAGTGGAGGCCGGGCGCGCTTGATCCGGCACTGTTCGTGAAGCGCTTGGCGGAACTCGGCTACAAGGCCCATCCATTCAAGCAGGACGATGCCGAGTATCGCGAAGCCCAGCGAGCCCAGGGCCTGCTGCGTCGGCTCGGCGTCGCCGCTTTTGCCGCGATGAACGTGATGATGCTGTCAATTCCAGTCTGGTCCGGCAACGTCTCGGACATGCTGCCGGAGCAGCGCGACTTCTTCCACTGGCTGTCGGCGTTGATCGTCTTACCGGCCGCGGCCTATGCGGCGCAACCGTTCTTTGCTTCCGCGTGGTCTGCGTTGCGCGCGCGGGGTGTCAACATGGACGTCCCGATCAGTATCGGCATCGTGCTCGCCTTGGCGATGTCGGTTGTCGAGACCATCAGCCACGCCGAACACGCCTATTTCGACGCCGCGATCATGCTGATCGCCTTTTTGCTCGCGGGCCGCTATCTCGACCAGAACATGCGGCGGCGTACCCGCACCTTCGCTGGTAATCTCGCCGCACTGAAGGCGGAGACCGCGACGAAGTTCATCAGCTCCACGGAGATCAAGACGGTACCCGCCGCGGCGATCAGGCCCGGCGACATCGTACTGCTGAGGCCCGGCGAACGCTGTGCGGTAGACGGCAACGTGATCGAGGGACGCTCGGAGATTGATCAGAGCCTAATCACCGGCGAGACCCTGCCGGTGAGCGCAGCGCCGGGCAGCGCGGTCTTCGCCGGTACTTTGGTGCGGTCGGGTACGCTCCGTGTCCGCGCGGCGGCGGCCTCGGAGAACACGCTGCTTGCCGAGATCTCTCGGCTGCTCGACCAAGCGCTGCAGGCGCGCTCACGCTATTTGCGCCTCGCAGAGCGCGCATCGCGGCTTTATGCCCCGGTCGTGCACGCAGCCGCCTTTCTGACGATGGTGGGCTGGCTCGCCTACGGTGCAACGCTTCACGATTCGATCGTCACGGCGATCGCAGTGTTGATCATCACCTGTCCCTGCGCGCTGGGCCTTGCGATCCCGGCTGTGCAGACGGTCGCGTCCGGCGCGCTGTTCGGTTCCGGCGTGTTGCTTAATGCCGGCGACGCGATCGAGCGCATCGCCGAGATCGACCGGGTCATCTTCGACAAGACGGGTACGCTGACGCTCCCCGAGCTCGATGTTGCCAATCTGGCGAACCTTCCCGACAACGTCGTCGAGATCGCAGGCCGATTGGCGCTGTCGAGCCGCCATCCGGTCGCCGCTGCCGTGGCGCGCGCCGCGGGTGCCACCGAGCCATTGACTGATATCGAGGAGGAGCCGGGGCAAGGCGTTCGGGGCTATCATGACGGGCAGCCGATCCGGCTTGGCCGGCCCTCGTTCTGCAACGCCGAGAACCTCGCCAACGAGATGCTCAGCCGTGATCCCGAGGCGTCCATTGTCGCATTCAGCCATGGCGACGCGACCTTCGTCTTTGCCGTTCGGCAACAGATGCGGCCGGACGCGGCTGAGATTATCGCGAACCTCAATCGCCTCGGCATCGCGGTCGAGATCGTCTCCGGTGATCGTGAACCTGCGGTGCGGTTCGCGGCCGGAATGCTCGGCATCCACGAATGGCGCGCCGAGGTCTTTCCGGTCGACAAGATCGCGCGCATTGAGGAACTGGCGCGAGGGGGCTGCAAGGTATTGATGGTCGGCGACGGCCTCAACGATGCGCCTGCACTCGCCGCAGCACACGCTTCGATGTCACCGGTCAGCGCCACTCACATGAGCCAGGCCGTCGCGGATGCGGTCTTCCTCGGCGACTGTCTCGCGCCGGTGCTGGTGGCGGTCAAGGTCTCGCGCAAGGCGCTGCATCTGATGCGCCAGAACCTCTGGCTTGCCGTGATCTACAATGCGCTGGCGGTGCCGGTTGCGATCGCCGGCCTCGTTACGCCGCTGATTTCCGCAGCGGCGATGTCTGGCTCGTCGCTGTTGGTCATGCTCAATGCGCTGAGGGCGCGAGCGAGGGAGGCTGTCTGATGGAAGTCCTGGTCTATCTGGTTCCGCTCGCGCTCGCCCTGGGCTTCCTCGGCCTGCTCGGATTTCTCTGGTCGCTCAAGAGCGGCCAGTATGACGACCTCGACGGCGCGGCGTGGCGTGCCATCGCCGATGACGAGCCTGTCACCGATCACGGCGTATCCGAGTGGTGGAAATGAACCAGCGCGACCGCGGCAGCGACGGTCAGCGCGGTACAGGCAAACGCCAGGATCAGGCCGGCGGCCATTCGCCAGCAAGACGTCGCACGATGCGACCGCAGGTTCAGAACTGCGAGCAATCTGTCGATGGATGCAAGCCGAGACATGGTCAGCAGCAACTCATCGGCAGGACCTCGGGTTGCCAGTAGCGCCAGTGCGTCGGCGAGACCTCTATGGGCTGCATTGTTGTGGCGTCGACCCATGCGTCGCCGTGGCGCAGGCAGGGAAACGCCAGCCTGCGCGGATCGACATCGAACACTGCAAGTTCGATCGCACAGTCGAATGGAGCGGTCGTGACGTCCCGCCATCCCAGCAAAGTGAGCCAACGAAAGATGACATTGAATGTTCGACGCATGCCGGGCTTCATCTGTGAACGATGACGTCGAGCATGACAGTTTGGATCGCCAGAGCAGTTGATGTGGCGCAATCAGACAGCAAAAGACGGATTGGCAGCTTCGGACGGAAGCGACGGCAACGCTGACCTGCGTCACTGGACTCGTGCGGCCAATTGCTACATCAACGAGTTGTATCAACGCTGTCAAGGTTTGCTCAAAGCCGGGCAAGACACATGAAGGACAGCGCAGTCTCGAAGGCGATCTCGACAGTACCATTCGATGGCAACATGACGGATGTCGATGACGACGACGTGCATCCGCTCACCTTCGGAGCAATCGATGGTTGGGATAACAGGCGATGGTGAGTGAAGGCATCGACAAGAGTAGAGCCGTTGCGAGCTTTCGTATATTGACACAAGCGGATAGGAGTGACCAGCCGCTTTGGGCTATATAGATAGAGATCGCCCGAGAAGCGAAAGTTTGCGAGGCAAACAGCTTGATGACAATGCGATGTCGCTTCTGGCTTAGGTATGGATCGGCTGTGGCTGCAACGCTACTTGTGTTTGCCGTCCGGCTCGTGCTGGACCGCTATTTCGAAGGACGCAGTTTCACTGTCATCTACGTCCCGGCCGTGATGTTTGCCGCCCTGGCTGGCGGACGTGGCCCGGCGCTCCTCGCGACAGTCCTGTGTCTTGGGGCCACACTATTCTTCCTCGGAAATAGACTCCATGCAGATCCGGCTGATCTGATCGACGTGTTGTCATTCGCCGTTCTGGGTCCGATACTCGGCTTCGTCGGAGACCGGCTTTCGCGCGAGTCGGAGGATGCACGCTATCGGCAGGCGCAGCTACAATCCATCCTGGACACTGTGCCGGAAGCGATGATCGTGATCGATGAGAATGGGATCATGCGCTCCTTCAGCGTCGCTGCCGAGCGGCTGTTCGGCTGGGCAGCCGCGGAGGTCATCGGGAAGAACGTCTCGATCCTGATGCCCACGCCCTATCGGGATGAACATGACAACTATCTGCACCGATACCGGAACACGGGTGAACGTCGCATTATCGGCATCGGGCGGATTGTTGTCGGAGAGCGCAGGGATGGCTCGACTTTTCCGATGGAGCTGGCGGTCGGCGAGGCCAGGGTCGGTGCGGAAAGGTTCTTTACAGGGTTCATCCGTGATCTGACCGAGCGCAGGAGCGAGGAACGGCGCATGCAGGAGTTGCAGTCGGAGCTGGTCCACGTGTCGCGCCTGACCGCGATGGGCGAGATGGCGTCCTCGCTGGCTCATGAGCTCAATCAACCTCTGTCTGCGATCACGAGCTACCTTCGCGGTGCAGCGACGCTGCTGAAGTCAGAGCATGTCGATAAGCAGAGAGTCATCGAAGCGCTGGATCGTAGCGCCGCCCAAACACTGCGCGCCGGCGACATCATCAAGCGGTTGCGAGAGTTCGTTGCGAAGGGCGAAACCCAGCAAACCTTGGAAAATCCAGCCGTGCTGCTGGAAGAAGCCGCGGCATTGGCGCTTGTGGGCGCGAGGGAGCAAGGCGTCCGGGTTTCGCTTCATTGCGATCGCGACCTTCCGGATATCATCGTCGACAAGATCCAGATCCAGCAGGTTGCGCTCAACCTGATCAGGAATGCAGTTGAGGCAATGGAGACAACGAGCCGTCGCGAACTCACAATCGAAGTCAGAAACAGGAACAACACCGCATTCTTCTCGGTGGCCGATACCGGCACGGGGATCAACCCGGAGATCGCGCGGCAGTTGTTTCAGCCGTTTGTCACCAGCAAGCCGAACGGAATGGGCGTCGGCCTCTCCATCTGCCGCACGATCATCGAATCGCATGGTGGCCGCATCTCCGCCCGGTCTCACAATGACGGCGGTACTGTGTTCGAGTTCACCTTGCCCTTTGCCGAGCCGGAACCGCACGAGCGATGAGATCTGTGATGCGCGCCGATGAAGCCAAGGCATCGCGTCCCCTCAGATGTCTATGGAAGGAAGCGAATCACCGTCGACGAATGTCCGCAGGCGAAGAGCGAGACGAGCAGCAGATCGGAATTGTTAGCCTGATAGAAGAACGGTTGCGCGTTGGTAAGACAAGCCGAGCAGACAACCGCGAGAGCAGATTTGCCCGGGTTCAGATCAGAAAAATCAAGGCCGATGTTGTACCATCGATCTGTTCGGGGGATACGACCCTGGACGGTATCTGGAGCGTCTGATGGACTATGAACCGCAGATCGCGCATCGGATTCGGGACCTCGCGTGAATAAGGCTGGACGGCTAGCCGACGCCGCGAGAGATCCACTCGCCATCTTCTCCACAATTGCAAGTTAAGCAGATGAGAGGTGCGCCGCAACGATTGCACCTCGAGCGAAGCTGACAGGTAACCAGCGCTCGACGCCGGTCGGTAACTCCCTGCGGCCCTCCGGAATTGTACTTAGGGGACCGACCGAGATTTCGGAAACATTAAAAAGAGGCAGACTTCCGATCGTGAAGGATCGAACCGGAGTTTTGCCATGCTCATGACGGCCGCCAATTCCCAAAAGTATAGTCGTTCCCTTCCGCTGTTGCGCTCAGGTGTAGCCCAAAAAGACAGTCCGCGGGCTCTGATGGGGGCAGCGATGCGATTTGCCCGCAACGCTGAGATTTACGGTGAAGATGAGCCAGCCGAATACCTTTATCAGGCCATTTCTGGAGCCGTGCGCACCTATCGTATGCTGGATGATGGCCGACGCCAGATCTGCGGTTTTTACCTGCCTGGAGACATCTTCGGCGTCGAGGCCGGCGAGGTTCACCTGTCGTCCGCCGAAGCCCTTAATGATGCCGAGGTGCTCGTGGTGAAACGCAGCAGCCTAATGGCTCGCGCCGAGCGCGAAAAGGATTTCGCCGCGCAGCTTTGGACGCTCACGGTGCGGGAGTTGCAGAGGGTCCAGGAGCATTCCCTTGTCCTGATCAAGAGCGCCGAAGAGCGGGTCGCCGGATTTTTGCTGGAAATGTCCGGCCGCAGCTGCCGCGATGCCGTGATTGAGTTGCCAATGTCGCGGCGGGACATTGCCGATTACCTTGGATTGACGATCGAGACCGTGTCGCGCACATTTACCCAGTTCGTACAATCCGGCATCATTACACTCGAAACATCCCGACGCATCCAGTTGCGCGACGAAGCCGTCCTGAATCGGCTGAACGCGTAATTGGCGCCGTCGATTAGTTTGATGCGGAGGCATCACGACCGCTTTGCGCCAGCTCCCAATACAATTCCGGTTACCGGATTGACGAAATGAGTGGCCGCGCAGGCGACGCATGTGACAGGCTCGTAGCGATCCTTGCTTGAACCGGTAGAGCTGAAGACCTCTTCGGACAATAATCCCTGTACCGTGCGCCCCGTCCACGGGCAGCAAAAGAGAATGGGGCGCCAAGTCTGTCGATCAGCCATTTCTTTGGTCCATATGATACGCCGAGGGCGTTGTCGGACCTGATCAAGTTCAGGCCGATGATCGCAAGATGACAATTGTCGTCCGGTCAAAGACACCAAGCCAACCTTATCTATGGGCGGACGCTTCGCCGGCGATAGGCTGTCCACGCCGCGCCGAGGCCGATCAGGGCGGTCATCAGGATGATCGCAAGGACAGCCTGCACGATATCGAAATTCGCAGAGTCCGGCGTAACCAGCAACGCCGCGATCGGCGCTGCGATGATGAAGAAGATCCAAACAATCCAGGACATCGATTGGCTTCCAAATGAGGTAGCGGACTAACTCGCGGCCTTCGCGTCTTCCCGAAATTCAAGGTGGTAGCCGGAATAGGTGTCGACAAAGCAGAAATGATCATGCACGTCCTTGACGCCCGCGACGTTCTCCGCTGCCACGATTGCTGCCCGGCGCAAATCAGGACTGATGATGACGCCGTGAAGGTGCACAATGCCGTTACGCACAGCGACCTCAAAACCAATCGGGCACCAGTCCGTGGCGCTGACCTGCTGAACGATGCGGTCGCGGATATGGTCGTCGTCTGCAGTTAGATCCGGGATCTCGGCCGCCTTGCTGGCAACGGCCTGCAGCAGATTCGAAGGGGCCACGATGCCGACTAGGTCCTTGCCGCGCATCACTGGCAGGCGCTTGACGTTCTTCTTTTCCATCAGGCCCACGAGCTCGTCCAGCGATGCTTCTTCCTCGACCGTGATCGGCTCCAGCGTCATCACGTCCTCCACCTTGCGGCCCCGCTCACGGATGAAGTCGACGGCTGCTCGGCCGGGTCCAAGGAAGAACTGCAGCCAGGCCGGACGCTTGCGTCCGGTTCCGATCTCGCTGCGGCGCAGGAAATCACTCTCCGAGACGATGCCCACAAGCCTGCCATCGGAGTTTACGACCGGCACCCCACCGATGTGGTTGCGTAGCATGATGTTGACGGCGTTCTCGATCGAGGTCTGAGGAGTGACCGTGATGACGTTCTTCGTCATGACCTGGTGAGCTCGCATGGAATGCCTCCTGAGCCTAATGAGTTGAAGGTAGGGCGTCCTGCGCTGCAGGCTTTGACTTAGCTCAACCGAAGCAACGCCAGCCTTGTGGATCTATCATTCAGGTTCTTAAGCTGGAGATTGGTGCGTCCATGCCTGACCGTTGTTGGGTAGCTCAGCTTCTCCAAGGAAGGCGACCGTCGTCGGCCGACTTTCGCTCTCGCAAGAGAATAAGGTCGTGCAAATTGCGTCTGGACTGGCATTGCTTGCGCATTTCAGTGCAACCTGAGGCATGCTACAGTCATGCCGCGCAACACATTTGCCGTGACACCGCCGGCACGACCTCCTGCAGACGGGAACGGCGATAGCGGCTCGGGGCCAAGAGATCGAGGCTTGCATCGACTGCGATGGGCAGGATTGCGGGCTGAATGTCAGCGTGATCGGTGTCGAGTGACACGATTTTTGCCGAACGCCCGAGGACGGTCAGATGTGGGACGACTTGGCTCCTCCGAGACCTCCGTTGAAACTCCGGCTTTTCCGCCGTCGGGCGTCTTGAGGCGAGGCTAAACGACGTCCGGGCGAAGCAGCATGTCGACCGTGATGGTACCGCGGGCGCGCGAGACACATGCGCAGATCTTCTCGCTGGCGCGTTTCTGCTGCTCGCTGAAGAAGACGTCACGGTGATCAACCTCCCCGTCGACGCCGATGAGGTTGATGGCGCAAACGCCGCACTCGCCGCGACGGCAATCCGAAATCACCTCGTAACCTGCCGCATTGAGCGCGTCCAGCATCGAGCGATCGCGCGGAATTTCGATCTCGACGCCCTGTTCGGCAAGGCGCACCCGAAAACTTTCGGTCGGTAGCAAGCCGCTCGAACCGAAAGTCTCGTAGCGCAGGTCGGACAATGCGCGCCCGTCATCGATCCAAGCTCGTCGCGCGGCATCGAGCATACGCATCGGGCCACAAAACAGCGTCATGGCATCAGGCGGCAGCGACGCGAACGTCGCGGCGAGATCGAAGCGACGCTTTTCGTTGCCGGCATGGACAACAAGGCGCTCGTTCAACAAGGGGACCAGAACATCCAGATAGGCCGCATCCTCGCGCGAACGCACCACATAATGCAGAATGAACTCAGCATTGCGCCGGGCGAGCGCCTGTGCCGCCCCGATCAGCGGCGTAATGCCGATGCCGCCGGCGACCAAGCAATAATGTTGACGCGCCCAGTCAATCGGCAGCAACGAGATCGGCAATGTGACGTTCAGCCGTGCCCCCGGCGCGAGCGACCACATGTAGCGCGAGCCGCCACGTGAGTCATCCGCCCGCCGCACCGCAATACGGTAGCCGGCGCCGTCCACTTCACCAACCAGCGAGTAGGACCGCGTCTCGGGCTGGCCATGGACGACGACAGCAACATCGATGTGGCTTCCAACCGGGTAGGCCGCGCCCTTATAATTGTCAGGTCGGATCAGAAACTCGCGGATTGAAGTCGTCAGATCGCGTGTCGCGATCAAGGTGGCGGGCGTCCGTGTTTCGATGAAGCGCATGCGGTTCCTCCTCTAATCGCCTGCCGTCCTGATGAGCGCCAGTCCGGGGAGCAGATCGAAATGTGTCCTATTCTTGAGCACCAGCCGCAGATTTCGTGCGGCCAGCCGCGCGTGCTCGCGCATGACCGCTTCGGCCCGCGCCCCCTCGCGGTTCTCGATTGCGTCGATCACGACTCGATGTTGATCCTGCGCGATCAGCAGCGTCCGGGAAGCGTCCGGCAGCGTCGACTGCGTCATGACAAAACCGCTCGGCGAGGCGAACGGGAGCGCCGACGCGCGATCGACCTGCCGGATCAGGGGTGGGCTGCGCGACAGTTCGGTGAGCTGCGCATGAAAACGCGCATTGAGCGCGACGTAGGAGGCGAAGGCCTCGACTGAGATCGGGTCCTGCCGCACCAGGGTATCGATCTCGTCGAGACAACCCTTCATGGATTCGAGATCGCGCGATGAAACGCCTCGCTCGGCGGCAAAGCGCGCCGCAAGTCCTTCCAACGTGCCGCGCAGTTCGATCGAATCCAAGACATCTCGCTCGGAGAACGCCTTGACCATGAAGCCGCCGGAGGGGATCGCTTCCAAAAGACCCTCCTCCTCCAATCGCACCAGCGCCATTCGCACCGGCGTGCGCGAGACACCGGTGGCCTGCACTGCCTGCAATTCTGAGATTCGCGCGCCTGGCCGCAAATCGCCCGACAGGATCAGGTCGCGCAAACTGAGCTGCGCGCGCACTGTTTGCGAGACGGCGCGATCGCTGTCACGCTCGGCCATGCCTTACTCCGCCGCCTGCCGTTGCGGCGGATGCTCCGCGCCAATCATGCGATCTATCAGTCGGCGTGCCCACATCGCGCCCGCATCGATATTGAGGTTGTAGAAGACCCGGTCTGGGTTTTCGGCGATCGCGCGCTGCTGCGCCTCAAGAATCAGCTCGTCCTCCCGAAAAATGCCGGCAACGCCTTCGCGGAGCTCGGTGGTGAGACGCTGCTCGCCTAACCGATAGTTGCGCACGAATGCCCAGAAGTAGTGACAGCTCGTTTCCGTCTCCGGCGTGATGGTGTTGAGGACAAGACCGTTGACACCGGCCGAGCGATCGCCCTCGGGTGCGCCCGTCCCGGCGGGCGCGACGCCGACATCGATATTGATGGTGCATGGTGCCTCGAAACGAATGATTTGCCAGCGGTCCACCGGACCCGGCTTTTGCAATTGCTTGGCCCAGAACGGCGGCGCGGTAATTCCCTTCATCCAACGCGTGACGGTGACGGTCTTCTCGCCATGCGTGACATCGAACGGCGCTTCCGCGATGGCGTCATTGCCAATGCTGGCGCTGTGGACGAACGTTTCGTGCGTCAGATCCATGAGGTTGTCGACGACCAAACGGTAGTCGCATTTGAGGTGAAGGGTCTTACCGTCGCCGGCCCACGCGGAATCGTCGTTCCAGTGCATGTCCGGCACCAATTGTGGATCGGCCAGCGCGGGATCGCCCATCCATAGCCAGATGAAACGATGACGCTCGACAACAGGATAGGAACGCACGCACGCGGAGGGGTTGATTGTGTCTTGCGAGGGCATGAAGGTGCAGCGCCCCTGCGCGTTAAATTTCAACCCATGGTAGCCGCAGACGACAGCGTCGCCCTCAAGTCGCCCCTTTGAAAGCGGCACCAGCCGATGCCAACAGGCATCTTCCAAGGCAGCCACCTCGCCGTTGCTGCGGCGATACATCGCGACGTGCTTGCCGCATACGGTACGCGGCAATAGCGCCTGCTTCACGTCAGCATCCCAGGCAGCGGCGTACCAGGCATTCATTGGAAAACAGTGGTCCATTGGCGGTCCTCGTTGTTCACCGATGGATACATTCTGTATCCACTTCTTCCACGATAACAGATGAAATCGGGTCAAATATTGACAAAGAACCTGCATCTGGCGGCATTCACGTCAGGTTCTGTATACATTTCGAGGTCGGCTCATCGCGGTCGCGCATCTCCATTTTGCCTGCCCGGCTGATGGAAATTGGCCCGCGAACCCGACTTTCGTGTCAGGGTGGGAGCAACGCCAAATGCGGATCCTCCGTCCCCACAGGGCGCGCCGCTGTGGCAAAGCCAAGATCGGCGCGCCATCAGCACCTTCCCTACATACTGTCGCGGATACGTGGGGCTTCTGCAGCGAGCAGGTGACACGCCGGTAGAGGGTCGTGTCCCCATTGGTGGTGTAGCTCGGTAGAGCAAAGCCGTCCGCACGCGCGGCCTCCCATGGCGCCGTAGCGGGCGGGCGGCTTTGCGGTGGTCACCGGCAGTTCGCCGGTAGGGTCGGGTTGCTGATACCAACCTGATTCGAGGAACCACCGATGACCGATGAGATGATGAACCTCCGCACGCTCGTGGAGAAGACCCCTGATGCCGATCTGCTGCGCGAGATGATCGGCTTTGCCGCCCAGCGCCTGATGGAGCTGGAAGTGGAAGGCCAGACTGGGGCCGCCTATGGCGAGAAGAGCTCCGAGCGCCTGGCGCAGCGCAACGGCTACCGCGACCGGACCTGGGAGACCCGCGCCGGCACGGTCGAGCTGCGTATCCCCAAGCTGCGCAAGGGTTCCTACTTCCCCGGCTTTCTGGAGCCGCGCCGGATGGCCGAGAAGGCGCTCACCGCCGTGGTGCAGGAAGCCTATGTGCAGGGCGTCTCCACCCGCTCGGTCGACGACCTGGTGCAGGCGATGGGCATGAGCGGCATCTCCAAGAGCCAGGTCTCGCGGCTGTGCGCGGAGATCGACGACAAGGTGAAGGCGTTCCTCGCTCGCCCGATCGAGGGCGATTGGCCGTATCTGTGGATCGACGCCACCTACGTGAAGGTGCGCCAGCAGGGGCGCATCGTGTCGGTCGCGGTGATCGTCGCGGTCGGCGTCAACAGCGATGGCCGGCGCGAAGTTCTCGGTATGGACATTGGTCCCTCGGAGGCCGAGACATTCTGGACGGCGTTCCTGCGCAAGCTCGCCCGCCGCGGCCTGCGCGGCGTCAAGCTGGTCGTCTCCGACGCCCACGAGGGCATCAAGGCGACCGTCGCCAAGGTGCTCAACGCCAGTTGGCAGCGTTGCCGCGTGCACTTCATGCGCAACGCGCTGGCCCATGCCGGCAAAAGCGGACGGCGTGTCGTCTCCGCCTTCATCGCCACTGCGTTTGCCCAGGACGATGCCGAAGCCGCACGAGCGCAATGGCGAAAGGTCGCCGATCAGCTCCGCCCCAAGCTACCCAAGCTCGCCGGCTTCCTCGACGAGGCCGAGACCGATGTGCTGGCCTACATGACGTTCCCGCCGCAGCACCGCACCAAGCTGCACTCGACCAACCCGATCGAGCGCCTCAACGGCGAGATCAAGCGCCGGACCGAGGTCGTCGGCATCTTCCCCAATGAGGACGCCATCGTCCGCCTCATCGGCGCGATCCTGCTCGAACAGAATGATGAATGGGCCGTCCAGCGCGCCCGTTACATGACGCTGGAAACCATCGCGCCGTTGAGCGATGATCCAACCGTCAGTCTCCCGGCTATCGCCAGCTGACCAGTCCGGCTCTTGCCGGCGAACGCGGTGTCCCACCGCCAGTTACACCACGCTCAGGGACACGATCCGGTAGAGTCCTCGACCTCACGGAATCGCCAAGTCAAACGCGACCTGAAGAGGCCGCCAATGCCGGACAGCGCGTACAACTGGTCACGGCCATCGGTGTTCGCTGCTTTGCAGTGTCGGGAGCAGATTCCACTCCTGTCATTCATTGTTCCGAGACGATCTCGCCCAGCATTCTGGGATGACGTCAGTAACGCTGTGACTTGGCGCTCCTGAGCCACGCGTGAACGAAGCGCTGCCGTCACTATCATGCACTACTCGTTTCGCTGACCAGCCTTACCTGCCTGACAGCAAAGCTAACGACCGCGCCCCCCCCCGAGAAATAACTGCGATCCGTCAGTTTGCATCGAGGAGAGCTCCGGCGCGCAGCGCGTGCCCAACTGGTTGGGCGAGCCAATCAAGCTCGACGGAGAAAATCTCGCGCTCCAGGAATGGTGGCCACGTAGCTCACGCCTTAAACGTGAGATCTGCCTGCGGCTGAGACGCGCTCGGTAGGATCTTTTGCGATCGCATCCCATGTATCAGATGTCGCCACGCCCGTTGGTCATCGTGCTACCAGCCTGGGGGCGGAGGTACAGTGTAGAGCTTGGGCAACACGGGCGCTGTGTAGGCCGACTGATATGACAAGCTCAAGGTCGACGCCCCCAGGGGTTTTGGTGTGACAGAAGCTTTTCACAGCAACCAAGGTGCGACAATCCTCAGATTGAGCCAGATGTCGTTCTCGCCAGCGACGACTACTCTTCTAGCTGCCTATGTTACGCACGATTACAAGCGAGACGGTTGCTCGTTTCCGAGCCAGGGCTTGCCTCAGTACGGAGGTCCGAGCCCGGCACCGCCTCTTTTGCCGCATCGAGAGAGACGTGGAGTCTAAGTGGTCCACCGAGGTCATTCGGGCGTTAGACCATTGCGGCGTCAGCTGATCAGGTTACGCGGGCAACGGAACGAGCAAGAACCAACGTGGATCTCGGCATCCCCTCCGAGCATTGCTCCATACTTTCACGGCGTGGATACCTACCATCCAAACAATGGATTTTACCATTGTTGCGGAATGCTGCATCGACGCCGCCACCCCTCTCATGCCGATCACGTCACTGACCATCGCGTGACGCTGCTCGACTAAAGATGGGATGGCGCTATGTCGACAGAAAACGACAGAAGGGGAGCTCAACTGGCGAACGCAATCATCGCCACGGTCAAGAAGCAAGTTGCGGAGCGACGACAAAACAAACGAGCGCTACGTACTTGACCTGGCTTGGCATCCAATCCCGGAAGTTAACGGAATCTACTGGCGGCACATCCAGCGACGTCGCCGCGTTCGCGGCGCGAATGCGCGCCAGCACGGAAGACCGTCGAGTCATCGTCAGGCCCGTCCAAGAAGCGCCGCCCCGGTTGGCGCACTTCTTGCTAGACAGAGCAGGATAAGCAGAAACTGAAAGCCTGCCATTGAAATGACGCCGCACGTGTCGAACTGCCGACATCAACGTCTTCAATCGGACACGGCAAGAAACGACTGACGCATATGATGCCGTCGCTTCTCAACGCGCGGCGGCTCGTATTTGAGTTTGCGTCCAAGGGAGGAGCGACATGACCACCATCGCAACTGCGGCGCCTGCGCGGGCATCGCGATCTTGGTACAAACTTCTTTACGTCCAGGTTCTGATCGCGATCCTCCTTGGCATCGTTGTCGGCTGGTTGTGGCCGTCACTCGCGACCAACGAGTGGGTCAAAGCGCTTGGTGATGGCTTCATCAAGCTGATCAAGATGGTCATCGCGCCGATCATTTTCTGCACTGTGACGTCCGGCATCGCGCATATTCAAGATGCAAAGAAGGTCGGAAGAGTTGGCATCAAGGCGCTAGCCTATTTCGAGATTGTCTCCACCTTTGCCCTATTGCTGGGGCTGGTAATGGGCAATCTGTTCCAGATCGGTCGGGGGCTTTCCGTCAAACCGGACGCTGGGGCGGTCGCCAACTACGTAAGGCAGGCGGAAACCTCCAAAACAGTCGATTTCATCCTCAATATTATTCCCGACAGCGTGGTCGGCGCTCTTGCGCGCGGAGACGTCCTGCAGGTACTCCTGTTCGCGGTCTTGTTCGGCTTTTCGCTGATGGCGCTGGGCGAGCGCGGCGAGAGGCTACGCGGCATTATCGACGACGCCGCGCATGCGGTGTTTGGCGTGATCGCCATTGTCATGAAAGCGGCTCCCATCGGGGCGTTTGGCGCCATGGCCTTTACGATCGGAAAATTCGGGCCCGCGGCACTCGGCAACTTGATCGGCCTCATCGCATTGTTTTACGTGACGGCGGCGCTATTCGTCCTGGTCGTGCTTGGTGTTATTGCCCGCCTGGTCGGCTTCTCGGTTCTCAAGTTCATCGTCTATATCAAGGACGAGCTCTTGATTGTACTTGGCACCTCGTCCTCGGAAAGCGCGCTGCCGCAGTTGATGGAAAAACTTGAGCGACTGGGCTGCTCCAAGCCAGTGGTCGGGCTCGTGGTACCGACCGGCTACTCCTTCAATCTCGACGGCACCAACATTTATATGACGTTGGCAACGCTGTTCATTGCGCAGGCGCTCGGGGTCGATCTCACCTTTGGCCAACAGCTCACGATCCTGGTCGTGGCAATGTTGACCTCGAAGGGTGCAAGCGGCGTTACCGGCGCAGGCTTCATTACGCTCGCCGCAACCCTATCAGTGGTCAACCCAGCGCTCGTGCCCGGTATGGCGATCGTGTTCTCGATTGACAAATTCATGAGCGAGGTGCGAGCCCTGACCAACATCACCGGCAACGGCATTGCCGCCGTGTTCGTGTCCTGGTGGGAAGGCGAACTCGACCACGCAACACTGCGTGCGCGGCTCGACAAGGACATCGATCTCACCAAGGCGGAGCCGACGGACACCGCGGGGTAGATCTACAGCTTGTCGGCGATGGCGAAATGCCACCAAGTCGAGTGCGGCTGAGTTCGTCATTCTGGGTGCTCAATCCGGCGGAGGGCGTCCAGGATTGTGCCCCCAAAAGTTTGTCTCCGGCAACTCAGCTTTCCGTTGCCTAGCGTCGGCATCCGGCGCAATAGTGGCGCATAGCTTGGAAACCGAAACGAGCATCTCGCAAAGCCGTCGGTTCCAATATTCCGGGCGCGGTCCAGCGCCAAATCAGCTCGCGTAGAGATGAGCTTTCACGCGCGAGACTGTTCTCTCGAAAGCATGGAAGCGGACGAACGACGTCGAACGATTGGGGCGACCAAAAAAACCAGTTTGCCCGTCCGGTCATTCGAAAAACGCTCAGAACCTTGAGCACGGCCCCGTCCGAAGAGATGGACTTCGCTGGTCGCGCTGCGAAGGGCGGACGAAGCCGTTCTGCGGCCAGTCGAAGTCAACCTGGGTTGGACACTCCTGCCTTTGATCCGATCTGTCTCCTGCAAGCACTACTCGCCGTCGAGCGAAGAAAATCGGGAGCCGAGACCAGCGGCTCTCACGCCGAGGCGACGTTCGATATTCAAACATTTGGCGGAACTATACGAACGTTTGTAATGCGCTTCCCTGCTGGTCGTGCTGATTCTCACAATCGATAACCGATCGTGGAGCCGCTCAGGCGCGCTCTCGGTCGAAATGAATTGCCCCATTTTTGCCCAAAATGTTAATCTCTTCCGGCATCGATTAAGGCCGGACAGTTGACAGGCATGCGTAATCAATTCACCAAGCTCAAGCATCCAGCCTGGCGGCTTGTTTCCGGGAGCCTAGCCTTGGCGGTGGTAACGCTCGCTTCGTTCTACTTTCGCCCCCACTTCGCCGCGACCGCGTTTGCCTATCTGGCGGTGATCGTGGCGTTTTCTCCGATGGACAGCTTCATTGCACCAATTGGGCTGTCCATGATTTCGATCGCGGCATTGGTCTATTTCTTTATGCCGCCAAGTTTCAATCTTCGGATCGACGATCCGCAATATCTTCAGGTGGTTGTCGCGTTCCTGATTACGTCGATTGTTGCAACGTACGTCATCGGACGGCTCCGCCTGGAACGGGAAGATACGCTTAAGGCAACGGCCAGGCTCAAGCGGGAGGCAGCCGATTTGCGCGACCGCCAAAAGCAGTGGCGCGAAATCTTTGAGCACAACCCAGTCATGTACTTCATGGTCGATGACGCCGGCATGGTCCTAAACGTCAATACCTTCGGCGCGACGCAGCTCGGCTACGCGCGCGCGGAACTGATCGGCCAGTCCGTCCTGCAGGTTTTTCTTCAGGATGACCGTGCGTTCGTGCGCGACTGCATCGCCAAGTGCCTTGAACAGGTCGGCCAATCGCACACTTGGGACGTTCAGAAAATTAGGAAGGACGGCTCGGTCCTGTGGGTGCGTGAAAACGCCAAAGCCATGGTATGGGCCGATGACAAGCCGATCGTCCTCATTGCCTGCGAAGATATCACCGAGAGAAAGCGCACGGAACTTGCCCTGCAGCGAAGCGAAGCGCATCTGGCCCAGGCTCAGGAATTGAGCCGCACCGGCAGTTTCGGTTGGAATGTCGCCACCGGCGAGGTCTTTTGGTCAAGAGAGACTTTTCGAATTTTCGGACTCGATCCGGCCACTGAACCAAATCCGGGCCTGGTCGTCGAGCGGACCCATCCGGACGATAAGGCTTCTGTCCAAGAGATCATTGATCGCGCGATGCGAGACCAAGAGGATTTCGAGCATGAATACCGAATCGTGATGGCGGACGGTTCAATAAAGCACATCCACGCGCGCGCGCGAGCCATCACGACCGCATCTGGGGACATCGAATTTGTGGGGGCAGCGACGGACGTTACGGCGACAAAGCAGGCGGAGCAACAGTTGCGCCGTAGCGAAGCCAATCTGGCCGAAGCCCAGCGTCTCAGCCATACGGGCAGTTGGACCTGGGATGTCTACCGTCGCGATTTTGCCTATCGCTCCGCCGAAGTCGATCGTCTCTTTGGCTTCGATCCGGAAGAGGCTGCGTCGAGAGATGCGATCCTCTCGCGGATCCATCCAGATGACGTGCCGCCGCTTCAGGAGGTGCAGCGTCAGGTTGTCGAAGGCAAGGGTGAGAACTTCGAGTATGATTTCCGAGTCCTGCTTCCCGATGGCACAACTAGGCGCATACATTCCGTCGCGCATGCTATGGTCGGGGGCGACGGCTCTTCGCGCGAGCTCATCGGAACCCATATGGACGTCACCGAGCAGTACGCGGCCAGGGAACGGTTGGAAAACACACTCGCTGCGCTGCGAGAAAGCGAGCAACGCTTTCGCGACTACGCCGAAACTGCTTCGGACTGGCTCTGGGAGACCGGCCCGGATCACTTGGTCACACACCTCTCGGAGCACACCAGCGCCGCAGGAATCTTGGCGACCGGCCTCATCGGCCAGCTCCGCTGGGACATTGCGTGCGACGTCGACGCAGAACCCGAAAAATGGCGAGAGCATCGAGCAACGCTGGATGCGCATCTGCCGTTTCGCGATCTGGTCTATCGCACCGTCAACCGGATGGGGGCTCCAATCTACGTTCGGACCAGCGGCAAGCCTTTCTTTGACGTGGACGGCAACTTTCTCGGCTACCGTGGCGTCAGCACCGACATCACCGCGACGATTCGCGCAGATCAAGCGGAGCAAGAGCTGCGGAAGGCTCAGGCCGAGCTTGCGCACGTGACGCGCGTGACGACGCTGGGGGAATTGACGACCTCCATTGCCCACGAAATCAATCAGCCACTTGCCGCCATTATCAGCAATGCCGACGCGTGTCTCGGTTGGATGGGTCGCGAAACTCCCGATCTTTCCGCTGCGCGTAGGTCTGTTGAGTGGATTATCGAAGATGCAATTCGAGCAAGCGAGGTCATCCGCCGCATCCGCGCACTTGCGAAGAAAGGCGAGATCGAGATGGTGCCTCTCGGTCTCAATGAGGTCATCAACGACGCCATCGCGCTCGTGACGCGTGAACTGTTGACCCACCACGTGAGACTACGAACCGAGTTGGCGCCTGCGCTTCCAGCGGTCCTCGGCGACCGGGTTCAACTGCAGCAGGTGATCATCAACCTGGTGATGAACGGAATCGAGGCCATGCAAACGGTTGAGGACCGGCCGCGCGAACTGGTGATTCAGTCATGCAAAGACGATAGCGGATCCGTGCAGATTGCGGTGACTGATTGCGGCGTCGGAATCGCCGATGATCACGCGGATCATGTCTTGGATCCTTTCTTCACCACCAAATCGAGCGGGCTTGGAATGGGCCTTTCGATCTGCCGTTCAATCGTTGAGGTTCACGGGGGGCGTCTGTCGATTGTCCGCAAGGCGGCCCCGGGCGCGACTTTCCAATTCACCCTGCCGTTCCATAAGGAGGTCGTGTCGTGACCGAACGCTCTGACTCGCCGCGCCAAGGCAGGGAAGCCGAGGGAGCAACAAGCGCGATCGTCTTCGTTGTCGAGGATGACGCCTCAATGCGTCGATCGCTCACCAACCTTTTTCAGTCGGTGGGCCTGGAGGTCGTTGCTTTTGGATCGGCTCGCGAAATGCTGCAGAGCAACGTTCCAGATGTCGTAAGCTGTCTGGTTCTTGATGTCCGGCTGCCGGGATTAAGCGGACTTGAGTTCCAGGCCGAGTTGGCCAAGTCGAGCCTTCACATCCCGATCATTTTCATCACAGGCCATGGCGATATTCCCATGAGCGTGAGAGCCATGAAAGGTGGCGCGGTCGATTTTCTTACCAAACCATTTCGCGATCAGGAGCTCCTTGATGCGGTGCTTGCGGCAATCGAACGCGATCGCAAGAGACGGGAAGCCGCGAAGACAATCGCGGGCCTCCAGTCGTTGTTTGAGACTTTGAGCCCGCGCGAGCAGGACGTGTTGAAACTGGTGACGGCCGGCCTGATGAACAAACAAGTAGCTGCGGAGCTCGGCCTCGCCGAGATTACCGTCAAGATCTATCGGGGACACGTGATGAAGAAGATGGGCGCTCGGTCGTTGGCCGATCTGATCAGAATGACTGAGACGCTGGGTATCCATGACAATCGGCCCGAACAAACCTAAGTATGATTTTACAATCACGTGCCCCAAGCCCACTTTCCGCTCAGGGAGGCTAATGCTTCGGAAAGCGCTTTTGCGGGTCAGGAGGGCTCGTCTTGTCCACGCCTTTGATTTCCGTCGTTGACGACGACGCCTCGGTCCGTGTTGCGATAGAGAATCTTCTGAAATCGCGCGGCTATATCGTCCTGACGTTCGCGTCGGCCGAAGAGTTCCTGCAGTCGATGCAGTTGCACGAAATGTCCTGCGTGATCACGGACGTACAGATGTCGACTATGAGCGGCCTGGATATGCTCGCGGCCACACGCGCCCGCGGTTACAACGCGCCGTTCATTTTCATCACGGCGTTTCCCAATGACCGCGTTCGCGCCGCCGCGCAGAGTGCCGGAGCGGCTTGTTTCCTGGCCAAGCCATTCGCCGGGCAGACGTTGATCAAGCACCTCGAAATCGCTTTAGAGGGACACCGCGGTGGGCCAGGCACCTGAGCGGATGAACGATCTAGGAGCACCTCTCGCGCGAACCTGCGCGCGAATGAGCCATCGGAAGGGTGAGTGTTGCGGTCGGCAATAGTGCCGACGTCGACGGTCCATTTGCCCTGCTGTTGTGTATGCAGCTCGTAAACAGAACGGGTGGCGACGCCAACCGTTTCATTCGCGCCAGCGTCACGCGATATTGTTGCCGTTCTTTTCCATCGCACCGCGGCCTCGCCCGGGCTCTTTGGGCCGCAGTCATCGCACGGGAAAAAAGCGCCCGGTCCCTTTCGGCAGCCGGGCGCACGTCGTCACGTGTAGTTGTTGCCGATGCGAGCAATTTTACTGCGCGAAACCACGACATCCAACTCGCGCGATCGACGCTGCAACGATGAAGCTAAGCTTTGTCGAACATTCCGGGCAGCAGTCTAGCCCAGATCGTGGAAGCTCTTCTCAATCGTGAGACGCCAAACGCGTCGGGTCGGCGCACGAGAACCCCGGCGCGGCCGATTATTCTCCTTCCGCGGGACATCTTCAGAATGTTCGATGATCACATGAAATCGTCTTCATCGGAATATTCTGATGAGCTTGCCGCAGGTTTTGCATTTCTGCCCTCACCCTCGTCGGTTTTGGAAAGATATCGCGCAGACGTGCCTGTTCGCTGCCACTTACCATGACTGAGCGTCCACTTCTCTGACTTCGTTGGATCGAGCACCATGTTGTCATCATCAACCTCAACGAAGCCCAACTTTTCTGCACGAGCTCTTGCTTCATCATTCGCCGGGCGCAGATTGAGCAACGGCCGTTTACCGTCGAGACCAAGTTGATACTCGAGCAGAATATCGCCGGCATTCTCGACAAGCGGGTGGACGACCTGAAGATCTACGGTGGAGGTCGTTCGAGTGCGTCCCGGAAACAGTTCCTGCCACCGTTCGACGTCGAACTCGGTCATGCTGTCTCCGCCCTCCATTCTTAGAAGCCCGACACTCTTACTTCCAAGGTGGTAGCTGAAGTATCGCGCCTGATCCGAATCGCGAGTGGTTCCATATTCCTCGGCGACCTCCGCGGTTCGCCTTGCTTTATCGGATATGAAGTGTGAGTACTCTTGGGGATTGTTGGCGATATGCCAGATTTCCGGGCCGTGAAAGGCCTGCGCCTCCTGCCTGAACGCCGCCTTGGTCATCTCGACCACGGGCGGCCTGGAAACGACGGAGTACGGCCGCGCTGACGACGACGATGAGTAACCGTTCGAATCCGAGGCGCCTAAACGCAGTTCGGCGAACGTATCCGCGAACCTATCTCCATAAGCGTGCTCGTCGTCTTCGGCCGAACGCGACCATTGGCCGTTGGATGAGCCACCGATTCGATTATACATGACGATACGTACTCCTGGACATTTCAGCATTGGCTTAAGGCCGACTAGGCCCGCAGAGGCTGATAGGTATCCAGGCTTACCAAAAGCTGACGTGGATTTTCGAGATCGCCTTCCAGGGCCGGCGTGGTCACACATATTTCCAATCGCCAATAACGGCGCGTGCTTGTTTCCGAGCGGACCAGCTTCCGCCACGAGCGTGATCGCGGCCGATGATGCCAGACACCAGCAATTGGAGCGGAATAGTCGCACGATTGATGCGATCAATCGGCCTCCTTCCCCAGACCGCCGCCCGGCGCTTGATAACGTCTAGGGCTGGCCTGTCTCCTCGAGCTGGCGAGCGGAGTGCTGCACGAGCTCGCACAGGCGGAGTGATCGGGATCGGCCTAACCACATGGCCCGATCCTCGCCAACGACAACCAATTTGGATAGGAGCGAGACTGACGATGTGGTCGGTTCTCGCATTCACGGAACAGACGCAACCAAACATCACCGGATCGCGAGACGGCCAGGAGCCTCGCGGGCGATCGCTCCGTTGCCGCCTATTCGACGGTCACCGATTTTGCGAGGTTACGCGGCTGATCGACGTCCGAGCCGATGACGGCGGCGGTGTGATAGGCCAAAAGTTGCACCGCGATGGCATATACCATCGGCGTAAAGGTTGCGGCCATGTCCGGCAGCACGATGGTCACGAACGTGTCGAGCGCCGCTTCCGAGGCGCCCTTCGTATCGGTTATCAGGATGATCTTGCCGCCACGAGCAGCGACTTCTTGCATGTTCGAGACGGTTTTACCGAAGACCCGGTCGTAAGGCGCTATCACCACGACCGGCACCGTCTCGTCGATCAATGCAATCGGACCATGCTTGAGCTCTCCGGCGGCATATCCCTCTGAGTGGAGATAGGAGATTTCCTTCAGCTTGAGGGCGCCCTCCAGCGCCAGGGGAACCGATGTGCCACGACCGAGATAGAGCACGTCACTTGACCCGGCGATATCACGCGCCAGTTTCTCGATCTGCGGTTCGACCGCCAGCGCCGCGGCAATCAGCCGGGGCACTTCGATCAGCTCACGCACGAGCTTGCATTCATCGATCTCGGATAATTCTCCACGCTCTTTACCCGCCGCGACCGCAAGCGCGGCCATCACCATCAACTGGCAGGTGAAGGCCTTTGTCGAGGCGACGCCGATTTCCGGCCCCGCCAGCGTCGGCAGCACCGATTCGCTCTCGCGTGCAATCGTCGACGTTGCCACGTTGACGACGGAGATCGTGTGCAGCCCCTGGCCCTTGGCGTAGCGCAATGCGGCCAACGTGTCGGCGGTCTCCCCTGACTGAGAAATGACGATCGCGAGGTCCCCCTTGCGCAAAGGCGCCTCACGGTAACGGAACTCGGACGCGACATCGACCTCGACCGGGACGCGTGCCAGCCCCTCGAACCAGCATTTCGCAATCTGCCCAGCATAGCTCGCCGTGCCGCAAGCCGTGATCAAGATACGCTCAATGACATTGAAGTCGAATGGCAATTTCAGCGGCAAGGCTACGCGCCCAGCGGTCATGTCCACGTAATGGGCCAGTGTCTGCCCGACTACTTCCGGCTGCTCGTGGATTTCCTTGAGCATGAAGTGTGGATAATTCCCCTTGTTCACGAGGAGCGACGACGCACCACACTTTGACGGTTCCCGATGGACGACATTCCCCCGTGCTCCATAGATGACACTGATCGTGCGGGTCAGAACCGTCCAGTCGCCGTCTTCAAGGTAGGTGATGGTATCGGTGAACGGCGCGAGCGCGAGAGCGTCCGACCCCAGATACATTTCGCCATTACCATGCCCAATCGCAAGGGGAGCCCCCTGACGCGCACCGATCAGGAGGTCGTCGTGGCCTTTGAATAGGAAGGCCAGTGCAAAAGCTCCGCGCAACCGTGGCAGCGACGCCTTTACCGCCTCCTGCGGCGAGCAGCCATTCTGCAGATAGGATTCGACGAGATGCGCGACCACCTCGGTGTCGGTCTCGGACTCGAATTGGGCACCACTTTGCTCCAGTTCGGTGCGCAGCTCGCGAAAGTTCTCAATGATTCCATTATGAACGACCGCGACATTCTCCGTCGCATGCGGATGGGCGTTGCCCTCAGTGGGCTTTCCGTGAGTCGCCCAGCGGGTGTGACCAATGCCGGCATGACCCGACAAGGGCTTGCGACGCAGCTCCTTCTCGAGATTGTTCAGCTTACCTTCGGCGCGGCGGCGCTCGATGCGAAGAGCTTCGAGCGTCGCGACACCCGCCGAGTCGTAGCCACGATATTCCAATCGCTTGAGTGAGCCGATCAACCGCTCGACGACCGAACCACGACCCAAGATTCCGACAATTCCGCACATACCGATCAATGCACCCATCTTCAAGGAACCTGGCATTCACCCCGATAGGAAAGCCATCACGACATTCATCTGACGGATAGTCACCAGCAATCATCTCGGGCGTCGCTGCAGCCTCATTTGGCATCGTCGCACGCGTACGCACGCGTCAATTCTCGTTCTTGTCATCATCAGTTCGCCCAACCGCATTGCGGTTTTGGCGAGCGCCACTGAATACAAGCGGCGATGCGGCAGCAGACGACGTGACGACATCGAGATGAACCGGATATTCAGGCGCGTCTCCACGCTCTGGTGTGGCGGCCAGCTCCGGCACCAGCGGAGCCTTCGCCCGACAGCGACGATAGCAATCATAATCGCGTCGCAGACCAATGTCGTGCAAGTGACCTCCTTCTAAAGATCGACGACAGTCGAGGCGGGTCGGCCGACGGCATGTCCGGCGATAAAACTTCATGATCGTGGTTCGACCCGTCGTGGTCGAGAGCCACGCTTGATTCTCCGGTACGAGACCATAAGAACCTTCTGCAGCGCCACAGCTGGAAGGATACGCCAGTTAACATCCAAATAGCCGCGCTCCACCATTCTGCTGATAACCTCAGTTAACCGGCCCAGAATGCGGACAGATAAGCTTTTGAAAAGGCGGAGCTGCGCACCTGAGGGAACGACGACCATACGGCTTCTCTCAACGACACGATGCGCATTGATAGGGCCCACCTCTTGTGTTGAAACGCACTTTCGATTCCTGCCATCTAGATTGCCGCTGCCTTATCCTGTTTCGAATGTGCTTTCCGTCTTCTCTCTATCTTGCGGACGTTCTGCTTCGCCGGATTGATTTAATCTGAAAAGCATTCGGCGCTGTTGCAACGGCACTGCCGCGAAGCATCAGTTTACCGCGCAAGCGTTGATCTTGAAGACCGCGACACTCGAACCAACGCGAACGGCGCTAGTCGGACCAACGCCAGACTAGAAGGATCGGGATCGGCAGCTCAACTGTACGGAAGTAAACCTCCGATATCGAAACGTTTGATGAACTATACATACGTTTGCACCGCTTGATCCGCGCTCAGGGCGTCGCTTCGCGCCTGAAAACACGGGCTGTGCGGATCCAGCGCCTGCAGACCGCTCGGGATCGCAGACTCCTATGCTCTGTTCGGGTGTCGAAGGCCGAGCTGTTTTTTCTACTGAAGACAGTAGGCCGTGACCTGAACGTTCGGCGGGAGGTGTGCATAAAGAGCGGCCTCCGCACTGCCTGGTGGAAGATAAATCAATGTATATAATGCGCATCTTTACTTGACGTGTATTATCAAGGCGAACGATTGCTCTCCTCCACTTCGTGTGATCGCGACCCAGCATATCCAGGCTCTTCCGAAAGGCCGCTGCGCAGATGGCGTTGCCGAGCTCAACTTCCGCTCCGTGCTCTGGAGACGACATGGCAGCTCAGGATTCGAAGCGGCGCGTCGCGCTGATCACCGGTGTCACCGGGCAGGATGGCGCATATCTCGCCGAATACCTGCTCGGTCTCGGCTACACCGTTCATGGGATCAAGCGCCGGTCGTCCTCGTTCAACACCGCGCGTGTCGACCACCTCTATCAGGACCCGCATGCCGGCAACGTGCCGTTCCTGATGCACTATGGTGACATGACCGATTCCACCAATCTGATCCGGCTGATGCAGCAGATCCGGCCGACCGAGATCTACAATCTCGCCGCCCAGAGCCACGTTCAGGTCAGCTTCGAGAGCCCGGAATACACCGCCAACGCCGACGCCATCGGCGTGCTGCGCCTCCTGGAGGCGATCCGGATTCTCGGCATAGAAAAGGAGACGCGGTTCTATCAGGCCTCGACCTCGGAGCTCTACGGCCTAGTGCAAGAGGTGCCGCAGAAGGAAACCACGCCATTCTACCCGCGCTCGCCCTACGGCGTGGCGAAGCTCTACGGCTACTGGATCACGGTGAACTACCGTGAGGCCTACGGCATGTTCGCTAGCAACGGCATCCTGTTCAACCACGAGAGCCCGATCCGCGGCGAGACCTTTGTGACGCGCAAGATCACGCGTGGCGTCGCTCGCATCGAGGTCGGCCTTGAGAGCACGATCTATCTCGGCAACCTCGAGGCCAAGCGCGACTGGGGCCATGCGCGTGACTATGTTGAGGGCATGCACATGATCCTGCAAGCGGATCATCCCGATGACTTCGTGCTGGCGACCGGCGAGACTCGCTCGGTGCGCGAATTCGTCGAGCTGGCGTTCGCCGAGGTCGGCCGCGCGATCGAATGGCGCGGCAAGGGCGTCGACGAAACCGGCGTCGACAAGGCGTCGGGCAGGACCGTGGTTCGCGTCGACCCGACCTATTTCCGTCCGGCCGAGGTCGATCTCTTGATCGGCGACTCGAGCAAGGCGCGCGCCAAGCTTGGATGGAAGCCGAGGACGTCCTTCGCGCAGTTGGTGAAGGAAATGGTTGCCGGCGATCTCGCAGAAGCCAGACAGGACGCCGCCAATGGCAAGCACTCCGTATGAACTGAAGGGCAAGACGGTCTTCGTCGCCGGCCATCGCGGCATGGTCGGCTCGGCGCTGATGCGCCGGCTCGCGCGCGAGGGCACAAACCTCTTGACGGCCTCGCGCAGCGAGGTTGACCTCCGCAACCAGGCCGCAGTGAACGCCTGGTTTGCCGCGAAGTGTCCGCAGGTTGTGTTCCTTGCCGCGGCCAAGGTTGGCGGCATTGTCGCGAACAACACGCTGCGGGCGGAGTTCCTCTACGACAATCTGGCGATCTCGACCAATGTGATCCAGGCCGCGCACGCCAATGGTTGCGAGAAGCTGATGTTCTTCGGCTCGTCCTGCATCTATCCGCGGCTGGCAGCGCAGCCGCTGCGCGAGGATTCGATGCTGACCGGCCCTCTGGAGCAGACCAACGAGCCTTATGCCATTGCCAAGATCGCCGGCATCAAGATGGCGGAGACCTATCGCAGCCAATACGGCTCCGATTTCATCAGCGTGATGCCGACCAACCTCTACGGTCCCGGCGACAATTATCACCCCGAGTACAGCCACGTCGTCGCGGCGCTGATCCGCCGCTTCCATGAGGCTAAGCTGTCGGGGGCGGCCAACGTTGTGGTGTGGGGTACCGGCACGCCTCGGCGCGAATTCCTCTATGTCGACGATCTCGCTGACGCCTGCATCCACCTGATGAAGGCCTATTCCTCTCCCGAACTGGTCAATATCGGCACCGGCGAGGATATCAGCATTGCCGAGTTCGCCCGCGTGGTCGCGGCTGCGGTCGGCTATCGCGGCGAGATCAGCTTCGACACGTCGCGCCCGGACGGCACGCCGCGCAAGCTGCTCGATGTCAGCCGCCTGGCCAAGCTCGGCTGGCGCGCCTCCACCTCGCTCAAGGACGGCATCAGGCTCGCGTATCGAGCGTATCTCGACGACAGTAACGCACGGCGAGAGTAAGCCCACTCGTGCCGGACACGCAGGGATGAAGCAGAGCAATCGAGCGCCGCAATCAGTCGGTTGCGATTCTACTCCCGATCGGGACGCCGATTTGGCAGCCGGACCAGGCTGCAAGCTTTTCGAATTCGAAAGCGCGAACGCTTGACGATTGATTCTGAGCATTCGCGCGAAATCGTGAGACGGGGTTGCCCGATGGCATCATGGCGACGATGCGCCTCACCGAAAGGACAGAGTAGGACGCGCCCACTCTATGCCCGCAGCCTGTCGCTCTCCTTGATGCAGGCTTTCGCCGAAGCTTCAGTACCGCCGCCACGCAATTTGTTGCCCATCCGACCAGGCAAAGCGAAATACCACGGGTCCTGGGGTGTGCCGGCCTTTCGCAGACCGGCGTGTGATCGACTCCGGAACGGTCTTTTCGCCATATCCCGCCGACTAGCGGGATATTCACGCAATTGGACCGCCCGCCTTTCAGCGCAGTGCATTTGTCCGAGTCGACATTCACCATCGACGACGGCGTTCGGGCCGACGATCTTCATGCAATCAGCAGGCTGCTCGTAACTCGCGGGCGGCTGCGACCATATTGACCAAGGCGGGAAGCACCTCCTCCCATCTTCGGGTTTTTAGGCCGCAATCTGGATTGATCCAGAGCTGCGAATCGGACAATCGCTGCCTGGCCAGCGTTATGAGATCTTTCATTTCGTCCTTGCCGGGAACGCGTGGCGAATGGATATCGTAGACACCCGGCCCGATTTCGTTCGGATATTTGTAGTTCTTGAAGGCGTCGAGCAATTCCATCTTCGAGCGCGACGTCTCGATCGAAATGACGTCTGCGTCCATCGCCGCAATCGCATCGATGATATCGTTGAATTCGGAATAGCACATGTGCGTATGAATCTGAGTTTCGTCGGCAGCACCGGACGAACAGATGCGAAAGCTATCCACGGCCCAATCGAGATAACTCCTCCATTGTGATTTGCGTAACGGCAACCCTTCGCGCAACGCGGCCTCGTCTATCTGGATTATTGTCGCTCCCGCCTCCTCAAGGTCGAGCACCTCATCGCGGATCGCAACCGCAAGCTGGCGGCAGGCATCGCTTCGCCGAATATCGTCACGGACAAAAGACCAGTTCAGAATCGTCACCGGTCCAGTCAACATTGCCTTCATTGGCTTGTTGGTCAGCGACTGCGCGTATCGCCACCATTCGACCGTCATCGGCTTCGACCGCGAGACATCCCCAAACAGAATTGGTGGACGGACGTAGCGCGAGCCATACGACTGAACCCAACCGTGCTTGGTGAAGGCGAATCCGGAAAGCTGCTCGCCGAAATACTGCACCATGTCATTGCGCTCGAACTCACCATGCACGAGAACATCGAGCCCGATATTCTCCTGCCATAGCACCGCACGCGCCGTTTCCTCTCTGAGAAACTGCTCGTACTGCGCGTTGCTCAACCCTCCTTTGGCATGGCAAGCGCGGGCATTGCGAACTTCCGCGGTTTGCGGAAACGATCCAATGGTCGTCGTGGGAAATGTCGGCAAGGCAAACCGCGCGCGCTGGGCCTCGGCGCGCTTTGCGAAAGGACTGCAACGGTAGCGCTTGGTTTGGTCGATCGCAGCCATGCGCGCAGCGACGTCCGCATTGTGGATCTTGGGCGATTGCTCGCGTGCAAGTGCCGCGTTTTTTGATGCCGCGAGCACATCGGCCACGCCGGCACGATCGCCAGCAAGCGCCCTTCCTAGGGTCGCTAGTTCCTTAATTTTCTGAACCGAGAAAGCCAGCCAGCTCTTTACATCGGAATCGAGATCGGTTTCGAGCCCCAGGTCGATTGGAACATGGAGCAGCGAACATGAGGGGGCGATCTGGACGCGATCAGTGCCGAGTTTTGCCACGGTGGGCGCCAGCTGATCGACCAGCGCTGAAAGGTTGGAGCGCCAAACGTTGCGCCCATCGACGACCCCCAGTGAGAGAACGAGATCGTTGCGAATCCCAGCGACGATCGCGTTCAGCGGGTCTGCCCCCCTTACCAAGTCGACGTGGAGCCCGGAAACCGGCAAAGCCAAGGCCGTATCGAGATTACCGCCGATGGTCCCAAAGTAGGTCGCCAGCATGATTTTAAGAGCAGGTATCTCCCTAGCAAAATAGGTATAGGTACGAAGCAAGGCTTTGCGGGATATTTCGTCGAGGTCCAAGACCAGACAGGGCTCATCGAGCTGAACCCATTCTGCGCCGCGCGCGACCAGCTCACGAAGAACGTCGACATAGACCGGCAGCAGTCGATCCAACAGCGACAATGGATTGAATGAAGGATCTGCGCTCTTGCCAAGCTTCAGGAAGGTCACTGGGCCAATCAGCACGGGACGCGTCTGGTAACCAAGCCCCTTTGCCTCCTCATATTCCTCAATCGGCTTTCGAGAAGAAAGCCTGAAGATCTGCCCCTTGTGAAATTCAGGGACCATATAGTGGTAATTGGTGTCGAACCACTTCGTCATCTCCTGCGCAGGCGCGCCCTGTGCAGGATTGGAGTGAGGGCAACTCGCATCGAGTTCACCGTTCGGCGCACCGCGCGCCATAGCGAAGTAGGTGTAGAGCGGTACAGGACCTGTGGTGCAAGCGTAAACATCCGGAATGGCGCCCACCATCACACTGGTGTCGAGCACATGATCGTAAAGCGAGAAATCATTCGACGGAATGACGGTCGCGCCGAGCGATTTCTGCCGCGCCCAGTTAGCAGTGCGCAGTCCAGCTGCCGCTTCAAGCAGCTGCGCTTCGGTGGACTTCCCGGTCCAGTAGCTTTCGAGCGCGAATTTGAGTTCACGGCGCGGACCGATGCGTGGCGTACCAAGTGTAGCAACGGGAAGTGAAAGGACGGACATAGCTCTAACCCCTGGTTTGGGGCAGAGGTCATGGCGATTGCGTGCAGGAAAAGCCGCCGAAGCGGCAATTGCTTGGCGCACCACCGGGACACCCCGCCCGCGGACGAATATGTTGTCGGGGCAGGTCTCCTGGCTTGCGGGTCATCGCTGCTGTCCGGCCTTCCCGAAACCAAGCGGTTTCAGTGACTTTATTGGACAGCGGCTCGCCGCTTACAGTTGCGGGGGCAGCGCCGGCATTCGACCGGCTTCCCTCTTAGCTCCGGATCAGTGCGCTCCGGAGAACCTCGACGAAAATCAGTTATCCGAACAAGCAGCGTTCCGTCAACCTCTTGGCACGGCATCCTTCTGCGGCTCCGCTCAACAAGTCTGTAGGTGTGGCTCCATCGCGACGATCGCGATCTAAAGCCCCCTTTGCGCGATGAGTGTGCCGGGCAGTGCTCGCTTCGAACTCGGCCCTGGTCTCTGCACGCGCGAGTACATCGGGGTCGCATTTTGCCTGCAGCCGATGGCACGCGACAGATCGGCTTCGACCGAGCTACCAGTCGGTAGCCTTTACTAGCATCTTCGACATGTGAATCTCTCGACAACTTAGCAAGATCCGCCTTGCGGGACCGTCACCCTTGGAAGCTGTGGGTCAAATCAGCTTGCCCATCCCGGGCAAAGTGGTTCGAGCGGCTGGGCCGGTAAGCAGCTCCCGGTAACGTATCTATCCCGTCGGCCGTGTGCGCCGAGACGTGCGAATATGCTCTGGAAGGCATGGAAGATCTCGGCACTATCAATCAATCTCGCTTTTGCCGTGCTGGGCGCCCCCATCGATGTCGAACGGACCAGCACTGCGTTTGCTATGTATTTCAGGCCGCTGGACCAACGGCCATTCTGCGACAGTGCTTCTTGGCCATAACCGTTCTCTTTCGCAGCGTCCTCGCTATGTTGCTACCCCCGAGTGGCGGTGATGGGTGCCAACCGTGCGCAACCGCTTGGCAGAGGGCCTACATGTCCTTCTCCAACAATCAGCGAGGGTTGGCCGTCACAGTCCGGGCCGACAGCGTGACGATGCACATGAGTGCTCCTAGTATCGCGAGAGCAAAAGGCAGCCCAGCCATGTGTGCAACGAGCCCGGCGCCAGCTGGACCGACGAGGATACCGGCGTAACCCGCCGTCGTGACGGCTGCGATCGCCAAACCTGCCGGCATCACCTTCTGCTTGCCAGCACGGCGGCATAACACCGGCACGATATTCGATGCACCCAATCCGATAAGCAGCAAACCCGCCATGGCAATCGCAGCCACCGGCGCGGCCAGCAGGGCCACAAAACCGATCATGATCGGCACAGGTCCGAACATCAGTGTGGCGCGGTCTCCGATTCTGATCACGAGGGCATCTCCGGCGAGACGGCCTGCGGTCATCGCGATGGAAAACAACATATAACCGAACCCGCCATGCTCTTGCGCCACAAGACCTCTGTCAATGAGAAATAAGGCGCTCCAGTCGATCATCGCGCCTTCGACAAGGAAGGTGATGGCCGCAAGCACCGCTATCAGCAATACGCTGCGATGAGGCAAGACAAGCAGTGGCTCTGACGGCGTGCGACGTGTCGCAAGCAACCGCGGCCATGCCGACAAAATCGCAACTATCATTAGCGCCGAACAAGCCAGCGTCGAAGCAAACGAGTCAATCCGCAGCGAGAGCAAGGCTGTCAGGGCGCCAGCGCCCGACAATTCGCCGATGCTGAACTGTGCGTGAAAGGTGGACATCAATGGGCGGCCGGCTGCTCGCTCTACTTCGGCCGCTTGAACGTTCATGGCTACATTGATTGAGCCGAGTGAAGCGCCAAAGGCAAGCAGCACCGCCCCGAGTTTCAGAGGTGTACTGGCGATAGCGAGCCATGGCAGGGTCAGCGCAAGGCCAAGTCCACCTACAAGAATAGTGCGCCTGGTGCCGTAGCGCGCCCCCGACAAAGCGGTCAAAGGCATGGCGAAGAGGGACCCCATGCCGAGGCAGAGCAGCAGCAGACCAAGCACGCGATGATCGACCGCAAGGCGCTCCTTGGCGAGCGGCACCAGAGGCGCCCAGGCCGAGAAGCCGAATCCGGAGACAAAAAATATGAGTCGCGTCGCGAGCAGGCCGGCCGGCGGATCGGCAGACGGTTTTACGGGGCACTCCGCAGAGAACGCACGTTACGAGTACGGCGCGCCGGCGTTTGCCGGCGCATGCCTGCACACGGTGGGCAGCCCGACGACGATGTCGTCGCGGAACATGCTTCCGTTACTGCAAGTCCAGTGCCATTGCGAAATTAACGCGACGTTCCTGGTGCAAACTTTCGGATGAGCCTATTTCTCGCGACTGCTTGCTATTGCGGGCTGCGGCACCCTCGGACCCACGACGAGTTTGGAGAAGTGTTGTCGTAAATCTCTCAAACCCAACACGGCACCTCCGGCTCAGATGCAGCATCGCTTCGTCGTAGAGCCCCATTGTAAACTCGACGCATTGTCTCAAGGGGCTGCGCCGCGAAGCTGCCCTCCGCGGTCATTCTGCAAGGTCTTCTTGGCCGGTTCTAGTGCTTCTTGTTCTTCTGGATCTGCATGATCGAACCAAGAGCCTGGGGGATAGGTTGCGATGCGCTTAGCAAAAAACGACTGCGGCTCCCAGGTTTTTCCCTCGGCCTTCTCAAAAATGATGACGCCGCCACGAGTGAAGTACCGAGGTCCTGGAATATTGCAGTTCACCACAATCAGGGCGCGCCATAGGCCGCTCTGTGTGGCCTCTTTTTCATCAACTTTCTGCAGGTAATCCACCTGGATCGGATCGCCGATAGTGCAGCGGCCGTGTCGTAGAAGATCGCCCAACCTGCCCTGAGCAGTCATCACAAAGTTGAAGTTGATGGGGTTATGCAGAAAGTGGAGATTCACCGCCTTTTCGCCGTTTGCGATTTCACTGGAGATCAGAGAGAGTGCGAACGCCTTCCAGCCCAATTCTATCGGCTTGGCATATGGCGAATCGACTTTTAACGCGCCGTCGGGCGCAGCCTGCCAGATAATGGCATATTCGGCGGCTTTATCGTCGCGATGTTTACTCCACGAAAAGAAGGCATATTCGCTCCCATCGTTCGATTGAGCGACTCCCCACCTTCTCGGGACGAAGTGCGCGACCTTCGCGACCTTGGAAATGATTTGCTCGATAGTGTCACCGTCTTGCGATCGCCAGGTTGACTTGACCTTGTCGACAAGGATGCTGTCCTCCGCTCTGACATCGCTGCTCGCGACGACCACGGCACCTGGGCAAATCAACAAGAGGTCGAGACAGAGCCAAAGCATGCACCTTCTGATCATTTTCGTCATCTTCGTCATCGCGACTGGTCAGCGCCGACGCTTGAGCGGAGCGCTAGATTAGACTCATTTTTTTTGCTGCAGCTCTGGTCCCGCCGGGCCAACGCGACCTGTTGAGAGTCTCGAGAGAAGCGAGGTGCTGGCAATCTAGAACAACTGTATGCCAGAAAGCATCCAATGCACCTACCAGGAATGGTTGGGTGCGCTCACTCGAATCCTTCAGTACAGTCCAACCGTGAAGCGGTCGTGGGAAAGATACTGAAGAATACTAACGTCGTTACAGATTGTTGAAGGTGATTGATTTGCAAGCACTCGGCGCGCTGATCGGAATGCTTCCACTTGCAGCGTGGTCGATGTGATGATCAGGCAATATCCGTCGGCCGAAATTCGCGGGCACGGAGTCCAACTTGGTCTGACCGCCCGAACAAGGTCGTACGCGTGGGACTCATATTCCGTTTGTTCGCTCGGGCGGCAGATTTAGGTGAAGGTCGGCTTCGACGCCGGGCTCGGACGGCAGAACGTTCATATACCAGCACGACGGATTGCGCGCTGACGTTACCAGACGTACGATCAACCAGCTATTTCGAACAGGTGATTGCTCTGGCTTATTGTCCATTGCATTTGCCGAGCGATCCCCCGGCACTGACGCCTCAGGTCAGATCGGCAGCCGCAACGAAATTTCAGTGCTCATGAACGTCTTCTCAGGTGTCAGTACCAGCATATCGACGACGGTCATGGACCCTGGGCGATCATATAAATACTTTACGTGCCAAAGCGAGCCGACGTCAGGGGAGACGACGAAATCGCGAGAGTCTAACGCTCTGGCGATCATTCGAACCGCCTCGCTATTCCGCATTGATAGAGAGAAAACCGCGTCCATAAGAACAGCTAGGCTCATTCCGTCAGCAAGGAGTGCGCGAGCAATATCGTCGCCGTGAACTTGCCGGAGCGCTGAGATGACTACCGCGACAGCCTCTGGGTCCTTCACTCTGCGCTGCCTTATTGAATCGCCACATAATGCTGAGGACAGAGCCGTGCCGCGAGGATTGCGCCGCCGGCCCTACAGGGGGCTGAGACTACAGTTGCACCCCATCGGGCACACGATCTGCAACGATCCGGAGTGACCGCCCTCCTGGAGTATGCACATCGCTGGCACGCTCCGGGATGAGTGGCAACGTCAGGTATGACTCGCCAATACAGCTCTCGCGCCTCACATTGCCCGATGCAAGCTGGACGACGGTATTCCAACACGGTTCCAAGGGAACGAGCCTCGTCGACGGCCTTAGTGACCCGCTTTATCGATGAGCAAACAAAACCCCGGCAATTGCTGCCGGGGCTTTCTTATTTTTGCGTTCCGCGTGACGCGACTGGATCAGAAGTCCATACCGCCCATGCCACCCATGCCGCCGCCCGGAGGCATTGCGGGGCCGGCAGCGTTCTTCTTGGGCAACTCGGCGACCATCGCTTCCGTGGTGATCAAGAGCGCCGCCACGGAGGAGGCGTTCTGGACCGCCGCTCGCACGACCTTCGTAGGATCGATGATACCCTTGGAGACCAGGTTGCTGTACTCGCCCGTCTGCGCATCGAAGCCGTAAGAGTACTGGTCCTTCTCCAGGACCTTACCAACCACGACCGAGCCGTCTTCACCGGCGTTGATGGCAATCTGACGGGCCGGCCACGACAATGCCTTGCGCACGATCTCGACGCCGGTCTTTTGGTCGTCGTTCTTGGTGCGCAGACCCTTGAGAGCTTCGGTGGCGCGGAGCAGCGCGACGCCGCCGCCCGGCAAAATGCCTTCCTCGACAGCCGCGCGGGTCGCGTGCATCGCGTCATCCACGCGATCCTTGCGCTCCTTCACCTCGACCTCGGTCGCGCCGCCGACGCGGATCACCGCGACGCCGCCCGCGAGCTTGGCGAGACGCTCCTGCAGCTTCTCACGGTCGTAGTCCGAGGTGGTCTCCTCGATCTGCGCCTTGATCTGGGCAACGCGAGCGTCGATGTCGGCCTTCTTGCCGGCGCCGTTGACGATCGTGGTGTTCTCCTTGTCGATCATCACCTTCTTGGCGCGGCCGAGCATCTGCAGCGTGACGTTCTCGAGCTTGATGCCGAGGTCTTCCGAGATGGCCTGGCCGCCGGTCAGGATCGCGATATCCTGCAGCATGGCCTTGCGGCGATCGCCGAAGCCCGGAGCCTTGACGGCCGCGACCTTCAGGCCGCCGCGCAGGCGGTTGACGACGAGGGTTGCGAGCGCTTCGCCTTCGACGTCTTCAGCGACGATGACCAGCGGCTTGCCGGTCTGCACCACGGCCTCGAGCAGCGGCAGCAGCTCGTTCAGCGAGGAGAGCTTCTTCTCGTTGATCAGGATGTAGGCGTCGTCCATCTCAACGCGCATCTTATCGGCGTTGGTGACAAAGTAGGGCGAGATGTAGCCGCGGTCGAACTGCATGCCCTCGACGACGTCGAGTTCGGTTTCGAGCGACTTGGCTTCCTCGACCGTGATGACGCCCTCGTTGCCGACCTTCTTCATGGCGTCGGCGAGGAACTTGCCGATCTCGGCGTCGCCGTTGGCCGAAATGGTGCCGACCTGGGCGATCTCCTCGTTCGAGGTGACCTTCTTGGAGTTCTTCTGCAGGTCCGCAACGACGGCTTCGACCGCGAGGTCGATACCGCGCTTCAGATCCATCGGGTTCATGCCGGCGGCGACCGCCTTGGCGCCCTCGCGGACGATTGCAGCCGCCAGCACGGTCGCCGTGGTGGTGCCATCGCCGGCCGCGTCAGCGGACTTGGAAGCGACTTCGCGCACCATCTGGGCGCCCATGTTCTCGAACTTGTCATCGAGCTCGATCTCCTTGGCGACGGTGACGCCGTCCTTGGTGATGCGGGGAGCGCCGAACGACTTGTCGAGCACCACGTTGCGGCCCTTCGGACCGAGGGTGACCTTCACTGCGTTGGCGAGAACGTCGACGCCGCGCAGCATGCGGTCGCGTGCGTCTACTCCGAATTTGACTTCTTTAGCTGACATAGTTGATTTCCCTGAGTTTCATTTCATCTCACCCTGGATAGGACGCCCGGCAGGCGCTCCTCAGGGGTGAGCGGTGCGAGCAGTGGGTTAGGCGGCCTTCTTGTTGGAAGATATTTCGGTGAGAACGCCCATGATGTCGCTCTCCTTCATGATCAAGAGCTCCTGGCCGTCGATCTTGACTTCTGTGCCCGACCATTTGCCGAACAGCACGCGGTCACCGATCTTCAAGTCGATCGGGATCAACTTGCCAGCCTCGTCACGGCCGCCCGGGCCGACGGCGATGATTTCGCCCTGGGAGGGCTTTTCCTTGGCTGTGTCTGGAATGATGATGCCGCCAGCGGTCTTCTCTTCGGCGTCGATGCGCTTGACAACGACGCGGTCATGAAGTGGACGGAAATTCATACAGTCCTCCTAACTACTTGCACGAGTTGACAATTTCTCGACTGTTAGCAGTCGATGCCGGCGAGTGCTAATGCAGGCGGAACTGAAATAGGACAGGCTTCTTCCGGAGCAAGGGTCTGTAGCAAAAAAATTGGCGCTTACCCCCTACCTAAAGAAGGAGCCCGCCGTTTGCCGACGGGACCTTCCGACCAAAGCCAAGACGATTTGGTGGCCCCATTATGCCTCGGGCTACGCCCAACCCGGCCAGCAGGTAGCGGGAACGACTTCGAGTTTTCTAAAGGCGTCCTTGGGTCCGGGACTTGCCACCGGTTGGGCTCGCATAAGAATCCTGAAAGATCTCTGACGGCCGGAAACGGCACTGCATCTGAAAGTAGATGCTCTTATTCTTTTCAGCCGCAGATAGCAGACAATGTTGCGAGCAGTTCTCAATCCTCACTATTCTCCCCCCTCGTAGAACAGCTCCAGCGGCAGACCGACCAGAGCCTTGCCGATCCAATCGCGCGCGATCACATTGGAGGGCCCCATCGCGATGGCCGCGCGCGCGTCGCGGAAGGCGCGTTCGATCGGCCCCCGATGGTACCCATAGCCGCCCGTTACCGTCAGAGCCGTGGCCGCGACTTTGTTGGCGACTTCGGCGGCATGCACCTTGAACTCGGTCAGCGGGATAAGGATTTCACTCTGCGGCCTGCCAGCGCGCCACAGCGCGTCCAGTTGGCCCGCGAGTTCGTTGCGCCAAGGCCGCAGCGTCTCGACCAGCACCTTGGCTGCCCCGAGTTCCTGCCGGATCGCTTGGTAGTCCGAAAGACTCTTGTTCCGGTCCCTATGCACGAAGCGTGTGGTGTGCGCGACCGCCGCGTTCAGCGCGCCGCGCGCCACACCTTCCCAGACAGAGCCGAGCCCAATCAAGTAGACGGGCGACACCCCGTCATAGATAATCTCCTTGCCCTGCCCTTCGGCACCAAGCCTGTCGCGTTGTGGTACACGCACGTTGATGTAGCGGATTGCGCCCGAATGATTAGCCTTGACACCCAGCGCATCCCATGGCCGTGACTCAATGCCGGGGGACGTGCCGTCGACGATGAAGAACACGATGTCGGCCTGATCCTTGGCGCCCGGAGTGCGCGTCTGGACCACATAATAGTCGGCTTGGCCCGAGCTAGTCGTAAACGACTTCTCGGCGTTGACGAGATAGTCCTCGCCATCTCGCGACGCTTCGGACAGATTGTACCACCAGTGCCCGCCGGTGGCGCGCTCGCTGGTCGAATAAGTGCCGAGCAGTCGTCCATTGTTCGATTTGAGCCATCGCTCCTTCTGATCGGTGCTGCCGAACAGATTGATGGTCTGCGCCGCGCCGACATGCATCACGTAGACGAGGCCGGTCGAGGCATCGACCTGCCCGATCCGACAGGCAGCCTCGGCGAAGTCGATATGGCTGCAGTCGAGCCCGCCGAACTGCACCTCGTTCAGCACGCCGGTCCAGCCGGCGTCCGACAATGCGTGGAGATTCTCCCGCGGAAATCGGCTCTCCTTGTCGTTGCGATCGGCGTTCACCTTTACGGTGGCGTCGATCGCCGCGTCGAGCCGAGCGTAGGCGTCGTCGTCGGCCCTGTGAGCGAAGTTGTCGTTGGTCATGGTCATTCTCCTGTTGGGCAGTGTCAAGCGAGAGCCTGCGTCGGCAACGTTCCGTTAAGATCGCCCCGGCGACGAGCCGCCGAGACGCAGCTCGGCAGCCACGCGGGCGAGTACACCGCGAGGGTCTGGAATGTGCACGCGACCCGCGTGCTCGGCCAGCTGCACCACATCGGCAAAGCGCGCACGATACCGGATCCAGCCTTGGCGCGGCGTCCCGTTTCCGATCAGGGCTCGCATTTCGCCGCCACGACTTCAGGCTCGATGTCACCGAGCGCCGCGGTGCTTCGAACGTCAGCGAGATCTCCGCACGCAAGCGCACCGGCCGCAACTGTGCCATCGCCGGACCGCTCGGCCGACAAGCCAGAGAGAGCGCCGGCTCAGCAAGACCCCATCTGGCGCAAGGCGGTCCGCACTTGCTGCTATCGTCGTCACGTCAACCATTGTCATTCGGCCGCCTGGACGTGCCCGGCCATGTTCGTTTCCAGCGTGCGGACCAGCGGAATGATGCGGCGGCCGAAATATTCGACATCTTCCTGGAAATGCAGGAAACCGAGCAACACGAGGTCAACGCCAACCTTCTTAAGCGCAATGATGCGCTCGGCAATCTGCTCCGGCGTGCCGATCAAATTAGTCTTGAATCCATCGTTGTACTGGACGAGGTCATCGAAGCTTGATTTCGCCCAATTGCCCTGACCTTCCGGCGACGCCTTGCCGGCGTTCTTGACCTCGCGCCCAAAGGCATTGACGGCCTCCGGATCGGCCTTGTCGATGATCTCATTGAGGACGCTGCGCGCTTCGGCCTCAGTGTCGCGCGCGATGGCAAAGCCGTTGACGCCGATTTTGACGGAACGGTTGTTTGCGCGGGCTTTGGCCATGATGTCGTCGACCTGCTTCTTGATCTCCTCGACCGAGTTGCCGTTGGTGAAGTACCAGTCCGATACCCGCGCCGCCATGTCGCGCGCCGCACGCGAGCTGCCGCCCTGGAAGATCTCTGGCAGAGGCGGCGCCGGCTTCGGCTTCAGCGTGTAGTCCTTGAAGCGATAGAAATCGCCGCGGAACGTGAAGCTGTCTTGAGTCCAGATGCCGCGTAGTGCCCGGATGAACTCTTCCGAGCGCCGGTAACGTTCGTCATGATCATACCAATGCTCGCCGATTGCCGCGAACTCGCCGCGGAACCAGCCGCTGACGATATTGACCGCGACGCGGCCTTCGGTGAGCTGGCTGATGGTTGCGATCTGCTTGGCCGCAACAGCCGGATTCCATGGTCCGGGAAGAAGGGCCGCGATCACCTTCAGCTTGTTCGTTGCTGCAAGTAGCGCATGGCTGAAAGCAACAGGCTCGTGCTGAAACTCGGCCCCATAACCGGCTGTGAATCGGATCTGGCTCAGCGCATACTCGAACCCCGCCTGCTCCGCGATCTGCGCCAGGCGGCGGTTATAATCGATGTCCCATCCGGTGCGCTGCTCGATCTTGCTGATGACAAGACCACCGGAGACATTCGGGACCCAGTAGGCGAATTTGATCGAATCATTGCTGGTGCTCATGAAGGTACCTCAACGGTTTTGGCTGGAGTAGGACGTGACGCTGGCGCAACGAAGCACCCAGGCTGCCGTGTGCCAGCCGTTGCGACGCCGCTCGTTCGAGCCGTCGTTAGATGTGATTTACGGGACGGTTGGCGCGGCTCAGGTCAGCTGATCGCCGCCGGCGCATGCTCGGTACGTCAGCAACAGGCCGCACGGCACGGCGTCAACGATGCGACGCATGTTCGAGATTGATCAAGGAGGCCAGAGCAAGTCATCCGCATTCTCCCTCGCAAGCGCGCTCGGCGAGCAACTGATACTCGCAGAGAAACCGATCACGCGCGAGTCCAAGGCGCACTCTTTTCCAGGCGGTCGGGGAAAGCAACGTTCTCTTATTCGCGTTGAACGCGTCGTTTATTGCTGCAGCTCTGGTCGCGAGCTTGTTCAGCAGTACCGAATGCCAAGCGCATCGATCCCAACGATGCGACCTTCGAACACGGCCTTTCCGAGTGCGACGTTCGCTTTGGCGCCCGCGCATTTGCGGCTGTCGACCCAGGCGGTACACGATCGACCACTTAATCAGTCGCTTTAAGACGCCGCCTCATCGCTTGAACGAAGTTACGGCCGCCTGAATTCTAGGCGATCGAATGCGAACATCGGGTTTGATCATCTGCGCACCGTTTAGCGGAGCTGATATCGCCGCGGCGGCAATTACGTTGCCGACAATGCGCTGCATCAGTCCTCGTTGGACGTTGTCGGAAATAAGGACATGGCTTTTGCTAACGGCGCCGCGGGCCGCCTGTTCCGGCTCGCGGCGCCTTCAACAAGTCGTAGGCTACTAAAGCGCGCATTCGTTGCGATCGATACGGGTGCGTTGCTAGATCAAACGCGTCGTTCGGCTCTTCAGTTTGCCGCTCGCTAATTTACATGCCGTGGCCAACCCGTAAGCGCCAGTTCCGCAAAAGCGATCGGAACCGCGCCGGCTTACCAAACCCTGCGTCCACCTTTGCGGGACGACATCGCACCTCATCCAGGCTGCAGTCTCACGTCTGGCCTTTGCTATGTCATTGCTCGGGTGGTGGACTATCAGCGTTGGCACCCCCTTGGATCCTAGAGCTCCTTATCTTGAGTAGAGGTACCGAACCATATCGGTCAAGCCCACGACATAGCGGTCGGCTGCCCCGCCGGCTTGCACCTGCAGTGCAGCAACAATCATCAGGATTGGAACATCTGTCGGCGCATGGCGTTGCACCCGAGGCTTACGGCGATCGATTTCGATCGGCTCCGATAGGTCCAGGCCGTGGCACTCATCGGCGCCAGTATCGAGCGTCAAAGGCACCATTCATTCAGGCGACAAGACTTCGTCGATTAACCCGTTAGAACAATTCCGATGATAAAGCTTCCCATGACGGCCGAGGGGCATGCTGCGCTCGAAGGTGAACTGCGTCACCGCATCCGCACCGAGCGACCAGATCTCGTTCAGCGAATTCAACAGGCGATCGCCAATGACCGAAATCTGGTCGAGAACTCGGAATATCAGATTGCGCTTGCGGAGCAAAGCGTTAACGACGCTCGCATCGCCGAGCTGGAAGATAAGCTCGCGCGTGCTGAGATCGTCGACGTGTCCAGACTTTCCGGCGAGGAAATCAAGTTCGGAGCGACGGTGACGTTGATAGATGAGGATACTGGTGAGAAGCGGATCTGGCAGATCGTAGGCGAAGCCGAAGCCGATGCGAGCAAACACAAAATCTCAGTAGCCTCGCCAATCGCTACGGCATTAATTGGAAAGAGAAAAGGAAGTACGGTGGTCGTCAAGGCGCCGGGCGGTACCAAGGCCTACAGTGTGCGACAAGTAGAGTGGCTCCAGAGCAAGCCCAAGCAAGAGCAAGTGCAAGCGTAATCGACGAAGTCGCCGACCGCACAACCACAGTTACGCGACAACCTATCGGAGATCCTGCTCTAGGTCATCGCGTACACGGCGGGACTCGGTGCAAGCAAGAGCACAGCCGACTACCATCGTGCTGAAGTCCAAAAGACTAGTTTCTGCTCCCGGCTCACTCGATCTATGGTGGCGCGTTGGCTTTGGGGGATTTCCCATGAACGCGTAATTTACGAATCGTGGCGCTTTGCGCCGCGCTGGGCGGACGTGCCGGCGCTCGACCATTCCACTGGCGCAGGACACGGTTCAAATAACAGCCCGAGCCGCGTGCCGCGGGCGCGCAGAAGGTCGCCGTCCGGCACGTTGCAAGCGAGACCATTCGCAAAGGCTATGATCGCTTATCCCATCGAGTTTCTCGTCGCTTTGCAGCGACCCTAGTAGTTTTGGCCCTCAATATTGTATGGGCTACCCGCAGGCGAGCTGGCAAATTGACCGCGACACCGCGACATTAAGCGGTGCAACTATGGTCTGACCATCGTCGGACAGCAGGTGCGCAAGGGATTTGCAAATCTCATAAGATCACAGGGAAATCAGACCGAGTTAGATCGAGACGCTAGGATACATGGCGCGGAGCTTGATCGGGAAGCAGACATTTCGAAACGAGAGGGCGGGCGATCGCAAAAATCAATGCCCCCTCTTCACAGCAAATATCAATAACCTCGGATTACGCGGTAGCCCGCTGGCTGCAGACGTCGTTGCGGCTCTCAGCCCGCGCCAACGGCGAAGGGCTAGAAATCGATGTGGCTCCCGTCCTTGGCCACGGCATAATTCAAAAACCATCGAGCTCGCCAGCGGTTTCGATGCAGTAACGTGCGCGATGGAAGTGCGGGAGGAAATGGCAGCGCGCGGGGCAGCTTCAATCCGGCGATCACCTTCCGCCCAGGTATCAATATCGGGGACGTCATCATCGATGGCGACGACATTTTTGGGCGACGGTACCAAAGCAAGCCTACGACTGGCACGTCCCTAGTATTTCGCTAGCACGAACGTACTGGGCGGCGGGCTGGATCTGCCCCCGGCGGAGTGGATGCTCCTACATGGAGCTCGTCGCGGCGCAAGACGAGGGCTCGATCAAAAACGGTGCTATTGTTGGCAGGTTCCGGCCACAACCCAGGTGAATCATCGGAACGATTTTGAAAGATTCAGTTTCGATGGCTTATTTGGGTGTAGTCTTCGGCGGGAAGAGCCGGTGGCGATTGAGACCAAGCTCTTTCCCGGCTTCATTGCCTCGGGGGCTCGCTTCGCCGATCGAGAGCGCTCAATAGCGCGCACACGAGCTCGGGTCGACCAATGAGATCAACGTTACATCGGGACGCGAACATGCTGGGACGACTGGCGCCGGTTCTACTGGTACTGTGTGCGTTCATGATCGTTGGCTTCATTGGCTTGTACGTAGTCGGCGACCTGTCCAGATTTCAGGAAGCTATTTCAATAGGTGAGGGCCAGGTCGCCATGCGCAGCGTGAGTAATCCCGAACAACTGGATCAAGCGCTAAAGCAACATCCCTCAAACGCAATGCTTAAAATGATCGCAATGGCAAGGCTGGATGCGATCGAAATGGATGCTGCCGCGCGAAGGTTACTAGCCGGTGCCGAGCAAAATGATCTTCCGAAAGCAATCGATTTAGCTTCCAGTCGCAGTGATCTAGACAAGCTCCTTCGCGATCTGAAAGCCGCCGAGCGTAGTATCGCTACTTTTGAACCCCGCTATATCGCTCTGATCAAATCCGAGCGCGGCAAATTGGAAAACGAAGCCCGTTTGCTCCGTCTTGGAAACGAAACAGTTCTCAGATTTATGAGCATGATTGACGCGCAGCACACCGAAATAGTTGCCGTAGCTTCCAAACTGTCGGCCACGCACACTGAATACTACAAGGCCTATGAGAAGTGTGTGACGGTCTTGCTGAGGGATTTTGGTATCTATAAAGTGACAGAAGGTCAGTTCGTATTCCCGTTTCAATTGACTGCAGACAACTACAATCGTGCTGCAGCCGCAATGATGACCGCTGCACAACGCATTGCCGAACTTGACAATGAAATGACCAACCTGAGGCCGCTCCAGCTGAAGAGATGGAAGGCTTTCGTTGGACAATAATTGAGATTGGATGGCGGCACTACCGCTCGTTCTCGTCAAGTCTGCGGGTCTGAAAACTCGCAGCGAGGTCACGTCGGGCGGGATTGAATCGAAGGAGCTAAAAGCAGAAGTCCGATGCGATGCATGCAACGACACAGGATCGCAGTCCGCGGACGCAGTCGGACGAACCGGGACGGAGTACCTTCCCCCTCCCCCAAAAGTGCCGACAGCAGGAGGTGCGTCGAGAACGTTGCCGCCACGATCCGCCTTGTGCTGCTGAGGTAATTGGCGGAGGCGGCAAGACTCGAACCTGCGTAGAACTTGTTAGGGCTCATCGACGGATTTTGAGTCCGCTGCATTAACCACTCTGCCACGTCTCTATGAGGGCCAGATCATCTAACGGTGATTGGCCTTCATTCTTTTCCGGCCGGTGAGGTGCCGGCGTCGGTATCCACGGGTCTCCCGATTTTTGGATAGCACCCCGCGCCTTAAGGCTATGGAGTGATGTCCTAACTGTGCGCTCGTGAACACTACCGCCCAGTACCTTGACAATGTCGGTGCCACGCAAACCGAGTTGAAGACTGATCACACCGAGAACCTCGGCCTGATCGGAGCCTTCCTTAGACTCCCTGCTACCATCGAAGAAGTCAGGGGCGTGACGCGCTCTGGATCGGCAGGCCGTAATGATCCAGAACGGCCCACCACAAAGGCAAGCACAATTTATCATTTTACTGGATCATCCGATTTCAATCCGCCGAATGAGCGACCCATGGCCCATACTCATAGGTCGGAAATCAAGCGTCCGCGTTAAGGGGTCAGAGAGTTTTCAAATCGCAAGGATTTGCCAACCATAGATGCTTTCCAAGCCGGCCGCTAACCAATCGAAAATCGATCCGCCTCATTTTCGCGTCTGGAAGCTGAATGGGGAAAAATCAAAACATGACGGGATCGGCAATTCTGGAAAATGTGCGTCGCTACCGCGCAATAGCTTCGCTGTGCCGTCAAGCTGCAGCGTTCCGCCCAGTCCAACGAATCTCATTGCTGACACAGGCCGACGAATGGGAGCGGAGAGCGGTTGGTGAGATCGAAGAATACTTTGATGCCCAGGACTGTCCGATACCCGCCAGCTCGCAGGCAACGTCAATTGAGCGAGAGCTTAGTGCGAAAGCAAATACGCTTGGCCCACCCCAAGCGGATCGGCGTCGTGCCTGACGGTCCAGGCCTCTAAGGGTGATTCACGATCATTTTGCGTCGTCCACGAGACGGTTTAAGGCGCCAGTCGGCAGAATCCACCGTCGCCACTCAGGGTCCTCGGTCGCACCGACACCGCGGTAAAACGATTCCGCCGGCATATTGTCGGTCAGCACAAACCAGCAGAAGCGCTCGGCTCCCGTTTCACGAGCATGGAGCGCCATCTGGCGCATAAGCGTTCGGCCAATACCCGTGCCTTGATACTCGGGATCGATATAGAGTCACTTCATCATCAAAAGGGGCTGCAAAGTATGCATGAATGGGATCTCGTAGTGGACCGCCATTCCGGCGAGTGCCCCTGGGCCGACGTCTGCAACGTAAGCGCCGAACTCGGGCCGCTCACCGAAGCCACGGCGAAGCAACTCCGCTTCGCTGAGCGCGAAGTTCTGACCACGCTCAAAACTGACGATCGCATGCATTAGCCGAAGCAATTCCGGAACATCGCTCTCGACCATTGGCCGTATCGCAATTGTGTTCGTTCTACGGCGAGACCAAAGATGGTATAAAGACCACCGCGCGCACCAACAAGGTGCTGCCGGCGACCGTGATTTACGATGTCGACCTGACGCTGACACTGCCACCCAGCCTGGCTGCCGCCTCGGGCATCAACGCAATCGCACACGCGGCCGAAGCGCTTATGCGCGGGAGCGCAATCCAATAACTTCGCTAATGCCGGAAGACGGCATCCGCGCGCTCGCCCCCGCCCTCCCCTTGATTATGGCAAGGCCGGCCGATCGCGAAGCTCGCACCGAGGCGCTCTACGGCGCCTAGCTGTGCGGCGTATGCCTGGGCACAGTCGGCATGGCGCCGCACCACAAGCTCTGCCACACGCTTGGCGGCACGTTCGATTTGCCGCATGCGCAGACGCACGCCGTCGTCCTTCCGCATGCGCTGGCTTATAACGCCCCAGCGGAGCCCCAGGCCATGGCTCGTATCGCCCGTGCAGTCGGCGCCGCAGACGCAGCTCAAGGTCTCTACGATCTTATCAAGCAGCTCGACGCTACGCTGGCACTACGGGACATCGGAATGCCGGAAAGCAGCATCGAGCAGGCGGCCGACCTTGCGCTTACCAACGCCTACTGGAATCCCCGTCCCCTCGAACGCGGCGCAATTCGCGATCTGATCGCACGCGCTTGGATGGGCGAAGCGCCGGCGTCCTTTAAGGGGTTCCTCGTAATTGGCGCGCCAGACGTCTCTTGATGCTTACGGGATCTGAGCTTTTACAACGGAGCTATCATGCGGAACTTCAACGAGAACATCATCACGGACGCGATGATCGAGCGGATCAAGGACGCGAGCGATCCGCGCATCAAGAAGGTCAGTGAAGCGCTTGTGCGACACTTCCACGCATTTGTGCGCGAGGTACGCCCGACCCAAGCGGAATGGGAGTACGGCATCGATTTCCCGACGCGCACCGGCCACACGTGCGACGGCAAGCGCCAGGAATTCATCCTCCTGTCGGATGCACTGGGCGTTTCCATGCTGGTCGCCGACCATCCGATTTGCACGCCACTGCACGCGCGAGCCTCCGAACGGGGCACATGCTCTTGCTTGTACCAGCCAAGCAGTTTCATGCTTTTCGATATTCACTGATCGGCAGAATGGATATCGCCTGGCACAGGGCTCAGCGATGTCAAGGCAGATAGCGCTACCGCCAACGCTTGCGCCTCGTCTCATCAGTCGCGAGGCTGCTGCCGCCTACATCTGCGTGTCGCCCAACACGTTTGACGTGATGGTGAAGAGCGGCCAAATGCCTCGAGCAAAGTTGCTCGGAGAGCGACGGCGAGCTTGGGATGTACGTCAGCTTGACATCGCCATTGATCAGTTGCCTTCCGATGGAAATAATACTCGCGTTGACGAAACGTGGAGTGATGTTGATGCCCCGAAAGCTGCCGCCTGACGTTGAGCGCAATCACGTCAAGGGCCATACGTATCTATCGTTTCGTCGCGGCAAAGGACCTCGCGTTCGTTTGCCGAACGATCCGACGAGCGAAGAATTTATGGTGGCGTACCAAGCCGCACTGGTAGGCCGGTCCACATCTGTTCGAGATCGGTTTGTGCCCGCCACACCAGGCACCATCGCTGCGCTCATTGCGTCCTACATGAGGAGCGCCGAATACATTGGCCTCCGTGATACGAGCAGGACGGGCTACACTAGACGCCTTGAGACGCTCCGCACGGAACACGGTCATCGCACAGTTGCCGGGCTCTCGCGCGAGCGCATCATCACTGGCATTCTTCAGCCCTATGCAGATCGCCCCGGTGCAGCACTCGATACTCTGAAGAAGCTTCGGATACTGATCCGTCATGCGATCAACATCGGATGGCTGAAGCATGATCCGTCATTGGGTATCAAGCGGCCGAAGATCAAAAAAATTCGATCATGGACCGATGACGAAATTGAGAAATTCAAAGAGCGCTGGCCGCTTGGAACCAAACAGCGGACGGCATTTCACCTGTTCCTCAATCTGGGTCAGCGCCGCTCCGATGTAGTGCGGATGGCGCGGACGCATATCACGCCAGAACGCAAGATCAGGATAAAGCAACAGAAAACCGGGCGCGAGCTTCTCATCCCGTTGCATCGGGACACCGTCGAAGCGCTCGACGCGTATGACATGCATCACGTCGTGATCATTACGACTGCTTACGGCAAGTCCTTCACCGTCGATGGTTTCAGTGGATGGATGCGCGACGCTATCTCGAAGGCTGGACTGCCTCTCGATTGCAAGCCGCACGGTCTACGGAAAGCTGCCGGACGTTTACTCGCCGAAGCCGGCGCAACGGCGAAGATGATCATGTCTGTCCTCGGGCACACAACGCTCGCTGAAGCTGAGCGCTATACGGAAGAGGCTGATCAGGCGGGCCTCGCTGAGGACGCCGTGATTAAGCTCGAAAGACACAAGGCGAACAGGACTGCCCAAACCAGTTCCGTAGGTTTGGGGAAAATGCCGAAAACGAGAGCAAAATCAGATGGAAAGGAGTGAGGCTGGCGCTCCCTAGGGGAATCGAACCCCTGTTTCAGCCTTGAGAGGGCCGCGTCCTTATATGCCCCTTCGATGACCTACCAAACGCCACCAAAATATGTCCATTCAGGGTGTCTTGGACCAAAAACGTGCATGGTAGGAAGCAGTTATTGGACCCACCCTTACCATACGAAAATCATTTCAGGTCGGGTCACCCGGCTGTGTCGATATCCCCTCGGGGCACGCTACAGGATACGTTCGAGCGCCGCTGCCTTCCGGCCTCCGGGGTCGCGGGAACCATCCGCCTCCAATCTGCGCCGCACCTGCTTCAGATACTTTCTGCCGCCCCAAGCATCGGAGACGGCGGACGCCACTTGCGACCAAAGCTCTGCATCGTCCACCAGATCCACGAAGGCTGCGGCGTCCAAGTTTCGATCTGCAAACTGCTCGCCGACGGCACTGCTTATCCGCCAGCAACGATCCCACTCCTGCCATGGCATCACAAAGGGCAGTCGAATCCGGAGTAGACGCCACCCCTCGGTCGGCATCCTATCGATGGCCAGAGCGCGATGGACCTTCCCGAATGAAAGGCGCATTAGCGCGGCCGCGTCGGATGACTGACGGCCAAGGCCGCGCGCGAGCAGGAACGCGTTGAAGTAGGCGTCCTCGTCCGCTGTCAGATCTCCGATCGATCCTGACGCTGCGGTAAGCCAAGGATCCCCCTGGCCATCGCTGGAAACGTCGTCTGGATGAATCGCATGCGCCAACTCGGATAACGTAGGTGCGAACTTGAGCTCGCGATGGCGCAACGCGCCGACGAGTTCCTGCGTCTGACCTCGCACCGCTTGGAGCCATGGCTCAGTACGCTCACGACTCCACTCGCTTCCTCTCCGCTCCAGCGCGCTGATTATCTGTCGAGCCTGGAATTTCCGTGCCGTGGATGGCGGAACCGACGCACCTGAGGACATGAGGCCCGAAAGCACCTTTTCCGATCGATCGACACAGGAGGCGACGATTCGTTCGATATCGATCCCGGGTATCGTCCAAAAAGCTTCGGCGGCGAGCAGATCCTCGCGGCGCTTTGCGATCTCCGGCGCTACGGCAGGGGCGCGCGAAATGCCTCGCACTAGCTCGTCCGCATCCAATTTTACCAACGCCGCGTTCGTAGCCCGGGACAGGGAATCCAACTCCGCCCCCAAGGTTCCGACGAACGATGCCGGCTCACGGCGCCAAAGCTCCGCGCCGACACGCGTCGCGAGTGCCTCGTCGAATCCGCCGTCGGCGCGGATTTCGTCGATGACCATCCGAAAGCCCGGGTCGCTTGCGGCTTCAATATCCTGCGCCAGTCGTCCGACAACTCGTCGACGCGCGGTCGATGCCCGGGAACTGTCTAATTGATCGAGAGCGGCAAACACCGTCTCGGCGTCGGTCGTTCGGTGGCGAACAAATGCGAAGACCGTACAGAGCGGGCGCATGGCACCACGCCCTTCGGACACCTCCACTCCGCTCTCTCGGAGGAAATGCCGTAGACCATCCACGTCGGGATCGATGAGGTCCTCGACCAAGGGCGCGAGCTCCGGCACCCGCGACGTCTCGCCCGGACTCACGATATTCGCTACCCGCAATCGAGGTATCGACGAGGCGCTCGACACGAGCTGGAGATCGAATGGCTCGGACGGCGTCGAACGATCGGCGGCCGTGAAAGTGCAGAATCGGAAGCTTCGCCGAAGCCTGGGCCACTGCTGCATCCACGTCCGAAGCACGATGTCTTCGTTCAGCCCGGCGTCCAGCCCGCCCACGATCTTGCTGTTCGGGCTTCCGTACAGCGCGCCCAGCAGTCCACCCGCAATGTCCGGGTCGAATCCAGCCCGCTCCGGCGGTATTGCATCGACGACGACCAAGGGCCGTTCGTACGTCTCACGCGGCCCAACATCGGGGCGCCTGAAGAGACGAAGGATCGTCGATGCGGAGCGAAGTCCCGCTACGTCGGCGAAATCGATGATGACGGAGTGCGTCCAGACGCAGCCCGGCCGCCTCATCTCGGGAGCAGGCCACGTGCGGGCCAGCACGTACTTCGCGGACTCGGCGAGAGGATATCCAGTCAAATATCCTTCGGCCGGCAATTTGCCGCCGCCCGGAGAGTCGCTGAGGATGAGCATCGTCCTGACGTCGCGTGGCGGCAAGGACGCAGAACCCGCGAGAAGTCGATGCCCTTCTCCGTAACCATGCAGGGTCTGTTGGACTTCGAAACCGTTCACTGGTCGCCCATCAACCATTCGAGCGGCTCGGTAAGATCGTGCGACTCGGAACCGCCTGAGAGCAGACGGATCCGATTTGATAGAAGGTCGAACTCGCGCAGCCGGCTCGCGTCCTCCCTCGCTTTCGCCGATGCGTTGTTCTCGTCATTCTCGTCAAACTCGCCGCCCTGAGCGCTCAAGCCGTAGGTACGGAATGTCCATCCGTCCCGCCCGCTTTTCAGATACTGGTCGAGCAGGGGAAGTTTGGCTGCCTGAAAATCGATCGGCGACAGGCCTTCGCCCTCCGCCTGGTCCCATGCACCGATCATGACCGCCAATCTGCGGGGCCCCTGATCAAGCGGCCGCCTCATGAGATGCTGAAGCAGATCGACCAGTTGCACTTGCGTCGGAGCGAGCCTCGGCTCCCAGCGGACGGGCTCCTCCGCGGGACCGCTCTCAACTTTGCCCGTCAGATGCATCCGCTCGGTTATCCAGGCCGGCGCTTTGATCCGGTCTCCGTTGACCAACAACATGATGTTTCCCGCGCCGAGGTTTTCGGCCAATGCTTCATCGACCTTCCGGTCTTCCCACATGGTCCGGTAATCCTCGCCGGGAACGTCAGGGAACGTCACGCGGATCGCACGACCGGAGGCATCGGTGAGGTTCATGCTGATCGACTTCGTTCCCGCGATCTGCGTACGTCCCTGCTCGGTCGCCTTGCGCCAGAGCTTCACGATCTGGTTTAGGTACGCGTAGTCATGGTTGCTCATCGAACCGAAGCGCAGCCGCGTCTGTATCTCGTGGCTCTGTATCAGGTGCCAGAGCGCGGCAAGGAACGTGGTCTTTCCAGAACCCGGCAAGCCCACGATCGACACGTTCGGTTCAATCAAATCCGCCATCAGTCTTCCCTCGGTCGAAGGGCCGCAAAGACGCGGTCGCTGGCGGGACGGACCGGCACGACCGGTTCGGGCGCGCCGGCGTTCAGCCAGTAGAACAGCAGTTCCTGCAATCCGTCACCTCTTTTCACGGCCATTCCCTTCGGCGAGGCGGTCGTGACGAATTTGCGGATATCGCTGAACCGATCGCCGAACCTGCGCTTGATCGTCTCCACTAGCCGATCGAAATCAGCCATCGCGACGTCCGCCTTGTCCGAACCCACAACGGCATCGTTCTTGGTCAACACGACGGCAAGCTGCGGCCGACGCTCGAATGCTCCGCTCTCCTGCAGGCCCTGGACTATGGGGGCGACGGAGTTGATCACGTCGTGCCGTGTCTTGGGGTCGCACAGCCGCCGTCCGTCGACCAGTACGGTGACCGTATCGGCCCGCCGCAATTCGAACATGGACAACCCGTTGGCCATTTCGTCCGCGACATCCTCGTATTCCTCCCCCGACCTGTCGGCGAGCAGCAAGGAAATGAGGTCTGGCTCCCCATCGCGTTGGACGTCCAGATGGTAGAAGACAACCTCGCCTCGACTGGTGCGGGACGAATGCGCGATACCCCGCTTCGACGCTACGCGCGAATCGTGACAAATGTTTTCGAAACCGTGAAGCGTAGACGAGCCGGCAAAAGTAATCCCGGCGATCGGCCCTTCCTGGAAGAGATCGTAGAGACCGGCCAGCAGGCTGGTCTTCCCGCAATCGTATGCTCCGATGATTCCAATCACCCGCGAGCGGGCCGCCCGAAGAACCCCGGAGGCCTGGAGGGCATGCAGCGGCACTCCAAGATCAAGGTCTATGCCGGCCGCCGGGGCGGCGACGTCACCGGCGGCCGCGGGACCCAAGTCGACAGGCTGTTTGCCGAAGAACTGGCATTGATCAAAGGACAATCCTTCGACGCACTTCTTGTCGACCGAGACGCGACAGTCAGGGTTCGAACAGATCATCTCGGCCGCAACTAGCGCGGACATCGGCCTACTCGAATCTCAGGAAGAGGTGTTCGCGGTAGAATAGCTCCGCAAGCCGAAGCGGCGAAAGCCTGGAGTCCGCTTCCAGGCCGCAGAGGGCCGACCAGTGCGCCGACCAGGCATCGGGTGCGCCCGCCTCGACACGCTTGTCCAGTGCGAAATGGATCGGCGTCGTGACGGGAGACGTGGCCAATTCGTCCACCGCCGTCGTCGCCCACTCCGTCGGTACGGCGTTCGTTGCGGCGACGATCTGCAGCTTGCCCCGAGACTTCAGGCCGGACCGCGCCAATAACGCCGCGATCGCGACCGGTCCGGGACTGGAGACAGTCCGCTGGGCGAGCTCCCGGGCGAAGACCAGTGGCTGCATCGCGCTGTCGACCTTGTCGAACGGCAGATCGAGGTCGAGGCTGCGCTCACCCAACAGCCACCAGAGCATCTGTAGCTCCTCGTCGACGACGCGCATATAGCCGCTCATCTTGTCGATCGACGCGTTCACCCGAGAGGCCGCCGCCTTGATCGAGGCGTTTACAGCAGTGGTCATACCGGTGAAAAGAGGCTTCCACGTCTGAGGATCGTTCGGCTGAACTCCAGCGAATTCCGGCTGATAGGCAAAATCCTGGACCGACACCTTCAATCTGGAGACGTCCGGGCGGACGCGACGGCTCGTGCTCAAAGTCCCGACCGCCTGCTCGGCCATGCCGATCAGATCCATCGGCAACGCCGGCGTTCTGACGCCGTCGAACGACGCAGCGGTCACGGCGAGCGAGGCGAGGGAATACGAGCCGAACAACTGGACGAGCGCGCAAGCGGCGAGCACCTGGCCTTCACGCTTCTCCGGCTCGTAATCGTCGTCGGCAGCCTTGAATGCGGCATGAAACGATTCCAGTTTCTCTGCGAGCGCAGGCTCCTTGTATCCCCCTGCCGAAGCCTTGGTGTCGAACGCCAGTCGCGTCAGAACCTCCACGGTCGCGCGATTCGGCGACTTGATGGCTTGGTCGAGGCCGATCCATCTCGCCTGCGCCTTGCTGTCTTCCATCGAGACCTCGCCGTACCAACGGGCGAAGTTCGGGTCCATGTCGGGGACCTTTTGCGCGTCCATCACTTCCCCTCCTTTTCGGAGATCATTTCGGCGAGTCGATCGAGCATGTCGCGTTCCTTGGCCCTGATCAGGGCCTTTCCGTATCGTTCCGGTTCGGGCAGCGCGACTTCCTCCCGGCTGATCAGTCCCAATGCGAGCGCGATCTTCCGCCGGTCGCTGGAATCGAGGTCCCAAAAACGACTGACGATATTGCGATTGACCTCGGCGCCCATGGCAGCCTCCGCATCAGCACTCGCGTCGATCGCCGGGTCCAGTACAACGTGCGGCCTGGCGCCGGTCGATGCGACGATGTCTTCGGGAAAGGGGATAGTATGCCGGAAGACGTCCTCGCCCAACGACGTCACGATCGGCCTAAATCCCTCCGGATTAGACTGGTACGTAAATTGGTGGGTCTCGATCGAGAGGCACCGTTCTCTCCCGGTCCCGGCTAAATCGATACGGACGAGATTGTAGCCAGGCTCGTACTGCTTTTCGCTCCTCGAAGGATTTACGGCGCCCGCGCCCCATCGCATGTAATCCGCTTCGCGCTGCACCTTCTGCTTGTGCTTGTGGCCGAACAGCTGGAACGTCGCCCGTCTGTCGAGCGCGTTCTCCACGTCGTCTCCGTCGATCAACCAGTCGAAGGGGTGATGGCACATCACCATGTTGACCACGTCCGGCACCGGATCAAGCGCCGTCTGCAGAGGGCTGACGTAGAGCGACGGCTTGGGGTCGTCCTTGCCGTCGCGACCAGACAGAAGGGTCGATGTGAGCCCGTGAATCCGGAGCTTCACCTTCGGCGTCAGATCCAAGTCCTGCTTCCAGTAGATCTTGCCGGGATAGATCTGGCATTGCAGGGGCGCGGCGAAATCGTTGTACGCGGCGTGTCCATGGAGCAGCGCGGCCGCAGTCTGCGGGTCCGCCAGTTGAGCGCGGAGGGTCGATTCCCGCCACTCGTCCTTCTCCTCGGCGATCGCCTTCTGCACGTTCCGGGTGCTCATCGCTTTCCCGACCGAATTCCGGTCGATGTCGTGGTTTCCGGGGACGACGAGCATCGGCCCTTTTTCGCAGCCGGTGATCGTTCTGAGCTTGCCGAACCACTTCCTCGCCTCTTCGTATTCGCGCGGATCGCCTGCGAAAGCGACGTCGCCTCCGACCAGAATCGCGTCGACGTTGCCCATCTTCGCGATCTGAGAGGCGAGATGCCGCTCGAGACGTGTCCGAATCCCTCTATCGGGATCAGTGTCGGGGTTGAGGCATTCAGGCGCTTTGAAATGGATATCTGAGATATGCAAAAACAACATCTTTTGACGACTTCCACCCCTGTCCGGCTTTTTGGTGCGCAGTTGACTGCGAAACCGCCCGCACCGCCGGTTCGCCGCTAGATACGTCCTTTCGGCCGAAACACGCAATGGTTTGGTGTGTCCGGATAGGCTTCTACGACTTCTTTCCAAGGCTCGAACGGACTCGACTATTTGTTCTCTATATGTTCTCATACGAATGCCCGACCGACCCGCAAGCTGGCGCATGCCGACCGCAAAACAGATGGACAAGATGGCCGCGGAAGCCCCCGTCGGCAGAAGCGCGCCTGTTGCGCCCACCCCGGGTCGTGCGGACCCGATGCCGCGCGAATACTGGGACGCCCTACTCAGGGACGCGAGCGCCGACGACAGACCGGCCGGGCCGTCCATCCGGTCGCAGCGGCTTTGTCAGATCGCGCGACACCTGCTCCGGACAACTTGCACCAGATGTTCCCGGACCATCGAGATCCAGAAGGCGGATGCCGTGCGGCTGTACGGGCCGCAGGCCATCTGGAAGGACTGTGCTCAGCGGTTGCTCGACGATACCTGCCAGGTGAGGACAGGTCGCCACGAGGAAGACGGCTGCTGGCCGGCGTTCGACTGACCGCAGGCGCATGGCGCCAAAGCATCATCCCACTCCCCTCAGCGGCGGCGACCGCAAGGCGCTGAACAAGGAGCTCGGGCGCGCGCGTGCGATGACCAACATTCTGGCCGCGCAATCCGCCGAGGCGCGGGACAAGGGCGAGGCCCTAATCCGGACAGCGGACAGGCTGCTCTGCGAGTCCTGGAACGAACGCATGTGGGCGGATGGCGAGCCGATCGATCCGTCGCCGACCATCGACCAAGCGGTCAACGGCGGCTATCCGTGGCTCGGGATCGAGTGCTCGCGCTGCAAGACCAAGCGGGATGTCGACCTGGCCGCGCTGCGCCATCCGCCGACCACCTTCGTGCACGACTTGGCGGGCCGGCTCCGCTGCAGCAAGTGCGCCAAGGCCAATCGCCGGCCGGCGGCGACGCTGCTACAATTGGCGCAGCGCCCTCGCCAGGCCGCTCCGGAGACCTGACGATGTGCAACCTCTACTCCATGACGAAGAACGTCGACGCTATCCGGCGCCTCTTCAACGCGCTCAACAGCCGCGTCGGCAACCTGCCTTCAATGCCGGGCATCTTTCCTGATTATCCGGCGCCGATCGTGCGCGACGCGGCCGACGGGCGCGAGATCGCCATGGCGCGCTGGGGCATGCCGAGCTCGCAACGGGCGCTGATGGACGCGACGAAGAAGCGCGCGGAAAAGCTACAGGCCAAGGGCAAGTCCGTCGATTTCAAGGAACTGCTCCAGATGGAACCCGATTCAGGAACCACCAACATCAGGAACGTCAACAGCGCGCACTGGAAGCGATGGCTCGGCCCGGAAAGCCGGTGCCTAGTGCCGTTCACGTCGTTCAGCGAGTACGACACCATCGACGGCAAGAAGGTGCCGGTCTGGTTCGCTCCGGACGAGGGCCGGCCGCTGCTCGCGTTCGCGGGTCTCTGGACGAACTGGACCAGCGTCCGGAAGGCCAAGGAGGGCGAGGTCTCCGCAGACATCTATGCGTTCCTGACGACGGAGCCAAACGAGGAAGTGAAGCGCGTGCATCCGAAGGCGATGCCGGTGATCCTGACGACTACCGAGGAGCACGACATCTGGCTCCGCGCCCCCTGGGACGAAGCCAAGGCGCTGCAGCGGCCACTGCCCGACGGCGCGCTGAAGATCGTCGCGACCGGCGAGAAGGAAGATCCGGCGCCAGAAGCGTAGCTCGAGATGATCGACTGGACGGTCATCCTACGCTAGGAGCGGTCCCTGGGATCGTTCGATCTAGCCCCTGCCGCCACAGCGCTCCGTGGGTTACGATCGGCGCCCAGAGGATCGACGGGCATGAACGAGGCGCGCGAATTTCAAGAGATCGCCCATTGCGGCGGACAGGTGATTTTCACCATCAGAAGCGACGACGAAGGCCGGCGCCGTTACCAGGTCACATGGCAGAGCAGTCGGCCGGTCCCGGCAGCGCTCTACGCCATTTATGCGCTGAGAGAGGGAATCCCCGTCGCCGATCTGCCGATGGGAGGGATCGGCGCGCCATGGCCCGAGCCACCGGTGCCGGGTTGCGTGCCCGTATTCATCGCTTCCGACAGCGAAGGAAAGTTCGGCTTCCAATGCCCGAGATGCGAACAATATTGGCGTACGCGCGGCGGCATCTCGCTCTGTCCCTATTGCGGCGCGCGTGCCGAGCGCCATGAATTTCTGTCAACAGCACAACGGGTCTATGTTCGCCTCTATTGCGAAAGACTCGACGAGGCGCTGTCGGCAGACGAAGACGGAGCCCACGTGATCGACATGGATGCCGTGGCGGACGCCGCGGGAAGAGACGTCGAGAAGCCGCCGTTCTATTACGCCGAGCAGAGCCAGCAGAAGCAGTTCAATTGCAGCGCCTGCGGCGAGTTCCACGATATCCTGGGGCGGTTCGCCTATTGCTCGGCCTGCGGCACGCGAAACGATCTCAGCGAGCTCGAAGGAAGCATCATCCCGGCGATCCGCAACGATCTGAATCGGGGTGCCGTTCCATCAGGCTGTCTAAAAGACATCGGCTCGGCGTTCGACACCTTCGTCGGGCAATATGCCGGGCAGCTGATCCGGAACAGGCCTATGCGTTCCGGGCGGCGCGAACGCATCGGAAAAATGCGTTTCCACGATCTCGTCGCGACCAGAAGGGAGCTCTTGGGCGGTTTCGACATCGACATCTGTGAAGGGCTGACGGAGGTGGAGATCGCGACCGCGACGCGTTTGTTTCAGCGCCGTCACGTCTACGAACACAACGGCGGCGAGGTCGACGAAAAGTATCTGCGCGACAGCGGCGATACGTCGGTCCGACTGAAACAGAGCATCCGGGAGACGCAAGCCGGCGTCCACGAATTCGCGAGTCTCGTGCTGCGCATGGCTCGAAATCTCCACCGTGGCTTCCACGACATCTACGAGCCCGCCAAGGCAGCCATAGACCGATACGAAGCGGAGAAGAAGCGCCTGGCCGCCCTTCAGCGGCAGAACGAGGGGCCATCCCGCGTACCGCCGGTCAGCACCGCGAAGCCTCAGCTGAGAGGTGAGTAAGTAGGCTCTTCTCCTATTTCGAAACCGGCGGACGCGAGCGGTCCTTGCGCGAAAAGGCGTGAGCCAACATCGCGCTGCGCGCCGCGCCGGCGCATGCTAGATTCTGCGCCCCGCGGTCCCCGTCCGCCCCCTCCGGATGCACGATGTTCCAAGATACCATCAGCCTGGCCGCCATGGCCGAAACCTTGGCCCGCTCGGCCGACTACCGGGTGCTGCGCAGGCTAGTGCCACGCCCCCTCTTCACGCCGTCCGCCGGCGAAGAGACCAAAACGGCGATCATCATTGACACCGAGACCACGGGCCTGGACCCGCTGCGCCACGAGATCATCGAACTCGGAATGGTCAAATTCGACTACCTCTCCGACGGCAGCATCGTCGGCGTCCGTGACGTCTTCTCGGCGTTCAACGAGCCGTCCGAGCCGATCCCGGCAGAGATCACCGACATCACCGGAATCACCGACGAGATGGTCGCCGGCCATCGGATCGACGACGCGGCGGTCGCGGCGTTCGTCGATGCCTCCGTGGTCATCTGCATCGCGCACAACAGCGCTTTCGACCGCAAGTTCGTCGAGCGCTACTGGCCGGTCTTCGCTCGGAAGGCCTGGGGATGTTCGGCGAGCGAGGTAGAGTGGCGAAAGCACGGCTTCGCGGGTGCTAATCTCGCCTACCTGCTCAACGGCGCGGGCTATTTCCACCAGGCCCACCGGGCTGTCGACGACTGCCACGCCCTGCTTGAGATCCTGGCACACAGACTTCCGTCGACGGGCGCGCCGGCGCTGGCCATGCTGCTCGAGACCGCGCGGAAAAAGACGATACGCGTCTGGGCGGAGCAGTCGCCCTTCGAATTGAAGGACGTCCTGAAGCGCCGCGGTTACCGCTGGAGCGACGGAAGCGACGGGAGACCAAAGTCATGGTACACCGACGTCTGCGAGGCAACGCTCGACGATGAGCTCGCATTTCTGCGGACCGAGATCTATCTGAAGGACGTCGAGCCGCGCCTTCAGACATTGACCGCCTTCACTCGGTTCTCCGCCCGTACGTGAACCGTGGCCATTCCCGGGCGACGTTCAAAATTGCGAGCCGTCGATGAATCAACAACAGGCCAAAGCGGCGTGGGATCAACTTGTTCACCGAGTTACCGATTTAATGAAGGTACATACGCGTCCGTTCGTACCGGCTCTCGCCGGCAGCGAAATCGGCACCGGAACGTTCATCGAGTGGAACGGAATTAAGGTGCTGACGTGCGCTCACGTGGCGTCTTGCGGGCCCGACGCTCATTTCATCGACGACACCGGGGACACTATCCTGAAGGTCGGCGCCTGGCGCATGGACCAGAACCCGGCAGTCGATGCCGCGATCGCGCCGGTCCCGTCGGGCGAATGTGCCAAGGTGGCCGGTCGCGCAATGCCCCTCTCCATGTCGAGGTTCGCTTCGGCCCATCGGCCGGTTGCCCACGAGCTGCTTTTCTTCCGCGGTTTGGCGGGAGAAAACACGGCCTACATCGGCACTTTCGGCGCCGACGCCATCGTCACGGGATATTGTTCGCAGGAGAAGCCGGGATCCGGCGATCCCAACATTTTCGAGATGCATTGGGAGCCAGGAGCGGCGACGGTGACGATGGGCACCGGCCTGCAGACTGGAAGCAAGGTCAAATATGATCATCCCGCAGGCTACAGTGGATCTCTCGTCTGGAACACGCGCTTCGTCGAAAAGGCCTGCGATCTCTCAAACTGGACACCCGATAACGCCGTAATTACAGGGCTGTTGCGTCGATACGACCCCATGACCAAGACGCTTCTCGCCTGGAGGGTCGAACATCTTCTTGCGTGGCTATGAACTGGTCGCACAGATCACGACGTGCCGCACGTCAGATTGACTATGAAGCCGGCGCACAGGACGCAGGCCGACTGAGCGATGCGGTCATCTGGCTCGTTCTGGAGACCGGCCGCCTGCTGCGGCGTCAAGGCCGCAAGATACGTCTTCTTCAGGTCGGCCATGCGCTGCTCGATCTTGCTGACGTCCAGCGTGTGGGCGATCGTGTTGCGGAGGATGTTGGCGGACTTGAGTACGCCCCACAGCGGGTCGTCCCGCTCCGCTCCGGAGAGGGTCCGACACTTCGTCAGCTTCTCGTCAAAAGTGGCCTTCTTGAGCCACTTCCGCTTGACGCCCTTGCCTAGGGCAAAATCGTTCATGCACTGCTCGGCGAGGAGATGGGAGCGCAGGATCGAGATGGTCAACGCGTTCATCTTCTCGACGCGTTCGAACAGATCCTTCCGGCTCTGCTCCAACTTCGGATCGTCCGTCTTCATGGCCGTTTCCGCCTAGGACTTCCGCCCGCGGCCTTTCCGGCTCTGCAGGTATTCGTTGGCGATGCGCTCCAAGAGCAGCGACGCCGTGGTGTCTTCCTCGATCGCCGCCTGCTTAAGCGACTTGATGGTGTCTTCCAGCATCACCGCGAGAAACTGCTTCCGCTTGTCGGAGTCGGGTGGCCGCGGGCGGCCGGGTCTCTTCTTCACCTTCGCTTCTTCGGCCATCGCCCTCTCGTCGGCACCGCGAAGCGCTTAAATCGCTTCAGCTACGAATAGTACAGGGAGCACCGGTAAACCACCACATATTCCTCATAGTCATTAAAGATATATATTTATAATAATTATGTTGACGATCTGAGGCGGGCATGCTTCTTGGAACAAAGCAAGAACATGCCCGAGTGATCCGATGTCCAGTACCGCGTTCTCTTTCCAGACTGTCCCCAATGGCTTCGCGTCGGCGAAATGCCGTCGGCTCATTCCCTCGCCCGGCGGACTCGTCAACGACGCGTTGATCCAGGCTTCGCTCGATCCGGACGTCGGCGCGATCGACTACGTCGCCACGGCCGTTGTCTGCTCTCAGACCGTGGTCATGGACACGATCGTCGTCGAACGCTCGGATGGTCGCTACCAACTCGACGTGGTCGCGACACGGCCGTTGCGGACAATCGAGCAGGAGGGGCTTTTCCTCATCGGGATTGAAGATCTCGGTCTGAGGTCGCTGGTGCTGACGTCGGCGCACATCATGCAGCGGCCGCGTTTCGCCAGCGCTCGCGCGGTCTGGCGCTGCCGCAACCATGCCGTCCCCTTCGACTTCCGCTGCCGCGTTCTCGGTCATCTCGAAGATGTCGGCCCGACGAAGCTTGGACGGTTGCTCAAGGCCGTCGGAGCCGATCCCGATGGCGGCGCGGCGATCTTCGCGATGGCGTGCGCCGACCGGCTCTGCATCGATCTGACCGAGACGCTAGGGCCCGATACCTTGGTGATCGCGAGGCGCCGATGACCTCGTCCAGCGAATGGCAGCTGGAGGACGACCTCCCCGCTCCGGACGAAGCGCCGAAAGAACGAGCACCGATGTCTCGCTTTCGGCGCCCGTCTGCGCCGCTCGCTCTGTTTCGCGCCGTGTTCGAGACCACACTCGACGACGCGCAGCGCACGATCCTCGAGAATTCGGTGAATCTTGCGATCGTCTTCACTGTGCCGAGCCCGGCGTGGGTGAAGCCCGCGGAAAGGTTTTGCTCGTCGTTGAGCCGCTCGTCGTGGGTCTGCATCGCGCGTGACGGAACCGACCGCTCCCGCCACAAGGCTACGCTTGGGAGCGACGAGGTCGCGTCCGCGCTCGGCAGGGGCTGCTGCGTGGTCGGCATCGCACCGTCGACCGACCTGCTGCCGGCAACTCTGCTCAGCGCAGCCGACCAGTCGGTCGTCATCACCGGGGTGAACGGAAAGGCGCTGGCGCGCGCGCTCGAGCTCTTCACGGGTAAAAGCGCAGAAGTGCCCGACGATCTGTGTGCCGGCCTAGATTTCAACGAGATCGCCAGCGCCTTCCGCCCGGGTTCGGAGTCCGGCGCGATCGTCGAAAGGCTGACCAGGGCCCGCAACCGCGGCGTCGACGCCGCGATCATCGAGCGTCTGCCTGACCTCGAGTCAGCGCACGAACTCGGCCCCCTGCGAACGTTTGGACTTGAGCTCAAGCGGGACCTGGAGGCTTACCGCGCCTCGTCGCTCGCGTGGTCGGACGTCGGCCGCGCAATCCTGTGCCATAGCGAACCGGGCTGCGGAAAGACCTACGGAATCAAGGCCGTGATGGCTGCCTGCGACGTGCCGATCCTGCTGGTGTCAATCAGCGGCCTCTTCACCAAGACCGCATTCATCGATGAAGTCATCCGGGGTATCCGGGAGGTCTACGCCAATGCCGCAGCGATGAGTGCTGCGGCAGCGTCGATCGGCCCTCCCCGTCCCGTTTGCGTCTGCTGGGATGAATGCGACGCTTTGCCCAATCGATCTACCTTAGGTCGAAATGCGGACTACTGGCGACCTGTAATCACTGAGTTCATGCTCTCGATGGATTCCGCGCTCGCCGGCCCCCGCCGGACCGCGGGCGGACTGGAAGGCGGCGCGATCATCCTGGCCGGCGCGACAAACTACCTGGCCGGCGTCGATGCCGCGCTGCGCCGCCCCGGTCGCTTCGAACGCATCATCGAACTCGGCCGGCAGGACCGCGCCGGCGCTGCGAACGTCCTGCGCCACCATTTGCGCGGAGCCCTCGGTGAAGCGGACATCGAAGCCGCCGCTCGCATCGCGGAGCAGCTTACCTCGGCCGAGATCGCAGGGCACGTGCAGACGGCGCGGCGCAGCGCGCGTCAGGCAAGTCGGGCACTTCACATCGACGATCTGGTCGCTGCCATGCTGCCCGCGAATCCGATGTCGACCGACAAGCTGTTCCGGATCAGCATCCATGAAGCCGCTCATGCCATCGGCAGTTTGGCCGTCGGGTACGGTACGCTGCGGTCCCTCTCCGTGGCCAAGCGCGGCATCTCACTCGGGCGTACCGACATCGATCCGCCCGACGACGACCTCTTCACGCGCGCGACGATAGAGGATTGCGTGACGGTGGACCTTTGCGGTCGCGTCGCCGAGCGCATCTTCCTGTCCTCGGAAAGCGTGGGATCCGGAGGCGAGCAAGGCGACGCCGCGGCCGCCACGCGCATGATCGCCAGCCTCCACGTGAGCGCCGGCCTGGGCAACAACCTCACGTACCTCGCGAGCTACGAAAACGCGCTGCAGGCGGTCAGAGCGGACCGCGGAATCCGCCGCGCGGTGGAGCGCGACCTCCGGCGACTCGAACGTCGCGCGCTCGATATCATGCGAGCGAACCGCGACGCCCTCCTCGAACTCGCCGAACGGCTGATGGAACGCCGCCACGTCGATGGCGACGAAGCACGCGAGATCTTCGGTCGGTGCGGAACCCCTGCCGACCGCATCCTCTTCCTCACAGAACGGAGGCCGCCCCATGCTGGCCGTTACCATTGACGAAGTCCCCGACGGAGACGAGACGCGCCGGCGTCGACTTGCCGCCGTACGTATCGAATGCGTGTCTCCGCCTTATTCGATTTGCGAATACGACGTGTGCTCGGTGGAGGATGACGAGGGACTGATCATCACAACCGCGTCCTGCGTCTGCGAGGTCCGCGACCACGACGAATATATCTGGTCGGTGGTCGAACACGCGTGCCGGGCAATCCGCGCCGCGCGGCGCGACGATGCCCTGTAGCAATTTTTCAAGGATTCAGATTCAATCCCAGCGTGCATAAAATCCAACGTTTGCGCAGGACTTTCGAATCCTTGAAAACAGACGAATCCTTGAAAAATTGCTGCGTTATCAATAGTTTGCTGAAAACAAAGCGGTCGACTCTCTGCAAAATTTGTGTCATCAACCGAGCCGATGCGCCGAAAGGTCGTCTAAAATATTCTCGCTATAGTTGTGAGTAAACGAAAATGTCTCTTGAGTTGGATGACAAGGCCAAGGTCTGGATCCCGCACACGCCGCAGCCCCTTCATCACACGACCGAAGTCCGGTCGTTCAGCGACATGCCTGACGGATTTTCAGCCCGAATCCTGCTGCTGCAGCAGGAAGACGGCACGGGCGAAGTGTTTCTTCCGCTGATCGAATACTTCCGGGCCTTCTGGTTCAAATCTCGATCATGGCAGGACGTAATCGTCCGAGCATTCGGCCTGTTCTACGACTACTGCTTCGCCCTCTCGCTCCGGAAAGAGTGCTCGGAGGATATCTTTCGCGGATTCATCATCGCCATGCTCGCCGGCACTGTCGATCGCGCGGGAAGCGATCGCACCGGGTTGTTTTGGCCGTCGACCAAGCGAGAACGCGTCCGGCAGTTCGCCCGCGCCATCGAGGATTGCTCCGCTTGGTGGTCGGCCAAAACCAACTCCCCGTCGACTATCTCGCCAATCGAATTCCCGCTTCGGGTCGGAACGAGCGAACACTTCGCCAGTCTGCTGGCCTGGTCGCGCATGCGAAACGCGTCAATGCTCACGCACATCAAGGAAGCACCGAAGTTCGCTAAGCGACGAGTCGAGCTCGGTCCCGAGCCGCGCGGGTTCGAAGTGCGCCCGGCAAAATTCTTTCCGCCCAAGCATGTGGAAAGACTGCTCTGGGAAGGCCACGCAAGGCCCGGCGAATCCGGAAATCCGAACATCTTCTTCCGTTACAACATCCGCGACATGATGATGGCGCTGCTGGACGCGTACGGCGGTCTCCGTCGGTCCGAGGGGCTGCATCTGTGGATCAACGACGTCTGCGACGACCCGACGCGCCCCGGCCACGCGCTGGTCGCCCTCAACCATCCGTCCGATGCGAACATCCGCTGGTACGACCCGGTTCTTCAGCACGAGCGCGAGACCACACGCAAGGAGTGCCTGCTGCAAGTGTACGAGTTGCGACCGCGCAACGAGGTGAGTCGCGGGAGCTATCACGTCGGCTGGAAGGGAATGGCTCTGGACGACTCCTATCAGTGCCAGGTCTTTTGGAGAGATGACACGGCGGCCGCCTTATTCCAAACTCTTTATCTGGGATACATCCGGTACGTCAGGCCCGAGATCATGCAGCGTCGCGCCGCTATGGGTGGGCGGGATCATCCGTTTCTCTTCGTACGGATGTCAGGCCCGGCTCGTCTGCGCGAGCAGGCGCTACCGCACCAGTTTCACACCAGAAACGACCCGCCCGGAGCGCAATAAACGCGATCAGATGCAAACAAAAAGTCAGCAAAATCAACAAAGCCAATCGTTGTCCCGCCGCTCATAACGGTCTGGTTGCAGGTTCGAGTCCTGCCGGGCCCACCAATATCCTCAAGGATATATAATGGTGACGCGCTCAGTCGTGCTGCAAACGTTGCGGTCGAGACAAAGATGACGACGGAGCCGCGACCCTCTCAGTAAGCGCGCGCGAAGTCGCCTTCCTGCTTGATATCGGTGAAAACTGGAAAGCGCGCCTTCCAGGGCGTGCCCTTCGCGGTAGTCAGTTGATTGAGCCGTTTCAGCACGGCAAGACCATCCGTGCGAAGGCTTGCCGAAACCGCAGCACGATCCGGAAAATTCTTCAGGACGGCATCGAGCCAGATGGTGCGGCCGGCGAGGAAGCCGCCGGCACCCGCAGCATAGGCGAAGTCGAGGACACGTTCGAACTTCTCCGGCGCCGCACCACCCGACAGCAGCACCCATGGGATGCTCCGCTCGCGGCAGATGTCGCCGATGACCTCAAACTCCTTCTGCGCAGCTTTGGCCTCCGCGCTGCCGTCACGGGCCGGCAGGCCGTTGGCCGCAAGCGGGCTCTCCAGCTTGAGCAGATCGACACCGTATTCAGGCCGCGCAAACTCTCGCACGCTGTCGATGACGAGACCCGGAAGCTTGCCCGGCGATTCCACGTAATCAGCGGTGTGATTGGCGCTGCCGAGGAACTGATAGACCAGCAGCTCAAGGACGTAGGGGATATCGTGGCGAGCGCATTCCTCGCCGATCTCGCGGACGAAGCGCTTCTGGTGCTCATTCACCGCGGCATCGGCGTCCGGCCGGTACCAGGCCAGCACCTTGACGGCGTCGCCGCCCATGGCGCGGATCTTCTCGACGCTCCAATTGGTGATCGCGCGCGATTTGCGGCCGCCCGCGGTCTCCTCGACGCGATGCTCCTCCAACGTCATGATCAAGCCGCAGCGCGGCGGCAACAGATCGATCGCCGCGGGCACCGCGAAATTTGGGTCGAACAGCATCGAGCTGCAATGCGGCGCGAGGTTCTCGACGAGGAGACGCTTCGCCGCTGTGACGTCGGAATATTCGACCTGGTCCCGCGTGATGCCCCTCACCTTTGCAATGGCATCGAACAGCGGCGGCCGCTGATCCAGCGCGACCATGCGAAAGTGGCCATCCGCGTCAGCAAGCCGTGCCAGGCCGCGGTTCTTTCCAATCGTTCTCATGGCTTCGTCCTCATGAATGCAAGACACTCGTTGATCGTGGGAATTCCGTTGCGGCCGCCGGCGTGGCCGCACTTCATCGCAGCCGTCGCTGCCGAAAACGCCATGGCGGCGCGTACATCGAGGCCGACGCCGATCGCTAGCGCATAGGCGCCGTGGAAGACGTCGCCCGCGCCCGTCGTGTCGACGACATCGACGGCATAGGCCGCCCGCCGATGCAGTTGGCCATTCTCGTACCAGCTCACGCCTGCCTCGCCGCGCGTGACGGCGATGACGCGGCAGCCGAAGCGCGCGAGCGCTGTGAGCGATGTGTCCTGGGCCGATCCGGCAAAGGCGGTGAGCGCGGGCTCGGAGAAGATCGCATGGTCGGTCAGCGGCAGCAGGTGCTCGAACACATCGGCATCGGCCATGTCACCGTCGAGCACCGTCGGAATGCCGCGCGCCCGTGCTTCTCGGAACAGCGTCGCGGCGCCCTCCACCCAGCGCGGATCGGCGAGCACAGAGGATGCGCGAACGACGGCTTCCAGCGGAAGCCAATCCGCGGCCTCCGGATAAGAGCCGCGAAAATTCACGATCTGCCGCTCGCCGGAACTGTCGACAATGATTCCGGAGACCGATGAGCGGCCGTCGGGAAACAGCCGGAAATTCTCGACATCGACACCTTCAGTGACGAAGGCCGATCGCATCTCCTGGCCCGCCGAATCATTTCCCGCCCGCCCCCAGAACGCGACCGAAGCGCCGAGCCGCGCCACCGCGACCGAGGCATTGGCAGCCATGCCGCCACCGATCGTGCCGTAGCCTGCGGCCTTGATCTTCTCGCTCCGGCCCGAGAACAGACGATCGACGCGCCAGACCTGGTCAAGCGCCGATAGCCCAAGGCAGATCACGTGCACGGGCCGGCCCCCGGACGCGACCTCGGCCAGCGCTGAGAGATCTCCGATGTTCGCCGACGCGCTCACCGCAGGACCTGTCCGCTGGCTGCATCGAACAGATGCGTCTTGCCCGGCTGCGGACGCAGGCTGACTTGATCGCCGACCTTCGGTCGTAACGATGGATCGACGCGCGCGATGGCGGAGACACCGGCGAGATCGAAGTGGATCAGCGTATCCGAGCCGAGCGGCTCGACCAGCTTGACGTTGATGGCAATGCCCTCGGCGGCCGCTGTGGCCACGGCAAAATGTTCAGGTCGAATGCCGAGCACGGCAATGCCGGCCTGACGCAGACGGCTTGCGGTCTCACCGTCCAACGGCATCACTGTTCCACCTTGCGAGAGGATTGCACGCTCCTCGCGCCACTCGACCGGGAAGAAATTCATCGCGGGCGAGCCGATGAATCCGGCAACGAACTGATTAGCGGGCCGGCCGTAGACGGTCTCCGGCGTGTCGTATTGCTGGATCGTGCCGCTCTGAAGCACCACGATCCGGTCAGCCATGGTCATGGCCTCGATCTGGTCGTGAGTCACGAAGACCATAGTGGTCTTCAGCTCCTGCGACAGCGCCTTGATCTCGGCGCGCACCTGTCCGCGCAGCTTCGCGTCGAGATTGGACAGCGGCTCGTCGAACAGGAACGCCTTGGGATTGCGCACGATCGCGCGGCCCATGGCGACGCGCTGGCGCTGACCGCCCGAAAGCTCCTTCGGCTTGCGGTCGAGATAGGGCTCGATATGCAGCAGCGCCGCGGCGCGCTTCACGCGAGCCTCGATCTCGGCCTTCGGCGTGCCCCGCAGCTCCAGCGCAAAGGACATATTGTCGTAGACCCGCATGTGTGGATAGAGCGCGTAGTCCTGGAACACCATCGCGATATCGCGCTGTGCAGCCTGCACGCCATTGACCAGCCTGTCGCCGATATAGAGCTCTCCCGATGAAATCTGCTCGAGGCCCGCGATGATCCGCAGCAAGGTCGACTTGCCGCAGCCGGACGGACCGACGAAGACGACGAATTCATGGTCAGCGATCTCCAGATTGAGATCGGGGATTACGGTGAAATTACCGTAACGCTTGACGAGGTTGCGGATCGAGATCGAGGCCATGAACGCTCAATCCAGCGCCAGGACAGGCTTGATCAGTTCGCCCTTGGCGAAGCGGGCGAAGTTCTCGGGCAGAGCCGACAGGCCGAACTCGCCGTCGACAAGGACGCGGTATTCGTCCTTGTACTTGCGGAGCAGCTCGATGTTCGGCTCGAAATCCGAGACCGGGAAATAGAAGGTCCGGATCATGTAGAAGTCCTTGCGGCGGAACACTTTGCCTTCCTCGATGGTCCAGGGCGCAGCATTCTCACCGACCAGCACCAGCGCGCCGCGTGGCAGGACGAGCTCGATGCCGAGATTGCGCGCCGCATGCGCACCGGAACATTCCATGATGAGAGCGAAGCGCTTCGATGTATCGCCAACCGGGTGCACGTTGGCACCGAAGGATTGCGCGATCTTGAGGCGCGCCACGTTCGGGTCGGCCACAAAGATGTCGTTGTAGCCGAGCGCGCGGAGCGCCAGCACGACACCGAGGCCGACAGGTCCCGCCCCCATGACGAGGACCGGCCCGGCCTCGCCCGGCGGCACCACGCGGCTGACGAAGCGCACGGCGTGGCCGGACGTGCCGATGGTATCGAGCAGCAGCGGCGCGACGCTGTCCTCGATATCGTCGGGCACCGACAGCAGGCAGTTTTCCGGCACCGGCACGTATTCGGCGTAGCCGCCCGGCCTGTTCCAGCCGATCAGGCTGGACACTTCCAGGCACATCTGGGTGTCGCCGCGCTTGCAGGCGGCGCAATGGTCACAGTGCAAAGGGATATAGACGGCGCAGCGGTGGCCATGCAGGCGGTGACCTGGCTGCTCGACCACACCGAAAATTTCATGACCCGCAGTGAATTCGGCGCCCTTGTGCCAGAGCTTGAAGTCGGAGCCGCATAGCGCGGTGCGCGAGACGCGCACGAGCACCTCGCCTGTGCCGACATCGGGCATTGCGACGCGCTCGATGGTGATACGGTCATCCCCATGGAAGACCGCGGCCTGCATGATCGAATTCGGTCGAGGTGATAAGTTCATCAGATACCTAGCCTTTCACCGCACCGAGCGTCAGTCCCGACACCAGCCAACGCTGAACCAGGGCCGCCAGCACCAGCGGCGGCAATGCGATCAGCGTCGCCGCGGCCATGAGCGCGCCCCATTGCGTCGAGCCTTCGCCGATGAAGTTGAAGGCCGCCGCGATCAGCGTCTTGGTGTCGCCATTGGAGAGCACCAGCGCAAACAGGAAGTAGTTCCACGAAAAGACAAAGGCGAGAATCGCCGAAACGGCAACGCCCGACGCCACCAGCGGCAGCGCGATGCGCCAGAGGATGCGCGTGACGCTGCACCCATCGACCTGCGCGGCCTCGAAGACGCTGCGCGGAATCCCATCGAAGGATGGCAGCAGAACCCAGATGACGATCGGCAGCGTGATGACCGCGTGACTGAGGATCAGTGCGGTGTAGGAGCCGATCATGCCGACCTGCCGGAACATCACGTACCACGGCAGCAGGAACAGCGTGCCGGGCGCCATGCGCGCCGCAAGCGTCAGGATCGCCGGCCACGAAATGCGCGTCCAGGACACCGCGAAAGCGGCGGGAATCCCAAACAGGAGGCCGAGCGCGGTCGAGCCGACGGTGACGATGAAGCTGTTGAGCGCGTAGCTCAGGAACGGCGTGGTCCTGGTCAGCTCGACGTAGTTGTCCAGCGTCGGCGTGAAGATCAGCGTCGGCGGGTAGGCCGTCACCTCGAAGGACGGCTTGAACGAGGACAGCACCATCCAGACCGTCGGCGCCATGATGAGCACACCGGCCAGCACAAGTTGCGCCGTGTTGAGCCAGCGGATCCAGCGGTCGGTGGTTGCGGCATCCGTCATGACATCACCAAGCCACTGCGCCGCGCAGGCGGTTGAAGGCGAGCACGGCGCCGAACACGATCGCCGTTAGCGTCAGCATCAAGGCGCTGGCATAGCCGATGTTGAAAAATTCGAAGCCGACCCGGAAGCCGTAGATGTTGAGGGTATTTGAGGCATTGCCCGGGCCGCCCTGGGTGGTGATGTAGATGATGTCGAAGAAGCGCAGGAGATCGACGCTGCGCAGAACAGCCGCGGTGACGATAGTCGGCAGCAACAAGGGCAGCGTGATGCGCTGAAACGTCTTGAACGGCGACGCACCGTCGATCTGCGCGGCCTCGTAGACGCTCGACGGCAGGGATTGCAGGCCGCCCAGCACGATCAACGCGACGTAAGGCGTCCACTGCCAGCTATCGATCAGCGCCACGGTCGGAATGACCCAGGTCGGCGAGGCCAGCCAGTCCGACGGCGGCAGGCCAAACGATTGCAGGATATAGTTGGCGGCGCCCAGCGACGGATCGAGGATCACAAGCCACATCATGCCAGCCACCACCGGCGGCATCATGAAGGGCGAAATGAACAGCGAGCGCACGATGCCGGGCAGTCGCTTGGCGTGAAACAGCACGAGCGCGAGCCAAACGCCGAAGACGAGCTGGAGCACGAGCGACAGCACATAAAGCGCGAAGGTGACCCACAGCCCGCGCCAGAACTCGTAGTCGGAGATCAGCTTCGAATAATTGGCGAGCCCGACAAAGGATTGCTTGCCGGTGGAGGAGAAAGTCTGGAAGCCGAGCCAGATCGTGTAGACGACCGGAAACGCGATCATCGCGACCGTGAAGATCACGGCCGGCGCCGAGAGCACCGACATCTCCAGCTTCTGCTGGTCCTGCGTCAATGTCGCAGCCGTGTTCGACATGCGTCCGCTTTCCTTGGATCGTGGGGAGATGCCGACGGGCAGCGAGCCCGCCGGCACCGAGCCGTTACTTCTGGGCGATTAGCGCATCGAGCGCCTTGTCGGCATCCGCACAAGCCTGGTCGATCGGCTTCTGCTTCAGGATCAGATCCTGCACCGCCTGGCCGATGAACTCGCGCGATTCCGGGTTGGCGATGATTGGATAGCCGACCTCCGAGGAGCCTTTCGTGGCGAGCACGTCGAGCGCGGCCTGCCATTCCTTGCGCACCGGCTCCTCATCGATCCACTTGCGATACTCCGGGTCGTTGGCGACGGACGGACGTGGCGGGGCAATGCCCTGGAGCGCCATCTTCTTCTGCACCTCGGGGCTGGTCGCCCACTGCACGAAGTACCAGGCTGCATCCGGTTGCTTGCTGTGCGAGGACACCGCCATGCCCCAACCGATCGTGGTCGGCACCTGGCCGGCCTCAGCCGCGGGGAACGGCAACAGGCCGGTGTCCTTCAGACGCGCCCCACCCTCCATCACGGTGCGCAATTCGTTCGAGGATTCGAACGCCATCGCGGCGCGGCCGCTGCGATAGAGCGCGGAAATCTGCTGGAAGCTGTAGTTGACGACGCCGGGCGGTCCGAAATCGCGCAGCAGCCGGCTATAGGTATCGAGCGCCTCCTTGCCCTTGGCCGAGCAGAGGTTCGATTTGCCGCCTGCGATGTAGCTGCCGCCGATATTGTGCAGCATGTTGCTGAAGGTATAGGCGACCGCGGGCTTGAGCCCGCGCGAGACGAACGGCGTCACTGCGCTGTCGCAGGTTTTGATTTTCCGGGCGGCAGCCTCGACATCCTTGATGGTCTTCGGCGCCTCGATGCCGCACTTCTTGAAGATGTCGGTACGGTAATAGAAGATCGGCCCTTCGATGTTCATCGGCATACTGGTGAGCTTGCCGCTGAAGGTCGCAGCCTTGAGCAGGGCCTGGCTCAGCCCGGCCGGATCGTATTCCTTCGCCACCTCGTTCTTGGCCATCGCCGTGAGATCGGCGTACCAGCCAGCGGCGGCGAACTGCTCACCCTCGCGCGACGGCAGCGTCATGAACACGTCGACCTCGTCGCTGTTGGCGTTCATGACCGTGACCAGGCGCTGGCGCATCTGCTGCTCCTGATAGCCGTCGACCTTCAGGGTCATGCCAGTCAGCTTCTCAAAATCCGCCTTGTAAGTCAGCAGCGCCTGCGACACCGGATTGTTGTTGGCCAGGAACGTGACGGTCTTGCCCTTGAACTTCATCCAGTCGAAATCGGCCGCGCGCGCCTGCGTGGTGACGGCGGCAACTGCGATAACGGGCAACGCGACGCGCGTCGCGAGCATGCTGGCCTTCATCGAACTCTCCTCCCGGCTGGACGCCTTGAACTGGCGGACCTTTTGAACACGTTCGAGTTGTGAAAACGGTTACATCCTAAGCCTCACATCTGCCGTGTCAAGCGGTAGACAAATTGTACACTCTAAGGCAGATTTGGAACATTGCCGCTACCGAGCGGCTCTTTGAGCCGGATGTAACGTTACATTCATGAGACTGACGGACGCCAAGTCTGTGAAGCAGGGCATTCGCGCGGTGGCGGCCCGCGCCGGCGTCTCGACGGCATCCGTCTCGCGCGCCCTCAACAACCCCAATGCCGTAAGTCCCTCCTTGCGCGCGCGCATCGAACAGGCCATCGACGCGCTTGGCTACATCCCGCATGCGCCGGCGCGCATCCTGTCGTCGCGGCGGTCGCGCACCCTCGGCGCGATCGTGCCGACGATCGACAACACCATGTTTGCACGAGGCATCGCCTCGCTTCAGCAGTACCTGTCCTCGGTCGGATACATGCTGTTTCTCACCACGAGCGGTTATGATCTCGATGCTGAACTGGAGCAGGCGCGCAACTTGATCAGCCGCGGCGTCGACGGCCTCGTGCTGCGCGGCGACTGTCATCACGACGGACTGCGCAAGCTGCTCGCCGACAATGCGGTGCCATTCATCAATGTCGGCATCTACCAGCCGGATCGACCCTACCCTTGCGTCGGAACGAACAACGAAGCGGCCGCCTATCGCGCCGCCGCGCACGTTATCGAACTCGGCCACCGCCGCATCGGAATCGTCTCGGCGCTCCAGCGCAACAACGACCGCGCCAGCGCCCGCGTCGCCGGCTTTCGCCGCGCGCTGACCGAAAACAGCCTCGAACTTCCCTCGCGGTGGCATGTCGAGGTGCCCTACACGCTGGATGATGCGCGCGAGGCGGCCCGCCATCTTCTGGGCCTCAAGGAGCGTCCGACGGCCGTGGTGTGCGGCAACGACGTCATCGCATACGGCGTGTTGCTCGAGGCGGAACGCAGCGGCTTTTCGGTGCCGCGCGACCTGTCTGTCGTCGGCTTCGACGACCTCGACTGGAGCCGCCATTTGCGCCCGAGCCTGACCACAATCCATGTTCCGACCGGAGAAACCTGGCGGCGCGCTGGAGAATATCTGGTGCGAAGCCTCGCCGGTGAGCAGACCATCATGCACCGCGAGATCGACTTTTCGCTGGTCGTTCGCGAATCGACGGCTTCGCCGCTCAAATCCTGAAGTGAGACCCTTCCGATGAGTTCGAATTTTTCCTTCGCCCCCGGCTTCCATGCCGTCGTGATCGGCGGCGCTGGCGACATCGGCGCCGCAATCAGCAATCAGTTCTGCGACCTCGGCGCGACGGTGACGGCAACGGGAGCGAACGAGGCCGATCTCGCACGCACCCTTCTCAAGCCACGTGCTGGCATCACCCTCGCGGCACTCGATGTTACCAACAACGACGCCGTCACGTCCTTCGCGCGACAGCACAAGCGCGTGGACGCGCTGGTCAATTGCGCAGGCATTCTCGCACGCGACAAGGAATTCGAGATCGAGACCTTTATGAAGGTGCTCGACGTCAATCTTACCGGCACTTTCCGGACCTGCATGGCGTTCCGCCCGATGCTCGCGGAGCAAAAAGGCTCAATCGTCAATATCGCCTCGATGAATGCCACACTGGCGCTGCCGAGGATTCCCGCCTATTGCGCCAGCAAGGGCGGTGTCGTGATGTTGACCAAGGCACTTGCCTTGAAGTGGGCCGAGGAAGGCATCCGCGTCAACGCGGTTGCGCCTGGCTATATCGAAACCGCGATCAACGCCGCCGGCCGCACCGATCGCGTGCATTATCAGCGCATCGCCGACCGCACCGCGTTCAAGCGCTGGGGACGGCCGGAGGACGTTGCCGGCGCTGTCGCCTTCCTCTGCATGCCAGCCTCGCAATACGCGACCGGCACGGTGGTTGCGGTAGATGGGGGATTTCTTGCGGGGTGAGGGCCCTTAGACGATGCCGCCACCGCCGGCTGCAACGGCGGGACGCTCGGAGGCGACCTTCCTGCGATAGCCGCTGGCGCGATAGGTGGCGACCGGATCGACGGCGCCGCCGGCATTGAGGCGCGCCATCGCCAGGATCGGCTCGACGTCGGTGCGATAAGCGGCCTTCAACGTCTGCGTCGCCATCAACGCGTCATTGTTCTCCTGGTACGCCTCAAGGGCCTTGCGGTCGACCAGGAGCGCTTGAGCATAGGCCCGCTGCACTTCGATTGCCGACAACATCAGGCTCTCAATCGGGTCCGTGACGTTATGGCTCTGGTCGAGCATATGCGCCGGGTCGAAATCCCTCTTCCCGGACTGCTCGGCATCGACCAACTCGTTGAAGACAAGGAACAGCCGATAGGGATCGATCGAGCCTGCGTCCAGGTCGTCGTCGCCGTACTTCGAATCGTTGAAATGGAAGCCACCCAGCTTGCCGAACTGGATCAGGCGCGAGACGATCATTTCGATGTTGACGTTCGGCGCGTGATGGCCAAGGTCGACCAGACAGAAGGCCTTGTCGCCGAGCTCTTTCGCAATGATGTAGTTCGTGCCCCAATCCTGCACGACCGTCGAATAGAAGGCCGGTTCGTACATTTTGTGCTCGGTGAAGAGACGCCAATCGCCGGGCAAGGCAGTGTAGACGGCCTTGACCGAGTCAAGATAGCGCTCGAACGCCCTGGCGAAATTCACCTGCCCCGGGAAGTTCGAGCCGTCCCCGATCCATATGGTCAGCGCCTTGGAGCCGAGCGCCTTGCCGATCTCGATGCATTCGAGATTGTGCTCGACTGCCTGCCGGCGCGTTCCGGCATCGGCATGGGAGAGCGATCCGAACTTGTAGGAATGCTTCTGATCCTTGGCGTCGGAGAAAGTGTTCGAGTTCATCGCGTCGAACCCGAGGCCGTAGCGCGACGCCGCCTGTTTCAATCGCTTCGAATCGGCCTTGTCCCAAGGAATATGCAACGACACGCTTGGCGTGGCGCGGGTCAATTGCTGAATGACCGCGCAATCCTCGATCTTGTCGAAAATATCACGCGGCTCGCCGTCGCCGGGAAAACGGGCGAAGCGTGTTCCCCCCGTTCCGACGCCCCAGGACGGGATCGCCACGGCGAAGGCTTCGACCTTCTTCAGGATGGCGTCGATGTCGATGGCGCGGCGCTGCAACTGCTCGCCCAGCGCCGCATAGTCTGTCCGCAACGTCTTCTCGCGCGCGGCATTGCCTGCGGCCAAGATCTCGCCAGCGATGACATTCTCCATGCAAGCCTCCGGTCCACCTCACCAAACGAATGCCGGGAGAAAATAGTCCGGCGCCGCGCCGTGCTGTCGAAGCAGTTCGGCCTTTTCCGCGCCGGTCAGCATGCCGAGGATGCCCGTGCCGACAAGCACTGTCGGCAGGCCGGCTCTCTGCCCACCGGCAATGTCGTGCTCGATGCTGTCGCCGACGCAGGCCGTGCGGGCCGCAAGCGGACGCCCGAGCATCTCGACGGCAGCCTCGTAGATCTCCGGAAACGGCTTGCCTATCCATGTCACGGGAGCCCCCATCTCGGCATAGACCTCGGCGATCCGTCCCGCGCCGAAGCGCGGCCCGACCTGCGTCAGCATGATCTTGTCGGGATTTGTACAAATGCACGTCACGTTGCGGGCAGCCGCCGGCTCCAGCAGGCGGCGGTAGTGATCCATATCGAAATGATCGCCCATGCTGCCGGACAGGAGCACGATGTCGGCTTCCGCTCCCGATTCCACGATCTCGAGCGGTAACCCCTCCACCGCGGAACGATCGCCCCCTCGCGCCATGAGGAGGCATTTCAGCGGCTGCGCAGCGCTCCGTTCCCTCAGCATCCGATCGAGTCGTTTCCAGGCCACCTCGCCCGACGACAGGAAATAGTCCCAGCTACCGTTCTGGAAACCGAACCCCAGCAGCCGCTGTTCGTTGGGACCGGACCGGCGTCCGGAATTCGACAGCACCAGGATCGTCTTGCCGGCCTGTTTCAGCATGACGAGCGCGTCGACTGCGCCGGGATAGGGCCGCGTGCCATCATGCAGCACACCGAATTGGTCCACGATAAAGCAGTCGAACAGGTCGACGAGGTCCTGAATGCCCCGGGGGATTCGAACGTTATGCATTAGAGAAGCCCGGCGTTGCGCGCGCCCGCAAGCGCGAGCCGCGCTGTTCCGGCCGCAGCCTCTCCCGACACCGCCGTCGGAAACGGCACGCCCAGCATGCGTTGACGAATGCAAGTCCATTGCGGATTGGCCGAACCGCCACCGACGCTGCGCACGGATTTCAGTTTTGGCGCGCCGAGTTCCTCAAGGCGTTGATAACCGAGTTGCTCGATGGCGGCGATGCCTTCGAGCAGGCCCTTGAGAAATTCGTCTGCTTGCGGGGGACGTGGCTCAAGGCGCGGCGGCAACGATGGATCCATGATCGGAAATCGTTCGCCGGGCGAAAGCAGAGGATAGTAATCGAGGCCACTCGGCCGAGACGGATCGATGGTTGCCGACAGGCGCCGCAGGGTGTCCGGATCGAAGAAATGTGCCAACACCCTGCCTCCTGTGTTGGACGCTCCACCCGCAAGCCACATGCCGAGGATATGGTGGCTATAGATACCAAACTCAGGAGCGAAGATTGGCGCAGTCGAGAGCAGCTTGAGGGTGAGCGAGGAGCCAAGCGCGCTCACGCCGTCGCCAGGCGTGCTTGCACCTGTCGCCAAAAACGACGCGCAACCATCCGTCGTGCCGGCGACAATGCAAACGTCCGACGGCAGCCCGAATTCGGCCGCCACCGCGGGCAAGATCGATCCGATCACCGCGCCCGGTGCAAGGACCTGCGGCAGAAATTCCGGCTTCAGCCCGGTGCCGACAATCCATTCCGGCCAGTTGCCGGCGACCGGATCGTAGCCGGACTTCAACGCGTTGTTTTCGTCGGTCACGTCGAAATGGCCGGATAACCTTCCGACAATCCAGTCCGCCTGATGCAGGAGCTTAGCAACGCCGGGGACGCGCTGAAAGAACAGCATCTTCGCCAAGCCGGATGTGGGGCCGTGCGCCGCGCTCTCCGGCGGCATCAGCGGTGCGATGCGAGCCAGCAGGCCGGCGTCCGCGACCTTCTCATTGTACATCAACGGCGCGGCGAGCGGCCGGCCCATCGCATCGACGGGGAGCACCGTGCCAGACGTGCCATCAACGGCCATGGCGCGGACCTTGCTGCCGCCGATCGACCTTACGCAGCCCTGGATGCTGCGCGCGACGGCTGCCCACCAGATGTTCGGATCGCAAGGATCCGCACCGAAATCAGACAAGGAAGCCGTCGCTTGGGCGACAATCGTGCTTGCGGCATCCAAGGCAACGGCACGCGCACCTGACGTACCGATGTCGATGCCGATGACAATCGCGGACATCAGAAGATGCCCCTGGTCGCCGAGGGAACCATGGCGTCGAGCTTCTGCCGATATTTTTCGGCGTCCCAGTTCGTCAGCTCAAGGTTCTCCTCGTTGGTCAGATAGCGCAGAGGGGCACCTTCGGGCACGCGCGCGATGACGTCGGCGAGACACCTCGCCATCGCATCCGCTGCGGGCGTCGCATCCCGGCGCATCAGCACCCCTTTGCCGGGAAAGAGAATCTCTACCGGCGCTGTCCCGAGACGAACGGCAACATCATCCGCAGTCTCGCCGACCCCAGCCGCAACGGAACCGACGCCCAGAAAAATAACGTGATCAGGATAGAGGCTCCCCCCGACCGCCATCGCCGCGCTAGCCGCATCCATCGCGACAGCATGGGCGACATCGCTTGCCGGAAGCCAGTAGTTGTCGCCCGCCAGCTTCGACAGCGCCTCGGCATCACCGGCCGGCGCCAGGCGCGCATCCTGCGTCAGCAACCGCTTCACGCGCGACAGCAGAGCTGCCGTATCAGCGACGGTTTCTGCCGCAACCACCAGTCCGTGATTGCCGAGGACGATGACATCGGGACGCCGCTGCCGGTGTTCGGCGATACCGAGCGCCAGAGGCAGTCCCGGCCGCCTGTACGGCACATAGGCCCAGTTCAATCCGCGCAACCGGTCCTGCAGGATCGGCATCGCGTCCTCACGGACCGCCAGAGCGATGGTGTCGACGCAATGGACGTGCGCGACGACACGCTGCGGCATCAGGGCATGAACTGTGGTCTCGATGGATGGGCGCAGGCCGGAAGGACTTTGATCGGAGAGGGTAAACAACTGGGCCTGTTCGGCCTCCGGTTGCGCGTTCGCAACGGCATCAAGCAGTGGCGCCATTCGCACCGGAACCATGATGTCGCGCTCCCTCGCATGCGCGAGCCACGTGCCCGATGCCTTGATCCAGAGCGTATCGCCGTCCTTGAGCGAGGTGTTGCCGCCGGCGGCCTGGGTCAGCAGCGAGTCGGCGCCGATGAGCGCGGAAAAGTCGCGCAACGCCTGAAGTTCCGTGCGCCAGTCCAAAGGCTTCATGGATTGAGTCATCGATATGCCAGTACGCCGCCTCGGCGGCCGTCGTGCGATCGTTGCGGGGAGGCGCACCATGCGCCTCCCGACTTTCGATCAGAAGTCGAAGTTATTGATGTTGTCCTTGTTGAAAACTGTCGGCGAGCCGAGCAGAATTTCCGAGCCATTGATGACCTTGAGGTCACCCAGTTTGCCGGCCTTCACCGAGGTCGCGCCTGGCTGCAGGGTACCGTCAGCCACGGCGCGCAGCACATAGGCTGCCGCATAGCCGAGATCGACCGGATTCCACAGCACCACCGACTTTACGCAGCCGGACGAAACATAGGGTTTCATCGCATTCGGAGTCGCCAGGCCGACGACGGTGACCTGGCCGCACTTCTTCGCTTGCGTCACCGCATCGGCGGCGGCTGGAGTCGCGACGGACGTCATGCCGAAGATGCCCTTCAATTCGTCGCCATACTTGTTGATGAGCGTATTGGACTGGTTGAAGGACAGGATGTTGTCTTCCTGTGCTTCAACCGTTTCCAGCCACTTCATCTTAGGGTGGCATTTCTGCTGATACGCGGCCATTTCGGCAATCCAGCGCGCCTGGTTAGGTGTGGTGAAGGTGGAGGTCACGATGGCGAAAGCCCCCTCCTCACCGATCCCGGCGGCCATCGAGTCCACCATCGTCTTGGCGATGCCGTTGAACTCGGCCTGGTTGACGAACCACTGCCGTGCACTTGGCTCGGAGTTGGCGTCGTAACCGACGACGTTGATGCCCGCGCGCAGCGCCTTCTTGAGGACGGGCGAGATCGCCACCGGATCGTTCGCGGCAAAAAGGATGCCGTCGACGCCGCTGGTAATGTAGTTGTCGATCAGCGTGATCTGGTCGTCGATGTTGGCCTTGCTCGGACCGTCGGTCTTGGCCTTCATCGTGCCCATTTCCTTGGCCGCGTCCGCAATGCCCTTGGACGTCGCGTTGAAGTAGCCGATCCCGACCAGTTTCGGCACATCGACGACGTTCAACGTCTTGCCCTTTCGGTCAGGGGCCTTGCTCGGCTGACCACCGTCATACGGCTTCGGCTCGGCCTTCGCCGGTGTCGCATCGCAAGCCAGCGGATTGGTCGGCAGGTCGTCGCCGCCGGTCCAAGGCGAAGCGGCATGACTGAGGCCGGTCGATAACGATAGCGCCAACAGCGCAGACAGAAGAGTTCTACCCATTGTTTCCTCCAGTGTTGTCCGGTCACTTCGCGCGGCAATGAGCAACGACGTTCTCCGAGCTATCGAGCGCCGCTTCTCTCGAAAAGGTTGCTGACCAGGATCGCCAGGATCAGTACGACGCCGATCAGCATGATCGTGCCGTCGCCTTTGACGCCGGCGAGCGATAGACCATTCTTGAGCGCCTGGACCAGGCAGAGCCCGATGACCGTACCGAGAACGGTGCCCCGCCCGCCAAAGATCGACGTGCCACCAAGGACGACCGCGGTGATGGCGTCGAGCTCGATGCCGGTGCCCATGTCCGAGCGAGTCGTCGAGACGCGCGACACGAAAATCACCGCCGCTACCGCCGCGGTGAAACCGGACGCGGTGTACAGGGCAAGCTTCGTCCCCTCGACGGAGAGACCGGAAAATCGTGCCGCAATCTCGTTGAATCCGATGACATACACGGTTCGGCCGCAGCGCGTGTAGGTAAGGACAATGGAAGCCGTGATCGCGGCCAGAAGCAGGATCCAAAGCTGTGTCGGCACGCCGAGAACTTGTCCCTGACCCAGCACGCAGAACCATTCGGGGTAGCCGCGCACCGAACGCGCCTGGCTGATGCCCTCTGCCAGACCGTGATAGAGCGCCAGCGTTGCCAGCGTCGCGATTAGCGGCGGCACCTTGAAGCGCGTGATAATGATCCCGTTGACCAGGCCGGCGAGAGTGCCGACAGCGATCGCTGCGACGGCGGTCAAGGGCAAAGGCAGACCGACGTTGTGCCAGAACACGCCCGTCAGGATCGCCGAGAGGCCAAGGATCGAGCCCACCGAGAGATCGATACCGCCTGTCGCGATGATGAAGGTCATGGTGATCGCGATCAGACCTGTCTCGGTCATCAGACGACCCTGATTCAGCAGGTTCTGTATCGTGAAGAACTTGTCCGACTGAAAGGACAAGACGGCCAGCACCAGCACCAGCAGCAGTGCCAGCAAGGTCTCGTGGCGGATGAAGGATCGAAGCGTCATCGCCCCTCCTTACGCGCTGCGACGGCGGCGCAGCATGTCGGCCAGCACGGTCACCAGGATGAGCAGGCCGATGACCGCGCGCAGCCAATAAGCCGAGACATTGGTGAAAATCAGCGCCGATCCGATCGTCGCGAACAGGATCGCCGCCAGTGTAGAACCGACGACCGTTCCGCTGCCGCCCAGGATCGAGGCGCCTCCGATGACCGCAGCCGTGATGATGGTCAGCTCCAGGTTCGGCGGCACGGTGGACTGGATCACCTGAAGCTGTGTGGCGAAGAGGATCGTCGCGAGCCCTGCAAAGAAACCGTGGATGATGAACACCGCTACGGTGCGCCGTTCGGCCGGTATGCCGCTGGCCACCGCGGCCTCGGGATTCCCGCCGAGCGCATAGAGCGATCGCCCGAAGGCGAAATAGCGCATCCAAGCTGCAGCCGCGAGCGTCAGCACCACCATCGCGACCAGCGGCACCGGAATGCCAAGGAGCCTCTTCTGCGCGATCAGGAAGTCCGGCGGCAGGTTGGATATCCAGGTCCCGCCGGTGACGCTGATGAGGCCGCCACGCAGGATGGACAATGCCCCCAGCGTCACCACGATCGAGGGGATCTTGGCGTAGGCGACGAGCACGCCGATGACCGCGTTGATCGCCATGCCGACCAGCACGGGGACGAACCATGCCACCCAGACCGGATAGCCGGCGACCGCGAGCGTCCCCGAGATCGTCGCCAGCACGCCAATCAGCGCGCCGACGGAAACATCGATGTTGCCGGTGACGATGACCATCGACATGCCGATCGCGGCCACCGCGATATAGGCGTTGCCGGCGAAGATCGAGGTCAGGTTGTTGGCGCTTATGAAGCGCGGATTGATCAATGTGACGACCACGAACAGAGCGATGATCGCAGCGAACACCACGACCTCCTGTCCATAGTCCGACATCAGGCGTTTCAGGCCGCCGAGGCGCGGCTTTCGCTGCGGGCGGGCAGACGACAGCTCAACTCCGGTCACGGCCATCACGCTGCCTCCGCCGGCTTCCGTGCCGTCATCGCGGCCCCGACGCGCTCAGGTGTCGCCTCGGCGCGGTCGAGCACATCCGTGATCCTTCCGTCGCTCATCACCAGCACCCGGTCGCTCATGCCGAGCACTTCAGGCAGTTCGCTGGAGATCATCAGGATGGCCACGCCCTGCTTGACGAGCTCGCCCATGACCGAATGGATCTCCGACTTCGCCCCGACGTCGACGCCGCGGGTCGGCTCATCGAGAATGAGGATGCGCGGGTTCGTCTGCAGCCATTTGGCAATCACGACTTTCTGCTGGTTGCCGCCCGAAAGCTGCCCAACGGGCTGGTCGATCGTCCGACACCGAATGCCGAGCCGTTTGACCGCGGCCAAGGCACGCGAGGCCTCTTCACGCGCCTTCAGGAAGATGCCGCTCGATACCTCCTCGAGAGTCGCCATGGTCACATTCTTGCGCACCGCCATCGGCTTGACCAATCCCTGCAAACCGCGGTCTTCGGGCACATAGGCGATACCGAGATCGCGCGCCTGTACTGGCGATCCAATCGACACCGGCCTGCCGTCAAGCAGGATCTCCCCGGACGTCGCCGGCGTCATGCCGAAGAGTGTGAGTGCCAGCTCCGTCCGGCCCGAACCGACAAGGCCGGCCACGCCGAGAATCTCGCCCTTGCGCAGCGCGAACGAGATGTCGCGGACATGCCGGCCATGATTGAGGTCCTTCACTTCCAGCACCGTTTCGCCGATGGAAACGTCGAGCTTGGGGAACAGACTCTCGATCGAACGGCCAACCATGAGCGAAACCAGCCCGGCTTCGTCGACGTCGCCGATATCCCTGGTCGCCACGAAGGCTCCGTCGCGCAGCACCGTGACACGGTCGGCCAAGGCAAAGATCTCGGATATGCGGTGGCTCACGTAAATGATGCCGACACCGCGGACGCGCAACTGGCGTACGATATCCATGAGCCGGCGCACATCGGCCTCGACGAGGGAAGCTGTCGGCTCGTCCATGATCAGCACCCGCGCGTTTTTCGACAGCGCCTTGGCGATCTCCACGCGCTGGCGCTGGGCGACGGATAGCGACAGCACTTTGGCATCGACATCGAGATCGTGGGTGTCGAGTGAATCGAGCAGCTCACGCGTGCGCGAACGCACCTCGGCCCAATCGATGATGCCGATCGACGTGCGCGGGTAGTTGCCGAGAAACACGTTCTCAGCCACCGAAAGCTCGGGAAAGAGCAGCAGCTCCTGATAGACGGTCGCGATACCCGCGGCCGTCGCGTCGCGGGGCGACGTGAACTTCACGCTCTTGCCGTCGATGATCATCGTGCCGGTATCGGGCGTGTAGAGGCCCGACAGAATCTTGATCAGCGTCGACTTGCCCGCGCCGTTCTCGCCGAGCAGCGCGTGTACCTCGCCCGGGCGCACGTCGAAGCTGACATCCTTAAGCACCTTCACACCGGCAAAAGCCTTGGAAATGCCACTCAATGTCACGAAGGCGGGCGTATCAGCCATTCCGCTTACTCCAGTCCCGCAGCGCGGCGCGCCCTTGCCCGCGCCGCACGCGCAAGCTCGCGCCACCGGTCGCGGTAGGCCTCGAGCCCTGCGATGCAGCTCGCAGCGACAGGCACGGTCTCGTCCTTGAACGGAAACAAACCTCGCGCCTTGAAGGCTAGTGCAGCGGCGCCCGTGGCGGATCCCTCGCTCATGGTGCTGCGGACCACCGCCTGCCCGAGGCGGAGCTGCGCCAGCATGGAGGTGTAGAGGTCGATCTTCGCTAGGCCGCCATCGACCACCACCTTGTTGGTCGAGCGAATCAAGTCGAGCGACAAATCGGTCATCATCACGACATAGAGCGCGGCGACGGCGGCGCGCTCCTCGCCCGCGACATCGCCGCCGACGATTTCACCCCTGATCTCTGGGAACGGCCCCCCGGCAGCCCATGACGGCAGTGCGAACACGCCGCGCGCCATCACTGCCTCAACCGCGGCCTGACCGATCGGCCTTGTCCAGCCGCCGCTGATCAGGTCGTACTCACGGCCGCCCATGAAGCGCAGTGACGGCGCCGGCTCACCGTCGACCGTCACGTTGGACAGCATGTCGCGCTCTTCGTCGAGCGCGTTCAGCGGACAATCGAGATTGATGATGATGACCCAGGTTCCGGTCGAGACGATCGTGAAATGTTCGAGCCCGGTCATCCGGTAGTAGGCGAGCGCCGAATTGGAATCATGAACTCCATTGTGAACGTTGATGACCTTCGTCGAGCCCTCATCGAGGCGCACGGTCGTCTGGCCAACGATGGCGCCGGAAGGAACGATTGCCGGGAACCTGGAGCGCCACCCCAGACGGTCGACCAGCGAGCTGTAATCGCGCTTCAGCGGCGCCCAGAGCTGGTTATGCGCACCGAGATAGGAATACTCGGAGACATGCCGGCCTGTGAATCGCCAGACCCAGTATTGCGGGTAGCACAGGATCGACTGGGTTTCGGCGAAGGCATGCGGCTCCTCTTCCGCGAGCCAGAAGATGTGGCGTGCGATGCAAAACCCCAACGGCAGATGCGGTGTGTAGGTTTCGGAAAAGGCGGGCAGGATCGGCGCGACCTTTGCGGCAATTGCGTCGGGAATCTCCTGCTCGTAATCGAGAATTGGATGCAGCAATCCCGTGTCCCCACGCACCAGCGCGAAGGTGCAGCCGTGAGCAGAGATCATGAGCCCGGTCACGTCGTGCCTTGCCACCACATCTGACAACTCCTGACTCATCCAGTGGAAGAGGTGCTGCTCGTCCAGCACCGCTCTCCCCTTGTGGGAGCCCCAAACCGGCCTGCTGCGCCGCTCGTCCATAACGGCGCCGTCCTCCGAAAAGACAAACAGCTTGGAGTTTGTCTTCCCGAGATCGAATACGGCAAGCGAACCGCTTTGCGATGCAGGTGTCGTCACGGCCGGTGTTCCGCTTTGACGAGCGCGTGCTTCCGACGTGCCGTTTCCAGGCCGACGTCGATGAAACGCCGCGCATGCGCGGCAAGATCCCTGTTGTCGGACCAGAGGTTGCGCCAGATCGCCGTCTTGCGCGACAGGTTCTGATCCACGATCTTCGAGGAGAAGGATTCGAAGGTGATGTCCTTTGAATAGCCGATGTCGATGAGGGCATCGAACACCGACGGCCAGTCAATGCTGCCGGTCCCGAGATAGCCACGATGGCTTTCGCCAATGTGGAAATAGCCGATCTTGTCCCTGGCATGCCGTATCGCGAGCGCCACATCGGCCTCCTCGATATTCATGTGGAAGGTGTCAAGATGCAGGAAGATGTTGTCCGAACCCGAGGTCTCGATATAGGCGAGGCCCTGGGCCGCGGTGTTGAGCAGGTTGCATTCGAATCGATTAACCAACTCCACGTTCAGCGAAACACCGGCCCTCTTGGCTCGTTCTGCGACGCCCGCCAGCGTATGGGCGCTGCGATTCCATCCGTCCGTCGTCGGCACGTCGGTCTGCAGGCCGTGGCTTGTCTGCAGGATACCGGCAAGCGTGCCGCCGCCGATATCCCGCGTTAGCGCGACCATCCGATCGAGAATGGCGACGCCGCGCGCGGCAACATCCTTATCGGCACTGGAAATATCACCGTCCGCCGGCAGCCCGATGCTGGTCGCGACGCCAAGTCCGAGCGATGCGATCCGCTTGGCCAGCCGATCGATGTCGACATTGGCCGGATCGAGATAGGAGAATTCGATCAGATCGAAACCCGCCTCTTTGGTGTTCTCCAGGGTGCGATCCAGCGCGACCTGATCCGAGCTAGCCGACCAGACGAAGGAATGAATGCCCACATGAGCCATGGTGCTGCTTCCCGTTGAGGTCAGAACGCCCGGCCGCCGTGGCGCGGCCGGGCCCGTCGAGGCGTGTTAGCGGGCTGCGGTCCAGCCTTTATAGTCCTTGAGGTTTTCGGCCGTGATCAGTTTCGGATCGAGCAGAACGGTTGGCTCGGCCGGCTTCTTGCCGGCAAGGACCTCCGCCGCCATGTTGAGCGACTGTCCGGCCATGACATACGGATCCTGCGAGGCCGATGCCTTGATCAGCGACTTGCCGCTGGCGAACTCCTTCTCGATATCGGGCGCGCCGTCGACCGCCGTGATGATGAACTCCTTGCGGTTTAGCTGGCGAGCGGCAAGCTGCGCGCCGATCGCCGTCGGATCGTTGATGGCGAAGACCGCATCGATTTTGTCGAAGCGGGTCAGCAGGGCCTGAAAGACCTTCAGACCACCGTCACGCGAGCCTTCCGCGTTCTGGTCGTCCGACAGGATCTTGATGTCAGGATACTTGGTCAGCAACTTCTTGCAGCCCTGCACGCGGTCGAGAATGGACGACGAGGCCGGGCCGTTGATGATGATGTAGTTGCCCTTGCCGCCCGTTCGGTCGACCAGATACTGGCAGGCCTCCTCGCCCGCCTTGATGTTGTTGGTCATCACCGTGACGTCGGCGCCGGGCGCCGACACGTCGAATGCGGCGACGACAATTCCGGCCGCTTGCGCCTTCTTGACCGCGGGCGCAATCGCCTTCGCATCAACGGCGTTCAGCATGATCACATCGACACCAGCGGCGATGAAGCTGTCGACCTGCGAGACCTGCTTGTTGAGGTCATAGTCGGCGGACACGGACGTGACCTGGACTTTCGGATTGATCTTCTTGGCGGCGTCCTCAATGCCCTTGATAGTGGCGACGAAGAACGGATTGCCGAGCAAGCCGACCGAGATACCGACCTTATTGAGTTCCTTGGCGGATGCAGGGGCAAGCGCGATCGACGCCATGGCGGTGGCGCAGAGCAGTCTGGTGACGAACTTCATTTGGTTTCCTCCGATGGTGCCGCACCTGTCGCGGTGCGTTGTGTAAAGCCTGACGAGGGTCGCTTCGCGGAGTTGGCCGAGAACGCAACTTGCTCAGCGGGACACGAGAGGCCGGCGCATTGAGGTCGATCATGTCCGTGCTCCCGCCGCCTGGAGCCGGTAGCGGTCCAGAGCAACCGCGACGATGATGACCAATCCCTTGATGATGTACTGCCAGATGTCGGAGATCCCGGCGAGGATGAGGCCGTTGGACAGCACGGCAATGATCAGGCCGCCGACCAGCGTGCCCCAGATCGAGCCGACGCCACCGACAAAGCTGGTGCCGCCGAGAATCACCGCGGCGATGGCGTCGAGTTCGTAGGACTGGCCGAGTTGAAGCCCGTTGGCGGCGTAGAGCCGGGCTGCCGACAACGCGCCACCGAGGCCTGCCAGCAGGCCGGAGACGCCATAGACGAAGAGCAGAACCAACGGCACCTTGATGCCAGTGAGCCGCGCGGCCTCGGCGTTGCCGCCGACTGCATAGATCCAGGTTCCGAGCACGGTGCGCGTGAGTACGAGCCACGAGATGACAACAACCGTGAGCGCGATGATGACGAGCCAGGGGATGCCGAGGAACGCGCCGTTACCCAGGACATCGAAAGGCAGAGAGGCATTGAAGACGGTGGTGTCGTTACCAAGCAGGCGCGCAATGCCGCGCACGGCCGTGAGCGAGCCCAGGGTGACGATGAAGGGCGGCAGCTTGACATAGGCGACGAGGAGCCCGTTGACGAGACCGAAGCAGAGGCCGGCCAGGATGGCAGCCGGCACGCCGAGCAGGCCGATATCAGGCATCAGGGAGACGATGACGGCGACCATGGCCGAGGCCGCCAGCACGGATCCGACCGACAGATCGATGCCGCCGGTGAGGATGACAAAGGTCATGCCGGCCGCCAGCACGATGTTGATCGACGACTGCTGCATGACGATCAACAAGTTGGTATCTGTCATGAAGCGTGGATTGACGAGCTGAAAGCCGACAGCCAGCAACACCAGGATCGGCAGCATGCCCAAGGCGGCAAAAGCCGTCTGGAAGCGCATCTGTCGCAGAGCCGCCGCCCGAGCGGTCGATGTTGTCGCTTTATTGCTCATGTTCCCGATGCTCCGGTCGCGAGCTCCATGATCGCTTCCTGACTGATCGGCTTGCCCTCGCAGACAGCCACCTCGCCGACGATCGCGCCGTCACGCATCACCAGCGCCCGGTCGGCGACGCCGATGACTTCAGGCAGCTCGCTGGAGATCATCAGGATCGCGATACCGTTCTTGGCGAGGTCGTCGATGATCCGATAGATTTCGGACTTGGCGCCGACATCGACGCCGCGCGTCGGCTCGTCCAGGATGACGACCTTCGGCTTCGTTTCAAGCAGGCGGGCGAGAAGCACCTTCTGCTGGTTGCCGCCAGACAGCGAGCCGACATTCACCTTGGTCGACTTGGTGCGGATGGACAGATCCGATACCGCCTGCACGGCCCGTCTGTCCCCGATCGCATAGTCGCGCCAGCCGAAACGGCTCGCGTCGCGCGACAACACACTCATGTTGACGTTGTCCGCGACCGACATGTCGAGGAAGACGCCGAGCTCTTTGCGGTCTTCGGTCAGATAGGTGATCCCCGCGTTCAGCGCCGCTGCGGGCGAGGAAATGTCGATCGGCTTGCCGTCGAGTTGCAATGAACCCGCCGTTTTGCGATCGGCGCCAAAGATCAGCCGCGCCAGTTCCGTGCGTCCCGAGCCGACAAGTCCCGACAGCGCGAGAACCTCGCCTTCATGCAAATCGAAGGAACAGTCCCGCACCAGCACGCCGTCGCATATGCCTCGCACCGCCAGAGCGACCGGGCGACGCGCGCCGGGCGGGCGATGATCCTTCTTGTAGAAAGCCGACAGGTCGCGCCCGACCATCATCGACACCAGACGCGAGGCGCTGAGCTCGCTGCGCTCCAGCGTGCCGACAAAACCGCCGTCGCGGAGCACACTGACGCGGTCAGCGAGTTCGTATACCTCCTCCATCCGATGACTGATATAGATGATGGCGATGCCTTGCGCCTTCAGGCCGGCAATGACCTCGAACAGACGGTCGGTTTCGCGCGACGTGAGAGATGTGGTCGGCTCATCCAGCACGATGATCCGCGCATCGGTCGACAACGCGCGCGCGATCTCGACCAACTGCCGCTCGCCGAGTGACAGCCGCGCTACCTTGGTACGCGGCGAAAACGAGACGCCGAGGCGATCGAGGATCGTTTCGGCGCGCGCCATGATCTTGCCGACATCCACGATGCCGAACCGCCGGGGCTCGTTGCCGAGGAAAATGTTCTGCGCGACGGTGAGGTTGGGCGCCAGCGACAGCTCCTGATAGATCACGGCGATGCCATTCGCCCGCGCCTTGATCGGATCTCCGGTCGCAACCAGCTTTCCGTCGATAAGGATCTCGCCGCCCGAATCCGGCCGATAGGCCCCCGACAACACCTTCATCAAGGTCGACTTGCCCGCGCCGTTCTCACCCATCAGCGCATGCAGCTCGCCGGGAAATGCGGTCAGGGAAACGCTCTTGAGCGCCTGCACCGGGCCGAACGTCTTGCTGATATCGCGCATGTCCAGCATGGGCTTGGACGTCGGCCTGGCGCTGGGCATGTCAGCCATCCTGTCCCGTCGCTCGCGCTATGCGCACGTTCACTCCGGCATTCTCCAGCATGCGGGCGGCTGCGTCGCTCAATGCCTCATCCGTGATCACAGTGCCGACGCGTGACAGCGGCAATGAGACATTGCGCGCATGGATTGAGAATTTCCGGCTGTCGGCCAGCACGATGATCTGGTCTGCGTTTTGGCTGAGCTCGACGATCGAGCGCACCATCAGCGGGTGCGACTCCAGCAGGCCCTCGGCCGCGATGCCCTGGGCACCGACGAAATATTTCGACGCGTAGAACTGCGGTACATGGTGCGGCGAATAGATCACCCGCGGCTCGCGGTGCAGATCGCCTCCCGCCACTGTCAGGCTGCAGCGCCCGTGGTCGCCGAGATAGCCGGCCAACGGCATCGAATTGGTGAAGAGGCGGATGTTGCGGTCGGCGAGCTTCACGCCGAGGTGGAAGCAGGTCGAGCCACCGTTGACGATGACAGTTTCGCCGTCCTGCACCATCGTGGCCGCGAGTTCGGCGATCTGCAGTTTGGCTTCGACCGCCAGGTCGCGGTTCTCGTCATAGGGGCGCGCGAAAGCAGTGCCCGCCTTCGACGCCACGTCAAGCGCCGAGACGCCGCCGTAGACCTTACGCGCGTTGCCCAATTCATCGATCTTGTCGATATCGCGCCGGACAGTCGCCGCTGAAACGCCGAGGCGCTCCTGCAATTCGCGCACTGACGCGAACGGGCGATCGCGCAGCAATTCCACGATCAGCCGCTGGCGGACCAAATCGTTCAATGAATTTCCTCCCGGCACCGCGCTTCAGCGTCTTGATCTAACTTACGCACCATTGGACAGAACGCAAGCAATTTTGATTGAAGACAATCATGATGCACCGCAATACGATTGAATTGCGTCTCCTTATGATTGACTTTTATCGCTGTTTGCCCTGAATGGATTTCGTCCATCGTCCGTGCCGCACAGGAGAATTCCATGTCAGACACACACGCTGCAGCCCGGCTCGCGAACCTTTGGGACGACGCCAAGGCGGCGGCGATGAGCGAGCCCGAGCGGCTCGTGTACCGCTCCAACATCCTCGGATCCGACAAACGCGTGACCAATTACGGAGGCGGCAATACTTCATCGAAGATCTGGCAGAAGGATCCGCTGACCGGCGAGCAAGTCGAAGTTCTGTGGGTCAAAGGCTCCGGCGGCGACAGCGCCACGATCAAACGCGACGGTTTCGCCACCCTGTACATGGATAGGCTGCGCGCGCTGAAACGCCTCTACCGAGGACTCGAGCATGAAGACGAGATGGTCGCCTATCTGCCGCACTGTACCTTCGATCTCAATCCCCGGGCGGCTTCCATCGACACGCCCTTGCACGCCTTCGTGCCAAAGCCCTTCGTCGACCATATGCATCCAGACGCAATCATCGCCATCGCGGCGGCGAAGGACTCCAGGATGCTTACGCAGCGGATCTTCGGCAACCGGATCGGCTGGTTGCCATGGAAACGGCCAGGCTTCGAGCTTGGCCTCTGGCTCGAAAAGTTCTGCCGAGAGAACCCCGACGCCAACGGCGTCGTGCTGGAAAGTCACGGGCTCTTCACCTGGGGCGATACGCCGAGGCAATGCTACGAGACGACCATTGCGACAATCAATCGAGCTATCCAGTGGTTCGAAGGCGAAACCGAGCGTAAGGCGGCCTTCGGCGGAGCGGCGGTCGCATCGCTGCCCGCAGAACAGCGGCGTGAAATCGCCGCGAGATTGATGCCGAAGATTCGCGGCATGATATCGGGCGGAAACTACAAGATCGGCCATTTCGACGATTCCGATGCTGTTCTGGAGTTCGTCAACTCCAACAACCTGCGGCCGCTGGCAGCCCTCGGTACGTCGTGCCCCGATCATTTCCTGCGCACAAAGATTCGACCACTGGTGATCGAGTTCGACCCGGCCAAACCCGATGTCGACGCTGTGCTTGCCCACCTCTCCAATTCGGTCGATGTCTATCGCGCGGACTACCAGGCCTATTACGACAGATGCAAACGCGCGGCTTCGCCAGCCATACGCGACCCAAACCCCGTGGTTTATCTGATGCCCGGCGTCGGCATGTTCACTTTCGCCGCCGACAAGGCGACGGCGCGCATTTCCAGCGAGTTCTACGTGAACGCGATCAATGTCATGCGCGGCGCTTCGGCCGTCTCCTCCTATGTCGGCCTGCCCGAGCAGGAAGCTTTCGACATCGAATACTGGTCGCTCGAGGAAGCCAAGCTGCAGCGCATGCCGAAGCCGAAATCGCTGGCAGGACGCATCGCGCTCGTCACCGGCGGCTCCGGCGGTATCGGCAGAGCGACCGCCACGCGGCTGCTGCGCGAAGGCGCCTGCGTTATCATCGCGGACATTGACGAGGCCTCGCTCGCGAAGGCCAACGAGGAACTCGGCGCCGCCTATGGCAAGGATTGCGTGCAGCCGGTGAAGCTCGATGTCACCGAGGAAAACGACGTCGCCGCTGCCTTCATCACCAGTGTTGTAGAGTTCGGCGGTATCGATATTGTGGTGTCCAATGCCGGCATCTCATCGTCCGCATCCATCGTGGACACCAAGCTTTCCATGTGGAACCGCAACCACGATATCCTAACGAAAGGCTATTTTCTGGTCTCGCGCGAAGCGTTCCGCTATTTCATACAGCAGCAGATCGGCGGCAATATCGTCTTCATCGCATCGAAAAACGGGCTCGCCGCCTCGCCCAATGCCGCCGCCTATTGTACGGCGAAGGCAGCCGAAATTCACCTCGCCCGCTGCCTGGCGCTCGAAGGCGCGGAGCATCAGATCCGAGTGAACACGGTAAATCCGGACGCAGTGCTGCGCGGCTCCAAGATATGGACCGGCGAATGGCGAGAGCAGCGTGCTGCCGCCTATTCGATGCACCCGGACGAGCTGGAAGAGCACTATCGCAAGCGGTCAATGCTCAAGCGCTCGGTGTTCCCGGAAGACATCGCGGAGGCCGTCTATTTCCTGGCTTCGGACATGTCGGCCAAATCGACCGGCAACATTATCAATGTCGACGCCGGCAACGCCCAGAGTTTCACGCGCTGACCGGTCACTCGCTGTCGCTCGCCATGCTCCGTCTGCATGCTCCAGACAAAAAGATGCCGTGCCCGAAGGACACGGCAAGTTTCAGGGAGGGTGAACCGGCACACTTCCGATGCATGCGTACGATCCTGATCGTCGGCAAGGCGCGATCTGAAAATCAGCAGCCGCGCATCGCAGCGGTCACCATTTCAATGCGGCCGTGCGCACGGGATGATCCCAGAGCGCAATGGTCTCGCTATCGAGCAGGCTCACGGTCAGCGAGCATCCGGCCATATCGAGCGAAGTGACGTAGCTGCCGACCAACGAGCGTGCGATGCGCAGGCCGCGCGCCTCCAGCATGCGGCGCGCCGCGTTGTACATCAGATAGAGCTCGATTGTCGGCGTCCCGCCAAATCCGTTAACGAGCAGGAGGGCCTCAGCCGCGTCGCGCACGTCGAGATCCTGAACGATGGCTGTGGTCATCTCGTCCGCGATCGCGTCGGCACGCGCCAGCTTGACGCGCCGACGTCCCGGTTCACCGTGAATACCGACCCCGATCTCCATCTCGTCCTCGCCAAGCGAAAACGTCGGCGTGCCCGCGGCCGGCACCGTGCAGCTCGTCAGTGCCACGCCCATCGAACGGGTTCGCGCATTGACGCGCTCGCCGAGTGCGACGCAACCCTCGAGGTCGAGACCCTTCTCGGCGGCGGCGCCGACGATCTTCTCGACGACCAGCGTGCCGGCGACGCCGCGGCGCCCGATGCTGTGCGTGGAGTTCTCGACCGCGACGTCATCGTCCGTGACGATGGTGGCGACGCGGCCGTCGGCGATCTCGGCCGCCATCTCGAAGTTCATGCGATCGCCCGCATAGTTCTTCACGATGAACAGCACGCCGGCATCGCCTGCGACGGCCTGCTCGGCCTCGACGATCTGGTCTGGCGTCGGCGAGGTGAACACCTGGCCTGGACAGGCCGCATCCAGCATGCCGTAGCCGACGAAGCCCGCATGCAGCGGCTCGTGTCCGCTGCCGCCGCCCGAGACCAGCGCGACCTTCCGCGGATTGAGTTCGCGGCGCCGGATGAATTTCCGCTCCGCGCCGAGCGTGACGAGCTCAGCATGCGCGGCCGCGAACCCATCGAGGCTTTCTGCAAGCACGTTGTCGACCGAATTGATGAATTTTTTCATTCTTTCCTCCCCTCTCCGTCTCTTTGCGCCCCGCGGCTATTTTTCCCGCATGATGGCAACGAGACGCCGCGCGAACTCCTGCAGCAGCGCATCCAGCTCGGCATTGCGCTTGGCACTGCCGAGCTCCGGCAAATGCAGCGTCAAGGTTCGCTCATGCGAGCCTTCGGTCAGCCGGCCGATCCGGCGCGGATGCGCGCGGGCGTAGGCGCGCAGGAAGGCGGCCTTGGCTTGCGGCGGAAAGTGGCAGACGTCGAAGATCGTGCTGAGATGCTGCACCGGGATCGGCACCGGATAGGCCGGATTGCTGATCTGGCTGACGAAGCTGCGGTTCTTGCCCATGGCGTGGGCAAGGCGAAGCCGCATGCCCGACGGGCGGCTCTCCAGCACCTCCTTGAAGATGCGCTTGTAAACCGCAACAGCGCCGGCTTCAGCCGGTTCATCGGTCGCCGTATCAGCCAAAGCTGCCTCCACTGCTCAGCCGATCCATGGTCTGCTTGATCTGCGCGAGCGCAGACGTGGTCACGGACAGCTCGCGCATGCCGCAGTTCAACAGCGCAGGCAGGCAGCGCGGGTCGCTCGCCATGTCGCCGCACAGGCTCACGCTGATTCCGGCGCGCCGCCCGCGCTCCGCGGTCCGCGCGATCAGTTCGAGCACGGCCGGATGCAGGGGATCCATCAAGGGGGCAAGAGCTCCATTGGAACGATCGCAGGCCAGCACATATTGCGCGAGATCGTTCGAGCCGATTGAGAAGAAGGCGGCCTCGAAGCTGTCGACCGCCAGAGCCGCCGCCGGGACCTCAACCATGATTCCCAGCTCCGGAAGCATCGCGGCAATGCCCTCGGCCTGCAAGCGCTGCACCGTGTCGGCGAACAGCTTCCGCCCCGCCTCGAGCTCGTCGGCGCAGGTGACCATCGGGAACATGACCTTGAGGTTGCCACGCACGGCCGCACGCGCCAAGGCGCGGAGCTGGACGGTAAAAATCTCGGGCCGCGTCAGGCACAGCCGCAAGCCGCGAACGCCAAGGAAGGGATTGGCCTCGCCGTCGATCGTAAATCCCGGCACCGGCTTGTCGCCGCCGGCATCGAAGGTGCGAATCGTGACCGGGCGCTGCCCGGCCCAACGCAAGACCGCATCATAGGCTGCGAACTGGGCCTCCTCGTCGGGCAGGCCGCCCCGCTCGGTGAGCAGAAACTCGGTTCGCATCAGCCCGATGCCGTCGGCATATTGCGCATCGGCATGCGCGAGATCGTCGACGTGCTGAATATTGATGAACAGCTTGATCCGCTCGCCGCGCCACAAGGCCGTCGGCCGCCGCAGGATCGCGCGGGCCGAGGCTCGGCTCTTGCGATGGATGTCGCGCCGTTTCTCGAACAGGCGGAGCTGCTCGGCGTTAGGATCGAGCTCGAGCGTTGCACCTTCCCCGTCGAGCAGCGCGATAGCTCCGAGTTCAGGCACGGCGCCGAGCTGCACCACCATGGGAATGCCGCGCGCACGCGCCAGCATTGCGACGTGGCTGGTCGGACTGCCGCGCAGCAGCGCGAGGCCTCCGCCACCGGACCAGTCGATCTCCAGGAATCGCGACGGCGGCAAGTCGTCGGCGCACACCACGGCGCCGCTCGGAATCGTCAGCACCTGAGCGCCGCCGCCGCGCAGGATCGTCATCACACGATCGCGCAGGTCGGCGAGGTCGGAGGAGCGCGCCTTCAGATATTCATCCTCGGCGGAATTGTAGTCCGCGATCTGCACGTCGAGCGCCGAACGCCACGCGACGTCTGCAGCATCGCCGCCGCCGATCGCCGCGAATATCCCTTCGATGAAATCCTCGTCCTCGAGCAGTGCGACCTGAAATTCGAGAATCTGCGCGGCCTCGCCGCCGGCCATCGCGGCAAGCTCAGCGATCTGCCCGCTCGCAGTGTCGATGGCCTTGCGAAGCGCGAGCGCTTCCTCGACCAGCGAACCCGCTATCCGCTCGCCGCTCGTATCCGCACCGACGCGGACGAACGGACCGTGGGCAAAGCCGATCGAGGCGGTCTTGCCGCGGTAGGCCAGTGCTGCGGCGCCGCCCTGCATGTTACGACACCTCGTCCGGGAAATCGGTTTCGATCAGCTTGACCACTGCCGCAACGGCCGCCTCCGCGTCACTGCCTGACGCCTTGATCTCGATCGTGCTGCCGTGCGCCGCACGCATCGCCATGATCTTGGCGACGCTCTTGGCATTGATCCACTCGGCCGCGCCTTCGACCCGGACAGAAATCTGTGCTTGGAACTTCTTAGCAAGCTTGGTCAGCTTGACCGCCGGGCGCGCATGCATTCCCACCGCGTGCACCAGCCGCACGTTGCCGCTGAAGATCTGTCCGTCCGCTTTATCCAGCATCGTCATATTCCATCATCGCTTCGCCGACGTCTCAGTCGGCAGAGAGTTCCTCGGCCACGGCTTTCACTTGGGCCAGTGTGCTGCCGCCCGCCGCCTCGGTCGCCGCCATCACGGCGCCCTCGACGATCGGCGCGTTGCACACGACAACGTGATCGCGCCGCGCGGGCTCCAGCATTTCGACGGCCATCTCGCTGTTCGTCTCGGCGCCACCGAGATCGACCAGGATCGCGACACCCTTGGCGGACCAGGCATCATTGATGGCGTCGATGATCGAGGGAACGCTGGTGCCGAGCCCGCCGTCGGGATTGCCGCCGCAGAAAGCGACCCTGACCTCGCTGCCGACCATCTGCCGTACCATGTCGGCGGTACCCTTGGCGATGTCCCGTGAATGCGAGACGATCACGATGCCCACGGTTTCACTCATTGCTTTGCCTCCAGGCTCGCGCACACCGCCTGCACAAGAACGCAGCTCGACCGCGCGCCGGGATCGACGTGTCCGATGCTGCGCGCTCCGAGGAACGAGGCCCGCCCCTTGGTCGCCAGCATCGGCGCGGTCCGCTCGACGGCCTCGTTCGCGGTAGCGCGAACCCGTTCGATCAGGTCCGGCTGGCCGGCCGCAGTCTTCAGTGTCTCCAGCACCGGGACGAGCACGTCGAGCATGGTCTTCTCGCCGGCGTGCGAGCGGCCGCGCGCGCTGACCGCGTTTACCGCGCTGCCAAAGACGTCGGCGAGATCCTCGGGCAGATGCTTGTCGTGCGAGAGCGCTTCGCCAGCCGCCAGAAACAAGCTGCCATAGAGTGGCCCGGAGGCGCCGCCGACCGTCATCACCAGCGTCTTGCCGATCATCTTCAGCGCCTCGTCGAGCGGCTGCGCCGAGATCGTATCGAGCTTGCCGAGCACAGCCTCCCAGCCGCGCTTCATGTTGGTGCCGTGGTCGCCATCGCCGATCGCCTGATCCAGGCTGGTCAGTTCCGGCGCGCTGGCGATGACCTGCTCGGCGGCCGCTCTGACCAGCGACTTGAATGTCTCGGCTTGTATCGACATCGCTAACAATCCTCTCAATGGGCCGGTGCAAGAACGCGCTGCCCTGCAGAATCGAAGCAGAGCGGGTGCATCAGATGCAATTCGACCTCCTGACCGGCCTGCAGCGGCTGATGCGGATCCGCAAGCGTCACCAATGTCTCACCCTTATAGTCCAGATGGACATGATTCTGCTCGCCGAGGTGCTCGACCCTGTGCACGCGACCAACCATCTGCCCGCCATTGCGCGCGCTGATCCGCAGGTGCTCGGTGCGGATGCCGACCGTCTCGGTTCCGGGCGGGATCGGGACGTCGGACAGGAGGCGGGCGGGCAGGAAGTTGATTTGAGGCGTGCCGAGACGCGAGGCGACATAGCTCGACGAGGGGCTTTCATAAATCTCCCGCGGCGTGCCGCACTGAAGCAACTGGCCATCCCTGATCACACCGATTCGGGACGCCATGGTCATGGCCTCGACCTGATCGTGGGTCACGTAGAGAATGGTGGCGCCGAGATCGAGCTGGATCCGCTTGAGCTCAAGACGAAGCTCGGAGCGAAGCTTGGCGTCCAGCGACGACAGCGGTTCGTCCATCAGATAGATCGAGGGATCGCGCACCAGCGCACGGCCGATCGCGACGCGCTGCATCTCGCCACCGGAGAGCCGGGTTGCGCGGTTGTTCAGCTTGCTTGTGATATGCAGCAGCTCCGCAGTCTGCTCGATGCGCTTGCGAATGACGGGCTCCGGCACGCGCCTCGCGGGCGAGCGCAGCGGAAACGCCAGATTGTCATAGACCGTCAAGTGCGGGTAGAGCGAATATTGCTGGAAGACGAACGCGATATCGCGCGACCCGGGCGGGTCACGGGTGACGTCGCGCCCGTCGATCATGATCGAGCCGCCGTCCGGTCTCTCCAGCCCCGTGATCAGCCGCAGCGTCGTGGTCTTGCCCGCGCCGCTCGATCCGAGCAACACCAGGAACTCGCCGTCGTTTACCGTCAGCGAGAGGTCGCGCACAGCCTCCACCGCGCCGAAGCGCTTGGTGATGTTGCGTAAGGCGACATCAGCCATGATGCACACTCCCGTCATCGGCGATCGGGATCGCAAGACCGCTACCGACGTCGAACAGCACCAGCCTGTCCAAGCTGAACGCGAGCCCAACCGTCTCGCCGATCCGCACCGACACGCTGGCAGGCAGCCGCGCGGCGACACGGCCGTGGGCGGTATCGACGGTGACGATCTGCGTGGTGCCGAGATACTCTGCACCGAACACCTCGCCACGGACGGCCGCCGCGTCGCTGAAGCGGATGTGCTCCGGGCGAACCCCGAGCGCCAGTGGCGCGGGCGCGCAATCCTGACGAATTTCCGGCACCGCAACGTGCGCATCGTGGAAGGCGATGGTCCGATCGCCGGACTTGAGGCCACCTTCGAAGCGCAGGAAGTTCATCGACGGCGAGCCGATGAAGTCGGCGACGAACATGCTCGCAGGCCGGTCGTAGATCTCCTGCGGTGAACCGATCTGCTCGACACATCCCTTGTTCATGACGGCGATTTGATCAGCCATCGACATCGCCTCGAGCTGGTCGTGCGTGACATAGACCGTGGTGGCGCCGATCCGCTCGTGCAAATCGCGGAGTTCGCTGCACATCAGATGGCGAAACTCGGCATCGAGCGCGCCGAGCGGCTCGTCCATCAGAAACGCCTTCGGCCGTCGCACCATGGCGCGGCCGAGCGCAACCCGCTGGCGGTCGCCGCCCGAGAGCTTCGATGTCTTGCTCGACAGCAGATGCTCTATCCGCAGCAATCGCGCCGTCTCCTGCACCCGCGTGGAGATCTCTGGCTTCGCCATACCCTGACACTTCAGGGGAAACGCGATGTTCTCCGCGACGTTCATATGCGGATAGAGCGCGAACAACTGGAACACGAAAGCGATGTCGCGGGCGGCGGCACGGCGGAACGTCACGTCCTCGCCATCGAGCAGAATCCTGCCCTCGGTCGGCAGCTCGAGACCCGCAATCATGCGTAGCGTGGTGGTCTTGCCGCAGCCGGACGGGCCAAGCATGGCAAAGAAGGCGCCGTCATCGATCGTGAAGTTCGAGCCGTGCACGGCCGTGAACTGATCGAACGACTTGCGCAGGTTTTCGACGCGGATTTGTGCCATGTCACCCTCTACTCCGGAAAATGGCTGACGATGACATAGCCGACCGTGCCGGCGAGGATCGTCACGAAGGAATAGCTGTAGAGATCCATGGAGAGCGGCTGCACCAGCATGATGATGCCGCCTCCGATCAGGGTCATTGTCGCGGTCTCCCAGGGCCCGCGACGGAACCAGCGGGACATTCCGCTTTTGGCAACAGCAGAACCGCTCATTTGCGCACAGCTCCGAAGGTGATGCCGCGCAGCAGATGCTTGCGGAGCAGCACGGTGAACAGGACGATCGGCACGACGAACAGCGTGGTCGCGGCGGCAACCGCCGGCCAGTCCTGTCCGCCCTCACCGATAATGAAGGGAATGAAGGGCGGCATGGTCTGCGCCTCGCCGCTGGTCAGCAGAACCGCGAAGGCGTATTCGTTCCACGAGAAGATCAGGCAAAAGATCGCGGTGGCGGCAATCCCCGTGACCGCCTGCGGCAACACCACCTTGCGCAGCGCCTGCAGCCGCGTGTAGCCGTCGACCAGGGCAGCTTCCTCATACTCGCGCGGAATCTCGTCGATGAACCCCTTGAGCAGCCAGACCGCGAGCGAGACGTTCACGGCGGTGTAAAGCAGGATCATGCCGAGCCTGGTGTCGGTCAGATTGAGCTGCCGATACATCAGATAGATCGGGATCGCGACCGCAACCGGCGGCATCATCCGCGTCGACAGGATGAAGAACAGGAGATCGTCCGCCAAGGGAATGCGGAAACGCGAGAAGGCGTAGGCCGCGAGCGTGCCGAGGAAGACCGCGAGGAACGTCGAGCCGAAGCCGATGATCAGCGAGTTGACGAAGCGCGGCACGACCTTGGACGGTCCTGCGATCACCATGTCGCGCTGGCGCACGAGCTTGTCATACCAGGTCTCCGGCGGCGGCAGCTTGGCGATGAAATCCGGCGTCTGGCGGGTGCGTACGGTGAACAGGTTGACATAGCCTTCCAGCGTCGGCTCGAAGATCACCTTGGGCGGATAGGCGATGGCGTCGCTCTGCGACTTGAACGCGGTGGCGACGATCCAGAGCAGCGGCAGGATCGTGATCACGGCGTAGAGGATGACGAGGCCGCCGGCCACGGCCTTCGAACGGGGCGATGCCTCGACGATGGAATGCGCGGTGGATGTGGCGACGGTCATCGTTGCTTCACCTTGTTGAGCGCTTTGACGTAGATGTTGGCGGCACCGAACACGGTGACGAACAGGATGATGGCGAGCGCGGACGAATAGCCAGTGCGCCATTTCTCGAAGGCGGCGCGCTTCAGCGTGATCGAGACGAGCTCCGTCGTCGACCCCGGTCCGCCGGAGGTCAGCAGGTTGACCATGTCGAACATCTTGAAGTTCTCGATCGCCCGGAACAGCACCGCCAGCATCAGGAACGGGACCGTCATCGGCAGCGTGATCGACCAGAACTGCCGCCAGGCTGAGGCGCGATCGACTTCGGCCGCCTCATAGAGGTAATCGGGAATGGAACGAAGCCCGGCCAGGCAGATCAGCATGACGTAGGGGGCCCACATCCAGGTGTCGACCAGCACGATGGTCCAGGGTGCAAGCGAGACCTGACCGGTCATGCTGAACGCGCTCGGCGGCACGCCTGTGAACAGGCTGATCAGATAATTGAACGGCCCGATCTGCGGCTGCAGCAGCAGGGTCCAGAAGTTGCCGACCACCGCCGGCGACAGCATCATCGGCAACAAGAGGATGGTGGTCCAGAAGCTGTGGCCACGGAACTGGCGATTGATCAGCAGCGCGAGGCCGAATCCGATGATCACCTCAAACGTGACCGACCAGATCACGAACTGCGCCGTAGTCTGCAATCGGAGCCAGACGTCTTCGTCGCCGAGAATATCGGTGAAATTGTCGAGGCCGACGAAGCGCAGCGGCAGATAGGACATGCTGAGATTGAGACTGGTGAAGGACAGCCGGATCATCCACACCAGCGGGAAGATGTTGATCGCCAGCAAGAGCGCGATCGTCGGTGCCACGAACAGCCAGGCGATGGCGCGGTCCGACAGGCCGCGCACGCGGCGCGTGGTCCGAGACCTCGCAGGCTCGCCCATGCCGGCGACCGTGGCATCATCAGGTTGAGAGATCGTGGTCATCTTGTCCATCTGCGGGCTGGGACGGTTTCCCCGAGACACTCCGCTCGGGGAAACCCGGTTCGGTCGATACGGCTCGTCTATTGTGATGCGACCTGCTTGCCCTGCTCCTTGAAGACCTTGGTCCAGTCCTTGACCAGCAGATCGAGGGCCTGCTGCGCCGTGCCCTTGTCGGCGACGACGTAGTCATGCACGCGCTTCTGCATGTCGAGCAGCAACTGCGCGTAGGACGGCTCGGCCCAGAAGTCCTTGACGATAGCCATCGACTCCAGGAATTGCGGCGCGAATGCCGCGCTCTTCGGGAAGTCCGGCGCGTCGACCACGGCCTTCAAGGCAGAGTAGCCGCCGAGTTGCCACCAGCGCTGCTGCACGGCGGGCTGCGCGAACCATTTGATGTAAGCGAGCGCGTCATCCTTGTGGTCGGAGGTCGCGACCACCGAGATGCCCTGCCCGCCGAGCTGGGTGAAATGCCCGCTCGGGCCAGCCGGGTTGACGAAGAAGCCGATCTTGTCGCCCCCGACATTCGGATCCTTGTAGAGGCCGGGGAAGAAGGCGAACCAATTCATCTGCATCGCCACCTGTCCGGACTTGAAGGCGTCGAGCCCCTCCTGCATGTAGGCGTTGGTCATGCCGGGCGCAGTGCAACACTTGTAGAGCTCCTTGTAGAACTCGAGCCCTTTGGTCGCCTCGGCCGAGTTGACGACGCCCTGCATCTGATACGGCTTCTTCGGGTTGTCGTAGCTGAAGCCGTAGTTGTAGAGCACGTTGGTCACGCCCATGGTGATGCCTTCGGAGCCGCGCTCGGTGAAGATGTAGGCGCCATAGACTTTCTTGCCGTCGATCTCGCGGCCCTGGAAGAACTCCGCGATCTGCTTCAACTCGTCGTAGGTCTTCGGCGGCGCCAGATCGCGGCCGTACTTGGCCTTGAACGCCGACTGGATCTCTGGCCGCGAGAACCAGTCCTTGCGATAGGTCCAGCCGACCGCGTCAGCCATTGCCGGCAGCGCCCAATAGTTCGTCGAATTCTTCGGCCACTGCGAATAACCGACCACCGTCGCCGGGACGAAGTCGTCCATCGAGATCTTCTCCCTGGCGAAGAAGTCGTTGAGCTTGACGTACCACTTGTTCTCGGCGGCGCCGCCGATCCACTGGCTGTCGCCGATGATCAGGTCGCAGAGCTTGCCGTGGGAGTTGAGCTCGTTGAGAAAGCGATCCGCATAGCTGGTCCAGGGGACGAACTCGTATTTCATCTCGATGCCGGATTGCTTGGTGAAGTCCTTGCCAAGCTCGACCAGCGCGTTGGCCGGATCCCATGCCGCCCAGCACAGCGTGAGCTGCTTGCCCTGGGCCGCAGCTTCGCCTCCGCCGAATACGCCCAGCAGCGCCGCCCCTAGAACCGTGGTGGCCGCCGAGCTTTTCAACCAATTGAATGTCCGCATATCCGTTTCCTCTCTCGTTGAAGCATCTAACCCGCTCGGCGCGCCCTGCCGGAACGACGCCAAGACCCTGAAACCGAGTTGAGGAGCGATGAGTGAAGGACGATATGGACCGCTTCCGGAGACGGCTCCGGAATGGCTTGGGCTCCTCCTACACATCGGCTCGATGCGCGATGTTTAGCTTTTCTATATCACTAAACGTATTACTAAATTTTTTTCGGCGTCAAGCGGGTTTCTCGCGCCCCGGCGAAATATTTGCGACGTTCGCGCGCGCAGGAGTTTGCTTCGACCGAAGCAATTCGGTCTATCTGAATAACAGAAGATTTAGACGGTTAGTGTCGTTACGATGTTTAGCAAACTACTTTACTGAACGTTCAACAAAGCGATTGTGAGCGAGCTTCGACTTGGCAGGCGCGTGCCACAAACGCCAAGCGCGGTGCGAAAGCTATCGCGGCGAAGCCCGCAGGGTGAAGGCGGATCGGTGCAACGAGCGATGGCTGGGAAGGCCACGCACGACCGAAGGGCGAAGCGTATCCAACACTACCTGAGCGAAGTGGAAGCGCTGATGGAAGGTCTGTTTGTCCGTCACCGCAATATTGGAGAGCAGAGCGTAAACGGAAGCAATCCCACACTTCTCGACGCTATGCCTGCTGGACAAGCGTATGCAGCGCCCTGACGGCGGCCTCCCGGCTCTCCACGGGGACAAACAGGCTGATCGAATGCGGCGACAACACGTACCTGTCGGGGACAATCCCGTGATGTCCGAGAACCTGCAATGCCCTGAACGGCAATTCCGACGAAACGGCGCCGACGCAAGTGAGGCTCACCGAGCTTGAAGCCTCGCGCTGCTTACGCAAATCCTTGACGTCCTCCAGCGTGCGCAACAGCGCGTCGAGCCACTCTGAATCCGAGGCCACGGTCATGCTGGTCTTTCCCATGGCGAAGCGTGAGGCGAGGAGCTGCGGCCACGACAGGCTGTTTTGCTTGAGATGCTGCGCGAATTTCTCAAAGCCGTGATTGAGATCGCTGCAATCGATCTCCACATGCTCGACCCGAGCCATCGAGTTGACGGCGAGAACCTTCCCGTTTTCCATGTCCGCAACCTCTTTCATCACTTCGGTGCTGTGTTCAATGCCACCCCACTGCTTGAGAACCAGTGGCACATCCTGAGTTTGCGCCAGCTCGACGCTGCGGAAATGCAGGATCTTTGCGCCCCAGAAGCACATCTCGGACAGGGATGCGAAGTCCACTTGCCGCAGCGGGATCGCATCCGGCACTATGCGCGGATCGGCCGAGCAAATGCCGTCGACCTCTTTGATGATTTCACAGCGCTCGGCTTTGAGCGCCGCGGCCATCGCAACGGCCGTGGTGTCGCTGCCGCCCCGGCCGAGCGTGGTGATTTCCCTCGTCGCCGGGTTCACGCCCTGAAATCCTGCCAGCACCACAACGCGCCCACGATCAAGCTCCTCACGCACCCGAATGGGCCGCACATCCAGAATGCGTGCCGAGGAATGCGAGTCATCGGTCATCACGCCGGCTTGGCTGCCGGTAAAGCTGATCGCGGGCACGCCGAGATCGGAAAGCGCCATGCTCATCAGGGACATGCTGATCCGCTCGCCGGTGGTCAGCAGCATGTCGAGTTCACGGCGATTGGGAGCAGGGCTCACCTTATAAGCCATCTGGATCAGTTGGTCGGTGGTCGTGCCCATGGCAGAGACGATCGCCACGACCCGATAACCACGGCCATGTAGCTCGGCGAGGCTGCTCGCCACCGCGCGAATTCTTGCCGGCGTTTCGAGACAGACACCGCCATATTTCTGCACGATGATGGGATGGCTACCCATCTAACCCTCGCTCGCCTCGCCCATCGAACCGACACTGCCTATCCATGTGTCGACGACTTCGAAGTTCGGATTGAAAGCGACAAGGTCCGCGCGGTAGCCGGGCGCGATCCGTCCAAGCTCGGAGTCAAGGCCGAGAAATGCCGCGGGCGTCCGAGAGGCCATGATGAGGGCATCGACGAGGGAGATTCCGAGCATTGCAACGGCGTTGCGCACCGCCTCGATCATGGTGAGGTGCGCGCCCGCGAGTGTGCCATCGGGTCCGGTCAGGCGATTTTCATGCAACGTGATCTGCCTTCCGTGCAGCATGAATTGCCGATCGCTCGTGCCCGCCAATGGCATGGCATCGGTAACCAGCATCAATCGGTCGCGCCCCTTGCAGCGGAAGGCAACACGCAAGCAGGCAGGGTCAACATGGATGCCGTCGCAGATGATCCCCGCAAACAGCCGGTCATCCCCGAGCGCGGCGCCCACGAAGCCCGGCTCGCGGGCATGCAACTGCGACATGGCATTGAACAGATGCGTCACCCCCGAGACGCCGCGATCGACCGCCAGCCTGATCTCGGCCGCGGTGGCGTCGCTGTGGCCGGCTGCGATACGCAATCCCACGCCGATCAATTCGTCGATCATGGCCGCGGGTACGCATTCCGGGGCCAAGGTCACAACGGACCGGCCGCACCCTCCAAAGCTTTTGATGGCGGCAAGATCCCGCCGATCGGGCACACGTATCTCGGCTTCGGGATGAATTCCCTTGCGAGCCCTGTTGAGGGCCGGACCTTCCAAATGAAAGCCGAGCACGCCGGGAATTCCAAGGCACGCCTGAGCTGCTGCAGCCAATCGCTCGATGACCTCGCTTCGATCCGTGATGAGGGTTGGCAAGCAGCCCGTGGTCCCCGCCTTGCGGTGCGCCGCGACGATGCACCGAACGCCGGCCTCCGTCGGCTGCTCGTTGAGAAGAACGCCCCCGCCTCCATTCACCTGAATGTCGATGAAGCCGGGTGCAAGGATCGCACCTGAAGGAAGCTCGATTGGCGCGCGCGGCTGTGCCCCCCCGAATGCAATGCTTTCGATCCGACCATTCAGAATCCTGACCGACCCCGGCCCGCGCATGGCGATACCGTCAAAAATTTGCGGCGCAGCAATCGTAAGAACGTCGGAAGAGGAGCAGTCGCCCATCAGCATTCATCCGAGAGTGGCAGTCACAGACCCGTGAGACGAGTGCCGTAACCTCAAATATTCCCCCATCTAGGCGTTGGGGGACCCGGACCGAAGTCCTCGCGTTAACATCCGATGGCAACGAAGGGTACCACGTATCTCGGAATTGACGGGGGCGGAACCCGCTGCCGCGCCCGGATTGAAGATGACAAGGGCAGGCTGCTCGGCGAAGCAAGCTCGGGACCTGCCACGACGCGGATTGGCGTCGAAAAGGCCTGGCGCTCCATCATGGAGGCAACCGAAGCGGCCGCCGCACAGGCGGGGCTGGCGCGCGAGGATTTTGCGCAAATGCACGCCGGAATTGGCCTCGCCGGGCTTGGCCGCCGCGGCGCGGAAGCGGCACTCAAAAATATTGCCCATCCCTTTGCGTCCGTTATCTTTATCAGCGACGGCTTAGCGGCCTGTCTCGGCGCCCATAGCGGCGCGAACGGGGCCATCGTGGTGGCCGGCACGGGCTCAGTGGGCGTCGGCCTGATCGACGGCCGCGAAATCCGTCTTGCCGGTTACGGCTTTCCCGTGTCGGACGAGGGCAGCGGTGCCGATATCGGCCTGCAGGTTGTTCGACTGGCGCTGCGGGCCGCGGATCGCCGCAGCGAGCTGACCCCCTTGCTTGCGGAGGTGCTGGGCGCATTCGATCATGATCCGTACCAGGCGGTGGCCTGGTCGGAGGAAGCCAGGGCCACAGACTACGCTGCGTTCGCCCCGATCGTGATGCGGCACGCCAATCAGGGTGACCCGGTCGGCCGTCGCATTGTCGAACGCGCGGCCGATGCCATTGGCGATCTGCTCGATCTGTTCCTGGCGAGAGGAATCGACCGGCTTTCGCTGGTGGGCGGGCTCGCCGATGCCATTGCACCCTGGCTGACACCCGACCTACGCGGCCGCCTGAAGGGTCCCGACGCCGACGCAGCGGCGGGCGCGTTACTGGTTGCGCGAGGGCGGATTGACCTGCCCCAGGGAAAAACTGACCATGAACAAGCTTCAAAGTTCAGCGTTTGATAGCGCATGGATCAACTATATGGCTACCGAGGAAGTTGACCCCCGTTTTGCCGACCTTGATGCATGGCCACTGGCGTCAGCGATGGAAGCCATGTGGGAGGGCCAGCTTGCGGCCGTCGCCGCGATCGGCCATGCCCTTCCCGCGATTACTGCGGCCGCCGACGCGGCCAAGGCCGCGCTGGGCGACCGCGGACGCATCGTGTATGTCGGGGCCGGCACCTCCGGCCGCGTGGCGGTGCAGGACGGCGCCGAGTTGATGCCGACCTTCGCCTGGCCCCGCGAGCGCGTCCGCTTCATCGTCGCCGGCGGAGACAGCGCGTTCGTCACCAGCATCGAGGGGGCGGAGGACGATGTCGATGCTGCGGTTACCCAAATCAATGCCGCGCGGCTTACGCCGCACGACGTGGTGATCGCCGTTGCCGCCAGCGGCACCACACCATTCACGGTCGCGGCACTACAGCAGGCCGGCTCTTTCGGCGCGGTGACGATCGGTATCGCCAACAATCCCGGCACCACGCTACTGGCATCGGCAAATTTTCCGATCTTGATCGAGACCGGCCGCGAGCTGATCGCCGGCTCCACGCGGATGAAGGCGGGCACCGCCCAGAAGGTTGTGCTCAACCTGATCTCCTCAGGGATCATGCTGCGCCTCGGCCGGGTGTATCGCGGCATGATGGTCAACATGCCGCCGACCAATGCCAAGCTGAAGCGGCGTGCCGAGGCGATGGTGGCGCAAATCGCGCACTGCGATCCGCAGCACGCGGCACGCTCGCTTGAACAGGCCGAGGGAGACATCAAGACGGCAGTCCTTCTGGCGTTGGGTGTCGACAGGGATGATGCCGACGCGGTTCTGAAAAGCTGTGACGGCAACCTTCGGCGCGTGTTTGCCGAACTCGCCAAGGGCGATCGACATCCCAAGGTAACGGCGGAGCGCAGGCCAAGCGGAGCAGTCAAGTCGTGACGACATCCGCGATGGCAAACGAAATCGGAGAAAGCGCGGATGTTGTCGCCAGAATTGTCCGTAACCGCGCCGCCACGCGCGACATCGCACGGCGAACTGGAATCGGCTCTGTCCCCCTGTGCGTCGTGTGCGGCCGGGGAAGCTCCGGGCATGCCGGGGTCTTCTTGAGATACCTTGTCGAGACACGCCTTCGCCTTCCGGTTTCAGCCAGCGCTCCCTCTGTGATCACGGCATTCCGCACGCCGTTGATGCTGCGCCACGCGCTGTTCGTCGTGATCTCGCAATCCGGGCGCAGCCCTGATCTTGTCGCGGCCACCAGGTCGGCGCGCATCGCGGGCGCCCGCACCATCGCCATCGTCAACGCGACGTCGTCGCCGGTAGCTGACGAAGCCGAGTTCGTCATTCCGATCGAAGCCGGCCAGGAGCACTCCGTAGCGGCAACCAAGACCGTGATCGGCTCGATGGCAGCCTGCGTCGGACTTGTTGCCGAACTGGCGGAAGATCATGCGCTGCGGTCAGCTCTCGACAAGCTGCCCGAGCGCCTGCACGGCGCGCTGGCACTCGACTGGTCCGTGATCGCCGATGATCTCGCCAGGGCGTCGGCTGTGTTTGTGGCGGCGAGGGGCCTGGGCCTGGGATCGGCGCGGGAGATCGCGCTCAAGCTTTCGGAAATCCTGCGTCTGCCTTCCGTTGGTCTGAGTGCCGCCGAGTTGCAGCATGGGCCGCGTGCCGCGCTATCGTCGCGCACGCCGGTTGTCATGATGCGCCTCATGGATGAAACGGCCGCAACGGTAGATGCACTGGCGGAAGAATTGCGAGAGCAAAAGATCACGCTGCATCTCTGCGGCGGACCGCACGGCTCGCTGCCGTGGCTGCCCGAGGACGAGCCCGCCACCGACCCGATCACGATGCTGGTTCCGGCCTACCGGATGATCGAGCAGACGGCGCGCGCAAGTGGATTTGACCCGGATCGTCCCCCTCGCCTGAGCAAGATCACCGAGACCTTTTAATCGCTGACTATTCGTTGGCTGGTGACCGCGGCTTGAGTTGCCTGACCCGGTTTTCCTCCTATCCCGACCTGAGCAGCGTTGCCGGATCCAACCGCGCGGCCCGCTCGGCGGGCAGAAGACCGAAGCCAATGCCGATGACGCTCGAGCAGGCGATCGCGATCAGCGCCATCCGTTCGTTGACCTCGATCGGCCAGCCGAGCGCCGAGGGGATGACACGAGCGCATGCATAGCCGGCAAGGAGCCCCAACAAGCCGCCGATCGTGCACAGCAGCACCGCTTCCAATAGAAACTGCCAGCGGATGTCTTGTGGCCGGGCGCCAAAGGCCAACCGAATTCCAATCTCATTGATCCGTTCGGTGACCGATACGAGCATGATGTTCATCACGCCGATGCCGCCAACCAGAAGGGAGATTCCCGCAAGCGTGGACACCAGCAAGGTGAATTGTCGATAGGCCCGGTCGTGCGTCTGGGCGACCTGGATAAGGTTCTGAATGCTGAAATCGTCGGACTTGCGCCCCACGATCTTATGACGCTGCCGCAGCACCCGGGCAATCGCCGATTCTGCTGACTGCATCGCCTCAGCGGATTCGGTCTTCACGAGAATCGTATGCACCGCATCCGGGTTGGCCTGGCTGCGCCCGATCGTGAAGATTTTCGCGGATGACAACGGAATGAACATGACGTCGTCCTGGTCTCGGCCTGTGAAGTCCTGGCCTTTCTCGGCAAGCAGTCCGATCACGAGGTAAGAGGCGCGTTCAATGCGCAGGAAATGGCCAAGCGGGTCCCTGCCCTTGAACAGTTCGCGCGCGACGGTGCGGCCGATCACCGCGACCTTTGCAGCCGATGTAACGTGATCATCGTTGAGGAGTTGACCCTCCGCGAGTCTCCAACCTCGCGCTTCGAAGAAATCCGGCGTCACGCCCGCAACCAGAGTCGACCAATTCAAGTCGCCCGATACTGTCGTCTTTTGCTCACCGACAAATGGTGCAGCGATGACAATGTCGGGCACCTCGCGGGCGATCGCCAGCGCATCGGCGCTCGTGAGCGAGAGGATAGTCCCCGCCTGTTGCCGCACGCCGTGTGCGAGCTGCGCGCCAGGCTTCACCAGCAACAGATTCGAGCCAAGCGAATTTATCTGCTCGGAGATTTCGGCACGTGCCCCTTCCGCCACCGCGACCACAATCACGACAGCAGCAACTCCGATGACAATGCCGGTCACGGCGAGAATGGAGCGCAGGATGTGCGCACGCACCGACCGAAACGCCAGATGAACATAGCTGAGCGATCGCATTGGCGGCCCACGCCTGTCAATATTCACGCACTGTCGCAACGTCGGGAGTCGCCAACGACGGCTCCGTCCCGAAGCCTGATCGCGCGCCGCGCGCATGCCGCGACCTCGAGATCGTGGGTCACGAGCACGACGGTGAGCGCGGCGCGCTGCAGCTCGCGGAGGAGCGCGAGAATGGCATCACGCGTGCTTGTGTCGAGTGCCCCGGTCGGCTCATCGGCGAGGAGAAGGTCGGGACCGTTGACGATCGCCCGTGCGATCGCAACCCGCTGCTGCTCGCCTCCCGAGAGCTGGGCCGGCATATGGTGGATCCGGGCGCCGAGACCGACCCGTTCGAGAACGGCACGCGCCGTCGCATCCGGATTTTGCAGCGGTTCGCGTCGATAGAACAGCGGCAACGTGACATTCTCGAGCGCGGTCAGGCGCGGCAGCAAATTGAAATTTTGAAACACGATGCCGATGCGCCGGTTTCGCAGCTCGCTCAGGCGGCTTTTCGACTGCGCAAACACATTTTCGCCGTGCAGAAGATAATGCCCGCGCGTGGGTTGGTCGAGGCAACCCAGGATCGAGAGCAGCGTCGATTTCCCCGATCCGGACGGCCCCACGACGGCGACGAAATCTCCGCGATCGATCTCCAGACAGACATCCGATAACGCGCGAACGGTTTGGTCGCCGAGCCGATGCAGCTTGTGGACGTGATCGAGTGTGACGAGCAGGCTCATACGCTAACCGGCCGGGCGGCTCCCATTGTCAGGGTTTACTCCGGTAACCGACGGCGACCCGCTCGCCGACCTTGAGATCCGGCGACATGATCTGGGTCAGCGAATCTCCGGTAGCGCCCAGTGATACGACGGTGGGCTCGAGATGGCCCGATTTGGCGCGGATCCAGATCAGCCCCTCCCCGGGGGCGTGATTGTCCGGACGGTCACGGGTCGGCCGAAAACTCAGCGCGGCATTGGGAACGACCATCACGTCCTGTTGCTCCTGAACCATGACGCGGACGTCAGCCGTCATCCCCGGAAGCAACAAGCCATCGGGGTTGGGCGCCGAAATCATCACGGTATAGGTCACCACGTTTTGCACCATCTGTGCCGCCTTTCGGATCTCGAGGACGCGGCCTTCGAACGCGCGGCCGGGATAAGAGTCGACGCTGAATAAGGCGCGCTGCCCGGTTTGCACGGCGCCAATGTCGGCCTCGCTGACGGATGCACTCACGCGCATGTCAGAAAGATCGCGCGCGATGGTGAACAATGTCGGCGCCTGCAGGCTTGCAGCCACGGTTTGGCCAAGCTCCACGCTGCGTCGAATCACGATCCCGTCGATCGGAGACTTGATGGTGCTGCGTTCCAGATCGAGCCGGGCCCGTTCGAGTGCGGCGCGCGCCGCCATGACTCCGGCCGCCCGCATCTGCTCGCCTGCCTTGGCGGCGGATGCTTCCGCGGCACGCGAGCGGGCCGCTATCTGTGCGCGCTCGGCATCGCGCTGCGAAACGCTGCCGTTCCTGCTCAGCGTGCTCTTGATCTGAAGATCGCGCAGGGCATCCTCGTGGCGCGCCTGCGCGCCCTCGACGGCGGCCTTGGCCTCCTCGTGCTGGGCCAGCGCGATCGCAAGCGCGGCTTCCGCTTCCCTGACCTGGACTTCAAATGTCGCGGCGTCGAGCGCGGCGAGCGGCTCGCCGGTCCGGACGCGGGAATTGTGGTCAGCCATCAGTTTGGCGACCTGCCCCGAGAGCTGCGAGCTGACCTCGACCGTGTCGACCGCCTCGAGCGTTCCCGAGGCGGTGACATTCTGAACGACGTTGTCGCGCGCGATGCTGACATAGCGCAGATCGTCGCGATTATCCCCGATCGCGGAGCTCGAATTGTCAGGGGCCCACAGCGGATAGGTGACGGCAATCGCCAACGCTCCCAGTGCGACACGCGCCAGAAGGCTTCGAGACAATTTCGGCTGTTTGTCCGTGCGAATGGTGATCTCGCCGCGCTAGCTGATGCGGTGCTCCATTTTTGAGAACAGGCGTGGCCGCCTTTCGTTCTGCTTCACGGGCGGCGCGAGACGGCTCAGAGAACCGAGACGTACGCGCGCCGCCGCGGGATGCGGTCCGAAGCGATCGCTGTCGGCCGGATCAGGGTATGATGACCGCTGTATGCGGACTGTTGGCTGAGGGTGCCACCTTTCCTGCCGTCACCGGCGGAGGGGTCTTCAGGGTGCCGTTGCCGGGATTGGCATTCGTGTTGGGCTGCGTGAAGTGGTGCGTGAGCAACGACCCCATTTCGACCGCCGGGGTTGTGTGATCTGCACCGGACAGCGGGCTTCCCTGACCGGGCACGGTGTCGGCCGACCGTCCATTGGTTTTGACGAACGGGTTGCTGGAGGTCGTCGTCAGGCCGCCAGCACCTACCGCCGTGAACAGGTGGTCGGAGGCCTGGCTGGGGCACGTGCCCGCAAGCAATGATACGCCTGCTGCGATGATTGCGAGTCTTCTCATCATCAACTCCTCTTCGTTTGCGTTCGCCAAGGCGCAAAGCCGGTCGGCTGCGCCGAACGCTTGAATGCAGTTGATCTCCAGCAGTTCCTAAATTTTTCGGAGAATGACGCGCGATGTTCGCGATCATGAGTGAGTTAGTTTCTGACAGAGAAGTCAGAATCGTAGAAATAGCGGACGGTCCTTTGCCGTCATCTGGTCGAGATTCACCGCTAATATGCAAACAGCTCGATCGGGTCACTGAAGCCGCGCACCGGAAATTCGCCGACGCGTTCGAGCTCGAAATCGCTTGCCACCAGGTCGGCAAATGCGCGGGACAGCAGCACCGTTCGTCCCACCTGCTTGGTGAGGGTCTCGAGGCGCGAAGCCATGTTGACCGCGGGGCCGATGACGGTGAAGTCGAGCCGCGTCCGCGAACCGATATTGCCGTACATGACGTCTCCGACGTGGACGCCGATGCCGAAGTTCAGCGGCGCGCCACCGGCCTCACGGCTCTTCGCGTTCAGGGCGGCCATGGCCTGACGCGCCTCGGTCACGGCATGCAGCAGGTTTGCACAGGCCGACGGCTCGCTGAGCGGAAAGATGGCAAGCAGACCGTCGCCCATGAATTTCAGGATCTCGCCGCCGTGTCGCGCGATTGGCTCCGACATCGCGTCGAAATAGTCATTCAGCAGACCGATGACGTCGTCCCGCGGCCAACTGTCGGAGATCCGGGTGAAATCACGCAGGTCGCAGATCATGATCGCGGCACGCACCGTGGTCCCGCTTCCGCGCCTTGTGGCGCCGGCCAGGATGAGCTCGCCCGCATGCGAGCCGACATAGGTTTCGAGCAGCGTGCGGGCCATCCGGTTCTTCATGCGGATTTCGCTGACCATCGACAGGATCGGCATCACGCGCAACAGGCCCGCAATATGCGCGTCGTCGAAGCCGCCGGGCCGGTCTGTTGAGAACGCCACCGCATGCCGCTTTCCGAGCGTATGGTGCATCGGCCACGCCACATAATCGGTCAGGCCCTTCGAGCGCAACTCGTCATAGACGCCATGCTTGCGGCCGAGCGCCGGATCGCGTTCGAGATTCTCCCGGATCTCGCTGGCGCCGTCCTGGATCTCCGCAACCGGGCTGCCGATATATTCGGGTCGCTGCCTGACGTCGTAATCGACCCGCGTAATCGTGGCCTCCCGTATCCCGTGGACCCACAGGATCCGGGCGCCGAGCCATTGGGGGTGCTGGATCAGGAGATGGAGGGACGCCCGCTTGATCGGAATTCCCGCGCGCTGCAGCCGGACACACAACTCGGCGAAGATATTGTCGACGAAGCGCTCCTCGCGCGTCTCATTGGTCAGCCAGTGCACAACGTCGCTGTCTGAATCCCTGGGGGCGGAATCGATATTTGGCGGCGCATTCATACCCTGCTCCTGAGCGGTGACCCGGATCCGGCGGTACCGACTATGTCGTGCTCCCGCTGGGCGACGTCAACACATTCCGCCGCGATTGTGCGCATCAGGTTGCCGGGACGCCGACGGCCGACGGCCCCCGAACGCCGCCGGCCGGTGAGCGTGACGCCCTACCGGCGGGCCTCGCTGTCCATCGCCTCGAGGCCACACCAATCGGCGATGAACAGCGCCAACGTTTTCGTCACCTTGCGCAGCGATTCCAGATCGACGCATTCGTCGAACGCATGAGGATTGCGGCAGTAGGGCCCGTAGACCAGCGTCGGACAATCCGCATAGAGTCCGAAGAAGCGCGCATCGGTGGTGGCCGCGAAGGCGTGCTCCTTGAGCTCGGCGCCCCAGACCTCGGCATGGCAGCGGCGCAGCACGGCCTCCTGCTGCTCGGCATCGACCAGATGATAGCCCTCCGCCATGAAGCCGGGATAGGAAATCCGCGGCGGGTGCGTCGCGAGGAATGGATTGCGCGCCGACACATCGGCGATGAACTGCTCGAACTCGGCGCAGGCGTTCGCCGGGGACTGGCCGGGATACACCGCGACCCGCACCTCGAAGGCGCAGGCCGATGGCGCGCTCGATGTCCACTCACCGCCTTCGATGCGGCCGACGTTGAAGTTGATCGGATGGGGATGGTTCTGGAATGGCGGATAGTCGTCCTTCCGCGCATTCCAGCGCGTCTCGAGCTCACCGAGCGCCTGGATCAGCTCGATGGCATTGTTGATCGCGCCGGCTCCCTTGCCGAAGTCGCCGGAGGCATGGCCCGGCGCGCCGGCGACCTCGACCCGGATCCAGATCGGGCCAATCTGTCCGCGCAACAGCTTCGGCTCCAGTGGCTCCGGGATGAAGGCGGCATCGGCCGTATAGCCGCGCACGACGCAGGCGAGCGCGCCGTTGCCGGTGCACTCCTCCTCGACCACGGACTGCACGTGTACCGTGGCGGCGGGTTGCAGCCCGAGGCGTTGCAGCGCCTTCAGCGCGAACAGGTTGGCCGTGAGCCCCGACTTCATGTCGCCGGCGCCACGGCCATACATCCAGCCGTCCTTGATCACGGGCTCATAGGGACCGTAGGTCCATGAGGTCGCAACGCCGGTCGGCACCACGTCGATGTGGCCGTTGAGGATCAGCGAACGGCCGGTGGCGGCTTTCGGGCGGTGGGTGCCGACCACGTTCCACGACTTGTCGTAGGAGATCGAGACCGGCGAGAAACCTGGGTGATCGCGCATGCTGTCGGCGTCGATCACCCACTTGTCGATCGCAAGTCCGAGCCCGGCCATCGCATCCGCCATGACGTCCTGGGCGGCCGCTTCCTCGCCGCGCTGCGAGGGAATGCGGACGAGCTGCTGCAGGAACTGCACCTGCTCGTCGAACAGGGCATCGACCGCGGCAACAATTTGCGTGGTCCGGGCGGGGTCGTGTTTCGCACTCACGGGAGAAATTTCCTCTCGACTCTTGTCACTACAGTGAAGCCAGCACGTCGCGCAGCGCCGCGATTAGGGTGTCCGCGTTGTCGCGCGAGAACACCAGCGGCGGACGGACCTTGAGCACGTTGGCATTCGGCCCTGAGGCGCTGATCAGAACGCGGCGCTCCCGCAGGCCGTTGACCAACCGCGCCGTTGTCGCCGCATCCGGCGTTTTCGCCGAGGGATCAGTGACGATCTCGACGCCGATGAACAGGCCGGCGCCGCGCACGTCGCCGATCTGCGGGAAGTCGCGGCCGAGTTGCCGCAGTCCCTGGCGCATATAGGCACCGACATCGGCGGCGTTCGCCTGCAACCCTTCATCCCTGATGATGTCGAGCACGGCCATGCCGGCCGCGGCCGCTACGGGATTGCCGCCGAAGGTGTTGAAATAGCGTGCCTGCTCACCGAACTCGGCCACGACCTCCGGCCGAACGACGACGCCGGACATCGGATAGCCGTTGCCCATCGGCTTGCCGATCGTGACCATGTCGGGCGCAACGCCGTGGCGCAGGAAGCCCCACATCGCATCGCCGGTGCGGCCGAAGCCGGGCTGCACTTCGTCGGCGATGAAGAGACCGCCGGCCGCGTGGATGGCGTCGACCGCGGGCTTCAGGAAGCCCTTGGGCTCGGCCACCACGCCGTCGCTGGAGAAGATCGTATCGACGATCAAAAGCGCCGGCTTGATGCCATGCCGCTCGAGATCGGCGATCGCGGCGCGCACGTCGCGCCCGAAGCGCTCCGCCATGTCGCCCGGCGCCGTACGGTAGGAATCGGGCGCCGGCACGGTCCTGACATGGCCGCCGAGATGCACGAACTCGCCAAGCGACGGCGAGAATTCGGCAACGGCGCTGGTCAGGCCGTGATAGGCAAGGCTCGTCACGATGATGCCGGTGCCGCCGGTGACGTGGCGGGCAATGCGCACCGCGAGATCATTGGCCTCGCTGCCCGTGCAGGCGAACATCACCTGGCTCAGCGCGGTAGGGAACGTCGCCGTCAGCGCCTCGGCATAGGAGATGATGGATTCGTGCAGATAGCGCGTGTGGGTATTGAGGATGCCGGTCTGCCGGGTGATCGCCTCGACCACACGTGGATGGCAGTGCCCCATCGAAGCGACGTTATTGTAGGCGTCGAGATATTTATTGCCGCTCGCATCGTAGAGCCAGACGCCCTCACCCTTCACGATGTGCAGCGGTCTCTCATAGAACAGCCGGTAGGCGGTGCCGAGCACGCGCTGCCGCCGCTCGATCAGACGCTGCTCTTCCGGATTGAGCCGGGCGAAGTCCTCGGGAGTGAAGGCGTTGACCATGGCCATGTGCTTAACCCTCGCAATTGGATGAGACGAACCGCTCGAGATCGGACGCGGACAATCCGGACAGACGCTGCAGGCCCTGCCAGGCAGCGTGATGATTTCGCAGGATGTAATCCTTGTTGTCGGGCCGGCTCGCGGCCCGCCATTCCGAGATGATGATCGACATCGCCACCCGTGCCTTGATCAGGACCGGAAGCACGTGGACCTCATCAGCCTCGAGCCGCGTCACAGTGCTGTAGCCGCGCAGGATCGCGCCCGCGAGGTCCTGCCAATCGTCGGTCGCCAGGTGATAGGCCAGTGCCACTGCGAGATCATTGACGCGCGGCGCAAACACCATGTCGCCGAAATCGATGATTCCCGCGATCTCCAGCGGCGATGTCGCATCGACCAGGATGTTGTAGGGATTGAAGTCGTTGTGGATGATCTGATGCGGCAGCGAGCCCGCCACCGGTGGAATCTCTCGCGCAAATGCATCGAGCACGCCGCGCACGAATGGTTGCCGTTCCCCGCCGACATGGCCGACGAGGTCGGCAAGATCGAGGGTGTGGCTGATGTCCCAGAGCAGCTTGCCGGCGGGCGGACGCCCCTGGAAGCCGGCGAGCCCCCGACCGAGCACCGCCAATACACGACCAAGATCGTGGTTGCGGGCGCTCGATGCCGGCAAACGGTAGAGCAGGTCGCCATCAAGATAGCTGAGCAGGCGCACCTTCCGGATCGCACCGCCTGCCACCGGCAGATCGTGGCCGCACACGCCCTGCAGGGTGGGAATCAGCCGCGGCACCGGGACATCCGGGGCCGTCGCCTCCAGATGCATCAGCGCGCCGTCCTGAAACGCCAGCGACGCCGGATCTTCGACGGGGTTGGCGATCTTGAGCACGTAGGCATCATCCGTCGCGGCGACGAATTTGAAGGTTTCGTCACGCTCGCTCGACAACCGGGTCACCGAACCGGACAGGCCGTAGATCCGCGCGACCAGGGCCTCCACCTCGGCGAGCGGCAGCAGCGTCCAGTGCGACGACAGCACGTCGCCGGCCGAAGCGCGAGATTCGCTCTGGATCGCCACGTCATTCATTCCGGCATTCCGACATACAATCATTAGGCTGTGACATGCGCTCGCGCGGCAGCCACGACAGGCTGCCGCGAATGCTGCCTGAGAGTCCAGTCTAGCCGTTGACGGCGTAGACGGAACGATCCGCCCGGCCGAGCGCGACCTTCGTGGCGGCGGCTTCATCCTCGACCGGCAGGAACCAGATCGACAGGAATGCCCCGGCGGCAATGAGCGCGAACAGCGCGGCCAGCGGCCCCCACTGGACGCCATAGGCGTGCGCCAGCCAGACACCGACCAGCGGCGTGGTGCCACCGAAGATCGCACCGCAGAGCTGGAAGCTCAGCGAAATGCCGGTGTAGCGCATGCGCACCGGAAATGCCCGCGGCAAATAAGAGGCGATCACCGCGTAGTAGGCGCCAATCAGAAAGGTCGCAACCAGGATGCCGATCGCAATATTCGCAACACTGCCCGACACCACCAGCATCATCATCGGAGCCGACCAGAGACAGGCCGCGCCGGTCGTCAGCAACAGCAGGCGTCGCTCGCCGATCCTCGTGGCAATATACGAACCGACCGGGAATGAAGCGAGTTCGACGATGCCGACCCAGGAGATGATATCGAGGATCTGGCTGCGCTGGATGTTCAGATAGGTCGTCGTGTAGCTGATCATCAGCGTGGTGATGAAATAGAACCCGGCGATGCCGAGCAGGCTCAGGCCGATGCCGAGCACCACCGCTCTCTTCCTGGTCTTCAGCACCTCGCGGACCGGAACGACGTCGTGGGACGGCGCCTTGTTGAGTTGCGCGAGCATCTCGGGGCTTTCATTGACGCCGGCACGGATGATGAAGGCCACGATCACAAGCACGCCGCTGAGGATGAACGGAATGCGCCAGCCCCAGGACTGAAAGTCCTGTTGGGGCAGCGCGGACACCGCGCGAAACGCGAGCGTCGCCAGGATGAGACCGATTGGGCTGCCGTATTGCGGCGCGGACGCCAGGAACGTCCGCCATTTTGCCGGTGCGTGCTCGGTGGCAATCAGCACCGCGCCACCCCATTCGCCGCCGACGGCGACGCCCTGAACCAAACGCAGCAGCACGAGCATGACCGCGGCCATGATGCCGATGGAATGGAAGCTCGGCAGGATACCGATCAGCGTGGTCGCGATGCCCATTACGGCCAGCGTGATGATCAGGCTCTTCTTGCGGCCGACCTTGTCACCGAGATGCCCGAAGATCAGCGCGCCGAACGGCCGCGCCACGAAGCCGACGGCAAACGTCGCCAGCGAAGCCAGAACGCCCATGAAGGGATCTTTGGTGGCGAAGAACACGTCGCCGAACACCAGCGCGGCGGCCGTTCCATAAATGTAGAAGTCGTACCACTCGATGGCGGTCCCGAGAAACGCGGCCAATGCCGCCCTGATCGGCTGTCGCTCAACCATGCCCCTGTTCCTTCTCCCCAGTTCGTGCGCGGGTTTTGAACGTGTGATCTCCGGCGGTTCCTTCGTATTCATTTGATGCATGATGCGTCAAGATCATTTTGATGCATCAAACATCAGCATGCTGGTTACGAAACAGGCGGGCTGATATAGCTTGGGACGTTGAATCGTGACCGGGCTGATACGTCGCGAGATAGGGAACCCCTTGTGAAGGACATGTTTTTACAGGTCGACCGCAGCAGCCTGTACGAGACCGTGTACTCGCAGATTGCCCTTGCCCTGATCGAGGGGCAGCTCCAGCCGGACGACAAGGTCCGGATCCGGGCCCTCGCCGATCAGCTTGGCGTCAGCGTCACGCCGGTGCGCGACGCCCTGCTCCGTCTCGTCAAGGAACGGGCGCTTGAAATGCGCGGGCTGAAGGACATCCGCGTCCCGCGGATGCGCGTCGATCAGTTGCAGGAGGTGCGGCTGATCCGGCTACGCTTGGAAGGCCTCGCCGCCCAGCTCGCCGCCTCGCGCATCGACCGCACCTCGGAGGTGATGCTGACGCGCATCCTCGAGGAGAACGAGGAGGCGCGGACCAAGGGCGATACTGTCACCGCCATCAAGCTCAACCGTCTGTTTCACTCCAAGATCGCCGAAATCGCCGGCCTGCCCGTGCTGCACGACATGATCGAGAACATGTGGCTGCGGATGGGCCCGCTGATCGCGGCAGTCTATGTCTCTGGCGGACGGCCCATGATCGCCTATCACTACGAGATCCTCGGCGCGCTCCGGAAGCGCGACCCTGCGGCCGCCGAAGCCGCCATCCAGGCCGACATCAATGCCACAGCGGAAATCCTGCTGCAGTCCGGGCTTCTGCTGTCGAACGAGCCGGCGACAAATCACGCGGGATTGAAGGCGTTGGCTTGACGCCATACCCGCAACCACGGCCTTCCTCACAAGCGCGAATTGCGCAGCAGGACCTTCGGGTCCGGCCCGCTACAGATATTGTCGTGGCGCCTTACCGAGCTCACGCTTGAACATCGCAACGAAAGCTGTCGAGCGGACGACGCGCGCGACGGAGTCATTACCGACGGTATTCTGAGGTGCGATTGCTGCATCCGCAGCCGCAGGAGGCCTCCGTATTTCCGCGGCTCCCCTGGGCCCCTTTGTACCGTCAGCAGGGGCATTCCCAAGTCGGTTGATCTCGCCGGACCACTTATCCACTGGACTTCCGCGAGATGTTGGAAGACCTTAGCGTGTGGTGGCAGGAAGTGGTCATGGACGTTGTCGAGTGGCTGCGAGGCCTAGGTCTTGAGCAATATGAGACCGCGTTTCGCGAAGCGGAAATCGGATTCGACGTTCTGCCTGACCTCACCGACGCCGATCTTGTCGAATTGGGCGTATCGCTTGGCAACCGCAAGCGTCTATTGAGGGCGATCGCCGCCCTGCGCAGAGCGCCGGTGCCGACAGGCGAGCCGGGCCCGGATGAAGCCGAACGCCGCCAATTGACCGTGATGTTCTGCGATCTCGTGGGATCGACCGAGATTTCAGCGCGGCTCGATCCCGAAGACATGCGCGACGTGATCCGTGCTTATCAGGATGCGTGCTCGGGGGCGATCGCCCGCTACGACGGCTTCGTGGCACGTTTCATGGGCGACGGCATCCTCGCCTATTTCGGCTTCCCGCGCGCGCATGAGGATGAAGCCGAGCGCGCAATCAGGTCGGGCCTCGATATCGTCGACGCCGTCGCAAAGCTGGAAACGCCGGCGCGACGCAAGCTCGCGGTGCGGATCGGCATCGCCACCGGCATTGTCGTGGTCGGCGATCTCATCGGACACGGTCCCGGTCAGGAACGGGACGTCGTTGGCGAGACGCCGAATCTGGCGGCGCGGCTGCAGACACTGGCGGCGCCGGGCACCGTGGTGATCGCGGAAGCCACCATGCGATTGATCGGCAGGACTTTCGATCTGGCGCCACTCGGCGTTCACGCGCTCAAAGGATTCGAAACGCCGGTCCCGGTCTGGTCGGTGCTGCGCGACGCCCAGACCAGCACCCGCTTCGAAGCGTTCCGATCGCAGGGGCTTTCGCCCATGGTCAACCGCGAGCAGGAGACGGCGCTGCTGCGGGACCGCTGGCGACGCTCGCAGAACGGTGAAGGGCATGTGGTCCTCGTCTCGGGCGAAGCGGGAATCGGAAAGTCGCGCATCGTGGCCACGCTCGCCGAACACGCCGCCGCATCGCCCCATGTCGCAATCCGCTATCAATGCTCGCCGCATCATGTAAACAATGCGCTCTATCCGATCTTGAGTGAAATCGGGCGCGCGGCGGGATTGGTCGACGACGAACCGCCGACGGTGAAGCTCGACAAGATCGAAGACATGCTTGTGCACCATGGGCTCGACGCTCGCGAGTACGCACCGATCCTTGGCGGGGCGCTCTCGATCCCCGCGGCTGACCGTTACGCCCCGATCGATCTGACAGCGGCGGAACTGAAGGAACGCACGATCTCGGCACTGGTCGTGCTCTTCACAGCAAGAGCCCGGCGCGTCCCTGCGCTTGCACTGCTCGAAGACGCGCATTGGATCGACCCGACGTCGCTCATCGTACTGGGACGCCTGTTCGAACAGGTGCCGGCCTTGAGCGCGCTCATCGTCGTCACCGCCCGCCCAGAATTCATCTCTCCCTGGGAAAACCAGGCGAATCTGTCCGTCCTGAATCTCAGCCCGCTGCCAAAGGACGAAACGACTGCCATCGTTCACGGCGTGGCCGGGGGGAAAACGCTGCCGGCGCAAATCCTGGAAGAGATCATCGTCAAGACCGACGGCGTGCCGCTGTTTGTCGAAGAGCTGACAAAAACCGTGATGGAGTCCGGTCTGCTTCGCGAAGACGGCGACTCTTATCAGCTCGTTTCGGGACGAACGCCGATCGCGATCCCGTCGACCCTCCAGGACTCACTGTTGGCCCGGCTGGACCGGCTCAATTCGGTGAAGGATATCGCCCAGATCGGCGCGGCGATCGGCCGCGAATTTTCGCACCGTCTGCTCGAGGAAGTCTCGAGCATGCGCGGTGCGGCGCTCATGGACGCACTCGACAAGCTGATCGCCGCCAACATCATCCACCGCAGCGGTGATCCGCCCGAAGCCGTCTACACTTTCAAACACGCTCTGCTGCGCGACTCGGCCTATCAGCTCATGATCCGCGGACGACGCCGCGACGTGCATCGCAGCATCGTCAGCACCCTCGAGACACGGTTTCCGCAGATCGTCGAAACCCAGCCCGAGATTGCGGCGATGCATCACGAGCACGGCGGCAACCCGGCACGCGCCGCCGATTATTATCGGCTCGCCGGCGGCCGCGCTGCGGCGCGTTCGGCCAACGTCGAAGCCCTCGCCTATCTGAATGACGGACTGCGCGTCATCGAGACACTGCCACCCGGCACCGAGCGCGACCGGCTGGAGTTGCAGGTGCAATTGCAGCGCGCGGGAGCCCTGCGCGGCACCAAGGGCTATTCCGCGCCGGAAACCGGCGAGGCCATCAGCCGCGCCTACACGCTGAGCCAGAGTGTCGGCGAGCCGGCGCAATTGCTGCTGACGCTCGCCGGCCTCTATGCCTACCACCTCGTCCATTCCGAGACGATTCGGGCGGGAGAGGTCGCCGAGGAACTGCTGACCCTCGCGCGGCAGCAGGGCGACACCAACTACATCATGATCGGGCTGCGCAGCATCGGATGCGTTCAGTTTCAGCTCGGATACCAACCTGCCGCGCTCGAACACTTCGAGCAATCGCTGTCGCTATACGATCCCGTGGCGCATGGTCCGCTCGCTTCCTCCTTTGGATTGGATCACAAGGAGGTCGCGGCCTCGTTCCGCTCGACCACGCTCTGGCTGCTCGGGCGGCCCGCTCAGGCGGAGGCCTCGCAACAGGAGGCTCTGTCTCATGCCGAGAGCCTGAAGCACCTGCCCAGCATTTGCCAAGCGCTGATCTACAGCGCGCTGCTTCGCGTGCTGGCGCGCGACCACCCCGGCGTCATCGAATCGGCCACTCAAGGGATCCATCTGGCCCGGCGTCTGTCGTTCGACCTGATGGAGCACGGCGCGAGCTTCTTCCTCGCCGCCGCGCGGCGCGGGCAGGTGCCGCCGGACGAATTGTTGCCGGAGATGCTGCGCGCTGCCGAGCTGTGGTGGGCGACGGGTGCCCGCCAGTACCAGGGCTATGTCCTGACTGTGATCGCGGAAACCTATCTCGACGCGAACCAGCCTGAGAAAGGCTTATCGATCGTGGCACAGGGCAAGGAGTTGCTCGAGGCAACTGACGAGCGATGGGCCGAAGCCGAGCTCTATCGCGTGGAAGGCATGTTGCTGCTCGCATTGCCGGAGCGGCGGATTGCCGAGTGCGAAGCCTGCTTGCGCAAGGCAATCGCCATCGCGCGCGACCACGCAGCGCTGGCATGGGAGTTGCGTGCCTCGGTCGATCTGGCTCGCCTGCTGGGCGAGCTGGGACGCGCCGCCGAAGGCAAGGCGCTCGTGGAGGCGGTTTATCGCCGTTTCGACGAGGGATTCGACAGCGTCGACCTTGCCGCCGCGCGCGCGATCCTGATGCCGCAGACCTCCTCCATCGCCTGACCGGTCATTCCGACGCCACAAGGATCCTGCGTTCGACCAACCATGACACCATGCGCTGCCCGCGCTCACGACTGGTGTCTCGCGCCAATTGATGCCCAAGCGCCTCGAGGCTGTCGCTCTGTGCCATCCGCTCAAGCAACGTCTCGACCGCGATGCCGTCGAGGTAGGCGAACGGACGGGCAAGCGCCGGATGATGCAGGCCCTTACGCAACGTAACCCGATCGCATTCGATGATTGGCACATCGGCAATGCGAACGTCGCGCGAGAGGCGCGCCCGTCCGGCGAACATTGGTGGCACCCGCAGCGGCATCGGCGCCGCCGATGCTTGCACCACGGCCGCGCGTTCGTGCCAGAAGCGAGCCGACGTCATGCCCGCCACCGCCGCATAGTGACGCGCCGCTGCTGCGCGATGCCGCTCAACCGTGTCCTTCCGGGAATCTCGATAGAAGGTCATCGCGGCCCGAGCGTCTTCCGGACGTGTGAGCATGGTGTGGACCACGATCGCGGCCTGAAGGCCGGAATTCATTGCGGCCTGAACGCCCTGCGACGACAACGGATCAAGCGAGAAGCTCGCTTCCCCGATCTTGATCGAATTCTCGGTTACGCAGATGGCGCTCTGATGCGGCGAGGCCTCGTGAAGCCGCACCCGACCTTCCATCCTGCCGCGCAGGCAATCCCGCAGCAGCGAAGACTCCGAAAGCCGCCCGCGATAGTCGGCTTCCAGGTCGTGACGGCGCCGGCCGTGAGATTGGTCTGCATCGACGAAGACCATCGCGCAAAACGCACCGTCAGGTCGTGGCGCGCCCCAGTACCAACACGTCGCTCCAGCTTCGACGTGATTGCGGCCGGGAGCGAATGATGTATCCCGCCAATTCCCCGACACCGCCACCGTTCGCGGGCCCGTCGGCTGATCCGTCTTGCGGATGTTGGAGTAGCGGCCCGCGGCGTCGACCAGAAACCGGGCCTCGATCACCATGCTGCCTTCGCCTGCCTCGACCGGGACGAGCCATCCCTCAGAACCCGCACGCGGAGCCTTCGCCCTTGCCGGCTGAAGGACGCGTGCGCCGGCCTTCCTCGCCGCATCCAGGAGGATTGCGTCGAAGCGTCCGCGCTCGACCATCAAACCGAAGCGACCGGGCGGCGGTGATACATCTTCATCCGTGTCACCAGCCCACCGCAGCACGGATTTCTCGACCCGCACGAATCCGGCTTGCGCGATCGCATCGCGGATCCCGAGGAGATCGAGGACAGTCCAGATCGACGGCGCCATCGCCTCGCCGATGTGCGGACGCGGGAACGCACTCCGCTCGATCACAACCACCTCGTGGCCGAGCCTCGCGAGCCGTGCCGCGAAGGCCGCTCCCGCCGGCCCGCCCCCGATCACGCAGACCTCGGCCGTTATCACGCGCGTCATGGCAGAGCCGGGGCATCGCCAGCAGCCCGGCTTTCGGGCGCCGTGGCACCACTGAAATAGTCAGGGCGAAGCACGGACAGCCTCACGTAAGCCTGCAGGCAGTACTCGAGCCAGCCCCTGATGAAATCGCAAGCCGGCCGTCCCCGGGCGATCACCTCGTGATGGCAGCCGCCGCCGCAGAGGTAGCGCGCCCAGCAGGAGCGGCACGGCTCCTGCCGATCGACCAGACGTTCCTCGAGCCACTGCCGCTGACGCACCCGGTCGACGCCCGTCTCGACGTGCCCCATCGCGCCGGCCTCGTCATCGACAAAGCGATGGCAGGCGAACATGTCGCCATCGGCCGACACGCCGAAATACCCCGCGCCCGCGCCGCAGGGATAGGGACGATGGGTACCGCGATGAATCTCGCGCAACGCGCTAACCATGTTGGCGAATGGATAGCGCTGCCCGAGCGCCGCGCGGCGTTCGAATTCCCGCCCGCAGGCGATCATCTGCGCGAGCAGGACCTGGAAATCGGATGCCGCAAGCTCGCTGTTGCCGGTCGGCGAGCGCAGCACGGGAGAGAACCCGACGCTGGTGAATCCCTGTTCGGCAAACCCGTCCAGGGTTTCGCGCAGATCGAGATTGTCCGGCGTCACCGTGACGCGCGCGGAAATCTGCATGCGACGCTGCATCGCGAGCAACGGCATCACATTCTCGATCGCCCGTTGATAGCTGCCGCGCCCGCTCTTGAACGGCCGCAACCGATCGTGTACCGCCCCGATGCCGTCGAGACTGACCGTCACGGCAAATCGATGCCGCTCGAAGAACGCGCCGTCATCCGGCCGCAGCAGCGTGCCGTTGGTCGTGATCGAGAATTTGGCGCTGGCGCCCTTCTCGCGCGCCAGCCGCGTGGCAAGCTCGGTCGCGTCACGGAGCACCTCGCGCGCTGCAAGCGGCTCGCCACCCAGGAACGAGATATGAAGCGTGTCCCCCCTCTCCGCATCGGCGAACAGCCGATGCACCGCCGTTTCCGCCGTGCGCCATGCCATTTCCTTGGCCTTGCCGCCGAACCCGCCCTCTTGCGCATAGCAGTAGGTGCAGCCGAGATTGCAGGCTTGCGCGACCGCGAGCGACAGCGACCGCAGCGGTGGATCGCGCGGCGCAGTCATCGGCCTCGCGAGCGGGCGCGACAGCCCCATCGCCTCGCGCACGGCGCCGGGACCCAGCCCGGCCGCGCGCAGCAGCTCTTCCCGGGTCTCCTCGTCGAGCGCGAACACCTGCGATGCGTCGGCCAACAGCGCGTGCGGCCCGAATTCGGTGTCGAACAGATGAACGTCGGGCGACGTGTCGGACAGGCTCGCCGTGATCATTGCTGTGGCCAGAAGGGAATGCCGATGCCGTCCGCTGCCAGCTTTTCACCGACCTGCAACAGCTCGTTCATTTTCAGCCGCGCGACATTGACCAGCGGCGCCCCTTCCGTCATCCCCCCGCGCGCGTAATCCATGTAGCCCTTGCCGAGGTCGCGCAGGATGTCCTGGTAGATTGCGAGCGCCGCAGCCGCTTGACCGGGCGTACCGATTTCGACCCGCCGCAGATATGGCAAGGCCGGTTCAGCGCCCTGATAGGCCTTGAGCGCCGTTTCCACCTCACGGAAGCGGCTGTAATGGTCGACGCCGTCGCTGTCGATCCGCTCGGCGAGCTCGATCGCATGGGCAGGATAGATCGGTGATCGCAACGTCGCGATCACCTTCGAGTAGGCTCCATCGAGGAAGCCGCTGGGACGTTCGATGTTGATGAAATCGTTCAGCGCGTCCGGTGTCAGGCGGCGCAACGCAGCGTCGCGCCAGCCGCCCTTCCCGTCGGGCAACTTCTTTGCCGGGCGCAAAACCGGCTGGTAGGACGCGATGAGACCGGCATCGTGCAGCATCCAGAGCAGCTCATTGACCCAGCGCAGGTGCTGCATTTCGCAGGTGGCGATGATCATCAGGCCGCCACGGATGAAAGTCACGTCGTCCTTCATCGTGCTCCAATGCGATCCCGCCGCCTCTTCTGAAGAGAGCAGCGAAAAGCGCGCATAGAGATATTCGAGCGCGAGCGCCATTTCCATTGGGCCGAGCTTGTCGCGTAATTCGCAGGCGAGCTCTTCCGGGCTCGCGAACGGATTGGCATGCCTTTCGCGCAGCGGGACATAAACCGAATCGATCTCCCGGTCGTGGAGCACGACGTTGAGGTTTTGCCACTCATGATTGATCTGGAAGTGGTCGAATTGGTACGGACGGTTCTTGGCGATAGTGTTCGCTGCTTCCGCCGAAACGTCGCGGGAGCGCTCGGCGCGCAGCCAGTCGACCCGCAGATTGGCCAGCAGCGGATTGGCCGCCTCACCGTTCGGCAGCGTCGGCTCTCCGGGATCGAGCTCCTGGAATACCGCGTCCGGATGATTGGAGGCCCAGTACATGCAGGCGCAGTCGCGAAAATCGTGCTGCCAGGGCGAGCAGAGGCTCTGCAGCAGTTCACCCGGCAGATAGGCGCCGCTGATCACGCCGGTGACGGGGTCGGTGAAGTGCCGCCGCCAGCCATCGAGAACGACCTCGGCGGCGTCGGCCGCACCGCGCCGTTTCAACCCGATCTTCAGCGCACCGGGCGCGAGCCCGCGCAGCAGTCGCCAGACGTAGAGACCGTCGAGCGGATAATCCGGATTATCGGGGTTGTGCAGCCGCATCGACAGGCGCTTGCCGCCTTGCTCGACCCATTCGAGATACCAGTCGGTGTGCGCGCCGAGCGTGCCGGCGGCCAGTTCGATATCGAGCAGCAGCCGTCTTGCGTCGGCGTTATCGGCCTGCAGTTCGGGATCGAACAGATAATCGACATATCTGAGCCACGCGCCGTAGCGCTGGGGCTCGTCATAAGGCGCGCTGTTGTCGTCGCGGCCGACGAATTCGAAGACCAGGCCCGGAAAGAACCGGCGGTCGAAATTGCGAACATCGAGCTCGAGACCCGGGTAGCAGTTGCCGACGGCATCCTCGAGCCGCGTCACGGCCGGATTGCCGGGCACCTGATAGGCGGCGCGGGCGGTGAGATTGCGCGGAAATATCTTCCCCGATCGCTTGTCCATGGTTGTTGTCCTCACGCCTTCCGCGGCGGGCCCGACGTTGCGTCAGTCGCCGCCTGCTCGGCAAGCAAGTCGATGAATCTCATCAGCGTATCGTAGTCACGCCAGGTCAGGGACAGCGCGTTCTCGTCGGAGTCGCGCATGAAGGGCGGCATGCGCATGTCATGAAGGCCATCGCGCGACACCCGGGAGTCGCGGAAGTTCGGATCGGGAATCTTCCCCGGCGCTTCCTCAAATTGGGCGAAGCGGCCATATGGCGGCCGGATCAATCGTTGGACATGTTCCTTGCGGGTGCGCAGGAAATCCCGCAACGTGATCAGGTCGGTGAGCGGCGCATGCGCCGCCATCGCAACAGCGGAATAGGGCAATGGCAGGAACGGGACGCCATCGCTCTGCTGCGCGACTTCATCGGAATCCAGCAGGATCGGCGTGAGGTCGACGTACGGCTTGTCGTCCTTTGTCATCATGCGCTTGTCGATCTGCGGCAGCCCGGGATAGTTCGGCGGCGGCGGATCGTTGATGTTGCTCTGGATCGCCTTGTAGCGCACCGCGTCGAGATTCATCAGGCCCGCAGTCTCGAAGACGCGTGCGAGCAGATCGGCAATCTCGGCGCTGGTCTCTTCGATCGTTTGCTCGGATACCTCGACCGGAGGCAGCTCGCGATCGGCGAGATCGGCGGCCAGCGACGCGAAGGGCCGCCGGTCTGGCGCGTAGTCCGGCACACCGGACAGCACCCTTGCGGTCGCGACGAAACGTGCGCCGGCGACGACGAGCTGCGCCGAGATGACGCCGTCGCAGGTGTCGTCGACCACGCCCCAGGAGCGCCAATCGCCGACATCGGCACCATCGTAAGAATCGCATGGCTGCGGATCGGTCTGCCCCGGCGCGTTCATGATGTAGGTCGACCACGGCGTGTTGGGGTTGAGTATGCGATTGCGCGCCGGCACGATTTCGTGGATCGCGCCGGGCAAGATCGCCGCGGCGATGATGTCGCCGGGCTGCCCCGGCGACGACGGACCCGCGATCGCATTGGGCGGTCCATAGACCTCGCCACGCGCCGGCGTGAAGCGGACGCGGACCTGCGACAGGTCGATGCCCATCGCCGTCGCCGGCGCCGGCTTGACGACCTGAAAGGCCCCGAGCGGTATCGGACGATCCGGATAGACCAACGGCTCCTGACCCGGCGTGTGCGGGCTGATGGCAAGCAGCGGCTTGCGCTCATGGTCGGTGCCACTGACCTCCAGCCGCGCGATATAGGAGCACGCCGGAGATCCGGTTCGCCGCTGCGCCTTGCAGTTGGCCACGGTCACGTTGAACTGCAGATTGTCTATCGACGTCCCCAATTGCGCCAGCCGCGCCGGCGTCGCTCTCTCCTCGCGGACCTCGCCGTCGTGCGACGATTGCACCCTCAGCCATAGCTCGAAGAACGGCGCCGCAGGTCGGAGCTGATCGCCGTCCTTGAACCTGATGACATTGGGAATATACGGCCGAAGCGAGCCGTCGGCGCCGACATCCAGCGTGACGGAGGGCTTGATGATCGTTTGATGGGCTCCGTGCGTCGAGACGTCAGTGTCCCATTCGAACGCTTCCAGCGGATTATCGCTCCCGCCGACCCGCGCGATCGCGATCGGAGGCAGGAAGTACATTTCGACGACGCGGTCCATCCATCCCTCCCCAATGCATCGAAGCTAGTCGCCGCGGGAATAGGGCTCGCGCACGATGGGCCCCGGCGTGGGCGGCACCAAAGGTGGCTTGCGGCCTCCACCCTTCATCGCGACGGCCTGTTGGTAATGGAAGAAGCCATCGGGGTCGTACTTGCGTTTGATCGCCACCAATGACGAGTCATAGTCGCCCCAATACGCCTTCGCGAAACCCTTCTGCTGGCGGCGCGGGTAGTTCTGATAGGAATGCCCGTTGCAGTAGGGCGCGTACATCTTCATGAAGTCGTCGAGGAACTGCTCGTAAGGAGCCTTTTCTTCCGGCGTGCGCCAGAACAGGCCGAAGAACGTGTTCATCAATACGTCGCGATGGATGAACGCGTTGGCGCCCTTGCGGACGCGGTTGATCTGGCCTCCATAAGGCTCGATCACGAACCAGCTCCACGGGCACGGCGATTGCGCGAAGCGGTTCATGATTTTGCGCCAGTCGTTGAGGCTCAATGGTCGCGAGACATAGGCGCTCTGCTTGTCCTCCATCACCGAGTTCGGCACGTCGGGGATCGGAAACGGCTTGTCGACGATGTAGCGATTCACCGCCAGGTAGGTGTCGACCATGTCGACCTGCAACTGAACGCCCTTGGTCGCCAGCAATGAGGACAACGCGGCCATCCCCTCCTCGCGGCTTCCATGATAGGTGCCGCGCATCAGCATGACGTTCTTGCCCTGCTGGGCGGTGACGATCACCATGTAACCGAGCTGATCCGCGGCGCCCTTGGTCATGTAGTTCTTTTGCAGCTCGACGAGCGCCGCGGGCGCGTGCTCTATCGGCCACAGCAGACCGAAGCCCCAGACCTTCCAGAGATCGTGCAACTGGTAGGTGGCCTGCAGCACCACGCCGAAATTGTTGCCGGTCCCGCCGCGAATGGCCCAGAACAGATCCTGGTTCACGGTTTCGCTGGCCAGCACGATGCTGCCATCCGCGAGCATGACGGTCGCATCGATCAGATTGTCGCAATTCATGCCGTATTCGCGGGAGGTGAAGCCATAGCCGCCGCCCTGCATGTAGCCCGCGATCGCCACATCCTCGCAGGCGCCGCCCGGCATGTGCAACCGGTATCCGTTGAGCACTGCATTGATATGGCCGAACGTGGCGCCCGCACCGATCACCGCCCGCTTGGCCGCCGCGTCTACGACGACGTAATTCATGCGGCTCAGATCGATCACCATGTCGCAGATGACCGAATAGCCAGCCGTACTGTGCCCGCCCGAGCGCGTGATCGCCCAGAATTTGTGACGCCGAGCAAATTTCAGGCAATGCCTGACGTCCTCGAACACCTCGCAATAGACGATCAGTTGTGGAAGGACCTGGAATTCCTGGCTAAAGACCTGCCGCGCGGCATGGTAATTGGGGTCGGTGGGCAGGACCACGGAGCCCTCAAGCTGCGATTGGAGCTCGGCGATCGCTTCAGGTGTCGGAATTGCCGATGCCGGCGAATGGGCCGCACGGAGGCCAGCCACTCTCGCCTCGCGATGCCTGAGCTTCGCACTCTTCCACATATCGCTGCCTAGCCGATCGTCTTGCTATCGGGACGTTCAGCTCGCGATGCCGTCTGGAAGGCTGATCTTGCGAATGGGGAAAACCCGCTGAAACAAACCGTCACAGTAACTAAACCTGGAGTTGCCATGAGTATAAATCACCGTCCCTGAAATATGCCGGATATCCAATGCCCGATCAGGCAATAAGTCAATCCGCTCACGGTTCTCGAACCGCTGAAATATTCCTGACACAATCGCACCGAGGGCAATTCGCGCGACTGACCAACTCTGCGACTTTCACCTGGACCGATTGTACGTCCCTGGATTACCGTTGCCCGACAAGGCCTGTGCAGCGCCACCAATCCCGCGACGAAAGGCCTCGTCGAAGGTCACGCCACGCATCTGCCACGTGTACGACTTGCCGTGCCAGTCGATCCGCCATTGCGTTGCCCAGCCGAGATCGTTGTCATTCCAGACCAGCCGTCCGACCAAAGCGGCTTCGCCGCCCTGCGACGCGACAACGGAGGTCAGTTTCTCTGACGGCACCTTATTGAGGCCGGCTGCGGTGATGTTCGATGCGGCGAGCGCGGCCGCGCTCGGCAGAACGAAACGCATCCCGCGCTTGTCCGCCGCGGCCGAAAGCGCGTCGCGCTGCAGGTCCGCCTGCGTGCCGTCGGCGGTGACGATGTAGTCCTTCGGGCCTTGCTGCATCTCGACGAAGACGCCGAGCATCGGCCGTTGCGCCTTCCACGGCTTCAGGCCCAACGTGGTCAGCAGGCCGTCGATCTTCTGCTCGTCAAATGTCACCGTCAGATCGAACGGGCGGTCGCGGGTGCCCTGTTCGTCGTGATGCGGCTTGCCGGCGTACTGGTCATGATAGCTGAAGTCGCTGACGAACTCCTTGGCCTTCGATTTGTACGCGGCGAGCCGTTTGTCGCCTGCGAGCGCCTGCTGGCCGGAGACCTTGATCAGCACGTCTTCCAGGCACGCGCCGAACCCAATGATCCGGTTTGGTTCGCCCTGGCCGGTGACGACGGTCTGCGCGCGGTAGAGATCATTGGCCACTTGCGCCCTCGCCCCGCCGCAAGTGATCAGGGCTGCAGCGACCATCGTCCAACCCATGCGACGCACGAGGATACCGATCAGATTCTGTCCCGTCTCAAGCAAGGCAGCCATGCTCACCTCCCGTGCGCTGAGTCCGCACAGATTGACCGCATTTCGCCACGGCGCCAATAGGTTCCGACATAGGCACCATGTTGCGCGGTGCGTTACACGCTATGGCCACGCCCGGCCGGCCTGACATATGCTCAGAGCACGCGGCGACGCAGCAAGCGCCGTCCGAGACAAGAGTCCGCTACGGGAGACGTCCTTTGAAGTGCTATGAGTTGCAAGGCCCAGGGGGCGTTGATGCGCTTGCGCTGGTCGATAAGCCGGTGCCGCAAGCCGGCCCCGGCGAGGTTCTGGTCCGGCTGAAGGCGGCGACGCTCAACTATCGCGACCTGCTGACGGTCAAGGGCGGCTACGGCTCGCGCCAGAAATTTCCGCTGGTGCCGGTCTCCGACGGCGCTGGAGTCGTCGAGGCGGTCGGCACCGGCGTGACGGCTTTCGCGCCCGGCGTCCGCGTCATCGGCAGCTTCTTCGAGGACTGGCTCGGCGGCGCACCGAGTGAGACGCGGATGCGCGCGGCGCTGGGCGGCAGCGTCGACGGCGTGCTGACCGAGTATCGGCTGTTTCCGGCACGTGCGCTGGTGCGCACGCCCGATCACCTGAGCGACATCGAGGCCGCGGCACTGCCATGCGCCGGCCTCACGGCCTGGAGCGCGGTGGTCAAGCTCGGCGACGTGAAGCCGGGACAGACGGTGCTCACCCAAGGCACCGGCGGCGTCTTCCTGTTCGCGCTGCAATTCGCCAAGATGTGCGGCGCCCGCGTCATCGCGACCTCCTCCAGCGATGCCAAGATCGCGCGGCTGAAGCAGCTCGGCGCCGACGTCACGCTGAACTACAAGGCGAGGCCCGACTGGGGCAAGAAGGCGCGCGAAGTGACCGGGCGCGGCGTCGATCTGGTCGTCGAGGTCGGCGGTGTCGGCACGCTGAACGAATCGATCCGCGCCACCAAGATCGGCGGCACCATCGCGTTCATCGGCGTGCTCGCCGGTCCCGCAACAACAGACACCCGGCTGCCGCTGATGGTAATGCAGCAGCAGCGGCTGCAGGGCGTCACGGTGGGCTCGGTCGAAGACCTGCAGGCGCTGTGCGACGGCATCAGCATGCACGGCGTCAAGCCTGTGATCGACAAGGTCTTCGCGTTCGACCAGGTGAGGGATGCGTTCGCGCATATGGCGAGCGGCGCGCATTTCGGCAAGGTCGCCATCGCGATCGGCTAGCGCGGTGGCGAAGATGCCGGCATCAAGACCTAACGTCCCGTGAACTGAGCCTTCCGCTTCTCGACGAAGGCCTTGCGGCCTTCCTGCGCATCGGCGCTCTCACGGATCACCATCTGCACCTCGAGCTCGCGACGGAACTGATCCGCATAGCTTGCGTGCTCGCTTGCCTCGAGCAACTGTCGCGTTGCGACCAGCGCCCGGGTCGGCCCGTCGGCGAGACGCCGCGCCAGCACCTTGGCTTCGTCGAGCAATCTTGCATCGTCGACCACCTCGCGCACCAATCCCCATTCCTTGGCGCGCTCGGCCGACAACGGCTCGTTCAGCAGCATCAGGTCGAGCGCGCGCTGGCGGCCGATCAGGCGTGGCAGCAGCCAGGTCGAGCCGAGATCGGGCACCAGGCCGATCCGGCTGAACACCTGGATGAAGCTCGCCGACCGACCTGCGAGGATCATGTCGCCGGACATCGCAAGGCTGAAGCCGCCGCCGGCCGCAACGCCATTGACCGCGACGACGACCGGCACGCGACATTCGCGCAAGGCCTGCAATGCCGGCCAATAATGCCTCATGACGCCGACATAGATATTGTCACCGAGCGACTGGAACGCTTTGAGGTTCTGCCCCGAGCAGAAGCCGCGGCCCTCCCCGGTCAGCACGAGTGCCCGCAGCTCGGCATCGCTGGTCATTTCGCCGATCGCTGTCGCGAGATCGCCGAGCAACACGGGCGTCATCGCGTTCAGGCTGGCGGGATCGTTGAGCGTCAGGATGCCGATACTGCCGTCCCGCTCGCGCTTCACTGCGGTCATTTTCCTCTCCCCGGAATTGCTTGTTGTTGCACTCACCGTGGCCTTGCTTGGCATGCTACGCTAACGTCATCCACCCGCAACAAGAACAGCGAAAACAGCGCCATGTCCGATCAGTTCTCCAACTCGCAAGTGATCCGCAAACCCGCCGTGACCTCGAAGGGCGGCATCGTCGCCGCGCAATCGCGCAAGGCGGCAGAGGTCGGCGCGGAGGTATTGGCAGCGGGCGGCGATTGCGTCGACGCTGTGATTGCAACCACCTTTGCGCTCGGCGTGGTGGAGCCTTGGATGAGCGGCGCCGGCGGTGGCGGCGCGATGGTGCTCTACCGGGCGCGCGAGAACCGCACCGAAGTGATCGACTACGGCATGCGCGCGCCCGACAGTCTGCGCATCGAGGACTATCCGCTGACCGGCTCGGGTGCCGCGTCCGATCTCTTCCCCTGGTCCCGCGTCAAGGACGACCGCAACCTGCACGGCCCCGGATCGATCGCGGTGCCCGGCGTGGTCGCGGGCATGGAAGAAGCGCATCGCCGCCACGCCAGGATGCCGTGGAAGGAGTTGCTGGCGCCGAGCGTGAAGCTCGCCGGCGAAGGCCTGCTAGTCGATTGGTGGACCACCGCGATGATAGCAAGCTCCGCCGCCGACCTGCGCCGCTATCCCGCCAGCGCCGCCGCCTATCTGCACGACGGCCTGCCCCCGAGCGCGCCATGGGGCATCAAGTCGGTGGTGCGGATGCCGCAGGACAGGCTGAAGGCGACGATGGCCCAGCTTGCCGCGGCCGGCCCGCGCGACTTCTACGAGGGCGATCTGGCGCGCAGCATCGCCGACGACATTCAGGCAGCCGGCGGCGCGCTGTCGGTGCGCGATCTCGCCGCCTTTCGCGCCCATCTGCGCGGGCCGCTGGCGATCCCCTATCGCGGCGGCACAGTCTACGCGACGCCGGAATTGACCGCGGGGCCCACCATGGCGCGCACGCTCGGCCTGCTGCAGAAGGCGTTCGAGCCCGGGCGCAGCGGCCCGGATGCCGCGGCTTACGCGGCCTATGCCGAGTCGTTGCAGGCGGCCTATCGCGAGCGGCTGAAGGACATGGGCGACGTCGACGGCCGCCGCTCGCTCGGCGCGGAGGCGATCGCTCCCTCCTGCACCACGCATTTCGCCGCGGTCGACCGCGACGGCAACATGGCAGCCGTGACGCAGACGCTGCTGTCGACCTTCGGTTCGAAATTCGTGACGCCGAACACCGGGCTCACCATGAACAACGGCATCATGTGGTTCGATCCGACGCCGGGCAATCCCAACTCGCTCGCCGGCGGCAAGCGCTGCCTGACCAACTACACGCCTGTGATCGCGCAGGCCGCCGATGGACGTCGCCTCGCCGCCGGCGCATCGGGCGGCCGCCGCATCCTGCCCGCGGTGTCGCAACTCCTGTCCTTCGTGATGGATTTCGGCATGGACCTCGACACCGCAATCCACCAGCCGCGGATCGACGCCAGCGAAGGCGCCGTCGTGATCGGCGATGTGCGGCTTCCGCAGACGGTGCGCGACACGCTACGCGGGCGCTTCTCCTATGAGGAGGCGCGCATCCAGACCTTGCCGATGAAGTTCGCCTGCCCGAGCGTCGTGCTGCGCGATGGTGCGACCAACAGCGGCGCTACCGAGACGTTCCAGCCCTGGGGCGATGCGGTGGCGGAGGCGTGAAGCGGTCAGAGCCATCATTGCTTTGTCGAGAAGCGCAAGCCGGCCCTTCCGGGCAAAGGTCTCACAGGACATGCCGAGCCAGTATCCGTGGTGGGCTCGTCGGATTGTATGACTTGAGGCCGCTGTCGACCCGATGGGACGTCACTGCGCCGGACTGACGTGCGGCTGGATTCCGATTCTCAAATCAAACAACCACAGTGTCATCACCCGCACATGCGGGTGATCCAGTATTCCAGAGACGTCAGGTCTAGAGCCGGAAGGCCGCGGCGTACTGGATGCCCGCTGCGCGGGCATGACGACTGATAGGAGTCCGCATTCTCGCGGCGGGACGTGGGTTTCGACGGCACTGCTCGATCATACCCCGAGTTGGTCCCTCACCCGTCCCGTCAGCACCGCAGTGGTGACGCCCACGCGCCAGAAGGCGTGCATCGGGATCGGCTTGATGCCCGTGATCGGCATGTCGATCTCGGCCTTGCTCCCGCCGATCAGGCGGCGGGTGAGTTGCGCCCCCATCGCGGTCGAGAGCGCGACGCCACGGCCATTGCAGCCGAGCGAGATCAAAAGATTGTCGGCGGGCTCGTGCACATGCGGATAGTGATCGGCGGTGATGGCGAGGCGGCTGTTCCAGCCGTGGGTCCAGGCAACACCTTTGAGCTGCGGCCACAGCCGCTCGGCATAGCGGATCAGATAGGCGACGTCGGACGGGCTGTTGATCCAGCGCATCGGGCCGCGGCCGCCCATCAACAGGCGGTTGCGCTGGTCGATGCGATAATAGACCGTGATGTGACCGCTCTCGTAGAGCACCGGCCGCGTCGGCATGATCGCGCGGGCGACCTCGTCCGAGAGCGGCGCGGTGCAGGCGATCGACGAGAACACCGGCACGATGCTGCGGCGGAGCTCCGGCCAGAGGTCGTCGGTGAAGCCGTTGGTCGCGAGCAGCACCTTATCGGCGTAGACGACCGCCCGCGGCGTCTCGATCCGCCAGCGGCCGCCGTCGCGGCCGAGCCGCAGCGCCGGCGTCTCGCCATGGACGGCCGCGCCCGCGCTAATCGCGGCACGCGCCAATCCGCGCGCGTAACTCAGCGGATGCAGATCGCCGCCACGCGCATCCAGCATCGCGCAGAGGTAGCGGCCGCTGCCGGTCATCTCGCGCACCTCGGCGGCGTTGAACAACTTCACCGGCATGCCGCGTGCGATGCATTGCTTCGCAGTCGCCGCGATCGCAGCAGCACTGGCCTGGTTGTAGGCGGCGCGCAGCGTGCCGTTCTGCCGCGCCTCGCAGGGGATCTGGTAGCGGCGGATCAGCTCGTGCGTGAAGTTGGTGGTGCCGTAGGAAAATTCGATCATGCGGCGGCCGAGATCGGGGCCGAAATCAGCTTCGATCTGGTCGGGGTCGTGCTTCAGCCCGGGATTGGTTTGCCCGCCATTGTTACCGGATGCGCCCCAGCCCGGCTCTTGCGCTTCCAGCACGGTGGCGAAGACGCCCTGCTCGGCAAGATGCAGCGCAGTGGAGAGCCCGGTGAAACCGCCGCCGATGATCGCTACCGGTACGGTCGTATCCACGGTGAGCGGCGGCGTTGGCGTCGCCTCGACAGCGGTGTCGGCGTAGAGGCTCGGCGGCAGCGGCAGGCGGGTGGGGAGGGTCATGTTGCAAGCTCTCGTTTCACCTCTCCCGTAGGGAGAGGTCGACGCGCAGCGTCGGGTGAGGGGTTCAGGTCCCACGAGAGAGCGCAACCCCTCACCCGGATCGCATCTTGCGATGCAATCCGACCTCTCCCACAACGGGAGAGGTGAACCTTTGATGCCTTACGATCCAACGTCACAATAGATCCCTCACAACGGGTGCAACACGCGACGCAGGAAATCCTGCGTACGCGGGTGTTGCGGCTGGTTGAGGACCGACTTCGCCGCACCCTGCTCGACGATGACGCCGCCGTCGATGAATAGCACGCGGTCGGCGACGTCGCGGGCGAAGCCCATCTCATGGGTGACGACGACCATGGTCATGCCGTCGTCGGCGAGCTTGCGCATCACCGAGAGCACCTCGCCGACCAGTTCAGGATCCAGCGCCGACGTCGGCTCGTCGAACAGGATCGCCTTGGGCTGCATCGCCAGCGCGCGGGCGATGGCGACGCGCTGCTGCTGGCCGCCTGAGAGCTGCGGCGGATGCACGTCGGCCTTCTCGGCGAGCCCGACCTGCGCCAGCAACGCGCGGCCGCGCGCGATCGCCTGCTCACGCGGCTCCTTCCTCACATAGAGCGGACCCTCGATGACGTTCTCCAGCGCGGTGCGATGCGGGAACAGGTTGAAGCGCTGGAACACCATCGAGACCTGCGTGCGGATCGCCACGATCGAAGGCGAGTCGCGATGCACCCGCGCACCCTCGACGCTGATCTCGCCGCGGTCATAGCTCTCGAGCCCGTTAATGCAGCGCAGGATGGTCGACTTGCCGGAGCCGGAGGGACCGATGATGCAGACCACCTCGCTTTTCGCGACCGACGCCGAGATGCCCTTCAGCACCTCGACCTTGCCAAAGCTCTTGTGAACGTCCTTCAGCTCGATCATTTGCGGTTCGCCTTGGTCTCGAAATGCCGAACCAACAGGATTAGCGGAATGCTCATGGTCAGATACATCAGCGCAACAAGCGTGAACACGCTGGTGTTCTTGAAGGTGGAGGAGGCGATCAGCTTGCCCTGCAGCGCGAGCTCGGCGACCGTGATGGTCGAGGCCTGCGAGGAATCCTTCAGCATCATGATCATGATGTTGCCGTAGGGCGGCAGCACGATCCTGATCGCCTGCGGCAGCACCACGCGGCGCATGGTGAGCCACCAGCCCATGCCGATGGTCTGCGCCGCCTCGATCTGCCCCTTGTCGATCGCCTCGATGCCGGCGCGGAAGTTTTCGGCCTGGTAGGCCGAATAGGCGATGCCGAGCCCGAGGATCGCCGCCTGCAACGCGGTGAGCGCGATGCCGAAATCGGGCATCACGAAATAGAGGTAGAACAGCAGCACGATGATCGGGATGCCGCGGATCACATTGATCAGCGAGGCGCTGAGACCGACGAAAAAGCCGATGCCGGACACCCGCATCAGCGCCCATACCAGCCCAAGCACGGTCGACAGCGCCAGCGAGCCGACGGTGACGACCACCGTCAGCCAGACCCCCTGCAATAGGATCGGCACGAACTCGACGGCGTCACTGAAGAATTTCTGCATCGGCTAAGTGTATCTAAGTCCGTCACGCGCTCGAGTATTGCTACCGTCATCCTGCGGAGCGGCGCCTTCGCCGCGTCTCGAAGGATGCAGGGCCCGGCTAGTGGCCGTCGACCCTTCGAGACGCACGCGAGGTGCGTGCTCCTCAGGGTGACGAGTCACCCGCTCTCACGAAGCACTGCCCTTCTGGCCCCACTTCTCGAGAATCTTTGCGATGCTGCCGTTGGCTTTCAGCTTGGCGAGCGAGGCATTGATCTTCTTGAGCAGCTCGGTATCGCTCTTGCGCACGCCGATCGCGACCGTGCCGACGGTGGCGGGCTTGTAGCCATCGACCAGGCGCACGTCGGCGAAATTGCCCTGCTGCAGATTGTAGGCGAGGATCGGATAGTCGGCGAAGCCGGCCTTGAGACGGCCTGCATTCACGTCACGCAGGATATCGGGAATGTTGTCGTAGACCTTCACCTCGCTGAACAGCCCGGTCTTCTTCAGCGCATCCACGAAGGCGGTTCCGACCTGGGCGCCGACCACCGTGCCCTTCAGATCCTCCTGCGAGGTGTAGGCCTTGGTGTCTGTCTTCGGCACCACCAGGCCCTCGCCATAGGTGTAGACGGCGTCGGAGAAGTCGATCACCTCCTTGCGCGCCGCGGTCGCGAACATCGCGGCGGCGATGATGTCGATCTTGTTCGAGGTCAGCGAGGGGATCAGCGCCGAGAACTGCATCGGCTCGATCTGCACGGAAAAGCCGGCATCCTTGCCGATCTCGGTGGCGAGATCGACCATGATGCCCTGGATCGAGTTGGTCTTGGTGTCGAGGAAGGTGAAGGGGATCCCGGTCGGCGTGGAGCCGACCTTCAGGACCTGCTGCGCCTGAGACGGTGCGCTCAAGGCAAGCGCAAGCGCCGCGATCGCGGCCTGGACGAGACGCTGAAAGGACATCGCAACACCTCCCGAAGCTGACACCGGCGCCGCGTCGCCCGTTTGTTTTCGAGCTTGTTGTTGCGGGCGACGCCGTTCCGGCCTATTTTCACCAATATGAAATTGTGGTCACGAAACCGCGGCCAATGCAAGCGATTTTCATGCACATGAAGGAAGCGGCCTGACGTGAGCGGCGGCAAGCGAATGCGCAAGGCAGCGGCAGGCGAGCCTGCGACGGCGCGCCGCGCGGCAAGGAAGCCGGCCGAGCCGCCGGTCGACCTCGCGGTCGGACGTCGCATCCGCGACCTGCGTCGCGCCCGGCAGATGTCACTGGAGACGGTCGCCGCGCGCGCGAAGCTGTCGATCGGCTTCATCAGCCAGATCGAGCGCGGCCTGTCGTCACCCTCGCTGCGCGTGCTGGCGACGCTCGCCGACGTGCTCGGCGTCGGCATCGCCGCGCTGTTCGGTACGACGCCGAATGACGACGCGGCGGCAAATGGCGTGGTCACGCGCGAGGCGCAGCGCGCCGAGCTAAAGCTGTGGCGCAGCGGTGTCTCGAAACAATTGCTGAGCCCGGCCGGCAGCGAGAGCCGGCTCAATCTGTTCCTGGTGCATCTTGCCCCCGGCGGCAGCACCGGCGACGAGCTCTACACCCATGACGGCGAGGAAGCCGGGCTCGTGCTGGAAGGCGAGATGACGCTGACCGTGGACGCCGAGACCTGGACGCTGAGAGAGGGCGACAGCTTCCGCTTCGCCAGCCGGAGACCGCATCGCTTCTCCAATCCGGATGCCGATGCGAAGGCCGTGGTGCTGTGGGTGAATTGCGTGACGGCGGCGGGGTAAGTCGCGTCTATCCATCGTCGTCCCGGCGAAGGCCAGGACGACGACGATAATTAATCCTTCGTCGTGCCGAACGACATCAACCCAACCCCATCACCACCTCCTCGATCCTGATCGGGAAGCGGCGGACGCGGATGCCGGTGGCGTGCCAGACGGCGTTGGCGACAGCGCCGGCGCTTCCGGTGATGCCGATCTCGCCGACGCCCTTGATGCCGAGCGCATTCACATGCGGATCATGCTCGTCGACCGTAATCACATCCATCGGCGGCACGTCGGCATTCACCGGCACATGATATTCGGCAAGGTTGGCATTCAGGATGCGGCCTGACCTGCGGTCCATCACCGCCTCCTCATGCAGCGCGAAGGAGAGGCCCCAGATCATGCCGCCATAGAGCTGGCTTTGGACCAGGCGCGGATTGATGATGCGGCCGGCGGCGAAGGCGCCGACCAGCCGTGTCGCGCGAATCTGGCCAAGCTCCGGATCGACCTTCACCTCGGCGAACACGGCGCCATGCGCATGCATCGCATATTGCGATTGCGCCGCCGGATCGGCCACGCCGGTGCCGCTGGCCTCGATCTCGGCGAGGCCGGCACGGACGAGGATGTCGGCATAGCTCTCGCTGCGATCATCGTCGTCGCGGCGATGCAGCCGCCCAGCCCGCGCGACCACGCCGGCATTGCCGGCGCCGAACAGCGGCGAGCGCTCATCCGACATGGCAAGCGTAGCGAGCTTTGCGATCACCGCCGCGCCGGCATTGTGGATCGCAGCTCCGACGGTTGCGGTATGCGCCGAGCCACCAGCGATGCCGGCATCAGGCAGATCCGACGAGCCGGAGCGGAACTCGATCTGCGCGAGATCGAGGCCGAGCGCGTCAGCCGAAATCTGGGTCATCGCGGTCCAGGCGCCCTGCCCCATGTCATGCGCGCCGCTCTCCATCACGCCGCGCCCGTCGGCGCGGATCACCGCGCGGGCGTTGCCCTGGAACATCAGCGCCGGGAAGGTCGCCGTGCCCATGCCCCAGCCGACCAGGAAGCCGTTCTCGTCGCGCATCTGCCGCGGCTGCAAGGGGCGTCGCGCCCAGCCGAAGCGTTCGGCGCCGCGGGCGTAGCACTGCCGCAGCGCCTTCGACGAAAACGGCTTCCCGGTGGTCGGCTCGACCTCGGCATAATTCTTCAGCCGGAAGTCCAGCGGATCGATGCCGCAGGCGAACGCCGCCTCGTCGATCGCGCTCTCCAGCGCGATCGATCCAGTCGCCTCACCCGGCGCGCGCATGAACAGCGGCGTGCCAGTATCGACGCGCACCGCGTCATGTGCGGTGCGGATCGCAGGACTTGCATAGAGCGTGTGCGAGGCATCGGCGGCAGGCTCGTAGAAGTCGTCGAAGCTCGACGTGGTGATCCGCGCGTGATGATCGAGCGCGGTCAGCCTGCCGGCATCGTCGGCGCCGATGCGGATGCGTTGCCGGGTCGCCGAACGATGCCCGACCGGGCCATACATCTGGCTGCGGCGCAGCACCAGCTTGACCGGACGTCCCACTAGCCTTGCGGCCATGATGCCAAGCACCTGCGGCCCCGACACCAGGCCCTTGGAGCCGAAGCCGCCGCCGAGATAGGGGCTCGTGATGTGGATGTTGGCCGGCGGAATGCCGAACAGCCCACCGATGCGGAGCTGCGCCATCGCCATGCCCTGGCTCGGCGTGTCGATGAACAGCTTGTCACCGTCCCACACCGCGACGATGCCGTGCGGCTCCATCGCGTTGTGATACTGCGCCGGCGTCTCATAGGTGGCGTCGATCAGCTTCGACGCAGCGGCAAAACCCGCATCGATATCGCCGTGACGGACTTCGGCAGGATTGCCGATCCCGACCGCCGGCGGCACGTAGGGCTCGCCGGCGTCGAGGCCGACGCGGGCGATCTCGACCTGGAAGCGCGGCGACAGCAGTGCCGCGCCCTCGGTGGCCGCCTCCAGGGTTTCCGCGATCACCACCGCGATCGCCTGGTTGGCGTAGCGCACCTCGTCGCTTTGCAACAGCTCCATGCGGAAGGTGAACGGATTGCCCTTGGCGTCGGGATCCTCGGCAAGCGCGGGTTTGTGCGAAGGCGTCATCACGTCGACCACGCCGGGATGACGCTTGGCGGCGGCGACATCGAGCGATTTGACGCGGCCGCGCGCGATGCAACTCGTCGCGATCACGGCATAGAGCATGCCGGGCGGATGATTGTCCGCGGCGTAGCGCGCCTTGCCGGTCACCTTCAGCACGCCGTCGGTGCGGGTCAGCGGTCGGCCGATGTTCGAGCCATGCCTGAGATGGGCGGGATCGCGGGTGAGATTGAGTTCAACCGTCATGCTTTACGCTCCTGCAACGGATGAGAAGGGAGAGCCTGGCAGCGCGGGAATGCGCGCCGGCGTGCCTGCGGCGGCAAGGGAAAGCGCGCGCATGATGATGCGCTGCGCGAGCTCGATCTTGAAGGCGTTGTCGCCGGACGGCGTGGCATCCGCGAGCGCGGCACGCGCCGCCTCGCGATAGAGCGCGGCATCGGGTGCGCGCCCCGCGAGCACCTGCTCGGCCTCGCGCGACCGCCACGGTTTGGCCGCGACACCGCCGAGCGCAAGCCGCGCCTCGCGGATTGCGCCGTCCTCGATGCGCAGGGCGGCCGCGGCCGACACCACCGCGAAGGCATAGGACGTGCGCTCGCGCACCTTGATGTAGCGCGCATGCGCGGCGAAATCCTTCGCCTCGGCCGGCAGGCGCAGCGCGACGATGAGATCGCCCGGCTCCAGCGCGGTCTCGCGTTCCGGCGTCTCGCCGGGCAGGTGATGAAGCGATTCAAGCGGCAGCTCGCGCCGGCCGCCGGCGCCCTCGATCTCGACGACGACATCGAGCGCAACCAGCGGCACGCAGAAGTCGGACGGATGGGTGGCGATGCAGCCTTCGCTCCAGCCGAGCACGGCGTGCAGGCGGTTCTCGCCGTGTCGCGCGTCGCAGCCGGCCCCGGGCCAGCGCCGATTGCACGCGCTGGCCGCGTCGTAGAAATAGGCGCAGCGCGTCCGCTGCATCAGATTGCCGCCGACGGTCGCGGCGTTGCGCAGTTGCGCCGACGCGCCCGATAGCAATGCCTCGGCGACCGCGGGATAGCTGCGCGAGAATTCGGTGTCATGCGCGAGATCGGCATTGCGCACCAGCGCGCCGATGCGCAAGGCGCCATCGGCCAGACGTTCGATGCGGTCGAGCCCGGGAAGGCGCGTGACATCGACCAGCCGGCTCGGCCGGCTGACGCCGCCCTTCATCAGGTCGAGCAGATTGGTGCCGGAGGCGAGATAGCTCGCGCCCTTTTCGGATGCCGCCGCGATCGCCTCCGCGACGCTGGCCGGCCTGACATAGTCGAAGTTCATCATGCGGAGCGCCTCCGGTTGGCAGCATTGATTTCGGCCGTCGCCTCGAGCACGGCCTCGGTGATCCCGGCATAGGCGCCGCAACGGCAGAGATTGCCGCTCATGCATTCGCGCACGCGCTCCGGATCGTCGCCGGCCTGGCCTTCCTGGATCAGGCCGATCCCGCTCATGATCTGGCCCGGCGTGCAGAAGCCGCACTGGAAGCCGTCATGCGCGATGAAGGCGGCCTGCACCGGATGCAGCTTGTCGCCCTGCGCGACGCCCTCGATGGTGGTGATTTCGGCACCGTCATGGCTGACGGCGAGCGCGAGGCAGGAGTTGATGCGGCGGCCGTCGACTAGGATGGTGCACGCGCCGCACTGGCCGCGGTCGCATCCCTTCTTCGTTCCGGTGAGGTCGAGGCGCTCGCGCAGGAGATCGAGCAGGGTGACGCGGGGGTCGTCGAGCACAATGTCTCGGCGGACCCCGTTGATGGTGAGACTGAGAGGAAGATTCATGCAGGGCTCCGATCCGTGTATGGTCGGGTTGAAGCGAGGCAACGCAGTCCCGTGGCTGCCGACCGATGGTCGGCGCGCCTTGTCAGGCCGGATGCTGGTCGCCATATACGGAGGCAACCTCCGTTTACAAGGGAGGGTGAAAAGAAAAAGGAATGGCCGATCATTCAACAGAAATTGTTCGCAAGCCCCGCGCCGATGCCGTGCGCAACCGCGAGCGTGTGCTGGAAGCGGCCAAGGCGGTGTTCTCGGCCGGCGGCAGCGAGGCGAGCCTCGAAGCTGTCGCGCGGCATGCGGGCGTCGGCATCGGCACGCTCTATCGCCACTTCCCGACTCGCGAGGCGCTGTATGAAGCCGTCTATCGCCGCGAGGTCGAGCAGCTCGGCGATCTCGCCGAGCAACTGGTGAACGCGCCTGATCCGGTCGAAGCGCTGCGGCGCTGGCTGCGCGCCAATGTCGAATTCGTCGCAACCAAGAAGGGCATGGTGGCGGCGCTGGCGCTGGTCGCGCATGGCTCGACCGAACTCCACGCCTATTCCTTCGATCGCCTGACCAAGGCGATCGGCACCCTGCTCGCGCGCGCGGTCGCAGCCGGCGAGATCCGCGCCGACATCAGCGCCGAGGATGTGCTGCGCGCCCTCATCGGCATGTGCTACATGCACGACCAGGCCGGCTGGCAGACCACTGCGCTACGGCTGCTGGACGTGTTCGTTGACGGCTTGCGCGTGCGGCCGGCAAGTGCGGCGACAGCAAAGCCTGCCGAGACGAAGGCGCGGCGCAAGCCCGCGCGCTAGCCTGCGCTGCGGCACACTCCGAACGCCCAAAAGAAAAGCCCCGCTCGATGCGGGGCTCTTCGCATTCACTGCGGATTTTTCGGTGATGTCGTGTTGTTCCCCGGCAGGTTCGACGTCCCGCTCCCTGTCGCGGAGTTGTTGCTCGGACTGGTCGAACCGCCTGGCGTCGATGTGTTCGGGTTGTTGTTCATATTGTTGCCGGTGGTGCTGCCCGGCGGATGAGCCATGCCTGACGAGCCGGTTCCCATGCCGGTCGTGCCGCCCATGCCCGACGAGCCCGTGCCGGTGCCTGTACCTGAACCTGTACCGCTCATCCCGGTGCTCCCGCTCGAGCCACCAGCAGCTCCGCCGCCTGCACCGCCACCCGCGCCGCCGGCCTGCGCGAAAGCGAGCGAAGACGATAACGCCATGGCTGCGGCCAAACCGATCGTTGCCAGTTTCTTCATGTAACGTCCTTTCCTGGTTTCGATCGGACCAAACGTGTCCCGCGCAGGCGCGTTCCAAAGGTGTGACAGGCGTTTGCCACTGAGCAGCGTCCTGCATGGCGCAAGGAACCTGCGGCCGCCTCTCCTGTTCAACCCGGCGAGAAGACTGAGGAGAACCAACGCCATGAAGACGCTTCTGATGCAGCACGAACTCACCACCGAGCTCGAAAGGCGATCCGGCGTCACAGGACTGAAGCTGATCCGCCTCAAGGGCTACGACCCGAGTTGGGACCTTGGAGGCACGCGCGAGACCCCGCTGGACGAGGTGAAGGAGAAACAGCTACGTGAGGAAGTCACGCGGATGCAGGGCGAGTTCGACATCGCCTAGCGCAGACCATCATGGGCGCGCCGGACCCACGCCTTACCCGAAACGATGATCGTAGCGCGTGATCGACAGCTCCTTGGTGTCGATCTCGGGCGTCTTGCCCGAGAGCATATCCGCCAGCAACCTGCCCGAGCCGCAGGCCATGGTCCAGCCAAGCGTGCCGTGGCCGGTGTTGAGATGCAGATTGGCGTAGCGCGTCGCGCCGATCACCGGCGGGCCGTCCGGCGTCATCGGCCGCAGGCCGCACCAGAACGTCGCCCTGGAAAGATCGCCGCCGCGCGGAAACAGGTCCGTCAATGAATGATCGAGCGTCGCGCGCCGCGCGGCATAGAGCTTGGTGGAATAGCCCGAGATCTCCGCGGTGCCGCCGACGCGGATGCGGTCGCCGAGCCGCGTGATCGCGACCTTGTAGCTCTCGTCCATTACGGTCGATTCCGGGGCGCCGGCCGCATCCTTGATCGGCACGGTGATCGAATAGCCCTTCACCGGATAGACCGGCAGCGAGATGCCGAGCGGCCGCACCAGATGCGGCGAATAGCTGCCAAGCGCGACGATGTAGGCATCGGCCTGCATCACGCCGGCACTGGTCGCTACTCCCGTGATCCGCGTCGCATCCGCGTTCAGCCCGTCGATGCCGACGTTGAAATTGAAGCGCACGCCGAGCTTCTCGGCCTCCAGCGCCAGCGCCTGCGTGAACATATGGCAATCGCCGGTCTCGTCGTGCGGCAATCGCAGCCCGCCCGCGAACTTCTGCTTGACCTGCGCCAGCGCCGGCTCGGCGGCGATGCAGCCCTCGCGGTCGAGTACCTCGAAGGGCACGCCATATTGCTTGAGCACAGCGATGTCCTCGCTGGTGCCATCGAGCTGAGCCTGGTAGCGGAACAGCTGCAGCGTGCCGCGCGCGCGCTCGTCGTAGCGGATGCCGATCTCGTCGCGCAGGCCGCGCAGGCAATCGCGGCTGTATTCCGCGATTGGAATCATCCGGCTCTTGTTCACCGCGTAGCGCGCGCTGGTGCAGTTGCGCAGCATCTTGAGCAGCCACAGCCACATCACCGGATCGGGCTTCGGGCGGATCACCAGCGGGCCGTGCTTCATCAACAGCCACTTCACCGCCTTCACCGGCACGCCCGGGCCGGCCCAAGGCGAGGAATAGCCGGGCGACACCTCGCCGGCATTGGCGAACGAGGTTTCGAGCGCGGGCTTGGGCTGACGGTCGATCACCGTCACCTCGTGGCCGGCACGGGCGAGATAATAGGCCGAGGTGACGCCGATCACGCCACTACCGAGAACAAGGACCTTCACTATTCCTCACATCCTGCAGCGAAAATGCATTCGCCGCTGCGAAACCAATCTGCTTCGCAACGGCGACAGCATTTTGTAGGGCTAGCGACTATCGAGCTAGCAATTATCAGGCCGCGCGCTTGATGGCGTCGCCGAGGATCGAGACCATGTCGTCGATGTGCTTCTTCTCGACGATCAAGGGCGGCGACATCGCCATGGAATCGCCGCCAAGGCGCAGATAGAGGCCGGAGTTGAAGCAATCGACCATGATGTCGTAGCCGCGCGTGCCGACGGCATCCTTGCGCGGCGCGACTTCGACCGCGCCCATCAGGCCGACATTGCGGATGTCGATGACATTCGGCAGGCCCTTCAGCGAATGCAAGGCATCGCGCCAGTAATCGGCGAGCGATGCGCCGCGGGTCAGCAGACCCTCGTCTTTGTAGATGTCGAGCGTGGCAAGGCCGGCGGCGCAGGCCACCGGATGGGCCGAATAAGTGTAGCCGTGGAACAGCTCGATCGTGCCCTCCGGGCCGTTCATCAGCCCGTCATAGATCTTGCGGTCGGCGAACACGGCGCCGCAGGGCACGGCACCGTTGGTGATGCCCTTGGCGGTCGTCATCAGGTCGGGCGTGACGCCGAAGAAGTTGGCGGCGAACGGCGTGCCCAGACGGCCAAAGCCGGTGATGACCTCGTCGAAGATCAGGAGGATGCCGTGCTTGGTGCAGAGCTCGCGCAGCCGCTGCAGGTAACCCTTCGGCGGCGGCAGCACCGCGGTCGAGCCCGGTACCGGCTCGACGATCACGGCCGCGATGGTGTCGGCGCCATGCAGGGCGACCATTCGCTCGACGTCATCGGCGAGCTCGGCGCCGTGCTCCGGCAGGTCCTTGGCGAAGGCGTTGCGGGCGAGATCATGGGTGTGGCGGATATGGTCCACGCCGGGCAGATGGGTCGCAAAGGCGCGGCGGTTGGCGACCATGCCGCCGACCGACATGCCGCCGAAGCCGACGCCGTGATAGCCGCGCTCGCGGCCGATCAGCCGGGTGCGGGTCGGCTGGCCGGTCGCACGATGATAGGCGAGCGCGATCTTCAGTGCGGTGTCGACCGATTCAGAGCCCGAATTGGTGAAGAAGACGCGGTCCAACCCCTTCGGCGCGATCTCGGCGAGCCGCTCGGCGAAATCAAACGCCAGCGGGTGGCCCATGTTGAAGGAGGGCGCGAAATCCAGCGTGGCGAGCTGCCGCTCGACGGCGGCCGCAATCTGCGGACGGCCATGGCCGGCGTTGACGCACCAGAGGCCGGCGGAGCCGTCGATCACCTGTCGCCCGTCGACGGAGGTGTAGTACATGCCCTGGGCGGAGGAGAACAGCCGCGGCGTCTTTTTGAACTGCCGGTTGGCCGTGAACGGCATCCAGAACGAATCGGTCTTGATGGTGTTCGGAATCTGATGAACGGTCACAGCGGCACTCCATGGCTGGTTTTGCTTAGTCGGACCACGCTTCGCGTCACTCAACAAGTCCTTTTCTGCCGCACCGCAAGCCATTGATCTGATTGGGGCGATCTGCGAGGATTTGTTCGATCCGCAACACCTGCAACAGGACTTGCCATGAGCGTCGATATCGGCGGACGGCTGCGATTCATCCGCGCACGGCACAAGCTGTCGCAGCGGGAACTAGCCAAGCGGTCCGGCGTCACCAATTCGACGATCTCGCTGATCGAATCCAATCAGATGAACCCCTCGGTCGGCGCGCTGAAGCGTATCCTCGACGGCATCCCGATGGGGCTTGCGGAGTTCTTCGCGATCGAGCCGGAGCGCCCGCGCAAGGCATTTTACCGCGCCGAGGAGCTGACCGAGATCGGCAAGAAGCCGATCTCCTACCGCCAGGTCGGCGACAATCTGTTCGGCCGTGCCTTGCAGATCCTGAAAGAACGTTACGAGCCCGGCAGCGATACCGGCCGGGTGCCGCTGTCCCATGAGGGCGAGGAAGGCGGCATCGTGGTGAGCGGACGGCTCGAGGTCACGGTCGACGACGAGCGGCGGGTGCTGAATGCCGGCGACGCCTATTATTTCGAGAGCCGCCGCCCGCATCGCTTCCGCTGCATCGGCGCCAAGCCCTGCGAGGTGATCTCGGCCTGCACGCCGCCGTCATTTTGAACCCGGCGCCCGCAAGTCTTGCGTGTGCTTCTGCCTCGCCGTCACGGATCAAATGCGGGACAAGCTTCGCATGAAAACGCGCGACGGATCATGCTCTATGCCAGCGCCAGCCGCTGCCGCGCGCGCAGCAGCAACAGCACCATGATGGTGACGTTGAGCAGATTCCAGGCGAGGCCATTGGCAAAGGCCGCGGCGTAGGAGCCGGTGGCGTCGAAGATCACACCCGAGATCCAGCCGCCCAAGGACATGCCGAACACCGAAGCGAAGATCACGATGCCAATGCGAGTCGCCGCTTCCGCCGCCGGCATCGCCTCGCGCACGATGATCGCATAGCTCGGCACGATGCCGCCCTGGAACAGGCCGAACATCGCGGAGATGATGTAGAGCGAGGTCAGGCTGTCGAAGAATAGATAGAACAACAGCGCCGACCCTTGCGCGACCGAGCCGATCAGGAGTGTACGGATGCCTCCGATCTTGTCGGCGAGGAAGCCGGAGCCGATCCGGCTGATGATGCCGAAGCCGAGCATCAGCGACAGCATCTCGGCGCCGCGCGCCACACCGTAGCCGAGATCGCCGCAGTAGGCGACGATGTGGACTTGCGGCATCGACATCGCGACGCAACAAGCGATCGAGGCCACCGACAGGATCGCGGTCAGGGCATTGGTGGAGAGCTTCAGGTCGACCCGCGGCGGCGGCGCGTTGACATGGCTGCGCTGGGTCGCCGCCCCCATCAACAGGCGCAGCGCGACGAGCGAGACCGCCATGGCGATCGCGGTGAAGATGCCGATCGCGATGTGGGTGGTCCGCCAGCCGAACGTCTGGAGTCCGAAATTCACCGCCGGCGGCCACAGCGTGCCGCCGATGTAGTTGCCGCTCGCCGCGATGGCGACCGCGAGCCCACGATAGCGGTCGAACCAGTGCGAGGCCTCGGCCATCAGCGGACCGAAGGTCGCGGCCGAAGACAGCCCGATGGCGAAATGCAGCAGAATGAACGCCAAGACCGACGGTGCGTAGCCGGCTCCGATATAGCCAAGGCCGAGGATGCCGATCCCGACGCCGATCGCGGCGACGATGCCATAGCGATCGCTGATCCTGCCGGTCACCACCTGGCCGAGGCCGAAGCCAAGCATCACCATGGTGAAGGCGAGCGATGCGGTCCCGCGCGTTGCGCCGAAATCGGACTGCACCACCGGCAGTGCCACCACGACCGACCACATGCCGACGCTGCCGAGCGAACCGATGACTACGGCGACGGCAAGCCTCAGCCATGCCCGGCGCGAGTCGGGAACGAACGTTGCAGGTTCGGAAGAAAATTGAGAATAAATTGCCACGGCAGCCGGAACTTCGTCGGCATTTGCCACAAGGTCAAGCCGCAATGCCGAGAGATTAGGCATGCGCGAACAACGGGACGCGCGCCCCGCGACGGGAATGCGAGCCGGATCAATTGCCGAAATTCGGATCCTGCGACTGGAACGGGCCGCACTTCGCGTGTGTCGCGAACCGCTGGTCGAAGTCGACGGTGCCGCCGGTGACGGGAATGCGGGTCGGCGGCAGGCCCCGGGGGTACTGATCGACGGTCACGGACTTCTCGTCGCGGCTCAAGGTGACGCGAACCGGTTCAAGCGACTTGCCCTTGTTTACATCAGTCAGATCGAGTGCGTAGTAGCCGATCACGGATTGTCCGCCTCGCATGTGGTGGTCGACCGATTGCGGCAGGTAGAGCTCCATCCGGACACCCTCGCCCTCGCAAGCCATCATGCGGATCATCGCGGCTTCGAAGCCCGGGGGTTTTGCGGCGGCGGCCGTCGTGACGCCAAGGGTGATGGCCGCGACAAGGCCAATCGTTGCGCGGCCGTGCCTGCCGGTCGCGGCAATAGTGCGGAGCATTTGGCCTGACATTTTGCAACCTGTTCGATGGACGGTGACCTCGCACTTCGTCGGGCGCAGCGATCGGCAGGTTCAATCCCTGCCGCAGCGGGCCGTTCGGGAATATCGCTCGCTGGATGGTGATCATGCTGGCCAGGAAGGCTGATACGAAGGCTGTTACAATGTGTGTCGGTTCACACAGGCGGTTTGCCATTCCCGTTACTATGGCGGCGCGTGCCCCGGGACACTCGTTGCACGCCCGTCCAAACTGAACCGGAAGGAGTTGCCTGCGTGCCGGCACCATGCCGGACGCCTTGGAAGACAACGATCAACCCTGCATCGTCGGAGGGTCACCATGCATTTGTCGTCAGCGGAATGGCTACCCGTCTCAACCGCGCCCACGGACCGGGACCTCGAGGTCTGCGTCCTCGACTATGATGGGATTGTCCACGCGCTCGTATTCCCTTGTCACAGACAGGGCGCCGAATGGGTCGACGACGCCAACAGGACGCACCTCGACATCCAGCCAACGCATTGGCGCAACTGGATGCATTCGGCGAATTAGACGACAGGGCGCACCGGTCTCGAAGCGCTGCCTCGCACCGACCTGCAAAAATCGGCTGGAGTTATCGCGTGGGTTCGGGATGAGCCCGAGGCTCGTCATGGCCTCGCCGCCCCCGCCGATCGGCGCAGAACGACCCAGCCCAAGAGCCGAATTAACCCTTTGCTAACCATACACCGGGCAAAAATTGCCGAGTGAAGTCGAGTGTCGTCGATCGCGTATGACGGGCGGAGATCCCCGTGAACGCAAGTGCGGTGCCTCACTTTCGAAACGGCGGCCCTTCGGCCGTCGCGCAGACGCTTGGCGGCCGCAGCCGCCAATCGCGGGGGAGAGCGGCTACCATGGTCGATGTCACGGCGGGTCAGGGCACGGCGGGCAAAGGCGGCAGCTTCCCGAGCCTCAGTGACATCGGGGATATCTTAAAGCGCGGCGATCTCGCGCTGGCGCTCGGCGTCCTCACCATCCTGGTCGTCCTGATCCTGCCACTGCCCTCGATCGTGCTCGACCTTTTCCTGGCAGTCTCGATCACGGTCTCGGTCCTGATCCTGATGACCTCCCTGTTCATCCAGGCGCCGCTGGAATTTTCGTCGTTCCCGACCATCCTCTTGATCTCGACCATGCTGCGGCTGTCGCTGAACATGGCCTCGACCCGGCTGATCCTGAGCCACGGCCATGAGGGCACCGCAGCCGCCGGCCACGTCATCGAGGCGTTCGGCAACTTCGTGATGGGCGGCAACTTCGTGATCGGCATCATCGTGTTCGCGATCCTGGTGATCGTGAACTTCGTGGTCATCACCAAGGGTTCGGGCCGCATCGCCGAGGTCGCCGCGCGCTTCCAGCTCGACTCGATGCCCGGCAAGCAAATGGCGATCGACGCCGACCTCTCCGCCGGATTGATCGACGAGAAGACCGCCAAGGAACGGCGCAAGGCGCTGGAGGACGAGAGCGGCTTCTTCGGCGCGATGGATGGCGCCTCGAAATTCGTCCGCGGCGATGCCATCGCGGGCCTTTTGATCGTCGGCATCAACATCGTCGGCGGCATCATCATCGGCGTCGCCCAGCAGGGCCTTTCCTTCAGCGAAGCCGCCCGCACCTATACGGTGCTGACCGTCGGCGACGGCCTCGTCACCCAAGTGCCCGCCCTAATCGTCTCGACTGCGGCGGGCTTGCTCGTCTCCAAGGCCGGCATCACCGGCGCCGCCGACAAGGCGCTGATGGGGCAGCTCTCCGGCTATCCGCAGGCGCTCGGCATGTCCGCCGGCGTCATGCTGGTGTTGTCGCTCTTGCCTGGCATTCCGATGCTGCCCTTCATGGCGCTCGGCTCGGGCGCCGCGGCCCTGGCCTGGTCCGCGCGCAAGCAGAAGCGGGCGGTGAAGGCCGCCGAAGCCGCCGCAGCAGCGGCCCCGGCTGCCGCGGCGGCCTCCGCCGCTGCCGCCGCGGACGAGCCGATTTCAGCCGCGCTGAAGATCGACGACCTCAAGATCGAGCTCGGCTACGCGCTGCTGCCCCTGGTGAACGGCCCCGACGGCACCGACCGCCTGACCGAGCAGATCAAGGCGCTGCGCCGCTCGCTCGCGATCGAGATGGGCTTCGTGATGCCGGCGGTGCGCATCCTCGACAATGTGCAGCTCGAGGCCAACAGCTACGCCATCAAGATCAAGGAGGTCGACGCCGGCAGCGGCAAGATCTGGCCGAACCAGTTCATGGTCATGGACCCGGCCGGCAACCAGGTTCAACTGCCCGGTATCCACACCATCGAGCCGACCTTCGGATTGCCGGCAACCTGGGTCGATGCCGGCCTGAAGGAAGAGGCCGCGCTGAAGGGATACACCGTGGTCGACGCCGCGACCGTGCTGTCGACCCACCTGACCGAGTTGCTCAAGACCAACATGGCGGACCTGCTGTCCTATGGCGAGGTTCAGAAGCTGCTCAAGGAGCTGCCGAAGGAGCAGGGCGAGCTGATCAAGGACATCGTGCCGAGCCAGGTCACGGTGTCGGGCATCCAGCGCGTGCTGCAGCTCCTGCTCGCCGAGCGCATCTCGATCCGCGACCTCTCGACCATCCTCGAGGGCATTGCCGACGCACTGGCGTTCTCGCGCAATCCGGCCGCCATGGTCGAGCACGTCCGCGCCCGGCTGGCGCGGCAGATCTGCGCGCAGAACACCTCGCCGAACGGCTATTTGCCGCTGATCGCGCTGTCGGCGCGATGGGAGCAGGCCTTCGCCGAGTCGATCGTCGGTCAGGGCGACGACCGCAGCCTGGCGATGCAGCCGTCGAAGCTTTCCGAGTTCATGACGGCGGTGCGCAACGCCTTCGAGCAGGCGGCGCGCGAAGGCGAGGCTCCGGTGCTGGTGACGTCGGCTGCGATCCGGCCGTTCGTCCGCTCGTTGGTCGAGCGGTTCCGCTCGCAAACGACCGTGCTGTCGCAGGCCGAGATCCATCCGCGGGCACGCCTGAAAACGGTCGGCAGCGTCTAGGTTTTCAAGGCAAATCAGTTGCGTAAGCGGAGTGCTTTTCCGTCACAGGCAACCGATTTGTGCGGAACTGGACCGGAACGGCCCTATCTCGACCATCACAACGCATCTATCCTATAAGGATATGATATTATTGTATTTGTAGCCTTAGTCGACCTTCACATCGCGGTTTTTGGTCGCGCAGGATCACGTCTCATCACTGCCTTGTGATCACCCCTAGGGAACGGAATGGAGAAATCCTACGTTAGCGGGGCGCGAGAGATTGAACCCGGCAGCGAACGTAAGCGACACATCGACAAGAGCAGAGAGCAGGAAGGCGGCAGGAGACTTCCATGAACCACTCGATCTATAGCGCCGATCGTATGACGCACCTGAAGATCGTCGTGGTTGCCCTGATAGCGGGTATCCTGGTCGCCGGTTTCGGTATCTCGGCACACAACGCGTCGGACGACGGTTATGCCCAGACGGCGCGCGTTATCAAGGCCGGCAAGCCGGTTGCAGTGACAAGCTCTAGCAACTCGCTCGTCCGCTAACAGGAGAATTTCACGGAATTCACGTAGCTCTTTACAGCCCCCCAAAGTCGCTACGTGGATATTAAGACCCCCAACTACCCCCAAGTTGACTGTTGAAAACGCCCGCTCCCCACGGGCGTTTTCTTTTTTGTGCATTTCCGACTGATGCCGACCGCTACTTCTGCCCGCCGGGCACCGTCTCGATCAGCTTGCCGGTGAAGACCGGCGCAGAGGTCGGCTGCCCACTCGGCGATCCGCCCTCCTGTTCGATCGTGACGGCATAGGTGGCGCCGTTGATGACGTCGGGATCGTAGCCCGCGAGCACCGGCCGCTCGGTGAAATCGTCAGCGCCGATCACGCCGAGCGAGCGAGGCTGCGGCAGTTTGTCCGAGATTAGCCAGAGCTCGAAGCTCTTGCCCTGCTCCGCCGTGGCGCCGACCTTGCGCACCGTGAAGTTCTTGGTCGCGCCGTCGATGGTCAGGATGAAGGCCGGGCCGCCGCCCTGGCCCTGCAGCAGTGCGACATATTGCGCTGATGGCGTGAGCACCGGCGCCGGCGTCTTCACCTCAACGGTGCGGATGAGCGGCTTCGGCCGCAGGCTGTCCGGCAAGGCGTCGGGCTGGAAGATCTGTAACCCGACCATCACGAGCAGCGCCGCCGCGATCGCGCTCGCAACCGACGCGATGCCGCGCCAGCGCTTCACGCGACCCGCGAGATCGATGACGTTGCTCTCGTCGGCGGCCGGCGCCTGCCGTGTCTCGGCCGGCCCGACTTGCGGCGATGGTGGCGGCGCAGGCGATGGCTCCGGCGGAGGCACCGGCTCGGGTAGCGCGAGCGGCGCCTGCGCTTCGCCGGGACGACCGATCGCGAATTTGATGTTCTCCCAGACGATCGGCCGCGGCTCGACCAGGCCGACCATCTGGTTCAGCGGCCCGAGCCTGAACTCCCACGCCTGCACGACCGCGGCGAACTCCGTGTCGACGGCCATCATGGTCTCGACCTGCGTGCGCTCGTCGGCATCGAGCGTGCCGAGCGCATATTCCGCGGCGAGCACGATATGGTCTTCGCTATAGGCCATCACTTAGAGTCCAAGACACTCCCTGATTTCCATCATGCTCCGGCGCAGCCAGGTCTTCACCGTGTTGACCGGCGTCTCGAATTTCGCGGCCAATTGCTCGCGGCTCCAGCCGTTGTAGTAGGCGAGCAGCACGAGCTTCTGACGATCCGGCTCCAGACGACCGACGCACTCGAGCAATCGCCTCAACTCTTCCGTCATCTCCCGTCGCGCCAGCGGATCGGGCGATTCCGCGGCCACTTCCATCGCCGCCGGTTCTTCCTCGAGCGAGACCTCGCCTCGCTTGCGTGCGACATCGATGGCGCGGTTGCGCGCGATCGACGTCATCCAGGTGATCGGGGAAGAGAGGGCTGGATTGAACTGCCCGGCGCCGTTCCAGATCTTGACGTAAGCCTCCTGGATGACTTCCTCGGCGAGGTCCTGACGTCGCAAGATACGGAGCACAACGCCGAAGAGTTTCGCGCGCGTGGCGACGTAGAGCCGCTCAAAGGCGGCCTCGTCCCCCTTGGCGACGGCGGCGACCAGCCAGACCAGCTCAGCCGAGGTCAGCATTCAGCGTCCCCCAAAGCCCGCTTCCCCCATCGCGTCGTCGCCGACCGCCCGGTGCCGCCTGTCCTGTTGCCAATGGTCTTGCCGCCAATTGTCTTTCCGTCGCCATCTCCTGAACGCTCGTAGCATACTTTTTTGCCAGCCGACCCAGCCAATGGGCCGGGTTGTGGACAGCTCAAACAAAAGCCCGGGCCAAAGCCCGGGCTGTTATCGTCTTGCAAGCTGGAGGATGCGTCAGGCGATGACGCCGAGACGGGCGCGCATCAACCCGATCGAGTCCATGTCGGCCTGCTCGCGGGCGGTCTCTTCGGCGCGCTCACGCGCCTGGTCGCGCTCGTCGAGCAGCTCGACCTTCTTGAGCTCCTCGAATGCCTCCGACAGCAGGGCCTTGGCGTCCTCGAGCTGGCTGCGCAATTCGTCGGCCGAGCGGGTGAGATTTTCCCGGCGCTGGATCGCCGCCTTGGCGTAAGTCGGGTAGGCGAAATGGGTGGGATCGTTGATCCCGGCACGCTCCTGCTCGACCTGGATCTCGCGCTCCAGCTCGACCGACATGCGCTGGAAGTCGGCGATCATGCCTTCGATCTGGGTGACCCGGCGGCGCTTTTCGTCGACCTGAAACTTCTTCAGCCGGATCAGCGTTTCACGTGACTTCATCGACTCTTACTCCCCAGAAGTCCCGATTTTGAACGCGGGACAGAGCCGGCTTCCCGCTGGGCCCCGCCGGCATCGCTAATGGTCTGCCGCGGATGATGGCCTGACAAAGTTAGCGTTCCGTTTCCAAACCCGACAGGATTTGAGCGAGTTGCCGGTAGCCATCACCGAGGCTGGTCGCCTCGTCCTTGGCCTGGCGCAGGAAGGCTTCGAGCGGTTCGTGCAGCCGGATCGCTTCGTCGACCTCGGTGCTGGAACCGGGACGGTAGGCGCCGAGCCGGATCAGTTCTTCCATGTCGGCATAGGTGGCCATCACCTGCCGCGCCTTGGTGATGAACGGCAGGAAAGCCGGATCGGCGGATCGCGGCATGGTGCGCGACACTGACTTGAGGATGTTGACCGCCGGATAGCGACCACGCTCGGCGATCGCGCGCTGCATCACGATATGGCCGTCCAGAATGCCGCGCACCGCGTCCGCGATCGGCTCGTTGTGATCGTCGCCATCGACCAGCACCGTGAAGATCGCGGTGATGGTGCCGGCCCCCGTGCCCGGCCCTGCCCGCTCCAAAAGCTTCGGCAATTCGGTGAACACGGTCGGCGTATAGCCCTTGGCGGTCGGCGGCTCGCCCGCCGACAGACCGATCTCGCGCTGCGCCATCGCAAAGCGCGTGACCGAGTCCATCAGGCACAGCACGTCCTTGTCCTCGTCGCGGAAATATTCCGCGATCGCGAGCGTGAGATAGGCCGCCTGCCGCCGCATCAGCGCCGGCTCGTCCGAGGTCGCGACCACCACGACCGAGCGCGCCAAGCCCTCTTCCCCAAGGTCCTCCTGGAGGAATTCCTGCACCTCGCGGCCGCGTTCGCCGATCAGGCCGATCACGGAGATGTCGGCATCGACATTGCGCGCCAGCATCGACAGCAGCACCGACTTGCCGACACCGGAGCCCGCGAAGATGCCGAGCCGCTGGCCGCGGCAGCAGGTCAGGAATGTATTGAGGCCGCGCACGCCGAGATCGAGCGGGGCGCCGACCCGCTTGCGCGAATGCGCCGGCGGCGGCGAGTTGCGGTAGGGCATCGGCGAGGCGCCTTGCACCAGCGGTCCCTTGCCGTCGATCGGCTCGCCCATCGCGTTGATGACACGGCCGAGCCAGGCCGGCGACGGCCGCACCTGGCTTGCCGCGTTGGCGATCACGGCGCGGCAGCCGCGCCTGACGCCGTCGAGGCCACCGAACGGCATCACGACCGCGTTCTCGCCGGAGAAGCCGATCACCTCGGCCGGGATGACGCGGCCGGCGCCGACGTCGATCACGATGCGGGCGCCGACCGACATCGCGTGGATCGGCCCCGCGATCTCGACCATGAGCCCGCGCACCCCGACGACGCGGCCATAAATATTGACGCCGTCGATATCGCCGATCTGCTCCGCGAGTGCCTTCATTGCGAAAACCTTAAGTTTCCGCGCTTTTGGATTTGCCGCTTAACTTCGTGTTTACCCGCATCATTAATCATTGCGTCACTGTCTTTGATGACTGAGGTCGCTTGCCCGTCAGAAGAAGGGCGAGTCGCGAGAGTCGGTTAGCGCCGTCTCTTAATCTGGAACTTGAACGAGAGCGGGTAGGAAAAGCTTCTTCTACGCAATATCTTAGGGCGATTCGACAGAAATTGCACGGTTAGCGCTTGCGTGGAGGAATCAGTTTTTGTTAACCATAGCTCGTCAGGATCCGAATCAGTTGTTCAAAGGCGTTCTGTGAGTGCCGCAAGTGCGGCCGACCTGACGCCCGGAGCGGCGACTAAAGGGGACTGGCATGCGCGTTTTGCTGATTGAAGATGACAGCGCCGTCGCGCAGTCGATCGAATTGATGCTGAAGTCCGAGAGTTTCAACGTCTACACGACGGACCTCGGGGAAGAAGGCGTCGATCTCGGCAAACTTTACGACTACGACATCATCCTTCTCGACCTCAACCTGCCCGACATGTCCGGCTACGACGTGCTCAAGCAGCTCCGGGTGTCGAAGATCAAAACCCCCATTCTGATCCTCTCCGGCCTCGCCGGCATCGAGGACAAGGTCAAGGGTCTCGGCGTCGGCGCCGACGACTACATGACCAAGCCCTTCCACAAGGACGAACTGGTCGCCCGCATCCATGCGATCGTGCGCCGCTCCAAGGGCCACGCCCAGTCCGTCATCCAGACCGGCGATCTCGTGGTCAATCTCGACACCAAGACGGTCGAGGTCGGCGGCCAGCGCGTGCACCTGACCGGCAAGGAATACCAGATGCTGGAGCTGCTCTCGCTCCGCAAGGGCACCACGCTGACCAAGGAAATGTTCCTCAACCATCTCTACGGCGGCATGGACGAGCCGGAGCTGAAGATCATCGACGTCTTCATCTGCAAGCTGCGCAAGAAACTCGCCAACGCCTCCGAGGGCCGCAACTTCATCGAGACCGTGTGGGGCCGCGGCTACGTGCTGCGCGAGCCGCACGAGGCCGACGAGCGCATCCCCGCCTGATCTTCTCAAGGGCATCAGCCGCGAACCATCTGGTCCGCTGCTCCCGAGAACCCCGCCGCAACCGGCGGGGTTTTTGTTTGGATTTGAACCCGCCTGTCGCACGCTCGCGCGACCCGTTGGCTCGCAATGACGGGTCTGCACAAATTCCCAGCGGCTCAGGAGGACGGGCGAAGACGAGCTCGCTCGCCTCAGCGCGCGGCCGAAGCCACCGCTTTCAGCACGTGTGCTGCGCCGGCACGCGCCACGGTATTCGGCTGATAGAGTCCGCGCCTCTCCGGATAGGGCCTGAACAGACTGGTGATGCCGACCACGGATTCGGCGGCGCCGAGCGCCAGCACGCCATCGGGCTCGAGCATCCGCGACAGCTTGGCGAAAATGCCCGCCTTGGTGTCCTGATCGAAATAGATCAGCACGTTGCGGCAGAAGATCACGTCGAAGGTGCCGAGATGAGAGAGGTCGTGCAGGAGATTGAGCTGGCGATGCTGCACCATGCCGCGGATGTCCGCATTGAGCTGCCAGAGCTCGCCATGTTGGGTGAAATATTTGAGCAGCAGATGGATCGGCAAGCCGCGCTGTACCTCGAACTGGCTGAACAGGCCGGCCTTGGCTTTTTCCAGCACCGCCTGCGACAGGTCGGTGGCGACGATCTCGATCCGCCAGCCGGCGAACAGCGCGCTTGCCTCCTTCAGGCACATCGCGATCGAATAAGGCTCCTGCCCGGTGGACGAGGCCGCGCACCAGATGCGTAGCGAGCGACGCGCCGCCCGCGCCTGCGCCAGCGCCGGCAGCACCGCCTCCTTCAGATGGTCGAACGGAATCTTGTCGCGAAAGAAGAAGGTCTCGTTGGTGGTCATCGCCTCGACCACCTCTGCTACCAGCGCGTCCGCACCGCCCTTCATCATCCGCTGCACAAGCTCCGGGATGCCGGCGAGATTCCATCGGCGGGCCAGCGGCACGAGACGGCTCTCGACCAGGTATTGCTTGTCGGCCGAGAGGTCGAGCCCGGACCGCTCCTTCAGCAGCTTGCGGAGATACTCATAATCCAGCGGCGTCACGAACGGTCCCCCGAAAACACGCGAACAAGCTTCGGTGCGATCTGATTGAGCGGCAGCACGGCGGCGCAGATGCCGGCATTGGCCGCCGCGCCGGGCATGCCCCACACCACGCTGGTCGCCTCGTCCTGGGCGATTACGCTGCCGCCGGCCGCGACGATCTCCTTGCCGCCGCGCATGCCGTCGGAGCCCATGCCAGTCAGGATCAACGACAAGATGCTGCCCTGCCAGACCTCGATCGCAGAGATGAACATCGGATCGACGGCAGGCTTGCAGAAATTGACCGGCGGTCCGTCGTCGAGCGCGATCACCGCATGGACGCCCTGACGGGCGACGCGCATATGGCGGCCACCCGGCGCAAGATAGATCTGACCCGGCTTGATGACCTCGCCGTCAACAGCCTCATGCGCCGGCCGCTTGCTGGTGCGCGCCAAATGCTCGGCGAGAATGGTGGTGAAGGTTGGCGGCATGTGCTGGGTGATCAGCACCGGAAAGCGATCGATCACCGGCCCGATCTCGGCGACCAGCGTCATCAGCGCCTGCGGGCCGCCGGTCGAGGAGCCGATCAGCAGCACCTTGGGCGGCAACAGGCCGAGTTGACGGCGGACGAATTGCACCGGCGCGGCGGCCGACGCAGGCACGGTCCCCGGAGCCGTCGCACGCGGCCTGTCCTGCCCTGGCGCCAGCGATGGGTTCGCCGTGCTATTGACGGCGTTGCGGCGCGCCTTGGCGCCGAGATGACGGATCTTCTGGATCAGGTCGTGGCGGAAGGTTTCCGCCGCGGTCGCTTCGCGTGTGCTTTCCGGCTTCGGAATGTAGTCGGAGGCGCCGAGCGACAGCGCCTTCAGGCTGATCTCGGCGTTGCGGCGGGTCAGCGTCGACGCCATGATGACGACGAGGTCGCGTTTCTTGGCCAGCAGTTGCGGCAGCGCCGAGATGCCGTCGAGATCGGGCATTTCGATGTCGAGCACGGCAACGTCGGGATTGATCCGCTGGAGCTGATTGACGGCGTCGAGGCCGGTGCGCAGCGACGCCACGACTTCCATGTCGGGCTCGGCGCCGATCCAGCGCGAGATCATCCCGCGGATCACGACGGAGTCGTCGACCACCATCACCCGCACCTTCTCGGTCCGGGGCGATGTCGGGGTCGCAGCACTTGTCAACGCAACACTCATGAACTCACCAGCGACGCAACGGCACGTGTGACAACGGTAGAGCCGATGGCTTCCGCCGCCGGATCGGACGCAAACTTTAGATGAGCCCGACTTCCTGGAACTTCGCGGTGACGATGTCCCGGTCGAACGGCTTCATGATGTACTCGTTGGCGCCGGCATGCAGCGCGCGGGCAATATGCGCGACGTCGTTCTCGGTGGTGCAGAACACCACCTTGGGCTGATCGCCGCCCGGCATGCGACGGAGATTGCCGAGAAACTCGTAGCCGTCCATGACGGGCATGTTCCAATCGAGCAGCACCGCGTCCGGCATTCCGCGCTTGCAAACCTCGAGCGCCTTCTCGCCGTCCTCGGCCTCGACGATCTGGAAATCGAGACCTTCGAGGATGCGGCGGGCGACCTTGCGAATGACGCTGGAGTCATCGACAACAAGACAGGTTCTCATCTGCGACCTCTGCTTCCTCATCCCCTCGGGGATGCCTGTTCTTCACTTCCGTCACCCTGGTCACGCGGCCTGTCTCAGGCGGCCTTGACGTCGGGCATCAATTCGAGCACGCGGTCGACATCGAGGACGACCATGAGCTGGCCGTCGAGGCGGTGGACGCCGCCGGCGAGCTTGGCCATGCGGGGATCGAGATTGACCGGGTTGTCCTCGCGGCTCGCCTCGGGCAGCCGCAGCACCTCGCCGATCTGGTCGATCAGGAGGCCGTAGGATTCGCCGCGCAGGTCGACGCCGACCGCCATCATCGCCTGGCCGCCGTCGGCCTTGGGCAGGCCGAGCCGGGCGCGCATGTCGATCACGGTGACGATGCGGCCGCGCAAGTTGAGCACGCCGGCGATCTCGCTGGAGGCCAGCGGCACCCGGGTCAGCCGCTCCGGCATGAACACGTCCTGCACCCGCGAGATCGGCAGCCCGAACAATTGCCCGCCGATCACAGCGGTGACGTATTCGGCCATGATGCCGTCGCTCGCTTCGCTCTTGCTGGTCATCGCATCTGGTCCTTGGTCCCGCATCACGCCGCCTTGCGCAGTTCGGCGGTCTGCTCCTTCAGCGCCGCGATCAGCCCGGGACGGTCGAACTTGGCGACGTAGTCGTGGAAGCCGGCCTGCCGGCCGCGCTCGATCGCCGCCGGCGACACCATCGCCGACAGCGCGATGATCGGCAGCCCGGTCAGGTTGCCGTCGGCGCGGATCACCTCGGCGAACTCGAAGCCGTTCATCTCCGGCATCTCGATGTCGGTCAGCACCACGTCGAAGGCCTGCCCCGAGCGCAGCGCCGCGCCCCTCCTGCGCGCCGCCCGCGGTGCGCACCTTGTAGCCGGCGGCCTTCAGGACCGGCGCCAGCATGTTGCGGAAGAACGCGCTATCATCGACCAGCAGCACCGACTGCGCGCTCGCCGACGGGCGCATCTCCTTGCGCGCGAACCAGTCGGCAAACGCCATCGGCAGGAAGTGGCCGACGTCGATCACCTCGGTGGCCTGGCCCTTGATCACCGCCGAGCCCAGGATGCCGTCCTGCGAGCCCGCGACCTCGATGGTGAGCCGCTCCTCGACGATGTCGATGATCTCGTCGACCACGAGCCCCATCGAGCGGCCGTCGTCGGAGAACACCAGGATCGGCTGCGCGCCCTGGCGCTGCACCTCGACGCCCGCCATCTGCACCAGCGGCATCAACTGCTCGCGGTACTGCACCATGTGGCGGCCGTTACTGAGCTCGATCTTGTCGGTGGCGATCTCCTCGAGCCGGGTGACGAGGCCGAGCGGCACCGCCTTGGGCTGGCTGGTGCCGGCGCGGAACACCAGGAGCGAGGTCAGTTGCTCGCCGCTTGCGGCATGGGCGGCGGCACTGTCCTCGGCCAGCTCATGGGCCGCGGCGCCGGAGGCGCCGAGCGCCTTGGCGATGCCGTTGGGGTCGATGATCATGATCACCGCGCCGTCGCCGAGGATGGTGTTGCCGGAGAACATGTCGATGTGGCGCAGCTTGGTCGACATCGGCTTGACCACGATCTCCTCGGTGTGGAACACGCCGTCGACCACGATGCCGAAGGTCTGGCTGCCGACCTGGGTCACCACGATGAAGCCGTTCTCGGCCGCGCTGGCCGCGCCGTCGTCGATCTCGAGCAGCTTCTTCAGATGGATCAGCGGCAGCAGCTTGTTGCGCAGCCGCAAGACCGCGGTGTCCTTGATGCGCTCGATGCGGTGCTCGGAGTTGGCGCGCGCCCGCACCAATTCGACCACCGAGAGCTGCGGGATCGCGAAGCGGTCGCCGGCGGCCTCGACGATCAGCGCGGAGACGATCGCCAGCGTCAGCGGGATCTTGATGGTGACACTGGCGCCCTCGCCGGCCACGCTCTTGATGTCGATGGTGCCGCCGATCTGGTCGATATTGGTGCGCACCACGTCCATGCCGACGCCGCGGCCGGACACCGAGGTGACCTGCGCGGCGGTGGAGAAGCCGGGCGCGAAGATGAACTTGTGGACCTGCGCTTCCGTCATCTTCTCGAGCTCGGCCTCGGTGACGAGACCGTTCGAGAGCGCCTTGGCCTTGATCCGCTCGGTGTTGAGGCCGCGGCCATTGTCGGCGATGCCGATGATGATGTGGCCGCCCTCGTGATAGGCGGACAGGCGGATGGTGCCCTGCTCGGGCTTGCCGCTCGCGAGCCGCTCGGCCGGGGTCTCCAGGCCATGGTCGGCGGAGTTGCGCACCATGTGGGTCAGCGGGTCCTTGATCAGGTCGAGCACCTGGCGGTCGAGCTCGGTGTCGGCGCCGTGCATCTCGAGCTCGATCTGCTTGCCGAGCTCGCCGGAGAGGTCGCGGACGATGCGCGGCAGCTTCTGCCAGGCGTTGCCGATCGGCTGCATCCGCGTCTTCATGACGCCCTCCTGCAGCTCGGCGGTGACGTTGGAGAGCCGCTGCAGCGGCACCTTGAACTCGGTGTCCTCGTTGCGCCTTGAGATCTCCAGAAGCTGGTTGCGGGTCAGCACCAGCTCGGAGACCATGGTCATCAGGTGCTCGAGGGTGTCGACATTGACCCGGATCGACTGGTTGGCGATCTTGTCGCCGCCCTCGGCCTCGGCCTCGGCGGCGCTCCGGCGCGCCGGCTTCTTCGCCGCCTCGGCGGCGGCAGGGGCCGTGGCGGGCCTGGCGACCGGCGCCACCACCTCGGTTGCGGTCTCGCGGAAGGCGCGCTCGAGCTCGTCGAGCGAGACCTCGCCCGGGCGCAGCGGCCGCTCCAATGTCTGCGCCACCAGCGTGCCCGTGGCGAGCGCCGGCTGCACCGACGGCGCCTCGACCACCGGCACCGCCGTATCGTCGGCAGCGCTGGTCTCGGCCATCGCCGCGATGCCGCGCGCGACCATGGCTTCGAGCTGATCGATCAGGTCGCGGTCGGTGCCGTCGGGCTCGGCCTCGGTGGCCTCGAGCCCGGCCAAAATCTCCTTGATGCGGTCGATCGAGGACAGGATCAGCGTCACCGCCTCCGCGGTCACCGGCATGCCGTCGCGGAACTTGCCCATCAAGGTCTCGCCGGCATGCGCCAACGCCTCCAGCCGCGGCAGCCCGAGGAAGCCGCAGGTCCCCTTGATCGTGTGCACCAGGCGGAAGATGTTATCCAGGATCTTGGCGTTGTTCGGATCCTGCTCGAACTGCACGAGCTGGTTGTCGACCGTGTCCAGGCTCTCGCTGCTCTCCGTCAGGAACTCGCGCAACAGATCGTCCATGAAAACCAGCCTTTAAAAACGCAGCGGCGCGCGACATCGCCGCGCCTTACGGAACCGGGCCAGCTTCCCCGCAAAGCGTTTAAGTTTGGTTGAGTAATCGCAAAAGAACGGGATCAACAAAGACATAAGGCCGCGCGATCAAATCGCGCGGCCTGTGGTAACTGTTGATTAACAGTGTGGCGGAGACCGCGTTCAGGACGCGGCGACAATCACCTTGTCGCCATCCAGCGCGAGCATCACCTTAAGCCCGCAGGCTTCCGCGAGAAGCCGCGTGTAATGCGGCTGCACCGCATGCGCATCGACCGTGTTGGCCGCCGTTCCGTTGAGGAGATCGACGATATTCTGCGGCACGCGGGCATTGAGACCGGCGGACGTGATGCGGAAGCTCAAGGCTTCGCCCTCGCCGACCGGATCGATCGTGAGCGTGCCGCCGCGCGGAATCGTCTGCTGCGCGATCACGAGCATGTTCAACAGCAGCTTGACCCGGTTCTTGGGCAGCAGCAGCCGCGGCAAATTCCAGCTCATCGTGACCTTGCCGTCCTCGATATGGCCCTTCGCCATGTTGTGGGCGTCGCCGAGGTCGATCTGCGCGCCAGAAGAACCGGCTGCGCCGAACGCCAGCCGACAGAACTGCAATCGCGCCGAAGCGGTCTTGGCGCTCTTGCGGATCAGATCGAGTGCGAAGTCACGATCTTCGGGCTTGGGATTGTCGTCGAGGACCTCAAGTCCATTGACGATCGCACCAACCGGACTGATGAGATCGTGACAGACCCGCGAGCACAGCAGCGCAGCGAGTTCGAGTGCATCGGGAGCGGGACCGGGAGACGAAGTGCCAGACATAGATTGTTCCTGGAAAGCCGCACGCCGCGGGAGGAGTGCGAATCACGCATGCCTGTCGGCTTGATACACTGCGAAGACGCATGCTGCCAGCTTGCGGCGGGACTGATAAAGCATGGTCCGGACCGGAACGGCCGCGTTAGCCCAAAGTGGAAACCGGTTTTCCGAAAAGATCATGCTCAAACAAAGAGATGAGATCATGATGCGATGCCTCATCATCGCATTATGATCTCAGAGAAGACGAACAGGATATGGGATCCGCTCATGAATGAGGCAAAATCGCCCGCCATCGGCCGCGATGCCGCCGCTACGCTGCTCGAATCGTTGACCGAACTCGTGATACAGGCCGGCGAGGCGATTCTTTCGGTCAATCGTTCCACGATGAAGGTTGCCGGCAAGGGTGACGGCTCGCCGGTGACGGAGGCGGATCTCGCCGCAGATCAGATCATCGTCGAGGGATTGGGGCGGCTGGCGCCACGGGTGTCACTGCTGTCGGAAGAGCGCGCTCATCTGGCGAAGCCACCTTACAGGGACAGTTTTTTCCTCATCGATCCGCTCGACGGCACCAAGGAGTTCGTCGCTGGCCGCAACGAGTTCACGGTCAACGTGGCGCTGGTCACACACGGCGCGCCGCTGCTTGGCATCGTCGGTGCACCTGCACTTGGATTGATCTGGCGCGGCATCGTCGGCAAGGGCGCGGAACGGCTGACGCTACGCGACGGCAAGGTTTCGCACACGGTGCCGATCAGGACCCGTCCGTGCCCGGCGCGTGGCGCGCCGTGGACCGTGGCGGTGAGCCGGTCGCATGGCGATCCGCGCACCGAAGCCTTCATCGACGCGCGCGGCGATGCCACACGCGCGGTGCTGGGCTCAGCGGTCAAATTCGGCCGGGTCGCCGAGGGAGAGATTGACATCTATCCCCGGCTTTCGCCGACGTCGGAATGGGATGTCGCGGCCGGCGCTGCGGTGGTCGTCGCGGCCGGCGGCAAGGTGACCGATTCGCAAGGGCACCCGCTGCATTTCGGGTTGCGCCGCGAGGACTTCCTGGTCCCGGAATTCATTGCCTGGGGTGACCCGGCTGCAGCGCCCTGATCCGGAGCCTTATCGGTTCTGATTGAATCAGAACCGAAGATCTCGATTCCAGTTCTGACGCGTTTTCTGCGCGCGAACCGGTGTCCACTTCGCTCGAAAACGCTCTATTGCGCGAGATTCGCTTCGAGCTCCGGCCACCGCGCTTTGGCCTCCTTCAGAAAGCGCGCCGGATCGGCAGCAAAGGCATCGCGGCTCTTTTCCCGATTGAAGAGATAGAGCCTGTTCCCGGCGACCACCCAGAACCGCGGATTGCCTGCACAGGTCACCCCGCGCACCAGATCGGTCGGATCATAACCGCCGAACTGCGGGCCATAGATTTCAGGATGCGCCACGAAGGAGGCGCGGTTGCCCTCGTTGCGAAAGCGCCAGACTGCGCCACCCTCGGCGGCCTCGAACTCTGGCCGGCCCACGGACGCGGCGGCGTCGGTGAAATAGGCGACGGGATCGAATCCCTCGATCGCGAGACCGGAAAAACGGTTCGTCACGACCCGCTCGGTGGTGGAGGCCTGGGCGGACGAGTCGAGCCAAGTGGCCGCCAAAATGCCCGCCAACAGGCCGAAAATCGCCACTCGACGGCACCAACCATATTTTTCCTGCCGTTGTGCCGTCATAGTTGATACCGATAACATCCGAGTCGAGGGGACACTGGGCGCAACCTAGAGCCGTGCCTGTTGGCATAGGGTTAAGGGTGACGCCCGGATTTCGATAGCAGGGGTTCTTAATGACTTTCGCATCACGCCTTGCCGCGGTCGCGTTTGCCGCGCTGATGTGCTGGACCGGACATGCGTCCGCGCAGCAGCCCCCGCCGCCGCAATATCCACCGCCCCAGCGTGACCCGACCCCGTATACCTACGGACCGGAGGAGCTGGTCAACGCCGGGCACAAGTTCTTCGGCAATGTTTCGCGTGGACTCGCCTCGATCATCGAGCGCGCGGTCAGTCAGTGGGGGCTGCCTAACGGCTACGTCCTCGGCGAGGAAGGCTCCGGCGCATTCGTGGCGGGGCTGCGCTACGGCGAAGGCACGCTCTACACCAAGAATGCCGGCGATCTCCGGGTCTACTGGCAGGGGCCGTCGGTGGGCTTCGACTGGGGTGGCGACGGCGCGCGCACCATGACGCTGGTCTATAACCTGCCCTCCACCAACGCGATCTATCAGCGCTTCGTCGGCATCGACGGGTCTGCCTACATCGTCGGCGGCTTCGGCATGACCGCGTTGACCGCCAACAACATCGTGCTGGTACCGATCCGCTCCGGCATCGGCTTGCGGCTCGGCGCCAATGTCGGCTACCTCAAATACACTCCGCGCGCGACCTGGAACCCGTTCTAGAGCGTTTTCGAGCGAAGTGGACACCGGTTCGCGTGAAGAAAACGCGTCAAAGCAAGAATCTGGAGCTTCGGTTCTGATTCAATCAGAACCGAAATGCTCTAGTCGCCGTCTGCGCAGGTGGTCGCCGACAACCTTGGCCGCGAATCAGCGATTCACGTTAACGCTGCAACGGGCTGGCCTTTGGCCAGCCCGCCATGGCATTGTGATTAACGAACTATTTCTTGTGGAGTGACCCTTCATGATCGAACCGATCATGTACGGCGCGATCGGTTTCCTGATCTCGATGCTGTGCGGCCTGATGATCGTACCGCTGGTGCATAATCGCGCCGTGCGGCTGACGACGCGCCGCATGGAGGCGGCCACCCCGCTCTCGATGGCCGAGATCCAGGCCGACAAGGACCAGCTTCGCGCCGAATTCGCGATGTCCGCACGCCGGCTCGAGATGAGCGTCGAGCAGCTCAAGAGCAAGACCACCAGCCAGCTCGCCGAACTCGGCAAGAAAACCGACGCGATCAACCGCATGAAGATCGAGCTTAGCGAGAAGAACGCGGCGATCTTCGCGTTGGAAACACGCGATAAGGCGATGAAGGAGCAGCTCCAAGCCACCGAGCAGGAAATCATCGCCAAGACCGAGCAATTACGCGCTGTCGAGCAGACACTGACCGACAAGCAGACTGAGCTTGGCAAGATCAACGCTGTGCTCAGCGACAGCTCCATGACGGCGGACAGTCGCCGGATCGAGCTCGTGACGGCGCAAACGCAGGTAGAGGCGCTGAAGGGCCGCGTTGGCGATGCCGAGAAGGAACACGCCGCGACCCAGGCCCGCCTCGCCCAGGAGCGCAGCCAGTCGGAGATCGCGACCCGCGACCTGGCGGAAGCGCGCGGCCGGGTCAAGAATTTGACTCAGCGCGTCGCCGACCTTGTCAAGGAAGCCGAAACGCTCGGCAACCGCGTCAACGACCTCGAGACCCGGCTCGCTACCCAGGGCAAACTGCTCGCCGAACGCGAATACGAGAACAGCCAGCTCAAGCAGGCGAACGCCGCCGCCGAACTGACCCTGCAGAAGCTGCGCGAGGAGACCGCTGCGACACGCGGGGGCAAATCATCGCTTCTTGCGAAGCTGCGTCAGGAGAAGGCTGCCGCCGAGGAGCAGCTCAGCGTTGCGCGAGATGAAGGCGCCAAGCTGCAACGCGACATCAACGCGATCCAGCAGCAGGCCGAGAGCTCCTGGACAACCGAGCGCATGGAGAACGCGCTGCTGCGCGAGCGCATCAACGACATCGCTGCCGAAGTGGCGAAGCTTGCGATCCAGCTCGAGGGACCGAATTCGACGATCGAGGCCATGCTGGCTGCCGAACCGACCGTGCCGGCCAAGACGACCGGCAAACCCACCGGTGGCACCGGGAATGGGGCTGCCGCCGGCAGCAGCCCGCCCGAGGGCGGCGGTACGCTGGCCGAACGCATCCGGGCGCTGCAGTCGCACGCCTCCCGTGCCCGCCAGCAGGGCGCCTGATCTCGAAGGTCTTGGCTTGACACCTCCACCCGGCACTTCGTAAATCGCAGCCTCTGACGAAGCGCGTTTCGGCCGGCCGCCAAGCAGCGGCCATTCGCACGTCGTTATCCCGGACGCATAGCTCAGCGGGAGAGCGTTCCCTTCACACGGGAGAGGTCCAAGGTTCGATCCCTTGTGCGTCCACCATTTACCTCAATAAAATCAATGAGATCAGAAGATGTGCCGCGTCCCATGGAGGCGCTCGGTCGATATCTGTCCATGAAAGTTGCGTGCAAAGGCATGCGCATTCCGTGCATCGAGCTTCGGCTCGCCTGAGGCCATGTCAGTCTGAGGAACAATAGTTCTTGGATGTTGTTTCGGTGAGGGCAGCACCGAAAAGGACGATCCGATGCACGGCTACACGGCGTACGTCCTCAGCTCCGACGACCGCATTCTATGGCGGGTTGACCTGTTCTGCGGCAACGACGACGACGCGCGGGAGCAGGCCCAGAATCTGGCGACCGACGACCAGCCGGTGGAGCTTTGGGACGGCGCGCGCAAGATTGGAAAATTTGCGCCGTCACACATGATGAATTGATTCTCCCCGCCAGATTTATTTGCTGTTTCAGGCATTTAAGTCCCTGAGACAGGATTCATCGCAGAGAGACCCGCTGCCCCGCGCTCAGCGATCCACTCCGGCCGACGATTTCCGGGCCTCCGGCTCACTGCCGCACCGGTTGCGGAGATGGCGCGGACGGGCGCCGGTTGAGTTCACCGAGCAGGTCGCGCACGGCTCCGTCGAATTCATCGGGCTGCCGACGAGGATCGACCTGCGGCGTGCCGCGCGACGCCCTGCGCCGCCCGGAGAAGCTGCCGTTGGCAGCGACCAGAAGCCCTTCGAGATTGATCAGGTCGTCGCGGCCTGCACCGGCAACGGGCGGCGCACGCCGCTGCGGCCGGACCGCCGGTGCATCACCGCGCGCGATCCGGCGGCGACGGCGCGACTCCATTTCGCGCACTGTATATCCCGAACAGAAGCCGATGCCGATGGCGATGAGAATGATCAGAAGTCCAAGCATTGTGTTGTCCCGCAATCACCCTGCCGCAGTGCAGTAAGCGCGACAATGAGGCAGGGGCTTGACGATGCCGGTGCCCTTTCGTGGAGGATGTATGGATCCCCGAAGGAGTGCAGCGGTCCACGGAATCCTACGGGCTTTTATTTGCTGCCCTCCTTCGCTACCTTCCCCGGAACTCGCGGGGGCGTGGGGAATTCGATGCGCAAGGGCAACGACTACATTTTGAAACTGCGCCCGTGGTCGCTGTCTACCTTCGTCGCCGCCCTGCTGGCCGTCGTGTTTGCAACCGCAATGCAGGAAGTCTTCGCGACCTTCGGCCTCCAGCTCTACTTCGCAACCTTCGTGCCAGCGATCCTGATCGCAGGCCTCTTGGGCGGCGCGCCGGCCGGCGCCTTTGCCACCGTCATTACGGTCCCGATCGTGTGGTGGATGTTCATGCCGCCCTGCTTCGAGTTTGCCTGGCCCACGGCTGCCGACTACGACAGCATCTCGAGCTTCCTGCTGTCGAGCGCGCTTCTGGTCTGCTTCTCGCAGCTCTATCGCGAAGCGCTCGTCATCCTGCGGAGGTGAAATTCGATCGCGTCCTCTGCGCGTCGGTTTGCACCAACTGACAGCAGCGAAGCCGATCGGCACGACCTCGCCGCGGCTCGCCCGTTGCCGGGTGCGGCCGCTGTCGACGCCCTCACATCCCGAACATCCAGACGGCGATGATGGTGACGAGTGTCGCCACGCCGCTGATCGTCCAGCCGACTGCGTAGAATGCGTTCTCGGGAGCGGTGTCGAGCACCGCATCGGTCGTTTCCGTCATTGACCGCCAGCGCATGGCGTCTCTCCTGGGAACTCCTGCCCATCCGCGTAACGCGCAGCAAAGTTCCCGGTTCCGGCGTTCAGGCGCAAGCCATGCGGTTCACGGGCCAATCACGGACAACTGATCCAGGTGGCGGAACCCTGCGACATTCCGTCCCGTTGAGGCGCGCCGGAAAACAGCAACTTGGGAAACCTATCCGATGCGAACACTGATCCTCGCCGCCACCGCCCTTGCCTTCCTGTCATCCACCGCGCTCGCGCAAGACAAGACTGGCGGCAGCCCCGCGCCCGCCGCACAGAGCGGTGACACGATGAGCAAGAGCGAGACGACCAAGATGGCGCCGAAGAAGAAGGCGAAGAAGACGGCGAAGAAATCCAGCGCGAAATCCGGCGGCGAAGCGACCAAGCAACAGTAGGAAACAATCGCACCCGGTGCGCACAGGAAAGGCCGCCCGCGGGCGGCCTTTCGCAGTCCCGGCCAGTGACGTTGCGATCAGTCCAACCGTCATTGCCGGTGAACTCAGGTGCGGAGGGGGAAGCCAAGCGAAGCCGGTGATGGGCACCGCCATTCGATCGTGCTGAAAATTGACCACCAGCCCCTGTAATTGCTCCACCTGCCGCACCTCACTTGTGGCGTGATGCCGCGAGCAGCGCATGATCCAAACGGGCTATCACGACGATCGTGGCCCACGGTTGAACGACAGACCTAACGTGCAGCGTCATCGTCGCGCCTTCCCGCAAGCCCGCTCACGCGCAGCCGCTCGGCAAACCACAGCGACGCCCCCCGCTCGATTGTACCGCCCGCATAGACCTCCGACGAGGTGACCCCATTCCGTCCGACGGTCACCAGCACGCCGATCTCGTAGGCGAACCAGACAAGCGGATCGGTCAACGCCCGCAGCTTGTGCTGATCGTGCTCGATCGGCTGGTGATTGCTCTCCTTGCGCAGCTCGATGGCGAGCAGGTTGTTGGGGATGTCGCGCTGATGCACGACGATGTCGGGATAGATCGACTTGCCGAGATGATCGTCCGACGAGACCGTCGAGCCGTGCGGCAGCCGCAGCGTACGCTCGCCGAGCCGGTCGTAATTGCAATCGACCTGCCAGCCGGCGAACTGCCGCTCGACATAGACCGCCAGTCGGTGCGTGAGCGTCCGCTCGCCGAGATCGCGCTCCAGCAGGAAGCGTTCCTGCGCGTAGAAGTCCTGCAGCGCGGCGATCACCTTGTTCAGCGCGGTCTGCATCAGGCCTCCGACTGACAGGGCCGCCGCTGCGGCCGGTTGCGATATGTGCCCTACATCTGCACTTCGATCAGTCGCGGTCCCGGCTCTGCGACGGCTTCCGCCAGGGCCTTGTTGAATTCGTCCGCATTGGTCACCGCGCGGCCCGGCACGCCCATGCCCTTGGCGAGGGCGACGAAATCGAGCGTCGGCCGGTCGATCTTCAGCATGTCCTGCGCCCGCTGGCCCGGCTCGCCGGCGCCGACGCCGTCGAACTCGCCGCGCAGGATCTGATAGATGCGATTGGCGAACACGATGGTGACGACGTTGAGCCCCTCGCGCGCCTGCGTCCAGAGCGACTGGATCGTGTACATCGCGCTGCCGTCGCCGACCATGCAGATCACCTTGCGGTCCGGGCAGGCGATCGCCGCGCCCGTTGCGACCGGCGTCGAGAAGCCGATCGAGCCGCCCATGTTCTGCAGCCAGTCATGCGGCGCCGCGGCGGCCGTCGGCGGAAAGAAGCCGCGGCCGGTGGTGACGGACTCGTCGACCATGATCGCGTTCTCTGGGATCGCATAGGCGATCGCCTGCGCGATCGTGGTGAAATTGAGCGCGCCGGTCGGCTTGACCAGCTCCTGCCGCTGCTGCGGCTTGACGTGCTGCGGCGTGGCATGGAGCACGTTGGCGAGCGCCTCGAGCGCCGCGACCGAGTTCTCGCCCCAGGCGGTCATGCGATGCACATCGCAGCCTTCCGCCTTCAATAGGCTCGGCTTGTTCGGATAGGCGAAGAACGCCACCGGATCATTGGCCTCGACCAGCACGATGTGCCGGAAGTCTTTGAGGATCGGCAGCGCCTGCTCGATCACATAGGGAATGCGGTTGATCGAGAACCGGCCCCGGCCGCGCGCCATGCGCGGGTGGAAGGTCTGGCCCATCACGGTGCAGCCGGTCTTGCCGGCGATCCGCTCCGCCAGCGCCAGCCCATGCTCGGAGAGCGCGCTGCCGGTGATCAGCAGCAGTGTATGCACCGCATCGCCGTGCAGTATCTTTGCTGCAGTGTCGACTGCCTGCGGCGAATAGCTCGGGCGCTGCTTCTCCGCCGGCATCTCGGCGATGCCGTCGGCCTCGTTCCATGCGGTGTCGGCGGGCAGGATCAGCGTTGCGATCTGCGGCGGCGCGCTCCTGGCCGCCGCGATCGCGGCCGCGCCGTCGGCGGCGACCGACTTCGCATCCGGCGAGGTGCGCACCCAGGACGACATCGGCCGCGCGAGCCCCTCGATGTCAGACGTCAGCGGCGCGTTGTAGCCGATGTGATAGGTCGCATGCTGGCCGACGATGTTGACGATGCCGGAATGGGCTTTCTTGGCGTTGTGCAGATTGGCGAGCCCGTTGGCGAGGCCGGGCCCGAGATGCAGCAGCGTCGAGGCCGGCGTGCCCTTCATGCGGAAATAGCCGTCGGCCGCGCCGGTCACGATGCCCTCGAACAGGCCGAGCACGCAGCGCATGCCCGGGACCCTGTCCAGCGCCGCGACGAAATGCATCTCGGACGTGCCCGGGTTGGTAAAGCAGACGTCCACACCGCCTGCGACCAATGTCCGCACCAGGCTTTCCGCACCATTCATGGTCTCACTCCCGTCAGAGATGTTCTCGTCGTCGGCCCAGATCAACCATTGTTCACCCGTTTCGTCAAAGGTTTAGCCGATCAATGCAGGTATCGCGTCCGATGTGTTGCCTTTTTAAACCCTGTTGTTCGAAACTCGCGATCTCACAGTATCGTCGGTTGCGAAACACCTGAGATTGTGGCCTGTCTCGACACGTATTTGATGCTTCCTGGGGATCACGACGATGCGCCCGATTGCCCTGATCTTTGCTGCGCTCACGATGCTCGCTGGCGCGGGCCAGGCGCTGGCGGAAGGCCTCGACACCCGCGACTTCATGGGCTTCGGCCCGAGCTTCTTCGGTAGCGGCGCGAGTCCGATCCAGCGCACAACCGTGATGTATCCGACCAACTATGCGCCCGGCACCATCATCGTGAACACCGCCGAGCGGCGGCTCTATCTGGTGCTGCCCGGCGGCGAGGCGCTGCGCTACGGCATCGGCGTCGGCCGCGACGGCTTCCGCTGGAGCGGAACCCATCGTATCACCGCGAAGAAGGCGTGGCCGGGGTGGACGCCTCCCTCCCAGATGCTGCGCCGCCGTCCCGACCTGCCGCGCCACATGGCCGGCGGTATCGAGAATCCGCTCGGTGCGCGTGCGCTGTATCTCGGCTCGACCCTGTACCGCATCCACGGCTCGAACGAGCCCGAGACGATCGGCCAGGCGGTCTCGTCGGGCTGCTTCCGCATGACCAACGACGACATCGTCGACCTCTACAATCGCGTCTCGGTCGGCACCACGGTGGTGGTGAAGAACTGACCGAACCGCACACCGCCGGCGCCAGGGCCGCAATCCGGCATGACTGATCCCGACTTGCGCTGCCGCAGCACTTGCGGCAGCGTCGTCAGAATGCGGCACCGCCTCTCGACCCTGCTCCTCTTCGCCGCGGCAGTTGCTGCCGTCGACGCTGCGACCACGTTCGCGGTCGCCACCGAAATTCCGGCGATCACCTCGCGCCAGCACACCGAGCGGAAAGCCTTCAGCGACACCGAGATCGTCGAGGGCTTCCTGAAGACGGCGTTCGGCGCCGAATATCATCTCGCCGGCCGGGTCGACCGCATCAGAAAATACGACAGCCCGGTGCGCGTGTTCGCCGACGGCACCCGCGCCGACCGCAAGACCCAGCTCGCGAAAGTCGTCGCCGACATCCGCGCCAAGGTCCAGCATCTCGACATCGCGATGACCGAGGACAACAACGCGGCCAATGTGCGCGTCAAGCTCGTGCGCGACCACGACCTCTATCGCACCATCGCGACCTTCTACGGCCGCGAACGCGCCCGGGAGATCCGCACCTCGCTCGATCCGCAGTGCCTGTCTGGCTTCCGCAAGAACGACAATTACGAGATCGAGCATTCCGACGTGATCCTCACCGTCGACAACGGCGACTTCGTCTTCCTCGATTGCGCCTATGAGGAGCTGCTGCAGTCGCTCGGGCCGATCAACGACACCGCGACCGTGCCGTGGACCATGTTCAACGACAATGTCTCGATGGGTTATTTCGACGTCTACGATCAATATCTGCTCAACCTGCTCTACGATCCCCGCATCAAGGCCGGCATGACCGTGCAGGAGGTCAAGGGCGTGCTGCCCGATGTCCTCGCCGACGTGCGCGCGTGGGTGAAAAAGGTGAACCATCTGGAGTAACGCTGGCTATGTGCACTTGGCTCACTGCACACACCACCGTCGTCCCGGCGAAAGCCGGGACCCATACGCCGCAGCAGATGTTGTGAAAGGGACTCGTCATTCGAGCGAAGGCCGGGACCCATGACCACCGCATTTGGTGATGAAGCCGATCGTGGTCTCAGCGTCGCGCAATAGCTCACATTGGGTCCCGGCCCCCGTGCGCAATTGCGCACTCGGCCGGGACGACGATGGGGATCGTTCTCGCGCGATGTCTCAACGCCGTCATTGCGAGCGGCCAACGGGTCGCGCGAACGCATCCGACGACAGGCTCCGCGACGCTAGCCATCTCTATCCGCCGTCATCCCCCGCGCATGCGGGGGATCCAGTACGCTGCGGCCTCTGGGATCAATCACTGCGGCCTCTGGAATACTGGCTCGCCCGCCTTCGCGGGCGATGACAGGCATTGAGATATGGCATTGCGTTCTCGCGGCACGATAAACCGAAGTATCTTTGCTGCGGGGCCTTGCGCCATCGGGCAACTCAGCGCCATCGGCCCGCCTCCCGCGCGAGCCCCGGAATAACGAAAACGCCGGGGATTTCGCTCGCCCGACAGACCAGTTCCGGCAAATCACACGATTTTGCCCTCGTCCGGCGCCGGAACAGGCACATCGTCTTCAGAGTTGGGAACGCAGCGGGGGCAATTGCTTGTCAACGCGACGGCCTGAACAATGAAGAATTTTCCCGATGCTGCATTTTCTCCCGAAGTGATCGAGCTGATGACACGGGCACTGGAATCCTCGGTCGCAACGCTGCCCGATCCCGTCAACACCTCGCAGATCACCCTGATCGCGGAATCGATCTGCGCACCGCGCATGAAGGCGAACGCGAGGTCGACGCGCTGCAGCGGATAGCGTTGCTGGAGCTTGCGCTGGCGTCAAACGACTAGGACCTCTGGGGCGATGATATGACCGCTCGCGTCATGCCCTGCGGCGCTAGCTCGTATCGCCGTCTCGCCTTCGGTCGCGCCGGCTTGGCACGACCGACGCGGGCGGTCTTGCAAATGAGATCGATCTGCCTCAGTCTTTCCGTGTCAGTGCCTGCCATCAAAAACAAACGAAAGAAACTCATGAAGCATCGTCCGCTCGGCCGTTCGGGCCTCACCGTCCCTCCCCTGTGCTTCGGCTGCAATGTGTTCGGCTGGACGGTAGACGAGGCCGCATCGTTTCGATTGCTCGACACCGTGCTCGAGCACGGGCTGACGTTTCTGGATACGGCGGATGTCTATTCGCGTTGGGTGCCGGGCCACAGCGGCGGCGAGTCCGAGACGATCATCGGCAAATGGATGAAGGCGCGCGGCAACCGCGACCGCGTCATCCTCGCCACTAAGGTCGGCATGGACATGGGCAACGGCAATGTCGGGCTGAAGCCGGACTACATCACGCGTGCGGTGGAGGACTCGCTGCGACGGCTGCAGACCCACACCATCGACCTTTACCAATCCCACAAGGACGACGAGGCGACGCCGCAGGAAGAGACGCTCGCGGCCTATGACAAACTGATCAAGGTCGGCAAGGTCAGGGCGATCGGCGCATCGAACTTCTCCGCGGAGCGGCTGAAGAGCGCGCTCGAGATCGCCAAGGCGAACGGGCTGCCGCGCTACGAAAGCATGCAGCCCGAATACAGCCTGGCGGAGCGGTCGAGCTATGAAGGCGCGCTAGAACGCGTCTGCAAGGACAACGACGTCGGCGTGATCACGTTCTTCTCGCTCGCCGCGGGATTCCTGACTGGCAAGTATCGCTCGGAGGCCGACTTCGCCAAGAGCCCGCGCGGCGCGCGCAGCATTCCAAAGTATATGAATGCACGCGGCAAGCGCATCCTGGCCGGCCTCGACGAGGTCGCCGCCGAAACCCGCGCCGAGCCCGCCGCGATCGCGCTCGCCTGGCTGATGGCCAAGCCGTCCGTCACGGCGCCGATCGCCAGCGCGACCAAGCCCGAGCACGTCGCCACGCTGGTCGCGGCGACCCAGCTCGAGCTGACAAAGGATCAAGTCGAGCGACTGGATGCCGCGAGCGCATAGCCGGCGGGCCTGGTAGGTTGAATGGCAACCGCAAAGGCGTTGCGCTCCCTCTCCCGCTTGCGGGCAGGGCTATCGCATATGCCGCCTTCGGCGGCTGCGCACGAACTCGGCCTCGTGGTTCGAGACGCGCCGCAAGCGGCGCTCCTCACCATGAGGGTCTGCTATTGTGCCGCAAAACAAGACGTCATCCTGAGGAGCCCGCCAAAGGCGGGCGTCTCGAAGGATGGCCGCGGGGCGCTTTTCTCCCACATGCGATTGCCCTGCGCTTGCGGGGGACGCAAGAGAAGTGTGCGGCTGCTATTCAGCCCAATCTTAACAGGCCCTAGCCCCACGGACCACGCTGGCTCGACGACCCTCCCCACGGACCACGCGGCGGATAGCCCGCGGGCGCGGAGCGCGGCGCGGTCTGCGTGCCGAGCTCGGCGGCGAGCTGCTGCAACGCCGCGATGCGGTTCGCGGTCGAGGGATGGGTGGCGAACAGATTGTCGACGCCGTGGCCTGACAGTGGATTGATGATGAACATGTGCGCGGTCGCGGGATTGCGCTCGGCCTCCATGTTCGGGACCTGATGCGCGGCGTTCTCGATTTTCGCGAGCGCAGACGCCAGCCACATCGGCTGTCCGACGATGCGCGCGCCGAAATTGTCGGCGGCGTATTCACGGGTGCGGCTGATCGCCATCTGCACCAGCATGGCGCCGAGCGGCGCCAGGATCATCATCGCGATCGAGCCGATGATGCCGGGGCCGTTGTTGCTGCTGCGGTTGCCGAAGAACATGCCGAACTGCGCCAGCATCGAGATCGCGCCGGCGATCGTCGCTGTAATCGTCATCGTCAGCGTGTCGTGATGCTTGATATGCGCGAGCTCGTGCGCGATCACGCCGGCGAGCTCCTCGCGGCTGAGCTGCTGCATCAGGCCGGTGGTGACGGCGACCGCCGCGTTCTTCGGATTGCGGCCGGTTGCGAATGCGTTGGGCTGCGCCTCGTCCATCAGGAACACGCGCGGCATCGGCAGGCTCGCGCGCTGGGCGAGCTCGGCGACGAGATTATAAAGCTCCGGCGCGGTGCGCTGATCGACCTGATGGGCGCCGTACATCGACAGCACCATGCGATCGGAATTCCAGTAGGTGAACAGATTTGTCGCAGCCGCGACCAGAAGCGCGATGACAGCGCCGGTCCCTCCGCCAATCAGGTAGCCGACGCCCATGAACAGGGCGGTGAGGCCGGCAAGCAGAAGCGCAGTGCGGAAATAGTTCATCGTGATCCCCTAAAGCACAATGAGATTGGATCGAGATGTCATCGCGCTTCAGCTCCTTGTTTGAGCATAATCTTTTCGAAAAGCCGCTTCACACTTTGCGCCAACGCGGCCCTTTGGGTCCGGATCATGCTGTAGGGGCAGCCTGTATGCTGCCATAACCGACGCCGTTCAGGTAGGGATTTGGCGGTCGGCGCCGCAAGGGGAACCACTGCGTCGCGGCGACGCGGGCACGGGTTAACGATCGGTCATCTGGCGCAAGACGGGAGAAGGCGCGAAGCGACGTGCCTCCTGCGCGGCGGACGTCCTGGTCGAAGGCATTCCGGGGTGTAACAGTCGATCCTGTTGTTGCGCGGCGCCGGGCTGGTGTATGCAGGACGTGCCTTTCCTCCTTTCCCCCCAAACCGGTGACATCGATGCCAGCCCCCTCCCTTCGCGCCTCCATCACCGTCGCTGCGATGGCGGCTGCGCTGGCGCTGTCATCCCTCGCCTCGGCACAACAGCCGTTTCCGGCGCCTCTCACCTCTGCGCCGGCGAAGCCACGGCCCGCCGCGGCCGCGCCGCGCGCAGCGTCATGCCACAACGGGCAAAACTTCGATCGCTTCCTCGCCGAGCTGAAGCAGAAGGCTGTCGCCGCCGGCGTCTCGCAGCAGACCATCGCGGAGGCCTCGCCCTACTTGGTTTACGACCAGGGTATCGTCAATCGCGATCGCGGCCAGCGCGTGTTCGGCCAACTGTTCACTCAGTTCGCCGGCCGCATGGCTGCGACCTATAGGATGCAGCAGGGCCAGCAGCACATCAGGACCTATGCCGCAGCCTTCGCGCGCGCCGAAAAGGAATATGGCGTGCCGCCTGCGGTGATCGCCGCCTTCTGGGGACTGGAGAGCGATTTCGGCGCCCAGATGGGCAACCTGCCGACGCTGAAATCACTGGTGTCGCTGGCCTATGATTGCCGCCGCTCCGAGATGTTCCAGGGCGAGACCATCGCGGCGCTGAAGGTCATCGATCGCGGCGATCTGACACCCGACGAGATGATCGGCTCCTGGGCCGGTGAGCTCGGGCAGACGCAATTCCTGCCGACGCATTACTTCAACTACGCGGTCGACTATGACGGTGACGGCCGTCGCAACCTGCTCAGCAGCGGGCCGGATGTGATCGGCTCGACCGCAAACTACATCGCCAACGGATTGAAGTGGCGGCGCGGCGAGCCGTGGCTGCAGGAGGTGCGCGTACCGCAGGCGAGCTCCGCAAGCTTCCCTTGGGACCAGGCCGATCTCACCGTCAAGCTGCCGCGCGCGAAATGGGCTTCGCTCGGCGTCACCTATAGCGACGGCAGGCCGCTGCCGAACGACGATATGCCGGCCTCGCTGCTGCTGCCGATGGGCCGGATGGGCCCGGCGTTTCTCGCCTACGCGAATTTCGCCGCTTACACCGAGTGGAATAACTCGCTGATTTATTCGACCACCGCCGGCTATCTCGCCAACCGCATCGCCGGCGCGCCGCCGATGCAGCGGCCCCAGGGGGCGGTCGCGCAACTGCCGTTCAACCAGATCAAGGAATTGCAGGGTCTGCTGGTGCGCGCCGGCTTCGATGTCGGCAAGGTCGACGGCGTGCTTGGGCAGGCGAGCCGCAGCGCGGTGAAGGCGATGCAGCTCAAATACGGTCTGCCGGCGGATTCCTGGCCGACCGCCGAGCTCCTGGCGCGGATGCGCGGGACGCGCACGCCGCCGCCCACGGAAGCCGCGCTGCCGGGGATGCGGTAGATCTTAGTCCCCCCTCGTCTCGCTCTTGCGGCAGCGCTATCGCATATGCCGCCTTGGTCGGCTGCGCACGTGCTCGGCCTCGTGGTTCGAGACGCGCCGCGAGCGGCGCTCCTCGCCATGAGGGTCTACTATTGCGCCGCAAAACAAGACCTCATCCTGAGGAGCCCGCCAAAGGCGGGCGTCTCGAAGGATGGCCGCGGAGCACTTTTCTCCCAAATGCGATTGCCCTAGCTCTTGCGAGGAGAGGGTCGGGGTGAGGGCTCTCTCCACGCAGCGGACTCGCGGTGAACCCCCCTCACCCGGATCGCATCTTGCGATGTGATCCGACCTCTCCCCGCAAGCGGGGCGAGGTGAAGACAAGAAATATTTGACCAACTGTTACAGCCTCTCACGGTTGTATTCCTCCCTCGGCCGCCCCATTTGCAGCATCGCCGTTCGGCACATCCGATTTCCACATCGAGAGAGCATCCCATGTCCTTTTATGACGCCGTTGTCCCGGCCTACCTGCAAATGCTCAACAGCCTCACCGGCCTCCTCACCAAGGCGGAGGCGTATTGCGAGGCGAAGAAGATTCAGCCCGAGGTGCTCCTGGGATCGCGCCTCTATCCGGACATGCTGCCGCTGACCAAGCAGGTGCAGCTCGTCTGCGATCACGCCTCAAGGGGCTGCGCGCGGCTGACGCATAGCGAGGTGCCGTCGACGCCTGACACCGAGACCACGTTTGCCGAATTGAAGCAGCGGTTGGCGAAGACGATCGACTATGTGAAGTCGTTCACGCCCGCGCAGTTCGAGGGCGCCGACGCCAAGGATGTCACCTTCCCGATCGGCGTCGGCCGCACCATGACCCTGAAGGGCCAGCAATTCCTCAGCGCGTTCTCGTTCCCGAATTTCTACTTTCACGCCGTGACCGCGCACGGCATCCTGCGTCACAACGGCGTCGAGATCGGCAAGCGCGATTTCCTCGGCGTGAGCTGACGCGCTTCGCGCGTCATATTCCCCGCCGCGGGATTTTAGCTTCGCGCGCGCAGCCGTGCTACTGCTCCCTGACAACAACAAGACGTCAGGGAGCACGCCATGTCCGTCACCACCCACGCGCCAAAGTCCATCGATCCCTCCGCTTCGCTGCACGCGGAGGCGCTCGGGCAGGCGAAGAACCATGGCCGGCTCAATGGCCGTCGTATCATCGTGGTCGGCGCGGGACAGCGCAGCATCGTCGACGAGGATCCGCCCATCGGCAACGGCCGCGCGATGAGCGTGCTGTTCGCGCGAGAGGGCGCCTCGGTTGCGTGCCTCGACATCAACAAGGACGCCGCCGACGACACCGTCGCACAGATCACACGCGAAGGCGGCAAGGCGTTCACCGAGGTGGTCGACGTCTCCAACGCAGCAGCGATCGCGCCCGTGGTCGAGCGCTGTGCGCAAAAGCTCGGCGGCCTCGACGGGCTGGCGCTCAATGTCGGCATCTCCTGCGGGCTGCCGCTGCCCAAGATGACCGCTGAAGCGTGGGACCGCGACTACGCCGTCAATGTCCGCAGCCACATGCTGTTCGCGCAGAAGGCGCTGGAGGTGATGGCGCCCGGCGGCGCGATCATCCTGATCTCCTCGATGGCGAGCCAGCGCGCCGGCGGCCGCAACCCCGCCTATGAATCCTCCAAGGCCGCGCAGATCGCGCTCGGCCGGGCGATCGCGCGCGTCGGCGAGGACAAGGGCATTCGCTGCAATGTGATCGCGCCCGGCTTCATGGACACGCCGATGGGCCGCGATGCCAGCCGCAGGCGGACCGATCGGGCGCTGACAGTGCCTTTCGGCCGCCAGGGCACCGGTTGGGAGGTCGCCTATACCGCGTTGTTCCTGATCTCGAATGAATCGTCCTACGTGAACGCGCACACGCTGTTCCTCGACGCCGGCCACATGGGCGGGATCGTGCGTGGCTAACCTGCAAGATACGAATGGCGCGGCCATTGCGCTCGTCGCCGCGATGCACAACTCTCCCCTATCCGTCATGTCCTGGAACATTTCCCTATGAGCCAACCGACCAAACTCTTCGAGCCCTTCAAGCTTGGCGCGCTGACGCTGCCGAACCGCCTGGTGATGGCGCCGCTGACGCGCAACCGCGCGGTGCCGCCCGCGATGGTGCCGAGCGCGCTCGCCGTGGACTATTACGCCCAGCGCGCCTCCGCCGGCCTTCTCATCACAGAAGCGAGCCAGGTCTCGCAGCAGGGCCAGGGCTATCAGGACACGCCCGGCATTTATTCGAAAGAGCAGGTCGAGGGATGGAAGAAGGTCACCGACCGCGTGCATGAGCGCGGCGGCCGCATCTTCATCCAGATCTGGCATGTCGGCCGCATCTCGCATGTGGCACTGCAGCCGAACGGCGGCGCGCCGGTGGCGCCGAGCGCGCTCAAGGCCAAGACCAAGACCTTCGTCAACGGCACGTTCGCCGACGTCTCCGAACCGCGCGCGCTGGAATTGTCGGAAATTCCCGGGATCATCGACGACTTCAAGCGCGGCACCGCAAACGCGCTGGCCGCCGGCTTCGACGGCGTCGAGATCCACGGCGCCAACGGCTATCTACTCGACCAGTTCGCCAAGGACGGCACCAACAAGCGCACCGATGCCTACGGCGGATCGATCGAGAACCGCGCCAAGCTGATGCTCGAGGTCTCGAAGGCCGTGGCTGCCGAGGCCGGCGCCGATCGCACCGGCATCCGCATCTCGCCGGTGACGCCGGCCAACGACGTCTCCGACTCCAACCCGCAGCCGCTGTTCGATTACATCGTCGATCACCTCAATGCGCTGAAGCTGACCTACATCCACGTCATCGAGGGCGCGACCGGCGGCCCGCGCGACGTCGCGCCGTTCGACTACGCAAGCTTGCGCAAGCGCTTCAAGCAGGCCTACATGGCCAACAACGGCTACGACCTCGCTTTGGCGAACAAGGTGCTGGATGCCGGCGCCGCCGACCTGATCGCGTTCGGCAAGCCGTTCATCTCCAACCCCGATCTGGTCGAGCGGCTGAAGACGGGCGCGCCGCTCAACGATTGGGACAAGGCCACCTTCTACGGCGGCGGCGCCAAGGGCTACACCGACTATCCGACGCTGAAGGCGACGGAAGCGGCGGAGTAACACAATGCGCCCCCTCTCCCCGTTCTTACGACTGGGCAATCGCATTTGGGAGAAAGCGCCCTGTGGCCATCCTTCGAGACGCCCGCCTTTGGCGGGCTCCTCAGGATGAAGTCTTGTTTTGCGGCACAATAGTAGACCCTCATGGTGAGGAGCGCCGCTTGCGGCGCGTCTCGAACCACGAGGCCGGGTTCGTGCGCAGCCGCCAAGGCGGCATATGCGATAGCCCTGTCCCCGATGGGGAGAGGGTTGGGGTGAGAGGCTCTCTTCGCAAATTTGAGAGGCGGATATGCGGGGAGTCCCCCTCACCCGGATTGCTTCGCAATCCGACCTCTCCCCGCAAGCGGGGCGAGGTAAGAAAGAAGAAGCCGGGATCGCTCCCGGCCTCTTTTGTCAGCGCTAGCGCACCATCGGCGTCACGCCGCGTAGCGATTGAACTTTGACTTCGAGATCGAGGTCGCGGCAACATGGACGTGCTGCACCAGCTCGGCTTCCGCGCGTTCGCGGGTCCAGCGCGTCGTCGGCACCGAGATATTGATCGCGGCGACCGCCCGTCCGTGCTCGTCGATGATCGGCGCGGCGACCGAGATGTCACCCATCACCGTCTCGTTCATGATCACGGAATAGCCGCGCTTCGCGGCGACGCGCACCCGCTCCAGGAGCTGGTCCGGATCGGTCACAGTGTAGGGCGTCAGCGGCACCAGCGGCGTGCGCTTGAGCAATTCGATCCGCTCGTCCTCAGGAAGCGCCGACAGGATCGCCGTGCCTGACGCGGTGAAGTAGGTCGGCAGCCGGCTGCCGATCACGATGTCGATGTTGATCAGGTGCTGTCCCGGGAAGCGAGCCACGAACACAACTTCGTGGCCGTCGAGCTCGTGCATGTTGCAGGTCTCGCCGAGATTGCGGCTGATCTCGAGCAGATAGGGCGAGGCCTTGTCGATCAGTTCGTTGGCCTTAAGGTAGCTGTGCGAGAACTGCAGCACCTTGGAGGTCAGGCCGTAAGTGCGCGTACCCTCGACGCGCTTGATGTAGCCGAGCGTCTCCAGCGTGTAGACCAGGCGTTGCGTGGCGCTGCGGTCGAGGCCGGCGGCGCGCGCGATATCGGCGAGCGTCATGTGCCGTCGCGGACCGTCGAAGGCGTGCAGGACCTGGAACGCCTTCTCGGTGGAGCCGACGAACAGCGATGAGCGCTGCGGCGCCGCGCTCTCGCCGGTATGCTTGCCGGCGCTGCCCTTGCTGACCTTTGCCTTTCCCGCCTGCGCGGGCCGACCTGCACTCCTGCTGCCGTCAGTCATGCTGCCATCCTTCCCTGGAAGTCGAGATGCGGCGCGGCGTGCATCGTCAGCCCACGCCTTCCGTCTCGGCCAGTTGGCGGCTGAGTTCGGTGCGGAACGCGGCGACCAGAGCCGCGGCCGGCTGCACCAATGGCGCCAGCACGCGCGGCGCATGGACGCCGACCAGATCCATCACCGCCTTCATCGGTCCCGGATTGGTCTCCGCGAATGCCATGTTCATCAGCGGGATCAGGCGGCGATGCAGATCGAGCGCCTCCGCAATGCGGCCGGCGGATGCCGCCTCGTAGATATGCCGCCAGGCCCGCGGCAGCAGGCTCGCGGTCACCACGATGCCGCCCTTGGCGCCGGCGGCGAGATGAAGCGGAAACAGGCTGTCCTCGCCGCTCAACACCGTGAAGTTCTGGTCGATGCCGGCGACCACCTGCAGGAAGTGATACATGTCGAGATTGCAGGCCTTCATTCCGATGATGTTGGGATGCCTCGACAGCTCATGCAGGATCCTGGGCTCGATCGCGATGCGGGTGCGATAGGGAATCTCGTAGATCAGCACCGGCACGGGCGACGCATCGGCGTAGCGCAGGAAATAGTCGCGGATGCCCGCCTGAGTCGGGTTGGTGTAGTATGGCGTCAGAACCAACACGCCGTCCACGCCCTCCGCGGCGAATTCCCGGCCGGCCTGAAGCGCGTCGTGGAAACCGGTGTCGAGCACGCCTGCGATCACTGGGCCCTTGCCCACCATGGCCGCGACCGACAGGCCCGCCATCCGGATGCGCTCGCGGCGCGACAGCGCACCATACTCGCCGGTGCCGCCGAGCGGCACGACGCCGTCGATCCCCTGCTTGTTGAGCCAGGCAAACAGCGCCGAGACCGCAGCCGCGTCGATCGCGTCATCGGCGTTGACCGGAGTTGGGATGGCGGGGAAGAGACCGCGGAGAGCGCCGGAAGTGAGCATGGGGAAAACCTCTGGTTGGCAGGACGGGGCGGCTAGCCTGCGGCCACGCGTCGGCGCAGGCGTTCGGCAACGAAGATCAGCAGGCCCATGAAGATGAACAGGCAGGTCGAGACGGCGGCGATGACGGGCGAGACCTGGAGCGTCACCTCGTCCCAGAATTGCTTGGGCAAGGTTGCGTTCAGGCCGCCGGTCGCGAACAGCGCGATGGTCAGCTCGTCGAACGAGGTCGCGAACGCGAACAGGAACGACGACATCATCCCGGCGCCGAGAATCGGAAAGGTGACGTAACGCAGCGTGGCGAACGGACGTGCGCCGAGGCTCTGTGCGGCATGGTCGAGCCGGGTGTCGTAGTTGCGCAGCACCGCCATCATCGTCATCACCACGTAGGGCACGGCGACGACGGTGTGCCCGAGAATGAGGCCGAAGGCGCTACCGACCAGGCCGATGCGCGCGAAGACATAGAACAGGCCGACGGCGATGATCATGCGCGGCACCACGATCGGCGACAGGATGAAGGCGAGCCAGGCCCCCTTGCCCGGAAGATTGCTGCGCACCAGGAGAAACGCGGCCGGAGTGCCGATCAACATCGCGAGCGCTCCGGTGCCGAGACCGACCAGCAGCGAGCGCAGCACCGCCTGGGTCCACACCGGAGACTGCAGCACCTCCTGGTACCAGTGCAGCGTGAAGCCCTGCGGCGGCCAGTTGAGGCCGCCGGTGCCGAACGACAGCGGGATCATCAGGAATGTCGGCACGCTGATGACGAGCAACATGATCCAGACGAAGCCCTGCAAACCCAAGCCGGGCCTGTCGGGGCCGCGGTCGCGCCGCCGCGCCGGCAGCAGACGAACGACGCGGTCGGAGATCGAGCCGAGCAGCGTCAGGATGGCGTCGCCGATGCTTTCGAACCAGCGCGACCGGCGTGCCGGCGTGCCCTTTTTCGCCGTGGTGGCCCCGGTCATCGTCGAAAGGCCGAGCAGCCGGTCATAGATCGCGAAGACAACAAGCACGACGATCAGCAGCAGCACGGAGATCGCGCCGGCGAATCCCCAGTTCATGGTCTGCTGGACCTGGTCGATGATGAGCTGCGTGATCATGGTCTCGCGGCGGCCACCGAGCAGCGCCGGCACGATGAAGAAGCCGATCGCGGTGACAAACACCATGATGCCGGCGGCGGCGACGCCGGGCAGCGACAGCGGAAAATAGATCTTCCAGAATGCCATGCCGGGACCGGCGCCGAGCGTCGCTGCGGCGCGCGGCAGATTGCGGTCGATGTTCTCCATCACGGAGAGCATGGTGAGCACGGCGAGCGGCAACAGCGCATTCACCATGCCGATCAGGACGGCGCCGAAACTGTAGAGCAGATCGACCGGCGCCGAGACGATGCCGAGCGACAGCAACAGCTTGTTGACGACGCCGTTGCGCCCCAGCAGCACCACCCAGGCGAAGGCGCGCACCAGGAAGCTGGTCCAGAACGACAGCAGCACCCAGAACAGCAGCGTCGCCTTGCGCTCCTTGCCGACCACCGAGATCAGATAGGCGATCGGATAGCCGGTGACGACGCATACAAACGTCGTTGCCAGCGATATCTTCAGGGTGATGAGGAGAACGTCGACATAGACCGCCGACGCAAATAGCTGGCGATACGGCGCAAGCGTGAAGCCGGCGTCGTTGTGCACGCTGAGCAGCAGCAACTGGCCGACCGGATAGACCAGGAACAGCACGAGCAGCAACGCCAGCGGCCCGCCCATCGCGGCCCAGGTCCAGACCTGGGCTCTTTGCAGGGTGCGCAACTTCGCCACCGCCCTCACCCTAGCTTGCCCTGCCGTCGCGGATGGCGACGGCATCGGCGGGATTCCAGCCGAGCGACAGCAACTGTCCGATCTCGTATGGCGCAGCGCTGCTCCGGGTGGGATAGGCGGCAACCAGTTGCGCCACGCCTGGCGCCTCCGGCTCGATATAGAGCCGGGTCAGGCTGCCGCTGATCATGACATCGGTCAGGCGGCCGGTCAGCTTGCCGCTTCCGGCCGCAGCGTCCTCGACCATCAGGTTCTGCGGCCGCACCATCACCTTGATCGGTTCGCCCGCGGCAAACGCGCTGCCGTTGCCGACGGCGCGGAGCCGCGCCGGCGGGTCGGCCAGGACGATATCGAGCCCGTCCGCATCGACCTCCCGCACCGTGGCGCTGAGCAGGTTGGACTCGCCGAGGAAGTCTGCGACGAAGACCGAGCGGGGACGGAAGTAGAGATCTTCCGGCGTGCCGAGTTGCTCGATCGCACCGGCATTCATCAGGCAGATGCGATCCGACATGGTCATCGCCTCCTCCTGATCGTGGGTCACGTAGATGATGGTGGTGCCGAGCTCGCGATGGATGCGCTTGATCTCGAGCTGCATCTGGTCGCGCAGCTTCTTGTCGAGCGCGCCGAGCGGCTCGTCCATCAGGATGATCGCGGGCCGATACACGATGCAGCGCGCCAGCGCGATGCGCTGCTGCTGGCCGCCGGAGAGCTCGCGCGGATAGCGCTTTGCGACGTGCGGCAGCCGCACCGTTTCGAGCGCCTCGGCCGTGAGCTTGCGCGCTTCACCATCGGCCACCTTTCGCATCTTCAGCGGAAACGCGATGTTCTCCGCGACGGTCATGTGCGGAAACAGCGCGTAGTTCTGGAACACGACGCCGATGTCGCGCTCATAGGCGGGACTGCGCGTGACATCCAGATCATCGACCAGGATCTGCCCTTCGTCCGGATGGGCAAGCCCCGCGATCAGGCTCAGCAGCGTCGTCTTGCCCGACCCGGATGGGCCGAGAAGGGTGAGGAATTCGCCCTTGGCGACCTCGAGGGTGGTCGGCGCCAGGGCGACGAAATCGCCGTAGCGCTTGCACAGGTTTGAGATGCGTAGGCTCGATGAGGCCATGCCTGCTCCGATCGTGCGATCCGGTTACGCCAGGATCCAACTGTTGAAGCGCTCGATCACGGCGGCCTGGTTGTCGAGCCAGAATTTCGGATCGATCTTCAGGCCGGCCTTGATGTTGTCCGGATAGGTCGGGCAGTTCTTGGCAATCTCCGGCTTGACGTAGTTGAACGCCTCCGGCTGCGTGAGGCCGGCCGGGAAGAACTCCGTGAGCGCAGCCATCCGCTTCGGGTCGGACGCGAACTTGATGAACTCGCGGCATGCATCCGCATTCGGCGTGCCGGCGAGGATCGACCAGTTGTCGGCGCCCCAGATGCCCTGATTCCAGACGATCTCGACCGGTGCGCCCGCCGCCTGCGCGGCCTGGGCGCGCGACACCCAGGTCGGGATCATGTCGATCTCGCCGGAGGTCAGCATCTGCTCGACCTGCGCGCCGGTGGTCCACCACACCGCAACGGCCGACTTGATCTTGTCGAGCGACGCAAACGCCTTGTCGAGATCGCACGGATAGACCTGCGCGGTCGGCACGCCCGCCCCCATCAGTGCTTCCTCGACAGTGTCGAACGGGTGCTTGCGCACGGAGCGGCGGCCCGGAAACTCGTTCACGTTCCAGAAGTCGGCCCAGGATTGCGGCGCCTTGCGGCCCTTGAACGCGTCCGTTCGATAGGCCAGCACCGTGGTGTAGACATTGGTGCCGACGCCGTAGGGCGACATGTACTCGGCCGGAATGGTCTTGATGACCGGCTCCGATTCCAGGCCGTGCTTTTCAAGATAGGACGTCTTGCCGCTCGTCAGCAGCAGGATCGCGGGCCAACTGATCTTGGCCATGTCCCAGGTGTAGTTCTTGGTGTCGACCATGGTCTTGATCTGCGCGACCGGCTCGGCGGTGGCCTGGACGCCGACGACCTCGATGCCGGTCGCCTGCATGAACGGCCGGTAGAACACCGCACCGAACGCCTTGGTGTAGATGCCGCCGTCGTCGCGCACGATGATGCGCTTGCCGGCCGCGCGGGACGGAGACCAGATCGCGGGTGTCGCCAGCGCGGCGGCGCCGGTGGCGAGCAGCAGGCTGCGACGAGAAATGCCGGTGTTCGGAGATTTGCTCACGTATCAGGTCTCCCTTTGGCTGTTGATTGCATGTGATGACGAAGCGGATGGCGTGGCCGCCTGTGGCAGCACGCGGCCGGGATTGAAGAGGCCCAGCGGATCGAAGGCCTGCTTCACTGCCCGCATCAAGGCGAGTTCGACCGGCGGCTTGTAGCGCGACATTTCACCCGTCAGCGTGCGCCCGATGCCGTGCTCGGCGCTGAACGTGCCGCGCAGCGAAGTGGCGACGTCGTTGATGGCCTGGCGAATCCGTTCCGCAAGACCGTCGCGATCCGCGACCGCATTCCACGCATCGAAACTGAAGAACGGAATGAAATGGACGTTGCCGTCGCCCATGTGGCCGACCACCACCATCGGCAGCTCAGGCACGATGGCGCGCACGGCGGCCGTTGCCTGTTCGATGAAGGCGGGCACCGCGGAGACCGGCACCGCCGTATCCGAGGTGAGGCCAACGCCGGCCTTCTTGTTGGCTTCCGAAACGCTGTGACGGACCAGCCACATCGCCTTGCGCTGCGCCTCGCTCGACGCCACCACGGCATCGCTGATCAATCCGGACTCGAGCGCGCGCTCCAGCACTGCCTGCATCGTGGCAGCAAGCTCCTGCGCCTCGCCGGTATCAGACAGTTCGACCAGGACATGCCAGCCCTCGATCCGCGCCACCGGGCAACGGCGCCCCGGCACCTGCTCAAGCACCAGCCGGACCTGATCGGAATTCATCAGCTCGAACGCCGACAGGCGTGAGCTGCAAGTCGCCTGGAACAGGCCAAGCACCTCGAGCGCGCGTTGCGGATCGTCGACCGCGAGCCACGCCACCGCCTCCGCGGTCGGCAGTGGATGCAGTTTCAGCACCGCGCCGGTGACGATGCCGAGCGTGCCTTCGGAGCCGATGAAGAGATGCTTGAGGTCGTAGCCCGTATTGTTCTTGCGCAGGGCGTAGAGGCCGTCCCAGATCGAGCCGTCGGGCAGCACGACCTCGAGGCCGAGCACGTTGTCCCGCGTGTTGCCGTAACGCAGCACGCCTGTGCCGCCGGCATTGGTGCCGATGTTTCCGCCGATCTGGCAGGAGCCCTCCGCGCCGAGGCTGACCGGATAGAGCCTGCCCGCCGCAGCGGCAGCTTCCTGGATCGCAGCAAGCACGCAGCCGGCATCGACTTCCATCGTGTTGTTCACCGGATCGATCGACCTGATCCGGCGCATGCGGGTCAGCGCGACGATGACCGGCGGCTTGCCTTGCGCAGACGGAACAGCGCCGCCGCACAGGCTGGTGTTGCCGCCCTGCGGCAGGACGGGCACGCCGTGTTCGGCGCAGAGGCGCACGACGGCGGCAACCTGTTGGGTGTTTGCCGGCAGCACGGCGCAAAGCGCGGGCGCCCGATAGCGGCCGCGCCAGTCCTCGATCAATCCCGCGAGATCTTCCTCCTGCGTCAGGACCGCCGCATCGCCCAGCAATCGCTTGAACGCCTCGATCAGTGCCATCCAAGAGCCTCTCGATGGGCCAATGGTCGGCCCAAATTAATCGATATACGATTATTTCAATCGCATTATGCTGACTATGAGTTTGCGGTCAGGCTGAGTCAAGCCGGTGCCTGCCAGTGGGGCGACCGGTCGCGGCTTGGCCGGCACGTCGATGCCGTGGTTGGCAGGATTGTTCGGCTGCTTGTCGTCGACACAATCCAGCGTGCTGAAGCCGCGCCCATCGATGTCGCGCGTCGAATTGCTGTGCCGAGCCCGCTTTGCTCTAATGCAGGGATGACGGAAACTGCTGAGGATATCGTTCGCCGCGCGACCGCGGCCTTCAATGCTGGCCGGCACGACGAGGCGATTTCACTCTGCGAACGTGGCCTCGCGCGCGAGCCCGGCGAGCCGATGCTGAATCATCTCTCGGCCGCGGTGCGCTTTGCCAAAGGCGAGATCGCGCCGGCGCGCAGGCATATCGAGGCGAGCCTCGCGCGGCGCCCCGACAACGCGGCTGCGCGCCTGCTGGCGGCTCGCCTCGCGCGCGCCGACGGCGAATTCGACGCGGCGCTGACGCATCTCGACCGCGCGATCACGCTCAAGCAGCGCGATGCCTTCGTCGAAAAAGCGCGCACGCTCGAACTGGCCGGCCGGAAGGCACAGGCGCGCGAAGCCTGGGAGGCGATCCTCAAGGTTATCCCGCAGCATCAGGAAGCGACCGCGCGGCTCGGCCGGTTGGCCTGGGAGGACGGCGACCTTGCGCGGGCCGTAGACCTGCTCGAGCGCGCCACTGCGAGCGCAGCGCCGGCGTCCGTATGGTTCGATCTCGGCGTGGCACGGCAGGACCTGCGCGATCACGACGGCGCCGCGCGCGCCTACCGCAAGGCGCTCGAGCTCAAGCCCGATTATGCCGAGGCCGCGCTCAATCTCGGCATCGCGCTGCAAGACGGCGGCAATCCCGACGCCGCACTGCGCGCTTTCGCACGCGCCTACGGCCTGCGCCCGCACCTGTTCGGGTCGATCGCGATGGCCCTGACCTCGGCGTCACACGGCCGCCTGTGGCTCGACGAGAGCGCGCTGCGCAGCGCGCTGGAGCATGGTGAAGCTGGGTCGAGCTGAAAGAGCGTCGGAAGTCACCTCTCCCTTGGGAGAGGTGAACCGCCGCGAGTCGTTCAATCAAAACTGATCGCGCGCACTACGTCGTTAGACGCCCACGCTTGGCGCGGAAATGCTTGCGATAGACGTTGGGCGCCGCCAGCACCTCGCTCACCACCTTCGAATAGGCCTGCTGTTGTGCTGCGTCGAACGCTTCGAACACCAGTTCGGGCGCCTCGCGCGGTACCGCAAAGCATTGCGCGACCGGCGTCCCCTTCGGCAGCACGCCGGCAAAATCCGGCTGCGTCCAGACTGCCGGGAAATTGATGCCGCCGTCGTGAAACCGGTCGGCATCGACCAGCCCGGAGATCAGGCGGAACGGCAAGTCGTCGCGATTGACGGGATGGGTCGCAAACAGCGACCAGCCCGGCGCGACCTCGATGGTCCAGAAGCTGTTGAACTTGAGCGCGGCCTGCCCATTGGCCAACGGCGCGCCGGCGAACTGCGCCACGGGATGGAAGCTGAGCGGCGCGCGTGGATGGCCCTCGGTCGCGGGCTCCGGAATGTCCCAGTCCCAGGCAAACGCGCCGCGCTCGACCCTCACGTCGCAAGGCAGCGGAATCATCACCCCGTAGGCCATCGCATCGACGAAGGGCGGACATTGCTTGACGGTGCGGATCTCGCGGCCGTGGATATCGGAATGCGCTTTCGCCGGCATCGCGCGCAACCAGTCGGGCAACGCGCTACGCGCCGCAAACGGCCGCACCAGATGATCGACGAGCCTCGGATCGCAACGGAACGTCATGCGCATGGCGGACTCCCTGGCCGAACTGCGGCCGTGAATTCAGGTCCTAAGCATCGATACGGCAATCCTGCACGCAAAGCAAAAAGGCCGGGATCGCTCCCGGCCTTGTCGCGTTGTGGCCGGAAGGCCCGGCCACGTGACGGTGTTGCGGCTTAGTTCGCCGAGGCACGCTTCGGCGGCGAAGCCGGCCACGACTTGATCAGGGTGTCGTAGTCGACGGTCTCGCCCTTCGGCTTCTCGTTGGCGAGCTTGCGCTGCGGCGCGATGTTGCCGTCCTTCGCGGACTTGTCGTACCAGTACTCAGCCGTCTTCTTCGGGTTGAGCTTCGGACCGCAGGCGCCCTGCACGCCCGACTTCTCCAGACGCTCCATCACCGAGTCCTGGGCTGCCGCGAGCGCATCCATCGCCTGCTGCGGCGTCTTCGCACCGGACGACGCATCGCCGATGTTCTGCCACCAGAGCTGGGCCAGCTTCGGATAGTCGGGCACGTTGTTGCCGGTCGGGGTCCACTGCACGCGCGCGGGCGAGCGGTAGAACTCGATCAGGCCGCCGAGCTTCGGCGCACGCTCGGTGAACGACTTGTCCCAGATGTCGGATTCGCGAATGAAGGTGAGACCGACATGGCTCTTCTTCAAGCTGACCGTCTTGGAGACGATGAACTGGAGATAGAGCCAAGCCGCCTTGCGGCGATCGACCGGGGTCGACTTCAGAAGCGTGGCGGAGCCGACGTCCTGGTAGCCGAGCTTCATGCCGTCCTTCCAGTATGCGCCGTGCGGCGACGGGGCCATACGCCACTTCGGCGTACCGTCCGCGTTCATCACCGCCAGGCCCGGCTTCACCATGTCGGCGGTGAAGGCGGTGTACCAGAAGATCTGCTGCGCGATGTTGCCCTGCGAGGGCACCGGGCCCGACTCGGAGAAGGTCATGCCTTGCGCCTGCGGCGGAGCATACTTCTTCATCCAGTCGAGATACTTGACGATCGAATAGACCGCAGCCGGGCCGTTGACGTCACCGCCGCGCTCGACCGACGAGCCGACCGGACGGCAGCCTTCCATGCGGATGCCCCATTCGTCGACCGGCAGGCCGTTCGGGAGGCCCTTGTCGCCGTTGCCGGCCATCGACAGCCAGGCGTCGGTGAAACGCCAGCCAAGCGAGGGATCCTTCTTGCCATAGTCCATATGGCCGTAGACCTTGACGCCGTTGATCTCCTTGACGTCGTTGGTGAAGAAGTCGGCGATATCTTCATAGGCCGACCAGTTCACGGGCACGCCGAGATCGTAGCCATACTTGGCCTTGAACTTGGCCTTGTATTCCGGATTGGTGAACCAGTCGTAGCGGAACCAATAGAGGTTCGCGAATTGCTGGTCGGGCAGTTGATAGAGGTGACCGTTCGGCGCCGTCGTGAACGACTTGCCGATAAAGTCGTCGACGTCGAGCAACGGGTCGGTGACGTCCTTGCCTTCGCCCTTCATCCAGTCCGTGAGGTCGACCGCCTGACCGTAGCGGAAGTGGGTGCCGATGAAGTCGGAGTCGTTGATCCAGCCGTCATAGACGTTCTTGCCGGACTGCATCTGGGTCTGGATTTTCTCGACGACGTCACCTTCCTGGATGATGTCGTGCTTGACCTTGATGCCGGTGATCTCCTCGAATGCTTTTGCAAGCTTCTCGGATTCATATTGGTGCACGGTCAGGGTTTCGGAGACGACGTGGATCTCCATGCCCTTGAAGGGTTGGGCGGCCTTGATGAACCACTCCATCTCCTTCATCTGGTCTTCCTTCGAGAGGGTCGACGGCTGGAATTCGCTGTCGATCCACTTCTTCGCGGCAGCTTCGTCCGCGCGAGCGGGCGCGGCGATAGTCACCGATGCCGCGATCAGCGCGACCGCGCTGGTCATCGTCAGAAGACTATCCTTGGTCCTTCTCACGTGTCGCATGTTGATTCCTCCGGTTGCAGCGACAAACTAAGTACCCCAGGCCCGGGTAGACCCCGGATCTGCTCTTCTCGCCTGCTTCAGACGGTGCGAAAGATCGCCACGGCTGAAACAAGCGAAATCAGTGTAGCGAGCCACAGGCTCGTAATATCAACGCCCTCCCCGATCGGCAGCGTCGCGATCGGGTCGGTGCCGACGACGCCGATCCACACCAGATGGATCACCGCAGCGAGCACCAGTGAAATGAACAGGCGATCGCCACGCGTCGTTGGAATGCGCAGCGCCCCGACGCGCTCGGCCTCGGGATAGGCAATAGCGAGCCAGGTCATCACCCCCAGCGTGCAGGCAAGCAGCACGAAGAAGATCGCGGTCGGCCAGGTCCAGGCCATCCATGCGATGCTGTCCATGCCTCACCTCCCTCCACACGACGCGTTGCGCTCCCTCTCCCATGGGGAGAGGGCTGGGGCGAGGGGGTACGGTCTCTCGGACGAACAAGACCCCTCACCCGGATTTGCCGCTCCGCGCCAAATCCGACCTCTCCCCTTGGGAGAGGTAAGACCGACATCGATGCTGCATCCCGATGTTCTTCTCACGATGATCCTCACACCCGGCCGAGCGCGAAGCCGCGCGCGATGTAGTTGCGGACGAACCAGATCACGAGCGCGCCCGGGATGATGGTGAGCACGCCGGCCGCCGCGAGCAGGCCCCAGTCCATGCCGGCGGCCGACACCGTGCGCGTCATCACGGCAGAAATCGGCTTGGCATCGACCGAGGTCAGCGTGCGCGCGAGCAGAAGCTCGACCCAGGAGAACATGAAGCAGAAGAACGCGGCAACGCCGATGCCGCTCGCGATTAGCGGCACCAGGATCTTGACGAAGAAGCGCGGGAACGAATAGCCGTCGAGGAACGCGGTCTCGTCGATCTCGCGCGGCACGCCGGAGACGAAGCCCTCGAGGATCCACACCGCCAGCGGGACGTTGAAGATGCAGTGCGCGAGCGCCACCGCCCACGGCGTATCGAACAGGCCAATCGCCGAATAGAGGTTGAAGAACGGCAGCGCGTAGACCGCCGCCGGCGCCATGCGGTTCGACAGCAGCCAGAAGAACAGATGCTTGTCGCCGAGGAAGCGGTAGCGCGAGAACGCATACGCCGCCGGCAGAGCCACTGCGATCGAGATGATCGTGTTGATGATGACGTATTTCAGCGAGTTGATGTAGCCGGAATACCAGCTCTCATCGGTGAAGATGCGCTTGTAGTGCTGCAAGGTCGGCGCATGCGGCCACAGCGTCATCGTCGAGACGATCTCGCTGTTGGTCTTGAAGCTCATGTTGACGAGCCAGTAGATCGGCAACAGCAGGAAGACCAGGAACAACGCCATGATCAGGCGACGGCCGGGGATCGAGTGCATCACGCCACTCCTTCCTTGGCCGGGCGCTCGGTGCCGGCGTTGGTCATCACGGTGTAGAACACCCAGCACACGATCAGGATGATCAGGTTATAGACCAGCGACAGCGCGGCGGCCTTGCCGAGATCGAACTGGCCGAGCGCGATCTTGACGAGTTCGATCGAGATGAAGGTCGTGGAGTTGCCCGGCCCGCCGCCGGTGACGACGAACGGCTCGGTGTAGATCATGAAGCTGTCCATGAAGCGCAGCAGCACGGCGATCAGCAGCACGCGGTGCATCTTCGGGAGCTGGATCGCCTTGAACACCGCCCAGCGCGAGGCGCCGTCGATCTGCGCCGCCTGATAGTAGGCGTCGGGGATCGACTTGAGGCCGGCGTAGCAGAGCAGCGCAACAAGGCTGGTCCAGTGCCAGACGTCCATCACGATCACCGTGACCCAGGCGTCGACGTCGTTGGAGACGTAGTTGTAGTTGATGCCAAGGCTGTTCAGCACATAGCCGAGCAGGCCGATATCGGGACGGCCGAAGATCTGCCAGATGGTGCCGACCACGTTCCACGGAATGAGGAGCGGCAGCGCCAGGATGACAAGGCAGGCCGCGACGCTCCAGCCCTCGCGCGGCATCGACAGCGCGACTACGATGCCGAGCGGCACCTCGATCGCGAGAATGACGGCTGAGAAGAACAGGTTGCGCCCGAGCGAAGCCAGAAAGCGGCCGCCGAGATCGGTCGAGGGATCGAGCAGCTCCTTGAACCAGCCGACGCCGTTCCAGAAGAACTGGTTGTTGCCGAACGTGTCCTGCATCGAATAGTTCACGACGGTCATCAGCGGAATGATCGCGGAGAACGCCACCACCAGGAACACCGGCAGCACCAGGAACCAGGCTTTCTGATTGACGGTCTTGTCCATCAGGCGACCCCCTCGACCAAATGGCTGTCGGCATAGACGTGGATGTGCGCCGGATCGAAGATCAGGCCGGCGGTGTTGCCGGACACCGAGAATCCGGGCGGCACGCGCGCGGCGAACTTGGTGTCGCCGACGCGGACGCGCGCGAACCTGATACGGCCGAGGTCGTCGATCCGCTCGATCGTCGCCGACAGCAGGCCCGAGGCGGGCGCGCCAATATCGACGAATTCAGGCCGCACGCCGATCTCGATCTTTTTGCCGGCCGGCAGGACACCGTAGTTGCGATGCAGGCCGATGACATGGCCGTCGATCCGCGCCTCGTGCCCGCTCACCTCCGCCGGCACAATGTTCATGCCGGGCGAGCCGATGAAGTAGCCGACGAAGGTATGCGCCGGCTTGTCGAACAGCTCGGCGGGCGTACCGCTCTGCACCACACGGCCGTCATGCATTACGACGACGGTGTCGGCGAAGGTCAGCGCCTCGGTCTGGTCGTGGGTGACGTAGATCATCGTGAGATCGAGCTCGCGATGCAGCGCCTTCAGCTTCGAGCGCAACTGCCATTTCAGCTCGGGATCGATCACCGTCAGTGGTTCGTCGAACAGCACGGCAGCAACGTCGGAGCGCACCAGGCCGCGGCCGAGCGAGATCTTCTGCTTGGCATCCGCGGTCAGCCGCGTCGCCTTGCGCTTGAGATACGGCGAGAGGTCGAGCAGGTCGGCGATCTGCTTGACGCGCGCATCGACCTCGGCCTTCGCCACTCCGCGGTTCTTCAACGGGAACGCCAGGTTCTGACCGACCGTCATGGTGTCGTAGATCACCGGGAACTGGAACACCTGCGCGATGTTGCGCTTCTGCGTTGACAGCGGCGTGATGTCCTGGCCGTCGAACAAGATCTGCCCGCGCGACGGCGTCACGATGCCGGAGATCAGGTTGAGCAGCGTGGTCTTGCCGCAGCCGGAGGGCCCCAGCAGCGCATAGGCGCCGCCCTGCCGCCAGGTCATGGTCACCGGCTTCAGCGCAAAGGAGTCCTGCGGCGCATCGTTGCCGGCGTAGGAGTGGGCGAGATCGACGAGGTCAATGCGGGCCATGGGGCATCTCCCTCACTTGCTCTTGTTTGTTGAGGCGTTTGCTTCACGCGAAGCGCCAGGCACGTCGCTTGAAAACGCTGTCGCTGGCGACGCGACGAGGCGGTCGGCCGCGTCGAACACAAAGATATTGTCGGGGTCGAGCGCGGCGTCGATCACCTGCCCGGGTTCATATTCGTGCACGCCATGCAGCACCGCGACCCAGTTCGAACCGTGGACGTGCAGATGCACGAAGCTCTCTGAGCCGGTGATCTCGGTCACCGTGACAGCGGCGGAGAATTTGTGGCGCCCGGCCGCGGCGCTGCCGACCTCGAGCTGGTGCGCCCGGAACCCGGTCCGGTAGCGGCCGTCGGGCAGACCGGCATAAAGGCCGGCCGCCGGAGCCTGCTCGCCGCCAGCATAGATCACCTGGGAGCCCTTCTTCTCGATCGGGATGATGTTGAGCGGCGGATCGGAAAACACCTGGGCGACGCGCAGCGTATCCGGATGGCGATAGACCTTCGGCGTCTCGCCGACCTGCAACGCCTGGCCTTGCCACATGCACACGGTGTTGCCGCCGAGCAGCAGTGCTTCCGACGGCTCGGTCGTCGCATAGACGAAGATCGCGCCCGAGGCCTCGAAGATGCGCGGCAATTCGGCGCGCAGCTCTTCACGCAGCTTGTAGTCGAGATTGGCGAGCGGCTCGTCGAGCAGCACGAGGTCGGCACCCTTGACCAGCGCCCGCGCAATCGCGGTGCGCTGCTGCTGGCCGCCGGAGAGCTGCAACGGCGTCCGCTTCAGATAGGGTTCGAGCCGCAATAGCCGCGCGGCCTCGCTGACGCGCTTCTCGATCTCGGCGCGCGGCTTGCCCTGCACCCGAAGTGGCGAGGCGATGTTCTCGTACACCGTCAGCGAGGGGTAGTTGATGAACTGCTGGTAGACCATCGCGACCGAGCGCTGGCGCACGTCGGCGCCGGTCACGTCCTTGCCGTCGACCAGCACGCGGCCGGTCGCCGGCTTGTCGAGGCCGGCGAGCAGCCGCATGATCGAGGTCTTGCCCGACAGCGTCGGCCCAAGCAGCACGCTGAGCGTGCCGCGCTCCAGCGTCAGCGAGACGTCGCGGATAGTCGGAATGCCGTCCACGGTCCGTGTGACGTTCTGCAGAGTGACGCTCATGGCCGTCCTCCCGCTTCGCGGAGGGGACGTTCACCTGAGACGGGGTTGGCGGCCATCCACTCGTCGAGCGCGGCGATTTCACTCGCCGTCATCCGCAAGCCCAGCTTGGATCGCCGCCAGACGACGTCTTCCGCAGTCTGAGCCCACTCGTTGGCCATCAGGTACCTGACTTCGCTTTCCGTCAAGGTGGCGCCGAACGAACGACCGAGGTCGCCTGCGGATTTCGCATTGCCCAGCAGCTTGGCCGCGCGGGTGCCATAGGCATGCGCGAGGCGCTTCGCGTGCGGCTGGGCCAGGAAGGGATAGTTGCGGGTCAGTTCTGCAATCAGAGCCGCGACCGCGGAGACATCCATGTTGCCGCCGGGCAGCGGCTCCTTGCCGGTCCAGCCCTCGCGCGCCTTGGTGCCGCGCAGATAGGGCGCCAACCGCTCCAGCGCCTCCTCGGACAAGCGGCGATAGGTGGTGATCTTGCCGCCGTAGATCGACAGCAGCGGCGCGCCGCCGGGCGTGTCGAGCTCGAACACATAGTCGCGGGTCGCGGCCTTGGCCTCGCTCGCGCCGTCGTCATAGAGCGGACGCACGCCGGAATAATCCCAGACGACGTCTTCGGGCTTGACCGGCTTGGCGAGATATTCGCTGGCGGAGACGCAGAGATACTCGATCTCTTCCCGCGTCGCCTTAACCTTGGCCGGATCGCCGTCATAGTCGCGATCGGTGGTGCCGATCAGCGTGAAGTCGTCCTGATACGGAATGAGGAAGATGATGCGGCCGTCCGCATTCTGGAAGATGTAGGCGCGATCGTGGTCGTAGAGCTTCTTCACCACGATGTGCGAGCCCTGCACCAGCCGCACCTTGGCGCGCGCATTGACGCCGGCGCCCGATGCCAGCACCTGCTCGACCCAGGGACCGCCGGCATTGACCACGACGCGGGCCTTGATCGTCTCGCGCCCGCCGCTCGCGCGGTCCTCGACCGTGACGTGCCAGATGCCGTCAACCTGCCTGATCTCGACCGCGCGGGTCCGGGTGCGGATGTCGGCGCCGCGATCGGCGGCATCGCGGGCGGTCAACGCAACGAGCCGCGCGTCATCGACGAAGCAGTCGGAATATTCGAAGCCCTTGCTGTAGCGGCCGGCGATCAGCGGCTTGCCGACCGCGCTGGTCGTAAGATCGACCGAGCGCGTTGCCGGCAGCAGATGCCGGCCACCGATGTGATCGTAGAGGAAGAGGCCGAGCCGCAAGAGCCAGGCCGGGCGCAGGCCGGCATGGTGCGGCAAAACGAAACGCAAGGGGCGGATGATGTGGGGCGCGATCTGCCAGAGGATCTCGCGCTCGATCAGCGCCTCGCGCACCAAACGAAACTCGTAATATTCGAGGTAGCGCAGACCGCCGTGGATCAGCTTGGTCGACCAGGACGACGTCCCGCTCGCCAAGTCGTTCATTTCACAAAGGAAAACAGAGTTGCCCCGGCCCGCCGCATCGCGCGCGATGCCGCAGCCATTAACGCCGCCTCCGATGATGGCGAGGTCGTAAATTCGATCCAACGAACGCTTCCCCCAGAAACCGTCTTCGCTTTGACGATTTTACTTTCGGATTGGATTAGATCACAACCGAAAACGAAAGCAAACCGAAAATGGGGAACCCGAGGGAAATTCTTTGGGGGCGACTGGATATCGCTCCGTATCGACAGCAATGACGGGAATGGAGGACTACGAGGCGCTACACGCTACGCAGTGTGACCGGCGCGGTCTCGGAGCCGTTGTCGTCGAGATCGACGGCCGGCTTGTCCATCGCCACGACCACCTCGATGCCGCGCGAATGGCAGATATTGGCGAGGCCGGCGGGCAGCGGCGAATCGGTGACGAAGGTCTGGATCTGGCTGATATGGGCGATGCGCACCGGCGCGCTGCGGCGGAGCTTGGTCGAGTCGGACACCAGCATGACGTTGCGCGCATTGGCGATGATCGCCTGCGCGACCTGCACCTCGCGATAATCGAAGTCGAGCAGCGCGCCCTCCTCGTCGATCGCGGATGCGCCGATGATGGCGTAATCGACCTTAAACTGGCCGATCAGTTGCGTTGCCGTCGAGCCGACCACGGCACCGTCGGCACGGCGCACCGTGCCGCCCGCCACCACCACCTCGATGCGCGGATGGCGATAGAGCAGCATCGCGACGTTGAGGTTGTTGGTGATCACCAGCAGATCCTCGTGCGAGGTCAAGGCGCTCGCAACCTCCTCGGTCGTGGTGCCGATATTGATGAACAGCGAGCAGCCATTCGGGATCCGCGCGGCCGCGGCGGCGCCGATCGCCTTCTTCTCCTCCGCCGCGACGAAGCGGCGCGCCTCGTAGGCGAGGTTTTCCACGCCGGAGGCGATGATCGCGCCGCCGTGGATGCGGGTGAGCGAGCGCTGGTCGCAGAGATCGTTGAGGTCCTTGCGGATGGTCTGCGCCGATACCTCGAATCGCTTGGCGAGGTCCTCCACCATCACCCGGCCGAAGGCGCGCGCGATGTTGAGGATTTCAGTCTGGCGATGCGAGAGTCCGGCCACGGCGGCATCCTTGAAATGACGAGTAAGCTATGGTGCGACCGTTCGGCACCGAGGTCAACGAGCAAGCGTCGCCAAAAGCCCAACCTCGGAGCAGGGTCCCGCTGGCGCATTCGAGGCGAGACTGCCTCACCACGCCATCGCCGAGGCGACCAGTCTGATCAGTTCGGGATCGTCGAACGCACGGGCGCTGGCGACTGCGCCGGCTGCGATCAGATCGGCGTGGCCGAGGCCGGTCCGCATCCCGATCGTCGCGATCCCGGCGGCGGTGGCGGACTGAATGCCGGAGCGCGAATCCTCGAATGCGAGCGCAGCTTGCGCCGACGCGCCGGCGAGCCGCAACCCTTCCAGATAGGGCAACGGATGCGGCTTGCCGTGTGCCAGTTCGTCGCCGATCACCACGCCCCTGAAGCGATGCGCGATGCCAAGTCCCGACAGCAGCAGTTCGGCATTCGGGCGCGGCGCGTTGGTGACCGCGACCATCGGAACGCCGGCGCGATCCGCCTGGTCGAGCAGCGCCATCAATCCCGGCACCGGTTGAATCTGGCCGCTGACCAACTCGCGGAAGATCCGCTCCTTCTCGTCTAGAATAACGGCGCGGCGTTCCGGCGCCTCGTGCGCCAGGAAACGCTCGCCGATCGACGCGTTGGAAAAGCCCTGCAGCTCCTTGCCGAAGCGCGCATGATCGAACTCATGTCCGTGAGGGCCGAGCACTTCGTTGAAGGCGGCAAGATGAAGCGGATCGGTATCGGCGAGCGTGCCGTCAATGTCGAACAGCAGCGCCTTGCCTTGTTCCTGCAACATCCGAGCAACGGTTCCGTGGGCCCGGATGTATCAATACAGGCTCTGGCGGCGCGCGCAACCGACATGGCGCCGGCGGGCTCTCACGAGGCCATCTGCAGATCCTGACCGGTGAGGAGGCGGCGCGCCGCACGCTCGGCCTCGCGTGCGTTGCGGAAGATCCGGCCCTCGAGGGCCTCGAAGCGGGGCGATGCTGCAAAGAACTGATAACCGCGCGTATCGCGCACCACAATACCCGCGGTCTGTGAACTTACTTCGATAACGTAGCTGTCGGACATTGTCGGCCTCGGTTGGACTCCGGGCCGACAACGGCATCACTGCCCGTTTGTTCCTCAGACATTTTCGCAGGCGGCGATGCGCCGCGATATGGGTCCCGGCCCTGAATTGATCAGAACCGGGCTTGGTTTTGACACGTTTTCTCGAAGCGTTCCGGTGTCTGATTCGCGACGATGCCTCACCTCTTGATCATCGCGCCGTCGCGCGGAATCGGCTGGGGATGGCCCTGATCGTCGATCGAGACGTAGGTGAAGTTGCCGTCGGTCACCAGGATCGATTGCTGATCGCGGCGGCGCAGCACCCAGGCTTCCAGGTGCACCGTGATCGAGGTGCGGCCGACCCGCACCAGATTGGCGTGGACCGAGACGAGATCGCCGACATAGACCGGCTTGCGGAAATTCATCGCCTCGATCGCGACCGTCACGGTGCGGGAGTTCGCCACCTTGGAGGCGAACACGCCGCCGCCGAGATCCATCTGGCTGAGCAGCCAGCCGCCGAAGATGTCGCCATTGGCGTTGGTGTCGGCCGGCATCGCCAGCGTGCGAATGCAGAGATCGCCTTGCGGCTCGTTTCCACTAATCGGCGACGCGTGGACATGGGTGTCGGTCACTTGAAGCTCTCCCAGCCGGAGTCGGGCGTGAAGCGATCGCCGAATTTCTCCGCGAGCGCGCGCAATGCTGACACCACATGGTCGACGCCGCGGGCGCGCGCATAATTGAGCGGGCCGCCGCGGAACGGCGCGTAGCCGGTGCCGAAGATCATCGCACCATCGACCATGTCGGCATCATCGACGATGCCTTCGCGCAAGGCTGCGACGCAGACGTTCGAGATCGGCAGCACCAGGCGGTCGATCATCTCGTCGGTCACTCGTGGGCCGGTCTCCGGCAGCGGGGTCTTCTCCGCTTTGCCTTCCTTCCAGGTGTAGAAGCCCTTGCCGGTCTTGCGCCCAAGCTCGCCCTTGGCGACCTTCTCGCGCAGCCAGGCCGGCGTCGGCGGCAGATGGTCGCCGAACTTCGAGCGCAGCATGTCGCCGACGTCGAGGCAGATGTCGAGGCCGACCTGGTCGGCGAGCTCGATCGGTCCCATCGGCATGCCGAACTCCACCGCGGCCGCATCGATCAGGCGCTGGTCGGTCTTCTCGTCGAGCATCACCATCGCTTCGAGCATGTAGGGCGTCAACGCGCGGTTGACGAGGAAGCCGGGCGAGCTCTTCACCGGCAGCGGCAGGCGATCGATCGCACCGACGAAGGCTAGCGCCTCCTTCAATAGCGTCGCATCGGTGCCGTCATGGCTGACGACCTCGACGAGCTGCAGTCGCGACACCGGATTGAAGAAATGCAGGCCGAGCAGCCGCTCCGGCCTTGCCAGCGTGGTGCGCAGATCCTGCAGCGGGATGCTGGAGGTGTTGGTGGCGAGGATCGCGCCCTGCTTCATCCTCGGCTCGAGTGAGGCATAGACCTTCTGCTTCAGCTCGAGCTTTTCCGGCACCGCCTCGATGATCAGGTCGGCGTTGCGGACGCCCTCGCCCGCCATGTCGGGGATCAGGCGGTCGAGCGCGTCGCGCTGGTCGATCTTCTTGCGCATGATCTTGCCGAACAGGTCAGCGGCGCGCTTCATCGCGCCCGCGATCGGCTCGGCCTTCATGTCCGCCAGCGTCGTCAGCATGTCCTGATTGGCGCACCATGCGGCGATGTCGCCGCCCATCGCGCCGGCGCCGATCACGTGGACGTGCTGCACCTTGTTGCCGCCGCCCGCCGCCTTCTTCATCTGCTCGCGCAGGAAGAACACGCGGATCAGATTCTGCGCGGTCGGCGTCACCATCAGATTGGCGAACGAGGTCTTCTCCGCGTTCAGCATCGCTGCGCGGTTGCCGGCGTGCTTCTCCCAGAGATCGATCAACGCATAGGGCGCGGGATAGTGCGCACGTGGCGCAGCCTTCCCGGCTTCGCGGCGCATGCGGGTCGCAAGAAAGCCGCGCGCGGGCGCGAGACTGAGAAGCGAATTGAGCACCCCCGGCCTGGCGCGCTTGAGGCGGCCGAACACCGCGTCCTTCACGGCGTTGCGGACATGGCGCTCCTGCGTGACGGCATCGACCAGGCCGAGCGCTTTGGCGCGGCGCGCGTCGATCGTCTTGCCGGTCAGCATCAGCGTCATCGCCTCAATCGGATTGATCAGCTCGGTGAAGCGCACGGTGCCGCCGAGGCCGGGATGCAGGCCGAGCAGCACCTCGGGAAAGCCGAAGCGCGCATCGTCGATTGCGATCCGCATCTGGCAGGCCAACGCGACCTCGAGCCCGCCGCCGAGGCAGAAGCCGTGGATCACCGCAACGGATGGCACCCGTAGCGCTTCCAAGCGATCGATCACCGCATGCGCCCGGCCGATCTCGGCTTCGACCGCGCTCGAATCGGTGACGCCGCGAAATTCGTTGACATCGGCGCCGGCGATGAAGCCGCTCCGCTTCGCCGAACGGATCACGAGGCCGGCCGGCCGCTGGGTCTCGAATGCCGACACGATCGCGTTGAGCTCGTCGATCATATCGGCGGAGATCGTGTTGGCGCTGACGCCGGCACGGTCGAACAAGAGCCACGCGATGCCGTCCTCGTCGCGCGTCAGCTTGAAATTTCGGTAAGGGCTGTCGGCCGCAGGCACCGGCCCGAGTTCGAGCACGCGATCGGCGAGGACGCCCATGATCTCCGAATCCATGATCACACCGTCTCTATCAACATCGCGCCGCCCTGCCCGCCGCCGATGCATTCGGTGGCGACGCCACGCCGGGTGCCGAGCCGCTTCATCGCATTGACGAGATGCAGCACGATGCGGTTGCCGCTGGTGCCGACGGGATGGCCGAGGCTGATCGCGCCGCCATCGACATTGAGCCTGGCACGGTCGATCTCGCCGGCCGCGCCGTCGAGGCCCAGGATCTCGCGGCAGAACCTGTCGTCGTTCCAGGCAGCGAGGCAGCCGAGCACCTGCGTGGCAAAGGCCTCGTTCAATTCCCAGGTCTCGACATCCTGCAAGGTTAGCCCGTTGCGCTTCAGAAGCGCGCTCGCCGACAGCACCGGACCCAGCCCCATGATCGAGGGATCGAGCGCCGACCATTGGCTGTCGAGGATGACGGCCTTCGGCGTCAGTCCATGCTTCGCAACGGCCGCCTCGGATGCAAGGATCACCCAGGAGGCGCCGTCGGTGATCTGCGAGGAATTGCCGGCGGTGACCTGGCCCCAGGGACGCTCGAACACCGGCTTCAGCTTTGCCAGCGTCTCCGGCGTCGAATCCGGGCGGACACCGTCGTCGTGATCGTAGAACTTGCCGTCGCGGGAGAATGCGGTCTCGACCTCGCCTTTGAGAAAGCCCTGCTTCTGTGCGTTCGCGAGCCGCTGATGGCTTTCGGCGGCATAGGCGTCGGATTGCGCGCGGGTGATGCCGAAGAGATGGCCGACCTTCTCGGCGGTCTGCCCCATATTGAGCTCGGTGATCGGATCGGTAAGTCCGCGCTCGAGCCCGATGATCGGCTTGAAATAGCCCGGCCTCACCTTCAGCGCGGCGGCGATCTTGGCAGCCATGCCCTTGGCGCTGGCAAGGCCTGCGAACCAGCGCACGCCGGCATTCGACCAGACCAGCGGCGCGTGGCTCAAGGCCTCGGCGCCGCCGGCGAGGATCAGATCGGAGATGCCCTCGCGGATATAACGGTAGCCGGTGTCGATCGACTGCATGCCGGAGCCGCAATTGATCTGCACCGTGAAGGCGACCATCTTCTCGCCCATGCCGAGCCGAAGCGCGGCGACCCGCGCCGGGTTCATCTCGTCCGCGATCACGTTGACGCAACCGAGGATCACCTGATCGAAGGCGGTGGGCGCAAAGGGCTGGCGCGCCAGCAATGGCCGTCCGCACTGCACCGCGAGATCGACCGGGGTGAACGGGCCAGGACCGGAGCGCGCCTTCAGGAACGGCGTCCGGCTGCCGTCGACGATAAAGACTGGTCGCGCCATCAGCTCGCCGCCCTCTGCTCTCCCAGTTCCTGGAAGAACTGATGCACATTGGCGGATTTCTTGTAAATCGGTGACAGCGCCTCCGGCGCGAAATCATCGACCTCGATGACTTTGGCGATGGCCTCGTGGGCGGCGGCGAGCTTCTCGCCCTCGCTCTGGGTGATGACACCCTTGGCGACCGCATCCTTCCAATCATGCAGGCGCGCGGCGCGGAGCTGCTTGGCCGCATCCTCGGCATCGGCCACAAGACGGAAGGCTTTCTCCAGCCGCGCGACGCCGCGATCGTCCTCGACCAAGGCGAGATCCGGCGTCAGGCGGTCGCGCGCCGCCGACGGCGACAGCACGAGCTGCGCGCATTGATGCACGACGCGGTCCGACGGGCCCGTGACGCGCGCGCCAAAGGGCTGGATCAGGACTTTCAGCACCCAGCCGACGACACGGTTCGGCAGGTTGGCGAAGATTTCCGCAAAGCGGTTCTCGATGGTCTTGAAGCCGGTCGCCATGCACCATTCGAGCGCGGCAAGATCCTCCTTCTGCTGGCCCTCGTCCTGCCAGCGCTTCAGCGCGGCGGAGAGCAAATACAGCTCGGACAGGATGTCGCCGAAGCGGGCGGAGAGCATCTCCTTGCGCTTCAGCGCGCCGCCGAGCGTGAGCAGCGCCATGTCGGCGCACAGCGCAAACGCCGACGAATAACGCGAGAGCTGGCGATAGAATTCGGTGGCCTCGCCGGCATCTGGCGCCGGCGCGAACAAGCCGCCGGTCCAGCTCCGGCCCCAGGCGCGGAACAGGGTCGCGAAGCTGTGGCCGACATGCTTCCAGAACGCGGCATCGAAAGCGGTCAGGCCCTTGTCGCGATCGGGCTCGCCGAGCGCGTTCATCTCCTGCAGGAGATAGGGATGCGCGCGGATCGCGCCCTGCCCGAACACGATCAGGTTGCGGGTCAGGATATTGGCGCCCTCGACCGTGATGCCGACCGGCACTGAGCGGTGGAGCTGGCCGAGGTAGTTCTGCGGCCCGTCGATCACCGCCTTGCCGCCATGGATGTCCATCGCATCATCGATTGCGATCCGCATCCGCTCGGTGGCGTGCAGCTTCATGATGCCGGAGATGACGGCCGGATGATGCCCCTGGTTCAGCGCGGCGCAGGTCAGCCGCCGTGCGGCGTCGAGCAGATAGGCTGTCGCCGCGATGCGGGCGAGCGGTTCCTCGATGCCCTCGAACTTCGAGATCGAGATGCCGAACTGCTCGCGGATCCGGGCATAGGCGCCGCTGGTGCGCGCGGCATAGGCAGCGCCGGCGGCCGACAGCGACGGCAGCGAGATGCCGCGTCCGGCGGCAAGCGCCGTCATCAGCATCTTCCAGCCCTGGCCGAGCCGCGCCTCACCGCCGATGATGTAATCGAGCGGGATGAAGACATCGCGGCCCCAGTTCGGGCCGTTCTGGAACACCTGCATCGCCGGCAGATGGCGGTGGCCGATCGAAACACCCGGCAGATGCGTCGGGATCAGCGCAACGGTGATGCCGAGTTCTTCTTGCTGACCGACCAGGTGATCAGGATCATAGGCCTTGAAAGCGAGCCCGAGCAGCGTCGCCACCGGACCGAGCGTGATGTAGCGCTTGTGCCAGTTCAGCTTCAGCCCAAGCACCTCGCGGCCCTCGAAGTTGCCCTTGCAGATGATGCCGGTGTCGATCATCGAGGCAGCGTCCGAGCCGGCTTCGGGGCTGGTCAGGCCGAAGCAGGGAATGTCGTGACCGGAGGCCAGGCGGGGCAGCCATTTCTCTTGCTGCTCCCTGGTACCGAAGCGCATCAGGAGTTCGCCGGGCCCGAGCGAGTTCGGCACCATCACGGTGACGGCGGCGGTCAGCGAGCGCGAGGAGACTTTGCGCACCACCTCGGAATGCGCGTAAGGCGAGAAGCCGAGGCCGCCGAATTCCTTCGGGATGATCATGCCGAAGAATTTGTTGCGCTTGATGAAGTCCCAGACCTCGGGCGGCAGATCGCGCCATTCCCAATTGATCTTCCATTCGTCGAGCATCGCGCAGAGTTCGTCGACCGGACCGTTCAGGAAGGCCTTCTCCTCCTCGGTCAGCTTCGCCGGCGCGAAGGCCAGCAGCTTCGACCAGTCAGGATTGCCCGTGAACAGATCGGCGTCCCACCAGACGTCGCCGGCTTCCAGCGCCTCGCGCTCGGTGGCCGACATGGTCGGCAGCACGCCACGCGCCCAGGAGAAGATCGGCTTGGTGATGAAGTCGCGGCGGAAGCTCATGGTGGGGTCCTCATGGATCGGCGGCGCGGATGTGCTGATCCTAGCGGAAAGTGCCGGTCACGGGTGAATACTTCCCCCTTCAAATAAAGCGAAATTGACGCGGCGAGAGCGCCGATTGTTAACGGCAAGCCGCCCCTTCAGTTCCGAAAGCTAAGCTGCGACAATCAGGTAGCCGGGGATGGCGCCGGCGGATCGCGTCGGCGCCTGTCGTTCGCCCCTGAGGCAAGGATATTTCTACCGCCTCTCGACAGCTCCAAGACCTCATCCTGAGGAGCTTGCGCAGCAAGCGTCTCGAAGGATGAGGCCACCAGCCGGGCCCCATGGTTCGAGACGGCGCGATGCGCCTCCTCACCATGAGGATTACCTTTAGCACTACAGTTGTCATTCCCCGCAAATGCGGGGAATCCAGTACGCCGAGGCCCCTCGGACGGAGCCTTGACGCCTCTGGAATACTGGATCGTCCGCTTGCCGCCTTCGCTAAAGCTCCGGCGGGCCCAAAGCCTTTACCCCGGCGAAGCCTTGGCGAAGACGGGTCGCGGACGATGACACCGAGATGAGATGCAACTGTAGTGTTAGGCCGGCCCTGCTCCCTGCGTGGCGGTATAGACCGCATAGAGCGACTGGCTCGCGGCCATGAACAGGCGGTTGCGCTTGGGGCCGCCGAAGGTGATGTTGCCGCAGACCTCCGGCAGGCGGATGCGGCCGAGCAGCTTGCCCTCCGGTGACCAGCACGTCGCGCCGTTGTAGCCGGCGGCGCGGCCGGCGTTGCTCGAGCACCAGACATTGCCGTTGACGTCGCAGCGGATGCCATCCGGTCCGCATTTCACCCCATCGATCATGAAATCGCTGAAGCGCTTGCCGTTGGAGGGCTTGTTGTCGGGGCCGACATCGAACACAAACACGTCGCCCTTGCCACCCGGGCCAGTGTCGCCCGGACCCTTGCCGGTCGAGACGACATAGAGCTTCTTGTAGTCCGGCGAGAAGCAGATGCCGTTCGGATCGGGCACCTGGTCCTCGCTCACCACGAGGTCGATGCGGCCGGACGGATCGATGCGATAGCAGTTGGTCGGCAACTCGCGCTTGAACGGCTCGAAGCCCGGCGGCTGGCCGATCCGCGGATTGAGCTTGCCGGCCGGATTGACCGGGCCGCCCGCGGCGTCGGGCTCGCCCTCATAGAGTTGGCTGCCATAGGGCGGATCGGTGAACCAGTAGCTGCCGTCGGGATGCGCCACGATGTCGTTCGGCGAGTTCAGCTTCTTGCCGTTGTAGGAATCCGCGAGCACGGTCGCGGTGCCGTCGTTCTCATAACGCACCACGCGGCGGGTGAGGTGCTCGCAGGAGAGCTGGCGACCCTGGAAGTCGAACGAATTGCCGTTGCTGTAGTTGGACGGCATGCGGAAGACGCTGACATGGCCGTCATCCTCCGACCAGCGCATCTGCCGATTGTTGGGAATGTCGCTCCAGATGAGGTAGCGGCCCTGCGAACTCCAGGCCGGGCCTTCGGCCCACAGCACCCCGGTATAGAGTCGCTTGATCGAGGTGTTCGGCTGCGCAAGGTTGTTGAAGGATGGATCGACGGCGATGACGTCCGGGTCCCAGAAATAGGTGGTCGGCGCACCCCGCGGGCTGAAGTCCCGCGGCGGGGTCGTGATGGTTGTCGGCGGGCTGACGGGCGTAGGCGCTGCCGCATTCTGGGCCCGCGCACTGCCGAGCCCTGTGGCGGTGGCGGCGGCAGAAACTGCCAAACCCTGGACCAGTGTTCGTCTTGAAACCGCGGCTGCTGGATTGCGCCGCTGTTCTTTTGGCTCGCGCCACTGCTGGCGTGTCATCGCATCCTCCCACTGTGTTGGCCGGCCGTTGATCCGGCCTGGCGGGTGTGAGGTTAGACTGCTCCCGGCAAGGTTGCGAGTGACGGTTTTTCATGTCCGCGCGCGGAAAGCTCACTTTGTTGTGGTTCCCGCCTCCGTCATCGCGGCCTGAGAAGGCAAAGCGCTATCCTCGCGATAGGCCTCTTCGTCGCTTGATGCACACGTCGCGCCACATTCACAACTGTCGTCCCTGCGAACGCAGGGACCCATACGCCGCGGCGGGTGTTGTGAATGGGGCTCGTCGTTCCGGCATCATGCGACAATGATCATTCGTGGTTATGGGTCCCTGCGTTCGCAGGGACGACACTGAGTGTGTTGCGCGCTTCGTGAGTCAAACGTCCGTTGCCCTCTTCGTCGGTTGACGCGCACGTCGCGCCGCATTCACAACTGTCGTCCCTGCGAACGCAGGGACCCATACGCCGCGGCGGGTGTTGTGAATGGGGTCCGTCGTTCCAGCATCATGCGACAATGAACATTCGTGGTTATGGGTCCCTGCGTTCGCAGGGACGACACTGAGTGTGTCGCGCGCTTTGTGAGTCAAACGTCCATTGCGAGGAGCCAGCGGGCCGCGCGAATGGGCGCCCGTGGGCCCGCAATGACCGCTACGTGGACAGGCTCAATCCGGGCGGACCATCTCGAACATGTTCTCGGGCTTGATCTCGAAATAATCCCCGCGCCGGCCCGCACGAACAATCGGATGCGCGAGGCCGGTCTGGTAGACGCCGTCCCTGATGAAGGCCTTGTCGATATGGACAGCGACGACCTCGCCGAGCGTCAGCCAGGCGTCGGCCTTCTTGCCGTCGGCGCCCTGGAGCTGGATGATCTGGCTCACCTTGCATTCGAAGGACACCGGGCTTTCGGCGACCCGCGGGACGTTGACGAGCTTGCCCGGCACGGGGGTCAATCCTGCAAGCCCGAATTCGTCGACGTCACGCGCGACATGCGCCGCGGTCGCGTTCATATGCTTGGCGAGATCCATCGTCGCCAGATTCCAGACGAACTCGCCGGTGTCCTGGATGTTGGCGACGCTGTCCTTCCAGTTGGTGGAGGAAAAGCCGATGATCGGCGGCACGTAGCAGAAGGCGTTGAAGAAGCTGTAGGGCGCGAGATTGACGTTGCCCTTGGCGTCGCGCGAGGAGATCCAGCCGATCGGGCGCGGCGCGACGATGGCATTGAATGGGTCGTGCTTGAGGCCATGGCCGTTCTTCGGCTCGTAGAAATGCAGGTCTTTCGCGGTCACGGTGGACGTCTCTCATTCGGTAGCCCGGATGGAGCGCAGCGCAATCCGGGACGGCCCCGCAAGCGGATCGAACAACCCGGATTACGCTGCGCTCCATCCGGGCTACAACGTCGCTTTGCCTGCAATGACGGGAGAGTCAACTGACGAAAACGTCAGTGCTGACAGCTCAATTCGCGCGGACGCGCGGGGAAAGGCCGGCGATGACGAAGTCGATCATCTGGTCGATGGTCGGCCCCGGCTTGGTCGCGCATTGGGCGATCATCTGCGGATGGAAGAAGCGCATCATCGCGGTGCAGGCACATAGCGAGGCGACCTGCAGGTCCTTGACCTCGAATTCGCCGGAGGCCGCGCCTTGCGCGATCACCTCGCCGATGATGCGGGCAATCAGCTCCATGTGGGCGACGCAAACTCCCCAGTCCTCCTGCATCGCGATTTCGACCATCTCGTGCAGCTTGGAATCGCCGACATAGCGTTCGGTGTTCATGCGATTGATGGTCGTCATCATCTCGCGCAAACGCGCCGCGGCCGGCCCCTCCGATCGCGCGATGCGCTGCGCCTCGACCTCGACCTCGCCCATCAGGCCGCGCGCCACGCCCTCGTGGATCGACTTCTTCGAGTCGAAGAAGCGGTACACGTTGGCGGGGCTCATGCGCAGCTCTTTGGCGATGTCGGCCACCGTGGTCTTCTGGTAGCCGATCTGCCGGAACAAACGCTCCGCCACCACGAGAATCCGCTCGCGGGTGTCCGTTTCGTTGTGTTCCGAGATCAGCGTCATGTTGGTCATCTCAATGTTCAATTATTCAGCCGCCTCAGCAAGCGGAAATGCGCGTTGCGCATCGCCGGCATGCTGCGTCGCAGTATCGGTTTGCTCGCTGGGGCCGCACTCATCCAGAGTCTTGCGGAACCAGAGGGCGTAAAGGCCCGGCAGATACAGCAAGGTCAGGAAAGTCGCAACAAACAAACCGCCCATGATCGTGATCGCCATCGGGCCCCAGAACGCCGAGCGGGACAGCGGGATCATGGCCAGGATGGCCGCAAGCGCGGTGAGCACCACCGGCCGGGCGCGCCGGACCGTGGCCTCCACGATCGCCTCTCGCCGGGTCAGGCCGGAGGTCACATCGCTCTCGATCTGATCGACCAGGATGACCGCATTGCGCATGATCATGCCGGCCAACGCGATCAGCCCGAGCAGCGCCACGAAGCCGAACGGTTGGTTGGCGACGTTCAAGCCCAGCGAGGCGCCGACGATGCCGAGCGGCGCAGTCAGGAACACCAGGAATAGCCGCGAGAAGCTCTGTAGTTGGATCATCAGCAGCGTCAGCATCACCATCACCATCACGGGGAAGAGGATGAAGATCGACGCATTGCCCTTGGCGGATTCCTCGAACGCGCCGCCCGGCTCGATCCGGTAGGCCGGCTCGAGATGAGCCTGGATGTCCTTCAGCTTCGGCGCGATCTGGTTGGTCACGTCGGGTGCCTGCACGCCGTCGACGACATCGGAGCGCACGGTGATCGCCATGTCGCGGTTGCGCCGCCACAGGATCGGCTCCTCATGGGCATATTCGATCTTGGCGATCTGCTGCAACGGCACAGCGACGCCATTGCGCGAGGTGATGGTGAGATCGCCGACGTGGCCGAGGTCGAGCCGCTCCGAGGGCACGGCACGGGCGACCACGCCGACCTTCTCGATGCCGTCACGGATCGTGGTGACCGGCGCGCCCGAGATCAGCATCGACAGCGCCTGCGAGACGTCCTGCGGGGTGAGGCCGAGCGCGCGGGCGCGGTCCTGGTCGACGACCAGCTTCAGGTAAGGTGACTGCTCGTTCCAGTCGAGCTGGACGTCCTTGACGTTCGGGTTCTGGCGCATCACGTCGCGCACTTGGTAGGCGATGTCGCGCACCTTGGCGGCATCCGGCCCGATCACGCGGAACTGGACCGGGAAACCGACCGGCGGGCCGAAATTGAAGCGGTCGACCCGCACCCGCGCCTCGTTCAGCGCACCGTCGGCCACCGCCTGCTCGATCTTCGCCTTGATGCGCTCGCGCGCCTCGACGTTCTTGGACAGGATGACGATCTCGGCGAACGCCTCGTTCGGCAGTTGCGGGTTGAGGCCGAGCCAGAAGCGCGGCGAGCCCTGGCCGACATAGGCGGTATAGGTCTGAATGTCCTGATCGTCCTTCAGGAGCTTTTCAGCCTCCTTGACCGCCTTCTCGGTGACGTTGAAGGCGGTGCCCTCGGGCAGGCGGAGTTGCAGGAACAACTCGGGCCGCTCCGACAGCGGGAAGAACTGCTGCTGGACGTGGCCGAACGCGACGATCGAGGCCGCGAAGATGCCGACGGTCGCGGCCACCACCTTGATGCGGTGATCGACGCACCACTGCACCACGCGGCGCAGGCTGCGATAGATCCGCGTCTCGTAGATCGCGTGCGGATCATGGTTCTGGTGGACCTTGATGTTCGGCAACAGCTTGACGCCGATATAGGGCGTGAAGATCACCGCGACGAACCAGGAGGCGACCAGCGAGATCGCCACGATCCAGAAGATGCCACCAGCATATTCGCCGACCGCCGAATTGGCAAAACCGATCGGCAGGAAGCCGGCGGCCGTGACCAGCGTGCCGGTCAGCATCGGGAATGCGGTCGATTCCCAGGCAAAGGATGCGGCTTTCATGCGATCCCAGCCCTGCTCCATCTTCACCACCATCATCTCGACCGCGATGATGGCGTCGTCGACCAGGAGGCCGAGCGCGATGATCAGCGCGCCGAGCGTGATGCGATGCAGGTCGAGCGACATCGCGTTCATCACGATGAAGACGATGCCGAGCACCAGCGGCACCGACAGCGCCACCACGATGCCGGTGCGCCAGCCGAGCGCGACAAAGGAGACGAACAGCACGATCGCGAGCGCCTCGACGAAGGAGTGTACGAACTCGCCGATGGCATGCTCGACCACCTTGGGCTGGTCGGCGATCTGCTCGACATTGATGCCCTGCGGCACCGCCTTCATGAACTCGGCGGTCGCCTTCCCGACCTCCTCGCCGAGCTCGAGGATGTTGGCGCCCTTGGCGGTGACAATGCCGATGCCGAGCGCGGGCTTGCCTTCCTGCCGCACGGTGAAGCTGGGCGGATCGACATAGCCGTGGGTGACGGTTGCGATGTCGCCGAGCCGGAACACGCGGCCGTTGCTCTCGACCGGAGTTTCGGCAACCGCCTTGACGCCGTCGAGCGCACCGGTGACGCGAAGCGGCACACGTTGCGATGAGGTCTCGACGGTACCGGCAGGCGTCACGTTGTTCTGCTTGGCGAGCGAATCGAACAGCGCCTGCGGCGTGATGCCCAGCGTGGCGAGCTTGGCATGGGAGAACTCGACATAGATGCGCTCATCCTGGATGCCGTAGAGGTCGACCTTGGTCACACCGGGCACCTTCAGCAGGCGCTGACGGAAGCCTTCGGCGACCTTCTTCAATTGCGCATAATCAGCACCGTCGCCGGTCATCATATAGAGGATGGAATCGACGTCGGAGAATTCGTCGTTGACGACGGGGCCGAGGATGCCGGAGGGCAATTGGCCCTGCACGTCGACCAGCTTCTTGCGCAAAAGATAGAAGAGATACGGCACATCCTTCGGCGGCGTGGAATCGCGGAAGGTGACCTGCATCGCGGTGAAGCCCGGCTTGGAATAGGTCTGCACCTTCTCGAAGAACGGCAGCTCCTGCAGCTTCTTCTCGATCGGATCGGCGACCTGCATCTGCATTTCCTGCGAGGTCGCGCCTGGCCACATCACCGAGACGTTCACCACCTTCACGGTGAAGAACGGATCTTCGGCGCGGCCGAGCTTCTCGTAGGAGAAATAGCCGGCGGCGGCGAGCACGATCATCAGGAACAGCACCAGCGTCGGATGGCTGACCGCCCAGGCCGAAAGATTGAAGCGCTTCATCGAACTCTCCAAAGTCCAATCCGTTTCGACTTCAACCGTCATTGCGAGCGAAGCGAAGCAATCCATTCTTCCAGTTGCGGCGACATGGATTGCTTCGTCGCTTCGCTTCTCGCAATGACGGACCTCAATGATGCGAGACTAGAACGATAGCGACGACACGACCCGGACCTTCTGGCTCGGATCGAGCTTCTGCACGCCGAGCGCCACCACCTTGGCGCCTTCGTCGACGCCGCCGGAGATGACGACGCTGTCGCTCTCGTAGGATTTCACCTTGACCGGCTTCAGCGCGACATCGCCCTTGTCATCGACGATGAAGAGCGAGGGATCGCCGCCCTGGCTGTACAGCGCCGAGAGCGGGAGCTTGGCGACGCGCTCGCTCGCCTTGTCGGCCAGGGTTAGCGTCGCGGTCATGCCGAGCGAGACGGCATCGTCGGCATCAGGCAGCGAGAATTTTGCGAGATAGGTGCGCGTCGCCGGATCGGCTGACGGCGCGACCTCGCGCAGCTTCGCGGCATAGGTCTTCTTGGCGTCCGACCACAGCGTCACCGTGGCTACGCCCGACCTGGCACGAGCGAGAAGCGTCTCTGGGATCGCGACGACAGCTTCCTTCTCGCCAAGTCGGGCGACACGGATCGATGCCTGGCCCGCGGCAACCACCTGGCCGGGCTCGATCATGGTCGCTGTGACGACACCCCGGGTGTCGGCCACCAGCGTTGCGTAAGACAGGGAATTCCTGGTCAGCTCGACCGAGCGCTCGGCGCGGTTCAGCCGGGCCCTAGCCTCGTCGGCGGCGGCCTTGGCGGAATCGAGCTGCGCGTCCGTGGTCCAGCCCTTGGCCTTCAGATCCTTGGCGCGCTGCTCGGCGGCGGCGGCCTGCGCCAGCACGCCGGTGGCGGCGCGGAATTCGGCCTCGGCCTGCTCGGCCTGCAGTTTCAGATCGACCTCATCGAGGGTGGCCAAGGGCTGGTCGACGTCGACTGTCTGTCCGACTTCGACCAGCCGCTTGGCCACCTTGCCGGAAACCCGAAAGCCCATATCGGCTTCGATCCGGGGCTTGATCGTGCCGACAAAACTGCGCTCAGGGGTCTCGGCTTCGTAATGCACGGTCGCCACCAGAACGGGGCGTCCGGGCTCAACCTTTTCAGCCGCTTTCTCATTGCAGCCGGTCAGCGCGAAGACGGCAAAAGCCAACGACGCTCCCGTCAAGAGCCTGTAATAGCTGGATAAAACGGAACGAACGAACATCGACGCTCTCCATCGGCTGACGACTGATGAAGAGTATCGATTTATCACTGATAAATGTCAATATTCGTCAGTGAACACCAATTCGTGAGGACAGCCTCGGATCGGCGGAATCCGGGAACTGTGCATGGGGTTGTTTTCGATCTTTTTGTCTACTTCGCCCCCGCGAACTCGGTCTTGGTCTCGTGGCTGCCGAGGAAGACGAGCAGGCCCGCGATCAGCGGCAGCAGCGACAGCACCAGCAGGCCCGTGGACGTGCTGCCGGTCGCCTCCTTGACCCAGCCGATCAGGTAGGGGCCGCCGAAGCCGGCGAGGTTGCCGATCGAGTTGATCAGCGCGATCGCGCCGGCGGCCGCGGTGCCGGACAGCCACGCGGTCGGCAACGTCCAGAACACCGCAAAGGTGCAGAACACCCCGATCGCGGCGATTGTCAGCACGATCATGGTCAGGGTGGGATCGGTGATGTAGCTGGAGACGCCGAGCGCCAGCGCGGTGAGCAGCAGCGGACCGCCGACATGGAAGACACGCTCGCGCGTGGCATCCGAATGACGCGCCCACAGGATCATCGCGATGGTGCCGAACAGATACGGGATCGCGGTGACGAAGCCGGTCTGCGCGTTGGTGAGGCCGAATGCCTTGACGATCTGCGGCAGCCAGAACTGCATGCCGTAGAGCGCGGCGACGAAGCCGAAATAGATCGCGCTGAGCGCAAGCACCTTCGGCGAGGTGAGCGCCTCAGCCAGCGAGACGTGCTTGACCGCCTGCTTCGCCGCAACCTCGGCATCGAGCTTCGACTTCAGCCACGCCTTCTGCTCGGCCGAGAGCCAATCGGCCTTCTCGGGCCTATCGGTGAGATAGAACCAGGTGACGAGGCCGAGCAGCACCGAGGGGACGCCTTCGATGATGAACAGCCACTGCCAGCCCTTGAATCCCATCACGCCGTCGAGCCCGAGCAGCAGGCCCGAGATCGGCGCGCCGATCACCGTCGAGATCGGAACGGCGAGCGCAAAGGCGGCGAGGAATCGAGCGCGATATTCGGCCGGATACCAATAGGTGAGATAAAGGATGATGCCGGGGAAGAAGCCGGCCTCGGCCACGCCGAGCAGGAATCGCAGTGCGTAGAAGCTCCGCTCATCATAGACCGCCGCCATCAGCGCCGAAAGAATGCCCCAGCTCACCATGATGCGGGCGATCCAGCGGCTGGCGCCGAACTTCTCCAGCGCCAGGTTGCTCGGCACCTCGAAGATGAAATAGCCGACGAAGAAGATGCCGGCCCCGAACGAGAACACTACCGGCGAGAACTTCAGCTCCGCATTCATGGTGAGCGCAGCGAAGCCGAGATTGACGCGGTCGAGATAGGAAAAGAAATAGGCCAGAATCAGGAACGGAATCAGCCGCCAGGAGATCGCGCGGATGGTGGACGTCTCGATCTCGCTGCGAGCGCCGCTGCTGGGCGCGATGGTCGCGGTCTGGCTCATCTGTTTCCCCCAAGGTATCTGCGTGCCCCGACGATTATTGACTGGCCGCGCCTTGAGCAATGGCAAAATCTCATAGCACACAGCGTCAAACGGGAGCCGACCAATTGCTACCGTCATTGCGAGCGGAGCGAAGCAATCCATAGCGCCACAAGCGGGGGATGGATTGCACTCGCAATGACGGCGGATATATCACTCCGCGAGCTGAAAGCGCTCGAAGCGGTCGAGCTCCTCCTCGATCCGGCGCTTCAGCTCCTTGCGCGCGGCCTGCTTCCGGCCGTTGCCGATCCAGCTCCATTTCTGCATCAGCAGCTTCCTGTTCTGCCGATCGGTCTTCAGGTCGAGCGCGGCGACGATGTCGTCGCCGACCAGGACCGGTAGCGCGAAATAGCCGAACACGCGCTTCTCCTTCGGCACATAGGCCTCGAAACGATGGCCGTAGCCGAAGAACAGCTCAGTGCGCTTGCGCTGGATGATCAGGGGATCGAATGGCGAGAGGATGTGGACCAGTCCGGGATCGCCCTCAGCGGCCGGCTCCAGCACATCCGGCCGTGCCCAGTGCTCCTGCTTGCCGGCGCCTTCCAGCGCCACAGGCACAAGCTCCTTGCGGCGGACACGGGTCTCGATCAGGCGCCGCACCGCCGTCTTGCTCGGCGCGTCGAGGTGACAGACCGAGTCCAGACTGACGATGCCCTGCGCGCGCAACGCGCGATCGAGCAGATAGGCGGTGATCCCGGATGCGGAGGCGGGCTTCGGCGGCTTCTCCCAGCCGAAATGCCGGGTCGTCAGCTCATAGGTCTTCAGCATGCCGTTGCGCTCGCTGATGGTGACCACGCCGCCGTAGAAGGCAAGTTGCAGCGCGCGCTTCGAGGGCTTCCGGCTCGCCCAGAGATGCTCCTTCTCGGTCAGCACGTCGTCGTCGATGTCGCGGATGGTGAGCGGACCGGCGCGCACCAGCCGCATCACCTTGCGGGTGTCCGCCGGCGTCACCGACGAGAACCATTTATGGCCGTCGCGCTTGTGCGCTTTCATCGCCGGCAGGAAGAAGCTGATGTCCTTGGACGGGATGTAGGACAGCGCATGCGTCCAGTATTCGAACACGCTTCGGTCCGCGCTCTGCGCCTGCTTGAGGTCGACGCGGCGGTAATCCGGAATACGGGAGAACAGGATGTGGTGGTGGCAGCGCTCGATCACGTTGATGGTGTCGATCTGCACGTAGCCGAGATGGCCGACGGCCGCGGCGACCGCCGAAGCCCCCACGCCGAACGGCGCCCGGGTGTCGAGCCGTTGCGCGCGCAGCCAGATGCGGCGGGCGTCGGCGTTGCTCAACGGAAAAGGTTCGGTCGCGCGGGGCATGTTGGTGCAATGTAGCGAGATTCGCGCGTCCGTGGAGAGCGAACGCGCGAATATCAGCCTTGCGGGCGGCCCAGCGCCGCCGGCCAGCACCGGGCGTTTGGCTGAAGCCGCCGGGCTCGTCGGTGCCCTCTCAGATCCAGCTCTGGAACAACATCAGCCGGTTGAAGGTCGCCATCGATGTCTCGACGAAGGCCGCCGTGATCGGCAGCATTGCGACGAACCCAGCGCCCCCGACGGCCACGAAGGCCCAGAGCAGCCATCGCGGCGCGGGCTTGCGCGTCAACGCATAGACCAGCACGAAGCTCGCCGTGGTCGCGGCGGGCAGATAGTAATAGATGAAGCCGAGGACCCTCGGCAGCAGCGCCCAGGCGAGATATGGGCCGAGATAAAAGGCCAGCACCAGAAAGGCATCACGCCGGCGCGTGACGATCCAGTCGCGCAAAGCAATGACCAACGCGATCAATGCCGGCCACAGGATCAGCGGGTTGCCGAGAAACACGATCGCCGCGATGCGGCCATCGTCCAGCTTGTCGAACAGATACCAGACCGGCCGCACCAGGAACGGCCAGGACGGCCACGAGCTCATATAGGTGTGGCCCGCGATTGCGCTCGTCGTGTTGTCGGCAAAGATGCGGCGCTGCGCCTCCACGAGGTCGGCGACCGACAAGCCATACAGCGGCACGAAGGTCGCGAGATAGACGACCGCGGGAATCAGCACGAAGCAGGCGATGAAGTGATGGAGGCGGAAATCCGGCCAAAGGTCCGGCCGGTACCAATCCTCGGCGTTGCCATCGGCAAAGCGCGTGCGCCAGCCTTGCATCAGACGGATCGCAGCCACCGCTGCGATGCAGGTCGCGAGCACGAACAGCCCGCTCCATTTGCAGGCAATCGAGAGACCGGCGGCTAGCCCGGTCAGCGCGAAAGCAAGCTGCGGCCGTTGCTGCCTGAAACCCTGGACGAACGCCGCGATCGCAAACAGACTGAAGGCGAGCGCGAAAATATCCAGCATTGCGATCCGCGCCTGCACGACCAGCATCTGGTTGAAGAAGGCGAGCAGCACGGCCGCGAGCGCGCGCTCCTGCGATGCGAACAGCGCGAGCCCAGCGAGATAGACGCCGACCAGCGCAAGCGCACCGAACAGCGTCGCGGGATAGCGCCATCCCAGCGGCCCGTCGCCGAATGCCTTGATCGAGAGCGCGATGATCTCCTTGGCGAGCGGCGGATGCATCGGGTTCAGGATCGGCTGCTGGATGTCAGGCAAGAGCATCTGCCGCGCCGCGGGCACGTAGTGCACCTCGTCGAAATAGAGCTTGTCCGGCGTGGTGATCCCGAGCAGCAGCACGGCCTGGGCGACGACGAAGATGGCGGCCGCGACGATCGCCGTATGCGCGGCCGAACGCCGCAGAACGGAATATGGCCCGGGTACTGTGTTCACGAATCGACGACGCCGCGACGGATGCATGTGTGATCGAAGTGTGAGCTACGCCGATGTTGTCGCATGTGGCGTGTGTGATCGAAGCTCACTTTCATAACCATTCCGTTGAACGATTTCGAATCCACCGGCACCAACCATCCAATGAGCTCAGCACTGCTTGTGACAAATATACAATATCTGATGCGGGCGCGATCCGGTACGATGATGGGACAGATCGATTGGTTTTGAAATGCATTGGCGCCACGGTTTTTTCCCAATCCTTGCATTCGGTTTTGCAGTCGCACTGACGGCACGTCCGGTTCAGGCACAGACCCGCGTCGGCGAAGCCGCCGTCGTCAAGAACGAGGTCGTTCGCATCGCCGCATCATCGACGACGCAGATCAATGTCGGCGACGCCCTGCTCCGCGATGAGGTCGTTCGCACCGGTCTCGACAGCGCCACACGATTAGTGATGGCCGACAGCACCAATCTCTCGCTCGGGCCGAGCGCGACGATCAAGCTCGATCGCACCGTGTTCGACGACGAGCATCATTATCGCGATGTCGCGATCCGCCTGACATCGGGCGCATTCCGCTTCGTCACCGGGAACTCGGACAAGGCAGCCTACAGGATCACCACGCCGCTTGCGACGATCGGGGTTCGCGGCACCGTGCTCGACATCCTGTCGCAGCGCGGCCGGACCACGGTGGTGCTGCAGGAAGGCGCATCGACCGTTTGCAGCACGAGCCGGCAGTGCCTCGATCTGACTCAGCCGGGCGATACTGCGATCATCACCTCGACCGGCGGCCGCACCACGATCCAGAAGACCAACAATGCGCCCTGGACCTTTGCCGCGATTTGCAGCACGTCGGCAGGCCTCTGTTCGGTCACGCAATACGCGGATGCAACGCCGGTGTCGCCGTCGGTCGACGATCCCGCCGGCATCTTGTGCGGGCGATGACCATGGCACGGGGCATACGCAACCGATTTCCGGCCGCCGCACTGACCGCACTGCTGTCGCTTGCGATCATGCAGGCGCTGGCGGCGCCGGCGCGGGCCCAGTCGCCGACACCAACGCCCACGCCGACCTATACCCCAACCCCGACACCGACGCCGACCCCGTCATATACCTCCACCCCCACGCCTACTCCGACGCCTACTCCCACGCCGACCCCGACGGTCACTCCGACCCCGACACCGAGCCCATCGTCGTCACCGCCCCCAGTCACCGGTGCGCCGTCCAGCGGCAACTCGATCACCGGTCTCGCCGACCAGCGCTTCAACCAGATGATCACCAACCGCGTGCTCGGTTCGGTGCTGCTCGGCGTCAATGAGCAGGTCAATTGCAACGACTGTGTCAGCGCCTTCGGCTCGGCCGGCTCGTTCTCGGCCGGCATCCACGGCCGCAGAACCATCACGCCCAATCTGTCGCTGCTCGCCGGCATCGCCTACACGCAATATGGCGAAGGCGGCTACAACGTCACCAGCGCGCCGATCGGCGCCTTCGCGCTGCGCTACGATTTCGTCGACTGGGGCTCGTCCCGGCCGTTCTTCGACATCGGCACCATCCTCTCGCCGTTCGAGAAAGTGCGCTACACCCGCAGCTACACGACGAGTCTCGGCGCCGTGTCGGTCACAGGCGAGACGTCGAGCGAGAATTATGGCGTCTATGGACGCGCGGGCTGGATCAGCCGGATGTCGCCGCGCGATGAGGTCGCAGCCTCTGTCGAGGTCTGGCAGTTGTGGCAGCGGGTCAAGGGCTACAATGACCCGCTCGTGGCGTTCAATCCATTCGGCGCCTCGATCGCCGACGGCACCGATCGCACCAACCTGGTCAAGGTCGGCGGCCAGTGGACGCACCTGTTCGGATCAAGCGTCGAAGCCAACGTCAATGGCGGCTACGTGCAGTCCTTTGCCAGCCATTCCGGCATCGTCGCCACCGTCACCGGCGACGGCACCATCGTGCCCACGATGGGCAATCAAGGCTGGTTCGAATATGGCGGACGGCTCGGCTTCCGCATCACCAGCGGATGGGTCGCCGACCTCTTCCTCAACGGGACCGCCGGTCCGCAGCCGGTCGGCAACACCGTCCACGGCGGCGTGGGTCTGAGGATCAACTATTAGACACACCGTCATGCTCCGCTTCATGCGGAGCATCCAGTACGCCGCGGCCAATCCGTCAAGCATCAAGGGCTTTGGAATGCTGGATCGCCCCGGGCAAGCCGGGCGATCCAGTGAAGCCCCTACCTCACGCCGCCGCCTCGCCCTCATAGGCGCGGCGCAAGCCTTCGACGTCGAGCTTGACCATGCCGAGCACGGCCTGCATCACGCGCGCGGCAGCGGCGGCGTCGGGTCCGCCAAGATATTGGCCGACGACCGTCGGCACGATCTGCCAAGCCACGCCGTAGCGATCGCGCAGCCAGCCGCACTGCTCGGCCGTGCCACCATTGGCAAGCAGCGCGTCCCACAGGCGATCGATCTCGGCCTGATCGGCGCAGTCGATCCGGAACGAGACCGCGTGGGTGTACTCCATCTTCATGCCGCCGTTCAGCGCCATGAAGTGCTGACCGGCGAGCGTGAATTCGACCACCAGCACGGTGCCGGCCTTTCCGCCGGGGCTATCGATAACATTCTTCTGGATCGTCTCGATCCGGGAGTCGGGCAGCAGCGACACGTAGAACTTCGCGGCCTCCTCGGCCTCGCCGTCGAACCACAGGCAGGGGGACACTTTTGACATGAATCGACTCCTTGCGCCGGTGAATGCGATCAGGCCGTGGCCGCGGCGGACTGCGCCTTGGTCGCGGCTTCGACGTCCATCCACATCACTTCCCAGATGTGACCGTCCGGATCCTCGAAGCTGCGGCCGTACATGAAGCCGTAGTCCTGCTTCGGGCCCGGGTCGGCGGAGCCGCCGGCCGCCTTGGCCTTGGTCACGATGTCGTCGACCGCATCGCGGCCATCGGCGGAGAGGCAGATCAGCACTTCGCTGGTGGCCCTGGCGTCAGCGATCGCCTTCGACGTGAACTGCCGGAACTTGTCGTGCGTCAGCAGCATGACGTAGATGGTCTCCGAGATCACCATGCAGGAGGCGGTGTCGTCGGAGAATTGCGGATTCCGGGTCGCACCAATAGCCTCGTAGAAGGCGGTGGAACGGGCGAGATTGCTGACCGGCAGATTGACGAAGATCATTTTGGCCATGAGGCACTCCTTTGGGCGAAACCGTGCCCCAAGGACGAAGCCGGCGACGGGCTCCCGACATCGCCCGGCGACTTTTTCTTGCGACGTCCCGTCGCAGGCCGGCGTCAGGTGGCGATCGGCTTCGGCATGGTGAGGAAGCCCCGCGTCACGTGCCAGAACAGCTCCCGGTTGATCGCAAGCGCGACCGAATGCGCGGTGCCAGGCAGAATGATGAACTGCCGGTCACCGTTCGGCAGCTTGTTGAAGAACTCCTCCAGATCAGGCACCGCCGCGATGCCGTCATACTCACCGCGGACCAGCAGCACCGGCGCGAGCACCTTCTCCGGATGCACCACCGGCAGGTTGGCGGTCATGTCGAGATAGGTGCCGGTCGGGATCTGGTCGCCGAACTGCATTTCGACATCGGCCAGCGCCTCGATCACCGCGGGATCCGAGGTGCCCGGCTTGTCGCGAGTTGCGATCGAGCGGATCATGTCGCGGTCGCGCTTGCGCATGTTGTGCGTGCGATAATAAGCGAGCTGCTCGGCACGCTTCGCCAATGTCGGCGAGCCCTCGCCCTTGTAGGTGAAGGCCGCGAACACCAGGCGGTCGATCCGCTCGGGCTCTGCCATCGCGTAGGCGCCGGCACGGAGCGCGCCGGAAGATTCGCCGACGAAGTGATATCTCGTCTGCCCGGTTTCACGGGCGATCACCTCCGCCGCAGCCTTCAGATCCTCGACCCCGCTGGCGATATCGGCATTACCCGACGTGCGGCCCGACTTGCCGTAGTTCTCATGATCCATGGTCCAGCAATCGAAGCCGTAACGCGCGAATGTGTTGAGCAACGAATACTCGCCCTTGCCCGGGACGGTGAGGTCGAACACCCGCGACGTCACCGATGAACCGTGGACGAAGAACACCACCGGCCGCGCGGCCTCGCCCGGCTTCGGCGCGCCGATCCGCTTGCGGAACATCCACAACGGGATGTCGCCTTTCTTCGCCCAGTATTCGCTGTTCCAGATCTCGCCTTCGATGGGAACCGCCGCGGCGGCCTGCGCCGGCATCCCGGCGAATACTTCTGCTGTCGCCGCGGCGCCAATGCCCTTGATGACTGTGCGACGTGATCGGTCTGAATGCGTCATCGCGCACCTCCCCGAAGATCCGGTGCCGTCGAACATAGCAGCGCATGCGCGCTGCTGCGAGCGAACGCGCGATGTCGCGCGCGATCACAAAGGCATTGCACGACTTTGTGAATGCAACCGCCTGAGTTCGGCGCGGACGACGGATGGAGTTGAGCCTAGTCTTCGCAACGGTCCGACCGGAAACATCCGGCGCGAAGCGGGAGCAAAGTATGAGCAGCAATCTGACCGACGAAGAACTTGCCGCCTTGATGCCCTCCGAACTGTGTCAGTACCAGACGCCGATCCCGACCCAGATCGTCTCCAGCGACGAGTTCTATCCCGATCCACAGAATGAGCGGCAGCGCGAGGTCGAGGCGCGGCTACTCGCGATGGCCGATGATCTCGGCAGCCAGCAGGGCCTCGACCGCCGCAAATTCTTCCAGACCGCGGCAGGCATGGCGGCCTCCTTCGTTGCAATGAACCAAGTCTATGGCTCGCTGTTCGATGTGACGCCGGCCGAGGCCGCAACGCCTGCGATGGCCGATGAGCGCGCCAACGGGCTGAAGAACCAGTTCATCATGGACATGCACACGCATTTCCTGCGCGACGACACCCGGATCACGGGTTTCCTCGAAATGCGCAAGGCCGTCGGCAAGGCCGGCTGGAACAAGGAGCTCAGCGATCACGAGCAGACCATCGATGATCTGAAGTTCAACAACTACAAAAAGGAGATGTTTCTCGATTCCGACACCAAGATCGCGCTGATCTCATCAGCGCCGTCGGACATCGAGCAGGACTGGTTCCTGACCAATGAGCAGATGGCGGACGCCCGCAAGAAGATCAACGACGAGGCCGGCACGCGGCGCGTATTCTGTCACGCGATCTTCACGCCCGGACAACCCGGCTGGCTCGACAAGCTCGACGCCGCGCTGGCGCTCAAGCCGGAGTCCTGCAAGGGCTACACGATCGGCGACAATACCCACAAGGACATCAGCCGCTACCCATGGCGGATGGACGACGAGAAAGTCGCCTACAAGGGCTACGAGAAGATGGTGAAGGCGGGCATCAAGAATGTCTGCATCCACAAGGGCCTGTTCCCGCCAGGGATCGAGAAGCAGTATCCGAACCTGCGCGGCTTCGCCGACGTCGCAGATGTCGGCCAGGCGGCCAAGGACTGGCCGCAGCTCAACTTCGTGATCTATCACTCCGCCTATCGCCATGTCGGCGGCGATCCCAGGGTGGCGCTCGCCGAATTCGAACGTACCGGCCGCATCGCCTGGACCAGCGACCTCGCCGACATCCCCGAACAATACGGTGTCAGCAACGTCTACGGCGATGTCGGCCAGTTGTTCGCGACCACGCTGGTCGCCGAGCCGAATGTCTGCGCCGCACTGATGGGCACGCTGATCAAGGGCCTTGGTGTCGATCACGTCTGCTGGGGCACCGACGCGCTCTGGACCGGCGCGCCGCAGTGGCAGATCGAGGGTTTGCGGCGGCTGGAAATCCCCGAAATGATGCAGAAGAAGTTCGGCTATGCGCCGCTCGGCCCCGCCGACGGTCCGGTGAAATCAGCGATCTTCGGCGACAACAATGCGCGGCTCTACGGCATCCAGCCGAAGCGCGCGATGCTGGAGCTGAGCGGCGATCGCTTCGCCATGATGAAGGCGACATATGAAAAGGCCGGCCCCGAGCCGTCCAACCGGCGCTACGGCTACGTGGTGCCGAGCGGTCCGATCGATCACAGCGTGTTTGCTTGAGGCTCTAACCCCGTCATTTGCGAGTTCGGACCGGTGTGATGTCGCCGACCCGCTTTGAACGAAAGTCGGTGGGTGCACTGGACCGAGCTTGACCTGGAGCTCTTCCTAGAGGGCGGAACGAGATGCAAGGCTCGGACAGATCATGTCCGAGAATGCGGATGCACATTTTCTCTCAGTCGTCATGGCCCGCGCAGGCGGGCCATCCAGTACGCCGCGGCCTCTCGGCTCAGGCATCGGCCTCTCTGGAATACTGGATCACCCGCATGCGCGGGTGATGACACCGCGCATCGACAGCAATGACGGGACGGAATCCTATCTCCCCGTAAAGTTCGGCTTGCGCTTCTCGGCGAACGCCTTGGCGCCTTCCTTCAGGTCTTCGCTGTCCTTGATCGCGTCGAGCAGCCTGCGCACCTCGGCAACTGTCTCCAGCGGCCCCTTGGGCATGGCATCGCGGGCGAGCTTCTTCAGCGTCTGCACGACCAGTGGCGCGTTGCCTGCGATCTTGGCCGCCATCTCCTGCGCCACCGCGACGTGCTGCCCCTGCGGTGCGATCCGGTTGACGAAGCCGATCTGGTAGGCGCGCTCGACCGAGAGCTCCTCGCCGATCAGCAGGAACTCCATCGCGATCTTGTGCGGCATGCGCGCCAGCACCGAGGACACGCCGCCGCCGGTGGTGCCGATCTTCGCCTCCGGATAGACGAACCGGGTCGTTTCCGAGGCGACGCAAATGTCCGCCATCTGGACCAGCACAAAGCCGCCACCGACGACCCAGCCGGACGTTGCCGCGATCACCGGCTTATCGAGCTCGACGCCGAGGCCGGGCACCGCCTGCCACATGTTGGCGGGAAAGTCCCTGACATCAGCACCGACGCAGAAGTATTTCTCCTCGGCCGAGGCCAGCACCGCAACGCGATCATCGCTGTCGCGGAAGCGCCGCCACGTCTCGCGCAGTTCGTCGCACAGCGCGTTGTTGAGCGCGTTGTGCGACGAGAGGCGATCCATCGTGATGGTCGCGACGTGGTCGGCGCTCTCGTAGCGGACGAACGTCATGCTGGCCTCCCTGGCCGTTATAATTCAGTCGCGGCCCAGGCCGCGCCATTACTTCTTTTCGTCAGGGTGCCGGTGCACCGGATCGACCCACAGCACCGTCTCCGGCTTCTCGACCGGCTCGATGTCGAGATTGATGGCGACCGCCTCGCCGTCGGAACGCACCAGCACGCATTCCAGCACCTCGTCGCGGCTGGCGTTGATTTCCTGGTGCGGCACGTAGGGCGGAACGAAAATGAAGTCTCCGGGACCGGCTTCCGCGGTGAATTGCAGCTTCTCGCCCCAGCGCATCCGCGCCTTGCCCTTCACGACATAGATGATGCTTTCGAGGTGGCCATGATGATGCGCGCCGGTCTTGGCGTCCGGCTTGATGCTGACGGTGCCCGCCCACAGCTTCTGCGCACCGACGCGGGCGAAATTGATCGCGGCCTTGCGGTCCATGCCCGCTGTCGACGGCACGTTCGGATCAAGCTGATTGCCGGGGATCACGCGCACGCCATCGTGCTTCCAGCGCTCATCGTCGTGATGATGGTGGTCGTCGGAATGGGTGTGATCGTGGGAACCGCTCATCGTTCTTGCTTTCGAAAGTTGGGTTTGGTGCGGAAACGCTAGCGAAAAGCGCTCCTGCACGCGAGCGGAAAATCGGACCATTTCCATGTGCCGGCGCATTGGCGCGATGCATTCCGCGGCCGGCAACGAAAAGACCGACCCAACGGTGATGCAGGCGCCGCGGTCAGGGTCTCGGGCGCGCCTTTGCGAGCACATCCGGATTGACCACGTTGGTCGGCGTTCCCGCGGCATAGGCCGTGATCTGATCGAAGATATCGGTGAACTGGATTTCGTACTCGTCGCGCGAGACATAGCCGAGATGCGGGGTGCAGACCACGTTGTCCATGTTCAGCAGCGGATCGGCGATGTCGCGCAGCGGCTCCTTCTCGTAGACGTCGATCGCGGCCATGCCCGGCCGGCCTGCGCGCAGCGCGTTGACCAGCGCGCCCGGCTCGATCAGCGGTGCGCGGCTGGTGTTGACGATCAGCGCCGTCGGCTTCATGCGCGCTAGGTCCTCCGCCTTGACGATGCCGCGGGTGGCGTCGACCAGCCGCATGTGCAGCGACAGCACGTCGCAGCGCGCGAAGAAGTCCGCCTTGCTGGCGGCCGCCTCGTAGCCGTCGGCACGCGCCTTCGCCAGCGCCGCCTCGCGCGCCCAGACCAGCACGTTCATGCCGAACGCCTTGCCATAGCCTGCGACGACAGCGCCGATGCGGCCATAGCCATAGATGCCGAGCGTCTTGCCGCGCAGGGTGTGGCCGACACCGATCTGCCATTTGCCTGCCTTCAGGGCGGCCATCTGCTGCGGGATCGCGCGCATGGCGGCCAGAATCAGCCCCCAGGTGAACTCGGCGGTGGCGTAGGACGGCGTGTCGGCATGCTGGCTCGACGAGACGATGATGCCGAGCCGGGTGCAGGTCTCGATGTCGATATGGGGATAGACGCTGCGCTGGCTGATCAGCTTCAGCTTGGGCAGACGTTCCAGCAAAGGCGTGCGGATCTGCGTACGCTCGCGGATCAAGACCAGCACGTCGGTGTCGCCGAGCCGCTCGGCGAGCGCATCGACGTCCTGGACATGGTCGTTCCAGATCTTGACGTCGTAGCCGTCGAGCTTGCGGAAGCAATCGAGGGTGCGCAGCGTGTCGAAATAATCGTCGAGGATCGTGATCTTCACCGCTGCGCCTCCTGTCGTTGGGTGCCGGCTATTTCACGCCGAGCAGTTCGACGTCGAACATCAGGGTCGCGTTCGGCGGGATCACGCCGCCGGCGCCGCGAGCGCCGTAGCCGAGATTGGGCGGAATGATCAGCGTGCGCTTGCCGCCCACCTTCATGGTGGCGACTCCTTCGTCCCAACCCTTGATCACGCGACCCTGCCCGATCGGAAACTCGAACGGTTCGTTGCGGTCGACGGAGGAGTCGAATTTCTTGCCTTTCTGGCCGTTCTCGTAAAGCCAGCCGGTGTAGTGCATGACGCAGATCTGGCCGGGCTTCGGCGAGGCGCCGGTGCCGACCTTGGCGTCGATGATCTGGAGGCCTGAGGGCGTGGTCATGGGCTTTCCTGCGGTTTGGGCCGTTGCCATGCTGATGACAACGGGCGTAGAGATCGCCGCCGCGGCGGCAGCGAATGCGGTCCTGATGATGGTGCGTCGCGACGATCGCATCGGGATATCCTTCTCTTGATTGATGATGGCCGGTCAGTAGCCGAGCGCGCAACCGTCCTTGCGCGGATCCGAACCGCCGGTCAGCGTGCCCTTGTCCCAGTCGATCCAGATCGCCTGGCCGCCGCCAAGCGGCGGCACCACGCGGGTGGTCTTGTGGCCGATCTTCTTCAATCCTTCGACGATCTCCGCCGGCACGCTGTCCTCGAGCTGATAGACGCCCTCGTAATGCAGGCCGCGCGGCATGTCGATCGCTTCCTGAACGTCGCAGCCATAGTCGAGGATGTTGGTCAAAACATGGGTCTGGCCGACCGGCTGATACTGCCCGCCCATCACGCCGAACGGCATCACGGCGCGGCCATTCTTCGTCGCAAGCGACGGGATGATGGTGTGCAGCGGACGCTTGCCTGGCGCGATGCAATTGGGATGGCCGGGCTGGATGCGGAAGCCGCCGGCGCGGTTTTGCAGCAGGATGCCCGTTTTGTCGGAGACGATCGCTGAACCAAAGGAATGCGCGATCGAATTGATGAACGAGCACACGTTGCGATCCTTGTCGACCACCGTGATGTAGACGGTCGACGGATTCATCGGCGGCGCGACGTTGGGCAGGTCGAGCAGCCGGTCCATCCGGATGTTCTTGATATGCTCGTCGGCGAACTCCCTGGAGAGAATGCCGGCGACGTCGACATGCACATGCTGAGGATCGGCGATATGCTGCTCGCGCATCATGTAGGCGATGCGCGCGGCCTCCGCCTCGAGATGGAAGCGCTCGACGCTGAGCGGCTTGAATTTCGTCAGGTCGAAGCGCGAAAGGATGTTCAGCATCACCAGCATGGTGATGCCCGGTCCATTCGGCGGACACTGCCAGACGTCGTAACCCTTGTACATCGTGCCGATCGGCGAGGTCGTCTCGGTCGCGTGCGCGGCGAAATCCTCCAGCGTATGCAGGCCGCCTATTCTGCGCAGCGTGTCGACCATGTCGGCAGCGATCTCGCCGCTATAGAAGGCATCGCGCCCCTTTTGCGCGATCGCGCGCAGCGTCTTGCCGAGTTCGGGCTGACGGATCACGTCGCCGGCGACCGCGGGCTTGCCGTGCGGCAATAGGTAGCGCTCGGTGTTGGTGCCGTTCTTCAGCTTCTCGAAGCCGTTCTTCCAGTCGAAAGCGACACGCGGCGCGACGACATAACCCTCCTCGGCGGCCTTGATCGCGGGCTGCAGCAGCCGGTCGAAACTGAACTTGCCGTGATCCCGCAGAATCACGTCCCAGGCATCGACCGCGCCGGGAATGCTGACCGCATGCGCCGAGGTCAACGGCACCGAATGGATCTTGCGCTCGAGATACCAGTCGACGTTCGCCGCCATCGGTGCGCGGCCGGATCCGTTATAGGCAACGATCTTTCCCTCGCCTCTCGGCTGGACCAGCGCGAAGCAATCGCCACCGATGCCGGTCGATTGCGGCTCGATGACGCCGAGCAATGCACAGGCCGCTACCGCCGCATCTGCGGCCGTGCCGCCCTCGCGCATGACCTCGATGGCCGCGAGCGCCGCTTCCGGATGCGATGTTGCCACCATCGCGTTCTGGGCATGAACCGTGGATCGGCCGGCGAAATGGAAATTCCTCATACGGGGAGCTCGCTTGATCGTGATCTTCTGATGCCGCCGCGGCGGAGGCGGAGTACATGACACATTCGTCCCCGGCAGGGCAATGCCTGGCATGCCAGAGGAATGATCACGATAACGCATGGCTTTGCGGGGTTTCACTGGCCTGACCAGCCTGATAAACCCCCGCAATGCCCCTCAAGGTCGCCGCCTTCTACCAGTTCGCTGCGCTGCCCGATTTCCGCGCGCTGCGTGAGCCCCTGCGCGCGCTCTGCGCCGGCCTCGGTCTCAAGGGCAGCGTGTTGCTGGCGCACGAGGGCATCAATGGGACCATAGCGGGCACCACCGAGAGCACCGATGCGCTGGTCGCAGAGCTGCAGTGCGGACCGTTGTTCGGTGGCCGCCTCGACGATCTCGAGCTGAAATTTTCGGACGCCGCGCAGATGCCGTTCCAGCGGCTGAAAGTGCGGCTGAAGAAGGAGATCGTCACGCTTGGTGACACTACGGTCGACCCGACGCGGCGCGTCGGCACCTATGTCGATGCCGCCGAGTGGAACGCGCTGATTGCCTCCCCTGACATGCTGCTCCTCGACACCCGTAACGCCTTCGAGGTCGCGATGGGCACCTTCGAGGGCGCGGTGAATCCCGAGATCGCGAGCTTTGGACAGTTCAAGGACTTTGCGTCACGTCACCTCGATCCCGCCAAGCACCGCAGGATCGCGATGTTCTGCACCGGCGGAATCCGCTGCGAGAAGGCGAGCGCCTATCTGCTCGCGCATGGCTTTGCCGAGGTCTATCACCTCAAGGGGGGAATTCTGAAATATCTCGAGGCGATGCCGGAGCAGCAAAGCCGCTGGCGCGGCGAATGCTTCGTGTTCGACGAACGCGTCGCGCTTGGTCACGGCTTGCGCGAGCGCAGATCCGAAGGCACACCTCATGAATGACAGCACGAAGCTCAGCGAACGGATCGATGCACTGGAGGTGCGGCTGACCTACCAGGACGAGACGATCGAAATACTGAACCAGACCATTACAGCACAGTGGAAGCAGATCGACGCGCTGACGCGCCAGATCGCTGAGCTGTGCGACCGGCTGCAGGAAGCGGAGCGCCATGCGCCGGGCCCAGCCAACGAGCGACCGCCGCACTATTGACCGGTATCGCTTTCGACACGGCGGCAGCGGCCGAGCTACATGCTGCTCACCTGGCGTATCGACTTCGTGCCACTGAAGAACAGGCTCGACAAGCGCTGCACCACGGCGGTCGCGCGGCTACCTTCGAGGCCCGGGCGCACGCAGAGCAAGCGCTTGTGAGGTGGCAGCTCCGGCAGATAGTAGTCCTTCGCCGAAACGAGGAAAGGCGGAATCATTCGCTCGGGACACGCTGTCAGGCCATAGCCGGCCCGTGCGGCCTCGAGCCGCAGTTGATGGTTCGGGCTTCTGAACACGATCTTGTACGAAATGTTGTGCTTGGTGAGCGTACGGATCATCCAGTCGTCGCCCGGCCACGCCAGGATCGGGATCGGCGCGCCCGGACGCAGAACGAAATCCCGCGACCGCACCCAGATCGAGCGCTCTTCGACCTCATTGGCGATGGTGACGTCGTCTTCGGCCTCAAGCAACGGATTGCTATAGACGAGTGCAATATCGATATAACCGTCGATCAGTCCCCTGATGATGGCCGGCGACATGTCGGCATGAACCAGCATATCGGCGAGGGCATCGGCCGGCTGCAGTTTGAGGAATTCTTCGGCGAGTAACGTGCTGATCCCGAGCCGCAGCGGTTGCGGACCTTCGTTGTTGCCGCCCAGCCGCAACAGTTGATCGTTCGCTTCGAGGATGCGCCTCGCCTGTTGCACGGCGACTTTGCCGAGCTCGGTCGTCGTCGTGCCGTTCGCCGTCCTGACGAAAAGCGCACCGCCAACCAGATTCTGCAAGCGCTTCACCTGCGAGCTTACCGCCGGCTGACTGAGGCCAAGGCGCTCGCCTGCCTTCGACAAGCTCCCGGTTTCGGCAATGGCAACAACCGTGCGAATGATCTCAGTAGGAATATTCAAATACTGACGTGGTCTGTGCATCGCGAGCCCTCCAACCCTAGCACGGGACGCAAAAAACGATCTCCACATTATGTGATCGAGCTATGCTAACATTTGGTTGCAGATCGCATTCGTTTCAATTTGCGGCGATATACTCTCATATGCATCGTTACGTGCATTGCTGCACGTCGCCATGGTATCGAATGACCGAACGGGCGATGGCATACCGGATCTTCCCCGCCTTTCTCCGGATCAAGCATCAAAGTTTTTGATCTCCTCATAAAGCGGTAAGCATCCCATAAAAGCCGGTGCGGCTATTCGCGCCGATAGCTGGCACCGATTCGTGAAACTGTTCTCATAGTTTTCCTTAATCAACGCCTCGCCACGATGCGGAACCGTATTGCGTGTCGAGGTGTCCATGACCAGGTTTCTCCGCTGCCGAAGTGGCGCATCAGCCGTCGAATTTGCGCTGATGTTGCCGCTATTTCTCGCCTTCATATTCGGCATCGTCGTGTTCGGCTCGTATCTCGCAATGGTGCACGGCGTGCAGCAGCTCGCCGCCGAAGCAGCACGCTCGTCGGTTGCCGGAATGACCGACAGCGAACGCAGCAGCCTGGCGGCCAGATACATCGCCGCCAATGCTTCAACATATCCGTTGCTGGTCCCCGACAATCTCACCGTCAGCGCTGCGCCATCGCCATCGAACGCAAATGTCTACGTCGTGACCGTCAACTACAACGCGTCGGGCAATTTCATCTACAGCCTGCCGTTCGTCCCTGCTCCTTCGGCAACGATCATCCGCTCGGCCGCGATCCAGTACGGAGGATTCTAGATGGCGGCAATGCTGACCTTGCTGCGACGCTTCCGCGCTGATCATCGAGGCAATTTTGCCATCATGAGCGCGGCTCTCATGACCCTCGTCGTCGGTTGCGCGGGACTGGCTGTCGATCTCGGCACGATCTTCGCGGACCGGCGCAAGACGCAGTCCACCGCGGACCTTGCCGCGATCACTGCCGCCGCCAACCTCAACAATGCGGTCAACGCCGCCACCGCAACCGTGACCCAGAACAACTATCCAGCCAGCGCGCTCGTCAGCGTACAGCTCGGCACCTACACGGCAAATAGCGCCATCGCGCCGCAGTCCCGGTTCGTGACTCCTGCAGTCGGCGCCGCCAACGCCGCACGAGTCACTCTCAACACGCAGACGCCGCTCTATTTCGCGCGGTACTTGACCGGCGCGAGCAGCTACACCATCCGGACGTCTGCTACGGCGAGTTCGACAGCCATGGCCTCCTTTGCGATAGGTTCACGGTTACTCTCGCTCAACGGCGGCGTGGTCAACGCCATGCTCGGCAGCATGCTCGGCACCACACTGTCGCTGTCGGTCATGGACTATCAGGCACTGCTCAGTGCGAAAATCGACGCGCTGGACTTCCTGTCGGCACTGGCGACGCGGGTCAATATGACCGGCGTCACCTACAACACGCTGCTGAGTGGCAACATCAAGGTTCCCGACATCATCGCTGCCGCACTGGCAACGCAGCAGGCCACCAACGGCGCGAACTCCGCGACGACCGCACTCTCGACGGTTTCTCAGGCCGTGAGCAGCCTCACGACCAAGATCACGCCCGGCTCGTTGATCGACCTTGGACCCTTCGCCAACCTTACGGTAGGGCAGAAGCCGAAGCTCAGCGCCACCGTTTCGCTGTTCGACCTGTTGTCCACGGTCGCGCAGATCGCGAACGGCACGAACCAGATCTCGACGGGGATCAACCTCACCCTGCCCGGCCTTGCCAAGGTCACCGTACTCGCAACCGTCGGCGAGCGACCGGTCGGATCGAGCTGGGTTGCACTCGGCAGCCAGGGCGCGAGCGTCCATACGGCACAGACCAGGCTCCTGGCGACGATCCAGGTGCTCGGCGGCGGCAGCGTCCCGGCCATCAACCTGCCGGTTTATGTCGAGGTCGCCTCGGGCACCGCGACGCTCAACGCTGTGTCCTGCGGCTATCCGAACATCAACACCTCGCAGGTCACGCTCGGCGCCGCGCCGGGAATCGTCAATGCGTGGATCGGCGGTGTCACCACCGCTAACATGACGAACTTCACCACAGCGCCGAGTCCGCCCCCGGCAACGCTGGTCACCGTCCTCGGCGTCACGGTCACGGGCCGCGCCAACGCCTATATGGGCAACACCACGCCGACGAACGTGAACTTCAGCTACAGCGACATTCAGTCGTTGAACATGAAGACGGTGACGACGACCAACTTCACCTCGTCGCTGACGTCGAGCCTGCTGGGCAACCTGGCGCTAAACGTCAATGTCGGCCCGCTCGCCCTGCCCATCCCGGGGCTCGGTGCGACGGTTGCAGGCATCCTGAACGGCGTGACCTCTCCGGTCGATCAAGTCCTGGCATCCCTGCTGGCAACGCTCGGCGTGAGCATCGGCCAGGCCGATCTGTGGGTGATGGGTATTCGTTGCGATGGCGCGGTGCTGGTCAACTAGGGACGCCCGCGGCGCCCTGAGGAAGGCCGGGTCTCGGCGCCAATACGCATAGCATCACGTTGGCAGTGCCACCAGGAGGGCGAGCGCTGCCGCGGCAGCACAGATCGCGGGCGCAGTTGTCTTCGAAGCTGCGCCTTCGCGAACCTATCCATCCCGGTCGCTGTCATGCCGCGACGGCGCAGGCTGCGTCGCGCTGACCGGATCGGATGCCGGAAAGGTGTCCTCAAGGCCGGCCTGCAACCGGATATGTGCCTCGCGGTCGGCCGCCTCCGCCTTGCGCGGATCCTCTGCGAGCTTGTCATGCGCCGCAGGATTGAATTTATCGGCCATGTCGTCCTCCGTTACCCAAGTCAACGCACCCGCTTGAATGCGGGTTCCAGATCCGACTTGGCCCACAGCGGCGCACCGTGTATCAGGGCAGCAACTTTCTTTCGTGCTCAGGAACTTTCGCGTGCCCCAGGATTCCGCGACGAAACCGCTTATCGAGGTGTTGTCGGGCCGCCGCCAGAACAGGCCGCCACTCTGGATGATGCGCCAAGCCGGCCGCTATCTGCCGGAATACCGAGCGTTGCGCGCGAAGGCGGCCAGCTTTCTCGATCTCTGCTTCACTCCGGACTATGCGACCGAAGTGACGCTACAGCCGATCCGCCGGTTCGGCTTCGACGCCGCGATCATCTTTTCCGACATCCTGGTGATGCCCCACGCGCTCGGCCGCTCGGTACGCTTCGAGGCCGGCGAAGGTCCCCGCCTCGACCCGCTGGCGACACCCGAGCAGATCGCGGCTCTCGCCACGGCAGCAGACTTCAGCAAGCTAGAGCCGGTCTATGAAGCGCTCCGCAGCGTCCGCAGCCAGCTTGCACCGGAGATCACTCTGATCGGCTTCTGCGGCGCCCCCTGGACTGTCGCAACCTACATGGTGGCCGGACAGGGCACGCCGGACCAGGCGCCGGCGCGCATGCTCGCCTATCGTCATCCGGACGCGTTCGCGGAGATCATCGACGTGCTGGTGGAGAACTCGATCCAGTATCTGGTCGGGCAGCTCAAAGCCGGCGCCGACTGCTTGCAGATCTTCGACACCTGGGCCGGCGTGCTGCCGCCGCGCGAGTTCGCGCGCTGGTCGATCGAGCCGGCCAGGCGCATCGTCGCGGGTGTACGCAGGCAGGTCCCGAACGCTCGGATCATCGGCTTTCCGCGCGGCGCCGGCGGCATGCTGCCGGCCTATGCCGAGCAAACCGGCGTCGATGCCGTGTCGATCGATTGGACTGCCGAGCCCTCAATGATCCGCGACCGCGTGCAGTCGCGCGTCGCCGTGCAGGGCAATCTCGATCCGCTGGCACTGATCACCGGCGGCGCAGCGCTCGATCGCGCGGTGGACGACGTCCTCGAGAATTTCGGCAACGGGCGGCTGATCTTCAATCTCGGCCACGGCATCCTGCCGGAGACGCCGATCGCCCATGTCGAGCAGATGGTCAAACGGGTGCGGGCGTATAAGGGGTGAAGTGTGTAGCCCGGATGCAGCCCAGCGAAATCCGGGGACCCTACAGCCGCTCAGAAAATACCCGGATTTCGCTTCGCTCAATCCGGGCTACATCGCCAACTTCGCATCCTCCAGGATCATGTCCGAGGCCTTTTCCGCGATCATGATCGTCGGCGCATTGGTGTTCCCCGACATCAAGTCGGGCATGATCGACGCATCGACGACGCGCAGGCCGTCGATGCCGTGCACCTTGAGCCGCTGGTCGACGACCGCGAGCGGGTCATTGCCCATCCGGCAGGTCGACGTCGGATGATAGACCGTGCTGCCGGTGCTGCGGCAGAACGCGAGCAGATCTTCATCGCTGACGACCTTCGAACCCGGATAGACCTCCTCTGCGCAATAATCCTTCAGCGCCGGCGCCGCCAGGATCTTGCGGAGGATGCGAATGCCGTCGATGAACGCGCGCCGATCCGTCTCCGTCGCGAGGTAGTTGATGCGGATCTCCGGCGGCACGCTGGGGTCAGCACTCTTGATCCGCAGCGTGCCGCGGCTCTCGGGCCGAAGCTGACAGACCGATGCGCTGAAGCCTGAAAATGAGTGGAGATTCTCACCCATCTTGTCGGTCGAGAACGGGATGAAGTGGATCTGGATATCCGGGGTGGCCAGGCGCGGACTGGTCTTGAAGAACGCGCCCGAAGTGCCGGCCGCGATGGTCAGCGGCCCGCGGCGCAAGGCGGCATAATGCGCACCGGCCCAGATCCGCCGCAGCGGATGGTTGACGATGTCGTTGAGCGTCACCCGCTGCAGACATCGCGTCACGATGCGAACTTGCAGATGATCCTGAAGGTCGTTGCCGACGCCGGGCGCATCCAGCACCACGTCAATGCCGTGCTGCTTCAGCAGATCGGCGGGGCCGACTCCGGAGAGCTGCAGCAATTGCGGCGAATTATACGCGCCGCTCGACACCAGGACTTCCTTGCGCGCCTTTGCTATCCGCAACTGTCCGTTCTGCTTGTACGCCACCCCACCGGCGTGGCGCCCCTCGAACAGGATGCGCTGCGCCAGCGCTGAGGTCTCGACGCGCAAATTGCCGCGCGCCAGCGCCGGACGCAGATAGGACCGCGCCGTGCTGGCGCGCCGGCCGCGCCGCGTCGTGGTCTGGAAAAAGCCGGCGCCTTCCTGGGTGGCGCCGTTGAAATCCGGATTGGTGGGAATGCCGGCTTCGGCCGCGGCGAGAACGAACGCCTCCGACAACGGATCGTGATGCCGCCAGTCCGACACCGGCAGCGGCCCGCCCTTGCCGTGATATTTGTCGGATCCGCGCTGCTGATCTTCGGCCCGCTTGAAATACGGCAGGACGTCGTCATAACCCCAGCCGGCGTTGCCGCGCTGGCGCCAGCGGTCGTAGTCCTCGTGCTGGCCGCGCACATAGAGCAGGCCGTTGATCGAGCTGGAGCCGCCCAGCACCTTGCCGCGCGGCTGGAACACCTGGCGGCCGTTCAACCCCGGCTCCGGTTCGGTCTGGTACATCCAGTTGACGGATTTTTCCTTGAACAGCTTGCCGTAGCCAAGCGGGACGTGGATCCAGATATTGCTATCCTTTGGCCCGGCTTCGAGCAGCAGTACGGAATGCTTGCCGTCGGCGCTCAGTCGGTTGGCAAGCACGCAGCCGGCCGAGCCGGCTCCGACGATCACATAATCGAACTCGGCAGCGTCGTTCGGCGACGCTCCATTGTTGTTGTTCATTCGTTTCCCCCGGCCATACGGCGCGTCCGGCACTCGCGGGTCTCGCCACGCGTCGTGGCCGGCCCGAGAAGACGTAGCGAGCGTGGCAGGTACGGTCAAGAAAGATGGAGCGCCGACGCTGAGAGGTACTACAGGACGTCGGAACGACAGGTCTCGCGTTGCCGGCGCCTCAGCCCTCGGCTTTGCGCCGCCGTGTGGCTGCCGGGGCCGGGCCGCGCCGCGCGGGCTTCTGTGCCGATGCCTGACCGGACTTGGAGGATGGCGACGGCAGGCCGTATTTCGCCGACACCTGTTCCAACGAAGCCTCCTCATCCGGAACATGAAGGCTCGAAAGAAAATCTGCACCGGCCCGCATCACGTGCTCAGTGGCCAGCGTGGCCGCAGCGCGCTCGTCGCCGGCGATGATGGCACGAAGGATGGCGGCATGCTCATCCCAGGTGCGGGCCTGGCGCACCGGGTCGGTCGGCGAGAACAGCATCGCGGTGCGCTCGCGCAGCCGCTTCAGCAGGTCCGCAAGCACGCGGTTGCGCCCGGCCTCCGCCAGTTCGTGGTGGAACTGCTGGTTGAGGTCGGACAGCAAATTGTAGCGCCGCGCCGCAACCGCTTCGTTGCCCTGCTTCAACACCGCCGCAATGCGCTTGATGATGCTTTCCTCGCGGCGGCGCGCCGCAAGGCGGGCGTTCTGTCCCTCGAGCAACGCGCGAACTTCGATGGTTTCCCGCGCCTCTTCGTCGGTCATCGTCACGACGGACGCACCGCGCCGCGCCGTCACCTCGACCAGCCCCTCCGACTCGAGCACGCGGATCGCTTCGCGCACCGGATTGCGGGAGACGCCGAGCTCATCGGCGAGGCGCCCCTCGACCAGCCGCTCGCCCGGCTTCAGCCGCCCGCTCAGGATTGCCTGGCGCAGTTCTTCGATGACCCGGCCGTGGAGGGAGAGGTAATCGTCGCCGAGACGTTTGGGGTTTCCGAGCCTGCCTGCCATGAAGTGACCTGTCCGGCCGCACTCCACTCATTGCCTGGACCGTCGCACAACGAGATCCTGCGAGCTGCCAGTCTCCCGGCCGACGGCGACATCAGCGTATTTAGACTGCCGGCCGCAAGCCATCAAGCCGCGGTCAATCGCCGTCAACAGCTACACGGCCAACCGGTTGTAGCGCCGGTCTGGGCGTCCAGGACACGCTCACGCTGCCCGTCAGAAAAGTCTGGCACGCCATCCGATAGCCGACGGCGAACTGCTCCTCCGTGAGGTGCTTTCGCTCCTTCGGCTTGATCGCGTCGGTGTTCTCGATGCCCTTCTCGATCCGGCATTTGCAGGTGCCGCACAGGCCGCCGCCGCACTTGAACGGAATGCCGCCCTGCTCGCGCAGCGAGACGCGCAGCAGATTGCTGTTCTCCGGCGCGGTCACGGTTTTTCCGCCGTTGGTGAGGAATGTGACTTCGATCATCGTGGCATCGGCTCAGCGCTTGCGCAGCTTGGTATCCATGTGCCCGAACGAGACGAGGTGCTCGAGCTCATGGAGCGCCCGCTCCGGCGTTTCGAACTTTTCGAGAAACTTCGAAGGCACCTCGTTCACGATCGGCGGTGACCAGGCTTCGTCGACGACCTTGACCTTGGTCTCCTTGACCAGCTCCGCGATCACGAAGGTCGCCTTCCTGACGCCGTAGAACAGATAATCGTAGGCGGCGAGCGGCCGCAGGCCCTCGGCGATCTCGGTGTGGAATTGTCCCGGCTTGCTCGTCAGTATTACATACATCGGTCACGGCCTCCCCGCCGCGGCGACGGTCGGCGCGACAACATCGGCCAGCGGCGTCGCCTCCTGCGACAATTCAATGTCGTGCGTCAGCCAGAGCTGGCAGGCGAGCCGGTACCCTTGCTCGATCCTGGCGCCAAGGCGCTTCTTTTCTTTCCAGTTCGGCTCCGGCAAATGCTCGCTGCCCTTGATGATCAGCGACGCACATTTCCCGCACTTCCCCATCCCGCAACCATAGAGGAAGTTGGGATAGGGAAACTGGCGGATGCCGGCGCGCACGACGAGGTTGGTGTTCTCCTTGATCTCGCCGACGAAGGTTTCGCCGCTGCGGTGAAAGACCACGCTGGGCATCGCGCCGCTCTCCATTTCGCCGTGGATCAAGCCTGCAGCAGGACGCGTTGGTCGGCGGCAACGCCGCTGGCCAGGTCGAGCTCCGACAGCGGAATGTCGCTTGCGACGTAGTCGTGGTACAGCGCGGTCGTATAGAGCAGCCGCATCTGCGCGCCGATCTCGCAGATCTTGAGGCAGCGCTGTTGCAGCTCCACCGTATTGGCGTGCTCGAGCACGATCTGGTAGCCGCGCTCGCCGTGGATTTCGTCCGACACGATGTGCAGGTCGAAGAACTCGACTTCCTCATCGGTGAACTTGTACTTCTCGCGCAGCGTCGGCGTCTGCTTGCGGTAGATCGACGGCACTTGCGATTCCAGACCGACCACGAGGCCGGCCACCGCAACGATCGGGTCCTCGCGCATCGCGACCGAGTAACACCAGCTCTGTAGCCCGCGCGTGGTCGGCGTCATGTTATCGGGATCCTTGACCCTCGCCGCGGTCGTGCCGCAAGCTTCCGCGAAGCGGATCAGGAGATCGGTGTGACGGTCGCCGCCGATCTCCTCCTCATACATGTTGGCGAGCAGGAAGTCCTTGGCCTCCTGATACTGCTCGGGCATCCGCGCATAGATGTAACCGAGGTAATCGGCGAACGGCCCGACATAGTGGTAGTGGTTCTCGGCCCAACGCGCGAGATGCGCGCGGCTCAGCTTGCCGGTAGCCCACGCCACACTGAACGGAGCCTTGTTGGCGCTCTTCCCCTTGATGGCGTTTTCGAGGGCCGTTCGAAATTCCACATGATCCATAAGCCTCTGCATCATCGCGCTCCTGTGCCGTGAAGAATGCCGCCCGGTCGCTGGCCTCAACCGGGAACGACAATTTCAGTATACTGTATACTAGACCGGGCACTGTCAACTTTGAAAATCGACCGCTCGACGCGCCAGCCGACCTTGGCCAAAAATGTGGCATTTCCGCCATTTATCGATGCATTGGCTCGCCGCCGTGACGATCAACGGTGAGGCCGTACCGGCATCTTCCGACGAAAAGCTCTCAATTTGATCTTGCCAACTTTGAATACAGTATACATCATGACGACATTCCTGAGGGGGAAACGAAGGACATGCAGCACGCTCCAATCGTTGCCGCGCATTGGGTTTATCTGCTCGGTGTCGCCACCATCGTCCTGATCATGATCTGGCGCGCCAACGTGGTTGTGCCATCGGTGCTCGCGACCTTCCTGGTCGCGCTGGCATGGACGCACAGTCCGGTCGCAGCGCTCGCCAGCGTCTTCAACGCGAGCTTCACCGCCGCTAAAGAGCTCTTCAACATCTTCCTGGTGATCGCGCTGATGACCGCGCTGCTCAATGCGCTGAAGGCGCTGCGCTCCGACATCCGCATGGTCGAGCCGTTCCGCGCCGTGATGAAGACGGGACACGCCGCCTATTTCGTGCTCGCCGCCATCACCTACGTGATCTCGCTGTTCTTCTGGCCGACGCCTGCAGTGCCGCTGGTCTCCGCCGTGCTGCTGCCGGCGGCGATTGCGGCCGGGCTGCCGCCGCTCGGCGGCGCGATCGCGATTGCGATCGCCGGACAGGGCATGGCGCTGTCATCGGATTATGTGATCGGCGTCGCACCCGGGATCAGCGCCAAGGCGGCAGGCGCTGCCGTCAGCGCCGCAACGGTGGCGGACCGGGCGCTGGTGCTCTCGTTGATTACCGGTGGCATCGCGCTGACGCTCGCCTATCTGTCGATCCGCAAATCGATCACCAAGGCGGACGACCAACTGCTGGAGCGTTGGCAATCCCAGTCCAGCAATGGCGAGCTGGCGCGCCTGGAGCAGGAGGGCACGTTCGACAAGGCCGAGATCGCGCGCGCCACCGCCGAAAGCCAGCGGCCGTTCGCAACCCAGGCTCAGATCGACAAGGAGCTCGCCAAGGTGCCGTCCCGCCGCGAAGGCTGGTCGAAGTTCTTTGCCATCGCGACCCCGCTCGCCTTTCTTTGCGTCATCGCAGTGATGGTGCTGGCCAAGCTCGGCATCGGCCATGACCTCAAGGGCGGCGATGCCGCCGCGCTGGTCGGCGGCGTTGCCGCGCTGCTGATGATCTGTGCGTCCTCCGTCACTGGCGATTTGCGCACTTTCCTCGACACCAGCGCCGATCACATCACCGAAGGCTTTGTCTTCGCGTTCAAGGCGATGGGCTCCGTGCTGCCGATCGCGGGCTTCTTCTTTCTTGGCGCGGAGCCAGGCCTGTCCTCGCCGATCCTTGGCGTGCCTGCGGCGCAGGCGCCGAGCCTATTGTTCGAACTGATCCAGACGGCGCAGGCCTGGATACCCGGCAACCAACTGTTCGTGGCCTTCGGCGTTCTGATCGCCGGCATGATCACCGGCATCGACGGCTCCGGCTTCGCCGGCTTGCCGCTGACCGGCTCGCTCTCGGGCGCGTTGGCGCCGTCGGTCGGACTGGAGCCCGCGACGCTTGCTGCGGTCGGCCAGATGGGCGCGGTATGGACCGGCGGCGGCACACTGGTGGCGTGGTCATCACTGATCGCGGTGGCCGGCTTCGCCCGCGTGCCGGTCTTCCGGATCGTGCGAACGGCAATGATCCCGGTGCTGGCCGGGCTCGCAATGTCGACCATCTGCGCGGTTCTGATCTGGCATTGAACGAGGATCTCATGACGACGACTGAGACGGCAGCACGCGAAGCACGCATGCCCGCGGCGAGTCCCGCGGATATCGAGGAATATCCGAACTTGATCGGTGGCGAGCGCGTCCGTAGCGCTTCGGGGCGGCTGTTCGCGAACCTCAATCCAGCCGACAATGCCGACCTTGTCGGACGCTTTCAGGCCTCGACAGCCGCCGAAGCTCAGGCGGCCGTCGACGCCGCATCCGCTGCGTTCGCGGGCTGGAGGAAGACGCCCGTCTCCAGACGCGCGGCGATCCTGAACCGCGCGGCGGATCAGCTCGAGGCTCGTGCCGATCAGTTCGCGCGCGAAATGACGCGGGAAATGGGCAAGTCGCTCGGCCTCGCCCGCGACGAGGTGCTGCGCTCGGCGCAAACCCTTCGGTTCTACGCCGTCGAGGGCCAATCGCTGACCGGCGAGGTCTTCCCGAACGACGATGCCGATATGACCGTCTACACGCTGCGCGAGCCGCTCGGCGTCGTATCGGTGATCACGCCCTGGAATTTTCCGATCTCGATTCCGGCACGGAAGATCGCGCCGGCGCTGGTCACCGGCAACACCGTGGTATTCAAGCCGTCATCCGACGCGCCGCTCAGCGGCTATCGCCTCGCCGAAGCGCTGATCGCCGCCGGGCTGCCGAAAGGCACGCTCAACTTCATCACCGGCAAGGCCGGCGAGATCGGCGCCGCCGTCACCGAGCCGCCGATCATCCGCGCCATCTCCTTCACCGGATCAACCGCAGCCGGCGAGCACATCTGCCGGTCGGTCAGCTTCACCACCCGCACGCAGATGGAGCTCGGCGGCAAGAACCCGCTGATTGTGATGGACGACGCCGATCTCGATCAGGCAGTCGACTTGACGATCAAGGGCGGCTTCTCGCTCGCGGGCCAGGCCTGCACCGGCACCAGTCGGGTGCTGGTCATGAAGCAGGTGCGGGCCGAGTTCACCGCCCGTCTGCTCGCTAAGGTCAAGGCGATGAAGATCGGCAGCGGCCTTGCGAGCGGCATGGACATGGGACCGTTGGCAACGGCCAAGCAGCTCGAAACCGTGCTGCGCTACGTCGCCATCGGGAAGAACGAGGCGACGCACCTCCACGGCGGCGACCGGCTGACCGGCGCCGGCTACGACTGCGGCTATTACGTATCGCCCGCGATCTTCACCGATGTGACCCAGGAGATGACGATCGCGCGCGAGGAGATCTTCGGCCCTGTGATCGCGATCATCGAGGTCGACAGCTATGCCGATGCCATCGCCAAGGCCAACGCCAGCGAATACGGCCTGTCGGCTGCGATCGTGACACGCAATCCGCGCGTCATGCACGACTTCGCCAACGACATTCAGTCGGGGACGGTGAAGATCAACCGCACCACCACCGGCAACCTGATCAACGCGCCGTTCGGCGGCTTGAAGCGATCGAGCACTTCGACATTCCGCGAGTCCGGCCGTACCGGCCTCGACTTCTACACCCAGATCAAGACCGTCTATCGCGGCACCTAGGCCGCAACCGACGGCGTCACTCCATCCATGGAAGGAAGCGATGAGACAGTCGTTCAAACTTGAGCTTGCCGAAGCCCGCCACATGGTCGCCGCGGCGATCCGGAAATCCGCGGAGATCGGCGTCCTGGAGACGGTCTGCGTCACCGACGAAGGTGGCTATCCGTTGGCGCTGGAGCGAATGGATGGTGCACGGGTCACCGGTCCGCAGATCGCATGGAACAAGGCGTTCACCGCGGCGGGGCATAAGCGCTCCACTCACCTGTTCAACCAGCCGCCGAACGGACCGGCCCTGCCCGGCAACGAAGCCTTCGGCATCCAGTGGAGCTTCGACGGCAAGTTTGCGGTGTTCGTTGGCGGATTCCCTATTGTCGTCGACGACGAGGTGGTCGGCGGCATCGGGCTGAGCGGCGGCAATGGCGAGCAGGATACCCAATGCGGCGTCGCGGCGCTGCAAGCCCTGCAGGAGTTGCTGCGCGGCCATCGCGTCCTGGTCGCGGCCGACATCAAGAAGTGATGCGCGCCAGTGCCGGAGAGATCGACCGCGTGCCACCGGGCCCCGTCCTCGCGCGACACAACGCTGTGAAATCAGCCTGCTCGCCCCCGCTGAAATAGCGCGCTTCCTCCGCTTCCGCGGTCAGGATCAGCCCGATCATCCTTTCCGGAGTCGGGCTTTTCTCGCCGATTTGTATCGATTTGTCAGCAATGCCGCCAGCCCTGGGGCCAAGGCGGGCGCCCGCCTGGCGCGATTGATTTCAAAAATTCATATTTTGTCAAAGGTTTGCAGCGAACTTTTCGGTCCGGCGCTGGGCCCATTCGTGCAGTATCGGCAATGCGTACGTACCTGAGTTCATATCTCGCGAAACTGCTCGCAGGCGATCTGTCCGCTTTCGGCGCGCCGCCTACGGATGAGGCGCTCGCGGGTCACATTCGGGCCGAGCAGATCTCGCTCGTCCTCGGCTATTCGCTCGGCATCATGCTGGCCAACGCCTGCAACGCGCTGGTGCTCGCGGTCGCGCTGTGGCAATCGCCGGACTGGGCCTTTGCCCTCGTGTGGGCAGCAGGTGTGAGCAGCGCAGCCCTGTTCTTCGGCCTGCAGGCGCGAGCATCGCGACGCATCGCAAAGCCGCAGTTCGTGTCACGCCGGACGATGTACCGGCTCGTGCGCAATGCGCTGGCGCTGGGCGCCGCCTGGGGCATCGTCCCGGTCGCCTTCTTCGCGGATGCCTCTAGCGGCGCGCAGTTGGTCATCACCTGCCTCTGCGCCGGAATGCTGGCCGGCGGCGCCTTCGCCTTCTCCACCATTCCGATCGCGGCGATTGCATTCACCGCGCCGATCTTCCTCGGTACCGCGATCTGCCTCGGCCGGGAGGACGATTTCGTCTACCTCTTGGTCGCGGTCCTGGTCGTGGTCTACGGGCTTGTGCTGCTGCGCGGCGTCTTCGTCCATGCCTTCGAGTTCAGGCGACGGATCATTGCGCAGCACGAAGCCGAGCGGACGGTGCGGCAGGATCTTCTGACGCATCTGCCAAACCGCGTGGCCTTCAACGAAACGCTCTCGGGCGCCCTCAATCGGCTGGCTCGGACCGGCGAGGAATTCGCTGTGCTGCTGCTCGATCTCGATCGCTTCAAGGAGGTGAACGACAGGTTCGGCCATCCCGCCGGCGATGAATTCCTGGTGCAGGTCGCAGCCAGGCTGCAGCGATGTACGCGCGCGGACGAACACGTCGCGCGCATCGGCGGCGACGAATTTGCGCTGATCATGTCGAACTTGACCAGGGCGGAAGATGCCTTCGCGCTCGCCGAGCGGTTCGTGGCGGCATTTGTCGATCCCTTCGTGATCGAAGGATGCGAGATCACGAGCGGAATCGGCGTCGGCATCGTGCTGGCGCCGCGCGACGGCAACACGTCCCATGACCTCCTCAAGCACGTCGATATCGCCCTCTATCGGGCGAAGAAATCGGGACCCGGCACCATCAGCTTCTTCGAGCCGAGCGACGACCAGTCGGCACGCGACCGCAGGGCCCTGCAGCGAGACCTCGAACGCGCCATCGATGCGGACGAGCTGTTCCTTGTCTATCAACCCTTCCTCGATATCCGCGATGGCCGCATCACCGGTTTCGAGGCGCTCCTGCGCTGGCAACATCCGGTGCGCGGCCTGATCCCTCCGACCGTATTCATTCCGATCGCTGAGGAGAGCGGATTGATCCATCAGCTCGGCGAATGGGTGATCCGCCACGCCTGTGCGACGCTGTCGCGTTGGCCGGACGATCTCAGGATCGCGGTGAACTTCTCGGCCGTCCAGTTCCAGAGCGCAAATGTTCTGCAGACGATCGTGCAGGCATTGACCGAGGCGAACGTGTCGCCGCGCCGGCTCGAGATCGAAATCACCGAGTCGATGCTGATCTCGAAATATGGATCGGCGCCGGCAATCTTGAACTCGCTGCTCGAGCTCGGACTGACCGTCGCACTCGACGACTTTGGTACCGGATTCTCGTCGCTGACCTATTTGCGCAAGCTGCCGTTCAGCCGCATCAAGATCGATCAGTCCTTCATCCGCGACATGCTGACCCAGCCGGATTGCGGCGCGATCGTGAGATCAATCATCGCGCTCGCGCAGGACCTGGAAATCGGCGTCGTGGCTGAAGGGGTCGAGACCGCGGACCAGCTCGAATATCTACGTCAGACCGGCTGTCACGAGGTCCAGGGTTACCTGATCGGCCGGCCGATGTCGGCAGGCAAGATCTCCGCCGCGCTCGATCGTCATCGCCAGCAGTCGATGCACGCCGCGTAGTCAGGCGACGGGTCGCTTCAGACAGTGTCCGCCCGCTGCAAGGTGTCCACCGTGATGGTGCCGCGAGCCCTCGACACGCAGACGCAGATCTTGCGGCCCTCCCGACGCTCGCGGTCGCTGAAGAAGACATCGCGATGGTCGATCTCGCCGTCGACATCGATCACGTCAATCGCACAGACGCCACACTCGCCGCGGCGGCAGTCGCTCATCACCTCGTGGCCGGCGTCGTTGAGCACATCAAGCATCGTCCGGTCATGCGGGATCACGACCTCGACGCCCTCCTGCTTCAGCCGTACGCGGAATGCTTCGGTTGGCAACAGCCCGCTTGACCCGAATGTCTCATAGCGCAGGTCGGTGATCGGCCGGCCCACCGCCTCCCAGGCGTGCCGTGCCGCATCCAGCATGCGCATCGGACCGCAGAACAACGTCATCGCATCCTGCGGCAGCGCCTTGAATATTGTACCGAGATCGAGCCGGCGGCCTTCGTCGCCGGCGTAGACGGTCAGGCGACGGCCGAGCAGCGCTTCGAGCACGTCGAGATAGGCAGCATCATCGCGCGAGCGCACTGCATAGTGCAGCGTAACTTCCGCGTTGCGGCGCACGAGCGCCTGCGCCGCGCCGACGATCGGTGTAATGCCGATGCCGCCGGCGACCAGGCAGACATGCCGTCGCGACCAGTCGAGCTGCACCAGCGATGTCGGCAGCGTGATATCGATCCGCGCCCCTGGTTCGAGCGACCACATATAGCGCGAGCCGCCGCGGGACTCCGGCGCGCGGCGCACCGCGATCCGGTAGCCTTGCGCGTCCGCTTCCCCGACCAGCGAGTAGCAACGCGTCTGCGGCCGTCCGTCGATCGTAACGCCGATCTGGATATGGCCGCCAACCGGATAGGATTGCACGGCGACACAGTCGGGGCGCAGCAGGAACTCGCGAATGCCGGGCGTGAGGTTGCGCGTGGCGACGACGGTTGCAGGCGTCCAGGTCTCGATGTAGCGCATGATACTCCCCGCTCAGTCGGCCGCGGCCGATTTGATCAGCGCCAAGGCCGGCAACAGCTCGAGATGGGTCCGGGTGCGCAGCGCTAGCCGCAGATTTCGCGCGGCGAGCCGCGCATGCTCGCGCATGACGGCCTCCGCCCGTCCACCCTCCCGGTTCTCGATCGCGTCCACCACGACGCGATGATGATCCTGCGCGATCAGCAGGATCTGATGCGCCTCGGGCAAGGCCGATTGCGCCATCACGAAGCCGCTCGGTGAGGCGAACGGAAGTGCCGAGGCGCGGTCGATCTGCCGGATCAGCGGGGGGCTGCGCGACAGCTCGGTGAGCAGCGCATGGAAACGCGCGTTCAGCGTGACATAGGACGAGAACGCCTCGACCGAGACCGGATCCTGGCGCACCAGGCCATCGATCTCGTTCAGGCATTCCTTCAACGGCTCGAGATCGCGCGCGGAGACGCCACGTTCAGCGGCAAACCGCGCGGCAAGACCCTCGAGCGTGCCGCGCAGCTCGATCGAGTCGAGAATGTCGCGCTCGGAGAATGCCTTGATCATGAAGCCGCCCGATGGAATCGCCTCGAGGAGGCCTTCCTCCTCCAGTCGCACCAGCGCCATCCGCACCGGAGTCCGCGAGACGCCGGTGGTTTCGACCGCCTGCAATTCCGAAATGCGTTCGCCCGGACGGAGACTGCCAGAGAGAATCAGATCGCGCAGCGCGAGCTGTGCCCGCACGGTCTGCGACACGGAGCGATCGGCCTCGCGTTCCGGCATTGCTCGCTCCTGAACTACTCGGCCGCCTGCAGATGCTCTGGCGGGATTTCCTTCGCCGCCATGCGATCGATGACGCGTCGCGCCCACATCGCGCCGGCGTCGATGTTGAGGTTGTAGAACACGCGGTCCGGGTTCTCGTCCATGGCGCGCTGTTGCGCCTCGAGAATGATCTCGTCCTCGTGGAAGATGCCGGCGACGCCTTCGCGGATCTCCGTGGTCAGGCGTTGCTCGGTGAGGCGGTGATTGCGGACGAAGGCCCAGAAGTAGTGACAGGTCTTCTCCGTCTCCGGCGTGATCGTGTTGAGCACATAGCCGTTAACGCCCTGCGAGCGGTCGCCCTCGGGCGCACCCGACCCGGCCGGCGCGACGCCGACGTCGATATTGACCGTGCACGGCGCCTCGAAGCGGATGATCTGCCAGCGGTCGACCGGACCCGGCTTCCGCAATTGCTTGGCCCAGAACGGCGGCGCCTCGATGCCCTTCATCCAGCGCGTCACCGTCACGGTCTTCTCACCATGGGTGACGTCGAAGGGAGCTTCGGCGACCGCGTCGTTGCCAATGCTGGAGCCATGCACAAAGGTCTCGTGCGTGAGATCCATGAGGTTGTCGATCACGAGGCGATAGTCGCATTTGACGTGAATGGTCTTGCCGTCACCGGCCCAGGCGGGATCGTCGTTCCAGCGCATGTCGGGCACCAGGGCGGGGTCAGCGAGCGCAGGATCGCCCATCCAAAGCCAGACGAAACGGTGGCGTTCAACCGCCGGATAAGCGCGCACGCAGGCCGACGGATTGATCGTCTCCTGTGAAGGCATGAAGGTGCAGCGGCCCTGCGAATTGTATTTTAGGCCGTGATAGCCGCAGACCACGGTATCGCCGTCGAGCCGGCCCTTCGACAGCGGCACCAGGCGGTGCCAACAGGCATCCTCCAGCGCCACGACCCCGCCGTCGCCCTTCCGATACATCACGACGTGCTTGCCGCAGATCGTGCGCGGCAGCAGCGCCTGCTTGATCTCGGCATCCCAGCCGGCGGCGTACCAGGCGTTCATCGGGAAGGGTTTTGACATCAAGGCCTCCCTGGCGTTGAGTACCTCCTGTATACATTATTGGCATGAAATTGGCAAACGACGGGAAAACCTGCCTGCATTCGCCCATAATGTATACATAGCTGGACGATTTGCGAGATCGCCGAGGGATTTCGCGCTTTCGAAGCTGGCACGACATTGGCCGCCAGTACGGGCGACGCACGGCTGCGCCACGGCCGCCTGCCGAGAAGACTGCTATTCGATGGAGGGCGATTTACGAGTTCGAAGGCGAGCGGCTCGAAGCCGACTGCGTGTCCTTAATGCTGACCACGACGGCGATGCGCTTGACGATGCCGCTGCGGTAGGCTTGCAGGAATCTGTCGTAATGCTTGACCGAGATGCAGCCGTTGGAGTCGCCGTTCGGGCCGAGCATGTAACTGTGAACGAGCAGGCCGACGCGTCCGAACGTGTCGCTACCGTCGACCGGCGTCATCCGCAATGCTGGCACGCCATGGAACAGCTTTTCGCGTGGCTTCATCTCATAGATGCCGGGCGGCGTCGCGCCGGCGTTGCGGGCGTTCACATGCGCAGGATCATCCAGCAGGTTGCCGAGGCCGGAATGCGCTTCGAACTTGGTGCCGTCGGGCATGTACACGACGCGACCGGTGATGTCGTAGACCGCCGTGGTGCTGTCGTAACCGAGCGCGCTGAGGTTCGGGCTCGGACCGGACAGCAGCCCGTCATTCGGATCGAGCGAGGCCAGTTGCAGCTTTGCCGCGAGCTTCTGGAAGAACGTCCGGTTATCGGCCTGCTGCACGGGCGCAGGTGGCGGCAAGGATGGTGTATCGTTCCGGGCGATCTGGTTGGCTTCCGCCGGCCGAGATCGCGGCATCGGTATTGCCGCGACAGCCGGAGCGGGCGGCGGCAAGGCGACTGTCTCCGCCTCCTGGCTGGGCAGATCGATCTGCGTGTTACGCAACCGCTGGCCAGCCAGCGCGTCTTCGATCTGATCGAACTCGGCTTTGAAGTCGCCGCGATCCGAGCGGATGCCGCGGCGCACCGGGTAATAGATCGATGCGGAGTTGAGCGTGGAGCGCGAGCCGAAGCGATCGTCGAATGTCAGCGCGGCTGAGGTGTTGGCTAAAGCCGGTCCATGCAGCCAGGCGGTGGGATCAATACCAACCATCCACGCGGCCAGACCTGACGACAGGGCAAGCGCGCCCACGGCTAATGCCGTGCTGCCCACCACTGACACGCCGCGGCTCGACCTGCGCCCGGCAGCTTTCGTCGTTCGTTGACCCATCCATCCCCAAGTTCGGTGTTCTCGGGCCTGTTCCGGCCCATATGGGATTCACCGAAACCTCAGTCTATCAGGGAATTAGAGTAAGGCATAATCGAGACATCGGAGACGAAGGAACGCTTTTTTAAGCTTCTCAGGGTCCAAAATACCCGAGAATCAGTGCCTCTGAAGGCTGAAGCCGCCCAAATGCCCCGATTCGGGTCGATTCCCGGCATTCAGGCGATCTTTTCTTCCCGCAGGGTGAGGACCGGCACGGGCTTGCCGATGGCATAGCCCTGAACGTAATCGACCCCGATCTGACGCAACTCGTCCAGGATGGCGACGCTTTCGACGAACTCCGCGACCACCTGCTTCTGCATGATCTTCGCGGTCTTGGTGATCATCTCGACCATCGCGCGATCCACCTTGCTGCTCAGGATCTCCTTCACGAACGAGCCGTCGATCTTGATGAAGTCGACCGGCAGGTGCTTCAGATAGGCGATCGAGGACATTCCGGTGCCGAAATCGTCGAGCGAGAAACTGCAGCCGATCTCCCGCAGCCGCGCAATGAACTTCCGCGCCTCGTCCAGATTGGAGATCGCGCTGGTCTCGGTGATCTCGAAGCACACCATCGTCGGCGAAACGTCGTACTGCATGAACAGCTCGGCGACGAACTCGACGAAATCGCTGTCGCTGATGGTGGCGCCGGAAAGGTTGATGGCATAGCCGGCAATCTTGCGATGGCTGTGCCTGCGCTCGGCGATGAGCTCGAAGGCGCGGCGCACCACCCAACGGTCGATCAGCGGCATCAGCCCGTAGCGCTCCGCGGCGGGCAGGAAGCTGCCGGGCGGCACCAGGCCACCATTCTCGTCGCGCAAGCGCAACAGCAGCTCGCGCCGCTCCTGGCCCTTCAATGTACCGGCGACGGGACGGATTTCCTGCTCGTACAGGCAGAAGCGATTTTCATCCAAGCCCTTGCGGATGCGGTTGACCCAGCTCATCTCGGTGACACGCACCGTCAAATCGGTATCCGAGAGACGGTGTTCCTGGACACGATTGCGCCCCTTGTCCTTGGCGAGGAAGCAGGCGACGTCCGCAAGGCGCAACGCGTCCTGCACGCTGGCGCAATCGTCCAACCTCACCAGGCCGATGCTCGCGCTGATCCGGAAGCTCGAGTCCTCATGGACGAAGCTCGACTGCTCGATCACTGCCCTGATCCGCTCCGCAACGTCGGAGGCAACACCGCCGTCCTCGCGCAGCAGGATGCCGAACTCGTCGCCGCCGAGACGCGCCACCAGCCCGTCACCGTCGACCTCCGTCGTCAGCAGCCTCGCGATCTGCTTCAACAGCCGGTCACCCGCCATATGGCCGCAGGTGTCGTTGATGATCTTGAACTGGTCGAGATCGATCAGCATCAAATCGGCATTTGCGGCTGACGGCTCTGCCATCGATGTGTGGAGCTCGAACTCGAACTGACGCCGGTTGGCGAGGCGGGTGAGCACATCATGCGACGCTGCCCATGCCAGCTCCTCGACCAGCCGGCGCTCTGCCGTCATGTCATGAATGATCATGACGCGCCCGGCGGGGTGGCCTGCGTGCACGATCGGCGTCTCGACCACGGAGACCGGCACGCTGGACTGATCGGGGCGCAGCAGCAACCGCTGCTGCGACGCGCTTTCGCCGTCGGCCTCGAGCGTCCGGAACGAGCCCTGCAGCGGCTGCTCGGCGATTCGGAACAGCGCCGAGACCGGCCGGTTGGTCGCATCCTGCCCCGCGGCGAGCAGCCGCTCGGCGGCGGGATTCATGTAGCCGACGCGGTCGTCCGGCGTCGTCACGATCACGGCGTCGCCGATCGAGGCCAGTGTAAGCTGGGCACGCTCCTTCTCCACCGCGAGCGCGGTCTCCGCCAGCCAGCGCCGCTGCAGTATCCGTCGCGTGTGGAACAGGACGATGCCGGCGAGGCAGGCCGCGATCAGGGCGTTGACGAGCAAGAGCAGCCAGGACACCTGACGCGACGCCTTGCCGAGATGATCCGAGAAATCGACGGCAAGCGCGCTTAGCGCCGCGTCGACCGCGCCGATCCGTTCCGCCCAATGCCTGATGGTCGCCGCCGACGGATCGTGCAATGCGCGGTCCTTTTCGGCCTCGTTGCGAATCTGGATGAGCTGGTCGAGCAGCAGATCCGAATTCCGCCACGCCGTCACGGCGCCGGCGACGTGATGCAGCCTGCGGAAATACTTGAACAGCCAAATCAGTCCGCCGATGTCGTCATCATGATTGCCTGCCTGGGCGAACGCGGCGCGCGCCGCAGCGTCGTTGTCACCAGGCGCTTCAAGCGCCAGCCGCGCGGTGCGATCGGCAAGCGGCACCGCGATCGCAGTGTCGAACTTCTGCAGATAGTCCGCCGTGCCGGTGCTGACATAGATCTGGAGATCGTGGATGGCGTCCTTTTGCCCCTTGGACCAGAGGCTCTCGCCCGCCACATAGGCGCGCACCGCTGACATCACCTGGAGACTGCCGGCCGACAGGCTCGCCTGCAAAAACACGATCGCGATCAGCGGCCCAACCACCCGCCAGAGCGATCTGCTTCGAAACGAAAAAAACATGCGAACGCCCGAAACAACAATTTGTCCGGCCGAACGTAGGAACCGCGACTTAACCTCACGTTGCAAAACGCAATGAGTTTGAAACGACTTGGTTGCAACGCAATTCGCTCAAACTTTAGAGACCCGGACGCAGGGCGCAATCTGCGTGCCGCGCTCAGGGACGCAAGCTCGGCGTCGTATTCGGCGCCGGTGCATGCTCCATTTCGGCCTCCTCAGGCAGCTTGTCAGCATGGACGGCAAGCGGCGTCCCGATCCAGAGCGGATCGTCGCGATGATCGCGCCGCGGATTGGTCGTGTTGGGATGAACCAGGATGCTCAGACTGCCGTGATTCAGCATCAGCCATGGCACCAGTGCGGGAAACAACTCAGCCGCAAACGCCACCTGATACATCGCCTGATCGTGCGGGCCAACCTTGACGTCGTGCCAGCGCCCGAGCGTGACCAGGAAGCGTTCGCCGATCCAGTTGCGCAGCCGCTCCGCCTCGCCCCGGCTGCTCGAGGGGTCGTAATAGACATGGGCGTGATAGCTCGCGATCTCGCCAATGGCGCGTGGCGCATTTGTCATTTCGTCACCCTTCCTTCTGACTGAGGCCGGTCAGCAGGCTTTCGAACAGCTTGTGCGCATCCTTCCGCAGCTTCCTGGCGTCGTCTGCGTCCGGCAGCATGATCGCCACCTTGCAGATCATGGCATCAAGCAGCCGGGTCAAGAGGCCCATGTCGTCAAAGGCGATCTCGCCGTCGCGCTTCAGTGCATTCAGCGTCGCGCCGAGCAGCGCCATCGGGTGCGCCTCCTCGATCTCGCGATAGCGCTGATTGCCGAGAACGGCCGGAGCTTCCTGGATCACGATGCGCCCGTAAGCGGGCTCCAGGCAGACGTCCAGATAGGCGTCGATGCCGATCGTCAGGCGATCCCGGATCTTCCGTTGCGCCCTCGCGCGCTCTTGAATCGTTGCGGCCGCCTCGACCTGCATCGCAACGACGACCGCGTCGAACAGCGCCTTCTTGTCATCGAAGTGGTGATAGAACGCGCCTCTCGTGACCCGCGCCGCCCGCGAAATCGCCTCCATGCTCGCGGCCTGGTAGCCCTCTTGCGCAAATATCTCGCGTCCCGCCGACAGCAATGCCTGTCGCGTGGCTTCAGTATGTTCGTCCCGGCGGCTTCGCTGGATTCCATCGCGGCGCATCCGGCGAACATAGACATTGACCCCCATGATACGAACAGTATATATCATACATTGTGTATGTGAAATACATTCTGAATGGATGAGGTCCACCGTGGAGACGCACCAGATGTTCGGGCTCGCCAACGCGCTCGCTGCGGCCAAGAGCCGTCAAGACCTTCCCGCGGCGATGAAGCTGTTTCACCCCGACATGCTGCTGGAAGCGCCGGCGTTCGGGACCAAGGCGCGCGGCCTCGCCGAGAACGAAGCCACGCTGGCGCGGTTCTTTGTGTCGTTTCCGGATTACGACGTCGCGCTCGATGGTCATGCCGGCAATGGCGAAACGCTGATCTGCTGGGGCACCGCCCGCATGACGATGACCGGCGACCGCTTTGGCGTCACCCCGAACGACAGGCGCGCCGTACTGCCGGTCGTGATCCAGTTCGGCTTCAAGGACGGCCTGATCGCCCGCGAGCGCTTCATCTTCGACCTTTCCGAGCTCTGCGCCCAGTCCGGGGTGTCGACCGACGCCGTACGCAACAAGCTGTTTCCGCAGCGGCCCTCCGTTCCGGTTGCTGCGGAATGACGACTTCAAACGGTAGGACTCAGCAGTGAGCGACCCACGCGTAAAGCACTTGGACGCGATCACCACCGAGCATCTGTTCGACATCGTGATCGATCTCAAGCCGCGTCTGGATATCGGCGAAGGCCCGCTTGGCCGTCGCGTGCTGTTCGGCGCGGCCGGCGGCACGTTCGAGGGGCCGCGATTGCGCGGCGAGGTTCTCGCCGACGGCGGCGATTGGGCGTTGTTTCGCCCGGACGGAACGATGTCGCTGGATGTGCGGTTGGTGCTGAAGACGCATGACGGCGCCTTGGTGCACATGACCTATGGCGGCCGCTGGGTCACGCCAGCCGAACTGCGCGCCGATATCGCTGATCCAGTCAGGCGCTACCAGGTCGATCCTCGCAGCTACTATTTCCGCACCACCCCGCTGTTCGAGACAGGCTCGAGCCAATACGCGTGGCTTAACGACATCGTCTGCGTGGGGATCGGTTACCTCGTCGAGGGCGGCATCGCCTACAAGGTCGCGCAAGTCGTCTGATGCCGGGTCGACGATCCGCTACAGGCGCCGCAGCACGCTGAACTGGAAGGACTGCGTCGCGCCCCAGGGGGTGACGTGCCGATGCGGCTCCTGCGCGACCAGCTCGAATGCCGGACCAATCGTCCGGCTGAGCGTCAAGGAATCGTAGCGCTGCACCGGCAGGCCGCTGCATTTCTCCGGACCGTCAAGCGCGAAGGTGGCGATAACGGCGTGACCGCCCGGCCTGACGCCGCGATTGAGGCGGTCGAGATAGGCCGAGCGGTCCGCCTCCTCGACCAGGAAATGAAATGCCGCGCGGTCGTGCCAGACGTCAAAGACCTGTTCCGGCTGCCAGACAGTCGCATCGCCGACGATCCAGCGCACGCCTTGGCCCGCCGCGCCGAGCCGCGCCCGCGCGCTCGCGAGCGCGGCACCGGAAAGGTCGAGCACCGTCAACGCATGAAAGCCGTCCTTGAGCAGGGCGTCGACGAGGCGCGACGCGCCACCACCGACGTCGACGATGGCTGCGTCCCGGCTCGTGGCGACGGATTCGACCAGGCGCAGCGAGGGCTGCGGATCGGCCTGCGACCAACTCACCTGCTGCTCGCCCTTGGTCAGATAGACGGTCTGCCAATGCGATTGACGATCTGTGGCGGTCATGGCGGTGCGGTCCCGACAGTCGGCGGTTGCGGGGCAAGCTGCGGCGCACGCCGATGACCATGACTTATGAGTGGGGATTGCGCCGGTCAACCGGCCGTAAATGCCGCATTTGATTTGCCTGATTTTCCATCTAGCCTACGGACAGGTTGAGATCGGGGCGCCCGCATGGCCACGTTTGGCTGGACACGCGTCAAGAAGCCGTTGGAGGACGCCGCCTTTGACTTCAGCGGCCTCACCGACCCATCGACGTTTCTCGCCACCCTCGACAAAGCGGTGCCGCGCTATCTCGACCTCGTCGATAACGGCGCGTTGCTCTATCCGGCCTGCAAGCGCAAGCCGGCGGACGCAAACGGCGATGTCCGCGCCATCTGGGAGCACACGCGGCTCGAAGCCATGCGCTATCTGCCGCTGGTGCCGCGGCAGGACCCGCCGCTGCTCATCGATGCCACCCGCCAGGCCGAGATGATCGACGGCTTCCTGCGGCAACGCCCGCACGAGAATACGATCGTTGATTTCACGGGCACGGCGATCGAGGACTACGGGATCGCGATCTACGCTGGGCTGAATTGGCTGAACCATTGCGGAACGCTCTCGGGCGCCGATCCGCAAAAATTCTCCGGGACCTTGCGAAGCTTCCGTCGGGTCATGGTCGTCGCCCGGCAATGGTGGGCGATCGAAGGTGCCGCGGAGCGCTGCCGGCAGATGCTGCGTGCGAACCAGCGACCACCGTTGGTGTTCTTCCTGCTCTGGGCCGAATGCACCAATCTCGCGCGCGAGATTGCGATCGCAGTGGCGCCGGACGACGGTGCGTCGCGGCTAAAATCGGTACACGACCCCGAGGACCTGGCGCCGTAATCCGGCAGGCCTCCTCGAGCCAAGGAATTCGTCCGGGCTGAAAGCTCACACGGTCATCGGCGCCCGCCGGCTATGCAACCGGATCGGCCTCGGCGGAGGCCGGCTGAAGCTCCCTAGTCTTGCGCGAGATCAGCCGCACCAGATCCTTCTGCTTGTAGGTCTCGACGAACTTGATCGCGAACCCGTTTGGGAGATGCCGGACCACGCGTCCAATGCACGCGCCGACTGCGAGCGGCATGCCGATCGGTGGCTGCGCCTCGGAAGAGACCGCCGCACCCGACAGCGAAACGTCGATCAGCAAGCAACTTCGCATGCTGCCGTCGGCCAAGGTCAACACGGCGTGGGGATCCGAAGGAATAAAACGCGGATTGTCGCGCACCTCAAGGATGCTCGGATCCTTCTGCCTCTTCTCGATCCAGGTCAGCTTGTCGGCGAACTTCTCGCGCATCGCCCGGGTCATCTCGAGCTCGAACAGGAAGCTCCCGCTCATGGTGTCGGTGATGGAGCCTTCGAATCTGCCGAACTCTTCGAAGTACGACGTCAACCGATCCCCGATCTTGCCGACGACAGGGACGTCAACGATCATGCGGAACGGTGAGACTCGCGTGGTACGGCAGGCGAAGGTGCGCAGCCGGCCCTGCGCGTCGTACCAGTTCGGCAGCGTGTAGCTGCCGTAAACAGTGATCTTGACCGCGCGCTGCTTCAGAAACTTTTCAACAGACACGGCGAGTCCTCGCTGGACGTGATCTGATCGCACAAGCTTCGGATGGATTTGACTGTTCTGGCCGGCGCGAGGGAAGGCGCCGTCCGGAGCGACGCTCCGCCGGCAGCGGGCGCTGCGGCTCACGCCACAACCTGGCGCGGGATGGGTCCCCGCGCCCGGGTGCCGTACGGTTCTACCGGCGAATTGCTAATGAAAGCCTAAACCGGGGACGGACGCCGGGCTCCGGCCAGCGTAAACGTCAGGCCTTGCCGGGGCGTTTATTTCTGACACCGCACAACTACGGAGGGCACAAAATAATCCGTAGGCGCGCTATGCGTGTACCAGGTCGCCTCCTGAGGCGGGATGACGAGCGGACGGTTTTCGCTAGACTCATGAGCCAAGCCCGAACGTACCAGCTCGGACTGCTCCTCGATCCCTGAACCAGACCGGACCTCAGCATGCCCAACGTCCCCCAGAAGTCGCTCGCCGATGGCAAGATCCTGCAAAGCGTGGTCGACGGCGTCGGCGTCATCACCTTCAACAATCCCGACAAGCGCAACGCGATGTCGCTCGAGATGTGGGGAGGATTTGGCGAGGCACTGACGGCCTTGCGCGACGATCCCGATGTCCGCGTCGTGATCCTGGTCGGCGCCGGCGACAAGGCCTTCGTCTCGGGCGCCGACATCAGCCAGTTCGAGAAGACCAGGCACAATGCCGAAGCCTCGGAGCAATATTCACGGCGCAGCGCCGCCCAGCGCGCCCTGCTTGCCGACTATCCGAAGCCAACCATCGCCTGTATCCGCGGCTTCTGCCTCGGCGGTGGCATGCAGGTCGCGATGCTCGCCGACATCCGCATCTCCGGCACAAGCGGCCAGTTCGGCATTCCCGCCGCCAAGCTCGGCATCGCCTATGGCTATGACGGGCTGCGCCATCTGGTGTCGCTGGTCGGCCCGTCCTGGGCGCGGCTGATCATGTATACGGGCATGCGGATCGATTCCGCGGAGGCGCTGCGGATCGGGCTGGTCGATCGGGTGCTGCCGGATGCCGAACTCTGGGACGCGACGATGGAGATCGCACGTACCATCTCGGGCAATGCGCCGCTCGCGATCAAGGCCGCCAAGATCACCATTGCCCAGGTGCTGAAGGATCCCGATGACCGCGACATGGCCGCGATCAAGCAGATCGGCATCGACTGCATGGACAGCGAGGATTTTCGCGAAGGCCGCCGCGCCTTCATGGACAAGCGCAAGCCGCAGTTCAGGGGCCGCTGACGCTGAACTGCTGCCACCTCCGCACGCTCGCCTCGCCTATTTCTGGTCGCTGACCGGGACCGTGTAGTTCAGGATCAGGCGCCCGCCGTCGGGATAGATGGTCTGGCCGGTGATGTATGAGGCATCGTTGCTGGCGAGGAACGCCACGACGGAGGCGACCTCGCTCGGCTCACCACAGCGGCCGGCCGGCGTGCGCGACAACACGCTGCGCCGCGCGTCCTCGGAGGAGAAGATCGCGGTCGCCACCATCTCGGTCAGGATCGTGCCGGGCCCGACCGCCACGACGCGGATGCCGTGCGGCGCCAGCGCCACCGCGGCCACCGAGGTGAGCTGCTTCATCGCACCCTTGGACATCGCATAGGTCGCAAGCGAAGGAATCGCGAGCAGCGCGTTGACCGAGGACATGTTGATGACGACGCCTCCGCCGCCTTGCGCGATCATCTGGCGGGCCGCGGCCTGGACACCGAAGAACGCGCCTTTGAGGTTGATCCCCATCACATCGTCGAACTCGGCCTCGCTGATATCAAGGAAGTCGCGGTTGCGCGCAACGCCGGCGTTGTTGACCATGACGTCGAGCCGGCCGAACTCCTTCACAGCCGTGGCGACGATACGGTCGACATCGGCACGCTTGCTGACATCGGCCTCGACGGTGCGCAGGTCACCGGGATGTTCGAGCAGTTCAAGCTCGTTCAGAGTCTTGGCAAGCGCGCCACCGTCGACATCCGAGATGACGACCTTGGCGCCGTCGGAGAGAAAGCGCTCAGCGCAAGCCTTGCCGATGCCACGCGCCGCGCCGGTGATGGCGACCACCTTGCCGGAAAACTTCATGGGAGTGCCTCCTGGAAAAGAGCTTTCATCGAGCAATAGCGCATCATGCAACAACAAGGAACGCGGCGGAATCTCCGCCAGTGCCTGCAATCAGGATTTGATCCGCGCCAGGAGCCGGTCCGCCTCAATGCGCCAGTCCGCGCTGCGGGCGAACTCCAGCGTGCCCCTGGTTCCGAACACACCCTCGTCGGCAAGATCGGCGACCCAGGCCTGCCGCTCTGCCGTGCCTGATGCCGACCATGGCGTGAGCCCCGCCTCGCGCACAGTCTCCGCCACTTCACGCACCTCCTCGGCGCGCCGCCGGCCGTGTTCGATCACACGCTGGAAGAAATAGGCACCCTGCTTTTCCCAGTCGATCGCCGGAAAGGTCTCCTTCAGCGAGGCGAGCACCGCAGCCTCGACGCCGTAGGCGCGTGCGGTCGTAAAGCTTTCGATGACCATGGCCTCCAGGCCCTTGATCATGATGCTGCGGCACATCTTGACCGCCGAGGCGACGCCGAGCTGGTCGCTTGCGACCTTGGCCGCGAAGCCGAGCGCGACCAACAGCGGCGCCAGCTCCTGCGCCCCGCGGCCGCCGAGCAGCAGCGGCACCTTGATCCGGTACGGCGGCACCGAGGTCATCACCGCGCCCTCGACATAGCGACCGCCGGCATCGTCGATGTGAGACGCGGCGCGCTGCTTAGCACCGGGTGACGCCGAGTTGAAATCCAGGAACCAGGTATCCTTCCTGATCGCGGGCGCACAGGCCTCGGCCACCGGCACTGCCTGGCTTGCCGTCACAGCCGAGACGATGAAATCCGACTGCGCGGCGAGGTCGGCGTGCGATCGCATCAACTCGACACCAATCTCCGCCGCGTGCTCGCGCAACGGCTGTCCCGGTTCGCTCGCAAGCTTGATGTCGTAGGCGCAGACCTTGACGCCCTGCTTGCGCAGGTCTTCGGCGAGGATGCGGCCGACTTCGCCGTAGCCGAGCAGGCCGACGTGCCATTGCCTCGGATCGTTTGCGACTGTCATCAGTTCAAATCCCGTGTTGTGTCGTCAAACAGCTCGTCGACCTGTAGGCGCCGTGGGATCAGCGCCTGCTGAACGCAATAGTCGATGATCAGTTCGAGCGGCTTGCGGTTCGCCTCGACGCCGAAAGGTAGCGGGTCCGGAGCGCCGGGCGGCTCAGCGTCGGCCTTGCTGCGCTTGAGGAGATCATAGAGCTCGCGCACGACGTCGGGCCGCGACGTCACAAGCCTTTCCGTCACCACCACCAGATGATTGATCGGCACAACGCCATGCCGTCGATACCAGCGCGCAGCATCTCCGGCTGGATCGTCGAACAAGGGCTTGAGCGCGGGATCGCTCGAGGTCTCGCCCAGCACCGCATCGAGCTCGCCGTCTTTCAACATCTGGATAATGTTCCTTCCCTTCGGCGCGTGCTCCGTCCTGTCGACATACTCGGCAACATGCGGGTCCTCGAATGTCACCCAATCGACTTTGTCGAGGTTCACGCCGTGATCATTGGCAAGGATGCCGCGCATCCACGCCCCCGTCGTGGTCGTGAACGAGCGAATGCCGACCCGCTTGCCTTCGAGATCGCGGGGAACAAGTGTGCCGCGATCGGCTCGATATAGAGCGTAGCCGTGCTGGAACCGGCCCAGCATGACCGCCGGCAGCAACACCAGCGGTTTGCCGTGCGCTCTCGCCATCAGATAAGTGACGACCGCCATCTCGCAGACGTCGAACGCCTGCTCCCGCACCATCGGCTTGAAGGCGGCGTTGGTCGGCGCGAACTCAATGATATCGAGATCGAACAGCCTCGAGCGCAGCGCACCCGTCTTGAGCGCCTGAACGTGCTGATGATTCCCGAGCACGGTGCGTAGCCGAAGTCTGTCCATCAGCGAACTCCGGAAATTACGATCTGCCTTCGCCCTGAGCGCTCGCCCCGATCGTAGTCCTGTGTCGGACCGGTGTCTTGAAATGATAGGCCACGCTGTCGCGCGCTGGCACGGCGTTGAAGCTGTAGGTCGACAACAACTCCTCCGCCGCGGCGAGGATGGCCTCGCGCATATTCGGCCTGCGAGTGCCCGGGGCCTTGGCGGATTTGCGGACCATACTTGTACTGTCGTCCCAATCATGCGGTCGCGTCAACCAGGAGACGGATGCGACAGCGCGGCCACGCCAGCGCGCTCGCCATCCTCGGCAGGCGATGTCATTCAGATGGTCACACCGTTGAGAAGCGATAGACGATCGAGCGCCGATAGACCTGGCCCGGATCGAGCCGCGCCGAGGGAAAGTCGGGGCGGTTGGGCGTATCCGGCCAGGCGTGCGGCTCGAGACACAACGCATCCGATTGCCGGTACAGACGATTGCCCTTGCCCGCCGTGGAGCCGTCAAGGAAATTGCCCGAATAGAACTGCAATCCCGGCTGATCGGTGAACAGCTCCATCACGCGGCGGCTGCCGGGCGCCTCGAGCCGTGCGGCCAAGCACAGACCCGCGCCCGACGACAGACAATAATTGTGGTCATAGCCGCGGCCGAGCCGTAGCTGCTCGTCATCCATTCTGATGCGCGCCCCGATCGCCACCGGCGTCCGGAAGTCGAATGGCGTACCATCGACCTGACGCGGTGGTTCCGGCAGCGGGATCGCGGTCGCGTCGACCGCGAGGAAGTGAGCCGAAGCGATCATCAGGCGGTGATCGAGAATTGGCTTGCCCGAGCGCGCGCCCTCGAGATTAAAGAAGCTGTGATTGGTCAGATTGACGACTGTCGGACGGTCGGCCGTCGCCTCGAACGTCACTGAAAGCTCCGCGCCACTCACGCTATAGGTCACGCGCGCCTGCAGATTGCCCGGATAGCCTTCCTCGCCGTGCGGGCTTGTGCGCGCCAGCACCAGGGTCGGCGCGGGACTGTCGGTAAGTTCAACGATCTCCCAGAGCTTGCGATCGAACCCCTCGGGGCCACCATGCAAGGCGTTAGGACCGTTGTTGGCATCGAGCGTAACAGTCCTCCCGTCCAGCACGAATCGCGCGCCGGCGATCCGGTTGGCATAGCGCCCAACGGTCGCGCCGAAGAACTTGCGCTGCTCGAGATAGCCGTCGAAGTCGTCATGGCCAAGGACGATGTCGTCGCAATGCCCGTCCCGATCGTGCGTCATCAGCGATTGCAGCGTGGCGCCGAAGGGCAGGATGGCGGCTTCAAAACCGTCCGCCCCCCGCAGCGTCACCCGTTCGACTATGGAGCCATCGGGCAGTATGCCAAAGGGCGCCGGATCAATCTTGGCTGCTGTCATGGTCGGTCCTCAAACGCCTCGACGACGCGGCGTCGCCCAGCATGAAGCTGTCGGCGGCGAGCTGCAAGGGCGCCGAATGCACATCGATCACCTTGCCCAATGTGGCATCGCCCGCAGCTAGCGCGCGGCTTCGAAACCGCCGAGCACCGCGGTCAAATTGGCACCGAGAATGTCGGAGAGATAGCCGCCTTCCTGCACCAAGACCGTCGGCAGGCCGAACCGCGCCAGCCCCTCGCCGATCCGCCGGAACCCGTCGGTGGTGACCGCGAGACCCGCAAGCGGATCCTTCTCGGACGCATCGAGGCCAAGCGCAACCACGAGCGCCGTCGGCGCGAAGGCGCGGATCGCCTTCTCTGACGCGGCAAGCGCCTTCATGTAGTCGTCGTCTCCGGTGCCCTTGGCTAGGGGAATGTTGAGATTGGCGCCGAGACCGGGGCCCGCGCCGCGCTCATGGGCATAGCCCCACACGAACGGATAGAAGAACGACGGATGGGCATGGATCGAAACGGTGAACACGTCCGGCCGCTCATAGAAAATGCCCTGGGTACCGTTGCCGTGATGCACGTCGACATCGAGGATCGCGACCCGCTCATGCTTCTGGCGCAAATGCTCGGCCGCGATCGCGCTATTGTTGAGGAAGCAGAAGCCGCCGGCGAGGTCGCGATAGGCATGGTGACCGGGCGGACGGCACAGCGCATACACGGCGTCCTCGCCGTCGAGCACCATCTGCGCGGCGGTGACCGCAACGTCACTCGACGCGCAGGCGCCAGCCCAGGTCCCCGGACCGATCGGGCACGCGGTATCCACCGTGTGCCAGCCCAGCCTGCCGACGATGTGGGTCGGATAGGTGCCGGCGTTGCGCACCGGATGCATGTTCGCGATCATCTCCGGCCCCTGGTTGCCGAGCGCGGCCCACGCCTCCCAGGCTTCGGCGAGGAAACTCAGATATTCCGGGCTGTGCACCCGGGCCCGAGGTCCCTGCCCGAACGCGGTCGGCTCGACCAGCGTGTGCTTGCCCGCCTTTAGCCCTGCCAGCAGCCGATCGGCGCGCTCGGGTTGCTCGGTGGTGCGCTGAACCATACCGCGCACCAGAAAGAATTGCGGATCATGGCTGCGATGCAGTTCGCTGTAGACGGCCTTCACGAGGTGCTCCTGTTCGACGTTTGATTGACGTTCATTGCGGGCGAGCGGCAAGTGGCGTGGCGAAACATTCCGTTTGTCCCTTGTACACTACCGCGAGTCTGAAACGCGGCCCGATTTGTGCTATGTCCGACGCAATGATGCAATGACGCAGGCGCACGGCAGGAGTTTCGCGCAATGACCCGCAGCAAGGCGGAAACGGAGGATGGCACGACGGCGCGCCGCGGCCGGCCGCGCTCCGCCGCGACCACTGCCGCCATTCTGCAAAGCGCCTACACGCTGATGGCGACCACCGGCCTTGCGTCCACCACGATTGATGCGATCGCCCGCCATTCCAACGTCTCGAAGATGACGATCTACAAATGGTGGCCGTCACGCGAGGCGTTGCTCATCGACGCCTTCCTCGACCAGGCCTCGCGTGCCGTGCCGTTGCCCGGGACAGGCACTCCGGTGGCGCGCATCCGCCGCCACGTGGCGACCTATGTCGAGGCGCTTCAGGGCGAGTTCGGGCGTGTCCAGCTCGCGGTGATCTCGGAATGCATCTCGAAAGCCGGATCGGCGGAACTGTTTTACGAGCGTTATCTCGGCCTTCGCCGCAGCAAGATGCTGCAGACGATTGTCGCGGGCCAACAGGACGGCAGCATCGGCGCTAACGGCGCGCCCGGCGACCTCTATGACGCGATCTATGGCAGCCTGTTCTATCGCTATGTCTTCGGCATCAAGCCGCTGACCTCAGCTTACGCCCGCAACCTCGTCAACCTGGTGCTGCGGCCGCACGCGGATGCATGACATTCGTCAGCCGGCAGTCTGCCGCTGACGGCGAAACCACGCCCAGGTCTCGCGGGTCACGGCGCGGTAGTTCCTGCCGCGATACACGATATGGCCATCGACGATCGCGTTCAGCTTCGGCAGCGCGTGAAACGGCACCGTCGGGTAGGCATGGTGCTCGACATGGTAAGGCATGTTCCAGGCAAACCATTTCATGATTCTGCCTGTCATCGTGGTGCGCGTGTTCTCGAACGCGCTGCGCGTCCGCTCGCAACCGGTGTGCTCCGCATAAAGGTAGGGGCGCAGGATGAGCTGACCGGCCAGCAGCGGCACGACCCAGACCCAGAGCAGGATGGCGCTGTGCAGCGCGAGCGATGCCACAAGCAGCAGCAGATAGCCCGTAAGATAGAGCCTGGCCTCCGTCACGATCGATTCGCGCTTGTTTTGCGGAATCCAGGGCACGGTCACCTTGCCGGTGAGCGCGTGCCGCAACATCAGGCGAATGCGGACCAGCACCTGCAGCAATCCCGAATAGGCGATCGCGAGCTGGGTGTCCGACCCTGGCTTGGGGCCGACGATCAGCTCCGGATCCTTCTCCGGATCCTGCGTGTAGCGATGATGGTCCCAGTGGAACAGGTAGTAATATTCGTAAGGCAGCCCAATCAAGAAGGCGGACAGGTTACCGACCGCAACGTTGAGCACGCGGCTTCGGAACGCGGTCTTGTGCGCGGTCTCATGCACCACCATGAAAAGGAACGCGACAAAGTAGCCTTGCGCGGCAATCAGCGGCAACGCCCAGGGCAAACCGTGGCGCGACGCGACCAGCCAGATCAGAGCTCCGACGATCGCGATCATCCCGTAATGGCTCGCCGCACGCACCGCGCCGGGAAGGTTCGACTTGACCGACAAGTCGCGCAAGCTCTCCGGGCTCAGCGGCTTCAAACGAGGTCCGGCGTCATGGGTCTCCGCGATGCTCATGGTCGTCTCACATGTCAGCGTTGCAGGAGCGCCGAGATCTCGGCGTTGATGAAGGCGCGGTCGGCCGCGTTGTTAATCGGATTGCCGGCGCGGTGACCGTGGATCGAGGGGATCGCGCGCAGCGCTGCCGAACGCGCATTGACCAGCCGGGGAAGCTCATCCGCGTTGTCGCGCATGTCGAAATAACGGTCGGTGCGGCCGGGCATCAGCAGCATGTGCGCCCTGATCGCGGCCAATGCTCGGTCGAAGTCGCCGCCGAATTCATCGCAGCGGCTGACGTCGCCGCTCTGCCAGATCGCGATCTGCGCCAACAGGTCGTTGGCGTCGCGCCGAGCGAACGCACCATCCCATGAGCCGGCCAGGTAATCCTCAAGGGATGTGAAGCCGGCCTCGCGCCAGACCTCGTTGCGGTAGAATTCATGCGACATCGCCCAGCCGGCATAGACACGGCCCATCGCACGGAGGCCGGCCACCGGTTTCGTGACGAAGCGGCCGTCCAGATAGGCCGGATCCGCCGTCAGCGCGGTCTTTACGCCTTCGAGAAAGACGTGATTGTAGGGTGAGCACTTGGCGCTGCCACAGACTACCGCGGCCCGTTCCACCATGTCCGGATAGCGCGTCGCCCAGTGATAGGCCTGCATGCCGCCCATCGACCAGCCATAGACCAGCGCGAGCCTCGACACGCCAAACTGCTCGATCAGGAGCCGGCGCTGGACCGCGACAGCGTCGTAATAGCTGAAGGCGGGAAACGGCGCATTGCCGAGCACGTCGGTTGAATTCGACGGAGAGGACGACAGGCCATTGCCGAACAGGTTCGCGATGATGATGAAGTAGCTGCTGGGATCGAGCGCTCCGCCCGGCTGCACCAGCCATTCGATGTCGGTGTGCTGGGCGCTGAATGATGTCGGATAGAGGATGACGTTGTCTCTGGCGGCATTCAGCGTGCCATAGGTCTTGTAAGCCAGCCTGAGCCGAGGGAACACGGCGCCGCTTTGCAGTGTCACGTCGCCGGCTTCGAACACGTCGTAGTCGCGAGGCGTGGTCATGGAATCGACCCCGATGCAAGAGCGCGACACAGCGCCCAATAACTGTACTCAACGTACACTAATTCTCCGGCCAACGCAACTGGTGCAAAGGTGGCATGGCACCGGCCGGATCAATTCAAAATCGGCATGGATCGATACAAGCTTCGGCTTGGACCGATTGTCGCCATCTCTCTAGGACAGTCCTCGAGGAAATCTTCGAGGAGGCGCCATGAGCGCAATTGTGTCCGCCGCCGAGGCGCGGCGATCCCGCGTCCGGCTTCTGATCGTGACGATGCTGTTTCTCGTCACCACCGTGAACTATGCCGATCGCGCCACACTGTCGATCGCGGGCCCCGCCCTTTCCAAGGAACTGCATCTCGATCCCGTTGCGATGGGCTATGTGTTCTCGGCCTTCGGCTGGTCCTATGTGATCGCGCAGGTGCCGTGCGGCTGGCTGCTCGATCGCTTCGGCTCCAAATGGGTCTATGCGATCGGCATCATCGTGTGGTCGGCCTTCACCGCGATGCAGGGCATGGTCGGCTTCCTGGCTGCGGGATCCGCCGTGATCGTGCTGTTCGCGTTGCGCTTCCTGGTCGGCATTGCCGAAGCACCGTCGTTCCCGGCCAACGCGCGCATCGTCGCGGCCTGGTTTCCGGGAAATGAGCGCGGCACTGCGTCGGCCTTCTTCAATTCCGGGCAATATTTCGCGACCGTGATCTTCGCACCGCTGATGGGCTGGATCGCCCACGAGCATGGCTGGAGTCATGTGTTCTATGTGATGGGCGGGCTCGGAATCGTTGTGGGGATCGTCTGGATCAAGACCATCTACGAGCCGAAGGACCATCCCGCGATCAACGAGGCCGAGTTCGACTACATCAAGGCCGGCGGCGCGCTGGTCGACATGGACGCACCGAAGGAAGGCAAGGCGCCGGACAGTGGCCCGAGATGGGCTCATATCCGCCAGTTGCTGGGCAACCGCATGATGCTCGGTGTCTATATCGGCCAGTACTGCATCAACACGCTGACCTACTTCTTCCTGACCTGGTTTCCGGTCTATCTCGTGAAGGAACGCGGGCTGTCGATCTTGCAGGCCGGCTTTGTCGCCACGTTGCCGGCGCTGTGCGGCTTTATCGGCGGCGTGCTCGGCGGCGTCATCTCCGACTACATCCTGCGCCGCACCGGCTCGCTGACCATGGCGCGCAAGATTCCGATCGTCGGAGGCATGCTGCTGTCGATGGCGATCATCGGCTGCAACTACGTCGAGGGACAGGCGCTGGTGGTCGGTTTCATGGCGCTCGCCTTCTTCGGCAAGGGAATCGGCGCGCTCGGCTGGGCTGTCGTCTCCGACACCTCACCGAAGGAAGCCGGCGGCGTCTCTGGCGGCCTGTTCAACACGTTCGGCAACCTTTCCTCGATCACCACGCCGATCATCATCGGCTACATCCTCGCCGCCACCGGCTCGTTCAACGGCGCGCTGGTGTTCGTCGGGGCCAACGCCCTGGTCGCGGCGGTCGCCTATCTCTTCATCGTCGGCGAGATCAAGCGCGTGCAGCTAAAGGCGGCGTAAGAGCCGTCTCCAGTGACAACGGTTCAACGGCGGCCTCGGCCGCCGTTTTGTCTTCTTGGTCTCCGGCAGGCATCGATGCTAGAACGCACCAAACCCCGCCTCGTCCATTCCGGGCCGGTATCGATGTTCGACCTGAATCAGCTCCGCTGCTTCGTCACGGTGGCCGAGGAGCTGCACTTCGGTCGCGCCGCGGCACGGCTCAACATGACCCAGCCGCCGCTCAGCCGGCAGATCCAGGTGCTCGAGCACATCATCGATGCGCCGCTGCTGGAGCGCACCAGCCGCTCGGTGCGGTTGACGCCGGCGGGACGCAGCTTCCTGCCCGAGGCGCGGCGCATCCTCAAGCTAGCCGAGTCGGCGTCGCAGGTTGCGCGCCGCATCGCACTCGGCAAGACCGGCTCGCTCAAGATCGGCTTCACGGCGGCGGCGGCCTACGGCTTTCTGCCCGATCTGATCGCGACTTGCCGCAGCCGCCTGCCCGAGGTCGACTTTTCCTTGAAGGAGATGGTTTCGGGCGATCAGTTCGAGGCGCTCACCACCGGTCAGATCGATGCCGGCCTGCTGCGCCCACCGATTGCGCGGCCCGAATTCGCAAGCCGGCGCGTCGTCGCCGAGCCGCTGCTCGCCGCGATCCCGAAGCGGCACCCGCTCGCGTCCGCCGAGATCATCACGATCAAGGACTTCGACGATCAGCCCTTTGTGATGTATTCGCCCTACGAGGCCCGTTACTTCCACGACCTGCTGGTGACGCAGTTCACCCGCGCCGATGTGCTGCCGCGCTATGTCCAGCATCTCAGCCAGATCCACTCGATTCTCGCGATGGTACGCGCCGGGCTTGGCGTCGCGATCGTCCCGGAAGCCGCCGCGAGCCTGAAGATCGCGGACGTCAGGCTGAAGCCGCTGAAGCTGCGGGCGGCAGCCCCCGTCGAGCTGTTTCTAGTGTGGCGGCGCGACTATGAGAACCAGTTGCTGCCCTCATTGATCGACATCGCAACGGAAATAGCCGGGCCGCATGGCGGCGACGATTGATACCAATAGCGCATCGTTCGATACCGCGTTTGGCTTGGACGCGCATCGAACCGCTTCTTAAGAATGCCGCATGGATGCGCGCTTCTCGTGCATCCTGATCCCCTCAAAAAGCTTTCAAGGAGTGGCGCCATGAGCAAGATGACCCCTCAGGAGATGGCCCGGCACGTCGGCGGCGGCCTCCTGTCTTTTCCCGTGACCCCGTTCAAGGCGGACTATTCGTTCGACGAAGCGACCTATCGCAGCAACATGGACTGGCTGTGCGGATACGAGGTCGCGGGCCTGTTCGCCGCTGGCGGCACCGGCGAATTCTTCTCGCTGACGCCGACTGAAGTTCCTGAGATCGTGAAGGTCGCGGTCGACGAGACCAAGGGCCGCGTGCCCGTGCTGGCCGGCACCGGCTACGGCACCGCGATCGCGCGCGAGATCGCGGTCGGCGCGGAGAAGGCCGGCGCCGACGGCCTGCTGCTGCTGCCGCCCTACCTCACGCATTCGGAGCAGGACGGCCTCGCCGCCCATGTCGAGGCGGTGTGTGCGTCGGTGAAGATCGGCGTCATCGTCTACAACCGCGACAATGCGATCCTCCAGCCCGATACGCTGGCGCGGCTCTGCGAGCGCTGCCCGAACCTCGTTGGTTACAAGGACGGCATCGGCGACATCGAATTGATGACCCGCGTCTATTCAAAGCTTGGCGATCGCCTGACCTATATCGGCGGGTTGCCGACGGCAGAAACCTTCGCACTGCCCTATCTCGACATGGGCGTGACGACTTATTCGTCCGCCGTGTTCAACTTCGTGCCGGAATTCGCCACCAAATTCTATGCCGCGGTGCGCCGGCGCGATCATCAGACCATCCATGCAGGCCTGAAGGATTTCATCCTGCCGCTGATCGCGATACGCAACCGTAAGAAGGGCTATGCGGTATCGATCATCAAGGCCGGCATGAAGGTGATCGGTCGTGATTCCGGCCCGGTGCGGCCGCCGCTGACCGACCTGACCGAGCAGGAGATCGCCGAGCTCACGGCACTGGTGGCGAAGCTGCCGCGGGCAGCTACCCAACAGGCGGCAGAATAAGCCGAGCCGAGCAAGGACAGAGGGAGGAGCATATGATCCAGGAAACGGTCCGCGCCGGCTTTTCCGGCGCCCCAATCGTCACCGCGATGGAAGTGATCCCCGTCGCCGGCCGCGACAGCATGCTCCTCAATCTGAGCGGCGCACACGCGCCGTTCTTCACCCGCAACCTCGTCATCCTCACCGACAACTCCGGCCACACCGGCGTCGGCGAGGTGCCGGGCGGCGAGAAGATCCGAAAGACGTTGGAAGACACGCGCGACCTCGTCGTCGGCCAGACCATCGGTGCCTGCAACAACATCCTGGCCTCGATGCGCCGGACATTCGCCGACCGCGACGCCGGCGGCCGCGGCAAGCAGACGTTTGATCTCCGGGTCACCATCCATGCGGTGACCGCGGTCGAATCCGCGCTGCTCGATCTGCTCGGCCAGCATCTCGGCCTGCCGGTCGCAGCGCTGCTCGGCGAAGGCCAGCAGCGCGCCAGCGTCGAGACGCTCGGCTATCTCTTCTTCGTCGGCGATCGCAGCAAGACCAGTCTGCCCTACGTCGAAGGCGAAACTGGCAAGCCCGACTGGTTCAATCTGCGCCACCAGGAGGCAATGACCCCGGATGCCATCGTGCGCCTCGCCGAAGCAACGCAAGCGCATTATGGCTTTGCCGACTTCAAGCTGAAGGGTGGTGTGCTCGCGGGTGAGCAGGAGATCGAGGCGGTCACCGCGATCGCCAGGCGGTTCCCGAAGGCCCGTGTCACGCTGGACCCGAACGGCGCCTGGTCGCTGGACGAGGCGATCCGCCTTTGCAGCAACATGCACGGCGTGCTCGCTTATGCCGAGGACCCTTGCGGAGCGGAGGCCGGCTTCTCCGGTCGCGAGATCATGGCCGAGTTCCGTCGCGCTACAGGGCTGCCGACCGCGACCAATATGATCGCGACGGACTGGCGCCAGCTCTCTCACGCACTACGGCTCGGCGCGGTCGACATTCCCCTCGCCGATCCGCATTTCTGGACCCTGCAGGGCTCGGTGCGCGTGGCACAGACCTGTCGCGACAACGGCTTGACCTGGGGCTCGCACTCCAACAATCATTTCGACATTTCGCTCGCGATGTTCACCCATGTCGGCGCCGCCGCCCCCGGCAAGGTGACCGCGATCGACACCCACTGGATCTGGCAGGACGGCCAAGCGTTGACCAGGGAGCCGCTGCAGATCAAGGGCGGCAGGATTGCGATCCCCGATCGCCCGGGCCTCGGCATCGAGATCGATCGCAGTGCCATCGCGGCGGCGAACGCGCTATACAGGCAGCATGGCCTCGGCGCTCGCGACGACGCGCTTGCCATGCAGTTCCTGATCCCGGGCTGGACCTTCGACGACAAGCGTCCCTGCCTCGTGCGCTAACAACAAGAGTTGGAGAGAAACATGACCGCTCACCAGAAGAACTTCATCGCCGGCGAATGGGTCGACGGCTCCGGCATCACGCGGGACATCAACCCCTCCAATACCAAGGACGTGGTCGGCGAATACGCCCGGGCCGACAAGGCGCAGACCGAAAAGGCGATCGCCGCGGCAAAGGCCGCCTTCCCGGCCTGGGCCCGCTCGACGCCGCAGGAGCGCTTTGACGCGCTGAACAAAATCTCTCTCGAAATCCTCGCCCGCAAGGAAGAGCTCGGGCGCCTGCTTGCGCGCGAGGAAGGCAAGACGCTGCCGGAAGGCATTGGCGAGGTCGCGCGCGCCGGGCAGATCTTCGCGTTCTTCGCCGGCGAGGCGCTGCGGCTGACGGGCGAAAAGGGCGCGTCGGTCCGGCCCGGCCTTGAGGTCGAGATCACCCGCGAGCCGGTCGGCGTCATCGGTCTGATCACTCCGTGGAATTTTCCGATCGCGATCCCGGCCTGGAAGATCGCACCCGCGCTCTGCTACGGCAACACCGTGGTGTTCAAGCCGGCCGAGCTGGTGCCGGGCTCGGCGCATGCGTTGTCCGAGATCATCGCGCGCTCCGGCATTCCGGCCGGTGTGTTCAACCTCGTGGTCGGCTCCGGCTCGGTGGTCGGCCAGACCCTGCTCGAACATCCCGATGTCTCTGCGATCTCGTTCACGGGTTCGGTCGCCACCGGACGCAAGATCGCGCAGGCCTGCGTGCTCTCGACGCCGATGAAGAAGTTCCAGCTCGAAATGGGCGGCAAGAACCCGTTGGTCGTACTCGACGACGCCGACCTGAAGGTCGCGGTCGAGGTCGCCATCAACGGCGCCTATTTCTCGACTGGCCAGCGCTGCACCGCGTCCTCACGCCTGATCGTCACCGCGGGCATTCATGACCGCTTCGTCAGCGCCATGACCGAGCGGATGAAGGGCCTCTCGGTTGACGACGCCCTGAAGAGCGGTGTGCATATCGGCCCGGTGGTCGACCAGAGCCAGCTCGACCAGGACCTCCGCTACCTCAAGATCGGCCAGGACGAGGGCGCCAAGCTTGCCTGGGGTGGCGAGCTCTTGAACCGCGAGACGCCCGGTTTCTATCTTCAGCCGGCGCTCTTCACCGAGGCCAACAACCAGATGCGCATCGCGCGCGAGGAGATCTTCGGTCCGGTCGCCTGCGTGATCCGCGCCAAGGACTACGAGGAGGCACTTGCGATCTCCAACGACACCGAGTTCGGCCTCGCCTCGGGCATCTGCACCACCAGCTTGAAATACGCCTCGCACTACAAGCGCAACAGCGAGGCCGGCATGGTGATGGTCAACCTGCCGACCGCCGGCGTCGACTATCACGTGCCGTTCGGTGGCCGCAAAGGCTCGAGCTACGGCGCGCGCGAACAGGGCGCCTATGCGCGCGAGTTCTACACCGCGGTGAAGACGGCTTATACTTTCCCTGGGTGATGACGGCGCACGTACCACGACGACGCTGCCCACCTCTCCCTTGGGAGAGGTCGGAGCGCATCGCAGATGCGATCCGGGTGAGGGGTTACGGTCCCTCGTGAGACCTGTTCCCCCTCACCCGCGCCTTCGGCGCGACCTCTCGCCGTTGGGGAGAGGTGGTCGTCGGCGGCTCGGCCGACTTCCCCAAGCACAGCGAGTTTGTGAAAAACGATCATGGACCAGGACGTCGCAGCGAAAGAACAACCCCGTTACATCAAGCTCAACGCGCGCGATAATGTCGCGATCGTCGTGAATGATTTCGGACTGCCCGCCGGCTCACGCTTCGCTTGCGGCCTGACGCTGCGCGCCTTCGTGCCGCAGGGACACAAGACCGCGCTCGTCGACATCGCGGAAGACGCACCGATCATCCGCTACGGCGAGGTGATCGGCACCGCGCTGTCGCCGATATCAGCCGGCGAATGGGTCGACGAGGCGCGCATCCGTATGCCCGACGCGCCGCCGCTCGATCAGCTCGAGATCGCGACCGCCGTGCCACCAGCGCTAGCACCGCTCGAAGGTTTTACATTCGAGGGCTATCGCAATGCCGACGGCTCGGTCGGAACGAAGAACATTCTCGGCATCTCTTCCTCGGTGCAATGCGTCAAGGGCACGATGGAATATGCGGTGAAGCGCATTCGCGCCGAACTCCTGCCGAATTATCCGAATGTCGACGACGTCGTGCCGCTGACGCATGCCTATGGCTGCGGCGTCGCGATATCAGCCCCCGATGCCGTGGTGCCGATCCGCACGCTGCAGAATCTTGCGCTCAACCCGAATTTCGGCGGCGAGATCCTTGTCGTCGGGCTCGGCTGCGAGAAGCTCGCACCTGAACGGCTGCTGCCGGAAGGCGTCGGCGACGCCATCGTACGGATGCAGGACGAAGCCTTTGACGGCTTTGGCGCGATCGTCGACGCCATCATGTCCCAGGCCGAGGCGCGGTTGAAGGTGCTCAACACCCGCAAGCGCGAGACTTGCCCGGCCTCAGATCTCGTGATTGGCCTGCAATGCGGCGGCAGCGACGCCTTCTCCGGTGTCACCGCGAACCCCGCGGTCGGCTTCGCCGCCGACCTTTTGGTGCGTGCGGGTGCAACCGTGATGTTCTCGGAAGTGACTGAGGTCCGCGACGCCATCCAGCTTCTGACCCGCCGCGCCGTCAATGAGGATGTCGGCCGGGCATTGATCCGCGAGATGGCCTGGTACGATGCCTACCTTGCCCGCGGGGGTGCCGACCGCAGTGCCAACACCACGCCCGGCAACAAGAAGGGCGGGCTCGCCAACATCGTCGAAAAGTCGCTGGGCTCGATCGTCAAGTCCGGCTCCGGTCCGATCACCGGTGTGCTGTCGCCCGGCGAGAAGGCACGGCAGAAGGGCATGCTGTTCGCGGCGACGCCGGCGAGCGATTTCATTTGCGGCACGCTCCAACTTGCCTCCGGCATGACGCTGCAGGTGTTCACCACCGGCCGCGGCACGCCCTATGGCCTTGCCGCGGCGCCCGTGATCAAGGTTGCGACCCGCAGCGAATTGGCACGTCGGTGGAAGGATCTGATCGATTTCGACGCCGGCTGTATTGCGACCGGCGAGAAGACGATCGAGGAGACAGGCTGGGACCTGTTTCGCCTGATTCTCGATGTCGCAAGCGGCCGCACCAAGCCGTGGTCGGATCGCTGGGGCATCCACAACGACCTCACGCTGTTCAACCCCGCGCCGGTGACCTAAGGCAAGCCCGCGCCACCGGTTAACCGCTCGTTAGCCATGCCGCAATCGGCCGGGGAACGTCGCAACTCGATTCAAATTGTCCTGGCATGGAGGCAGACATGACCCGGACGAGCAAGGATCTCAAGTATCAAGCCGATCGCGCCGAGCGGCTGGCACGCACCGGCATCGATGCGCTGACTGCTGAGCGCCTGCGCGCTTACGCCGATGAGTGCCGCAAGCGGGCCGCAACGGCGGAGCGCGAGGCGCGTAATTGCCCTATCGCCGGCGCGGCATCGATGTCGGACGATCCGCGATGAGGCGGCAAGGCGCGTCAAATCTTCCCCAGTCCCCGCACCTCTTTCGTTGCGATCTTGATCAGGGGCTTGATCGCCTGCTCCTCGCGGCCGAGCACCACGCCCGACGCAAAAGCGCGGGTGCGCTCCTTTCGATGCGGCGCCTTGAGTGCAGCATCAACCGCCAGCCTGCGGTGCGCAACGAAATCATTGAGCGAGCCGAGCGCGTCCTGGATCCGCTTCAGATGCTTTGACTGCCGCGCAAGCTGCCTTTGCTCGCGCTTGCTGGAAAACAAGCTCTCGAAGAAATCGATCGCGTATCTGATTTTCTTGGCCCTGATACGCACCTTGTGCCGCTCCGCCGCAGACATCTCGTCGAGACGCCTACCGCTCTTGCGCAGCTTTCTGAGGCGACGACAGAGCAACGCGGCAGCAAATTGGCCGATTGGGCCGCCTTCGTCCGCTGCGGAGATCGTCTGCTTCGCTTCGATCCATTGCAGTGTGTCGATCAACAGGACGCGGTAGCGTGTCGAGCTGACTGCCGTCCTTGCGCGCGCGAAGGCACGGTCGCGGTTTCTGGAAAACTCCTGACGGATCACCTTGCCGCCACGACGCAGCAAGGCATCGTGGGAGGCAGGCTCGATCTCCTCCTTGATGAAGACGTCCAGCTCGCGTGCCGGCGCAAGCTCATTGGCCAGCCACTTCAGTTGCGCCTTGGCCTCTTCCGTACTCGGCCTATCCAGGATTTTCGAGAACAGCGAGATCGCCGTTCGCAGCCGGCGCAGGCCGACCCTCATCTGATGAATTCCTTCCGGCTCGCCCTCGCGGACTGCATCGGCGTTCGACGAGAAGTGGCGGAACGCCGCGCGCGCGATCACCCGAAATGCCTCGCCGGACGTGAACTCTGGCTCCAGCACGATGTGCTCGGCCGAGACAACGAGATGCTCCTGGTCGCTGGCAAGCTCGTATCCGTGTTCGGACTTCGAGCGCAGGTCGAGTTCGGCTCCAGCCGTCCGCTCCAGCGCCCTCGCGAGGCGGAACAGGTCGAGCCGCTGCCCGCTCTTCAACTCGAGTTCGATCTCGCCGATCGGGCGTGAGCGATGCCCGACGGTGGTCTGCCCGCGATCGATGGCGAGCACGATCTCGCTCTGCTTCATGCGCAACGGCACGGTGATCCGCCGCACCGACGTTTCGAACACCGGCTTCAGCTTGCGACGCAATTTCCTGGATGCGATTGCCTCGAGCGGTGTGTTGTCGGCTTTGCTCAGATCGGGCTCGTCATTGTCGAGTTCGGTCTCCCACTCCCCCCGGTCGAACTGCGTGCCGCCCGCCGCCTTGATGGTCTGGACATATCCGCGGCCATCCTGGCGGATGCGCAGCGAGAGGCCGCGCCGCTTCAGCTTGTGCTTGGCGGTGTCAAAATAGGTCGAAACCAGATTGCTTTCGGACGGTTTATCGCTCCTGCTGCCGGCAATCCGCGGCCTCACCAACGTCTTCAGCTTGCGCGCAGGAACGCGGAATTTGAGCTCCGTCTCGACAGCCATTGTCCCTCCACGGAGTTCACACTGCCAACAACGCCTGAGACGTGTTCGGGGCTCCGCCATCAAATCGGGAGAGAAACAATAAAGTCCGCCACAGCCCGGTCAACTTCGGGTGAGGCTTGGTCGGCCGTCAATCGTCGTCATGATCGACGCTTTCGCTTCTCGACGCATTCCCCCTTGTTGATGACAGTTGGTTCTGTCACGGCTCGCGCTCCCTGACTTGCTGCAAATGCTCACGTCCGCACGCCAAGGGACGATCATGGAACTCGATGAACAGACGTTCACCACTGTGGCGAAATGATCATGTTTGGTGCGTTGAATAGCCTGAAACGATGTCCCACGTCCTTACCAAGGAGGACGTTCCATGAAACAGTCGCAGCATTTCCTCGACAATGCGGAGAATTGCGCCCAGCTCGCAGAGCGCGCGTCCGATGAGCCGACCTACAATCGATACAAGCGGATGGAGGCTGCCTGGCGCGCGCTGGCCAGGGAGCAGGACTGGCTCGATGGCGAGACTTCACCTTCGGACAATCTGGTCGAATCTCCGGCGCTTTCCGATGGAGCCCGAGGAGCTGCCTGACGGCAGTTCATTCCGCGTTACGCTAATGATACCCAACCGTCACGCATGCTCCCTCGCCGAGACCTTGTCGAGCGCACGTAGCACTGCATCACCCATTTCGACGGTCGATAGCTTCCTCGCGCCGGCCTCGGCGATATCGGCAGTCCGAGCGCCTGAAGCGAGCACGGCCTGCACCGCCTTCTCCAGCAGGTCGGCGTCGGCGGGACGGTTCAGCGTCAGGCGCAGCAGCATCGCGACGCTCAGGATCGAGCCGAGCGGATTGGCGATGCCCTTGCCCGCGATGTCGGGCGCGCTGCCGTGCACCGGCTCATAGAGTGCCTTGCGACGGCCGTAGCGGTCGACCGGTCCGAGCGATGCTGACGGCAGCATGCCGAGCGAGCCGGAGGCCATCGCGGCGCAGTCCGACAGGATGTCGCCGAAGATGTTGCCGGTGACCATCACGTCGAACTGCCGCGGTGCGCGCACGATCTGCATCGCGGCATTATCGACATAAAGATGGGTCAGCTCAATGTCGGAGAACTCCTCCTTGTGGAGCGCAGTGATCTCCTCACGCCACAGCACGCTGGTCTCCAGCACATTGGCCTTGTCGACCGAGCAGACTTTGCCCCTCCGCGTTCGCGCCAGCTCAAAGGCGGACCGCGCGACGCGGCGAATCTGGTTGGTTGTGTATTGCTCGGTGTTGAAGCCGCGCCGCTGCCCGTCCGGCAGCGACTCGATTCCGCGCGGCTCGCCGAAATAGATGCCGCTGGTCAGCTCCCGGATGATGACGAAGTCGACGCCGTCGAGCACTTCGGGCTTTAGCGGCGCGGAGGCCGCAAGTGCCGGACTCGCCACGATCGGCCGCAGGTTGGCATAGAGATCGTATTTGCTGCGCAGACCAAGCAGGCTGCCGGCCTTGCGCGCCGCCGCCGGCACCTCCTTGGTCTCGGGTCCGCCGGTCGCGCCCCACAGGATCGCATCGGCCTCGTCCATCGCCTCGGCGGTGTCCTCCGGCAGCACCTTGCCGGTCGCAAGATACGGGATCAGCCCATACTGCGCCTCGCGCAGCGTCATCGGCACGCCGCGCTTGGCCGTGAACCAGTCGAGCACGCGGCGGGATTGCGCCGTGACCTCGGGACCGATGCCCTCGCCGCCGACCACGGCGACCTTGACCATATTGGAGTGCGTGCTCATGCCGGCGTCCTTGCAAAATGAATCCAGGGCCGCGCCGCGCGGTCCGAGGCCTGGAAGGCGCGGATCTCGTCGTCGCGCTGCAAGGTCAATGCGACCTCATCGAGCCCCTTCAACAATCCCTCGCGCCGCCTTGGATCGATCTCGAACGAATGGCGCGCGCCGGACGGCGACACGATGGTCTGCGTTTCCAGATCGATCGAGACCTTGCCCGCGCCCTGTGTCGCCTCGATATCGGCCGCCAGCGAATCCACCACCGCCTGGTCGACGACGACGGGCAAGATTCCATTCTGGAAGCAGTTGGCGAAGAAGATGTCGCCAAAGCCCGAACCGATGATGGCACGGATACCCATCTCCTGCAGCGACCACACCGCGCCCTCGCGCGATGAGCCGCAGCCGAAATTCGGACCGGTAACCAATATCTCCGCCTGGCGGTACGGCTCGCGGTTGAGGATGAAATCCGGATTCTCGGAGCCATCAGGCAGATAGCGCAGCGAGCCGAACGCCCATTTGCCGAGCGTGCCGCGGATCGAATTGCCGACCAGCCGCTCGATGCGGATGATGACATCGGTATCGATATTGCTGCGCATGATCGGCGCTGCGGTCGCGATGAGCTTGTTGAACGGCTTCGGCATCGTCAATGTCCCATCATCCTGACATCGGCAATCGCACCGGCAATGGCCGACGCCGCGGCGCTCGCCGGGCTCGCCAGATGCGTCCGCGCCCGCGGGCCTTGGCGGCCGACGAAATTGCGGTTCGAGGTCGAGACCGAGCGTTGCCCGGGCGCTACCACCTCGCCATTGGCGGCAAGGCACATCGAGCACCCCGGCTCGCGCCATTCGAACCCGGCCTCGGCAAAGATCTTGTCGAGCCCTTCGGCGACCGCCGCGCGCTTGACGTTCTCCGAGCCCGGCACGACCCAGGCGCGGACGCCGGGAGCCACCTTGCGGCCGCGCGCGACTTCCGCCGCCGCGCGCAAGTCGCTCAGCCGGCTGTTGGTGCAGGAGCCGATGAACACCCAATCGACCGGTGTGCCCGCGATCGGCGCGCCGCCTTGCAGGCCCATATAGTCCAGCGCGGTTTCGATCGCCGCGCGCCGAGCGGGATCGTCAACCGACTTCGGATCGGGAATCCGACCATCGATACCGATGACGTGCTCGGGACTGATGCCCCAGGTCACCTGCGGGATGATCTTCTCGACATCGATCACCACCTCGCGGTCGAACACCGCGTCCGGATCGCTCGGCAGCTCACGCCACGCCTTGACTGCGAGCTCCCACATCTCGCCCTTCGGCGCATAGGGGCGGTCGCGCAGGAATTCGAAGGTCTTCTGATCCGGCGCGACCATACCGATCTTGGCACCGAGCTCGATCGAGAGATTGCAGATCGTGAGCCGGCCCTCGACGGATAAGTCGTGGATCGCGCTGCCAGCATATTCGACCGCATAGCCGGTGCCGCCGGCTGCGCCGATATTCCCGATCAGCGCCAGAATCATGTCCTTGGCGGTGACGCCGAGCGGCACGTTGCCCTCGAAACGGGCGCGCAACGTCTTGGGTCGGCGCTGGATCAGCGCCTGGGTCGCGAGCACATGCGTCAGCTCGCTGGACCCGATGCCGAAAGCGAGCGCGCCGAGGCCGCCATGCGTGCAGGTGTGGCTGTCGCCACAGACGATCGTTGCTCCCGGCAGGCTCAATCCAAGCTCCGGCCCGATGACGTGGACGATGCCCTGGCCGGGTTGGTCGACGTCGAACATCGCAATCCCGCTCGCCGCGGTCTCGACCCGCAGCGCAGCCAACAGCTCGTGTCCGATCTTGCTGGTTCCGGCGCGACCATGCGCGGTGGAGATCGCATGATCGGGGGTCGCAAATGTCAGCTCGGGATTGTGAACCTTGAGACCCCTGCTCTTGAGATCGAGCAGTCCGCGCGAGCCGCCGAGATCGTGCAGCAGATGGCGGTCGATATGCAGGAGATCCGTATCCTCGCTCAAGCGGGCAATGACATGCTGGTCCCAAATCTTGGCCAGCATCGTGCGGCCGGTCCTTTGCAAGACAGTGCTCCCTTTGGCTTCTTGAGGCCAGCGGCAAACGCCGCCGAACGCCGCTTGGCGCGTCTTTGACTGCAAGCATCAAATCATGCAGAGGCTGGCTCCGCCAGAGCCGAGTGGCGAACACGACATGGAGGGAGGCTTGCACCTGTGCGGCTTGACAACGACCCGTAGCCCGGATGGAGCGAAGCGCAATCCGGGGGCAGTTCAACCTGATCCCGGATTTCGCTGCGCTCCATCCAGGCTACGCAGATGACAATGGCCCTCTTTCATCGCGGCCGGGTACAAACGCACTCACGACGCCAGCGCTTCTTCCGGCATCACGACCGCCAGGTTCTGGCTCTCGGCGACGGCGCGGTTGGTGATGCGGCCGCGATGGATGTTGAGCCCGGCCCGCAGATGCGGATCCTCGACCAGTGCTCGCAACCCCTTCGATGCGAGCGCGAGACCGAACGGCAGGGTGGCGTGATTGAGCGCGTGGCTCGAGGTGACCGGCACCGCGCCCGGCATGTTGGCCACGCAGTAGTGCACGACGTCATCCACCAGATAGGTCGGCGCCTGGTGCGTGGTCGGCTTGGAGGTCTCGAAGCAGCCACCCTGGTCGATCGCGACGTCAACCAGCACCGCGCGGCGCTTCATGCTGGCGAGTTGCGCGCGCGAGACGAGCTTCGGTGCGCTGGCGCCGGGAACCAGAACTGCGCCGATCACGACATCGGCGGCAATGATCTCCTGCTCGATCGCTTCCAGCGTGGCGTAGCGGGTGCGGATGCGCCCGGCGAAGAGGTCATCAAGCACGCGCAACCGCGGCAGCGAGCGGTCGAGGATGGTGACGTCGCTGCCGAGCCCCGCGGCCATCCGTGCCGCATGGCTGCCGACCACGCCGCCGCCGATGATCGCGACCCGCGCCGGCGGAACGCCAGGCACGCCGCCAAGCAGCTTGCCCATGCCGTCGGCGGATTTGCGCAGCGCAGCGCCTGCGGCTTCGATCGCAAGCCGGCCGGCAACCTCGCTCATCGGCGCGAGCAGCGGCAGCCCACCATGCGCATCGGTCACGGTCTCATAGGCAACCGCGGTGCATCCGGAGGCGAGCAGCCCCTTGGTCTGGGGGACGTCCGGCGCAAGATGGAGATAGGTGAAGAGGATCTGGCCTTCGCGCAGCCGCGTCCATTCGGACGGTTGCGGCTCCTTCACCTTCACGATCATGTCGGCCGCGGAGAACACTTCCTCGGCCGTATCGGCGATCCTGGCGCCGGCCTGGCGATAGACGTCATCGCCGGAGCCGATGCCGTCGCCGGCCCCGCGCTGCACCACCACCTCGTGTCCATGCGCCACATATTCGCGCACGGATGCCGGCGTCAGCCCGACCCGATATTCCTCGACCTTGATCTCCTTGGGCACGCCGACACGCATGATCCGCTCCTGAAAGAATCGTTTCCGGCTTTCACAAAACTAATCCTCGTCGGGCGGCGTTTCTCAGCGAAATCCGGCTTGTCGGCGCGACGATACGCTCATATTCTTCGTAGCCGGCCGGACAATTAGGGGAAAACTGCGTGGACGGTCTCGATCGTATCGATCTCCGAATCCTTGCCGAGTTGGTCTCCGACGCCCGCGCCAGCCAGATCGAGCTTGCCGAAAAGGTCGGGCTGTCGCCGACTGCCTGCGCCCGGCGTATCCGTCATCTCGAGGAGACCGGAGTCATCCGCGGCTATCGCGTCGACCTCGAGCCGACGGCGCTCGGGTTGGTGACGACGGTCGTCGTCACCATCACGCTGGAGAAGCAGAGCGAGGATTATCTGGCGGCATTCGAGGCCGCGATCGCGCGCTGCCCCGATGTCGTGTCCTGCCATTTGATGTCGGGCAGTGACGACTATCACCTGCAGGTCATCGCCCGCGACATTGCCGATTTCGAGCGCATCCACAAGCAGCATCTGTCACGGATGCCGGGCGTCGCCCGCATCCATTCCAGCTTCGCGATGCGCGAGGTGGTCCGCCGCACCATACCGGAAACCGCGCTGCGCGGCTGATCGCCGGCGCGCCCGTTAGGTCGGATTGCGGCTCGCACGCGGCCACATCCGCGACAACGTCTCGTCCCGCTTCACGACGACATGCCAGATCGTCGCGGCGATGTGCAGCGCGACCGCGGCATAGACCAGATAGGCAAGCAGGCCATGCGCCACCTCGCCCGCATGCGCGACCGCCTTGTCGCCGGCAAACAGGCGGGGCCAGCTAAAGGTCCAGAAATAGCGCAGCGAGTAGCCGCCGGCCGACGAGAACATGTATCCCGTGACGGGCATGGCGAAGAGGATCACATAGAGCGCCCAGTGATTGAGTCGTGCCGCGATCCGCACCAGCGGCGAGAACGATCCCGGCTCCGGCGGCGCCACCGTCACGGCGCGCACGATGAGCCGCAGGATCGCGAGGATAAACAGCGTCGCGCCAAGCGACTTGTGCACTTCGAGCAGTTCGCGCCGCGGCGACGTTCCCGCCGGCTGCAATCCGCAGTAAAGCCCGATCAACATCGCCGCGATGAACAACACCGCCGTTGCCCAATGGATCCTGCGCAACAGCGGATCGTAGCTGGCCGTCACTTTCGTTGTCACAAAGTACCTTCGATTGAGCCTGCGGAGGCCAAAGAACGGAGCCGCTCTGTAGATGATCGCGCCGGGATTGCCTACCGGGGATTAATTCAATTTCGATCACAATAGCGCACGGTTCGCGCGGAAGTCGCAACGGTCCGCTCGTCGCCGGCCGCGGCCCACAGCCCGCTCCCACACGCATTTTTTAGTCGTGATTCCCTCCCTCGTGTGACAGAATTACTACATTGAAATGTCAGTTCGGTTACATGCGGAGCGGTGAATGAGCATGGAGTGGCGGGCGCGGCCGGTTTCGCTGTCCTGGTCAAATCCGGTGGTCCGTTGGTGGGGCCTGTTGAGCCTGGTGAGCACTGCCAACGTCGCGGTTTGGTTCGTGCTGTATCGCCAGTTCCACGAGCAGAGCAATGGCGGCCTGAGCAGCACATCGGGCATCGGCTTGATGCTGTTGCTGTGCGCGGCTTACGTGTTCGGCTGCGCCTTCCGCTCGATCCTGCCGCGCGCGGATGTCCAGCGCATTTGCCTGTTCGATACCTGGCTGTCGAGCGTTGTCGTCGGCCGCTCGGTCGCCACCGTCGCCGAGGTCTGCTTTGCCGCGCAATGGGCGATCGTCCTGCATCAGCTCGGCACCATGACCGGCGCCGAGACCACTGTGACCATCGCCTGGATCATCGTGCCTGTCATCCTGATCGCGGAATGCTTCTCCTGGTATGCGGTGCTCACCACCCATTATCTCGGCAACGCGATCGAGAACTCGCTGTGGGCGGTCGTCTTCTTTCTGGTCGGGATCGCGCTTTGCCGGCTGCTGCCGGAGTTCCAGGGTCCGGTGCGCTGGGCCTTCATCGTCGCGATCCTCGGCATCGCCGGCTATCTCGCATTCCTGATGACCGTCGACGTCCCGATGTACCTGAACCGCTGGCGCGCAGAACTCGCCGCCGGCGGCGAGCTGCTTCATCCACTCGAGGGCCTGCGTGACGTCAGCACACGCTGGGTCGTGACCCACGACATCGCCGAATGGCGCGAAGAGATCGCCTGGATGTCGCTCTATTTCAGCATGGCGGTCTGGTCGAGCCTTGCACTCTGTGTCGGCTATTCGCTCGAGGATCAGTTGCCGCGCTACCGCACTGAGTCGGCCATCGCAATTACGACGCCGGCGATCACGCGGACGACGCCGGACGCGGCGAGCGCCGGCGCCATCGACGGTCAGAAGTCGACGGTCATCGAGAGCCACAATGTCCGTGGCATGCCGCTGATGAGGTAGCCGGTCGGATTGGCGATCCAGTAGCGCCTGTCGGCAATGTTCGTGACGCTGGCGCGGAATGTGGTGGGACGTCCCGCAAGCTTGGTCGCATACCGTGCACCGATGTCAAACGTCGTCCAGCTCGGAACGCTCTGGAGATTGTCGGCGCTGACATAGGCCCTGCTGGTGTAGATGGCACGCGCGGTCGCCGTCAGCCCGGGCAGGAACGGCGTGTCCCACTCGACCCCGAGATTGCCCTGCAGATCCGGCGCACCGACGGCGTAATGGCCGTCATTGATGTGCCCTGCTGTCTTCGTCAGTCTGGCATCGAGGAACGTCACGCCGCCGAGCACGCGCACGCCCGGCGCCACTTCACCGAACGTGTTCAGCTCGATGCCACGGTGCCTCTGCTCGCCATCGAGGCTGTAGATTTTCGTGACCGGATCGATCAAGCCGCTCGGCATGCTGATCTGGAACAGGGCGAGGCTCGCACCGAACCGGCCGAGATCGAGCTTGCTGCCGACTTCATATTGCCTGGTCTTGAATGGAGGAAACACCGCATTGGTGTTGGCGGCGCCGGAAGGAGGCGTCGGGCCGGGGGTGAGACCCTCGATATAGTTGGCGTAGAACGAGAGCTCGCGGATCGGCCGGACCACCAGCGCCACCGACGGCGAGGTCGCACTTTGATCGTAGTGCGCCGTCGCAAGGCCGCTGACCGGATCAAAGCTGCTCGACACCACCTGCTGCTGGCGGGCACCGACAATCAACTGCATCAGGCCGTCCATCATCGTGAGGGTGTCGGCCACGCCGACGCTCCTCAGATCGAGGGTATCCGACTTCGCTTCCGGGAAGGACGACACCGGTGCGCCCGGGCTCGCGAACAGGGTCGGCCTATAGATGTTGGTCAAGTAATTTGCGTAGTTGACCTGACCGAGCCAGTCTGTCCGCTGCAGCGAGCTGCCGCTGACGACGACCTCATGGCCGATCGGGCCAGTGTCGAACCGCGACCGGATTCCGGCCTCGCCCGACACCGTATCCGACTTGCCGATCTGGTAGCGCGAGGTCGACTGCGCGTTGCCCATGCTGTCAAGGATCGTAGCGCCCGGCGCCTCCTGCTTGTCGAAGCCGAAATGATTGCCGCCGATCGCGCCGAACAGGGTGACGTTGGACGACAGGTCGTATTCAGCACGGGTCAGGCCGGTAATGCTCCGCGCGCTGGCATAGTCGAAGGGCTGGGCGAGATTGATTCTGGGATCGGGCGCTGCGGGAACGGCGATGCCCGTGACGGGCGTATAGCCACGCGCCGCAGCCTTCATCCAGTCGTTCTGGTAGATGATGTCGGTGGACCATCGGAAGCGGTCGCCGCGGTAATCGACCCCGAGCGAGCCAACACCGTCGCGCACCGATTGCCGGTCGATCGTCGTATTGCCGGCGTCGAAGGCGCCGTTGAAGCGGACACCCCATTCCTTCTGCTCGCCATAGCGCCTCGCCACGTCGAGCGTGGTGCCGAAGCGGCCGTCGGACATGTAGCCCGCAGTCCAACGCGTCAGCGGATCGTCGCCGGCACGCTTGGTCACGACATTGACGCTACCGCCGATAGAGCCCTGCGGCGCCATACCGTTGAGGAAGGCCCCTGGCCCCTTGAGCAGTTCGATCCGTTCGATAGGCGCCGGATTGACGCGATAGTTCGGCACCAGGCCATAGAGCCCGTTCAGCGCGATTTCGCTGTTCTCGATCCGGAAACCGCGAATGGTCAACGCGTCATAGCGATTGCTGCTGCCGATCGCAGCGCGCACCGACGGATCGCTGTTGGTCAGGACTTCGGCGACGCTGGTGGCCTGCTGGTCGCGGATGGTCTGCTCGGTGTAGCTCGTCAGGCTGAACGGCGTCGCCATGTAGTCGCGGTTGCCGAGCAAGCCGAGCTGCGCACCGCGTGCGACCTGCCCGCCCGCGAAGCTCGGCGGCAGCGCCGCCTGCTGCGTACCAGCCGTTGGAGGCGCGGCTGGCGCTGCCGCATTGTCGCGATGGGCCGCGCGTCGCGCTGTTCCGGCGCGTGAGGCCGCGAGCGGGTTGCGCCGGTGATCGACCGCAGCCGCGTTGCGACGCTGCAACGGGGAGACCACGACCGGCGGCAGCGCCTGCCCCGGACCAGAGGAGCGTTGCGAACCCGTTTCGTTGGACGTGGTCGACGATGACGTGGCCTGTTGCGCGATGGATGGACCGGTCATCAGCAGTGCCGATACACAGACAGCGGACAAGGTCGCAGCGCGCGACGTATTCAAATCGTTCAAAGTGCCCCCCAGCGGCTATCGGTGTTCGCGACCTACGCCGCGACCGGCGCGAGACGCGCATCACCGTGTCGCGATGGGGATTAGGCAAAGCGCAACGGCGCGGCTACTAGAACGTATCTAATGGGCGAGCCGCGCAGCTACGTGCGCTCCCCCATCCAGAGAATTCGACAGATTCCAATTTCAATACTCCGCGAATGGTGCTAGCGCGCACGCGGTTCCTCGACATCGAACAAGACGCGATACCGGGCTTGTAAGCGGCAGGATCGTCGTTTGTGCTGCGCCAAACGCGCGATCATTGTGTTGATACAACGGTCCGAAGCGATCAGTCAGGCGTAGCATGCCTGCATGAGGGATCGCGAGGCGCGCTGATGCGCGCGCCGCCTCGTCGTCCACAGCGACAAAACATCGCGGCATCTGTTGCCGGGTACGCCCGGCAGCGACATGCTCACCCATCCGGCGGCTTGAGCCGGATTGCCAATTCGGAGTAAAGCTCGGGTCATCCTGATCCGCCGCACTTGCCATGCCGCACATCACCATCATCGAAACCGGGCTTGTCAATTCGCGCTATCGCGAGCGCCACGGAACCTATCCGCAGATGTTCGAGCGGATGATTGCCGCCGCCGATCCCTCGGTCGCATGTGACGTCGTGAGCATCCCCGGCGGCGAGCGGCTTCCGGATCCGGCCGGGCTGGATGCGATCCTGATCACCGGCTCGCCGGCGGGCGTGTATGACGGGTTCGACTGGATTGCCCCGCTCGAGGACTTCGTGCGCAAGGCCCACGACCGGCGCGTTCCGATGGTCGGCGTCTGCTTCGGCCATCAGTTGATCGCACAGGCGCTCGGCGGCACGGTGCGCAAGTCGGAGAAGGGCTGGGGTATGGGGCGTCACGTCTATCAACTGGCGCCGGACAACGGGCTGATCGAGGGTAATGAGATTGCCATCGCCTGCTCGCATCAGGATCAGGTCATCGTCCCGCCCGCGGACGCGCGCACCATCATGTCGTCGACCTTCACGCCGCACGCCGCCCTGCTCTACGCAAACGGCACGACGCTGTCGGTGCAGCCGCATCCCGAGTTCACCGTGGGCTATGCTGACGCGCTGTGCGATCTCCATCGCGGCCACGCGCCCGAAGACATGATCGCAACCGCCCAGGCATCGCTCGCCGAGCCCCTGGATCATGCCCGGCTCGGCGGCGTGGTGACGCGCTTTCTCACCGAGCGGCGCGCTTAGCTCCTGGACTGCCGGACAGCAGCGTCGCGGATGACGTCGGGATAGCGGCACGGCGCTTGGGCGAGCATCTCGCTTCAAATGGCAACGATTGCCTCACTGGTCAGGTGCGTCGGGCCGAAGCCCATCCGTAATGTACCCCCCTTCCCGTCGACGTAACGCGAACGCGCTGACGACCACTCCAGGTCGTACCGCGGCGGAGGCACGGCGCCGGCGATGTGAGGCGCGGCGCCCGGCTTCCAAAACAGCTCGGACCCTGATCTTCCGACTACCGGTTTGTCGCAAATCCTGCCTATAAGCCGACCCGGGGGCCGGTTCCGACCTGTCGGGCCGCGTCCATGCCGAATCCTGCCCCCGAAGGTGGCCTAATGACGTTTCAGGACGTGCGATCAGCCGTATGGGGGCCTGTCTCCTTGCGGCCCAATTTCTGGGACCTGGCGGCGCTGCTGCTCCTGGTCGGCGCGATGGTGCTCGTCGTCTATGGCGGCGAGCAGACCACCGTGCCGCTGTCCGAGCTCGAGCGCGTTCCGGTGTCGCTGGATCCGGCCAACCTGCCGTATTACGCGCTCCGGACGACGATGCGGATGCTGCTGGCGATCGTCTGCTCGACGATCTTCACGTTCATCTACGCCACCGTCGCGGCCAAGAGCCGACGCGCCGAGATGGTGCTGATCCCGATGCTCGATATCCTGCAGTCGGTGCCGATCCTTGGCTTCCTCACCTTCACCGTCGTGTTCTTCATGAACCTGTTTCCCGGCCGCGTGCTGGGTGCCGAGTTCGCCTGCGTGTTCGCGATCTTCACGAGCCAGGCCTGGAACATGACCTTCAGCATGTATCAGTCGCTGCGCAACGTGCCGAAGGACCTGGAGGACGCGACCGAGAGCTTCCACCTCTCGGGCTGGCAGCGGTTCTGGCGGCTGGACGTTCCGTTCGCGATGCCCGGCCTGATCTGGAACGCGATGATGTCGATGTCCGGCGGCTGGTTCTTCGTGGTGGCATCGGAGGCGATCACCGTCGGCAACACGACGGTCACCCTCCCCGGCGTCGGCTCCTATGTCGCAACCGCGATCGAGCAGAAGAACCTGCCCGCAATCGGCTATGCGCTGCTGACCATGCTGATCGTCATCATCGCCTATGACCAGCTTCTGTTCCGCCCGATCGTCGCCTGGGCCGACAAATTCCGCTTCGAGCAGGTCGCCTCCGGCGAAGGTCCGACGTCATGGATGCTCGATCTTTTCAGGCGAACGCGCGCGCTGCGCACTCTGACCTATCCGCTGGCCGTGGCCAACAAGTCGATCTCGACGATGCGCGTCACCTGGCTGCCGGTGCTGCGGGCTGGCGACAAGCGCAGCCAACCCTCGCGTGTGGTCGACGGCATCTGGATTGTGGTGATCATAGCGGCCGCCGGCTATGCGGCCTGGCTGGCGTATCGATATCTCTCCGCGTCGCTCGGACTGTCGGACGTCGTCGATGCCGTGGGATACGGACTGGTCACACTCGTGCGCGTGATCGCGCTGATCGCGCTGGCGTCGCTGATCTGGGTGCCGGTCGGTGTCTGGATCGGGCTGCGGCCGAAGCTTGCGGAACGGATGCAGCCGCTCGCACAATTTCTCGCCGCCTTTCCGGCCAACCTTGCCTTCCCCGTGTTCGTCGTGCTGATCGTCCGCTTCCACCTCGATCCGAATGTGTGGCTCAGCCCGCTGATGATCCTGGGCACTCAGTGGTACATCCTGTTCAACGTGATCGCAGGCGCCGCCGCTTTCCCGACCGACCTGCGCGAGGCGGCCAGCAGCTTTCACCTCGGGGGATGGCGATGGTGGGTGAAGGTCGTGCTGCCCGGCATCTTTCCCTATTACGTCACCGGTGCGATCACCGCATCCGGCGGATCGTGGAACGCCTCGATCGTCGCCGAGGTCGCGAGCTGGGGCGACACCCATCTCGTCGCCACCGGTCTCGGCGCCTATATCGCGCACGCGACCGAGGCCGGCGATTTTCCCAGGGTCGTGCTCGGCATCGTCGTGATGTGCGTCCTTGTCACGTTGTTTAACCGCTTGTTGTGGCGGCCGCTCTATGCCTTTGGCGAGCGCCGCCTTCGGCTCGGCTGATCGAGAGGGATCCTGATGCTCGACCAAACCAAGCAGACCGCCCTGATCGACATCAACGGCGTTTCCCGCTCGTTCCCGAAGGGAAGCGGCGAGCAATTGCTGGTGCTCGAAAAAGTCGATCTCACCATTCAGGCCGGCGAGATCGTCGGCCTGCTCGGCCGTTCCGGATCGGGCAAGTCGACCTTGCTGCGCATCATCGCGGGCCTCGTCGCGCCGTCATCGGGCAATGCGACTTGCCGGGGCGAGGCGATCGCCGGCCCGCCGAACGGCGTCGCCATGGTGTTCCAGTCGTTCGCGCTGTTCCCCTGGCTGACCGTGCTGCAGAACGTCGAGCTCGGCCTCGAGGCGCTCGGCGTCGATGCCAACGAACGGCGCACCCGCGCGCTCGCCGCGATCGACCTGATCGGCCTCGACGGCTTTGAATCCGCCTACCCCAAGGAGTTGTCCGGCGGCATGCGCCAGCGCGTCGGATTCGCACGAGCGCTGGTCGTGCATCCCGATCTCCTGCTGATGGACGAGCCGTTCTCGGCGCTCGACGTGCTCACCGCCGAGACGCTGCGCACCGATCTGATCGACCTCTGGATCGAGGGCCGGCTGCCGATCAAGTCGGTGCTGATGGTGACGCACAACATCGAGGAGGCCGTGCTGATGTGCGACCGCGTCCTGGTGTTCTCGTCGAATCCGGGACGTGTCGCCGCCGAGTTCAAGATCGACCTCAGGCATCCGCGCAACCGGCTGGACCCGACGTTCCGCCAGCTCGTCGAGCAGCTTTATGCCCGCATGACGCAGCGCGAGGAGCCCAAGACGCCGTCGCTCGAGGGCGTTCCCGGCGGCGGCGTCGGCATGGTGCTCGACCACGTTTCGTCGAACGAGCTGTCCGGCTTGATCGAGACACTGGCCGGACCGCCCTATGGCGGGCATGCCGACCTGCCCGTGTTGGCGAGCCAGCTTCAGCTCGAGACCGATGAAATCCTGCATCTCGGCGAAACCCTGCAACTGCTGCACTTTGCCCATCTGAGCGAGGGCGACCTGGTGCTCACTGAGGCGGGCGTGCGTTTCGCCCATCTCGATACGGACGCCCGCAAGAAGCTGTTCGCCGAGCATCTCGTCAGCTACGTCCCTGTGTTCGGCCTGATCAAGCGCGTGCTCGACGAACGGCCCTCCCACATGGCGCCCGCCGCGCGTTTTCGCAACGAGCTCGAAGACTACATGTCCGAGGACTATGCAGACGAAACGCTCAAGACCATCGTGTCGTGGGGCCGCTACGCCGAGCTGTTCGCCTATGATGAGCAGTCCGAGACGTTCAGCCTCGAAAATCCCGGACAGGATGGCGCCTGAGCGCTATTCGAGCGTCTCCCGATAGAACCAGATGGCCACGCAGATCACCAGCAAGGTGAACAACGCGATCGGCCACAGGTCCGGCATGATCGCGGCGGCGCCGTTGCCCTTCAGCAGCACGGCCCGCACGATCCGGATCGCGTGGGTGGTCGGAAACAGTTCGCCGAGCCACCGCGCCCAGACCGGCATGCCCTGGAACGGAAACATGAATCCGGACAACATGAAGGATGGCAGCAGCATGAATTGCGCGAGCTGTTGCGCCTGGATCTGATTGGCCGAGATCGTGGAGAAGGTCAGCCCGAGCGCCAGATTGCTGGCGATGAAAAGGCCGAGCGCCAGCATCAAGAGCGGTACGGAGCCGCGGACCGGGAGCCCGAACACCAGCGCCGACGCCGCCAGAATCAGAACGACCTGGAAGTAGCCGATCGCGACATAGGGCACGATCTTGGCGAGCATGATCTCGATCGGCCGCAGCGGCATCGCCATCAGGTTCTCCATCGTGCCGCGCTCCCGCTCGCGCGTGATCGACAGCGTGGTGATCAGCAAGGTCGACATTGTCAACACGATGCAGATCAGGCCGGGCACGATGTTCAGCACCGTGAGTTGCTCGGGATTGTAGCGCGCGTGGATGACGAACTGAAACGGCGCGTTCGCCGGTTGCGCCTGGCGGATCACCGGTAGGTCGCGATTGAGACTGTTGACGACAGAGCCAAGCGCCGCCGTCGCATTGCCGATCGCGGTCGGGTCGGTCGCGTCGGCATCGACCAGCACCGTGGGTGTCTCGCCGCGATCGACCGAGCGGTCGAAGTTCGGGGGAATATTGATCACGAACAAGGCCTTGCCGTTGGCGATCGCCCGCTCCGCCTCGGCCTCCGACGCGTAGGTCCTCACGTCGTAGTAGCCGGTGTTCTGCAGCGCCGTGACGATCGTGCGCTCGTATTTGGAGGGCTCGCTGAGCAGCAGCCCGGTCGGCAGATGCTTCGGATTGGAGTTGATCGCATAGCCGAACAGGAAGAGCTGCATGATCGGCAGCGCGATGATCAGGCGGAGCGTCATCGGATCCCTGCGCACCTGGATCCACTCCTTGCGCAACAGCGCATGGAGTCTTCTGAAGGAGAAGCGGCTCATTGTGCCTCCTCCCTCGCTGCGAGTTGATGAATGAAGACGTCCTCGAGGCGCGGCTCCGCTTCTTGCCATGCGCAGGCCGGCGCCTGTGCGATCGCCGCCTCGAGCCGCGCGCGGTCGGTACCCGCGACCCGCAACGCATGACCGAATACGGCGGCCGCCTCGACGCCCGGCAAATGGCGCAGGCGCCGCGCCGCATCGTCGATCGCGTTGCCCGTGGCCTCATAGACCAGCAAGCCCGCGCGACGGACGACTTCATCGGGCGTGCCCTGGACGACGATACGGCCGTCCGCCATGTAGACGATCCGGTTGCAACGCTCGGCCTCGTCCATGTAGTGAGTGGTCACGAGCACGGTCAGCCCTTCGCCAGCCATGTCGTGGATCAGGTCCCAAAACTCGCGCCGCGCCTGCGCGTCGACGCCCGCGGTCGGCTCGTCGAGCAGCAACAGTTTCGGACGATGCAGAACACAGGCGGCGAGCGCCAGCCGCTGCTTCCAGCCGCCCGAGAGATGTCCCGCGAGCTGCGTCTCATAGCGCCCGAGGCTCATCCCCGCGATGATGTCGCGCACTGCCGCATCCGCATCGTCCATCTCGTAGACGCCGGCCACCAGCTCGAGATTTTCCCGCACGGTGAGGTCTTCGTAATAGCTGAATCGCTGCGTCATGTAACCGGTCTGCCGCCGGATCGCCGGGCCTTGGCTGAGGATATCCATGCCGAGGCAGATGCCTGTGCCGCCGTCGGGCACCAGGAGGCCGCAGAGCATGCGGATGGTTGTGGTCTTGCCGCTGCCGTTCGCGCCGAGGAAGCCGCAGATCTCACCGCGCGACACCTGCAGGTTCAGCCCGTTGACGACGCGCCGCTCGCCGAACGTCTTCTGCAGATCATGCACGTCGATGACATGACCGGTCATGGCTTCGCCCCGGAGGGCTGCACCGTCACCGGCTGGCCTGGATTGAAGAGCGCAGCCTGCGCCGCCGGCGGGCGCGCCTCGACCAGATAGACCAACTTCGCGCGGCTCTCCTCGCTGTAGATCACCGGCGGGGTGTATTCGGCCTGCGGCGAGACGAACGAGATCGTCGCGGTGATGTCGCGGTGGCAGCGATCGCAGTGGATTACGACCGTATCGCCGGTATGGACACGGGCAAGATCCGCCTCCGGCACAAAGAAGCGCACGAAGATGTTGCTCGGAGGCAATAGCGACACGACCGGCGTTCCGGCCGCGACGGTCTCGCCGGGCCGCGCCAGCACGTCGACCACGCGGGCATCGACCGGAGACGCCACGCGTCGCTGCGAGAGCCGCCAATCGGCCATGGCGAGCGCGGCCTTCGCGGCATCGACGGCCGCTTGCTGCGCCTGGATCTCGCCCTGACGGCCGGTCGGCGCGCGCATCTGGGTGAGCATCGCCTGCATCGCGGAGACCTTTGCGGTCGCGGAGCGAAAATCCGCGCGCCGCTGGTCGAGGGTCTGGCTGGTGACCGCGCCGCTCTGGATCAAGGCTTCGGCGCGATCGAGATCGAACTTGGCGCGCTGGACCGTCGCCTGGGCATCGGCAAGGTTGGCCTCCGCCTGCTCGATTTCCGTCGGCTTGGCCGCAGCCTCGAGATTGGCGAGCTGGTCGCGGGCCTGCTGAAGCTGACGCGCGGCCTGATCGCGCGCCGCGCGATCCGCGCCCTCGTCCTGAACGAACAGCGGCGTGCCGACCTCGACCCGGCTGCCACGCGCCACCGTCACGGCGGTGAGCAAGCCCTGCTGCGTCGGGGCGACCTTTACATAGTCGGCCTCCGCATAGCCCTGCCAAGTCGCCCGCTCCGGCGCGCGCCAGGACCACCACACGCCGCCGGCCATCGCCGATCCGATCAGCACGCCGAGAATAATGAGGAATCGCCGGCTCATGATGGCACCACTAAAATGCAACGCAACGATGCTGTTGCATTATGCCAGAAGTCCTGTAAGGTCAATCCGGCCCTGGCGCGTTTCGAGCGAAACTGCGGCCCGGTCGGATCAGCTTCCCGTGAAGAAGACGGGTCAGGACATGGCGATTAGGGCATGATGCGGTTGAGCAGCATCGCGCCCTGGGAGAATGGAGTGACGGAAACTGTCGAATTCAGACGTGGTCCTGGCGGGCGACCGAGCCGCGAGGAGGCCGAGCGGCGGCGCGGCGTGCTGCTGCAGACCGCGATGCGGCTGTTTCTCGAGCGCGGCTTCGAAGCGGTGTCGGTCGAGGAGATCGCGCGGCAGTCGGGGGTGGCCAAGCGCTTCATCTACGCCCGCTACGTCGACAAGTCCGAGCTGTTCGTGGCCGCGATCGAGTACAACTTTCTCGACCGGCTCGATGTGCTGCGCTCGCTTGCGCCCTCGCCCCGCGGTCCCGAGCACGGACTGTATGAACTCGGCCGCGTTCTGATCGACATTTCGCTGCAACCCGACGTGGTCGCGCTGCGACGCCTGATGTTCTCGGTGGCCCCGCAGTTTCCCGAGATCATGAAGCGCCTGACCGAGCGAAACCGGGAGCGTGGACTTCACCAGGTCGAACACATCCTGACGTTCTATGCGGATCGCGGAGACATCGAGTTTCCGAAGTCTCAATTGCGTCTGATGGCGGAGCAGTTCTTCAACTGCGTCGCCGGAATTCCGCAGCGCCTCGCCCTGCTTGAAATGACCGAGCCGCCCGCCGAACAGGAAAAGCGGCTGCGCCTTGCAGTCCGTCTGTTCGTGCGAGGCGTGCGGCCGGAAGCCAAACGACGCGGCGATTAGATAAGATTGCGGGGGATCGTTCGTTCGGCCCTCGCAGATCGCGTCTACCCCATCGCAGAAGTCGCTCACGTTACCATTCGTATCGCGTTCCTATACCGACCGACGTCGCACCTTTCGCGTCGACATCCGATTCGACCCGGATGTGGCGCGTGACGTCCACATTGGCCGATACGCCGGATTGGCTGGCGCTCGCGCCCGTCCGTACACCCACGCTCAGCCTGTCGCCGATCGCGCGCGACGCGCCGACCATCGGGCCGCCTGCCCCGGCGCCGACATCCAGGCTGTCGACACCGAGCGAGCGGCGCATGCGGTCCACTGTCCCCTCACCGCCGCTCGCGAACTGCGCCGCCACCTGCGCGAGTTGCAGCGCTTGCGACGTCGTCAGGCTGCCCGACGCCTTCTGGAACAGGACGCGCGACAGAATCTCGTCCTGCGGCAACTCCGGTTGCGACGTGAAAGCGAAGACCGGCGCGGCGGCGGGACCGGAGATGCCGACCTGCGCGGTGATGTCGGAGGCCTGTATCTCCGCTGCAAAGTCGAGCTCGGGAGCAAGATCGCCGTTGAAGGAGAGATTGCCCTTGGTGAAGGTCAAGGTCTTTCCGAGCACCGCCAGCTTGCCTTGGTAAAGCGAGAAGGCGCCTTTCGGCACCGGAGCGTTGGTCGTTCCACCCACATGAACGGAGCCGCCGAGCTCCGCGTTCACCCCACGGCCGTGAATGAAGACGTGGTTCGGCGCCGACACTGAAACGTCGAGCGCGGCATTGAACAGCGCGGCGCGCCCTTTGCTGCCTTTCAACGCCTCGGCCTTGCGTGCCGCGGCGAGACGCGCAGCCGCCTGGCCCGAAGCGTTGACATGGTTGATGCCGTCGATCGGTTTCAGCGTCGACGGCAGGCGATCGGGGATATCGATGCTGACATGGGTCAGGTCGATCCGGCCAGTGATCCGCGGATCGCGCGCCAGAGCGCCGCTGACGTCGATCGCAAGATTGGCCTGCGCGGTGGCAAGCGCACTGGCCGCCAGCGTCGCCTGTTGTCCACGGATCGAGACCGTGCCCGGGAAGCCCTCATCGGGGGCAACCCGGACCTGCCCGGAGCCGGACAATGTGCCGCCGTTGGGCGTCGCCGCGGCGAGGCGCTCGACGACGATGCGGTCGCCTTCTGCCGTCACCTTCGCTGCAATGTTGTCGAAGCGGGTGCCGAGCAGGCTGTCGCGGAAGGTGCCCGCGCTCAAGGTGGCGGCACCGCCGATCTGGGGCTTCGCGCGCGTGCCGCCCACGTGGGCATCGAGCACGACGGTGCCGGACACCGTGCGGCCGGACGCTGACAATGCGGCGTTGGCGACTGCGGCATCAAGACGGCCCTTCGCGGTCAGCGAGATCAGCCCCGTGGCATCGAGCGGCACCGTGCCGGAGGCCGTGATCGAGCCGGCTTTTCCCGCGGCGACCGTAGCGGCGAGGCTCGCGCGGCTTCCCTCAAGGCGGCCCTCTGCCGCAAGGTCGATCGGCGGCAGGCCGGCGCTGCGGCCCTGCGGCGCGGTCAGTTGCTTGACGGACACCTTGTACTGGCCCGTCGGAGCACTCGTGGAGCCGGCGATCGTCGCCGAGGCGTCGAGCGTTCCGGCAAGCCCCAGGCCCGGCATCACGACATCGGCCTCGCCGAGCGGAATTGCGCTCGCGATGGCTTTGACGTTGAGCGTTTTGCCTACGCTGCCGTCAGCCGTAAAGCGGCCGTTGCCGACGCCGAGCGCCAAATGCTCGATCAGCACGCTTCCGTCGTCGAGCGTGAAGCTCGCCGGTCCCCGCAACGCGATCGCCCTAGCACCGCGCCGAGCGGTGAAACGGTTGAGATCGAACCGCGTGCGATCCTTAGCCGTCAGCACGCCTCCGGCATCGAGATCGAAGCCGGCCGCCTTGGCCGACAGGCCGATGGTGCTGGTGCTGGCGCTTCCTCGCGCGGTCAGGGTGGCGCTCGTGATGGTTTGGCCGGCAACCTCGGCGCCGGTGACCTTGGCGTCCGCGTTGAGCAGCGGATGGCGGTAGAGATCGGCCGCGTCGGCGCGCAGATCGAAACTGCGGATCGCGGCACCGGCGGCGCGGAGTCCCTCACCCTTGCCGGCGACGCGGACGGATTGCTGGTCGCCTTCAACGGATGCCGCAAGATCGAGCGACGCCGAGCCGGCGAGGTCCATCAAGGCGAGCGGCGAGAGGTCGGCGAGCGAGCCCGCGGCGAAGCGAAGCTGCCCGCGTGCGAGATTTTGCGCATCGATCGTCCCGGCCCCCTTCAGGGAGACCGAGCCGATCGCGACGTCGATGGTCTTGGCGTCCCATCCGGCGAAAGCCGAAGCAGCCGTGTCGCCCGATTGGCGACTGGCCTGCACCACCCCGCGCGCGGACTTGCCGTCGATCATACCGTCGAGCCTGGCGTCGATCACGCAGGGTCCTTTGAAGTCGCTGATGGTCGCGGCGAGCTCAAGATGCGGGATGGGGCGCCGCATCGCAGTGGCGCGATCCACCGAGCCCGCGAACGATAGGCCCGGATGAGCAAGCCCTCCGGTCAGACTGACGTCGACAGCGCCCGCGCCCGAAAGGCGCGCATCGGCCGCGGCAAGATCAGGCAGATTGACATGCGCCGAGAGGTCGCTCGTCTCGCGGGTCACCCTTCCCTTGGCGCGAAGTGCGACATGGGCGCCGTCGAGCGAGACGTCGCGGACGGTGTAAATGTCGCCGCTGCTGTCCGCGCTGACATCGGCCGCGAGCGTGACCTGCGGTCCGGTGAGCCTGTCCAGCGCTGCGAGACCCGTCGCGATCCCCTCGCCCGTGCCGGACAATTTGGCGTCGACGAGGCCGTGCTCGCGGTCGGCGTCGAGATCGAGGCCGAGCGCTACCGCGCCCTTGAGCTTCAACCCGGCGAGATCGCCGAAGCGGGCGAGGTCAGGCATCGTTCCGGTCGCGCGGCCGTGGAGCCGATCGGGGCTGACATCACCGCTATAGGTGGCCTGGACCGTCGGCGTGCCGACCTCCAGCCGTTCGATGGTGGCGTGGCCACCCAGATCAGTGCTGCCGTGGAGCACGAGCGACGCGGTGCGGCCGATCGCTGCTGCGAGGCCAGGGTCGCGCGGCGCGATGCCGGAGGCCCGCAAATTCGCGTCCACCACGATATGCGTTGCGGGGTCCGAGGGCTTCGAGCGAGGCACCGCCGTGAGCGAGGCATCGAGAGCGTCGAGATCGCCATCCGGCAAGCGGGCGCCTGACAGCGCAAGCTTGGCCGTGAGCGTGGGAGCCTTGATCGGCCCGTTGACCCTGCTGTCGAACACCAGGCTGCGGATCAAGCCCTGGTCCGTCTCGGTGACGTCGCCATTGCTTGGCAGGGCACGGATCGAGGCCGAGAAATCCATCACCTTGTCGGCGCCGAGCAGACCTTTCACGTCGAGTCGCGCCAGACGGCTCGTGAGCGTCAACCCGTCCAGTGCGACGCTGCCGTCGTCACCAAAATGCGTGGTGCCGTCGAGATTGGTCTCGCCTGCAAAAACGGGCGCAGCAACTGACGGCAGCAGCGGCCCGAGATGGCTCGAGAGGCGGGTTGCAAGCACGCGGCCCGCCCCGTTGCGGTCAAGCGTAATCGCGCCGGCGGCGTCGATCGTGGGCCCGGCCTGAAACTTCAACGCGCCGCGAAAGGCATCGAGCGTACCCTTGCCGCCAAGCGCGAAGGTGACCGGCGGCTCACCCGGCAGATGACCGATCTTTGACATCAGTCCGTGGGCGGGCTCGTCGAGCGTGACGTCGAGGGTCAGTGCGTTGCCCTGCGGCACGAAGGCGAGCGCAGCCTTGAAGCGCCCGGGGAAATCGGTGCGTGTCGCGTCGAGATTGAAAACGAGGCCTTCCGAGGGCGAGCCGAGTTCGGTGTTGCCGGTGGCCTTGACGCTCAGGGCCTCGCCGAGAATCGGCTGGCCTAGCACCAGGGCGTGCAGGTCGAAAGCCTTCACCTGCACCTTCACGGGAAGCTCCGGCAGGATCGGCTGGTCGGACGCCGCGGCCGGCTGATCCGACGGCAGCGGCTTGCGCTTGATATCGAGCGTGCCGATCTCGAGCCGATCGATCTCCAGCCGCCCCGCCAGCAGCGCGCTGCGCCGCCAGACCAGACGGGCTTTGTCGAGGGTCAGCCAAACCCCGTCCTTGTCGGTGATGCTGACGTCGCGCACCGTGGCATCCGACGACAGGATGCCATCGACGGCGCCGATATGAACCTGCGTCGCGGGCGTCGAGAGCGTTCGCGAGACCAGGCTGGCAAGCATGTCCTGCTGGTTCTCGCCGGTCCCGCCCGCCGTTCGGTAGAGAACGGTGCCGAGCACCGCGACGCAGACGAGCCCGAGCGCCGCAATGGCGAAGCCGATGGCAAGAGCCCGTCGCGCGCGCATCAGAAGGCCTGCCCGATGCTGACATAGATCGCGTAGCGGCTGTCGCCAGGGCGCGGGTTCAGCGGTGTCGCGACATCGAGACGGATCGGGCCGACCGGCGTGAGATAACGCAGGCCAAGTCCCGCCCCGTAGCCGACATAGTCGCTGAAGCCCGGCAGCGACGAGCGGGACACCGAACCGAAGTCGAGGAACGGCACGAGGCCGATGGTGGGCGTGATCCTCACGCGCACTTCGGCAGAGCCCTCGATCAGGCTGCTGCCGCCGGTGATCTGACCGAACATCATCGGGGAGATGGTGTTGAAGCCGTAGCCGCGCACCGATCCGCCGCCGCCCGCGAAGAAGCGGTGCGAATCCGGAATGTCGGCCAAAGGCGCCCCCGCGAGCGAGCCCGCGGCCAGCCGACCCGCCAGCACGTAATCGGCCTGCTCATCGAGCGCGTAGTAGGCCGACCCCGAGACGCGGCCCTCGAACAAATTGATCGTGGAGCCCATCAGCTTCGGATAGGCATTGACGGTCGCGGCAAGGCGCACACCGCGCGTCGGATCGAGCGGATTGTCCGTCGTATCGTAGCGGCCGGTCGCGGTGAAGCCGACGAGCGTCGCATCGACCCGACCCAGCACGTCCTGCGATCTCGATTGCTCGACCTGAAGGCCGCCTTGCAGCGAGGCCGTCTCCGAAAAGCGATGGACCACGCCGATGGTGCCGCGCACCGTATCGTCGGCGTAGCCGCCGAGTTCGTTGTTGCCAACGCGCTCACGGAAGGCGGTGGCTTCGATCAAGAGGTCGTTGGGCGTGCCGAAGAGGCCCGGCTTGATGAAGGTTCCGGTGAATCGCGCACCGAAATCCGACGCGCGAAGATTGCTGAGGCCGTTGAAGGACGTTCCATCGACGCGCTGCAAGAGAGAGGCCGACGCCTCCAGCCGCAGCCGCTCGCCGCCGCCGAATATGTTCCGATCCTCATAGTAGCCCGCTATGCCGGGACCATCGACCGTCGAATATTTCGCCGACAGACCCACCGCATGCCGGGGTCGTTCGGTTACATCGATGAAGACCGGCAGGTTGCCGTTGGCATCGAGCCTGTCGGCCTCGCGGATGCGAATCCCGCCGATCGCCGGGATCTTGGCGATCGAGGTTTTGGTCAATGCCAGCCGTTCGGGAGAATACGGTTCGCCTTCCCTGAGATAAACATGGCTCGCCACCACCCGCGGGTCGACAGCCCCGTCGCCCGAGATGGTGACGGCGCCGATGCCGGCCTTGGGGCCCGCATCGACCCGCAGGCGAAGGTCCATCGCGGCCGCGGCGTGATCCACCGTTGCCTTGACGTCCGCGATTTTCGCCAGCGGATGTCCGTTGCTGCGAAACCAATCGATGAGCTTGAGCTGCGCGGCGCGCAGGTCGGCGGACACAGCCGGATCGCCCGGCTTCAGCGCAAGAGCGCGGCGTGGCAACCCCTGTGGCGCCTGATCGCGCGGATAATCGACATCGACTGTCCGCAGCTTGAACAGCGGACCGAGTCGCGCGGTAATCTTGATCGGAACAACGGCCCGGTTGCGCGACGCCTCGGCCCGGCGCGCCGCGGCAGCGAAACCTGTCTCGTCGAGCGGAGCGACGGGAACTCCATCGACGGCGACACTGACCTCCGCGTTGTAGCGGCCGAGACCCCACAGCGCGTCGAGCAGCGGATTGATATCGCCCTGTAGGCGGCGCACCAGACCGTCGCCATCCGGCGGCGGCTCCTGCCGAAGGCGATAGGTGGCGGAAGCGTCACGCAACGCCTGCTCGGCATCGCTGTCTTCCTTGCCATCCGCAGTCTTGGCCTCGATCACCAGGCGGTAGGATAGTGTCGTGGCGCTGACCGGGGGCGGATCGTCGGAACCGAACAGGCCGAAGAAATCGAGGGCATGAGCCGATTCGCACAGCGACCAGGTCGCGAGCACGATCGCCGCGCAGCCCGTCCCCAGGATGCGTCGCGTCGCAGAAAAATATCTTCGGCTTGCCTGCCCCAGCGAAGGGAGCAGACATCGTCGCACCATGAGCCGATTGATTGTCCCGCTCCCAACTCACTTGTCGACTCAACCCGAGCCCCACTCAGGCGCGGCGATCCCCTGTCTCCGCATTGGACAGGCACCACACGGGAAGTTGATAGGCGTATCATGGATAAACTAGGGCAAGCGCAAGGGAACTCGCGCGATTTACCTTTGATTAAGTGAGAACGGCAGAGCGCAGTGTGCGGAATGTTCCACGCAAGATGTGGCGTCGCGCATCTGAAGCGGCGCGAGGCGTGGCTTAGATCAGCCCGCGACGGGAACGACGTCAGCCGCACGCGGCAGCGCACTCCGCGATGAAGCTTGCAGCGCGCATTCGACGAAGCGCCGCGGCAGCAGCGAGGCATTGCTGGTGCGCATCGCCACCAGCATGCGGCTTTCGGCATCCGGTGTATCCAGCGGCCTCGCGACGACATTGGCGACTCCAGCGTCCTGATAGCAGGACGGCAGAATCGAGAGTCCAATTCCGGCAGCAACCAGGCTGAGCACAGTGCGCAGTTCATGCGCTTCCTGCGCCACGCGGGGCGCAAAGCCCGCCCGCCGGCACAGCATCGCGGACTGGTCGCACACGCCGCAACCGCTATCCGCCATTCCGACGAACTCGTGCTCGGCGAGATCGGCGACCTTCAGTCGCCCCTGAACGCCAGCCAGCGGATGATCGAGCGGCAGAAAGGCCATCAGCAGGTCGCGCCAGACGACGTGGACTTGCAGATCGGCCGCGGGCCTGAAATCAAGCGGCGGCCGCATGATCGCAACATCGAGCTCGGCGTCGGCGATAGCCTGAAGCTGCTTGGCGGTCGACATATTCCGCAGCTCGATCTTCACCCGCGGATAGCTGGAGCGAAAGCTGCGGAACAGCTCGGCGAACATGTCGAGCATCGGGACCGAGCCGATGAAGCCGACCCGAACCACGCCGGCCTCGCCCCGCGCCGCGCGACGCACGGTCTCCGATGCCAGATCGAGCTCACCGACGGCGCGCCGCGCATGCTCGAGCAGCAATTGCCCTGCCTGGGTCAATGCCACCGCACGGCGCGTCCGCGCCAGCAGTTGCGTCCCAAGTTCGTCTTCCATCGCCTTGATCTGCGTGCTCAGCGGCGGCTGGCTGACATGCAGGCGTTTCGCGGCGCGGCTGAAGGAGAGTTCTTCGGCCACCGCGATGAAGTAGCGAAGTTGCCGGTAGTCCATCGCTTATTCCGATTCCCTATAAGTGAGAGGTCAACAAGGTATTTGACCCCACCGGGCCATTTCCCGATCTTGGCGCGAAATTACGGGGGTCTCCCAGCGGAGACACGCGAATTTGCGTCAAGATCGGATCAAGCGGCACTGCGCGCACCGCCGATCGGCCATGCGATCGCGCCGCAGCCGATTGGCGATCTCCCAGAAAGCTGCGCGCGCCGGTCACCGGCAACATCATAATAATAAGGGAGGAATTCAATGGCCTATTCATCTGCAAGCGAGCTGGAGCGGCAAACCATCCGCCGCGTGTATTGGAGGCTGATCCCGATCCTGTTCGTGATGATGTTCTTCAACTATCTCGATCGCATCAATCTCGGCTACGCCGGCTTGACCATGAACAAGGATTTGGGCCTCAGCCCCGCGATCTTCGGCTTCGCGGCCAGCATTTTCTTTCTCGGCTACATGGTGCTCGAAGTCCCAAGCAATCTGATGCTGCACCTGCTCGGCGCCCGGATCTGGCTGGCGCGCATCCTGATCACCTGGGGCCTCGTCGCAACTCTCACCGCTTTTGTCTGGAATCCGCTCAGCCTCTACGTCATGCGATTCGGCCTCGGCGTGGCGGAAGCCGGCTTCATGCCGGGCGTAGTGCTCTATCTGACCTACTGGTTTCCGCCGCGCTATCGCGCCCGTGCTGTTGCCGGATACATCATCGCAGGCTCGTTCTCGGCGGTGCTTGGCGGGCCGATCTCGACCAGCGTCATGACCTGGTTCGACGGCGCCGCCGGCCTGCACGGCTGGCAATGGATGTTCATCGCCGAAGGCGTCCCGACCATTCTTCTCGGCCTGTTCACGCTCTATTATCTGACCGACCGTCCCGCCAAGGCGAGCTGGCTCACCCGCGAGCAGGCCGACTGGCTGGAAGGTGAGCTCGCCGCCGAACGGGCCGAGATCGCGCAACAAGGACAACACAGGTTGATCGATTGCGTCCTTGACATCAGGGTCTGGCTGCTCGCGACCTTGTTCGGCTGCGCGCTGGTCGGCATCTACGGCCTGCTCTTATGGCTGCCGCAGATCATCAAGGGCATGGGCAACCTCAGCAATATCGAGGTCGGGTTTCTCTCGGCAATCCCTCCGCTGCTCGGCGTCGTCGGCACCATCGTGGTGAGCCGCAGCTCGGACCGGACGGGCGATCGCAAGTTTCACCTCGCCGCGGTGTATCTGCTCGCCGCCGTCGCGATGCTCGGCAGCGCCTACGTCCAGAGCCCGGTGCTCGCCTTCGTCTTCCTTTGCGTGGCCGGCTTCAGCTTGAACGCCGGCAACCCGCTGTTCTGGAGCATCAATGCCTCGCTACTGACAGGCGCCGCCGGCGCCGCGTCGATCGCGCTGGTCAATACGCTGGCGCAGTTCGGCGGCCTGATCGGCCCCTGGTGCATCGGCCTGATCAAGGACTCCACCGGCAGCTTCTCATGGGCGCTGGTCGGGATCGCCGGCTTCCTGGTCATCGCCTCCGCGATCGCCGCCACCATGCGCGTCAAACCCCGCGAGGCGGAGCTGACGGCAGCGATCTCGTCATCCGTTGCGCACTGAAAGAGAGAGTAAGGTCATGATCATCGATTGCCACGGGCACTACACCACCGAGCCGCCCAAGCTGCACGCGTTTCGCGACAAGCAGCTCGCCGGCCTCGCCGACAAGTCACGCCGTCCGCTCTCGACCAATCTCGGCATCACCGACGACGAGATCCGCGACAGCGTCGAAGGCGCGCAACTTCGCTTGCAGAAGGAGCGCGGCACCGACGTCACGATCTTCTCGCCGCGCGCCGCCGGCATGGCGCATCACGTTGGCAAGGCAGCGACCAGCCTGGAATGGACCAGGGTCTGCAACGACCTGGTGCATCGGGTCTGCACGCTATTCCCGAACAACTTCGTCCCGGTCTGCCAGCTCCCGCAGAGCCCGGGCGTGCAGCCGAGCAACTGTATCGAGGAGCTCGAGCGTTGCGTCAACGAGCTCGGCTTCGTCGGCTGCAACCTCAATCCTGACCCGGCGGGCGGCTACTGGTGCGATCCGCCGCTGACCGATGAATGGTGGTTTCCACTCTACGAGAGAATGGTCGAGCTCGACGTGCCGGCGATGGTCCATGTCTCTTCGTCCTGCAACCCGTGCTTCCACGGTACCGGCGCGCATTACCTCAACGGCGACACCACGGCCTTCATGCAGTTCCTGACATCGGACCTGTTCAAGCGCTTCCCGACCCTGCGATTCATCATCCCGCATGGCGGCGGCGCGGTGCCTTATCACTGGGGCCGCTACCGCGGCCTGGCGCAGGACATGAAGCTGCCGCCGCTGTCGGAGCATTTGCTGAAAAACGTGTTCTTCGACACCTGCGTCTATCATCGCCCGGGCATCGAGCTGTTGACGAAGGTGATCCCGATCGAGAACATCCTGTTTGCGTCCGAGATGGTCGGCGCGGTCCGCGGCATCGACCCGGAGACCGGGCACCACTTCGACGACACCCGCCGCTATATCGATGCGCTGCCGAGCTTGAGCGAAGAGGACAAGGCCAAGATCTATGAAGGCAACGCGCGCCGTGTCTATCCTCGCCTGAATGCTCACCTCGAACGCCGCGCGCAGTAGTGTTGCTGCGCGACCAATACTCTATCTCCTCATCCTGAGGAGCCCGCAGGGCGTCTCGAAGGATGCAGGCCACAGGCGGGGCCTCATGGTTCGAGACGCGCGTTCCGCGCTCCTCACCATGAGGGACTCACAGCAAAACGACAATTGACTTCAGCGCCCATCACAGACCCGGAGAAAACCGATGGCCATAGGATTTGCAATTCACAAGGCGAAGCGAAAGGTATCGCCCGACCTGGTCGCGCGCTTCCGCACGCTGCCGGTCGCCAATATCAGCGATAGCATGTCGCGGATCGCGGGCACCAACCGGCTGCGTCCGATGCATGCCGGCGGCTGGCTCGGCGGCCCGGCGCTGACCGTCAAGACGCGGCCCGGCGACAATCTGATGGTCCACAAGGCGATCGACCTTGCCCAGCCGGGCGACGTGATCGTCGTCGATGCCGGCGGCGTGCTGGTCAACGCGATCATCGGCGAGATCATGTCGACGCTGGCCGAGAAGAAGGGCGTCGCCGGCTTCGTGATTGACGGCTCGATCCGCGATGCCGGCGCGATCCGCGCCGGGTCGTTTCCGGTGTTTGCCGCGGGCGTCGCGCATCGCGGCCCCTACAAGGACGGCCCCGGCGAGATTAATTGCGCCATCTCGATCGACGGCATGATCGTCGAGCCCGGCGACCTCATCGTAGCCGACGACGACGGCGTGCTGTGCGTGCCGTATGACCAGGCCGAGGAGATCTGCAAGCTGACCGAGGCCAAGAAGGCGAGCGAGGAAAAGGCCATCCAGCAGATCCTGGCCGGCACCAGCGACCGCCGCTGGGTCGACGAGGCGCTGCAGCGGCTTGGCTGCGAGTACAGGGACTGATCGCCGGGCCGTGATGAGATCGAGAACCGGTGCCGGAGGTTCACTTCTCCCTTGGGGGAGGTGAATCTCAGTTGCCGCTCTAGTTCAATTCAGCTCATCAGCTTTAGCGGCCGCCGAAGAGAATCGGCGACTGGCCGGGCAGCAGTGGCGAGTTGATGTCGCTGTCGGTGCGTTCGGATTGCAACTGCGTGTAACCAACCCCGAACGACAAGCTCACATTCGATGTCGGCCGATACTCGATACCTGCATGCGCGGCGTAGCCGGCGTTGGTGCCCGACGCGGTGCTGAACGGCGCGATCGGTCCGCCGATGCCTGGGGCGTTGTATTTCAGAGAATCAAACCCGGCGTAGAACGTGACCGGTGATGATCCATCCGCGCCCTTGAAGTTGTAGCCGAACCGCGAGCCCTGGTAATCAAACGAGCCGAACGCCCCGGCCTGGCCGAGACCGCTCAAGCCGAAGCGACCCGCTTCGCCATTGACGAACCAGCCTTCGGGACGATTGCCGTTCAGATAGGCGGAGCCGCCTTCGCCAAAGCTCGGAAAGTTCCCGTAGGTGTCCGCCTTTTGGCCATCGGCGAGGCTTGCGCCGAAGCCGAACAGCGAGCCCGGAGTCCAATACGGCACCGGGCCGGTTTGAGCGTTAGCCGCGCGGCCGCTGACACACAGCGCCGCCAACACGATTACGAAACCGCATTTGCGTGAGAAGATCGACATTCCGATACCGCCAACACCCCCGCGAAACTATACGCTGCGGACATCGAGAATGCCAGCGGAACAGCCTCGGCGCCACCTGCCCGGCCCTCTCGGAAAACGCCAGCCACGCGCCTTCGTCCCGCACCGTCAAGTCAGGGCGTAGCAGCACTCGCAGCGGTCATCCTTCAACTATCGTGTGCTATGAAATCCGCAAGCTGGCTCCGCGGAGCCGGAGACCGAGGCGGCCGGCAACGCGTTGCGACGCGATATTGTCTCGGCCGGTGCTGTAGAACAGGGCGCGAGAGCGAAGTTCGGAAAGCCGCGACCATCCCGCCGTCACAGCGGCGGCAAGGCCCCGACCTCTGAACGGCTTCGCTGTCACCAGCCCGAGTTCGGCTCCGGCTTCGGCAAGCCGCGCCGCAAAGGCCACGGAGGCGACGTCACCATCAACAATGGCGGCGCACCAAGGCGTCCAGAAGTCCGTCGCTCGACCAAAGCCGAGTTCAATGAAGCTTTCCGGAACTCCGTCCGCCGCCCAGGATCGGATCAGATCTCGCCCTTCCTCGGAATCGCTGCTGACGAGCCGCGCGCCGCCCGGATACGGATGCGCCCACGGCAATTCGTAGATCAGACCCAAATCGGCGATCGCGGGACGATCACCGTGGAGGAGCGACAGATAGCGTTCAAGATATTTCGGTGATGCCGGGTAGACGAACGGCGGCTCATCCCCGGCAAGGGCTTCCAGTTCCGCCGCAAGGTCGTCGGTCAAATCGGCACGCACTCCGAACACATTGCCATCCGCGCAACCGGCCAGCCAGAATCGCGGTCCACGCGAACAATCCGGATCGTTCTCGCGTTCTATTCGCCGGTCGCTCCTCGTGCGAAACAACGTGCAGTATTGCAGGTTCAACCAGTGGGCGTTGCGACTCATGGGGCAGTATCTAGCAGCTTCTCGGCATCCGTCGAGGGTCGGCATCCGGCTCTACGGGACCTCAGCAGTCCTAGCGTCGTCGCCTCCGGATATTGGGCTCGGGTAGCTTGGTCCTGAAAATTGTAAACGGGCCCGAGCGCGGCAGGTTGTTCTTGAAGGCCACTTCCCACAAATGCGAATCGGCGATGTAGAGGTAGCCCTGACTGATCGCAAAGCCGTCGGCCCACGAAAGCTTTCCGGGATCGCGAACGAAGACCTTGGTCGCGAGCGTATGGCTCGGCGTCCTCGTGATGGCGACGACGCTGCCGTGCTCCAGATCGCCGCCATAGAGCGTGCCGCGTCTGTCCATGATCAGGCCACCGCTCAACACGGAGCTACCGAGATATTCGACCTTCCTGGCAAGCTCGGTGTCGGACAGCCGGTCATCACGCAAGGCCGCGGTGGGCACGCGCCAATAATTGTGGTCCGTCAATGGCCGGTAATAGAGCCATTGGGAATCCGGCGAGAGTGCGATGCCGTCGGCATGGATCGCAACCACCGATCCATCGGTGCGCAATGCGGGATCCTTGCCGATCATGAGATGCTGCTTGGGATCGGCAAATGTCGAACGGTCGCCAACCAGCACCTGCCGGGCCTTGCCGGTCTTCAGATCCAGCACGACCAGGCTGCCCTTGTTCGCCGCATTGGTCAGATAAGCGAAGTTGTGAACGACATCGACACGCACATCGTTGAGCGAGTCCTTCGCGGACACGACGCCGCTGAAGTCATATTGTCGGATGACCTTGTTGGTCGAGAGGTCGAACTCGACCAGTTTCGGCGGCAGACGCTCCTGATCGACCTTGGACAACGACGAGTCGAGCGCCCAAAGATGGTCTCTGCGGTCCACCCAAAGGGCCTGGACCGAGATCCACTGCGAACTGCCGTTGCCTTGCTCGTCGAATTTATTCCATGCTGCATCGGGATAAGGCTTCAACTCGCCCGTCCTCGGATTGACCTCGACCATACTGTAAGCCGATCGGGCCCGGCTTGCCGGTGCGGTCGCGAACACACGGCCCTTTGCCGAGACGCCGATACCGACCAGCCGGAAGTCATCCTGGAATGCCTTGACCGTTTCGAGGGCCGGCCCAACCCTTGTCATCCCCTCCGGGCTTTCACCATGCGCCGCGATCGGCGACAGCGCGACGCCAAGCAGGATCATCTTGTGCAGCATTGCCTTGGACAACGGGACCTCCCTGTCGATATGCCCCCTGCGCCCCGCTGACAACTTGATCACCCGGCCACGCGTTCCGGCATGGGACACATCCGATTGCGCCGCGCGACGATCGGTCGGGCGTCTAGGGAGAATATCAATGGAGGAGGATCAGAACTGCGAGGCGGTTCAATGGCGCGACGGCTTCACGATTCTGCTCGAGCGCCAAACGATTGCCTCGCGGGCGGTCGCTTGTTCGTGAGGGCTCGCCGACCGCTATCGCCTGCGCTTCCGCAGCAGCAGACGCAAGTCTGGTTCGCGCCGATGTTGGTCGTTGGCCGAGCATAACACTCTGATCCGTTGGTCGGCTCACTGCCGTCAAACCCACGCGTGTGATGAGCGGGCATCAATGGGCCCCGAGGCGACGGCGCGCGGCAAGCGCAGCGATGCATACCTGCCTTCGGTCGATAGATTGGCAAATGCAACGCACCGGGTGAACAGGTCACCACCCGGTGCGTTGCCAACTGACCAGCCACAATGCGCTGAGAACGCTAGGTCAGTCGATTTGCTTGACTAGCCGCTGCTGGGGGGAGGGGGAGCGGCGGGGGTCAAAGCCGTGGAGACCTTGCCGAAGACGTCGATCAACTGCGTGCCGACACCCTTGACGGCCCCGATGATCACAACCGCGATGCCCGCCGCGATCAACCCGTATTCGATGGCGGTAGCCCCGGATTCATCCTTAAAGAACTCAACGCAAATAGCCTTCATCGCTGTACCCTTTTCTACTTTCCAAAACGATGGGACATCTCTGCGTCCACAACCGGGGGTAGCGCGACAAATCCTAAAGCTGTTTGAATCGCCGATCCGTCGATTTGCGCGACAATCGAACGAAATTAAACCTCGAATTGTGCTGAAAGCAGACCGGCCGGATTTGAACAAGGGTGCCGCGCGGGCTCCGGAGCGGTCGAGGGACGCGATCAAACTACTTCGAAAACAATGGCTTACGACCCTGATCGCCGAGCGTTGAGATGCCGATCGCGGCGTTCGAACCGACCGATTGCTGCGCGTCCTTTGCGCCGGATTACGGCGTATGCGGCGGCCCGCCGCGCGACAACTTGCCGCTGTCGAGCCAGATCTACTCGCGTATTCAGATACCGGGTGGCATTGCAACGATTCAACCTCGGCAAGCGGGCGCACGCGAGGCAAGCGCTCCGGGACGGGACGGGCAAGCGCGCCAGACGCGCTCTCACATTCCGTCGCCCGACAGACTCACATTGCGTCGGCCGACAGAAAGGTGCCGCGCTTGATATCCCGCGAACGGCCTAGGAATTCGGAGATCAGCGCAGGATGCATCGCCTCTACGGCACGTGTTCTCACCTGCAATTTCGGATGTGTCGTCACCGCCGATCGTTACCGCGAATTTAGCAACCTATCCCGCGAATTAATGCTCTCGACAGGACGCGGTAATGCGGCGGCGATAGGTTTCTCCTTAGCCATATCAGGCAACCAATCCCGGGAGAACCATCATGCCAGACGACAACACCAAATTGCGTCACAGGATCTTGTCGGCCCGACGTCTCACACTGCTCGGCTCCGTTGCGATGATCGGCGGCGCGCTCGCGATCGCAGGGCCGTTGGGACACGGCCGACTTGTCGAGCAAGCCTTTGCCGCCACTCAGGCGTCACAGACGCAGGGTCCCGCCGGCTTCGCCGACCTGGTCGCGAAGGTCAAACCGGCGGTCATTTCGGTGCGCGTGAAGCTCGACGAAGGGAGCGATACAACTGGTCCCAGTGCTGAGAACCTGCCGCCGTCGATGAAGGGCACGCCCTTCGAAAAATTCTTTCGCCAGTTCGGCTTCGACGGCACTCCCGGCGGCAAGCTGCCGCGCCATGAGGTCATCACCGGCGTCGGCTCCGGCTTCTTCATTTCGGCCGACGGTTATGCCGTGACCAACAATCACGTGGTCGATCATGCGACGTCCGTGCAGGTCACGACGGACGACGGGACCATCTATACCGCCAAGGTGATCGGCACCGATCCGAAGACCGACCTTGCGCTGATCAAGGTCGACGGCAAGAAGGACTTCACCTACGTCAATCTCGAAAGCCAGGTTCCTCGGGTCGGCGACTGGGTCGTGGCGGTCGGCAATCCCTATGGCCTCGGCGGCACCGTGACGGCCGGCATCATCTCGGCCGAGGGGCGCGATATCGGCGCAGGCCCCTATGACAACTACATCCAGATCGACGCGCCGATCAACAAGGGCAACTCCGGCGGGCCGACCTTCGACACCAACGGCAACGTCATCGGCGTCAACACCGCGATCTATTCGCCATCCGGCGGCTCGGTCGGGATCGGCTTCGACGTGCCGGCACCGACGGTGAAGATGATCGTCGCCCAGCTCAAGGAGCACGGCACGGTGACGCGCGGCTGGCTCGGCGTGCAGGTGCAGCCGGTCACGACGGGCATTGCCGAGAGCCTCGGCCTGAAGCAGGCCAAGGGCGCGCTAGTCGACGAGGCCCGGCCGGACACGCCGGCGGCACAAGCCGGCATCCGCCCCGGCGACGTGATCACGTCTGTCAACGGCAACGCGGTCAAGGACTCGCGAACGCTCGCGCGCGAGATTTCCGGCATGGCCCCGGGTAGCACGGCGAAGCTCGATATCCTGCGCAAGGGCGAGACCCAGACGGTCACGGTGACGCTCGCCAAGATGCCGAACGACACTAATGTGGCGCGGGCAGACCAATCCGAGCAAGGATCGCCGAAAGGCATTCCCCATCTCGGCCTGTCGGTTGCCCCGGCGGGCGATGTCGGAGGTGCCGGCGACAAGGGCGTCGTGGTCACGGCGGTTGAGCCGGGCGGTCCGGCAGCCGAGCACGGCCTGCAGTCCGGCGATGTCATCCTGTCGGTCGGAGGCAAGGATGTCAGTTCCGCCGCCGACCTTCGCAACGCCCTCTCGGAAGCGAAGTCCGACGGCAAGCATGATGTCCTGATGCGGGTCAAGACGTCGGACAATACGCACTTCGTCGCGATGCCGATCAGCCAGGGATGACGGCTGGCCCGCCGTCGCGTATTCTCCAAGCGCGACGGCGGGCTCGATCACCGAGATGTCGATCAATTCTTGGTGGCAGCACCGGAACCGCTATCGGAAAGCCGCGAATGGCATCGAAGACCACGATCAATATCTGCTGCGTCGCCGCGGCTTCCGCGGCGCGCTCGCGTCTTAAGCGCATTCACTGGACGAGCAAGCAATGAAGAGATCCCATCGCGCCATCGCAATTGCCTGTGCGGTATCGGCGGCCGCCATCGGCCTCGGTCTGGCCCCCCGCGTTCTTGCCGGCCCTTCGACGGCCGACCTCGGACTTCTCGCGGGCGTGATGCAGCTCGTGCAGCAGGACTACGTACACCCGGTCGACTCGAGCCAGCTCACCGACGCGGCCCTGAAGGGAATGCTGTCCCGTCTCGATCCGCACTCCTCCTACATGACCGAGCCGGAATTCCGCGAGTCCAAGGAGGATATCAGCGGAAAGTTCGGCGGCATCGGCCTCAAGATCACGGATCACAACGGCTTGCCCACTGTTCTCTCGCCGATCGACGACACGCCGGGCGCCCATGCGGGCTTGCAGCCGGGCGATACGATCGTTTCGGTCGACGGCCAGAGCACGCACGGCGCTGACCTCATGGAGGTGATCAGGAAGATTCGCGGAACACCTGGAACGATCGTCAGGCTGACGGTCCAGCGCGATGGCAAGCCGCCCTTCGACGTGCCACTCACCCGTCAGGTCATCGAGATCCACAGCGTCAAGTCACGGTTGGAAGCGAATGAGATGGGATATGTGCGGATCAGCGAGTTCGGCAAGGAGACGCCGAACGAGCTGCACCAGGCCATCTCGACGCTGCAGCACGAGGCCAACGGCAAGCTGGCCGGTCTCGTCCTCGATCTGCGCAACGACCCCGGCGGCCTGCTTTCCTCCGCGGTCGACGTCTCCAGCGATTTCCTGAACGGCGGCACCGTCGTCTCGATCCGCGGCCGCAACGGCAATGACGATCAATCGTTCACGGCTCCCGCAACGGGTGCGCTGCTGCCGGACACGCCCATCGTGGTCCTCGTCAACGGCGCCTCCGCGTCGGCCTCCGAGATCGTTGCCGGCGCATTGCAGGATCGTCACCGCGCAACCGTGATGGGAACGCAGAGCTTCGGCAAGGGATCGGTTCAGACCATCATCCCGATCAAGGACCACGGCGCCCTGCGGCTGACGACGGCGCTCTACTACACCCCGTCAGGACGCTCGATTCAGGGCGACGGGATCACGCCCGACGTCGTCGTCGAGGCGGCCAAGGACGAACAGGTCGCCAACTCGCTGGTCTGGCGCGAAGCCCAGCTCCACGGTGCGTTCGCCAATCCCGGAACGCTGCCGAGATCCGACGCAACGCCGGGCGCCAAGGGCACATCCGCCCAAACCGCTTCACCGCCGATCAAGGAGCAACTGATCGGTAGCGATCATGACAGCCAGCTCAAGGCAGCGCTGAATTATCTCGAACGCTTGCCGGCACAAAATCCGCCGATCATCCGCACCAGTGCACCGGGATGATGTCCCCGTAGCGCAGGATGTGGCGTGCATGCTTCACGACGGGTCACACGCCCATGACCAGAGAGCAGCGAACCGCCCCGTCCGAGCCGGAGAAGCCGACGATGGCGGGCGCATTGTCCGCCTGGATCCGCGAATCCTGGCGCGCGCTCGTCGGTTGGGCGTGTCTGATCGGTGCATCGCTGATCGGATTCGGAGTGACCGAGGGGGCCCCGTATCATCATCTCGCGGTCGGCATTCTGCTGACCTCATCGACGCTGTTCGTCTGCATGGCGTTGTTTGAGGGCATCTGGCGGCTGTTCGTCGATCGCGAGTCCTGAGCTCGCATCCATCCCGGCCCGCACCTCTCCATCGCCAGCAGTGCAGGAATGCGGCCCCCTCCGCTTTGATGAGTCGCCCCGATCGCGGGGTCGGCGTAGGCTGCGTCCCTCGCCATAAAAATAACGGGAGGCCCAATGTCGACAATTGACCAGCCCGCCCAAGGGCGTGCCGCGGACATCCTCGCTCGCCTGGATCGGCTCCCGGGCACACGACATGTCTGGACGATGATCACGCTGCTCTCGCTCGGCGGCATGTTCGAGCTCTACGATCTCTTCATGACCGCCTACATCGTCCCCGGTCTTCTGAAGGCGGGATTGCTCAAGGACGTGTCCGTCAGCATCTTCGCGGGTCCGGCGCTGTTCGTCGCGGCAACCTTCACCGGCCTGTTCATCGGCACCTGCGCGTTCGGCTATGTTGCCGATCAATACGGACGCCGGACGGTCTTCACCTATTCGATGCTGTGGTACAGCGCGGCGACCTTCGTGATGGCGTTCCAGGACACCGGCCTTGGCGTCAGCCTGTGGCGGCTGATCGCCGGCATCGGCATCGGCGTGGAACTAGTGACGATCGACACCTACGTTTCCGAACTCGTGCCCAAATCGATGCGCGGCCGCGCCTTCGCCTTCAATCAGGGCGTCATGTTCTCGGTCGTGCCGATCGTGGCGTTCATCTCCTACATGCTAGTGCCGATCAGCCCGTTCGGCGTGGACGGCTGGCGCTGGGTGGTCCTGATCGGCTCGACCGGCGCGCTGTTTGTCTGGTTCATCCGCCGCTCAGTGCCGGAGAGCCCGCGCTGGCTGATCAATCAGGGGCGGCTCGACGAGGCCGACGCGGTGACGACGGCGATCGAAAAGAAAGTCCAGGACGATCTCAAAGGCGCGGCGCTGGCGACGCCGGGCAGTCATGCCGTGGAGAAGGCCGAACCCCTGGGACGCCTGGCCGAGATATTCGCACCACGCTATCGCAGCCGCACCTTCATGCTGATGGTCTTCCAGTTCTTCCAGACCTTCGGCTTCTACGGCTTCGCGGCCTGGGTGCCGACCCTGATCGCGCAACAGACCGGCATCAACGTCGGCAAGAGCCTGCTGTATTCGTTCATCATCGCGATCGCCAATCCGTTCGGGCCGTTGCTGGCCATGAGCTTCGCCGACAAGTTCGAGCGCAAGTGGCAATTGGTCGCCGCGGCCTGCTGCATCGGCATCTTCGGAATGTTGTTCTCGTATCAGAGCACGATGCCGCTGCTCATCCTGTTCGGCGTGCTGATCACGCTTTCGAACAACATCCTCTCCTACTCGTTCCACAATTATCAGGCCGAGCTGTTCCCGGCCCGGATCCGGGCGCGCGCGGTCGGGTTCACCTATTCGCTGAGCCGGCTCAGCGCGATCTTTGCGAGCTTCATCATCGGCTTCTTCCTGCAGACCGCGGGCACCAAGGGCGTGTTCGGATTGATCGCCGGCGCCATGCTCATCGTGGTCGTCGCCATCGCCGGATGGGGTCCACGCACGCTCGACCGCGAGCTCGAGGAGATCTCGAAATGACGTAGCCGCCGGCACGAGCAACAACGCCCGGCCCTGGTTCACATCCACCTTTGATCCAGGTTGCCAGAAGCGGACATTTACTCGCCTGCATCCGGCCGCTATGGTCGAGCATGCCGCCAGCCCGCTCCGTGCTCCTGGATCTCGACGGAACGCTCGTCGATTCGCAACCGGGCATTGTGGCAAGCTGTTCGGCCGCCCTGCGTGCGCTCGGACACGAGCCCGGCGATGCGCGCGAGATCAGGCGCGCGATCGGACCGCCGCTCGAAGACATCTTGCAGGCCCTGCTGCGGCCGCACGGTGACGACCGGCTCGATCAAGCCGTGGCGGCCTACCGTCAGCACTACGGCGAAAGCGGTCTGCTCGGAAGCGAGCCTTACCCCGGAATCGGCGAGGCGCTCCGCGACATGCGGCAAGCCGGCTTGCGGCTCTATCTGGCGACGTCGAAGCGCGACGTGTTTGCGCGGCGCATCCTGGAGAACCTGCAACTCGCAACGTATTTCGACGGCATCTACGGCTCGGTGCCGGGCGGCCAGCTCGACCATAAGCCCGAGTTGCTCGCCCACATCCTAGCTGAACAGCGGGATATCCGTGCCTCGCACAGTCTCATGGTCGGAGATCGCCGGCATGACATCGTCGGCGCTCACGCGGTCAAGATGCGCGGCGTTGGCGTGCTTTGGGGATATGGCAGCCGGGACGAGCTCGAGGCGGCCGGCGCAGATCGATTGGTGGAGCGGACGGCGGACCTTGCTCGCATTGTTCTGTCAATGCTGAACGGGTAGCTGTCGCGCATGCGGCCAAGTGGCCCGGTTCCGAAGTTCGGCTTCGGCTTGACCGGTCACCGCGACCTGCGCGTAGCCCATAAGGGGCATTCGCTGGGCGGGCAGCAATCCTAAGTCAAACTGGCGTGAACTCCAATGAGCAGCGTTCTCGGATCTCGGTTACTGTGATGGGAACGTTGCAAGAATCAGCTTGGCCTCATCAAGAATCAGCTTGGCCGCATGGAGAATTGTGGCTTTTCGCGAAGCCGATCTCGATACCCTGCGTCGCGGGCCGCCATATCATCCGGAACGATATGCAGGGACGGCGCGTTCTGGCCGGCGTTGGGGGTAAACCAAGCCAAGAAAGGAATGCTCAATGCGGATCTCCACCGCATCCGTCATCGTTGCGGCGCTCGCCCTCGGAACGCCTGCTTGGGGGCAGACGCAAGGAACCCAACCCAAGACGCCGCCACAGTCTCAGTCTGACGAGTCCACCGTCATCCGGAGCATACAGGTCGTCAACATCAAGGACCTCGAGCCCGAGCTGCGCACGAAGGTCGAGAATGTCGTCGCAAAGGCAAGCGAAGACGATCTGAGAAAGCTTCAGCAATCGGTCGACGCGTCGCCGGAGGCCGTATCGGCGCTCAAGGCAAAGGGCCTCAGCTCGTCACAAGTCGTCGCGGTCAATCTCACCAACGGCATCCTGACGCTCTTCGCCAAAACGGCCTGAGCACAGACAGCCCGACGAAATCCGGACACAACATAGGCTCGCCGGTTCACACCCGGCGGGCCCCATGCTCTATCCGATCCATCGCAATCTCCCGCCAGATCGTCCCCGCGCTCGCAGAGCGCGCGAAGCCGCGTCAACCCGTGACCTGACGGATCGACGATACCGGTAGTCGAGCGAGAAATATCCCCAGCGTCGTCGTGGCGAAAGCCAGGACCCATTACCTCAAATGGTCACTGTTGCACGACGCTCGGGCCACGTTCCCGTTTCCAACCAACTGCAGCGGTAATGGGTCCTGGCTTTCGCCAAGACGACAGAGAGCTTTAGCCCGGGCGGGTCCGCTTCCGAGGACTGGATCAAGGCGCAACACCGAGGCTATCATGCATCCGAGCAAGTGATGAAAGCTCGCGACGAACGGCGGGAGACCTGATGTGAAGTTAATTGGAGCGCTGGTGCTTGCACTGGGCGCGCTTTGGATGACACGACCGGCATCTGCGCAAATGTATGATCCGCGTTACCCGGTCTGCATGCATGTTTACGGTACGTTGATCGGCGAGCGAATGGACTGCATCTTCACCTCGTTCAATCAGTGCCAGGCCTCCGCCACGGGGATTCCGGCGACCTGTCTGTTCAATCCCTATTATGCTGGGCGGTCGTTGCCCCCTCGCCGGTTTGCACGATAATGTTCTTACGCTTGCCTTCGCGAGCATGCGGTTGAGCCTCACGACTGCGCCGGACCCGCAGTCCTTGATGTGACGATGTTTGGCTCACTAAGTCGTCCCGGCGAACCGCCCGAAGTCGAATGGAGTGCCGCGGAGCTCGCCGACACTCTTGCTGCCGGCGAGCTCGCATTCAGTGATCGATTTCAGTCGCCTCCAGCGCCGAAGTCTCATTGAAAATCGGTCATCTCATATAACGGCCGGATCTCGATCTCGCTTGGTCCCGCCATCGGATTGGGGCAGCGCTTCACCCAGGCGACCGCCTCCTCCATGTCCTTGACCTCCCAGAGCCAGAAGCCGGCGACCAGTTCGCGGGTCGCGGCGAACGGCCCATCGGTGACTGTACGGCCGGTGCCGTCGAACGCGATACGCTTGCCGTGGGATGAGGGTTTGAGGCCATCGGCGGCGCGCAGGATGCCGGCATTGGCGAGCTCCTCATTGTACCTCCCCATCGCCTCGAGCAACTCGGTGGTGGGAAGAATCCCCTTTTCGCTGTCTTCGGTCGCCTTGACGATCACCATGACACGCATCGTCTGTCTCCTTGTTTGAGCTAGGCTTCACTGGATGGACATCGGAACGACGAATGCGATTGTGGAACGCCGACATCGTCCTGCAAATATTCTTGGCCGGAAAGGTCGCGATGAACACGCGTTCACGAGCGTTACGAAATGGTCATGGAGGATTCGTTGAATGGCCTTGTCCGATTGCCTACGTTTCTTCTGCACAGGACAGGAGGGACTTTCCATGAAACGGTCGCAGCTTCTGTTGGACAACGCCGTGATCTGTTCCAAGCTCGCCAGGCGTTCAACCGACAAGCAGACGAAAGCTCTGTTCAAGCGCATGGAAGAATCCTGGAGGGCTCTGGCGCGAGAGCAGGATTGGCTCGATGGAGAAATCGCCCCCGTCGACGCATTTCGGTTTGGCCGCCCGGTTCGCGCCAGGCCGTCGCACGCCGCATAAGCCCGCGACCCGCGATCGATTGTAGCCGGCCGACGATCCCGTCGGTAGCCGCGGGGCAGTACCGTCCGATCACGCCGGTGACGCGGCAAGGCGCGAGGACTCGGTGGTTGTTGCCGACAGCAACCTGTGACACCATTCAAATATCGGTTGTCACGACTTCTGGGTCCTATGCCGCGCCGGAGATATGCCTGGGAAGAGCTGTCGGACGAGCAGTTGCTCGAGCAACGGCTCAGCAGTTTGAGGGTTGCGGTCGAGGGCACCTGGCTCGAGGATTGTCTCAGCACCCTCTATGAGGAGCTCGAAGAGCGGGGCATCCGGCTGCGGCCGCATGCATGGATATCGAGCGAATGGTTCAGTCCGGCAAACGTGCCTGGCATTGCCATCCCATTCTATCTCACGCATCCCCGCCTGATGAAGCTCGAGAAGAAGATGATGCTCGATGTCGAGGGAGGCGCATGGTCCGAGTGCATGGCCATTCTCCGTCATGAGGCCGGCCATGCCATGCAGCATGGCTATCAACTGCAACGCCGCAGGCGTTGGCAGAAGTTGTTCGGACCGTCGTCGAAGCACTACCCGCGCTACTACCGGCCCAATCCCGCCAGCCGCAATTATGTCCAGCATCTTCGGCGCTGGTACGCGCAGAGCCACCCGGACGAGGATTTCGCTGAAACCTTCGCGGTGTGGCTGCGGCCGCGTTCGAACTGGCGGACGCGGTATGCCGGATGGCCGGCGCTGAAGAAGCTCGAATATGTCGACGAGTTGATGGCTGAGATTGCAGGGAAGCGACCGCTGGTCACGACGCGAGAGCGGGTCGACCCGCTGCATGAGCTCAGCCAAACGCTCGGCGAGCACTACAAGAAGAAGCAGGCGTTCTACGCCTTCACGCCACCGAAGACTTACGACCGCGATCTCACCCGGCTGTTCTCCGCCGATCCGCTGCATCGGCGGGGACGGCCGGCCTCGGCCTTCATCAGGCGGCACCGCGCCCAAATCCGCCAGCTCGTCGCGCGGTGGACAGGTGAGAACCAGTTGACGCTCGATTCCGTGCTTGACGACATGATCTCTCGCTGCCGCGAACTCGATCTGCGTGCCGTCGGCCCGGAACAGAAGCTCGTGATCAACTTCACCGTCCTCTTGACCGCCAAAACCATGCACGCGCTGTTCGGGCCGTCGCGGCGCAAATGGATCGCGCTATGAGACGCCTTCGCATTCTCGTGCTCATGCATCCGGACTGTGTACCTCCAGACTCGACCGATGGATACACCGCGCAGCAGATCAACGCGTGGAAGACGGAATACGACGTCGTAAGCACGTTGCGCGCGGCCGGCCACGAAGTTCGCCCGCTCGGCGCACAGGAGGAAATCAAGCCGGTGCGCGACGAGATCGAAGGTTTCAAGCCGCATGTGGTGTTCACGCTGCTGGAGGAATTCCACTACGAGGTCGTGTATGACCAGCACATCGCCAGCTATCTCGAACTGATGCGGATTCCGTATACCGGGTGCAACCCGCGCGGCCTGATCCTGGCGCGAGGCAAGGATCTGTCCAAGACGCTGGTGCATCATCGCCGGATCGCCGTGCCGGCCTTCGCCGTGTTCCCGATGCGCCACAAGGTCAAACGGCCGGCGCGCCTCGCGCTGCCGCTCATCGTCAAGAGCCTGAACATGGATGGATCGTTCGGTATCTCGCAGGCCTCCATCGTCGATACGGACGAGAAGCTCGCGGAGCGCGTCGCCTTCATCCACGAGCGGATCGGATCCGCCGCCATCGCCGAGCAGTATATCGAGGGGCGCGAGCTCTATGTCGGTGTGCTCGGCAACAACCGGCTGCGCGTTCTGCCGGTTTGGGAATTGAAATTCGGCAGCATGGGCGGTCGCGGCGCCCGGCACATCGCCACCGAGAAAGCCAAACACGATCCCGATTATCAGGAACGCGTCGGAATTGTCGATGGACCAGCCGAGGATCTTGCGCCGGAACTATCCGCGCGTATCCAGCGAACCGCGAAACGAATCTACCGGGCGCTGGGGCTCGACGGCTACGCGCGCATCGACTTTCGTCTCTCTGCCGATGGCGTTCCGTATTTCATCGAGGCGAATCCCAATCCCGAAATCGCGAAGAGCCAGGAGTTCGCCACGGCGGCTCAGCATGACGGGTTGGACTACCCGGATCTGCTGCATCGGATCGTGACCCTTGGAATCAGCCGCGCAAAGGCAGGTGTGTCACTCGGCTGAAAGGCGACACGAGATGGGCAAGCACAGCGAGTGCGTGCTCAGAGGTTGATTGATGTGGTGCGCGGGCGGCATCGCATGGGAGAAAGGGCGCGGCCGCCGGCCTTGGGCTTCACCGCGACAACAGCATTTTTGTTTGCAGAAATCGAGAGCGCCTTGGCACTGAGTTGCCCGACGGCGCAAGCCCCTCATGCAAAATATTTCTGTTTTTTAGAAGTGCAACTCAGTGTATGAACAGTCCGTCTCACCCGCTTGAGGGGCGCTTCGCGATCGTCACGAGTGCTGGGTCGAGATGCGGTGGATGCCTTTTGCGCAACTGACGAGTGCGCATGAGGCGGACGGCGAAATCGTGCAGGCCTGACGCCCTAGCGGCAGGTGTCCTGTTGCAAGACGCAATTGCGTCTTGCAACAGCGGTGACAACCAAGCCCAGTCTCGCCGGGGCGAGCACGTATAAGCCGTAACCCATCGCGCAGGGAAAGCCGGGATTGCTCCGGTTACACCTGTGGTCCTACCCCCGAGCTTTCTACCCTTGCTCGGGGCCCATGGGTGCGATCGGCACCCGGCTTTCCCTGCGCCCTCTGCTTTCAGAGCGGCGAAACGAGATGCAAAGCTCGGACAATTCATGTCGCGAGAACGCGAATGTATGACTCACCAGCGGTGCAACACACTCGCCGTCGTCCCGGCGACATTGCCGCCACCAACCTCGTTGCGGCGCAACAATCAAAATGAGACTGCCCGTCAAGCCATCGGAGGGCGACGACATCCGCGTCGCGCCCGCCATCGGCTAGCCTTACGCGCAACAACCGGACGTCCGCACCTGAAACGCGGACGCCGGCGACAACAGCAGGGAGGAGAGCAATGTTGAAGGGCAGTGTGGGACTGATAGCGTTGGGCAGCCTGTTGCTTTCGGGCACGGCGTTCGCTCAGGAGAAGATCAAGGTCGGCGTCACCGCAACGCTCGAAGGCACCTACACGGTGCTCGGCGAGGACGGCATGCGCGGCTTCCAGACTGCGCTCAACGTGCTCGGCAAGAAGATCGGCGACAAGGAGCTCGAGTTCGTCGTCGCCTCGACCGACGCGACGCCGGACTCCGCGGTGCGCGCGGTGCGCAAGCTGATCGAGCAGGACAAGGTGCAGATCCTGCTGTCGCCGCTGTCGGGCGACGAAGGCATCGCGGTGAAGAATTTCGCGAAGACGCATCCGGAGCTGACCTTCGTCAACGCCGCCTCCGGCGCGCAGGAAGCGACCTATGTCGACCCGGCGCCGAACTTCTTCCGTTACAATATGGATGGTGCGCAGTGGCAGGTCGGTCTCGGCAAATACGCCTATGAGACCAAGGGCTATCGCAAGATCGCGACGGTCGGCGAGGACTATTCCTTCATCTACACCCAGGTGTTCGGGCTGGTGCTGGAATTCTGCGGCGCCGGCGGCCAGGTCACCAGCCGGCAATGGGTGCCGCTCGGCACCAAGGATTTCGCCTCCGTGATCGCCGCGCTGCCTGACGATGTCGACGCGATCTATCTCGGGCTCGGCGGCGCCGACGCTGTCAACTTCCTCAACCAGTATCAGCAGGCCGGCGGCAAGGCGCATCTGATGGGCGGCTCGATCATGATCGACCAGACCATCCTGTCGTCGAAGGGCAGCGCCAAGAACGCGCTGATCGGCACCATCGCGGCAAGCGGCCAGGCCGACACCTGGGACGATCCGAACTGGCAGAAATTCGTGAAGGCCTACCAGGACTCCTTCCCGCCGGCCAAGCGCTTCCCGAGCCCGTCGCTGCTGGCGACCAACTACTATGACTCCACGATGGCGCTGATCCTGGCGCTGCGGCAGGTCAATGGCGACCTCTCCAACAACCAGGCCAAGCTCAAGGACGCGCTGGCGAAGATCGAGATCGACGCGCCGAACGGCAAGATCAAGCTCGACTCCAACCGCCAGGCGATCGGCACCAACTTTGTCACGGAGGTGGTCGATGACGGCAAGGGCGCGCTGTTCAGCAAGGTCGTGAAGGTGATCCCGAACGTCAACCAGACGCTGGGCTACGATCCCGCGACCTTCGCCAAGATCGGCCTGCCCAGCCGCACCGTCCCGGAGTGCAAGAAGTACTGACGTATTTGCTGCAGTGCGGGCAAGCCAGCCGTGGCGGAGCGACGCGGTTGTATCGGACGCCCTGCTCGCCCTTGCTTTCCGTTGGCGGATGTTGAACGCTTGTCGAAAAGACAAGAACATCCCGCGGGAGGGGAGGCATGAGCAGGGCGCTTGCCGTCTTCCACGGCCGGTTCGGCCGCGCGACGGTCTATCAGTTGAACCGCCCCTTCAACGTGCATGCGCACCGCGAAGGGCACCTGATCTTTCACGTCGGTGGCACGCCGGCGCAGATCGACGTCTCGGACCAGCGCTGGCTGCTCAGGGATGACAGCGTGGTCGCGGTCAACCCGTGGGAGCCGCACAACTTTCTGCCGTCGGACACGGAGCACGGCGCGATCTTCTTCGTGCTCTATGTCAATGCCGAATGGTTCGCGCCCGCGGCGGCGACCGCGCAGAACCTGCGCTTCGGCCGCACCTTCTTTCCCCGCACCGAGGCGCTCGACAAATTGATCCGCCGCACGGCAGCCCTGGTGTGCGGCGCGCCATCGCTGCGCAGCCTCGACAGCGAGCTCAGGCAATTGATCGAGTCCTGCTACGAGGAAAGCTGGCAGGCCGCGCAGGCGGCGCGCGCGGCGGCGGCGATCACCGACTTCCGCGTCCGCAAGTCGATCAAGCTGATGTCGGAAAGTCCCGGGGCCGAGATCGAGCTCGATGCGATCGCGCGGGAAGCCGGCCTGTCGCGGCCGCATTTCTACCGGCTGTTCCGCACCCAGACCGGCGTCACCCCTCACCTCTACATGAACACACTGATCATGGAGCAGGCGCTGGACGCGCTGGTCGCGACCGAGTCCCCGATCGCCGACATCGGCTTCGATCTCGGCTTCTCCTCGCAGAGCGGCTTCACCCGCTTCTTCGCCGCCAATGTCGGCATGGCCCCGACCGACTACCGCCGCGCCGCCAAGGTGTTGCGCCCCTGAAGGAGTTCCACCTGACACGATAAAAGATACTCTCGATCAAATCCGCCGCCCTCGCCCTCGATAGGATGCCCGAAACGCGCCCCGTGAGAGGACGCGGCTTGAGGGAACGCGTCGGAGATGACCCGGTTCATCGAACGCCATCCGGCCTGGGCGCTGATCGCGATCATCGCGGTCGCGGTGCTGCTGTGGCTGATCTTCGCGATCTGGCCGCCGGGGCTGGAATCCGCGATCGGCCGCAAGCGCGTATTCCTCAACGCGGTCTTCAACGGCATCACGCTCGGCGGGCTCTACTTCCTGGTCGCCAGCGGCTTCACGCTGATCTTCGGCCTGATGCGCAATGTCAACCTCGCGCACGGCTCGCTCTATCTGTTCGGCGGCTATATCGGCTACGCGATCAGCGCCTGGACCGGTTCGTGGATCCTGAGCTTCATCGTTGCCTTCATCGCGGTGGCGCTGGTCGGCGTGATCCTGCAGCTTGCCGTGTTCCGCCGCATGGAGGGACAGGACCTCCGCCAGACTATGGTGACGATTGGGCTCTCGATCGTGTTCGCCGACCTGATGCTCTGGGTGTTCGGCGGTGACTTCTACCAGATCCAGACGCCGAGCTGGCTGATCGGCCCGATACAGCTACCGCTGCTCACGGCGGTGAAATCCTCCGGCGAGCCGGTCTATCTGCAATATCCGCTGGTGCGGCTCGTGATCTTCGCCGCCTCCGTGGTGATCGGGATCGCGATGTGGCTTGCGCTTAACCGCACCCGGATCGGCATGATCGTACGCGCCGGCGTCGACGACCGCGACATCCTCGCCGCGACCGGTGTGCGGATCCAGCTCGTGTTCGTGCTGGTGTTCGCGCTCGGCGCAGGCCTCGCCGGAATCGCCGGCGTCGTCGGCGGCACCTTCCAGTCGCTGTCGCCGGGCGAGGACACCCGCTTCCTGCTCGCCTCGCTGGTCGTGGTGATCGTCGGCGGCATGGGCTCGATCCCGGGCGCTGCACTCGGCGCCGTCATCATCGGCCTCGCCGAGCAGCTCGGCTCGGTCTACATCCCGACCTACGCCATCGTCGTCACCTTCCTGATCATGGTGCTGGTGCTGGCGCTGCGGCCGCAGGGCCTGCTCGCGAGGCGATGACATGTCGTTGCTGCAGAGCACCCAACTGCGCCCTGACCCGACCACAGCCTCGGAGGCACGGCGCGCCTTCATCCGCGCCTGGCCTGAATTCCAGAACCCGGTGGCCTGGCTGGTCGCGCTGATCCTGGTGATCATGCCGCTGATCGCCAACGGCTTCTTCCTGATCGAGATCTTCGGCACCACGCTGATCCTCGGCATCATCGCGCTCAGCCTGATGTTCCTCGCCGGCTATGGCGGCATGGTCAGCCTGATGCAGCTCACGATCGCGGGCTTCGCCGGCTATATGGTCGCGGTGTTCGGCGTCAGCGGCAACGCCAACATCAGCCTGGGCTGGCCGTGGTGGCTCGCGACCCCGATGGCGTTGGCGCTGGCGACGCTGTTCGGCACGCTCGGCGGCGCGCTCGCGGTGCGCACCGAGGGCATCTACACCATCATGATCACGCTGGCGATCGGCGCTGCGTTCTACTACTTCACCAATCAGAATTGGGCGATCTTCAACGGCCACACCGGCATCAACAATGTCGCGACGCCGCATTTCTGGGGCATCGACTGGCGCGCCGACATCGCCTTCTACTACGTGACGCTGGGCGTCGCCGCGATCTGCTATTTCGCGGTCCAGTATGTCTCGCGCGCACCGTTCGGCCTCGCGCTGCAGGGCGTGCGCGACAATTCCCGCCGCATGGCGGCGCTCGGCTTCAATCCGAATGCGCACCGCATCGCGGCCTACGCCTTCGCCGCCTTCATCGCGGGGCTCGGCGGCGTGCTGCAAGTCTGGAACTACCGGCAGATCTCGCCGGGCTCGGTCAGCGTCGGCGCCTGCATCGATGTCCTGATCATCGCCGTGGTCGGCGGCATCACCCGGCCGATCGGCCCGTTCATCGGCGCCTTCATCTTCGTCCTATTGCGCACCTTCGCGCTCGATCTGCTGGTCAAGCTCGGGCTCGACGGCAACCGCTTCCGGCTTCTGATCGGGCTCGGCTTCCTCGCCATCGTGTTTTGGTCGTCGGACGGCGTGATCGGCCTGTGGGAGCGCTGGCAGCGCCGCAATGCATCTTCGGCGAAACGGCCGGGCGGAGGGCGCCATGGATAGCGTCGCGCAGCGACTGTCCGCGGTTGGCGCCGGCGCGGCCTTGGAGTTGCGCGGCGTGACGCGGCTGTTCGGCGCGCTGGCAGCACTAACGGACGTCACCATCACAGTGCGGCCTGGTGAGCGGCGCGCCGTGCTCGGCTCGAACGGTGCCGGCAAGACCACGCTGTTCAACTGCATCACCGGCGACTTCCCGCCATCCTCCGGCACGATCCGCTTCTTCGGCGAGGACATCACCCAGTTTCCGCCCTATGAGCGCATCCGCCGCGGGCTCCGCCGCACCTATCAGATCTCGGCTCTATTCCCCGGCCTCACCGTGCAGGACAACGTCTATCTCGCCTGCCGCGGCGTGTCGCGCGGCCGGTTCTCGTTCCTCCGTCCGGGACAGAACGACGCGCTGATGCATACGACTGAAACGCTGGTTCAGGCCGTCCACTTGACCGGCGTGAGGGACCAGCGCGTCGCCGAGCTCGCGCACGGCCAGCAGCGCCAGCTCGAGATCGCGCTGGCGCTTGCCGGGGCGCCGCGCTTCATCCTGTTCGACGAGCCGGCCGCGGGACTGTCGCCGACCGAGCGGCGCGAGCTGATCGAGATACTGACCTCGCTGCCGGCGCACATCGGCTACATCATCATCGAGCACGACATGGACGTTGCGCTTCGCGTCGTCGAGAGCGTGACGATGATGCACAATGGCCGCATCTTCAAGGAAGGCCTGCCGCGCGAGATCGAGTCCGATCCCGAGGTGCAGGAGCTCTACCTCGGAGGCGGCCATGAATGACCGCCGCACCGCGCCCGCGCTCGAAGTGAAGGGCCTCGATGTCTATTACGGGCATTCGCACGCGCTGCAAGGCGTCGACCTGACGCTCGACTCCGGCGTGTTTTCGGTGGTCGGCCGTAATGGCATGGGCAAGACCACGCTGTGCAGGGCCATCATGGGCCTGGTTCGCGCCAGTAGCGGCTCGATCCGTATCAGCGGCGAGGAGGTGACGCGGCTGCCCCCGGCGCGCATTGCCCGGCTCGGGGTCGGCTATGTGCCGCAGGGCCGGCGCCTGTGGCGCTCGCTGACCGTCGACGAGCACTTGCAACTTGCCGGCGGCCTGCGGCGCGGCTCCTGGACCGCCGAGCGGATCTACGACACCTTCCCACGCCTCGCCGAGCGCAGAAACCATGGCGGCAGCCAGCTCTCCGGCGGCGAGCAGCAGATGCTCGCGATCTCACGCGCACTGCTGACCAATCCGCATCTGTTGATCATGGACGAGCCGACCGAAGGGCTCGCGCCGGTCATTGTCGCCCAGGTCGAGGATATGCTGCTGCGCCTCGGCGATGAAGGCGACATCTCCGTCCTCGTCATCGAGCAGAATATCGGTGTGGCAACGGCGGTGTCGCGTAACGTCGCCATCATGGTCAACGGCCGCGTCAACCGCATCATCGATTCCGCGCGGCTTGCCGCCGACCGCGAGCTGCAGCAGCGGCTGCTCGGCGTCGGCACGCACGGCGCCGACGAGACCGACGCCGAGGCGACGCCACAGAGAGCTGAGGCTGCGAGAGCGCCGCAGCCGGAGCGCAAGGGACCGGTCCGCATCTATGTCTCCAATCCCGTGCTGCCGACGCGCTGGTCGCAGCCGGTGCCGATCGCCCGCATCGAAGCCGCAGCGCGAACGCAGTCGACCGGTGTCACGCGGCTCGAACAAGCGACCCGTGCGCGGCATGAACCGGCAGCATCGAGGACATCAGGACCTCCCGTCGTGCTGGTCGTCGGCACGCTTGACACCAAGGGCGCCGAGCTCCGCTTCATCCGCGACATCGTCGCGGGCAGCGGCCTGCGCACGCGTCTGGTCGACGTTTCGACCAGCGGCAAAGCATCGAGCTGCGACGTCACCGCGCAGGAGATCGCGCTGAACCATGGACGCGGCGGCTCCGGCGTGTTCGGCGCCGATCGCGGTGCCTCGGTGACGGCGATGGCGGAAGCGTTCGAGCGGTGGCTGCGCCGCCAGGGCAATGTCGCGGGCATCATCTCGGCCGGCGGTTCGGGCGGCGCCTCGCTGGTCGCGCCCGGCATGCGCACGCTGCCGGTCGGCGTGCCGAAACTCATCATCTCCTCGATCGCGTCCGGCGATGTCGGTCCCTATGTCGGGCCAGCCGACATCACCATGATGTATTCGGTGACCGACGTGCAGGGCCTCAACTCGATCTCGCGCGCGGTACTCGCCAACGGCGCCAATGCGCTGGTCGGCATGGTCAAGGCGCGGCTCGACGAACAGGCCGGCAAACCGCGAGATGGCGCCAGTCTGCCCGCCATCGGCATCACCATGTTCGGCGTCACCACCCCCGCCGTGCAGAAGATCGCCGCCGATTTGCGCGAGGACTTCGAGTGCCTGGTCTTCCATGCCACCGGTGTCGGCGGCCGCTCGATGGAAAAGCTGGTCGAGTCCGGTCAGCTCGCCGGCGTCATCGACCTCACTACGACCGAAATTTGTGATCTCCTGATGGGCGGCGTCTTCCCGGCAACGGAGGACCGCTTCGGCGCCATCATCCGCAGCCGCGTGCCTTATGTCGGCTCGGTTGGCGCGCTCGACATGGTCAATTTCGGTGCGCCCGATACGATCCCGGAGCGCTACCGGCAGCGCAAATTTCACGTCCACAACCCGCAAGTCACATTGATGCGGACGACGCCTGACGAGAACGAGCGCATGGGCCGCTGGATCGGCGAGCGGCTCAACCAGATGGATGGGACAGTGCGCTTCTTCCTACCCGAGGGCGGCGTCTCCGCGCTCGATGCGCCCGGCCAGCCGTTCTGGGATCCCGAGGCGGATGCCGCGCTGTTCCGTACGCTGGAGCGCACCGTGCGTCAGACCAGCAACCGGCAAATCGTTCGCGTCAAGCGCAACATCAACGATCCCGAATTCACCGCCGCCATCGTCAGCGCGTTCCGACCGCTGCTTGGACGCGCCGGTGGACGGCGGAGAGTGGCGAGGTGACCCATGCCCAGGTTTGAACGCTCGGCGCTGTTGAAGAAGTTTCACGACATGATCGCGCGCGGCGAGCCGATCGTCGGCGGCGGCGCGGGCACCGGGCTATCGGCGAAATGCGAGGAGGCCGGCGGCGTCGACCTGATCGTGATCTACAACTCCGGCCGCTACCGCATGGCCGGCCGCGGTTCGCTCGCCGGGTTAATGCCCTATGGCGACGCCAACGCGATCGTCATGGAGATGGCCGGCGAGGTGCTGCCGGTCGTCACCAGGACGCCGGTGCTCGCCGGAGTCAACGGCACCGATCCGTTCCGCGACATGGACGTGTTCCTCGACCAACTCAAGGCGCTGGGCTTTGCCGGCGTGCAGAACTTTCCGACCGTCGGCCTGATCGATGGCACCTTCCGCGCCAATCTCGAGGAGACCGGGATGTCCTATGCGCTCGAGATCGACATGATCGCGAAGGCGCATGAGAAGAACATGCTGACCACACCCTATGTATTCAGCGAGCAGGAGGCCGCGGCGATGGCGATCGCCGGCGCGGATATCATCGTCTGCCACATGGGCCTGACCACGGGCGGCACGATCGGCGCGCAAACCGCACTGACGCTTGCCGACTGCCCTGCCCGCATCGAGGCCTGGGCGGAGGCCGCGCTCAGCGTCAATTCAGACATTATCGTGCTCGCGCATGGCGGTCCGATTGCGGACCCGGCGGATGCCGATTTCATCATGAAGAAGACGCGCAACTGCCACGGCTTCTACGGTGCCTCCTCGATGGAGCGCCTGCCGGTCGAGCGGGCGCTGACGGATCAGGTTCGTAAATTCAAGGCGATCGGCGCGCGCTGAAGCGCCGTGACCAAGGGAGGAAGAGATGTCGGGGATGCTGGCAGGTGAATTGATCCTCTGGCTCATCGTCGCAATCGTTGCGATCGTCATCATCGTGTACGTCGTGAACTGGCTCTATCACCGCTCGTCGAAGGAGGTCTCCTTCGTCCGCACCGGTTTCCTCGGCGAACGCGTGGTGATCAACGGCGGTGCCTTCGTGCTGCCGTTCATCCACGACTACACGCCGGTTAACATGAATGTGCTGCCGATGGGGATCGTGCGCTCCAGGCAGGACGCCGTGATTACCCGCGACCGCATGCGCGTCGACATCGAGGCCGACTTCTACGTTCGGGTGCAGCCCACCCGCGAGGCCGTCTCGATCGCCGCGGCCACCCTGGGCCGCCGCACGATGGAGCCCGAACAGCTCCACACTCTGCTCTCCGGCAAGTTCATCTCGGCGATCCGCTCGGTTGCGTCCGAAATGACCATGGAGCAGATGCACGAGCAGCGCGGCGAATATGTCGCCCGCGTCAAGGCCAATGCGGCCGAAGCGCTGGCGCAGAATGGCCTGGAGCTGGAGTCGGTCGCGATCACCGATCTCGATCAAACCGACCTCGAATACTTCAATCCCTCGAACCGCTTCGATGCCGAAGGCTTGACCCGCCTGATGGAGGATATCGAGGCGAAGCGCAAGCTGCGCAATGACATCGAGCAGGACTCGATGATCAAGATCCGCTCCCGCAACCTCGAAGCCGAGCGCCAGGCGCTGGAGATCGAGCGCGAGAGCGAGACCGCCCGCCTGGAGCAGGAGCGCGACATCGAGATGCGCCGCGCCCTGCAGCGCACTGAGGTGGCCCGCGAACGCGCGCTGCGCGAGACCGAGGCGGAACAGGCCCAGATCACGGCGCGCGAAGCCATCGAGAAGGCCCGCATCGCCAACGAGCAGGCGATCACCGAGGCGCGGATCGCCTCCGAACGCGAGACCCGGCACAAGGAGATCGAGCGCACCCGTGCCGTGGAGGAGAAGGAGCTGCTGGCGCGCGAGGAGATCGAGAAAGCCCGGATCGCCAACCAGCGCGCGGTCGACACCACGCGGATCGCCTCCGAGCGCGAGGTCCGCCAGCGCGAGATCGAGCGGATGCGCACCGTCGAGGAAGCCGAGATCGCCGCGCGGGAAGCGATCGAGAAGGCCCGCATTCAGCAGGACCGCGTCGTCACCGACGCGCGCATCGCCAATGAGGAAGAGACCCGCCGTCGCGAGATCGAGCGGACCCGCGCGGTCGAGGAGGCAGAGATCGCCGCTCGCGAGGCCACCGAGAAGGCGCGTATCGCCCAGACCATGACGGTCAATGTCGAGCGCATCTCGTCCGACGAGCGGACGCGCGCGCTGGAGATCCAGCAGGTGCGCACTATCCAGGAGGCCGAGATCGAGGCGCAGAAGGCGGTGGAAGCCGCCCGCATCGCGCGCGAGAAGATGCTGGCTGCCGAGCGCATCACCGCCGACCACACCACCCGCAAGCTCGAAATCGAGCGCAACCAGGCGGTCGAGATCGCAGGCATCAGCGCACGCGAAGCCACCGAGGCGTCGCGGATCGCCCAGGAGGAACGCGTCCGGGCACTCGAGATCGCACGCACCCGTGCGATCGAGGAAGCCGACATCGCCTCGCGCGAGGCGATCGAGGCCGCGCGCATCTCGCAGGAGAAGTCAGTCGCCGCGCAGCGCATCCGCGCCGAGCGGGAAACCCGCGGGCTCGAGATCGAGCGCACCGAAGCGATCGAGGCCGCGGAGCTGAAGCGCCGCGACGCGATCGAGCGGCAGCGCATCGACGTCGAACTGGCGCTGGAGAGTGAGCGGATCGCTTCCTCGCGGACCCGCGAAGTGCTCAACATCGACCAGAAAAAGGCAATCGAACTCGCCGACGAGGAGCGCGTGATTGCGCTCGCCGCCAAGCGTTCCGAGCGCATCGACGCCGACCGGCAGGTCAGGCAAGCCGAGATCGTGGCCCGCAGGGAAGTCGACACCACCGACGTCTCCCGCGAGCAGGCGCTGGAAGCGGCGCGGATTGCGCGGCGCCGTGCGATCGAGCAGCTCGAAGTCGCCCGTAATCAATCGTTGCAAGAAGCCGAGATCGCCGCGCGCGAGGAGGTCGAGCGCGCCCGGATTGCCTCCGACCGCGGCCTCGACGAGGCCCGGATCGGCCGCGAGCGCGAGCTGCGCAAGCTCGAGGTCAACAGGGAGCAGGATGTCGAAACCGCGCTAATGGAGAAGGCGATCGCATTGCATCAGAAATCGCTAGAGGAGTCCGCGGCCCGCGCCGCCGCCGAAGACGCCCGGATGCGCGCCACCGAGGCCGCCGAACGCGTCGTCACCGCGCGCGAAAGCGAGATTGCCAAGCGGCGCAAGACCGTCGAGGTGCTGCTCGCCGAGAAGCAGGCCGAGGAGACAAGGATCGCGGCCGAGGCCGAGCGCGTCCGCGCCGCGGTCGAGGCCGAGGCGCAACGCCTGCTCAACGAGGCCGAGAATGTGCTGACCGACCAGGCGCGCTACTCGCTGTTCCGCCGCAAGCTGCTCGATCGCATCGAGGGCATCGTCCGCGAGAGCGTCAAGCCGATGGAGAAGATCGAGGGCATCCGCATCCTCCAGGTCGACGGCCTCAACGGCAACGGCCATGGCAACGGCACCAGCCGCAGCGCCACCGACGAGGTGATCGACTCCGCGCTGCGCTACCGCGTGCAGGCGCCGCTGATCGATTCGATCCTCTCCGACATCGGGGTCGAGGGCGGCAGCCTGGCGAAGATGCCCGGCCTGATCCGGGAGGCCCGCGACATGCAGGGCATCAAGGATTCCACGCGAAAGAGCGGCGGCGATGCCAAGCAGGCGTTGCCGGAGGGCGGCGGCGAGCCGCGGGCCGAGCGCACGCCGCGCAAGAAGGACTGAGCTCACGCCATGGCACGAGTTTACGTCTCCACCGTCGTCAACGCGCGCAACGATCGCGTCTGGGCTCGCGTGCGCGACTTCAACGGGCTGCCGAACTGGCATCCCGCGATCGCGGAGAGTCGCATCGAGGGCGGCGAACCGTCGGACAAAATCGGCTGTGTCAGGGATTTCCGGCTGCGCAATGGCGACCGTATCCGCGAGAAGCTGCTCGGCCTCTCCGACTACGACATGTTCTGCACCTACTCGATCCTGGAATCGCCGATGGGGGTCGAGAACTACGTGGCGACGTTGCGGCTGACGCCGGTCACCGACGGCGACCAGACCTTCCTGGAGTGGACCGCCGAATTCGATTGCGCGCCGGAACGCGAGACGGAGCTCATCAACAACATAGGCGGCGGCGTGTTTCAAGGCGGGTTCGACGCGCTGAAGCGGGCGTTCGGGGGCTAGCAGATGCATCGATCAGTTACCGCCATGTTGCCGGTCCACCTCTCCCTCTGTGGGAGAGGTCGGATCGCATCGCAAGACGCGATCTGGGTGAGGGGTCGCGCCCTCTCGTGGGACGTCAGCCCCCTCACCCGCGCCTTCGGCGCGACCTCTCCCCGTTGGGGAGAGGTGATGCTTGCGGACGCAGCTCTCGAAACCATCGACATGAGATTTTAGCCCGTGCCGCATATCGTCAAGAGCACGATCCTGGATGCGCCGACCGATGCGGCGTGGGCCGTGCTGCGCGATTTCAACGGGCACGATCGTTGGCACCCGGCGGTCGCGACCAGCGCCATCGAGCGCGCGCAGCCGTCCGACAAGATCGGCTGTGTCAGGCGGTTCAAGCTGAAGGACGGCTCCGAGCTGCGCGAGCAGTTGCTGGCGCTGTCCGACCTCGAGCAGAGCTTCAGCTATTGCCTGCTCGATACGCCGATCCCGATGTTCAACTACGTGGCGCATGTTCGGCTGCTGCCGGTGACCGACGGCGACCGCACCTTCTGGCACTGGGAATCACGCTTTACCACGCGGCCGGAAGATAAGGACCGCATCACGCAGATGGTTTCGGAAGACATCTACCAGGCGGGATTTGAAGCCATCCGCCGGCATCTGAAGGAGGCCGCGTAAGCGGGAAGGACATCATGCCCATCACGGTGAAAACCTTCACCAGCACCCACGACGCAGCGGCTGCATTGTCGTCGGATCGCAGTGCCCGTTATCTCGGCGGCGGCACGCTGGTGATGCAGGCGCTGAACGAGGGCGATATCTCGATCTCGACCATCGTGCGCGCCAACGATCATGCGATGAGCAGGATCGACGCCACCGGTTCCCGCATCACGCTTGGTGCCGGCGTCACTTTTGCGCGCGTCCTGGCCGAGCGAGAGCTTGCCTTTCTGCACGCCGCTGCGCGCTCGATCGGCGGGCCGGCGGTACGTAACATGGGCACCGTCGGCGGTAATTTGTTCGCGCCCGTTCCGTATGGCGACTTCACGGTTGCGATGCTTGCGCTCGAAGCGACGGTGTCGGTGCAAGGTGGCCTCGGCGGCCGCGAGATCCCAGTCGAGGAATTCCTGCAGTCGCGCGACCGGCAGACCGGTGCGCTGGTGCTCGCGATCTCCTTCGCCCGGCCCGGCAGCGCTGACGCCTTTCGCTACCGCAAGGTCGCGCGAATCAGGCCGAAGGGCGGCGCGGTGATCACGCTCGCTGCGCATCTGCCCGCCAATGGTGGCCGCATCGTCGGCGCGCGCGTCGCGCTCGGCTCGATGGCGGCAACGCCGATCCGCGCCCGTGCCGCCGAGCGCGCGCTGGAAGGACGCTCACTGGATTCGTCCACGATCAATGCAGCCGCCGCGGCCGCCGTCGAAGGAACCTCTCCCGGCGACAATGCGCTCGCCAGCGCCTGGTATCGCCGCGAGATCGTTGGCGTCCACCTCCGCCGCCTGTTGTCCGGTCAGGAATAGATCGTCATGACCAAGACCGCCCTTCAATTCCGCCATAACGGCCGTGACGTCGCGATTTTCGTCGACGGCGGCACCAACCTGTTGGTCGCGCTGCGCGAGCTGATCGGCGACATGACGCCGAAATTCGGCTGTGGCCAGGGCGGTTGCGGCACCTGCAGCGTGCTTGTTGACGGCGAGTTGCATCTCGCCTGCCTGACGCTCGCCGAAACGGTCGCCGGCCGCTCGGTCGAGACGCTCGACGGGATGAAGGATGGCCCTAATCTGCACCCGCTGCAGCGTGCCTTTGCCGACAATTTTGCCGCCCAGTGCGGCTACTGCACGCCGGGCATGCTGATGGCCGCGAAGGCGCTGCTCGATCGCAACCCGCAGCCGAGCCGCGCAGACGTTGTCGAGGCCATCTCGGGCAATATCTGCCGCTGCACCGGCTATGAGCCGATCATCAACGCCGTGCTATCAGCCGCATCCGGCAGCCGGGCGCGCGCGTAAGGGAACAGTGCCATGCTGGAACTGCGCAAGGACATCTTCGCCGACGAGCGTGACGACAATCTGAAGGAGATCGGCAAGGGCACGCAGCGCCAGGACATGCTCGGCCATGTCACCGGCACCTCGCCCTATTTCGACGATCACAAGCTGCAGGGCATGCTGCACCTGAAGGTCGTCCGCAGCGCCCACTCGCATGCGCGGCTGCGCCGGATCGACACCTCGGAAGCCGAACGGTCAGCGGGCGTGCGGCGGGTGATCCGCGGCTCCGATGTGCCGCGCAACCTCAACACGCTGCTCAGCCTGATCAATTTCGGCAAGGACGACGAGCCGTCACTCGCTGTTGACAAGGTGCGCTACAAGGGTGAGCCGATCGTCGCCGTCGTCGCCGACAGTCCGCGCGAGGCCTATGAGGCGATCGCCAAGGTCAGGATCGACTATGAACCGCTGCCCGCCGTGTTCGATGTGGAAGAGGCGCTGAAGCCGGGCGCGCCCGTCGTCAACGAGGTCTACCCGAAGAACACCTTCACCTATCACGAGACCTACGATCATCAGAAGCTGCGGTTCGGCGACGCCGACCGCGCGCTGGCCTCCGCCGATCACGTGCTGGAGCAGCGCTACCAGATGTCGCCGATCGAGCATGCTCCGACCGAGACCAACGGCTCGATCGCGGCACCTGACACCAACGGCCGCTATATCGTCTACACCTCGACGCAGGCGCTGTTCTTCTCGGTCGACACCTGCGCCAAGATCCTCGACGTTCCCTCCAACACCTTCCACTTCATCGGCGGCACCGTGGGCGGCGGTTTCGGCGGCAAGGTCGATACGCTGACCGAGCCGCTCTGCATTCTCGGCGCGATGCTGACCGGGCGGCCGGTGCGCTACGTGTTCGGGCGCGAGGAAGAGATGCAATACGGCCCGCCGCGCGGCGCCGAGCGCATCTACATCAAGGACGGCGTGATGCGTGACGGCCGCGTTGTCGCCCGCAAGGTGCGTGCCTATTTCGACAGCGGCGCCTATACGCGGCTGTCGAGCTATGCCGCGGTGAAATGCGCCGCGCATTTGCCGGGGCCCTACACCATCCCGAACGTCCATGGCGACGTCTATTGCGTGTTCACCAACCGGACACCGGCGACGGCGATGCGCGGCTTCGGCGTCACAGCGATGGACTTCGCCATCGAATGCCAGATGGACAAGCTCGCTCATCTCGTCGGCATGGACCCCATGGAATTCCGGATCCTCAATGCGTATCGCGACGGCGACATGAAGGCGCACCGGCGCGAAGCCAAGAACACCGCGCTGATCGAATGCGTGCAGGTCGCCGCCGAGAAGGCCAAATGGCCGATCCGCGAGGAGTTCAAGCGGATGTCGTCGCGCAAGGATGGTGGCGGCGCCCGCGCCGCCGTGACGCCGACCCCGCGCGAGGCGCATGCGCCGCCGGCCGCGCCATCCCAGCAGCGCACGACGTATGACCGCGCACCGGTCGCAACCCGCGAGCCGCCGCCACCTCCTCCCCCGGCTGCGCCGCCACCGTCGCCGCGGCCTGGTGCGCCGTCGCACGGCGCCACCCGCTTCTCGTCCGTCTTCGGCACCAGGAGGCGCTGACCATGGCCCGGCATCGTGGACGCGGCATCGCGTCGGTCAATTATCCCATCGGCATGAATCTCGGCGGCGACCCGAGCCAGGCGCTGGTGCATTCCAATCCGAGCGGCAAGTTCACGGTCGCGCTGTCCTCCATCGATCTCGGCCAGGGCATGAAGTCGGTGACGCGGCAAATCTGCGCCGAGACGCTCGGCGTGCCGGTCGAGGACGTCTATGTCGACACCGCCGATTCCGACACCGGCCCGCACTGCATGGGCTCGTTCGCCTCGCGCGGCACGCATCGCGTCGGCAACGCGGTGATGGCGGCGGCGCGCGAGGCACGTGGCGTGATGATGGAGGCCGCGGCAGAGGAACTGGAGGTGAACGCCGCTGATCTCGAGACCGACGGCCGCGGCAACATCCACGTCAAGGGCGCGCCGCATCGTTCGATCTCGACGAAGGACGTCGCGATTGCCGCGCAGTTCAAGCAGGGCAAGACGATCTCCGGCCGCGGCATCTTCCTGGTGCCGCTCTCCGATGTCGATCCCGAGACCGGCGAGATGTCGCCGGCGACATGCTATGCGCATGCCTGCCTCGTCGCCGAAGTGGAGGTCGACGACGAGACCGGCGAGGTCGCGATGGTCCGGATGGATTCTGCCTATGAGCTCGGCCGCGCGCTCAACCCTCGGCTGGTCGAGCAACAGCTCGTCGGCGGTGCCTGGATGGGCGTCAGCCACGCGCTCTACGAGACGCCGGAGCCTTATTATCCCGATCCAGTGCACGGGCCGCGCGACTTCGTCGAATATCTGATGCCGGGACCCGGCGACATCTGCCCGCACGATATCGCGGTGCTGGAGCGCCCGGCGCCCGACGGCCCGTTCGGCGCCAAGGGACCGGGTGAGATGTGCGCCAATCCGGTGCTGCCCGCCATTGCGAATGCGATCTTCAACGCCGTCGGAGTACGGATCGACGATCTGCCGATCACGCCGGAGAAGGTGCTGCGCGCGATCAAGGCGCAGGGCGGCGCACGGCCGCAGCCGCGACGCTGAGGGTTTGCCATGCCGGTTCGCAGCAACATCGTCGGCATCGACAGCCCCGAGGCGCTGGAGAAAGCGCTGCGCGCGGCCTATTACCTCGCCGACGACGGCATCGCGACGGCGTCCTATCTTTCGCTCGCGCTCGGCAAGCCGCTGCTCCTCGAAGGCGCGCCCGGCGTCGGCAAGACCGAGGCGGCGAAAGCGATCGCCGCGGTGCTCGGCCGCAAGCTGATCCGCCTGCAATGCTATGAGGGCATCGACGCTGCCGCCGCGCTCTACGAGTGGAACTATCCGCGCCAGATGCTGGCGATCCGGCAGGCGGGTGAGGAGAGCATCGACATCTATGGCGAGGCGTTCCTGATCGAGCGCCCGATGCTCGCCGCGCTGCGCGCGCCCGACGCGACCGTGCTGCTGATCGACGAGATCGATCGTGCCGACCAGGAGTTCGAGGCCTTCCTGCTCGAGTTTCTCTCGGACTTCCAGATCTCGATTCCCGAGCGCGGCACCGTGCGCGCCGCCGAGCACCCGGTCGTCGTGCTGACGTCGAACCGGACGCGTGATCTGCACGAAGCGCTGCGGCGACGCTGCGTCTATCACTGGATCGACTATCCGAACGCCGAGCGCGAGGCGCGCATCGTGATGATGCGGGCCTCCAGCGTCGCCGAGGCGACCGCCCGGGCCGTGGTCGCCGCAGTCGGCAAGCTCCGCCGCGAGCCGCTCAGCAAGGCGCCGGGCATCGCCGAGGCCGTCGACTGGGCGGAGGCCGCGACCTTGCTCTACAAGGGCGGCGCACGCTGGCCCGACGCGTTCAAGCGCTCGATCGGCGTCGCGCTGAAGGATGAGGAGGATCTTCATTTCATCTCACCCCGGCTCGATGCGATCATCGCGGAGGCCGCCGCGTGAGCGACGATCTCAAGCTGCCGCGCGCCGCGCAAGTCTTCGTCTCCTTTGTCGCGCTGCTGCGCGCCAACGGCTTCTCGATCGCGCCGGAGCAGACCACGAGCTTCCTGGCGGCGATCGAATTGCTGGGACCGCGGAGCCTCGAGCACATCCGCCAGGCCGGCCTCGCGACACTGGCGCCGCCGCCGGGGCGCCGCGCGACATATGATCGCCTGTTCGATATCCACTTCCGCGGTTCTGAAGCGATCGAGCGGGCCGAAGGCGACGACGACGAGACTGTCCGCCTCCAGGAAGAGGGCCGCGGCGAGGACGAGCCGCCGCTCGCCGACGAAGCCAATGAGTCCGGCCTCGCCGCGGCGCGTGCCGAGGCGCTGGTCGAGCGCCGCTTCGCGCAGACCTCGACCAGCGATCCGCTGCGGCGGCTGTCGCGTGAGGCGGCACGGCGGCTGCCGCGGCGGCGCGGTCACAGGCGACGGCGTGCGCGCAGTGGTCCGTTCGCCGATCTCCGCCGTACCTTGCGCGACAGCGTGCGCAATGACGGCGAGGTGCTGCGGCTCGGGCGCCTGCGCCGCCGCGAGCGCCCGCGCAAGATCCTGCTCCTGATCGACGTTTCCGGCTCGATGAAGGCGCGCACCGAAGAGAATATGAAGCTCGCGCATGCGCTGGCACAGGCGGCCGGCAATGTCGAGGTCTTCACCTTCGGCACGCGGCTGACCCGCGTCACCCGCGCGCTGCGGCTGAAGCGACGCGAGCAAGCATTGAACGCGGCCGCATTCCTGGTCAGCGACTGGGACGGCGGCACCCGGATCGGCGATGCGCTGCAAGCCTTCCTCGCGGTGCCGCGGTTCGGCGGATATGCCCGCGGCGCCGCGGTCGTGATCGTCTCTGACGGTCTGGAGCGCGGCGATCCAGCCGCGCTGCGCGATGCGGTCGCAAAACTGTCGCGCCGGGCCTGGCGCGTAAGTTGGCTGACGCCGCTCGCGACCGGGCCCGGCTTTCGGCCGCAAACCGAAGCGCTGATCGCGATCCAGCGCTTTGTCGATGATCTCGTGGACGGCGGATCGAGCGCGGCGATGGTTGCGCATCTGCTGTCGCTCGGACGAAGGAGAGCTGCGTGACTGATATCGTGGACGGCCATCATCACATCTGGCGTCAGGCCGATCTCGCCTGGCTGTCCGGTCCGATGCAGCCGCGCATCTTCGGCCCCTATGAGCCGATCCGCCGCGACTATCCGATTGAAGAATATCTCGACGACCTCAAGGGCAGCGGCGTCACCCGTTCGGTCTACGTCCAGACCAACTGGCCGACCGATCGGTTCGAGGACGAGACCGCCTGGGTGCAGCAAACCGCCGACCAGCATGGCTGGCCGCACGCGATCGTCGCCTATGCCGACTTCTCCGTCGATGACGTCCGCCCGCAACTGGATCGCCTGACGCGGTATCCGCTGGTGCGCGGCGTGCGTATGCAGATGCACTGGCACGAGAAGGAGCTCTATCGCTTCGCGGCGCGTGCTGATCTCTGCGCCGATCCAAATATCCGGCGCAATGTCGGGCGCCTCGCCGACTATGGCTGGAGCTTCGACCTGCAGGTATTCGCACCGCAGATGGAAGGCGCGGCCGGCCTCGCCGCCGCCTGTCCCGACGTGACCTTCATCCTCCAGCATGCCGGCATGCTGGAGGACCTATCGCCACAGGGACGCGCAGCCTGGCGAGTCGGCATGGCGCGGCTCGCGCAATGTCCGAACGTGGTGTCGAAGCTCTCCGGGCTCGGCACCTTCATCCACCGCAACGACGCCTCACACATCGCCGATGTCGTGACCGACACCGTCGCGATGTTCGGCGCGGAGCGCTGCCTGTTCGGCTCGAACTTTCCGATCGAGAAGCTGTGGACCAGCTATCGCGACCTCGTTGGGGCCTTCGAGGCGGCAACCGCGCGGCTCAGCCCACAGCAGCGCGAGGCGATCTTCAGCACGACGGCGACGCGGGTCTATCGGCTCGCGCCCTAGGCGCTGCGAACACAGACACGAACACGAATTGGGAGGAATGCAATGCCGTTGGAGATCAAGATCCTGGATTACGGCGATATCGAGCTGGAATCGAGCTTTCTCGTGCTCGGGCACAATTGCGGCCGTACCCGCCGTGTGCTGACGCTCGGCTTCCTGATCCTCGGCGGCCCGTATCCGGTGCTGGTCGATACCGGCTATCGCTCCAATCAGATCATGGAGACGCTCGGCATGCGCGGCCTCCAGTTCCACGAGAACATGATCGAGAACCAGCTCGCCCGCCACGGCGTGCGGATGGGCGACGTGCGCTTCGTCTGCCACACCCATCTCCACATTGATCACGCCGGCAAGGACGATCTGTTCCCGATGAACACGACAGTCGTCCTCAATCGCAAGGAGCTGGAATATTCCGTCTCCGGCCTGATGCATCCGCAATATCCGGCACCCGACATCAAGCACCTGATCGACCGCCTGCACACCAAGAGCGCGCTGCGCTTCCTCGATCTCGAGATCACCGGCCCGGTCGAGCTGATGCCGGGCGTCTATTGCGACGCGGCCAATGCCCACACCGAGGGCTCGATGAACATCCACGTCCACACCGCCGATGGCATCGCGACGATCTGCGGCGACGTCATCTACGATTTCAACGACCAGATCGTCACCCCCTTCAACGAGATCCACGACGCCGAACCGCGCACCACCGGCAATCACGGCACCAGCAAGCGCGCGGAGAAGGCCGCGATCAAGAAGCTGCTCTCCAGCTCGCGCTACCTGCTGCCGGTGCATGATCGCCCGGCGAAGATCGAAGGCGGCGTGGTGGTCGGCCGGCTGCATGACCAGGTGCCCGGACCGGTCGTGCAGAGCCTGCCGCAGCGCAACTGGTTCCCGGCGTGAGCGCAAAGGACTGACGCGATGACCCATGTCACCCTGCGCACCGAGTTCGAGGACCTGATCGATCCCTATGCGCCTGTCGGCCAGGTGGGAACGGGCTTCGATTTCACCGAGGGACCGATCTGGCATCCGCTCGATCACTTCTTGCTATTTTCCGACATGCCCGGCGACGTGCGACGAAGATGGGATGCGCGGCGCGGCGTGGTCGAGGTCAAGCGCCCGTCGAACAAATGCAACGGCATGACCTACGACGCGGACCTCAATCTGATCGTCTGCGAGCATGCCACCTCCTCGCTGATCCGCGAGCGCCCCGACGGGCGGCGCGAGGTGCTGGCCTCGCACTACGAGAACCAGGAGCTCAACAGCCCGAACGACGTCTGCGTCCATTCGTCGGGCGCGATCTATTTCTCCGATCCGTGGTACGGCCGGATGCCGGTCTATGGCGTCGAGCGGCCGCGCCAGCTCGGGTTCCAAGGCGTCTATCTGATATCGCCCGGCGGCGGCGCGCCAAAACTTTTGGTGGACCGCTACCTATTCGACCAGCCGAACGGGCTCTGCTTTTCGCCCGACGAGCGCATCCTTTACGTTAACGACACCGTGCAGGCGCTGATCCGCGCCTTCGACGTCCAGGCCGATGGCTCGCTTGCTAATCCGCGCGCGTTCGCCAGCGGCATTCGTTCCGAGCTCGAGCCTGGCGTGCCCGACGGCATGAAGTGCGACCAGCGCGGCAATGTCTGGGTCACTGCACCCGGCGGCGTCTGGGTCTATTCGCGTGCCGGCGACCTGCTCGGCAAGGTCCGCCTGCCCGAGCTCGTCGCCAATCTCGCCTGGGGCGGGCCGGATTTCCGCACGCTCTATCTGACCGCGACCCATTCGGTCTATGCGATCCCGACCAAGGTCGGTCCGCGCCACGAGCCCTATATGAGCGGCAGGCGCGGCAGCACAGGCGCAACATCGTCCTCCGCTCCCGCGCCGAACCTGACCACCGGCGAGATGCGGATCGATCCGCAGCGCTGCGCGATGATCATCCAGGACATGCAGAACGACGTCATCATGGACGGCGGCGCGTTCGCAGATTCCGGTGCGCCCGCGCATGCGCGACAGCAGCACGTCGTCGAGAATGTGCGGCGGCTTGCCGAGGCGGCCCGCGCGCACGGCGTCGCCATCATCCACGTCTGGTTCGTCGTCGAGCCCGGCGCGCCCGGCGTGACCTTGAACGCGCCGCTGTTCGAGGGGCTGGTCGACAGCAAGGCAATGGTGCGTGGGAGCTGGGGCGCCGCGCCGGTCTCCGGGCTGGAGCCGCGGCCGGGCGACTTCGTGGTCGAGAAGATGCGGATGAGCGCCTGGGAGGGCACGCGGCTGGAGACGATCCTGAAGGCGACCGGCCGCGACATGATCATCAACACCGGGGCGTGGACCAACATGTCGGTCGAGCACACCGCGCGCACCGGCGCCGACAAGGGCTATTTCATGATCGTGCCGGAGGATTGCTGCTCGACCATGAATGCCGATTGGCACAACGCCGCGATCAATTTTGCCCTCCAGAACGTCTCCGTGGTGACCAACGCCGACACCGTCATCAAGGCGCTGGGCTAGAGAGAGGCGGGAGCGGTGCCGAAGCTCCTTCACCTCGCCTGCTCTCCGCGTGCCGCATCGGAATCGGCTGCTGGTGCGCGCGTCTTTCTCGAGACATTCCGGAAGGCGCGGCCGGACTGGGAAATCGACGCGTCGGACCTCTGGCGCGATCCCTTGCCGGAGTTCGAAGGCGATCTGCTGGAGGCCAAATATGCCCGCATCGGAGGCACGTCGTTCAGCAGTTCGCAGCGCGACGCCTTTGCGGCCGCCGAGCGCCTCGCGCTGCGGCTGTCGCTGGCCGACCGCGTGCTGATCTCGACGCCGATGTGGAATTTCAGCATTCCCTACAAGTTGAAGCAGTGGCTCGACGTCATTGTCCAGCCAGGCCTGACCTTCCGCTTCGATCCGGCGCAGGGCTATCAGCCGCTGCTCAAGGATCGCCCGACCGTCGTGATTCTGGCGAGCGGCAGCGATTTCGTCACCGGCATGAATCGCGGTCGCATCGACATGGCGACGCCCTATCTGCGCGAGGTGCTGCGCTTCATCGGCATTGGCGACGTGCGCTTCGTGCCGATCGGCCCGACCACCGGACCGACCGAGCCGATCCACATGGCACGCAACGCTGCGCATCGGAGGCTTGCAGAGATCGCGGGAAGATTTTGATTGGCGCAGGCGATGCTCGTCTCGGCGAAGAGCGGGACGATGTCGGGATGGCTCTTGTCCCACCTATCAAACAGCACTGTGTCATCACCGGGTCACGCGAACGCGCGCCCGATGACAGGCTCCAGCGGGTGATCCAGTATTCCAGGGACGCCAGCGTTTGAGCCGAGATGCCGCGGCGTACTGGATGCCCGCCTGCGCGGGGCATGACACCGCGATTCTCGCGACGTGAATCGTCCGAGCTTTGCATCTCGTTCGCTCTCCCATCAAGCAGAGGGCGCAAGAACAAAGCCCCCCAAATTAGCGCCTCGCAAATTCCGTGGTGCGAACGTAGCTCTAAGTAGTTGTCCGGATACAGCCGTGTTCCCGATCTGGCTATGGAATCTTCAGCTCACAAAAAGAAACGACATGAAGAAGCTGATCTATCGTCATCGGGATATTGAGTACACACTCGCCAACATCGAGCCCGACCTCTGGGCTTGGTCATTCGAGGTCAATGGACAACCCAAGCAAGGCACCACGCGTGCACGGCTCGACCTGCTGGCGCGACGCCGGGTTTGCATGGTGATCGATCGGGAGCTGAAGACCATCGCGCGCACGAAGCCGCCGCAGCCTGACTGACCCGACGGTCGAGCCGCTCCCTTATCCACTCATCGTCAGGCCACCGGATACGCTGATCACCTGCCCGGTCATGAAGTCGGCGTCGTCGCTCGACAGGAAGGCGATCAGGCCTGGAATATCGTCGGGCTGTCCGAGACGCTTGAGCGGAATGGCGCGCTTCAATCCGTCATAGATCTTCTGGCCATACTCGCCTTCGCCGACGAAGGAGCGCAACAGAACCGTATCGGTCGGTCCCGGGCAGACCACGTTGACCCTGACATTGTCGCGCGCGCATTCCCGCGCGATGGTCTTGGAGAACGCGATCAGGCCGCCCTTGCAGGCCGAATAGACCGCCTCTCCGGACGAGCCGACCCGGCCCGCATCGGAGGCGACGTTGACAACTTTGCCGCCGCCGGCGGCGATCAGGTGAGGAAGCGCTGCCTTGTGGAGATTGAGCGGACCGCGCAGGTTGATCGCGATGATCTGATCCCACAGGTCCGGCTCGGTTTGCAGGAACGGCTTGGCGACGTCCCAGCCGGCATTGTTGACGAGGATGTCGAGCCTGCCAAACTTGGCAACGCCGCGATCGACGGCGTCCTTGACCCCGGCATAGTCGGCGATATCGACGGGCACGCAGAGCAGGCGCTGGTCATCCGCGCCGAGGCCGGCGGCCAACTGCTTCAGCGCGTCGGCGTTGATGTCGAGCGCGATGATGTTGACCTCCTCGTCGAGGAAGCGGCGACAAATGGCACGGCCGATGCCGCCGGCTGCGCCGGTCACGATGGCGACGCGGTTCTTCAAGCCTCTCATGGTGCTGCTCCGTTCAATGCGCTGTGAACGCGATCCAGGAAGGACAATATCTTGCCATGAGCGACCGTCCAGCCGTCGATCCAGCGGGCAGCGAAGGAAAATCCCGGCCACACCGACCGTCGGCTCGCGCGAGACAGACCGACCGCTCAAGGCAGGCATTCAGTCGCTGGTGGTTGCGGCCGGAAACGGCATTTGGAATTCTGCATCGTCCGGTATCGTCCTCTTGATCTCAGGAGTTTCCCGACGTGGCCATCCTCAAGGACTTCACGGTGGGCTTCTACAATATCCCGCTGCCGACCGTGCTGAGCGACAGCACGCATGGCGAGATCAAGGCGTTCGAGCTGATCACGATCCGTGCCCGCGACGCCGACGGCGCGGAAGGAACCGGCTACACCTACACGGTCGGGCGCAACGGCGGCGCCATCGCCGATATCCTGAGCCGCGAGATCTGCGAGGTCGCGCGCGAGACGGAGGCCGAGGACACCGAGCAGCTCTGGCACAAAGTGTGGTGGGCGCTGCACTATGGCGGCCGCGGCGGCCCGGCGGTACTCGCCCTCTCCGCGCTCGACATCGCGTTGTGGGATCTGAAGGCGCGGCGGGCGTCGCTGCCGCTTTGGCGGCTGCTCGGCGGCTTCGACCCGCGCGTGCCATGTTACGCCGGCGGCATCGATCTCGATATGCCGCTGGATGACCTGCTGAAGCAGACCGACGACAATCTCGCCAAGGGCTTTCGCGCCATCAAGATGAAAGTCGGCCGTCCGAGCCTTGCATCGGACGTGACGCGCGTGAAGGCGATGCGCGGCCATCTCGGCGACGAGTTTCCGCTGATGGCCGACGCCAACATGAAATGGACCGTCGAGGAGGCGATCCGTGCCGCGCGGGCGTTGCAGCCTTTCGACCTGACCTGGCTGGAGGAGCCGACCATTCCCGACGACGTCGAGGGCCATGCGCGGATCCTGCGAGCCGGCGGCGTGCCGATTGCGGCCGGCGAGAACCTGCGCAGCCTGTGGGAGTTCAAGCCATATATCGCCGGCGGCGCGCTGTCCTATGCCGAGCCCGATGTCACCAATTGCGGCGGCGTCACCAGCTTCATGAAGATCGCGCGCCTCGCCGAGGCCTTCAACATCCCGGTCACCAGCCACGGCGCGCACGACATCACCGTCCATCTGCTGGCGGCCTGTCCGAACCGCTCCTATCTCGAGGCGCACGGCTTCGGCCTCGATCGTTACATCGCAAATCCGCTGGTGCTCGAACAGGGCATGGCGCTCGCTCCGGATCGGCCGGGACACGGCGTTGCGTTCGACTGGGCAGGATTGAACCGGCTGAGCGCGAGGTGATGAGGCGGCGGGAGTTCACCTCTCCCTCGGGAGAGGTCGGCGCGTAGCGCCGGGTGAGGGGTTGGGGTCCCTCGTGAGAGTTGCGGCCCCTCACCCGATTTGCTGCGCAAATCGACCTCTCCCCATCGGGGAGAGGTGAACGGAATTCGCGGTTACAGTCATTCGTAGTCGTGACGCTGCCGAAACGCTGGTCTGCCGGCCGACGCTAGGCGAGCCCGCAGCAAGCTGCTAGCTTTTTGCGCTTCAGATTTGCCTTTGCAAGTACAAGGACCGGAGCAAATGGACAACCGCAGTGATGTTTGGCGTGGCGTCGACGCGATCAAGCCGCGTTTCATCGAATTGAGCGACCGTGTGTGGGGAATGCCGGAGGTCTGCTACACCGAGGCACGCTCGTCAGCCGAACATCTGGCCGAGCTGCGGCATCAGGGCTTTCGCATCACCGAGAACGTCGCCGGCATTCCGACCGCGCTGATGGGCGAATGGGGCGAAGGCGGCGCTGTCATCGCCTTCCTGGGCGAATACGACGCGCTGCCCGGCCTCAGCCAGGAGGCCGGGGTCGCCGAACATCGTCCGATCGAGGCCAACGGCCACGGTCATGGCTGCGGCCACAATCTGCTCGGCTCCTCCGCTTTGCTCGCCGCCACTGCGGTGAAGGACTGGCTCGCCACCAACAAGGTGCCGGGGCGTGTGCGCTATTACGGCTGCCCCGCCGAGGAAGGCGGCGCCGCGAAGGCCTTCATGGTGCGGTCAGGGGCGTTCGACGACGCCGACATCGCCATCACCTGGCATCCGCACAGCTTCTGGGAGGTGGCGGTGACGCCGTCGCTCGCCAACACGCGCGCGGACTTCACCTTCACCGGGCGCACCTCGCACGCCTCGGCCTCGCCGCATCTCGGCCGCAGCGCGCTCGATGCGGTGGAACTGATGAATGTCGGCGTCAACTACATGCGCGAGCACATGCCGAGCGACGCCCGCGTGCACTACGCGCTGCTCGACACCGGCGGGATCGCACCCAACGTGGTGCAGGCCCATGCCCGCGTACGCTATTCGATCCGCGCCCGCGACCTGCCCGGCATGAACGAGCTGGTCGAGCGCGTGCACAAGATCGCGCAAGGCGCGGCGCTGATGACCGAGACCAGGGTGGAGATGAAGGTGATCTCCGCGGTCTCCAACATCCTGCCCAACACGCCGCTTGAGCAGGAGTTGCACCGGATCATGGAAGACCTCGGCCCGCCGCATTTCGACGATGCCGACAAGGACTTCGCCGGCAGGATTCGCGCGACCCTGACCGAGAAGGACATCGCCTCGGTCTATTACGCGATCGGCATGGATCCGACCGATCGACCGCTGGCCGACTTCCTGGTTCCGATCGACGCCAAGCGCAATCCACTGATCGGCTCCACTGATGTCGGCGACGTGAGCTGGGTGGTGCCGACCGTGCAGGTCCATGCACCGACGGTTGCAATCGGCACCCCCTTCCACACCTGGCAGGTTGTGGCGCAGGGCAAGACGCCCGCGGCGCACAAGGCGATGGTGCAGGCCGCCAAGGCAATGGCCGGCCTCGGCGTCAAGGCGTTGATGGAGCCCGAGCTGATCCAGGCCGCCAAGGCGGACCTGAAGAAGCGGACCACGCGGACACCTTATGTCAGCCCGCTGCCGGCGAATGTTGCACCGCCGTTGGATATGTCGGTGGCCTGACCGTCGGCTTTGACTCGAGGCGGACCGGGATCGTATCCCGGTCAGCGCCGGATTTGATCCAGAACCTGGCCCGGGACATGATCCCGGGCAAAGCTTGACGCGCGCCAAAAAAACGCATCAGAACAAAGGATAACGAACAAATTTTCCGCACCTCACGGGGCGCGGGAGCATGCTTTGGCGCGGAAAATGCCGAAGCCATGTGCGGCGACGTGGCCTCCTGCACAAGCGATAGCCAAAAGACCAATGGGCTGCGCCGCGTGAGGCGTTGACCTGCGCGGTCATTCGGTGTGCCATCTGCGGCCAAATGAACCGGCAGCCCAATCCAGCGGCCAGCCGCAATCACCGGAACCGGACGAGGGGACTATGTTCGACAAAGACCTGCGGAGCATGATCGACGACGTAAAGGGCGGACGCATGGACCGCCGCGCCTTCGTCAAGCGGATGATTGCCGTCGGCCTCACGGCGCCGATGGCCAACCAGATCCTCGCCATCGGCGGCGTCGCGATGGCGCAGAGCCCCAATCCCTACAAGCCGACCAAGCGCGGCGGCGGCGGTCCCTTGAAACTGCTGTGGTGGCAGGGCCCGACCCTGCTCAATCCGCATTTCGCGACCGGCACCAAGGACCAGGACGGTTCGCGCATCTTCTACGAACCGCTCGCGAGCTGGGACGTCGACGGTCATCTCAACCCGATCCTCGCCGCCGAGATTCCCTCGATCAAGAACGGCGGGCTCTCCGCCGATGCCAAGACGGTGACATGGAAGCTCAAGCCCGGTGTCAAATGGCACGACGGCAAGCCGTTCACCGCCGACGATGTCGTGTTCAACTGGGAATATGCCACCGATCCCGCGACGGCGGCCGTCTCCAGCGGCACCTACGCCGACATGACCGTCGAAAAGGTCGACGACCTCACTGTCCGGATCAACTTCAAGAAGCCGACGCCGTTCTGGGCCAACGCCTTTGTCGGTGCCTATGGCTGCATCCTTCCGAAGCATCTGTTCGCGGAGTACAAGGGCGGTAAGTCCCGCGAGGCGCCGAACAATCTGAAGCCGGTCGGCACCGGCCCCTACAAATTCATCGAGTTCAAGCCGGGCGATCTGGTGCGCGGCGAGATCAATCCCGATTACCACATGCCGAACCGGCCCTATTTCGACACGATCGAGATGAAGGGCGGCGGCGATGCCGTCTCGGCGGCACGCGCGGTGATCCAGACCGGCGAATATGATTTCGCCTGGAACATCCAGGTCGAAGACGAGGTGCTGCTGCGCCTGGAAAAGGGCGGCAAGGGCAAGACGCTTTATGCCGTCGGCGGCGACATCGAGTTCATCGCGGTCAACTTCACCGATCCCAACACCGAAGTCGACGGCGAGCGCTCGTCGATGAAGACCAAGCACCCGATCCTGTCGGATCCCGCCGTGCGCAAGGCGCTGGCGATGCTGGTCGACCGCGACTCCGTGAAGAAGGTGATCTACGGCCGCGCCGGACGCACCACCGCGAACTATCTCAACGGCCCCGAGGAGTTCGTCTCCAAGAACACCAAATGGGAGTTCAACATCGAGAAGGCGAGCCAGCTTCTGGAACAGGCCGGTTGGAAAGCAGGATCCGACGGCATCCGTGAGAAGGACGGCAAGCGGCTCAAGCTGCTTTACCAGACCTCGATCAACGGACCGCGTCAGAAGACCCAGGCGATCGTCAAGCAGGCCTGCCAAAAGGCCGGCATCGACGTCGAGCTGAAATCGGTGGTGGCCTCGGTGTTCTTCTCCTCGGACGTCGCCAATCCCGACACGTATTCCAAGTTCTACGCCGACATCGAGATGTTCCAGATCCCGATGACCCAGCCCGATCCCGCACTGCACATGCGCCGCTACATCTCGCGCAATGTCGCCACCAAGGAGAACAAGTGGCAAGGCCAGAATTTCCCGCGCTGGGTCAACAAGGATTACGATGCCGCAATCGATGCGGCGGATGTCGAGACCGATCCGCTCAAGCGCGCCGACCTCTATATCAAGTGCAACGACCTGTTGTGGGAGAACACGGTGATGATCCCCGTGATGCACCGCCTCGCGGTCGAAGCCTGCTCCAATACGCTGCGGCCGGCGCTCTCCGGCTGGGCCAACCAGACCGACAACCTGCAAGACTGGTACCGGGAAACCTGAGCCGGGGACCGGTCTGGAGTTGAAGGGTGCACCCTCTCCCCGTTCTTACGGGATGAGGGGCTTTAACCGCAAATACCGTGAAAGGTGAGTTCGTGGAGAGTCCCCCTCACCCGGAATTCAAGCTGCGCTTGAATTCCGACCTCTCCCCGCACGCGAGGCAAAGTGAAGTGCGTCTTTCGGCTGGAAGCAAAATCATCACGCTCTATGCGAGACCGTTAGTCGGATGATTTCTTTATGAGTCAGTACATCCTGCGTCGCCTGATGATTGCGATCCCGAGCCTGCTCGGGATCTCACTCGTGCTGTTCGTGGTGCTCGCGCTCGCGCCGGGCGACCCGTTCGGCGAGCTCGCCACCAATCCGAACGTGCCGCCCGAGGTGCAGGCCGCGCTGCGCGCCAAGTTCGGGCTCGATGACCCGATCTATCTTCGCTACCTGCACTGGCTCTCGGCCATGGCCCACGGCGATTGGGGATTCTCCTTTGTCAGTCGGGTCGATGTCGACACGCTGATCCTGCAGCGGCTGCCGGCGACGCTCTATGTGATCGGCTCGGCGCAGATCCTGGCGCTGCTGATCGCGATCCCGGTCGGCGTCTATGCTGCCACCCGCCCCTATTCGCTGTTCGACAGCCTCGCCAACACCTTTGCCTTCATCGGCTTCTCGCTGCCGACTTTCTTCACCGGCATCCTGTTCATCCTGATCTTCTCGGTGAAGCTGGACTGGCTGCCGTTCGTCTACACCGACGTGCCGGGGACCGGGATTCCCTGGCTGCTGGAAACGATCCGGCAGGCGATCATGCCGGTGATGGTGCTCGGCCTGTTCCAGGCGGCGTCGATGACGCGCTTTGTGCGCTCGGCGATGCTCGACGTGATCCGGCTCGACTACGTCACCACCGCCCGCGCCAAAGGGCTCGGCCAGACCAAGGTGATCATCAAGCACGTGATGCGCAACGCGATGATCCCGGTCGTCACCCTGATCGCGCTGCAGATGCCCGCGGTGTTCGGCGGCGCCATCGTCACCGAGCAGATCTTCCGCATTCCGGGCATCGGCTCGCTTTTGATTTCCTCCATCCTCGCCAATGACACGCCGGTCGTGATGGCCGTGACCTTCGTCTTCGCGTGTCTCGTGGTGCTGTTCAACCTGATCGCAGATGTCCTCTATGGCTGGCTTGACCCTCGCATCTCCTTCCGTTGATCGGCGACGCTACTCGCCGTTGCGGGAGACCTGGCGGCGCTATCGCCGGCACAAGCCGGCGGTGATCAGCGCCGTGCTGCTGCTGCTTTTGATCCTGGCGGTCGTAATCGGCCCGCTGGTCTGGCGCGTCTCGATCAACGACATCGACGTCGTGGCCGGCCTGCAGGGCCCGTCGCTGGCGCATCCCTTCGGCACCGACGACCTCGGCCAGGACCTGCTCGCCCGCATGATCTATGGCGGGCGCATCTCGCTTGCGGTCGGGCTCGCCGCAATGCTGGTCTCGGTGTTCGTCGGCACCTTGATCGGTGCGCTCGCCGGCATGTCCCGCGGCGGGCTCGGCTACGCCCTGATGTGGCTCACCGACCTGTTCCTGTCGTTGCCGCAACTGCCGCTGCTGCTGCTCCTGATCTATCTGTTCCGCGACGGACTCAAGACGGTGTTCGGACCGGAGGGCGGCATCTTCATCCTGATCGTGCTGGTCATCGGCGGATTGCGCTGGATGCCGGTGGCGCGCCTGGTGCGCGCCCAGTTCCTCTCGTTGCGCGAGAAGGAATTCGTCGAGGCTGCGCGAGCGCTTGGCGCCAGCCCGGTGCGGCAGGTGGTGCGCCACATTCTGCCGAACGCGCTCGGGCCCGTCATTATCGCGGGCACGATCGACGTCGCCGCCGCCATCATCGCGGAGTCGACGCTGTCGTTCCTCGGCCTCGGCTTTCCGCCCGATACTCCGACCTGGGGCCGAATTCTCTATGACGCCAAGGACTTTCTCGACATTGGCCCGCACTGGGCGCTGTTCCCGGGCGGCGCGATCTTCATCGCAGTGGTCGCCATCAACTTCATCGGCGACGGGCTGCGTGATGCGCTCGACGCGCGCAAGGTGATCTGATGGCGCTGCTCGAGATCAAAGGTCTGAAGACCCACTTCGCCACCGACGCCGGCATCCTGCAGGCGGTCGACGGCGTCGACATCAGCATCAACAAGGGCGAGACGCTCTGCGTCGTCGGCGAATCCGGCTGCGGCAAGACCGTCACCGCGATGTCGATCCTGAAGCTGATCGCGATGCCCCCCGGCCGCATCGTCGCGGGTCAGATCATGTTCGAGGGGCGCGACCTGGTGCCACTGAGCAGCAAGCAGCTCGACGACATCAGGGCCAAGGAGATCGGCTTCATCTTCCAGGAGCCGATGACCTCGCTCAACCCGGTGCTGACGATCGGCGAGCAGATCGCCGAAAGCCTGCGCCGCCACGAGGCGCTGACCAAGAAGCAGGCGCTGGAGCGCACCATCGAGATGCTGAAGCTGGTGCAGATCCCCAACGCCGAAGGCCGTGTGCATCACTATCCGCACCAGTTCTCCGGCGGCATGCGCCAGCGCGTCATGATCGCGATGGCGCTGGCCTGCCGGCCTAAGCTGGTGATTGCCGACGAGCCGACCACGGCACTCGACGTCACCATCCAGGCGCAGATCCTCGACCTCTTGCAGGACATGAAGGATCGCTTCGGCATGGCGGTGATGCTCATCACCCACGCCATGGGCGTGGTCGCGGAAACCGCGCAGCGCGTCGTCGTGATGTATGCCGGCAAGGTGGTGGAGGAAGCGCCAGTCGACGAGCTGTTCAGCAACCCGCGCCATCCTTACACCCAGGGCCTGATCCGGTCGATCCCGCGCATCGATCTCGACGCCGAGCACAAGACACGGCTGGAAGCGATCGGCGGCTCGGTACCGATCCTGATCAATCCCACCCCCGGCTGCCGCTTCGCGCCGCGCTGCCGTTACGCCATGAGCATCTGCCGCGAGAAGGAGCCGCGCTTGCGCGAAATTGCACCAGGCCACCGCATCGCCTGCCACCTCGGAGACGCGTCATGAATGGCCCGCTGCTGCGCGTCACCGATCTCAAGAAACACTTTCCAGTGCTGGGCGGCCTGCTGTCGCGCGAGGTCGGACAGGTCTATGCGGTCGACGGCGTGTCGTTCTCAGTCAATCGCGGCGAAACCCTCGGGCTGGTCGGCGAATCCGGCTGCGGCAAGTCCACCACCGGGCGCTGCGTGCTGCGCCTGATCGAGCCGACATCGGGCGAGGTGGTGTTCGACGGCAAGAGCGTGACCGGCCTCGGCGGCGGCGACCTCCGCGCCATGCGGCGCAACATGCAGCTCGTGTTCCAGGATCCGTTCGCCTCGCTCAATCCGCGCATGACGATCGGCGCGATCCTCGGCGAGCCTTTCATCATCCACAACCTCGCCTCTTCGGCCAGCGAGCGCGAGGAGCGCGTCGCCAGCCTGCTGGTCAAGGTCGGGCTGAAGGCCGAGCACATGCAGCGCTACCCGCACGAATTCTCCGGCGGCCAGCGCCAGCGCATCGCGATCGCGCGGGCCTTGGCGCTGGAGCCGAAGCTGCTCGTTTGCGACGAGCCGGTGTCGGCGCTCGACGTCTCGATCCAGGCGCAGGTGATCAATCTGCTCGAGGATCTGCAGGCCGAGCTCAACCTCACCTATCTGTTCGTCGCCCACGACCTGTCCGTGGTGGAGCACATCTCCGACCGCGTCGCGGTGATGTATCTCGGCCGCATCGTCGAGCTCGCCAAGGCGAACGATCTGTATCGTAATCCGCAGCATCCCTACACCAAGGCGCTGCTCTCGGCCGTGCCGGTGCCCACCCCCAAGGCGAAGCGCGAGCGCATCCGCCTCAAGGGCGACGTGCCGAGCCCGATGAATCCGCCGAAGGGCTGTCATTTCCACACCCGCTGCCCGATTGCGGAAGCGCGCTGCCGGCAGAGCGCGCCGGAATTGCGGCAGGGCGCCAACGGGCATTTCGTGGCGTGCCATCTGGCGTGAGTCGGAGCTGTTGCCGCAAACTCGTATCGCCTCTCTCGCTTGCGGGCCCCGCAAGGGGGGAGGCGCGTTGTCAAAACATCGAAAACAACCCCATGCAAAGTAGCCGGCGTTCGGCCAGACTGCTTGACACGTCGGGCAACTCGCGAATATATTTCCAATATTCCGAAATCACCCAGACGCGCGCTCGTCCCAGAGGGGCATATGGCATTCGCGCGCGTCTATAACCGACGTTTCCACGTCATGGCCGATGAGCCTACACCAGCCCTCCCGCAAGCGGGAAAGGGAGCACAGTAGCGACTGTCGAAGCGGTTCGCGTCACATCAAAGCAAGCTAGGACGCGTACTCATAGACTTCGGCCATATCCGCTTCGCTCCGATAACGACCGCCCTTGTGCAACCGCAGCAAATGACGCGATGGGCCAAAAGCGGTCCTTCCGCTATCCATCAACTCTGCGTTTGTGCGATTTGCACACTCAGCGACGCCCCTTTGAAGGGACGGTCTTCGGCGCCGCCTTGTCCTTGACCAATGGCCCAATGTTGGGGCCACGAAAGTCGCTCCAACCCTCGCGCTGTCGCAGACTTGAAGGACGACCAACGGGCTGTGTTGTGGTGGCGGTATAGTAGACCGCCCGGGCCCATATCTGGACAGATAGCGACGTGGATATCGAACTCATCGCCCGCTCGAAGATCAGGTCCAAACCAATAGGATGGACTGCGCCCCGGATCACGACCGACGATAACTGTAAGGGTCTGCTTCGGCCCCCGAAGTCCCAGCCAGAACGGCGCGAGCGAGCCGGGTACAAAAGCCGTAAAGATCGTCTGCGCCGATGATATGTCGGTCGTAGCGGATCGTCCTATCAGTCTCAGCTCGATTTTACGTCCGCTCCGCATGGGTCCGCTGATCAGCGCTTCCGCCTCTCCGAGCGGCAGTTCCCTCCACCAGGCGGGGTCAGGATTAGGTAACGGCCATTCCATCCTCTCCCTAACGACACCATCGATGTCGAGCACCTGATAACGGAGACCGTGCTCGTCAAGCGCTGCCTGGACGCAATGTAGGTACTCGATACCTTCCGGCATCCTGTGTGCCGTTCCCGCACCTGCGGTGCAGACCTGGAGAACCCCACGGTGCGCCTGCACATCAAAGGCGAGGATGTGGCTGCACAGGTAGGCAAGCACGTTTTCCTTCACCAAGATATCCCAGAACGGGCCAGCGTACTCATGGCCGATCTCGCGTTGATACGCGCCGGCAAAGCCGTTGACGGGAAACACCGGGTGATGGCCAAGGACGAGCTTATGTCGGGCATCGTCATGTTCTCTAAGCGTCGTTTCCAGCCACTCGATCTCGACGTGGCCCTCGCCTCCGAGGCCGCTCCATAAGGTGTTGACGAACACCATCAGGAGATCGCCGCGCCGCACGAAGTAGGAGAGACCAGTTTGCCCCGGCGGTCCGTTGTTCGGCAGATCGAGCACGGCGCGAAACACTGCCTCGCTCATCGCGTCGTAGGTCGTGTGATTACCGGTCGTGTGCCAGATGGGAGTAGCCGCACGATCGAGCCATCCCATTTCGGTGTCAAACCAATATCGCCACTGCGCGCGCAGAACGTCCGCATCCGGCGTTAGTCCAATGATTTCATCGCCTGGAAAGAGAATGAATTCCGGTTGTGGTCTTAGGCGTTGAACGACTGTGTTGACCGAGGCGAAGGTCTTTTCGTGCAATGCACCCGGCACGCCTGAACAGGAGTCGCCGTACAAGAGAAACTGGTGGCCGTTGCCTCGCGGAAGAAGCGCAGGGATGGAATTGTTCACAGAGTTGATGACTTTCAATTGCGAATATGGATCGGAAGAATGGCAATTTCCCGGAAGGGCAGCAACGGGTCATTTTCGATGGATTCATCTGGGATTGACGGTAGGTTGATGTCCGCCTCTGCCCGTAAGCGCCGAACAAGCCACGCGGCGTTCCTCGGGTAAATGACCGTCGTGTCCTCGATGGCATTTTCTGGGTCCTGCGATCCGGGGCACCTTGGCGTGATCTGCCGGCGGCGTTTGGCCCATACACCACTTGCTACAACCGGTTCGTCCGCTGGCGGCGGGCTGGTGTATGGGGCCGCATCATCGAAGTGCTCGCCGCTGCCATGATGCAATGCGGCTGGCCGACCGCGCTATGACGCCGACTGGATCAGAGAGCTTGCCATAAAGAAGGGCGCGTGGGCCAACATCCCACCGAAAAGCAATCGCAGCGATCCGATCTGCTTCAGCCCTATCTCTACCGCGCTCGCAACCTGGTCGAGCGGTTCTTCAACAGAATCAAACAATGTCGTCGGGTGGCGACGCGCCACGACAGGCTCGCCGCAAACTATCTTGCCTTCGTTCAGCTCGCGTCAATCAGGCTATGGCTTCGCGTTAATGAGTCCGCGTCCTAACTCGTCGCTTCTTTACGACCTTCGCTTTCGCTGTAGTCCTTGACTTGGCCGTTACCTTCGGTGCTTGAGCAGGCGCCGCCGCCCTCACCTCCTCCGCCTCACGCGCATCCGCCCGCAACGTCTCGATCATCCAGTCGCGGAACGCGCGCATGCCCGGCGTCACGTCTTTCGACTTCAGCCAGGTGAGCCAATAGGAGCCGGCCGGCACCTCGAACGTGAAGGGCCGCACCAGCCGACCCGAGGCGAGTTCGTCCTGAAACATCGCGACCGGAACCAAGCCGACGCCGACGCCGCGCGCGGCGGCCTCGGCCATCGCAACGGAACTATCGAAGATCGGGCCCTGGATTTTCGGGCATGGCGCGCCAGCGACCGCGAACCACAATGGCCATTCCTCGGCGCGGTAGGAACGCAGCAGGTATTCCTGCGCGAGATCGGATGGCTTGTGCAGCCGGCGAGCCGCATCGGGGCAGCACACCGGCGAGAGCGGCGCGGAGAGAAGATGGATCGCCTCGGTGCCGTGCCAGGAGCCGTCGCCGAAGCGAAGCGCGAGATCGAGCCCGTCGCCGGCGATGTCGACGCGGTTGTTGTTGGTCAATAGACGCAGGTCGATATAGGGATGAGCGCGCTTGAAACGCTCGATCCGCTGCAACAGCCATCCGGTCGCAAAGGTCGCGACGCAGCCGACGGTGACGACCTCGCGTGTGCCCTTTGCTTCGATCCGGTCGATCGCCGCGCCGATGCGATCGAGCGCGTCGGAGAGCACCGGCAGCAATGCCAGGCCCTCGTCGGTGAGCACGAGGCCGCGCGGCAGGCGGCGGAACAGGCTGGCGCCCAGCATGTCCTCGAGCTGCTTGACCTGGTGGCTGATCGCGGTCTGCGTCACGCGCAGCTCCAGCCCGGCGCGAGTGAAGCTCAACAACCGCGCAGACGCCTCAAAGGCGCGCAACGCGTTCAGCGGGAGGTGACGGCGCACGATATCAAGACCAAGTTTTTCTCATGCCTCGCTGTATAAATGATCGTTTGTACGCCGTCACCCGGTTCGGCAGGTTCGCGCCGCCAACGGAGACGAGACATGCTGACGAGACGAACACTTGGACTGCGCGCTCTGGGCCTCGCAATGTCCTGCACCTTGCCGCGGCAAAGCGCGGCAGCGGAAACCGCCGCCGCCCTGACGCAGCGGCTGCAGCAGGAGCTCGCGCGCATCGCGCAGGAAACCGGCGGACGGCTCGGGGTCGCAGTGCTTGACACCGAGACGGGGCTGCGCGCCAGCCTGCACGGCAACGAACGCTTTCCGATGTGCAGCACCTTCAAGGCGCTGGCATCGGCCGCTGTGTTGCGCCGGGTCGATCGCGGCCAATCCAGCCTCGATCAACATATCCAGTTCGAGGCCAAAGACATTCAGCCTTACTCACCGGTGACAAAGGAGCGAGTAGGGTCAGGCATGACGCTGGCCGAAATCTGCGAGGCTGCGATCACGCAGAGCGACAACACCGCCGGCAACATGTTGCTGCGCGAGATCGGCGGTCCAGCGGGGCTCACCAGCTTCTTCCGTTCGATCGGCGATAATGTCAGCCGGCTGGACCGCTGGGAGGTGGCGTTGAACGAAAGCACGCCCGGTGACCCGCGCGACACCACGAGCCCGGCCGCCATGCTGAAGAACCTGCAGCGCGTGCTTCTCGGCGACACACTGTCGGCGAATTCGCGGCAGACGCTGACGGACTGGATGGTCGCCAACAAGACCGGCGGTGCACGTCTGCGCGCCGGCGTCCCGCATGACTGGCGCGTTGCGGACAAGACCGGCACCGGCGAGCGCGGCACCGCCAACGACATTGGCGTGTTCTGGCCGCCCGGCCGCAAGCCAGTCGTCACGACGGTTTATCTGACCGGCGCCAAGGTTGATTCGGCGCAATGCAACGAGGCGATCGCAAAGGTCGCCCGCGCGGTCGTCGATGCAGGCAGCGGGCAGACGGGTTAGTGCAGGTGCGGCAAACGCCTGCGCCCTCATCCTAAGGAGCCCGCGGAACGCGAGCGTCTCGAAGGATGTAGGCCTCAGGTGGGGCCTCATGGTTCGAGACGCGCGTTCCGCGCTCCTCACCATGAGGGGCGGGAGGTCGAGACCTTCAGCGAGTGCTGCGCGTTGAGGAGCGCGCACGCTCCTGCAACTACTCCCACGACCATGCGGAAAAGTCGTTCTCGAACTGCGGGACTTCCTTCCACACGCCCTTCAGCTTCTTGCTGGTGACGGTGATCCATTGCGGCTGGAACAGGAAGCCGGCCACGGCGTCAGTCGCCAGCATGCGCTGCGCATCGCCGAGCAGCTTGGCGCGATCGGCTTCGGTCGGCGTCGCCATGATCTGCTGGTAGAGCGCATTGAACGCCTCGGACTTGTAGCCGAGATAGTAGTCCGGCTCCGTCAGCTTCACGAGATCGAACGGCTCGACATGCGAGACGATGGTGAGATCGTAATTGTGCGGACCGGTGAACACCTGCGACAGCCATTGGGCCCATTCCACGTTCTCGATCTTGGCGACGATGCCGACCTTGGCGAGCTGAGCGGCAAGGATCTCGCCGCCCTGCCGCGCGTATGGCGGCGGCGGCAGCTTGAGGCTGAGCTCGAGCGGCGTGGTGACGCCGGCCTCGGCGAGCAGCTTCTTGGCCTTGTCCGGATCGTAGGGATTGATCGCGGTGGTGTCGACATAACCGAGCGATCCCGGCGTGTAGAAGCTGCCGATCGGCGTGCCGAAACCGTCGACCGCGCCGTCGATCATCGCCTTGCGGTCGATGGCGGCGAGGATGGCGCGACGAACCTGCACGTCATCGAGCGGCTTCTTGCGCTCGTTGATGCCGACGATGGTCTTCGCCTTGGAGCCACCGATCAGCACGGTGAAGCGCGGATCGGCCTTGAACTGCGCCAGGCTGCGTGCCGCCGCAACCCGCGGGAAGACGTCGACGTCGCCGGACAGCAGTGCCGCCACCTGCGCTGCGGGATCGCCGATGAAGCGGATCGTCACCTTGGCCAGCTTGATCGCAGCCGCGTTGCGGTAATCCGGCCATTTCACGAGCGTGATCGATGAGCCCTTGGCCCAGGCACCGAGCGTATAAGGTCCGGTGCCGACCGGCTGCGTCGCGTCGGTCGGCGCGCTCTTCGGCTCGACGATGGCACCGGTCGCCTGCCCGAGCAGAAACGGCAGGTTCGGCTCGGAATATTTCAGCGCAACCACGACCGTGTCAGCATCGGGCGCGGTCACCGACTCGAAGGCCTGATACAGGCTCTTGTCCTTGTTGGTGGAGGTTGGCGCGCCGGCACGATCGTAGGAGAACTTCACCGCCGCCGAATTGAACGGCTCGCCATTCTGGAATTTGACGCCTTTGCGCAGCTTGAATGTGTAGGTCTTCAGATCGGGCGAGGCTTGCCAGCTCTCCGCGAGCAACGGCGACACCGAGCCGTCCTCGTTGATCTTGGTCAGCGTCTCATAGACGTTATAGAGCGTGACTTCGGCAATCGCCGCTGCGGCAGCGGTGGTCGGGTCGAGCCCCGGCGGCTCCAGCGTCATGCCCATCACGACGCTGTCCTTCTTGCCCTGCGCCAGGCTCGGCAATGGCGCCGCGGCAAATGCGACCGCCGCCGCGATAATAGACAATTTCTTCAACATTGGTTTGCTCCCCGGACGTCTTCTTTTGTCAAACTAGGCCAATCCCGCGCCAAACGCTAACCGGCCTCCGCCGTCGCGGCCGGCAGCGCCATCACTGCCTCGGCGTGGTGGCATGCGGCCAGATGGGCTTGGCCCACCGGGCGTAGCGCAGGCGTGGCCTCTCGACAATGCCGGTCGGCCAGCGCACAGCGGGACACATAGGGGCAGCCCGCCGCCCCTGACGATTGCGAGGCGATCGCCTGCGCGCCGCGGCGGCGGCGGACGCCGCTAACTCGCGCCCGCGGCACCGCCTCGAGCAACGCGCGCGTGTAGGGGTGGGCGCTGTGCGCAAACAGATCCTCTGGCCTTCCCTGCTCCACGATCCTTCCGAGATACATCACCGCGATCTCGTCGCAGAGCAGATCGACCACGGCGAGATCGTGGCTGATCAGGACGTAGCTCAATCCGAACTCGTCTTGCAGGTCCTGCATCAGGTTCAGCACCTGCGCCTGCACGGAGACATCGAGCGCGGACACCGGCTCGTCGGCGACGATCAGCTTCGGCTGGGTGATCAGCGCGCGTGCGATCGCAATGCGCTGGCGCTGGCCGCCGGAGAATTCATGCGGGAACTTGTCCATGTCGGCATCGCGCAGCCCGACCTGCCGCAGCACCGCCGCGACGCGCTCGCGCAGGCTGCCGCGGTCGATCCGCCCGAGCGCCGTCAACGGCTCGGCGACGATGCGCGCAATGGTCTGCCGCGGATCGAGCGACCCATAGGGATCCTGGAACACCATCTGGAAATCCCGCCGAGCGCGGCGCAGTTCGTCGGGCGGCAATTGGTTGAGGTCGCGGCCGAGCAGCGACACCTGCCCCGACGTCGGCCGCTCCAGCGCCATCACCAGCCGCGCAAAGGTCGATTTGCCCGAGCCGGACTCGCCGACCACGCCGAGGCTCTTGCCGGCAGTGACCCGCGCCGTGACGCCATTGAGCGCGCGCACCTGCGTCGCCGGCTTGAACAGGCTTTCCCGCGGCATCGCGTAGCGCTGCACGAGATCCTTCACCTCGAGGAGCGGAGTCTCACGCGCGGACGATGGCTGGTCGAGCGTGGTCACGTGCGGACACCTCCGGCGGCCATCGAGACGTCAGTCCTAAGGCAGCGCACGTCATGACCCGCGCCGACATCCACCACCGCCGGCAGCGCCACGCGGCAGCGCGCGTCGACGATCGTGCAGCGATCCGCGAAGGTGCAGCCCGCAGGGAGATCGGCGAGCTCCGGCACGGTGCCGGCAATGGTCTTGAGCCGCGTGCCCTTGCGCGCGCCAAGCCGCGGGCGGGCGCGGAACAGACCCTGCGTGTAAGGATGGCCCATCCGGGTGAACACGGCGTCGGTGGCGCCACTTTCGACGACGGTGCCGCCATACATCACCATCATGCGCTGGACGTTCTCGGCGATCACGCCGAGATCATGCGAGATCAGGATCATCGACATGCCGCGCTCCTCGACAAGATCTGCGATCAGATCGAGGATCTGTCCCTGGATCGTGACGTCGAGCGCGGTGGTCGGCTCGTCGGCGATCAGCACGTCGGGCTGGCAGGCGAGAGCCATCGCAATCGTGATGCGCTGGCGCTGGCCGCCCGAGAACTGATGCGGATAGGCATCGATACGCTTGGCGGCATCCGGCAAGCCGACGCGGTCGAGCAAGGCAATCGCCTCCTTTCGCGCTTCGCTCGCCGAGCAACCGGTGTGCCGGCGCAGCGGCTCGGCGACCTGCCGTCCGATCGTGTGCATCGGATTAAGCGCGGTCATCGGCTCCTGGAAGATCATGCTGATGCGATTGCCGCGCAGTTTGCAGTAATCAGCATCGGACAGGCCGACGAGCTCAGCGCCATCGAGCCGGATGCTGCCGCTGACGACAGCGCTGTCGGGCAACAGCCCCATCAGGGCCAGCGCGGTGACCGACTTGCCGCAGCCGGATTCGCCGACCAGCCCCAGCGTCTCGCCGCGCCGGAGCGAGAAGCTGACGCCGCGAACGGCCCGCGCCGGGCCGCGGCTGGTGTTCAGCCTGACGCCGAGATCGCTCACCTCGATCAACGGTGCGTTTGCCTTGCTCATGGTCAACGCTCCCGTGCCAGCCGGGGATCGAGCAGATCGCGCAGCCCGTCGCCGAGCAGGTTGAGGCCGAGCACCGCGATCGCTGATGGCGGCGCCCGGATAGACCGCGAGCATGGGTGACTGGAACAGCAGCGTCTGGGCATCATTCAGCATGCGTCCCCAGGATGGCTGCGGCGGCTGGGTGCCGAGGCCGAGATAGGACAGTGCCGCCTCGGCGAGGATCGCGAGCGCGAACTGGATGGTCGCCTGCACGATCAGGATCGACAGGATATTCGGCAGCACGTGCTCGATGGTGATGCGGAAACCACCCTTGCCGGCGGCGCGCGCGGCGAGGATGAACTCGCGCGCCCAGATCGCGTTGGCCGATCCGCGCGTGACGCGGACGAAAATCGGGATTTGGAAGATGCCAATCGCGGTGATTGAAGTCAGCATGCCGGGACCGACGACGGCGGCGAGCATGATCGCTGAGAGCACGGCGGGAAAGGCAAAGGTGAAATCGCTCATCCGCATAATGAGTTCCGCGGTCCAGCCCTTGCGCGCGGCTGCGATCAACCCAAGACACACGCCGAAGGTGAGACCGATACCGACCGCGATGACGCCGACCACAATGGTGGAGCGCGCCCCGACCAGCAGCAGCGAGACAATGTCGCGGCCGAGCACGTCGGTGCCGAGCCAGTGCGCGGCCGAGGGCGGGTGCAGCTTCGAGGCGACGTCGATGTCGTAGGCCGACCACGGCGTCCACACCAGCGATAGCAGGGCCGCTCCGAGCACCAGCAGGCTGAGTGCAGCCCCAAGCACGAAGCTGCGATGGCGCAGCGCTCGCCGCCAGAAGCCGGTTGCCGGCTTCGCACCGGGCGCAATCGCCGGGACATCGGCGGGAACGGTCAGCGGCGCGCTCACAGGTTGGCGACCTTGATGCGCGGATCGATGAAGGCATAGAGCACATCGACCACGAAGTTGACTGTCACGACCATGGCCGCCAGCAGCATCACGCAATTGCGCACCACGATCAGGTCGCGGTTGGCAATCGACTGGAAGATCAGACGGCCGAGGCCCGGCAGATAGAACACGTTCTCGATCACGATGGTGCCGGCGAGCAGATTGGCGAATTGCAGGCCCATCACCGTCATGACCGGGATCATGGCGTTGCGCAGCACGTGGCGCCACAACACCTCGCGCTTGCCGAGCCCTTTTGCACGCGCGGTGCGGACGAAATCCTCGCGCAGGACCTCCAGCACCGCGGAGCGCGTGACGCGGGCGAGGATCGCAGCCTGCACCACGGCGAGCGAGATCGAAGGGAGCAACAGCGAGCGGATACCCGGCCAGATGCCGTCATCCCAGCCGGCAAACCCACCCGCCGACAGCCATTGCAGCTTCACTGCGAACAGGAGGATCAGGAGGATCGCGAACCAGAAATTCGGCAGCGCGATGCCGACCTGGGTCAGTGACATCACGCCGACGTCGCCGAGCTTGTTATGATTGGCAGCGGTGTAGATGCCGGCGGCGAGCGCCAGCACCACCGTGATCAGCATCGACATCATCGCGAGCGGCACGGTCAGCACCAGCCGTTCGCCGATCAGTCCGGCGACCGGTGTGCCGTAGACATAGCTGCTGCCGAGGTCGCCGACCGCCATGCCCTTGATCCAGAGCAAATAGCGGTAGGTCAGCGGCTGGTCGAGCCCGAGCTTGACGGTGAGCGCGCGCACCGCGTCCGGCGAGGCGTCGGCGCCCATCAGCATCTGCGCGGCGTTGCCGGGCAGCGCGTCCAGCACGAGGAAAATGATCAGCGAAGCGGCAAGCAGTGTCGCCACCAGTGTCAGGATCCGCCGTAAGACAAACAGGCTCATGCGCGCCGGAATTCAGTGCAGAGTGACATCGTGTTGAACTGGAGCCGCAGTGAAGCTTCACCTCTCCCTTGGGAGAGGTCGGCGCGTAGCGCCGGGTGAGGGGTTACCGTCTCTCGTTGCAGCAGCGCCCCCTCACCCGATTTGCAGCCGCAAATCGACCTCTCCCCGCTGGGGAGAGGTGAACCGGGTCCGCGGCCGAACCGATTCAACAAGCTTCATTCCCCTTGATGCTTCGAAGCAACGTTTCAACAAGTTCGGGACCGAATGCAAGTCCTTCGCGTCGTTCACGATCAGGACGGCCGGCGGCCCAGCAGGGCGCTCGCTGCCTCGAACAGCGCTGCGACGCGCAGCAGTTCCGCATCGGCGCGGAAGCGGCCGACCAGATGCAGGCCGATCGGCAGGCCGTCGCCGCCGAAGCCCGAGGGGATGCTGATCGCGGGGTGCCCGGTCATGTTGAACAGCATGGTCCATGGAAACCAGTGCGGCCTTACGCTGTCAAAGCTCCGGCCGTCGATCTCGATGGTGCCGAACAGGTCCTGGTCGATCGGCAGCGCGGTACGCGTGAGGGTCGGCATCGCCAGCCAATCGCCGCGCGCCAAGAGCGCCTGCACGCGGCGGAACAGCGCGGTGCGGTCGAACATCGCCTGCTGGTAGTCGACGCCGGTGACCTCAGCGGCAAGCGCGAGCTGCTTGAGGAATGTCGCGCTCAGATCATTGGGATGGTCCGCTGCGAGCTTCTCGAAGCGGGTACGCCAGACCGTGTGGTTGATGGCGCGCCAGATCGGCTCGATGTCGAAACCTTCGCCGGAAAACTCCTCCAGCTCCGCGCCGAGGCCGGCGAGCCGGTCGAGGCTGGTCTTGAATGACGCGGCGACGTCCGCACTCACCGGCCGTTCCGGCGGTGACAGACAGAACAGGATCTTCTTGCCCCCGAGATCGCCGCGCGGCGCGGCCATATCGAGATAATCCGGCACCGGCACGCCGATCGACCAGGGATCGGAGGCGTCCTCGCCCGCCATCGCCTGCAGCATCAGCGCGGTATCGGCAACGGTGCGCGTGGTCGGCGTGACATAGGTCTGGTTGCCGAAGGTGTCCTGCACCTGGCTGTGCGGGATCACACCGTTGCTCTGCTTGATCCCGACGACGCCGTTGCAGGCCGCCGGAATCCGGGTCGAGCCGCCGCCGTCGGTCGCAACTGCCAGCGGTGCGATACCGCTTGCGACGGCCACCGCAGCGCCGCCACTTGAACCGCCGCTGGAGCGTTCGGCACTCCACGCATTGCGCGTGCGGCCGAACAGCGGCGAGTCGGTCAGGCACTTGCTGCCGAACTCCGGCGTCGTGGTCTTGCCGATCAATATGCCGCCCTGCGCGCGCAGCCGGGCCACCGCCACGGCGTCCTGGTCGGGCACGTTGTCCTGATACGGCACCGCGCCGAAGGTCGTCCGCACGCCCCTGGTGTTGACGATATCCTTGACCGTGAAGGGGATGCCATGCAGCAGGCCGAGCTGCTCACCGGCCATCATTTGCCGCTCGGCGGCTTTGGCCTGCGCCATCGCCTCCTCGCCGCACAGCGTGATGAAGCAGTTCAACTCCGGCTGCAACCGCTCGGCACGGGCGAGCACCGCGCGGGTGACCTCGACGGGAGACAGTTCCTTGCGGCCGATGCGGGCGCGCAACTCAACGGCAGGCAGAAGACACAGATCGTCGCTCATTCGGAACAGGCGCTCGCGTCAGACATGGTCGATGGCCGGCATCGTGCCGCGCACCGCGGGCCAAGTCCATCGCGTCCGGCGCATGGCCTCGGCTCACGCGGTTCCGATCCCGCATGGCCTACCAGGTATCGACAGGCAACTCGCGGCTGCGCGGCGGATCAGCACCGGCACGCGTGCAGGTGAAGGCGGCGCATTTGCATGCAAAGGACAACGCGCGCTTAAGCTCTGCCGCGGTGATGTCGGCCAAGTGCTGCCGCTCGATGCGACCGAGCCGGTGCAGCGCTGCCAGCATCGCAGCCTGGAAACTGTCGCCGGCGCCGATCGTATCCACCACCTTCACCGCCGGCGATGCGGCCTCGATTGATCCAGCGTGCCGGTGCCAGGCACGGGCGCCGCTGTTCCCGCGGGTGATGACGACGAGCGATGCGCCTTCGGACAGCAGCGTCGCCGCCCTGTCGGCGTAGGGCTCGTCGCCAAACAGATAGGCGAAGTCGACGTCGGACATCTTCACGATGTCGGCCTTGCGGCAGAACGTCTGCATGCGCGCGCGATACGCCTCCTTGTCCGCGACCAGGTTCGGCCGGCAATTCGGATCGAGCGAGATCGTCACGCTCGCTCTGGCATCGTCGATGAAGGCCAGCGTCTCGGCTGCGCCCTTGTCGTTGACGAGCGTCGTCGAGCCGGTGTGGACGCATTGGACATCGCTAAGCGCGATCACATCGCGTCGGTAGACCCAGTTTCGCGATGCAGTGTCGGCGTCATAGAAAGCGTACTGGGTTTCGGTCCCGGTGACGCGCGCAAACGCCAGCGTCGCCTGGTGATCGCTGCGGGTCGCATAACGGAGATCGACCGCCGAATTCGCGGCGTGATCAGCGATCATCCTGCCGAACGTATCGGTCGAGATGCCGCCGACGAACCCCGTGGGAACATCCAGCCGCGCCATCCCGATCGCGATATTGAGACAGGAGCCGCCGACTGCGGGCGTCAACGCCTCGCGTCCGTCCGCCGTCTTCGACGGCAGGAAGTCGATCAGCGCATCACCACAACTGAGCAGCATGTCACAAACGCCTTAAATCGACACCGCTTTGCCGGGCGCCCGCGTCATCGCCTCGCGCGCACCTCGATCGAGCTCCCGCAGCATCCTGTGCACACCACGCTTGCGCTGGTGGAAATCGGCCATTTCGGGCCTGGTCGGCTCGCTCAACCGCCCGAGCGCGGACATGCCGGCCATCGCCGCGTTGATCGAATTGTGCGCGCCGCTTGCGACCGCGCCCAGCATCGCAGCGCCCAGCAGCACCGGCTCCTGCGTTTGCGGCAGCGCCACCGTATATCCGGTCGTATCGGCCATAATCTGGCGAACCAGCGGACTGCGGCTCGCGCCGCCGCCGATCACGATGGTCTTGCCACTGGCGCCATGGGCCTGCAGCGCGTCGATGACGTCGGCGAGGCCATAGGCGAGCCCGCACAGGCCAGCGACGAACAGCCGCTCCATCGCGGACACATCGGCGTCGAGATCGAGCCCGGCGATTACGGCGCGCGACCCAGGATCGGCATAAGGGGAGCGGTTGCCGAGAAACTCGGGCAGTACGTGGACGCTGCGCGCCAGCAGCGCTGCAGCGCCGGCATTTCCGGCTCGCGACAGAATGCGCCTCTCAAGATATTCGATGACGTCGAGGCCGTCAGACTTCGCCGCGGCCTGAACCTCGGCATGCGCCGGATGCGATTTGAGCAGATGATCGATCGCGGCTCCCGCAGCCGACTGGCCACCTTCATTGAGCCAGAAGCCCGGCACCATGCCGGAGAAATACGGCCCCCAGACGCCCGGCACGAAGCAGGGCTCGACGGTGGTGGCCATGATGCAGGCCGAGGTCCCCATGATGTAGGCGAGCCGGTTGCAGACATCGACATCGGCGCCGGAGCCATCGCGACCGCCGATCGCACCGACTCCGCCGGCATGAGCATCGATCAGCGAGGCGCCGACCGCCGTTCCCGGCAGCAGGCCGAGATCGCGGGCGGCTTCTTCGGACAGCCCGCGACCAAGCGGCGAGCCGGGCGGCACGATCTCACTGCCGATCCGCGCGAAGCGGTCGGCGGCAAGCGCCTCGAGCCCGACCCGCTCAAGGAACGATTCGCTCCAGCCGCCCTCGCCTGCCACATAGGTCCATTTGCAGGTCACCGTGCAGGTCGATCGCGCCAGCGACCCGGTGGCGCGGAACGAGAGATAATCGGCGAGGTCGAAGAAGTGTCCCGCGGCGGCGAAGGTCACGGGCAGATGCCGCTTCAGCCACAGGATCTTCGGGATCTCCATCTCCGGCGAGATGACGCCACCGACATAGCGCAATACGCGATCACCCGTCGCGTTGACCAACGCGGTCTCGTCCATCGCGCGGTGGTCCATCCAGACCACGACATTGCGTGCGTGATCGCCCGACGGGCTGACGGTGAGCGCTTGTCCGGTCGCATCGAGCACCACGAGCGAACAGGTCGCGTCAAAGCCGATCCCCTTGACATGCTCAGCGCCGACGCCGGCCTCGCGCATCGCACCGCGGACGGAGGCGACGCAAGCCGTCCAGATGTCCTCGGACGACTGCTCGACGATATCGCCGGCCTCATGCCAGACGCGAATCGGATGCCGGGCCGCCCCCAGCAGTTTGCCGACCTCATCGAACACCCCTGCCCGGGCGCTCGCGCTCCCGACGTCCACCCCGATATAGGCTTGCCGCATGACCGCTCCGTTATCTGCGGGGCAAGCCTACCAGCAAGTGTAGCCGCCATCGACCAAAACGATGCTTCCGGTCATCAGGCTGGCGGCCTCCGAGGCGAGGAACAGGACGACGGAAGCGATCTCATCGACCTGGCCCATCCTGGCCATCGGGGTTCCGCCGATCCAGGCGTCGTACATCCGGGGGCTGTTCTTCACGAAGGCGTTCAGCGGCGTCTCGATATAGGTCGGCGCCACCGCATTGACGCGGACGCCGCGCGTCGCCCATTCGGCGGCCAGCGACTTGGTCAGATGGTGCACTGCGGCCTTCGACGCGTTGTAGAAGCACTGCTCCTGCGGCTTGTTGACGATGAAGCCGGACATCGAGCCGACATTGACGATAGTGCCTGACTTTGCCTTCAGCATGTGGTTGCCGAACGCGCGGCAACACCAGAAGGTGCCGTTCAGGTTGACGTCGATGACATTGAGCCAGTGCTCGTCGGTCACCGTCTCCGCCGGCGTCTCGCTGCGCGCGATGCCGGCATTATTGACGAGGATATCGACCTTTCCATATTTGCCGACCAGTTCGTCAGCGACCTCAGAGACACGTCTGGAGTCGGTGACGTCCATCAGCGCGATATCCGCTTCAAAGCCCTTCGCCTTCAGCGCCGCCCTGGCGTCATTGGCGACTTTTGCATCGCGGTCGCCGATGATGACCTTGGCGCCGGCTTCCGCCAGCGCCTCGGCGCAGGCAAGCCCGATGCCCTGGCCGCCGCCGGTGATGATGGCGGACTTGCCGCCGAGCTTGAATTTCTCGAGATACATCTTTTCTTCCCTTGCCTTAGCCTGAGGATCGCAGGCGCACCGCCCTGGCCCGAGCCAATTCCAAACCTGCCGGGTCTTACGCGCGGATCGCCTTTCCGTTGTCGTCGAAACAATGGATGCGGGCCTGATCGGGGATCAGCGACACGTGATCGCCGGGGCTCAAGCCCAATTCGCCGACATAGCGCGCGGTCAACGTTCCGAGCGATCCGGCGTCGACATAGAGGAAGGTGTCGCTGCCGAGATGCTCGGCGACCGCGACCGTGCCCTGCCAGCCCTGTCCGTTGCGCTCGACCTTGAGATGTTCGGGCCGCACGCCGATGGTGGCGGCACCCTGCTGTTTCGCGGGCTCGCCGGTGATGAAATTCATCTTCGGCGAGCCGATGAAGCCGGCGACGAACAGATTGGCCGGCTTCTCATAGAGCTCGAGCGGCGAGCCATATTGCTCGATCTTGCCGCCGTTCAGCACCACGATCTTGTCGGCCATGGTCATAGCCTCGACCTGGTCGTGGGTGACGTAGATTGCCGTGGTGCCGAGCTGCTTCTGCAGCCGCGTCACCTCCAGCCGCATCTGCACCCGCAGGGCGGCGTCGAGGTTCGACAGCGGCTCGTCGAACAGGAACGCCTTCGGCTCGCGTACGATGGCGCGCCCGATCGCGACGCGCTGGCGTTGGCCGCCGGACAGTTCGCGCGGCTTGCGATCGAGATAGGGCGTAAGATTGAGCGTGGCCGCGGCCGCCTCGACCTTGCGGGTGATCTCGTCCTTGGCGGCACCGGCCATCTTCAGGCCGAACGCGATGTTGCCGCGCACGCTCATATGCGGGTAGAGCGCGTAGGACTGGAACACCATCGACAGCCCCCGCTTGGCCGGCGGCACGTCGACGACATTGCGTCCGTCGATCAGGATGGCGCCGCCGGTGACGTCCTCAAGCCCCGCGATCAGCCGCAGCAGCGTGGTCTTGCCGCAGCCGGAGGGGCCGACGAAGACCACGAAGGAGCCGTCGGCGATGTCGAGATCGGCGCCCTTGATGATGTGGACCGGCCCGAACGATTTTTGCACACCCTGCAGTGTAATCTGACCCATGGCGAAAGCCTTTCTGCTACTTGACCGCGCCGAAGGTCAGGCCGCGGACGAGCTGCCGCTGACTGAACCAGCCGAGCACGAGAATGGGCGCGATCGCGAGCGTCGACGCCGCCGACAATTTCGCCCAGAACAATCCCTCCGGGCTCGAATAGGACGCGATGAATACGGTGAGCGGCGCGGCTTCCAGCGTCGACAGATTGAGCGTCCAGAATGCCTCGTTCCAGGCCAGGATCAGGTTGAGCAGCAGGGTCGAGGCGAGCCCCGGGATCGCCATCGGCGTCAGCACGTAGATGAGCTCGCGCCCGATGGTGGCGCCGTCCATCCGCGCCGCCTCCAGGATGTCCTTCGGGATCTCCTTGAAATAGGTGAACAGCATCCAGATCACGATCGGCAGATTGCCGAGGCACAGAATGAAGATTAGGCCGGCGCGGGTGTCGAGCAGGCCGAGATTGCGGTAGATCAGATAGATCGGCACCAGCACGCCGACCGGTGGCATCATCTTGGTGGACAGCATCCAGAGCAGGACGTCCTTGGTCCGCTTGGTCGGCGAGAATGCCATCGACCAGGCGGCCGGGATCGCGATCAGCAGGGCAATCAGCGTCGATCCGCCGGCAATGATGATCGAGTTGAGCGCGTGATGGAAATAGTCGCTGCGCTCCTGCACCGTGACGTAGTTCTCGGTGGTCCAGTGGAAGAACAGGAACGAGGGCGGAATGGCGAAGGCCTCGAGTTCGGTCTTGAAGCTCGCCAGCACCATCCAGAGGATCGGGAAGAAGATCACGAAGCCGACCAGCCACGCGGCCAGCGTCGAGATCACCTTGCGTCTTGTCGTCACCATCCGCGCCATGGCGTTACGCCTCCAGATTCCGGCCGACGATACGAACGAGGAAGAACGCGACGATGTTGGCGAGCACGACCGCGACCAGGCCGCCCGCCGAGGCGCTGCCGACATCGTACTGGATCAGCGCCTGCGAATAGATCAGGAAGGCGATGTTGGTGGTCTGCAAGCCCGGACCGCCGCCGGTGGTGACGAAAATCTCCGCAAACACCGTGAGCAGGAAGATGGTCTCGATCAGGATCACCACCGTGATCGGGCGCGCCAGGTGCGGCAGCGTGATGTAGATGAAGGTCGAGACCGCGCTCGCCCCATCCATCTCCGCCGCCTCCTTCTGCTCCTCGTCGAGCGACTGCAGCGCGGTGAGCAGGATCAGGGTTGCGAACGGCAACCATTGCCATGAGATGATCAGGATCACCGAGAACAGCGGCGCGTCGTTGAACCAGTCGATCGGAGCCATCCCGAACAACTGGGCGATCCAGGCGAACAGGCCCGACACCGGATGCATCAAGAGGTTCTTCCAGACCAGTGCGCTCACCGTCGGCATCACGAAGAATGGTGCGATCACCATCAACCGGACGATCGAGAGCCCGACCACCTGCTGATCGAGCAGCAGCGCCAGCGGCACGCCGAGCAGAATCGTGATGGCGAGCACCGACCCGACCAGCACCAGCGTGTTCTGCAGCGAGGCGAGAAAAGCCGGATCGGTGAGAAAGTAACGGAAGTTGTCCAGCCCGACGAATTCCTCGGAGCCCGGATCGAGCAGATTGTAGTGCAACGTGGAGAAGTAGATCGTGAGCGCGAGCGGCACGATCATCCAGATGAACAGCAGCGCCACGGCGGGACTGAGCAGTGTACGGGCAAGCAGTTGGGTCTGCTGGGTCGCCATCCCCGCCTCCTTCCATCGAAAGGAGCGGCCATCCCGCTGCGGGACAGGATGGCCGCGAGTGGCCCAGCTCGGGAGGATTGAGCTGGTCAGAAAGCCAAGGCGCACGTGCGCGTCTTGGCCCATCGTTTGCACATGCGCTACTTGATGTAGCCCGCTCGCTTCATCTCGCGCTCGGTCGAGGACTGCGCGGCACTGAGCGCAGCGTCGACAGTTGTGGAGCCGGACAACGCCGCCGAGAACTGCTGGCCCACCGCGGTGCCGATGCCCTGGAATTCAGGGATCGCCGCGTACTGCACGCCGACATAAGGCACCGGTTTCACCGTCGGCTTGTTCGGATCGGCCGCATCGATCGAGGCCAGCGTCATCTTGGCGAACGGCGCGGCCTTCAGATAGTCCGGATTCTGATACAGCGAGGTCCGCGTGCCCGGAGGCACATTGGCCCAGCCTTCCTTGGACGCGACGAGCTTGGTGTAGTCCTTGCTGGTTGCCCACGCGATGAACTTCTCGGCCGCATCGACCTTCTTCGAGCCGGCCGGAATCGCAAGACTCCAGGCCCATAGCCAGTTGGCGTTCTTGCCGAGCCCGGTGTTCGGCGCCAGCGCGAAGCCGACCTTGTCGGCGACCTTGGAATCCTTCGGGTTGGTCACGAAGGACGCCGCGACGGTGGCGTCGATCCACATCGCGCATTTGCCGGCGTTGAACAACGCGAGGTTCTCGTTGAAGCCATTGGAGCTCGCACCGGGAGGGCCGGCCTGCTTCATCAGGTCGACATAGGTGGTGAGCGTCTTCTTCCACTCGGGCGAGTTGAACTGCGGCTGCCACTTCTCGTCGAACCACCGCGCACCATAGGAATTGGCCATCGCGGTCAGGAACGCCATGTTCTCACCCCAACCGGCCTTGCCGCGCAGGCAGATGCCGTAGACGCCGGCGGACTTGTCGGTCAACTTCTTGGCGGCATCGACAATGAAGTCCCAGGTCGGCTTCTCCGGCATGGTCAGTCCGGCCTTCTGGAACAGGTCGGTGCGATACATCGTCATCGAGCTTTCGCCATAGAACGGCGCGGCATAGAGCTTGCCGTCGACCGACACGGCATCACGAATCTTCGGCAAGAGGTCGTTGATGTCGTAGTCGGCGCCGAGCTTGTCGAGCGGCACCAGCCAGTTCTTCTTGGCCCAGATCGGCACCTCATAAGTGCCGATGGTCAGCACGTCGAACTGGCCGCCCTTGGTGGCGATATCGGTGGTGACGCGCTGGCGCAGCACGTTCTCCTCAAGCGTCACCCACTTGACGGTGATGTCCGGATTCTTGGCGGTGAAGTCGCTGGTGAGCCCCTGCATGCGGATCATGTCGCCATTGTTGACGGTCGCGACCGTCAGCGTGGTCTGGGCGATCGAGGGGGCAGAGAGCAAAAGAGCAGCCGCGCCCGTGACGGCGCAAAGGACGTTCTTCAAGGTGACCTCCCATATGCCACGTTGAGCATATGCCCACGTGTTGAGCGTATGTTCAACCCGTCCTCGAATTTTGTCAAGCGCGCGGACGCGCCGGCGCGTGCGGTTATCGGCGCCGTGAGACCCCCAAAGCGAGTTATTGCCGGCGCAAAAGGCGCCTAATGGTCGAGGACCGCGCGCGCCGTCGCCTCATCCGTGATGAGGCCGTTGACCACGCGGCCGGCAAGCGCGGCCTTGATCGCCGGCACCTTGGCGGCGCCGACCGCCGCGCCGATCGTGGTTGATACCGCCGGAATCTGGGGCGGAATGCTGGTCAGCCGCTTGTTGGTGCCACCTTTGATCAGCCGCCCCTTGGCATCATAGGCCCAACCGGTCACCTCGCCTGCTGCGCCGAGCCGCATCATCTCGAGCAGCTCCTCGCGGGTGACGAAGCCATCGATATGCACCTGAGCCTTCTGATCCATCTGGCCGATGCCGATCAATCGGAGATCAGCCTTGGCGGCGACCGCCCTCACCCTGGCGATCGGCTCGATGCGGACCATGCGATTGCGCTCGTCCTCGCTCGACATCAGGAAAGGTAGCGGCATCGGGTAATGGCGTGCACCGGTACGGTCCGCCAGCCGGCCGACCGTATCGTAAAAGCTTGCCGAGCCATCGGCGGAGATATTGCCGACCAGCGAGACGATCTGGTGATCGGGCCGCTCGATCGGCGACACACGCTCGACTGCGGCGCGCACGGCGCGACCGGTGCCCAGCGCGACGATCACCGGCGTCTCCGAGCGCAGCGTCATCTCCAGCAGATTCGCGCTGCGCTCGGCGATTCCGGCGTTTGATGTCGGCGCCGCCGGATCGGTCGGAACGACCTCGCAATGCACGAGATCGAAGCGCTCCTTCAGCCTCGAGGCCAGCTCCATACAGGCCGCGATAGGATGTTCGAGACGGAAGGTGATTAGCCGCTCCGCCAGGCACAGCGAGACCAGGCGCTGCGCGGAGGCGCGCGACACCTGCAGCATCTTGGCGATCTCGTCCTGGGTGTGGCCTGCAATGAAATAAAGCCAGCCGGCGCGCGCCGCATCGTCCAGGCGGGACTTTTCGTTGTCGGGCGCAGCCATCCTGTATCAACCTTCCGTCCAGAAATCGGCCATCGCAGCGAAGATTCGATCCGCTCCAGCGTCGCGCAGCAGAGCACTGCCGTCCCGCAACCGATAGTGGGCCCCCCCGACAAATCCCCACACTTTCATGCCCGCCGTCTTCGCCGCCGCCACACCGCTGATGCTGTCCTCGATGACCAGCGTGCGCCGCGGATCAAATCCCATCCGGCCCGCGGCATGCAGGAACAGATCCGGCGCCGGCTTGCCGTGCTTGACCATCTGGGACGTGAAGAGCCGTTGCGCGAAATAGGGCGCCAGGCCCGTCAACTCCAACGAAAACTTCACCCGGTCAAGGTCGCTGGATGATGCGACACAGTATGGCACGCGCAACTCCGCCAGTATGGCCGCGACCCCTGATATCGGCCTGAGCTGAGATCGAAAGGTTTCACGGACCCGTCCGGCGAGATCAGCCAGGAAGTCCACAGGCACGGCCCGGCCGGCGGCCCGGCAGTACTCGAGCACGGCCGCCGTGCTGCGACCGAGGAAACGTTCGAGCGCCTGTTCGGTGCTCATCTCGATGCCCGCCCGCGTCAGCGCGTCCGACAAGCAGCGGCAGCTCAACTCCTCGCTGTCGACGAGAACGCCGTCGCAGTCGAAGATGACGAGATCTATCTCGGGGAGCCGGAAATCCATCCAGACATGAGATCATATGCTCAAGCGATGAGCAATAGCTCGACAGATGGCCCTGTGTGCGTCGACGCGGTGCGCCAGCCCTGCGCCGCCTCAATTGGTCGCGGTGCATCGATGGCGATGCTGTGCGACAAGGCCAGATGCCGCATGACACACCTCTTATCGCGACCATCGTCGCGGGTCTCGGGCTTGCCTTTGTATTCGGGACAATCGCCCAGCGCTTCCGCATTCCGCCACTTGTCGGCTATCTGCTCGCGGGCGTAGCCGCTGGCCCCTTCACACCGGGTTTCGTGGCCGATCAGGCGCTGGCGACCGAGCTCGCGGAGCTCGGTATCATCCTGCTGATGTTCGGGGTGGGCCTGCATTTTTCGCTGAATGACCTGCTGTCCGTCCGCACCATCGCGGTGCCAGGCGCGGTTGCCCAAATTGCAGTCGCGACATTGATGGGGCTTGGCCTTGCGCTGCTGATGGGCTGGAGCGTCGGCGCCGGCCTGGTGTTCGGCCTCGCACTGTCGGTTGCAAGTACCGTCGTGCTGCTGCGCGCCCTGCAGGAACGCCGATTGATGGACACGGAGCGGGGCAAGATCGCCGTCGGCTGGCTGATCGTGGAAGACCTCGCGATGGTGCTGGCGCTGGTGCTGTTTCCCGCGGTGGCGAGCCTGCAGACCGGCAGCGGCACGGCGCTGACGTTCGATCCGCTCGCTGCCCGCTTCGGGTTCGGGCTGACCGGCGTGCTTGTATTGACGTTGATCAAGATTGCTGTGTTCATCGCCTTGATGCTGGTGGTCGGGCGTCGCCTCATTCCATGGGTGTTGCACTACATCGCCCATACCGGATCGCGTGAATTGTTCCGGCTGACGGTGCTTGCGACTGCGCTCTGCATCGCGTTCGGCGCGACCAAGCTGTTCGGAGTTTCGCTCGCGCTCGGCGCGTTCTTTGCGGGAATGATGCTGCGGGAATCGCCGCTCAGTCAGCGCGCCGCGCAGGAAACCTTGCCGCTGCGCGACGCGTTCGCGGTCCTGTTCTTCGTCTCGGTCGGAATGCTGTTCGACCCGATGAGCGTGATCCGCGAACCCTGGCCCTTTGTCGCGACCCTGTTCGTGATCGTGGTCGGCAAGTCGCTCGCCGCGCTTTTGATCGTGCTGCTGTTTCGTCACCCGATCACGACCGCGCTGACGATCTCGGCAAGCCTCGCCCAGATTGGCGAATTCTCTTTCATCCTGGCCGAGCTGGGGGTCGCGCTCGATCTACTGCCAAAGGCCGGCCGCGACCTGATCCTGGCGGGCGCGATCTTCTCGATCATGCTCAACCCGTTGGTCTTTGCGGCGATCGATTGGCTGACGTCGCGGCTCGAGAGGCCGCAGGCATTGTCGCCAGCCGCTGCGACATCAGAGGCGATCCCGATCACCGAATTGTCCGACCACACTATCCTGGTCGGCTACGGCCGGGTCGGCAGCATCGTCGGCGATGCCCTGCATCAGCGCAACGCGCCGTTCCTTGCAGTCGAGGCCTCCGACGACACGGTTGCGAAACTCAAGCAACGGGGCATCGAGGCCGTGATGGGGAACGCTGCGCGTGCCAGCGTGCTCCGCGCGACCAACCCCGCTGCCGCGCGCGCACTGGTCATTGCAATTCCGGAGGCGTTCGAAGCCGGACAGATCGTCGAACAGGCGCGCGCGGCCAATGCGGACCTTCAAATCATCGCGCGGGCGCACTCGGACGCCGAAGTCGATCATCTGAAGGGACTGGGAGCTGACATCGTGATCATGGGCGAGCGGGAGATCGCCCGCGGCATGATCGAGGAGCTCGAGAGGAGGCACCCGGATGCTTCCACGCAAGCTGCATAGCCAGCCAAGGAACATTGGCAAGTTCGAGGTGATCAATGCCGATGGCCGGATCTACCAGTTTCCCCAGCCGTCGCTGCTGCAGCGCTTGGCCAGGCTCTCACGCGCTCGACCGGCGTGTCGTGAGCTGGGGCGTCCGAAGGAATGGAGATGACAAGATGGCATTCAAGACCCCGCACGTCTCGCTGGTGTCGTTCTCGGTGGAGATCGGTGCAAGGGACACGACCAATGTCATGCTGATCGAGACGGACCTGCATCTGAACGTACGGCATCCAAGCTACGATGCCGCGGCCGTGGAGCGGTTGACGCAGGCTGCGCGCGCGTATCTTGCCGGAAATGCCGACCAGGTCACGCAGATCAGGCTAGTCTCCAATCGCAGCGGTCAGACGTGACGCGCCCATCACGCGCGTGCGACGGTCAACGATACGGCCGTCCTATCGACGCGCCTTCGTATCAAGGCGTTGCGCGAGACGGCGTAAATCGATCACCGTCCGCTCATGGGTGCCGTGCCCAATCTCCTCAACCTCATCACGCGCGGTCACCGCGAAGACGATCTGCTTGCCCTCGACCCGGACCACCTCCGCTTCGGCCGTGACGCGCTGCCCGAGCGGCGTCGCCGCGACATGGCGGACGTCCACCAGGGTGCCGAGCGCGCTCTCACCGGGCTCCAGGTAGCTGCGAATGGCGTCGAGCGCGGCATTCTCCATCACCAGGATCATGATCGGCGTCGCCAGCACCGGCGGCAACATCGCATCCTTGAATCGGCTTGCCAGGTGCTCGGGTCCGACCACGAGCGCGGAGCTTCCCTTCACTCCTGCGGATATCGCACGCATCTTCACCTCCCAGTCGCTTGCCTGGTCCTGCCCCGTGACGCGTTCGGCCGTTCGCAGACGATGATGATCAGCCTGACGCGCCAGTGCCCAGAAATGCCGGCATCAGGTCCTCCTGGACGATGATGCGCGCGGCTTCCGGCGTCAATTCACTGCCGACGAGATCGAGATTCTTCGCAGCCTCCAGCAGCATCGCCCGGACCTCGTCCGGCGAGAGCACACCCTTCATGACAAGCTTCCTGACCAGTGCTTGAAGGATGAGGACGTCGATCTGACCGTGCGCGAGTTGCGTCGGCTTTTCCATGAGTGTGGTCTCCGGGTCAAGGCGCGATGACGATTCTCGTCCCCTTGCGGATCAGCTCGAGGGCTTCTGCATGTCCGCGTGCAGTTGCTCGAACGCCTTCCGCAGGCCATGAAGCTGATCGACGAGATGGAGGATGACGTCGACGCCCTCGTCATTGACCCCGAGATCGGCCTTCAGGTCACGGATCAGATGGGCGCGTGCCACGTCGGTCTCGGAAAAGCTAACGTCCGCGGTGGTCCGATCCGGGATGAGCCATTGCTGCTCGATCCAGAACTCCAGGGTCTGCACCTCGAGACCGGCGTTGTTCAGGAACTGCTGCTTGTTCATGATGCGCCTTCCTCACGCGGATTGAACGCCTTCCGATCCCACGTCGACACGAACGCCTCGAGCTCTGGATCGGATCCCTTCGGCAGGACAACCTTGAGCTTGACGAACTCGTCGCCGTGACCGCCGCCATGGCGGGGCGCGCCCTTGCCCCTGAGCCGCATCGTCGTGCCGGTGTTCGACCCCTTCGGAACCGTCATGGTGACATCGCCGGTCGGCGTCGGAACGCGAACTTTTCCGCCGAGCACCGCCTCGGCGAGCGAGATCGGCAATTCGAGCGAGATATCGTCGCCGTCGCGCGTGAAGCGCGGATCGGGCCGAACCTCCACCTCGATCAACGCATCTCCGGGCCCACCCTTGCCGGAGCCGGCAGCACCCTTGCCGCGCAGCCGGAGCACCTGCCCATCGACGAGCCCCGGCGGGATCGTCACGTCGAGCGTGCCGCCGTCGGGCAAGGTCAGACGTTTGCTCGCGCCGGTGATCGATTCCGCAAAGTCAATCGTCAGGCTGTAGTGCAGGTCGCGCCCGCGCCGGTTCGCGCGCGCCTCCTGGCTGCGCCTCAGCAGCTCGGCGAACGCGTCGTCCGACTCCATGAAATCCGCGTAGCCGGAGCTGTCCGCATAGGGATGCCCCTGATCGGAGGTGGCAAAATCGCGATAGAAGTGATGCTGTGGCCGCTCCGCGCCGCTCGCATCGATCTCGCCGGCATCGAAGCGCTTGCGCTTCTCGACATCGCCGAGCAGATCGTACGCGCCGGCGACCTCCTTGAATTTATCCTCAGCGGCCTTGTCGCCGGGATTGAGATCCGGATGCAGCTTCTTCGCGAGCTTTCGATATGCCTTCTGGATGTCGGCCGAAGACGCCGTCGGGGCAACGCCAAGAATCTCGTACGGATTTCTCACGACCTGCTCCGCAACATCACAATGCACCCAAGGTCATGAGGGCTCAAAATGCGCCGAATTGCAACACTCCTCGTGACAGCTCATTCCGCGACGATAGCGTCGCCGGCACATCGTTTACGCCGAGGTAGGCATGCCTCGGTCATCCATTCGCCGGGTGCGGTATCGGATGGCCGTATAGGCCGGAGCAACGAGCACCCGCGCCGTCGGGCGCTACGATGTATGTCCGGGATCCAGATAGTTCGGCATGTTCTTCTCCTGCTGAGGTGTCATTCTGGCGGTGTCCGGCTTGCCCACCACTCCCCTCGGACCAAGCAAGGCTCGCGTGATGTCGTCTTCGCTCAAGCGCGGCTTTCGATCGTCGAGTTGTCCGTCGCCCCCGTGACTCGGTCCCATGACTCACCTCCTGCGGATGATCTCCCGTGAACTACGGTCCAGAGAATAGCGCGACCCGGCGGAAAAGTCCGGCAGGGCGTGTGCGAATTGCTCGGCGCTCGGGGCGCTTCTCTTCGGCGGGACGCATGCGGCAGAGCCGCAGGCCATACCGGCGGCGCGAGGCCGCGCTTCCGGCCGAGCCACCTCGTCATGTCGTGCCTCCGCGTCCGCCGATCGTCAACAAGGACAACAACCCTCTGATTATGCCGGATAACCAATGTGGAGGGAACGCGTCGACGTCAGCCCTCATACCGCGCTCGGACTGCGGCGGCGAAGCGTCGATCTTCGTACCGTTGTAATAGTCTTGGGAGACGATAGCACAGCCGCATCGAGCCAAGCTCATCGGCTTAGCCGGCGTTGGTGGGTGCCTCCTGGCGGAGTCCATCATGGCCAAGGCGCGAAGCTAATCTATCGAGACGCATGGACCAACACCTGGGGTCGTTGCGCCCGGTGAATGAGCGCCTCACATTTCGCGTGACTGACGGCTGCCGATAGGCAGCGGCAGACGTCGCACATTGACTATCCGTTGAAAGGATCACACGATGAGACGGCCGTGCACAGCCACGTTGCCCTCTCGGTCGACCGAGCGCGAATTTAGTTGGTGTCATCATTCCGCCATCTGTCGACGGCGCCGATGAGTGGCTTTGAGCGGCTCGTCCTGTTGCGTTGCTGTCTTGAGGTGCCAAGATGAACGTAGAGAAGTACACCGATCGCGTACGCGGCTTCATCCAGTCGGCGCAATCACTCGCCATGCGCGAGGGGCATCAGCAATTCTCGACGCTTCACATCTTGAAAGTGTTACTCGACGACAGCGAAGGCTTGGCAGCGGGTCTGATCGACCGGTCGGGCGGCAACTCTCGCGCGATCCTGAAGGCGACCGAGGACGCGCTGGCGAAGCTGCCGAAAGTCTCCGGCGCCGGCTCGGGACAGATCTATCTGGCGCCCGAGACGGCACGCGCCTTCACGGCGGCGGAACAGGCCGCGAACAAGGCCGGCGACAGTTTCGTCACCGTGGAGCGGCTGTTGCAGGCTTTGGCAGCCGACAAGGACAGCGACGCCGGCAGGCTGCTCGCCAAGGGCGGCGTCAGTCCGCAGAATCTGAATGCAGCCATCAATGCCTTGCGCAAGGGGCGCACTGCCGACAGCGCGTCCGCCGAGAACGCCTACGATGCTCTGAAGAAGTACGCCCGCGATCTCACGCAGGCTGCGCGCGACGGCAAGCTCGATCCGGTGATCGGCCGCGACGAGGAGATCCGCCGCACCATCCAGGTGCTGTCGCGGCGAACCAAAAACAATCCCGTTCTGATCGGCGAGCCCGGGGTGGGGAAGACCGCGATCGTCGAGGGCCTGGCGCTGCGCATCGTCAACGGCGACGTGCCGGAAAGCCTGCAGGACAAGGCCCTGCTCGGGCTCGACCTCGGCGCGCTGATCGCCGGCGCCAAGTATCGCGGCGAGTTCGAGGAGCGGCTGAAGGCCGTATTGCAGGAGGTGACCTCAGCCGAGGGCGGCATCATCCTGTTCATCGACGAGATGCACACGCTGATCGGCGCCGGCAAGGCCGACGGCGCGATGGACGCCTCGAACCTGTTGAAACCGGCGCTCGCCCGCGGCGAGCTGCACTGCATCGGCGCCACCACGCTCGACGAGTACCGCAAGCATGTCGAGAAGGATCCGGCGCTCGCCCGCCGCTTCCAGCCAGTATTCGTGTCGGAGCCGACGGTCGAGGACACCATCTCGATCCTGCGCGGCCTCAAGGACAAGTATGAGCAGCATCACGGCGTCCGCATCGCGGACTCCGCGCTGGTTGCAGCCGCCACGCTGTCGAACCGCTACATCACCGACCGCTTCCTGCCAGACAAGGCTATCGACCTGATGGACGAGGCGGCGGCGCGACTGAAGATGCAGGTCGATTCCAAACCGGAAGAGCTCGACTCGCTCGACCGCGAGATCATCCGGCTCAAGATCGAGCAGGAAGCGCTGAAGAAAGAGACCGACCGCGGCTCCAAGAGCCGGCTCGAGACGCTGGAGAAGGACCTCGCCGACCTCGAAAAGAAGTCGGCGGACATGACGTCGAGATGGCGGTCGGAGAAAAGCAAGCTCTCCGACGCCCAGAAGATGAAGGGCGAACTCGAGCAGTTGCGCACCGAGCTCGCCAACGCGCAGCGCAAGGGGGAATTCCAGAAGGCAGGCGAGCTCGCCTACAGTCGCATTCCGGACCTTGAGAAGAAGCTCGCCACCGTCGAGGCCAGCGAGACCTCGTCGGCCAGCGAAACGGTGACCGCCGACAACATCGCGCAAGTGGTCTCGCGCTGGACCGGCGTGCCGGTCGACAAGATGCTGGAAGGCGAGAAGGACAAGCTGCTGCGCATGGAGGAGATGCTCGGCAAGCGCGTCGTCGGCCAGGCCCAGGCGGTGCGCGCAGTCTCGACCGCGGTGCGCCGTGCGCGTGCCGGCCTGCAGGATCCCAACCGGCCGATCGGCTCCTTCATGTTCTTAGGGCCCACCGGCGTCGGCAAGACCGAGCTCGCCAAGGCGCTCGCCGAATATCTGTTCGACGACGAGACCGCGATGATCCGCCTCGACATGTCCGAATACATGGAGAAGCATTCGGTGGCGCGGCTGATCGGCGCCCCGCCCGGCTATGTCGGCTACGACGAGGGCGGCGCCCTCACCGAAGCGGTACGGCGCCGGCCCTATCAGGTGGTGCTGTTCGATGAAATCGAGAAGGCGCATCCTGACGTGTTCAACGTGTTGCTGCAGGTGCTCGACGACGGCCGTCTGACCGATGGCCAGGGCCGCACCGTCGACTTCCGCAACACGCTGATCATCATGACCTCGAATATCGGCGCCGAATATCTCGTCAACCAGCCCGAAGGTCAGGATACCAGCGCGGTGCGGGACCAGGTGATGAACATGGTGCGGGCGCACTTCCGTCCTGAATTCCTCAACCGCGTCGACGAGATCATCTTGTTCCATCGGCTGCAGAAGAGCGAGATGGGCTGGATCGTCGAGATCCAGTTCGCGCGGCTGCGCAAACTGCTGGAGGACCGCAAGATCGAGCTGGAGCTGGATCCGAAGGCACGAGACTGGCTCGCCGAGAAGGGCTGGGATCCCGCCTACGGCGCTCGCCCGCTGAAGCGCGTGATCCAGCGCAGCGTGCAGGATCCGCTCGCCGAGATGATCCTTGCCGGCGACGTGCGCGACGGCTCGGAGGTGAAGATCTCCGCGACCAAGGCAGGCCTTACCTTCAACGGCAAGAAGCCGGAGACTGCTGGAGCCGACGAATTCGAATCGGCGTGAGACCGACCCAGACAATGATGCACAGACGCGCGATGTCATCGCGGCGTCATCTCTCGGCATCATAGGCAAGCTGGCCCTCAACCACGGAGGAACACATGTCGGAGTTGAAGATCAAGGACGGTATGGAGGTCATCGGCGCCGATGGCGTGCACGTCGGCACCGTTGATCGCGTTGAAGGCAGCCGCATCAAGCTTACGAAGCGTGACAGCGGCGAAGGCCTGCACAAGGGCCACCATCACTATGTCGAGCTTGGCTTTGTCGCTGGCGTCGAAGGCACCAAGGTTCGTCTCTCGGCGAACGCCGCGATTGCGGTGACGCTTGAGGAAGAGAAGTCCGGAAAGCCGGCTGGCCCTTCAGCGGACGCCTAGCAATTCGGGCTCTTGTAAAGCTAACCGTTGCATGCTCCTCTCCCCGTGCTCGGATATTCGCCGAGCGCCTTGCTCGTTGCGCTCTTGGAATGATAGTTCGGTAAGGAGAGATGCGTGCCATCAGCCGTCCCGCAACCGGTCGCTGCGAAGCTGACGCGCGCCGCTATCTTCCTTGCCGTCACGCTCAAGCCCAATCCGGAATATGATGCGGTGGTGCGGTCGCTGTGCGGCGATCTGACCGCGTTGGTACGCGCCGTTGGATTCCGCGACCTCGAGGGCCGGCTGTCATGTGTCATGGGAATCGGCTCCGACGCATGGGACCGATTGTTCGGCGCGCCGAAGCCGAAGGATCTGCACCCGTTTCGCGAGATCCATGGCGTCCACCACGCCGTCGCAACGCCGGGCGACCTCCTGTTTCACATCCGCGCCGTGCCGATGGACCTGTGCTTCGAGCTCGCGACGCAGATCGTGGCTCGGCTCGGCGACGCGATCGCCTCGTCGGACGAGGTGCACGGCTTCAAGTATTTCGACGAACGCGACCTGCTCGGCTTTGTCGATGGGACGGAGAACCCGGAGGACCAGGCGGCAGTGGATGCCACCGTCATCGGCGACGAGGATGCAGCCTTCGCCGGCGGCAGCTATGTGATCGTGCAGAAGTATCTGCACGACATGAAGAAGTGGAACGAGCTGCCGGTCGAGATGCAGGAGAAGATCATCGGCCGGACCAAACTGTCCGACATCGAGCTGGACGATGCGGTGAAGCCGAGCTACGCGCACAACGCCCTGACCACGATCGTGGAGAACGGCGAAGAGCTCGATATCGTCCGCGACAACATGCCTTTCGGCAATATCAGCAAGGGCGAGTTCGGCACTTATTTCATCGGCTATGCAAAGTCTCCGCATCGGATCGAGCAGATGCTGGAGAACATGTTCGTCGGCCGGCCGCCGGGCAATTACGATCGCCTGCTCGACTTCAGCCGCGCCGTGACCGGCACGTTGTACTTCATTCCGTCGGTGACGTTCCTCGAGGACGCCGCGACCGCGGGACCCGCCTGTTCGCCCGCAGAGCTGTCTCTGGACGGCGATCAGGCCGACGATGCCCCTACGCCGAAAATGCCGCCGCCCGATGGCTCGCTCGGTATCGGCTCACTGAAAGGAAAGGCTGCACATGAATAATCTTCATCGGGGACTCGCCCCCATCTCAGACGCGGCATGGGCCCTGATTGAAGAGGAAGCCTCGCGCACCCTGAAGCGCCATTTGGCAGCGCGCCACGTGGTGGATGTCGATGGTCCGAAGGGCACGGACTTCTCAGCAGTCGGCACCGGCCATGTCAGGAAGATCCCGACGCCGGGCGACGGGGTCGAGGCAACGCAACGCGACGTCAGAGCCCTCGTGGAATTGCGCGTCCCCTTCGAGCTCAGCCGTCAGGCCATCGACGACGTCGAGCGCGGCTCCAATGATTCCGACTGGGATCCGCTCAAAGCTGCAGCGCGCAAGATCGCTTTCGCCGAGGACCGCGCCGTGTTCGACGGATACGCCGCGGCGGGAATTCAGGGCATCCGCCAGGGCAGCAGCAACCCGGTGCTGACGCTGCCGTCCAACGTCAAGGGCTATCCCGGCGCGGTCGCGCAGGCGGTGAGCCAATTGCGGCTGGCGGGCGTCAACGGTCCCTATACGCTGTTGCTGGGCACCGAACCCTATACCGCAATCGGCGGCGCGACCGACGATGGTTATCCAGTGCTCGAGCACATCCAGCGCCTGGTCGATGGGAAAATCATCTGGGCGCCGGCCATCGAGGGCGGCGTCATGCTGACCACCCGCGGTGGCGACTTTCAGCTCTCGATCGGCCAGGACCTTTCGATCGGCTATCTGAGCCATTCGGCGACAAGCGTGCAACTCTATTTCCAGGAGACCATCACCTTCCTGATGCTGACGAGCGAGGCCTCCGTGGCCCTGGCATTGGAAGCGAAGAAGAAGCCCGCCTGACGGCGGACGACGTCGACGGGTCGGAGCGGCCTCGGGCCGTCCCGCGCCAGAGATCCCGTCCAACACGAAACCGAGAGGAGGCCCGCAATGCAGGAATACGATCTCTACATCAATCCGCAGAAAGCCTCGATCGGCCTCTACGTCCGCAAGGGCGCAGGTCTTCCCGATCTCGCCGACTCCAAGGACTGGGTATTTGACGGCACCGCCGCCGAGGCCAGCCTGCCGCCGGCCCTGGTCAAGGAGATCGACGCCAACGGTCACGCCTTTCGCGACATGGATTGAGACTCAGGCCGGTTGTCGATTCGATCAGCAGACTCCTGTTTGCTGCCGCAAGTGATACAAGGCGGGAGCTCGGCGGTCACTTGTCGCCGGTTTTGACGGGGGCCGTCTCCGGCATCAGGCTCATGGCAACGAGACCGACCATCGCGGCGAGAAGCAGATACCAGGACGGCGCCAACGGGTCGCCGGACACGTGAAGCAGCCATGTGACCACGAGCTGCGCGGTCCCGCCAAACGCCGCGATCGCAACCGCATAGATCGTGGCAAAGACGCCGCCACGAATGTTCTGCGGCAATGCTTCGGTGAAGTTCGCATAGAAGGCCGTGAACGGCAAAGACCCTATGAATGACAGGATGCCGAAGCCGATGAGCAGCGACGACATTCCGGGATCCTGCACGATCCAGACGAAGTTCGGATAGGTCAACACCAGCACGGCCAGTTGCGGCCAGACCATGATCGGCTTGCGTCCGAATCGGTCCGCCAGCCAGCCGCCGTATAGCGCACCAATGATCTGAAGACCATTGCTCACCAGCGAGACGGCAAACGCGAGCGACGACGACACATGCAACGTGTTCTTGGCATAGGTCGTCATATACTGGGTCACGTAGGTCGAAATCGTACCGCTGGCGAGGATCATCAGCGCCAGCACGATCACTCGGATATGCCGGCGCGCCTGCACGGCATGGCTTGAACTCTCGACATGTGCGGCAACGTGCTCTTCGTGTGAAATCGTTTCCGGCAGCGTGCGGCGCATCCACAGGCCGAACGGCAGGCAGACAGCGCCAATCAGAAATGCGATGCGCCATCCGTAGGCCTGGATCATGTCGGGCGTCATCACGCTGCTCAGGATGACGCCGACCAAAGCGCCGGCGGTCGCAGCGATCTCCTGGCTGGCGGGTTGCCACGCCACCACCAGGCCGCGACGCAGCGGCGAAGCGATCTCGACGAGATAGGCCGTGGTCGGCCCGACTTCGCCGCCAAGCGCAAATCCCTGCACCATGCGCGCAGCGATCACGACGACCGGCGCGGCCAGACCGATCGAGTCGTAGGACGGCGTGAGCGCGATGGTCAGGATCGCGGCCCCCATCAACGCGAAGCTCAGCAACATGGCCGGCCGCCGCCCGACGCGGTCGGAATAGATGCCGAGCACGATACCGCCGATCGGCCGCGTCAGAAAGCCAGCGCCAAAGGTCGCCAGCGACAGCATCAAGCTGCCATATGCGCTGTGCGCGGGAAAGAAGGTGTGGCCGATCTCGATCGCGAAGAAACTGTAGGTGATGAAGTCATAGAACTCCAGCATATTGCCGATCGTCGCGGCAAATGCTGCGCGTTGGACGCTGAACTCCTGCTGGCCTTGAATGTCCGGCAACGATCCCGGTTCCTTGCGATCCCGACGTGTCCGGATAATATTCTCCCGGCCGTGTTAGGCAAGGCACGGCACATTCCACGCGGCCCGCACAGGGTCGCGATCAACAGGAAGGATTGGGACTTGATGGCGATCGACCGACTCTTTGCCAATGCGCGCTTCGCCGACGGTTCTCGCGGCAACATGCTGGTCCGCGATGGTCGTATCGTTGCGATCGAGCGTTCCGAGCATCGCGCGGCCGGCGTCGATGTCATCGACCTCGACCACGCGCTGGTCGTTCCCGGCTTCGTCGAAGGTCACATTCATCTCGATACCAGCTTCTATGGCGACACCTGGCGGCCACACAAGCCGTGCACGAAAGGCTTCGACGTTCGCGAGCGCGTGGCATTTCAGGCCGAGAATGTCGCCGCCGCCGCTCCCATGGATGTGCGCGCGCGGAACCAGCTTGATCTCTGCATCGGGCACGGCACGACGAACATGCGCAGTCACGTCATGGTGGATGGTTCCGTGGGTCTGAAGTCGCTGGAAACCATCCTCGGGGTGCGCGACGAATACCGGGACCTGATCGACATTCAGCTCGTTGCCTTTCCACAAAGCGGGATCCTCAGCAGCCCAGGCACGCCGCAACTGCTCGACGAGGCGATCAAGCTCGGAGCCAACGTTGTCGGCGGCCTCGATCCCGCAAGCTTCGATCGCAATGTCGAAGGCCATCTCGATGTCGTCTTCGGCGTCGCACAAAGGCACGGCGTCGACGTCGACATTCATCTTCACGACGCTGGCATGCTCGGTGCCTTCGAGATCGAACAGATCGCGGCACGCACAAGAGCACTCGGGATGGAAGGCCATGTCGCCGTCAGTCATGCCTATGGGCTCGGCGACATTCCGGCAGACACGCTGAAGAAGATTGCCGACATCCTGGCGCGATCGGGGGTCGCAATCATGACGAACGCGCCCGGCAGTCGACCATTTCCCCCGGTTGCGACGCTCAGGGCGGCCGGTGTCACGGTGTTCAGCGGAAACGATAACATCCGCGACTCCTGGTGGCCTTATGGCGATGGCGACATGCTGGGCCGCGCGATGATGATCGGATATCGATCGGGTTTCTACACCGATGAAGAACTCGGGATCGCATTCGACCTGGTCACCGCGGCCGGCGCCAAGGCGCTCAGGCTCGAGGACTACGGCCTGCACATCGGTGCGAGGGCGGACTTCGTGACGCTGAAGGCCGAACATATCCAGGAAGCCGTGGTCGCACGACCCACGGGGCGTTCCGTCTTCAAAGGTGGAAGACTCACAGCGCGTGACAATCACGTCGTCAAGGATGCTGGCCAAGCCTGACCGGGCCTATCGGAGTTGAGGCTTCGATCAGACATATGGAAGCGCCGGCGGCTGCGCGATCTTCACCGCACCGAGGGAATGATCGCGTGCAGGATATCCCGATACCACGCCTGACGCGCGCCGTCGAACGCAGCAAAATCGTGATCGAACTGCCAGTAAGCCCACGCCCAGCCGTATCGCTCGGCGGTTCTCGCCACGAACGACAGGTATTTCGTCCGGCTCTCCGAAGGAGCGCGCTCGTAGACGCCGAACTCGCCGAGGTAGATCGGACGTCTTTCCCGTTCCGACCAGAGACGGACCTTGTTGAAGTCGGCCGTGACCTTCGCTTCGTCTTCCGCGCTGCCCCAACTCAAAGGACCGATCTTCGAGAACGTCGGCGACCACGGCGCACCCTGATGTGTGAATTGAAGGGGCGCGTAATAGTGGAATGTCACGATCAGCCTTCTGTCCTCGGCCGGCAACGCCAGTTCATCGATCGGCGCTTCCTCGGTATTCAACGCCGCGACAATGACGCTCCGCTCGGGATTTCTCGCCCGGATGACGCGAAGACATTCGCCCAGCAGTGAATTCCACTGCCCGGAGGTCATGTTTCCTCCGGGCTCGTTCAGGATCTCGAACAGCAATGCCGGATATCTCCCGGCGTAGCGCGACGCGATCTGCCGCCAAAATGCCCTGAGCTTCTCCGCGCATGCCGCGACATCGCGCTGGCAAAGGTCCGTATCGTGCTCGTCAAGGATCGGAATCAGCCTTCTGGCGAGCGCCTGCTCGATCACGACATCGAGCCGCCTCAGGACAGCTTCGTCGAGCACGTTCTCGGAATCCATATGCTTGAATCCAAAGAAATTGATCCTGACGTGCGAGAAGCCCGCCTTGCGAATGGCGGTCAAGTTTTCCAGACGGAATGGCGCATTCTGGTAGCCCTCCCAGAGGCCGTCATATCCGAGAATATTGATGCCACGCCCCAGCGCCGGCATTGCCGCAGACTGACCTGATTCCGCTACATCAACCCGCGAAGTCAGCACCGCGAGTAGAAGTGCCAGAAGCCAGTTGACGGCCCCTGGCCAGCGTGCGCGAACGGCCATCATTGCGCTCCAATTCACGATGGCTGTGGATTTGCAGCGTAGACAGGTCTGCATACCGCAAAAAAGAAGGACACCAGCAGCACCGACGTGAACGTCGTCGAACGAAGGAAGGTCGTTTCGGTAAAATTTGTCTGACAAGTGAGGAAGACAAACCCAATGATGAGGGCACAGTGGGATCGGTCAATTGCCCGCGCAGAAATCAGGTAACGCACCTTGCTTGAGAACAGGAACACGCTTGCCATGAAAAGAACGTAGCCCAGGAATCCCGTTTCAATGAGAATGGCGATGTAGCCGTTATGATAATTGTCGAGCACCCAGCCGTGATTCTGCTGGAAATAGTCGTAGATCGCCGGATTGGTCCAGAACCCGTTGATTCCGAAACCGATCAACGGCGCATTGTCGAAATGGCTGATTGCGTACTGCCAAATGAACGTTCTCTCGGTGAAGTCGATCGTCGAGTCGAAGATGTGGATGGCGTCGTACCCCGTCGTATAGAAGTACAGGAACAGCACCGCGGCCGCGACGCACATGACACACGGCAGCACCGCGTATACCTTCATGCATCGTACCGACCACAAGGACGTCAAGACCAAGGCGCAGGCGACCAGCGCCAGCGCGCCCGCGCCCCGCGATTCCGACCCGATGACGCAGGTCGAAGCGATCAGGAACGTCACCAGGAAGGGCAGCCATCCCTGCCCGGTGATCTTTCGATAGCACGCAAAGAACATGAGATAGGCACCGGCGAAACCCAGGGTTTGCTTCGACTCGAAGACGCCCTGCCACTGACCGTTGTGCATCCAGGTACGATCGATGCCGATGTCCGGTACGAATATCGCAAATACTGCAGATGCAGCCACCAGAACAAGGAGGCCCCTCGCGGTCGATTTGACGATGTCATCGATGTCGACGCGGGTGATGAGACAGAACGCACCAAAGGTTGTTATCGCGAGCGCCGCAGCCTTCATGAAGGCGGCAGCGCTCAGATTCGTCCAGAGCACGGAGATCGCGGCAAAGGCGTAGAACGAGACGATCGCGACCGTGTCGAGGTTGAATGCCAGCCGCAGAACCGGGCGCACAAACGCGCTCGCGTAGATCAGCACGCCCCACATCAGGAGAGCGACGGATTGCTGCACATAGGTTTGCTCGGCCGCGAGTAAGCCCGCGTTGAAGTTTCCCATCGACATCACCATGTTGATGGTGATCGACCAATTGATGACGGTTCTTGCAAGCTTCTCCGCTTCGACACTAGGCGACTGCCAGATCGAACTCTCGACCTGGTCCCAATCCATCTCAGCCGGCGCTCTGGTCATGGCTCGAACTTCATGAAGCAGACTTAGGTATTTGGTGCTCCGGTTGCGGCGACCGAAGCACAGGCATCCGTGTTCGGGGCTCCATCGCTTCAGTCTCGTTTCGTACGCGAAGCCAAGGTGCGGTTGAACAGAAGATAAAGAGCGTGCGGATTGGTCGTGAGGTACCGCCAGAACAGCCGCCGTGGCTCGAGCCAGAGCCGCCAGGCCCACTCCAATCCCAAGTTCTGCATCCATTGTGGCGCGCGCGGCCGGCTGCCCGACAGGAAGTTGAACAGCCCGCCGGAGGTCTTGATGACGCCGACGCGGGCAAGCCGCGGCATGAACTCTTCGACGAACGCCTGCTCGTAGGGTACGCCGAGCGCGACCCAAAGAAAGTCCGGCGCCAGCGCGTTGATCTCATCGACCTTGGATCGCAGCGCTTCGCCGCGCAGATAGCCGTGCGAATGACCGACGATCTTGAGCTTCGGATACATGCTGCGGACGTTTGCGACCGCGGCCTCGTTCTCCGCTTCATTGGCGCCGAACATGTAGAAAGTCAGCCCAAGTGCCTGCGCCTTGCGCGCGACAACGTGGAATAGATCGGTCGTTGCGACACGTTCAGGCAGCGGCTTTTGAGACCGAAGCTTCGACACCATGACCAGCGGCTGCCCGTCGGCATTGATCAGATCGGCCGAACGGAACAGGCGATCGGTCATCGGCTCGGTCGAGCATCGCGAGAGCACCTCGCCATTGGCCGACGTCAGATAGAGTGGCCGGCTGACGCGCCGGCGCGGAAACACCGCATCGATCATGAAATCCGCCGTCTGCTCGAGATCGACCACGGCGAGCCGAAGTCCGCCAACCGTCTCCCGAGGGATACTTGCAGTCGCGGCTCTGCCGACAGGATTGGCACGACGTTCACGCGTACTCAGTGCTTTGCTCGGCATCGGTGTCACCGCGGGGAGATCTGCCGGAGACCTCGGCTGCGCGCATCGCTCCGTGTTCCAAATCCGGACACGTGGGGCAGCCGCGTCGGAATTGATACGCCAGGCGCGTTCGCCGTCGTGTCGCAACGGGGATTTTTCGTTGGAAACACGAGCTTTCTGACTATGACTCAACATGTTCACCGGAGACTCCAATCGTACGTGCCCGCAAGTGCAATATCCGGTCCAGCTCACGCACTCGTCCTGGCCAAGCTAGCTCGCAGGTCCCTCAACGGTTCGTTAACCGTCACGACGAACGACCAGCACAGCCACGCCAAACGCCATTCGCTGGGCCGGAGCGAGGAAGGACCGCGCCAGCACGGTTTGAGCTCACGCGCGCTTCCGCCAACCTTGCAGCCTCGAGATCGACGACGGCATTGTATTAATACAAATCGCATTCCGTTGCTGCCCGAACCAATCGGCCTTTGCTATAAAGACGCCGCGCTGGCTTGGCAGGCGCTTCCAAACCACCGGTTGTCTGGCCTCCTATGAATAAGAACAACGACGCGTTCGATGTATGCATCGACGACGCATTCGACTTCTTGTCTGAAGAATATGCGGAGTTGTTCAAGGACTCGGACGCCACTGCGTTTCAGCACCCGATATGGCTGAGCAGTCTCTACGGCAAGCTCGCGCCCGCTATGGCGGCCAAGCCGCTCGTTGTCGTTGTACGCCGTCGCGCAACAGGCGAACTCGCGGCAATACTGCCTCTGGTGCGCTTGCGACGCGGCCCCATGCGAACCGTTGAGTTCGCGGACCTGCGAGTATCCGACTATCTGGCACCTGTCTGCACCGTCAAGACCTTCGCCGATCTGCTCCAGGATCAGAGCGCCTGCGCGAAGCTTCGACAACTCGTCAGGCCGTTTGATCTGTTGCGCATGCCCAAATTGCTCGATGCGAGGATGCCCATCGAGACTCTTCTGGCGACGCCGCGCCGAGTTGCCACCAATACGAACTCGTATGCAACCGTTCTAACGGCACCGTTCGAACAATGGCGAACCAACGCCCTCAACCCTTCTTATCGGAAAGAACTCGCAAAGAAGTGGCGCCAGGTTCAGAAGAAGGGTGCACTGACCTTCTCATGTTGTGAGGACAGCACTTCCATCCTGGAAGCGATGGAGACGATGAAGCAGTACCGTGGCCCTCGTTTTCAGGCACAAGGCGATGGCGACCTATTGCAACGTCCCGAGTATTTCGACTTCTACTCGGACGTGGCGCTGCGTGGTCTGGGTTCGTTTGTTCGGCTGTACGTCATGAAGATGGACGGCAATGTGATTGCGACCGTGCTCGGCTTGTCTCACCGCGATAGCTTCCTCATCCTGATGACGGCCTTCGACATCGCCGGATACAAGAGCCAGTCGATCGGCGCGCTGACGTTCGAGCAGGTCGCGAAGGCCTGTATCGAGCGTGGCGATCATGTCCTTGACTTCACCATCGGGGACGAGCCGTACAAGAAGCTGTTCGGTGCTCTGCCTTCGCCGATGTCGAGCGTGACACAGGCCGGCAGCGCCGTCGGATCCATTGCGCTGTTCGCGCTGAACCGGGCGCCGTGGATCAAGCAGACGGTCAAGAAAATGGCTGATTTCAAGGCTCAGCCGATCCGTACATCGACTGACGCACGTTAGCAGGGTCCCTGCGAGGACCGTTTTCCGCCTATCCGAGCGCACTGCGCACGCGTGCGACCCAACCGGGCCGTATCTGGTCGACCCGGTGAGTGATGGTTCGCCGCAGGAAATGCAACCTCCGCTGCACGTTCCATCGCAGATCGGTGCTCGACGCCAGAGCCTGGCGGAAGTGCGCCACTCGCAACGAGCGCTGGTCGGCCGCGATCTTGTCCCGATCGGAATAGAACTGCGAAATCTTCTCGACGCCCATGCCGTCGGTCTCCAGCCATTGCGGGACGTACTTCGTACAGAGACGTTCGATATCGACCAGCAGACGACTTACGCCGGTCCCGGCGGCAGGACAGTTGGTTTGAAATGCATCTCCGATCACCACGACGCCTGGCTGCACGTGGCCTTCGATCACCGATAAGTCCATCACCCAGTTCTGGACCTGATCTATTACGCGGAAATCCCCGACATAGTGCTGCAATCCTGGCATCAAGCGAAGCAGCGTCGCCTTTGTATTTCGGCGCAGCTCGCGCATGATCGGATCATTCGGGTCGCGAAACAGGAACAGGTTTGCCCGCATGCCGTCCCGAACCGGAAACAGGTTGAGATAGTCGACACCGTCCGCTGTCCGCTCCCCGTAACAGGTCAGCGATTCGAAATCGAACGGCGCGTCCTCCGGTGCAGCAATCGTGAAGCCGAACGAAACCGAATGGCGCGCGGCGAGCACCCGCCGCGTCATGCCGAGATTGTATCCCAGCGCTCCCGCCATGCCGGTCGCCAGAACAACCAGGCGCGAAATGACGCGTTTTCCGGAAGCCAACTGCAGATGTTGAAAGTCTCCGCTGCAATTTATGCCGGTGACCTCATCAGGCATGAAGCTGGACGAATCGGGCAGCAGGCGACGGGCCGTGGCAACGAGGCCGGAATAGCGAATTCCGTACGCGCGACGGAGGCTGACGTCGACCACCTTGCCTTCCCTGATATTGAGCACCCGGTCAAAGGTAGACGCGGCGGCCTCGATATCGCCGAGGAAGCCCAGCCTGCGCAAGATATCGACCTGCGGACCTGCGATCTTCTCAACGCGAAATTCGTGCGGTGGGACCGTGCGCTTGTCGATCAGGAGAACGCGGTATCCGGCCCGGACGAGCACGGCTGCGGCGAGCGAGCCGGTCAGCCCGGCGCCGACGATGGCAACATCGGTTTCGATCGTTTCTGCGCCGTCTGCTGCGGCCGGCTTTGTCGTGCTCTGGTCGGCGATCATGCTGTCCCACTCCAACGGATGACGCCGGAACTGCAATTTCCTTGCCGGCTGCATGCTCCCTTCCCGAGCCGGTCAGTGCCGTTCCGGCATTGAGGTTAACGGCAATACAAGGGACCCGGTGGACGGCTGCCCGGCATGCACCTTGCACGACAAGCCTCATGAGAACCTGCTTTCCCAAGACTTCGCAGCAGAATGCGCGGTCGTTTGCCGCCGCATCCGAAGCTCGCGACCGGTCGTGGAGCGCCACGATATCGTGCCCATGATGCGCAGAGCCGGCCCAGCCCCGCTTCCCTCGCGCGGCAATGCCCGCCGCGAGGACTTCCCCGCGCCTGCCTCATTTGGAGACAACAAGGCAGGCGGCGTTCCGGAATGGAGCAAGGCGCCGCATTCACCGGAAGCTCGGATCGGCGGGGAGGAACTGAATCTTAGCAACCGAACGTTAACACTCCCCGCTCCACCGAATGTTGCGCCTCGACGGCATGGCGGCTTCTCGGAAGGAGAAAGGTCCCTCGCCTTCATGTTCGCCTCTCTTCTCCAACTGATGCAGCGTGACGTGACACGCGGCGTTGCCGGGACGATCCTCCTCAAGGTCGGTAGCGGCGGGCTTGCGTTCGCGTTGTTCTCGCTGGCGGCGCGGGCAATGTCGCCCGAGGCGTTTGGAGATTTTGCGACCTGGCTGTCGGTTGCCCAGATCGCTTCGGTCGTGGGTCTGATCGGCCAAGAACTGCTCCTGGTTCGTTTCCTCAACGAGTATGACGTCGGAGGCAGGGCCGATCTCACCAAGGGTGTGCTGTTATCCAGCCTGAAGGGCTCAGCGATCGCCATGCTGATCTCGATCTCCGCCATCGCGGCCGTGGCGAGCATCCGCGGCGAGTGGTGGCTCCTGATCCTGTCGGTCTCGGCGTTCACGGCGGTCAATGCCGGCCTGATGCTCGGCAGCCAGATCGCGCGATCCCTGGTCAGCATTCTGATGGGAGAAGGCAACCGGGAATTCTTCTGGCGGGTCGCCGTCGTCCTGTTTCTGATCGCAGTCCTGTTCGGTCACCGGCAGCTCACCCCTGCGGAACTGTTCAGCGCGATGACAGTGGCGATGCTCGCAGGATTGCTGGTGCAGGTCGCCTCGATCTTGCGTGTTGTTCCTCACCTGCGCGATGTGACCGCCCGGTTCGAGACGTCCCGCTGGAGGGCAAGCGCGATTCGCTTCTGGCTGTCCTCCATCCTCGAGGCGGCGAACCAGTATTTCGATGTCATCATCGTTTACTGGATGCTGGATCCCGCCACCGCGGGCGTCTATTTCGCGGCCTCGCGCCTGGCGAACATCTTCGCCATGCTCTCGGCTGCGCTGTATACGTTCGGCGCGCGGAGACTCCCCTCGCTCTACTTCAGCAAGAACCGGCGTGACCTTGAGCACACCTTGAAGCTCATGGCCGAGGTGACCGCGCTTTGCGTGTTCAGCGGCCTATTCCTGGTCTGGCTCGGAGCGCCTCATCTTCTCGGTCTGTTCGGATCACACTTTATCGCGCAGCAATGGGTGTTGATCGTGCTTGCGATAGGGACGGCATTTCAAGCGGCGGGCGGTCCGGCCGCGGCGATATTGCAATTGACCGGCCACGAGCGCGAGTATGTCCCTGTCATCGCCGCCAATGTCGTATTGCGGCTCATCGGGTTCCTCATCCTGATCCCTTGGCTCGGCGTGCTCGGCGCCGCGATCTCGGCCACGGTGTCGCTGGCACTCGCTACCATCGGGCTCAACGTGCTGTGTCGCAAGCGAACCGGCCTCGACCCCTCCATCCTGACGCTTTGTCACTTCGCGTCGGACAAGTCGGACACTTACGTGGTTGGCGCCGCGGACTCGAACGACTAATCCGGTTCTGTCGGGACCCCGCCAATCCGCGCTCAGCTCGCCAATCCCAGCGCCCCGGCTCGAACCGCACCGGCGGTTGCGCTGACGGGTATACGATTGACGACCAGCACCGTCGGCACACTGCCAAACTTCGACAGCTCAGCATTCGCCTTGCGAGTAGCGTCGGAATTGGCTGCGCCGTCGCCAACAACGAGAATGATCAGGTCGGCATGGGCAGCCAGCGCCGCGACGGCCGGTTGTGCGACGAAGCACGACGCGTCGACAATGATGAGACCGAAGTCGGCACGAATGTCGTCCGGCGGCAACGGTTGATCTTTCGCGCTGCCGCCCAGGAGCTCCTCAACGGAACGAAGATCCGTCTTGACGGTGCCAGATGCTTGTGCCGCCGGTGCCGCATCGGTCGGCTTCGGCTCCATCTCGATCAGAACACTGAGCATTCCATTCTTGACGGCAGACCGGTTGAGCGATCGTGCAACCGTGCTTCCACCCACACCTTTTTCGGTCGACATCAAAAGCGCGACCTTGCCGTGCGGTCCCGGAAGCTGCTCGATGTTCTTGATCACAGGTTGCAGATGCGGGCTGAGATCAGGTTCGCCGGTTGTGGAGATCGGGGTCTGCCAGACGCTCTTGATAGAGCCCGGTGGTGATGACAGGTTGGGAATCCGGGCCAAAACCGGCAGCTCCGGTGGTAACTCGGGTCGCAGCGATGTCGCATCCACGCGGCGAACTTCCGGATCGGGTTTCGCCGCAAGCAGCTTCAGACTCGGCGCGGCGACGATAGCCGTTGCGATCAGCAGCGAGGCAATCGCGAGTACGGCGATCAGCAACGGCAGCGGCGGAAGCGTCGAGCGGACCGGTGGCGTAGCAGGCGAGGCGACCTTGGTCTGAGAGTTCTGCAGCAGGCGCTGCTCATCGGTGGTCTTGTAGCGCGACAGGAACTGCTCGTAGATGTTCTTATTGGCATCTGCGTCACGCTGCAGCTCCTGCAACCGGACCAGCGCCTGACCATCGACCAGAATCTGCGACTCGACGGCCTTCAACTGGTCCTCAAGGCCCTTCTGCTGCTCGCGCTGGGCCTCGTATTCAGACTTTGCAGTCTCGATATTCTTCTTCCGCTCGATCTCGATCCGCCGGTTGAGATCGTTCAACTGGCCATACGACATGACGAGGTCAGGGTGACGATCACCGAGCACCGCACGCTTCTGCGCAATCTGATCGTTGAGCGCCGAGCGCTGCGCTCGCAGCGCAGTCAGGATGTCCTGCTTGACCGGGCCGTCGACATTCGCCTTCAGGTCGCGTTGCGCCTGCTCGTAGCGGGCCTTGGCCTCTTCGGTGCGCGCGCGAGCGGCGGCAACCTGCTGGGTGAGGTCGGTCACGCGCAACTGCTGCGTCGTTGAATCTTTGCCGGCATTCACGATCCGGTGCTCGAGCTTGAATGCGGCCACGGCATCCTCGGACGCCCTCAAGCGGTCGTTCAGCGTCTTCAGCCGGCTCTTGAGCCAATCGGCAGCTTCGTCAGTAGCCACAACCCGCGTCCCGCGCTGATTGGCAGCAAAGGCCTCTGCCACGGCGTTGGCGTAGTACGCAGCACGCTGCGGATTGTTGGACGTGAACTTGATCGCGATGACGTAGGTGAGCCCGCGGCGGGAGATGTCGAGCCGGCTGCGAAACCTGTCGAGCAGACGCGTGGCCTCGGTCTTGCCGCCGGCAATGTCCTGGTCGTCCGCGATCTTGAGCTGCTCGATCAGCGGCCGCAAGAATCCGTCGGACTTCGCGATCTCAACCAGGCTCTGGAGCGCCGCGGCATCCTGTCCGATCCCCGGCAGCACGTCCTGATCGGTGGTCACGCGCTGCTCACGCGGGTCGACGACGACCAGCGCCGTCGCCGCATAGCGGGCCGGAATAAGCAGCAGGAGAATGATACCGATCACGAAGATGACCGACGCGAGCGTCAAAATGCGCCGACCATTTTCGCGCAGGAAGGCAATCGCACCGGAGAGAGTCAACGCGCCCTTGGCGACTTCGGCCGCAGATCTGCGCACACCGGCAGCGATCTCCCACGACGCTGCTGGATCCGTTGGACCGGACCGTCTTGGGCCTGAGGGGCTACCGAACGTCATGGGTGTTCTGACTCGAATTCAACTGGCATTCACTGTTCAGCGGCCTGCGCCAACGTAAGGATCTATGGTTAATCAGCGGTTACCCTCTCCTGGCAGCAACCGATGCATGGCCGTAACCAACCGGTTAATGAACCGCTGGTACCTTGCCGCCTACACAGTGGAATCTCGTTTTGCCGGCATGTCCCGTAAAACGGGCAGTAACCTCAACTCGCGTTACTCGACGTACGAGAATGTCTCGCGTGATAAGTATGTGCACAAAAGTATGGGAGACGGCTTCACTCCCCTAATGGTCGAGGAATCCGTGCTCCACTACAAGCCCAGCACAGAACTGCGCGAGGCGCCGAACCAATCGTCATCCGCGTCGCACGATCGGCAAAACACCATCCAGCCGAAGCTCCGCGTCATTCTGATGCAGACCCAGGCGGAGAACGCCGGCGCTCAGGAAATCTCGAGGCTGCTCGGCAGCGGCCTGACCGCGCGCGGCTACGACGTCTTCAATCTGTTTTTCTTCCGCAAATCGGACTCCTTCGACGAGCCGCCCAATACGCTCTACTGCGCCCCCCGCCGACCTGGAAATCCGCTCGCGTTGCTTCAGATGCTCTGGCAGCTCGCCGCTCATATCAGGACCATCAAGCCCGACGTCGTGCTGACCTTCCAGCATTTCGGCAACGTCATTGGCGCAGGCGTGTCGCGGCTCGTGAGCCGCGCTCCAGTCATCGCCAATCAGGTATCCTCAGCCATGTCGATGAGCTGGCCGGTTCGCGCTGCCGACATCGTCATGGGCAGTGTCGGCTTCTTCACATGCATCACGCTGAATTCGCGGGACATGGAGCGCGAGTATGCGCGGTACCCGGCCCGCTATCGATCGCGAATGAAGCACGTCCCGCACGGGTTCGACGACAAATCGCTCGGTCTGCCAAGAGAGATTGCGCGGCAGCAGTTCAAGCTGCCGCCGGATTGCGTCCTGCTCGGCTGCGCTGCAAGACTGCACCCGCACAAGCGGCTTGATGCCGCAATACGTCTGCTCGCCGATACACCATCATGGCACCTTGCACTCGCCGGACAAGGCGCCGACGAGGGACGGCTAAAGGCTTTGGCCGACGAGCTGAAAGTCAACGACAGATTGCACTTCATCGGCGAGATTCCGCCGCAGCGGATGGCCGATTTCCTGGCCTGCCTCGACGTGTTCGTGTTTCCCTCGCAAGCCGAGACCTTCGGTCTCGCCGCCGTCGAGGCGGCGAGCGCGGGCATCCCTTGTGTTGTGAATGACCTCCCCGTGCTGCGCGAGGTGTTGTCGTTCGATGGTAAGCCGGCAGCCATGTTCGTTGATGCTGCAGATCAGGCCGCGCTATCGGCCGCGGTTTCTCGCATCCTGGCCGACGGTGCCCTGAGCACGGAGCTGCGACAACGCGCCAAGGGCCTGAAGTCGCGCTATTCGCTAGATACTATGGTCGACGAATACGTCCGCATCCTCGACGAGGCCACTCGCGCGGACATGGATGAGATGGTGGGCCGAACATGATCATCGAGTTTCGCTGCGAACGGGAGCATGCACGGCTCTGGATGTGCCGCGAGGCGCTGTCCGTCAACGGTCAGAACGTACCGGTGCAGATCGCATGGACCACGACCGCGCAACCTCGGCCTGCTGGCCTCGACGTGCTGTTTGAGCTCGAGCGCATGGTCTTGCGCAAGGGTAAGGCCGGCAAGGCCGACCGACTGAAGGCAATACCCGAGCGTTTGCGGACTCCGCTAAGCAAAGCCGACGTGGTGGTCGATTTTACGACTGCCAAGCGGGAGCCAAACTGCTCCGCCCGGCTCTATCTTCGCCCGCTGTTCAACGGCGTGGCAGGAGAAAGCGCCGCGCTCGCAGCCATCCTTGCCGGTGATCTGCCGGTGATCGATATCGTCAATGAGCTCGACGGTAGCGTGATGGACCGCGGCCATCCTTCCGGCGAGATCGCAACCGGCTTGAGCGGCGCGCTCGACACGGTGATGGCGCGAACCCTGACGATGCTGACGGCGATTTTGTCAGGAGCGACACGGCTGGTGCCCCAGTTCGCCCCCTCGACCAGCGGACGCAGCCCGCGAAATGCCGCGGCTTATGTCGGACGCGGCCTGGCTGCTTCGATTGCGAAGGAGATCTATCGCCTGTGCTGCTATGCGCCGCACTGGCATGTCGGCTGGCGCTACGTCGAAAACGCCGATATCTGGCGCACCGGCGATCTATCCGGGCCGGCCTGGAACGTACTGAAAGATCCCGGGCACCGTTTCTTTGCTGATCCTTTCCCGGTCAAATGGCAGGGAAGGACGTTCGTCTTCTTCGAAGACCTCGACCATCGGGTCGGCAAGGGTATCATCTCAGCCGTCGAGTTCGACGGCAACGGGCCGCTCGCAAGCGTCGTGCCCGTGCTGGAGGAACCCTGGCACCTGTCTTACCCCTTCCTGATCGAAGACAATGGTGAGCTATGGATGATCCCCGAAAGCACCGAGCATCGGGACGTCCCGCTCTACAGGTGCATTCGTTTTCCCGATAAGTGGGAGCGTCATAGCACGCTGCTCTCCGGGCTCGAGCTCGCAGATGTAACCATCACGCGCCACAATGGCCTATATTATCTGTTCGGAGCCTGGCGCGACGGCACCGGCGGATATTCCGACACATTGGCGATCTACTACGCCGAGCAGTTGTTCGGCCCCTGGTTGCCTCACGCCAGCAATCCGATACTGATGGATCGGGCGAGTACCCGGCCGGCTGGAAATTTCGTGAACATCAATGGACGGCTGTGGCGGCCGGTGCAGGATTGCAGCAACGGATATGGTGCAGCGCTCGGTCTCGCGGAGGTGCTGGAGCTGTCACCGACGACGTACCGGCAAGCTGTTCGGCACTCGCTCACGCCCGGACCGGCGTGGACCGGACGAAAGTTGCATACGCTCAACCGGTGCGGCCAACTCGAGGTGATCGACGGGTCGCGTGTTCAACCGAAAACCACGGTGTTGCTGAGCGGACTTTGGTCAACGGCCCGCACGTCATTGTCGGAATGGCATAGCGCGGCGGCAGCGAAGCCCGTCGCACGGCGTCTCCAATAGCGCTCGCGACCTTTCTCCACGGATCAGGCGCGTCGCAGCCTACGCTATTGCCCGATTTCGACTGTCGCCGAACGGCCGGCCACCAGCGCAACGTTCTCCGGAATGTGGTCCAGCACGATGCGCACCGGCACGCGCTGCGCAAGCCGAATCCAACTGAAGGTCGGATTGACGTTTGCCAGTAGGTTCGCGCCCTCGGCGCGATCGCGATCCTCAATACCCGCCGCGATGCTCTCGACGTGCCCGGTCAGCCGGGTCGGCTCACCCATCAAACGCACCCGTGCTTTGTCGCCGATGTGGATGCGCGCCAGCTTGGTCTCCTCGAAATAGCCTTCGACGTGCAGCGTATCGGTGTCGACCAGGGCCATCACGCCCTTGCCAGCGGTGACATAGGCTCCGGGCCTGAGATCCATATTGGATATCGTGCCATTCACTGACGCATGAACCTCGCTGCGGTCCAAGTTGAGCTGCGCCACCGCGCGGTCGGCGACGGCCTGGTCGTAGGCTGCTTTCGCCTGTAGCTGAGCTGCCAGAACCTGCTCCTGCTTCTGCTGCGACACGGCGTCGGTCGTCAGCGCGCTGTAGCGCTTCAGGTCGGCATTGGCCTGATCCAGCGTGGCGCGATGGCCGGCGACTGCCGCATCGGCTTGCCGGAGCGCCAGCGCGAAGCGCTCGCGATCGATCCTGAACAGAACATCGCCGCGACGGACCTTCTGATTGTCCTTCACCAGCACGTCGGTGACGAAACCTGACACGTCGGGTGCCACCTGAACCACGTCAGCGCGAACCCTGCCGTCACGCGTCCACGGAGACTCCATATAGTAGGCCCACAGTCCACGGCCAACGGCGAGCGCCGCGACAACAGCGATGATAGTCAGCGCCAGCCGGCCAAGCCAGGCGAGATTCCCCTTCATGGCAAGAACTCCGAAAAATAGACGACGACGCCGAGAAGGCAGACGAAAAGAGCAAAATTGAACAGCGCGCGATGCCAGACCAGCCGATAGAGGCCGAAGCGCTGCATGATCCGGCTGACCGCTGCGGACAGCACATAGGCAATGACGAGCCAGAGCAGCAGTGACGGGACGAGCACCCCGTAGATGTCGATTTCATATCTCACGCTGCAAAACTCTCCTCCGACTGTGGCCGATAGGCTGGTGCGTTCGGAAACAGGCCGCGGCGGATGCCAGCCAGGCCCATCAAGGCATCTTCCCGCGCGCTGCCGGAATCGTTGACAGCCTGACCCAGCGCCGCGTCGATGCGCGCGAGCAGTCCGGCCGGCATGTTCCCGCCCACATGGCCGCGGAAGGCCGCAGCGAGAGCGTCAAGCATGTCGTCGATGACGCGAATGGTCGATGCCGATAAGTCGTAGCGGGCCCGCCGCAGGTCGATAATGTTGAGACCGATCCGAAGCTGTACGAGGCTGTCGGTATCGCGACGATCGCTCTCCGACACGAACGCGATCCGCTGCACCAGCAACCCGAGCCGATGGAGCATCAAGCCGGCAAAATGTGCGCGGTCGCCGCGCCCGCGGCGCTCGGCGGCGACCGCAAGCGTCTCCCAGCTCGACAACATCAGACGTTTGGCGATCCACTCGGCGCCGACGCCGCGCGCGATCCTCGTCACGACTTCGGCGACCACGACGCCGACGAAGAAGGCGACGGCGGAATTGGCATAGGAGGCGAAATCCGCGCTGTAGGTCGATTGCAGCGCGAGCAGCGTCGCGGTGTTGGCAGCAAGCGCCATGCCGGTCAACGCGGTCGCGGGCCTTGCAATCAGCACGCCATACAGGATGAAGGTCGGCGCCAGTGCGATCACCAGCACCTCGATGTGGGAAATCGCGGGTATCAGTGCGAACAGGTAGATCGCGACGACCACAATCGCCACCAGCGACCAAAGGCCGAATCTTCGGATGCCCGGTCCCGGATCGTCATTGGCGGCAAAGAACGAGCAGGCCACCGCCGCCATCATCGGCGCGGAGGCGCCGTCCGCCCAGCCGGTCGCGATCCAGAGGCCGCAGCAGATCAGGATGGCAGCGGCCGCACCGGCGGCCGACCACAGCGCCATGCCATGATCACGGTGACGAACCGGCGCGGCACCCGCTTCGGGGCGGAACTGTAGAGAAACAGCCGAGATGTCCTCGCCGGCTGCAATCGCATCACTCAGCGCGCGGCAGTCATCGGAGACGTCGACGAGCTCGCGCAGCCGCGACAGCAGATTGGTCGTGATGATGCGCTCCCAGGTCGCAGCACCGTCGAGCGCGGATTGCCTCTCCGCGATCGCGGCGCGGATCCGGTCTCCCGATTGCCTCAGACGGACCTCGTCAACGGTCCATCCCGCGATCTCCTCGAGAAGCCGCCGCAATTCAGGCTGCCTTCGCAGACCTGCCTCGCCGAGCGCGGCGAGCCGGTCTTCAATCGACGCCATCACGGGCAGCAGCATCAGCATGCGCAGCCGGATTTCGCCGAGACCGCGCGCTGCGTCGGCCTCGGCCAACCGGTCATAGAAAAGATGAGTCCCCAGCGCATCGATTTCGACGATGTCGGTCGCAAGGCGAAGGCGTTGGGCGCGGCGCGTCTCGGTGGTGCCGCGATGGAGCAGGGTGTCGCGGCTCAGACGGCGCGCATCCAACAGCCAGATATCGACGCGACGGCCAACCGCCGGTGCGACGCTGCGTGGAAGTACCACCGTCGAGACCAGGCTCGCACAGATGATGCCGAGCGAAATTTCCTCGACCCTTGCCAGCGCGATATCGAAAATATTTCCCGGTTCGCTAACGGCCGGAAAGCCGATCAGCGCAACGGTATATCCGGCCAGCATGAAGACGTAGCTCCGCGGCGTCCCGTCGAGCAGTGACAGGTAAAGACAAAGACCGACCCAGAGCGCAATTGCGAGGCAAAGCAGTTCCGGCGCATTGACCAGGTTCGGCACCATCGCAACCGTCACGGTCGCACCGATCAGTGTCCCCATCACGCGAAAGAACGCCTTGGAGCTCGTCGCGCCAGCGAGCGGCTGTGAGGTGATGTAGACGGTCGCCATCGCCCAGTAGGGCCGCGGCAGATCCAGCGCCAGCGCGACGACGAGCGCCAGGATCGACGCGGCGAACGTCTTCAAAGCGAAAATGAGGTCCGCGTGGCGGACCAGAAACGGCTCTTCCGCGCGCATGACTATTTCGCCTCCGGAGCAGCCTTCGGTTCCTGCACGCGGCTGGCACGCTGCTCGATGCGCTGGAGCGTTTCGAATGTTATCGCAAGTTCATCGCTGCCGATATCCTTCAGCAGACTGGCCCGCACGCGGCGCAAGATCCGGTTGGTCTGCTCGACCTTCGCCTCGCCTGCCGGCGTGAGATGCAACGTCTTGGCGCGCCGGTCGGTGGGGTCCTCGCGACGTTCCACGAGTCCCTCGGTCTGTAGCAGGTCGATCAGCCGTACCAGCGATGGGCCCTCGATCCCCAGTTCTTCGGCCAGCACGCCCTGGCGAACGTTCTCCCCCTGCCGCGATAGCACCAGCAAGGGAATCGCGGTTGCGTAGGACAGACCGTGATCCGACAGCGCCTGGTCCGATTCGCGGCGCCAGATTCGGCCGAGCCTTGTGATCAAGCGGCCAATCTCGGCGTGGATGTGAGCCTGCGACGGAGCCATGCAAATTAGATAGGATAAGAACTATTAGGCTGCAACTATATAGGCAGAGATATTGCGGGGTATCACGGAATTGCGAATGGCCGCGCGGAAGGGCGCCGCGCATGACGGCAGCAACACGCAAGGAACTTTCCGGCAAAAGGCGGCCCAGTCATTCCTGATGCCCCTCGCAACCCGTCAAGGACTGGCCGTCAGCCGCCGCAGCCGTTATGTGAAAGTAGCAGGCCACTTGTGCAGGGAGTTCCAGGCGTGAGCGTCGCATTCACCAAGGAAGAAAGCGCCGAGACCGCGTCCGAGACACTGCTGCCGGACCGTCCGATTTCGTCGCACCCAAATCTGGTCACGGTAGGCGGCCTGAAGGCGCTGGAAGCACAGTTGAAGGCGGCGCAGGAGGCCTACGCGAACTCGCAAAAGATCGACGATGTAAACGAGCGGCGACGTCAAGGCGCGCTGCCGTTGCGAGATGTGCGATATTTCGCGGAGCGGCTGCGGACGGCTCAGGTGGTCCCGGAGCCAACGACGCTTGCTAGTGTCGGATTTGGCAGCACGGTCACCTTCCGCCGCGACGACGGACGCATCCAGACCTATCGAATCGTAGGCGAAGACGAGGCCGACCCGAAGAAGGGGATGATCTCCTTCGTTTCACCGATCGCCAGGCTTTTAATGGGCAAGTCCGTCGGAGACGTCATTGAAGCGTCGGGACAAGAAATCGAAGTCGTCGCGATCTCATAGCGATCGGGACTGACCAGTAAGGGATCTCACGTCGAGGTGGAGATCGCTGGCATTGAGCGTGTCGCCCGGCACCGGCGATGGCCGGATCGGTCGGCCTGGAGTCGGTTGGACTCCAGACCGATCCTGTTCGATCGTTAGCTGAACTGGTTCATCGTGTTGTGGACACCGCCGGCCTTCAGAGCAGCCTCGCCGGCAAAGTATTCCTTATGATCGTCGCCGATATCGGATCCCGCCATGTTCTGATGCTTGACGCAGGCAATGCCCTGACGGATTTCCTGCCGCTGCACGTTCTTCACATATCCCAGCATGCCCTGCTCGCCGAAATATTCCTTCGCGAGATTATCGGTCGACAGAGCAGCCGTGTGATAGGTCGGCAGCGTGATCAAGTGATGGAAGATGCCGGCGCGCTTCGCTGAATCGGCCTGGAAGGTGCGGATGCGCTCGTCGGCTTCGATCGCCAGCGGCGTGTTGTCGTACTCCGCCTTCATCAGCTCGGCGCGGTTGTACTTGCTGACATCCTTGCCGGCTTCCTTCATCGCATCGTAGACCTGCCAACGGAAGTTGAGCGTCCAGTTGAACGACGGCGAGTTGTTGTAGGCCAGCTTCGCATTCGGGACGACTTCACGGATACGGTCGACCATCTTGGCGATCTGCTCGATATGCGGCTTCTCGGTCTCGATCCACAAGAGATCAGCGCCGTTTTGCAGCGAGGTGATGCAGTCGAGCACGCAGCGATCTTCACCGGTGCCGGGACGGAACTGGTAGAGGTTGCTGGGCAGGCGCTTCGGACGCACCATCTTGCCGTTGCGATTGATGATGACATCGCCGTTCCTGGCGTTCTCGGCCGTCACGTCCTCGCAATCGAGGAAGCTGTTGTATTGATCGCCGATATCGCCAGGCTTGTGGCTCACGGCGATCTGCTGCGTCAGGCCGGCGCCGAGCGAGTCGGTGCGGGTCACGACGACGCCGTCTTCCACGCCAAGTTCGAGGAAGGCGTGACGGCAGGCACGGATCTTGGCCAGAAAGACGTCGTGCGGCACAGTCACCTTGCCGTCCTGGTGGCCACACTGCTTCTCGTCGGAGACCTGGTTTTCGATCTGAAGCGCGCACGCGCCGGCTTCGATCATCTTCTTGGCGAGCAGGTAGGTCGCCTCGGCATTGCCGAAGCCCGCATCGATATCGGCGATCACAGGCACGACGTGGGTCTGGAAGTTGTCGATCCTTTCGATCAACGCCTTTTCCTTCGCCTTGTCGCCCGCCTTGCGGGCTGCGTCGAGTGCACGGAAGATATCGTTCAGCTCGCGGGAGTCCGCCTGACGCAGGAACGTGTAGAGCTCCTCGATCAGGGCCGGCACCGAGGTCTTCTCGTGCATCGACTGGTCGGGCAGCGGTCCGAACTCTGAGCGAAGCGCGGCGATCATCCATCCCGAGAGGTAAAGATAGCGGCGATCGGTGGTGCCGAAATGCTTCTTGACCGAGATCAGCTTCTGCTGGGCGATGAAGCCGTGCCAGCAACCGAGCGACTGGGTGTACTTGGTGCTGTCGGCGTCATAAGCGGCCATGTCGGCGCGCATCAGCGCCGCAGTGTAGCGAGCCACGTCGAGACCGGTCTTGAAGCGGTTCTGCAGACGCATGCGCGCCACGGCTTCGGCGCTGACGCCATTCCACGTCGGCTTGGTCTTGAGGAGCGCTTCGGCCGCCTCGATCTCACTCTGATAAGAAGCCGGTCCGTGGATGGCCCGGTCGCTGATCCCACGCGGTTGGAAGTTCATGTCCGTGATCCCTTCGTGACGACAAGTTCTGCAGCGTTTCTACGCGCCATCTCGCCCCTCACCAGACATCTCGCGGAAAACTTGTCACACTTTACAGAAATATGGTGTATTGTTGTAAGAACATTACAATACGCAGGAATTCGATATGGCAACCTCCAGCGCCCGCTCCGTCTTCATGGGACCACGTCTGCGACGGCTTCGGCGCGACCTCGGGCTGACCCAGGCGGACATGGCGGCCGACCTGGAGATTTCCGCACCCTACGTCGCGCTCCTGGAACGCAACCAGCGGCCGGTGACGGCAGACATGCTGCTTCGCCTCGCCCGCACCTACAAAATCGACCTCGCCGATCTCGCCGGGGACGGCGGCGCTGATCACACGGCGCGCATGCAGTCGGCTTTGAAGGAGCCGATGTTTTCCGACATCGACATCCCCGCGCTTGAAATCAGCGATCTCGCCGTCAGCTATCCGGGAATGACCGAAGCATTCCTTCGCCTCTACACCGCCTATCGCGAAGAACAATTGGCGCTCGCGGAGCGAAGCGCGTCGGAGCTGACAGGCGCGGCATCATCGCGGGGGCAGGAAAGCTTTGACGCAAACGACCCCGTCGCGGAAGTCAGGCGATTCCTCGCCGCACGCCGCAACAACTTCGCCAACCTGGACGACGCAGCGGAGCGCCTCGCCCAGGTGCCTTCCGGACCCGCCGGATTTATTGAGCGGTTCCGGGCACGTCATAATCTTCAAGTGCGCTATCTGCCGCCGAACGTCATGCTCGGCTCGGTCAGGCGGCTCGACCTCCATCGCAGACAGCTCCTGCTTGAGGACTCTCTCGATACCGCAAGCCTCAACTTTCAGTTGGCCAAGCAACTTGCTTATCTCGAAATGGAAGATGAGATTGGCGCGGCACTCGAAGCCGGCAAGTTTTCGACCAAGAGCGCTGAGTTGCTGGCACGCCGGGCGCTTGCAGCCTACGCCGCCGGCGCGCTCATCATGCCCTATTCCACCTTTGCGAAGGCCGCCGAAACGCGTCGTTACGATCTGGAGGCGCTCGCGCGTCAATTCGGCACCAGTTTTGAACAGACAGCGCATCGTCTGACGACCCTGCAACGGCCTGGATCGGAGAAAGTCCCGTTCTTTCTGATCCGGGTCGATCCGGCCGGCAACGTCTCCAAGCTGCTTGACGGTGCAGGATTCCCTTTCGCCAAGCACGGAGGCGCGTGTCCGCTCTGGTCCGTCCACGGGGTGTTCAGAACGCCACGCCAGATTGTCACGCAATGGCTCGAATTGCCCGATGGGCAGCGGTTCTTTTCGATCGCCCGCACGGTGACCGCCGGCGGAGGTTCGTTCGGCGCAATTCGCGTGGAGCGAGCGATTGCGATCGGCTGCGCTGCCGAGCATGCGGGACAGTTGATCTATACGCGCGATGGACACGGTGCGCGTGTGGACGAGCCGACGCCAATCGGCGTCGCGTGCCGGGTTTGTCACCGCCCGAGATGCGCCGCACGATCGGCCCCGCCGATCGGACGTGAGATTCTTCCCGATGATTTCAGAACCTCAAGCGTCCCCTTCGGCTTCTCCGGGGATTGAAGCATTCTCAACTCGAACGCCGAGCGCATGCGTTAGGCTCGAACCACGCGATGATGTGGCGTGCGCCGATCACAACCGGCGCGGCTGTCAATCGCCATGAGCTCGCACGGTAATTACTCTACTCTTCCTCGAGCTCAGGAACGTTCCACAACAAGAACGCGAAAACGATCAGCGTTGGCGTCCATGCCAGCATGGCTCCCAAGGCGACGGCCTGCAGTGTTGTCATGATCGACTCCGGGGTAGTCCCACCCAGGTCACGTGAACCCAGGATCGACGCGCGAAGAGACTGCTGGCGCTGGACAGCAGCCCTCTCGGACCCACCTCAAATACCTTCGACTTGAAGGCCCTTAACCCCGGGTCCACGACCATGAAACGCCGAATGCGCGCGGCAGTGAAGTCAAACCTGGTTCGCAACCATGAGGAACATTTGCAGCGTTGCACGCGCGACACACTTGCTCCAGGCGCTCACCGTTCCCGATCTCGCTCGAACGCGAGACGTTCCGCGGACCGACGTACGATCGGATGATCGTTCGCTTTCCCGGAACTGCCAACGGCGGATGAAGATCGTCCAACAGCCCTTCGATGCGGGAACACGCGACCTTGCGCCACGCTGCTGAGAAACTTGCACAGTCAGCACGCATTTTGCGACCGTAGCACTTCCCTCACCGTCATCGCGACGATGACCAGATCAAGCCAAAACGACCAATGGCGTATGTACGCGAGATCGCGAGCGACACGCCTCTCCATGGCTATCAAGTCGCGCGTCTCGCCCCTGCATCCATTCACCTGCGCCCAACCGGTCATGCCCGGCCTCACCGAGTGACGATACGCGTATCTGGTGATCAACCTGGAGTACATCGCATCGTGGACAAGCGCGTGCGGTCGGGGACCGACAAGCGACATGTCGCCCCGAAGAACATTCCAAAGCTGAGGCAGCTCGTCCAAACTGGTCCTGCGCAGGATCCGTCCGACCTTGGTCACGCGGGCATCGCCTGGCCGGGCCTGACTAACGTCGGCGCCATCTTCCATGCAGGTCATGGTCCGGAACTTCAGAATTTGAAAGCGCTGCCCGTCGCGCCCACCCCGCCACTGCCGGAACAGAACTGGCCCCGGAGTCTCCGCCATCACCGCGATCGCGATGACGACGATCGGCACAAACAGAACGACAAGCGCAATTCCGGCAATCACCAGATCGAACGCTCTCTTGCTCGTACTGTTGGGACCGCTTTGCCTCCGTTGACCTGCGCGCCGTCCGCGCGGCACCTCCCTCTTCTTCGATCTCAGACGGGGACCACGCGCCTCGAGCCGCGTATCGACGATCGCGCCATGATCAAGCTTGGCGCTAGCGGGCCGTTCAGCCTCGGCCGGAGCCACTCCGCGCATCAAACCGCGTCGGCTAGGGGTTGCGGCCAAGTGGCCTGACGAGCCAAGAACAGTCGGCCATTGCATCCTCACTCCCGCATGAGAGGCGACGATCATCCCGCCCCGGGAAACCGTTGTTCTCAAGCCGTCGCACGTGCAAACATTTCGCCGCCGGCGCAGCACGCTTCAGCATGCTCCCGCCGACCACGCCTCCGGCGGTCGCTCTCGCCACAGGCGCCGTGTTATTGCAGACGATACAGTCGATGTTTTGGGCTGGCGAGATTTCGTCCGTGCTAGGCCCGATGCGCCTCCGCCGATACGTTTGAGCTTTTGCGGAGCGTGCGCGATCGCCCTAAAGAACGATGCGTCTGCTGATTTCAGCGCGCTGCGATCGGTTTGGAGCCAACACCTGTCCAATAGCGCCGCCCGGGAATGCCGTGTCCGCCATCATTCTGGCAGTTGTCGGTCTGCTACTTCTGTTGACGCGCGTCATCGGCGTGCGCCAGATGATGCTGGCGGTCATGCTCTTGCGCCCATCGTGCGACCGCGCATTCGACTGGGTAAAGGCCGGCCTCGGCCAACAATCCGGACCAGGTGCGGCAGTCAACGCGCTCGTAATCGCTTTGGCGATGATCGCCCTCGTTCAGGTTCCCAACGCCGCGCTCTCCGCGCCGCTGCTGGCATGGGCGAGTCTGCTTCTGACCGCCGCGATATCCCTTGTTCAGACGACCGATCTAAGCGCGGGAGTGCGTGATATTCTGGCCCTCGCTACCTATGCGGCCGCCTTCACACTGCCCTATCTCGTCGTCAGGAACCGAGCAGCGGCCGCGCAATGTCTCATGGCGGCACTCGGCTCATCACTGATCCCGTCGGTTTATGCGCTGCTGGAGCTCGCAACCCAGCCCGCCTCCTTGACGGGATCGCAAAGATTGCAGAGCACATTTACACATCCAAATATCTATGCGTTCTACATTGTCGGCGTTCTGGCCCTGATCCTCTACATGCACTGCAGTACGAATTTTCGCATCTCCGCGTTCATGCGGCGAGCGACATTTTGCTACGCATTCTATCTCCTGTTCCTGCTGCTGCTGACAAAGACCCGTAGCGCATGGCTCGCAGCGCTGCTTCTCATCACCGGCTACTCGATCGTCGTGGACCGACGCTGGTTGTTTCCGGTGCTCATTCTGCCCGCGGCGCTCCTCATTCCCGGAGTTTCCGATCGATTGGCGGACCTCGAGACAGGCGCCATCGACGGTACTTACGAGCAATTGAACTCAATGGCTTGGCGCGAAGTGCTGTGGAACGACACGCTCGATTGGCTTGCCGTCAATCCCTCCGGCCTGTTCGGCTATGGCTTGGGATCTTATCAATCCTATTTTCCTCTCTTCTTCCCGCGCGGCGACGGGCAGGAGGGGATCGGTCCGCATAATGCTGTTCTGCAAATCTACTTTGAAATGGGTATCGCCGGGTTATCCAGCTTCGCCCTCTTGATGGCCGCGATCGCGTTCAGGCTCGTCTCCACAATCGGCCGGGACTTTGCCGGCTCCTTCACGATGCTCATGTTGTGTATCAGCTATCTCATCGTCTTCTATTCGGACAACCTTCTCGATTACCTGCAGTTTCAGTGGTTCTTCTGGTTCACGATGGGAACCGTATGCGCATCAAAGTGCTTTGCCGGAACAGCATTGCAATCGCGACTGTCGTACTCTTGAAATCCGTTGCGTTGTGCTATTGCGCCGCCGTCGTAAGTGGCCGCTCCGCCGCATCGAGAGCATCGCAGCGACGCGAAGCCTGTTCTGCGAACAGGCGAGCCAAGGCCGCCGCCTCACGGTCGACATCATGCAGGGCCACCACACGTTCGCGCGATTTGCACCCCATTGCGCGTAGCTCCTCACGCGGAGTGAGGAGACATTCGGTCATCGCGGCAGCAAGGTCCTCCACGCACCCTGCGGGAACAAGCCAACCCGTTTCGCGGGAGCGCACCAATTCGGGGATTCCGGCAATTTGCGTTGCCACTACCGGGCGCCGAAGTGCCATTGCTTCCATGATCACGACAGGCAGGTTTTCGGCCAAGCTTGCAACGACCAACGCCCGAGCGCCCAAGATCTCGCGCCGAACATCGGCGCTGCTTCGCCAGCCCAGCAGCCTGACCGATCCCGAAAGTCCGAGTTCCTCTATCAGGCTTTCGAGTTCAGGTCGGGCCTCGCCGTCCCCAATCATCGCCAGCTCGAATCGATGGCCTGCGGCAGCCACCGCCGCTGCCGCCTTGATGAGAATGCTTTGGCCTTTTTCTTTGCATAGCCGACCGACGCACACCAACCGCGCTGCATCATCCGGCCTATCTTCGGCCGCTTCGTGAAATCCTTGATCTAAACCGCAACGGATAAGTTTGATCTTGCCCTGATCGACGGCATCGCACCAGCGGTAGAGCTGAGACCGGCCGTAGTGGCTCACAGCCACAACGAACGCAGCCTCATGGATCTTGGTCCGCAAGCCAATGAATTCCGGCTTGTCGTATTCATCGTAGCCGTGGACGGTGAAGCTGAACGACACGCCCGTGAGTTGAGCGGCGAGGAGCGCAAGCTCGGCCGGGTTCGTTCCAAAATGAGCGTGAATATGCGCAGCGCCGGTTCGCCGAACGAGCGACGCGACCCCGCACGCCTCGACCAGGTAGAGGGCGTGCAGCAGCGGCCCCCGATCGCTCCTGCGCATCAGGCATAGCGTCGTCACAAGTGCCCTCGCAAAGCGGTGGGGGTGCAGCAGCAGAAACTGAGCCAGAGCCCGCAACAAGCCAAACGGCTGGCGAAGCAGATAGGTCGTTTGCCTTTCTTCCTCGATGTCGCCTGGATCCACCAGCGCCTTGCCAGCTCTCGCGGCTACCCGGATCACCTCGACGCCCAAACGCTCGAGCGCCTGCACCTCCCTCTTGATGAAGGTGTGCGTCACAGCGGGATATTGGTTGACCAGGTACAGGACGACAGGCGCGCCATTCGCGATCCTGAGCGGATGCTGCGCGCGCTGATCAGCTCCGTAAGCTGCCCGATGCATGTGACAAGCCCGCTTTATAGATGGCGTCGTGGTGTCGGCCCTTCGGTCGACAGAGCCTGATCTTCCAGGATACTCCGGACTGATGATCGATCTGGACACTATCGATCACGTCCACGGTGCTTTGCGAGTGATGCCAGGCCCGTCGCGAGTCGGTTGAGTCCCATAGGGATATGAGAAAGGATCCGTCCCTCTCCAGGAAATCCGCAAAACGCATCAGAATATCTTCCGGTCGCTCGAAGTAGTAGAGCACCTCGTTGAAAATGATCATGTCGAACTTGCGTTCCGGCGTATAAGCCGCAACGTCCATCGCAACGAACTTCGTGCGCGAGTCCGTCCACGCGCGGCTCGCAATATCGATGGCGCGATCAGAAAGATCGACACCGACATACTGGATGGTCTCGAGCGGACTGAACCAGTGGCGCAGAATGCCCGATCCGCACCCGAGGTCGAGCACGCTCGAAACACCCCTGCCGTACCTGCAATAGCCGCCGATCACCGCATATCGTGCCATTTCCTCAAGATTGCTGAGGTAATCCCATCGGCCCAACTCGTATTCGCGGTTGAGACGCTGCGGCGCGATCGAAACACCAGCGCGAGTACTCCGCCCAACGAGCACCACGTCCACCAGTTCGCGAGCACTCTGGCGAAGCCGCCCAGGAACCATCCGTTCGATCATATCGAGTGCCTGCATGTGACATCCCCGCGATCGTGAGCCCGGCGGAAGGGGCGATTGTGTCCAGCCAGTTCCAACTTGCGGCACGCTGCCCTTAAGACCACGCGCGGTCGCTCGTCGGCTAGTCAGTAACGCCGCGCTTGCACGGTGGGCAGATCCGGACCGGCGAAATTGCGTACTAATCCTGACTGGTCATTGACGCCTCGGCCTCACAGCCGACTATCGCTCAGTTCGAAGCAGGTCCGGTGCGCGGTGGTTGAGATCAGTGGTGAGGGCGACGCAAGCGACATTCAATTACGTCGGCCGTGACGCTTCAGGCGCGGCCCGATTCGTGCCTATCCGCTGGCTGCGCGAGCTGATCCGAACGTCGCTTTACCGGATCGGCGCGCTATCTTTGTATCACCGACTCCGCAACCAGCACACCTTGACCGTCGTCACGTTGCACCGCGTTCTGCGGCAAGGGGATGCACGCTGGGAAACGGCACTTCCACCGTGGACTCTTGACGACGCGACGTTCGACCGATGCCTTGCGTTCTTCAAACATCACTACGCAATCGTCGGGCTCGACGACGTCAAGCAGTCCCTGAGGCGGGAGCGCCCTCTGCCCGCAAGGAGCCTGCTGCTCACATTCGACGATGGGTTTGCCGACAACTTCGATTACGCGTTCCCGCTGCTGCGGAAGCACGGTGCGCCGGCGACCGTATTCGTGACATCGGACCGGGTTGGAAGCGAGGAGCGGCTCTGGACGGAGGATTTACTTTCCGCGGTTGCGCGTAGACGGGTCAGCGGACAGCAACTTGCCTATCTGCATACGCTCCTGATTGGCGAAGACCGCGATGCGGACGGCGACAATCTCATTTGGGATATCGTGCGTCGCGGTCCCGAGCTTGAGGTGGAGCTGGTGGCGACCGCGCTCTCTGCGCTCGAGATCGACTTGCAACGGGTCAGGCGTCCTCGCCAGATGCTGACACCCGAGGAGATTGCAATTTTCGTTCAGAACGGAGTTTCCGTCGGTGCTCACGGAAAGACCCATACTGCGTTCCCCTTCTCTTCAGATATTTCGGCTGAACTGCGCGAACCTCGTGCTGTCCTGAGCGAGATCGTCGCGCCGCACGGCCAGGGCTCCGTTGATGCACTCTCCTTTCCGCACGGAGCATACACGCCGGAGATTGCTGATCAGGCACTTGCTGCAGGTTACGAGCTCTTGTTTACCGGCGAGCCGGAGCTTTGCGGCCTCTATCATGGCTTTCTGGGGACTTCGCGAGTCGGGCGGCTTGATGTCGATGCGAGGCGGATCGCTCCAAATGGTCGGTTCCGGCCGGAAGTCCTTGCAACGTCCTTGTTTACCGCACGGAGGCGACCGGCAGATCGGACGTCCCTCCTAAGCGGTCAAAGACCCAGCACCGCGCACGCCACAACGAAAGAATCGTGCAGTGCCCAGTTGGCGGGCCTGTGGCGCCGGCTCATCGAGGCTTTTGCTTCGGGCAAGAGACGGGGGGCCAGGTAATGCGCCTGCGACAGGCAATACTAAGTTCCGCCGTGCAGCAGAATGCGACACTTCTGCTGTTCTTCGCGACTGGCGTGGTGATCGCTCATCTGCTTACGCCGCGACAGGCCGGGTCCTACTCCATTGCAATAGCCGCTGCCGGTACGGTCGCGGACCTGAAAGACACAGCACTTGGATCCTATGTAGTCAGCTCCCCAAAGCTCGATAATTCGCTCTTGAGTGCAGCCTTTGGTTTAAGCCTGACGATAGCTGCTTGTCTCACCATTGGGCTGTTCGGGTTGAGCTTTGCGCTGACCGCTTTCTATGGCGACGAGGCTCTCGGCCACTCTTTGCGGATTCTAGCATTTGCGCAGCTCTGTCCTGCGGTCGCCTTTCCGGCGACGATGCGGCTGATGCGCGCAATGCGGTTCGGCGCTCTGCTCATCGTCGGCCTCGTTGCCGCAAGCGGCCAAAGCGCAGTCTCGATCACGCTTGCGGCGCTCGGATATGGAGCCGATGCGCTGGCGTGGGGATATTTCGCCTCGGCCGTGATGACGGCCGTAATGACCATTGCCTATAAGCTCGACGCCTTGCGCCTGGCGCCGACGCTCGCGGGCTCGCGGCGTCTGCTTGCTTTTGGGGGCTGGACTTCGGCGACACTCCTGGTTGGCAGCGCAACGCTGTCCGGACCCGAACTGATGATCGGCCGAGCCGTCGGACTTGCCAATGCGGCCTTGTTTTCTCGCGCTCAGAACTTGGTTTCTTTCGTCAGAAACGGCCTTGTGCTTGGTATGACCAAGCCCCTGCTGCCAAATCTCGGCGAACGGGAGAGCCGCGGCGTCGATCTGGCGCCGATCTACGGATCATTCGTCGAGACGATGACGGGTCTGGCCTGGCCGGTCTACGCCCTGCTGGCGATTTGGGCCGAGCCGCTTGTGAGGACAATCTACGGGGAGGCGTGGCGTGCCACCGGCGCGATGATGATCCCGATCGCGATCGCTCACGCTGTGACGCTTACCGCCGGTCCGTACTACGATATCCTGATCGTCAGACGACGTCAGCGGCTCCTCTTTGCCTGCGAGGCCGCCGTTTGTGTTTTTACGATCATGATGCTTGGGATCGGCCTGACGCTCGGGATTGAGGCCGCGATCTGGACCTTGCCGATCAGCGGCCTGTTCTTTGCAGCTTGCTACTTGGCGGTGCTGAGATCTGTCGTTGGGTATGATCCTGGAAGGCTGTTCAAGGCATGGGCCAAAAGCCTGGCTGCCACGTTGGTGGTGGTTCCCGTGCCACTCGTCCTTCGACATGTTTTGACGCAAGGCCCCACTGAGATTCTGTTTGGATTTGCGGCTTCGGGTGCAATCTCGGTGGCGACCTGGGTCGTGGCCCTCACACTCGTTCGACACGAGCTCTCGGTTCACGTTCGCGGCTTGATCGAGGACCTCTCGCGGTCGCTCGGTATCTCCGCATATCCACGGTTCTTGCCCCAACCAAGCGAAACGGATCGACGGTGACCTTGCGCGAAAGTTCCGAACGCCAGGGGCCAGTGACGATAAGCCGCGACGCTGACCGTGATCGCAAAGTCCGGCGATGGCTTGGCCATTGCTTTGCACATCCACGAGCGGACCTGCGTGCCGGCACGACAACCGGCCACAACGCAGCGCATAACAGTCCAGCTCTCGACGGGCTCCGCGCGATCAGCATCAGCCTCGTCCTGGCGGCCCACCTGCTTCCACTCGGGCCCAAATACCTGCAATTGAACTCCACCGCCGGGCCTATGGGCATGAGCCTATTCTTTGCCCTGTCAGGCTACCTGATCATTCGCAGCCTATGCACTGCGACCATTTTCGAGTTCATCATCAGGCGAATGGTCCGGATCCTGCCGCTTGCGTACCTCTACATCGCGCTGGTTTTCATCGTCTTTGGCCTGAGCGGGCAGGCCCTGCTCTCCCATCTCGGCTTCATCTTAAACTATCGGCTCGATGAGATGATCCCGGTGACCGAGCACCTATGGTCCCTGTGCGTGGAAGTCCATTTCTACGTCTTTGTCACGGCGCTGGCTGCGCTGACCGGACGCAAGGGCCTGATCGCCGTTTGGCCCTGCTGTGCGGCCATCACCGCTCTCCGTATCCTGGAGGGCACGCCGATCGAGGTTGCCACCCACCTGCGTATCGATGAGATTCTCGTCGGGGCCTGCGTTGCCACGCTGCCGGTGCGCCGCCTCCCCACCTCGACGTCGCTGCTGGTTTGGGCGCTCGCGGCAGGCGCGTGGGCGGCAAGCTCGCATCCCGATAGCGGCTGGCTGCAATATCTGCGGCCTTACGCGACGGGCCTCCTGCTGTGGGCGACACTTTCGCAGCCGCCGAACCCGCTGCTCGGCATACTCGGCAGCAAAAGCCTGGCCTATATCGCTGCAACCTCCTACGCGCTCTACATCTTTCATCCGCTCACGGCGCACGGATGGTGGAACGACGGCAGCATCTACCAGCGCTATCTGCTCAAGCGCCCCGCTGGCCTGGTTCTCACGCTGCTCGCAGCCCATCTCTCGACGTTTTATTGGGAGCGCATGTGGATACAAGCGGCACGGCGCCGGTTGGCTTCAAGGCGTGCCTTGAAGCCGTCCATCCCAACGGATCATATCTGGAGCGATGTGAGCTCGCGATCGTGACCACGAATGCGGACAGCCATACGCCTCGGACGAGAACAGCGAGCCATTCAGAAAACCGATTGATTCACCGATCAGCCTTCTCGGCCTTGGCTTGAGACAGACTGAGCATATTGCTCGTCTCGTAGGGCTCGGAACGGATCACCGGCACCTTGATGATGTCGCCAGGCTGTACGGAAGCTGTCTCGTCCGCGGTAATTTCGCGCGGCGTTCCGTCATTTTTCCGAATGAGTATGAATCCAGATCGCCGATCTTTCTCTGCCAGACGCTCCCTGGCCTCGGCCGGCGCACTGATCTGGGCCTCCATAAGCAAATCGCCCTGCGTCTTGATCCGCGCCTGCACCTCCGCGATGTCATCCCTTGTCTGTTGCAGGTCTCTCTCGTCCGCCTTCCTTCTCTCCTGAGCCCGTTCGTGAAGCCGATGCTCGGCCAGGGCGACACTCTCCTGCGCCTTTACGATCGCCGTTTCGATGTTCAATTGCTCGTTCACGATCTGCGCGAGGGATCGCTCCATCGAGAAGACGGTCGGTGCGAGAGCAAGCCCCTTCGCGGAAAGAGCGCGAAATTGCTTCAACTGCTCCTGGGTGCTGTCTCTCTCCTGCGCCAAAGCACCGACCTGACCACGAAGCGATTCGGTCTCGTTGTTATAGAGCGCCTTGATCTTTTCGAACTCCGCCTGCTCCGAACGAATTGTGTTATTTTCCACGCCAAGCACGGAACGCTCGCCTTCGACGATCGCGGCGATGTCCGGATCGTCCTTTCGATCAGCAAGCTCCGGCGGGAAAGCAAGGTCCGCGCGCCCGGCGAGCGCCGCAGTCAGCCGCGCGGCACGCGCCAGCAGGCGGCACCGCTTCAGCGACAGGGCGCGCATCTCTCCCTTGGCCAGCGCCATGTCACGATCCAGGCGCAGCAAGCCGAATTCGGGACGGTAATATCCGCCAGCGATGCCGACCGCCTCAAGGACCGTAAGGCCGGGCCGATATGGATACTGGCCGGGGCGCTGGACGTCTCCGACGATGGAAAACGGCCGATATTGAACGATTTCAACTGCCGCAACGGGTCGCTCCGCGCCCTCCGAGCGCCGTTGTAGGCGATCCGATATCTCTCGCGCCAGATCGTTCAGCCGCAACCCTGCGACATCAATGTTTCCGATCAGCGGCAAGGAGATCGCGCCGTCCGCAGCGACCATATATTCGCCGGTCAGATCCGGCCATTCCTGCACCTTGATCTTTAATCGATCAGACACGCCGAGCTTGTAATCTTCCGCCCTCGCCGATGGAACGACCAAGGCCATGGCAATGTTGAAGGCGATCGCGATCTTGAGGGCTGTTCGCTTCATCCTACAAATCTCCTGGCTCTGTCAGCTCTAGAGATTGAGGCCTGCCGGAGCGCCTTTGCGTCCAGCGCAAAGTCTCGGATCGCAGCACACCCCGCGGGACTTTGTTGAGAACCGTCCCCAAGATCCTGTCTCGCGCGGATCCCAACGAACTCAGCGCCTGGCTCAACTCGGTCTCGGACGTACGGCCCCATTCTACGACGATCAGCAGGTTATCAATGATTTGGCCGGCGGATCGTACGTCGGCCGCGGTCGCAAGTGCAGGCAAATCCAAGATCACCCATTCATAAGCACACTCGCGCCCTGCATTGACCACGTAAGCAAGATTACCCCAGAGCATGTCGAGATTGCTGAGAACTTCTCCACTCGGGAGAAAGTCAAGATTGGGACTAATCTGCGGCTGGATGGCGTCGCAGGGCGCGACCTCCCCTCGCAGCACCTCATGCAAACCGGCCACCTGCGGTGCAACCTGCTTGCGAACGGGACGCGTATCGCTCTGCCCGGCATCGACAAGAAGCACGCGCGAGCCGTCGCCGGCCAGGAACCGGGCCCAACTGCCCGCCACGGCTGTCTTGCCCTCTCCAGGGCAATAAGATGTCACTCCGACGAAGTGAGGGACCTGGTTCGATATTTCGAGCACCGCCGACCGCGCGCGCCGCAGGACCGAGCGCCTCAGTGTTGACGCCAAATCGGAGCGGTTCACCTGCGGGTCTTTCGTGCGCGGCAGGGCCCCAAAGCACTCGACTGAAGTCAATGCAACGAGTTGTTCGGCGCTGCGCAAGCCCCGATCGAACAGCGCCAGGCCGATTCCAACGCTGTAGGCCAGCATTCCACCGACGACCGGCGCCAGCAGCATGATGACAGCCGTTGGCGGCCCATCGCTCGACGCGGGTGGAACGGCTTCACTGATGACTCGGGCTGTCGGACCGAGCACCTTGATTCGCTCTCGCAACGCGGCACTGGTGCTGACCACGGCACTCGTGTCATTTTGCTCTTGAACGAATGACGTTGCCAACTCGTTCGTCAGGCTTGCCGCTTCGTCGGCGCTGCGCGCACGTGCCCGCACCGAAATGATGAGGCTCGCACCGACGCGACTGACGGTCATGCCGGATCTCAGTCGCGCCAGTATTTTCTGCCTCCTCCTTTCGTCCGGGAGTTGCTCTTCGGAAGCAGATAATCGTCCACGCAAGAGGTCGTGGATACGTTGCCATCCTATCCGGCTAATGGCCTGCTTGAGGCTCGATCTCGGCAGGATATCTTCGGTCTCCTCCAAACCGACCTTGTCGATCACCCGGTCGAGAACCCTGCTGGACCTGAGCATTTCAATTGCGCTCTGGACCAGCGAATTCTCGACCAGGACTTGAGTAACGACAGCGTCCGGTCCGGACATTTGCAGTGTCGTGTTCGAAATGAGTAGTTCGGAGGTCGCGCTGAAGGTCGGAACCCTGATCGCGCCATAGACAAGGCCTGCCAGCCCTCCAAGGCTGAAGCCAACGAGCAGAAACCGCAGCAGCGTTCGACGGTGCTGACGAATCTTTGCGAGGGCAATCCTGAAGCCGAGTCCATCACGCCAGACGTCCTGTGAGACCGACCGGTCCTCTGCGCGGTCGATATAAGCCCGCTTGCTGGCTGACGAGTCGAGCATCAATTCGGCTCCCGGTTGTTGTGTCCGTCGGCTAAGGCAAGCATCACTGCTGTGGTCTCGACTGGACCGCTTCCAGGAGATGCCAAGGGAACCCGCGAAGGCGGTTGTTACCATCTGGATAACAAGCCGCTTCTGCGTAGCCCTTGGGGCACCGCAAGATGCCGCCAGGTCCAAAATAGGGGTGACTTGCTCCCTTGGAGAGCGGGTTTTCGGCGTAGAAAACTACGGCGCCCGCGGTGTCGCGGACGATCATCCCGTATCGTTGCACGGCGTGCGCCAACATGGCGGCGTAGGGATCCATATCGATTCCGTCGAGATTGACATTGCTTGGAATCCGGAACGTCGCGCCTTCGGGAATTGCCTCGGGATCGTCGTCCTCACCATCGGTGCGCTGCGCCGGATAAGCCCATCTCGACCGCTGTGCCTGTGGCAGGGCTATGTGAACGGCGTGGTCGATCTCACCATGGCGCTGCTCCGCGATGGTGATCAGCCCCGCAAGCAGAGCAAGGCCCGTCGCCGTCGCGCCAAATTTGTATCCTTCGTCGGTTGTCGGAAAATACCCTGGGCTCGTCGCAAGCTTATCGATCTTGCCGCCCCACGAGGCCCGCCATTCGTCGACAGTTTGACCTACGGAGTTGACGGTCTTGCGCCCACTCTTCTCCATGCCCCAAAATTCCCAATAGTGCGCTGTCGAGGGCTGATAAACGATGGCCTCCTTGTCGCTGCCGCTCGATGGCTGAAATCCGTCGGGTAGCGGAACACGCTCCCATTGCTGTTGCAACGGTTCGAATCTCCAGTTCGCATTCCCGGTTCGTTCCGCTCGCACACGGACCGTCGGCTGGTCGTCTGACACCACGTAGAGGGGCGGCGAATATTGGTCGATATTGACCGACGCGATTCCGTAATGAGTTCTGATCTGGTTCTGCAGCGCGGCCACCCACTTTTCGGAATGTGGATCGCGCGGTGTATCCGGCGGCAATTTGGTATGAACGTAGCTTGCCGCGGAGAACTCTCGATCGGGAGCCATGATCAGTGAGGGACGATCCTTGGCGTCGATGGATTGTCGCGATGTACGACCACTATCGGCCACGGTCCCGGCGCAGATCCCGAGACCAAGGAAAAGCACCGTACCTGCGGCACAGCAAAGGCTGGTGGACGGACCGCGCATACTGGCCTTCCCGCTCAATTCCGTGGAGCCTCTCCATGCATCCGCGGTGGAGATAACGCCTTCAGTTCGGCTCCAGGCTTCCCGCCCATCCGGAAACATGACGACATGCGCAGCGGGGCTGCAACGGCCCCAAAATAACTAGTCCCTCTGGATGCAGGGCTCTTCACGCAGCGCCCGCAGCAACGCCGGTTCGGCTATCCGCATAGATGGTCAGATCTCGTCGCAGAATTAGCTCGATCGGCTCTTGGCCATACATCGGATCGGACTAGTCGGCATGACGCTCCATGTCATCCGCGAGAGCAGAGTTGCCGCGCGGGCCCATGACTACACTCCGCCGCACCTACTCCATGAAACGAGGGAGCGCTGCGCGCGATCGATGGCCCTGCTCAAACCCACGCACGTGCCGCTCTCCGTTTGCTTGCAGTCAGTGGACAAGCTCAATGCGTGCCCTGCAAACACAAACGGCTGTTCAAAGACGCGATATCCAGCCGCCGTTCCTTCCCGACTTCTCCCGACAAGTCGTCTGTATCGAGGGATTGCTCTGCGACGCAGTAACCTTCGAGGAGGCGAAACAACGGATTGTCTCATCCATCCGGGAAATGCGCCGCTGCAATCTGGTCACTCCAAACGCGAACTTCCTGCGCCTGATCCGCTCTGATCCAGATTTCAGAGATGCCGCGTTGGCAAACGATCTCTCTGTCATCGACGGAATGCCGCTGCTTTGGCTCGCCCGGCTTCTCGGAATCCCTGTTCAACAGCGCGTCAGCGGATCTGACCTGTTTGATGCTCTCTGGGCCAATACCGGCGAGCACCTGAGCACCTTCTTCTTCGGAGCGACTGACGACATCGGCTACCGCGTGCGCAAGCGCCTCCGCGAAGCCAAATCAGCCATCCAGTGCGCAGGCACCCTTTCTCCGGGTTTCGGCTCCGTTGAATCGATGAGCGATCCAGCAATTCTCCACGCCATTAACGAGGCGTGCCCTGATCTGCTGATCGTCTCTGTCGGAGCGCGCAAGGGCTTGTTATGGCTCAGCCGGAATGAGCACCGCCTTTCAGCCCCGGTCATCTGCAATCTCGGAGCAACCATCAATTTTGTCGCGGGAAGTATCAAGCGCGCGCCGGTATTCTTTCGTCGCTCCGGATTTGAATGGCTATGGCGCATCAAGGAGGAACCGGCGCTCTGGACGCGGTACGCTCTCGATCTCACAACCTTGATTTCTGTCTTTCTTCGTCAGGTCCTCCCCTGGGTCGTCTATCGTAGCATCCACCGCCCCTCGGCTACGCAATTGGCTGCGGCACGCATCCGACACTATCAGCGTGGCGACGACGAGGTCCTGGAATTTTTCGGCGCATGGACGCGGCAGAATATCTTGCCGCTGCGCGACGCTCTCGCCGTAGCGAGTCTTGCCAGAGGCAACCTGGTCATCAATCTCAACGGCGTGAGTTACGTCGACGCGACATTCCTGGGCCAGATTCTGCTTGCATATGGCTATCGCCGCCGAATGCACCGGGGATTCCTTCTTTGCGCTTCAGAACGGCCAATAAGGACAATGCTGCGCCTGCACGGTTGCGACTATCTGCTTTTCGCTGGTCAATCCAGGTCCGATGCCGTCCCAACCTCTGAGCCTTGCGACGCCACGGAGGAGCTTGCCGCTCGTCACTTGAACGCGGGAATGATCCCTTCCAGCGGTGCGCCTTAGATCAATTTGGCCGAGGCTCATCATGATCCTTTTCACCCTGAACATGCTGCTCGGGTTCGCCTCGCTAGTCTTGGTCCTGATTACGCTGGGCTTCGCCCTGCAAGCGGCGGCTATGATGCTTCTGCGCGATCGTCCGTTCTCGCCCCTGCCGCGCCGGCCTTCGGTCGCGGCATTGGTCCCGGCGCACAACGAAGAACAGAACATCGAGGCGACACTCCTTTGCATCAAGCAGGACCTCAAGGCCGGAGATCGGCTGCTGGTTGTGGCGGACAATTGCAGCGACCGAACGGCCTCTCTCGCCGCGCAAGCCGGGGCAGAAGTGCTGGTCCGGAGCAATTCGGAACTGCGCGGCAAGGGCTTTGCCCTAGCGGCCGGCCTGCGCCATCTGGCTTCGACGCCCCCCGAAATCGTCCTGTTCATCGATGCCGACTGCCAGATCAATCGTCACGGGGTCGATCTGCTAGCGCGCGCCTGCGCAACGGCCGGCGCCCCGATCCAGTGCCGTAACCTCATGGTCGCACATCCCGAAACAAGCGGGCCGTCTCGCTTGGCCGAATTTGCCTGGCGCATCAAGAACGATCTTCGTCCAAACGGCTACGCGCGCCTTGGCTTGCCCTGCCAGCTCCACGGGACCGGCATGGCCGTGCCGTGGGCGCTCATCAATCCAGACCTGTTCGCAACCGGGCATCTGGCCGAGGACATCTTCTTTGGACTTGAGCTCGCCATCCGGGGACATCCGGCACGTTTCTTCCGCGATGCATGCGTGACGAGCTATTTCCCAGACACGCAAAGCGGCCACGTCCAGCAAAAGCGACGCTGGGTCCATGGGCATCTCGGGCTGATCAGGAGCCACCTGCCCCGCCTCCTTCTCCATGCCTTGAAAACTCGAGACTTGCAGTTGCTTGCGTTGGCGGCTGACCTCGCGGTTCCGCCGCTTGGCATGCTCGCCATCGCGAATTTGGTGCTCCTCGCCCTCAGTTTGCTCTATCTGGCTGTGGTCGGCTCAGGTTCCCCGCTCGCATATTCCGCGCTTGCGCTCGCGGTTTTTGCGTTCTCGCTGGTGAGCGCTTGGTATGTTTCCGGCCGCGATTTGATCGGACTTGGGGAAATAGCGCAGGTGCCGCGGCACATGGCTATGGTGCTGCGCACCGTACTGACATTGGCCCGCAGAGATCGGACGCAATGGATCAGAGCTGATCGACCCCGGACACGCGCCCCAGTCGGCCGGCATGTACGTCACACGCGACACTAGCGCTTGGGCACAACAACTTGCTTGTCGGTTGGTCAGATCCGACTGGCAGTCATTTGCCTTAACCCAAACAGTGTTTGTCCGACAATCGTTGTCCTTGCCAATCGCTTGAGAAAGCGCCTCAAGTCATACGATGGAACGCAGTCGTTAAGGAGAACGGCCCGCGCCGCTTCGTATTGCCCTGCATCCAATAGCTGGCGCGCGTGTTCCAGCATGAGGAAATTGGCATACCGCCTGCTGCTCTCATGCAAACGCGCCGGAACGATATGATCTCGCATCAACTGCGGCAAGCGCTCTGCGAAAAGCGGCCGCGATATCCTGGTGCGGTTCCCGCAGAGCGACGGCGAGGTCGCGTCATTGTACGTCGCAGATGGTACGGCGCTATAGAAAAAGGAGCCCCGGCACGCGAGTCTGCACCACATGTCGATATCTTCGCCCGTCGAGATGCCCTCGGCGAACGGCCCCGCCGCCAACAGTTCGTCCCTGCGGATCATGATCGAGCTTGAGCTGGCTGGATACGAGCCATTGGAGAGCGCGAACGAAAAATAGTCGTCGACCCTCTGCGCCGAAACGTTCGGAGCAATCAGGAGACGGCCTGCTCTACTCTCCAGTTGCAGGTTACTGAAGACTGCAATCGCATCGCTGCCTTCGACCGCGTGCCAAAGGCTTGCGAGGTGGTCGTGCGACCACAAATCATCTGCATCAAGGAGCGCGACCCATTCGCCTCGTGCAGCTCGAATCCCGCGATTCCGCGCGGCCGAAACTCCCGCATTCGGTTGCTCGATCAACTGGAGATGCGGCAAGCCAGCCGCCTTGACCAACGTCGCGCTGTCGTCGGCCGATCCGTCGTCAACGACTATGAGTTCAAAATCGACGTCAGTCTGACGAATTGCTGACCGCAACGTTCTCAGAATGCAGTCTGCCTTGTTGTACAAGGGTATCACGACAGTGATGGACGGCTTCGGCTTGGTGATCACGCGGGTTTTCCACGGCTACTGGCCGCAACTATGGGCGCGCGGTTTCGGATCGTGATTATTCTGGTGACCGCCCCCAGAGACAATCGTGAACTCGAACTAACCCGCGCGAAGAATGTGATTTGATCTCCAGTATTCTGGATCGGAACAACTGAAAATCGTCATCGACTCGAAGCGGTAGAATGTTGGAAGCGGTTCAGGCAGCTCCCGAGCACACCTCCGAAGGTTTCGGGCGCCCAGAGATTGCTCCGCGAAATAATCTCATCTTGAGGCTGCTGTCAGGACGATCCGGTGGAACCCTTAGGTCGCTCAGGACAAAGTTCCACCTTAAAGCCAACTCGATAAAGCACGTTTGGTTTCCAACGTGATACCGCGTGACTACTTCGTCTGAGCCGGCAATCGCCCGTGGCGCCTCCTTCTCGACAAATATTTCTAATGTGCTTCAAACTTGAAAAAATCGTGTTCGAGGTCGGGGTTTATCTTATGTTATTGGAGCGCGGTTAAATCCCGGATTTCCTCGCTCCCAAAAATATCAAAAACAATTGCCCGTTCCTGAAATACCCGATCGGACTCGTTGTTGGTTGCGTGAGGATATTAGGACATGTCGAGCGCCGCGATAGTACCAACGTTCATCCTCCAAATTGATGGATTCTTTCGCGAAGGTCTCCGGCTTATCCTGTCGAGAACGCGCTTTTCTCCACAAGGATGGGGATTTGAGCTCGACGAGCTCAACACGATTCCCAGTGACGAGCCCAGCCTGTTCATCGTCGGGGTTGGACGGAAGCATGATCAGATTTTCAAACGCATTCGCGATCTGTATCCGCTTTCCTTCATTGTAGCGGTTGGTGACGAACGCAGCCCCGATTATTTGGCAAGTGCGCTCGATGCGGGCGTGAATGCAGCTCTTTTTAATTCGGTCGCGCCGAACGCTCTTGTCAACTGCCTGCACGCTATTACGGACGAGCATCTCATCGTTATCGATGGCCGCCTCTGGCCACTGACGATCGTCCAGCCAAGGATCGACGAACGGCTATCGCCGCCAACTCAAAATGCCACTCCTTGGGATACGGAGGGCACACTGCACGCCTCAAAACTGTTGTCCGCGCGAGAAATTGCAATCCTGGAACGAATTGTCCGAGGCGATTCCAACAAACATGTTGCGCGGTTCTTCAAGATTGCCGAGCCGACCGTCAAGGCGCACGTCAAGGCGATTTTTCGCAAGATAGGCACGAGCAATCGTACCCAGGCAGCAATCTGGGCGCTCAACAACAGGCTTCTCGATAGCACGCACGAGTCGCGGCACGACATTTCTGCGCTGCTTAACGAGCACGTTGCGGGCGACGAAGATCACCCCCTGGGATTCAATCGGCTCGATCCGGCGATCGATGATTCCTTCATCGCTGGTCGTGCCAAGGTGGGCCAGCAATAGCCCGACTCCGTGGGCGCACCGCTGAAGTGGGGCGCGCGCGCAAGCCAAGTTCGTTGCCTGGAGCGCCTCGCGCTCGTTCTTCACCCGGTCCTCGCTGACCGGCGGAGCCTTTTCCCCAGTGGCTACGGATATCGGTGGCAACGGCCACGACCTGCGCGGCTCTGGCCGCCGATGACATTGGGGAGCAAACGTCGGCGCCAGACCTCGCGTGCTCCAAGCTCGGTCCTGTCAGCCCTGGGCTCACTCCCCCGGGCTTCGGGACAGGTAGTCGCTGAAAGTCAACGCGAACATGAAGATCATCCAGAACACGCCGGCGATCGCGACGACGCGCACCAGCATCGTCGCGCTCTTCAAATCCATCAGGAAAACCGCAAGTACAATGGTCATCACCACCGCAATCGTGAGATTGATCACAAGGTTGCCGGGGCCGAGCGGCAGGTAGGCCGAACCGAGACTGATGGCCGCTAGACCGAGCAGCGCGGCCCATGCCAGCACGGGCCCACGCCAAGGAATGCCATGGTCATCTGATGTTTCGCTCATGATCGACCAGCCAGATAGATCAAGGGAAAAAGGAATATCCAGACCGTATCCACGAAGTGCCAATAGATCGCGACACCCTCCATGGTTGAGCCCTGCACCGGAATGGTCTCGCGCCAAAACAGCGTCATGACCACGATGACGACCCCGACGCCGGCTGTCAGATGGATGGCGTGGATACCCGTCATGATCCAGTAAAGACCCCAAAAAATCGCGGTGGCAGGAGGCTTTAGAGGGAAGCCAGGTCCAGGAACCAGATGCTCGTCGATATCAGCACGATATTCGAGACCCTTTGTGACCAGGAACGCGACGCCGAGCAAGGCCGTTGCACCGAGACAGACGAGCGTCAGCCGCCGCAGTCGGACAGTCGCTGCGCGCAGCGCGATCGTCATGGTGAGGCTCGAGGTCAGCAAGAGTGCCGTGTTGACGGAGCCATATACGATCTCTGTGTGCGCCGCTGCAATCCGAAATGCCTCGGGGTTGAAGCTCCGATAGACCGCGTAACTGCAGAACAACGCTGCAAAGAACAGGACCTCACTAGCGAGGAAGAGCCACATGCCGAGACCGACCGCTTCGCGCTGCAAGCGGAGGTCGGGCCAAGGCTCCTGCAAGGCCGACTCCCGCAAGGCCGACTCCCGCAAGGCGCCGGTCAGCTCGGTCGTCATCGCGCGCCCTCCTGGCCCGCGATCGGCGCCTGTTCGCCTTCCTCGCGCGTACGGCCCGCGTCGTGGTACTGATAAGGCGCAGAAGTGACCCGCGGCGGTCGCAGAAAATTCTGCTTCGGGGGCGGCGACGGCGTCTGCCATTCGAGGCCCGTCGCACCCCACGGATTGTCCCCGGCGCGGTCGCCTTTGAACAGTGACCACCCGAGGTATGCGAGCGGCAGAAGATAGGCGACGGCGAGCATCGCCGCGCCGCCGCTCGACAGCACGTGCCAGACCTGAAACACATCCGGATAGAAATGGTAGCGCCGGGGCATGCCGAGCCAACCCATGATGAATTGCGGGATGAAGGTCAGATTGAATCCGAGAAACATGGTGATGGCGGCAAGCTGAGCCGCAAACTCGTGGTAGCGCCGCCCGGTCACCTTGGGCCACCAATAGTGAATGCCGGCCATAAAGGCGGAAACTGTCCCGCCGACCATGATGGTGTGAAAATGCGCGACCACGAAATAGGAGTCCGTGGTCGCGATATCGATCGGAACGGAGGCAAGGAACAGTCCGGTGAGGCCGCCGATGGTGAACAGTCCCAGAAAGCCCAGCGCGTAGAGCATGGGCGCTTCGAAGCCGATTTGTCCCCGGTAGAGCGTCGCGGTCCAATTGAAGACCTTGATCGCCGACGGCACCGCCACGATGAAGGATAGAAACGAGAAGATCAGGTTTGCGAGCGGCGATTGGCCGGCAACGAACATATGATGTCCCCACACCATGAAGCCGACCACGCCGATCACGAGCAAGGCATAGACCATGAAGGCGTAGCCAAATACGCGCTTCCGGGCGAAGCAAGCGAACACCTCGGATACGACGCCCATTGCCGGCAATATCATGATGTACACCGCAGGATGGCTGTAGAACCAGAACAGGTGCTGAAACAGCACCGGATCTCCGCCGACGCTTGCGTCGAAGATCGGGAGGCCGAACAGCCGCTCCGCACAGATCAGGAGCAGCGACATGGCAAGGACCGGCGTGGCGAGCACCATCACCATGCTGACGACGTACATCGACCAGGCGAACAGCGGCAGGCGAAACCATGTCATACCCGGTGCGCGCAACAGGTGAATGGTGGCCATGAAATTCACACCCGTCGCGATCGAGGAGAAGCCGACCACGAATACGCCGATCGCAGCCGGAACAACGCTCGAGTGCGAATAATTGGACGAGAACGGCGGATAGAAAGTCCAGCCGGTGTCGACACCTCCGCTCAGCAGCACATAAACCGTAAAGCTGGCGCCGATCAGGTACAGGTACCAGGACAACAGGTTGAGACGCGGAAAGGCGACGTCCGGGGCGCCGATCATCATCGGCAGTACGAAGTTGCCCATCGTCGCGGGAATTGACGGCACCAGGAAAAACCACACCATGATGATGCCATGAATGCTGAACGCGCGATTGTACTCATCGGAGGTCATGAACCAGCCGGTCGGGCTGATCAGCTCGAGCCGCACCAGGCCGATCGCGATCCCGCCGATGAAGAAGAAGAAGGTGATGGATACCGCATAGAGAATGGCAATTCGCTTGTGATCGGTGGTCAACAGCCACGACCGCACCGTGTGACCCTCGTCGAGATAGCTGGTAGCCGTCTGCTCTTGCCCTGGCGCATATGGCAATGTCATCTCGCTCATGGCGGAGCTCCTTGCCCTGTATCGGTCGATTGGCCGGAAAGTGACTTGATGTACGCGACCAGCGAGATCACCTGCCCTGGGGTGACCGAGCCGCTGAAGTTCGGCATCAAAGGCGGAAAGCCGGCCACCCTGTTTTTGTCGGGCAGAAGAATACAGTCGCGCAAATAGGCTTCATCGGCGGTGACCGTCCGGCCATCGGCAAGCTGAACCGTGCTCCCATAGACACCCTTCAGGTCCGGCGCGTGGACGGTCGAGCCCGGGGTGTGGCATCCAGAGCATCCCAACGAAACGAACAATGCCTTGCCTTGATGAGCAAGGTCGTCTCCCTCCGGCAGCGCGGCGTTCCAGCGCGAATATTCTTCCGGAGTTACGACCACGAGCCGCCCGGCCATCACCGAATGATTGGTGCCGCAAAACTCCGCGCACGTCAGATGAAAAACGCCGGTCTTGGTCGCATTGAACGAAAGATAAGTGTAACGGTCCGGCAGGACGTCTTGCTTGAGCCGGAGCGCCGGAAGGTAGAGATCATGGATCGCGTCCTGCGACGTCATGATCAGCCGCACATTGGTATGGACGGGCACGTGCAGTTCGTCGATTTCACGCGCGCCGCTCGGATGCTGGATGCGCCACATCCATTGCTTGGCGACGACATGAATCTCCAGGGCCGGTTCGGGCGTGGCAAGCGCCGATAGCTGGCGGGATGCCGCCCACCAAAATAAGAACAGGAACGTAAAGAACGTTGCCGCGGTCCATCCGATCTCGATCTCCCGGTCGGAGCGTTCCGACGTCTCGCCGCGCGGCACGCGCGAGCCTCTATGGTAACGAATCATGAAATAGGTGATCAGCCCTGCGACAAGCGCAACCACGGCTCCCGAGACCACCGACAAGAGCATGAACAGCGCATCGACATGCGCGGCGTAGTCCGAAGCGGCGGTGGTGAACTCGGCGAGATTCACGGCGGCCAGCTCCGACGTTCACGCATCGCCATCAGGGAAATGCCGCTCAGCAGAGCAACCAACGTGATACCTGCTGCGAACGCGAGCAAGCTCGTGATACGCTCCGTGTAGATTCCCTTCACCGGATCATAGCCGTAACACAGCAGATGGATGCGATCGGCGAGAGTGCCGACCGCGCCTCGCCCGGCATCCACGATGGCCAGCCGCAGATCAGCACCGTCAAGGCCAAGCGGCGACAGGACGCGCCGCACCGTTCCATTTCCATCAACGACATAGACTGCCGCTGGATGGGCGTATTGGTCGTGCTCCGCATCGTAGTAGTAATGCATTCCGGCCGCTTGCGTGACGGCGCGGATGGCCACTTCGCCGCCAGTCAAAAACACCGCGGCCGCGTTGATCGCGCTTCCATTGTCGATGTGGCGCGCGCGCATCGCCTGCGCTGCTGCCGGCTTGTCCTTCGGATCGATACCGATCGCGACCAGGCGATAGTCGGCACCTGGCTTGAGACCGGTTTTCGCCAGGCCGGCAGTGGTGAATTCCAGGATGGGGCCGCACAACGTTCGGCAGGTGTAGTCCGCGAAGACGAGCACCGTTGGCAAGCCGCCGATGACTGTGCGCAACGTCACTGCGCGACCCGCTTCGTCGATCAGGTTCACGTCGAGCGGCAGCACTGCATTCGGTGCGGGCGCCGCCTCGACCTTCTTGACCTCGGCATCAACGAGCCCCGCCCTCGCCGGCGCCGATACTGCGAGCGGCGCACAGATCAAGAGCAGGACAAGGGTGACGGATATTCTCATTTGCTCGGCTCCGGCTGCCGATGTGCGCCGTTGGGCGCAGCCGAAGGTGATTGTCCTTGCTGGATCGTTGTTCGTTCGGCCGCAGCGGCCGGTTCAGACAGCGTCGCCTGCGGCGAGGACAACAGCGGCTCATAGGCGCTGTCACCCTTCTTCACGAGCAATTCCATGGCTCGTTCGATCGGCACTTGGACCGTCGAGTGTTGCTGATCCGCCCATTTCCAGGTTTCGAGCGTCTTGGTCTGAGCATCGGTGATGCGCCGCAGCTCCTCGCTCTCGGCGGTATCTACGCGCGGCTGGGGGAAAGCTTGAGGACCCGGCAGAACCCTGGGGGGTGCAGCGGCGTGGTAGATGCCGTAGAGGCCGCCGATCGACACGACAAGCAAGAGCAGCGCGCCCAGCGCTGACCAGCTTACGAAAGCCATGCCAACATTCGGCGACTCGGGCACGTAGCGGATGTGATGGCGCTCATCGGACATCGTGCGCCCCCCATGCGAACGGCTGCGGTTGTCCCCGCGCAAGGAATGGGATCACGCTGATAATGATGAGGCCGATGCCGACGATCGCCAGCAATCCGCTCGCGAGTGCAGCCACGCCTTTCGGCGGCGCAATGAGATACGCGTCATTCGCCGCGATTCCAACCAGCGTCGTAAGGCCGACTGCCCGCAGCGGGCGCCGACGGTTCCGCACCCGAGACTGAATCAACGCAAGTGTCGGGATCAGGGATCCAAGCGCGAAAGCTGCGACCGCCAGCGCAGTCCAGGGAAAGCGAGCTCGCGCCACGAACCAAGCTCCTTCGCGCGGAAGGTCGCCATACCAGATGACGAGGACAGCCATGAAGTCGATGTAGGTGATACCAAGAATTGTCGCCAGCAGCAGCGCGCCGACATCGCCGACGGCCGGCTCGTCGTCGGCCGCCGGCATCCACACCGCAGCCCAGGCCAGCGCTGCGACCAGCGAGGAAACTGCAACGCTTGCCCCGAAGGACGACGAGGCAAAGGGCGCCTCGACCGAGAGATACCAGTCAATCGAAACACTGCTGATAATGGCGGCATGAAACACCAGTCCGAACGCCGCCAGGAGCTGACCTCGCTCGCCGGCTGCTCGCGGAAGAAGAAGCGCCAATGCCGACCAGCCGGCAAATGCCACCAGTGAGCGCGCGACAAAGGCTGGACGATTGAGATAGAGCGATAGCACATCCGGTTTCACCGTCGGCGGCTGCTGCGCCCACGGATACAACGCCGGAATCGCCACGAAGATCGGCACCGCGAAAAGCACAAGCAGCGGTATGGCGGCTGCGGCGGGTTCGGTCGCGGGCGCAATGATCTCACCCCAGTCGCCGGATGTCAGCCGATGAACCATCATGAGGGAAAGGCTTCCCACCAGGATCTGCGCCCAGAACACAAATCCGACGAGCCACCCCGCCGAGGCCGCCGCCGGATCAACAATCGCGCCCCCGACGATGCCGAGCAGCGCCGCGATGCCGCCGATCAATGCTGCGATGCCGCGTCTGCGCGGGGTCATCTGACGTGCTCCCTCACATCGGGTACATCGGCGACGTTGGTTCGCCGCGACAATTGCAGGGCACGGATATAGGCGGCGATCGCCCACCGATCGTGAGGCGGCACGCGATCGGCGTAGGAAAACATCACGCCATAGCCGTTGCCAATGACGTCATAGAAGTGCCGAGCCGGAGCGGCCAGAAGGCGATCGATGTGGTAGGATGGCGGCGCCGGAAATCCGTGCGCGACGATGACACCGTCCCCGTCACCTGCAAGACCGTGACAGGGTGCACAGAAGACGCCAAAGCGCTCCCGCCCTCGCGCCAGCAGCGCCTCCGTCACGGGCGGCGGATCCTTGGCAGCCGCAGCGCGCTCGATATCGCCCTGCGCGACCACACCATCCGGAAGTGGTCGCGCCGTCGTACCATCCGGCCACAGCGCGGTCGGTGCATAGGTCGTGAGCTTGCGTTGCTCCGTCATGCTCAGATCGCAGCCGGCAAGCAGACCGGCGCATGCCGCGATCCCCAGGATCGTTGTGGCGTTACGTTTCATCGCGCAATTTCCCGCACCGCGATGGCACCGAAGTCCGCGAGTTTTGCGGCTGCCGCCGATCGATTGCCATCCTCCCGACACTCGACCGCCAGCAGGAAGCGGTCCTGGCTCGCTCCTTGAAAGCCGTCCGAGGCGAACAGCGGATTGCTGAGATGGGGCAGCCGCGCCTCGAACAGAAATGTCACGAAGCCGCAGATCGCGGCCACGAGAATGCCGGTCGCAAACGGGACCAGCATGAAAGTCGGCCATGAGTGCAGTGGGCGCCCGCCACTGTCGTAGGGATAATTGATGACTGCCGAATAGTATTCGAGGCCATAAGCCAGGGCCGCCGTCAAAACGCCGCCGGCGAACATCACCGGACGTATCCGGCTCTCCGTATGACTGTGTGCAACCGGCAGCTCCTCGAGCGGATAAGGCGTGTACGCCTCGACCACACGCCAGGGTGCGTCGTGGACAAAGCGAGCCGCCTCGATGAAGCGCCGCTGATCCGCAAACTCGGCCAGAAGCAACTGCGTCATGGCCGCTCCCCTTCCGCAACGAGCTTTCTCACCTCATGCATCGAGACCACCGGAATGATGCGCACAAAGAGGAGAAACATCAGCGCGAACAGGCCGAGCGAACCGAATGTCACCATCCAGTCCCAGACGGTCGGAAGAAACATTCGCCATGCGCTCGGCAGATAGTCGTGCGACAGCGTGTTCCAGATGATCAGAATGCGCTCCAGCCACATCCCGATGTTGATGATGACCGCGATGACGAAGACAGCGGCCACGCTGCGGCGGATTCCTGCCCACCAGAATGCCTGCGGTATCGCCACATTGCAGAGCAGAAGTCCCCAGAACATCGGCGCGTAATGCCCCGTGAATTCGAATACAACGAGGCTGCGATCCGCGCGCTCGCCTCCGTACCATGCATTGAACCATTCGGTGGCGTAGGACAGACCCATGATGATCGATGCCGCCAGCATGATCTTGGCCATCACATCGAAATGCTCCGTAGTGATCAGTCCCTCCATGCGGAAACCCCACCGCACCAGCGCCGCCAGACAGGCGACCATGGCAAAGCCGGAATACATCGCACCGACCACGAAATACGGCGGGAAGATCGTCTCCTGCCAGCCCGGCATCAGGCTGGCGGCAAAGTCCATCCCGACCACGCTGTGCAACGACACGACGAGGGGAACGCCGAGGCAGGCGAGCGCGAGATGAAGTTTCTCGTAGACTTGCCACTGCCGCGACGAGCCGCACCAGCCAAGGGCGAGAACTCCGTAGAAGACCGCCTGCCCCCGCTTCCGCGCCCGGTCCCGCATCGTCGCGAAATCCGGAATCAGGCCCACATACCAGAACAGGATCGAGAACAGGATGTAGCTCAGGATCGCCCAGAAATCCCAGATCAGCGCGCTGCGCCACTGCGGCCAGACATGCATGGTGTTGGGATAAGGAGTGAGCCAGTAAAAATAGAGCGGCCGTCCAAGGTGAATAATGGGAAAAATTCCGGCGATGGTCGCCGCAAACAGCGTCATCGCCTCGGCAAAGCGATTGGTCGATGCCCGCCATCTTTGACGCATCAGCAGCAACATCGAGGAGATCAGGGTCCCTGCATTGCCGATGCCGATCCACCAGACGTAGTCGGCGATGGCGAAGCCCCACACAACTGTCGAGTTCACACCCCAGATGCCGATGCCGCGAGAGAAGATAAGAAAAACCGTGACCAGAAATGCGATCGTTGCCGCGAGACTTGCGCAAAAGCCGATCCACCATGCACGCCAGCTCCAGGACGAAGGTTCCAGCAAGGGCGCCGCAACGATTGCGTTGACGGCTTCCAGGCTGCGCGCCTCCGGCAGTGTCCATCGCTCTGGTTCGGCCGATTTCTCCACCGGGATGGTCAGCGCCATGGTCATGAGCGGGCCTTCCCATAGTCCGGGTTTGGGTTTTGCAGACGGGCCAGATAAGTCGTTCGCGGACGTGTCCCGAGCTCACCTAAAAGCGAATAACTCCTCGGGTCGGCACGCAATGCATTGATGCGTGAATTCGCATCGGACAGGTTTCCGAAATGGATCGCCTTGGTGGGGCACGCCGCTTGGCAGGCCGTGACCACCTCACCATCCCGAAGCCTGCGGCCTTCCCGTTCGGCGGAACGCCGGCCGACGCTGATCCGCTGGACGCAATAGGTGCATTTCTCCATCACGCCCCGGCTGCGGACCGTAACGTTCGGATTGAAGACAGCCTTGACGATATCCTCGCCGAGGTTGCCGTACTCCTGGCCATCAGCGTAACCGGCGAAATTGAAACGGCGGACCTTGTATGGACAGTTCGATTGACAGAAGCGCGTGCCGACGCAACGGTTGTAGACCTGAACGTTCAACCCCTCGCTATCGTGAATCGAGGCCGCCACCGGACAGACGGGCTCGCAGGGTGCGTGCTCGCAATGCATGCAGGGGGTCGGACTAAAGCCCGGACGCCCGTCGACCACGTAATGGTCAATCCGCATCCAATGCATGTCGCGGCCCATGGCGATTTCGTCGGGACCAACAACCGGAATATTGTTCTCCGCCTGACAAGCCATGACGCAGGCGTTGCAACCGATACAGGCCGAAGCGTCGATCGCCATGGCCCATTCGTAAGTGTCGGCCTCCACCGGCGGGTAGAGCGTCGGCGGGTTGCTGCCCGGTCGCTCGAAATGGAAATTACCGCTGGCTAGGTCCGCGAGCGTCAGGCGCGGCTGCAACGTTTCTGCCTCGCCTTCCAGATCGAAGAAATGTTGCGTCTGCAATATTTCGCTTCGTTGCGCGGTTTTGACAACCGTGACGTTGTCGATCAGCCACGGCGACTCGGCGTCGCGCCAGGGGTAGACGTCGAAGCCGACACCGGACCCGATTGTCCCGGCATGCTTTCGACCGTAACCAAGCGTCGTCGACAGCACACCCGGCGCCTGTCCGTGACTGATCAAGACCGGCACTTCGAGTGTCGTTTCGCCGCGCTTGAGCTGTACGACTTCGCCGTCGCCAAGCCCGAGCTCGCGCGCATCGGACTCCGCGACGTGCAATGCGTTTCCCCAGACTTGGCTGGTGAATGGCTTTGGACATTCCTGCAGCCACGCGTTGTTGGCCATTGCTCCGTCGAACACGGAAGGATCGGGGGCCAGCGCCAGTGAAAAGCGCCCTGCGGCGGTGGCTGGCGCGACCTTGGGAAGGCTGACCGACGGCAGCGAAATCTTCGCGAAGGCCGAATTGGCGACGACGCCGTCATGCAAAGTTTGTCGCCACAAAACCGCGCGGTCTTTCCCGGAAGCAGCCGATGTCCACTGGTTGCGAACCAGATCGAGAGTAGACGGACCGGCCTCTGTCTGCAGCATTGCCAGCACCTGATGCGGATCGCGGCTGTCGTAAAGCGGAATGAGCAGCGGCTGAATGATGCTCGCAGTTCCGTCGTAGGCTCTGATGTCGGACCAGCTTTCCAGCACATGCGTAAGCGGAAGATGCCACGTGCACAGTTGTGCGGTTTCGTCGCGGTACCCGCCAAAATGCGCTTTGAAAGGTACTGCCCTGATCGCTTCATCTAATCCGAGCGAGCCGGGAGCGTCATAGACAGGATTGGCGTCAACGATGATCAACGTCTCGACATGTCCCCCGCGCACGTCGGAAACGAAACTACGCAGCGACTCGGTGTGCCCCTCCGTAACGGGGTCGACAGGCGCGATGAAGTCCACCGGCGCTCGTAGCTGCGCGTTGATCCAGTGACAAAGCGCATGGACCTCGGACGGTTGCCGCGGTCCGGCCATCACCAGGCCCGCACCGCGCCGCGCCTGAAGATCTGCTGCCGCGGCTGCGGCAAATTCCTTGATCTCATCCGGTAGGTCAGCCGGCTCAAATCCCGCCCCCATCGCGCGGGCAACTTCGATCGCCACATTGCGGATCAACTCAGGCGGAAGGGCGATGCGGTGATCGGCCAGCGCCCCGGTCAGGCTCCAGTCCGGCTCGGCGGAATAGAGCCGCAGCGAGTCCGCCGGCGCCTGCGGGCGGCGCGCGTCGACGATCCCGCGCGCATAGCTGATTTGTTCGGGACCCGTGCCGATGGGATCACTATCCAGCGTGAGCATGACGCGGACATCGGAAAGGCGTGGAAGCGGCGTCGCGAGACGGCCGAACGCCATCTTCGCGCCGTTGCGGATCGCATCGTCTTCAACCGCTTCGTAGCGGTACCACTTCATCTGCGGCATCGATCGCTTCAAGACGTCCAACTGGGCAAGCCAGCTCGGCGACGTGATGCGCCGCGTCAGGACCACCAGTCCTTTCCCTTGCTCCGCGTGATGCCGGTCAAGCCGCGGGCGCAACGCAGCTTCGAACGCACTCCACGACTGCGTGCGGTTCTCGCTATAGGGTGCCTTTGAGCGGTCCGGATCGTAGAGCGACAACACCGTTGCCTCGCCGTAGAGATCGGTCGAGCCGAGGCTGGCTGGATGCCGCGGGTTGCCTTCGACCTTGATGGGCCGCCCCTCGACCGAGGTGACAATCACTCCGCGACCATAACCGGCTAACGGCAACGCGCTTGCGAAACGCAGCGGTACCCCGGGCGTTGCACGTTCGGGAATCTCGACATAGGGCACGATCTCCTCCGGCGGGCGGCCGCAGGAAGCCAGCGTGGCCGCAACGCCAGTCATGAACAATTTCAATGCGGCACGGCGATCCATTGCGGAGTTCAACGCGTGCGGTTCATGCCTGATGTCGCGAATGGCTTCCATAACGACTCACCGATGGCAGATCGAGCAGTCCGTGAGATGTTTGTTGTCGAGATATTGATGCGCCAGGATGAGCCCCTGCTCGGCCTGGTCATCTGGAAATTTCCAGTACGGATCGAACACTTTCGATACCGGACGCATCTTCGCCGCGGGATTGCGGTGACAATCGAGGCACCAACCCATGGTGAGCGGAGCAGCCTGCCGCATCAGCGGCATGTTGGCGACGTCGCCGTGGCAGGTCGTGCAGCCGATACCCTTGGCGACATGGATCGAGTGATCGAAATAGACGTAGGCCGGCAGCCGATTCACCTTATTCCAGTGAATGGGGCGGCCCTCAGCGAGGCTCTTCCGAACCGGTGCAAGCATCGCGGCCTGCGTGTAGAGCTGGGAGTGACATGTCATGCAGGTGTGGGTTGGCGGGATGCCGGCAACAGGCGACGACTCGACACCGGTGTGGCAGTAGCGGCAATCGAGGCCGAGACCGCCGACATGATGCGCGTGGCTGAAGGGTACCGGCTGGTCGAGCGTGATCTCTTCGCCGGTCACATGCTCTGATGCAGATACCCAATAAGCGAGACCGATTGCTAGGAGCGGCACGACCACAATGGACACCAGGACGCTGCGCGCCACCGTATCCGCGAATGGTCGGAATAAGTGCGGCATGCGCGTTCTCACCGTCGCCAAGCCACCCCAATGCCTGGCGCCGAACCCCAAGGCCAAACGCGATCGGAAATCCATGGTTCCTAAGCCGGCTTTGAGCTCGCCTACGCGGGCGCTCGCCGCTTGTCCGGCCGGAATCCGTCCTTAAGCGGTTAGACTCGCTCGGATTTCTTTCGGTCGCGTCGCTCGACGAGATCGATCACAACGGCTCGATTGATCGAAGCAGTCCAGTCGGGCGCGCGCGTCCCTCCAGTCGGCCGCCGGTGCCGGCAGTACAACTGTACTTACCCTCCTCCTGGAAGGCGATGGGCCGGACGTCATCATCGGACGATGCCTCAGCTCGACCCTGCGACGCGAAAATTAATCCTGCGCCGTCGCTGGATCGCTCGCTCGGATTTGATGCACGGTTTGAGTTGCCGCTGGACGGAGAAGGACGACAGTTCACGCGGGCTGCACTTAATCGTTTTGACAGGAACATCGCAAACTCCGTGCCGTTGCTGAATGAACGAGGCCAACACGGCCATCACCGATTTCAGATGAGCAAGCTCATGGCACAGACCGTCGGCGACTTCATTGTCAATCGCTTACATGATTGGGGCGTGCGGAAGATCTTCGGTTATCCCGGTGACGGCATTAACGGCGTGTTCGGTGCGCTCAACCGGGCCAACGGCAAGATAGAGTTCATCCAGGCGCGGCATGAGGAGATGGCCGCGTTCATGGCTTCCGCCTATGCCAAGTTTAGCGGAGAGCTCGGCGTTTGTATTGCGACTTCCGGACCTGGAGCGTCTCACCTTGTTACTGGCTTGTACGATGCGCGGCTCGATCATATGCCGGTACTGGCAATCGCCGGGCAACAGGCGCGAACGGCAATCGGAGGTCATTACCAGCAGGAGGTCGATCTCCCATCCATGTTCAAGGATGTCGCCGGCGCCTTTGTGCAGCAGGCTTCGGCTCCGGCCCAGGTTCGACATCTGATTGACCGCTCGATCCGCACGGCACTCGGCGAAAGGCGGGTCACGGCGATCGTTCTTCCGAATGATTTGCAGGAGGCGGCGTACGAGGAGCCGCCACGGGCTCACGGCACGATCCATTCGGGCATCGGCTTCACCAAGCCGAGGGTTGTTCCGTACGAAGCCGACCTTCGCAAGGCGGCAGACATCCTCAACAAGGGCAAGAAGGTTGCCATCCTGGTCGGCGCAGGCGCGCTTGGCGCGACCGATGAGGTCATTGCCGTCGCCGACAAGCTCGGCGCCGGCGCCGCGAAGGCATTGCTCGGGAAGGCCGCTCTTCCCGACGACCTCCCTTGGGTCACAGGCTCAATCGGCCTGCTCGGAACCGAGCCAAGCTACGATCTGATGACCGAGTGCGACACGCTGCTGATGATCGGGTCCGGCTTTCCATATTCCGAGTTCCTCCCCAAGGAAGGACAGGCCCGCGGCGTGCAGATCGACATCGCGCCGGACATGCTGTCGTTGCGCTATCCGATGGAGGTCAACCTTGTCGGCGACGCCGCCGAAACCTTGACGGCGCTGTTGCCGCTTCTTCGCGACAAGGGTGACGGGGCATGGCGCAAACGGATTGCGTCCAACCTCAAGGACTGGTGGAAGACGCTTGAAGGTCGCGCCATGCAACCGGCCAAACCGGTCAATCCGCAGCGCATCACCTGGGAGCTGTCGCCGCGCCTGCCGGATCGCGTGATCCTGACAAGCGATTCCGGATCGTGCGCCAACTGGTACGCCCGCGATCTCAAAGTCAGACGCGGGATGATGGCATCCCTTTCGGGCGGTCTGGCCTCCATGGGAGCCGCCGTTCCATATGCAATCGCGGCCAAGTTCGCCCATCCGGACCGACCCGTCATCGCACTGGTCGGGGATGGTGCCATGCAGATGAACAACATGGCCGAACTCATCACGATCGCGCAGTACTGGAAGAAGTGGAGCGACCATCGCTGCATCGTCTGCGTGCTGAACAACGAGGACCTCAATCAGGTAACGTGGGAGCAGCGCGTCATGGAAGGCGATCCCAAATTCAATGCCTCACAACAGATCCCCAACGTGCCGTATCATCGTTTTGCCGAGCTGATCGGTCTGAAGGGGCTCTTCGTCGATCATCCTGACCAGCTTGGCTCCGCCTGGGACGAAGCTTTGGCCGCTGACCGGCCGGTGGTTCTCGAGGTCAAGACGGATCCCGAGGTGCCGCCGCTGCCGCCACACATCACGCTGAAGCAAGCCAAAAAGTTCAGCGAAAGCCTGATCAAGGGAGACCCTCGCGAAGCGCGCGTCATCAAGGGAACCGCGCGCCAGGTTCTGGAATCCATCCTGCCGGGCGGTGGAGACCGTGGCAATGACTGAACGGAACGGCGGAGCGACAATCGGCAAGATCGACGGCGCGGCCTATCGCATCCCGACAGACCGGCCCGAGGCGGATGGTACGCTCGCATGGACCTCGACGACTCTTATCGTCGCCTACGTCAGTGCTGGAAAAAGGCGTGGGCTCGGCTTGACCTATGGCGACGCCTCGGTCGTGGCCGTGATCAAGGAACTGCTGGCGCCCGCCATCACCGATCGCGACTGCTTCGATATTGCAGGCTGCTGGGCCGCGATGCAGCGCGCCGTCCGCAACGTTGGACGGTCCGGCATCGCGAGCTGCGCGATTTCGGCGATCGATCTCGCGCTTTGGGATTTGAAGGCACAACTGCTTGCCGTTCCGCTGGCAAAGCTGCTCGGCTGTTGCCGCGACACTGTGCCAGTCTACGGCAGCGGCGGTTTCACCTCCTATTCGAACGAGGAATTGGGCGAGCAACTTGGACGCTGGGCGAAAGTCGACGGCTGCCGTTTTGTCAAGATGAAGATCGGCAGTGACCCGGAGCTTGATCCGAAGCGTGCAGAATTCGCGTGGCAGGCGATTGGCGACTGTCAATTATTCGTCGATGCCAATGGCGCGTTCGACGTCAAGCAGGCATTGCGCTTCGCGGCCCTGACGGAAGACCTGGGCATTCGCTGGTTCGAAGAACCCGTCTCGTCCGACGATTCAGCGGGCTTGCACGCCGTTCGCAGCCGGACGCCGGCTGGATTGGAAGTAGCGGCCGGCGAGTATGTCTTCACGCTCGACGACGCCCGTCACCTCCTGTCGGAGGACGCAGTTGATGTGCTACAGGCCGACGTTACGCGCTGTGGCGGCATCACCGGCTTCCTGAAAATAGCTGCGCTGGCCGAGGCCAAGCACATTGACATCTCGGCGCACTGCGCGCCGTCCATGCATCGCCATCTCGCTTGCGCCGTTCCGGGATTGCGTCACATCGAATGGTTTCACGACCATGTTCGCATCGAGCAGATGCTGTTCGATGGCGCACCGGCCCTTCGCGACGGCGACATCGCGCCTGATCTGTCGCGCTTCGGTCACGGACTTGGCTTCAAGGCCGTGGATGCCGCACCCTACCATACGTCAGGGGAGGCGCTGGCATGAGACGCGTGCCGGCGGTCGATGCGCAGCGCACAGCGCTCGCCTCGCTGCAGGCGACCGCGACTAGCTTGAACAAGAAATATGCGCCAAGAGCTCCGGCTCGGACGCCCGATCGCGAATGGCGCAGCAACATCGGACGTAAGCTCGACCTCAGCTCTGCCCTGCTCTCACTTTCAGTGTTGGTGGACAGCGGACTGGATCACTATCGAGGCTCCTTCCAGAACCGCTGGATGTATCTTCCGCTGGGGGTCTCGGCCGCCGCTCTGGCCGCAAGCCTGCTCGGGATCCTGGATGCGCGAGGCAAATCTCGCGTGGCTCGCGACGGCCTCTATGGCCTCGCCGCGCTGACCGGAGCAGCCGGGCTCGGTTTCCACGGATACAACATCATGAAAAGGCCGGGCGGTCTGTCATGGCTCAACCTGTTCTATGCAGCGCCTGTCGGCGCGCCTGCGGCTTTATTGCTTGCTGGAATACTCGGCCGCGGCGCGGAGAGAGTGAGAGGCGATGAGGCCTCCACAATTCTGGGATATCCGGCGGGCGAAGTTCTGGGCATCGTAGCTTCCGCAGGCCTGGCCGGAACGGTCGCGGAAGCAGGCTTGCTGCACTTCCGTGGCGCCTTCCAGAACCCCGGCATGTTTCTGCCCGTTGCCGTGCCACCCGCTGCCGCTGGCCTTCTCACCACCACGCTGTTCCGTCCCGGCAACATATTGCGGCGGGCGGCGAAGCTTGGCCTCAGATTGACGGCACTGCTGGGTTTTGCCGGGGTCGGATTTCACGCCTACGGCGTTTCCCGCAACATGGGTGGCTGGCGCAATTGGAGCCAGAACATTCTCAACGGTCCGCCCTTGCCTGCTCCGCCATCGTTCGCAGGATTGGCACTAGCGGGGCTTGCCGCCCTGGCATTGGTTGAAAGAAATGGGAAAGCTAGCTCTCATGACTGAGCGCTATCCGGGCTACAATGTTCTTAACAAGCGCAACTCAGTATCATGGAATGACCAGACCCGCGCGGTGATTGATGCGCGCTGCGGCCTCGATCCCGAATTCCACCGGTTCTGCGACGAAGCTGAGTGGAAGACGCTCCGCTCGCTGTGCGAGCAAATCATCCCCCAACCGGCTGATCGTGCCGTCAAGGCGCCACTCGCGGCGATGATCGACCAGAAGCTCTACAGCGGCAAGGGCGACGGCTATCGCGATGCCCGGCTGCCCGAGCAGGACAAGGCCTGGCGATTGGGATTGGCTGCCATTGACGCCGAAGCCATGGCGGCGTGCGAAAAGCCATTCTGCGATTTGAGTCATGACCAGCAGCATTGGCTGTTGGGCAAAATCCAGCGCGGACAAGTATCAAGCGACGCCTGGGAGGATATGCCGGCAGCGATCTTCTTTGCCAAGCGGATGCTGCACGACATCGTTAGCGCCTACTACGCGCACCCGGCGTCATGGAATGAAATCGGCTTTGGCGGACCGGCAAGCCCCCGCGGCTACGTACGCATGAACTTCGATCGCCGCGACCCCTGGGAAGCTGCCGAGGCATCACCCGGCCGGGAAGATCAGGCGCGCCGGGAGAATGAACGTGTGGGATGAGACCTCGCCGAGAGCCTTGAACGGACGCGCACCTGATGTCTTCAGGCCGGGCGCCTGGGTTCCGATGCGCGAATATCCGGAGGATGAGGCGGTCGACTTCGCTATCGTCGGTACGGGCGCGGGAGGTGGAACGCTTGCCTGCAAGCTCGCGGAGTATGGCTTCTCCGTCGTCGCGCTCGACGCGGGCCCCTACTGGCGCCCGCTCGAGGATTTCGCCTCCGACGAGATGCATCAGTCGAAGCTCTATTGGACCGACAGGCGAATCGTCGACGGCGACAATCCGCTTCAGCTCGGCGCCAACAATTCGGGAAAGAGCGTCGGCGGATCGACCGTTCACTTCGCCATGGTATCGCTTCGGTTTCGGCCCGAATGGTTCAAATCGCGCAGCCAGCTTGGCTATGGCGTCGACTGGCCGATCGATTGGCGCGAAATGTGGGACTACTACTCCGAGGTAGAACAGGTTCTAAAGATTTCCGGACCGCTTCATTATCCCTGGGGGCCAAAGCGTCCGCGCTATCCGTATCGTCCGCACGAGCTGAACGCAGCCGCCCTGGTCCTTGCCGAAGGCGCCGAAGCACTTGGCATCGATTGGACGCCGACGCCGCTGGCCACGCTTTCCGCCCCCCGCGGGCTTGCTCATCCGTGCGTCTATCGGGGGATGTGCGTGATCGGCTGCTCCACAAATGCCAAGCAGAGCGTGCTGCTGACCTGGCTGCCGCGTGCGCTCAAAGCCGGCGCCGAGATTCGCGACCTTGCGATGGTGGGGTCGATCGAGCACGACCGCACCGGGCTCGCGACCGGCGTCCACTATCTGCGCGCGGGCCGTTGGCGCTTCCAGAGAGCAAAGAATGTCGTGGTCGCCGGCTACGCAATCGAGACACCGCGCCTGCTGCTCAACTCGGCCAGCGGAAAGTTCCCGGATGGGTTAGCCAATTCCTCCGGGCTGCTCGGCAAGAACCTGATGGTTCAGTCCAATCAGGCGGTGTGGGGCGTGATGGACCAGGAAATCCGCTCTTACAAAGGGCCGCCTTCGCTCGCGATCACAGAGCACTGGAATTACACGGACAAGGGCAAGGACTTCCACGGCGGCTATTGCTACATGAGCCAAGGCCCGCTGCCAATCGTGTGGGGCACGACGCAGGCCAGCAAGCGCGGACTGTGGGGGCAGGCGCTGCTCGACGCCATGGAGAACTACAACCATCAGGTCGGTCTCAAGATTGTCGGCGAGACACTGCCCCAGGAGCGCAACCGCGTGACCCTCTCCGACGAGCTCGATCAAAACGGGCTGCGCATCCCACGTGTCACCTATTCCTTTTGCGACAATGACAAGCGCCTGATCGCGCATTCGCTCAAGTTCATGCGTCGGGCGCTGGAAGCAGTGGATGTCCACGATATATGGGATGAGGACGACGACACCTGTCATCTCAATGGAACCGCCCGGATGGGCGATGATCCCGCGAGCAGCGTCGTCAATGCCGATTGCCGCTGCTGGGACATCCCCAATTTATGGATCTGCGACGGCTCGGTATTTCCGACCGTCGGCGGGGTCAATCCCTCGCTGACCATACAGGCGATTGCCTGCCGCACGGCTGACCGGATCAGAGCGATGAGCCGGCGCGGCGAACTGGCGGGGCTCTGACCACTATAGCTTTCATTACTTTGACGAGCGGCGCCTGCCGGCAGCAGCTCCAGCCGCGAAAAGCAACGTCGCGCCAATGACGACAGAGGCAGCCCGCGCCAACCACCCCACCACCAGTGGCGCATGGTGCGACGCTCCTGTGCTGAACGAGCCCCGGGTCCGATGCAACGCCGTGACCGGGTGATCCAGGTTGTCGTCGCGACCGATGGAGAGCGGAGTGCCGGTCTGCTGACCCGCCACGGCCTTACGCGCCAGGTAGTGGTCGAGATACGCAGGAACGATGCTGTTGCCGAGGATCGTGAGGATCGTTTGCAGGCCAAGCCAATATTCGCGTGACGATCCTTCGGCCACGCGAAACACCGCGTCGGCAACCGCTTCCGGCTCGAGAGGCGCTCCCATCGGCCGTGGCGTGCGCGGAATGTGCGCCCGCGCCCAGTCGAATTGCGGTGTGTTGACCGCCGGCAGCTCGATGATACTCACGGTCACGGGTGATCTTTCGTGGAACAGCTCCGCACGGAGCGAGTCGGTGAATCCGCGCATCGCGTGCTTGGCACCACAGTAGGCCGCTTGCAGGGGAATGCCGCGATAGGCCAACGCGGATCCGATCTGGATGATGCGACCTCGCCGGCGCGGCCGCATCGATCGCAGCGCTGCCATGGTGCCATGCACGAAGCCGAGATAGGTGACCTCTGTCACTCGCCGGAATTCCGCTGGATCAATGTCGGCCACCGTTGAGAACACGGTTTCCATGGCGTCGTTGATCCATATATCCATGAAGCCGAGCCGCCGCTCGAGTTGATCGGCAGCGGCGAACACCGCCGCAGCATCGGATACGTCCACCGCTACCCATTCCACAGCCTTGGCGCCGGATCGCAGCAATTCGCGCTGGACGTCCTCCAGTGCAGCCGGGTCTCGCGCGATCAGGCCGACTCGATCGCCCGCCCGCGCGAAACGACCCGCGATGGCGCGACCAATCCCGGCGGAAGCGCCGGTGATGATAACGGTTCGGGCGGGACGATTCACTTGATACACCCGGAGCTAAATGGGGTCGCGTTCACGTGCCCTGATCGACTTGCGGACCATAGCCGCGCGCGACAAAACGGAGTGAAGGCTGGACTCGCACATAGGGGCCTCTTTCGGATGCTGATGCCGTCCGCTTCAATCGCCTAACCTCCTGCCTGCGCGCGTTGTTCCTAACAGGGGCTTCGTACGTCTGGCACCGAACTGCTCGCGTCGCCACATCACGAACCCACCGGCCCTTGCCAGAATGCGCGCCGTCGCATTTGCTGTTAGGGTCAAGCAGATTCAGGATCAGGGAACGCCATGGCCCGACGAACTGGCAGTGCCGACCTTCCGCTCCACGGCGGACGTGTGCCACTTTGGCTCGCTGAACGTATGGCGGCGCTGGGCGCGATCATCACGCAAGCCATCGTCCATCACTACGGACGGGACGCATTCCTGCAACGGCTCTCGCATCCGTTCTGGTTCCAATCATTCGGTGCGGTCATGGGTATGGACTGGCACTCCTCCGGCATCACCACCAGCGTCATCGGCGCGCTCAAGCGCGGTCTGGCGCCGATGCAGGACGAACTGGGAATCTATGTGTGCGGTGGGCGCGGCAGGCATTCGCGGCGTACCCCGGAAGAGCTATCGGCGCTTGGCGAACGTATCGGCTTCGACGGCGCTGCCCTGACCCGCGCCAGCCGGCTGGTGGCCAAGGTCGACGGCGCGGCGGTCCAGGACGGGTTCGAGCTGTACCTCCACGGCTTCTTCGTCAGCAGGGATGGCAGGTGGACCGTGGTCCAGCAAGGCATGAACGACCGCAAACGGCAGGCGCGACGCTATCATTGGCATTCCGAGGGGTTGCGCGATTTTGTCGATGAACCGCACAGTGCGATCGATGGTCCCTCGCAGGGCGAGATCGTCAACCTCACCGATCGCCGCGCCGAAGCCTCGCGCCAGGCGCAGCTCGACCTGCTCGCTGCGCTCGGGCCGGACGGCATCGCGCACCAATATGCCAAGCTGACGGACAGGGCCCCGCCACAAGCGGACCTGCTACACCTGATCATGCCGTCCCATCATGATGTCCGACCAAGCGATGTTTTCATCCGGCGCCTGCACGGCACGCTGGCCGCCGCCGCGGATCGCGGTCCGTTGGACTTCCCCGATCTGTTGCTGATGCCTGGTGTCGGCGCGCGCACCGTGGAATCCTTGGCCATGGTGGCCGAAGTCGTCCATGGCACGCCTTATCGGTTTCGGGACCCGGCGCGCTTCTCGCTCGCCCACGGTGGCAAGGACCGCCATCCTTTTCCCGTGCCCATCAAGATCTACGACGAGACCATTCGGGTGCTGAAATCGGCTGTGCAGCAGGCAAAGCTCGGCCGCGACGAGCAGATCGAGGCGCTCAAGCGGCTTGACGAGCAGGCGCGCAGGCTGGAGCGGGCGGCAAGCGGGCCGTCATTCGATGCTTTTGTGGCGACCGAACGCGCCCGTTCCCCAACCCTCGATGGCCGGTCCATATTTGGTTGGGAGGCTGACCTTGCCGGGCGCGACCGGACCGCCAAGTCGTAGAGGATGCCTGATGCCACGATCCGTGTTGAGAGTATGGCGCGCGTTCTGATTGGTACATCCGGCTGGCACTATGCCTCCTGGCGCGGTCCGTTCTTCCCGGAGGGATTGCCGCTGAATCGCCAGCTCGACTATTACGCGGGCCAGTTCCGCACGACGGAGCTGAACGGCGTCTTCTATCGCACTCCCACGGAAAAGGCGGTTGCAGGCTGGCGCGATGCGACCGATCCCGAGTTCGTCTTTGCCTGGAAGGCCTCGAAATTCATCACCCACTGGAAGCGACTGTCCGAGACCTCGGTCAACAGCCTCGAACTGCTGGAGGATCGGCTGTCACTGCTCCGTAGCAAGGCCGGGCCCGTCCTGTTTCAACTGCCGCCGAACTTCACCATCGATGCTGATCGTCTTGCGGGGTTTCTCAAACTTCTGAAGCGCCGCCGGCGCTATGCCTTCGAATTCCGCCATCCGAGCTGGTACGAACCGCGAATCCTGAAGCTTCTGGCCGCGAGCAATATCGCCCTCTGCATTTCCGATCATCACGACGCACCGGCTCCCTGGAAGCGCACCGCCGATTTTGTCTATGTCCGCGGCCACGGCCCGAGCGGCCGGTACAGTGGCCACTACCGGCCAGCGCAGCTTGCTGACTGGGCGAAGCATATACGCGCCTGGAGCAGGCGCGGGCACGACGTCTACGTCTATTTCGACAATGATCAAAAGAGCGCGGCACCAGCAGATGCCAATCGGCTTTGCGAGTTCCTTGAGCCGGAGGCTCACCGATCCCGGAAATAGGAACCAACGTTCCACGGCTGCATTGGGTGCTCTGGAAGGGAGCCGATGCGATGTCGTCTGCTGTGCCGGAAACGATCAACGCGGTAACGACCGATGACCGCGGCGCGATCGCCCACCTCCGATCATCCGGCACGTCGGTTCGGACTGCAGCCGCAGGCCCTGCGTAGGCGCGAGGCGGAACGTGCCGCTTCACCCGACTTGGTCCGACATCGCCGTCCGCCTCGCTCTGACAATTTTGGCCGGCATGATCCTAGGCTTTGACCGTGGCGCGCGCGGACGTGCGGCGGGCTTGCGGACCACGATCCTGGTCGGACTCGCCGCCTCGCTGTCGATGATTCAGGCCAATCTTCTGCTGACCGTCGACGGAAAGGGTTCAACGTCCTTCATCCAGATGGACCTGATGCGGCTTCCGCTCGGTATCCTGACGGGCGTCGGATTCATCGGCGGCGGCACGATCCTCAAGAAGGGCGATCTCGTAACCGGCGTGACGACGGCCGCCACGCTCTGGCTGATCACGGTCATCGGTCTGTGTCTCGGCGGTGGTCAGCTCGTCCTTGGTTGCGTCGGAACCGCCATTGGCGTCGTTACGCTTTCGGTCCTCAAATGGGTCGATGTCAGAATTCCCCGGCTCCACCGCGCTACCTTGACGATCGGTGGTGCGGCCGATGTCAGCGTGATCGAGGCGCTGCCGACGCTGATCGAACCGCTACATTACCATGCGCGGTTTCAGGAACGGCGAGGCAGCGGCACCTCGACGGACGTAGAGTATGCGTTCGAGGTATATTGGCGACGTCCCGAGAATTCTCGGCCGCCGGTCGACCTTCTGCGCCTGCTGGAGCAGCACTACGTCATCAAATCCTTCGATCTGACCACACAGAACGCCGGACAAACTTAGGAACGGAGCTCGGGGCGGTATCGTTAGGCGGTTGAAGCAACCAGCCAACGGAAGGGCCGATCATGAAGGTTTCCGATGCTATGACACGAGACGTTCAGCTATGCACCCCCGACAACACGCTCCGCGATGCTGCGGAAGCGATGGGAGCGCTCGCCGTCGGCCTGCTGCCTGTTACCGACAACGACCGTCTCATCGGAATGATCTCGGATCGTGACATCGCGGTACGTGGCGTCGGGATGGGACGCGGCCCGGACACGCGGGTCGGCGACATCATGACCGCCGACGTGAAGTACTGCTTCGAGGACGAGGACATCGAGCAGATCGCGCAAAATATGGGCGCTATACAGGTGCGCCGCCTTCCCGTCCTCAGCCGCGACAAGCGGCTCGTCGGTATCATCGCGCTCGGCGACATCGCGCAGGCGAAAGGGAACAACGGCGCCGGCATGGCGCTGAGCCAAATCTCGCGACCGACCGCACAGCATGCGCAGCTCTAGATATCCGGGATGAAGAACGATCTCGTGCTCCGCGGAGCTCGGCCTCGCGGGGCACGAACATATGGATTGGGAGCAGTGGCTGACTATGTGCCCTGGATGTTGATTGCCGGCGGGATCGTGGCGTTGGTCGTCACGTTGCTGCTTTGGCGTGCCAACTACGTCAGCTCCGATTAGATTAGAGATTAGAAGATGCACCACCCCGCTCGCCCTGTCAGGCGCGGGTCAGCCGCTCTTCTCGGCACTATCGATGCTTTCACGGTGAATCTCGCGCTCGTTGTCGTCGGTCACCGAGACGAAATAACCTCCACCGAGAAATTCCTTTCGCTCCTCGGCAAGATCGATGGCGAGGCGTTTTGCCACCGCGAGGGCCTGATCGCGGTCGGCGACTGGGTGGCCCGTCGAGCCGACCACGCCGTCGTCACGTACGATATGAAAGTGAAATGGTGACATCTATTCTCTTCATTCCCCGCCCTTCAGTATTCCCGCATTCAGTGCGTGTTCGATTCATGCCATTTTTCCAGATCGGGCGCGTGCGCCCCGGAACGCTGCTCCTTTTCCGGGTTGCCCCTCCAGGGCGTGTCGGTTTGCGCATGAGATCCCCAATCGCTGAGGCGGCCGGGATCATGCGTCGTCGGCTTTGAAGACTCTCGGTTCATTTGCGATCTCCTCGAGAACAGAAGCGCGAAATCCCACTCTGTTCCCGACAAAGATGTGTCAGGGACCGCCCGCGACCGCGCCCGCGATCACCATCACAAGCGCGTCCAGATCGATCGCGCCCGCCACGGAGAGCTCCTGCGCATTCTGCACGCGGAGAACGTCCGGCCGATCCGCCGCCTGACGCATCAACTCACCGACGATGGCTTCCTTTAGTTTCTCCTCAAGCATCCGCCTCTCCTACGTCTAGACCTCGTCCCGGCCATGGACTTGCGCCGGCGGCGACGTGGCCTCGATCGCGGTGAAGGGTTCCAGGATGCGATAGCTATGCTCAGATTTGGCGGGCACCAGCCAGGAATCTCCCTTCTGCAGCCGAATTGTCTGTCCCTCGAGAGTGAGCTCTGCCCGACCCGCAATGACGTATCCGACCGTTTCGTAGTCCCGCTGCTCGGGATCACTCTGCTGCGGTTGCTCGTTGTCCCAGAGCCGCATCGCGACACGCTTGCCGGATACGAGATAGGTCTGTCCCATAGCTCCCTTGGGAGCCGTCGCTTGAGCGACTTTCTTGATGGTACTGTCGTGCATGATGTTCTCCAAGTCGATACTCCGGACCCGGTGTTAGCTGGCCATCTTCCGGCAGACCTCCGCACAGGCTTTGCACATTGCGACGCACTCATCCATGCCGCCAACCCGTTCGCAATCCGCGGCGCACTCGGCGCAGATTTCCGCGCATTCGCGGCACGTATGCTTGTGGTGTGGCGTATTGATCAGCATGAAGTGCGCCGCGGTCCGGCACATCTCGGCGCACGCCATCATCAGGCGGAAATGCACGGGTTCGATATGTTTGCCGCCGGTGACGAGGCAATGGTCCATTGCCGTGCCAAGACAAGTCTTGTAGCACGCGAGGCAGCTTTCGATGCAGCGGTTCATCTCTTCCGAGAATGACATAGCGATCCCTCAGACCGCGCTGCGTTGGGTATGACGTCCTTCCTTGATCTCCTCGATGATCTTGGCGCTGAAGGCTTCAAGATCGCCGGGATTTCGCGAGGTGACCACGCCTTGATCGACGACGACCTCGGCGTCCTGCCACTTCGCGCCGGCGTTCTCCATGTCGGTCTTGATCGACCTGTACGAGGTCATCTTGCGGCCCTTGGCGATGCCTGTCTCGATCAGCAGCCACGGTCCATGGCAGACCGCAGCGACGGTTTTCTTGGCCTCGAAGATATCCTTGATGAACTTCAGGGCTTTGGCCTCGACGCGCAGGAGGTCCGGATTGATCTGTCCGCCGGGGAGGACCACCGCGTCGTAATCAGTGGCCGCGGCTTGATCCAGCGTCTTGTCCACCTGGACCGGACGGCCCCAATCCTTCTTGTCCCATCCCTTGATCTCGCCCGAAGCGAGCGAGACGACGTCGACCGCCGCGCCGGCCTTCTTCAGACGGTCGCGTGGCACTTCAAGTTCCGATTGTTCGAAGCCATGCGTCGCGAGGATCGCGATCTTCTTGCCATTCAGGTCCATGAGCTGCTCCGTTGGCGCTTGCTTGATGGTTCCGGATCGGCGGCCCGTGGGTTGAACCGACAGCGCCTGCCGAAGATCCGGCGCGACGTACGCCACGGCTATTTGGCTTGTCCTGCCGCGGCGGGCTTCCGCCCTGCTAAAACCTGCGGTGCCGGCGACGCGTGATCGGACGCGCGCGTATTTGGGTCGATGAGCCGATCGCGCTGATCCGGACCATTGGGCTTAAGCCCGCGCCATTTGCTTGGTTCCTATCGGCCGCGGAGTCCTGCTCTCATCGGCCTAGCCTAAGCGTAATGCGCGTGGCCCGGAGCGACATCAACGCCTCGCGCGGACGAAGCCGCGTCATCCGCCCACCAGCCGCGGGTAGAACAAGGTTTCTTCCGCCGTCGGATCCAGTGATCGCGCCAGCACCGTGTTCCCGCTCGGTCTCCGCGTCGCCGCCGTATAGCCATCCGAGATCAACTGCTTGAAGCGGGCCTCTGCCCCGGCCAATTGCTCGCGGTCCCCAGCATCGAAGTGGTGACGGGTGTCGCCGCTGTGATCCATGACTAAAAGCGTTGCCATCGCGGTCTCCTTCTGCCGTGACAATCGCAACCTAACCCAAGGTTCCTGCTCGTGCGTAACCTCGGAGCTCTCGCGACGAGCCGTTACGATCTGGCCCGGAGCGCCTGCCACGGAAGCGCGCTCAAGCATCGAGAACAGCGTTTTCGTGCATTAGCTCTGCCGGACCGATCGAGCGGCCGGGCGGCCGGGCCCTTCTGCCCTTACGCGCACCGGAATCGATTTCGCGGCGGGTGTCTTCGCTTTCTTCTCGTGATGCCAGAGCGGCAGCAGCGGATTGCACTCAGGATAATAACCGGCCGCGCACCCTTCCGGGATATTGTAGGCGACCACACGCAGCCCCTGGACCTCCCGCGCTACGCCATCGTCGACCGCTGTCGACAGCGTCACCATGCTCCCCTCGGCCAGTGCGAGCCGATTGATGTCATTGCGGTGCATCAACACGACGCGACGCGACCCATAGATGCCACGAAAGCGATCGTCGTAGCTGTAAATCGTCGTGTTGAACTGACCGTTGCTGCGCAGTGTGATGAGTTGCACCACATCTTGATCGCGCGCTTCCGCGCCAGGATCGCTCGCCAGTGAGGACGGCACGATGAAGTTCGCTTTGCCGGTGGCCGTCTTCCACTGCCGATGACGTGCGCCGAGCGGGCGGTGAAAGCCGCCCGGTTGCCAAAGCCGCGCATTGAAATCGTGAAAGATGTCGGGATACGTCGCCGCAATCGCATCGCGTATCCGGCTATAGTCCGCAACCCAATCGTCCCAGGGAATGGTCGAGCGACCCGGCGCCGCGGCCTTAGCCAATTCCGCGATGATCTTCGGTTCGGACAACAGGTGTGCGCTGGCGGCCGGCACTTGCCCCCGCGATCCGTGCATGCAACCGGTGGAATCCTCCATGGACACCGCCTGTCGCCCGCTCGCTTGCTCATCGAACTCGATGCGTCCGAGACATGGCAAGATGTAAGAGACATCGCCGTGGACCAGCGCGGAGCGATTGAGCTTGGTCAGGATGTTGACGGTCAGACGCAGCTTGCGCCACGCTGGCTCGACCAGGCGGTGCTCCGGAACGGAGCGCACGAGGTTGCCGCCAAGCAGAACCATCGCACGCACCGAACCATCAATGATTTTCGCGCAAGCTTCGACCGTCGTCAGGCCCTTGCCTTCGGGCACGTCGATTCCGAACAGCTCCTTGATCTTGTCTGCCGGCACCATCTCCGGCTTTTCCGTGATGCCGACCGTCCGCTGCCCCTGCACGTTGGAGTGGCCGCGCACCGGGCAGATGCCGGCGCCGGGCCTGCCGATATTGCCCCGCATCAGCGCCAGATCGACCACGGTCTGCACGGTTTCGACGCCTCGCTCGTGCTGCGTCAAGCCCATGCCGTAGATGAACATGGCGGATTTCGCCTGCGCGTAGACCGCAGCGGCAACCTCCAGCGCATCCCGACTTAATCCCGATCGCTGCTCGATCTCGGACCATTCGCAGCGATTGACCGACGAAGCAAACTCGTCCCAGCCGTGCGTATGCTCGCGGACAAAGGCCCAATCGATCACGTGAGCGCCTCGATCAGCCCGCGCTTCGCGCGCGAGCAGTGCCTTCGCGATTCCCATCATCGCCGCGGTATCGCCGCCGCTCTTGATCTGATGATACTGCGAACTGATGCGGGTCGGCATATCCGCCAGCATCTCGCCGGGTGCCTGCGGATTGACGAACTGCTCGAGCCCGCGCTCCCGCAGCGGATTGAACGTGACGATCGGCACACCGCGGCGCGCCGCTTCCTGCAGTTGGTGCAACATGCGCGGGCTGGACGTGCCGACATTCTGTCCAAAGAAGAAGATGCAGTCGGTCTTCTCGAAGTCGTCAAGCGTACAAGTCCCGACCGGCACGCCGATGCTTTCAGGCAGCGCGACCGAGCTCGTCTCGTGACACATGTTGGAGCTGTCGGGAAGATTGTTGGTGCCGTAGGCGCGCGCAAGCAGACCGTACATGAACGCAGCTTCCAGCGAAGCGCGGCCGGAGGTGTAGAACACGGCACGGTTCGGCTCCGGCTGAAGCGCCTGCAACTCCCGTCCGATTTCGGAAAACGCCTCTTCCCAACTTACCGGAACATATTTGTCGATCGTGGCGTCCCAGCGCATGGGATGGGTCAACCGGCCAGCGGCTTCGAGCTCGTGATCGTCCCAGCTTTCAAGCTCGGTGACCGTTCTTTCAGCGAAGAACTCAGGCGTGACGCGCTTGTGCGTGATCTCCCACGTCGTCGCCTTGGCGCCGTTTTCGCAGAACTCGAAGACGCGAGGATCGGCAGGCTTTGCCCAGGCGCAGCTCACGCACATAAAGCCGCCGGTCTTGTTTTGGCTAAGCAGCACGCGGCTGCCCCTCAACGGCACATGCTCACGGGTGAGGCTCCTCGCCAGCGAACGCACCGATCCCCACCCTCCCGACGGCCCCTCATAGGGCTCGACTTGAAGAATGCTACTCAGTTTCCGCCTGATCGCCATCGTCGTTCCTCGTCGAATGCAAGATAAAATGACGGCGCTGTAACGGCTTGACGCGCCACGCAGCGCATCACTTATGCTGCAGGCCGTGCTTTGACGGCGTAAGCCGATGGGTCTCGCGATTCCCACGCTGGCGGCCCCTGATGATGAGGGGTCGCGGATGGAGCACCGGCCCCAGAGGCGTCGTGGGGATCGCGACGCTCGTCAACCGTCGCTGGACCCGTTCGTTCCTATTCGACGGTGGAGCCGGACAAGCCGAACGGCGATCAGCGTGGCTTACAATTGAGGAATGACAAACTCGGAGGAATTGACAGACGTATGGCGGACCACGAATTTAACCTGAGGGGATTCATTTCTCAGATTCAATGAACGTGGTATGGTTCTACGGAACAACCGTGTCGCTGGGTTCCGCCAGCAGAACCTCGTGTGCGTGCGAGTGCCTGACCGCAGGCTGGCCAATCGCGCGTGCGGGCGCTGAAAGCTACAGTGATTCGATCAGCACCGTTTTGATATTGCAGAATTCGCGGATGCCGAATGCGGACAACTCCCGCCCGTAGCCGCTATTCTTGACGCCGCCGAACGCCAGCCGCGGGTCTGAACGAACGTTATCGTTCACAAAGGAGGCGCCGGCATCGAGCTCCTCCGCCGCGATACGCTCTCCTCGACCGGTATCACCGGTTATCACAGCCGATCCAAGGCCAAAACGACTGTCATTGACGATGTTGATCGCATTCGCCTCGTCCTTGGCGGAAATGACGGCGGCGACCGGTCCGAACACCTCTTCATCATGCGCGGGCTGCCCCGGCCGCACATTTGAGAGAACCGTGGCCGGATACCACGCGCCGGGTTGCTTCGGCACCTCGCCGCCGAGAAGAATCTTGGCGCCATGCTTCACGCTCTGACTGACCTGACTCGCGATCTGATCGCGCGAGCGCACGCTTTCCATCGGTCCTAGTTTGGTCTTCGGATCGTTCGGGTCTCCCATGACATAGAGACGCATCTCTTCGACAAATGCGCGCTCGAACGCTTCCCGTATGCTCTCAACCACGACAAACCGCTTGGCCGCAATGCAGCTCTGGCCGCTATTGACCATCCGTCCGCGCGCGCAGATCTTCGCGGCGGCAACCGGATCCGCATCCTCCAGGACGATGTAACCATCTGATCCGCCGAGTTCGAATACTCCCTTCTTCATGACGGCGCCCGCAGCCGCGGCGACAGACTTGCCGGCTGCGACGCTGCCGGTCAGCGTAACAGCGGCGATATGCGGGTCCTCGATCAAAGGCTTGAGGTCCTTCGACGACAGCAGCACTGTTCTGAAGATGTTGCTCGGAAATCCGGCTTCTCGAAAGATCTCCTCAAGCGCAAGCGCACAGCCCGGCACATTGGAAGCGTGTTTGAGAACACCGGCATTTCCGGCCATCAAGTGCGGAGCCGCGAATCGTATCACCTGCCAGAAGGGAAAATTCCACGGCATCACTGCAAGGATGACGCCGAGCGGATTGAACGTCACGAAAGCGCGCGGCGGAGGCTTGGGCCCGGTATGGTTAGCGCTCATATCCTGCGGGATCGGCCGCAAGAATTCTTCGGCATGTTCCGCAAAGAATTCGCAACACAAGGCGCACTTCTCGAGTTCAGCCAAACCGTCAGTAACGGTCTTCCCCATCTCGTCCGTCATCATTCTGGCATAGCGTTCGCGATTCCTGCGAATGACCTGCGCCGCGCGCTTCATCGCCTCCGAGCGCACGCCGACGGCAGCTCGCCGCCAATCGACTTGCGCCCGATGCACCTCGGCCGCTATCGACATCGCTTGATCAACGGTGTGCCCTTGATAGACGGGGCCATTTTTGCCGGTTGCCGGGTTGATGGTCTGGAATGAATGAGCCGCGGCTGCTTCCAGCGTCTTTGTCTTGGCCATGTCACGCTCCTATGTCTTTGCCTTGCCCACCGACTTCATGCTCGCTCTCTCCTGACTTGCCGCGCGGGCTTGTCGGTCCGCATGCCCAGAAACACGGGGTGACGCATCTCGCCCTCGTCGGTCCATTCGGTGAACTTGACCTGACATACGAGCCGCGGCCTGATCCAGGTTGTCCGGTCTTCGTGCGGAATGTCCGTAAACGGCCTGTTGTCTGTCCTCAACTTCATCATGCGTGCATGCAGCGTCGCGAGCATTTCTCGGGAGAAACCCCCACCGCTGTGGCCGACGTAGACAAGCTTGCCCCGGTCGTACACGCCGAGCACCAGCGAGCCAAAATGTTCGCGGCTCCCGCGCGGTTCGGTGAATCCGACAATGATGGCTTCCTGTTCATGACCGGCCTTGATCTTGAGCCATTCGTTCGTGCGCTTGCCTGAGTGATAGAGACTTGCTGCGCGCTTCGCGATAATCCCTTCCTCGCCCGCACGTCGCGCCGTGTTGAACGCCGCCTTGCCGCTCCCTCTCCTGTACCCGCTAAAGCGAACCAGTGAGTGCCGCCCAAGAATGCTGTGCAAACGGTCCTTGCGCTCAAGCAATGACTTCTGACGCAGGTCCCGGCCATCCAGGAAAAGCAGATCGAACACGTAATAGCGGAGACGGGCCTTGCCTTTCAGAGCGTTCTGCAGCAACTGGAACCGCGATCGCCCCTCCGCGTCGAGCGCCACCAGTTCGCCGTCAATCACCGCTTTGCGCTTGATGACGTCGAGCGCTTCGGCAATTGCGGCATAACGCCTGGTTACATCGGTACCGCTGCGCGAGTAGAGCGAGCCGGCGCCCCCTCCGGTTTTTGCGACGAGCCGAAAGCCATCCCACTTCGTCTCGAAGACCCATTCCTTGTCATCGAATGGCGCGTCGATGAGAGTCGCAAGCATTGGCTTAAGATCACCTTTTCGCATGCGTCTTGATCAGCAGCCATTGCTTCGGGCGTTTCAATCGCACCAGCGAATACACGCCTCGAAGCTTGCCTCCTTTGAGAACGAAACTTGCGCGGCCCCGCCGCAGTCCCGCTCGCATGGCCCGCTCACTCTCCGCTGCGCCGGTCGTTCCCTCGGCCGCGTAAATGCCGTCGTCCCATTTTTTCACCAGCCCGGCGCCATACTCGCCTTCCGGTATTCGCCCCTCGAAGTCCTTGTATGCATACGGATGGTCCTCAACCTGCACGGCGAGGCGCTTGTCCGCCGGTCTTCGGGGCGGCCCCTTGGGCACAGCCCAGCTCTTGAGGACGCGATCCAGCTCCAGGCGAAAGTCGTGGTGCAGATGCGACGCTCGATGCTTCTGGACGACGAAAATCAACTCCGTGCTTCGCCGATGCGCACGCGCGCGCGGCTCCGGCGTCGTCCGAAAATTTCGCTTCCTGCGATAGGCGGTCAGCGACATCCGCAACCCCGATCTCTCCTTGGCGGGACTAGCTCATCGATCAAAACTCGCGTCGCTGAGCGCCGGTTCCAACGCACGATTGCCAACCGGAGCGCGCGTCGCTTTTTGGAAATCCCCGACGCGGCCGCAGTTGATTCAGGCGGAACATCGCCTTGCAGGCTTGATGCAGGAACCGATGGCCAGGACCAGCGTCGCCAACACACATCTCGATCATCGTCGCGTCGCGCCTGAAGGCCGTTTCCGGCGACCCCGGCTCTATGTGGTCGGCGAGGCACCCGGTGCCGAGGAAGCCGAGCAGGGCAGGCCATTTGTCGGTCCGGCCGGCAAGGCATTGCGTGAGATGCTGGACGAGGCCGGGATCGACCCCAAGCAGGTGCGCTTTGCGAACGCCATCCCATTCCGACCAATCGCGTATTCCAAAGACCGGAAGCCACGCAATCGCAGTCCAACCATCCCGGAGGTCGATCACTATGGCAAGGCCGTTCTGAACGACATCCGACGTTCCAAGCCTAGCGTGATCGTTGCGCTTGGCAGCACGGCGTCCCGCTTGTTTGGCGAGTCGCAGTCGATCAGCGTGACGCGACGGACGAAGCGCCAATTTAACGGTCACGTGCTCCGCATCACGTTCCACCCAGCCTATGTCCGCCGCTTCGGTGGACGTAATAGCGATGTCTGGCATCGGGCGGTCGCCGACCTACGTCGAGCTTGGCAAGACTCCGCGGCTCATTCGGATCCGGATCGCGCTTGAAGATCTCGACGGTCATGCCGCCGCCGACCACTCAATCAGGCAAGTTCTGGATTCGACCCCAGGTGCTCTTGGTACCCCAGATGCCCGAGCGCAGTGCTTCGAGCTGCACGATCTGGCTGTGGTCAACGAACAGATTGACCTCGTTTCCGTAGTTCTTGACGTACCATTCGAACACCGGCGGGTCAGCGCCTTCGAACATCACCTTTTCAAGCCCAAGCTGATTGATAATGCGGGCGACCACATCAGTGCGCCAGGTATCGACGTTTTCCGTGATGCCTTCACTTTCGATCATGATGATGTCGGCTCCTGCATCGAGCGCGCGCTCAGCCTGCGCGATCAGCCAGCCGACATCCTTGGTACCCTCGGCTGCGAGCTCCTCGGTCGACGTGCTACCGCCGGCGCCGAACTGAATGCCGAGTTCCGGCTTCGCCTTCAGCCCGGCTTTTTTAACCTTCTGTACCAACCGCAACAGACCATCTGTCGGGAGGCTGATAAAGCCCGTGGAAATCTCGATCACGTCAAAGCCGAGCGCCTTGGCCTCGGCGATATAGCGATCGATCGCCCCGACACCGAAACGCACGACGTTTTCGATCCAGCCCCCTGTCGAGACGTAGACGTCATGATCGTGTGCCAGCTTGTTGATCGACCTGACCACGTCGGGTGGCATCAGCGCAAACGAGCCGCCTGCATATTTGAGGCCGTCGACCGCGGTGCCGACCGTTTCCAGGATATCGGCCAGATGGCGGGGACCATAGGCGCTATAGTAAGGACCCCGGATTTCGGTGATTCCGATCCGGCGCGGCTTGGCCGAACGCGCCGCCCGGGGAATGAAGGAAAACGCGGTTTCTGCCATGGCTTCGTCCTCCTCAGAAATGTGTTCGCGCCTCTATGGGCGGAACCGAGATGTCGCCGAGCAACGACGTGAGGGCGGCGACCGGGCGCTTCTCCAGCGTCGCGATCACCTCGGCAAGCGCGTCGCGTTCGGATGCCGTTGTGAAGGCCGACGTGATGCGATCGAACTTGTGGCGTGCCATCGCCCAATCGAACGGCTTGGTATGGAAGCCATGATAATCGTCGCGCTGGGCACGAAACACAGTTTCGTCTCGTTGTTCGATCTCGAGATCGGCTGGGAGCCGCTCCGGGAACTGCGCCGAGAGCCGAGGATCTGGCGTCACCGTTGCTTTCCGCAGCAACGTCTGGACATCCTCAGCGGCAATTCGTTCGGGTGTGTATTGCTGCGGCTGCACCTCACCATCAATCAATGCGACTGCCAGCATGTAGGGCAGACTGTGATCGGCGTCTTCCTTGGTTCGCACTGTTCGCTTGTCACCCTCCTCGCCGCCGCCGATGATTCGATGGGCTACTGCGAATGTCCTGAGCCGTATTGCGGAGACAGCGGCCGCGTCGAAACCGGGGCGCGCTCGAATGTCGAGCGCGGCATCGAGCGCAGATTGGGCGTGGATTTCGGCATTGTGCCGCTTCACGATCGTATGGCGCACGCCTTCCAGATCCTCTTGTCGCCAGTCGATTTCGAAGGGGCCGCTGATCACCTCTTTGAATCCCTTGGTACCCTCGAACACAGCTTCGGGCCCAGCGATCCCGCGGCTCGCGAGCAATGCGGCGTGCGTCGCCGACATTGCCGTATTTGGATAGGCAAGTCCCTTCCAGTGAGACAGTGCGCCCGTGCGAGTAACGCGCAGCGCATTATTGGCAGTGCCGCTGATCGCCAGCGCATGCGCGATCTGCGCGGACGGCAACGCAAGTGCCTTGGCCGCACCCGCAGCGGCTGCGTATGCTCCTTGTGTGGTGTGATCAAAGCCCTTGTCACGAACTGGGGCGACATCGCTTAATCGGATGTGGACCTGGTAGGCGACGGCGAGCGCAGTAAGCAGGTCGGCGCCGTCTGCGCCCCGCATCTCGGCCGTGGCCAGCACTGCACTGAGATTGTCGGATGGATGGCAGGTTTCGCCGGCAGCGATGTAGCTGTCCATGAAATCAAGGTAACGGCTGAGAGCACCGTTGTAGAATGCGGCGCGATCCGGCGCGGTGCGGCCGCCACCGATGAGCGTGGAGCACGGACAACCGCCCAGGTCGGCCACCAGGCCGCGAATCGCCGCGATGGGCGGCGAACTCAGTGCCCCAATGGCCACCCCGATCGTGTCGAGGACGCGAATCTTGAGCTGCTCCAGCGCCTGCTCGCCCAAATCCTTCAGACGAACACGTTCCACAAATCTGGCAAGTTCCTGAACCTCGGTCACGACCGCGGACTCCTTGTCTCGATCTGCTGCCGGATCAGCATGCCGCGGCCGCCGGCGCCAAGCCGGCCGTGTGCTGGCAAGCTTCCAGTGCCGGTCAGCCCGGCGCGCGGAGGGAGACAGCTTCGTGGCGAAATGGGAGTGGTCACACCATCGATCGAAACGATCGTATCATCAGCAGCGAAGCGTGTCCCTTGGGCCACCTCGCCTGGGACGCAGGATCAACGTAACAGCATGAAAACAGTTGCAACGCGGGAGCGAGAGGCGGGTGCGGCAGCCGAGTGCGCTCTGCTGATTCCGGCCTCCTCGCTCCTTCCGCCTTCGGCCGAACGTCGCGCCATTTCGTTCGTTCCGATTGCGGGAAGTAGTTGTCCTTCGTGTGCCCGCACGTTCGAGCAGGAACTTGGTCCGTGACTCCCTCGTTCTTCTTCAACCTCCTCGTGGTGTTGCAGGGACCTGAACATGGCGATCGACTTCAATCACACGATTTTGTCAGCTCGCGACAGCAAGTCGTCGGCCGATTTCCTTGCTGAGATGCTGGGGCTGCCGGAGCCGCGGCGCTGGGGACCCTTCTACATCGTCAAGACCGACAACGGCGCCAATCTCGACTATATGGACAGCAAAGGTGAGCTCGCGCGCCAGCACTACGCCTTCCTGGTTGGCGATACCGAGTTCGACGCGATCCTGGATCGGATTCGCAAGCGGAAACTGACCTACTGGGCTGATCCCGCGCAGCGACATCCAGGCGAGATCAACGATCACGATGGCGGACGCGGCCTTTATTTCGAAGACCTGAACGGACATCTGCTCGAAATCATCACACGTCCATACGGCAGTGGTGGCTGGAATCCGTAGGCGCATGACCTCGAAGGAGCCGGGCCGCAGACGGTGTGAGCGATCTGCAACTTTCTGCTACGGTACGGGATCCTGAACGATCCGATCATCTTCGATACGATCGGAGTGTGCCTTCATACAGCGACACGGGCGGGTGCGCGCCGGGATCGGTTATCACGTCGGGCAGGCTGAGCGTCGACGCCTTGGCAGACGGAACAGCCGGACCCAGAATGAAACGATGCTGTGGCGATCACGGGCCGCAGCTTAGGTCACTGCCAGCCTTTGCCAGAAGTCGAGCACGGCCGCGACGATCGCCTCGGGCGCGTCCGGCGGTACCCCCCGCGAGCGACACAAAATAGAGAGATGCGCTGGTCGTCTCCGCCGACGCGCACAAGATCGTAATTGTCCGGAGCAATGACCCGTAAAGCAATCCCGGCGCTCGGCGTTGATTCATCGATCAGCTTGAAGTGCATCCGTGCTCTTGCATTGATCGCCAACACTGGAGCGCAGATGGCGAGCGCGACTTGAGCGACGCGATCCGCGTCAGATCGTTGGACGGTCGTACCACCGAAAGTCTCCGAATCGTCGACGACCGCCCGACATCGACTTGTCTCCCGCGCCAAGACTCAAATTGCTCGGGCGGCGCGCCGACGATGCTCAGGGGACACGGGTTCGATGCTCATCCCCGTGATCAGCCAGCAAGGCGATTACAGCGCGCAGTCCGACTTCGGTGGTCGGGTGGATTAAGCGCATGTCGCCTCCACCCGCGGATCAAGCGAGCGCGTTGAACGGCCGATAATGGAATCAGAGCAGGCACGCAGTGTCCCTTCAAAGGCCGGACGCGATTCTTGGGCATGTCGCCTCGTGGGGAGACCGCAATCCCCGGCGACGGGGAGCGCCAAAGGCGCCGAACCCGTCAATCTGAAATCAGGTTCCGCAAGCGCGTTGTTGCCTAACTGTGAAGCGCAACCGCGTTCTTGCGACGCAAAAGCCCTCTCCGCAACTGTCCACGATCGCAGACCAATTTAGTGGCCGGAGAATCGCTGCAGAAGAAATGATCTCAGTGCTTCTCGTCCGGATGCACTCGCCAGTCCCGACCTACCGTCTGATGGTCCCCATCAGTGTTGTCGACGCGCCCTGTGCGATTGGCGTCGCTCTCATGTGCCTTCCAGTCACGGCCTAATTGCATATCCTCTCCACGTGCCCGCTCATGTGCACGTGATTGCTCGGCTTGTTGAGGGGACTGATCCGGCTGCACCGGAGCCGTCTGGGTTTGGTCAATCCTTCCCGCTCCTTCGGCGAAGGCTGGAACGAGACCACAGGACAGCAGCATTGCCATTGTTACTACGACACTACGCATTACGTTCCTCCTCCATTCGGATGAAACGCTAACGGCTTGCCTGAGCTTCGGTTCGGGATTTTTACGCTCGTTCCGGTACAGTCCTGCGTGCGGCAGTACGTGGAGGCCACAACGTTGATGCCGCAGGCTCAAAGCGAGTGGACCGCGACGATCACCAATGGGTCCTTCGTCCAGCGCGCGGAAACCAGGGCTGTTATTGAGAACGTCAATTGAGCTTTTTCGGCGCTCGGACTAGTGTGCCTCTGGGGACACAGCAGCCTCCCCGTCAAGTGGGCCATCCCATGCAAGCGCTGTTCGCTTTGTTATGGAGCGAACACATGGATGGGACGTCTCTTGAACTTCCGCTCTTCATTGTTGCGACCTTCGCCGGTGCGCTCGTTGCCGGCATGTCCGGATTTGCATTCGGCCTGATCGCCGCATCCATCAATCTGGCTCTACATCCTTGCTCCCCTGCAGACCGCCAGCTTGATGACCGTGGCTTCAAGTTGTTCGGCCACATCGGCGAGGGTGTCTTCCGCAAGATCGTGTTGGTGCTGCTGTTAGCTTCGGCGCGGTCCTGATCGTCTAATCGCTGCAATCGATCCCACTCTGCGGGCCGCCCGATACCGGTGCTGTACATAAATGAACACGCAATCATAGGGATCAACGAACCCGGAGCCGTTTCCATGTTTGAACCCACAGCTCGCTTAGGCCGCATCGCAATCCTCTGGCGCGGGGACGAATCGGCGCGCCGCACTGCCTCGCCAGAGACCAGCCGGTTCAGCGCCGTGTTCGCGGCGCTCGCCGATGTCGGCGTTGATGCCGCACCGGTGGTCTATGAGGACGATGTCCTCGACGCTGTTCGCACGCAGCTCGCCACATTTGATGGCGTACTCGTCTGGGTCAATCCGATTCACGACGGTCGCAACCGCGCCAATCTCGACGCGCTGCTGCGCGAGATCGCGGCGCGCGGCGTCTGGGTGAGCGCCCATCCCGACGTCATCCTCAAAATGGGCACCAAGGAGGTGCTCCATCGCACTCGCACGATGAGTTGGGGCTGTGACACGGCCCTCTACCGAACGCCCGAGCAGATGAGGGCGGAATTGCCCTTGCGCCTCGCCGCTAGCTCGCGCGTGATCAAGCGCAACCGCGGTAATGGCGGCCGGGGTGTCTGGAAGGTCGAGGCGCTGACACGTCCACCCGACCGGCTGATGGTACGCGTGCTTGATGCCACCAAGGAAGAATCGGAGGACGTCGCTCTGGATGAGTTTCTCGAGCGGTGCGTCGAATATTTCGACGACGGCTCTGTGATCGATCAGCCGTTCCAGCCGCGCTTGAGCGAAGGGGTGGTGCGCTGCTATATGGCGGGCGATCGCTGCGCCGGCTTCGGCCACCATAAGGTCAAGGCCCTGGTTGACGAACCGACCGCGCGCGCCGAGGCCGGACCGCGGCTCTATGTCGGCAAGACCGACCCGCGCTTTCAGGGCCTGCGTCGGTTGATGGAAGATGAGTGGACGCCACAGTTGACATCCTTGCTCGATATCCCGAGCAGCGATCTCCCGATGATCTGGGACGCGGACTTCATGTTCGGTCCACCCCGTTCCGACGGGACCGACACTTACGTGCTCGGCGAGATCAACGTCAGTTCGGTCTTCCCGATCCCCGATGAGGCACCGGCCGAGATCGCCCGCCGAGTTGTCGATAAGCTGCAATCGAAGCTCTGAGGCGGCAACAGCCACCGAGGCTTCCAACGCCTTCGCGGCCAGCACAATCGCGCGAGCGAGTTCCAACCTGCTACCACGAAGAGCGCAAAATCGCGGGAAATCGTAGTTTGGCGCGCAGAATCGTACGATTGGTAGCGGGGGAGCGCTACCGCCTTTCCCCACACCAGCCGAGCCTCCGATATCTTATCCAGTCCTTCGCATGAGCCAGTTCTTGAGCTCCTGGCGGGTTCAGTTCTTACGCTCTTAGAGACGCACGTTGAAAAACCACGAACCCCAAAGTGCCCGAACTCGCGGAGATTCGAAAGGCGGCGCATGTTTGGCGCCACTGTCGTAGAGACGGCCGTAACTGCCGCGCGGAGTGCTCTTACTTACCGCCTCTGCAGGCTCGATCTGGGTGAGCCAAGTTTCCATCGACGGTAGCGAATTTTGGTCATTCCGATTGTGATACAAAACGTCGGTAAAAATATTGACAAACCCGACATTTTATATCATTCATACTCAATGCAATCAGCCTCTGAGACGCAGCAAGACCGCGCTCTAACTCTGCTGAAAAAGCGGGGCATGGTTCGGCTTTCTGAATTCAAGGAGGCGGGCGTTACGGCGGCAACCGTGTCACGAATGAAGGAGAAGGGGCTCGTCCTTCAACTCAGCAGGGGACTATATCAACTCCCAGATGCCTCGTTCGATACCCATCATGCGCTGGCTGAAGCCGCCAAGCTCGTCCCGAAAGGCGTTATCTGCCTCACCTCCGCGCTCGCCTTTCACGGACTAACCGATACGATCCCATCGCGGGTTTGGATGGCCATAGGCGCAAAGGATCGGCGGCCGCGAACCCAAACCCCTCCCCTCCAATTTGTGCGTTTCGGAGAGAAGGTTCTGACCTCTGGCATTACAGAGCAAGAGATCGAAGGTGTGCGGGTACGCATCTACAATCCCGCCAAAACAGTAGTCGACCTGTTTCGCTATCGCCGGAGCGCCGGAAAGCGCTATCAAAAGAGTCCCGGCCTCAATCTCGCGCTCGAGGGTCTCAGAGAAGCACTGCGACAGCGCAAAGCAACCCCTGCCGAGATCGCCCGATACGCAAATGAAGCTGGTATCTGGAAGGTCGTTCAGCCGTATCTTGAGGCGATGACCGCCAATGCCTAAGAAGCCAAAACCTCCAATCAAGAACATGGGCGCGTCGGTTCGGGCGCGGTTGCTCAATCTCTCAAAGCAGCGTCGCCAGCCATTCGATCTGCTGCTCAACAATTACGTTCTCGAGCGACTTCTTTATCGGCTGAGTCAAACCAAGCATCACGACCGTTTCATTCTGAAAGGAGCGATGCTGCTTACGAAGTGGTTCGAAGATCCGCTACGCTCGACAAGAGATTTGGACTTTTTGGCCGTCGGCAATGACGATCAAGAAGAAATGGTGCGCATCTTCCAGGAGGTCTGCGCCGTCTCCTTTAACGATGGCGTCGTCCGACAGCGTGAAGGTCGATCGTATCCGCGAAGAAATCGAATATAGCGGCTACGCATTACGGCTAACGCAATGATCGATAGTGCCAAAGTTCGGATCGTGATTGATATCGCCTTTGGCGATTCCGTTGAGCCGGGTCTTCAGGAGGTGGACTTACCGGTTCAGTTGGATTTTCCGGCGAAATCTGATGGTGGTTGATCGCTGACTGTTCGTAACGGCGATGATCCTGATGCCGCCGGCTTGCGCCATCGGCAACTGGGTTGCGAGACCAGCTACGTACAGTGGAGCCGATTTTGCGAGAGGTCTTGCATTGCCAGACTCACCTCCTTGTATGGAACGTGCTGGAGGTCGAGGCCCGCGCGCCTCAAAAAGCCCGGCACGAGATAGTCCAGGCTGCCTGGAGTTCCGCTCCAGTTGAATTGGCCGTTCTTTGAGCGCGCCTGCGTGACAAAATCAGACATCGAGTTCATTGCCAGCGAGGCAGGGACGCCAATTGCGACGTAGACTTCAGCTGCGGCCGAGATCGGCAGAAGATCGTTGGGATCATAAGGAAGGCTACCCTTGTGCGAGACCAAGTTGCTCGTGAGGGGCCCTCCGTTCGTATAGAGGAGGGTATGCCCATCGCTGGAATTGAGCACGGTAGAGACGACGATGATGCCGTCGGCCCCGGGACGATTCTCGACAATGACGGGCCTGCCCCATCGCTTAGCCAGCTTGTCGGCGAACGGACGCGCCGTTACATCGCCCCCGCTGCCGGCTGGGAATGGAGTGACGATCTTCACGACCTGGCTGGGCCAGGACTGGGCGTTACCGGGCAATGCGGTGAACGATAGAGCGATTGTTGTCAGGATTCCCAGAGCCAAGTTCGTGGTGCGCATGATGGCGTCTCCTCGTCCTCGCCGACACGGCGGCTTATCAAATTCGATGGACACTAGGAGACGGACACGCCTAAGGTCCTTGTTTCAGAGTCTGAAGAGTTCTGAAGAAGCATGACAACCAGTCCGAAACTAAACCGAGAAGCCGTTCGATTTGGAAGTTTTGCGCTGGACCTCATCGATCGGCAGCTGACCTGTTCGGGAGAGCCCGTCAAGCTCTCGAGCCGGGCACTCGATATCCTGTGCGAATTGGCTTTGGTTCCAGGCGAAGTGGTCAGCAAGGATCGCTTGATGGAAAAAGTCTGGCTCGGACGCGTGGTGGAAGAGAATGCGATCCAAGTGCACGTGTCCGCTTTGCGCAAGGCGCTTGAACGCGGAGGCGACGGTCACAGCTACGTCGTCACGGTCCCCGGAAGAGGCTATCGCCTGGTCGGCATCGATAGCAGCTCTGACGTGCCGGTGTATCCAGGCTCTGGAGGGATACCGGCGCGTGGTACCTCGGTTGCCGTCCTCCGGTTTGTCAACCTCAGTGGCGATTCCAGCCAGGATTACTTTGCGGACGGTATTGTGGAGGACATCATCACAGGGCTTTCGCGGATCACCGGGTTATCTGTGGTCGGCGCAACATCGAGCTTGCTGTTCGAGGCAGGCTCTGGCGACCTGGCGAGTATCGGGCGGAAGCTCGGGTGCCGCTATCTCGTTCAGGGAAGCGTGCGGAAGGCCGATAACCGCATACGGATCACGGCACGGTTGGTGGAATCTGAAACGGGCGTCGCTTTGTGGGCAGAACGCTATGATCGTCGTTTTGACGATATCTTTGAGGTCCAAGGTGCGATCGCCATGAGTCTGGTTGGTGCCCTCGAGCCGAACTTACGCAAAATCGAGATCAGTCGCGTTCGAAGAGAGCGCCCCAACAACCTTGATGCCTATGACCTGTTTTTGCGGGCGCTCTCCTCAATGCGCACAACCATGCAAACGGGAGCGGGTGAAGCCGATCCCGGGGCCGCATCTGGTCTATGGCTTCCTGACAAAATGCAGTCGTCGAGCCGATTCATGCCAAGGCGATGCCGGTGATCTGACGACCGATGAGGAGCGTGACGTGTGGATGCGCGCGCCATGGGATGATGCCAAAGCGCTGCAGCGGCCCCTGCCCGATGACATGTTCAAGGTCGTGCTGCGCGGCGCTGACAAGGAGGCAAGCTGGTGGGCTAGGACCGGCGTGTTTTCTCCTCGGCTTCTTTTGCGAGTTTTCTCCACTCCTCGGCGGCCTGCAGCCAGGCTTCTCTTGCGCTCGCACTCGTGGCCTCGGTCGCCTCATCTTCGCATTCGGCGGCTTTCCGGCGGTAACGTTCAAGGTCTGACGTAGCCATGCCCGGACCTGACTGGTGAAGCGCAAAGAGTGCCAGATTAGCGGGCTCGGTCTACCTCCGCGCGACCGTAGGACTACGATGTTGCCGATGACTTGAGTCAATTCCATGTTGGACCGCCCGATGAGGCACCCGTTCACCCCTTGGGAGGCCTGTCTCCGGTTTGCAGCGCCTGCGCCACTGAGCGGAAGCCCCGTAAACCTCGCTTCCGTCGCGGGGCACTATAAGCTTCGCTCGTTTAAGTGTCCGCTCTACAATCACATGCTGCACCCGTCGCTCACGAAAGCGAATGCGTTCCCGTTTATGGCGTTCCTACTCAGTTAATCGAGGGATCCGAAATTCGCCAAGCCGATCTCCGTGCTGCATCCCCGACAACCACTGGCAACGCTGTGGCCGAGCCGATCTACTCCAAAGCGATGCCGGTGATCCTGACTACCGATGAAGAGTGCGACGCAGGGATGCGCGCGACATGGGATGAAGCCAAGGCGCTGCAGCGATCGTTTGCCGGATGACCTGCCAAAGATCGCTGCGCGTGGCGCGTCGAAGGAGGATGGCGCGGCTATTTTCTGAGCGTGAGCAGACCAGCAGTCATATCAACTCGACAGCTATGACGATGTGCCAGCCAAGCGAGAGGGCGAAGAAGACGGACGGCATGCGCCTCGCAGCAAGTTGTTCAAGCTTTAACCTATTTGAATGCGGGCTGGATCAGGAACCCTAGGTTAGGAGATCCAATCGAAGTGCTGACGAAATCCCCCAATGATCATTCTGGACGTGTCGAACCCCGCTGCGTTTTCGGGAAAAGGCAGCATTATTGTCCTTGAATACGCAGATGAGGATGTCGCCATGAGGGCGGCCAAGAAGATTGCTTCAGAGACCGGGCGTCGCGTCACAATCTATGACGAACAGGCGCGAGTGATCGGCACAATACCGGCCCCTACCACGCATTGAAAGGCGCTGCAGTAACCGTCACCGGAAGCTAAACATCATCCCTCATGAGAGGACCAGACGGAAGACCGAGCCGTAAGAGGGAGCGTTAGATGTGTCAGCCGGGAAACTGCGGTTGGAGCAGCGATACGATCATCAGGGCGGCGATCAGAATCGCCGGTGTCCAGCCGACCACCGCAGCTAACCAAAGCTCGGCATTGCGAAAGTAGTCGTGCATGGAGGGCTCTCCAGCAAGTCAAAGCGGTCAACGGAAAGATCTGGGCGGTGTTCCTGCATCGGCAGGCGATGGACACTGAAGCGGGCTGCGAACTCGTGCTCCCGTGGGGCACCAGCCGAGGCGCGGCTCGTGGCAGGTCCGACCCAAGGCGCGGCATACAGTGCGGGCAACCAGAGCACGATCAGTGCTATGTCCCGTTTCACAGCTAAGTTGCGCGCTGAAGGCGAGCGATGCGCCTGTGATCGCGCCAAAGCTCGATGATATCGTGGGTCGCCAAATATGTTTCGGCTCGCTTGCGCGCCTCCGTATCGTCCAGGCTGTTAAATTCGTAGGTCGCGCGCGCTACGCCCGCAGCGTCGACTGCGAAGGCCACGTAGCGTTTCAGCCCCTCGTCCATTGTTGGCATCACGCCTGATGGCAGTTGGAAAGGCTAGAATTAAAGGTAACCTCGACAGGCTGCCGCAAAACATTGCTGTAGGGACTCGTTCCTATTTGCGCGGCCCGATTTGGAGCGTCACTGCAGCCCGCAGTCGCACCCGGTCGCTCTCCGCGTTCGACCTCTCGTGTCATTCAAATGTTGATAGGGCGTTTGGTATTATCCTATGACACATAGCTGGTCGAAGTTCCATGATAACGCTGGAACCTACGGGTCCGGCGGAGGCATCTCCAATGCCAATCGGTCTCTTGTTGAAAACTGGAAAATACACGTCGGCCGAAAGCGAGTTGTTGAACAATGCCTTCGACCAAGCTTTGCGCTCATTGGGCTTGGTTGATCGTAACGATCCGCTTTGCGAGATGCTTGCTCGTAAGGTCATCGAGGTCAGCGCGACTGATACGAGGTCGGCAAAAGAGATCGCGGAAGCGGCCATAGTCCGGATCGCTCTGCGATAGGGCCGTCTCACCAGCGCATAGAATGATTTCTGACAGGAACAGCATGCGCGAACCGGCGTTTCGCTGCGATGGACAACGAAGAACTACAAGCCTACAGCGAAAGAGCTTTGGTCGTGGTGGCCGTCAGTACGGCAACCCTCATCGCGTCATTCGCCCTTCTAATATTGGCCTTGTAGTGCCGCCTAGGTGACGGCATCTCGCTCTTTAGGCGCAGTCGCTATTCGGGAAATTAGCAAATCTATCTGGAACCTCATTGCGCTGATACAGTTGGCTTGCCGCTGGTTCTGGGCTTGCCGTTGCCCCTAAACCTGGAGAAGACCGTCCAGACTGTGCGAACCTCAGCGTGAACTAAGATATGTCAAGGGAGGGATGATGCTTCGCGCATTGGCTCTTCGACTTTAGACTGTCAAGAGGCGAGTGCAGATCCACCTGAAATCTGCCTTGTCTCGACATAAGGAGATAATTTACAAAAGAATGCTTTGATGCGAGCTCTGGTTGCGCGCTATCCGGAGGCCGTTCGCAGCTCGTCGCTCGTCTCAGCGCGCGCCTCTATTGGACCGTCGAGCCCAGCAATTCACTCCTGATGCCGGCACCGACGCTACTGCAAGAAGCCCTTTGGCGAACCATTGTCATTGGAAAGAGTAATGCTACTCATCGCGGGCTTGTCGAACATGTTTCGGAACCGCAATTCAATTCGCGGCACGCCGGAAGCACGATCGGACAAGCGCTGCTGCGCCCGACCTTTCATTGCGAATCGTGCGGAAGATTCTCAGCCTGATCAAGTTCGACCGCATTGAGGATCGGCGCGCCGTGTTCCTATGTTTACGCGGTAATCTTGCTCGGTGATCAATTCGCCGTTATCGAGCAGCGATTCGAGGAGATCCCTACGCGGTCTACGGGCGAATGCGCTGGTTCCTGAAAAGGCACGGCGGGCGCGGAGCAGCGGTCGACCTCGTTCATGCGCACGGCTTACCCGCTTCTTCGGCCGCACGGCTGTTGGCGAAGCTACTGAGCGCAGTCCCGCTGGAGGGGCTAGCACGTCGCCAGGCAGTCGGGTTCCATCGGCCAGCGACCGGCGTCCTCTACCCGCGCCGCTTGCTGTGGAGATAATCGGACGAAAACAACGCGATATCCTGCAAGGCCCCGAGGTCGTTGATCGTGAGCGTCCGTTCGCGCAGCACGATGAGGCCCGCGCTGCGCAGTTCCTGTAGGGTCCTGTTGACGTGGACCACTGACAAGCCCGTGGCATCGGCCAGATCAGTCTGCGTCACCGGGAATGCGCAGGAATTGTCATTGATCATTCCAACCGAATGCAACCGCTCGTGGATCTCGCACAAGAGATGCGCCACCCGCTCAAGGGCCAGGCGCCGCCCGACATTGACCGTCCATTCGCGCTGAACCGCGCTGTTGACCATGGTTTCACACCACAGGGCTTCGGCCAGCGAACGGTCGCCCGCCAACAGCGCTTCGAACGCATCGCGCTTGACCTCGGCATAGATAACCGGTGTCAGCGTGCCGATGGTGTGATCCATCACCGACAGCAGGTAGACGCAAGTATCGCAGGTGTCGCCCGGCAAGATGAAGCCGACGATCTGGCGGCGGCCGTCCTGCAGCGTCTTGTAGCGGTAGAGCCAGCCCGACAGGATGATCCGGACACTGTCGACGGCGTCGCCCTCGTTGATCAGGTCCTCGCCGGGGCCTGCTCGCCGCACGCCCTCCCGGATCGCGCGTTGCAACAGCGCGACACCCTGCTCGGACAATTGCCGCAAGGCATCGAGACGCCGGATCACCGGCTGTGCGAGATTTCCCTCGATCATTTGCGGCAAGGGGCGCACTAGCTCCCCATGCTCTGCGTATGGATGACCCGCGCGCTCATCGGGATCGCGATCATGGCGTGAAGTCCCGACGGATCGAACGCCAGCGTGGTCTTGCCGTAAAATTCGAATGACAGCGTGCGCTCCAGCAACTCCGTGCCAAATCCCTTGCGCTGAGGCGGTGAAATAGAAGGTCCACCTCGCTCGCGCCACTCGAATACTAGCTGTTGCGGATCGGCACCGTCGTCGAAGCGCCAAGATACGTCGATGCGGCCTGTCGTCTGGCTCAACGCTCCATACTTCAATGCATTGGTCGCAAGTTCGTGGATCGCCAGCGCAAAGGTCTCGGCCGCCTTGGCCTGCAAGCGCACCGGCGGTCCGGAGACCTGAAGTTGCTTGCCTTCCTGGGCGTCGTAGGCAAGCAGTTCCTCGACCACGAGAAATTCGAGATCGACTCCTCCTTCCGGGTCGCGCGTCACCATCGACTGAGTTCGCGCAAGCGCGTTGAGACGACCGTCGAGATGCGAAGAATACTCCTCGACACTCGAGCTGGTTTTGGCCGACCGGCGAGCGATCGACCGCACGATGCCGAGCATGTTGCGGACCCGGTGCTGTAGTTCGGAGAGCAGCAGTCGTTGCCGCTCCTCCGCCCGCGTGATCGCGGTCACGTCGATGAAGGTGATCACGACGCCTGCGATGAAGTTGTCGATGCTTCGATACGGCAGGATACGCACGATGTAGCGGGTGCCGCTGTCCGGCGCGCTCAGCTCGCGCTCGGCGCTGGCGAGCGTACGCAGCACGCGCCGCACATCGTCATAGAGCTCCTCGATCGGGATACGCGCCTTGATATGCGCGACCGGGCGTCCGACATCGGTTTCGACCAGATGCAGCAGCTGGGTGATCGCGGGCGTGAAGTTCATCACCTTCAGGTCGTTGTCCAGGAAGACGGTCGCGATCTGCGTGCTCTCGAGAAAGTTCTTCAGGTCGCTGGTGGCGCGGGTCAACTCCTGGACACGGTGCGCCAGCTCGCCATTGACGGTGGTCAGCTCCTCGTTGACCGACTGCAATTCCTCTCGCGAGGTCTCGAGCTCCTCGTTGGCGGATTGCAGCTCCTCATTAAGCGACTGGTATTCCTCGTTGGAGGACTTCAATTCCTCGTTGGTGCTTTCGAGCTCCTCGATCGTGGCCTGCAGCCGGTCACGGGTGGCGCGCAGCTCGCTCTCAAGCCGCTCGACATGCTCGGTCCTGATCCGGACATTGGGGTTGTGCTCGGCGGGCTCGACTGCGCGGACCGGACCGTCCTTGAACAGGACGACGAAATTGCGCCGGCTGGCCGGACCGTCCTGTATCGGCTCTATCGTGATGTCGACCAGCACGCGATGCCCGTTGACTCCGAGCTGCACCTGCTCGGCGTGCGCCGTCTCATTGGTTTCCGCCGCGCGTCCGAGCGCGGTGCGCAGCTCGAGCCTGAGATCGCGGTGCACCAGTTGCAACAGGTCCAGTGTCGCGGTGCCCGCCGTCGGCTCGATGTAGCGGCCGGTCCGGCCGGAGAAATGCAGAATGTGGAAGTTGTCGTCGGTGATCACATAGGCCGGCGCATAGCGCTCGGCGATGCGCTGGGCGCGGCGCTCGAGGCCGACCTCGGAACCGTGGACCCGGACGGGCGGTACCTCGACCGCGGCCCGCCCGGCCGCCGTCGTGAGGGGGAATTCCGGCGGCAGCCGCGTTCCGGTCTCGAGCTTTCTGAAAATGCGTGCTCGGCGATCGACCGGCGTAAACAGCTTCGGATGCCGGGTGACATTCTCGGAATTTCCCAGAAAAAGGTACCGGTCCGGCAACAGGGCGAAATGGAACAGCGGGATCACGCGATTCTGCAGCTCGGCGTTGAGGTAGATTAGAAGATTGCGGCACGAGATCAGATCGAGCTTGGAGAACGGCGCGTCCTTGATGATGTTGTGCTGCGAAAAGATGCACATCTCACGCAGCTCCTTCACGACACAATAGGTGTCGCCTTCGCGTACGAACCAGCGTGCGAGCCGCTCCGGAGACATGTCGTTCTCGATACTAGTGCGATAGCGTCCGACCCGCGCCGCGGCGAGCGCACGTCCGTCGATGTCGGTCGCGAAGATCTGTACCTGGGGCGCCGAATCGAGACCAGCCATGTGTTCGCGCAGCAGGATGCCGATCGAATAGGCCTCCTCGCCGGTGGCGCAACCGAGCACCCAGACGCGCACCTGCTGGCCGGCTTCCTTTCCTTCGAAAATCTCCGGGATGACCTGCCTTTCGAGCACGTCGAATTCCTTCTTGTCGCGAAAGAATTCGGTCACTCCGATCAGCAGGTCGTTGAAGAGGTTCTGCGCCTCGTCCTTATCGTTCCTGAGAAAGTCGACATAGGCGGAGATCTCGTCGATCTGGACCACCAGCATGCGGCGCTGGACGCGCCGCAGGAATGTGTTCTGCTTGTAGCCGTGGAAATCGTTGCCAGTCCTGTTGCGAAGGATGTCCGCGATGCGGGCCAGCGAAGTCGCCGCGGCCGCAAGGACCTCGTCGAAGCCGTGCTTCTCGTCAAGTCGGTGCAGGTGGCGGGCATAGACCTCGATATGTTCCGGAATCTCCTCGGCGGGCAGCACGAAATCGGCGATCGCGACCGCCGAATTGCCTTCCTCGTGCAGATCGGGCGGGGCGTCGGTGGTGCGTTCAGCAATCGCAAGGCCGCCGTGATCCTTCAGGGTCGCCACGCCAAGCGTACCATCGCCGCCGGTGCCGGCCAGCACGACGCCGATCGACTGCTCCGCGCGGTCTTCCGCCAACGACACCAGAAAACTGTCGATGGTCGCCCGCTCGCCATGCGCCGGCTCGGCGGGCCTCACCACGAAGCGGTCGCCGTGAATCGTCGCGATCATGTCTGGCGGGCAGAGATGGATCACGCCGCCCCGGGGGACCTCACCGTCCTTGATTTCGGACAGCTCCGCACCGTCCCGTTGCAGAACGTCACGCAACCGCGCGTCGTCCACGGCGTTCCTGTACTGCATCACCAGCACGACGGCCTGATCAAGACTGAGCTTCAGCTTCGAGAAGAACCGCTCGATGCTGTCGAGGGCGCCGGCCGAGGCGCCCACACCCACGATCAGCGGCGCCCTGGACCCATCTTCGGTCTGTGTTTGGCCGACGTCATCCATGATTGCAGCGGCTTTCATTCTCCTGTGGGCATATCGCCCGCGTCTACTTCTGATAACAGAACTTAGCGCTATCCCAATGGAAATGAGCGACAATCGGGCGTTGCCCCCGGGGTCTCCGTCCCAGCCGTCGGCTGTCATGCGCGCCGGAAAGCACCGGTTCGACCGATCCGGTGTTCGAATCGGGATCTGAATGCAGAGCGCTGCGGCTCATCGGCATCTCCACCCGGCTCTAGTGCGATGTGACCTTGGCCTCGAGGTACGCGACCCGCTGCACAATCAGGGTGCGGTGCCGCTCCCACTCGATCAGGGTACGCTTGAGCAGGCCGATCAGACGTTCGGCCTGCTCGGTGTCATGGCCGCACGCCTGCAGCCAATCCAGAAGATCCTGCTGGTTCCGAATGCGCATCCAGCCCTCCTCGATGTCGATGTCCGCCTTCGCCAGGAGCTGTTGCTCCGAGCGCAGCTGTTCGACCCAGTGCGCGTCGTCAGCGAATGTCATCACCGTTCCTTCCGAGTCGATCGCTTGGGATCGAGCGACTGTAGCACGACCCGGCGGATCATATCGGCATATTCGCGGTATTCGGCGGCGCGGGCGTCATACATTTCGGCGACCGCCGGGCGTCCGCTTTGGCGGCCATCATCCGCCATCCGCTGGACCAGTTCGGCGCGCTCCCCAATGATGCGGAGCGCGACCCGAAGCGCCTCATCGACCCGGCTTTCCTGTTCCTTGGCGAGCGTGTCGGCCGTGTAGGCGTGCCCGACTTGGCAACGAAAGCGGAGCGGAGTGTCCGACTTGAGTTCCGAGAGAACGCCCCCGCAAGCGGGACAGGTCAGCGGCGCGGGATCGGCAACATTGATCAGCGTATCGCTGTCGACCCGTTCACCGGCGGCGATCTGGACCTCCAGCGCGATCTCCGGCGGGATCGGAAGCGATGCCCCCGCCTGTTCCCGAACCAGATCGGATAGCACGTCGCCAAGCCGCGCGCTCGGGACGCAGAGGTCGACCGTGGTCGCTTCCAAGGCCCGCAACGGCATCTCATCGGAGATGGCATCCTTGGGGTCCTGGACTACGGCCAGCCCGCCGCAGCGCTTGATCGCGGTCAGTCCCGTCGCGCCGTCGGACAAGAGCCCGCTCAGCACCACGCCAATGACCCTCGGGCCGTAGTGCAATGCGGCGGAGCGGAACAGCGGATCGATCGCCGGTCGGACCAGGTTCTCGCGCGGCCCCCGCCCGAGCATGATGTGACCGTTGTGGATCAGAAGGTGATGGTCCGGCGCGGCAAGATAGACATGGCCGTTTTCGATCACCATTCCGCTTTCCGCCTGCCGGACCGGCAATCCGCCGGCCGCGCTCGCAACTGTGGCCAGAATGCCGATCCCATGCGCCGGTATGTGCAATACGATGAACACCGCGGCCGGCAGATCAGGCGGCAATCGGCTGAGAATGTCTCGCAACGGCGCCGTCGCCCCGGCCGAACCACCGATAACGATGATGTCGCGATTCTGCATGGCACCCTGCTTTATCAATGTCGTTTGCAACAAGGTGGGCTTTCGCCCTATGTTCCAATTTTACGGTCTCTTTGCTGGATATGTTGGGTTGAGTTGATATGTCGGACGCTGCAACGCAGCCGCGCGACGTTCCGCTGGCCGGGCGCCGCATCCTCGTCGTCGAGGACGAATATTTCCTCGCTGACGACATCGACTGCGCATTCCGCGCGCTCGGCGCGACCATCGCAGGTCCGGTCGGAACGATCGACGATGCCAGCCGGATCTTGCGCAACGGCGGGGCCATCGACGGTGCCGTCCTTGACGTCAACATCCGCGGTGAAATGATCTATCCGATCGCTGGCGAGTTGCTGGCGCGATCCGTGCCGATCGTGTTCACATCCGGCTACGACAAGGTTGTCCTCAGCAGCGATTTTGCCGACGTGCCGTTGTGGGAAAAGCCGATCCATATCCACGCCATGGCGCGGCAGCTGGTCCGCGCGATCCTGCGACAGTGAGCCGCTGGCGCGAGCGGTCAGGAACATATCTCCTGCCCTAATCTCTCCTGCTCTGATCACCGAATTTCACGACAAAGCCGCCGAGTATCAGCTCGACCATTTGCACATGTTAGTGCGGCTTCTGCCAAAGGGCCCGCGATCCTGGTGGTGCATCGTGACCGAGCGAGATGAAAGGCGTATCGAACAATTGGATCAGGCGGCGGCAGAACGTGCTCTGATCGTCGATAGTCTCTGAAATCCGGATCCAGAACGATCGCCTGGCCGACGATCTCCGACTGGTCGTGACGCAACTCCGGACGCTACGGTCAGATGCCGTTCATGCTGCCTGACCCGATGCGAAGCCTGAACCATCAGCACACCAAAGGCCGCATCATCATCACACCAAAGGCTGCGCGGCTGGAATGATGAGAGCCGTCCGATCGCCGGTTTGCCTTAGACTCCTGGTTTCGGCTCCAGGGCTACCCTCGTGGCGTCGACGACCGAAAAACGTTCCGGGTTGACACTCACTGAGGAGCCGCAGCGGGCGCGCTATGACCGCTCTGATCTCATCAATGATCGCCGCGACCAGGGCCATGATTTTGGTGGTGAGGCCCGCTTTTGCGCCAGAGCCGTGCTGGTGGAGCCGGATGAGCGGGCCATCGATGAGGACGTATTCGAAACCAGGATCCTCGCCCAGCGCCTTGAAAGCCCGCTCCCAGACCCCTAAACAGCGGCGCGTGCGTCACAGCCACTCGCCTGATTAACTTAGGTAGATGCACGACCTGAGCGTGGACGCCTATATGACGCCTCGTTCACCAAGAGGCGACACATGGAGAAGAAAAGGCGAAATCGGATGAAGCAGATTCATTCACTTGACGAGCGCCTGGCCCGAGAAGCCGAATCCCTTCGAAAGAGGGCGCGCCGGGCCGGTGCCAGCTTAGAGCGAATGCATCTGCTTGAGAAAGCTGAACAGATGGAGAAGGCACGCGACATCAACGCGATGTTGGCCGGACCTCCCAACAGGCAGGACGTTTCCCGGCCAACTGGTTGACTTGGCCTTGGCTCCGTCCTGCGATTGCAGGCGACAGAACGTGCGCGTCATTCGATCACCGAAACGACATGCCAGCCAAGGAGCCGCGACTTTGTGCTGACCGGGGCGCTCCTGATGGACACTCCGAAGATGAATGCGCCGTGTTTCTGTTGCCCAGAGAGTGCACGCGGCCCGCGTGGCGTCCCGCGGGCCTGCGAAAGGAACGGATCTTCATGAGAAGATTTGGGTCTGCAAGACGAATCCTCCTTGAGCGGCAACCGTGGAAAAGTCGAGTACTCCAATCTCATTCAGCGCAGCGCCGAAGCTCGACGGCATCTCGCCTCGCCAGACAAGTAGCAAGCAGCCAGTCTTCCGCTCGCCTGCCAATGCGATTCCCCTGACAGCGAGGACAATGGTCATCGGGGGCTAGCGTCGCGCTCTTCCATCCGCAATCGACCGGCATCCGATTTCCCGGATCCAAGTTGCCGCCCCGCGGCAATCTGCATTTCGCGAACCGACACCGCGAGCGAAAGCTCCTTCAGTTCCGCAGCTGCCCCGCCTCGGAGCACGCCGAACATCGAGCTTACAAAGAAACTCCCTGCTCGTCCCGTTCGCCGCAGCTGAGGATTATCGCCTCTATTGCAAGACCATTCGCGCGATGGGTTAGGGGCTGGCACACATTGATCCTGACGCTGCTGGATGACACAACTTCAGTTCAGGGCGCAACCAGCATTCGAAGGAAGGCGTGCCTCGAGATGGTGCGTAGTGATCAGGCAACTCACATTCTTGCGTCATGCGGGCTTGCTTCGACCACAGACAGCTCGCGCTCAAGTATTTCTGTTGATCGTAATTGGAAATGGATAGTCAGATGATCTCACGCGATTGAGGTCCACTACGTGGCCCCGCGAGCTAGGTCGAGACGCGGCGGACGATGTCGCGGCTGACGAGGGTGAAATCGCGCGACTGGTTCCCTTTTGCGTCATCCAAGAACCAATAGAAGGTCGGAAGCCAAAGGCTTTGGGCTCGGTTACGGAGCAGAAGAAGAGCCTGCTTCAAACTTGACGCTTTAAGATCGGGGAACTGAGGAACGGTTTCGGCAATCGGCGCTTGCCCAAAGAGGCAGAACGACCCAAGGGTGGAACAGATGACCCACCACAACGAACCTTCCTTGAAGGGCTGCCGCGTCCTGATCGTCGAAGACGAGTACTTTCTCGGAGATGATCTGGCGAGCGCGATCCGGTCGCTCGGCGCCCATGTCATCGGACCTGTCCCCGAACTCGACGAGGCGATGTCTGTTGAGCACGATGGTTTCGATATCGCCCTAATTGACATCAACTTGCGAGGACGTTCGGCCTATCCGATTGCGGACGAGCTCGCACGCCTCGGTAAGCCGTTTATCTTCACGACCGGCTACAGTGCCGACACCATTCCACCGCGCTTCTGGCACGTGCGACGATGCGAGAAGCCCTATGAGCCTGATCAACTCAAGGCCGTCGTTGCCGAGTTGTGCTGCCAACGCCTTCTTCTCGCGGTGTAGGCGGCTTTCTTTTTTGACCCAGGTTGACATTTCCCTTTCTGGGTACATGGCCGAGACCGCCGGTCTGGTGGAAGCCACGGGTGGCGACAGCTCTCGCTGCGAATCGAATTCATCAACCTTCTGCTCCGCGATAATTTTACCCCGAACCAGACATCTCGATTCGGTCAGAGGCGCGGACGCTGAGGGGCCTCGCATGGACGAGAAACCGTCCGCCGGGCTGTACCGCCCGCCAAAACCCGAAATGCGCGGGAGAAATCGGTCCCGGTGCCTGGCTAAAGGCCGAGGCTAGGCTCGCGTGTCCCGCGTTGATCGTTCAATTGTTCTTGGGGTAGCGCTTTCTCGGCGAACGGTTCGTGGAACGTAGAGGGCAGTGCGTTTGTGGCCCTCTCAGTCATCAGCGCCGGGGTGCTTTGCCAATAGTTAGCGAACCAGCCGCCCGAATGGTTCCGATTGAAGCCGCCGTCCGCGCCCGTCGGGATGATCTACTCAGAAAATTCCGATCAAGGCGAAGAAAGTGACCTCGATCAGAAAAGCAACGCTCATAATAGTGACGGTGAGGAACACATCGCCCGCAGATAATCTGGTCATGACGCGCCTCGCTTCCGGCGAAGCCCCTTCAATAAATTCACCTATGATAAAAAGGTTCGGGTTCCGCGGATCGAGCAGATCTGATGCGCGTTGCCTAACCGCGGCAGGAGCGCGCGTGCACATGCACGGATGATATGCACGCCCTAGGACAACGATGGCAGCCATGGCCGAACTGCGCCGCACGCAGCCCCTAATCTGCATCTCTTGGAACCGAAGCACTACCGTGCAATCTGTAACGAGATCGGCGAACGGCTGCGCCATCATTTCGCGCGCGAGACAGCCCCGGTTTCGCCTCGCCTGCGGAAACTATTAGATCGGTTCGAAGAGTTGGAAGGTGGCGCCATCATTCCAGACCGCAGCGGTGATCCCAAGACGCCGGTCCGTTCGCGGCGCTTTGGTTTTTGGCCGTTCTCCTGAGCGAGAAAGGGGACCCGGGCCGGCCGATGCGTCATGGCATCGGTATGGAAGTACAGATAGATCGACATGTGCTCGCCCTTTAGTCCGGTTCCAAGAGAACTTTGGCACCGCAGCCGCCGTCATGCGGAAAATCGGCAGCCACTTCTGGACTCGCGGGCGATCAAACAGCAAGACCCGCCAGAACCGATGAAAAAGTAAGGCGCGAAAAGCCGAAACGATAGAAGCAGAGGCCATCGCCATCGGGCGGCGCTCCCGGATTGAGATGAAGACTTGTGCAGCGCAATTCTGATAATTCTAACTGCGAGTAGCATGCGCCGGCCTAACGCTACATAGCGCAGTGAGTGAAGGTCCGCCGACGCTGACCTTTGCGAACTTTGAGATGAAAGTCGGCGAACTGGTGCAAGCCCTCCAAGCTCTCCCGGATGAGGATGCGACAGTGGTGGAGAGAGCATGAAGCCGGATACCTGGCTAATCGTGTCCGGAGTGGTGCCTCGCCAAATTTTCCGACTTGATCACGATCATGCGTTGTCGGAAATAGAGGGCGTCGTTGAATGAGTGCGACAGAGAGGCCTCACTTTGTAAGTCTGTAAACATCGCCGGGCTAGAGGCTGAGTTCCCCGAACATTCGCTGCTGCTTGCCTGTCAAGTTGATCTCCAAAACCTTCGCTGTCCAGCCTTCCGGGACGGCGGCGAGCACCGACGTCAAGGCCTGATCTGGCTTAGCTAATGCGATCCAAATTGGAGACCGGCCCGGCGAAACATCGTCCGCCGTCACTTCAACAACAGTAAAGGAGTCGCCGAAGGACTCTGCCATGATCGTTAATGCGATGGCGGCCAGCTTGTTTCTTTCGTGAGGGGAATTTGAGGCCGTCGCTGCCGGATGACCTTCTGCCAGCGCAAAGGAAGAGGGCAATTCTTGCTCAAGAAGAGGACGAGCGGCGCCATCCTGGAACGAGATGCCGCGTCTTGCCTCCGTCTCGGCTGGCCGCGGCGCTACGATAGTCGGGCGCCCCATATCTACTCATTTGTCTTCGTTTACAACTTTGATCCAGAAGGACGCACCGTCGCTCGCGAGCAGGCCGCACACCATCGCAAGCACGACAGAGCGCGCTGCCCCTCCGGGGACGACGCCAATCGAAACACGAATCGACTTCCGGCCTTCCTCAAGCGTCCACGCACCGCGACTTTCATTTCCGTACAAATACGGACAAGCCCATCAACGCCGGAGACGCGTAACTAGATCAAGCCTAGCATCGGGTCGCTCAGGGAGAAGGCTAGCGATGACCGAGTTCGACGGTCGAATTCAAGCAAACTTGAACGTCGTGCTGGAGGAAATCTGCCAAAAGCTGTCGCGTCACGGCGGCGATCACGAAGCCCGCAAGTTTATCGTCGAGCATCTGATCGAGGCGGCACGGTCTGGCAAGACCACGCTGACAGATCTTCGGGCAGAGGCGCGTCGAGCATTGCCCGGATTGACGAGCCTGAGGTCGGTCTAACCGACAGACGAGGCCGAACTATTGCAACGGCCCGCCCGTTTGCGGCAAGATCAATTTTCAAACTCAGAACGCCGCTACGGTCGGATCAAATAAGTGTCGCAGTGACCGCAAGCGTCGCAGACATAGTGCCGCTCCTCAAATGTGTCGTTAGTGGCTGGATCAACGTCAGCCTCATCTCGGAAGCGCCGCATTGAGCGCATGGAAGTTCGACCGCCTCGAACCGAGAGCACGACGGTACAGGTTGCTGTTCTTCCATAATACTTTCGCCCCCAGAAGTGCTGTCCGATTCAGCATCGTCTGCGGAACGCTAGGTAAATAACCGCGCCTGCGACCGAAAGAGTAAAGAAGCCCTGTCCGGAGAACTACGGAAATGTCAAAACGTCGGCTATGGTCTCGTCAACGGTGTCTCACGTGAGCGTGAGAAAGCGAATCAGGGTAACGTGGGCGGTATCCTCCGGATCTCGCAAACCAAGCGGCTCACGAAGCCTGCGCGCTGCACTTATCTGTGGACCAGGATCTTCGGCAAGCGCGTTGTCGATCTCAATGACACATTCCGTGCACATGCTCACCGTAGCGCCTCCCGAAACGCAATTGCCGCGATCCGATCTGCTTCAGCCCATACCTTTATCGCGCTCGCAACCAGGTCGAACGGTTCTTCAACAGATCAAACAATGTCGTCGTGGGGCGACACGCTACGACAGGCTTGCGGTAAACTACCTTGGCTCCGTCCAACTCGCATCTATCCGGCGATGGCTGGCCGCGCGCTATGAGTCCCCCGGTTGGCGGCCCCTTTAATTTGGACGCAGCCGCCTTCTCGGGCAGTAGGCGCTTGGCACTCGCCCGAATCGGAACTTACGGGCCGTTCGAGTCTTTGCCTTCTTAGCGCGGCGTGAGCCCGTTTCAAGCAGAGTTGCGACGGTCTTTTCGGCACTCCAGTGGTCGTGGGCTAAACGAATGGACTCATCAACCATGGACAAGGGGATTGAGTATCGAGGTCATCGACTTGTCGTGATCGAGCAACCAGGCGGCGGCTCGTTGGTTGAGATCACGCCTCTGACCGGTGGGCAGACCATCCGGACAATGACTTACCAAACCAGTCAGGAGGCGCTTGCAGCAGCAAGGGCGAATATTGACGCTCATCCGGACGCCAAGCGGTGACCGAATTCGTATCGAGAAACTAACGTGTTGGAGCCCGAACGTCGCGGCACCCGTCTGCGGCTGCCTAGCGAGGCGCGCTACGCGGCCGAATACTTCGACGACAGCCGCGCAAATAGCTGCGCGATGCTCTTCCCGCGATAACGGGAATCTGCCCCGGTGCAGGCTGGTGAAGCGATAGATTTTCTGCCAGGACGACCGAGCTGCGCTTCCAAGGGCATTCAACTGCTTTGATCCCACCGGGATCGATATCTGGGAGCTCGTTTAGCGGCAACGTCGAGCTTTCCACGCGAGCGATCACGTAAGGGCGACAGCCGTTACGGGCATCGTGAATGCTAATACTTGCCCGGGCGGGGCCTCGTTGAGCGCCCCGCTCGCCTCCGGCTCCCTGATCCCCGTCTGATTAGAGCTGTTGCATTCGCAGCGCGATGCCGACGCCGCCGATGCAGCCGGTGGAATCGATCCAAGCACGATGCGGATGGGTTCTCGCACACCCAGCCGAGGCTCGGCAGATGAGGCACTTGGAATTGGTCACAGCGTATCGGGGGTGCGCAAGGGAGAGCCTTTATCCTCGTTGATCAGTTCTTGCTCGGCAAGCCGCCAGAACTCCTCGTCGCGCCCTTCCGGCTTGCCGGCCTTCTCCCATAGCTGATAGGCCCGCGCCGCCACCGCTTCGTCGATCCGTTTGTTCATCGAACTTCAACGGATGGGAGCCCCATGCGTTCCTACTTTCTGGACGAGGTCCTAAAACCAACTAGCTCGCAGCAACCGTCTGACGTGATGTCGCGGTACCCCATACCTGCGATGAACGACGGCTCACTCCATGTAGCTGCTCAGCATCTTGACCGGCTGCTGACTCTGCTATGGAGACCGGCTTCTTGCCTTGCCGCTTGCCGAGTTCAAACCCGGCGTTCCTGCTCATGTGCCGTGAGACGCAAGCACAATGGTCCCGACATCTATGAAGCAGGCCACGGCGCTTTGTTCGCCGAGAGGCGACACATGGGAAAGAACAAAGGAAACGCTGTGTCCCCGCAAATTCAACGAAACAACATGCGCGTCATTGGACCAGCCTAGCCGGCCGGTTTAGCCGCATGTCGCCTACCTTGAGGAACTGGGCCGACTGAATTCGTTGTGGCAGGGACTGCAGCGATCACCCGCCAACCGAACGGAGGCGCAAATGTAAGCGCGCTCGGACGAGATTGACAACGGCAAGTGACGCAATGGAACAGACGACCGGAGCACTTGTTCTTGCTAGAGGCGGTGCCACTGCAATGACTCTCATTATTCGGGTCGGAGGACGATCGTGTCGCGGCTCGGCCAACAATGCAGAACAGTCGGAGATTCACCCGTCATGTCCGTGCCGAGACGATTTCCCTCGCATCGGAATTCCAACCGTAGCCTCGCGACGCTGCTCATGTATGCCTTTGCCGGCATCGCCGGCGCAGCCGCGGCCGCTGCGCTGACACGTCGATTGCATCCGATTGGCTACGAGCCCAACAGCCGGGTGGCGCAACTCGGTGTCACACCTACGCGGCGGTACTACACCGGCTTTAACCCGCAATATGCGATTGCCGTCTCAGATCTGCGCGCGATGACTCACAAGCGCCTGCCGCGTTTCGCGCTCGAATATCTCGAAGGAGGCTCGCAGGACGAGGCCACGCTATCTCGTGAGCGGCGTGCCTATGCCGATTGGCGCTTCATGCCGCGGACGCTTGTGGACGTGTCCGACAGGACACTCGATAGCAAAATTCTCGGGCGCTCTGCGAGCATGCCGCTGGTGGTCTCACCTACGGGTCTCAATGGTATCTTTCGTGCCCACGGGGACAGCATGCTGGCCCAAGCTGCGCTACGTGCGGGCGTTCCGTTCGTCCAGAGCACGATGTCAAACGACACCATGGAGCAGGTCGCCCAAGCCGCGCCCGGTTTGCGTCACTGGTGGCAGCTTTACGTGTTCGGCGGCGACGAAGTGTGGCAAGAATTGCTGCGGCGGGCCGACCGCGCCGGTTGCGAGGCGCTGGTGTTGACGACCAACACTCAGATCTTCGGCGACCGCGAATGGCAGCGGCGCAATCAGTCCGCGAACCAGCGGCTTTCAACCTCCGCAGCATTGGAGAGCCTGGCACATCCGCTCTGGCTGGCTGAGAATCTCGCCTCGCACGGCATACCCACATTTCCGAACGTGATCGATTTCGTTCCCAAAGGCGAGCGAAGCTTTTTTTCAGCCTCAAACTGGATACGCAAGCATCAGCCGACTTCGCTGAGCTGGGACCAGGTTGCAAAAATCCGGGAGTACTGGAAGAAACCCTTCATCCTGAAAGGAATCCTCAACCTTGAGGACGTCCGCCGCGCCATCGATAGTGGCGCCGACGGCGTCGTGCTCGGTAGCCATGGCGGTCGACAACTCGACTGGACAGTCGCGGCGCTCGATCTGCTGCCGGCCGCTCGCGAGATCGTCGATGACCGGATCGCTCTCTATCTGACCGGCGGCATCCGCCGCGGAACCGATATGCTCAAGGCACTTGCACTCGGCGCTGCTGCCGTGTGGGTCGGGCGCGCACCGCTCTACGGACTGAGCGCCGCCGGTGCCGCCGGTGCGACACGCGCGTTGGAGATCCTCAAGAGCGAAGCGCTGGACGGGATGGGGCTGTTAGGCGTCAGCCGAGTCGACCAGCTAGGACCTCATCTGCTTGCGCATTCGGTCAGCTCGGAACCGCAGATGTGAGGGCAGCGAAGCCTGACATCCCATTCCGCGTCACCTCGAAAGCGTTTTCCTGGCCGGGCTTGCTGCCTTGGATCGGCCAAGTGCCCAGTACAGCAGAAGACCCGCGGCGAGTGTCGCGCCTGCACCAGCGACGACAGCCCTACCCTCGAGGCGCGCCGGCGTTTCATGATAGGCTTCTGCTGCTTCGCGTGCCGAAACATCCTGCTTCGCCTGGAGCGCCAGTGCCAGCAGTTCGGCCGGATGAATGGCCCAGCGACGCGCGCCATGCCAAATCTGCTCGCGGCAGCTGAAACCGTCGGCCAGCACAAGGGTATCCGCCGGCGCTCTGCGCACAGCAGGAAGTAGTCCCTGCTCGCCGATCTTCATCGATAGATCGTAGTGTCCGGCCTCATAGCCGAATGAGCCGGCTTGGCCACAGCAACCGGCCTTTGGGTATTCGACCTTGAGGCCCATGGCATCGAACATCCGCTGCTGCATGTCGAAGTCGAGAACGGCTCGATGATGGCAGTGCGCATGGGCGAGTGCGGCCCTCTCAAAGCGCGGCGGTTTCCAATTGGCGTTCCTCATCAAAAATTCGCTGAGCATCATCGTCTGTTTGGCGAGACGATGCGCATCGCGGTTGTCCGGCATGAGATTGACGAGCTCGTCGCGAAACACGGAGACGCAGCTCGGCTCAAGGCCCACCACCGGCACACCGGCTCGAATAGCGGGACGTAACTCTTCGATCACCCGATTCAGCTTCCGCCTTGCAAGCCCAAGCATTCCGTAGTCATAGAGTGGCCGGCCACAACACAGTTGCGCAGCCGGAACGATGATGCGATAGCCCGCGTCCTCGAGAACCGTCACCGCAGCTTTGGCGGTGCCGGGGAGAAAATAGTTATTGAAGGTGTCGGGCCAAAGAATGACCGGCGGCCGCGTCCTGTCACGGACACGGCGACGCTCGTGGAACCAGTGCTGAAAGGTCTCGGCACTGAATTTCGGTGCGTCGCGCTCGCGGGCGAAACCGGCCGCACGCCGCAAGGCTCCGCCGAGACCCGGCGAGTGAATCAGGAAATTGGCGAGCCCGGGAGCCGCTGCCGCGATTCGAGCCCAAGCAAAGACCAGCCCCATCGAATAAGCGGCAGCCGGCCGCAGACGACCGGAATAATAGTGCGACAGGAATTCCGCTTTATAAGTCGCCATGTCGACGGAGACGGGGCAATCATGCTTGCAGCCTTTGCACTGGAGACACAGGTCGAGAGCGTCATGCACGGCTCTCTCACGCCAGCCGCGCGTAAGTTCGTCGCCCCGCATCATTTCGAACAACAGATGCGCCCGGCCACGGGTCGAGTGCATCTCCTCACGAGTGGCCTGGAAGCTCGGGCACATCACCTGGCCGTCAAGCGCGCGGCACTTCCCTACCCCGAAACAACGTTCGGTTGCGGTGGCAAAGGAACCGCGGTCATTGGGAAACTTGAAATGTGTCTCAACCGGCCGCGGATGATACTCGGGCCCCAGTCTTAAGCTCGTATCGAGCGGCTGCGGGTCGACGATCTTGCCCGGGTTCATTCGCCAGTGAGGATCCCAAATCGACTTGAACTCGCGAAACGCCTGGATAAGCTCGGGCCCGAACATTTTGGGCAACAGCTCGCCTTTGGCCTGTCCGTCGCCGTGCTCGCCGGAAAGCGAGCCGCCATGAGCGAGGCACAGATCCGCCGCCTCATCCATATATGCGCGAAATTTTGCGACGCCTTCCGCGGTGCGTAAGCCGAACGTCATGCGTGCGTGGATGCAGCCGTCGCCAAAATGACCGAAGACCGTATAGCCATATCCGTATCGCTCACACAGATTTTTAAAGTCGCGCAGATAGGGGCCGAGCCGCTCGGGTGGAACGGCCGCGTCCTCCCAGCTCGGCCAGGCCTCTTCGATATTCGGAATGTGGCTCGATCCAACTCCTGCTTCCCGGATTTTCCAAACAGCAGCTTGGTCGTTTGGATTGCCGATGACCTGCGCGCCCGTCGACTTGGTGCGAGCCCGCTGCAGCCGTCTATAGGCGTCCCGAGCTTTGCTGTTCGCATCGTTCTGGTCCTCACCACCAAACTCGACGAGGAGCCAGGCATGGCCGTCCGGCAACAGAGCAGCGCCGGGCGCCGCCTTCCCCTTGCGCTCCATGTTGGTGACCACGTGCCGATCGATGCCTTCGAGCGCGACCGCGCCGAGCCCGCGGATCTCCGGCACATCGTCCCCGGCTTCGGCGAAATCCGCATAGCTGAGTACCAGCAGTGCGTGCGCAGCAGGCGATGGGCGCAACCGCACTGTCGCAGATAGCGTGAGGGCACACGTGCTCTCGGATCCGACAAGCGCCCGCGCAATATGGAAGCCGTTCTCCCGCAGGAGCGAATCGAGGTTGTAGCCCGAGACACGCCGCGGGATATTCGGATAACGGGTCCGAATTTGGTCCCCATAGCGCTCTGCGAGTTCGCGCAGTTTCTGGTAGATTTCGGCGCGACGACCGCCGGCGCGGCGGACTAGCTCAAATGCATCATCCGAGGTTTCCCCCGCGCGCATCCGCAATCCATCATAGGTGAGGATCTCGAGTTCCTCGACATTGTCGACGGTCTTGCCGCCCCAGAAGGTGTGCGCGCCGCAGGAATTGTTGCCGATGTTTCCGCCGAGGGTGCAGTATTGGTGGGTGGCAGGATCGGGAGCAAAGGTCAGGCCATTGCGCTTTGCTGCTTCCCGTAGTTGGTCGTTGATGAGGCCCGGCTCGACCTTGGCAAGCCGCGCATCCGGATCGAGCGCGAGAAGACGGTTCATATGCTTGGAAAAGTCGATCACGACTGCGACGTTGCAGCACTGGCCGGAAAGACTAGTTCCGCAGCCCCGCGCGAGAATCGGCACGTCGCGCGCCCGGCAGCTCTCGACGGCAGCGCTCACGTCATCTGCGTCGCGCGGAATAACCACTCCGATCGGAACGTGACGGTAGATCGAAAGATCCGTCGCATAGAGCGCGCGTGATCCGGTATCGAAACGAACCTCGCCCTTGAGGCGGCGCTGCAGTTCGTTCTCAAGCTCCCGCGCCGCGTTGCGACGGCGGCGCTGCACCATCGCGGATTCATCGTTAGGCCCTTCGCGAACCAGCGAGGTGATCTCGGAACCGACGCTCATTCCTTGCCCCCATCCCCGCCAGTCAGCTTTTCGATCGCGCGGGCGGCGGCACCGAAGGGGCTGCCCGCGAAACTGAATTCCTGGGCGGCATGGCGACCAATGGTGAGCCCGATCGGTCGTCGGTTCACCTCGCCGCGAGCCAGCGCGATTGCGAGCTTCTTCGCCTCGTCGTTGGTGACGACGGGTGGCCATGGCGGCTCGAGCGGATCGACGACGCACTCGATCACCACAGGTCCCTCCAGCGCGAGCGCCTCCCGCAGTTGGTCGCGGCAACGTTCCGGTTCCTCAATGCGTATGCCTCGAGCACCGCAGGCCTCGGCGACCTTGACAAAATCGACTGGAGCGAGGTCGACGCCGTATTCTGGATTGCCCAGATAGAGCATCTGCTCCCACTTGATCAGCCCGAGCGTATTGTTCTTCAGCACCACGACTTTGACCGGGAGCTTGTTCTGTATCAAAGTCACGAAGTCGCCCATCATCATGGTGAACGATCCATCGCCGGTGAAGGCGACAACTTGGCGATCGGGATACGCAGCCTGCGCGCCAATCGCATAAGGCAACGCCGCGGCCATTGAGCACATGGTTCCACTGAAGGAGAATTTCTGGCCCTCGCGCAGACGCATGCGCGCGGCCCAGGTGGTCACGGTACCGGAATCGCCGCACAAAATCGCATTCGAAGCCATCAGATCGGGCAAGTGCCAGCTCACCGCCTGCGGCGGCATCGGACGTCGCAGGTCCATGGCGCGCTTTTCCATCAGCGCCCACCACTCTTCCATCTCGCGTTGCAATTTCGCGAGGAAGCTGCGGTCCTCGTTACGCTTCAATCTTGACAGAAGCGCGCGCAGTGTCGCCTGCGCATCGCCGACCAATCCGACATCGATGGGGTGACGAAGTCCGATGTGCTCCGGCTTGTCGTCGATCTGCACGCTAACGGCCTGACCGGGCTTGGGAAAGAATTCGATGTAGGGAAATGAACTGCCGACGATTAGCAGTGCTTCGCAGCTCTTGAGCGCTTCCACGGACGGCCGCGTTCCCACGACGCCGATGCCGCCGGTCGTGTATTCACTGGTGTCAGCGATGCAATCCTTGCCGAGCATAGCTTTGATCACGGGCGCGCCGAGCCGTTCGGCGACCTGCTCCAGTTCCGCGCCGGCGCCACGCGCCCCCGCTCCAGCGAGGATCGCGATTTTGCTCTTGCTACCCAGCAGCTTGGCGGCCTGCTTGATCAGGGCATCATCGGCCGGCAGGCGCCGTGGTTGTTGATAATCAGCCGACGTGTGCCCCTTGACGTTGCGCTTGAATCTCCGCTCGGCACTTGCCGGCATGACCTGGATATCGATGGGCACGGCTACATGGGCGACGGCTCGATTAGCGAGCGCGGCGCGGCAGGCGAGGTTAACGACGTTCTCCAAGTGCGCCGGCCCCATGACCCGTTGATTATAGATAGCCACATCCTGGTAGAGATAGTCCTGGTTGATGTCCTGCAGATAGTGCGTCCCGATCAGATCATGGTAAGTCATGCCAGTGACCGCGAGCACCGGCGCGCCGTCGATCTTCGCATCGTAGAGACCGTTGAGGAGATGCACGGCGCCAGGCGCAGCAGTGGAGAAGCACACCCCGAGGCGTCCGCTGAATTTCGCGTAGGCCGACGCCGCAAGCGCCGCAGTTTCCTCGTGCCGACAATGGATGTAGCGAATACGATCCTTCGTCTTACGGAATGCTTCGACCAGACCATTGATGCCGTCGCCCGGCAAACCAAACACCGTGTCCACGCCCCATTGCAGCAGGAGGTCAACGAGATGATCGGATACGGTTGTGGGCATTGGTCGCTCGGCGAGATAATTGCGCAACATTGGTGCTAAGCTACTGCCGCATAAATCGTTCCTGTAGCGCGGCGACGCTCGTGGACACCCGTCACGCGACCGCTGCAGCCCACCGCTTTGCCGCGTTTGCCACGCCGGTCCTCTATAACGCCGCCTGAACGTGCAATAGCTCATCGCTCTGAATCACCAGTCGCGGAACTGCGTCGTGGCCGCTCGGCATAGGATCAACGGCTTGCTCATAGCGTCGATGCCTGCCGCCCCTCTAGCGTAATGGCGGCAGCACAGGTTCTCTGGTCCATCGCAATGGCGCACTGGCGCCCGTGCCACCGGAACCGCGGTGGCGCGGCTGCCGCGGACAGCTTGATGCATGTCCCGAGACGCTCGCTGTGCAGCCAGGCGGCCGACACCCTATGGATATGAACGCCACCAGGATGTTGGCTTTCGGGGAAAACGCGATCGCGAAGGCCGCTGCGATGCAGCGCGCTCGCACTTCAGTACCGTAGCTGCCTTACATAAAGGGTTTACCGCCGGTGACCGGGATGGTGGCTCCTGAAGTGTAGCTCGAAAGAGGATCGGCCAGCATCACGTAGGCCGTTGCGAGTTCAGCCGGCTGCCCGGCGCGCTTCATCGGCACCTGCTCGCCGAACGTCGTGACCGCGCGTTCCGGCATGGTGGATGGTATGAGCGGCGTCCAGATCGGTCCTGGAGCAACGGCGTTGACCCGGATTCCTCTTTCGGCCAGCATTTGAGCCAGCCCGCCGGTAAAGTTCTGGATTGCCCCCTTGGTGGTGGCGTAGGCAAGCAAGATAGGGTTTGGCATATCGGAGTTCACGGACGCGGTATTGATGATCGCGCTGCCGGGTTTCATGTGGGGCACGGCCGCTTTCGTCAAATAGAACATGGCGTGAATGTTCGTCTCAAACGTTTTCTGCCACTCTTCGTCGCTGATCTGGCCAATGTCCTTGAAAGTTGCCTGGTGAGCGGCGTTGTTGACGAGGATATCCAGACCCCCTAGCTCGTCGACGGTGCGCCGAACTATTGAGCGACAATGATCGGCGCTGCGGACGTCGCCAGGAATAAGGACGATCTTGCGCCCCTCGCCTTCGACTATTGCTTTGACCTCCGCAGCGTCTTCATCCTCGCAAAGATATGCGATTGCCAGATCAGCTCCCTCGCGCGCAAACGCTATCGCGACTGCGCGTCCGATACCACTATCTCCGCCCGTGATGATCGCTCTTTTTCCCGCAAGCCTGCCGGCTCCCCGGTAGCTCTGCTCTCCGTGGTCAGGCCTGGGGTTCATCTCGACGGTTGAGCCCGGCATCGGCTGTGTCTGGGACGGAAAGGGTGGCTTTGGGTAACGCGTCATGATGAGGCTCCGAAGGTTCGTTCAACCAACCGGCGCTTGCTGCGGCCGTTCCTTGTTGGTCGTCGAAAATCGAGGGCGGAATCTGCTCCGCGGCCGCCAATGCCGTCGTATGTCGGCCGGTGGTTGGCACTTTCCTTACTGCGTCGCGTCACCGCCCAAGCGGAAATCATGTTCCTTTCGAAGTGCGCGGGAGGTCACTTCGGTGCGCCACCGCTGAACTATCGCGAGCACGGCCTCATCATCTCGTGTTGGTGGCGGTCGGCGCCAAGCCTGAGTTCGGCTACCACCTCATCATTTTTGGCTCGCCCCGGTCGGTAGAACCATCCATTCCGGAAGCGGCGCGCCGTCGCGGTGCCGACCGCCGGCAACCGCCGCAACCCAGGCACCCACGGCTCCGAGCAGGGTGGCAACCGCCACCGAAAATGCCAGAATGACCATGCTATGGCGGGCGTGGGCGATCGTACTCCTGGAACTCGCAATTGCCTGATCGACGCGCCTCTCGGCGTCGACAGCCGCAAGGCCAGTCAGGGTCTGGACCTGCTGTATGAGATGCGTTCGATCATCCCCGTTCACGCCATGCCGGCTCGATCCAGTCATCAGAATTCGGCCGGCCTCGGCGCGTTCGACACTCATGTCGGCATTCGGAAGCCGATGCGGCGAGCGCAGAAGTCGATCGAGCTCGTAACTCAGGAGTGGTTCGGCGGAGGTGGTACTCCCGGCGATGCGTGATGAAGAGGGACCGGTGACCGCAGCTGGGCTCACCATCCCCATCACGATGGCGCCAAGGAGGACCGCGAGCGCCCACGTTGTCAGGCCATGAAGGCCATCGCGCGTTTCCATGTCCGAATTTCGCTCGGCTCCAACACCATCGCGAACACGACCCGCAAGGTAGCCGCCGAGGCCGAAACTGGCGATTGCGAGCAAGATCAAATAGAGACCGGAGAGCAGCGATAGCGCGGCCGATGCGTCTCGCCAAGTTGGCGATGCTGAGCTAACGCCGAGACCGATGGTGACTCCAAATGTCATCAGAACGAAGGCAAATGCCGCTGCCGCAAACGCGCCAGCGATAATAGGTGTCCACTGCAGATATCGAATTTGAACTGGCAGTGTCGCTGCCTCGTCTTCGACGAGTGCGGGAGCTTCGCTCGTCATGATCGCTTCCCTCACCGCAAACCAAAAAACGAAAGAATGGCCATTATCACCACGATCAGGCCAATCAGATAGATCAGCTGGTTCATTTGATCTCCTCCACCGCTTCCTCCCCGAGGCGGATAATTGCGGTCGATTTGGAATGTTCCTGTCCGATCTATCGGCACCAGGCCGGGCGTAGCAACCTTTCTGACGGCAGGAGCGGACTCCTCCTCCGTCGGCTGCGGCGTCCGAGATGCGACCCGCCCCTTGCGGGCATGACGCCGTTATCGAGAGCCGCTCCGCGCCACCACCCGTTCCCGTGCGAGACCTGGTCCCCTATGGCGATGGCCAGATACGAATAAGATCGGCAGTCGAAGCTAGCTCGATCTGGATGCTGAAGCGCTCTCGATATAGCTGCAACGAGGCGCTATGGCTTTGGTCCGATGAACTGCACAGCGCGTCCGCCGCGAGAATGACCCGATAACCGTGGTCAATAGCGGCAAGTACGGTCGCCAGCACGCAGACATCCGTTTCGCCGCCCGATATTACGAGTGTATCTACCCGATGCGCTTCGAGGTAAGTCCGCAGGCGCCCATTGCCGAACGCGCTGTAGGTGCTTCGGTCGATGACCGTCGCGTTCACGGCACTCGCCGCGAGTGCGGGCATGAGCTCGATCAGTGCCGGATCGAGGTGTTCGCCGGTGACGCATTCCCATTTCTCGTAATAGGTTCGCCAAATCCCGTGTGCGTCGTGCTTTGAACGCGGCGGAATGAAGCGCGTGAATACTGTGCGACAAGCGCAATGTCGCGTCAGCGCTATGGCACGCGGGAGAACACGCTCCATCCACGGCGTCGCCCAAGGCGCACCCGGTTCGAACAGGCGCTGCATGTCGATGCAGAGATGAACCGCATTGGGGCCGGGTGAACTGGGCAGCCGTCCCATAGCTCACGTTACGGTCAACGCGGCCCGCTCGGTCGAGCCAGCCGTCTTTCGCGAGATACCGCGCACGATCCCTATATCGGCTTTGGTCGATCGAACCATGATCGGCATGACACTTTCGCCTGAGATAGCGCCCCCGGGGGGCCGCAGCAGAGATCTAGCAATGTGTCCGAGCAGTTCGCGCTTCCCTCCGTCGCATATCTCGCAGACGGCCGGGTCCAAGCGACGCTCGGGTCGACCGAGTCACCACTTCTGGCGACCGTACCAGTCGTTCACTTCCTTGCTGGCCTTATCCTTCGCGTAGCCATAGCGTTGCTGCAGGCGGCCTTCGAGCTGGTCCTGCTTGCCTGCAATTATATCAAGATCATCGTCCGTCAGCTTGCCCCACTGCTCCTTGACCTTGCCCCTCACTTGTTTCCAATTGCCTTCAACCCGATTCCAGTCCATCGCAACTTCTCCATCGAAACAAAAAACTATCCAACCAACCGGCCTGAGAGCGCTTCGTTCCGCGATGACGTTGCCTCGCGGATTCGCAGGCGATGCTCGCGAATGGCGGAATAGGAACCTGCCTGCCCCGCGCGGGTTGGGCAGCATTCGCTATCCCGAACCGCGGAGCAACCCCATGCCCCATCAAGATCTCAGCGCACTCTTCCTCGATACCCTGAAAGACATCTACTACGCCGAAAAGCAGATCTATAAGGCGCTGCCGCGCATGGCCAAGGCAGCCGCCTCCGATGATCTGCGTGGAGCGTTCGAGAAACATCACGATGAGACCGAGACACATATCGAGAGGCTCGAGCAAATCTTCGAACTAATGGGCAAGCCGGCACGCGGCAAGAAATGTGACGCCATCGAGGGGATTATCGAGGAGGGCAAGGACGTGATGGAAGACTATGCCGATACGCCGGCGCTCGATCCCGGTCTCCTCGCCGCGGCGCAAGCGGTCGAGCACTACGAGATTGCGCGCTACGGAACGTTGAAGGCCTGGGCAACCAAGCTGAGCATGAACGATGCCGTCAAGCTGATCGACCAAACGCTGGCCGAGGAAAAGAAGACGGATGACGCGCTCACCAAGCTCGCCGTCACTGCGCTCAACACCAAAGCTGCATGAGGAGGCAACCGATGAGACGAACCGTTATGGCGATTGTTGCCGCTGGGCTCCTGACCTCGACCGCGCTCGCCCAGTCCGTTGGTGAGAAGACTGGCGTCAATTCCGTCCTCGGCGTGGCGCCGAAGACGGCGGACTTCATCAAAGAGGCCACGACGAGCGACATTCTGGAGATCGAGGCAGCGAAAGTCGCCCAACAGAAGGGCAATCCGACAGAGAAGAAGTTCGCTGAACAAATGATCACCGATCACACAAAAACGAGCCAGGAGCTGAAACAACTCGTCGACGGAGAGAAGAAGTCCGCTTTGGCGACAGGCCTGGATGACAGCTCTGAGAAGAAGCTCGATCGACTGCGCAATACCAAACCGGCGGACTTCGCCAGTGAATATGACCCAATGCAGGTCAATGCGCACAAGGATGCAGTCTCCCTGTTTGAGCGCTATTCGAAGGGCGGCGACGATCCGAAACTGAAAGACTGGGCCGGCAAGACCCTGCCGGCGCTTCAGCATCATCTCGAGCTGGCACAGGAGATGAACAATAGCCGGAAATGACCGTAGCGCTTCGGACGCTCCTCTCCACGATGCCCTCAAATCCGGCAGGCGCCTTGCGCGTTTGATCGCATCCACAGCCGCTGGCCCTGCAACCACCAAGCGCGCGGCGCAAGGCTGCCGCGCCGATCAGCGATCTCGACAGACTCATTGACCTCCTCGGCCAGTTCCGACGTCGTCAGCAGTTGTGATCAAGTGACCAGAGCGGCACGCCAATGGATGAGGAGCACATCCCATTGCGTCCAGGTCCAGATGGACTTTGGAACGACGGGCGAGCGGCGAAAGTTCCTATCGAGACTGTGAAGCGCGCATCGTGGATGTCGGCACGGCAGTCTCGAAAGCCTCGCTGTCGAGTCTCACTCGCGTATGACAGATCGCCAACGCCGCAAGAGAGGAACGTTCCGTTTAATACGGCTTTGTTCGAAAGGCGAACGACGCACAGTCCGCCCCTTCAAGCAACGAGGTTGGTGAGACCGATCGCAAGTTGCGCGCTGATGTTTCCGCGAAACGAGTTCGCAATGACTCCGCAATGACAATGTCGACGAGTGGCGTTCAGGCGACCGAGACGCGGGTCCCGATTTACAGCGAACCCGGCGCTATACCCTGGGACTACACCCGGACCGAGACGATCGCCGATCTGACGGTTCACGTCACCGGACTGTGCCTGGGTTTCGCTGCCTCGGCCGTTCTTCTCACGCGTGTAGCCGCTCATGGAGGATTTAGGGATGTCGTAGCAACGTCGGTCTACATTACAGGTCTGCTCTTGATGCTCACTCTGTCCGCCGCCTACAATTTATGGCCGGTTTGTCCTACAAAGTGGCGACTGCGACGGTTCGACCATTCGGCGATATATGTGCTCATCGCCGCCACCTACACGTTCTTTGCTCTAAACCTGAGGGCGAACGCGCTACCGCTTCTGGTCGGAGTTTGGAGCGTGGCTGCCTTGGGGATTGCCGTCAAACTTGTCTGGCCCGGGCGTCTCGACCGTTTGTCGATCGGCGTATATGTCGCCTTGGGTTGGAGTGCCTTCATTCTCTGGAAAAGCAAGGCTGCAATGATACCACCAGAGGCGAGCCACTTATTGTTGGCAGGAGGTACGATCCTTACGGTTGGCGTGATTTTCCACATCTGGCGAAAGCTGCGCTTCCAGAACGCAATCTGGCACTTGCTCGTACTGGTCGGAGTCACTTGCCATTATGCCGCAGTGCTTGACGTTGTCCTCAACTGAACGCCATCTCGTACTCTGATCCTCGGCCGCAGCTTCCGTGTGGCGACGCCACCATACTGCCACAGGAACGTCCACTCGTCTTCCCCGGTTGAATACCTGGACACGTCTGAGATCATTACGATGGCGCGATGAAGACCACGACGCTCGAATTCGTGAAGCGAACAGTCGTTGTGATCGCGCTCGCGCCGCTTCCGCTTCTGGTCTGGTATCTGCGAGATTTTCTTCTTGTACTCATCGGCGCGCTCCTTGTGGCGATGCTGTTGCAGCTCGTCAGCGAGCCATTGGTGAGATGGTGTCGGCTCCCCGAAGGACCCGCTTTGGCGATCGCTGGGCTGCTCATTTTTCTTGCGGTTGCCGGCAGCGCCTATTTGTTTGGAACTCAGCTGACTGCCGAACTACAAGATGTGTTCAGTCGCGCAGACACTGCAACGAAAACAATCTCCGATGGACTCCAGCGGTCCCAGCTCGGCCGCGCTCTATTGTCCCATCTCAGTGGCGGCGGCTTTTCTCTCACCGGCTTCCTCGGGAGCTTCGTAACAGTGAGCGCGCGTTTGCTGGAGGCTACGATCCTCGCCGTCGCCGCGGGCGTTTATCTGGCAGTCCGGCCGACCATGTATCGCAGGGGAGCCGCCCAGCTATTTCCGCCGAGGTGGCGACCGATGGTCGAGCAAACCATCGACGACGTCGGCCGGGCACTACGCTTGTGGCTGCTCGGTCAAGCCATCCAGATGTGCGTGATCGGAACAGTCACGACAGTTGCCGTCTGGATCATTGGACTCCCTTCGCCGCTTGGGTTAGGCGCGATTGCCGGTCTTGCAGAATTCGTCCCCTACATCGGACCACTGATATCGTCGATCCCGGCTATCCTAGTGGCCGTGACCGGCGGACTGTACCCTGCACTTTGGACCATCGCGGCGTACATCATCATCCATCAGCTCGAAAGTAATCTGATCGTCCCAATGGTCCAACATAGGCTGGTATTTCTTCCCCCTGCTGTGTTGCTTCTGAGCATTGTGGCGGTCACGGAAATATTTGGCATGATAGGCATCATATTCGCTGCGCCAATCACCGTCATCGCTTTCGTTGCAATCAAGAAGCTATATGTTCGCGACGGCCTCGGCCAAGCCACTGAGCTGCCGGGCGAGCCCGAGCGCCGAACAGGAACCTATTCGTCTGCTCCCGATTGATGCGAAAGATACCGCCGGTGAGCAATGGAAATCGCCCTATCCTTCGGTTGGATGATACTCGTGTTCTGGTTGATCCTCCGCGCTCATGGCCAACGCGGCTTACTGCCTGTGCTCTACCCTGTGGCGCGCGCCATTCGCGACCCCCCGAACGTATCGGTCATCGTTCCAGCAAGAAACGAGTCCGATAACCTTCCGCGCTGTCTCCACAGCTTGCTCCGTCAGAACTACCGGCAGGATCGGCTCCATATTGTCGTCGTCGACGACAATTCCACCGACGATACGTTCGCCACAGGCCATTCCTTTGCAGCCAGAACTCGAAGCCTCAAGGTCATCAGGTGTCCGCCGTTGCCACCGCGCTGGTACGGAAAGCCGCACGCCTGCTGGATCGGCGTACGAATGTCGTGTCCCGAGGATGATTGGCTTTGTTTCATCGACGCGGATGTTCAAGCCGAGCCAGGACTCATCGGCAGCGCGGTAACGGCGGCTCGCTCGCAGCAACTAGCACTCTTGTCGCTGGCGCCCCGTCAGCAGCTGGGCAGCTTCCCCGAACGTCTCATCATACCATGCGGACTGTTCCTGATGGCCTTCCGCCAAGACCTCAAGATCGTTCAGTCGCCGCACAGCAATCGGGTCACCGCGAACGGGCAATTCATGCTGGTGCATCGACGTGCCTACGAATTGGCCGGCGGTCATGCCGCCGTCCACGACGCCATTTGTGAGGATCTCGAGCTGGCTCGGCTCATCAAGAAATCCGGCGGCCGCGTTTTGTTACAGGACGGCAGGCTTCTCTTGACCGCCCGGATGTACACGGGTTGGAAAAGCCTGTGGATGGGCTTTTCGAAGAATGCGGTCGAAATGCTGGGTGGGCCTACCGCTGCGTTCGTCACTGCACTGCTCGCGCTCATGCTGCCACCAGTTAGCTTCCTGCTTCCGATCATGGACGGCGTTCGCTGCGCCAGCGGGCATGCGTTGGATTGCGTAGCGCTGGTTCCCGCCGTTACCGGCACAGCAGCCGCAGCGGCCCTGCATATTGCAGGCGCATTATATTTTTGTACCCCGTTCTGGTATGGCCTGATCTTTCCGCTCGGCTACGCAGTTGGGGGATGTCTTACCCTCGACAGCGTTCGTCGTCACTGGCGCGGCGACATCATCTGGAAGGGCCGGAGCTATCCGTGAACCAGCGAGCTCTCCGCACGCGGCCCCAAGCCGACCACGAACATGTCAGCCGGATCTCGACCGGAACGGTGCTTTTCATCATCACGGCGACGGCAGTTACCGTCTACGAATTGCAACTGGTGCTGATTCCCTTCGTCCTTGCCGGGGTGATCAGCTACATCTGTGCACCCGCAATTGCCTGGGCAAGCGCCAGGGCTCACCTGCCTCGTCTGTTAGTTTCGGTCGTCGCATTCCTGGTGATTCTAGCATTCGGCGCGGTCATTGGCTTGCTCGGAATTCCGCCCCTGGCTCGCGAGATGACACATACCGCCACCGACCTTCAGGGAACGCTCAACCGCCTGGCCGCAGCGCTGATCGACGGTGACACAGTCAACTTGCTCGGTCAGCCAATGGATTCACACCAACTGGCAGCCGGGATCGATCAGGCCGTTCGCAACTGGATCGGCAATGCGCGGGTACTCTCGGTGATCGCGGGAAGCGTCTTTGTTGCCGGGTTCGGCTTCCTGCTAACGCTGGTTCTGCTATTCTTCTTTATGGTTAGCGGCCCGTCGATCGTTCAAGGGCTGCTATGGCTCGTTCCGCCCGGTGAACGGCCATTGATCGAGGACCACATTCTGGTGCAGGTCGATCCGGTGCTGAGACGTTACTTCATCGGGGTCGTCGCAGTCGTGTGTTTCGCCGCCGCTTTCGCCTATGCCGGCCTAGGGCTTCTGCTTGGAGTTCCACATGCTGTGTTCCTTGCCCTGATCACCGGGCTCCTGGAGGCGGTGCCGGTCCTTGGCCCAGCGATAGCAGCAACCCTTGCCGGCCTCGTGGCTATTCAACACAATTCAGAGCTCTCGGCGATTATTGGATACGCAGTCTACCTCACAGCGCTGCGACTTTTGATCGATCAGTTATTTGGGCCCGTCGTGCTTGGTGCGGCTAGCCGGGTGCATCCCGCGCTTGTCATTTTCTGTTTCCTGGCCGGAGGCACACTGTTCGGCGTCGTCGGAATAGTCATCGCAGTTCCAGTCGCACTCATCATCAAGGCAACGCTCTCAGCGCTCTACGACGAGCCAGCGAGCGGACTTCCCTTGCGAAAGGACTGACCGAACGGACGAGCGGTGAGGGCATGATGATCTTGACTCCCCTTGTTTCGATCATCGACAGCGCGCTTCGCGCGCGGCAGGGAATATTCGAGTACAGCCAATGCCCCCACTGCCTCTTCCGATTGCAACTTTCGGCGGTCAGCCGCGACATCGCTCTGGCGGATGGAACGCACCTTTGTGCCGGCAGCCGTCTGTTCAATCTCCATCTCTGGAATGAGCATATTCCCCCGTATCCAATCCAGGGTCCAACACTCGGCTGGTCCCGACGGATGTGTCGGGATTTCGAGACATCCCTCGAAGAGCTTGCGGCCTTTATTGTAGGCAATCCCGCTCTTGAGGACGTAACAGCGGTCGGTGGGAAAATGATGTTCGGCTCGACCGAGCAGACCGACCGCGTCGCTCATGTTGCGAAACGATATGGCTTTGTCCACGCGCTCTGTGCCCCGCGCGGCCGCTCGATTGCGGAAGGATTGCACGTGATCGGCGAAAATATCCTGGTCGCGCTGATCGTGGTCTCTCACAACCCGGCGGCGTTTCGAATTAAGTCCCTCCGACGCGATCGCGTGCCGGTCTACCTTCGCCGCGCCGAGCTCTTGAAGCGTTACGGCGCTCGCGCGGGCGCAGCATCTGCATATCAGCCGAGTGGCGTGCGGAAGCGCCCGAGCTTCGGCCCGACGGCAGATGACCGCAAATAACCGTGGCTACCGAACCACGAAATCGCATCGTTCACGGCCTCCACGTGTGGCCGCGCGCGATATCCAAGCTCACGTTCAGCTTTTTCAGACGTAAAGAACATCTTATACCGTGCAAGGCGAATGCCCGCCCAGGTCGCGAGCGGCTCATTGCCCGTGAGATAAGCGGCCATCTCGCCTGCCAACGCGGCCGGCACCGCGCCATACCATGGAATTCGAATCGATGGGCACCGCCGTCCGACCGACGCCGCGATCTCGGCGAGCAGCTGGGAGAACGGGACGTTCTCGCCCCCGAGAATGTAGCGCTCGCCGATCCTGCCTCGCTGGAGCGCTGCGAGATGTCCGCGCGCGACGTCGTCAACGTGCACAATGTTCAATCCAGTATCAACGTAGGCGGGAATCCGCCCGGTTGCGGCGGCAAGCACGATTTTTCCGGTCGGAGTTGGCTTGATATCGCGCGGACCGATCGGGGTGGACGGATTGACGATGACCGCGGGCAGCCCGTTCTTTCGGACCATATCGACGACCAGTTGTTCGGCGATTATTTTGCTTTGTTTGTAGGCGCCGATTGCCGCCCCAGCCGACATACTCGCCGCCTCGTCAGCTGGCACGCCACCGTGTTGAGGGCTCAGCGTCGCCACGCTGCTCGTGTAGACGATGCGCTCGATGCCGCTGCGCAGTGCCTCCTCCATGAGGTTTCTCGTACCTGTGACATTGGTCGCGAGAATCTCTGCGCTGTTCCATAGTGAGAGTCTGTAGTCAGCTGCGACGTGAAACAAACATCGACATCCGGCACAAGCCGGCCGGAGCGAGGAGCGGTCTCTCAAATCACCTTCGACATACTCCACGCCGCGCACATTAAGGTCCCGATATCGACTGTTTCGGCGCATTAGAACCCTGACATGGAAACCACTACCCAGCAGCGCGCGAAGCACGGCGGATCCAACAAAGCCGGTGGCGCCCGTGAGCAACAAGTTTGCGGACGTACTCATAATCATGCTCGGATCGACGAAGTTTCTCTAGAGTTGAATTGCTCGGACGCTGGAACCAAGGACCTCAGAGCAGTCACGAAGAGCTTTACGAGCCAACCACCAGTCCGCGGAGAGCTTGATGACATCAAGTGTGTCAGAAGGCCGCCCAAGCAATGAACAACTGAGCTGCCATCGACTGGTCTCGCCATCACTCGAGAGGCAGGCAAGGGCTGTCGGGGGGACATTGCGTCCGGCCGCGTCGATTACCACACGAAGCGCAACGAACCGCATCGAGTTAGCCGCGGCCAGGCGGGCGATCAGGTGAGACTCCATGTCGGCGATCAATGCACCGGTTTGACGCTGCAGTTCGCTTCGTGACGCACAAGCCAGTATGGGAACATCGATTCCGACAATCGGACCGTACACGGCGGTTGGAATCGCCGAAAGCAGCCATGCCGACCAGACATCGTCCGTCATGATGCTTCCGGTTGATGCAATGATCTCTGATCCGACCACGATTTCCCCGGATCGCAAGTCGGGACTCAGCGCACCCGCGACCCCATAGCTGACTATACCTCGACAACCGTCAGCCGCAGCATGCTCAATGAACTCCGAAAGGTCAGCCGAGCCCGGTCCCCACGCCTCTTTTTTGAAATGGCGCCCGACCATCTCGGCCTCGATCGCGAGACCCGCACAGACGATTGCCTGCCCGGCTTCTGCGACTGTTCTAGGACTTCGATGGACCCTGGTTATCGCCATTGTGAAAATAGCGCGCGAACAGCCCAGTGCCACGCGACGCGTCATTCGTCGCGCTCCGAATCACCGTGGCTTATCGAGATAACATCGCAGCCAATGCTTCGTTTCTATCTGCCGCTCCGACATGAAAAGCTCTTGCGGAAAGTAAGCGGCCTTCGAGACTGGTAAGCCTTGGGACGCTTTAACGTGTGTTAATCAGCGGAGCAGGCGCTAGGAACGCACCGAGCGCCCTCTCGTTTGGATTACGTGCCCAATGGCCGGAATAACTGCCTCCATGTGGCTCGCGGCTTGTGGCTCGCGGCGGCCCGACCTCATCCAGTGGCTGCCGCGCTGCGCCGTCGGACGGGGGGCGCTCCAGGCTATTTGATCAAGAAGGCGATCATTCGAGAATGTCGGGTTTGAGCGAGACCATCCATATCGTGAGAGAGATCTGTATAGCCGGCGCGATCCTCGGCATCGTCTATAACATCCTCGCTGCAATCCTGGCGGTTCGCTTCAACAAACCATCGACGCTTGATCGATCGTCGGTGCACCCCGTGACGATATTGAAGCCCTTGCACGGAAGCGAACCAGGCCTGTTTCGGCGGCTCGATGCGCTTTGCAAGCAACGGTACAGCGGCAAGATCCAACTCATCTGCGGTACGCAGCAGCGCACCGATCCCGCCAATCAGGTGGTCCGTCTGATGCAGAGGCTTTATCCGGCCATGGAGATAGACCTCGTTGTCGGCGATCGTGTGCGGGACGAGAATCCGAAAGTCGCAAATCTGGTCAATCTGGAAGCGAGGATCCGTCACGAAATCATTGTTCTGTCCGACAGCGATATCGTCGTCGAGGATCGCTTCGTGAGCCACCTCGTTGACGAGCTGGATAATTCCAAGACCGGGGCGGTGAGCTGCCTATACCACGGAGTTGCAGCCGGCGGCGTGTGGGCCAAGGTCTCCGCACTTAACATCAACGCACAGTTTCTCCCCAACGTGATTATCGCGCTGGCGTTCGGCGCAGCCAAACCCTGTTTCGGTTCGACGATCGCCATGCGAGAGGATGTGCTGAGACGAATCGGCGGCTTTCAACCATTTCTGGACGAGCTCGCCGACGATTATGCGATCGGTCGGGCCGTTCGCGCTATCGGGCTGGATGTCGTTGTCCCGCCCTGGGCGGTTGGGCACGTCTGCTTTGATCGCAGCTTTCGCTCGTTCTGGGAGCATCATCTGCGCTCGTCGCGCACCATCCGCTCGATCGAACCCGTCGGTTATGTCGGAACCATATTTATGCATCCCGTGATGCTTGCTTTCTTCGCTGTCTTGACGGGAGCGCAGCATCCGATCGCCTTGCCGAGCATCGCATTTGCCAGCCGCGCCATCTTGAATTTCAGTATCGAACGAACCTTCGACTTGCGACGGCACTCGCTCTGGCTCCTAGCGCTTCATGACACGATCTCATTTGCAGTCTTCATATGCAGCTTCTTCGGCGCCGCCGTCGAATGGCGCGGCCAGAGTTACCAGATCTTTCGCGACGGTACGATCCAGAAGGACAGCTTCGACTAAGGCCCCGGGCCGACCGTTCAGCCGCCCACGGCCGCCGGTCGATGGGCAAACCGAGGCCACTCTCCGCCCTTGCGATGGCCTTAGAACTTGAGAGCCGTTCGCAGCAGAGTGCGGGCCATCTTCACTCAGGCATTCAAGTTTTGCAGCCGATGTTGGTTCCCACGAACAGGATGGAGCTGCCTTGCCTCGGCAGTAGGAACATCCATTGAACCGCGCGATTGAAGAATTCGAACTGCCACGTTCCTGAGAGCACATGCGGGCACAGTACCTCATCCTCGCGCTTGCGACCTTCGTGGCCGGATGTCAGCGGGAGGAGAGAGAGTTGCGCCTCGATCCGCCCGTGGCCGACGCTCTCAATAACGTTGCACTGATGCCGAACCGGATCAGCGGGGCCCCGCCCGAGGTCTACTATGCGCTGGGAAAGCCTTACGAGGTCAACGCCTATAATCTCAGCCAAGGCAAACGGTTGTACGCCTGGCTCGGCTGCAGGGTATGCCACGGCGATGGGCAAGGCGGTACTGGCCCGAGCTTTCTCGATGGCTGGTGGTATTATGGCCCTGAGATGGTATCGATCTTCGCATCGATCCGTGATGGGCGGCCGCATGGCATGCCGGCCTTTCGCGACAAGCTGACGACGGATCAGATCTGGCAGCTTGCGGGCTATGTGCAAACCATCGGCTCTTACGAGGGGAAGACTGCAGCTCCTAGCCGCAGCGACGACAAGCAAACTCGCCCGTCGGAGAACCGCGCGCCCGCGAAGCTGCTGTTCGACGAAGGGCCCACGCCGATCCATCCCGACCAGGGACCCACGCCGTGATCGGGTCTCGCAGCAAGTTCGCGGCTTGCGCGTCGCTCACAGTGCCTCTCGCAGGTTGCAGCGGCTGGCAGTCGGTCCTCGACGCGCACGGCACGTCAGCAATCAGCTTGAGACAGCTGATCATCCTGATCGTCGTGGCCTGCTGCATTGTGTGGATGCTGGTGATGATCGCCCTCATTTGGACGTTGTGGCGGGGCCGCCGGTCGACAGACCGCTACCCCCCGGTTCCGGAGCGACGAAAGACGATCGCAGTAACAGCCGCGACAATCCTGACGACCCTGATCATCAGCGCCTTCACCGTCACCAGCTTCTTCGCCACACGTTCACTGAGCGTTGCCGGACAGGACGACCTGCAGATCACGGTGCGTGGACTGCAATGGTGGTGGAGCATCGACTACTTTAGCAATGACCCCGAACGGCACTTCGAAACCGCCAACGAGATCCATATCCCGGTCGGACGCAATGTCCATTTCAAGTTGGAAGGGCTCGACGTCATTCATTCCTTATGGGTGCCAAGCCTGGCCGGCAAGCAGGATCTCATCCCCGGCCGCTCCAATGAATTAACGGTGCGCGCCGAACGCCCTGGGATCTATCGCGGACAGTGCGCCGAGTTCTGCGGTATGCAGCATGCGCACATGGCATTTCTGATCATCGCCGACGACCAGTCCGCGTTCGACGCCTGGACCGAGGCGCAGCGACGGCCAGCTCCGGCGCCGGGCGATGAGACTCTCACGGCCGGGCAGCAAGCCTTTCTCGAAAAGCCATGCTCCGGTTGCCACACCATTCGCGGCACAGCCGCAGCCGGCACCGCGGGACCCGACCTCACCCATGTCGGCAGTCGGAGGTACATTGCGGCCGGACTGTTCGAGACCACACCGGGCTCGATCGCGGCTTGGGTTGCAGACCCGCAGACGATCAAACCCGGCAACAACATGCCATTGGTGCCGCTCGCGCCCGCCGAACTGCGGTCGATTTCAGCCTATCTGGCCAGCCTGAAATGACCCGCGACGCCACAGCGACCGATATACGCGATATTGACCTGCCGCGCCCCACGCTCGAGGTTACTCTCGCGGACACCTGGAAGACGCCGCCGGGTTTCTGGAGCGCACTCGCGAGCGTCGACCACAAGATCATCGGCCGCCGTTACATTGTGACGGCCTTTGTGTTTCTCGCTCTCGGCGGGATTCTTGCCATCCTGATCCGGCTCCAGCTTGCCAAGCCAGAGTCACGTTTGATTGGGCCTGATCGTTACAATCAGATCTTCACGATGCACGGCGCGAACATGATGTTCCTGTTCGCAGTGCCGGTCATGGAGGCTGTTGCGGTCTATCTCGTCCCGCTCATGGTCGGCACCCGAAACATCGCTTTTCCAAGGCTGAATGCTTTCTCATACTGGATGTACCTTGCCGGCGGCGCGTTGCTGTGGAGCGCATTCGCAATGGACATGGCTCCCGATGTCGGCTGGTTTGCCTATGTGCCTCTGTCCGGCCCGCAATACGGTACTGGGAAACGCGCCGACATCTGGGCCCAGATGATCACGTTCACGGAGTTGTCGGCACTCGCCGTTTCGGTCGAACTGGTCGTCACAATCTTCAAGCAACGAGCACCAGGCATGACGCTCGACAGAATCCCGCTATTCGTATGGTCGATGCTCGTCACGTCGTTCCTCGTCATCCTGGCCATGCCGGCGATCATGGTCGCAAGCAGTACGCTGATCCTGGATCGTCTGGTCGGCACCCACTTCTACAATCCTGCCGAGGGCGGCGATGTGCTGCTCTGGCAGCATCTGTTCTGGTTTTTCGGTCATCCCGAAGTATACATTATCTTTCTTCCAGCCGCAGGCATGGTCTCGAGCATGATCGAACCGTTCGCGCGCCGTCCGGTATTCGGCTATCTCGCGCTCGTGATGGCCCTGATCGCGACGGGAATTCTCTCGTTCGGGCTCTGGGTCCACCATATGTTCGTGACGGGGCTGCCGAAGCTTGGCGACAGCTTTTTCACCGCCTCGAGCATGGCGATCGCCGTTCCGGCCGGAATCCAGATTTTCTGCTGGTTGGCGACGCTCTGGGATGGGAAACCTGTATTCAAAACCCCGCTGCTTTTCGTCATCGGCTTTATTGTCACGTTCACGATCGGTGGCCTCACTGGAGTCATGGTCGCATCCGTGCCGTTCGATACACAAGTTCACGACACCTACTTCGTCGTCGCGCATTTCCACTATGTGCTGGTCGGCGGCGCCGTCTTTCCGCTGCTTGGCGCGATCCACTACTGGTTTCCCAAAATCACCGGCAGATTGATGAACGAGATGCTCGGGAAGCTGTCGTTCTGGCTGATCTTCCTGGGCTTCAACGCAACGTTCTTCCCCATGCATATTCTAGGTCTGCAAGGCATGCCGCGTCGAATCTATACCTACCAGCCGGATATGCCTTGGCAATACACGAACCTCTTCGTGAGCCTGAGTGCGATCGTACTGGCGACGGGATTCCTTCTCTTCTTCATCAACGCAATCTGGAGTTTGCGATCCGGGGGCGCTCCCGGCGACAATCCGTGGGCGGCACCGACGCTGGAATGGGCGACGTCATCGCCGCCGCCGGACTATAATTTCGCGTTCATCCCAGTGGTACGCACAGTGCATCCACTTTGGGACGAGCCCGACGTCCCCTCCGCTGCCGGATTGCGGACCGACCGTCGCGAGTTGATTGTCACTTCGATAGACAGCGCCGAACCTCAGGCACGGGAAGCGTCCCCGCGCAATTCGATCTGGCCCCTTTGGGCAGCAATTGCGACCACGGTCATGCTGATCTGGTCGATCTTCTCGCCTTGGGCGGTCGTGTGGGGATCGGTTCCGATCGCCATCGCGTTGATCGGCTGGTTCTGGCCTAAGGGAACGCCGGAGGACGAATCGTGACGCAACGCATCGTTCTCGATCTCGCGAAACTTCCCCTGCACGGCTTGAGCACGGCTAGCGTCACCTGGTGGGGCACGCTCGCCTTTATGCTGATCGAGGGCACAGGGTTCGCGCTCGTCCTCGCCGTCTATCTCTATCTGATGAGCCGGGCCGTCACATGGCCGATCGATGCGCCACCACCGGATCTTCTGCCAGGCACGCTGGTCACCGTCACCCTGATCGCGAGCGTCGTTCCAAACGTCCTGATAGCACGCTGGGCGAAACAGCAGAAGCTGAGCCGGGTCCGGGCCGGACTCATCGTGATGTGCCTGTTCGGTATCGCTCCCCTGGTCATCCGCATCTTTGAATTTCCTGCGCTCAGGATCAATTGGGACGCCAACGCCTATGGTTCGGTCGTGTGGACGCTGCTTGGATTGCATACCACGCACATCATCACTGACCTTGTCGAAACGTTTGTATTGGCGGCCCTGATGTTCACGCGACACGGAAGCAGTTCGCGACGGTTTGGCGACGTTGAAGACAATGCGATGTATTGGAACTTTGTCGTTATCACTTGGCTTCCGATCTACGGCTGCCTCTACTGGGTCTCACGGTTATGAGCGCATCGCAAATTGTTCGGAAACTCAGCGACTGGGCGGGCCTTTGGCTGGCACCCTCGCTTTGGGCGGTGAACATGCAGCTCGGGCAGATCCTTCCCTACCGCGACTGCTATACCAACTCGCACATTTCGGCCATGGCGTCGTTCGTCGCTGCGGTCCTCGCTGCATTGTCCGGCGTTGTGTCGTGGGAAGGGGTTCGACGGGTCGGTCAGGAGAGAGTGCAAGCCGCGATTGCCGTGTTTGCTGGCTCTGTGAGCGCTCTTTCCGCTCTCGTGTTTACGTTTGCCCTCACAATGCAGGGAATCGCCGCCGTGGTGCTGACGGGATGCGAAAGATAGCATTCTTCCTCGTGGCGTGGGCGTCGATTGATGCCGCTCACGCCCACTCTTACGCCGAGCCGGCCGATAGTTCGCGCTGGACTTTCGATCCCTGGGTCGTGGTTCCCCTCCTCGTTGTCGGCTCGTTGTATGCTCTGGGAGCGATAAGGCTGGCGCGACGCTCGACACGGCGCACCGGTCGAGCCTGGCGGCACCTTGCGTTCCTGATGGGCTGGCTTAGCCTGATCGCTGCGCTGGTGTCTCCGATGCATTGGTTGGGCGAACGCATGCTCGCCTTTCACATGGTGGAGCATGAGATCCTCATGGCCATTTCAGCACCCCTTCTCGTGCTCGTGCGACCCGTGGGCATCTGGATGTGGTCGTTTCCGAGACGGCTGCGTGTTGCTGGCGGCCGCTTGATGCGGAGTCGGCTCGCCGGCTCGCTCTGGAGCTTGCTCAGCGGCGGGCGCAACGCGACGCTGCTCCACGCCATGGCAATCTGGGCGTGGCACGCACCTCCTCTTTTCGACGCCGCAGTTTCTGATCCGACCTTGCACCGACTGCAACATCTAAGCTTCTTTGCAACCGCCGTGCTGTTCTGGTGGTCAGTGTTTCGACGCAGCGCAATTGGCTCGGCTGCATGGCACGTGTTCGTCACCATGCTGCACACCAGCGTGCTCGGCGCGTTGATGGCGCTGTCGCCGCGGTTGCTCTATCAGCAGGACTACTCCATTGCGGGATCCTGGGGGCTGTCGCAACTCGAGGACCAGCAACTGGCCGGCCTGATCATGTGGGTGCCAGCTGGTACGATCTATGCGGGAGTCGCGCTCGCGCTGATCGCGATTTGGATCAACGGCACCGCGAGATCCGTGAGATACAGCAATGTTGTCGGCATTTCTTAAAGCGCCAGGCCGAATGGCAGCGTTGTCAGCGCTCGGCTTCGTCCTGGCCGCGGTCACCGGTGGCCTGTGGTGGCAGGCACAGCATCAGGTCGTTGAGGTCGCTCGCACGATTACCGGAGGGGACCCTTCGCGCGCCCCCGTTATCCTGCGGCGTTACGGGTGCGCGGGATGTCATACCATCCCGGGCATATCTGGCGGCGATGGTAAGGTCGGGCCGTCGCTTGCCGGCCTGCGCCATCGTGTCTACATAGGCGGCGTTTCGACTAACTCGCCGGATAACCTGGTGAATTGGATCGTCCGTCCGCAAAGCCTCTCGCCGAACACCGCGATGCCAGCTTCCGGGATAACGGAGGCAGAGGCACGCGACGTCGCGGCCTATCTCTATGCACACTAACGCGGGGTCGCTCTACGGGGTCGGCGTCGGTCGCGGCGACAACGATTTGATATAGACGGCAATTGCCGTGCGATCGCGGTCGGACAACATCGCGGTGTTGGTGACAACATCGGCCATCGATGATCCTACCCTGCCGTGGTTCGGTGTGTTTCCGGTTCGAAGTAGCTCAGCGAGATCTTGCGTCGACCAATTTCCAATCCTGGTCGGCGTAATATTCGGGTAGAAGCCCGTTCCTTCCGGATCCTGTCCGCCGGCATAACGGGTGTTCGATCTAATTCCACCGAGAATGTTGCGCGACGAATGGCACTCCGCGCAATGTCCCACGGCCTCGACCAGATATCGCCCGCGATTCCATTCATCGTCGTGGCCACGATCCGGCTGGAGTTGACCCGGCCGGAAGTAGAGAAGCTTCCACAACCCAATCATGCGACGAACGCGGAACAACGGCGTCAGTTCATGCGCAGGCGGCCGCCCTTTGACCGCTGGCAATGTCCGCAGGTAGGCCATCAGGTCGCTGACATCCTCTCCGCGCATATGAGTGAAGCTCGAGTACGGAAACAGGGGATAGTAATGGCTGCCACCGGGAGAGACGCCGTTCAGCAAGGCATTGGCAAGATCCTCGGTTCGCCAGCGCCCGATGCCGTCTTGCGGATCCATGGATATGTTGGGAACACGAAAGGTCCCGTACGGCGATGCCAGCGCCAATCCGCCACCGAGGCGCAGCCGATTGGATTGCCCTGGCGAGGCATGACACGACGCACAATCGCCGGCTGCGAACACGAGCTTTCCGCGAATAGGGTCGCCGCCCTGATTGGATAGCCTGATACGATCTGGAGATGCAAGGAATTGCGGCGACGTGACCAGCCAGCCACCGACGCCCAACGCCCCGACGATCGCTCCCGCGACAATCCACCAACGCACTGCGTGCATCTCAGCCTTGCAGTATAGACGGCAACGCCATGTAACGTGCTGCTTGCATCGATGTTCCTGGCGCGGAGGACGCGCGCCCTAGATCAGAAATGCGCCATCTATCGGCGCGTCTGTCATTCGAGCAGTCTCACTTTCCATACGGTGCTGGCGTTGGGGCCTGATCAACGTGAATGCGAGCTCACTTTGGTCGGCGTTTTAAGATCGCGTCGCACGCCTCGATGTTCTCTGACGACCTTGATTTTGCGGTTCGAATGCCAGCCTTTGGCGAAAAATGCCGAGCGCCACGGCTCTCATCGTCACGTCACCCAGCACGTCGCTACGAACCATTCAGCCCGGCTGCGCCCATTGAAGGTCACGTGCTGTGGAGGCCGCCGCTGCGATTGAAGGTTGTGTACCGAAGCAAAGCTGTGCTGAAGTTCTCAGATCTGCCAACTGCTCCTATGTCGGTCTGGGGTGGTAATACAGCCGACCACCAGACATTGGCATTGTCACCCCTGCCGGGCCCGCTTCGTCCGCGTAATGCGGTGCACCGTATTCACGAGGGCGACATGGGTAAATGCTTGAGGAAAATTTCCAACTAGCCGCCCGGGCTCGGGCGCGTATTCTTCCGAGAGGAGACCAACGTCGTTGCATAGCCCAAGGAGCTTCTCAAGCAAGGCTTTGGCTTCGGCCTCGCGGCCGATCATATGGTAGGCGTCCGCAAGCCAGAAGCTGCAAGCAAGAAACACGCCTTCTCCCTGTGAGATTCCGTGCCCCGAAGGAGGCACATCATAGCGCCTGACTAGTCCGTCAACGAGCAGATCTTGTTCGATTTTCGCAATCGTTGACAGCACCCTGGAATCATCCGGCGGCAGGAAGCCGACAACCGGGATGCGAAGCAGGCAGGAATCAAGTACGCTCCCGCCGTAGGTCTGTACGAATGTTTGACGATCTGGATCGTATCCATTGCGACAGACATCTTGGTGGATTTGCTCACGCAACCGCTTCCAATCATCGACCGCACCTCTCATTCCAAACTCCTCGGCACTTTTGATGCCGCGGTCGAAGGCAACCCACGCCATGACCTTCGAATATGTGAACTGGCTTGGCTCGCTCCGAATTTCCCATATGCCATGATCCGGCTTGGCCCAGATTTTCGCGAGATGGTCCAGCAATACGCATTCAACGGCCCAAGCTCGTTTGTTCTCGGCCAGTCCACCATGTCGGGATTGATAGAGCGCGTCCATCAATTCACCGTAAACATCGAGTTGCAACTGTGTGTGTGCGGCATTTCCGACGCGGACAGGCCGCGAGTTTTCGTAGCCCGGCAACCACGGCACCTCCCATTCCGCCAACCATCGTTCGCCCGAAACGCCATACATGACCTGGAGCTGTGCCGGGCTACCCGCGACGGCCCGGATCAACCAATCTCGCCAAGCGGCAGCTTCATTGAAGTAGCCCGACTTGATCAGCGCCAATAGCGCCAAGCTTGCGTCGCGGATCCAGCAGAAGCGGTAGTCCCAGTTTCGCTTGCCACCAATTTGCTCCGGCAAAGACGTCGTGGCTGCCGCCACGATACCGCCGGTCGGACGAAACGTGAGCGCCTTCAACGTAATGAGCGAACGCCTCGCCGCTTCGCAATAGGGACCAGCCGCTTGATATCGCGATGACCAATCGCGCCAGAACTGCTCGGTTGAGATGAGGAGAGCATCGGCGTCCGGAGCATGAGGCGGAGCCGCCTGCCAAGACTCCTGATAGGTCAGACTAAAGCGAATGCGCTGTCCCTTCTCAAGGCGAAATGAAGCGACACTCTCCATGTCGCGTTCCTGCAGAGGCACTTCGCTATGCAGCAGCAGCATATGCGGACCGGCGACCAGACTGAGTGAATCGCGATCGAGATGATTGACCCATGGTACGGTTACCCCGAAGTCGAACCGGGCCACGAGCTTCATGTTCATCTCGACATGTCCCTCGAGGCCCTCGACTATCCTGACGATCGTTGGATAGCGCTCCCTGAGCGGCATGAAATCGACGATTCTCGCGGTTCCGCTGCCGACGGCCAATACCGTTTCAAGAACCAACGTCCCAGGGATGTACCGACGCATCACAGAGCTGGGACTGCTGCTGGGAGCCAACGACCAACGGCCATTCTGCTCGTCTCCGAGCAGTTTCGAAAAGCAGCTCTGGGAGTCGAAACGAGGTAAACACAGCCAGTCGACAGAGCCGTCGCGACCAACTAGCGCCGCGGTCTCGCAATCGCCAATGAGTGCATAATCTTCGAGTCGAGCCATTGTCCAGTTCGTCCGCGCAATAGCGAACCTGCCTTCCTTCTCGGCAGTTCAGCTCTGTGGGAGCTTCCGTGCTCCGCATTGATATCCAGCAACGGTACCCGCAGGTTCAAAGTTCCAATGCAGCGCATTTAGGAACGAATGGGGCTCCCCTTAGCTTTTCATCAGGGCGGAAGGCGCCACTGCTCCAATGGTCCTTAAAAGCGTGCGATTGTATTGCCTCAACTTCGTTGGACCGATTTGTCGCCTGGACCGCCCTGCCCGGCGGGGTTGCATTGATAATGTCAACCGCCTGAGGCAGAGGCAGCGTGGATGATATATTCGTTTCGTACCGTGGGTTCGCGAATGGAGTTCCGCGACGCTGCGGCTCTGGCGGCCGTTGGCATGTTGCTCGCGGTTGCCTTCGGCTTGAGTACCCTCATCACGCCGCTGTATCTGCTCTATCAGCAGAAGTTCGGCTTCTCGCAGATCACACTGACGCTGATCTATGCGGCCTACGCGATCGGTAACATCGCCGCACTTCTACTCCTTGGACGTGTCTCCGACAGTATCGGTCGGCGTCCGACCGCACTCGCCGGTATTGTCGTTTTGATCTCCGCCGCGTTTGTGTTTCTGTTCGCAGGCAGCACCATCTCTCTCTATGTTGGGCGCATTCTCAGCGGCCTCGGCATCGGAATCGCGAGCGGCACCGGCAATGCCTGGTTGGCCGAGCTGGTCGACAAGGACGATAAGGGACGCGCCGCCATTATTGGCACAAGTACCAACTTCCTCGGTCTCGGCCTCGCGGCGTTGCTGTCAGGCCTGCTCGCACAATATGCACCGTGGCCGCTACATCTCTCGTTCATTGTCTATCTCGTCATCGTGTGCTCGACCGCCGCGCTGGTCTGGTTCACTCGGGAAACAGTTCGGCATGCTGACTCCGGCCAACTCGCGGTTCGCCCGACATTGTCGGTGCCTCGGGAAATTCGCGCGCAATTTGTTGCCCCCGCCATTACCGGCTTTGGTCTCATGGCGCTTGTCGGGTTCTACGCAGCGCTCATGCCTTCGATGCTGTCGCATGACCTTCACATCGAAAACCGCGCTGCGGCCGGCGCGCTGCTGTTCGAGCTCGCGGCGCTGGTCGCGCTGGTGATCGTCGCAACGCAAGCGCTGGCGAGCCGCACCTTGATGATGTGGTCGCTTGCACTTATGATTCCGGCGACCACGGCTGTCACGGCAGCGCAGGTTTGCGCCTCGTTGTGGGGTATGCTGGCGGCGACCGCAGTGGTCGCTGCGGCTGCCGGCCTTGGCTACCGGGCTAGCTTGCAAGTCGTAAACCAGATCGCGCCAGCGGATAGGCGCGCCGCGGTGGTTTCGAGTTACTTCATATGCTGCTTTGTCGGCAATGCGCTGCCGGTGATTGGAATCGGCGTCTTGTCGAGCCTCACGAGCTCCGCCACGGCCGACGTCGCATTCTCCGGTATGATCGCAGCCTTTGCCCTGATTGCGCTGATCTTCGCGTTGCTTCATCGGCGCTGAAGCCTGGCGCCAGCGCACTAAACTCGGGGCAACTGGACAGAAGCAAGATTCGGCGCTGAGTCGATTAGTATGATGTACCAAGACGTCCTGCCGCTGTTCACGTCCGGGCGGGTGCGTCTGTTGGACAACCGCTGGCTGGTCGCCCGTTCGCGGGACTCGAAAGAAAAATCAATTCGACGGGTCGCGACCGCATCGACCATCCGCCGGGCGCGCACGACGATCTCTGCAACAGTGCGGCCGGTGCGATCGTGGCCGCCGTCGCCGCAGACCACAGGCCGAGGCTTCTGTTCGGCTGAACTGAGCGACCAACGAAGCCAACACGAAGGATACCAAGATGACGACCACGATCCACGCTGTAGCCACCCGCCCGGTCCACATACCGACTAGCCTCACCCCCACCGCGCTGCTCAACACACTGGGCCGCCTCGGCCTCATCGTGCCGAGCAGGCTCTCGGCCACCGCAGCGGCCGGTCAGTCGCTGCGCGCCTGCGGCTGAAATACACTCTCGCGGAGATCGATGCCGCGCTCACCAATAGCAACGTGCCGACCTGCGACCGCTTCCGCCTCAAGAGCGCGCTGGTCGACAACGGGCTCTTGGAAACCAAACGGTAGAGGGAGCGATCGCTGCTCAAGAGGATCAAGGAGGCCGCGGCGATGACCATGACCGGCCAACCTAACGGCAGGGAGCGGCTGCGGCACTTCGCGAGCGACCTCGCCAAGGCCAACGCTGTCGCGGCCGACTTGGAGTCGCTCGCCGGCATCATCAGAGACATGGATGCGGCACAGGCGGCCGTGCAGGGCACGATTGCAGACGACGGCGGCGTGTCTTCGCTGGCCGACTACGCGACGGGCAACGCCAAGGACGACAAAATCGCCAAGCTCATCGCAAACAAGGAAGAGGCGACGATGGCTGCCGCCCTCACAAGGGATGCTCTGCCGGGCGTTCAGTCCATGCTGGAGAATGCGCGCGGTCAGGTCCGCGAGCTGAAGCGCCAGAGGCAGGACGAGGTCTCGCGTGTCTGCGCGCTCGCGCAGACGCCGTCGCGTTCGAATGCCGCCAGGCGTTCGACGCGCGCTGCCAGTTGCACGATCAGTTGTCGCGCATCTCCGCCGCGCTTGGTCCAGAGGAAACAGTCAGCGACGTTCTGAAGTGCCGTCCGTTCTTGATAGCAATCCCGAGGTTCGCCCCGCGGGATTTGTCCTTGCTGGCCGAACTGAGCGCCGCTTATACACCCGTGCGGCGCTCCGTGAGCGAATGGACGGTAGACACCGCGACGTAGGACTGGCAGAAGGCGAGAGCCTCACGGAGAACATAGAGGCGGACATCGAAGACCTAATTGGGCCGCCGGGCGAAGACGGTCCAGCAGCCTGACCACAAAGCTCGGCCGCCGCCGTCACGTGGGCCAGCTGATGCACTCTGTGTCTTATTTCGGATTGAAATTCTGCTTGCTGAGGTCCAGGTCCTTGGCACGATCGTGTTAGCACTGTCGGCACTCGGACAGCGACCCCACGTATTGCTTGCACTCATTTCGGAAAACGTCCTGATGCGCGATCTTACCCAGTAACTGGCCAGCAGTCGCGCCCCGCACGGCGCGTGAACAACGGCTGCACTGTTGCATCTTGGACTGGCCCGGCTTTTTAGAGGCTGGGCTCAATGTACCGCGCCACGGCTTCGTGGACCTTGGCGCGGTCCGTCCGGTCCTGAGTCCGCTGGCTGCGCAACAGGGTTGGATACGAGCTGGGATCGTCGCGGACTACAGAGGTTTGTTTGCCCATCGCCACCACTGATCGAAGGCGTCCGTCGAGCGATGACGGGGTAGCTGGTTTTGCCTTCGGCAACTTGACTGTGAACACACCAATGGCAATACCAAACGTTGATCCAGCTCCATCGCATCAGCTCGAACAGTTCAAGCACGTCGGAGAGCCGAGCTTGGGGCCGTCCGGCAAATGGTCGAGCAGCAGGTGCGCCGTATTGGCGGCGATCTCGTCGCGCTTGACGGCGTTATATCCCTTGTAGACTTCTGGAGATTGGTCGCGCACCGGCGAGCCGCCCCCAGCGGGATCTCGATCGGCTTTCGTTTGAGCATACGCGCGGGATAAGTATCCCGAGACGGCTTCGAATCCTTCCTCGCCGTTGGCTCCAGCCTCAAATCAGTTGGACTGGTCCGTCACCAACCTCCGCTTTACGTGTTCCGCCTGCTCTCTCGTCAGCTTCTCGGCGAAGGCGCCGGTCTCCAATAGCGCCGGCCCTTTGCGTTCGCGATCGTAGACCATCCAGCCAGTGCCGCCTTGCCGGACGAGGAATCGAGCCTGCGGAGATGCTGCCTGATCCAAGTTGGCCCCCATTTTGGCGGGTGCACGTTTGAAAGAAGGGCCCCAGCAGAGGCATCACCGGGGCTTAAAGATGCGCGTTTTCCAAATCGTTGCCATAAACGCCCACGCCGCCGGCTTGGTTCCTTATCCTGATTTCGGCATCGCCGCGTTTTCGTAACGCGGACATTCGGGTCCCGGATAGCGGGTTTTCCAAGGCCATCTCGGCGAGCCGGAGACGACGGGCCGGCGCGCTGACCCGAGCGCAAGCCCCGCGAGCGCCGCCGCTTGCGGGCTCTCATCTGAGGCAATGTGCAATCGCTGAATCGGTACCCGCGGCGACCCCGTCTCGCGGGCGGCGCCAGACGCGGCCGCCTGCTCCACGGGCTTTAAGCTGGGGCTAGCCACTTGACGGGTTGGCTAACGTCTCCTGGACTTAGGCTTACCGCATTCGTCGCGCCGCGCTGCTGCTTAAAGTCCGGACTGCCGGTTCCCCGTATCGACGGGCTCTGACGCGACGAGATCGGATAGGCCCCTGGTGGTCTTTCAGGTCGCTCTGACGATGACGGGATACTCGACTGCGACGCCTTCAGGGGCATGCTCCTCAAGCCAATGTTCGGCGGCCTCGTTCGAGGCAAATACTTTGAGATATTCGCCATCACCAACTTGCTTGTTTGTATCTACGTAGATCCAAACCGTTTTCATTGGTCTCTCTCGCGGCTGTCCCTGCCTCACTAGGGTTTTCGATTCGAGCCAAACTCGTGAACCTTGCGCGGGTTCAGCAGCGTGACGACACGGGGCAAGCGTGGTTGCCCCTGTGTGGCAGCCGACTGTCCCGGGGCAAAATCCCCAACGACCCCGGCGCGAAAGGGCGCCGGGGTCGCCAACCTGGTCGGGGAAACAGGTCTTCTCCAGGTTTAGGGGCAGGGGCAAGCCCAGAACCAGGAGCGGCAAGTCAACTACGTCAGAGCAATGAGGTTCCAGATAGGTGTGCCCATTTCTCGAATAGCGACTGCGCCAAAGTTGCTACCAACGAGGCATTACAAGGCCGATATAGAAGAGCGAGCGACGCAACGAGGGTTGCCGTACTGAGGGCCACCACGACTAAAGCTCTTTCGGAGGAGGCTTGTAGGTCTTTGTCATCCATTGCAGCGCAACGCCGGCGCGCGCACGCCGTTCCTGTCGGAAGTCATTCTATGCGCCTGAGATGGACCTATCGCAGACCGATCCGGGCTACGGCCGTTTCCGCGATCTCTTTTGCCGATGCACCAGCCACGCCGACCTCGATAACCGTACGAGCAACCATCTCGCAAAGCGGATCGTCACGATCAACCAAGCCTAGTGCGCGCAAAGCTCGGTCGAAGGCCTCGTTCAACAACTCGATTTCCTCGGGCGTATATTTTCTGGTTTTCAATAAGCGACGGATTGGCATTGGATGCGCCCCTGGCTATCGGTTCCACCAGTATCATGGAGCTTCGACCAACCATAGAGGACAGAATTCCACGTCAGAGGACGGGTCTTCGCATCATGGGGACTTTCAACCTTGAACTAGGACACGAGGGATCGAAGACGGACAGCGACGAGGTGCGAGAAATGGACTCTGCCGCCGCGGCAACGCTCCAGTCGGCCGCGCAAATAGGAACGGGTCCTCACGAGGAGTGTTTTTAGCGCAGCCTGTCGAGGCTAACCTTTAATTTCTGGCCTTTCCAACTGCCATCAGGCGTGATGCCAACAATGGACAAGGGGCTGAAACACTACGTGGCCTTTGGAGTCGACGCGGCGGGCGTAGCGCGCGCGACCTACGAATTTAACAGCCTGGACGATACGGAGGCGCGCAGGCGAGCCGAAACATATTTGGCGACCCACGATATCATCGAGCTTTGGCGCGATCACAGGCGCATCGCTCGCCTTCAGCGCGCAACTTAGCTGTGAAACGGGACATAGCCCTGATCGTGCTCTGGTTGCTCGCGCTGTATGCAGCTATTTGGTTTGGGTGGGACGTGCCACGAGAGGTGCCCCGGCTGGTGCCTCACGGGAGCACGAGTTCGAATCCTGTCTGAGTGTTTATCGCCCCGCCACCCCTCGCGCTGAGGTCTCTACGACAGGTCGAACTGTCGGCCCGAACACGCGTTCGCCTTCATCGAAGGGAGGCCGGAATGGCAATGAAGGCGAAGAAGCGTACTGCGCGGGGACGCAAACTAGATCGAGCACTCGTCGCCGGCGGACAAGACTATGAGGTGCGTTACGAGTCGAAGAAAGGCGGCAAGTCCGCTAGTTCGGTGAGAAGGCGGTCAAGAAGGTTGGAAGCAGCCGGAAGCGGGCGAGCGGGCGCTGGGCGGCTCTAGATCGAAAAAGCGTAGCCGCTAGTTTGTCGATCTCTAAATTCAGTCACCTCTTGGCCTCGGGATGACTATCGACATTCGCTCTTGCCGCGGCCAGCGCCTCCTGACTGGTTTGGTAAGTCATTGTCCGGACCGTCTGCCCGCCGGCCAGGGGCGTGATCTTAACCAACGAGCCGCCGCCTGGTTGCTCGACCACGACGAGTCGATGACCTCGATACTCAATCCCCTTATCCATCGTAGGTGAATCCGTATCGTTAGCTTGGCGATATCTGGAATGCGCGTACAGATCTCGACGGAACCGTCACCAATCAGCTCGGAGGCTGTGTGATGGCCTCGTTGCGGAGGTTAGGAGAAAGACGTCCTGCCTCACCTCTTCAGCAAGCCTGAGCCAATCTGCAGTTAGCTTTAGCCATGCCTGCTTGTCGGGCGGACTGATCGCTTGGTCCGCTCGCCTGCGGGAATGCGTGGGGCGGAGAAGGCCCGCACACTTGGGACAGCGACGACCACTCTTCTGCGTTTGGAGCGTTGGCGGCAGGCCTAGCTTATGCGCATTCATGGTAACGCACCGGCGCGGATGAGAGACCGAATCACAAATGCAAAAAGTGCACATTCGTTCCCAGCCGGGAGTTACTAAGCCGAGCTTACACCAAGGAGGTACGGTCGTTGCGCGACGATGTGGTTGATCGCGGCCTTCCATTCGGCCGGCACCACCTCGAACTCGGAGGTCATCGGTTAGTTGGCCTTTCGACCGGCAGCCGAACGTCCATATGGGGCTCAAGCCCGTTGGCGAAACCGCATAACCTTGGGCCCACGATGCTCCGCTTTCGCGCACCGCTCTCCGTCAGTCTGCACGTACTTCACCGGCTTCCCTTTATCGTTCGCCCGGCCACCAGGCCGAAGGCGGGTTGCTGGCTGAAATCTTGGTTGTCCGCAGCGCCACAACGTGGCCGCGCTTAAAGCGATAGCCCGCACGTCAGAGCCGTCGTTGCAGTGCTGTACCGCTCAAGCTCGTGGACGGGCGTCGCCTTGTGTCGTCGGCGCACGATGTCGAGCGGCACGGTCAGGTCGCTCATAGGCATATCCGGCGTTCAAGGCGTCGCTGAGCGTAGGAAGGCTGGGCCGGTCCTTGGAAGGCGAGCATGCGCGCATTCTACGCCTCGTAGGCGAGCCGCTCGGCCTCCTTGCGCGGCGGCCGCCCGCTCCGCCGAAGCCGCGACGGCGCCGCCGTAGATTCTCTCCCTAGACTTGCTGCCCATCCACTCAAGATGCGATGCGGTGGTGCGGCATTCCTCGTTCCAGCTTACGCGTCTGACCGGCGAACGAAGAGTTGGCGGCTCGATTGGTTGAGCGACGAGGGCAGATGCTGGGCCTCGATCGGCCAAGCCCGCCTTTTCGATCTCGATCGCGACGCCGACGACTTCGCTGTCATGTTTCCGACGACCGACGATCTGCAGTCCCGCTGGCAACTTGCCGGGCCGGCGATGCAAAGGTCCCGCTTCCTGTGGAACGCAACTCGAACGGCTGCTTGCGCGCCATTTCGACGAGCGACTGCGACTCCTTCCCTCGAAGATGCTTTGACTGAGGTCTGGCGCTAGACGTCGAAGAACACGGTCTCATTGGCGCCTTGCAGGTGGATATCGAACGTGTAGACACTGCCCGCACCCTTCCTAGCAGTCAGCGTCGCGCGGCGGTCGGCCGGCACTTGCGCGAGGACAGGATCGTCGGCGTTCGATGCCTCGTCGTCGAAATAGATCCGCGTGCAGAGGTGCAGCAGCACGCCGCGTGCGAACACCGCGAGCAGGATGTGCGGCGCTTGCGGCTTGCCATCGGGATCGGGAACCGAACCCGGCTTGATGGTGTCGAACGCGTAGCTGCCGGTCTTGTCAGTGCCGCAGCGACCAAAGCCCTTGAAGCTCGAATTCGGCAACGCGCGCTTGTCCTCCGGGTCGGAGAAGCGGCCCTGTGCGTCGGCCTGCCAGATCTCCAGCATGCAGTCTACGACCACCGCGCCGTCGCCGTCATAGACCTTGCCCTCGACGCGGATGCGCTCGCCAGAGACGTCAGGCGTCAAGAGGTTGCCGGTGAAGGCGTCGTTCCACTCGTACTCGCCGTTCGGCGTCAGGCCATACTTGAAGTACGGGCCGACAGTTTGCGACGGGGTGATTCCATCGGGACGCTGGTTCGACACTTACCTGGTCTCCATCGGCGTAACATTGCGCCCGCGCAGCACGATATCGAAGCGATAGCACAGCGCCCATTCTGGCTGGGTGTTCTCGAGATCGAACGAGGACACCATCCGCATCCGCACCTTTTCGTCGCTCACCGAGTTGAAGATCGGGTCGAACGGGAACAGCGGATCGCCGGGGAAATACATCTGCGTCACCAGACGCGAGATGAAGGAATGGCCGAACACCGAGAAGTGGATATGGGCGGGCCGCCATGCATTGTGATGATTGCCCCAGGGATAGGCGCCGGGCTTGATGGTGATGAACTTGTAGTAGCCGGCTGCATCCGATTGCGTGCGGCCGGCGCCGGTGAAATTCGGATCCAGCGGTGCCGGGTGCTGGTCGACGACATGGACGTAGCGGCCGCCGGAATTGGCCTGCCAAAGCTCAACCAGCGTGTTCGGAACGCCACGGCCATCCTCGTCGCGAACGTGGCCGTGCACGATGATGCGCTCGCCGAGCGGCTCGCCCTTGGCCTGGACGGTGAGATCGTTGTCGTGCTCGCGCACGGCCTCATGACCATAGACCGGGCCGGTGAGTTCGGAGAGCGAATGCCGGATCGGGATTAGCGGCCTTTGCGGCGCGCGTTTGACCGTGCTCCGGTACGCGGGAGACAGGCGCGCGGGATGAACCGCGTTCGAAGTGAGCGGATAGATCAACGTCATGTGCCTTCTCCCGAAACGTTCACTACCGGCGCGCGTGTTTGCGACCTCCGCTAGGCGTCAGGCCGGTGCCTTGAAGTCGTAGGAGATGCGCCCCGCCGGCAGATAGAACAGCGCGATCACCGCGCCTCCGCGCACTTCGGGATAGTGACGGCTGCCGGGATCCGGTGCCGTCCAGCCCGGCCCCTGCCAGCCCTGCAACCCCTTCAGCTGCGCCCCCTTGTCGAGGGGAACGACGAGGTTGAGCTCGCCATAGGGATGACCGTGATATTGCCCACGCAGCACGTCGTGATCGTCCTCGTCCTTGAAGCGGCGTGGATCGGTGCTGTTCATGTAGACCGCGGTGATGCTGAACTGGAACGTCTCGGGGACCGGCTCAAGGATGCGGCTGCGCCGATAGTTCGGGCCGTCCACCTCCTGGTTTGCCGCCCAGCCCTCCTCGACTCCCATTTTGATGAGGCGGGCGAGATCCTGGTACAGCGCGCTGTCCTCTCCATAGGTCTCGTTGAGCCATCGCTCCATCGCCGCGCTCGGCGTCATATCCTTGACCTCGCGCAGAAACGGAATGCTGCGTTCGATAAGCTGTTCCCGGCTTCCCATGATTGTCTCCTGGTCTAATCCTCGAAACCCTTGAAGGAGGCGAATACCTCCACCTCCGCGCGCGGCATCAGCCGCGTACGAGGCCGCTCCCTGGCGTGGCCCATCGAGATCCCGCAGGCCACCATCTGCTCGGCGGGGATCGACAACAGCGGACGCAATATCCGGTGGAATCTGGCGAAGGTTTCCTGCGGACAGGATTGCAGCCCGCGTCCGACCGCCGCCAGCATCACGTTCTGGATGAACATGCCGAGATCGAGCCAGCTTCCCATCGCGAGGCGCCGATCGATGGTGACGATCAATCCAACCGGCGCGCCGAAGAACATGAAGTTCTTTGCGGTCTGCCGGCTCCTCGCCGCAGTGTCGCTTTGCGCGATCCCGAGCGATTCATAGAACAATCGCCCGAACTCCTGGCGACGGCCGAGATACGGCTCGGGGAAGGCGCTGGCGTAGTACTGGTATTCGGAGACGTGCTCGCTCGGCTCGTTCTCATACGCATGCAGAAGCGCAGCCGACACCTCGGTTTTGGCGGCGCCGGCGAGCACGTAGACGTGCCAGGGCTGGATGTTCGCGCCGCTCGGCGCGAACCGCGCCACGCGCAGGATTTGCTCGATGGTCGATCGGGAGACCGGACTGCCGGAGAACTCGCGGCACGACAGCCGGCCGGCGATCACCTCGTCGATCGGATTGCGCGCGGCCCCGCACGCCGCGTCGCGGCCGATCACGACTTCTTCACGAGCGAGCATCCGCCGTCCTCCATCGGTCTGAAGGCCTCTTCTCCCGGGATCGTGGCCAGCAGCTGGTAGTAGTCGAACTGGTATTTCGACTCCTCCGGCGACTTGACGCGGAACAGGTACATGTCGCGGACGAGCCGGCCGTCGGGACGGATCCTGCCGTTGCGGGTCATGAAATCGTTGACCGGCAATTCGCGCATCTTGGCGGCGACCGTCGGCCCATCGAGCGTGCCGGCGGCTTCGACCGCCTTGAGGTAGTGCATGACCGCACCGTATGTGCCGGCATGGATCATGGTCGGCACTTTCTTCGTCTTCTCGATGAAGCGCTTCGACCACGCGCGGGTCTCGTCGTTGAGGTCCCAGTAGAACGCCGAGCTCAGCATCAGACCTTGCGCGCTCTGCAGCCCGAGGCTGTGAATGTCGGCGATGAAGACGATCAGGCCGGCAAGCTTCTGCCCGCGCGTCACGCCGAACTCGCCGGCCTGCTTCACGGCGTTGATGAAGTCGCCGCCGGCGTCGGCGAGCGCGATCACGTCGGCCCTGGAGGCCTGCGCTTGCAGTAGAAAGGATGAGAAATCCGGCGTGTTGATCGGGTGCTTCACGGCGCCCACGACCTTGCCGCCGGTGGCATCGATCACCCTGCGGCTGTCGGCCTCGAGCTGCGCACCGAGCGAATAGTCGGCCGAAAGGAAGAACCAGGACTTGGCGCCGAGGCGCGAAATCGCCTTCGTCGTGCCCTGCGACAACGCATAGGTATCGTAGGTCCAGTGAATGCCGGTCGGCGAGCACTCGTCGCCGGTCAGCCGGGACGTGGCCGCACCGGTGGCGAGAAACAGCTTCTTCTTGTCGCGCGTGATGCCCTGCACCGCCAGCGCGACCGCGGAATTCGGGACGTCGAGGATGGCCTCGACATTGTCGTTCTCCAGCCAGCGCCGCGCGATCGCGGAGCCGACATCCGCCTTGTTCTGGTGATCGCCGGCCACGATCTCGATCGGACGGCCGAGCACCTTGCCCTTGAAATCATCCACCGCCATCTGCGCCGCGACCACCGAGCCCTCGCCGCCATTGTCGGCGTAGAGCGACGACATGTCGGTCAGCACGCCGAGCCTGACCGGCCCGCTCTGTGCAATTGCCGGCGTCGCCGTCGCCGCCAGCATCAACGCCAATCCGATCGACTTACACGTGCCACCTCGGGCCGACATCACCCAGGCCTTCATCGCTTTTCTCCTCCCAACCCGGCGCCGCCAATCTTGGCCAGAACGGCGCGTTGCGGAAGTGAAAGTCTTGCAGAGTGACCCTGAACCGGCTTCAGATGGCGGGCGGCGACGCGAGGACGAAGCGCTTGCGCGTGATCCGATCGGTTGCATCCGCCAGACGGCTGGCCTTAACTGCCGTCGCCCGCGGAAGGTTGCCAAGGCGAGCGATCCGCTACAGACAGGACTCTCAGCGTGTCCGTTTCCTTCAAGACCCTGGATCTGAATCTGCTCAAGGTATTCGACGCCGTCATGGAGGAGCGCAGCGTGCTGCGGGCCAGCCAAAAGGTCGCGCTGAGTCAGTCTGCCGTCAGCCACTCGCTGGCGCGGCTGCGCGAGATGCTGGACGACGACCTGTTCGTGCGCACGGCAACCGGCATGCAGCCGACCGCTCGCGCCGTGACGATGGCGCCGCAGGTCCGCCAGGCGCTGCGATCGCTGGAGGCGGCGGTCGAACTGCCGACCTTCGTGCCGGCGGCCTCGACCAAGCCGTTCACGCTGGCCGCCAACGACTTCACCACGATGGTGCTGGCGCCGCCGCTGCTGAAGATCCTGGGCCGGGAAGCTCCGGCGATCGACCTTACCATCAAGCCGGTGACGCGAATCGATCTTGCCGAGCAGATCGACCTCGGCCGCATCGATGTCGCGATCGGCGTGTTCTCCTCGCCGCCAAGCCGCTTCCGCACGGCACTGCTGTTCGAATATGACGACGTGCTGATCGTCGGCAAGAAGCGCAAGCTTGGCCGGCTCGACAAGGCAAAGCTCGCGACCCTGCCGCTGGTCGTGGTATCCTTTGGCGGCGAGCAGGAGGGCGCGATCGGCGGCTTCATCTCCGAGCGCGGACTCGCCCGGCGTTCCGAGATGTACGACCGCCCCGCGCTCGAACGGGCGTTGTCCGACAGCGACCGGCCGCCACGGATCGCGGTCTCCCTGCCGCATTTCCTTGCCCTGCCTGCACTGCTGGTCGATTCCGAACTTGCCGCCGTCGTTCCGCGGCCGCTGGCGCGGGCGCTCGAGCAGGTGCATGCGATCACGACCTATGAACTGCCCTACACCACGACGCCCGTGGAGGTTCGGCTGCTCTGGCACGAACGCGTCGAAGACGAGCCGGCGCACGAATGGCTTCACGAGGTGCTGCGGCGCGCCACCGAAGAGCTGAGGCGCGGCGGGTGACGCCCAACCGCCTTTCCCGGCCTCATTGCGCGGCCATGGTACCGGACATCGGAATCCAGCGTTCGCCGTCGAAACGCTGCGGCCGTAGCGACGTGATCAGGCGATAATCATCCGGGCTGGTGTTGACGGTGATGCCCGGGATCAGGCCCGGCAGCGCCAGGTTCTTCAGCGCGGTGGCCTGCTTCATGATGTTCTGCCGGGACAGATCGTTACCGCAGGCCTCGATGACCTTGGTCATCAAGACAGCGACGTTCCATCCGGTGAAGTTGAGCTGATCCTCGATATCGCCCTCGGGATAATACTTTTTCATGAAAGCCAGCCATTCCAGATACGCGGGATCGTTGGCCCATTCGGGATCGCCGACCGTCTTGGTCGGCGTCGCCGAGATCGCTCCTTTGGCGTTATTGAGCCCGGCGGGCTTCAGGATCGTCGGCACGAAGTTGCTCCCGATCGGCAGGAATTGTTGCGCGCCCCAGCCGAGCTCGCCAGCCTTGCGGATCGCCTGCGAAGTGAATTTTCCGGTCGACGCATTGAGGAAGACGTTGGCGTTGGTGCTCGCCAGCGCCACGACCTGCGAATCGACCGTAGGCGACGTGACTTCGTAAGGCGACGCCGCAACGATCTCGGCCTTGGGGTCGAGCCGGGCCAGCTCCACCTTGAAGCTACGGAGATATTCGCGGCCGTAGTCGTCGTTCTGGTACAGCACCGCGACGCGCGCGCCGGGCGTCTGCTCGGCCGCCAGCCGCGCGTAGATCGCAGCCTCGGTGCTGAACAGCGTCATCCCCGAAATGGTGTAGGGACTGGTCTTCGGATCGGCAAAGCGCTCGCTTGCCGCGAACACGAACAGCTGAGGAATCTTCTTGGCGTTGAGATATTTCTGAACCGCGGCGTTCTGTGCCGTTCCCATGCTGCCGAAGATCGCGACCGCCTCGTCGTTCTCGATCAGCCTGCGCGTCTGTTCCACCGCCTTCGGCGGGCTGTAACCATCGTCGAGCGAGATCAGCTTGACCTTGTGGCCATTGATGCCGCCGCGATCGTTGATCATCTGGAAATAGCGGGTCTGCACCTTGCCGACGGCGCTCAGGGCCGACGCCGGCCCGCTATAGGGCATGGTCTGGCCAAGGATCAATTCGATCTCGGCGGCGCCGGCCGAGCCGCAGGCCGCGACCAGGACCGCGAATATGATGAGAGCGCGAAGTCCGCGCATACGCTCCTCCCCTGTTTCTTACCTGGAATATTCTTCCTAGGAAGATAATTGTCAACCCTCGACAAAAGGCGGCAAATGGCCGCTCCGCGGAACGATGCGCTTGTGTGAAGCGGTCGCAGGAACTTGCGGGGGCGACACGTCAATTCGACGGTGTTAGATTGCTGCGACGCATGATGCCGGCGCCCTTGGCGCGGGACGAAGGGGACTGGAAGGGAATGAAGAAAAGCAGCGTGTCACGCCGCGCCGAACCTGCGATCAAGCAACCGCCTACGCCCGACAGCACGCTTTACGACGACATCGAGGCCGCCTGGCTCGCGCAGCGCCCCGACCTCGACCTTGCCGCCGCCTGTACCTTGCTGCGGCTGGAGCGCGTCAACCAGCTTCACGAAATACGCCTGCAGGACATAGCGAAGGCCGTCGGCCTGCAAACCGGCGAGCTCCACGTCCTGCTGGCGCTACGGCGCTCGGGAAAGCCGTACGAGCTGCGCCCGACCGACCTGTTCCGCGCCCTCCTCGTCACGTCGGGTGCCATGACCAAGCGCGTGGCCCGGCTCCAGGAAGGTGGCTTCGTCCTCCGCGTTTCCGCCAGCGACGACGGCCGTTCGGAGCTGGTCCGTCTCACCGCCAAGGGTCTTGCGGCCGCCGACCGCGGCATCGCCGAGGTGGCCAGGGTTGTGGAGGCCGTGACCGAAGCAAGCGGGCTGACCAAGGCGGAGCTCGCCATGCTCGACCGCTGCCTGCGCAAGCTGCTCGCCGTCCGAACCGTGAAAGCGCCGAAGAAGTCCGCCCGGCTTGCGGCAGCGGACTAGCAGCGCCGCCGACAACATCATGCGACGGCCTTGCTGCCCGCCTTGAGCAGCGATTTGAGATCGCACGAACTGTCTTCGGCCTGCTCGGGCGTCAGCGAAATGCCGGCCGCGATCAGGCGCCGCGCCACCATCTGGTCGGTAGGATTGTTGATGCTGTCGACTGCGACGAGCTTGCCCTGCCGGTAGTTGAACACGGAGAACCGGCCGGCTTCGAGCGCGCCGCGGATCGCGATCCGATCGCTGCGCGCTGAGTGCCCGACGATCTGAAGCTTGAGATCGTGCTGATCCGACCAGAATCTCGGCACGCTATCGTAGGCTTCATGGCTGTCCGCGATCGCAAGCCCGACCGCCCTCCCCTGATCCTGCGCGTGCTGAACCGACTCCAGCCTGATCCATCCCCCCGCAAAGCGACTGTAGTGATTGGCGCAGTCGCCGGCGGCGTAGATTCCCGGGCGTGCCGTCGCGCCGTGCTCATCTACGACGATGCCGTTGGCGCAATCGAGCCCCGCGGCAACGGCGAGCTCATCATTGGCGATACCGCCAATGCCGACCACGACAAGGTCGGCGCCGAGACGGACGCCTCCGTTCAGCTCGACCGCCGTAACCCGTCCGCCATCACCGATCATGGCCGAAATGGCCGTGCCGAACTTCACTGCAACGCCCGCTCGAACGTGACGATCGAACAGGACGCGAGACACCACCGGAGAGACCGCTCGCTCGAGCAACCGCGACGCGGACTCGATCACCGTCACCTTCTTGCCGAGCCTCGCCGCTGAGGACGCCACCTCGAGCCCGATGAAGCCGCCTCCGACGATGATGATCTCGCTGGCCCGGTTGAGCCGCGCCTTGAGATCGGTAGCGTCGGCGATCGACCTGAGATAACAGACCCCGCCGAGTTCGGCGCCGCGGACCGTGATCCTGCGCGCACGCGAGCCGGTGGCGATGACCAGTTTGTCGAAATCCAGCATCGCGCCGTCGGCCAACACGACCCGGCCGGCGCTGCGATCGATCCCGACAACACGATGGCCAAGACACAGCTCGATCCTGTTGCTGGTGAAAATCGCTTCGTCGTGCATCAGGAGCCCCTGCGCGCCGATCTCGTCGAGCAGAAAATCCTTTGACAGCGGCGGCCGCTGATAGGGCAGCGCGCTCTCATCGGCGATCACGGTCACCGGCTCGGCATAGCCGGCTTCACGCGCGGTGAGGGCCGCCTGAATGCCGGCATAGGAAGCGCCGATGACGACAAGGCCGCTCACGGCTTGACGTCCACGCCGCCATCACCGGCGGTTTCCAGAGCAGCGCCGCCGTCGAGCAGCACATAGACCTCGCCGTCGCGGATCTCGACCTTGAACGCCTCGACATCCCTGTAGGCACTCGACTTGCACTTGCCGTCACGGACGTCGAACATCGCGCCATGCAGCGGACATTCGATCACATGGCGGTCGAGAAACCCCGTCGACAACAGCGCGAACGCGTGCGAGCAGACGTCGTCCGTTGCGAAGACGTCGTCGTCGACCTTGTAGAGCGCAATGCGCCGGTCGCCGACCCTGAAGCCTAACGGCTCGCCTTCCAACAGTTTTGAGGCGGCGCATAGATGGTGCCAGGCCATGTGATTTCCTCCTGGGCAGAGGCTGGGAAGGGAGCGCGAACGCAACGTCCCGCCCCCGGGGGTTCCGAACTGGATCAGCGGGGAATCTGCCGCCAATCCTCGGAGGCGGAGGCGAGCCGGCCGCCGACTGCGCGGATGTCCTTGTAGGACATGGTCTCGCTCTGGCCGCTCTTCGGCGCCTTGCCGTCCATGAAGCCGCGGACCTCGTCGAGCAGCTGACGACGCACCCTGACGATCGCCTGGTCCGCCGAGCAGAGATATTCCTGCGAGCGGTCGACGATCGGCCCCATGCTGACCATCACAACGAAATCTTCGATGACTATCTCATGGAAGCCGGTGCTGTTGCCGGCATCCATGATCTGGCGATTTTGCCCCCAATTGTTGCTTTGATCGCCCGGCAGGCCGCCGGCCATCGGCCACTGGTTGGCGCGTTGCACCTTGCGCCAGGAATCCACCGGCTTCTCCGGATTATAGAAAATGTACCACTGGATGAGGTTCTCGTCGTCGATCGGCACCGCGATGATCGCAGTACGATCCTGCTGCGGCCCGGAATAGATCGGCGCGATCAAGCCATAATAGGGCATCACGAACTCCGTGACGCGGGCGAGGCACGATCCATCGGGCGCCGTGCGCAGCGCTGCGGCGCGGAAGCCATAGGGCTTCTTCTCGAACTCGTAGCCCACTTCGGTGTTGACGCGCGTCGCGCCGAAATCAGTCGACGAGGTCGCAGTCCAGCTCTGGTGCAGCAGCGCGACATGCGAAGAATCGATGGTGGCCTCGACGCCCTGCAGCCAGTTCGCCTTCAGTTCGATGCCCGCCGCATAGACCTGATCCGGCGGCAAATCCATCCATTCGAAGTCGGGCGCGGGCGGCGCGTCGCCTTCGCCGAGCCAGACCCAGATCAGGCCGGCGCCCTCGCGCGTCGGATAGGCCCTCGCTTTGACGGTCTTGGCGAATTCCTTCGGATTGTTCGGCTCGTTGGGAACGTCCAGCACCGCGCCATCGGCGCGGATCTTCCAGCCGTGAAACAGGCAGGTCAGCGAGCAGTCATCGACGCGCGAAAGCGCGAGGGAGGCGCCACGGTGCGGACAGGCCTCGTCGAGGAATCCGATCGTGCCGTCCTTGCCCCGGAACGCCACGAAGTTGCGGCCGAACAGCTTGACCCGCACGGGCGCCTCGCCCTTGCGCACGCGCACCGAGAGAACTGCCGGTAGCCAGTAATGCTGGCGCAGCATCCGTCCCATCGGCGCGTCGCCCGTGACGCGGCACAGCAATTCGTTCTCTTCTCTCGTGACCATCGCGAACCTCCCTGGTTGACGTCTCCTGCGTTCTCGGCCTACTATCTTCCTAGGAAGATTATTGTCAAGTTATCTTCCAAAGAAGCCATATCGGGGAATCGCATGATCAAGGGACTGCTCAAGGATCGCATCGCGCTGGTGACGGGAGGAAGCCGAGGGGTCGGCAAGGGCGTGGCCATCGGCCTCGCCGAAGCGGGCGCGACCGTGATCGTCACGGCGCGAACGCGCAACAGCGGCAGATCGGAATGGCCGGGCTCGCTCGACGAGACCATCGCCGCGATCGGCGCAGCCGGCGGCCGCGGCATTGGCGTCTTGTGCGATCATTCCGACGATACGTCGGTGCACGAGGTGTTCGATCTCGTCCGGCGCGACTACGGCCGGCTCGATGTTCTCGTCAACAACGTGTTTGCGGCGCCGAACGTAATGCCGGTCAACATCCCGTTCTGGCAGGTGCCGGCATCGCTGTGGGACACCATGCATCGCGTCGGCCTGCGCTCGCATTTCGTCGCCAGCCAGTTCGCCGTGCCGCTGATGCTGCCGCAGCAGCGCGGCCTGATCGTCAATACGTCCTCGGGCGGCGGCGTCCGCTACACGTTCAACGTTCCGTTCGGCGTGCAGAAATCGGGCGTCGACCGGATGGCACGCGACATGGCGCATGAGCTGAAGCCGTTCGGCATTGCCGCGGTCTCGATCTGGCCCGGCTACATCAAGAGCGAGAAGCTTGCGGCGCAGCCCGACCGCGTGCCGCCGGCGCTCGCCAAACTGATTGCCGAACGCGGCGAGACGCCGGTGTTCGCCGGGCGGGCGGTCGCCGCGCTCGCCGCCGATCCCGGCGTGATGGCCAAAAGCGGCCAGATCCTGCTCGCCTCGGAGTTGGCGGCCGAATACGGCTTCACCGATGTCGACGGAAAGGTGCCGCCGCCGCCAAGCCGCGATCCCGCGCCGCTGTCCGTGTTCAAGCCAAACGTCGCGACCTGAGGGGGAGAAACCCATGGGACCGCAATCGCAGCCCTGGCACCGTTCGCGGAGCGCGACTGGCAGCCGCTGTCACTGGCCGTCGTCACTGGCTTCGCCTGCGCGGTCGGGATCGCCAAGACCCTTGCGCTGGCGATGAGCGCGACAACAGCATTCCCGGCGCCGCTGTGCGCCGAGATGTCTTCGTCGGGCACGTCGCTCAACAAGGTCGAGGTGATTTCCTCGCACGCACTGCCGAATGTACCGGACAAGCGCGTCACGGTGGTGCGCGTCAGCTACGGGCCAGGCGGCTTCACGCCGCCGCACCGCCACGGCGGCTCGGTGACCGCCTACATCACCAAAGGTCAGGTCCGCTCACAGCTGAGCGGCGGCCGGCTGGAGACGTTCGAGGTAGGGCAATCGTTCTTCGAACCGCCCGGCGCGACGCATCTTGTCTCCGCCAACGCGAGCAACACCGAACCGGCCGAACTGATAGCCGTCTTTGTCGCGGATGAGGGAGCCGAATTGACCACCCTTCTCGAGCCATAGTTCAACGGACCGGCCGGCTTCTGCTGGCCAAGGGGGCCGAAGAACACGGTCTCGCAGTCGCCCTGCGGATCGACGTCGAGACTGTGGACGACAATATCGGACCCGAGCTCCGTGCGCTGACGAGAGTTGCACCGCCTTCCGCCGGACAGCTGGGTCGGCCGCCATGTCCTGTGCTCCAAAGCAGAGGAGCCATCGTATCGAGCCACCTCGGGGTTCGGTTACCGATCAGACGGGCGCCTTGAAATCGTAGGAGATGCGTCCGGCCGGCAGATAGAACAGCGCAATGACCGCGCCGCCCCTGACCTCGGGATAGTGCCTGCTGCCGGGGTCCGGCGCCGTCCAGCCCGGTCCCTGCCATCCCTGCAATCCCTTCAACTCCGCGCCCTCGTTCAGGGGCACCACGAGGTTGAGTTCGCCATAGGGATGACCGTGATGCTGGCCGCGCAGCACTTCGTGATCGTCCTCGTCCTTGAAGCGGCGAGGATCGGCGCTGTTCATATACACGGCGGTGATGCTGAACTGGAAGGTTTCAGCCGTCGGCTCCAGGATGCGGCTGCGCCGGTAATTCGGGCCGTCCACCTCCTGGTTTGCCGCCCATCCCTCCTCGACCCCGGCCTTGATCAAGCGGGCGAGATCGCGATAGAGGACGCTGTCTTCCCCATAAGTTGCGTTGAGCCAACGCTCCATCTCGGCGCCGGGGGTCATGTCCTTGATCTCCCGGAGGAACGGAATGCTACGCTGGATGAGTTCTTCCCGGCTTCCCATGGTGGTCTCCTCTTCGACGAAGTCTTACACTTCGAATCCCTGAAACGTGGCGAACTCATCAATGTCCGCCCGTGGCATCAATGTTTCCTGTCCCTCGACCATGGCCTTCCCGACGGAGATGCCGCACACCACCATCTGCTCTTCCGGTATCGACAGCAGGCGGCGCAAGATCCGGTGATATTTCGCAAACGTCTCCTGCGGAAAGGGCTGAAGCCCGCCTCGCGCCGCCGCGAGCATCACGTTCTGCACTAACATTCCGAGGGACCGGATATCGCCGCATTGTTAATGCCCATCTCGACTTCGTTCTATGGCAAAGAGCGACTAGTGCGGCCAGGCGGAGCCAAGGATGATCGAGCAGAAGTTCTGACGGACATAGTTCATGTCCTTCAGCGCCAGGACATCGGCCTTCACGTTTCCGAACGTCGTCAGCGGCTTCTTGATGATGCCGTTGGCGAAGTGATCGATGATATTCTCCTTGAAGTTTGCCTCGCGCGGATGATGAACGCAGACATGATCACGCTGTTCATGCGTGAAGTCGTGATAGGCGATGCCGAGCACGTCCATTTCCACACCGGCGGTCACCAGCGCGATGGTCGGGCGCATATGCTCGGGGATTCCGGGCGTGGTGTGGAGCGCGATCGCGGTCCACACGTCCTCGATGTCACGCTCGGGCACGCCGTAGCTTTTCATGAAGTTGCGGGCGGCATTGGCGCCGTCGACCTCGAAGCGCAGATCGGGGCTCGAATACTTCTCGGTGAGACCCATGTCGTGGAACATGGCGCCGAGGTAAAGCAGCTCCGGGTCGTATTTCAGCCCGCGGCGCTCGCCAGTGAGCGCGCCCCAAAGGAAGACACGGCGACTGTGGTTGTAGAGCAGGTCGTCTTCGCTATCGCGCACGAGCTGCGTGGCGGCGCGCGCGATGGCACTGTCAGGCACGCGGATGCCGGCGATGATCTCGGACATGGAGCAATCTCCTCGCTTGAGTAGTGGGTTGGTTGCTAATCGGTATTAGGCAATAGAGCCCCGCTCCGGACAACGAACGGGATGCTGCGGATCAGGACAGCCGTACGTCGTTTCCTGACAAAAGGCCTGCCGACGCTTTCGCGCCAGCAGGAGACAGCGTTTTCGTCTTAGCTCGCGATCTATTCCGTTTCCGCTCGTCGGAAGCTGGCGCGGTACTGGATAGGGGTCACGCCGAGACGAGTGCTGAAGACGATCCTCATCCGGTCAGCCGACCCGAAGCCGCAATCGAAGGCAACCGCCTTCAGCGGCCGGTCGCTTCCTTCCAGCATCATGCGCGCCGCATCGACCCTGGCGCGCTCGATGAAGTCGTGCGGCGTGGTCCCGGTCGCCTGCACGAAATGTCGGGCCAGATTCCGGGCGCTCATGCCGGCGACCGCGGCAAGCGACTCCAGGGTGTGGCGATCCCCAATATTGGCCATGACATGGTCTTGGATGCGCGCGATCGGCGACTCGGGATCGGCAGGTGCTGTGAGATAAGGACTGAACTGCGACTGTCCGCCCTGGCGCTGGGCAACCACGACCAGCCGCTTGGCGACTTTGAGCGCCGTTTCGGCACCGTGCCGCTGCCCGACGAGTGCGAGGCCCAGATCTATCCCCGCAGTCACACCGGCCGCGGTGATCAGCCGTCCATCGCGCACATAGATCAGATCAGGTTCGACTTTTGCCCTCGGAAACCTGGCCGCCAGCGCCTGTGCATCCTGCCAATGGGTTGTGACACGCCGATCGTCGAGGAGACCGGCATAGCCAAGGACGAACGCCCCGGTGCAGATCGACCCATAAACGCTCGAGCGCCACGGCAGCTCCTTGACCCACTGAAGCAGGCGCGGCTCGGGCTCCGCTTGCGGTGGCGTCGGAGTGCCGGCCACCAGAACGATGTCGAAGCCGCCCGCCGCTTCATCGAAGGTCAGGTCGGCGACCAAGCGTATGCCGTTCGACGCGCGCAGCGGATCGCGGTGAGCAGCAACCAATACGGTTTCGTAGCGATCCGCGCTGCCGAGAAACGTGTTCGCCTCGCTGAACACATCCATCGGCCCCGCCACGTCCAGGGCCTGGACCCCCTCACCGACGACGATCGCGACCGCTTGTACCGGCACCTGCTACTGCCTCTCCACTCTGGAGCCTTATTATGCAGGTAGTCCGGACGGTGCAAAAGGCCTGGCGTGAATCCGGGAGGCGACAGAACGAACATCCGTGCATTCGGGACCCCCCGCGGGCTATGGACTTCTATTGGTCGATTTTGCTCTCCCAGCGGCCAACCAGGCGGCCCATGCAGGTCCAAAAAAGATCGTCACGACAACAGGCGAATTTGTCGCCATTATTGCGATCCCGGCGCCTTGTCTGGCGTCGTCAAGGGCTCGTCCTTGGAATCCACAACGAAGACCGCCAGCAAGCTGGCGGATTCCTTGTCACTCGCGTTCTCACTGACCCTGTGATGTGAACCGGGCATTTCGTAAAAGCTTTCGCCTGCGTGATAGACCTTCGCGGGTTCGTCGCCGACCTGGCTGCGGATGGCGCCGGACAGCACATAGGCGTAGATAAATGCTGACGCCGCGTGGTGATGAGCGAGCGATTTGGCTGCCGGAGGATAAGTCACCGTCACGGCAACCAGCCTCTTTCCTTCGACATTCGGCAGTGCGTGCGCGAAGGCGACTTTCACCTGCTCCCGGTCCTGCGCGATCGCCGGCGAAGCTCCCAGGGCGATCGCTGCTGCTATCAGCGGGACGGCGGCCGTTCGCATTGCTCGTCTCGCTGCCTTTGCCGCCATACCTCGAGGGTTGGACAAAGCACCAATCCGATAGGCAAAACCACTGATCGACATCATCGCACCTCCTCTTCTAACGAGCTCACGCAACTGTTTGAAACCAGGACGCAGACCCGAGCTGATGGTCATGGTGACGCTTCCGATGTGAGCCATCGCCGCCGCCGTTACCTTCGGCCTGATGTGCTGCTGCCGCTGAGCAGCACCGATAATAGAGCTGCCAGAGCGAATCCCGCAGCCACCCAGCCGAGCCGCTCCATCGCGCCATTGGCAATGACCACAGCGCCCGCCGCGGCACCCATCGCGCTGCCGAGGTAGATCGCCGATGAATTCATCGAGAGGCTGATCGGCGCCAGCGCCGGAGCCAACGTCACCAGCCGCGCTTGCTGCGCCGTTATCAGCCCCCAACTGGCGAACCCCCAAATCAGGATGGCCGGCAGCAGGACGGGCATTGCCCGCGCCGGCTCGAGGGCCGCGCTGAGCGAGAAGGCAAGATAGGCCAGCAGGGCAAGCCATCCACCAACGATCACGACACTGCGCGCGCCCCAACGGTCCGCCGCGCTGCCGCTGAGCTGGGTGCCGACCGCACTGGCCAGGCCAAAGCCCAGCAGCACCGGTGCCAGCGCTTGCGGGCCAAGGCCGCCGACGGCGGCTATGAACACACTGAGATAAGTGTAGACCGTAAAAGTGCCGGCCACGGTCAGCACGCTCGTCGCCAGCACGCCCAGGATATCGCGACGCTTAGCCAGCGCCAGGCGCTCACCCAGGCCGGCCGTGACGCCGGGCCGTTGGCGCGGCAGCCGGATGAGAATCCCTGACAGCGAGAACACCGCCAGCCCCGCCACACCGAAAAAGGTGGCGCGCCAGCCGAAGCCCTGCCCCACCAGTACACCCAGCGGCACTCCGGCGATGATGGCCAGAGTCAACCCGGTGGTGATGGTGGACAGGGCGCGGCCACGCCGCTCCGGACCGCCCAATGCGGCGGCATATCCGCTGGCCGCCGGCATGAAGCTTGCCGCGGACAGGGCCAACAGGAGCCGCGCGGCCAACAGCCCGGCATAGCCCGGCGCCAGCGCGGCGAGCAGGTTACCCAGGGCGAAGCCGCCCATGGCGACGACCAGCAGCCGACGCCGTTCCAGCCCGGCCGTTAACACGGCCATGACCGGCGCGCCGATGGCATAAGCGAGGGAGAAGGCGGTAACCAAATGACCGGCGGCTGGCAGACTGACGTTCAGATCTCGCGCCAGGGCCGGGAGCAGCCCGGCGATCATGAACCCCTCGGTGCCGATGGCAAAAGCGCCGAGGGTTAGCCAAATGAGAGAGGCCAGCGAGTCGGCGCCGGTAGCCTGCGCGCGATCGAGATTGGGCTCCTGGAGCACAGGATAGGTCCTAGTCATGATGGTGAGCCCTGTGCTGGGTATCCGAGAAGGGCGAAGCAGCGATCAGGTCGCAGGCGTTGGGACTCTTGAACCCCGGGATGAAACGTTCGCAGACGGCGGCGTTGACGGTGCCATACGTCGTCGCCGGTTTGTGCGCAAAACCGGCGAAATACTCCTGAATGAAGCCTTCTTTGAAATTTGTGCGCGGGTACTTGGCGACGATTTCCTCGCGCAGGTCCGCGGGAAACTGATCGAAGCCCACCCCGATGACATCGAGGAGCACACCGGAGTTGAGGAGCGCCACTTCGGGTCCCATATGCTTCGGGATGCCGGGGGTGGTATGCAGCGCAATTGCTTCCCAGACAGTCTGCACCTGGTCTTCAGCAATGTTGTGGGTAGAAAGAAACTGCCGGGCGGCATTTGCGCCATCGACCTCGAAGCGCTCGTCTGGGCTCGAGAACTTCTTGATCAGGCCGAGATCGTGAAATGCGGCGGCAACGTAAAGGAGCTCGGAATCGAAGCGCAGATTCCTCTGACGACCCTGCTCAGCAGCGAACAGGTAGACGCGGATCGAGTGATTGAACAGCAGATCGGTGGAATGTTCGCGCAGGATGTCTGTCGCCTCTTTCGCGAGCAAGGAATCAGGAATGACGAGAGCCTGGGCGAGATTTCGGGTTGTCATTGTTGCGTCCTTTCAAGAATTGCTGTGGGGCTTGGCTGCGCGTTGCACGCGAGCGCAACGGCGAAATTATGCTGATCAACTCGCTCCGACGTCGAGCACGATCTTTCCTTTCGGCGGAGGCCGCACGCGTTCCAGCGTCAAATGAGCCTCGCGTGCATCCGCGAGGGGCAAGACTGCCCCGACGTTTGTTCGCAGCTTTCCATCATCGATGAAGCGAGCGATCTTCGCCAGACATTGGCTCGTGACGTCGACCAGAAAGAAGGTGGCTTCAACACCGTAGCGCTTTGCAAGATCCTGATCCGGACGGGACACTGCCGAGATCAGCTTGCCGCCGCGACGAAGGACCCGGAACGAGTGGCTTTGGGTTTCGCCGCCGACCAGATCAATCACGGCGTCCGCTTCCCGAACTTCTTCCTCGAAGCGCTGCGTCCGGTAGTCGATCACCGTGTTTGCGCCAAACTTACGCACAGCGGAAATATCGCCCGTCGATGCGGTTGCGACGGTTTGCAGACCCGCGTGATGGGCCAGTTGAACCGCATAGGATCCAACGTTGCCGGCCGCGCCGTGAATGACCACCGTTTGACCTGCTTTGAGTTGGGCGTGATCAAACAACGCCTGCCATGCCGTCACGGCGACGACAGGAACGGACGCGGCTTCAACGTGGGTTAACGATGTCGGCTTGTTCGAGACCATGCCCGCGGACGCTAGAGCGTATTCGGCGTAGGCCCCGACAAACTGCGGATTCGTAACACCATAAACCTGATCTCCCACACGCAGTTCGCAAACCCCGGACCCCATCGCGACGATTTCACCGGACAGATCTGAGCCCAGAGTCAGGGGGAGTGGTTGCGGCAAAGCGCTCTTGCCGGATCTGATCCAGCCATCCCAGGGGCCAACTCCAGCGGCCTCAACTTTGACCAGGACCTCGCCGGGACCTGGCTCGGGTCGCGGCACGCACTCGAACTTCATGACCTCTGGCGACCCAAATTCGTGCACGCGCCAGGCCATCATTGTTGAATGAGTTCGCTCTTCGTTTGCCTGAGGAACCATGCTGCTCGCGGCCATCACATTCTCCTTGCGCTCAGCTCGTTCGTCGGGTTGTGCCGACGACTTCAAGTTGCCTTCGCCGGCCAATCCCAGGGCGAGGCCTCGCTTGTCAATATATCGCAACCGGTCGTGTCCAGGACAACGAACGCGATCCTGCGGATCAGGACAGCCGTACGTCGTTTCCTGACAAGACCCGTCGGAGTCTTCGCGGCAGTAGAAGCGGTTTCGCTGTCAGATGATTCTCGATCTATTCCGATTCCACCCCGCCGGAGCTGCTGCGATGTTACGTGAAAGCGGGTGCTTATCCTCACGATCCGAAGGTGCGATCGGAAGCTGCGGGATGAGGAGATTTCAATGCCGTTGGCGGTCTGCGCTGCGAAAGCATCAAGGGCGCTAAGCATCTTCGGGAGGTGGTCAACCATCAAGGCGCAGAACGACAGATTGCCGAAGCGTCGTGTGGCCGGATGTAGAGCGGGCCGGAGAGCAACCGGATAACCGCGGAGGACGATGCTTAGGGCGCGTCATTGCACTTTGGGTTTCGGAATATCGAATACGCCCTGTTCGGGAAGTACTCACGAGTTTTCCCATCGCAGCTTTGGCCTACTGGTCAATGGCCGTCATCCCGCGCGGAAACGGCCGCGCGCGGCGTGGCGCCGCGGTCCAGCGTCTCACGCAATGACATAGAGCGTGGTTTGGTGCCCAGGTCGATCGGGATGCCGAACGCTGACTGTTCCAGCCGCCAAAATGAAGGCCGGCTGGGACCATGGTCGCAGCACCGATTGGTCCGATGGGTGTATTGTTCATCCAGAGAACACTCGGCGGTGGGATGGCGGGGGGCCTCGCCACCGGACTAGGAGCCGCGACAGTACACCTCGGATACAGTGCGTTCATAGTGCTGGGGCCGGGCGCGCTGACCCAGCCCTGGATAGCTGCGAATGTCTTTCTGCTCCGCGCCATCTCCGGCATCAGTCTTATCTGGTTCGCGATCAGGATCTGGCGGAATGACGTTAGACTTCCGACGACGGCCGAGGGGGGTCGATCTCGTTTTGCGGATACCTATCTGAGCGCTCTGGTTCTGGGCATGGCCAATCCTCTCACGATTGTGTTGTTCTTCGCGGTCCTGCATGCTTCGGCCGGTATCGCCGCAGTGCCATCCGTTATGGTTGGTGTGTTTCTTGGATCAGTCATGTGGTGGACCGTCCTGACCACCGTCGTCGTCGCGGCACGCTCGCGACTAAGCAAGAGGCGTCTCGAACTGAGCAACAAAGTGGCCAGTCTCATCCTCGTAGGGCTGGGCCTCGCCGCGCTTTCCAAAAGCGCGATCGGCGCACTGGGCTACTTAACTTAGAGCGAGCGATCTATCATCTTCACATCAAGATTATTGGCCGCGAGTCTGGCTCCAGCGCGGTGGCGTCAGACGCCTTTCTCCTCATAGGGCAGTTCGTGAGGCTTGGGCGAGAGCCGCTTTACGCCCGCCGGTACGAGGAGCAACAAAGAAGAAAGCGTGACGCCAACCGCTGGCGGTATTTCAGGGAGATTGCGCAGGGAAAGAGTTCGCGCCGGTCGCTCTGCTTGATTTTGCCACCCTGGCGCTCGATTGCCTTGAACAGTGCGTCGAGAAGCGATGGTCGTTCCGTGAGCTGGCGTTAGCGCTCGGCGGCTTCCCGTTCCTGTCGTTGGCTGGCGTGAACTCGCTGCCGTACGGGATTTCCTGAGCATACTCCGTTCAATGGATGTTGATCGATCGATTGAGATCGATGGTCGCAGTATCCTTGACGGGAACCTGTGTGCACGTTCTCCGTTTTTTCGGGAGTTTGAGTAGGTCTCCACTTCAAGGCTTCAGCCGCCCGCACTGAGGTCTTATTCTTTATGACTCACATTCATGCTGACAGCGCGATAGCCGGCACGTGGAACTGTCGGTCCTACCGCGCGTTCGCGTTCATCAGAGGGAGGGAGGAACGGCAAAGGCGAAGAAGCAGACTGCCCGCGGACGCGAACAGGATCGCGCTCTTGTCGCTGGCGGCTAGGACTATGAAGTCCGCTATGAACCTTAGACAATCAGGTCAGCCGCCTCGGTAAAGAAGGTCGGCAGCAGCCGGAAGCGGATCGAGCGGCGCTAGGATCATCCAGATCGAAAAAGGCAGCCATTAGTTTGTCGAGGTGCGAATTCAGTCACCTCTTGGCCTCGGGATGACCGTCGACGTTCGCTCTTGCCGCGGACAGCGCTTCCTGACTGGTTTGGTAAGTCAATGTCCGGACTGTCAGCTCCCCGGCCAGGCGCGTGATCTCAACCAACGAGCCGCCGCCGGGGGTTGCTCGACCACCGCGAGTCGATGACCTCGATACTCAATCCCCTTATCCATCGCAGGTGAATCCGTATCGTTAGCTTGGCGATCATCTGGACCGCGTGCCGATCTCGACGGGACTGTCACCGACCAGTTCGAAGCTGGGTGAATGGCTTCGTCGCGGGAGGAAAGAAAAGGACGTACCCGCGTCTCGCCTCAAGTCCTCAGCGAGCCTGAGCCAATCCGCAGCCAGCTTTAGCCATGCCTGCTTATCTAGAGGACTGATCGCTTGGTCCGCTCGCCTGCGGCTGTCCTCCGCTTGTCGGCGGTAGCATTCGCGTCTGCCACTGCTGCCTAACCAGGTCAACTCCCCCATTGTCCCATACAATCGCGCCGCAGCCGCATCGGAGAATGTGTATTGTCTCGCCTTTGGTGCTATCCAGCACGGAATGTGCGAGACGGAGAAAGCCCGCACACTTGGGACAGCGGCGGCCACTCTCCTGCGTTTGGAGCGTTGGCAGCGGGCCTGCCTTATGCGCATTCATGGTGGTGCACCGGCGCGGATGAGAGATCGAATAACAAGTGCAAAAAGCGGACATTCGTTCCCAGCTGGAAGTTGCACCTCACTCCAAAGTCGGGCTTACACCTAAAGAGGTAGGGCGTTGCGCCCGAAAAAGGGATGAGCTAACCGTGCTCGACGATGTGGTCGATCGCGCCTTCCATTTGGCCGTCACTACCTCGAACTCGGAGGGCATCGGGTCGTTGGCTTCAACCAGCAGCCGACCGTCCATATCGAGTCCTTTGGCGATCTTCATAATCTCGCGCGCTTGGTGTTTCGCGTTCGCGCGCCGCTGTCACCGGGCTTCCCTCTATCGTTCGCCCGGCCACGAGGCCGAGGGCGGCTTCCTGGGTTCCTATCCCGCCAACCGGTGGCTGCTGAAGACGGGTCTGAAGGAAAAGATGTAGTGCCCGGAACAAAGCGCTGCAGGCAACGAGGTCACGCCCGATGGCAGTCGGACCGCACTTGAGGAACGGCAACGCGCCTCGTCGGTTTGTTTCCGACCAGCCTGGGAGACTGCGACGTGAGCACGAAAGACACCTTCGTCGGGACGACCAAGCGGATCGTCGCCGAAATCGTAGGAGACGGCAGACTTGCCGAGGAAGGCGCGCGCCAAGTCCGCTCGGCAAGCGGCCCCGCCACCAAGGTCGGTCCGCCGCAGGGGCCGTCGACGCTGCCGCCGAGCACCACATCCCGATCGGAGTCGCCACACATGGACGAAACTCAGTTCGCTTCCCTGCTCGGGCGTGCCGCATTGAAGGTGGACGGCACGCTCGGACTCGACGAGATACCGAAAATCTGAACCAGGACGATTAGGATTGCGGACATGAAGGATCGCTTCGAAGACAAGGTCGTCATCGTCACCGGAGCAGCATCAGGCATCGGCGAAGCGACCGCACGTCGTTTCTCGGCCGAAGGCGCGAATGTCGTGCTCGTCGACCGCCAACGCGAGGCCCTCGAAAAGGTCTCTGCAGAGCTCCCGCCCGAGCACACGCTCTCCCATGTCGCGGACGTGTCGGACTCGCGGGCCGTCGACGGCATGGTAGCATCAGCCGTGAAGCGCTTCGGCCGACTCGACGTGCTTGTGAACAATGCGGGGGTCCATGAAGGCGGCGATCCGTCCAAGATCACGGACGAGGAGTGGCGGAAGGTCATGGCGACCGATTCCGATGGCGTGTTCTTCGGCTGCCGGGCCGCCATTCCCCATCTTGAGAAGACTAAGGGCTCGATCGTGAACACCGCCTCCGTCTCCGGAACTGGCGGCGATTGGTCGATGAGTCCCTATAACGCCGCGAAGGGCGCCGTCGTCAATCTCACGCGCGCACTGGCGATGGATCTCGGAAAGAAAGGCGTACGCGTAAATTCGGTCTGCCCCAGTCTGACGCGCACCGGCATGACCGCTGACATGATGGAGGACAAGAAGCTGCTGTCGAAGTTCGCCGAGAGGATTCCGCTGGGGCGCGTCTGCGAACCACGGGAAGTCGCGGCGGTCATCGCCTTTCTCGCGAGCGACGACGCCAGCTTCATGACCGGCGCGAACGTCGCCGTGGACGGCGGCGTCTCCGCGTCGAACGGACAGCCGCCGCAGCAGTAGCAAGCGCCGTAACGCGAAGGGCGCTGCCCGGATCCAGTTTCATCTCGAGCTGGAAGCTATTGCACAGCAGCGTGATCTCGATCCGGTCCGTCTTCAGACCTTTCCGATGATGTTGCGGGCCGCCGTCTCGACGGCCTCCGGGGCAGCTTCTGCTGTCGCCCGTGGGCCGCACGGATGTGGCCGGCGCTCGCCCAGCCCGATCACTTCTCCGGACGCCTCACTTCGAGCCAGCGTACCTACGCATCCGAGGTGAAGTGGACAACGCTCACTCAGATTTTTCGGGTATTCCAGCGCTCCGTGGCCAAGGTGATCGTCGGCGCGGTAGGGCCGAACGCCGCGCAATTGTTGCAGGCAACGAACTTCGTCTCGAGGTCACTGCTGATCCAAAGATTCGATGAGGCGCAGAAGGGGCATGGTTGCAACGTCCCGGAACTGACGAAACCGGGGGTTCGATCGGAAACAGGCTTTTCTCCGGGTTTTCCTGCCATCACTAGGCTGGTTCTAGTTCGCAGCCACGGCGCCGTCGGCGCTGGCTATGCTTGGCTGAATATCGGGCCGGCATCGGAAGCCGCAATACAATCTCTAACGGTTCCCAGGTTTGATGATTAATCTGGTACACTATTCCATCGTATTAGCGGCTTCGCTGCAGGCCGGTAATTTGCTCGCTTCGCACGCTGTATCCACTAGTTCGAGGAACGCTTGAAAGCCGGGTCAACCAGAGCTCTCCCAAACGCGAGAACCATCGCCGCCGCTTCATGCTCTCCGCGATCGTCCAGGACGTGATAGAGCAATTCCATTCTATCTCGGAAGGCGGCCAAAAGCGATGGATCCCGCTCGCACAGAACTCCTGCAATACAGAGAGCGAGGGCTTCGGTCCCCATCTTAACCTGAGCCAAGGAGGCGGAAGTCATCGCGTCCTCCCGGCTTGATTTGCGGTTCTGCGCTTCGCTCCACTAACATCGCTCACGAGAGAAGTCCTTTCTCTCTTCATCGCAGCTGCCAAAGTAGAGCTTAACAATGCTCAACCTCGCAATTCTTCAGCGAGCCGTCGCTCTATGAAGTTGCGTTCGAGGTCCGTCAGCTGCGTGTTTAGGAGTTTGCGGTATCGCCTCACATTTGTCTCGCGCGTCCACCGCGAATGCTTCTGTGTGCGTGAGGCTTGCATTGACCGATACCGTCTCGTCGTCGCTTGCTGACCGATCGAACGCTGCGCCTGGTCGAGAGCAATGCAATCGAGCTTGCTGAAACGAGGCTGCCGCATCGCCAATCCCCCGCGTGGCGGCGGGTTATCTTCACCATCCAGCTGCTTCAGCGCCGCCAGAATATCGTCCAGCCGCAACCTGTGCGGAATGCCGGGGACTTCGCGCAAGGCCGGATAGGATTCGACAACGTACATATCGGACGTCCACGACGACAGGATCACTCGTTTCTCATCCGTCGAGAGTTTGGGATCGTTCAAGACATCGTGGGGTGAATTGTAGTGCGATACCGGGTGGAAGAAGGGCTCAACATTCTTGATGGTACGATTGACCTGGCTCATCCTTTGTCTCCTTTCTACTCCTTTCGTCGAGAGACGGGTTGATATGAGTCTGGGGACAAAGGCGGCAACAATGACATCGCCGCCTTCGAGGCTTAGGCCGCCTTCTGCGTGATTTGCGCGCTAGAAGCGCCACCACCGATCGCGATGCGCCGGGGTTTCATGGCCTCCGGAATTTCGCGGACAAGTTCGATCCGAAGCAGGCCCTTGTCGAGCGCCGCATTCTTCACCTGGACGTAGTCTGCAAGGTTGAACTGCCGCTTGAATGGGCGAGCTGAAATGCCCTGGTAGAGATATTCGTGCTGGTCCTTATCGCCCTTGCGGCCTTCCACCGTCAGCACGTTCTGCTCGGCGGTCACCGTGATCTCATCCGAACTGAAACCAGCCAGTGCCAGTGAGATCTGATACCGATCTTCGCCAAGTCGCTCGATGTTATAGGGCGGGTAGTTGTCCTCGGTCCGATGCTGGGTTTCGTCGAGGAGATCGAAAAGACGGTCGAAGCCGATGGTCGAGCGCCACAAGGGAGCAAAATCGTAAGTCCTCATAGCCAGGTCCTCGTAAGAGCAAGATGGTACGAAGAAGCGCAAGACATGTTGCAAGACACCTGTCTGGCGCCCTGTTCAGTCTGCCGGACCCAGAGCTGGCGACCGGCACCGCCGCAGGCGGCAAAAATCGAAATAGAAGAGTCGAAGTCGATTTCAAGAGCCTCCGCAAAACATTTTGTCAGGATCTTCTCTCGGTTAATTTTGGATTGCTCGCGAAGCTACGCCTTGCAGACAGACTTCAGCCTCGGTGAGGAGGCGCGTCAGCCGCCGATGGTCTTCGGTGGGCAGTTTTGGACCTTCAAGCCGCTCCGCAATGGGAAAGGGACCCGCCGTTCGCTTTCGATCACGAAGCTTCGAATGGGATCGTCCACAGTCCGGACAGGTCAACCAGGCGGAGACGGCCGCATTTCGCAGCCCGCATTGCGCCACCAACAGGATCGGTCAGCTGAAGTTCGGCGAGGCTTTTGCCCGATTCTGGGGAATTTGCAGGACACCCCACGGCGTAACGCTCGGGGACACGAGCGTATCGATCCTCATCGTCGGCGTTGAAGCGTTCCATTTCATCCAGGGTGTCGCGTCGAGATAACGGATCGGTGGCAGCGTCAGGGTGCCGCCGGGTTTCGTAGCTGCCTGTTGCGGTGAACTCTCCATTCCCCATGCGGCCAGCGAGGGTAGCGTTAGGACCGACGCCAGCAACGCTGTCATGAGATTTCGGAAGATGCGATTTGTGTGCTTCCCCGCACGAGCGGAGTCAATGGTGTGATCTCTGATCATCTCATCCTCCTATCGTTCGAAATCATGCGATGGTTGCGAAGCTCGAGGCCAGCATGAACCAGTTCAGAGCAGCCCGGCTTCGATCTGCATGCTCATTGTGGTCTCAGTTCCCCTTGTGTGTTGGTCGGCTCCTTGTGCAGCACTTGAGGGAGCACCCGGCCGTCAGGCGGCCGGGCGCAGTCTTGTCAGAAGTCCATCGGCGGCGCGGCCGAAGTGTGAGCGTCCGGCTTCTTGGGTTTGTCGGCGACCAGCGCTTCCGTGGTGATCAGCAGAGACGCGACCGAGGCGGCGTCCTGCAAGGCAGTACGAACGACTTTCGCAGGATCGATCACACCAGCCTTCACCAGGTCCTGGTATTCGCCGGTTGCAGCGTTGAAGCCCCAGTTGTAACTGGCATTCTCAAGGAGCTTACCAACTATCAGTGAGCCGTCTTCGCCAGCGTTCTGGACAATCTGCCGCGCAGGAACCTGGATAGCGCGGCGTACGATGTCGACGCCTGCCTTCTGATCGGCATTGGCAGTCTTGACCCCATCGAGCGCCTTAAGCGCGCGGAGTAGCGCGACGCCGCCGCCGGGAAGGATTCCCTCCTCCACTGCTGCGCGCGTGGCGTGGAGCGCATCGTCAACCCGATCCTTCTTCTCCTTGACCTCGACCTCGGTGGCGCCGCCGACGCGGATCACCGCAACGCCGCCGGCGAGTTTTGCGAGTCGCTCCTGCAATTTCTCGCGATCATAGTCCGACGTCGTTTCTTCGATCTGCGCCTTGACCTGGGCGACGCGGGCTTCGATGTCCTTCTTGGCACCAGCCCCGTTGACGATCGTGGTGTTCTCCTTGTCGATCACCACCTTCTTGGCGCGGCCGAGCATATTCAAGGTTACATTTTCGAGCTTGATGCCGAGGTCCTCCGCAATCGCCGTGCCGCCAGTGAGAATGGCGATGTCCTCGAGCATGGCCTTGCGCCGGTCCCCAAAGCCCGGCGCCTTCACGGCAGCGACCTTCAGTCCTCCGCGCAGCCGGTTGACGACAAGCGTTGCCAAGGCTTCGCCTTCGACGTCCTCTGCGACGATCAGGAGCGGATTGCCCGTCTGCACCACCGCCTCCAGCAGCGGAAGCATAGTCTGCAGTCCGGACAGCTTCTTCTCGTGGATCAGAATGTAGGGATCCTCGAGCTCGACGCGCATCTTTTCGGCGTTGGTCACGAAGTATGGCGAGACATAGCCGCGGTCGAACTGCATGCCTTCGACGACCTCGAGCTCAGTGTTGAGGCTCTTGGCTTCCTCGACCGTGATGACGCCCTCGTTGCCGACCTTCTGCATGGCGTCAGCGAGGAAACGGCCGATTTCGGTGTCGCCGTTCGCGGAGATCGTCCCGACCTGCGCAATCTCGTCATTGGAAGTGACTTTCTTGGCGTGCGCTTTCAGGTCGCCGACGATCGCCTCAACCGCAAGATCGATGCCGCGCTTGAGATCCATCGGATTCATGCCGGCCGCGACCGACTTTGTGCCTTCCTTGACGATCGCCTGCGCCAGGACGGTCGCGGTGGTAGTGCCGTCGCCAGCGAGATCGTTGGTCTTGGACGCGACCTCGCGCACCATCTGGGCGCCCATATTCTCGAACTTGTCCTCCAGCTCGATTTCCTTGGCAACGGTGACGCCGTCCTTGGTGATGCGCGGCGCGCCGAATGGTTTCTCGATCACCACGTTGCGTCCCTTGGGACCGAGCGTGACTTTCACCGCATTGGCCAGTGTGTCCACTCCCCGCAGCATGCGCTCGCGGGCCTCGGTCGAAAATTTTACGTCCTTGGCAGCCATGTTCTAAATCTCCTTTCTGTTCGATGACTGTCAGCTTCCCGGCGGCGTCAGGCCGCCTTCTTCAACTTGCCTGTGTGCTCGACGATGCCGAGCAAATCGCTCTCCTTCATGATCAGCAGATCCTGGCCGTCAATTTTCACCTCGGTCCCCGACCATTTGCCGAACAGAACCCGATCCCCAGCCCTCACATCGAGCGGGACCAGTTGGCCTTGCTCATTCCGCGCGCCAGGGCCGGCGGCAATAATCTCGCCTTCTTGCGGCTTCTCTTTTGCGGTGTCGGGAATGATGATGCCGCCGGCGGTCTTCTCCTCGGCATCGATGCGACGCACGAGCACACGATCGTGCAACGGACGGAAATGCATGAACATCCTCCTTAATAGTCTAGCGATGTCATTTGACCGGTGCCGATAACGAGCCCCCGGCGAAAGTTCCACCTAGGGAAGAGGGACTTGGTTTCAAGACCCGGAACAAAAAATTTTGGCACTCTCATCCAATGACTGCCGGACGGACTTGAGGGCGGGCCCTAGCCACCCAGTTAAGCGGACGCGCATCCATATAATTCATTGTAATATAATGAGAAAATAATATCGCGGTCGCTACTGCGATCACATCGCCGGGCGGCGGCAACGTCGGGATTGGCTTCGCCGTGCCCCATCAACATGCCAAAGAAAGCCATGATCAGCTGATTGCGACGGGCCGCGTTGAGCGGGCCCAACAGGCATGGCGCCAAAGATGCCCCAGCCGCCGGTCACCTCGAAGGACGAGAATCAAGGAGATCAGCTCAGGCTCTTCAGCCGAGCGTGCGGGCCTCGCCCAAAGGCGACATCATCGTGAAGGCCAACGACCTCCTGATCCGGAGCGCGACGCAGGTGCGGAATCTGATTGGGCCTACGCCGGTTGACCAACAGGTGCATCTGCTCTCGTTGAGCAAGCCTACGGACGCGAAAGCGTGACGGTTGAGGTGCTTCCGCTAGTGGAGAAAAAGTCTAGGTTAGAACACCCAAAATCTGCATCGGCTGCTCATGCAGCCGGTGCAGATTTCATCAGTTTAGCTTTGCTTCGTCTCAAGCACGCACCCGGTGCAGATTTCATCGGTTTAGCTTTACTTCGTCTCAAGCACCGCGGCTTCCGCTTGCGCTTGCGTGACGGCGTGCCTTAACAGCTCCCCACCATGCGCGCTTTTGGCGGCCTGCCGCCGAGAGATCCGATGCCGATGTATGCGGCGCATTTCGATCTGACTTCAACGACGAGCAGGTCGCGTAGGCGGTAAGGGCTGTCTGTCCTCCAACGGTGATGCCCACGAGCTTTTTCCGTCTCTAGCCAATGAGCGCTGCGCAGCAATGAACGGCAGTGGTTGCCACGATCAGGATGTTAGCGAGCATGATGCCCAAGATCGCTTCCGTGAACATGATGGTGACCTCCCACGACAATGTCGATAGAGCCACGCCTTTTTTTGCCGCTGGAATCCACTGTTTCAGAGGAGGCTGTTTTGGCCGAGACCGCCGCGACATGAGAAGAGCTCGCGACCCGGGCGCGCACTGCGTTCCTCACTCGCTGAAACGCACGTTGCTCGATCTGCCGGATTCGTTCGCGCGAAATACGAAACTGCCGCGCCAGTTCGTCCAGCGTCTTCGGCTCGTCCGCGAGCATCCGAGATTCGAGGATTTCTCGTTCGCGCCCCGACAATAGCTCAAGTGCCTCCGAGAGAGCCGCCTCTCGTCGCCCGTAGTCATCCATGTCCATCAGCTGGCGTTCGGGATCAGGTGAAGGATCGACCAGCCGGTCTTGCCAGTCCTCCGTGGTCTCCTCATCGCTGATGGGAACGTTAAGTGAGATATCGCCGCGGAGCCGCCGATCCATCTCGACCACCTCCGGGGGAGTAACCTTCAGTTGCGCCGCGACGTAGCTTATCTGATCGACGCCCAAATCCGTTTCCTGAAAGGCGGATAGTCTGCTCCTGAGCCTGCGAAGATTGAAGAATAGTTTCTTTTGGGCAGCTGTGGTCCCCATCTTCACGAGCGACCACGACCTCAAAACGTATTCCTGGACCGATGCCTTGATCCACCACATCGCATAGGTGGCCAGCCGAAAGCCCCTCTCCGGCTCAAAGCGCTTAACGGCCTGCATCAAACCAAGATTGGCTTCCGAAATGAGGTCGGCGATTGGCAGGCCGTATCGGCGATACCCCATCGCAACCTTGGCCGCCAGCCTAAGATGACTCGTGACAAGACGGTATGCAGCCTCGCGGTCGCCGTGCTCGCGCCAACGCCTTGCGTAGCTGACCTCTTCGGATGCGGTGAGAAGTGGGAATTTCCGAACCTCGACAAGATAGCGGGAAAGCCCTCCCTCGGAGAGGGATGGCAGTGCCGTGATGGTCGCCATGGCGGTCGCTCCTTCCTTCACTCACGTGCGCGAAAGCTTACCGAGAGATGGTCGCCGCCCTGGCAACCTTGCTAGCGAGAGACCTCAGCCTGCTCCGCAATTGCGGAACCTGCTTCAGGTAGACTCTCGCAAAGCATCGCGCGGAAAAGCGGAGACGACTCGACCGCTGGTCGAGTGAATTCATGAGATGATCGAACCTCCGGCTGAATCGCCGGACAAAGGCGGAAATACGTCCCATAGCCAAATCCTTCAAGAGCAAGTTGGGTTGGGTACGAGAGAATGCCTTCCTGCATCGATGGACCCCTTCAGGCGTCCGATGGCAAAAAGGCGATCACAGAACTCCAGTTCAGCAAAATTGTTCCGACCGTGTGCCCACCGAAATCAGTATCGAAGCAGGCCGAACGAGGGGTCCATCGCGGCTAAGGCTTGTCGGCACTCTGGATCGCGAATGAACGCACGTCTGCCTTTCGATCGAATGCGTGCTGCAGGGCGGGCGTCCACCAAGTCATCGACGGGATTGAGCTCGGCGCTTCCGCAACGCGGGCAGCGCCCTGTCTCGGGGATTTCGAGTAGCGCACCGCATGCCGGCCTCTCAAGTAAGGCAGCTCGCGCTGGACCTCCGGTGATCCATCATCTGCCGGCTGCAGGCGGTCGCGCCGTCCGCGATTCAGTGCGCGGCAAGAAGATGGGTTTGCGTGCGACGACAGGAAAACCTCTTGAAAAACAGCAGCCCACTTCTAATTCGAAGGGTGCAGGCGCGGCACGCCGCCCTGCGCCGGGCGCCTTTAAGGGTCCGGCTCCCCGGGGCGCCGGACACGGTGTCCGTGCGCTCGTAACCATGTTGCTCGAAAGGAGGATGTGGCTATGACCATCTTTGATCTTGCTACCCCGTGGCGGTCGACAGTCGGGTTCGATCGCCTGGCTGACCTCATCGAGGATTCGGTCCGATGGACGAACGGCGGCAACTACCCACCTCACGACGTCGAGCGGGCCGGTGAGGACCACTATCAGATCTCGCTGGCATTGGCTGGCTTCACGCCCGACGAGGTCACCATCACTGCAGAGCAGAACGTGTTGACGGTCGAAGGCCGAAAAGCGGATAGGGGCGCGCATCAGTACCTGTATCGGGGCATCTCTGCACGTCCCTTCCGGCGGGTCTTTAACATCGCGGACTACGTGCAGGTGAAGGGCGCCTCGTTTAAGAATGGTATGCTCAAGATTGATCTTGTGCGTGAGGTTCCGGAGGCGATGAAACCACGCCAGATCCCCATCAACGTCGGCAACGACAACCGGCAGCTTGAGCACAAGCAAGCGGCCTGAGCGTCTGCTGTCACGGGTGGGGTTCGACCCGCGGCGGTTAGCGCCGCGACGCGGGCGATTGTCGAATACAAGGAGGAAAATCATGGCCATGACTGATCTCATTCCCTGGGGCCGCGGTCGGAACGTTCCGGCGCAACGCGGCGGAGACGTGAACCCATTTCTGGCCCTGCATCGTGAGATGAATCGTCTGTTCGACGACGTCTTTCGGGGCTTCGATCACGCGCCCTTTGGCGAATTCCTTGAGCGGTCGATGGGCTGGCCAAACATCGAGGTCAGCGAAACCGACAAGGACATAAAGGTTGCGGCGGATTTGCCGGGCCTCGAGGAGAAAGACGTTGAGGTCGAGCTTGCTAACGGCCTACTGTCTATCAAAGGCGAGAAGAAGACCGAAACGGAAGACAAGGATCGACGATTCAGCGAACGCTACTACGGTCGCTTCGAACGGCGCATACCGATCGACAATGTGGACCAGGACAAGGTGTCCGCCGCGTTCAAGAACGGGGTACTGACCGTAACGATGCCGAAGCTTCCAGAGGCTCAGTCGAAAGTGAAACGCATCGCTATCAACGGGAAATAAGAACAGGGCGGGAGCGCATTTCGCTCCCGCTCTCCACCCGGTCGAGCTCCGCTGCACCGGCAAAGCTGGATCGACGTTTCTTGTCCACGGTCAAACCATTCTCAGGGGACCTAAGACCCATATCGGGCGGCAAAGCTGAAGACCATCGACTCGTTCTCTTGATATCATTGGAGATACTGGAGCGTAGCTGTCGGATTCTGGCGAGAGTGTCCACCATCTTGAACCGGTCGAGCAGAGTGAGGCGAAGCCTGGACAGGCGAAGAGCCAGGTGATTGGCTAGGCTCGACCCTGACGAACGGATCGGCGCTCGATCGTGCTGCCCATCATCAGTAGATCTCAGGTTCGTCAGTCCTTGTCATCTCTTTGTCGGCCGAGGAAGGCGTCGGATGCACCAGGCGAGGACGCGCCTTCGTGCCTTTCTCCGCTTCTTCCACGCATGCATCAACAGCCTCTCGGAGCGAAGTGACGTAGTAGTCGGGATCGTGTCCCTGAGCGTGGTGTAACTGGCGGTGGGACACCGCGTTCGCCGGCAAGAGCCGGACTGGTCAGCTGGCGATAGCCGGGAGACTGACGGTTGGATCATCGCTCAACGGCGCGATGGTTTCCAGCGTCATGTAACGGGCGCGCTGGACGGCCCATTCATCATTCTGTTCGAGCAGGATCGCGCCGATGAGGCGGACGATGGCGTCCTCATTGGGGAAGATGCCGACGACCTCGGTCCGGCGCTTGATCTCGCCGTTGAGGCGCTCGATCGGGTTGGTCGAGTGCAGCTTGGTGCGGTGCTGCGGCGGGAACGTCATGTAGGCCAGCACATCGGTCTCGGCCTCGTCGAGGAAGCCGGCGAGCTTGGGTAGCTTGGGGCGGAGCTGATCGGCGACCTTTCGCCATTGCGCTCGTGCGGCTTCGGCATCGTCCTGGGCAAACGCAGTGGCGATGAAGGCGGAGACGACACGCCGTCCGCTTTTGCCGGCATGGGCCAGCGCGTTGCGCATGAAGTGCACGCGGCAACGCTGCCAACTGGCGTTGAGCACCTTGGCGACGGTCGCCTTGATGCCCTCGTGGGCGTCGGAGACGACCAGCTTGACGCCGCGCAGGCCGCGGCGGGCGAGCTTGCGCAGGAACGCCGTCCAGAATGTCTCGGCCTCCGAGGGACCAATGTCCATACCGAGAACTTCGCGCCGGCCATCGCTGTTGACGCCGACCGCGACGATCACCGCGACCGACACGATGCGCCCCTGCTGGCGCACCTTCACGTAGGTGGCGTCGATCCACAGATACGGCCAATCGCCCTCGATCGGGCGAGCGAGGAACGCCTTCACCTTGTCGTCGATCTCCGCGCACAGCCGCGAGACCTGGCTCTTGGAGATGCCGCTCATGCCCATCGCCTGCACCAGGTCGTCGACCGAGCGGTGGAGACGCCCTGCACATAGGCTTCCTGCACCACGGCGGTGAGCGCCTTCTCGGCCATCCGGCGCGGCTCCAGAAAGCCGGGGAAGTAGGAACCCTTGCGCAGCTTGGGGATACGCAGCTCGACCGTGCCGGCGCGGGTCTCCCAGGTCCGGTCGCGGTAGCCGTTGCGCTGCGCCAGGCGCTCGGCTCTTCTCGCCATAGGCGGCCCCAGTCTGGCCTTCCACTTCCAGCTCCATCAGGCGCTGGGCGGCAAAGCCGATCATCTCGCGCAGCAGATCGGCATCAGGGGTCTTCTCCACGAGCGTGCGGAGGTTCATCATCTCATCGGTCATCGGTGGTTCCTCGAATCAGGTTGGTATCAGCAACCCGACCCTACCGGCGAACTGCCGGTGACCACCGCAAAGCCGCCCGCCCGCTACGGCGCCATGGGAGGCCGCGCGTGCGGACGGCTTTGCTCTACCGAGCTACACCACCAATGGGGACACGACCGTAGTCGGCGCCGACCTCCGCCTTCGTCCTGTCGTTTTGAAGCACCTCCTCGTCTGCCGGCCACAGTCCAACAAGGATGGGAACGAAGCTGTCTTTGGTCCGCTGACGGCGCAGTCGGTTGATGTCACGCTCGATGCAGCTGGGGTCATTCGCGGATGTGACGTGCTCGATGTCTGCACGGGACACGGCGTGCTCGCGCTGGCTGCTACGGAGCGCGGTGCGAAGGTATCATCTGTCGATTTTTCAGAGGCCATGGTCGACGCCGCCCGCCGGAACGCTCCTTCGGTCGTCGCCAGGGGGACGCGCAAGATTTGCCATATCCCAATGATAGGTTCGATGCCGTCATTTGCGGCTATGGCGTCCTCCATGTACCCGAGCCGGACCGCGCTTTGGCGGAAATGCGTCGAGTGCTTCGTCCCGGCGGCCGCGTGGCGATCAGCACCGGTTTGCGCGACCTTGATAAGATCGACCTTGATAAGATAACGGCTTTTGCGATCAATTCCGTCAGAGGATCGTCGCCGTCCTTGACGGAGAGCATGCGCAACGTTTGCTCGTAGCCTTGGCAATAAGGTTGGCATCGTTCGGCGCCATGGCATCGATCTGCGAGCGGAGGTAGGTGGACATTTCTTCCTCTCAGCCCAGATCGAGATTGCCGGTCCAGATCGAGAACGGGCCTGGGCGCTGTGGACAGCGAGTCGGTGTCACGAAACTGCAATGCATCGTTGGTGAAAATGTCACCCCGTTTAACTTGGTCGGACCACCAGCGCGAGGTAGGGCGGGGTCAATCATTTGCGCGGCCGAGTGGCCCCGCTCGCGCTGGGGCGCTTTCCGCCTGCACCGTAAGCCGAATTTATTCCTTAACGAAGATATGAGACTTTATCTTCCACTGTCCGTCGGGTTGGCGTTCAAGTAGTCTCACGGTGCTGCCAGAAATTGGCGCCGCCTTTTCATTTACCACTAGCGTGGCCGTGAAATGGGAGGCGGTATAAGCGTAGGTCCCGATGGGCAACACATCGACCAGCTCAACTTTGTGATCTCTTACGCTTCTTCCCCGCCCAGCAAAGAAATTACGGATTGCCAAAGGGCCCGTGACAGGCTGCGCGCCAGGCGGCATCAATCTGGCGTCAGCGGTATACAATGGTAATAGGGCATCGAAGTCCGCGTTGTTGATGGCGGCATCCCATTTGGCAGCCGCCGAGGAAAGTTCGTCGGCAAGCGGGTCTGCCCCTGCATGACCAACGCAGGCACAGGTAAAGGTCAGCAGCACGGCGTATGAAAGAAGAGAGTGGCGGCTCATCTTTGCCTCCTTTAGCTGAGATGCTTGGCGCATGAGCGAATTCGCAAACGCTACCGCTGAGGGAAGCTGGGCCGCTAGTTCAAAAAGTGGACCGGAGAGAATGTCGTCAGCTAGCTGAGACTGGATCTGCTACTGCAGGCGCCTCATTGGCATATTTGCTGCGTGGGAACCAACTGGGCATGCTGTTCACAAGATGCTTAGGACCGTCGATCTCGATTTTGCCAAGCTCACGCGCCCGTCGCAGCGGCAGCTCGCCTGTGAAAATCTGCACAAGCGTCAGCAGACTCGAGCAGACGCTGATATCGACCACGAAGCCGGGATCATCCCAGCAGAGATCGGCTTCTTCCTTGTTCACAACAAACCACCAGCGCTTCGGCCGAGCGTCCGCAATCTCGATGTACAGCACGAAGTTGCATGGAATGTGCTTTAGTTCGAACGAACGGCGCATATTCCACATCAGCCGGCCCGCGTGGAGTTCGTTCGGCGTGAGCTGGCTGCGCGCCCACCTGTGGCCCCAATAGCCCAATGCATCGATAATTGGCCAGGCTTCTTTGGCCGCTTGGGTTGGATGGTACTCCGAATGCCCATTATCGGCTGATCGGCGTAAGATTAGCCCGGCCTCTTCTAGCGTTTGAAGGCGCTTGGAGAGGAGGGTCGGCGATATCTGGGGGATGCCGCGGCGAAGCTGGTTGAAGTGGCGGGACCCGAGCAACAGCTCGCGGAGCACAAGCGGCGTCCACCGCTCCGTGAGAATTTCCGCAGCTTTGGCTACGGGGCAAAATGATCCATAGCCTTTCATGACCATAACTTTAGCGTCACGAGGGCCACCAAAGTAGTCCAGTTTCTGGACTATTCCCAGGGCGTGCCAATATCGAGGCTTTCTTGCGGGTCGTAAACGGCCTATACGAGCGGCAAACCATGGATGCAATGACCCTAGCAAGCCGGCCGTGGAAACATGGCCCATTGACCGTTTACGGCCCTATGAGCGCAATTCGCGCCGGCATTCGCCCGAGCGAATCGAGCAGATTGCGGCGTCGATCCGGCAATGGGGCTGGACGATGCCGATCCTCGCGGCCGAGGACGGCATGGTTCTCGCCGGCCACGGCCGCCTAGCCGCCGGCAAATTGCTCGGAATGACGGATGTCCCGGTCATCGTTGTGCGCGGTTGGACCGATCAGCAGAAGCGCGCTTACGTCATCGCCAACAATCGCCTGACCGATGCCAGTGATTGGGATGACAGAGGCTCGAATTGGCCGACCTCGTGGAGGGCGGTTTCGAGATCGCGCTGATCGGCATCACCGAGGACGAGCTTTCAAAGCTATCGGTGGAGGTCGGCGAGTTAGAGCAGATGCCCGAATTGCCGGACGGCGATCGGTCGCCATTCCGCGATATGACATTCATCCTGTATGGGGATCAATTCGGGACCGTCGAGCGCGCGATAGCCGGGGCGACCAAACCATGTGAGCCGAATAATCCCAATCGATCGCCGCAAGGCAATGCGCTCGCCGCGATCTGCGCCGAATTTCTAGTGCGCGTCAATCGAGTTTGCTTGGTGCGGCTTGCTTGATGTCCGCTATCCCCGACGCCGACCAAATACCGCAGCGCAGCGAAATGACGCGGTGGGCCAGAGTTGGAAGTCACGAAGAAACTCAAACATTATGGAAGAAACACCAACGTTATGAAGGTTGTAGGCCAAACTCGAATATCCGGCCGTAGCTGGTAACTGACGCTCGCGTGCCGGATCGGCGCAGAGCACACCAAAACGCGACTTGGTTCGCAGTCAGAACAGGGCGATCTCAAGCGCCTTGATCACGCCAATTGCACGAAAGCAGTTGCCACCAATGAAAACGCTTTCGGCACTCGAGGGTACGTTCGAGCGCACCCAATTGTAGAGCTCCCCTGGCTGAATAGCTTGCTGGTCCGATGGCAAACCTGCAACTCCGCTGTAAACGACTTCGACCCCCTGGCTCTCGAAGTAGCGGACGCCTGCTGATCCATTTCGGCCGAGAACCAAGACGGGCTGATTAGTGCAACCCGCGTCACAGTGAGTGCAGCTAGTGCGGTGATCGCCGCCGCGCACGGGATAATGACTGGGATACCTCGCGTGCGAGCTTACAAACGAGATTTGAGCACTGCGTCATCGCCTGCGCCCCGGACATAACTGCTGCTGGTGAAGCCAAAAACAATTGCATTCAATGGGGCCATTGCAAGCATCTCCGCGGCGTCATCCACCGCAGGCGGGTCCGCAAAAGCGCGTACCGGGTTATCGGCAATGGTCGGATCCATCGTTCTGCCCGGCTTGTAGCCACCAAAAGGCACACGCGCGGCGTGGATCGAAATTCCATCAGGAGCGAGTGCGTTAAATTCCGTTTCCGGAACGATGTCTGCATGGGGTGTGAGAACAACAATGCGTTTGTCCCCAACCGTCCGGCTGCCACATGGTCGTCTCCTTCGATTGAAGGTCGACCGCTTAAGTTACGCTCGACTGCGCCTTGCGGAAAGGAGGCAGTCCGGGATGGGTCATTCTTGACGGGTCGCACCAGCGGCAAGCCCGGCAATATCGGCCTTGCGCCAAAAGCGGAAGTGAATTCAGAGCATTGGCGCCTCGGTGGTGGGCCGTTTTGGGTTGATGTACCGCCGCGACAGCCGAACCGGAGCCTCGGATCATGCGCTTCCGAAACTCGGTGACTAACCATGGGACAGACTAAACAAATCCGCCTTGCGCAGATCGCAAAGAAGGACGCCGACGCGCTGATCACACGGCTGCATTACAGCCACAAGACCATCAACAATGCGTTCCTTGCGGTGGGCGTCTTTATCGGCGGGCGGCCTGAAGGCGCGATGACGTTTGGCCCGTCGATGGATAAGTCGAACATCCTCGGGCTGGTGCGCGATACCGCATGGAACGGTTTTCTCGAATTGAACCGGCTGGCGTTCTCAGCAGCGCTACCGCGCAATTCCGAAAGCCGCGCACTCTCGATCGCGCTGCGGATGATCAAAAAGTATTATCCGCACATCGAATGGGTGATCTCGTTCGCCGATGGATGTCAGTGCGGCGGCGCGACGATCTATCGCGCGTCCGGCGTCACGCTTACGGGGCTCAAGTTGAACAAAAGCCTGCTGCGATTGCCCGATGGCTCGGTGACGCACAAGATGACGCAAGTCACCGGCAAGAACCGCGTTGCGCATTTCGCCAAGACTGGCGGATCATGGTCGGGCCAGGGCACGCCGCTCGACGGCTACCAGATGCGGTGTATCTATTTTCTCAATCTCGAAGCGCGTGCGCGGTTGGTGCCGCAAGAAATCCCGTATGCGGAAATCGATCGGCGCGGCGCGCGCATGCATCGCGGAATTGCGCGTGGCAAGCAGGCGATGGCCGACGACCAATCGGCACAGCGGCGCGGCAGCGGCGACCGCCACGCTCCAGTTTGAGAGTTTGACCGACGTGTCGGATTTTCGGAAGACGAGATCGCGGTCCGAGCCTTCCTGATCGTGACCACTTACGCTTGTAGCGTCTGCGGGTAGCGGAGGACGACTTTTATACCAGTGGGCAAGTTCTTTATGGGATTCCTATATCCGAAGCCCCCGATAACTCTGGTTTCCCTATGCCTCTGCAGCCATCCTTCAGACGCAGTCGCATTCAATCGATGGTGTGTATGTTGTCAACCAGAAGCGATGACACGGAAAGGTTGGATCGGGTAGCCGGTAAGCTTCGCGTGACGCCGGTCTCACGGCGAATCTGATGTCCAGGATTGTTGCAGGTGCCTGCACGCGCGTCTCAAGCCTGACGAGAGCAGGCAGGACCGAGGTTTTCGATCGCCTGATCCTTGCGGAGGCTTGGACGGGGGCGACGCTCTCGCTGATCGAGTTGGAGCTGCCGATGTGGCAGCGTCGCCGACTGGTTTACGATGACGGTGAGCGGCTCTGTTCGCTGTCCCGCCATCCCGATGTTCCGATTGAGTTCGACGAGCCGACCGAAGGACGGCATGAAACCATTGCAGTTGCGATTCTGTTGTCTTTAGTAGAGGCAAAGTGGCTTCTCGCGTCGAGTGAGCCGATTAGCACACCATCCGTGCCGGAGGCACGGCCTGTAACAGCAGACCCATTTTGCTGCGATAACTTCAGGCAAATTTTCATGCATCGGTTCGACGCCTCCTGCATGCATCGCAACAGAGGTACTTGAAAGAACATGCCAGCGAATGATGTCGATCAAGCTGCAGGCCCGATTCAAGCCTCGCAAACTGTCGATAGTCGGCAACATGCCGGCTTCTGGGGCTTAACCCTTGGCGCCATCGGCGTCGTCTATGGCGACATCGGAACGAGTCCGCTCTATGCGGTGCATGAATCGGTGCTGGCGGCGGTCGGCCCCGGAAAGCCGGCGAGCCACGAAGCCGTGCTGGGAATCCTTTCGTTGATTTTCTGGGCCCTGCTGCTGGTTGTCACTCTAAAGTACGTCGTCATTCTGCTGCGTGCCGACAACCATGGTGAGGGCGGGACGCTCGCCTTGATGGCGCTCGCCAACAAGGCCATGGGCGAGCGAGCACCGATCATCGTACTGTTAGGCATCATCAGTGGCGGCCTGTTCTATGGCGATGCGATCATCACCCCCTCGCTCTCTGTGCTATCGGCTATCGAGGGCATCAAGATCATCACGCCGGCGTTTGAACCTTACGTGGTCCCGGTAACGGCCGCGGTTCTGCTCGGCCTGTTTTCGGTGCAGTCCCGTGGAACCGCGCGGGTTGCCGCGTTCTTCGGCCCGATCACGCTGGTGTGGTTCATCGCACTCGCGCTCGCGGGCGTGTGGCACATCGCGCAGAATCCGTCGGTGTTGCTCGCGTTCAATCCCCTTCACGGCGTGCGCTTCCTTCTCGAGCACGGCATGGTCGGGCTGCTGACCTTGGGTGCGGTATTCCTGGTCGTAACGGGCTCAGAGGCGCTCTATGCCGACCTGGGCCATTTCGGTCGCGGGCCGATCCGGACTGCATGGCTGTTCGTCGCCTTGCCGGCACTGACGATCAATTATTTCGGCCAGGGCGCTCTGATTCTGGCTGATCCGGCCGCGATCGAGAATCCGTTCTTTCGGCTCTACCCGCAATGGGCGTTGATACCGATGGTAGTGCTCGCCACCGGTGCGACCGTCATCGCCAGCCAGGCCGTCATTACGGGCGCCTATTCCGTGACCCAACAGGCCATCCAGCTGGGCCTACTGCCGCGCCTGGAGATCATGCACACCTCCGAGGCCCTCGTCGGACAGATCTACATGCCGCGCGTAAACGGATTCCTGCTGGTTGGTGTTCTGGTGCTCGTCTTCGTGTTTCGCTCGTCGAACGCCCTGGCCTCCGCTTATGGCATCGCCGTCACCGGCACCATGGTCGTGACGGCGATGCTCGCCTTTGTCGTGATTTGGAAGGTATGGAATTGGTCGTCCGTGGCGGCCGCGGCATTGGTCGCGCCCTTCCTGATGTTGGATCTCACCTTCCTTGGCGCCAACCTCCTGAAGGTACTGGAAGGCGGCTGGATGCCGCTGATGCTCGGGACCGCCATGGTGACAATCATGTATACTTGGCGTCGCGGTACGGCGGTTCTGGCGGCAAAGACCGCGAGGCTTCAAACACCGTTGGATACGCTGGTGAAGATGCTCGAGCGCTCGCCGCCGCCTCGCGCATCAGGTACAGCTGTCTTTCTCACCGGCGATCCGAAGCATGCACCGACTGCGCTTGTGCACAATCTCAAGCACAACAAGGTGCTACACGACCGGAATGTTGTGCTGACGGTCGAATATGCCCAGCGACCGCATGTTTCGCCGGAGGAGCGCGTTCGCCTTGAGCGTCTTGGGGACAGATTTCTGCAGCTCATGCTGCGGTTCGGGTTCATGGATGTACCGAATATCCCGCAGGCGCTTGCCATCGCCCGCAAGGCGGGATGGCAGTTCGAGATCATGTCGACGTCGTTCTATCTGTCACGGCGCTCGCTCAGGATCGCCGCCAGCTCGGAGATGCCGCACTGGCAAGATCGGCTATTCATTGCTCTCGCATCGGGAGCCAGTGACGCAACCAACTATTTTGGGATTCCGACCGAACGCGTTGTGGAGATTGGCGCGCAGGTGGCGATCTAGGCGCCGACTTCCCCTTCGCCCATCGCGTTCGTTAGAAAGCGCCAGCTATTATGTTGCCTGGTGGTCGCTAAACGGACATCCTTTTGAGGGAAACGATGAGCGCGGCGGTCAGCGGCGTGGCATGGCCGTCGGGCGCAATTGCGTAAATGAGCGCGCGCCGGGTATGGGCGCGCGAATCATATTCAAGGCCGCGGGTGGCTGCCAGTACGGCATAGCGCTTCTCGATCCGATATTGACCGCGTCCGATAAACAGAGACGCGGTGAAATGGTCAGCGCTCCGGATGGCTGCAATGGCACGGGACTCGATCGCGTCAAACGTCATGCGGGGCATCCCCAGCGGCAAATGTCATGATCAGTGCTCGCTCGGCAGAAGGATGACATTGCCCCAGATGGCGATGTCGTCGAGCGGGAAATCGGTGAAATCGATGCCCTCGGAATGCAGGACCGTATCGGTGGCGTTGCCGTCATCGCAAACGAGGCGCGCGCTGCGGTTATCCATGACCTGCAATCGCCAAACCTGAAATTCCTCGGCCCCAATCTTCGGTTCGAGTTGCAGACAAGCGATCTTATCGAGCAGCCAATACGCGCCGTCCTTCTCGGCGAGATACGGCACGCCGTCGGTGTAGAGCACGTGCCGATTGAGGCCGTCCCGATACCATTCGGCCGTGCCGGTGGCGAGGTCCCCCGGGGTCAGCTTCGTCATTTCACATACGTTTTTTCTTTTTTCGCTTCCCTCATCGGCCGGCCCGGAAATGGGGGCCAAAACCCGGGGGAAGTGGCCCAGAACTAGGCCACTGGTCGGTGGTTGGAAGATCCTTCTTGTCCAATTCCGGGGCGAATAATGGCGAAAGATCAAAGGGTACGGATGTCCGGAAACGGCCGTAGGGGCGCCACTGGTGGGGGAAGGCTAGGGCCCTCCGGTCAGGCGGGCGGGAAAAACGCACCCCTGGCGCCCGGATCGGCGGCCGATGGCGGGGCCGGCCGGGGGCCGGCTTCACGACCGAACAGGTCCGGGTGCCCGCCAATAGGTCCTCCATATTTTCCGTCCCACGCGCCTCGGCCAAGTTCGGGACGTTTCGTTAGTGACGCCCGCGCTCGTCAAGCTGTACTTCCTCGATCAATACGACGACGCCGAGCTTGATCGCAAAAAGCTGGCCGATGTTCGCCGCGTTCATCACCTCGTCGGCGCCCCGAGGACATTCTGCCCCATGCCACCGACGCGGATAATTCGGACAGCGGCTCGATCGGGATCGCGCCGCTTGAACCCGGCACGATCCAAGCGCTGCGGCCGGGCGAGCAGATCACGTTCTCCGAACCGGCCGATGTCGGCGGCGCCTATGAAGCTTTCCAGTATCGCAATCAGCTTGCGACGTTTTCGGTGCTGGGCGTGCCCTACATGCTAGGGACCAGTGATACCCGGCGCGCGTCCTATTCGTCACTGCGCAGCGTGATCGTCGAATATCGCCGCCGGCTAGAGCAATTGCAGCATAGTGTCATGGTCTTTCAGTTCTGCCGGCCGGTCTGGCAACGCTGGATGAACGACGCGGCGCTCGCCGGCACGATCTCACTGCCGGGCTTCGCGGGCGATTTCCACGCGCTCTCGCGCGCGAAATGGATTGCGCCGCGCTTCGAGTGGGTCGACCCGCTCAAGGATCGCCAAGCCGAAAAGCTGGCGGTGGATTCCGGTTTCAAGTCGCGCAGCGATGTCATCGAGGCGGAAGGCTACGACCCCGAGGAAACCGACGAGCAGATCGCGGCCGACAAGAAGCGCGAGAAACGCCTTGGGCTTGAGGTCAAGATCCAGACCGCATCCGCAATGCAGACCGATCCGAATGCATCCGATCCTCAAGAGCAAGCGGACGCGCAAGGGAACTTATCTGACGATGACGCTGAGGCAGCCTAGGAGAAACGATCATGCGCCGTTGGTTTTCGATGCGAAAGCTGGACGACAACCGGCGAAACCCTGATCTATGACGAGATCGGCAAGTCGTTCTGGAATGACGATGCCCTGTCGGCAAAAGATTTCGACGACGAGTTGAAGGCGATGGGCGCTGTGGCGAACGTCAATCCAGCGGGTTCCGGCGGGCATAAGGTGCTTCCCGGCTAGTTAGGCTGCCAATGGCAAAGCGGCTCACGCCATTGCGGGTTTCGCGATGTACCGAAGCTCCCCCCGTCCAAGCGTTCACGCCACCATACGAAGGACAAACAGCGGTTCTTCGTGTCGGTGATTGCGTATGATTCCCTCCCTGGCACCATTCCACGCTTTTCCAGGCTGAACTACGATTTGGTGCGATGTCATTGCGTGAGACGCTGGACCGCGGCGCCACGCCACGCGTTGCCGTCTCCGCGCAAGACGATGGCGATTGACCAGTAAGCCGAAGCCGCGATGGGGAAAATCGTGAGTGTTTCCTGAACAAGGCATACTCGATATTCGGAAACCGAAAGCGCGATGACGCGCCCTAAGCATCGTCCTCCGCGATTATGCGGTTACTCTCCATCCGGCCACACGACGTTTCGGCGATCTTGTCGTTATTCGCCTTGATGGCCGGTTGACCACCTCCCGAAGATGCTTATCGCCCTTGATGCTTTGCGGCAGACGGCTAACGGCATTGATAGCTCCTCATCCGATCCGCCGCGCGCTTCGATGCCGCATGTATGATGTTGGAAAAAGGGACCGATGGCTGAAGCCTGCAGCTTCGCGCCTTCGGATCGTGACAGGCTGAGCATGAGCACCCCCTGGCGTTACCCTTGTCCAACATCGCGGCAGCTTCGGCTGGGTGGAATTGGAATAGATCGAGAATCATCTGACGGCGAAACCGCTCCGCGAAGGTTTGGACTGGCCTTGTCACGAAACGACGTGCGGCTGTCCCGAGCCGCAGGACCGTGCTCGTCGTCTGGGGCACGACTCGTTGCGGCATACGGATAAGCCCGTCCCATCAATCACCCCGAACGGTCGACGGCAATCATGACGAGCTGAGCGCAAGGAGAATGTGATGACCGCGAGCCCACTTCGCTCGAAAAACGGTTCTAGTTCGCGATGAGGCTCTGGAAGGCGAGCGGCTTGATTGAGATCGAGCCGATAAACGGCCGGTCGTGTGCCAGAATCACGAAGTAAGCGGCGGACGCTACCAGCACATATAGATGCGTGGCTGTCACCTGCATGCGCAGCGAATGTGTATTGCAGATGGCGATCGCCGTCAGCGCCGATGTCGATATGATGACCATCGCGATCCATTGCGCCCAGGTAATGCCGGCATTCGATGCGGCGATACGCGCGATGCGCGCATTGCGAGCCACAAGAACCTGGTTCAGAAGCGCCGAGAATATTGGCTGCTGATCGAGCGAGGTCGGCTGGTGGGAAAGGAATTCGATCAGGGTGACCAGAATGCTCTCCGATGTGTTGAATACCGGATCCTCGAGAGTGCCGCCCTTCGCCATTTCGGGCCAATCGACCTTGATCACGCTCGTTACATAGTCGCGGATGTTGGTACGAATCGCGGTTCGAACCTCGGCAGGAAGGCCCGCGGCGAGCACCGATGCATTTTCCAATGCATCCGGCACCAGCACGTACGGCGGCGGCACGCTGATCGCCGCCGGCACGCTGCAGATCGGTAACGGAGGCACGTCCGGATCGATTGTCGGCGATGTCCAGAACGAGGGCACGGTGGCGTTTAATCGCGCCGACACGGCCGTCTTCGCGGGCAACGTCACAGGCACCGGCGGGCTAGCGCAGATCGGGACGGGCACCACAGTGCTGACCGGCAGCAACAGCTATCATGGCGGCACAACCATTGCCGCTGGCACGCTGCAGGTCGGCAATGGCGGGACGGCGGGTTGGATCACCGGTAATGTGGCCGACAACGGCAGACTCGCGTTCGATCGCGCCTTCGTCTTCGTGGGCAACATCACCGGTACAGGTTCACTTGCCCAGCTCGGCGTCGGCGTCACGGTACTCGAAGGCAACAGCAGCGTCACCGGGGGCACCACCATCGCGGCCGGCACGCTCGTGGTCGGTGACGGCAACACTTCCGGCACCCTCGCGGGCAACGTCGTCAACAACGGCGTGCTGGCTTTCTATCGGGCGGATACTTCCGTGTTCGCGGGCACAATCTCCGGCGCCGGGTCGGTGCAGCAGATCGGCTCGGGCACCACCTGGCTCAACGGCACCTCCAGCTACACCGGCCCGACCGACATCTATGCCGGACGCTTGTCCGTGAACGGTTCGATCGCAGCGTCCTCGCTCACCACCACGCATGCGGGGCGGCACGCTCGGTGGCAACGGTATCGTTGGCCAGACCCTGATCGATGGCGGCACGCTGTCGCCGGGCAACTCCGTCGGCACGCTCACCGTGCAGGGCAACCTGACGTTCACCGCGGCCGCGACCTATCTCGCCGAACTCAATTCCGTCACCTCCGATCGCGTCAATGTCAGCGGCACGGCGACGCCCGCCGGCGCGACCGTTGTCGTCGCGGTCTATCCAGGCACCGACTACGTGAAGACCCGCTACACGCTGCTCAACGCCGCCGGTGGCATCTAAGGCACCTTCGGCGGACTGGTCAACACCAACCTGCCGGCGAGCTTCAATCCGTCGCTGAGCTACGACCCCAACAACGTCTACCTCGATCTCAAGCTCACCTATGCCGGCGGCATGAACATCAACCAGCAGAGCGTGGCCAATGGGCTGTCGAACGGCTTCAGTGCCGCCGGCGTCATTCCGCTGGCGGTCGGCGGCTTGACGCCCGCGGGCCTCACGCTCGCGTCGGGCGAACTCGCCACCGGCATCCAGCAGACCACGTTCGACGCCATGGGGCTATTCATGACGACGATGACCGATCCATCGGTGGCCGGCCGCACCGGATGGTCGTCGCTCGACGGCCGTGCAGCTTTGGCCTATGGACCGGTGACGTCGGACAAATTGGGCGGCGCGCGCGACGCATTCGCGGCGCTTCCCGGCGCGGTGGCGGCCGCCTCGTTCGATCAACGCTGGAGTGTCTGGGCGGCCGCCTTCGGCGGCGGGCGCAGTACCAGCGGCAACGACATCATCGGATCGCACACCCTCACCGACCGCATCTATGGCGGTGCCGTCGGCGCGGATTATCGGCTATCGCCGGGCACTCTGCTCGGCTTCGCGATGGCTGGCGGCGGCACGGGCTTCGGCCTTGCCAATGGTCTCGGCAGCGGGCGCTCCGATCTGTTCCAGGCGGGTGTGTACGCCTATCACCGCATCGGCGCCGCCTATCTGTCAGCGGCGCTCGCCTACGGCTGGCAGGACGTCACGACTGATCGCACGCTGGCGCTCGCCGGCAGTGATCGCCTGCGTGGCACCTTTCAGGCCAACGCGTTCTCCGGTCGCCTCGAAGGCGGGTACCGGTTTGCGACGCCTTTCGCCGGGCTCACACCCTATGCGGCTGGGCAGTTCGTGACGCTTGATCTGCCGCCCTATGCTGAAGGCGCGCTTGCCGGAGACAACATGTTCGCGTTGAACTATGCATCCCGCAGCGAAACGGCGAGTCTGTCTGAACTCGGCCTGCGCACCGACAAATCGTTCGCGCTTGACGGTGCGCTCCTGACGTTGCGGGGGCGCGCCGCATGGGTGCACAATTTCGACACTGGACGCAGCGCCGCTGCGACTTTCCAGGCGCTTCCGCAGGCGAGCTTCCTGGTCCGCGGCGCGACGCTGGCGCCCGACGCCGCGCTCGCCACGGCCTCCGTCGAGATGAAATGGATCAACGGTTGGTCGGTTGCCGGAACCTTTGAGGGCGAGTTTTCCGATCTCAGCACCAGCCTGGCCGGCAAGGGCACCGTCAGCTATCAATGGTAAGGCCAAGTTTATTTCGGCAACGACTGCTCAATGGTTCGAGCACGCAGCGGGCGCCATTTCGAGTTCGTGTAGATGATGTGCATTCCGGAGCGCCTCGACGGCCGGCTCGGCGAGGTGTCGGACCCGAGCGCCGAAGAGGTATTTGCGAGCCATTCCAACCGGAGCCCGACCAACTATGCAAATTATCAATAGGTTGGGGCTAAGGGGTATGATGAACACAGCGACTTGGCCCGTTCCAAGTCCGCGTCGGAGGGAGCAACGGGTTTCTCATTCGAGAAGGTCGGGGAAAAGGTTATGCGTAACTTGACCGAGCAAGACATCCGAAGCCGGGCCTATGCGCTCTGGCAGGCTGCAGGCGAACCCGCCGACACCAAAATGGACTACTTCTGGTACGAAGCCGAGAAAGAGCTGCTACGCGAGCGGGCGGCGTCGGGAGTCCATGAGACGCGCCGCAGCTCATAAGCCTGGGGGTTACACCGCGGCGGCACTCGGTCCAAATCAGCATCGGATCCGTGAGGCCTGAGACGATGGCGCGCGCCCGATCGCGTCCAACCGTGGTGCTCCAGGGAGCGGCGAAGATACCCGTGGTCGGAGTGTGCCGCGGGCAACGCCATCACAGCGGCACAGAACCGTAGGTCATAGCCAACGCGTGTCCGGATGGCTCTAGACTAGAAGGGGACACTCGGGACGCTGCGAGCAACTGTGGCGCGTTTTTTACGTCGGTACGACGACAGTCCCACCGAATACGCCACCAGTTCCCGAGCCTCTGCCTTACTAAGCCCTATTTCATCTGCCAAGTCGTTAGACGCGGGGCGGACCTCGCTACACGCTGCGAGGGCTTCAACCGCCATGCTCAACCGTTTCGGCGACATCGTCTATTGGGCGTCTATCGCAGGTGCCATCGGCTGGCTGGCGCTGTTTCTTGTCTTGCCGCGGGTTCAACAGTACTCGCCATCCCCTGATGATTTACGTCTGTGCGCTGCCATTGCCATCGCAGGTGCTCCGCCGATCTTGCTCGTTGGGCGCACCGTCCGCTACGTCCTGACGGGAAAGTGCTGAGGGGTGGGGCGTGCTCATGCTAGTCGATGACTTTCATCACTTTATCTGCCGCATCGCGAAAGAGCACGCCGATCAGGCCGTAGAGCGAAGCACTCGCCAGGATGAACAGCACAACTTTCACCATGCCTGAGACCCCGCTGGTTGGACGGGGTAATGGTGATCGTGGGTCGTTAATGGAATGTTACTCCGCGCCCTCGGCTTCGGCCCGCGAAACTCTAGGACCTTGTAGCTGCTTTGGCTTCATCCCATGGCGCGCGCATCCATACATGGCGCTCGCCTAGCGTCGCGAGTACTTAGGCACCTCCGCAGTGGCTCGACGCAACATGATTTCGACGCACCGAGCGCCAGGTAGCGAGCTCACAGCGTTAATTCGGTGCGGCCTTGATCCAGGGTTCGCCGTTGTAACTGCCTTCGTTCCCATGCCGCTTTGATATCGAACACCGCGACGATAGCGGCGGCGCTAACTGACAACAAGTTTGATCAGGTCGGTCCGCTGGCGCGTGCGGTCGTGGATCTCTGTTCGATCGCGTCCTGACCGGCGACGACACGACGCCGACCGCGACGCCTTTGCGTGGTGTCAGAATTGGCCTGTCGTACGATCATCTCCTCAGACACTGAAGCATTCGGCAAGCTCCATGAGGCCGGCGCGACGCTGGTGGAGGTCGCCACCCCCGATGTTGTGCGAGCGGCTACGGACATTGGAGGGACGATCCTGGTCAGCGAACTGGCCCGGGGGATCGCGAGGTACTTGCAGGAGCAGGGGACCGGCCTGACCTTCTAGGCAATGTTTGCGCAAGTCGGCCCTTCGATGAAAACATACATCGAGACTCGAGCGCTGCCACCGAGCAGACCCAGTCGTGAGGCTTATGAGGCAGCGCTGGCCAGGCGCGATCAACTGAAGGCTACCGTCCGCGATTGGTACAGCCAACACAATATTCTGATGCTTGCACATCCCGTGATCATGGGTCTCCCACCGAAGCTGTCTGACGGAATTGAAACCGAGGTCGGCGTACAAAAGATTCCGTTCCGAGTCGCGATCGGGCGCAACATCGCCTTGGGAGGCTGTGCAAGCATGTCTAGCTTGGTTCTGCCAGCCGGTGAGACCCCCAGTGGTCTGCCTGTCGGATTGGAATTTGACGCATTGAGCGGACAGGACCGGGAGCTGCTGTCCGTCGGCTTGTCGCTTGAGGCAACGTTGGGCCGCGCCAACCGGCCTCCTCTGTTGGGGTAGCCGCCTCGCCGCATGGATCGTTGTAAGTCTCCACGATCGACCCAACGAAATGCTATGCCAAGCGACCGGCATCACGTTGCTCCATCGGAAACAGATCGGATCTATTACTGTCGCGGCTTTACCCCGCTTCCAAGAATGGCAGGCATGGGGACCCGGAAGCGGTCCCCGTTTCGGAACAGCTGATCCACGCCTTCAGCGACGGCGACGTTGATTGCCGAGAGAGCAGCGCTGTCTTGAGCAAGAAGAAGAGCCCTTATCCTTACCCCTCCCTGCAATGCCAGATTCACCAACCCAGTCGCAGTTTTCAGTAGCAGGGTCTGAGCCACAGTAATTGCAGCGACATCGGAGAAGTCCACTTGCGCAAGCGCGGCCTTCATATCCTCCGGATCGCCGAACTGGAGAAATCGGGACCGTGCGGCAGGGAACGTCAACACGCCCGTGAGCTTTCACCGTCCCCAAGATAAGGCCGAAGCCATTGGCTGGTGAGGTCGTTCCCAAACTATCAAAGACCGGCAGAGATTTCGGTGCAGGCGATCAAGGAACTGGAAATCCAGTGACCGGTCCGACGTTAGATCGTGCTTGATGCCCGCCGAACCGAAAGAGATCGATATCTGTTCCATGATACTTACAGGCGCTGGCGTATCTACGGATACGCGCGCGTTCGTTGCTCTGGAAGTTGCCGACCAAGAAAAGGCCTTCGCCGTCGCACGACGGATCGCTGAGAGCACCGGCCGTGAAGTGACCGTCCGTGATGCGAACTGGGTAGAGTTGATAACCATTCCGGGTGGAAAGAGGCACTGAGACCGACCCGGCCTTGGGCTCGCCCGCCAAAACCCGAACCCGTCCTCAGGCTCATCCCTTCGCCCCAGCGATCGCGGGCCGCCGTTCGGCCAGCGCCCAAAGGCCAGCGCCTCTTCCGTAGTACAGCCGGAACTAAGGGTTCCAAAAACCGTTAATTGCCGGAACCTTGGTGCGACGTCGCGAGCGCGCACAATTACACGGCATACATTCTCGGTGCCAATGGCTGCATTGTCACTCGCTTAGACTTGCTCTGTCGTGACGAGCAAGCAGACAGGGAGCGCGCCAAAGCGTTCGCCGACTGTCACATTGAACTATGTGACGGCGATCGCCTGATCGGAGAATTCAAGCAGCGAATTGGCCGACTTGATCCGCTATGCCTAGGTCCGTCGCAATCACTCTCATGAGTTTGGCCGCCGCGTGCGTGTTCGCGTTCAGCATTGCGGCTGTCCTCATGGCTCACTAGCCGAAACGGGTCACCAACTTCAATTGGCAACCCGTCACGAACTCGGTCCTTTGGATCAGCACCGGCCCTGCTTCCAGAGACCGGGCGGGCATCCACGTCCGCGCCAGCCAACCTTGCGACCGCGACTCCAGCCAAATGGTCGATAACCGTGTCCATGACCCCAGCCGCCATGCCCCCAGCCGTGACCACCTCTTACTTGGATTAAGTCAGTGCTGTTCGTGGTGCCCAGCGCAGGCAGATGAGCAGGCGATCGCGGGAAGGCCGACACCGGCGAAGTCATGAAGGCGATCGGCAGGGCGAGCGCTATTCCAAGAAGCAATTTGCGCATGGGCATCCCATTCCATATTGAACACTCGATCATGCAGACCGGGGAAATGTGGCGAAACTTCTACCCTGCGGTTTCGGGCCGGCTAAGACCGTTCCAGCAACAAGCAACGGCTAGGCAGCATTGCTCGACGCTCTGAGGCGACCGCTCGCCCGGCATCCGTTAGGCCGCCAAGGGTCCAATCGTCGCCCTCGGCGCGTTTGATAATCCGGCAAGCTATGGACCGGCGAGCCTTATGATCATCGGCACCCATCGGAAGATGCTGACAGGCCTTTCCAGCGCAACGTCCATATTGGCGAAGGTCCGCCTGTCAAACCGGTCTGCAATGAGCATCATTGACCTCCCAAGCAATTACTTACTTCGGTGGAATGAGGAGTTAGGCGGAAGGCGATACGCTAACTCGGCTTCAGTACCGAGGGCAGGCCCCAAGCACCTTGCCTACCGGCCGGTTCTTCGAACAATAGCCTCGATTTATCGTACAACCCCAGGCCCATAGATCGAAACAAGCCAGCCCGCCAGTGCATTGAACGACCATGGGAGAGTCCTTCGGCAACTCCTTTACTGTCGTTGCAGTAGCGGCGGACGATGCTTCGCCGGACCGGCCACAAATTTGGATCGCATTAGCTAAGCCAAGTCAGGCTTTGACGCTGGTGCTCACCGCCGTCCCGGAAGGCTGGACAGCGGAGATTTTGGACATGGAATTGACGGACAAGCAGCGACGAATGCTCGAGGGACTCAACCTCAAGCCCGGCGATGTGTACAGATTGACAAGTAGGGCGCCTGCATTGTACGCGCCTAGGAAAGCTTACGCCGTTCGCTCTCAGCCTTGTTTGCTGCCTTAAGCCGGTCTCCGACGTAGTCGGAGATGTCGCCGATCTCAGTTTGCAAGTCGGCCTCCGAGAAACCCTGCTCCTTGGCGGCCACGACAAGACGGCGGGTCAACTCGGCCACATCCTGCGACGCGCCGACAGTCCGATATTGCTCGACAGGGTGAATGCTGTTCTCAATCCAGAACTCGATAAACTCGCGGGCCTTGCTCACCGTATATTCAACTCCCACCAACCCAAGAGCTAGCGTTAGCGCCAGTGAGTGAGGAGAGCAAGGCGCCTCGGTTGGTAGATGCTGCGCATCGCCCCGAAGAATGCCGCGAAACACCGAACGCAAAGGCCGTGGCCGCCTCTCCCGCGACCGTTTGGAAAGTGATCACCGGGAACCGCCAATGGCGAAACAAACGCCTGCCGATTTTTCGCATGACAGCAGTTCCTGTGCTAAAGTTCCCTTGGAACCGGGCTAGAGGCAAGCAAATGTCGATCTACCTGCACTTGCATACGGACGCCATGGCACCGAGACAGGCCAGCCTCGTGACGAAGGCTTACGAGCAAGCGTTGCACAAGCTATGCGTCAAAGACCGCGATGACCCACTCACGGAAATGATCGCAAAGAAGATCATCAAGATTGCGCAGACCGGCATCAAAGATGCCGCCGAGATTTCAGCTCTTGCGATCCTCGAGCTCGAAATGCGGTGAGGCGTCCCCCCGAAACATTTCCATCCTCGGGTGGTTTTTGGCTCATGGGCAGCGCAATTGCGGGGCACGCTATGACTCCTCTGCCGCCGAGCGACGTATTTCTCACCGTCACCGTCATGAGTGTCATCTTCCTGATCGAGGTTGCTTTTTCGCTTTGATCGGAATGTTTTAAGCGAACATCGCGGCGGAACTAGGGGATCGCGGATCCCCGTCTGAACCACCCCAGCGACTTATTCGTTAATCATCGCCACCGGCAAACTACCCCGGCGCCGGCGGTGAGAGAAAACCAACAATGCCCCTCTCGCCAAACGCCACACAGGAGAGAGCGATGCCAAGCAAACGCTCTGTCCCCACGTTCCTCGATCTTCTTTCCGCAGAGAGGGCGCGGCTCCAAGAACAATTGAACTCAGCCCGGCAGGGACAAGAACGAGACTTGATCGAGCGAAGGCTGCGCCAGATCGAAGCGGCGCTTCGAGCCAGCCGATGGCCGGCATCGGCTGACTTGCAGCCGCCCAATTAAGCCTCCCGGCTGACGCTCCGACTAAAGTTTTCCAAGTTCCTCGCAACGATCGACCGTGTTCGGCGTCATTGCACAAGTGTAGAGCGCGTCATGGACAACGACGAGGAACAACAAGAGCTTCAAGACCGCATCATGCTCTACCGATTGACGGAACGTGACGTGACTGATCCGCTCGCGTTCCGCCTGATCCACGACATCGTTGCAGAATTAGAAGCGACTCTGCCCCATCGGACCGGAGTCTCCGGCCGCGAGCGTTGAGACGGTCCCCGGGCTAGGCAGCCTTTCTTGACTTTGACGTTAGCTCCAATGCAGCCGATCGACCGGCTTCGGTGAGGCCGCCAAGGGTTCGATCGCCATCCTCTGCGCATTTGATGATCCGGCGCGCGATGTGTCGGCGGGACTTATGGTTATCGGCACCTTTCGGTAGATGCTGACAGGCCCTTTCCAGCGCGACATCCATGTTGGCGAAGGTCCGACTGTCAAACCGGTCTGCAATGAGCATGATTGACCTCCCGAGCGATTACTTTCTCCGGTGAAATGGGAGCTAGGCAGAAAGCGACACGCTAGCTCGGCTTCAGTACGCCGTCGATAGCTCGGTCGGTGATCACGCAAGAAATAAATCCGCCGCTTCCACCGTAGGCGGGACAGAATGACGGACAGTATTACTACGGCTTGAAAAAGCGACCGCGGCCCGGCCGGCCGTAAGATCGCGACGCAGCTTCGATAGCAAAGGGAGAGACGCCATGTCGCGGCCCGTGTGCTCCGCATGCCACGTGGAACGGAAGCTTATCGTCGTCGCACCTTTCACCAAGGATCACGACCTCCAGTCATTTGAATGTCCAGTCTGCCATTCCACCCTACAACTGGTGGTCCGACGGGAAGCGATGTGGGACCGAGTGCAAGGGCGCGCCTAAGCGTTGCTGATGGAAAACTCTACTGCACCGCAGTAAACTCGCGGCGTTCATCAATTCATATTTCCGATCGCGCGCGGCCTGCCTCAATTGGCAGCCGGGCTTTTGCTTTGGCGTGCAATTTCGACGGCCAGCGTTCGCAGGGAGCGCCGGATTCCAGCCCAGCGCTTGATCACGATCACGGCGTGGGTCGTCCGACGGTTGCCGCCGCTGCAGCGTTTCCTGCTGCGCCAGGGCGAGACGCCGCTCCACATCCTCAAGGCGGCGCTGCATGTTGGTGAGCGCGTCCCTCGGTGAGTATAGCTCCGAATAGGCCTTCTTGATCTCGTCAATCTGGAGCTGGACATCGGCCATGCGCCCGTCGTTGCCGCGCCATTTCTCCTCGTGCTCACCTCGGGGCACAATCATTTTTGCGATTTCATCGAGCCGCGACTGGTTGCGCTTGATCGCATCGTCGATGGTGCGCCACTTCGTCTCATGCCCACCACGCGGAACATTGGCCTTCGATAGCTCGTCGATTGCTTCGGCATTGCGTTTGCTTCGCTCCTCCGAGGCCCGTCGTCAGTCGTCGCGGCCAAGCGGATGTCCAAATCCTTCTGCGTCACAGTCGCCTCGGCCATTTTCTCGATGACCCGCTGCTGCCGCTCCTGTCCCTCCTTGACCGGATACCAGACGAGACCGCCAACGATGGTAAGAAACGACAGCATGACGCCGAGTGCCGGCCACGGGATTTTCGCCCGCTCGTCCAGCTTGGTCCCAAGATTGCTGATCTGGTTCGACAGCGAACTGACTTGGCTGGTCGTATTCGCCGCGAGGTCCTTGATGCCCTACTTGAGGCCGCGAACCCGTTGCTCAAGCGCTGCGGGCTCGAAGCGCGCATCATAGTCGCCGTTCCGGGTTGGCATTTCAGCGCAAACCTATGTCGATTGACAGCCCCACGGTTAGCACGAGCATCACGCCGCCGACGATCACGAACAGAAGGCCGGTCGCGATGCCGACGGTGGTCGTCGCGTTCTTCGCCATGATGACGCCGCCACAATAAAGAATGCCGCGCCGACAAGCGCGGTCACTGCAGCGGCGATCACGCCACCGCCACATACTGGTTCGCGTTAACGCCGGTTTCGACTTGAATGTCCGTCACAAGCGGATGTTCGAGGCGACGCCAAGATAGCTCTGAGCGCGCGCCGATTGTCCGCCGTGATGCCATAGGCGGCCACCTGAGCCGCGACGGTCGCCGCTGCCGTTGTTGTCAGCCGATACCAGCGGTTGCCCGCATTGACGATCGAGGCGGTGACTCCCGCCCCAACGGTCTGGACCACCACCATTCTGGACATCGAAGTTCGCATAGGCGATGGCGCCGAATGCTGCGCTCCCGAACAGCATTTGCAGAAATTGCGCCGTTTCGTATTTGCATACAGCGATAACATGTAGCTCGCCCCCGCGACGAAATGATGGCGTTCGATGCCTCGCTCTGAGTGTCGGCCGCCGCCGTCTCGGTAAGACGATCGGCAGTCATCGCATTGTTGACGGCAACATTCGCCGTTTGCGCGAACGAGTTAATCGTCCACTGGCCGAGCGTATCCGAATGCAGCACGGGATTGGTCGGCAGCGTGGATGCTGGCGCCGATGTGACGGAACTCGAACCTTGCGCATGCGTCGTCATCACGCGCACGGTCGACGCGCCGACATCCCCCGCAAGCACGATGTATGTCGAGTCATTCGCGCCGAGGATATCGGCGTCGCCCTTGGCCCATTGATAGCTGTACGCAATCGGGAGATCGCCGGTCCATGTGCTGAGCGCTGCGCTCAAGACATTGCCTGCGGTCCCGCTCGATCACAAGACCGTGGGAGCGGCGATATTCGCCGGGCTCGCACCGGCAACGGCATAGTTGCGAGACGCGCCATTGACCCGGGCCGTATAACCGATATCGGTTGCTGCCGGGCTAGTGCTGAAATCGAAATAGTGATACGCGCCGTTGAGCCAGAGCACCGAATATTTGTCGGTGCGGTTGACCGACACAACCGGCCGCACATTCTCGTTCGCCAGGGCGCTCACCCGCTGCCGCGTCCACGTCGCTCCGCCATCGGCGGTCTGATGGTGATACAGAACGGCGGAACATTTCCTGCCGTGACGCTGCAATCGACCATCACACAGTCGACCCCCAATGGTCCGCTGACCACCACATCCTTCAACAACATCCTTGAGTTCGACTATGCTCTCGATCCTGTTGAGACCGAGGGCCTCCTCGCCGGTTTCCAGGATACGCGTACTGACTGGGGAGTGCGCTGGGGAGGATCAGTCGGAACACGATTCCCTATGTCGGCGGCTACTATCGATGGTCCAACAACTGGAAATTCACTGGCCGCTTGGGCGTGCAATCGTTCGAAGGAACGCAGCTTCTAACCCTCGCGTCCATCCAGCCCTTCACCCACCCATCGTGCGGTTCGATCTCGGATCGGATGGACGATAACGACAATCGGCTGTTTGGCGCTACAGCAGACATCACTTGGTTGCCGAAGCCAGCCTATCAACTGACGGTCAGAACGCCTCTATACGCTGTCCGCTAATGAATCGTACAAAATCGTGCTTGCGCGTGGAAAGGCGTGGATTTGGTGCCCAGGGAGGGAATCAAACGCAACCACCGACGCGCCGAACCGTTGTTTGTCCTTAGTGTGGAGGCGTGAGCCCTTGGCACTGGGGGCAGCGGTTCGCTACATCACGAAACCCACAATCGTGGGGCCCTGTTTCGTTGTCGGCAGGCCATTCGCCCAATTCGCTCCCAATCCGATCGGCGAACTCCATTGCTCCGCTCGTTCAACACCAGAGTCGTGACATCGAAGGCTCGAATGGGAACCGGTCGCCTGCCTTGGAGAAACATCACCATACGATCCGGAAGCCCCCAGTGCCTTTGTAGCTGTAGCTGTCGCCCGCATGGCTGAGGCTCGTGTTGTAAGAGACCTCGCCATAGACCGTGTAGCGGCCGTCCGCCCAGCTATAGGTGCCACCGGCGCCGATGCTGCCCCACAGCCGATCATTGGCATTCGCAAGGCGCGTGCCGGAGACGTTGACCATCGTACCATCGAGGAACTCGTAGTGCACGTTGGCAATGCCGTAGACGTCCGAGCGCGTCAGCCGGCCTGCCTCGTCGCGCCACGTCCGCTGGTGATCGAGCGAGAGGCCGACGCGGCCGAGCAGGCTGTCGCCGCTGCCGAGCGACACCCGCGCGCCGAACCGGTCAAAAAACGTATCGAAATTCACCGCCGAATAGACGAGCTGCGCCTGGGGAGTCAGCGAGAAGCCATTGCTGACAGCGAAGCGACGGCCGCTTTCGACGCCGAACGCATAGCCGAAACCATCGTTGCCGTGGGTCATGGTGCCGGTCAGCGCTGAGGTCAGATTGCTGTTGTACCAGGTGGTCTGCGCCTGACCGTCCACATAGAAGCCGTTTTCGCCATACCAGGTCAGCGTCGCGCCGGTGCTGTAACCATCGGCGCGGATCTTTCCATTGCCGAAGAACGAAGCGACATCCGCCGCCACCGTGCCGTACTGCGCGGTGAGCCCGATAATCAACTTGCCCTTGTCATTCTCGAGCGCCAAGCCGTCGATGCCGGCCTGCACCTTGAGCTGATCGGCCTGGTAGGTTGACCCGCTAGTGGTGGAGGGCTGCATCGTCGCATGCCTGCCCTCGACGCGGGCCCAGACCGGCGACTCCGGCACGGCGCCGTCCAATTGCGCATCGGCCGTGCCGGCGCCCGCGGTGGCGTCGCTGCCGCCCCGATAGCGGTTGCCGACGCGCTGTTGCAGGGTCGGCAGTTCGTTCAGTCCAAGCAGGACCTGCGCATAGGACTCGTAAAGCGGAACGCCTGGCTGGTACAGCGGCGCGGCTGGCGGCGGCGGATTGGCAAGGCTCGATTTCAGGTACCAGTCGCCGTTAGTGTCGTTCTTCTGCAAGGTGTAGGCGTAGGCGCCACCGACCACAGCCTGCTGTCCCTGGATCATGTAATCGCCGAGCAGAGAGAACGCGCCGTTCGAGGCACTGGCAACGTCGATGATCTTGATGCCTTCAGTTGTCGGCGCGCCAAGCCCGCCGACATTGGTCACCTTGACGGAGCCCGTGCCCGCGGTGCCCCCATTGACGACAAGCCTGTCCGTCACCGATGCGTCATTGCCGAGCGCGGTATTGAACGCAAGCAGGCCGCCATTGCCAACGTAGTCGCCGGTCACAGTCAACGTCGTGCCCGGCGCACCGCCCAACTTGACTGTCCCGGCATTGGTCAAGCTCGCGATCGTCTGGTCCCTACCGTTGAGATCGAGCGTGGCGCCGCTCAGAACCGAAAAGGCAGAAATCGCGCTGAATACGTTGGCGGCCCCCGCCTGCAGCGTACCGCCGACGACCATGGTGCCGCCCGTGTTCGTGGCGGCGCCGTTGAGGAGCAGCATGCCGCCGCCGTCCTTCACCACGTTACCGGCCCCGGAGATCGTGCCGTTCAAGGTCAACGTGGTCCCGGAATCGGTCAGGAAGGTGCCGCTTGTCGGAACAACGACGTTACGGCCGCTGGTTATGTTGGCCGTGGTCTGCAACGTGCCTGTGTCGAGCGTAAGCCCGGTGCCCGTCGCGCCGAGATTGGAATCGCTCGAGATGACAAGCGTGCCGCCGTTGATTGCGGTCCCGCCGGTGTAAGTGTTGATCCCGTTCAACACCAGCTTGCCGGAATCGGTCTTCACAAGCTGCGTGTTGCCGCTCAATACGTTGTCGATCGTCGCAACGAAGCTCGTACCCGCCAGAGTGCCATCTCCCACCCGGATGACCGACGTGGGTGAGCCAACCAGCGCGATCTCGCCGCCGACGAGATGATAGCCGCTCGAAGCGAACTGCATGCCGGTGGCCGTGACCTGACCAAGGCTATTGTCCACGGTCACCGTGCCCGGCACTGCCGAGAAGATCGCAAACGAGCCGTTCGCATATGGCGCATTGACAACGCCGCTGATGTCGGTCCAGTTGTCATCGACACCGGCGGTGTGCCACACGCCATCGCCACCGTTCACGGCACCGTCGTTCTTCGGGCCTGCGTTGCCGTCCCAGAAGTTCAGCGTTAGGCCACCGGTGTTGACGAGATTGACCTGCTTGTCGATCGAGGTCTGAACGAAATAGTCAGGGGATGGAATGGTGCCGGTCTGAAGCGTGTTGTTGGTGAGCGTGCCCGCATAGCTGATCACGCGATAGACGCCCGGATCAAAGCTGCCGCCAGATGAAGTGGTGACATTGAGGGTACCTGCGAGCGTCAGGTTGCCATTGACCGTCGTGAGATCGTTCAGCGAACCGCCCACCACATTGGCGTGGCCGAAATTGTAGTTCAGCACCGACCCGCCGTTCAGCGCCAAGTCCTTCTGAATCGTCAGCGTGCCCGGATTGCTGCCGAGATCGCCCGGCGACAGGATGCCGCCATTCGCAACAGCGACACTGCCGCCAATGATGCCAGTGCCGCCGAGCGCGCCGCCGGTGGCAACCGAGGTCGGCCCCGTGGCCGCGGACTGGTTGCCGTTGACGATCAACGTGCCGGCGGAGACCGTGGTTGCGCCTGTATAGGTATTGTTGCCGGTCAGCACTGTCGCGCCGCTGCCGAGCTGGTTCACCGAGCCGGAGCCCGAGATCAGGCCACCGAAGGTGAGGGTGTCGGAACGATCGAACGCAAGAACGCTGTTGTTGAGCACATTGCCGATGATCGAGCCCGTCGTGCCGCCGTTGCCAAGCTGAAGGGCGCCAGCCGAGATGGTCGTGCCGCCCCCGTACGTGTTGTTTCCGGTGAGGGCCAACGTCGAGCCGCCGGTCTTCGCGAGGGCGCCGACCCCATCGATCGTGCTGGAAACCGTCAGATCGGCATCGGTCTGGAACGTGCCGCCGCCGGCATTGAGGGTGACACCACGCGAGGTGGCGAACGCAGACGTGTTCTCCAGCGTGCCGCCGTTGAAGGTCAGCGTTCCCGATACGGCGCCGAGGTTGCCGTCATTGGCGACCGCGAGCGTGCCGCCATTAAGCAAGGTGCCGCCCGTGTAGCTGTTGTTCCCCGTCAGCACCCATGTGCCTGCACCTGTCTTGGTGAGGGAGGATGCACCGCCGCTGTCGCCAAGGACGGCGGCCAGCGTATTCGCTTCGGTGTTACTGCCGGTTAGGGTCAGGGAATGAGAACCCGCACCGCTGAAGGCGATTGCAGCCGTGTTCGTGAAATTCAGCGCGCCGGAGCCGGACGCATCGATTGTGCCGCCAGCTAGACCCAGCGTGAACCGGCGGTCCGTGCTCGCCCCGGCGCCGGTGTACTGCAAAGCGCCGCCGTCGAGGACGAGATTGGCCGCCGCGTTGCTGGACGCACCGACGCTGCTCGCCAATCCGCCATTCGCGAGGTTCGACACGCTCAGCACGCCGCCATTGATCCTCGTAGGCCCCGTATAGGTATTGGCACCGGACAAAACTTGCGTCCCGGCGCCCACCTTGGTGACGCCGACCACGTTCGTGACGCCGCTGCCACGAACGATCCGGCCGCTGAAAACGCCGCTGTCGTTGGTGTTCCCCAGTACGATGGTCGCGCCGAAGTTGCCGATCGGATTGCGGTTGCCGACGATGATGCCGGTTCCGGATAGCGCGCCCAGATTGAAGACGGCCGTGCCGAACCCCGAACCCATTCCCTGATCGGCCAGTTCGATGGTGCCGTTGAGCACGACATTCGCATTGATCAGCGCGTTGCTTGTGGCTAATCCCCCAAGGGCCAGACCGCTGCCTTGGCCGGCGGTGGCATTGGCAATGCCGTTGATGACCAGCGTGCCGCTGAAGGTGCTGTTGTTGTTGCGCAGCTTCACGGCGTCGCCCGCATTGACGGCGTTGATGGTGACCGTCCCGCTGCCTTTCAAGCCACCGTCCAGGTAAAGCCCTCGGCCCACGCCGGGGGTGTGATTGTCATTGATCGTAGTGTTGCCGGTGCTGGTCACGTTCCCGGTCAACACTGTGAAGCCCGACGCATTGATGTTTTCCAGCACCGCGCCATCTTTGAGCGTGACGGGGGCGGCGGCGTTCACGTTCGTGGTGCCGGTGAACGTCAGCGTGGCGCCCGAATTGACTGTGGTTGCGGAAACAAAGCCGGATGCATTGTTCAGAACCAGCCGTCCGGCATCAACGATGGTCGTCCCCGTGTAAGTCTTGGCGTTGGCAAACGTGAGCGTCCCCGCTCCTGATTTCACCAGGGTGGTGGAGTTGGAGATCGCCGAACCGATCGTCGCCGAAACCCCGGCATTCGTCGTGATCGTCGGCGTGGCCCCGCTCAGGGCCAGCGTACCGCCAGTGAGCGTATAGCCGTCAGTGTTGAAGGTCGCGCCTCCCGCTGCAACCGTACCGTTCACGGTCACGGTGCCCGCGCTCCCGCCAAAGACGGCGGTTCCTCCGCTGGCCCACGGCACTGCGGTCGAGCCATTGAACCAATTGACGGTGGTATTGTCCCAAGTGCCCGAGCCGCCCGCGCCGCTTGAACCCCAACTGAGGGTCTGCGCCGTGGCTCGTTCGCAAATGACAACGCTCAGCGCTAGGCTCGATGTGCCTGACAACAGGAGGCAGCGAACGACGATGGACCGGTAAGAGCGGCCTGGGAGCAGATGTATCAGCCTGCTGATACACGTTTGCAGCGTCGTTCTGCGGGGCGCTTTTGCCTCGTGCGAGGCGTGTACGACAGCGGTAGCAGGCCATCGCCGCACTTGCATTCCCATTCCAGTTTCCCAGCGCAGCCGCACACGAGACTGTCGCCGCAACGACTTTAATCGCGCGCCGACAGCATCAACTGCCGCGCCTTGCCCGAAACGTCCGAAAGGTCGTAGCGAGCGAGCAACGCGGATCGACCCCTGCGCTTCACACTAGAAGGGTCGTGACTGCGACGTCAACGACGGGGCAGTCAGTGGTTGTCGAATAACCAGAGGTGTGCTCCAGTAGCAACTGCTACCGTGAGCTGATAAGAGCATTAGCTCAACTGTTTGAGGTCGAGCGTTCGAATCCACTCCAGCGCGACGCTACGGGAGTCGTGACGATGTCGTCAACGACACTTTCGTGTTGTAAATGATGGACCAACCAGAGGTCTGCTTTGCGAGCAACGACTGCCTGAATTTGGTTAAGCAGGTATTAACTTCTGCAGAACGCAGCAATCGTGAGCATTCCTCACGTCCGCGTTTCGCCCAAGCCCGACATGCGTCTTCCCTAGCAAATTTCAACAGCTATTGAAGCAGGGCACCTGCGAACAAGTATGGGCGCCGCGCGATGTCGCGCCAATAGCGCCCTCTTTTGGGTCGCGATCTTTGTTGGGGCATTTCGCAAAGGAACCGAAATCGGTCTGCCACAGGTCGGCGTCTCTTGACGCGTTGCCCAGATAGATTGGGCTCGTTGCTGGGTCTTCCCGCGGCGAGTCGAGCGCCTCGCACAGCAGCAGCAAGCGCGCGGCATGATCGCTGACGGTCAACGGGAAGCAGCAGCGGCTATTGCCGAGCTTGAACTCGCCTTTGAAGTCGGCGCACCAGAGATCGTTGGGAGCCAGTCCCGGGCACAGCGGCGTGCCGCGCGCGCGGTGCCGCAGCCCACCACCGCGCTTGACGAGGCCGTGGCGGTCGATGATTGCATGGATGGTGCTTTTGGCCGGCACCAGGACGTCGTCGTCGAGCCGCCGCACCAGCAGCTCGCGGATCTTGCGCGCGCCCCAGTGCGGCATCTCGGCCTTGAGCTGGACAATCAGAGTCTCGATCTGGGCCGCCAGCTGGTTGGCGTAGCGAACCGGGCGCCTGGAGCGGTCGCTCAGCGTCTCCAGGCCATGCTCCTTGTAGCGATCGAAAATCTTGTAGCCGGTCTTGCGGGAGATGCCGAACTCCCGGCACACATCCGTCATGGCTTCCCCGTCCAACAGACGGGCGAAAAAGCGCAGGCGCTCTTCGATCACCGAACTCGCTTTCCACGGCATCCACGCCTTCCGCAGAACAAAAGCGGAAAGTGTAACCCATGTGTCCGGTACGTTTTGTCACCGATTTCTCGGGCCGCTCACCACACCAACCAAACCTACGATACCTTATCCAAGCCTTCGCACAGGGCAGTTCGTGAGCCCGTCGGCGAGTGCAGATTTACCCTCACAATCGCGAAAGTTGAAAGACCTCCAGCTGCAGGTCAGGCGAAAGCGGCCTCTGTCGTGGAAAATCGAAAACGGCCCATATTCGGTGCCGAGATCGTACCATAAGGCACGTGGTGCTCCTCGTCGGCTTCCTTCCGACCTAGATTGCAGGTTCAAATCGCGGAGACGCAACCACCGATACCGACATTCGGTTCAAGTTGTGATCTGAGTGTCCCTTGCGTCCCAAACGCAGTGAGTTTACTATAACATATTGATTTTCTTTAGGTAATGGACGCGTCGACCGCGTTCTGTTCACGGTCGTTTCATCCCGCTTCGTTGCGGCGTCCTGGACGTGAACGAGAACTGCTCGAGATCTGGGGCAGCTTGAAGCAAGCCCCCTGAAATCGACCGAGCGGCTAATTAAGAGACACGCTGCGACTATTGATTTCTCAACCGATTTTCTCGACCTGAGCCAAGATCCGACTATTTGAGATCAATGGGTTACAACGAAACATCCAACCACAAGAGCGCGTCATGTTGTCGGATCGACACATCCGAAACGTCTACGCCTTTTACACACACACCAACCCAACCTACGACCCAGAGAGTCTACCGCATTGTGAAGCCGTTCTCGATGATACCGGAAGACAGGCCGAGATCGCGGTCGCCGACCTGAACGTTTAGCCCGTCCGGATCCCGCACGTGGAAACTGTTGCTATCCTGCTGCGGGTCCAGCCCCATCGCGGCAAGGCGAGCTTGCAGCCAGGCGGCGTTGTAGCCGTCGATCCCGAACATAAAATGAGAGATCGTGCCGGGCTGCCCTTCTTCGCGCAGCACCAGCATGCTTTCCCCGAAGCCGAGCAGCACGCTTGTCGCGCTCTCCTGGATGATCCGCACCCCGAATGCACGGCAGTACCAATCCTTAGAGCGCTGGAGGTTGGAGACGGAGATCGCGATGTGATTGACTGTCTTGGCGGTACAAATCGGCGGGTCAATACTGATCCTCTCGTCTTCCTGCTGAAGTGAAGTGTTGCCAGCATCTTCGCAGTTCCATGTTAGATCGTCATGGCAAGGCATGGGAATCGTTCTCTTGTGGCTCGTTAATTGATAGGAATCCCAATCAGCTGGCTCGATCGGTCCACAGGCCTCCGGTATCGGCAGGGAAGCCGGCAGCGGCATGAGCGCGGGCTTTGGCTGCGAAGTAGTTTTTCGACCACGCAAACCGGCTGCCTGCTTTGGAGAGGCCGACGCTGTCGGCGATGCTAGCGAGGCTGATCGTGTGCCCGGCGGCGGCCCAGTTGCCCTCAGGCACCTCGTCGATGATGACCTGAATGCTGCGGCCAACATCTTGTCCCGAGGCTGCCGTAGCGGCGAGGATCGCTTCGGTCACCCATGCCTGCACCTCGCTCTTGTGCTCGGCGTTCATGTAGCCCTCAGGGATATTGACGCGAACGAGGAACCGTCCGGGCGGCGAGACGTAACCGTTTCCGGCCTCCCCGCCGGCCCACCAGTCGCCCTGGGCAAGTTCATTGAACAGAACCCAGGCAAACGCGCGGCCGCCTCGCGTATTCGCTCCGCCTTCCATCCGGATCATCACGTCGGTGAGTTTCTTGGCGAGATTGGCCTTCGCGGTGTCGTCGAGATCGCCGGCACCATAACAAACATTCATGATAGGCATGTCAGTTTCCTCGTCGGCTGCCGAGGCAGCTGATGTCGGTGCGGTTGGATTGACAGAGGAGTGATCGGCAGATGTTGCGGCGAGCTGCAAGGCCGTTCTGTAAGCTCCGCGATTCCAGCGACCGCCGCGGGCGCGCGTTGTGGGCTCGGGGTGGCGGCGTCGCGCGCGTCATCAGTGGCCGGCATGCTCGCTCTCCCACTTCTTGATATTTGCATCATCGATCATGATCGTCTCGACGATCATCACGTCGGTGTCGTCCTGAAGGACCTCGATATTGATCGAGCCCGTCGCCCAAAGCCCGATGCTGTCGCGTCGGCCGAGCACGGCGCCGCCGCAGCGGATCGATCCTTCGCGCACGAACACGTACGCGCCGTGCGATGCGGTGCGCAGCTTGTACGAAAACGAGCGGCCCTTGTCGGCCATCAGGCGGGAGACACGCAGATCCTGGGGGATCGGCAGCGCGCCGTCGGCATCGCCGATGAGCTGCACGATTTCGTTGCGCCGGCGGCGATAATCGAAATGGGCACGGTGATAGGTCGGTGGAAGAAAGAGCTGCTCGGGAAGCAGCCAAAGATAGATGGCATGCATGTCCTCCGGCGTGACGCTAAGCTCGGAATGCTTGCCGCCCGAGCCTGCAGAGAAGACGTAATAGTCGCCGGCTTGCAGCCGGTCGACCATGCCCTCGCCAGCCGTGTTGATGTGTGTGAGCTCGCCCTCGAACACGAAGGCGCAGATGACGAAGTTGTGGTGCGGATGCATGTTGTAGCCGCAGCCCGCGCCGTGGAAGATCTCGTCGCCGAAAACACGGACCGGACCGAAGCCTGGCCGTCCGGCCTGATATTCATGGAAGTTGAAGCTGGACGCCCGCGTGACGAACCCGTCGGGATGGCCGGCGATGTAGGAAGATCGCGATCCATCGGATCTGATGAGGTCGTGTCCACGTTCCGCTTCGCGAATGATGAATGAATTGCTCATGGCCGTGTGTCCTTGTGTTGGCGCGTCAGGCGACGCGGGCCAGATCGGGGCCGCCGGAGGCGTAGCCGATCTCGACCATCTCAAACATGTGCTTTGGCGTGCCGCAGTCCGGGCACACCCAGTCTTCCGGAATGTCCGCCCAGCGGGTGCCGGGAGCCAAGCCGTGCTCAGGCAGGCCAAGAGCTTCGTCGTACGAAAAGCCGCAGCCGAGGCACATCAGCCGCTTGAAAGGTTCGTCAGCCATCTTTGACTCCATGCGTTGCCTGACCTCCCTCCGACCCCGGATTGCAAGTATCGAGTTGTGTGTCGGACAGGCGTGATCTGATGGCGCGAGGTATGCGCGTGGGGGTGTACGAATACAAATACAACTTCAATATGCAGGTATCGGCGAGCGATATGGTCGGGAGATTCGTGTGGCGCGACAAGCGGATGCGACGTGCCGCGTCCCTTTTTTCCGCTTAACGTGGACACCGCGCTTAGTAGTGAAGCGCGCCCCCAGGAGTATCCTTCGTTTCCACGTACTCCGACCGCCGAATTTGGCAGGAGAACGCTCCTGGATCGGATGTAGACAGCTGAACTCAGAAGATCGTGTCGACGCTGGCATTCAGCGGAATGCAAGCAGGATAGCTTTTGCCACAAGATCCCGCGCCGGCCTGCCGGAGCACCTAGCTGCCACGGTCCTAAGCTCAGGATCTCGAAGTCTCGCCTATCGAGACCTCGTCAGCCGCCGACGTGAGCCCGGCACTTGGAAGCATCCTAGTACTCTTCGGGCGTTTGCCTACGTCACGGCGCTTTCGTCACAGCGGGCGGGCTCCAGCTTCCGTCAAGGATCGAGGGGCTCTGCTGTCTGGGCCAGTACATCCGCATGGTCAGGTTGAAGCCGTCCTCCGGAGCTGGTAGCCAGTTTGCTTCCTTGCCGGGTCCTGGCGAGTCGTGCTGGATATAAATGTCCGTTGAGCCGTCACTATTCTGCTGCAGCGGCATCCAGCTGCTGATTGCGTAGCGATGAATTGGATTCTCGACGAAGAAGGACTGCGGGTCGTACATGGTCACCGACCAGAATGCGTTGACCGGCGGCATCTGCCCAGGCCCGAAGTGCAGGACATATCGGTTAGTACCATTCAGAGGTTTGCCGTCTCCGTCCACGAACGTTGTCGGATAGAGGGCATCTGCGGGAAGGTTCGCAGCCAGCGCGATGAGCGCGATGTAAGCCCGAGTCTCGTAATCCGTCCCGAACGCTCCGATGTTGCTCTTGGGAATGTGCCAGCCGTTGACTGACGTACCCATGTGCTTGGCTTGCTCTTGCAAATAGGCGAGCGTCCGCCCTACCGCTCCGTCCAGGCTTTTGCCCGCGTCGGGATCGAGTTTCGACGGGTCAAACGGCTGTCCCGGGACGATCCCGATCGTCGACAGCTTCTCCAGCATCGCCGCGTCGGCTGAGGGCGGGGGATTCGCAGTCAGCAGCTTAGCCAGCGCGCCAAGGAAATCGGCGCCGCTCATGCGCCGGAGTTGCTCAACAGGTGGCGTCTTCATGTCGGCTTGCGCATCGACGGCTCCCTCGGGAGCCGAATACGGCTGACCAAACTTCGATAGCGGAGTAAGGGTGTATCCCGCTTGGATCGCGTGCACGGCTGAATAGTCCGCAGGGCCATTTGTCTGAGTACGCCCGAGAATCCAGACCATATTCGTCGGCGATTTTATCTGCTCCATCCCAGCCGGGAGCTTCCCGCTCCAGCCGGGTCCGGTAATAGCGAAGTTGCCAGCCCTTGTTCCGGTTGTGCGCGACCCCGGGCTGGAAAACACGTTGGTCCATGCGTCGAGCATGGGTAGGAGATAGTAGCGGCCGCCGGTTTCGGGCACCGACAGGACCATCGGCTCCGATGAAAGATCAAGGAAGGCGGACGAGTACAGCGTATCCACGTTGGCGCGTACCACGTTCTTGAACGTGGCCGGCGGAAAAATGGGTGCATGAGCGAACTGGTTCACAGGCGCTGCCATGGCATTCGGACGGGCAACATTGGTCATCCGCCTCCTCGTCAGGTCCATCATGACCAGCGGCAAACCGTAGATGATCGCTTCAGTGACGATGTCGACCGGCTTCAACTGCTCTCTGGATTCGCTGGGCGCTGCCGTATCCCTTGCGGCACTAGTGTCGAATGCTTGCGCTCCGCCCGGGCTACACGGGACGAACCAACAGATGAGTACGAGTGCCGCAAAGCCCTTCTTTACCTGTCCAAACACGAGTTGCCTCCAATTCCCAAAATCGATTTTGAGTTTACTTTGCTGTTCGAAAGTTGGCGCCCTCGAAATCGGCGAGATCTCTCCCGATAGGCTCGTGACGTGAATTTTAGCGCTGTCCGTCATCACGCTACCAGCTCCGAGACCTCCATTCGGCGAAGGCGATACCGCAGCGTTCGTTCCTCGCCAGTCTCCCGCTCGCCTGCCGGTTTCAAGCCGCGAAATCCCGGAGCAACAAGCCTCCGCAGATGATAAGGAAAATCCCGAACACGATCAGCGGAAGCGGGATCGTGACAGCAGCTAGCGCCCCTCCGATCATGGCGCTCAGGGACTCTGCACCCACCTGGATTGCCTGGTTGTTGCCCATCACGCGGCCTTGCCGCTCCAAGGACACAGCGTTGGACAGGATCGTCGGGCATGCGGCAAGTGCGATCGTTCCCATCATCGTTGTGAGACCGCCGGTGATCCAGATCGAACCTATCTGAGAGGGCACTGTGATCGCAATCATGGCAGCCCCGGCGGCAATGCAGGCGGTGATGGCGAGGCGGTTCAAACCCATACGGCGCGTCAATGGGGCCATGATGAAGAAGCTCGTGATTGCCGAGATCAGAGCCAGCCCCGAATAGATCAAGGTGGTTTGATCGACGCCAGTGTCCCAGCGATCGACCAAATAGACGAGCACCATCCGGAAGTAGCCGAACAGCGCAAGATAGATCAGAAAATTGAGCAAATAGAGCCGCCGGATTGATTCATCCGTGAAGACGGTGCTGAGATTTGTCATGGCAGCAAACAGGCTGAAATCGGCCTGCCTGTCAGCCGCGTGCGTTTCGGCGAAGCGGAACCATGTCCAAATAAGAGTGGCGACAAGGAGCGGCACCATCAACCAGAACGGAACACTCCAGCCGAGATGCAGGGCCATCTGGCCGCCGACGACCGGGCCGGCGATGTAGCCAAGGCTGGAGCTGGAGTACGTCCACGCAAACAGACGCGGACGTTCATCGGGGCTGCTCATGTCGGAAATCGCACTCTGCGCGATGGCGATGTTCGATTCTGCCAGTCCGCCAATCAGGCACCCCGATCCCAGCAGGACAATCGATCGCCACTCGATGCCGAGAGCTATCACAGCATATCCAAGCACCGTCACCAGCAGCGAGACGACCAGGACAGGCCTGCGACCGTAGCGATCGGACAAGGCGCCAAGGATCGGAGATCCCACGAATTGACCGAGCGGGTAGATCGCAAGCAGCAGCCCAAGGACGACGCTCCGCTGCCCGAGACTGGCGCCGTCCGGCACAAAGCCATTGTTTCCCATCAGCATGGGCGCAAACAAAGTGATCATGAGCGAGTAGCCGCAGAAACCAATGAAGATCAGCAGGTACAGCGGCAGGAGCGGGAGAATGCGAGCTAGGACAGTTCGGTCGATACGCACAGTGTGAGCGCGAGTGCAGTTCGCCAGGTCAGTCATCGTCGGGGTCTCCTCATATTCCGGTTCCGTCGGCACTAAGATGCCGGCGGTCGCGTTGAAGGCGCTGACGCGAGCCACGACGCCTGTAATATCTGAGCGATACGCCGCAAGAGACGACCTGCGGCGGGTCTAGGACGACGGGTTCGATTGCAGATCGCCATTCACTCACATGCCATACAGGATCTTCAGCTCGCCGCTGGCGCGAAGGGCGATCTCTATTCCGTCCGCAGGCAGATACAGCTTCTCGAGCTTGGCCGAGGAGAGATGCCCTTCCATGCGGAAGCCGTCCTTCAGCGGCCTGTTCAACTTCGCGTTCGCGGCATTGAGCAGGTTCTCACAGGCGACGCCATAGTCCACGCTCATCTTGTCGCGCAGTCCACTCACGATCGGATCGATCATCGCGGCCAAGCCCTCATTGGCGGTCGAGGCGCTGAGATCGGAAAGCCGAACCGCATGACCGTCCTCATCCGCCTGCAGACCAGCCGTGAGATAGGTCCATTCGCCGTCAGTCGGATTTGCATCGGATGCTTTGGCGACGCGCAGACCGATCACGAGCTTGCCGGACGAAGGATAGACTTCAACATCCCGGACCGACATGCCGGCGGCCGGCGCAATTGAGGCGAGGGTCTGCTGGATCTTGCCCTTCAGCACGTCGTAGCTGACGCGGACGGGCAGGATCACGTCAAACTGGCCGGGCGAGGTGACCTCCCGCCCGAGGGCCGGAAGTGCGGTCGGCGTCACCGCCGCCGGATGCTGTCCGATCACGGTTTCGGCGGCGCCCGACAGCTCGAGCGATCCGCTGAGCACCTTGCCTTCGGCATGTACGCCGGCAAACGCGGCACTTTGCGGCGTCAACTGCAGCCACACTTCAGGATCCGCCGAGAGCTGAACTGGCTCAAACGCATGCCGCCAGGCCGTGGCGGCCTTGTCGTGCAGATCGAGACGGCGGGCCGCTGCAAGCGCACGTCCCCTCACCTGCACAAGCTCCGTCCTGATCCGCGGCTCCGCATAGTTGGCGAGCGGAATCTCGCGGCCCATCACATGCAGAATGGGCGGCTCACTCCAGCGAAAGCCGTCGCTGAAGTTCAGGTCGAGCGACCAGTCACGTGTGAGTTCCGGCCGCGCTTCGGCCTCGATCGTGGCACTGGCCTCGGTCTCTCCATGGATGCGGGCCGTGAATCGATTGGCGCCCTGCCCTTCCAACGCGCCGTAGATCGGCACCGAACCATAGAGACGACCGCCGCGGCCGTAAAGCGAGACCGGCCCCGACCTCTCCACGTAGCCATAGATGTCGCAATTGGCGTTGATCTGGAAGAACAGCACCCGGCGATGCACGCAGCTCATACGCTCGTCGATGGTCGCAAGCCGCCGGGGAATGACCTTCTCGATATCGTTTGCCAGGGCGGGCAGATCGAACTCGATCGTCGCTGCAATGCGCGACTGCGTGCTGAAAGGCGCTACCGTATCGGGAGCGAGAGGCGGCTTCTCCGCCGCCATCGCGGACGAACAGAGCCCGACCACGCCGAGCGCAGCGAGACCTGCACGCGCCGATCGAAAGGCGAGACCGGGGCGTTTACCTGAAGCTTTCAGATGGAGATTCATGACCTTTACCTCAACAGTTGTTCGATGGTTTGGAGATGTTGGCAGTCTGGAGATCAGAGCCTGGGCCGGCGAAAGTCGCCGAAGGCGCCGGCGCGCGGCCGGTCCTCGCCAATCGAGCGCCAGCGCGGGAGGTTTGCGCCGTCCTCGATTCGCGGGCGGCTGAAATCACGCTGCGGAGGCGCCTCATGCCGCTCGAACGCTTCGCCCGCATCGCGTCGGATCTCGGATTCACGCGCATCGGGCATCGCCGGTTCGATCCTCCTCGCGACGTCACCCTCAGGGCGATGAAACGCCTCGGGACGTGCCGCATCGATCCGATCCCCAAGGACGTCGCGTTGCTCCAAGGCAGAGCGATCCCGCAGGAAGTCGTCGTGTCCCAGATCGCTGCGCAAGGCATCCCGGACGGCCACGTCGCTGTTGCGGCCAAAGCGCTGCGTCAGCGCAGCGTTGGCATAGGGAACGTTGCCGCGATGCGCGGGATTGTGGACCCACACATTGTTCCCGATGTTCATGCTGGCGTGATTGAAGAGGTTATATCGGTTGACGTCGATGATGACGTTGTTGTGCCACCAGTCGTAACCGCCCCAGATCGCTGCGCCGACGGCGATGCCCGCACCGAAGGAAATGATGTTGCTGGCGACGAAGCCAGGCGGCGACCAGTAGAACGGCTGATAGCCCGGGTAATCCCAGCCGCCATACACTTGGGCCGGATTGTAGACGGGAACGTAGTAGACGTCGGGGTTCACCGGCTCGATCACGATCGGCCGCACTCCCGAATTGGCCCCGTCTGCCGGGGCCGGCGCGACGGTGACAATCTGCTGCGGCGTCGATTGCAAATTGCCGGCAGCCTGCGCCTCGGCGCGCAGCTGCTGCACCGCGTTGAGCACGTCCTGCTGCTGCGCCAGAAAGGCGTCGCCGAGCTGCTGGGTCCAGTCCAGCTTGTCGTTCATCATCTGAAGCGTCTGCGGCACTGCCGTCAGGGCTTTGACGCGCGGATCCCAGGATTGGGTCCGCATCGCATTCTCAAGCGCCTGCCCCTTGATCGTCGGGTTCTCCCGTGACCAGCGTGCCGCCTCGACCACCTCCAGTGGATAGGTCGAAGCCATCAGGATCTGCGTGAGCAGCGAATCCGGATAGAGGGCGATCGGCGCAACGAGCTGTGCGATCTGCGCCTGCGAGAACACCGCCTGGTCCTGGGTCTCCGCCTCCACTGGAGCAGCAGCAGTCGCGTCCCGCGCGCGGGCGGGTGCGGTTGCGAGGTTCGAAACCAGCACGAGCGGCGCGGCACACAGCGCGAAACCGCGCATTGTCATTGCAATCCTGTTGGACATCTCTGTTCTCCTTGTTTGCAGCCGCGCGTCTGCGCGCGGCTGCATTGATGGGCGCGGGCGCTCAGAGGCAGATGCGCTGACCGTTGCGCCAGAAGCATCCGGAGCCGCGGCGGTAGGCGTAAACGTTGCCGTAGCGTCCAATGCCGACGGCACCGTTGGGGCCTACGGCGAAACTGCCGTACCGGGTCGTACAAGCCGCGCGATACACGCCCCTGACGCAGCTCATTGCGCTGGCATCGGACACCGTGAGAAGGACGCCGAGGGCACTCGCCACTGCGACGGCCGCATATTTCGGCTTGAAACGCGCGAGCGCGGAGATGCGGGAGTTCGTCGTGATGGTGTTCATGGGAAGTCTCCTTTCGCGACAAATCGGCGCGCGACATCGTTCGATGCCCGGCAGAGGGTCGCCATGCGAAGGTGGAAGCTGGACTCAAGGGCTGCGATTTGCCCCGTCCTCAACACGAGGAGAAATGGCTCGGCGACAATTTAAAAACAAATACCGCTTCAATATGCAGGTATCGCCTCGTCATATGGCTGCGCGCGCAGCCACAAAATCAGGTGGAAAATGCCGGAAAACACACGCCCCTGGACGGCGCAACCTCAGCTGGTATACTCAGACACCTCACATGATCGTGTACTGCCAGCACACCCGCCGCCCACAGCTCAATCTAAGCGATCACGGCCATCGGCGTGACGTGTGGCAGTTCGGGTTGCCGAATGCGGCGATTTAATTGATGATGTGCAGCCCTGGCTCGGGCAAGACAACATGCAATTCCGTCAACTTCGATATTTCGTCAAGATCGTCGAGGCAGGCAGCTTCTCCCGCGCAGCCTCCATTGTTCATGTTGCCCAACCTGCGCTGAGCCAGCAGGTTGCCGAATTGGAGGAAAGGCTGGGAGTGGCCTTGCTTCAGCGCAGTGCGCGGGGCGTTAGGCCGACAGCAGCAGGGGAAATCTTCTACAAGGAAGCTTCCGCGATCTTGCATCAACTCGACCAGCTGCCCGCAGTCGTTCGTTCGGACCGTGACCAGCCAGAAGGGGTGGTCAACGTTGGTTTCATATCCTCCCTCGCTCCGGTACTCGTAGGCTTTCTGGATGAGTGCCGGGAAGCATTTCCGAAGGTCGTGATCCGGTTCTCGGATGGAGACAGCCTCGGCCTGGAAGACAAGATCGCCTCGTCGTTGGTCGATCTCGCCGTCCTTCATGAGATCGAATTTACGACGGCTTTGATGCGCAAACCCTTGTATAGGCAGAAGCTGTTCGTTGTCTCGCGTCAGCCGATAACAACCAACGGAGACCCGATCTCTCTTGAGCGCATCGCGGAGCTGCCCCTCGTGCTGCCGGGGAACGTCAAGGGCCGTCGTGCCTTGATCGAACGCGTATTCGCCGAAGCGAAGCTAAAGACAAACGTCGTTCTCGAAGCGGATTCGCTGGTAAGTGAAATGTGGTCGGTGCGAAATGGGGTGGGTTGCACCATACTTCCGGTAGGTGATCTCTCCAATTTTGGGCCTCACGCTTTCGCCAAGCCGACGTTGATCGAGCCACCGATCTATTTTACCTGCTCCATTGCCTATTCTGCCGATTTTCCACTCACTGCCGCCAGCGAAGCGGTCCGCGATGCGCTCGCCAAGTTCCTTGAACGCCGGCTCAGCGAGGGCAGTATAGTGGGAGCGGAGCGCCTACCGGAACGGTGACGTCCGGAACGGCGGGAACGACTGAAGTACGCTTCAAGGATACGGTTCATATCGGTCCTTTTGGGCCAGAGCAAGCCGGCTCACGTCCTTCACTCCGTGTCCCGTCAAATCAGCGAACACGGCTTCGTCGGATAATGGCAATTTGCACGAATGCTTCCAATCGTGCTCAACCGTCTCGACGAGCCGTCTCACCACGTGGGCCGACGACGTCTCAATGGCAAGCTCGCGACGGTCGTCAAAACTGCCAGGACTGAGATTGATCGAACCGACGACGGCACGCCTGTTGTCAGCAATCATCATCTTGCCGTGCAGCTTCAGCTTCTTCAGCGCATGAACCTTGGCGCCGACGTCGTGAACGATGCGCAGCCCGCTGACACCCTCGAACAGCTTCTTGCGTTTGAGTTTGTGAAGCGCACGGGACATGATCCGGACTTGGACCCCGCGCTTGACCGCGCGGACCAGGCGCTCGATGATCACCATGTCCTGGTAGCGCTCGTTCTGCAGCCACAGCGTTTCCGTGGCGCCGTCGATGAAGTTCGCGATACGCTGCCGGCCGTTGTTTGGGCACCAGATCAGGCTGGAGCCCGGTGTCGGCTCGAACGGCCGCTGCTCCCAATCGGCATCGAAGCATCGCACCATCTCCGCAACTTGCGCCGCGTCCGTGGATACGACCGCGTAGTCACGCGTCTCGGTGAGGTCGCGCGTCTCCCAGTTCAGGGATTCGACGACACCGATCCGGTTGTCGATCACCATCGACTTCTGGTGTGTAACAGCAAATTCTGCGCTGCTATCGCGAACATCCACACCCGCCTGGAGCAGCATGGCCCTGGTCGCGTCATTGTCGCTCCTTCCATCACGCCTCGCCGGATTGAGCATCACCCGCACATGCACGCCGCGGCGCCGCGCCGCGATAACGCCATTGAGCAGTGACGGATCTGTGAACAGGAACATGCGGATGTTCAGCGTGTGTTGCGCCGACATGATCGGGTCCACGATCGCGCCCGCGGTGTCATCCGGAAGCACGATCAATCGATGTGACATCTGGCTTGTCCTCCTCTAGGCAGCGTCGGCAACGTGTCGCGCCGCCTGAAACTGGATCCGGTGGAGTTCGGAGAACAGCCCGCCTCCGGCAATCAGCGCCTCATGCGTGCCCTGCTCGACCACGACGCCGTCCTTCAGCACGATGATCTTGTCTGCATCGACGAGTGTGCTGAGACGGTGCGCGATCATGATCACGGTCCGGCCTTTCATCAGCCGCCGCAGCGCCTCGATCACCAGGTGCTCGGATTCCGGATCGAGAGCAGCCGTCGGCTCGTCCAGGATCAGGATTGGGCTGTTGCGGATCACTGCACGTGCGATGGCGATGCGCTGACGCTGGCCGCCCGACAGGATTTCGCCCCGTTCACCAACAACCGAATCATAGCCCTGTGGCATCCGGCTGATGAACTCATCGGCATTTGCGATCCTGGCGGCTTCGATGATCTCAGCTTCTGTCGCATTGGGCCGCCCATACGCGATATTCTCCCTGATCGTACCGTGAAGCAGCACGGTATCCTGCAAGACGAAGCCGATCTGCGACCGCAACGCGGCGATCTTGTAGTCTGCAATGTCGATGCCGTCGATCAGCACACGGCCCAGCATGGGCTCGTAGAAGCGTGGAAGCAGGCTCAGCACGGTCGATTTTCCAGAGCCGGTCGGGCCGACAATACCGACCACCTCTCCCGGCTCGATGCTGAAGGATACCTCGTGCAGCACCAGCCTGTCCGCCTCATAGCCGAAGCTAACACGGTCGAAGCGGATCGCGCCGCGGACCCGGCCCGGATCGATCGCGCCCGGACGCTCGCGGACGATTTCGTCAGCCGAGAGGATTGCCTGAATCCGCTCCAGCGCGACTGTCGTCTGCGCGATGGTGCTGGTCATGCTGGCGAGATCCTTCACCGGTTTGAAGAACTTCTTGAGATAAGCGAGGTAGACCGTCAGCGCTCCCGCCGTCATCGTTCCCGCGATGATCAGTGACGTTCCCTTCCAGAGCACGACGGCGGTGCAGATCGCGACCACGATGCTGACCATGGGTGACATCAGCGATTTGATGCCGCGCGCGCGGAGCGCTGCAGCGACGGAAGCGTGGCTTGCGTTTTCCAGGTGCGCGATCTCCAGAGCCTGGCCTCCGAAAGCGTTTGTCAGGCGGATCGAGCCAAGTCCGCGCTGCACGATCGAGAGCACCTCTGCCTGGCGGTGCCGGAGAGCGCGGGTGGCGGCCTTGACGGCTCTCTTGAGATGGAACGCGAAGAGCAGAAGGATGGGCGTGAACGCAACGGCGATCAGCGTGAAGTCCCAGTCGAGCCAGAACATCACTCCTACCATGAACACGATGGTGAGAAGATCGATGACGATTTCGAGCGTGGATGAGGACGCGAAATCCTGGATGGTGGCGACGTCGCTGGTAATGGTCGATACCAGCGCGCCGATCTTGGCGTGATCGTAGTAGCGGAGCGAGAGCCGGTGCAGGTGCTCGTAGATGCGCAGCCGCAAATCGTTTGCGACCCACTGCCCTACGCTGGTCGTGAAGTAGCTGTCGAAATAGCTCGCGACCGCCGCGACGACTGCGATCGCCAGAGTCGCCGCGCCGGCAAAAAGCGCTACGCCCAGCGTATGCTTGCCGAAGCCGCCATATTCGTGGGCCCAGCTCAACCATTCGGGCAAGCGGTGACTGCCGAGCGCATCGTCCAGGACAAGCTTCAACGGCCAGGGCGCGGCCAGACTCATCGCAATCTCGATCAGCATGGCGAGAAATACGATCGTCAGCCGGCCGCGATAGGGCCTCAGCAGATCGATCACGAGACGAGACATCCTTCTTCTCCGATTACTGAGCTGGTGATTGCGCATCAGCGGTGCTGGACAGCGACTTGCCACAGTCGCTCGGCGCTGGCCGGCTGGCGAAGCGATCCATCATCCAGCTGACGGCGGCATCGGCGCTGTCGCGGGCGACAAAGCCGTGTCCGACGCCCTGTACCCACATCATCCGCACCTTGCTGCCTGCCTTGCACTGCCGCTGCATGTAGCTCGCGGTCACTTCAGGGCGCACGATATCGTCGTTCGTGCCTTGCGCGAGAAAGAGCGGAATGCTCGGCGGCAGCGCGCCCGGGGTGTTGCGGGCCGCCAGGGAACGCCAGGGCTCGACAGTGGCAATGTTCGGCACCGAGAGGAAGTGTTCCTCGAGTGGCTTCTCCGTCCGGCGTCGGGCCAGGATATCGAAGATCGATTCGATACATTCGTTGGCCAGTTGGTCCACTGCCGGCATGGCTTCCGGCAACACGACCTTGTTGATCGGCGCCCCATAAACGCGCGACCACGACCACAACGTCATCGCAGTCAAGTTCTTGCCACCAGAGGTCTTGAAATCGTCACCCATCAAGGTGACCAGCGAAGTTGCGGGCGCCGCCGCGGCAACACCGACCAGGTTGAGTTCGGACGCATAAGTCCCGGCAATCAGACCGGTGTAGAGCGAGGCCTGTCCGCCCTGCGAATGCCCCCAAACCGCAAAACTGTTGCCGGTCTCCGCGCCTGGCAGGTTGCGCGCGGCACGCACGGAATCGATCACCGCTCGCGCTCCGCTGTCGCCGACGAGATACGGATGAGGGCCGGGCGTCCCCAAACCCGGATAGTCGGTGGCAGCAACCACGACCCCCTGCTCGATCAATTGACGCAAGCCGGCCATCTGCTGGAACACAAAAATCGCAAGCGACGGCGCGCAGTGCGGCACCACGCCCGTTGTCGGATGCGCCCAGGCAACCACGGGCCGCCCGCCTGCAGGTGCTGGGCCCGGCGGCACGATGATGACGCCGGACACCGCGATCGGCTCGCCGTGCATGCCGGTCGAGCGATAGAGCACGCGATAGGCCTTGGCGCCCGCAGGCGCGAAGCCCATTGGCTCTGAGCGGATCAGCGTTCCCGGACGTCCGGCAATCTCCTGGCGCGATGCGTCATAGAAAGAGGTTTGCGCATCTGCGGCGACGACTGAAAGCGCCAATGCGGCCGCGCCAGCGATTGCACCCAAGCAGCGCCTCAGGACCGACGGTGCTTTCATCTGCTTCAACATATTCATGAGAACCTCACTTGTATCTTGGTTGCGAGCGCGCGGCCGTTCATCGGGTCCATGCCGCCTGCGAGCGGGCCGGTGAGTATCTTTCCGGCTCGACCTCGCCGCCGAACATCACCTCATGACACGCCTCGCTCAGCCGGGCTTCATTGCCCCGCAGGCAGGCAACGATCTCGCCGACATTCGGGATGAAATGGCTGCACAGCCGAAACACGTCCGGCGTGCAGGCCTGCCGTTGAGCTGCTGTGCCTTCCGCGAACGCCGCGCTGCTGGCGAGCGTCAGGACGATGCCGCCAACGGCGGCGAGCTTGATTGATTTGCGATGCATTGGCCTTCTCTTCTGGTTGATTGAACGAATCTATTCTCTTTCTGAGTGCATCGTCGGACGCACCACCGCGCCAGCTTGCCAGGCGGTCCCTTGGCGAAGCCTTGTTGGTCAGATCACTTCATAGGCAAACAGCGTCGCAACGAGCGTTATCCCGATCAGACCGCCCAGGAAGATCAGGTCTGCGATCTGCTCGATGCGATAGCTCAGGCCGGCGCGCTGGGAATATCGAATTGAGAGGTAAGATGTCAGCGCACTCGCCAGGAACATGACCGATGCGAGAGCGGCGTATTCGTCGACATGCGACGATCCATGCTTTGCTTCGGCAAGCTTGACGAGGCCGATCAGCGTCGCGCAAACGCCGATCATCGTCGCCGAGACCGGCAGAATGTGGGACGCGAGCGCTTGGCTTCGTGCTCTTATCGACAGTCGATTTGACATGGATCATTGCTTGGCTCCTCAGGGAGCCCCCTCATCTGCTTGCGTTCACTTCGGTCCGGGGCCCAGCTCGTGGCACTCCCTCAGCGCCGCTGAAACACTTTCACGAGGGAGAGATCCGCTCCGGCCCGCCACTTAACGGGCGCCACTAATGATCCACGCTGGCATCCCGGACAAATACAGCTTCCATATGCAGGTATCTGCGCGGCCTATAGGTTCGTGCTTCGATCCCGATCGGCTCGTGTTGAAGCCACGCACGCGACTAGCCTTTGGTACGGTCTGTCAAAGCGTTACGCTTCGTATCCGTGACTCGGCAACGACGGCCATTTCATGCGTCGATGTTGCTTCGATGGTCGCTTTCACGAAGGCGTTACGGTCTGCGACCTTCATCATCGAACACGACACCGCATGCCGATCCGTCGCCATCGGCGACGGCTATGCCCGCATATTCAAACGGTATTTGCCGCGGAGCGATGGATCGGCCACGGAAGTGGCGCACGGCGCCTGTCGCCTCATCATGAGGGAACGATCAGCCGCCTGGCATTTCCGCATCGAGAGAAGGAACACCACATGAAATTCGATTCTCAGTTCACGCGCCGCGGCTTCGCCGCAACTGTCGCAACCGGCGTTGCGAGCATCGGGTTGCTCGCGGCCACAGCGCAATCGGCCGAGGCCTATCAGGGTAACATGGAACGTGCGCTTGCATCGCTGCATCAAGCGCTGCAGTCGTTGCAGGAGGCGACTGCAAACAAGGGCGGTCACCGCGCACGCGCGGTGGAGCTGGTCCGCCAGGCCATCGAAGAGACCCAGGCGGGCGTCGCATTTGCCGACGAGCATGGCGGCGGCGGCCGCTAGTCGGACGAGCGGCAGGCACCTTCCGGTGCCTGCCTATCGGTATCTAGTCTAACCACACCGCTCCCGGCTTCCTGGCGTGCTCGATCTGCTCCTTCAGAAATTCAATCAGGAGTTTCTTCACGCCTTCGGCACCCAGCGTCAGGGTGAACTGGTTGGACCAAATCAGGCAGCAGGTAAGATGGAACGTCGGCGTAATCAGCACCGGCTCGGCAAATTCGGCGAGCGAGAAACCTGACATGTCACCCAGATTAAGGATCGTGCTGGCAGCGCCGGAGCGCACCGCGGAAAGTTCGCTCGAGATGTTGGCCGCCTCCGCGGCGAGCTGCACCGACATGCCGGCCCTGGCGAAAGCACGGTCGATAACGATCCGCCGCGCATTCGATTGCCCCGGAAGGATCAGCGGGATCGCCGCAAGTTCCTTGATCGAGATTGTTGAGCCGGCGACCGGAGCCGATTGCTTGCCGCGAACGAGATAATGGTTCTGCCGGAACAGCGGCTGCCGCTGCACCGTGGGAAAGAACTCATCTTCAAAAATGAGAGCCAGGTCTAGGCGACTCTTCTCGACCTCCTCGCGCAGGAACTCGCTATCGCCGTCAACGAATCTCAAGGCAATCTTGGGATGAGTAGCCCGGCACAACTCGATGAAGGGCCCGACCAGGGTCGTGGAAAGCGATGCCGGCATCCCGAGGCTGACCGGCCCTTCGATTTCACCGATCCTGGAGTGCACCAGGGCCGGTAGATTCTCGTACCGCCGCAGAATCGAGGACGCTTCGTCGTAGAACCGCTGCCCAGCGGCCGTCGGCTTGATGCCCCGTGCACTTCTATGCAGCAATGCAACGCCCAGCGAGGCCTCCAGTTCGCCGATCTGCTGGCTCAAGGCCGGCTGCGCCACGTGAATGGTCCTGGCAGCCTGAGAGAAACTGCCGGCTTCGACAATCTTCACGAAATAATAGAGATGGCGGTACTGCATCCTCCGTCTTCCTGCAGCGGTAAACCGATGGTTGCAAAGTGCTAACAAAGGCGCCAAGCTGTCAAGCTCACAGGTGTCGCGACCGTCCATCACGGAAACGGCGAGACCGCGCCGAGCCGCGAGCAAGCCTCCTCTAGCTGCCCTCGACAAAGCCGGCGATGAGCCTGGTCAGCGATTGCTCCAGCTCGTGCTGCGGCACCTGTTTATTTTCCGTCGCCACCACCGCGCGCATCACGCCGGCGAAGGCGTAGACAAGAACGAATGCGTCCGCCGGGCGCATAGGTCTTCTCACGCCACCCGAGCCGTCCGGGCCGGCTGTCGTCAGCATGTCGGTCAGGCTCTTGAACAGTGGGTTCAGCCTGGTGGCAGGTCCGCGCGACAACGCATGTTCAAGCAGAACTCGGTGGACCCGACGCCGCCCGCCATAGCTCGTCAGTATGGAATGCACGATGATCCGAATGCGTTCTCCTGTCGCCCCGGCGCGTGCAGTCGTCATCGCCTGCATCACACGATTTGACAGTCCTTCCAGCTCTCGCCCCGACAACGCTTCGAGGACCGCGTCCCTGTTATCAAAATACTGATACAGCGTGCCGATGCTGACTCCGGCCGCTTCAGCAATTGCATTCGTCGTCAGGCCGTCCATGCCGCCTCGCTGAATGAGCCGCGTGGCAGCTTCCAATATGAGGTCGACCTTGTTTTGGGCACGAGCCTGCTGCGGCGTCCTGCGTTTAACTGATTGTTTTGATGTCAGTTTCACTGGGAATCGCCCGTGGCGCCAAACGCGAGTTGAGGATATGAGCAATACTCATATTATCGCAACGATCGTCAGTTTCAGAGACCTTTCTCAGAACAGAGTTGAGCAATGGATCGGAGAACGATAATCGTCGCTGGAGCGAGCCTCGCTGCTGCAACTTTGGCCACGGAGGGGTCAATGGCGCAATCCACTGCGACCGACAAGCGGCCCGATCAGCGTCTTGGCCAAACCTATCGCTTTGCCGATCCGGATATGGACCTCTTTTTCGTTGCGGCGCTCGGCTGGGGTCCCGCGGGCGGCCTTGATATCGGGCAGGCTTTCTACATCGCTTCGGAGATTACAGATGGCGATGCGGACAGCTGGGTGCGCGCCTTCTCAAACTACGGCGACGCCACGAACGCCCAGGCGGACAGCTGGAATGTGCAGGGCCGAAAGCGTGCCGCCGGTGAGGCCCGGCTCAAGGCGTTCGCCAGCTACCGCTCAGCCTGGCAATTCGCAGGCCCCGGCGATCTGTTCAAGTCCCTCGTGGTCAAACACAAGACTGCCTTTGTCGCAGCCATGAAGGAGCTTGCGCTCCCCGCGTCTCATTTCGAGGTACCTTTCGCCGGCAAGCAACTGCCTGGCGCCTATTTCCAGAATGCGAATCCGAACGCCCCCGTGGTGCTCGTGATAGGCGGTGCCGACACTTGCTTTGAAGATCTGTTCTTGACCATCGGCCGCAACCTTCTCGACCGCGGCTACTCCGTTGCGCTGGCCGATCTCCCAGGACAAGGCATCACGCAGGCGGACGGACTCTATTGGCAAGCTGAAGCGGAGAAGCCCATCGCTGCGATTGTTGATCTGCTCGTCAGTCGTTTCGGAGCGAAGCCCGGCCGCATTGCTTTGATCGGGCTCAGTCTGGGCGGGTACTTCGCCGCGCGCGCGGCGGGCCATGATGAACGCTTTGCCACCGTGATCGCCAGCACGCCGTTTCCGAACCCGGCCGAGATGTTCGCGCTGGCGGTCAAAGAGAAGGCGAAGTCAGCGCAGCCGCCTTCGGCATCAGCCCTGCGCAGCGCGCAAGTCACGTTGTGGAAAGCCGGTGCGAGCAGTCCGCAGGACTTCCTGGCGCGCACGTCGAACATGATCGCCGACCCTGCCTTGGTCACCGTACCATTCCTGTCGATCCTCGGCGTGGGCGACTCGCCCGTCTTCGCGGCACAGGCTCATGCCTGGCACCGCGACATCAAATCGACCCGGAAGGCGTTCGTTCTGCTCGACGCGGCTTCCGGGGCGGACGGCCACGTGCAGGTCAACAATCGGCTTCGCTTGGCCCAGGAGGCCACAGGCTGGATGGACGATATCTTCCACCTCTGATTTGAGCCTGTCATTCTTTCGCTGCGGGGCCTATACGACGCGTCGCGATAGATCCGATCGGCGGCTTGACCGCTGAAGTGACCGCGTGAATCCGCTTCGTGGCAAGATCGTCCATACGGTCTGCCAGATCACGGCAAGCTAGCTCTTCAAAGCGACTGCAATGAAATTTGCCGGCTCCGACGTCGACGCCGGGGGTGTCCAGCCATCTGGCGCACCAATAGCCATATAGCCAAACCGTATTTGTTACCGAGGCTCGCTTGAGAGATGGTCCCGCCGCTCGCACACGGCGGCGAGTGCACACCATTCCAGAGGCGACCACATGTCATTCGCTGCTGTTCACATCCATGAAGGATTCGTGCTCGCGCTGCTGCTCAAGATGGGGCTTTCGGCGCTGATCGCCGTATCCGTCACCGTTCTTGCCGAAAAGGCCGGCCCCGTAGTCGGCGCATTGCTCGCAACGCTCCCCGTCACGTCGGGCCCGGCTTTCTTCTTTCTGGCCCAGAACCATGACGCAGCTTTCATTTCTCAGACCGCGCTGTCGACCTTTGCCCAGAACATTCCGACTGCCATCTTCGCAACGTCTTACGTGCTGTTAGCACAACGCCTGTCGACAGCTTTCAGCGTCGGCGGGGCAATGTGCGTCTGGCTCTTCTATCTCGCGCTATCGCTCTGGGGAGACTCGAGCTTGCCCACTGCGCTCCTGCTCGGCGCATGCGTTTTCCCGCTCTGCATCGTCCTCGTCCGGCCATATCGTCATGCGTTGGCCTCGGCGTCTTCGCCGGGGCAGCACGCAAGTGATCTGATCGTGCGAGGTCTGGCCGTTGCACTGCTGGTCGGTGCGATCGAGGTCCTTGGCCTCGTGGCTAGTCCGATGTGGACGGGCGTGCTGGCTGCTGCGCCCGTCCTGTATCTTTCGCTGATGATCATTCTGCAGCGACGGCTCGGCGGGCCGGCAGCAGCAGCCGTGATCGCCAACAGCCTCGCAGGGTTCCTAGGCATATCTCTGGCTTTTGTGACGGTCTATCTGCTTGCGGTGCCGCTCGGCAAATGGACCGCCCTGGCATTCGGGCTGACGTTCTCGGCGTCGTGGAATACGAGCCTGTTCGTGCTGCATGGACGCAGCGCTCCGGTCTTCCAGCCCAATTCCAATCGCCTCCTTCCCATCGAAGTCAATCGGAGCTCGTCATGACCAAGACTGTCATCCAATACGTTCTCTCCCGTCTTCACGACATTGGCGTCACCGACGTGTTCGGGGTGCCTGGCGACTACGCCTTCCCGATCAACGATGCAATCTACAACGATCCGAACATGCGCTGGGTCGGTTGTTGCAACGAGCTCAACGCGGCCTATGCGGCGGACGGCTATGCACGCATCAAGGGTGCGGCAGCGCTGTGCACGACCTATGGCGTCGGCGAGCTCAGCGCGATCAACGGCATCGCCGGCGCGTATGCCGAGCACCTGCCTGTGTTTCACCTCGTGGGCAGTCCGAACATGGCGACGCAGGCCGCCCGCGCGCCGATGCACCATACGCTGGGCAACGGCGAATACGACCTCTTCCGCCGAATGACAGAACCGGTCGTTTGCGCACATGCCGTGATGACGCCGCAGAATGCCGTTTACGAGACTGAGCGACTGATCGCGGAAGCGCTCTATCACCGCCGGCCGGTGTACATGGCGTTTCCGGCTGATCTCGCCAATCAGCCGGTGCTTGGCGAGGCGACGCCGATCTCGCCTCCGCGCAGCAACCCGGACAATCTCGCCGCGGCCGTCGAGGCCATCGCTGCGACAATCGACAAGGCGCGCACGGCCTGCGTGATCGCCGGCATTCTCGTCAGCCGGACCGGTCAGCGCGAGCTGCTACAGCGCCTGATCGATGCATCGGGACTGCCGTTCAGCACCATGCTCATGGGCAAGTCCGCGCTCGACGAGCGGCATCCGTCCTATGTCGGCATCTACAACGGAGCGCTGATGAACGACGAGGTGCGTACCTTCGTCGAAGAGCGCGATTGCGTCATGCTGGTCGGTGCGCCGCTGACGGATTTCAACACCGGCGCCTTCACCGCACGGCTTTCGCCGGAAAAGACCATCGCGATCAATCATCACCATGTTCAGATCGGCGGCAGGAGATTCAACGATGTTGAGATGGCCGATCTGCTCGTTGCTCTCGTGGATCACCTGCCGAAACGCGGCTGGGCCAGAATCAAGGCGAAATCCCTCGGCAAAGTGAGTGGCAAGGACAACGACCCAATCGACGCCCCCGCCCTCTATTCGCGGTGGGAACGCTTCCTGAAGCCGGATGACATCCTCGTCGTTGAAACGGGTACCGTCTCGATGGGCCTGGGGTTTGCGTTGCTGCCGCAGGGCGCGACCTTCCACAACCAGACTCTCTGGGGCTCGATCGGCTGGGCGACGCCGGCGGCATTCGGCGCCGCAGTTGCCGCACCGGACAGCCGAGTCGTTTTGGTGACGGGAGACGGAGCGCATCAGCTTACCGTGCAGGAGATCAGCCAGTTTGGCCGCCTGGGCTTGGCGCCGATCATCTTCGTGCTCAACAACAACGGCTATTTGATCGAACGGCTGCTCTGCAGGGAGCCGAGCATCGCCTACAACGACATCGCCCCGTGGCACTACGCTGACCTGGCGAAGGCCTTCGGGAACGACGATTGGCTCACGGCGCGCGTCACCACCTGTGACGAATTCGACCGGGCGCTGGAAGACGCCGGCAGGTCCAAAACCGGTGCCTACATCGAGGTCGTGACGGATGCCTACGCTGCATCGCCGCTGGCGCTGAAGCTCCACGATGCGGTGGCAACCCTCTACAAATCATAGGCTCTACCGGGAATTTGCCGCCGCGGTGATCGCGGCGGCAGCCGCCTTTTACGACAATCGCTGAACAGACGTCGGCCATAGCTGGCACCGATACCCGCATACTGAAGCCGTATTTGTTTTCGCCGAGTTCCTCGACCAGAGTGGCCGCCAGCACCAGTGGTGAACCGAGAAGGCTTCACCCCCCTTCAGGAAAGTTATACATCATGGCAAAGCTCATCTACCGGGTCGTTTCCGCCTGCGGCGCTCTTGGTTACGGCTATCCAAAGGAGTCTCTGGAAAACGCGTTGCGCGGCCGCGTCGATGCGATCATCTGCGATGGCGGTTCGATGGATGCCGGGCCTTTCTATCTTGGCACCGGGACGGAGTATTTTGAGCACGAAGCCGTGAAGGCGGATTTCCGTCACATGGTCGAGGCCGGCAAGAAACTCGGCTGCCCGGTGATCCTGGGATCCAGCGGCATGGCGGGCGGCAACCGCAACCTCGACTGGATGATCGGCCTCGCCAAGGAAGTCTTCGGTGAGCTTGAGGTGACTAACGCGAAGGTCGCCGTCATCCGTGCCGAACTTGATCCGGAATTCGTCATCCAGGAATTTCGCAAGGGAGCCCTGCGCGCAACCGGCGCCGGTCCCGAGCTCAGCGAGGAAGCGCTGCGCGAAAGCATCATCGTCGGGCAGATGGGCATCCATCCTCTGATCACCGCGCTGGAGGACGGCGCACAATACGTGCTGGCCGGTCGTTCCTGCGATGTCGCACTATTTGCCTCCGACATGATCCGTCGCGGCATCGATGCAGGCCTCGCCTACCATGTCGGCCACATTCTGGAGTGCGGCGCGCTTGCCTGTGATCCCGGCTCACCGTCGGACTGCCTCGTCGCCGAGATCTATGACGATGGCTCGGCGCTGTTCGTCGCGCCCAATCCGGCACGACGCTGCACCGCGTATTCGATTGCGGCGCACTCGCTGTACGAGGAGAGCCATCCGCAACTCCAGTTCTATCCCGAAGGCGTGCTTGCGATGGAGAAGACGGAGTTCTTCTCGCGCAACTCTGGTGTCGCCGGCATCCGCAACAGCAGGTTCGTTCGTGCAGGCAAACCCTGGCCGTGGAGCATCAAGCTGGAAGGATCGCGGAGGCTTGGCGCCCGCAAGGTCTCGGTGATCTATATCGATCCGGCCGACCTAGAGAAGATCCCAGCCGACGTACTGATCTATGGTCGGAACGGCGTGCAGGCAAAGCCGGTCCAGGATAGTCAGCGCGAGCTCGGAATCATCATCGAAACCTCGGCCAAGACACAGGAAGCGGCGGTTCTGCTGGCGAGCCTGCTGACACACTATCTGATTCACTACGGCTATCCGGGCCGCAAGGCCACGGCCGGCAACATTGCCTATCCTCTGTCTCCTAATCTCGTGAGCTTCCGCCGTGACGATGGGCTGTTCGGTGCAATTGTGCCGAGCGGAACGCGCGATCCGGTGTTCTTCGAGCACTATCCGAAGATCAAGGAGGCTGTCATCAACCTGATTCAGCACGAATTCCCGGATGCGCTAGAAAATGCGACCTTCACCATCACGGATGCGGACGCAGCCAACCCGGCGATCCTGCTGCGGACCGTCGACCGCGATCCGCAGCGGCTGGCCACGCGGCACGCCGTCGAGATCGACCGCATCACCAAGCTTGCCAAGCCGAAATCGACTTCGCGGCTCCATTTGGATGCGCCCGACGCGTACGAATGGTCCCTCTATCATCTGTTGCAGAATGAGGACGTTATCAAGAACGTGATGTTCGACATCACCTATTTCCGAGCGGACGGCGACTCGTGGAGGGCAGAAGGTAGCGCTCGTCCGCGCTACGAGGACATCGGTGAAACAAACTATTCCGGCAATCTGGATGATCGTACGCTATCGCTGATCGCTGATGCGCCCCCATGCGGTGTACTGCTCAAGTCGAACCGCCTGCTCGACATGGCCGTCGTGATCCGCAGCAAGGACGCCGGAATCAACCGCCTGACGTTCGACATCATCTTCACGTCGGCCGAGAACTATGAAGCCGCACTGCACTCGAACGTCTTCTCGAGCTGTAATATCGCCAAGCTTCTGGGATTGCCCCGTGAGCGGGTCGTCGGCACTTTCTTCGTCGATACCTGCAACGCCATCAAGATCTCGATCGACCGGCCGAACATCTCGGCGTCGGCGGACGAGCGGGACGTTTTCGGGGCGCAGCAGCAAGCCGCCATCGAGAGCCTCAGCATTCCGATCTACGGGACGATGCTCGCCAAGGCCTCGTCGTTGTGATCATTCCGCAAATAGGCATCGGCGCACGGCCGGTGCGCGGGCGCAACATGCTCTGTCAAATCAGCTGTCCGGCCCCACGGAAGTCCTGGTTTAGCGCCCGCGAGCATCGTAACGAATCACAACGTGGCGCACAAAAGAAGAAGCTGAGCTCGGTGACGCGCTGGCATCGATGAATGCGCGGCGGGGTCTCCGGCCGCCGTTGACTGGAAGGACCGCCCAGACGGTTAGTACCCGGGCGCTACGCGCCGCTTGCGCTGATGTGTCGGGGATTCGAGTCAGTGGTCCGCTACATCGCGAAACCCACTATTTCGGAAGCTCTGTTTTCTTACCGGAGAGCAGCCTAACTCGGAACGTCGGATCTCGATAGTCCGCCAAAAGCCGCCGTTCGTGCGCGATCCGTCGCCGCCAAAAAATGGTCGGCGAGTAGGTTCAAATCGGGGACCTGCAACCATCTCAAATTGCTATTTGAGTCCGTCGCTTAGCGTTGCCCTTCGAAGGCAGATGTCAAGCCGGCTGGTGCAAAAAGTGAGGAAGAAAGAGTATTGTACCGCAATGGCTTGCGAGGACTGCGCGTTGAGGTCCACTCGTACGCGGAAGCCGCGTAAGCGCTGCGTAAGCAGTAGGCACCCGTAGCTCAGCTGGATAGAGCGTCGCCCTCCGAAGGCAGGTGTCAAGCCGGCTGGTGCGAAAAGTGAGGAAGAAAGAGTATTGTAATGCAAAGGCTTGCGAGGGCTGCGCGTTGGGGTTCACTCACACGCGAAATCTGCGTAAGCACTGCGTAAGCAGTAAGCACCCGTAGCTCAGCTGGATAGAGCGTCGCCCTCCGAAGGCGAAGGCCACACGTTCGAATCGTGTCGGGTGCGCCGCGGCCGATGAAGATGGGCACTACTCTTTCGCCGTGGCGCTATGACGCAGCGGCCGCCGACGCGATCCGGCCGGATAACCTGCGACGGATTACGATCTTGCGCTGCGCCTTTACGAACGGCTGGCTTCCAGGCCGGCGGGGTGATGCACTATGCATTGATAACGGCCGTCTCGATCAGTCTCTCAATCGGACCGCATGCAGGCGCTATCCGGAGCCGGATGCGCGACTGGCTGACCGACTGCGCCACTAGCGCTGGCCGCTTCCAAACTGAAATTCAACTTCGATTTCTACAGGTCCGCCGGTGTCTCCGAGACTGCGTTGCACTTCTTTGCGAACGCTATCGCGGACCGATTCAGGGAGCGTCAGATAAGCCTGTCCAGTCGACGCTCCGCCGCGCTCGAAAGGGCCAAAATAAGCATCGAACGAGGGTAAGCTGAACCGATGCGCCTCCCTCGATATTTCGACATTTCGGAACCCGGCCGTTTCGAGCAATTGCCGCAGACGAACCGCATCACCCAATGAAAACGTCCTTTCCGTCGCCTCGCTGATTGCGGGCAGGTGCTTGGCCATGATGGCGTTGATCCGGCCGTTGTAGGACCGTTCGGGCACAGTGAGAACGGAGGCCGCTGCGCGCCCGCCTGGGCGAAGGACACGCAAAAACTCTGACAATCCGCGCGAGGGATCAGGGAAAAACATAAGCCCGAGGCTGCAAATCAAGGCATCGAAACTGCCATCCGCAAAAGAGAGAGATTGACCGTCCTCCACCGCGAAGGTGACGTTTGGCGCTGCGCTCAGGCGCTGCTTCGCTTGTTCGACCATGGCCTCCGACATATCGGCAGCCACGACGTGCCCGGTTGATCCGACTGCGCGCAACGATTCTGCCGCTGCCAATCCCGTACCGGTCGCGATGTCGAGCACCTTCATGCCAGACGCAACACCTGCGGCGCGCAAGAGGGCCGGCAAAAAGTAGCTTGAGACGTGTGCAAACGCGCGATCGTACTCGGCGGCGGCCTCGTCGTAATAAGCGAGCTCCCTTGCCATTAGCCCCTCCCAAATTTTGTTGTTCGGATCATGGGCCGCAGAATTGGCTACGGCAAGAATACACACGCCGGAATTCTATTCCCTGGCCGGCTTTACCTCCTTGAGGGGCGAAGACGAAGGCGCGTTGGCGAGAAGGATCGGAAAGAGAGACGCCGGAGGTAGTCCCAGCGTGCTCTGGCGTAGGATGGCGCGCCACGGCCGATGAAGATGGGCACTACTGCTTCGCCGTGGCGCTATGACGCGGCGGCCGCCGAGACGATCCGGCCGGATAACCAGCGACGGACTACGATCTTGCGCTACGCCTCATGGGCGGCTGTCTTCCCGATTTCGCTGGTGGTCCGGTTACCCTTCGATAGCGGCCCTTTCGACCAGTCGCGGGATCGACGTGATGGGCCAGAACCGGAAATGGCTAACGCGCAAAGTGTAGTCGCGAACCTTCGTCGAACCGGTCGGCCTGGAAACGGTTTATTCCGCCTTAATGTGTGCCGCCTTGATAATTGGCCACCATTTGTCGACCTCAGCCTTGTGAAATGCTCCAAGCGCTTCCGGCGTCTGCTGGTCGAGCGGGGGGATCTCCAGCCCAAGATCGTCCAGGTTTCTGCGAAGGGCGGGATCACCCAGCGCGTCTTTGGCGGCAGCATTGAGCTTGGCAATGATCTCCTTCGGCGTACCCTTGGGAACCCAAATTGCATTCCAGACGGATATGTGGAAGCCCGGCAGGCCAGCTTCATCGACCGTCGGAATATCGGGCGCAGATGCAAGACGTGCTTTTGATGTGACGGCATATGCCCTGATCTTGCCGGCGCGCACATTTGCCAAGGCACTCACCGCTTGATCGAAGAGGAGATCGATTTGTCCGCCGATCAAATCCTGTTGCGCCAGATTCGTGCCCCTGTAGGGCACGAATTGGAAACGCGTGCCCGTCTTCTCTTGGAAAAAAATTCCGGCGACATGGGCAACTCCGCCAATCCCGCCAGTTCCGGCTGACGCTTTATCGGCATGCGCCTTTAGCCAATCAACCAACCCGTTCAGGTCACTCGCTGGCACGGCATTTGTTGAAAGGATCAATTGGGGATTGCTGGCGAGCAAGGCGACCGGCTCAAAATCATTCAACACGTCGAACGGAAGCGTAAAAATGGCCTCGTCTAGGACGTGCGAGCTGATGTTTCCGAGACTGATGGTATAGCCATCCGGCGCGGCGCGGACGGCTCGCGAAACGCCAAGGCTGCCACCTCCACCGCTGACATTCTCAAGAATGATGGGTTGCCCAAGCGATGTCCGCATGCGTTCGGCCACCAAGCGCCCAACCAGGTCTACGGGCGCGCCCGGAGCAAACGGAACTACCATTGTGATCGGGCGCGAAGGGAAGGGCTTGGCTTCGACCTGACCGACAGCGGCTGCGAATACGAGCGCGGCCAGCAATTTGAGACCCGTCCTATGCATGACGTCCTCCCTGTGATGCGCTGAATGTCCCCGGCACAACAGATGCGCCCCCGCGCCCTGTCCGTCCAATAGATAAATTCGCTAGCCGCTTATGCTCATTCGGCATAAACATCGGCTATGGATCTCAAGCATCTTCGAACATTCGCCACGGTGGCGGAACTGGGGACGATTTCCAAGGCGGCGCAGCACTTACGCGTCGCCCAGCCCGCACTTTCGCGGCAGATTAGCGCTCTCGAAGAAGAACTCGGGCTTACCTTGTTTGACCGCGTGGGCCGCCGACTTTTCCTGAACGGCGCAGGAGAGCAGCTTCTGGGCAGCTGCCGCGCCCTCCTGGGCTCCGCCAGCGCATTGCGAGAGCAGGCGCAGTTGCTTCGGCATGGTGACGCGGGCATTTTGAGGGTCGCCGCCTCGCCGGTGCAGATAGAAACCGTCTTTTCAACATTTCTGCATGTATACGCCCGACATTATCCGAAGGTGGAGGTCAAGCTAATCGAGGCGATTGGTCCGAAGACACTCTCCCTACTTGAACGCGGCGAAATTCATCTTGGTGTAAGTCTGCTGCAATCCATTCAGGCCGATGATCGCTCCATCGGGATTTATCCCGTACCGTCAGTCACGCTTCTTGCCGCGTACGACCCATGCTCATTCAAGTTCGATGGCACGATTGATCTTCGCCGAGTTGCCTTGCATCCCTTGCTTCTGCTTGATCCGGGTTTTGTTGTCCGCAGAACGTTCGACAGAGCCTCCCGTCTTGCCCGGCTGAAGCCGAGTGTATTTTTCGAAAGCAGCGTGCCGCACAACTTGCTCGCATTCGCCGAGGCGGGGCTTGGAGTTGCGATTATTCCCTCGGTTGTGCAGACGCATCGATATGGGCTGCGTGTCGCCCGCATTACGGACGAGGGCAAACCACTTAGCGAGCCGCTCGCGGTCGTTTGGGACAAGCGGCGCGAACATCCGCAATACGTCCTGGATTTCCGGGAAGCCCTTGCCGCGCACATGCGTGAACTGTCTCGTGTAACGCGTCGGCCCGCGTCCGCATCGGGTAATCACAGCAAACGTCGTGATCCGGCGAAGAGTCGCGGCCGCTAAGGGTCACGAGCGTCGCCCTCTGCGATTGACGGCGGCCTATCTATGTCCGCTATACCCGTTAGCGACAGAGGTCGTGCGGCAGCGCAATATGTCGCGAAGGGCCAGAAGCAGAAGTGCCTAGTTGGTTTCTTGACGTAGTTGCCTAGACGCCAAACGCGCATGCTCAATGAACACCTGAACCACCGAGCTCAGAGTACGGTGTTTGAGTGTAACGATTGAGACGTTTCGTCCTTTGATCCCAAGATCAATCGGGAGCGCCTTTAGCCCCCATCGCTTGGCATTAAACTGAAACATTGAATTGGGCATGATCGTGATAAAGCCGGCATTGGCAACCAACTGTGTTCGTAAGTGCATCGACAGTGACGCTACTCTTTCCTGCGGGACCGGAACGCTTTGCTTCGCGAATGCGGCAGAGATCAAATCGCTAATGATGTTGTTCGGCGGCATGTGAATCCACTGTTCATTCGCCAAATCTCCCAAAGAGACTTTACGGGAGCGCGCCCAGGGGTTCTGAGCACCCACAACGACATAATACCGCTCTTCGTAGAGAGGCTCTGTAGTGAGATCATCGTGAGGGAACGGCTCGGAAATCCGTCCGATGACTAGGTCAACGTTGCGTTCTCGAAGCTCTCGCCGGCGAAGTACGCAGCGACTGCGCGAAGAGCCGCGCATAGTCGTTCGCGCCGCTGTTTAGACAAGCGATGAAAGGGAGATCCTGGCGCGCGCCCGTTCATCGCGCGCCACAGCCGCGTGGCGGCATGCGCACGCGCTTCGAAATCGCGGTCGAGTGGCAACTCGGCTGCGTAGTGAGCGGCTGCGGTCAGCGGTTGTTTCGACCAGATGCGATGCTCCGCCGAACCGATGTGCAGCACCGCGTGCCAACCGTCGGCGGCGCGGCACACCTGTCCGGCAGCAAAGTCGAGCAGCGGTTGATTCGCTGACTTGCGATCAACAGCCGGCGCGGTTGTCACAGGAACAACGGACGCTAGAACCTCAGGCGTCCAAAAGATCGCCTGTTCTTTGGAGGACTTTTGCGGGTCATGGGCGAAAGCAGATGCCCCACCTCCTCCTGAATTCCTCGGTTACTTCGCCATTCGGGCTGTTCGCAATGATTGCTTCGTAGTCGCGTTGGTAGTCCACGTTCATACGAAGGCCTTCCCAGGCGATGTGAGTGATCTCATCGTTCTCTAGGCTCTTAAACGAATCCGGCGATCGCCAGTCGAACTCAGGCATTGCTTCCGCCCCATTGCACGTAGCTAACAAGGATTGCGGCGCAATAGTTATGAACGAGGCGGTTGTAGGAAGCCCCTAGTTTGGCACCACGTGGTGCACCGGAATGACCACCGGCCAGCAAAAGAAAATAGTTCTGCCTGCAAGTCGTCGGCCGGCGGTTTTCTTCTATTTTGAGCCGGTGCCGCGCAAGAGGCGTCCCTGCTCGGTCACCCATTTGGCGCGCGCGAGATGACTCTGATATGCGCTTCGCGCACGGTCCGGCTCCCGCACCGGATCGATATGCAGCACCACTCGAGCGACTTCCGTCCAGTCAGCCCCTTGGCTTTCGGCCTGCAGAAGGCGCATGTAGGTCACGACATGCTGCTCATCGTAGGCAGTGAGAATTTGATCTGCAGGGGCAGCGTCGGCGACGTCTGGGTCGAGCGGCGGCTTCCTCATAAGACTCCACGCCTTAGTTTAGACAATTTCTAACACGCGGGCAGGAAGGAGCAGAAGCGCCAAAATTGTCGCGGAAGCCGTCCGGATCGCGTTTTGTAGAGAATACTCCGTGGTGAAATACTCTTCAAGGACATGCCCTCTCGCGTATGGATATACGCGAGATACTTGCAATCAATTTGCGGAGGCTCCGGCAGGCCCGTGGTTTGTCACAGGAGGAATTGGCTCATCGTGCTGAAATTGACCGCACTTATATCAGCGCACTCGAGCGAAGCGTTTATGCGGCGGGTATCGACGTTGTCGATCGGCTCGCGCGCAGCCTGGGCGTCGAAGCCGCCGACCTGCTCACTCGCCCGCCCACAAACTCCAAGAAGAAGACTCGGGGGCAGGCCGAGTGATTGATGTCGAGCCGCTCGATCCGGCGGCCGGTTCGCGCTAATTGATGCCTGGAAGGATGAGAAGCCCCGCCCGGCGGACCGGACGGGGCTTGATGGAGTGGGCCTACTCGCCGGTCTTGCGCGGCCGCGACCAGAGCACGGTGTAGCCTTCACCGCCTTCGTCGTCGAACAGGTTCGCGTAGATCGGCGCGTTGAACGAGGGGTCATCGAGCTTGAGCGAGAGGTAGTCGCGGCCCTCTTCGGAGCGCTTCGACCAGGCCGCGCCGATCTCCGCGCGACCCACATAGATGCGGTGGCTGGGAGCGTTGTCGTTGGATCGGTTGGTCTCGGCGACGATGCGAACGCCCTTGGCCTTCAGGCTCAGGGTAACGATCTCGCCCTGGAATTCGTTGCCGACCTTCTTGAAAGAACCGATGTTAGCCATGTCACTTCTCCTGTTGTGTTTCGAGCCCGCGACCACCGCGGCCTCGATGGCGATCTAGGGCCGAGGACGATCGGCGACGCACCCGCTTGGGCCGGAGCGCAGCGCAGGACGTCGTTGTGGCGACTTTCTTGTCTCGCGAGGAATGGGCGAAGCCCAGGGGAAGAAAGTCGCATCAACGGCGTTGCGGCTCAGACGATCGAGGCGAAGCCGGTCTTCGGCCAGATCAAGCCATCAACGAGGCCACGTGCGTCCGCGTGCTGAACCACAATCTCTGGAGAAGCGTGGCTAGCTCGGTTTTGACGAACAAGGGGTCGGAACGATTCGGCGCGGAAAGAGAAGCAATCTCTTGCAAAAGGCGGCATCGTCCCCCCAAGAACCGATCGCGGTAACATCGCTCTGCCGCGGCTTCGTGGGCCGGACCGAATGCCGGCAAGCTTGATGGGAGTTCCGAGGAGGACTGCCTCGCCCGCGCTCAGGTTCCGATCACCCCCGTTCAACGCGCCGATCTAGGCGCACCTGTCCGACGATGAAGGCTGGAAACGCAGATCCTTCGGGCCACGCGGCCGTAAGAACCGGTTAGGACGGGTTCTCCACCACCTCGCCCGGCCCGATCGAACGAGTCTCCACCAAAATAATCAGGCGCGTCCATGATGTGACGCCAATGCAAACCGTGCCCAGGCAAGCGAAGACCTCACGCCAAGCCAGTGAAGGCACTCCGATCTGGGACAGGGCGAACACCACATGATAGCCGGCGACGGCGGCGGGAACAGCGAATGCTGTCGCGATCGCGATGCGCAAGGCCGAGGACCGACTAACAGCCAAGGCGACCTGACCAAGCACAAGCGTCAACGCGCCACCGGCCGTTGCGATAAGCAGCGCGCCGATGAGGCCGGCGCCGCTCTGAAACGCCGTCATCCCGATACTCAGTGCGACGAAAAACGGCAGGGCATACACTGCGAGCGCGAAAATCGCCCAGCAGAACAAGCCGATGCCGAGTACGTTGAGAACAAGCCCAAGGGCGAGCATGGTGGTGGCTCCATGTGCATAGATGTACTCGTTGCGCCTTCCACCACCACCACGGCGCGACTTTGGATATGAGACCGAAACGAGGCGGAGTTGCGGCGTGAGCAATTTCGCCTCGATGCCTTAGTCGAGAAGACGGCGCTCACGCGCCGCCGAACCTCCAGACGGGGATGCCGAGGCGCTTCGCCTTATCGGCAAGGTTGTCCTGAATTCCCGTGCCGGGGAAGTGCATGACGCCGATCGGCAGGAGTTCGAGCATCGCATCGTTGCGCTTGAACGGCGCTGCCTTGGCATGTTTCGTCCAGTCTGGCTTGAAAGCGACCTGAGGCACCTTGCGGATCGCCGCCCATTTGGAGGCGATCAGTTCGGCTCCCTTCGGGGAGCCGCCGTGCAGCAGGACCATGTCGGGATGCTTGGCGTGAACCTTGTCGAGGCGGTCCCAGATGAGATTGTGGTCGTTGAAATCGAGCCCGCCGGTAAACGCGATCTTCGGACCAGCCGGCAACATGACCTCGGTCTCGGCGCGGCGCTTGGCCGCGATGAAGTCGCGGGAGTCGATCATCGCTGCGGTCAGCGTGCGGTGGTTCACCAGCGATCCCGATCGGGGGCGCCAGAATGAACCAGTGTAAGTCTCGAAGCGTTCGACGGCCTGGTCGCGGAAGAGCTCCAGGCAATTGCGGCGCTCAATCAGTGTGATGCCTTCCGCCGTCACGCGCTCGAGTTCGACTGATCGAACTTCGGAGCCGTCCTGCTCGCGCTGACTCTTCTGTTGCGCCTGTTCGTTGTCGTCGAGTTGGCGACCGATGCGGTCAACGGCACGATGGAACAGGTTGACAGTCGACCAGAGCAGATCGTCGAGGTCCGGCTCGAGCCGCGTGTCGCTCAACGTGGCGACCAGGGCATCGAAGATGTCAGCGACGGCACCGGTAATGATCCTGCCGTCGGGAAGCGGCCGTGGATCGGGCTGGTCGTCGAAGGGGCGGTAACCAAAGAGCTGCAATTCGGTAAGAACGTGTTCGGTCGCAGATGCGTCGTGCGGCGGTTCGATGTCGTCACGGTCGGTCATGGCAGGGAGCCTTTTGCCGGATCGGCCGCGACCATCGCGGCCTTCGTGGCGATCACTCAGACGGCAGGCGGAACGGGCCAGAACCCGGAGCGGCTTGTCCGCCGAAGCCCGCAGGGCGTAGGCGGAAGCGGAGGGCCGAAGCGCAGCGGAGGATGGCGGAGGCCGGCTATTTTGCTTCGCGATGCAAAGCGCGCCCGCCAGATGGCTAATCTGCCATTCGCGTCGCCGGCGCGCGGCGGAAAATAGCCGGACGTAGCCATTGCCGGCCCGAGCCGCTTGCCGTCCGATCGCCCACTAGAAGGCCGTGGTCGCGTCTCTCGCGGCATTGGCCTCGGCGCGATCGATCTCGACGCCGATGGAAGCGCCCCGGCTATTCCGCGGCTACCGCCGGAGAATGCAGGAAGCGCGCGACGTCCTCTGGTACGAGTTGAAGCCACAAGCGTGCTCGGAGAGCATCGATCCCGAAGATGTGCAGATCTTCGTTGAAGTCGCCCAGTTGAGGCGACAGCGGGATCGCTTCAATGCCGACGGCTTCCGCGCACTGGGTCAGAATAGTCTGTACGGCATCTCCGGCAGCATCGTCATCGCGGGCAATATAGAGCCGACGCAGACCAGATGGCAGCAGCATGGCTGCGAGGTGATTGGCCGAGAGCGCAGCGGCCATGGGCAGGGTCGGAAGTGCGTAACGCAGCGACAGCATGGTCTCGATGCCCTCGCCGGCGGCGAGCACGTCATCGACCACGCCGAAACGAACAGCATTGCCGAGCAAGTCGCCCATGGCGCGTCGTGGCGTGTCGATCGGAGCCTTGCCGAGCCGCAGGCGATCAAAGCCGTCTGGATCGAGCCAGGTGCGGTGTACGCCGGTGATGCGTCCCTCGAGGTCCGTGACAGAGGCTATCATCGCCGGCCAGGTTTCGGTCGACGAATGCTCATCCGGTCGATAGTAGCAACGAGGATGGAAGCGCAAGCTGCCACCATGGTCGATGCAAGTAATTCCGCGACGCTGCAAGTACGCCTCGGCTAGTGTCCCTTCAATCGGGTTGGATATCGCAAAGAGCCGACGAGCGGCTTCCTGCGATCCGGCCGCCGCGACTGAACGAATGGGTTTCTGAGCGAATTGCAGCTCTGAACGAGGCAGCTTCAGAAACCGCCTCGCCTCCTCGGCGACCTCGCGAAAGTCTCGCAAGGCCAGACTTTCGCGGATAATGTCGAGGAGATCGCCATGTTCGCCCGTCGCGGCGTCGATCCATTTCCCAGCGGGTCCCTTCGGCGATTCCTGGAGCCGTACGAACAACGAGCGGCCCGGCGTGTTGTGGACGTCGCCGACCACCCAGTATCGCCCCGCCCGCCTGCCATTGGAGAGATAGTATCGGCACACGGCTTCGGCGTCGCGCGCGAGTCGGCGTGCCAGTTCGGAAGCATCGCGGGACATCAGGCGGCCTCCCGCTCACTGACGCGCGCTACCGGATACGTGTCGAGCACTTTCGACAGGACCTCGATGCCGCTTAAGTCGGTAGGCACGAACATACGCAGCTTCCAGGAGATGATCTCCCCAAAGAGTCCGTAGGCCCGCAGGCGATCGCGCATCGTGTCGTTGAGGCCTGACAGTTCGATGCGGTATGCACCCATCACCCGGACGCGACGAAGCTGGAGATCCTCCGCGAGGTCGAGCACGGTCCGTCCTTCCATCAGTGCTGCAAACGCAGCGTCCGGCGTCAGCGAAGGCGCGTCCGTCGTAACGACGTTTGCGACCCACGCGGCCGAAACCTTGCGGCCGATGATGCGTTCGCCCGCATCGGTCTGAAGCCGATAGACACGGGTCGATTCGTTCGGCAGCCGCTTCCAGATGGGGAGCAGCAAGCCCGCCACAATGTGGATGGTGCTTTCCGTGAACTCGGGCACCTCGGCAAGCTCCGCCAGCCAGGTCGTAGCAAAACGTTCACGATCCGCTTCGTGCCAATGACTCTCGACCATGGTGGTCAAGGGGACCGTGTGCTGATCCATCGGCCGGATCAGACGGACGCGCCGCTCGATCTCGCCGTCATCGAGCATGACGCTCGCCGCGGGGACCTGCACGGCGGCTCGTCCCGAGCGCTCATTGACGAGCAGGACGGCCTGACGATCGGAAAGATGAGCAAGAGCGTCATCCAGACTCACCGGATGATTGCGCTGGCGCTGGGCGACCGTGAGCAGCCGGGTCTCGGCGCCGGTCCCCGGATGGTCATAGATCGTCCGCCGGTCGGTGACGACAAAGCTCTCGGCGCGGAGGGTTTCCAACCCCACGTCGTAGGTGCCGGATGCAACCGCGCCGTCGATCCGAGCGGTCAAGAGCTGCTCGAAGGCGGTGAACAGCACATTCTGTAGGTCGATGGTGAGCGCCAATAACCTGTTCAGAAAGGTCGTGATCGGCGGCAGGTCATCCCTGAGCCCATTGGCATCCATGAGCTTCAGACCGGTCGCATCCTCGAACCTCCCAAGCGAGCAGCCGTCGACCTTGCCTCGCGCGAGCAGCGTGTAGAGCTGACGCAACGCATCGCGTCCGTACTGGCTTTCGAGATTGTCCTCGGGCCGGAACAGCCCCTGCCCTCCGGTCTGGCGTTGGCCACGGGTAATGGCTCCTAATGTATCGAGCCGGCGGGCAATGGTGCTGAGAAAGCGCTTTTCGGCCTTCACGTCGGTCGCAATCGGACGAAACAGGGGCGGCTGCGCCTGGTTGGTCCGGTTGGTCCGGCCGAGCCCCTGTATCGCGGCGTCGGCCTTCCAGCCGGGCTCGAGCAGGTAATGGACTCGCAGGCGGCGATTCCGAGCCGACAGTTCGGCATGGTAGCTCCTCCCTGTGCCGCCCGCGTCGGAGAACACAAGGATCCGCTTGACGTCATCCATGAAGGCCGAGGTCTCGGCGAGATTGGCCGAACCGGCTCGATTTTCGACCACCAGCCGGTCGCCCTTGCGAACGATGCGGCGCGAGCGGCCCGTTACCTCGGCGACCATGTCGGTGCCGAAGCGCTGGACGATCTGATCCAGCGCGCCGGGTACCGGCGGCAACGACGCAAGCTTGTCGATGAGGCGGTCGCGGCGTGCGACGGCTTCCCGGCTCTCGACCGGCCGGCCGTCGCGATAGACAGGCCGGGAGCAGAGGTTACCTTCCGAGTCGGTGAAGGGTTCGTAGAGCTGGACCGGAAAGGAATGGGCGAGGTAGTCGAGAACATACTCGCGCGGAGTGATGTCGACCTGGACGTCGCCCCATTCTTCAGTCGGGATCTCCGCGAGCCGACGCTCCATCAGCGCTTCGCCCGTCGACACGATCTGGATGACCGCGGCGTGTCCAGCCTCAAGATCATGTTCGATCGATTGGATGAGCGACGGCGTCTTCATCGAGGTCAGCAGATGGCCGAAGAAGCGCTGTTTGGCGCTCTCGAAGGCGGATCGGGCCGCGGATTTGGCCTGCCCGTTCAGCGTGCCGGTTTCGCCCGTGATGTTGGCGGCCTGCATCGCCGCGTCCAGGTTATTATGGATGACGCTGAACGCACCGGCATAGGCGTCGTAGATGCGAACCTGCTCCGGCGTAAGCTGGTGTTCGACCAGTTCGTACTCGACGCCCTCGTAAGAGAGCGAGCGGGCCGTGTAGAGCCCGAGCGCCTTGAGGTCGCGCGCCAGCACCTCCATGGCCGCGACGCCGCCCTCCTCGATCGCTTCGACGAACTCGGCACGGGTGGCGAACGGGAAGTCGGCGCCGCCCCAAAGGCCGAGGCGTTGGGCATAAGCGAGATTGTGCACCGTGGTCGCGCCCGTCGCCGACACATAAACCACGCGAGCATTCGGCAAGGCGTGCTGGAGCCTGAGGCCCGCGCGCCCTTGCTGAGAGACGGCGTGGTCGCCACGCTCGCCCTTGCCCCCGACTGCATTCTGCATGGCGTGGCTCTCGTCGAAGACGATCACTCCGTCGAAGTCCGAGCCCAACCATTCGACGATCTGCCGGACACGCGAAAGCTTTTCGCCCCGCTCATCGGTCCGTAGCGTGGCATAGGTGGCAAATAGGATGCCTTCTGAAAGCCGAATCGCCGTGCCCTGCCGAAACCGAGACAAGGACGTAACCAGCAGTCGCTCCATGCCGAGCGCGGACCAGTCGCGCTGCGCATCCTCGATCAGCTTGTCGGACTTACTGATCCAGACCGCGCGGCGGCGACCCTTGAGCCAGTTGTCGAGCAGGATACCCCCGACCTGCCGCCCCTTGCCCGCGCCGGTGCCATCGCCCAAGAACCAGCCGCGGCGAAAGCGAACGGCATTTTCCGCGTCGTCGCGCGCGGCGGCAACAACATCAAAGGTCGCGTCGACCGTCCAGGAGCCCGCGAGAAACTCAGAATGCGCCTCACCGGCATAGATGACGCTCTCAAGCTGGGCGTCCGATAGGATGCTATCCGCCACGAGGTTGGCCGGCAGGTGCGGGCGATAGGATGGCTTCGGTGGCGCAACGGACGCCATCGCCGCGGATTGCACGAGTTTGGTCGGGTGTGCGCACGATCCGGGAATACGGATCGACTGCAATCCATACTCCTCGTAAAGCGCATCGGTCAGCCGGGCGCCTTCCGGCGGCGACCATTCGACCGTCTCGTACGCAAGTTCGACACCTTCTGGTGCTGCGCTTATCGAAGAGGACGAAGAAATTGGTGCAACGGCGCCGACCGATCGTGACGTCGCTGGCCGCCCCATGGCGGCGATCTCCGATGGTGGGGCGACGGGCAGCCTTGGAGACACGTGCTGGTTCACCCAGCCAAGCAACGTAGCGGCATCGGCCGCCACGCCTAGGGAGGCAGGAAAAGCCGTCGGATCGGCAGCGGGCAGCTTGTCGATCACAAGCAGCCTTGTGTCGATTTGTGTTCCGTGCTTCGCGTAGACGGCGCCGTCGATCGTCGCAGAAAACACCACTCGCCCGCGTTCCTGGAGCCGCACAAAGGCATCTCGCCATGTCGGGTTATCCGGCGCGAAGTTAGCGCCAGCGATGGCGACGAGGCGTCCACCCTCGCAAAGACGCGCGAGCGCCGAAGCGATGTGGCGGAGGGCCGCATCCGCCATCCGCCGATCGACATTCGCCAGCGCGGAGAACGGCGGGTTCATCAAAACAACGCTCGGTGCGACACTCGCATCGAGGTGGTCATCGATCTGAGCAGCATCGAACCGCGTGACGTTAAGGCCCGCGAATAGCTGCTCGAGCAACTCCGCCCTGGACTCGGCCAACTCGTTCAACGTCAAGGCGCTCCCGGCGAGCTCGGCAAAGACGGCGAGCAGGCCTGTGCCCGCGGATGGCTCCAGAACGCGATCGGCAGGCGTAATGCCGGCTGCGGTACATGCCGCCAGCCCGAGCGAGATCGGCGTCGAGAATTGCTGAAATGCCTGGCTGTTCTCGGACCGCCGCGTATGTGTCGGCAGAAGGCCAGCCACTCGCTCGATCATCGGCAGCATGGCGGCCGTCGAACCAGCCTTGGCCCGCATGGCCGGGCCGAACTTGCGAAGAAACAGAACGGTTGCCGCCTCGCAGACGTCATAGGCGGTCTTCCAGTTCCAGGCGCCGGCCGCGTCGGAGGCGCCGAAGGCAGCCTCCATAGCGCTACGCAGAACAGCGGCATCGATGCGACGGCCGCGTTCGAGCTCGGTCAGGACCTGTCGCGCGGCCCTGACAGCAGCAGAGGTGAGATTTGCAGCGGCACGCATGGAGAGCGGCGTGGCGCCGCCGCCGGCAAGAGATTCGGTCATGGCAGGGTTCTTTCGGAGAGCAGGAACGGGTCGAACCGTCGGGCGCTCTCCTCAAGACCACGGCGATTCAAACCCTTCCCGGCCTGACTCTCCCTCTCGGCCCTCGCCCACAAGAATGGGGACCGGCGCTGTGCACCGGTCCCCGAATAATCGCAGGAAAGCCTCAGCCGTCCCGCCCAATGATGTCATTCAGCCGCATCGAGCTGTTGCGGATCGTCGTCGCTGCCGTTCTCCTGATCCTCCTCATCGGCGAGGAATTCAGGCAGCGAGCCCGTTTCGCCCTCCTGCTCCGCTGGCGCCAAACCAGGATCGATGAGACGCAGCGGCTCCGGCAGCCAGCCGGAGCCGTCCAGCAGGCGCTCGGCCTCCTTGGCCATGTCGGCCTTCTTCAGATGATCGATCAGTTGCGCCGACGACTCGCCCTTGGCCTCCCGCACCGCCTCCAGGATGCGCGGCTTGGTGACGCGGCCGAGATAGTTGTCGACGGTTGGTGTCCAGCCAGCCTGCACCATGTCGAGCCCAACCGCGCGCGCCAGCACATCAGCCTGGTCGAGACGCGTGCGAACGCCATGGGCGGAGACGCGACCCTGATTGTAGCGATTGGCCGGTTCATAGACCGCGTTGACGGCAAATGATGCACAGTGGGCGAACAACGATGCCTGTGCGCCGCCGTCGAGAGCCGTGAGCGCATCCCAGAGATCGTTCTCGCTCTTCGGCAACCGTGCCTTCCAGGCCTCATGCCGCACCTCGACAGCCTTGGCCGAGACGCTTTCTCTCAACCCAGGAGCTTGAGCGGGAAAAGTCGGCGTGCGAAGGCCGATCTCCAGACAGCTTCCGGACGATGCGAACCGATAAAAGGCCGTCAATACGAAGTTATGCAGTACCGCCTGGAACGCGACTGCTGGATTTTCTGCCAGCGCATCGCGTAAGGCAAGCGTCCGATGCGCCGTCAGCTCGGTGATCAGCCGATCCGGCAGAGGCTTGGCCGCGTCATCATCATCATCCTCGGCATCGGGAGCACTACCCGCGACCGCGATCACCGTGCGCTTGACGGAAGGACCCTCTTCCTGACCTTCGGTCGACGACACGTCGGCGCCATGCCCGACATCAGGATCGGTTGCCAGCACCTCGTCCTCTGGCCGGACGTAACCCCGGTCCACGGAGAGGCGTCCTTCGGAATCGATGCTGATGAACACACCAGCTCGGGCGATCTCCGCCGGATCGTAAAGCATCGGCCGGTCTTCGAGCGCCGCCAGTGCCGACTCGATTTCGCCGAGGCGCTGATCGACCTCGTCGGGCAATTCGTCGGCATCCTGGTAATCGGTTTCCAGCTTGGCCTGCTCGGCGTTCAGGGCATCGATGGTGGCCTGCTCGTCAGGCGAGAGATCGATAGGTTTGCCTTCAATTTCTCGCAGACCTTGAGTGTGACCGTAGGGGAACTCTACAGCGACTGAGATCCACTTCCAGCCTTCGCCAGCAATCGTCTCAGCTTCGGCTTTGAGCTTTTCGGTTACGAGGTGGTCGAGCAGCACGACGTCCTGAAGCCAGCCGCCGTCGTCGTGCTCGAACAGATCCCGCAGAACGCCACCACCCGCGTTCTGATAGGCATCAAGACCCACAAACTGGGCGCGGCGATCAGACCCGCGCACGGTGTTCTCGGTGAGCAAGCGCCGGATCTGGTAAGGCTCGTCATAACCGGAACGGCTGACATTCTCCCAGACTTGCTCCTGGCGGGCGTGATCGGGCGTGACCGAGAACGCCATGAGCTGCTCGAGAGTCATGCCGTCTTCGGCATAGACCTCATGCAGCTTCGGCGACACCGACGCCAGCCGCAGCCGCTGCTTCACGATCGCAGGGTTCACGAAGTGCCGGGCGGCAATGTCTTCCTCGGTCATGCCGAGATCGCGAAGTGTCTGGAAGGCCCGAAACTGATCAAGCGGATGCAGGCCGACCCGCTCATCGTTCTCCGCCACCGAATCGTCCGCGGCGATACCCCCTTCACGCACAACGCACGGCACCGCCTGCGTCTTTGACATGCGTTTTTGTTTCACCAGGAGCTCCAGAGCGCGATAGCGCCTGCCGCCCGCTGGCACCTCGAACATGCCGGTTTCGTTGCCATCTGCATCAACAACGGCCCGGACACTCAGACTTTGCAGAAGCGTCCGCTGCGCGATGCTGTCGGCTAGCTGCTCGATCGAGACACCGGCCTTGACGCGGCGAACGTTCGACTGGCTGAGCACGAGCTTGTTGAAGGGGATGTCCCGGGAAGGCGACAGCGTGATCTTTTGTACGGCTTTCGTCATTTTGGCTCTCCACGACGGGCGGCCGTGAGACTCTCTCTCGGCTTCCAACCCGTCGCGAAATCCCTCCCCTCCTCTCACTCTCGCGAGGCCAATCACGCAGCCTCGTGATCGGCGACAGCCGAATCGAGCGACGCGGGCTCAATGGACCCGGGAACGAAGCCGAGCAAATAGTCCGCCGCCTTGCTCGCCTGCGAGGCGGCCCGCACGATGGCGCGATTGTCTTCGCGCAGGACTTCGAGTAATCAGCAGCAGATCATAATGTGAAGGAGCACCACGTTTCCGGTGTTATGCGGGGATGGTGTGCGATCTCCTCCACATTATTTCTTTGCCGCTAAAGGGTATCGAGCCAGGCGAGAACGCTCTGGTCCTGTTTCCACGATGGTCGCTTTGTCGATCGTGAGGGGCTTTCGAGGCGTTCCAGTGCCAGGCGCTTTGTTTCCAGATTTGCCTGAGCGTAGTGGTTTGTGGTGTCGAGGCTGACATGGCCGAGCCAACTTCGGATCACAGTGACGTCAACACCTGCCGCCACCAGATGCACCGCCGTCGCATGACGGAAGCTATGAGGTGTTACATGCTTCGAAGTCAGGCTGGGCGTGATCTTCGCTGCCGCTTCGACGTATTGCGCCAGTTTGAAGCGGACACCCGATGCGCCGAGCGGGACGCCATATCGATTAACGAAGATGGGCTCGTCGTCGGTCCTCGGCTGTCGCATGAGCTGCGATCTTAGCAACGACACGGTTTCTGGCCAAAGAGGGCTCAGCCGTTCCTTTCGTCCCTTGCCGTAAAGACGCACGCAGGTTGGTGAGTCGAACCGGATCGCCCGCGGGCAAACATCGAGCGCCTCCTGGATGCGCGCGCCGGTATTATAGAGGAAGGAGAAGAGCGCGTGGTCGCGTTGCCCCTCGATCGTCGAGCGATCGGGCTGCGCCAGAATGGCCTTCACCTCCTCGGGCTCCAGATAGCACGGCGCATGGATCGGCGCTTTCTTCATGGGCACGTGCAGAACCTGTGTGCATTGCTCGATGGCCGTCGGTTCGCGGTCAGCAACGAAGCTGAAGAAGCTACGTAATGCGGACAGGCGACAGTTGCGCGTGCCAATCGTATCTTCGCGGTCCTGCTCGGTGTATTGCAGGAAGCTCTTGACCTCGGAGGCCGTCAGGTCGCTCAGTGTGAGCTGGGCTATCGGCCGGCGCCGCCGTTGAGCCACGAACCTGAGGAACAGGCGCCATGTATCACGGTAGGACCGAACGGTGTGCGCAGAGGCATTTCGCTGCTGAACCATCCACTCGTAAAAGAAGGCGTGAAGCAGCCTCGGGAACGGGTCGACCGGTTTCATGGCCGCGCTCCTTCTGACGCGTGCAGGCAATGTGACGCGTACGTCCGGAAGCGTTCGTTTGCTTGCTGAAGGAGTTCCTGGGTCACCGTGATGTAAACCAGTGTCGAGTGGATATCGCGGTGCCCTAGGTATGTCGCTAGGAATGGAAGCTTGTCCTGCGGATTGATGCCGGCGCGGTACCATTCGAGAATGCGGTTCACCACAAACGAGTGACGCAGGTCGTGGATGCGAGGGCCCGTCTTGCCTTTCGCCGGCTTGAGTCCGGCACGCCGTAGGATGTCGACGAGGGAACCGGCGATCGCGTGCGACGTGTAGCGCGCATTTCCCTTATCGTGCCAGAACAGGCCAGATTCAGGGCTTTGTGGCACCTTTGCCTTGCGCCTCGCCTCAAGATATTCCCGCAGCGCCGATAGCGGGCTGTCAGCCAACGGCAGGATTCGCGACTTGAAGAACTTCGTCTCCCGGATAGTAATCGTGCCGACCTGAAGATCGATGTCAGCAAGGTTCAAGCGTGCGAGTTCGCCCAGCCGCAATCCCGCGCAATAGGTCAGGACCAGCATGGTGTAGAGACTGATCGGCCGTAACGGCGCACGGGGAGAGGGGTAGGTTCGAGCAATATCGAGGAGGCGACGAACCTCTTCCGGGCTGTAGATATAGGGTCGACGCCATTGCCGCGCGACCTGCTGTGCGGGACGCGGATCCGGACGCCTTGGTTTGCTACCAGGATCGAGATGATGCTGCGCCTTGGCTAAGGCGCGAGCGACCCTCTCACACTCGGCGGCGTGGTTGGCGGTTGATCGCGCGGCCGCCCAATGCTGCAACATGACCGATGTCGACTTACCCTCCAATTCCGGATGAGCCTGCAAGAAACGATCGAACCGCCAGAACCAGCGGGCCTGTGCTTGATAACGGTAGCCTCTAGCCCGCATCAGAGAGATGTGATTGCGCATGAGGTTGCCGAGAACGCTGCCGAACGGCGGAACTGCCGTAGGGCTTCAAGTGCCTGATCGGGATCGGGCGCGAGCAGCGCCCGTACGATCGCCTTGTCGCTCTTCGCATGGTACTCGGCGCGCAAATCAGCAATGGGATTGCTGACGATGAACGCTTCCTCCACGAGGAAGTCGAGGAAGCGATTGACGATGCGGGCGTGGTGCAGCAGCGTGGACCGGGCCCAGATAGCAGTGCATTCGCTCAACCAGATTTCCAGGACTTTCCGATTCACCTGTGTGCATTGGTATTGCTGCCGAACGACAACATTCTGGAAGCTGCGCAAAGCCTGCCGGTAGGAGATGCGGCTGATCGGACAACGCAGCCGGAGCCGGCCGAGATAGCGAGCAATAATCTTGCCGTCGGCGTCGGGCCAAGCATTCATGAGCGCACCTCCTGTCCCGGGATCTCCAGGGCAATTGCGCGCAGGTCCTCCGTCGCCAATTTCAGGTAGGGGATCGTCGATTCCGTCGAACGATGACCCAATACGTCACCGATCAGCTTTCGCGGGACCGACGCCCGTAGCAGACTGACGGCACGCGCGTGGCGGAAGATATGCGGACCGCGTTTGCCGCTTGGGGTGATGCCCGCCGCCTCGATCCGCCGGCTGACTTCGCTATAAATTCGCACCATGGGAACGTAGGGCGCGCGCGTGCGGACAAAGATTTCTCGCACATCAGTTTCAGGGCGGCCGTGCCGGAGATAATCGATCAGCGCCTCCCCGACGGTCTCAAACAACGGCAGCAGAGAATGATCACCCGTTTTGGAGCGGCGGATGTGCAGAACATCGCCGCGCCAATCGACATCTTCCAGTCGCAACCGGATTATTTCACCGGCACGCAAGCCATAGACCGCTAGAAGCTGGAGGATGGCATGGTCGCGCAAGCCCATCGGCGACCGGTCTTTTCGGGCAAATTCCAGGACGGTCGAGATCTGATCCGAACTTAACGCGGACGGGATGCCTTCATACGCATAGAGCAGCGGAGCAATGACATGCTGGGAGAGATCGGTCGCGATGCGGCCCGTCCTATGGAGATGCCTCAGCAGCGACCGAAGCCGTTCGGCGACATCTTTCAAGGATTTCCGCGTCAGCCCGCGAGCCCGCATGTTCATGTAGATATCGAGATCGCGGACGGTCAGGCCTGCAAAATTGGCGTTCGAATGCTTGATGAGCCAGGCACAAAAATTGCGAGCTTCCCACAGCAGGGCGTCGACCGAAGCCGTAGCGAGCCCGCGTTCCTCCCGAAGCCACGTCCGATACTGTTCGCACACCTCTCGAGAGAGAAGTTCGCCAGCGGTAGTCGCAAGTTCGGGTGGCCAGCGCTTCAACGCGAGCTTCAGCAGCGCGTGGATTCCTGATCTGGGAATGCCTATCCAATAACGAGCTGGAGCGCGGCCATGGCGTTTACGAAATTGTCGGACCGCAAAGCGCAGATAATTCGTTACGTCTGCCGGCGTGACCGCTTCAAGAGCAACTTTACGCGCCGCCAGGTACGCAAGAAAGTAGCCGGCGTTGCGGCAATAGTTGTGAACTGCAACTCGATTATATCGTTGTCGCGTGAGCGCATCCTTAAGCTCCGCGACAAGGGTACCGTATCCATGTGGCATGAAGGCTTCCTCTACTGTGTTTGATCAACAGTCGAGGGTCTCATGCCGGAAATAATGCGCAGCAGATCGCAAGCTTTTTTAGCCGATCTCCACAAGCCGGCCGCGCTAAGAATCTTCCTTCACATTATGATCTGCTGCTGATTACTTGAATAATGGCGAGCTCGCCATTACTCCAGCCAGGAGCCGATATAGTCGGCATGGCGCACGGTCGGGACGATCCCGAGCGACGCACAGCTGAACGCGGAACTCAACTCCGCGACCAGTTCTTCGAAGGCATATTTCTTGGTACCGTAGGATCCGCTCTGGTCGCGATTGAGACGCGACGCGTGCCCGGTCGCATGACCGAGTTCATGCAAGGCCGTACGGTGCCAGTTGATGGGTTCGAAATAGGCCTGCGGCGGCGGGACCTGAACATAGTCCTCGGCTGTTGCATAGAATGCGCGATCTCCACCAATCCGAAATGAAATTCCGCTGGCCTTGATCAGGGCGTCGACCGTGGGTTCGATGAGGCCAGCCGGCGGTGGCGGCGCAGCGGTGACAATCTCGTCAGGCAGATTTGCGCACTGATCGACGTTGAAAACGGTAAATCGCTTGAGGAATGGAATCGCCTGCGCGTTTTCACCGGTCTCGGCGGCGCGGCGCTTTTCGTCATTCGGCACGAAACGATCCGCGTAGACGACGGTAGTCCCGCGCTCTCCCTTGCGAACGTGGCCGCCAAGCGAGAGCGCCTGACGGAAGGTGAGCCAACTTTGACCGGCAAATCCGCGTTCGATCACGGCTCCCCAGAGGATCAGGATGTTCACGCCGCTGTATTGCCGGTTGGTCGACGCATTTTTCGGCATGGCCAGCGGCGCTTTCGCCGCGGCAGTACCCCAGGGCTGAACCCAGGGGACGCGTCCGGCCTCAAGCTCGGCGATGATCTTGTCGGTGATTTCGCTATAGAGGCTCGCCCGGTCCTGGCCGGCGCGCGCGCGAGCAGTAGGATTTGACATCGCGGGTCTCCGCGACGGGCGCCGCGAGCCTCTCTCGCAGCTTGTAACCCGTCACGGAAAACCCAGCCTGCACTCTTACTCTCAGCTTCTTGCCTTAGGCCGCAGGCCTGATCCGGCGTGCGCCAGGGCGCATCGCCCCGAGAGAAATGGCACCCGCAGGAGCGTGAGCATAGCGACGCCGAAGGCGGCACGCGGGACCGAGTGCAGCGACGAGACCGGTTAAAAGGGCACCCGGGAACGGGGCAGTGATAGCGATCGCCGCAGGCGAGCCCCTTTTCCGAGTGCCCCCGGCGAGGAGCACCAAAGCTCTCGCGCGAGGGATCGAAGCCGCAGGCCGAGACGCTGCGCGGCTCGGTTCACGAGAGCCCGCTGCGGCTCTGGCCGCACGCGCCCACCCACTAGAAGACCTGAGCGAACGTAATGCCGAAAATCCTGCGAGAACAGCCCGGCATTTCACAGGGGTCTCAGAACTGGGGAAATCCTGTCCTCTGCTGACTGGGAATCCCAGCTTTGTGCTAGCAGCCGGAACAAACGACGGGCCACAGGATTCGTCGTATCCGGAGTCTAGATCAATGCTGATGACCAGCGAACGAAGGCCGACAACACGGACGCTGCAGGGATGGGCGATCCACGTGCTCCAGGAGGCGGGCGCCATTCGCGAGTGCGAGGAGCACGGTTGGATGCAGGATCGCGCCGATCCGCATGCACGAGAGCGAGCCTTCGATATCGCCCGTCAAGACCCGCCAGCAGACGTCTCCCCTGATACAGCCGCGGCCGCGGTTCGCGACGTGTTGGACTCGATTGGTGACACATGCCCAGAATGTCTTCCCAGCGAGGAGGACCGGCGCTAAGCACCGACGCCAGCCCGTCTCTCCGACTCAGCGGCCCAGCCGTTTCTCCACCCGCTTGCGAGCGTTGCCGACCTTTTTGACGGCCTTCTTCACCGCTGGCACCGACTTTCCAGTCTTCTTCGCCTCGTACTGCACTTCATAGTCCTGCCCGCCGGCCACCCGCGCCCGGTCCTGCTTTCGCCCGCGCGCCGTCTTGCTCTTCTTCGCTGCTGCCATCGGTGCCTCCTGTTGTGACATCGAAGCAACGCGACAGGGATTCGCAGGTTCCGGAACAATTCGAACTGTGCCAATTTGAATCGGCTGTAGCGTGGAGTTCTTCAGTGGCGTCTCAGCGTAAAAAGCCGGCGGCTATCGGCGTCAAGGCGCCTTTGCCCGGCTTCATCGAACCGGCCCTGGCCACCTCGATCGAGAAGGTGCCGTCCGGAGAGCGCCGGATTCACGAAATCAAGTTCGACGGCTACCGCGTTCAGGTCCATCTGGCCAACGAGACGGCGAAGATCTTCACCCGGCGTGGCCACGATTGGACGCATCGCTTCAAGAGGGTCGCTCATGACGCCTGGCGGATCAAGGCGAAGTCTGCGGTGGTGGACGGCGAGATCGTGGTCCCGGCCGCCGACGGCACGACCGACTTCTCGGTCCTGCAGAACGAGCTCAAGGGCAAATCGAAGAGCATCGTGCTTGTAGCGTTCGATCTGCTCTATCTGAACGGCCGAGATATAAGGAACCTACCGCTTTTTCAGCGCAAGGCCGAACTCAAGAAGATCCTGGGCGGCACCGACATCCAGTTTAGCGAGAGCTTCGCGATAGACGGCCGCGCGATGTTCGCACACGCCTGCAAGCTTGGCCTCGAAGGTGTCGTCTCGAAGGTCCGGGGCAGCCCCTATCCGAAGGGACGCACGAATGACTGGGTCAAGAAGACTTGCGTGCAGCGTGAGACGCTGACCATTGCCGGCTTCGCCCTCGATGGAACGAAGTGGGACGGCATCTACGTCGGCCGGCGCAAGGGCGACGATCTAATGTACGCCGGGAAGGTAGACCATGGGTTCGACAAGGCATCAGCCGCCGACCTTCAGAAGCGTCTGAAGCCGCTGATCCGCAAGACGCAGCCTTATGCAAAGCGGATTGCGCACAAAGGAATCTGGGTCGAGCCCAAGCTGCTGGCCGAGATAGAGTACCGTGCCAAATCTGCGGAGGGGAAAGTCCGCCATCCCTTTTTCAGAGGGCTTCGGGAGGATCTGTAATGGATGCCTTTGACCGCTTCTGGGAGTGGGCGGAGAAGCCGCTCGATAGTCCGCTGACGATCCCCGCGGAGCTCCATCGAGCGGTGATGGAGCTCTCTCCGGAGGACAGGCGGGACCGCGCAAAGGTTCAATCAGGCCGCTGCACGGGCGGTTTCCGACCGATGATCTACAAGCGATCGCTCAGGCTGAGCACACTCGCCGAGAAGCACCATTCAACTTCACCGGTTTGAATTGGACAGTGTCCGAATTCGCGAAACGGAGTATGATCTGGTCATCACCGGCAAAGGTACTCTGCCCGCGGGCACCGGTGACTGAGAGACCAATCGCGCTCCCGCCTGCAGCAGGAGCCACCAATGTCGCACGATCCCGAACGTGTCATCCTTGCCCGTCGCCATGTTGCCAAAGGACGTCAGATCGTCGAAAGGCAACAACGGATGGTCCGCAAGGGCGGTGCAAACGCCGCAGAAGCTCTGAAGCTCCTGGCTCTTTTCGAAGCAACGCAGAACATCTTCGAGGATGATCTGGAGCGCATTTTGCGGGAAGACGGCAACAGCTAAGGCTGGAGACTTGGCATTCTGGGTTGGCGATTTCCGATCTCGACGGCAAAGCAGGCGTTTCGAGACCTAACCTCGCGCCCGTCGTAACGCGTCTTCCAACCGGGCCTTCTCCTTTTCCCAACGCCCTTCCTCGTCCCGCGCGCTTTCCTCAAGAACTTCGAGCTGTTGTTGAATGTCAGCGGCCTTTTCTTCGTGCTTGCGACGGGCCGCGTCCAAAGCACCTTGCGCCTTGTCGACGGCGTGCTGCCGTCGCTCACGCTCCTTCTGCCGGACGGCCTCCTCCTTGGCACGTTCGCGCTCCCGTCGCTTCTGTTCCTTCTCGAAAGCAAGTGCAGCCTTCCGGTCGGCCGCATCGTCGTGGGCCCGCTTGGAAGGCTTCCGCGGTTGACGGCGGCCTGTCTTCTTTGAGCTGCCGCTGGCAAGGTCGGTAGGTAACTCGGCATGCTCCCTGAATGGCCCGTTGGAGCCGACGGGTCTCTTCAGAACGACGCCCGGCGCAGCCGTAGTTGCCTCGATGACGTCCGGATCGTCGCTTTCCTTCGCCGCGCCCTGGTGGAAGAGATTGCTGTCAGCGCCCCAGGCTTCGAGGGCCGCTTTCATGGAGGGAGCGGCGATCGCCAGATCGAAGAAGCCCAGCGAGGTCTGATAGGTCTTCAATTTTCTGGCCATCGGTCTGATCCGCCCTCGCCCTCGTCAATCGTTAACGTCTCGCACGCCACCATGCCTGCGGAACACGACGCGGCCCCCAAGCGTTCCCCAATCCTTGAAGGACGTCCATGCCTTTCGCAACGTGCTTTTAAGGATTGGCCTCGAATGAGCCGGACGTCGACCCTGCCCAAGCGCTTACAGCCGATGCTCGCTACGCTCACCGACGCGCCGTTCGACGACCCCGGCTGGGTTTTCGAGGATAAGTACGATGGCTTCCGGATGATTGCGGAAATCCGGCGGGGCAAGGTTTCGCTCTATAGCCGCAACGGCAAGATCATCAGCCGCAGCTATATCGAGGTCGCCAAAGCGCTCGAGGGTGTGAAGGGCGACGCCGTGATCGACGGCGAGCTCGTCGCGATCGGAAAGGACGGCGTCTCGCATTTCCAACTGCTGCAAAACGCGCTGCGTCATGAAGCCAAGCTCCTGTATTGCGCCTTCGATCTCATGTTTCAGAACGCAGTTGACTTGCGCAAACGGCCTCTTCTCGAGCGCAAGGAGCAGCTGAAAGCGATACTGCCGCGTCACCGGCTGATCGCCTTCAGTCGTCACCGCAAAGCGCACGGCACGAAGTTCTTCGCCGAGGCCGAGCGGAAGGGTCTGGAAGGCGTCATGGCGAAGCGCGCCGACAGCGCGTATGTGTCCGGAAGCCGGACGGCGGATTGGCTGAAGATCAAGACAGCGAAGCGGCAGGAAGTGGTGATCGCGGGCTTCACGGCGCCGAGGCGCACGAGGCCATACTTCGGCGCCCTGGTCCTCGCCGTGCGGGAAGACGACTCATGGCGCTACATCGGACATGTCGGCACTGGCTTCAGCCACAAGGTCCTGGAAGACCTCCACGCCAAGCTCGTGAAGCTGACGATCCCGAAATCACCCTTCCCTGCCAAAGTGAAGGACGAGGCCGCCACGACCTGGGTCAAGCCCTCGTTGGTTGCCGAGGTCAAATTCGCGGAGTGGACGAGTAAGGGCGAACTGCGCCAGCCCGTCTACCTTGGGCTCAGGTCCGACAAGCGGGCGAAGGACGTCGTGCGCGAGCGAGAACGTCCGCGCAAGTAGTGCTTCCGTGCGGCGAAAGCCGGTAAAGAGATTGTTCGCCTCCTCCGGTGTGAATTCACTTCCCGATGGCACTCAGTCGCCTCCAACGTCGTGGATTTCCGGTCGCATGCCGTCAGGCGTGAGTTCGAGCGTCGCAAGCGTGATCGGCAGCTTGAAACGCCGGGGTCCCGCGCTACCGGGATTCAGATAGAGAACGCCACCGACCGCGTCGATCTTCGGCACGTGGGAATGCCCGGAGACGATGACGTCGATGCCGGCGCCGCGGTCGGCCTTCAGCGTTTTCAAGTCGTGTAGAATGTAGATCGACTTACTCGCCAGGCGCACAAGGTTCGTGTCGGGGTAGTCGCGAGCCCACTCGCCACTGTCCACGTTTCCACGAATGGCTGTGACGGGCGCGATCCGGCGAAGCGCGTCGACGATCTCGGGGCGCCCGATGTCGCCGGCATGGATGATGTGATCGACGCCCGTCAGGCCTCGTTCCGCCACGGGCCTCAACAGACCGTGCGTATCCGAAATGATTCCAATCCGGAAGATCATTTCCCGGCGCTCTCAATCGCGATTGCCACTAGACGATCGAGGAATTCTACCTGAGCGGACAGCATCTTGGTTCGCGCGAGCTCGATATCAAACCATTCCGCGCGGTCGACTTCGGGAAAGCTCTGCTGTCGACCGCTTCGGGGCGGCCATTCGATATCGAAGGTATTGCTGGTCAGCGCAGCCGGATCAAAGCGCCCCTCGCCGGCGAATGCGATGACGCGCTTTCCCCCTCGCTGTCGGACTTCCCCCAGCGCCTTGAGTGGGCCAATCGAAGCGCTCGGGCCGAGTTCTTCGGCAAATTCGCGTCGAGCGACGTTCTCCGGAGCATCATTGGCATCGATTTCGCCCTTAGGAATGGACCAGGCGCCATCATCCTTCTTGCGCCAGAACGGACCGCCGGGATGAACGAGCAGCACCTCAAGCCCGCGAGCGCCCTTGCGGTATGCGAGAATACCCGCACTCAAGGTCGATCTCCTGGAAGTCTTTTTCACCGCATATCGCTCCTACTTTGCAGAGCAACCGAGAGCCGGCGCGCCGTCGTCCCACCATACCGGACCGCGCTCGCCGAGCGCCTGCTTAGCCCCGTCCACGGTCCGATGCGCCGTTGCTTCGGCGTAGCGGTCGGCCGCCTTCCTGGCGCACGCACCGCCTCGCCGGGCCGCCATTAGACGGCCGACGAAATGATCTCGCGTGACCTAGTTGAGATGGGATTTGCCATTCTCCAGAGCCTGCCGCGAACAACGAAGTAGGGCCGTCCGGCGTCACCGGATGCTTCACGACACCTAAGCCGACTTCCGCTGCGGCTTGGCTGCCGGCTTCTTCGCCGCGGCCTCCTTCGCCGGCTTCTTGCCTGCGATCGGCATCAGCATTTCCTTCTGCCCCGCCGCCGCCTTGCGCGGCTTTTTGCCTGATTTCTTGGGTGCCTCTGGCGTGGCCGCGCCCTCTCTTCCGATGCTCTTTCGCAGGGCGTCCATCAGGTCCACCACGTTCTCTCCTCGAGGACGGGCTTTCGCGGTGATGGGCTTGCCGGCGCGCTTCTGATTGATGAGATCGATGAGGGCGGTCTCGTACTGATCTTCGAACTTGTGCGGCTCGAAATGGCCCGCCTTCTGATTGACGATGTGCTTGGCGAGATCAAGCATGTCCTTGGTGACTTTGACATCCTGGATCTCGTCGAAATACTCCTTTTCGGAGCGGACTTCGTAGGGATAGCGCAGCAGCGTCCCCATCAGCCCCTTGTCCAACGGCTCGAGCGCAATGATGTGCTCGCGGTTCGTCAGCACGACGCGTCCGATGGCGACCTTGTTCATCTCGCGAATGGTTTCCCGAATGACGGCGAAGGCATCGTGCCCGACCTTACCGTCAGGACGGAGGTAGTAGGGGCGAATGAGATATCGCGGATCGATCTCGCTGCAGTCGACGAACTCGTCGATCTCGATGGTTCGCGTCGATTCCAGCGCGACGTTCTCGAGCTCCTCCTTGGTGACCTCGATGAAGGTGTCGGTGTCGACCTTGTAGCCCTTGACGATGTCCTCGTTGTCGACCTCCTCGCCGGTGTCGGCATCGACCTTGGCGTACTTGATCCGATGGCCGGTCTTTCGGTTCAGCTGGTTGAAAGAGACCTTTTCGGAGTCCGAGGTGGCCGGATAGAGCGCGACCGGACAGGTGACGAGGGAAAGACGCAGGAAGCCTTTCCAGTTAGCGCGGGGGGCCATGCCGGGGGAACTCCGATACTGATACCGGATTCAAGACGAACGACTCGGCTTGGTTCCGACATCGGGGACCCGCCCCACAGGAGGATATTTTCTTCAACGGCCGCCTGGTCGGACTCGACATTTGTTCTTGTTATGTTCTAATTCGGGCATGACCGACCGACCCGCGAGCTGGCGCATGCCTACCCCGAAGCAGATGGAAAAATTGGCCGCTGAAGCCGACCGTAGACGAGCGCCGCCCGCTGCGGGTCCAGATGCCCCCCTCCCGGCCGAATATTGGGAATCGGTCCTCAAAGATCGTCGCGCCGGCGCGACCGTGGCCCAGGCCCGACAGCGACGCCTTTCGGAAATGAAGGGCCACGTGCTGCGCGTCTCCTGCCGCCGCTGCGAGCGGACCGTGGAAATCCAGACCGCCGATGCCGTCCGCTTGTTTGGCGCCAACGCGGTCTGGAAGGACGTGGCGCAGCGGCTGCTCGACAACACCTGCCAACAGCGCACTGGCAGACATGAAGAAGACGGGTGCTGGCCAGCGTTCGAGACGCCGTGGTCGCTCTGGATTTGCCGATCCGATCGCTTTGCGCCTGGATGTCTGGATGGCCCCGAAGTATCACCCTACGCCGCTGTCGGGCGGCGATCGCAAGGCTCTGGCGAAAGAGCTCGGCAAGGCACGTGCGATGGCGAACATGCTGGCGACCCAATCGGCGGAGATGCGGGCCAAAGGCGAGGCGATGATCCAGCAAGCCGACAGGCTTCTGTGCGAAAGCTGGAACGAGCGGATGTGGAGTGACGGCGAACCGATCGATCCGTCGCCGACCATCGATCAGGCCGTGAACGGAGGCTTTCCCTGGCTGGAAATCAGGTGCGCGCGCTGCAAGACGCCGAGTGACGTTGATCTCGCGGCGATGAAGCACCCGCCGACCACCTTCGTGCACGATCTTGCCAGCCGGCTGCGCTGCCGTAAATGCGCCAAAGCGGGCCGGCGTCCATCCGCGACTCTGCTACAGTTGACGTGGCAGCCGCGCCATCCTCGAACCGAATCCTGACCGATGTGCAATCTCTATTCGATCACGACCAACCAAGCCGCGATCAGCGCGCTGTTCCGCGTCGTGAACCGATACGTTGGAAATCTGGCGCCGATGCCGGGGGTTTTCCCCGATTACAAGGCACCGATCGTGCGCAACGGGACCGAGGGCCGCGAACTCGCTACGGCGCGATGGGGAATGCCGTCGTCGTCAAAAGCGCTGATGGACGCCACGAAGAAGCGAGCCGAGAAGCTGCAGGCCAAGGGGAAGGCAGTGGATTTCAAGGAATTGCTCAGAATGGAGCCGGACAGCGGAACGACCAACATCCGCAACGTGACGAGCAAGCACTGGGCCCGTTGGCTCGGCCCCGAGCATCGCTGCATAGTGCCGTTCAACTCCTTCAGCGAGTTCAACAAGGCCGAGGGCGGTGATATCTGGTTCGCGCTCGATGAGACCCGCCCCCTCGCCTGTTTCGCCGGCATCTGGACCAATTGGACGTCCGTGCGGAAGGTCAAGGAAGGCGAGACGACAAACGACCTCTACGCGTTCCTCACAACGGAGCCAAACACCGAGGTCGCCGCCATCCATCCGAAGGCGATGCCCGTGATCCTGACAACGCCGGACGAGGTCGAGGCCTGGATGACGGCACCTCCGGACAAGGCCCTGAAGCTGCAGCGGCCGCTTCCGGACCAAACGCTCCGGATCGTTGCCCGCGGTATCAAGGAAGACTTGCCCGGGCCGGCGGCGTGACGGGGAAAACCGACGGTCGGCCCGCCGCCCGTCAGTTGGTCGCCTTATGCTGCAGCGCCGCGCAGGTTACTATCCCTTCAGCAGCAACCTACGATTCGCCGAGATTGGCTCATGAGCACGTTGCAGAAGACGATTGCAGACAAGTTCCTCGCCAAATTGGCCGAGGACGAGGACTTCGATTCAAAAAAGATCGAGCAGATTACTGATCTCTTGGCGGCGGATAAGAAACCTAAGCCCGACGATTTCGCCAAGGTGTTTGCGTCTGATGACGCAGGTGACATCGAATGATCAAGCTCGAGAGCGCCCATATCGAAGAGGTACGTGGTATCCGCAAGCTGGATATCACGTTCGGCAAGGATACGTTCTCGGTATCCGGCCCCAATGGATCGGGTAAGAGCGGTGTGATCGATGCAATCGAGTTCGCGCTCACAGGCAAGATGAGTCGTCTGACCGGTGCGGGCACCAAGGGCCTGTCCGTGGCCGAGCATGGGCCCCATGTCGATAAGGCCAAATTTCCGGACGCAGCCTTCGTCAGCCTGACCGTCCATTTCCAGGAACTTGGGAAGACGGCGACGATCACTCGCAAAGTTTCCGCTCCAAAAAAGCCAGCGATCAATCCCAACGAACCTGATATCCGGGCGGCCTTCGACGAAATCGCCGAGCATCCCGAAATCACGCTGTCGCGCCGCGACATTCTACGCTTCATCCTGATCGAACCCAGCAAACGGTCAGAAGAGATTCAGACGGTCTTAAAGCTTGACGAGATCGGCCAGACGCGCGCAGCTCTGAACACCGCTGCTAACAGACTTCAATCCGCACAAAAGCTCGCGGCGACACAGGTCGATACCAGTCGGAACACGCTGCAGCGGCACCTGCAGATTGCAGAATTCCGCGCGCCTCACCTCCTCAGCGCGGTCAATGCGCGGCGAAAGGTTCTCGGGCTGCCGGAGATCGCTACGCTTGCTGCGGATACTAAGCTCGATGCGGGACTTTCCGGCGGCGATAAACTGCCAGAGTTCAACAAGGCATCCCAATTGCGCGATCTTGAAGCCCTTTCCAGCGCTTTGGAGAAGATTGGGCCTGCCGGCGCAGAACCTGCCACAGTCATTCTGGCAACAATCGCCCGTCTTGAAGCCGATCCCTCGCTCCTGGAAACATTTCAGCGCCGCGCTCTGATCGAGAAGGGGCTTGAACTGTTGGACGGCGCCGAGTGTCCACTCTGTGATCGCTCCTGGGATGACGAAGATCACCTGCGCAAGCATCTGAAAACGAAGCTGTCGAAATCTGGAGAAGCCGCCACGCTTCAGGCTGAGATGCTCGGCGCTGGTTCCACCCTCGCACAGTATAGCGCGCGGCTGAGCGGGCTCATTGCGCCAGTTGTCAAAATCGCAGCCGAGCACAATGATGCCGCCCGCCTGCTGCTCGATCGCTGGGCGCAGGATCTCGAGACCTTCAAAGGTGGTGTCTCCGACCTACAGGGCCTTGTCGGCATGAAATCACGGCTTGAACGTGGGTGGCATGGTCTACCAGGTCAGCTCGCCGCAATGCTTGTTGGTGTTAAGGCCGCCGTGGACGCGAAACCCGATCAGACAGCCCATGTAGACGCGCATACCTTTCTTACGACCGCACAGTTGCGCCTCGATGATTATCGCGAGGCGACGCGCAAAGGCACCGCAGCCCAAAAAGCAGCCAGACTCGGCAAAGCCGCATATGACGCGTACTGCGATGTCATGGAGGCCGAACTCAATGCGCTCTATGACAGTGTCGAGAAGGACTTCAGCACTTACTATAAGGCGGTCAACGAAGACGACGAAGTGAAATTCACGGCAAAGCTCAGCCCAAGCGAGGGCAAGCTGGATTTCAACGTCAATTTTTACGAGCGCGGCCTGTTTCCGCCGGGTGCCTATCACAGTGAGGGCCATCAGGATGGGATGGGCGTGTGCCTTTATCTGGCGCTCATGAAGCGTTTGTTCGGCGATCGCTTCACGCTTGCATTGCTCGACGACGTGGTCATGTCCGTCGATTCCGGACATCGATATCAATTCTGCAAGCTGCTAAAATCTTATTTCCCAAATACCCAGTTCATCATTACGACTCATGACCGCCTTTGGGCGGAGCAGATGCGCTCGGCTGGCCTGGTTACGAGCAAGACATCGCTCGCATTTCACAGCTGGACCGTTGATACAGGGCCGCTTGTTGAGTCAAATGAAGAAATCTGGGACGAAATCGCGGCCGCACTGTCGCGCGGCAAGGTCGAAACTGCCGCGCATGGATTGCGGCATCATCTTGAATATGCGTCTCGGCACCTGGCGGACCAGCTGGCGGCGCGGCCTGCGTTCCGCAGCGACGGAAATTACGAGCTCGGTGAACTCCTGCCGAGCGTTCTGGTTCGTATGAAAGAACTCTGCGGCAAAGCTGCGGATGCCGCCCAATCGTGGGGCAATGCCGCGGCAAAGGAGGAGGCTCTTAGGCGCAAGACAGCGCTATCCGAGTCAAACGGTGCACGCAGCGTTGAACAGTGGGCCGTCAACAAGGCGGTGCATTACAACGAATGGGCCAATTTCGGCAAAAAGGATTTTGAACCCGTCATCGCCGCGTTCAAGAGCCTGCTCGAATGCTTTCGCTGCGATGACTGCAGCTCGTGGCTTTACGCTTCGCCCAAACCAATCCCCGAGTATCTGCGTTGCGCCTGCAATAAGGTGACCCTAAATCTCAAATCAAAACCCAAGTAGACGCGTATTTTCCGTAAAATTCATTATCACGCAATTCTCTAGAACAATCACTTACGGATACCAAACCTTCACTTGCTGAGTTGCTGATGTCTCCCGCGAATATCGGGATCAGGTCATGCTGCGGCGCGATTCACAGGAGAATCCATGGGCTTCAAGATCAAGGGACTAGATGACCTTCAGCGCGAGATGACGCTTCTTAGCCAGGTCGATGACATTAAAACCGTAACGACAGCGCTGACGATATGCTCGATATCAAGACCTCTGTAATTGGGAGCCACCTTGCCTTTCAAGGGCGACGTGCGGCAGCGGCGCGCGCAAACGAATGCGGCCTGCAGATCCTGACACTGCCGCAGCTCGCTGCAAGGCTTGCGGGCGGGTTTACCGCGCCGCTTGCGACGGAGGTACTCGACCTTGCCGCGCAGCACGCCCTAGCCGAGGGCGGCTTCGTCGAACTCGATGCGGTAAGACACCTTCCGGGGATGAATCGAGCGGTTTCGCGCACGCTGCGTAAGGTCTGGGATGCGGATATCGATCTCCGATCGAAAGGGAGATCGGGCCACGCCCGTCTCGCAGACTTGGCGCTGATCGAAGAGCGTATCCGGCGATCCTTGCCAGACGCGACATTGACGCCGCCCGATCTACGGGCCGCCGCCCTCGAGCGGATTCATCACGCGAAGCGTGCGATCGGTCCCGTGACCATCGAGGGGCTTTCCTGGATCGCCCCGGTTTGGCGATCATTGGTGGAGGCGCTCTCGAAAGAGGTCCTTGTCGAATGGCAGGCACCCGCGCCTGCCGAGACCGAATGGTTCGCGGGATCGGTGATCCGATCGAAAGAAGTCAGCGCCGAACGCGACGCCTCTGCCGTCTCCTGCGCCGACCCGCATCACGAGGTTGTCGAGAGCCTGCGCTGGGCAAGACACCTGATCGTGTCCGGCGCCGCAAAACCGCACGAAATCGCGATCGCCTCAGCGGGTACGATGCCCTGGGACGATCACTTCTGCGCATTAGCCGCGGATGCTGGATTGAGATTACACTTCACGCATGGAATTCCCGCACTCGCGACACGCGACGGCCAACGGTGCGCAGCGTTGGCCGACATGCTCCTGCATGGCTTGAACCAACAACGCATGCGTCGCCTGGTTTCGTTGTGTCGAGGCCAGCGAGATCCTCTCGACGAGCTTCCTCAGCAGTGGTTGGCTTCACTTCCGCGGGGTGCGACCTTGGCCCGCGTCGAGGACTGGCAGCGCGCAATTGCCGCCATGGTGCTAAGGGACCCATCCTTGGCGGGAGTGCAAGCTGTCCTGCCACTGGTCGAGCTGCTCACAAGCGGAATTTCGGCCGTTAGGGAGGCCGGCCAGCAATTGCTGCGCGGACGCGCACTGCAGCTTTGGGAAGCGGCGTTGCGGACCGCGCCGCCCGAGGCCATCGAGCTCTCCTTGCAGAATGCACGGTTCGAGTCCGAAAATGACGCGGCCGATTCGATCGTCTGGTGTTCGGCACGGGATCTGGCGGCTGCGCCGCGCACCCACGTCCGTCTGCTGGGACTCACGAACCGGAATTGGCCTCGACGGGCAGGCGGCGATGCCATTCTCCCTGACCATGTCCTGCCGGCGGACGAGCTCGATGTCGATCCAGTCGCCAAGGCCGACCGCAGACATTTCCGGGTCATCCTCGAAGCGGCGTCCGGCGAGGTCGTGCTGTCGCGCAGCCGCCGAAGCGCGCAAGGTAGCCGACTGGGACGAAGCCCCCTTCTCCAGGATCGCGCCGAAATCTCGCTATCGAGAGCCCGCATCCCAGAGCACGCCTGGAGCGAGGCGGACCGGCTCATGGCCCGCCCGAAGGATGCCGCCAAGATTGATCGAATCGCATCAGCTGATCTGTGTTGGCGCAATTGGCATCTCGGATCGCTGACGCGAAACGACGGCCAGTTCGACGCAGATCATCCCGTTATCCTGAGGGCCATCGAACGTGTGCAGTCCCCGACATCCTTGCAGAGATTGCTGCGAGACCCACTCGGCTTCGTCTGGCGCTATGGGCTTGGTTGGTCGGCGCCGCAGGATCGGGAACAGCCGCTCACGATGGCGCCTGCCGAGTTCGGCAAGCTGGTGCATGACCTGCTACGGCGTTCGGTCAACTTGCTTGAGCCACAGCCTGGTTATGCGCGCGCGTCGGACCGAGAGATCGAGGACGCACTGAAAGAGGCCGCCCAATTTGTCCGCGAGAGCTGGCCGCTGGAGGGGCACGTGCCTCCAACCCTGTTGTGGAACAACACACTCGATTTTGCAGCTTCCCTCGCCTTAGTAGGGCTATTGCGCAAGGAGATCACGGAAACTGGAACGCGCAGTTGGACTGAGGTTCCGTTTGGTCAGTCCGAGGACTTCGCAATCGACCGGGAATTGCCTTGGGACCCGAGGATTCCCGTTGCCGTACCGGGCACGCCCGTCAAGCTGCGCGGCGCCATCGATCGGCTGGACCTGCGAATGGATCATTCTGCCGCCCGCGTAACGGACTACAAGACAAGCGAAGCTCCCCGGAATGCCAACCGCATCGTGATCAACGGCGGGGCCGAGCTTCAGCGGGCGCTGTATGGCCTCGCCTGCCGGCAGTTGCTGCAGGAAGATCCGCAGATCGTCGCCAGGCTTCTTTATCTCCGGGGCGAGCCTCTGGTTCTAAGGCTTCACGATCTCGATGCGGCAATCGAACAGATCGCAGCCTTCATCAACGTAGCCGTTGCAATGCTCCGACGTGGCTCTCCGGTGCCGGGTCGGCTGTCGTTCGACAAATCCAACGAGCTGCGATTGGCGCTTCCGGCATCGCCCGGCTACGAGCGGCGCAAGCTCATAGCCTACAACAAGGCGAGTGAAAACATCGCCCGCTTCTGGAGCGTACCATGACGGCCATGGTGGACGACGCCGAACGTCTGCGGGCTTTAACCGACCTGGATTCCTGTCTGTTGGTTGAGGCAGCCGCGGGCACCGGCAAGACGTCCCTTCTCGCGGGCCGCGTGGTGATGCTGCTCGCGACTGGCGTAGTTCCAAAATCGATCGCAGCCATCACCTTCACGGAACTCGCGGCCGGCGAACTGCGTCAGCGCATCGCGTGGTATCTCGACTGCCTCCTCTCGGGCAACGTCCCCCACGAACTCAAGCTCAGTCTGGCGAACGGACCTACGGCAGATCAAAGAAGAACGTTGCGCGCCGCATCCGATCGGCTCGATGAACTGAATTGCGGAACGATTCACGGATTCTGCCACGATCTGCTGCGCACCTACTCCGTCGAAGCCGCAATCGATCCCGGTGCGGAGGTGCTGGACGCCGATCAGGCGGACTTTGCCTTCGACGCGATCTTTGACCGATGGTGGCGGAATCGGCTCGACAAACCGGTTTCCTCGCCGGGTGATTGCATCGCCTCGATCGCGCGCAGAGATCCGATCGGTGCCGAAGATCTCCTGCGCAGCTTCGCCAGATTCCGCCGCCGCTATCGATCGGCGCAGCCCCTGGCGTCCGATCTCGATTCCAGAGCTGACCTGGAATTCACTGAGAGCGTTCGCGAGTTCCGCCGCTGGTGCGACCACGTCGACGTCCCGCCCGAGGCGGACCCGGATATCGTAGCACTCGAGACACTGGTTTTGCATTTTCAAGGGCGGTTCGATCCCCTGCCCGACTTCGAAGGTCTGTGGGACTTGGCTCACCCGGCTTGGCTCCCAATTATGCGCAAGGATGCATTCGACCTGCGCGAATACCGACGGCGTTCCGTATGGCGAAAGGTGGCGGGGCGGGAAGCCGGTGACCGTCTCGCCGACCAGGCGGAAGAACATTACGCACGATGTCGCAACGCCTACGGCGCACTGATGGGCAGGATCGCCACATCGCTGATCGGCACACTCTCGGCAGAGCTCGGAGAGGTGTTGGCCGAATATGAGGCCTTCAAGAAGCGGGCGGCGGTTCTCGACTTCGACGACCTATTGTTCACGTGCCGTGATGTGCTTCGCAACTATCCGGCCGTACGCACTAATGCCGGCGGGCGGTTCTCCCGAATACTGGTGGACGAGTTTCAGGACACCGACCCGGTGCAAGCGGAGATCATGTTCCTCCTCTGCAGCGCCGAAGAAAACCAGCAGTCGTGGCACCTCCGATCATTGAGACCCGGGCAGCTCTTCCTCGTCGGAGATCCAAAGCAGGCGATCTATCGCTTCCGGGGGGCCGATCTCGCGACGTATCTGATGGTACGGAGAGCCATCGAAGATCAATTTCCGAACAATATTCTTCGCGTCACAGCCAACTTCCGGTCCCGCGGTCAGATTCTCGACCACGTAAACCTTTGCTTCGAAGAACGCCTGTCTTCGCAGGAAGCCGGCTATGTTGCCTTGCGGGGCACGCGAACCGCCGTCGAGTACGGCTTTCCGTGCGTCACCAAGGTCTCAGTGCAACTCCCTCCAGAGACGAGAGTCGACAGCTCCCGCGACGAGGAGGCGCGTGTCGTCGCCGAGGTCTGCGCACGCTTGATCGGAAACGTCGAAGTAAAGCTCAACGACGGCGAAACCAGGCCCCTGAGTCCGGGCGACATCGCCCTGCTCGCTCCCGTTTCGACCGATCTCTGGCGATACGAGAGAGCGCTCGAGGAAGCCGGACTGCCGTTCGCCTCGCAGGCAGGCAAGAACCTGTTCAGGAGGCAGGAGGCACAGGACCTGGTGGCGTTGATCCGCGCGCTGGCGGACCCGCGCGATACATTGGCGCTCGGAGCCTTGCTGCGCGGTCCCCTGGTCGGTCTTACCGAACAAGAGCTGTTGGACATAACCGCCGGCCTCGCCACGCCGGACGACAAGGACCGGATCAGCGGGCTCACCTTGCGAACTGATCCTGCTAACATTCGACACCCCATCGCTCGCGAGGTCCTGACGATTTTGCGCGATCTTCGCCGTCGCGTTGACGGCACCACACCCGCCCTCATCCTTGCGGAAGCGATCGAACGACTGCGCGTTCGCGCGATCGTGGCTGCTCGCGGCGCCGACCAGGCCGTTAGATCGCTCGCCAATATCGATGGTTTGGTCGAGCGCGCCCGCAGCTATCGAGTTCGTGGCTTCGTTCAATTCGCCAGGGACGTCGACGACGAGTGGTCAAGCAGCTCGGGATCGCCAGAGGGTATGGTCGAAGCTGACGGTCAATCGATCGAGATCGTCACGGTGCATAGCTCGAAGGGCCTCGAATGGCCGGTCGTCATACCGATCAATCGCGCATCGATGCCGCGTCGTGCCGAGACGTTCGTCTATCGACGAAGGGACGAGACTCTGCACTGGGCCCTGGGCCAAGTCGTCCCTCCGAGTCTCGGTGACGCCCTGCTGGCTGAAGAAACCGAGAAGCGAAATGAGAATCTGCGCCTTCTCTACGTCGCGTGCACCCGGGCGATGGAATTATTGATCATACCGGACTTCACCTGGAGCAATGACGCCTCTTGGGCCAAGCTCCTGGATTTCAAGCTGGACATCGTGCCGGAGCTGGATATCTCGCGCTTACCACGCGCCAGCATCGTCTCGCCCACAGCAACCGAAAATCTCCAGAACGCGGAAGTATTCGCGGAGGAGCAATCGCGGCTCGAGGCTTCGCCGCGCATACGCTGGATTACGCCCAGCGATGGCGATCCAGATGTGATCACGGAATTGATCCCCTCGGAAATGAGCGATGACGAGCCTCTTCGCCCGCTTCACCTTGTGGAGGGCGGGCGCGTTCGCGGCATCCTCTTGCACAAGCTGATGGAAGAGCTGGTGACCGGCGAGCTGGACGAGAACGCGGAGACGGTAATCGCGAGGGCCGCGCTATTGCGCGATCAACTGCCCCCGCCCTCGTCATTCGGCCCCGGGCCCGATCCGACGGAGCTTGCGACCACCGTGCTACGCACTCTCCAGCTTCCTGATATCAAACCGTATCGTGCTCGGCTCGTGGCGGAATTGCCGATCTATGGCATTGCTCCGACGAGTTCGGATCAATTGATCGTCGGGCGGGCCGATGCGGTGGCGGACGACGAAGACAGCGGGAAGATCGCTTTCGATTGGAAAAGCGACGTCGCACCTAAAGAGTCAGATCGGGCAACCTACAGGCAGCAGCTTGGCCAGTATCTGCATGTGATCGGAGCTCAACGCGGCGCCATCGTCTACATGACATCCGGTCGCGTCGATTGGATCTGTCGGTGATCTAATGTGCCGTCCAGAGCGGCCGGGTCCGACGCTAGTACGGAGTTCGAAGCCGTTCTATCGACGAACCAGCCGACCGAATTTGCAAACCGCGCAATACGACTACTCCCGCGGCTGCGAGATTAACAGATCAACGCCGAGGTCTACGCGCGCCATTTCGCGGGCTACCAAAATATCCTCGACCACCCTCTCCACATGGTCGGAAGCTGCAGCCGCAGTCGGCTCGGCCGCTCGCCTCACCCTGACGCGTTGTGCAAGTTCTGCTTCTGCTCCTCGCATCTGCGGACTAACCAAAGTTCTAACAACGTCTCTGACTAGTCGAGATGAATCCTCCAACGTCCTGTAGTGCGGTCGCTCAAAGAGCCCGCGAGCCCTTTGACTGAATGCACCATAGTTCAGTGCAGTTATCGAACGTGGCTGCGAGCAGAAGTACGCGACGGGCGGTTCAGTTTGGTATGCTATCACGTGATTCTTGTCATCTGGAAGTGGACCGATATCAGCCGGGGAGAAGAAGATTGACTTTTCGTGGACGCGCCCATTTTTATACGCAACGTTGAACTCACCCAGATTGTGCATGCCTGGCGAGGCATAGAGCACAGTGCCAGGAAACTTTTGCTCCAGCTCAATGAGCCTTTGATGCTGCTCCGACAGATCGCGCCGCATGAGCGGCATACGAAAGAACGGCACGACAAGGTCCGCTAGCTGATGTGTCGATATTTCGGCAGCGCTATTGCGCCTCATCGATTCTGGGAGCTTGTATTGAAAAAAGAGAGGGAAAGCTGGAAGGTCGATTCGAACGTCGTACCCAAGTTGAGCCTCCTGCACCAAGTTTGGGAAAACTGGAGCGCTGCTCGGTGAAGCTGATGAAGATCGGATCAAGTTTTCTGTGAACGCATATCCGAAAGAAAACTCCGAGTAGCCTAGCTTCATGGCGACCGCCTATCAGAGATAGCTTACGAAGTCAGCCGGCCAATAAGCAACTTGAGCTCGTTGACTACAGGATCGTCGATGCCGGCCTTCAAAAGCTCGTTGGCGGCGCGATCCACGTAGTCGACTCCCGAGCCATGTGTTCCGCTCGCGCCTAGAATCATCCTAGCGATCGCCTGCAAGTCGCCCTCAGGCAGTAGATTTGGTCCTGCATACAATGGGACTAGCGCGTTGACGGTGGCTCCGGAATCGATTCGCACGGACAGCTCGTGAAGCTCAAAGCCCTTGCCTTCTCGTTCGACCAAATAGGCTCGGACTTGAGCGCCGGCATCGCTAGGAAACTCGAACGCGATCCCTGGACATGATGACGACTCGCTCTTCACCACGTTCAGGGTCGGGCAAGGACGCGCTTTGGTACCCCAGTTCCGTACAGAGGCCTTGTTAAACGCGCGCCTGTAGCCATCCAAGACGGCGCGCACTCGACGGCTGCACCTGAACTGCTTTTCCCATCCATCGCCCATGAGCGATCCGTATCCGAGCACCCACATATGCAGCCCTTGATTGTGGTAACCTTAGCGAAACACCGTGTGCCGCGCTTGAAGCAGAGGTCCCAAAGCAAATAGTTCAATAGTTCAATGTCGTTGCTCGCGGCGAATCATTAACAACGCTCGCGTGCATCCCGCAAGGCCGTAAGTATACTGCGGGGCATATGGCGGGGGAGAATCACCAATGTCGGCCAGCAAGAAGGTCAACATTCGGCCGGGCGTTAGCGTGCTCTCGGTGCTGCGTCACCTCAACTACAGCCCATGGTTCGCACTGGCTGAGTTTGTGGATAATTCCGTCCAGAGCTACATCGAGAACAAGACTAAGCTGCGTGAGCTTCACGGGCCAGCCTGGCGCTTAAAGGTCTCAATTGACGTTGACACCTCCTATCCAGGCCGTATCACGATCAGGGACAATGCAGGCGGCATATCGAGCGAGACTTTCCCGCGCGCGTTTCGCCCTGCTGTGATCCCACCTGATCGAACGGGCCTCTCCGAGTTCGGCATGGGGATGAAGAGCGCCGCCTGTTGGTTTGCGCCAAAATGGCAGGTTCGGACAAAGGCCCTCGGCGAGAAAGTTGAACGAACGGTTCGTTTCGACATAGCGATGATCGTGCGCGACGAGATGGAAGAGCTCGACATCGATGAGCGGCCCGCGGCCGCCAACGAGCACTTCACTGAGGTCTCACTTGATGACCTGCACCACATCCCGGTCGGCAGAACGCTGGGCAAAATCAAGGAGCACCTAACCGACATCTATCGGGTCTTTCTCAGAGACGGAATGCTCGATCTGCGGTTTAATGGTGAAAGCTTGACGTACGAGGAGCCGCCCATCCTGACGGCTCCTTATTACAAGGAGCCTGATGGACCCGACAGGGTATGGCGAAAGGAAATAGAGTTTGAGTTTGGGGATGGGCTCGCGGTGAGAGGTTTCGCCGCATTGAGAGACCCGGGAAACTATGCCCGATCTGGTTTCGCGCTCTTTCGTCGCGGACGACTGATACAGGGAAGCGGGGAAGACGGCTATCGACCGCCTCTGCTCTTCGGCACGTCGGGCAGCAGCAGCTATGCCCGTCTGCGCCTCTTTGGCGAATTGCACTTGGAAGGCTTTGACGTCAGTCATACGAAGGATGGATTTCGTTGGGATGAGAACGAAGAGCCGTTCCTCGATCTCCTCAAAGAATATCTTGACGAAGAAACGTTTCCTCTCCTGAGACAATGCGAGCACTACCGCTCGCTTGCATCGAAGAAGGATCGGGCGAAAGCCGCTGCACAAGGGTTAGCGAGAACGAGCGATGCGATCGCCTCCTCTGCGTCAGAAGTGCTGCCAAGAGTGGCTGATCAGCCGCCCGCAGACACCCGAACGACGCCGCTGGAGCCTCAGCCGACGCTCGCTCGGCGGGAGCTGAAGTTCAATTTTCGCGGATCGCCCTGGTTGGTTCGGATCGAATTGTCCGATGATCCGGCCGAAAGCGATTGGCTGTCGGTCAGCGACCGCATAAGCGAACGCGGAGACGACCCTGATACAATTGAAATTCGGGTCTCCATGACCCACCCGTTCATGGTTTCCTTTGCTCAGACCGATCCAGAAGCAATCGATGCTCTATTGCGTGTCGCTGCGGCTCTTGCTCTTGGAGAGAAGCTCGCCCGGCGAGCAGGCGTAAAGTCCGCTGGCACACTGCGGCGTAATTTAAATCAGATACTGCGAGAGGGATTGTCGCAACCGTGAAACCGATGGACAAGAAATCCGATATTGTCGTGACGGCTGTAAGTTGCCCGCTAAAGCGGGGCATGAATTGGATGCCTGTCGAGGGTGATCAGGCCGCCGGCATTGCGCAGCGAAGCAATCTTGATCAGCGTGCTCAGGAGAGGCTCATTGAGACTTCTGCCGAGATACTCGGAAAAGGGATCGATCCATCAAAGCCGCAAGACGCGACGACCGGCTTGGTGGTAGGGTACGTACAGAGCGGAAAGACGTTATCATTCACCACCGTGATTGGCCTTGCTAAAGACAACGGATTTCCCCTGGTCATTGTGATCGCTGGAAACAAAGTCAATCTTCTCAATCAATCTCATGATCGTCTCGCTCGCGACCTCGACGTGGAAAGCGGTGAAGGTCTTCCAGCTTGGAAGATGGCAAAGAATCCGCAGGAAGACAGCCAATATGAGCAGCTAATCCGCCAATCGATAGAGAACTGGCAGGACCCGTCCCTCGACGCCGATGAAAAGTCGACGGTGCTTCTGACCGTCCTTAAGCAAGGCCAGCGTCTGGCTGCATTGACGGACTTACTTGAGAAGATCGATTTGCGGAACGTGCCAGTTCTTATCGTCGATGACGAAGCCGACCAAGCAAGCCTAAACACGCAAGTGCAGCAGGGAAGAGAAAGCCCTACGTATAGCCGCTTGAAGGAATTGCGCGCAGCAATCCCGTGTCACACCTTTCTTCAGTATACGGCTACCCCGCAAGCGCCTCTCCTGATCAATATTGCAGACAACCTATCGCCGGATTTCGTGCACGTGCTCGAGCCCGGAGACGGGTACGTCGGGGGCGCAGCATTTTTTGCGCCAAACAGCCCCCACATCAAAGTTATTCCCCCGCAAGATCTTTTGCAGGTCAACGCGCTTCCGACTGACCCGCCTGAGAGCTTGCTCGAAGCTATTCGAGTGTATTTCGTTGGGCTGGCTTCCAGCTTGATCGCGAAGGCCCCTCGGAGATCCATGCTCATCCATCCAGGATTTCAGCAGGTGATGCATCAAGCTGCGGCTGGCTGGGCGAGCGCGGCAATTGCCGAGTGGAGCAGCGTTCTTCGGGAGCCGGACGGCGATCCCGACAAGCAGGAGCTGATCAGCGATTTTAAGAAGGCATACGGCGAACTAAGAGTCACGGCGGACAACCTTCCAGGCTTCGACGAAATCATAAACAAGCTTCCGCGTGCGCTCCGGAACACAACGGTTATAGAATTTAATACACGCGGCGGAACGAAAACTCCGGAGATAAAATGGAGACACGCCGAAGGTTGGATTCTGGTAGGTGGACAGGCAGTGGACCGCGGCTTCACCGTGGATTCCCTGACTGTTACGTACATGCCGAGAGGCATGGGAGTTGGGAATGCGGACACGCTACAGCAGCGTGCACGTTTTTTTGGATATGCCAGAGCTCGTGGCTACTTTGGCATTTGCCGCGTCTACCTCGAACAAGATTTGAAGACTGCCTACGAAGACTACGTTGAGCACGAACAACTCATGCGTGGCGAATTGCAGCGTGTAGCTCAAAGGGGCGAGAGCCTTCGCAGGTGGCGGCGTCGATTCATTCTTGATCCGGGCCTAAACCCGTGCCGTAGGTCGGTAATCTCGGACCCGTACACCAGAAGCAGCGCTGCGGGAGGGTGGACGCGGCAAAGAGGAACGATCGCCGATCCGGATGCAAGAACGGCAAACATGGGCGTCTTGCATCGACTGCTGGCTGACTTGAACCTCCAGAATGACACAAGCTACTCGGCCAAATCGACAGCGCAACAGCACAAGGTCGACGACGATGTCCCTCTTTCGAAAATAATCGATGCGTTAGTGGAATACAGCTTTGAAGATCCTAGAGATACGGCGAGCTTCACGGGGTTGCTGATCACGCTGGGCGAAGGGCTTCGACAAGATCCCAATGCGACTGCTGCAGTCTACCGCATGCGACCCGATGCTGGCGGTACGCGCGAGCTGATGAACGAGCGTGGTGAGATAGAGAACTTCCAACAGGGACGCACGGCTACGGCAGGCGGTGGCCAGAGCTATCCCGGCGACGCCGCTTTCATGGCGAAAGACAAAGTGACCCTGCAAATCCATGCTTATGATTTGAAGTACAAAGGCAAGATTGTCGCGAAATCTGCTCCCTTGATAACGGTTTACGTTCCGACAAACTTGGCGACCGACTGGCTTGTGCAAGTGCAGCGAGGCCAGCGGGCAAAATCATGATCGGACGCCTGCGGCAGCTGTTGGATGAAATCACTCCTTCATCGGGAGAAGGTGTCTTCAACGTGCAAAGGCTAGAGGATGCATCGTCGTTCTACGTGGGCCGAGACAGTCGGGGCCATTCAGCAATTCTCGTTGCAACCTCCGAAATCGGTCGTACAGTTCCGCTTCGGCTCGCGGGCATTGAGGCAATGTTCTCGATGCCTTGCGAGATCACGGAGCCGGGAACACCGCCTGCCAAGCAGACTTTAACTGTCGTCACGTGCACCAATCAGGACAGAAACGTAGAAGCATACTTCGCGAGCGTGATGGAGTCACTGCTTCCACTCCTCGGTGATCGCCCCTCTACAAGCAGGGTTGAGGAGGTGGTGCGTAACGTCGTTGACTTATTTCAAAAGCTGCGCAATCCCTCTCGTAGATCACTAGTCGGATTGCTCGGAGAACTCGTAGTCATTGAGGGGGCGGAGGATGCCGCCGCGGCCGTGACGGCCTGGAGGTCAGACCCTGATGAGCGGTTTGATTTCGCCCTTGGTAGGGTACGGCTCGACGTGAAAGCGTCAAGCCATCGGCAGAGGGTGCATGAGATTTCCTTTGAGCAGGCAAACCCTCCGGCCGAGATGGTAGGAATAATTGCGTCTGTCTGGATAGAAGGACTGGGTGGCGGGATCTCGCTGGCTGAGTTTTTGGACGCCATTGAGGCACGCCTCGTTAGCAGGCCAGCAGAGATTTTGCGTCTGCGAACAATTGTTGCGGACAGCTTGGGGGACACGTTGCCTCAAGCAATGTCGTGGCGTTTCGATCAGGCGCTCGCCAGGAAGTCCGTCTGCTATTATCGCTCAGGCGATATTCCTGCGATTCGGCCGCCATTGCCCGACGGCGTTTCGTCAGCTCGGTTTGTTTCTGACCTAAGTGGTAGCAGGCCGATTGATCCGGCTGGGCTCGCAAGGGACATTGGGGCCGCCGAGCAGAGCCTCTTGCCGCAATTGCCGAGCTAACGGGGCGTCCTCCCCTTGCTCGGTTGATAGCCTACGACCCCGCAAATTCGATCGCTCTCAGCTTTGCACGAGGTCCAAGCTTGACCCCGGGATGATCAGGATGAGCCCCCTTCAAAGCGAGATATGCCTGTTTGACCGGTGCGACTGCGTGCGCGTGAGGTGTGGATCGTCGCCGTGGCGGCATAAGCTTGAGCTTACTCGCTCGCATAGGCGCATCGAGTAGCTGCTGACGAATTTCTCGCGCAAGCACCTCTGCCAATAACGAAGGAACAGCATTCCCGAGCATTCGTTGCACCTCGGCACGATCGCAATCAAATCTAAAGCTGTCGGGAAACGTTTGCAGGCGTGCAAGTTCGCGGGTGGACAGTCTTCGATTGGTCCAGTGGAATGGACCGGTAGCGGGTCCGGGCTGAGCTTGGATGGTCCATGACGGCTTATCCTTGGCTAGCTTCAGGAGAAAGCTCCAGTACCGCGTTCTCCACCCGAAGAGAGGTAGGCCGCCTCCACGCGGAGTGTGCCAAAGATAATTTTGCCCCTCGGGAACACTCGGAAGAAGTCCTGCCCATTTGCCGGTCAACTCAAGTTCAGGATCATCCGGACGCTCAGGAAGATCGCCAATTGCATCCCAAGCGGTATGGAATGGCTTCAAGCCAAGCGGGAGCTCCTCATCGCTCTCGCCGTGTGTGGGTTGAGGGAACTTAAAATCGCGCCCATCGCGACTGGCGATGATGAAGATGCGCTCGCGACGTTGAGGCACGCCATACCGTGACGCATCAAGAACGGCCCAGACCGGCTTGTATTGTGTCTTTGCTTTCCTGTTTATTTCTCGAATGCCATCAAGGATACGATCAAGCCCTTCTCGTTTTCCGGAATATGCGAAGCCGTAGACATTCTCCAGCAGCAGCGCCTTGGGACGGGTATCCCTTAGGACGCGAAGGTATTCATCGAGCGTACTTGCGTTGGGATCGCTCAATCGCGGCGCATCACCGTTCGCCCAGTACCCATTCTTTGAGAACGGCTGGCAGGGTGGTCCGCCGATGAGAACGTCGGCTTCACCTGGAGCGATCTTAGCGATGCCAAGGAGACGCTTGGACGAGACCGCTCCAAGATCGTCATTAATTACAGGCCAGCTTCGGTTCAGACGGAGAGTTCGGCAGCATACAGGGTCGATATCGACAGCTACGCACGTCTTAAAGCCTGCGGCTTCAAATCCGAGATCAAGCCCGCCGGCCCCCGTAAACAGGCTGATAGCTTTAAGCATATGAATACGCCGTAGCTTTAGTGTACCAGATTTCGAATCGAGTATCCCTCCTTCACTAAAGCACAACGGGACTCTTGCAAAGTCTTCTGGACGCAGGGTGGTTCATTCCGTGCCGATCGTTTGTAGATCTGCGGCGCGATAGTCGCAGAAAGCCGAGAAGTCGGCGTTCCAGAGCTTCCAAATCAGACATCTCGCACTCCCAGACGATCATCGTCCTCCACCCAAGGGCCTCCAATTTCAAAAGGTTTTGCTCGTCGCGGGCTCGGTTGCGATGGAGCTTCGGCACCCAATATTGGGCGTTGGACTTTGGCAACTTCCTCCCCGACGGGCAGTCGTGCCGATGCCAGAAGCAGCCATGCACAAGTACGACCTTCCGCCGGCTTGGAAAAACGATGTCGGGGTTACCCGGAAGATCTCTCCGATGCAGACGGTATCGGAATCCGCGCGCGTACAAGATCGCACGTACAGCCAGCTCCGGCTTGGTGTCGATCTTTCGAATTCGCGCCATCCGCTCAGAAAGCGTAAGTGGCGCTCGAAATCTTCTCTTCATACGATCTGATCTCGAAACTCTCACACTGAAGTGGTCGGTGTCATGGGTTTTCAGTTCGGCCTTTTGCATGAGCAAGGCAGCTTTCGCAGGACATGTCCGGCTCAGATAAAGGGACTTTGGGGAGATTACGAAGCCTTCTCAAGCAAGTCATCAATATCGGCGATTGCAACCCACCCCCGATCATAGGTGAAGGTGGCTGCCCGTCCTGCCGGGTTCTGAATTTTCACAATGCGAGCGTGCGCCGGATTATCGGCATGTTCGACAACGTAAAGCCAATATCGCTCGCCTTGCTGCAACGCGAGCTGGAATTGAGCCGATGATAGGCCGACCGGCCGGTCCCTCATGCTTCCCGTCATAGCCTTTACCTCAACCCAGCGCGCTGCCTCGCCGCTCGCATCGCTCCCGAGCAAGTCGAATCCTGGATTCCCAGTGGGCATGGCCTCAAGCTCGGGCTCACGATGACGTATGAGATCGATCGCAACCGCCTCGAGACGGAGCCGCTCTCCGGGCTCAAGCCCATCGGGATCACGGGCGTGGTCAACCTCGGGTTGGACGGCAACGTAGGAGATGAACTCACGGTTATGACTTGGCTGCCTTGGCCACGGCTCTTGGTCTTGACTGGCTATTGATCCGGCCCTTGCTCCATCGAGGCGATCACCTGTCTGGCGTTGCCCGGCGACGTAGTTATTGGCGGGGGCTCCATGGCTCGCTCCTGAAGCGGGCTGCTGGCCGGCGCCGCCCGTCCCAGAGAGCGAGCTTGTTGTCCGAGACCCTTGTTCGTCACTCGTCAGCTGAGGCTCGGGAACTGGCTCGACCTCGCGGCCTTTACCCTCCTCGACCTGGAGGCGTGATTTCAGCTCAGCGACGCTTGTGAGCCCGAGCTGCTTCAGGAGGTCGAGGACCTCGGGCTCAAACCCCGCTTCCCGTGCCAGTTCCTCAACTACGGGACTCTTGAAGTAGATCTTCGTGGGCAGAAAGAAGCTCGTGCGCCAGCCAAGTGTGTCGAAGAGGACATCTGACGGGCGATGCAGCTCACCATCATTGCCGGCGACCCATGCGGTAGTGTTGAGCAGCCGGACGAAGGCGGAATCGAAGGTCACGCTGCGGTGCTGCACGTATTTCCAGCGATAGAGCGCGTTGAACACGGCATGGCCGCGTCGATCCTCAAGCTCGATGAGGCATTCCCAAAGCATCGCTGACTTGGCCGCGCGTGTGGCGCGGTCGAGAGTGGGCAGTTGACGGAGGAGCTTGTCGAGACCTCGCAGCGTGTAGTCCTGCACGGGATACTCGGCGGTGTAGTCCTCGCAGCCGCCGTCACGTCGTAGCTTCAGCTTCTCATCCCACCTGAGGTCAGGCGTGATCGAGAGTGGGTAGATGTACCGTGTCGCACCGCAGGCCTCTAGTAAGTCGCGCACCTCCTCGCCGCGGAGACAAGCCTGGGTGTCGTCGACGATGCGAACGCCTGAGATGCCCGAAAACAGGTCCTTCAGGCGGCCGGCGGTGACATAAAGGCTGCTTGGGACGTCAAGGTGGGATGAGCCATCTCCGAGGTCGGTCGTGCGCACGAACGCAGTCGTGGCGAGCGAGGTGACGAGCTTCTCCTTCTGTATCTTCGAATCCGTGCCGAACGCACGAAGGATCCGCGCCATGTCGGCATTGTAGGTCGCCGGATCAGCCTCGCCCGCCTCATAGCGCGGCAAAAGGTTGCGAATGACGTCGTCAACAGGGTCGGGCTCGGTGAGGCCGAGCGATTGAAGGAACTTTCTCGCCTGCGGATCAGCGCAGACCGCTCGCCGCACCGTGGGAAAGCCGGTTCGGTTCTGGCTTGGCAAGAAGGCTTGGCGCTCGCCTCGGATCGTCGCGCGAACATGGGAGCCGCTCTCGAGGCGCAAGAGCGGCACGCGATCAAGGCGCGGTACAAGTGACGGCACATTGCTCAGGAAGGTGTAAAGCTTTACGATCCAAGCATCGGGCTGTTGCTCGAGGAACGAGCTGGTCAGGCGAGGAAGCAGCGATTCCGGCGTGACCTCTGGAACCCCAAGCTCCGCAAGCAAATATTGCCGCAGCTCTGGGGTCCTGTCGGCGGTTATTCCCTCGCTAAGCCATTGGAGCGGCGCTTTGGACTGATAAAGGTCGGCTAGCTGCGTGGGCTCGAACAACTCCCGTAACTCTTGCGTGCGCGACAAGCGAACGTTGGAGGCCGGCGCATAGCTGCGCCCGATGCACGGAAGGAGTGGCTCTGACTTAAGCGCATCCTTGACGGTCTCGAACAAGGTCGCGAGCAGACCGCTTGAGAACTTCTCCCGATCTAGCGGCAGGCACTTCAGCACGCTGGTCGTGAGCTGGTGCCGAGCTGCGAGCCATCGCAGCGCCTCAAGTAGGAGGTGCCCGCTCTCCGTGACGAGATATTGGTTCCAAGCGTCGTCTGGAGGTACGTTATCTCTGCTGGGCGTGGTGCGGTAAGGGCCTTGCATGAGGAAGCCGAGATGGGTCGGCAAGACTGTTGGGAAGAACACCACGAGCGGTGACTCCGCGAGAGCTCGAACCGAACGATGCTCGAGGAGCTTGCGTGCAGACAGCGCAAACGCGATCTCGACATGGCCGACCGGGGCTCCGTCGTGGCTCACCTCGCGTGAGAACACGAGCCAGCGCTCCTCGACATCCTCCCTCCCTTCCTGCTCGCCCATGAGCACGACCTCGCGCACATGATCGCCGAGCTGCTGCGCTTCTTCCCGGAAATATAGTCCCGATACGCCTCCATCAGCTCTCCAGGAAATCTCCTTGACATTGCGCAGGAAGAGAAGCGGCCTCGCTCCGAGATTTTCAAGGCCAAGCGCGATCTCGTGAGGGCCAGCCTGATCCTTGAGCCGAAGCGGAAGGATGATGACGGTCTCATCTAGCGCCCGGTCTCGCGCTCGCGCCTCGATGGGCCATACATAGCTCTTGATCGCGAAGGCTTCGGAGCCCGAGTGAACCTCGGGCAGATCCGTGAAGGCGTAGACCGACTTAAAGCCGATCCCAAAGCGGCCAATGGCCGTTATGTCGCGGTTTTTCGTGCTCTCGTCTATGCCGCAAATGCCACGCACGTCGGCCTCATCGAACGGCTGGCCAAAATGGGAAACGCGCAGCTCGCCAGCGGTGAGAGCGAACGTGACCGCCCGTGAGCCTGCCCACCCCGCGCGGCGGCGAAGCGCGTCCTCGGCGTTTTGCAGCAGCTCGAAGATAAAATGCGTGCGCTTGTCGTAGCGATTGGCGAGAAGCATGCCACCGATACGGCCAATATCGGTGCCGTAGCGGATCACGTTCTCTTCTTTAAGCTTCGCATAATCGACAGCCATGCGCGCACCCAAAAGCCGTGCAGAAAAGCACGCACAACCTTGGCATAAGCGTGAAAGCTATGGAACGGGGCTGCCTAGTCCCGCAGCGCAAAATGAGCGGCGGCTCCGGCCCTGGGCCAACGAGACAGGCTTGAGCCGCAATTTTGGGTTCAAGGCTTGGAATTCCAACAGAAATCCGCTTGGAAGCTGGGGGCATACGACCTAGAATTTCGCTACCCTCCAAGACCTCTTGCTTTCCTGCCGGTAGATCATGCCCCTCGTGCCTCTTCGCGTCAGCGAGATTGGCGAGTTCATTCGCTTCCAGGGATGCGAGCGACGGTTCAAGCTTGGGCTGAACAACCGCCAAGTCGCTCGGTCCGTGCCGTTCTCCGAACGGCTGTTCAACACCCTCGACCCGGTCCTACAGGAGGTCGGGCGGCAGGCCGAGGACGGGTGGGAAACCGCGCTACGGGCGGAGGGCCTGGTCGACTTGACGCGCTCTGATGAGCGGGGCCCGGGCAGTCGCGCCGTCCATTGGGCGGAGTTCCGGGCGAGCTTGGAGCAACTTGAGGCGGATACCCCTGCGTATGGCCGCGAGATCGAGCTAACCGGCAACTTCGGGCCCTTCCAAGCGGTCGGGCGCATGGATTTTGTGCTCGTGCTCTGGGATCGTGGGACGCCCCGCTTGCGCATTGTCGAGGCGAAGGCGAGCAGGAAGGACAGGACCTATCATCGCATTCAGCTCGCGCTCTATCTAACGATGCTGCGCCAGATTGTGCGTGAGGCGCCCATCATCATTGCTGGGCGCGAGATTGGCCCCGACGCGGTTGAGGGTTGTGTCGCCCGGATTGACGAGGTGACGAACGAGCCGCAGCGATTGTTGGAGCTGCGGGCGCTCAGCCTTGAGAGCGAACTCTCTGACGTGGGGCGTCTTCTTGCCGACGATGGCTTGCTCGCCTCGATTATGAGGAGAGAGGTGGATGCGCTTGACTTTCAGCTTAACCAGAAATGCGACAGCTGCGTGTTCAGCGTCCATTGCCTGCCGGAGAGCGCGCGGCAGCGGCGCTTGGAGCTGATTGGTGTCTCGCCGGCAATCTGCCGCGCGATCCGCGCGGCAGGTGTGGCGACGATCGATGAACTCGCACGTCTCGCCCTCGATTCCGACGTCGCAACGCGCATCAAGCAGGCGGAAGGTTTCGACGAAAACCTCGGGCAGCTCGTCGCGCTGGCTGCCGCGCGGCGCTCGACCTTGCCGCGCGGGGAGGATGATCCCGATAACTATCAGGTCAAGCCGCTCCCGAATGCCGGCACGGGCCAGCTCCCGCCGCATGTGATGCAAGGCCGCCGTCTTGTGCGGGTGTATCTCGCGGTTGATTATGATTATGCGGAGAACCGGATTGGGGCGATCGCTGCGCATGTAACCGCGAGCGATCACGAGGTCCATACGCCTTTTGAGCAAGACCCGGAAACGCAGCGGTTCCGGCCGGCAACTGAGTGTGTCGAGCGACGCCAAACTGTGCCGGCAGGAAACGGGCAGCGTGCGCAATATGCAACGCGCGCGCTTGCGACTTCCTCTCGCGACATACTGCATTTTCAGACCCAGCCGTGGCGAGGTGACAATGTTGAAGATATGGCCTCTGAGCGCCAGTTGATCCAGCAGTTCCTGTCTGACCTGTTTGACGCAATCGCGGAAGTCGCGGAGGCCGAGCAGGCTCCCGTTCATTTCTATGTCTACGCGCGCTCAGAGATGGCGCAACTGGTCGAGGCATGCACGCGGGGCGGCTCGCGGCTGCTCCATCATTTGCGCGAACTCTTGGGATGTCGGGAAGGTCTTGAGCAGCTGATTTTCTCGTCGGTGCAGACCGAGATCGATACCCGCTATGCCCTGGGATGGACTGGGCGCGGCTTGTGCGTGGCCACCTCCTTGGGTTGGTTTGGCGAGCGCTATCACTGGACGCGGAGGGTGGCGGGGGCGCGCGTCGATCTTGACCATGTCTTTGAGCAGGACATCTTCGATTTCAAATCGACGCTCGGCATTGCAACCGACGGCTCCTGGGCCCGCGATGACCGCAGCACAGCCCTGCGGCATCGGTTCGAGATACGGAGCCGGTTTCATGACAGCTTGAGCGCGCCGTACTGGCGGGCCGTGTGGGATGAGCTGCCGGCGGCGGACGATCCGGCGATCACCGATGCACGCGTGCGCAGCTCTATCCAGCGCTACAAGCGCGTGACCGAGCGGCCAGGTCTGATGCGTGCCTATCAAGCGGCGCGCGTGCATGCTCTTCGCTGGCTTGAGGAGCGCATCCGGTTCAAGAATGACGAGATAGTAAAGCCACCACTTGACATCACGCGCCTCCGGGAATTCGAGCTTGGAATCGACAGCACCGCGCGCGCCGCAATCGACTTCCTCCTCCTCGATCACCACGTCCGCATGGCGGAGTGGATCACGATCCACATCCAGCCGCCCGCCGCCCGAGTCCAGAGTGGCGGCACGATCCCAGTGCGAAGCGTTCGAGCGGATTCGGACCGTGAGCTGACGGCGCTATTCGACGTCGGCCCCTTCGGCCTCACCGCCGAGGAGCTTTCCTTGCGCAGCTCTGTCGATGAAGGCTCATTTGTTCGGCTGAGCCCACGTGCAGGCGATCCGAATCGGGGGCAAACGATTCGGCAGCTGTTGCAAGGCGGGATCACCTGCACAATCACGAGCGTCGATTGGGTCCACGGTCGCGTCACGCTGAGCCCGATGGCGCAACAAGCCTCCACCTACATTCTGGCTAGCTGGAAGCCGAATGCGAACGCGGCCGTGTTCGATTTTGCGACTATCGACGAGAGCCCGTCGGACTTTGTCGCAGGCCGTGTGGAGCAGCGCCTTCGCTCGGGACGCGGTCGGCACGTCTACGACTGGTTCGAGCCTGAGACTCCGCGCATTCCCGACCAACCACCCCTCCCCCCGGCGCGTGCCGATCGGGTACGCCGGGCGGTCAGCGAGTGGGAGGCACCGCATGGAAGATTGCGGGCGAGGCTCACAGACGATCAGCGCGACGCGGTACTTGAGGGGCTCGCCACCCGAGTCCAGCTGCTCAAAGGCCCGCCTGGAACGGGCAAAACCGTGACCACCGCCACCTCCGTGCTGGCCAGGGCGGCTGCTGGCCTTCGGACGGGCTCGATCGTGCTGTTGGCAGCGCACACGCACCGTGCTGTCGACACGCTAATCGAGAGGCTGCAACGTTTCAGCGATTCATTTCAGCGCGAGGCGAGGAGGCAGGGCTTAGACCCGGGGCCGATCATCGTCACCAAGGTGCACTCAAGCGATCCCCCGCCCGATGCGAACGGGATCCAAAACTTTGCTGCGAGGCCTTCGGCAACACGCGTGAATGGTTGGCTTGGCCAGGGTATCTTGGTGATCGGCGGCACGACGAGCGCGTTGTTGAAGATGGCGGAGGAGCTGTCGCAGCGCAGACCATTCTCGCAGGGTGCCGTGGGATTCCAGGCGGACGTGCTGGTCGTGGATGAGGCCAGCATGATGTTGTTTCCTCATTTCCTTGCGCTGGCGAGCCTGGTGCGGCCGACCGGCCAGATTATGCTTGCCGGTGACAATCGCCAGCTCGCCCCAATCTCTGCGCATGATTGGGAGCAAGAGGATCGTCCGCCGATGCAGCACTACCAGCCCTTCAACAGTGCCTATGACGCGGTGCTGCGGATCATTACTGAAGGCGGCGTAACTGAGTTGGCGGCACGGCAATCGGCGCTGACATTCACGTTTCGCCTGCCGCCGCTCATCCGCGAGCTGATCGCGCGCGTCTATGATCTTGATCAAATTGAACTCCAAGGGAGCGACATTGCGCCGCAGCCAGCACCGCGCCGCGTCCGCAATGAAGATGGCTGGGCGCGCGTATGGAGCGACCCTGCCGGCCTCGTGCTGATTGTTCATGCGGAGCGAGGCTCACGCCATAGCAACGCGGTGGAGGGGGAGATCATCAGGGAGATCGTCGCAGCCGCTCCCGCCCGACAGGACGCGGACTCGATCGCGGTGATCACGCCGCATCGGGCGCAACGTGCGCTGTTGCGAACGGCGCTTGATGCGCAAGGACTCAATGTCAGCGTCATCGATACTGTCGAGCGGCTCCAAGGCGGCGAGAAGCCCGCAATCATCGTGTCCGGGACCGAAAGCGACCCCCACTCCATTGGAGCAGCGGCAAGCTTCATCCTGAATCTGAACCGCGCGAACGTCGCCTTCTCGCGCACGCAGGAGCGACTGATCGTAGTCTGTGCTGACACGCTTCTCGACCACATCCCACCCGAGCTGGAAGACTATGAATCGGCGATGCTCTGGAAATCCCTGCGCAACCTGTGCAGCCGGATTGTCTTTCGCGCAGAGATCCAGGATTACTCCGTGCGAGCACTGGCTCCGCCAATCCGGCAAGCGACCTAGTTTTTTAGCGCACCAAAGTCAGGAACGCGTGGGCCAGTTGACGGAGAGGGGAGTTGCTGCGTCAAATCTAACCATCACCGCCCACCTGGCCCGGTGTTTCCGGATTATCCGGCACCGGTGATCCGCAATGTCGACGACGCCGAAGAGATGGTGCTGATGCGCTGGGACATGCCGCCCCCACCGAAGACGGGCGGCCGCCGGTCTCCAACATCCGCAACACGTCGTCGCCGCATTGGGGCGGCTGGCTGAAGCGGGAGAGCCGCTGCCTCGTGCCTGCGAACAGTCTCGCCGAGTATCCCCGCCCGAGCCAAATCCGAAGACGAAGAAGAAAGACGTCGTTTGGTTCGCGCTCGAAGGAAGGCCGGCCGCTGTTCTGCTTCGCCGGCATCTGGACCGAGTCCAAGGCGACCGCGGCACCAAGTCGGAGCCTATCCCGGGCCCTCACCTCGTCAACTGGTTCCTCACAACGTCGCCGAACGCCCTCGTCGAGCTGATCCATTCGAAGGCCATGCTGGTGATCCTGACCACCGAGGAGGATCGCGGCTTTTGGAGGCGCGCTCCATCGGATTAGGCGAAGGCCGTGCAGCGACCCCTACCCGACGACGCGCTGAAGATAGCCGTTCGCGGCGAAGACGAGGGAGGCAGAATCGCTGCATAGCGGATGCGACCGAGCGAATGGTTCTTATTGCCGCGATCCATTATCAGTGAGGCCGTTGTCAGATTGAAGGCGGATCGATCATCAAATATCGCTATGATGGTGAAGGCGGAACACTTGCGCTAATCGTCGCTAAAGGCGCATAAGTAAGCGTTAGCGCCATCCCGTCAACATAGCACCAATTCTGGCGAACCAACCTTTGCGCTCTGCTTGTGGCGGACTTATCGCCTTAGTCCCAAGCTCTGCGCCCGCTTTGGCGGCATAGTGCGCGGTTCTCGCTCGCTTGTCGCGCGCTTGCCCTCGGGCAACGTCCTCGTCCGACCACTGCGGGGCCTCAATGACCTGTCCACCCCTAATGACATAGTGCGAACGGCAGTGCAGATTCCAACTGCCAACCGATGGGTGAAGAGAGACATTCTCGCCGTCGAAAGTCAGCCGCCATTGCGCCGGGGCAAGCGGCGTGACCACTTCGCGTCCGCAGCCGCAACAGCAAAGATGCATGACGGTTGCATAGCGCATAGACACGTAAAGGACACCGCCGTCCAACCGCTCGGGTATGTCGTCGACGAACCTGTGCTCAAGTCGACGATAGCGGATCATGTTTGGTCGCTGTTCAAAAGCATATTGCCGTCAGTCGTGTAGCTCATATGCAGCTCGTTTTCGAGATCGCGATAGTAGCCGCGCAGCCTCTTCCACCGAATGACGGCGAGGTCGGCGTTGAGGCTGTTCAGGTCCGCAACCTGGATGTTGGTCTCGTAAACGCCGCCAGCTTCCTTCGGCGCAAAGGAGACCCGGTTACGCACGACGTCGCGACGCTCGGGCGTCGATAGCGTCGCACGCAAAATGCCGCCAAGCGACAGGTCTTCGAGCGTCAATCCCATCCCGACATCGATGAACGATGCGCCGATCGACTCGAGCTTCTCGATAACCGCCAGCTTGTCGGGACCATCGTCCATGGCGATGAAGGCGAAGGTCACGCCATCGAGCAAATGCACGTTGTGTGCGCCGAGCTTAACCGGATGTGCCTTGATCCCCCGATGCATGCGAGAATACAGCGCATTGAAGTAATCGACCTTTTTGGGCGCTTCACGTAGCTCCTGGATCGTCGGCGCGCCCGGCGCCCGGAATGCGTTGTGATTCAGGAAGTCGTCATCATCGAACAACCGGATTTCAGGGACAGGGGTCTTGGCCACCTTGTCGAAAACGTAAGCCCCCGTGCCGCCCAGCCCGATCAGGGCAACGACATCTTTCTGGAGCCGGGCCGCAAGCGCTGCCGTCCCCGAACGGCCAGAAGCGGTGTCGGGGTACTCGAAGATCGAGTCCGGATCATCATCCTCGGGCGCGGTATAGGGACGCGACTTGATGGACGGATCGATGACGCCGGCCGGAGCCGCCAGGATCGCGTGGTAGACGGTCATCTTGTGATAGTAGTCGGCGTAGCCGCCGTCGGGCTTCTGCGAGAAGCTGTGCCGCACAAAGACGCCCGGCCCCATTTCGCGGCGCTCGCCTTCGCCGCCGATATTCATTTTTTCTCCCTGCGCATTGCAGGGAAACTCGCCCTCGAAATAGACCACATGATCCTGGACCGGCTTGCGCGTGACGTCGCCGGCAAGCTCAAGCGGCGTCACGAGCGTTCCCCATGCGACCTCGCGGCGAGCATTGACGTAAGGCACCTGAACGGTCAGGAACTTCTCGTCAATGACCCGGACGAAATAGCCGTCGCCGCGAAGCCGCCGGAGATCTTCGTTAAGAGAGAACAGTTTCCGTGACATTGAAGATTGTCTCGTTCATCGGGTTATGTCCGGGCTTGACCTTCACGCTCTGCCCGGCATCCAGCTCGCCCATCGCCGGCACCTGAGCAGCGTTCCGGAACGTGACCGTGAACTTCGTGTTCGGCTTCGTCGGGCCGCTCGGAAACGCGAGCTTCGTGACCTCTTCATACGAGACCATGCGGCCTTCGACGGTGCGGGTCCGGCCGTTGACCTTGATCTTGGATTCGCGCGCCAGTTCTTCCTCGATCTCCTCGATCCGCTCCTCGGCAGCCTCGATCTTGACCTCGGCGCGATGCTCCTCGGCGATTGCTTCGGCGAGGTCGTGCCGCACCTCGCGAAGTTCGCCGAGCACCTTATCCGGCGTCAGCTCCGAGCCATTGTTGGCAGTCATGTCCTATCTCCTTGCTTGACTAGCCAGAATCAGCACTTTGGTTGACAATTCGCTTGGTGTGATTCGGCTTTGGCCGATTTCGCACTCAAACGGACTGAGAGCTAAAGCACTGATTCATGTTTACTTTTTACCGTCGAGACGGTCATTCCCATGGGAGCCAAACTTGACTATCCCATGTCAATGGTTTACATTGATGCAAATAAAATACGTTTTGTCAACCACCACGAAGGAGCGGAGGGATGCATGTTTGGGGAAAGACTGAAGCTGGCGCGCAAGCGTGCCGGCTTATCGCTTCGCGAGCTTTCAGCTCGTTTGCAGAACCGCGTCACCGCGCAGGCGATCGGCAAATACGAAGCAGGCCAGATGTTCCCGAGTTCGAGCGTCCTGGTCGCCCTCGGCGACGCACTGAATGTCGATCTTGATTTCCTGACTAGCACTCAGGTCGCCGAGTTGTGCGGCGTGGAGTTTCGCAAGGACGCCCAAACCAGAGTCAAAGAAGCTGCAAGGGTAGAGGCCGCCGTCATAGACCGGGTGGAGCGCTACCTTGCAATCGAGGCCATTCTCGAACTGCAGAGCGAGATTCATGACCTCGCCGACCACAGGCCACACATTGTTGGGTCCTACGATGAAGCCGAGGCCATCGCCGACCAGCTTCGCGCCGACTGGAAGCTTGGCATCGAGCCTATTCCAGGCGTCGCGAAGCTTCTTGAAGAGAAGGGGATCAAGGTTCTGGCGCTTGATATGCCGTCAAACTTCTCGGGGCTTACTTGCGAGGTGAAGCGGTCAAACGGCTTGCCTTCTCTACCCGTAATTGTGGTAAACACCGCCATCACCCTGGAACGCCGGCGATTCACCCTTTGCCACGAGCTTGGCCATCGTCTCATGAGCGGTACCAAGAATGACCTTGATTACGAAAAGGCGATGCATCGTTTTGCTTCGGCGTTTTTGATGCCGGCGAGCAGTCTCCGGGAGGAGTTTGGTCGTGAGCGGCACGCGCTGGCCTATGCCGAGATCAAGAGCGCCAAGCATTTCTATGGCGTCTCCGCTGCGGCGTTAATCGTTCGCTTGCGCGATCTCAATATAATTCGCGACGGCTATCTCACTTACCTCTTTCAGACTATGGCCCGGACCTGGCGGTCAAACGAGCCCGATGCATTACTTGAGCAGGGCGAAAAAGCGCGCGATGAAGAGCCGGAGCGTTTCGAAAAGCTGGTCTACCGCGCATTGGCCGAGCAACTCATTGCCCTTCCAAAGGCTTCGATGCTGCTTCAGAAACCGGCTCACGATGTCGAATTCGCGATCCGGGGGGCAGCCCTAGCCGATGCGAATCATCGTCAATGATACGTCGTGCCTCGTCGACTTAAGAAAAGCAGGGTTGCTCCATGCAACTCTGCTTCTTCCTTATTCCTTTCAGATCGCGCTCCCGTTGGTTCATAGTGAGCTGACTGATTTTACTCGTGCGGAGATCGAGGATATGACCAAGCGCGGGCTGCATGTGATCGACCTTCCGGCAGAGGGCGTCGCGCGCGCTCTTACTTTTCGGTCCGCATATCCGGCGCTTTCCTTCAATGACTGCCTGAGCATGGCCCTTGCGGAAAGCCAACCAGGCAGCATTCTTCTGACTGGAGACCAGGGCCTCCGCAATCGCGCAAGCACAATCGGAATTGAAGTGCACGGCGTGCTCTGGGTCAGCGACCAGCTTGAAACGGGCGGCCACATCACCTTTGCCGATCTCCACGCAGGCCTGTTGAAGCTCGACAATGATCCGCTTGTGTTCGTGCCAAGGACCGAGCTTGCGAACCGCCTCGCGCGCCTTGCCAAGCTGCTCGGCATTTAGTGCCGCAGCGTGCTACCGACCGACAAAACGCAGCAAGTCGCAATGCATCGCGCTTGCGCGGATTTGATTTGAATTGATTGAACGGTTGTCGCGGAGCAAAGAGAAACAACGAGGCTCCGCGGCAACGACGTCGCTCACGAGCGAAACCTATGTCGGAAACATCTGTCAACGCATTCGATCTTGCGCCGAAACAGCAGGATAGCTCGACCCTGCTTTAGCGACTGTTCGGAAGTGCAATCGCGGATTTTTGCCGCTTGGCGACCGGAGCATGAGAATTGCGGGTAGCGAGACCCGTCGCCGCCCACGCGCTTCGAGAACTCGACTCGTTGCTCCGGCATGTTCTCGAAACACCCATGGATGTCAAAGCTGCGGAAGATTCGAAGACCGCGGAGCAAATTGAGAAAGCGCGGCAATCGATGCACAGGATTTACGTGCTACGAATGCCCTAAAGCCACGGTTCAGTCACCAAAACCAGGTCCGCAAGATCGTGGCGCGTCTAGGCCTTACCCCTACGCGGGGCCGCAACGGCAAACCGTCACGGCGCTCGCGCACGAGCTGCGGAACGCGGTAGGCAGCGATCCCGAGGCTTACGCCGCGAACGTGGACCGATTGGTCGGCTTGAAGCCGATCTATGTCCGTCGCACGCTGGAAGGACTTCGGAACGCGGCGAACAACGGGCAGAGCTTGAGTGGGACACATGGTCAAGCTGATCGAACATGTCTTCCGGTCCGTCCGATTTGCACTCTACAGCGCGCAGGAGTTAGCGGCGGCATCAGAGAGCCTTTTGTTCGGCACCGAAGACGACATAGATCAATGCATCCCGGGCGTTTGGGTTACGCGCAGATGGCGTCGAAACAGATCAGCAGGAACCTCGTCAGCTACCACAAAAGCAACGGCTTCTTGGTAAGCCCGCGTCGACACCAACGTCGCGCCATGGAAATGCCCATCTCGCTCAGCGGGGCTCGATCCGATTGTGGCGGAGATTATCGAAGCATATGCAGGAATCATGGTTGACAATGATAACAACAAGCGGCGCCGGCTCGTCGACTTCAAGGACGGCTGCCGCTATGGCAAATTCGGAAAGACTAAGGCTTATGAGCTGATCGCATTGGAGCGGATCAGGGCCTACAAGATGGGAGGCAAGACCATGATCGACCTCGACAGCGTGGACGAATATCACGCCTCGTTGCCGAGGGTCGAATCGAGAGCAAACTAGGCCGCCGACCTTGGACCGCGGGCTCAACGTCGAGCAGGGCATCGATGCGTTCGGCCCAATTCTGCATTAAGCGCACGCGCTCGGCCCAATAGTCCGTGCGGTTGTAGATGCCGTGGATGTCGTTCTTGTCGCCGTTGCCAAAATGGCGCCGCATACCCTTGTCGCGCCATCGCCGCTTTTTCCTCCGTGGGCGAATTGGGTTTCCACTACATCACCGTCGTACGCGCCCTCCTGGTTGAGCAGGGTCGACGCGGTCGAGCGGAAGACGTGGGCTCAGTGGTCACCGCCGGCGGCAGTATCGCAGTTCGGTGTTTTCGGACATTAGGACGCTCTAGTCATTGGACGCCCAGCAGATTGCGGATCGGCGTCGCGCGATCCCGCGTTTTCGATACCTGGTTTCGCGTGCACGTGACAAAGGCCCGCGCCTAAACCTCGCGATATTGGGTTAGGTCGCGTCCCGCCGGGACTTCGAGTCGGAGCCGGGTTCGATGCCGGTCGGGGCGATTTTGGAGACCGGAATGGCAAGGGGGCGTGCCTGCTGCCGTGGAGCCGCTATTTTATTTTCGCCAGCTGACGCCGCGCGTCATCTTGCTGGTATTTCTGCTGGTATCGGCAGCAATTGACTACCAAAATGATCTTAAATCCAGATGGTTACGGGGGTAGGCGACTGCCGGCCAGGGGCACCACGTCTGTCGAAGGTACGAACGACCGGCACCACTTCTGTGATCGGCGTGGCGTAGCGAATCCTAAGCCTTTGCCTGTCACTCGGACAGCGCGGCACAAAAAAATCCGTCGACAATCCTGCTCCGATCATTCCAGCAGTCCGGTCTTCCGCAGCCCTCCCGCGTACCTTCACGCATCGCCGGGACCCGGCTCAGGGTCGTATGCGGCTTCGAGGTTGGACATGCGCTGCTTGCGGCAAAGCCATCCAAGCGCGTACTTAACCTTGGTCGGCGCTTCGGCTGGTCTGCCTCAGGGGGTAGGAGTGGGAATAGCACAAGATCTCCGCTTTGGAGATCTGATCCTTGACAAAACGTGCCTCTTCGCGAGCCGCAATGGGCAGACGATTCAGTTCACCAGAAACGAGCGCGCCCTGCTGCTCGCCCTCACTCGGAACCCGAATCGCCTCATGCGCCGCGGCCGCCTGCTCGATGAGATCGCCTCGGAATCCGACGTATCCGACCGCAACATCGACTTTCTGGTGAACAGGCTGCGGGCAAAGCTCGGCGACAGCGCCAAATCGCCAAAGTATATCGCCACGCAATATGGCGAGGGTTATGTCTGGATCGCTGCGCCATCTCCGGCCGCGCCGATCGATGCGTTACTGGTTATCGGGCCGGCTTTCGGACCGCAGGGGCATCCCTTCAGCCAGCAAGCGTCATCCCTGGTCGGTCAGGTTCGCGACATGATCGCCGCCGGCGTTGGCCAAAAGGTCGTGGTTGCCGAGGACTGGTACCCCGCCGCCACCGACACGCTGCGCTATCTCCTGCAGATGAGCTTTCTCGCCGGCAACGGGCAGCTTGATTGTGCGGCCACCCTGCGAGAAATGCCCTCAAAGCGCATCGTCAAGGCGTTCCGTCTCCAACTCGACATGGCGGACGCCGCATCGTTCACGGCCGAAGCGGGCAGGGTCTCGAATGGCGTCATCGAAGCCCTGTCGCAGTCCCTCGTTGACGCCTCCACGGGTCTCGGCACGCCCGCGGACGAGCCGCTCGAAACGCGCCTCCACAAGGCTGCAAGCCTGCTGTCGGCCTCAAATCGGTGGTGGCTGGCAAACGGCGAGCAACTCGGCAGGGACCGAGCGCAGGACCCCCTCAATGCAGATATCGCCCTGCAATGGTGCTTGCATCTGTTCGCGCGCCTGGTCCACACCAGTCCGTTCGGCGAGATCAGCCTGGAGGAACGCTACCGCATCGAAAGCGAGATCGACGCCACGGTGCTGGAGTGCCTGCCCGCCGTCGAGGCGAACCCGCTGCTGATGTTGGCGGCCGCCAAGCTGTTGTACTTCATCAACCGGGGTCATCTTGACCTCGCGGAGGACGTTGCCGAGCGCGCTTTCGCCCGGACTGCGGACTTTGCCGCAGCCTTGCCCGTCATGGGACAATTGCGCTACGCGCGCGGCCGTTTCGACGAAGCCGCCCGATTTTTTGATCGCGGCGTCGAGATGTCCGAACCGGGCTCCGATTTGCATCTGCATATGCGGGTCTTGAAGGCTATCTCCGTGCTTGCGTCCGGCGATCGCGCCTCGCTGGACATGGCTGTCGCTGATGCAGCCAGGGAGGCTCCGCGTTGCCCGCGCGACATCGGCTTGACCATCGGCTGGATGATCGCCGCGCCGGATCAGAGATTGCCGGCGGCGTCGGCGGATGCACTTGCCGCGATCGGCCCGGCCGGCGCCGGCAACGCAATCGAATATCTCTACTTCACGTCGGCGCGTCACCTTGTCTCGGAGCATGCACGGGCGAATGTCATGCGTGGCCTGATCGCGCACGTGACGCGGCTGCACGGCGAAGAGGCGGTTCCCGCTTTCGTTCTCAGGAGCATCGGGCTGATCGCCGCGGGCTAAACTGTTGCCTCTATGCCGCATGACAGGGGTAATCCGGTAGACAACCGGCCCGGTCAGGGCGTGTCTCGCGACCCTCAAATATTGTCCAAACAATTGCCTGCTAGCGACGCCTGACCGGCTCGATTTTGTCGGTCAATTTGCAAGGCAGCGTATGGTCGTTCGTTCTGTCCAGATGGAAAGCAGGGCCGCAAAGCCCACGGGACTTGGTTCATTTGAGCACGTGCCGGGACAATCCTGCCCTCGCGCATCTTCCATTCAATCGCTGCTGAGCAGTACGGCGCTGCTGCGGCTCTGCCGCGCCGGGGCGCTGAGCCTCGCGCTCACGGGCGCGTTGCTTGCAACGCCTGCGCTGGCCGATGGCGGCGCGGGTGGCGGCGACCGGTTGGGCGGTAATCCTGGCGCTTCGGGCGGCACAGATGCCATCACAGGCGAAGGCGGTCGGGTTGGGAGAGCTCAGCTCGGCGGCGGCGGCGCCGGTGGTGGTGCGGGCCAGACCGGTGGCTTTGGGGGAACTGACCAAGTTACCTTCGTCGAGGCGAGGGGAGGGCTATATATTCCGAATTTCAGCCGCGACGGCGAGGACGGGAGAAGTGTAAGCCTCAACAACAGAGGCGCTGGCGGCGGCGGTGGCGGCGCACATGGCTGGATCGATGGGATCGGAGTGGCCATCGGCGGCAAGGGCGGCAACGGTGGAAACGCGTCCGGTTCGGTTGCTAACTCTTCAGGTGGCGGTGGCGGAGCCGGTGGCTATGGTGCCGTCATCACAGCCTTGGGGGGCTGGACTGGCCCGCTTCTTTCTAATTTCAACGGTGGCCAGGGGGGCAATGGCGGCTCGACGACCGCTGGCGGTTCCGGAGGCGGGGGAGGCGGATCGGGCGGCATGGGCGTGTACGCGGACAGCGCCGGACTGAACCTGACGATCGCTGGTCAGGTGGCCGGCGGCCAGGGGGGCAATGGCGGCTCAGTGAATTATGAATCTTTCGATGCTAGTGGGACCGCTGCGGGGGGGAACGGCGGCGCTGGTGGCATTGGCGTGTGGGCCAATGTCTCGACACTGATCCTCAACGGTCGGGTGGCCGGCGGCCAGGGCGGCAATGGCGGCTCAACGGATACTTCAGTGACGAGTGAGGCGCCTTCTTCGGGGGGGAACGGCGGGGCTGGTGGCGCGGGAGTGGAGACAAGCGCGGCGACAGTGGAGATCAATTCCGATGTGACCGGTGGTCAAGGGGGCTCTGGTGGCTCAGTAACTGATAAGTCTAACTTGAGTGACGGCAAAAATGGCGGGAATGGCGGCGACGGGCTGCACGCGACCAGCCCTGCGACACTGACAGTCTCCACCGCCCGGATCACCGGTGGCCAAGGCGGCGACGGAGGAGCGCAGCCAGACGCGGGTGGCTTTGCGAGCGGTAACGGCGGCGCGGGCGGCGCGGGCGTCCGCATGGACGGCGGCGGCACTGTCACGCTGAACAGCGGCGTGGCGATCTCAGGCGGCAATGGCGGCGACGGAGGAGAGTCGCAAGACGGGGGGGCAGCTGGGGGCGATTTCGGCGGCGCAGGCGGCGCGGGCATCCGCATGGACGGCGGCGGCACTGTCACGCTGAACAGCGGCGCGACGGTCACGGGCGGCAACGGCGGCGACGGAAGAGCGTCGGTGCCAGTCATCTTCTCGAGCGGTAGCGGCGGCGCGGGCGGCGCGGGCGTCAGCATGAGCGGCGGCGGGACTGTCACGCTGAACAGCGGCGCGACGGTCGCGGGCGGCAATGGCGGCGACGGAGGAGCGTCATCCGGCCCAATGAGCGGTAGCGGCGGCGCGGGCGGCACGGGCGTTAGCATGAGCGGCGGCGGTACTGTCACGCTGAACAGCGGCGCGACGGTCGCGGGTGGCCATGGCGGCGCTGCAGGCGCCGGTCCGCCCGTTCCGGGAGCAACTGGGCCTGGCGGTGAGGGCATCACCGGCGCGAACCTCACGGTCATCAACGCAGGCAGCATCAGCGGCGGATTGGCCGGTGACAACGCGACGCGCGCCAACGCGGTGACGTTCACCGGCGGCACCAACGTTTACGAGATGCAGGCCGGTGCAAGTGTCACTGGCAACGTGGTGGTGAGCGGCGGCACCGGCACGTTCCGCCTCAGCGGCACGGGGAACGGCAGCTTCGACATCTCGACGCTAGACAACGCCAGCACTTATGCAGGCTTCGCGAGGTTCGAGAAGACCGGCAGCTCGGTGTGGACGCTGACCGGCACGTCGACCTACGCGGGACCGGTGACGGTTTCCGGCGGCACGCTGGCGGTGAACGGCGACATCACCTCGGCGTCGGGCGTCACGGTCAACACGGGCGGCACGCTCGGCGGCAATGGCATCGTCGGCGCCGCCCTCATCAACGGCGGCACGCTGGCGCCAGGCAATTCGATCGGCACGCTGACGATGGCCAGCCTGACATTGACCGCGGCATCGACCTACCTGGTGCAGGTGTCCGGCGCCAGCGCCGACAAGACCATCGTCACGGGTATCGCCAGTCTCGGCGGCAAGGTGGCGGTGGATCCGCTGTCGCGCGTGGCGGCGACGACGACCTATACAATCATGACGGCCGGCACGGCGAGCGGCACCTTCTCCGGCGTGGACGTCCTCACCGCCAGTTTCGCGCGCAACGCGCGGCTGACATATGCCGGCAACGATGTGCTGTTGACGCTCGATCCCGGCTTGCTGTCGCCAGCGTTGCTGGGCAACACCAGCCTCAATCAGAGGAACGTTGCAGCGGGAATCGACAACGCGCTGATCGGAGGCGCTGCGATGCCGGCCGGCTTCAATGCGCTGTTCGCGCTGTCGGGCAATCCTCTGCGCAATGCGCTGACGCAGGTCTCGGGCGAGACGGCGACCGGCTCACAGCAGACGACCTTCCAGGCAATGGATTTGTTCATGGGCGTGCTCACCGATCCGTTCTCGGCGGGGCGGGGTGTCGTGAACAATGGGCCAACGGCGTTTGCTGACGAGAGCGAGAGCATGGCGTATGCAGGCCGCGCACGTTCAAAGAGTCCGCGCGATGCGTTTGCATCCTTCACCAAAGCACCGCGTGCCGCGTTCGATCAGCGCTGGAACGTGTGGGCCGCGGGCTATGGCGGTTCGCAAACCACCGACGGCAATGCGGTGGCCGGATCGAACGACACGCGCAGCAGCATTTTCGGCACCGCCGTCGGCGCCGACTATTTGTTCTCGCCGAATACGCTCGCAGGTTTTGCGCTTGCCGGAGGCGGCACCAATTTCAGCGTCAACAATCTTGGAGGTGGACGCTCCGATCTGTTCCAGGCCGGCGCGTATCTGCGCCACACCAACGGCGCAGCTTATGTCACTGGCGCACTCGCCTATGGCTGGCAGGATATCACCACCAATCGCGCCGTGACAGTCGCCGGCCTCGATCAGCTGCGCGCGGAGTTCAATGCGAATGCCTGGTCCGGCCGGGTCGAAGGCGGCTATCGTTTTGTCGCGCCATGGTTTGTCGCGTCATGGCTTGGCGGCGTCGGCATCACGCCCTACGCGGCGGGACAATTCACGACGTTCGATCTGCCGGCCTATGCCGAAAGCGTGGTGACCGGGGCCGGCACGTTCGTGCTCGCTTACGGTGCGAAAAGCGTCACCGATCCGCGCAGCGAGCTCGGTATCCGCACGGACAAATCCCTCGCCATGGCAGACGGCATTCTCACGCTGCGCGGCCGCCTCGCCTGGGCGCATGATTTCAATCCGGACCGCACCATTGGGGCGACCTTCCAGTCGCTGCCGGGCGCGAGCTTCGTCGTCAACGGCGCGGCGCAAGCAAGTGACTCCGCGCTCGTCACGGCGTCCGCCGAAATGAAATGGGCCAGCGGCTGGTCGGCCGCGGCGAGCTTCGAAGGCGAGTTATCCAACGTCACGCGCAGCTACACCGGCAAGGGTGCGGTGAGGTATCAGTGGTGACGCCGCCGGCAGCTCGCTTCAGGGATCAAAGCGTTAGTTCAATGACATACGAGTTCGCAATTTTATTCCGAATGGCGCACCAAACGTTCACGGCGAATTTCGCTATTCCCGTACGAGGGAATAGCGCAAATAGCTCGCAAGAACGACGGCGCGGGTGCCAACCCGAATACGTGAACTGCCGCGCCGTCCGACCGAAAAAATCGACAAGGGCGCGTTGAGCCCCGCCAAGATTTCCGACGTGACCGACGGCGGTCTCTATCTCGTGGTCACGCCGGACAACAGTAGGCCCGGCAGCGCCGCCTCCCAGCTCTGGCGGATGTTGGCCTTGCGCTTCGATGCACTGACCATTCCCCGCCCCGGCATGATCAATCAAATGGAGTGGAGCGAGGTCGATTGGGTATGCCGAACTCTGGACTATTCCAGCAGGAAGCGGTGTTCGACCCTTCCAGCGAGGAGGCGTGGTTCGCCAGGTCACGATGAGCCGCACGGTGGCCTTTGCGTTCGCCTCGCGGATTTCGTCGCACGATCTCCTCGGTACGGTCGCGAGCTATTTCCAGCCACCGCCCGGCAGTCGGCCGTGATACGGCGTGTCGCGACAATGACCCCAAGGTCCTCGCCAATAGCCGCGAGGGCAGCCGTTCCAGCGCCAGGCATCGTGGTATGGCCCGAAGTACCCGTTCGGGTAAGGGCCGGTCCCAAATGAGTGACAGGCGCCGTTCGGCCCTCTGTATCCGTGAGGTCCGCATCCGTCGGCGACTTGAATCATCATGGATGACGCTCCGGGCATCGGCCGGATTGGCATGGCCTGGGACGAAGAAGCGGCCCCGGCAAGCGCCGCAGCGGTCAGGACGAAAGCAAGTTTCTTCAGCACGTCGTTTCCTTTCAATCGCGTATTTAACGAGGTTCTGGGCAGCAGCGGACGATGAGTCCGCCACGTTTCGTATCAATCGCCGGACAAAGGGCCGTCTCAGCTTGCCTGATCGGTCCACAGGCCTCCTGCATCGGCCGGATAGCCGGCAGCGGCACGCGCCCGCGCTTTCGCCGCGAAGTAGGTCTTTGACCAGGCAAACCGGCTGCCCGCCTTGGAGAGGCCGACGCTGTCGGCAATGTTGGCGAGGCTGATCGTGTGGCCGGCGGCAGCCCAATTGCCTTCAGGCACCTCATCGATGATGACCTGAATGCTGTGGCCGGCGTCTTCCCCCGAGGCCGTCGTCACGGCGAGGATCGCTTCGGTCACCCATGCCTGCACCTCGCTCTTGTGTCCGGCGTTCATGTAGCCTTCCGGAATTTTGACCTGGACGAGGAATCGTCCGGGCGGCGAGACATAACCATTTCCGATCTCCCCGCCGGCCCACCAGTTGCCCTGAGCAAGTTCATCGAACAGAACCCAAGCAAAGGCACGGCCGCCTCTCGTATTGGCTCCGCCCTCCATGCGAATCATCACGTCGGTGAGTTGCTTGGCGAGATCGGCTTTGCTTGTCGCGTCGAGATCGCCGGCACCGTAGTGGACTTTCATAATGGGCATGTCAGTCTCCTTTTCGGCTGCCGAGGCGGGTCATGTCGGCGCGGCTGGTTCGGCAGAGTAGTGACCGGCAGATGTTGCGGCGGCTGCAAGGCCGAGGCCATTTTGCAAGCCCGACCAATTCAGCGATCGGCGCGGGCGTGCATTCCGGACTGAGGGGTGCGAGGTCGCGTGCGTTCTCAGTGGCCAGCATGCTCGCTCTCCCACTTCTTGATATTTGCGTCGTCGATCATGATCGTCTCGACGATCATCAGATCGGTGTCGTCCTGAAGGACCTCGAGATTGATCGCGCCGGCCGCCCAGAGCCCCATGCTGTCACGTCGGCCGAGCACGGCGCCGCCGCAGCGGATCGATCCTTCGCGTACGAACACGTATGCGCCGTGCGATGCTGTGCGCAGCTTATAGGCAAAAGAGCGGCCCTTGTCGGCCACCAGGCGGGAAACGCGCAGATCCTGGGGGATCGGCAGCGCGCCGTCGGCATCCCCGACGAGTTGCACGATTTCGTTCCGCCGGCGGCGATAATCGAAATGGGCACGATGATAAGTCGGCGGAAGAAAAAGCTGGTTGGGAAGCAGCCAAAGATAGATAGCGTGCATGTCCTCCGGCGTGACGCTGAGCTCCGAATGCTTGCCGCCCGAGCCTGCAGAGAAGACGTAATAGTCGCCGGCTTGCAGCCGGTCGACCATGCCGGCGCCCGCCGTGTTGATGTGGGTCAGCTCGCCTTCGAACACGAAGGCGCAGATAACGAAATTGTGGTGCGGATGCATGTTGTAGCCGCAACCTGCGCCGTGAAAGATCTCGTCGCCGAAAACACGGATCGGACCGAAGCCCGGCCGTCCGGCCTGATATTCATGGAAGTTGAAGCTGGACGCCCGCGTAACGAAGCCGTCGGGATGACCCGCGATATAGGAAGATCGCGATCCATCGGACCTGATGAGGTCGTGTCCACGTTCCGCTTCGCGAATGATGAATGAATTGCTCATGGCAGTGTGCTCTTTCTTTGTCGGGGCGTCAGGCGACGCGGGCCAGGTCGGGGCCGCCCGAGGCGTAGCCAATCTCGACCATCTCAAACATGTGCTTGGGGGTGCCGCAGTCCGGGCACACCCAATCGTCTGGAATGTCCGCCCAACGGGTGCCGGGGGCCAAACCGTGCTCAGGAAGACCCAGGGCCTCGTCATACGAAAAACCGCAGCCGAGACACATCAGCCGCTTGAAAGGTTCGTCCACCATATTTGACTCCATGTGTTGTCCGACTTCTCTCCGACTCCGGATCGTACGATCCGGTGACGTCGTCGGAGAGAGCGTGATCTGATGGCCGCGAGATAGGTCGCGGGTGATGAGAGCACAAATACAACTTCAATATGCAGATATCGGCGAAGGATATGGTGCGCCGGAATCATTCGGCACGGCAAATGGATGTAGTCTTTTCGACCGGTGTCGTTTTGTTCATACGATGAGGCTCTGGGGCGTACCGACGTTTGAGGCCGCCCATCCAGTGAGGGGAAGCCATTAGCGACAGCTATAACTCCATAGCCAGTGCGTATTTGTCTTTGGGCGATTGGTGTCGTTCTTACCGCGCAGATGCTATTGAGCACCCAAGGGTATCGCACTCGAGTACAGGTCTGCCTGCCACAACTACATTCAGCGGAAATCTGCCAATGGCCTTCGACTTCCATCACTCGACGCACGATGAAAAGCCGATCCTCATTCCTCAGATCGGCCTCATCCTGCGGGTTCGTGTCCCGTCGGAAACGACTGGAGGCGCTCTCACCGCCATCGAGACGGTCAACGCGCCGGGCTACGGTCCGCCGTTGCACCGTCATCCCGAGACGGAAATCTTCTATGTGCTCGAGGGGCGCTATCTCTTCGAAGTCGACAGCGTCCGGTTCGAAGCCCGTGCAGGCGACGTCGTGACCGTACCGGGTGGTCGCGCGCACGCGTTCGTCAATCTCGGTCACACACCCGCGCGTCAATTCATCCAGATATTGCCGGCGCTCGACGCCACGGCATTCTTTTGCGGCTTGGGCGAAGTCATGCGCGACGGAAAACTGGACAAGGACGCGCTGAACCTTTTCGGAAGAAAGTGGCAGGTCGAATTTCTAGGACCGCCCCTTCGGGGTCCGACACAGGGTTAGCAGCAACGTCTGCTATCGACCCTTCCGTGAGCGTTCCGGCACCTGGACGCTCGACTACCTCGTCTTGCACTCTGTCGTGACTCCGGAGCGAGTCAATCGCGCCGTCCTTCCCTTGATCCAGAATTCCATGGCGCTGTCGGCGTATCTTCCACCATCGGCAGAGGGTGTCTGCGGCAGCGTGAAAGTCCGTCCTTTTCCTGCGACGGTCAGCCGCACCGACCCTGAGGGCCCGGGAGCACTGAAGATCGCCCGGACCGCGGTGCCGTCGGCACAGCGATAGGCGGCCTCCGTCGCCAGGGCTGCACTTGCTGGCCCGATCAATGCCAGGCATGCCAATATCAGCTTCATGACAATTTTCCCTTCTCGATCGCATCCAAGGATCTAAACATGAATCTTCACTATTTGAAGCCGCTCGGCATTCTTATGCTCTCGGTCGTTGGCTTCACACCAGACCCCGGTCACGCGGCCTCTTATTCGGCACTCGATTGCGCAAAGGCCTCGACAGCCGCCGAAACGACGATCTGCAAAAGCTATGCGCTCGGTCAGGACGAGGCGCGCGTGGCGACACTCTTCGGTGTCCTGACGTCTCTCGTCGCCATGGGACAGAGATCCGATCTCGTTGACACACAACGACGGTGGATCGCTAGCCGCGAACGCTGCGGGAGCAACGCCGAATGTCTCTCCCGGGTCTACGCGACCCGGATCAACGAACTCTCGCAAGCGCTGGATGCCTTAGCGAAACGGGGACCCTTCTAGTTAGGTCACCACGTCTTCCGCAAACGTTGCTGCTTCCACAAACGTTGCTGCCGGACCCGGGCTTGTATCGTGAAGACAAGCAGAAGCAGGGCGGGCGCTCTGCCCAACGGGCATGTAGAGCATCACGCCCCGCATGGACGCGTTCGCCAAACACGAACACCGCTGCCTCGCAGGGGCTTACATGCCGTACAAAATCTTCAGATCGCCGCTGGCCCGGATCGCGATGACGATACCGTCGGCCGACAGATACACCTTCTCCAGCTTGGCCGATGAAAGACGTCCCTCCATGCGGAAACCATCCTTCAACGGCCGCGTGAGCTTTTCGTCCGCGGCGTTGAGTAGATTGTCATAGGCGATGCCATAATCGACGCTCATGCTGTCGCGCAGCTTCGCGATGAGCGGGTTGATGACGGCAGCCGCTCCCTCATCGTCTGTTACTGCGGCAAGGTCGGCGAACCGAACGGCATGGCCGTTCGCGTCCACCCGAATCGCGCCGGTGAGATAGACCCATTGACCCGCATTCGCGTCCGTGTCCGACGCCTTGGCGAGGCGCAGGCCGACAACGAGCTTGCCCGACGACGGATAGACCTGGACGTCCCGCACAGAGAGTCCCGCCACGGGCGGTAATGCCGAAACCGCCCGCGTGATCTTGTCCTTGAGCACGTCGTAGCCAATGCGCAGCGGAAGAATGACGTCGAAAGCGCCGGGCTGACTGACGTCGCGGCCGAGTGCCGGCAGCGCGGTGGCGGTCACCGCCGGCGGCTGCTCTCCGACAACAGTTTCGGCCGTGCCGGACAGCTCGAGCGAGCCACTCAGCACCCTGCCGTCGGCCCGCACGCCTGCAAACGCTGCGTTTTGCGGCGTCAGTTGCAGCCAGACCTGCGGATTGTCCGAGAGCTGAATTGGCTCGAACGCGTACCGCCAGGCGGTTTCGGCTTTCTCGTGCAGATTCAGGCGCCGGGCCGCGGCGAGCGCACGCTCTCTCACGACACCGAGCTCGGCCCGAATCCGCGGCTCGGCGTAGTTCGAAAGCGGAATCTCCCGGCCCATCACGTGCAGCACGGGCGGCTCGCTCCAGCGAAAGCCGTCGCTGAAGTTCAATGCAAGCGACCAATCGCGGGTTAGCTCCGGTCGCGCCTCGGCCTCGATGGTGGCGCTGGCTTCGGTCTCACCATGAATCCGGGCGGTGTAGCGATTGGCGCCCTGCCCTTCCAGCGCACCGTAGATCGGCACTGAACCATAGACGCGGTCACCGCGGCCGTAGAGCGAAACGCCACCCGAGCGCTCGACATAACCATAGATGTCGCAATTCGCGTTGATCCTCCAGAAGAGCACCCGGCGATGCACACAGCTCACGCGCTCGTCGATGGTTGCGAGGCGTCGCGGAATATTTTCGTCGATATCGGATGCCAGCGCCCGCAAGCCAAATTCGATGGTCGCAGAAATCCGCGAGTCCGCGGTGAAAGGCGCCACGGTATCGGGCGCGAGAGGCGGCTTCTCGACCGCGAACGCGGTCGAGCTGAGACCCACAAGGGCGAGTGCGGCGAGAGCCGTGCCGAAGGAGACGCGGCGGCGTAGCACGCATGATGTCGAAACGATGATCATGACAATAACCTCATTTTCCAATACTGTTCGTTCTGGAGTTCAATCAGAGCCGATGGCGACCGCCGCCATGGAAGTGAAATCCACCATCCATGGCGCGGCGCTCCGGCCGAAAGTTCTGGACGCGCGGCCGCATGATCTGCCGCCGGACGTTGTCCCGGCGATCGGGCACAGCAGGCTCGATTCGGCTTTGGGCGTCGCCTTCCGCCCGGCGCAACGCATCCTCACGCGGTGGATCAGGGCGGTCACGCTGGATGTCCAGACGATCGCTGAGGAGATCACGTTGCGATTCCACCAGTTGCATCCGCCCCAGATCGCGGCACCGCATGCGGTACGCGGCTGGTAATGCCTCGTGAAGGGAATGGTATCGCTCAGAGGCAGATGCGTTTGCCGTTGCGCCAGAAGCATCCAGAGCCCCGGTGATAGGCATAGACGTTGCCGTAGCGGCCGACGGCCACTGCGCCGTTCGGGCTGACGCCGATTGCGCCGTACCGGCCGATGCAGCCCGCACGATAGACGCCCCTCGCGCAACTGAAGGCGCTCGCATCCGAAATGCTCAGGACTGCGCCGAGCACGCCAGCGACGGCAACGGCTGCATATTTGGCCTTGTGCGAACGCCGCACGATGACCTTCGGCATACGACGAGCGGAGAACGTTGTCACAGTCTTCATGGTCGTATTCCTTCTCATTGAGATGTGATGCACGGCGCGGCCTCGACGTACGACGCCACGACTTGCATTTGGCTTTCGTTGAACGAGCTGCGATCTCGCGGTGTGCGGGCAAATCGGTCTGCACGCCAACGCGAGAGACAAATGATCCAGGTGGCTGTCCGAAACAAATACAGCCTCAATATGCAGCTATCGGCATAGCCTATGGCTGTGCTGGGAGCGGCTTCAATGTCCAAGAAATTCCTGAACAACGCCGACGGTGACGGCATGGCGCTGGCATGCCTGAACCAGTTCACATCAACGTGTAGTTGACCCGCGGCTTCCCTTGCCGGCGAAACGTGAGCTGTGCGGAATGACATCGGCTGCACCATTCTGCCAGTGGGAGATTTGGCCCATCTTCGACCCTACGCATTTGCAAAGCCGCGCTGATCGAGCCAGCAATTCGGATGAATTGCTCGATCGTCTGCTGGGAGCCTGCCGCTGATCAATGCCGGAGAGGCGCTACGCGACTTCCTGATTGGATTCATCGAGCGCCGCGCGCCAACCCGGCATGCCAGGCGCGGAGTGGATCGCCAAGAGCTAAGGATGGTGCTCGCACGAGCCGTCCGGATGGGTTAGCGCCAATCGGCTGACATCGCTGAGGCCGTGCCCTTCCAGGTCAACCAGCACGGCCGAATCCGATAAAGGCAGCTTGCGCGAATGCTTCCAGTCATGCTCCGCGGTCTCGACCAGCCGCCTTACGACATTCGCGGCCGATGTCTCGATGGCAAGCTCCCGCCGATCATCGAAGCTGCCGGGACTGAGATTGATCGATCCGACGATCGCGCGCTCATCATCGGCGATCATGATCTTTCCGTGAAGCTTCAGATCCTTGAGCGTGTGGACCTTTGCGCCGACGTCATGCATGATGCGCAGTCCACTGACACCCTCGAACAGCTTCTTCCGTTTGAGCTTGTGCAGCACGCGTGACATGATGCGAACACGCACACCACGTTTGGCCGCGCGGACCAGGCGCTCGATGATCACCATGTCCTGGTAGCGTTCGTTCTGCAGCCACAGCGTTTCCTTTGCACCATCGATGAAATCGGCGACGCGCTGGCGGCCGTTATTGGGACACCAGATCAGATCGGAGCCGGCCTCGGGCACGAACGGCCGCTCATGCCAGTCGGCGTCGAAGCATCGCACCATCTCCGCGACGTCCGCCTTGCTGGTCGTTTCGACCGCATAGTCGCGGGTCTGCGTCAGATCACGCGTTTCCCAATTGAGAGATTCGATGAAACCTAGTTGGTTGTCGATCACCATCGATTTCTGATGGGTGACGGCGAACTCGCTGCTGCTGTCGCGCACCTTCACGCCGGCCGCAAGCAGGCTTTCCCGCGCGATCTCGTTGTCGCTGGTGCCGTCCCGCCTCGCCGGATTCAGCATCACGCGTACATGCACGCCGCGGTGCCTCGCAGCGATCACCGCATTGAGCAACGACCGGTCGGTGAACAGGAACATCCGGATGTTCAATGTATGCCGAGCCGCATTAATGGGATCGATAATCGCATCGGCGGTATCGTCCGGAAGGACGATCAGTCTGTGTGACATTGGGATTTCCTTATTCATGCCGCGTCGGAGATGCGTGGCGCTGGCTGGTATTGGATGCGATGCAGTTCGGCGAAGGCGCCGCCGCGAGCGATCAAGGCCGCATGCGTCCCCTCCTCCACGACGACGCCGTCCTTGAGCACGATGATCTTGTCGGCATCGACCAGCGTGCTGAGCCGATGCGCGATCATGATGACGGTGCGGCCTTTCATCAGGCGCCGCAGCGCCTCGATCACCAGATGTTCAGATTCGGTGTCGAGCGAAGCCGTCGGCTCGTCCAGCACCAGGATCGGGCTGTTGCGGATGACCGCGCGCGCAATCGCAATGCGCTGGCGCTGGCCGCCCGACAGCGTCTCGCCGCGCTCGCCTACAGGGGAATCGTAGCCGAGCGTCATTCGGCTGATGAACTCGTGCGCGTTGGCAACTTTCGCCGCGGCAATGATCTCATCTTCCGTCGCTTCGGGCCGGCCATAGGCGATATTTTCGCGGACGGTGCCGCGAAACAGCATTGCGTCCTGCAGCACGAAGCCGATCCGGGCCCGCAGCGCTGCGACCTTGTAGTCGGCAACGTCGACGCCATCGATCAGCACGCGCCCAAGCCAGGGGTCATAAAAGCGCGGCAAGAGGCTCAGCACCGTCGACTTGCCGGAGCCGGTCGGACCGACAATTCCGACCATTTGGCCGGGCTTGATGGCGAACGACACTTCGTGCAGCACCGGGCTATCCCTGTCATAGCCGAAGGAGACACGGTCGAAGCGGACCGCTCCCTTGACCCGGCCGGGATCGATCGCGCCCGGTCGCTCCTTGATGACCTCGTCGGCCGAAAGGATCGTCTGGATCCGCTCCAGCGCGACCGCAGTCTGCGCCACGGCGCTGGTCATGCTTGCGAGGTCCTTCACCGGCTTGAAGAACTGTTTCAGATAAGCGAGGTAGACCGTGAGCGCGCCGGCGGTCATCGTTCCCGCGATGATCAGCGAGGTTCCCTTCCAAAGCACGATCGCCGTACAGAACGCGACGACGATGCTCACCACGGGCGACATCAGCGACTTGATTTTGCGCGCACGAAGGGCCGCGGCGACGGTGGCCTGGCTCGCCGCTTCCAGATGCGCGAGCTCAAGGTCCTGGCGTCCGAACGCCTTGGTGACGCGCATCGACCCCAATCCACTCTGCACGATCGACAGGACCCCGCTTTGACGGATGCGCACCGCACGAGTTGCTTCCTTCACAGCCCTCTTGAAGTGGAAGACGAACACCAAAAGGACCGGGGTGAACGCGATAGCGATCAGCGTGAAATCCCAGTCCATCCACCACATGAGTCCCACCATGAAGAGGATGGTGAGGAGATCAATGATGATATCGAGCGTCGATGATGAGGCGAAATCCTGGATGGTGGAGACATCGTTGGTGATGGTGGACACCAGCGCACCGATCTTGGCGTGGTCGTAGTAACGGAGCGAGAGGCGGTGCAGGTGCTCATAGATGCGAAGGCGCAGGTCGTTGGCGACCCATTGGCCGACGCTGGTCGTATAGTAATTGTCGAAGTAGCCGGCGATCGCTCCGACGATGGCGATCGCAAGTGTTGCCACCCCGGCAAACAGCGCGACACCAAGCGTATGCTTGCCGAAGCCGGCATATTCGTGCGCCCATTCCAGCCAATGCGGCAAGTGATGGTTTCCGAGCGCATCGTCGATCACGAGCTTCAGCGGCCACGGCGCGGCCAGACTGGTCCCGATCTGGATCAGCAAGGTGACAAACACGATCACCACCCACCCGCGATAGGGCCGCAACAAGTCGATGACGAGGCGCGACATCTTCCTCTCCCCTTACCGAGCCGCGCTCTCGGCGCCGAGGCTGCCGGCGGCCGTGCTGCCGCAATCGCTGGGAGCGGGCACGCCGGCGAAGCGATCCATCATCCAGCCGACCGCGGCGTCGGCGCTGTCGGCGGCGGCAAAGCCGTGGCCGACGCCCGGCAGCCACTTCATGGTGACTTTGCCGCCCGCCTTGCATTGCCGCTGCATATAGGTCCGTGTCACCTCGGGACGGACGATGTCGTCCGTGGTGCCCTGGGCGAGAAACAGCGGAATCCGCGGCGGCACCACGCCGGGCGAGTTTTGGAGGGCAAGTGAACGCCAGGGTTCGACAGTCGCGATGTTCGGCACCGAGAGAAAGTGCTGCTCGAGCGGCCTTTCCGTGCGGCGGCGGGCGAGAATGTCGAAGATCGACTCATTGCATTCGTTGGCAAGGCGGTCGACCGTCGGCACTGCCTCCGGCAACACGACCTTGTCGATCGGTGCGTGGTAGACACGCGTCCAGGACCACAGCGTCATGGCGGTCAGGTTCTTGCCGCCCGAAGTCTTGAAATCGTCGCCCATCAGCGTCACCAGCGAGGTCGCGGGCGCAGCCGCGGCGACGCCAACCAGATTGAGCTCCGGCGCGTAGGTCTTGGCGATCAGTCCGGTATAGAGCGTGGCTTGCCCGCCCTGGGAATGCCCCCAAACGGCAAAGCGGTTGCCGCCGCCAACACCCGGCATGTTGCGCGCGACCCGCACCGAATCGATGACGGCGCGAGCCTCGCTGTCGCCCACCAGATACGGATGCGGCCCTGGCGTTCCCAGGCCGGGATAGTCGGAGGCAGCGACCACGGCGCCGCGCTCGATTAGCTGGCGCAAGCCGGCCATCTGCTGGAAGACAAAGATGGCAAGCGACGGCGCGCAATGCGGCACGACGCCCGTGGTCGGATGCGCCCACGCGACGATCGGCCGCCCGCCTGCCGGCGCCGGTCCTGGCGGCACGACGATCATGCCGGAGACCGCAATGGGTTCGCCATGCATGCCGATCGAGCGATAGAGGACGCGATAAGCCTGTGCGCCAGCGGGCGCAAAGCCCATGGGCTCGGAGCGGATCAGCGTGCCGGGCGGGCCTGCGATCTCGCGCGCGGAAGCGTCATAGAATGGTGTTTGGGCGCTGGCCGCGACCGCGGATAGCGCAAGCGCCGCTGCGCAAACCACCGCGCCGATCAGCCGCACCGAAGTCCGATACATTGTCTCTCTCCATGAACTTACTATCGGAATATCAACGTAAGATTGCATCGCTGCGCATTCGTCTTGTGATGAGGGCGCTTCGCCTCAGCGCTGGTTCAGATCACCTCATAAGCAAACAACGTTGCAACGAGGGTGATGCCGACCAGGCCGATGAGGAAAATCAGATCGGCAATCTGCTCGATTCGGGCACTCAGCCTCGGCCGGTCCGAGAATCGAATTGAAAGATAGGACGTCAGCGCGCTGACCAGGAAAGTCACGGCAGTAAGCGCCGCATATTCATCGACATGCGACGGGCCAAGCTTCCCTTCCGCAAGCTTGACTAATCCGATCAACGTCGCGCAGACGCCGATCATCGTGGCCGAGACCGGCAGGATGTGGGATGCAAGCGCTTCACTTCGGGTTCGGACAGGTAATTGGTTTGACATGACTTTGTCTCGGGAAGCTCTCTCTTTTGCCGTTCGGGTTGCCTGGATGACGGCCCGGATTTCAGAATGAGGAAGCCCCGGGTGAGCGTCGCCCGCTAACCGGGCGACGAAATGATCCACGCGCAAATCAAAAACAAATACGGCTTCACTATGCAGGTATCGGCGCAAACTATAGCTGCGGTTGCGTGAGCCGTTTGACGCGGGCTTCACCATGGCGGCCCGCTAATCTTGAGACGTGAGATCAAGAGATTAGACGTCTGCTTCGTTGACGTCGTCAAGCCAGAAAGGCCGCGCGGTGCGTCAACAAGGCCTTCGCCTCACCAACCGTTAGGCGTTGCACGAACCGCCGACAACCATCGTTGCCATGAGGGAAGTAGCCTGCGTCATCGGATGGCTTACCGCTGCTATCGGCATCAGCTATGACCGCATATTCAGTCCGTATTTGTTTCAAGACTTGCTTCCGGCGAGTGAAGTGCCGTGCAGCGTGAGCTCTGCTTTTTCGATGCAGGCTTCGCTGTGCGAGAGACCTTAGAAAGGAAGGACCATGTTCGATTCTAAAATCACACGTCGCGGCTTTGCGGCGACGGCAGCCACAGGCGTGGCGGCGCTCGGCCTGCTCGGCGCCGGTGTCAAATCCGCCGATGCCTACCAGGGCAATATGGAGCGTGCGCTCGGATCGCTCCATCAGGCGCTCGGATCGTTGCGCGAATCCACGGCCAACAAGGGCGGTCATCGCGAAAGAGCAATGGAGCTTGTGCGGCAGGCGATCGAAGAGACTCAGGCCGGCATCGACTTCGCCGACGACCACGGTGGTGGCGGCCACTGATCGGACCAGCAGCAGGTGTTCGCCTTCATGGGGACGCCTGCCCGCGCATTGGGATCGAGAGGCCATTGATTTCTCCCTGCAACCCATTACATAAGTAGCGCGTTACAGTCGCGTATCATGCGGCTTGGTAACGCGCGACGTGCCGGAACATGTGGCAAAAATGGAGGCCAAGAGCAGAATCATGCAACTTCGGGAACCAACTTTGCCGCAGACGGACAATCAGAAACCGGTCGCGAGCCTTCGAGACAGGGTCTTGGAGCGCGTTCGATCGGATATCGTCTCGGGACGGAGCGGACCCGGGACCATGTATTCGGTCCCAAGTCTGGCGAACGAGCTTGGCGTCTCCACGACGCCGGTTCGGGAAGCTCTGCTTGAACTCAGCAACCGGGGCATGATCGTTCCGATGCGCAACCGGGGCTTCAAGGTGCAAGCCTCCTCGCTCGAGGATCTCGAGAACCTGTTCGAAATGCGCGAGTTGCTGGAGCGCTTCGCCGTGGTCAGCGTCGCGAAGCGGCGGCTGAAGGACCCGGAGGAGTTGAAAAAGCTTGCCGATGCCGTCGCCACTGCCGTCAAGGCGCGGGACGTCGGGAGCTATCTCGAAACCGATCGCGCCTTTCACGAGGCGTTGGTTGCGCGCGCAGGCAATCCCCGGCTCACCAAGATGATCATGGGCTTGCGGGACGAAATGCGCCTGTTCGGAATCGATACGGCCGAGGGAGAGGAACGGCAGCGCGCGTCGGTGAAAGAGCACTATGAGCTCATCAACCTGGCCGTCAAGGGTGAAACGAAGGCCATCGCCTCCCTCATTACCAGCCATATCATGGAGTGGCAGCCCCTCTTCAGGAAAGCCCTGATGTCCCGGACCGCCCGACCGCCTCTCTGAACTGCGGGCAATCAAGGCGCGTACACCATCGATGTGTCATCCTGATTGTTCTACATCAATGCTTCGCCACCTGTGCACGAGCCGTTCAGGTGGCGCTTGTTTGGATGATCCGCCAGATGTCCGCCGCGCGTGCCTGCATCTGCAAGGCGTCCGCCGCAGGATAGGCGGATGGCGCATCCGCGATGGCGTTCATCAGGGTCGGCGGCGCGGCGCTCGCCCCCGCCTCGCCGCAGCGCTTTGCGCCGAAGATGTTGGTGCGCCAGCGAAGGCCGTTGTCGATCCAGCACAGGCCGGGAGTATCGCCGGCATGAGGCAGCGCGTAATCCATTAGCGATCCAGAAGCGATCTGGCCGGTCGTTCAATCATAGACGACCTCCTCGAATAGCGCCTGGCCGACCCCTTGCGTCACGGCACCCACTACCCGGCCGCGCACCGAGGGCTCGTCCAGCACCGCGCCGAAACGTCCATAGCAGTGTAAGCCACGACGTGGACCGTGCCGGTCTCTCGGTCATTCTCCACTTCGCAGGCGTGGCAGCCATTCGCATAGCTGCCACGTGTGAGAACGCCACGCGATTCGCCGTCCAACGCGCCGGGGAAAGAAGCGGCGATTTCGGCGACGCTCATGGCGCGATTAGTGCCCGGCAGAGAGAATATCCCCGATTCGAAATGGACGTCATGCGCTGCTGCATTCCAATCACGCGCCAGCACTTTGCGACCGCGCTCGACGACATCGAGGATCGTCCACTCCAGCGCTCGCGAGGACGTGAGCAGCGACTTCGAGCCACCAGTTCCTCCGCCGCGGTCGAGTACGGCCGTGTCACCCTACCGAACGCCGATCTTGTCCTGCGTCAGTCCCAGGCTGGCCGCAGCATACCGGACCAGTGGCAGCGCGTGGTCTTGACCATTGACCATTGGACTGCGTACCGATGGTGAGTCGAGCGCGCCGTCTTCGCCGAATGCGAGCCGTGCCGCTTCCACCGGCTGATTGTCGGGCTCTATCATCCGCGCAACGGTGAGACCACCATTGGCTTCCAAGTAGTTGGCGAATCCGAATCCGCGCAGCTTGCGGCGGGCGCGGCTTTCGGCCCGACGTGTCTCAAAGCCGGCGCGGTCGGCCGCCTCGAGGCATCGGCGCAGCAGCACATAGGCCGCTTCGGGCCGTCCCGCACCACGATAGGCATCAAGTGGCGTGTAGCGCATCACAGTCACGTGCTACACATTTAAGTGACGCACTACTAAGACGTCAGGCCGGCTCGTGGCCAGATCGCGCAAATCATTGATCCACCTATGAATCCCGTCAGTAGTCGGTCGCCAAGGCATGCCCGATCGAGATTCCCGGCGGCGGAGTTCGCGCATAACGCGCATAAGCCTCTTGACGATCAGTACCGCGTTACTTAAGTGTGTAACGCATTACTATAAGACGGCACAATCGTTGAATTAGGCCGCTTAATGGGCGGCTCAAAAACAGGGGCATCTCCCATGCCAGTCAAGCTGCGTCACCTGCATTACTTCGCCCGCATTGTCGAAACAGGCAGCTTCTCGCGCGCTGCATCCATCGTACATATCGCTCAACCCGCATTGAGCCAGCAGATCGCCGAGCTGGAGCTCGACCTTGGCGTGCCATTGCTGCACCGGGGGCCCCGCGGCACCCGGCCGACGCCGGCGGGCGACATCCTCTACCGCGAAGCTGTCTCGATCCTCGGCCGCGTCAATCAGCTTTCCGAACTGGTGCGGGCCAACGGGCCGGAAATCGAGGGCACCGTCAGCGTTGGAGCATCGTGCACGCTGGCTGCAACGCTGCTCGGACCGTTCTTCGAAGCGTGTAGGGCAGCGCTTCCCAAGGTGACCTTGCGCTGTTCTGTGGCAGATGGTGCGTCACTGAGAGCGCGGCTCGAGGCGCACGCACTGCATCTGGCGTGCGCTTTCGAAGACGATCTCTCAGCAGTGTTTGCACGCCAGCCGATGTTTCGCCAAGCGTGCTATCTGGTCCGCAAAACGCCGCTGCCCGGCAACCCGACGACCGTGTCGTTGCAGGAGCTCAAGAATCTGCCACTCATCTTGCCGACAGCACCGAACGTGGTGCGCAGCAAGCTAGATCGAACCTTCTCCGAGGCGTGCTTCGCTCCTCATCTCGCCGCTGAAGCGGACGTCATGTCTACGGCACTCCAGGCCGTTGAAGCCGATATCGGCGGGGCCATCCTGCCCAAGGGAGACTTCTCCGACGTGCCGGGCCACACCGATGTGTCCGCCGTCCGGATTGATCCGGCGATCGAGTTGACAGCATCGGTGCTGTGGTTGGCAAAGGAACCGCTCACGCCTGCTGCCACGGCAGTGCGCGACCTCATGATAGGATTCGTGGAGAAGCAGTATCTCTCGTCCCCTCCCCTGGGCGCGCGGCTTGTCACCGCTTCATCTCCCAACATCATCGCTAAGCAGGGAGGCTCGAACCATCGCAGCAAAACCGACGCCTTGCGTCGTGGTCCTTGGTTACAGGTTTTCGCCGCGGCTTAATGCAGCCTCAACGTTGGCATGGATGCGAACCGTCGACACGGTTTAGGCATTCGGACCGAGCCGGCGCAGGATCCGGCTGACGGTTGCTGGCGAGATCCCAACTTCGAGCGCGATCTGCTTGCCGGTGCGGCGCTGCCGGCGGAACGTCTCGACCGCGGCGCATGTGGCTGCCGGGGTTTGGCTTGGCAAGGAATGCGGCCGCGAGGACCGATCCTGCAAACCATCGACGCCTTCTGCGCGGAAGCGCTCGACCCATTTGGCGACCGTCTTCGCCGTGACATTGAATTGGAGTGCGGCTGCCGCCTGCGTCAGACCGCCCTCGATCACGCTCCGCACCATCGCCTCTCGACCTTTCGGCGTCAGAGGCGCGTTCTTGTGGATGTTCATCTGGTCTCTCCGGGGAACCCTGAAGCGTCGCAACCTCAGCTTCCTCGCTTCAGACCAGATGGACAATATCCTGAAAGCTCACAAATGGTGACGTGACGGACCGGAACTGTCAAAAGGTACAAATATGGATGGCGCTTGCCTTAATTGATCGTAGCTGACGATCTTCGGCGAGGCGACCTTTCGTCCGTCAAGCGATACTTCGACTTCCGACACGGTCGGCAGCGGAAGCCGACCATTGCGCCGACCACCACGAGCTCTCGCTGACGAAGCGTTGGCGACCTTGTTCGCAAGGAGTGGCCGTGACGGCGCTGACTGCGAAATTCAACGTCTCTCAACCGGCTGTCTCGAAGCATCTTGGCGTTCTCAAACAGGCCGGACTAGTTCGAGATCGGCAAGAGGGGCGTCAGACACACTACAGCCTCCGCCGGCATCCTCGTGATCGAAGAGCTGGGGCATGCGATCCGGCGCGATGCCAAGCCGCTTGCCGAAATCGTCGGCTATGGCACGACGGCCGACGCCTACCACATCACCACCGGACCGGAGGATGGCGACGGTGCGCGCCGCGCTATGGAAGGCGCGCTGCGGCAGGCCGGCCTCAAGCCCGGTGACGTCCAGCACCTCAACGCTCATTCCACCTCGACTCCGGTCGGCGACGTCTCCGAGCTGGAAGCAATCAAAGCCGTGTTCGGCCGCGACGGAAAGATCGCCGTGAGCGCCACCAAATCGACAACGGGCCATCGGCTCGGCGCGGCCGGGGGTGCCGCAGCCATCTTCACGATCCTCGCGCTGAGGGACCAGGTGGCGCCGCCCACGCTCAATCTCGACAATGCCGATACAGCGGCCGAAGGCGTCGACATCGTGGCCCGCGAGGCAAGGCGCATGTCCATGGAGCATGCGATCTCCAACGGATTCGGATTCGGCGGCGTCAACGCCAGCGTTATCTTTCGACGTTGGCGCTGAAGACTTCTCTCGCGGCCTCACGCGACCTTCAGGGCGGCCTCGCTGTCGGCGTCGAGGAATCCCGTCAGCCTTTCCCTGATCAGTCGCTCGGCATCCGCTATGATGCGGTCGATCAGTTCCTTCACGGTCGGAATGTCGTGAATGAGTCCGACGACCATCCCGCAGCTCCAGGCGCCCGCGTCCATGTCGCCGTCGATCATCACCTTGGGATAGACGCCCGCGACCTGATCATGGATGTCGTCGATCTTGAGGCTCTTGCCCTTGTCGCGCTCGATCTCGAGCAGATGCTCGACGCCCTTGTTGTTCAGGACCCGCTCGGTATTGCGGAGCGCCCGCATGACCAGCCTGGTGTCGAGCTCCGACGCCGCGACCAGCGCATTCTTGACGTTATCGTGCACCGGCGCTTCCTTCGTGGCGATGAAGCGGGTGCCCATGTTCATTCCTGCCGCGCCCATCGCCAGCGCGGCAACCAGGCTGCGCGCGTCGGCCATGCCGCCGGAGGCAACGAACGGGATCTTCAGTTCCTCGGCCGCACGCGGCAGCAGGATCATGTTTGGCATGTCATCCTCGCCGGGATGACCACCGCACTCGAATCCGTCGACGCTGACGGCATCGCAGCCGATCTGCTCAGCCTTCAGTGAGTGCCGGACCGAGGTGCATTTGTGGATCACCTTGATGCCACCCGCCTTGAGGGCCGGCATGTACTGCTCGGGGCTGCGTCCGGCCGTTTCGACGATCCTGACTCCGCCCTCCCTGATCGCAGCGATGTATTCCGGATAGGGCGGCGCGCTGAAGGTCGGCAGGAACGTCAGGTTCACGCCGAACGGCTTGTCCGTCATGTCGCGACAGCGCGCGATCTCCTTAGCCAGCAGTTCGGGCGTCCGTTGGGTCAGGCCCGTGATGATGCCGAGTCCGCCGGCGTTCGATACCGCCGCCGCGAGCTCGGCGAACCCCACATAATGCATTCCGCCCTGGATGATCGGATGCTCGATACCGAACAGTTCAGTGATCGCTGTCTTCACGATGAGCTCCCGCCTTTTCCGATCAATGGATGATTTCAAACAGGCCGGCGGCGCCCATGCCACCACCGATGCACATGGTCACCACGCCGTATTTCGCCTTGCGCCGCCGGCCCTCGATCAGCAGATGCCCGGTGAGGCGCGAACCGGTCATGCCGTAGGGGTGACCGATCGCGATCGAGCCGCCATTGACGTTGAGCTTGTCAGGATCGATGCCGAGCTTGTCACGGCAATAGATCACCTGCACCGCGTAGGCCTCGTTGAGCTCCCAGAGATCGATGTCGTCGATCTTGAGATTGTGCCGCTGCAACAACCGCGGGATCGCGGCGACCGGGCCGACGCCCATCTCGTCCGGCTCGACGCCGGCGGCGACGAAGCCGCGGAAGATGCCGAGCGGCTTGAGGCCCTTCCTGGCCGCGATCTTGTCGCTCATGATCACGCAGGCCGACGCACCGTCCGAGAGCTGGCTGGCGTTGCCCGCGCTGATGGTCTTGCCCTCGAACACCGGCTTGATCTTGGCGAGGCCCTCCGCGGTCGTATCGGGACGCGGCCCCTCGTCCTGCGACAGCGTCACCTGCTGATAGCTCACCTGCTTGGTGTCCTTGTCGACCACGGCCATTTTGGTGGTGATCGGCACGATCTCGTCGTTGAACCGGCCGGCCTGCAAAGCGGCGCCGACGCGCCGCTGGCATTCGAGGCTGTATTCATCCTGCTTGTCGCGATCGATCTTGTAGCGCTCGGCGACGACCTCGGCGGTTTCGAGCATGGACATGTACATTTCGGGCTTCATCGCCATTAACTCATCGTCTACGGCGTGAAATTTGTTCATGTGTTCATTCTGCACGAGGCTGATCGATTCGATCCCGCCGCCGATGGCGACCTCGACCCCATCTGATATCACCGAGCGCGCGGCAACGGCGATGGCCTGCAGGCCCGACGCGCATTGCCGGTCGATGGTGGTGCCGGCGACGGTGACGGGCAGACCGGCGCGGATCGCACCCTTGCGCGCCACGTTCATCACCATGGTGCCCTGCTGCATGGCGCAGCCCATCACCACATCTTCCACTTCGCCGGGCGCGATGCCCGCACGCTTCACTGCTTCGGCCATCACGTGGCCCGCCATGGTCGGGCCGTCCGTGTTGTTGAGTGCGCCGCGATAGGCTTTGCCGACGGCTGTTCTTGCGGTGGAAACGATGACTGCTTCAGTCGTCATGCTTGCCTCTCTGCTTAGGCGGCCGCGTCGAGCTGCGCGTAGCGCAGCACGTGGAATGCGGGATCGCCGAACTGGATGTTGATGGAGGAGATTCGCTTGAAATAGTGTCCGACGTTCAGCTCGTCGGTCATTCCCATACCGCCATGAAGCTGCACCGCCTGGTCGGCGACGAACTTGCCGGCATAACCGATCTTCGACTTGGCGCCGGAGGCGAGTCGCGAGAGCCCGCCATCGCCGTCACTCAGGCTGAGGTTGAGATGTTGCATCAGAGACAGCGCCTCCTGATGCGCGATGAACATGTCCACCATCCGATGCTGCAGCACCTGGAATGAACCGATCGTGGTGCCGAACTGCTTGCGGGTCTTGGAATATTCCAGTGTTACAGAATTCAGCTCGCCAATGGCGCCCACCGCCTCAGCGCAGAGCGCGCCGATGGCACGGTCGCGGCAGGCTTCCAGTGCGGCAACGCCCTCGCCTTCGTTTCCCAGCAGTTGCCCGCGGGCGTCGCGCAGGCCAATCTCGGCGGCGCGCCGGCCGTCGATCGTCTTGAAGCTTTGAAGACCGACGCCGGCCGCGCGGCGGTCGACCACGAACAGGCCGACACCGCCGCGGTCGCGGTCATCGCCGGAGGTTCGCGCCGAGATAATCAGATAATCCGCCCAGGGCGCGGCGATCACCATGGTCTTCTCGCCGCTCAGAACGTAGTCGCTCCCCTCGCGCCGCGCCGTCGTCGTGACATTGGCAAAATCGAAGCGGGACGTCTTCTCCGTCCAGGCCAGCGCCCACACCTTGCTGCCGTCGATGATGCCAGGCACGAAGTCCTGCTTCTGCTCGGGCGTGCCCAAATGTTCGATCAGGCTGCCGGCCAGCGCCACCGTCTCGACGAAGGGCTCGACGACGAGGTGCCGGCCAAACTCCTGCATGATGATCATGGTCGACAGTGGACCGCCGCCGAGACCGCCCGCCTCCTCGGATAACGGCGCAGCCAAGAGGCCAAGCTCCGCGAAGGCTTCCCAGTGCTTGCGGCTGAAGCCTTCCTCGCTCGCCACGATCTTGCGGCGTGTGTCGAAATCGTATTGCTCGCGCAGCAGGCGTTGGACGCTCGATCGCAGCAGCTCCTGCTCTTCCGTGAACTGGATGTCCATCCGATCCTCCCGATGCGCCGCCTAAAGGCCGAGCACTGCTTTGGCGATGATGTTTCGCTGGATCTCGTTCGATCCGCCGTAGATGCTGAGCTTGCGCGCGTTCAGGTATTTCTCCGAGGCGGTATGACCGTAATCGGGACCCGGCATGAAGTGGTTGGCGCTGGCGGGATGTTCGCGGATCGCAAGGCCGTAGTTGCCGATCGCGCGATGCATAAGCTCGGTGATGTCTTGGAAGATTTCTGTGCCGCGGATCTTGAACAACGATGCCGCCGGCCCGGGGTCGATGCCGCGCGCCATCTGGGCGACCACACGCAGTTCGGTTGCCTCCAGAGCCAGCACATCGAGCTCAATGCGGGCGATGTCCCGAAGAAACTCGATATGCGCCGGATCGTCGGCCGGTATCTCGGCCTTCACGATCTGCTTCAGCTTCTGGATGTAGCGGGTCGAGCGCCCGATGCCGGCCATGCTGGTCCGCTCGTTGCCGAGCAGGAATTTGGCGTAGGTCCAGCCCTTGTTCTCCTCGCCGACGAGGTTCTCGACCGGCACGCGAACGTTTTCTAGGAAGACGTCATTGACCTCGTGGCTGCCGTCGATCGTGATGATCGGCCGCACCGTCACGCCCGGCGACTTCATATCGACGAGCAGGAAGGAGATTCCCGATTGCGGCTTGGCGCTCGGATCGGTCCGCACCAGGCAGAAGATCCAGTCGGCGTGTTGCGCCAACGTGGTCCAGGTCTTGTGCCCGTTGACGATGTAGTGGTCGCCCTCGCGCACCGCCTTGGTCCTGACGGTCGCGAGGTCCGACCCGGCGCCCGGCTCCGAATAACCCTGGCACCACCAGTCGTCGCCGGAGAGAATGCGCGGCAGAAATTTCTTCTTCTGAGCCTCGCTGCCGAAGGTGTAGATGACGGGGCCAACCATGGTGACGCTGAACGCGAGCGGCGGCAGCGTCCCGGCACGTGACGTCTCCTGCTCAAAAATGAAGCGCTGCGTGATCGACCAGCCCGGGCCGCCATACTCCTTGGGCCAGAGCGGAGCGATCCAGCCCTTCTTGTGGAGAATTCGGTGCCAGAGCAGCGACTGCTCCTTGGTCAGGTCGGTTTCGGGATTGGGAACGCGCATTTCCGCCGGATAGTTCTCGGCGATGAAGGCACGCACTTCATCGCGGAATGCGGCATCCTCGCCGGTAAGATTGAGCTCCATCGCAACAGGCTCCGCTACCACTTCTCACCGAACGGGCGGATCTCGAGCTCGAACGTCCAGGCGCTGCGCGGCTGCCGATAGAGCTGCCAGTAGGATTCCGCGACCGACGACGGCGGCATCAACAGATCGGGATTATCGAGGGCGTTCGGACCGAGTGCCTCGATGCGGCGCTGGCGCACCCATTCCGTGTCGACGCCGGAATCGATGATGAGATGCGCGACGTGGATGTTCTTCGGACCCAACTCGCGCGCCATCGCCTGCGCCACCGCGCGCAGGCCGAACTTGGCGCTGGCGAAGGCCGCATAGCCGATCCCACCGCGCAAGCTCGCAGTTGCTCCGGTGAAGAAGATGTTGCCCTTGCCGCGGGGCAGCATCAGCCGCGCGGCTTCGCGACCGGCGAGAAAGCCGGAATAGCAGGCCATCTCCCAGACCTTGCGGAAGACGCGTTCGGTGGTTTCCAGGATGGGGAAATTGACGTTGGCGCCGATGTTGAAGATACAGACCTCAAGCGGCGCGTGCTTGTCGGCATCTCCCAGGAAGGAGATGATCTCCTCCTCCTTGCGCGCATCGAGCGAGCGCGCGTGAATTTCGCCGCCGGCTTTCTCGATCTCGTTGACCAAAGGCTCGAGCTTCGCTCCGTTCCGGCGCCCGGCAAACACGGTGAAGCCCTCCGAGGCGAACTTCTTGGCAATTTCGCTGCCGATGTAGTCCCCGGCTCCGATCACGGCCACGGTTGCGTTTCTCTTCTGCACGGGTCGTCTCCCGGTTGGGTTGGATCTGTTGAAGCTACTCGGCCGGCTCCGCGGCGCCGGGCCCGATGCGGCATGCGTGGACCATGATTATCCGGCTGCTCGCGGTATCGACCGCGCCTAGAAGAGCCGCCACTGTCGCCTCCCGAATGATCTGCGCCGGTCCTGCCGCCGCTTGTTTGGAGTTAACGTTCTTTTTTAGAACTCGTCAATCGCTAATTTCCGAAACCTGGGTTTCGCGCTTAGCGACAAGTCTCCTGTCAATTGCGCCGATGTTCGTTTACAATGCCGAAGAATTGGATTATCTGAAGGTACCAATTAAGAACTTAAACGGGGAGCGAACATGGTGGAGAGTCACGGCGTGGCGATCCTGGTGGGCGCAGGCGATGCGATTGGCGCTGCCGTCGCGCGGCGTTTTGCCAATGGCGGTTATACGGTTTGCATCTGCAGGCGCGACGCTGCCAAATCCCAGAAGCTCGTCGACGAACTGACCGCCGCAGGCCATCGCATCCACGCCTTCAGCGTCGATGCGCGTCGGGAAGTCGAAGTTCAGAAGGTCTTTGCCGAGGTCGAAAGCAGTATCGGACCGATCGAGGTCTGCCTCTTCAATGCCGGGTCGAACGTCAACAAGCCGCTGCTGGACACCACGGAGAAGCTGTTCTTCAAGGCCTGGGAGCTCGCCTGCTACGCTGGATTCCTCGTCGGACGCGAGGCTGCGCGCGTGATGCTGCCGCGCAGACGCGGCACCATCTTCTTCACCGGCGCAACCGCCAGCATCCGCGGCGGCCCAGGGTTTGCCGCGTTTGCGTCGGCGAAATTCGGCCTCCGCGCGGTCGCCCAGGCCATGGCGCGCGAGCTTGGACCAAAGAACATCCACGTCGTCCATCTCATCATCGACGCCGGCGTGGATAGCGAGGCCATCCATCAGCGGATGAAGGCGGCAAAGGGGATCGAGGCAAGCGAGATCCTGCCGGACAGCCTGACGAAGACGTCCTCAATTGCCGACGCGTACTGGTTCACCCACAAGCAGAGCCGCGACGGCTGGACCCACGAACTCGATCTTCGCCCGTCTGTGGAGAAGTGGTGATGAGCGCAACGCCCGATCTCACGCTGTGGGGCGCCGGCACGAGCCGCACCATTCGCGCGCACTGGGCCATGCACGAACTTGGCCTGTCCTACACGATCAGGCCGATCGGGCCGCGGACGGGGGAAACCAAGACCGCCGAATATACTAGGCTCAATCCTCGCCAGAAGATCCCGCTGCTGCAGGACGGGGACTTCTGTATCGGCGAAAGCGCCGCGATCGTCGCCTATCTGTCGCGCATGTATTCCACGCCGGAACGATCGTTGATACCGGAAGCTCCCCGCGACTATGCCGCATGGCTCGAATGGTGCTTTTTTATCGTGGCAGAGCTGGATTCCACGAGCCTCTACGTCATGCGCCGCCACCGCGCGGACGCACTGGGGCACATCTATGGCGTTGCGCCCGAGGTCGTTGCTCAAGCGGCGGAATATTTCCGCGGCCAGTTGCGGCATGTTGAAGTCGCCCTTGCCGACGACCGTCAGTTTCTCATGGGAGACCGTTTCAGCAGCGCGGACATCCTGCTGACAACCTGCCTCGACTGGGCCATCGCCTACGGAGTCGGCATTTGCGAGAACGCGGTGCCCTATCTAGATCGTATCCAGCGGCGAGAGGCTTATCAGCGCGCGGTCGCGGCGAATGCTACGGCAACGCCTCCTGCGGCCGCACCGACGAGGGCCTGACGACGACCACCTGCCGCAAACGCTTATCTCATAGGGCAACGCGCAGGCTGCGCTCGGCAATCATCTTGTCGATCGCGTCGTCATCGTAACCCAGCTCGCGCAGCACCTCGCGCGAATGTTCGCCGACCCTCGGAGCCGGTCCGCCGATCGCGGCCTGGTTGACCTCGAAGCGGGCCGCCGGCTTCGGCTGCCGCACCCGGCCGACCCTCGGCTGATCGAATTCGGCAATGATACCGCGCGCGACCACCTGCTCATTGTGAATAATCTCGCTCCTGCGCAGGATCGGCGCACAAGGCACGTCCGCAGCGTCCAGGCGCTCGAGCCATTCGGCCGTGGTATGCCGGCCGATGTATTCCGCCATCTTGTTGATCCGCGCGGTGGCATTGACCGAACGCGCCGCCGGGGTCGCAAAGCGCGGATCCTTGGCGAGTTCGGGATCGCCGGAGGCTCGGCAGAAACCCTGCCATTCGGAATCGGAGATGGTGCCCGCGGTGATATAGCCGTCGCTGGTTTTGAACACGAGATCCGGCCGGTCATTCGGATCGGCGGCGGCGGCCTCGGCGCCGACCACCGTGTACTGCATCATGCCTTCCGGCCAGAGATACGAGATCATCGCATCCAGCATCGCAACCTGGATATGGTCGCCTTGCCCGGTCTTCTCACGCGCATAGAGCGCCGCCGCCACCGCCTGCGCGGTGAACACCGCCGTCGTCTTGTCGCATACGATGGTACGGATCATCTGGGGACGGTTCGTGACCGGCTGCGACTGGATATCGGCAAAGCCGGACAGACCCTGAATGATGGGATCATAGACCCGCTTCTTGACATACGGGCCGGTCTCTCCAACGCCGCTGATCGAGACGTAGATCAGGCGCGGATGGCGCCGGCGCAATTCCTCGACGCCGAGACCGAGGCGCTCCATGGTGCCAGGCCTGAAATTCTGCACCAGTACGTCGGCCTGCGCGACCAGCCGGGCGAGCACCTCGCGTCCGGACGGGCTTTTGACGTCGATCGACAGCGAACGCTTGCCGCGATTTGATGAGATGAAGAGCGCGGAGAACTCGCCATCCTTGTCGATGGTGGCGCGGCTGCGGCGGGTGATATCACCGCCGATCGGCTCGATCTTCAGCACGTCGGCGCCCTGATCGGCCAGAAACATGGTCGCAAACGGGCCCGACACCACGCCGGTCAGATCGAGCACACGAACACCGTTCAACGGGCCTGGCATGGGCATTCTCCCTCTGGTCTTGTTGTCGGCGTCCCTACTCAACCCGGAAAGGTGGCGCCATCAGGCCGTCCTGGAAACTGGCTGATTGGTCTGTTCGACGATCGACTCCTCGACGTCGCGGAGTTGGTCCTTGCCGAAGAACATTTCCTTGCCAACGAAGAAGGTCGGCGAGCCGAACGCGCCCCGGCTGACGGCGTCGTTGGTCAGATCGATCAGCCGCTTCTTGACGTCATCCTGCTGCGCACGCGCAACCAACCGGCCGATATCGATTCCCGAAGCGGCAAATGCGCTCCGGAAAATCTCCGGATCATCCATCTTCTTGGGCTCTTCCCACATATGATGATAGGCGGCACGGAAATAGGGCTCGAACATGCCCTCGAACTGGGCCGCGACGGCGCCGCGCATCAACATCAGCGTGTTGACCGGGAAGAACGGATTTGGACGAAACTTGGTGACGTTGTGGCGACGGATGAACCGCTGGGTCTCCAGTGCCTGGTATTCGGGCTTGTTCTTGACCCCGCGAAGCGAGTCGAACGGCGACATGTTGCCCGTCGCCTTGTAGATGCCGCCGAGCAGAACCGGAACGTAAGCGAACTTGACGCCGGTGCGCTGCTCGATGCCCGGGATGGCCACTTCCGCCAAATAGGCGTTGGGGCTGCCGAAATCGAACTGGAATTCAACCTTCAGGGTCATGTCGGCGTCCTCCGGGAGCGTAGACGGGTCCTGGCATCGGAGCGCCAGTCCGCTCGACATTATAGTTCTAAAATAGAACTGTCAAACACGCCGAAACCTGGCTGATTTCTCTGGTTTGGGAGGGTATTGTTTGGAATTTAGTACCTATCTAGAATGCAAGAAGGCTGCGGCGGCTTCCGTGACGATTCGCGACACGCGCCGGGGGCTACTGGAGTGTGTGAATGAGGTGGAAAGAACTCGAGGAAGAGCCTTGTTCGATGGCCCGAACCATCGGCGTCATTGGCGATCGCTGGACTCTTCTGATCTTGCGCGAATGCTTTCTGCGCACGCGCCGCTTCGAGGGATTCCAGTCGGCGCTCGGAATAACGCGCCACCTGCTTGCCGAACGGCTGAAAAAGCTGGTGCGGCAAGGCATCCTGCGCCGCATTCCCTACCAGGAATCCCCCAAGCGTCACGAATATATCCTGACCCAAAAGGGCCTCGATCTGTATCCGATCATGATGGCGATCGTGCATTGGGGCGATACCCACATGGTCGACGAGCGCGGCCGGCCCTTGCTGCACCAACACCGCAAATGCGGCAAGGACTTCGACCCGGTCATGGTGTGCTCCGAATGCGGCGAGCCGCTTTCGGCCAAGGAGGTTCATACTCACCCGGGCCCGGGCGCCCGTAGCACCCCGGCGGAACAGGCGCGCGCGGCCTCGAAGACCAAGGCGCGTTCCCGGGCCGCTTGAGACGGGAGCAGCGAGGTCTCGCGGAAGCGACGACAGCGCTCGGAGTACGGGCTCGCGCGATCTGATCAACGGGAGGTGTCCGTGACGACCGGGCAAGGCAATCTCGCTCTTACACCCGAACCACATCCCCACCTTGTTCGTTCGTGTAAAGGCGTTCAACCTGCTCAGAGCGGACTTTCAGCACAGCGCGCTGGTTGACGTAGGCCTTGTCGGTGATCTCTCCGGTCGCCATGGATGGCGGATCTTTCAGTACAATGAAAGAGCAGATCCTTTCGCTGCTTCCGACGATCTCATTGTAATCCCGAAAGCGATCCCTCAGGAACTGAATGACGAGAGGATCGCACGTCAGATCGCCGGCTGGAGCCGTCGCGATCCGGGCTGCCTCAGTGGGGTTTAGCCAGCACAGCAGTGCGCACGCCTCGCGATTTTCGCCGGCAACGACAATGTCCAGCAGGACTCCGCGCGTCACAGCCAGGATCGCCGCGCGCATATTTCCGATCGAGACCCAGGTGCCGTTCGCGAGCTTGAAATTCTCGGAGATCCGCCCGGTGAAGCGCAGCCCCAGCTCTGGCTTCTCCTGATCCATAAACGAGACCGTATCGCCGATCCGGTAGAAGCCTTCTTCATCGAAGGCCCTTTCCGTCAAATCCGGCCGGCCGAGATAACCGGGCGTGACGTTGGGTCCCTTGACCCGGACCTCGTAAGTATCCGAGACCGGAATCAACTTGAGCTGAAGCCCCGGCGCGGGAAGGCCAATCTCCCCCGGCCGGTCGGTCGCCCAATGGGTCGTACTGATCGTCGGCGCGGTTTCGGTCGTGCCGTAACCCGACATCACCGGAATCGGCCGTCCGGTGATAGATGACGTCAACCGATATAGCTTCTCGAGCGTGCCTTGCGAGATTGCAGCTCCCGCGTAGCTCAGGCGATCCATTCGCTTGAACACGCTGGCGCCAAGCTCGGGGTCCTTCTCGATTGCGTCGCAGAGCAGATTATAGCCGGCAGGCACGTTGAACATCGCGGTCGGTGAAATCTCCCTGAGATTGGCAAGCGTCTTGTGAAACAGGTTTGGCATCGGCCGCCCATCGTCGATATAGAGCGTTCCGCCGTTCTTGAGGATGCTGTGGAGGATGACGTTGCTGCCCATCGTGTGGTGCCAGGGCAGCCACTCCACCTGGATCGGCGTCGCCGGAGGTGACACCAGCAGACTGCCCATTTGCAGGGAGCTTGCCATCATTCGGTGGGTGTTGAGAACACCCTTCGGAAAGCCCGTCGAACCGGACGTGAAGAGAATCTTCGCAACATCGTCGCATGAAACTGCACGTGAGGCCTCGGCAAATCCCTCATTCCCGGCTCTGTCAAGCAGGGCGCGGAAAGGCACCGTGTCCGGCGCGCCGTCGACGCTGATCCAGGTGGCGGCCGCCAATTCAGGAATGGAGCGGCCAGCGGAGAAGTCGCGTCCGCTTTGAACGAACACGAAATTCGGCCGCAGCACTTCAGCGACATCTTTGAGACGAGCGAGCCCACCCGGCATCAGCGTGTAGTTCGGCGATATCGGCGCCAAGATGATCCCGATCGACATCGCCGCAAACGAAATCACAGCGTTCTCGATCGAGTTTCCTGACAGGATCGCCAGCTTGTCGGCCGGCTTGGCGCCCATATCGATCAGGCTTTGGCCCACCGCCTGAACCTGCGACCATGCCTCGCCATAGGTGATCTCGTCCCATCCGCCCTTCGCATCGCGCTGCGCGAGGAAAACCCTGTCCGGAACGGTGTCTGCCCAGCGTGGCAGAAAATCGGTGATGCGCCAGTCACAGGGCTTCCATTCAAGGGGCGAAGTCAATACGAGCGTGCCGTCGGAGCGGCGCTCGATGCGGAGCTCCCTTGGCGCAAACGTCAGTGCTGTCGTCGACATCGAAGTGATCTCCTGAAATTGCTGGAGAGCCGATCCCGCACGCTACGTGCACCCTGTCGTGCCAAGCGTCGACGGCCGACCCAGTTATTGACGCGTCCGCCCCATTGCCTGCTGCACGCTCATTCGGACCTGGCGTCCAGCACGTCCCCGAACGCTTCCCAGGTGACGCCTGTCCATCGCTGCAGACGCATCTGCGTCCAGATCATGTTCTCGGTCTCGCTGGTGTTGACCTTGATTCCCGGCAGCGCGGTCGGGACGACGAAATCCTTGAGGTTCTTGGCTTGCGCCAGAACGTTCTTGCGGGACAGATCATTCCCGCATTGCTTCAGGATCTGCTCGAGCAGAATGCCCTGCTGATAGCCGGTCAGATAGCTGCCGTTGGTGATATCGACGCCCGGCAAGTATTTGTCGAGGAACGCACGGTAAGCTTGCATCCCAGGATCGTCTTTCCACACTGGATCCACGACATCCTTGTTGATCGTCCCGACGATCACGCCGACCGATTTGTCGAGACCGGCCGGCGCGAGCGTGCCTCCAACCGAGCCGGACGGAAAGTTGATGATGATGGTCGGCTTCCAGCCGATCACGGCGGCTTGCCGGATCGCTTGGGCGGCAAACTTCGGTGTTCCTGCGATCATCAGCGCTTCGGCACCGGAGCTCTTCAGATTGGTGATCTGTGAATCGACGGTCGGCTCGGACACCTCATAGGACGCGCTCACGACCCTTCGATCGAACTCGTTGCCGAGAAACGACTTGAAGGCATTGAGATAGTCTTTGCCGAGATCGTCATTCTGGTAGAGGACCGCATACTTCGCATTCGGCAGCGTCTTGGTCAGATACTTGGCGTAGATTTTTCCTTCGGTGTCGTAGCTGACAAGACCCGTCGTGGTCAGCGGGTGACTGGCGACATCGGTGAATTTGGATGATCCACTGATGATTGCGATGCTGGGTATGCCTTTCGCCTTCAGATATTTTGCCGTCGCCGAAATGCCGGGCGTGCCGAGCTGACCGAACATGAACGCCACTTCATCGCTCTCGACGAGCTTGCGGACGTGCTCCACCGCTTTGGGCGGGCTATACGCGTCGTCATAGGCGATGTAGTTGACCTTGCGCCCGTTAATGCCGCCGCGGTCGTTCAGCAGTTGAATGTAGCCGATCAGCCCCTTGCCCACGAGACCGATCGATGATGCCGGTCCGCTGAACGGAAACACCCCGCCGATCTTGATCTCGGTCGCAGTCACCCCCGGCTCGTCAGCCGCCAATGCCGGAGTGCTCCAAAGCAAAGCCAGAGCAGCAAGACACTTCCATTTCGCCAACATTGGCATCCTCCCTGATGCGCGCACCCGTTCGGGTGCCGCGTTGCGCTTGGCTTGCGTCACCGCCTGCTCGCCCGTGTCATGCCGAGGCGACGCCGAGAATCTGCGGGAAGGCGACACATTGCGACCGTTGCGTCGGCCGTCTTTCCAGAAAATCTACCGTTCTTTTTTAGAACTTGCAAGCATTGATGGTCATCTGACGCCGGGGGGCGAGGCAAATCTGCTGCCGCGCGTCATCAGGCCCGGATCTCGCGTAGCGTCATAATTCTTCAGGAATTAGTGAGTCCACTCACGCCGAGTGTTGGCCACGACGTCGATTTCATCGATGCCCTTCGCCGTCCGCGCGTGAATTCCTTTATCAAACTAATAGGAATTGGTCAGAGACCCTCAAACCGTGAACCTCGAGCTCGCTCGGCGGGCAGAACCACCTGGTGGTTTGAATGAGCAGCTCGATCAATGCAATCAGGGTGCCTGGTGTATCTTGCTGACTAAAGTGTCCCGCATTCTGGATTTCAATCACCGGCCCCTCCGGGTGCGGCGACCAACTGACCCGGGAAAACTTGATTCGCCAAGCAACCTCGCTGCGTGGAGAACGTCTGCCGATGATGCTCCCCGGAATCTCGATTAGTACGAAACCGGACGATTACGCGGCTTTCAAGATCTTACGGATCGCAGTTTTTGATGGAGCAAGCTGGAGCCTGGCCGGTGATCCGATATCGGCCGAATGAGCGGTTCGCAGTGGCGAAGTGGGCGAGAGCTGTTGCTCTCCTCGGCCCTCCCAGGCGCAACTACCCTCACGGAATGTCGCAGCTCTCTCCACCGATCGAGTGCGGTTTCTTCAGAAAGAGCTCGCGATTGCCCAGAGCCTCGGCATACTGATCAATCGCGACCTGGATGGCCTCGGTGCATCCGGCACCAGCCACGGTTCAGCAGCACACAGGCGGCCCTTTGAGGCCGCCTGGCTGTTTGCCCGAGATCAGATGACCTATTGGCACATATGCCGGAGTCCGTCGCCGGCCTTGTAATAGGTGCCGGGCTTGCAGACGATGCCGTTGCGCGCGGCGTAGGCGTCCCAATCGCCGGACCAGCCGTAGTAGTCGCCGTATGCGGCGGGCTGGCCGTAGGCGGCGTAGGAATTGCCCCAGCCGCGGAACGGCGCGGTCGCGATGGCCGCGGCTGTGCCGACCGCAGCACCCGCCACGCCGGCGGCTGCACCGGCCGCACCAGCGACTGGCCCCACCGGCTGACGGTAATAGGCCGTGCGCCGATGATGAGAGCGCCTGGAGTCGTACGGACTGCCGGCTCCCCTATTGAGGCAGTTGGCACCGGCAAACTGAGATTCGCAGGCGGCCGGATTGGAGAAGACCGCCTGCGCATGCGCAGGGCTCCACAGCGCGGATGCCATTATCACGGCCGCGCCAAACAGTTTCAGATTCGTCATGGTTTACTCCCTACGATTTGGTTGCGACGCTTGAGAACCATGGCTGACTAGGACGCCACGTCGGGAAGGTCCCGCTTTCCCGCAGTTAGCTAAATGCAACTTCAGGGAGAGGTTCCAACTCGCCTCGCGTGCAACATCAAATCGGCGTGACGTATTGGAACCAGAAGATCGCCTTCAACGGCAATGGCACCTGCCCCGATGCGACGTTGATCGAGAGCGCGTCGTGCTGAATCTGCGGGCGGGCTATGACTATCCGGCGTCTCGCGCAGTGGCGCGCAAGCGATGCCGCATGCCTGTGCGATGCCGACATCGCCGCCCTGCTCGATCAGCACAATGTCAGGCGCATCGGCTTTCGCGAACTGCGCGAACTGCAGCACGCGAAGAGCTAGATCATCGCGGCGACTTTTTCCAATCCGATCAGGCGCGCCAGCGAGCGCACCTCGCTCTTCTGATCCTCGCGAAGCTGGAAGAGCAGCGGCATCGCGGCGGATTTGAGCTGCTGAACTTCCTCGGAGTCGGGATCAATCGGCATGTTGCCCGGCGCGGGCTGGCCCTGGTGCTTGGCGTGGATCTTGCGCGCAACGGCACGCAGCGCACTCTCGACCGCCGGCCAGTAATATTCCTGGTCCGATGTCAGCCTGAGCCGCTGCTTGATGCTGGCGATCTGCGCGTCGCTCAGCAGCGTGTAGTTCTTCTGCGGCGCCGGCTTGGCGGCCGCCTTCGGTTTCGGCGGTGCGGCCGCAGGCTCGGTGGTCTTCGATTCAGCGCTGTCGGGCTCGGTACTCTTGGCCTCAGCATTCTTGGGTTCAGCGGTCTTGGGCTCAGCAGCCTTCGGCTCGGCGGTGGTGGACTGGCCGCCGCCTACGGGCTCGGTGTTCGGAATGACGTCCGTGGGTTCGACGGAAGCATAGGCCTGGCGCACCGTCTCGGGTGCGCCCGGGATGGCGGCCTGCGCGCGCAACAGAAGCGGTGAGGGCGCCGCGGGTGCCTGGGCCGGCTGCGGCGGCTCGAACGCGGCGGCCGCCAATGCAACCACCGAGAGCTTGTCCTGCTTGCTCGCCCTGTTGGCGACTGGAGCTTCAGCAGGCACGACGGCAACCTCGGACCGCGCCGATGGCAGGCTGTCGCGGCCAAGAATGGCGGTAATTGCCGCGCCGGCGAGGAGGACACTGGTCAGCGCGGCAAGGGTGATGGCTCTGGTCAAAAACGTCTCCATGCCCGGCCGGTGTCGTCGCAGGGTGAAAGCCAAATGAGGCCTTAGCGTGCCCCTACGGCGGCAATGGGTTGCCACATTGGGTAAAATCGCGCCGGAGCGGCCCGGACTCAGGCCGCGGCGGCGAGCTCGTAGGCCTCCTGGATGTCGGCCACGATCTCATGGGCGGTCCACAGGGCGCCCGGCTGTATCGTGCGCATGCTGACAGTCCAATTGGTCCGGCGCGTCCGCGGCGTGCTGACGATGTCAAATTCGACCTGCCTGCACAGCGGATGCCGCTGCAGGGCGTGGAAGACTCGGACCCTGAGCTCGTCGAGCGTTGCCGGGGTCTTGGCAAGGAGCGCCCCAAAAGCCATGTCGCATTCCCATGATGCCGGGCGGCCGGCCGTGGCGGCGGACCATCCTGTGGCACCATTGTTGCGGCGATCGTGGTTAATGGCGCGTTAAGGCGGGAGGCAGGGCTTTATCGGTGGATACTCACCCGCGCCGCTGCGGCCGCGTACTCCGCAGACGTTCGCGCCACGAGGTCATCGACGGCGAGCACATCGGTCACGCCGGACGTGGAATGCCCGCCGCTCCAGATATCGCGCCAGCGTTTGGGGCGGCTTTCGCGGGCGCTCACATCGATATCCTTGCCGATGTCGATCGCGCCGCGCGCCGGCAGATTGTCGGGATCGAGACCGGCGGCCTCGATCGAAGGCCGCAGCATGTTGGTCTGCAGGCCGGTGAACGCGGTGGTGAGCAGAATGTCGTCGGCCGTGCTGTCGACCAGCATCTGCTTGTAGCTGGTATCGGCCATGCTCTCGCGCGTCGCGATGAACTTGGTGCCCATATAGGCGAGGTCGCAGCCGAGCGCTTCCGCCGCGCGCAGCGCATGGCCGTCGCTGATACCGCCCGCGAGCACGATCGGGCCGTCGAAGAAGCCGCGCACCGCGCGCACGAACACGAACGGATTGAGCCAGCCGGTCTGCCCGCCGGCGCCCGCGGTGAGCAGCACGAGCCCGTCGGCACCGGCCGCGACCGCGCGCTCGGCGTGGCGGATCGATGCGACGTCGGCCAATACGAGCGCGCCGGCATCATGCAACGGCGCGAGCACGGGCGCCGGTGAGCCGACCGATGTGATCACCAGCTCCGGACGGTGCCGCAGCAGCACGGAAAGATCCTGCGCGAGACGCGTGTTGGAGCGATGCACGATCAGGTTCGGGCAGACCGGCGCCGCGCGTTTTCCGCTGGCATCCTCGTGCGCCCGCAGGCGGCCCTCGATCTCGGTGAGCCAAGCCTCGAGCTGTTCCGTCTCGCGGCAATTCACCGTCGGAAACGAACCGATCACGCCGTTGCGGCACGCCGCTACCACCAACTCGACACCGGACACCAGAAACATCGGCGCGGCGATCAGCGGCAGTCGAAGGCGCTCGCGGAAGCGCGCAAGAGAATCGGCGTTTGGCAAGTTGTTTCTTCCCCGCGTCATTGTGTTAGCGTTGTCGCCAACATTGGCACGCGAGAGGCCAAATACAAAGCGGGAGGAGACGACGCGATGAGCAATCCGCTCTATGCATTTCCGGCGGTGTGCGAGCAGACCTTGCGGGCGCTGGCGCGCTATCCGTCGCGCACCGCCTTTGCCTGGCCGGGCGGCTCGCTGAGCTATCAGGGCGCGACCGACTTGATCGGACGGATGCAGAGCGTGTTCATGCGGCTGGGCTTCGCGCCGGGCAGCCGCGTCGCTTTCCTCACCGCCAATCGCGCCGACACCTGGTGCGCCGGCGTCGCCGCGCAATTGTCGCGGCTGGCCATCACTTGGCTGCATCCCTTGGGCTCGCTCGACGATCAGCTATTCCAGATCGAGGACTCCGAGTCCGAGATGCTCGTCGTCGACGGCATCACCTTCCGCGATCGCGGCGGCGAGCTTGCGGCGAAGGCGCCCGGCCTCAAAAGCGTGTTCACGCTCGGCCCGGCGAGCTACGGCGCGGACCTGTTGCAGGCGGTCGAGGCGGCCGGCAGCGCGACGCCGCGTAATTTCGCCGGTGCCGACGACATCGCGACACTGAGCTACACGGGCGGCACGACAGGCAAATCCAAGGGCGCGCTGCGCCATCATCGCGAATATGGCGGCTTCGCCAACGCGATCCTCGCCGACTTCGAGATACCAGACACGCCGCGCTATCTGACGGTGGCGCCGATCAGCCACGTGGCGGGGACCAAGGTGCTGCCGACGCTGATGCGCGGCGGCACCGTGCACATGCTGAAAGGCTTCGATCCCGAGGCCGTGTTCAACACCATCGCGCGCGAGAAGATCAACTTCACGCTGTTCGTGCCGACCATGATCTACGTGATGCTGGATCATCCGGCGCTTTCCAAGACCGATCTGTCCTCGCTCGAGCTGCTGCTCTATGGGGCCTCCGCGATGTCGCCGAGCCGGCTGGTCGAGGGCATCGAGCGGATCGGTCCGGTGTTCTCGCAGCTCTACGGCCAGACCGAATGCTATCCGGTGTCGGTGCTACGCAAGGGGGATCACGACCCGAAGACACCGGAGCTGTTCCTGTCCTGCGGCTTCCCGATCGCGGCCTGCCAGGTGAAGATCTTCGATCAGGACGATCAGGAGGTCGCGACGGGCGAATCCGGCGAGATCTGCGTGCGCGCCAGCCACGTGATGGCGGAATACTGGAAGCGGCCCGACATCACGGCCGAGACGCTGAAGAACGGCTGGCTGCATACCGGCGACATCGCGCGCATCGACGAGCGCGGCTATATGTTCATCCTCGATCGCAAGAAGGACATGATCGTCTCCGGCGGCTTCAACATCTTTCCGCGCGAGGTCGAGGATGTGCTGTCGCAACACGCCGATGTCGCGATGGTCGCGGTGGTCGGCGTGCCCGACGACAAATGGGGCGAGGCCGTCACCGCGGTGGTGGTGGCACGCGATGGCGCGATGCCGAACCCGGACGAGCTGATCGCATTGGTGAAGGCCAAGAAGGGCTCGGCGCATGCGCCGAAGCAGATCCAGTTCGTCAAGGAGCTGCCGATGACCGGCGTCGGCAAGGTCGACAAGAAAGTGCTGAAGGCCGCCTTCTGGTCCGGCCGCGACCGCATGGTGGGGTGACGCTGTGAGTCGCCCCACCCTGAGAGACAGTGACGCTTTGCATCACCGTCATTGCGAGGAGCTCGCGACAAAATTGCAAAGTAATTTTGCGCTGAAGCGACGAAGCAATCCATACCACCGCGCGCTTGGAGAGATGGATTTGCTTCGCAAAGCCTGTCATCGGGCGCGCGTTCGCGCGACCCGTTGGCTCGCAATGACGGGGATGGAGTACCCTGAGGGCACCGCGCGAGCCTGCCTCCTCAGGGTGGCGGAGAGACAACGCCGGAGGATGGCGAGAGCGGACGTGTCTGCACCGGATGCTCGGGGGCACCCTGCCCCAGCACTTGATCGAGTCGCTCGCGCAACTGATCCTGGTCGTAGGGTTTTGCCAGCCGCGGCAGATCGACCTGGATGCCTTCGGACAATTCGGCGTAGCCGGTGGCGAGCAGGACGGGAAGCTCCGGCCGGATCTCGCGCGCGGCAGCAGCGAGCTCAATACCGGTCATTCCGGGCATCATGTGATCAGTCATCATCAGGTCGACCGGCTGTTCGCTCCTGAGAATTTCGAGCGCGTGCTGGCCGGAGCTGGCGCCGATCACGTGATGACCGAGATCCTCCAGCATTTCCGTGGTCGACGTCGCAATCAGCGGATCATCGTCGACGAACAGAACCACCGCCGAGCGTTTCTTGTTCTGCCGCGCCGGCGCGGGACCTTCCAGCTCGGCCGCAGCGGTCGCGACGGGCAACACCAAGGTCGCGTTGGTGCCCTTGCCGACCATGCTCGAAAGCTGCAGCTCGCCGCCGAGCTGCACGGCCAATCCATGCACCATCGACAGGCCGAGACCGGTGCCCTTCCCCACGGGCTTGGACGAGAAGAACGGCTCGATCGCCCGCTTCAGGACGTCGGGCGGCATGCCCGTGCCGGTGTCGACCACCGACAGTTTCAGGTAATTGCCGGGGTGCAGCAATGGATCGTTCTTCGCCTTCCACGCTGCAAGCCTAATCTCGATCACGCCGCCCTCAGGCATCGCATCCCGCGCGTTGATCGCGAGGTTGAGGATCGCAAGCTCGACCTGATTGGTGTCGACATAGGCCGGCGGAAGTCCTTCGGGGATATTCAGCCGCAGCGTGACGCGCGGCCCCAACGAGCGCTCGAGCAGATTGCTCATGTCACGCACCAGCGTTCCGAGATCGACCGGCACCACGCGCAGATCCTGTTGCCGCGCAAATGCCAGCAGCCGCTGGGTCAGCGACGCGCCGCGCTGGGCGCCTTGCAAGGCGCCCTCGACCAGCCGATGCAGGCGCGGGTCCTCCGGCAGCCGCTTGCGCAGCAGATCGAGATTGCCCATCACCGCCATCAGCAGGTTGTTGAAGTCGTGCGCCACGCCTCCAGTGAGCTGGCCGATCGCTTCCATCTTCTGGGCGTGGCGGAGCTGCTCCTGCGCCCGCTCGCGCGCTGCGACCTCCTTCATGAGATCGGCGGTGCGCTGCTCGACACGCTGCTCCAACGTCGCGGTCAGCTCGGCGAGCGCCGTGCGCTCGGCGGCAAGCTGCGCCAGCAGCGCCTCGCGCTCGATCTCCGCAGTCTTGCGCGCGGTGATGTCGGAGCAGACGCCGACCAGCGACTTGATGTTGCCCCCTGGCCCGCGCACCGCGCGGGCGCGGACGTCGACCCAGTGCTGGGTGCCGTCGGGCCAGATGTTGCGGTATTCGATCTTGTAGTCCACCCCGGTCTGCAGCGTACGCTCGAGGGTCTCGCGCCGGCGCGCGCGATCATCCAGATGAACCGCGTCCAGTAGATCCTGGTACGTGAAGGGCTCGTTGGGCGCCCGCCCGAAGAAGCGCTTGCAGGTGGCCGACGCTACGAGCTCGAAGTCGGGTAGATGCAACTCCAGCGCGCCGAGATGGCCGGCATCGAGCGCAGTCTGCAACAGGCCTTCGCTCTCGGTCAGGTCTTCAAGGATCGCGCGGGTCTCGTACTGGCGGCGCCGGCCGCGCACCGCTGCCGCCACTAGGCTCACGAGGGTCGTCGGATGGAATGGACGCTCGATGAAGGTAACATTGCCGAGCTGCCGGCCGAGCCGCGCCAGTTCCGGATTGCGCCCGGGTCCGCCGGCCTCGCTCATGAGCACGATGGAGAAGTCCGACCACGAGGGCTGCTCGTTCAACCAGCGCGCAAGGCCGGAGAGATCAGCGTGCCTGATCACTTCGTCCGCCATGATCGCAAGGCCAGCGCCGCTTGCGATCTGGCGCTCCAGCTCTGCAAGGTTGCCGCAGATGTTGGCGTAGTAGCCGGCCTCCTTGATCAGATGCGCGGTCTTGGCAGCGTCCCGCTCGCTCGCGGCGAGGATGACCGCGCGTTCGGAGGACGGGCCGGGCTTCACCGCGGCAGCCCTTCCGAGTGCGCCGCGTCGCGGACCCGCACCATATCGCAGAATCGCTCGGCCCCAAGGGCCAGAATGCCGGCGGTGAGATCGACACGTGTCATGGAGGCCCCTTGCGGGAGCCAAACTCGTTCGCACCGCCAACCGTTCCCGGCGCGCGGATTATTTTTTGGGCAGACCGCCCGCAAGACGGCTAGCGCCGCTCGATCACCAGGCTCTGGACCGCCTGGCCTAAATAGCCGCTCTGGTCGGCAAGGCGTGACATTGCAAGCCCGGCGCCGTCAGGGCCGATCCAGGATTCGCCATCGAGCAGAATCCAGTCGCCGACCGGCTCACGTGCCAGGCTCACCGTGAGGTCGGCATTGATGAAGGTCCACTGGCTGAAATCCAGCACCGGCGAGGTGCCGTTGGAGAAATCCGAGGCGACCACCGCGCGCATCGCCTGCGAGACGGCCGCGCCCGCGATCAGCGGCTGGTCGACACGGAACCAGATCGCGCCGCGGCCAAGCTGGCCAAAGCGGCCGCGCGCGGCCCGCATCGAGATGCATTTCACGAACGGACTGTTGGCGAGATTCCCCGGCTCGACCACGCATTGATCGGGCGCCGGGAACCCGGCCGGGAGGTCGGCGATGCCGGGCGGCAGCTCCGCGGCCTGCTGCTTGATCTTCAGCACGCTGGCGGAGACCACGACGACGCCGTTGGCCTTCAGCCTGACGCCGCAGAGCTGGATCTTGCGACCCTCGCGCAAGACCTCGCGCTCGACCGTCAGCGGCGCCACCGGCACCGGGCGCATCAGGTCGATGGTCACGCGCGCAATCCGCATCGGCACGGGGGTGGGAACGGCTTCGGCGGCCCACACCACAAGTGCCGCCGGCGCGGAGCCGTGCTGCATCCGCGGATCCCATGGACCCGCGGCATCCGGACTGGTGACGACGCGCTCGCCGTCAACGCGAAAGATCGGCTCCATCAAAGCATGATCCGGAAAAGTGTGGTGCGGTTTTCCGCGCGACAAACGCGATGCGTTTGCGCGGAGATCATGCTCAAACAGAAAGCTAAAGCGCGATGGTTCATTCTGAGCATCGCGCTTTAGTCCAGCGCCGGGTCGATCGCTTCCTCATATTCCTTCTTGAACCGCGCGATCAGCTCGGCCGCCGGCACCACCTTGGAGATGCTGCCGACGCCCTGGCCCGAGCCCCAGATCTCCTTCCAGGCCTTCGGCTTGGCGCGCTCGCCGGAGGCGTCGGTGCCGAAGCTCATCTTCGAGGGATCGGAGGTCGGCAGATTGTCCGGGTCCATGCCGGCCGCGACGATCGAGGGCTTCAGATAGTTGCCATGCACGCCGGTGAACAGGTTGGAATAGACGATATCCTCGGCGGACGAATTGGTGATCATGGCTTTGTAGCCCTCGACCGCGTTCGCCTCCTGCGTCGCGATGAAGGCCGAGCCGATATAGGCGAAGTCGGCGCCGATGATGCGGGCGGCGCGGATCGCGCGACCATTGGCAATGGTGCCCGACAGCGCGATGGGGCCGTCGAACCACTGCCGGGTCTCTTCGACGAAGGGGAATGGCGAGATCGTGCCGGCATGGCCGCCGGCGCCGGCCGCGACCAGGATCAGGCCGTCGGCGCCCTTCTCGATCGCCTTGTGTGCGAATTTCTGGTTGATCACGTCATGGAAGACGATGCCGCCCCAACCGTGGACGGCCTGATTGAGCTCCTCGCGCGCACCGAGCGAAGAGATGATCATCGGCACCTTGTGCTTCTCGCAAAGCGCCATGTCGAGATCGAGCCGGTTGTTGGACTTGTGCACGATCTGGTTCACCGCGAACGGGGCTGACGGCCGCTCCGGATGGGCCCTGTCGTGAGCGGCGAGCTCTTCCTTGATCCGGTACAGCCACTCGTCGAGCAGCTCCGGCGGCCGCGCGTTCAGCGCCGGAAACGAACCGACCACGCCGGCCTTGCACTGCGCGATCACGAGATCAGGCACCGAAATGATGAACAGCGGAGACCCGATCACCGGGATAGACAGGCGGCCCTTGAACAGAGCAGGCATGGACATTGGAAGCGGATCCTTCGGGGTTGCGGCCGGGACGGAATGAGCTGACGGCCTCTAGGGGCCGGCCATCATACCAACAAGGCAATCTTTCCAGTGTCAAGTATTGCGTTTTGGTGCAGCGAAATGGATGACAAAACCTCATCCCGACGCGGCATTCATGCTAGCCTGCTGGCATCCCAGACAAGGAATCAGCCGCGTCACTGGCAGAGTGCCCGTATTACGAAATTTTCGGTCTTGCAGTCGTTCGGGCCGCGCTTGTGGCCCGGCAGATAGACCAGCGGCGAGCACTTCTCGGAGGCATCGGTATCGAGGCTTTTGCCTTCCTTGAACCCCTTGCTCTGGCACAGCCTGTCGGCGCCGAGCTTGCAGTCCGGCGCGCCGTTCGAGGCCATCACGCAGGCCGCGCGTCCCGTGACCATCGACGAGGGACGCGCCAGATCGGAGAGGCCGTTCATGGTTTCGCCGGGGCTCGTCAGCGACGGCAGGATCGATTTCGACTTCTCGAACAGCTTTCCGATCTCATTGATCAGACCCGGGTTCTCATGCTCGACCGGTGCAGGCGGCAATTCGATCTGCTGTGACGGCTGCGGCTGCGCAGGCAACGGTTGCTGCGCCGACGGCTGCACGCCGAGCGCCGGCGCCCCGGCCTGGGCCCAGCCCCGATCGATCGGTGCCATGACTATCGACAGAGCCAAGCCCGCCATCACCACGCGAGCCCTGGCAAAGTTCAGCCCGGTAGCATGCAGCAGGTCATCGGTTGCGTCAGCCATCAAGGCCAACGTAACCCGAAGCCCGCAATCGGCAAAGCTGGCGAACCGTTAAATCAGCTTGAATGCGACAACAAAGCCCAACACCAGCACGATCGCGCCGATCGCGACCCAGGTGCCGAGCCGCTTTTCGAGCTCCTTGCGGATGAAATCGCCGTAGCGGTTGAGCAGCACCGCGACGAAGAAGAAGCGGCCGCCGCGCGCGACAATCGAGCACAGGATGAACAGCCAGATGTTGTAGCCGGCAAAGCCCGAGGTGATCGTCACCAGCTTGTAGGGAATGGGCGTCAACCCCTTGACGAGGATGATCACCGCGCCCCACTCGGCATAGGACGCGCGGAATGCGTCGACCTTGTCGGAGAGCCCGTAGAGATGGATCAGCCATTGCCCGAGCGAGTCGTACAGCAGCGCGCCGATCGCATAACCGAGCACGCCGCCGGCGACCGACGCGATCGTGCACACGGTCGCGAACCACCACGCCCGCCTCGGCTGCGCCAACGACATCGGCAGCAGCATGATATCGGGGGGGACCGGGAAGAAGGAGCTCTCAGCAAAGGCGATCGCCGCGAGAAGCCACAGCGCATAGGGCTTGTCGGCGGCGTCGATGCACCAGTCGTAAATCCGTTTCAGCATGAGCGCGATGAACCATCATGGAGCGCATTTGTCCATGCCGGGAATTGAGTTGATTTTCGGGCGATCTAGGACTGCCGCTTGCGCAGGCGGTTTTCCAGCGCCACGATACGGCGCCGAACGACTGGAACGGGCGCGGTTTTGGGCAGCTTGACCGGGGACTTCGGCAGCTTCTCGGCAATCCCGAGCAGGCGCTCGCGCCGTTCCATCTCCCGCCAGACGTCCTCCGGCTTCACGCCGGCCTCGGCCCACAGAACGGTCAGGTTGTAGAGCAGATCGGCACTTTCCCGGACGACGGCATCGGGCTTGCCGCTGACGGCGTCGATCACGACCTCGATGGCTTCCTCGGCGAGCTTCTTGGCCATCTTGGCCGGACCGCGCTGAAACAGCCGTGCCGTGCGCGACGTTGCCGGATCAAGATCCCTGGCCGCGATCACCGCCCGATAAAGCCGATCGATCGAATCACCCATGGCCCGCAAGCCTAGTCGAAACGCGTCGCCAGCGTGTTAACGGCGCACTCGACTACGAAAAAATCCGCCGGCGTGCGGCCGGCGGATTCGATTCTTCCATGACAGTTCTACGACGCGCCGGCCGTCAGACGTCAGTACGGCACATAGGGCAGTTGGGACCGGCGCCCATAATAGCCGCGATAGCCGTAATACGGTCCACCACCGTAATAAACCGGACCGCCGTAATAGGCAGGGCCCCCGTAATAACCCGGGCCGCTGTAAAAAGCATACGAGTCGTAACGGTTCTGGGCGGCAATGATCGCAAGCGTGGTGCCGACGATGCCGGCGAAAGCGGCTGCGGCCGCTGCACCACCGCCCCGATAGTATCGGCGGCGCGCGCTGATATCGGTGACCTCGCTTGTCCCGTGCGACGTGGCCATTGCGGTAGCCTTGCCTGCCGCAGCGGAGCCCGCGAATGCCATCGTCGGCTCAATGGCCGTCAACGCCACCACAGCAACAGTTGCCAGCGTGGCTGCGCGGCCAATGGACGAAAAAACACCCTTTCGCGCAAACATTGCAGTCATCCTTATGGAAGGGCCCGACGGGCCCATGGATAGCTAACCACAGGTTTCACATTCGGTTCCGCGAGCCGGATGCAAGCTGAGCGAGCTCCGGCGAAGTGCATGCCAGTCATCAGACATTCAGCTTGCATGAGGCAGGCTGTCGGCCAAACTGACGCTTGAAAATGCTGCTTGCTTGGCGCATGCGATGCCATGAAACAGGCGCGGGCGCGGCACTTTGTCTCGCCTCCCGGAAGTCGTGATGCACGTAAGTCGAACCACCCTTCTCCGCTTCATGCTGGCTGGCGTGATCGGTCTCGCGTGCGGCATCGGGCCGGGCACAACGCGGCTCCGCGCCGCGAGCGATCCGCCCCAGCCAACCGCCATCCAGTTCACGCTCGACCGTCCGCTCGATGCCGCTGCGGCCCCGTTCGTGATGGCCTCAGTCGGCGGCCTGTTCAGCGCCGAGAGCCTCGCGGTCACCACGAACATCGCCACCAGCTCGGCGGATGCGATCGCGCGCGTCGCCGACGGCGCGAGCGACTTCGCGCTCATCGACATCAATTCGCTGGTGCGGTTTCGCGACAAGCCGGGCGCCGCGCCGGTGAAGGCGGTGTTCGTGCTCTTCAACCAAGCGCCCTATGCGATCGTGGCACGCAAGAGTCGCGGCATCAACGCGCTGCCGGACATCCAGGGCAAGAACCTCGGGGTTGCTGATGGCGACCTGTCGATCCGGCTATGGCCCGCGATCGCCAGGCAGAATAGCATCAAGCTCTCGAGCGTGAAGCAGGTCAGCATCAGCGCCGCGGTTCGCGAGCCGATGCTCTCCGCCGGACAGGTCGATGCCGTCACCGGCTTCTCCTATCTGTCCGCGGTCAATTTGCGGGATCGCGGCGTGCCGGCCGACGATCTCGCGGTGTTGCGCTTCGCCGACTACGGCTGCGAGGCGTATGGCTTCGCCGTCATCGTCAACCCGCGCTTCGCTGCGGTAAAGCCGGACGCCGTGAAAGGCTTCGTGCGCGCGGTGATCGGCGGCACCACCCTCGCGATCAAGGACCCTGCCCGCGCCGCGACCGAGGTCGCGAACCGGATGGACGGCGGTTCGCGCGAGCTGGAGCTGGAGCGGCTGCGCGCCATCATCCACGACAACATCCTCGCCGGCGAGGTGAAGCGTAACGGCATCGGCGGCATCGACCCGGCGCGCTTCGAGCGATCGATCGACCAGCTCGCGGAGGGTTTCAAATTCCAGAAGCGGCCGCACGTGTCCGACATTTTCGATGAGTCCTTCCTACCCCCGCGTGACGACCGGCTGATCAATTGAGTCACCTGCTCCCCGGACGTGTTCGTCGTGCCCAGGCTCGACCCGCGGGCCATTGCATCTGGCACGGGGAAGCTTGGCGCAGACGTCCCTACGTTCGTCACGGTCGGGCTTGTCCCAGCCATGACGGAATGTGCTGTACCTGCACCTGCTGGCCCTTCGCCGCGAACCCTGATTAGATTGCATCCCGCCTGATCGGGCGCATCTACCGCTCAAGGGTCCTGCCGGCATGTCCATGCTCCGCCTCTATACCCGCGTCCTGGAATTGCTCGGCAAGGAGGCCCGGCTCGGCTGGATTCTCGCCGCCGCCAATCTGCTGCTCGCCGGCGCGCAATTCGCCGAGCCCGTGCTGTTCGGCAAGATCGTCGACGTGCTGTCGGGCCGGCCGGTGACCGGGATGTTCGCCACCACATCACCGTGGCCGCTGCTCGGGGCCTGGGTGGCATTCGGGCTGTTCACGATCGCCTGCAGCGCGGTGGTTGCGCTGCAGGCCGACCGGCTGGCGCATCGCCAGCGCCAGGCTGTTCTGACCGATTACTTCGAGCACATCCTGCAACTGCCGCTGACCTTCCATTCCGGCACCCATTCGGGACGGCTGATGAAGGTGATGCTGAACGGCACCGACGCGCTGTGGCGGCTCTGGCTCGGGTTCTTCCGCGAGCACTTCGCCGCGATCATGTCGCTGGTGGTGCTGCTGCCGCTGTCGCTCTACATCAACTGGCGGCTTGCCATCCTGCTGTTCGCGCTCTGCGTCGTCTTCACGATCCTGACCACGATGGTGGTGCGCAAGACCTACGGCATGCAGAGCGAGGTCGAGGAATATTACAGCGACCTCTCGGCGCGCGCCTCCGACGCGCTCGGCAATGTCGCGCTGGTGCAAAGCTTCGTGCGGATCGATTCCGAGGTGCAAGGGCTGCGCTTCGTCGCCGACAAGCTGCTCGCCGCGCAGATGCCGGTGCTGTCGTGGTGGGCGATCGTCACCGTCATCACCCGCGCGTCGACCACGATCACGGTGCTCGCGATCTTCACCGTCGGCATCGCGCTCAATAGCCAGGGCCTGACCACGGTCGGCGAGATCGTGATGTTCGTCTCGTTCGCCACCATGCTGATCCAGAAGCTCGAGCAGGTAGTGAGCTTCATCAACAACGTGTTCATGGAAGCGCCGCGGCTGAAGGAATTCTTCGACGTGCTCGACGCGGTGCCGGCGGTGCGTGACCGGCCGGGCGCCGTCGATCCCGGCCGGCTCTCCGGCCTGGTCGAGTTCGACGATGTGTCGTTCTCGTACGACGGCAAGCGCCCGGCAATCGAGGATCTCTCCTTCACCGCGCTGCCGGGCCAGACCATTGCGCTGGTCGGGCCAACCGGCGCCGGCAAATCCACCGCGATCGCACTTTTGCATCGCGCCTTCGATCCGCAATCCGGCGTCATCAAGATAGACGGTATGGACATACGCGCGCTGAAGCTGACCGGGCTGCGCCGAAACATCGGCGTGGTGTTCCAGGAGGCGCTATTATTCAACCGCTCGATCGCCGAGAATCTGCGTATCGGCAAACCTGACGCCACCGATGAGGAACTGCGTACCGCCGCGGCGCGCGCGCAAGCGCTGGATTTCATCGAGCGCAGCGAAAAGAAGTTCGATACCCACGCCGGCGAGCGCGGCCGCATGCTGTCCGGCGGCGAGCGACAGCGACTATCGATCGCGCGCGCATTGCTGAAAGATCCGCCGATCCTGATCCTGGACGAGGCGACCAGCGCGCTCGATGCCGTCACTGAGGCCAAGGTGAACGCTGCTCTCGATGAAGTGATGAAGGGACGCACCACATTTGTGATCGCACACCGTCTCTCTACGATCCGCCACGCCACTCGCATCCTGATGTTCGACCAGGGACGCGTGATCGAAAGCGGAACTTTCGATGAACTGGTGGCGAAAGGCGGGCGTTTTGCCGACCTCGCGCGCGCCCAATTCATGGTTCAGGAACAGCAACGCGCCGACCTCGAGGCGAGATAATTCCGGCTTTCCAATTGAGGCGGCTGCCGAAATTCAGCCGATTTCGTCCACGATTTAGTTGGGCGGGCTCTGTTCTCCGCTGGCAAGCCGGTATAGGGTTTGCGTCGCCGCATCGCGGCCCCCGGACGCGCTTGAAACCCGAACGTCACATTTGCAAAGACCTCCTCCTGAAGGCGGGTCTCAAAGGACCGGAACCGGACTCGTGCATTTCCTCCGCCTGCTGCGCAACCCGTCGTTGAAGTGGATCCTTGCTGTCGCGCTGTTTGCGGTTGCGACGCCGCGCGCCGCGCAGGCCGAGGCGCTGCTGCTGATCGAAGCCGACAGCGGCAAGGTGTTGCAGGCCGACAACGCGACGATGCCCTGGTATCCGGCATCGCTCAGCAAGCTGATGACGGCCTACGTGACGCTGACGGCGGTGAAGGAAGGCCGCGTGTCGCTCGACACGCTGCTCACGGTGTCGCCGACCGCCGCCTCGCAATCGCCCTCGAAGATGGGCTTGCGGCCCGGCACCCAGGTCACCGTCGACAACGCGCTCAAGATGATGCTGGTTAAATCGGCCAACGACATGGCCGTGGTGCTCGCTGAGGGCGTCGGCGGCTCGATCGACGGCTTCGCGGCAATGATGAACCAGACCGCGCGCAAGCTCGGCATGACGCAGACGAGCTACGTCAACCCGAACGGCCTGCCGGCCGATGGCCAGATCACCTCGGCACGCGACATGGCGATCCTCGCCCGCGCCATCATCCGCGACCTGCCCGAATACGAATATTTCGTCCACATTCCGTCGATCCGCTTCGGTCGCCGGATCACGCAGAACTTCAACAAGCTGATCGGCCGCTATCCGGGCGCCGACGGCTTCAAGACCGGCTTCATCTGCGCCTCCGGCTACAATCTCGTCGCCTCGGCAACGCGCGACGGCAAGCGGCTGATCGCCGTGGTGCTCGGCGCCTCCTCGGGCCGCATGCGCGCGGTGCGCGCTGCACAGCTCCTGGACCGCGGCTTTGCCGGCAACGGGCTGGCGTGGCTGCGTCCCTCGCTCGGCACCGTTGAGAATCTTGCGCCGATCGACGCCTCGCCGCCCAATCTGCACGAGGAGATGTGCGGCCCCAAGCGCAAACGGCCCGCCAGCGACGAGGACGAGGACACCATTGCCAGCAGCACCGGCGGTTCGGCCACCAACGGTGAGGGCGGCAGCATGTCCTTCTTCGCCACCGGCCTGCAGGCGGCGATGCCGAAACCCTCCGAGCTGCTGGGGCTGCCGGCTGCGCCGTCGGAGCCGGTCGTAGTCTATACCGGCCCGACCAAGACCGGCGCTGCGCTGGCCGCCGCGGTCGAGGCCGACAGCGAGAAGATGCAGCCGGCAGTCAAGCGCGGCAAGCGCACGCGTGTCGTCATCAAGGTCGACAAGAAGTCCGACACTGACGCCAAGAGCGAGGCCAAGGGTGAGGCTAAGAGTGACGCCAAGAAGGACGGCAATAAGCCCGACAGCAAGCAGGCCACAGCCAAGCCGGCGCGCCACGCGAATGCGAAGCCGGACAACGCCGGCGCAAAGCCAGCCGGCGCAAAGTCGGCCGCCGCCAAGTCCGTTGACAAGCAGGCCGCCGCAAAGCCCGCGGCGAAGCCGAAGGCTGCGACGAAGCCGAAGAGCGACGCCAAGCAGCCGGCCAGCTAACCGGATCCCTGCGATTCTCCGCCCAATGCGTCGATAGCGCGCAGCGGCTTGCCATCGGCCGCGGCATTGCTCAATACTGCCCAAAACAACGCGGCCAAGCCCGAAAACCCGGAAAGAAATCCGGGACAAGCGGCAACGTCATGAGAGGGGAATGACCACCATGGAGCGCATCTGGCTCAAGCAATACCCGGCCGGCGTGCCCGCTGATATCGACGTCACGCAGTATTCGTCGCTGGTCGAGCTGCTGGAAGAAAGCTTCACGAAATTTGCCGACCGCAAGGCTTTCATCTGCATGGACAAGTCGATCACCTATCGTGACCTCGACCAGATGTCGACGGCGCTCGGCGCCTATCTGCAGAGCAAGGGCCTCCAGAAAGGCGCGCGCGTCGCGCTGATGATGCCGAACGTATTGCAATACCCGATCGCGACCGCCGCGGTGCTGCGTGCCGGTTATGCCGTGGTCAACGTCAATCCGCTCTACACGCCGCGCGAGCTCGAGCATCAGCTCAGGGATTCCGGCGCCGAGGCGATCGTCGTGTTGGAGAACTTCGCCACCACCGTGCAGAAGGTGCTCGCCAACACATCCGTCAAGCACGTCATTGTCGGCAGCATGGGCGACCTGCTCGGCTTCAAGGGCGTGATCGTCAACCTGGTGGTGCGGCGCGTGAAGAAGATGGTGCCGGCCTGGTCGATTCCCGGCGCCGTCTGGTTCAACGACGCGGTGGCGGCCGGCCGCGGCATGAAGCTCGACAAGCCGGTGCTGACACGCCAGGACGTCGCCTTCCTGCAATACACCGGCGGCACCACGGGCATTTCCAAGGGCGCGACCCTGATCCACCAGAACGTGCTCGCCAACGTGCTGCAGAACGACGCCTGGTTGCAGCCGGCGCTGAAGAAGCCGCCGCATGTCGAGCAGCTCTTCATCGTCTGCGCGCTGCCGCTGTACCACATCTTCGCGCTGACCGCCTGTTACCTGCTCGCGGTCCGCGCTGGCGGCGTCAATCTGTTGATCCCGAATCCGCGCGACATGGCGGGCTTCGTCAAGGAGCTGTCGAAGTACCAGATCAACAGCTTCCCGGCGGTCAACACGCTCTACAACGGCCTGTTGAACACGCCCGGCTTCGACAAGCTCGACTTCTCCAAGCTGAAGACCTCGTTCGGCGGCGGCATGGCGACGCAGAAGCCGGTCGCCGACAAATGGCTGAAGGTGACCGGCTGCGCGTTGTCGGAAGGCTACGGCCTGTCGGAGACCTCACCGACGCTGACCTGCAATCCCGCCGACATCGACCGCTTCACCGGCTCGATCGGCGTCCCCGTGCCCTCGACCTGGCTATCGATCCGCGACGACGACGGCAACGAACTGCCGATCGGTCAGGCCGGCGAGATCTGCGCCAAGGGCCCGCAGGTGATGGCCGGCTATTGGAACAGGCCCGACGAGACCGCGCGCGTGATGACTGCCGACGGCTACTTCCGCACCGGCGACATCGGCGTGATGGACGAGAACGGCTTCACCAAGATCGTCGACCGCAAGAAGGACATGATCCTGGTCTCGGGCTTCAACGTCTATCCGAACGAGATCGAGGAAGTGCTCGCGAGCCATCCGGGCGTACTGGAATGCGCCGTGATCGGCGTGCCCGACGCGAAGTCCGGCGAGGCGGTGAAGGCGTTCGTGGTCAAGAAGGATCCGAACGTCACGGCCGAGGACATCATCAAATTCGCCGCCACCCAGCTCACCGCCTACAAGGTGCCGAAGCAGATCGAGTTCAGGACCGACCTGCCCAAGACCAACGTCGGCAAGATCCTGCGCCGCGAGCTGCGCGACGAGAAGAAGGCCGCGGCGTGAGGCGAGCCACGGCGGGCGTCCAACAATGACTGACGCGGGCCTCGCGACGGCGGCCGACGTCCTCACGTTCTGGCGCAAGGCCGGACGCGACCGCTGGTACGAGCGCGATGATGCGTTCGATGCCGAGATCCGTTATCGCTTCCTCGCCACCTGGCAGAAGGCTTCCGCCGGCGAGTTCTCCTCATGGGAGGCGAGCGACGACGGCGCGCTGGCGCTCACCATCGTGCTCGACCAGTTTCCCCGCAACATGTTTCGCGGGGATGCCCGGACCTATGCCAGCGACGCGCTGGCGCGCGAGGTCGCGGGCCGCGCGATCGACCGCGGCGTCGACGGACGGATCGATCCGCTGTTGCGGGAATTCCTCTACCTGCCCTTCATGCATTCGGAGCATCTGGCCGACCAGCAGCGTTGTGTCGCGCTGATCCGGCAGGCCGGTGGCCATCCCGACAACCTGAAATACGCCGAGGACCACGCCGACATCATCCGCCGCTTCGGCCGCTTCCCGCATCGTAATCGCGTGCTGGGCCGGCCGACGACGCCGGAGGAGCAGGCTTTCCTCGACGCCGGAGGCTTTTCCGGCTGATGACGGAACAGTGACCGTCCTCCGGCATTGCCGTTCTTCCATCAGCTCGTATTGTGCCGTGCGACCGCCGGGGTTAAGACAGTTCCGCTTCACCGAGGGAGAACACCGATGACGATCAAGGTTGGCGACAAGCTGCCGGAAGCCAAGTTTCGCGTGATGACCGCCGAAGGGCCGCAGGTCAAGAGCACCGACGATATCTTCAAGGGCAAGAAGGTCGCCCTGTTCGCGGTGCCCGGCGCCTACACCGGCACCTGCCACAAGATGCACCTGCCGAGCATCTTCCTCAACGCCTACGCCATCAAGAACAAGGGCGTCGACACCATCGCGATCGTCTCTGTCAACGATGCCTTCGTGATGAACGCCTGGAAGCGCGACACCGACCAGCGCGATGAGGCTACCTTCCTCGCCGACGGCAATGCCGACTTCACCAAGGCGATCGGCATGGAGTCTCGACGCCTCCGGCAACGGCCTCGGCATCCGCTCCAAGCGCTACTCCATGCTGGTCGAGGACGGCGTGGTGAAGAAGCTCAACCTCGAGCCCGCTCCGGGCAAGGTCGAGGTCTCCGGCGGCGACACGCTGCTCGGTCAGCTCTGAGCTGAACGTCACGCGCACCCTGTCGTCGCCCGGCTTGCCGCCTCCGCTAAAGCTTCGGCGCGCCTGAATCGCAAGCCTCGTCGAAGCCTTGGCGGAGACGGGACCGGGCGGCCCAGTACGCCGTGGCCTCCGTTTTGAAAACCACTCGCCTCTGGAATACTGGATCGCCCGCTTTCGCGGGCGATGACGTTCGGGGATTGCGCGCCCTACAACTCCCTCAGCTTCGCCATCGCCACGCCCTCGCGCGCGAGCTGATCGGCGCGCTCGTTCTCGGCATGGCCGGCGTGGCCCCTGATCCAGTGCCAGCGTACCTCGTGCGGCTTCATTGCAGCGTCGAGCCGTTGCCACAGCTCGACGTTCTTGACCGGCTTCTTGTCGGCGGTGCGCCAGCCGTTGCGCTTCCAGCCATAGATCCAGCCGGTGATGCCCTGGCGGACATACTGGCTGTCGGTGGTGAGGTCGACGATACAAGGCTTCTTCAGGGCTTCGAGCGCCGAGATCGCCGCCATCAGCTCCATGCGGTTGTTCGTGGTGTGCGGCTCGCCGCCCTTCAATTCCTTCTCGACGTCGCCGAACCTCAAGATCGCGCCCCAGCCGCCCGGTCCGGGATTTCCGGAGCAGGCACCATCGGTGAATACAGTGACATGCGGCTTGTCGCTCACGCCGCGCATCCCGCAGGCGTGACGCCATAGTCGTTGAGACCAGCGACACTCTGCTGGAAGCGCAGCTTGCGGACATATTCCAGCGGGTCCTTCGGCCGCACCAGCGCGCCTTCCGGCACGTTGAGGAAGTCGACCAGACGCGTCAGCAGGAAACGCATTGCTGCGCCCCGCGCCAGCAGGGGCATCGCGGCTTCCTCGGCCACAGACAACGGCCGTTCGCGGCGGTAGGCGTTGAGCAACGCGCGGGCCTTGGTGACATTGAAGGAATGATCCGGCTCGAAGCACCAGGCGTTCAGACAGATCGCGACGTCGTAGGCCAGGATGTCGTTGCACGAGAACGGGAAGTCGATCAGCCCCGACAGCTTGTCGCCGAGAAAGAAGACGTTGTCGGGAAACAGGTCGGCATGGATGACGCCGACCGGCAGATCGGCCGGCCAGGTCACTTCGAGATGATCGAGCTCGCGCGCGATGAAGTCGGACAATCCCGCCTGCACGCTGTCGGCCCGCGCCGCGGCGAGATCGAACAGCGGCCGCCAGCCGGAGACCGACAGCGGATTCTTGCGCACCAGCGGAAAGTCGAGGCCGGCCACATGCATTTTTGCGAGCGCTTGGCCGACGCCGGCGCAATGCGTCACGTTCGGCCGCCGCGGCCAGAGGCCTTCGAGGAAATTGATAACCGCCGCCGGCCGGCCGGCCAGCCGACTATAGACCTCGCCTTCGCGATTGCGCGCCGGCTGCGGGCAGGAGACGCCGCGCTCGGCGAGATGCGCCATCAGCGACAGGAAATACGGCAGGTCGTCTTCCGCCACGCGCTTCTCGTAGAGCGTGAGGATGTAAGCGCCCTGGCTCGTGTGCAGCAGGAAGTTCGAATTCTCGACGCCTTCGGCGATGCCCTTGTAGGAGAGCAGTTCGCCGATGTCGTAGCTTTTGAGGAATTCCGCGAGATCTTCGGCGGCAACGTCGGTGTAGACCGCCATATGGTTTATTCCGCGACGGCAGCGTCAGGCCGCAGCGAACGCGGCAGCGGGAAGAACTCATTCTCTTCCGCAGCCGAGACCGTCTCCACGTGAAGTTCGAAGCGTTCGGCGAAGGCGCCCATGATCTCCTCGACGATCACCTCCGGCGCCGACGCGCCCGCGGTGATGCCGAGGCTCTTGATGCCTTCGAAGCGCTTCCAATCGATGTCGCTGGCTCTCTGGGCGAGCACGGCAATGGGGCAGCCCTCGCGCTCGGCGACCTCGCGCAGACGCTGCGAGTTCGACGAGTTCGGCGCGCCGACCACGATCAGGGCATCGACCACCGGGGCCACCTTCTTCACCGCGAGCTGGCGGTTGGTGGTGGCGTAGCAGATGTCTTCCTTGTGCGGACCGTTGACGTTCGGGAAGCGCTCCTTGAGCAGCGCCACGATCTCCGCGGTGTCGTCGATCGACAGCGTGGTCTGGGTCACAAAGGCGAGGTTGTCCGGATCCTTCGGCGTGAAGGTTTTCGCATCCTCGGCGGTCTCGATCAGAGTCACCGCTCCCGGCGGGAGCTGGCCCAGGGTGCCGACCACCTCGGGATGGTGCGAATGCCCGATCAGGAGGATCTCCCGGCCGCGCTTGAAATGGATCGCAGCCTCCCGGTGCACCTTGGTCACCAGCGGGCAGGTTGCATCCAGCGAGAAGAAATTGCGGGCCTTGGCCTCGGCCGGAACCGATTTCGGAACCCCGTGGGCCGAGAACACCACCGGCGCGTTGGTGTCGTCGGGGATTTCGGCCAATTCCTCGACGAAAATGGCGCCCTTGGTCTTCAGGCTGTCCACCACATACTTGTTATGGACGATCTCGTGCCGGACATAGACCGGAGCTCCATAGATCGTGAGCGCCCGTTCCACCGTATCAATGGCACGGACCACCCCAGCGCAGAAGCCACGCGGGGAACAAAGCACGATTCTAAGGTCGGGTTTTTTCGCTGACATAAGGCAATCTCGGGACCGAATCACCCCTCGCCGCCGGGCGGGGAACGGTCAATTTGAGTAAGGACTTGGGACTGCTTTCGGGCTCTGTCAAGGCGATTTTGCTGGCCCATTGCGCCATTCCCCCCTGAGGGCTTATATAGGGCCAGAATTCCCGTCATCGCCGATGACTACCAGCTTCGCCTCGACAGAGGTGGGCGAAGCACAAAGGAGATTTGCCATGAGCAACGCACCGCTGATGCCGAAGGCGACTGCCGTGTGGTTGGTCGACAATACCGCCCTGACCTTCGATCAGGTGGCCGATTTTACCAAAATGCACCCCCTGGAGGTGCGCGCCATCGCCGACGGCGACGCCGCCCAGGGCATCAAGGGCATGGACCCGATTTCGAACGGCCAGCTCACCCGCGAGGAGATCGAAAAGGGCGAAAGCGACCCGAACTACCGCCTCAAGCTGCAGGAGAGCAAGGTGGTGCTGCCGGCTGCGGCCAAAAAGAAGGGCCCGCGCTACACCCCGGTGTCACGCCGCCACGAGCGGCCGAGCGCGATCCTCTGGCTGGTGCGCAACCATCCGGAGCTCAAGGACGCGCAGATCATGCGCCTGGTCGGCACCACCAAGACCACGATCGCGAGCGTGCGGGACCGCACCCACTGGAACGCCTCGACGCTGACGCCGATGGACCCTGTGACGCTCGGCCTGTGCTCGCAGATCGAGCTCGATTTCGAGGTCCAGCGCGCCGCCAAGGAGAAGCCGACCACCACCGTCTATGGCGGCGCCACACTGCTGCCGGCCTCCGAGACCACGCGCAAGGACGAGCTAGACGATCAGCCGACCGAACGGCACGACGATCTCAACGTCGATGCCGTGTTCGCCAAGCTGAAGACGATCGGCGGCAAGAAGATCGACGACGAGGAAGAGTAAGCGCGTCAGGCGATCGATCGACGAACTACCAAGCGCGGCGGGGCAACCCGCCGCGTTTTCGTTTGCGCATAGGCGGCGCCAGGAGCATCGCAAGAAGCAGCGCCGACCTATGTCAGCCGAGTTCGATCTCGCCCGATATGTCGTGAACGAGATTGACGCCGGCGATGGTCAGCACGACCTTCGCTGGAAGCTTCTCGTTGCCTTTGAGCCGGCCGCTCGCGACGGCCTCGCGCACGGCCTTCTCGACTTCGCGTTGGGAGGTAATGCCGACCTTCTTGAGGAAACCGCGAAGGCTGGCGTTGAAGACGTCCTCGTTCATCGTCGCCTCCTCATGGCATCTAATGCACGTCTGGATGGTTCATCATGTATTCGCCAAGATCGCGCTGGCGGCGATCCGAGCGGGCCTCGGCGTTCTGGCGCTGCACGTCGCGGTCTTTGCGGCAGGCGACATATTCGGGCGAGCCGACCTTCACCGTGCCGTTGGCCTGGCAGTACTGATCGTCATCGCCCATGCTCTCCGCGACCGGCGAGCGGCCGCGCTCCAGGCAGCCTGCGAGCAGCGGCAGCGCGAGCAGCAGTGCGAAGGGCGCGCGTGCGGAAATCATTCGCATCCGTGAGTCCGTATCTGGTGACGACAGGGCGTGTGATGCCGGGAATGACCCGGCATTCCATCAAAATCAAGGCGGTTTTGCTTCCGGATGCGTTTCGGCGGCGTGCAGAGCAGTTGTGCGATCGTCCATCATCTCGTCCGCGGCTCACCCCTCTCCCCAGCCCTCCCCCGCAAGGGGGGAGGGAGCCTGACCGACGTGCTCACCTCACATCGTGGGTCAGCATCACAACTCGGCGCTTGGTGTGTGGCGTCGTTAATCCGGTGCGGCGTGAGGGACGCGTCGGCGGAAGGGTTCCCTCCCCCCCTTGCGGGGTAGGGCAATCGCATATGCCGCCTTGGGCCGCTGCGCACGAACCCGGCCTCGTGGTTCGAGACGCGCCGCAAGCGGCGCTCCTCACCATGAGGGTCTACTATTGTGCCGCAACACAAGACGTCATCCTGAGGAGCCCGCCAAAGGCGGGCGTCTCGAAGGATGGCCACAGGGCGCTTTTCTCCCAAATGCGATTGCCCTGCCTTGCGGGGGAGGGTTAGGGAGAGGGGTGGCCACACCGCACGCTCTCTCAGATGCAGCCTCGCTTCTTGCGCTGAGAACGCCTACACCTTCCCCTTCAGCGCCGCGCCGATCTCGTCGAGCACCTTGGGGTCCTCGATCGTCGCCGGCATGGTCCAGGGTTCGCCGTCGGCGATCTTCTTGATGGTGCCGCGGAGGATCTTGCCGGAGCGGGTTTTCGGCAGCCGCGCCACGGTGATCGCGAGCTTGAACGCGGCGACGGGACCGAGCTTGTCGCGCACCAGCGCCACGACTTCCTTCTCGACGTCAGGCGCCCCCTTCACCACGCCAGCCTTCAGCACCAGGAAGCCACAGGGCACCTCGCCCTTGATCGTGTCCTTGATGCCGAGCACCGCGCATTCGGCGACGTCGGGATGGGACGCCAGGATCTCTTCCATGCCGCCGGTGGAGAGCCGGTGACCGGCGACGTTGATGATGTCATCGGTGCGGCCCATCACCCAGACGTAGCCGTCCTCGTCCTTGTAGCCGGCGTCCGAAGTCTTGTAGTAGCCGGGGAATTCCGAGAGATAGGCTTCCTTGAAGCGCTCGTCCTGCTGCCACAGCGTCGGCAGGCAGCCGGGCGGCATCGGCAGCTTGATCACGATCGATCCCATGGTGTCCGCCGGCACCGGCTTGGCCGACTCGTCGACCACATCCACCTGATAGCCCGGCATCGACACCGTCGGCGAACCGTGCTTGACCGGCAGCATGCCGAGACCCATCGGATTGCCGGCGATGCACCAGCCGGTCTCGGTCTGCCACCAGTGATCGATCACCGGTACCTTGAGCTGCTGCTCCGCCCATTCCACCGTCGGCGGATCGGCGCGCTCGCCGGCGAGGAACAGCGTACGGAAGTTCGAGAGATCATACTGCCGGATGAACTTGCCATCCGGGTCCTCCTTGCGGATGGCACGAAACGCGGTCGGTGCCGTGAACAGCGCCACTGCCTTGTGCTCGGAGATCAAGCGCCAGAACGCGCCGGCATCGGGCGTGCCGACCGGCTTGCCCTCATACATGATTGTGGTCGCGCCGTGGATCAGCGGGCCATAGACGATGTAGCTGTGACCGACCACCCAGCCGATGTCGGAGCCGCACCACCAGACCTCGCCGGGCTTCACGCCGTAGAGATTGTACATCGACCACTTCAGCGCGACGAGGTGCCCGCCATTGTCGCGCACCACGCCCTTCGGGATACCCGTCGTGCCCGACGTGTAGAGGATGTAGAGCGGATCGGTCGCCAGCACGGGGACGCACGCCGCGGCCTTGCCGGCGTCGAAGGCGGCCTGACGCAACCCCGCCCAATCATGATCGCGGCCGGCCGTGAGCTCGCACCCGTGCTGCGGCCGTTGCAGGATGATGCAGGTTTCCGGCTTGGCGCCGGCGAGCCGGATCGCTTCATCGAGCAGCGGCTTGTACTGCACGATGCGCCCCGGCTCGAGCCCGCAGCTTGCCGAGAAGATCAGCTTTGGCTTGGCGTCGTCGATCCGGCTCGCCAGCTCCTTGGCCGCGAAGCCGCCGAACACCACGCTGTGCACCGCGCCGATCCGCGCGCAAGCGAGCATCGCGACCACCGCCTCCGGCACCATCGGCATGTAGAGGATCACGCGATCGCCCTTGGTGACGCCGAAATCCTGCATCACCGCGGCCAGCGTCTGCACCTCCGCCAGCAGTTCGGAATAGGTGAACTTCGTAACCGTATTGGTGAGCGGAGAATCGTGGATCAGCGCAAGCTGCTCGGCACGACCGCCGGCGACATGGCGATCCAGCGCGTTGTAGCAGGTGTTGACGACGGCACCCGCGAACCAGCGCCCATACACCCCGATCGCGGGATCGAAGATCTTCTTCGCCGGCTCGATCCAATCGATCTCGCGCGCGGCTTCGGCCCAGAATCCTTCGGGGTCCCGAAGCGAGCGGGCATACACCTCATGATACCGGCTGTTCTGCTGAATGTTCATCGCGTTTCTCCCTCGCCGCTCTCCGTCGTCATGGCCGGGCGCCTGTTCCCGACCCGATCGGGGACGACCCGGCCATCCACGTTCAGGGCCGGGCATGCGGACTACGGATGGTCGGCTCTCTTGGGAAGTCATTGTCACGGGCTCACCCGATAATTCAAGCCGCAAACTGACCGACGTTAGCACTAGTGTCCCGAATCCGAAGTTCGCATCATTCGCGGCACCTTCGGAGCGAACTTCGGATTCGATAAGGACACTAGCAAACTTATGATTCTAGTGTGCTTTATGAATGCGAAGTTCGTGAAAGCAGCCGCCGCGAAATCGCACGAACTTCGCATTCAGCACACTAGTATCCGTCTGCGCCATTCAGCCGCTGCAGGCGCTCGCGCATCGCCTTCTGCAAATCGTAGCCCGGCTTGCCGAACTCACCGTTGCGGCGGGCGATGAACTGATCCTGCTCGCGTTGCAGCTCGCGTGCCCGGCGCGGATCTTGCGTCTCGCGGATCGCGCGAACGGTCGATGCGTTGATCTCGCGATCGAGGTCGGCGAGCTCGGAATTGGCGCAGATGGCTTTTTCCACCGCGCGGCGCGCCTTGCGGCAATCGAAGCTCGGCTTGCCGGCAACCGCGATCATGGCGCCCATCCGCTCCAGCTCGAGCGACAGCGACTTGTAGTTGGCTTTCGCCGCGGCGTGATTTGGATTGAGCTTGAGCGCGGCGCCGAAATCCATGATCGCCTTGGGCCGGTCGCCTTTCCGGCGCCACAGCTCGCCGCGCGCATTATGCGCATCGGCCTGCGCCGGATCGAGCCGCAGCACGGTGTCGTAGTCGGCGATTGCGCGATCGATCGTCTGCTTGCGGTCATAGGCTGCGGCGCGCGCCATCAGGGCCTTGATGCGATCGGCCTTCGCCGCCTTCTCGTTGTCGATGAACCCGCCGCAGACGTCGATCGTCTTATCGTCGTCCGCCGCGGCGGCCGCTGCCAGGCAGGGCCCCGGATCAACCTCGACATCCTTGCCCGGCTCGCTGCCGGTTGCGCCTGCGACAGCGGCCACGACCATGCATGACAGCGAAACACTGAGCGCCAGGGCCAGATGTCCAGAGTTGCGTCGCATCACAATCGCCGACAGGGCGCCCCTCTCCAGCGCTCGGACCAACCAGGCGCACCGTCTTTCAGCACGCGCAATTGCGGCAAAACCACACGCTGGATTATACGTCAATTGCGACGATCGGCTGCACGGGGTTCATCTTGCTGACATTCGAATGGATCATCGGCCTTCTGCTGGCGGCCGTTGCGCTGTCGGCGCTGGCCCGGCGGCTCAAGGTGCCCTATCCGACGTTCCTTGCGATCGGCGGCATGCTGCTGGCCCTGCTGCCGTCCGGCCCGTCCTGGACGCTGGAACCGAAGCTGGCGCTGGCGCTGTTCGTCGCGCCGGTGCTGCTCGATGCGGCCTTCGACACCTCGCTGCGCGACCTTCGCAACAACTGGCTACCGGTCTCGACGCTGGTGCTCGCGGCGGTCGGCATCACGACCACTGCTGTCGCCGCGGTCGCGCACTGGCTGCGCTCGGATATGCCGTGGGCGGTTGCGATCGCGCTCGGCGCCATCGTGGCACCGCCCGATGCCGCGGCCGCCACCGCGATCCTGCGCCAGGTCAATCTGCCCTACCGCATCCAGAAAATCCTCGAGGGCGAAAGCCTGCTCAACGATGCCAGCGCGCTGTTGATCTATCGCGTCGCCGTCGGTCTGGTTGCGGCCGAACACATGAAGGTGCGGGAATTCGTTCCCTCGGTCGCGGTGGCGCTGCTCGGAAGCCTCGCCGCGGGCTATCTGTTCGCGCAGGTCTGGACGTTGATCACCCGCCGCATCACCGAGGCGCCGAGCGCGATCATTACGCAATTCGGCGGCACCTTCATGGTGTGGATCGTCGCCGAGCATGTCGGGCTGTCCGGCATCCTCACCATCGTCGCCTACGCGATCACGATCGCCCGCACCGCGCCGGCCCGCATCCCGGCACGGCTGCGCGTGTCCTCCTATGCGGTGTGGGACACCGTCGTCTTCGTGCTCAACGTGCTGGCGTTCATGCTGATCGGCATGCAGTTGCGTCCGATCTGGTCTGGGCTCGACGCCAACGTGCGCTTCCAATACGGCACGTTCGCCGCCACGATCCTCGCCGTCGTGATCGTCGTCCGCATCGCCTGGGTGATGCCCTATGGCGTCTTCCTGCGCGCCTTGAAGGCGCACGGCCTGCTTCCGCCGCGGGTGGAGATGGCGGTGCCGACGGTGCGGCGCGGCATCGTCGTGTCCTGGTGCGGGATGCGCGGCATCGTCACGCTGGCGGCCGCCTTTGCGCTGCCGGAAAGCTTCCCCTATCGCGATCTCATCCTGCTCACGGCCTTTGCCGTGGTGCTGGGCTCGCTGGTGCTGCAGGGCCTTACGCTGCGGCCGCTGATCCTGGCGCTGAAATTCAAGGAGGACGATCCGGTTGCGCGCGAAGCCGCGTACGCCCGCGCCGTCGCCTATCGCGCCGCGCTCGATGCGGTCGAGAGCGATCCATCCGAGGAAGCCGAGATCCTCCGTCTCGAATATCGCGCCGTGCTGCTGCGCGCCGAAACCGAGCCCGACGGCGGCGTGGCGACGAGCGAACTGCCGGCCGATCCGCTGCGCCGCCGCGCCATCGCCGCCGCCCGCCTGGCGCTGCTCAATCTGCGGAGCATCGAAGTGATCGGCGACGATGCCTTCCATCTGGTCGAGGAAGAACTTGACCGCGCCGAGCTCAGCGCGGAAGTGTGATCCGTCGCCGCGCGCGACTGCCTCTCACGCACCCGACTTTGAGGTGATGCCGCCATCGACTATGAGCTCGATGCCGGTGACGTATTTCGATTCGTCGGAAGCCAGGAACAGCGCCGCATTGGCGACGTCCCAGGCGTCGCCCATGTGCCCCATCGGTACCTGCGCGTCACGTGCGCGCCACATCGCCTCCACATCGCCCTTGGCGTAGCTCTGCGCCAGCCCGGCCGAATGCGCGACCATCGGCGTCTTCATCAGCCCGGGCAGGATGGCGTTGACGCGGACATGCTTCGGCGCGAACTCGACCGCGGTCGAGCGCGTCATCTGGTTCATCGCGGCCTTGCTCGCGTTGTAGCTGACATAGGAAATGCCGACATGGCGGATCGAGGCGATCGAGGAGATGTTGATGATCGAGCCGCCGCCCTGCTTGATCATCACGGGAATGACGTGCTTCATCGCCAGATAGGCGCTCTTGAGATTGACCGCAAAAACGCGATCCCATTCGGCTTCGCCGACCTCGACCACGCTGCCGACCTCGGCGATGCCGACGTTGTTGTCGAGCACGTCGATGCGGCCATAGGTCTGCAGGCAGGCTGCGACCATTGCTTCAACCTCGCCGGCGCGTGAAACGTCAGCGGTGAACGCGGTCGCCCTGCCGCCCTCGCCGGTGATGATTCCTGCGGTCTCTTCCGCAGCCTCACCGTTGCGATCGACGCAAAACACGCTGGCGCCCTCGCGCGCGAAGGTGACGGCGGTCGCCTTGCCATTACCCCAGCCGGGTCCGATCGAGCCCGCGCCGACCACCATCGCAACCTTGCCCTTGAGCCGATCCATCGATTGTTCTCCCCTTTATTGATTCTTGTAGCCCGGATGGAGCGGAGCGCAATCCGGGAACGCTGGTCCCGGATTTCGCTCCGCTCCATCCGGGCTACGGATTCGGACACACACTCATCGTGGTGACATTAGCACCGATCGGATGTCCGAAAATCTCTGATAGCGTCTGGCACTGTCCCTCATGGCATAGATGCCATTCGCCGGCGACACCGGAATTGCCGAGCACGACCTGCGGCCGTGGCGCCCGCGGCGGCGTCCACTGGAACCAGCCGTCGACGAGGCGTGCCTCCGGCGGCGGCTCCATGCCGGCACCGAAGCCCTTGATGCGAGCTTGCACAAGTTGAAGCCCGGCGTCCGTGACACGCCAGTCTTCCTGCCACGCCGTCTTCTCGATCGAATGCGTCCAGGCCAGCGTGAAAGCGGCGACCGACAGCGCCTTCACGACACCTGCCGAAGAAAGGCAGAGGCTCAAGCCGCCGCCACCGCATTGCGCGACCGCTGCCGCCACTGCCACAGCAGGACCGCTGCGGCGAGCGTGAAGCCGGCGGTATCCGAGAACGGGAAGTCGCCGAGCAGGCAGAGCGCACCGGCAAACGCCACGGCCAGTTCGATCAGCGTCAGCCGCGCGAACAGGAAGCCGATCGCGACCACGCCGAACAAGGCGATCGCCACCAGCGCCTTCAAGGACGCGAGCGCCACCGCGCCGTAGAAGCCGATTTGCGCGACCATCGGATCGCTGGTCTGCAGCATCAGCGCCGGCGAATAGACGAAGATGAAGGGAATGACGTAGCCGGCAAGCGCGATCCGCATTGCCTCCCAGCCGATCTTGTCCGGATTCTCCTTGGCGATCGGTGCCGCGGCAAGGGCCGCAAGCGCCACCGGCGGCGAGAGATCAGCCATGATGCCGTAGTAGAACGCGAACATGTGGCTCGCGATCAGCGGCACACCGAGCTTCGCCAGCGCGGGCGCGGCGAGCGCTGCGGTGATGATGTAGGTCGGAATGGTCGGGATGCCGGTGCCGAGCAGGATCGACAGCAGCATGGTCATGATCAGCGCCAGGAACAGGCTCTTGGCGCCGAGGCCGATGATCCAGCTCCCGAAGATGGTGCCGACACCGGTTTGCGTCATCATGCCGATGATGGTCCCGACGATGGCGCAGGCCATGCCGACGGTGAGTGCCGACTTGGCGCTGTCGGCGAGCGAATCACGGCATGCCGCGAGCGTGGCGCGGCCCCCGCGGGTGATCGCCGCAAGAGCGATGAGGCCGGCGACGATGCAGGCGACCGGAACGATCTCGAGCCCGTTGCGCGAGACCGCCGCGACCACCAGCGCCAGCCCGATCCAGAAGATGTAGCGCAGGACGGTATTGGACAAACCGAGGGTGATGCTGGCGCCCAGGATCAACGCGACCGTCAGCGCAAGCCCCATGCTGCCGGCGTAGAGCGGCGTGAATCCCTCGAACAGCATATAGACCAGGGCTGCGAGCGGCAGCACCAGGTACCAGCGCGCCACCAGCGCCTTCCAGGCGCTCGGGATCTCCGAACGCTTCATGCCAACGAGACCGTGCTTGCCCGCTTCAAGATGCACCATCCAGAACGCGGAGGCGAAGTAGAGGACCGCTGGGATCACCGCGGCCTTGACGATCTCCGAATAGGGAACTCCGAGCGTCTCCGCCATGATGAAGGCAACCGCGCCCATCACCGGCGGCATGATCTGCCCGCCCATCGAGGCGGTGGCCTCGACGCCGGCAGCGAAGGCGCGGCGATAGCCGAACTTGATCATCAGCGGAATCGTGAATTGGCCGACGGTCACGACGTTGGCGACACCGGATCCCGAGATCGTCCCCATCATGCCCGAGGCGAACACCGCGACCTTGGCCGGTCCGCCGCGGGTCCGGCCGAACAGGCCGAGCGAGACATCGGTGAAGAGCTGGATCATGCCGGCGCGCTCGAGGAACGAGCCAAACAGGATGAACAGGAAGATGTATGTCGCCGAGACGTAGATCGGCACGCCGTAGAAGCCTTCGGTGCCGAAGGAAAGATGCGTGACGATCTGGTCGAAATCGTAGCCGCGATGATTGAGCGGCGACGGCAGGTACTGCCCGAAGAACCAGTAGAGCAGACAGGCGCCGCACATCAGCGGCAGTGCCGCGCCCATCAGCCGCCGCGTGCCTTCGAAGATCAGCACGGCGAGCAGCGTGCCCACCGCGAGATCAGTGGTGGTCGGGTCGCCGTCACGGGCGATCAGGTCGGCGTAGAAAATCCACTGGTAGAGCCCACAGAGGAAGCCAGCGGCACCGACGATCCAGCTCACCGCGCGGCCGAAATTGGTCCTCGCGGTGAAATTGCCGATCAGGCCGAAGGTCAGCAGGATCAGGAAGCCGACATGGACGCCGCGCACCACCTGGCTCGGCAGGTAGTTGAAGGCTGCGACATAGAGCTGGAACACCGCAAAGGCGAGCGCGATGACATACGCCAAGTAACCCCAGCCGCCCGATCCGAACCCTTCCGGAAACCCATGCTCGAAATTGTCGAATTCAACCTTGACGGGCTGCTGTGCGCCCTCGGCCTGCTGTTGCATGAATGTGTCCCCCGCCGTGCCCGCGACGCAGCATGCGCCTCTGTGGCGCTTGGGCCGCGGTCACCGTGTGTCATGCGCGGGGTCGACCCGCGCGTCCGTCGAAAAATCAACGTCTGTAGAAAGATCGATGGCCGGGTCAAGCCCGGCCATGACGCATTTATCCACGCCGTCTCTTACTTGATCAGGCCCTTTTCCTTGTAATACCGGATCGCGCCAGGATGCAGCGGCACCGGGCTGCCGCTCGCAGCCGTCTCGAGCTTGATCTCCTTGCCCGCGGCATGGGCGTTGCCAAGCTCCGGCAGCGACTCATAGACAAGCTTGGTCATCTGGTAGGCGAGCTCGTCTGATACGGCGCTGGAGGTGACGAGGTAGTTCACCACCGCCGCGCTCGGCACATCCTTGTCCTGGCCGGTATAGGTATTGGCCGGGATGATTACCGAGACGAAGGGCGGACCGATCTTGTCGACGGTCTCCTTCGGAACGGCGACCACGGTGATATCGGTCGAGGTCGAGAGGTCTTTCAGCGAGGCGACGCCGAGGCCGGCGGACTGCAAGGTCGCGTTGAGCTGACGGTTCTTCATCAGATCGACGGATTCCGCAAACGGCAGATACTCGACTTTTCCGAGATCCTTGTAGCTCATGCCAGCGGCCGCGAGGATTGCGCGCGAATTCAGCTCGGTTCCGGATTTCGGCGCTCCCACCGACAGACTCTTGCCCTTTAGATCGGCCAGCGTCTTGATGCCGCTTTCGCCGGTCGCGACGATCTGGATGTAGTTCGGATAAATCGCGCCGATGGTGCGCAGCTTGTCGAGCTTGTTCTTGAAGCCGGCTTCCGCATCGCCTTCCCAGGCCGCCTTCAGCGAATCACCAAGAGTGAACGCGATCTCGCCGCGGCCCTGCTGCAGCAGCACCAGGTTCTCCACCGACGCCTTGGTGGCCTGCACCTGGGCCTTCACGTTGGGGATCTTGTCGCCATAGATCTTCGCCATCGCGACGCCGAGCGGATAGTAAACGCCGGACGTCCCACCCGTGAGCACGTTAATGAACTGCTCGGCCCGTGCGACAGGCGCCGACAAAACGCTGGCTGCCACGGTCGCAGCAGCCACCAACTTCCAATTCATGAGTATTATTCTCCCCTTGAGCCGGCCGGAAATTGGCCGGACACCCCGGCCGGGTCAACCCATCCAAACGACGCATGCGTTGTCGCAGCCGCAGCGCGCGGCATGCGACCGGATGCAGGAACCGCTCCAGCGCGAGAAGGCTGAGGCACGGGCCCCTGCCCGCGAGGCTTGCAGCCGTCCGAGCGCTGGATGCGCCGAACGTCTTCCTTGCCGACGCGCGCGACGGGCTCAGCCCCATCTCGCGATGGATCTGTCGACCGCGGATGAGCGCAACGAGCAGCTCGTCACATGGACGGCGCAGATCAGATCGGCCGACGCGCTCCGCTCTTCAAAAGATGACGATGCGATGCGTGCGGCGCACGGCGCGCAATTGATTCGCGTCCGATTCGAGTCACGCCGCGCAGCTCGTTGTCTAACAATGACGCAGATTCACGCCGACGTGAGCGCATCAACACAGAGATTAACAGCGTCCCTTGATGAAACACGGAGTAGTCGAATCCTGCGACGATCGTGAAGCCGTCAAATCGTGCTGATGAACGCGAGATGACGCATTTATTGCAGGCGAAGGTGCGACGTCACGTGCCATTTCCCCCGCAATTTAATTCGAATTCGCGACTTTAAGGTTAGCGAAGCAATGCATGTATGATCCCGAAATTTCCATGATTGCCCGTGCCGCTCCGATGTACGACTCGCTCGGGGCTACTCCGAATAGGACGGGCATGAATCACATCAGTCATATCGGATATGCACGGGCCGGCTGGTTCGGGCATCGCAAGCTGACACCGCGCGCCTGCATCGCGGACAGCAAAAAACACCTTCGCACCTTCCTCGCGGAGGCGCTCGAGGATCTCGGCTTCATCACCAGTGAATGCGGTCAGGCCGACGAGCTCGACACCGTATTGGACGCGGAACGACCCGACCTGCTGGTGCTCGGCGTGTCCGTGGACGGGATCGAAGTCAGTAAAATTCTCGAGACTTTGGTGAGAAAGGAGTACGGCGGCAAGGTTCTGGTCATCGGCCTGCCGGACTCGATCATCGTCAAGGCCGTCAGACAAATCGGCGACGAATACGGTATCGCGATGCTACCGGCCTTGCCGACCCCGTTCAGCGCGGCAACCCTTCGCGACACCCTTGCCTCACTGATTCCAGTCGAACCAGCGCCAAGCCCGGCAGTCGACGTCCCCGAAGCCTTGAAAGCCGGCTGGCTTGAGCTCTGGTATCAGCAGAAGATCCATCTGCGGACGCTGGTTCCGAGCGGAGCCGAGGCACTGGTCCGGATGCGCCATCCCGCCTGGGGCATCGTCCCGCCAGCGTACTTTATTCCTGACGAGGGCGACCCGCACTTCCAGGCCCTGTCCGAGTTCGTCATCGAACGGGCGATCGAGGACTGGCGATATCTGCTTGAGCAGAAAGGCCCGGTTGACCTCTCGATCAACCTGCCGATCTCCTTCCTGGCCAACGCCGATGCGGTGCGCGAAGTCTGCCGCCGGATGCCGGATCACCCGGCGTTCGCAGGCCTGCTGATCGAGATCGACAGTGCCGAGCTGATCGACAATCTGGACCTCGCGATCGATGTCGCGAGGCGCGTGCGCCTGCACAATATCGCGATCTCGGTCGACAATGTCGGCGCCAATTGGCCATCCCTGCTGGGGCTCGAGAGCTTTCCCTTCGTCGAGCTGAAGGTCGACCATCAGTTCGTCACCGGCTGCGCGGATCAGCGCCTGAAGCAGACGGTGTGCCGCCGGATCGTCGAGCTGGCCCACGACCACGGCGCGCGCGTCGTTGCGCAGGGGGTCGAGACACGTGCGGATTTCCTTGCCGCGCACGACATGGATTTCGATCTGGTCCAGGGGTACCTGTTCGGAAAGCCGATGGGCCTCAGGAAGTTCGCGAGATCGCGCTTGCAGCTTCCGGCCGAAAAGGACATCGCGTCCTGACGCGTGATTGCGTCAGGAGCGGCAGAGCGGCGCTGAGCGCGGCCTGCGCATCACATCGCCCGCGCCGCCATCACTGGAACGTCATATCGAGGCACTTCGAGATGTCGGAGCCGAGCCCCGACGAGATGGTGATGCAGCCACGGATCTTCTGCGTGTTGTTGTCGCTCGCCCAGATCGCATAGCCGCCGGGGCCGAAGAACGAGTTGGTGTTCGGCGGCTCGGTTTCAGTGGCGTCGAACGAATAGTTGCCGTCGGTGTCGAAGATGCGCGGCTTCTTGGTGCAGCCGCCATCGGCCTGAACGTTGATGACCTCCTTGTTGTCCCGCGTCAGCGCCAGAGACACCTGGCAGCGGAAGTATTCCGAGGTCCTGGCGTTGAACAGATAGGCATACGACCTGCAGGTCGCCGTATTGAGCTTGCCGGCGGAGAGGCCGCGGCTGCAGGAAATCCGCTGGTTGTTGGAGAGCTTGAAATCGTCGGCCTGTGCGACCGAAGTCAGCATCATCAACGACAGAGCGACACCGAAACCGATCTTCACGACGTGGTGCATACGAATCATCCCAAGGTGTGTTCTGGCAATGAAGTGCTTGTAGACGGAAACGCGAAGATAGTCGCGCAGCAGGAAATCACAAAGTCGCCGACATGCGCGAATGGGCCGCGCCCATTGTCGTATTGACGGCGCGGCGACGTTCGTGATTTGTTCAAGGCACTGATACGACGCCATTTTTCGGCCGGAGGTGGATCATGACGCATTTTTCAACCAAGACCTTTTTCGCGACAATCGCCCTCACCGCGCTGTCGACATCCGCCTTCGCTCAAGCGGCGACGCCGTGGGAGCTGAAGACCGACATGGGCTATGCCTATGGCAAGGACGGCAAGACCTGGTCCTACAAGATGGGTACCAACAATGCTGGCACGCTGTTGAAGGGGGCCAAGAAGGTGCCGAAGGGCACGCTGTTCTTCATCGGTCAGAACGGCCAGCTTTACATGCGCTCCGGCCCCTATCTCGAGGGCGACGGCAAGTTCATGTTCGGATCCGAGTAGCGCTCCAGGCGTATCGATCTACCGTGGCGGCAGATGAGGGTCAGAACGCCGAAGCAAGTTCCTTCGCACCGGGCTTGCTGCTGTTGTAGTCCATCCGCTCGTTGGTCACGGCAAGCAGCTTCGCCACCGTGTTGTGGCGGATCGCCACCGGGTTGCGCTCGTAGCCGGAGCGCTGAAAGAAGTTCGAGGTCGGCACCTGCTCGCGCAGCCCCTGCGGCATGGTCACCATGTCGAAGCCGGTGCCGTCCCCGGTCAGGTTCATCATCTCGAGCTCGGCGGCGGTGAGCGGCCGGTTATAGCCCTTGGCGCGCGCGAAGATCACCGAGGTCAGGAGCTTGTGGGTCTGAAGCATCGGGCCGACGTCGATGTCGAGCACCATGGCGTGAACCGCCCAGCCCTGTGGCGTGTCGGCGAGGCGCGCATGCGCCGACCAGTCGTCCGGCACCGTGCGTGTGAACGCGACCATCTTCTTCAGCACCGCGAGCTTGTGTTCCATGGCCTTGCGGGCCGGACCCGAGGTGGCCGCAACCCGCTGCGTCAATTCGCGCACGAACTCGTGGCCCTGCTCGGCCATCAGCTCAACGCTGTTGGTGGTCAGCAGTTGGTTGTAGCCGACTGCGGTGGAAATGGCGCGCTTGCCGCCATGCTCGATGCCCGACTGGACGTCATAACTGCCGGTGCCGCCGGTCTCGAACGAATAGACCCGCACCGCCTGTTCCGGCGTCAGGCCCGCCGCGCGCGCATACCGCGCATAGGCACGCTTGAACTCCATCTCGGAAGCGGGACGCTGCGGCGTGAATTGGAATTGCTCGGCTGCCGCGCGGACGAAATCCGCGACCACCGGGATCGGTTTGCGCGGCGGCCGTGGCCGCTCCTCTTCCTCCTCCGGCGCCGGGTTCACCGGCCGCTTCGGTCCCTGATAGACCGGCGGCTGCTCCAGCACGTAGTCGTCGAGCGTGATCTGCACGCGGTCGCGGCGCTTGGCATTGCGGATGCGCCGCTTGTCGGCAATCGCGTTCCAGTAGGCGTCCGCCTCCTGCTCGAAGGCGGCGCGCGCCTCCAGATATTCCTTCAGCTTGCGGCGATATTCGGCGATCGCGAACGGGGACACCGCCTGCGCCATCGCATTCGCGGTGGCCGGCGGCAAGGCGCGAGCCCCGTTCGCTAACGCGGACGGCGCCGCTGCGGTCAGCGCGAGCGCGACGAGTCCAAGGCACGGGCGAATCAATTGCGGGCGCATGCGCCTCTTGTAGCAAGCGCAGGCGCGAAGTCAGCCCGGAATTCCCCGGGAGCGCGCGCGCCGCCATGCCGCGGAATTACGCCGTGAAAACAACATCTTTGCGCCTCAGGCAGGACATGTGGCGCCCCTTGCCCGAAAAAAGATGAATAGGAAGTTACGCCGGCGCAACTCAAGCCTCGCTATTTCCAGGCGAACACCGGCTGCTCGAGATCGGCAACGCGTGTCGCGCGCCCGGCCAGCACTTCGCTGAACTGATAGATCAGCGCCGCCGTTGGCGCATGGATGAGCTGGCCGCCGAGGCGGAAGCGGATCACGTGCCGCACACTTTCGGGGATCGAGACGAAGGTGAAGGCATCAGCCGCTTCGACTGCATCGAGCCCTATGCGATGCACGGAGGCGACCTCGTCCGGGTTCGGCGTGATCTCGGCTTTGCTGCCTGCCCAGACCACGACCGGCGTGATCAGATAGCCGGATCGCGTCGGATAATCATCGAGCACGCCGAGCACGGCGTTTTCGCCGAGCGAAAGTCCGAGCTCCTCGTCCAGCTCGCGCAGCGCGGCCTGCGCCTGCGTCTCGCCGGCATCGCAGCGCCCGCCCGGCAGCGCCCATTGCGCGCTGTGCGCGCGGAGGCTGGCACTGCGGCGGGTCAGCAGAAAGGCGGTGTCGGTGCCATCGTCGCCTTCGGTCAGCGCGATCGCAACCGCTGCGCGCTTCAGCGTCGGCGCGGCATCCATAGGCGCGAGGCGCGTGAACGCGGCGCAGAGCTCTGCGATATTCCGCCGGGTGGCATCGTCAAATGGGCGGGCCATTGATCTTGACTACAACACAACGGCGTTTGATGAAATGACGCGTAGCACATACCCGCCTGCAACCAATGGACCCCATCACATGACGGCGAAGGCCGCGGACAAACTCAAATCCGACGGCTGGAAGATCGTCGACACCACTGGCTTCCTGCATCTGGTCGGCCCGCTGTGGCAGCGGATGGACGATGACCTCCCCGCATACGCGCTTGTGACCGAGGACAAGCATCACAACCGCCGCGGCCTCGTGCAGGGCGGCGTGATCATGACATTCGCCGACCGATGTTGCGGCATGACCGCGCGCCACGTCTCGGGCAAGCCGACGCTTGCGACGGTGCAACTTGACACCCATTTCGTTGAAGCCGGCAAGATCGGCGAGATCCTGATCACCCGCCCGCGCGTGGTGCGCTCGACCCGCAGCCTGATCTTCATCACCACCGAGGTGACCGTCGACAAGCGCTGCATCGCAATGGCCAATGGTGTGTTCAAGATCCTGAAAAGCGAGAGTTGAACCCTTGTCATTCCGGGGCATCGCGCGGCGATGAACCTGGAATCTCGAGATTCCGGGTTCGATGCGGCGCATCGCCCCGGAATGACAGCGAGAGGGAGTGCCCGATGCAATACCGTCAGCTCGGCCGCAGCGGCCTGAAGGTTTCGCCGATCTGCCTTGGCACCATGATGTTCGGCGGACCGACCGACGAGGCGACATCGGCGCGGATCGTCGCCAAGGCGCGCGAGGCCGGCATCAACTTCATCGACAGCGCCGACGCCTACAATGGCGGCAAGTCCGAGGAGGTGGTCGGCCGCGCGATCGCCAATCAACGCTCGAACTGGATTCTCGCGACCAAGCTCGCCAATCCGATCGGCGACGATCCCAACCATAGCGGACTGTCGCGGCGCTGGGTGCTGCAGGCGGCCGACGAGAGCCTGAAGCGGCTCGGCACCGACCACATCGACATCTACTATCTGCACAAGGAAGACCACGCGACGCCCCTTGAGGAAACGGTGCGCGCGATGGCCGACCTGATCCGCGCCGGCAAGGTGCGCTATTTCGGCGTCTCCAACTACCGCGCCTGGCGCGTCGCCGAGATCTGCAACATCTGCGACCGGCTCGGCGTCGACCGCCCGATCGCGAGTCAGCCCTACTACAACGCGATGAACCGGATGCCCGAGGTCGAGCACTTTCCGGCGTGCGGCTATTACGGCCTCGGCATCGTGCCCTATAGCCCCTTGGCGCGGGGTGTCCTGACTGGCAAATACGCACCCGACGCGGCGCCAGCCGCTGACAGCCGCGCCGGCCGCAACGACAAGCGGATGATGCAGACCGAGTGGCGGCCGGAATCCCTGCAGCTCGCGCAGGAGATCAAGCGCTACGCCGAGGCCCGCGGCATCACCGCCGGGCAGTTCGCGGTGTCATGGGTGCTGAACTCGTCGTTCGTCAGCTCGGTGATCGCGGGCCCGCGCACCGAGGCGCAGTGGGACGAGTATCTCCGCGCGCTCGACTATCGTTTTACCGCGGACGACGAAGCGCTGATCGACCGCCTCGTCGCGAGCGGCCATCCCTCGACGCCGGGATTCAACGATCCGGCCTATCCGATCGAGGGACGACGGGCGCGCACGGAGCAGCCGTGACCGTATCAGGGCGTGGCCATTCGTCTCGGCTGCGCCGAAGCGACGCTTCGTAGCTTCCGAATTGCGCGAAGGCCGAGTCGGCTGCAGCATCAGCGCACGACCATGCCAATGCTGGTGCGCCGATGACCGCATCCAATGTGCTGGACTGGGTCGTGGCTCTGCTGGTTTGCTGGGCAAGCCTGACCGCGATCGTCCAACCTCCGCGCGAGACCACGCAATGCGATGCGCCGTACGCGACGGGCAGCGCGCTGCCAATTCCGCTGTCACCTCCGGCGCAGGCGGAGGTCAATGCGACGATCCAAGACATGATGCTGCACGATTGAACGGGATGGGCAAATCTCGAAAGACCTTTTGTCGAATACAACCCCTGAAATGAATCAGGGCGGCGCCGAGGCACCGCCCTGAAGGATCGTGATTGCCGGCCGCTTACTTGTGAGCGACCAGGTCGAAGCGATCGGCGTTCATCACCTTGGTCCACGCCGCGACGAAGTCCTTGACGAACTTCTCCTTGGCGTCGGCGGAGCCGTAGACCTCCGCGAACGCGCGCAGTTGCGAGTGCGAGCCGAAGACCAGGTCGACGCGGGTGCCGGTCCACTTCACCGCATTGGTCTTGCGGTCACGGCCCTCGTAGACGCCCTCGCCGACGTCGTTCCACTTTGTCCTCATATCGAGCAGGTTGAGGAAGAAGTCGTTGGTCAGCGTCCCCGGCTTGGCGGTGAAGACGCCGTGCTTGGACTTCTTGGCGTTGGCACCGAGCACGCGCAAGCCACCGACCAGAACCGTCAGCTCCGGTCCGGTCAGCTTCAGGAGCTGCGCGCGGTCCACCAGCGCCTCTTCCGGCGTCATGAACTGCGGCTTGCCGCTGATATAGTTGCGGAAGCCATCAGCACGCGGCTCGAGCGGGGCGAACGACGGAGCATCGGTCTGCTCCTGCGACGCATCGGTGCGTCCGGGCGTGAAGGGAACCTTCACGTCGGTGCCGCCATCCTTCGCCGCCTTCTCGATAGCGGCGGCGCCGCCGAGCACGATGAGGTCGGCCAGCGAGACCTTCTTGCCGCCCTTCTGGGCTGCATTGAACTCGCTTTGGATGGCTTCGAGCTTGCCGAGCACCGTCTTGAGCTGCGCCGGCTCGTTGACGTCCCAGTCCTTCTGCGGGGCGAGACGGATGCGCGCGCCGTTGGCACCGCCGCGCTTGTCGGAGCCGCGGAAGGTCGACGCCGACGCCCAGGCCGTCGACACCAGCTCGGATACCGACAAGCCCGAGGCGAGGATCTTCGCCTTCAGCGCTTCGACGTCCTTGTCGTCGACCACGGGATGGTCGAGCGCAGGGACCGGGTCCTGCCAGATCAGCGTCTCCTTCGGCACCAGCGGGCCGAGGTAGCGCTGGATCGGGCCCATGTCGCGATGCGTGAGCTTGAACCAGGCGCGGGCAAAGGCGTCCGCGAACTGGTCCGGATGCTCGTAGAACCGACGCGAGATCTTCTCGTAGGCCGGATCGAAGCGCAGCGACAGGTCGGTGGTCAACATGGTCGGCTTGCGCTTCTTCGACGGATCGAACGGATCGGGAATGATCGCGTCCGCGCCCTTCGCCACCCATTGTTGCGCACCAGCGGGGCTCTTCGTCAGCTCCCATTCGTACTTGAACAGGTTCTCGAAGAAGTAGTTGCTCCACTTGGTCGGGGACTGCGACCACACTACTTCCGGACCGCCGGTGATCGCGTCAGCGCCGACGCCCGTGCCGAACTTGCTCTTCCAGCCCAGGCCCTGGTCTTCGAGCGCCGCACCTTCCGGCTCCGGACCGATCAGCGACGGATCGCCCGCACCGTGGGTCTTGCCGAAGGTGTGGCCGCCGGCGATCAGCGCGACGGTCTCCTCGTCGTTCATCGCCATGCGGAAGAACGTCTCGCGGATGTCCTTGGCCGCAGCGACCGGGTCCGGATTGCCGTTCGGGCCTTCCGGGTTGACATAGATCAGGCCCATCTGCACGGCACCGAGCGGCTCCGAGAGCTGACGCTCGCCGCTGTAGCGCTCGTCGCCGAGCCAGGTGCCTTCCGGACCCCAATACAGTTCTTCCGGCTCCCAAACATCCGCGCGACCGCCGGCGAAGCCGAAGGTCTTGAAGCCCATCGACTCGAGCGCGACATTGCCCGCCAGGACCATCAGGTCGGCCCAGGAGATTTTGCGGCCGTACTTCTGCTTGATCGGCCACAGCAGCCGGCGCGCCTTGTCGAGGTTGGCGTTGTCAGGCCAACTGTTCAGCGGAGCAAAGCGTTGCTGCCCGGCGCCGGCGCCGCCGCGGCCGTCGGTGATGCGATAGGTGCCCGCGCTATGCCAGGCCATGCGGATCATGAGACCGCCGTAGTGGCCGTAGTCGGCCGGCCACCATTCCTGCGACTCGGTCATCAGGGCGTGCAGGTCCTTGATGACAGCGTTGAGGTCGAGAGCCTTGAACTCCTTCGCGTAGTCGAACTCCTTGCCCATCGGGTCGGACAGGTTGGAATTGTGATGCAGGACCTGGACGTCAAGCGTGTTGGGCCACCAGTCACGATTCGTGTGTCCACGGGTGCCCGTAAAGGGGCATTTGCCCGCGCCTTCGTCGGTTTTTGCGTCCATGTTTCTTCTCCGAGGTGATGGATTCTGGAATCTGCTGGAGCTGTTCCAAGAATGAGTCTACGCGCCCGATTCCATCAGGTGAAATTGACTTTAATGATCGCGTCGATAAGATAATCTGATGATAAACGTCACACTCCGGCAACTCAGATATTTCGAGGCGCTGGCCCGCCACGGCCATTTCGGGCGCGCCGCCGACGCCTGCGCGATCTCGCAACCGGCGCTGTCGATGCAGATCCGGGAAATGGAGCAAGCGCTCGGCGGCGTGCTGCTCGAGCGCGGCGCGCGGCAGGTGACGCTGACCAAATTCGGCGAGGAGCTCTTGCACCGCGTGCGCGACATCCTGCGCTCGGTCGACGAGCTCGGCGACTTCGCGCGCGCCTCGCGCGACAGGCTCGCCGGCCGCCTGCGCGTCGGCATGATTCCGACGATCGCGCCATATCTGCTGCCCAGGGTGATCGAGAATCTCGCGCGGCTGCATCCCGAGCTCGACATCCATGTCCGCGAGACGCTGACGCCGAAGCTGATCAAGGAGGTCTCCGAGGGCCGGCTCGATACCGCGATCGTGGCGTTGCCGGTGTCGGAACCGTCGCTGACCGAGGTCGCGCTGTTCTCGGAGAATTTCCTCTTGGTTCGGCCGGGCGCGGAGGCCGGAACGCCGGTGCCGAGCAGCGAACGGCTGCGCGACATGCGGCTCTTGCTGCTCGAGGAAGGCCACTGCTTCCGCGACCAGGCGCTGTCGTTCTGCAATATGCAGTCCTCGCCGCCGCGCGAGGTGCTGGATGCGAGCTCGCTGTCGACGCTGGTCCAGATGGTCGGCGCCGGCATCGGGGTCACCCTGATTCCGGAAATGGCCGTTGCAGTGGAGACGCGCTCGGCCCCGGTCGTGGTCTCGCGCTTCAGGAATCCGCAGCCCTCGCGCACCATCGGCATGGTCTGGCGCAAGACCAGCCCGCTCGCCGCACAGCTCCAGCAGATCGCCGAAGTGGTCTCGCTCGCCGCCGACACGCTGCACGCACCGAAGGAGGATGGCGGCGTGAAGGAGGTGACAAAGCGCGCGATGCGGCGAAGGTAGCGCTGCACGTTCCGCCGTCCCGGCGCAGGCCGGGACGACGACGGGGATAGTTCTCGCTCGGTCTCTCACGCCATCATTCCATTGCTCCGCATATGCGGGACCATGGATTGTCGCGGCGCCGCACGCCTCGCAATGACAAGGATAGTTCCGAGTTCGCGTCTCGGGCTGCACACACTGTCATCACCCGCGAAAGCGGGTGATCCAGTATTCCAGAGACGCCAGCGCATGAGCCGAGAGGCCGCGGCGTACTGGATGCCCGCCTGCGCGGCATGACACCTGAGGAGATGTGAGTTCGCGTTCTCGCGATATGATTTGTCCGAGTCTTGCCTCTCGTTCCGCCCTTCCGCCTTTCCCTGCGCGATGGGTTACGGCTTATACGTGCTCGCCCCGGCGAGACTGGGCTTGGTTGTCAGCCTAGGCCGAATGTCGCGGCGCGGTTTACGCGCCGGTCACGCGCCAGATCACGTTGCCGACGTCGTCGGCCACCAGCAGCGAGCCGTCCGGGCCGAGCGCGACGCCGACCGGGCGGCCGTAGGACACCTTCTCGTCAGGCGCCAGGAAGCCCGACAGGATGTCGCGCGCAGGGCCCGAGGGGCGGCCGTTCTCGAACGGCACGAACACGACCTTGTAGCCGGACAGCGTCGAACGATTCCACGAGCCGTGCTGGCCGATCACCATGCCGTCGGGAAAGCCCGGCAGCGTGTTTGAAGGCATCCAGCACAGTCCGAGCGAGGCGGTGTGGCCGCCGAGCGCGTAGTCCGGCTGGATCGCCTTGGCGACCATCGCCGGGTCCTGCTGCACGCGGTCGTCGACCGTCTGCCCCCAGTAGCAATAGGGCCAGCCGTAGAAGCCGCCGTCGCGCACCGAGGTCAGGTAGTCGGGCGGCGTCTCGTCGCCGATACCGTCGCGCTCGTTGACCACGGTCCAGAGCACGTTGGTGGTCGGCTCCCAGGCGAGCCCCACCGGGTTGCGCAAGCCGCTTGCGAAGATGCGGCTGGTGCCGGCGGCGAGATCGAGCTCGTAGATCGCGGCGCGGCCTTCCTCGACCTCGAAGCCGCTTTCGGCGATGTTGCTGAGCGAGCCGACGCCGGCGTAGAGTCTCTTGCCGTCGGCGCTCGGCAACAGGCTGCGGGTCCAGTGCCCGGCGGGCTTGAAGGTGACGAGCTTGCGGCCCTGCGCCGTGATGCGGTCCGCGCCTGCCGTGTAGGGGAAGGCGACCACGCCGTCGGTGTTGCCGACATAGAAGGTGTCGCCGACCAGCGCCATGCCGAACGGCTGGCTCAAGCCCTCCATGAAGGCGCCGCGCACTTCGGCGACGCCGTCGCCATCACGGTCGCGCAGCAGCGTGATGCGGTTGGCGCTGACGCCGAGCGCCGCGGCGCGTCGCATCGTCGCCTGCATCGCATAGTGAAACACGGTGCGCGGCGTGCCCGCGATCTGCGTTGCCTCCGCGATCAGCACGTCGCCATTGGGCAGCACGTTGATCCAGCGCGGGTGATCGAGCCCGGCTGCGAACGCGTTCACCTTGAGCCCGGGCGCCGCCGTCGGCTTTTGGCCACTGTCCCAGCCGCGTGCGGTCGGCATCTTGAGCGTTGGAATCGCGCCTTGCGATTTCGCCGCCGGAATCTCCGGCGTGCTGCCCCAAGCGGGCTTGGGCGCCTCGCCCTGCATCCGCCGCCACGCCAGCGCGACCGCGCCGATGCCCGCCACCACGCGCGCAAACATTCCGGACATGCTCATCAAACTCCCCATTTCCGTTCGCGCGCAACCGGTGTCGCGGCGCTCCCTGCCGGCCCGCCGGCACTTGCGAGCATTGGCATAATGCCGGCGCCGATGACAGTAATTATACGATCTTCGCAGGCTTCATCGAATCGGCGAGGTTGCAGGTGGGCGTTCTTCGTGAGCGCTTCCTCCCTGAGACCTTGCCCGCCGCACTGGCGGGCTTCTTTTCCTGATCCCAGCCATGCAGCTCATGTGCGGCTGCTCGTCTCGTGGTGCAGATCGTATCCTGCGGAACGATGTCTACAGCGCTCGCTCACATCGGAGTTGATCGGAAAAGCGGGAACGCTCGCCCATTGAGGTCGTTGGTCGCAACACCAGCAAGGAGCTCGCAATGCAAACGAAGATCAAAGTTGTGTCACTGGCCGCAGCCACGCTGTTCGCAACGACGGCAGGTGCATTTGCGCAGGGCTACTATTCCTACGGGAACTACGGACCCTACTATAGGGGTGGCCCGCGTTACGAGGCCGTGCAGCCAAACGTGATGTACTATCCGGCGCAACCGGGCTGGTATGGTTCCTTTAACGGCAGCAACCATCCGACGCCCAGCTCGACGCAAGGCGACGTCGGTCCGGAGGGCAACAACAACGGTACGCTGACCGGCCCCTACTATTACGGTCAGTGGTAATTCACCCAGACCAGAACCAAGGCCCGTCGCCCGTCGAGCGGCGGGCCTTGCTCATGTTCCGGCACAAGCGACGTCGATGCAGTGATGTCGCTCACTTCACCATCGCGCCATAGACGATGTCCTGGACGTTCTCGCGATAATATTTGCGCAGCTCGCCCGGGGCTGCCGTTCCCACCACCACGACGAGGCGCTCCTGCGGATCGCAGAAGAATTGCGTGCCATAGGCGCCGTTCCAGGTGAACTCGCCGGGGCTGCCGGGCACCGACGACAGGCCCTCGCTGGTCCGCACCGCCACCCCGAGACCGAAACCGAACCCACCGCGATGCGGCTCGACATTGGCGACATTGTTCTTGATCTCGGGCCCGAGATGGTTCGACGTCATGTGATGCACGGTCTTGGGGCTCAGGATGCGTTTGCCGTCGAGCTCGCCGCCATTGAGCAGCATCTGTCCGAAACGGAGATAGTCGCCGACGGTGGCGAACGAGCAGGCGCCGCCGCAATCGAACCTGGTTTGCGCATCGAGCAGCTTGATCGCCTGCGGCTTGCCGGTGAGTGGATCGTTGGCGAATGGATGGGCAAGACGCGCGCGCTGCGTCTCCGACGGATGGAAGGTCGCGTCCTTCATACCAAGCGGCCCCCAGACATTGGCCGCGAGGTAATCACCGAGCCGCTGGCCGGAGACCCGTTCGACGACCGCGCCGAGCACGTCGATCGAGAAGCCGTACTCGAACGCGGTCGACGGCTGGTGCGCCAGCGGCAGCTTGGTGATGCGCTCAATGAAGGCCTGGGTGTCACCCTCAAGCGCCGGCGCGATGCCGTCGGGATAGAGCCGCACCAGCGGGCTCGAACTGTCCGGTCGCCCGCCATACATCAGGCCGGAGGTGTGGCGATAGAGATCGTGAATGTGGATGGGCGAGGTCTGCGCCTCCATCTTCAACGAGCCGTCCGGCTGCGGCACGCCCACCTTCATCTCGCCGAACGCCGGATAATACTCGGTGAGCTTCGCTTGCAGCGGCAGGCGGCTTTGTTCCATCAGCGTGAGACCCGCGACCGCCGTCATCGGCTTGGTCATCGACGCCAGCGCGAACACCGCGTCGATCGGCATCGGCGTGTCCTTCGCCGGGTCGAGCTGGCCATAAGCCCTGTAATGCACGAGCCTGCCGTCGCGGGCGATCGCCACCACAGCGCCCGGCACGCGCTTGGCCGCGATCTCGCGCGCAAAGAAATCGTCGAGCCGCGCGAGGCCTTGTTTCGAAAAGCCGACCTGACTGGGCTCCGCCTCGGGCAACGGGGCTGCGTGAGTCATGCCGGCGACGAGGACAGCCGCGGCAGCCATGATGAATCGTCTCATCGTTCCTCCCAGGATCGCGGGCGATTGTTGTTCGATGCGCTGCCCGCCGGCCGCAGGCTTAGATCACGCTGCCAGCAGCGGCAAGGCTTGGCGTTGCGTGGGCAGCGTCACGCGCGCGCATGCCTTCCGCGAAGAACGGCTCGACCTCATGCGCGAGCGTCGTGAGCGCGGCGGGCCGCGTAACAAAACGGCACTCGTGACGAAACTGTTTTGCGCCGGCAACGAAATCGAGCCGCAACACGAGGGGTCTATGATGGCGCCTGGAAGGGAATTGCGTCTGTACCACTGACTTTTCAATGGAGGGTAAAATGGAAGTCGATAGCGACCGCCTGAATTCTTTCATGGGAAAAATGATCGGCGACGTCGGCGCGGCGATGAATACTTCGCTGATCCTGCTCGGCGACAAGCTCGGTCTTTACCGCGCGCTCGCCAAGGGCGGCTCGATGAACTCTGCCGAGCTTGCAAAAGCGACCGGAACGACCGAGCGATATGTGCGCGAATGGCTCTCCGCCCAGGCGGCCTCCGGCTATGTCGAATACGATCCCGCCAAGGGGACGTTCTCGATGCTGCCGGAGCAGGCGCTGGCACTGGCCGACGAGGATAGTCCGGTGTTCCTCGGCGCCGTGGGTCATGTCATCGCGGCGGCTTTTCTGGACGAGCCGAAAATCTCCGACGCGTTCAAATCCGGCAAGGGCGTCGGCTGGAGCAGGCGGAGCGAATGTCTGTTCTGCGGGACGGCTCGCTTCTTCCGCACCGGCTACAAACATCATCTGGTGCAGGAGTGGCTTCCTGCGCTCGATGGCGTCATCGAGAAGCTCGAACGCGGCGCCGTTGTCGCCGACGTCGGCTGCGGCCACGGCGTGTCGACACAACTGATGGCGAAGGCCTTTCCGAACTCGACGTTCTATGGCTTCGACTATCATGACGGCTCGATCGCAGCCGCGTGCGAGGCGGCGCGCGCCGAAGGATTGGCCGACCGCGTGCATTTCGAGGTCCATACGGCCAAAACGTTCCCGAAGCGCGGCTATGACCTGGTCTGCTTCTTCGATTGCCTGCACGACATGGGCGATCCGGTGGGTGCAATCAGGCACACCCGTGACAGCATGGCCGACGACGGCACCTGCATGCTGATCGAGCCATTCGCCAACGATCGGTTGCAGGACAATCTCAATCCGGTCAGCCGGCTCTACTACGCCGCGTCGACGATGGTGTGCACGCCGGCCTCGCTGGATCAGGAGGTCGGCCTCGCGCTCGGCGCCCAGGCCGGCGAAGCGCGGCTGCGTGACGTCGCCCGTCAAGGCGGCCTGACGCGCTTCCGCCGCGCCACCGAGACTCCGTTCAACCTGATCCTGGAAGCGCGGCCGTGATGCTGGCCTGAGACTGAGAGAGAGCGTCTCATGTCTCGGAGCGGCTCGTGGCCGGATAGACCACCGTGCCGTCGTCGCGGACGACCGCGCCCTCGGTGAGGCGGGCCGGCTCAAGCCGGCCCTGCCCCATGATGTGGATGACGGTCTCGCCGGCCGCGATGAGATAATCGGAGACGATACGACGGTGGCAGCGCCACCACACCGCCTCCGAACACATCATCACGCAGCGTTGCTTATGCCCCTCCTCGCGCAGATGTTGCAGGCCCGAGTGAAACGGCGCCGACAGCGCATAGTCGGCGTAGTTGTGAAAGCTCTCATTGCTCCAGAAACCGTTCACGGACGACGGCAGGCTTCGCGCCTTGCCGCGGAGCCCGCCGAGAGCGGCAATATGCTCATAGGAGATGCCGGCAGCCCCCAGCGGTTCGGGAAGCGTATCCTTGTTGAACTGCGGATTGGTTCGCGAACGCGGCACTGTCCTGATGTCGACGACGCGCTCGATCCCCGGCCCAGTCAGGAGCGCGATGAAATCCTCGAGGCTTCGGGTGGAGTGGCCGATCGTGTAGAACGGACGTGTCACGCTCCGCCTGCGCTACGCCGGATGAAGGGCGCTGCCCTTGTGGGCCGCGACATGATCGGTCTTGTCGCTCTTGATCTCATATTGCGGATCGTCCTTCGAGGCACGATGCGTGTGGCCCTTGTAGTCGAAGTCGCTGGTATGAACCGCGATGATGGTGCCCGAGACCCGGCCGGCCTCGGAATTCCAGCTCACGTGATCGCCGACTTTGAACTTCCTGGCCATGTCGAGACGTCCTTCGGATAGCTGGCTGCGCAAAACGGCAGCACGGAAACGTCCGAGGTTGCAAAACGATCGGGGGCCTGCGGAGTTCCTGCGGAGATCATGCTATGCTCCGCGACACGAAACTCCAACAGGAGCCGGACTGATCGTGAAGCAGGCGAATTGGACTGATGGTCCCACGGACGGGGTCGCCGCGGCCGTGCATGATTTCTACGAGCGTCATCCCTACCCCGGCGCCGTTGACCAGCTCGGCGAAGATCAGGCCGAAATGCCCGAGCGGCAGGCCCGTAGGAGCGAGCATCATCTTTTCTGGCCGAAGCAGCCATTTCGCGAGGACCGGTCAATCCTGATTGCAGGATGCGGCACCATTCAAGCGGCAAGACATGCGCGCCGATGGCCGCGCGCGCGGGTCGTCGGGATCGATGTCAGCGAAGCGAGCCTTGAGAAGACGAGGCTCCTGCGGGAGAGGCACCGACTTGACAATCTCGATCTCAAGCGGCTGCCCGTCGAACAGGCTGAGCAACTTGCGGAGCAATTCGACCAGATCATCTGCACCGGCGTCTTGCACCACCTGCCCGATCCGGATGCGGGCCTCCGCGCCTTGCGGAGCGTGCTTGCTCCGCGTGGAGCCATGCATCTGATGGTGTACGCCCCGTACGGACGGGCGGGGATCTATCTGATCCAGCAATATGGCCGCTTGCTCGGTCTCGGCTCCACGCCTTCCGAGATCCGCGATCTCATGACGGCGTTGAAGAGTCTCCCCAAGGGCCACCCGCTATGGCCGCTGCTGCAGAAGTCTCCCGATTTCCTGTATGATTCAGGGATCGCCGACGCCCTGCTGCATCCGCGGGACCGCCCGTATTCTGTTCCGCAATTTCTCGCCCTTGCAGCCCGAAATGGATTGCGCTTCGGACGCTGGATGCGGCAGGCACCTTATCTGCCTTATTGCGGCGCGCCGCGGGGCACGCCGCACCAGCCACGTCTGGCCGATCTTGCTCCGTCCGCGCAATACGGCGCGATGGAGCTGTTTCGCGGGACGATGTTACGACACAGTGCAATCCTCTATCGTGACGACGAGGCCGATCATGCGGTCACGTTCGAGGGCGAGGCGTGGTTGGGCTATGTGCCGATCCGCATGCCGGGCACGTTGTGCGTTGAGGAGCGATTGCCGCCCGGCAAAGCGGGAGTCCTCATCAACTCGCACCACACCGATACCGATATCTATTTGCCGATCACGGCACCCGAGAAGCGCGTCGTGGAAGCAATCGACGGCGAACTTTCGATCGCGGCCCTGATGAAGGCAAAATCGGAACAGAACCGAGCCGGGTGTTGTTTCAGCGCCTTTGGCACCACGATCAGGTGGTGTTCGATACGTCGCACCAGCCATAGACGCTCGTCGGAAGGCGCCGATCGGTCCGACCGCAGCGTCCGGGCTGGGCCGCGACGGCGCAGCTATTTCGTTGTCGAACGTCGAGTAGCGGCCACGGTGGTGGGTGCCATCGGCGAAACTGAAAACGTCAGCCACGTATTCCAGCCGGCCGGGCGGTTCTCCGCGGCAAACTCTCCGTACCCCTTCAGGTTCAGGAAGCCCTGCATGTCGCCGACGGGAAAGAGAAAGCCGATCTGCGGGCCGACGCTGAATACCCGGGACCGGAAGCCTCCCAGGGCAGGATGCTGACCAAAATCTTCGGTGATCTGCTGGTAGGCATAGCCCACCAGGCCAACGAAGAGCTGCTTGGATAGAAACTGGGAAGCAGCCCAATCCACGTGGAAGTCGATGCCGTTCTGGTACTGCGTATCCGGATTCTTGAAATTGTAGGTGAAGCCCGCGACAGCAGAAAACTCATGTCCCGCCTGCGGATTGAAATAGCTATAGCCGCCGCCGGCATCGATTGCAGCATGACCAATGCCGAGATTGGCGAGACGGGTCGAACTATAGGCCCCGACCGGAATATCTCCCGTCACGTAGGTCATGAAATTGTGGACGCCAGCGTTCCACTTGAGAGTCGCCTGCGGATAGAGATCGCCGACCGACATAATTGAATCGGCGATGCTGCCCGTGCGCGTTAGCGCCAGCGGGCCGACTGCCGCCGTCAGTGTTCCGTCAAGGTTAGCGCTCGACCGCCCGAACAGTCCGGTTACGCCAATGGCAAGCTGTCCGCCCAGCACCGGCGTTGCGAATGTGTAGGTCGGGTTGAGCAGCACGAGATCCGCCTGTGCGTTCAAATGCAGGTTCAGATCGACGTTCACCGTCGCAGGAATTCTGGCGACCTGAATCTCCCTTGCGGCCGCTGCATTGCCGAAGGCACTTACACTGGTGTGATAATAAACTTCCGCCATCGACCAGCCTGGGACCTGAGGGGTCGCTGCAAGACTACCGAAGCGGCCGGGAAGCCAATATGAGACGCCACCCTCGTCGGCGCGGACGGCTCCAGACGGGATTGACGTTATCGCCATTGCCATCGCGATAACTGAGCTTCTGAACGGGAAACGGATTACTGACATTGCTTTGCTTCGCCTGCCGGGCTGTCTCTTTCTCGGAAGATCAACTGTGCCCATCTCACACCCCCGCATTCTAGGCGTTCGCGTAACGACCTGTCCCGCCGCACAGTTCTTCCCTCGGCGGCGCACGCTCGCTTGAACCGATGCCGGCCCCTTGCGGGCCGGCATCGGTTCAACCTCTCAAGCTCCGACCTTCTTGGCGGCAGGAACCGTCCATGTGCCGTTGATGATCGACGGGTCCGTTTCCTGCGGCCAGTACATGCGCAGCATCAGTATGAAATCGCCCTCCGGCGCGGGAAGCCAGTTCGACTCCTTGTCCTTGCCCGGGGAATCTTTCTGAATGTAGAGATCGGTCGAGCCGTCCGGGTTTTCCTTCAGATCTTCACGGGCGCTGATCGAGTAGCGGTTGATCGGGTTCTTCACGAAGAAGTAGCCGCTATCGTACATCGTGAGCGACCAAAATCCCTCCGCGGGAGGCAGTTGGCCTTTGGGAAACCGCATGACGTACTTGTTCGCGCCATTGTACTTCTGGCCGTCCGCGTCCTTCTGCGAGACCGGGTACACCGCATCCTGCGGACGATTGGCACCGAGTCCGATCGCGGTCACCAGGGCCCGCATCAGATAGTCGGTACCATAGATGCCGGTCTTCGTTGTGAAGGCAAAGCCATTCTCATCCTTGATGGCTTTGTTGATCTTGAACTGAAGCATGATCCTGTCGAACGACACCTCCGGTACGCGCTTCAGGAAGTCCGCCTTGAGCTTGCTTTCATCAAAATCCTGTCCCGGGACAATGCCGATGCGGGCAAACTTGGCAAGCTGCGGCGCGTCTGCTGCGTATGGCGGATTGGTCTTCATCAGCTCGCACAGCAGCTTGAAGTACGAAACGGCGTCCATGCGATTGACCTGTTCGCGGACAGCCGTCTTCATGTCGATCGAGGGATCTACTTTTCCGGCGGGTGGCGTATACGGTTTGCCGTAAGCGCTGAGCGGGACGAGGCTGCACTCGTCCTGCAGCTTGTGGACCGCCGCATAGTCCTCCGGCGTACCGGTGCAGTAAATGCGGCCGAGCAGCCACACGATGTTGGTGGCTGACTTGTATTCCTTCACGCCGGCCGGCAGCGTGCCTTTCCACCCGGGTCCAGTAATCGCGTAAGTCTGCGCACCGGTGCCGGTGGTACGTTTCCCTGGAACCTGAAACACTGTGGTCCAGCCGTCGAGCATCGGCATCAAGAAATAGCGTCCCTTCATGTCCGGGATGCTGAGCACCCACGGCTCTTTCCCGACATCGAAAAAGGACGTCGTGTACAGAGTGTCCGCGTTCGGCGCCGTGACATCCCTGAACGAAGCGTCCGGATACTGGCGCAACTTGATGATATGGCCCATCGGCCCTCGCGTTCCAACCGGCTCGGCCACGTTGGTGATGACCCGGCGCGTCATCTCCATCGTCACCAATGGATAGCCGAAGATGTAGGCGTCGCTCGCGAGCCAGAAGTCCTCCAAGCCCTGACCGATCCCGACGAAGGAGCCGTCCTGGGCGACGGCCGATTGTCCCATCGCCGCTCCGGTGAGCAGACTCATTCCGCCAAGCGCAAGATCGCGACGAGTGATCTTCATTTTCTCTCTCCTTTACCTATTTGACGGTCTTGAAAATTGAGGCAGAGAGGGCTGCGCCGACCTTCGGCGCGTCCCGTCGAGCGTTCTGTCCGCAGCTATGGCTGCATCTTGATTCCAAGTTTGGCTCTCATGTCCTTGAACACGATTGCGATCGCCTCGATGATGAGTTGATCAGGATGAGCCTTGCAATGTTGGATCACCTCGTGCTCGGCTTGCCGGGACTTCTTGATGTCGAGATAATGCTTGTGCGCGAGGCCGTTGTACCAACCGCTGTACCAGGCGGTGAGAAGATCGGCATCGCCCTGCCACGTTCCGGCGAGCTGCGCGCATGTCAGTTTCTGAACGTCCAAAAAGCCTTCGGCATTCGCGTAGACGCTCAGATCAGTTTGCGCATGCGCTGATTGGATGATCGCGAGGCTTAACGATGCTGCGATGACGGCGGTTGGCCGCATTATTCTCTCCTGTGATTGAGGTGTTCAGACCTCGGTCGCTCACGACCAATCCTGTTCGGCAAAAGCCTGCTGACGTTGCGGCTATGACGCGCTCGATCCGCATTGCTCAGTAGCAAGGAGGATGGGGATAGTATCCGCATCGGGGCGCATAGTAGTACGGATAGGCTGCCGCAGCTCCAAGGGCGGCCGCTCCTGCAACGGCCGCACCGCGGTAGTAAGCACCGCGCCAAGCGGTTCGGCGGGCGACACCGGCGAAGGACAGTGGCGTGAACGGCCGGCCAATGATGTCGATAAAGATCGACGCCGGTCCATCAGCGCCGGCAAGATCTCCCTCGAGCACATCGACATCGAAAGTGAGTTTGTCGCCTTCAAGCTTGGGAGACTTGAGCACGACGACGGCGTCGGCCACTGATGACCCGTCCTTCCTGAATCCGGAAACCGTCGCGTTGGGAGGATCCTTGGCGAAGTTGTCGCTGCCGTTGCCCCAGTCCTCGATGATTCGAGACGTGAGGTCGTGACCGGCGGCCCGAACGGGTCGATCGGCAAACACGATGGCATTCGGCGAAAGTCCCGTCAGCGCAAGCTTGCCATCCTTCAGGCTCGCACTGCGCGAATTGAGGACGAAGAGGGAGGGCACGACTTCCGGCTTTGCCTGGCCTATCGACTTCTCGAGCGGAACGTGCGGCTTCTGTTCGGATGCCGTTTGAGCAGAAAGGTATTGGGGGCAGATGAGCCAGCCGCCGGCGCAAAACACAAACAGAACAGCACGAAGTTTCATGTTATTCTCTCCGTTGAAAAGTGGATTGTTGTTCTCGGCCGGCTCCTATGGCCTTCCAGGCGCGGCCTCGCGCGCCTGCTCCGTCATGTCTCAAAATGGCTTCCTCACAAGCTGACTAACTTCAGCAAGCAGCTTCGCTAAGCATTTCGCGCCAATTCAGATCGCGCGTCTTGCCATTTCGCGCCAATGGTCGGCGATTGCTTCAGTCATCAATCACGCGCGTGCGTCTGCGATGACGTGCCCGCTCCTGCTTACGGGCGAGTTGCTGCTGCCGGTAAACAATGGGCTGAACTTTCATCAAACGCACGAAAGTGCGGCTGAAGCTGCTTGCATTGGTATAGCCGAGGAGTTTTGCGATATCGGCCAGGCGCTTGCTTGAATTCGCGAGCATGCGGCAAGCGATGGCCAAGCGAACCTCCGCAAGCATTGCGCTGTGGCTTGTGCCCATGCGGCCGAGATGACGCTGCAACGTCCGCGTGCTGACTTTGCAGGCGCGAGCCGCGCTACCGAGAGTTGCGTCACCATGTCGCAGCGACGCGACAATGGCCGCGCGGACCGCCCGGGATGAAGGCAACAGGACAGCTCTCATCGGTTTGTGTGAGGCGTGAAGCCCATGTTCCCTCGAAAGAAAACCGATGCTTTGAGGTTACATGCATCTGCAGGACCAATCTGGCCATCAGCCGCCAGGCTTTTTGTCAGATGGAAATATTCGAGCACCTTGCGCGCAACGCCGGGCATGACGCGACAATCGAGAACGCAAGAAGCTCGGCAGCCTGCTAGTCTGCCTCTGCGTCAGAATTCTTGGGTAGGTGATAATGCCCCTCAGTCCTTTGACCCGCTGTCAATTTCTTATACCATTTGCTGAAATTCATTCAGAAGTCGGCGGACCTACCGCGGCGCTTCTCGCCAAATTTCGGCTGCCGACGTCGTTGGAGGAGAAAGCGGATCACTACGTGCCGCTGCTGCCGGCCGTTCGCTTTGCGACGGCCGCTCAGCAAAAGCAGGGACTGTCGGAGATTGCCTTTCGCGCAGCCCAGAGGCTCTCATTCGATCATCTGAGCGATGCCATGCGGGTCCGCATCGGGCATTCACCAACGCTGCTGGCTGCTCTTCAGCAGATGTGCAAGTGGGCGCCGGTCGAAGATACAAATCTGCGTCTATGGCTGGAGCCCTGCGACGAAAGCGTGAAAATCTGCAGCAGGCTCATCGGGACGGAGGGCATCTCGCATCTTGAGATGTCCCAATGGCTTCAGAACATATTCGTCGTGCACATTGTCCGTCAGTTCGCGGGCGCAAACTGGACTCCGAAAGTGATCGCGTTTGAAGCCGATTATGCACCGAGCAAGGAAGTTGAATCGCATTGGCCGGACACGCGTTTCATGTCAGGCGAGACGGCCTCCTGGATCGAAGTACCGCTGCAATTCTTGAGCTACCCCAATCGCGCAGATGTTGTCCGCTCCAGTGTACCCGAGACGGAGCGACAGCCTTTCAGCAACGACGTCGTCAGCATTCTCAAGCTGACCTTGCCGTCATATCTTGACGAAGGAGGCCCGGCGATCGTGCAGGCCGCTGAGATGGTTGGACTGAGCGTCAGGAGCCTGCAGAGGAAGCTGGCGCTGGCCGGGCTGACATATTCGGGCCTGCTCGAGCAGGTCCGCTTCAACAATGCGATGCAGCTTCTCAGCGACACCGAGAACAAGATCATCGATGTAGCATTCTCATCAGGTTATGCAGACCCTGCCCACTTCGCTCGCGCTTTCCGACGGATTTCGGGATTCAGCCCGCGCGAGTTTCGGGAAAGGTCGAGGCACGGACAGGCCGACGTCGATCGTCCCACCTCTCATCTGGATGATGATCGTCTCTAGATCAGCTTTGCGCCTTGGATGCCGCTCAATATAGCCGCGTGGAATTTTCTGGCTTCTGGCTGATCTAGAAGGACGCCCGCCGGGGCGGCGCAGACGAGTCCGCCTGCGGTGGTGGTGGCATTTTCCGCCGCTCCCACCAGATCGCCTCCGTCCGTAATTGTCTTGGCAACGATTGTGAGTTCGCGCCAGCATGAGGAGACTTCGGCGGGCGAAGAAACACCAGCCTTCCCTGGCTGTATTTCAGCACATGAGCCGATTCGTTCCTGCTGGCTTACCCGTCTTCTTCATTTGCTCCAGACGGCGAGCCCAACACAACGGCGGTATCGCTCTGCTTTCGCATCTCACATCCCGCGCGCAAGCGCGACCGCTCCGGACAGGATGAGGGCCCCGCCAGCCGCCTGGCTGAGCCTCCGGCCGAGCGGCAGCAATTTCTCGCAGGCGACGTAGAGGGCAATGCCGACGATCCAGATGAGATTCATCGCGCCGACGACGAACAGTAGCGCCATCAGAAACCAGCAGCAGCCGACACAATAACCGCCGTGGCGAAGCCCCATGCCGAACGCCCCCATCGTGCCGGGCCGCCAATGCCGGCTGAGGAACAACAGCGGGCTCTGACAGTAGCGAAGACAGGCGGTCTTGAGCGGCGTGAACTGGTAGAGGCCTGCGGCCAGCAAGATGAAGCCGCCCATCACCGCACTGGTGCTCGCCATTGCCATGGACAGGAAGCCCACGTGCTCGAGCAGCCATTGTACCAGGACCGCAACCAGGCTGAATCCAGCCCATATCGCGAGATAGCCGACGAGAAAGACCCAGGCTTCAGTTGCAGCAGCGTACCCGCCCTCCTTGCGCTTGACGGCTGCGTACAACAGGACGGTGGGCGCCGCACTCGGCACCATCATCGCGATCATCATCACCCACCACATGGCGAACAGGAGCGCGGCATAGACCGGCGTCCATGGCATCGGCTCCATGTCCGGCATCTCGACCATCATCTCGGTATCCATGCCGGCGCCGATGGCCAGGTACGTCCAGGCGAGCGTCACCACGGCGACAAGCCCGACCATCACGACCAGGCGATCGCGGCGCAGCACGTGTTCGAGCAGTCTAAGCCCGGTCATGAGCCTACCTGACTGACAGCGCGGCAAATCCGACGGCGAATTCAGCCTCAGGCGGCAACACCCTCCGGCGTCTGCACGACGGTGGCGAGCGAGCTATGCGTGCCCTTCGTTTCAAACTTGATCGCGCCGGTCGAGCTGATGCTGGCAGAGGCGACCTCAGCGCCGCGGTGCTCGAACCCTTCGGGCATCATGACCTGAATTCGATGAGGGGCGCCCGTCACCGGATTCTTGATCGGCTCGACCTCCGTCTCCAGCACGCCTTTGGCGACGAGCTTCGCGACGCGCCCGTTCTTGTCGAAGGAAAATTCGAGCGGCACAAAGAGCGGATCGTGAATGGTGGTCACGATCAGGCTGAGAATCTGGAACAACGTGCCTTCGGCCGAATACTTGCCGGAGAAAATGTTGAACAGCGCCTGGCGCTGCTCCGGCGTCGCGCGCTCATCAATGATGGGCTGCATCTTCCCATTGCCTTCATGCAGCGCTCCTGGAAAGTCGACAGTGGCCGCGAAACAAAGGCCGTCGAGCTTGGTGCCCTCGAAATGTCCTTTGGTGATCCTCATGCCGACCAGCCCCTTGCAAGAGCCGTTGGTCGGCCGGGCATTGAAATCGCAGGGGCAGCCAAACGCGCAATTACAATTCTTGATCCATTCGCCTTCGAGACGCCAATCCGGTGCAGCCATGGCACATCTCCCAATGTTGAGGAGGACGAGGCAGCCGCTCGATAATTGTGATAATGTTGAACGTTGAATTCGTCTTGCCAGGAAATCGCGAGCGCGATCGATGGTCGATCAAAAAAACCAGCTCGCACCGAAGTCTGTCTTGCGGACTGCGATCTACTGTCCCAATGCAAAAAGCATATCAGCCGTTGCTTGGGGCGTATAGTGAGACGCCCCTTCGACAGGCAGGTGGGGCATCACGAACCCGCAATCGCGGAAGTCCCGGCTGGCGGCCCAGCTTGGCGGGAAGGATCCTTGTGGTCCGCCGGAACCCTTGGCTCAAATCCTGGATACCGAGCTCCACTCTGGTCGAAGCGTTGCACTCCAAGGCGACCGCCTTGCGCCACAAGCACCCCTTCCGCATATCTTGACTCAGCAGCCGGAGGCTCCAATCTTCGCGGTGAGCTAGCCGAGCGGAACTCGGCCGATCAATCTTCAGATCGGGCCCGCAGTCGAAGGGCGTGTCGTGAAAAGTAGCGATACAAGATTGCTGAGCCGGCGTGAGTTCAATGAAGGTTGCGTCGCGCTTGGTTCGTTGGTGACTTTGTCCGGCGCGTTGGCCCTCGGTGCAGCGACTGCCGTAGCCACAACGGACACCGCGCGCACCGTGAGGTTTCGCGACGGCACCCTTGTACCGGCGATCGGTCAGGGCTCTTGGCATATCGGGCAGGGAAGACATCCGGCTGCTGACGAAGAAGAAGCGTTGCGCACGGGCCTTTCGCTCGGGATGAGGCTGATTGATACATCGGGGAATTACGGTGAAGGCCGTTCCGAGGAATTGATCAAGCGCGTGATAGCCGGTCAGCGTGACCGCGCCTTCGTGGTGTCCAAGGTGGAAGCCGATGAGGTCACTGGAGATGCCATGGCACGTGCTTGTGAGGCCAGCCTTACCCGGCTCGGTACTGATCATCTCGATCTCTATTTGCTGCACTCGCCAACTCCGAGCGCCGAACTTTCCGAGGTCGTAGCGGGGTTCGAAAGTCTACGCGCAGCGGGCAAGATTCGCGCTTGGGGCGTGTCCAATTTCACAGTCACCCAAATGGAAGATCTGTTCCATATTCCACAAGGCGATCGCTGCGTGACCAATCAGGTCTTTTACAATCTCGGCGGCCGCGGCATTGAACGCGACCTGCTGCCGTGGTGCGAACGGCACAGCATGCCGGTGATGGCCTATTCGCCGCTTGGCGGCCTTGGCGCCAACCTGCTGGGTGATCCCAACCTTGGACGTATTGCCGCAGCACACGCTTGCTCAGCAGCCGCGGTGGCACTGGCTTGGACCATCCGCGGCGGTAACGTCATTGCGATTCCCGAATCCGGGTCCGTGGCACATGCAAAGGAAAACGCCGTCGCGCTGTCACTGACACTGACACCTCAGGAGATTCAAACTCTGGATACGGCGCATCCGCTATAACTCATTCAACAATTGATAGTTGTGGAGGAACAGGCGCGAGACGTTCGAATTGGTCTGCGCGAGGTCACGAATGGAACGGTTGCAGATGCGGCTGCACCTCTAGAAAGGCGTTTCGCAATACAAGCAATGTCAACAGGAGCCGAAAGGTGCATAAGCGCCCTTATTTGGTCTGTGGTGCGCTTGTTGGGATAACAATGCTGCATTGCAATGCACTTGCGGAAACCGCCATGCCAAATTCGACTGCCCTCGCCCCTGCTTCCTCGCCCGCGCCACTCAAACCAGAGGGACAAACTTCGAAGACTGTTGTGGAGGACTGCGAGGCTGAATGGAAAGCCAATAAGGAAGCAATAATGAAAGGCGGGATGACTGAAGATTCTTATGTCGAACAGTGCAGCGTAAAAGATGACGTACCGGGTATTCCCTCGGAACCGAAGACGAATGCCGCTCCGTCGGCCCCACCCAAATAGATCCGCCGAGCCGTAAAGAACACTAGCGGCAAGCGCCTGAAATTTGAGGGCGAGGATCAACTCTGTGCGAGCGCCAATTCCGGGCGACTATTTATAACGCGTTTCGCGTTATCGACTCTAAGCTGGAGGGCGGGACTCGATTGCTGCAATTCGCAATTGGTGTGCTGATGCTCGAGCATGTCACTGTTGATCGCCGTCGCCGCGCACTGTTGGGCGCCGCAGGCGCGCTCATCCTCCAAGCGGGACTCCAACCAACGACGGCATCGGGTCAGACCCCAAGTCCCAAGTTGAAAATCGGCGTTATCGGTGCGGGCCATATCGGCAGCACGATCGGTGGCCTCTGGATCAAGGCAGGCCATCTCGTCTTCCTTTCATCGCGTCATCCTGAGGGGTTGCAAGACCTCGTGAGTCGCCTTGGGCCACTTGCACGGGCCGGCACAGTCGATCAGGCGATTGCATTTGGCGACGTCGTCTTCATCGCAGTGCCTTACGGCGCGCTGCCCCAGATCGGCAAAGATTATGCCAAATCGCTAGCGGGGAAGATCGTGCTCGACGCCGACAATGCGGTGGCCAGCCGCGACGGTGCGATTGCCGACGAGGTCGAGCGGAACGGCATCGGAGTGACGTCGCAAAAATACCTGCCGGGCGCACGGCTGGTGCGCGCTTTCAACACGCTCTCCTACACGATCTTTGAACGCGAATCGAACCGTCCTGCCCCCAGGCTCGCGGTGCCGATCGCGGGCGATGATCAGAAGGCAGTCCAGGTCGCGGCGCAACTGGTACGCGATGCTGGCTTTGATCCGGTGGAGGTCGGCAAACTGGCCGATGCGAGGCGCTTCCAGCGCGGCGCGCCGGGATATGGCCAGAATGTGAGCGCAGCGGAACTCAAGCAGAAGCTGTCGCTGGCACCATGATGGCTTTTGCGGCTTTCGGGGGCTGGTTGCAGCGCACGGTGCCCGGTACCGCACGCGAACGGGCGACAGCGTTGTGGTCGTTCGCGTATTTCTTCACCCTGCTTGCCGGCTACTACGTGCTGCGTCCGCTCCGCGATCAGATGGGCATTGCGGGCGGGACCAAAAACCTGCCCTGGCTGTTCACGGCCACGTTTGTCAGCCTGCTCGTGGCGCAACCGATCTACGGCGCGCTGGTGGCGAGGCTGCCGCGGGTCAGGTTTATTCCGGTCGTCTATCACTTCTTTGTCGCCAACCTGATTCTGTTTTGGCTGTTGCTGTTTTTGGACATCCAGAAAGTGATCGTGGCGCGCGTGTTTTTCGTCTGGGTCAGCGTCTTCAATTTGTTCGCGATCGCAGTGTTCTGGTCGTTCATGGCCGATCTTTTTACGTCGGAACAGGGCAAGCGGCTGTTCGGATTCATCGGTGCTGGTGGAACGGCTGGCGCGCTTCTTGGTCCCATCATCACAATCTGGCTGTCGGGGCCGCTTGGTCCGGTCAACCTCTTGATCGCGGCCGCTATCTTTCTTGAACTGGCTGTGCTCTGCGTGCACCGAATTGAACGTGTGGCGGAGCCGCCGGCGGAAGCAGATTCCCGACAGCAGCGCATCGGAGGCAGCGCGTTCGCAGGCTTGTCTGAACTGATACGCTCGCCCTATCTCCTGGGCGTAGCCGGCTGGGTCAGCCTGCTCTCGTTCGGCGCGACTATTGCCTATTTGGCTCAGGCCAACATTGTGTCGGCAACGATGCACGGCGCCGCCGCACAAACCCGCCTGTTTGCAGGTATCGATCTCGCGGTTGGCCTCTTGAGCCTTGCGACACAGGTTTTCGTCACCGCGGCGTTCCTCAGGCGCTTCGGCACCGGCATGTCGGCCGCAGCTCTGCCGGCCATCTATGTCGTGGGCTTCGGCGCGTTGGCGATCGCGCCGAGCCTGTCGGTGGTGGTGACACTTCAGGTCACGCAGCGCTGCATGAATTTTGCAATCGCAAATCCGGCGCGGCAGGTCTTCTTCACCGTGGTCGGACGCGAGGAGAAGTACAAAGCCAAGAACCTGATCGACGTGGTGATCTACCGCGGCTCGGACGCGTTGTACGGCTGGGTCTATGGCATTCTGCAGGCGTTGGGCTTGAAGCTTGGCGCCATCGCAGTTTGCGCCCTGCCGATCGCGGCCGGCTGGCTCGTTCTCTCAACCGCGCTGGGGCGAACGCAGGAGCGCCTTGCGACTGAAACAGATGGCGAAGGAGCGTCGGGATGGCAATCCGAATGACTCGCCAAATAACCCGCCGCGACTTTTCCGTACTCGCCGGCGGACTTCTGGTATCAACCAGAGCCGTTGCCCAAATGCAAACACCACTTCTCACCCGCGAGATTCTCAGCAGCGGCGAGCGCATTCCCGCTGTTGGCCTCGGCACCGCCTATGTTTTTGATCAGGATGATGGAGCGACGCGAAGCAAGGCCGATGCAGTCTTACAGGCCCTGGTTAAGAACGGCGGACGGCTCATCGACACGGCGTCGACCTACGGCGATGCGGAAAGCGTGCTGGGCGAGGTCACGGCAGCTTCGGGTTTGCGCGACAAGCTCTTCATCGCCACCAAGCTCGAGTCGCCCGACGCTCGGGAACTCAAGCGATCGCTGACTCGACTGAAGATCGCAAGCGTCGATCTGTTGCAGCTCCACAATGTCAGGAGCAGGCAACAATCTCTCGAACGCTTCAGAGAGTGGAAGAAGCAAGGCCTGTGCCGCTATGTCGGTATCACTTCGACATTCCACCGCGACTATCGCGCAGTCGAGGCTGTGCTGGAACGGGAGAAGCCTGATTTCGTCCAGATCGACTGCTCACTCGATAACCGCGGGGCTGAGAAAGCCATCCTGCCACTGGCGGCCGACATCGGAGCCGGCGTGCTGACCGCCTTGCCTTACGGCAATGGCAGATTATTCAAGGCGGTGCACGGCAAGGAATTGCCGGACTGGGCGCGGGTGTTCGCAAACTCGTGGGGGCAGTTTTTCCTGAAATATCTGCTCGCCGACTCGCGCATCACGGCCGTGATCCCCGGGACCGGTGATCCCGGCCACATGACGGACAACGCTGGCGCGATGCGCGGCCAGTTGCCCGACCCTGATCAGCGCCGTCGAATGGTCGAGTTCGCCGATTCGCTTTGATCGTGACTCGCCGTCGCCACGGGAGCGCAGGTTGATGAGCAGCACCTACTTAAATCTAGCGGGCTGTGGGGAGGCAAATCCGCGAGCGCCGTTCGCGCCGGTCATCGAGCACGCTATCGTACAAAATCGAACCGCAGCGTGGAAAAGCGAATGGTGCCCAGGGAGGGAATCATACGCAACCACCGACATGAGGAACCGCTGTTTATCCTTACGATGGTGGCGTGAGCGCTTGATATAGTGGCTGGCTGCACCGCCATCGCAGGAGCTCTGCTTTCTTGCTTCGCAGAATTTCAACCTGGCACAGGTCTCATTTCGGTTCCGTACTGCAGGACCTGCACCCTCTCCATCGTGATCAGTCCGCTGCTCATCATGCTGTCGAGGACGGGCAGAAAGGCATCGATCTTCTCCTGAGTGTCGACGATCTCGACGACGAGCGGAAGGTCTTCCGAAAGGCGCAGCATCTTCGCCGTGTGCAGGCGTGCGGAATGGCCGAACCCCAGGCCGCCTCGCAGCACGGTCGCGCCGGCCATGTGCATCTCCCTGGCCTTCAGCACGATCGCTTCGTGCAGCGGGTGATGGTTCGCTTGATCATTTTCACCAAAGAAGATCCTGAGGAGGATGGCTTCTCGCGGTAGCTGCATGTTCGACCCCCTTTTTATTTGATACCTAAGTCGCGCCCTCATTTCACGACCAGCACCGGGCAAGCCGCAAGTTGTACGATGCGATCGGCGCGACTGCCGATGAGCCGTTCGTAAAGCGCCGAATGACCCGTAGCGCCGATCACAAGCAGCTCGGCTCTAATCTTAACCGCGAAGTCCACGATGTCCCGGACCGGATGGCCGGCCACCACATGGGTGTGAAGCTCAAGGTGGCTCTGTTCGGCCAGGCTTCGCGCCCGCTGAATGACCGAGTGATAGCGGCGCGCTGCCGTGCCGGTCTCCTCCCGAACCTCCTCGATAAATTCGGGCATGTAGTCAATTTCCTCCACGCAAATCATGTGAAGTTCGGCGCTGTTCTGTTTGGCCATCGTTATGGCAAACGCCAAAGCGTGGAATGCGTGCTCAGAACCGTCGTTGGCATGCAGAATTCTGCGGAACATAGCTGCCTCCATCATTCGGCGCGGCGTGCAGCGGGCCGAAGAGGTCTTACGGGCTCCTCCTCGGCCTGCTGCGCGTCGGTATGCGGCAGCAGATGGCGAGGGAGATAGAATGCATTGGCGATGACCGTTGGGATGACGGCGCTGCCGATCACTGCCGCAACGAGTGCGGAATATTGGCCCTGGTTGATGATGCCATGTGACAGGCCAAAGAGCGACGAGATCGTGCCGAAGGTCAGTCCGGTCGACATCAAGAGCGTCGTGTACATCGCCTCTCTGTTGGGAGAGCCGAAATACTTGGTGACGGGATGGACACCCACGATCTTGGTCGCGATCTTGATCACTAGGAAGAAGATGAATGCCGCCGGTGCCGCGATGAGCGCAGGCACGGAAACAAACGAACCGGCCCGGATGAAGTAGAACGGCGTCAGCAATCCGAAGGTAAGAGTGCGCAACCGGCGCACCAGGGCGTGGTCCTTTCCAACAGTGCCTGCGAGCACCATCCCGATCAGGTAAGCCGGAAGAACGGCTTCGCTATCGGCCCAGGTCGCCAGCGCCCCCATTTCGAACAGGCAGAGCAGCAGAAATTTCGTCTCCAGTTCGGACGGGCGCCCCCCGTACAGCCAGAAGAACCGCGGGGTCAGCCAGGGCAGCACGCCGAAGACCACCGCGCCAATACCGAGAAAGATCAGTGTCTTCATTGTAAACGGAGAAAAGATCAGCCCGAGCGCAACCACGGTCCCGAGGTCCGTGACAAAGCAGGCGGCCAGAACTGTCTTGCCGTACTCGGTGGTGTTGAAGCCGAATTCGATCATCACGGCATAAACCACCGCCACCGAGGTGGTCGACATGGCGACACCTGCAAGCCAACTCGACATGATCTCCCAGCCGAGCAAGTAGTGAGCGGCGGCGGCGCATCCAATGAACGGGAACAAGAAGCTGGCAAGCCCAACGGCTGCCGCCTCTTTCCACTTCAGCTTGAATATGACGGGGTCAAGTTCCGCCCCTGCCAGGAAGGTCAGCACAATCGCGCCGACGCCCGAGAGAAATTTGACCCAGGACTCATCCGTCCCGAGCACCGCCGATCCGATGACAGCACCGATGATGAGCTGCGCGATCGTTCCGACCACGATCTCCGACAGAGCGGTCGAAATCCGCAGCCAGATCGACAGAAGGCTGGCGATCAACGCCAAGCCCAACCACAATGCCGCAAGAGCCCAAACACCCGTCATTAGCGCCTCCAACAACACGACGGCGATGCGCCGTCGGGCGAACTCACGTGCTGGATGCTTGGAAGGATTTGAAGCAACGCGCTCCCACCGACGGCAAGCGTCCGGCAGGAGTCATCAGCCTCATCGGCGGTTACGGGGGGACCCCATCCCCTGAATGTTTGTCAATTGTAACTGGGAATCGGACCATAGCAAGCGCGGAAAGCCACGGCGACGGAGACCAGGACGAGAGGCGCCGCCAAGGAAAGGCTCCGACCGCGCGCTCAACGATCCATCGCTCTCGCGACTGGAGGCGGTAGAATGCCAGCGTCACCAGAGCCACCCTGACATGAAGCCTAAATGAGGTTTGACCTTGATCAAGATCCTGCTGGTCCGTCACGGTCATGTCGAGGGCATTCGCCCTGCCCGCTTTCGCGGACGAGAGGACCTGCCCCTGACCAGGCGCGGACAGGCCGAAGCGCTCGCGGTTGCCGGGCGCATCGCATCCAAATGGCAGCCGGAACGAGTCTACACAAGCCCGCTGTCGCGCTGCGTCGCTACCGGCTCTGCCATCGCGAGGGCGTGCGGGATCGAGGCGGAGAGCATCGAAGCGCTCAACGACATCGATTATGGCGCGTGGCGGATGAAGAGCCATGAGGAAATGGCAGCCTCAGAGCCGATGCTTCACGCGACCTGGTTCAACACGCCCCACCTGATGCGATTTCCGGGTGGCGACTCCCTGCAGGACGTCGTTGCGCGCGCAGCGGACGCGGTCCGGCTCGCACTCGAAAGACACCCTTACGGCACTGTCGTTCTGGTTTCGCATGACAGCGTGAACCGGGCGCTGCTTTTGCAGGTCGCGGACCTGCCGCTCTCCTCCTACTGGAGGCTCACGCAAGAGCCCTGTTGCATCAACGAGATCGAGATAACCGGCGATCGGATTCGTGTTCTTGCGATCAACGAAACCGGCCATTTAGACGGGATCGATCCAGCCTAGCTCAGCACACCGCCTCTTCTCGCCCAGGCTATCGAGCCGCTGAGAGCCGACGGGATTCCGTCGGCCACTCGTCCCCTCCAAATACGTTCGCGTAGAGATCTTCCCCATAGCTCGTCTGCAGCGGCGCGGCTTCGACCAGCCGGAAGGTCCGCGTGCCGTCCGGCTGGCGCTCCGCCCGCAGGAATAACGCATTCGGAAGCTTCTTCTGATGCATACGATGCGCGAACTGGTGCAGATGCGTCACGTAGCCGACCTTCACTTCCTTCTCCAGCAACGCCGTCGTGATCTGCATCGCGATTTCCGAGCCTTCGCGTTCATTGGTCGCCGCGAACGACTCGTTCGTGAGTATCATCGCGCCCGGACGAAGATGCTCAACGAGCTCGCTCATTCGGTTCAGCTCCTCGTCGAGCTTTCCGCTCTCCATCGCAGCATCTTCCTCGCGCTTGAAATGGCTGAACAGGGCGATCCGGACCTCCGCTGAAAACCTCTCCGCCGGCACGAACATGCCCGCCTGCATCATCAGTTGGGCCAGGCCCAGACTGCGCAGGAACGTCGATTTGCCGCCGGTATTGGCGCCAGTGATGACGATGAGATCCTTGCCAGCGCTCTCCAGATCGTTGCCGACGGGCTTTCGGTTCATGCTGATAGCGAGACAAACGTCGTACAGACCTGAGAATGACAGCTTCTCGTCCCTCAGCGCTGTTGGCTTGGGAAAGCAGACGGGCGCACCGAGTTTCTCCAGGTGCCCATAGAGGTTCAAGCAGCCGACATAGAAGGCGAGTTCGATCCGCAGCATCTGAAAGAAGCTCGAAATATGATCCATCGATTGGGCAAGCGCATTCGCGACCAAGTTGCCCCCCCGGTCGCGCAATTCGGATAGAGCGCGCGCGCCGGCCTGGTCGCGCGGGTTCAGATAGGACGTGTACCCTTCACTGGTCGGCCACAGCCGGGCGAACCAGTCGAGATCCTTCCTGTGCGGCTTGCGCAGGACGTAGTTGGTCGCCTTGTTGCCTTTGCCCAGTTGGGCGCTGACCAGGACGCCCCCCTTGAACTTCAGCCGCTTCAGATGGTCATCGATCTCGTCGAAATACGCGTCGCTCAGTTCGGCACGGAGCATTCCGAACAGTCTGGAGAATCCTCGCGAGTTGAACAGTCCAACGTTCCGGTCGGCCAAGGCCCGGAGCTTCCGTAAGGCCGGAACGAAGATGTCCAATATTTCGACGGCATGCGACAGGGTGCCGGCAGGGTAGCGCGACATCGGCGACCAATAGTGCTTTCTTTCAGCTTTCAGAGCCTCGACGACGATCTCATATGCCCGCCTGAGAGTCGGCTCGTGCTGCAGGCAGTCTCGCAGCACGTCCTGGCGATATCCGATGACGTCGAGGTCGCAAACTCCGTTGAGCAGTCCGATCAAAGCCACTTCGAACAGGAAACCGTCACCACCGGCCATCGTGTTCAAGAGGATATCAAGTCCGAGATCCTGGTTCAGGGCGGCTTGATTCCAGGGCAATGCTTGATTGAGATCCAGCCCAGGCTCCTTCTGCCGGGCATATGATCGATCTCGCCGCGACAGCAGCAGCGTCGGGTCGAAATCGCGGTCCGGAAATTGCAGGAACGCCTTCATGGCTTGATGCGCTCCTTTACGCGCTGATACGTCAAACCGTATTTCTGGGCGATCGCCATCGCATAAGCCAGGCCATCGGCAGTCCGCCGCTCGATCTTGAACGTGCGGACTGCCGGCTGGTCTGGCGCAACCGTACTCACCATTGAAACGGTCTCGGGACCGAACGTCGACAACTCGTCGACGAACGTGACCCAGATACCAAGCACATCCATGTCCGCGAGCTTCGCCATGACCTTCTGACTGAGGAACGTCTCGTCCCGAATCGTCGTGGAGGTGAAGATCTCGTTCAAGATCACGATGGAGCGCCGGGTCGCCCGCTTCAGAATGGAGCAGATCCGAACGAGGTCGTCTTCCAGTTTGCCGCGGAGGTTCTCGACCTTCTCCTCGCGTTCGAAGTGCGCGAAGATCTGGTCGGCCAGGTAAAGCTTGGCCTCTCGCGCCGGGACCGGGCATCCCAGGCTTGCAAGATAGTGCAATTGGCCGACCATGCGGGCAAAGGTCGTCTTGCCGCCCTGATTGGGTCCGGACACCACAATGAGCCGCTCCCGGCCCGACAGATCAAAATCGTTGCCGACAACCGGTTTCTGCTCACCGACGTGTTTCAGCGCGAGCGCAAGGTCGAATCCCTCGCGGCAACGCACCTGTTTGGAATTGTCAGAGACCTCAGGCAGGCAAAACCGCAGTCCGGCCTGCTCGAGCCGGGCCTTGTGATTCAGGTAAGCGAGGTAGAACTGGATCTCTCTGTCGAACCTTACGACCACCCTATTGAGAACCTCGGCGTGCCGAGCACAGAACGCCAGCAGGCGAGCAAACGGCTCGGGATTGAGGCGGGCCACTAACTGAAGCACTTTGGCTTCGATGTGGTTCATGTCCTCCGGCGCATCGTTGAATTTCGAGCGGTAATCGGTGGCGGCGCCATGCTTGAATTTCGCAAAGGTCTTCTCGACCTCCGCGCTGTAGTCCGGCTCGTCCTGGAGGTTCTTAACCGTGAACGAGGCCTCGCGTATCAAGATGCTGTACCTGACCTGGGACAGTTGGTCTGAGATGCTCTTGGCTTCATCGCGGAGAGCAACGAAATTGTCGTCTGCAATGTAGCTGGTCAGATAGTCGCGAATGCTCAGGAGCGCTCGGGACTTCATCTGAGATCTCGTCAGATCCGTCGCCAATTGATCGATCGCATTGCAGTAGATCTCTATTGCGTGGAGAAACCACATCTCCTTGTGAAATCGGTCGTAGAGCTTGGCCGATAGCGCCTTGCGGATCCGGGCATCCCTCATTCGCTTGGAGAAGTGTCTGATGTTGTCGAGGAGAGCCGGGTCTTCGAGATCGCGGAAAACTTCGTGACGATATTCAACGGCTTCAACCCGCTGCAGCGGGACGTGAAAGAAAGGCTTGATGGCGTACTCTTCAAAACCGGCCGTTATCGCGGCCACCACCTGATCCAGGTTCAGATCAACGAAGAATTCAGGCGCTGCACCTTCCGCAGCAGTTGTAGAGTCCTCGGGCCGATCGAAGAGGACGTCTAGTACGACACCCGGCACGCTTGGAAGGCGTTCACGCCCGTCAGGCTGGGCCGTAGGCGGTGATTGGGTGTGCGGATAAGACACAACAAAACTCCTCCAAAGCCGTGCTTCGGTAGGAGTCATCAGCCCTTCGGGGCGGTTCAGGCGAACTCCATCGCCAACATTGCTAACAATAATACGTCCGATCCGGTTCCAGTCAATGAGCGATCAGCCAGCCTCCGCTTGCTTGCTCAAAGCGGAGGGTGCGGCTAGATTTGGCCACGACATCGACGGGGATGGAGTGCCCCCGAAACCGCCGCGAGGCTGATGACTCCTACCGTGCGCCGTGTTGGCGGTAGGAGGCAATAATGCCCGGCGATCCCTTCAAGTGTTGCGGTCGATCTTCTCAAGCGGGGCGCCGAGGGGCAGCTCTTTCCGTGTCCGCCACGAAGGTCTGCGCGTTCTGCGCCCCCCCTCCAAAATCGAGGCACAGAGCCGTGAGAAGCTTGGCGCGCCCCTCATTCTTCCGGATGTTCGACCTCCTCATAACCAGCACGAATCCGGGCATGAAACGATCTCGCTGGACGCATGATGGCGTCGAATTCGAGCGGGAGCGCCATAGTTTTTCGAGCTCCAGACACGGAATCGTCATCGAGATCTTCACCTTGTCCCGGCCAGGTCGCCGCGGCTGGTCGCTGATGGTCACGAAGGAGTATTGGTGGGCCGGACCGGAGGCTACGCCGTTCAAGAACTTGCGATGGGCGCGCCCCCTCGGCGGCCAACGAAGCGATCTGTTTGAGTGGTTGCGCGCGCAGGAAGCGGCACTCGAACGCTCCTTGTCGCTTGAGATGCCACGCGACCGGGCCGAAGCAAGTTCGCAATCGATGCACGCCGACAATTCCGCGCCCTCTTCGCTCACGTGGAGTTCGGACGATGATGGAGGCGAAGATGAATAGTGCGCCTCCGGTGGAGCGCAGAGCGCGCGACGACTATCGGCCGGGCGTCGGCATCGTGCTGCTCAACGAACGGGGCGAGGTCTTCGTTGGCCGGAGAGCCGATCTGAGGGATGAAGCCTGGCAAATGCCGCAGGGCGGGATCGACGACGGCGAGACACCGCAACAGGCTGCGTTCCGCGAACTCAAGGAAGAGATCGGTAGCGACAAGGCCGAGGTCATCGCCGAAAGCAAGGGCTGGTTCGAGTATGACGTTCCGGAAGAATTTGCCCGCAAGAAATGGGGAGGACGCTGGAGGGGCCAGAGGCAAAGGTGGCTAGTGATGCTGTTTCGCGGCACTGACGCTGACATCGATCTCGGGTCCGATCACCCGGAATTCGATGCGTGGCGGTGGGTTCGCGTCGACGAACTTCCCAAGCTCGCCGTCTCGTTCAAGCGTCAGCTCTATCTCGAAGTGATCGGCGAGTTCTCAACCATTTTCCGGGATTAGCCACATGACCGCTGTCATCCAAGCTCTCGATGCATTCGAAATTCTGGACTCGCGCGGCTATCCCACGCTTCGCGTCACGGCAAGGCTCGACAACGGGGACGCCGGCACCGCTTCCGTTCCGTCCGGCGCCTCGACTGGACGCAACGAAGCGCTGGAGTTGCGCGACGGCGACATGATGCGGTACGGCGGCAAAGGCGTGCTACAGGCGGTCTCTCACGTCAATGGGATCATTCGGGACCGCCTCATGGGGATGGCTGCCTTCCCCCAGGAACCAATCGACACGACATTGATCGTGCTCGACGGCACCGAAAACAGGAGCAAGCTGGGCGCGAATGCGATCTTGGGCGTTTCGATGGCTGTCGCGCGCGCCGCGGCTTCGGCAGCAGGTGTGCCGCTTTACCGCTATCTGGGCGGCGCTTCGGCAACAAGGCTCCCCGTCCCCATGATGAACGTCATCAACGGCGGCCGACATGCGCAGAATTCGCTCGACTTCCAGGAATTCATGATCGTGCCCCATGGCGCCCCAAACTTCGCGGAAGCCGCCCGCTACGGAGCCGAGACCTTCCACGCGCTCCACGAGCTCCTGCATGAAGCGGGTCACTCGACCGCTGTCGGTGATGAGGGGGGCTTCGCGCCGAACCTGAGGACGACCGAAGAGGCTTGCGAGCTCATCGTCGCTGCGATCCGCAAAGCGGGGCTACGCCCCGGCACCGACATCGCCCTTGCCTTCGATCCCGCGGCGAGTTCCTTCGCGAAGGACGGCAAGTACGTGTTCGCCAAATCCGGCAATAGGACCTTCTCACGCGACGAGTTGCTTTCTCTCTACAACCGCTTGCTAGAGGCTTATCCGATCATTTCGATCGAGGATGGATTCGCCGAGGATGACTGGGAGGGATTCCGCCTTCAGATGACCGCTTGCGGAGACCGAATCCAGATCGTCGGCGATGATCTCTACGTCACCAATCCACGTTTCATCCGGAAGGGTATCGATACCCGAGCGACCAACGCGGTCCTGGTCAAACTCAACCAGATCGGCACTGTCACGGAGACCATGAAGGCGGTTCAGATGTGCAGAGATGCCGGCTGGGGCTACGTGATCTCGCATCGATCAGGCGAGACCGAGGACACGTTCATTTCCGATTTTGCTGTCGCCATGGGCGGGGGTCAGATCAAAGCCGGATCACTGTCCCGCAGTGAGCGGCTCGCAAAATACAATCGCCTGCTGGAAATCGAACGTGAACTTGGCCCTGCGGCAGTCTACGAAAGTCCATTTCTGACGCATTAAGGCGGAGCGAATGCACCTACGGTGCAGTCCGCGAGTTCCGACTCATCTATTTCGGCGAGATAGCCGCACGAAGATCGTGCTCCAGCGTGGAAAAGCGTAGTTTTGGTGCCCAGGGAGGGAGTCATACGCAACCACCGACACGAGGGACCGCTGTTTGTGCTTGTTATAATGGCATGAGCGCCGCGCAGGTTCGGTGCATCGCAAAACCCGCGACCTCGCGAGCTCTGCTTTCGGCGAGCGGCCTAATTCACTTGATGGCATTTCGGTAGTCTGCCGCTCCTGCCGCAGCCGCCAGTGTGTCGGACGATGCACTCTTACCATTGATAGCTAAGGGTCCCCTTGCCGGCGAGGCTGGTGCTTGGACCAGAGAACTCGCCCTCAAAGGTTCCGGCAACCGACCAACCGTTGATCCATTTCATCTCGACGGAGGCCGTGGCGAGCGCGGCGTCGGGCGCCAGCGTCGCGCCGCGGACCAGGAAGCTCGCCTGCGGAAGCGCCTGGAAAGTCGCAGCGGCGCTGCGCCCGGTGTCGAAATTGTGCACCCATGCGGCGCGCCCCCGCAACGTCAGGAGCGCACCGTCAAGCGCGAACGATTTGTCGGTGCGCAGGCCGAGTTCAGACAGACTCGCCGTTTCGCTGCGGGATGCATAGTTCAACGCGAACATGTTGTCTCCGGCAAGCGCGCCTTCAGCATAGGGCGGCAGATCAAGCGTCACGAACTGCCCAGCCGCATAGGGTGTGAGCCCGGCGAAAGGCGTCGCAAACCGGTACCCGCCTTCGAGGCGACCGGAGAACGCGTTGGCCTGAAAGGTGCCACGCAGGCGATCACTGCCGGCGAGCGCCAGCGTGCGATCAGTCGTGACGTCCTGCCAGCCGTAGGCGAGCGCCGCTGACAGATAGGCGGCGCCGATGCGGTGATAGGCGTACACACCCGCCTGGAACAGATCGGAGCGCCCGCTGCCGAGACCATTGGCAAGGCCGAAGCCCGTGCCGCCGCCAGCCATCGCGAAGCCGAGCAGAGTGCCCGGCGATAGCCGATAATCCGCGCCGACGGCACCGCCATAGATGCGGTCGGTGAGGGTGTGCGATCCGATGATGTCGTTGCCGCTGGTACTGCGCCCGCCGCCGAAGGCGGCCGTCCAGACACTCCAGCGTTGATCGAACGAGGCGGCCGCCGCCGCGCCGGGAAGCGCCGCGAATGCGTCGCGCGCGCCGCCCAATTTGTCCGACGTCACCGGTCCATAGGCCCAAGCTGCACGGCCGTCGAGCGACGACCATCCGGTGCGGCCGGCCACCGATGGATCGGTCATCGTCGTCATGAATAGCCCCATGGCGTCGAACGTGGTCTGCTGGATGCCGGTGGCGAGTTCGCCCGACGCGAGCGTGAGGCCCGCGGGCGTCAAGCCGCCGACCGCCAGCGGAATGACGCCGGCGGCACTGAAGCCGTTCGACAGCCCATTGGCCACGCTCTGCTGGTTGATGTTCATGCCGCCGGCATAGGTGAGCTTGAGATCGAGGTAGACGTTGTTGGGGTCGTAGCTCAGCGACGGATTGAAGCTCGCCGGCAGGTTGGTGTTGACCAGTCCGCCGAAGGTGCCTTGGACGCCACCGGCGGCGTTGAGCAGCGTGTAGCGGGTCTTCACGTAGTCGCTGCCTGGATAGACCGCGACGACAACGGTCGCGCCGGCGGGCGTCGCCGTGCCGCTGACATTGACGCGATCGGAGGTGACGGAATTGAGTTCGGCGAGATAGGTCGCGGCCGCGGTGAACGTCAGGTTGCCCTGCACGGTGAGCGTGCCGACGGAGTTGCCCGGCGACAGCGTGCCGCCATCGATCAGGGTCTGGCCAACGATACCGTTGCCACCGAGCGTGCCGCCCGCATGCGCGGTGGTGAGCGAGGACGCTGCGATCGAACCGTTCACGGACAAGCGTCCGGCATAGATGTCGGTCGGGCCGGTGTAGCTGGAGGTGCCGTTGAGCCAGGTGGTGCCCGAGCCGATCTGCTGCACCGACCCGGCGCCGGAGATCGCGCCCGTGAACTCGGAAGTATCGGCCCGGTAGAAGGCGAGGATGCCGCTGTTGGCAACGTTGCCGGCGAGCGTTCCGGAGGCAAAGCCGTTACCGACGATGAGTTCACCGGACGAGATCGTGGTGCCGCCGGTGAAGGTGTTGTTGCCGGCCAGGACGGTGGTGCCCGACCCGATCTGTGCGAGCGCGCCTGCGCCGCTGATGCTGCCGGCGAAGATCACGGTGTTAGCGCGATCGAACGCCAGCGTGCCCTGATCCTGGACATTGCCGAGGATCGATCCGGAGGTGCCGCCATTGCCGAGTTGCAGCGTGCCGGCGGCGATCGTCGTGCCCCCGCCATAGGTGTTGGCGCTGGTCAGCACCGTGGTGCCCGCGCCGAGCTGCTGCACGGAACCTGAGCCGGAGATCGCACCGGCAAACACCGAACTGTCGGTGCGGTTGAAGGCGAGTACGCCGTTATTGGTGACGCTGCCGGTGATCGAACCCGTGGTGCCGCCATTGCCAAGCTGCAGTGTGCCGGCGGCAATCAGCGTCCCGCCGCCGTAACTGCTGGTGCCGGTCAGCACCGTGGCTCCCGCGCCGAGTTGCAGCAGCAAACCGGTGCCGGTGACGTTGCCTGCGAACACCGAAGTGTCGGATCGGTTGAAGGCGAGGACGCCGTTGTTGGTGGCGTTGCCGGTGATGGCGCCCCAGGCGCCGCCATTGCCGAGCATCAGCACGCCTCCCGCGACGGTGGTGCCTCCGAGATAGCTGCTGTTGTTGGTGAGAACTGTCGTGCCAGGACCAAGTTGAACCAGCCTGCCCGCGCCCGTGATCGTACCGTCAAAGATCATTGCATCCGACCGATTGAAGGCCAGCACACCATTGTCGGTCACATTGCCGTGGATCCAGCCCGACATGCCGCCGTTGCCGAGCTGCAGCGTGCCCGCGGTGATCGTCGTGCCGCCGCTATAGCTATTATTGGCGGTAAGAATCGTCGTGCCGGAACCGAGTTGGTTCAGCGCGCCCGCACCGGTGATCGCGCCATCAAAAGTCACCGCGTCCGAGCGGTTGAACGCCAGCGTACCATTGTTGGTCACATTGCCGGTGATCAAACCCGACGTGCCGCCATTGCCGAGCTGCAGCGTGCCCATGGCAATGGTGGTGCCGCCGGAATAGATGTTGTTGCCGGTCAGTATCGTGGTGCCCGCGCCGATCTGCTGCACCGAGCCGGTACCGGAGATCGCGCCGGCGAACGCCGATGTGTCGACACGGTAGAAGGCGAGGATGCCGTTGTTGAGGACGTCGCCGGTGATCGAACCGGAAGGACCGCCATTACCGAGTTGCAGGGTACCCGCATTGATGGTGGTGCCGCCGCTGTAATTGTTGGCTCCGGTCAGCATCAGTTTGCCACCGCCGTCCTTAACGAGCGTGCCGCCGCCGGAAATCTGGCCCCCAACGCCCAGCGTCGTGCCGGCAAGGGTGTACAGAGTGGAGGTGCCGGTGATGCCGATATTGCGTGTCGTCGCGACGTCGTTCAGGATTGCCAGCGTGGTGCCGTCCCACATCGTGACCGCGCCGGTGGCGGCGCCCAGATTGCTGTCGGATACGATCCCGATCGTACCGCCCATGATGTTGGTGCCACCGCTATAGCTGCTGCTGCCGGTCAAGATCAGAAGGCCGGAGCCGCTTTTCGTCAGCCCGCCGGCGCCGGAGATAGCGCCGCCGAAATAGCTGTCGATGGTTTGATTGATACCCAATGTGGCGGTGCCAAGCGCCACTTGGCCGCCGGTGCCCGACAGCGAACGAACGGTCAGGTTGTTGTTGTTGAGATCGAGCGTGCCGCCGGTGAGCACGTAATCAGTGAAGGCCGGCAACGCACCCGGCGTATCCGCGCGCAGGGTGCCGGCGGTGACCTGGGTGCCGCCGGTCCAGCTATTGTTGCCCTGGAGTTCGAGCGTGCCGTCGCCGAGCTTGGTGAGGCTGCCCGCACCGGTCACGGCGCCGCCGAAGACAGAGGTGGTGCCAGATGCGATGTCGAACGCGCCGGCTCCCCGGAGATTGACCGCGCGCCCGGAGACGACGCTCGCCGTGGTCTGCAAGGTCGCGTTGTCGAAGGTAAGGCTGCCGCCCGCGGCGCCTAGATTGGCGTCGGAAGATATCTGCAGCACGCCGCCGCTGATGATGGTGCCACCGGTATAGGTGTTGGCTCCGCTCAAGATCAGCGTGCCATCGCTGGTCTTCTGCAGTCCGTCGGTGCCGGTGATCGTCACGTCGACGGTCGCGGTCTCGCCGGCGAGGACGTCGATGCCGGGAACGGCAATCCCGACTGCCGTGCTGTTGACCAGGTTCAGCGATCCGGCCGTGCCCGGCGCCAGCGTATACGCTCCGCCCGCGAATTGCAGCCCGACCGACGTTTGCGCGCCATCGACCGTGACCGTGCCGCCGGAGCCGCGGAAGATGCCATAGCCGCTGCCCCAGTTGGACGGCACGATGCCGCCGATCGGATCGAGCCAGTTGGCGTTGCCGGCATTCCAGGTGCCGCTGCCGATGCCGACACCATTGGTGCCGCCGCCCCATAGCTGCAGGACATTGAGGCCATCGGGCGTCACCAGCAAATCGACATTGTGGTAGGTCGTGGTGTCGACCGTATAGGAGTAGGCGATCGGGCTGCTCGGGGGAGAGCTTCTGACCTTCAGCCCGCAATTCGTTGGGCAATTCGTTTCCGACAATGAACCTGTGTATGAGATCAGGCGGTGATAGCCGATGCTCGGGGCCGCGCCGTTGCCGAGAATGTCGAGGTTGGCGCCGTTCAGCGCGAGATTCCCGATGACGTTGATGACCGACGTGCCCGGTACCGGCATCACGGACAGCGACGATGACGGATCGGCGAGATGATACTCGAACGCCGATTCCGACTGCAGCGCCAGATTGCCGTTGATGGTGATGGCGCCGCCGCTGGACGGCGCGATGGTGCCGCCGCTGTTGATCGTGGTCGAGCCGACCGCGCCGAGACCTTCGAGACGGCCTCCCGTATTGACCGCGAGGGCGCCGCCGAGGTTGCCGGTGCTGGCCATCCGCAGCGTGCTGCCCGAGACTGTCGTATTCCCGGTGAATTGGCGGTCGTCTCCGGAGAAGATGGTGGTGCCGGCCAGAAGGTTGATGGCGCCGTTCCCAGTGACCTTGTTGGCGAAGGCGTAGTTGCTGCTGGTGTGGTTGAAGACCAGCGTTCCGTGGCTGTTGATCGCGAGGGTATCGGTCCCGTACAGCGTGCCGGGTGCAACCGCTGCGGCGCCGGCGGCCGCGCCGATATTCAACGAAGCATAGCCTCCCGCCTGCGAGACAACGATCGGATTCCTGCCGCCGAAGACCTCACCGCCATTGGACAGGGTCAGCGCCCCGTTTCCAATCGATATCTGGTCCGATTTCAGCGTTGACCCCGCGCCCGTCACCGTCACGGTGCTTGTCGTGCTGAGGTCGGTGATATTGCCGATGTTGACATTGGCAGCCTCGACCCCGGCGCCGCCGTCTATCATGACGTCGCCTGAGCCCAAGGCCCCGATATTCAAATTGCCCTGCAGGTACGATCCAACACCGCTGACGTGAAGGGCCGCCGAACTGCCGGCGGCACCGGCAAGCACAAAATCCGAATTGATCCTAGCGCTGCCGCCATTGGCGATGCTCACCGTACCGGCCTCGACATCAAGCCTGCCGGCGACAAACGCCGCGTTCACACCGTTCACATCGATCATGGCAGGCTGATTGCCGGTACCTGGGTCAATGGTTGCTTGACTGTCGACCATGAAGCGCCCGCCACTCGTGACATGAATCGCGCCGGTCCCGGACATGTCGAGAGATTGGCTTTCGAGAAATGCAGCGGCGCCCAACGTCAGGCCGCCCTGGTCCACCGTGACACTTCCGGCAACCGTACTCCACCCGGACAGCGTCCAGATGCTCGCTCCGTCCTTCGCAAAGTTCGTGAAGCCCTGATACTGATGGCCGAGCCCCGACAGATCGAAGCTGGCATTCTGGTTTCCACCAAGCGCGAATGTGTTAGGATTGTTCGGATCCGGCCTCGCGACGACGTTGCCGATGATGTTCGAGCCGGCCTGAAGCTCCAACCAGTTGTTGCCGCCGCCGAAGGTGATCGCATTGGCTCGCGAGCCGTCGGGATTCAGGCCGCCTTCGATCGTGCCGGCATTGATGATCGTACCACCGGAGACGCTGGAGATGCCGACGCCAGCCTGTCCATTGAGGCCCGTCGCTCCAGGCACGGCGGAGGAATCGTTCATATTGTAGAGGCTGATTCCCCCCTTGCCGCCGTCGCCGCCGAGCACGCTTGCCCCGGCGCCAACTTGAAGGATGGCGCCTGTCCCGAGATGCACGCCATCGCCACCTTTGCCGCCGTTGCCGCCATTGCCGCTTGGTATCCCCTGAGCGAGACCGGTCTCGCCGTTAGCGCCAGTGTAGCCGCCAAGGCCCCCGTCGCCTCCCTTCCCGCCACTTACCTTGACGTTGTTGCCGATCGTCACGGACGAAAACGCGCCGGCAAAAATGCCGACGCCACCGCCGCCGCCGCCGCCGCCATCGCCGCCGTTGCCCTGGATGCCTCCGGGCAACCCGACCACACGACATCCAAAATCGGTGCAAACCATCGTACTTGCGCCGGGACCACCGTCCGCACCGCTTCCGCCGTCGCCGCCGTTGCCACCCTTGCCGCCGGAGACCACCGCGCTCGTGCCAACGTTGAGGGTACCGCTCTCAAGCAGGACACCGGCCGCGCCACCGCCGCCGCCACCACCGCCACCACCCATACCTCCGCTTGAGGACACCGCGTACGAGTACGAACCATTGCCAGAGACACCGCCAGCGCCGCCGTCCCCTCCCTGAATAGTGACGCCGTTTCCTGTTGTGGCGTCGACGTTGCCAAGGAGCGCGCCGGCACCACCACCGCCGCCGCCGCCGCCGCTGCTGCCGTCCGTACCAGAGGCAAACGGATTGGTGCGGTCGGTCGGCGCGGTTTGTCCGGGAGTACCAGGCGAGCCAGCCACGCCGATCCAGTTGCCTCCCAGGATCGTCCCCCCTCCCGACCCATCAAATCCGATCGCCCCGGGCCCCCCTCCAGGGGTTGTAGCAAAATCGTTAGTGGTCCCGCCGGTACCGCCAGTGGATTGAACCGCGCCTGAGAAGCCGTTGCCACCCCCACCGCCGCCACCGCCAGCAAAGGTGGGGCTCGGGCTGGCCGCGCCGGCACCGGCCGCGTACATGTTGCCGTAAATATCGAAGCGATTTCCGCCGTTTCCGCCGCTTCCCGATGCTTGCGCAAATGCCGGGCGGCTTGGCATTGCCACCAGAGCGAACGTCGCCGGCGTCGCCAGCGCCAGCAAAGCGCGCGCCATCACCGTCGAGCAGCTGAGAACGCTCAGCCGGCGGAAGCGGGAGAGATGGGGTGCGCCGGCCGCGCTGTTTCGAAAACCCGTCCGCATCCTCATTGCACCCGTCATTCCACGGCCCAGCCCGCGAGTTCCGCCTAGCGCGACTGTGAGACTGAGGCGTTCCTCCGCGGCAGCCGTTGCCGGAAGGTCGGTGGCGAATACCTTGGAAATGATTCGAGCCGGATGAGCGATCGCGTATCTGGCTCGACTTCGTGACCCGGAGCGGTCTCGCGGACGCCTTGAACGACACGGTCGTCGCCGCGCACGACGGCGTGCCCTGGTGCGTCGGGATTGAGGTACGTGGCGGTGCCGGTCATCGTCACCACAACCCGCAGGGCGAGGTCTTCCGCCACCAAGCGTCCTGAACGAAACATTCCAATCGTGAGCATGGCGATGCCATGCTCACGCGTCCTCGCAGCCACATTGCCCCCCGCCACACATTCCTGCGCCGTCCTGCGGCGACGGCGCGACCGCTCGTCGGCACAGTGTTAACTCGATTCGTACAAGAATCCTTAATCACGCGAGTGCAAAACCGGACGAGGAACGTCCCTCGTCCATTCGGCATCCACAACGCGCAGCGCGGTCGAATTCCCAGCCGGTCCCGTCACCCGAACCTCACCCACGCAAAATCGCTGCCATGTTCATTTTCTTTCATCAATTGCCGCTGCCGCAAATGTTCGTCGCGGTCCTTCTCGTCAGCCTTACGGTCTGCTGGCTGGTCATCGGCGCAATCCGCACGCTCGTCCGCCTCGCCGGGTTCGGACCGACCGAGATGTTGCCGATCCGCGATTCGATCATCGGCGCCTGCACCACGATCTTTGCCCTCATCGTGGCATTCTCTGCCGCCGGTATTTGGAACGACGCACTCAACGCCCGCAACACGGTGCAACGAGAAGCGGATGCATTGGAAAATGCATCGGTGCTCGCCGCGGGCCTTCCTGCCGAGGTTCGAACCGCGATTCGCACCAACATCCGCGACTATGTAACGAGCGTGATCAAGGTCGATTGGCCCGAAATGGCGAAGGGCGGCACTCTCGAGGATCCGGTATTCAACACATCGGAGAGCATTCTGGTCACCCTGATCGAATTCCTTTCCCACCAGCCGACCTCGCTCGATCAGCAGCCAATATTCTCGGCGCTTCTGAACCAGGTTCTTGTGGCTCGCAATGCGCGCATCGCGCGTATCGCCGCATCGAATGCCGGCATTACCTGGGCGCAATGGATCGCGATGGTCATCATATCGACATCGGCGCTGACGGCGATCGCCATCTGCAATACACATTCGCTGCGCATGCAGGTGACAGCCACGCACCTATATGTGCTGGTAGCGTCCGCCGCTTACTTCGTGATTCTGGCACACGACCGGCCGTTTATCGGCTCGATCTCAATCAAGCCGCTCGCCTTCCAGAGCCTCATCGCGAACTAGGCGCGAGAGGCGAGCCTGGCCAGAAGAACTGCTGGATTGGAACGCAGGTGAGCTTGGCGAGGTCTGGGAAGAGAATTCCGCGAACGCCCCTCGCGCCGATCATCGAGCACGCAATCGTATTGGATCAAGCTCCGGCGTGGGAAGGCGTATGGTGCCCAGGGGCGGGATCGAACCACCGACACTGCGATTTTCAGTCGCATGCTCTACCAACTGAGCTACCTGGGCATACCCGGCTTGGGCCGAAAAGGCCGAAGCGAGCGGGCGGTTTATAGAGAGGTCGAAGCGCCGTGTCCACCCGGCTTCGCCAAAGGCTTCGCCGGGCGCTGCCCAGGATCAAACGTTTCCCCAACTTGTTGGGAAATCGGGGCTATTCCGGGTCCTCCTCGTCGTCCTCGCGGCCGGGGACGACATAGGTGCCGCTCAGCCAGCGGTTCAGGTCGACGTCGCGGCAGCGCGCGGAACAGAACGGGCGGAAGGCCTGCTCGGCAGGCTTGCCGCAGATCGGGCAGCGTCGCGTTGGGCCCGGGTTTTTTTGTGCTTGGTCATCCATGGCGGGATCGAGCTTACTCCAATTGGAGACTCAAGGGCGCGGCAGGGCGCGAGGTTCCTTGCCAGGAGGCCTCAGACCGCGACGGAATTGAGCCAGCCGTAGCGGATCGGAAAGCCCTCGCCGCCGAGCAGCGTCACGGTCTCGTAGAGCGGCAGGCCGACGACATTCGTATAGGAGCCGACCAGCTTGACCACGAAGGATCCGGCGATGCCCTGCACGGCATAGCCGCCGGCCTTGCCGCGCCATTCGCCGGAGCCGATATAGGCCTCGATGTCGTCCTCGCTGAGCCGCTTGAAGCGGACGCGCGTCTCGACCAGCCGCTGGCGGAACGCCTCCTTCGGCGTCACCACACAGATCGCCGTGTAGACACGGTGGTTGCGGCCGGAGAGCAGCCGCAGGCACTGCGCGGCCTCGTCGACCAGATTGGCCTTGGGCAGGATGCGGCGGCCGACCGCGACCACGGTGTCGGCGGCCATGATGAAGGAGCCGCGCAGATCATCATCGAGATGCACCGACTTCAGCGCCGCATCAGCCTTGGCGCGCGCCAGGCGGTTGGCGCAGGCGCGCGGCAGCTCGCCCCGCCGCGGGGTCTCATCGACATCGGCCGGGCGCAGCGCATCGGGCTCGATCCCGGCCTGGTTGAGCAGCGCCAGCCGCCGCGGCGAACCGGAAGCAAGAACGAATTTGGGACGGCCAAGCATGCGGGTTTTTGGGCTGGAATTGGGGGACGAACGCGCGCGGAACCTATCGGATGGGGGATCGATGCACAACCTTGGAACCGGCCGCGAATCGCGCTTCCCTTGAAGGCAAGGCCCCATAAGCACAGCCGTTTGTCAGTCTGGCGACAAGGGGCGGTTCTGCGAGCCGGAGCATGCTTCACCTCTTCCTTGAAGAGGAAGAAGCCGGCCGCGCGCCGCGGTCGAAGTCACTACACGCTTGCCGCCCCCGCTTGCGCAAAGCGGCGGCGGATGCGCAGCAACAGGCCGTCGCAGACCTCGCGATAGGCGGCGAGCTTCTGCTCGCGGTTGCCGTTGGCGCCGGTCGGATCCTGGGTCGGCCAGTATTCAACGTCGGCGGCGAGCGTCCGGGTGAGATCGAGCGCCTTGTGGTGCGCCTCCGGCGACAGCGTGATGATCAGGTCGAAGTTCAGCCCCTCCCAATCCTCGAGTTCCTCGAACGTGACGGGCTTGTGGCCGGAGATGTCCTGGCCGAGCTCGGCCATCACGGCGACCGCGAACGGATCGAGCTCGCCCTTCTTCACGCCGGCCGAGCGCACGTAGAGACCCTGCGGAAACATATGCTGCAGCAGGCTCTCGGCCATCGGCGAACGTACGGCGTTGTGGCCGCATGCGAACAGCACGGCCTGCGGATTGCGCGCGCGCGGCGCTTCCATGCGATCAGGCTTTTTTCGACCGGGGCGCGCCCCCGTCAAGCTTTGTCTTGGCCATCACGCGCCCTCACCCTTCCAGTGCAGCACAGTGATCAGCGTGAACAGCCGCCGCGCGGTCTCGAAATCGACGCGCACCTTGCCCTTGAGCCGCTCCTGCAGCGTGCGCGAGCCCTCGTCATGGATGCCGCGGCGGCCCATGTCGATCGCCTCGATCTTGTCCGGCGTCGCGGTGCGGATCGCCTGGTAGTAGCTGTCGCAGATCATGAAGTAGTCTTTCACGACGCGACGGAACGGTGTCAGCGACAATAGATGCGCCACCACCGGCGTGCCGTCCTCTTTCCGGATATCGAACATCAGCCGGTTGCCGGTGATGGCGATGTGCAGGGTGTAGGGGCCGGGCTCGGTGCCTTCGGGCGCAAACAGGTTCTGCTCGATCAGGTCGTAAATCGCGATCGCGCGCTCGTGCTCGATGTCGGGCCCGGAACGGCCGATCGATTCCTCGTCGAGCGTCACCGCGACGATGCGATTGTTGGAATCCTCGTCGGCTGGTGACTTGGTCATGAGAGGTTGAGGCGCAATCCGACGGAGCGTGAATGGGCCGCGAGACCCTCGGCCTGGCCGAGCGTCATCGCGGCGGGCCCGAGCGCACGAAGCTGATCGGGCCCGCACTTCAGGATCGAGGTTCGCTTCATGAAGTCAAGCACCCCGAGGCCGGAGGAGAACCGCGCCGAGCGCGCGGTCGGCAGCACATGGTTGGAGCCGCCGACATAATCGCCGATCGCCTCCGGGGTGTGCGCGCCCAGGAAGATCGCGCCGGCATTGCGGACCTTCCGCGACAGGCCCTCGGCGTCCGCGGCCATGATCTCCAGATGCTCGGCTGCGATCGCGTTGGCGAGCTCGATCGCGTCGTCGAGCTTCGCCACCCGAATCACCGCGCCGAAGTCGTTCCACGAGGCACGCGCGATCGCCGCACGCGGCAGCGTCGCGAGCTGGCTCTCGACCGCGCGCTCGACATCGGCGGCGAGCCGCGGGCTGTCGGTGATCAGGATCGACTGCGCGCTGACGTCGTGCTCGGCCTGGGCCAGCAGATCGGCCGCGATCCAGTCGGCATTGCCGGTCTCGTCGGCGATGACGAGCACTTCGGACGGGCCGGCGATCATGTCGATGCCGACCTTGCCGAATACCAGCCGCTTGGCGGCTGCGACATAGGCATTGCCCGGGCCGACGATCTTGGCGACCGGTGCGATTGTCGCGGTGCCGTAAGCGAGCGCGGCCACCGCCTGCGCGCCGCCGACGCGGTAGATCTCGGAGACGCCGCCAAGATGAGCGGCGGCGAGCACCAGCGGGTTCAGCCTGCCGTCCGGCGCCGGCACGACCATCACCACCCGCGGCACGCCGGCGACCTTGGCCGGCACCGCATTCATCAGCACCGAGGACGGATAGGCCGCGGTGCCGCCGGGCACGTAGAGCCCGACCGCATCGACCGCGCTCCAGCGCCAGCCGAGCTCGACGCCTTCGGCATCGGTGAAGCGCTCGTCCTTCGGCATCTGGCGGCGATGGAAGGTCTCGATCCGGTCGCGGGCGAATTTCAGCGCCTCGACCGTCTTGGAATCGCAGGCCTCCACCGCGGCATCGATCTCGGCCGCGGTGACGCGCAGGCCGGAGGCATCAAGCTCGAGCCGGTCGAATTTTTTTGTGGCCTCGATCAGCGCGGCATCGCCACGGGCCGCCACGTCGTCGACGATGGCGCGTGTGGCGCGCTCGACATCGGCCGATACCTCGCGCTTGGCGGCCAGGAAATCGCGGAATCGCTGGTCGAAATCGGCGCTCTGTCGGTCCAGGCGAACGGGCATGACGGCTTTCTGAGGATGGCTCGAGGGATCACGTCCCCTGCTCAATGGCGCGGCGGATTATGGCCGTCAACCCTTGGAGGGACACAGTCCGCCGTCATCCCGGCCTAGTGCGCAATTGCGCACTAGGCCGGGACGACCAAGAATTACCCCCGCGCCATCCCGAGATCGTCGGTCTCAAGATCGGTCAATTCGCACTCCAGGCACTCGACATCCACCCGCAGCGCGGCACCGTGACCGAACATCAGGATCGCGCTGCCGCCCGGCGGGTCGGTGGCGCAAAATTCGATCCCAAGCAGTTCCAGCGTGGCCTCGGGCGCCTCATGGTCGATATTGCGCGACTTGCAGGCCAGCACCCGGTCGAAACGCAACGCGGCGATCAGCCGCCGCGAGCAGGGCCCGCCGGACAGGGTCTGCTCCCAGTCCAGCCGGTTGAGACCGACCACCAGGCGTTTCTCGCACTGACGCCAGACGATGTCGCAGGCCTGAACGCGCGCGTCCTGCACATGGGCGGAGATGACCGCAAGGTCATCGGCGTCAAGCGCGATCAGTTTCAACGGAGCCGTCGTCGACATGACGGGAGATATAATGACTCCCGGCGCGGGAGGTACCGGTGCCCAGGACAAAAAAGCCGGATGATGTCGCAGCGGCGGAACCGGATTCCCGGCGGGTTTTCAGGCGCGAGACGCCGCAACAGCGCGTTGCACCGGCCGTCCCTAGAGCGTCGGGCTGCCCTCGTCGGCGAGATAGCCGTGCAGGGCGGCGACCACCTGCGCGCCCTCGCCGATCGCGCCGCCGACGCGCTTGACCGAGCCGGAGCGGACGTCGCCGACCGCGAACACGCCGGGCACGGAGGTTTCGAGTTGCGGCACGAACCGCGCGCCCTCGCCGTCCTGAACGCCGGTCAGCACGAAGCCACCGCGATCGACCTGCACGCCGCAGCCGTCGAGCCAGCCGGTGGCCGGATCAGCGCCGACGAACAGGAAGAGATTGCGGATGTCGAGTGTGAACTCGTCGGGTGCGAGCCGGCTGCGCCAGCGCACACGCTGCAGCGTCTCGGCGCCCTCGAGCCCGATCACCTCGGTGTTGAACATCAGTTCGATGTTCGGCGTCGCCTCGATGCGCTCGATCAGGTAGCGCGACATGCTGGCGCCGAGCCCGCCGCCGCGGATTATCATATGGACCTTGCGGACATGCGCCGACAGAAACACCGCCGCCTGGCCCGCGGAGTTGCCGCCGCCGACCAGCGCGACCTCCTGGTTGGCGCACAGCCGCGCCTCGATCGGCGAGGCCCAGTACCAGACGCCGCGCCCCTCATAGGCATCGAGATTGTCGATCGCCGGCCGCCGATAGCGCGCGCCGCTCGCGATCACGATGGATTTGGCGCGCAGCGTGTGCCCGCATTCAGTGGCGAGCGCGAACGCGCCCGACGCCTTCGAGCAGTCGAGCGATCTGACAGAGACCGGGATCAGCATCTCCGCGCCGAATTTCTGCGCCTGGTTGAAGGCGCGGCCGGCCAGGGCCTGACCGGAGATCCCGGTCGGGAAGCCCAGATAGTTTTCGATGCGCGCACTGGCGCCGGCCTGGCCGCCAAAGGCCCGCGAATCGAACACCGCGACCGACAGTCCTTCGGAGGCCGCATAGACCGCGGTGGCAAGCCCCGCCGGGCCGCTGCCGACCACGGCCACATCGTAGAGCTTGTCGTGGGTATGGCCGCCGATCATGCCGAGCGCCATCGCCAGCGCCGTTTCTGACGGATTGCGCAGCACGGCGCCGTCAGGGCAGACCACCAGTGGTAGATCGGCGCGGGAGGCCGAATAGCGCGCGACGAGGTCGGCGGCATCCTTATCGGTCTCGGGATCGAGGAAGTGATGCGGCTGGCCGTTGCGCGACAGGAAGTTCTGCAGCCTCGCCATGTTGCCAACCGATGCCGGCCCGATCAGCACCGGCCCCCCGGCGCCGCCTTGGATCAGGCTGACCCGGCGCAGGATCAGCGCGCGCATGATCCGCTCGCCGAGATCGGCCTGGGCAACCAGCAGCGCACGCAATTTGTCCGGGGGAAGCAGCAAGGTCTCGACATCACCATCGGCATGACCGTCGACCAGCGCGGCGCGCCCTGAGAGCTGGCCGATCTCGGCAAGGAATTGACCCTCGCCCTGGTCGATGATCGGCGTGACATGGCCGAGACCGTCGCGCTGGGTGATCGCGACCACCCCCGACAGCACTACGAACATGCCAGGCCCCGGCTTGCCGGTCTCGAACAGCGCCTCGCCGTCCTTGTAGGAGCGTGGCTCGCCGAAGCGGCGCATGCGCTCGATCTCGTGCGGCGTCAGCGTCGGAAAGGTCTGCTCATGACGTGGAAAGGCGTAAGTCGTGGCGTTCAGTCGATCGATCGTCGTCTCGTCCGCAGCCATATCCGCCACCCGCTTCCCCAAACCAATTCACGCAGCGGCCAGTGCTTCGGCCCGCTCGCGTCATCTCGATCATGATGCGATGAGGTTGAATCGCATCATGATCTCATCGCTCCGTTTGAGCATGATCTTTTCGGAAAACCGGTTCCAACTTTTCCGGATCATGCTCCAAGGAACCATCCGCGGCTTCAGAAGGCGCGGCCTCGTCCCGGCCACGCGCCTGCGATTTCCGCCGTTTCAGATTTTCGCGCAGCGCCAGCTTCAACCGGTCCTGTCGGGACACCTTCACGCGGGGTCCGGCGTGTCCGCGGCCCTTGTCCTGATCACCTGTCATTCCCTGAACGCTCGTCGCTAATGCCTTCCATCATCCACGATAGACGATGCGTGGACGCCACGCACCCACCCGGCCGGGTAGGGGTACGATTTCGACCTCAGTTGGCATGGAACGGCCAGGCCGGGGAATTGGGAACCAAATCGGCGGGAAATCGCCCAGATTGCAGTGGATCGCGGCACGAAATGCCAATTCCGGTCGCGTTCGCCGGTTTCCTGGACGCTCTTTCGCTTGCGCCAACGGAAGGCCTGTGGCAAGAACCGCCCGCTTGGACGGGCCCTTCGGGCCGATTCTATTTCCCGGGCATGCTGCCGTAGCTCAGTGGTAGAGCACTCCATTGGTAATGGAGAGGTCGACAGTTCAATCCTGTCTGGCAGCACCAGTCTTTTCTCGATCCTGGCTGCTATTCGCCGATGCGCCGGGTCAATCCCGCGGGTAGAGCGTGCGTGGCGCGACCCAGCGGAAGATGCTCCGGCCGAAGGCGCCTGACAGCCCGACAAACACGATCGCCGTCCCCAGATTCCACATCAGGACCATCACGCTCGCGTCGATCACGTGAAACAGCGACAGCGCCGTTGCCGTGATCGCCGCCACGGCGAGACTACCCATCATGGTTGCTGCGGTCGGGCGGAGCGGCGCGGCATAACGCAGCATGACCAGCATGGCGAGTGACAAAGGCAAACTGGTCAGCACCAGAGTCGCAAAGCATCGTGCAGTTTCGCCCAAACTCATGCCGTCGGGGCCGATCGAGACCCACTCTGCCAGGCACTGATAGCCGATATTCGATAGCCACAGCACCAGCGCCGGGAGCGGCAGAAGGAGCCAGAGGCGCGATCGATCGGGCAGACTGACAAGGAAGGCGGCGACAGCACCGAGCACGCCGGTCAAGGCCGAGGCCGCCAAGCACACAGCAAAAGCCGGCTGATGCAGCTTCTGAACCAGATCGGGGCGGATGCCTTGATTGACGGCGAGGAGCGCCAGCACCGTGACGGCAAGCACGAGCCAGCAGGCCGCCCGCATCACAGGCGGTCGCAACCGCCGGACCGGGGCGGCGTTCGCGGCAAGCGAAGCAATGAGATCGGATGTCTTGATCACGGCTCGCTCCGATCGACCAGCAGCTTCTTGAGTTTCTTAAGGGCGCGGTGCGCGTTCACCTTGAGCGACGTGACGGACATGCCGCTCACGACCGCAGCCTCCCTTAAAGACATCTCCCTGAGCTTGAGCAACCGGATGGCGTGTCGCTGCGCAGGAGGAAGATTGTCGACGATGCCTTCGAGCTCCTGACGGTCCCGGCCCGCCTCGAGGTTCGTTTGCGGCTCGCAAAAGGCTTCATGCTCGGGGGTCAAGGCGACCTCTCGCTCGCGCCGCCGGCTCTGGCGGCGCAGCCGGTCGACGAAGCGCCGGTTGGCGATCGCGACAAGCCATGGTGCAAACGGCCGAGCAGGGTCGTAGGTCTGCCGGATCGAATGCACGGTCAGCAGCACGTCCTGGACGGCATCCTCGACGTCGCTGGGGTCCCGGTGTCGTCGCGCCGCAAGCGAGCGCAGGTAGGGTGTGATCTCCTGCAGCAGCCGGTGATAGGCGGCTCGGTCACCATCCTGAGCATGTGCCATCAGGATCGACCAATCGACATCTCTTGCGACCGGCGCCGTTTGGCGGCCGTCATCGTCCTTCCCGACCAGTCGAAGCGATGGTCCGCCGCCGCGGGGATCATGCGACGTCACGTGCGCCTCCCCGCTTTGCCCATCGTCTATCGAGCCAATGGTCAAGGGACAGCGTCCCTGGGCCGAGCGCGATGATGGCGAGTGCGAGCCCCGCCCAGGGCAGGTGAAAGTTTGCCCAGCCCTCCGGCACCACGAGCTGGATGACGCCGGTCATGACGAAAAGCCCGAGTGCGGAGAAGCGGGTCGCAAGACCAACCACCAGCAATACGGGGAGCACGATCTCAGCAATACCGTCGACATAGGCGAACACGGCCGGCGCTGGAAAGTCGTAGGCTTGACCGAAGATGTGGAGCTTGAATTCGTCCTCGAAGAGATATTCCGCGGCCGGCGAAAGGGAGAGGAAGCCGGCCCATTTGGTGAGCCCGGATTTGAAGAAGGGCACGGCAAGCGCGACCCGCAGCACTGGAGGCGCGACGACCAGCGCGACGCGGGCCAGGTATCCCGCGATCGCTCGCACAGCATGGTCGAAATTGGCAATGATCGCCGCGCCAGTCATGTCCACCTTCGATCGGGAGCGAGGTCGAAACCAACCAGGGCGCCTGCCCGCATCAGATCAGACAGGTTGGCCGCCAAGTCAAAACCGGGATCGGCGATGAGGCCTGCTTGCAGGGCCGCGACAACCGGCTCCTGGTCAGCCAAGGCCTGAATGAATTCGAGGCTGCCGCGCGGAATTGACCGAACCTCGACGTCGGCGAACGGTCGAACGATCAGCACGTCCTCGCCGCCGGCCGCGAGATCGACCGAAGCCGGAATGCCATCGCCGACATTCATCCGCCAGATCGTCAGCGCCGGGAATTGCGAGCGGACGAGGCGCAACGAGGGATGCAGCGCGAGCCGAATCGCCGGAAGCTGATCGGACGCAATCGTTGTGAACGCCTCAGGGTCAATCGGCGAAGCTTCGGGTGCGTGATAGGCCTCCGTCCAGGCCCGCTCAATGCACGCAACGTCGGCGAGATAGGGCAGCGCGGCGGCCGGTTCGAAGGTCCGGATGAATTCCGCAAATCCTGCGCCATATTCGAGCAGGATCGGCGAGCGCGGCGGCTCGACTGCGACGTGAGCCCGCGCCATCGCGCAAAAGAAATCGTCGCCGACCAGTCGGCGCACCGCTGGGAAGCCATCCTTGAGTGCCTCGATCAGGCCGGCCACAACATTGTTGCGATAGACAGCAAAGCGCTTGGGGTCCGGCTCGCCATCCGGACCGACCAAACCATGGGGAGTCGGCAGCGCAGCGTTCAGCAGAGCCGCCGCGAAGGCGGCCTGTCGTTCAGCGAGCGGCCGCATGACCGACGGCCTTTGTTTGTGCTGCGACCATGATCGTTTCGGCGCGATCGGCTTCGTCCTTAAGTACGGGCCACGGCGGCACGTCCGCATCCCGCTCGATCAGCGTTGCAATCGGTCCCGTCCGCGCGACAGCATAGGCATAGAGATCCCAGACCATGTCGTCGACCGGGCGATTATGAGTATCGATCAGGAGCGGCCGGCCCTTGTCATCGGCATCCTGCGTGTGGCCGGCGAGATGAACTTCGTGGACATGGGCGAGCGGATAAGCGTCGATATAGCCGAACGGATCGCACTGCTGATTGGTCGAGGCGACGTAGACATTGTTGACGTCGAGCAGCAGGCCGCAGCCGGTGCGCCGCACCACCTCTGCGATGAAATCGAGCTCCGAATAGGTGCTCTCGGCGAAGGCAAGATATGTCGATGGATTTTCCAGAAGCATCTGCCGGCCAAGGGCATCCTGGACCTGATCGATGTGCTCGGCGACGCGGGCCAGCGCTTGACCGGTATAAGGGACGGGCAGCAGATCGTTGAGAAACGCGCCGCCATGTGATGACCAGGCCAGGTGTTCGGAGAATAATCCGGGCGCGTAGCACCTGATCAGCCGCCTGAGACGCTCGAGATGCTCTTGATCAAGCGGCCGATCGGCGCCGATCGAAAGCCCGACGCCGTGCAGCGAGAGCGGATATCGCTCGCGAATGGCCGACAGATAACGGTGTGGCGGGCCGCCCGCACCCATGTAGTTTTCCGCGTGGACCTCGAAGAATCCGATGTCAGGTCGCTGCTCGACGATCGTGCGGTAGTGCTCTGCCTTCAGCCCGACGCCGCCGCGCGCCGGGATGCGGTCAGGGGTGCTTGACGATGGTAACGACACGGCGGACCTCCAGATGGAGAGGGGGCGGGCGACAGCGTCGTCCGCCCCAGCCAACGTCTCACGCCTTCTTCGGGGTCAGGCTTCCCGGTCCGCTCGGTGTCTGAACGGTTGTGCAAGTGCCCTTCGGCTCGAGCTTGAATGCATTGCCCTGGTAGTTCACCGTGCTGGTGCCCGCGCAGGTCGTACCGGGCCCCGCATAACAGTCGTTCTGCCCCTTCAGCGCCACGCCGTAGCACTTCTCCATCTTGCCGGACTTCACCGCCTTGGCGGTCTCGGCCTGTTTTTCCTTCATCATTTTCTCCATGTCGCCCTTCCCCATTTTTTCCATGCCACCTTGTGCGGTGGCAGGTGTGACGGTGAGCGATGCGATGGCCGTGACGAAGGCGCCGGTAACAAGTGCCGATAGCGTGCGATTGGACATATGGGTTCCTCCGGGTTGCTTTGCGAGCCGATGCAAGGTTGCTTGCGGCGCACCGAAGCGGCCGCCTAAGGAAGGTTCGGCCGGAGAGCAGAAAGGTTACCTGGAACGGAAGATTTTCGGCGGCGTCCCCACAAGCGGCCCCATCTCAGGACAACGCAACGCCGCGCCCGTGACGAATTGCGGCGAGATAAATGCCGGATCGAATCGTTGACAGCATCGTAGCGCACATGACTCACTTCGCACTTCATTGCCCCGGAGCGGAACCAAATTGACCGGCCCCGAACTCAAGAAACTGCGCGAAGATCTCGGCGAGGCGATCGGACGAAAGCTCACGGCGACCGACATGGCGAAGCTGTGCGGGTTGCCGGGCGCCGGCGGCGCCGACACGATCCGCCGATGGGAGGTCAGTGGCCCGAGCCCGCAGGCCGCCGAGCTGCTGCGCGTGCTGGCGATGGCGAGCGAGCGCTATCCGATCCTCGAGAAGTTCGACATCTTCAATCGCCACGACGTCCCCGAGAAGGACCGCCCGGCGCGACGGCTGGCGTTTCGCGAACAGATCCGCGACGACGTACGCCGCCGGCTTGGTTAAACGAAGCTAGCCCGGTTCAGGATGACTGTTGATAGGCGCGCTGATCCATTCACGTCATTGCGAGCTCCTCGCAATGACGGGTGAATAGATTCACAGGCTCCCAGGACGAGGAGATACAACTCTTATAATGCAGTAAGATTTAAGCTTCTCTTCACTCTTCCCGTTAAGCATCCGTTAGGCACAAGAAAGCGTTTCCGAGCCAAAGGATGGGGTTAGCGGTCGCTGTCGTCATCGGGTGACAGCATTTTATTCAAATTGGGTCTAGCTGCGCGGCCTAAGGATGGCGCCAACAAAGCGGCGTCTCCCCATGACTTGTCCGGAGACTGACCCAAATGAAGAAGTTCCTGCTCGCAACTGTCGCAGCCGCCGTCGTCGCCTTGGGCGCGACCGCCCAGGCCGCCGACCTCGGCGCCCGCCCGTATTACCAGAAGGCGCCCGCCCCTGTTTACGCCGCACCGCTCTACAACTGGACCGGCTTCTATATCGGCGGCCATCTCGGCGGCGTGTTCTCGGGCAGCGACAACACCTTCAACGGGCTCGCGCTCACCGACTCTAGCGCCCGCTTCATGGGCGGCGTGCAGGCCGGCTACGACTGGCAGTTGTCGACCAATTGGGTGATCGGCCTTGAAGGCCAGTATTCCTGGGTCGGCAGCCACCAGCTCAACGCGATCTTCCCGAACGGCCTCGTCTACAACAACAACCAGCGCGGCATCGCCTCGGTCACCGGCCGCGTCGGCTACACCTGGGGTCCGGGCCTGATCTACGTGAAGGGCGGTTACGCCTATTCCGACAACAACGAGTCCGTGACGTCAGGCGGCGTGCCGGTCGCCTTCACCCTCAGCGACAATCACAGCAACGGCTGGACCGTCGGCGCCGGCGCCGAATACATGTTCGCGCCGAGCTGGTCAGCCAAGGTCGAGTACCAGTACTACGACTTCGGCGACAGCCGGTTCACCAGCCCGGCATCGCTGGCGCCATTCGGCAGCTTCCACAATGACGAGCACACGGTGAAGGCGGGTCTCAACTACCGCTTCAACCTCGGCGGCTCGGCGGTCGCCCCTTACTGAGATCACGCGCCACAACCAGGCGTGGAGAAGGCCGGCTCACGCCGGCCTTTTTGCGTTCGCATACGTGCATCGATTCCGGTACGCGGAAGAAAGCGGCAGCGGACCTCCGCCGCCCAAAAATCGCGCAGGCTGCCGCAATTTGCCCGATTTTGTTAACCGGCCACAACGATACTGCCGCGCGAGGAACATCCAAGGGTAGTGACCACGGGGACACGGGGCAATGGCGTTTCGGTTCAAGCTCGGCAAACTCAATCTCAAGCGTATCCGGCTTCCGCAGATGGGCGTCAGGGGCAGCCTGTTCGCGGCTTTCGCTGTCATCGCAGGCATGGCGCTCGTCATCAGCGCCGGCGCCGGAGTGGTTCTGCACCAGCTCGGCGGCACAATGACCAATCTCAGCGGCCGCGACATTCCGCGGCTTGCCGCCAGCCTGCAGCTCGCCGCCCAGAGCGCCGCGCTTGCCGCCCAAGGGCCCGGCCTGCTCGCCGTGCAGAACGACGATGCGCTCGCCGAGCACACCAAGAAGGTGCAGGAAGTCGCCCAGCTCACCAATGCCAAGCTTGGCGAGATCATCGAGCTTGGCGCAGACAAGTCCGTCGTCAGCGCGCTTCAGGAGACGGTCAAGAACATCGACGACGCAACCAAGAGCCTGATCTCGGCGGCACGCGAGCGACTCGACGTCGGCGCGCTGCGCAGCAAGCAATATGACGCGCTGCGCAAGGCCCAGGCGGCGTTCGTCGCCGCCGCCAATCCCGCGATGCTCGACGCGCAGACGCGGCTCAACGCCATCCTCGCATCGGCCGAAGTGTCGGCGGATGACGCCACCGAGGCGGCCCGCACCGTCGGCCAGATCAGCAATGTGCTCGCCGCCGGTAACCTGATGGCAGCCGACATGACCGCGGCGCTGTCGGCCAATTCCAGCGAGACGCTGGATGCGATCGAAGCCGAGTTCAAGGCCGGGCGCGAACGCGTCAAGTCCAATCTGGAAGACCTGCCGAAGAACCCGGCGATTGTCGCGGTGCGCGACACCGCGCAAAAGCTGCTGGCGCTCGGCGAAGGTAAGACCGGCGTGTTCAAGGTGCGCCAGAAGGAACTCGATTCGATCGACTACGGTCAGACCATCCTGGAGGAAACCCGCAAGCTCAATGTCGGGCTCGGCATCAGCGTCCAGCAGCTCGTCGACGGCGTGCAGAAGGAGACGGACAGCTCGACCTTCCAGGCACGGCAGCAGATCTCGCTCGCGACCATGGTGATGATCGGGCTGGGCGCGCTGACGCTGGTCGGCTCATTCCTGTTCGTCTGGCTCTATGTCGGGCGCAACATCCTTCGCCGCATCCGCGGCCTGCAGCGCTCGATGCAGTTGCTGTCCGACGGCGACCTCGATACTGAAATCCCGCAGAGCCGCCAGCGCGACGAGATCGCGGTGATGGCCGACGCGTTGCAGGTGTTCCGCGAGAGCATGCTTGAGGGCCGCGAGCTTACGGCCAGCCAGAACCAGGACCGCATCGCCAAGGCCGAGCGCGCCTCGCGCATGGAGACGCAGATCGCCGAGTTCGAATCCACGGTCCGCGCCGCGCTAGGCAGCCTGCAGTCCGCGGCAAACTCGATGCAGTCGACCGCGCAGAGCATGTCGGCGACCGCCGACCAGTCCAGCGCACTGGTGAGCGCGGTTGCGTCCGCGGCGGAGGAAACCTCGGTCAACGTGCAGACGGTGTCGGCCGGCACCGAGGAGCTGTCGTCGTCGATCGCCGAAATCGGCCGCCAGGTCGTCACCTCCGCGGAGATCGCCCGCAAGGCGGTGGAGGAAGCCCGCGCTACCGATACCACGATGCAGGGGCTGGCGGACAACGCCGCGCGCATCAGCGTCGTGGTCGATCTGATCCAGACCATCGCCTCGCAGACCAACCTGCTCGCGCTCAACGCCACCATCGAGGCGGCGCGTGCCGGCGAGGCCGGCCGCGGCTTCGCGGTGGTCGCCTCCGAGGTGAAGAACCTCGCCAGCCAGACCGCGAAGGCGACCGAGGAGATCCGCCAGCAGATCGTCAGCATGCAGGAGGTGACAACCACGGCCGTCTCCGCGATCCGCAACATCTCGAGCACGATCGGCGAGATCAACGACGTCACCACCGCGATCGCCGCCGCGGTCGAGGAACAGGGCGCGGCGACCCGCGAGATCGCCCGCAACATCCAGCACGCCGCCGGCGGCACCAGCGAGGTATCGAGCAACATCGTCGGCGTCAGCAACGCCTCCTCGGAGGCCGGCGCTGCCGCGGGCGAAGTGCTGAACGCCTCCGACGCGCTGCGCCACGAGGCCGACGTGCTGCGCTCGGAGATCGACGGCTTCCTGTCGAACATCCGCGCGGCGTAGGCGAGCGCGTCATTCCGGGGCGGTCCGTCAGAACCGCACCCGGAATCTCGAGATTCCGGGTTTGATGCTGCGCATCGCCCGGAATGACGTGGCGGCTTCATCCGGGCCGCGGAATTCTCGCTTCTGACACACACCATTTCCGGGGACCGCCATCCCGATTTTCGGCTGGCGCGGCCGCCCGTGTCCCGCTAAGCCGGTAGCATGCATTCCAAGACCGACAGCATCCACTCCTCGGCAGAGGCACTGAGATACCCCTGGGAGAACCATCCCGGCCACGACCAGGTCGTGGAGGTGGCGCCCGGCGTGCTCTGGGCACGGCTGAAGCTGCCGTTCCGCCTCAACCATGTGAACATCTATCTGCTCGCCGACGGCGACGGCTGGACCATGGTGGATTCCGGTTTCGGCAACGAGGAATCGATCGCCGCCTGGACCACGCTGTTCGAGGGACCGCTCAGGCACGTCAAGGTCACCCGGCTGATCGTGACGCATTCGCATCCCGATCATGTCGGTCTCGCCGGCTGGATCACCGAGCGCTTCGACTGCCCGCTGTTCATGTCGCAGGTCGAATATCTGCAATCGGTCTATCACCAGAACCGCGGCACCGAGGAGCGGCGCAACGCGCAGCGGCTGTTCTTCCGCCGCCACGGCATGGACGAGGACCTCACCGAAAAGCTGCTCGGCCGCGGCCAGGACTATCTGAAGCGGGTGTCGGTGCTGCCGCCGTCCTATCACCGCCTCACCCATGGCGACGAGGTCGTGATCGGCGCGCGGCGCTTCAAGGTGATCACCGGCGGCGGCCACGCGCTCGACCAGGTGATGCTGTATTGCGCGGCCGACAAGCTGTTCCTCTCCGCCGACCAGGTGCTGAGCAAGATCTCGCCCAATGTCAGCGTCTGGGCGGTCGAGCCCGAGCAGAATTCGCTCGGCGAATATCTGGCCTCGCTGGCGAGCCTCACCACCACGCTGCCGTACGACGTGATGGTGCTGCCCGGCCATGGCGTGCCGTTCTACGGGCTGAAGACCCGGATCAAGCAGCTCGCCGATCACCACGAGGAGCGCTGCCGGCTGATCGCGGAGGCCTGCCGCGAGGTGCCGCAGACCTCCAAGGAACTGGTGCCGGTCGTGTTCCATAAGCACGTGCTGGATGCCCACCAGATGGGCTTTGCCGCCGGCGAGTTGATCGCCCACGTCAATTACATGCTGGTCGAAGGACGGCTGACCGCCGAGACGGCCGACGGGATGCTGCGCTTCCGCACCACCTGAGCGTCGGCGACGCGGGCAAATTGCCCCGGCATCGCGCCGATTTGATCGAAATCAAGCCTGACCGGCTCGGCTAGGGCAATTTGCCCAAGGCGCCCGCGTGGCCAAATATGGGCGGGCAGATGGACATTGGAGCTGGAAAAGCTCTAAGAAGAAGCAACAATTCCGGTCAGGTTCCAGGTTCGCCGATGGACTACAGCCAGTTCTTCAACGCCGCCCTCAACCGCCTGCATGACGAGCGGCGCTATCGCGTCTTCGCCGACCTCGAGCGGATCGCGGGGCGCTTCCCGCACGCGACATGGCATTCGCCCAAGGGCCAGCGCGATGTCGTGATCTGGTGCTCCAACGACTATCTCGGCATGGGCCAGCACCCGAAAGTGGTCGGCGCCATGGTCGAGACCGCGACCCGGGTCGGCACCGGCGCCGGCGGCACCCGCAACATCGCCGGTACCCACCATCCGCTGGTGCAGCTCGAGGCCGAGCTCGCCGATCTCCATGGCAAGCAAGCTGCGCTGCTGTTCACCTCGGGCTATGTCTCCAACCAGACCGGCATCTCGACGATCGCGAAGCTGATCCCGAACTGCCTGATCCTGTCCGACGCGCTGAACCACAACTCGATGATCGAGGGCGTTCGCCAGGCCGGCTGCGAGCGCCAGATCTTCCGCCACAACGACGTCGCGCATCTCGAAGAGCTGCTGATTGCCGCCGGTCCTGCCCGGCCCAAGCTGATCGCCTGCGAGAGCCTGTATTCGATGGACGGCGACGTCGCGCCGCTGGCGAAGATCTGCGATCTCGCCGAGACATACGGCGCCATGACCTATGTCGACGAGGTTCACGCCGTCGGCATGTACGGCCCGCGCGGCGGCGGCATTGCCGAGCGTGACGGCGTGATGCAGCGGATCGATGTCCTCGAGGGTACGCTCGCAAAGGCGTTCGGCTGTCTCGGCGGCTATATCGCCGGAAAGGCCGAGATCATCGACGCGGTGCGCTCCTACGCGCCGGGTTTCATCTTCACCACCGCGCTGCCGCCGGCGATCTGCTCGGCCGCGACCGCTGCGATCCGCCATCTCAAGACCTCGAACTGGGAGCGCGAGCGCCATCAGGACCGCGCCGCCCGCACCAAGGCGATCTTGACCGCCGCCGGCCTGCCCGTGATGTCGAGCGACACCCATATCGTGCCGCTGTTCGTCGGCGATCCCGAGAAATGCAAGCGCGCCTCCGACCTGCTGCTGGAGGAGCACGGCATCTATATCCAGCCGATCAACTATCCGACCGTCGCCAAGGGCACCGAGCGGCTGCGCATCACACCCTCGCCCTACCATGACGACGGCCTGATCGACGCGCTGGCGGACGCGCTGCTGCAGGTCTGGGAGCGGCTTGGCCTGCCCCTCGGCAAGAAGGCGCTGGCGGCCGAGTAACCCTACTCCGTCCTGATCCCGAAATCGGGCCGGTCGTGCAGTGCGCGGCCGGCCCATTGCGTCTATAATCCGGCGCGCGGCCCTCTCCAGGGCCGGGAAGGGAGATGAGCAGCCAATGCTGCACGACTGGGGCGTGATCGTCACGGCGTTCGCGTATATCGGATTGCTGTTCTTCGTGGCCAGCCGCGGCGACAGGATGTCGCCCGACGAGCGCGGCCGTGCCAGCCAGTGGATCTATCCGCTGTCGCTCGCGATCTACTGCACCTCCTGGACCTTCTTCGGCTCGGTCGGCTTCGCGACCCGCACCAGCGTCGACTTCCTCGCGATCTATGTCGGCCCGATCATCATGGTCGGGCTATTCACGCCGCTGCTGCGCCGCGTGATCGCGCTGGCCAAGTCGCAGAACATCACCTCGATCGCCGACTTCATCGCCGCCCGCTACGGCAAGAGCCAGGCGGTGGCCGCCACGGTGGCGCTGATCGCGATCATCGGCTCGGTGCCCTATATCGCGCTGCAACTGAAGGCGATGGCCTCCTCGCTGGAGACGATCCTGAGCGAGGATCAGGCCTTCTCCAAGGTTCCGATCCTCGGCGACATCGCGCTGATGGTGACGCTCGCGATGGCGGTGTTCGCGGTGCTGTTCGGCACCCGCCACACCGACGCGACCGAGCACCAGCACGGCCTGATCCTGGCGATCGCCGCCGAATCCATCGTCAAGCTGGTTGCCTTCATCGCCGCCGGCGCCTTCGTCACCTTCTGGATGTTCTCGCCGGTCGAGCTCTACGAGCGCGCCCTGAAGACGCCGGAGGCCTTGCGCGCGATCGAGTATGTGCCATCGATCGGCAACTTCCTGATCATGACGCTGCTGTCGTTCGTCGCCGTCATGCTGCTGCCGCGCCAGTTCCATGTCAGCGTGGTGGAGAACTCGACCAGCGCGGATGTCAGCCGCGCGCGCTGGCTGTTCCCGCTCTATCTCATCGTGATCAACGTATTCGTGATTCCGATCGCGATCGCCGGCCTGATCGTTTTCCCGTTCGGCGCCGTCGATGCCGACATGTTCGTGCTGGCGCTGCCGATCGAGGGTAATTCGCCGCTGCTCAGCCTCGCCGTATTTGTCGGCGGCCTGTCGGCAGCGACCGCGATGGTGATCGTCGAATGCGTGGCGCTGTCGATCATGGTCTCCAATGACATCGTGCTGCCGCTGGTGCTGCCGCGCAGCGACGATGCCCGCGCGGGCCAGAAGGATTTCGGCGATTTCCTCTTGAAGGCGCGGCGCTTCTCGATCTTCGCCATCATGGTGATGGCCTATTTCTACTATCGCGCGCTCGGCAACACCCAGCTCGTTGCGATCGGCCTGCTGTCCTTTGCGGCGATCGCGCAGCTCGCGCCGGCGTTCTTCGGCGGCCTGTTCTGGCGCCGCGCCACCGCTCGCGGCGCGATGGCGGGCATGCTGGTCGGCTTCGCGATGTGGCTCTACACGCTGTTCGTGCCGAGCTTCCTCGAAACCTCGACCGCGGGCCTGATGCTGCTGCAGCACGGGCCGTTCGGGATCGAGGCGCTGCGACCGCAGGCGCTGTTCGACGCCGACCTGCCGCCGCTACTGCACGGCGTGCTGTGGAGCCTCGGGCTCAACATCCTCACTTACGTGCTGTTCTCGCTGGCACGCGCGCCGTCATCGATCGAGCTGCTGCAGGCCGACGTGTTCGTGCCCAATGCACTGGCTCCGATCGCGCCGACCTTCCGGCGCTGGCGCAGCACCGTGACGGTGCAGGACATCCAGAGCACGGTGGCGCAATATCTCGGCCCCGACCGCGCCCGGGAGGCATTCGCCGCCTTCGCCACCGACCGCAACGGCGCGCTCGATGCTTCCGCGCCGGCGGACTTCGAGCTGTTGCAGCATGCCGAGCGGCTGATCGCTTCGTCGATCGGCGCGGCGTCGTCGCGTCTCGTGATGTCGCTGATGCTGCAGCGGCGCACCGTGTCGGCCAAGGCCGCACTGAAGCTGCTCGACGACTCCCACGCCGCGCTGCATTTCAATCGCGAGATCCTGCAGACCGCGCTCAACCACGTGCGTCAGGGCATCGCCGTGTTCGACGCCGACCTGCAGTTGATCTGCTCCAACCGCCAGTTCAGCGAGCTGCTGGCGCTACCGCCGCACCTGGTGCAGCTCGGCATCCCGCTGCCGGAGATCCTCGAATGCATGGGGGCGGTCAGCCCGCCGGCAGCCGGCGACAGCGACAACCTGCTGGAGCAGCGGCTGCGCGCCTACACGACCGAGGGCGAGCCCTACCTGGAGCGCTTCACCGATCGCCATCTGGTGATCGAGGTGCGCGCCAACCGCATGCCGGGCGGCGGCCTCGTCATCACCTTCTCCGATGTCACGCCGAGCTTCGAGGCCGCCGAGGCGCTTGAGCGCGCCAATGCGACGCTGGAAAAGCGGGTGCGCGACCGCACCGAGGAGCTGACCCAGCTCAATTCGGAGCTCGCGCTCGCCAAGAGCGCCGCCGAGGACGCCAACGCGTCCAAGACCCGCTTCCTCGCCGCCGCAAGCCACGACATCCTGCAACCGCTCAACGCGGCGCGGCTCTATGTGACGAGCCTGGTCGAGCGCCAGAACGGCGGCGAGGATTCTCGCCTGGTCGAGAATATCGACGATTCACTCGAAGCGATCGAGGACATCCTGGGCGCGCTGCTCGACATCTCCAGGCTCGACGCCGGCGCCATGACGCCGTCGATCTCGAGCTTCAGGATGGCCGACCTGATGCGTTCGCTCGAGATCGAATTCGCGCCGATCGCCCGCGACAAGAGCCTCGATCTTCGCTTCGTGCCCTGTTCGCTGCCGGTCGAATCCGACCGCTCGCTGCTGCGCCGGCTGTTGCAGAATTTCATTTCCAACGCGATCAAATATACCCCGCGCGGCCGCGTGCTGGTCGGCTGCCGCCGCCGCGGCGACCGGCTCCAGATCGGCATCTACGACACCGGCGTCGGCATCCCCGTTCAGAAGCGCGGCGAGATCTTCAAGGAATTCCATCGTCTCGAACAGGGCGCCCGGATCGCGCGCGGTCTCGGCCTTGGATTGTCCATCGTCGAGCGGCTGGCGCGGGTCCTCAACCACCGCATTGCGATCGATGCCAACACCAGCGGCGGCTCGGTGTTCTCGGTCAGCGTGCCGGTCGCAACCGCGATCAACCACACCGCAGCAGTCACCAGCGCCACGCCGCTGTCGAAGACGCCGATGAGCGGCGCGCGGATCGTCTGCATCGAGAACGATCCCGCCATCCTCGACGGCATGAAGACACTACTGACGGCGTGGGACGCCGAGGTGATCGCGGTGACCGATTCGGATGCCGCCATCAACGCGATCGAAGCGGCCGGCGGCCGCGTCACCGGCGTGCTGGTCGACTACCATCTCGACCGCGGCAACGGCGTCGCCGCGATCCGCGAGATCCGCCGCCGCTTCGGTGACAACATCCCCGCGATCCTGATCACGGCCGACCGCAGCCCCGCGGTGCGCGCCGCCGCGCGCGAGGAGAGCATCGCGGTGCTGAACAAGCCGGTCAAGCCGGCTTCGCTGCGCGCACTGCTCGGGCAATGGCGCACCCAGCAGATGGTCGCGGCGGAGTGAGCGCGAGGGCGCAGTCCGGGCGAGCGTCTAAGCGCGCGACGAAATCGGGTCGAGTGGCGCGGCAGCGAAAGACCGTCTCTCTCGTGGGAGGGGTGATCCGCGTTTGCGCTCCAGTTTAGTTCGGCCCCATTCTCGCCGATGCAGGGTGCCCGGGCACCTGAAAGCGCTTGCCCGTGTCGGTGACATCAGTTCCGTCGACCTTGAGGATGGAGAAGTCCTGGCTGAGGTAGTTTCCGACCAGGATGTATTTTCCGTCAGGCGTGAAGACGGCAGCCTCGGGCAGTCCGCCAACGTCGATATCTCGGATCTTGGTCACTTTCTTGCCATCGATCTTCAAGACCGAGACGCTGCCGTTCTTCTCATGGAAGAACGCATTCTTCATGTTCGAGCCGCGCAGGATCACCGAGACTGCGAGATCGCCCTTCGGGCTGACGGCAAGCCCTTCCGGTCCGTCGCCGACCACCACGCGATCGATGATGCGCGGCGGCTTCGCTTCGAGATCGATGACGCTGGTCGTGTCGACGCTGCCGTCCGACGCGCCCGCGTTGCCATTATCCGACGTCAATGCGATCTTGCTGTTCGGCGTCACTGCGACGTTGTAGGGCCATTGGCCGGCCGGCAGGTCGATCTTGGTGTAGGTGACTTTGTCGCCGGCGATATCGAGCACCGATATCTTGTGGGCGGGGAAACGCGCGACCAGCGCGTGCTTGCCATCCGGCGCGAACGCGACATGCGCGACGCTGTCAGGCATCGAGACCGTGTCGGCGATCTTGACGTCAGTGCCATTCACCGCAAGTACGCTGATCGAATTGTCTCCGCGGTTGGCGACCAACGCCATCTTTCCATCGGGACTGAAGCTCAGCCCCGATGGCTGCTTTCCGCCGGTCATGGTCGCTGCCAGCTTGGGCGGAGTCGCCTTGAGATCGATCACATAGATCTTGTTGTCCGGCACCTGCTTCAGGGCGTCGCCTTCCTTCACCACGTCGACCGAATCCGCGACCAGCGCCACTGTCCCGGTGGGATCGATATCGACGTTGACCGGCGGGCCGACCACCGAGTTCTTCAATGGGAGAGCAGCTACGATCTTCGGGTTCTCGGGATCGGCGAGATCAACGATCAGCACTTGATCCTTGCCCGGCGCTGACAGCACCGGCTTGCCGTCGTCGTCCCACAGCAATTTCTCGTCGAGGCCGACGATCATCAGCGGCTTGGCCTGAGCGCTGCTGAAAGAGCCGACACCGAGCAGGATTGCCGCAGCCAGCGACAATCCGGCGACACGAGTTGCAGAGATCATGGCGTTCTCCCCAAAAGCACGCGGCCTCTCACGGGCCGGTGCCGGGCAGAATACCCGGTTTTCGACCGACGCGCACTTTGAGGGGAGAGCTGGATGACCTAGTGGAGGCCTGCCATCGGGCGCGCGTTCGCTTCCCCCGCCGGCGCGATGGCTGAAGCCCGGCAATCAGAGCTGGAGTTGACTAGGTCGTCGGCGTGCCCTGGCGCCACTGGCCGCCGGCGATCTTCGCGGCGGCGATCACGGCTTGCGTCCGGCTTTCGACGCCGAGCTTCTGCAGGATGGCCGAAACATGGGCCTTGATGGTCGCCTCGGAGACCCCGAGTTCGTAGGCGATCTGCTTGTTGAGCAGCCCCTCCGACAGCATCATCAATACCCGCACCTGCTGCGGGGTCAGCGTCACGAGGCGGTCGCGCAGGCGCGTCATGTCGGGATCGCCCGCCGCGGAGAGATCGGTGTCCGGCGGAACCCAGACGTCGCCCTCCATCACCTTCATGATCGCATCACGCAGCGTCTCCACGCCGAAGCGCTTGGGGATAAAACCCGAGGCGCCGAAATCGAGCGAACGACGGATAGTTCCGGCATCATCGCTGGCGGAGACGATGACCACCGGGATCGCCGGATACTGCGCCCGCAGATAGATCAGGCCGGAGAAGCCACTGATCCCCGGCATCGTCAGGTCGAGCAGGATCAGGTCGACGTCGGAGTCGCGTTCAAGCAGCGCGGTCAGGTCCTCGAATGATCCAGCCTCGCTGATCGTGGCCGAACTCACGACACTCGACACCGCCTGGCGCAACGCATCGCGGAACAGCGGATGGTCGTCGGCAATGACAAGATGAGAATTGGCAACAGCAGTCATCTCAGTCCCACAAGCGGGTGTTGGCCAACCCGCGCAACTCGGTTGTCCCCCGCGCGGCAGTATCACGCAAGTGCTTGATAATGCCAGATGCCAACGCAGTTAACCTGCTTGTGCGCTGCAATAGACGCACCGGAAGCGTTTCGTCCCGTTCACTCCACCAAGGATAAGATGTCGGCGTGCAAAAGCCAAAAGTCTTATTGGGACGGGTTTCACTGCGATGTTACTTTCGGCCCAGTCCCCCATATTCGATCCGGCACGGCCGGGCGTGTGGGAAAGGATCGTATAAGCACTGGGGAGCAAGCGAATGACGATGGCTGCAACTGCGGGCGGAAGCGCCCGTACGGGTGGTATGACTGCCGAGGAAAGGAAGGTCATTTTCGCTTCCTCGCTCGGCACCGTGTTCGAATGGTATGACTTCTACATCTACGGAACCCTCGGCGCGTTCCTGGCGAAGTACTTCTTCTCGAACGTTCCTCCGAATGTCGGGTTCATCTTCGCGTTGCTCGCGTTCGCGGCGGGTTTCGCCGTTCGTCCGTTTGGTGCGCTGATTTTTGGCCGTCTCGGCGACATGATCGGCCGCAAATACACGTTCCTCGTCACGATGACCCTGATGGGCGTCGGCACCTTCTTCATCGGCTTGCTTCCCGGCTACGCCACCTGGGGCATCGCGGCTCCGATCGTCCTGATCGCCCTCCGCCTGATCCAGGGCCTTGCGCTTGGCGGCGAGTATGGCGGAGCCGCCACTTACGTTGCAGAGCATGCGCCGCAGAATAAGCGCGGCTACTACACGTCCTGGATCCAAACCACGGCCACGCTCGGCCTGTTCATGGCCCTGTTGCTGATCCTGGGCATCCGCACATGGATGGGCGAAGGGCCGTTCGGCGACTGGGGCTGGCGCGTGCCGTTCCTGTTGTCCGGCATACTGCTGGTCGTGTCGATCTGGATCCGGCTGAGCCTGAACGAGTCGCCGGTTTTCCAGCGCATGAAGGAGGAAGGCAAGACCTCGAAGCGACCGTTGAGCGAGGCCTTCGGCCAATGGTCCAACGCCAAGATCGCGATCCTCGCGCTGCTCGGCGCCACCGCTGGTGAAGCCGTGGTGTGGTACGGCGGACAGTTCTATGCGCTGTTCTTCCTGACCCAGACCATCAAGGTGCCTGCCGTCCCCGCGCAAATCATGATTGTGGTCGCGCTGGCGCTGGCTACGCCGGGCTTTGTCCTGTTCGGCTGGCTCTCCGACAAGATCGGCCGGAAGCCGATCATTCTGGCCGGCTTCCTGCTCGCGGCGCTGACCTACTTCCCGATCTTCAAGGCGATCACCCATTTCGCCAATCCGAAGCTGGAACAGGCCCTCGCCTCGTCGCCGGTGACAGTCGTCGCCGACCCGAATGAATGCTCCTTCCAGTTCAAGGCAACCGGTACGGAAAAGTTCACGACGAGCTGCGACGTCGCCAAGTCGGCGTTGGTCAACCTCTCGGTGAACTACACCAATGAGGCGGCCCCGGCCGGCACCAAGGCGAAGGTCAAGATCGGCGATCAGGTTCTCGCGGCGGACAGTCCCGACTTCGCCAAGACGCTGCCGGCGGCGATCAAGTCGCACGGCTATCCGGCTTCAGCGGATCCGAACGAGATCAACTACGTCATGACCACGGTTCTGCTCTGGATTCTCGTGATCTACGTGACATTGGTCTACGCGCCGATCGCAGCCTGGCTGGTCGAGCTGTTCCCGAGCCGCATCCGCTACAGCGGCATGTCGCTGCCGTACCATATTGGCAACGGCTGGTTCGGCGGCTTCCTGCCCGCTACTGCGTTCGCGATTGCGGCAGCGACCGGCGATATCTATTCCGGTCTCTGGTACCCGGTTGGCGTCGCTCTCATGAGCCTTGTCATCGGCTTCCTGTTCCTGCCCGAGACCAAGGACGTCGACATCACCAGGACCTGATCGAACGACGCCACCATCCAAACGCATCGGCCGCGGAGCAATCCGCGGCCGAGCCATTTGCAGCGCGATGCGTCGCGGCCTGACGGCATCATGCGCGCGTGGTGCCGATGAACTGCAGCACGACCTCGCGCCGGTGCGGGCGGGCGCGGTGCTCGATCAAGTAGATGCCCTGCCAGGTGCCGAGTGCCATCTCACCGTCGAGCACAGGGATATGCAGCGAGGTCCCCGTGAGCATGGTCTTGATGTGCGCGGGCATGTCGTCGGGACCTTCGGTGTCGTGACGCCAGCCGCCGTTTTCCGGCGCGACGCGGTCGAGCGCCGTCATCAGGTCGATCAGCACGGTGGGATCGGCGTTCTCCTGAATCGTCAACGACGCCGAGGTATGCCGAATGAACAGCGTCACCGCGCCCTCGGTCGCGCGCACCTCGCGCAGAAACCTGGCCACCTCTTTCGTGATGTCGGTGAAGCCGGCTCGCGATGTCTCGACCGCCAGACGCGACGAGACCATGCTTGTTGCAGCAATGGCTGATGGCGCCGAGTTCGTGTTCGTTCTCGATGACATCGCTCGCATTCTCTCAGTACGTCGTCGCGGCCTTCGCAGGAACGACGCCATGAAAACAACAGCGCATCAAATCTTGCCGCCGTTGGCGTCGCGCTGCACGCGGTTGGCCATCTCGATCAGCCTCCGCCATGCCCGCTCCAGGAAAGACATCACGCGATCCATGTCGCGATCGCTCGGCAGCGGAATCTCGATCTTGCGCTCGCCCTCGGCCGTCTTCGGCTCCGCCTTCTTCAGCGAGTCCGACTTCGGCAATGCCTCGTCGGTCTTGCCCGTGGCCGGTTCGCGCGCCGCAAGCTCGGCCTTCAATCTCTCATTGTCGGCCTGCAGCCGCCCGATCTCGGCATCCATCGCGGCGCGCTCGTCCGGCACCGCATAGCAGGACCAGCCGGAGCCGGAATTGGTGCAGATCGACACCGCGCCGGTGCGCGTGTCGAGCCGCAGGAAGCCATCACCTGCCGGAGACAGCGCGTAGCGGCCGTTCTCGGTGTCGGGCGCGGCAGCCGGCTGCGCTGCTGCCGCACTGCCGATCAGCAACGCGGCCGCCGCAATCGCGACGGAGAATTTCGAGGAAGGCGCCGCTATGGGCATGGCTTGCCCCGCCTCAACCTGATTCCGCACCGTTTGGGGCATGATCCGCGTGGAAAACCAATTCCCATTCCACCGATCATGCTTGAACGTTTGAGCCATAGGGCTTGCGACCTGACTTCAACGCGTCTTCCAGCAATTCGATCCGGTCCTGGCCCCAGAACACTTCGCCGTCGAGCACATAGCCCGGCGAGCCGAACACATCGGCGCTCAGCGCATCTTGCCGGTTCTGCTCGTAGGCCGCGCTGATCGCTTCCGTACCCGCGCGCTCCACGAGCTGTTGGCCAGGCAGACCGGCATCGTCAGCGAGCTTCACCAGAGTCGCAGGATCGGCCAGATTGAGCTGGAGCTCCCAGACTGCGGGATAGGCCCTCTGCAGATAAGGCTGGGGATTAAGGCCCGCCTCGAGCGCAGCAATCACGACGCCGTCCGCCAACCGCGGATCGAACGGCCAGTTCGCGGGCTGCAGATGGAAATTCAGCCCGCGCTTGTCGCGCCAGCGCTGCAGCTCGATCATCCGGTAGCGCTGGCGCACCGGATGGCGCTTGGCGAGCGGCAGCCCGCCGGTCTCCGAAAACAGGTCGACCAGCAAGACCGGTCGATAATTTACTTTGAGATCATAGGCACTTACGAGATCAACGAACGGCCGGTGGCCGATATAGGCCCACGGCGATTGCAGCGAGAAGTAGTAGTCGATCTGGCGTGGCATGCGGAGTTCCGGTTGAAAACACGACGAGACTTTCGGCCCCATCCCAACAGAGCTACGATACCGGCACAAGATCGCTTCATTGCATACAAGCTGTTGCGCTGCGATCACTGCGTCACTCTGACCTTGAATATCTCCAAATAAACCCAGCAAAATCAAAGCAATAACCCGTGACGACGCAATCTTGACTTGATTAGACGCGGTAAGTATGGTCCGCGCGGCTTTTGACGGGGACGGGCGCAATTTCCATCATCCGCGGCATCGGTTAGTGTTTGCAGCATGGCTGGAAACACCAATCACGGCGCAGATGGAAGTCGCGATCAATCGCCTCCCGACGAAGCTGCGCTTTCCGCAAGGCTCGGAAGTCTCGATCATCGGTTGTCTGAAATTCGCGACAGCCGGAAGAGCAAGACTGATCAATCCGGTACTGAAGGCGGGGACAGTGCGGCCAGAGCTTCGGCGATGGCGCTCGGTTTTCGTCTTTCCTCGGAGCTGATCGCGGGCGTTGCCGTCGGGGCGGCGATTGGCTGGGGAATCGACCGTTGGCTGTCGATATCGCCATTCGGCTTCATCGTGTTCATGCTGCTCGGCTTCGTCGCCGGCGTGGTCAACGTGGTGAGGTCTGCGGGCGTGGCCTCAGGCAAGCGTTGAGCGCTGGCGGGAAGTCATGACATTTGAAATTCGATAGCCGGCAGGATGGCCGGTGGACCAAGAGCCGCGCGGATGAAAATCGACCCGATCCATCAATTCAACATCGAGCCCCTCTTCACGCTCGGCCACATCGGCAATCACACGATCGCCTTCACCAATTCGTCGCTTTTTATGTTCATCGCGGTTCTCTTGACCGCGCTGCTGATGCTGGCAACCGGCCGCGAGATGGTTCCAGGACGGCTGCAGTCGATCGCCGAAATTTCCTATGAGTTCGTCGCCTCGACGATTCGCAGCACGGCGGGCGCGGAAGGCATGAAGTTCTTCCCGTTGATCTTCTCGATCTTCATGTTCCTCTGTGTCTCGAACCTGGTCGGCGTCGTCCCCTACACTTTCACGGTCGCAAGCCACCTGATCGTCACCGGCGCGCTGGCGCTGATGGTGTTCTTCACGGTGCTGATCTACGGCCTCTACAAGAACGGTCTGAAATTCTTCAAGATCTTCGTTCCCTCCGGCGTTCCGATCTACATCCTGCCGCTGGTGATGTTCATCGAGATCCTGTCCTTCTTCCTGCGACCGGTCTCTCACAGCGTCCGACTGTTCGCCAACATGCTCGCTGGCCACATCGCGCTGAAGGTGTTCGCGGGCTTCGTCGCGATGCTCGGCTTCTCGCTCGGTGCGCTCGGCTGGGTCGGCGGCGTGCTGCCGCTCGCGCTCACGATTTCGCTGTACGCTCTCGAAATCCTGGTCGCGTTCCTGCAGGCCTATGTGTTTGCGATCCTGACCTGCATCTACCTCAACGACGCCATTCATCCGGGACACTAAGCGGTCCGGGGAATCTCCACCCACCAATCTGTCTATCTTCCTCAAGGAGCTAAAAATGGAACCGGCAGCAGCTAAACTTATCGGCGCGGGCATCGCGTGCATCGGCATGGGCGGTGCGGGCGTCGGCGTGGGCATCATCTTCGGCAACTATCTTGCCGCTGCGGTGCGTAACCCGTCGGCCGCGCAGGGCCAGTTCGGCAACCTGATCTTCGGCTTCGCCGTGACCGAAGCGCTCGGCATCTTCTCGCTGCTGATCGCGCTGCTGCTGCTGTTCGTTCCGCTCTGAGCGGCACCCCTTCGCGCCGCCTTCGGGCGGCGCGCATGACTGCAACAGGAGAACACCATGGCTGAGAGTCATGGCGAGGCAAAAGGCCAGAATGCCGGTGCCCACACCGAGGCCGATGGCGGACATCACGGCGGAACCTTTCCGCCGTTCGATTCCTCCAATTTCGCCTCGCAGTTGGTGTCGCTGGCGATTGCGTTCGTCGCGCTTTATCTGATCGTGTCGCGTATCGCACTGCCGCGCGTCGGCGGGACGATCGATGCACGCCAGAACAAGATCGAAGGTGACCTGGCCCAGGCGCAGAAGCTGAAGGACGAGTCCGATGCTGCGCTGAAGGCCTATGAGAGCGAGCTGGCGAACGCTCGCGCCCGCGCGCAGGCGATCGGCAACGAGACCCGCGAGAAGTTGAACGCGGCCTCCGAAGCCGAGCGCAAGGCGCTGGAAGACAAACTGGCGGTGAAACTTGCCGACGCCGAGAAGCAGATCGCGGCGACCCGGGCGAGCGCCATGAGCAACGTCCGCGGCATCGCGGCGGATGCGGCCGGCGCCATCGTTCAGCGGCTGGCCGGCGTGACGCCGGACGCGAATGCGGTCAATAGCGCCGTCGACGCTTCGCTGAAGGGATAGACCGATGTTCTATGAACCGGAAACCTGGGTTGCGATCGCGTTCGTCATCTTGATGATCGTGTTCGGCTATTTCGGTGTCCATCGCACGCTGCTGACGGCGCTCGACCATCGCGCCGAACGCATCAAGGCCGAGCTCGAGGACGCCCGCCGTCTGAAGGACGAGGCCAACAAGCTGCTCGGCGAGTACAAAGCCCGCCGGACCAGCGCGGAGCGCGAGGCCGAGGAGATCATCGCCAGCGCCAAGGCGGAGGCCGAGCGAATCGCGGCCGAGGCCAAGACCAAGATGGAAGATTTTGTCGCCCGGCGGACCAAGACCGCCGAGAACAAGATCGCCCTGGCCGAGGCGCAAGCCCTGGCCGATGTCCGTGCCGCCGCGGCGAACGCCGCCGTCACCGCCGCTTCGACCATCCTGTCGCAGTCGGTCAAAGGCTCGATCGCCGACGACCTCGTCAGCAAGGGCATTGCGGAAGTCCGCTCCAAGCTGAACTGAAGCCGACGCCATCCACAACAAAGCCGGCGCGAGATGATCGCGCCGGCTTTTTTGTTGGACGGTCGGCTCCCCCGGCCGCGGCGCGCTATCGCTTCTTGTGGCCGCGCGGCTTGGGTTCGGGCTTCAAGGCCTGCGGGTCGAAGCCGATATAGAAGACGTAATTGTCGTTGTCCGCAGGCGACGGCGCCGGATAGACGACGTCCTCCGCGACCAGGCTGAACGGGACACTGCCGGTCTCGTCGATCTGGACCGTGGTCGTGTAGGCCTTGGTCATGATCGTTTTCTCGCCGACGCCGCCCTGCACCACGGCAACGCGCAGCGGCACCTCGACGGTCGGCGGCGCGCCCGACGGACCGACGATCACACGGCCCTGGATTCCGATCTTCGCGGTGATCTGACCATGGTCCAGGTTGCATTGCCGCGCCATGCGCGAGATCGATGCCTGGAACCTGATGTCGTTGCCGATCGGCTGCTTGCCGGGCGCGGCCACCGCGTAGGTGGAGGCGCCGGAGCGGACCTGGACCGGCGGGCAGGTCAGCTCGGCATCGTTCTCGTTGAGCACAGGCGGTGCGGCGGGCGTGGCCGGCTTCGAGGAGTCCGAACCGCCGCCGAACAGGCTCTTGAAGCGATCGCTCAGGGACTGCGCTGACGCTGCCGAGGGCAGCAGGGTTGCACTGAGACCAATCGATACCGCCGCCGCGATCGCGAGCCTGATCACCCTGTCACCCATCGATATCCTCAAAGCCTCCCATCGAGGTTCTGTTGCGCGGGCGTTATAGCAAGGCAATGGCGGCGAACCCAAGGCATCTGGACCACCACGACATCAGCCAAAAGGTGAGTATCAACCGCGGAAATCCTCGTGCAGCAGGCCGAACAGCAGGTGATCCTGCCAGATCCCGTTGATGCAGAGATAGCGCCGCGCCAGGCCCTCGCGGGTGAAGCCGCATTTCTCCAGCACCCGGATCGACGGGGCGTTGGAGGGGATACAGGCCGCCTCGATGCGGTGCAGGTTGAGCTCGCCAAACAGCGACGGCAACAGCACCCGCAGCGCGGTCGTCATGTAGCCGCGATCCGCATGCGGCTGGCCGACCCAGTAGCCGATCGTTCCGGCCTGCACGATGCCGCGGCGAACATTGGCGAGCGTGATGCCGCCGATCATCACCCCGTCCGATTCGCGGAAGATGATGAACGGATAGGAGCGGTCGGTCGCGATGTCCTCGGCATAGCGGCGCAGCCGGCGACGGAAGCCCGAGCGGGTCAGATCGTCGGAGGGCCAGATCGGCTCCCACGGCGTCAGATAGGCCCGGCTGAATTCGCGCAACTGCGCCCATTGCGGGAAATCCGACATCTGCGGCGCCCGCAGCAGCAGCCCGTGGCCGCGCGGCATCAGCGCGGCCGGTCCGCTGGATGGCAAACGAAACAGGGCCATAGCCCAATACTCCCCCGCCGGACCACCTCTCCTCCCTCGCCCCGCTCTTGCGGGGAGAGGGTCGGGGTAAGGGGCTCTCCACAGATTCGGTTTTGCGGCCCGACCCCTCACCCGGCGCTTCGCGCCGACCTCTCCCCGCAAGAGCGGGGGCGAGGTGAAACTTCCTCTAATGCAGCAACGTCTTTGCCTTCAACTGCGTCAATCCTTCCGCAAAAGACACTGCCGTGTCCAGACCCCTGCCGCTGCCCAACGCAACGACCGCGGGGCGGCTGCGCGACAGCAGGGCGCGGGCGGCGTCGCGGGTCGATTCGACACTGACCGCATCGATCCGCGCCACCAGCTCTTCCACGGTCTGCGGCCGACCGTAGGCCAGCACATGGCGGGCCAACTGTTCGGCCCGGGCCGAGCAGCTTTCCAGCGCCATCAGCAGGCCGGCCTTCATCTGCGCCTTGGCTCGCGCCACCTCGGCCTCGGTCAGGGTCTCCACCGCGTCGTTGATGACGTCGACGACGACCTCCATCATTTCAGGCGCGTCGGCCGGATCGGTCCCGGTGTAGAGGCCGAAGAAGCCGGTGTCGGTGTAGGGGGCATGGAAGGTGTAGATCGAGTAGCACAGCCCGCGCTTCTCGCGCACCTCCTGGAACAGCCGCGACGACATTCCGCCGCCCAGCGTGTTGGTGAACACCTGCAGCGAGAACAGCGAAGGATCGGTCTGCGGCACGCCTTCGAGCGCCAGCGTCAGATGCGCCTGCTCGAGCTCGCGATGCACCACGCGCGATCCGCCCTTGCCGAACGTCGCGACCTGCGGCTTCGGCGCCGGCGAGGCGTCGAAGCCAGCGAACTTCCGCGCGACGTCCTCGACAATGCGCTTGTGATCGACGGCGCCGGCAGCGGCCACCACCATGTCGGGCGCGCGGTAATGCGTCGAGAGATAGCCGCGCAGCATGTCGCGGTCGAAGCTCTTCAGCGTCTTCGCGGTTCCGAGCAGCGAGCGGCCCATCGGCTGGTCCGGATAGCAGAGCTCGTTGAGATGCTCGAACACGACGTCGTCGGGCGTATCCTGCGCCGCGCCGATCTCCTGCACGATTACGCTCTTCTCGCGCTCCAACTCATCAGGCACGAAGGAGGGGTTGGCGAGGATATCGGAGAGCACGTCGAGCGCCAGCGCGACGTCGGCTTTCATCACCCGCGCATAATAGGCCGTGGTCTCGGTCGAGGTCCCGGCATTGAGATCGCCGCCGACCGCCTCGATCTCCTCGACGATCTCGCGCGAGGAGCGTCGCGCGGTGCCCTTGAACGCCATGTGTTCCAGGAGATGCGAGATGCCGTGCTCGTTCGGCTTCTCGTCGCGGCCGCCGACGCCGGCCCACACGCCGAGCGACGCGGTTTCCAGATGCGGCATGGTGTCGGTGACGACGGTCAGGCCACTCGGAAGTTTGGTAACTTCAACGCTCATCCGATGGCTCCCTGCTTGGCGGCACGGCTGACCGACAGCACGAAGCGCTCGACCTCTGCGGCATCATTCTTCATGACAGTCATCTGTTCTGACTTGGTCATCAGGCCGCCGAGCCAGGCCGGCAGATGCGGGCGCACCCCGCAGGCGGCCTCGACCGCGTCGGGGAATTTCGCCGCATGGGCGGTCGACAGCACGATGTTGGGAATCTTCGAGTCCGAGGTGTCGCGGTCCGCGACCGCAAGCGCGACCGCGGTATGGGGATCGACCAGCTCGCCCGCCTCGCGCCAGGCGGCACGGATCGCGGCCGCCGTCTCGGTCTCGTCGGCGCGGCCGGCGTCGAAATCTTTTCGCACGGCGGCGAGCGTCGCATCCGGCAGCGCGAACCGGCCGGACTGCTTCAGCGAGGCCATCAGGCGGCGGATCTGGGCGGCGTCGCGGCCGCTCGCCTCGAACAGCAGCCGCTCGAAATTCGACGACACCTGGATATCCATCGACGGCGACGTCGTGGCATGGACCTCGCGCACCTCATAATTGCCGGTCTTCAGCGTGCGCGGCAGGATATCGTTGACGTTGGCGGCGATGCGCAGCCAGCGGATCGGCAGCCCCATCCGTTTCGCCACATAGCCGGCGAAGATATCGCCGAAATTGCCGGTCGGCACCGTGAAGTCGACCGTCCGCTGCGGCGAGCCGAGCGCGACCGCCGACGTGAAGTAGTAGACCACCTGCGCCACGATACGCGCCCAGTTGATCGAATTGACGCCCGACAGCGCGACCGCATCGCGGAAGCGGTGATTGTTGAACATCTCCTTCACGATCGCCTGGCAATCGTCGAAGGTGCCCTCGATCGCGAGCGTGTGCACGTTGGCTGCGCCGGTCGTCGTCATCATGCGACGCTGCACCTCGGAGATGCGCCCATTCGGGAACAGCACGACGAGATCGACGTTGTCGAGACCCGCAAACGCCTCGACGGCGGCGCCGCCGGTATCGCCCGAGGTCGCGACCACGATGGTGGTGCGCTCCGCGCGCGTGGCGAGCACGTGATCCATCAGCCGCGAGATCAACTGCATCGCGACGTCCTTGAACGCCAGCGTCGGACCGTGGAACAGCTCGAGCACGAATTGATTCGGCCCGATCTGGCGGAGCGGCACCACCGCCGGGTGGCGGAAGGTGGCATAAGCCTCGTTTGCCATGCGGCCGAGATCGGCATCCGAAATCTCGCCGGCGGCAAACGGACGGATGATCTCGACCGCGACCTCCCAATAGGGCCGGCCGAACAAGGCGGCGATGGCCTCGGGCGTGAGCTGCGGCCAGGTCTCGGGCACGTAAAGCCCGCCGTCCCGGGCGAGCCCGGTCAGCATCACATCGCAGAAGCCCAAAACCGGGGCTTCGCCCCGGGTCGAAATATACCGCGTCAAACTGCCCTCCAAAGGCTTCGACCCGAGCCTTAAGCCTTTGATATCATGGAATTATCATGTTCGCCGCCTGCGAACCGAAGGGCCACCATAGAAGATCGGGCTGACAAAGGGTAGCCCGATCGATGGGTTCGAGGGGGCCGCTCGAAACGTCCAGCGGACCATGACCGAAATGGAGTGAAGGACCACCCTGCGTGTCGTCGCGGCGAAGGCCGGGACCCGCACGCCACGGCCGGAATCGTGAACGGGCACTTCGTTCGTCGTCCCGGCGCAGGCCCATAGGCGTTAAGTTAGGCTTGCGGTGCGGGATGGTTCGTGATTCCAGCATGGCATGAGATATGAAGCACTGGCGAATCGCGACTGGGCGGGGATCGTAACCCGGCTTGGAGGGGCCGCAGCGCTCGATCGGACCGCACGGGAGACGAAGGCTTTCGTGCGTCCGCGCGAGATACGCAATGCCGTGGACTTGCTGCGGTTGATCCTGGCGTATTGCCTTGGTGAACGGGGATTTCGATTGACGGCGGCATGGGCGACGTCGGTCGGTCTTGTCGATGTTTCGAGCGTGGCTCTGTTGTACCGCTTGCGCCAGTGCGGGGATTGGCTGGCGCTCCTGATCGGGCAGGCACTCGCTGCCGCAGCTCCGAGGGCCGGCCGAGGTCGCCTGATCCGCATCATCGATGCCACGACGGTGCCGAAGAAGGGGTTGAATGGCAGGAAGAAGAACGAGGTGTGGCGCATTCACAGCGCGTTCGATCTTCCGCAAGAGCGTTTTGGCCACTTCGAACTGACCGATCAACAGGACGGCGAGAGGCTCGACCGGATTCCGGCGGTTGCGGGCGAGATCCGTCTTGCCGATCGGGCCTATTTGCAGCCGGAGCGCATGGCAACATTGATCCAGGCCGGCGCAGACTTCGTCATTCGAGCGGGTTGGAAGAGCGCACGCTGGCTCGATGGTAAGGGCTGTGCATTCAATCTGATCGCCGAACTGCGCAAGGCGGCGGAACGAGGCCTCCTCGATTGTCCGATCTGGATCAAACCCAAGCGCGGCACGCCGCTCGCCATGCGTCTGGTCGCCGTCAAGAAGCCGCAACAGGCCGCTGCCGAGGCGCGGCGCAAGGCGCGCCGGACCGCACAGAAGGGCGGCCATCAGCTCTCCAATAAAACGCTGCAGGCCGCCGATTGGGTCATCCTGGTGACCTCACTTGCGCCAGATGACTTCACCACGGATGACATTCTCGCCCTCTACCGCCTGCGCTGGCGGATCGAGCTGGGCTTCAAGCGGCTGAAGAGCCTGGTTGGTTTGAAGGGGCCGCCGGGAACTAACGAGCGATCCGCCAGATCGCATATCCTTGCTCATCTGCTGATGATTCTATTGCTCGAGCCGCTCGTCGACGAACTCGAGGACTCTCCCCGCTTGGCGGAAGCCGCCTGACCAGTCCTGGCGCCTGGCGATTGCTCCGTCAGCTCATCGTCTCACTCTTGCAGGCCGTCATTCCGCAACCCGCAATGGCTCGTCTCCGCCAATCTCTCCCCATTCTCCAGCGCCATCTTCGCGAGCCGCCGAGGAAAACCCGACGCTATCAAACCATGGTCCGCTTACCTTAACGCCTATGGGCGCAGGCCGGGACCCATATTCCGCGGCGGGTGTTGTGAACGGGACTAGCTGTTCCGGCATCGCTCAACAATGACCGTTCGTGGTAATGGGTCCCGGCCCCCCGTGCGCAATTGCGCACTCGGCCGGGACGACGCCGGGGATGGTTCTCGCTCGATGCCTCAACACCGTCATTGCGAGGAGCCAACGGGTCGCGCGAACGCGCGCCCGATGACAGGCTCGGCCATGCACCCCATCCCTCCGCCGTCATCCCCCGCGCATGCGGGGGATCCAGTACGCTGCGGCCTCTCGGACCAATCACTGCGGCCTCTGGAATACTGGATCGCCCGCCTTCGCGGGCGATGACAGTCGTTGAGATATGGTTTTGCGTTCTCGCGACATGAATTGTCCGAGCTTTGCGTTTCGTTTCGCCGCCAGTCACGTCTCGCGTAGCGACATTCGTCGAAGCAATCGGCCCATCTTGCCATTCTCAGGCACGGGCCCGCCACAGCGTGGCCGCAAGCAGGATGAACGCAGCGCAGGTCCATAGCGACTGCCAGTTGGCCGGTCCTTCGTTGAATCCTGCATAGATTGCCGCTGCAGAAAAGATGCCTGCGAATAGCGATTCCGCCATCGGGCGGAGTCCTTTCTTCGGAGGATTGAGCAGCGTCGCAGCCGCAAAGGGCACCGCTGCCATGGTGAGAGCTGCGTAGGGAAAATCAATGAAGCGTGGATCAAACACAAGGCCGAGTGCGATCGCCGTGCCGATCACGACGGTGACGATCCAGGCCAATCCGTGCATGGTCGCGAGCACCGATTCGGTCTGGTGGCCCTGCGGACCCAACAACTCCAGAAAGCTGGGCGGTGCGCGGCCCGACATCAGGGCGTTGGCGCCAAACAGCGGCGAGGCCGTTGCCGCCGCCAGAAGCGAGCCCCAGAGAAGCCAGCCACCCGCTCCATAACTTTCATAGACCATTTTTTGAGCGGCGACCCCAAACAGGATTCCTGCTGTCGTCGCCGATAGCGCGAGCGCAATCCACAAGCCGAGGTCGGGCTCCCTCGGCTTTCCGCGCAAGGTCAGCCATGCCGCGCCGAACACCAGGATCGCCAGCGCCATTCCGCCGCACATTTGCAGCTTCCAGAACGGAAAGTTGCTGATTGGGACGCCGGGCGGATACTTCAACGTACGCTGCTCGGAATCGAACAGGCCCCAGTATCCGCCGATCGTCCCCTCGATCTCTCGCTTCCAGGATTCATCATAGGCCTCGAACAGATTGACGCGGAAATGTTCGCGCCGCGCCAGCTCGAGCACCTCCGAGACCACCCGCGCCTGGTTGACCGGCGACGCCAGTGACGACTCGCGCATTCGTCCCTCGCTCGGCCAACCTATTTCTCCGACAAGGATTTCCTTACCTGGAAAAGCCGCCGCGACCCGTCGGCGGATCGTGTCGGCGTGAGCGGCGGCATGTTCTGCCGGGATTGGGACATTCTCCCAATAGGGCAGGATATGGACCGTGACGAAATCGACGGCGTCGCCAAGCTCGCGATTGCTCAGCCAGAACTCCCAGACGTCGGCATAAGTGACGGGGACAGTGACCTGCGCCTTGATCGAGCGGATCGTGGCGGCGAGATCGGAAACGGACATTTCCTTACGCAACAAGACCTCGTTGCCGACCACGAGCGCGATGATGGTTTCCGGATATTGCTTGGCGAGCCGTATCCCCGCCGCGATCTGCGTTGCATTCTTCCGCCGGTCCCGATCAAGAAAAATGCCCTGAATGACTTTCAGCCCCACCCTGGCCGCCAATTCGGGAATCTGATCGAGACCAAGATCGGTCGCATAGGTACGGATGCAGTCGGTTATCTTCGCAAGCTGGGCGAGATCTTCCGCGATCTGCTCCCGCGACACCTGCGTCGCCGGCGAAAGCGACGTCTGATTGCTGCGGAACGGGGCGTATGAGATGCACTGGACTTTATGATTGGGATCGATCGGTGCGTAGGCCAAGTCGGCTGGCAGGCCCAGCCACCACCACACCGCGGCAATGGCGCCCAGCGATATCAGGAGGAGCGTCAGCGGGATGCGGGGCGAAACCAGTTCCGTCCTCCGTGCAGGAATGACTTGCTGGGCGTCCTCAATGCGCGAGGCTGGCGAGTTAGGGAAGTGCGTGCGGACCAAGCATATATCACGCGATCACGCCGCAAGTGTGTTTTTCTTGCTCATCGAGATCTGGCGTGGGTGTTCGAGAGGAAAGCGGGCGTGGCGGATTTTGAGGACTTAAAGCTGCTCTGCGGCGAAGTTGAAACACCGCACCGTTACCGGAGTTGAGAATGGGCCGCCGGCTCTCCAAATGAGACCGCGCCGCCAATCCGCGACAGCGGCCTGTCCTTGCAAACCTCCACCGACGAGTAGGCTCATGCGACCCCACATCATCTGCCATATGGGCACGTCCATCGACGGCAAGCTTCATCCCAGCCGCTTCACCAAGCCGGCTGCGGGCATCTCCGCCGACGTCCTGCGCTCGCACTACGAGAGGATCCATGACGGCTTCAATGCCGACGGATGGATCATCGGCCGCGTGACCATGAACGAGATGGCCAAGGGGTCCGAACGGCACATCGCCAACCCGCCGAAGCTGCCGCGTGAGCCGCACCTTGCGAAGCGCAACGGTCGCAAGCTGGCGGTCGGCATCGATCCCTCGGGCCGCGTGCATTTCGGGAAAGACAATGTCGGCGGCGATCACGCCGTCGCAGTGCTGGGCGAGCAGGTCTCCGACGCCCATCTCGCCGAACTACGCGAGGACGGCGCGTCCTACATCTTTGCCGGACCGAGGGGCGATGATCTGCCGGGCGCGATGGCGCAGCTTGCTACGCTGTTCGGCGCCAAGACGCTGCTGCTCGAGGGAGGCGGCGGCATCAACGGCGCCTTCTTCAAGCATGGGCTGATCGACGAATTCAGTACCTTGATCCAGCCGGCCGTCGACGGCGTCGCCGGCTCGCAAAGCATCGTCGACTATCACGGGCCGGAAGGCGATCGGCCAGGTGCCGGGCAATCGCTCCGGCTAACCCACTGCGAAACGCTGGAGGGCGGCATGGTCTGGCTGCGCCATGCCGTCGAGCGCGCGCCAGGTTGAGCTTACCTGCGAGCCTCGGTCCTGCCGTTCCGGCAGCCGGCGAGAAAGAACGCAACAGCGCGCGCCACATGCGCATCGATCTCGGGGTCAAGCACCCCGAGGTCGACCTCATACAGCGCCCTGAGCAGCATCGGCACCGCGACGAGGTCAAGAAATAGCCGCGCTGTGGTCGGCAAGTTCTCGGGAGCGAAGGCGGGCAGCATCGCAAGCTCGTCGGACTGAGTGAGATCGCGCAACAGATGGACGCCAAGCTCGGTGCTGAGCTCGCGGGCCCTCCGATTGACCGTGGCAGCCAGATCCGGAAAGCGGCGCGCCTCGGCGATGGCGAGCCGCATCAGTCCGATCCTGTCGGTGTCGAGCCCCCAGTGCAGCATGGTGGAAGCTGCATTGGTGAGGCGCTCCTCGACCGTGGCGCCGGTCGGCGCCTCGACCTTGTATTCCGCGATGCGCGCCAGGATGTCCCGCGTCACCACTTCGGTGAACAGCGCCCGCTTGTCCTCGAAGCGGGCATAGATCGTGCGCTTTCCGGAGCGGGCGACCTCAGCGATCTCGTCGATGCTCGCGCCTTCAAACCCGCGCTGCAAAAACACCGTGCGGGCAGCGTCGAGGATGCGCTCATCCACCTCCCCGATCAGTTCCTTCGGCGGGCGTCCCAGGCGCACCTCGGTCCGCTTCGGTCGCGAGGTCGTTTTCTTCAGAATGCTGGTGCTCATGACATCGGGTTCCATCGCCGACGAGCGGCGTTGCGGATCAATCTACCTCCATCAAATCTGCTTGTAAATAGAACGATACTGTACCGTTCCTATTGACGCAGCGCCGAAGCGAGACTATTTGCCGCACAGAAGGAAACGATATCGTTCCTTTATGCGAGGCTCTCGCAGATGTTCGCGGACCTCGCGCACAGCAGGAGCAGCGACATGTTCGAAGACAGTGTTTTGGAACGAGGCGCGGCAGGACTCGAGGGCGTTGCAAGCCCGCCTGCTGATGCGACCTCGCATGAGCCCAGCGTCAAATCCCACAAGCCGGAACCCGCCGCGCGTGCTCCGGCAGCGAAAGACCCTCCATCCGGCAAAGCGCCGCAGTCTGAGACGGCCACACCGCAGGCTCCTGCCAAGCCGCCCGGAACCAACTTCCTGCGCCGCCGCCCCGTGGTCTCCGCGATCGGCGCCGTGCTGGTCGCTGCCACGCTTGGCGGCGGCTATCTCTACATGGACTATTCAAGGCATTTCGAATCCACCGACGACGCCTTCATCGCGGCGCGGCAGTCTGCGATCGCGCCGAAAGTGTCCGGATACATCACCGCCGTTCCGGTGACCGATAACGAACACGTCGCCGCCGGCCAGGTGATCGCCCGTCTCGATGACCGCGACTACCGCGTCGCGCTTGCGCAGGCCGAAGGCCAGGTCGCGGCCGCGCGCGCCAGCATTGAGAACATCGACGCGCAACTCGACGTGCAGCAGGCACAGATCGGAGCCAACCAGGCACAAGTCGACCAGAGCCAGGCGGCGCTGGTATTCGCCCAGCAGCAGGCGGCGCGCTACCAGCACCTGGAGCAGACCGGCTACGGTACGGTTCAGAACTCCCAGCAGTACACCTCACAATTGCATCAGCAGCAGTCCGCACTGGTCAGCGCGAAGGCGACTCTCAACCTGGCGCAGCGGCAGGTCGAGGCGCTCAAGGCGCAACGCAAGAGCGCGGTCGCGAATCTCGCGCAGGCCGAGGCCCAACGCGACCAGGCCAAACTCAATCTGTCCTACACGACGGTGACGGCGGCCCAGCCGGGGCACATCGCCAACCTCTCGGCCGCCGTCGGCCAGTTCGCGCAGACCGGCACTAACCTCACGATGTTCGTGCCTGACGAGATCTGGGTCACCGCCAACTTCAAGGAGGTCCAGCTCGCCCGGATGCGGCCGGGACAGAAGGTGACGCTGAAGATCGACGCCTATCCGGGACGCACGATCGACGGCCATGTCGCGAGCGTGCAACCCGGATCCGGCACCGCGTTCTCGCTGCTGCCGGCCCAGAACGCCACCGGCAACTACGTCAAGATCGTGCAGCGCGTGCCGGTCAAGATCGTGATGGACAACCCGCCGACCGACGTCGCGCTCGGCCCGGGCATGTCCGTGGTCCCGACCGTGCGCATCGATCCCTCGCCGTCGCTGCTCGAGCGCCTTGGACAGCTAGGTGACCGGAGGCTGCCATGAGCGCCGCCGCGATCGATGCCAGAAGCGCCCCGGTGCCGAGCGCCACCCCCTGGCTGATCGCCATCGTGGTTGGGCTCGCGAGCTTCATGGAGGTGCTCGACACCACGATCGCCAATGTGGCGCTGCCCTATATCGCAGGCGGCATGGGGGTGAGCGAGGACGAAGCTTCCTGGGTCGTGACGACCTATCTGGTCTCCAACGCCATCATCCTGACCGCCTCCAGCTTTCTTGCGCGGATGCTGGGCCGCAAGACGTTCTTCCTGATCTGTCTCGGCATCTTCACCGTGAGCTCGATCCTGTGCGGGTTCGCGCCCAGCCTGAACGCGCTGTTGCTGTTCCGCATTCTGCAAGGCCTCGGCGGCGGCGGCATGGTGCCGGTCGCGCAGTCGATTCTCGCCGATGCGTTTCCGCCGGCGAAGCGCGGCCAGGCCTTCGCGGTGTTCGGCGTCGCCGTGGTGGTTGCACCGGTGGTCGGGCCGACCCTCGGTGGCTGGCTGTCGGACAATCTCTCCTGGCACTGGTGCTTCCTGATCAACGCCCCGGTCGGTGCCTTTGCGATCGCGCTGATCGCGGCGGTGCTGCATGAGCCTGCCGAGCAGGCCAAGGGCGCGCAGCAGCCAGACAACAGATTCGATTTCATCGGCTTCGCGCTGGTTGCGACCTTCCTCGGCGCGCTCGAAGTGGTGCTCGACCGCGGCCTGGAAGACGACTGGTTCGCCTCCTCCTTCATCGTCACGTCAGCAGTGATCTGCGCCACGGCGTTCGTGCTGATGATCCCGTGGGAGATGACCCGGCGCAATCCGATGATCGACCTGCGGATGGTGGCAACCCGCCAGTTCGGCGCCTGCTTCCTGGTGATGCTGGCGACCGGTGCCATCCTGCTCGCGACCACCCAGTTCCTGCCGCAGCTCGTGCAGCAGGATTTCGGCTACACCGCGACCTGGGCCGGCCTCGTGCTGTCGCCCGGCGGCGTGGTCACCATGCTGATGATGTTCGTGGTCGGCCGCCTCGCCGCCAAGGTGCAGCCGAAATATCTGATCGTCGTCGGGGCGTTGATCATCGCGATCTCGATGTATGGCATGACCAACGTGTATGGCGACCTCGGCTTCTGGTTCATGGCGCGCACGCGCATGCTGATCGGCGTCGGCCTGCCCTTGATCTTCGTGCCGATCATGACCGCGTCCTATGACGGCATTCCGCCTGACAAGACCGACCAGGCGTCCGCGCTGATCAACGCCGCGCGCAACACCGGCGGCTCGATCGGTGTTTCGATCGTGTCCAACGTGCTGGCGCATCGCGCCCAGTTCCACCAGAGCCGGCTGGTCGAGCAGGTGACGCCGTCAAGCCCGCAATATCAGGACACGCTGCATCAGGTCACCAACTTCTTCGTCGCTCAGGGCAGCTCGCTGGCGCATGCGCACGACCAGGCGATCCAGTGGATCGGCCAGCAGGTGCAGACCCAGGCGTCGTTCCTGTCCTACATGGACGCGTTCTGGGTGCTGATGCTGATCTCGCTCTCCGCCGTCCCGCTCGCGCTGACGCTGCGCAAGGTCAAGCTCGGCGGTGCGGTCAGCGTCGGGCACTGAGGATGGTCTGCGATAGCTGAACAGGCGGGTCGCCGCGCCAGGCAATGCGCTCGCCTCGTGCAACTTGCCGTCAGGCGCCCTTGCGCCGCTGGCCGCGCCACCACAGGCCAAAGGCGATGATGACGGCGGCCGCCAGCGAGAACCACGTGATGGCGTACTGCATGTGGTCGTCCTTGAGATGCACCTGCAGCGGACCTGGCTTCGGCGTGCCACTGTCCGGTACCGGCGCCTCGAGATCGATGTAGAACGGCGCCACCTCGCCCCAGCCGAGCGCCTGCGCCATCCCGCGATGATCGCGCGCAAACCACAGCCGCTTCGGCACCTCTGCCGCCGGCGTCAGCCGGCCTGGGCGCTCGGGAAACCGGATGTAACCGGTCAGGGTGACAGGCTGGCCGGTGACGAGACGGCCGACGACGCGGTCTTCGAAGGAACGATCCTGCATCGTGTTCTGCACGAAACCGGCATTGATCACGATCGTCTCGCCGCTCGGCAGCTTCGCCGGCAGGAACGCCCAGGTGCCGGGGCCGCTGATATCGGCGCGGACGGCGGAGCCGGAGCTGTAGACCATCGCATCCGGCAACTTCGTGTAGGTTGCCGTGAAGGTGACGCGACGGAATTCATCCTTGGCTGACGTCAATGTGGGCCACAGCGACGGCTGCGGCAACGCCTCCGGCGCCGCCGCCAGCCGGGAGTCGAGCTGCGCGATCAGGGCATGCTTCTCGACCCGGCGCTGCAATTGCCAGATGCCGAGACCGACAAAGACCACGATCAGGATCAGCGTGAAGATGCCGAAGCCGGCGGCGCCGGGCCGGCGCATAGCTGTGCTGCTCATGACGGGTCGCGGCGGATCAACTGGCCTTCGGCGGCCTTGTGGTGGAATTGCAGTGCAATCAGCAGCGACTTCATCGACCGCAACGGCAGGATCGTGGTGACGATGATCAGCGGCAGCCACAGCGCCGCGTGAACCCAGAACGGCGGCTGGTACTTCACCTCGACGATCAGCGCGGCCGCGACCACGATCGCACCCGCCAGCATGATGACGAAGATTGCCGGACCGTCGCCGGAATCGATGAAGGCGTAGTCGAGGCCGCAATTCTCGCAGCGCGGCGCGAGCGTGAGGAAACCCGAGTAGAGCTTGCCCTTGCCGCAGCGCGGACATTTGCAGCCGATGCCGCGCAAGGCGCTCTCGGTCACGGTGGGAGGTGTATCCGTCATCAGTTCTCTTCGATCATGATGCGATGACGAGCAAGCGCATCACGATCTCATCTCCTTGTTGGAGCACAGTCTCCGCGCACGCTCCGCGTTGTCGCGAGGAAAACCGGCCTCCAGTCTTCCGCATCATGCTCTTGAAAGCAAAGGGGCGGCCAGTGCGGCCGCCCCCTCTTTAGCACATCGGACCTGCGATTAGTGCGCACCGTGAGCCATGGTCTCGGCGCCGCGGCCCCAGACGTAGATGCAGATAAACAGGAACAGCCAGACCACGTCGACGAAGTGCCAGTACCAGGCGGCGAACTCGAAACCGAGGTGCTGCTTCGGGGTGAAATGTCCCTTATAGGCGCGGATCAGGCAGACCAGCAGGAAGATGGTGCCGACCAGCACGTGGAAGCCGTGGAACCCGGTCGCCATGAAGAAGGTCGCGCCATAGACGTTGCCGGCGAACGAGAACGTCGCGTGTGCATACTCATAGGCCTGCACGCAGGTGAAGCAGGCGCCGAGGATCACGGTCAGGATCAGGCCCTGCTTGAGGCCTTGGCGATCGTTCTCGAGCAGTGCGTGGTGCGCCCAGGTCACGGTCGTGCCCGAGGTCAGCAGCAGCAGCGTGTTGAGCAGCGGTAGATGCCAGGGATCGAAGGTCTCGATGCCCTTCGGCGGCCAGGTGCCGGGCACGTTGCAGGCGCCCATCGCCGTGCCGGGGCCGCAGCCGAACACCGCGTCGCGGGTGGCGTGCACCGCATCGGCCGGGAACAGCGCGGAGTTAAAGAACGCCCAGAACCAGGCGACGAAGAACATCACCTCGGAGGCGATGAACAGGATCATGCCGTAGCGGTGACTGATCTGCACCACGCGGGTGTGGTCGCCCTTGTACTGGGCTTCCTTGATCACGTCGCCCCACCAGCTCGCCATCGTGTAGAGCACGCCGACGGTGCCGACGCCGAACACGATCGGCGCCGCCGAGTACATGTGATGCATCCAGCCGATCGCGCCGAACGCCATGATGAAGGCCGAGATCGAGCCGACCACGGGCCACGGGCTCGGGTCGACGAGATGATAGTCGTGATGCTTGACTTGCGCCTCAGCCATTGCAGTCTCTCCATTCGCGTGCCGTCAGGCACGTATTCGTCTCAAATTCCAAAAACCGCTAACCGCCCTTGCGCTGCTCCGCCTCGCCCGCCGCAACGGGCTTCGGCGCCGGATCGCGCACGGGGAAGAACGTGTAGGACAGAGTGATCGATTTCAGCGTGTCGTTCTCGCTGTCTTTCGCCAGCGCCGGATCGACATAGAACACCACGGCCATCTCACGCTTTTCGCCGGGCGCCATGGTCTGCTCGGTGAAGCAGAAGCAGTTGATCTTCTGGAAGTAGGCGCCGACCGTCAGCGGCGCCACGTTGTAGGCGGCCTGTCCGGTGGTGGTCCGCGCCGACTGGTTGGTCACCGTGTAGTAGACGGTGACGACCTGGCCGATCTTGACGTCGATGTTGTTCTGCTCCGGCTCGAACTTCCAGGGCAGGCCCGGCGCGACGTTGGAGTCGAAGCTGACGGTGATGGTGCGGTCGAGCGGCGCGCTTGTCGGAGCCGAGGTCGCGACCTGGGTGGTGCCGTTGAAGCCGGTGGTGCGGCAGAACCAGTTGTAGAACGGCACCGCGGCGTAGGATGCGCCGACCATCAGCACCACGACCAACCCGCAGATCGAGGCGACCATCGCGTCGCGCGTCAGCATGCGCCGCGTGACCTTGGCGCTGTCGCCCTGCAGATCCGGGGTAACCGGCTGGTTCGCCATCTCGTTCACAGCGGCCGCACCAGCACGGCCGGCCCCTTGACGAGGGTGACGGCGAAGAACAGCAAAACGAGCACGCCGAGCGCGAGCGCCGTGGCGATCGAGCGCTGGCGGCGGCTCTTGAGCTGCGCCTCGGTGAGGACGATTCCTTCTGGTTCCTGCTTCTCGTCCATTTGGTACCCAAGCGCCCCCATCTCGCCCCTACCCGATGATGACAGGCGCGATCGCGCGGACGGCGACCTCGGCCAGGAGAACGGCGAACAGCGCGAACAGATAAAGGATGGAGAAGGCGAACAGCCGGCGCGTTGCGCGATTGGCCGCAACGCCCTCGCGGCGGCGATAGACTTCGATCGCGAGCCACAACATGCCGGCGCCCAACACCAGCGAAGTGACACCGTAGATCCAGTCGAAATAGCCGAGCGGCCACGGCGCCAGCGCAATCGCGACCAGCACAATGGTATAGAGCAGAATCTGCAGCCGCGTCACATCGGGACCGGCGACGACGGGCAGCATCGGGATGCCGGCGCGCGCATAGTCGTCGCTGCGAAATAGCGCCAGCGCCCAGAAATGCGGCGGCGTCCAGAAGAAGATGATCAGGAACAGGAGGACCGGCTCCACCGACAGCGAGCCGGTCGCCGCGGCCCACGCCACCACCGGCGGCAGCGCGCCGGCAGCGCCGCCTATCACGATGTTCTGCGCGGTCCAGCGCTTCAGCCACATCGTGTAGATCACGGCATAGAAGAAGATCGTGAAGGCGAGCAGCGCGCCCGCCACCCAGTTGACCAGGATGCCGAGCGTCATCACCGAGAAGAACGCGAGCGTGATGCCGAACGCCGCCGCCTCCGGCGGCGTGATGCGGCCGCGCGGGATCGGCCGGTTGGCGGTCCGCGTCATCAATGCGTCGACATCACCCTCATAGGCCATGTTGAGCGCGCCGGAAGCGCCGGCACCGACCGCGATGCAGAGGATCGAGGTGAACGCCAGCACCGGGTGGACGTGAACCGGCGCGATCATCAGCCCGACCAGCGCGGTGAAGATCACCAGCGACATCACGCGCGGCTTCAACAGCGCGATGTAGTCGCCCACTTCGGCCTCGGAGATCCGGGGCAACTCAATGGCGTTGTGATCGATAACCGACAAGATCTGGTCTCACTTCTCAAAAAGCGCGGCGCACTTTGACGGTGCGCCGCGCTGTCTCGGGTTACTGCACGCGCGGCAGCACTTCGAACTGGTGGAACGGCGGCGGCGAGGTCAGCGTCCACTCGAGCGTGGTCGCACCCGCGCCCCACGGATTGTTCGCGGCCTGCTCCTTGCGGACGAAGGCATCGATCACGCCGTAGATGAAGATCAGCACGCCGAAACCGGAGATGTAGGAGCCCCAGGAGGAGATCAGGTTCCAGCCGGCGAAGGCATCCGGATAGTCGACGTAACGGCGCGGCATGCCCGACAGACCGAGGAAGTGCTGCGGGAAGAACACCAGGTTCACGCCGATGAAGGTGACCCAGAAGTGCGCTTTCGCAATGGTCTCCGAGTACATGTAGCCGGTCATCTTCGGGAACCAGTAGTACCAGCCTGCGAAGATCGCGAACACGGCGCCGAGCGACAGCACGTAGTGGAAGTGCGCCACCACGTAGTAGGTGTCTTGCAGCACGCGGTCGACGCCGGCGTTGGCCAGCACGACGCCGGTGACGCCACCGACGGTGAACAGGAAGATGAAGCCGATCGCCCAGAGCATCGGCGCCTTGAACTCGATCGAGCCGCCCCACATCGTGGCGACCCAGGAGAAGATCTTCACGCCGGTCGGCACCGCGATCACCATCGTGGCGGCGACGAAATAGGCCTGCGTCGCCGACGACATGCCGACGGTGTACATGTGGTGCGCCCACACCACGAAGCCGATACCGCCGATCGCGACCATGGCGTAGGCCATGCCGAGATAGCCGAACACGGGCTTGCGCGAGAAGGTCGAGACGATCTGGCTGATCATGCCGAAGCCGGGCAGGATCAGGATGTACACTTCGGGGTGGCCGAAGAACCAGAACAGGTGCTGGAACAGCACCGGATCGCCGCCACCATCAGCCGCGAAGAAGGTGGTGCCGAAATTGCGGTCGGTCAGCAGCATGGTGATCGCACCGGCGAGCACCGGCAGCGACAACAGCAGCAGGAACACCGTCACCAGGATCGACCACACGAACAGCGGCATCTTGTGCAGGGTCATGCCCGGCGCGCGCATGTTGAAGATCGTGGTGATGAAGTTGATGGCACCGAGGATCGACGAGGCACCCGCCAGATGGAGCGACAGGATCGCGAAGTCGACCGCCGGCCCCGGATGACCCGAGGTCGAGAGCGGCGCGTACATGGTCCAGCCTGCGCCGACGCCGTTGGCGCCCGGCTCACCCTCGACGAAGGTCGAGATGATCAGCAGCGCGAACGAGGCCGGCAGCAGCCAGAACGAGATGTTGTTCATGCGCGGGAACGCCATGTCGGGCGCGCCGATCATCAGCGGCACCATCCAGTTGCCAAACCCGCCGATCATCGCCGGCATGACCATGAAGAAGATCATGATCAGGCCGTGCGACGTCACGAACACGTTGTAGGTATGCGTCTCGTGGAAGATCTGGACGCCCGGATACATCAGCTCCGCACGGATCGCGATCGACATCGCGCCGCCGATGATGCCCGCGATCACCGCAAAGATCAGGTACATCGTACCGATGTCCTTGTGGTTCGTGGAGTAGAGGTAGCGCCGCCATCCGGTCGGATGATGGGCGTGATCATCATGGGCGTGATCGTCGTGTGTCGCTGCGCCTGTAGCCATGTTCCAAATCCTGCCTTGCAGTCCCTCTTGGACCTTGCGGTCCCGTCGCCCTTATTCTTCCAATCGCCGAAAGCCGTCCGCTTACTGCGCCGCCTGACCAGCCGAGGCGTAGGTATTCGCCGGGTTGGCCGCAAACTTCTTCTTCGCGCCGTCAACCCAGGCTGCGAAGTCCTGGTCGCTGACAACCCGCACCGCGATCGGCATGAAGGCGTGGTCCTTGCCGCACAGCTCCGAGCACTGGCCGTAGAACATGCCGGTCTTGGTGGCCTTGAACCAGGTCTCGTTGAGTCGGCCGGGGATCGAGTCGATCTTGATGCCGAAGGCCGGCACCGCGAAGGAGTGGATCACGTCCGCGCCGGTGGTCTGGATCCGCACCACCTTGTTGACCGGGACGACCATCTCGTTGTCGACGCCGAGCAGCCGGGGCTGCTTCTCCTTGTCGAGCAGCGAATCGAATTCGAACTTGCCGTTATCCGGATAGGCGTAAGACCAGTACCACTGCTTGCCGGTCACCTTGACGGTGAGATCCGGCTTCGGCACGTCGAGCTCAAGAAACAGCAGGCGGAACGACGGCACGGCGATGCCGACCAGGATCAGGACCGGGATCAGCGTCCACGCCACCTCGATCAAGGTGTTGTGGGTGGTCCGGGAGGGGACCGGGTTGGCGCGCGCGTTGAACTTCATCACCACGATGACGAGCAGCGCCAGCACGAACAGCACGATCAGGGTGATCAGCACCAGGAGGAAATTGTGAAACCAGATGATGTTTTCCATCACCGGGGTCGCGCCCTCCTGGAGCGTGTGCTCCCACGGCGCCGGCTGTCCCATCTCGGCGAACGCCGATCCCGCGGCGATCGACGCCATGCCCGCTACCGCAAACCCCAGCAATTGTCGGCCAATCCGGCCAATCGACATCTTCATGCCGCTCGCGCTCCCTAGATATTTCCCCAACACACCCCCGGCACATGGCCGGGAATGCGGCACGATCCGCCCTGACAAACGGCCTACCGGACGTACCTGTCCTTGAGTCAAGGAGGGTACGGGAGCCAGATCGCTAGAACGCGTCGAAATCCAGCCTCTCAAACCATAATTCGCAGGCGCTCGCAATGCAGTAGTACGGCCGAACGCCATGCGCCTGCGACTAACCTGCCGACCTCGATTTTTCCCGCAAAATCAAGCGAAAGCCCTTGGACGAATTGTCCACGCTGCTTGACAGGGGGATTGCCGGATGTACCCACAGGCGGGTGCTCCGCAGGAACCTGATTCGCTGGTGGATGCCCCGATCCGGCGCGGAAATGGCTGCAAGATCGCCTTCAAGGCGCCGTCATTGCGATACAGTCGACGGGTGCGTGCGACCGGCGGCCGAACGGACGGCCGGGCCCGACCGAACATTCAAAGGATCGACCCGGATGGGCGCTTCGAACATTCAGCCAACAAGGCGAAAGACGCAGGCAGGTTGGCTGGGAGGCCTGCTGGCGGCCGCCCTGTGTCTGGGCCTGACCCAGGCGGCGAACGCGCAAGGGGCGGTGCGCTCGGTTCATGGCGACTGGCAGATCCGCTGCGACACTCCGCCGGGCGCGCAGGCCGAGCAATGCGCCCTGATCCAGAGCGTGGTGGCGGAGGACCGCTCCAATGCCGGCCTGACCGTGATCGTGTTGAAGACTGCGGACCAGAAGAGCCGCCTGATGCGGGTGGTTGCGCCGCTCGGCGTGCTGCTGCCTTCAGGCCTCGGGCTAAAGCTCGACAATCAGGATGTCGGCCGCGCCGGCTTCGTCCGCTGCCTGCCCAACGGCTGTGTGGCTGAGGTCGTGCTGGACGACAAGCTGCTGGGCCAGCTCAAGAACGCCAAGACCGCCACCTTCATCATCTTCGAGACACCGGAAGAGGGCATCGGCTTTCCGCTCAGCCTGAACGGACTGGCGGAAGGATATGACAAGTTGCCGTGATCGACCGCACTGCCGCGGCCTCTCCCGATTTGCAGCCATCAGCACTATCTTTGACGACGAGCGTCCGGGGCTTAACCCGGGACCGGCAGCCTGAGGTTTCCGGGATGTAAGATGAGTTTCAGGCTCATCTCTGCTTAGATCGCGCAGACGCTGGCTGCAGGTTCCCCTCGCGCCGGTATTTGGTTGCGCCCGAAGCAGGGATGGCAAGAATTCGCAGTTCGCTGGAGTGACCATGACCAATCCCGCCACGACCTCCCTGCTCGACCGTGCCAATCTCGACCGCGATACCGTCCGCCGCGAGGTGGCGCGGGGACTTGCGGGCGCCGATGACGGCGAGTTGTTCCTGGAATTCGGGCAGACCGAGGCGCTGGTGTTCGACAATGGCCGGCTCAAGCAGGCGACCTACGACACCTCGCAAGGATTCGGCTTGCGGGCGGTGAAGGACGACGCGGTCGGCTATGCGCATTCCTCCGACGTCTCGATCCCGGCGCTGATCCGCGCCGCGGATGCGGTCGCGGCGGTGCGCGGCGGCTACGCCGGAACGTTCGCCCCCGCGCCGGCCCACACCAACCTCAAGCTCTATGGCGACGAGAACCCGCTGGATGGGCCGGCATTCGAGGCCAAGGTCAAGCTGCTCGGCGAGATCGACGCCTATATCCGCGACAAGGATCCGCGGGTGCGGCAAGTCTCCGCCAGCCTCACCGCGACCTGGCAGGTGGTCGAGATCCTGCGGCCGGACGGCGAGAGCTATCGCGATATCCGCCCGCTGGTGCGCGTCAATATTTCCGTGGTCGCCGGCCAAGGCGACCGGCAGGAGAGCGGCAGCAAGGGCTATGGCGGCCGCGAGGGCTACGCGCGCTTCATCGAGACCAAGGCCTGGCGCGACGCTGCCGATGGCGCGCTGCGCGAGGCGCTGGTCAACCTCGAATCGGTGCCCGCCCCTGCCGGCGAGATGGACGTGGTGCTCGGGGCCGGCTGGCCCGGCGTGATGCTGCATGAAGCGGTCGGCCACGGGCTCGAAGGCGATTTCAATCGCAAGCAGACCTCCGCCTTTGCAGGATTGATGGGCCAGCAGGTCGCCGCCAAGGGCGTGACCGTGGTCGACGACGGCACGATGGCATCCAGGCGCGGCTCGCTCTCGATCGACGACGAGGGCACGCCGACCAACCGCACCGTGCTGATCGAGGACGGCATCCTGGTCGGTTACATGCAGGACCGCCAGAACGCACGGCTGATGGGCATGAAACCGACCGGCAACGGAAGGCGCCAGAGCTACGCCCATGTGCCGATGCCGCGCATGACCAACACCTATATGCTGGCCGGCGACCGCGACCCGGCCGAAATCATCGCATCGGTAAAGAACGGCATGTATGCCGCCAATTTCGGCGGCGGCCAGGTCGACATCACCTCGGGCAAATATGTGTTCCAGTGCACCGAGGCCTACAAAATCGAGAACGGCAAGCTCGGCGCGCCGCTGAAGGGCGCGATGCTGATCGGCAACGGACCGACCGATCTCCACAGGATCACGATGATCGGCAATGACCTTGCGCTCGACACCGGCATTGGCACCTGCGGCAAGAATGGTCAGGGCGTACCGGTCGGCGTCGGCCAGCCAACGCTGCGGATGGAACGGATTACGGTCGGAGGTACAGGCTAGTGAGCAGCGGAAACGAAACCGTGACGGCCAAGCCGTCGACTTGGCGCTCACAAGCCGCACAGTTGGCCGCGATCGTCGCCGTCGTGTTCCTCGCCAAGGGTGCGATCGCCGAGCCGTTCTACGTGCCGTCGGGATCGATGGAGCCGACGCTCCTGATCGGCGATGCGCTGGTCGCTTCGAAGTATCCTTACGGCTACGGCGCGGCCTCGCTGCCGATCCAGATCACGCTGCCGGAAACCGGCCGCCTGTTCGGCGAGACGCCAAAGCGCGGCGACGTCGTGGTGTTCCGCTGGCCGGGCGACCGCTCGCAGGCCTGGGTCAAGCGCGTGGTGGGGCTGCCCGGCGATCGCATCCAGATGCGGCAGGGCCAGCTCTTCATCAATGATCATCCGGCGGCGCTGAAGGCGGACGGCACCGGCTTTGCCGAGGACGACCGCGGCGGCGGCGAGGACGCGTATCGCTATGTCGAGACGCTGCCGAACGGCGTTAGCCACGCGATCTTCAAGATGCGCGACAACGGCCCGCTCGACAATACGACGGAGGTGACGGTGCCGCCGGGCAAGCTGTTCGTGCTCGGCGACAACCGGGACAACTCGGCCGACAGCCGCGTGCCGGTGCGCGACGGCGGCGTCGGCTTGCTGCCGATCGACAATCTGATCGGCCGCGCCGATGCGGTGGTCGGCTCCTGGGATATGGGCATGCGCAGCCAGCCGGTCTGGACCTGGCTCTCCGGCTTCCGCCTGGCACGCTTCTTCACATCGGTGCATTGACACGGACGCAGCCCGGACGGAGCGCAGCGAAATCCGCGGCCGTCCAGCCGCGGATCGTGTGCTCCCGGATTTCGCTTCGCGGCATCGGGCTACGTCTGACATATCGCGCGTGGCCAAAGCAGTAGGGTGAGCAAAGGAGCCAGCGACGCGCCCACCATCGCTTGCGGTGACCTGAATTAGCGGGCACGCTTCGCTTCGCCCACCCCTGCGCTTCTCTTCATGACCCAAGATCAATTCCTCGCCGCGGCGCTGAGCAATCCGGCCAATCGCATCATCGCCGACGAATTGTTCCGTCTCGCCCTGCCCGACGCATGGATCGTCTCCGGCTGCCTGGTCCAGACCGCGTGGAACGTGCAGACAAACCGGCCGGTCGACTACGGCATCAGCGATTACGACATCTTCTATTTCGACCTCGACACATCATGGGACGCCGAGGATGCCGTGATCCGCAACCTGCAAGCGCGTCTCGGTGAACTCGACGTCGTGATCGAGGCGCGCAATCAGGCGCGCGTGCATCTTTGGTACCCCGAAAAGAACGGCGTGCCCTATCCGCCGTTGTCGTGCTCGACCGACGGCATCGACCGCTTCCTCACAGCGACCACTCAGGTCGGCATCCGCCGTATCGCTGAGCGCTACGATGTCTATACCCCGAACGGCTTCGACGATATCGCCGGCATGATCGTACGGCCGAATCTCACAGCGAACTTCTCCGCGGCGAACTATGCGAAGAAGGCGGCGCGGTGGAAGGCGCTGTGGCCGGAGATCACAGTGCTGGAGGCCGGGCGAATTCCCGGAACGTAGGCCGGATTCAGCGCACCACGCCGGAAATGAATCCCGCCTTGCGGCGTGGCGGCTTGATCTCCTTCTTCAGGAAGCAGTGCGCATTGCGACCGGCATAGCCGGGCCGGGCATAGGTCCAGGCGCGGCACTTGTTGTCGGCGGTGCAGGCAGCCTGACAGGCTTCGGTGCCGTCGCTGCTCTTCAATTCAAGGCTCTTGTAGTCGCCACCCGACCGGTCGATCGAAGTCTCGATCGCGCCATTGCGCGGTTCGACCACGCCGGCGCCGCGGACGCCGGAGACGCAGCAGGTGTCCTGCACGCGCAGCGGCACCGTGCTCTTGAGCCAGCACACCGCGCCATTGTTGGCGTCGGTCGGATAGTTGAAGCTCCAGGCGCGGCAGCGGCGGTCGCGCTCACAGGCGAGTGCGCAATCGGCGGGGTCGCCCGACGCCACCGGCGAGCTCAGATAGTCGCCACCGGGCCGGTCGAAGTTGGTCTGCGCTGACGCGGGGCGCGCCACGGCCATTGCCGTCAAAACAGCGAACGTCACTACACACGCCCGAAAGAGGCGGTCTATCCCCATGAGATTGCTTTCAAATTCGCGCAGCCCCGCGACTTTCGCGGGCAGTCATTTGAGCGCCATGAACCTGTACGGCGGATGAACGACGCGGAACCGCGGGCCGGGATGGGGAGCCCGGCACTGTCTGGAATCGGATGAAGCCCAGATCGCTAGAACGCGTATTCCCGATACGCGGGTTCCACCGAGCCATTCCAGGGACCGTTGAACTTCTCCAGCATCTCTTCCGCGGGCGAGCGGCCGGCCTCAATGATCCGCTCCAGCGGTTCGAGGTAGCGGCTTTCATCGCGCCCGAGATGATCGATCCGGCCGCGCCGCCGCAACCCGGCATGCGACAGGATGAGGCACTCCTTGGCGATCTCGAACAGATATCGGTCCTTGATCCGCGCCTTGAAGCCGAACCGTGGCACGTCGTCGCGCAGCGCCTGCCGCTCCGGCGCGGTCCAGTGGCGGACGATGTCCCAGGCGGCGTCGAGACTGTCGTTGTCGTAGAGCAGCCCGACCCAGAACGCCGGCAGCGCCGGCAACCGGCCCCACGGCACGCCGTCGGCACCGCGCATCTCGAGATAACGTTTCAGCCGGACCTCGGGGAAGATCGTCGAGAGGTGATTGGCCCAGTCCGACAGCGTCGGACGCTGGCCGGGGAAGGCCGGATTCTTGCCGGCGAAGAAGTCGCGGAACGAGGAGCCGGAGACATCGATATATTCGTCACCGCGCTTGACGAAATACATCGGCACGTCGAGCGCGTAGTCGACATAGCGCTCGAAGCCCATGCCGTCCTCGAATGCGAACGGCAACATGCCGCTGCGCGCATTGTCGGTGTCGCGCCAGATCTCCGAGCGGAACGACAAAAAGCCGTTGGGCTTGCCTTCGGTGAACGGCGAGTTGGCGAACAGGGCGGTCGCGACCGGCTGCAGCGCCAGCGACACGCGCAGCTTCTTCACCATGTCGGCTTCGGAAGCGAAGTCGAGATTGGTCTGCACCGTGCAGGTCCGGTACATCATGTCGAGGCCGTACTTGCCGACCTTCGGCATGTAGTTGGTCATGATCTTGTAGCGGCCCTTCGGCATCACCGGAATCTGCGCCCGCGACCACGACGGCGTCATACCGAGCCCGAGGAAGCCGATGCCGAGCGGAGTTGCGATCTCGCGCACCTGCGCCAGATGCGCCATCAGCTCGGACTGCGTCTGATGCACGGTCTCCACCGGCGCGCCCGACAATTCGAATTGCCCGCCCGGCTCGAGCGAGATCGCGCCGCCGCCGGTGACGTCATAGAGGCCGATGATATTGCCGCGCTCCATGATCGGTTCCCAGCCGAGCAGGAGCTTCATGCCCTCGAGCAGCTCACCGATGCCCTTGGCACCCCCGTAAGGCACGGGGTGATGGCCCTCGAGCGTGAACGGCGTCTTCTCGTGCTCGGTGCCGATCCGGAATTCGGATTCGGGCTTCACGCCGGCTTCAAGCCACGCCACGAGTTCGTCGCGCGACTGCAGCGGCGTCATATCGATCTGGTCACGCGCCATACGAAATCCAACTCAAGGGCGCTTCGATCGAATGCGCGCGGTGGCAGGGACCGCAGGCCCGAAGGGCCGCGGTTGGTGGGATCAAGGATATCATCGGGCGACCACACCGTCTCGCGCAGGGGCCGCCCTGGTCTCGGTCTTGGTTTCGCTCTTGGTTTCGACCTTGGCGTCGCTGCAGGAGCAGCCCAGCCGGTCGAGCAGGCCGCACAGCCTGGCGGCCTCGGCATCGGACAATTTGGAGCCGACATGCTTGTCGATCGCGGCGGAATACGCGCTCCACATCCGCTTCTGCAGCTCGCGGCCCGCCTCGGTGATCTCGACGAACTGACCGCGCTTGTCGATCTTGCATTCGCGCCGCGCGGCGAGCCCTTCGTCGACCAGGCGGTCGATCAGGCGCGAGGTGGAATATTGCGGGATCAGCATCTGCCGCTCGAGCTCGACCGGGCGCAGCTCGCCGGACGGCGCACGCGACAGCTCGAGCAGCGCGTCGTACCAGGCCAGCGGCGGGAAGCCGGCCTTCTTCAGATCGTGCTCGACGCAATCGAGCACCCGGCTCGGCACCCGCATCAGGCGGATCCAGGCGGCAGTCGCCTCGCTCGATAGCTTGCGTTTCATGATCTAGCCCATAGGTCCCGGAACAAAGTCTACCGCACTAAATGCATCTGCATCAATCTTGACTATTCCATGCAGGTGCATGTAGGCAATCCCTCTCCCGCCGCCAAGAACAAGGGAAGGAAATTACCCATGAAGCTGTATTACTCCCCCGGCGCCTGCTCCCTCTCGCCCCACATCGCACTGCTCGAAGCCGGCCTGCCCTATGACCTGGTGAAGGTCGATTTGCGCGCCAAAAAACTCGAAAACGGTGACGATTTCCTGAAAGTGAACCCCAAGGGCCAGGTGCCCGCGCTGGCGCTGGACTCCGGCGAACTGGTCACCGAAGGACCGATCATCGTCCAGATGATCGCCGACAAGGTTTCCGACAAGAAGCTGGCGCCGGCGCGCGATTCCAACGAGCGCTACAAGCTGCTGGAATGGCTGAACTACATCACGACCGAGCTGCACAAGAACCTCGGCCCGATGTTCTCGCCCGTGCTCGCCGACGACGCCAAGGCGTTCTTCAAGGACCGCGCAACCGGCAAGTTCAAATATGTCGACAGCCAGCTCGCCGGCCGCGACTACCTGATGGGCAGCCAGTTCACGGTCGCTGACGGCTACCTCTTCACGATGATCATGTGGGCGACCGACCGGCTCGGCTTCGACCTCTCCGGCCTGCCCAACCTGATGGCCTACAAGGCGCGCATCGCGGCGCGTCCGAAGGTGCAGGAAGCGCTGAAGAAGGAAGGCCTGCTGAAGGCAGCGTGAGGCTTGCACTGCATGGCTGGCGAAGGGCCGGATCGTCGATCCGGCCCTTTCTATTTATAACGAGACGTCGTCCGTTCACCCCTGTCGTCCCTGCAAAAGCAGACGCGTAGCCCGGATGGAGCGGAGCGCAATCCGGGAGGCGGCCAACGGAAAAAGCCGTCCCGGATTACGCTTCGCTACATCCGGGCGACCAACTCGTCTCCTTCCCCCTGAAAGAGGGAAGGTCGGGATGGGGGTGCAGCCACAGGCACCGGCGGATGTGGAGAGAAGATCCCCACCCGCTTTGCTCTCGCGAGCAAAGCGACCTCCCCTTTTCAAGGGGAGGTGAGCAACGCCGTGCGATTACTCCGCGGCTTGCGCCGCCGGCTTCTTCGGCGGGAAGCGGCCGTAGAAGGTCTCGCCCTTGGCGGCCATCTCCTCGAGCAGTTTCGGCGGCGTGAAGCGCGAGCCGTACTTCTTCTCGAATCTGTGGCACAACTCGACGAACGTTTTCGTGCCCATGAAGTCAATATAGGACAGCGTGCCGCCGGTGAACGGCGCGAAGCCGAAGCCGAGGATCGAGCCGACATCGGCCTCGCGTACGTCGGTGATGACGTGGTCCTCGACCGTGCGCGCGGCCTCGACCGCCTGCGCCACCAGGAAGCGCTGCTTCAGCTCCTCGACGTCGAGCGTGTCAGGGTCGAGATGCTTCGGCTGCAGGCTGGCCAAGCCCGGCCACAGGCTCTTCTGACCCTTGCCCTTCTCGGGATAGTCGTAGAAGCCCTTGCCGTTCTTGCGGCCGTAGCGGCCCTGCTTCTCGACCATCTCGACCATCAGCTTCTTCTGCGCCTGGTCGATCGCGTTCGGCCCGAGATCGGCTTCGGTCGCCTTGGTGATCTTGAGGCCGAGGTCGAGCGCGACCTCATCCTGCAGCGACAGCGGGCCAACCGGCATGCCGGCCATCTTGGCGGTGTTCTCGATCATCGCCGGCGGCACACCTTCGAGCAGCATCTCGTTGCCTTCGGCGATGTAGCGCATGACGCAGCGGTTGGCGAAGAAGCCGCGGGAATCGTTCACGACGATGGGCGTCTTGCCGATCGCGCGGACATAGTCGAGCGCAGTCGCCAGCGCGACGTCGCCGGTCTTCTTTCCGACGATGATCTCGACCAGCATCATCTTCTCGACCGGCGAGAAGAAATGGATGCCGATGAACCTGGCCTGGTCCTTGAACTCTTCGGCAAGCGAGTTGATCGGCAGGGTCGAGGTGTTGGACGCGAAGATCGCGCCGTCCTTCAACAGCGGCTGCGCCTTGGCGTAGGTGTCCGCCTTGACCTTGCGATCCTCGAACACGGCCTCGATGACGAGATCGCAATCCTTGATCGCGTTATAGTCGGCAGTCGCGGTGATGCGCGACAGGATGGCGTCGCCCGCTTCCTGCTTCATGCGGCCCTTGGCGATCTGCCCGTCGATCACGGTCTTGGCGTGCCCCCTGCCCTTGTCGGCGCTGTCCTGGTCGCGGTCGACCAGCACCACGTCGATGCCGGCCTGCGCCGAGACATAGCCGACGCTGGCGCCCATGAAGCCGGCCCCGATTACGGCGAGCTTCTTCACCTTGGTCGGCGGCACGCCCACGGGACGCCGCGCGCCCTTGTTCAATTCCTGCATCGACAGGAACAGCGAGCGGATCATTGCCGCCGCTTCGTTCGAGCGCAGTATCTTGGTGAAGTAGCGCGACTCGACGCGCAGCGCGGCGTCGATCGGCAGCTGCAGGCCCTCATAGACGCAGCTCATGATAGCGCGTGCGGCCGGATAATTGTCGTAGGTCTCGCGGCGATAGATCGCGTTGCCGGCCGGGAACATCTGCATGCCCATCTTGGAGAAGACAGGGCCGCCGGGCAGCTTGAAGCCCTTCTCGTCCCACGGCGCAACGGCCTTGCCGCCGCCCTTGATCCAGTCCTTCGCCGCCTTGATCAGGTCGGACGCGGGCACGATGGCGTGGATCAGGTTGAGCGCCTTGGCGCGCGCGAGATTCACCGCCTCGCCCTTCAGCAGCATCGTCATTGCATCCTGCGGCGGCACGATGCGCGGCACGCGCTGGGTGCCGCCCGCGCCGGGGAACAGGCCGACCTTGATCTCGGGCAGGCCGAGCCGCGTCTTCGGATTCTCGGCCGCGACGCGATAGTGGCAGGACAGCGTGATCTCGAACCCGCCGCCGAGCGCCAAGCCATTGATCGCGGCGACCCACGGCTTGCCCGAGGTCTCGATCGAGCGGAACGCCTGCGAGAAGCGGCGGCTCTGGTCGAACAGCACCTGGTTGGCGGCTTCCTCGCCCTTCTCCTTCAGGAGATCGGCATAGGTGCGGCTCATGCCCTCGAGCATCGAGAGATCGGCGCCGGCGCAGAACGCTTCCTTCGCCGACGTGATGACGACGCCCTTGATCGCGGGATCGTTCGTGGTCTGCTTGACGATCTCCTCGATCTCCAGGATCGAGGTCTCGTCGAGCACGTTCATCGAACGGCCCGGAATATCCCAGGTGACGAGCGCAATGCCGTCGGCGTCGGTTTCGAACTTGAAATTCTTGTAAGCCATGTCGTTCGCTCCCCTCGCCTCAGACCCGCTCGATGATGGTGGCGGTGCCCATGCCGCCGCCGATGCACAGCGTCACCAGCGCGGTTTCCTTGTTGGTCCGCTCGAGCTCGTCGAGCACGGTGCCGAGAATCATCGCGCCGGTCGCCCCGAGCGGATGGCCGAGCGCGATCGCGCCGCCATTGACGTTGATCTTGGCATTGTCGATATCGAACGCCTGGATGTAGCGCAGCACCACCGAGGCGAAGGCCTCGTTGAGCTCGAACAGGTCGATATCCGACTTTGTCATGCCGGAGCGCGCGAACAGCTTTTCGGTGACGTCGACCGGACCGGTCAGCATCATCGCCGGCTCCGAGCCGATATTGGCGAACGCGCGAATCTTGGCGCGCGGTTTCAGGCCGTGCTTGGCGCCCGCCTCCTTGCTGCCGAGCAGCACCGCGCCGGCACCGTCGACGATGCCGGACGAGTTGCCGGCATGGTGCACGTAATTGACCTTCTCGACCTCGGGATGCGACTGCACCGCCACCGCATCGAAACCGGCCATCGCCGCGACCGCGGCAAATGACGGCTGCAGTTGCGCCAGCGACTGCATTGTCGTGGTGGGCCGCATATGCTCGTCCTTGGCGAGGATGGTCAGCCCGTTGATATCCTTGACCGGCACCACCGAATTCTTGAAGCGGCCCTCGTCCCAGGCCTTGGCCGCGCGCTGCTGGCTCTGCACGGCGTAGGCGTCGACGTCATCGCGCGAGAAGCCGTATTTGGTCGCGATCAGGTCGGCCGAGACGCCCTGCGGCATGAAATAGGCTGGCACCGCCATCGAGGGATCCATCGGCCAGGCGCCGCCGGAGGCACCGATGCCGACGCGGCTCATCGATTCCGCGCCACCGCCGATCACGAGCTCATGCTGGCCGCTCATGATCTGCGCAGCGCCGAAGTTCACGGCGTCGAGGCCGGAGGCGCAGAAGCGGCTGATCTGCACGCCCGGCACTTTCTCGCCGAGGCCGGCGTTCAGCGCGGCGAAACGCGCGATGTCGCTGCCCGCTTCGCCGACCGGATCGACCACGCCGAGCACGACGTCATCGACGGAATCCTCGGGAAGGTTGTTGCGCTGCTTCAGCGCCTTCAGCGGCACGGTGGCGAGCGCCAGCGCCGTGACCTCGTGGAGCGCGCCATCGGCCTTGCCGCGGCCGCGCGGGGTGCGAACGTGATCGTAGATATATGCCTCAGGCATGATGCCCTCCTTATATGAGGATCATAATATATAGCCGAACGGAGCGCCGCCGCAGAGGGTGCGGCGGCAATTTTCGGGGCTTTTTGTTTGACGCGTTTTCTTCACGCGAACCGGCATCCACTTCGCTGGAAAACGCTTTAGAACGCTTCGGCGGCCAGTTCCATCGTGGTGGCGCTGCCGCTCTGGATGCGCGCCAGGTGCACGGCGGTCTCCGGCAGCAGCTTCTCCATGAAGAAGCGGCCGGTGACGAGCTTGGTGGTCAGGTGCGGCGTCGCGGTGCCCGCGGCGATCTTGTCCTGCGCCACCTTGACCATCTTGGCCCACATATACGCCAACGCGACGAGGCCGAACAATTTCATGTAGTCGGTCGCCGCCGCGCCGGCATTGTCGGGCTTGGTCAGCGCGTTCTGCATCAGCCAGCCGGTCGCCTGCTGCAGATGGCCGAGCGCAGTGGAGAGCGGCGTGATGAACGGCTTCATCGCCTCGTCGCCGCCATGCTCCTTGGCGTAGGCGCCGACCTCGGCGAAGAACGCCATTGCGGCACGGCCGCCGTCGCGCGGCAGCTTGCGGCCGACCAGATCCAGCGCCTGAATGCCGTTGGCGCCCTCATAGATCATGGCGATGCGCGCATCGCGCACGAACTGCTCCATGCCGTGCTCGGCGATATAGCCATGGCCGCCGAACACCTGCTGCGCAGCAACCGTGTTGGCGAAGCCGGTATCGGTCAGGACGCCCTTCAGCACCGGCGTCATCAGCCCCATGTGATCGTCGGCCTCCTGACGATCCCTGGCGTCGTTGGAGCGGTGGGCGACGTCGCTCTTCAGCGCGGTCCAGATCACCATCGCGCGCGCCCCCTCGTTGAAGGCGCGGATCGAGAGCAGTGCGCGGCGCACGTCGGGATGCACGATGATCGGATCGGCCGGCTTGTCCGGCGCCTTCGGTCCAGTCAGCGAACGGCCCTGCAGACGCTCGCGCGCATAGGCGACCGCGTTCTGATAGGCGACTTCCGACTGCGCGAGGCCCTGCACGGCGACGCCGAGACGAGCCTCGTTCATCATCACGAACATGCCCTGCATGCCCTTGTTCTCTTCGCCGATCAGCCAGCCGGTGGCGTTGTCGTAGTTCATCACGCAGGTGGAATTGCCGTGAATGCCCATCTTGTGCTCGATCGAGCCGCAGGAGACGCCGTTGCGCGCGCCCAGCGAGCCGTCGGCATTGACCAGCACCTTGGGAACGACAAACAGCGAGACGCCCTTGATGCCAGCGGGCGCGCCCTCGATCCGCGCCAGCACTAGATGGATGATGTTGTCGGCAAGGTCGTGCTCGCCGGCGGAGATGAATATCTTGGTGCCCGAAATCCTGAAGCTGCCGTCGGCCTGACGCACCGCCTTGGTGCGCAGCAAACCGAGGTCGGTGCCGCAATGCGGCTCGGTCAGGTTCATGGTGCCGGTCCATTCACCCGCGACCATCTTCGGCACGTAGGTCTTCTTCTGCTCCGGGGTCCCATGCACCAGCAGCGCCGCGGTCGCGCCCATGGTCAGCCCGCCGTACATCGAGAATGCCATGTTGGCGGAGATCTGGAATTCGTTGACCGCCTGGCTGAGCACCACCGGCAGGCCCTGCCCGCCATATTCCGATGGCGCCGAGAGCCCGAGCCAGCCGCCTTCGGCGACCTGCTTGAACGCGTCCTTGAAGCCCTTCGGCGTGGTGACGCTGCCGTCGTCATGGCGCTTGCAGCCTTCGAGATCGCCGGTGCGATTCAATGGCTGCAGCACCTCCTCGCTGAGCTTGGCGGCCTCGCCGAGGATCGCTTCGCGCACGTCGGCCGATGCATCGGTGAAGCCGGGAAGATTGTCGTAACGATCGATCTGGAAGACGTCGTTGAGCAGGAAGCTGACGTCTTCGACAGGGGCTTTGTAGGTCGGCATGATGTTCTCCCGGCTGGCGGCGTCGGCAGCACAGCTTGTCCTTGGGTTCGTTGGAATGGACCTTGTCCGGTTCCGAAGGTCCGCGGCAGTGACACTATCGAGACTGAGCTTGCGGCGTTGCGCCGCCCTGCTTCATCAGCTCATCACCCATCAGCCGATGCAGCATATTGATGGCCTTGAGCGGACGCACCATCACCTTGAAATGCGTGATCCGGCCGTCGGCATCGAAGCTGATGATGTCGACGCCATTGATCCTGATGCCGTCGATGACGTTCTCGAATTCGAGCACGGCGCCGGTCTCGTTGGTCCATTCGCCCAGATATCTGAAGGTCGGACCGCCGAGCACCTTGGCGGCGCTTGTCAGGTATTTGAAGGTGATGTCGCGGCCGCGTTGCGGCGTGTGCACCACAGGGCTTTCGAACACCGCGTCGGGATGCAGGAGATCCCACAGCGCCGCGGTGTCGTGGGACTTCATGTAGGCGTACCACTTGTCGAGGCCCGGTCTCGTCATCGGACGTCTCCTGCGGTGGAATGAGGAGCCTGATGATCGATCGGTCTCCAAAACACTGGGACCGATCTCCATATGCACATTGACGCATATGCACATTGATGCATAAAGTCAAGCGGAGTTCGAACGCAGATGGGGAACCAAGATGGAGGTGGGCGTTGGCGCTCGGTGACGCAATCCTCGCATGTCTCACGGAACGTCCGATGACGGGCTATGAGCTCGCCAAGACATTCGATGCGTCGATCGGCTTCTTCTGGAAAGCCGACCATCAGCAGATCTATCGCGAGCTGTCGCGGCTGCGCGACAAGGGTCATGTCCAGGGCCGCGAGGTGGTGCAATCGGGCAAACCCAACAAGCTGGTCTACACCCTGACGGCGGAGGGCCGTGCGGCGCTGAAGCACTGGGCGGCGCGGCCGAGCGTGCCGCCCTCGATCAAGGATGACCTGCTGGTCCGACTCTACGCGCTCGATAGCGTCGACATCGAGCCGCTGCGCACCGATTTGATGGCGCGGCTCGAACATCACCGCGACCGCTACGAACGCTACGAGCGCCTGCTCAACAAGCGCTTTCCCGACGGCACCGCGCCGCCCGCCGATCTCGGCAAGATGCTCGGCTTGCGCATCGGGATGCGGCACGAGCGCGTGGTGGTGGAGTGGTGCGAGGAAGCGCTCAACGCGCTGTCCGCGATCGCCGGTCGCGGCAACGTGCTGCCGCTCGACGACAGCAAGCGCGAAAGCGGCGGCTAGCAGCAAGCGCCCAACCTCCCCTTGAAAAGGGGAGGTCGCTTTGCTCGCAGAGCAAGGCGGGTGGGGATCATGCCTCTCCACGAGCAGCGGCGTCTGTGGTAGACCCCCATCCCAACCTTCCCCCTTTCAGGGGTAGCATTTGGAAAAAAACGCCCTGTGGCCCATCCTTCGAGACGCCCGCCTTTGGCTGGCTCCTCAGGATGAAGTCTTGTTTTGCGGCACAATAGTAGACCCTCATGGTGAGGAGCGCCGCTTGCGGCGCGTCTCGAACCACGAGGCCGAGTACGTGCGCAGCCATCCACGGCGGCATATGCGATAGCCCTGCTTTCAGGGGGAAGGAGAAAGGCACCACTTGCTTCGTTATCCGAGCAACAAAGCAAAGCGCTGTCCTGATCCGGCGCAACCGGTTCCGCGATTCCCGAACTTTAAGATCCGTTAGCCGCATTCCTTAACCCGTTATTTACCGTGACGGGAAAAAGTCGGCATCTGAGGCAGACGCCCCACGCAGAATTCGATTGTCTCTTAACAGGAATGCGCGGGGAGGCTGTGGGCGCAGGGTGTGGCGCCGGAGTCGGGACCGGACGGAATCATGAATTCGCGCGTATCGTGGAGTGTTGACGGCATCGATCCCTCCGTCCGTGACAGGGCCGAGGCGGCAGCACGCCGCGCCGGCATGTCGCTGAACGACTGGCTGAATTCAACCGTCGGCGATGCGACGCCGCCGGACTGGCGCACGTCCTACGAGCAACGGCCGCCGATGCCGAGTCGGGAGAGCCGTGAGGTCGCCGACATCCATCAGCGGCTCGACGCGATCACCCGCCAGATCGAGCAGATTGCCAGGCCCATGTCGCGCGGCGAGGCCGTGCGCGCCGAGGTGCCGCGCGGCCAACCCGCCGTCGCCCGGCAGTTGAACGACGCCATTTCGCGCCTCGATGCACGACTGTCGCAAATCTCCAGGCCGCAGCCGGCCGGCGAGCCGCAGAGGCAGGACCAGCAGCAGGAGGAGCGCCGGCGCCAGGCCGCGGCGGTCGAGCGTGCGGCTGCGCAGGTCTATCGTCCCTCGCCGCCGCTGAGCCCGGCTTCGTTCGATTCCGCGATCGCGGAGATCGCCGCGCGCCAGAACGAGCTCGACGCTCCCGCGCCCGCGCAGACGCCGCCACGCAATGCGCCGCCACCGGCTGCGCCCAGCGGACCGGACTTCTCCTCGCTGGAACGGCATCTGCTCAAGATCACCAGCCAGATCGAGGCGCTGCAGCGGCCCGACCATATCGAGCAATCGATCGCAGCCTTCCGCGGCGAGCTTGCGGAAATCCGCCAGGCCATCACCGAAGCGATGCCGCGCCGGGCGATCGAATCGATCGAGAACGAGATCCGCTCGCTGCATCACCGGATCGACGAGATCCGACTCGAGAGCAACAACCGCAACGGCCAGGCGATCGCCGGCATCGAACGCGCCTTGTCCGAGATCCGCGAGGTGCTGCGCACGCTGACCCCGGCCGAGCAGCTCACCGGCTACGACGAGGCGATCCGCAATCTCGGCGCCAAGCTCGACATGATCCTGCGCGCCAACGACGATCCGTCGACGGTGCATCAGCTCGAGAGCGCGATTGCGGCGCTGCGCGCCATCGTCTCCAACGTCGCCTCTAACGACGCGCTGCTCCGGCTCTCCGAGGACGTGCACGCGCTGTCCGCCAAGGTCGACCAGCTCTCGCAGGTGGCGCGCTCCGACGGTCAGAGCGATGCCTTCGCGGTGCTCGAACAGCGGATCGCCGCGCTGACCAAGACGCTGGACAGCCGCGAACGGCCGCCCGGCCACGACAACACGGACGCCATCGAAAACGCGGTGCGCACCCTGTCGGAACGGATCGACCGCCTGCAGGTCGGCAACGACAGCGCGTCGGCCTTCGCACATCTCGAGCAGCGCGTGTCCTATCTGCTGGAGCGTCTCGAAGCTGCCGATCAGCGGACCGGCAATCTCGGCCGGGTCGAGGAAGGACTGCATGACATCATGCGGCACCTCGAGGCCCAGCATGCTCACATCGCCTCGCTCGCCGACGCCACCCGCAACTTCAATGGCGCGTCGTCGCCGCAGCCGATGATGGACAGCGGCATCGTCGACATGATGAAGCGCGAGCTGTCCGATATCCGCTTCAGCCAGGCGGAAACAGATCGCCGCACCCAGGATTCGCTGGAGACGGTCCACAGCACGCTCGGTCATGTCGTCGATCGGCTGGCGATGATCGAGAACGATTTGCGCACGGTTCGCCCCACGTCGCCATCGCCCGCGCCCGCTGCCGTCGAACCGCGCGCGGCGATGCCGCCGATCGCGCAGGCGGCACCCGAGCAGTACAAGCCAGAGCAATACAAGCCGGATACGTACAAGCCCGAGCTGCCCAACCCTGCTCTTGCGCAAGAGCATTTTGCGGCCGCACCGCGCGACTTCCACGCTGCGGAGCCACAGGCCGCAGTTGCGACGCCGCCGCTACCGCCGACCCCGCCGCGCGCCATCAGCGAGATCCTCGAGCCGCATGCGGCGCCCGCGCGCGACGCGATCGCGCCGGAGCTGCCGCCGGATCATCCGCTCGAGCCGGGCACGCGTCCCGCAGGGCGCATGTCGTCGCCTTCGGAGCGGATCGCGGCGTCCGAAAGCGCGATCAGCGATCTTCCCGCCGGCAAGAAGGAGCCGGTGTCGACGTCGAGCTTCATCGCCGCCGCGCGCCGAGCCGCGCAGGCCGCGGCCGCCCAACCCGTCAACGAGAAGGCGGCGCGTGCGGCCAACAAGGCCGCGGCGAAGGCGAAGCAGAAGGCGGACAAGGCCGAAAAAGCCAAGGCTGCGATCAAGGCCGGCGCGCCGGAAGGTCAGCCGTCGACCATTACCTCCAAGATCCGCTCGCTGCTGGTCGGCGCAAGCGTGGTCGTGATCGTGCTCGGCACCTTCAAGATGGCGATGAACCTGCTCGATACCAGCTCGGCACCGCAACTGCCGGCGATGGAGAGCAGCGAGCCGGCCGCAGCTACAGTGCAACCGCCCGCCGAGAGCTCCATCAAGCCGGCACCAGCCGCGCCATCGGCGGCTCCGGGGCCGTCGATGACCTCGCCGATGCCGCTCGGCCGGCAATCCAACAACAGCACGGCGCCGAATACGCTCGACAGCGCGCAGCTAACGATTCCGCCCGCTCCGGCACTTGCCGCATCCCCGGCCCCGACGCCGCCGGTCAACAACGACGTCACCGGCACAATTCCCGCGACATCGGCGCCGCTGCCCATTCCGGGCAAGCTCGGGACGATCCAGATTCCGCCCGGTGAGAAGCTGCCCGACGCGATCGGCGGACCGGCGCTGCGTGCCGCCGCGATGAAGGGCGACCCGGCCGCGGCCTACGAGGTCGGCATGCGCTATGCCGAGGGCAAGGGCGTGGCCGCCAATCTCGACGAAGCCGCCAAATGGTATGGCCGCGCGGCACAGGCCGGCTTGATACCCGCGATCTTCCGGCTCGGCACCTTCTATGAGAAGGGCCTCAGCGTGAAGCGCGACGTCGATATCGCGCGGCGTTACTACGTGCAGGCCGCCGACCGCGGCAACGCCAAGGCAATGCATAATCTCGCCGTGCTCGACGCCGATGGCGGCGGCAAGGGCGCCGACTACAAGAGCGCAGCGCAGTGGTTCCGCAAGGCCGCCGACCGCGGCGTGGCCGACAGCCAGTTCAATCTCGGCATCCTCTATGCCCGCGGGATTGGCGTCGAGCAGAACCTCGCCGAGTCCTTCAAATGGTTCAGCCTGGCGGCGGCGCAGGGTGACGCCGATGCCGGCCACAAGCGCGACGACATCGCCAAGCGGCTCGATCCGCAGTCGCTGGCAGCGGCGAAGCTCGCGATCCAGACCTTTACTGCCGAGCCGCAGCCGAGCGATGCGGTCAACGTGCCGGCGCCGCCCGGCGGCTGGGACGCCGCTCCCGCGCAGCCCTCGGCAGCAAAGGCGGTCAGGCAGCCGGCGAAGCGAACCGCGGCGCTGGTCGCCCGCTAGCGCAGCGCAGCCGGGTAGCATCCCGGCTTCGCGCTTCTATACCTCAGCGATACAACCGTGTAGACAGGCACGCGCCGCGCGAACAGCGCTTGCCGCCGGGAGGATCGCGTTTGTCTGCCGATGACTGCCAGGACGGAGCAGCCGGAGTGTATCGCTCGTCGCCAACCGGTCCCCGGGTCATGCCGCCGCAGGCGCCGCAGGGCGGCGCACCGCCGCCGGAGGCTTCGCGGCGCTGGGTCGGCGGCCACCCTTCGCAGGGTCTCTTCAGGCCCTCGTTCTGGTCCGTGACGATCTTTGCGCTGCTGTTGTCGGGCATCGGCATTCGCGCCTATCGGGACCTATCGCGACCGGACGCCTGGGACTATTGGCGCGAGACCTATGTTTCAGCGAGCATGACGGCTTCCGTCATTCCTGCCATCGATATCGATGGATCGGGCCAGAGTCGCCGTGCACTTGCGATCAGCGGCAGGATCGGCCCCGCCAGTGCAGGCTGGTTTCGCGACCAGCTAGACAAGGCTCACCTGTCGAACGGCGATGTCGTGCTGCTATCGTCGAAGGGCGGCTCGATGGACCAGGCCGGCATCATGGGTGAGACCATTCGGGCGCGCGGGCTTGCCACGGCCGTAGGCACGGCCGACATGTCCGGCCGGGTACGGGCCTCCTCCTGCGCGAGTGCCTGCGTGCTGGTCTATGCGGGCGGCAAGCCCCGCTACGGCATCAAGGGTGCGATGCTTGGTGTCCACCGCTTCACCTGGAAGGAGCCGATCGACAATCCCGTCGCTGAAGCCCAGCGCATGCAAGGCATGGTGCTTGGCTACATGACCGATATGGGCGTCTCCTCTGCAATCGTGGAGGCGATGTCGCAAACCGCAGAGATTCGCTGGCTGAGCCAGCAACAAGCACTCGCGATGAACCTCGTCACCACGCCGGTCGACCCGCGCTGAACCGGCTTCTGCCACTAATCCGAAATCATCGACGATATCCGCAGGACCGGAGGGCCCCTGCGGCAAAAAAGCCGCGGGACGCCAATTCTTTAGTCCCGCCTCCGGCCGATTTCGGTTATGGAGGACCCGGCACTCGACCCGCGTCCGCCTGCGCCGCAGCGCCGACCGGATTGCTCTGCCGGAGAATGCCCGACCAGGACACCACACCGTGGCGCAGTCTTGCGGCTGCCTGCGGCGTACCGAGAAGAAGCGACGCGCGTGCAGCTCTACCTCCCGATCGCCGACATTCCGGTCAATGTCTTCCTCATCCTGGCGATGGGGGCGGCGGTGGGCTTCGTCTCCGGCATGTTCGGCATCGGCGGCGGCTTCCTGATGACGCCGCTGCTGATCTTCGTCGGCATTGCACCGGCGGTCGCGGTCGCCTCCGTTGCGAGCCACATTGCGGCCTCGTCGTTCTCTGGCGCGATCTCCTATTGGCGCAGACGCGCGATCGATCCGCTGCTCGCGACGGTGCTGCTGATAGGGGGCACGCTCGGCACCGCGCTCGGGGTGTGGACCTTCACCTATCTGCGCTCGCTCGGACAGCTCGACCTGATGATCGCGCTGTCCTATGTTGTCCTGCTGACCACGGTCGGCGGCTTGATGTTCTGGGAAGGCCTGCGTGCGATGCTGCGCGCCCGCCGCGGCGGCGCGGTCACGCTGCGCAAGCCCGGCAGCCATGGCTGGATCCATGGCCTGCCGCTGAAGCTGCGCTTCAAGCGCTCCAAGATCTACCTCTCCGTCATTCCCATCATCGTGGTCGGCCTCGTCATCGGCTTCATCGGCGCGATCATGGGCATCGGCGGCGGCTTCATCCTGGTGCCGCTGATGATCTACCTGCTGCGGGTCCCGACCTCGACCGTGATCGGCACTTCCATGGTGCTGACCCTCGTCACGATGGTGTTCGCCACCATGCTGCACGCCATGACCAACCATCTGGTCGATGCCGTGCTGGCGCTGATCCTGATGGTCGGCGGCGTCACCGGCGCGCAGTTCGGCGCGCGCGCCGGTCAGAAGATTCGCGGCGAGCATCTGCGTCTGTTGCTCGGCCTGCTGGTGCTCGCGGTCGGCATTCGCTTCGCGGTCGAGCTGGTGATCCGGCCCCAGGACCTCTACAGCATCCGCGAAAGCGGCGGAGTTCCGCCATGAGATGGTGCGCGCGGCTTGCGATGATGGGTCTCTTCGCTGCCGCGTTCACGGCAGTGCCGGCCCGTGCCGAGCGGCTGATCGTGTCGGTCTCCAACCACCGCGTCACCGTGACGCCGAATTATTCCGGCGGCGAGCTGGTGTTGTTCGGCTCGGTCGAGAAGGATGCCAGTACGCCGCCCGATCGCAGCAATTACGACCTCGTCGTCACCGTCTCCGGCCCGCGCGCCGACATGGTCACGCGGCGCAAGGAGCGCCGGTTCGGCATCTGGGTCAACACCGACTCCCGCCAGTTCCTGCAGGTGCCGGGCTATCTCGCGCTGTTCTCCAACCGCCCGTTTGACGCGATCGCATCTCCGGAGGTGCAGCGGCGTCAGCAGCTCGGGCTCAACAACGTGCTTCTGATGCAGCGCGTCGGCTCCGACTATGGCGACGTGGTGCCGAACGACGCCTTCCGCAGCGCCTTCGTGCGGCTGCGCTCCGAGCATGGCCTCTATCGCGAGGCGACATCGGCGGTGACGTTCCTGACGCCGACCCTGTTCCGCACCGGCATTCCGCTGCCGGCGGAGGTGCCGATCGGCATCTACAATGTCGAGATCAAGCTGTTCAGCGACGGCGCGCTGGTGACCAAGACCGAGACCGCCTTCGAGATCGTCAAGATCGGCTTCGAGCAGTTCGTCGCCACCACCGCACGCCAGAACGGCTTCGCCTACGGCCTCGTCACCGCGTTCATGGCGCTGATGACGGGCTGGATGGCCTCGATCGTGTTCCGCAAGGATTAGAGCAAGTATGCGATCCCCATCCCGATCACGCTGAGCGCCATCGTCCCGGTCGACAGCCAGCCCACCCAGTAGAGCGGGCCGCGGATCACGAAGAGGCCCATCACATCTCGGCGGCGCACCATGACCATGAGCAGCACCATCACCGGAACGGCAAGCACGCCGTTGACGACGGCGCTCCAATAGAGTGCCGCGATCGGATCGATCGACGTGAAGTTGAGCGCGATGCCGAGACCGCCCGACAGGACCAGCACGGAATAGAACGCGATCGCCTGCTTCGGCTTGCGCCCGAGCCCCACGGTCAAGCGCAGCCCTTCGCCGACGGCGTGGGCGGTGGCGCCTGCGAGCACCGGGATCGCCAGCAGGCCGGTGCCGACGATGCCGGCTGCGAAGATCGCCTCGGCGAACGGCCCGGCGATCGGACGCAACGCCTCAGCGGCTTGCGCCGAGGTCTGGATGTCGGTCTTGCCGGCAGCATGCAGTGATGCCGCGGCGGTGACGATGATCGACAGCGCGATCAGGTTGGAGAATGCCATCCCGGTGATGGTGTCGGCGCGGATGCGGGAGAATTCCCGCCGCGCGCCGTAGTGCCGGGCAATCAACGGATGCTTTCTGGTATCGAGCCGCTGCTCCTCGACCTCCTGCGAGGCCTGCCAGAAGAACAGATAGGGCGAGATCGTGGTGCCGAGGATCGCGACGATGGTCGTGAAGTAGTCGGAGCTCCAGGTCAGGCGCGGCACGAGCGCGCCGGCCACCGCTGCGGTCCACGACACCTTGGCGAAGCCCAGCGCCGCGACATAGGCGAACAGGCTGAGTGTCAGCCATTTCAGGATCGCGACATAACGCTTGTAGTCCACGAAGATCTGCGCGGCCACCGACGTCACGCCGAACAGCACGACATAGAGGATGGCCGGGCCGCCGACCAGCAGCTTGGTTGCATCGGCCATGGCCGAGAGGTCGGCAGCAATGTTGATGGTGTTGGCGGTGAACAGCAGCGTCACCACGACCACCAGGAGCCAGGGCGAATAGTGCCGGCGAACGTTGCCCGAGATGCCGTGCCCGGTGACGCGGCCGACCCGTGCGGAAATCTCCTGGATCGCCGTCATCAGCGGAAAGGTCAGCAGCATGGTCCAGCCGATGCCGTAGCCGAGCTGCGCGCCGGCCTGGCTGTAGGTGCCGATTCCCGACGGATCGTCGTCGGAGGCGCCGGTGATCAGGCCTGGGCCGAGCGCCTTCATGATGCGACCGAGACTGAACGGCTCTTGCCTCGCCTTCGCGGCCGGCGTGCCGCCGGACTTGCGGTGATGTTTCCGCGAGGTCTGCCTGTGCCGCGTCATGTCCGGTTCCAGTCGTTGCGACAACGAACCCGGCGCCGCCATTGTTCCAGCAATGAGACCTACGGCTCGATGACGGTGGCCTCGCCCGGCTCAAGGATGCGCAGGCGCCGGCCGAAGCCGAGCGTGTCGAAGGACATGCGCAGATCGTTGGCGTTCTGCCGGAAGTGCGCCCAGCCGTCGGTATGAACCGGGACGATCACCGCATCCGCAAAGGCGCGCGCGGTCTCGATCGTGTCATTGGTATCCATGGTGAGATGGAACGGACCGCGGGTCTGCGCCGCGCCGGCGAAAGGCAGCACCACGCCGCAGTTGAAGCGACGCGCGACCTCGGCGACGCCGTCGAACCAGGTGGTGTCGCCGCTGACATAGACCGGGCGGCTGCCCGTCCCGCTCTGCTCCACCACGAAGCCGATCACGTCACCGGACAGCGGCTCGATTCCCGCCGGCCCGTGCCGCGCCGGCGTTGCGGTGATGGTCAGTGACCGATCGCCTTTCTTCAACACGGTCGAGCCCCACGGCGCAAAGCCTTCGGCGTTGCCGCCGAGCCGCTTGGCGCCGGCCTCGGTGGTCAGCACGCGCTTCGCCTGCTTCAGGAAGTCGCGGCCGGAATGATCGAGATTGTCGGAGTGCTGGTCGTGGCTCAGCAGCACCGCATCGATCTCGCCGACGTCGCGCGCGCCGAGCGCGGGACCGGTCAGTTTCTCCAACCTCACATGCGGCAATTGATAGTCGCCGGGCGCATCGAAGGTCGGGTCGGTGAGCAGGCGGAACCCGTCGATCTCGATCAATGCCGTCGGTCCCCCGATCAGGGTGATGGTGATGCTCATGTCAACTCCTCTTGGACGATGCCGCGGCCGCGGGGCGGGTCACCAGATAAATGCCGAGCGCCACCGGAACGATCCCGAGCAGATCGCGGAATTCGACGTGCTCGCCGAGCACCAGGAATGCGAACAGCATGCCGAGCGGCGGCATCAAGAAGTGATAGGCGCTTGCGGCCGTGGCGCCACACACTTTCAGGAGATGAAACCAGAGCAGATAAGCGAGGATCGATCCGCCGAGCACGAGGAAGGCGAAGGCGCCGGCAAGCCGCGCGCTCGGCACGATGTCGCCGGCGCTGGCGAAGGTGAAGGCAAACGGCATCACTGCAAGACCGCCGGCGATGTTCTGGATGCCGTTGCCGATCCACAGACTGCCCTTGGGCGCCAGCAGCTTGAACAGGATGGTGCCGCCGACGATCGAGGCGAGCGAAGCCAGGGTGAACAGGATGCCGTGCGGACTATCCGATCCAACCGACATGCGGTGCCAGACGATGAAGGCGACGCCGGCAATGCCGAGCAGCAGGCCCGCGACCTTGCGCCAGGTCAGCGCCTCGCCGAGGAACAGCGCCGCCAGGACCGCGGTGAACACCGGATTAGCCGACACGATCAGCGCGCCGAGACCGGCAGAGACCGTCTTCAACCCGGTGTAGCCGAGGCCGAGATAGAGCGCGTTGTTGGCGACCCCGAGTACCGCGAACACGGCAACATCGCGCCAACTGAGGTCCCACGCGTCGCTGCGCAGCCAGGAGATAACGAGAATCAGGACGCCGGCGAGCGAGAAACGCGCGGCGAGCAGGATCAGCGGCGGGCAATCGGTGACGCCGATCTTGCCGGCCACGAAGGCGAAGCTCCAGAGCAAGCAGAACAGGGCGATCAGCAGCGGCAGCGTGTTGAAGCGGGTGCGGGGCATCGCGGCGGCGGGGGCGACTGACATGGGAGGTCTCCTTTGCCCATGATCTAGTGCTGCGCCTTGATATTTGGAAATTAAATGATAAACTATCGTGCAGTTGTTTTCTAAATGGAGGCTGCGATGCTCGACCTCGAGTTGCTGCGCAGTTTCGTCTCGGTGGTCGATGCCGGCGGCTTCACCCGCGCCGGCGAGCGCGTCCACCGCACGCAATCGACGGTGAGCCAGCAGATCAAGCGGCTGGAGGAGGATGTCGGCCAGCCGCTTCTGATCCGCAGCGGCAAGGACGTCACCCCGACCGAAGCCGGCGAACGGCTGCTGAGCTATGCACGGCGGCTGCTGGCGCTCGCCGAAGAGGCACGTGACGTGGTGTCGCGTCCCGGCAGCGAAGGCGCGATCCGGATCGGCATCACCGAGGATTTTGCGGCGTATCGGCTGACAAAATTGCTCGCGACCTTCTCGCGCAGCCATCCGAACCTGCGGCTCGACGTGCATACCGGCCAGAGCCTCTTTCTGTATCGCGATCTGGAGCGCGGCGATCTCGATCTCGCGCTGATCAAGCGCGCTGCCAACGAGAAGGGCGGCATCGCGGTGTGGCCGGAGCGCGTGCACTGGGTCACCAGCAAGAGCCATCCGCGCGACGTTTCGATCGGCTCGGTGCCGTTGATCGGCTTCGCCTCGGGCTGTCTCTATCGCGCCCGCGCCATCCATGCGCTGGAGAGCGCCGGCCGCAACTGGCACATGGCCTACACCTCCTCCAGCCTCGCCGGCATCCAGGCCGCAGTCGCGGCTGGCCTGGGGCTGAGCATCCTGTCGGAGATGTCGATCCAGGCCGATCATCGCGTGCTGACGGCGAAAGACGGCTTTGCGCCGATCGACAGGACCGAGGTCGCCCTTGTCGCCGCCCCCGAGGCCAGCCCCGCGACATTGCGGCTCGCTGATCGGCTCGCCGAGTATTGCGACACGGTGCAGGCAAAGGCGGCGTAGGCATCCAAGCTCTCGATGTCATCACCCGCGCATGCGGGTGATCCAGTATTCCAGAGACGGCGGTGCATGAGCCGAGGGGCCGCGGCGTACTGGATCGCCCGCCTTCGCGGGCGATGACGGATGATGATGAGGAAAAGCGTGCTCGCCTCACCCTACAAGTCGTAGTCCTCATGGTGAGCAGCATGGAACACGCTTCTCTAACCGTGAGGCTTCATCTGTGGCTACGTCGTTCGAGACGATGCGCCTTCAGCGATAGAGGCGAAGCCCTCGCGCGGGCACGACGGAGAATGGATTGACGACGGTGCCCGAGCTGCCCGGCTTCAATAACATCGGGCGGCGGCGAAGGCGTGCACGCGGTTGTCGCCGAGCACATGCGCCATGAAGCCTGGCGATCCGAATATCCTGGCAAACGCAGCGTCGCGGATGCTCAGGCCGCCGGTGTAGGCGCCAAAGGCCGGCATCACCGCGCGCTCGCCGTCGCTTGCAAAGCAGCGGCGCTCGATCGAGCGGCCACGGGTCGGCACGCGGGCCTTGGGATGCAAATGGCCGGCGATCTCGCCGCTCGAACCGGTCGGCTCGTGCCGGAACACGATCGGGCCGATCGCAACCTCGGTTGCGACCACGCCGCCGAGATCGGCGGGCAGCGCCGGATCGTGATTGCCGGAGATCCAGATCCAGTTGCGCCGCGCCTGCAGCGCAGACAGTGCCTCGCGATCGGCCTCCGACAGCCGCTCATGCGCGCAGCGATCGTGAAAGCTGTCGCCGAGCGCGATCACCTGGCTTGGGTCGTGACGCGCGATCACGGCAGCCAGCCGACTCAACGTCGCCACCGTGTCATAGGGCGGCAGCAGCACGCCGCGCGCGGCGAAGCTCGAGCCCTTTTCCAGATGCAGGTCGGAGACGACGAGCAGGCGTTGCTCTTCCCAGAACAGCGCGCCGGAGAAATCGGCGACAAAAGCAACGTCCGCGACCGTGACCCTCGAAACGCGCATGTCGTCACCGTCTCCCGAAGCCTGCGCGCCCGCCGTCACGTCCTGTTCCCCAGAGTATGATTCGATGGAATCGGATCATACTCGTATGCTTCTTGCTTCGTCGCGCTTTCTTCACGCGAACCACTATCCGCTTCGCCCGAAAGCGCTTCAGCGTTACGTCATCGCCTCCCGCACCAGTTCCTCGGCCGCTTCAGCCAGGAGTTCGTCGGATGCTTCGCCATAGACCGACTCGCGGCCGATTTCCAGCAGCGCGGGGACGGCAAGCGGAGAAACGTGATCGAGATCCTTGTGGGTGATCCGGCCCTGGATGCGCGAGAGCATGTCGCCGAGGCGGCGAAGATCGAGCAGCCCTGTGGCGGCATCGGCGCGCGCGGCACGCAGCAGCACATGGTCGGCCTGGTGCTTGCGCAACACGTCGTAGATCAGGTCGGTCGAGAACAGCACCTGGCGGCGGGATTTTTCCTCATCGGTGAAGCGGCGCGCGATCAGGCCGGAGATGATGGCGCAATTGCGGAAGGTGCGCTTCATCAGCGCCGATTCCTCCAGCCAGGCCTCGAGATCGTCGCCGAGCATATCGGGATGGAACAGCGCGTTGAGATCGAGCCTGCCCTGCTTGATCATGGCAGAGAGATCGCCGACGCCCCACACCGCCAGCGCATATTCATTGGCGACGAAGCCGAGCGGGCGGGCGCGGGCACGCTCCAGCCGACGCGTCAAGAGCATGCCGAGCGTCTGATGCGCGAGCCGGCCCTCGAAGGGATAGCACACCAGATAGTGGCTGCCGCCGCGCGGGAAGGTTTCGACCAGGAGCTCGCGCACCGCCGGCACGCGCGAGAACTTCCGTTGCAGCGACAGCCAGTCATGCACCTGATCCGGCAACGCCTTCCAGGCGCGGCTGTTGTCGAGCAATTTGCGGACGCGCTCGGCAAGGTAGGTCGAGAGCGGGAACTTGCCGCCCATGTAGGACGGCACCTTGGCGTCCTTGTCGTTGGCACGCGAGACATAGACCTGGTCCTCGACCAGCGCTTCGTAGCGCACCACCTCGCCGCCGAACACGAAGGTGTCGCCGACCACGAGGCCTTCGATGAAGACCTCCTCGATCTGCCCCAGCAGGCGGCCGCCGCGCGCGATCGCACCGGTCGAGCCGCTACCGCCGGCGCGCGAGCGCACCAGCCGCACCTTCAGCATGGTTTCTTCGACGATGGTGCCGACGTTGAGGCGATAGCTCTGCCGCACCTTGGGGTTGGCGACGCGCCAACGGCCCTGCTTGTCCTGCTTGATGCGAGCGAAGCGCTCATAGGTCTTCAGCGCGTAGCCGCCGGTCGCGACGAACTCGACGACGTCGTCAAAATCCGCGCGCGCGAGATTTGCGTAGGGCGCGGCGGTTTTGAGCTCCTCGTAAAGCTCGTCCGACAGGAACGGCTCGCCGCAGGCGCAGCCGAGCACGTGCTGGGCCAGCACATCGAGCGCACCCGAGCGCAGCGGCGGCGTGTCCTGTGCATTCTCCGCGATGGCGTCGATCGCGACAGAGCATTCCAGCACCTCGAAGCGGTTCGCTGGCACCAGCACGGCGCGCGAGGCCTCGTCGAAGCGATGATTGGCGCGGCCGATCCGCTGCATCAGCCGCGACGAGCCCTTCGGTGCACCGATGTTGATGACGAGGTCGACGTCGCCCCAGTCGACGCCGAGATCGAGCGAGGAGGTGCAGACCACGCCACGCAACTTGCCGGCGGCCATCGCGTCCTCGACCTTGCGGCGCTGCGCGACGTCGAGCGAGCCATGATGCAGCGCGATCGCGAGCCCATCGTCGTTCATGCGCCAGAGATCCTGGAACAGCATCTCGGCCTGGCTGCGCGTGTTGACGAACACCAGCGTGGTCTTGTTGCGCTTGATCAGCTCGTAGACCTCGGGCAGCGCATGACGCGCGCTGTGGCCGGACCACGGCAGCCGCTCCCTGGTGTCGAGCATCTCGACGACCGGCGGCGCGGCGCCGCCGGCCATGACGACATCGGCCGATGCGCTTGCACCGCCGGGCTGCGGCACCAGGACACGTGCGAGCTGCTCGGGCTCGGCGACCGTCGCCGAGAGCCCGATGGCGCGCAGCTCCGGCGCGATCTTCCAGAGCCGTGCGAGCCCGAGCGCCAGCAGATCGCCGCGCTTGGAGGTGACCAGCGCATGTAGCTCGTCGAGCACGACGCGCCTCAGCGAGGAAAACAGATAGGGCGCGTCGTCGGAGGCCAGCAGCAACGCGAGCTGCTCCGGCGTGGTGAGCAGGATATCCGGCGGATAGCGCCGCTGCCGCTGCCGCCGCGACACCGGCGTGTCGCCGGTGCGGGTCTCGATCCTGATCGGCAGCTCCATCTCGGCCACCGGCGTTTCCAGGTTGCGCGCGATGTCGACGGCCAGCGCTTTCAGCGGCGAGATATAGAGCGTATGCAGCCCGCCGGTGCGGCGGACCGAGCGGCCGGTGGAGACGAAGGATTTTCTTTGCTCGTCCGCAGCGCTTGCCGCGGACATTCGCTCTCCGCTTGCGAGATCGTCAGTCCCCCTCCCCCTGAAAGGGGGAGGACTGGGGTGGGGGTCAGCCGCTTGCTCCGTGCCTGCGGCTGCCCCCCACCCGTCGCGCTCGGCCGCGCTGCCGCGCGCCGGAGCGCGCCGACCTCCCCCTTTCAGGGGGAGGTGAACAGGGATACCGCGATAAGGTCCTTCTCCGCTCAACTCCACCAGCGTCGGCAGGAATCCGGCCAGCGTCTTGCCGGCGCCGGTCGGCGCGATCAGCAGCGCCGAGCGCTGCTCGCGCGCTTTCGCCAACAGCGCTAGCTGATGCTCGCGCGGCGACCAGCCGCGAGCGGCGAACCAGTCGCGAAACCGGCGCGGCAGCGGATCGGCCGTTTCCGACGGCGTGGCGGAGAAGAGATCGAGCGACGACACGCCCCAAGAGGTAGGCGGTTCAGGCGGTTTCGTCGAGGGGCGGGCTGGATGGCAGCAGGTGGCACGGGACCACCGGTCTACCTCGCCCCGCTTGCGGGGAGAGGTCGGAATTCAAGCACCGCTTGAATTCCGGGTGAGGGCGTACAGCTCTTTCAACTTACACCGCCTGGCGGATGGAGCCCCTCACCCTGCCCTCTCCCCGCGAAGAGCGGGGAGAGGGAAAAGATAGATCAGCGCAAGACCTATTCCGTCATTGGCTGGCCGGAGAGGTCCCAGTCCCTGCCGTTGAAGATCGCGATGTAGAGCGTCTTCATCGGCGTGTAGTCGTCGGGCGTGTAGCTGTAGTTGATGCCGTCGAGGAAATAGGGCGAGTGGAAGCCGGCGAGCGTCGTGGCGTGCTTCAGCACGTTGGCGCGGGTCAGGTCGTTGCCGCAGCGGCGCAGGATTTCCGCCATCGTCGCAGCCTGGCCGTAGCCGGCGAAGGCGATCGTGTTGTCCGGATCGATGTTCGGCAGATACTTCTTGCGCAGCTCCTCGAACGCGATCACGTCGGCGTCCTTCTCGTAGCGGGGCACGCCGACTTCCTTGTTGTAGCGGATTGCGACGATGTCCTTGGCGTTCTCCAATCCTGCGGCGCTGAGGATCGAGCGACCGGTCGAGCCGGCCGACAAGAGCTGCAGCGGCTTCCAGCCGAGCTCGGCGACTTTGCGGATCGACTGCGACGTCGCCTTGCCGGTGGTGATGTTGTAGAAGACATCGGCGCCCGACTTCGAGAGATTGATGAGCTGGGAATCGACCGTCGGATCGGTGAGATCGTAGGTCTGCTCCATGATCACCTTCGCGGTGCCGCCGGCATCGGCCAGCACCTTCTTGAAAGGACCGAGGAAGTCGCGGCCGAAATCGTCGTTCTGGTAGAGGATGCCGACCTTGGCATTCGGCTTCACGCTGACGACGTGCTTGGCCAGGATGCGCGCCTCGGTCGGATAGAGCGGCAGGCCGGCCATGGTCCATTTGAAGTTCTTCGGATCATTCCATTTCGAGGCGCCGGTATTGAGCAGCAATTGCGGCACGCCCTTGGAATTGAGGTATTTGTGCACGGCGGTCTGCGGCGCGGTGCCGAGCGAGCCGTAGAGCGCCAGCACCTCCTCCTGCTCGACCAGCCGTCGCGTCGCCTCGACGCATTTCGGCGCGCTGTAGGCGTCATCCATGGTGAGGAATTTGATCTTGCGGCCGTTGATGCCGCCCTTCTCGTTCAGCATCTGGAAATAGGCTTCGCCGACGCGCCCCAACACGCCATAGAGCGAGCCGGGGCCGGAATGCGGCACGGTCTGGCCGAGCTTGATCTCGGTGTCGCTCGCTCCGGGATCGTATGTCTTATCCGCGGCCCGGACGAACGGCGCCGGCAGGACGGAGGCTGCGATGACCGACAACGCGGTGGCGCCGAACTCGCGCCGTGTTTGCTTCTTCATTTTGGCTTTCTCTCCCTGGAGCGACAGCTCTCGCATTCCACTTCGCGCCGGGCAAGCGGGAAGTCGCAAGCGCGCGACGCAATGCCGCGCGACGGCAAATGCGTAGCGTGTAGACTCAAGTTGTGAGACGCGAACACGGTTCTCTCTTCCCTTCTGCTGTTGTGGGAGAAGGTGGATTCGATGCGGCAGCATCGATGCCGGATGAGGGTTGCTCTCCGCGAAAAAACCCTCACCCCGCTTCGCTGCGCGAAGCGACCCTCTCCCATAAGGGGCGAGCGTGACAAGCGTCACGGCTTGATCGCGACGGCGACGAGTCCGGGGGCCGGAATGTTGTCTTCATGGCGCGCCGAGAGATCTTCGAGCTGCACCAACGTCAGGCCGGCGGCGGCAACGGCCGCACGCACATAAGCCGCGCTGTGGGCGTAGCGCAGGCCTTCGCCGACGATCACGTCCTCGCCGTCATGGGTCTCGGTGGTGAAGGCCAGCACGCCGCCGGGGACCAGCACGCGTCGCGCCTCGGCGAGCACGGGCGCGAGATCGGCGAGGTAAATCATCGCGTCCGCGGCAAGGACCAGTTCGGCACTGGCCTCGGGCTTGCTGCGGATGCCTTGGACCATGTCGTCGACCTCGAGCTCGGCATAGTGCCCGGTGGCCCGCGCCTTCTCGATCATGCGCGGCGACAGGTCGATGCCGATGAAGCGATCGACATTCTTCGCGAAGGCGCCGGCCACGAGCCCGGTGCCGCAGCCGAGATCGATCGCGCGCTTGAAGAAGGCGGGCTTCCTCGCAGCGGCCCGCACCGAGAGCACCGCCTTGAACAACAGCGCCGGGCCGCGATAGCCGAGATCACCGACCAGCGCGGCCTCGAAGCGCGGCGCATACTGGTCGAACAGCGTCCGCACATAGGCCGGCGGCATCGACGCCACGGCCTCCGCACCGAGATGCATCAGACGCAGGCCGGCGCCGTGGCGGTCCTCAGGGTCGGCATCGCGCGCGGCACGGAAGGCTGCGACCGCCGCCTCATCGCGGCCGAGCTGCCGGCGGATCTCGCCGAGGGCGAACCAGGCGGAGGCGAATTTCGGCGCGATCTCGACCGTCTGTTCGAGCAGCTCGGCGGCGGCAAGCAGATCGCCCTTCAATTGCAGGTCACGCGCGAACTCGAAGCGGCGGTCGGCAACGAGATCGCCGGAAGTCAGGAACAGGCGCGCGGGCATGCGTCTCAAGAAACCGGTCTTGCCATGGCCTGGTACGGTCCCGCCCCCGATCGGGGAGCGCCCGGCCAGCCATCAAAGCAGTGACTTTTTCCGAAGATGGATGCGCGGGTCAAGCCTGCGCATGACGGCTAAACATCGCGGATCGAGCGCCTATATGGGAGCAATGCGCCCGCAAGACATACTGATGCCCGTCCCGGCCGGGCTTTGCTGCAAGCCCGGCGGCTTCCATATCGATCCTGTCCGGCCGGTCGAGCGTGCGCTGATCACCCACGGCCATTCCGATCATGCGCGCCCCGGCCATGGCGCCGTGCTTGCCACCCAAGAGACGCTCGACATGATGCGGCTGCGCTATGGCGACAATTTCGCCGGCTCGACCCAGGCGATCGCTTACGGCGAGGAGATCAGGCTCGGCGACGTCACGGCCACGTTCCACCCCGCGGGCCACGTGCTGGGCTCGGCGCAGATCGCCGTGACCTGCAAGGACACAAGGATCGTCGCCTCGGGCGACTACAAGGACGCGCGGGATCCAACCTGCGCGCCGTTCGAGCTCGTGCCCTGCGACGTCTTCATCACCGAGGCGACCTTTGGGCTGCCGGTGTTCCGCCATGGCGACGCGGCCGGCGAGGTGAACAAGCTTTTGGACTCAGTGAAGCTGTTTCCGGAGCGCGCGCATCTGGTCGGCGCCTATTCGCTCGGCAAGGCGCAGCGCGTGATCGCATTGCTGCGCGAAGCCGGCTACGACGCGCCGATCTATCTACACGGGGCGATGGAGAAGATCACCTATTACTATCAGGAGCGCGGCGTCCCGCTCGGCCAGCTCCGGCCCGTGCGCGGCATGAAGAAGGCCGACCTTGCCGGCACCATCACGCTGGCGCCGCCGAGCGCGACTTCCGATATCTGGACGCGACGCTTCCCCGACCCCGTCACCGCCTTCGCCTCGGGCTGGATGCGCGTGCGCGCGCGGGCCCGACAAGGGGGCGTCGAGCTGCCGCTGGTGATCTCCGATCACGCCGACTGGGACGGGCTGACGGCAACGATTGCCGCGACCGGCGCCGGCGAGATCTGGGTCACGCACGGCCAGGAGGACGCGCTGGTGCATTGGTGCAAGACCAACGGCCTTGCGGCGCGGCCGCTCGACCTCGTCGGCTATGGCGACGAGGACGAAGGCGAAACGGCGGCGCTGACTGGCGAGGCCCCGCCCGCCGGCGAGGCAACATCATGAACCGCTTCGCTCAATTGCTCGACCGCCTCGCCTACGAGCCGGGCCGCAACAACAAGATCAAGCTGCTCTCAGCCTATTTCCGCGAGACCGAAGACCCCGACCGCGGCTACGCGCTGGCGGCGCTGACCGGCGCACTGTCGTTCAAGCACGCCAAGCCGGGCTTGATCCGCGACCTGATCACGGAACGCGCCGATCCCGTGCTGTTCGGCTACTCCTACGACTACGTCGGCGATCTCTCGGAGACGGTGGCGCTGATGTGGCCGAAGGCTGGTGCCTCTTACAGCGAATCTTTCCAGGGCCACCCCTCTCCCCAACCTCGAGAGCGATGCCGCGGGCGAGATGTCGGTGAGACGCTGAAGACTCACAACAACCCGCCTCCTCCCACCCTCACCGAGGTCGTCACCACGCTGCGCACGCTCGGCAAGACCGAGCTGCCGGCGCAGCTCGCGCGCTGGTTGGATGAGCTCGACGAGACCGGACGCTGGGCGCTGCTAAAGCTCGTCACCGGCGCGATGCGGATCGGGATCTCGGCGCGCCTCGCCAAGACCGCGGCGGCTGCGCTCGGCAATAAGGACCCGCACGAGATCGAGCTGATCTGGCCGGGGCTGTCACCGCCCTATCTCGACCTGTTCGCCTGGCTGGAAGGCCGCGGCGACAAGCCGATCAACCGTGATCCAGCGCCGTTCCGCCCGGTGATGCTGGCGCATGCGATCGAGGATGCGGATTTCGCAAGTCTCGACGCCGCCGATTTCAGCGCGGAATGGAAATGGGACGGCATCCGCGTGCAGGCGGTGTCCGGCCGCGACGAGCACGGCCACATCCAGGCGCGGCTCTATTCGCGCACCGGCGAGGACATTACCGGCAGCTTCCCGGACCTCGTGCCGTCGCTGCATCTGCCCGGCGCGATAGACGGCGAACTGCTGGTGCTGCGCGACGGCCGCGTGCAGACCTTCAACGTGCTACAGCAGCGGCTGAACCGCAAAGTGGTCTCGCCGAAGCTGACCAAGGAATTCCCGATCCATCTGCGTGCCTATGATCTGCTGGGTGACGACGAGAACGATCTGCGCGAGCTGCCGTTCGCCGAGCGCCGCGCGCATCTCGAGAACTTCATCGCCAAGCTGAACGACCCGCGCATCGACCTGTCGCCGATGATTCCGTTTGCGAGCTGGACCGACCTCGCGGCGGCGCGCGCCGACCCGCGCAGCGCCGGTGCGGGCGACGATGCCGATGCGGTCGAAGGCGTGATGCTGAAACGGCGCGATGCGCCCTATCTGCCGGGGCGGCCGAAGGGACCGTGGTGGAAGTGGAAGCGCGATCCGCACATCATCGACGCCGTGCTGATGTATGCACAACGCGGGCACGGCAAGCGCTCGTCGTATTATTCCGACTACACGTTCGGCGTCTGGACCGATGCCGACGAGCTGGTGCCAGTCGGCAAGGCCTATTTCGGCTTCACCGACGAAGAGCTTCTCCAGATCGACCGCTTCGTCCGCCGCAACACGACGGAGAAGTTCGGCCCGGTGCGCCATGTGGTGCACGAGCCGGATCAAGGTCTGGTGCTGGAGGTCGCCTTCGAGGGATTGCAGCGCTCGCCGCGTCACAAATCCGGCGTCGCGATGCGCTTCCCGCGCATCAATCGTCTGCGCTGGGACAAGCCACCGCGCGAGGCCGATCGGCTGGAGACGCTTGAACGGCTGTTAATGAGCATGACAGGAAATTAAATCGCGCCGATGCATGGCAGCCATTGATCGCGGTTCCCGGGTTCCCCATCTGCCCGGCCGTGACATATAATGCGCGGCGATTCCGCAAGGAGACAGCAATGCCTAACGACGTCCGGGATTTGCCGGCCAGCCAGAATGACGGCCTGTACCGCTTCCTCGGCGGATCGCCGGTTTCGGTGGCGTTCCGGCTGATCCTGCTTTCGATCCTCGTCGGCGTCGTGCTGGCCGCGATCGGCTTCGATCCCTGGAATATTCTCTACAGCATTCGCAAGCTGTTCCAGAATATCTGGGATTTCGGCTTCGATGCGATCAACTGGGCCTGGCGTTACTTCCTGCTCGGCGCCGTGGTCGTGATTCCGGTCTGGTTGCTGTCGCGCCTGTTCGGCGCGCCGCGCGGCCGCTGACATAGAGGAGCGCTGGCAGCCGATGCAATTGCGATTTGTCGGCTGCGGCGACGCGTTCGGCTCCGGCGGCCGCTTCAACACCTGTTTTCACGTTACGGGCGAGCGCGCCAATCTGCTGATCGATTGCGGCGCGTCCTCGCTGCCCGCGTTGAAGCGGCTCGGGATCGACCGCGACGCGATCGACCTGATCCTGATCACGCATTTCCACGGCGACCATTTCGCCGGCCTGCCGTTCCTGCTGCTCGATGCGCAATTCTCCCGCCGCACCCGGCCGCTCACCATCGCAGGCCCCCAGGGCATCGCAACCAAGCTGCCGCAGGTGATGGAGGTGATGTTCGAGCATTCGTCGAAGACCAAGCAGCGCTTCGATCTCTCGGTGGTCACGCTCGAGCCCGAGCAAGTGAGCCACTTCGGCGACGTGACCGTGACGCCCTACCCGGTCGTGCACGGCGAATCCGGCGGGCCGTTTTTGGCCTATCGCATCGAGGCGGAAGGCCGCATCATCACCTACAGCGCCGACACCGAATGGACCGACGCGCTGATCCCGGCCGCCCAGAACGTCGATCTCTTCATCGCGGAAGCCTATACCTACGACAAGATGATCAAGAACCATCTCAGCCTGACAACGCTGGAAACGCATTTGCCCGCCATCAACGCCAAGCGCGTCGTGCTCACCCATATGAGCGACGACATGCTCGGCCGTGTCGGCGAACTGCCCTATACCGCGGCCAGCGACGGCATGACGATCGAACTCTGACCATGCACGCCCCCGTTCACCCCAGAATCACGACGCGGCAGGTGTTCGCCATCGCCGGCCCGGCGATGGTCGCCAACCTGACGACGCCGCTGATCGGCATCGTCTCGACCACGGCGATCGGCCGCCTCGATGATGCCGCGCTGCTCGGCGGCGTGGCGATGGCCTCTGTCATCTTCGACTGCCTGTTCTGGCTGTTCGCCTTCCTGCGCATGAGCACGCTGGCCTTCACCGCGCAGGCGCAGGGCGCCGGCGAGACGAAGGAGTTCGCCGCGATCCTGGTGCGCGGCTTCATCGTCGCCGGCCTGATCGGCACAGCCTTGATCGCGCTGCAGGTGCCGCTGGCCGCCGTTACGTTCAGCGTGATGGGCGGCAGCGAGGGCGTGACGCACGCGGCCAGGACCTACTTCATCATTCGGATCTGGTCGGCGCCATTGGCGCTCGGCAACTACGTGATCCTCGGCTGGCTGGTCGGACAGGCCCGTCCCAATCTGGCGCTGATGCTGCAGATCGTGATCAACTTGATCAACATGGCGGCCACCGTCCTCCTGGTGCTGGTCTATGGCGCAGGCATCGCGGGTGCTGCGATCGCCGCCGTGCTGGCGGAGGCGACCGGCTTCGCACTCGGCATCGTGGTGGCGTGGCGTCTCGCGGGGGGCGGCTTCGCGGTGCCGCGTGCCACGCTGTTCGATCGCGCCAAGCTGACGCGGATGCTGGCGGTCAACCGCGACATCATGATCCGCACCGCGGCGCTGATCATCGTGTTCCTGTTCTTCACCGCGAAGGGCGCGCGCGAAGGCGACGTGACGCTGGCGGCGAACTCGGTGCTGAACAACTTCCTGCTGGTCTCGGCGTTCTTCCTCGACGGCCTCGCCAATGCCGCGCAGCAGCTCTGCGGCCGCGCCTTCGGCGCGCGCGACGCGAAGGGCTTTGCCGATTCGACCCGGCTGGTGCTGCTGTGGGGGATCGGCTTCGCCCTTGCCGTCTCGGCGCTGTTCGCGCTGTTCGGGCCGCCCCTGATCGACCTGATGACGACCAGCAACGGCGTCCGCCAGAGCGCACGCGACTTCCTGCTGTTCGTGATCCTGGCACCGCTGCCCGGTGTGTTCGCGTTCGGCTTCGACGGCATCTATGTCGGCGCGACCTGGGCGCGCGAGATGCGCAACTTGATGCTGGCCTCGCTTGCGATCTTCCTCGCCGCCTGGTGGGCGTTCAGCGCGTTCGGCAACGCCGGACTCTGGACGGCACTGCTCGGCTTCTACATCGCCCGCGGCGGACTGCAGGGCCTGCGCTATCCGGCGATGCTGAGAAAGACGTTCAAGCCATCGTAGCTTTCGTAGCCCGGATGCAGCGAAGCGAAATCCGGGGCCGGTGCACGCGGCGAATCTTGATCCCGGATTACGCTTCGCTCCATCCACGCTACAGGCGCCTACCGCACCGGCCAGTCCTCGGCAGTGATCGTCGCGGCATCGGCGCCGACGATTTCGGACAGCGAGTCGCGCCCGGTGCGCAGCAAGGTCGAGGACAGGTCGCGCTTGATATCGTCGACCAACCCGACGCCTTTATAGACCAGCGACGAATAGAGCTGGATCAGGCTGGCGCCGGCGCGGATCTTCGTCAGCGCCGCGCCGCCCGAGTCGATGCCGCCGACGCCGATCAGCGGAAATGCACCTTCGACGCGCACATAGGTTTCGGCCACCATCCGCGTCGACAGGCGGAACAGCGGACGGCCCGACAGGCCGCCCTGCTCGTTGGCCCGGCTCTCCTCGCGCAAGGTCGAGGGTCGCGCCAGCGTGGTGTTGGCGACGATCATGCCGTCGACCCGGCGCGAGCGCGCGATGTGCACGACGTCGTCGAGCTCGGCGAGGCTGAGGTCCGGCGCGATCTTGAGCAGAACAGGCGAATCCCCGGCGTTCCTGCGCACCCGCTCGCGGGTATCGATGACCCGCGACAACAGGTCGTCGAGCATGGCCGATTGCTGCAAATTGCGCAGGCCCGGCGTGTTCGGCGAGGAGACGTTGACGGTGAAGTAGCTCGCAACCGGCGCGAAGGTCTCGATCAGCTTGACGTAATCGGCGATGCGGTCGGGCGAATCCTTGTTGGCCCCGACATTGACGCCGACGACGCCGCCGAGGCTGGCGCGCGCGGCGAGCCGCCGCAGCACGGCCTCCGCGCCATCATTGTTGAAGCCCATCCGGTTGATCACGGCCTCGTCGCGCTCGAGCCTAAACAACCGCGGCCGCGGATTGCCGACCTGCGGCTTCGGCGTCACCGAGCCGATCTCGACAAAGCCGAAGCCGAGCCGCAGCAAGGCGTCGGGCACCTCCGCGCTCTTGTCGAAGCCCGCCGCCATCCCGATCGGGTTCGGAAAGTTCAGCCCGAAGGCGCGCACCGCGAGCTTCGGATCATCCGGTCGCGGCCTGATCGGTGGCAGCAGCTTCAATCCCTGGATCGCCATGCGATGGGCATCTTCGGGATCGAACCAGCGCAGCAGCGGCAGCGAGAAAGTGTCGAAGGCGCGGATCACGGCTTGAGCTCCGGAACGTCGTGACCGCCATCGGACCGCGCGCGCAGATCGAGGATTTCGACCACCGCGCCGAGGTCGAGTTCGCCATAGAGATGCGGGAACAGCTCGTTGTTGCGCGACCTCTCCCAGCGCAGCGCATCGCCGAGTGCATCCGCGTCGACCGCGACCAGGAACAGGCCGGTCTGCCCAAAGAAGTGCTTGCGCGCGGTCTCGGCGACCTGGGACGCGGTGGAGAAGTGAATGAAGCCGTCGCGTTTGTCGTCCGCACTGCCCCGATACACGCCCTGCCGCTCGGCCTCGCGCCAGGCCGAGGCAGGGGTGATTTTGTAGATCATAGGCACGTGCCGGCCTTCCCTTTTGTCCTTGAGTCTCTTGGGGTTTTGTCCGGTTTGGGGCGGTGGCCCCAGATGCCACCGGGCGAGCCAGCGACCGTATCGGCGGCGGCGGCGCAACTCAAGCGGCGCGGTGCAACACCGCAGCAGAATTGCAGACGTGGCCGGTTTTGGGGTAATAATTCCTAGGTCTCCACACCGGATCCTCGCGATGGTCAAACAGCCGAAAGCCGCTCGACCGCTGACCCACAGCCAGGTCTGGGCCGCCCTCGACCGGCTCGCCGAACGCGCAGGCCTGTCGCCCTCTGGCCTCGCCAAGCGCTCCGGGCTCGACCCCACCACCTTCAACAGATCCAAGCGCATCACCGGTGATGGCCGCGAACGCTGGCCGTCCACCGAATCGGTCTCCAAGGCGCTGGCGGCGACCAATTCCAGCATGGAAACCTTCGTGCAGTTGCTCGGCGACGGTGGACGCGGTGGCGGTCAGTCGGTGCCGCTGATCGGCTTCGCCCAGGCCGGCGCCGGTGGCTATTTCGACGACAGCGGCTTCCCCTCAGGCAAGGGCTGGGATGAGGTGGCGCTGCCCGCGACCAACGACGAGCATGCCTATGCGCTGGAGATCGAGGGCGATTCGATGAAGCCGGCCTTTCGCGAGGGCGACATCATCGTAGTCTCGCCGGGGACCCCGATCCGCCGCGGCGATCGCGTCGTCGTGCGCACGACGGGCGGCGAGGTGATGGTCAAGGAGCTGAGGCGGCGCACCGCCAAGGTGCTGGAGCTCGCTTCCCTCAATCCGGCGCATCCCGACCGCACGCTCGAGGCGGACGAGGTCGAGTGGATCGCGCGCATCGTGTGGGCGAGCCAGTAAGTAGGGCGAGCCGACGGCCGCATAATCAGTGTCGTCCCGGCGCAGGCCCATAGGCGTTAAGGTAAGCGGACCATGGTTTGATAGCGTCGGGTTTTCCTCGGCGGCTCGCGAAGATGGCGCTGGAGAATGGGGAGAGATTGGCGGAGACGAGCCATTGCGGGTTGCGGAATGACGGCCTGCAAGAGTGAGACGATGAGCTGACGGAGCAATCGCCAGGCGCCAGGACTGGTCAGGCGGCTTCCGCCAAGCGGGGAGAGTCCTCGAGTTCGTCGACGAGCGGCTCGAGCAATAGAATCATCAGCAGATGAGCAAGGATATGCGATCTGGCGGATCGCTCGTTAGTTCCCGGCGGCCCCTTCAAACCAACCAGGCTCTTCAGCCGCTTGAAGCCCAGCTCGATCCGCCAGCGCAGGCGGTAGAGGGCGAGAATGTCATCCGTGGTGAAGTCATCTGGCGCAAGTGAGGTCACCAGGATGACCCAATCGGCGGCCTGCAGCGTTTTATTGGAGAGCTGATGGCCGCCCTTCTGTGCGGTCCGGCGCGCCTTGCGCCGCGCCTCGGCAGCGGCCTGTTGCGGCTTCTTGACGGCGACCAGACGCATGGCGAGCGGCGTGCCGCGCTTGGGTTTGATCCAGATCGGACAATCGAGGAGGCCTCGTTCCGCCGCCTTGCGCAGTTCGGCGATCAGATTGAATGCACAGCCCTTACCATCGAGCCAGCGTGCGCTCTTCCAACCCGCTCGAATGACGAAGTCTGCGCCGGCCTGGATCAATGTTGCCATGCGCTCCGGCTGCAAATAGGCCCGATCGGCAAGACGGATCTCGCCCGCAACCGCCGGAATCCGGTCGAGCCTCTCGCCGTCCTGTTGATCGGTCAGTTCGAAGTGGCCAAAACGCTCTTGCGGAAGATCGAACGCGCTGTGAATGCGCCACACCTCGTTCTTCTTCCTGCCATTCAACCCCTTCTTCGGCACCGTCGTGGCATCGATGATGCGGATCAGGCGACCTCGGCCGGCCTCGGAGCTGCGGCAGCGAGTGCCTGCCCGATCAGGAGCGCCAGCCAATCCCCGCACTGGCGCAAGCGGTACAACAGAGCCACGCTCGAAACATCGACAAGACCGACCGACGTCGCCCATGCCGCCGTCAATCGAAATCCCCGTTCACCAAGGCAATACGCCAGGATCAACCGCAGCAAGTCCACGGCATTGCGTATCTCGCGCGGACGCACGAAAGCCTTCGTCTCCCGTGCGGTCCGATCGAGCGCTGCGGCCCCTCCAAGCCGGGTTACGATCCCCGCCCAGTCGCGATTCGCCAGTGCTTCATATCTCATGCCATGCTGGAATCACGAACCATCCCGCACCGCAAGCCTAACTTAACGCCTATGGGCGCAGGCCGGGACCCATAACCACCGCTCACCATTGCTTACGCGCGCTGTGGCCCCAGCCCGTTCTAACAACTCGACCCTGTGGTTATGGGTCCCGGCCTGCGCCGGGACGACGGCGGAGATTGTGGTGCGCTCGCGGCCCCCTCACGTCGCGTAGTCCGGCTCCCTGCGGTCCAGCATTCGCTTCAGCGCGTCGAAATGCCGCTGCGACGGGCTCGGGCCGTTGTAGAGGTGATCGTCGCGGAAATCGCGCTTGGTCTTCTCGACCACCTGCTGCGGCAATTGCTTCAGCGGCTGATGGGTCCACATCGCGTAGATCTGCACCTGCGCGGCGCGCTCGACGTAATACAGCCTGTCATAGGCATCGGCGATGGTTTCGCCGACGGTGGAGATGCCGTGGTTGGCCATGAACAGAATGGTCTTGTTGCCGATCACCTTGGCGAGCCGCGCCCCTTCGGCGGGATCGAGCGCGGGACCGGTGTAGAGATCGTCATAGGCGATCGCCTCCGACAGTCCGACCTCGGTCTGCCCGATCTCCTTGATGCGCGGGTCCTCGAGCCGGGTCAGCGCGCTGGCGAATGGCATGTGGGTGTGGAACACCGCCTTCGCTTGCGGCAGCGCCTTGTGGATCGGTGCGTGGATGCAATAGCAGGAGCGCTCGACCTCGCCTTCGCCGCGCTTCACCTCGGCATCGTCGAGGCCGACTTCCATGAAGGACGATGCGGTCACCTCCGACCAATGCATGCCGAACGGGATCTGGTAGTAGCGGTCGGTGCGGCCGGGCACCACGAAGGTGAGATGGTTGAAGATGCCTTCCGAGAAGCCGTGGATGTAGGCGAGCCGATGCGCTGCCGCGAGATCGACCCGCGCCTGCCATTCCTCGGCGCTCGAGCTGTCCCGCAGCGATGTCGGCGAAACCCTGAACTGCATGCGCATGCTCCCATCTATGCCGGCCTCTCGATGGAGGCCAGGTTGATTTTATGGAAGCGATTGTAACGCAATCCGGCCGCCAGCTCCGGTGAAATTGCCGCTGGCCTGCCATCCGGATTTTGCGGGCCGGGCCGGGTTATGGGATGATGCACTGCGAAGGCGGCTGCTTCGGCGGTAGCGGCCTATTGTCGCCGCCGCTGCGCGCCACCAGTGGACGACATGCAGGAAGCACGACGAGAACGGGAATGAACAAACCACAGGGACCCAAGCCGAGGGCGTTCGATCCGGCAGAGGTGAGCGAGAGCAACTACACCAGCTATCCGCCACAGCACCGCGCCGTCAACCAGACGCGCTACAACCGGCGGCTCGGCGATCATGCCGGCTTAACAAACTTCGGCGTCACCCTGACGCGGATCATCCCCGGCGGTCAGTCCTCCTATCGTCACGCGCATTCGCGACAGGACGAATTTGTCTACGTGCTGGAGGGTGAAGTCGTGATGGAGACCAATGCCGGGGCGCAGGTGCTGACAGCGGGCATGTGTGCCGGCTTCCCTGCCGGCTGTGGCAACGCGCACCGCTTCATCAATCGCACCGACAAGGACGTCAAGCTGCTGGTGGTCGGCGATCGCACCGCAGGCGACGAGATCAGCTATCCCGACGTCGACATGCACGCCGTGCTCGGCGCTGACGGCGCGTACAAGTTCACGACGAAGAAGGGTGAGCCGCTGTAGGCACCGCACAACGGTAGCCCGGATGAAGCGCAGCGCAATCCGGGACGACCGAGCGCGCCGGCGACATTCCCGGATTTCGCTGCGCTCCATCCGGGCTACGGATGTTCCGTAAGGTGGGCAAAGAGAAGCGTGCCCACCTTTACTTGCACGTCAGGTGAGTGGTGGGCACGGCGCTTGCGCCTTTGCCCACCGTACCCGACCTCACCCCAACTACGACGACCGCGCCAGTGCGCCGTCGATCATGTTGACCGCGTTCGTCACACCGTAGACCGCGACGAAGGAGCCGAAGCGCGGACCTTTCTCCTGGCCGAGCAGCACCTGGTAGAGCATGTTGAACCAGTCGAGCGAGACGCCGGGGCGGCCGTCCTTGCCCTTCTTGTTCAGGTCGAGGAACGGCTCGCGGCGGCCGATCTCATAGACCACGTTCTGGATGTCCTCTGCGGTGGCGTCCGGCGCCATGTTGGCGAGCGCATCGCGCAGGTCCTGCAACGCGGCGCGTTCGCTCTCGGTCGGCTCGCGGAACTGCTTGGTCGGCGCCACGAAGTCGCGATAGTAGTTGATGGCGTAGCCGACCATCGCATCGAGCTTCGGATGCGTCTGCGGCGTCACGCCCGGCCGGTAGCGGCCGATGAAGCCCCACAGCGTCTCGGCGTTCTCCGCGTTCGACGACGACACCAGCGTCAGCAGGAGCTGGAAGGTGACGGGCATATCGGCCCGCGGCGGCTTGCCGGCGTGAATGTGCCAGACCGGGTTCTGCAACTGCTGGCGCGCTTCCTGCCTGGGGAAGCCGTCGAGGAACTGCTGGTAGTCGTCGACATTGCGCGGAATGACGTCGAAGAACAGCCGCTTTGCCGCCTTCGGCTCGCGATACATGAACAGCGACAGCGATTCCGGCGAGGCGTAGCGCAGCCATTCGTCGATGGTCAGCCCGTTGCCCTTCGACTTCGAGATCTTCTGGCCCTTCTCGTCGAGGAACAGTTCGTAGTTGAATCCCTCGGGCGGCGTGCCGCCGAGTGCCGAGCAGATCTTGCCGGACAGCTTGACCGAATCGATCAGATCCTTGCCGGCCATTTCATAGTCGACGCCGAGCGCATACCAGCGCATCGCCCAATCCGGCTTCCACTGCAGCTTGCAGCGGCCGCCGGTGACCGGGACGGTGACACTCTCCTTGGTCTCGGGATCCTCGTAGGAGATGGTGCCGGCCTTGGCGTCATGCGCGGTTACCGGGACGTAGAGCACGTGGCCGGTGCGCGGACAGATCGGCAGGAACGGCGAATAGCTCGCCGCGCGCTCCTCGCGCAACGACGGCAGCATGATCGCCATCACCTTCTCGATCCGCTCCAGCATGCGCAGCAGCGCCGCATCGAACCGGCCCGAGGTGTAATACTCGGTCGAGCTCGCGAATTCGTAGTCGAAGCCGAACTGGTCGAGGAAGGCGCGCAGCCGGGCGTTGTTGTGCTGGCCGAAGCTCGGATGGGTGCCGAACGGATCGGGCACCTTGGTGAGCGGTTTGCCGAGATGCTTCTCCAGCATCTCCTTGTTCGGCACGTTGTCGGGCACCTTGCGCAGGCCGTCCATATCGTCGGAGAAGGCGAGCAGGCGTGTCTTGATCTTGTCCTCGGTGAGCACGCGGAAGGCGTGGCGCACCATCGAGGTACGCGCGACCTCGCCGAAGGTGCCGATATGCGGCAGGCCCGACGGGCCGTAGCCGGTCTCGAACAGCACCTCGTCCTTCGGATTTTTCTTCAGCCGCGCCACGATCGCTTTCGCCTGCTCGAACGGCCAGGCATTGGATTGTTCGGCGAGCGCACGCAGGTCGCTCGGGCTGGCGGCAAGATCAATCACGGGCATTCTTCAGGCTCTCTCCAAAAAAGGCCGCAAAACTAACGCTTTCGCGGCAAAATGCAAAACAAGGGCAAAGCCGGCACTGGCTCCCTCGCCCCGCTCTTGCGGGGAGAGGGTTGGGGGTGAGGGGTCGATCCGCATCATCGGTAAGAGACGGATTTGCGGAGATTCCCCCTCACCGGGAATTCAAGCTGCGCTTGAATTCCGACCTCTCCCCGCAAGCGGGGCGAGGCGACGGACTCCGCGTCAGAACGGGCTGATCGAGAAGTAGCGCAGCCACAGATCGGTGAAGCGACCCTTTTCCCAGATCCGGAACAGCGCCCAGTTCAGTGACTGCCGGAGCAGGTCATTGCCCTTGCGCACGGCAATGCCGATGCCCTCGCCGAAATAGCGGCTGTCGACGAAGGGACCACCCGAGAAGGCGCAGCATTCCGCCGAGTCGGTGCCGTTGATCCAGAACGCCAGCGAGATCGCGTCGCCGAAGATGAAGTCGACCTCGCCGCGGCGCAGCGCCGCGCGCAGCGCGTCGTCGTTGGGATAGGAATGGATTTCGGCGTCGGTGAACATCGCCTTGAGATAGGCCTCGTGCGAGGTCCCGGCGATCACGCCGACCTTCTTGCCCTCGAGATATTCAGGACGGATTTCCGGCATCACGTTGTCGCGGCGCGACACGAAACGCGCCGGTGCACGGTAATAAGGATCGGTGAAATCGACCTTGGTGCGGAGTTGCGGCGTCACCGCCATCGACGCGATGATGGCATCGCCGCGATTGGTCGCGAGCGCATCGATCAGGGTCTCGAAACGGCGCATCTGGATGGTGCAGGTGACCTTGATCTCGTCGCAGAGCGAGCGGGCGAGATCGACATTGAAGCCGGCCGGATTGCCGTCGGGACCGGTGAAGTTGAACGGCGGGTAGTCGGTCTCGGTCAGGAAGCGGATCACGGTGAGGCGCGACAGGTCCGGCCGATCCGGGCGCCGCCGCGGGTCCCAGAAGCCGGGCACCGCCTGCGGTGCGGCTTGGGCTGCCTTCGGCGTCGAGGTCTGCGCCGCGACTGGCGGGGCGGCGGGCGCGGGGGCTGCGGGAGCCGCTTGCACCGGCGCCGGAACCGGCTTTGCAGGCGAGGTCTCTGCGGGCGCCGGCTGCTCCGACCGCGTCTGCGCGGCCACCGGCACGATCAAGCCGAGCAACGCGCCCGCGACCACCCACCCGGCCAGCCGGACGGCTGGACGCAACGAGGCGGCAACGGATCGGGCGGACTGATCGGACATGACCGGCAATTTAAAAGGAATTGGCTGGGCTTATAGACCATTCGACGCCCGAAGCGAGCGCCGAATGGGTTAATTCTGCCCGGAATTGGCGGGTGACGCGAACAGCGGAGACCGGCTCTTCGCAAGGATCGTGCCCGATCCGCTGGCTCAGAGATACTTTTTCAGGTCGGCCGCCGCTTCGTCGGGCGTCCGTTTCAGATTGAACGGGGAAATGAAATTACCGTCGCGATCCATCAGATAGATCAGCGCGGTGTGATCCATTGTATAATCGCCGTCCTTGAGCGGCACCTTCTTGGCGTAGACCCGATATTCGGACAGCACTTTCGCAACCGCGGCGGGATCGCCGGTGAGGCCCTTCAGGTGCGGATCGAAACTCGAAAGGTAATCCTTCATCGCGGCCGCGGTGTCGCGCTCAGGATCGACCGAGACGAAATAGGCATTCACGCGGTCGGCATCCTTGCCCATCGCCTTCAACACCTCCGAGATCTCGAACAGCGAGGTCGGGCAGACGTCAGGGCAATGGGTGAAGCCGAAGAAGATCAGCGTCGGCTTGCCCTTGAGGTCCTTGTCGGTGACCGTCCGGCCGGACTGATCGGTGAGCTGGAACGGGCCGCCGATCGCGGCCGGCGCGGCGACCGTGCGCAAGCCCCCGACCGCCCACAGCATGAGGGCGAGGCCGACCGCCAGGCTGACGGCGAAGGCGGCAAAGATCACCAGCGGGCGGGTGGTCCGGGGCATGATGGCGAACGTCCTCTCTTAGAAGCAGGCGGAGATGCCGGCGGTGATCATTTCGAAGAACACCGCAGTCCCGTAATGGAACCAGAGCATGGCAGCCGCAAGCAGAGCCAGCCCGCCGATACCGGTAGCGCCCCAGAGGATCGCAGACGCCACTCGGCCCTGCGCCGGGCCGGCGATATCGTGAAGTCGGGCGGAGATCGGCTGAACCATGGCTTTGAGATAAGGCGGGTTCCGCCGGCCGGCAAGCACGATGGCTGTCGGCGCGATCACGTCATGCGGAGGCTGCGACCGGAAGGACGCGTCGGTTCTCTCGACACTCGATCCCCGCCCTCACTTCCCGGCAAATTGCGGGGCGAGGCCCAACCGCGGCGGTCAGTGCGAGCCGGGCCTGCCCGCCGACGCCTGGGCGTCGAGATAGCAGGGCTTGTAGAGCGCCTGTAGTTGCTTGCCGCGGAGGAAGAGCATCCGCGGCGTCAGGCCGCCGCGCGCGGCGATCCATCTGCGCACCGCGGGCGGGTACATCGAATAGAGCATATGGGTCGCTTCAGCATTGGTGACGGCACGGCCGTTGGCGCCGAAATCCCAGGCGGCATGAAAGCCGAGCGTGGCGTGCGAGGTGACGCAAATCCGGCTGCGCGGAACCGCGCCGAGCACGATGGTGCAGGCCGATGCGCAGAGCCCGTCGATGATCACGGTCTCGCCCGACGAGCGCAGATTTTGATATCTGTCGACGTAGGTTCCGATCCGCCCGCCGCGATCATCGGCGATCCTGACCACGGCATGCGACGCCCCCATTCCCGCCAGCAGTAGAACCGCAGCGAGCAACCCCGTCATCAACTTCATTGGCCAGCCCCAGTCGAAACCGAATCTGATTGTCTTGTGATGCAAGATGGGCGAGAGCGTGTTGCGAGACTGAATTTTTGTCCAGACGAGCGCGGCTCTTCAAATCAAATTCAAATTGGGTGTTGCGCGCACGCTGCAGTCGAAAAGCTGCAAGGTCCCAAACTGGAACAACTTGCCGCAACCGCTTGGTCGCTCCTCGCCACCGGCAAGCGCCGTTCGACGTTGACCGCGCGCGATGAGGCGGTCTTGAATCGCCGCGGGGCTGGGGAGAACTGAAAATGGCTGACGATGCAGACGTGATCGTGGTTGGCGCCGGGCTCGCCGGCCTCGTCGCGGCAACCGAGATCGCGGATGCCGGTAAGCGCGTCATCGTGCTCGATCAGGAGGGGGAACAAAGCCTCGGCGGGCAGGCCTTTTGGTCGTTCGGTGGGCTGTTCCTGGTCGATTCGCCGGAGCAACGACGGCTCGGCATCAAGGATTCCGTCGACCTTGCACTGCAGGACTGGATGGGAACCGCGGGCTTTGATCGCGACGAGGATCACTGGCCGCGCAAATGGGCCGAGGCCTACGTTGCCTTCGCCGCTGGCGAGAAGCGCGGCTGGCTGCGCGCGATGGGCCATCGCAACTTCCCGATCGTCGGCTGGGCCGAGCGCGGCGGCTACGACGCGATGGGCCACGGCAACTCGGTTCCGCGCTTTCACGTCACCTGGGGTACCGGCCCCGGCATCGTCGAGCCGTTCGAGCGGCGGGCGCGCGAGGCCGCCAACAACGGACGGTTAACCTTCAAGTTCCGCCACCGCGTCGACGCGCTCAGCGTAACCAATGGCACCGTTGACGGCGTGAGCGGCGCGATCCTGGAACCAACCACCGTCGAGCGCGGCAAGAGTTCCTCGCGCACGGTGATCGGCGACTTCTCGCTGCGCGCGCAGGCGGTGATCGTCGCCTCCGGCGGCATCGGCGGCAATCATGACCTGGTGCGGCAGAACTGGCCGACGCGGCTCGGCCAGCCGCCGAAGTTCATGATCTCCGGCGTGCCCGAACACGTCGATGGCCGCATGATCGGCATCACCGAGGCCGCCGGCGGACGGCTGATCAATCGCGATCGGATGTGGCACTACGTCGAAGGCATCCAGAACTGGAATCCGATCTGGCCGCGCCATGGCATCCGCATCCTGCCGGGGCCGTCATCGCTGTGGTTCGACGCCACGGGCAAGCGGCTGCCCGCGCCGCTGTTTCCGGGCTCCGACACGCTCGGGCAACTGCACCACATCATGGGCACGGGCTACGACTATTCGTGGTTCATCCTGACCCAGAGCATCATCAAGAAGGAATTCGCGCTCTCCGGCTCGGAGCAGAATCCCGATCTGACGGGCAAGAGCTGGCGCATGACGATCAAGCGCGCCACCAACAAAGGCGCGCCAGCGCCGGTCGAGGCGTTCAAGCGGCACGGCGCCGACTTCATCGTGCGCGACAATCTCGCCGACCTCGTCGGCGCCATGAATTCGCTCGCCGGCAACGACCTGTTGAAGCTCGATCGCATCGAGGCCCAGATCGAGGCGCGCGACCGCGAGATCGCCAATCCCTTCGTGAAGGATGCGCAGGTGATGAACCTGCACAATGCGCGCCGCTACATCGGCGACAGGCTGATCCGCACCGCGAAGCCGCATCGCATCCTCGATCCCGAACACGGCCCGCTGATCGCGGTGAAGCTCAACATCCTGACCCGCAAGACGCTCGGCGGCTTCGAGACCGACCTCGACTCGCGCGTGTTCGGACACGACCACCAAATCATCCGCGGGCTCTATGCCGCAGGCGAAGCCGCCGGCTTCGGCGGCGGCGGCATGCACGGCTATCGCTCGCTGGAGGGCACCTTCCTCGGCGGCTGCTTGTTCTCGGGCCGCAATGCGGGCCGCGCGGCGGCGAAGGCGGTGGGGTAAAGCGCGCTCAAAATATCGAAAACAACCCCATGCAAAGTAGCGGGCGGCCGCCGGCACTCGGAAAATGCAGCTTGACGCGTCGGGCAACTCAGGCGCATTCTTCCTATATTCCGAAATTGCGCGAAATATCCCTTGCCCAGGCAGGGCGGGCTGATTGCGGTACAGGAGGATTGGCCGAGTCTGAGCGAAGCTTGATCCCAGCGAGAACTGGCGAGGGTAGAGCGAGAGCGAAGGCCGACAGAGTCAAGTTTGGCCGTAAACCTAAGCTTACTCCCCTCCAGACCACGGAAGCCAAGCACAGACTCGCAGAGGGTGAGACCCAAACCGATGTAGCGCGGCTATTCGGTGTAAGTCATCAAACGATTGGTAGACTCTAGGGGAGCGGCGCATGGCTAAGAAGCATCACAATGCCGGGCCGACGTTCAGCCCCGGCAGCATGAAGAAGCCACGTCCAATAGTGCCCGATCCTGAGAAGAAGCGAGTCGAGCTAGACCAGGCGGCGAGAGATGCAGACAAGCAAAGACGATTTTGGGTGCTTCTCAACAAGGACCCGCGCGCTTGGTTCGCCGAATATTTTGGGAAGAGAGGTTGACCTGCCTACGCTCAACCGAGACGAAGTCTAACTCGTGAGCAGATATGAAAAAGCGGATTCACCTATCACCTTCGAGCGCGGTTGGTCGCATACTTGGCCATGTTCTCCGGAGTCTTCCAGTAATATAATCTTAGGGAAGACTCGTAGCCTTGATAGCGCCCCTTGAAGCGCGTCAAGGCGGTCTCGAATTGCACCATCATTAAGAGGGCATCGCTCACCTGAGGTAGGACCACGGTATCTAGCTCGTCTAAATACTTGCCCTCCGGCTCTGGCTTCAGAAATTCAAGAAGGTCAATGGCCGCGTACTCATAAACCAGCGGCATGATACAGGGAAGGCAATGTCCGCTATGCCCCGACAGCGGCCAAGTTAGTTCGGCAGCGCAATATGTCGCGATGGGCCATGAGCGGACTGGAGCGCTTTGTTAAACCGCTGATTGAAACTTGCTGTCCAGCCCATCAAGGAACCGCAGGGCCGTTGAAGTGAATGGGACCGCGGGATGATAAACAGGAGCGTGCTCGCCGCCAGGAATAATCCACAAGGCGGCATCCGAAATGGAACGGTAGATGCTGATAGCAATTTCAACGGGAAAAAAGCGGTCGCGATCACCGTGCACAACAAGCGTACGAGCTGTGATGGTTGATAGATCCCGTGCGGTGAAATTCATATCGTCGCGGTTTTCACCCAGCGCGTTGAACTGTGCGATCAGTTGACTGATCTGTTCGTCACCGCGCTTTGCGCACTCGCGATACATTTCTTGTACTTCCTCGGGCATGGTGCCGAACGAAGCTCTACGCATGATCACCCTGGCCTGATCCGGGAAATGGGTCGTTGCACTAACCAACACCATTGCGTCGATGCGCCTGGGTTGGCTCGTTGCCATATGCAGGAGTGTCATCGCGCCAGAACTGATGCCCATAGCCGAGAAGTGACCGACCCCCAGCTTCTCAAGCAGGAGGAAAACGTCGCTGGCGGCTTCCCGATGTGTGAACCTGTTCTCGGGGTTGGTGGAGTGACCATGGCCACGCAGATCCACAACGATCAGTCGATGGCGCTCGGAGAGCGCAGCAGTAAAGGGATGCCAATTCTGTACACAACCACCAAACCCATGCAAGAGTACCAGAGGCTTTCCCACTCCGTACTCCTCGTAGTACATGTCAATGCCGTTGATTTGAACGGTATGCCCGCGAGTGGTTGTCTGTTTGGGAGCGTACCTCGTTGTCATGGGTGTTCCTTCAAATGAGCTACAAGGTGAACAGCGCCTGACAGACGTCGGGCGGCGACGAAAGCCGGGTTGTGAGAATCGGACTCCTGACAAGTCTAGTCTCATCTTGCCCTAATCCGTCTCCGCATTGAGAAACCGCACCCCGAACGTATCGGCGTTGGCCTCGCCTCATTCGTACAGCGCCTGCAGCATCGGCTTCAGCGTCTCGCCGCGTTTGGTCAGGCAGTAGCGCGAGGAGCCGCCGGCGCGCTCCTGCCTGACGAAGCCCGAATTGCAGAGATCGCGCAGGCGCTCGGTGAGGATCTTGTCGCTGAGCTGCGGGATGTCGTGGCGCAATTCGCCGTAGCGCATCGGGCGGATCTTCAGCCGGCTCAGGATCACGGTCTTCCACTTGCCGCTGAGCTGGTCGATCGAGAACTCGACCGGGCAACCATACTTCCGCTTGGTCTTGCGTATCATCCCGTTCTCCCGCCGCACTTTCCATCTGGTTCGTTGAGGGTGGCCATCGATGCATCTAAGCACGCTTCGCGGGGTTGGGAGAACAGCAGGACCAGCAAGGCATGACAGAGGACAGCTCCACCCCGGCTGCGCGCGACGCAGGCACGACGCGTCCGCGCATCGTCGTGAGGCGCGACGGGCCCTATGAACCCGACGGCGGCATTCCGATCGTCGATCATCTCGGTGTTCCCATCGCAACCGAAGCGCTGGTGCGGCTCTGCCGCTGCGGGCAATCGCAGACCAAGCCGTTCTGCGACAACAGCCATCTCAGGCACGGCTTCACCGATGCCAAGGATGCACGGCGCGTGCCTGACAAGCTCGACATCTATGCGGGGCAGCAGGCGTTCATCCTCGACAACCGAGGCACCTGCGCGCATTCGGCCTTCTGCACCGACCGGCTCAGATCGGTGTTTCATCTCGGCGAGGAGCCGTTCATCACGCCAAGCGGCGCGCGGCTCGACGATATCGTCAACACAGTGCGAAAGTGTCCATCGGGCGCGCTCGGCATCGGCCTTGGCCCTGCGCGCGAAGCCAATCTGTCCGACGTCAGCCGGCCGCCGCAGATCGAAGTGTCGAAGGACGGCCCCTATCGCGTCACCGGCCATGTCGAGCTGGTCGATGAGGACGGCGCCGCCATCGTGCAGAATGCGGGTGCGTCGCGCGAGCATGTCAGCCTGTGCCGTTGCGGGTCGTCGTTGAACAAGCCGTTTTGCAGCGGCATGCATTGGAACGTCGCATTCCGCGATCCCGTCCCCGATCCCTTGCGCGAGCCGACGCTGTTCGAATGGACCGGCGGCTATCCGGCGCTGCTCGACATGACGCGGATCTTCTACAGCCGCTACGTGCCGGAAGACCCGCTGCTCGCGCCGCTGTTCGCCGAGATGTCGCCGGATCATCCCGAACGCGTCGCAGCCTGGCTCAGCGAAGTGTTCGGCGGCCCGCGCTTCTACACCGAGCGCTATGGCGGCTATGGGCGGATGATCTCGCAGCATATCGGCAAGCAGATCAGGCCGGAGCAGCGCGCGCTGTGGGCCACCTACATGATGCAGAGCGCCGACGATGCCGGGCTGCCGTCCGATCCCGAATTCCGCGCCGCCTTTATCGCCTATATCGAATGGGGCTCGCGGATCGCGGTGGAGAATTCGTCTGCCGACGCCAAGCCGCCGCCGAACATGCCGGTGCCGCGATGGTGGGGGGTCTGCAACGCGACGCCCGGCGCGCGGCCGTCCGCGATGGCTGCCGACGCACCGGCGGCAAGCGAGGTCAATCCGGCGCTGCCCGGTCCCGACGAGGTCGTGCAATTCGAACAGCACATCCGGCCGCTATTCCGTCCGATGGACCGCAACTCGATGCTGTTCGCGTTCGACCTCTGGAAGGAGGCAGATGTCAGCATGCATCGTCAGCAGATCTTGAGGCGGCTCGAGGCCGGAACCATGCCTTGCGACGGTGCATGGCCGGCCGAGCGCATCGCGCTGTTCGCGCGCTGGGCCAATGCGCTGAAGCCGCAGACCTGATCGCGATCGCGCCGAGGCGATCTCGGTGCAATTTCAAGCGATTTCCGGGAGCCGTGCTGCAAATTGCACAGTGGCGGCGGGCGCGCCGGCGCGCTAGACAACTGCCGCCATTGAAGTGGAGAGCCAAATGAGCATTCAGCGTTTCGAAACCGGCCCGCGCATGAGCCAGGCCGTCGTACACGGCAACACCGTCTATCTGGCCGGCGTCGTCGCCAGCAAGGCCGCCGGCGGCAACGTCACCGATCAGACCAAGGACATCCTGTCGATCATCGACGGTCACCTCGCGAAAGCCGGCACCGACAAGTCGAAGCTCCTCAGCGCGACGATCTACATCACCGACATGAAGACCTTCCCCGAGATGAACGCGGTGTGGGATGCCTGGGTCTCGCCCGGCAACACGCCGGCTCGCGCCACGGTCGAGGCCAAGCTCGCGGCTCCTCAATACAGCGTCGAGATCATGGTGGTCGCCGCGAAGTAGACGCGACGATTGACGGCCTGGAATGGCGCGGCAGCCGCTGGCAGCCGCGCCATTCGCATTTATGCGGCGCGTGCCGTACCCTTCTCCGCGTCGAGCTTGCGGGCAAACAGCCAGCGGAAATAGGTCAGCGGCGCATCGGCGCCGATCGCGAGCAGTTGATAATCCGGATCGGCATCGAGCACCTTCTGCTGCGCCTCGATGAAGTCCTTGTCCTCGTTGAAGCCCTCCTCGAGCGAATGCCGCAGCGACAGCGCGATGTTCGGGTTGTCGATGTCGAAGTCGTGCATGTAATTCCAGAAGAAGTGGGTGCTCGAGCGCGTCTCCGGCGTCATGAACTGCGCGTTGCGATATTGCCGCGTCCCCGGAACCTGAACGCCTTTCTCCACGCCCTGCCCCGCCGGCGCAAAGGTGGTGTCGAGCGTGAAGATGCCCGGGATGATCATGCGGCCGATATTGCGGCGATCGACCGGGTCGGCTTTGTTCGGAATGACCTTCCGGTGATAAGGCGGCGGCTCGGCGCCCATGTGCCAGCGCTCGACACGGAAACCATCATCCAGCTTCTCGATCGCGACCGGCTTGGTCTTGTAGGCGTATTCCTCGGATCCGCCGAGCGTATTGGTATGGACGAAGGCGAGATGGGCGAAGTCGCTGAGATTGTCGACGATCAGCAGCCAGTTGGCCTTGTAGTGCATGTAGCCTGGAAGTCCCCGCCATTTCGGATCTTCGAGCGGCGGATAATCGAGGATCAGTTTCGGATCGGCCTTTTCGGGGTCGCCGGTCCAGATGAAGATCATGTTGTAGCGTTCGACCACGGGATAACTGCGCACGCCGAGCTTGGCGGGAATGGCGTCCTGGCCCGGAATCTGGATGCATCTGCCATCGGCGGCGAACTTCATGCCGTGATACATGCACCTGATATCATCGCCCTCGATGCGCCCCATCGAAAGCGGGGCGGCGCGGTGACAGCAGCGGTCGTCCAGCGCGACCACCTTTCCGCTCGATCCGCGATAGAGCACGATCGGCCGCTCCAGGATGGTGCGTGCCAGCTTCTTGCCGTCGATCAGTTCCTGGTTCAGCGCCGCCACGTACCAGGCGTTGCGCAGGAAAATTCCGTCATGGTCAGTCAAGGCACCCTCCCGATGCAATGTTGGTTGCAGCGAGGTTAGGTGATCGCGACGTCCAGGATAATCCGATTTGGCTGGACACACTGTACCGGGGGATGGACAATCCAGCCATGGAGTGGCGCGACTGGGAGCTGTTTTGCGAAGTTGTCGAGCACGGCGGCTTCACGGCTGCCGCGCGCGTGCTCGGGCACCCCAAATCGAGCCTCAGTGCTGCGGTGCAGCGCCTGGAAGCCAATCTCGGATTGCGGCTGATCGAGCGCACCACGCGGCACCTGCGGCTGACCGACGTCGGCGAGACCATCTATCGCAAGGTGCGCCCGCTGTTCGCCGCGCTGCACGACACCCACAGCGAGGCGCTGGCGATGAGCAGCGCCGTCGCCGGCACCTTGCGCATCAAGGCTCCCTACGAATTCGGCGCCCATCACGCAGGTCCGGTGGCCTGCGCGGTGATGAGCCACTATCCCGAGCTGTCGATCCGCATCGACGTCGAGCACGACATCGTCAACCCGATCGCAGAGAACTACGACATCGTGTTCGCGATGCTGGAGGCGCCGCTGCCGTCAGCCGGCATCGTGATCCGCCGGGTGTTCACGCTCGAGCGCGGTCTGTTCGGAGCGCCGGCGCTGCTGGAGAAGTTCGGCGAGCCGCGCACGCTCGAAGAACTGAAGAAGCTCCCGCTGCTGACCGGCCCCAGCGATCCGCCATGGGCGATCACTGCACCCGGCGGAAGGGTCGAGCACGTCGCCGTCGACCGCGCGCGCCTCACCAGTTCGAACGCGCATGTCCGCCTGCAGGCGGCACTCGCCGGCCACGGCGTGCTCCGGGTGACCGCGAGCTACACCCGCGCGGCGGTCGCGACCGGCCAGTTGCGCCGGCTGCTGCCGGATCATGCCTGCGAGCCGTTGAACGTGCACGCGCTGCTGCCGGCGCGGCAATTCGTCCCCGCCAAGGTGCGCTGCTTCCTCGACGCCATGGAGGCCCATGCGCGCGGCGATCCCGAGGCCTACATCAAGCCATAGGATCCGTCCGGATGCCGATTTTCCCAAAACAGCACCCTGCCGGGAACCTATTCGCGCAAGCGGCATCAAATGCTGATCAGCCGCGAGAATGAGAGCCGTCATGCGCCAGGTCCAGGTCACGACCACCACCCCGATCGCCACGGAAGACGCCGGATTGGTGCAACGCGCGCTCGCCCGGGACGAGTCGGCGGTGCGCGCCATCATGCAGGCGAACAATCGCCGGCTGTTCCGGCTGGCGCGCGGCATCCTGCGCAACGACGGCGAAGCCGAGGACGTCGTGCAGGACGCCTATGTCCGCGCCTTCACTCACCTTGATCAGTTTCGCGGCGACTCCAGCCTGTCGACCTGGCTGTCGCGAATCGCGATCAACGAAGCGCTGGGCCGGGTGCGCCACAAATCGGCGAGCGTGGAATGGTCGGAGCTGCCGCAAGCTGCCCTCGAGGCGCAAATCATCCAGTTCCCCCTGTCGTCAGCGGACGATCCGGAAAAATCCATGGCCCAGCGCGAAATCCAGCATGTGGTCGAGCATGCGATCGATGAGTTGCCCGAGGCGTTCCGCCTCGTCTTCATCACCCGCGTGATCGAGGGCATGACAATCGAGGAAACTGCCGCAATTCTCAGCCTCAAGCCGGAGACGGTGAAGACGCGGCTGCACCGGGCTCGAACCATGCTGCGCGACAACGTCGAACGGAAAATCGGCCCAGTGGTGATGGAGGCCTTCCCCTTCGCCGGCCGGCGCTGCGAACGGTTGACGGACGCGGTGCTGAGACGGCTCGGCTACACCGCGTAAAATTTTCGGGAACCTCCGTGCGCCCGCGCCATCCAACTCCTGTGCAATCAACCCGCGCCGGCCCATGCCTGCGCAACAGGAGTGTCAAACCATGTTCGTTCGACTGAGCATCGCGGTCGCCGCGCTGAGCCTGTTGGGCAGCGCTGCGCTCGCCCAGACTGCAAAGCTCACCGATCCGCAAATCGCGCACATCGCCTATACGGCGGGCGTGATCGACATCAAGGCCGCCAAGCAGGCGGAATCGAAAGCGTCCAACAAGGAGGTCAAGGCCTTCGCCAAGGACATGGTGCGCGACCATGAGGCGGTGAACAAGCAGGCACTGGATCTCGTCAAGAAGCTGAAGGTCACTCCCGAAGACAACGACACCAGCAAGGCGCTGTCGAAGCAGGCGGCCGACAAGCTCGCCGAGCTCGCGAAGCTGAAAGGCGCTGCATACGACAAGGCCTACGTCGACAACGAGGTCGCCTACCACAAGACCGTCAATGCGGCGCTGGAGACGCAGTTGATCCCGTCGGCCAGCAATCCCGAGCTGAAGAATCTGCTGCAGACCGGCCTGAAAATCTTCCAGGGCCACGAGCAGCACGCCGAGCACGTTGCGGCCAGCCTGAAATAGGGAGCTTCCCTGATGTCGTCGGGACGCCATCTCGCCATGCTTGCTCTGCTCACGCTTGGCGCGATGGCCGTCCCGGCGCATGCAGCCACCATCCAGATCGTGATGGAGAACCTCGTGATCTCGCCGGCCGAGGTCTCGGCAAAGGTCGGCGACACCATCGAATGGGTCAATAAGGACGTCTTCGCCCACACCGCGACCGCCAGGAACGGCAACTTCGACGTGACGCTTGCGCCGAAGCAGTCCGCGACCCTGGTGCTGAAGAAGGCGGGCACGGTGGACTACTACTGCCGCTACCATCCCAACATGAAAGCGGTGCTGAAGATTGCACCGTAGCGGCCGCATGACGTCAGAGGTAATCGAGCGGGCGCTGCAAACCTTCGATAGTCCGGACAGCCGAATGATCCGGCACCATCGAAGGAGACAACCATGACCGACCACGCAACCGTTGCCCGCCGCTACATCGATCTCTGGAACGAACGCACGCCGAGCCGCCGCCGCGAGATGCTGAGCGAGAACTGGACCGCGGACGCCCGCTATATCGACCCGCTGATGAGCGGCGACGGCCACGAGGGCGTCGATGCGTTGATCGCGGGCGTGCAGCAGAAATTTCCAGACTTCAGGTTCAAGCTGATCGGTGAGCCGAACGGCTTCGGCGATCACGTCCGCTTCTCCTGGGGTCTCGGACCTGATGGCGTCGACAGCCCGATCAAGGGCACCGATTTCGCCACGCTGAAGGACGGCCGGATCAGGAGCATCACCGGCTTTCTCGACCAGGTGCCGGGCGCCTAGCGAACCGGTACTCGCTCGGAAACGCTGTGGCTTCCACGCCGGCGACGTCGCTGATAGTCTTCCCGAAACAACTCGGGAGGACACCATGAAGGCAGCTATCGCCTTCAAGACGTCTGCCATCAGCGACATCACGCCGGCGCTGCTGGCGATCGGCCGCGACAGCTTTCCACAAGCCCTGATCGGCGCACTGCGCCGCGCCGCCGGCGTCGGCCATTGCATGGTGTTCTCGTTTGCGGGTGCGCGGTCGGCCGCGTGCCTGCTCGACGTCGGCAATATCCCGATCGGGGGCGACCTCGGCATCGCCTATTCCCAGCATTTCCACCTGTCGGACCCGAACCGCGATGCCGTGTTCGAGGGGCAGGCTCAGGCGACGCCGATCCTGCTGCCGAATTTTGCCCGCCGCATGTACAGCGACAGCTATCGCAAGATCTTCTTCGACGACTCCGACATCGTCGACAAATTCGCATCGGCGATCTGGGTCGACGACACCTGCTTCTACGTCAACTTCTATCAGATCACATCGCAAGGCCGCTTCAGCCGCGACCAGATCGCGCGCCTGACCGCGATCGCGCCCGTGGTGACTGCGGCCGTAGCACGCCATTTCCAGCGCGACGCCATCGAAACCGATCCGATGGGCCGGCTGAAGGCCCTGTTTGCGGCCGCAGAGCCATTTGTCAGGCTGACCGGGCGCGAGAAGGAGGTCTGCCTGCGCATCCTGTCCGGCCTCAGCTCGGAAGCCATTGCCGCCGAGCTCGGCATCGGCCTGCATTCGGCCCTCACCTACCGCAAGCGCGCTTACGACAAGCTCGGCATCTCCTCACAGAACGAGCTGTTCGCGATCGCGCTGCGCCTCGTGGCATCGCCTCGCCGGCTGAACTGATCAAGCGGCCAGACGGCGCCTGTCCCAAACCCTAGGGACAGACAGCGCGCGTGATGCGGCCTATTCTGGCGCGCGGATCGAGCCTTGAGGGTATCAGCCGTGAGCACCGCGCCGCATTTCGACATCGATGTCTCCACCTTCTGGCAAGATCCTTACCCGACCCTTGCGCGGATTCGCAGAGAGGCGCCGATCGCCTTTGTGCCGCAACTCGGCAGCACACTGCTGTGCAGCCGCGACGATATCTTCATCTCGGAGAAGCAGATCGACGTGTTCTCGTCGCACCAGCCCGAAGGGCTGATGAACAAGCTGATGGGCCACAACATGATGCGCAAGGACGGCGACGCGCACATGAACGAGCGCAAGGCGATCTTCCCGGCGATCTCGCCGAAGACGGTCCGGTCGCACTGGACCGCGCAGTTCCAAGGACACGCGACGCGCATCCTCGACGAATTGAAGCCCGACGGTGTGATCGACTTCGTGCAGGCTTTCGCGCTGCCATTTTCGGCCGAATGCCTGAAATCGATCACCGGCCTCACCAACATGCGCTACCAGGACATGAACGCGTGGTCGCAGGGCATGATCGACGGCATCGCCAACTATATCGGCGATGCCGCCGTCGAAGCGCGCTGCCACGCCGCGACCTCGGGCATCGACGCCGCGATCGACGACATGGCGCCGGTGCTGCGCAAGACGCCCGACCTCAGCCTGCTTGGCGTGTTGCTGCAAACCGACATGCCGATGGAGAGCGTGCGCGCCAACATCAAGCTTGCGATCTCCGGCGGCCAGAACGAGCCACGCGACGCGATCGCGGGCACGGTGTGGGCGCTGCTGACCCATCCCGACCAGCTCGAACTGGCGAGGAGCGGCGGCATCCCGTGGCTGCAGGCTTTCGAGGAATATGCCCGCTGGATTTCGCCGATCGGCATGTCGCCGCGCCGGATCGCAAAGCCATGGACGATCCGGGATATCGCCTTCGAGACCAATGAGCGGGTGTTCCTGATGTTCGGCTCGGCGAACCGCGACGAGAAGCATTTCGACGAGCCCGACAAATTCGATGTCCGCCGCGATGCCAGCAAGAGCATCGCGTTTGGAGCAGGTCCGCACTTCTGCGCCGGCGCGTGGGCCTCGCGCGCTATGGTAGCCGATGTTGCGTTGCCCGCGATCTTCGGGCGACTGAACAATCTGCGGCTGGTTGCGGACCGGCCGCCGCGGATCGGCGGCTGGGCATTCCGCGGACTGCTGGATCTGCCGGTGATGTGGGACGCATAGCCGCCAAACGGCGTGATCAGCGGCCCCAGCGCAGCACGACTGGATCGAGTTGACGCGCGATCTCGATCAGGCCGGCGCGCGTCGCCGGATGGAGCGGCTGCAGCGGATGCCGAACCATGTCCGACTTGATGACGCCACCCTCGCGCATCAGCACCTTGCAGGCCTGCAGTCCGCATTGGCGGTTCTCGTAATTGATCAGCGGCAGCCAACGCGCATAGGCCTGCATCGCCTCGTCACGGCGGCCTGCGAAGAATGGATCCATGATCTGCCGGATGCCGTCGGGATAGCCGCCGCCGGTCATCGCACCGGTCGCGCCGGCGTCGAGATCCGCCATCAGCGTGATCGCTTCCTCGCCATCCCACGGCCCCTCGATCACGCTGCCACCCTTCTCGATCAGGCCGCGCAGCTTGTTCGCAGCCATCGGCACCTCGATCTTGAAATATCTGATGTTGGCGAGCTCCTTGGCCATCCGCGCCAGGAAATCGGCCGAGAGCGGGGTGCCCGCGACCGGCGCATCCTGGATCATGATCGGAATGCCGATGGCATCCGACACCACCCGATAGAATTCATAGATACTCGCCTCCGGCACGCGGAAGGTCGCGCCGTGATAGGGCGGCATGATCATCACCATCGCGGCGCCGGCGGCCTCGGCCTGGCGGCTGCGCGCGGCGCACACCGCCGAAGAGAAATGCGTCGTCGTGACGATCACCGGGATGCGACCGGCGACATGCTCGAGCACCGCATGCATCACCGTCTCGCGCTCGGCATCCGTCAGCACGAACTGCTCGGAGAAGTTGGCGAGGATGCAGATGCCATGGGAGCCGGCATCGATCATGAAATCGATGCAGCGGCGCTGCCCGTCGAGATCGAGATTGCCGTTGGCATCGAAGATGGTCGGCGCCACAGGGAAGACGCCGCGATAGGGGCGCTTTGCGGAAACAGTCATGCCAGAACCTCGCTCGCGATCTGTTACACCTTGCGGAACGGCAACGGCGGCCCTTCGAGCCTGCGCAGGCCCGGCTCGCGCCGTTCCAGCCACCAGCCATACTGCTTCGGCCAGGACGCGAAAATCTCGCCGCTTCCGCCGCCAAGCGCAAGCTCGGCATGCAGCGGCCAGTTCGGATCGAACAACGCCTCGCGGCCGATTGCGATCACATCGGCGTGGCCATTGGCCAGAATGTCCTCGGCCTGCTGCGGATGCAGGATCAGGCCGACCGCGATGGTGGCGATATCGGCAGCGCGGCGGATCTCATCGGCATAGGGCACCTGGAATCCGTAGCCACGCGGAATCCGCGCCGCGGTCGCCGAGCCGAGCAGACCGCCGGAGGAACAGTCGATCAGATCGACGCCACGCGCCTTGGCTTCGCGGGCAAACGCAATCTGGTCGTCGAGCTGCAAGCCACCATCGATGCCGTCGACCGAGGAAATCCGCACCGACAGCGGCCGCTCCGCGGGCCAGGCGGCGCGCACAGTCTCGATGATCTCGAGCGGATAGCGCATGCGCCCGGCGCGATCGCCACCATAGGCGTCGGTCCGCCGATTCGACAGCGGCGACAGGAATTCGTGCAGGAGATAGCCGTGCGCGCAATGCACCTCGACGAATTCGAACCCCGCCTCCAGCGCGCGCAAAGTGGCGAGACGCCACTGCTCCCGGAGCGCGGCAAGCTCGTCGACCTCGAGCGCGTGTGGCATCAGCCAGCCTTCCTCCATCGGGATCGCGCTCGGCGCAACCGTCCGCCACGGCAGATCGCCGCGTGCCCGGTCGGCCGCATCGAGCGCGGCGTTGCCGTACCACGGGCGCTGCATGCTGGCCTTGCGGCCGGCATGCGCGAGCTGGATCGACGGCACGGCGCCGTTGTCCTTCAGGAAGGCGGCGATGCGCTCGAGCGGCGCGATCTGATCGTCATTCCAGATTCCGACGTCGCCATGGGTGATGCGGCCTTCGGCCACGACGGCCGCAGCCTCGATCATCACAAGCCCGGCACCGCCCTGAGCGAATTTGCCGAGATGCACGAGATGCCAGTCGCTGGCGAGGCCGTCGATCGCCGAATACTGGCACATCGGCGAAATCAGGATACGGTTGCGGGAGGTCACGCCGCGAAGCGTGATCGGCTGAAACAGAAGCGGCTGCGACATCAGTACCTGCGGGAGCATAGGGCGGGCAAAATGATGCCGGAAAGCTAGGCGGCTCGCCGCCTCATCGCAAGCCGCCCAACGACGCAGGCGATAGGAGCTGGAGGCATACGGGCGGTAACAGGGAGGTCAACCGCAATGGAATCGAAGCCGCGGCTCCAGCAAACTTGGCCGGTTGGTAAACGCTGCGTTTCCTGATGGAGGCACATCGACGATCGCAAATCATCCCGGACATCACTACATTGGGCGGATGAAGAAGATCGGATTCCTCTCGTTCGGGCACTGGACGCCCTCGCCACAATCGCAGACGCGTTCCGCCGCGGATACACTCCTGCAATCCATTGACCTTGCTGTCGCCGCCGAGGAATTGGGTGCGGACGGCGCGTATTTCCGCGTCCATCACTTCGCCCGCCAGCTTGCCTCGCCGTTCCCCCTCCTGGCGGCGGTCGGAGCGAAAACCAGCCGCATCGAGATCGGCACCGCCGTGATCGACATGCGTTATGAGAACCCGCTGTACATGATCGAGGACGCCGGAGCAGCGGACCTGATCGCGGGCGGCCGGCTTCAACTCGGCATCAGCCGTGGCTCACCCGAACAGGTGATCGATGGCTGGCGCTACTTCGGCTACCAGCCGCCCGAGGGCGAGAGCGAAGCCGACATGGGGCGACGTCACGCCGGGATCTTCCTCGACCTGCTGCGCGGACAGGGATTCGCGCAGCCGAATCCGCGGCCGATGTTTCCCAATCCGCCCGGTCTGCTGCGGCTCGAACCTCATGCGGACGGCCTGCGCGAGCGGATCTGGTGGGGTGCCGGCTCAAACGCCACGGCGGTGTGGGCGGCGAAGCTCGGCATGAACCTGCAGAGCTCCACCCTCAAGAACGACGAAACGGGCGAGCCCTTCCACATCCAGCAGGCAGCCCAGATCCGCGCTTATCGCGCGGCCTGGAAGGAGGCCGGTCATACACGCGAGCCCCGGGTCTCCGTCAGCCGCAGCATCTTCGCGCTGGTCGACGATCGCGATCGCGCCTATTTCGGAAACGACCAGGCGGAAGACCAGATCGGTTTCATCGACCAGCGGACGCGGGCGATCTTCGGCCGCAGCTACGCCGCCGAGCCGGACAAGCTCATCGAGCAGCTCAAAGCCGACGAGGCCATCGCGGAAGCCGACACCCTGCTGCTGACAGTCCCCAACCAGCTCGGCGTCGCCTACAACGCACATGTGATCGAAACCATCCTGACCCGGATCGCACCCGCCCTCGGGTGGCGCTGATGGGTTCACGCGTCCGACAGTCGGCTCCCGGTAACCGAGTGAGCACGCCCTGATGCGACAGAATGTCGGCGCGCGGACCTCGGTGCATGAAAACGCGCGTTGGAGCGGGCGAAGGGAATCGAACCCTCGTATGCAGCTTGGGAAGCTGCCGTTCTACCATTGAACTACGCCCGCGATCTCAATCGCTTAAAGTTGGTCTCGCCTTGCGAGACCCGCCGGACCATAGCCCGGGCCGAGGCAAAGGATCAAGCGTGCATTCGCGTTGGTTCACGGATCTCCCTGACCGGAGTTTTCGAGCGAAGTGGACACCGGTCACGTAAGGAAAACGCGTCAAAACAACAATCTGGAGTTTCGGCTTCTGATTCAATCAGAACCGAAGCTGCTTTAGTCGTCGAGCCGCACCAGTACATCGTTGATTGTAAATGGCGCTGCGGCGGGTATGGCGTCGCAGGCCCCGCGGCGCGCAAAGATACACGCCTCGCCGTTACCGACCTTGGCGCAACTGCGTCGTGAAAATCCTGCCGGGAGGTCATCTGCCGAGTCCGGGCGCGCGAGGATGCGATTGAACGCAGGCACGGTCGCCTGGACCGCCGCCCGGAGGTCCCCGTTTACAAGCGAATCGCGAGGCTGAAGCAAATAGAGCGGCGACGGGCCCGATAGTCGTTCCCGGCCCGGCAAGAAGTAGAACGGAAGATTGTAGAGCGCGAGTCCGCAGAATTCGGGGTCACCGCGCAGCTCCGCCGCAAGACGCGCGGCACCGACGCCGCGCATCATCCAGTCGTCACGCATCTGTTGGCTCGCCCCAACAAGGAGCACGGAGACCAGTGCCCACGCGCCTGCGATCATCGGCAACGCCCAAGGCCGCCATGCGCCTCTCGCACGCAACGACCGGATCCAATCGGCCGATCCCAGCGCCGCCACAATGATGAGCAGGACCGCCGACAGGAATATGAAGCGGTATTCCTTGTGCCCAATCAGGCTGTGGAAGCCGACGTTCACGAGCGCCACTCCGAGCAGGAGCGGCGCGTGCCGAAAGCCCTGCCAGATCGCCCAGGCCAGCGGTACGATCGCCACGGACCACACCACCCAGAAACTGACGAGATAGGTCACCCAGGAGGTCACGCCGAACCCGGCCGCGCGATCGTGCAGCAGGTTCTGTTCGATATTGGCCACGAGCCAGCCGAACGGGATAACGCCGTGTGCGACGTCGACCACTGCCGCGAACAGGAGCACGACGAGCCCCCCGCCGGCCATCGGAATCGCGTTTCGCCAGCACCGCCAACACGCCCCGATGGCAAGGACTGCGATGGCCGGCGCATATTGAAAGCGGCAGACAAAGGCGAGGGTCAGCAAGGCTCCGCCGATGACGAGGCGTCGCTGCGACGGCCCGTCGGTCAACAGCAGCGCCGCCGGCACGATGAGCGCCGTCGCCAAGGGCTCGCTCAACGTATGCGGCGCGAACAGGATGAGCTCGAACCAGATGGCGGCAACGAAGGCCGCGACGATGGCGTGAGTTCGCGAGATCCGCGCGCCGAAGAACCACGCGCTGACCACGATCGACACCGATGCGAGCGCGGCAACCAGGCGAGGCACGACGAACGCCCCCGCGCCACCAGGCACGACAAGGTCACCCAGCGCGACAGGGCCGGCCAGCAAGGTCGGCAGGAACCAGCCGCGAATGCCGTAACGCCACTCCCACGTGACGATGCCGTCATGGCCCAGCAGCCGCCAGGCCGGCTCGAGATATTGGAAGATCTCGTCGGCATGGATGGTGTTGGGCCAGAACGCCAGCGGCAGGCGCAGCGCCAGGGCGAGCAGCACCAACGCTGCCAGATCATGGAAGCGCCCGGTCGATGCTTTGGCCATATCATCCGGCGATGGATCGGCGCCTGGTCTCGTCATTCGTCCGCCGAACCCATCCGAAGGCCCGCAATATCGCGGAGCTGCAAATTCGAGCGAGATAGATATCGCTCAAGCCTTTAAGATGGGTGAGCGGACGCAGGCGCTCGACATCCGCCACACCATCCGTCGTATTCTTAACCGAATGTGAAGATTCCAGATGCGTCACTATGTCGACCGCATCTCACCAAATGGCTGCAGTGTCTCCAACGGCGGCTGCTCTCGATCGAAGGCGGGCACCCGACCGCGAGCAGGCCCCTGTTCGACGTCCCGCTCCCCGTTGCGTCGCCGCGTCCGCATCCTTAAATTCTGCGTATGAACCGCACCACGCTGTTGCAGCGCGATCGCATTACCGTGAACAAGTTTGAGTGCACGGCGGAGCCCGGCGACAAGCCGTTCGCGGAGCAATTCGCCTGCCATTCAGTGTCCTATGTGCTCAAGGGCAGTTTCGGCTGTCATTGCCGCGGCCGCTTCCACGAGCTCGTGGCAGGATCGTTCCTGATCGGCCATCCCGGCGACGAATACACCTGCACCCACGACCATGTCGTCGGCGACGAGTGCCTCTCGTTCTTCCTCGACCCGGAGCTGGTGGAGGCGATGGGCGATCGTGCCGCGGCCTGGCAGGTCGGCTCGGTGCCGCCGCTGCCGGAATTGATGGTGCTCGGCGAGCTGGCGCAAACGGCGGCAGATGGCAACAGCGACGTTGGACTCGACGAGATCGGACATCTGCTTGCCAGCCGCTTCGTCGAGGTGGCGTCCGACCGCAAGGCAAAGCCTCTCACCGCCGGCCAGCGAGACCGCCGCCGCGCCGTGGAGGCGGCGCTGTGGATCGACGCCAATTCGCATCGCGCGATCGATCTGGACGACGCGGCGAAGCAGGCCGGCCTCAGCACGTTCCATTTCCTGCGGCTATTCTCCGCCGTGCTCGGCGTCACGCCGCATCAATATCTCGTGCGCTCGCGGCTGCGCCATGCGGCGCGCCGGCTGGCCGACGACGACAGTCCGATCACCGACATCGCCTATGACGTCGGCTTCGGCGATCTCTCCAATTTCGTGCGCAGTTTCCACCGCGCCGCCGGAACCTCGCCCCTCAAGTTCCGCCAGGCCTCGCGGGGCGACCGCAAGATTTTCCAAGAACGCCTTGCACTGCAATAGCTAGGGTTTCTCCAGGCCCGCGCGTCGCCGACGCGCCCATTTCTGGAGAGCATCATGTACGACCATATCGGATTGCGCGTTGCCGATCTCGACGCCAGCGTGCGCTTTTACACCGCGGCGCTGGCGCCGCTCGGCTTCGTGCTCTGCTCCCGCGACGACAGCGGCGCCGGCTTTGGCCCGAAGGGTCAGCCGGCGCTCTGGCTGCATTTGCACAAGGGCAAGGCTCCAGGCGGCGCCCATGTCGCCTTCCGCGCCCCGAGCCACGCGGCGATCAAGACATTCCACACCGAAGGCGTGAAGGCTGGCGGCAAGGACAACGGCGCAGCAGGACACCGCAAGGACTACAGCCCGACCTACTATGCCGCGTTTCTGATCGACCCCGACGGCAACAATGTCGAGGCGGTGTGCACCTGACGAGGAGAATTCACATGGCATCCATTCACAAGGATATCCCGATCGACGCGCCGGCCGACCACGTCTGGGATGCGCTGCGTGATTTCGGCGCGCTGCACACCCGGCTGGTGCCGGGCTTCGTCACCGACACCAAGCTCGACGGCGACGTGCGCATCGTCAGCTTCGCCAACGGCACGGTGGCGCGCGAGACGCTGGTCGACTGCGACGACAACCGACGGCGGCTGGTCTATGCGATCACCAGCGAACGGCTGAAGCAGCATTCGGCCTCCGTGCAGGTGTTCGCGGAGGCCGACGGCCGGTGCCGGGTGGTGTGGATCGCCGACGTGCTGCCACACGAGATCGCGCCCTACATGGACGCGCAGATGGACCGCGGCGCAGCGGCGATGCAGACCGCGCTGAAGCAATCGGCGAAGGCGAGGAATATGGCCTGAGACATCCATCACCGTCGCCCTGTGAGGGGGCCGCCAACGCGGTCCGCGCGAAGCGCGGCCCGATGATAAACTCCGCGGCCGTCTCCAAGGGCGACAGGTTGAGAAGATCTTACGACAGCGCCGGCTGCACCTTGGCGACTGGCGCCGTCTTGCCCCAGCGCGTCAAGATCACGCTGAGGCAGGAGAGCACGCCGAGCACCCCCATCGAGGCCGCGGCGAGCGCGAAGAAATTCTGCGCGGTTGCCTCGTGCGTCGTCAGCCACCAGCCGCCGGCGCCGATGAAGATCAGCCGCGCGGTCTGCGCCAGCACGGGGCCCAGCACCTTGGCGGCTCCTTGCGAGGAGAAGTACATCGACATCGCGAGGCCGATGAAGGCGTACATCGGGGCAGCGGTCGAGAGATAGTGATGGCTCGTGCTCCGAACGTGCGGATCGTCGGTGAAGAGATTGACCCAGAGGTCGGGGAAGACGGCGATGAAGCTGCCGACCGCGCCGACCGCGAGGAACGACACCGTGCCCGCGGTCCACGCGATGCGCCGGGCGCGCGCGACGCGCTCGGCACCTATGGCCATGCCGATCATCGGCACCGACGCGATGCCGACGGCGAAGGCCACCGAGGTCAGCATGAATTCGAGCCGCGCGCCGATGCCGTAGCCGGCAAGCACCGCGGTGCCGAACTGCGCCAGCATATGGGTGAAGATCGAGATGGTGAGAACCGACTGCAGCGGCGAGAAGCAGGAGACGGCGCCGACCTTCAGGATGTCGATGAACATCACCCGTTGCACACGCAGCCCCCAGAGCTTCGGCCTGACGCGGGCGCGGCCGGAGAACAGGTACCAGCCCATCACGCTGATGCTGATCGCATAGGCGATCAGCGCGCCTGCGGCGACGCCGCGCATGCCGAATTGCGGCACCGGGCCGAGGCCCAGCCCGAGCGTGCCGCCCAGCATGATCTGCCAGACCGCCGACGACAGGATCATTGTGGAGGGCAGTTTCATGTTGCCGGTGCCGCGCAGGATGCCGGCCATGGTGTTCATCAGCCAGGGCAGGATCGCACCGCCGAAGAACACTTGCGAATAGGCAATCGCCTGCGCCAGCACGTTGCCGCGGCCGCCGAGCAGCTCGAGCAAACGCGGGCCGAAGATCAGCATGCCAAGCATGAACGTGACGCCGAAGGTCAGGCCGATCAGCAGCGCGTGTGCCGCGAGCGTCGAAGCGCGCTCGATCTCGCCGGCACCGAGCGCCCGCGCGATCGAGGAGGCGACGCCGCCGCCCATCGCGCCGCCCGACATCGTCATGGTCAGGATCACGCAAGGAAACACCAGCGCCATCGCCGCGAGCGACTCGACGCCGAGGCGGCCGATATAGGAGGTCTCTGCGATCACCACGCAAGTGCCGGCGGACAGCGCGATCACGTTCGGCCAGGCGAGCCACAGCAGCGTGCGCAGGATCGGCCCATCGAGCAGCGCGTTGCGCGCCGGCCTTGTCACCGGCGGCGGCAGCGGACGTTCGTCTTCATCGACGGGTATTTCGGCGAGGCCGAGATCGGACATTTCATCTCCCGCGCGATCTCTGAAGGCGCCGCGCCATGGTGCTTGCCTACCATGGCAACCACAGATTCCATGTGCGCGGAACGCAAGGGGGACCTGCGCGATTGCGGGTGAACCTTTGCGCCAGCCTCTCGCTTACGCCGTGATGTGAAATCCGGCTTGCGGAATTTCGTTACGCGCGAAAATGTTTCGAGAGCTTCAGGCCCTGCGCCTGGTAGTTCGAGCCGATGCGCTGGCCGTACAGCGCGTCAGGGCGCTCCAGCATGCGCTCGTATACGAGACGGCCGACGATCTGGCCGTGCTCGAGAATGAACGGCACTTCGCGCGAGCGGACTTCGAGCACGGCGCGTGCGCCCTTGCCGCCGGCGCCGGCATAGCCGAAACCGGGATCGAAGAAGCCGGCATAGTGGACGCGGAATTCGCCGACCAGAGGATCGAACGGCACCATTTCCGCCGCGTAGTCCGGCGGCACCTGCACGGCTTCCTTCGACGCCAGGATATAGAATTCGCCGGGATCGAGGATCAGGCTGCGGTCGGAGCGCGCCTTGATCGGCTCCCAGAAATCATCGACCGGATAGCCGCCGCGGCGATCGATGTCGACCACGCCGGTGTGGCGCTTGGCGCGGTAGCCGACGAAGCCGTTCGAACTCTCTCCGGACAGATCAACCGAGAGCGCAACCCCCTGGGTGAGATCCGCATCGTCGATATCGACCAGCCGCTCGGCGGCATGCAGCGCGTCGAGCTCGTCGGCATCGAGGACGGCATCGCCGATCCGGAAGCGGATCTGGCTGAGCCGCGAGCCTTCGCGCAGCAACACGGGAAACGTCTTCGGGCTGATCTCGGCATAGAGCGGGCCGTGATAGCCGGCGCCGATCACGTCGAAGCGTCGGGTGCCGTCGGCAATCACGCGGGTGAACACGTCGAGCCGGCCGGTCGAGCTCTTGGGGTTCGCCGCGGCGACGATCTGCGGCGGCAGCGCGAGGCTCTCCAGCAGAGGAACGATATAGACGCAATTGGTCTCCAGCACTGCGCCATCGGAGAGGTCGATCTCGTGCAGCTTCAACTCGTCGATGCGCTCGGCGACCGTGGAGTCAGGCCCGGGCAAGAAGCTGGCACGGACCCGGTAGGCGATATCGCCAAGGCGCAGGTCGAGGCTCGCCGGCTGGATCTGGCTCTCGACAAAGTCATAGGCGGGCAGAATGAGCCCGGCATCCGCCATCTCCGCGATCATGCGGTCGGGCAGGATTCCATTGGCTTCGTCTTCCAGCTCGAATGACACGGTACGGGTCCCCTAGGATGGCCTGATCATATCCTGAACGGCCATCCAAAGCCCCAAAAACTGGGCTTTTAGGGGTTATCCGATGACCGCCTTGACGGAAAGGGCACGAGGGAATATCAGCAGCAGTTATCCCGTGGTGATTTGAGCCGGCCGGCTTGCAGCCACGTAAAATAAGTCGCTAAACAGGCCGGGGACAGTGTGATCCCGGCCTGTGGAGATTGCTCCAGGCCGGTTTTTTGTGGCCATTTTCTTGAGGAAATGGCCACGTCGGAGGTCACATGTCTGAATCTGAAGCTACCCGCCGCTATCGCCCCGAAACCCGCCTGGTCCATGGCGGCACGCTGCGCTCGCAATTCGGCGAGACGTCGGAGGGGCTGTTTCTCACCCAGGGTTACGTCTACGACACCGCCGAGCAGTGCGAGGCACGCTTCAAGGGCCAGGACCCCGGCTTCATCTATTCGCGCTATTCCAACCCGACCCTCGCGATGTTCGAGCGTCGCATGATCGAGCTCGAGGGCGCGGAAGCTGCGCGCTCGACCGCGACCGGCATGGCCGCGGTGACCACCGCGATCCTTGCGCCGCTCAAGGCCGGCGATCACGTGGTTGCATCGAAGGCGCTGTTCGGCTCGTGCCTCTACGTGGTGCAGGACCTGTTGCCACGCTACGGCATCGAGACGACACTGGTCGACGGGCTCGATCTCGACCAATGGCAGCGCGCGTTGCGGCCGAACACCAAGTCGTTCTTCCTGGAGAGCCCGACCAATCCGACGCTCGACGTGCTGGATATCTCCGCAATCGCCAAGATTGCGCATAGCGGCGGCGCCCGCCTCATCGTCGACAACGTGTTCGCGACCCCGATCTGGCAGAGCCCGCTGTCGCTCGGCGCCGACGTCGTGGTCTATTCCGCGACCAAGCACATCGACGGCCAGGGCCGCTGTCTCGGCGGCATCATCCTGTCGTCGGAAGCCTTCATCGCCGAGCATATTCACAATTTCATGCGCCAGACCGGCCCGTCGCTGTCGCCGTTCAACGCCTGGGTGCTGCTGAAGGGGCTCGAGACGCTCGGCATCCGCGTGCGCGCGCAGACCGACAACGCGGCGAAGATCGCCGAGGCGCTGGCGAGGCATCCGAAGATCACGCGGCTGGTCTATCCCGGCCGCGCCGACCATCCGCAGGCCGAGACGGTGAAAAAGCAGATGGGAGCCGGCTCAACGCTGGTCGGCTTCGAGGTGAAGGGCGGCAAGGCCGGTGCCTTCCGCTGTCTCAATGCGCTGAAGATCTCGCGCATCTCCAACAATCTCGGCGATGCCAAGAGCCTGGTCACGCATCCGGCGACCACGACGCATCAGCGCCTGGTGCCGGAAGCCCGTGCCGAGCTCGGCATCAGCGAGGGCTTCATCCGCTTCTCGGCCGGGCTGGAGCATGCCGACGACCTGATCGAGGATTTCGAGCAGGCGCTGGAGAAGGTGTGAGGCTGACGTAGCAACCCTCCCTCTCGCGAACCGTCGTCCCTGCGAAAGCATGCGAAAGCAGGGACGACACTGATCTTGTAGCGGCCGGGCTGCTAAAGCCCCTTTTTCCCGCGCGAACTGACTGCCAATTTCTCAACCAGTTCATCCGTGATAGGGTTACTCACCGAGAACGTAACGCCGGTCTTGGTTGCCTTGAGTTTCAAAATAGCAATCTCGTCCGCATGCGCAGCAATCGCACCCGGGTCGACATATAGGCCACATTGTTTGCTAAAGGCCGCATAGCCCGCGATGATCGTGTCTTCGATCTGAAATCCGGGCATATCGTATTTCATCACTTCTTTGGCGTCTGGCAGTGCCCGCGATAGCTGTGCACGCAGTTGGGCCAACATGGCGCGAAACGGTGCCGGTGCGGCAGCTATATAGGCGTCATGGTTATCCGTCTTTGCCATGCTGACAGTATGCCAGTTAGCATAACCAAAGACAACGAATGGGGCTTTACGTCGCAGCCGTCGTGACGCCGCCGTCGACGACGATGGTCTGCCCCGTCATGAAGGTCGAGGCGTCGGAGGCAAGATAGGCCACTGCGCCGGCGATCTCGTGCGGCTCGCCGATGCGGCGCAGCGGCGAGGACGCGGTGCGGCGCTTGAGGTTGTCCGGATCTTCCCACAGCGCGCGGGCGAAATCGGTCTTCACCAGGCCCGGTGCCACGCAATTGACGCGCACGCCTTTCGGACCCCACTCGCCCGCGAGACTGCGGCACAGCGCGAAATCCGCCGCCTTGGAGATGCCGTAGGCGCCGATCACCGTCGATCCGCGCAGGCCGCCGATCGAGGAGATGATCACGACCGAACCCTTGCCGCGTTCGGCCATCTGCGGGACCGCCAACGCACAGAGCCAGATGTTGCTCTTGACGTTGGAGCCCATGATCTTGTCGAAGGCCTCGTCCTTGATGTCGAGCAGCGGGCCGTAATACGGATTCACCGCGGCGTTGCAGACCAGGGTGTCGATCTTGCCGTAGTGCTTGATCGTCCCGGAGATCAGCGCCTCGACTTCCTCACGGCGCGAGATGTTGCAGGGGATGACGATCGCATCGCCGCCGGCCTTGTTGATGCCGTCGGCGACCTCCTTGCAGGCGTCCGCCTTGCGCGAGGAGATCACCACCTTGGCGCCGAGCTGCGCCAGCAGCTCTGCCGACGCACGGCCGATGCCGCGGCTCGATCCGGTGACGACGGCGACCTGGCCGGTGAGATCGAATGGAGTGTTCTTCATTGTTGTTGCCTCCCTGACGACTGCAAATGACACGTCATGCGCGGGCTTGACCCGCGCATCCATCTTGTTGAAGAGCGATGGGTTGCCGGGTCAAGCCCGGCAACGACAGCTCAGGCCAGCAGCCCACCACCCTCGCTGACTCGACGGAGATGGTAGTCGGTGTCGCCGAGTGTGTTCTCGATCATGGTCAGCCGCTTGAAGTAGTGACCGATCTTGGCCTCCATGGTCATGCCGATGCCGCCGTGGAGCTGGATCGACTGCTGGCCGACGAACTTCAAGGACTTGCCGACCTGCACCTTGGCGGCCGCGACCGCAGACGAACGCTCCTTGGCATCGTCGAAATCGGACGCCATGGTCGCGAACATCGACATGCTGCGAGCCTGCTCCAGCGCCACGAACATGTCGGCGGCGCGGTGCTGTAGGCTCTGGAACGTGCCGATCGCGACGCCGAACTGCTTGCGCGTCTTGATGTACTCGACGGTGGTCTTCAGCGATTCATCCATCGCGCCGACGGCTTCCGCACAGAGAGCAGTGCGGGCCTCGTCTGCGACGCGCTCGATCAGCGGCAACGCGTTCTCGGGATCGCCGATCACAGCATCCGCACCGACCTCGACATTGGTGAAGGTGATGTCGGCTGCATGCAGGCCATCCTGCGTCGGATAGCCCTTCCGCGTGACGCCCTTGGCGTCGGCAGGCACCAGGAAGACACCGATGCCGGCCTTGTCGCGCTGACCGCCCTTGGTGCGCGCGGTGACAACAAGCGTGTCGGCATTCTCGCCGTTGAGCACGACGAACTTCTCGCCGTCGATCACCCAGCCGTCGCCCTTCTTCTTCGCCGTCGTAACGACGTCATAGAGGTCGTAGCGCGAGTTCTTCTCGAGCTGCGCGAAACCGAAGGTCTTGCTGCCGTCGATGATGCCCGGAATGTACTTCGCCTTCTGCTCGGCCGAGCCGCCGTGGCGCAGGAAGCCGCCGGCGATCACGACCGTCGCGAGATAGGGCTCGACCACCAGCGCCTTGCCGAGCGCTTCCATTACGATCATGGTCTCGACCGCGCCGGCTCCGAAACCACCATCGGCTTCCGCGAAGGGCAGGCCGAGCAGACCCTGCTCGGCGAGCCGGCCCCAGATGGCTTTGCTCCAGCCACCCTTCTCCTTCATGTATTTCTTGCGCGCATCGAAGTCGTAGGCGTCGGCAAGAAGGCCGTCGACACTGTCCTTGAGAAGCCGCTGCTCCTCGGTCAGATCAAAATCCATTTTTCCATCTCTCCAAAATCACGCGGGCGCTATTGCAGCCCAGATCTCCCCTCGTCATCCCCGCGAAGGCGGGGATCCAGTACTCCGCGACGCTCATTAGGAATCACGACTGCCGCGGCGTACTGGGTCCCCCGCCTACGCGGGGGACGACAGCTAACGTGTCGCTCTACAGCCCCAGCACCGCCTTGCTGATGATGTTGCGCTGGATCTCGTTGGAGCCGCCGTAGATCGAAACCTTGCGGTTGTTGAAGTAGCTCGGCGCGATCTGCGCGGTCCAGTCCATGCTCTCGTTGGAGCCGGCGTCGCCATGCTCGTCATAGGGGGCGGCGAACGGACCAATGATCTCCATCAGCAGCTCGGTGGTGGTCTGCTGGATTTCCGAGCCCTTGATTTTGAGCACCGAAGACGCCGGGTTGGGCTTGCCCTTGCCGTGCTTGCCTTCGTCGGCGACGACGCGGAGCTGGGTGAGTTCGAGCGCCTTCAGCTCGATCTCGCACGCGGTGAGCTTCTCGCGGAACGCCGGATCCTCGATGACGGGACGGCCGCCGGCCTCGACCTTGGATGCCAGCGCGCGGATGCGGCGCAGCCGCTCCTTCGACACGCCGACCCGGGCGATGCCGGTGCGCTCATTACCGAGCAGGAACTTGGCGTAGTCCCAGCCCTTGTTCTCCTCACCGATCAGGTTCTCGTAGGGCACCTCGACATCATCGAAGAACACCTCGTTGACCTCGTGGCCGCCGTCGATGGTCTGGATCGGACGCACCGTGACGCCCTTCGACTTCATGCTGAACACGATGAACGAGATGCCCATCTGCTTCTTCGCGGCGGGATCGGTGCGGCAGAGGCAGAAGATCATGTCGGCGTGCTGGGCCAGCGTGGTCCAGGTCTTCTGGCCGTTGATGATCCACTTGTCGCCCTTGCGCTCGGCCTTGGTCTTCAGCGAGGCGAGGTCCGAGCCCGAGCCCGGCTCCGAGAAGCCCTGGCACCACCAGTCGTCGACATTGGCGATACGCGGCAGATACTTCTTCTTCTGCTCCTCATTGCCGAAGGTGTAGATCACCGGGCCGACCATGCTGACGCCGAAGGCGAGCGGCTGCGGCGCGGGGTAAGACTGCAGCTCCTCGTTGAAAATGTAATGCTGCACCGAGGTCCAGCCGGTGCCGCCATATTCCTTCGGCCAGTGCGTGACGCCCCAGCCTTTCTTGTTCAGGATGCGCCACCAGGTGACCATCTCGTCCTTCGACAGATGGCGGCCTTCCTGCAGCTTGCGCCGTGTTTCCGGCGGCACGTTGTTCTTGAAGAACTCCCGCACTTCCTCTCGAAACGCTATCTCTTCCTTGGTAAAAGCGAGATCCATCGGATCCTCCTTTTGAAATTCAACTTCCTCGTCACTCTCGATGTCGTCCCTGCGAAAGCAGGGACCCATAACCACCGGCCGTCGGGATTGGCAAAGCCGGCTGCCGCTTGTGCCTCTTACATCGGCCGCAGCGTATGGGTCCCGGCTTTCGCCGGGACGACGGATTCATTGCACCATATCGTCCATCATGAGCGGGATCCTGATGCAGTCTGCTGCTGATGGAGTTGAGACGCCTTCGGCTGCTGCTGCCGCAGCTCGTGGCGCGATAGCTTGCCGACCGGCGTGCGCGGCAATTCGGCGACGAATTCCAGCGCGGCCGGCAGCTCGTGCTTGCCGACCTTGCCGGTGAGGAACGCGCGGAGCTCGTCGAGCGAGAACGGATTTTCGCCGTCGCGCAGCTTGATGAAGGCCTTTGCCGCTTCGCCGCGGTAATCGTCAGGGATGCCGATCACGATCACCTCCTGCACGGCGGGATGCGTGTAGATCGCCTGCTCGATCATCTGCGGATAGACGTTGAAGCCGCCGGAGATGATCATGTCCTTCTTGCGGTCGACCAGATAGAAATAGCCGTCGGCATCCATGTAGCCGATGTCGCCGGTGAGGAAGCGGTCGCCGACGAAGGCCTCCGCAGTCTCCTGCGGACGATTCCAGTAACCCTTGGTCACGTTCGGACCGCGAATGCGGATCTCACCGACCTCGCCGACCGGCATCACCTTGGTGGAGTCCTCGAGCGAAACAACGTCGAGTTCGATGCCAGGCAGCATCAGCCCGATCGAGCCGGGCTTTTCCGGCCCTTCCTTCGGATGGCCGGTGCCGGGCGAACAGGTCTCGGTCATGCCCCAGCCGCTCTTCAGCTTCATGCCGACGCGGCGCTCGAAGACCTTGGCGACCTCGACCGGCAGCGGCGCGCCGCCGGAGCCGGCGACCACAAGCGAGGACAGATCGCGCTTGTCGAGATCGGGAAGTGCTGCGATCGCAATCCACATCGTCGGAACGCCGGGGAAGACGGTCGCGCGCTTGACCTCGATGTCGCGCATCACGGCCTCGACGTCGAAGCGCTGGTGCAGCGAGATCAGATGGCCGCGCCGGATGGTCGACAGCAGCACGACGGTCAGCGCGTAGATATGAAACAGCGGCAGCACGCAGATCACGCGCTCGATCGCGTTGCGTTCGAGCCGGCCAGGCTTACCCCAGACATCGTAGATCGACACCGCGGCCGTGAGATTGCCGTGGCTGAGCATCGCACCCTTCGGCAGACCGGTGGTGCCGCCGGTATATTGCAGCAGCGCGACGTCCTCGACGTCGACCGCGGGCCATTGCGCGGGCTTCGTGGCGCCGTCGGTGAACTGCCTGTGGGTGATGATGGCAGGGTTGTCGGGCAGCGCGGTTTGCGGCGTGCCGATCTTGCCCCAATGATCGTCCTCGCAGACGATCAGACGGTCGAGCAGGCCCTTGGCGAGGAACTTCAGCGCAGTCGGCAATAGTGCCGACAAATTGCTGGTGACGAGCACCCGCGCGCCGGAGTCGGACAGCTTGTGCGACAGCGCGATCTCGCCATCGAGCGGCGACAGGTGCACAACGCGGGTGCCTGCTTTCAGCGCGCCGAAGAAATTGATCGGATGATCCGGCGTGTTGCCGAGAAACAGCGCGACCGATGCGCCCTTGCCGTAGCCCGCACGCAGGAAAGCGCCGGCGGCGGTTTCGACCAGTTCCTCCAGCTCACTGTAGCTGATCGGTCGATCGCGGAATTCGATCACAGGCCGCGCGCCGAATTCGGCGGCTGCACTCGAGAGCAGGTCCGGCAGCGTGCCGCGCGCGATCTCGTCGCTCCAGTGCACGCCCTTCGGATAATATTGTTCGCCGGGATAGGTCATGAAAACACTGATTACCGTGAGGTGAGCACTGTGCTCAGGCTCCCCTCCCCCTTGTGGGGTCGAGACGAGCGAAGCTCGCTCTGAGGGGTTGGGGAAGGGGGTTCACACGGGCAATGCCGATGCGGCCACCCCTCTCCCTAACCCTCTCCCACAAGGGGAGAGGGAACCCTGTCACTGCCGTTGTATCGCCGAAGATGATCAAGCCGCCTTCGATGGCGCGGCGAGCGAGGCGAAGGTCTTGCCCTCGTCCGCGAGCTTCTTGAGCAGAGGCGCCGGCTCGAGCGAGGGATCGTTGGTCTCCTTGGCATAGAAGGCGAGACGATCGGCGATATGCTTCAGGCCCACGGCGTCGGCCCAGAACATCGGACCGCCGCGATAGATCGGCCAGCCATAGCCATAGAGCCAGACGACGTCGATGTCGCTCGGCCGCGCCGCGATGCCCTCGGCGAGGATCTTCGCGCCCTCGTTGATCATCGGGTACATCATGCGCTCGAGGATCTCGTCGTCGGTCACCACACGCTTCTTGCGGCCAAGGCGGGCCAGCGTCTCGTCGATCAGCTTCTCGACCTCCGGATCAGGCAGCGCCGCGCGCGAGCCCGGCTCGTACTTGTAGTAGCCCTTGCCGGTCTTCTGGCCGAAGCGGCCGGCTTCGCACAGCGCATCCGCGATCTCGGACTTGATGCCGCGGTCCTTGCGCGAGCGCCAGCCGATGTCGAGGCCGGCGAGATCGCCCATCGCAAACGGGCCCATCGGCATGCCGAACTTGGTCACGACCGCGTCGACCTGCTGCGGCAGCGCGCCCTCGAACAACAGCTTCTCCGCCTGCTTGCCGCGCTGCGCCAGCATGCGGTTGCCGACGAATCCGTCGCAGACGCCGACCACCGCCGGCACCTTGGCGATCTTGCGGGCGATCGAGACGGCGGTGACCAGCGCGTCCGGCGCGGTCTTGTCGGCGCGCACGATCTCGCACAGCTTCATCACATTGGCCGGCGAGAAGAAGTGCATGCCCAGCACGTCCTGCGGACGCTTGGTTTCCTTCGCGATCTCGTCGATGTTCAGATAGGAGGTGTTGGAGGCAAGCACGGCACCGGGCTTGGCATACTGATCGAGCTTGCCGAACACTTCCTTCTTGACCGCCATGGTCTCGAACACCGCCTCGATCACCAGGTCAGCATCCTTGACGTTCTCGAGACCGACCACGCCGTTGATCAACGCCATCCGCTTGGCCGGGGCATCAGCCGGGATGCCGCCGCGCGCCGCGGTCGCCTCGTAATTCTTCTGCATGATGCCCATGCCGCGCTTGAGCTGCTCCTCGCCGGTCTCGATCAGCGTGACCGGGATGCCCGCATTGGCGAACGACATCGCGATGCCGCCGCCCATGGTGCCGGCGCCGATGATGGCGACGCGCGAGACGTCGCGCGACTTGGTGCCATCAGGCACGCCGGCAATCTTGGCGGCCTCGCGCTCGGCGAAGAAGGCATAGCGCTGCGCCTTCGACTGGTCGCTCGAGACCAGCTTGAGGAAGCCCTCGCGCTCCTTCTTCAGACCCTCGTCGAACGGCAGATCGATCGCGGCGCCGACGGCGTCGGCGGCCGCGAACGGCGCCTCGAGCCCGCGCGCCTTCTTGGTCATCGCGGCAACGGCATTGGTGAAGATCGAACGGTCGGCCTTGGCCGCGGCGAGCTTGGAGTCGTCATCGCGCAGCCGGCGCAGCGGACGCTTCTCGGCGACCACCTTGCGCGCAAATGCCTCACCGCCCGACGCCGGGCCTTCGACGATCTCCTCGATCAGGCCGGCCTTCAGCGCCGCATCGGCGCTGATCGGATCGCCGCCGACAATCATCTTGACCGCGAGTTCGGGGCCAACCGCACGCGGCAGGCGCTGGGTGCCGCCCGCGCCCGGCAGCAGGCCGAGCTTGACCTCGGGCAGGCCGAGCCTCGCATCCTTGGTGGCGACACGATAGTGGCAGGCCAGCGCGACCTCGAGGCCGCCGCCGAGCGCCGTGCCGTGAATCGCAGCAACGATCGGCTTTGGGGAGTCGTCCATCAGGCTCAGCACTTCGGCGAGACCGGGCGGCTTCGGCGGCTTGCCGAATTCGGTGATGTCGGCGCCGGCGATGAAGGTGCGGCCACCGCAGGTCAGCACGATGCCCTGCACCTGCGGATCTGAAATCGCGCTCTTCATGCATTCGAAAATACCGCCGCGCACTGCAGCGCTCAGCGCGTTCACAGGGGGGCTGTTAACCGTGACCACAGCAATGTTGTCATGACGCTCGAGCTTGACGACTTCACTCACGGGGACTCTCCCTGGATGCTGTTCTTGGACTTGTGTTGAGTAGCTGCGCAACTTGCGTCAAGCCGCTACGTCCGATTAATTTCGCACTGCGAAATTTAATTCCACACCTTGACAGCGAGGGTTATTTTGAAGCACGAGCCTTGTCAACGAGCATGACAAAGCGACGGGGAATGAAACGTTCTGGCAAGAAAGTTGCGACCGATCGCAATTTCGTCGTGGCGCTCTCCCGCGGACTCGACGTCTTGCGCGCATTCCAACCCAACGATGGGCTTCTCGGCAATCAGGAGATTGCGGCGCGCACCAACCTGCCGAAGCCGACCGTTTCCCGGCTGACCTACACGTTGACCAAGCTGGGTTACCTTACACCCGTCCCAAAATTCGAGAAGTACCAGCTCGCGCCGTCGGCGATGGCGCTCGGCTATGCAGCTCTTGCAAATCTCGGTGTTCGGCATTTGTCCGAGCCCTATCGAGAAGACGTGATGCGCGCGACCGGCGGTGCCGTTGCGGTCGGCGGCCGCGACCGCCACAGCATGATCTACTTCGGTCAAAGCCGGAACGGCCTGACGCTCGGCGTGCAACTCGACGTCGGTTCAAGGATACCCATCGCAACCACCGCGATGGGACGTGCCTATATTTGGACATTGCCGCCGGACGAGCGTGCGGCATTATTGCGCGAGCTGCGGGACCACTACGGCAGCCGCTGGGCCAAGATGCGCGATGGCATCGAACGCTCCGGCGAGATGGTGGCGAAGTATGGATTCGCGATGTCCACGGGCGACTGGCAGAACGATGTCGCCGCGGTGGGCGTTGGCTTGAAGCTGAATGACGGAACCGGTCCCTATGCCTTCAACTGTGGCGCTCCGGCATTCCGCTTCACGGAAGATAGATTGCGCAACGACATTGGACCTCGCCTTGTCGCGATGGTAAGGAACATCGAGCAAGCGCTCGGTGGGATGGCGCCGCAATCAAAAAAAGAAGCAAGCAAAAAGTCCAGAGTAGGAGGGAAAGTTGCACGTTTGGCCGAGGGGATCAGATAGCCTCCATCACGACCCGCGAACCACGTCGCAAGGTCGCTCGCACCGCGAATTGATGGCGGGCGAGACGAGATGACGCAGGCACAGCTCGCGCAGGGACAACAGCCCTTGCTCGCGGTTCGCGACGTCAGCGTCGTGTTCGGCGGCATCATCGCGCTGAACGGCGTGTCCTTCGACATGCATCAGGGAAATATCCTCGGACTGATCGGACCGAACGGCGCCGGCAAGACCACGCTGTTCAACTGCCTGTCACGACTCTATCAGCCGTCATCCGGCGACATCCTGATGGAAGGCAAGAGCATCCTGACGCGTCCGCCGCACCGGATCGCCGAGATCGGGATCGGCCGCACGTTCCAGAACGTCGCCCTGTTTCCCAATCTCTCCGTGATCGACAACGTGCGGGTCGGCGCCCATGCGCGCACCTCGAGCGACATCGTCAGCGACTCGCTGCGCCTTGCCTGGGTTCGCCGCGGCGAGGCCGACATGAACAAGAAGGTGCACGAGATCCTCGGCTATCTCGACCTCGAGAATGTCGCCCACACCGTGGTCTCCGGCCTGCCGTTCGGCACCCAGAAGCGGGTCGAGCTGGCGCGCGCTCTGGCCGCAGATCCGAAGATCCTGCTGCTCGACGAGCCGGCCGGCGGCCTCAACCATGAGGAAGTCCACGTGCTCGGCGACCTCATCCGCAAAATCCGCGCCGATCGCAAGATCACCGTGCTGCTGGTCGAGCACCACATGGGCCTCGTGATGTCGATCGCCGACCATGTGGTCGCGCTCAACTTCGGCCGCAAGCTCGCCGAGGGAACGCCGGCCCAGATCCAAGCCGACCCGGATGTCATCAAAGCCTATCTGGGGAGCAAGGACCAATGACCGCGATGCTCAACGTCAAGGACTTGCGCGCCTATTACGGCCAGGTCCAGGCCCTGCATGGTCTCAACTTCTCGCTCAACGAGGGATCGTTGACCACGCTGCTCGGCGCCAACGGCGCCGGCAAGACCACCACGTTGCGCGCGATCTGCAACATGGTGCGTTCGACCGGGTCGATCGAGTTCGAGGGCAAGCCGATCGGCACCCGCTCGACCGAGAACGTCGTCCGTCTCGGCATCGCGCATGTGCCGCAGGGCCGCGGCACCTTCACCACCATGACGGTGGAGGAGAACCTGCAGCTCGGCGCCATCACTCGCACCGACAAGAAGAACATCGTCGCCGACATCGAGCGGATGTACGACCATTTTCCGAAGCTGAAGGAACGCTATTCGCAACAGGCCGGCACGCTCTCGGGCGGCGAGCAGCAGATGCTCGCGGTCGCCCGCGCGCTGATGCTGCGGCCGCGGCTGATGCTGCTCGACGAGCCGTCGTTCGGGCTGGCGCCGCTGATCGTGCGCGACCTGTTCGGAATCCTCGGCAAGATCAATCGCGAGGAAAAGGTGACGATCCTGGTGGTCGAGCAGAACGCGCAGCTCGCGCTGGAGCTTGCCGACCAGGCCTATGTGATCGAAACCGGACGGATCGTGATGTCGGGCAACGCCAAGGACATCGCGAACAACGAAGACGTCCGCAAATCCTATCTCGGCTACTAAGGGAGCTGGCACAATGGAGCTTTTTGCCAACCAGGTCCTGGCCGGCATCGCCACCGGCGCGATCTATGCCTGCATGGCGCTCGCGGTAGTCATGATCTACCAGGCCATCGACCACCTGAATTTCGCCCAGGGCGAGATGGCGATGTTCTCGACCTTCGTGTCCTGGCAGCTCATGCAGTGGGGCGTGCCCTATTGGGGCGCCTTCGTCATTACGGTCGCGTTCTCGTTCGCCGCCGGCATCGTGATCGAGCGGCTGCTGTTCAAGCCGCTGGCGAAGGCGCCGGTGCTGACCAACGTCGCCGGCTTCATCGCGCTGTATGCGATCATCAACTCGGTCGCCGGCCTGATCTGGGACTTCACCATCAAGCAATATCCGACGCCGTTCGGCTCCTCGCCGTTCCTCGGCAGTCAGCTCATCTCGACACACCAGGCCGGCATGATCGGCGTCACGATCCTGCTGCTGCTCCTGCTGTTCTTCTTCTTCCGCTTCACCCGGATCGGCCTGGCGATGCGGGCCGCCGCCTCGTTGCCTGAATCGGCGCGGCTGGTCGGGATCAACACCTCCTGGATGATCGCGCTCGGCTGGGGCATGGCTGCGGCGATCGGCTCGATCGCCGGCATGCTGATCGCGCCCGTGGTGTTCCTCGAGCCCAACATGATGCTGGGCGTGCTGATCTATGGATTTGCTTCGGCGGTGCTCGGCGGGCTGAGCAGCCCGTTCGGCGCCGTGATCGGCGGCTTCCTGGTCGGAATCTTCGAGAACCTTGTCGGCACCTACATCCCCGGCGTCGGCAATGAGTTGAAACTTCCGATCGCGCTTGCGCTGATCATCGTCGTCCTGGTCGTCAAACCGGCAGGCCTGTTCGGCCGCGCCATCGTGAAGCGAGTTTGATCATGAGCGCTGCTGAAGAAGTCGTCACGGAAGCCCCAGCCGTCGAGGCCGTGCCCAAGCGCGCCATGACGCTCGGCTATGGCACGTCGCTTGTCGTGCTCGTCGCGCTCATCGTCATCCCGCTGTTCGTCAAGAACTTCATCATCTTCCAGTTGACGATGCTGCTGATCTACGGGCTGGCGGTGCTCGCGCTGAACATTCTGACCGGAGGCAGCGGACAGTTCTCGCTCGGACAGAGCGCGTTCTACGCGGTCGGCGCCTACACATCGGCGATCCTGATGGAGCATGCGGGCATGAACTATGCCCTGACGCTGCCGATCGCCGGCATCATCTGCTTCGGGTTCGGCTTCCTGTTCGGCCTGCCCGCGCTGCGGCTGTCCGGCGTGTATTTGGCGCTGGCGACCTTCGCGCTCGCGACCGCGATGCCGCAGCTCCTGAAGCTCGGCTATTTCGAGGACTGGACCGGCGGTGTGCAGGGCCTTGTCGTGACCAAGCCGGATGCGCCCGAATACCTGCAAAGTTTGCTGTCGAGCCTCCACCTGAAGATCTCGCAGGACATGTGGCTCTACTACTTCACGCTGGCGATCACGATCGCGATCTACGTCGCCGCGGTGAACCTGTTGCGCTCGCGCTCGGGCCGCGCCTTCATGGCGATCCGCGACAACGAGATCGCGGCCTCGGCGATGGGCGTCGACGTCTCGCTTTACAAGACGCTGGCGTTCGGCGTCTCCGCCGGCATCACCGGCGTGGCCGGCGGCCTCGGAGCCATTGCCGTGCAGTTCGTCGCGCCCGACGGCTACACGATCCAGCTCGCGATCTCGCTGTTCCTCGGCATGGTGGTCGGCGGCGTCGGCTGGCTGCCCGGTTCGATCGTGGGAAGCGCCTTCATCATCTTCGTGCCCAATATCGCCGAGAGCGTCTCCAAGGGACTCTCCGGCGCGGTGTTCGGCGTGCTGCTGTTCCTCGTCATCTTCCTCGTGCCGCACGGCGCCAGGCAAGTTGCGATCGTTGCCCAGCAACTGATCGGGAAGCTCAAGAAGAACTAAGAAAACCCCAGGAAGACCAACCAGGAGATATTATGATTTTTGCACTACGGATCGCCGCGACTTCCGCGGCGGTCATCGCTTTTGCCGCGTCGTCCCCTGCCGCGTTTGCCCAGAAGAAATACGATACCGGGGCAAGCGATACCGAGATCAAGATCGGCAACATCATGCCCTATAGCGGACCCGCGTCCGCCTACGGCGTGATCGGCAAGACCGAAGAAGCCTATTTCAAGATGATCAACGACCAGGGCGGCATCAACGGCCGCAAGGTCACTTTCATCACCTATGACGACGCCTATTCGCCGCCGAAGGCGGTCGAGCAGGTGCGCAAGCTGGTCGAGAGCGACGAGGTGCTCGTCGTGTTCAATCCGCTCGGCACGCCATCGAACACCGCGATCCAGAAATATCTCAATTCCAAGAAGATCCCGCAGTTGTTCGTCGCCACCGGCGCGACCAAGTGGAACGATCCGAAAAGCTTCCCGTGGACCATGGGCTGGCAGCCGAGCTATCAGAGCGAGGCGCATATCTACGCCAAATGGCTGATGAAGGAAAAACCCGACGCCAAGGTCGCGATCCTCTACCAGAACGACGACTTCGGCAAAGACTACCTCAAGGGCACCAAGGACGGCTTCGGCGCCAAGGCGGCCTCCAGCATCATCATGGAGGAAAGCTATGAGGTGTCCGAACCCTCGATCGACGGCCACATCGTCAAGATCAAGGCCGCCAATCCGGACGTGCTGTTGATCTACACCACGCCGAAGTTCGGAGCGCAGACCATCAAGAAGACCGCCGAGCTCGGCTGGAAGCCGCTGCAGATCATCACCAACGTCGCGATCTCGGTCGGCAGCGTCATGCAGCCGGCTGGCTTCGAGAATGCCCAAGGCGTGCTCTCGGCGGCCTATGCCAAGGACGGCTCCGACCCGCAATGGGCGAACGATCCCGGAATGAAGAAGTGGAACGCGTTCCTCGACAAGTACATGCCGGGTGTCGACAAGACCGACAACGGCGTCGTCTACGGCTATGGCGCAGCGCAAACGCTGGCCAAGGTGCTGGAGATGTGCGGTGACGACCTCACCCGCGCCAATGTCATGAAGCAGGCGGCGAGCCTGAAGGACTTCACGCCCGACACGCTGCTACCGGGTGTCAAGATCAACACCTCGGCCACCGACTTCGCCCCGATCGCCCAGTTGCAGATGCAACGCTTCAAGGGTCAGAAGTGGGAGTTGTTCGGCGAGATCATTTCCGGCGACGTTCCCTCGGAATAACGCTGCAGTGCAGAAACAAACGGCAAGCCTCCGCGACTGGTGTTGCGGGGGCTTTTTGTTGACGACCGACGCCGATCGTATTCAATACATGGACCAAAAAAACGAGGTGGGGAAACCATGGCAGCAGTACGCCTGTCGCTGGCGGCGCTCTTGCCGGCGCTCGCACTGATCGTGACGAGCTGCAACGTCGCAATGGCCCAGAAGACCTACGACACCGGGGCCAGCGACACCGAAATCAAGATCGGAAATATCATGCCTTATAGCGGTCCCGCCTCGGCCTACGGCGTGATCGGCAAGACCGAGGCCGCGTACTTCAAGATGATCAACGATTCCGGCGGCATCAGGGGCCGCAAGATCACCTTCATCTCCTATGACGACGGCTACTCGCCGGCGAAGACGGTGGAGCAGGCGCGCAAGCTGGTCGAGAGCGATGGAGTGCTGCTGGTGTTCAACTCGCTCGGCACCGCGACCAACTCCGCGATCCAGAAATACATGAACGAGAAGAAGGTGCCGCAGCTCTTCGTCGCGTCGGGCGCTTCGAAATGGAACGCTCCCAAGGTATTCCCATGGACCATGGGCTGGCAGCCAAGCTACCAGGACGAGGCGCACATCTACGCGAAGTACGTGATCAAGCATAAGCCGGACGCCAAGGTCGCCGTGCTCTACCAGAACGATGATTTCGGCAAGGATTATCTCAAGGGCCTCAAGGATGGTTTCGGCGACAAGGCCGCGATGATCGTCGCCGAAGAGAGCTACGAGACCTCGGAGCCCGCGATCGACAATCACATCGTCAAGCTGAAGGCCTCCGGCGCCGACACCTTCATCAACATCGCGACACCGAAATTCGCAGCGCAGGCGATCAAGAAGGTCGCCGAGATCGCGTGGACGCCGCTGCAATTCGTCGCCAACGTCTCGGCTTCCGTCGGCGGCGTGATGCAGCCCTCGGGATTCGAGAACACGCAAGGCATCATCTCGGCCGCCTATCTCAAGGACGGATCCGATCCGCAATGGAACAGTGACCCGGGCATGCAGAAGTTCTTCGCCTTCCTCAAGGAGGACTATCCCGAAGCCAACAAGCTCGATGGCGCGACCGCCTTCGGTTACGCCGCAGCGCAGACCATGGTGAAGGTGCTGGACATGTGCGGTGACGACCTCACCCGCGCCAACATCATGAAGCAGGCTGCTAGCCTGAAGGGCTTCGCCCCCGACACGCTGCTGCCGGGCATTACCGTCAACACGTCGGCGACGGATTTTGCGCCGATCAAGCAGCTCCAGTTGATGCGCTTCAAGGGCGAGAAGTGGGAACTGTTCGGCGACATCATGTCGGGCGACATGAGCAACTGAGCCGGCACAGGCCAGGCGTTCCCAAGCCTGCACCTTCGACTAAATGACGCCCCCCGCGATCCGGTCGCGGGGGGCTTTTTGTTGCTGGTGCCAGGCGAAAGGTATTCAATGCCGCAAGGAGCCGCGAAGTGCTCCCAATCCAACAAACATGACACATTCACCGTGATCCAAGGGAGATCAAAATGCCTGCTATCCGTTTGCGATTGGGGGCTGTTTCGGCTGCCCTCGCGCTGCTCGCAGCAACCACGACCCCCTCCATCGCACAGAAGAAATACGACACCGGCGCCTCCGACACCGAGATCAAGATCGGCAATATCATGCCTTACAGCGGTCCGGCGTCCGCCTACGGGGTGATCGGCAAGACCGAGGAAGCTTTCTTCCGCATGATCAATGCCGAAGGCGGCATCAACGGCCGCAAGATCAACTTCATCAGCTATGACGACGCCTACACGCCGCCGAAGACGGTGGAGCAGGCGCGCAAGCTGGTCGAGAGCGACGAGGTGCTGCTGATCTTCAATTCGCTCGGCACGCCGCCGAACTCGGCGATCCAGAAATACATGAACCAGAAGAAAGTGCCGCAGCTGTTCGTCGCCACCGGCGCGACCAAGTGGAACGATCCGAAGGACTTCCCCTGGACCATGGGCTGGCAGCCCAACTACCAGAGCGAGACCCAGATCTATGCAAAGGACATCCTGAAGAACCACCCGAACGCCAAGATCGCCGTGCTCTACCAGAACGACGACTACGGCAAGGACTATCTGAAAGGTCTGAAGGACGGGCTCGGCCAGAAAGCTGCATCGATGATCGTCGCCGAGGACGCCTACGAGGTGACGGAGCCGACCATCGACTCCCACATCGTCAGGCTCAAGGCGTCCGGCGCCGACGTCTTCGTGAACATCACGACGCCGAAGTTCGCCGCGCAGGCGATCAAGAAGAACGCGGAGCTCGGCTGGAAGCCGCTGCACTTCCTCAACAACGTCTCGGCCTCGATCGGCAGCGTGATCAAGCCGGCCGGCTTCGAGAACTCACAGGGTATCATCTCATCGCAATACCTGAAGGACCCGACCGATCCGCAGTGGAAGAACGATCCCGGAATGATCGCCTGGAACAAGTTCCTGGATAAGTACTATCCGGATGCCAACCGCTCCGACGCCTCGGTGATGTATGCCTATACGGTTGCCCAGGGGCTGGTGCATGTGCTGAAGGCCTGCGGCGACAATCTGACCCGCGCGAACGTCATGAAGCAGGCGGCGAGCATTCACGACCTCGAGCTCGGCGGACTACTGCCGGGCATCAAGGTCAACACATCGCCGACCGACTTCGCGCCGCTGTCGCAGCTCCAATTGGTGCGTTTCAAGGGCGAGACCTGGGAGCGCTTTGGTGACATCCTGAGCAGCGATGTCGGTGGTTAAGCTTTGAGGGCCGACTAAAGACGCAGCCCCTGCGGCAATGTCGCAGGGGCTTTTCGTTGAGGCGGCCGGGGTAAGATGATAATCACGGCGAACAACAAAAGAGCCTTCGAAACAGGAGGCCGCGACACATCAGTCCGATCACAGGGAGAGAGACTTAATGTCCGCTACCAGAGGTTTTGCGGTCCTTGCGGCCGCGTTTGCGCTCGTCGCCACATCGGGTGGTGCGGCGCTTGCCCAGAAGAAATACGACACCGGGGCCAGCGACACCGAGATCAAGATCGGCAACATCATGCCTTACAGCGGCCCCGCGTCCGCCTACGGCATCATCGGCCGCACCGAGGCCGCCTACTTCAAGAAGATCAACGACGCCGGCGGCATCAACGGCCGCAAGATCAACTTCATCTCCTATGACGACGCCTATTCGCCGCCAAAGGCCGTGGAGCAGGCCCGCAAGCTGGTCGAAAGCGACGAGGTGCTGCTGATCTTCAACTCGCTCGGCACGCCGTCGAACTCGGCGATCCAGAAATACATGAATTCCAAGAAGGTGCCGCAACTGTTCGTCGCGACCGGCGCCACCAAGTGGAACGATCCGAAGGACTTCCCCTGGACCATGGGCTGGCAGCCCAACTACCAGAGCGAGACCCAGATCTACGCAAAATACATCCTGAAAAATCTGCCGAACGCCAGGATCGCGGTGCTCTATCAGAATGACGACTACGGCAAGGATTATCTGAAGGGCCTCAAGGACGGGCTCGGCCAGAAGGCGGCGAGCATGATCATTGCCGAGGAGAGCTTCGAGACCTCCGAGCCGACCATCGACAGCCACATCGTCAAGCTGAAGGCCAGCAACGCGGACGTCTTCATCGACATCGCGACGCCGAAATTCGCCGCACAGGCGATCAAGAAGGTCGCCGAGGTCGGCTGGAAGCCGACTCACTTCCTCAACAACGTCTCAGCCTCGGTCGGCAGCGTGCTCAAGCCGGCCGGCTTCGAGAACGCCCAAAACATCATCTCGGCGGCATATTTGAAAGATGCGTCCGACAAGCAGTGGGACAATGACCCCGGCATGAAGGAGTTCTACGCCTTCATGGCCAAGGATTTCCCGGAAGGCGACAAGCTCGACGGTGGTACCGTGGTCGGCTACGGCGTGGCGCAGACGCTGGTGCAGGTGCTCAAGCAGTGCGGCGACAATCTCACCCGCGAGAACATCATGAAGCAGGCCGCGAGCCTCAAGGACTTCCGCACCGAGGTGCTGCTGCCCGGCGTCAAGATCAACACCGGTCCGACCGATTTCGCCCCGATCAGCCAGCTTCAACTGATGAAATTCAAGGGCGAGAAGTGGGAACTGTTCGGCGACGTCATCAGCGCCGACGTCGGCGGCTGACCTCCTGCCCGAGTCGAATGATGCAGCCTCCCGCGATACCGTCGCGGGAGGCTTTCGTTAGCCATAAGCCCCGTCCGCCCACCCGGAAAAGGCCCGCCAGTAACGCTGCCTGCTTACACTCGGCCTGGCAATGCGCTAGGTAACCGGCGGCAGACCAACAAGAAACCAGCCGTCTCAGAAAGGCGGCAGCAAACAAGGAGCCTTCAGGATATGCCGATGCCGATCCGACGCCGTGTCGCAACCGCCCTTCTCGGCCTCGCCGTCGCCGCCGCGACCGGCAGCGCCGCGCTGGCGCAGAAGAAATACGACACGGGTGCGAACGACACCGAAATCAAGATCGGCAACATCGTGCCCTATAGCGGCCCGGCTTCGGCCTATGGCGTGGTCGGCAAGGCGATGGCCGCCGTGTTCAAGAAGGTGAACGACGACGGCGGCATCAACGGACGCAAGATCAACTTCATCTCCTATGACGATGCCTATTCACCGCCGAAGGCGGTCGAGCAGGCCCGCAAGCTCGTCGAGAGCGACGAGGTGCTGCTGCTGTTCGGCACGCTCGGCACCGCCTCCAACACCGCGATCCAGAAATATCTCAACGCCAAGAAGGTGCCGCAACTGTTCGTCGCAACCGGCGCGACCAAGTGGAACGCCCCGAAAACCTTCCCGTGGACCATGGGCTGGCTGCCCAGCTACCAGAGCGAGTCGCTGATCTACGCGAAATATCTGCTCAAGGAGAAGCCCGCCACCAACGTCGCGGTGCTCTACCAGAATGACGACATGGGCAAGGACTATCTCAAGGGCCTGAAGGACGGCTTCGCCAGCGATTCTTCGCGCATCGTCGCCGAAGAGAGCTACGAGGTCGCCGAACCCACCATCGATTCCCACGTGGTGCGGCTCAAGTCGTACAATCCCGACGTCGTCATTTTCTTCACCACGCCGAAGTTCGGCGCGCAGGCGATCAAGAAGCTCGGCGAGATGAACTGGAAGCCGGTCACCATCGTCTCCAACGTGTCGGCCTCGACCGCGACGGTGATGCGGCCGGCAGGGCTCGACAATGCGCAGGGCGTGATCTCGGCGGCCTATGCCAAGGATGCCAGCGATCCGCAGTGGAAGGACGATGCCGGCATGAAGGCCTTCGACGAACTGCTCGCCAAGTACATGCCCGACACCAACCGCGTCGATTCCTCGGCGATGACCGGCTACAACATGGCGACCACCATGGTCGAGGTGCTGCGCCGCTGCGGCGACGACCTCACCCGCGCCAACGTGATGGCGCAGGCGGCGAGCCTGAAGCAGTTCGCGCAAGGAGGCCTGCTGCCGGGCGTGACGCTGACCACCGGTCCCGGCGACTTCCAGCCGATCGAGCAACTCCAGCTCATGCAGTTCAAGGGCGAACGCTGGCAGTTGTTCGGTGACGTCATCAGCGGCGAGATCGCCGGCAATTGACCGCTCTCACGAAGGCCATACCATGACCGACCGACGTCCCTTCCTGCGTTCGATCTTCGATGCGGCGGTCGCCGCTGCGCATCCCGACGTCGTGCTGGCGCCGCGGCTGCGGCCGGCACCGAAGGGACGGGTGATCGTCCTCGCCGCCGGCAAGGGCGCCGGCGCGATGGCCGCGGCGGCCGAGCGCCACTACCTCGATGCGCTCGGCCTCGACCCGGCGCGGCTGGTCGGCCTCGCGACCACCCGCCATGGTCATGGCGTGCCGACGCGGCGCATCAAGGTGGTCGAGGCCGGCCATCCGGTGCCCGATGAGGCCGGCTTGAAGGCGGCCGACGATACGCTGCGGCTCGCCGCCGAGGCGACGCCTGACGATCTGCTGCTGGTGCTCCTGACCGGCGGTGGTTCGGCGAACTGGATCGCGCCGGTCGAGGGTGTGAGCTTTGCGCAGAAACAGCAGGTCAACCGGGCGCTGCTGCGCTCGGGTGCCCCGATCGGCGAGATGAACACCGTCCGCAAGCATCTGTCGCGCATCAAAGGCGGGCGGCTGGCCCGCGCCGGCCAGCACGCCGCCGAGATCGTCACGCTCGCGATCTCCGACGTTCCGCATGACGATCCCTCCGCGATCGCATCTGGACCAACGGTCCCCGATCCGACCACGCTGGCGGATGCCCGCGCTCTGGTCGCCAAATACAATCTCTCGATCGACGATGCCGTGCGCCGCGCGCTCGATGATGCCGGCAATGAAAGCTGCAAGCCGGGCGACCCCGCTTTCGCCCACGCGACCTTCGAGCTGCTGGCGAAGCCGAAAGCCTCGATCGATGCCGCGGTGAAGGTCGCGCAGGACGCCGGCTACGCGACGATTGCGCTCGGCGCCGATCTCGAAGGCGAGGCCCGCGAGGTTGCGGCCGAACATGCGCGCCTCGCGCTCAAGGCCCGCAGCGAAGGCAGCCGCGTTGCGATCCTGTCCGGCGGCGAACTCACGGTGACCGTGCGCGGCAACGGCCATGGTGGTCCCAACCAGGAATACGCGCTGGCGCTTGCCGATCTGCTGAAGGACACACCCAACGTATCGGCGCTGGCCGCCGATACCGATGGCGCCGATGGCGGCGCCGGCAGCGCCACCGATCCGGCTGGCGCCATGATCGACCAGGTGACATTCGCGAAGATGAAGGCGATGGGCCTCGATCCCCGAGCATATCTCGAGAACAACGATGCCACCGGCTTCTTTGCACGAACCGGCGATCTGCTGCTGACCGGCCCGACGCTGACCAACGTCAACGATGTCAGAGTAATCTTGGTCGACTGATCGATCGTCATTCCGGGGCGCGCGTCAGCGCGAACCCGGAATCTGGAGATTGTGGCCTGAGATTCCCCGATGCGCAATTGCGCGTCCGGGTTCGTCGCTGCGCGACGCCCCGGAATGACAGACTTCAAAACTCCTGCGCGAGCTTGGCCAGCATTTCCAGCAGCGCGGCGTGATTGGCGGGGCCGAGCACCTCGATCAGCCGCGCCTCGTGCTTGTTGGCAACGAGCTTCTTGGCGCGCGCCAGCACCGCGCGCCCCTTGTCGGTCAGGACCAGGATGTGAGAGCGGCGGTCGTTGGTGGAGCGCATCCGGGCACAGAGGTCGCGGCTCTCCAGCGCATCGAGCATCGCGACGAAGTTCGGCCTGAGGATGCCGAGCGTGTTGGCGATCTCGGTCTGGTTGCGGCCGGGATTCTTGTCGAGCAGGAGGAGCACCGAGAACTGCGCCGGCGTCAGTTGCAGCGGCGCGACGCAGCGCAGGAAGTCCTCGAACACCTTGAGCTGCGCACGCTTCAGCGAATAGCCGAGCAGCCCGGACAGCTCGCCCAGTTGCAGCATGCTGTCGTCCCCGACAGCATCGACCGGTTCCCTGCGCAGGGCACGCGGCAGTCTGACGGCATCGGAGGCGGTCTTGGAAACAGTCATCGCTCCAGGCTCGCAATCCCGCTACAAGGATCCCGCGCGACGTTCGGGGATCTTGAGATTATATTCGATAATTGTTATCCACTATATCAAATATCGGCCGCCATCAACAGCCGATATCGGCCGACCTGACCGGCATCAACGGTTGCGGCGGCCCGACGCTTAAGGGGGAGCGCTCGGCCTTGAACACAACGATCATGCTGTTCCTGCTGCAGGACGGCATCACCAACGGCGCGATCTACGCACTGCTCGGGCTCGCCCTGGTGCTGGTGTTTGCGGTCACGCGGGTGATCCTGATCCCGCAGGGCGAATTCGTCACCTATGGCGCGCTGAGTTACGCGATGCTGGCAACCGGGCAGGTGCCGGGCACCGTGCAGCTCGCTGTCGTGATGGGCCTCGTTGCCTTCGCGCTCGACCTGTTCTTCGCGCGCAAGTCACTGCATGCGCGGCTCGTCATGCGCTCGGCCGCGCTCAACATCGCCTTCCCTGTCGCGCTGCTTGGCCTCACCTACGCACTGGTCGGACCCAACACGCCGGTCGCGATCAACATCGCCCTGGCGCTCCTGATCGTGGCGGCGATCGGACTGTTCCTCTATCGCATCGCGTTTCAGCCGATCGCGCACACCTCGGTGCTGGTGCTCTTGATCGCCTCGGTCGGCTGCCACCTCGCGCTGCAGGGCCTTGGCCTGGTGTTCTTCGGTGCCGAGGGCTTGCGCGGGCCGGCGCTGTCGAATGCCGCGGTGACCGCGGGGCCGCTGCGCTTCACCGGACAGAGCCTCGCGGTGTACGGCCTGACGGTGGCCGCCATCGTCGCGCTGTGGCTGTTCTTCGGCTTCACCAAGACCGGCAAGGCGCTGCGCGCCTCTGCCGTCAACCGCCTCGGCGCCCGCCTCGTCGGCATCCGCACCACGCTGTCCGGCCAGATCGCATTCCTGCTCGCCTCCGTGATCGGCGCGATCTCCGGCATCCTGATCGTGCCGATCACCACGCTCTATTACGACACCGGCTTTCTGATCGGCCTGAAGGGCTTCATCGCCGCCATCATCGGCGGCCTCGTCAGCTATCCCTTGACCGCGGTGGCTGCGATCCTGGTCGGCATCGTCGAGGCCTTCTCGTCGTTCTACGCCAGCAATTTCAAGGAAGTCATCGTGTTCTTCTTGATCCTTCCCGTGCTGGTGCTGCGCTCGCTCGCAGCGCCAGAGGTCGAAGAAGAGAAGGATTGAGCGTGATGACGCAGCGGCTTCCCCTCATCATCTTCGCGCTCGTGATGGCGGCGATCCCGCTCATCCCGGGCATTCCGCCGTTCTGGATCGTGCTGTTCGATAATATCGGCCTCGCCGCGCTGGTCGCGATGGGGCTGGTGCTGCTCACCGGCGTCGGCGGCCTCACCTCGTTCGGCCAGGCCGCGTTCTGCGGCTTCGGCGCCTACACCACCGCGGTGCTCACCACGGCCTACGGCGTCTCTCCATGGCTGACACTGCCGGCCTCGCTGCTGGTCAGCGGCATTGCCGCCGTGCTGCTCGGCATCGTCACCGTGCGGCTCTCCGGCCATTACCTGCCGCTCGGCACCATCGCTTGGGGCATCGGCCTGTTCTATTTGTTCAGCAAGCTCGAATTCCTCGGCCGCAATGACGGCATCTCCGGCATTCCGCCGCTCTCGATCGGCTCGTTCAAGATGCTGAGCCCGGATGCGATCTACTACGCGATCTGGGTCGCGGTGCTGCTGGCCGCGCTGCTGACCATGAATCTGCTGGCCTCCCGCACCGGACGCGCCATCCGCGCACTGCGGCGCGGACATATCGCCGCCGAAGCGTTCGGCGTGCAGACACCGCGCGCCAAGCTTCTGGTGTTCATCTATGCCGCGGTGCTGGCCGGCCTGTCCGGCTGGCTCTATGCGCATTTCCAGCGCGCCGCCAACCCGACGCCGTTCGGCGCACAGGCCGGTATCGAGTATCTGTTCATCGCGGTCGTCGGCGGCGCCGGCTATGTCTGGGGCGCCGTGCTTGGTGCCGGCATCGTCGTGGTGCTCAAGGAGGTGCTGCAGAGCTACCTGCCTTACATATTCGGCGGCCAGAGCCAGCTCGAGACCATCGTGTTCGGCATCATGCTGGTGCTGCTGCTCCAGCTCGCACCATCAGGTGTCTGGCCGTGGCTGATGTCATGGCTGCCGTTCAAGCCGGTCCGCAAGACGCCTGACACGTCGCTGAAGCTGGAACACCGCGAACGGGCGCCCGGGTCGTCATCGGTGCTGTTGCGTATCGAGAAGGCGCGCAAGCAGTTTGGCGGCGTGATCGCCGTCAACGACGTCTCCTTCGACGTGAACGCCCGCGAGATCGTCGCCCTGATCGGCCCGAACGGCGCCGGCAAGAGCACGACCTTCAACCTGATCACCGGCGTCTTGACCGCGACCAGCGGCGCGATCTCGGTGCTTGGCCGCAAGGTCGAGAACGCGCCGCCGCAGGAGATCGTCAAGCTCGGCGTGTCCAGAACCTTCCAGCACGTCAAGCTGGTGCCCGACATGACCGTGCTCGAGAACGTCGCGATCGGCGCGCATCTGCGCGGCAATTCCGGCGCGATCTCCAGCATGCTGCGGCTCGACCGCACCGACGAGGCGAAGCTGCTGGCCGAAGCGGCCCGGCAGATCGAACGGGTCGGCCTGTCCGACCAGATCGACCAGCTTGCGGGCTCACTCTCGCTCGGGCAACAGCGCATCGTCGAGATCGCGCGCGCTCTGTGCGTCGATCCGATGCTGCTGCTTCTCGACGAGCCGGCCGCGGGCCTGCGTCACATGGAAAAGCAGCGGCTCGCAACCCTGCTGCGACAATTGCGCGACGGCGGCATGTCGGTGCTGCTGGTGGAGCACGACATGGGCTTTGTGATGGACCTCGCCGACCGCATCGTGGTGCTCGATTTCGGCACCAAGATCGCGGAGGGCACGCCGGCCGTGATCAAGACCAATCCCGCCGTGATCAAGGCCTATCTCGGAGCCGCAGCATGAGCGCGCTGCTATCGGTTGCCGACGTCCACATCTCCTACGGCAAGGTCGAGGCCGTGCGCGGCGTGTCGCTCGATGTCGCCGAGAAGGAGATCGTCACCATCATCGGCGCCAACGGCGCCGGCAAGACCACGCTGCTCAACGCCGTGATGGGAATCCTGCCGCTAAAGGGACGCACGACATTCGCCGGCACTGACCTGGCCCCGCTCGACATCGAGGACCGCGTCGCCACCGGCCTGAGCCTGGTGCCGGAGCACCGCGAATTATTCGGCACCATGAATGTCGAGGACAATCTGGAGCTCGGCGCCTTCCGCATCCCGAAGACGACCGCGGCAACTTCGCTCGAGCGGGTCTACATGCTGTTTCCGCGCTTGAAGGAGCGGCGCAGGCAGCTCGCCGGCACGCTGTCCGGCGGTGAGCAGCAGATGCTGGCGATGGGCCGCGCGCTGATGGGCGCGCCGAAGCTCTTGATGCTGGACGAGCCGAGCCTCGGGCTCGCCCCGATTATCGTCGCCGATATCTTCCGCATCGTCGGCGAGCTCCGCGCCGCCGGCGTCTCGGTGCTGCTGGTCGAGCAGAATGCGCAGGCGGCGCTGCAGATCGCCGACCGCGCCTATGTGATGGAGCTGGGCGAGTTCGTGCTCAGCGGCTCGGCCGAGGAGATCGCCGCCAACAAGGGCGTCGCGGCGAGCTATCTCGGCTTCCAGCACGAAGGCGAGACCGCGATTTAGAGCATCGCTCGCACTGTAGGGTGGGCAAAGGCGCGCGGGCGCCGTGCCCGCCATTAGCACTCCGCGCGTGATGCTGGGTACGCTTCGCTTTGCCCACCTACGAAAAAAGCCGGTCTCGACGAGACCGGCTTCTTCGTTTCACAGGTCAGCAACCAGCTTACATCGCCGGGACGTACTTCCCATCCTTCACCGTCAGCAGGATGCGCGAGCGGTCGTCGAGACCGTAGCGGTCCTTTTCGGTCCAGTTGTAGACGCCCTGCGTGGCGACGATTTCCTTTTCCGAGATGAACGCCTTGCGAATTGCGTCACGGAATTCCGGCGTGCCGGGCTTCGCCGTCTTCAGCGCCACCGGGACGACGCGCTTCAGCACCTCGAAGGCGTCGTAGGAGTGGCCGGCGAACTGGCTGCGGCTGTTCGGACCGTATTTCGCCTCATAGGCGGTGTTGAGCGCGAGGCCGGGCTTCTTGGTCAACGCGCTGTCGGGCTGCGTCTCCGGCGACATCACCGGACCCGCCGACATGATGACGCCCTCGGCGGCCGCACCCGCGATACGGATGAAGTCCATGCTGGCGGCGCCGTGGGTCTGGTAGATCAGGCCCTTGTAGCCGCGCTCGCGCAGCGCGGTCTGCGGCAGCGCCGCGGCGGTGCCGGAGGCGCCGATCAGGATCGCATCGGGATTGGCGGCGACGAGCTTCAGCACCTGGCCCGCCACCGAGGTGTCGGGACGCGCGAAGCGCTCCTCGTCGGTCATCGTCAGGCCCATCGGCACCGCCTGGTTTTTGAAGTCGTTGACCCAGAGGTCGCCGTAGGAATCGGAGTAGCCGATATAGCCGACCGTCTTGATGTTGTGCGCCTTCATGTGCTCGTAGAGCACCTTGCCCATGATCGGAATCGACTGCGGCAGGTCGACGGACCACTTGGCGCGCGCCTCGTTGATCGGGAACGGCGCCAGGCCGAGATGCGGAATGCCGGCTTCGTTGGCGACCGTCGACACCGCGATCGACGGCGGCGTGGTGCAGGAGCCCATGATGATGTCGGCCTTGGACTCGGTGACAAAGCGCCGCGCATTGGTCGTGGCAGCGGTCGGGTCGCCGCCGTCATCGAGCACGATCAGCTTGAGCGGCACGCCGCCGATCTCCTTCGGCACGAAATCGAGCGCGTTGCGTTCGGGGATGCCAAGCGCTGCGGCGGGCCCCGTGGTCGAGATCGAGATACCGATGGTGATTTCGCTCGTCTGTGCCAACACCGGCGAACCCGGCAGCGCGACGGCCGCCGCGAGCGCCGCGGCGGCGAAAGTGGCCTTCCTCATCTATTCCTCCCTGCGGATAGTTCTTTTGAGTTTAAAACCAATTTTGCGGGCAAATTCAGCCCCTTCTTTAGGTCATGGAGGGGCTGCGGATCAGTCCTTCATGAAACGGTCAACGATCTCCTGCGGAAACGGCGCCGATTTCAGCTTGCTCGGATCATCCGGGTGACGGCCGACCAGCACCCGGGTCTCGAATGCCTCGATCGCAAGCGCCTCGCCCTTGAACACGCGGTGCACCACCTCGAAGCTCGAGCGCTTGATGCTCTCGATCCGGCTCTCGATGGTGATCCAGTCACCATGGGTCGACGGAATGTGGAATTTCGCCCGCGTGTCGACCATGGGAATGCCGACCAGCCCGTATTTGTGGATGATGTCCTGCTTCGAGAAACCGGCTGCCTCGAACATGATCGAGGTCGAATCGTCGAACATCGCGAAGTAGCGCGGGTAGTAGACAATATTCGCGGGGTCGCAGTCGCCCCACTGAATCTGCACGTCGCGTCGATGAACGAACATGGTTCTGTCCTCGATCACACTACGATCTTGTCGGTCCCGATCATGCTTTACCGCGGCGCCATCCGGAGCGCGGCATCGAGCCGCACCACTTCGCCGTTCAGATAGGGGTTGTCGATCATGTGCAGTGCCAGCGAGGCGAACTCGTCGACTTGTCCCAGCCGGCGCGGGAATGGGATCGCGGCGGACAGCGAATCCTGCGCCTCCTGCGGCAGGCCGGCCAGCAGCGGGGTGAGGAACAGGCCGGGCGCGATGGTCAGCACGCGAATGCCGAACTGCGCAAGCTCGCGGGCGATCGGCAGCGTCATCGCGACGATGCCGCCCTTCGAGGCCGAATACGCCGCCTGCCCGATCTGGCCGTCATAAGCAGCGACGGAAGCCGTGCAGATCACGACGCCGCGTTCGCCTGTCGCAAGCGGCTCCAGCTTGGACATGTCGGCGGTCGCAAGCCGCAGCATGTTGAAGGAGCCGATCAGATTGATCTTGATCACCTTGTCGAAATCGCCAAGCGCCATCGGCCCCTCGCGGCCGATCACGCGCTTTGCTACCCCGATGCCGGCGCAATTCACCAGCACGCGCGCCGGGCCATGCGCCTTGGCGGCTTGCGCGACCGCGGCTTCGGCGGCAGTTGCATCGGCGACGTCGCAGACCAATGGAATGCCGCCGATCTCGGCCGCCACGCTCTCGGCGAGCTTGGCATTGAGGTCGCAGACCGCGACCTTGGCGCCTTGCGCGGCCAGCCGCCGCGCTGTCGCGGCTCCCAATCCCGATGCGCCTCCGGTGACGATGGCGGCCTGGTCCTTCAACTGCATGGCGGTTCTCCTCTTCGAAATCAGGTGAGCGTGATCACGGATGCCGGCGGCACCGACGCATAGAGTGTTTCGATCAGGACGTTGCGATGCTCCAGCACCGCGCGCTGATTGATCGAGCCCTTGTCGGTGACCTCGCCGCGATCGATCGACAACGGTGTGTCGAGCAGGACGGCGCGGGTAATTCGATTCGATGAACCGGTGGCACTGGCGAGAAATCGGGTAAAGCGCTCGCGGAAGGCTGCGCGCACCAAGGGATCGGCGGCAGCCGCGGCGACGTCGTTGACCGCAAGGTTGGGATTGATCAGGCGGCAACCATCGAGATCGAGGATGACGATTGCCGAAATCTCGTCGCGGTTGAGGCCCGCGATCACGACGTCGCGCACCAGCGGCGCGCAGGTGCCGACGAAGCGCGCCCGCAACGGACCGACACTGACCCAGGTGCCGCTCGCCAGCTTGAAGTCCTCGGCGATACGGCCGTCGAAGTCGAAGCCGGCAGCGAGATCGCCAGGACTCGCAGGCTTCAGCGCATCGCCGAATTTGTAGAATCCCTCCTCGTCGAAGGCTTTGGCGGTCAGCTCCGGCTGGCGCCAGTAGCCCGGCGTGACGTTCGGTCCCCTGGCGCGGACTTCCAGCTTGCCGTTGTTCGGCACGAGCTTGGCATCGTTGCCCGACACCGGAAGCCCGACATGGCCGGAGCGGCTGGTGTCGGGGCGCACCGACATGAAGAACGGCGAGGTTTCGGTCGCACCCAGGCCGGTCAGCATCGGCACCCGATAGCCCTTCTCCCGCACCGCAAGCTCGTCGAGGCTGTTCCAGACGAACGGCGACAGCGCCGCGCCCGAGAAGAACATCGCATGCAGCCGGTCGAAGAATTTCGCCCGCAAGCCCGCATCGTCGCGCAAATAAGGCAGCAGCGATTCGTAGCCCTTGGGAACATTGAAGTAGACCGTCGGCGAGATCTCGCGCAGGTTTCGCACGGTCTCCTCGATGCCGCCCGGCATCGGCTTGCCCTCGTCGAGATACATCGAGCCGCCATTGTAGAGCGTCAGCCCGATATTGTGGTTGCCGCCGAAGGTGTGATTCCACGGCAGCCAGTCGACGATCACCGGCGGCTCGTCCTTCAGGAACGCCAGCGTCTCGCGCAGCATCACCTGGTTGGCGCAGACCATGCGCTGGGTGTTGATGACGGCCTTGGGGTTGCCGGTCGATCCTGACGTGAGCAGGAATTTTGCGATTGTGTCCGGGCCGATTGCCTCGTGGACCGCGTCAAGGCGCGAATCTTCGGACGTCGCGAGGAGATCGGTCAGCCTGATGACGTCACGGCCGGGCACGCCACCGCGGCTCGCCGCGATCTCGATGCCCGCAGGTACGTTGGCGATCAGCGCATCTGCGAATTTGTCGGCGTCGTCGACGAAGACGAGGCCCGGCGTCAGCAGCGTGATCAAGAAATTGAGCTTGCCGTAATCGCGGGACACCAGCGAATAGGCCGGAGAAACCGGACAGAACGGAATGCCGGCATAGAGCGCGCCGAACGCGATCAATGCATGATCAATGGAATTGCCCGACAGGATCACGATCGGCCGCTCGGCGGACAGCCCGCGCGCGATCAAGGCCGACGCAAGACGCCTGGTGGTCTCAAGCAATTGCGCGTAGGTGATCTGGCGCCAGCCGCCGTCGGCCCTGCGCTCGGCCATGAACACGCGGTTCGGCTCGACCCTCGCCCAGTGATGCAGGCGGTCGGTGATGCGAATGGGATAGTCGGCAAGCTTCACCTTCGGGCGAAGGTAGATCGTGCCGTCGGCGCGACGCTCGACGGTGACCTCGGGATTGCCGAACGAGATCGGGCGCAACGGATGCGCGCTGGCGGCGGTCGCGGACGCGGGCGTCTCAGGCTTCGTGCTCATGTCGGCTTCACCTTGGCGGTCTTGCGGTCAAGGAATTCGCGGATGCGCCGCTTGGCTTCCTTGTCGCTCTGCGCGACGGTTGCCATCAGGGATTCCATCAAGAGCCCGGTCTGCGGATTGGCCTCCGCGATCATCGGCAACGCCTGCAGCACCGCGAAATTGGTCAACGGCGCGTTCGCCGCCACGCGTTCGGCGAGCTCGAGCGCTTTTGCCAGTGAGCCGCCGGTCTCGGTGAGATATTGCGAGAAACCGTAGGAGGCGCCTTCGGTCGCGGAATAGACCCGGCCGGTCAGCATCATGTCGGCCATCCGGGGCACGCCGATCAGACGCGGCAGCCGCACCGATCCGCCGCCACCGACGAAGATGCCGCGCTGGCCCTCCGGCAGCGCGAAATAGGCAGAAGGCTCGGCGACGCGGATATGCGCAGCGCAGGCAAGCTCGAGGCCACCGCCGATCACCGCGCCCTTCAGCGCGGCAATGACGGGCACGCGGCAATACTGGATGCGGTCGAACACGCGATGCCACATCTGGGAATGCACCAGGCCCTCGGTCGCGTCGCGCTCGGTCAGTTCGGACAGATCGAGCCCCGAGGAGAAGTGATCGCCAATGCCGTAGATGACGACGGCACCGATCGTATCGGGAATGGCGGAAAAGCAATCCTGCAGCGCAAGGATGATGCCGTCGTTGAGCGCGTTGCGCTTGGCCGGACGGTTGAGGCCCACGGTCAGCACCGCGCCGGACTGTTCGATCTTGAGCAGCGCCGTGTCGTCAGCGGCGGAGGCGTTTCCCATGGCGTTATTGTTTCCTGTTCAGAATAGTTATGTTTTATAACGATTAGCGCAGGAGTCAATATGGGCACGCGCGACTGTCGCGCCCGTCATCCTGAGGTGCGCGCGCAAGCGGGCCTCGAAGTATGCACGGCCCGGCTGTTGGCCGCCGCCCCTTCGAAACGGTCGCTGTGCGGCCTCCTCAGGGTGACGGTGATAGAGTTGATACGCATGACTCTCTCCACCCGTCGTCCCTGCGAAAGCAGGGACCCATAACCACAGGTGATTATTGTTGAACCATGACGGAACGACGAGTCTCGTTCACGACACAGACCGCGGAGTATGGGTCCCGGCTTTCGCAGGGACGACACCGAATGTTGGCGGATCCCGGCGGGTGAAACGAGCAAGTGTGCGACAGCGGCTCATAGCACCTGATGCACGTCGATCACGACGCGGTCGGCGTGGCGAGCGGCGGAGGCGACGAAGATATACTCCATCAGCCAGCGATATTTCTCGGCGCCGGTCTCGAACTTCGGCACGGTGCGGAAGTAGATCAGCTTCGGATCGACCGGCTCGCCGCGCTTCAGCTTCTGCAGCAGATCAACCGGCCCGAACCGGATGCCCTTGTTCTCGACATAGACCACGGCGCCGTCGTCGGTCTCGAAGGCATATTTCGCCTCCAGCTCGATCAGCTCGTTGGGCCGGATGATCTGGAAGTCGGCGCCGAAGCTCAGCACCTTGCCGTTGACCTGCTCGCCCCTCACCTCGCCGCCGATGATCGGGATGATGCGGCGAACGCCGGTCCCGATGTCGCCGGCGGAGGTGACGTCAGCAATGCGCGCCGTGATGGTGAAGACATATTTGGTCTGGAGATCTGGCGGCATAGGTCTAGCCAATCATACGCTGCGGCAACCAGGTCGCAAGCAGCGGGAACAGGATCAGGATCACCAGCCGGATCAGATCGGTGATCACGAACGGCAGCACACCGGCAAAGATGGTCGACATGTTGACGTCCTTGATCACGCTCTTGATCACGAACACGTTCATGCCGACCGGCGGATGGATCAGGCCGAGCTCGACCGTCATCACGATGATAATGCCGAACCAGATCGGGTCGAAGCCGAGCGAGGTAACGACCGGGAATACAATCGGCACGGTGAGGATCACCATCGCCATCGCGTCCATCAGGCAGCCCAGCACGATATACATCAGCAGGATCAGCGCCAGCACGCCATAAGGGCCGATGCCGAGTCCGGTGAGGAAGGCGGTGATGTTCTGCGGCGTCTGGGTGATGGTAAGGAAATAGCCGAAGCAGAGCGCGCCGATCAGAACGGTGAACACGGCGGCCGCGGTGCGCGTCGTTTGCAGCAGCGATTGCAGGATACCGTCCCTGGTAAGCCTGCCGCGGAGGACGCCGATGATGAAGGCGCCGACCGCGCCGACCGCGCCGGCCTCGGTCGGGACAAAGAAGCCGCCATAGAGGCCGCCGATCACGAACAGGAACAGCAGAAGCGGCGCCCAGACATCGCGCAGCGCCAGGACGCGCTCGGGCCATTTGGCCTTTGGCCCCGCCGGCAGAAATCCGGGCCGCGTCACGCCGATGATGCCGATCGTGATCATGTGCATGAGGATCGCGAGGAGACCCGGGACAACGCCGGCAATGAACAGCTTGCCGATGTCCTGTTGGGTGATGATGCCGTAGACCGCAAGTACCGTGGACGGCGGCAGCATCGCCCCCAGGGTGCCCCCGACCGCGATCACGCCGGTCGAGAACGATTGCGGATAGCCGAAGCGGCGCATCTCGGGATAGGCCACCGCGGAGAATGTCGCGGCGGTCGCGACCGACGAGCCGGAGATCGCGGCAAAGCCGCCGCAGGCGGCGATGGTGGCGATGCCAAGCCCGCCCTTCCAGTGACCGACGAAAGTGTTGGCGGCGCGGAACAACTCGCGGCTGATGCCGGAGACGGAGACGAAGGCGCCCATCAGCAGGAACATCGGGATCACGCCGAAGGAATAGTCCGTCACCGTGCGCATCGTGGTCTGGCCGACCAGCTTCAGCGCCGGCTCGAAGCCGGTGAGGTAGCCAAAGCCGGTGATGCCGACGAGGCCCATCGCCATGCCGACGGGCACGCGCAACAGCATCAGCACGAACAGGCTGACGAAGCCGATGACGGCAACAGACTCGCTGCTCATGGCCGGCTACTCCGCGGTCTTGATCTTGGCATCATGGATATCTTCCGGATGAAAGATCAGCCGGTAGGTGCGGATCGCAATCAGCAGCACCGCGGAGACGTCGCCGATCCACGACACCAGGAAGAACGGCCAGACCGGCACGCCGAGATCCATAGTGACGATGTGGCTGTTCCTGGTGTCGATTACCTTGTCGACCAATGTGTAGGTCTGGACCGTGACGACGAACAGCAGCACCAGCGTCGCGAAGATGTCGATCCAGCGCTGGTAGCGCGGCGAGGCATTGGCCCACACCAGGTCCACGGTGATGTGGGTGCCGCGATAGCTGGTCGCCGCGATGCCCCAGAAGATCAGGATGCCGAGCAGGAACTGGCCGAAATTGTAGTAGTCGGGGATCGTCACCGAGAAGAATTTGCGCATGAACACCGCGGTGAAGGTGTTGAGCGCAACGATGCCGACGAAGAATGCAGCGACCCATTCGATCGAATCGATGAAGCGGTCCATGAAATTCTTGCGGGCCGGCTCGGGCGGACCGGTGATCACGCCCTCTTGGGTCACTTCGGGATTGGCAGCCATGATGTCGGACGATCGCTGTCAAGCTGGGTGTCATTCCGGGGCGCTCGCAACGCGAGCGAACCCGGAATCTGGAGATAGTTGCAGAAGATTCAGGGTTCGCGCTGACGCGCGCCCCGGAATGACCAAATTACAGTCCGGCGTCGTACTTCTTCAGCGTCGCGTTCAAATCGGCCGCGATCTTGTCCGGATCGCCGCCGGCTTTCTTCACCGCCTCGGCCCAGCTATCGTGCAGCGGCTTGACCGCCTTCTTCCACTCGGCGAGTTGGTCCGGGGTCAATTGATAGACCTCGTGCCCGGATAGCGCCTTCATCTTGGTGCGGCCATTGGCCTCGAACTCGGTCCAGGGATCGGTGACCTTGGACGCCCATTCCGGCGTGCAGTGATCGTCGATCACCTTCTTCTGGGCAGCCGACATCGCGTTATATTTGGCAAGGTTGATGTTGTAGGTGAACACGGTCGTGTAGAGCGGCACGTCCATGTGGTACTTCACCACCTTGTCGATGCCGAACAGGAAGATCGAGCCCCAGGGGAAGGTGATCTCGTCGGCCACGCCGCGCTCGATGGCATCGCGCGATTCCGGCGCGGACGCCTGCACATTGGTGCCGCCGAACATCTTGACCATCTCGCCGATCGTGCTCTGCGCCGGGCGCACCTTCACGCCGTTGAGGTCGCTCGGCAGCAGGATCTTCTTCTTGCCGTGCAACGCGCCCGGATCATGGATGAAGGCGAAGCAGAGCTTGGTGTCCTTCATCTCGGTCGGCGCGTATTTGTGGTACCACTCGTTCAGCGCCAGCGTACCCTTCTTGCCGTCGGCAAACACGAACGGAAGCTGGCCTGCGGCCGCGATCGGGAAGCGGCCGGGCTGATAGCCGGGATTGACATAGGTGACGTCGGCGATGCCATCGCGCGCCATGTCGTAGTGATCGAACGCCTTGCCGAGCTGCTCGGACGGGAACACGGTGATCTTGATGGTGCCGCCCGAAGCCTTTTCGATATCGGCCGCCCAGGCCTGCGTCGCCGGCACCAGCGGATGCGCCGGCGGCACCCACAGCGATACTTTCAGATTGACGGTCTTGTCCTGCGCCACAGCAGGTGCAACAGCCGGCGTGACGCCCGCGGCCACGAGCAGCGCCAACAACGCCTTCCTCATCAGATATCCTCCCTCTCCATGACGGCGGGCTTCGCGCCCGGTCTCATTACTTAACATGTTACATAACTCGCGCGCACTTGTTCAAGACGAAATGCGCCCGCCGGACACCGCGCCGCACCGGAGGTCATCCGGCCGAATCGGTCTCTCGCATTGCGGCGAAGTCCCCTCACTGATCAAACGCGCTTTGCGAAGACTGTTATATGATATAATCACCATGGCAAGCCGACGACGGCACCCCGCGACGCGCGGGCCATGATCAAGCCTACCTTATCGGGAGGAGCGGGTATTGCGGACAAAAGTAGCAATCATAGGGGCAGGTCCGGCCGGACTGTTGCTTGGGCAACTACTTCATACTTTCGGCGTAGACAACGTGATCCTGGAACGGCAGACCCCGGACTACGTGCTGGGGCGCATCCGCGCCGGCCTGCTCGAGGAAGGCACGGTATCCCTGCTCGAGAAGGTCGGGGCTGCCGACCGCCTGCATCGCGAGGGTCTGGTCCATCACGGCGTCGAACTGGCGTTCGGCGGCGCGCGACACCGCATCGACATGCATGGCCTGACCGGCAAGACCGTGACGATCTACGGCCAGACCGAGGTCACGCTCGACCTGATGAACGCCCGCAAGGCCGCCGGGCTGACCTCCATCTACTCGGGCAGCGACGTCACGCCGCATGATTTCGGCACCGAGCATCCGCGCGTCACCTATGTGAAGGACGGCGTCAGCCATGAAATCGTCTGCGACTTCATCGCCGGTTGCGACGGTTTCCACGGCGTGAGCCGTGCCAGTGTGCCGGCGTCGGCGATCACGAGCTATGAGCGCGTGTATCCGTTCGGCTGGCTCGGCATCCTCTCGGAGACGCCGCCAGTCTCGCCGGAGCTGATCTACAACAACCACGAGCGCGGCTTCGCGCTCTGCACCATGCGTTCGACGCATCGCAGCCGCTATTACGTACAATGTCCCCTCGACGATCATGTCGATCAGTGGTCGGACGAGCGGTTCTGGGACGAGCTGAAACGCCGCGTCGACCAGAAGGCCGCCGACGAGCTGGTCACCGGCCCCTCGATCGAGAAGAGCATTGCGCCGTTGCGCAGCTTCGTCGCCGAGCCGATGCGGTTCGGCCGGATGTTCCTTGCCGGCGACGCCTCGCATATCGTGCCGCCGACCGGGGCCAAGGGCCTGAACCTCGCCGCCAGCGACGTGCATTACCTGTCGCAGGCGTTGCGCGAATATTACGACGAGAAGTCCTCAGCCGGCATCGACGGTTACTCTGCCAGAGCGCTGGCGCGGGTCTGGAAGGCGGTGCGCTTCTCCTGGTGGATGACCTCGATGCTGCACAAGTTCCCTGACGACGGCGAATTCGCCGCGCGGATTCAGATCGCCGAGCTGGATTATCTCGTGAGCTCGAAGGCGGCGTCGACGTCGCTATCGGAGAATTATGTCGGGCTGCCGTTTTAGGCGTATTTGCGGATATTTATCGAGCAGCGTCCTCTCCATACTCTCGATCGTCATCCCCCGCGCATGCGGGGAATCCAGTACGCCGCGGCTCCTCAAATCCAGCCCAAGTCTCTGGAATACTGGGTCACCCGCCGGAGCCTGTCATCGGGCGCGCGTTCGCGCGACCCGGTGGCGGGTGACGACAAGTCCGCGACGCATTTAAACACGCGCGCAAATTCCGTTTAAAGCTTTGTAGGCGATGAAACTGTCATCGACATCGCGTTCAATGGCGCAAACGAAACGCCAATGCGCGAGCGTCAGATGAGCACCGACACGCCGATCCTCGACATCCCTGCCGGCTTCGAGCCGCTTTTCCGGAAGAGCCCACTCACCGAGCCCTGGGAGCCGCTCTACGCAAGGCGGACCGACAGGTCCGTCATCATTGGCCTGCGGCTGGCCCGGCCGCACACCAACGGCCGCGGCCTGATCCATGGCGGATTGATCGCGGCGCTTTCCGACAACGCAATGGGCTATAGCTGCGGCCAAGCAACCGGTTGGACCACCTCGTTCGTAACGATCTCGCTCGCGGTCGATTTCGTCGGCACGGCCAATATCGGGCAGTGGCTCACGATCGAAAGCGATGTGATCAAGACCGGCAGCACGATCTGCTTCGCGCAAAGCCTGATCAAGGCCGACAACGTGACGATCGCACGCGCCAACGGCACGTTCCGCGTGGTGCCGAAGAAGGAGCGGGTGAGCTGAAGCATTTTCAAGCGAAGCGGACGCCGGTTCGCCCCAAGAAAAGCATCAGCCGAGAGTCTACCCGAAATGCCAGTCATCGATCTCGGTGACGAGATCGATGAAGGTACGCACTTTGGCCGACAATAGCCGGGAGGTCGGGTAGACGATGTGGATCGGCAGCGCCGGCTGCTCGAACTCCGCAAGCACGATTCTGAGCCGCCCGGCCTTCAGTGACGCGGCCGCCTGATAGGCCAGCACCCGCGTCAGGCCGCCGTCCTGCTCGGCATATTGGATCGCGGCATCGGAGCTGTTGCTGGCAAAGCGCGGCGAGCTCGCGATCCTGATCTCGCGACCGTTCTCCACGAAGCGCCAGTCGGGCGCCGCGGTCATGGCGCCGAACTGGATCATGTCATGCGCCGCGATGTCCGCGGGCCGTTTCGGCTCGCCGCGTGCCCGGAGATAGCCCGGCGAGGCCACCACGATGCGTCGCATCTCGCCGACATGCCGCGCCACCAGCGTCGAGTCGGGCAGATGGCCGATCCTGACCGCGGCATCGACGCCATCCTCGACGAGGTTGACGACACGATCGGTCAGACGCAGGTCGACGCCGACGTCGGGATAGCGCTTGAGGTAGGCGGTCACGATCGGGCTGACATGCAGCCGCCCGAAGCCGACAGGGGCCGAGATCACCAACCGGCCCTCCGGGCGCGTGCGCTCGCCCTCCACCGCATCTTCGGCCTCCTCGACGTCCGCGAGAATCCGCCGCGCCCGCTCCAGATAGCGCGAGCCGGCGTCGGTCAACGTCACCTGCCGGGTGGTCCGCTGCAACAACCGCGCACCGAGCCGTTCCTCCAGCGCCGCAATCAGCCTCGTCACCGCTGACGGCGACAGGCCGAGCTTGCGAGCGGCAGGCGCGAAGCCCTCGAGGTCGGCCACGGCGACGAAGGCCTGCATGGCGTCGAGACGATCCATGGGCAATATTGCATATTCCGCAACAGTGAAGTGTCAATTCACAAGATTGCTTGCGTCACGGAAACGACCATCTTTCCCGGGAAGGACGACCGCTTCGGCGCCCATGACGGGAGGCTCAGATGTCAGACGTTCACCCCTATTCCAGCGATATCGCATTCAGCCCGGCCGTGAAGGCGATCCAGACCCGCAAGGGCTCGCGCGACGCCTATGCCGACCGGGAGCAGCGCGGCGGCTTTCGCACCGAGATCGACGAGAACCTCGCCACCTTCCTCGCCAATGCCAACAGCTTCTATCTTGCCACCGCCTCCGCTGACGGCCAGCCCTACATCCAGCACCGCGGCGGGCCGAAGGGATTCATCAAGGTGCTCGACAAGCGCACGCTCGCGTTCGCCGACTTCGGCGGCAACCGGCAATACATCACGCAGGGCAACCTGTCGGAGAATGCGAAGGCGTATATCTTCGTGATGGACTATGCGCATCGCCGCCGCGTCAAGATCTGGGGCGAGGCGCGCGTGGTGGAGGATGATCCGGCGCTGACGCAGGCGCTGATGCCGCAAGGCTACCGGGCGCGGCCCGAGCAGGCGATCCTATTCAAGATCGCGGCGTGGGATACCAATTGCCCGCAGCATATCCCGCAGAAGTTCGACGCGGCCGATGTCGCGACGGCGCTGGCCTCGCGCGATGAACGGATCGCCGAACTCGAGGCTGAGCTGGCCGCCTTGAAAGGCCAGCCCGCTCCTGTCGGCGCAGGCTAAGCCGCCTGCTGCAGCGGCGCCCAGGCGAACTCTGGATAGTATTGCAGCATCATCCGGTCGACATAGGCGGTGAGATTCTCGAACTTCTCAGTGCGTTCGCGCAACGGTGATTCGAAGAACGGCGTCAGGATTCCGGCAAGCGCGCCGAATGCCGTAGCATCGGTGCCGCAGGGCGTCTCGCCCATCAAATAAGGCTTGTCGCCGAGCTGCACCGACAGTGCGAACAACGAACGCATCGCGAGATCGATATCCTCCTCAGGGGCGTGGCGACCAAGCCCGCTCAGCAGATAGTTCTCGGCAACGCGGAACTGCGCGTCCTCGCGCATCTTGTCGCGCATGTGATCGGGCGCGCCGTCGAAGAAATGCGCCGGCCCCTTGGCGAAATTGGTATCGTCGACCCAGCGTGCGCCGACCAGCGCCCAATAGACGTGATGCTCGATCATGCGTTCGAACGCCCAGGCTTGCGCGCGCGCCTGCAGGCTCAGCGGCGCATCGAAGTCGAAGCCGTATTTGCCCTCGATATGGGCGCGGATGAAGGTCGAATCGGCAATCGTCTCGCCGTCATCCGAGATGAACGGCAACTGCCCCTTGGGAGACGCCGGCGGCATCGCCTTCTCCTTGCGATAATCGAGCCCGGCCATCTTGAGCTGGACCTCGGTCTTGGTCACGAACGGGCTGATTTCCGGCAAGCCGAACCCCGTGCCGAAGCCAAAAAGCGTAATCATCTGAAGCTCCCGATTGCCTGATCGCGGGTGGAGGCTAGCGCCCCCCTGCTGCCACCATGGTGTCAGCAGCAGTGGCATTCATTGTCGAGCGGACCAACGGGAGCGAGGCGGCGAACCGCCTCGCGAACCCGTTTGACCACCCGCGCCCGCCCGTATGACCAGGCGGTAACGACCGACTGCGCGATCAGCGCAACCAGGGCCCAGCGCAGATCGCCGGAGGTGGAGTAAACTGTGACGAGCTGTTCCAGCGCGAACGTCTGCGCGTGCCGGAAACCGAGTTCATCTAGATTTGCCATGGACAAATTCCCTTCACTTGAGGTGTTGTCCTGGTATAGCCCCCACCTGCTGCCAACATTCTGTCAGCAGCAGTGACACCGGAGTGCAAAAAGGCGACGGGCCGCGAGGCCCGGGATCCGCCGACCGCGAACGAGAGACTTGCGAAGAGACTTGCCATGAGACGCGCCGACCGGCTGTTTCAGATCATCCAGGTGCTCCGCCGCACCCGAAAGCCTTTGACCGCAGATGCGATTGCGGCGGAGCTCGAGACATCCAAGCGCACGATCTATCGCGACATCGCGACCCTGATCGAGCAGCGGGTGCCGATCCGCGGCGAGGCCGGCATGGGCTACATCTTGGAGAAGGGTTTCGACCTGCCGCCCTTGATGCTGACACCCGACGAGATCGAGGCCTGCGTGCTCGGCGCGCAATGGGTGGTCGGCCACGCCGATCCGGCCTTGGCGCGCGCCGCCGAAGACCTGATGGCCAAGATCGCCGAGACGGTGCCCGACCGGCTACGGCCGTTCGTGCTCGAACCGGCAAGCCGAGCGCGGTCGGCCTGGAACCGGGAGCCGGACCGCATCGATATGGTCAAGACGCGCAGCCAGATTCACGAGGGCAAGAAGATCACGCTGAACTATCGCGACGAGCACGGCCGCGACAGCGAGCGCACAATCTGGCCAATCGCGGTCGGCTATCACGAAGCGGTCCGGCTGCTCGCCGCCTGGTGCGAGCTGCGCAGGGATTTCCGCAGCTTCCGCACCGATCGCGTGGTGGCCGCGATCTATCACGACGAGAAATATCCGGAGCGGCGCGATCTGCTCAGGGCGCGCTGGCGGCGCAGCCTGGTCTGGGAAGCACCGAAGGACACGTGATGGCCGCGGACAATGCCAGCGCGGCGGCGAGCAGCCCCTGCCAATCCTGCGGCGCCTGCTGCAGCTATTCGGAGAACTGGCCGCGCTTCACCATCGAGGATGACGATCAGCTCGACCTGATCCCGGAGCGGTTCGTCAATGCGCGGCTGTCCGGCATGCGCTGCGTGGGTGACCGCTGCGCCGCGCTATCGGGAGAGATCGGGGTGGCGACGCGCTGCGAGGTCTATGCGGTGCGGCCGGAGGTGTGCCGGACCTGCATGCCCGGCGATGCGGAATGCGCGATGGCGCGCCGGCGCCACGGACTGCCGGTGATCTGAGGCCGGGCTTGCCTCAGGCGGTCACCGTCCGGACGTCTTCTTCTTCGTCGTCGAGCTCTTCATCGACCAGCGGCGCAAAGGTTGAGAGCGGCTTGGTCGACAGCGTGATCGGCTTGCGTCCGCCATGCGAGGCCGCAGTGGCGCGCGCGGGTTGACGCGACAGCGCGTACAGGGTCGAGCCGACGCGGCCGCCGAAATGGATCAGCTCACGCTCGGTGCAGCTCGAAGCAATCGCCAGCGCCAGCGCGTGCAGATGGCTGCGGCGATAACAGAACAGCGCCAGCCTCGCCCGGACGTCCGGCGACACGTTGGCGACCAGGAGCGACAGGCCATTGGGATTGGCGCGGTACATCTGGCCGAGCAGGTCGTCGGCAACCGGGCAGGCATCGTTCTCGAAGGCGTCGCGGCTTGAAAACATTTGCAAATCCCCCTCAATCGCGAAGATGCCGCGCAATTCTCTAACGAAAGGTTAACCACGGCTTCCGGTCGTTTCCGGGGGCCCTTGCCCGTTGCACGCGAATCACATCCGCGCACCGCGGGCGGTGGTTTCAGATTCCGAGAGGCTTGGGGCACAGGTGGCGCAGGCCGCTCAGTTCGCGGCCATGTAGATTGACAGCGCAAAGCCGGTGAGATGGTGGAGCGCCTGGTCGACGCCGATCAGGGTCCAGAACCAGGGATGTCCGGACTCCAGCGTCACGCCGTAATGCGAGGCGCAGTATCCCTTGGCGCGGTCGACGGTGATGTGGATGGCGAAGTCGACGAAGGCGACGTACCAGAACCGCGGCGCCACGGCCAGGATCAGCACCAGCGCGACGGCAAGGTGAACGAGGCAATGTGCCAGCAGCGGCATCGCCCAGCCGGTCTTCTGGTCCTTGCCGATCGCCATCCAGGCATTCTGCAACATGAAGTCGGCGATGATGTGCTTCGTGGTGAGAAGCAACATCCATCCGACCAGGGCGCCAACCGCAACTGACGATGACATGGAAGGAAACAACAAGCTGACGCCCTTTACTGGGATGAATGTGATTGCAAGAAAATCCGGGTCAGGCCGTCAGCACAATTCCGCAAACCAAGGCGTGTCGCATTTATGACATCTCCGGCGGTGAAATGCACCTGCGGCGTCTGAAAATCACATGAGGCGCCTCTCCGGCGATAGTGGCGATCGTCATGCGGCATCGGGGCGCAGGGCGAGGCAGGCCAATATTCCGACGAAGCCTCGGCGATTGCTCCGCCGTCATACCCCGCGCATGCGAGGGATCCAGTACGCTGCGGCCTCTCGGATCAATCACTGCGGCCTCTGGAATACTGGATCGCCCGCCTTCGCGGGCGATGACAGTCATTGAGATACGGCTTTGCATTCTCGCGACATGAACTGTCCGAGTTTTGCATCTCGTTCCGCCCTCTCGTGAAGAGAGGGCGCAGGGAAAGCCGGGTGCCGATCGCACCCATGGGCCCGGTGCAATAAAAGTAGCACCGGGGGTAGGACCACAGGTGTAACCGGAGCAATCCCGGCTTTCCCTGCGCGATGGGTTACGGCTTATACGTGCTCGCCCCGGCGAGACTGGGCTTGGTTGTCACCGCTGTTGCAAGACGCAATTGCGTCTTGCAACAGGACACCTGCCACTAGGGCGTCAGGCCTGCACGACTTCGCCGTCCGCCGTATGCGCACTCGTCAGTTGCGCAAGCGGCGTCCACCGCATCCCAACCCAGCACTCGTGACGATCGCGAAGCGCCCCTCAGGCGGGTGAGACGGCGGATTCGTGCCACTGAGTTGCCCGACGAGGGAAGCGGAATATTTTTCGCATGAGGACTGGACAGTCCAAATCGCCTTGAAAACATTAAGGAAATTAGTTTCTGCGCGCACGCCAAAGAGGACAGACGCCCCATTAACCAGGGTTCACAGCGCCATCGCCATTCCGGCGAGCGCGCTGAAGACAACAACCACAAGCGGCGGCGCGCGCCAGATCATGAGCAGGACGAATCCGACCAGCGCGATGCCGAAATCGCGAGGAGCCAGGACCGTGCTCGTCCACACCGGATGATACAGTGCCGCGCCGAGAATGCCGACGACCGCCGCGTTGACGCCACGCATCACCGCCTGCGCGTCGGATCGCTTCCGAAACGTCTCCCAGAACGGCAGCGCAGCGAGCAGGATCAGGACGCCGGGCAGAAAAATGCCAAGCAGTCCGACGATCGCGCCGACGACGCCATGCGGCTCGATGTTGACCACGGCGCCCAGATAGGCCGCGAAGGTGAAGAGCGGGCCCGGCACGGCTTGCGCGGCGCCATAGCCGGTCAGGAACGCGTCGTCGCTGACCCAGCCGGGCACGACGACGGCCTCGCGCAGCAGCGGAAGGACCACGTGGCCGCCGCCGAACACCAGGGCGCCGGAGCGGTAGAAGGCCTCGAACAGCGCAAGGCCGGAGCCCGGCACCAATCGCGTCAGCACTGGCAGACCAATCAGCAGGAGCAAGAACGCCGCCAGCGCGATCAACCCTATCCGGCGCGACACCGGCATGGCGAAGTGACCGCCCCCGTTACCTGTCCCGGTCCGGCACAGCGCAAGGCCGGCAATGCCGCCCAACAGGATGGCGGCGATCTGGGCGATCGACGAGGCGCTGAACAGGATGAGCAGCGCCGCGACCACGGTGATCGACGCGCGCACCCGGTCGGGACACAGCGTCCGCGCCATGCCCCACACCGCCTGCGCGACGATCGCGACCGCGACAAGCTTCAGCCCGTGCACCAGGCCGGCGCCGGCAGGTCCGCTCAGCGCATTGGCGCCATAGGCAAACAGTACCAGCACGATGGCCGACGGCAGCGTGAATCCGGTCCACGCCGCCAGCGCACCGGGATAGCCCGCGCGCATCAGACCGAGCGAGAAGCCGACCTGACTGCTTGCCGGCCCAGGCAGGAACTGACACAGCGCCACGAGATCAGCATACGCCTGTTCGTCGAGCCATTTGCGGCGCTCGACGAATTCATGCCGGAAGTAGCCGATATGGGCGATCGGCCCGCCGAACGAGCTCAAGCCTAGTTTCAGGAATGCGGCGAAAACCTCGGCTGCGCTGCCCGCGGGCTGCCTGACGTCCGTCATTGACCTTGCCACCGGAAGCGCGTCATTGGAAACCCTGCGATGGTTGGATGTTCGCCGGCCACCATATCGCGGAAGGTATGAAGGGTCTCGGCCGTCGGCAAACTCGCGGCGACGTCCTGGGGAGAAGATGACATGCGACAACTCTTCATTGCGCTCACAGTCATGCTGGCTTGGTGCTCGGGCGCCGGGGCGCAAGACCGCAGTATCACGGTTGCTTCAACGACGTCGACCGAGCAGTCCGGCCTGTTCGGCTATTTGCTGCCGCAGTTCACCAAAGCGTCGGGAATCAGCGTGAAGGTCGTCGCCGTCGGCACCGGTCAGGCGCTCGATATCGGCAGACGGGGCGATGCCGACGTGGTGTTCGTCCACGACAGGCCGGCCGAGGACAAGTTCATGTCCGAGGGACAGGGCGTGAAGCGCTTCGACGTCATGTACAACGACTTCGTCATCGTCGGACCGAAGGCCGACCCGGCTCACATTGCCGGCGACAAGGACGTCGCCGACGCCCTGAGAAAGATCGCGGCGGCGAAGGCTCCCTTCATCTCGCGCGGCGATCGATCCGGCACCTACGAGGCAGAGCTGCGGCTTTGGAAGGACGCGGGCATCGACCTTGCCGCCGCAAAGGGCAGTTGGTACCGCGAGATCGGTCAGGGAATGGGACCGGCGCTCAACATGGCGGCGTCGTCCAATGCCTATGTGCTATCGGATCGCGGCACCTGGTTGTCGTTCAAGAACCGGGGCGATCTCGCGATCCTGACCGAAGGGGACCGGCGGCTGTTCAACCAGTATGGCGTGATGCTGGTCAACCCGGCGAAGCATCCGAACGTCAAGGCTCAGGACGGCCAGGCCTTCATCGACTGGCTGATCTCGCCGGCCGGGCAGACAACGATCGCCGGCTACAAGGTCGGCGGCGAGCAGCTATTTTTCCCCAACGCGTCCCACTAGCAGAAACGCGACCGTCGAGACCGCGACGCTCAAGGCGAGCAGGATCAATCCGAGCCCAAGCGCAAGCGGTAGATCGCCCTTGCTGGTCTCGAGCGCAATCGCCGTCGTCATCGTCCGCGTATAGCCGCGAATATTGCCGCCCACGATGAGGATGGCCCCGACCTCGGCAATGGCCCGGCCGAAGGCGGCGAGAAAGGCGGTCAACAGGGATGCCCGGCCCAGCGCGAACAGCAACGCAATGCTGCGCGGGCGCGACAGGCCGTCGGTGCGTGCAAGATCGCCGTACTCCATCCACAGCAGCGATGACGGCCGATGCACCAGCGCGACCACGATCGGCGTTGCAAGCAGCGTCTGGGCGATCACCATGGCGGTCGGCGTGAACAACAAACCGGCAGGCCCGAGCGGTCCCGATCGCGACAGCAGCAGATAGAGCACAAGGCCAACGACGACTGGCGGGAGCCCGAGCAGGGCATTGGTCAGTACGATGATGACGTGCCGGCCTCGAAAACGGACAATCGCCAGCCAGCCGCCGATCGGGGCCCCGATCACCAAGGCGAGAATGCTCGCGGTCAGGCTGACCCGCAGTGACAGCGCGACGATCCCCAGGAGTTCGGGATCCGCATCACCGATCAAGGACAGGGCTGCGCTTACCGATCGTACGAAGTCGTCCATCCGCCTCTGCATTGCAGCGTCCGGCAGAACGTCTCGACATCGGTGAAACCCGCATCGCCGGCTGCGGCGCAGCATAGCGCAACCCTGCCATAAAGGGTCAAGACTTGCGGTCGCTGAAGCCGAGCTATCTATCGCTATCCGTCGTTATCCGGCCGCCGCGTCGGTCACCGCGGCATCGAGCTGCTGACCCTCGTGATCCATGTGCAGGTAGTTCGAGTTGAACAGGCCTGCGCGCATCAGGCGGTCGAGGTCGGGAACGGACAAGGTTTTGCCCTTGAGGACGATCAGCCCCTCGGCGCGCAGCTCCTGCAGCGTGCGGTTGACATGGACTTTGGACAGGCCGGTGGCGTCGGCGAGATCGGCCTGGGTCAGCGGAAAGTCGCAAGTGTCTCCCTTGGTCAGCCCGGCCAGGCGCAGGCGAAGCCAGACTTCGCAGAGCAAATGAGCGGTACGCTCCAAGGCCGTGCGCTGGCCGAGATTCATCGTCCATTCGCGCTGGATGGCGGCGTTGACCAGGGTCTCCCACCAGAACGCCGTGACGATGCGCGGATGTCGCACGGCGATGTCATCGAAGAACTCGCGCGAGAGATCGGCGATCGACACCGGCGTGATGGTGCCGATCGAATGATCCATCTCGCGCAAGATGAAGATGTTCACGTCGCAAATGTCGCCGGGCAAGAAAAACGACACCACCTGCCGCCGCCCATCCTCGAGTTGCTTGTAGCGGCAGGCCCAGCCGGACAGAATCAGATGCACATCCTTTGGCCTGTCGCCCTCGCGCACGATATCGACGCGCGCCTCAAAACGACGCACACGCTCGGACGCTGCCCGATTGAGAATGGCATGATCCACCGGCGATAGCCGTACGAATTGCTCAAGCTTTCGAACTAACGATGCCGACGACATTGGTCTCCCCGCACGTTCATCGGGTAACCGCCGGGCTGATTTCAATCGCGTATATTACAAGTATTGGCGAATGTAGTCGCGATGAACCGTCATCGCGCTTTAGCTCTTGGTTCGCGCATGATCTTTTCGAAAGCCGCGTCAGACTTTCCGGATCATGCTCTGGTCTAGAGGCACGACTCCTTCGACGGCTCTCCTTCGACACCTCGCCTCGCTTCGTCTTGCAGTGCACCACCGAGACCGCGCGGGCTGCCAGCACCGCTCACACGAACGGCACACCGTAGTAGTCGTTGACCGCCCGCGTGGCGCCGACATCATCCCAATTCCAGTCCCGCTCGCGGCCGTATCTCGGCGCCTCGCGAAGCTGGTCTTCGGTGATACCGGTGACATAGCCACCCAGCCGCGTATCGTACTTCAGGGATTCCCAGGGCAGCGGATAATGGTCGTTGCCGAGCCCGAGAATACCGCCGAAACCAAGCACTGCATAGGAAACGCGCCCGCTCTTCTTGTCGATCATGACACGCTCGATTGAACCGATCTTGCGGTCGTCAGCGCCGTAAACGGCGGTGCCCTCCACCTTGTCGCTGCCGATGAGATTCCCGCTCTCCCTCTCACCTCTCATTGCCAGTTCTCCCTGAGTGTCTGGCCTCGTCAACGACCGCGCAAGGTCATCGTTCCCGCGACAATTGCTGCAGCGCATGGAAGTGTACTGCCGATCTCCTGACGCATGCGGGCCCCGGCGACGAAATTCGCCGGAGCCCGTCACCGGAGTGGTCCACTGCTCTCGGGGAGCAAAGCAGCGAACGCACCGGTGTTACGCTTGGCCGGGAAGATCGTTCCCGTGATTTTCGGGCACGATTTTTTCGATCGGCCCGATGTCATAGGTTAACGACGGTCCGCAGGAACCTGCCTAGCATCGTGTTCCCACCTCGGAGGCGGGCATGAAGAAGAAACGCAGCGGATCGCGTCCGATCATCTCCAGAAAATTCGTTGACGACGTGCGCATCGCGGCCCGCATGCCCGCGGAACGGGAACGTGAAACGCAGATCAGGAAAACCAGGCAAACCGAGGCTGTCATGGAGGTCAGTGACCTGCTGGTTCTCCGCAAATAACCGTGCCCGAACGGGCCTACAGGGAGGGCTCCCAATGATCGAGGAGAGATTTGATTCACGCACGCTCGCCATCATGAACGCGGCGCTCGACCACGTCTGCGCCGACGCTCTTCGCGGCGAGGAACATGCCACCCGCAAGCGCGTTGCCAGATACATCATCAAATGCGCCAAGAGCGGCAGGATCACGCTTACTGAGTTGACCGAAGCCGGACACCAAGCGCTGGTCAAAGTTGCCGCTGCGGCAGGATAGCCGCCATCACGAGCGACGGCTGCTCTCGGCCTTGAACAGAGGCAAACACGCATGCGCGTCGCAATCGGCGTCGGCCTGCTGGCCTTTTTGGTCGCCGTCGGCGCCTACGCCTATGAAGGCTTGATGGTATCCGATGCACCGGTGCCGACCTATGGTGTCGTCGCATTCGCCGTCGGAGCCGTCGTCCTGGTCGTCGTCGGCGTCGGCCTGATGGGCCTGTTGTTCTATTCGAGCCGCCACGGCTACGATGAACCTCCGCATATCAAGCGATAGGGCGCGAGGCTCGCCATCACCCGTCGAGATATGATTAGCCTGTCACCCTTGAGGAGCGCGGTACGCGCGTCTCGAAGGATGCGCGGCCACAGGCAGGCCGCCGCGCTTCGAGACGGCCGCTGCGCGGCCTCCTCAGGTGACAGTGGTAGACTCTCAACGCGATGACGCAGCCGCCGGCACCCGTGCGCGGATTTCCGCGATCTTGCGCTTCAAGGACGCCTGGCGCGGATCGGGCATGATGGCGGCGCGGGCCTCCGCGATTGCGCCGGCGAGATCGGTGAGCGCAAGCGAGCCGTCGAAGACGGGCTTGGCGAGGCCGTCGATGATCGCGTGCCAGTCCGCAAGGCCCTGGCGATAGGGATCGCCGTAGCCGCGGATCATGGTCGCGGTCTGGATGATCGCCGTGGTCGCACGCGGCTGCTTTGTCAGGCTGCGGTCGATCATGTGCAGCCAGCGCTCGACCCAGACGCGCTCCTTGGCATAGCGCGCCGAGAACAGCCGCCACCGCTTCAGCCCCGCCTCGATCCGAAGCCGGCGCACACTGAAGCGGTTGTTGGCGCTGAAGCGGATCGATATCCTTCGGCGGCGCCAGCCGAAGCGTTCGAGCACACCCAGCACGGGGTCGCCGACCACCACCGGCAAGGCGTCGATCAGCTCGTCGATGCGGAATTTCTTGACGTCGTCGGCAGAGCGCGCCGCCCGGCCGCCGGCTGCGGTGACCTCGCGGAGCTTGAGCTGCGCGATCCGGATCGGGTCCTCGTAGGCCATGCGCTGCGCCATCAGCCGCGCGATGTCCGCAAGCATGGCGTCGTCGACCCCGCGCCGGCCGACGAAGCGTCCGAGCCGCTCGACATAGAGCCTGGCGTAGCCGGCGCTCTGATATTCGGTCAGCAAATGAATGGCGTCGCTGACGACCGGACTGAGCTGCGCGGAGCAGGCATCCGGTGGCACGAGCGGTCCATCGTCCTCGTCGCCGATGATGTCGGCGAACAGGTAACGGAGCGAAGCCAGCAGACTGTCGTCGTCCGGCACTACGGCGTCTCCAGAACTCGTCACAGCGGGCTCAAGCGGGTTTTGGCTCCGCAACCTGGGGGGTAGCGTGCTGCGCCAGCCGCTGCTCGAGCGTCGAGATGTTCTGGAACAGGCGGGCGCTGGCGAGCCGCAGGAAGTAGAAACCGAACGCAGGATTCTGGACGTAGAGCTGCTCGACCTGGTCGTAGGTCACCGAGAGCACCATGCCGCTCTCCACGCATTCCAGCGTCTGCGTCCGCGTGTTCGATGGCGACAGCATGCCGAACTCGCCGACGATGGCGCCGACCGGCAGCTCGATGCCCGACTCGACCAGACGAAAGCGCCCGCTGACGATGTAAAACATGCTGTCGGCCCTCTCGTCCTTGTAGAACAGCACTTCGCCCGCGGTGCATTTGCGCTCGGTCGTGAACGGTCTCAGCCAATCCATCGACAGATCGCTGTTGACGGATTTCTTCACGCTGCGGACCAGTTGCAGCATCTGGTGCAGGCGGTAGGTGTTCAGCGGCAGCAGGACGGAATGCAGGATCAGCGTCGCGTAATTATGGGTCGGGATCGCGGTCGCGATCAGGATGATGTTGGTCAGGATGGCGAAGACGCGCAGCGGGATCATGGTCCGCATCGACAGCGTGGCGACCACGAAGATCGATGCGAAGAAACTGCCGGCGGCGCCGGCGTGCTCCACAAGATGCGAGGTATCCATCGGAAACCAACCAGTTCTCAAGAAGTGAATACATTCACCCTATTAGTCGCTGCAGTGCGGTGAAGGTCGCATGTCCGAACCGCTCCCTTGGTATACGGGGAAAACGCGACGTTTTGTCGGGATTCTCACATTTGTGGAAGCAAAATCAGGACAGTATAGCCGGACGTTCGTCGAACAGGCGGAAGGTCGGCCGCCTGAGCGCGTCGACCCGCACGCGTTGACGGCCTGACCCGGGACGGGGCAGGTTGTGGCCTTGATCCCCGCTTTCCGGCAGGGTCTCGTTTCAAGCCATTCGTCGACAGGCAACGTACGTCCGATGTTCAAGCGGCTCGCTTTTCCGGTTTTGACACAGTTCGTGTCTGCCACCGCCGGCCGCAACATGACTACGGTGGCCTACGTCGCGGTGACCATTGGCGTCGCCATGATGACGCTGCTGACGGTGGAGCCGGCGTATGACGCCGCCACCCGCTGGGTCGACGTGCTGCTGTGGGGCTGCCTCGCCTACTTCATCTTCGAGTGGCTGGTGCGGCTGCGCCACATGGGACGGCAGGGCCGGTTCTGGTTCTATGCGCTGTCCGGTGCCGGAGTGGTCGACGCGATCGGCGCGCTGGCCGTGCCGGCCGCCCTGCTTGCCGGTGTCGAGCCGAAAACGGCATGGCTGCTCGCGATCCTCTGGACGCTGAAGGTGGTGCCGGGCATCCCCGGCCTGCGGCAGCTCCGGCGCGTCCTGGTGCAGGAATCCGGGCCGCTGGTCAGCGTGCTGGTGATCTTCCTGATGGTGGTGTTCCTCGCCTCCGTCGCGGAATATTTCCTGGAGCGCGACGTGCAGCCGCAGACCTTCGGCAGCGTGCCGGCGGCGCTGTGGTGGGCGGTGGTGACGCTGACCACGACAGGCTATGGCGACGTGGTGCCGATCACCCCGCTCGGCCGCATGGTCGCAGCCCTCGTCATGATCGCGGGCCTCGGCGTGTTCGGGCTGTGGACCGGTATTCTGGCGACCGGCTTTGCCGCGGAAACCCGCCGCGACAATTTTCTAAAAACCTGGGAGACGGTCGGCAAGGTGCCGTTCTTCACGCATCTCGGCCCCGCCGCGATCGCCGACGTCACCCAGATGCTGCGCACCATCGACCTGCCCCCGCGCGCGACGATCATTCGCAAAGGCACCAGCGGCGACTGCATGTATTTCGTCGCCGCCGGCGAGGTGGCGGTCGACCTGCCCGGCCGCAAGGTGAAGCTCGGCGAAGGCGCGTTCTTCGGCGAGATGGCGCTGCTCGGCAACACCATGCGCGGCGCCGATGTCACAACCACCAAGGTCTCCCGGCTGCTGGTGCTTGACCTGGTCGATTTCCGCCTGTTGATGGCACGGCATCCCGACCTCGCCGCGACCATCGATGCCGAGGCCAAGCGGCGCGAACTCGAAAACCAATAATGATGGAGACAACCATGCCTGATGCGGCCGAGACCGGCAGCTCACCCGTGCTTGAGATTGCGGGCGCGCGCGCGACGATCCGCCTCAACCGACCGCGGCATCTCAACCGCCTGCAGGCCGAGGATCTCGGCAAGATTCTCAATCTGTTCGACCGGATCGAGGCCGATCCGGCGGTCCGCGTGCTGGTGCTGACCGGCACGGGACGGGCCTTCTCCGCCGGCTACGATCTCAACTCGGTGGCCGAGCGTGCGGTGAGCGCAAACGAGCAGCAGAGCGCGGGCTCGGCGTTCGAGGTCGTAGTCAACCGGCTGGAAGATCTGTCCGTGCCGACGATCTGCCGGCTCAATGGCGGCGTCTATGGCGGCTCGACCGACCTGGCGCTCGCCTGCGATTTCCGCATCGGCGTCGACACCGCGGAGATGTTCATGCCGGCGGCGCGGCTCGGGCTGCACTACTATCCGAGCGGCATCAAGCGCTACGTGACCCGGCTCGGCGTTGACAATGCCAAGATGCTGTTTCTGACCGCGCAGAAGATCACCGCCCCGGAGATGCTGCGGATCGGCTATCTCACCGCCATGGTGCCGGTGGAGTTTTTGGACGAGGAAGTCGACAAGCTCGCGGCGATCCTGGCCGGCAATGCGCCCAAGGCGATGGCCGGCATGAAGCGCGCCATCAACGAGTTCGCCCGCGGCGAGTTCGACCAAGCCGCCGCCAACGCCCGCCACCGCGACAGCATGCGCGGGTCCGAGATCAAGGAAGGCATCAAGGCCTTCGCGGAGAAGCGGGCACCAAGGTTTTAGTTCGGTGCGCCGTGCTGCCAGCACCGTCACCCTGAGGAGGCCGCAAAGCGGCCGTCTCGAAGGGTCGACGGCCCGGCTGGTGGCCGTGCATCCTTCGAGGCTCGCAAGAGCTCGCACCTCCGGCGACAAAGGCGAAGCCTTTGCGCGGGGATGAAGGGCTTACCAAATCGTCTTTGCCGTCACCCCCGCTTGCTTCGCATCGCGCGGACCTGGGTCAGCTTGGCATCCGCGGCGAGCGCCTGGTAGCGCTTGCTGTCGACGGCGTAGATCGCGATGCGGCCCTCGGCATCGGCGTGGACGCCCCAGCCGAACCGCTTGCCGAGTGGCGAGGCCCGCATGCAGGCCTGACCCCTGGAGAAGAACATCTCGCGGGCGCGGGTCCGCTCCTGCTTCGCCGCCTTCGCGCCGAGCGCGCGGCCGGCCGCCGATGTCGCGAACACGACGTCGTCGGACGTGTACTTGTACGGCGCGGCTGCGATCATCTGATATTGCAGCGTGGCGACCGTCGGATTGCCGCCGCGCGGCTGCGGCTCTTCGCCAGTATGCACCGGACAATCCTCCGCGACGCGGATGAAGGTGTTGACGCAGTTGGTGGTGTACAGCTTCGGCATCGGCAGGCTCGTATCACACGCCGGCGGCCGCCGCATGCTGCGCCGCCATCTCGACATCGGCCTTCGTGATCCGCTGGTAGGCGGGGCGCGCGGTGACGCGCTCGGCGTAGCGGGCGAAGACGTCCTTTTTCGGCACGAGGCCGAACGTCATGGTCCAGTTGAAGGCAATGCCCCACAGGATGTCGGCCGCCGTGATCTCTTCGCCGAACAGATAGGGTCCTTTGGCAAGCTGGGCTTCCAGCGCGCCCAGCATGGTGTCGTAATCGGCATAGGGCGACTGCGAGACCGGCGCGGGCTCGCGCTTCATGAATTTGTCGATCAAGGCCGGCTCGAACGACGAGCCGTAATAGGCGATCCAGCGCAAGTAAGGGCCGCGGCGCGGGTCGTTCGGCGCGGGCGTCAGGCCGGCCTGCGGGAACAGGTCGGCGAGATAGATGAAGATCGCGACCTGCTCGGTCACCAGCGCGTCGCCATGGCGGATCGCCGGCACCTTGCCGAGCGGATTGACGGCGAGATAGGCGGCCTGGCGCTGCTCGCCCGCCTTCATGTTGAGGACGTGCAGGTCGTACGGCGCGCCCAGTTCCTCCAGCAGCACCCGCGCGCCGGTGGCGCGGCTCTGCGGCGAATAATACAGCGTGATGCGGTCGGCGGTGGTCATGGACGGGTCTCCTTGCCGTTCGGATGGCGGGATCCATTATGCGCGCCTATACCTGACATCCTGTGTCAGGTATGATCCACCCATGCGCGCGAGCCGGCTGTTTTCCATCCTGACCACCCTGCAGGCGCGGGGCCAGGTCACCGCGCCTGAGCTCGCCGAGGCCTGCGAGGTCTCGGTGCGCACCATCTATCGCGACATCGATGCGCTCGCCGCCGCCGGCGTCCCCGTCTATGCCGACCGCGGTGCCGAGGGCGGCTACCGGCTGCTCGACGGCTATCGCGTGCGGGTCAACGGCCTGTCGCAGGGCGAGGCCGAGGCGCTGTTCATGGCGGGACTGCCAGGGCCCGCCGCCGCGCTCGGCCTTGAGCCGGCGATGATGGCGGCGCAGGCCAAGCTGATGGCGGCGCTGCCGGAGCATCTGCGCTCCAATGCCAGGGGGATGCAGCAGCGCTTCCACCTCGATGCGCCCGGCTGGTTCGGCGAGACCGAGGAGCCGACGCATCTGCGCGCCATCGCCGGCGCCGTACTGGGCGAAAACCTGATCGAGATCCGCTACCAGAGCTGGAAGGCTGAGAAGCGCCGGCGCGTGGCGCCGCTCGGGCTCGTGCTGAAGGGCGGGAGCTGGTATCTCGCCGGCCTCATCGACGGCCATGTGCGCACCTATCGCGTCGCGCGCGTGCTGGATTGCCTGGTGCTCGACGCGCCGTTCACGCGGCCGGCGGACTTCGATCTTGCCGGCTATTGGCGCGCCTCGACCGAGCGGCTCGAGGCCGAGCTGCATCCGAACCGGGCCACGGTACGGCTGTCGCCGTTCGGGCTGGAGCTGTTCGATGCGCTGGCCCATCCTTACGTGAAGGCGCGGATGCAGATTGCGGAAACCGCCGACGCAGACGGTTGGCGGACCGCTACCATGCCGGTCGGCAAGACGCTGTGGCACGCCGCGACCGAACTATTGCGGCTCGGCGCCGAGGCCGAGGTGATCGAGCCGGCCGAGCTGCGCGAGAAGATGGCGGAGATGACGGGTGCGATGGCCGCGCGCTACGCACTGGTGCCGAAGCGCCGGGTGGCCGCGGCGCGGCGAGCCTGAACGTCTTATTCGTCCACGAACGTCGCGCTGTCGGCCACGGCGGCGCGCGAGGTGCGATAACTATTCACCTTGTGAGCATGGTCGGCATAACCGAACGAAATGCCGCACACCACGCGGCGATCGTCGGACAGACCGAAATGGCGGCGGATCAGGCCGGAGTGACGGGCCAGCGCCGCCTGCGGGATGGTGCCGAGCCCGAGCGCCTGCGCCGCGAGCATAAAGTTCGCGACATAACCGCCGCAGTCGATCGCGCCATAGATGCCAAGCGGCTCGTTGCTGTGGATCACCGCGACATGCGGCGCGCCGAAGAAATTGTAATTCTCCAGCGCCTGCTTGGCATAGGCCGCCTTGTCGCCGCGCGTGATACCGAGCGTGTTGTAGAGCTGGAAGCCACTCTCGCGGCGGCGCTCCAGATAGACCCCGACATATTCGCGCGGCGGGGTGAAATCGTAGTCCTCGCCGAGGCCGCGTGACGCCTCCGCATAGATCGCCTTGCGGAACCGCTCCTTGGCCTCGCCAGAGACGATCAGCACCTGCCAGGGCTGGCTGTTGCACCAGGACGCGGTGCGCTGCGCCACGTTGAGCACATGCTCGATCGTCTCCCGCGGCACCTCGCGCGGCAGGAAGGCGCGCACCGAGTAGCGCTCGTTGAGCAGCTCCTCGAGCGCGCCGATGCGGTCATCCGTCGCGTCACGCGGCCTCGTCGCGGCGTCCATGCTCAACGCCCCTTGGTCGGGATCTTGTTGTAGGGCACGTCCTTGTCGACCCTGATGTCGCCGGGCAGGCCGAGCACGCGCTCGGCGATGATGTTGCGCAGGATCTCGTCGGTGCCGCCCGCAATGCGCATCGAGGGCGACGACAGCAGCATCTGCTGGAACTGGCCGCGCGCGACTTCCTCGCTGTCGCCGGTGAGGCTGCCGGCCGCGCCTTCCAGATCCATCGCGTAGGTCGCGATATCCTGCAGCATCATGCCGGAGACGAGCTTGCCGATGGAGTTTTCCGGTCCCGGCCGCTCGCCCTTCGAGAGCGCCGAGATCGCGCGGTAGCTGGTGTATTTCAGCCCGCTCGCCTTCACCGCCCAGCTTGCGAGCTTGGAGCGCACCGCCGGATCGTCGATCGCCAAGCCGTCTTCCAGCATCAAGTTGGAGCAGAACTCGAACATTTCAGGCACGCCGGTCGCAAGCCGCGCGCCGATCGACATGCGCTCGTTCATCAGCGTGGTCAGCGACACGCTCCAGCCTTCGCCGACGGCCCCGAGCCGCTGGCTGTCCGGAATCACGACGTCGGTGAAATAGACCTCGTTGAACTCCTGCATGCCGTTGGCCTGCTTGATCGGCCTGACCTCGACGCCCGGGCTCTTCATGTCGAGGAAGAACATGGTGAGACCCTTGTGCTTCGGCACGTTCGGATCGGTGCGCGCGATCAAGAGGCCGTAGTCGGAATAATGCGCGCCCGAGGTCCAGATCTTCTGGCCGTTGACGACCCAGTTGTCGCCTTTCTTCTCGGCGCGGGTGCGAAGGCCGGCAACGTCGGAGCCGGCTGACGGCTCGGAGAACAGTTGGCACCAGATTTCTTCGCCGGACGCGAGCTTCGGCAGGTAGCGGCGCTTGGCCTCCTCAGAGCCCCAGGCCATCACGGTCGGGCCGCACATGCCCTCGCCGATCTGGAACGGCTGCGTCAGCTTGCCGTACACGCCCTCTTCCTGCTGCCAGATCACGCGCTCGATCGGGGTGGCGCCGCGGCCGCCATATTCCTTCGGCCAGTGCAGGCAGGCCCAGCCGCCTTCGGACTTCTTCTTCTGCCAGGCCTTGCCGACCTCGACCATGTCGTGCTTGGCGAGCTTGATGCGACCGAGCGACGACTTCGAGAGCTCTTCCTCGAACTCCTTCGGCGCGTTGGCGGCGATCCAGTTGCGGGCGAGCTTGCGGAATTCGGCTTCCTGCGGCGTGTCATCGAAATTCATGGCGAACCTCTTGCTTTCAATCCTTGTGTCGCTCTCTCCCCTCATGGTGAGGAGGCGCTTGCGCCGTCTCGAACCATGCGGCCCGACTATGGCCTCGTCCTTCGAGACGCCGCTTCGCGGCTCCTCAGGATGAGGGTCTCTAAGCTCTCCCCTTGGTCGGGATCTTGTTGAAGGGAACGTCCTTGTCGACCCTGATATCGCCAGGCAGGCCCAGCACGCGCTCGGCGATGATGTTGCGCATGATCTCGTCGGTGCCGCCCTCGACACGGGTGCCGGGCGCACGCAGCAGCATCGCCTGGAATTTGCCCGCGATCTCGGCATCCTCTGGCCCGTTCAGCACACCGGCAGCGCCCTGCAGGTCGAGCGCGTAAGCCGCGACATCCTGGATCATCGAGCCGGCGACCAGCTTGCCGATCGAGTTCTCCGGTCCCGGACGCTCGCCGCGCGACAACGCGGAGATCGCGCGCATGCTGGTGTATTTTAATCCGCTGGCTTTGACTGCCCAGTTCGCGAGCTTGGAGCGCACCGCACGGTTCTCGATCGCCGGACCATCCTCCAGCATCAGGCTGCTGCAGAATTCGAACAACTCGGGGAAGCCGGTCGCGACACCCGCGCCGATCGACATGCGCTCGTTCATCAGCGTGGTCAGCGACACGTTCCAGCCGTCATTGACATTGCCGAGCCGCTGCGAGTCCGGAATGCGAACGTCGGTGAAATAGACCTCGTTGAAGTCCGACGCCCCGCTCGCCTGCTTGATCGGCCTGACCTCGACGCCCGGGCTCTTCATGTCCAGGAAGAACATCGTGAGGCCCTTGTGCTTCGGCACCGTCGGATCGGTGCGGGTGAGCAGGATGCCGTAGTCGGAATAATGTGCGCCAGAGGTCCAGATCTTCTGGCCGTTGATCACCCACTCGTCGCCCTGCTTCTCGGCGCGGGTGCGCAGGCCCGCGACATCGGAGCCGCCGGCGGGCTCGGAGAAGAGCTGGCACCAGATCTTCTCGCCGGAGGCGAGCGGCGGCAGATATTTGCGCTTCTGCTCCTCGCCGGCGAACGCCATCATGGTCGGGCCGCACATGCCGTGGCCGATGATGAACATCGCGCTGAGGCGACCGAATGCGCCCTCCTCCTGCTGCCAGATCACGCGCTCAATCGGCGAGGCGCCACGGCCGCCATATTCCTTGGGCCAATGCAGGCAGGCCCAGCCGGCATCCGCCTTCTTCTTCTGCCAGGCCTTGGCGACTTCAAGGATGTTGGCGCCCTTGAGCTGGACACGGCCGAGCGAGGCCTTGCGCAACTCGTCCTCATATTGTTTCGGCGCATTGGCCGCGATCCAGGCTTTCGCCTCGGCGCGGAATGCGGCCTCCTGGGGGGTGTCGTCGAAATTCATGGTCTATCATCCTTCGCCGGCGCCGTAGGATGGGTAGAGCGAAGCGAAACCCATCTCTTGGACCACCCGCGTCATGATGGGTTTCGCTGCGCTCTACCCATCCTACACATCACCAAGGGTTACGCCGCGTTCTTCTTCCGCATGCGATCGATCAGCGCGTCTTCCCAATAGGACAGGCTGCCGAGGCCGAGCGCCACCGCGTTGGCGCGGCGATAGTACATGTGGCAGTCGAACTCCCAGGTGAAGCCCATGCCGCCGTGGACCTGGATGTTGTTCTTGGCGCAGTGCTGGAACGCCTGCGTCGCGCTGATGCGCGCGGCGGCAGCGGCTTCCGGCAGCTCGCCGGCATTGGTCGAGAGCGCCCAGGCGCCATAGTAGCAGTTGGAACGCGCCAGCGTCGCTGAGACATACATGTCGGCGAGCATGTGCTTGACCGCCTGGAACGAGCCGATCGGGCGGCCGAAGGCGATACGGTCGAGCGCGTAGTCGCGGCCCATCTCCAGCGCGCGGTCGGCGCCGCCGACTTGCTCGAATGCCATCAGCACCGCAGCGCGATCGAGCACCTGGGTGACGACGCCCCAGCCCTCGCCGGCAGCACCGAGCGGCTCGGCCTTGGCATCCTTGAACGCGATCTCGGCCTGGCCGCGAGTCGGGTCGATATTGGTCAGCGGCTTGACCTCGACGCCGCCGGCCTTGAGATCGACGATGAACAGCGAGATGTCGGAGTCGCGGCCGCTCGATCCGGTGCGCGCGGCGACCACGGCAAAGTCGGCGATCGCGCCGTCGGGCACCGGCTTCTTGACGCCATTGAGCGCACCGCCGCCGGCAGTGAGCTTGATCGCCTTCGGCGACGGATTGCCCTTGCCCTCGAACAGCGCCAGCGTGCCGATCGCCTCACCGCTCGCGATCTTCGGCAGCCACTTCTGCTTCTGCGCATCCGAGCCGGCGATCAGGATCGCTTCGGCCGCAAGATAAACGGTCGACGAGAACGGCACCGGCGCCAGCGCACGGCCCATTTCCTCGGCGATGACGCAGAGCTCGAGATGGCCGGCACCCGCGCCGCCGAATTTTTCCGGGATCGCGACCCCGAGGAAGCCCATCTCGGCGAGTCCCTTCCACAGCGCCTTGTCATAAGGAGCCTTGCCGTCGAGCACTTCGCGAACGGCCTTGGGCGGGCACTGTTCGGAAAGGTACTTCCGCGCCTCGTCGCGCATCTGCTTCTGTTCGTCGGAGAAATCGAAATTCATGGCGCTTACCCGCGTTGCTGTTGTTACTTGGCTTCCTAGGATGGGTGGAGCGAAGCGATACCCATCAATTTCTTGGTTGGAGATGATGGGTTTCGCTGCGCTCTACCCATCCTACGGTCAGTTCAAAATGATCACCTCGTCGCCGGGCTTGTCGGCATAAAGCTTCTCCACCAGCGCGGCGCGGCGCTCGAGGCCGGCGCGCTGGTTGATGTAACCTTTGTCGGTGAGTTCATTGCCGTCGATCGACGGCGGCTCGGCCATCAGCATCGCGCGCGCGATGCGCATGCTGCTGCCGGTGGTCGAGGAATTATGCACCTCCAGGCCGGCCTTGAGCCGTGCGATCACCTCGGGATGCCGGATCACATCCTCGAACGTCGCATCCGCATTGCCGACGATCTGGCGGCATGCGTGCAGGTTCGGCCAGCACAGCAGGCCGATGAACGGACGATCCTGGCCGGTGACCAGCGCGTCATGCACCACGGGCGTCGCCGCCGCGATCGCGTCGGTGCGGAGCGAACCGACATGGACGAAGGTGCCGGTCGTCAGCTTGAAATCCTCGACCACGCGGCCGGCGAAGATGATGCCCTGCAATGGATCATCGGGATCGACGAACATGCCGGCATCCCCGATGCAGTAGAAGCCCTCGTCGTCGAACATCTTCTTCGTGAGCTCGGGCTGACCGAAGTAGCCCGGCGTGACGTTGACGCCGCGCAGCCGCAATTCATACTTCGAGCCGCACGGCACCATCTTCAGCTCGACGCCGGGGAAAGGCAGGCCGATCAGGCCGACGCGCTCGGTGTCCCAATAGGTGCCGGTCGAGGTCGGCGCGGTCTCAGTCGAACCCCAACCGGTGTAGAACACGATGCGCTCGCCTGATGTCTTCACCGCGAGCGCCTGCATGCGGTCGTAGAGATCGTCGGGCAGCCGCGCGCCGCCATAAGCCATGATCGAAAGGTTCTTGAAGAAGCTGCGGCACAACGCGTCGTCCTTCTCCATCGCCGCCGCCAGTGCGGCATAGCCGGCCGGCACGTTGGCGTAATAGGTCGGTGACACCTCGCGCAGGTTTCTGAGCGTTTCCTCGAACTGGCCGGGCATCGGCCGGCCGTCGTCGATATAGAGCGTGCCGCCGTCGACGAGGATGGGATGGAACGCGGCATTGCCGCCCATGGTGTGATTCCACGGCATCCAGTCGAGCATGGTCGGAATCGGACCATTGGCTTCGCGCGGACGGACCTGCATCATCATCGCCGCATTGGCGCACATCATCTCCTGCGTGTTGATGACGGCCTTGGGCATGCCTGTCGAGCCCGAGGTGAACAGCAATTTGCCGACGGTCTGAGGCGTGATCTTGGCAATCGACCGCGCGACATCAGCCGTCACCGGTGTCGCGGCGAGATCGGCAAAGGCGACGCTCTCGATGCCGTCGCAGGGACGCAGGACGTAGATCACCGTGATGCCAGTGAGATCGATCGCTCTCAGCGCCTTCTCGAAGGCTGGGCCGTCCTGCACCATCACGACGGCGGGCTTGATCAGGTTGAACAGATATTTGAGCTTGAGATGATCCTGGCTCATCAGCGAATAGGCCGGCGAGACCGGCGCCGCCGGTAGCCGCGCCTGCATCGCAGCCTGCGTCATCAAGGCGTGCTCGATCGAATTGCCTGAGAGGATCGCGACCGGGCGGCCTTCATCGAGGCCGAGATCGAGCAGCCCTTGCGTCAGCGCATCGACGGTGCGCTTGGCCTCGCCGTAGGACACCTTGCGCCACTGCCTGTCGGGACCGCCGCGTTGCGCGAGCCAGATCCGCTCCGGCGCTTGGTGCGCCCATTTGGCGAGATAGGCCGGAATGTGCGTTTCATAGGCCTGAAGCGGAATGCGCGACTTCAGGACGACGGTGCCGTCGTCGCGTCGCTCGACCGCGATGTCTCGCGCCAGCCAGTTCACCGTGCGAAAGGCGGGCTTCGTCAGCATCGCCGCTGCACTCCCATCCATTTTGCGTCTCCCGGAATTCTTGTCCTTTGAAGGATCTGTTCTCAGCGCCTGATATAGACAGGCTTTCGTTTCGCGAGAAAGGCCCTGATGCCCTCCTGGAAATCTTCCGAGCGGCTGCACAGCACCTGGTTGCGATCCTCCATTGCAATGACGGCCTCGATCGAGCCGGCATCGACGCTCATGTTGAGGCATTCCTTCGACAGCCGCAGGCCCACCGGAGAGGCCGTCATCATCGCATCAATGTAGGGATTGGCGGCGGCGTCGAGATCACCGGCCTCGACAACTTCAGACACAAGGCCGACCGCGAGTGCGCGATCGGCGTGGATGAAGCGTCCGGTGAGGATCAGCTCCGAGGCAACGGAGACGCCAACGAGGCGCGGCAGGAAATAGCTGGTGCCGATGTCGCAGCCCCCTAAGCCGAGCTTGATGAAGGCGCAGTTCATCCGCGCATCCTTTGCCGCGATGCGGATGTCGGCGGCGAGCGCCAGCGCAAAGCCACCGCCGGCGGCCGCGCCCTGCACCAGCGCGATGATCGGCTGCGGGCAACGCCGCATCAGCATCACGATGTCGGCAATGCGGCGCTGCGAGTCCAGGGATTCGGTGACGCCGGGCGGTTCTGTCTGTCCGCCGCGGCGAGCCATCGCATGCTTGAGGTCGAGCCCTGCGCAGAAGTTGGCGCCGGCGCCCTTGAGCACGACGACGCGCGTATCGCGGTTGCGCTGCAGGCCCTGGAAGTAAGTATTGAGCGCGTCGATCAGCGAGGGATCGAGCGCGTTCAGGCTGTCGGGACGATTGAGCGTGACCCAATCTGTTCCGTCATGGTGTTCGATCAGCAGCGGTTGAGTCACGCAACTCTCCTCACCGTCGTCCCGGCCAAGCGAAGCGCGAGCCGGGACCCATAACCACCGGCGAGAGTTGTCGCAGTAGGCTCGGGCCCCATCGCGCTTCAATGGAGAAGGTTGTGGCTATGGGTCCCCGCTTTCGCGGGGACGACAATCGAGTGTTACCGCGGCGCCATGCGGATGGCCCCGTCGAGGCGGATGGTTTCGCCGTTGAGCATCGGGTTCTCGACGATGTGGACAGCGAGCGCGCCGTATTCGGCGGGTTCGCCGAGGCGGGCCGGATGCGGCACCTGGGCGCCGAGGCTCTTGCGGGCTTCCTCGTTGAGACCCATCAGCAGCGGCGTGAAGAAGATGCCGGGCGCGATGGTGTTGACGCGGATCTTCAGGCTGGCGAGGTCGCGCGCGGCCGGCAGCGTGAGGCCGACGATGCCACCCTTCGAGGCCGAATAGGCGATCTGGCCGATCTGGCCCTCATAGGCCGCGACCGAGGCGGTGTTGATGATGACACCGCGTTCCTCGCCGATGGTCTCGACGGTGGCCGCGCGCTCCGCGAACAGACGCAGCGCGTTGAAAGTGCCGATGAGGTTGACGTTGATGATGCGGGTGAACTTCTCCAGCGGATAGACACCATCCTTGCCGACGGTGCGCTGCGAGCCGCCGATACCGGCGCAGTTCATCAGCACACGCGCAACGCCGTGCGCGGCCTCCGCCTTGGCGATCGCGGCCTTCATCTGCTCTTCGCTGGTGACGTCGGCATGAAGCGCAACGCCCTTCACTTCGGCGGCGACCTTCTCGGCATTCTCCTTATTCTGATCGAGCACGCCGATCCTGGCGCCCTTCGCAGCCATGGCGCGGGCGGTCGCGGCGCCGAGGCCGGAGCCGCCGCCGGTGATGAGAACAGCAACGTCTTTCAACTGCATGAGAACGACCTTTCCTTGAGCGTTTCTTCTCTAGACTTGCGAATGGCGAATAGGGAGTAGCGAATTGGGAACGGGACATTGGCCCGTTCGTGACGATTCGCTACTCGCCACTCGCCATTCGCGTTTCCTTCCGTTCCAACACGCCGCCGAAGATCAAGGCTTCCATGTGCTTGATGTAGTCGCGGCAGACTTCGTCGGTGACCGGACCGACGCCGACCGCGCGCGACATCGCGTGGCGGCCGAAGAACAGATGATCGCAAGCGCCGATCAGGCTGGTGTAGAACAGCACCGGATCGATCTTGCGGAATTCGCCGGCCTTGATGCCCTCGGCAAGCAAGCGGCGGTGAAATTCGAGCAGTGGCGCGACGAAGAACTTCGACACCTCGTCGGCGGCCTGCGGCGTGCTCTCGTGCAGCAGATAGTGGATCAGCCGGTTCATATAGGGGAACTGGTGATAGGCGCGGATGATGCCGCCGATATGCAGGCGGAGCTTCGCGGTCGGAGTGATCGGCTGCGCCAGCAGGTATTCGAGCTGGGACATCTCCGTCGCGGCGTCGCGCGCCAGCAGCGCCAGCAACAGCCCGTCTTTGTTGCCGAAATGATATTTGACGAGCGCGGCATTGACGCCCGACTTCTGCGCAATGTCGGACAGCGAGACCTCGATCGAGGCGCGCTCGATCATCAGCTCGCTGGCTGCGACCAATAGCTTGTCGGCGGTGGCATTTTTGCCGGCCGGCAATTTCGTCGGTACGCTGGTATTCAACGGCACTCTGATCCTGGGCTGGTCGGAACGTCGGGACCGCACATAAGCCCATGGCGGAGCTGCACTCAAGAGTTAATTGATTGATTGACTAAATGCCGGACCGCCCCTTAAATCCGGCCCGACTTTCAAGACACGTCCAATCCAGAACACCAGGGAGATCAGACATGGCCGAGGCATATATCGTCGCCGCCGCCCGTACCGCCGGCGGCCGCAAGGGAGGGCGCCTTGCCGGCTGGCATCCGGCCGATCTGGCCGCGAACGTGCTCGACGCACTGGTCGAGCGCTCCGGCGCCGACCCGGCGCAGATCGAGGATGTCATCATGGGCTGCGTGATGCAGACCGGCGAGCAGTCCACCAACATTGCGCGCAATGCGGTGATGGCCTCGAAGCTGCCGGAGAGCGTGCCCGCGACCTCGATCGATCGCCAGTGCGGCTCCTCGCAGCAGGCGCTGCACTTCGCGGCGCAGGCGGTGATGTCTGGCACCATGGACTGTGTGATCGCCGCCGGCGTGGAATCGATGACCCGCGTGCCGATGGGGCTCGCCTCCTCGCTGCCGGCCAAGAACGGCTTCGGCCACTACAAGAGCCCGGGAATCGAGGCGAAGTATCCGAACATCGTGTTCAGCCAGTTCACCGGCGCGGAAATGATGGCGGAGAAGTACGGCCTGTCGAAGGATGAGCTCGACGAATACTCCTTTGGCAGCCATCAGCGCGCGATCGCGGCGACCCAGGCCGGCCACTTCAAGGACGAGATCGTGCCGGTCAAGATCACCCGCGCCGACGGCTCGACCGACACTCATTATATTGACGAAGGCATCCGCTTCGACGCCAGCCTCGAGGGCATCAAAGGCGTCAAGCTGATCGCCGAGAACGGCAAGCTGACGGCCGCCAGCGCCAGCCAGATCTGCGACGGCGCCTCCGGCGTGATGGTCGTCAACGAGAAGGGCCTGAAGGCGCTCGGCGTCAAGCCGATGGCGCGCATCCACCACATGACCATGATGGGCGGCGATCCCGTGATCATGCTGGAAGCGCCGCTGCCGGCGACCGAACGCGCGTTGAAGAAGGCCGGCATGAAGATCGACGACATCGACCTGTTCGAGGTCAACGAGGCGTTCGCCTCGGTGCCGACCGCATGGCTGAAGACCACCGGCGCCGATCCGGCCCGGCTCAACGTCAACGGCGGCGCGATCGCGCTCGGCCACCCGCTCGGCGGCAGCGGCACCAAGCTGATGACGACGCTGTTGCATGCCCTCAAGCAGCGCAACAAGCGCTACGGCCTACAGACCATGTGCGAAGGCGGCGGCATGGCGAACGTCACGATCGTCGAACGGCTGTAAGAAGCGTCCGTAAGAGAGGCCGCAAGAGCCTCCACACAAAAAGTGTCGTCCCGGCCTTGAGCCGGGACCCATAATCACAGGTCGATGTGGTTATAGCGAGCTGAGGCCCCAGCTCATTTCAACAAATACGATCGGTGGGTATGGATCCCTGGTTTCGCCGGGACGACCACCTTGTTTGAGGAAACATCCGTGACACATCCGTCCGTCCACGCACGCACCACGCCCGACAAGATCGCCTACCAGATGGCGGCGACGGGGAAGGCGATCACCTATCGCGAGCTCGACGAGCTCTCGAACCAGGGCGCGCATCTGTTCCGCTCGCTCGGCCTGAAAGCCGGCGACCACATCGCGCTGTTGATGGAAAACCGCCTCGCCTTCATGGAGCTGTGCTGGGCAGCGCAGCGGAGCGGGCTCTATTACACCGCGATCAGCCGCTACCTGACCGAGGAGGAGGTCGCCTACATCATCAGGGATTGCGGCGCCAAGGTCTTCATCACCACGCCGCAATGCGCCGACAAGGTCAAGCGCCTGATCAAAGGCGAGCCGGGCGAACCGCTGTTCTACATGATGGACGAACCGGCCCCGGGTTTCCGCTCCTACGACAAGGAGGCGGCCGCGCAGCCGACCACACCGATCGCGGACGAGGTCGCGGGCTACGACATGCTCTATTCGTCCGGCACCACCGGGCGGCCGAAGGGCATCAAGAAGGAGTTCGAGGGCAACCGGATCGACGTACCGAACCCGTTCCTGCGCATCCTCACCGCCGACATGTGCGGCATGAATGCGGACAGCATCTATCTGTCGCCGGCGCCGCTCTATCATGCCGCTCCCTTGCGCTTCAACATGATGGCGATCGTGCTCGGCGGCACCTCCGTGATCATGGAGCATTTCGACGCCGAGGAATTCCTGAAGCTGGTCGAGAAGTACAAGGTCACGCAGTCACAGCTCGTGCCGACGATGTTCGTGCGCATGCTGAAGCTGCCTGACGAGGTGCGCGCGCGCTACAACGTCTCGTCGCTGAAAGGCGCGATCCATGCGGCTGCACCCTGCCCGGTCGACGTCAAGGCGAAGATGATCGAATGGTGGGGACCGATCCTGATCGAGTACTACGCCGGTTCTGAAGGCAACGGCGTCACGGTCTCGACCTCGCAGCAATGGCTGACGCATCGCGGCACGGTCGGCCGCGCCGTGGTCGGCAAGGTCAAGATTTTGGACGAGAACGACGAGGAGGCGCCGACCGGCCAGATCGGTCAGGTCTATTTCGCCGACGCGCCGGCGTTCTCCTATCACAACGATCCCGAAAAGACGAAGAAGGCCTACAACGCCAAGGGCTGGTCGACGCTTGGCGACGTCGGCTACCTGGATGAGGAAGGCTTCCTCTATCTCACCGACCGCAAGAGCTACATGATCATCTCCGGGGGCGTGAACATCTATCCGCAGGAGACCGAGGACGTGCTGATCACGCACCCCGCCGTTTCCGATGTCGCGGTGTTCGGCGTGCCCAACGAGGAGATGGGCGAAGAGGTCAAGGCGGTGGTGCAGCCTCACGACATGACGAAAGCCGGCAAGGCGCTGGAGGCCGAGCTGATCGCGTTCTGCCGCACGCATCTGTCGCCGATCAAGTGCCCGAAGAGCATCGACTTCGAGGCCGAGCTGCCGCGCACGCCGACCGGGAAATTGGTGAAGCGGCATCTGCGCGACCGCTATTGGCCGAAGCCGAAGGCGTAACTCCATCCATCGTCGTCCCGGCGAAAGCCTGGCGAAAGCCGGGACCCATGACCACCGCTGCCCGAGATGAATGGGATTGCGGCCCCTGGTTCGCATGACATAGACATCGGTGGCTGGGTCCCGGCCTTCGCCGGAACGACGTGGTGAGTGTGCGCGCAATGAACACGACAACCGATCTTCCCGACGTCCCGCTGCCCTCCACGATCCGTGCGCGCTACGTCGACGGCATCAACGGCCTTCGCATGCACGTGCTCGAGGCCGGCTTCGAGACGCCGGGCCGGCCGTGCCTGTTGCTGCTGCACGGTTTTCCCGAGCTCGCCTTCTCCTGGCGCAAGGTGATGCCGACGCTCGCCGCGGCCGGCTATCACGTGATTGCGCCGGATCAGCGCGGCTATGGCCGCACGACGGGATGGAATCCCGATTACGACGGTGATCTCGCCCCGTTCCGCCTGCCCAATCTGGTGCGCGATGCGCTGGGGCTGGTCGCGGCCTTCGGCCACAAGCACGTCGATGCGGTGATCGGGCACGATTTCGGCTCCTCGGTCGCGGCATGGTGCGCGCTGATCCGGCCCGATGTGTTCCGCGCGGTCGTGATGATGAGCGCGCCGTTCGCCGGGCCGCCGTCACTGCCGTTCAACACCGCGAACGCGCCATCGCAGCCGTCAGGCGAGGACCCGGTGCATCGCGAGCTGGCGGCGCTGCCGCGGCCGCGCAAGCACTATCAATGGTATTACTCGACGCGCGCGGCGAATGCCGACATGCATTGCGCTCCGCAGGGCGTGCACGACTTTCTGCGCGCTTATTACCACCACAAGAGCGCGGACTGGACCGACAACAAACCCACTCCGCTGCAATCTTGGTCGGCGGGTGAGCTCGCCAAACTGCCGACCTACTACGTGATGGATCTCGCCAAGGACATGGCGGCGACCGTCGCCGAGGAAATGCCCTCACATGAAGCGATCGCCGCCAACACATGGCTGCCGGATCATGAGCTCGGCTATTACAGCGCCGAATATCAGCGCACCGGCTTCCAGGGCGGGCTGCAATGGTATCGCTGCGGCACGTCGGCCGCGTTCGTGCCGGAATTGCAGACCTGGAGCGGACGTACCATCGACCAACCCTCCGCCTTTATCTCGGGCAAGCAGGATTGGGGCACCTATCAGCGGCCCGGCGTCTTCGAGGCGATGCAAGCCAAAGCCTGCACGAACATGATCGGCTGCCATCTGGTCGACGGCGCCGGCCATTGGGTGCAGCAGGAGCAGCCGGAGCAAGTGAGCCGGCTGCTGCTCACATTCCTGCGAGAAGCCGGCGCCGCACGATAACCGCGCCTGCCGGCTTATCTCATTGTTCGGACATGTGTTCCTGGCTCGCATCCGTTGCGCACCTGCTCAGCCGCGGCGATCGCCGTCATTTGACCCCGCGGTGATAGCCTCCTATAGATTAGAACTATTCTAATTCTAAACTGCTTGGACAGAGCGTTGCTGTGAAGAATTTCGCCGATTTGACCGAGCGCGAGGTGCTGGCGGTCGCGATTGCCTCCGAGGAGGAGGACAGTCGCATCTACATGACGTTCGCCGAGGATCTCGCCAAGCGATATCCCGATACCGCGAAGATTTTCGAGGAGATGGCTGAGGAGGAGCGCGGCCACCGCCACCGATTGCTCGAAATCTACGAGCAACGCTTCGGCCCGCATCTGCCGCCGATCCGGCGCGAGGACGTCAAGGGCTTCCTGCGCCGCCGCCCGATCTGGCTCACCAAGAACCTGCCGCTCGACACCATCCGCAAGGAGGTCGAGACCATGGAGCTGGAGGCCGAGCGCTTCTACGCCAAGGCCGCCGAAAAGGCCGAAGATGTCGGGGTGCGTCGCCTGCTCGGCGATCTCGCCGAGGAAGAAAGGAGCCACGAGAAGCTCGCGGTCAAGCTCACCGGCGATATCCTCAAGCCCGAGGTGCGCGCGGAGGAAGATCGCACACGGCGACGGATGTTCGTGCTGCAATATGTGCAGCCGGGTCTCGCCGGATTGATGGACGGCTCGGTCTCGACATTGGCGCCGCTGTTCGCCGCCGCCTTCGCCACCCATCACAACTTCCAGACCTTCCTGGTCGGGCTTGCCGCCTCGATCGGCGCCGGCATCAGCATGGGCTTTGCGGAGGCGCTGTCCGATGACGGCTCGCTCACCGGGCGCGGATCGCCCTGGCTGCGCGGAATCACTTGCGGATTGATGACGACGCTCGGCGGCTTGGGCCACACGATTCCGTATCTGGTCCCCGATTCCTGGCCGAATGCATTCTGGATCGCGACCGTGATCGCCGGCATCGTCGTGTTCTTCGAACTGTGGGCGATCGCCTTCATCCGCGCACGCTACATGGACACGCCGTTCCTGCAGGCCGTGTTCCAGATCGTGCTCGGCGGCGCGATCGTGCTCGCCGTCGGCATATTGATCGGGGCGGCGTAGGATCGGCGTCGATCCGTTCATGCTTCCGAGAATACCCATGACCCGCTCGCCTTACGACAGCACCGCAAAGCTCTTCCACTGGCTGATCGTGGGCCTGTTGGCCGTGCAGTATCCGATCGGCTGGCTGATGCCGGACATTCATCGCGGCCAGCCTCCAGGTGCTGCGATGACGTTCCACATCTCGTTCGGCATCTTGATCCTTATTCTCATCGTACTGCGACTGATCTGGCGGCTGACCCACCCGGTTCCGGCCGAGCCGTCGCTACCGCCGTGGCAGCGGATCGGTGCGCAGGTCGCACATTGGATGCTTTATCTGCTGGTGCTGGCGACGACCATCACCGGCTGGCTGTTCGCGTCGTTCCGGGGCTGGTCAGTGTCGTTGTTCTACATCGTGCCGCTGCCGATGCTCGCCTCGGACAATGCCGCGGCCGGCAAGGCGATCGACGGCCTCCACCAGGTGGCGGAATGGTCCCTGCTGGTTCTGATCGGCCTCCACGTCGCTGCGGCGCTGGCGCATCTCCTGATCTACCGCGATCGCATCATGCAGCGCATGCTCCCGAATTAGAGCGTTTCCTCACAAATCAATTGGGGGCACGGCGGATCAGGGTCTGCCAGGCCCTCGACAGCGGCGAGCAAGGGGCCGCGCCTTGAAGCGTCCATATTGCGGATGGAGAAGCGGCAGGGTATCGCGTTGGCTGGTGAGCAACGGACGGCTGGGGGACCATGACACGTCGTGCAGTTGGGAGAGTGACCGCAGGCATTCTGCTGCTGCTAGCCGCGCCTGCAATGGCAACCGAGTCTCCGGCCGAACTGATTTCGAGCTTCCGCCTTAAGCATGGCGAGGTCCGCGTCGTACGTGATGCAACTCTCGACCGCATTGCGCTCGAGCAGGCGCACGCCATGGCGGCGAAGGATGATCTCAGTCATGACGTGCTCGGTCCGTTCGCCAGACGGATCGCACCTGCGCGAGCGGGGCGCGCTGCCGAGAACATCGCCTACGGTTACGAGAGTTTTGAGAAAACGCTCGGCCAGTGGATCGACTCGTCCGGGCACCGCAAGAACCTCCTGTTGCACAACGCCTCCCGCGTCGGGGTCGCGAGCGCCAAGGATGCCAGCGGCAAGCGCACCTATTGGGCCATGGTGATCGCAGGCGACTACGAGCCGAAGCCGGGCAAAGGCAAGAGCAAGGGCAAGAAAGACAAGGAGCCTCTTGTCGCTGTGAAACGCGAGGCCTCTTCCTCAGGCCGACCGAAATCCAACGGCTGCCACATCAGGTTGCTCGGCCTTTGCATCTGAGGTGAAGCGGTCCGGCGGAAGCGCTGAGCGAGGGCCCAACTGCGGCGCCCTAGCACTTTTGCTGAGCGTGCATTGTTGGATCGAAACGCGATTTTGCGAGAAGTGGCGGCTGCTGGCGCAGAGTTGACGTTGGAGCTGGTGAAGGGGCGCCTAAGCGCTACAGACGAACAGTCTCCAAACGGCGAATCTGCACCCTTGTGAATGCATGCCCCCAAGGTCGGCCGCGCAATTGCGATCAAGCCGGCCTTGCCCGGCTGCTCCATTCTGAGCATGATCACGCCCGAACAATGGAGCGCACCGTGGCCAAATCGCAATGGAGTTTCAAGACCGCCGTCGAATTGTCGGCGGCGCTGAAGGCAAAGCAAGTGTCAGCGGTCGAACTGGCCGAGGACACGATCGGCCGCATCGAACGCCATGACGGCAAGATCAGCGCGATTTGCGTGCGCGATTTCGAGCGCGGCCTTGCCGCAGCCCGCGCCGCCGACGCCGCGATCGCGCGTGGCGAGCACCGGCCGCTGCTCGGCATCCCGATGACGGTGAAGGAATCTTTCAATGTCGCGGGATTGCCGACGACCTGGGGCAACCCCGCCCAGAAGGATTTCACGCCGGCCGAAGACGCGCTCTCGATCACGCGGGTGAAAGATGCCGGCGGCGTCATTCTCGGCAAGACCAACGTGCCGCTCAACCTCGCCGACTGGCAGAGCTATAATGACGTCTACGGCACCACCAACAACCCCTACGATCTCGGCCGCACGCCGGGCGGCTCCTCCGGCGGATCGTCGGCGGCGCTGGCCGCAGGCTATGGCGCGCTGTCGCTCGGCTCCGACATCGGCGGCTCGCTGCGGGTGCCGGCGTTTCACTGCGGCATCTATGCGCACAAGCCGACCTTCAGTCTGCTGCCGTCGCGCGGCCACACCGCGCCGCCGGCGCCGCCCATCATCTATGAGCGCGACCTCGCGGTGATCGGCCCGATGGCGCGCGGCGCGGCCGACCTGTCGCTGCTGCTCGACGTGATGGCCGGCCCCGATCCGCTCGACGCCGGCAAGGCCTATCGCCTCGAGTTGCCGGCGGCGCGGCATTCGTCGCTGAAGGATTTTCGTATTCTCGTGATCGACACCGATCCGGTGCTGCCGACCGATCGGACGATCCGCGGCATGATCGACAAGCTCGCCAGCAACCTCGACAAGGCCGGCGCCAAGGTCTCGCGATCGAGCCCGCTGCTGCCCGATTTCGCAGCGTCCTCGCGGCTCTATATGCGGATGCTGCTGTCGTTCCTTGCGGCGACCTTCCCGCCGGACGTTTATGCCGGCGCTTGCGCGGCGGCGGCGGCACTGGCGGCCAGCGATACCAGCCTGCAGGCCGAGCGGCTGCGCGGCATCGCGCTCAGCCATCGCGACTGGGTGCAGGCGACGACCGGCCGCTCGCGGCTGCGCGCGCAATGGCGCGAGCTGTTCAAGTCGTTCGACGCGGTGATCTGCCCGATCATGCCGACACCGGCCTATCCGCACGATCACGCGCCCGACCAGGAACAGCGGCGGATCATGATCGACGGCGAACCGCACATCTACACCGACCAACTCGCCTGGCCGGGGATCGCGACCCTGCCCGGTCTGCCCTCGACTGCAATCCCGACCGGTTTCGCGTCCGACGGCTTGCCGATCGGCGTGCAGATCGTCGGCCCGTGGCTGGAGGACCGCACGCCGCTGAAGCTCGCCGAACTGATCGAGCGCGAATTCGGCGGCTTCGCGCCGCCGAAGATGTTTGATGATTAGGTTTCGAAGAACGAACGTCATTGCGAGGAACGAAGCGACGAAGCAATCCATGCCTCAGCGAGCGGAGAGATGGATTGCTTCGCTTCGCTCGGCCGAGAGAAAGCGGGAGGAACCAATGAGCGCAGACCTCGAGGAGCTGACAAAGCTCAACAAGGATTATGTCGATTCCGTTCAGAATTGCGACGTCAAGCGCTTCGATGAAATCTTGGCGGAAGATTTCTACTGCACCAATCCCGACAAGAGCCTTGTCGATCGTGCCGCGTTCCTGAAGCAGACCGCGATCCCGGCGAAGATCAAGGGCCTGAAGGCCGAGGACGTCAAGATCCGCATCCTCGGCGATTTCGCCATCATCCACGCGCAAACGAGTTACATCGGCGCGGACGGCCAGCCCGCGCATGGGCGTTACACCGACTGCTGGGCGAGGCAGAACGGCAAGTGGCTCGCGGTATCGGCGCACGTGGCGCGGTAAGGGTCACGCTCGCAGCGACACGCTCCGCCGTCATGCCCCGCTTCATGCGGGGCATCCAGTACTCGGCGGCCGCAGTGATTCACGCAACTTCCGGCGTACTGCGTCGCACGGTCGGATGACGAGAGGTGTCAGGGCCTCTCGATCCTCCAGAGCAGCAAGTCCAGCCTGTCACTGCCGAAGAAGACCTCGTCACCGACGACAAAACTGGGCACGCCGAACACGCCGCGTGCATAGGCCTGCCGGGTGACCTCGGCAAGATTGGCGCGCGCCGCATCGTCGAATGCGGCATCGAGCTCGCGCGTCTCCACGCCCGCTTGCGCCAGACAGCTCTGAAGCACCTCCGGCGTCGAGATGTCCTGTTGCTCCTGCCACAGCGCATCGAACACAGCGTAACTGAAGGCCTGCCGCTCCTTTTCGCCGAGCAGACGCGCTAGACACAATGCCGGAACCGGATTCGGTCGCGGCGGCTTCGGCGCACGCAACGGCAGGTGGTGATACGCCGCAAGACGCCGGACGTCCGCGATCAGATGCGCCCGCTTTGGCCTCGGCAACGGATCGACATAGGCTTCCCACGGCTCGCGTCCAGCCTGCAGATTCAGCAGAACATCGATGGAAACGGGGCACCATCGCCAGTCATGCCCGCGCTGCGTGATCGCGTCGCGGCGGAGACGATGCGAAGCGAAATAGGCGTAGGGCGACCTGAAATCGTAGAAGATGTCGATGACGGCGGTCATGGATGGCCATGTCGATGATGCGTGGGCGGCGGATCCCGAACAATCATAACACGGCTAACGTCACAATACGATATCTGTCGAAATATTGGAGTAGAAGATGTGACGGTTAATCCAAGACGTCATTGCTGGGCTTGCCCCCGGCAATCCATCGCCTTTGCAAGATTCATTTAAGGATGGATGCCCGGGTCAAGCCCGGGCATGACGAGCGGCGAGCCGGTTAGCTGTCGAACATGATCACGCTGCGCAGCGTCTTGCCGGCTTTCATGTTGGCGAAGCCTTCGTTGATTTCCGAGAGCTTCAGCTTGGCGGAGATCCAGTCTTCCAGATGCAGCTTGCCGCGCATGTAGAAATCGACGAGGCGCGGCATGTCGACGCGGAAGTGGTTGGAGCCCATCGACGAGCCCTGAATCCGGCGCTCGCGCAGGAAGTCGAAGCCGTGCAGTTCGATCTTCTGGCCGAACGGGATCATGCCGACGATGGTCGCGGTGCCGCCGGCAGCGAGCATGCCGAACGCCTGCTCGGCGGTGTCCTTGCGGCCGAGCACCTCGAACGAGTGCTGCACGCCGCCGCCGGTCAACTCGCGCACCTGCTGCACGACGTCGCCGTTCGCGGGATCGACGATATCGGTGGCCCCAAGCTTGGTGGCGAGTTGCAGCTTCGCGGGATTGGTGTCGATCGCGATGATGCGGCCGGCGCCCGCGATCTGTGCGCCGTTGATCGCGGCCATGCCGACGCCGCCGCAGCCGATCACCGCCACGGTCTCGCCGGCGGTCACTTTCGCGGTGTTCACCACGGCGCCATAGCCGGTGATGACGCCGCAGCCGATCAGGGCTGCGAGATCGAGCGGCATCTCCTTTTTGATCTTCACGATGGCGTTCTCGTGCACCAGCATCTGCTCGGCGAAGGACGAGAGATTGAGAAACTGGTTGAGCTTCTCCTTCCTGTTCCACTGCAGGCGGTTGGATGCGCCGGGCAGCATCTTCACCGTGGTATCGGTGCACAGCACGGTGCGGCCGGTGGTGCAGTTGTCGCAGGTGCCGCAGAACACCGACAGGCAGGTGACGACGTGATCGCCGGGCTTCACGTAGTTGACGTCGGAGCCGACCTTCTCGACCACACCGGCCGATTCATGGCCGAGCACGGCCGGCAGCGGATGCGGATACAGCCCTTCCATGAAGTGCAGATCGGAGTGGCAGAGACCCGCGACCGCGGTGCGGATCAGAACCTCGCGCGGCCCCGGATTGGGCACACTGACATCTTCGATCACCAGCGGCTTGTTGACTTCATGCAGGACGGCGGCCTTCATCGGAATTTCCTCTCATGTTTATTGTTACGTACGCTCTCCACCTCTCCCAAGGGAGAGATCGGAGCGCATCGAAGATGCGGTCCGGGTGAGGGGTTGATATCGATCGATAGAGCGATACCCCTCACCCGGATCGCTGGCGCGATCCGACCTCTCCCTTTGAGAGAGGTGAGATTGCGCAAGCGGCCACAGGCGAGCCTACGCTGCGACGAGCAGTTCGCCAACCTCGGCCATGCCGACGGCGCGATCGCCGAGCAGGTGCTCAGTTATCCTGCGCTGAACGGAATTTTCCGTTAGCCGGAACGGATCGCCCGGCATCACGCGGTGATCGATCACCATCCGCGACAGCAACAACCGGCGCGCATCGCCGCGCATCTCGTGGATGCGCCCGCCCTCCCACGCCAGCGCCACCGCGCTTGCGACATGGTACAGCAGGCTGGTGGCGCGTCGCGCATCACCTTCATTGTCGATGCGGCTGGCGACCTCGCGCGCAAACGCCACCGCGCGGTCGCTGAGATCGCGCAGCCGGTTGCGCCAGGCCTGCGGCACATTCGAGCTGTCATCGAGCCGCGCGTGCAAATCGGCAGCCAGCGCACTATCCGCACCATGACGGCCGATCGCGCGCTTCAGCGCATCGATCGCGACGATGTTGCCGGTGCCTTCCCAGATCGACCCGAGATGCGCATCGCGCAGCAGCCGCGGCGTGACGAATTCCTCGATGTAGCCGATGCCGCCGCGCATCTCCATCGCGTCGCCGCAGACCTTCCTTGCATCGCGCGTGGCACGGAATTTCAGCGTCGGCGTCAGGATGCGAAGCAGCGCCGCGGCATCCTGGCTGCCAGCCTCGGCGCGGTCGAGCGAATCCGCCGTCAGGAAGCTCATCGACAGCGACTGCTCGGTCGGCAGCATGATCTTCATCAACTGCCGCCGCGCCAGCGGCAGATCAATGATGCGCTGGCCGAACACCACGCGCCCCCTCGCCACCGTGATCGCATCGTGCCAGGCGCGGCGCATCAGCGCCGTGGACTTGACGCCGTTGGACAGCCGCGACGAGTTCACCATCTCGGCCATCTGCACGAAGCCGCGATCGAGCTTGCCGACGGCGTAAGCGATCGCGCCATCGAGCTTGATCTCGCCGGAGGCCATCGAGCGGGTGCCGAGCTTGTCCTTCAGGCGTACGATCCGGTAGTGGTTCTGCGAGCCGTCGTCGAGGAAACGCGGCATCAGGAACAGGCCGACACCGCGGGTGCCCGGCCCCGCGCCCTCCGGGCGCGCCAGCAGCATCACCACTTTGGCATCGGCGTTCGAGCAGAACCACTTCTCGCCATAGAGGCGCCAGTGGTCGCCCTCCTGCACCGCCCGCGTGGTCAGCGTGCCGACGTCCGAGCCGCCCTCCTTCTCCGTCATGAACTGGCCGCCTTGCGTCAGCTTGCTCATGTCGGTCTGCGTCAAGCCGTCGAGATATTTCGCCTTCAACGCCTCGCTGCCGAAATTCGCCAGCAGCTTGGCGCAGCCGTCGGTGACGTTGATCGGGCAGCCCATGCCGAATTCGGTCTGGTTGAACAGGAAAGTGAAGGCATGCTTGGCAACGACGGGATATTTGTCCGGCCAGCCCATGATGCCCTTGCGGATCGACAGCGCGTGAATGCCGAACTCGCCGAAGGCGACCTTCTCGATCTCGCGATAGGCGGGGTGGTATTCGATATGCTGCACGTCGCGGCCGAATTTGTCACGCTGGTGCAGCACCGGCGCGTGCCTGTCGGCGAGCCTCGCGCATTCATCGAGATAGCCGCCGGCGAGCTCGCCGAGCCGATCGAGATGCGGTTCGATGTGGCGGAACAGCGCGTCAGGCAAATGCAATTTCAAGAGATCGGTCAACGCCGGATCGGCCCGGTAGAAATTCATCCCGGTCGTGTCGGGGGCTAGCAAGCCCGGCTGGCTGACGGATGACGGCTTGAGGTCCTGCTTGAGCGGCTGCATTGAATTCCCGGCTTCGTTACTCATCTCTTCAGGAAGACTATCCTCCTCCGGCAGCGCAAAGGAAAGCCCAATGGACATGCCAAAGTACAAGATCGCTCTGATCGTCGGCGCCGGCGAGGGACTCAGCGCCTCGCTCGCGCGGTTATTTTCGCGGGAGGGAATTCGCGTAGCGCTGGCTGCGCGCACCATCGAAAAGCTCGGTGCACTCTGCACCGAGACCGGCGCCCGCGCCTATGCCTGCGACGCCACCAAGGCCGAGGACGTGGAGCGGCTGTTCGGCCTCGTCGAGCGCGAGATCGGGACACCCGATGTTGTCGTCTACAACGCCTCCGGCCGCATGCGCGGACCGTTCCTCGAACTGGTGCCAGCCGAGGTCGAGCGGGCGATCGCGGTTTCCGCCTTCGGCGGCTTCCTGGTGGCGCAAGAGGCGGCGAAACGCATGCTGCCGAACAAGAAGGGCGCGATCCTGTTCACCGGTGCATCCGCTAGCGTGAAGGGCTACGCGCAATCGGCGCCGTTCGCGATGGGCAAGTTCGCGTTGCGTGGCCTGGCGCAGAGCATGGCGCGCGAATTGTCGCCGCAAGGAATCCATGTCGCGCATTTCGTGATTGATGGCGGCATCCGCAGCGCAGCTCGCACCGAGCCCACCGACCGGCCGGACTCGACGCTCGATCCCGATGCGATTGCCTTGAGCTATTGGAACGTGCTGCAGCAGCCGCGCAGCGCCTGGAGCTGGGAGCTCGAACTGCGGCCCTGGGTCGAGAAGTTTTGAGATGACGGAAGTCATGTAAAACCGTAGACCGTAGGGTGGGCAAAGCGCGGGCGTGCCCACCATCGCGAGTAGAATGTTGAACGGTGGGGGCACGGCGCTTCGCGCCCTTGCCCACGAAGCAACGTTCACCGTCATTCCGGGATAGTGCGTTAGCACCAGACCCGGAATGGCCGGACAACACAACAGATATTGGGGAGCGATATGACCAGCGAAATCAAGATCGAGACCGGCACCGACGAACTGCTCTGCGTGGTCCGCGACCGCGTCGCCATCATCACGCTGAACCGCCCCGAGGTGCGCAACGCGATGTCGGACACGCTGACGCCGGCGCTGCGCACGATGATCCGGACCTGCGGCGAGAATCCCGAGGTCGGCGTGCTGCTGCTCACCGGCGCCGGCCAGGCGTTCTGCGCCGGCGGCAACGTCAAGGGCATGGGCGCGCATCGCGACAAGAAGAAGCTCGACATGTCCTATGAGGACAAGGTCGCCGATCTGCAGGAACGCCAGCGCCTGCTCACCGGTGCGCTCGCCTCGGTGCGCAAGCCGACCATCGCCGCGCTGCCCGGCCCCGCGGTCGGCGCCGGGCTCGCGCTCGCGATGGCCTGCGACCTGCGCATCGCCGCGCAATCCGCCTTCGTCTCGACCGGCTATCTGCGCGTGGCGCTGAGCGGCGATTACGGCATCGCCTGGTTGCTCACCCGCCTGGTCGGCACTGCGCGCGCCCGCGAGCTGATGTTCACGGCCGAGAAGGTCGACGCCACGCGATGCGAGCAGATCGGTCTCGTCAATCGCGTGGTGCCGGACGAGACGCTGCAAGACGAGGCCTTCGCGCTCGCCAAGTCGATGGCCGACGGCCCGACCCTGGCGCTGCGCTACATGAAGGACAATCTCGATGAAGCGCTGCTGTTCGACTTCGCCACCGCACGCGACCACGAGGCCGAGCGGCTGATCCGGCTCACCACGACGGCCGATCACAAGGAAGCGGTGCAGGCCTTCATCGACAAACGCAAGCCGGTGTTTCGGGGCAATTAGGCGCGTCAGCGCAGTCTCTTCTCCTTTCCCCTGAAAGGGGGAAGGTCAGGATGGGGTCCAGCCGCACGCACCGTTGCTCAAGGAGAGAGCTGATCCCCACCCGCTTTGCTCTGGCGAGCAAAGCGACCGCCCCTTTTCAAGGGGAGGCAAGAGGGCCACGCCGGTTGAAGAACTTAGCCAGAAGAAAAAACGCCCGGTTCTGGAGGGGCCAGAACCGGGCGCAGTGGATCAAACCGCAAGCGAGGACGTCGCGGCCATGCGGGAAGCGGCAGCGAGCCGCCAGCTAGCACAGGGACTTTCTTGCGGTTTGACGTGGATCTCCTTCTCGACGCGCACCAGCTTCCAGTCGCCGGGACTGTTCGTGAAGGTGTAACCGGACTTGCGCGCAAGCCCGATCATGGTCGCGTTGGACCGGAGCGTGTCGCCGAAGACGCGCCCGGCTCCGAAGGACGCCGCGCGGCATTCAATATTTTTCAAGAGTGCTTTGCCGATGCCGTGGCCCTGCCACCGGTCGTCGATCGACAGGCCGAACTCGACGCTCGACGTGTCGGCATGGAAGGCGTAGCGGGCCTCGCCGACGATGGTCTCGAAGCCGTCGACAACGATCGTCGCGACCACCGTGAACCGGTCAGCCTCGCCGATGTGAATGAAACGCTCGAGCTCCAGCTTCGGCAGCTCGCTCAGCGCGCCCAGGAAGCGATTGTAACGTGACCCCGCGGAGAGCGAGCGGATGTAGCCCTGCAGCTCCTCGCGATCGCGCGGCTCGACGAACCGCACCTTGATCTCGCGACCGTCCTTCGCACGCAGCACGTCGGAATATTGCTTGAGATCATCGAGACGCAGCGCAGCCATCACACGCTCCTCGGCCAAAGAAATTCGCCGACGCCCCTCCACCGAGGCGGCGCCGGCGTTGACGGCCTGCTCAGGCCCGCCAGAACGGCTTTTCGATTTCGAAAGCCACGTCGCTCCGCGATACGCCGATGTCGTGAAGGTCGCGCTCCGACCACTGCGCCAGCTCGCGCCGGCGCTCGTAGCGGTCCCACCATGTGTGCAGGGTGTCGCCCACCTGGTTAAAAAGGCTATCGACATGATGATTTGTCATCGATTGATGAGTGAAAATGGACATTTCCGGCTCCTTTCGGTAACCTGCGGGAGCTAATATCGGCGGCATCGGAGCCTTCCACAAACGACATTTTGTATCGCTTCGCATGAATTAAAGTCATGAGGCTGGGAGCCATCCCCGAATGACAAGCCGACTGCCTTCGCTGAACGGGCTGCGGGCCTTCGAGGCTGCTGCGCGGCACATGAGCTTCACGCTGGCGGCGTCCGAACTGAACGTGACGCAGACCGCGATCAGCCATCAGATCCGGCGGCTCGAGGAAGAGCTCGGCGTCCGCCTGTTCGTGCGACAGAACCGTTCACTCAGCCTGACGCCGGAAGCTGCCGAATACCTTCCCAACGTGCGGGCCGCCTTCAACGACCTGCGGCTTGCGACCGATCGCCTGCTGCGCAGAGACGATGGCCGCGTCCTGACCGTCTCCACCCTCGCCTCGCTGGCCGCCAAATGGCTGCTGCCGCGGCTCTCGGCATTCCAGGAGGCGCATCCCGGCATCGACGTCCGCATCACCACGTCGACCAGCCTGGTCGATTTCCAGCGCGACAAAGTCGATGCCGCGATCCGCTATGGCCGCGGTCAATGGTCCGGCCTGCGCGCTGAGTGGCTGATGGCCGATGAACTGTTTCCGGTGTGCAGCCCATCCTTGCTGCAGGGAAACAAGCCGCTGAAATGCCCCGAGGACCTCCGCGACCACGTGCTGCTGCACACCAGCAACACCAACAGCGATGACTGGCGGCTGTGGCTGACCGCGGCCGGGCTGCCGAACGACATATCGAGGCAGCCGGGCATCACCTTCGACCTCACCTTCGTGACGGTCCAGGCCGCGATCGACGGGATCGGCGTTGCGATGGGCCGGACCTCTTATGTGAAGGACGACATCGCCAAAGGCCGCCTCGTGGTTCCCTTCAAGATCACGCTGCCGGCGGACGCGGGCTTCTACCTGGTCTCCCCGCAGGGACGGGCGGATACACCCAAGCTCGCGGCGTTCCGGAACTGGCTCAGCACAACCGCGCGCGCCACGGCCTGATGTCGCGCAGGCTGCAACGAGGCTTTTTTTCGTACGGCTATTTTCCGATGGTCTGAGCGCGTTTTTCGGGTTGGTCGCGCCGGACAGGCGTGCCAAATTGCCGCACGGGCAGCTAACTGCCTTGGCTGGCGGGACAATTTTCGTCGGCCCGTCTGCCACCAAGAGGAAAGGGCGTTATGTCGCAGTCGAATCCACCGCAAGTCCCGCAGATCAAGTCGCGCATCGGAGCCATTCTGCGTGCGACCAGCGGCAATTTCCTCGAGCAATTCGACTTCTTCCTGTTCGGCTTCTACGCCCAGGCGATTGCAAAAGCCTTCTTCCCTTCCCAGAACGAGACCGCGGCGCTGCTCAATGCATTCGGCGTGTTCTGGCTCGGCGCCCTGATGCGCCCGGTCGGCGCGGTCGTGCTCGGCGCCTATATCGACAAGATCGGCCGCCGCCAGGGCCTGATCGTGACGCTCTCGATCATGGCGATCGGCACCGTGGTGATCGCGTTCTGCCCGAGCTATGCGACGATCGGCATTGCCGCGCCGGTCATCGTTCTGATCGCCCGTCTGCTGCAGGGCTTCTCCGCCGGCGTCGAGCTCGGCGGCGTCTCGGTCTATCTCGCGGAGATCGCCACGCCGGGCAATCGCGGCTTCTATACCTCGTTCCAGTCGGCGAGCCAGCAGGTCGCGATCTTCGTCGCCTCGATTCTCGGCTACGTGCTCCACGAGAGCATGCCGGCCGACACCGTCGCGGCCTGGGGCTGGCGCATCCCGTTCTTCGTCGGGTGCCTGATCATTCCGGTGATCTTCTTCCTGCGTCGGACGCTGGAGGAAACCCCGGCGTTCCTGGCGATGAAGAAGCACCCGACCGCAAGCGAGGTGTTCGCATCGGCAATGGCGAATTGGCGCATCGTCATTCTGGGCATGATGATCGCGGTGCTGACCACCACGACCTTCTACTTCGTCACGGTCTATACGCCGACCTTCGGCAAGAGCGTGCTGAAGCTGACCACCCGTGACGCGCTCCTGGTTACGCTGCTGGTCGCGGTGACCAACTTCATCTGGAATCCGGTCGGCGGCGCGGTCTCCGACCGGCTTGGCCGCAAGCCGGTGCTGCTCGCCATCGCGGGCCTGTCCTTCGTGACCGCCTATCCGGCACTGCACTGGCTGGTCACCGATCCCACCTTCGGCAAGATGCTGGCGGTCGAGATGATGTTCTCGTTCTATTTCGGCGTCTACAGCGGCACCATGCTGGGCTGCCTGGTCGAGATCGTGCCGGCGCATGTCCGCACCACCTGCTTCTCGCTGGCATTCGCGCTGGCGGCAGGACTGTTCGGCACCTTCACGCCGTTCGCCTCGACCTGGCTGATCCAGCATACCGGCGACAAGGCCTCGCCGGGCTTCTGGCTGATGTGCGCCGCGGCGCTCGGCATCACTGCCGCACTAATCGTCTATCGCGGCGGCCAGACGGCCGCGCAGCGCGAGACGGTGGTGGCCTGATATTCCACATCACGGCCGGGCGGATCAGGTATCCGCCCGGCCGTGTTGCTTTCCATGCCAGCAACGATAACAAGAGCGCATGGTTGACTTGACGCGCAGGTTCGACGTGCTGGTGATCGGGGGCGGCAATGCTGCCCTCTGCGCTGCGATCAGCGCCAGACGGGCGGGCGCTTCGGTGCTGGTGCTGGAAGGCGCGCCGAAGTTCTACCGCGGCGGCAACACCCGACACACCCGCAACATGCGCTGCGCCCACGACGCGGCGACCGAGATCCTCACCGGCCCCTACACCGAAGAGGAATTCTGGAAGGATTTGCTGCTGGTGACCGGCGGCCAGACCGACGAGGAACTGGCCCGCTTCATGATCCACGAGTCCAAGGACATCCTGAACTGGATCGTCGAACAGGGCGTGCGCTGGCAGCCCTCACTCGGCGGCACGCTGAGCCTCGGCCGCACCAACTCGTTCTTCCTTGGCGGCGGCCGCGCCATGCTCAACGCACTGTATCGTACCGCCGAGGAGATCGGCGTCGACATCCTCTATGACGCCGAGGTGATCGATCTCCGGGTCGAGGACGGCATGTTCCTTTCGGCTCAATTGAAGCAACCAGTGAACGGCAAGACCGAGGTACGCGCCTCGACCCTGGTGGCGGCGGCCGGCGGGTTCGAGGCCAACATCGAATGGCTGAAGGAACATTGGGGCGAGGCCGCCGACAATTTCCTGATCCGCGGCACGCCCTATAACCGCGGTTCGATCCTGAAGATGCTGCTCACCAAGGGCGTGCAGGAGGTCGGCGATCCGACGCAATGCCACGCGGTGGCGATCGACGCGCGCGCGCCGAAATTCGACGGCGGCATCATCACGCGCCACGACTCTGTCGTGTTCGGCATCGTCGTCAACAAGCACGCGGAGCGATTCTACGACGAGGGCGAGGACATCTGGCCGAAGCGCTATGCGATCTGGGGCCGGCTGGTCGCGGCGCAGCCGGACCAGATCGCCTACATCATCTTCGATTCGACTGTGGTCACCAGCTTCATGCCGACGCTGTTTCCACCGATCGCGGGCGCGACGATTGCCGAACTCGCCGGCAAGCTCGAGCTCGATGCGAGCGCGCTGGAGAAGACCATCACCGAATTCAACGCCGCGGTGCGACCAGGCACCTTCGACCACACCATCCTCGACGACTGCCGCACCGAGGGCATCACGCCGCCAAAGACGCATTGGGCGCGCAAGATCGAGGCGCCGCCTTACCTCGCCTATCCGGTGCGGCCCGGCATCACCTTCACCTATCTCGGCACCCGCGTGAACAAGCAGGCGCGGATCCTGATGAAGGATGGCAAGCCCTCCGCCAACATGTTCGCCGCCGGCGAGATCATGGCCGGCAACGTGCTGGGCAAGGGATATGCCGCCGGCATCGGCATGACCATCGGCAGCGTGTTCGGCCGCGTCGCCGGCCGGGAAGCGGCGAAGCATGCGCGGAACTGAGCGCCGCGTCCTGCTCACCTCGCCCCGCCTGCGGGGAGAGGTCGGATTGCGAAGCAATCCGGGTGAGGGGGACGCTCCGCGAGCTCGGTTCATAGAAAGAGCCAATCACCCCGACCCTCTAAGAGCGAGCTTCGCTCGTCTCGACCCCGCGAAGAGCGGGAAGAGGGAGAAGAAAGCGGGAGCACCGATGTCGCGATTTGCACTTATCTCCGCTGCCGCCATCCTGATGGCGTCGACCGCCACGCACGCCGCCGAGCCGATCGCGCTGCGCGACATGGGCTCGTTCCATGTCGGCGGCCGCCTCGTCGAGATCAAAGGCAAGCCGGTGAAGGAGGTTACCTTCACGCCGGGTGGCGTGCCGGCAAAAGTCGATCCGAACGGCACCTACCAGGTTGAGCAGATGTACGTGCAGTACTTCCTGCCGCAGCACGAGACGGGCGCCTATCCGCTGCTGCTGTGGCACGGCGGCGGACTGACCGGCGTCACCTACGAGACCACCCCGGACGGCCGCGAGGGCTGGCTGACCTACTTCCTGCGCAAGGGCTGGAGCGTCTACAATTCAGACGCTGTCGAGCGTGGCCGCGCCGGCTGGGCGCAATATCCCGATATCTTCAAGGGCGACCCGGTGTTTCTCACCACCGCCAATCCGTTCGAGCGCTTTCGCATCGGCGACGGTCCGGGTTCATACGATCCAGATCCCGCCAAGCGGAGGCTGATGCCGGGAAGCCAATTTCCGAACGAGGGCTATGAGAACTTCGTCAAGCAGAACGTGCCGCGCTGGACCACCACCGATGATGCGACGATCGCGGCCTATATCGCTGAAATCGATCGCGTCGGGCCCTGCATCATCCTGTTCCATAGCCAGGCAGGCACCTTCGGCTTCAAGGTCGCGCAGGCACGGCCCGACAAGGTGAAGGCGCTGATCGCGATCGAGCCGGCCGGCGTCGGCGATCCCGCCAAGGTCGATGCGCTGAAGGATATCCCGACGCTGATCGTCTATGGCGACTACATCGAGCGCGATTCGCGCTGGCCGAAGATCCGCGCCACCGGCGTCGCCTTTGCCGATGCCATCAAGGCCGCCGGCGGCAGCGTCGACGTCGTCGACCTGCCGAAGGTCGGCATCAAGGGCAATTCGCACATGATGATGATGGACAAGAACAACGCCGAAGTCGCCGGCCTGATCCAGACATGGCTGGAAGGCAAGGGGCTGACGAAGAAGTAGCGGGATAGACAAGACGATGCACGGGACCAGGATCTTGCAGGAAGCCGACCGTCTGATGACGGTGTGCAACTCCTGCCGCTATTGCGAGGGCCTGTGCGCGGTGTTCCCCGCGATGGAGATGCGCCGCGCCTTCACCGATGGCGACCTCAACTACCTCGCCAATCTCTGCCATGCCTGCGGTGCCTGTTACACCGACTGCCAGTTTTCGCCGCCGCACGAATTCAACGTCAATGTGCCGCAGACGCTCGCGATCGCCCGCGCCGAGTCCTACGCCGCCTATGCCTGGCCGCGCGCGCTTGCCGGCGCGTTTGCGCGCAACGGCCTCGTCATCAGCCTGATCGCGGCACTGAGCGTCGCCATCTTCATCTTCGGCTTCGCCGCGGCCAACGACCGCGCCGTGCTCTATGGCATCCACACCGGCCCCGGCGCGTTCTATCGATTGATGCCGCACAACGCGATGGCGCTGCTGTTCGGCCTGGCCTTCCTCTATGCGATTCTTGCGCTGGTCATGGGCGTGCGCGCGTTCTGGCGCGACATCGGCGAGCCTGTCGGCATGAGGACGGACAGCAAGGCGCTGCTGCAGGCGATCCGCGAAGCCGGCGAGTTGCGCTATCTCGACGGCGGCGGGGTCGGCTGCTTCAACGAGGACGACCGCCCGACCGACCGTCGCAAGCTGTATCACCATTTCACCTTCTACGGCTTTGCCCTGTGCTTCGCCGCAACCTGCGTCGGCACGCTCTATCATTATCTGCTGGCACGCGAGGCGCCGTATGCGTGGTGGGACCTGCCTGTCGTGCTCGGAACACTCGGCGGCATCGGCCTCGTGATCGGCCCGATCGGCATATTCACTGAGAAATGGAAGCGCGACCGCGTGCTGGTCGACGAGCAGCGCATGGGCATGGACACCGCGTTCATCGCGATGCTGTTCCTGACCAGCATCAGCGGCCTTGCGCTGCTATTCTGGCGCGAGACCGGCGCGATGGGCCCGCTGTTAGCGCTGCATCTCGGCGTGGTGTTCGCGCTGTTCATCACCATGCCCTATGGCAAGTTCGTGCACGGCATCTACCGCTTCGTCGCGCTGGTGCGCTATGCGCGAGAACGACGGATGATGGAGCATTCGTAGCTCCCGTCACTTCGGGGCATTGCCTGCCCGAGCCTTGCCGGACTGATCTACCCTCACCGTCGCATTTGCCCGAGCGTCGGGCTAGTATTCTCCGTCCGATGCGGCCGTGTTCGAACCAGTCCGGTTGATGTGCTGCTGGCCTACCTTCTGCAGGTAAGCGACGATGTCGCGGCGCGATGGAGCGTCGAGCACACGCACCGGCATGCGTGCCCCGGGTACCAGTTTCTGCGGATCGGCCAGCCACCGATCAAGATTATCCGTAGACCAGGTGAGACCGGCCGTCTTTAGTGCCGGCGAATAGTGGTATCCGGGGGCCGAGCCGGCCCTGCGGCCCACGACGCCGCCAAGTACGGGGCCGGCCTTATTGGCATCCAACGCATGACATGCCGTGCACCGTTCGGTGAAGAGCTGCTGGCCGTGGGCGGGATCCGGCGCGGCATCGGCCAGGAAGCGTGAAAGGTTCTTGCTCTGTGAGGGATTCGCCGAGCGAAAAAACGTATAGCTGAGCGTGATTGTATCGACGTGGAGGTTGTCCGGATCCTTCGCAAAGGCCGGATCGACGAAAAAGACAACGGGCATTTCGACCTTCTGATGCGGATCGAGACGCTCCTCATTGAAGCAGAAGCATTGAATCTTGTTGAAATAGATACCGCTCGTCTCGGGCGTGACGTTAAATGCAGCGTGTCCGACGATCGACTCGTTGCTGAGGTTTTCGGCTGTGAAGAATACGAGCTTTTGTTCGCCGAGGTGAACCGTAACAAAGCGTTGTTCCGGCTCGAACCGCCACGGCAAGCCCGGCGCGACATTGCTGTCGAACGCGACCGTCACTGTCTTGTCGGAAGTGGTCGTCGGATCGGAATACGCCCGCTGCGTCGTCCCTCCATATCCGGTGGCACCGCAGAATGCGCGGTACAGTTCCGGCGCATAGGCCACCAGCCCGAACATGATGCCGAGCACGACCAAGCACGGCAAAAGAACATTCAGGTGTCTCCGGTACCGCGACCCCATGTCCACTCCTTACGCGGCCGCCCCCGGCACCTGACGGATGTAGACCGATGTAGCCGGGCCGTCCACCGACGAATGCGAGCAAGAATCGCAAAGCAGGATATCAACAGGCTTCCAGTGCTATTTGACGACCTTGTGATCGCGTTCCACGGGAAGTTCGATGTAATCGCTCTCGACCGACACCGCGATCGTCTCCGCCATGTACCGCTTCGTGGCACCGGTGCTCGCTATGCGTGGGAGCGGCAGATCATGATGAGCGGCGCGCCGCAGTGACTGCCAGGGCTGCCGAGGAGACCCCGAGGGCGCCCAAACGCACGCATCAGGAACTTTCGCACGACGCTCATCGATACCGGGATCCCGTGAACACGGATACCGGGAAGATCGCGGCTACAGGTCCACCACCACGTAGTCGCTCTCGACAGCGACCTTAATGGTCTCGGCCACATAGGGCCCTTTGACGAGGTTCGTGCCTGCCTCGACATTGACCGGATAGGCGCGCACGCGGAAGCGGCGGGGATCGCAATAGGACTGGCCGGTGCGGATGTCGAACTCCCAGCCGTGCCACGGGCAGCGCAGGATCTCGCCGAGCTTGGTGTATTCGATCTCGCCTGGATCGGATGACGATGCCAGGCCGATCAGCGGGCCCTCACAGAGCGCCGCGCCCTGATGCGGGCAGCGGTTCAACAGACCGAAGAACTCGCCCTTGACGTTGAAGACCGCGATCGGCCGTCCGTCGATCTCGATGAATTTTCGCGAACCCGGCGGCAGCTCATCCACCGGGGCAACCACATGACGCGCCATTTATGCAATACCGTAGAGCTTCTTCGCATTGTCGAGATAGAACGCCTGCTTGTTGGCGTCGCTGACGCCGGCCGGCAACACGCGCGACGGGTCGTCGTAATCCCAGTGCGGATAGTCGGTCGCGAACAACAGCTTGTCCCAGCCGATCCATTCGATGGTCTGGAACAGATGGTCGCGACTTTCCGGATCCTCCATCGGCTGCGTCGTCCACCAGATGTGGTCGCGGATATAGTCCGACGGCTTGCGTTTCAGATGCGGCACCTCGGCGTGCAGCCGCGCGAACACCTTGTCGAGCCGCCAGGCCAACGACGGCGCCCAGCCGAAGCCGGCTTCGACCATCACCATCTTCAATTTCGGGAAGCGCTCGAACACGCCTTCGAGCACGAGGCTCGCCAGCGCGGTCTGCTGACACTGCGAATGGCCAACCATCTCCTCGATGTAATAGCTCGGCCAGCCCGATGCGGTGATGGGATTGCCGCCGAAGCCGAAGGCATGCACGCCGATCGGCAGCCCGGCCTCTTCCGCGGCTTGGTAAATCGGCCAGTAGCGGCGCTGACCGAGCGGCTCGACGTTGCGGCTGAGCAGGAGGACCTGGACGAAGTTCTTGTCGCCCGCGCGCTTGCGGATTTCAGCGGCGGCCGAGACGCCGTCCTCATTGGCGACGACGATCGAGCCCTTCAGCCGGGAATCCTTGCTGGTCCATTTCTCGATCTGCCAGTCGTTGACCGCCGAGCAGATCGCGCCGGCGAGATCCTGGTTGCGAACGCCCTGCCCGGTGTTGAGCGGATTGAGCACCCCGAGCGCGACGTTGTTGGGGTCGAGAAGCTGCTTCTGCATGAAGGACAGCGAAGAGCCCTGCGGGCCGCCCTCCGGCGGATAGGCATCGCGGCGGGAGGCGTTGGGCTGCGCCTTTGGATAGGGCGGTCCGCCCATCATGCCCTGATAGGCATGAACGCCGAAGGTTTCGAGATGCGCATGCCAGCGCTTTGCCAGGAACGGATACAGTTCGTCCGCCGTCGCGCGCGCCGGATGGATGTCGCAATCGGCAATCGCGGTCTTGATGGCGGTGGACGATGCGGCTTGCGGGCGTTCGCGAAGCTGGACGTTCATGACGTCGTCTCCCTGACTTTCAAGCGCGTATAAGTCGCGTGTGGGTTGTCGACCATGATCTTGCGCACGAGATCCGGCGATAATCCCTCCGGCAGCACGTCATCGCCGTCGAACTGCCAATGCGGATAGTCGGTCGAGAATAGAAGCAATTCGTCCGACTGCATATGGTCGAACAACCGGTTCAGCGTATCGGGTTCCGGCGGCGCGTCGACCGGTTGCAGCGAGAAACGGATGTTGCTGCGCACAATCTCCAGCGGCGCGCGGTCGACCCACGGCGTTTCCATGCGCACGCCGCGCCAGAACTTGTGCAGCCGCCACAGGAAAGGTGGCAGCCAGGTGAAGCCCGATTCCAGCATCACCATCTTCAGGCTCGGATGGCGCGCGAACACGCCCTCGACGATCAGGCTGGTGAGCTGGGTCTGGAACGCCTGCGCCTGCGCGACATAATCCTCGATGTGATAGGAGCCCCAGCCGACCGACGTCGGCGGATTGTGATAGGCGCTGCCGGCATGGATGCCGATCGGTAGCCCAAGGCGCTCGGCCGCCGCGTAGATCGGCCAATAATGGCGCTTGCCGAGCGGCGTGTCGCCCATGACCAGCATCAGCACCTGCACGAAGCGCTTATCCTGCGCGCAACGCTCGATCTCGGCGACCGCCTTCTCGATGCTTTGCACTGGAATCACGATCGAGCCGCGCAGGCGATCATCCTTGTCGAGCCATTCCTTCACCAGCCAGTCGTTCAGCGCGCGGCAGAACGCGTTCGCCATGTCCTCGGAGAACACCATTTGCACGCCGTAGAGCGGATTGCAGATGCCGTAGGCCGTGCCGAACTTGTCGAGCGCCTGACGCTGCATGTCGGCGATAGCAGAGCCCGGCTTGCCCTGCGCCGGCCGCCAGTCCGGCCGCGACGAGATCGGCGAATTGAGCGGATAGGACTGCGAGATCAGGTCCGTCATGCCGCGCGTCGTCACCTGGTCGCGCCAGTAGTCGTTCAAGTAAGGCAGCAGGCTGGTGAGATGAGGCACGGCGGGATGCAGATCGCAATCCACGCCGCCCGCGATGGGCGACGTCATGATGTTTCCTCTGATCGGCGCGCCCGTGGCGACGCCAACTTGTTTGGACGGCATTCAAGCAGGCCTGCCGGTGGCGGGCAACTCGGCAGAGGGCGATGTGGTGTGCTAGGACGGCAGGACGCCCCGGATAATTTTCATGGCACAACAGAAAGGCTGCCGATGACCGAGCTCGTATCCATCGCCGAGCAGATCGCCGCAAAACTGATCGCGAACAGGCAGACGATCGCCGTCGCGGAATCCTCGACCGGGGGACTGATCTCCGCATCGCTGCTCGCGGTGCCCGGGGCGTCGGCCTATTTCATCGGCGGCGGAGTGATCTACACGCGCGACGCCCGGCGCGCGCTGATGGATATTCCGGACGATGCCATGCGCGGCATCCGCTCGGCGTCCGAGCCCTACGCGCAACTGCTCGCGCGGCAGATTCGCGAACGCCTCTCGACCGATTGGGGATTGTCGGAAACCGGTGCAGCCGGCCCGACCGGCAACCGCTACGGCGACGCCGCCGGCCATACCTGCATGGCGGTCGCCGGACCACAACAGCAGGTGATCACGCTCGAGACCGGCGGCAACGACCGGCAGGCCAACATGCAGGCGTTCGCCAAGGCGGCGCTGCAGTTGCTGCTGAAGAATCTGTCGCGGTGATCGCCCGGATCGTAGCCCGGATGGAGCGCAGCGAAATCCGGGAACGGTTGTGTAGCGGATGAAGCTGTCCCGGATTGCGCTTCGCTGCATCCGGGCTACGAGAACCAGCGAGTAATCTCACTTCTCCCGGAACGAGCGCATGAATTGGTCGCTCAACGGCTTCATCAGATAGGACAGCATGGTGCGATCGCCGGTCTGCACGAAGGCTTCCACCGGCATGCCCGGGATGATCTTGACCTCGCTGCCGAGGCGGGCGACTTCCTCCGGCGGCATCGAGACGCGGATGGTGTAATAGGACTGCCCGGTGCGCTGATCCGTCGTGGTGTCGGCGGAGACGCGGGTGACCACGCCGTTGAGCTCAGGTGTGGTGCGCTGGTTGAAGGCGGAGAGCCGCAGCAACGTCTTCTGGCCGATCTGCAGCTTGTCGATGTCCTGCGGATTGACCTTGGCTTCGACCGACAGCGCGTCGGCCTTCGGCACGATCATCATGATCGCGTCACCTGCGGTGATGACGCCGCCGACCGTATGCACGGTCGACTGCAGCACGACGCCGTCCTGCGGTGCGCGGATGTCGATGCGGCGGAGCTGATCTTCCGCGGTCACCTTGCGCTCGACATACTCGCCGATCTTGTCGTTGGTCTCGCGCAGATCCTTGGAAACCTCGGCCAGCATGTCCTTGTCGACCTGGATGATCTGCAGCTCGGTCTCGGTGATCTTGCCCTTGGCCTGCGCGCGCGATGCGATGTATTGCGCACGCTCGCCGGCGAGCCGGGCCGCGTCGCGCTCCAGCGTGGTCAGCCGGGTGAGCTGCACCAGATGCTGCTCATAGAGCTGGCGGACGCCGACCAGCTCCTGCTGAACCAGCGCGATCTCCTTGTCCTTGGCCTGCTCCTGGGCCTGGAGCCCCGCGATCTCTTCGTTGAGCTGGACGACACGCTCGCGGAGTTGCGCCTTCTGGCCGGTGCGGCCATTCACCCGGACCTCGAACAGCTTGGTTTCGCTCGCCATGACATCGCGAACGTCGGGATCGTTGGCCTGCTCGGTGAGCTGCGGTGGAAAGACGATCTTGTCGCGGCCCTGCTGCTCGGCCTCCAACCGCGCGGCACGCGCGTAGAGACCGTTCAAGGTCTTGACCACGATCGCAAGGCTTGCCTTCACGACCGTCTCGTCGAGACGCACGACGACGTCGCCGGCTTTCACCGTGTCGCCGTCACGCGCCAGGATCTCGCCGACCACGCCGCCGGTCGGATGCTGCACCTTCTTGACGTTGGTATCGACGACCACGGAGCCCGGTGCAATCAATGCGCCCGAGATCGGCACCGTCGAGGCCCAGCCGCCGACGCCGCCGGCCAGAACCAGCACCACGGCAAGCCCTACGATCAGATGCTTCCTGATCGATTGATGTGCGTTGCGCGGGAGATCGGTCATGACTTGGCTGCTCCCGCATCGGCAACGATCCTGACCGGCGCGGGCGGCGCGACACGCTGCAGCACCTGGCCGAGCACGACATCCTTCGGTCCGAAGGTCTGCATGCGGCCGTCCTTCAGCACCAGGAGCTGATCCACGCCTTCGATGCCGATCGGGCGGTGCGCGACCACGACGACGATCGCGCCGCGCTCCCGCGCCGAGCGCACCGCGCGGGTCAGCGCCTCGTCGCCCTCACTGTCGAGATTGGAATTCGGCTCGTCGAGCACGACCAGGAACGGCTTGCCGTAAAGCGCGCGCGCCAGCGCGACGCGCTGCGCCTGGCCGGCCGAGAGCGCACTGCCCTGCTCGCCGACCTGGGTGTCATAGCCCTCGCGCATCTTGATGATCATCTCGTGGACGCCGGCCTCCTTGGCCGCCGCGATGATGGCATCGGACTTGGCGTCGGGATCGAAGCGCGAGATGTTCTGCGCGATCGTGCCGCCGAACAGTTCGACGTCCTGCGGCAGATACCCGACATAGCGTCCGAGCACGTCCGACGACCATTGGTCGAGCGCAGCGCCGTCGAGCCGCACCTTGCCGCGGACCGGCGTCCAGACGCCGACCAACGCCCGGATCAGCGACGACTTGCCGGAACCGCTCGGACCAATCACGCCGACGCCGCTGCCGGCTTCGACCGTAAAGCTGACATCCTGCACGATCACGCGCTGATCGCCCGGCGCGACCATGGTCACACCCTCGATCGACAGCCTCTTCGTCGGCGGCTGCAACAGGGTTTGCTCAGGCCGCGCCGGCATCTGCTGCAGCAGCCGGTTGAGCCGGTGCCAGCTCTGGCGCGCAGCGACGAATCCCTTCCAGTGCGCGATCGCCAGATCGACCGGCGCCAGCGCCCGGGCGCTCAGGATCGAGCCGGCGATGATGATGCCACCGGTGGCTTCCTGGTGGATCACCAGATAGGCGCCGACCGCAAGCACGGACGACTGCAGCATCATGCGCAGCACCTTGGCGACCGCACCCAACCCGCCGGCGACGTCGCTCGCGCGCTGGTTGCCGGTCAGATAGTCCTCGTTGGCATCGTTCCAGCGCTGGTTCATCCGCCCGGCCATGCCCATCGCGACGAGCACCTCGGCATTGCGGCGGCTGGACGCCGCGATATCGTTGCGCCGCGCTGCAAGCGTCAGCGCATCCTTGGCAGGCGCGCGCGACAGGTATTCGGTGATCAAGGTCAGCGCCACCAGAATGATGGCGCCAACCAGCGCGGTGACGCCGAGCAGCCAATGGAACGCAAAGCAGATCGCCATGTAGAACGGCAGCCAGGGCAGATCGAAGAACGCTCCGGGCCCCATGCTGCCGAGGAAGGAGCGCACATTGTCGAGGTCGCGCAGCGGTTGCAGGCCCTCACTGCGATTGCCGGCCATCAGGGGCAGCCGGATGATGGTGTCAAACACCCGCGCGTTGAGCGCTTCGTCGAGTGAGGTTCCGATGCGGCCGAGAATCCGGCCGCGCAGCAGATCGAGCACTCCCTGGGCAATGTAAAGGCCGGCGGCGATGACCACGAGGCCGACCAGCGTTGGAACGCTGCGGCTCGGCAGCACCCGGTCATAGACCTGCAGCATGAACATCGAACCTGTCAGGTACAACAGGTTGATCATGCAACTCATGAAACCAACGCCAATGAAGGCACTGCGGCACGCGCGCAGCGCGTCTCCCAGTTCGGAACGCCGGACGGCGGGAACGGCTGCCATAAAGTCCAGTCTCTGCCAAAGGGTTATGTGAAAGCCACGTTGTACCGACGTTTGTGGCCATCGTCCATTTTTGTGTGATCATCCACCATTTAAGTCGCGTTAACCGAGAGGCTGGTTCGCGACCGCAAGTCGGTGATGGCACGGGGAATTGAAGGAATGATGGCTAGTTTGTCGCCGAACCGGGCCGTGTTTTTGGAAAAGGCACGAGAACGGCCGCCATCGAGACCCGGCCGATCTCGCCCTGGATATCGAGCAACGCGCCGCTGCCGACGCCAAACCCGGGCTCCAGGCAGCCTGCCTTGGCCCGGTCCCGATCTACTCATCTTGTGGTAACCAGTGGACTGTCAGGTTCGGGGGCCTGCCACGACGTTGGGACCCAATGCCGTGGGTCCAGTCGACGGAACCAAGGATCCGCAACAGCGGGCCGAGGCCCGCAATCGCACGGTGGTGCAATCGGAACCGGGCGCTAGCTTCCCGTCGCGCAACCGCAATCCGCCGGTCGCCCGCGCGAGCTAAACCGCTGCGACCGCCGGCTCGGCCAAGACGCAACGCGCCATGCGCCCGGGCGCGATCAGCACATTGGGCGGCAGGCCTTCGCTGCAGCGTGGCTGGGCGAGGCCGCAGCGCGGCGCGAAGGAGCAGCCGGTCGGCGCGCGATCGAGTGAGGGCGGCGTGCCCGGAATGGTCTCCAGCCGCTCGCCGCGCTTTGCGCCATGGATGGTCGAGGCCAACAGGCCCTTAGCGTAGGGATGGACGGGCCTGCGCACGATCTCGCGCAACGCCCCCTGCTCGACGATCTGGCCGGCATACATCACCGCGACGCGGTCGCAGATCTCGATGGCAACGCCGATGTCGTGGGTGACGAAGATGACGGACATGCCGAACTCGCGCTGCAGCTCGCGCAGCAACAACAGGATCTGGATCTGCACGGTGGCGTCGAGCGCAGTGGTCGGCTCGTCCGCGAGCAGGATCTTCGGCTTGCAGGCGAGCGCCAGCGCGATCATCGCGCGCTGCCGCATGCCGCCCGACATCTCGTGCGGATAGGATTCCAGCCGCCGCTTGGCAGACGGAATCCGCACCACCTCGAGCATCTCGAGCGCACGCGCCATCGCTTCGCGCTCGCTCTTGCCTTCGTGCCGCATCACTGTTTCGGCGATCTGCCGCCCGATCGTGTAGACCGGATCGAGTGCGAGCGCCGGCTCCTGGAAGATCATCGAGACGGTCTGGCCGCGGAACGCGGACAGCGCCTCGTCGTCCATCGTCAGCACCTCCCGGCCCAGCACCTTGACGCTTCCGGACATCTGCGTGCGCTTCTTCGGCAACAGCCGCATCAGCGCCCGCAGTGTCACGCTCTTGCCGGAGCCGGACTCGCCGAGCAGCCCCAACACCTCGCCCTCGCCGAGCGACAGGCTGAGATCGTTCACGGCATGAACCGTCCGATCGCCGGTGAAGCGGATGTTGAGGTTGCTGATCTCGACGAGGTCGGTCATGTGAGTTTCGGCACCTGTGCGTGATGATTGGTCGCGCGCTGGAAGGCGGCACCGATCCGGAGCAGCGTGGCCTCCTCGAAGGAACGGCCGATCAGTTGCATGCCGACCGGCAGGCCCGCCTTCGTGAAGCCGCTCGGAATCGAGAGCGACGGCAGGCCGAGATAGTTGACCGGACGGGTGAAGCGCGTGAGCCGCTGCAGCACCGCGTCGGCACCCGGACCGTTGCCGACATCGCTCTCGGCAATCGTCGGCGCCGGCACCGGAGACGACGGCGCGATCACCGCATCGACGCCGCTGACCGCGGCATTGTGCGCGGCCAGCGCCGGCCCGCGCCAGCGCATTGCCTCGAGATAGGTGACCGCCGGAATCGTCAGGCCATTCTGCAAACGCATCAGCACCTGCGCGCCGTAATCCTGTGGCCGCTCGATCATCCAGCGCTTGTGGAAGGCCGCCGCCTCGACCGCGAGCACCAGTTGCGAGGCCGAGCTGAGCTGGCGCTGATCCGGCAGCTCGACCTTGACGATCTCGGCGCCTTCCCTCTTCAGCGTCGCAATGGTCTCGTCGAGGATGCGCGCCACCTCGGAATCGAGGTCGTCGACGTAGAACGCCGTGGGCACGCCGATCGTCAAGCCTTTCAACGACTCCCTGGTCGCGCCCATGTAATCCGGCACCGACTGGTTCGAGGCGGTGAGATCCTCAGTATCCGCGCCGGCCATCAGGCCAAGCAGCAGCGCGCAATCCTCCGCGGTCTGCGCCAGCGGGCCGACGGTGTCGAGTGACTGCGACAACGGCATCGCGCCGGCGCGGCTGATGCGTCCAACCGTTGTCTTCAAGCCGGTGACGCCGCAGAAATGCGCGGGCATGCGCACTGAACCGCCGGTGTCGGAGCCGAGCGCCGCAAAGGTCAGACGCGCCGCGACCGCCGCGCCGGAGCCCGACGACGAACCGCCAGTGATGTGATCGACGTTCCAGGGATTGTGCACCGGGCCGTAGTGCACATTGTGGCCGGTGGGTCCGTAGGCGAACTCGACCATCTGCAACGAGCCGAGCCGCACCTGTCCGGCGTCCTTCAGCCGCTGTAGCGCGGTCGCGGTCGTCTTCGGCACGAAATCGCGGCGGATCAGCGAGCCGCAGGTCACCACCTTGCCGGCGTCGTAGTACATGTCCTTGTGCGCCATCGGCACGCCATGCAGCACGCCGCGGCTGTTACCTTTCGCAAGCTCGGCATCGGCCTCGGTCGCAGCAGCCAGTGCCTCTTCCGATTCGATCGCCATATAGGCGTTGAGACGAGGCTGCCACTCAACGATCCGGTGCAGCACCGCGCGCGTCACCTCATGCGACGAGACCTTCTTCTCGGCAATCGCCTTCGCGACTGCAGTCAGGGTCATCAAGGCGGGCTCGGTGCTCATTTCGACACCTTCTCGATCTTCTGCGCGACCTGCGCCAGCAGGAAGCTCGCGGGTTCGAGATCGAGCGGCAGCGTGCCGGAGATCGGCGCGAAGCCGTCGAATGCGGGTCCGATCGAATTGGCGATACGGTTGGCGACCTCGTCATCGGCGGGCACGTCGGCGACGTGCGCGATCACCTTGACGTCCTTGGGTGTGGGTCTGGTCATGCCGCGTTTTCTCCTTTTGCTTTTGCCGGCGCGCGGCTGTGCTCTGAGCCCGAAATGGCCATGTAGCACGCCGCTTGGTGGCCCATTGTATCGAGATCGCTGAGCTTTGGCGTTGCGTTTGCGCAAAGCGGCTCCGCAAACGGACAGCGGGTGTGAAACCGGCAACCCGGTGGCGGATCGATCGGATTGGGCGGATCGCCCGAGATCGGCGGCACCTCGGTACGCCTGTCCGGATCGGACGACGGCATCGCCGCGAGCAGCGCCCGGGTATAGGGATGCGCCGGCGCATCCCAGACCGCATCGACCGGGCCGAGCTCGACGACCTCGCCGAGATACATCACCAGCACGCGGTCGGAGATATAGCGGACCACGTTGAGATCGTGGCTGATGAAGAGATAGGTGAGCCCGAACTCGCGCTTCAGATCCGCCAGCAGATTGAGCACCTGCGCCTCGACCGACTTGTCGAGCGCAGAGACTGCTTCATCGAGGATCAGGAGCCGCGGCGACAGCGCCAGCGCGCGGGCGATGTTGACGCGCTGGCGCTGGCCGCCGGAAATCTCGTGCGGATAGCGGTTGGCGAAGGTCTCGGGCCGCAAGCCGACCTTGCCGAGCAGCTCACGCGCCAGCGTGCGCGCCGCGCCATCGGCCATGCCATGGACCTTCGGCCCAAACGCTATCGATTGCTCGATGGTGAGGCGCGGATTGAGCGATGCGTAGCTATCCTGGAACACCATCTGCATGCCGCGGCGCAGCTCGCGCAGACTGAGCGCGCGGCCGACCTGCATTCCGTCATAGATGATGTCGCCGGCATCACGCGTCATCAGATGCATCAAGAGCCGTGCGGTGGTCGACTTGCCACAGCCGGATTCGCCGACGATGCCGACGGTCTCGCCCTTCATGACCGCGAAGGAGACGTTGTCGACAGCACGCACCGTCTTGCGCGGGCTGAATAGCCCGCCGCGCACCGGAAAGTGCTTCGTCAGTCCCTTGACCTGCAACAGCGGCTGCGCGGCGCCGCCGATGTCGGCGACCGGCTCCAGCATATCGGTCAGCGATGCGGTTCCTGTTCCGGTCATCGGTCTAGTTCCTGATGTCCATGGCGCTGCGCATGCCGTCGCTCAACAGGTTGAAGCAGATCGAGACCGCGAAGATCATCGCACCCGGCAGCGCCGCGACCCACGGATTGACATAGATCGCGGTGCGCAGGGTGTTGAGCATCAGGCCCCATTCCGGCTCCGGCGGCTTGGTGCCGAGCCCGAGGAAGGAGAGACCGGCAGCGAGGATCATCGACACCGAGATCAGTCCGGTAGCATAGACGAAGATCGGACCGAGCACATTGCCGAGCATGTGCACGCGCATGATGGTGAATGGTCCCGCTCCCGACGCGCGCGCGGCCTCGACGAAATCCATGTTGCGCACGCCGGTGGTGACGCTCTCTGCGACGCGCGTGATCTGCGGCACGAACACGACGGTGAGCGACACGATCGAGTTGACAATGCCGGCGCCGAGCGCGCCCGAAATCGCGATTGCCAGGAGCACCGACGGAAAGGCGTAGAACACGTCGACCGTGCGCATGATCGCGGTGTTGAGCTTGCCGCCGACATATCCGGCGACGAGGCCGAGCGAGGTGCCGATCACGAAGGCGAGGATCACAGGCAGGATGCCGACGATCAGCGACAACCGTCCGCCATAGATCAGCCGCGCCAGCATGTCGCGACCGAGCTCGTCGGTGCCGAGCGGGTAGCCGGGCGTGCCGATATGGCGAAGACGGCGGATCATCGATCCCTGGTAGGGATCGGCGAGATGAAGCCAGGGCGCGAGCAGCGCTGACGCAAAAATCAGCACCAGGATAATGGCGCAGGCCACGCTGACCTTGTCGCGGGTGATGCGGCGCGCGACAGTCGACCAATAGCCGCGCGCTTTCGTCGCGGGCGCGGATTGCAGTGCGGCATCGATCATCGCACTCATCGCCTAGCTCCGCTTGATCCGCGGATCGATCGCGGCCTGCGCGATGTCGACCAGGAGATTGAGCAGCACGAAGAACAAAGCCAGCACCAGGATCGTGCCCTGCAGCAGCGGCAGATCGCGCTGGAAGATCGCAGAATTCAGCAACAGGCCCGAGCCGGGCCATGAGAACACCGTCTCGATCAGGATCGAGCCACCGAGCATGTAGCCGAGTTGCAGGCCCATCACGGCGAGCGCGGTCGGCGCGGCGTTCTTGACAACATGACGGAACACCTCGGTCTCGCGCAGCCCCTTGGCGCGCAGGGCCTCGACGAAATCCTGGCTCAGGATATCGCCGGTCAGCGCGCGCACGGTGCGGGTGATGATGCCCATTGGGATCACCGCGGTCGTGATCGCCGGCAACACGAGATAGCGCAGATGCTCCCAATCCCATGCCCAGGCGCCGGAGCCGCCGGGACCGGCACCGACCGCCGGCAGCCAGTTGAGCTGCACTGAGAAGATGATGACCAACAGCATGCCGAGCCAGTAATGCGGCAACGACACGCCGGCGATCGCAACCGAGGTCGCGACCTTGTCGACCCAGGTGTCGCGGAAATAGCCGGCGATCAGGCCGAACAGCAGGCCGAGCGTGAAGCCGATGATCGCCGCCGCGATCGCCAGCATCACGGTGTTGCCGACCGCGCGCACCACCTCGGTCAGCACCGGCCGGCCGGTTGCGATCGAATTGCCGAGATCGCCATGGAGCGCGCGCCACAGCCACAGCCCGAACTGCACCGGCAGCGGGCGGTCGAAGCCGTAGGCCGAGCGCAGTTGTGCGGCGAGCTCCTGGGATGCGTCAGCGGGCAGCACGGCGACCAGCGGATCGCCCGGCGTGATGTGCACGAGCAGGAAGCACACCAGCGCAACGCTGAGAACGATCGGAATGACGTAAACGATGCGTCGGGCGATATAGGCAAGCACGTGGAGTTCTTTCTTCCTTCTCCGGTTGTAAGGGCAGGGCTATCGCAGGGGGCCAAAAAGTGGAAAACAACCCCATGCAAAGTAGCGTCGGCTGACGGCGTTCGACACGGCAACTTGACACGCCGGGCAAATTGGTGGCATTCTTCCATTATTCCGAAATTTCGTGCAAGTGCTCCTCGCCCCGTTGTAGCGGGGGGAGGTGCACAACTCATGACGCGGCTACATCCTCACGGCACGATCGTGACCGGCGAGAAGTCGACGAACCAGCTCTTCGGCTGCACAAAACCCTTGATCTTTGGGCTCATCGCACGCGGCGCGACGTCGTGGGCAACAAAGAGGAACGCCGCATCGTCGACCTCGGCCGCATGCAGCTCGGCGAGTGCCGCGTCGCGCGCAACCGGATCGAAGGTTTCGCGGGCTTTCTTCACCAGCGCATCGAACTTCGGATCGTTGACGAAGCCCCAATTGTTCGACACCGGCGGCGCCATGCCCGACTGCAGGAAGCGCACCAGCGCGAAGAAGGGATCCATCGCCGCATAGGTGACGTTGATCGCATTGGCGCCGTTGGCCGACGGATCCTTGGCGCCGCGCCGCCAGTTGGTGAACAGCGTGTTCCATTCGATGACGTCGAGCTGCACATCAAAGTAGCACTCGGCCAAAGCCTGCTGCAGATATTCGTTCATCGGCAACGGCAGCATCTGCCCTGACCCCGACGCCGAGGTCTGGATCTTGACCGTCAGCTTCTTGTTCGGACCGTAGCCCGCCTCCTGCATCAGCTTCTGCGCGGCGGGCTTATCATACTTGATCTGGAAGGTCGGCTTGCCGCGCCAGGGATGGCCGGGCTCGAACGTGCCGGTGGCCGGCACCATCAGACCCGCAAGCAGACCTTCACTCAACCCTTCGCGATCGACGCAGAGATTGGCGGCCTTGCGGACACGAATATCGTTCCACGGCGAGCCCTCGACACGCGAGAACTGCCACGGCCAGACGTGCGGCTCCTCGTTGGAGTAGATGTTGAAGCCGCGTTGCTTGATCTCGGGCACCGCATCCGGTGCCGGCGCCTCGATCCAGTTGACCTGCCCGGACAGCAGGGCCGCAGTGCGTGCATTGGCCTCCGGCATCGGCAAGAGCACCATCTTGTCGACCTTCGGCACGCGCGCCTTGTCCCAGTAATTCTCGTTCTTCACCAATTCGAGCCGCTCGCGCGGGGTGAAGCTCGACATCTTCCAGGGACCGGTGCCCGAGGCATCCCTGGCGAACGCGGCCCACGCTGCTTGCGACTTCGCCTTGGCGTCGGCGCCTTCGGCCTTGTCGTAGAATTGCTGCCACTTCGTCGGGCTCGCCATGTAAAGATTGGTGAGGTTGATCGGCAGGAAGCTGTCCGGCTCCTTGGTGGTCAACTCGACCGTCATGTCATCGACCTTGCGCGCCGAAACCAGCGTCGGCATGCGCGAGGCGGTGACGCCGACCTGGCTCGGGTCGAACTGCGGTGCATCCTGCTTCAGCACCTTGTCGACGTTCCAGACCACGGCATCGGCATTGAAGTCGCTGCCATCATGGAATTTCACGCCCGGCCGCAGCTTGAAAATCCATTTTGTTTTGTCGGCGTCGTCAACCTTCCACTCGGTGGCGAGACCTGGGATCATCACGCTCGCTTTGTCCGATGACGACAGGTCCCACATCGTCAGCCCATCGTACATCGTGAGCCCGGTGAAGCGATTGCCTTCGAAGCCCTGGTCGGGCTGGCCGAGCGTGCGCGGGATATCGGCAGCCGTCATGCCAATTCGCAGCACGGTCTCGCCACTTGCAATCGCCGGCACGCCTGCCGCGAATGCAAGCGCGAGCATCATCGCCGCCGCCGTCGCATTGGTCTTCTTACGCATGTGAGCAATCCCTTCTCGACTTCACGTGATTATTTCTTGGGCAAGCGTATGCAATGCCTGTGCCAAAGGGAATAAATCCGCAGCATAAAACCGCTGGGCGCGTCATTTCTTCTCACCTCGGCGGTAAGACAGGGTGATGGTGCCTAATCTGGCACCATGCTTGCAAGCCCGGCTTCCGACTTTCAATGAGCGGAGCCATTCATATGCGCGGGCACAGTTCGATCCTTGTGGCGGCAATGGTGCTTGCAACGGCCGCAGGCTGGCCGGCCGCGCCAGCGCGCGCCGAATCCATCGTGCGCTACGGCATTTCGATGGCCGATATCCCGCTCACGACCGGCCAGCCAGACCGTGGCGCCGGGGCCTATCAGTTCACCGCCTACACGATCTACGATCCGCTTGTCGCCTGGGAGATGGACGTTGCCGACCGGCCGGGCAGGCTGGTGCCGGGACTCGCGACCGAGTGGAAGGTCGATGACAGCGACAAGACCAAGTGGCGCTTCACGCTGCGCAAGGGCGTCAAATTCCATGACGGCAGCGACTTCAACGCCGACGCCGTGATCTGGAATCTCGACAAGGTGCTGAATGACAAGGCACCGCAGTTCGATCAGCGGCAGAGCGCGCAGGTCAAGACCCGCCTGCCCTCGGTCGCGAGCTACCGCAAGATCGACGACTCGACCATCGAGATCACGACCAAGACCGTCGACTCCTTCTTTCTGTATCAGATGCTCTGGTTCCTGATCTCCAGCCCCACGCAGTACGACAAGCTCGGCAAGGACTGGGACAAGTTCGCAAGCCAGCCCTCCGGCACCGGCCCGTTCAAACTGAGCAAGCTGGTGCCGCGCGAGCTCGCCGAGCTGACCAAGAACCCCGACTATTGGGACAAGAAGCGGATCCCAAAGGTCGACAAGATGGTCCTGATCCCGATGCCGGAAGCGCTGACGCGCACCAACGCGTTGCTGGCCGGCCAGGTCGATCTGATCGAGACGCCGGCACCCGACGCCGTGCCGCAGCTCAAGGCCGCCGGCATGAAGATTGTCGACAACGTCACACCGCATGTCTGGAATTATCACCTGAGCGTGCTGCCGGGCTCGCCCTGGGTCGACATCCGCCTGCGCAAGGCACTCAACCTCGCGATCGACCGCGACGCCGTGGTCGGCTTGATGAATGGTCTGGCAAAGCCAGCCAAGGGACAGGTCGATCCGTCGAGCCCATGGTTCGGCAAGCCGACCTTCGATCTGAAATATGATCTCGCGACCGCGAAGAAGCTGGTGGAGGAAGCCGGTTATTCGAAGGACAAGCCGCTGAAGGCCACCTTCATCATCGCGCAGGGCGGCACCGGGCAGATGCTGTCGCTGCCGATGAACGAATTCCTGCAGCAGAGCTTCAAGGAGATCGGCATCGACGTCGAGTTCAAGGTTGTCGAGCTCGAGACGTTATATACGCACTGGCGCAAGGGCGCGGCCGACGAGATGAACGCCGGCATCACCGCCAACAACATCGCCTATGTGACGTCGGATCCGCTTTACGCCATCGTACGCTTCTTCCACTCCGGCCAGGTCGCGCCGGTAGGGGTGAACTGGGGCGGCTACAAGAACCCGAAGGTCGACGCGCTGATCGACGAGGCCAGGCAGACCTTCGATACCGCCAAGCAAGATGAGCTGCTGGCGCAGGCGCACGCGCTGATCGTCGACGACGCGGCGCTGGTCTGGGTGGTGCACGACACCAATCCGCACGCGCTGTCGCCGAAGGTGAAGAGGTTCGTCCAGGCGCAACACTGGTTCCAGGACCTGACACAGATCGGACTGGAATAAAACTATCTACCGTCGTCCCGGCGAAAGCCGGGACCCATAACCACGAATGGGTGTTGTTGGAAAGCCGTCTGGCCGCGTGCCTATTTCCTCAGCCGCGGCGTATGGGTCCCGGCTTTCGCCGGGACGACAGCGAGTTTGCGTCGCCTACTTCGTCAGCAGCGCAAATGCGCCATTCCAGTCGTCCGGCGGCGGCGCCTTCCGGAAAGCAAGGATGCGCGCCTCGTAAAGGCTGTAGAGTTGTTGCAGCGCCCGCGCGTCGTCGGTCTTGCGGCCGCGCTCGATCGCGGCGAGCGCGCCGTCCCAATCGCGGGTGCGGTAGCAGGCGAGCATTTCGATGGTCAGGTTGCGCAGCCGCTGGAAGCGGCCGGAATTCGCCACATCCTCGCGGCCGGCGATCGCATAGATCACCTCGGGTTCCTTCTTGCCCTTCACCATGATGAAGTCGAGCTCGAGGATCGCGAACTTGTCCTTCACGGCAAGCGCGGTCTTCGATCCCACGATGATGGGAAAGCCGTATTCCTTGGACTGCCCTTCCAGGCGCGATGCCAGATTGACGCTGTCGCCGAACACCGAATAATCGAACCGCACATCGGAGCCCATGTTGCCGACCACGCAGGTGCCGGTGTTGAGGCCGACGCCGATGTTGAGCGGCACATAGACGTGACCGCCTTCACGCGCCTCCTGCTCGCGGACCTGATTCAGCTCGTCGACGCTTTCCAGCATGTCGAGCGCGGCTTCGCAGGCGTTGATCTGGTGGTCCCTGTCGTCGAGCGGCGCGTTCCAGAACGCCATGATGGCGTCGCCCATATACTTGTCGATCGTGCCCTTTCGCGCAAGAATCGCATTCGAGAGCGGCGTGAGAAACCGGTTCATCAGCGCCGTGAGGCCCTGCGGATCGCGCTTGTAGGTCTCCGAGATCGAGGTGAAGCCGCGCATGTCGGAGAACATGATGGTCATCTCGCGCTCCTCACCGCCGAGCACAAGCTTCTCCGGCGACTGCGCGAGCTGCTCGACCAGCGCGGGCGACATGTACTGCACGAATTGCGACCGGATCTGCCGGCGCTGCCGCTGCTCGCGCACGAAAGCGGAGAAGATCAAGGTGAGATAGATCGCCGTGGTCGACATCAGCGGATAGGTGAAATCGATCAGCAGCCGGTGCTGTGAGTAGAAGTACCAGGATATGCCGACCAGCACCGACGCGAACAACCCGCCGACCGCGACCAGCGTCACTGGTCCGAACTTCGGCGCGAACGCGATGACCAGGAGGCCCATGATCAGTGCGGCAAAGAACTCGACGCCGATGCCGTAACCCGGCTGCGAAACCACGTCGCCGGTCAGCGCGCTCTCCAGCACCTGGGCGTGAACCTCGACACCGGGCATCGCCGGCACCACCGGCGTCGTCTTGATGTCGTTCAATCCGATCGACGAGGTGCCGATCAGCACGAGCTTGCCCGCGATCCTGTCCGGCGCGACGCGCCCTTCCAGCACGTCGATGGCAGAGACATAGATCGAGGGATCGCGCTTCGCATAGTGCACCCAAAGCTGGCCGTTGCGATCGGTCGGAATCGAAAATCCCCTGACACCGATGCTCTGGATGCCGGCCTCGTCGGCCTTGATCAGAATGGTGTCCGACCCGCTCGCGACGCGCAGCATCTCGAAGCTCAGCGACGGCATGGTGACGCCTTGCGCGAGCATGATCATCGGCACCCGCCTGACGATGCCGTCGCGCTCGGGCCTGATCGTGAACAGGCCGCGTCCGGCCGCCGCCTCCTCCAGCACCGGCACGTTGCGCAGCAGCCCGGGAAACTGGAACATGAAGCGAGCCGGCTCCTCGCCGAGCATGGCGAGGCCGGTGACGGGTAGCTTCTCGTTGAGATCGGCGCGGACGTCGGGACCACCGGATTCGCCAAGCACCACGCGGGAGTTCTTGATGGCATCGGCAAGAATGCTGTCATTGCTCGGCAACTGCCGCAGCCTGGCGCGCATTTCCTCATCGAGATTGCCGAGCGTATCGGCTGCGATCTCCGGATTGAGTCGATCCGGCTCGGAGAATACGGCATCGAACGCGATCACGACCGCGCCGAGCCTCGTCAGGTTGGTGACGATGTCGGCGATCCGCGTCCGCGGCCACGGCCATTGCCCGAGCTTGGGATCCGCGAGGCTTCTCTCGTCGATATCGACGATGGTGACGGGACGCGCCGTCTTGATGCGGGGTTCGAGGAGCTGGAAGGTATCGAATGTCCTGACTCGCAGCTCCTGAACTGGGGCGGGATCCCAGACGCGGAGCGCGGCGCTGCCGACCAACAGCGCAAGGCACGCCAGCCGGGCATAGCCGAACCGCCGCGCGAACCATCTCCGTATCGCCCACAGCCGTTTCATCCGATCTGGATATCATGCACGGCGGCTTGTTCCAATCGGGCGCGACGGGCGCACCGCGGGATGGGCTGACGGTCGGGGCCGATGGCAGGGCGCCGTACGCCGGTCAGGCGATATGAAGGAGGAAGTCGTTCTGCGACAGGCTCGCCTTGGCGACCCCATGCAGCGTAATCGTGTCCGCGGCGTCGATCGTGATCAGCGTATCGGCCGAATTCGTCGGAGAGACCGCAACGTGCTGGTTGAACCAGGTGGCCGCGTCGGCGGTCGATACGACTGCGGACAGATCGATATGGTCCTGGCCGGGCGTGAAATTCATGATCGTATCGTGATTGAAGTTCGGCGCGAACACGAACTGATCCTGATGACCCGGTGTGCCGAACAGCACATCCTTGTCAGTCGTGCTCGTCAGCGTCACCGGCGCAGTCGGACTCTGCTGGACATTGAAAATCAGATTAACTGTATCTGTCCCGTAGCTGTCGGCCACCGAGATCGTAACGGTGTCCGTCGGTGCATCGCCGCCTTCGTGATAAGTGAGGCCGGATGCCAGCGTGGCGTTGACGTGGGACAGATTCCCTGTGTCGGACGCAGGATCGACGCTGCTGCCTGAGCTGGCCGTCGCGGCCGTCAGGGTGAAGGCCTCGTTGGCGCTGGCTCCGGCATCCGTGACTGTCAGACCTGAAATCGTGTCGGTGCCATTGACGGCATCGTGCGTCACGGTGAGATTGTCGACGTTGAGCACCGGAACGGCGCCGGCGCCGAGAATATCGATCGTCAGCGTGCTCGTACCCATGGCGCCGTGAACGTCGGTGGTCTCAATGCCGAACGTGTCGGTGTAGGCACCCGCGGGGAGCGCCTTGATTGCGGCGGCGTCGGGAACATACGTATAGGTGCCGTCGGCATTCACCGTCAGCGATCCGTAAAGGCCCTGAATCGCCGTGTTCGTCGCCTGATGCGATGCATCGAGCGCACCATAGACCAGCGTTGCGGTCTCGCCGTCGTCGACATCCGACCCGTGGAGCGTGCCAGCAAGCTCGCCGAAGCTGCCGTCGGCCGCGGGAGCGAGGACCGTCCCAAGGTCGGCGAGTGTCGGCGCGTCGTTGGACCCGTCAATCGTAATCGTGACAGGTTGGGTGGTCATGCCGCCATGATCGTCCGCGATCTGGATCATGTAGGTGAGCGTCAGCGTCTCCCCGGCAGCAAGATAGTCGAAATTCTTGTCCGCAGCCGAGAACGTCCAGCCGCTTGATCCCGTCACGCCGCCGGTGGAATCGCTCCAGTTGCCGAGCGACAACCAGCTCATCACGACGCTTTGCTCCGGAAGGCCGGAGGTTGACCCGGTCTCGGTTACGCTGGCGATGGACACGGCGTGCGTGTCGCTAAGATCTGGATCGGTGAAGGTGATCGTGCCTTCAGCGGTGTCCGGCGTGGATGAGCCGCTCGCGTCCGGCATTTCGGTGATAGCAGCAGTCTGCGGTGCCGACGTGACGATGGGCGCGTCGTTGGTGCCGGTGACGGTGATCGTGACGGGCTGGGTCACCACCCCGCCGTGATGGTCGTTGACCTCGACCGTGTAAGTGAGGGTCAACGTCTCGCCGGCGGCGAGATAGTCGAAATTGCTATCCGCGGCCGAGAAGGTCCACGGGCTCGATCCCGTCACGCCATTGGTCGAATCCGCCAGCGGGCCCAGCGACAACCAGCTCAGCACCGTCTCCTGGTCGGCGAGGCCGGTGGTGATACCGGACTCGGCCAGGCCGGTGATGCTCACAGTGTGAGTGTCGCTGAGGTCGACGTCGGTGAACGTCACCGCGCCAGAAACCACATCGGGCGTCAGCGAACTGGTCGTATCCAGCATCTCCGTGATCGCAGCCGCCTGCGGAGCCGACGTGATGACGGGCACGTCGTTGGTGCCGGTGATGGTGATGGTGACGGGCTCGGTAGCAAGGCCGCCGTGATGATCGTCGACCTGAATGCTGTAGACGAGCGTCAACGTCTCGCCGGCAGCGAGGTAGTCGAAATTCTTGTCGGCGGCTGAGAACGTCCAGGAGCGCGACCCGGTCACGCCATTGGTCGAATCGGTGAGCGCCCCCAGCGACAGCCAGCTCAGCACGGTCGCCCGATCGGCAAGTCCCGTGGTGACACCGGACTCGGTCACAGCAGCGACAGTCACGCTATGGGTGTCGCTGAGATCGACGTCGGTGAAGGTCACCGTGCCGGAAGCGGTGTCGGGCTGCAGCGAGCCGGTGACCCCGAGGGCTTCGGTGATCGCAGCGGCCTGCGCTGGCGACATGATCACCGGCCTGTCATCGGTGCCGACGACCTCGATCGTGACGGGCAGCATGACCACACCGCCGTGATGATCGTCAATCTGAACCAGGTAGGTGAGCGTGAGTGTCTCGCCGGCCGCGAGATAGTCGAAACTTTTGTCGGCGGCCGAGAACGTCCAGGATCGCGATCCCGTCACGCCATCGGTCGAATCGGTCAATGCACCGAGCGACAGCCAGCTCAGCACCGTCGCGTGGTCGGCAAGACCGGTGGTGACGCCGGATTCGGTGACGCCGGTGATGGTGACCTTGTGAGTGTCGGTCAGGTCCGGATCGGTGAAGGTGATCGTCCCGTGCGCCGTATCCGCCACGGCGGAATTCGTCGTCCATGGAGTCTCGGTGATCGTCGCCGCCTGCGTCAACGATGTCACGATCGGCGTATCATTGGTGCCGGTGATCGTGATGGTGAAGGTCTTGAACGCGGTCTCGTTGAACAGTGCGAAATTGTTGTCGACGCGCGCCGTGTAGGTCAGCGTCAATGTCTCGCCAGCGGCCAGGAAATCGAAGGCCGCATCCGGCAGGCTATAGCTCCACGTCGCAGAGCCGATATTCCTGTTGCCCGGCGTCTGTTCGACAAGCAGCGGGATCTCGGTCGCCTTGATGGCCGCGAGCTGTTGCGTCGTCAGCGATGAGGTAACGTCGTTGCTTTGGGCATTCCGGTAGGTGAACGAGCTGAAACTCGCCTTCGCGCTGGGCGTGTCGCCGGGGTTGATGTCAAACCATCTGATCACGCTCGAAGCCGTGTCAGGGGACCCGCTATGGGTCAGCCCGGCCTGCTCGACAAACGCAACATCGAACGTCACGACCTCCGGCGGGCCAGGAATATGGTCGCGGCTCTTGGCCGCGACGCTGCTGCTCTGCGCCGGGCTAATGTTGACAAAGTTGAGCACGAAAATTGCGGGCGCGCCGCCATCGGCGCCGGAAAACTTGAACCCGGTCGTGGTCGGGACGATCGAATCGGTGAAGTTCGATGTAAGCTTGGTATTTGGGTTGGTGTTATCGGTGAACTTCAGCGCGAAGACGTCGGAGATCAGCTTCTGCGCATCGGTCGACAGTTGCGCAGAGGACAGGAAGCTGACGCTGCCCGCACCATTGACGACGGTTTGCGTGCCGGCCTGATCGACGGTCGCGATCGGATTGAGCGTCGTCTTGTCGAACAGGATGTAGGAGCCGGTTGAACCGTCCGGCTCGACCAGCACCTGGAATTTGGCCGGCGGTACACCGCCCGTTCCCTGCACGTCGAAGTCGATTTCGACCAGCACCGCCGTGCCGCGAATGCCCATGGTCGCGACCGGCGTATCGACCTTCATGTCGCCGTGCTTGGCGGTTGCGCCGGCGACGAACGAGATCGTGCCCTGCACCAGGCTCAGCAGCGAAGAATTGTTCGACCCGTTCGGGTCGTAGACCATTTCGTTCAGCACCATCTTCGCGTTCGGCCCGAGACCGAACACAGTGCCGTCGATGAAGGTGATGCCGAGCGTCGAGCTGGCTCCGGACTGGACCACGTCGCCCTTGTAGACGTTATCGCCCTGGTTCAGCACGACCGCGACGCCGTTGCGAACTACGGTGGCACTGCCGACAAGCTTGCTGACGTGACCGATGACCTTCGGCGGTTCAACAGCACCGCCGGCCTGGGCAAATTGCGTATATCCAGTGAGCGCGTTGACGATATCGCCGGTGAGATGCGCGCCGTCGGGCGAGGCCAGGGGCGCGCGTTTTTCACCCCTGAAGTAGTCGTGCAGGACCAGCTCGCGATCGTCCTTCGACAGGACCAGATCGAGGCCGGACCGTTTGAAGTCGCCGGTGAACAGCAGTTGCGCGTCGTCAACGACGATCGCGCCGGGTGGCGCATGTCCCGAAATGCTGTCGACATGGAGCTGCCCCCGGGCGTGAGCGTCCAGGCTCGGCAAGAAGCCGTCGAATTTATCGACAAAATTCACCGCGGATCACCGCATGTAAGGGAAATATTTACAGAATAAGCAAACGACTATGCTTGCATATCATCTGACGGAATCCGGCGAAACCATCCCATCTTTACGCAATGACGATCTGGCCGCGGTCTCGATCCCGCGCCAGCCCTCCGAATCTTGTGTATTTTGAGCTTGATTTCGGGTGATTTGAGGTGGGATCTGAGCTGAACAAGTATTGATCCACGTATTCGTGGTATTGACCGGCATATTTCTACTTGCCTCTATTTTCTATCAAATCCGACAAGAGATTTGAGCCCAAGTTTCCGGCTAAAGCTGTGAATTGGCTTACAAAATCGTACAATTCCGTGCGGCCTCGCCGGATTAACCAGAAAGCAAGGATAGGGCGCCGGCAGGCGGTAAAAGGTTCGGCCGACGCATTCACAAAACCGATAAAGTTTTCGGGACGCCGACGAGGCGGCTTTCAGCATCTTTTGCGCGTCTGAGCGCGATTCGACGGTTTTTAAGCAGATTCAAAACATCGTGTTCCACCGTGACGGCACGAACGATCCGGTCACGTCAGGGTTTAAATCACCTCGCCGATGCCCGGACGGGGGTGTCACATGCCGGTCTCACTTCGTTCCCGCGCGCTGCGCGGCGTCGTGCTCGTCTGCAGCCTGATCTGGCTCACGCCGGCTGCTAAGCTCAACGCCGCGTCGCTGCTGACGCCCGGTCCGGCCGAGTTGATCGGAAAATCAACCGAGCCATTCGGGTTGCCGACCACTCTGCTCGCCAACGGCGGGCTGCACGACAAATGGCTCGGTGTGCAGCGCCAGCTTGCCGATGAGCTTGTTCAGCTTGCGCACTGCGACGGCGATCGCGAGGGCTGCGGGTCGCCGGAGGCGTTGCGCTTCCTTGCGATCATCGATGCCGGCCGGGCGCGCGAGGGCCGCGCCAGGCTGGGCGAGATCAATCGCGCCGTCAATCTTGCGATCCGCCCAGGCAGCGATCTCGCGCTTTACGGCGAGATCGACCTATGGACCGCGCCACTCGCCACCTTGGCCAAGGGCGCGGGCGACTGCGAGGACTATGCCATCGCGAAATTCGTGGCGCTGCGAGAGGCCGGCGTTGCACCTGAGGATTTGCGGATCGTCATCCTGCACGACCGGCTTGGCGGCGAAGATCACGCCATCGTCGCCGCGCGGCTCGACGGCCGCTGGCTCATGCTCGACAACCGCCGCATGGCGATGATCGAGGATTCGGGCATTATGAATTTCCGGCCGACCTTCGTGATCGACCAGCACGGCGTCAGCCAATATGTCGGCGCTGCGCCCGTCATCGAGGCCGCGGTTCGGCCGGCGACGCAAAGGGATTGACGAGACATCCCACAGGACGGCAACGGCCGAAAGCGTCATTGGGAACGAAAGCGAAGCAATCCATCCTTCCGCGGAAAGGTGGATTGCTTCGTCGTGGAGTTTACCAACAGGGCCGTAACTCGATCCGAGCCAACCGCTCAGAACATCAGATTGTCCTTTACCAGGACCCAGCGACCGTTCTTGACCTGCTGCACCTGGGTGATGGTGTTGGCGAGGTGGTCGGTCTTGGAGAACTTGGTCGGCGGCGAGTTGAAGATATCGAGGAACTTGTCACCCGACTCCAGCGAGTCCAGCATCTTCTGCCCGGTGAGGTCCTTGCCGGCCTTCTGCGCGTAGAAGGCAAAGGTCATCACGGCATTATATCCGATGATCGCCTGCGTATTGGCCTCGGTGCCGAACATCTTCTTGTAGCTGACGAGCCAGTCCTTCACCTTGCCCTTGGCGGTGTCCTCATAGGGGATCTCGAAGCCTGAGGCCGCATAGAGCCCTTCCACCGCTTCCTTGCCCAGCGTCGGCACTTCGAGCACGTTGGTCGGCGTGGCGCCGAGGAAGGTCACATCCCAGCCGAGCTTCCTGGCCTCGCTCATCGCGCCGATAGTCTCGCGGATCACCGTACCGAGCACGACGAGATCACAGCCATCAGCCTTCATCTTGGCAACCTGTGCCGAGAAGTCGGAAGCGCCGCGCTTGTAGCTCGTGATCGAGGCGGGCTGCACCTTCATCGCCGCGAGCTGCTGGTTGAAGCCGTCGAGCACGTTTTTGCCGTACTCGTCGTCCTGATGCATGATGCAGGGCTTCTTGAAGTTCTTCCAGTCCATCATGTATTTGAGCGCGGCGCGCGTGCTCTCGACATAGGGCAGCAGGTTATTGAACTTGAGCCGCTCCTGCGGCTTGCTCGGATCGAACTTGAAGGTGAACTCGGCTGCGGTCAGCGGGAACAGTTGCAACACGCCGGCGTCGAACAGGATATCCTGCGCGGCGAGCACGGTCGGGGAACCCATCGGCCCAATCATGGCGAAGATCTTGTCGCGCTCGACCATCTTCTGCGAGGCCAGCACGGCCTTCTTCGGATCATAGCCGTTATCTTCCAAAATCATCTTGAGCTTGCGGCCGTTGATGCCGCCGCTTGCATTGATCTCCTCCACCGCCATCTTCATGCCGTTGGACACCGGAACGCCCCAGACCTTGATCGGGCCCGAGAGGTCCTGATGCGTCCCGATCACGATCTCGGTCGGCGAGATGCCTTCGTTGGTGACCTTGGTCTGGGCCGCGGCCGGCAGGCAGGTCAGCGCCAGGGCGCTCACCGCAAGGCCCAGCGCTTTCAGCGATTTCGACATTGCAGTCTCCTCCTTCGATGGCCCGTGTTGAGCGAAGGGCCGGGCCTTACTCACGCCTTCGCCATTTGCTCGCGCATGACGGCCTGCGCGACCGCGTGCTCGCCATACATCGCGTCGATCTCGGCCGCGTAGCGCCTGTTCACAAAACTGCGCTTCAGCTTCATGGTCGGCGTCAGCTCCTCGTCTTCCGGCGTGAGCTGACGCTCGATCAGATGGAATTTCTTGATGGTCTCGACGCGCGCGAAGCCGGCGTTCACCGTCTCGACCTCGCGCTGGATCAGGTCCTGGATCTCGCGGGCGCGACACAGGCTCGCGTAATTGGTGAAGGGGATGTCGTGATCCTGGGCGTATTTCTCGACATTCTCCTGGTCGATCATGATCAGGCAGGTCAGATACGGCCGCTTGTCGCCGATCACGACCGCGTCCGAGACATAGGGCGAGAATTTGAGTTGGTTCTCGATCTCCGAGGGTGTGATGTTCTTGCCGCCCGAGGTGATGATGATGTCCTTCATCCGGTCGGTGATCTTCACATAGCCTTCGTTATCGATCGTACCGACGTCACCGGTGTGCAGCCAGCCCCTGGCGTCGATCGTCTCCGCGGTCTTCTCCGGCTGATTGAGATAGCCCATGAACAGGAAGTCGCCCCTGATCAGAATCTCGCCCTTCGGACAGATCATCACCTCACCCCACGGCGCAGCCTTGCCGACCGAGCCGAGCTTGATGCGGGCCGCCGGCATCATGGTGGCGACGCCGCAATTCTCGGTTTGGCCGTAGACCTCGCGCATGTCGATGCCGAGCGCGAGATACCAGCGGATCAGGTCCGGCGAGATCGGCGCCGCGCCGGTGAACGCGATCCTGCAGCGGTCGAGCCCGAGCATGCGGCGGATGTTGCGGAACACCAGCCAATAGGCTGCGCGGTTCAAAAGCCTGAGTGACAATGGCGGCATCTCGCCCTCGAGCCGGCACGTGGCCATGCGATGACCGATCGCGAGCGCGCGGGCATACATCCAGTTCTGGAACGGGGTCGCGTCCTTCAACGCAATGGTGATGCCCGAATAGAACTTCTCCCAGATCCGGGGCACCGCGAGAAACGCGGTCGGCTGCACCTCGCGCAGATTGTCGGGCACCGTCTCCGGGCTCTCGGCGAAGTTCATCACGGAGCCCAGTGCGACCGAGATGTAGTAGCCGCCGACCCGTTCGGCGACATGGCACAGCGGCAGGAACACCAGCCGCTCCTCGCTGTCGGTTGACGGAAACAAGTCGTTGGCGTGGCGCATCTGGTGCGTCACGCTGCGGTTGGAATGCATCGCCCCCTTGGGCGGACCGGTCGTGCCCGAGGTGTAGACCAGGATCGCGAGATCGGAGGCGGCGCGGCTGCCGGTCATCTCCTCCCACAAGGCCTCGTTGCCCTGCGCATGGTTACGGCCAAGCGCCATGAATTCGGCGAGCGACAGCACCATCGGATCGGAGAAGCCGCTCAACCCCTCCATGTCGAAGATGACAATCTTCTCCAGCGTCGGGCAGCGCACGCGGCACGCCAGCACCTTGTCGAGCTGCTCCTCGTCCTCGACGAACACGATCCTGGTGCGGGAATCGTTGATCAGATATTCAACCTGCGCCGGCGAGTCCGTCGGGTAGATGCCGGACGACACGCCCCCGGCGCACAGGATGCCCATGTCGGCATAGACCCATTCCGGCACCGCATTGGCGATGATCGAGGCGACGTTGCCGGGGCGGAAGCCGGTCGCGTGCAGGGCATAGGCAACATCCTTGGATATCTGCAGCCATTCGCGCCAGCTCGTCGGCTGCCAGATGCCGAACTTCTTCTCGCGGATCGCGGGCGTGTCGCCGCGCGTCTTCACCGCGAGCAGAAAACTCCCCGCGATCGTGTCGGCGACCGTCAGCACCGCCGGTCCGGCCATGCGCGCTTCCTCCTCTGCCGCCTGCCCCGCGCGCCGGATCGATCGCCGGTCTTGTTCGCGAAACGAGCCTGAAATCTAGCTCCAACTACCGCTCAACGCCATGTCTTCTTCTTTTTCCAGCGCCGTTCGCCCCGCGCGCCGGCCTCCTTGGCGCCGAGATAGAACTCCTGGATGTCGGGTGAATTCATCAGCCGGTCGCAGCTATCGTTCATGACGACGCGGCCGGTCTCCAGCACGTACCCGTAATGCGCCGTCTCCAGCGCGATCTTGGCGTTCTGCTCGACCAGCAGGATCGACATGCCCTGCTCCTCGTTGACGCGGCGGATGATGGTGAAGATCTCCTTCACCAGGATCGGCGACAGACCCAGCGACGGCTCGTCGAGCAGCAGCAGCGTCGGCCGGTTCATGAGCGCCCGCCCGATCGCCAGCATCTGCTGCTCGCCGCCGGAGAGCTGCCCCGCCGGTTGATCGAGCCGTTCCTTCAGCCGTGGAAAATAACCGTAGACGCGCTCGAGATCCTTCGCCACGCCGTCGCGGTCGTGGCGCGGATAGGCGCCCATCATCAGGTTCTCGCGCACCGACAGGAACGGGAACACCTCGCGTCCCTCGGGCACGTGGCTCAAGCCAAGCCGCACGATCTTGTCGGCTTCCATGCGCTGGATCGGCCTGCCCAGGAACTCGATCGTGCCCTTCTGCGGATCGAGGATGCCGGAAATGGTCTTCAGCACCGTGGTCTTGCCGGCGCCATTGGCGCCGAGCAGCGTGACGATCTGGCCGCGCGGTACCTCGAGGCTGATGCCTCTGATCGCCATGATCGGCCCGTAATAGCTTTCGATGTTGCTGAGCTTCAGGATGATGTCGGGTGAGCTCATCACATCACCCTCATGCACCGAGATAGGCCGCGACGACGTCGGGATGTTGCTGCACCTCCGATGGCGATCCCATCGCCAGCACGCGCCCGTAGTTCAGCGCGACGACGCGGTCCGAGACGCGGTTGACCAGCGTCATGTCGTGCTCGACCATCAGCACGGTGACGCCGAGCTCGCTCTTCATGTCGCGAATCCAGAACGACATGTCGTCGGTCTCCTCGACATTGAGGCCCGAGGACGGCTCGTCGAGCAGGATCAGCTTCGGCTCCGAGCACAGCGCCCGCGCCAGCTCGATCACCTTGCGCACGCCGTAGGGCAATCCGGAGATCAGCTTGTCGCGGTAGGGCTCCAGATCGAGGAATTCGATCACCTGCTCGACCCGGCGGCGATGCATCTTCTCGTTGGCGCGCACGCTCGGCAGGAACAGCAATTCCTGCCAGAGCTGCGTGGTGGAATGGCGATGGCGGCCGACCAGGAGATTGCTCAGCACGGTGGCGTTCTCGAACAGCTCGATGTTCTGGAAGGTGCGCGCGATGCCGAGCCCGGCGATATCGTAGGCCGGCTGCTGCGTGATATCCTGGTCCTCGAAGAAGATCCGGCCCGAGGTCGGCGGATAGATCCGCGAGATCAGGTTGAAGATCGAGCTTTTCCCGGCGCCGTTCGGCCCGATGATCGAAAGAATCTCGCCCTTCTCGACCGCGAAGCTGACGGCGTCGACGGCTTTCAGGCCGCCGAAGTGCAGGGACAGGTTCTCGGCGCGGAAATAGCTCATCGGTTCCGCTCCGATTTCACGTAGATCTTCTGCCGCTTGAACGTCGCACGCTTGTAGAGCGGGAAGAGTTGGAAGAACAATTTGATCTTCAGCCAGCGGCCGTAGAGCCCGAGCGGCTCGAACAGCACGAACACCACGATGATGATGCCGTAGATCGCGCCCTTCAGCCCATTGGCGGACGCAATGGCGGAGACCGCATCCTGGATATGGCCTGCACGCTCGGGTCCCGCGCCAAGCGTCGCCGCAACGCCGGCGATCACACCCGGCAGGTCGTCCTTCAGATAAGTCAGGAACGGATCGATCATGACGAGGAAGATCGCGCCCAGCACCGCGCCGTGCAGGCTGAAGATGCCGCCGATCAAAATCACGATGATGAACTCGATCGAAAGCTGCAGCGTGAACATCTCCGGCGAGATGAAGGAGAGCTTGTGCGCGAACAGCACGCCGGCAAAGCCGGTGATCGCGGCCGAGATCGCGAACGACTTCACCTTGTAGAGCGAGACGTTGATGCCCATGCTGCGCGCGGCCGTCTCGCTGTCGCGGATCGCAACGAAGGCACGCCCGGTCGGCGACCGCAACAGGTTGAGCGTGCCGACGATGGTCAGCACCAGCAGCGCGAGGCAGAGATAGTAGAAGGTCGGGCCGTCGCGCGACACCGTGGTGCCGAGCAACTGAATGGTCTTGACCCGCATGCCCTCATTGCCATTTGTCACGCTTTCCCAGCGCGCCATGATCTCCTCGACGATGAAGGCAAAGGAGATCGTCGCGATCACGAGATAGATGCCCTGCAGCCGCAGCGCCGGAAACCCGACCAGCGCGCCGACCACGCCGGTCAACAGCCCCGCCGCGAGGAAGTAGACGGGGAACGGCACGTTGAATTGCTGCATATAGGCCGCGGTATAGGCGCCGATGGCGAGGAAGGCGGCGTGGCCGAGCGAGGCCTGCCCGGTGAAGCCGGTCAGGATCATGAGCCCGACGCCGACGGTCGCATAGATACAGACGAAGACGAGCTGGCTCATCAGATAGCTTGAGAGCACATAGGGCGCGATCAGCAGCGCCGCCAGCAGCAGGCCATAGGAATAGACATAGCCCGAATGTGGGAACAGCTTGATGTCGTCCTCGTAGTCGGTCTTGAAGAGAAAGCGCATGCGTTGCTCCCTAGATCATGATGCGATTTAATCGCATCATGATCTTGTCTCCCCGTTTGAGCATGATCTGCGCGCAAACGCGTTCCGCGTTTGTCGCGAGGGAAAGCCGCTTTCCACTTTTCCGGATCATGCTCTAGACCTTCTTGCGGGCGTGAACGCCGAACAAGCCCTCCGGCTTGAGCAGCAGCACCGCGAGCAGCACGATATAGGGCGCAACATCCTTCCACCCCTGCGGCAGATAGAAGCCGGCCATGCTCTCGATCACTCCGATTAGGACGCCGCCGACGACAGCGCCGGGGATCGAGCCGAAGCCGCCGAGCACCGCGGCCGGAAATGCCTTCAGCCCCAACACCAGTCCCACATTGGAATGGATGAAGGTGATCGGCGCCAGCAGCACGCCGGCGCAGGTCGCGACCGCCGCCGAGATCGCCCAGACGATCGACACCACGCGCTTGACCGGAATGCCCATGTAGTAGGCAGCCAGCATGTTCTCGGAACTCGCGCGCATCGCGGTGCCGAGCGTGGTACGGTTGAAGAACAGATAAAGCAGCGCGCACAGGATGATGGTCGCCGCGATCACCGAGAGCTTGTCATAGGCGAGCACCAGGCTGCCGATCCGGAGCACGCCCCGGCTGAACGGCGTGTCGATCTTGAAGTCATCGGTGCCCCAGATCATGCCGGCGACCGAGCGCAGGAAATAGCCGAGCCCGATCGTCGCCATGATGATGGAGAATTGCGGGTAGCCCAGGATCGGCCGCACCACCAGCCGCTCGGCCAGCATGCCGAACAGCGCCATGCAGATCACCGCGCCGGCGAAGCCGACCCAGTAGTTCAGCCCGAGCATGCCGATGAAGGTGAAGGCGAAGAAGCCGCCCAGCATCATCAAATCGCCTTGCGCGAAATTGACGACCTCGGTTGCCTTGTAGACCAGCACGAAGCCAAGCGCGATCAGGCCGTAAACGCAGCCAAGCGCAATGCCGCTGACGAGCTGCTGAACAAAGTCCAGCATCGTTCCCTCCCCGATGCACTGGCGATTCGTGCCGATCGCCTTTGTGCATCCCGCCTTCGCGCCCTGTGCCGGGAGCGCTGAAGGCTGCCTATGTCCCACCCCAATTGAGCCAAAAGCCCTGATCCCTGTCAACAAAGGCACGGTGGCCGGGCGTTATCACAATTGCCGAGATATGCCGCCGCGCGGAGTTTTGTTCATAACGCGTTCGATTTGCCTGAGATGATTCACCACGCTGAAACGGTTTTTGCCCAAGGTACGCAACCGAAGAGCGAACTCCGGGATCGCCACACATCATGACGGCAGGACTATCCGCACTCGAGGTGCGAGGGTTAACGAAGCGTTTTGACCGCCCGGCGGTCGATACGCTTGATCTCACTGTGCGTGTCGGCGAGTTCTATGCGCTGCTCGGGCCGAACGGCGCCGGCAAGACCACGACGCTGCGTATGGTGGCGGGGCTGCTGCGCCCCGACGCCGGCTCGGTGGGGGTGCTCGGCATCGATGCGCTGTCGGATCCGGTCGCCGCCAAGCAGGTGATGGCCTGGGTGTCGGACGAGCCGATGATCTACGACAAGCTGACCCCGCTGGAGTACCTCGAATTCGTCGCCGGCCTGTGGGGCGTCGATCCCCGGCAATCCGAGACCTCGGCGCGCGATCTCCTGGTGTCGCTCGGGCTCGAGCCGCATCTCCACGAACGCTGCGAGGGATTCTCCAAGGGCATGCGCCAGAAGGTGGCGCTCGCCGGCGCGCTGGTGCACGATCCCCGCTTGATCATTCTCGACGAGCCCTTGACCGGCCTCGATGCGCTGTCGGCGCGCCACGTCAAGGGCTTGCTGCAAGCGCGGGTGCACGCCGGCTGCACCGTGATCATGACGACCCACATTCTCGAGGTCGCCGAGCGCATGGCCGACCGGATCGGCGTCATCGCGGCCGGCAAACTGATCGCCGAAGGCACGCTCGCCGAACTGCGCCAGCAGAACGGCCGCACCGACACCAGTCTGGAAGACATGTTCATCGCGCTGGTCGATACCGAAGCGGCGGCCGCGTGAGCTCGGCCGCCCACCTCTCCTGGTTCGCCCGCCACGAATTCCGCCTCGCCTGGCGTGAATGGCTGGCGATGATGACGGGCGGCCGGCGGCGCCGCAACCGCGCCGTGATCGGGCTCCTGATCGTCGCCGCGATCCTGCATTTGCCGGCCTACGCCGTCGTCGGCCGCTTTGCCGATATGCAGTTTCCGCTCGATCCCTCGTCGCTGATCGTGCTGACCGCGACGATCCTGCTGTCCTGGGCGCTGATGCTGTCGCAGGCGATCGAATCGGTGACGCGCGTGTTCTATGCCCGCGCAGATCTCGACCTGATCATGTCGTCGCCGGCGAATCTCACCAACATCTTCTCCGCCCGCATCGCCGCGATCGGGATGTCGGTGACCGGCATGGCGCTGCTGCTATCGGCGCCATTCGTCGACGTGCTGGCCATGCTCGGCGGCGCGCACTGGCTTGCGGGCTTCGGCGTCGTCGTCGCGATCGGCCTGTCGGCGGCGGCGGCCGCGATCGCCACAGCGGTGCTGCTGTTCCGCCTGATCGGGCCGAGCCGAACCCGGCTGGTGGCGCAAATCGTGTCCGCCATCATCGGCGCAGGCTTCGTGATCGCACTGCAGATCGTGGCGATCCTGTCCTACGGCACGCTCTCGCGCTTTGCCGTGCTGACCTCCGACACCGCGGCGCGCATCGCGCCCGGCCCGGACAGTATCGTCTGGTGGCCGGCGCGCGCCGCGCTGGGTGACCTTGAGGTGATGATACTGCTGGTCGCCGGCTCACTCATCACGCTAGGCATTGTCATCGTGGTGTTCGCGCCGCGATTCGCCGACACGGTCATCAGCGTGGCGGCCAATCCCGCGGCTGTTACGTGCAGCCGCGATCGGTCGTTCCGGGTCGGCTCGCGGCAGCAGGCGCTGCGCCGCAAGGAGTTCCTGCTGCTGCGTCGCGATCCGTGGCTGTTGTCGCAGAGCCTGATGCAGATGCTTTATCTGGTGCCGCCGGCGCTGATGCTGTGGCGGAGCTTCTCGGACTCGTCGACCGCGATCATGCTGATCACGCCCGTCGTGGTGATGGCTGCGGGCCAACTCGCCGGCGGTCTCGCCTGGCTGACGATATCGGGCGAGGACGCCGCCGACCTGGTGGCGACCGCGCCGCTGCCGCCGTCGCGCGTGGTCCGCGCCAAGATCGAGGTGGTGCTGATCGCGATCGCCGTCATTTTCGCGCCGCTGCTCGGAGCGCTTGCATTTGTTTCGCCATGGCAGGCTGCGGTGACCGCCCTTGCAGTCATCATGGCAACCGGATCAGCCGCCGCGGTCCAGCTCTGGTTCCGCGCACAAGCCAGGCGCAGCCAGTTCCGCCGGCGTCAAACCTCGTCCCGCGTCGCAACCTTCGCGGAAGCCTTCTGCTCGATCGGCTGCGCCGCAACCGCGGCGCTGGCGCTGACGATTCCGGCGGCCGCGATTGTCAGCGGCGTGCTGACGCTGGCGACACTCGTCATCGCCTGGAAGATCAGCCCGAAGCGGGCATGAGCCCCAGGGCCCTTGAAGGTAAGGTAATTCTACCTTACATTCACAGGACGAACAGGAAAGTGCGCGATGAGTACCCTTACCGTCACGACCAAGGGTCAGGTTACCTTACGAAAGGACGTGCTCGAGCATCTGGGCGTCCATCCGGGAGAGAAGATCATCGTCAGCAAGCTTCCCGACGGCCGGATTGAGGTGAGAGCGGCCCGCCCCGCGGGGAAGATATCGGATGTCTTCGGCTTTCTCAGGAACAACGATGGGCCTTCATTGTCGATCGAAGAGATGAACCAAATTGCCGCCCGCGGTTGGGCCGGCAGGCGATGAAGATCACGGCCGACACCAATGTACTGGTTCGTGCGGTTACCGAGGACCACGAACAGCAAGCCAAGCTTGCCCAAGCAGCATTGCGGAAGGCTGAACTGATCGCGATCTCCGTGCCCGCGCTTTGCGAGTTCGTTTGGGTCCTCTCGCAGGGCTACAAGATACCGTCAGGCAGGATCACTGAAGCCGTCCGACGGCTCATCGACAGCGCGAACGTTCAGGTCGATCGTCCAGCGGTCGAGGCGGGGCTCGCCTTGCTCGACGCAGGCGGAGATTTCGCAGACGGCGTCATCGCCTTCGAAGGACATTGGCTCGGCGCGGACACCTTTGTCTCGTTCGACAAGCGGGCCGTTAAGCTGATGGAAACCCAGGGCTTGTCCGCTCGGCTGCTGTCGTAGCGCAAACGTCGCTATCCCTTCATGACATCCATCACCGCGGCGGCAAATGCCTCCGGCGCCTCCTGCGGCAGATTGTGGCCGGCGCGCGGGATCACGCGATAGGCTCGGCGGGCGGTGTATTTCGCCGCGCTGGCGCTGCCGTCGCGGGCGGGCGTGACACCGTCGTCGGCCCCATCGAGCGTTATTGTCGGAACCGTAATCACCGGCAATGCGGCGAGCTTCTGCTGCAGCTCGCCATATTGCGCATCACCATCCGCAAGACCGAACCGGTGGCGGTAGCTGTGGATCACGACGTCGACATAATCTGGGTTATCGAACGCAACCGCGGTGCGCTCGAAGCAGGTGTCATCGAATTGCCAGCCCGGCGACCATTGCGACCATAATATTTTGCCGATGCCGCTCCGGTTGGCGGCAAGCCCCGCGCGGCCGCGCTCGAGCTGGAAGTAGTACTGATACCAGAGCGGCACCTCGCGCTCCGGCCGTGCCGGCACCATCGCATTGGCGATGTCCTGGATCATATAGCCGTTGGTGCAGACCAACCCGATGCAGCGTTCCGACCAGAGCGCTGCCCCGACCGAAGCCGCACGGCCGCCCCAATCATAGCCAGCGAACACTGCACGCTTGATGCCGAGTGCGTTCATCAGCGCCATGAGATCGGCGCCGACTGCGGCCTGCTCGCCCGAGCGCGGGGTCGCCTTATCGCGAAATGTCGTCGGCCCATAGCCGCGCAGGTAGGGCACGATGACGCGGCAGCCCTGTGCCGCCAGCATCGGCGCGACATCCACGTAGGAGTGGATGTCATAGGGAAAGCCGTGCATCAGCATCACGGCCGGGCCGTCGGCGGGGCCGGCCTCGTAATAAGCGATGTTGAGCACGCCCGCATCGACGTGACGCAGCGGTTCCAGCCGCTTGGTCGAGGGTGCGCGCGGCGCCGGGGTTTCGTTGATCACGGCAGGCTCCGGAAATCTGATGGCATCAGCGGCATGCTAACGTCTCCGGCCGGATTAATCGCAGGAATCGTGTTGCAGCGTGCGCCAAGGAGCGATGCGTCGGCACCATCATGACGGGAGATCAATTCGGCGATACTGTCGCGCCCCGGACGTCGTCACAGACGGAACATTCCATGCTCAGATTGCTCGCGGTGCTCGTGCTGTTCGGGGCCTTCGCTGCTCGCGCCGAAGCCCAGGAGCCCCAGCGCAGCGAGTGCCTGGCGATGGCGAATGCGCCGCCGCGGGCGACGCCGGTCAGCCTCCGGCGCACGGCGGCAAAGGCCGACGAGGTCGCGATCACCTACGCCGGCCATTCCACCTATTACATTGACACGCCCGGCGGCATCCGCATCGCGACCGACTACAGCGGCGTCTACCAGACCGGACGGTTGCCCGACGTCGTCACCATGAACCGGGCGCATTCGACGCATTATACGTTATTTCCCGATCCACGGATTCCCCACGTGCTGCATGGCTGGGGCGAGAACGGCGAGGCCGCGCACTACGCCGAGCGCATCGGCGACGTCTACATCCGCAATGTCACCACCGATATCCGCCGCTACTGGGGCGAAGACCCCGGCGGCGAGATGATCAAGGACGGCAACTCGATCTTCATCTTCGAGGTCGCCGGCCTCTGCATCGGCCATCTCGGCCACCTCCACGTCAAGCTCGACGACAGCCAGTTTGCCGCGATCGGCCGGCTCGACATCGTGATGGTGCCGATCGACGGCACTTACACGATGTCGCTCGACGGCATCTCCGAGATCACCAGACGGCTGCGCGCCTCCGTGGTGCTGCCGATGCACCGCTTCGCGACTCCGCTCGACGAATTCATGCAATTGATCGGCAAGCAGTTCGAGATCGACCGACGCGGCGGCGAGCGCACCTTGAGGATTTCGCGAGATACACTGCCGGCCACGCCGACCGTGATCATCCTCGACGGCGTCTGAGGGCCTGTGACTCTATCCAGCCCCGTCATTGCGAGGGGCGATAGCGACGAGCCGACAGCAATGACGAGCGTCGTCTTGAAGCGCTTGGCCTGACACGATTGCGTTAGCGAGGCATTTTTCGTGCTTGACCTAGAGTATGCTCTAGCGTGTTCACTCGGGATCGTCCGGCAACGCTCCGGCTATGAGGACCAACGATATGACAACCTCCAGCAAGCTCCCGCACCGCAAGCTTGGCCATGACGGCCCGCATGTTTCCGCCATCGGGCTCGGCTGCATGTCGCTCTCCGGCGTCTATGGCGCCAGCGACGACGCGGCTGCGCCCGACCTGGTCCGGCACGCCATCGACCAGGGGATCGATTTCCTCGACAGCGCCGACCTCTATGGCTGGGGGCACAATGAGGAGCTGCTCGGCCGCGCGCTGAAAGGCCTGCGCGACAAGGTCGTGATCGCGACCAAGTTCGGCCAGGTCAAGACCGCGACCGGCCAGGGCGTCGACGGTCGGCCGGCTTATGTCCAGCAGGCCTGCGAGGCGAGCCTGAAGCGGCTCGGCATCGAGACCATCGACCTCTATTACCAGCACCGCATCGACCCCAACGTCCCGATCGAGGACACCGTCGGCGCAATGGCGCGTCTCGTCGAGCAAGGCAAAGTCCGACATCTCGGGCTGTGTGAGGCCCGCCCCGAGACCATTCGCCGTGCTCACAAGGTCCATCCGCTGGCCGCGGTGCAAACCGAATACTCCCTGCTCTATCGCAGCGAGGCCGAGGAGACGCTGCAGACCACGCGCGCGCTCGGCATCTCCTTCGTCGCCTATTCGCCGCTCGGCCGCGGTTTCCTGACCGGGCAGATCCAGTCGCAGGCCGACATCGCAGGCGATCGCCGCGGCGACCATCCGCGCTTTGCCGGCGACAACTTCGTCCGCAACCGCGATCTCGTCGGCGGCATCGTCGCGATCGCGCGTGAGAAGGGCTGTACGCCGTCGCAGCTCGTACTCGCCTGGCTGTTGGCCCAGGGCCAGGACATCGTGCCGATTCCCGGCACTAAGCAGCGCGCGCGGCTCGACGAGAATATCGGCGCGCTCGACGTTAGGCTTTCACCGGACGAGATTGCACGGATTTCCGCGGCGATCCCGCCCGGAGCCGTGGCGGGCGAGCGCTATCCGGCCGGCGCGATGAAAGCGGTGTATCTGTGATGGACGCGCGAACGCCGCATCCGCAGGCGGCGCCGACCGCGCTCTATATCGGCGACATCGCGCGGCGCTCCGGACGCAGCGTGCATACGATCCGCTGGTATGAAGCGCAGGGCCTGATGCCCGGCGTGACCAGGGATCGCGGCCGCCGCCGCGTCTACAGCGACTACCATGTCGGCTGGCTCGACCTGATGGAGCGGCTGCGCCTGACCGGCATGTCGATCCGGCAGCTTCGCGAATACACCACGCTGGTGAAGCAGGGTAGCGCGAGCTTGCGCAAGCGCCGCGCGCTGCTCGCCGAGCACCAACTCCGCGTCCAGGCCATGATCGCCAAATGGACCGAAGCGCTCGCGCTGGTCGAGGCCAAGATCGAGTTCTACGACGAATGGGTCGCGGCCGGCACGCGCCCTGCGGTTTCGCCCCAGCAGCGTGCCCGCGCCAAGCGGTCTGCAACAAAGGCCTGACCGCCCCATAAAGCGCGATGAGACGAGCTTGAGCTGGAGCGGTAACGGAGGTCTACCTCTCCCTCGGGAGGGGTGAACCGCCTCCGCGGCTGAACCGATTCGATCCTAACTCGTCTTACTCCAACATCAGAGAACAGGACACGCGATGACCGATACGCTTCTGCGTAAACCCTTTGCCATGCGCGCATCGCAGCGGCTCACGCTGCTCACGCTTTGCCTGGCCGTCACGATCGCGCATATCGACACGTTCATCGTCAATCTCGGCGCACGCGCGATCGGCGATCATTTCGCCGCGGGCGTCGATGAATTGCAATGGATCGTGGACAGCTACAATCTGGTCTATGCCGTCAGCCTGCTGACAGGCGGAATGCTCGCCGATATCTACGGCCGGCGCCGGATCCTGATGTCGGGCGCGCTGATCTTCACCCTCGCATCGCTGCTGTGCGCCGCGGCGCCATCGGCTCGCGTGCTGATCCCGGGACGCGCGCTCACCGGCGCCGGCGGCGCGCTGATGATTCCCGCCTCGCTTGCGATCATACGGGTGGTCTGGGATCATCCCGGTGAGCGCGCTCGCGCACTCGGCGTCTGGGCCGCATGCAATGGCGTCGCCATGGCGCTGGGGCCGAGCCTCGGCGGGATGCTGATCCCCTGGTTCGGCTGGCGCAGCATCTTCCTGGTCGTGGTGCCGTTCGGCCTGTTGGCGCTGATCATGGCCGGCTACACGATCCCGGAATCCTCGGACCCACGACGGCGGCCCTTCGACGCCACGGCGCAAGTCTTTGGCGGGCTGGCGCTTGGCGGCCTGACCTTTGCCGCCATCAGCACGCAATCGGCTCCCCGCACAATGGTCGCGGCCCTGATCGTGACCGCGCTGTCGGCGGTGCTGTTCATCGCCACCGAAAGGAGGAAGGGCTCCGGCGCGCTGCTGTCGCCCGAGATCTTCACTATCCACCAGTTCCAGGCAGCGATGATCGCCACAATGGGCATGACGTTTGGCGGGTATGGGATGGTGTTCGTGCTGCCCCTGGCGTGGCAGTCGAGCGGACGGCTCGACACCGCTGCGAGCGCCGCAGCGCTGCTGCCGATGTCGCTCGTCTTTATTGTTGTCTCGCCGCTCTCCGGTGTGCTGTCCGAGAAGCTTGGCATTCGCACGGTCACCTCCGGCGGCGTGGCGTTGATGGGCCTCGGCCTCCTGCTGATCGGCGTCGGCGGCCTGCAACCGAACATCGCAGTCGCTGAATTAGGATTGGCCATGACGGGACTCGGTCTCGGCCTTGCGGCGGGACCACTCTCGGCGATGGCCGTCGGGCACGTCACCGCCGCGCGCGCCGGCACCGCTGCCGCACTCATCAACGTCGCCCGCATCAGCGGCGCGACCATCGGCGTCGCCGTGCTGGGCGCATGCTATGCCGGGGCCGGCGGGGGCGAGCGCGGGCTGGTGTCGGCAATGATTGCGGGCAGCCTCGTTCAATTCGCGGGCGCCGCTGTAGCGTGGATGGTGACGCGCGAAAGGACGCTGCACGCACCGATTTGACCTGCCCGCTCGCCTCGTTATCCTCCCCGAAGCCGACATCGTATCGGCGGCCGACAAGAGCAAGAACAGGGAGCATCATCCATGGCCAGCACTTTGCCCGCCTCCGCGAGCGGGCTCTATGCCAATCCACGCGAAGACTGGCTCGCACAATATACCGAGGAGATTATCGACCCTGACAGGCCGATCATCGACCCGCATCATCATCTCTGGGACCGCGGCGGATTGCGCTATCTGATCGAGGAGATGCGTGACGACATCGCCTCCGGCCACAACATCGTCGCCACCGTCTATGTCGATTGCCGTTCGATGTATCGCGCCTATGGTCCCGAAGCATTCCGCCCCGTCGGCGAGGTCGAGTTCGCCAACGGCGTCGCCGCGATGTCGGCGAGCGGCGGCTACGGCAAGGCCGCGATCTGCGCCGGCATCGTCAGCCACGTTAATCTTCTGATCGGCGATCAGGCCAAGGCGGTGCTGGAGGCCGAAATCGCCGCCGGCAACGGCCGGTTCCGCGGTATCCGCCACTCCTCGGCCTGGGATGAGGACCCCAACGTGGCCCACATGTACGCGAATCGGCCGAAGGGGCTGTTGCTGGACACCAGCTTCCGCAGAGGCTTCGCCTGCCTCGCGCCGCTCGGTCTCAGCTTCGATGCCTGGCTGTTTCATCCGCAGATCGGCGAGCTGACCGACCTCGCCCGCGCCTTCCCCGAGACCCGGATCGTGCTCGATCATTGCGGCGGCCCGGTCGGGATCGGCCGCTTTGCCGGCAAGCGCAGCGAGACCTTCCCGGTCTGGCGGGCGTCGATCCAGGAGATCGCCAAGTGTCACAATGTCGTCGTTAAGCTCGGCGGGCTGGCGATGTGCCTGCTCGGCTACGACTTCCACTTGCGGCCAAAGCCGCCATCGTCGGAGGAACTCGCCGCAGCTTGGCGGCCTTATATAGAAACCTGCATTGAGGCCTTCGGTCCAAGCCGTTGCATGTTCGAAAGCAACTTCCCACCTGATAAGGGTCAATGCAGCTATCAGATGATCTTCAACGCGTTCAAACGACTGGCTTCACAATATAGCGAAGTCGAGAAGACTGCGTTGTTCTTTAAGACGGCAAAGGATGCTTATCGCCTCGACATCGGGTAAGCTTGCGACTCATGGATGACGGCATCACCATCCGGCCGCTCCGAGAGGCTGATGCGGAAGCGGTGGTCGCACTCTACAGCAAGGCCGCGGCGGTGGAACCGCGGCTTGGCCCGGTTACGCTGCCGCAATGGGACCAGTTCCTGAAGCTGCCGCAGAACCGTGGCGGACGCGACTTTCGTATAGCCGAGCGGAACGGTCGCCTCGTCGGGCTCGCTGAATCGTCCTTGCGCGACCAGGGCACACACCATTCCCGGTTCCTCAAGATCGTCGTGGCGCCCGAAGTGCGGCGCCGCCGGATCGGGCTTGCATTGTTCGATGACGTGCTCGCGATCGATGCCGACGCAAACCTCACTGTGCAAACGCTGGTGAGCCGCGATTGGCCGGCGGGAATGGCGTTCGTATCCGCATTCGGCTTCGTTCATGTCGGCTCCGAGATCGGGATGAAATGCGTCGAGCCGCTGCAGCCGGCCCGCACCCTGGCGGCTGCGCGCGCCGCCATCGAGCGCGCCAGCGACGTGACTGCCTGCGCCGCCGAGGTCGCGCGCATCCACAACACCGCCTACGCCTCGGATGCGGCGTTCCGCCTGTACTCGCCGGAGGAGATGGCGCAGGTGCTGACTGAGAGCGAGGTCTGGGTGGCGTCGGAAGATGGACAGATGTCGGGCTTCTGCCTGACAGAGTCGGAACAGAACTCGATGTGGATCGAGTCGGTGGCCGTCGACCCGGCACGCCAAGGCCGCGGGCTCGGCCAGCTCCTGGTCTATCATGTGCTCACCGCCCATGAGGTCTCGGTCGAGCATCCCTGCTGGCTGAATGTCTCGAGCCGGAATGCCGCGGCGCTGAAGATCTATCGCCGCCTCGGCTTCCGGCCGCAGTACGAAACCTGCCGCTTCAGCGCCACACGAGGCGAATTGATCGCCTCGCGCGAGCGCCGGTTCCACTAAGGGCGCCTTACGCCCATTCGCCTTGCCGGAATACCGGGACCGTGCGGCCATCGGCGTGGACGCCGTCGATATCGGTGTGGGCCGAGCCGATCATCCAGTCGATATGGATCAGGCTCTTGTTGCCGCCCTGCTCGGCGATCTGCTGCGGCGTCAGCTTGTCGCCGTTGACGAAGCATTTCGAGTAGCACTGGCCGAGCGCGATGTGCGAGGCGGCGTTCTCGTCGAACAACGTGTTGAAGAACAACAGCCCGCTCTTGGAGATCGGCGAGGAGTGCGGCACCAATGCCACCTCACCCAGCCGGCGCGCGCCCTCGTCAGTGTCGAGCACCTTCCTCAGCACCTCCTCACCGCGCGACGCCGTGGCCTCGACGATACGGCCGTCCTCGAACTTCACCGCGATGTTGTCGATCAGCGTGCCCTGGTAGGACAGCGGCTTGGAGCTCACGACATGGCCGCTGACGCGCCGGCAATGCGGCGTGGTGAAGACCTCCTCCGTCGGGATGTTGGCATTGCACACGATCCCGTTCTTGGCTGTCGAGGCACCGCCTTCCCATTCGTGACCGTCGGCCAGCCCGATCGTCAGATCCATTCCGGGGCCGGAGTATTTCAACGCGTGGAAGCGCTGGCCGTTCAGCCATTCGGTGCGCTCGCGCAGCTTGGCATTGTGCTTCTCCCAGGCGGCGACGGCGCCGTCCTGATCGACCCGCGATGCGGAAAAGATGGCGTCGGCGAGCTTGGCCACCGCGACATCCTCGGCAACATCGGGGAATACCTGCTTTGCCCAGGATGCGCTGGGATAGGCGATGATGTTCCAATTGGTGTCGAAATTGACGATCTTCTCCAGCGCCGGCTGGTAGGCCATCGAATTGGCCTTGCTGGCGCGCGCGACCTTGGTCGGGTCCTCGCCTGATAGCAGCATCGGATTGTCGCCGACGATCGCAAGTCGCGCGGTGTTGGCGCCAAAGGCCTTGGCCATGCCCTCGTAGAGCCAGTTCGCGGCCCGGTCGAAGCTCGCGTCATTGGCGTAGCGGTAACGGGCGAGCGTGAGCTCTTCATCCGAGAAGAACGGGGTGACCAGGCCGGCGCCGGCCTTGTAGGCATGCTCGGCGATCCGCCGCACCAGCGGCATCGCACCCGCCGGTGCCGTCAGCAGAAGGTCCTGTCCCGGCTGCAGGTGCAGCCCGACCTTCACCGCGACTTCGGCGAGCCGATCGAGTTTCACGGGATCGATCGAGGCGGAAAGGTTGCGTTGATGTGCAGTCATGAAGCGTCCGGCAGTGTCCTGTTGAGATTTTACCGATTCGTAGTCCAATTCGATCCGTATCCGCAAGGTTCCAGCGCCGCCGGTCACGCGACGGCGAGCGCATGCGCCGACCTCTTACCGGCTTGCCGATGCCAGCACCCGATCGACCATTTCGGGCGCAAGCCCGAGGTAGTTCTTCGGCGTGGTGAGCCGGTCGATCGTCGCACGATCGATGCGACTTGCCACGCGCGGATCCGCCGCCAGCGCGTCGGCCAGCGTCAGCCCGTTGTCGTTGGCGACGCGGCAGGCGTCGTAAACGACGTCATGCGCCTCCTGCCGGCCGATCGCGGGCGCCAGGCCCATCATCACGGCTTCGGCAACGATCAGCCCGCGGCTGATGTCGAGGTTGTCGGCCATCCGCTGCTCATCGACGATCAGGCCGCCGAGTGCGAACTTCGCCTGATGCAACGCGCCTGCGGTCAGCACGAAGCTTTCGGGGATCGCCATCCACTCGGCGTGCCACGGACCGGTGGCGCGCTCGAAATCCTGCACCATCGCGTCCAGCATCAGGCCGGCATGCTGACGCACCGCCTTTGCCGCAGCCAGCATCAGTTCGGACGAGATCGGGTTGCGCTTCTGCGGCATGGTCGAGGACGCCCCGCGTCCCTTCACGAACGGCTCGTAGACCTCGGCGAACTCGGTGGACGCCATGATCATGATGTCGAGTGCGATCTTGCCGAGCGTCCCGGTGGCCAGCGCGAGGAAGTTCACCACCTCCGCCAGCCCGTCGCGCGCCACGTGCCAGGTCGAGACCGGGACGCCGAGACCGAGTTCCTCGCACAGCGCCTGCTGCACATCGAACCCCTGGTCGCCCAGCGAGGCCAGCGTGCCGGCGGCGCCGGCGAACTGGCCGACCAGCACGCGCGGCTTGAGTTGCGCCAGCCGCTCAGCATGGCGGTCGAACGCTGCCAGCCAGATCGCCGTCTTGTAGCCGAAGGTTACCGGCAGCGCCTGCTGCAGGTGGGTCCGCCCTGCCATCGGCGTGTCGCGATAGCGCTTCGACAGACCGGCGAGGATGTCGCGCAGCGCGGCGATGTCGCCCTCGATGATCTTCAGGCCATCGCGGAGTTGCAGCACCACGGCGGTATCCATGATGTCCTGCGTGGTCGCGCCCCAATGGATGTAACGGCCGGCATCGCCGCACTGCTTCGCCATCTGATGCACCAGCGGCAGGATGGGGTAGCCGACGATGTCGGTCTCTTGCCGCAGCAGATCGAAATCGAGCGCGGCGACGTCGGTGCGTTTCGCGATCTCGTCAGCGGCCTCGGCCGGGATCACGCCGCAGCGCGCTTCGGCCTTCGCCAATGCGACCTCGACCTCGGCATAGCGCTGTAGCAGCCGCAGATCGGAAAACACCTCGCGCATCTCGCGGGTGCCGAAGGCGTCGCGGAACAGCACGGAATCGACGACGGTGGTCGAGGTCGGGAAGGCGGGCATGGCATATCCTGTTGCAGATCGCAGCTTGCGCAACGTCCCTATCATGGCCCGTGCTGATGCCCTAACCTTCCGCAGGCACCTCACTCAAATGCGACACTTGGACCCTCGTCGGAGCCGCGGCTTTAGCGCAATTGATAGGCACGCCGGCGGGCATAAAGCGCTATCAGGATCTGATCAGGACCGGATGTGTTCGGGGCCATCGCAGCGTCCCGGGACACCACGTCTTTCAAATTCCCCGGCCTGCCATGACCGTCCACATCGGCGTCATCGCCGGCCGATGCCGGATCGGCTAGCGGGTGCCGGCGTAGTGCTGCCTGGCCAAGGTATGCGCCATCTGCGGCGATCCGACCGCACCCCAGATCGCAACCGCGATCAATGCGGCCGCCCACATATACGGCATGGCTTTTGGCGGCTTCATCGGTAACGTCATCCTCAGGACAATCGGGCCGCCCCGCACGGTCGGCCCATCCGCGAATCACGTAGCGCTAGAGCGTGTCCGTTTCGGGACGGCTTCATCGGAATGCAGAAATGATTTCGCAGCAATGCGAAATAGGTCTGATGCGGCGCCGTCTGTATTTTCGGCGGATGCGGCACGATTGATCCGCTTCGCGCGCTGGCTGGAGATTCTTCTGCCTGGTTTCAAGTCAACAGCGTATGAGATTTTCCAAAACCTTGATCCTGAATTCTTTTTGATTGTCGGGCGGAATCAAGCCGTGCGAAGACTCGTCGTGACAGTACGATGACAAGGGTTCCCCCCGTGACCGCCCAGCCTGAAAACGCCAAGCGCGGCCAACGCGCCGTCTCAAAGACATCGCAGGAGGAGGTTGCGCGATCGCTGGAACGTGAACTGAGGCTGTTGACCGAGGAGCGCCACGACCGTGCGCGCCGGCTTGGTCTCGACATCGGAGCCGCCTCGCCGAGGGCGCGGGACTAGCCTCGCCGCTTCGGGCTCGGCGCACCGTCTAAACCTTTAGTTGTATGCGGGACGAGTTCCCTTATTCCACTGAATGGCAGGCTCGTGAGTTGCGCGTGCCGGGCTCCGTACCCCGACGGACACCTCGGCGATCGCTCCGCCGTCATACCCGCGCATGCGGAGGATCCAGTACGCTGCGGCCTGTCGATACAATCATGCAGCCTCTGGAATACTGGATCGCCCGCCTTCGCGGGCGATGACCGTCGTTGAGATATGGCTTTGCATTCTCGCGACACGATCTGTCCGAGCCTTTGCCGTTCATTCCGCCCTCTCTTGCGGCGCTGTGCTACGGGCAATCACCAACCAGGGCGAGAGCAACGATCAATCCGAGCAGTTCAGGCGGCGCTGTAGCCGCCGTCGATCACATGCGATGCGCCGGTCATGAAGGACGCCTTGTCCGAGCACATCCAAACCACGGCTTCCGCGATCTCCTCGGGCACGCCCAACCGACGAACGGGCACCTTGGCGATAATCTCGTCATAACGTTCGTCCATCGTCTCCTTGGTCATGGGCGTCTTGATGTATCCGGGATTGACGCAATTCACGCGGATGCCGTCCTGGGCATATTCAATCGCCGCGGTCTTGGTCAGCCCGACGACGCCGTGCTTGGTCGCGACGTAGTGGCCGGAGGTGGCGAGGCCAACCAGGCCGGCAATCGAGGCGGTGTTGACGATCGCGCCGCCGCCTCCTTGCTTTAACATTTGTGCCACCTCGTATTTCAGGCACAGGAACACGCCCATCAGATTAACCGAAAACATCTTCGCCACGGTGGGCTGCGTCAGTTCATGAATGCGCTGGCCGGGCGGGCCGACGGAGCGCCCGGCCACACCGGCGTTGTTGAACGCACAATCGATCCGCCCAAACGCCGAAACCGTGCGCGCCACCATGTTTGCAACATGAGCCTCGTCGGTGACATCGCCTTGTATCGCGATCGACTGGCCGCCGGCGGCGTTGATGAGAGCGACGGTCTCTTCGATTCCATCCTTTGAAAGGTCGGACACCGCCACGCGCGCGCCTTCGCGCGCCATGGCGATCGCCGTTGCCCGGCCAATGCCGGAGCCGCCGCCCGTCACCAATGCAGCCTTGCCGTCCAGAATGCCTGCCATGAGACGCTCCTCCTGCGTGATCAGCGTTTTCCTTCGATTGCGATCTCGACGAGGTACGGCCGGTGGGCCGCGACAGCCTTCGCGACCGCGCCGGCGATGTCGTCGGCCTTCTCGACTCTGACGGCCTCGACGCCCATGCCGGCTGCGAGATGCACGAAGTCGAGCGCCGGGCCGGTGATATCCATGTTTTGATAGGGATGCTGGGTGCCGGCTTCGAAATTCTGACGCCAGACATCCACGTTGTGCTTGAGGATGCGGTACTCGCGGTTCGCAAGCACCACGAATACGATCGCAAGCTTGTGGTGCGCGGCCGTCCACAGCGCCTGGATCGCATACATCGCCGAGCCGTCGCCGGAGATGGCGACAACCGGACGGTCCGGCATTGCCACCTTGACGCCGATCGCGCCGGCAAGGCCTTGGCCGATACCGCCGCCACGACCGCCGAAATAATCGCCGAAGCCGCGATAATCGAAGGCGCGCGCGAGATCGAGGCTGGCCGTGATGCTTTCATCGACGATGACGACATTCTCGGGCAGACCGCGACGAAGTTCGGCGGTGACGCGCGGCATCGAGCTCGGCTCGCGGCTCCAGCTTTTCTCGAGGCGCGCGCGATAGGCGTCCTTCTCCTTCGCCTGCAATTCGGCCAACGAGGCATTGCGGCTTTGTACAGCCTGCCTGAAGTCCGCCCCCGCCTTCGCGCGCACCGCGTCCGTCACGGCGCCGAGGCTGACGGCGATGTCGCCGACGATGCCGGCATCGAGCCGGTTGTTGAACGCGAGACGCTCGGCCGAGGCTTCGATCTGGAGCACGGACGCGCCGTGCGGAATGTGGCCGCCCGGCGCAAACCAGACGTCCTCAAAGAACGGGCCGCCGACGAGCAGCACGAGATCGGTGTCCCCGAGCGCCTTACGCACCTGCCTGGCGTCGCCGGGGAGCGACTGACGATAGCTCGGATGGTTGGTCGGGAAGGGCGCGTGATGCCGCAGCCCTTCGAACCACACCGTGGCACCGATCGCTTCCGTGAGTGCCACCAGCGCCTGTTCGGCGCCCGATCTCGCTACCTCGTCGCCGGCGATGATGGCCGGATTGTTCGACTTCAGGAGCAGCGCGACCAGCGCTTCGACGCCCGCCGGATCGGGGCGCGTCGACCGCCACAAATTGTCCGGGGCCGACGCGTCGACCGCGGTTTCCTGCTCCATGACGTCGATCGGCAGCGACACGAATACCGGCCCCTGTGGCGCATCGGTCGCGACCTTGAACGCACGTCGCATGATTGGTGCGATCTCGTCGGCGCGCTCGATCTGCACGCTCCACTTGGTCACTGGTGCTGCCATCGCAACGAGGTCGTGGCCCAGCAGAGGATTCTTGAGCCGCATTCGCGTATCCTGCTGGCCGGCCGTCACAACCACGGGCGAACCTGCTTTCAGCGCGCCGTAGAGCGAACCGATGCCATTGCCAAGGCCGGGAGCGACGTGCAGGTTGGCGACGGTGACGCGTCCCGATGCCTGCGCGTAGAAGCTGGCGGCGCTGACAGCGACACCTTCATGCAGCGCCATGATGTATTCAAGCTGCGGAAAGGCCGGCAAGCTGTCGAGCAGCGGCGTTTCTGTCGTGCCGGGATTGCCGAAGATGTGGCGCACGCCGTGCGCCACGAATGATTCCATCAGCACACGACGCCCACGCATTGGTTTCCTCGCGATTGGTTCTGATCCGTTTTGTGCATCATCGGCCGGGGAGCTGCCCATGGCAACCGCGCGAGACGGCTCGCGTCCGCGCGGCCGGCTGCGTCTTCCGCATGGCTCTAAATGAGGACGGCTATCGTGGTTCAAATGGCGGCGTCAGTTCGACGTCGTCCGAAGCCTCACTGCGCGCTCTTGGCCGCCATGAAGACATACATGTCCCAGAACGTCTCGGGATGATCGGCTTCGAAGCGGTGCCACTGATCCAGATTGGACTCATCGGCCGAGCCCGGAGACTGCTTATGAAATTGTTCGAGCACGGTTGGATCATCGAAGGGTTCGAAGCCCAGGAAAGACAGGCCGTTGTCGTTCAGAAATGCTGCGATCTCGGGTATCGTGAAGCGATGCTCCATGACGTTGAACAGCAGGTCGCGACAGCCGCTCATGCTGTAGAAATCCTTCGCGCCAAGCAGCGGCTTCCAGTCGTCCGCCTCGCGGAATATCTCCTGACGACACCGCCTGATGTCGTCTGCCGTCGCGCGGTGGCCGCGCGCCGCGATGCGGGCGCGGGCCTCGACGATGACGCGGCGCGCCAGATTGCTGTACAACCCGATGCGCATCCTGCCGCCCGGCCGCAGCAGCGAGACCAGCACGCGCCACCCGGCCGCAGGCTCGGCCAGATGATGCAGCACACCGACCGACTCGATGTGATCGAAGGTGCGGCCGATCGCACCGAGCTCCAGAATATCCGCCTGCGCATACTCGATATTGCGCAAGCCGAGCTCCCGCGTCTTGCGGCGCGCATAGGCGAGGCTGGGCAGGCTGACGTCAATCGCGAGCAAACGGGCGTTCGGATAGACTTGGGCGATCTGAATCGCATGCGAGCCGGTCCCGCACCCCGCGATCAGTATGTCGAGTTCGGCTTGCCGTTCCGCGGTCGGGACGATCCTTCCCCGCGCCTGATCGGCCGCAAACGCATGCAGCGGATTGATGGTCCAGCGCGGATAGGGATTTTCCTCGTACTGACGCATCACCTCGAGTGATACGCTGTTCATGACGGGCGTGAGCGTGGCAATGGCGTCGCGATCGCCTGCCTCCTCGAGCGGCTCGCGGAGCTGCACCCGGAGCAGGCCGGCCACGGCCGACGGCCAATCCCGGCGCAGCAGCGCGTCCACCGTCGGCAGGGCATGAAGCGGGACATAGGTCGCAACGACCGCCAGCGTCAGCGGAGGGATGGCTGCCCCTGATGCCAGGGCGTGCAGCAATCGATCGCGCAGGACGCTCGCAACCCTGCTCTCCGCGTCGGCCTGTTCATACACATATTCGTTGATGAAGCACTGTCGTGCGAGCGCGCAGGCGAAACCGACGACATCGTCGTCGATCTCGACATCGGATTCGTCCGCAAGCCGCAGCAGCTCGGCGCGGGCATGTCCCAGCAACAGCTCGAGTGGCATGCTTGCCAGCGTCGTCGCTTCCATCGCCGCGCGGAGAAAAAGGTCTTTTGCGAGCGGGGCGACACTTTCGGCACCGAACAGTTCGGCGTTCGTGACCGCCAGCGGCCACTTGCCGGCGATCCGCGCGCCATAGGTGGCGATGACAGGGCTCTGCAGGATGAAGGCGACGGCTTTCGCGTCCATGCCGAGCGCAAGCGCCTTGCCGAAATGGGCGACGGCCTTGGTGCGCTGACCCAGCGCCTGATACGAATTGCCGGCATTGTAATGACACGCGGCATTCACGTCATCCGAATCGAGCGCTTTCGCGAACATCTTCACGGCGGCCCGGTGATCGCCGGTTGCCTGCGCCATCAGGCCGAGCAGATTGAGGCTCTGTACATGTGCCGGCTCGCGCGCGAGAACCTGACGACACATCTCCCGGGCTTCGTTGACGCGGCCCATCCCATAGAAGCGACGGGCCTCAGCGGCGAGGTCGGCGATGCTGAGGCTTGCCGAAGTCGGCGCGCCTATTCTGCTTGCAGGCTCGTCGCGTCGCTTGCTGGCCGCACGTCGTTCTTTTCGGTTCATGCCCCGTCACTGGTCCAAACTGAAAGATGCCGCCGAACAGCGCACCGAACAAGGCGGCGCTGCGAGACGGCATCACCCAACCGCGCCGGGCAGACATAGGGCCGATCGCGCCGGCAGCCAAGGATAATCTGCCGCACGGCGAACGCCTCGCGCGGCGCGGCCAGCGCTCGCGGCCACGCCGCAACTCCGCTAGAGTGCCAGAGCTCGCTTGATCGTCGTTCGCGTCAGGAGCCCACATGTCGGTGGCAATCTCAGCGCTTGGCGGTGTCGGCCTCTTCCTGCTGGGGATGACCGTGATGACGGCGGGCCTGAAGGCGCTGGCAGGTTCCGCGCTGCGCGGCGTGCTCGGCAAGGCGGCCGCAACGCCGCTGCACGGCTCGTTCTGGGGCGCCATCGTCACGTTGCTCGTGCAGTCGTCCAGCGCGACGACGATGACCACGATCGGTCTGGTCAGCGCCGGCCTGTTGACGTTCCAGCAAGGGCTGGGGCTCGTGTTCGGCGCCAATGTCGGCACCACGGGGACCGGCTGGCTGGTTGCGCTGATCGGCGTCCGCGTCTCGCTCACGGCCGCGGCGTTGCCGATGATCTTTGTCGGTGCGTTGACCAAGCTTATCGCAAGCGGGCGCGTCTCGGGGGCGGGCGCCGCGCTTGCCGGGTTCGGACTGGTGCTGTTCGGGCTGACCACCCTGCAGCAGGGCATGGGCGGACTGGCCGAGCGATTGCACCCGGCCGATCTGCCCGCCGTTCTCGCCGGTGCGGATACGCGGTGGTGGTCGGCGCTGTTCGGCGTGCTGGCCCTCGTCGTGGTCGGATTGGCGATGACGACGCTGATGCAGTCGTCGACGGCCGCCATCGCGGTCACCTTGTCCGGCTACTTCGCCGGCGCGTTCGGGCTCGATCAGGCCTGTGCTCTGATCATCGGCCAGAACATTGGAACAGCGTCCAGCTCCGCCCTGGCCGCGATCGGGGCGAGCATCACCGCCAAGCGACTGGCGATCGCCTACGTCCTGTTCAAGCTGATCGCCGCCCTGATTGCGATCGTGTTGTTTCCCTTCGTCGTCCCTTCGCTCGTGCATGCTTCCAACACCGTCGACGGGGTCACCTTGCTGGCCGCGTATCACACCGCCTACAATGTCGTCGGCGTCGCGGTCTTGCTGCCTTTGATCAACCCGTTCGCGCGACTGGTCGAGCGCATTCTGCCCGAACGCGGCTCGCCGCTCACCCGCTGCCTCGATCCCTCCGCGCTCGCGACCCCGATCGTGGCGGTGGAAGCTGCGCGGCGGACGATTGCGCGCGCGCTCGCAACCCTATGCTGCTCCATCGAGACGGCACTGGCCGGCCGTGCGACCCCGATCCGCCTCGGCAAGGACGCCGTATCGGTGCCCGAGGCGGCAGATGCCCTGCGCCGGACCCAGACGTTCCTGTCGGACGTGGCCGGACCGCCTGACAGTGAAGACGGCCAACAGCGCCTGATCAGCACGCTGCACGCACTCGATCACGCGTCCCGGCTGGCCGAAATGGCGAATGGAGACATCAGCCTTAATGTGCCGGGAGGCGGACCGGAGGACATTCGCGCCGCGGAACTCTGCGCGGAGGCGATGCGGAGCGCAGCCGCGATCGCGCGCGGTGTGGTGGCGCCGGCGCGCGACACCGCATCGTCGCAGGCGATTCCGGCCTCGCATGGCGCCGACGCCCTGGCCGGCCCACGCGCGATCCCGGCCGACGAAGCGATCGCCGAACTCGAGCGCTGCGTGACCCAACTCGACGCCATGCTGCCCATCCACCGCCGCGCAACGCTCGGCGCGGTGGCCAGTGGAACGCTCAGCGCCGACGTGGCGCTGGTTCGCGTCGAGACCGTCCGGAGCCTCGACGCGCTGTCGCATCATGCGTGGCGGTCCGCCGCGCATCTTGTCGGTCGCGGCGAGCGCACGACGACGGGATGAGATTGACGCCTGAGGTCACCTCTCCCCGACGGGGAGAGGTGATCGAAGCCGCTGCGGGCCGATTCAACCCAAACTCACCCCGCCAGGGATGCTCTCATGATCTCGTTCGCAATGATGGTCGCGGTTCAGTCACGACACTCGGCTCTTATCGGTTCGTGTCCGCGGGCGTGAGACAGCGCTGCACGGCGGCAGCGCTGTCGGCCGGGCTGGTGTTGAAGCAGATGCAGGCATCCGGGGCGAGCCGGTGCACCAGATTGAGGACTCTCTCGAACAACAGCAGCCGTTCCGGCGGCTCGCGCAGGCCCGCGCCGATCATGACGCAATCGTAGCGCTTCGCCGTCAGTGCCGCCATCACCACCACCTCAGCCGTTTCACCGGGATCGGTGAGACAGCTCTGCACCTCATAACCGAGCGTGCGCAAACCTTCGAGCTGCGACCGATGTAGCCGCGCACGATCTCCGGTGTGTATTGCGGAAAGGCGGAGAAATCGACGAAGGAAGGATCGAGGCCGATCGCCAGCACGGACGGCTTCGTCATGATCACACTCCCAGCTCAATCAGCGTCGATTGAGCATGCCGCGCATTTGAGTCGAAATCACGAGCGCGTCAATCGCGATCCCGCGCCGCGCGCGCCGCCGCCGCGCGGCGCAGGAGCAAATCGCGCTCGCGGATGTTGCCGGCAAGGCGAGCGGCTGCTTCGAACGCCTCGCACGCCTCGTCGTGGCGACCGAGCTTCTGCAGGAGGTCGCCGCGCACGCTCGGCAGCAGATGATAGGAATTCAATGCGGGCTGGTGGGCGAGGCCGTCGACGATCGCAAGCGCCGCCTGCGGCCCTTCCGCCATGCCGATCGCGACCGCGCGGTTGAGCTCGATCACCGGCGACTGCACCAATGCGGCGAGATCGCCGTACAGCGAAGCGATCCGCGGCCAGTCCGTCGCATCCGGGGTATCGGCTTCGGCGTGACAGGCAACGATAGCGGCTTGCAACGCATAGAAGCCGCCGGCGCCGCCGAGTTCGCGGGCGCGCGCCAGCGCCAATTGCCCACGGCGGATCTGCAGGCGATCCCACAGCGCGCGGTTCTGCTCCATCAGCAGGATGGGACCGCCAGCCGCATCGGTGCGCGCCGCCATCCGCGAGGCGTTGAGCTCCATCAGCGCGAGCAGCCCGTGCGCCTCCGGCTCGCGCGGCGCGATCGCGGCCAGCACACGGCCCATGCGCAGCGCCTCGTTGCAGAGCTGCGGCCGCAGCCATTCCTCGCCGCGCGCGGCGGTGTAGCCTTCGTTGAAGATGAGGTAGACCACCTCGAGCACGGAGGCGAGCCGCTCGGACAGCGCCTCGCCGCGCGGCGTCTCGTAGCCGAGGCCGGACTCCGACAGCGTGCGCTTGGCGCGCACGATGCGCTGGGCGATGGTCGCCTCGGCTTGCAGGAAGGCGCGTGCGATCTCCTCGGTGGTGAGGCCGCAAATCATCTTGAGCGCCAGCGCTGCGCGCGCCTCGCGCGACAGCAGAGGGTGGCAGGCGGTGAAGATCAGCCGCAATAGCTCGTCGCCGATGTCGTCGTCGAGCGCGGCGTCGAAATCGGGCATGGTCTCCTGCTCTCGCGCCAGATCATGCGCCAGCATGCCGTGCGTCCGGGTGAGCACGCTGATGCGGCGCAGATGATCGAGCGCGCGCCGCTTTGCGGTCGCCATCAGCCAGGCGCCCGGCTTTTCCGGGATGCCATCGGCCGGCCAGTGCTCGAGCGCCGCGATCAACGCGTCCTGGGTCAGGTCCTCGGCGAGCGGCACGTCGCGCAGCATCCGCGACAGGCTGGTGATCAGCCGCGGTTGCTCGATGCGCCACACGGCGAGGATGGTGGCCTGGATGTCGGCGGCCGTCATCGCCGCCGACCCGAAATCATCGCGCCGCGCATCAAGCGCCGGCAGCGTCGGCCTGACAGGTGCCGTCGACGCCCATGGTCGCAAATTGACGGACCTCGCAGGTTCCATCCCAGCCGGGCATATGCTCCTTGTGGAGCTGCATGAACTCCACGGCGGCGGCGACGGCCTCCTCCTTGTTGCGGAGCTCGAAGATCGCGTAGCCGCCGATCATCTCCTTGGTCTCGACGAAAGGCCCGTCGATGACATTGAGCTTGCCGTCCGTGATGCGGACCTGGGCGCCCATCGCAACCGGCAGCAAACCGCCATTGTCGATCATGCGGCCCGCCTTGATTTCCCGCTCGGCAAGCCTGCCCATGGCCGCCATCAAGGCCGGAGTCGGCGGCCGCGGGGGTTGCGGGGAGGTGACGATATACATGAACCGCATCGGAAAACTCCTGTTGGGCGAGACGCGGCGATGATCGCCGCAAGACCGGCTCGCTACAGGGGACGACGATCCGCGACGCGCCGGATCGACATGGAGCGGGGAAATATTTTTGTGTTGAGGAGCCTGCAAATGCGGCCGCAGCCCCAGTACGCCCCCTCTCCCGCTTGCGGGGGAGTGTCGGGGTGGGGGTATCACCGCAAACGATGCCGTTCATTTGCGTTGAGAAAGCCTCCACCCGTATCGCATCTTCAATGCGATACGACCTCCCCCGCAAGCGGGAGCGGTGAGCAGCCGTGTGGAGGACCTACTGCTCGCGCAGCATGATCAGCGGATCGGCGCTGTCGGGAACCCGGCGCCACTGCGCGTTGTCGTCGGCTTCGAACTGCCAGGTCTCGCCCTTGGCCGACATCAGGATCATCTGGCCGTGGTCGAGCCGCCACTGCGTCGGGTTGAAGGCCGCGACCGCGGGGTCGCATTTCGGCTTCAGGAAAACTTGGAAATTGTCATTGCCGGCATCGTTGTTGGTCAGCGTCAGGCCGCAGATCGCCTGGCCGTTGCCGCGGACCATCGACCAGTCGCCGATCATCTGGTCCATCGACTTGGCGAGCGAGCGGGCGGCGGCGAGGTTCTGCAGGATGTAGACGCCTTCATTGGTGCGCAGCCCCTCGAAGATGCCGGTCTCGACCTCGGAGAAATCGATCACGGCCTCGCCGGCTGCGTTTTGCAGCCGCACGATGTCGCCCAGTCCCTTGATGCTCCAGCCGACGATGTCCTTGGTGAAGGGCAGCGCGGCGGGGCAGGACGGCTCGAGCTCGAGCTTGAAGCCTTGCGGCGTCGTATCGCTCTTCAACGTTACGACGCAGGTCTTGCTGCGGTCGGTGGTGGCAAGCTCCCACTGCCCGATCATGTCCTTCTTCAACGTCGTGACGTCCTGCGCCCGCGCCGGCAGCGCGCCGGCGAGCAGCAAAACGAGCACGGCGCTGAAGCGGACCGGCGACATCAGCGGCCCTTCACCGGAGTCTCTGCCACCGGCGTCAGCGGCGGTTTGCCCGCGAACCAGTTCCTGATGTTGTCGACCACGAGCTGATCCATCGCGTTGCGCGTGACCACGGAGGCCGAGCCGATATGCGGCAGCAGCACGACGTTCTGCATCGCCTTCAGCTCGTCCGGCACGTTCGGCTCGGCCGCGAACACGTCGAGGCCGGCGGCGAGGATGGTGCCCGATTTCAGCGCGGCGACCAGCGCCGGCTCATCGACCACGGAGCCGCGCGCGACATTGATCAACACGCCCCTGGGCCCAAGCGCCTTCAGCACGTCGGCATTGATCATCTTCGCCGTCGCGGCGCCGCCGGGCACGATCACGATCAGCGTATCGACCGCCTTCGCCATCTCGATCAGGTCAGGATAATGCGGGTGGGAGACATCGGCGGCGGGCTTGCGCGAGTGATAGCACACCGGCACGCGCGAGGCTTCCAGCCGGCGCGCGACCGCCTGGCCGATCCGGCCCATGCCGACGATGCCGACCTTGCGGTCGCGCAGCGAGCCGACGCTGAGCGGATAGTTCTGGGTCTGCCATAGGCCGGAGCGCACATAGCGATCGGCCTTGACGAATTCGCGCAAGGTCGCGATCAACAGCCCCATCGCAACGTCGGCGACTTCCTCGGTCAGCACATCGGGCGTGTTGGTGACCACGATATCGTGATCGCGCGCATAGGCGGAATCGACGTGATCGTAGCCGACGCCGAAGCTCGCCACGATCTCGAGCTTGGGAAAACGCGCCATCGCGGTCTTGTCGGTCGCCATCGTGTGATAGGTGACGGCGATGCCGCGGATCTTGCCCGCGACCTCAGGTGTCAGCCGCTCGAGATCGCCACGGCTTTCCGCGCGGTGCAGCACATATTGATCGGGAAAGCCGTTCTCGAGGATTGGCCGGATCGGTCCGTAAACCAGCAGATCGATCTTTTCGGAAGACGTCGGGGCCATCAGCTTTCCTTTCCAAGCGCACTTTCGTGCCAGCGTCGCAGCAAGAGGTATGAAATTAGCGCCAGCAACCCATAGATGACAATCCCGGCCAATGACAGCAGCAACAGCGCCGCGAACATGCGGGGAATATTCAGGCGATAACCTGATTCAGCGATGCGGAACGCGAGGCCCGAGCCGGCGCCCGCGCTGCCCGCCGCGATCTCGGCGACGACGGCGCCGATCAACGACAGCCCGCCGGCGATGCGCAAGCCGCCGAGGATGTAAGGCAATGCAGCGGGCAGTTGCAGCAACACCAGCTTCTGCAGGCGCGATGCACCATAGAGCTGAAACAGTCCGGCAAGATTGCGGTCGACCGAGTTGAGGCCGAGAGTGGTGTTCGACAGCACCGGAAAGAACGCGACGATCCAGGCGCACACGATCACCGCCGTCTGCTGCTGCAGGTAGATCAGCAGCAGCGGCGCGATCGCGATCACGGGCGTGACCTGCAGGATGATCGCATAGGGAAACAGCGAGTATTCCAGCCATTTCGACTGGTTGAACAGCAGCGCCAGCGCGACGCCGCCGAGCGCGGCCGCGACGAAGCCTTCGAGCGTGGTGAGCAGCGTGACGCCGAGCGATTGCGACAGGATCGGCCAGTCCTGCACAAGCGTCTTCAACACCAACAGGGGGCTCGGCAGCACATAGGGCTGGATATCGTTGACATCGACGATCACCTCCCAGAGCACGAGGCCGGCGGCGAACACCACGGCCGGCAGCAGGAAGCGGACGATGTGTTGCGCAGATTTCATGCGCCGGCCTGCCCTGCATAAGACGGCGCCAGCGCCTTCGAGACTTCGCGACAGAAGCCGGCATATTCGGCCGAGGTGCGGAACTCCTCGCCGCGCGGCTCCGTTGCCGCGATACGAAACTCGGTGCCGATGCGGCCGGGCCGCGCCGTCATCACGATCACGCGCTGCGACAGATAGACCGACTCGAACACCGAATGCGTCACGAAGATGACGGTCTTGTGCAGGTTGCGCCACAGCGACAGCAGGTCGTTGTTGAGGCGGAAGCGCGTGATCTCGTCGAGCGCGGCGAACGGCTCGTCCATCAACAGGATATCGGGATCGGTGACCAGCGCACGCGCCAGCGACACCCGCATCTTCATGCCGCCGGATAGTTCGCGCGGATAGGCATCAGTGAATTCCGCAAGTCCGACCTGCGCGAGCGCCTGATCGACCCGCCCCTCGGCCTCGGCGCTCGGCGCATGCGCAAGCTTCAGCGGCAGCCGGACATTGTCGCGCACGGTGGCCCAGGGCATCAGCGTCGGCTCCTGGAACACGAAGCCGATCGGGTGGCTGCCGCGCCGGGCCGCGTCATGGTGCGACAGCTCGACCGTGCCGGCGCTCGGTGCCGATAGCCCCGCGATCAGGCGCAGCGCGGTGGACTTGCCGCAGCCCGAGGGCCCGAGCAGCGAGACGAACTCGCCACGCCCGACATCGAGATCGAGCGGCCCGAGCGCCGTCACGCCGCTGTCATAGACCTTAGTGACGCCGCGCAGGCGAACGGCAGGGCTGGCGGCATTCGGTTCTGGCGCGGCCATGCCGTCTACCGTCCGCAATTCGGCATTGATGCGCGCGGCCGTGCCGCGAGCACGACCTCTCCCCTTGTGAGAGAGGTCGGATCGCATCGCACGATGCGATCCGGGTGAGGGGTTACGCTCTCTCCTGGGACCCGCGCCCCCTCACCCGCGCCTCCGGCGCGACCTCTCCCCGGTGGGGAGAGGTGGGCCGCCGATGCGGCGATATCTCGAGCCAATCGCACCACTCGCGTTCCGGCCCGCTCAGTTCTTCGGTCTGAGCTCGAGCCCGACCGCCTTGTTGACGAAGCGCAGTGTGTAGCCCTGGCGATAGTCGATCGTGCTCTTGACCACGCCGGCGGCGGCCATCGCCTCGAAGAAGCTCGCCATCCGCTCATCCGTCATGGCGCCGATGCCGTTCTTCAAGGTATCGCCGGAATCGACGATGCCGTGCTCCTTCATCTGGGCAACCGAATAGGCCAGCAGCTCGTCGGTCATTTCGGGGTTGAGCTTCTTGATCATCGCATTGCCGGCTGAATTATCGCCGTAGAGATAATGATACCAGCCGACGATGGAAGCATCGACGAAGCGCTGCACCAGGTCCGGCTTCTTGTCGACGAGATCGCGTCGGGTCTCGATCAGGGTCGAATAGGCGCTGAAGCCGTAGTCGGCGATCAAGAGGACATTCGGCTTGAAGCCGGCGGTCTTCTCCACCGCGTAAGGCTCCGAGGTGACGTAGCCTTCCATCGCGACCTGCTTGTTGACGAGGAAGGGCTGCGCGTTGGAGGTATAGGGCTTCACCTTGCTTTCGCTGAAGCCGTATTTGGACTTCATCCATTGGAAGTAGCTGGCGATGCCCTCCTTCGAGACCAGCAGCGTCAGCGGCTTGAGATCCTCGATCTTGCTGACCTTGGCCTCGGGATGGGTCAGGAAGACCTGCGGGTCCTTCTGGAACATGGCGGCGACCGCGATCAGCGGCACCTTGTTGGTGACGGCGTCGAAGGTCTGCAGCGAGTTCGCGCTCATGAAGAAGTCGAGCTTGCCCGCGATCAGGAGCATGCGGTTGTTCTCGTTGGGACCGCCGGGCACGATGGTGACGTCGAGGCCATATTGCTTGTAAGTGCCGTCGGCCACCGCCTGGAAGAACCCGCCATGCTCGCCCTCGGCGACCCAGTTGGTGCCGAACGAAACCTTGTCCAGGGTCTGTGCGCGCGCCGGGGTCAGCGCCGTGAGGACGGCAAGCAGGCCTATGGTTAACGCTCGCGGCAAAAAGGCCGGGTTCATGGTTGGACTCCGTCGCTCATTCTGGCCCATGATGGAGGGGTGGAGGACGTGGACCGCGCCCCGGGGACCGAGCCGCGCCCCAGGCGCGTGGATCGCCCCGGAGGCATGATTCACATCCCCGCGAAAGATCGACAAACTAACCTGCAAATTCATCCAATGAAACGCTTCGCTTGATGACTTCTCAGCTTCCGCCCCGCGACTGGACCGCCATCCACTGGCCCGACATCGCCAAATCAGCGTCCTCGCGCTGGATCGCGGTGCTGCCGCTGGCCGCGACCGAACAGCACGGACCGCACCTGCCTGTGGGAACCGACGTCATGATCGGCGAGGCCTACCTTGCGCGGGTGCGCGAGCTGCTGCCGGCGGCCGCACCGGTGACGTTCCTGCCGCTGCAGCCGGTCGGCATCTCCACCGAGCACATCGATTTTCCGGGTACGCTGACCTTGTCGAACAAGGTCGCGCTCAACACCTGGACCGCGCTCGGCGAGTGCGTGGCGCGCGCCGGCGTGAAAAAGCTCGTGATGGTGACGAGCCATGGCGGCAATTCCGCCGCGATGTCGCTGGTGGCGCAGGACTTGCGCGCGCGCCATGGGATGCTCGCGGTCACCACGAGTTGGTCGCGCTTCGGCGCGCCGGACGGACTGTTCGACGCCGGCGAACTCCGTCACGGCATCCATGGCGGGGCGGTCGAGACATCGATCATGCTGGCGAAATATCCGCAAGCCGTGCGCAAGCCGGCGATCGCGGATTTCCGCCCTGCGAGCGTGCAAATTGAAAAGGACCACCGCCGTCTCTCGACGCAACGGCCGGCGCCGTTCGCCTGGCAGGCGCAGGACCTGCATCCGAGCGGCGCGATCGGCGATGCCACCAAGGCGTCCGCCGCGAAGGGCGAGGCGCTGCTCGACCATGGCGCGCGCGCGTTCTGCGAGCTGCTGGAAGATGTCGACAAGTTCGACATGAGCGCGCTCGCAACGACGCCCCGCTGGCCGGCCCCATAGCGCGATCGGCGGGACCCGGCGACCGCAGGCGGCCGGTCAGAGATACTTCGCGATTAACCTGAAATCCTTCAGCACGGCGCGGCCTTTCGGGCCCGCGGCCTTCAGCGTGTCTTCCAGGCTGTGGCCGATATGATCGTGGATCAGCGCCTTCTTGGCGCTCTCGATCGCGCTCTCCACGGCCTGCAATTGCTGGGCGATCTGCGCGCACGGGCGGCCCTGCTCGATCATCTCGACGATGCTCTCGAGATGGCCGTTGGCGCGCTTCAGGCGCCGGGCAATTGCGGCGTGCGGGTGGTCGTCGGACATGCGGTTCTCCTATCCTCCCGGCAGGATAAGCACGATCCTCCCCGGAGGATAGGGAAATCGGCTTGACAGCCGGTGGCATGGGGCGTAGTGGCCGATCGTCGGAACATCCGTTCCGCACCGGGGCATCCGCCCCGACCACGAGCCAACATAGAAGGCAGATGGGCAGTAGCAACTCAGGCGACAGTATCCCGACGATGACGGGACACTTGCCGCTGCACGACAACAAGACTGATCGCGCAGGCTCCCGCTGCGTGGATGGATGGTCGCGCCCTAGCTGACCGTCCGCTCCTCACCGGCCTGCCGCGCGACCAGCGGATGTGGAGGTGAGCGATGTTCGAAAAGCTCGCAAGATTCCGACCGTTCGAGCCGCGGCAAACGACGCCGTGGACGATCCCGCATACCAATGACAATGTCCCGGGCTTTCGTCGCACCGGGGCCCGGCGGCGCCGTCCGACCTCCGCGCCGCCATGTCATTGGGTCTTGATCGAGGGCCGCTTGGAATGCCGATGGACCGTCGAAGACACCATCGGCTCAATCATCGACGATCTCGATCATCAGCGATGCGCCGATCGGCGCGCCGCAACAATCGCCCGCCGCGCCGTAGCGCCGTGCTCCGCTTCACGCCGTGCCGGCTACGGCTCGACCGCGACAGTTGACGGAGGCCAATCTCGCTCTGCTCCGCATTGTCCGTCTGGCCGCGGTTGGGCGTGACCGCGGGGTGCGGCCGACTGTTGCATGGCTGTCATCGTGACGTGCAAATCGGAGAGGTACGTGGTGGCTCTCAGTTGCAATTGCGAACCATTTGCAATAAGACTGATGTCAGAGTTGCCGATCTGGCTCTGCTTGAACCAACACAGATCGGACCGGGGACGGCGGGCGATGACTTCAAATCTGGGGTGGCGAGTGGCTGCCAAATCTGCAGTGATGGCAGGCAATCCCTCCAACCGCTCGCGGGGCAACGCCGCGTGATGACCTGCGTCCGTCTCTTCCGCGTCCAGATCGCCGCTGGCGCAGCGCTCGGCGCCGCCGCTTTCGGCGCGCCGGCAGCCGCAGCCGACATGGCGGTCAAGTCGCCCGCCATGAGCACGATTTACAACTGGACCGGCCTTTACGTCGGCGGACATATCGGCTACGGCGACGGCAGCCTTGGCCCCGGCACCAATCCGCTTCCGTTGCAGGGCGTGTTCTTTCCGCACACCATCACCGGCGGGATTGGCGGCTTCCAGGTCGGATACAGTCGCCAGTTCGCCGACCGCTTCGTGCTCGGCGTCGAGGCTGACGCGACCTTTGTCAGTCCCATCGACCAGGTGCGGCGGACGCCGGGCCCGTTCAACAGCTCGATCGACTATATCGGCACCGTGCGCGGCCGGGTCGGCTACGCATTCGGCGGCTGGATGCCTTATGTCACCGGCGGCTTCGCCTGGGGACGTACGCAGGTCAGGGTGAACGACGCGGCGGGCGAGGTCGTGTCCGAGCCCGGTCAGTACCAGACCGGCTGGACCGTCGGCGCTGGCGCCGAGTTTGCACTGAGCGGCAATTGGACGGCCAAGATCGAATACGACTACATCGACCTGTCGCGCCGGACGCTCGGCCTTGCCGACTTCGGCATGCCCGGCGTCACCATCGACCCCCGCCTGCATCTCCTGAAATTCGGCCTGAACTATCAGTTGGGCGATTCGCCATGGTCGGGAACGCCGACCAAGCCGCAATTGCCGGAGTCGGACAATTGGTCGGTCCATGCGCAGACGACGCTGATCGGACAGGGCTACCCTGCATTTCGCGCCGCCTATAGCGGCACCAACAGCCTGCCGCCCGGCGGGCAGGCGCAACAGACCTGGACCACGACGGCGTTCCTCGGCGTGCGGCTGTGGGAGGGCGGCGAGTTCTACTTCAACCCCGAAACCGCGCAGGGCTTCGGCCTCAACGGCACGCTCGGCCTTGCCGGCTTCTCGAACGGTGAAGCCCAGAAGGCGGGCGCCGCATATCCGCGGATCCGGCCGCAACGCTACTACTTGAAGCAGACATTCGGCTTCGGTGGCGAGCAGGAAGACGTCTCCGATGGTCCCAACCAAGTGGCCGGCAAGCGCGACATCGATCGCCTGACGGTGATTGTCGGTCGCTTCGCGGTCGGCGATTTCTTCGACGGCAATTCCTATGCGAAGGATCCGCGCGCCGATTTCATGAACTGGGCGATGTGGGCATCCGCCGCCTACGATTTCCCCGCCGATCTGCCCGGCTATACGCGCGGTGCCGTGGTCGAGCTCAACCGCAAGGATTGGGCGGTGCGCGCCGGCCTGTTCCAGGTGCCGGATGCGCCGAACAGCGACATCCTGACCTTCAAGACCGGCGGCGCCGTCGTCGAATTCGAAGGGCGCTACTCGATCTTCGATCAGCCCGGTAAGCTGCGCGTCGGCGTGTTCGGCAATCGCGGCAACACCGGCAATTACAGCCAAGCGCTCGCGATCGAAGCTGCCGATCCATCACTCGACATCAACAGCGTGATGCACAGCATTCGCAAGGATAATCTGAAGTACGGATTCTACGTCAATGCCGAGCAGCAAATCGCCAAGGACGTCGGCCTGTTCGGCCGCCTGAGCTGGAACGACGGCCGGAACGAGATCCTCTCGTTCACCGACGTCGACCGCAGCCTCTCGGGCGGCGTGTCGCTGAAGGGCAGCACCTGGGGACGGCCGGACGACACGATCGGTATCGGCGGCGCGATCAACGGACTCTCCGCCTCGCATCGCGACTTCCTCGCCGCCGGCGGCCTCGGCCTGCTGATCGGCGACGGCGCGCTCAACTACCGCAACGAAGGCATCTTCGAGAGCTACTACGCCTACTCGGTGAACAAGCACCTGACGATGACCGCGGACTACCAGTTCATCGCCAATCCCGCCTACAACGCCGACCGCGGCCCGGTGCATATTTTCTCCGGCCGGGTGCACGGAGAGTTTTAGTCTCGAAGACGTCGTCAGATCGAGAAGCGTGGCCCGGATGAAGCGCAGCGAAATCCGGGACCGCTCTATCCGTGCACAAGTGAATCCCGGATTGCGCTTCACTCCATCCGGGCTACCAAACTCCAGCAAGCTCTGAGCTTTTTTGACGTCATTGCGAGCAATATGGATGGCTCCTCGCAACAACGGGCTGAAAACGTGTCGCCTGGATGAACTTCTGTGGCAAGCTAACAGCTTAGCCCTCTCCCCACTTAGATATATGGAGCCCCCCCGGGCTTGCGGCAAGTCCCGGGTCATCGCGTAGAACGCGCGCCCAATCGATCAAATGGAGGGCGTACGGGATGCGTGGACATGCGGTGGTGATTGCCGGCGGAGGTCCGACGGGGCTAATGCTGGCGGGCGAACTGAAGCTGGCGGGCATCGACGTTGCCGTCGTCGAACGGCGCGCGAGTCAGGATTTAGCCGGTTCGCGTGCGGGTGGGTTGCACGCACGCTCCATTGAGGTGCTCGATCAGCGCGGCATCGCCGACCGCTTCGTCTCACAGGGACAGTTGCACAAGGTCCTGCATTTCCACCGGATAGCTCTCGACATCAGCGACTTCCCCACCCGGCACAACTACGTGCTTGCGCTGTGGCAGAACCACATTGAGCGCATTCTGGCCGGATGGGTCCATGAACTCGCGGTGCCGATCTATCGCGCTCGCGACGTCACTGATTTCACGCAGGACGACGCCGGCGTCAACGTCGCGCTGTCCGACGGACAAATGGTCCACGCGCAATATCTCGTCGGTTGCGACGGCGGACGCAGCCTGGTCCGCAAGGTCGCCGGCATCGATTTTCCCGGCTGGGATGCAACGACGAGTTGGCTGATCGCCGAAGCCCGGATGTCCGAGGAGGCGGAATGGGGCTTTCGTCACGACGCCACCGGCATCCATGGGATCGGCAAGATCGATGACGGACGGGCGCGGATCGTGCTGACCGAGCGGCAGCTCGGATGGGGAAGCGAACCGACCTTGCGCGACGTGAGCGAGGCCCTCGTCGCCGTCTATGGAACCGACTTTGGCGTCCACAGTCCGACCTGGATTTCCCGGTTCACCGACATGACGCGTCAAGCCGCAGCCTACCGCGAGCGACGCATCCTGCTGGCCGGCGATGCCGCGCATATCCATCCTCCGATGGGTGGACAAGGTCTCAATATTGGCCTGCAGGACGCGGTGAATCTCGGATGGAAGCTCGCCCAGGTGATCAAGGGCATGTCGCCGGAAAGCCTGCTGGACAGCTACCATGCCGAACGTCATCCGGTGGCGGCGCGGGTGCTGCGCAACACGATGGCGCAGGTCGCGCTTCGTCGTAACGACGATCGCACCAAGGCCCTGGGTGAGATCGTGTCCGAGCTGCTCGACATCGACGAGCCGCGCAAACGCGTGGCCGGCATGATCTCCGGCCTCGACGTTCACTACGACATCGGTGACGGACACCCGCTCCTCGGACGCCGCATACCCGATCTCGATCTCGTCACGGCTGGCGGGCTGATGCGGGTCTTCACCTTGCTGCACGATGCCCGGCCGCTGCTGCTCAATCTCGGTGAGCCCGGCGGCATCGAGGCCACGCCGTGGGCGGACCGTCTTCGCTTGATCGAGGCAAGATACGACGGCGCGTGGGAATTGCCGGTACTCGGCACCGTCCCTGCTCCCGGCGCTGTGCTGATCAGGCCCGACGGATATGTGGCATGGGCGGGAGAGGCTGCCGAGCCGGGACTCACGGCAGCGCTGACCAGATGGTTCGGCGCGCCTGCCGCGGCCTAGCGCAGTCAGCTTGCCGGCTGGAACGAATCCGCGCGCGCCATCGCCCAGGCGTCGCGGAAGCGGCGGTCCTGCGTGCCTTCCAGCAATTCGCCGGGCCGCAGCGCCGGATAGAGCTCGGCAAAGGAGCAGACCTCGGTGGTCGAGCTCCGCTGCGAGAAGTGGATCGGCCGCAGCTCCTGGGTATGTTCGAGGCCGGCGGCAGCCAGCAGCTCGGTCAGCGCGTGCAGGGTCGAGTGGTGATAATTGTACACGCGCTCGATCTTGTCCGGCACATAGAGCGCGCGGTTGCGGATCGGATCCTGCGAGGTGACGCCGGTCGGGCAGCGGTCGGTGTGGCAGCTCAGGGACTGGATGCAGCCGAGCGCGAACATGAAGCCGCGCGCCGAGTTGCACCAGTCGGCCCCGATCGCCATCGCGCGCGCCATGTCGAAGGCGGTCGCGATCTTGCCGGAGGCGCCGATCTTGATGCGGTCGCGCGCATTGATGCCGACCAGCGCGTTGTGCACGAAATTGACGCCCTCGCGCATCGGCATGCCGAGATGGTCCATGAACTCGAGCGGCGCGGCGCCGGTGCCGCCCTCATTGCCGTCGACCACGATGAAGTCCGGGTAGAGCCCGCTCTCCTTCATCGCCTTGCAGATCGCCAGGAACTCCCAGGGATGGCCGATGCACATCTTGAAGCCGGCCGGTTTGCCGCCGGACAATTGTCGCATCTTCGCGATGAACTCCATCATCTGCAGCGGCGTCGAGAAGGCCTTGTGATAGGCCGGCGAGATGCAGTCCTCGCCGAGCGGCACGCCGCGGATCTTGGAAATCTCCTCGGAGACCTTTGCGGCCGGCAGCACGCCGCCATGGCCGGGCTTGGCGCCCTGGCTGATCTTGAGCTCGACCATCTTGATCTGGTCTTCGCCCGCGACGCGGGCGAATTCGTCCGGGTTGAAGGTGCCGTCGCGGTTGCGGCAGCCGAAATAGCCGGAGCCGATCTCCCAGATGATGTCGCCGCCCATCTCGCGGTGATAGGGGCTGACGCCGCCCTCGCCGGTGTCGTGCGCGAAACCGCCCTTCCTGGCGCCCGCATTCAACGCCCGCACCGCGTTCGGGCTCAGCGCGCCGAAGCTCATCGCCGAGATGTTGAACACCGAGGCCGAATACGGCTTCGTGCAATCGGGGCCGCCGATGGTGATACGGAACTTCTCATCAGCTCGCGGTTTCGGCGCCACCGAGTGGTGCATCCACTCATAGCCCTCGCGATAGACGTCCTCCTGGGTGCCGAACGGCCGCTTGTCGAGCACCGCCTTGGCGCGCTGATAGACCACCGCGCGGGTGTCGCGGGAGAACGGCATGCCGTCCTTCTCGCTCTCGAAGAAATACTGTCGCATCTCCGGACGGATTTCCTCGAGCAGGAAGCGCACATGCGCCGAGATCGGATAGTTGCGCAGTACCGCGTGGTTCTTCTGCACGAGGTCGCGGATGCCGAGCAGTGTCAGCGCGCCGAAGATCAGCAGCGGCACCATGACCACATTCCAGATTTTCGGATTGTGATCGAAGACCCCGATCGCCAGCAGCAGCGCCGTCACCACGGCGCAGGTCGTCAGCACGATGAAGCGCGGCGAGAACGGCAGCAGCAGCGTTTCCATGGAACCCCTCAGCCAATGCGCAAGGCCATCTTGTCGACCGCGAGCCTAATCCAACTCGCGGATCAAGTCCCACATGGTTATAGCGCCGAACAGTCACAGATATGACAACCGCCCGAATGGGCGGTATCGCTGTCGTAATCGCTTAAATTGAGCTCGCGTTTTTGCAATGCAACGAAGGCGCGCGATGAGGCCTTAGGGCTTACGCGGCGACCGGGATCAACCTGCGTTCCCTCCCCGCGAGCGTAGGGCAATCGCATATGGGAGAAAAGCGCCCTGCGGCTATCCTTCGAGACGCCCGCCTCTGGCGGGCTCCTCAGGATGAGGCCCTGTTTTGCGGCACAATAGTAGACCCTCATGGTGAGGAGCGCCGCTTGCGGCGCGTCTCGAACCACGAGGCCGAGTACGTGCGCAGCCGCCCAAGGCGGGGTATCACATGGCGCGAAATGCAAAAGGCTGGTGCCCGATGCGGCACCAGCCTTAAAAGCAAGAACGGTAGTAATGGGTCCTGGCTTCGCCAGGACGACAGCGTCAGCGCTCGACGAACGCCTTCTCGATCACGAAGTGGCCGGGCGTGTTGCCGCTGCCTTCCTTGAAGCCGCGGGTCTCGAACAACTGCTTCAGGTCTTCCAGCATCGCCGGGCTGCCGCACATCATGATGCGGTCGGTCTCGATGTCGAGCGGGCCCTGATGCAAGTCGGTGAAGAGCTGGTTGGAGGTGATGAGGTCGGTGATGCGGCCGCGGTTGCGGAACGGCTCGCGCGTCACGGTCGGGTAATAGAGCAGCTTCTCCGACAGCATCGGCCCGAACAGCTCGTCTTCGCGCAGCTTGGCGACCAGCTCCTCGCCATAGGCGAGCTCGGAGACTTGGCGGCAGCCGTGCACCAGCACGATCGAGTCGTAGCGATCATAGACCTCGGGGTCCTTGATCAGGCTCGCGAACGGCGCAAGGCCGGTGCCGGTCGACAGCAGCATCAGCCGCTTGCCGGGGATCAGATTGTCGGTGATCAGCGTGCCGGTCGCCTTGCGGCCGACCAGGATGATGTCGCCCTCGCGGATTTTCTGCAGCTTCGAGGTGAGCGGGCCGTCCTGCACCTTGATCGAGAAGAACTCGAGCTCTTCCTCGTGATTGGCGCTCGCCATCGAATAGGCGCGCAGCAGCGGCCGGCCGTCGACCTCGAGGCCGATCATGGCGAACTGGCCATTCTGGAAGCGGAAACCGGAATCGCGGGTGGCTCGGAAGCTAAAAAGCGTATCGGTCCAATGGCGAACGGAAAGAACCTTCTCTCGATAGAACGCGCTCATGTGTTTTCGTTTTCTCGATTGACCAGATTTAGAATGGTTTGATTTTTAGGCTGCCCGCGACGGCGCGGAAGTGACCGAAATCATTGAAGATCTCGCGTTTCCATCGCGCCGATGCATCAGATAGTCAAGATCACGTGGCGTGCAATTGCGATCTCAGAATGGCAGTCGCTCGATTTCGCGGATAGGTTCAGCCACGACAGCGTTAACACGCCGTGATGCACGCAATTTACTTGCTGCGATTGCCGCCGATCTGGCAAATAATTGCTACGAGAACCGCGGCGAAGGGAAAATGATTTAGTGCTCCTCATCAGCCAGCGTCTTTTTTTGGAAACCATCAAAAAATATTGTCTCGCGCACAATATCGCGATCGAGATCAGGTCTGGCGGCTGGCTGGTGATCATGCAACGAGCTGCGGAGCGGCGGCTCGTGATCGGCTACGACGTCGGCCTGAACAGCGCGGTTGCGCATCAGGTCGCCAACGACAAGGCGGCCTGCGCCGAGGTGCTGGCATCGGCCGGCGTCGCCGCGGTCCCGCACACCCTGTTTCTCGGCGCGAGGCTGAGCCCGCATATCCCGGGATCGGGATCGACGGAGGCGATGCTTCGGCTGCTCGACGCCCATCCGCGCGGCCTCGTGGTCAAGCCCAATGAGGGCACGTCGGGCGAGTTGGTCGTCCGCGTCACGACCAAAGCGCAACTCGAGCAGGCGGTCGCGCGTATTCTGGCCGCGCACCCGAGCGTCGCGATCTCGCCCTATGTCGAGATCGACGATGAGGTTCGCGTCGTGTTGCTCGATGGGCGCGCGCTGATCGTCTACGGCAAGATGCGCCCGCAGGTGACGGGCGACGGCGTCCATTCGCTGCGCGAGCTGGTGCGCAGCGCTCTGACCGCCGAGCAGCTCAAGGCCATCGCCGACGATTTCGATGCCGTCGAGCTCGACGCCGTCCCGGCCGCAGGCGAGCGGCGCATCGTCAACTGGCGGCACAATCTCGATTCCGGTGCCACATCTGTGCTGCTTACGGACGGCGCGACGCGCGAGACCTGCATCGCGCTCGCGATCAAGGCCGCGCGGGCGCTGCGCATCCGCTTCGCCTCGATCGACGTCGTGCACGCCGACGGCGCGTGGCAGATCCTCGAGGTGAATTCCGGGGTGAAGATGGAAGCGCTGGGCCAGCGGCATCCGGAGCTGGTCGAAGCCGCGTACTGGGCGGCGCTGGACGAGGTGTTTGCACAATCTCGTCGTCCCGGCGAAGGCCGGGCCCCATAACCACAAAGGTTTATTGTTGCGGAAGGTTACTCCCACCACCTCACTCGAGAGGCCGCGGCGTATGGGTCCCGGCCTTCGCCGGGACGACGGTGGAGGGCGGGGCCGCCCTACTGGTTCTCGTCGAGCACCTTGAAGGCCTCCTCGAGCTGCGGCGAGAGCGCGACGTTGAGCCTCTCGCCGGTCGGCAGGCGCGCGGTGAACCACTTGTTGTAGAGCGGGATGATGTCGTGGTTGGTGGCGAGCTTGCGGAATGCGCGCTCGACCACGTCCTTCATCTGCGGCTCGCCCTTGCGATACATGATGCCGTAGGGATCATAGGACAGGTAGTCGCCGGTGACGCGGAACTTGTCCTGCGACTTGTGCCGCGCGATCAGGCCGTAGAGCAGGATGTCGTCGGTCGCGAACGCATCCGCCTTGCCGTCCGCCAGCATCTGGTAGGACTGCTCGTGGTCCTCGGCGGTGACGATCTTCAGTCCGAGAGACTGCTTGGCGTCGACATTGTGCATCGCCTGCTCGTTGGTGGTGCCTTTGGTGACCACCACGGTCTTGCCCTTGAGGTCGGCGACCTGGGTGACGCCGGAAGCCTTCGGCACCATCAGCTTGGTGCCGGCCACGAACATCAGCGGCGAGAACGCGACGAGCTTGCTGCGCTCGGCATTCGCCGTGGTCGATCCGCATTCAAGATCGATTGTTTTGTCGACCACCGCGGGAATGCGATCGTCGGAGGTGACCTTGACGTACTCGACCTTGAGATTGGCGTCATCGACCTCGACCCCGATCTCGTCGACGATCGCGTCGCACAGTTCGAGGCTGTAGCCGATCGGCCGGTTGGAGTGATCGAGGAACGAGAACGGCGGCGAGCTCTCGCGATAGCCGAGCCGCACCGTGTGGGTGGCCTTGATATTGGCGAGTGTGGGGCTGAGCCCCTCGCCGGCCGTTTGCGCAACGGCTGGCGTTGTCGGCAGGCAAGCCGTCAGCAGATTTGCCATCAGCAGACATGCCGACAGCGTCGGGCGCTCAGCCCGTGTCGGCCGCCATCGGACGCGATGCATGCATCCCTCCCGTCAATGGCCTGCCATCACGGCGCCGGGCACCGCGTCCGACGGCACGGCGTCGTCGGACCCGAGCTCGTGCTCGGCCTTCAGCTCGCCCTCCCACTTGGCGACTACGGCGGTCGCCAGCGAGTTTCCGATCACATTGGTGGCGCTGCGGCCCATGTCGAGGAAGGTGTCGATGCCCATCACCATCAACAGGCCCGCCTCGGGGATGTTGAACTGGCTGAGCGTCGAGGCGATCACGACGAGGGAGGCGCGCGGCACGCCGGCGACGCCCTTCGAGGTGATCATCAGCGTCGCCAGCATCGCGAACTGCGTCCCGAGTGACATCTCGATGTGATAGGACTGCGCAATGAAGATGCTGGCGAAGGTGCAGTACATCATCGTGCCGTCGAGGTTGAACGAGTAGCCGAGCGGCAGCACGAAAGCCGAGATCCTCGACGAGGCGCCGAACCTGTTCAGCCCCTCCAGCGTCTTCGGATAGGCCGCTTCCGACGAGGCGGTCGAGAACGCGATCATCAGCGGCTCGCGGATCAGTCGCAGCAGATGGCTGTAGCGCGGCCCGATCGCGATGAAGCCGACCATGACCAGGATGCCCCACAGGATCAGCAGCGACAGATAGAACCCGCCCATGAAGACGATCAGCTTCCAGAGCACGCCGAGGCCGTTCTTCGAGACGGTGGCCATGATCGCCGCCCACACCGCAAGCGGAGCGAAGAACATCACGTAGCTCGTGACCTTCAGCATGATGTGGGCGAGATCGTCGATCAGGCTCATGATCGGCTTCGCCCGCTCGGGCATGGCGCCGAGCGCCACCGCGAAGAACACCGCGAACACCACGATCTGCAGGATCTCGTTCTGCGCCATTGCGTCGGCGATCGAGGTCGGCACGAGGTGGATCAGGAATTTTTCGAGCGAGAAGGCCGACACCGGCAGGCCGGTCGACTGCGCCTTGTCGGGCAGCGTGCCAGGGAAGTTGGCGCCGGGCTGCAGCAGGTTGACCATGACGAGGCCGAGCAGCAGCGAAACGAAGGAAGCAGAGACGAACCAGCCCATGGTCTTGGCGAAGATGCGCCCGAGCCGCGCGCCGCTTCCCATATGGGCAATGCCGCCGACCAGGGTCGCGAACACCAGGGGCGCGATGATCATCTTGATCAGACGCAGGAACAGCATCGCGATCAGATTGACGTCCGCGGCAATCTCGGCCCGGCTGTCGGGAAAATAGTTGAAGACGATCGTCCCCATCGCGATGCCAAGGACCATCGCAAGCAGGATGTATTGCGTAAACCTGTTGGACATTTTCTACCCCCGTCGGTTTCCGGCAGCACAAGTGTGGCAGATTTACGCACCCTTGCAACACGCTTCGCCTTTGGCGGGACTTTGCCGAAACGTTCCCGTTGTGGAATGCCAGCGCGCGGACTAGCGTTCATGCAGCGCACAATCCGTGCAACGACGCGTCTACGGCGCAGTCAGTTGCCTGAAGAACGACCAATCCGAGGGAAGAGATCGCCATGACCGACGCCGTCAATCGCCAGATCCTGCTGCTCGAGAAGCCGACCGGCAAGCTTGGCCCCGAGCACTTTCGTCTGACCAGGGGCGAGATCCCCGCGCCGAAGGACGGCGAGGCGCTGGTGCGCACGCGCTACATCTCGCTGGACGCCGCGAACCGCGCCTGGATGCACGGCGCTACCTACCGTGCGGCGGTCGAAGCCAACACCGTGATGGCCGGCGGCAGCATCGCCGAGGTGGTGTCGTCGAATGACCCGAGCCTGAAGCCGGGCGATATCGTGTTCGGCGACACCGGCTGGCAGGATTATGCCGCGGTGCCCGCCAAGCATCTGGCGAAGATGCCGAAGCTGGAGCCGATGACGCATCTGCTCAGCGTCTTCGGCATTGCCGGGCTGACCGCCTATTTCGGCCTGCTCGATGTCGGCAAACCCCGGGAAGGCGAGACCGTGGTGGTGTCCGCGGCCGCCGGATCGGTCGGCTCGATCGTCGGTCAGATCGCCAAGATCAAGGGTTGCCGCGTCGTCGGCATCGCCGGCGGCAAGGACAAATGCCGCTGGCTCACCAGCGAGCTCGGCTTCGATGCCGCGGTCGATTACAAGGACGGCGCCACCTACAAGGCGCTGCGCGCCGCGGCGCCGAAAGGCATCGACGTCTATTTCGACAACGTCGGCGGCGACATCCTGGAAGCCTGTCTGGCGCAGATGAACAACCGCGGCCGGATCGCCTGCTGCGGCGCGATCTCGCAATATGACGGCGTCCCCTCCGCGCACGGTCCGCGCGGCGTGCCCGGCCTGATCGTGGTGAAGCGGCTGGTCATGCAGGGCTTCATCGTGATGGACTACATGGACCAGCGCGACGCCGCGCTCGCCGATCTGCAATCCTGGGTCGCCTCAGGCAGGCTGAAGGTGCAGGAGGACGTGATCGACGGCCTCGAGAACACACCGCAGGCGCTGATCGGGCTGCTCGCCGGCGAGAACCGCGGCAAGCGCATGGTGAAGGTATAGCATCAAGGCACTATCGATCCCGTCATCCTGAGGCGCTCGCGAAGCGAGCCTCGAAGGATGCAGGGCCCGGCTGGTGGCCGCGGAGAAAGCTGGACCGTTCGCCCTTCGAGGCGGCCGCTTCGCGGCCTCCTCAGGGTGACGGGAATAGATTGGGAGTGTGCGGGCTTAATGCGCCGTGCCTGATGCCTGCGGTGCCGGCTTCGATTTTGCCGCCTTTCCCTGTCTCGCCTTGCGCCAGTTCTCGAAGTTCTGCACGACGACAAAGAACGCCGGCACGAACAGAACGGCGAGGCAGGTCGAGGCGATCATGCCGGAGAACACGGTGATGCCGATTGACTTGCGAGCGTTGGCGCCGGCGCCGGTCGCGATCACCAGCGGCACTACGCCGAGGATGAAGGCGAACGACGTCATCAGGATCGGCCGGAACCGGGCGCGCGCGGCATCGATCGCGGACTCCAGCACCGAGCGGCCGTCGCGCAAATGTCGCTCGAGCGCGACCTCGACAATCAGGATCGCGTTCTTGGCCGATAGCGCGATCAAGAGGATGATCCCGATCTGGGTGTAGAGATTGTTCTCGATCCGCAACGACGTCAGCACCAGTGTCGGACCGAGCAGTGACAGCGGCACCGCCAGGATCACCGAGATCGGCGCATACCAACTCTCATATTGCCCGGCGAGCACGAGGTAGACCAGCAACAGCGCCAGTGCGAACACGTAGTAGATTTGACCGCCGACCGCCTTCTCCTGGTACGACATCGCGGTCCATTCATAGCCAGAGCCGGGCGGCAGCGTTTTCGCGGCGATCTGTTCCATCAGCGACATCGACTGGCCGGACGAGTAGCCCTGCGCCGGCAGGCCGATGATTGAGGCGGATGGGTAGAGATTATAGAGGCTGATCAGCGACGGGCCGACCGACGGCGTGATCTTCGCCACCGTGCCGAGCGGGATCATGTCGCCATTGCTGTTGCGCACCATCAGGTTCTCAATATCGCGCAGGGTCAGTCGGTACGGCGCATCGGCCTGGGTGTAGACCTGGAACACGCGGCCGAACTTGTTGAACTGGTTGACGTAGCTCGCGCCCAGATAGGACGACAGCGTCGAGAAGATCTGGTCGGGCGTGACGTGCAGGGTCTGCGTCTTGATGCGGTCGACCTCGACGTCGAACTGCGGCACCATCGAACGGAACGACGACTGGACGCGTTGCAGCGCACTCTGGGTCTGCGCATTGGCCACAATCGCACCGGTGACTGCCTGCAGCTTGTTGTAGTCGGCGTTGCCGTCGCGCATTTCGACCTGCATGGCGAAGCCGGCGGCGTTGCCGATGCCCTGAATCGGCGGCGGCGGAATGACCAGGATGCGCGCTTCCGGAATCACCGCAAACTTGTCGTTGAGGCCGTAGACCAGCGAGCGCAGATCCTCGCCCGGCCCGCGCGAATTCCAGTCCTTCAGCACCAGATAGGCGACACCGGCATTGGCGAGGCTCGACGAATTGTCCAGCGCGGAAATGCCGGCGATGGACACCACCTGGTCGACGCCCGGTGTCTTGCTGGCGATCTCGGTGACCTGGTCGAGCACGCGCTGGGTGCGGTCGATGGCGGCGCCGTCGGGTAGCTGCACGGCCGCCAGCAGGTAGCCTTGGTCTTCGATCGGAATGAAACCGGTCGGTATCCGCGACAGTCCATACCCGGCAAGCCCGATCAGGATCAGGGCGATGACGACCGAGGTCTTGGCGTGGCCCGCGATGCCACCGATCAGCCGCGTGTAGCCGCGCTCGATCCGGTCATAGACCGCGTTGAAGCCGCGGTAGAAGAAGTTGCGCTGCTCGGGGGGCACCGGACGGCGCAGCCACAGCGCGCACTGCGTCGGTTTCAGGGTCGCGGCATTGACGGCGCTGAGCAGCGCGGTCGCCGCGATGACAAGCGCGAATTGCGCGTACATCCGCCCGGTCAGCCCGGGCAGGAAGGCTGCGGGCAGGAACACCGAGATCAGCACCAGCGTGATGCCGACGATCGGTGCGAACAGCTCGTCCATCGCCTTGATCGCGGCGTCATGGCCGGACATGCCCCGTTCGATGTTGTGCGCCGCGCCTTCGACTACGACAATGGCGTCATCGACCACGATGCCGATCGCCAGCACGATCGCAAACAGCGTCGACAGGTTGATGGTGAAGCCGAGCGCGGCCATCGCAGCGAAGGCGCCGATGATGGTGACCGGCACCGTCGTCGCCGGCACCAGCATCGCCCGCCAGTCCTGCAGGAACACCAGGATCACGACCAGCACCAGCACGCCGGCCTCGATCAGGGTCTTGTAGACCTCGTCGATCGAGGCCTGCACGAACTTGGTGGTATCGAACGGCGTGTCGTACTTGATATCCTGCGGAAACTGCTTAGCGAGCTCGGCTACCTTGCTCTCGACCGCCTTCTCGACCTGCAGCGCGTTGGCGCCGGGCGACAGGAACACGCCGATGCCGGTGGCCGGCCTGTGGTTCAGCGAGAACACTTGGCTGTAGGTCTGCGCGCCCAGTTCCACCCGGCCGACGTCGCGCACCCGCGTCACGTCGCCGACGTTGCCTGACTTGACGACGATGTTCTCGAACTGGCTGGCGTCATCGAGGCGGCCGTTGACGTTCAGTGTGTATTGGAATGCCTGTCCCGGCGGAGTCGGCGGCGCGCCGACCTGGCCGGCGGTGACCTGCTGGCTTTGCTGCTGGATCGCCTGGATGACGTCCTGCGGCATCAGCCCGCGCGCTTGCAGCTTGTTCGGATCGAGCCAGACCCGCATCGAATATTGCCCGGCCCCGAATACCGTGACGTTACCGACACCCGGCAGGCGCGACAGCTCATCCCGGATGTTGATGGTGGCGTAGTTCGCCAGGAACAGGCTGTCGTAGGTTTTGTTCGGCGAGGTCAGCGTCACGAACAGCAGGATCGAAGTCGAACGCTTCTGTACCGTGACGCCCTGGTTCTGCACCGCGCTCGGCAACTGCGACAGCGCGCTCGAGACGCGGTTCTGCACCAGAACCTGCGCGAAGTTGAGGTCGGTACCGATCTTGAACGTCACCGTCAGTGTGTAGGTGCCGTCGGCGCCGCTGTAAGACTGCATGTAGAGCATATCCTCGACACCGTTGACCTGCTGCTCGATCGGCAGGGCCACGGTGTCGACCACGGTCTTTGCGGATGCGCCCGGATAACGCGTCGTCACCTGGACCGTCGGCGGCACCACGTCGGGATATTGCGCGACCGCGAGATTGAACAGCGCCACGCCGCCGAGCAGGATCATCAGGATCGCGATGACGTTGGAGAGGACCGGACGCTCGATGAAGAATTTTGAGATCATGGCGCGCCCCTACTTCGCCGGTGTCGCTGCCGCTTCGCTCTTGTGCAGTTGCGGATCGACCTTCTGTCCGGGAATTGCGCGCAACAGGCCAGCGGTGACGATGCGATCGTCCGGCTTCAGCCCGCTTTCGATGACCCGCAAATCGCCATCAAGAGGTCCTGTCGTCACCTTGCGCTGCTCGACCACGTTCTCGGCGTTGACCACCAGGACATAGCGTCCGGCCTGGTCGCTGCCGAGCGTGACGTCCGGAACGAGCAGCGCATCCTGCTGCTTGTCGAAGGGCACGCGCACGCGGACGTAAAAGCCCGGCAGCAGGATCCGGTCAGGGTTTGGCAATATGCCGCGCACCGCCAGCGTTCCGGTCGACTGGTTCATGGTCGGAGACGCGTAGTCCAGCTTGCCCTTGTGTGGATAGCCGGTCTCGGTTTGGAGGCCCACCTCGACCGGCAATTGCTTGAGATCGTTCGAGGTCAGGCCGCGCCTGCGCGCCTCGTCGCGGATCCGCTGCACGTCCTGTTCGTTGACATTGAAATTCACGTAAATCGGATCGAGCGCCACGATGGTCGCAAGCTGCGTCGGCGAGGCCACGCCGACGAGTTCGCCGACGGAAACGAGATGGTTGCTGACGATACCGTCGAACGGCGCGGTGACGTTGGTGTAGCCGTAATTGACCTGTGCGATGCTGGTATTGGCCTGCGCCTGCTGCAGATTGGCCTGTGCGTTGTCGCGATTGGCGGTAGATGTATCGAGGGTCGCCTGCGATACGGCCTGCCGTTGCACCAGATCGACCTGACGCTTGTAGTCGGTTTCGGCCTGCTTGAGCGTCGCCTGGGCGCCGACTTCGGCGGCTTGCGCCTGCTCGAGCTTCAACTTGTAGGTCTCGGGCTCGATCGTGAACAGCGTGGTGCCCTGCTTGACGAAGGCGCCGTCCGTATAATCGATCGATTGCAGGAAGCCCTGCACACGAGCAACGAGGTCGACGCTCTTGATCGGTGCAGTGTTTCCAGTGACTTCCAGGTAGCGCGTGACGGCACGCTGCACCGGCAACGCCACATCGACCTTCGGCGGCGGCGGCTGAACGAAGCTGTTTTGCTCGCAGGCTGTTAAGCCGCCCAAGGCCGCCACGGCGAAGGCGATCCGGGCCACTGTCGAGGTTCGCAGCCGCACTGCGTTGCTCGACCTGGAGTGTGCAGTGCGTGCATGCGTCATGTCCGAACCTCGATCTCAAAATGCATTCGAAGAAGGCGACGTCTCGGGAAGATTAGCTTGGTACGCACAGAGTAACAATCCACTTGCGACGAAACGCGAAAGCGCCAATGATGGCGCTCGCCAAGATTGTTATTGGAAGATTTATTCTGTCGTCATTTCGGTTGAACGCGACTTCGGGCGTCAACAAGAGGATTTGGTCCAATGAGCACCACGCTGACACGCGCGGCAATGCTTTCGACGTTGTTCGCGCTGGCCACTTTCCTGAGCGTCGGGCCGGCCTTGTCGCAGGCACCCACCCAGGCCCAACGCGATGCCGTGAAGGCGCAATGCCGCAACGATTATATTGCGCACTGCTCCAGCGTCCCGCCCGGAGGCGAAGCGTCGCTGCAATGCCTGCAGAAGAACATGGCGAGCCTAGCCGCGGGCTGCGCAACCGCGGTGCGTGCCGTCGAGGCGCCGGCAGCGCCAAAGGTGGAGGCCGCGCCGAAGGCCGAACCTGCTCCCGCCGCACCGAAGCCGGACACGGCGCCGGCCGCAACGACGGCCAAGCCCGCCACGGCGGCAGCCGCGCCGCCGACGGTGACGGCCAAGAAGCCGAGCAGCGCGCAGACCTCCGCGATCCGCACCGCGTGCCGCTCCGACTATCCCAAGGTCTGCGCCGGTGTGCCGACCGGCGGGGTCCCGGCACTGCAGTGCCTGATGAAGAACCAGGCGAGGCTTTCATCGGCCTGCGGCAATGCGGTTGCCGCCGCAAGCGGCGGCGCCACGCCGACCGGTGCCACGCCGGCCCCGACCGAAGCCGCCGCACCGGCCGCGGCCCCTGCGGCTGCCCCGACCGCGATCGCGCTCCGGCCACTGCGACCACGCGAGGAACTGTTCGTGCTGCGCTCGGCGTGCGGGGCCGACGTCCGTTCAATCTGCGGCGGCGTCGGGCCTGGCGGCGGACGGATCGCAAGATGCCTCGCAGCCAACGCCGGATCGCTGTCGCCGGCCTGCCGGCAAGTCCTGGCGCCGTTTGCGGCGCGCTAAGGTGAAGGTCCGCCGCTGCTACTGAGGCGGCTCGCCGCCTCGTGTGATGCAGGCCACATGACCTCATGGCTCGATGGCTGTGCCACCGGGCCACGTCTTGCGCGGATCCGTTGTCGCAGTTCACCATGCGGTGACGACAATTTTCCCTCTGGCGTTCCCGCCGGAGGGCGGCTAGTCTGCTCGCAAATAGTAAGTACACTGTCAATCTGGGAGGCAGACGTTGCGGATCGCCGTGATCGGCGGAGGGCCCGGCGGGCTCTACTTCGCTTATCTCTGGAAGAAGCGTCACCCGGACGCCGAGATCGACCTGTTCGAACAGAACGCGGCCGATGCGACCTGGGGCTTCGGCGTGGTGTTCTCCGAGCAGGCGCTGGACTTCCTGCGCGCCGACGACCCCGACACGGTCGACGTGATCGCGCCGCGGATGGAGAGCTGGAAGAACATCACGCTCAATCTGCGCGGCGAAAGCGTCGAGATCGACGGCGTCGGCTTCTCCTCAATCGGCCGGCTGGCGCTCTTGACGATCCTGCAGCAGCGGGCGCGCAGCGTCGGCGTCACGCCACGCTTCGACACTGCCGTCGAATCGGTCGACCAGCTCGACGGTTACGACCTGATTGTCGCCGCCGACGGGCTGAATTCGCTGGTCCGCCGCAGCTTCGAGAGCGCGTTCGGCGCATCGGTGTCGCATTCGACCAACAAGTTCGCCTGGTACGGCACGACGAAAACCTTCGCGACGCTGTCGCAGACCTTCGTCAAGACCGAGCGCGGCAGCTTCAACGCCCATCACTATCGCTACGCCAAGGACATGAGCACCTTCCTGGTCGAGTGCGACGCGGCGACCTGGGCGGCTTACGGCTTCGCCGACAAGTCGATCGAAGAATCGCAGGCGATCTGCGAACAGGTCTTCGCTGCGACGCTGGACGGCCACCGGCTGATCTCGAACAAGTCGGTATGGCGCAGTTTCCCCTGGATCTGGAACGAGCGCTGGTCGCACGGCAACCTAGTGCTGATCGGCGATGCGCTGCACTCCGCGCACTTCTCGATCGGCTCGGGCACACGGCTCGCGATCGAGGATGCGATCGCGCTGACCAAGGCACTGGAAGGAGAAAGCGGCATCCCGTCGGCGCTCGCGCGCTATGAGAGCGAGCGCAAGCCGATCGTGAAGAAGCTCGTGACCGCTGCACGCACCAGCGCCGACTGGTACGAGCATTTCCCCGAACACATGAAGCTCGATCTGATGGATTTCGCCTTCAGCTACATCACCCGCTCCGGCCGGATCGACGACGCGCGGCTGCGCGCAATGTCGCCGGCCTTCATGGCCCGCTACGAAGCCGCGAAAGGACAGACATGACCGTGATCGCCGACCAGGTTCCTGTGGAGAATCCCGGCGCGCGCGAGATCGGCTTCGCGGTTCCCGAGCGCTACAATGCGAGCCGCATCCTGTTCGACAATCTCGCGAACGGCAATGCCGAGCGCATGGCGTTGACCGGCCCGGCCGGCACGCGCAGCTATCGCGAACTCTGCACTGACGCTGCGCGCTGGGGACATGCGTTCTTGTCGCTGGGGCTACAGCGCGGCGATCGCATCCTGCTGTTCCTCGACGACACGCCGGCCTATCCGGCCGCATTCTTCGGCGCGGTGCGCGCGGGCTTCGTGCCGCTTTTGATCAACACGCTGACGACGCCGGAGCTGCTGCAATTCTATCTGTCCGACGCCGGCGCGCAGGTCGCCGTCACCGATGCCGAGTTCTGCACGCGCTTCAACGCCGAAGCCTGCAAGGGCACCCCGCTGCGCACGCTGGTCGTGGTGAATGGTGTCGCCGGCGATCACGCGGTGGCGGATACGCGCAACGCCGACGAATGGCTGCCGGGATTTCCCGGCGAGTTCGAGGAAGCCGATACCCATCGCAACGAGATGGCGTTCTGGATGTACTCGTCGGGCTCGACCGGCCGCCCCAAGGGCATCGTGCATCTGCAACACGACATGGCCTATAGCGAGCGCGCGTTTGCGCGCAGCGTGCTGAAGCTTTCGCCCGACGACATCTGCTTCTCGGTGCCGAAGATCTTCTTCGCCTATGGCTTCGGCAACTCGATCACCTTCCCGTTCTCGGTCGGCGCCGCCACGCTGCTGTTGCCGGGGCAGCCGAAGCCGGCGGCGATCTTTGCGGCGATCGAAAGCTATCGCCCGACCGTGTTCTTCGGCCTGCCGACGCTTTACATCACGCTCACCAAGGCCGAGGGCGCGGAGCGAACCGACTTCTCGTCGCTGCGGATGGCGATCTCGGCGGCGGAGGTGCTGTCGGCCGATGTCTTCAACGGCTGGAAGCGGCTCACCGGGCTCGAGATCATCGAGGGCCTCGGCTCCACCGAGGTGCTGCACATCTATCTCTGCAATCGCGCGGAGAACAAGAAGCTCGGCGCCGCCGGCCTGCGCGTGCCCGGCTACGAGATCATGCTGCGCGACAGCGACGGCCGCGAGGTCGGCGACAACGAGGAAGGCATCCTCTGGGTGCGCGGCGATTCCGCGACGCCTTTGTACTGGAACCGGCCGGACAAGACCGCCGAGACCGTGCGCGAAGAGGGCTGGATCTACACCGGCGACCGATTCATGCGCGATAGCGACGGCTTCCACTTCTTCCGCGGCCGCGCCGACGATCTGGTGAAGATCTCCGGCCAGTGGGTCTATCCGCTGGAGGTCGAGCTCTGCCTCGCCGACCATCCGGATGTCCGTGAGTGCGCGGTGTACGCCGCTGAACTGCCGGACCGCCGCATGACGCTGAAAGCGGTGGTGGTGATGAACCGGTCCGGCTTCGACGCCGATCAGGCGACGCGGATGCTGCAGGATTACGTCAAGACGAAGCTCCTGCCCTACAAATATCCGCGCGAGGTGAAGTTCATCGACGAATTGCCAAAGACGGGAACGGGCAAGATCGACCGGCAAGCGGTGATGCGGATGTCGTGACGGCCGCGAACGGACGCGGCGCCACAAACTCAGTGCCGTCCCGGCGAAAGCCGGACCCATATCACAAATGCCTGTGGTGCGAAGACTGGGGCCCCAGCTTGCAGCAACAACAGCCATTCGTGGCTATGGGTCCCGGATCGCGCTCGCTCCGCTCGCTTGTCCGGGGACGACGAGCAGTGTTGCGGCAGCTACTCGCCCAACCCGGTCCCGCCATACAGCCACGCGATATCGTCGCACCACTCGTTCTGCGACTTCGCGCTCATGATCGCGTTGCGGATGCGGGCGTGGTCGCCGGCGGGGTGATAGATGTGCTCGCCGATCGCGCGCGACATCAACTGCACGCGCGCGGTGCGCGGAAAGCGCCTGATACGGTACGCTTCGAGCGCGGCGGCCTGATCGTCATAGTTGGCCAGCATGTGCGACAGACAGACGGCATCCTCCATCGCCTGGCAGGCGCCTTGCGCGAAATATTGCAGCATCGGATGCGCGGCATCGCCGAGCAGCGCGACGCGGCCGTCGATCCAGCGCTCGGTGGGGTCGCGGTCGCACAGCACCCAGAGCTTCCAGTTGGTGCCGTGACGGATGATGTTCTGGGCGCGCTCATGGACGTGGGCGAAGCCCTTCATCACCTCCTGTTCCGACACCGGCTTTCCTGCGACCGGCTCCGGAGCGTCGTTGTGATAGGTGACGACCAGATTGAACACCTTCCAGCCTGACAGCGGATAATGCACGATGTGGCATTTCGGGCCGGCCCACAGCGTCGCCGCATTCCAGCGCAGATCCTCCGGCATCTGCTCGGTCGGGATCACCGAGCGGTAGGTGGTGTGGCCGGAGACCCGCGGCGGACCGTCCGCAGCCACCTGCTTGCGGATGTTCGACCACAGCCCGTCGGCGCCGATCAGGAGCCGTCCGGTGACGCGCTCGCCGCCAGCGAGCTGCGCGGTCACCGATGAACCATCCTGCTCATAGGCAACCACCTCGCTAGAGACGCGCAGCTCGATCAGCGCGTGGGCCTGGCAGGCGCGCAGGAACACACCGTGCAGGTCGCCACGATGCACCACGGCATAGGGATTGCCGAACCGGGCGCGGAAGGCATCGCCGAGATCGATGTGGGTGATCTCGTCGGCGGTGAGCGCATCCATCAGCCGGAGCTGATCGATATAGACGGCCATGTTGCGCGCGGCCTCGCCGACGCCGAGATAGTCGAAGGCGTGGAACGCGTTCGGCCCGAGCTGGATGCCGGCGCCGATCTCGCCGAGTGCGGCCGCCTTTTCCAGCAGGATCGAGCGGATGCCTTTCTGCGCCAACCCGAGCGCCACCGCGAGGCCGCCGATGCCGCCGCCCGCGATCAGGACTGGTTTCGTCTCCGCCATCAGCCCGACTTTCCGAGATGCTCGAGCGCGTCTTCCGCGCGCAGCGGCACGCGCGAGGCCTCGTTGTTGAGATCGACGAGCTGGGTTAGCAGCGCCAGCAGTGTCTTGCGGTCGGCCGGCTTCAACGGCTGCAACATCCGCGCCTGCGCCTTGTCGACCGAGGGCATGATGTCGCGCAGCACCGCCGCGCCCGCGCGCGTCAGATAGAGCAGCTTGACACGCTTGTCCTCGGGCGCCGGCTTGCGTTCGATGAAGTCCTTGGCTTCCAGCCGCTCGATCACGCTGCCGAGCGTGGAGCGGTCGAACGCGATCACGGCGGAGAGCCGGGTGGCGTCGATGCCGGGATGGGTCGAGATCGCGATCAGCGCTGCATACTGCACCGGCGTCAGGTCGAACGCCCTGCACTCCTCGACGAACAGCGCGACCGCGATCTGCTGCATGCGCCGGAACAGGTAACCGGGCGCGGTGTAGACCGCGTCCATCGTGACCGGTGATGACTTGTTATTCGGCATCGGGCTGCTTGTCCGGAGCGGCATCGGCGAAGGCCTTCACCTGCCTGGCTGCAGCTTCGGCCTTCAGCAGGCGCGGATAGGCCGCGACATCGACGCCGAAGCGTCGCGCGTTGGCGAGTTGCGGCACCAGGCAGAGATCGGCGAGCGTCGGCGTATCGCCAAAACAGAACGGCCCCGCCTCCTCTGCGATCAGGATCTCGCAGGCCGACAATCCCTCGCGGTTGGCCCAGGCCGCCCACTCCGTCACCTTCTCCTCGGCCAAGCCAAGCTGACGCAGCCGCGCCAGCACCTTCAGGTTCTGCACCGGATGGGTGTCGCAGGCGATCGCCTGCGCAAACGCGCGCACCTTGGCGCGGCGCAGCGGATCTTGCGGCAGCAGCGGCGGGTTGGGATGGGTCTCGTCCAGCCATTCGATGATCGCGAGCGACTGGGTGAGGATCGCGCCAGCATCATTCTCCAGCGTCGGCACCAGCCCCTGCGGGTTGATCGCGAGATAATTCGGCGCGCATTGTTCGCCCTTGCGAAGGTGATGCGGCAGGTGCTCGGGCGTCAGGCCCTTGAGATTGAGCGCGATCCGGACCCGGTAGGACGCGCTGCTGCGGAAGTAGCCATGCAGCTTCATCGGAACCTCCCTGCAATTTTCTCGTTCGGCTTGGTTGGTGACGTTGACGCTATCCATATTGTCAGTATGCTGTCAATCTCAACGATAATCACGGGAGGCCCTCCATGGAAGCCGTGCAGAAGACCCCTGAGCGCGAGGCGTTCTACAAGAAGATCGACGGCGAAAACCTCTCGGCGCTGTGGAACGTGCTGGGCGATCTGGTCACATCAGAACCGCGGAGCGCCTGCCGCCCGCATCTGTGGAAGTTCGACCATATCCGCGACTACATGAACGAGGCCGGCAAGCTGATCACGGCCAAGGAAGCTGAGCGCCGCGTCCTGGTGCTGGAAAATCCCGGCCTGCGCGGCCAGTCCAGGATCACGACCTCGCTGTTCGCCGGCGTGCAGATGGTGGTGCCGGGCGACATCGCGCCCGCCCATCGCCACACGCAGTCGGCGCTGCGCTTCGTGCTCGAGGGCAAGGGTGCCTACACCGCCGTCGACGGCGAGCGCACGGCGATGGCGCCGGGCGACTTCGTCATCACGCCATCGATGACCTGGCACGATCATTCCAACGAGACCAATGAGCCGATGTTCTGGCTCGACGGGCTCGACATCCCGATGGTGCAGTTCTTCGATTGCTCCTTCGCCGAGGGCGCCAAGGAAGACCAGCAGAGGATCTCCAAACCCGCGGGCGACAGCTTCGCGCGCTACGGCCGCAACCTGCTGCCGGTCGATCAGAGGCGCGCGTCGAAGACCTCGCCGATCTTCAACTACCCCTATGAATACACCCGCGAGACGCTGGAAAAGGCCAGGGCACGCGACGAATGGGACGCCTGTCACGGCCTCAAGCTGAAGTTCTCCAACCCCGAGACCGGCGACTACGCAATGCCGACCATCGGCACCTTCATCCAGCTCCTGCCCAAGGGCTTCAAGACCGCGCGCTATCGCGCAACCGACGCCACCGTGTTCGCCGCGATCGAAGGCAAGGGCCGCACCAGGGTCGGCGACCAGACCTTCGAATGGGGACCGCGCGATCTGTTCGTGGTGCCGAGCTGGCACTGGGTTACGCATGAGGCAGATGCGGACTCAGTGCTGTTCTCGTTCTCCGATCGGCCGGTGCAGCAGAAGCTCGATCTGTTCCGCGAGGATCGGGGGAATGCGTAGGCTTTGTCGTCCCGGGCAAGCCAACGGGTCGCGCGAACGCGCGCCCGATGACAGGCTCCGCCCGACCCGGGACCCATAACCACGGGGCTCTGTCGTTGAAGGCGGTGGGGCCCCAGCGGGTTGTAACAACTAGACCCTGTGGTTATGGGTCCCGGCTTTCGCCGGGACGACAGCGCGTTTTGTGGCGTTCACCGCCAGTGCAGCAAACGCGCTTCCATCCAATTGATCAGCTTGCCAACCGCAAGCCCGAACAGCGACAGGATCACGACGCCGGCGAGCAGTTGGTCGGTCTGCATCAGATTGCCGGCCTGCAGCACAAAGGCGCCGATGCCGTATTGCGCGCCGATCATCTCGGCGCTGACCACGAGCAGCAGCGCGATCGATGCGGTGATGCGGAAGCCGGCGAGGATCGAGGGCAGCGCGCCCGGCCAGATCACGCGGTGGACGATGACATGAAACGGCACATTGAAGCTCTGCGCCATCCGGATCAGGTTGCGTGGCACCGCATCGACGCCGCTATAGACCGAGATTGCGGTCGAGAAGAACACGCCGAGCGCAATGGTCGCGATCTTCGGCTCCTCGCCGATCCCGAGCCACAGGATCAAGAGCGGCAACAGCGCGATCTTCGGAATCGGAAACAGTGCCGAGATTAAGGTGATGCCGACGCCGCGCGCCATGGTCGACAGCCCGATCGCAAAGCCGACGATGACGCCGGCGACCGTGCCGATGATCCAGCCGGTGCCGATCCGCATGATCGACCAGGAGAGATGCTGCCACAGCGCGCCTGAGCTCGCGAGCTTGTAGATGGCCACCGCGATCGCCGATGGCGCCGGCAGGAACAGCGGATTGACCCAGCCGGCGCTGGCAGCGAGTTGCCAGATTGCGATCACGATCGCGAGCGCGATCCAGCCGGCACTGCGACTGCCTGCCGGGATGAAGCCGGCGCCACGGAAGGCGACCGGCCGCGACGCTTCCGTGGATTGCACAGTCTCCGTCGTCGCACGATCAAGCATGCTGAACCTCGCGCTCGGCATCGATCGCCTCTTTCCGGATCAGCGACCACAGATCGCTCTGCAGCGCAGCCAAATGGCTACGCGCGTCCGAATGCCCGCGCTCGGCGCGCGTCGTCGTAACCGTCACGATCTCCCGGATGCGGCCGGGACGGCGCGACAGCACGACGACGCGGTCGGCGAGCCGCACCGCTTCCTCGAGATTATGCGTGACATAGACCGCCCCCATCGCACCATCGGCGAGCAGGCGGACGAAATCCTCCATCAGCAGCTCGCGGGTCTGCGAATCCAGCGCCGACAGCGGCTCGTCCATCAACAGGATCGCGGGCCGCACCGCGAGTGCCCGCGCGATGCCGACACGCTGGCGCATGCCGCCGGAAAGCTGCTTCGGATAGGTCGTGCGGAAATCAGATAGCCCCGTACGACGCAGCGCATCGTCGATCACGGCGCGGCGATCACCGGGGCTCAAGCCGGTATGCAGCAGCGGAAACGCGACGTTCTCCTCCACAGTATTCCACGGCAGCAGCGCGAAGTCCTGGAATACGAAGGTCAGCGGATTGAGGCTGTCGGAAGGCGGCGCGCCGCGCAGCTCGGCCGCACCCTTAGCTGGCCGTAGCAGGCCGCCGAGGATCGACAACAGCGTGCTCTTACCGCAGCCGGACGGACCGACGATCGCGACCACCTCACCGGCGCGAACGGTGAACGAGACATCGTCGAGCACGTCGAGCGCGCCGAAGCGATGGCTGATATGGTCGGCGATCAGGTCCATGCCGCTGCACTTTCCACTGTCAATCCGTCATCCTGAGGAGCGCGAAGCGCGTCTCGAAGGATCGACGGCCCGGATGCAGCAGCTCGGCCGGGCATCCTTCGAGACGCGCGCAAGTGCGCGCTCCTCAGGATGACGGGGAAGGAGTGGCGCGCCGGAGGTAGCATCAATCCGCCTTCACATAGTCCTTGGCGATGATCGCATTCGCATCGAAGCCCTTGTCGACGAAGCCTTGCTCCTGCAGCCACTTGATCTGGTTGTCGACGTTCTTCACGTCGAGCTTGCCGTCAGGATCGATATAGGCGCAATTGCCGACGACCTGCTCGACCGGCAGGTTGGTGTACTTGGCGATGATCTCAAGCAGCGGCTTTGTCTTGTTGTTGATCGGAACAACCCCGTCCTTGATCGAAGTCAGGATCACGTCGTGATATTCGTGATCGGCCCGCACGAGTGCGGCGAGCAGCTTGGTCACCAGCGGCGTATTGGCGAGCGTCTTCGGCGAGGCGAACACCGCCCCGAGCTGCCACGGCGTCTCGTCGCCGACCCAGCCGAGGAACTTCGCGCCGTTGGAATCCATCAGCGTCCGCGCCGTCGAGACCGGCAGCAATGCAGCGTCGACCGTCTCGCCCTTCAGCGCCGCCGCCGCATTCGACAGCGACTGTAACGGCACAATCTTCACATCGGACAGCTTGAAGCCGTATTTGTCGGCGAGCAGGCCGAGCGAATAGTGGAAGCTGGAGCCGACCTGGGTCACCGCCACTCGCTTGCCGGCGAGATCCTTCGGCGACTTGAGGCCAGCGGCATAGGCGTTGTTGCTGGCGAAATAGCCGATCAACGGATAGCCGGCCTTCTCGCGGCTCATGCCGCCGATCACCTTCAGCGTGCCCTTACCGGCGAGATTGTAGAGCCCCGCGGTGAACGCGGTGATGCCGACATCGACATCGCCGGATGTGGTCGCGACCGCGATCGGCTGCGCCGCATCGAAGAATTTCAGCTCGACGTCGAGACCGGCGTCGCGGAAATAGCCCTTGTCCTGCGCGATGAAGACCGGCGCCGAAGACGACAGGCGCAGTACGCCGATCTTGGCCTTCAGGAGATCATCGGCTCGCGCGATCCCGCTTGCGGCTAACGCCAGCACCCCCGCCACCGCGAGCCGCGCCCACACTTTCATTCCCGTCCCTCCGCCTCGGCGCCGTCCGCAAGCACGGCCATGCGAATACTATAATCCCGCAGGGACCGCCTGATCGCGGCCGATGAAGGCGCCCTGCGTCGTGAGCTGTTGTTGCAACTTTTCAACGGAAATGTCGCGTGGAATCGTATTGCCCGAAAGTGCTAGTGCCGCCGCGGTTCCCGCCGCCTCACCCATCACGAAGCAGGCCCCGGAGACGCGCGCGGCCGATTGCCCTTCATGGGTCATCGAGGCGCAGCGGCCCGCCGTCAGCAGGTTATCGACACCCTCGGGCACCAGCATGCGATAAGGCAATTCGTTGTAGCCGCGCGACTCCGGGATCGGCGGAAATTCGAACACGACATCGCCTGGAACGTGGGATTCCTTCGGCCAGCCGTTGACGCCGATCGAGTCGTCGAACGAAGCACAGCCGAGCACGTCCTCGCCGGAGAGCATATAGCCGCCGATCACGCGCCGGGTCTCGCGAATGCCGAGCTGCGGCGGCAGATCGACGATGTAGGAATTTTCGAAGCCGGGCAGTGTGCGCAGGAACGCGAACGCCTCGACCGCCTGGCGGCGGCCCTCGATCTCGCCGCGGGTCATGTCATCAGGATCGATGCCGGAGATCGCGCTGCCGTCGCTGCGTGCGAGCTGGGTGAAATTGACCCGCCACTCGATCTGCGATTTTTGCGGCCGCACGATCGCGGCCTTGCGCGGAAACTTGTGCGTGCCGGCGGCCTCCGCCAGCGCCATCCGCTCCGGAATGGTCCGCCACGCATCGCCCGCTTTGGCGGGATCGATGCCGTTGAGGCGGAACATCATCGAGGGGTAGAGCATGCTGCCGGCATTGTCGCCGACTTCACAAGGCGCGCCCGCCCACACCGCGAGATCGCCGTCACCGGAGCAATCGATGAAGATGCTGGCCAGCACCGCCTGCCGGCCGGCCTTGGTCTCCACCATCAGCGCGCGGATGCGTGAACCCTCCATCACGACGCCGGCGCCGAGCGCGTGGAACAGGATGTCGACCTTGTGATGCGCGAGCAGGTCGTCGGCCGCGATCTTGTAGGCCGCTGTGTCGTAGGCCTGCGCGAGAATCTTGCCGAGGATCAGATGCGGTGCGTTGAGCCCGCCGAGCCGGTCGATCCGCGCCAGCAGGTCGGTGGCGATGCCCTGCACCACCCGGTGCATTTCGCCGAAAACATTCGCGTGCAGGCCGCAGAAGTTCGTCACCCCGGCCGCGGTGCCCATGCCGCCGAGAAATCCGTAGCGCTCGATCAGCAGGGTCCGCCGCCCGGCGCGCGCTGCCGCAACTGCGGCTGTAATGCCGGCCGGCCCGCCGCCGAGCACCACCACATCATATTCGCCGTAGACGGGGACCTGCCGCGCAGGTTCTTCGATGGCGTTTGGCCGCATCATTTCCGCCCTGAACAAGTTGATTGCGCCCACTATGAATTGATGCGAATTGGACTACAATCCATCAAGTTATGTAATCAGCTTTCTCGAATCGAGAAAAGCCATGGATACGCTGGTCAACCTGGAAGCCTTCCTCGCCACCGCCGATAGCGGCGGCTTCTCCGCCGCCGCGCGCAAGCTCAACGTCGCGACGTCGGTGGTGGCCAAGCGCGTCACCCAGCTCGAGGACCGGATCGGCACCGCGCTGTTCCACCGCTCGACCCGCCAATTGCGGCTGACCGAAGCCGGGCAGCAATATGTCCACCGCGCCCGCGGCGTGGTCGCCGATGTCGGCGATCTCTTGTCGCGGATGGGCGAGAAGGGTCGCGACCTCACCGATCATCTGCGTATCAAGGCGCCGACATCGCTCACCGTCGCGCGGCTCGCCGATGCCTTCACCGCGTTCCAGACCCAGAACCCGAGCGTCAGGCTCGAGATCGTGATGATCGATCGCCCGGTCGATCCGGTGACCGAAGGATTCGACATCGCGATCGGCGCCTTCCCGCATTCCTTCGGCGGCGTCGTCGATGAGCCGCTGTGCCGGCTGCCGCGGTTGGTGTGTGCCTCGCCGACATATCTTCGCAAGCATGGCACCCCCAAACATCCGCGCGACCTGGTCGACCACCGCTGCCTCAGCTTTTTGCCGACCGGACCGGAATGGCCGTTCGAGGGACCGCGCGGACGCATCGATGTCCAGGTGCGGCCATGTCTCAGCTCGAACGAGGGCCGCGTGCTGAAGCAAAGTGCAATCGCCGGCAACGGCATCACGTTGATCTCGCACTACCTCGTCGAGGATGCGCTGCACGACGGTGCGTTACAGACAGTGCTCACGGAGTTTCCGATTCCCGAATTGTGGGTGAAAGCCGCCGTTCCCGAACGCCGCATCGATGCTGCTGCCGTGCAGGCGCTGTTGAAGACGCTGAAAAAGTCGCTGTCGCAATCGCTGTGATGTGATGCTGCCTGCCTTGCTCCTACGCCTTGCCGGCGCCCCAACGGCCTGCGCGCTTCTCGGCGAAGGACGCAAGGCCCTCAGCAGCCTCCTCGGTTTGCCGCTTGGCCGAGTGCAGGCGAACGAGCCGCTTATACCTCTCATCGTCGACCGCCATGCCGCCGAACGAGCTCTCCATCGCCAGTTGCTTGGTCTCCGTCAACGCGTCCGGCGCATTGGCCAGCAATTGCTCCACGAACCTCGCACCCGCGCTCTCGAGCTCAGCGAGCGGCACCACCTCATGGACGAGGCCGATGCGGCGCGCGTCTTCGGCGCCGAAGCGCTCGCCGGTCAGCGCGTAGCGGCGCACCTGCCGCACGCCGACGGCATCGCAAAGCTGCGGGATGATGATCGCGGCGGTGAGGCCCCAGCGCACCTCGGTGATCGAGAACAGCGCATTATCGGCGGCGATCACGATGTCGCAGGCCGCGATCACGCCGGTGCCGCCGCCGAAACAGCCGCCTTGCACCAGCGCCACCGTCGGAACCGGCAGCATATTGAGCCGCTGTACCGCTTCGAAGGTCGCACGCGACGCCGCCTCGTTCTCTTCGAATGACTTCGGCCGCACGCCGTTGATCCATTTCAGATCGGCACCGGCCTGGAAATGCTTGCCGTTGCCCTTGAGCACGACGACGCGCACCGGCTTGGTCGAGAGATCGTCGATCGCGGCGAGCACCCCCTGGATCAGTGCGCCGTCATAGGCGTTGTTGACCTCGGGACGGTTCAGCGTGACGGTCGCGACCCCGCGCGCATCGAGGCTCCACAGGACTGGGCTGGCGGCCATGGACATTCTCCTTCATCGACATCTCGCGACGCGCACACTATGGCGGGAGCCAAAGTTGATCTATCACTTTCCGGCCGCGCCACGCGCATGACCGGTTGCGCGAAGTCGCGCGCTCATGGAAACTTGCGTGACACCCAAGGGACGTGTTCCATTCATGCGCATTTGCATTTTCGGCGCGGGCGCCGTCGGTAGCCATTTTGCGGTCCGGTTGGCGCGCGCTGGCCACGACGTAGCCTGCGTGATGCGTGGGCCGCATCTCGACGCGGTCAAGACGGGCGGTCTGACGCTGAAGGTTGGAGACACCAACGTCACCGCGCGGGTGAAGGCCTCCGCCGATCCGGCCGATCTCGGACCACAGGACGTCGTCATCAGCACGCTGAAGGCCACCGGCCTCAGCGCACTCGCGAGCGGGCTTGCGCTACTGCTCAACGACGACACCGCGGTCGTGTTCGCGCAGAATGGCATTCCCTGGTGGTACGATCTCGGCCTGCCGGCCGATCACCCCAGAATTCCGGATCTCGGCTTCCTCGATCCCGGCGGGCAGTTGCGCGCTGCCATACCGAAGCAGCGGATCATCGGCGGCGTGATCTTCTCCTCCAACGAGGTGATCGCGCCCGGCGTGGTGGCGAATCTCTCGCCGGACCGCAATCGCCTGTTGATCGGAGAGTGCGACGACCGCCAGAGCGAACGCATCACCCGGCTGCGCGGCGCCCTGAGCGACGCGGCGATCGAATCGCCCGAGGTGACGCAGATCCGCGAGACGATCTGGTCGAAGCTGCTCACCAACATGTCGCTGTCGGTGCTTTGCCTGCTGACCGGGCTGACCGCGCGTGCGGTGCGCGACGACCCGTCGATGCAAGACGTGATCCCGCGCCTGCTCGACGAGGCCAATGCAGTGGCGGCCCGCTTTATCCCGGAGGTCAAGCGCGTCACCCGCTCGGGGCCCGCGCCGAACCACAAGCCCTCGCTCCTGCAGGACTACGAGCTCGGCCGGGCCATGGAGATCGACGTGCTGGTCCGCGCGCCGGGGGCGTTTGCCCGCGCCGCGGGCCTTTCCACGCCGATGCTGGATCTGATGGCCGCGCTCGCGATCCAGATGGCGCGTGACAAGGGACTCTATCAGGGCTGACAATCGGGGCGCGGCCGACAACAAGCAGGACATCGAATCATGCAAGTCAGGGACAAGGTCTGCGTCGTCACCGGCGGTGCCAGCGGTATCGGCGAAGCGGTGGCACGGGCCTATGCCGAGGCCGGCGCACGCGGCGTCGTGGTCGCCGATCTCAAGACCTCGCGCGACCGGCTCGCCAGCGTCGCCGGCGATATCGACGGGCTGGCGGTGACCGCCGATGCCGGGCTGGAAGAGGACGTCAGGGCGCTGATCGCCGCCGCCGAAGATAAATATGGCCCGGTCGACGTGTTCTTCTCCAACGCCGGCCTGTCGCGCAAGGGACAGGAGACGGCGTCGGACGCGGACTGGGACGTGAGCTGGCGCGTGCATGTGATGAGCCATGTGTTCGCGGCCCGGGCGCTGGTGCCCGGCATGCTGGCGCGCGGCTCGGGCTACCTGCTCAACACAGCGTCGGCCGCGGGGCTGCTGGCATCCTTGAATTCGATGCCTTACGGGGTCACCAAGAATGCCGCGGTCGCGCTCGCCGAGCATCTCGCGATCCAGTATGGCGATCGCGGCATCCGCGTCTCCGTGCTCTGTCCGCAGTCGGTGCAAACCGGCATGACGACGCCGGGCCCGAGCGCCGCGCGGGTCGATGGCGTGCTGCAGCCGGCCGAGGTCGCGCGCATGGTGATCGAGGCGATGGCGGAGGAGCGCTTCATGATCCTGTCGCATCCGCAGGTGCAGGAGTACATGCAACGCAAGGCCGCCAATCGCGACCGCTGGCTCGCCGGCATGCGGCGCCTGCGCGATCGGATCTATGGTGCAGCTTCGAGCTGACCCCGCGGAGCCCGGATGGAGCGCAGCGAAATCCGGGACGGTGTCACAAGCGGAGAATGATACCCGGATTGCGCTGCCGGGCTACGAATGCTCCTCGACCCATGTCGCGAATGCATCGAGCACCTCCGCCATCACCTCTTGGTCGATGCGGCCCGAGCGCTTGAGCACATGGAAGGAGTGATCGGCCTCCTGCACCAGATGCAGCGTCGCGCGCCCACCCAAGCCCTTCACCATGGGCACCAGCAGACCGGGCTCGGCCAGCGCATCGCGCGTACCCTGCAGGAACAGTATCGGAATTTTCACGTCGGCCAGATGCTTGGCGCGCTCGTTCGACGGCTTGCCCGCGGCATGCAGGGGGAAGCCGAGGAACACCAGTCCGCGCACACCTAGCAGCGGCGCCTTTGCCTGGGCCTGCGAGGTCATGCGTCCGCCGAACGATTTGCCGCCGGCGAACAGCGGCAGATCGCCGCAACGGCGCGCGGCCTCCGCCACCGCCGCTCGCACCGTGGCCTGGGCGAGCGCGGGCGGATCCGGCCGCTTGCTGCCCTTCTCCATATAGGGAAACTGGTAGCGCAGCGTCGCGATGCCGCGCTCGGCGAGACCCGTTGCAATCGTGTCCATCGACGGATGCGCCATGCCGGCGCCCGCGCCATGGGCGAGCACGTAGATCGCGCGCGTCTGCGGCGGCCGCTGCAGCAGTGCGGAGACCGCGTTGTCGTCGGAAATTGCGATGGTGAGCCGTTGCGCGCCGGCGGCGTTCACGCGTTGCCTCCAGACAGATTGATCCGTCGTTTCTAGCTTTCCACAGCGATGCGCGCAAATGCCGCCGCATCCTGCCGCCGAAAGTGAACTGGCTCACAGCCGATCCACATTTCCGTTGTTAGACCGAGCGCCGCGATTATAGGATCGCGTGTTGCTTGACACACGCCAGACGCGAACCGGTTTTCGGCGAATTTTAACATCTGATGAATATCACGCGGCGACCGCGAATTGGGGGACGGGGCATGCCTCGCAAGACGATCGTTCTCATCGGCCTGTTGATTGTCGCGGGCGTGTTCTACTTCAAGGACGATATCGAGACGCTGGTAAGCAGCTTCCACGTCAAGGCTGTCGACTACCAGCCGGCGGCAAAGACGGTGTGGCTGGACCAGAATGTCAGCAGCGAGCGGCTGCGCTGGTTCTACCACGCTGATCAGGGCACCCGGACCTTCGGCATTCCCTTTGAATGGTTCATGGCGCTGGAGCAGCCGACCGTCTGGCCACCGTTCACCGCCGCGCCGCACCTCAGCGACACCGACTATCTCGGCCGCTTCGGCTTCATCCCGGATACGGTGATTCCGGGCAAACCCGATCCGCTGCCGATCGGCTTCGCGCAAGGCGGCCCGATGCTGGATGCGAACGGTGCGCCGTGGCGCAATCCGCACAGCAAGGCCGACATGACCGGGATCGGCCTGACCTGCGCCGCCTGCCACACCGGCAGCTTCACCTATCGCGGCACCGAGGTCGTGGTCGACGGCGGCCCGGCCAACACCAACTTGTTCGAATTCCAGAAGAGCGTCGGGCTGTCGCTGCTGCTCACGCGGTTCTGGCCGGGCCGCTTCGCCCGCTTCGCCGACGAGATTCTCGGCAAGGACGCGAGTCTCGACGAACGCATGGCGCTGCGCGGCCAGCTCGACCTGGTGCTCAAGCAATATGCCGAGATCAACTCGCTCGAGACCAAGGTTGCCGCCAACAGCGTCGAGGAAGGCTACGCGCGGCTCGATGCGCTGAACCGGATCGGCAATCAGGTGTTCGCGCTCGACCTGAAGAATCCGAACAACTACGCCTCGCATTCGGCGCCTGTGCATTTCCCGCGGATCTGGAACGCGCCGTGGTTTAGCTGGGTGCAGTATGACGGCTCGATCATGCAGCCGATGGTGCGCAACGCCGGCGAGGCGCTCGGCGTCAGCGCCGACCTCAATTTGCTCGACGAGTCCAAGGGCCTGTTCAAGTCGAGCGCCCGGATCGATGTGCTGCACGAGATGGAGCGCATGCTCGCCGGCGATCCGCCGAGCGAGGACAAGGGCTTTGGCGGCCTGGCCTCGCCGAAATGGCCGGAGAACGTGTTGCCGCCGATCAACATGGACCTCGCGAAGAGAGGCGCCGAGCTCTACAAGACGCATTGCCAGGAGTGCCATCGCCCGGCGATCGACAGCCAGGCGCTGCCCGCGAGCGAGGCCTTTGCGCTGTTCAAGAACAAGGCGTGGTGGACCAAGAACGATGCCGGCCAGCCGCTGCTTGACGTCGAGCTGGTACCGATCAGCCATATCGGCACCGATCCCGCGCAGGCCGAAGGTCTTGCGACGCGCACGGTCGAGACGCCGGCCAATCTGAAGATCAAGGACAGCGCGTTCGGTCCGGCGCTGGGCGAGCTGGTCGAGAAGACCGTCGATTATTGGTACGACCAGAACAAGACCTCGCCTGCGGATCAGCAACGCATCAATGGCTATCGGCCCAACAAGATCCAGGCGCCGCTGGCCTACAAGGTCCGCCCGCTCAACGGCATCTGGGCGACGCCGCCCTATTTGCACAATGGCTCGGTGCCGACGATCTACGCGCTGCTGTCGCCGGTGAAGGATCGCCCGAAGACCTTCTGGCTTGGTAGCCGGGAGTATGATGCCAAGGACCTCGGCTATGTCTGGAAAGACCAGATCAAGAACGGCTTCCTGCTCGATACCTCCAAGCGCGGCAATTCCAATGCCGGACACGAATTCTCCAACGAGAAGCGCCCGGGCGTGATCGGGCCGGAGCTGAAGGAAGACGAGCGGCGCGCGCTGATCGAGTTCATCAAGACGCTTTGAGATCGGCCGAGCGACTGCACCTCTCCCGCTGGCGGGTAGGGGCAATTGCATTTGAGAGAAAAGCGCCCTGCGGCCATCCTTCGAGACGCCCGCCTTCGGCGGGCTCCTTAGGGATGAGGTCTCGTTTTGCGGGCACAATAGCAGACCCTCATGGTGAGGAGCGCCGCTTGCGGCGCGTCTCGAACCACGAGGCCGAGTATGTGCGCAGCCACCAAGGCGGCATATGCGATAGCCCTCCCTCGCAAGCGGGAGAGGGAACGCAATTCCGCCGCGGCGCCCTCACGACTTCGGCGCCGGCCCCTGCCTGCGCGCCGGACGCGTCATCGCCTCGAGCTCGAGGAGCTGGTTGAGCTCTGCTTCCGTCAACAGCTTCTCCTCCAGCACGATGTCGGCGACCGAGCGATTCTCCTTCAGCGCACGGCGCGCGACCCGCGAGCTTGCTTCATAACCCAGCGTCGGCGCCAGCGCCGTGATCAGGCCGATCGAGCCCTGCACCAGGCTGCGGCAACGCTCGCGGTCGGCCTCGATACCTTCGACGCAGCGCTTGGTCAGCGTGTCGATCGCGGCGGTCAGCATCCGCAGCGAGCTCAGCACGCAATAGCCGATGGTCGGCTCGAAGGCGTTGAGCTGGAGCTGGCCGCCTTCGGCGCACATCGTCACGGTGAGATCATGCCCGATCACCAGGAAGGCGACCTGGTTGACCACCTCGGGAATCACCGGGTTGACCTTGCCGGGCATGATCGATGAGCCGGCCTGCACCGCCGGCAGCCGGATCTCGCCGATGCCGGTGCGCGGCCCCGACGACAACAGCCGCAGGTCGTTGCAGATCTTCGACAGCTTGACCGCGACGCGCTTGAGCACGCCGGAGAACAGCACGAAGGCGCCGAGGTCCGACGTCGCCTCGATCAGGTTGGAGGCGAGCACCATCGGCTGGCCCGACAGCCGCGACAGCTCCTCGACCGCGAGCGCGGCGTAGCGCGGGTCGGCATTGATGCCGGTGCCGATTGCGGTCGCGCCGAGATTGACCTCGCGGAACAGGCTGACGATCTCGTTCAGCCGCGCGACGTCTTCCTTCACCGTAACGTGGAAGGCGTCAAACTCCTGGCCGAGCGTCATCGGTACGGCATCCTGAAGCTGGGTGCGGCCCATCTTCAGGACGTCAGCGAACTCCACCGCCTTGCCCTTGAGCGCGTAGGCGAGGTCGCTGAGCGCCCGCACCAGCGGCTGGGTCGCGAAGATCACGCCGAGCCGCAACGCGGTCGGATAGGCGTCATTGGTCGACTGCGCCATATTGACGTCGTCGTTCGGATGCAGCGCGTGGTAGTCGCCGGGCTTGCGGCCCATCAGCCGCAACGCGACATTGGCGATCACCTCGTTGGCGTTCATGTTGGTCGAGGTGCCGGCACCGCCCTGGATCGCATCGACGACGAAGGATTCCGCATAGGTCTTGTCGGTTGCGATCTGCGTGCAGGCCGCCTCGATCGCGTCGGCCTTCTCGGCCGAGAGATAGCCGAGCCGTCTGTTGGCGCGCGCCGCCGCCTGCTTGACCAGCGCCAGAGCGCGGACGAACTCCGGGAAGTGGCCGACCGGCACGCCGGTGATCGGAAAATTCATCACCGCGCGCTTGGTGTGAATGCCCCATAGCGCGCTGGCCGGCACGTCGTCCTCGCCGAGCAGGTCGTGCTCGGTGCGCGACTGCGCCTTCGCTTTGTCGATCGGCACGGTGCGGACGGTCGCGACCGCGAGCTCGCTGCGGCCACCGCTCTCGCCCTGTGGCAATGCGGCGCCTGCTGTATTGGCGGTCTCAACCTTGGATTCGGTCATTGCTCCCTCCTGCACCTCGAAGCTCTGTCGCTGCCGACATCGATATGATGCGCCCGACGATGGCCGAAAGCCAATGCCAATCGACAAAATCTTGCGCCGAACGGCGATCGTGACGCCAGGATGCGGTGACTTGCGCCACCCGAATTGCGCCATCGCGATATGGTCTTATTCATCCTGATAACAAGAGCTTATTGTTCCAACCGATGACACGTCTGGCCAGCAGCTTTCTCGGAGGCCTCGGCGCGTGCTAGATCAACGATCGACGGACGCAAGACTGTTCCGACGCACGACAAAGCAAGGCGAAAGTGGTGACCAACTCCAACGAGCCGATGACCCTCACCTTCCGCTGCCCGGCGGAGCTCGAGGGCAAGATTCCGCCGCCGGTCCCGGCGACCCTGGGCCTTCCCGGCTGGCTCAAGGCGATGCCGACGCAGGCCTTCAACACGGCCAACATGCGTGACGAGGATACCATCAAGCGCTGTCCGCCCTTCGTCGACGCCATGACCAGCGGATTCCTGCTGCCGCTGATCTGCGATCTCAAGGTCGAGAACGGCGCCATCACCTGGGACAATGATCTTCCGTCCGGCGTGCTCGAATTCCCGCGATCGCCGATCGGCTTTCACGACGAGAGCCAGGTGACGGGCACGCCGTTGTTCGAACCCGATCGCTATGTGATCAAGTTTCACAATCTGTGGACCATCGAGGCGCCGGAAGGCTATTCCGTGCTCTTCACGCATCCCGTCAACCGGTTCGACCTGCCGTTCACCACGCTGACCGGCCTCGTCGACTGCGATCTCTTCCATGATAGCTGGATTCATTTCCCGGCGCGCTGGCACGACACCAACTTCAGCGGCGTCCTGCCCAGGGGTACGCCGGTCGCGCAGTGCATTCCGGTGAAGCGGGACAAGTGGGTGGCCCGGACCGCGCCGATGACGGCGGGGGAAACGGAACGGGTGCGCGAGCTGACCAAGAAGATTCCGCGCGAACCCGGACTCTATCGCCGACAGTTCCGGACATAGCTCGGCGTTTCGCCGGTTCGTAACCCGCGGCGGGCGACGCAGGTAGGGGCCACAGCTCCATAGTCCGCGGCGGCAGATTGTAAGCGAGACTCTCGGTTTGTTGTCCTGTCGAAAGCCGGAGCCGCATCCACCGCCGTCGTCCCGGTGCAGGCCGGGACGAAGCTGGGGATGGTTCTCACTCGATGTCTTAACACCGTCAGCGAGGAGCAAGGCGACGGGCAATCCGCATGACAGCCGAAGAGGATGACACGGCGACATCATACGGACCATCGGAGGCCGCACCTAGAATAGGCCAATGCAACGTTTGCCGCGCAGCGGCGTTTGTTGCAGGTTGACCTGATGGCAGGGGGACGCGATGTCCGATTACCTCGTCGAGGAAGGGCTGCCTTATCCGCTCGGCGCCCATTGGAGCGGCCACGGCACCAATTTCGCAGTGTTTTCCGCCAACGCCACTAAGGTCGAGGTTTGCCTGTTCGACGGTGAGCGCGAGACGCACCGCTTCGAGCTGCCCGAATATACCGACCAGGTGTTTCACGGCTTCATCAACGGCGTGCAGCCCGGAACGTTCTACGGCTACCGCGTCTACGGCCCCTATCAGCCCGAGGGTGGCCATCGCTTCAACCCGAACAAGCTGTTGCTCGACCCTTACGCATGTGCCCATGCCGGCGATCTCACCTGGAATCCGGCGGTGTTCGGCTACAAGATGGAGACCGGCGACGACCTGACCTTCGACGAACGCGACAGCGCGCCGTTCATGCCGAAATGCGTGGTGGTCGATCCGAATTTCGACTGGGTCCAGGAGGCGCAGCGGCAGGACGTCCACTGGGACGAGACGGTCGTCTACGAAACACACGTCAAGGGCTTCACCAAGCAGCATCCCGGCATCCCCGAACATCTGCGCGGCACCTATGCCGGCTTCGGATCGCGCCAGGCCATCGACTACCTGACGGCGCTCGGCATCACCTCGGTCGAGCTGCTGCCGGTGCATTCCTTCATCAACGACAGCAACCTGCTGGAGAAGCACCTCACCAATTACTGGGGGTACAGCACGATCGGCTTCTTCGCGCCCGACCCGCGCTATGCCTCCGACGTTCCGAACAGCCTGCGCGAGTTCAAGGAGATGGTGTCGCGGCTGCACGGCGCCGGCCTCGAGGTGATCCTCGACGTCGTCTACAACCACACCGCCGAAGGCAATGAGCGCGGCCCGACGCTGTCGTTCAAAGGCATCGACAATGCGAGCTACTACCGGCTCCTGCCCGACAAACGGCGTTACTACATCAACGACACCGGCACCGGCAACACCGTCAACCTGTCGCATCCGCGGGTGATCCAGATGGTGATGGACAGCCTGCGCTACTGGGCCGGCCACATGCATATCGACGGCTTCCGCTTCGACCTCGGCACCATCCTGGCGCGCGAGGTCTACGGCTTCGACGAGCAGTCGGGCTTCCTGAAGGCAATGAACCAGGACCCACTGCTTGCGACCGTCAAGCTGATCGCCGAGCCCTGGGATTGCGGCCCCGGCGGCTACCAGGTCGGCGGCTTTCCGGCAGGCTGGGCGGAATGGAATGACAAGTACCGCAACACGGTGCGCGATTTCTGGCGCGCGGACGCGACACCGGGCGCGCTGGCGCCGCGGCTGCTCGGCTCGCACGACGTGTTCAACCGTGAGGGACGGCGCACATGGGCCAGCATCAACTTCATCACCGCCCATGACGGCTTCACGCTGAACGACTGGGCGAGCTACAACAGCAAACACAACGAGGCCAACGGCGAGCACAACAACGACGGCTCGTCCGACAACCATTCCTGGAATTGCGGCGCCGAGGGCCCGACCGACAACCCCGATATCATCACGTTGCGGGAGCGCCAGAAGCGCAACATGCTGGCGACCCTGCTGGCGTCGCAGGGCACGCCGATGCTGCTTGGCGGCGACGAGTTCGGCCGCACCCAGCGCGGCAACAACAATGCCTATTGCCAGGACAACGATATCTCCTGGCTCGACTGGAACGTTACCGGCGACCGCGAGAAGCTGCTGGCGTTCACCAAGCGCATGATCAAGCTCAGACGCGACTATCCGATCCTGCGCCGCAGCCGCTTCCTCAGCGGCGACCGCGACGCTCAGCTCGACGTCCGCGACGTGGTCTGGATCAACGCCTCGGGCGCGGAGATGACTCAATCCGACTGGACCACCGGCTGGATCAGGTGTTTCGGCGCGGTGCTGGACGGACGCGCGCGCAAGACCGCGATCGCGCGCCAGGGTGAGGACGATACCGTGCTGATGGTGCTCAACAGCTACGAGGGCGAAGTCGATTTCAAACTGCCGCAGACCTCGGCCGGCCCGCACTGGTCGCTGCTACTGGACACCAACACGCCGGAGCAACCGGCGGGCGCGCAGTTTGCGTTCAACAGCACGTACAGGGCTGCCGGACGTTCGTCCGTGCTCTTCACGGCGGGCGAGCCGAAGTAATCATGTCGCCCCGGATGAGCGAGGCGCAATCCGGGGGCGATCGCCAATTGATCGTGCGGTCCTGGATTCGCGGAGCCTGTCATCGGGCGCGCGTTCACGCGACCCATTGGCTCCATCCGGGCTACAGGTCTCTCTTCTCCTTCCCCCTGAAAGCAGGACAATCGCATATGCCGCCTTGGGCCGCTGCGCACGAACCCGGCCTCGTGGTTCGAGACGCGCCGCAAGCGGCGCTCCTCACCATGAGGGTCTACTATTGTGCCGCAACACAAGACGTCATCCTGAGAAGCCCGCCAAAGGCGGGCGTCTCGAAGGATGGCCACAGGGCGCTTTTCTCTCAAATGCGATTGCCCTGCCCCTGAAAGGGGGAAGGTCGGGATGGGGGGCAGCCGCGAGCGACGCTGCATGCGGAGAGAGTAGATCCCCACCCGCTTTGCTCTGGCGAGCAAAGCGACCTCCCCTTTTCAAGGGGAGGTCGGAGCCGTGCACGTCGCTCAGGCTCGCCTCACTCCCAAGGTACCCTCCCCTGCGACCCCGCCCGCCGATTGACATTCGCGGTCCGGCTGCCAGACTTCGCTGGAAATACAGGGTGGAGACCTCCGGATGGCCAATCTCGCGGCCTCGAATCATGTCGCCCGTGTTTTGTCGACGGCCAATCAGGGGGCCGGCGTCGACGCTGAATCGCGCATTGCGACGTCCTGGCGGCGCTGCCTGGTCAATCACAAGCTCGATCCAGCGCGCCGCGGGCCGCCGCAGACCCTGACCGAAGCCGAGGTCCGGCACATCGCCGAGCCCATGGAAGACCTGATCCAGGTCGCGATCCCGGAACTGGAAGACCTCGCGCGCGTGCTGCGCGACTCCGGCTACTGCGTCAATCTCGCCGACCCCAACGCCACCATGCTGGTGAGCCGCCTGCCCGAGGGCGACTACGCGCGGATGTTCCTGGAATGGAAGATCTACACTGGCTCGAACTTCGCCGAGACCTTCGAGGGCACCAACGGGCTCGGTACCGCGCTCGCCGAGCAACGGCCGATCCTCGTGCATGGCGATGAACATTTCCGCGAGCAGTGGCACATGTTCACCTGCGCGGTGTCACCGCTGTTCGACCCTGCCGGGCGGCTCGCCGGCGCTGTCAACATCACCTCGTGCCGCAGCGATCTCGGCCGCGGCGCCCATGAGCTCGCGCTCGCCGTGACCACAGATGCGACGCGGCGGATCGAGCGCGCGTTCTTTCGCCGGCGCTATCGCGCCTCCTGGATCGCAACCCTGCCCGGCGACGGGCACGGCATGCTCGCCTATGACGACGACCGCCGCGTCGTCGGTGCCTGCCGCCACGCGCGCGCTGCGTTCGGATTGACCGATGCGATGATATCTGATGGCATCGACCTGTCGCATCTGATCCAGCTCGACGATCGCGCGGCGCGGACCGCGGACGAAGCCGTCGCGCTGCGCCGCGCCGACGGCACGCCGTGGGGACATGGCCGCGTGGCACCGCCGCTGCGCACGCGCTCGCCGCGCCCGGTCCACGCGCCACCGCGCGACACGTCGGGGGGACCATTCAATGGCCTGTATCGGCTCGCAGGGGGCGATCCCGTGCTGCTGAAGGGCGTGAAGCGGCTGATGACAGTCGGCAATCTCGACCTGCCGATCCTGCTGCACGGCGAGACCGGCGCCGGCAAGGACGTGTTCGCACGCGCGATCCATGCGGCAAGCAATCGTGCTCGCAACAACTATGTCGCGCTGAATTGCGCGGCGATGCCGGAGAGCCTGATCGACGCCGAGCTGTTCGGCTACGAGGCCGGCGCCTTTACCGGCGCGCGGCGCGAGGGATCGAAGGGGCTGATCGTGCAGGCGAGCGGCGGCACGCTGTTCCTGGACGAGATCGGCGACATGCCGCTGGCGCTGCAGACGCGGCTGCTGCGCGTGCTGGAGAACCGCGAGGTCTGGCCGCTCGGCGCGCTCAAGCCGGTGCCGGTCGACATCCGCCTGATCAGCGCCACGCATCGCGACCTCGCGCAGATGGCGGAGGACGGCAGCTTCCGCTCCGATCTCTATTACCGGCTGCGCGGCATGGAGGTGCGGCTGCCCGCCCTGCGCGAGCGCGCAGACAAGCAGGAGGTGATCGCGCAGATCGCGGCGGAGGAAGCGCCGAGCTGCCGCATCTCGCAACCCGCCTGGACGCGGCTGATGTCCTATCCCTTCCCCGGCAACATGCGCCAGCTCCGCCACGTGCTGCGGCTCGCCGGCTGCACCGCCGAAGACGGCGTCATCGCCGAGGCCGATCTCGATCTGCCGCCGCTGGGCGGCCGGACCGCCGAGGCCGATCATACAGCGAGCGAGCGCGCGACAATCGTCGAGACGCTACGTGCGAGTGGCGGCCGCGTGTCGGAGGCGGCGAAAGCGTTGAAGCTGAGCCGTGCGACACTGTATCGGAAGATCAAGACGCTGAAGATCGGGCTGGACGGCTGAGGTCACCTGTTCAGGCTCAAGCCCGTGAGCGCCGCAGCCATTCGTTCAGATCGATGCGGCCGAGGCGCGCCTCGCCGAGGGGCACCAGCGAATGCTCCTCGACCCGGCCGCCCCAATAGAGGGCCTCAGGGTCTCTCACGACCTCACGCGAGTCCCCGGTTGCCTTCAGGTAGCGGGATATGAATTCGTTGAACGGCGCGCGTTCCGGACCGGCGATCTCGACGATGCCGTTGTGCGGCGGCTCGAGCGCCACATCGGCAACGAAGGCGGAAACGTCTTCCGCGGCGATGGGTTGGAACAGGCCCGGCGAGAGCTTGATTGTGTTTCCATCCGCACTCGCATCCGCAATGGCGCCGATGAATTCCATGAACTGCGTCGCGCGGATGATGGTATAGGAAATGCCGGAAGCCACGATCAGTTTCTCCTGCGCCACCTTGGCACGGAAGTAGCCATTGTCAGGCGTGCGGTCGGTGCCGACGATCGAAAGCGCGACATGATGCCCGACGCCAGCCGCCGACTCCGCCGCAAGCAGGTTGCGGCCGGAGGTTTCGAAGAACGCCATCACCGCCTTATCCTCAAAGGAGGGCGAATTTGCCAGATCGATCACGACCGCTGCGCCGGCCATCGCTTCCTTGAGCCCCTCGCCGGTGATGGCGTTGATGCCGTTCTTGGGAGAAGCAGCGACGACCTCGTGGCCGCGCTGACGCAGAATGGCTGTGGTCTTCGAGCCGATCAGTCCGGTACCGCCGATCACAACGATCTTCATGGATGATGCTCCTTGTCGGTGACGAGATGTCGTGCCGGAAGGATTGGTGACCTCGCACGGTCTCATCGATTCCTCGCACGCAATCACACCATAGCATGCTGCGGGCATCTCTGACGTCGCCGAACCTGTCATCGTGCGCGTGCTTGCACGTCCGTTGGCTTATCCGGGGCTGCGCTTGCTGAAGCTTTTGCCGTCGCGTAGACTGACGGGTGCGTCCCGGCCGGTATGCTGGGGTACTGAAAGCTTCAGCCGCTGCCGGGATATCACCGCGGGCTCTCTTTCGTGCTGCAACGCAAATGCTGGGCATGACGTATAGCCCGCTGTGCACTCCTTGATTTGATTTCAGCAAACGCAGGAGGAGTCTATGCGGAATTTTATCACCATTTTCGTTTCCAGCGTGGCAATTGTCGCTGCGGCCTCGACCGCCGTCGCGGGCGAGAAGGTGCTCGAGTTCAAGCTCGTCACCAAGCCGATGGACGTCAAGGTCATCGAGGCAGCAAACGTCGAGGGGCAGTCGGTCGTTGCCGGCAAGTTCTTTGGTGTTGCCGTCTTCAATGATGGCCGTATCGGGGTGAAGGAGTTCGTCCATTCGGGAGACATGCTCAAGGGCTCGGGCTCCTACTACGGCTACAGCACCTACACCTTCGAGGAGGGCTCGATCACTGCGCGTTACGCCGGCGCCGTCAAAGACGGAAAATCGCATGGCGAATATACGATCCTTTCGGGCACGGGCGCCTATGCGAACGCAACGGGTACGGGAACGATCGACAGCGCGCCCAATCCGTTCAAGGGAGTCAATCTCCTGAACATCAAGCTGGACGTGAAAACGCCGGGGTCATAGCAGCTTAGCACCGGCGAGCCCTCAACAGGAACAGCGACGCCTCACGTGAGCATTGGTCCGGTGGCGGCCGCGTTGCCGCGCCGGGCCAACCTGATCAACAGCGGCGTAAGGTGGAGCCTTCTCCGCGAAGTCGGTGAGAGATAGATGCGTCGAGAATCCCCTCACCCGTATCGCGTCTTCGACGCGATACGGCCCCTCCCCGCACGCGGGGTGAGGTGAACGACCAAGCGATCAGGAAAACTCGTTCCAGCTCACGCGGCGCGCGTCGAGGTCGCCGAGCGTGACGGGATCGCGGATGTCGCGGACGCTGTGGAAGCCGCTGCGCAGATAGACCAGCGGATCGACCGTGGTCGCGGCGCGGACATGCTGGACCTCGCCGATGAAGACCGAATGGGTCTTGGTCTCGAGTTCCTGCGTCAGCACGCAGTCGAAGGCGGCGACCGCATCCTCGAGCACGGGGGCTCCGGTGGCGCCGATGGTCCAGCGCCCAAACGCAAACCGGTCATCGCCGTTGATGCCTTTCTGGCCGGAGAAGGTCAGCGCCAGCAGTGCGTGCTCCTCGTTCAGGAAGTTCACGACGAAGTGCCGCTCCTCGCGGATACGTTCATGCGCGCTGGCATTGCGGTTCACGCAGACCAGGACGGACGGCGGATTGTCCGAGAGCGAGCAGGCCGAGGTCACGGTCAGGCCGGTGCGCCGTCCGGGCTCAGAGCCGACCGTCACCAGCGCGACGGCGCCGGCGCAATGGCGCATGGCCTGCTTGAAACTCTGTGCATCGACGGTCATGCCGCGAACCCCGGTGTCGAAAATACCTCGCATCAAGATATGCGACACAGGGTGCGAGGCAAGCCCCGCACCCTGCGCACCAGTCATGCAGCCTTCTCGAACTCGGTGCCGAGATGCTTGAGCCGCGGCATCACCTCGTTCTTGAGCAATTCCAGCGAGCGCCGCCAGGCCTCCGGCTTGTGCTTGTAGTCGAAGCCGAACACCAACAGCACGCCGAAGCCGCCGACCTCCTGATAGATCTTCTCGATCTTCTCGGTGACGGTCGCCGGCGAGCCGACGATCCAATTCCGGCGTGCGCAATATTCGACGGTGACGTCGCTGTCCGGCACGTCGGGCGCGTGCTTCAGATAGTCCTTGAAGCCGAAATGGCCGAGCAGCGGCAGGAAGTATTCGCTCATCATCCGGCCCATCATGTCGCCGACCGAGAGCTTCCAGGCCTCCTCGTCGGTGTCGGCGACGAACACCTCGCGCACCATCCGCCAGTCCTTGCGGCTCGGCTTGCGGCCGGTCTTGGCCGCGCCGGCCTCGACCGATTCCCAATGGCTGCCGACATAGGCCGGGTTGAGGTTGAGGCTCATCGGGATGAAGCCGCGCTCGCCGGCGAGCTTCAGCGTGTCGGAATTCTTCGACAGGCCGGCAACCCCGATCGGCGGATGCGGCGCCTGCACCGGCTTGATGTGCGGCTTGAGGAAGTCGAACATCGTGTCCGGCTTGGTCACCGTCCAGTACTTGCCCTTGTGGGTCCACGGCGCCGGATCGGTCCACATCTTCAGGATGATCTCGAGCGCCTCGCGGGTCATGTCGCGGTTCTGCCCCGACATGCCGTCGACGTTGAACATCGCCCAGTCGCTCGGCAAGCCGCTCGCGGCGACGCCGAAATTGAGCCGTCCGTTCGAGAGATGATCGAGCACCGCGACGCGGTTGGCGAGGCTCGGCGGGATGATGATACGGCAGCAGGAAGCCGCCGGGCCCGATGCGGATGGTCTTGGTTTGCAGCAGCGCCTGTGCGATCAAGAGATCGGGCGACGGATGCGGCTCCCAGGGCGCGGTGTGATGCTCGCCGATCCAGGCCTCCTGATAGCCGAGCTCATCGAGCCAGCGCAGGGTCTGCAAGTCCCAATCGTGGCCCTCCTTCAATCCGCACTCCGGCGGATGCGAGGGCATGGTGAAATATCCAAGCTCCATGGCGTGTTCCTTCTCGCTGGAAATTCAGTGGTGCAATGCGTCTTGCCGCGCATTCGCGAGAGGAGTGAGCAAACGCTGTGCCAGCGCGGGAGTCGCTGATTATGCGAGGGAAGGCCGGGTTTTCGACCGGGTGTGGTCGATGTGTGGGCACATGGATGCGCGGACCGTCTCAGAGTCGCGAGACGGTGTCGCAGCCGTGAGACGAGCCGCCGGCGTTCAGCTCCGGCAGGTTACTCCCTCGCCCTGTTCTTACGGGGAGAGGGTTGGGGGTGAGGGGCCGCGTCTGCATACTCACTAATAGATGCGTTCGCGGAAGCTCCCTCTCACCCGGAACGCATCTAACGATGCGTTCCGACCTCTCCCCGCAGGCGGGGCGAGGTGAAACGAAGCCCGCGCTGCTCGATTGATGCGCGCAGAACTGGCGCCCTACCCCGTCGCGCGGCGCGGCGACGCGTTGGCTTCGGGTTCGGACGGTGCCGGAATCTGCATCAGGATGGTCTGGTTGGCGGAAGCGATCTCGATCCCCTCCTCCTGGAAGCGCCGCTTCATGCGGCGATTGAACTCGCGCTGCACCGACCAGCGCCCGCCGTCGGTGCAGCGAATCTGGCCGACGATCGTCACGACCGAGCCGTCGACCTTGTCGACGCCCCACAATTCCAGATCGCCGCGGATCAGCGGGCGATACGTGGCCTCGCGGCGCATCTCGGCCACGATGTCCTTCAGGATCTCGCCGGCACGGTCGGTGTCTTCCTTGAAGGCGACGTTGACGCTGACCGCGGCATTGCCGGCGCCGCGGCTCGCATTGGTGATGGTCGTCACCGCGCTGAACGGCACGACATGCACCGAGCCGTCGCCGGCGCGCAGCCGCATGGTGCGGATCGAGACGTTCTCGACCACACCGGACAGCCCCGACACCGTGACGGCGTCGCCGACCTGCACGGTGTTCTCCAGCAGCAGGAACAGACCGGTGATGAGGTCCTGCACCAGCTTCTGCGAGCCGAAACCGATCGCGATGCCGACGATGCCGGCGCCGGCGAGCAGCGGCGCGACATTGACGCCGATCTCGCTCAGCGCGGTCAGGCCGACCACGGCGACGATCAGGCACAGCAGCGCGGTGCGCAGCATCGGCTGGAAGGTGCGCAGCCGCGCCGCCCGGGCAAAATGTCCCTCGCGCGACAACGTGTTGATCTGCCGGTCCATCAGCGCATTGGCGACCTCCCAGATCACGGCGGCGGCGAGCGCGGCGATGCCGATCGTCACCAGCGCCGAGATCAGCCGGCTGCCGATCTGGCCGCCATAGAACCAGACGATGGCGTCGACGCCCCAGACCTCGAGCAACGCGACGAAGCCGATGAAGGCGATCACCGCCGAGACGATCTTGCGCAGCAGCGGCAAATAGCGATTGGCGCGCACCTCCAGCCCCGGGAAGCGCTGCAACAGCTCCGGGCTGATGCGGAAGCCGCGATCGATCAGGCTCAGCACCACCATGGTGATGAGACGCGTCACCAGCAGCACCGCGATGGTGCCGACGAAGTATTGCAGCAGCAGCGAATAGCCGTTGCGGATGTTGAGCGCCCAGACCGCCCACAGCGCAAGGTCGAGCGCGATCGCCAGCACATGCCAGAGCCCGGCGACGCGGCTACGGATCCGCGCCGCAAGCCCGACGCGATCGGCCGGCGGGCGGATGGCATCCGCCACCTGGCGGCGGCACTGCAGGATGATGACGACGAGGAAGAGATGCACGATCAGCATCACGAGCCGCAGCAGCGCGGCATAGCCGGCGCGATGCAGGCCGAGCAGCAGCGCGACATTGGCAAAGCAAACGCCGGAGACGCCGACGGCGACGATGCGCCGCGCCCAGATCTCGATGTAGGCCGCGGTCTCTGCGCGGATGCGGAACAGACCGAACGGTCCCGCCAGCGCCCGCACCGCGCAGATCAGCGCGCGCGAGAACGCGTAGGCGTTGACGACGGCGAGGATCACCAGCCGCGTGGTCGACTGGTCGCCGATCTCGGTGCCGAGCAGCGCAGTGGCGACGCCGACGAACACGACCACCGGCAGCAATTCGAGCAAGAGGCGCCCGAGCACGAAGGGCAGCCGGACCACCGATTGCCAGGCCCGGGCCAGGCTGAGCCGGCGGCGCTGCAACTCCGGCTCCGGCGTGACGTCGGTGACCGAGGACGGCGGAGTGGCGGCCGCGAGCGCCTGCACCGGCACGCGCGCGGTCTGCGGCAGCCGCGATTCCAGAAACGCCACCGGCCGCTTGATCAGGCGGAACGCCACCCATTCGACGGCCAGCGCGCAGCCGAGCACCAGCGCAAGCTTCCAGGCGATGTCGATCAGGAGGCCATAGGCCGCCGGATCATTGGCGGTGCGCACGAACCAGTAATAGAAGGCCGGGAAATGCGTCAGCGTCCGCGCAACGTCGGCGACCTCGCGCGACATGTCGGTGACCTGCTCCGACACCATCAGCAGGAGCTGCGCGCCGAGGCTGTCGGCGGTGAGTGGAATCGGGGAGTGCTCTTCCGGTGCGGGTTGCGCCGCCTGCGGCGAGGCATTGGCGATCGCGCGCAGCGTGTTGATGATCTCGCCGCGCTTCCTGTCGTCCTGCAGCGTTTCGAGCGCTCGCTTCGCCTGCTCCGGCGTCAGCGTATCGGCGGTATTGGCCTGCTGCTGCGGCGGGGCCGGCTTGGCGCTGGGCTGCGCGATGGCAGGAGAAACGAACAGGGCGATGACGAGAAGGATCGCAAAACGAAGTTTGTGCGACACGAGAGCCTCTTAAAATAATTGCGCGACAGCAAATCCCAGGCCTGGAATCTGCCCTCGCGCTCGCGTCATGTCGGATCGATCCTTTTCGCCTTGATGATGTGTCGGAAGTTTGCCGCCGTGACGGCGATCTCTTGGCATTTGTCGCAACACAATCGTCACAAGCGTTGAGCCGCGTTTACGCATGCAGGATGCGTTTTCAGGCAAGCCGGGCGAGCGGCTCATCACACGCCAGGGCTGAGCCCGGGCGATCTTTCGCTTGACGCGCCGGAACCTCTGTGATGTTCTTATTTTGTTCTTTTGCTTCAGTTGTTTGGGGGTCTCATGCACGACGTCTTTGCCGATGATGGTCCGGTTCAGCTCTTCATTCACGACGACGGCGAGACGCCGCTTGAGTTCGTCCGGGACCTGTTGCGCACGGTGTTCGGCAAATCTCAGCAAGATGCGATCGCCTCCGCAGCCTTGATCGAGGCCAACGGCGCAATTCCGTGTGGCCCCTATCCCGCACCGGTCGCGCGTGCATTGCTCACGAGCGCGAAGTGGCTGATCCGCTCCAAGGGCCAACCGTTGCTCATCACCACCGAATCCGCCGATGCCAGCCGTCCCTGCGATCTCTGCGAAGCACCGAGGGCGGTTACCGAGATATTTCTGTCGGGCACGACAGCCTCCCTGTGCAGCGACTGCCTGCTCGCTGCACGCCGCAGCTCGGAGGAATTGCCGAGCGACGAGTTCAGATATGCCTTCGCCGCGCTCGAATGGCATTTCGCCGGAATACCGCGCAACCAGATCCTGACGCGGTCACGGCGGTTTCCGGGTCATATGCGCGCCGACGTTCAGATCGCGATCGACAGGCTGTTCACCACGCCGCTCCACTTCTTCGGCATCCACGAAGCCTCTCGCTACGAGACCATCGAGTTCGCGGCGCTGATGAAGGACAGCCGCGATGCGCCGGCAATCGCGCCTCCGCAATATCACGACGTCGATGTCGGCGAGGCGGAGCCGGTGAAGTGCCTGGTCAATGGATTGTGGCTGTGCCGAACCGGAGAGCTGCGCTACGCCGTGCTGCTCAGCTTCCATCGCGAGTACGGCTACGAGCCGACCCTGCGCATCGAACTCGCGGTGCCCGCCGGCGCCGCCGGCAATGCCCTCGTGCAACGGACCCTTGCCGAGCTGGAAGCGGCCGTGCATGCGGCGCGCTCCTATCGCGGCAAGATCCTCTCGCTCGACGGCGACGCCGAATACCGCGGACGTTCGCGCGGCGTCACCGTGCATCGTCTGCCGACGGTCGATCGCGACGCAGTGATCCTGCCGGACCGGACACTGCGACTGCTCGAGCGCAACGTGCTCGATTTCGTCGGAAGCCGTGAGCTGCTGCGCAAGCTCGGCCAATCGACGCGCAAGGGCATCTTGCTCTACGGCCCGCCCGGCACCGGCAAGACCCATACCATCCGCTATCTCGCCACCAACCTGCCGGGCCACACGACACTGATCATCACCGCCGAGCAGGTCGGCTTGCTCGGCGCCTATATGAGCCTTGCGCGCCTGCTGCAACCAAGCATGGTGGTGATCGAGGACGTCGATTTGATCGCGCGCAGCCGTGAGGAGATGGGCGGCCCTTGCGAGGAATCCCTGCTCAACAAGCTGCTCAATGAGATGGACGGCTTGAAGGAGGACTGTGACATCCTGTTCGTGCTGACCACCAACCGGCCGGAAGAGCTGGAAAGTGCGCTGGCCGGCCGGCCCGGCCGCATCGACCAGGCGATCGAGGTGCCGCTGCCTGACGAGATCGGCCGCGGCAAGCTGGTCCGGCTCTACGGCAAGGGCCTGCCGCTCGACCAGGGGGTCATCGACGACGCGGTACGCCGCACCGAGGGCGTCAGCGCGGCCTTCATCAAGGAGCTGATGCGCCGCCTCGCCCAGGCCAGCATCGCCCGCGACGGTAGCCAGAATGTCACGACGGCCGATATCGAGGGAGCGCTGAGCGAGATGCTGTTCGACGGCGGCCACCTCAACGTGAAACTGCTCGGCGGCGCGCAGACGTTGAGCACGCAGCGATAATTGCATGGTGCGTCCAGGCGCATTTGCCGCTTCCAATGTTGGAGCTCGCACTTGACACAGTCGCTATCATGTAACATGTAATGTTACATGATACGCGATAGCCGTTTATCGAGTGTACTGCACGGGCTTCTCCACATGATCGGAGCGGCCGGGCCGGTGACATCAGACCAGCTTGCCCGGGCGATGGGGACCAACCCGGTCGTTGTCCGTCGCGTCATGGCCGGGCTGCGCGAGCAAGGTCTCGTCCACTCCGAGAAGGGGCATGGCGGCGGCTGGACGCTGGCGCGCGAACCATCCGACATCACGCTCGCGGACATCTATCGCGCGGTCGGCGCGCCGACGATCATCGCCATGAGCCATCGCTCGGAAAACCCCGGCTGCCTGGTCGAGCAGGCCGTCAATGACGCGCTCGGAGATACGTTTCGGGAGGTCGAAGCGATCTTCCTGACACGGCTGGGCGCCGTCACGCTCGACGCGCTGGCCAAGGATTTCAAGCGCCGGCTGGCCAAACACAAGCAGACACTCGAGGAGCAGGTTCATGCAGCACGGTGAGCAGACCGGCCATCTGCCGTTCAGCGACCCCGGACGTTGGGACAAGATGGCCGCCACCTACGACGCGCAGTCGCAGCCGTTCACCGCGCACTTCGCCGAAGCCGCGGTGGCGACGCTCGCGATCAGCCCGTCGTCGAAGGTGCTCGACGTGGCGACCGGCACCGGCGTCGCGGCGCTGGCCGCCGCCCGCACCGGGGCGCAGGTCACCGCGATCGACTTCTCCGCCGGGATGGTGCAGCGGGTCCGCGCGCATGGCGTGGCGAATATCGAGGCGCAACAGATGGACGGTCAGGCGCTCGATCTGCCGGACGCTGCGTTCGATGCCGTGACATCGGTGTTCGGCGTCATGCTGTTTGTGGATTGGCGCGCCGGACTGCGCGAGATGGCGCGGGTGACGCGGCCGGGCGGATCGGCGGCCATCGCCGTCTGGAAGAGCCCGGACGGCGCAGCAGTGCATCTCATGGTGTCGCGGATCATCCGGACGCTCTATCCGGACCTGGCCGTCCAATCGCCGGCGACGGGCCTGACCGCGCTGGCCGATCCCGGCCGCTTTGCCGCCGCTGTCGTTGCCGCTGGCTTCGTCGATCCCAAGATCACAGAGGTCACCCACGACTTCATCCTTGATGTCGCAGATGACCATGGGGCCGATCGTCTGTTCGAATTCGGGCCGCAATGGCAAACGCTGAACGAGGCGCAGCGCGCGGCCGTCGCGCGCGAATTCGCAATGGAGGTCGAGCGCGGACGCAGCGGCAATGTCTTCCTGATTCCGTCGACGGCGCTGATCGTAACGGCGCGTCGGCCATCGTAAGAGCGCAAGATCAGGCCTCGCCCCAATCGCGCTGCGACAGAATCCCCTGCCGCAGCGCGAGCCGCACCAGCTCGATATCGGAGCCAACGCCGAGCTTGGTCTTGATCAGGTAGTGGAGATTGGCGACCGTCTTGGGACTGATATGGAGCGTATCGGCGATCTCGTCACTGGTCCGTTCCGCGAGCAGCATGCGCAGCACTTCGAATTCCCTCGGCGACAACACGTCGGCGGCGACGACCTCACCGGCCAGCTTGCTCAGCGCCAGCTCATGCTCGATATCCGGACTGATTGCGATCCGGCCGGACAGGACATCCATCGCGGCCTGCACCAGCGTCTCGGGCGGACTGGTCTTGGTAACGTAGCCGCGCGCACCTGCGCGGATCGCCTGCACGGCGAAGGCCGCATTCTGGTGCATGGTGAAGACCAGGACCTGCGCATTGCGATCCCATTGCCGGATGCGCCTGATCGCTTCGATGCCGCCGATGCCGGGCATCGCGAGGTCCATGATGACAAGATCGGGCTTGATCTCCTTGAACAGCCGATACGCCTCGACGCCGTCGGCGGCCTCTGCGACGACCCGCAATCCCGGCTGCTTCTGCAACACGGCGCGATAGCCCTCGCGGACGACGGCGTGGTCGTCGACCAGCATGACTGTCGCGACCGTGTCGTTCACGCCGCGTGCTCCGTCACCATGCCGCCAACATCAGGCCGATCCATCGTCCCCACAATCGGGATCACGGCGCGCAGACCGGAGCCGCCGCCCTGCCGCGTGGCGAAGCTGAACTTGCCGCCGAGTGCCGCCACGCGCTCACGCATGCCGAGCAGGCCCATGCCGGATCCGGCCGGACGATCGCCCGCATGGCCGTCATCCTCCACGATGAGCTCGATGTCGCCACCGGAATCGCCCTGTGGATCGCGCACCGCGATCGCGAGGCTGATCCGGCTTGCGCCCGCGTGCTTGGCCGCGTTGGTGATCGCCTCCTGCGCGATGCGATAGAGATTGGCCGCCAACTCCGCCGGCAAGGTATCGCAGATCCCGGACAGGCTGATCTCGAACCGGGTCTGCCCGCGGCTGCGGCTGTTCCATCCGGCGATCAGGCCTTCCAGGCTAGCAGTGAGGCCGAGTTGCTCGACGTCGGGCGGCCGCAACCGGAACAGCGCGCCGCGCAGCCGCTCCATCATCTCGGCCGCCGTCCGCGCGACGCCGTCGCATTCCGGCAGGATGGCCGGGCAGCTCTGCGCCGCGCCCTGCCGGGCCGATGCCGCCAGCGCCCGGATCGCCGCCAGCGACTGCCCGAATTCGTCGTGAAGCTCGCGCGCAAGGTGCATGCGCTCGTCGTCCTGCAGGGCGATCAGGCGGCGGGTCAATTCGTTGCGTTCGGCAAGCGTAGTGCCGAGGCGCTCGGCGAGATGGTTGAAGACGTCGCGGATGGCGGAGAGCTCGGCGAGGTCGAAGGGCGGCAGGCGAGCCGCAAGGTCCCCTGTCGCGATCCGCTCCAGGCCGTTGCGGATCAAGCCCGTGGGACGAAGTGCGCGCGCCAGCGCCATATAGACGAGCGCGCCGAGCAGCGGCAGCGCCAGCGCCAGCGCAGCCATCACGCGGCCCGCGCCCTGCCAGGCCTCCGAGGCAAGCGTCGCCGGATCGACCGAGACGACGACGTCGCCGACCCTGCTGCCGCGCGAGAACACTGGCTGGACCGTTTCGCGCCCGGGATCGAACAGCTTGCGATGGAATATGGCGAACGCATATGGCGCGTCGGCCGCCTCGCCTCGCGGTCCGCCACAGACGCGCTGCACCATCGCGCCGCCCTGATCACGATAGGCGATGCACAGGCCCGGCGTCATCACCGATCCAGCGATCTCCTGAAGATCGGGAAAGCTGGAGCGCGGCTGGTTGATCCATTGCATCTTGTTCTGCTGCAGCTCGAGGGTCCGCGCCGTGATCGAGGCGATCATGTCCAGCCTGGCATGCACCGATCGATCACCGTCGACCAGGAAGAAGGCCGATATGGCGGCAAAGCAAAGCGACGACGCGGCGATCACCCGCAACGTCAGGCGGAGTTTCAGATCGCTTCCCGGAAACATCTGCATCGGTGGCCGTCCTGGCTTGGCTGACCCTGAGGCATCTCTGCGCCAATCTAGCGGCCGAACCGGCCCGACGGGAAGCGCCGCGGCTCCGGCTTGGCGACGTCGTGAAAATTTCCCGGTGCCACGCGTGACGGGATCGGCTTCGATCAATCGTCCGCTCTAGCTAGGCTTGCCAGACCGTTCACCCCCACCGCGACAGGTCCGTTGCCATGCCCCGCTCCCGCTCCATGTTGCCAACGTTCGTTCTCACTGGGCTTTTCCTCGGGGTTAGCCACGCTTGCCCCAGCGCGCATGCGGCACAGCAGGTGGGCGTGGAAATCCAGGATTTCGGCTATCTCGATACCTCGGGCGAGCCCGCCGACCAGAGCGCCTCGCATCAGCAGCGCCTGCAGACCTTCACCGCGGCGCTCAGGCGCGACGTCGCGGCCGACGCGCTCACCCGCCTCGTCCCCTCCTCCTGCGGTTCGAACTGCGAGGCCAGTGCGCCGCTGACGGAAGAACGGCTGCGCGCAGCCGCGCAAGCTGGCGCCAACGTCCTGATCGTCGGGCTCATCCAGAAGATGAGCACGCTGGTGCAATGGGCGCGCGTTCGCGCCGTCGATCTCGACCGAAATCGGGTTCTGTTCGAGAAACTCTATACGTTCCGCGGTGACAATGACGAGGCGTGGCAACGGGCCGAAACGTTCGTGGCCCGCGAGATTCGCGAGGCGCTGGCACCGGCACAGCCGGTTGCGGCAAGCGCACCAGTCAAGCTCGCCTTGTTCAATTTTGAGCTCGAGGATGCCAGCGCCGCCGGCTCGGAGACCGCGAGCGACGGTGCCGAACTTGCCAATACGACCGATGCCGTCAGGCACATGTTGGAGCGGTCCGGGCGTTATGCGCTGGTCCCTGTCAACGGCACCGGCACAGACGCCGCGGGCCCGCACGCCATCCACGACTGCGGCGGATGCGACGTCGAGATCGCGCGGAAACTCGGCGCGGACCAGTCGCTGATCGGCGTGATCAGGCGGATCAGCCGCACCGAATATCTGGTGCGATTTCAACTGCACGGCACCGGCACCGGCAACATCATCGCTGCCGGCGACAGCGGGCTGCGGATGGGTGCCAATTATTCATGGAGCCGCGGCGCCACGCGCCTGATCCGCGACAAGCTGCTGGAGCCTGCACAAGCAACCCAGCCGGCGCCGGCCTCGCGCTGACCACCGCGATGGGTGCAGCGCGGACGTTCTCAACACCAAGCTGCGTCCGGAGCCGGTATCAGAGCCTTCCGTCCGGCTTGCGTGTGAGCCTTCCTGTCGTCGCGCTTCTTATCGTCACCGTCCGTCGGCGGCTGGAGGCCGGGGCTGTTGGCCCAGTTGTCGAGCTCCTCGATGATCCGCTGATGGCTCGGCCGCTGTGGCGGCGGCGCGCCTGGTTCCTGAGAGAGCTTGCGGGGCAACTTGACCCGTTCTGGCATGATAAGCCTCCAGAGCTGGTGACGCAGAATGCCCCCATCGATCGTGCCGGTTAGGCGCGCGCCTTCAGGAGGTCGCGGATCTCGGTGAGCAGCTCCTGATCCCGGGTCGGCTTCGGCGGCGCGGCCGGCGCCGCGGGCGCCTCGCGCTTGAGCTGGTTCATCAGCCGCACCACGATGAAGAGCACGACCGCGACGATGAGGAAGTTCAGCGTCAGCGTCAGGAAATTGCCCCACGCAAGCACCGCGCCCTGCTTCTTGGCATCCGCCAGGTTGGTCGCCGTCACCGACTTCGACAGCGCGGTGAAGTGGTTCGAGAAATCAAGACCGCCGGTGATCGCGCCGATGATCGGCATGATGATGTCGGCAACCATCGAGCTGACGATGGCACCGAAGGCCGCGCCGATGATCACGCCAATGGCGAGATCGACGACGTTGCCCTTCATGGCGAATTCCCTGAATTCCTTCAGCATGTGATCTCCTCCGAACTGGACGCTGATGGTGTCGTGGCGGGATGGCTGGACTATTTGTGGTCTGTCGACCCGGCCGGCGCGGCCGCGGACCGGGCGGGCGCCGCGGGCTCCCATGGCGCAGGCAGGATGACGCGCGCGGGCGGGGAAATCTGCGCGGTGCGCTGGACATTCGCGTCCGGCTGCGGTGGACCGCTGTGCGCGTTGTCAGCATGCGCGATCGTCGCATAGGCAGCGAATGCCAGAGCGAGCAATAGGATTCCGATCGCGCCGGCACGCCACGGGTTGTCTATCGTGGCGACACGACGTTGAGTCATGGCAACTGTTCCTCACGCAATGAAAGGTGGACTCGGGCGAGACGCGCATGCAACGGTTCGCGGCAAGCTGCTACGCCTCGAGCCTTCGCGCAGCGCTATCGGTGATGATGCCGCAGGTATTCGTGCAGCGAGCCCGAATCCGTCTCCTTGAGAAGGGTCTTGAGCATCATGTCCTTCCGGCGCCCTTCGGCAAAGCTCTCGCCGTATTTCTTGCGCAGCGCGCCGATTGTCGTGTTGCCGTGCTTCTTCTCAATCCTGCCGTTCTTGTCGCGATGACGGCCATCGAGACTCTTGCGTGTCTTCGTGCGTGCCTTTGCCATTTCCCGCTCTCCCGTGTCATTGCAACGCGTGAACGTTCCGGAAAGCCGCTATGTGCTTGTCCGGAACGGCGTCAGACCTTCATGTCACTTGGAAGCTTGCCGCCGTTGGCGGCGAGCTTGGCCATCACCTGCTGGTGCAGCCAGATGTTCATGGCGGCGGAGTTGTTGGTGTCGCCGGTGTAATTCAATTCCTTCGCCAGCTCCTTGCGCGCGGCCAGGCTGCTATCGAGGCCGAGCGCCTTCATCAGGTCGACGATCGAGGTCCGCCAATCGAGCCGCTCGCCCTTGGCGGCCGCGGCCTTGTCAACAATCGCAGCGACGTCGACCGTCGGCGGCGTCGACGCGCCGCCGGTTACGGGCGCAGCCGAAGCCGACGGCGCCGCCGCGGGCGTCCCAGCCGTTGCGGTCGGCGGGGTCTGGGCCTGGGCCGAACCGTGGCCGAAGATTGCGCCCATGATGCTTCCAAAAATGCTCATGATCTTTCACTCCGCTCGCCCGAGACAGCTTTGTCTCGTGCCTGGATCGCATGACGGGGCGAACGATAGGCAGCCCGCCAGGGCGGCGGAAGATGACCTTCGTCACTTTCGAAAGGACGGGCCACGTGGTGCAAGTGGACGGTCAAGCGTGCGGCGACGAAGCAAGCCGCACGTCGCGACGCCATTCATCGCACGCCCCACGTGCGATGAAGTCAGCCGTCCCGGCCCGATTCGCCAGCCCCGAGAAGTCGGGGCGGCTGACACGGTCGCGCGCTTCGCGTGAAGCCGGTTGCGACTGCCAAATGACTTGATGCAGAGACTAAAGCTGGCGGCGGCGAATGGTCTGGGCGAGTTCGGCGAAGCTTTCCGCGATACCTGCACCGGTCTTTGCGCTCACCGACTTGACGCTCGATCTTGCGAGCTCGCTGATCGCGCCTGCGCTGCCTGCGGCTTCCGGAAGGTCGATCTTGTTGAGCAGCGCGCGATAGGGCCGGCCCGGAAACCTGGTCTCGAAACCACGGACCAGTTCGACCATGCGGGTCACCGTCTGCGGCCGTGTCACATCGGACACGATGATCGCGGCGGACGCGCCGGTGACGTAGACGGTGTCGAAGATCTGCGTGCCGAAATCGCCGTCGGTGTCCCACAACACCAGCCGCATCGGCTCGCCGCCGTCGGCGGGCGCGACGTCGTGGCTCAAAATCTCGACGCCGAGCGTCGACTTGTACTGCCCCTCGAACCGGTCGTAGACCAGCCGGTACAGGATCGACGTCTTGCCGACACCCATATCGCCGAGCAGCATGACCTTCGCGGTAAGCATCAGTGCGCCACTTCGGATCGGTAGACGTTCTCGAACGACACCCGGCGATTGCCGCCGATCGTCGTGTCGAGCCGGTCGGTGATCGGCATGGTCGCGGCGCGCGACACCAGGATCAGCCGCGACGGATCGATCCCGAGCACGGTCAGTCTCCGCGCCACATGCTCCGCCCGCTTGCGCGCGAGCGTCCTGTTGGTGCCTTCGGTGCCGCTCTGGTCGGCATAGCCGACGATGCGGACCCTGAGGTCGTTGTTCGTCAGCAATCCAGCGAGCTGGTGGATCTGCTGCTCGGCCTGATCGCCGTCAAGGAATTCGTCGGAATTGTTGGCGAAGAACACCGCCGCCGAGGCGATGAAGCGGTCGAGCCGCGCGGCCGGACCATCGACGATCGACTGCAGCGCGGCATATTGCTCGCCCAATTTGGCGGACTGCTCGGCGAGCTTGCCATATTGCGCGGATAGCGCCACGGATCTCTGCTCGCCCGCCTTCGACTGCTCGGCCAGCGCCTCGCGCATCTGGTCGACACTTGCCTGCAAGCGCGCCAGGCTCTGCTGCAGGCTGCTGATCCCGGCCTGCGATGCCGCGAGCTGCTCCGGCGAGGATACCAGGCCGATCCGATCGACGACCCGGTACGGCGATGCGGCCGCGGCGAGCGCGTCGATCAAGGGCGCGATCTCCACGTGGCTCGGCTCGATGCCCGAGACCGCGACGGTTCGGGTCTGATGATCAAAGTCGAGCCGGAGCGGAAACGTGGCGAGCGACGGCTGCTTCGCCGCGAGCTGCTCCAACGCCGCATGGGTGCGCCGCTCCAGTAGGCTCCGGGTCACCGATACCGCTGCAAACCAGACCAGCACGGCGGCCGCAGCCGCGAGCAGGCCGAACAGAATGATCTTGCCGCGCCGGCCCGTTGCCTTGCGCGGGGTGTCATCGGTTTCGATCGATGCCGCAAGCGACGCAAGCGTCGGGGCATCGCATTTCGCACCGCGGTCGATGCGCTCGATCGAATCGAAGAACAGCGAATTGATCCGGGCATTGTCGGCAGGGCGCAGCGGACCGAGACACTCCGCCGCGAGGATGAAGCGCGGCGAGGCGCGCAGCGCGATCTGCCGTCCGCCGAAATCGAGCGTCTGCAGATTGCCTTCGCCGGCGAGCGCCTGAACCGAAAACTCCAGGATCGCCGCGACCATCGCGCTGAGCAGGTCGGCGCGCTCGTCGGGCGTTTCGTCGCGCTTCCAGTCCGCGACCAGGCGCCCATTGCCGCGCTCGATGATCAGCAGGCGGTTCACCCGCGGCGGATTGTCGGCCAGCACGAACTCGCTGATCGGACGTCCCGTCACCAGCGACTTGATCCGCCCCAGCCAGAGCTGGGTGGAGGTCAGCGCATTGATGCGATGCTCGAGCGAGGCGACCAATTCCCGGAACGAATTCGCCACCGCGGCGCTGACCAGCCGACCGACGATCGGATACAGCGCCTCGACCATCAGCTCGCGCGAATTCCTGATCTCGCTCCTGATCGCGGAGACCACGGTGGGCGCAATCGCGTTGGCGAGCTCGCGCGGCCGATTGACCTCGGCACGCTCGAGGGCCGCGACCAGAATGTCGGCGGTTGCGGCCTCGAGACGATCGGCGGAGCCGACATATTGCTGCAGCGAGGTGAGGTCGGCTTCCAGCGACTGCAGGCGCGTCGCCTCGGGCTGAAACAGCAATGTCTTGAGCTGCTCGATCTCGCGGTTCTGGCCGGCAGCGGCTGCCATGCTATTTTCCCGTGCGGCCGGATCCCAATCCGCTGATCGCCGCACCGAGCTGCGAGATGGCCGTACCGATATCCTTCAGCGAATCGAGCCGCTTCTGTTCGGTGTCGCGCTCGAGGTCGGAGACCCGCGCCTGAACGGCGGCGATCTCGTTGGCGAAGTCCGCCTGCATCTGCTTCAGCGACGCCTGCATCTCCTCGCGCAGGCCGGCCAGATTGCTTTCGATCGAGCGCTGCGCGCCGCCAAACAGGAGGTCGCGGACCTGATCGATCGTCGCCGCGGCATGCGCCGCCGCATCCGCACCGTTTCCCGCGGCCGCGGCGTTGGCGGCTCCCTCCGTGTCCTTGATCTGGCGCTCGCTGCCCTTCATCGTCGTAATCCCGCTCATCCGAAGCTACGCAAAATCCGGCTTTGCCGTAAAAAGCAAATCCAGAACAATCCTATAGCCAATTTCGTTGGCCCGGCACAGAGCAAGGCGGGCAATCAGAAGGGGATGGAGCCGCACGGCGTGCGATCGCGCGCAATTATTTCTAATAAGTTATTGCCTTTATTGCGAGTTCTGTACGGTTCTTGACCTGGCATTTTTCCAGGATGGTGCTGACATAGTTTTTCACGGTTCCCTCGGCCAGATGCAGCCGCTCGCCGATCTCGGTGTTGCTCTTGCCCTCGACGATCAGCGTGAGGATTTCATTCTCTCGCGCCGTCAGCCCGTCGCGAACCGGCAGCTTCGCAGAAACGCGCGGGCCGCGCAGCCGCTTGAATTCATCGAGGATGCGCGCGGCCACGCCCGGTGACAGTCCGGACTGCCCGTTCATCACGGCGCGGATCGTGTCTGCGATCTCCTCCATCCTGGCATCCTTCAACAGATAGGCCTTCGCGCCCACGCTCACGGCCTCGAAGATCAGATCGTTGGTCTCGAATGTCGTCAGGACGACGATGTGAGTATGCGGAAGCTCGCGCAGGATTCGCTGGGTCGCTGCAATGCCGCCGACGCGCGGCATCTGCAGATCCATCAGGATGACGTCGGGCCGGTATCGCCGTGCGAACTCGATGGCCTGCTCGCCGTCGGCCGCGCCGGGAAGCAAATCGAAATCATCGTTCTGCTGCGCAAGAAGCGTGGCGATGCCTTCGCGGATCAGCGCCTGGTCCTCGGCGATCAGCACCCGCACTTTCTCGACCTTACTCACGGGCGATTCCATCGTTCTCTCGAAAGCCTCACGATCATCAATGCCGCGACCGGCGGCTCATTCGGCCAGCACGCCCGCCGATGCCGCCGGCGGCACCCCCACGGGCAGCGATATCCGGACCAGTGTACCCTGCCCCGGCGCGCTTTCCACCGCGCAATCTCCGCCGACAAGTTCAGCAAATTCGGCCATTCCGATCAATCCGAAATGTCCGGGCTTCGGCACCGCCGGATCAAAGCCACGGCCGTCGTCGCGGATCTCCACGATCAGCTTGCGGCCGACCGCGGCGGGCCTCTCGAACGCACGAAACCGGACAGTGCGCGCCTTGGCATGCGCCTGGATGTTGCGCAGCGCCTCGCTGAGGATGCGTTGCACGGTCAAGGCGCAATCGCGCAATCCGCCACGCGCGCGGTCATCGATGTCGATCGAGACCGCGATCCCGCTGCGGTCCGCGAAATCGGCGAGCAATCCTTCAACGTCGAGATCGAGCTCAAGATCGTCGGGCATGCGCAGGCGCGCGATCGCCTCGCGGGCGCGCGAAAGTCCGCTCGCCGCGGCGTCTTCCGCGGTCGCAAGTCCGTCCGCCACGCGCGCCGGATCGGTCGACAGGTAGTGCCGGATCAACCTGATCTGGGTCAGCAGCGCCACGATCGAGTGCACCAGCGTATCGTGCAGGTCGCGCGCTAGGCGAAGGCGGGTGCGCGCCAGCGAGGCGAAGCGCACCTCGGCGCTCGCCGCCTCGAGTTGCTGCTCCATCAGCCGGCGCGCCCGACGCTCGCTGCCGAGCAGCGTTTCGACCTGGCGCGCCGCGAAGTCGGGCATCGCGATGACGAAGTAGTGCGACTGCTCGCCATTCCACAGCACCACGGCGGTGACCGGCTGCGCCATCCCCGGCGACGCGCCGCGAACGCCGGCAAGCGCGATCGTGTCGCGCTCTCCCGCCGCGAGCGCCGCCAATTCGGATTCCATCCCGACCAGCAACATGCATTCGCAGCAATCAACGCCTACCGCGGGAAGCCATTCGACGAGGCGTCCGATCTTCCGCACCATTTTTCTGTCGGCGCCGATGACGGCGAGGCCGATGACGTCGGCTTCTGCGGCTGGAAGCAGGTCCGCGCTCAGGTCGATCATTCGTTGCCCAAATCAGCTCAGCGAGCCGCCCACTTTGGCGTAAGCCCGCGGCGGCCGCAAACGAATATGACTTTCGTCACGATCGATCCTGACTTTCGTCAGATGCCGCCGCTGCCCGAAATACGGTTTCTGGTTGGTGAAATCGTGCAAGCCGCGGTGTGCCACATGCGGGTGCACGTGGCGATGCCAGAAAGGCCGCGCCTCAGGCAGGCCGCGCCATTCGACCGGAGTGAGCTGACGGATGAGGGTCGCGCCACGAAAATCGTCGCGCACGGAGCCGCGCAGTTTGGGCGACACGGCCAAGCCCGCCAAACGCCGCCGCCTCAGCGCGACACAGAAGGCAGCGCTGCACGCGGCGCTCGCCGGTCGTTTGCAGCTCTTCCCGCGCGGATATGCCACAAGCAAGACGGGCCCATTCCACTCGCGCCGCGCCGTCCTCGGGCTTGCGCGCGCCGGCCTGATCAACATCAGCGCCACCATGCGTTATGCCTCGGCAACCAGGCGTGCGCGCGAGATGTTGTCGGGCGCAATGGCTGGCGGAGGCGGTGAGCAGGCCGGCCCGCAGGTTGCGAGACAGCCCGTCGGCGACCATTTCTGAGAGGGGATACCACGTCCGGCAGCGGAGCCACCGGCGAATAAAGCGCGGGTAAGGGCACCGTATGTCCCTTGCGGGCGACGAGTGGTAGAATGACCCGGAACGCGATGGCAGCCATCGCCGTTAAGTTGCGCGACAATGGCTGCAACAGATACGAGGATGCTTGCTCGCGCTCTGGATCATTGGGTTGGCGTTCGTCGGCAGCGGCCTCGCCGCGCTCCTGTTCGGTGTCAGCGCGCTCGAAACGCCGTTCGGCAGCGCGCTGTTCGGCAGCGGGCTGATCTTCGTTGCCTCCGGGGTCATGATCGCGGCTCTCGGCTTCGTGGTCCGCCACCTCGACCGCCTGCGGATGGCGATCGAGACCCGTGCAGAGCTGCCGCTTGCCGAACCGACTGAACCCGTTCCAGCCATTGCGACCGCGACGATGGAACGTCCGTCTCCGCTTCGGCCGAAGGACGCGAAACGACCGGCGGAGCAGGACGTCCCCGAGCCGGACGACACCGCCACACTACAGGAGACCACGCCTCGCCGCGTGGGCCGCTGGTCGCGACCCGACCGGCCCGCATCGCCTGCGCGCCGGACGCCCGCAAGGGAAGCCCGGCAGGCGTCCACGGTCGTTCACTCCGGGACGGTCAACAACATGAACTACCAATTACGCGCCGACGGGACCATTGTCGCAATGCTTCCGGGGCGAACGCTGGAGTTCGCATCGATCGATGAGTTGCGCGCCCGTCTCGCCGCCCTTCCCGAAGACGACGAGGACGCATCCGCCGGCCAACGTTCGGCCTGAGCGCCCGCACGCCGCAGGTCACGGTTCTGGACTGCGCACTGCTCCATTGTGGTTCGACAGCGCCCACCCGATCGCACCGGACTGCCGAACCTTCAGCTTTCTCGTCGTATCCGCCAGCAACTTGGTCTCATTCCGATGGCGGTCGCAAACGCGCCCATCGCCGTGAGCAGACCAGCTCTGCAGATAAACTGCGCAGATAATCTTTACAGTTTACCTGCACATGCCTACTAATTCTGACATGAACAATTCATCGGAGTCCCTCGCGCAAGCGCGTATCTCGGCGCTGGCCGAGGATCTGCGCCTGCTGATCGGAAGACTGAAGCGCAGGCTGCGCGAGCAGAGCGATCGCGGAGACCTGCCGCCCTCCCAGGTGGCGGTCCTGCTTCGGCTCGAGAAGGATGGTCCCGCGACGGTCTCGAGCCTGGCGCGATCCGAGGGAATGCGTCCGCAATCAATGAGCTCGGCGGTCGCCGCGCTCGAGGCGGCCGGCCTCGTCATGGGCAGGCCTGATCCGGGCGATGGCCGGCAAACCCTCATGTCTCTCACGGACGCCTGCCGCGACTGGATCCAGGCCGGGCGTGCCGCGCGCCAGGACTGGTTGTCGCGCACCATCACCGCGCGACTGTCACCACAAGAGCAGGACGAGCTCGCCGTCGCCGTCAGGCTCCTGAAGCGGCTCATCGACGACTGATGCGGGCTTCGCCGCATCAACCTCCGGCTGGAAGGAAATGATCATGGTCTTCACGACGCTCGATCCGATCACGGCCCTCATCGTTGTCGATCTGCAAAACGGCGTGCTCGGCCTTTTCCTGGCGCGGCGGCTCGGACAGTTTCACGGCGGCAATGCACCAGAGCAATCATGAGGCGTGTGTTTCGATCGCTGCGGAGCTTCAACTACAGGGTCTGGGCCGCGGGCGCGCTGGTATCCAATGTCGGCACCTGGATGCAGCGCGCCGCCCAGGACTGGTTGGTTCTGACCCAGCTCACGAACCACAGCGCGTCCGCCGTCGGCATCGTCATGGCGCTTCAGTTCGGGCCGCAGCTTCTACTGATGCCATGGTCCGGCTTTGCCGCCGATCATTTCAACCAGCGCCGGCTGTTGATGGCCACCCAGGCGACGATGGGCGTGCTTGCGCTCGTGCTCGGTGTTCTCACCGTTACCGGCCTGGTGCAGCTCTGGCATGTCTACACATTCGCGTTCCTGTTCGGCTGCAGCGCGGCGCTGGATGCCCCGGTGCGCCAGACATTCGTCGCTGAGCTGGTCGGTGACCGTGACCTGTCGAACGCGATTGCGCTGAACTCGACCTCGTTCAACGCCGCACGAATGATCGGACCCGCGGTCGCCGGCCTCATCATCGCCGGCGTCGGCACCGGCTGGGCATTCCTGTTCAACGGCGCGTCCTTCCTGGCGGTGCTGGCGTCGCTGTCGCTGCTCCGCAAGTCGGAGCTTCGCCCGAATGCGCGCGCCCACCGCACCAAGGGCAGCGTCATGCAGGGGTTCCACTATGTCTGGTCGCGCCCCGACCTCAGGACGACCCTGGTGATGCTGTTCCTGATCGGCACCTTCGGACTGAACTTCCCGATCTTCATCTCGACCATGGCGGTCGGCGTCTTTCACACCGATGCGCGCGGCTTTGGCCTGTTGTCGTCGATGATGGCTGTCGGCACGATGTCCGGCGCGCTGCTCGCCGCGGGCCGCGACCGGCCGCGCTTCGGCGCGCTGTTGCTCGGCGCGGCCATCTTCGGACTGGGCTGCACGCTGGCGGCGCTGGCGCCGAACTACTGGCTATTCGCTGCCGCACTCGTCGTGATCGGCGTTGCCGCTCTGACCGTCACCAACACCTCGAACGCGCTGATGCAGCTCTCGACCGAACCGGCGATGCGCGGACGGGTGATGGCGCTCCGGCTCGGCGTCGCGCTGGGCGGCACGCCGATCGGCGCGCCGATCGTCGGATGGGTCGCCGATCATCTCGGCCCACGTTGGGCGCTCGGCGTCGGCGCGGCTGCCGGCTTTGCCGCTGCGATCGTCGCCATCGCCGCACTGTCGCAAGGCAAGGTGGATGCCACGCGGGCCAGCGTGCCTCACGCGGCGGAGTGATCCGTCACGGCGGCTCGCCAAGTGGATGGCCTCATGCTGACCGGAAGATGCTGAGGCTCGTCGTCGAAGCCATGCCGCGGCGATCCTGCACCGGCGCGACGTCATCACCGAGACGCGTTCGTCAACCCCGACCTTGGGCCCGAAAAAACGAGCGAGCGCTCTCTCAGAAAATTTGATCGCCCCCCTTTTCCGACGACCGGTCTCTGCGCTAGGAATGATGCAAGGGCCGAGAGCCCGCCCCTGACCGACAACGACACAAGAGGGTCGGGGCTACATTGGGAGGAGGCAACGTTGCGTCTCGCGCGCCAGCGGCCGGGGACGAATGCGTTCTCGATCGACGTGCTGTGCGCACGCATCCTCGAGCGCCACCGCGATTCCATCAAGGTCCAGAAGCCGCATCTCGCCGTTCCCAACCTCACGCGCATCATCGGCGCCACGCTGACGCTGTCCAACAAGCACGGTTTTCACGCCACCACGCTGCGCCAGCTCGCGGAAGCCTCCGGCCTCAGCATGGGCGGGCTCTATACCTACTTCGACAGCAAGCCGACGCTGCTCTCGATGATCCTCAGCGAGGTCGCCGAGACCGTCTCCGAGGTTCTCACCGCGCCCCCCGACGACGTGAAGGAGGATGCGCGCAAGCATCTGCACTGGATCGTCGCGACCCATGTCCGGATGAGCGAGACGATGCAGCCCTGGTTCGTGTTCGCTTTCATGGAGGCGAAATCGTTTCCCCCGGCGGAGCGTCAGCGCGCCAAAGACATGGAGGTCATGACCGAGAAGATCATCGCCAACGTGCTCAGGCAGGGCGTCGCGAGCGGAGTCTTCACGATCGACCAGGTCACGCTCTCGGCGTCGCTGATCAAGCCGCTGCTGCAAGACTGGTACGTCAAACGCGCCAAGTACCGCACCCGCGGTACCTCGATCGAGGCCTACATCAACGGCGTCACGACGTTCATCGACGCCGCGTTGTCGGCACGAAGCCGACCCGGCCGCATGGCGGCCAGTTCCCGCTCCAAACCGAAACAGATGGCGCACTCATAGGTCTCGAGGAAGGATCCGGCAATGAAGCGATTCCGATTCAATCAGCAGGAGATCGTCTTCGCCGTCTTCACCGTGCTCTTCCTCGCGTTCTCGGTTTTCCTACGCGGCTTTCTCACGCCCGAGAACATGCTGACGCTGCTGCAGAACGTCGCCGTGCTCGGCATCCTCGGGCTCGCCATGGCGATTGTCGTGATCGGACGCGGCATCGACATCTCGCTGATCGCAGCGCTGGCGGTGCCGCCCGGGCTCGTGCTGCAGATGGTGCAGGACGGCCACTCGCTGACGGCGTCGCTGCTGACCGCCGTGCTGCTCACGATCGTCTTCGGCCTGATCAATGGTTGGCTGATCGCCTACGCCGAAGTCCCATCGCTGTTTGCGACGCTGGCAACCGGCCTGTTGCTCGCCGGGCTCGGCCAGGCCGCGCTGTTTCAGCTCGACGTCGTGCAGTGGAGCGACGGTATGGCCGGATTCGAGCGGCTCGGGCAAGGCAACATCCTCGGTATTCCCAGTTCGATCGTGATGTTCGCGATCGCCTGCATCGTGGTGGCGTTCCTGCTGCGCCGGACGCGCTGGGGCGCGTACATCTATGCGATCGGCGACAATCCATACGCCGCGCGCGTCACCGGCATTCCCTCCCGCCCGATCATCGTGCTGCAATATGTCGTTGCGGCACTGATCGGCTGCTTTGCCGGTCTCGTGATGGCCGCCTCCGTCAATTCAATGCCGACCCGCATCTTCAACTCAACCCTGATCTACGACGTCATCCTGGTCGTGGTGCTCGGCGGCATCGGGCTCTCCGGCGGCCGCGGCGGCGTGCTGAACGTGATCATCGGGACGCTGCTGATCGGCACGATGCTCAACGGCATGACCATCATGGACATTTCCTATGCCGGGCAGAACCTCATCAAGGGCGTGGTCCTGCTGCTCGCCGTCATCACGGATTCCTTCCTGAATCCGCGCAACGAAGAAACGGCGCAACAGGGCGACATATGAGTGAAACGACAACGACACCAACCAAGGAGGAAGCAGTGAAGCGCGTGATCCATACTGCAAAGATACTCGTTGCCACGCTCGGGCTTGCGGCCATCGCCGAACCGGCGCTGGCTCAAAAGGGTCTCGACGAGCCGTTTCAGAAGCCGTTCAAGGAGGCCCTGACCGGCAAGACGGTGGCCTACGTTCCGGTCGCCATGAACTTCGACCTCACGGAAGGCTGGTACGCCGGCCTGAAGAAGGAGCTCGAGCCCTTCGGCGTGAAGTTCGAGATCCGCGATCCCAACTGGAACACCAATGCAGGCGCGCAAGCGGTGACCTCGCTTATCTCTGAGAAGCCCGCCGTGATGGTGATCCACAATCCGGACGTGCAGACCTACGCCAAGCTGCTGCAGCGCGCCGAGAACGAAGGCATCTACGTCATCCAGATCAACATGGGCTCGGCCTATCGCAGCTCGGCCTTCGTCGGCGCCAACTGGATCGAGATCGGCGAAAAGGACACCGAGGCGGTGGTCAAGGGCTGCCAGGGCAAGTCGAACAAGATCGCCATCGTGCAAGGCGCGCTCTCCGCGGCCGCCAGCGCCTACACGCTCAAGGGCGTCGAGAACGTTCTGGCCAAGCATCCGGAGATCAAGGTGGTGTCGAGCCAGGCCGCCGATTGGGATGCCGCGAAAGCCAAGGCGATCACGCAGACCGTGCTGAAGCAGAATCCCGATCTCTGCGGCATCGTCGGCTTCTGGGACGGCATGGACATCGGCACCGCGGCGGCGGTGAAGGAAGCCGGCCTCACCGGAAAGGTGTTCGTTGCGACCTCCGGCGGCGGCGAGCGCAAGGGTGCCTGCGAGCTGGTGAAGTCCGGCGCCTTCGACCTCAACCTCAGCTACGACGTACCGACGCAGGCGGCGCAGATGGCCGGCACGATCAAGTGGCTGCTGTCGTCCGGCGCCAAGCCCGGCTCGGTCAAGGGCTCCGAATACACGACGCTGATCCCGATCACCAAGGAGAATGCGGACAGCCAGACCGCATGCTGGAATCTCAGCGACCTCAAGAAATAGCCCGATTGGCCACGTCCCGGGTGACGCACCCGGGACGTCGTCCTCCAGACTCCAACACCTGCTGGAATGCCGATGCGCGACACCCTGACGAGCCTGCGTTATCGCTATTGGCCGGACCATCTCCTCGGCGAGATCCTGTCCAAGCGGTGGACCGAGACCGCAATCCCGGTGATCCTGCTGCTGATCGTCGGCTTCGCGCTCAGCCGCTCCATCGATCACTTCCTGTCGCCGTCGAGCCTCGCCGACACCGCGCGCCAGGCCGGCGAGATCGGCTTCATCGCGCTCGGCATGGCGCTCGTCGTCATCGTCGGCGGCATCGACCTTTCGGTCGGATCGATCTTCGCGCTGACCGATTTCTGCGCGCTCTACCTGCTCGACGTGCTGGGATGGCCGGTGCCGGCGGTGGTGGCCGCCACCCTGCTCTGCGGCGCGCTGCTCGGCGCCGTCAACGGCGTCCTGATCGGCTATCTGCGGCTGCGCGCCTTCATCACCACGCTGATCACCCTGATCATCTACCGTTCGACCTTCGATCTGTTGATCCAGCGCTATTCCAACGACATTGCCGCCGCCTTCCCCGACATCCCGTCCTGGAATTTCATCGGCGGCGGCGACGTGTTCGGCATTCCGAGCGTCGCGCTGGTCTATATCGCGATCGCGATCTTCGGCCATATCTTCATGACGCGGTTGCGCCCGGGCTGGCACATCACGGCGATCGGCGGCTCGCGCCGCTCGGCCTACAACTCCGGCATCCCGGTTCGCCGCACCATCGCGCTCTGCTATGTCGCAAGCGGCGTGCTCACCAGCATCGGCGCGCTGTTCTTCGCCGCCCGCCTCGGCACCGTCGGCGGCGACATCGGCGTCGGCCTCGAGGTGATCGTGCTGACCGCGACCGTGCTCGGCGGCATCACGCTCGGCGGCGGCAAGGGCTCGGTCGCCAAATCGCTGGTCGGCGTGCTGATCGTGCTCCTGATCACCAACGGCCTGACCACGTTGAACGCGCGCGGCGGCATCAATCGCATGGCGCTCGCCGGGATCCTGCTGGTCGCCGCGATGGTCGACATTCGCTGGCAGAAGAACCGCACGCGGATCATCAGCAAGGTCTATGTCGCGCCGACCTATCACGCACTGCCGCCGCCTCCGCCGACCGAGATCGGCCAGGGCGGGCCGTTCGAGCAGAACGACAAGCTGCGCGACGTCCAGTTGATCGGCCTCGGCCGCATCGAGGCGCCCGAGGACGTCATCCTCGATCGCAACGACAATCTCTATGCCGGCTCGCGCCACGGCGACATCATCCGCTTCCTCGCCCCCGACTATGAGAGGATGGAGGTGTTCGCCCATATTGGCGGCCAGCCGCTCGGCATGGCGTTCGACCGGCAGGACAATCTCTATGTCTGCATCGGCGGCATGGGGCTCTACCGCATCAAGCCGGACAGCACGGTCGAGAAGGCCACCGACGAAACCAACCGCAGCATGCATTCGGTCAACGACGACAGCCGCCTGCGGCTCGCCGACGACCTCGATATCACCGACGACGGCTTGATCTTCTTCTCCGAAGCGACCGTGCGCTACGAGATGGACGAATGGCCGATCGACGGCCTGGAGGCGCGCGGCAACGGCCGCATCATCTGCTACGACACCAAGACCGGCGCCACGCATACGGCGCTGCGCGGGCTGAAATTCCCCAACGGCATCTGCGTCGCCAGCGACGGCCAGTCGATCCTGTTCGCCGAGACCTTCGGCTGCTCGATCAAGCGCTATTGGTTCGCGGGACCGAACAAGGGCAGGGTCGAGGTCGTGATGGACAATTTGCCGGGCTACCCTGACAACATCAACCTCGCCTCCGACGGCAACTACTGGCTGGCGCTGGTCGGCATGCGCAGCCCCTCGCTCGACCTCGCCTGGAAGATGCCCGGCTTCCGCCGCCGCATGGCCAAGCGGGTGCCGGTCGACGAATGGCTGTTCCCGAACATCAACACCGGCTGCGTCGTCAAGTTCAACGAGCAGGGCAAGATCCTCGAATCGTTCTGGGACCTTCGCGGCGAGAACCATCCGATGATCACCTCGATGCGCGAGCATCGCGGCTATCTCTATCTCGGCGGCATCGCCAACAACCGGATCGGCCGCTACAAGCTCGAGAACGCCGATCCGAACTTCGTGCAGTATGACAAGCGCTGGGGGAAGCTGTCGTGATTGCGGCTGTCAGGGAATTCACCAACCGCTTCCTTGGGCGCGGCGAAGCCACCATCACTGTGCCGTCGTTCGACGGCGCGCTCAAGCCGAACCAGAAGCTGGAGGCCGCAACGACGGTGCTGCAATGCGAGGCGCCAGAGGACCTCGCGACCGACGGCCGCAACCTCTATGTCGCGGACGGCCGTCGCCTGTTGCGACTTGAGGGCAGCATCGCCACCGAGCTGCGCAGCTTCGAGCTGCCAATCTCGGCTCTCTGCGCGCTCGCGGGAGGCGGCATCGCGGTTGCGCTCGGCGGGCGCGAGGTACGCCTTTATCCAGCCCTCTCCTCGAGCGAGCCGAGCGTCACCTTCAACGACGCCGCCTTCAACGCGGTCAACGCCCTGGCGCAGGCCGACGACGGGAGCCTGATCGCAACCGACGGCTCGACGACCTGCGGTGTCGACGACTGGGCGCGCGACCTGATGCAGCTCAATCGCAGCGGCCGCGCCTTCCGGCTCGACCCCAAGGCCCGATCGGTGACGCCATTGGCCTCGAAGCTCGGCTACGCCTTCGGCGCCTGCGCACACAGCGACGGCGTTTTGGTCAGCGAGAGCTGGCGCCATCGCCTGATCCTGATCAGGAATGGACAAGCGCCGCGGGTCGTGCTCGGCCGCCTGCCCGTCTACCCGTCGCGGCTGTCGAAGGCTGCCGGGGGCGGCTATTGGCTCACGGCCTTCACCGCACGCACCCAGCTCATCGAGTTCGTGCTCCGCGAGCCGGCCTACCGGCGGCGCATGATGGCCGAGATCGATCCGGCCTACTGGGTCGCGCCGCGCCTGCGCTCCGGCTTCTCGTTCAAGGAGCCGATGCAGGGCGCGCACATCAAGACGATGGGCGTGATCAAGCCATGGGCGCCGCCGCGCTCCTACGGGCTCGTGATCCGCCTGAGCGCGGACGGCAATCCGCTCTATTCGCTGCACAGCCGGGTCGACGGCATCAACCACGGCGTGGTCGCGGCGGTGGAGATGGGCGGCGATCTCCTGCTGATCGCCAAGGGGCCGGGCCGCGTCCTGAAACTGCCGCTGGCCAGCCTTGCGGAGGAGTTCGGCGCATGACCGATACCGTGCTTTCACTGCGCAAGGCGACCAAGCTCTATGCCGGCGTGCCCGCCATCGAGGACGTCGACTTCGATCTCCGCCGCGGCGAAATCCACGCGCTGGTCGGCGAGAACGGCGCCGGCAAATCGACGCTGACGAAGGTGATGGCCGGCGTCGTGACGCTGACCTCGGGCACCATGATGGTCGACGGCGCCGACGTCGCGCCGCGCACGCCGCTCGAGGCCCGTAACCTCGGCATCGCCATGGTGTTCCAGGAGAACAGCCTGGTGCCGACCATGACCGTCGCGCAGAACCTCTTTCTCGGGCAGGAGAAGTTCTACAATCGGCTGCGCGGCATCTACATCGCCGCGCAGCAGTTCCTGCAATCGCTCAATTTTGACGTGACGCCGACCGCGACAGTGAGCGGGCTCGGTGCCGCCAAGAAGCAGATGGTGGAAATCGCCCGCGCCGTCCTGCACAAGGCCAAGGTCATCATCTTCGACGAGCCGACCGCCACCCTGACACCGGAGGAGAAGAAATATTTCTTCGACCTCGTCCGCGACCTGAAGAAGCGCGGTGTCTCGATCATCTTCATCTCGCATGCACTGGAGGAGGCGCTGCTGCTTGCCGATCGCATCACCGTGCTGCGCGACGGCAAGCACGTCGTCACCGACGATGCCGCGAAGTTCGACCGCGCGGCGATCGTGCAGGCGATGGTCGGACGCGATCTTTCCAACACACTCTACGGCGCGAAGAAGAAAACCGTGCGGCCGGCCGGAGCCCGCGTCCTCACGGTGCAGAATCTCAAGATGGCGCCGATGGTGAAGAACAATTCGCTGTCGGTGTTCGCCGGGCAGATCACCGGCGTGTTCGGCCTGGTCGGCGCGGGCCGCACCGAGACGTTCAAGATCGTCTCCGGCGTGCTGAAGCGCGACTTCTTCCACGGCGGCGAGATCCTGCTGCACGACAAGCCGGTGCGTTACCGGGTGCCGGCGCCGGCCGTGAAAGCCGGCATCGCCTACGTGACCGAGGACCGCAAGGTCGAGGGGTTCTTCGAAACCGCCTCGATCGCCCGCAACATCTATCTCGGCCTGCTCTCCAAGTTTCCGAAAGGCCGCATGATCCTGTCGCGGCGCGAGACCAACGCGGCCGGCAAGACCTGGACCGAGCGGCTGAAGGTTCGCGCCATCGGAGACGAGGCCAAGGTGGTCGAGCTGTCAGGCGGCAACCAGCAGAAGGTCGTGATCGCCAAGTCGCTCGTGCAGGAGCCCGATCTGATCATCTTCGACGAGCCGACGCGCGGCGTCGACGTCGGCGCCATCGTCGAAATCCACGAGCTGATCAACCATCTCGCCGACGAGGGCAAGGCGGTGGTCGTGATCTCATCCTACCTGCCCGAGATCATGGCGCTCTCCGACCGCATCCTGGTGTCGCGCCAGGGCAAGGTGGTCGAGGAATTCTCCGCCATCGAAGCGACGGAAGAGAAGATCATGTACGCCGCGATCCATTGAGGGCCGATAGCGTGCCAGGAATCGGCGCTGTTCGAACGGCTGGTCAGTCCCGCGGCGGGACATGATCGTGCGGCCAGGCTATTGCTTCGGGCCGACCGTCCCGGTTTGCTTCAACCGCGCCGACCTCACCCAGCCCGAGACGTTGTCGCCGGTCCTGGGATTTGCGTACATCACGGACGACCAGCCATCGCGGGTTTGCGCGTAGGTGACGAGTTCATCGTTCGGAACGACGAAGACACCGCTGACCGGGCAGTGCAGGTTCGGCGCCGAATAGAGTTGCAGCCGTCTCGTCCCCGTCACCACGCTGGCGAGCGGCGGCGACAACATGGGCGCAGTCTTGGCGCCCGCATGCGGCTCCTTGCAATTCGACGGCGTCTGCGCGCGCACGGAGGCGCCCAGCGAACTCAGGATCATGGCACTGCAGACGATGCAGGCGAGAATGGCTTTGTCCGACATCATTTCAACTCCTGGATCGCCCTGTCGTCGATCACCCGTCGCTATCAGGCGTTGCGACTATGGGACAACGCGACGAAATCGTCATGCTGAACGAGCACGCCGACAATCAGCGCGCTGGTCTCACAGGCGGGAAATTCGATGCCGGTGATCGGCTATACGGTCACCTATGCCATCTCCATCATTCTGTTGCCGCTGATGGACTCCATCGTGGTTGCGATGGCGCGAGCTTGGCGCCGTAACGCACGATCGCAGCGCGTCAGTTCTTCGCGCCGCGACCGCCGAACGCACGCCTGTGGTCCTCGCAATTCCCGATCAACCGACGACGGAGGGCGTGAAAGTCAGATACATGAATTGGAAATTGGGGTCGTTCGTGAGGGAGAAGTAGCCCGCCCTGAATTGGGGCTGGAGAAGCTCGTACCACAGACTGTCGAACGCGGTGTTTTCTGAGTGGAACAGTGTCCAGGTGTGAGACGACGTCCAGAACTCGTGATCCGAGTTGGGATCTCGGGGGCCGAGCTTGGTCATGTCGAGGATGACGGCGACCCCGTTGTTTTTTTGGCCAAGGTTCAGCGTATTGCCGGTGAAGGCGAGAGAATTCCATTGAGGATCCTCCCCGACGGTCGAGTCGTCCTCGAGATCGAACAGCGTCCAGGCAAACATCGTCGTCCCGGTCATGGTGACGTCGCCTTGAAACTCGATCGATCCCGGCGACGATCCGGCGAGGATCTGGCCGTCGATGGTCGCGGAGCCGGCGACATAACCTACGCCTGCAAGGGTTGATTGATCGTCGACATCGAGGCTGCTCGCCGCCGTCCCGGATTGCAGGATGACGGACGCGCCGTTCTCGGCGGAGATTGCTCCGGAGACGGTCCCCTCGAGGCTCAGAACTCCGGTGCCCTGCACCGTCACCGGCCCGGTGCCGGTCCCCGACCCCTCGAGGTTATTCACCCCGAGGGTGCCGGACAGCACGAGGACGTCGCCGGTGCCTGCATTCGCGCCGGTCAGATTGATCGTGCCCGGACCGAAGAAGTTGAGTTGACCCGAGCCCGAGATCACAGCTCCCACGAGGGCGCTCCCGCTCGCATAGACGGCTGCGTCCGATGCACCGAAATCGAACTCGAAACCTGTAAGGGTGGCTCCGTTGAGGATCACGCCGGCTGTCTGGCCGGCCTGCTGCGGGCCGACCTTCAAGACAGCATTCGCGCCCGCCGCGCCGACGTCGTATGGCCCCGCCTTAAGCGCGAAGACGGAAGCTGTCGCGTTGCCTTCGAGGGTCTGTGCATCATCGACGGAATAGACGTCCGACGCGGAAGCGGAGTTGATGTTTGTCTCGGTCGATGACGTGTACTTCGGAAGGACAAAGCCGCTCTCGCCATAGCTGAGGAAATCGACGACGCCGGCCGACTGCGGACTTTGAGCGACGATCGACGGCGCGACGATCGGGGACGACGCGAGGTTTCCGATTCCGGCAGGGGCCGACAACGTGCAGGCGGCGCCGAGCGCGGCGGCGCCGGCATCGACGGAAATCACGAGTGCGCCGGGACCGGCCTGCACGAGCCCGGGACCGTCTCCCGACGCCGGGCCACCGAGCGTCACGGCGAGGCTCGCATTCTCGCCGATCACAAGCTGGAGTGCGGTCGAGCCGCTGAATGAGAACTGAGCATTCTGGCCGCCCGCCACGGCCAGTGCGACCTCGGCGCCCGACCCGCCAGGATCGGCCACGAGCGCCCCGCCGCTCATCGCGATGCCGCCAGCGCCGAACGCGCTTGAGGTCTCGGCCGAAGCAAGCGAGCCTCCGGCGATCTGGTTCGAACCAGTGGTGGCGTTGGACGCGCACAGCGTGAGGGCGCCGTCCCCCTGCTTGATGAGGCCGCCCGCGCCGGCAAGCGGGGCGAGGACTCTGAACGGTGCGCCATTGGTGTCGATGGTCTGCGCGGCCGCCGGGCTCCACGACGCCGGAGTGGGCCGGTTGCGCGACTGCTCGGACATCGCGACGGTCAGCGCAACGACGGTCTCCAGCACAGGCGTGACGGCCTGCGTCGAGCCGGACCAGGTCACGTCGGGAAACTGGAGATAATAGGTGCCCGGGGCGGGTGGAGCGGGAAGGTCCGCGCTCGTGCCGGTGAAATTCGAGGTCGGCAGCGTCTGGCGGGCGAATTTCGGCAGGTCCGGAACCGATTTGAGAGAGCTCGGGCACGGGTTGCCGATGATGAGATCCTCGGGATTGGGTTGTTGCTGCCCCAGGATGGCGACGAAATGGCCGCCGACGCGCTGATATGTGCTGCTGCCGGCGCTGACCGGTGTGTACCAGCCAAGCAGCAGAGTCACGACGGTCTGGCTTTGGTTGAGCTCGGCGATGAGATCGACGGAGGGCTGATTGGTCCCGGTCGGATAGGTGAATGCGCTCGACGCAATTCCACCAGCGTTAAGGTAAGTCGCAACCGCATTCTGCAGGTTGTCGGTATAGGTGCCGCCTAAGGCAGAGGTATCGGCCAGGCCAGCGAGCAGAAGGTCGAGGTCGAGCGCATCCGTCTGCGTCGGGGCGGCGGGGCCGATCTGGCGCCAGCCGTTCTTGCCCAACCAAAGCAGCGACATCGCAGCGGCGGTCGGCCCGCAATAACTGAGGCCATCGGCAGGGAGCTCTGCGCCGCCGTAGCCGAAGCCGTCCTGAACAAGCAGCGGCGTGGTGGTGATCTTGTCGCTCAACCCCGCCTCTAGCCCGGTGGGGATTGGCTCGAGACCGGCCGCGCGAAGATTCCGTCTGATCCGCCGCATAGTTTCCTCCCGATCGATATCTCGCTGGGGTTGAACTCTGCGCACAATATATATGTGAAAGCGAGCACGGTTTTCAGGGAGGAGAGTTCTCAACAACCCAGTTCGCGGACTTTCAATGCTTTGGTGTCCGAGCAGGTAACGACATCGAGTGAATTGTCATCTACATCGAATAAGATTCAGACGAGAGACCGCGGTCATCCTCCGCGCCAGGATCGACCCTCGCGGAATCATCGATGGCGACGTCGCGACCGCGACACTTGGGGCGGCGGGCCCTCTCGCGGCGGCCGCGCCATCCGAGCCACTGCGCGCCATGATTGTGGCGCAATCTGCGAGTATTTTTTCTTACATACAAGCTGAGATTGCTGGCCCATCTTTCACCGTGTCATCCATTGGCTGAGGCGGAGCGGGTTCTCATGATCAAAGTTGCTAAGGCGGAGAAGCTGGCCCGAGACGCTCAGCTCGGGCAGCCGGTAGTCCAACGTTGGTGCGGCAAACTGCGGGCGGTCGGCCGATTGCGGACGCTCTTGTCAGACGCATTTTCGAGGATTGGGGCGCGATCGGCGATCGCGCTCGCCGCGTTGCTCACTACGGTAACCCTGGGTACAAATTACGCCGAAGCGGGCTGTAACCCTGGTGTCAGTTGTACCGCCGGACCGGGCGAAGTGCTGGCCTTGCCGAGTGCGGCGAACCCGTCGCTGTCCTATACCGCTGGCACCCAAGCCCTGGTGGCGCGAGGCGCTGGTGCCAGCGTTACGGCTACCGGCATTACGTTCACCGCGACCACGAACACCGTGATAGCGGGCGCCGCAACGCTACCCGGCACGATCGTCGTGAACGGCGGAACGGTTGTTGCCACGAGCGGCAGCGGTGGTACTGCCGCCCTCCAGCAGCAGGGCCTAGGGCTGCTCACGGCGACGGATACCGTAGTCCGGGCAGCAGGCGTTTCAGGCGACGCGGCAATACGGCTCACCGCCAGTGCCGTAAATCCGATGACCCTCAAGCGCGTTCAGGTCTTCGCGGCGGGTACAACCGGCCTGGACGCGGACTCGCCGACGGCTCCTCTCGTTGCCAGTGATGTCCGCATAACGACGACCGGAAGCAACGCGGATGGCGTTCACGGAGATGGCCTCCTGACAATGACCGGAGGCAGTATCACGACGTCCGGCAATTCTTCGCGCGGCCTGTTCGCATCCGGAGCGGCCACCAATTTTGCGGCCACGGACGTTTTCATCACGACCGCCGGTATCGGGGCGCATGGCGTGGACGTCGAAAACGGGGGCACGGTTATGGCCACGAGTGTCTCCGTGACTGCGACCGGAGCTGGCGCGAGCGCCCTGTTTATGGCAGGTGCTGCGGGCACATTGCAGACGGCCAACGTGTCCGGAAGTACGCTGACTAGCACAGCAGCGCCGGCGATCTCCGTTCTCAGCGGCACGGCCGATGTCATGCTGCGCCAAAACACTGCCGTGTCATCTGAGAGCGGTGTCTGGCTCGACGTCAGGGGGCCGGCTCCAACCAATTCGGGCCTCCTCAATTTGACTGCCGACTTTTCCAAGCTCACCGGCGCGGCGATCACGGAAGCCGGCGCCACGTCCAGTGTGACGCTGCAGAACGGCACAATCTGGAGGATGACTGGCAATTCGAATCTGACGACGCTCGTTAACGATGCCAGCCAAATCACTTTCACGTCGCCCTCCGGCGATCCAACGCTACTGAGCAGTTATAAAACGCTGACCGTTGCGAACTACACTGGCTTGGGTGGCGGGATCACGCTTAACACCTTTCTCGGTGGCGATAATTCCCCATCCGACCGGCTCATCATCAATGGCAGTGCGATCGGCTCGACCACGCTCACAATTCACAACACGACGGGCCCAGGCGACTATACGACGATTGGCATCCCGGTGGTCGTGACAACACCCGGCGGCACGACGGACCTGGGTGCGTTCACGCTCGCGGGCGAGGTGCGTGCCGGCTTCTTTGATTACCGTCTTTTCCGTGGCGCCCCCGACGGTAGCAGCCCCGATAACTGGTTCCTGCGTTCGGACTTCCTCGGCAATGGTGGGAACGGCGGCAACGGCCCGGTCACGCCGCCGGGCGAGCTGCCCGATGTGCCTGCACCCGACAACGGACAGCCGCCGCCTCCGGGCATCTGGCCGATCATCGGGCCGGAGATCGCGACCTATGGTGTTGTGCAGCCGATTGCCCGGCAGATGGGGCTCACCACACTCGGCACGTTGCATGAGCGCGTCGGCGATGCAGCGGCGGATGCCGCGTGCTTGAACGCCACGTACGACAGCGTAGCCATCACCAAGACCCCAGCCGCTCCGGAAACCAACTGTCGGCCGGCCGTATGGGGCCGCCTGTTCGGTCAGCAGATCAACAATCACTACCAGGCCTTCGCCGACCCGCGCGCGACCGGCCAGGTGGCCGGCATCCAGACCGGCATCGATGTCTGGCGCGGCAGTTTGATTCCGGGCCACCGCGACACCGTCGGCGTCTACTTCGCCTATGGCAATGGCAATGTGAGCGTGGATGGCCTCGTCACCAACGCGGCCGCGACCGCCTATATCCTGCAACACACCGGCTCGTTGAACCTCAATGCTTATTCGTTCGGCGGCTACTGGACCCACTATGGTCCCGCCGGCTGGTACATCGACGCGGTGCTGCAGGGCTCATTCTACAACGGCAATGCGGCGACCCAGTTCGCCAACCTGCCAACCAATGGCACGGGCTTCACCTCGTCGTTGGAGGCGGGCTATCCGATTCCGCTACCATGGTTCGGGCCCGGTTTCGTGCTGGAGCCGGAGGGCCAGATCATCTGGCAGCGGGTTTCCTTCGGCGACGCCGACGACGGCTTGGGCCCGGTCGCTCTCGGCACCACGTCCGGCGCCAGCGGGCGGCTTGGCCTGCGTGGCAAGTGGACTATCGACGACCCGGCCGGACGAGTGTGGCAGCCTTACGTGCTCGCCAACGTCTGGCACGATTGGGGTACCGACGTGCACACGATGTTCGGCCCCGAGTCGGTGCTCTTGGCCGAGCAGGCGACGCGGCTGGAGTTTGCCGGCGGCCTGAGCGCGAAGCTGCTGCCCGGCCTCACCCTCTATGCCCAGGCAGGCTATCAGTTCGCAGTGAGCGGCACCGATGGCAGCAGGCGTGACGGCGTCAGGGGCGACTTCGGCGCGCGCTACTCGTGGTAGACACGACATCCGGCGCCACGCCGATTAAGGCGGCACACTGGGCTTCGACGGATGAGGTCCAGAGGGCAGCTCCGAAATCGAAGGTTCTGAACCGCGAGCGCGTCAGGTTCGAAGTTGCGGGAAGGTGGCTTTCGATTTCCGCCGACAAGTGGCCTTTGTAAAGGTCGTCGGAACCCATGCCGAATACGACAGCATCGATGCGCTGACCGTCTCGCAGTTTTAAAGCGAACGATCCATGGAAATCCGACCGATCAAGAGCGATAAAGATCATCATGCGGCGCTCGCCGAGATCGATGCATGTTGGGGGGCTGCTGAAGGCACCGAGAAGGGTGACCGGCTCGATGACCTCCTCGCGCTTGTCGAAATATACGAGGCGAAGCGATGGCCGATCGAGAGCGGCAAGCGTTTTGATCCGATCGACGTGCTCAGCTATGCAATCGAGGAGCTCGGACATACTCAGGCCGAGCTGGCCGAACTCTTAGGTTCGCGCTCTCGCGCTTCGGAGATTCTTTCGCGTCGGCGCGCGCTTACGGTAGATCTGATTCACGAGATCGGCGAGGCGTGGAAAATTCCGGCCACCTGCCGGTCCGGCCCTACAGGATCGAACGCGCCGCTTGAGACCCGACGCATACTCGGGTCGCCCTGTGCACGGCGGCGTCTGTCGTATTGTGTCGTATTATTGGTGGCTTGCGGCTATGAATGGTGCTCTGACGAAATGGCGCGCCCGGAACGATTCGAACGTCCGACCCTCAGATTCGTAGTCTGATGCTCTATCCAGCTGAGCTACGGGCGCATTTTCGCGGCAGGGCTTAGGGCCCGCGCAGGTCCAAGAAGGCCTGGACCGTCGCGAAAGAGCGCTCTAGCTACAGGCTCCCGGCCCGGTTGGCAAGGTCTGGCAGGCATGTTCGGATCACCGATTTGACGGGAAATGGCGAGAGTGACTGCCCGAAGCGGCCTTTTCCGTCATTCCGGGCTCGCGATGGCGTCCGGAAACGCAGCGATCATGGATTCCCGCACTGATTTTTGCCAACGAGATCAGGAATGGCGATGAGAGGTCCCGGCTCTACGCCCGGGCACGCTCGTTGCGCACCGACAGCAGTTCCACCGGGCGGTCCGGGATCGAGATCCGGAACGTGGCGCCGATGGTGCCCTCGACCAGGTGGATGGCGCCACCATGGGCGCGGATCAACTCGGCGGAAATGGCGAGGCCCAGCCCGCTGCCGCCAGGGCGGCCGGAGGTCTGGAACGCCTCGAACAGATGCTCGCGCGCCTTCGCCGGCACACCGGGGCCGGTGTCGGAGACTTCGATGATCGCCACTGTCCCCTCGCGGCGGCCGGTAATGCGGATCTGCATGGTTGAGGCATCGGGATGGCTCTCCAGCGCCTGCACGGCATTGCGCACCAGGTTGAGCAGCACCCGGAACAGTTGGTCCGGATCGGCGTCGATGGTGAGCCCGCGCTCGATCGCACTGATCCAGGTGATCGAGGCCTCCGTCGCAAGCCCTGCGGATTCCCGGACTTCGGCGACGGCCGGCTCGACCAGCATCACGCGGCGGTCGGGCGCCGCCTCCTGCGCGCGGCCATAGGACAGCGTCGACTGGCAGAACGCGATGGCGCGCTCGAGCGAACGCAACAGCTTCGGCGCGAAGCGCTGCACCCGCGGATCGGGCACACTGGCGAGCTGGTCCGACAAGAGCTGCGAGGACGCCAGCAGGTTGCGCAGGTCGTGGTTGATCTTGGAGACGGCAAGTCCGAGCGCGGCGAGCCGGCTCTTCTGGTGCAGCATCGAGACGAGGTCCCGCTGCATGTCCGACAACTCACGCTCGGCAACCCCGATCTCGTCGCCGCGCTGGCTCGGCACGATGATTCGCGCTGAGCTTTCCGGATTTTCGTGGAAGCCGACCAGGCTCGCGGTCAGCCGCCGCATCGGGCGGACGAACAGGTAGTGGAGCGCGAGATAGACCAGGCCGGCGGTCAGGCCGGCGATCAGCAGCGCGACGACCAGCACGTTGCGCGAGAAGCGGTACATCGCCTGCCGCAGCGGCTTCTCGTCGATCACGACCTCGATGAACTGCGCCTGGCCGGGCGCCGGCCCGACCACGCGGATGGTCTGGTCGCCGTGCTCCAGCATGAGTTCGAAGGCATCGACGATCGCCGACCACACCGTCATGGTGCGCATGTCGACGTCGTGGTCGATCGCGGCCGGCAGGTCGGCACTGGCGAGCAGACGACGCTGCTGTCCCATCTTGATGGCAACCGCGCGGGCACCGATGCTGGTCAGGATCTGCCGCGCCAGCGAATCCGGCACCATGCCGGAGGGCGCCGCATCCAGCACCAGCGCGGCGGTATTGGCGGCTGCGAGGCGGTCGTTGAGCCGGTTCATGCGGAAGTTGGCGATCGCCGGCACATAGATCAGGAGCCCGGCGATCATCACCAGGGGAATCGTCAGCAGCAGGAGCTTGCCGGACAGCCCGAGCCGCAGGGGCGGCGTCGGCCGCTGCTTCAGCGGGGTTGCCTGATCGTCAGTTACAGCCACAAGATAAAGCCTTGCTTGGCTCAGGGGTCGGAAGATGCGGCCCGGCCCCCAAGCCGGTCAAATTACGGATCGCTAATGTCGGCCGGTTCCCGCAGGATACCGCAACCGCTCCCCCATGAAAAACCCCGCGAAAACAGATATATTCGCCGCAAATGCGACGTTTCGAAGAAGGCCTTTTGCGTCACCCTGTGACATTGACGAAAACGGGGCACTCCCTTATAAGCCGCGCCAACTGTCCGCGATGGCCCGGTTCTTGACCGGGGGCGGCTCATTTGGGCCGTAAGCGGCCCGTTTTGGGCCCGCCGGCATCACCGGACTTCATCTCAATTCAACGGCAAATTGCCCGGTCAGCGGAGAATTACCCGTGAAGCGGACTTATCAACCCAGCAAACTGGTGCGCAAGCGCCGTCACGGCTTCCGCGCCCGTCTCGCCACGGCCGGCGGCCGCAAGGTTCTCGCTGCGCGCCGCGCGCGTGGCCGCAAGCGCCTGAGCGCCTGAGCCCGGACATCTCCTCTCCGGAGATTCTTTATGGATCGGCTAAGGCAGCGGGCGGACTTCCTCGCCGTTGCCAATGGCGCGCGGGCGAACAGCGCAGGCTTTGTGCTGCAGGGACGCCGCCGCGACGATGATGGCCCGATCCGCGTCGGCTTCACCGTCACCAAGAAAAACGGCACCGCGACCGAGCGCAACCGCATCCGCCGCCGGCTTCGCGAACTGGTGAAGCGTGTCGACGTCATATCGATGCGACCGCACCATGATTATGTGCTAGTCGGCCGCCGTGACGCGCTGACCCGTGACTTTGCGACCATGCTTGACGATCTGCGGTCGGCGCTGCGCCGCCTCGACCGGCCTGCGCCGAAAGCGCGTAATCCGAACGGAATGACGAGACCTTAAGAGATGTCCGATAACCGCAACACGATCCTTGCCGTCATTCTGTCCGGTCTCGTCCTGATCGCCTGGCAATATTTCTACAACGTGCCGCAGATGGAGAAGCAGCGCGCGGAGCAGCAACGGCAGGCCGAGTTGCAGAAACCTGCACCCAATGCGACCCCGGGCCAGCCCACCGCGACTCCGTCACCATCCGCCAGCTCTACGCCCACGACAACACCGTCGACAGCCGCAGCCGGGCCTGTCATCAGCCGCGAGGCGGCGCTGGCCGCGGGCCCGCGCGTCAAGATCGACACCCCGCTCGTCACCGGTAGCATCTCGCTGAAGGGCGCCCGCATCGACGACATCGCGCTGGTCAAGTTTCGCGAGACGGTCGATCCGCATTCGCCGCCGATCGTGCTGTTCTCGCCGTCGCAGACGGCGGCGCCCTATTACGCGGAGTTCGGCTGGGTGCCCGCGACCGGATCGACCACACGCCTTCCCGACCAGAACACGGTGTGGCAGCAGGAGGGCTCGGGCAGCCTGACCCCGACGACGCCGGTGACGCTGAAATACGACAACGGCGAGGGCCTGACCTTCCGCCGCACCATCTCGATCGACGACCGCTATCTCTTCAGCGTCAAGGACGAGGTCAGCAATGCCGGCAACGCGCCGGTCACGCTCTATCCGTTCGCGCTGATCTCCCGCCACGGCACGCCGCAGGTCTCCGGCTACTACATCCTGCATGAGGGCCTGATCGGCTATCTCGGCGAGCACGGCCTGCAGGAGTTCGCCTACAAGAAGATCGACGAAGCCAAGTCGCTCACCTTCGACGCCACCAATGGCTGGCTCGGCATGACCGACAAGTACTGGGCGTCGGCGCTGCTGCCCGACACCACGGCCAAGCTGCATGTGCGCTTCTCGTCGGAACCGGTGGGCAACTCCCACAACTATCAGACCGACTATCTGCTGGCAGCGCAGACACTGCCGGCTGGCGGGACCATCAGCGCCAATGCGCGGCTGTTCGCCGGCGCCAAGGAAGCCAGCGTGGTCGGCATCAACTTCCCGCTGGTCGGCTTCGGCGGCTACAACAAGGAGCTCGGGCTGAACCATTTCGATCTGCTGATCGACTGGGGCTGGTTCTATTTCATCACCAAGCCGATGTTCCTGGCGCTTGACTGGTTCTACCACCTGTTCGGCAATTTCGGCGTCTCGATTCTGCTCGTCACCGTGATCGTGAAGCTGTTGTTCTTCCCGCTCGCCAACAAGTCCTACGCCTCGATGGCGAAGATGAAGTCGGTGCAGCCGCAGCTGCAGGCGCTGAAGGAGCGCTATCCCGACGACCGCGTGAAGCAGCAGCAGGAGATGATGGAGATCTACAAGAAGGAGAAGATCAACCCGATCGCCGGTTGTCTTCCCGTCGCGCTGCAGATCCCGGTGTTCTTCTCGCTCTACAAGGTGCTGTTCGTCACCATCGAAATGCGGCATGCGCCGTTCTTCGGCTGGATCAAGGACCTCTCGGCCCCCGATCCGACCAACCTGTTCACGCTGTTCGGCCTGCTGCACTATGATCCGACGCAGCTTCCGATCTTCGGTCATTATCTGGCGCTCGGCATCTGGCCGATCATCATGGGCATCACGATGTGGTTCCAGATGAAGCTGAATCCGACGCCGCCGGATCCGACGCAGAAGATCATCTTCGACTGGATGCCGCTGATCTTCACCTTCATGCTGGCGGGCTTCCCGGCCGGCCTGGTAATCTACTGGGCCTGGAACAACACGCTGTCGGTGCTGCAGCAGAGCTTCATCATGCGCCGCAACGGCGTGAAGGTGGAATTGTTCGACAATCTCAAGGCCACGTTCGTCAGGAAGGCGACGTAGCTCATCCTCTCCTCATCCCGAGGAGCGCAAAGCGCGTCTCGAGGGATGAGGCCACCGGCCGGGCCTCACGGTTCGAGACGGCGCTCTGCGCCTCCTCACCATGAGGATTGCAAGCGGGCTTGGCATCCATGACTGATGACATCGATGCAAAGCTGATCGAGCAGGGCCGGAAGCTGTTCGCCGGCGACTGGCGTTTCATCTGGGCGTCGCCCTCGATCGCAACGCTACCGCCGATGGCGGGGCTCGAGGTCGCCTTTGCCGGCCGCTCCAATGTCGGCAAGTCGAGCCTGATCAACGCGCTGACCGGCCGCAGCAATCTGGCGCGCACCTCGCATACGCCGGGGCGGACCCAGGAGTTGATCTTCTTCGAGGGTCCTGAAAAGGCTGACTTTAGACTGGTCGACATGCCCGGCTATGGTTACGCCTCGGCCTCCAAAACCAAAGTCGCGTCGTGGACCGAGCTGATCCACAAATTCCTGCTCGGACGAGCGACGCTGGCGCGGGTCTATGTGCTGATCGATGCCCGCCACGGCATCAAGGACGTCGATCTCGACGTGCTGAAGACGCTCGACAAGTCCGCAGTCAGCTATCAGGTCGTGTTGACCAAGGCCGACCAGGTCAAGGCCGGCGAACTGAAGACGGTCATCGCCGACACCACGGCAGCGCTGGCAAAGCGCCCCGCAGCGTTCCCCGAGGTGCTGGTGACGTCGTCGCGCACCGGCGGCGGCATGCCCGAACTGCGCGCCGCGATGGTGCGCCTGATCGAGGAACGGCGTTGATGAGCGGCCTGCACCGTCTCCTGATCGGCCTTGCCGCCATCATGGGCGCCTGCGGCGTCATGCTGGCCGCGGCCGCAGCCCATCTGCCGGATGCCTCGCGGCTGGGCGCAGCGTCCTCGATGCTGCTGTTTCATGCTACCGCCGCGCTCGCAACCGTTGCACTGGCGGACCGCGCCATCGTTCATGCCCGGATCGGCACAGCCGCAGCCTGCGGCTTCGTCATCGCGGCATCGTTGTTCGGAGGCGACCTGACGGCGCGCCAGTATGCCGGCCATGGCCTATTTCCGATGGCCGCGCCGACCGGCGGGACGTTGCTGATCGTAAGCTGGCTGGTGCTGACGCTCGCGGTTGTCTGGCCACGACGTTGATCCGTAGCCCGGATGGAGCCAACGGGTCGCGCGAATGCGCGCCCGATGACAGGCTCCACGAAATCCGGGAAGCCTGTCGCGGCCGGCAATCCCGGATTGCGCTTCGCTCCATCCGGGCTACGAATAGCTCCACCGCTTTACGCCCTGCCCGGCAATCAGATAGAACCGCGCCCACCCCTCCGCTGACGACGAGACCAGCTCCATGACCGACCAGCCCATCAGCCCGTTCGATCAGGCCCGCATCCTGTCCGAAGCGCTGCCGCACATGCAGCAGTATGACGAAGAGACCATCGTCATCAAATATGGCGGCCACGCCATGGGTGCCGAGGACACCGCGAAGGCCTTCGCGCGCGACATCGTGCTGCTCGAGCAGACCGCGATCAATCCGGTGGTCGTGCATGGCGGCGGCCCGCAGATCGCGACCATGCTGCAACGCCTCGGCATCCAGTCCGAGTTCGCTGCCGGCCTGCGCATCACTGACGCCGCAACCATCGAGATCGTCGAGATGGTGCTGGCCGGCTCGGTCAACAAGCAGATCGTCGGCTACATCAACGAGGCCGGCGGCAAGGCGGTGGGCCTCTCCGGCAAGGACGGCAACATGGTGAAGGCGTCGAAGACGACCCGCACCATGATCGATCCGGGCTCCAATATCGAGAAGGCGATCGATCTCGGATTCGTCGGCGACCCCGAGAAAGTCGACCTCACGCTGCTCAACCAACTGATCGGCTATGAGCTGATTCCGGTGCTGGCGCCGCTGGCGACCTCGAAGGACGGCCAGACGCTGAACATCAACGCCGACACCTTTGCCGGCGCGATCGCGGGCGCGCTGAAGGCCAAGCGCCTCCTGCTGCTGACCGACGTGCCCGGCGTGCTCGACAAGTCCAAGAAGCTGATCCCCGACCTCTCCGTCAAGGATGCCCGCAAGCTGATCGCCGACGGCACCATTTCCGGCGGCATGATCCCGAAGGTCGAAACCTGCATCTACGCGCTCGAACAGGGCGTGCAGGGCGTCGTGATCATCGACGGCAAGATGCAACATGCCGTGCTGCTCGAACTCTTCACCAACCAGGGGACCGGCACGCTGATCCATAAGTAATGGCAGGCGCGGCCAAGCGATCGAGGGCCATCACGGCCGGGTTTGTCCCGGCCATGACAGGCCTGCGCAGCGAGCGCCAGACGCCTCCTCACGCCCGGATCGTCGCGGCGCTGACGCGGTCGCAACGGCGATCGCGGCTCGCGCGGCTGATGATGTCGCTCCCGACCGCGATCGTTTCGCTGCTGTTCTCGTCGGCGCCGGCACACGCCGACCTGAAGCTCTGCAACCGCATGAGCTATGTGATCGAGGCCGCGATCGGCATCGACGAGAAGGCCGCGACCGCGACCCGGGGCTGGTTCCGCATCGATCCCGCGACCTGCCGCGTCGTGGTGCAGGGCGCGCTGACCGCCGACCGCGTGTTGCTCAACGCCCGCGCGCTCGGCGTCTACGGCGCCTCGCCGATCCCGCAAAACGGCACCGATACGCTCTGCGTCGCGCAGGACAATTTCGTGATCGCGGCCGCGCGCCAGTGCCGCTCCGGCCAGACGCCCGCACAGTTCACCCAGATCAGGCCGACGCAGACCGACGACGGCAACCTCGTCGCCTACCTCGCCGAGGACAGCGAGTACGACGACGAGCAGGCGCGGCTCGCCGGCATCCAGCGCCTGCTGGTGATCGCGGGCTACGACGCCGCGCCGATCGATGGCGTCGACGGCCCGAAGACACAGGCCGCGCTCTCCGCATTCCTCAAGAGCCGCGGACTCGCAAGCGACATCGTGCAGTCACCGAACTTCTTCGCCACCATGATCGACGCCGTGCAGAAGCCGTCGCCATCGGGGCTGACCTGGTGCAACGACACGCCGCACAAGGTGATGGCGGCGGTCGCGACCGATGACGGCAAGGCGGTGACCAGCCGCGGCTGGTATCGGATCGATCCCGGCAAGTGCCTGCATCCCGACGTGTCGGGCACGCCGAAGCAGATCTACTCCTTCGCCGAGGCGGTCGACGGCGACAACCGCACCATCCGCATCAAGGACAAGCCGCTGAACTGGGGCGGCACCAAGGAGCTCTGCACCCGCGACAGCAAGTTCGAGGTCAACGATCAGGGCGACTGCGCCAACCGCGGCCTCACCGCGATCGGCTTTGCGCCGGTCGACATGACCAGCGGCGGCAAGACGCTGCGCTTTGCGATGCCGTGATCATTTCCTCCGTCGTCCCTGCGAAAGCAGGGACCCATAACCACAGGCCGATGTTTTGCAGTTGTCTATATCCCGAAGGGAAGGTTACTCCCACCTTGCTCAACAATAGCGGACACGGCGTATGGGTCCCTGCTTTCGCAGGGACGGCCCGCGGAGAAAGCCATGACTAAAACTCCCCGCGATTTCGGCCATATCGACACCTGGGTGTTCGACCTCGACAACACGCTGTACCCGCATCACGTCAATCTGTGGCAGCAGGTCGACGCGCGGATCGGCGAGTTCGTCAGCAACTGGCTGAGCGTCACGCCGCAAGAAGCGCGGCGGATCCAGAAGGACTATTACCTGCGCTACGGCACCACCATGCGTGGCATGATGACCGAGCACGGCGTGCGCGCAGACGATTTTCTCGCCTATGTGCACAAGATCGACCACTCGCCGCTCGAACCCAATCCGGCGATGGGGGCAGCGATCGCAAGGCTGCCCGGGCGCAAGCTGATCCTGACCAACGGCTCGACCGACCATGTCGACGCGGTGCTTGGCCGGCTCGGCATCGGTCACCACTTCCAAGGCGTCTTCGACATCATCGCCGCCGAACTCGAGCCGAAGCCCGCACCGCAGACTTACCAGAAGTTCCTGAAGCTTCATGACGTCGATCCCACCAAGGCTGCGATGTTCGAAGATCTCGCTCGCAACCTGGTGGTGCCGCACGCGCTCGGCATGACCACCGTGCTGGTGGTGCCCGACGGCAGCCGGGAGGTGGTGCGCGAGACCTGGGAGCTGGAGGGCCGCGACGCCGCCCATGTCGATCATGTTACCGACGATCTGACTAGTTTCTTGCTGCGGCTGGGCGGAAAGCCCTGATCTCTCCCTACGTCGTCCCGGCGAAGGCCGAGCTAGCCTTGACTCCGGCGCCCCAAATTCCGAAAAAGCCCGGCAAATTCCCGTCATAATCCCCGCACCGCCCAAGGATTGCCCGATGTCCCTGTCTGCCCTCGAATCCACCGTCAACGCCGCGTTCGACGCCCGCGAAGGCATTTCGACCTCGACCAAGGGCGAGGTCCGCGACGCCGTGGATCACGCACTGGAGCTGCTCGACAAGGGCGAAGCTCGTGTCGCCGAGCGGGAGGCGAGCGGCAAGTGGAAGGTCAATCAGTGGCTGAAGAAGGCGGTGCTGCTCTCGTTCCGCCTCAACGACATGGGCCAGATCGCTGGCGGCCCGGGCAAGGCCTCGTGGTGGGACAAGGTGCCCTCGAAGTTCGAGGGCTGGGGCGAGAACCGCTTCCGCGACGCCGGCTTCCGCGCGGTGCCGGGCGCGATCGTCCGCCGCTCGGCCTTCATCGCGCGCAACGTCGTGCTGATGCCCTCCTTCGTCAATCTCGGCGCCTATGTCGACGAAGCCACCATGATCGACACTTGGTCGACCGTCGGCTCCTGCGCCCAGATCGGCAAGCGCGTGCACATCTCCGGCGGCGTCGGCATCGGCGGCGTGCTCGAGCCGCTGCAGGCCGAGCCGGTGATCGTCGAGGACGATTGCTTCATCGGTGCGCGCAGCGAGGTCGCCGAAGGCGTGATCGTGCGCAAGGGCGCGGTGCTGGCGATGGGCGTCTTCCTCGGCGCCTCCACCAAGATCGTCGACCGCGAGACCGGCGACGTCTTCCTCGGCGAGGTGCCGGAATATGCGGTCGTGGTGCCCGGCACACTGCCGGCCAAGCCGCTCAAGAACGGCCAGCCCGGCCCGGCCACCGCCTGCGCCGTGATCGTCAAGCGCGTCGACGAGCGCACCCGCGCCAAGACCAGCATCAACGAGCTGCTGCGGGACTGAGCCGCATCGGGCAAAGACTTCAAACTTGAATCTAAAGCTTCGGTTCTGATTCGATCGGAACCGAAGCTCTAGCCCGGCGCCGGGCATGCGTGTTAAGCGGATGGCATGACTGACGCCATCTCGATCACGCGCGATCTCGTTCGCTGCCCTTCGGTAACGCCGGCCGACGCCGGCGCGCTCGGTGTTCTGGAAAATCTGCTGAAGGCCGCAGGCTTCGAGGTCCATCGCGTGACCTTCTCCGAGCCCGGCACCGCCGACATCGACAATCTGTATGCCCGCATCGGCCGCGCGGCGCCGCATCTCACCTTCGCCGGCCACACCGACGTGGTGCCGCCGGGTGATGAGTCCGCATGGACCGTCGGCGCGTTCTCCGGCGAGGTGAAGGACGGCTACCTCTACGGCCGCGGCGCGGTCGACATGAAGGGCGGCATCGCCTCCAGCGTCGCCGCGGTGCTGCAATATCTGAAGGACCATGGCGGCAAGCCGCACGAAAGCGGCAACGGCTCGATCTCGTTCCTGATCACCGGCGACGAGGAAGACGTCTCGATCAACGGCACCGTCAAGCTCCTGAAATGGTGCGCCGAGCGCGGCGAAAAGTTCGATCATTGCGTGCTGGGCGAGCCCTCGAACGTCGAGGTGCTCGGCGACATGATCAAGATCGGCCGCCGCGGCTCGCAATCCGGCACGCTTGTCGTCGATGGCGTGCAGGGCCATGTCGCCTATCCGCACCGCGCCTCGAACCCGGTGCCGGACATTTCGCGGCTGATCGTGGCGCTGAGCGACGAGCCGCTCGATCACGGCAGCGCGCAATTCCAGGCCTCGAACCTCGAATTCACCTCCGTCGACGTCGGCAACAGCGCGACCAACGTGATCCCCGGCCAGGCCCGCGCCAGGTTCAACATCCGCTACAACGACAATCACACCCAGGAGAGCCTGCGCCGGCTGGTCGACGAGCGCCTGGCAAAAGCCTGCGGCAACCGCATCCGCGCCCACATCGAATGGCTGCCGTCGAACTCCAGCGTGTTCGTCACCAAGCCCGGGCCGTTCACCGACCTCGCCGTCGCCGCGATCGAGGAAGTCACCGGCCGGAGGCCTGAGCTCTCTACCTCGGGCGGCACGTCGGATGCGCGCTTCATCTCCAGCTACTGCCCGGTGATCGAATTCGGCCTGGTCGGCCAGACCATGCACCAGATCGACGAGCGCACGCCGGTGGCCGACCTGGAGAAGCTGACGCGGATATATCGGGGCGTGTTGGACAGATATTTTGCGTAGTCCAGCCGCCCGGCTGGACAAAACATCGAAAACAACCCCATGCACAGTAGGGATTGGGGGCTCGTATTCCACCCGCATCAATCCGTAGGATGGGTAGAGCGCAGCGAAACCCATCATGTGCGCCGCGGATTCGAAAGTGATGGGTTTCGCTTCGCTCTACCCATCCTACGACTGAACCGGCCGCGGAGGTCACCTCTCCCTTGGGAGAGGTCAACCGAAGCCGCCGCGAGTCGATCTCAACCTGACTCCATCCCGCATCAGTAATCCACCCGCATCAGATAGAGGCCTTCCGGCGGCGCGACCGGGCCGCAGGCGGCGCGATCGCGGGCGGCGAGCGCTGCGGCAAGATCATCCGCGCTCCAGCGGCCCTCGCCGACCCAGACCAGCGATCCCACCATCGAGCGCACCTGGCTGTGCAGGAACGAGCGCGCCGAGGTCACGATGTTCACAGCATCGCCGTCGCGCGTGACGTCGAGCTGATCGAGCGTCTTCTCCGGCGATCTGGCCTGGCATTCGGTGTCACGGAAGGTCGTGAAATCATGCTTGCCGAGCAGCCGCTGCGCGGCCGTGTGCATGGCCACAGCGTCGAGTGCGCGCGGCACGCGCCAGACGCGCTTGATGTCGAGCGCGAGGTTCGCGCGGGTGTTGACGATGCGATAGAGATAGTGCCGCCTCGTTGCCGAGAACCGCGCCTCGAAATCGTCTGGCACGATGTCGGCCGCGAGGATCGCAATCGGATGCGGACGCAGATGCGCGTTCAGTCCGTCGCGCAAACGGCCCGGCGGAAAGCTCTTGGCGATGTCGCAATGCGCGACCTGGCCGCGCGCATGCACGCCGGCATCGGTGCGGCCGGCACCGTGGACGCGGACGTCCTCGCCGCAGATCGCCTTGACCGCCGTCTCCAGCGCACCCTGCACCGTCGGCGCGGTCTCCTGGATCTGCCAGCCGGAAAACGGCGTGCCGTCATATTCGATGGTGAGCTTGTAGCGGGGCATTGTTCAATCTGGTTGGCCGTCATTGCCGGGCTTGACCCGGCAATCCATCGCCTTCGGCGATAAGCTTCTTTTCGAGATGGATGCGCGGGTCAAGCCCGCGCATGGCAATCTCAAATGACCTTCGCACCGGATTTCAGCGGGGTGCCGCGCAGGAAGTCCGCCGCTTTCATCCGGGCCTTGCCTTCACGCTGCAGCTCGAGCAGCCGGATCGCGCCATCGCCGCAGGCGATCGCGAGATTGTCGTCGAGCACGTCGCCGGGGACGCCCGAGCCGCTGGCCAGTTCGCAGCGCAGAATCTTCAGGCGCACCGGCGTGCCGCCATCATCCAGTTCCGTCCACGCACCCGGGAACGGCGAGAGTCCATGAATGTGCCGCAGCACCGCGTGCGCCGGCTTGCTCCAGTCGATCTTGGCCTCGGCCTTCTCGATCTTGGCGGCATAGGTGACGCCGTCCTCGCTCTGCTTCGTGAGCTGCAGACCGCCGCGCTCCAGCCCGCCCATCGCACGCACCATCAGATCGGCGCCGAGCGGCGCCAGCGCATCGTGGAGGTCGGATGCCGTCATGCCGTCCGAGATGGCGAGCCGCTCGGCCATCGCGACGTCGCCGGTGTCGAGCCCGACATCCATCTTCATCACCATCACGCCGCTCTCGGCATCGCCGGCCATGATGGCGCGATTGATCGGAGCGGCGCCGCGCCAGCGCGGCAGCAGCGAGGCATGCAGGTTGAAGCAGCCGAGTTTCGGCGCATCGAGAATGGCCTGCGGCAGGATCATGCCATAGGCCACCACGACCGCCGCATCCGCATCATGCGCGCGGAATTCCGCGAGCGCCTCCGGCGTCTTCAGCGTCTTTGGCGTCAACACGGGAATGCCGAGCCGCCGCGCCTCGCGCTCGACCGGCGTCGGCTGCAATTGCAGGCCGCGACGTCCGCCCGGCTTCGGCGCGCGGGTGTAGACCGCCGCGACCTCATGGCCGTGCGCCACCAGCTCCAGCAGCGTCGGCACCGCGAAATCGGGCGTGCCCATGAAGATCAGGCGGAGAGGCATCACCAGCACTCGCTGCGTTCCCTCGCCCCTTGCGGGGTAGGGCAATCGCATTTGGGAAAAAAACGCCCTGTGGCCCATCCTTCGAGACGCCCGCCTTTGGCGGGCTCCTCAGGATGAAGTCTCGTTTTGCGGCACAATAGTAGACCCTCATGGTGAGGAGCGCCGCTTGCGGCGCGTCTCGAACCACGAGGCCGAGTAGGTGCGCAGCCATCCAAGGCGGCATATGCGATAGCCCTGCCTTGCGGGGGAGGGTTAGGGAGGGGGGTAGCCGCAACGGCGGTGCTTGCGGCTACCCCCCTCTCCAGCTCTCCCCCACAAGGGGGGAGAGGGCATATCGCGCAAGCGGAAACGCCCTTCACGCCAGATCTACTCCGCCACGCGCTTGGCGGCCTTGGTGAACTTCTTCAGGACGCGGTCGCGCTTGAGCTTTGACAGATAATCGACGAACAGCACGCCGTTGAGATGGTCGATCTCGTGCTGGATACAGGTGGCGTAGAGGCCTTCCGCGTCCTCCTCGTGCAGCTTGCCGTCGAGATCCAGGAAGCGGACGCGGACGCGCGCGGGACGCTCGACCTCCTCGTAATATTCGGGGATCGACAGGCAGCCCTCCTCGTAGACCGAGAGCTCCTCCGAGCGCGCGATGATCTCCGGATTGATGAAGACGCGCGGCTTCGGCGTCGTCTCGCCGTTCTCGTCGCGCTTGGCGAGGTCCATGGTGATCAGCCGCAGCGGCTGCGCGACCTGGATCGCCGCAAGCCCGATGCCGGGCGCGTCATACATGGTCTCGAACATGTCGTCGGCCAGCTTGCGAATCTCCGGCGTCACCTTCTCGACAGGTTTCGACACCAGCCGCAACTGCTTGTCCGGCAGGATGATGATTTCTCTGATAGCCATGCGCGCGATTTAAGCCGCTGCCCTGCGGGGGTCAATGCGCTCCGGAACCGGTTAAGACGGCCTTAACTACGTTTCTTCAGCTCGGGTTAACCAAGAAAATCAGCGAAGGATTAACCATAAGCGTTCCCTCTTCGTTCGCGCTCGCCGGCGAATCGGCTACAACGGCCGATATGAACGAGATCCTCCTGACCGTCGGCGACCTGCCCGTCCGCGTCTCCGACGCGCTGCTCGGTCTTGGCGTGCTGGCGCTGGCCCTGCTGCTGACCATCGCCCTGGTGATCGCGCGGGCGAGCCGGCGCGGCGCGGAACTCGCGATGGCCCAGACCATCCGCGCCGACGAGTTGGAGGAGCGGCTCGCCGACATGCTGCGCGCCCAGAGCGAGGCTTCGGGCCGGGTCGACGCCATGGCCCAGGCGCTCGCCGGCAGGCAGGCCGAGATGGCGCGGGCGGTCAACGAGCGGCTGGATTCGGTCACCCACCGGGTCGGCCAGTCGATGGAACAATCGACGCGCAACACGATGGATTCACTGCGCGTGCTGCACGAGCGGCTCGGCATCATCGACCATGCCCACAAGAACCTCAACGAGCTCACCACCCAGGTGACGACACTGCGCGACGTGCTCGCCAACAAGCAGTCGCGCGGCGCGTTCGGCCAGGCGCGGATGGAAGCGATCGTCCAGGACGGCCTGCCGAAGGGCTCCTACGAGTTCCAGCACACGCTGACATCAGGCAAGCGGCCGGATTGCGTGGTGTACCTGCCCGACCAGCGGCCGCTCTGCATCGACGCGAAGTTTCCGCTTGAAGCGATGACCGCGCTGCACGACGCGCGCAGCGACGAGGAACGCAAATTCGCCAGCCAGCGGCTGCGCAGCGACGTGCTCAAGCATGTCAGCGATATCGCGGAAAAATACCTGATCCCCGGCGAGACCCAGGACACCGCGCTGATGTTCGTGCCGTCGGAGTCGGTCTATGCCGAGATCCATGACGGCTTCGACGACGTGATCCAGAAGGCCTATCGCGCCCGTGTCGTGCTGGTGTCGCCCTCGCTGTTGATGCTGGCGATCCAGGTGATGCAGCAGATCCTGAAGGACGCGCGGATCCGCGACGCCGCCGACCAGATCCGCAACGAGGTGATGCATCTCGGCGACGATCTGGCCCGCCTGCGCGAGCGTGTGGTGAAGCTGCAAAACCACTTCGGCCAAGTGAACGAGGACGTCAGGCAGATCCTGATCTCCGCCGACAAGATCGAGAAGCGCGCCGGCCGCATCGAGGAACTGGACTTCAGCAAGTCCGAGGCCCCGATCGAAGTCCCCCGCTTCGTCAAAGGCGCGCCGCCCGAGCTGTTCCCCGCCCCGCGTAAGCTGCAGGCGGGGGAGTAGTATGAGGCGCTGATTCCGCCACATAATCGCTGTCATCGCCCGGCTTGACCGGGCGATCCAGTATCCCAGAGGCTGCAGTTGGGATCACGCACCTACTACGTCTACATCCTTGCGAGCCGCATCGGCGGCACGCTCTACATCGGTGTGACAAATGACCTCATACGCCGCGTGGACGAGCACAAACTGAAGCTCGTCGAGGGTTTCACTGAGAAATATGATGTGGTGAAGCTTGTTTACTTCGAGCAGTTCGATGATCCAGAGAACGCGATTCGGCGCGAGAAACGATTGAAGAAGTGGAATCGAGCCTGGAAAATTCGCTTGATTGAAGAACACAATCCGAACTGGGAAGACTTGTATCCAGGCATTGCCGGTGTCTAACTGTGGTCATGCCCCGCGAAGGCGGGGCATCCAGTACGCCGGGACGTGGGTGGCTGGACGGAATCGTCACGGAGTACTGGATCGTCCGCCTTCGCGGACGATGACCTTGTTCACGGAATAGATGACCGCACCCAAAGCGACCGCCACCTCGCCAGAAAAGGCTGCCTCCACCGCCGTCTCCTGGCGCGACAGCCTCGCCGTGTATTTGCAGCCGCGCGTGCTGATCGTGATGCTGCTCGGCTTCTCCTCGGGCCTGCCATTGGCGCTGTCGGGCTCGACCTTGCAGGTGTGGATGAAGGAGGCCGGGGTCGATCTCGGCACCATCGGGCTGCTCGCGCTGATCGGCACGCCCTACACGCTGAAGTTCCTCTGGGCGCCCCTGGTCGACGCGCTGCATGTTCCGCTGTTCACGCAGGTCTTCGGGCGCCGCCGCGGCTGGCTAGTGTTCTCGCAATTGCTGTTGATCGCCGCGATCCTGGTGCTGGCGATGGCCGATCCGGCGCGATCGCCGTGGTTTGCGGCGTTCGCCGCACTTCTGGTCGCGACGGCGTCATCGACACAGGACATCGTGGTCGACGCGTTCCGGGTCGAGAGCCTGCCTGAGCCCGAGCAAGCCGCCGGCATGGCATCCTACGTCGCGGCCTACCGCGTCGGCATGCTGGTTTCGACCGCCGGCGCGCTGTTCATCGTCAGCGGCTTTGAATCGGGCGGGCTCGCACGCACATCCGCCTGGATGTGGGGCTATGTGGTGATGGCCGCGCTGGTGCTGATCGGCACCATCACCGCGCTGGCCGCAACCGAGCCCACGCAATCCAGGAACGCCGAAGCCGCGACGCATGCGCAGACTGCGCTCCAGCGCGTGCTGCGCGCAGCGCTTGGCGCATTCTCCGAATTCCTCGGCCGCAAGGATGCCTTCGCGGCGCTGGCCTTCGTGGTTCTGTTCAAGTTCACCGACGCATTTTCCGGCACCATGACCGCGCCGTTCGTGATCGATATCGGCTTTTCCAAGGTCGATTACGCGGCGATCGTGAAGGGCGTCGGGCTTGCCGCAACGCTGATCGGCGGCTTTGCCGGCGGCTTCGTGGCGCGGCGCTATTCGCTCGCGACCAGCCTCTGGATCGGCGGCGTGCTGCAAGCGATCGCCAATCTCGCGTTCTCCTGGCTCGCGCATGTCGGCGTCAATCAATGGGCGCTGGCGCTGGCGATCACGGCGGAGAACTTCACCAGCGCCATCGGCACCGTGATCTTCGTCGCCTATCTCTCGGCGCTGTGCCGCAACCCGCTACACACCGCGACCCAGTATGCCCTGCTGACCGCGCTGGCCGCGGTCGGCCGCACCTATCTGTCGTCAGGCGCGGGTTATGTGGCCAAGGCCGTGGGCTGGCCGGTGTTCTTCGTGATCTGCGTGCTGGTCGCGATCCCGAGCCTGCTGCTGCTCGCCTGGCTGCAGCGGCGCAAGCATTTTGAGGAGCTGGGGCCGGTGAGGGTTTAGCTCCCCTGTCATCACCCGCGCATGCGGGTGATCCAGTATTCCAGAGGCGGTGGTACTTGAATCGAGAGGCCGCGGCGTACTGGATCGCCCGGACAAGCCGGGCGATGACACCGAAATGAGGCATCTACTTCGTCACCACGCTCCATTTCGTGACGATGGCTTCGCTCATCTGGCCGGCATCCTCTGCGCAGGCGATCTCATCGACCTTCACCGAGATTTCCTTGCCGGTGAGGCTCCTGAGCTGGGCGGCCTGGGCTTCGCTGGTCGTGACCAGTTGGAACGTCTCCGGCCCGGTCTCGAGGTTGCACAGACCGTTCGGCGGCGGCAGGCGGCGCGGCTCGCTGGTGATCTGGTAGGTCGCGACGCGCTTGCCGCCGTTCTTGGCGTCGCGCACCCGCATGGCGTTGAGTTCCCCCGACAGCACGTCACCCGCCCTGATCAGCTTGCCGGGCTTCTGCGGCGCGTCGCTCGGCTGCGCCCCGGCACAGGGCGCGAGCAAGACTGCAGCCAGAAGCGCAAAGCCCAGGCCTACGCCGAATCGGTGTGTCGTCATGTCCAGTGGTTCCGTATCTGATTCGTCAGAGCGTGAATGACCGTCCCCGAATCGTCATCCAACCCTATCATGTTGTTTCAGCGCGATCTTTCTCAAACGCGCTGATCGCATCGCGATGCCGCGACGCTAGTTTTGAATCGTGTCTAGAACAGCGTCCGCTGCCGCATGGCAGCCGATAGCGTACCTTCATCGAGGTAATCAAGCTCGCCACCAACCGGCACGCCATGCGCCAGCCGCGTCACCCGCACATTGGCGTCTGTCAGAAGGTCGGTGATGTAATGCGCGGTGGTCTGACCATCGACGGTGGCGTTGAGCGCCAGGATGATCTCGCTCACTTCGGGCGCATGCGCGCGCGCCACCAGTTGATCGATCGTGAGGTCCTGCGGGCCGACACCGTCGAGCGGCGACAGCGTCGCGCCGAGCACGTGATAGCGGCCGTTGGTCGCATTCGCCCGTTCCAGCGCCCAGAGATCGGCGACATCGGCAACCACCACGATGATCGAGGGATCGCGGCGCGGATCGGTGCACACCGTGCAGGGATTTTGCGTATCGATGTTTCCGCAGGTCTTGCAGACCTGGATCTTGTCGATCGCGACCTGCAAGGCCGCGGTGAGCGGCGTCATCAGCGCTTCGCGCTTCTTGATCAGATGCAGCGCGGCGCGGCGCGCGGAGCGCGGTCCAAGCCCGGGCAGCCGCGCCAGCAACTGGATCAGGCGCTCAATCTCGGGGCCGGCGACGCTTGCAGCCATTAGAGCATGATCCGGAAAAGTGTGAAGCGGTTTTCCCTCGCGACAAACGCCAAAGGCGTTTGCGCGGAGATCATGCTCAAACAAGGACCTGGAGCACGATGATGCTTCATCTTGATCTCGCCGCGCTTTAAGTCAGACCAAGTCCCGGCGGCAGGCCGAGCCCGCCGGTCAGCGCTGCCATCTTCTCCTGCATCGCGGCCTCGGCCTTGCGGCGGGCATCGCCATGCGCGGTGACGAGCAGGTCCTCTAGCACCTCGCGCTCCTCCGGCTTCATCAGCGAGGGATCGATCCTGACGCCCTTCACTTCCATCTTCGCGGTCATGCGCACCGCGACCAGACCGCCGCCGGAAATGCCTTCGACTTCGACATTGCCGAGCTCGTCCTGCATCGCCTGCATCTTGGATTGCAGCTCTGCTGCCTGTTTCATTATACCAAGGAAATCAGCCATGCGAGCATCCTGTCATCAGATCAATCGTCGTCACTGTCGGAAGTTTCAATCGGATCCTCGACCATATCCGACGCCGGCGGCTCGGCGGCGAGGCGACGCACCTCGACCACCCGGGTGCCGGGGAAACGCGCCAGCACCTCTTGCACGCGCGGATCAGCCTCGGCGACGCGCTGGTGCTCGTTCCGCGCCAGCTCGTTCTGCGAGCGCACGGTGGGCTGGCCGGCCTCGTTGGAGATGATCACGGTCCAGCGCCGCCCGGTCCATAGTTCGAGCTTGCGCGACAGATCGGTGACGAGGCCGCGCGAGGCCTTCGGCTCGAGCGCGATCTCGAGCTGTCCGTCCTCGATGCGGACCAGCCGCACATCGGCCTCCAGCGCGCTCTTGGTCATGAGGTCGCGCTTCTCGCCGGCGAGCGCGATCAGTTGCGGGAAGCTCGCGATCCGCAGCACGGGCGCGGCGTCAGCAGCCGGCGCGGCCATCTGCGGACGCGCGGCAAGATCGGCGCGCGGACCGGCCTGGGGTGCGCGGACCGGCGCAGAGGGCATGGCGGACATTGCCGATGTCGGCGCGCCACGGGACGGTGCCGAAGCGCCCGACGTCGCGGGCGCAGCGCCGCCGCCGTTCTGCTCGATCATCCGGATCGCTTCATCCGGAGTCGGCAGGTCGGCGACATAGGCGATCCGCACCAGCACCATCTCGGCGGCGGCGGCCGGACGCGTCGCGGCCTGCACCTCGGCGATGCCCTTGAGCAGCATCTGCCACATCCGCGACAGCACGCGCATCGAGAGTTTCGCGGCAAAGTCACGCGCGCGCACGCGCTCGGTCTCGCCGAATGCGACGTTGTCGGCGGTTGCCGGCACGACCTTCACGCGGGTGACGAAATTGACGAATTCGGCAAGGTCGGACAGCACCACGACCGGATCGGCGCCGACGTCGTATTGCGCCCGGAACTCGGCGAAGGCGCTGGCGATATCGCCGCGCGCCAGCGACTCGAAGAGATCGATGACGCGGGTGCGGTCGGCGAGCCCGAGCATCTGCCTGACCGCATCGGCCTGCACCTGGCCTGCGGCATGCGCGATGGCCTGGTCGAACAGCGAGAGCGAATCGCGCACCGAGCCTTCGGCGGCGCGGGCGATGATACCGAGCGCCTCCGGCTCGACCTCGACGCCTTCCTTGGCCGCGATGTTGCCGAGGTGCTTCATCAGCACGTCGGCTTCGACGCGGCGCAGGTCGAAGCGCTGGCAGCGCGACAGCACCGTGATCGGAACCTTGCGGATTTCGGTGGTCGCGAACACGAACTTGGCGTGCTCCGGCGGCTCCTCCAGCGTCTTCAGGAAGGCGTTGAAGGCCGCGGTCGACAGCATGTGGACTTCGTCGATGATGTAGACCTTGTAGCGCGCGCTCGCCGGTGCATAACGCACGCTGTCGTTGATCTGCCGCACATCGTCGACGCCGGTATGGGACGCAGCGTCCATCTCCAGCACGTCCATGTGCCGGCTTTCCATGATCGCCTGGCAGTGGATGCCGAGGTCGGGCATGTGGATGGTCGGCCCCTTCACCGAACCGTCCGGCTTCTCATAGTTCAACGCACGGGCAAGGATGCGGGCGGTGGTGGTCTTGCCGACCCCGCGCACGCCGGTCAGGATCCAGGCTTGCGGAATCCGCCCGGTCTCGAACGCATTCGAGACGGTGCGCACCATCGCCTCCTGGCCGATCAGGTCCTCGAAACTGGAGGGGCGGTATTTGCGGGCGAGAACACGGTAGGGCTTGGCGGCGTCGGGCGCACCGCCGAGGTCAAAGCCACCGTCGAGGCTCGCTTGGCCTGCGCCGTCGGGCAGATCGGAGGGGGCGCCAGCGTCGTTCATGCGTCGATCCGCAACTTGGATTTCTCTTGCAGCCGGCGTGCGGATAGGAGCCGAAATCGAGCGCCGGGCGCGGAGACCGCCATTCCAGCGCGATTCGCTCGGAAAAACAGGTAGGAGACTGACGAGCGACCCGATCCGGACCTCGTTAGGGCTGCTTCCTTCCGGACCTGACCCGGTTGGCGAGTGGCTCGTCCACCGCCAATCTCCCGGTCCCTATTTGGGGCCAAAAGAGCCGGAAAGCAAGCGGCCTGACCCGGCTTTGTAAGGCTGGCTTTGTGGGACTTGTAAGGGAACACGGAAAGGCATTATTTCGCCCTCATGCCCGCCGCCAACTGGACGCTGCATTCGCAGCTCAAGAAAGACACCATCGACATCGGCGATCTGCCGCTGTGCAAGGTGCTCGTCATCAAGGACGCGCATTATCCCTGGCTCCTGCTGGTGCCGCGACGCGAAGGCGCGGTCGAGATCATCGACCTCGACGAGGTCGAGCAGGGGCAACTGATGACGGAGACCTCCCGGGTCGCGCGAGCCCTGAAAGAGATCACCAAGTGCGACAAGCTGAATATCGCGGCCCTCGGCAACATGGTGCCGCAGCTTCACGTCCATGTCATCGCCCGCCGTACGAGCGATGCTGCATGGCCGCGTCCCGTTTGGGGCGTGATGCCGCCGCTGGCGCATGACGCCGAGGAAGTGCAAAATTTCATCAACGCGCTTCGCCGCAAGATCTGGTTGGGTTGAGATGTCAGCATTCGACAAGTTTCCACTCGGGCAACCGGCCTTCGTCACCCACGTCCTGGATCGCGCAGCGCATCTGCGCACCAGTGACGAGAAGCTGTTCGCGCTCGAAGGCCATCGTGAAGCCCGCGCCTATGTGATCTATCGCGACTCCCTTGTCGTGAAGCAGGACGCCGACGGCCCCCGTGCGCTGCTGTCGTTCGAGGAGGCGCGAACCTTCGGCGCCAACCCCGGCACGATCTTTTTGGGGCTGCGCGACGGCGCGCCGATCTTCGGCATGGGCATCGCGCCCCAGGCGGCCGAGAAGCTGGTCGGCCGCAGCGACGTCACCGTGACCGAGCTGCGCGGCATGGCGATGCAGGGCGCTGTCCCGGCCGAGCAGCTTTCGGCGATCGCCATGGCGAAGTCGATGGTGACCTGGCATCAGCGCCACGGCTTCTGCCCGAACTGCGGCACCCGCACCGCGATGCGAGACGGCGGCTGGAAGCGCGAATGCCCGAGCTGCAAGACCGAGCATTTTCCGCGCACCGATCCGGTCGTGATCATGCTGGTCACCTACGGAGAGCGGGTGCTGCTGGGCCGGCAGAAGCAGTTCATGCCCGGCATGTATTCCTGCCTCGCCGGCTTTGTCGAAGCGGCCGAGACCATCGAGGACGCGGTGCGCCGCGAGATTTTCGAAGAATCTGGCATCCGCTGCACCGACGTCAATTACTACATGACGCAGCCCTGGCCCTATCCGTCATCCCTGATGATCGGCTGCACCGCGCGCGCCACCAACGAGGACATCGTGGTCGACCGCACGGAGCTGGAGGACGCCCGCTGGTTCAACCGCGACGAAGCGACGCTGATGATCAAGCGACAGCATCCCGAGGGTCTCGCCGGCCCGCATCCGTTTGCGATTGCCCATCACCTGCTCGGACGATGGGTGCATCACGGAGATGCTTCCGGCAAATAACGGGAACGGGACATCATCTGGCCAGGAGTCTGGCAGAGCCATCATGACGTACCCCGCATGAACTTTCAGACCGGCGCGCCGAAAATTCCGCCGCGCATTCTCTGCATCGGCATGCCGGTGCGAGACCTCACCTTTCGCGTCAGCGGCATACCTGCGCGCGGGTCGAAGGCGCGCGCCACGCATTTCGAAGAGATCTGCGGCGGCAACGGGCTCAACGCCGCGATCGGCATCGTGCGGCTCGGGGGCCGCGCCTCGCTGTGCGGGCCGATGGGCGATTCGCGGGAGACCTCGAGCCGCTTCATCTTCGACAAGCTCGCCCAGGAGGGCGTCGAGACCACGCACATCGTGCACGTGCCCGATCTGGCCACTCCGATCACGACCGTCATGATCGATTCGGGCGGCGAGCGCACCAACGTCACCTTCCGCGATCCCGGGCTGTGGACCGTGAAACTGCCGCCGACCGAGCTATTGCTGGAGGATTGCGCGGCGATCCTGACCGAGAGCCGATGCGCGCCGTTCTGCACGGAGTTTTGCGCCGAGGCGATCAGGCGCGGGATCCCCGTGATCGTCGACGTCGACCGCGTGATGTCGCTGGAAGACGGGCTGTTGTCCGCCTCGTCCCATCTGATCTTCTCCAGCGGACCGCTGCAAGAGACAGCCGGCGTCACCGATGACGGCGCGGCGCTCCGCAAAATAGCCAGGCTCAGCGCATCCTTTCTCGCCGCCACGCGCGGACCGCGGGGCACGATCTGGCTGAACGAGAAGGGGGAGCTGGAAGAGACCTGCGCCTTCCCGGTCCACGCCGTCGACACACTCGGCGCCGGCGACATCTTCCATGGTGCGTTTACGCTCGCCATCACCGAGCAGCAGGAACTGCGGCAGGCGCTGCGATTCGCCTCCGCCGCCGCAGCGCTGAAATGCACCCGCTTCGGGGGTGCTTATGCCGCACCGCAACGTGCTGAAGTTGAAGGGTTTTTGGAGGGGCACCAGGAGGCACGGCTGCCTTAAGAGGACAGGAACCACTTGCTTGAGAAGATTTTTCTATATATGAGGGATATTGGCCCATCATATGGAACTTTCTTCTATGACCGACGTCGCCATTCCGGTTCACCAGGACAGCCGCCGCCTCGACGCGATCGATCGCAAGATCCTGACCGTCCTGCAGGAAGACGCCTCGCTCTCCGTCGCTGAGATCGGCGACCGGGTCGGGCTGTCGTCGACGCCGTGCTGGAAGCGCATCCAGCGGCTGGAAGCCGACGGCGTGATCCTGCGCCGGGTGGCGCTCGTCGACCAGAACAAGATCGGGCTCGGCATCTCCGTGTTCGTGTCGGTCGAAAGCGCCGACCATTCGGATGCCTGGCTGCGCAAATTCGCCGACGCTGTGAGCGCGATGCCCGAGGTGATGGAGTTCTACCGGATGGCCGGCGATGTCGACTACATGCTGCGCGTCGTGGTCGCCGACATGCAGAGCTATGACATCTTCTACAAGAAGCTGATCAGCGCGGTGCCGCTGAAGAACGTCACCTCGCGCTTCGCGATGGAGAAGATCAAGTCGGTGACGGCGCTGCCGGTGCCGGCGGCGTAAGCGCCGCGAGACTCCGCACCAGGCCACAATCGACACGCTCCCAAGTAGTCCTGCCGACGCGACATTTACCTGAAGTTAGTTCCGCCGGCGGTATCATCGCGCCATGGAGCCGGGGGACATCATCCCGACGACGCGATGGCCTGCGTGGCTGGGGGCGGTTGCGTTGCTGATCGCGAGCTGGCTCGCGATCGCAGCACTGTCGTTGCAAGTCCGTGCAGGTGCCGAAGTGATCGCCGTGGCCTTTCCACCGTGGTGGGGGGCGGAGCGGACACTTCTGGCCGCCGCATCCGCCCATGCGTCGATCGTCCGGATGACGGCCGTTCCGACCCTGCTGGTGGTGCGGCCCGACCGCGACGGCGGGCTGAACCGACTGTACGAGGCCGGAGCCTGGCTGACCATTGATCCGCAGGCAGTCGCTGCCTGCATCAAGGCCGATGACGGTGTGGGGGTTGGGGATGACCTTCGAAGGCGATGACATGGCGGTCTTGCGCGAGACCGCCAGCAGGATACTGCTCGCAGTGCTGTGGCTGCATGTTCCGATCGCGGCCCTCATCGGCGTCTCGCTTCATGCCGAATGGCTCACGCCGACCGTCTTCATGGTGGCGATGGCGCTGTCGGCGACGATATCGTGGCGCCTATCAGGAAACGGCGCCGCGACCCAGATGATCGTTGCCGTCGCCTTGATGGCCGGCGTGTCGATGTTCGTGTTCCAGTTCGCCGGCCACGCCTGGCAGGTCGATATGCACATGTACTTCTTCGCCGCCCTGGCGTGCCTGGTCGCCTATTGCGACTATCGGCCCATCGTCGCGGGCACGGTGGCAGTCGCGCTGCATCATCTGACCCTGAACTTCATTCTGCCGGCCGCCGTCTATCCCGGCGGCGCCGATCTCGGCCGTGTCGTTCTCCATGCCGCCATTCTCCTGATCGAGGCCGGGGTTCTGATCTGGCTCGCGCACACGCTCGCCCGCCTGTTCGCGACGGCGGCCGAGAAAGCGGCCGAGGCCGAAGCAGCCAGTGCTGCGGAAGCGCGCGCCAATGAAACTCGTCTCGAGGCCGAGCACGCCAAGCAGAAGCGGGATGCAGCAAGACGCGAACTCGCAGCCGGCTTCGAGCACAAGATCGCTGGTGTGGTCGCGGCGGTCGAGGCGGCGGCGAGCGTAATGCAGGCCCTGTCGGCATCCATGAACGGCAGCAACGCGGAAACCATGCGCCAAGCCACGGCAGCCGCCTCCGCATCCGCGTTGGCATCGACCAATGTGGAAACGGTGGCGTCGGCGACTGAAGAGCTGACCGCTTCGATCAACAACATCGCCGAGCAGGTGACCCGCTCCACCCGGATCGCCGCCAAAGCCGCCGCGGACGCGCGCCGCACCAATACCGTGGTCGACGGCCTCGCCGCCGGCACGCAGAAAATCGGCGAGGTGGTGACGCTGATCCAGAGCATCGCCAGCCAAACCAACCTGCTCGCGCTGAACGCGACGATTGAGGCAGCTCGTGCCGGCGAGCACGGACGGGGATTTGCAGTGGTCGCGAGTGAGGTCAAGGCGCTCGCCAACCAGACCGCCAAGGCGACCGAGGAAATCGCCGCGCAGATTCAGGATATCCAGACGGCGACTGCGGAGGCCGTCAATGCCATCGAGGCGATCGGCGGCACCATCGCCGAAATCGACCAGATTTCCGGCGAGATCGCCGCGGCCGTCGACCAGCAAGGCGTCGCGACTCGGGAGATCTCCGGAAACCTGCAGCAGGCCGCCGACCGCACCAGGGAGGTGAACAAAGGCATCCTGAGCGTCAACCAGGCGTCCGAACAGGCCGGCCAAGCGACCGCGCAACTGCTCGACGCGGCCAACGGCCTGTCGTCGCAATCGGTGTGGCTGAAGACCGAGCTCGACGGCTTCCTCGGCTCGCTGCGGGCGGCGTAACGAGCCTGTCGCCAATCGCTTCAACTGTCGTCGCCCGCGAAAGCGGGCGACCCAGTATTCCAGAGACGGTCGTTCTTCGACCGGGGGCCGCTGCGTACTGGATCACCCGCTTTCGCGGGTGATGACGACCTTTGGTCGCGGCGATTGCTGTCGCTAGATCTTTTGATTGTATTCGCCGACCTCGGGATGCGTGCGCAGCACGGAATCCATGGCCTCGAACATGTCGCGCATGCGCTGCTCGCTGACGGGGCTTTCGACGACGACCACCAGCTCCGGCTTGTTCGAGGACGCGCGCACCAGGCCCCAACTGCCGTCCGCGACCGTGACGCGGACGCCGTTGACGGTGACGAGATCGCGGATCGGCTGGCCTGCGACCTCGCCGCCCTTCTGCTGCAACGCCTCGAAGTGCTTCACCACCGCATCGACGACGCCATACTTCGCCTCATCGGCGCAATGCGGTGACATGGTCGGCGACGACCACGTCTTGGGCAGCGCGTTCTTGAGGTCGGCCATCGACTTGCCGGGTGCGCGGTCGAGCATCTCGCAGATCGCGATCGCCGAGACGAGGCCGTCGTCATAGCCGCGGCCGAACGGCTTGTTGAAGAAGAAGTGGCCGGACTTCTCGAAGCCGGCGAGCGCGCCCAATTCGTTGGTGCGGCGCTTCATGTAGGAATGGCCGGTCTTCCAATAGACCGTCGTCGCGCCCTGCTTTTGCAGCACGGGGTCGGTGACGAACAATCCCGTCGACTTCACGTCGACGACGAACAGCGCATTCTTGTTGATCGCCGACATGTCGCGCGCCAGCATCACACCGACCTTGTCGGCGAAGATCTCCTCGCCGGTGTTGTCGACCACGCCGCAGCGGTCACCGTCGCCGTCGAAGCCCAGGCCCACATCCGCCTTGTGCGCCAGCACCGCATCGCGGATCGCGTGCAGCATCTCCATGTCTTCGGGATTCGGATTGTATTTCGGGAAGGTGTGGTCGAGCTCGGTGTCGAGCGGGATCACCTCGCAGCCGATCGCCTCCAGCACCTGCGGCGCGAATGCGCCCGCGGTGCCGTTGCCGCAGGCCGCCACGACCTTCAGCTTCCGCTTCAGCTTCGGCCGGTTGGTGAGGTCGGCGATGTAACGCGCCGGATAGTTCTCGTGGAATTGGTAGGAGCCGCCGGCCTTGTTCCTGAACTCGGCGTTGAGCACGATCTCCTTGAGCCGCGTCATCTCGTCCGGGCCGAAGGTGAGCGGCCGGTTGGCACCCATCTTCACCCCGGTCCAGCCATTGTCGTTATGCGAGGCGGTGACCATCGCGACGCAGGGCACATCGAGATCGAACTGCGCAAAGTATGACATCGGCGTGACCGCCAGCCCGATGTCATGCACCTTGCAGCCCGCCGCCATCAGGCCCGAGATCAGCGCATATTTGATCGAGGCGGAATAGCCGCGGAAATCGTGGCCGGTGACGATCTCCTGGCGGACGCCGAGCTCCGCGATCAGCGCGCCGAGCCCCATGCCCAGCGCCTGCACGCCCATCAGGTTGATTTCCTTGTTGAACAGCCAGCGCGCATCGTATTCGCGAAACCCGGTCGACTTCACCATCGGCTCGGATTCGAAGGCATAGGTATTCGGAACCAGCGCGGCTTTCGGCTTGGGGAACATCAGGAATGGCCTCGTGGGAATGCGGAGGAACAGTGCCGCTGGCTTTAGCGAATGCATCGCCGCAGCGGAAGGCAGGATTGACGGCTTTTGGCCAATAATTGCGGCAGATTTGGCGTCGGCGAAATACTTGCCCGCCAGCGCAATACGCCGCGCTGTTGCGCCCTACGAGCTGCTTGACCGCTAATCGCTCCGACCCAGCATGGTTTCTGCAAGGGTGGCGCCAGGCAAGGACGGGTATTGCCGGCGCTCTGCAATCTGCGCGTCGAATAGTTGACACGTCGGGCAACTCACCGGTACATTTTCATCGTCGCAACAATTAAGCCCGCACCGGAAAGTCCGCTGCGGGCTTTTTTGAATCGGACAAGACGCTGTCGGCCAATGCACTGCCGAGCGCGCCGAAATTGGCCACCGCAGCGAACCGAACCGGTGACGACAGCCAGGGCCGACCCGCCGATAGACGGGCGCCCGGCGAAGACGGTGGGCAAGCCGAACCGGACGCGACACTTCCGCGCCATCGCGCAAGCCATCCTTCAAGCACTTGCCTTCAAACACCTAAAGCCAACCCAGCCCTCTCCGCGAGGTGCGGCCACGCACGGGCTCACCCGAAGCTGTCCGCAATATCTGGAGGTGATGATCAATGCCCGATTACTCTCTGGTGCCGGTGGACCATCAGCCGGATTTCGATGACTACTCGCTCGTTCCCGTGACCACGATCCGTTCGCCACGGACGGCGTAAATCAACAGGCGCAGATTCAACAGCCGCAGACTCCAACTCAACCAGCGCAGCCACAGCCGCAAACCCAGCCGCAGCAGGCTGCGACAGAAGCTGGTCAGCCCGGCGTCAAGGGGCCGGCGACTGGCAACAGCCCCAGCGGATCGGGTGTCGGCGCTAACATCAAGCGCTTTGGCGGCGCCGAAGGTGGCGACTATCCTAGCCGCAATGCTGGGATCGGGTTCGAGAGCGCGGAGCGCGGAGCGCGCATGGGATGCTGCCCGTAAGGAAATGATAGACCTTGCTGCCCAACATTACCCGGAAGACCAAGAGCAGGGGTTTTATCCCGGAACTGGGCGTGGAAATCTATAAGCGCGGCGGACTATATTACTACGATCAAATAGTGCGCGGATTCCAAGACGGAGCGCTAGGCGGTGGTGTGGGGCTTGGCGATAACGGTGCAGTCGCACGTGGGCATATGCACTGGCACGATCAGCACGAAAGTGATGGAGATATAAACAATGCGAAGGCTTATTCCCAGAAAACTCCAGATTATCGAGCGTGGGTTGGATCTTGGGATGGGAGCTATTTGTGTTGGCATAACGGCAAGCCAACGGCAGGGCGGATGCCGGATTGGAATCGATACAAATATTGAGTCATGTCGATGAAGGCGATCGCGCTCGCTGGAGCTTTATGTCTTCTGCTGTCCAGTTCAACGGTATGCAAGGCAAACTCCGTCCCCTGGTGTAAGCCGGATGTCGTGACTTTGACTTTCAAAAATCAACAAGGCGGGGATCTTGCGAAGATCGAACTTCGCACCCTCAAAGCAGTTTGCGACCGAAACCCGGAAGAAAAAGGATTTGGGGTAGGCCTGGAACGGTCGATGCGCATTGAACACAATGGGCAATGGACCGATGTGCCGAAAGAGTGTCTATCCGTTTTTGCTTTTGGCGTAGATGAGGTGTCGCTATCAGGTGACGATCGCGGTCTAGGCATAGCTATTATTGGGAAACCGACGGAGGGAGCCAAGAGTTTAAAAGTCTCGATATTCAAGCACGGTGACGAAATCTTTTGCTCTCAGGCCGTGCGCTGCCCGAATCTCGACGATCCGCCCGACTATATTAGAGAGTGCAGTAGGGATTTACGGTGAGTGCGCCGGGAGACCGGCTCGACACTCTGCGCAAGCGCTTCAGGTCTGATGTTGCCCGCGAACGTCTGGCGCAAATGCCGCGCCGTCGCGACGATCGACTCGGTTACCCTCTCATTCCCAAAATGTGAACAAGCAGCGCCCTGAACTCCCGCGAGGCGACTTGGATGTCAACCCTCCTCTGTTTCGGCGGAATTTTCTGCCGTTCTGAGGAGACCATCCGCATAGCGGAGGAAGACATCCAGCGGAAGACTTGGATAGGGCTTTGATGCCAATCGGCCTTACTGCTCCAGCACGAGCCTGCCATTGGCGTATTCGAAACGCTTCAGCTTCGACAGGAAGGACAGGCCGAGCAGGTTTTCCGACAGCGCCTCGTCCGGCAGCACCATGGCATCGACGTCGCGCACGATGAGGCCGCCGAGCTCGATCATGGCGATCCGGGTGCGCGCCGCCTTGATGGTGCCGTTGGCGGTGGTGACGCGCGCGGTGTAATCGCCCGGCACGGGACGCAGGCCGAAGCGTGCCGCGGAGGTCTCGTTCAGCGCAACCACCGATGCGCCGGTGTCGACCATGAAGCCGATGCGCTGGCCATCGATCCGGCCGTCGGTCGCGAAGTGGCCGCGAGCGTCCGGCGGGATCGTCAGCGTGCGGGCGCTGGCTTGCGCCACGGTAAGGGTGGGGGCTGCAGCCTTCGCTTGTGCTGTGGTCGCCGCGGCTGGTGTCATCTTGCTGGCCATCTGTGCCATGAACGTGCCCAGCCCGATCATGATGGCCGCGAAAATCATCAGGTTACGCATGACACCAACTCGGAAAACCGAAAATGCAATTTGACCACGCCGGACATCCCGCCGCGAGCGACGCCATGGGACCGAGCCTGTCATTTTGATGAAAAGGATGAGCGAAGGGTTAATGCGAACCAGTGGAAAGCTCGCTCAAGGCGGCCGACTGGGATCGACCGCCTGATCCGGCGTCCGCTGTCATCGTCTCAGGCGGGCCTTGCGACCGGGCTCGGCATCGCCGATCGCAGTGCGTAATACACCGCGCCCGCGATCCCGACACCGAAGAACCAGCCATAGACCGCCCACCAGGACGGCAACAGCGAGGTGAAGTTCGGCAGGATCGACGAGAACAGTGCGCCGACCGCAGCCGCGATGAGTGCACTGACGTTCCAGCCGTTCTGGAAACGGTATTCGCCGTCCTCCTGGTACAGCGCCGGCACGTTCACCCGGCCTTTCGCGATCAGATAATAGTCGACCATCATGATCCCGAAGATCGGCCCCATCGTCGCGCCGATCAGCCCGACGAACGAGGCTGCGCTGCCTTCCCAGGGCGCAAAGGGATACAGCACGAGCGCAATCAATGCTGCGATGTAGCCGCCCTTCTTGAAGTCGATCTGCCGCGGGAACACATTGGAGAAATCGAATGCAGGCGAGACGAAATTGGCGACGACGTTGATGCCGAGCGTCGCCACCGCAAAAGTGATCGCGGCCAGCAGCGCCAGGAACCAACTATCGAACTTCGCCGAAATCTGGTCCGGATGCAGCAGCACCTCGTGATAGACATTGAACGCCGCGATGGTGGTGACGCCGGCAACCAGCGAGAACAGGACCAGGTTGACCGGCAGGCCCCAGATATTGCCCTTGCGCAGCGCGGCCGCGTCGGGCGCGTAGCGCGAGAAGTCGCAGAAGTTGAGATACAGCGCGGCGAAATAGGTGATCCAGGTCGCCGCGACCGCGCATAGCGCAGCCAGCGTGCCGGGCTCACCGGGCACGCCGGCGTCCTTGGTCTTCTCCAACAGCACGTCCTGCGGAATCGGCGCGGTGAGCGAGATGCCGCCGGCCGCGATGCAGAGATAGATCGCGAGGATCAGCATCATGAGCCACACGGCCGGGCCCGCCCAGTCCTGGAAGCGACGCACCGTCTCCATGCCGCGCTGGATGATCAGGAGCTGCAACGCCCAGATCACGACGAAGCAGATGACCTCCAAGCCGGAATGGCCGAGCACATGGGTGGACTGATGGAACGACTTGAAGCCATCGATGCGGGTGAGCAGCGCGACGATCGCGCCCGATGCTGCCGCCGTCTGCGCGCCGTACCAGAAGCAGGCGACGATGGCGCGCACCAGCGCGGGGATATTGGCGCCCCACACGCCGAACGAGGCGCGCGCCAACACCGGATAGGGCACGCCGGTCTTTACGCCGGCATTGCCGATCAGGCTCATCAGGAAAAAGATCACCAGCGAGCCGACGCCGATCGCCAGGATGAAGTTGACGAAGCTGCCGCAGAGCAGGAACAGGCTGGCCGCGAGATAGTAGCCCCAGAGGCTGTGGACGTCAGAGGTCCAGACGTTGAAGATGCTGAAGGCGCCCCAGTTGCGCTCCCGGGCGGGCGCCAGATCCTCATTGTAAAGTGACGGCGATGCGTTCCTGATCTCCAAGGCAGCCTCCCCAAAAAGTGCAAGCCTGTGATCCCGACGCGCAAATCTAACCACCGTTTGCCGACGCCCGCCAGCGCCACAACCGGGAATGATCAGGAAAAGTGGCTCCCGCGGTTCTGTTCACGATCTAGCAGACCGCTTGTTCAGCTATGGGAGCTGCGCGGCTCACGCACCGCCGGGCATCCGCCGCGGCTGAGGGAGGGCAGTGGTTGATGAGGCGCTGGACGTTCTTTCACCAGAATTCGACCAGCTCTATGCGCGTGTCGGCCGCTCGGGCATTGCAACCGGTCGCTTGACATGCTCGACGACCTACGCAATTTGCATGGTGTTAATGGAACATCCGCTTACGGGCTGAGCCGCCGCGCCGGCAGCGCGAGTTCGTTAAACTAGTGCGCTCACTCCGGCAGTAGGACACCACCATGAGCATTCGCGTCGGCATTGTCGGGGTCAGCGGTTTTGGCGGTGGCGAGGCGATGCGCCTGGTCGCGAGCCATCCGTCTTTCGAGCTAGTCTACGCCGCGGGCGAGGGCAGCGCCGGAAGCCGGTTGGTGGACCGCTTCCCCGGTGTGCCGGCCAAGCTGGCCGAGCTGGTGATCGAGAAGTGGGACCCTGTGACCCTGCCGAAGCTCGACGTGCTGTTCGCGTCGCTGCCCACGGGCGCTTCGGCCGAGGCGCTGGCGCGCGTCCCCAAGGACGTGAAGATTGTCGACATCGGCGGTGACCACCGCTACGTCGAGGGTTGGACGTACGGCTTAGCCGACGTCTGGCCAGACCAGATCGAGGGTCAGATCCGTGTTGCCAACCCTGGGTGCTTCCCCGCGGCGACACTGAACGCGCTGGCGCCGCTGCTGATCAACAAGCTGATCGAGCCTGGCAACATCGTGATTGACGCGAAGACCGGCATCTCCGGCGCCGGCCGGGGCGGCGCCGACAGCAAGTTCGGCTACGCCGAGAGCAACGAGAACTTGCTGCCCTACGGTCTGCTCAAGCACGTCCACATGCCCGAGATGGCCAAGACGATCGAGCGGCTGAGTGGCGGCAGCGCGGCCGGGCTGGTGTTCACACCACACTTGGTGCCGATGACCCGCGGCGTACTCGCCACCATTTACTGCCGCGGCCGCGCCACCACGGGCCAGTGCTTGGACGCGGCCCGGCGCTTCTACGCCGGGCGGGCATTCGTCCGCGTCACCGACAAGCCGCCGCAGACCAAATGGGCTACCGGCTCGAACCTCTCGTTCGTCAGCTATGCAGCCGATCCAGAGCGCAACTTGGTGATCGCGATGGGCGTGGTCGACAATCTCGGCAAGGGAGCGGCCGGTCAGGCGATGCAGAACGCGAACCTAATCTGCGGCCTGCCAGAGACCGCGGGGCTGGACGGCGTACCTGTTTGGCCATGAGATTCCTTTTTGCGAGTCAATAACTCACCAAGTATGGGCTCATAACAGCGCCTTGCTTCACCCAGGCTTGTAACGCCTAGTTTAGGTGCCGCGCGGTTTCACCCGCCGGGTCGGCGTCGCGTTGGCGGGATCCTCCGGCCAGGGGTGGCGCGGATAGCGGCCGCGCAGATCGGAGCGCACGGCGGCGTAACTGCCGCGCCAAAAACCCGGCAGGTCGCGCGTCACCTGCACCGGCCGCTGCGCCGGCGATAGCAATTCCAGCACCAGCGGCACCGCGCCCTTCGCGATCGAGGGATGGGTGTTGAGCCCGAACAGCTCCTGCAACCGCACCGCGATGGTCGGCCCCTGCTCGGCCTCGTAGTCGATCGCAAGCTGCGTGCCGGTCGGCGCCTCGAAATGCGTCGGCGCCTCGCGATCGAGCCTGGCCCGCAGCTCCCACGGCAGCAGCGCCATCAGCGCATCCGACAGGTCGCCGGCGGAGAGATCCTTCAGCGCGGTCTTGTCGTACAGCGCAGGCACCAGCCAGTCGTCGGCGCGGGCAGCAAGCGCGGCATCGGACAGATCGGGCCAGCTTTCACCCTCGGCCTTGCGCAAGAACATGACGCGGTCGCGCCATTGCTTGGCCTGCTTCGACCAGGGCAGCCGGTCGAGCCCCGCGGCAATCAGCCCATCGGCGAAGATGCGCGCAGTCTCAGCCGATGGCGACAGCGAGATCGGCGCCTCCGACAGCGTGATCGCGTGCAGCGAACGCCGGCGGCGCGCGCGCAAGGCCATCGCGTTGCGATCGAAGGTCACCTCTTCCGCGTTTTCGATCTGGTCGGCAAAGCGCCGCTCGATCTCCTCTTGGGTGATCGGCGCCGCCAGCAGGATGCGACCGCTCGCGGCCGTGCCGGTCAGCTCGGCGACGGCAATGTAAGGTGCCCGTGCCAGCGCCGCGGTCTGCTCGACGGCGGCACCGCGGCCATTCGCCAGCACGAAGCTGCCATTGCCGCGATTCTTCGCGACGCGATCCGGGAAAGCGAAGGCCAGCATGACGCCTGTGGAGAGATCTCCTTCATCGTTCACTGCCGCCTTTGTGGGCCCCCCTCCCCGGCCCTCTCCCGCAAGGGAGGGAGAAGAGGGACGTGTTTCGGATCGTTCGACCTGCGCGGCCCAGCGCCCCGCCATGCTGCGCGCGCTCGTTGCACGCTGCGAACGGTCGCGGCGAAACTGATCCAGCCTGACATCGAGATCGACGCTGTCGCCGCCGAGCCCGCGCTCGGTCAGGACGGCCGCGATCATCGCCGCCTCTTCGGCTGCGCCGAACCGCGCTGAATCCACGATCATGCGCGCCAGCCGTGGCGGCAGCGCCAGCGCACGCAGGCTGTTGCCTTCCGCGGTGATGCGGCCGTCGCGATCGAGCGCGCCGAGCTCGGTCAGCAGCGACTTCGCCTCCTTCAGCGCCGGCGCCGGCGGCGGATCGAGGAAGGCAAGGCCGGCGGGATCGCTGACGCCCCATTGCGCGAGGTCGAGCACCAGCGACGACAGGTCGGCGGACAGGATTTCGGGCGCGGTATAGGCCGGGAGCGACGCGGTTTGCGGCTCGTCCCACAGCCGGTAGCACACGCCGGGCTCGATGCGGCCGGCACGGCCGCGTCGCTGGTCGACCGCCGCGCGCGAGGCGCGAACGGTTTCCAGCCGCGTCAGCGCAATATCAGGCTCGTAGCGCGGCACCCGCGCCATCCCGGAGTCGACCACGATGCGGACGCCCTCGATGGTCAGCGACGTCTCGGCGATCGAGGTCGCCAGCACCACCTTGCGGGTGCCCTTGGGCGCCGGCGCGATGGCGCGGTCCTGCACGCCGGCCTCGAGCGCGCCGAACAGCGGCACGATCTCGACCGAAGGATCCTGCACGCGCTCGGCGAGCAAGGCCTGGGTGCGGCGGATTTCGGCCGCACCCGGCAGGAAGGCGAGCACCGAACCGGCATCGGCGCGCAGCGCCGCGGCGATCGCGTCTGCCATCTGGCGCTCCAGCGGCACATCGACCTTGCGACCGAGATAGCGGGTCTCGACCGGAAAGGCGCGGCCCTCGCTTTCGACCACCGGTGCATCGCCGAGCAGCTTCGCGACGCGCGCGCCATCGAGGGTTGCCGACATCACAAGGATGCGCAGGTCTTCGCGCAGCCCGGTCTGCGCATCGCGCGCCAGCGCGAGCCCGAGATCGGCGTCCAGCGAGCGCTCATGGAATTCGTCGAACAGCACGGCGGCCACACCGTCGAGCTCGGGATCGTCGAGGATCTGCCGCGAGAAGATGCCTTCGGTCACGACCTCGATCCGCGTTGTGCGCGACACCTTCGAGCCGAAGCGGACGCGATAACCGACCGTTTCGCCTGCGCGTTCGCCGAGCGTCTTCGCCATCCGCTCGGCACTGGCGCGCGCGGCGATGCGGCGCGGCTCCAGCACGATGATCTTCTTGCCCTTCGCCCAGGACGCATCCAGCAGCGCGAGCGGCACGCGCGTGGTCTTGCCGGCGCCGGGCGGAGCGACCAGCACCGCGGCGTTGTGGCCGGCGAGCGTGCGATCGAGCTCATCGAGCGCGGCATCGATGGGAAGCGGCGTATCAAACTTGCGCGGCAAAACCAATCATCCGTCATCACCCGCGCAAGCGGGTGATCCAGTAACCACCGTCAGGCCCGGCCGCAAAGACCGGGCCTACTGGATACCCCGCCTAAGGCGGGGATGACAGTGGTATTGAGGTTAAGCCCGCGGCAACGGCGCGCGGCCGACACTGTCGTAGGCAAAGCCGTGGGCAGCCATATCCTCGGGGCGATAGATGTTACGCAGATCTATGACGACCGGCTGCCTCAGCTCCGCCTTGAGCCGATCGAGGTCGAGCGTGCGGTACTGCACCCATTCGGTGACGACGACCATGGCGTCGGCGCCCTTCGCGCACGCATAGGGATCGTCGCAATACTCGATATCAGGCAGCTCCTTGCGTGCCTGCTCCATGCCGACCGGATCATGCGCCCGCACCTTGGCGCCCATGTCGAGCAGGCCGGTGACGAGCGGGATCGACGGCGCCTCGCGCATGTCGTCGGTGTCGGGCTTGAAGGTGAGACCGAGCACCGCGACGGTCTTGCCGCGCAGGCTGCCGCCGGAGAGGCTCGCGACCTTGCGTGCCATGGCGCGCTTGCGGTTGTCGTTGACGCCGAGCACCGCCTCGACGATGCGCAACTGCACGTCGTGGTCCTGCGCGATCTTGATCAGCGCGCGGGTGTCCTTCGGGAAGCAGGAGCCGCCGAAGCCCGGCCCCGCATGCAGGAACTTCGAGCCGATGCGGTTGTCGAGACCGATGCCGCGCGCGACCTCCTGCACGTCGGCGCCGACCTTCTCGGAGAGATCGGCGATCTCGTTGATGAAGGTGATCTTGGTCGCGAGGAACGCGTTGGCGGCGTATTTGATCAGCTCGGCCGTGCGCCGTGCCGTGAACATCAGCGGCGCCTGATTGAGCGACAGCGGCCGGTAGATGTCGCCGAGCACCTTGCGGCCGCGTTCATCTGATGTGCCGACCACGATACGATCGGGGAACTTGAAGTCGCGGATCGCGGCGCCCTCGCGCAGGAATTCGGGATTGGAGGCGACGACGACGTCGGCCGCGGGGTTGGCCTCGTGGATCAGTCGCTCCACCTCATCACCGGTGCCGACCGGCACGGTCGACTTGGTGACGACTACGGTGAAACCCTTCAGCGCCGCAGCGATCTCGCGCGCCGCGCCATAGACATAGGTGAGGTCGGCGTGGCCATCGCCGCGCCGCGACGGCGTGCCGACCGCGATGAACACCGCATCGGCCTCCGCGACAGGCGTCGCCAGATCAGTGGTGAATTCGAGCCGCTTGGCCTTCACATTGGCCGCGACCAGCGCGTCGAGACCGGGTTCGAAGATCGGGATCTCGCCCCGATGGAGCGCCGCGATCTTGCTCGCATCCTTGTCCACGCACGTCACCTGGTGGCCGAAATCCGCAAAACAGGCGCCCGACACCAGCCCCACATACCCCGTGCCAATCATGGCAATGCGCATGAAACAACCCGCTTTCTATGGTTAACGACCCCTGGGATTCGTGCGCCTCTTAGAACATTTACCGGCCAAGGGAAACGTGGAAAAGCACCGGCCCCGCGGCATGTCATTTGTATGAATAAAGGAGAAAGCAACCGATCGGGCCGATGATGCACCCGATCACGCCGAAACAGGACAAAGATGACCATAAACGGCACAGCCGCTGCGACAGACCGTTCCACGAGGGGCGCCGGCGGGCGCGTCGACTGGGTCGACTATGCCAAGGGCATCTGCATCGTCATGGTCGTGATGATGCACTCGGTGCTGGGTGTGGAGAAAGCCGCCGATCAGACCGGCTTCATGCATTATGTCGTGATGTTCGCGAAGCCGTTCCGGATGCCCGACTTCTTCCTGATTTCCGGGCTGTTCCTGTCGGTCGTGATCGATCGCGATTGGCGCACCTATCTCGACCGCAAGGTGATGCACTTCACCTATTTCTACGTGCTGTGGGTGACGATCCAGTTCGGCTTCAAGGCACCGTCACTCGCTGCCGAAACGGGCTGGGGCCAGGTCGGGCTACTGTATCTCGAATCCTTCATCGAGCCGTTCGGCACGCTGTGGTTCATCTATCTGCTGCCGATCTTCTTCGTCGTCACCAAACTGACACGCAACATTCATCCGCTTGTCATCTGGCTGATCGCCGCGGCGCTCGAGATGACGCATCTGACGACAGGCTGGACGGCGATCGACGAGTTCTGCGCGCGCTTCATCTATTTCTTCACCGGCTACATCCTCGCCGATTACGTGTTCGCGTTGTCGGACCGCGCCCGGGCGCGGCCTTTGCTTGCGCTTCTCGGGCTGGGGCTCTGGGCGCTCGTCAATGGCGGGCTGGTCGCGCTCGACGTGAGCGAATGGCCGCTTCTCTCACTGGCGCTCGGGCTCTCCGGCGCCTGCGCGATCATCGTGATCGGTACGCTCCTGGCGCGTGCACGCTGGCTCGACTTTCTACGCTTCTGTGGCGAGCACTCGATCGTCATTTATCTCGCCTTCTTCCTGCCGATGGCCGCGACGCGGACGCTTCTGCTGCGGATCGACGTGATTCACGACATCGGCCTGATCTCGCTGATCGTGACCGCAGTCGGCGTGGCCGGCTCGCTCCTGATCTGGCGTCTGGCGCTGGCGGCCCGGGCCAATTTCCTGTTCGAGCGGCCCGATGCGTTCTGGATTGCGCCCAAAAAGGCCGCGCCCGCGCTGCAAGCGGCCGAATAAGTCCCGGTAGTGCCGAAAGTCACGACCGGATTCGTTCCAACCGGGCGGTATCCGGCCGATCGAATTTTCCGCATATTGAAATGATTGGCCTTTTGGTCCCGAATGTTTCGTCGCAGAGCGCCCGACGAAACAATTCTCCCGCTCACGAAACCATTTTCCCCTTTTCGCGCAGACATCCGGAAACGGGCAGTCACTAACAATTCTCCCAACGAACCGCCGCCAAACGGCGAATTGGGAGCCTGTCATGCCGAACGTCATCGCCATCAACGCCGCAGCCAAGAAGCATATTGCCGCTGCCCGCACGACCTCGGATGAAATGCTGCTCGCCAGCATCGCCAACGGTGACCGCACCGCGATGCACGTCCTCTATTCCCGTCACAACGTTCGGGTTTACCGCTTCGTGCTGCGCATGGTGCGGGACAGCACGATCGCCGAAGACCTGGTCAGCCAGGTGTTCCTGGATGTCTGGCGGACCGCCTCGCAGTTCGAGGGCCGTTCGCAGGTTTCGACCTGGCTGCTGTCGATCGCCCGTTTCAAGGCGCTGACCGCACTGCGCCAGCGCAAGCACGAAGACATCGATCAGGAAGACGTGCTTGAAATCGCCGATGGCGCCGACACGCCGGAAACCTCGCTCGATCGCACCACCACCAGCGAGATCCTGCGGGCCTGCGTCGCCAAGCTGTCGCCGGCTCACCGCGAGATCATCAACCTCGTCTACTATCACGAGAAGTCGGTCGAAGAGGCCGGGCTGATCATCGGGATCCCGCAGAGCACGGTGAAGACCCGGATGTTCTATGCCCGCAAGCAGCTCGCCGATCTCCTCAGGGGTGCCGGCGTTGACAGCGTCGCTGCGTAAATAAAGCAAGTTCAATACATTAGATGAATATCACGCGGGCCGGACCGACGGCCCGGGAAACCGAAAAAGTTCAGCGACGAAACAATTGAAACACACCACGACATCGGCCCGAAAAATTCGATCGCTACGCTCTTAAACAACGACGCGACGCCACAATCTAGTGAATCAGGTTCGAGACTTTCCAAGTTAGCCTCCCAAGTGACTTCCAACGACCCGGCCGGGATGCCCCCCTGCCGGGTCGCTCTATGTCTGGCGGGTCGATCTCTCAGGACAGGATCCGACGAAGCTCCCGGCGCCGCTTCGTGAAGCCGAGCGCGGCTGGCCTCACATGGACGTGACGGCGCGCGCGAGCGAAGCGCGTAACGCCGTGAGTCATTGCCGCGAACAGCATCATGCGTCCCTGGCACTGTTCGGTAGGCCGGGACTGCTGACGGATGGACCACAATGCTCAGTCTCGCTCTCGCGCTGCTCGCCGGTGTCGCGACCGTCGCCGCGCCTTGCACCCTGCCGATGCTGCCAATCCTGCTCGGGGTATCGATAGGCCAGACCCGCAAGGCGCGGCCGGCGATGATCGCGCTCGGCTTCGTGATGTCATTCTCTATCGTGGCGTTGCTGCTGAGCGCGATCACGCGCGCCTTCGATTTCGATCCGAACGTGCTGCGGACGGGAGCTGCGATCCTGCTTGCCGGCTTCGGTCTGCTCATGATCTGGCCGGCGCCGTTCGAATGGCTGTCGATCCGGCTGGCCGGCCTTACCGGCGGCAACCTCGCCGGCACTGTCCCGTCACAGGGGCTGTTGGGCGGCTTTCTGCTCGGCGGCACGCTTGGCCTGGTGTGGACGCCCTGCGCCGGGCCTGTGCTCGGCTCGATCCTCACCATCATCGCGACCGCAAAGGACACCGCATGGGCGAGCCTGCAGCTCGTTATCTATGCGATCGGCGCGGCGATCCCAATGCTTGCGATCGCCTATGGCGGGCAGGCCGTTACCAGCCGCGTGCGCAGCATCGCGCGGATTTCGCCGCGCCTGCAGCAGGGCTTCGGCGTCGTGATCGTCGCATTCGCTGCACTCTCATACCTGCAATACGACACGCTGATCGTGGCGTGGCTGACCCGCTTTTATCCCAACGGCCAGATTGGCCTGTAAGTCTCGAAAGGAGATCTCGATGTCCCTGCGCTTGATTGCCGTGTCCGCGCTGGTGGCCGGCCTTGGCCTTGGCGGCGCCGTCATTCCCGGCCTGTGCACGGAGGCCGATGCGCCGGCGCGGCCCATTGCGATGACTGCAGCCATGGCGGCCGAGCAGAGCCGGACCGCGCCCGAGTTCGTCGGCATCAGCAACTGGTTCAATTCACAGCCGCTCAAGCTCGCCGATCTGCGCGGCAAGGTCGTGCTGGTGGATTTCTGGACCTATGGCTGCGTCAACTGCGTCAACACCCTGCCGCACGTCACCGAACTTTATTCAAAGTATCGGGATCGCGGCCTCGTCGTGATCGGGGTCCACACGCCGGAATTCCCGTTCGAGCGCTCCGCGTCGAACGTGCAAGCGGCGTTGAAGCGGCACGGCATCCTCTATCCAGTGGCGCAGGACAACAATTCGCAGACCTGGAACGCCTATCGCAATCAGTATTGGCCGGCGCAGTACATCATCGACCAGAACGGCAAGATCGTTTTCCAGCATGACGGCGAAGGGCAGTATGAGCAGATCGACCGCATCATCGCGCGGCTGCTCAACGCGGGCGCCTAGGAGGGCTGAATCAGCGCAAACCGCAATGGTTTCAAGCCCGAACAATGAGATGAGGCGTCGATGCGATCGTATCCATCGCATCGCCGCCTCGGACAATCCGCCCCGTATTGTCGGTCATCCCCGCCGTGCTAGGGTTCTTCCAGGGTGGGCGCGCTCCCGAAGCCTGGAAGACGGTCTTCGGACCAGATTGCGCTCCGAATGGACGGACGGTGCATCATGTTCGAAGGCTGGGATGTGGTTGTACTCGCGCGCGCACAGTTTGCTTTCACGATGTCGTTCCACATCGTGTTCCCCGCTTTCTCGATCGGGCTTGCGAGCTACCTCGCGGTGCTGGAAGCGCTGTGGCTTGCCACCGGGCGCGATGTCTACATCAACCTGTTCAATTACTGGCTGAAGATCTTCGCGGTCGCTTTCGGCATGGGCGTGGTGTCGGGCATCGTGATGTCCTACCAGTTCGGCACCAACTGGTCGGCGTTCGCGGACAAGACCGGCCCGGTGATCGGCCCGATGATGGCCTATGAAGTGCTGACCGCGTTCTTCCTCGAGGCGGGCTTCCTCGGCGTGATGCTGTTCGGGCTCGAACGCGTCGGCCATAGGCTGCATTTTATCGCGACGCTGATGGTCGCGATCGGCACGCTGATCTCTGCGTTCTGGATCCTGTCGGCCAACTCCTGGATGCAGACGCCGGCCGGTTATACCGTCAATGCCGACGGGCAGTTCGTCGCCGCCGACTGGCTGAAGGTGATCTTCAATCCGTCATTCCCCTACCGGCTCGTGCACATGGTGCTGGCGGCGTATCTCACCACCTCGCTCGTGGTCGGTGCGGTCGGCGCCTTTCATCTGCTGCGCGACCAGCATCTCGCCGGCCCGCGCGTGATGTTCTCGATGGCGATGTGGATGGCGACGCTGGTGGCGCCGATCCAGATCTTCGCCGGTGACCAGCACGGCCTCAACACGCTGGAGCATCAGCCCGCCAAGGTGATGGCGATGGAAGGCCACTTCCAGAGCCACAAGGACGGCGCGCCGCTGGTGCTGTTCGGCTGGCCCGACATGGCCGATGCCAGGGTGAAATACGCGATCGAGGTGCCGAAGCTGTCGTCGCTGATCCTGAAGCACTCGCTCGACGCTCCGCTGGCCGGCCTCGACACCGTGCCGCGCGAGAACTGGCCACCGGTGCCGATCACCTTCTGGGCATTCCGCGTCATGGTCGGGCTCGGCTTCCTGATCCTGGGCCTCGGCCTGTTCAGCCTCGTGATGCGCTGGCGCGGAAAGATGTACGAGACGCGGCTGCTGCACCTGTTCGCGATCGCGATGGGACCGGCCGGCTTCATTGCCGTGCTCGCCGGCTGGATCACCACCGAGACCGGCCGGCAGCCGTTCACCGTCTACGGACTGTTGCGAACGGCCGATGCGGTCTCCCCGCTCGCAGCGCCCGCGGTCGGCTCCTCGCTGATCGCCTTCATCATCGTCTATTTCGCCGTGTTCGTCGCCGGCGTGGTCTACATCCTGCGGCTGATGGCGCAGCCGCCGCATCATGGCGAGCAAGGCCCGTCGCATGACCTGCCGGCGCGCGCCGCCGGCATCACGCCGGCCGCAGGCGCTGCCGTGGAGGGCGCACGATGAGCTTCGCCGCCGACCTCGCCACGATCTGGGCCTTCATCATTGCCTTTGCCGTGTTCGTCTATGTCGTGATGGACGGCTTCGACCTCGGCCTCGGCATCCTGTTTCCGCTGTTTCCGCAGAAGACGGACCGCGACATCATCATGAACAGCGTGGCGCCGGTGTGGGACGGCAACGAGACCTGGCTGGTGCTCGGCGGCGGCGGCATGATGGCGGCGTTTCCGCTGGCCTATGCGGTGCTGATGCCGGCGCTCTACACGCCTGTCATCGCGATGTTGCTTGGCCTTGTGTTCCGCGGCGTCGCGTTCGAATTCCGCTGGCGGACGCAGAAGGCGCGCAACAAGTGGGATATCGCCTTCGCCGGCGGCTCGCTGCTGGCGGCGCTGGCGCAGGGGATTGCGCTCGGCGCCATTCTACAAGGGGTGCATGTCGAGGGACGGCAATATGCCGGCGGCTGGTGGGACTGGCTGACGCCGTTCAGCATCCTGACCGGCGTGGCGCTCGTGGTCGGCTACGCGCTGCTTGGCGCTACCTGGCTTGTGATGAAGACCGAAGGCGATTTGCGCGACCGCGCCTACCACCTGAGCTGGGGGCTTCTGATCGCGATGCTTTGCGCGATCGGCGCCGTCAGCATCGCGACGCCGTTCCTGCACGTGCAGTACACCCATCGCTGGTTCGCCTGGCCGAACATCATCCTGACCGCGCCGGTACCGATCGCGGTCGCCGCCGTTGCCATGTTGCTGCTGCGCGCGCTGACCAACAAGTACGACTACCAGCCGTTCTTCCTGTCGCTGGCGCTGTTCGCGCTGTCCTATGCCGGGCTCGGCATCAGCATGTATCCGTATATCGTGCCGCAGAGCATCACGATCTGGCAGGCGGCCGCGCCGGAGAACAGCCAGATCTTCATGCTGGTCGGCGTCGCGGTGCTGATCCCGCTGATCCTCGGCTACACCGGCTGGGCCTACTGGGTGTTCCGCGGCAAGGTGCGGCCCGGGCACGGGTATCACTGATGCCGCCGGATCCCGCCCCGCGCCCGCTCGGCCGGCGCCTCCTGTGGTTCGCTGCGCTCTGGCTCGGCGGTGTTGGCACGGTCGCTCTGGTCTCCTTCGCCCTGCGACTCTGGATCGCGCCGAGATGAGATTGGTCGAGCGGTGACGCGACGATCAAAAAACGGGAAGCATTACAGCGGGATACCACCTGTGCGTGCCCCAAGCTTGCCATCAAGCTGTCACTGAGATTTGATGTTCGCGCGATTTGAGTGGAGCAGGCGGTTGGCCTGCGCCGAGAAGGAGAGCTTTGCATGATGAAACTTCGTCACCTGATCTGGATGGTGACCGCCGTGGTCGGTCTGGTGCTGTCGACGTCGCAAGGCTTTGCGCAGAGCCGGCCCGACGTCGACGAGCCTGGCCTGGTCCCCGACGAAAATTACCAGCTCGATCCGGAATGGCAGAAGCAGGTCGTCTACTACCGCACCAATGAGGCGCCGGGCACCATCATCATCTCCACGGCCGAGCGCCATCTTTACCTCGTGCAAGGCAATGGCCGCGCATTGCGCTACGGCATCGGCGTCGGCCGCGAAGGCTTCCAGTGGCAAGGCCTTCTGAGCATCACCCGCAAGGCGGAATGGCCCGACTGGACGCCCCCGCCGGAGATGATCGCACGTCAGCCCTATCTGCCGCGTTTCATGGCAGGCGGCCCCGGCAACCCGCTCGGCGCGCGCGCGATGTATCTGGGCACCACGGTCTATCGCATCCACGGTACCAATCAGCCTGACACGATCGGCACCGCGATCTCCTCGGGCTGCTTCCGGCTCGTCAACGCCGACGTCATGGATTTGTACGGCCGCGTCCCGGTCGGCACCAAGGTGATCGTCCGGCAGAAGCCCCAACTCTAGCCTCCAGCCCGCCTTCATCAGCTCACCCGTTATCCCTCCATTGGCGAGAGACATCCATGCGTACATTTCGAGGCGGCCTGACGATCGGGCTCGCGGTTGCTGTGCTGGTCGCAGCCGCCGCCATCACCTATGAGCGCTACGACACGCGCACGCTGAAGCGTACGCAGCGCCGCGGCGAGGTGCTGTGCGGCGTCAACAAGGGCCTGCCGGGCTTCTCGATTCCCGACGACAAGGGCAACTGGACCGGCTTCGATGTCGACTTCTGCCGTGCGGTGGCGTCGGCCATCTTCGACGACCCGTCGAAGGCGAAGTTCGTTCCGCTCGACGCCAGCGAACGCTTCAAGGAGTTGCAGGACCGCAAGGTCGACATCCTCTCGCGCAATTCGACCTGGAGCATGTCGCGCGAGACCAATTACGACCTCTATTTCCCCGCCGTCGCCTACTATGACGGCCAGGGCTTCATGATCCCGCGCGCACGCAACATCGATTCCGCGCTTAACCTGGACGGCAGCAAGGTCTGCGTGCAGTCCAACACCACGACGCAGCTCAATCTTGCCGACTACTTCCGTGCCAACAACATGAAGTACACGGAGATGAAGTTCGACAAGCTGGACGACGTCGTGAAGGCCTATGACTCCGGCCAGTGCGACACCCTGACGTCGGACGCCTCGCAACTCTACGCGCTCCGGCTTAACCTTTCCAAGCCGAACGATCAGGTCATCCTGGCCGACATCATCTCGAAGGAGCCGCTGGCGCCGGTGGTGCGGTTGCGCGACGACGACTGGATGATGATCGTGAAGTGGACGCTGTACGCCATGATCAACGCCGAGGAGCTCGGCGTCACCTCCAAGAACATCGACGAGGCGTTGAAGTCGAAGAAGCCCGAGGTGATGCGGCTGGTCGGGACCGAGGGCAGCTATGGCGAGGATCTCGGCCTGACCAAGGACTGGGCCGTACGCATCATCCGCCACGTCGGCAACTACGGCGAGGTCTACGACCGCAACGTCGGCAGCGGCTCCAAGCTGAAGATTCCGCGTGGCATGAACCAGCTCTGGAACGCCGGCGGCGTCCAGTACGCGCCGCCGATTCGGTGACGGCAGTTTAGCGGACGAGCTCTCCCACAGCCTCAACTGTCATCACCCGCGAAAGCGGGTGATCCAGTACGCCGCGGCCTATCCGTTCAAACACGACTGCCTCTGGAATACTGGGTCGCCCGGTCAAGCCGGGCGACGACAGCGTGATGCGTGGCCACGCTTTGCGCCGGATCCAAGCTGAAGATCCCGCGTGGCATGAACCAGCTCTGGAACGCCGGCGGCGTCCAGTACGCGCCGCCGATCCGGTGACGGCAGTTTAGCGGACGAGCTCTCCCACAGCCTCAATTGTCATCACCCGCGAAGGCGGGTGATCCAGTACGCCGCGGCCTATCCGTTCAAAGACCATCGCCTCTGGAATACTGGGTCGCCCGGTCAAGCCGGGCGATGACAGTGTAGTGTGCGGCGAGACACTACCTGCCCTCAATACCCCTTCGCCCGTGCGAGTTGGTCGGTGTGGAAGTTGCTGTCGCCGAACAGCTCCTGGCAGACCCGGGCGCGCTTCATGAAGAAGCCGATGTCGAACTGGTCGGTCATGCCCATGCCGCCATGCATCTGCACGCCCTCCTGTACGGCCTGCGTCGCCGTGGTGCCGGCGCGCGCCTTGGCAACCGCGACCGCGGTGCCGGCCTTGTCGATGTCGGCATCGAGCGCCTGCAGCGCCTTCAGGACAGCGGCGCGGGTGATCTCGATCTCGATATAAAGTTGAGCAGCCCGGTGCTGCAGCGCCTGGAATTCACCGATCGCCTTGCCGAACTGCTTGCGCTCCTTGAGATAGGCCACGGTGCGGCCGAACACCTCTTCGCTCAGGCCGACCATTTCGGACGCGACCGCGCCGCGGCCGACATTGAGCACGCCCTCGAGCAGCCCAAACCCTTGGTCGACCTCGCCGAGCACGCTGTCGGCATTGACCTCGACATTGTCGAACACGAGGCGCGCCGCATTGTGCGAGTCGACCATCGCGGTCCGTTCGACCGCGAGGCCCTTCGCCTTCGGATCGACCAGGAACAGCGTCAGCCCGTTCTTGTCACCGGCGCTGCCCGCCGTGCGCGCCGCGACGATCAGCAGATCAGCGGTGTGGCCGTCGACCACGAACGCCTTGTCGCCCGAGAGCTTGAAGCCGTTGCCGGACCGCGCCGCCTGCAGCTTGGTGTGCAGCGGGCGATGCTTGGCGCCCTCATCGACGGCAAGCGCAGCGAGCAATGAGCCGGCGGAAATCTTCGGCAGGTGCTGCGCCTTCTGCGCCTCGCTGCCGCCGCGCGACAGCGCCGATGCCGCCACCACTGACGTCGCCAGGAACGGCGAGGGCATCAAGCTGCGGCCGATCTCCTCCATCACGATGCCGGCCTCGACGCAGCCGAGCCCGCTGCCGCCGAATTTTTCCGGCACCAAGAGGCCGGAGAAGCCCATCTCGGCAAAGGTCTTCCAGAGCTCGCGCGAGAAGCCGGTAGCATCCTTGGAGTCGCGCAAGCTGCGCAGATGCGACACCGGCGCCTTGTCGCTGATGAGACCGCGCGCGCTGTCGCGCAGCATGGATTGTTCTTCGGTGAGGACGAGGGCCATTGGTGGATTCCGCTCTGGATATCTTCGATTGATTTTCACTGTTGCCCCTCATGGTGAGGAGGCGCTCTGGCGCCGTCTCGAACCATGAGGCCGATATCGGGGCCTCATCCTTCGAGACGCGCGTTCCGCGCTCCTCAGGATGAGGAATTTGCAATCACGCGCCCGGCAAATCGAGGATGCGCTTGGCGACGATGCCAAGCATCACCTCGCTGGTGCCGCCCTCGATCGAGTTGGCCTTGGTGCGCAGCCAGGCGCGCGGCCGGGCGCCGCCCCTGGAGCGCTCGCTCTCCCATTCCAGCGCGTCGATGCCGCCCGCCGACATCAGGATCTCGTAGCGGCGCTTGTTGAGCTCGGTGCCATAATATTTCATCGCCGACGAGAACGCCGGATGCGACTGCCCGGCCTTGGCGAGATCGACCGCGCGTTCGGCGGCCGCGGCGAGCGCAGCCTCGTCGACCTCGAAGGTCGCGATCTGGCTGCGCAACTGCGCATCGTCGAGCTTGCCTTGCGCGTCCGCACCGACGGAGTCCGCCGCGATCTGGCCGAGCGGCCGGCCGACGCCGCGCTCGCCCATGCCCGAGATCATCGCGCGCTCGTGCTGCAGCAGATACTTGGCGACGTCCCAGCCGCGATTGACCTGCCCCACGACGTGCGACTTCGGCACCCGCACATTGTCGAAGAAGGTTTCGCAGAACGGCGAATAGCCCGAGATCAAGAGGATCGGCTTGGTCGAAACCCCCTTCGACGTCATGTCGAACAGGATGAAGCTGATGCCGTCATGCTTCTTCGCCGCCGGATCGGTGCGGACCAGGCAGAAGATCCAGTCGGCATGGTTGGCGTAGGAGGTCCAGATCTTCTGGCCGTTGATGATGTAGTCGTCGCCGTCGCTCTCGGCGCGGGTCTGCAGCGAGGCGAGATCGGAACCGGCGTTCGGTTCGGAATAGCCCTGGCACCAGCGGATCAGGCCCGCGGTGATGTCAGGCAGATGCTCCTTCTTCTGTTCCTCGGTGCCGTATTTCAGCAGCGCCGGCCCGAGCATGGAGATGCCGAATGAGGTGAGCGGCTGTCGCGCGCCGATTGCCGCCATCTCCTGGCGGACGATCTTGGCTTCCTCGCCGTCGAGGCCGCCGCCGCCATACTCCTTCGGCCAGTGCGGCACGGTCCAGCCCTTGTCGCGCATGCGCTCGAACCAGACGCGCTGCGCTTCGGAGGAGAACTTGGCGTTACGGCCGCCCCAGAACGTATCGCCATCCGACGTCATCGGCTTGCGCATCTCCGGCGGACAATTCTGCTCCAGCCAGGCGCGGGTCTCACTGCGGAATTTCTCGAGGTCAGCCATTGTGCGTTTCCGGTCAAAATCGACGAATTGAAATCGACCTTAGCCAGCGCCCCATGGAATTCAATATGTCTTGCGAGCGCGCCATGCTCTGCTGTCGCTGGTCACTCCGCCCGATCGGGTGTATGCGCGAGATGGGGTAACGATTGAAAAACAAGAGGAAACGGACATGCGGCTCAAGCTCCTTTCGCCTGGCGAAATGAACGCCGCCCAAAAGGAAACCTATGACGAGTCGATCGCCGGCAAGCGCGGGGCCCCGCCGGCGCCGATGATGGCGTGGCTCAACAGCCCGGAGATGGCGCGGCATGCCACGCGCCTGGGCGAGGTGCTGCGTTTCGACACGGTGTTTCCGGCAAAGCTGTCGGAGATCGCGATCCTGGTCACCGCCCGGCACTGGACCGCGCATTACGAGTGGTATGCGCACAAGCGCCTGGCGCTGAAGGGCGGCCTCGATCCGAAGATCATCGAAGACATCCGGGTGCGGCGCGTCCCGACCTTCGATGATCCCAAGGCCAAGATGATCTACGAGCTCGCCAAGTCGCTGCACGAGGGCCACGGCGTGGCCAAGCCGCTGTACGACGAGGCGGTCGAACTGCTGACCCTGCGCGGCGTGGTCGAGATCATCGGGTTGTGCGGCTACTACACCATGGTGTCGATGACGCTGAACACGTTCGAGTTCGAGGTGCCCGGCGGCGAACTGTCGGAGCTGGCGTAAGTCTTCCGCCCGCAACTGAGACGCTTCCGGAAACCTTGGGTTTCCGGATCGACCGCTCTTCGATCCGCAGATTCTGATTATATCAAACTGACAGGCTTCCCGCGGCCGGGAAGCCGCACGCCAGCGGAGCCAGAACGTGTCGCAGACCCCTCCCATCATCGCGGGCACCCGGATCGGGCATGTCCACCTCAAAGTCGCCGATCTCGATCGCGCGCTCGGCTTCTATTGCGGCGTGCTCGGCTTCGAGCTGCAGCAGCGCATGGGCTCCGGCGCCGCCTTCATCTCGGCCGGCGGCTATCACCACCACATCGGCCTCAACACCTGGGAGAGCAAGGGCGGCCATCCGCCGCCACCCGGAACCACCGGCCTGTTCCACACCGCCATCCTCTATCCGACCCGCGCGGCGCTCGCCGACGCGCTACATCGCGTGCTCACCGCCGGCATTGCACTCGACGGCGCCAGCGATCACGGCGTCAGCCAGGCACTGTACCTGCGCGATCCCGACGAGAACGGCGTCGAGCTCTACTGGGACCGGCCCGAGGCCGAATGGCCGCGCACGGCCGACGGCAAGCTCGCGATGTTCACCAGGCGGCTCGACCTCGAGGATCTCCTGAAGCAGCGCGCGATCTAGCTTCGTGGCCGGCTTCCCCTTCCCCCTGAAAGGGGGAAGGTCGGGATGGGGGTCAGCCGCGAACGATGCTGTTTGAGGAGAGAGCAGATCCCCACCCGCTTTGCCCTGGCGAGCAAAGCGACCTCCCCTTTTCAAGGGGAGGTGAAAGGGGGTTCGGATTACGCTTTCGCTCCATCCGGGGCTACGGCGGCAACAACGGACGCGCCAGCCAGGCCGCGATGTAGAGTCCGGCGCCGAACACCGCGTGCGTCACGAGGCTGTGCAGCCGCGCGGCGGTCGGATCAGGCGTCCGGCTCGCGGCGATGCCGGCGCCCATGGCCGGCTGCATCACCAGGAACGGCGCGGCCACACTGGCAATTCCGACGATCAGCGCCGGGGCAAGCGTCGGAACACGCACCCAATCGAGACCGACGATCGCGAGCAGCAGGCCCGCAAAGCCGATCCCGATCAGATAATGCGCGATCCATCCAATTGATCGCTCGCCGGCGATCGCGGCTGAGGCGGCGATCCGGTGGTGACAGACGCGCCCGTGCGCGAGATGACCGAACCAGCGGCCGACCAGCGCATAGTCCAGAGATCGGATACCGAGCAGCCGCGCGCGAATCACCGCCCAGATATCCATTACCGCGGTGGCGCCGGTTCCGATCAACACCGCGCTGGTCAAATACTCCACCGCGTCAGCCATACGCCACGTCCATCGGCGCCCGCGCGGCGACCATCCAGCAGGCCGCGGTGAAACGAACCTGGGTTCCATCGATGTAGCGATCGAAGGCGCCGCGCACGGTGTCGATCACCTGCGCGCGGACCGGATCGGCCATTCCCTGCAGCATCAGACCGACCGGGCCGAGCCAACTGACATAACGTCCAAGCTCCGATGCCGGGAAACCGCAGACGATGTCGAGGGGCCGGATCGCGAGCTCCTGCCAGCCGCTCGCCATCAGAATGGCTTCGATCCGATACCGGTCCGCGAAAGCGAACTGGCCCGGCGCATCCAACCGACGCGCAGGAAGGTTCGGCAGCAACGGCTTCGCCGCCCGCTCGACCGTCGTCATGAACGGATTGTCTGCCATCCCTCGCCAGGCGATGAAGCGAAGTGCGGCGCCAGGCCGCCCCGCGCTGCGCAGATTCGCGAAGGCCCTCACCGGATCCGCAAAAAACATCACGCCGAGGCGCGAGATGATCATGTCGAAGCTTGCGGGCGCAAAGGCATGGGTTTGCGCGTCGGCGCAGATGAAGTTCGCAGGTCGTCCCTCCTGCGCCGCGCGGGCGCGCGCCGCTGCGACCATCGGTTCCGAAATGTCGATGCCGGTGCAGCGCCCCTCCGAACCGAGCGCCTGCGCGACGGCGAACGTCGTCGCGCCGGTGCCGCAGCCTACGTCGAGCACATCCCCGGCCGAGGCATCGGCCACCGCGGCGACGAGCAGATCCTCGAACGGCTTGAACATCCGCTCCAGCACGTCGCGGGTCTCGACCCAGCCGCGTCCGGAGGGACCGTTCCACAATCTCGCCTGCTCATCGTCCGCCTGCGGCGCGTCACTCATGATTTTCTTCCTCTGCTTGCACTATTGCCTGTCGTGATGCTTGCCTGGAGCAAGCGGATGGCTGCACTCTGCCAGTTCAAGTTAACTTGAGGTCAAGGCCGTGAGGGACATCGATATCGCAGAACTCGCGCAAATGTCGGGGGTGCGCGCCTCGACCCTGCGCTTCTATGAGGAGAAGGGGCTGATCGCCTCGCATGGACGGCGGGGACTTCGCCGCCTGTTCGACCCGGCCGTGCTGGATCGGCTGGCGCTGATCGCGCTCGGCCGCGCCGCCGGCTTCTCGCTCGACGACATCAGGACAATGTTTGCGCCGGATGGCCGGCCACGGATCGATCGCCGCAAGCTGGCAGCCAAGGCGGAGGAGCTCGACCGGACCATTCGCAAGCTGAACGCCATGCGCGACGGCCTGCGCCACGCCGCCGCCTGCCCCGCGCCGAGCCACATGGAATGCCCGACCTTCCGGCGCCTGCTGCGTGTCGCGGCGGCCGGCAAGATCGGCGAGAAGAAGGTCCGGAAATCACGACAGCGATCGTAGCCCCCTCAAAGGCAGGTCTATCGCATATGCCGCCTTGGGCGGCTTCGTACATACTCGGCCTCGTGGTTCGAGACGCGCCGCAAGCGGCGCTCCTCACCATGAGGATCTACTATTGTGCCGCAAAACAAGACCTCATCCTGAGGAGCCGCGGAGCGGCGTCTCGAAGGATGGCCGCAGGGCGCTTTTCTCCCAAATGCGATTGCCCTACCCCAAAAAAGGGGGAAGGTCGGGATGGGGGTCAGCCGCGAGCGACGCTGCATGCGGAGGGAGCAGATCCCCACCCGCGTTGCTCTGGCGAGCAAAGCGACCTCCCCTTTTCAAGGGGAGGTGGAAATTCGCTTCGCTCCATCCGGAGCTAAGTCCTCTTCATCATGATCACAACAGCCGCGATCAGCTCGACAGCGATGCAGCCATAGAACGGCAATGTGTAGCTGCCGGAAAGGTCGTGCAGCAATCCGATCACGCCCGGGCCGAAGGAATAAGTCACCTGGTTGATGGCCGTGAGCAGGCTGACCAGCACACCGAACGCGCGCGGATCGAACTCGCGCTGAATGATCAGCGACGGCAGCGTGATCAGGTTGCCGACGGAGAAACCGAACAGCCCGCAGGCCGCGATCTGTGCGACATCGTTGTGCAGATTGATGATGACGAGCAGTGCGACGGCCTGGCTGGCGAAGGACAGCGCCGATGCCAGCCGCTGGTTCAGCCGGTCGATCACGAAGGAGAATGAGACGCGGCCGACCACCGCCATCGCGGTCAACAGCGCGATCGCGATCGTGGCGCGCTCGCGCCCGATCGTCTGATCCAGGAACGCGATCAGGTGGACGATGAAGCCGACCTGGGCAAACAACACCAGCGCGAATGCGACCGAGATCGACAGGAAGTTGATATCGCGCAGCGCCCGGGCACGGAGTTGCGTGGCCGACGGCGCGTCTGCGGCGGCCAAGGTGGCCGCGTGGAGGTGCGCCGGGGGCTGGCCGACGAAGATCAAGGTCACCGGCACCATCACGACGATGAGCAGCGCGCTGGCTGCGATCATTGCGCCGGAAAAGCCGAACGCGCCGATTCCCGCCACCAGCAGCGGTACGCCGACGATGCCGCCGAAGCTCGCGCCGTTGAGCGCGAGGCTGATCGCCATGCCGCGTTTCTTGTCGAACCACAGGCCGAGCGTATTGGTGATGATGGCGAGGCTGGTGCCGGCCCAACCGAAGGCGAGCAAGGCGTCCGCGAGATAGAGCTGCCAGGGCTCGCGCACCTCGCCAATCGCAACTGACGCGGCGGCCATCGCAAGCGTGCCCGCGATCAGGCATTTGCGTGGACCGAACGCCTTGATCGCCTCGCTGACGAAGGCAACGAGCGCCGCGCCGAACAAATAGAAGAACGTGGTGCCCGAGGAGATCAGTGACGCCGGCCAGCCGTGCAGCCGTTGTAGCTCGGCGACATAGACGCTCTGACCGTAGAAGCCGAGACCCCAGCCGAAGGTCGCAAGCAGAAAGCAGACGACGACGATGCGCCAGCCCTCGTAGCGCAGCGAAGTTTCATCGGGCGGGGCGTATGAGGATGCGTCCATCTTGTTGCTCTTGCTTCTCACATCGTCATGACAGGGAATCGCCGGTTGTGACGATGTAAATAGCCATGCGAGGCAATCACTTCGATTCGGATCGAAGTGTCAGCAATTGGCAGCAGGGAACTTCCCACGGGAAGCCACGACGCACATTTCCGCTCATGCCGAAACGCCGGGGTCCAGTATCTCGTCTCCCGCCCGCAATCGCGCCCGGCGCTTCGCAACCGAGGCGAGCAACAGTACGGCGAGCCCGAGCATCACCGGCGGGAAGACCACCATGTTGACGGCATTCCAGCCGTAATGCGCGAGCAACTGGCCGGACGAGAACGAGCCGATCGCCATCATGCCGAAGACGAGGAAATCGTTGAAGGCCTGGACCTTGTTGCGTTCCTGCGGCCAGTGCGTTTCCAGCACCAGCGCGGAAGCGCCGACGAAAGCGAAATTCCAGCCGAGCCCGAGCACGATCAGCGTGGCCCAGAAGTGCGGCGCGGTGATGCCGGACAGCCCGATCATCGCGGCCACCGCTTCGAGAACGAGGCCGAGCGCCACGATCACGGGCGCACCGAATCGCGCGATCAGAGAGCCGGTGAAGAAGCTCGGTCCGTACATCGCCACGATGTGCCATTGAATGCCGAAATTGGAATCGCTCACCGTGAGCCCGCACATCTTCATGGCGAGCGGCGCCGAGGTCATCACGAGGTTCATCATCGGATAGGCAATCGCGCCGCACAGCGCGGCGGCGATGAAACGCGGCTGCTTGGCGATCTCAAGCAGCGGACGGCCGCCATGCAAATCCGCCACCGCGGGCTTCGGCGCGTCGACGCCGGACAGCACTGCCATTGCAACCAGCGCGACCAGCGCCTGCATCACGAAGGAGAAGGCGAACAGATAGGGCGGCCACACGTCCATGGTCCATTGCACGAGCTGCGGCCCGAGCACGCCGGCGAACACGCCGCCGGCCATCACCCACGACACCGCTTTGGGCCGGAACGCGGCGCTCGCGCCGTCGGCCGCGGCGAAGCGATAGGACTGCGCCACCGCGCCGTAGAGACCGCCGAGGAAGGTCGCGGCGCAGAACAGCCAGAACGACGAATGCAAGATGGCCCAGGCACCGAGCAAGCCGGTGAGCGTGCCGCAGCCGGTGCCGATGATGAAGGCGATACGGCGGCCATAAGCGCGCGAGATCGCGCCGGTCGGCAGCGTGCCGGCGGCAAGCCCGAGCACATACATCGAGAGCGGCACGGTCGCGAGCGAGACGCTCGGTGCCAGCGTGGCGCCGACGATCGAGCCGGTGGCGAAGATCACGGCCGAATTAGCGCCGGTCAGCGCCTGCGCTGCGGCGAGCCGCAAAACGTTGCCGCGCGCCCGCGCGTCGTCGGCCGCCTCCTCCAAAACTGTCACATCGATCATCGGCATTCCCGCGCTGAAGCCCCGGCGGGAGCCTCCAATCGCGGGCACTATGGAGAGCACGTCGACGACGATCAACCGACGCAAACAGACGTAGGCCATGCGGGAGACGCACGAAGGTTGGCCCCACTCTCATGTCGCGCGATTACAGGCCGACAGGTCCATCAGTCCCGTCATCCTGAGGAGCCGCGGCTCGAAGGATGCACGGCCCCGCTATTCAGCGAGTGACGAACCCCTCGCGGAGAAAGCCGGGCCGTCGCCCTTCGAGACGGCCGCTACGCGGCCTCCTCAGGGTGACGGCGAGAAAGCTTGTCGTTCGGTGATCAATCACCTATCACGTCCGCTTCTTGCTCGGTCGCCTCTCCGCGCGCAGTGCACCGGTCTTGTGCACCTTGGAGCGCGGTGTGATGGGGGCGCCACGCGGAAATCCGCCGGGCCATTCGAGTGCCAGCGAGCTCGCGAAGCCGAAATAGCTGGAACGGCTCATGCCGAGCTCGGCGGCGCGCTTGTCGATCCGCGCGATCAGGCTCTTCGGCAGATAGACGTTGACGCGCTCGGATGGATCGGGCGGATCGACGCCGACCATGAAGAACGCGGCGACGTCGGAGCCCTTGGGCGGGACGATGCGCTCGATCGGCGTCGGCTCCGGCAGCGCGCGCCCCTGCTCGACCCAGCCGTCCACCGCCTGAGCCAGCGCGTGCTCGGCGCGTTCGATCGCCTCTTCCTGCGATCTGCCTCCGGCCACGCAACCCGGAAAATCGGGAAACCAGGCGCCGAACGCGCCTCGCGGGCCGCGCTCCAGCACGGCCGGATAAAGCCGCCTCTTCATTCTGGCCTCCGTGGTGGAGGTATGCTACTTGACACACACCAGTGTGTCAAATGACACATTATCGAGCAAGGGACCGACCGCGATCCGAGCTCGCATCATCCGCGCGCGCGGCCTGCGGCTGCGTGCTCCTGACGTGCAGGGACCGGCTGAATCGACGGTGACCGATGAGCGCCGCGCGCTGAAGCGCCATGAGATTGGGCTGAATCGTCACCGCGCTCTGCGCCTTTCCGGACCATGCTCTAGTCTCGCGCGAACACCAGAATCATGTTGTTGGCCGGCATGTCGAACGAGCCGGCCAGCTTCAGCCCGACGCTCTCGGCCAGCTTCTCGAGATCAACGATATCGCGCACGCCCCATTCCGCGTCGCGCTCACGCAAGGAGGTGTCGAACACCGCATTGCTGAGCGCGGTGTGCTTGCCGCCGCGCTTGAACGGACCATAGAGGAACAGTTTTCCGCCAGTGCGCAGATGCCTGGCGGCGCCGGCGAACAGCCCCTCGGCGACGCGCCAGGGCGCAATGTGGATCACGTTGGCACAGAAGATCGCGAGCAGCTTGTCCGGGCCTTTGGCTGCCGATGGCGCCGGCGACCAGGCCGGATCGGACAGGTCGATCGGCTGCGGCGGCTGGATGTTGGCAAGGCCGGCATCCGCGCGCCAAGCCTCGATGCTACGCAGATGCGCGGCATGAAGATCGCTCGGCCACCAGGTGATGTCGGGCGCCTGGCCCGCGAAATAGACGACATGCTGGCCGGTACCGCTGCCGGCTTCCAGCACGTCGCCGGATTGGCCGGCGAGATAATCCTTCAGGACGGCCCAGATCGGCTGATGGTTGCGATGGAACGCCGCCGCATCGAGCCGCCCGTCCGCCTCCACCGGCCGGCCATTCTTGCCGAACTCCGCGACATAGCCTGCCACCGCGCTTCTCCCTCAAGTCACCCAACCGTAAACCGTGCACGTAACACCCGCAAAAAGCGGAACCCGCTGAGCATGCGCTCTGACCGTCATTCTGAGATGCGAGCGGAGCGAGCCTGGAAGAATGCACGGCCACGGTCGGCCCGTCCGCCCCTCGAGGCTCGCTCCGCTCGCACCTCAGGGGGTGACGGAGCTGATCTCCTCCGCAAGATATTAACCCCGCCGCAACGCGCCCATTCTCCGAGTTGCCAGCCGATCGCCTTTGTGCTTTCCACTCTCTATATTGCGATCGGATTATCGAGATTGAAGCCCGGGAAACACCCTTGATCGCCAACTTCTCCAAGCCTGCCCTCGTGCTGGCACTGCTGGCGGGCGCGGCAGTCGCTGCTCCCGCACAGGCCCAGTCCGCCGCCGAGGGCCAGAAGCTCGCCTTCGATCGCGGCAAGGGTAACTGTTTGACCTGCCATGTGATCAAGGGCGGCGATCTGCCCGGCACGATCGGCCCCGAGCTGACCGGGCTCAACAAGAAATACAGCCGCGACGAGCTGATAGCGATCGTATCAGACGAGACCAAGCGCAACCCGCTGACCGTGATGCCTCCGTTCGGACGAAACCGGATCTTGAGCGAGAAGGAGATCAGCGCGGTGGTGGATTTCCTGCAGACGTTGTGACGCTACGACGATCGTTTGAGGAGTATTTTTGGGATGAGCATCACGACCAACGAATTTTCCGGGACGCGGCGCCTGGTGCTGAAGGGCGCTGGTGTCGCCGCGCTGATCGGGCTCGGCGTCATCCCGTTCGGCGGACGGCAGGCGCTCGCAGCCGCCAACGACCCCTATCCCACGGAGGCGTTCAAGCAGAAGAACGAGGCCGACGCGATCAAGGCGCTCTATGGCAAGACCGCCGAACCGTCCGACAAGGTGAAGATGGACGCGCCTGAGATCGCCGAGAACGGCGCGGTGGTGCCGATCTCGGCCACCACGACGCTCGCCGACGTCAGCTCGATCTCGTTCCTGGTCAGCGAGAACCCGATCGCGCTGATCGCCTCCTACCGGATTCCGGCAGGCACGCTGCCGAGCGTCGCCAACCGCATCAAGATGGCGAAGACCAGCAATGTGACCGTGATCGTCGAGGCCGGCGGCAAGCTCTACAGCGCCACCAAGGAGGTCAAGGTCACCGTCGGCGGCTGCGGCGGCTGATCACGCATGATCCGGACCCGGAGGGCCACGTTAGTGCAAAGTGCGAACCGGTTTTCCGACAAGATCATGCGCAAACCATAAAGGAATAATCCGATGGCATCGAGCATTCGCGTGCGCGCCACGTCAAACGGTGAGACCACCGAAGTGCAGGCGCTGATCCAGCATCCGATGGATTCCGGCTTCGTCAAGGACGCCAAGGGCGAGATCATTCCGCCGCATTTCATCCAGCAGCTCACCTTCGAGCATGACGGCAAGCCGGTGTTCATCGCCGACTGGGGCGGCGGCGTCTCCAAGGATCCCTATGTCAAGTTCTCCTTCAAGGGCGGCAACAAGGGCGACGATCTGAAGATCGGCTGGGTCGACAACAAGGGCGCGACCGACAGCATCACGGCGAAGATTCAATGACGCGGCGCCTTGCCCTTCTTGTCGCATCCGCGGCGCTGACGCTGGGCGTGCTGGCGGCGTCGGCGCACGCGGCGGACACGGTCGATCCCGCGGCCGACAAGGCCGCCTTCCAGAAATACTTCACCACCAAATTCCCCAAGCTGAAGCTCGAGGATTTCGTCAACGGTCCCTATTCGATGAATGAGGACCTGCACAAGCAGTGGGAAGAGAAGGAACAGTTTCCGCCCTACGAGTTCTCGCTCGAAGCCGGCAAGGAGATGTTTTCGAAGCCGTTCAAGAACGGCAAGAGCTACGCCGACTGCTTCCCGAACAAGGGCATCGGCATCCGTCAGAACTATCCCTATTTCGACGAGCAGGAAGGCAAGGTCGTCACGCTTGAGCTCGCGCTCAACCGGTGCCGCGAGGCCAATGGCGAGGCGCCGCTGTCCTATGTGAAGGACGACATGGCGGCGCTTACCGCCTACATGGCCTTCACCTCGCGCGGCAAGCCGATGGACATCAAGATCCCGAACGATCCGCGCGCGCTCGAGGCCTATCAGAAGGGCAAGGAATATTTCTACACCCGCCGCGGCCAGCTCAATTTCTCCTGCGCGACCTGCCATGTGCAGAGCCCGGGCGAGCGGATCCGCGCCGAGGTGCTGGCGCCGGCGCTTGGCATCCTGAACGCGATGCCGATCTACCGCTCGGAATGGAGCGGCATGGGCACGACCAGCCGCCGCTTCACCACCTGCAACAGCCAGACCCGCGCGGTGCCGCTCAACCCGCAGGACGACGAGTATCGCAACCTCGAATACTATCTGTCCTATGTCAGCAACGGCCTGCCGATCTCGGGACCGGGAGCGCGGCCATGAGAACGACGACGATCCTCGCAGTCCTGCTGCTGATTGCAAACGGCGCGAGCGCCTTCGCTGCATCCGAGGCCGACTACAAGGCAGCCTATGCCGCAGCCGAAGCCGCCAACACGGAAGCAGGCAGCCTGCGCAACCAGTGGACCACCACCGCCGCGACGCTGGCAGCGGCAAAAAAGGCCGCCGATGCCGGCGACTTCGACACCGCGGTCACGCAGGCCAAGGAAGCGGAAGCACTGGCAAAGGCCTCGATCTTCCAGGCCACCAGCGAGAAGGAACGCTGGAAGGACTTAGAAATTCGCTGACGTATGTTGAGATGACAACAAACTCATTCCGCATCGACGGTGCCGCACCTCTCCCATTGGGAGAGGTCGCGCCAAAGGCGCGGGTGAGGGGTTACACTCTCCCGTGGGGTCCGCGCCCCCTCACCCGGCGCTGCGTGCCGACCTCTCCCCGACGGGGAGAGGTAAAGAAGGTCGGGCGGAGACAATCATGATCATCCGCCGCCGGGATTTCCTGAAAGCTTCGGCCGCCGCCACGCTGACGGCCGGCCTGGCGCCGCGCCTTGCGCGCAGTGCCGACACGGCCAGCGTCTACGATCTCGAGCGCTTCGGCAATGCGCGCATCCTGCACATGACGGATACGCACGCCCAGCTCAGGCCGGTGTTCTTACGCGAGCCCAGCGTCAACATCGGCGTCGGCGCGATGGCCGGCCAGCCGCCGCATCTGGTCGGCAAGGCTTTTCTCGACCGCTTCGGCATCCGGCCCGACAGCGCCGATGCCTATGCCTTCACCTGCGTCGAGTTCGAGAAGGCGGCTGGCCGCTTCGGCAGGCTCGGCGGTTTTGCGCATCTGAAGACGCTGATCGACAAGCTGCGTGCCGATGTCGGCCATGGCCGTTCGATCCTGCTCGACGGCGGCGACCTCTGGCAGGGCACCGGGCTCGCCAACGCCGTGAAGGGCGCCGACATGGTCGAGGCTGCCAACCTGCTCGGCATCGAGGCGATGACCGGCCATTGGGAATTCACCTATGGCGAGCAGACGCTGCGCGACAATCTCTCCCGCTTCAAGGGCGAGTTCCTGGCGCAGAACGTGTTCCTGACCGAGGACGCCGCCTTCAACGACGCCAAGGCATTCGACCCGGCCTCGGGGCGCGTCTTCAAACCGTCTGTGGTCAGGGAGATCGGCGGCCACCGCGTCGCGATCATCGGCCAAGCATTTCCCTATGTACCGATCGCCCATCCCAGGCGCTTCACGCCGGACTGGACCTTCGGCATCCGCGAAGAGGAATTGCAGAAACTCGTCGACTTTCATCGCAGCAACGACAAGGTCGAGGCGGTGATCCTGCTGTCGCACAACGGCATGGATGTCGACCTCAAGCTTGCGAGCCGCGTCACCGGCATTGACGTCATTCTCGGCGGCCACACCCATGACGCGATCCCGTTGCCGATCACGGTGACCAATGCCGGCGGCATCACGCTGGTCACCAATGCCGGCTCGAACGGCAAGTTCCTCGGCGTGCTCGATCTCGACCTCGCCAAGGGCAAGGTCGCCAATGTGCGCTACCGGCTGCTGCCGGTGTTCTCGGAGCTGTTGAAGCCGGACCCTGCGATGCAGGGGTTGATCGACCGGGTGCGCGAGCCGTATGTCGGCGAATGGGGCGACAAGCTCGCCGCCGCCGACCGCCTGCTGTACCGCCGCGGCAATTTCTCCGGCACCGTCGATCAATTGATCTGCGATGCGATGTTGAACGAGCTCAATGCCGAGATCGCGCTGTCGCCGGGCTTCCGCTGGGGCCTCACCATGCTCGCCGGCCAGCCGCTGACCATGGAAGACGTGCTGTCGGAAACCGCGATCACCTATCCGGAGACCTACGTCTCGACCATGACCGGCAGCCAGATCAAGGACGTGCTGGAAGACATCTGCGACAATTTGTTCAACGCCGATCCCTATCATCAGCAAGGCGGCGACATGGTCCGCGTCGGCGGCCTCGCCTACACCTGCGCGCCGACGGAAGCCGTCGGCAAGCGCATCTCCGAGCTGAAGCTCGCCAACGGCAAGCATCTCGAAGCCCGCAAGAGCTACAAGGTGGCGGGCTGGGCCTCGGTCAACGAGCAGAAGGGCCCACCGATCTGGGATGTCGTCGCAAAACACCTGCGCGCCGGCCGGCCGCCGAACCGCGACGCGCCGGGCGTGACGCTGAAGGGGGTCGACGACAATCCGGGTCTTGCCAGGAAGGGACAATGATGCGGCGGGCGATCACCACGATGCTTTGCCTCGCGCTGATCGCCCTTGCGGCACCGGTTGTGCACGCTCAGCAGGAGCCGCCGCTGCAGGACAAGCCGTTTGCCGAGCACAAGATCGTGCTGCAGCTCTCCGACAACGATCCGAAGAAGCAGGGCCTCGTGATCAGCGTCGCCAACAACCTGATGAAACGCTACGATCCCGACAAGATCGCGATCGAGATCGTCGCCTTCGGCCCCGGCATCGACCTGCTGAGGCCCGACAATCCGAACCGCAAGCTGGTCGAGAGCCTGGTCGCGCAGGGCGTGCGGGTCGATATCTGCCTCAACACCGTCGATACGATCGAGCGCGAGACCGGCAAGCGGCCGGACTACCTCCCCGTCGCGACGCCGGTGCAGGTCGGCGTCGCGCAGATCCTGCGGCTGACCGAGAACGGATACACGCTGGTTCGTCCCTGAAGCCGTCATTGCGAGCCGACAGGTCGCGCGAACGCGCGCTGACAGGCTCCATACGCTTTGCCGCAGGTTTCCGGATGGGGATGGATTTGCTTTGAACGCACCCTATCTTTGGAATAATCTCCTCTCTGAGACTCGACCTGGAGAATGGGTAAGCCGTTATGATCTTTCGCCAGTTGTTCGACAGCGTGTCCGGCACCTATAGCTATCTGCTCGCCAGCCGCGCCGGCGGCGAGGCGCTGATCCTGGATCCGGTGCTGGAAAAAGCCGACCGCTACTGCAAGCTGCTGCAGGAACTCGACCTGCGGCTGGTCAAGGCCGTCGACACCCACCTGCACGCCGACCACGTCACCGGTCTCGCCGAGCTGCGGGACCGCACCCAGTGCATCACCATCATGGGCGAGCAGAGCAAGGCCGACGTGGTGTCGATGCGCGTCTCCGACGGCGACAAGGTCACGATCGAGGGCCTCTGCCTCGAGGCGATGTACACGCCTGGCCACACCGACGATTCCTATAGCTACCTGATGGGCGACCGCGTCTTCACCGGCGACACGCTGCTGATCCGCGGCACCGGCCGCACCGATTTCCAGAACGGCAGCGCGCGGGAGCAATACGACTCGATCTTCAATCGCCTCTTGAAGCTGCCCGACGAGACGATGGTGTTCCCCGCGCACGACTACAAGGGCGACACCGTGTCCACTATCGGCGAGGAGAAGCGCTACAATCCCCGCCTGCAGGTGAAGTCGGTCGACGACTATGTCGAGCTGATGAACAACCTCCATCTGCCGAATCCGAAGATGATGGACGTCGCGGTGCCCGCCAACATGCATGTCGGCCTGCACCAGGACGAGCTCGCCAAACAGGGGCTTGCACTGACCGCGCGCGACGCCATCGCGAGCCTCGGCCGGACCGACATTTTGCTGGTCGATCTGCGCGAGAATGGCGAGCGAGCCAAGCATGGCACCCTTCCCGGCGCGATGCACGCGCCCTACCCCGGGATCTGCGAGAACCTGCGGCCCGGCGGGATGCTGCGCGAGGTCGCGGCCGCCACCGGCCGCCGTGTCGTGTTCTTCTGCGCCTTCGGCGAACGCTCGGCGATGGCGGTGGCCGCCGCGAAGAAAGCGGGACTTGCGAACACCGCCCACATCGAAGGCGGCATCGACGCCTGGAAGAAAGCCGGCGGCCCGGTGATGCACGGGTGATCCCGTAGCCCGGATGGAGCGCAGCGAAATCCGGGACAGGTTGATCTGTGGCCACCAGTGCGGCCCCGGATTTCGCTTCGCTCCATCCGGGCTACAGAATCAACGCGTCACCCGCTTCAATTCCGCAGTCAACCGATCCAGCGCGTCGGCGAGCATCACGCCGCCGCATACGGTAAGCCGCTCGGGCAACACGATGCGCTTGCCCGGCGGATAGAAGCGCTCAAGCGCGGGATGCAGCAGGAAGGCACGGCCCTCGTCCTCGGCGCGATCGCCGGCTTCCGACACCAGGATAAAGTCCGGCCGCAGCTTCACGATCGCCTCCAGCGAGGCAAATCCGCCGGCCTCAAAACCGAGCTCGCCGGCAACGTTGACCAGTCCGACCTCAGTCAACAATGCACTGACCAGGCTGTTCTCTCCCGATACCCAGCCGCGTCGCTCCAGCGGCAGCACGCGATAATGATGCGCGGTCACCGCGGCCCGCGCGCGAGCGATCGCGGCATCGAGCCGTGCGATTTCGGCGCTGGCGCGATCCGCATGCTGCACGACATCGCCCATCTGTCGGATTTGCGCCTTCACCTCGTCGAGCGTGCGCGGCACGGTGAACTCGACGAGATGAAGGCCATTGGCCTTCAGCAGATCGCGCGTCTCGCGCTTGTCGAACCGGCTGACGACGACAACATCCGGCTTCAGCACCAGCACATCCTCGGCCCCGCCAGACAGCACAGGATAGCGCCGCGCCGCGTCGGCCGCCCATGATTGCCAGGCATCGCGCGCAAACGGGCTGAGACCGAGGATCTGATCCGGATCGGCCAGCGACAGCACGAGCTGGTCGCTACAGACGTTCATGGAGACGACGCGTGGCCCGGTGGCGAGCGAGGCGCTGGGTGAGATTGCCCACAACAGCATCGAGAGTATCGCGATGAGATATCTGGAAGTGAGGTGGCCGCCGCGAGAAAACTGCGCCCCCTCTCCCGCTTGCGGGGGAGGGTTGGGGTGGGGGTATCGCTGCAAATCATATCGTGGAGAAAGCCCCCACCCGCATCGTATCTGGCGATACGATGCGACCTCCCCCGCAAGCGGGAGAGGTGAAGCGAGCTCGCGGATACTTCGGCGCTGCCTGTAGACGGACCCGCACATCACACGTCCGCCCAAGGCACGATCACCGCCTCGCGCTGATACTCGGCGCGATAGGCGCTGATCCGGAACACCTCCGCCATCACCGCTTCCGACAGTGCTTCGACAGGCGCGCCCTGCGACGCCAATCGTCCCTCCGAGAGCACCAGCACGTGATCCGCAAAGCGCGCGGCCAGGCCGAGGTCATGCGTCACCACGACGACCAGCACGCCCGCATCAGCGACGCCGCGCAGCCGCTGCATCACGTCGATCTGATGGCGCGGATCGAGCGACGCGGTCGGCTCGTCGGCCAGGATCACGGGCGCCTCCACCGCGAGCACACGGGCCAGCGCAACGCGGCTGCGCTCACCGCCGGAGAGCTCGGTGACGCGGCGGTCGCCGAACGCAGTGACATCGACCGCCTGCATCGCCCGCAGCACCGCCGCCATATCGTCGGGCGACAGCCGGGCGGGATCGGTCGCGCCGTGCGGATAACGGCCGAGCGCGACGATGTCGCGGGCCGGCAGCGGCCAGTGCACCATGTGCCCCTGCGGCAGATAGGCAAACCGCCTGGAGCGTTCGCGCAACGACAGCGACGACAGCGCATCGCCGCCGATCCTGATGTCGCCGCGGGAAGGGATCAGCCCGGCCAGCGCACGAAGCAGCGTGGTCTTGCCGGCGCCGTTCGGACCAACCAGCGCCACCAGATGCCCAGACGACAACGACAGCGAGATATCGTGCAGCACATGGCGGCTGCCCAGCGAAGCGTTGAGATGGGTTGCGGACAGCAGGGTCATGCCACGCCTCCACCGAGCACGCGGCGTTCGCGCATGATCAGATAGAGGAAGAACGGCACGCCGATGATCGAGGTCAGCACGCCGACCTTGATGTCGGAAGTCGACGGGATGATGCGCACCGCGATATCGGCCGCCAGCAGCAGCGCCGAGCCCGCGAGCGCGCTCGGCACCAGGAGCCGCGCCGGGTCGTGGCCGATCACCGGCCGCATCAGATGCGGCGCGACCAGGCCGATGAAACCGATGGTCCCTGTCACCGCGACCGCGCCGCCGACGCCGAGCGCGACGCCCGAGATGACGAACAGCCGCAACCGCGCGACATCGACCCCGAGGCTCTGCGCGGCCTCCTCGCCCAGCGTCAGCGCGCGGAAGCTGCTTGCCTGGCTGAGCAGGATGACGGCGCCGGCCACGATGAAGGGCAATGCAATCATGACATGCTGGAAGCTGCGGTCCTCCAGCGAGCCGAGCAGCCAGAACGCGATCTCCAGCGCCACGAACGGATTGCTCGACAGATTCATCACCAGCGCCGTCGCGGCGCCTGCGAAGCTGGAGATCGCGAGCCCCGACAGGATCAGGATCAACAGCCCGGCATTGCGGCCGGCGATCGCAAGCAGGGCGAACACCGAGCCGAACGCCGCGATGATCGCAGCAATCGGCAGCGCGAACGAGCGCACGTCGGCCAACCCGAGCGCAATCACCAGCACCGCGCCGAAGGCGGCCGCCTGCGGCGCGCCGAACAGCGACGGCGAGGCCAGCGGATTGCGCAGCAGCCCCTGCAGCGCCGCGCCGGACAATCCCAGAATGCCGCCGATCGCAAACGCCAGGATGGTTCGCGGCAGGCGGATCTCGCGCACGATCACCTGCGCCACATCGCTGCCGCCGCCGAACAGCGCCGCGATCACGGTGAGTGGTGACAACCGCACCGGCCCGATGCCGAGCGAGATCAGCATGAGCAAGACCACGAGCGCCGTGAGCGCTACGGTCGCGCCCAGACGGCGCCGCGCTGCGACCTCGGCCGCCAAGGCAAAATCCTGCACACTCATCGGATCATGCTCTTACAGCGATCGCCGTGGCAGACAAGCGACACTCGATGAAAACCATAGCCGTCCGGCTGCTGCCCTGGTTCCGCCGGGATTGACTTTGGCCGCCGACCGAACCCTAGTGACCATGACGGTTCTTTCATGGGATGAAAAGGGAATGCGGTACGGGGAAACTGCCCCAAGGCCGCGGCTGCCCCCGCAACTGTAGGCGGTGAATCCTTCGTCACAGGCCACTGGGAATCTCGGTCCTGGGAAGGCGACGAAGGGTAACGACCCGCGAGCCAGGAGACCTGCCGTCAGCCGTGGTCACACGCGACGATGCCGGTCGGGGAGTACAGGCATTGGCTTCACCTGACGTGCCGTCGTGCAAGGGGTGAGACCGGGTTCGCGGTGACGTGCCACTGACGTTGCCCAGGTCTCGCCGATGTTGCCCTTCCCTTCAACGCGACTGCGCCGCGCGCTCTTGCTCGCCTCGACAATATCAGCGCCGGCGCTCAGCGCCACAGCCGCACTGGCGCAGCAGGCGCCGGCCGCGGACGTGCTTCCCCCGATCGAGGTCACCAAGCCCGGCGACCAGAACGTGACGCGCGCCAGGCCGACCAACTCTGATACGACCCAGACGCCGCACCGCCCGGCCCCGGGCAATGCGCCGACCGACAACACGGGAAGCGGAAGCGGATCGAACGCTCCGCCAACGGGCACGGGATCCGGGACCGCCAGTGTCGGGTCCGCGGGCATCGTCGGCGCATCGTCGACCGTGATCACGGCCGACGACATCGCCCATTCGCCGGTGCAGACACTGCCCGAGATCCTCGCGCAGGTGCCGGGCGTGCAGTTGCAATCGCTCTATGGCGGCCCGAACGGCGCCAAGACCTCGGTCGACCTGCGCGGCTTCGGCGCCTTCGCCTCCGACAATACATTGTTCCTGCTGAACGGCCGCCGTCTCAACGACATCGACAAGGCCGGGTTCGATCTCACCACGATCCCGATCGATTCGATCGAGCGCATCGAGATCACGCGAGGCAACAGCGGCGCCGTGCTCTATGGCGACAACGCAGTCGGCGGCGTCGTCAATATCGTCACCAAGACCGCCGTCGGCGGGCCGCCGGTCTCCATCAAGGCTGAAACCGGCTTCGGCTCGTTCAACCAGCGCATGGCCGCGGTCTCGGCCGCGGTGAATTCCGGTCCGTGGTCGACATCGTTCTACGGCAATGGCATCAAGTCCGACGGGTATCGCGTCAACAATGCGCTCGACCAGCGCAACGGTATCGGCAACATCAGCTACACCACGCCGGACCTCACCGCGTTCCTGACCGTCACCGGCAGCGACCAGAAGCTCGGCCTTCCCGGCGGCCGGATCGTGGATCCGTCGATCGGCGTCAATGAGCTGCTGACCGACCGCAGGGGCGCCGCCACGCCCTACGACTACGCCAATCAGCAGACCGCCAGCGTTACCACCGGCTTCACCAAGACCCTGTTGAACGGCGTCGACCTGATCGTCGACGGCGGCTGGCGGCAGCGGGACACGCAGAGCGGCTTCTTCGGCACGGTGCCGACTCCGAGCTTTGCCTCGACCTACAATGACGCCGCGCTGCAAACGTGGTCGATCACGCCACGCCTCAGCATCAAGAACGCGGTGCTCGGGCTGCCGTCCACGATCCTGACCGGCATCGACTATTATGATTCGACGTTCCGGGAAGCGCGCAGCCAATTCCAAGGATACGCGCCGATCCACACCTACGACATCTCGCAGCGGACGCTTGCCGGCTACTGGCAGCATATCATCGGCCTGTTGCCGACGACTGATTTCTCCTATGGCGCGCGCGTGCAGAGCACCGCCGTGAATGCAGCAGACCGTTACGATCCCACGGCGCCGGGCACGTTCCCCGGCTCTGACATCCAGGCTTCTCCGCTCAACAGCAATGAAACGCAATATGCGCTACATGCCGGCGTCGAGCATCGCTTCACCGACGTCTTCTCGGTATTTGGACGCGCTGCGCGCGCGTTCCGCACGCCCGATGTCGACGAACGCGTCGCCTCGGGCCCGTCGTTCGACCCGGTGACGTTCGCGCCGATCCCGCAGAACTTCCAGCTCAAGACCCAGACCTCGCAAGACGTCGAGAGCGGCGTCCGCGTCAGGACCAACCGCTTCCAGGTGCAGACCAGCGTCTACCTGATGGATCTCGACAACGAGATCCACTTCAACCCGGTGCTGTTCTACAACGTCAACCTCGATCCGACCCGCCGCTACGGCAGCGAGACCAACGCCTCGCTGCGCGTCAGCGACACCGTGACGCTGCGCGGCGGCATGGCCTACACCCGCGCCGTCTTCCGCGAAGGCATGTGGGCCGGCAACGACGTGCCGCTGGTCTCCCGCTATACCGGCAATGTCGGCGTCACCTGGAACATCTGGCAGAACTACCTCGTGTTCGACGCTACGTTGCGCGCCTGGAGCTCGCGCATCATGGACAACGACCAGGCCAACGCCCAGAGCCGTATTCCCGGCAATGCGACCGCCGACATCAAGCTCAGCGGACAATACGACCGCTTCTTCTGGTCGGTCAGCGTGAACAACCTGTTCAACGCGCTTTACTACGACTACGCCATTACGAGTTCGTTCACCGCGGGCCGCTTCTCGGCCTATCCGCTGCCGGGCCGGACCTACGTGGTGCGGGCCGGAGCGACGTTCTGACCTGCTCCGGCGCGGCTGGCCCTCGGTCCCGTCGCGCCCTCTCCTCGCATTTCAAGCGTCTGCCAACTGGGGTAGAATTTCCAGCGACCATCGATTGCGCAGAGGACATGCATGGGCAAAGCGGGAAAGAAGAGCAAGGCACCGACCAAGGCCAGCGAGCCGCCCAAAAAGCCTCCGCCGTCCCCATCGCCGCACGACGACGAATATTACGAGGACGGCGACATCGCCACGCCGAAGCTCGACCGCCACGGCAATGATGATGAGCCGTTGTAGGCCGGTCCACATCCATCCAGACGTTGTCCCGGCGAAGGCCGGGACGACGAGGATAGACCTAGCAAAATCCCTCACTCTCGATCGTTCGGATGCTCGCCGCGTCGAGCAGATGCGCGCCGAAGCCGCCCCGCGCCAGCGACGACGCGAGCTGCGGCGAGACCAGTAACAACGCAACTGTCATCGCCAGCGGTACGGCGCCGGGCCAATCGAGTCGCATCGGCGTCAGCTCTTCGGTGCTGCCCTGATACGGGTCCTTGCCCGCGGCGATGCGGCCGCATTCCCTGATGACGTCGCGCCGCGTGCCGTCGCGTGAGGCACTGCCGAGCAGCGCCTGCAGCGCAAGATGCGTCCGCACGCCGGCCCGGCTCTCGGCAAGCGGCGCCGGCGTCTCGCCGAGCGACAGGCGCAGCAGCAGATCGACCAGATCGGTGCCGGCGCGATACGCATTCATCGGCTCGACCAGCCGCGGATTGCAGTCGATCAGAAGCGGAGTGGGGCTATCGAGCGGCATGATGACATCGACCGAGAGCGCGCCGTGCCAATTCAGATGCGCCCCGATCGCCTCAAGATAGCCGCGGATCGCCGGCCGGCTGACGCTCTCCTTGACCGCCTCGCCACCGCCGACGCCGGCGGTGACCTGCCGATAGGCATGGAAGCCGAGCAGCTCGCCGCGGCAAAACACCGACTGCGCCTTCTCGGTGGTACCGGTGACGAGGTCCTGCACCAATAGTTCGCCGCCAATGTCCCCGCTCGCTTGGAGATCGTAGAGCGCAAGATTGAGATCGCCCGCATCACGCACGATCCAGACGCCGCGGCTCGCGGTGCCGATCGAGGTCTTGACCACGGACGGAAACCGCGTCGCCTCGCGCAATTCGTCGAGCGAGGTCACGATCCGGGTCGGCGGCTGCGGCAGGCCGAGCCGATCGAGCAGCCGGCTGAAACCCGCCTTGCTGTGCACCGCGCGGTAGCTGGCGAAGTCCGGCAGCGCGAACCCCACGCGCGGCTTTAGTCGGGCCTCGGCCCGCGCGAACAGGAAGCCCTGCTCATGGGTCGGCAGCAGCACGTCGAAATGCTGCGATGCCAACAAATGCTCGACGAAGCGCAGGAAACCGGCCGGATCGGTGCGCAGGCCGGGACAGTGATGGAATTTGCGGACAAAGCGGGAGTAGCGCGCCAGGCACCAGCGCGAGGGGTCGCAGACCTCGACGTGATGGCCGGCCGCGCCCAGGATCGTGACCGCCTCGCGGCCAGAGGTGCTGGACCCCTCTGACACGAGCACCCGGAGCGGCTTTCTGGCGTCGATCATGTCCGATCATCGCCGTACCGCCGCACTTTGTCGCCGCCTTTTAATGCCGCATGTGTCGATGCGGCGCCTGCTCCCCGGGGGCAGCCATGCAGCAGCGTTCATGGACAATTATCGGTCAATGTCTATTTTCACCCGGCCCTGCCGAGCAGGCACACAATGGGATTTTGTTTGAGATGGTCGACGTTCTGGCCGCACCGCAGCAAGCGAAGGCCGACAGCGCGCTCCGCACGCTGACGGGCATCTCGGTCGCTCACTGGGTCAGCCATTTCCATATCTTCGTGCTGCCGATGCTGTTTCCGTTCCTGAAGGAACAACTTGGCGTCGGCTATGTCGAGCTCGGCTTCGCGCTGACCGTGTTCGCGGTGGTGTCCGGTCTGACCCAGGCGCCGATCGGCTATCTCGCCGACCATATCGGGGCGCGCAAGATCCTGCTGATCGGGCTGACCGTCGGCGGCTGCGCGCTGATCGGGCTCGGCCTGCACCTCAGCTATGCCGCGCTGATCGTCTGCGCCGTGCTGCTCGGCCTCGCCAACAGCGTCTATCATCCCGCCGACTACGCCATCCTCTCGGCACATATGGACGAGGCGCGGATGGGCCGGGCGTTCTCGATCCATACGTTTGCCGGCTTCCTCGGCGGCGCGGTGGCGCCGGCGATCATGGCTGCGCTGGTCGCATCGATCGGCGGGCTCGGCGCCTTGATCGTCGCCGGCGCGGTCGGTCCGCTGGTGGCGCTGTTTCTGATCGTGCTCGGCATCCCCGACGCAGGCGCGAACAAGACCAAGGACGACGCCGCGCCGCAAGTCAGCGTGATCACGCCGGCGCTGATCGTGCTCACCGTCTTCTTCACGCTGCTCAGCCTGTCGACATCAGGCATCAACAATTTCGGCGTGGTCGCGCTGATGGGCGGCTATGGCGCATCGTTCTCGACCGCCAATGTCGCGCTGACCGCATTCCTCGGCGCCAGCGCCGCGGGCGTGCTTGCGGGTGGCTACCTCGCCGACTGGACCCACCGCCACAGCCAGGTCGCCGCGGCCTGCTTCGCGGTCAATGCCGCGCTGGTGCTGCTGATCGCGCTGGTGAACATGCCCTCGGCGCTGCTGACGCTGGCGATGGGCCTTGCCGGATTCCTCGGCGGCGTGATTGCGCCGTCCCGCGACATGATGGTGCGCAACGCCGCACCATCAGGCGCCGCGGGTCGCGCCTTCGGCATCGTCTCCACCGGCTTCAACTTCGGCGGCATCGTGAGCCCGCTGCTGTTCGGCTGGATCATGGACCAGCACCTGCCGCACTGGGTGTTCGGCGCCTCCGTGGTGTTCATGGTGCTGACGGTGCTGCTGGCGCTGGTCACCGAGCGCAAGCCGCAAGCTGCGGAATATCCCGCCGAGGCGACGAGCCCGCGCGCCTGAGGCGCGAGGCAACTAAGACGAGGAGTCTAGCACTACAGTCGTCATTCCCCGCGAATGCGGGGAATCCAGTACGCCGAGCCCCCTCGGACGGAGCGTTGACATCTCTGGAATACTGGATCGTCCGCTTTCGCGGACGATGACACCGAGATGAAATGCAACTGTAGTGCTAGGACGCGACCTGATCGCGCCGCGTCGGGCTACTCGCGCGCGAAACGCATTCACTCCGATTGCCGCGACAGCACCTGCTTCAAGAGCGGCTCGATCCGCGACAGCTCGTCCAGGTGAGCCGCGGACAGCTTGGCGAGGTGCTCGGCCGCCAGGCCGGTGAGCTTCAATAGCACCCGCCGCTGATCGGCCGGATCGAGCACGCGCTCGACCAGCCCCGCCTCGGAAAGCCGGTCGACAAGCTCGACCGTGGTGTGGTGACGGAGCCGCAGCCGTTCGGCCAGATCACCGATCGCGACCGGTCCGCCGCCCGGATAGCCCCTGATCGCCAGCAAGGCCTGATGCTGCCGCGGCGTCAGCCCCTCGGCCTTCGCCGCCTCCTGGCTGAATTCCAGAAAGCACCGGATCAGGTAGCGGAATTGCGACAGCGCCTCGTAATCGGCCTGGCTCGGAACCCGCCTTCGGGTCCGGGCAGCCGATTTCGGCGGATTTTTCGACGCTGCCATTCCATTTCTCCCGCTTGTAATTATATCGCAATGCGATATGAGGCCGCCCATTGTCAAACTGATCCGAGCCTTCCGCCGTCCATGAGCGTTCTTTCCGCCAAGTCGACCGTCCCCGCCAAGACCGCTCACCGTCTCGGTGACTTCACCACCGACCCGCGCGTCGTGGTGATCTCGGCCATCGCCGTCGTTGTTGCCTGTGCCGGCGTGATCGCCGGCGTCGGGCTGCTGCAACTGATCAGGCTTGCCACCAATATCGCCTATTTTGGCCAGTTCAGCTTCGCCGACCTGAAGCTACAGGACTCGCCGCTAGGCCTTTGGGCTGTGCTGGTGCCGGTCGCGGGCGCGCTCATCATCGGCCTGATGGCGCGTTACGGCAGCGAGAAGATCCGCGGACACGGCATTCCCGAGGCGATCGAGGCCATTCTGCTCGGTCGTTCCCGGCTCGACCCCAAGGTGGCGGTCCTGAAACCGTTGTCCTCGGCGGTGTCGATCGGCACCGGCGGCCCGTTCGGCGCCGAGGGCCCGATCATCATGACCGGCGGCGCGATCGGCTCGCTGATCGCGCAGATGCTTCCCGTGAGCGACAACGAGCGCAAGACCCTGCTGGTGGCAGGCGCCGCCGCCGGCATGACCACCGTGTTCGGCACGCCGATCGCCGCCATCATGCTCGCGGTCGAACTCCTGCTGTTCGAATGGACGCCGCGCAGCTTCATTCCGGTCACCGTCGCCGCCGTGGTGGCAGCGGTCGGACGCACGTTCCTCCACATGCCCGCACCGCTGTTCCCGTTCACCGGCAGCGTCGACATTTCGGTGATCCAGCTCGGCGCCTGGATACTCATTGGTATTCTCGCCGGGCTCTTGTCGGGCGTGCTCACCCAGCTCGTCTACGGCTGCGAGGATTTCTTCCTGAAGCTGCCGATCCACTGGATGTGGTGGCCGATGATCGGCGGCCTGGTCGTCGGCCTCGGCGGCCTGATCGAGCCGCAGGCGCTCGGTGTCGGCTACGACAACCTCGCCGCCATGCTGCACGGCGACGTGGTGCTGAAGGGCGCGTTGCTGCTGCTCGTGGTGAAGGCCATCATCTGGTCGGTCGCGCTCGGCTCGGGCACGTCGGGCGGCGTGCTGGCGCCGCTGCTCATCATGGGCGGCGCGATGGGCACCGTGCTGAGCGGCTATCTGCCTGCCGCGAGCCCCGGCTTCTGGGCGCTGCTGGCGATGGCGGCGACGATGGGCGGCACGATGCGCTCGCCCCTGACCGCGACCTTCTTCGCCGTCGAGCTCACCGGCAACACTCATGTGCTGCTGCCGCTGATCGCGGCCTGCGGCACCGCCCATGGCGTGACGGTGCTGCTGATGCGGCGGTCGATCCTGACCGAGAAGGTGGCGCGGCGCGGCCATCATCTGGTGCGCGAGTATCGCGTCGATCCCTTCGCGCTGACACGTGTTCGCGACGTGATGACCAGCGCAGTCGAGACCGTCTCGGACACGATGACCCTGCACGGCGCCGCTGCCTTCCTGACCAATCCGAAGACCGGACACCCGAGCTTTCCCGTCGTCGATGCCAACCATCACGTGCTCGGGGTGATCGACCCGCCATCCGTGCTGCGCTGGCGCCGCGCCGGCAAGCATCGCACCGCGACGCTCAAGCAGCTCCTGGCGGGAAGCAAGATCAGCGTCGCCTATCCCGATGAATATCTTGATCGGCTCGCCGACCGCCTGATGCAGGTCAACGTCTCGCACCTGCCGGTGATCTCGCGCGAGGATCAACGCCTTGTCGGCTACATCGGCTGGAAGGATTTGATGCGGGTGCGCGCCAGGCTGCAGGCGGAAGAGACCCAGAAGACGGCCTTCTTCGGCGCACGATAGGTCTGCACCAGCGTCCGCGGCGGAGGGCGTCCGCTGCCGCCGCGGAACAAATTTCCGTCGCACGGTCTCGCGCGATCTTCGCTGGCAAAACCCCGCCAGCGCATCCCAGAGCTTCATCGGCAGCGGTTGACAGCATCGGGGGGTCACCCATGATGCCGGCTAATCAAAAACAGCCACGGGATGAAATGCCATGACCTCGACCCCTGACCTCGTGATCCGCGGCGGGACCATCGCCGACGGCAAGGGCGGCGATCTCTACGAGGCCGATGTCGCCATCACCGGCGGCCGCATCGCCGAAGTCGGCAAGGTGCAGGCCAAGGGCAAGGAGGAGATCGACGCCAAGGGCAAGCTGGTGACGCCCGGTTTCGTCGATGTCCACACCCATTACGATGGTCAGGTGACCTGGAGCCAGGACATCACGCCGTCGTCGCAGAACGGCGTCACCACCGCGATCATGGGCAATTGCGGCGTCGGCTTCGCGCCGTGCCGGCCGAGCGATCACACCAGGCTGATCCAGTTGATGGAAGGTGTCGAGGATATTCCCGAGCCGGTGCTGAGCGCCGGCATTCCCTGGGAATGGGAGAGCTTCCCCGACTACATGAACTGGCTGTCGAAGCGCAATTTCGACATGGACATCGGCGCGCAGCTTCCGCATGCGGCGCTGCGCGTCTACGTGATGGGCGAGCGCGGCGCGCGCCGTGATCCCGCAACGGCTGAGGACAACAAGGCGATGGCGGCGCTTGCCGGCGATGCGGTGCGCGCAGGCGCGCTCGGCTTCTCGACCTCGCGCACGCTCAACCACCGCACCTCGACCGGTGACTACACGCCGACGCTGAAGGCGGGCGAGGATGAATTGACCGCGATCGCCGGCGCGATGCACGGCGTCGGCCGCAGCGTGCTGCAATTCGTGCTCGACCAGAGCACGGTTCACGAAGACCTGCCGATGATGCTGCGGGTCGCTGAAAAGACCAGATGCCCGATCTCGTTCTCTGTCGCCCAGGCCGACAAGGCGCCGCGACGCTGGCGGCAGACGATGGACACCATCAATGAAGCCGCCGCCCGCGGCCTGTCGATCACCACCCAGATCGCCGCGCGGCCTGTCGGCCTGCTGCTCGGGCTGGAATTGTCGCGCAACCCGTTCCAGACCCATCCAAGCTACCGCGAGATCGCCAAGCTGCCGCTGGCCGAGCGGCTCACGCATCTGCGCCGGCCCGAGGTGCGCGCGGCGATCCTGAGCGAAAGCGCGACGGCGACCGACGATCCGCTGTTCTTCCGGCCGAACTACGACAAGATGTATCTGTTGGGTAATCCCCCGGACTATGAGCAGCCACCGGAAAACGCGCTCGGCCCGCAGGCGCGCCGCCAGGGCCGGCAGCCGGAAGAGCTCGCCTATGACGCGATGCTGACGGACGAAGGCCGTGGCATGCTGTATGTGCCGTTCCTGAACTATGCCGACGGCAATCTCGATGCCGTGCATGAGATGCTTCGCGAACCCAGCGCTGTGCCCGGCCTCTCCGATGGCGGTGCGCATTGCGGCATCATCTGCGACGCCAGCTTCCCGACCTATCTCCTGACGCACTGGACGAGAGACCGCAGCCGCGGCGAGAAGCTCTCGATCCCATTCGTGGTCGCGGCGCAGTCGCGCAAGACCGCGCTGTCGGTCGGCCTCACCGACCGCGGCGTGATCGCGCCCGGCTTCAAGGCCGACGTCAACGTGATCGACTACGACCGGCTGCATCTGCACCCGCCGAAGGTGCATTACGACCTGCCGGTCGGCGGCCGCCGCCTGATGCAGCAGGTCGACGGCTACGACGCCACCATCGTCTCCGGCGTCATCACGCGCCGCGACGGCAAGGCCACCGGCGTCCGCCCCGGCAAGCTCGTGCGCGGCGCGCAGGGTTTGAATTGATCGCAGCGGAGATCAGCGCGTAGCCCTGACCTCCCCTTAAAAAGGGGAGGTCGCTTTGCTCGCCAGAGCAAAGCGGGTGGGGATCTGCTCTCTCCACATGCAAGCGTCGCCTGCGGCTGCCCCCCATCCCGACCTTCCCCCTTTCAGGGGGAAGGAGAAGACGAATTCCTGGCACGTTTGCGAAGGACGCACGCGCCCCTTCACGTCGGCGACACCGCGCCCTTGATCGCGCCGGCCGGCTGAGACGAGCCCGTGAGCCGGGCGCGCTCGGTGTTCGGCCACAACAGAAGCAGCCCGAGCACGCCGGAGCCGGCCATGATCGCGGCATTGATGGTGAAGCCCGTCATGTAGCCGGCCAGCGCCGCGCCGGAGTGCTGGATCACGTTGCCCATCACCATCGGCGCCAGGATACCCGAGATCGTGTACAGCGCGCCGTAGATCGCGATGATCGCGCCGCGCTGTGACACCGGCGTGAACTCGCCGAGCATCGGCGGGCAAACCACGTAGATCGACCCGCACAGACCGGAGCCGACAACCAGAAGCGCGATCATCAGCGCGCCGGGCGCGACATGGGGCAGCAAGGCGAGGATGCAGCCGCCGACGACCAACGGCACCGAACCCAGCACGCCGCGCGCCCCGCGGGTGGTGAAGCCGCGCGCCAGCATTAACTGCGAGATCCACCCGGTGAGGATCACGATCGTCGCGCCGAAGATCCAGGGCAGGATCGAGATGAAGCCGGCCTGCTGCTGCGAGAAGCCGAGCCCCTCGATGATGAAGGAGGTGAACCAGGTGAGCCCGAGCGACAGTGCCCAATAGGCGCCGAAGGTGGCGATGACGCAGCCGACGAAGGTGCGCGACGTCAGCAGCTTCCAGTAGGAAATCCGCGGCTCGTTGGCGGCCACCGCGGCGGTCGACACCAACGGCCCCTCCTTGCCGAGCGCGAACCAGGCAACAGCCCACAGCAGGCCGACGATGCCGAGCGCGCCGAAGGCGTGATGCCAACTGTGATTGACGATGATCCAGTTCAGCGCCGGCACCGCGAGGATCACGCCGAACGCCGAGCCTTGCGACAGGATCGCAGTCGGCAGTGTGCGCTTCTCATCCGGAAACCATTTGTAGATGGCGTGAGCGGCGACCGAGAAGGCCGGCCCCTCGCCGGCGCCGAGGATGATGCGGCAGATCACCAGCGTCGCGAAGCTGACGGTCCCGATCATCGGAAACTGCGCCAGGGCCCAGATCACGGCCAGGATGAGCAGCACCCAGCGCGTCGGAGCACGGTTGACGATGAAGCCGACCACGATCGCCGAGATCGAGAACAGCAGAAAGAAGGATGACCCGAGGGTGCCGAACTGCTCCTGGGTGAGGCCCATGTCGGTCTTGATCGGCACGCCGGCAAGCCCGACTACGATCTTGTCCGCAAAGTTCACCACCATGAACAGGAACAGAAGGAAGGTGATTCTCCAGGCGCCCTTGGGCGTATCCTTTGATATCCCCTTGGGCGTCGGTTGCGTCGTCATGTCTGGCTCCCCGTGATTTCGTTTGTCGGCTTCGTAAGATCGGCCTCTGCCGGAGATGCTAGCCACGCCTCGCCGGACAACGCAACACCGCATTTCCTCGGAGCCGCGGCCTGCGCGACACGACGACCAACGGACCAGGTGTCTCACGTCCGGACATCGATCACGATCGCGTCGTCGCCCGATTGCGCCGGTGATCTGTCATGGGGCGGCTGCTATGCTCGCCACAACCAACCCGAGGTCATGCCATGAACAGATCGATCCTCCGCCGCACCGCCGCCAACACCGCGCTCGCGGCTGTCGCACTGCTCATTGCGCAAGCTGTCCACGCGGAAAATGCCGCAAGCCCGGATTACGCTGCGATTGTCGCCGCGCCCGATCGCACGGATACGGACCGCCTGACCGATCAGCGCCGGCAGCCCGCCAAGATGCTCGCCTTCGCCGGGGTCAAGTCCGGCATGACGATCCTCGACATGGAGGCGAGCGCGGGCTACAGCACCGAATTGCTGGCGCGCACCGTCGGCCCGACCGGCAAGATCTACGCGCAGGACTCAGCCGACGTCATCGCGCAGCATGTGAAGGACAAATTTGACACCCGCGCCCAGAAGCCGGCGATGAAAAACGTCGTGCATGTCGTGCGCAACTATGACGACCCGATCCCGCCCGAGGTGTCGAACCTCGACATGATCACCTTCTTCTTTTCCTATCACGACATGACCTACATGCCGGTCGATCGCGCCGTGATGAACAAGAAGATGTTCGCCGCGCTCAAGCCCGGCGGCTTCCTCGTGATCGCGGATCATTCGGCCAAGCCGGGCGACGGTGCCAGCGTCGGCAAGACGCTGCACCGGATCGAGGAGGGTACGTTGAAGCAAGAGATCGAAGCCGCCGGCTTCAAGCTGGTCGCCGAGGGCGATTTCCTGCATCATGCCGAAGACCCCAGGAACATGCCCGTCTTCAAGGCCTCGGTGCCGATCGACGAGTTCGTCCTGAAGTACCAGAAGCCGCAATGAGGCACGGCCATCGCTCCGCCCCAAAAGACCACCGGGCTGCTCCGCGTCACCGGACTGACCAAGAGCTATCGCACGACCAGCGAGAACGTCGCCGTGCTGCGCGGGGTCGATCTCGCCGTGGCCACCGGCGAGAGCGTCGCGTTGACGGGAGAATCCGGCAGCGGCAAGAGCACGCTGCTGCATCTGATCGCGGGACTCGATGCCGCTGACAGCGGCGAGATCAGGCTTGCCGACACGCTGGTCTCCGAGCTCAGCGATGCCGGCCGCGCCGAGCTGCGCCGTGACCGGCTCGGACTCGTGTTCCAGCAATTCAACCTGATCCCGAGCCTGACGGTTGCCGACAATCTCGTGTTCCAGTCGCGCATCGCCGGGCGCCACGACGCGGCATGGCAGGAGGAGCTGGTCGAGCGCCTCGGCCTGAAATCCCTGCTCAGGCGTTATCCGGAACAATTGTCCGGCGGTCAGCAGCAGCGCGTCGCGATTGGCCGGGCGCTGGCACCCAAGCCGCTGTTGCTGCTCGCCGACGAGCCGACCGGCAATCTCGACGAGGACACGGCCGACGAAGTGCTCGCGCTGGCGCGCGATCTCGTTGGTCGCACCGGCTGCGGCTTCCTGATGGTCACCCACAGCGCGCGGCTCGCCGCGACGCTGGACCGCCAGGTCACCCTGCACGCCGGGGTGATCGCATGATCAGAGCGTTTTCAAGCGAAGCGGGTACCGGTTCGCGTGAAGAAAACGCGTCAAGGCAAGAATCTGGAGCCCCGTTCCGATACAATCGGAATGGAAAAGGCTCCCGCGCGCTGTGGATCCTCGCCGTGCTGCTCAGCCACTGGCGACGGCATCCGATGCAGCTCGCGACCTTGCTGATCGGGCTAATTGCAGCGACCGCACTATGGAGTGGCGTGCAGGCGCTGAACCAGCAGGCGCGCAACGCCTATGACCGCGCCGCAGCGACCTTCGGCGGCTCGCGCACTGCAACCCTGATCGGCAAGGACACTCCGACATTCCCGCAAAAGCTGTTCGTCGACCTGCGCCGCGCTGGCTGGCCGGTATCGCCGATGCTGGAGGGCCGCGTCCAGATCGATGGGCGCAGCTATCGCCTGCTCGGCGTCGAGCCGGTGACCCTGCCTGCCGAGGTCGGCAATGCGCCGGCCGTCGGCAAGGCCAGCCTGCAATCGTTCGTCACCCCGCCCGGCGAGATGCTGGTCGCGCCGGAGACGTTGCGCGACCTCGGCCTCACCGAGGGCGTGCGGCCGCAGGCGAACGGCGTGAGCTTGCCGCCGTTACGCGTGCAGCCGGAGCTCGCGCCCGGCGTGCTGGTCGTCGATATCGGAATCGCGCAAGAGATCCTGAAAATGCCGGATCAGGTCTCGCGGCTGTTGGTCGGCAAGTTCACGATGCCACACGCGGCGCTGGAGAGCATCACCGGCGACAAGCTCAAGCTGATCGAGCCAAACGCGGAGACCGATCTCGAACGGCTGACCGACAGCTTCCACCTCAATCTCACCGCCTTCGGTCTGCTGTCGTTCTTCGTCGGCCTGTTCATCGTCAACTCCGCGATCGGGCTCGCCTTCGAGCAGCGGCTGCCGATGCTGCGCACGCTGCGCGCCTGCGGCGTGTCCGCGCGGCTGCTCAACACCGTGCTGGTCGTCGAGCTGGTGTCGCTGGCGCTGGTTGCCGGCCTGATCGGTCTGGTCTGCGGCTATTTCATCGCAGCCGCGCTGCTGCCCGACGTCGCCGCCTCCTTGCGCGGGCTCTATGGCGCGCAGATCCCGGGGCAGCTTTCGCTGAAGCCGGTTTGGTGGCTCGCCGGCATCGCGATCAGCATTCTCGGCGCGCTGGCCGCGGCGGCCGCGAGCCTGACCAAGGCGATCCGGATGCCGGTGCTTGCGTCGGCGCAGCCGCAGGCCTGGCGGCAGGCGCAGCGACGATGGCTCATGATCCAGAGCGCGGCGGCGATCGCGGTGTTCGCGGTGGCCGGCGGCCTGATCTGGTTCGGCGATTCCCTGCTCGCGGGCTTTGCCGTGCTCGCAGCGCTGATGCTCGGCGCGGCGCTGATCCTGCCGATGATCCTCGAGATCGCGCTCTCGCTTGGCGAGCGCAGCGCGCGGCGCCCGGTCGGCATCTGGTTCTGGGCCGACAGCCGCCAGCAATTGTCGGGACTGTCGCTGGCCTTGATGGCGCTGCTGCTCGCGCTCGCGGTCAATGTCGGCGTCGGCACCATGGTGGAGAGCTTCAGCCGCACCTTCCTGATGTGGCTCGACGGCCGGCTCGCGGCGGACGTCTACATCAATGCCGCGAGCGATGCGCAGGCGACCAAGATCAAGGCCTGGCTCCGCGACCGCCCCGAGGTCGAGGCGATCCTGCCCGGCGGCCGCGCCGACACCCAGTTCGGCGGCGCCCCGATCGAGGTGCTCGGCCTGCCCGACCACGCGATCTATCGCGACAACTGGCCGCTGCTCGAGAGCACGGCGAATGCCTGGATCCGATTGCGTCCCGGCGACGCCTGCCTCGTCAGCGAGCAGCTATCGCGGCGGATGAGGCTGGCGATCGGCCAGCGGATCTCGGTGCCCACCCCCGGCGGCGACTGGCCGCTCGAGATCGTCGGCATCTATGCCGACTACGGCAATCCCAAGGGTCAGATCGCAGTCAACTTCGCCGCGCTGACCCGGCACTTCCCGCAGATACCGATGACCCGCATCGGCCTGCGCGTCGCGCCGGGCAAGATCGCGCCGCTGATCGCAGCACTACAGCAGACGTTCGGCCTCGACGACCGCAACGTCGCCGACCAGGCGACGATGAAGGCGGAATCAAAACGGATCTTCGATCGCACCTTCTCGGTCACCGCGGCACTCAACGCCTTCACGCTCGGCGTTGCCGGCGTCGCGCTGTTGACCAGCCTGCTCACGCTTGCCAATTCGCGGCTGCCGCAGCTCGCCCCGCTGTGGGCGATCGGCCTGACGCGGCGACGGCTCGCGGCGCTCGAACTGTTGAAGACCATGGCGGTGGCGCTGATCACCGCGCTATTCGCGCTGCCGCTCGGTCTGTTGGTGGCCTGGTGCCTGCTCGCGATCGTCAACGTCAAGGCGTTCGGCTGGCGGCTGCCGTTCCACGTGTTCCCGCTGCAACTCGTCGAACTGCTCGCGGTGGCGCTGGCTGCAGCGCTCTGTGCCGCGGCGCTCCCCGTCGCTAGACTGGCGCGCATGCAGCCGGCGAGCCTGATCAGGATCTTCGTCAATGAGCGCTGAGATCGGATGAGAGCAGGTTGCGGCCGCGAGGAGGCTATGTTCCCTCTCCCGCTTGCGGGGGAGGGTCAGGGTGGGGGTCTCACCACGAGTGATATTGTGGAGAGAGCCCCCACCCGTATCGCATCTTCGATGCGATACGGCCTCCCCCGCAAGCGGGAGAGGCGAAGCGAGATTGCGGATGCGCCGATTCATTCGACATAGAGTCATCGCTAACCGCGCCGTCACGCGCCGCGCCTTTGCCGGCGGCGCGCTGGCGCTCGGCCTTGGCGGCAAGAGCCTGGCGCAGGGATTTGCCGGACTCGGCGAGAGCGCTGATGGATTTGCCGCGGTCACGCCGGGCAAGCAGTTCAGATTCCCCGCCGACCACGGACCGCATCCGGAGTTCCGGATCGAGTGGTGGTACGTGACCGCGAACCTGTTGGATACGAGCGGCGCGGCCTATGGCGTGCAGTGGACCCTGTTTCGCCAGGCCATGAAGCCGGGCGGACCGGTCGAGGGCTGGGCCAACCAGCAGCTCTGGATGGGCCACGTGGCGGTGACCAGCGCCACGACGCATCGCTTCGGTGAGAGCTTTGCGCGCGGCGGTGTCGGGCAGGCCGGTGTCGAGGCGATGCCGTTTCAGGCCTGGATCGACGCCTGGCAGATGCGCGGCATCGATAGCTTCGACGCGCAGACCGTGGCGCCGCTCGAAGTGAAGGCTGCGGCCACCGATTTCAGCTACGCGCTGCGGCTCCAGGCCGACCGGCCGCTGGTGCTGCAGGGCGACCACGGCTACAGCCGGAAATCGGATCGCGGGCAAGCTTCCTACTATTACAGCCAGCCGTTCTTCACCGTATCAGGCTCCATTACCATCGACGGCAAGCCGATCGACGTCACCGGGCAGGCCTGGATGGACCGCGAATGGAGCAGCCAGCCATTGGCCTCCGACCAGACTGGCTGGGACTGGTTCTCGCTGCATTTGCCCGGCAACGAAAAGCTGATGCTGTACCGGCTGCGGCACAAGGACGGCCGCGAAAACCTGTTCGGCAACTGGATCACGTCTGACGGACGCTCCGCGGAAATCGCCGCCGCCGGCAACAGCATCACACCAACCGCGACGACCGAGATCGGCGGCCGCACGCTGCCGACCTCGTGGCGCGTCAGCCTTCCCGCGCACGGCCTTGCCATCGACACCACGCCGCTCAATCCGACGAGCTGGATGGGAACCAGCTTTCCCTATTGGGAGGGACCGATCCGCTTTGCAGGCAGTCACGCCGGGCTAGGCTATCTCGAGATGACCGGCTACTAGGGTCGGCGGTTGCGGCGCGGCTTTCCGAAAATGACGCTCTCGCGACCGTCGAAGCGAAAAATGGATTCCGCTGTCACACAGTCCCCCGCTGCCGCGTCATGCTATGGGGCCGACGGAATGAGAGGAAATGCCCGACATGTACCACTACACAGCCATCGTCACCTGCCTTGCCGTTGCGCTGCACTTCTTCTTTGCCACCCAGGTCGCACGCGCCCGCGTTCGCTATGGCGTCAAGCTGCCGGCGATCACGGGCAATCCGGATTTCGAGCGCATCTACCGCATCCAGATGAACACGCTGGAATGGCTGCCGATCTTCCTGCCGTCGCTCTGGCTGTTTGCAATCTATGTCGGCGATGCCGCCGCCGCGGCGATCGGCGCGATCTGGGTGATCGGCCGCATCGTGTACTTCATCGGCTATCGCGAGGCGGTGGCCAAGCGCACCCCCGGATTCGCCATCCAGGCGCTCTCAGCGATCATTCTATGGGTCGGCGCGTTCGGCGGCGCGGTGTGGCGTGTGATTCACGGCTGACGCCACACATTCCGCTGTCGTCCCGGCGAACGCCGGGACGACAGCCACGTCGTTTCACAAGCTGCGTGTCACGTCAGCGACGCGTCACTTCGTCAGCGGACAGCCGCTGTCCTTGGCGGTGAAGAATGCCTTGTCGCCGGGCACCACGGCGATCTGCTTGTAGTAGTCCCACGGCTTCTTCGATTCCGAGGGCTTCTTGACCTCGAACAGATACATGTCGTGGACCATGCGGCCGTTCGCCAGGACCTTGCCCTTGGCGAAGGCGTCGTCGACCGGCAACTCCTTCAGCTTTTGGGCAACCGCGTCGGAGTCCTTGGTGCCGGCCGCCTTCACGGCCTTCAAATAGCTCAGCGTCGCCGAATAGGTGCCGGCATGGATCATGCTCGGCATGTGACCGGTGCGCTTGAAGAAGCGCTCGCTGAAGACGCGCGAGGCGTCGTCGTGATCCCAGTAGAACCCTTCGGTGAGGACTAGGCCCTGGGCTGCCTCGAGCCCGAGGCCGTGCACCTCCGACAGCGTCATCAGTAGGCCGGCCAGCTTTTGGCCGCCCCTGACGATGCCGAATTCGGCGGCCTGCTTGATCGAGTTGGTGGTGTCGAGGCCGGCATTGGCGAGCCCGATGATCTTGGCCTTCGAGCTCTGCGCCTGCAGCAGGAAGGACGAGAAGTCCGACGAGTTGAGCGGCACGCGAACCGAGCCGACCACCTTGCCGCCCTTTGAGGTGACGATGTCGCTGGTGTCCTTTTCCAGCGCATAGCCGAAAGCGTAGTCGGCGGTCAGGAAGAACCAGGTGTCGCCGCCCGCTTCCGTCAATGCGCCGCCGGTGCCGACGGCGAGTGCGCGGGTGTCATAAGCCCAATGGAAGCCGTACGGCGTGCAGGCATCGCCGGTGATGCGCGAGGTCGCCGCGCCGACCACGATGTCGATCTTCTTCTTTTCCTTCGACAGCTCCTGCACCGCGAGCGCCACAGACGAGGTGGTGAGCTCCGTGATCATGTCGACGTTCTCGACCTCGTACCAGCGCCGGGCGATCGCGGTCGCGAGGTCGGGCTTGTTTTGATGGTCGGCGGTGACGATCTCGATCTTCTGGCCCAGCACCTCGCCGCCGAAATCCTCGACCGCCATCCGTGCCGCCTCGAGCGAATATTTGCCGCCATAGTCGGCATAGACGCCGGACTGATCGTTCAGGATGCCGATCTTGACGCCCTGCGCCGATGCCGGCGCCGCAATCATCAGACCGCATACCGCGACCGCGGCCAGAAATCCCGATTTCATTTTTATGGTCTCCCAGCAGCTTCTATCAGGAAAAATCGGCGCAACCTTATTTTATAACCCGGCGGCTGCCCATCTCTTTCGGTTCAGCCAATAGTATGGCCCCTTGTCATTCCCCGGTGCGCAATTGCACGCCTGAGGACGCGCGGCGCGAACCCGGAATGACAAGGGCCACATGTTGCTGCGGAAGAATGGATTCCGGGTTCGCCGCTTCGCGGCGCCCCGGAATGACGACGGGGTGATCGTACCTAGCCCGCCGCGGATGCGGCCTTCGCCACCGGCTTGCCCTCGTTCTTCCCTTCCGCGAGGTTTCGCACCACCATGTAGAAGATCGGGGTGAAGATCAGGCCGAACAGCGTGACGCCGAGCATGCCGAAGAACACGGCGACACCGACCGCCTGGCGCATCTCCGAGCCCGAGCCGGTCGAGACCACCAGCGGCAGCACGCCGAGGATGAAGGCGAACGACGTCATCAGGATCGGCCGCAGACGCAGGCGGCACGCCTCGATCACCGCCTCCAGCCGCGGCCGGCCTTCGAGCTCGATGTCGCGCGCGAACTCGACGATCAGGATCGCGTTCTTGGCCGCCAATCCCACCAGCACCACGAAGCCGATCTGGGTCAGGATGTTGACGTCCTGGCCCATGATCCGCACACCGATGGTGGCCGCGAACAGGCACATCGGCACGATCAGGATCACGGCAAAGGGCAGCGTCCAACTGCCATATTGCGCGGCCAGCACCAGGTAGACGAACAGCACGCAGATCGGGAACACGTAGAGCCCGGCACTGGCGCCGTTGACCTGCTGGTAGGACAGGTCGGTCCACTCGTATGAGAAGCCCGACGGCAGCGTCTCGGCCGCGAGCTTCTTCATGATGTCGATCGCGGTCGCCGAGCTGGTGCCGGGCAAGGTGTCGCCCTGCAATTCGGAGGACGGATAGAGGTTGTAGCGTGCGACACGGTCGGGACCCGAGATGTCCTTGAAGTCCACCACGCTGCCGAGCATCACCATGTCGCCATTGGCATTGCGGGTGCGCAGCCTTGAAAGATCGGCGGTCTCCTTGCGGAACGGCAGATCGGCCTGCGCGGTGACGTGATAGGTGCGCCCGAACAGGTTGAAGTCGTTGACATAGGTCGAGCCGAAATAGGTCTCGATCGTGTCGGTGACGTTGGCGATGGGAACGCCGAGCTTCTGCGCCTTGACGCGGTCGATATCGACGAACACCTGGGGCGTGTTGGCGGTGAAGGGCGAGAACACCGATGTCAGCCCCGGCGCCTTGCGCGCGGCGCCGACGAGCTCATCGGTGGCCGAGGCGAGCAGTTGCGCGCCCCTGCCCTGGCGGTCCTGGATGCGCATCGTGAAGCCGCCGCCGGTGCCGATGCCGGGCACCGCGGGCGGCGGGATCACGATGATGAACGCGCCCTGGATCGAGGCGAGGCGCTTGCGCAGCTCATTGGTGATCTTGGTCGCGGTTTCTCCCTTCTTGGCCCGCTCTTCCGGTTCGTCAAACACCGGGAACAGCGCCGCGGCGTTGCTCGCCTGGGTTCGCGTCGCGCCGGAGAAGCCGGCGAAGGACGGCACGCGGACGATGCCGGGCACCTCGAGCGCAATGCGCTCGATCTCGCGCACGATCTCCGTGGTGCGCTGGAGCGATGCCGCGCCTGGCAGTTGCACGGAGACGATGACGTAGCCGCGGTCCTGCGCCGGGATGAAGCCTTGCGGCGTGGTCGCGAGCAGCCATCCGGCGCTGCCGATCAGCGCCAGATAGACCAGCAGCATCACCACCGAGTGCCGGATCACGAAGGCCGCCGCCGCCGCATAGCCATGCGACAGCCGGTCGAACACGCGATTGAAGACGCCGGTGAAGGCCGACCAGCCGCGTGCGATCACGTTCCAGCGCGCCGCCGGCCGCTTCTCCTCGTGCGGAACCAGGATCTGCGAGGCCAGCGCCGGTGACAGCGTCAGCGAACAGAAGCAGGAGATCGCGGTCGCGACCGCGATCGTCACCGCGAACTGCTGGAAGAACTGTCCCGAGATGCCGCCGAGGAAGGCGGTCGGCACGAACACCGCGCACAGCACGAGCGCGATCGAGACCAGCGCGCCGCCGACCTCCTCCATGGTCTTGAGCGCCGCATCGCGCCGGCTCAAGCCGTGCTCGAGATGCCTCTCGACATTCTCGACCACCACGATCGCGTCGTCGACCACGATGCCGACCGCGAGCACGAGGCCAAACAGCGTCAGGTTGTTGATGCCAAAGCCGAGCGCGGCCATCGCCGCGAAGGTGCCGACCAGCGACACCGGGATCGCGATGATCGGGATGACCGAGGGCCGCCAGCCCTGCAGGAACACCAGCACCACAACGACCACCAGGATCATCGCCTCGTAGATGGTCTTGATCAGCTCGTGCACCGACTGGGCGATGAACTCGGTCGGGTTGTAGCCGATGTTGTAGTCGAGGCCCTTGGGGAAGCTCGTCTTGAGCTGCGCCATGGTGTCGTAGATGTGCTTGGCGGTCGCCAGCGCATTGGAGCCCGGCCGCTGCGTCACCAGCAGCGCCACCGCGGATTTCTTCAGGAGGAAGCTGTTGGTCGTATAGGCCAGCGCGCCGAGTTCGACGCGGGCGACGTCGCGCAGCCGCACCGTGCGGCCGTCATTGCCGGCCTTGACCACGATGTTCTCGAATTGCGAGATGTCCTTAAGGCGGCCGGTGAAGGCGAGGTTGGGCGAGAAGGCGCGGTCCGCGATCGGCGGCTCCGCAATCTGTCCGCCGGCGATCTGCAGGTTCTGGGCCCGGACCGCCGCGATGACGTCGCTCGCGGTCATGCCGAGATTGGCAATCTTGTCGGGGTCCAGCCACAGCCGCATCGAATAGTCGCGAGCGCCGAACATCTGGATGTCGCCGACACCGTCGAGCCGCAACAGTTGGTCGCGCACCTGCAACAGCGCATAGTTCGAGATGTAGAGCTGGTCGAACGTGTCGTCCGGCGACAGCATGAACACGACGAGCAAGATATCCGGCGAGTTCTTGCGGGTGACGACACCGTTGCGCTGCACTTCCTCGGGCAGGCGCGGTTGCGCGATCGCGACGCGGTTCTGCACCAGCACCTGGGCCTTGTCGAGATCGGTACCGAGCTTGAAGGTGACGGTGATGGTAAGCTGGCCGTTCGAGGTCGCCTGGCTGTACATGTACAGCATGTCCTCGACGCCGTTGATCTCCTGCTCGATCGGGGCAGCGACGGTGTCAGAGACGGTCTGCGCGGAAGCGCCGGGATACTGCGTGGTCACCGTGACGGTCGGCGGCACCACCTGCGGATATTCCGAGACCGGCAGGGTGGTATAGGCGATCGCGCCCACGATCAGGAGCACGATCGACAGCACCATCGCGAGGATGGGCTGATTGATAGAAAGCCTGCCGAGATTCATGGCTTCGCACCTGCCGGGGGCTTGGTCCCTGCCGGGAGCTTGGCACCATCAGCCGCTTTTGCGATCTGCGGGGTCACCTTGGCGCCGACGCGGGCGCGCTGGATGCCGTCGACGATGACGCGATCTTCCGCCTTGAGGCCCTCGCGGATCACCCGCAGGCCTTCATCGAGCGGCCCGAGCACGACCGGCCTTGCCTCCACCGTGTCGTCGTCCTTGACCACGAACACGATCTTGCGTGACTGGTCGGTGACGACCGCAGCATCGGGAATCAGCAACGCCTCGTAGGGCGACGAACCGATGATCCGGACACGGCCGAACTGGCCGGGCAGGATCGAGAGATCCTTGTTCGGGATGATGGCGCGGCTGCGCAGCGTCGCGGTCGAGACGTCGAGGCGGTTGTCGAGGAAGTCCATCTTGCCCTCGTGCGAGGGCTTGGTCTCGCCGGTCAGCGCCACCTGCACCGGGTTCGGCGTATCGCGCGAGCTCGGCCGCCTGCCTTCGAACCAAAGCTTGCTGTTGCGCTGATAGGTCGCCTCGTCGACGTCGAAATAGATGTAGATCGGATCGAGCGACACGATCGAGGTGAGCAGCGTCGCGCCGCCCTCGCTGCCCTGCACGAGGTTGCCGGGTGTCACCAGATGGCGGCTGACGCGGCCGGTGATCGGCGCCAGCACGTGAGTGAATTCGATGTTGAGCTGCGCGGCCTTCAGCGCGCCTTCGGCCTGCGTCTCGGCGGCGTGCGCCGCCTGCAAGGCTTGACGGCGCTGATCGACGACCTGTTCGGAAACTGCGTTGGTCTGGACCAGGTTCAGTCCACGGTCGAGTTCGCGCTTGGCAAGCTCCGCCTTGGCGCGCGCATCCGCAAGCTGCCCCTCTGCCTGCAGCGCCACCGCCTCGAACGGACGCGGGTCGATGGTGTAGAGCAGATCGCCGGCATGGACGATCGCGCCGTCCTTGAACTCGACGCTGTTGACGAAGCCGCCGACGCGGGCGCGGACCTGAACTTCCTCCATCGCCTCGAAGCGGCCGGTGAACTCGTCCCAGTCGGTGACGGTGCGCTTGACCGGCTGTGCGACCGTCACCGGTGGCGGCGGCGGCGCGGCCGCCTTCGATTGCGCCTTGTCATCGCAGCCGCCGAGCGTCAGCGCGAGCAGCAAGCCGATCGGCGCAAGGTTGCGCCGTGCCGCGCGTTGAAACAAACGGCGCTCACGGCCGGTCGTCGGAGCTCGACGCTCCGCTCTGTCAGTCGCACTCAATTCCGTCTCCCCAAGGACTCGAACGTCGCAAATGAAATTGCTGTGATTCGACGAAAGTAGATTGCCGCTACGTCGTCGCGGCGGACGCCTCAGATGTGACTGCTCCCCAGTCTGTTCAAGATGGCGGCCGGATCAAGCAAAATAGTGGCGTATTCTGAACGCTTTGCGACACTAGCCGAATGGGCAGGGCATGTGACGCAGAGACGGCTCCGCATGCTCGCTGTCGTCCCGGCCTTTAAGCCGGGACCGATAGCCACACATGTTCGCTGTAGTGCGGCGCCGGGCCACAGCTCCCTCGCCAACACAATCTCGTGGTTATGGGTCGCTGCTTTCGCAGGGACGACGACGGAGATCGCCCCGTCAGACCGGATGACACCACCTGCCGTCCCTGATGACGATCTCAATTTCGTCCGCTAACCTGCCGCCAACAGCCGCCATCAGAGGCGGCCCTTCCAGGGAGGAGAGGCGCGTGCATCGAGGCCGTGTCGTATTCGGCGCCATGGACGAGGTGGTGTTCGGGCGCCCGGCCCGCGAGGCCATCGTCGAGCAGTTGGACCGGCTTGGCGCGCGGCGCGCCTTTCTGATGGTATCCGGCACGCTGCACCGCGAAACCGACGAGATCGAGAGGATCCGGAACGCGCTGGGACCGCGCTGCGTCGGCGTCTTCGACAAGATGCCGGCGCACACGCCGCGCTCCGCCGTGATCGCAGCAACCGAACAGGCGCGCGCCGCGAAGGCCGACCTGATCGTTACCGTCGGCGGCGGCTCGATCACCGACGGCGCCAAGGCGGTGCAGCTTTGCCTTGCCAACGATGTCACCACGTCGGACGGCATCGACGGGATCCGCACCCGCCGCGGCGTTTCGCCGGAGATGAAGGCCCCGGCCGTGCGCCAGATCAGCGTGCCGACCACGATCGCCGGCGGCGAGTACTCCTCGATCGCCGGCGTCACGAATGAGGCCAAGCGGCAAAAGGAGATGCTGAGCCATCCGCTGGTGATGCCGCGCGCCACCATCCTCGATCCGGAACTATCGGTGCACACGCCGGACTGGCTGTTCCTCTCGACCGGCGTCCGCGCGGTCGACCATTGCGTCGAAGGCATCTGCTCGCGCGAGGCCCATCCCTACGGCGATGCGCAGGCGATCAAGGGCCTCGAGATGCTGGCCCGCGGTCTGCCGCGGGTGAAGGCTAATCCGCGGGACATCGAGGCGCGGATGGATTGCCAGATCGGCACCTGGCTGTCGACCGGCCCGCTCGCCTCCGGCGTGCCGATGGGCGCGAGCCACGGCATCGGCTACGTGCTCGGCGCCGTGCACGACGTGCCGCACGGCTACACGTCCTGCGTGATGCTGCCGGCCGTCATGCGCTGGAACAAGCGCGACAACGCCGACCGCCAGGCGCTGGTCGCGGCCACCATGGGCCATCCCGGCGAGGACGCCGGCGACGTGCTCGACCGCTTCATCCGCGACCTTGGCATGCCGCGCAGCCTACGCGAGGTTCACGTCGGTCCGGAGCATTTCGACAACATCGCCGCACAGGCGATGCGAACACCCTGGGTACCGCGCAATCCCCGCAAGATCGACGATGCGTCCCAGGTCCGCGAGATCCTGGTGATGGCCGCCTAGCGCTAGCGCGTTTTCGCGAAAGCTGGAGTGACGAGAACGCGTCAGAATGTAGAGCACGACGGGGGATTGGGAGTTCGATGTACACCGGCAAGCATGCTTACCTGCGCCCGCTGCAACCCGCCTTCATCATGGCCGGGACTGGCGAGACCGTCACCTATCGCGAGCTGGAGGCGCGCAGCAACCGGCTCGCGCACCTGTTCCGCAACCGCGGCTTGAGGCGGCTCGACCACTACTCGATCTTCATGGAGAACAACAACCGCTACCTCGAGGCCTGCGGCGCGGGCGAACGCTCCGGCCTCTACTTCACCTGCGTCAATTCCTTCCTCACCGCGGGTGAGCTCGCCTACATCCTCACCAACAGCCAGTCGCGCATCCTGATCACCTCGAAGCTGAAGCTCGAGGTCGCGCGAGAGGCGCTGAGGGAATGTCCGCAGGTCGAGCTCTGCATCGTCGTCGATGGCGAGAGCGAAAGCGAGCGCATCGTCGGCTTGCAGAAGGCCACGGCCGGCCTGCCGATCACACCGATCGCGGACGAATATGCGGGAACCGCGATGCTCTATTCCTCCGGCACCACCGGCCGGCCGAAGGGCATCCTGCGGCCGCTGCCGGAGCAGCCGCCGTCCGAGAACCTGCCGCTGTTCGATTTCCTGATCAAGCTCTGGCACTACCGCGAAGGCATGGTCTACCTGTCGCCGGCGCCGCTCTATCATTCGGCGCCGCAGGCGGCGGTCAATCTCACCATCCGCATGGGCGGCACCGCCGTCATCATGGAGAGCTTCGATCCCGAGCGCTACCTCGCGCTGGTCGAAAAATGGGGCATCACCCACAGCCAGCTCGTGCCGACCATGTTCTCGCGGATGCTGAAACTGCCCGAGGAGGTCCGCAACCGTTACGATCTGTCATCGCTGGAGGTCGCGATCCATGCCGCCGCGCCCTGCCCGGCGCTGGTCAAGGACGACATGATCAAATGGTGGGGCCCGATCATCCACGAATATTACGGCGCGACCGAGGGGCTCGGCTTCACCGCCTGCAACAGCGAAGAGTGGCTGGCGCATCGCGGCACCGTGGGCAAGGTGCTGCTCGGCGACCTGCACATCCTCGACGAGAACATGAAGTCCTGCCCGAAGGGCACCGCCGGCACGGTGTGGTTCAAGACCGCGACGCCGTTCGAATATTTCAACGACCCCGCCAAGACCAGCGAAGCACGGTCGGCGGACGGCAGCATGAGCACGGTCGGCGACGTCGGCTATGTCGACGACGACAACTTCCTTTATCTCACCGACCGCGCCACCTTCATGATCATCTCCGGAGGCGTGAATATCTATCCGCAGGAATGCGAGAACCTCTTGATCACCCATCCCAAGGTCGCCGACGCCGCCGTGTTCGGGGTGCCCAATGTCGACCTCGGCGAGGAGGTGAAGGCGGTGGTGCAGCCGATCGAGGGCGTCGCGCCCGGACCAGACTTGGCGGAGGAGCTGATCGCGTTCTGCGCCCAATCGCTGTCGCGGCAGAAGGTGCCGCGCTCAGTCGATTTCGAGGCCGAGCTGCCGCGGCTGCCGACCGGCAAGCTGTACAAGCGCCTGCTGCGCGACCGCTATTGGGGCAACAAGACCTCGCGGATCGTGTGACCGAAGCGAGGCGGCTGATGCGCGCCGTGCGATTGGGCACGCGGCGGCGCGCAACGGACTCGCCCGTCGCGCGGATTTCGCGCTATGCTCTGTGATCACAAGCCAGCTTCGCCGGAGGCCGCCATGACGTCGCCCCAACCGCGCGAGCCGGAGCCGTTACAGGCCGGAAGGCTCGAATTCACCGCCGCCGAGATCGGCGCGCTCGCCCACCTCTATCGCGGCGAGGTCTACCGCAGCACGGTCTGGCGCACCCGCCTTGACAGCTCGACCAACTGGGCCGTGGTCACCACCGGCATCGCGCTGTCGGCGACCTACAGCAGCACGGAGGCATCGCCGCTGCCGATGGTGCTGGTCGGCCTGCTCGTCACCGTCTTCCTGCTGTTCGAGGCGCGCCGCTACCGCTACTTCAACGTCTGGCGCGCCCGCGCGCGGCTGCTCGAAACCGATTTCTATGCGCCGATGATCCGGGGCGAAGGTCCCTCGCCGAACTCGGGCTGGACCGAGTTGCTGGCCAACGATTACCGCAATCCCAGCTACCACATCAGCTATGCCCGTGCGATCGGACGGCGGCTGCGACGGACCTACGGCTGGATCTTCGCGATCCAGGCCATCGCCTATTACGGCAAGCTGGCGATCCACCCCTCGCCGCTGACCGCGATGAGCGAGATCTGGGATCGCGCCGCGATCGGCCCGATTCCCGGCCCCGTCGTGGTGCTGGCCGGCGTTGCGTTCCATTCGAGCTGGGCGTTGTTCGCATTCATCACCCATCGCATCGAGATCGCCGACCGTCGCACGCGGCACGGATTGATCGCGCTGGGGTGAGACGCCGGGCTCCGTTTCGCCGGAGGCATTGCAGGCCGCAACCCACCAAGCTCGCTGCAAACCAGACCCGACCGGCGCGCGCATTGTCGGGCCCCGGCCTTTCCCCTAGGCTCGCCATAACAACAAAAAGGAGGATGTGCCGATGGATGTGATCCCTCTGGAGGCCGGCTTCGGCGCCGAACTGCGCGGCGTCACGCTTGCCGATGTCGCAACCAGCGATGCCGCCTATGCGGCGGTGCGCGCGGCGTTCGAGGAACATTCGGTGCTGGTGTTCCGCGGCCAGGAGGTCGATGACGACATCCAGCTCGCGTTCTCGCGCCGCTTCGGCCCGCCCGAGGTGACCAAGGTCGGCTCGATGGGCACCGGCTCGCATTTCGTGATCCTCTCGACCTTCGGCCCTGACGGCAAGGTGGTGCCGGCGGATCACCGGCAACAGCTCCGTGCCAAAGCCAACCAGCTCTGGCACACCGATTCTTCCTTCAAGCGCGTGCCGGCGCTGACGTCGATCCTCTCGGCGCGCATCATTCCCGAGCATGGCGGCGAGACCGAATTCGTCTCCACCCGCCTCGCCTTCGAGCGGCTCGACAAGGATCTCGCCAAGCGGCTGGAAAACTCGTTCGCCTGGCACTCCTATGCGCATTCGCGCGGCAAGGTGGCCGCGGGCCTCGCAACATCCGAGGAGGTCGATGCGCTGCCGCCGGTGTGCTGGCGCATGGTCTGGCGCAATCCTGTCAACGGCCGCGGCGCGCTCTATATCGCCTCCCATGCCTATGGCGTCGAGGGCATGGATGCCGAAGCCGGCAAGGCGCTGATCGAGCAATTGACCGAAGCCGCGACTGCGCCCGGCGTCAGCTATCTGCATCAATGGAAGCAAGGCGACGTCGTGATGTGGGACAACCGCGCCACCATGCATCGCGGCCGTCCATGGCCGGCTCATGAGGGCCGCCTGATGATCCGCACCACGATCTCGGCAACCGATGCCGACGGCGTGCCCGGTATGCGCCTGCCGACGTCGCAGGCGGCGGAGTGAGGACAAGAATGAGATTGGTGACGGTACCGTGACCGGTGTTGATGATTCGGATCGGCGACAAACTGTCGCTGATCGCATGCGACATCATTCAATGCACAGCGATGCCCGGCGCAGGAACCGAAAGGAAATTCGCCGCTGCATGGCCAAACAAGCCGCAAACGCGGTGCGTCGGCGCCAGTATTCCCGGTCCATGGAAATTTTAATGTCAGGGCGTCATCCGAATTGCCAATTCCCACACGTCCCTCGCCGGTTGCCCGATAGCCTCACCATGGTATCGTCAATGCCAATCGGCCATTGAGACCGAAATTTGTGGAGGGGACCATGCGGAGCGTGCAAGCGCTGGCCGTCGCGGTGTTGTCTGTTCTGGCGATCAGCGGCGTGTCACATGCCGGCGAGCCGAAATCGGGCGGCACTCTCAGGATCTATCACCGCGACAGCCCCGGCAGCGCCTCGATCCACGAGGGCGCGACCTATTCGGTCAACGTGCCGTTCATGCCGATCTTCAGCAATCTCGTCATCTTCGATCAGCACATCGCCCAGAACAGCGTCGACACCATCCGGCCCGAGCTCGCGGAAAGCTGGGCCTGGAGCAGCGACAACAAGACGCTGACCTTCAAGCTGCGCAAGGACGTGAAGTGGCACGACGGCAAGCCGTTCACCTCGGCCGACGTCAAATGCACCTTCGACATGCTGATGGGCAAATCGCCGCACAAGTTCCGGCAGAACCCGCGCAAGGCCTGGTACGAGCAGGTCAACGACGTCACCACCAACAGCGACTATGAGGCCTCGTTCAACCTGAAGCGGCCGCAGCCGGCGCTGCTGTCGCTGCTCGCCTCCGGCTACACGCCGATCTATCCCTGCCACGTGTCGCCGGCGGAGATGCGCACCAAGCCGATCGGAACCGGGCCGTTCAAGTTCGTCGAGTTCAAGGCCAACGAGTCGATCAAGCTCGTCAAGAACCCCGATTACTTCAAGAAGGGCCTGCCCTATCTCGACGGCATCGAGTTCACCATCATCCCGAACCGCTCGACCGCGATCCTCGGCTTCGTCTCCGGCAAGTTCGACATGACGTTCCCGACCGAGGTGTCGATTCCGCTGCTCAAGGACGTCAAGTCGCAGGCGCCGAATGCGGTCTGCGTGGTGGAACCGAACAACGTCTCCACCAACATCATCGTCAATTCCAGCGCGCCGCCGTTCGACAATATCGACGTCCGCCGCGCGCTGGCGCTGGCGCTCGACCGCAAGGCCTTCATCCAGATCATGTTCGAGGGCCAGGGCGACATCGGCGGCACCATGGAGCCGGCCCCGGCCGGGCTGTGGGCGATGCCGAAGGAGATGCTGGAATCGATCCCAGGCTACGGCCCCGACATCGAGAAGAATCGCGAGGAAGCGCGCAAGCTGATGCAGAAGGCGGGCTATGGCCCGGACAAGCACCTGCAGATCAAGGTGTCGACGCGCAACATCGCGGTCTATCGCGATCCGGCCATCATTCTGATCGACCAGCTCAAGAGCATCTATATCGATGCCGAGCTCGACGTCGTCGACACCGCGCAGTGGTTCCCGAAAGTCGCGCGCAAGGATTACACGCTCGGACTCAACCTGACCGGCAATGCCGTCGACGATCCCGATCAATCCTTCTACGAGAACTACGCCTGCGGCTCGGAGCGGAACTACACCAACTACTGCAACAAGGACATCGAGAAGCTGTTCGACCAGCAGTCGGCCGAGACCGACATCAACAAGCGCAAGAAGCTGGTCTGGGAAATCGACAAGAAGCTGCAGGAGGACGTCGCGCGTCCGATCATCTTCCACGCGCGCACCGGCACCTGCTGGCAGCCTTATGTGAAGAATATCACGGTCATGTCCAACAGCTCCTACAACGGCTATCGTTACGAAGACGTCTGGCTCGACAAGTGAGGCAAAGCACAGGCGAGATGAGAATTTGTCGGCCTAGCGTGCGATGCATTGCACCTCTCCCATTGGGAAGTGTCGCGCCGAGCTCTCCCCGCTCGCAGCGGCAATCGCATATGAGATTCGAGTCGCAACGGCATCGGCAGTCGGCTCCCTCTCTCGCTTGCGGGGGAGGGTTGGGGTGGGGGTTCTCTCCCCGAATCATCTCGTGGAAAGAGCCCCCACCCGCCGCGCGCTGCCCACGCGTCGGCCTCCCCCGCAAGCGGGAGAGGCGAAGGGAGCCCGCGGACAACCTCCGCAGACGCCATATGCGGTTGCCCTGCCGCCGCTGGGGAGACGTGGAGACCTCGTCCGTGTCAATTCAAGCAAACGTCATCTTGTAACGCGTCGGCAACTAAAGGAGAGATCCAAGGGTGTTTGCCTATATCGTCCGGCGCCTGTTCCTGATGCTCGTGACCCTGTTCGGGATCTCGGTGATCATCTTCGTGCTGCTGCGGGTGGTGCCCGGCAATATCGTCGACATCCTGTTCGACGCCGCGGGCTTCGTTGATCCCGCCGACAAGGCCAATATCGAGCACGAGCTCGGGCTGAGCCAGCCGATCGTGATCCAATATCTGCACTGGATCGGCGGCCTGCTGCATGGCGACCTCGGCTATTCCTATGTCTCGGAGAAGCCGGCGCTTGAGGAGATCCTGCCCCGGATTCCGATCACGGCGCGGCTCGCAGGGCTGGCGCTGCTGTTCTCCGCCGCGATCGGCATTCCGCTCGGCGTGATCAGCGCCGTACATCAGGGTTCTCGGCTCGACTACACCCTGCGCGTCGTCAGCCTGAGCGGCCTGTCGCTGCCGGCGTTCTGGCTCGGTCTGTTGATCCTGATGGCCTCGGTCTCGATGTTCGGCACCATGCCGATCTTCAATCCGAACCCGAGGACCTGGGTCGAGGCGTTCACCATCTACGCCGTACCGGCGATGGCGGTCGGCTTCCGCAGCGCGGCGCTGACCATGCGCATCACCCGCTCCTCGATGCTGGAGATCCTGCGCCAGGATTACATCCGCACCGCCCGTGCCAAGGGCGCCTCGGAAGCCTCCGTCAACTACCATCACGCGCTGAAGAACGCGGTGCTGCCGGTCATCACCGTGATCGGCATCGAGGCCGCGTTCCTGATCGGCGGCCTGATCGTCACCGAGACCGTATTCAACATCCCCGGCATCGCCCGCTTCCTGGTCGAGGCGCTGCGCTGGCGAGATTATCCGATCGTGCAGAACCTGGTGATGCTGATCGCCGTCGTCGTCGTGATGGTGAATTTCATCGTCGATATGCTCTATGCCGCGATCGACCCGCGCATCCGGTTCGGGGACTAGCATGATCCGGAAAAGTGGGAACCGGTTTTCCGAAAAGATCATGCTCAACTAGAGAGACAACGTGGCGACGATCAACTTTGAAGCCGAATTGCGACGCGCCGGCGCCAACGCCACCGGCGGCTGGCGCCGGCTGGTCTTCCTCGCGCAACGTTATATGCTCGGCACGATCGGTCTCGCCATCATGCTGATGTTCGTGTGGATGGCGCTCTTCGCCGACGTAATCTCCCGCTACGACCCGCTCAGCGTCGATTCCGCCCATCGCCTCGCCGCGCCCTCCGCGCTGCACTGGTTCGGCACCGACTCCTTCGGCCGCGACGTCTGGAGCCGCATCATCCACGGCGCGCGGATCTCGCTTGCGGTCGGCATCGGATCGACGGCGCTGGGCGCTTCGCTCGGTGTAATGGTTGGCCTTGCCTCCGGCTACCTCTCCGGCTGGGTCGATCTGGTGTTCCAGCGCGTCACCGACATCCTGCAATCGCTGCCGCTCCTGGTGCTTGCGCTGGTCATGACCGCGGCGCTCGGCCCGTCACTGCCGAACGTGATCCTGGCGATCGCGATTCCGCTGATCCCGACCGTCGCCCGCGTGATCCGCGCCAACACGCTGGCGCTGCGCGAGCAGCCCTTCGTCGAAGCCGCCAAGTCGATCGGCATGAGCGAGATGCGGATCGCGCTGCGGCACGTGCTGCCGAACACCATCGCCCCGCTGATCGTGCTCGCCACCGCCCAGCTCGGCTCGACCATCCTCACCGAGGCATCGCTGTCATTCCTCGGGCTCGGGATTCCCGAGCCCTATCCATCCTGGGGCCGCATGCTGTCGGAATCCGCCGCCGAATATGTCCGCACCGCGCCATGGCTCGTGATCTTCCCGGGCATTGCGATCAGCCTTGCGGTGTTCGGCACCAATCTGTTCGGCGATGCGTTGCGCGACATTCTCGATCCGAGGCAGCGCGGCTGATGAGCGAGCCAATGGCGACAGAGACGGTTCTCGAAGTAAAGAACCTGCAGACGGTGTTCTTCACCAATTCCGGGCTGTTCCGCGCGGTCGACGACGTCTCGTTCTCGGTCGGCCGCGGCGAGACCTTGGCGATCGTCGGCGAATCCGGTTGCGGCAAGAGCGTCAGCGCGCTGTCGATCATGCGCCTGGTGCCGGATCCGCCCGGCCGCATCATCGGCGGCTCGGTGACGCTGGAAGGCACCGACCTCTTGACCCTCGATGAGGCCGCGATGCGCGACATCAGGGGCAATCGCATCTCCATGATCTTCCAGGAGCCGATGACCTCGCTCAACCCGGTGATGCGGATCGGCGACCAGATCATCGAGGCGGTGCGCCTGCATCAGAAAGCGAGCCACAAGGAGGCCTGGAAGCAGGCCGTCGACATGCTGCGGCTGGTGCGTATTCCCGAGCCGGAGCGCCGCGCGCAGGAATATCCACACCAGCTCTCCGGCGGCATGCGCCAGCGCGCGATGATCGCGATGGCGCTGGCCTGCCGGCCGGCGCTGCTGATCGCGGACGAGCCGACCACCGCGCTCGACGTCACCATCCAGGCCCAGATCCTGGCCCTGATCGTCGATCTGCAGAAGCGGCTCGGCACAGGCTTGATCCTGATCACGCATGATCTCGGCGTCGTCGCGCAGACCGCGCAGCGCGTGATCGTGATGTATGCCGGCAAGAAGGTCGAGGAAGCGACCGTCGAGGCGCTGTTCGAGACACCGCTGCATCCCTATACGCGAGGACTGATGGCCTCGATGCCGGCGGTGATCGGGCTCGGCGCAAAGACCGAGGCGCGGCTGACCGAAATCCCCGGCATGGTGCCGTCGCTGACCAAGCTACCGCCCGGCTGCGCCTTCGCGCCGCGCTGCAAGCTCGCGATCGATCGCTGCCGCCAGGCCTATCCGCCGCTCGAGGAGACGAGGCCCAATCACTGGGCGGCATGCTGGCGCGCCGGCGAGATGGCGGAGGCATCATGACCGAGCAGCGTCCGCTCCTGGAGGTCACCGATCTCGTCAAGCACTACGCGGTGCGCGGCGGCGTGCTGCGCCGGCAAATCGGCACCGTGCATGCGGTCGACGGCGTCAGCTTCTCGCTTGGCGCGGGCGAGACGCTCGGCCTGGTCGGCGAATCCGGCTGCGGCAAGTCCACCGTAGCGCGCACCGTGCTGCGGCTGATCGAGCCGACCGGCGGTGCGATCAAGCTCGATGGCGAGGATATCGCGCCGCTCAGCAAGACCGCGCTGCGGCCGTATCGCCGCTCGATGCAGATCGTGTTCCAGGATCCGTTTGCGTCCCTCAACCCGCGCATGACGGCAGGCGACATCGTCGGCGAGCCCCTGACCGTGCATGGCATCGCGACAGGAAAGAAAAAGCAGGAACGCGTCGCGGAATTGTTCCAGCAGGTGGGCTTGCGCCCCGACCAGATGAAGAACTTCCCGCATCAGTTCTCCGGCGGCCAGCGCCAGCGCATCTGCATCGCGCGGGCGCTCTCGCTCGGTCCGCGCCTGATCGTTTGCGACGAGCCGGTCTCCGCCCTTGACGTCTCGATCCAGGCACAGGTGATCAATCTTCTGACCGACCTGCAACGCAAGCAGAACTTCTCCTACCTCTTCATCGCCCACGATCTTGCGGTGGTCGCCCATATCAGCCATCGCGTCGCGGTGATGTATCTCGGCCGCATCGTCGAGATATCGGACAAGCACGAATTGTTCGCCAACCCGCGCCATCCCTACACCCAGGCATTGCTTGCCTCGGTGCCGATCGCCGATCCCAAGTCCAAGCGGCTGGCGCCCATGATCGAAGGCGACGTGCCGAGCCCGATCAACCCGCCCTCCGGCTGCGCCTTCCACACCCGCTGCCGCTTCGCCATCGACCGCTGCAAGACCGAGCGTCCGGCGTTGAAGGAGGCCGGCACCGGCCACCAGGTGGCGTGCTGGCTCAATGACGGGACGGGACGGATTGATTCATAAACTCGGTGTCGTCCCTGCGAAAGCAGGGACCCATATTCACCGATGTTAACTGCGACATACGGCTGGAACGACGAGTCCCGTTCACAACGCCAGCCGCAGAGTATGGGTCCCGGCCTTCGCCGGGACGACGGTCTTTATGCCGCCGCCTCCGCCGCCTCTATCTCCACCACAATCTTCCCTGTCGTCACCTGCTCGCCCTCGGCGACGTCGATCGACGACACCGTGCCCGCAACGCCGGCGGTGTGCACGTGCTCCATCTTCATCGCCTCCAGCGTCATCACCGGCTGGCCGGCGGCGACCTTGTCGCCGGCTTTCACCAGCACCGACACGACACGGCCGTTCATGGCGGCGCGGACCTTGCCGTCACCGCCGGCGGCCGCCGCGCTCTCCGGCGGCGCCAGCGTGAGGTCGCGGACCGACAATGTAACGCCGCGATGCAGGATAAAGAGCCGATCGCCATCGCGCAGGAACCTGGCCTGCTCCATCAATCCGTTGCGGCGGTACCGGATGCTGTCCGGTCCGAGCTCATCGATCTCGAAACCGAAGCGATCACCATTGCGAATCGCGATGTAGCTGCCGTCACGCTCGCGCACGATCTCGACCTCCTGCACGCCGTGGCCGAGATCAATCCGCAAGCCGAGCGGAAAGGTCGCGGCGAGCGACCGGCCGCGCTGCCAGGGCGGCGCGTGCGGGTTGGTGACGTAGAGCAGCAACGCCGCAAGCGCGATATCGCTGCCCTGGTCGGCGCGCGGCGCCAGCAGCGTGTCGCGGTTCTGGCTGATGAAGGCCGTGGTCGCCTCGCCCCTGGCAAAGACCGGATGGCGCAGGCAATCGATCAGGAAGCCCTGATTGGTGGTGACGCCGAACGCCGCGACCTGCTCCAGCGCACAGATCAGCTTGCTCCGCGCCTCGTCGCGAGTCTCGCCGTGGCTTACGATCTTCGCAATCATCGAATCATAGAACGGCGGGATCTCGGCGCCCGACTGCAGCGCGTGCTCGACGCGGGCATCGCCCGGCACCTGCCACAGCGCCATCGTGCCGGATTGCGGCATGAAATCGTGCCCGGCGTCCTCCGAGCAGAGCCGCACCTCGATGGCATGGCCGGAAAAGGTGATGTCCTCCTGCTTCAGGCCGAGCGGCTCGCCACGCGCGATGCGAAGCTGCAGCTCGACTAGATCGAGCCCTGTGATCGCCTCGGTCACGGGGTGCTCGACCTGCAGCCGCGTGTTCATCTCCATGAAGTAGAAATTGCCATCGCGATCGAGCAGGAACTCCAGCGTGCCCGCGCCTTCATAGCCGATCGCCTTCACCGCCTGCACGGCGACCGCGCCCATTCGCGCGCGCAGCTCCGGCGTCACCGCCGGCGACGGCGCCTCCTCGATCAGCTTCTGGTGCCGCCGCTGCACCGAGCAATCACGCTCGCCGAGATGGATCGCGTTGCCATGGCGGTCGCCGAACACCTGGATTTCGATGTGACGCGGGCCGACGATCGCACGTTCCAGGATGACGGTCGGATCGCCGAACGCACCCTGCGCCTCCGAGCGCGCGCTGCGCAGCGCATCCGCGAATGCCGCGGCATCCGCAACCAGCCGCATGCCGCGACCGCCGCCGCCGGCGACCGCCTTGATCATGACAGGGAAGCCGATCGCCTTGGCTTCCGCCAGCATGACGCCGTCGCTCTGGTCGGCACCCTGATAGCCCGGCACGCAGGGCACGCCGGCCTCTCGCATGATCGCCTTGGCGCCGGCCTTGTTGCCCATGGCGCGGATCGCCTCGGGCGACGGGCCGATGAAGACGAGCCCGGCGTCGCGGCAGGCCCGCGCGAACTCTTCGTTTTCGGCAAGGAAGCCGTAACCTGGATGCACGGCACTGGCGCCACTCGCCTTCGCCGCGGCGATGATCGCATCGACCTTCAGATAGGACTGCGCTGGCAGCGCCTCGCCGATTCGCACCGCCTGATCGGCCTCGCGCACATGCAGCGCGTCGCGATCGGCATCCGAATAGACCGCAACCACGCCGTAGCCGAGCCGTCGCGCGGTGCGCATGATGCGCAGCGCGATCTCGCCACGATTGGCGATCAGAATCTTGAAGAACGGCGTCCGCTTCACTGCTGCACCGCTCATGGCCGCGCCACCGAGAACTGCATGCGCTGCGGGTTGCGCGCCTCCGCCTCGCGGCAGATCGAAAGCACCTCGGCGAGCACGCCCCTTGTATCGCGGGGATCGATCACACCGTCGTCGAGCACGCGGGCGCTGGTCGAGAACACGTCCATCTGGCTATCGAAAACACCCGTGATCTGCGCCTTCATCGCGTCGAGCTTCTCCTTCTCGATCGGCTTGCCGCGCCGCGCGGCGGCCGCTTCGGTGACGATCGCCATGGTCTCGGCGGCCTGCTCGCCGCCCATCACTGCCGTCTTGGCATTCGGCCAGGAGAAGCAGAAGCGCGGATGGAAGCCGCGGCCACACATGCCGTAGTTGCCGGCGCCGAAGGAGGCACCGCAATAGAGCGTGATCTGCGGCACCGTCGCCGAGGTCACGGCCTGGATCATCTTCGAGCCGTGCTTGATCATGCCGGCCTCTTCATAGGCCTTGCCGACCATGTAGCCGGTCGTGTTGTTCATATAGAGGATCGGCGTGCGCGACTGGCAGCAGGCCTGGATAAAATGCGTCGCCTTGTTGGCGCCGGGCACATCGAGCGGACCGTTGTTGGTGATGATCCCGATGGCGTGGCCCTCGATTCGGGCGTGGCCGCAGACTGTCGCAGGGCCATAATTGGCACCGAACTCGGTGAAGTCGGAATCGTCGATGAAGCGGGCGATCGCCTGGCGCATGTCGACGGGACGCTTGTGATCCATCGGCATGATGCCGAGCAGCTCTTCCGCCTCATAGCGCGGCGGCTTGACCGCGGCTGGTTCCGGCTTCGGACGGTCCCATGGCAGCTTGGCCATGATGTCGCGCGCGATGCGAAGTGCATCGCGGTCGTCTTCGGCGAGGTAGTCGCCGAGGCCCGAGATCGAGGTGTGCATCTCGGCGCCGCCGAGCTCTTCCTCAGTCGCGATCTCCCCGGTAGCGGCCTTGAGCAAGGGCGGCCCGGCGAGGAACGCGCGGGTACGGCCGCGCACCATCACGATGTAGTCGGACAGACCGGTCTGATAGGCGCCGCCGGCCGTCGACGAGCCATGCGTGACGGTGATGACCGGAAGCCCCGCCGCCGACAGCCGCGCCAGATTGCGGAAGATGTTGCCGCCGCGGACGAAATCCTCGACCCGGTAGCGCAGCAGATTGGCGCCCGCGCTCTCGACGAGCTGCACATAGGGCAACTTGTTCTCCAGCGCGAGCTCCTGCACCCGCAGCGTCTTGTCGAGGCCATAGGGCTGCAACGCACCGGCATCGATGCCGGCATCATTGGCGCTGACCATGCAGCGGATGCCGGAGACGAAGCCGATGCCGGCGATCAGCCCGCCACCCGGCACGCTCTTGTCGGCATCTGATACGTCGAACATGTAGCCGGCGAGTGTCGACAGTTCGAGGAAGGCTGAGCCGGGATCGAGCACCAGCGCAACGCGCTCGCGCGGCAGGAGTTGGCCGCGCTTGTGGAAGCGCTCCTTTGCTGCGGCAGAGGCGGTGCGCGTCCGCTCCTCCAGCGAACGCATCCGCGCGATCAACGCCAGCATGCCGTCGCGGTTGGCCTGGAAGGCGGCACTGCCGGGCGCGATGGTGTTCTCAATGATGGCCATTCGGCTTGCTCCGTGGTGCCTCTTGCTCCGGCCATTGCGACGCGACTAAGCAATCCACTCTTTTCTTCCGACGGCAAGACGGATTGCTTCGCTGCGCTGGCAATGGCGATAGCCTGGAGCTAGTGCCTGACCCCAAAAATCTGCCGCGCTTCGGCCGGACTTGCGATCTCGCGGCCGGCGCGCCGGGCGCAGGCCGCGAGCGCCTCGACGAGTTGTCCGTTCGACGTCACCTTGGTGCCGTCGCCGAGATAGAACGTGTCCTCCAGCCCGCTACGCAGGTGGCCGCCGAGATCGGCGGCGCGCTGGTGCAGCGGCCAGATCTCGCCGCGGCCGATCGCGGTGACCTGCCAATGCGCCTCCGGCGCCTTCAGCTTGAGAAGGATCGGCAGCAACTCCGGATCGGCCGGCATGCCCGAGGCGACGCCCATCACGAAATTGTATTCGAGCGGACCGGAATACATGCCGGTCTGCCGATACATGCCGACACAGCGCACGATGCCGACATCGAAGCACTCGAATTCGGGGATCGTGCCGACCTCCTTCATCACATCGAGATAATCCTGCACCTTCTCGACCGCGTTGTCGAACATCATCGGCGGCCAGGCCCAGGTGTTGTCGGCCTTCACCTTCAGATAGTTCAACGAGCCCGCGTTGCAGGCCGCGATCTCGGGCCGGGTCTCGCGCACGCAGTTGAGCGCGCCTTGATAGTTGGGACCCGAGGTGCCGGTGGTGTGATTGATAATCACGCCGGGGCAGGCCTCGCGAATCGCCTGCTGGATCTCCTTGCTGACACCAACCTCCCACGACGGCAGGTGGCCCTTGTTCGGCTCTTGCTGGCGCAGATGGATGTGCATGATGCTGGCGCCGGCGTTGAACGCGGCCTTCGCCTCGCGCGCCATCTGTTCCGGTGTCACCGGAACGTTATGCTGCTTCGGATCGGTCAGCACGCCGTTCAGGGCGCAGGTGATGACGGCCTTGTCGCTCATGATGTCGCTTGTCCAGGTTGCAGCGCACGCGCGCTGCTGATTTCCTCATGATGAGAAATTTGTCTCCGCGCCTTCTTGCGTTGACTGGCTAATCCGATGCTCTCGCGCGGCGACACGTCACCAGCCGGTCAACACAAGACGGACAGCAGCGCAGCGCGTTAGCTTTGCGGCGAGCAAAAGCCCGGCACGACAAGCCGGCATCGCGGGGAGGACGTCATGGTCTCGATCAACCGGCGCACATGGCTCGCAGGCGCGGCAGGCGCCGGCCTCACCGCATTCACCGGCCTCCGCCCCTCCTTCGCCGACGACACGCCGGGCGTCACCGCGACGGAGATCAGGATCGGCAGCACGACGTCACTCAGCGGACCTGTGTCGGCGCTCGGCGTGCAGGCGCGCTGTCAGGAAGCCTATTTCAGGATGCTGAACGAGCAGGGCGGCATCGCCGGCCGCCAGATCAAGTACATCTATTACGACGACGCGTTCAATCCGGCCAAGACGGTCGAGCAGGTGCGCCGCCTGATCGAAAGCGACAATGTCGCCTTCCTGTTCAACATGCTCGGCACCGCGCCGAATTCGGCTGTCGTCAAATACATCAACGCCGCCAAGGTCCCGCATCTGTTCCTGTCGGTGAACGGCGACAAGTGGGGCGACTACAAGACCTATCCCTGGACCATGGGCTTTGCGCCGAGCGCTCGCACCGAGGCACAGGTGTTCGTCAAATATGCACTGAGCCGCAACAAGGACGCGAAATTCGCGGTGCTCTATCAGAACGACGATCTTGGCAAGGATTTCGTCGCCGGTGCCAAGGACGTGCTGGGTGAGCGTTTCGCAAGCTCGACCATCGTGGCCTCGCACGAGGTCACCGATCCCACGATCGATTCCCAGATCGTCAGCTTACGCGGCACCAATCCCGATGTGCTGATCTCGGGCACGACAGCGAAATTCGCCGCGCAGTCGATCCGCAAGATCCACGAGCTCGGCTGGAAGCCGATGCACTTCATCGCCAGCGGCGCCGCCTCGATCTCGTCGACCATCGCACCGGTCGGCCTCGACAAGGCGCAGGGCACGATTTCGTCGGCCTATGTGAAGGACGTCGCCGATCCGGCCTGGGCCAATGACCCCGGCGTGAAGGATTTCCTCGCGTTCATGGCGAAGTGCTTTCCCGACGGCAATCCGAAGGAAGGCTATAACCTCTATGCCTACACGGTGGCGCAGGTGCTCAAGATCGTGCTCGAGCAATGCAGGGGCAACTTCAGCCGCGACAACATCATGGCGCAGGCGAACAGCCTGAAGGATATCGAGGTGCCGACGCTGCTGCCCGGCATCCGCGTCAACACCAGCCCGACCAACCACCACCCGCTGCGGCAGCTCCAGTTGCAGCGGATCGAGGGCGACGGATGGCTGCGGTTCGGCGAGGTGATCGAGGGGGCGAATCTCTAGCGTCGTCCCGGCGAAGGCCGGGACGACATTCTAAGTCAACACCGGTTCGTTCACCGCCTGTCCGGTCCGATAGATCGCGAGATCGCGCGAGCCGGAGAAGATCGCGCGCGGCTTCAGGCCGTAGAAGCGGCGGATCGAGTGGCTGAAATGGGTGCTATCGGGGTAGCCGATGTCCTGTGCGAGATGCGCGAGGTTGATGTCCTGGTTGGCGAAGTGCAGCAGGTGCCGCGCGCGCTTCCAGGCGCGGAAGGAGCGGAATGAGATTCCGGTCTCCTCCTTGAAGAGATGCAGGAAACGCGACGGCGACAATCCGGCCTCAGTCGCACAGCCCGCCGCGGTCACCGGCTCACCGGAAAACTGCCCGATGCGGGTGATCGCCCGCACGACGCGCGGGTCGAGCACGCGCTGCGGCAGCGCGTCGCCGAAGCACATGGTATCGAACTCGGCGTTCGAGATCGCATCGCGATGTTGCATCTCGGCGAGAGTCGCATAGGCAGCGCGGATACGACTCGCGAACAGGCCGGAGTCCGGCCCTTGCAGCCGACGGGCGACGGCTTCGAGGGTCCCGTCGGGTACGCTTTCCGGCTCGATCACCACGGCGATCGCGGAGCGGTATTCGCTGGTGATGGTGTGGCGCAGGTTCGGCATGGTCACGGCGAGCTCGCCATGGAACTGGCGGCCATCACTGGTCGACAAATGCAGGCCGTCGCGGATCGCGACATAAACATAGAATGCGCCCGGGCAGCGCTCGCGCGGACGGCCGAGCAGCCCGGCGTAGAACACCCGCTCCGGCGTAATCAGCATCCGGTGACCGGAGTCTTGGTGTTTTGCGTGCACGGTGGCGTCCATGGTGGGTTCCTCCTCGCGCGGCTCTTTTGGCCACTGCGATGGCGGCTACCATAGCGCAAATTCGAGGGCTGTCACTGGAGGAGATAATTCCGGAAACGGAGCCAATAAAAGCTGTCGTCATTGCTGTCGATGCGAAGCAATCCATCTCGCGGCAGAAGAGGTATGGATTGCTTCGTCGCGGAGCCTGTCATCGGGCGCGCATTCGCGCGACCCGTTGGCTCCTCGCAATGACGGGGTGAGGATCACGGCCGCACCCTTGGTGCAACGTTCTGTTCCAGCCCGGCTTTTTGCTCCGCAGCCACCGCCCTTTTGTAGCCGTCGCGCTGCTGCAGCCGGGCCCAGTAGGCCGCGACATTCGGCCCGAAATCCTTTGATAGCCCGATATTGCTGGCGAGCCTGAGTGCATAGCCGTTGGCGATATCGGCGGCGGTGAAGCGTCCCGCGCAGAGGAATTCGGAATTCGCCACAGCAGCCTCGACCGCACGCAGGCGCCCGAGGAACCATTTTGCATAGTCGCCTGAGACCTGCGGACTGCGCCGCTCCTCCGGCTCAAGCTGGCTGTAGCGCAGCACCAGCGTCTGCGGGAAGGTGAGCGTGGCGTCGGAGAAATACATCCAGTTCAGAAAGGCGCCATAGGCCGGCTCGTCGATGCCGACGATCAGCGGCGAGGGTCCATATTTGGTGCCGAGGTAATGGCAGATGCCGGAGGATTCCGTCATCCTGGTCTCACCGTCGATCATGAACGGTATGGTGCCGAGCGGATTGATGCCGAGATAGTCCTTGGCGAACACACGCGGCGGGAACGGCAGCATCTTCAACTCATAGGGCAGCCCGAGTTCCTCCAGCATCCACAGCGGACGGAACGAGCGCGCGGCGTCGCAGTGGTACAGCGTGATCATCAGGCATTTCCCCTTTGCTTCATCCCCGCAAGCCGGCATCGCCGCGGCGGACTTGCGCTGAGTGGCTGTGCACAGCGCGCGGCGGCTGGCGTTTCAGGATGTCCATGGCCGGAGGTGATACGCTCTCTCCTGCGTCATTCCTAGGCGCGCTCCCCCGAAAGCGCAGGGCGCGCTGAAAAATATCGAAAACAACCCCATGCAAAGTAGCCGGTGGCGGCCGAAAGAGCTGCCTTTCAGGGAGGAAGCCGCTCGCTCGCAGTTCCACGGCCGCAAGGATCACAATCCCATCTGCCTCGAGGCCAGATCCTTCATGATCTCCTCGGTGCCGCCGCCGACGGCATTGACCTTGACCTCGCGGTAGATGCGCTCGACCTTGGCGCCGCGCATGAAGCCGGCGCCGCCGAAGATCTGCACCGCCTCGGAGGCGCAGTAAGCCATGGTCTGCGTCGCCTGGTTCTTCATCATGCAGATCTCCGCGACCGGGCTTTCGCCCTGGCCGAGCCGCCATGCCAGCATCTCCAGCATCGCCTGCGAGGCCGCGACCCTCTGCGCCATGTCGACGATCTTGTGACGGATCACCTGGTGCTGGGCGATCGGCTTGCCGAAGGTCTTGCGTTCCTTGGCGTAGGCGATCGCCTCGTCGAGGCAGACGCGGGCAAAGGCCGTGCAGCTCGCCGCCATGCCCATGCGCTCGCTGTTGAAGTTCTGCATGATGATCTTGAAGCCCTGGCCCTCCTCGCCGATCAGGTTCTCCACCGGCACGCGGCATGCGTCGAAATGCAAGGTCGCGGTGTCGGAGGCCCACCACCCCATCTTCTTCAGCTTGGTGCGGGAGAGACCCGGCGTATCGCCCTCGATCAAGAGCAGGCTGACGCCGCCGGCGCCCTCGCCGCCGGTGCGCACCGCGACCGTCAGATAGTCGGCACGCATCCCCGAGGTGATGAACGTTTTCTCGCCGCTGACGATGTAATGATCGCCCTCGCGCCGCGCCCTGGTGCGCAAATTGGCGACATCGGAGCCGCCGCTCGGCTCGGTGATTGCGAGTGCGGAGATCTTCCGGCCCGCCAGCACCTCGGGCAGCACCCGCGCCTTCACCTCGGGCCGCGCGGCACGCGCGATCGGCGGCGAGCCGATGGTGTGGCTCATCAGGCTCGCGCTGACGCCGCCGGCGCCGGCCCGCGCCAGCTCCTGCGAGGCCACGATCTTCATGAACTGATCGGCGGCGATCCCGCCATATTCCTCCGGAAAGCCGAGGCCGAGCAGCCCGATCTCGGACGCCTTGGCATAGAGCTCACGGGGAAACTCACCCGCCTCGTCCCATTGATGGGCGAAAGGCTCGATCTCCTTCGCCACGAAGCGGCGCATCACCTCGCGAAAGGCCTCGTGCTCGCTGGTGTAGAACGGGTTTGCCATCCGCGCGCTCCGTTGATTCTCGCAGCCGACGATGTCCGGATTTCTTATCGCTAACTTGCGTCGAGTGGCTGTCCCGGCACGGCCGAGGCCAGCCTGGCCATCCCCAGCCACTAAACGCAAGACAGTATCCGGCCAAGCCCCCTCCACTGCCGATCCATGCCATCAATCGGGCCAGGAACAGGCGGCGCAAGACTGCCGTTCCGGGAGGAGGGAAACGTGCCGGTTCGTTACTACGACTGGATCGCGTATCATTGCCGGCGGACGCCGGACAAGGTCGCGATCGTCGATCTCGCCAGCGGACGCCGCTTTGGCTATGCCGAGCTCGACATGCGCATCTCGCGCCTGGCCGGCCATTTGCGCGACGAACTCAAGGTCGGCCGCGGCGACCGTGTCGCGGTGCTCGCGCTGAACACCACCGATACGCTGGAGGTGCAGTTCGCCTGCTTCCGGATCGGCGCGATCTTCCTTCCGCTCAACACCCGCCTCACCGTTCCCGAGTTGCACTATATCGTTGGCGACGCCTCGCCGAAGGTGATGATCCACGACGACGATCTCGCCGAGACCGCGCTTGCGGTGGCCAAGCTCTGCAATGTGGCGTCGACGCTGCGGCTCGGACCAAGCGGGTCGTATGAGGCCGGCATCGCAGAAGCCACACCGCTCGCGCGGTTCGAGGAGGTGATGCTCGATGACATCTCGACCATCATGTACACCTCCGGCACCACGGGCCAGCCCAAGGGTGCGATCATCACGCACGGGATGACGTTCTGGAATTGCGTCAATCTCGGCGGCCCGGCCTATATCTCGCCGTCGTCCGTGCTGCTCACGGTGCTGCCGCTGTTCCACACCGGCGGGCTGAACTGCTATACCAACCCGGTGCTGCATGCCGGCGGCACCGTGCTGATCATGCGCGTGTTCGATCCAGGTGAGGCACTCAGGCTGATCAGCGATCCCGCGCAGGGCATCAACGTGTTCTTCGGCGTGCCCTCGATCTACCAGTTCATGGCTCAGCATCCGGCCTTCGCGACCGCGGACTTCAACCGCCTGGTCGTCGGCGGGGTCGGCGGCGCGCCGATGCCGGTGCCGCTCCTGAAGACCTGGGAAGCGCGCGGCGTCGCGTTGCAGCAAGGCTACGGCATGACCGAGACCTCGCCGGCCGTGATGGTGCTCGACCGCGAGGATGCCGCGCGCAAGGCCGGCTCGTCCGGCAAGCCGGTGCTGCATACCGAGGTCAGGATCGTGCGGCCCGACGGCGCCGACGCAGCAGTCGGTGAGCTCGGTGAACTCTGGGTCAAGGGGCCGAACATCACGCCGGGCTACTGGAACAGACCGGACGCCAACGCCTCTTCCTTCACTGACGGCTGGCTGCATACCGGCGACGCCACGCGGATGGATGAGGATGGCTTCTACTACATCGTCGATCGCTGGAAGGACATGTACATCTCCGGCGGCGAGAACGTCTATCCGGCCGAGGTCGAGAGCGTGCTGCATCAATTGTCGGCCGTGGCCGAAGCCGCGGTGATCGGCATCCCGAACGAGCAATGGGGCGAAGTCGGCATGGCGATCATCGCCGTGAAGCCTGGCCATTCGCTGACACCGGCCGAGGTTCACGCCCATTGCCAAGCCAATCTGGCGCGCTTCAAATGCCCGCGGCTGATCGAGTTCATTGACGCTCTGCCGCGCAATGCGACGGGCAAAATTCATAAGCCCACGCTCCGGCAGCACTTCAGCCAGCCGAAGCCGACCGACACGGCGGCGTGATCCCGCAAACGAGTTGCCCCGTAACCGTCGATCGGGACCGGCTGCGGGCGAGTTGCGTAAGTCCCCAACCAAAATCAAATCGAGGAAAATGCCTTTATGATAACCAAGAAACTGTCGCTGCTTGCGGCTGCTACGACGCTCTGCCTGCTCTCGACCCAGGCCGCTTTCGCACAAAAGAAATACGACACCGGCGCCTCCGACACCGAGATCAAGATCGGCAATGTCGAGGCCTATAGCGGTCCAGCTTCCGCCTACGGCATCATCGGCAAGACCGAGGAAGCCTATTTCAAGATGATCAACGATCAGGGCGGCATCAACGGCCGCAAGATCAACTGGATCTCCTATGACGACGGCTACTCGCCGCCGAAGACGGTAGAGCAGATCCGCAAGCTGATCGAAAGCGACGAGGTGTTCCTGGTGTTCAATGCGCTGGGCACGCCGACCCAGACCGCGGTGCAGAAGTATCACAACGCCAAGAAGGTGCCGCAGCTCTTCCTCGCCACCGGCGCCAGCAAGTGGAACGATCCGAAGGAATTCCCGTGGACCATGGGCTTCCAGCCGAGCTATCGCGTCGAGGCGCGGATCTTCGGGAAGTACATCCTCCAGGCCAAGCCGGACGCCAAGATCGCGATCTTCTATGCCAATGACGATTTCGGCAAGGACTACCTCGCCGGCCTCAAGGAGGTCCTCGGCAAGTCGTCCGCCAAGATCGTCGCCGAGGAAAGCTACGAGACCACCGAACCGTCGATCGATTCCCACATCGTCAAGCTGAAGGAGACCGGCGCCGACGTGTTCGTCAACATCTCGACGCCGAAATTCGCCGCGCAGGCGATCAAGAAGATCGCCGAGTTGCAGTGGAGGCCGATGCAGGTGATGACCGACGTCTCGATCTCGATCGGTGCGGTGATGAAGCCCGCCGGCCTCGAAGCATCCGAAGGCGTGCTGTCGGCCGGCTATCTGAAGGACGCCTCCGACCCGCAATGGAAGGATGATGCGGGCATGAAGAAGTTCATGGCCTTCATCGAGAAGTACATGCCGGGCGCCAACATCTCCGATGCCAATCTGGTCTATGGCTATGCCGCGGCGCAGACCATGGTGCAGGTGCTGAAGCAGTGCGGCGACAATCTCACGCGGGAGAACGTGATGAAGCAGGCCGCGAGCCTGAAGGACTTCACGCCGGACACGCTGATCCCCGGCATCAGGGTCAACACCAGCGCCACCGACTTCGCCCCGATCGAGCAGCTCAAGATGATGCGGTTCAAGAACGGGCAGTGGGAGCTGTTCGGCGACATCATCAGCGCGGAGGCCGGCGGCTAGGGGCCATTCGGTCAACGACCAAACGTCAGAGTGTCGCGAAGCCGCCTATCCGGGCGGCTTCGTTGTTCTTGTCGAACTCAATGCCGCGGCTTGGAGCTAGGCCGCCATGGCCACGCAGCGACGCTCTCTCACCGTCACCCTGAGGAGGCCGCGCAGCGGCCGTCTCGAAGGGTCGACGGCCCGGCTCTTTCCCGGTCGACGCATCGGGGCCGTCCATCCTTCGAGACGGCGCGGCGCGCCTCCTCAGGATGACGGGACTCTGACCTGTCCTTGTGATCCGCTCTTGGAGTTCCCAACTAAGAACACAGAGAAAGTCAAGACCAACCAGCGAGGCCGATGGATTCGAACGTTCAGTATTTGCCGCTGACGCCTGGGTTCTTCTCGATCCTGGTGTTGGTGGCCGTGGCGCTGGTGATCCTGATCCAGCTTCGTATCCTCAGATACGCCTATATGCGTCTCGGCGTCGGTCCAGGGGTCGCATTGTTGCTGCTGTTCGGTTCGTTGATCGGCAGCTATTTCAACATTCCGATCACGGTGCTGCCCGGCCCGCCGGTGCGATCCGGCGAGATCGTCGACTTCTTCGGCATGCGCTACGTCGTGCCTTTCGTCGCCTCGCCCAGCACGATCCTCGCCGTGAATGTCGGCGGCGCGGTGATTCCCACCGTGATGTCCACCTATCTCGTGCTTCGCTACCAGCTCTGGCTCAGGGCCGCGATCGCCGTTGCGGTCATTGCGTTCATCGTGCATGTCAGCGCGACGCCCGTGCAGGGAATCGGAATCGCCGTTCCCGTGTTCGTTCCCGTCATCGCGACCGCAATCCTCGCTTTGCTGCTGTCCCGCGAATATGCTGCGCCCCTCGCCTATATTGGTGGCTCGATGGGAACACTGCTCGGCGCCGACCTCCTGAACCTCGGCAAGATCGGCAGCCTTGGCGCGCCGATCGCCTCGATCGGCGGGGCCGGCACGTTCGACGGCATTTTTCTGACCGGTATCCTGGCCGTGCTGCTCGCCGGGATCGTCGCACCGCCGAGCCCGCGGCCGGCCTAACACTACAGTCGCATTTCATCTCGGTGTCTTCGTCCGCGACCCGTCTTCGCCAAGGCTTCGCCGGGGTGAAAGCTTTGGGCCCGCCGGAGCTTTAGCGAAGGCGGCAAGCGGACGATCCAGTATTCCAGAGACGTCAAGGCCCCATTCGAGGGGCCTCGGCGTACTGGATTCCCCGCATTCGCGGGGAATGACAACTGTAGTGCTAAAGCGTGATGAGATTAGGTTAAGCTGGAGCGGGGCGGTGCTTCACCTCCCATCGCGCTTTAGCACATGATGGGATTGGCTTGATCTGAAACAGCGGCGGAGGTCACCTCTCCCTTGGGAGAGGTCGATTTGCGCAGCAAATCGGGTGAGGGGTTACGGTCTATCGAGAGCGCAAAGGCCCTCACCCGGATTGCATCTGACGATGCAATCCGACCTCTCCCCGACGAGGAGAGGTCAACCGAAGCCGCCGCGAGTCAATTCAACCCAAACTCATCATGCTCTAGGCTCGCCGTCGCTGGCTCGATACTTTATCCCGGCATGAAGATCGCAAATGGCTCATCGATCGTGCGCCGCAGATGCTCGCGATAGACGTCGTAATTCGGATCGCCGGCCGACACTCGGCCGACGCTCGGATGGGGCACGTTCTTCGCCGGCAGGAACGCGATCGGCGCCGCGATCGGCGTCAGCAGCGAACCGCGGCCGGCAAGCAATGTGGTGATGATGCCGTACATCTCGCCGGTGATGCGCGGACGCGACACCGTGATCAGTCGATGCTGGCCGTGCCGGTTGGTGACGAGATAGATGAAGCCCGACTGGTTGGGAACGGCGACCTCGCCGAACTGCGTGTAGGTGGCATCGAGGCGCTCGCCCTCGCGGAAGGTCAGCGATGACACCGCGGCGTCCCAGGCGATCTCGGTGCGATAGGCATAGACGGCATCCTTCTCGCCGAAAGACGGGCGCACCGTGACGTAGACGCCCTCGATCCAGGTGACCGCACGGCGCGCGTAGGCTCCCAACGCATCCGGCGCGATCTCGCCATTCGCTTCGACGATGGGGGCCGGAGCACTGGCCGCTGGCAGCTTGCGCAGGGATACGCCGAGCGCCTGTTCCAGCCGCACGGTGGTCGCGAGCGTGAACGGGCGGCGGCCGCCGAGCACCTTTTCCAGCGTGGAGAGGCTGAGCTTCGCCTCTTCGGCCAGCGTCTGCCGCGAGATGCGGCGGCGCGCGATTTCTTCCCGAATCGTCTCCGCCACCTGCCGGCTCTGCTCGGCGGAAAGCTGCTTGTCCGGCGTCGGCATCGAATTCCCTTCGATTTCCTCATCGATCGGACCAGTCTAGCAGACCGGACAATCCATCACAAAACCGCACAAACCCGTCGCGACCGCTGGCTGACCGCGCCGGACTGCGGCCAATCATTGCCGATCATTCTGCTCGCGCCAAAACGCCCGCTCTCCATGATTGCGAGGCAGCGAACACCTCGCTCGGGAGTGATGAAAATGACGATTTGCGATGTAAGTGAGAGCAGCCGGCAGATGCGGCTGTCGCGCCGGATGCGCATCCTGCTGTTCTTCCTGGTGGAAGGCGTGGCCGCGCTGGTGATCGGCTTCGCGGCGCTGTTCCTGAGCTTCGATCCGGTGTGGTCGGCGGAACAGCCGCGGCAGGCCGTGTTGCGGCCGGCCGATGCACGCTCCGGCTCGCTGCTGCTCAAGACCGACGACGGCTATGCCGAGGCAATGCGGCTCGGCGTCGATGTCGATCTCACGGTGTCGGGCCCGACGGTGCGCGCCCGCGTCACCCAGCTCTTTCGCAACCCGACGCGGCACTGGATGGAGGCGACCTATGTCTATCCGCTGCCGGCCGGCGGTGCCGTCGACACGCTGAAGATGGTGGTCGGCAACCACGTCGTGGTCGGCGACATCAAGGAGCGGCAGCAGGCCCGCGCCATCTACGAGCAGGCCAAACAGAACGGCCAGAAAGCCGCGCTCACCGAACAGGAGCGGCCGAACATCTTCACCAACTCGGTCGCCAATATCGGCCCCGGCGAGACCGTGCTGGTGCAGATCGAATATCAGGAGCCGGTGCAGCAGAACGGCAACGAGTTCTCGCTGCGGGTGCCGATGGTGGTCGGGCCGCGCTACAATCCACAACCCGTCGTGCAGAGCGTCGATCTCCGCGCCGACGGCGGCGGCTGGGGCAGCACGGTGACCGATCCCGTCCCTGATCGCGGCCGCATCTCGCCGCCGGTGCTCGATCCCGCCGAGAGTGCCCCGATCAATCCGACCAACATCACGGTGCATTTGCAGGCGGGCTTTCCGCTCGGCGAGGTGAAGAGTGCCTTTCACAAAGTCAACATCGAGAGCCCCGACAGCGCCACGCGCATCATCAAGCTTGCCGAAGGCCCGGTGCCCGCGGATCGCGACTTCGAGCTGACCTGGAAGCCGGCCGCCGAAACGGCGCCGTCGGTCGGGCTGTTCCGCGAGCATGTCGGCAATTCCGATTACCTGCTCGCCTTCGTCACCCCGCCTTCGGTGGAGCAGGCGAGAGAGAAGCCGCTGCCGCGCGAGGTGATCTTCGTGATCGACAATTCCGGCTCGATGGGCGGCACCTCGATCATCCAGGCCAAGGCGAGCCTGCTGTATGCGCTCGGCCGTTTGCAGCCGACCGACCGCTTCAACGTGATCCGCTTCGACGACACCATGGATGTGCTGTTTCCGACGCCTGTTGCGGCAACGAGCGGCAACATCGCCAACGCGACGTCGTTTGTCAGCGCGTTGCAGGCCCGCGGCGGCACGGAGATGCTGCCGGCGATGCGCGCGGCGCTATCCGACACCAACCATGACGATGCCCACTACGTCCGCCAGGTCGTGTTCCTGACCGACGGCGCCGTCGGCAACGAGCAGCAATTGTTCGAGACCATCAGCGCGCTGCGCGGCCGCTCGCGGGTGTTCATGGTCGGGATCGGCTCGGCGCCCAACACCTATCTGATGACGCGCGCCGCCGAGCTCGGCCGCGGCACCTTCACCCATATCGGTTCGGTCGAGCAGGTCGAGGAGCGCATGCGCAGCCTGTTCGCCAAGCTGGAGAACCCGGCGGTGACCAACCTCTCTGCAAAGTTCTCCGACGCGACAGCCGATCTGACGCCTTCGGCGATCCCGGACGTCTATCGAGACGAGCCGCTGGTGCTTGCCGCGAGGCTCGACAGGCTCGCCGGCTCGGTCGAGATCAAGGGCCGCATTGGCGACCGCCCCTGGAGCGTCACGCTGCCGCTCGCGAACGCCGCCGAAGGCAAGGGCCTCTCGAAACTGTGGGCGCGCCGCAAGATTGCCGATGCCGAGGTCGCGCGCACCACGCACCAGGTGAGTCCCGAGGACGCCGACAAGACGATCCTGGCGCTCGCGCTGGAGCATCAACTCGTGACAAGGCTCACCAGCCTCGTCGCCGTCGACAAGACACCGAGCCGTCCCGAGGATGAGCCGCTGAAGCTCGCCGAGCTGCCGCTCAACCTGCCCGCCGGCTGGGACTTCGCCAAGGTGTTCGGCGAGCGTCCGCACGCTCCGCTCGCCCCGACCGAACGCCGCGCCGATGCAGGCGATGGCAAGGTGCAGGTTGCGGCGCTGAAGCGGCCGGTGCCGGTGGTCACCGCAGCACCGACGATCCAGCTCCCGAAGACCGCAACCGATGCCGAGCTGAAAATGATCGCGGGCGTGATCCTGCTCACGGTCAGCCTGCTCATGCTGGTGTTCAACCGGCGTCAGATGTCGCCCAACTGATGTCGGATGAAAGGAGGAGGTGCCCCCGACCTCCTCTTTCAAGAGCGCGCGCGGCCTCCCACCCGTCCCCAAGGGCCGCGCGCGCAGTTGTTCTCTCCAGCCGTCATTGCGAGCGAAGCAATGACGAGGAGCTTCACGGATGCCCCGCTTCATCCCTTCCCTCGTCTTCGCTCTCATCGGCCTGATCCTGTTTGTCCAGGGCGCCTACATCCATGCCAAGGCGCTGCTCGCGCAGGTGCTGCTGGAGCGCGCATTCGAAACAACCATCGCCACCGGACATCCCGTGAAGCCGTGGAGTTGGGCCGATACCTGGCCGGTCGCCCGGATCGAGGTGAAGCGCCTGCATGCCTCCGCGATCGCGCTGGCCGGCAGCAGCGGTCAGGCGCTGGCCTTCGGTCCCGGCCACCTCGAGCAGACAGTCGATGCCGGCGAGCGCGGCGTCGCAGTGTACTCCGCGCATCGCGACACCCATTTTCGCTTCCTGAAGGATGTCGCTGTTGGTGACGAGATCGATGTCACGCGAAGCGACGGCAGGACTTTCCGCTATCGGGCCGATCGCAGCGCCGTCGTCCGCTTCGATCAATCCGGGATTGATCCCCTGACGGATCAGTATGAGCTGGTGCTGTCGACCTGCTGGCCGTTCGACGCGCTGACATCAAGCCCGGAACGCTATCTGCTGCACGCCACCCTGATCGAACCGGGTTCCTGATCCAGTCCATGAATTTTGCGCCTGCCGGGATATCGCGATGCGATGCCCTGATGTGCGCCGGCGTGAGTTGTCACGCCCCTCTTTCCTGCGCCATAAAAACAATGACAATCGGGACCAACGGCGATCGACCGTCGGCCAGAGGAAACAAAGACAACAAAGACAAGGATAAGGGCAGGCTCCATGGAAGCTCTCGCAAGCACCGCGTCTCATCCCTCCTCCAAATGGACGCCGCCCTTTGATGCCAGCGACATCGTCAAGAGCATTCACGCGATGCTGCACCCGCGCAACATCGTGCTGGTCGGCGCCACCGACAAGCCCGGCAACTACGCCGAGCGGATCTGGAACAACCTGATCAAATACAAGTATGCCGGCGGCCTGTTCCCGATCAACGCCAAGCGCGAAACGATCTGGGGCGTCACCTGCTACAAAGACTTTGCGAGCCTGCCCGAAAAGCCCGACCACGTGCTGGTGCTGGTGCCGGCGCGCTTTGCCGTGCAAGTGATCCGCGACGCGGCCGCCGCCGGCGCGCGATCGGCGACCATCGTCACATCGGGCTTCAGCGAATTGCAGGACGAGGAGAGCCAGCGGCTTGCGGTCGAGCTGAAGCAGGCGATCAAGGAGACCGGGCTTGCCGTCACCGGCCCGAATTGCCTCGGCAACTTAAGCGCCGGCGAGAACCTGTTCACCAATATCGACGACCGCATCGTCACCATGGCGCAAGGACCCGTCGCCGTCGCGGGCCAGTCCGGCGCGATCGTGATGGCGATCCGCCAGGCGCTGGAGGATCGCGGCGTCGGCGTCGGCTACATGGTCACGACGGGCAACGAATCCGGGCTGGAGACGCCCGACCTGATGGCCTATTTCGCCGCCGATCCGAGCATCCGCGTCATCGTGGTCTATCTCGAAGGCGTCCGGAATACGAAGGTGTTCCGCGACGCCTGCAAGGCGGCGCGCGCGGCGGGCAAGCCGGTGATCGCGCTCAAGCTCGGCGCGTCCGAAGGCGGCCGGGCCGCCGCGATGGCGCATACCGGCGCGCTCGCCGGGTCGATCGAGACCTTCGATGCGATCTCGACCCGCGAAGGCGTGATCCGCGTGCGCGGGCTCGACGAGTTGATCGAGACCACGGAGTGCTTCGTCCATGCCGATCCGCCGAAAGGCAATCGCCTGGCGGCGGTGTCGCTGTCTGGCGGCAAGCGCGGCCTCTTGATCGACGCGTTCTATTCCGCCGGCTTGAATTTCGCAGCCCTGAGCCCGCACGCGTCGGAACAGCTTGCCAGGATGCTCGGCCCCGGCAGCATCGTCGGCAACCCGCTGGATGCCGGCTTCGCCGCGGTGGTCGATCCGTCCGTCTACATGAAGTCGATCAAGATCATGATCGACGATCCCGACACCGATATCGTCATCATCGATGCCGAGCTGCCGAAGGCGCCGCACGAATTGCGCGAGCGCAATTTGCGCATCGTCAATGAGATGGCGGGCCAGGCCAACAAGCCCGTGATCTACATCAGCGCGATGTCGATCGGCTTCACCGACTTCACCAAGGGGCTGCGAAAGAGCCTGCCCAATATCGCGGTGCTGCAGGGCCTCGACCGCGCCGTCGGCGCCATCAAGTCGCTGATCGACTATGCCGGCCTGCGCAAGGAGGTGCCGGACATCGTGTCGAGCTCGAAGCCTGCGGCGCGCGCTTTGCTGGAGAAGACGCTGAAGGCCGCCGACGGCGCCGCCGCGCTCGACGAGGTCGCCTCGAAGAAGCTGCTCAAGGCCTATGGCATTCCGATCTCGAAGGAAGACGTCGCGCAGACCGCGGCGGAGGCGGTGAAGATCGCCAAGACGATCGGCTTTCCGGTGGTCGCGAAGGTGGTCAGCCCCGACATCCTGCACAAGTCGGACGTCGGCGGCGTGGTGCTCAACCTCAACAGCGCAGCCGAGGTGAAGCAGGCCTTCAACGACATCACGGCGCGGGTCAAGAAGCTCAAGGGCAAGCCGAAGCTCGAAGGCATCCTGATCGCGCAGCAGGTCAAGGCCGACGTCGAGCTCGTGGTCGGCGCCTCGCTCGATGCCGAAATGGGGCCCGTGGTGCTGTTCGGCACAGGCGGCGTCGATATCGAGCTGATGAAGGACGTCGCGCTCGCCGGCGCACCGCTCGATGCGGCCGAAGCGAAAGAGCTGATCGCGAAGACCAAGGCCGGCATCAAGCTGAAGGGCTATCGCGGCAAGCCGGCGCTGCACGAAGCGTCGGCGGTGAAGGCGCTGGTCGGGCTCTCCAATCTGATGGCGGACGCCGACGGCCGGATCGCCTCGATCGACGTCAATCCCTTCCTGATCAATGCCAAGCTCGGCGTCGCCGTCGACGGCCTGATCGTGCTGAACAACGCCGCGGCGAAGAAGGCGGCGGAGCATTGACGTCTTCTCTCCCTCTGCCCGTTCTTACGGGGAGAGGGTTGGGGTGAGGGGCTCAATCCGCAAGCGCAATTCGCGGAGAGTCCCCCCTCACCCGGCGCTGCGCGCCGACCTCTCCCCGTAGGCGGGGCGAGGTAACTTAAAACGACGCCCCCCACTGCCGCGCGGTCTGCATCACCCAGTCGCGATAGATCGTCAGCGGCGTGACGCCGGTGATGCCGCCACAGCCGGCGGCGCCGTTCGGCCCGGTCGACCAGCTCACCACGCCGACGATCGCGGGCCCGCCTTGCTTGTCCTCGAACACCGGCGCGCCGGAATCGCCGGTGCAGGCCCCGAGCCCGTCGCGCATGCCCTGCCCGACCGGATCGACCAGGCGGATCTGCAGCGTGCCGGGCTTGCCGCTTGCGATCAGCCCGGCGACACGGATGATGCCGCCGCTCTTGCCGTCGCCGCGCACAGTGACGCCGACGCCTGCGATGGTGAAGCGGCCGCCGACTTGGATCGGGATGTTGGGCATGCCGAGCGCGGCCGGCGCCTTGCCGGCCACCGGCGCCGCGAGCTGCAGCAATGCGACGTCGGCGGTCGCGACATGATTGAGCATCGCCTGCATCCGAAATCCCGGATGGATCGCGACCGTCTTGACATCCTGCAGTTTCGGCTGCCGGTCCGGGCCATACTCGACGATCTTGTAGTCGGCGCCGGGCTGCACGCAATGCGCCGCGGTGAGCACGACCTTCGGCGCGATCAAGGCACCGGTGCAGAAATTGCCCCGTGAGCCGACGATGGTGAGGACGGCGCGTGCGACGCCATCGGTCGACGGTGCGCCGCCCCCGACTATCGCGAACGCGGGAGCGGACACCAGCGACACCACGGCCGCGAGAATCAAGCGACGGACTTTCATGCCGCAGCAATAGCCTGAGCCGTCCTCATCGCCAAGCCGGGTCGGGCTGGTCCCGATCCCCGATCCGTGTTAGCCGCTGCCCCAAGCAATGCAACATTGGGCAGGAAAGCGATGATTGAAGCAGTGATCTGGGATTTCGGCGGCGTCTTAACCACCTCGCCGTTCGAGGCCTTCGCGCGCTACGAGACCGAGCGCGGGTTGCCGATCGACATCATCCGCCGCACCAACGCTGCCAATCACCTCGAGAACGCCTGGGCCAAGTTCGAGCGCGCCGAGATCGATGTCGAGACCTTTGATAGGCTGTTCGCCGTGGAATCAAAGGCACTCGGCGCCGAGGTGCGCGGCAGGGACGTGTTGCCGCTGCTCTCCGGCGACCTGCGCCCCGAGATGGTCGAAGCGTTGAAGCGCATCAAGGCGAAGTTCAAGACCGGATGCATCACCAACAATCTGCCGTCGAACGCGATCGGCAGCCACAGCGGGCGGACGCTCTACGTCGCCGAGGTGATGGCGCTGTTCGACCACGTGATCGAGTCCGCGAAGATCGGCCTGCGCAAGCCCGATCCGCGCATCTACGGGATGATGGTGGAGACGTTGCAGGTGAATCCGAAGAACTGCGTCTATCTCGACGACCTCGGCGTCAACCTGAAGCCGGCACGGGAGATGGGCATGACGACGATCAAGGTGGTGAATGCGGTGCAGGCGATCGGCGAGCTCGAGGCCGCGACCGGCCTCACGCTGAGGTAGGGCACGCATTCACTGCGCATTCAGCCGGCGGCGTCCAATCGTCGGCTTCCTGGTCTGGCACGACCTTTCGGACAAGGCTCAAGACCGTATTGCGCTCGGCGGAATACGCCGGAACCATGCGCCAACGCGGCACCGTTGCGGGCCAGACGAGCCTTGTGCTTTGCCCGTAACGGGGGCAGAACAGCTCCGAGTTCAAGGCAAATCCGGAGCTGATCCTCGTGGCTGACACCAGGCCCACCGCCTCGATCGAGGCCGTGGAAAGCGGCCTCGCCGCGCAAGGCTATATTGCAAGCCGGCAGATCGCGACCGCCGTCTATCTGTCGCAGCAGATCGAGAAGCCGATCCTGGTCGAGGGTCCCGCCGGCGTCGGCAAGACCGAGCTGGCCAAAGCGATCGCCGCCTGGCGCGGCATGAAGATGATCCGCCTGCAATGCTATGAGGGCCTCGACGAGGCCAAGGCGCTGTACGAGTGGAAGTACGCCAAGCAACTGCTCTACACCCAGATCCTGAAGGACAAGCTCGGCGAAGTGCTCGGCGGCGCGCAGACATTGCACGCAGCCCTCGACCAGCTCCACACCTTCGGCGACGTGTTCTTCTCCAAGGAGTTCGTCGAGCCGCGCCCGCTGTTGCAGGCGCTGGAGCAGCCCGCCGGCTGCGTGCTGCTGATCGACGAGATCGACAAGTCCGACGCGGAGTTCGAATCGCTGCTGCTGGAAATCCTCTCGGACTTCCAGGTCACCATCCCCGAGCTCGGCACGGTGTCGGCGGTCGCGCCGCCAACCGTGATCCTGACCTCGAACAGCGAGCGCGATCTTGGCGACGCCTTGAAGCGGCGCTGCCTGCACCTGCATATCGGCTTCCCCGAGCAGAAGCTGGAGGAGCGCATCGTCGAGAGCCGCGTGCCCGGCATCTCGCAGACGCTGCGCAAGCAGATGGTCGGCTTCATTCATGAGATCCGCAGCCTCGACCTGAAGAAGCTGCCCTCGGTCAGCGAGGCGATCGACTGGGCGCGCGTGCTGGTGCTGCTGGAGGCGAACGAGCTCAATCATGAGATCGTCAAGGACACCCTCAACGTGCTCCTGAAATACGAGGCCGACATCGAGGCCGCGACGCCCCAGATCTCGACCTTCATCGCCAAGGCGTCGCGGCAAGGCGTGTTCAGCTAGGCAAGATGCGCGAGAACCTGCATCGCTTCTTTCGTGCGGCGCGAGGAGCCGGGGTCCGGGTTTCGCCTGCCGAAAGCATCGATGCGATGCGCGCGGTGGCCAAGGTCGGCTTTGCCGACCGCGCGGTCCTGCGCGACACTTTCCTGCTGACGCTCGCCAAGACCCAGGACGAGAAGCGCGCGCTTGGCGACTGCTTCGACCTGTTCTTCAGCCAGCCCGAACCGCAGCGGGACGCCTCTGAGCAACAGAAGTCCGACGACGCGGACACGTCCGGCGCGCATCCGTCGGCCGACGCCCATGGCGACATCAGCGGTGGCACGGAGAACGAGAACATCGGGCCGCTGGCGCAGATGCTGCTGTCGCAGGACCGCAGCGCGATCTCGACCGCCGTTGTCAACGCCTCCGGCGCGGCATCGCTGCCCGACATCCGCTATTTCACCCAGCGCGGCATCTTCCAGACCCGCATCCTCGATGCGATGGGCATCCAGCGCCTGCGCGACGACATCGACGAATTGACCGCGAGCAATCCCGCACTCGCCGAGCGGCTGCAGGAGGCGCTCAACGGCCTGCGCGGCACCGTACGCGATGCCGTCTCGCAGGCACTCCTGCTCTACGGCCGCGAGGAGGCGGAGAACCTGCGCAACGAGATCCTGCGCAACGCGCCGCTGGCGCGGATCGAGCCGCGTCAGGTCGAGCAGATGCGCGCGCTGATCCGCCAGATCGCGCGCCGCCTGCGCGAGCGCTATTCGAAGCCGCGCAAGCGCCAGCGTCGCGGCCATCTCGACGTCCGCCGCACGCTGCGGCGGAACGCGGCCTGGGGCGGCGTTCCCTTCCTCACCGCCTGGAAACGCAAGCACCGCGACCGGCCCAAGATCGTGGCGCTGTGCGACGTCTCCGGCTCGGTGGCGCGGGTCTCGGACTTCTTTCTGCTGTTGATCCACAGCCTGCACGAGGTGGTCGACGACGTCCGTTCGTTCGCTTTCTCCGGGCACCTGATCGAGGTCAGCCGCATTCTCGAAACCAAGTCGCCGGAAGAAGCGATGAAGGAGATCATGGCCAAGGTCGGCTTCGGGTCGTCCGACTACGGCAATTCATTCGCCGATTTCGAGGACGAGTGGATGAGCACGGTGACGCCGCAGACCACCGTGATCGTGCTCGGCGACGCCCGCAGCAACAATCTCGACCCACGCGCCGACATCCTGCGCCGCATCGGCGAGCGCTCCAAGCGACTGGTGTGGCTCAATCCCGAGGGCCGCATGACCTGGGGCTTCGGCGACTCGGAGATGCCGCGCTATGCAACCTTCTGCAGCGTGGTGCGCCAATGCTCCACCGCCAAGCAGCTCGAACGCGCCGTTTCCGACATCGTTGCGACGTATCAATAGGCCTGAGAACGCCCAAAGCGCGATGAGTTTGAATCGGCTCGCGGCAGCTTCGGTCGACCTCTCCCGTCGGGGAGAGGTGGGCCTCCGCCGCTGTTTCAGATCAAGCTAATCTCATCATGCTCTAGACCGAGCGCCGGCCAGGTGACGGAGCTTTGGGCTTCGGCAGAGCAACGTTCCGCCCGTGTAGCACGGCGATCTTCAATTAAGGATTGAACCCCGATCCGATCCTGACTTACATAGGCGCGAGACTTCACGGCGACCGCAGGGGCTACGGATGCCGAAGGATGTTGTGATTTGTTGCGACGGCACCGGCAACGAGATCGGCGCCAATATTTCCAACGTGCTGAAGCTGTTTCGCGTCACCGAGAAGACCGACCGACAGCGGGTCTACTATCATCCCGGTCTCGGCACGATCGGCCTGCAGAGCACCTGGGGCCGCTTCAAGCAGCAGGTGCGCGGCGTGCTCGGGCTTGCCACCGGTGCCGGTCTCGACGAGGACACGCTCGGTGCCTACGTCTTTTTGTGCAGGACCTGGGAGCCCGGCGATCGGGTCTGGCTGTTCGGCTTCAGCCGCGGCGCCTACACGGTGCGGGTGCTGGCGGCCTTCGTCCATGTGATGGGACTGCTGCCGGTCGATCAGCTCGGTCTCGCCGGCTACGCGTTCAGCTCCTACAAGAAGGCGAGCTCGGACAGCCAGAAGTCCGATGGCACCTTCGACCCGGGGCCCTTGAAGGAGGCCTGGCATTTCAGCCAGATCGCCGGCGGGCGCACCATCGACATCGAATTCGTCGGGGTCTGGGACACGGTGGCCTCGATCATCGTGCCGCGGCAGGACAACTTCCTGTTCGACCTGCAGACGCTGCTGTTCACCCGCACCAATTCGAGCGTCAAGCGGTTTCGCCAGGCGATCTCAATCGACGAGCGGCGACGCATGTTTCGCCTCAACCGCTGGATCGATCCGCAGAAATACCGCGCGAATCCATTCGATCCGGCAACGGAAGTGGACCAGGACATCCATCAGGTCTGGTTCGCCGGCGTCCACTCCGACATCGGCGGCGGCTATCCGGAAGATCAGAGCGGACCGTCGAAGTTTCCGCTGATATGGATGCTGGAGCAAGCCAAGGGCGCCGGGCTCGTCATGGACCAGGCGCTGATCGATCATCTCGCTTGGGGCCGACCTCTGCCGCCACACAAGCACGACTATGTGTCGCCGAGCGCGACGGCACCGTTGCACAACTCGCTGACGGCAGCCTGGGAGATTCTTGAATGGATTCCGAAACGCGACAAGTGGAAGGAATGGCCGGAACGAAGATCCTTCCTTGGCTTCTACTTGCCGCGCGGCGAGCCGCGGCCGATTCCGGAAGGGGCGACCATCCATGCTTCGGTGCTGGAGCGCATCGAGAAGGATGCAACCTATCGGCCGATCAACCTGCCGAAGACCTACCAGGTCGAACCACTGACGCCGCCGCCCGCGTCACCCGCTCCGATCGCTTGACGGCTACGCGTCGATCGCGTCCTTGATGCGCTTGCGGCTGAGCGGCAGGTCGCGCAGCCGCTTACCCGTCGCATGGGCAATCGCGTTGGCAAGCGACGCGGCCGTCGGCCCCTGCCCGGTCTCGCCGCTGCCGAGGAACGGCTGGCCGGGGCGGTTGATGATGTGGACGTCGATGCGGTCCGGTACCGCACTGAAGCGCAGGATCGGATAGGTCTGCCAGTCGATACTGGTGATCCTGGTCGCGTCGAAGCTGACGCTTTCATACAGCGTCCAGCTCGCGGACTGCACGATGGCGCCTTCGATCTGATTGGTGAGCCCGTCCGGATTGACCACCTGCCCGGCATCGACGGCGGCGACCGCGCGTACCAGCCGCGCACGGCCGGTCTCGCGATCCACCTCCACCTCGGAGGCGATGGCGCAGTAGGCTGCGAGATTCTTGTAGCGCGCGAACGCAAAGCCGTAGCCGCGATTCGGCGGCGCCGTCTGGCCAGGTTTCCAGCCGAACCCCTCGGCCGCCTTCTCGATCACCTCGCGGCCGCGCGGGTCGTCGAGATGCTTCAGGCGGAATTCGACCGGGTCCGCTCCGGCGAGGCCGGCCATTTCATCCATGAAGCTCTCCAGCGAGAACACATTGTGATAGGCGCCGAGCGCGCGCATCGCGGAAATTCGCAGCGGCATCGACGGGATAAAGTGATGGACCACATGCGCGTTCGGGAAATTGTAGAGCGGGATCGCATTGCGATCGCCGCCGCCTTCCGGCAGCGGCAACGGCTTCGGCGCCGGCACCGCGAAGGCTCGCGCCATGTGCTGGGCCGCGAGCAGCGCGCCGGCGCCGCCCGGCCGCATCGAATGCGTGTTGCTCCACACCGCGAAATTCCAGTCGGCGATCTTGCCGCTCGCATCAAGCGAGGCGCTCAGCTTGGTCACCATCGCCGGACCATACGGCTCCCAGCCATGTTCCTGCTCGCGCATCCACTGCAGCCGCACCGGACGCCCCGGGATCGCCCGGGCGATCAGGGCGGCATCGGCCGCGGCATCGTCGGCGCCGTTGTGGCCGTAGCAGCCGGAGCCTTCGGTGTGGATCAAGCGCACGCTGTCCTGCGGCAGGCCGAGCATCTCGGCGATCGCCTGCCGGTCGGGATAGACGCCCTGCGTGTGCGTCCACACCGTCATGGCGCCATCGACGAACTGCGCGACCGCGCAGGATGGCCCGATCGAGCCGTGCGACTGATAGGGCCGCGTGTAGGTGGCTTGAAGCGCCTTCGTGCCCGTGACCGAGGGATCGTGGCGCTGCAGGATCACGGAATCCTGCGACGGCAGCGCCGTCAGCACGCTCGCCATATCGTTCTGGTCCGGGAGCTTTGCCGTCTCCTGCCACTTCGCTGCGCCTGCCAGCGCCTGCATCGCCTTGACGGCCAAAAACTCCTTCTCCGCCACCACGGCGAGGAAGCTGCCGTCGCGCACCACCCGGACCACGCCGGGCATCTTCTCGATTGCGGAGGTGTCGCATTCGGTCAGTTGGGCGCCGTAACTCGGCGGTCGCACCACGCGCGCATGTACCATGCCGGAAAGCCGCATGTCCTGCACATAGGCCGCGCCGCCGGTGACCTTGGCCGGAATATCGACCCGCGGCACCGGTTGGCCCATCACCTTGAAGCTCGCCGGATCCTTCAGACGCGACGCCGGCTCGGCCCGGACGTGCAGGATGTCAGCGGCAACAAGCTCGCCATAGCTCAGGCGCCGGCCGTCGGGCGCGACGACCGCCGCATTCTCCGTGCGCAACCCGTCAGCCGAAAGCCCGAAGCGTTTTGCGGCCTCTGCGATCAGCAGCGCGCGCGCCTGCGCGGCAGCGTTCAGGATCGCCGTGCCGCTGTCCTGCATCGAGTGGCTGCCGGCGGTGTAGCCCTCGTTCGCCGTGAGCTTGGTGTCGGCGGTGATGACCGTCAACGCATCGAAGGGGATGTCGAGCTGCTCGGCCGCGATCTGCTGGAACGCGGTCTTGAAGCCCTGACCAAGCTCGGCCTTGCCGGTGAAAACAGTGATACGGCCGTCGGCATCAATGCGAATCCAGGAATCCAGATAGGGTGAGGTCGCGAGGCTGCCCGGCAGCTTCGGCCCTTCACCCGCCTTCTGTTCCTGCGCCATCGCGGGGCGGAGCGCAAAGCTGATGATCAGCGCGCCACCGCCGGCCAGCACGCTGCGACGATCGAGGACCACGGGCGCGCTCATCGCCGGCTCCTGTCGCTGGTGGCATCAGCCGTATCCATCAGGCTGATTGCGCGATGCACGGCACGCAGGATGCGCATATGGGTGCCGCAGCGGCAGAGATTCGGCTCCAGCTCGGCGCGGATCTGTGCATCTGACGGCTTCGGGTTGCGCAGCAGCAGCGCCTGTGCGCGCATCATCATCCCGGCGATGCAGTAGCCGCATTGTGCCGCCTGCTCTTCCATGAAGGCCCGCTGGATCGGCGCCGGCGCGGCCACCGTGCCGAGCCCTTCGAGCGTCGTCACCTGCTTGCCCTCGAGCAGAACCAGCGGCGTGACGCAGGACAGCACCGCCTTGCCATCGACGATCACGGTGCAGGAGCCACATTGCCCGAGCCCGCAGCCGAACTTGGCCGCGTTGAGCCCGAGATCGTCGCGCAACACGTAAAGCAGCGGCGTATCCGGGTCGGCATCGACCTGGTGATCCGCGCCATTGACCTTCAACGTCATCATGGCTTGCCTCCCGGTTTGGGGTCGGCCGGCGCGTCGCGTGGCGCAAGCGACGCGGTCTGGCTCGCGCGCGCATCGCGCACGGTCCCGTCGAGATCGTCCCACGCCGGCTGCTTGCCGAAGCGGGCGCGCAGATAGCTCAGCAAGGCGACCATCTGCGCGTCATCCATGTTGGCGGCAAAGCCCGGCATGATCGGGCTCGCTTCGCCCTCGACGGCCGGAACGCCCGACAACACGATGTTGATCAAGTTGCGCGGATCGGGGCTCGCGATCGCCGTTGAGAGCGCGAGACTGACGCCGCCATAGGGCAGCGGCCGGCTGCCCTCGTGGCATGAGGCGCAGGCCGCGGCATAGATCGCAGCACCTCTGGCATTGGCCTGCGTCGCTTCCGCCGACGACGATTGCGCCACCACATCGCCGGCAGGACGCGTTCGATCCGGTGTCGGCGCGCCCGAGATGTCGGCCATGTAGACGGCGATGGCGCGCACGTCGCTGTCGGCGACCGACGAGAGATTGCTGACGACTTCGGCCATCGGCCCGCGCGCGGTGCCGTGGTCGGCGTGCCAGCCGCGGCGCAAATAGGCGTACAGCGCGTCGGCGTCCCAGCGCACCGGCGCATGCGACGCATCGTTCAGCGCATAGGCGTGCCAATTGTCGACCTCGCCACCGGCAAACTGCGCGTTGACGCGCTCGGCACCGAGCGCGTTGCGCGGCGTGTGGCAGGCGCCGCAATGCGCGAGTCCTTCGACCAGGTAGGCGCCGCGGTTCCATTCCGCACTCTTCGATGCATCGGCGCGAACCTCGGCGTTGCGAAGGTACAGCAGCTTCCATCCGGCGATCAGCGGCCGATAGTTGAAAGGAAAGGACAGCTCGTTCTTCGGCGGCGAAGCACGAACCGGCTCCCGGGTCATCAGGAACGCGTAGAGCGCCCGGTCGTCCGCATCGGAAACATGCGTGAAATGATCATAGGGGAAAGTCGGATAGAGATGGTGGCCGTCACGGCTGACGCCTGATCCCATCGCACGGACGAAAGCCTCTTCCGACCACCCCCCGATGCCGGTCTCGGCGTCGGGCGTGATGTTGGACGAAAACACGGTTCCGAACGATGTGGGAACCGGAACGCCACCAGCGTAATTCGCCGACCCGTGCACGGTGTGGCAGGTGTTGCAGTTGCCGATCAAAGCGAGATCACGGCCGCGCTTGACGATTTCAGGATCGAACGTATCCGGGCGCGGCGGCGTAACGGCCGCGATCGAGGGCCGCCAGGCCGCGGCGAAGCCTGCGGCCGCGACAACCAGCACGACAACAATGACGCCTGCGACGATCCGCGATTGACCGGCCATGCCTGAATCGAGTTTATGGTTGGCGCGTGTATTAACATATCTCCTCCGGGATCGTTCGGCGCCCACGCCTTCGATCACCGCCTCTTGACCCTCGGACCATGACAGCCCAGCCAGCCCTCGATCGCGCACCCGCCGAGCCCCGCGATGCGCTGTCCGTGCTCAATTCCGTGTTTGGGCTACAGGGCTTTCGCGGCGCGCAGGAAAAGATCATCCGCCACGTCACCGACGGCGGCAATTGCCTGGTGCTGATGCCGACCGGCGGCGGCAAGTCGCTGTGCTACCAGCTACCCTCGCTGCTGCGCGACGGCTGCGGCATCGTGGTGTCGCCGCTGATTGCCCTGATGCGCGACCAGGTCGCGGGCCTCACCGAGGCCGGCGTCAATGCCGCGGTGCTGAACTCGACGCTGACTTACGAGGAAGCCTCCGAGGTCGAGCGGCGGCTGATCGCGGGCGATCTCGACCTGCTCTATGTCGCACCCGAACGGCTGCTGACACAGCGCTGCCTCAATCTGCTCGGCCAGGCACAGATCGCGCTGTTCGCGATCGACGAGGCGCATTGCGTCTCGCAATGGGGCCACGACTTCCGGCCCGAATATATCGGCCTCTCGGCGCTCGCCGAGCGCTTTCCCGATATCCCGCGCATTGCGTTGACAGCGACCGCGGATGCGCTGACGCGCAAGGAGATCGCCGAACGGCTGTCGCTTGCGGATGCGCCGCAATTCGTCGCGAGCTTCGATCGCCCCAATATCCGCTACGAGATCGTCGACAAGCAGAATGCGATCACGCAACTGAAGAATTTCATCAAGGACCGGCACGCCGGCGAGGCCGGCGTGGTCTATTGCCTGTCGCGCGCCAAGGTCGAGGACGTCGCGGCGTCGCTGAGCGCCGGCGGCATTCCGGCGCTGCCCTATCATGCCGGGCTGGATGCTGCCATGCGCGCCCGGCACCAGGATCGCTTCATCAACGAGGACGGCGTCGTGATCGTCGCCACGATTGCGTTCGGCATGGGCATCGACAAGCCGGACGTGCGCTTCGTCGCGCATCTCGACCTGCCCAAGAGCGTCGAGGCCTACTACCAGGAGACCGGCCGCGCCGGCCGTGACGGCAAGCCGTCGACTGCATGGATGGCTTACGGCCTGTCCGACATCGTGCAACAGCGTCGCATGATTGACGAGTCCAACGGCTCCGACGCCTTCAAGCGCGTCTCGATCGGCAAGCTCGATGCGCTGGTGGCGCTCGCCGAAACCGCGCATTGCCGCCGGCAGCGCCTGCTCGGCTACTTCGGCGAGACGCGCACCGGCGAGAGCTGCGACAATTGCGACAACTGCCTGACGCCGCCGCGCATGCGCGACGGAAAGGTGCTGGCGCAGAAGCTGTTGTCCTGCGTCTACCGGACCGGGCAGCGTTTCGGCGCCATGCACCTGATCGACGTGCTGGTCGGCCGGCTGACTGAGCGCGTCAAGCAGTTCAATCACGACCAATTGTCGGTGTTCGGCATCGGCCGCGAGCTCAACGAGAAGCAATGGCGCGCGGTGCTGCGCCAGCTCGTGGCGATGGGCCATCTGCGCGCCGACAGCGACGCCTATGGCGCGTTGAAGCTGACCGAGAGTGCGCGCGGCGTGCTGAAGGGCGAGACCGCGGTGATGCTGCGCGAGCAGCCGGAAGGATCGCGCAACCGCGCGATCCGCGGCAAGTCGCGGCGCGGCGAGCTTGGGCCCGCGGCCGACGGCAAGGGCGCCGCCGCCAACCCCGAGCTGCATGCGGCACTCCGCGCCTGGCGCGCGGAGATTGCGCGACAACGCGGCGTGCCGGCCTATGTCGTGCTGCACGACTCGACCATCGACGGCATCGCCGCGATGCGGCCGGATACGCTGAGCGATCTCCGCAACATCGCCGGGATCGGCGACAAGAAGCTCGAGCATTACGGCAACGACCTGATCAGGCTGGTGAAGGCCAACCAGGGCTGAGGGTTGTTCCGGTCGCCACGCAAGCCCTGCGTGGCAGCGCCCCGATACCGCAGCGCTCGCCGTCGCGGCATAGGTGCCATTCGCTGCGCGGCAACACGCTTGCTTGCGGGCCGCGCCGCATCAGCCCTAATCTTTCGGCCGCCGCGTCCAACAGGCGCAGCCAAGGCAAATGAAGCACAGGGAAGAGACGGCCATGGCTCAGGAGAGCGCCGCGCGCGGCAATGCGCGCCCTGCCGAAACTGGAACGTTCGATGCCATCGTCGTCGGCGCGGGCTTCGCCGGCATGTACATGTTGCATCGGCTGCGCGGGCTCGGCTTCACCGCGCGCGTGTATGAGGCCGGGGGCGGCGTCGGCGGCACCTGGTACTGGAATCGCTATCCCGGCGCGCGCTGCGATGTCGAGAGCATGCAATACTCCTTCTCGTTCTCCGAGGAACTCGACCAGGAATGGAGCTGGTCGGAGAAATATTCGCCGCAGCCCGAGATCCTCGCCTACGCCAACCACGTTGCCGACCGTTTCGACCTGCGCAGCCAGATCGTGTTCGACACCCGCGTGACCGCGGCAACCTTCGACGAGGCCGCGAGCACATGGACGGTCGAGACCGATCGCGGCGACAGGGTCACGGCACGATTCTGCATCATGGCGGTCGGCTGCCTGTCGGCGCCGAACCGGCCAGCGTTCGCCGGAATGAGCGATTTTCGCGGGCCGATCTACCACACCGGCGAATGGCCGCATGAGGGCGTCGATTTCACCGGCTTGCGCGTCGGCGTCATCGGCACAGGCTCGTCGGCGATCCAGTCGATCCCGATCATTGCGCAGCAGGCTTCCCAGCTCACCGTGTTCCAGCGCACCGCGACCTGGTCGGTGCCGGCCTGGAACGAGGCGCTGTCGGCGGAGTATCTCAAGGAGGCCAAGGCGCATTATCCTGAATTGCGCGCCAAGGCCCGCGCGCGCCCGACCGGCTTCTATTTCCCGTTCAACGCCCAGCCCGCATTGCAGGCGAGCGCGGCGGAGCGTGAACGGCAATATGAGGAAGCCTGGCAGCGCGGCGGCCTGCCGTTCCTGGGCGCGTTCGGCGATCTCCTGTTCGAGAAGGCCGCCAACGACACCATCGCCGATTTCGCGCGGAACAAGATCCGCGGGATCGTCAAGGACCCAGCGACCGCCGAGTTGCTGTGCCCGCAGAATGTGTTCGGCTGCAAGCGGCTCTGCGTCGACACCAACTATTTCGAGACCTACAATCTGCCGCATGTAAAGCTGGTCGACGTGTCGAAGACGCCGATCGAGCGCTTCACGCGCGATGCCATCGTGGTCGACGGCACCGAATACAAGGTCGACGCGATCGTCTCGGCGACCGGCTTTGCCGCAATGACCGGCTCGTTCGACAAGATCGCCATCACCGGCCGCGGCGGCCGGACCCTCGCCGAGAAATGGCGAGCCGGTCCGCGCGCCTATCTCGGCCTCGCCTCGGAAGGATTCCCGAACCTGTTCATGATCACCGGGCCCGGCAGTCCGTCGGTGCTGGCGAGCATGATCCAGGCGATCGAGCAGCATGTCGACTGGCTGGCGGATTGCCTCGGCCATATGCGCGATGTCGGCGCCGGGACGATCGAGCCGCTCCGCGACAACGAGGACGCCTGGGTTGCCCATGTCAATGACGTCTCGACGGTCTCGCTGCGCTCGACCTGCAGCTCCTGGTATGTCGGCGCCAACATCCCCGGCCGTCCGCGCGTGTTCATGCCCTATATCGGCGGCTTCCCGGTCTATGTGCAGAAGTGCAACGAGGTGATGAATTCGGGCTATGACGGCTTCGTGCTGCGGGGCGCGCAGGGTAGCAACACCGCGCCCCAGGTGCGCTTCACCGAACGCTGGCAGGTGCCGCTCGACATCGAGGTGATCTCGCCGGCTGCTGTGGCCGCACGGCGCGTGCCGGTGGTTTGAGGGATCCCGACGATTTGCCTGCGCCGGCGTGGTAGCATCACGCCGACCTGCCGCGTTTCCCCGTGGGTCCAGACCGAGGGCGATGATCGACACCGACTTGCAGGGACTGATCGATCGGATCGGCGCCGACCATGTCGCGCGCCGGCTGGCGGTCGAGACCAGGCACGAGGCACAGGTGTTCGGCCAGGGCACGCTGCTGGTCAATGTCGAGAACTGGAAGCGCGCCCCCAGGTTGGTGGAGGCCGCGCTCAAAGCCACCGGCCTCTATGGCCGCGCGCGACGCAATGCCGACCGGGTGGACGTGCGGCGTAACCTCGTGATCTCGGCACGCCTGCCGGCGGCCTTTGACGGCTTCACCATCCTTCAACTCAGCGATCTCCACGCCGACATCAGCCTCGGGGCGATGCGGCACCTGATGGACATCGTGCGCGACGTCGCCTGCGACATCTGCGTGCTGACCGGCGACTATCGCGGCAGGACGTTCGGTCCGATCGGTGCCAGCCTCGCCGCGATGCAGGATCTCTGCGCGCGGATCGAGCAGCCGCTCTACGGCATCCTCGGCAATCACGACAGCATCCGGATGACCCCGGCGCTGGAAGCGATGGGCATCCGGATGCTGTTCAATGAATCCGAGGCGATCGAGCGCGGTGGCGAGACGATCCATCTCGCCGGGATCGACGATGCCCATTTCTATCGCACCGACGACATTGCAAAGGCCGCGGCGGCGATCCCGCGCGAAGCGTTCTCGCTCCTGCTCGCGCATACGCCGGAATCATATCGTGCAGCGGCAAAGGCCGGCTTCGATCTCATGCTGAGCGGCCACACCCATGGCGGCCAGTTGTGCCTGCCCGGCGGCATTGCGATCAAGCTGGAAGCGCGGCTGCCGCGCCGGATGGGCGCCGGCGCCTGGCGCTTCGACAAACTCGCCGGATACACATCGGTGGGCGTCGGCACCAGCCTGGCACCGGTGCGACTCAACTGCCCGGCCGAGATCACGCTGCATACGCTGAGGCGCCCGGGCTGATCCGTGCGTGTCCCGACGCTGGCCTCGCCCCGCTTGCGGGGCGGGGAGAGGGACAGGCTTCAATTACCCGGCCGCTTCGCGCTCGCGCTTTGTTCGTTCACCGTGCAGGTGATCAACAGCGTATAGCCGCGCGCGTTCTTGGCGATCTCGGCCGTTTCCTTCTTCATTTCGTCGCGCCACTCGGCGGTGCGGTACGCCACCGCGCTGTTGTCGAGGAAATCCCGCAGCGCGCCGGTCTTGATCGCGAAGTTGATGTTCTCCGGGATGGTCCCGGTTGCCCGCGCGACTTTGACCGCATCGAGCTTGGCGGCCACCACCCCGACCACGGCGCCGGTGAGATCGAACAGCGGTCCGCCGCTGTTGCCCGGCTGCACCGCGGCGCTGATCTGCAGAAACCGGGTGTCGTTGACGATGCCGCTCAGCGAACTGACGATGCCCGTGGTCACGGTGAAATCCGAGGTCAGCAATCCGCGATAGGGGAAGCCGATCGCCACCACGCCGTTGCCGACCTGGATGGCGTTTTGCCGAATGCTCGCGACGTCCTTGAACGGGCTTGGCGCTTGCAGCAGCGCCAGATCATTGGTCTCGTCGCTGGACACCAGCCGCAGCTTGACCGGCGCCTCGCCGCTCAGATTGCCGGTGATCTCGCCGCAACCGTCGATGACGTGATGATTGGTCACGACATGACCGTTGCTGCTGACCACGAAACCAGTTCCGGTCTGCGTCCCGGACTTGCCCTGCTTGGGCGGCGGGGCCGACGCGGCCTGCGGCGGCGCAGCCGCGGGCTTTGCGGTGACCGCGAACTCGCCGGCGTTGGCGACGCCGTTCTTCTTGACCGACATCACGCAATTGAGCAGTGCGGGCAGCAACTGTGCGGTTTGATTCAGGTTGAACTGAAACAACTGCCCCTGCGCGAACGCCGTCATCTGCCGCGCCTTGCGGAACTGGTTGACCAGCGCCGAGTTCACCGGCAGCTCGACACTCACGAGCTGAGCCCCTATGGGCATGCCGTAGACGTTGAACGCCGGTTGGCCGTCGAAGGTCAGCGCGAGCGGGAAGGCTTCACCCGGCGTCAGCCGCCAGCTTTCATGCGAAAAGCCCAGCCGCCAGCTCCCGTTCGCGCCAATCGAGACCATGAAATAGATGCCGCTCTGATAGGAGCTGCCCGCAGCGCAATGGGTGAACGCGCCGCTCTGGTCGTTGGTATAGGCGCCGCCCTTCCAGTTGCCGACGCTGATCGATCCATACGGACCACGCGCGTGCGACGGTGTCGCGAATACAATCAGCCACGCGGCCGCGACGACCGTCCAGATCGCACCTCTCATCTACACCACTCCCCCAGCCCAGCGCCGACCACAGGAGGGGCGTGAAGATTCACCCGCAGGTAGTGAGAACCCATTGCTGGGCCCGGCGCTCAGCGCCGCACCGCCGCGGATAAGGCGATCGCCACATCCTCTGGTTACAGCGGCAGGTTCCTATTTTGTTCGATCGATGTCAAGCCAGACACATGGTCATACGGGGCCCTCGTTCGGCTCCCGAGCCGATGACGCAGCCTAATTTGGACTCCTGAGATGATCGAACCAGTACCAGGAGGCCAGCGCATGCACGCCGACCCCGATCAGGAAGATGCCGGCATAGAGCTCGAACTCCCATACCCTGCCATGCAGCAGGCACGGATGGCCGTTGCAGGCCCAGAACCAATGCCCGACCGCGATGATGCCGGCGGCCAGGGCGGCAATGGCCCGGCCGAACGCATTCATCAACCACACCTGATGTCTCCCGACTCGCCCGGCGGAACCAAGCTACCGGGCAAACCTGACGCCAACCTTACATAGTGTCGTCCGGAGGGAGTGCAGCGCAATCCGGGTCTCCGCCTGCGCCTCCGTCTCCCGTCTTTCGCGTCGTCCAGGCTATGAAGGTCGTCCCCTCAACCGTTTCTGAATGCGTAGGCATAGCCGTTGATCGCCGGCGCGCCGCCCAAATGAGCGTAGAGCACCTTCGATCCGGCCGGGAAGAAGCCCTTCTGCACGAGATCGATCATGCCCTGCATCGACTTTCCCTCGTAGACAGGATCGGTGATCATGCCTTCGAGCCGCGCGCTGAGACGGATCGCCTCCTTGGTCGCCTCCGACGGCACGCCATAGGCCGGATAGGCGTAATCCTCGATCAGCACGACATCGTCCTCGACGATATCGCGACCGAGCTCGACCAGCTTCGCGGTGTTCTGCGCGATCGACAGCACCTGCGCCTTGGTCTGATCCGGCGTGAACGAGCCGTCGATGCCGATCACGTTGCGCGCGCGTCCGTCCGCGGCAAAGCCGACCAGCATGCCGGCATGGGTCGAGCCGGTCACCGTGCAGACAACGATGTAGTCGAACTTGAAGCCGAGCTCCTCCTCCTGCGCGCGCACCTCTTCGGCAAAGCCGACATAGCCGAGCCCGCCGAATTTGTGCACGGACGCCCCGGCCGGAATTGCATAGGGCTTGCCGCCCGCGGCCTTCACCTCCTCGATCGCCTGCTCCCAGCTCTTGCGGATCCCGATGTCGAACCCTTCGTCGACCAGGCGGACGTCGGCGCCCATCACGCGCGAGAGCAGGATGTTGCCGACCCGGTCATAGACGGCGTCCTCGTGCGGCACCCAGCTTTCCTGCACCAGCCGGCACTTCATGCCGAGTTTCGCGGCTACCGCCGCGACCATGCGGGTGTGGTTGGACTGCACGCCGCCGATCGAGACCAGCGTGTCGGCGTTGGAGGCGATCGCATCGGGAATGATGTATTCGAGCTTGCGCAGCTTGTTGCCGCCGAAGGCGAGGCCCGAGTTGCAGTCCTCGCGTTTGGCATAGAGCTCAACCTTGCCGCCGAGATGTTTGGAGAGGCGATCGAGCTTCTCGATATGGGTCGGCCCGAAGGTGAGCGGATAGCGCGCGAATTTTTCCAGCATGCTGGCATCCCCGTTGATGTCTCGAAACGGCGAAACACCTATCACCCCGGATGCGAAAGGTGCTCCCTAACTCGGACCGAGTTTTCCAGTGAAGTTGCATCTGCGTCGGTCACTGTTATCTTTCCTCTCGCCAAATCGGCTCTATCTGAAAGATTCTTCCATGCCCGCCCGACTCGACCGTATCGACCTCAAGATGTTGAGATTGCTGCAGAAGAACGGCCGGCTCAGCAATGCCGAGCTGGCCGACCAGGTCGGGGTCAGCCCCGCCACCTGTCACCGCCGCACCCAGGCGCTGTTCGACGAAGGCTTCGTCAGCAGCGTCCGCGCCATGGTCGCCCCGCGCAAGGTCGGCAAGGGGACGCTGGTGATGGTCGGCGTGGTGCTCGACCGCTCGACGCCGGAGAGCTTTGCGAGCTTCGAGCAGGCGGTGGCGAAACTGAAATGCGTGCTCGACTGCCATCTCGTCGCCGGCGACTTCGATTATTTCCTCAAGATCCGCGTCGGCGACATGGAGGACTTCAACCGCATCCACGGCGACCAACTGATCGCACTGCCCGGCGTGCGGCAGACCCGCACCTTCTTCGTGATGAAGGAGGTGGTGGACAACGCCGTGCTGGAGTTCTGAGCGACCGCCGGCGCGGCGCCTGTGCCGCAATGCGTCAATTGGACTGACCGAAGGTCTACCCATTCAGTAGAGCTTGATGGACTGACCAAATCGGAGCAGTCTTTGCCGGGAGTTCGAACCGCTGCGCCCGTCGACAGCCGCGCGAGTTCGCCAACGGACGTGAACGATGGCCGCCGTGTCGATCAGCCGAATGATTGTGCCGTTCATCGCACTCGTAGTGGGCGGTGGCGCGGCATTGATGTTCTCCATCCCCAACTCCTTCCGGGAGCTGCCGGCCAATACGGCGGCTCTCGATGCAAAAAGCCCGGCAGCCGCACCGCCGGCGCCGAGCGCGCGCGACCACGGCGCAGCCGACGCCGCTGCGGCACAGTCGGAGGCAGACAAGCTTTCGGCCGCGCTTGCGCCTCCAACGCCGGGCAGCGACCCGTTACCCGCATTCGACATCGTTCGCGTCGAGCCGAACGGCGAGGCCGTGATCGCCGGTCGCGCCGCACCGGGCGCCACCGTGGAGTTATTGCGCAATGGCGAGCCGCACGATCGGGTGGTCGCCGATCAAGCCGGCCAATTCGCCATGATCCCGCCCGCGCTGCCGCCGGGGAATTACGACCTGACCTTGCGCGTCCGGCAAGCCGACGGCCAGGAGGTCGTATCCCGGCACAGCGTGCCGGTCGCGATCGCGCCCGCACCGAGCGAGCGGCCGACCGTTGCGCTGATGAGCCCGGATAGGCCGACCCAGGCTCCGCCCACATCTCCGACATCCGAACCTGCCGCCGCCAAGGCGGTCGTCGAGGCGACCAGTGCCGTGCCGAATCGATTCCCGGCATCGAGCCAGGCGGCAGCGCCCGTCGCCCCGCAGCCGCGACTGGCAGCCGTCGACGCGGCCCTGACCCGGGACAAACCTTCGCCATCATCGGGGGCCGCGCCGAAGACCACAACGACCACCGTGTCCCGTGGCGACAGCCTGTGGCGCATCAGTCAGCGCGCCCTCGGCGCAGGCCCGCGCTACGTCGGCATCTACCGTGCAAACAAGATGCACATCCGCAATCCCAACTTGATCTACCCCGGCCAGGTTTTTGTGATGCCGTCGCGGTGATGCGAGACGCTCTCGGCTGACGCCCCACCATGGCTTGCGATGCCGCAACGGGTTGCGCGTAGGGCAATTGCATTTGGGAGAAAAGGGCCCTGCGGCCATCCTTCGAGACGCCCGCCTTTGGCGGGCTCCTCAGGATGAGGTCTCGTTCTGCGGCACAACAGTAGACCCTCATGGTGAGGAGCGCCGCTTGCGGCGCGTCTCGAACCACGAGGCCGAGTACGTGCGCGGCCGCCCAAGGCGGCATATGCGACAGCCCTTGGGTTGCGCTGATGGCGTCGAGCTGTCGTGAAGAGCGCGCCCGGAAAATCGCCAATATTCGTCACGAGGATTCAGGCAACCGGCGAGACCCCGGTCACGATGACATCCGGCGGCAGCGGAGCAGCAAGATCATGCGCACCATCACGCTTGAAGAGCATTTCGCCACGCCGGACTTTCTCAATGGTCCGGGCCGCGAGCTCAAGGAGCAGGCGCGCCAGATCGGCAGCCGCGCCGAGCAACTGATGCGCGACCTTTGTGACCTCGGCGAAGGCCGCATCGCCCAGATGGACGCTGCCGGTATCGACATGCAGGTGCTCTCGCTGACGGCGCCGGGACTCGAGCAACTAGACACGAGTGATGCGGTGGCGCTCGCGCGCGACACCAATGACGCGCTGGCCGAAGCGATCGCAACGCATCCGGCGAGATTGTCCGGCTTCGCCGCGCTGCCGATCGCGGCACCCGACGACGCGGCCAGGGAGTTCGAACGCCGCCTCGGCAAGGAGAGCTTCGCGGGCGCCGTCATCAATGGCCATCAGCGCGGACGCTATCTCGACGACAAATTCTTCTGGCCGGTGCTGGAGGCTGCCGAATCGCTGGGCGCACCAATCTATCTGCATCCGACCAGACCGCCCAAGCAGGTGATCGACGCCTCATTCGGCGGCTTTGCGCCACTCGTCACCGAGATGCTCGCCGGCCCCGGCTTCGGCTGGCACATCGAGACCGCCGTGCACGTGCTGCGCATGGTGCTGGGCGGCGTGTTCGACCGCTTCCCCAAGCTTCAGATCGTGATCGGCCACATGGGCGAAGGCTTGCCGTTCTTCATGCAACGGGTCGACGTGATGCCGGTCGAGCTGACGAAGCTTAAGCGCCCCGTCAGCGCCTATCTGCGCGACAATCTGCACTACACCTTCGCCGGGTTTAATTTTCCGCCGACGTTCCTCGATCTGCTGCTCGAGATCGGCGTCAGCCGCATCATGTTCTCGGCCGACTATCCCTACGCCTCGATGGCCAGGGCGCGCGCATTCCTCGAGCAGATTCCGGTTTCTGCTGCCGACCGTGCGCTGATCGCGCATGGCAACGCCGAGAAATTGCTCGGGCTTTGAGCATTCATGGATCAACCGCGCGGCCTGCGAGCGGCGGCGATCTGCCGGAGCCGGCTTCGCCTTTCCGGTCTGGCGCAGCGGTGCCGGAGCCACTAGATGTGCGCGCATGCAGCAGCACGTCCTGGAACAATTCGTCGCGCGCCACCAGCGCCTGTTTATCCTCACCGGGGCCGGCTGTAGCACCAATTCCGGCATTCCCGACTATCGCGACAGCAATGGCAACTGGAAGCGGACGCGGCCGGTCACGATCCAGGCATTTCTCGGCGAGGCCGGCACGCGACAGCGATATTGGGCGCGCAGCATGGTCGGCTGGCGGCGCTTCGGCCGTGCCGCGCCGAACGGCGCGCATCGCGCGCTGGCAAGACTGGAAGAACAAGGTAGATGCGAATTGCTGCTCACCCAGAATGTCGACCGGCTGCATCAGGCCGCCGGCAGCCAGCGCGTGATCGACCTGCACGGCCGTCTCGACGTGGTCCGCTGCCTCGGCTGCGCCGCGACGATGCCGCGTGAGCAATTCCAGGGCGAACTGGCGCGGCTCAATTCGGCGTGGCTTGCGTTCGATGCCGCCGACGCGCCGGACGGCGATGCCGATCTCGACCACGAAGACTTTTCGTCCTTCAACGTGCCGCCATGCGAGGCGTGCGGCGGCGTGCTCAAGCCCGACGTGGTGTTCTTCGGCGAAAACGTGCCGCGCGACGTCGTTGCTTCAGCGCAAGCGCATCTCGAACAGGCCGACGCCATGCTGATCGTCGGCTCCTCGCTGATGGTTTACTCCGGCTACCGCTTCGTCCGCATGGCGGAGCAGCGCGGGGTGCCGATTGCCGCGGTCAATCTCGGCCGCACCCGCGCCGACGAGCTGCTCACGCTCAAGGTCGAGGAGCAGTGCGAGATCGCGCTGTCGTTTCTGCTGTAGATGACCGTGGCCGGCTGCATCACCGGCAGACGGTGACGTGCATCGTACCAGCGCGTCATTGCGAGCCGACGGGTCGCAATGATGAATTCTAGATTCGTCGCGCCTTACGCCCGATGCCGGTGCGGCCGGGCATTCACCGGGCTGGTGCTCCAGTGCGTCCAGCTCACGCTGGCGAGGCTGCCGCGATCGGTTGCCAGCGGACGCCGGGTCCGGCGCTCATATTCGGCGATGCAGCGGCCCGACTCCCAGATCTTGCGCTCCAGCTCGGCGATCGTCTTTTGCATCCGGCGATCGGTGCCGCAGGTGGGATCCTTGAGCTGATCGACTTCGAGCGCTTTCAGGGCCGCGCGATGCTTCCTGAGCTGCGCGCGCTGCCAGGCAATGTGACTGTTGCTGTCCGCTGTCATGTGGCCGCCACCATCATTGATCGTTGCACGCCGTTGGGCACCTCGATATCGACCTCGAGCATCGACACGAACTTGCCCCTGTCCATCTTGACCACGACCTTGTCGGGGTCGAGATCGACATGCTTGGACACCACGCCGAGGATTTCGGCGCGGAGAACTTCGAGAAGGTCGGGACCACCGGTCCGGCCGCGCTCATGCGCGAGCAGGATTTGCAGCCGCTCCCGCGCCACAGGCGCGGAGCCGGCGCGGCCGCCAAAAAGCCGCATCAGGTTCATCATGCAGCCCTCCGTCGCAGCAACCGATCCATCAGTCCCTTGCGCTCGACCGGCACCGTCATCGTCACCGTCTCGCCCATCAGGCGGCGCACGGCATCGATATACGCCCGCGCCGGCGCGCTGTTTGCGTTGTTCAACGTCACCGGGCTTCCGACATTGGAAGCCTTCAGCACATCCTGGCTTTCCGGTACGATGCCGAGCAGCGGCGTCGCCAGGATTTCCAGAATATCGTCGATCGACAGCATCTCGCCGCGCGCGGCGCGTGCGGCGTCGTAGCGGGTGACCAGCAGATGCTTCTCGACCCGCTCGCCGCGCTCGGCGCGCACCGTTTTGGAATCCAGCATGCCGATGATGCGGTCGGAGTCGCGCACCGAGGACACTTCCGGATTGGTGACGATGATGGCCTCGTCGGCGTAGCGCATCGCCAGCGTGGCGCCGCGCTCGATGCCGGCCGGGCTGTCGCACAGGATCCAGTCGAACTTGGTCCTGAGGTCTGCGATCACCCGCTTGACCCCCTCCTCCGTCAGCGCGTCCTTGTCGCGGGTCTGCGATGCCGGCAGCAGCCAGAGGTTCTCGAGCCGCTTGTCGCGAATCAGCGCCTGCGGGAGCTTCGCGACGCCCTGCACGACGTTGATGAGGTCGAACACGACCCGGCGCTCCGCGCCCATCACTAGGTCGAGGTTGCGCAAGCCGACGTCGAAGTCGATGACCACGACGTTCTGTCCCATTTGCGCGAGCGCAGCACCAAGTGCGGCGGTGGATGTGGTCTTTCCGACCCCGCCTTTGCCGGACGTCACGACCAAGACTTTGGCCATTCTCTTCTCCTTCTGGTCGATCAGTTCAAAGCTGTGATTCGCAGCATTTCGCCCTCGAGCCACGCCTGGGCGGGCCGGTTGCGCAAGCTGTCAGAGATCTGTTCCGCGGTCTGGTAGTAGCCGTCGATGGCGAGCAGCTCGGCCTCGATCCTTTGGCAGAAGATCCGCGCCGACGAGTTGCCGTTGATCCCGGCCATCGCGCGACCACGCAGCGTGCCGTAGACATGAATCGAGCCTCCGGCCACGATCTCGGCGCCGGAGCCGACCGAGCCGAGCACCGTGACGTCACCCTCGGCAAATATCGATTGACCGGAGCGGACCGGGTTTTCGAGCAGCAGCGACGGCGACTTGGGCTTGGCCTTGGCTTTCGCCTGCGGCGGCGGGTCGACATGGGTGATGGCGCAGGCCCGGCCGCCAGTCAGAAGTGGCGGCAAATTGGCGTCGAGCTTTGATTCGTCGACGCCTTCGATGCCGAGCACGCGGATGTTGCGTTGATCGAGGCTACCGACAAGGTGGGCGATCGCGGCGGCGCTGAGGTCCACGGACGCGAGATCGAGCACCACCGGCTTGCCGGTGAAAAAGCCGGGCGAGCGGGCCAGCGTCTGGTCGATCTCCTCCAGCCAGGACACGATCGGCACGACAGGGGTGAACACGAACGCGACGTAGGAACGGCCGCGCATGCGAACCTGCTGACGTGCTGGCTGTTGAGTAGCGTCCATCGCCCCTGACTCGGTTGTCTTTTCGAATGGTTAACAATCGGCCGGCATGGTTAATCAAAGGTTAATACCGTCAGGGTTTTCACGGATTTGCACCGGGCGTGTCCCCCGAGCGGGTGAAGGCCGGCACGACCGGGACTTCGAGAGCGGTGGTTTGGACGGAAGCCGTCTCGATTGGTTGCGAATCAGCCGGCGCCGTCCCGCACCGCAGCGACGACGACGCAAACGCCACTGGCGCCACCAATTCGGCACGTCTCCGTACTCTTACGGGAACCACGATCATGCTTACGCCCCATTGCGCGGCGCACACTCCGCTTCGGGACAAAAGGGGTTGGAGTGCGTTGTGCCGGTGGATGCCAAACCATCTCCGGAGGCCGCGACGTATTCGTGCGAGGCCTGCGGAAATCACATGACCTTGCTGGCCGCTCTGCCGAGGACGGCGAAGCACGAGGCCATTCGCATTTTTCGTTGCTATGGATGCAACGCGGTCAGGGCCGAGCGGGCTTGAGACGCGGGCGGGAGTAGCCGGATTCCGATATCTGCAAGAATTGGCCTGGACACCCGATCGAGCAAACGAAGCAGCTCGGCGAATTCGTCATAGCTGACGCCGGCAGGATTCGATCGCGGCAATCCACGACGCGCTCCTGAACCTTAAGACGCGACTCATTCGCCCCCGTGCGCATCATTTCGCGCCCGCGAAGATGCACGTTGGACAAAGGTCTAATTCGCGTCCCCGGCTTTCCGTTCGCACCGGCCCGCAAACTGACTAAGCTCAGAGATAACAACGCCGTCCTCGGGACCATCGAAGGTCCCGGGGACGCAAAAACACATTCACGGTCCTCAGAGAAACGCACATTCGCGCTCGCACGAGAGCGCGGCTGCCATTGTTTGGCGGAGAAGATGCGCTGGCCACCCGATGGTTTCAGGGCATGCAGAACAGCATCTCTTCTCTGTTCATTCGCTATCCGATCGGCACCTCGCTGCTGATGGCGGGCATCCTGTTCGTGGGACTGGTCGCGTATCCGCTGTTGCCGGTTGCGCCGCTGCCGCAGGTCGACTTTCCGACCATTCAGGTTTCCGCGAGCCTGCCGGGCGGCAGCCCGGAGACGATGGCCTCCTCCGTCGCCCAGCCGCTGGAGCGCCAGTTCGCGCAGATTCCCGGCATCGCGCAGATGACGTCGACGAGCTCGCTCGGCTCGACCTCGGTCACCATCCAGTTCGACCTCGAGCGCAAGATCGACGCGGCGGCCGGCGACGTTCAGGCCGCGATCAACGCCGCCAGCGGACAGTTGCCCAAGAACCTGCCGTCGCCGCCGACCTATCGCAAGGTCAACCCGGCGGATTCACCCATCATGATCCTGTCGGCCACCTCGGACACGCTGCCGCTGACCACCGTGAGTGACCGCACCGACGCCCAGCTCGCGCAGCAGATCAGCCAGATCTCCGGCGTCGCCCAGGTCTTTGTCGGCGGCCAGCAGAAGCCTTCGATCCGCATCCAGGTGGATCCGGCGAAGCTGGTCGCCAAGGGCCTGTCGCTGGAGGATGTTCGCGCCCAGGTCGCGATCGCGACCACCGACAGCCCGAAGGGCAATATCGACGGCGAGCGCCATGCATTCACGATCTACGCCAACGACCAGTTGATGCAGGCGAAAGACTGGAACGACGTCATCATCGCCTATCGCAACGGCGCGCCGTTGCGGGTCCGCGACGTCGGCCGGGCGGTGGCAGGCCCGGAGGACATGAAGACCGCGGCCTGGGCCGACGGCCAGCGCGGCGTGTTCCTCGTCATCTTCAAGCAGCCCGGCGCCAACGTGATCGACACCGTCGACCGCATCAAGGCGCAGTTGCCACGGCTGATCGCCTCGATCCCGCCGACCATCAAGATCAAGATCATCAGCGACCGCACGCTGACGATCCGGGCCGCGGTGGAGGATGTGCAGATCACGCTTCTGATCACCATTGCGCTGGTCGTGATGGTGATCTTCATTTTCCTGCGCAGCTTCTGGGCGACCATCATTCCGAGCATCACCGTGCCGCTGGCGCTGCTCGGCGCCTGTTCGCTGATGTGGGTGTTCGGCTACTCTCTGGACAACCTTTCGCTGATGGCGCTGACGATCGCGGTCGGCTTCGTGGTGGACGATGCGATCGTGATGCTGGAAAACATCACGCGCTACGTCGAGAAAGGCGAGCAGCCGATGGCCGCCGCCTACAAGGGCGCCGCAGAGATCGGCTTCACCATCGTCTCGATCAGCGTCTCGCTGATCGCGGTGCTGATCCCGCTCTTGCTGATGGGCGGCATCATCGGACGACTGTTCCGCGAATTCGCGGTCACGCTGTCGATGGCGATCTTCGTGTCGCTCGTGGTCTCGCTGTCATTGACGCCGATGATGGCCTCGCGCTTCCTGCGCGCCGATCACGAGGTCAGGCATGGCCGCTTCTATCAGTGGAGCGAGCGGATGTTCAACCGCCTGCTCCACACCTATGAGCGCGGCCTCGACCGCGCACTGCGCCACAGCTTCATCACGCTTTGCGTCTTCTTCGCGACGGTGGCGCTCTCCGTCTACCTCTTCGTCATCATTCCCAAGGGGTTCTTTCCGCAGCAGGACAATGGCTTCCTCACCGCGGTCTCCGAGATGCCGCAGGATATCTCGTTTGCCGAGATGAAGCGGCGGCAGGAAGAGCTCAGCCAGATCGTCCAGGCCGATCCCGCGGTCTCCTCGATTGCGATGTTCATCGGCGGCGGCGGCACGGCGCTGAACTCGGGCCGCATGTACATCACCCTGAAGCCGCGCGAGGAGCGCAATGTCGACGCGCAGCAGATCATCGCGCGGCTGCGCCCCAAGCTCGACACGGTGATCGGCGCGCGGCTGTTCATGCAGGCCTCCCAGGACGTGCGGCTGGGCGGCCGGGCGACGCGAACGCAGTTCGAGTATACCCTGCAGGACGCCAATCTCGACGAGCTGAACGAATGGGCGCCGAAGATCCTGGCAAAGATGAAGACGCTGCCGCAACTGCGCGACGTCGCCACCGACCAGCAGACCGAAGGCACCACGCTCCAGCTCACGATCAATCGCGACATCGCGTCGCGTTTCGGCATCCAGCCGCAATTGATCGACGATACGCTTTATGACGCCTTCGGACAGCGCCAGGTCGCACAGTATTTCACGCAGGTGAACAGCTATCACGTGATCCTGGAGATCACGCCGGAGCTGCAGGGCAAGATCGACACGCTCGACAAGATCTACGTCAAGTCACCGTCGACCGGCGACCAGGTGCCGCTGTCCGTGTTCTGCAAATGGACCGATGTTCCGGTGCGGCCGCTCGCGATCGCCCATCAGGGACAGTTTCCGGCTGTGACAATCAGCTTCAACCTCGCCCCGGACGTGGCGCTGGGACAAGCCACCAATGCGGTGCAAAGTGCCGTGGCGGAGATGGGCGTGCCGGGCACGCTGGCGACGAGCTTCCAGGGCACCGCGCAGGCGTTCCAGCAATCGCTCAGCACGGTGCCGATGCTGATCGTCGCGGCGCTGATCGTGGTGTATCTGATCCTCGGCGTGCTCTACGAGAGCTACATCCATCCGCTGACCATTCTCTCCACGCTGCCGTCCGCCGGCGTCGGCGCGATCGCGATCCTGATGGCGTTCGGCTTCGATTTCAGCCTGATCGCGCTGATCGGAATCATCCTCTTGATCGGCATCGTCAAGAAGAACGGCATCATGATGGTGGACTTCGCGATCGCCGCAGAGCGTGAACGGCATCTGACGCCGCGGCAATCGATCCGCGAAGCCGCGCTGCTCCGCTTTCGTCCGATCATGATGACGACGATGGCAGCCCTGCTCGGTGGCGTGCCGCTGATGCTCGGCACCGGAACCGGCGCCGAGATTCGTCAGCCGCTGGGCTACGCCATGGTTGGCGGCCTTCTGGTCAGCCAGGCGCTGACGCTGTTCACGACGCCCGTCGTCTATCTCTATCTCGATCGCCTCTCCAATTTCCTGTCGGACAGGATACAGGGCAAGCCGCGCGAAGAGACGCGTAGTCGGATGAAGGATGCGGCGGAGTAGCGGGATCGCGCCAAACCGCCAGCGCGAGCACGAGGGTCGGCCCTATGGCTGGGACGCAACCGCAGAGCTCGGCAGCGGCGCAAACTGCATTCCGGCGACGGCAGAGCCGGCATAGGCAATAGCGATCAACATCATGATCCTGAGTGCGACGAACATGCGCTTCCCTCTTGTTCTCGTCTTTGCCTCAACATGACAGAGACTCATTGCCATCAGGTGAGAGAAGCTGGTTGTCGCGAGCTTTACAGCGTTGGTGAGCGAGAGGTTTACGGCTCACGTCGAGAAGCTGGAACCCAATTCACGCGCCGGGAACGGTGTTGAAAGATCGATCCGAGCATTAAACGCGTGGTTCAGCGCGGCCTGGTCAATGTCGATTGAGACAGCCAGGAAGGCGCAAATCATTATGCTCATCGTTCGATATTCGCTTATTCCAGCATCCTTGGTGCTTGCTTCGTTGTTTGTTTACGATGCCTGCTTCGGCCACGATCACGACCTGATGTCTCCCGCCGGGGTGATCGCGCTCCGCTGGCCGGACATCGGCGAATTTCGCTTAACCACAAATGCAGTTCATGCGACGCCTTCCGCGATGACGCCCGCCGCGCGCGTTAGGGAAACGTTTGCGATGTTCATGCCGGGCGACTATCGGCGCATGCGCGACACGGCACGTGCGGCGAGGCGGCAGGGATAGGCGGCAGCATGGAGGTCGCCGTTGCGGCCGGCATGTCGCGCGGGCACCGCCCCGGTCACGTCCTCAACCGCGAGAGACGACGTTTACCGCTTGGCGTGAAAATCAAACCACTCGCCAAGACGGTTCTTGCCCGCGCGTTCGTCGAAATCCCTCAGGAATGCCCAAAGCTCCTTCACTTCGCCAACCGGGCGCCAGCGGCCGGGAGTGCCCTCAGCAAATGGACCGGATGAGCCCAAAGGAAATTTCCGACCCTGGAAGGACCGCACACCCAAGGTCCGCTTGATCGCTGCTCTTAAGGCCTTCTTGGGAAATCCCGACAGCAACCCGTCAATCTTCATCAACGACGGAACCGGCTGAGCGCGCGTCACCTGGCTGATGATCTTGAAGTGCCGATATCCCAGCGCGTCGAGCAGATTGAGATCAACGCCACCATCCTTGTGTGACATTTCGATCGACAGGTAAGGAGGCGCCGTGTCCGAGGTCAAACCTCTCACGCAACACCGATCATTACCTTCGATATCCACCTTGCAATAAAACGGAACTCCGAATTCCGCGACGATCGACGAGAATCTTCTGGTTGCGATCTGCACGGCACGATGCGGCGTCCCCCCGCGCGACGCCACACTCTTGTTGAATGATGACCACTCGGTGACGTCAGACATCCAGAACTCTGCTGTACCATCGTCATCCGCCACTCCGACCTCCAACAGAGTGTAGCGACCGTCTCGTATCTCCGGCTCGAACTTCTCCCTCAGCTTTTCAGCAAGCACCGGACTCGCCTCGATGCCGAGCACTCGGTATCCCCGCGAGAGATAATAGGCGGAGTCGGCGCCGTCATTCACGCCGACATCATAGATCAGATCGCTGGCAGCCACGTTCCACTCCTGCCGGAAGACGCATCTTTGACGACAGGCGCATCGCTGCGGTCAGCGAAGCGCCGCTCAGCTCTGCTCCCGCCGTTGCAACCGTTGATCATTCCCGACGCATTGTTAGCGTAACGGTTTTTGGATCGGCGCAGTGGCCTTTTTGAGGCGGAAGCACGTTCGCGATATTACCGGTTGGATTGTCCCTGGGTACGGCTCGATCCCTGCAGAAACGTCAGAAGCCGGGCGGTTAAAAACTCCGGGTTCTCGTCCGGCAGCCAGTGACCGGTGTCGGGCGCAACACCGCCGCGGACATCGCTGGCAACCTGTTTCGCCATTGTCACTTCAACCATGCCATTGCTCTTGTCGCCGGCGAGGGCAAGCACCGGCATCGGCAATTTGTGGCTTTCGAACTGTACGAAGCGGCGTTCGTCTTCCGGAAACGCGCGGTAAAGTTCAAATCCAGCGCGCAAACCTCCAGGCGCCGCGTAGGCTCTTGCATAGACGGCAATGTCCTCGTCGGCGATCGGCCGAAAGGCCCGCTTCTTGTAGAAGTCGCGAATGAAGGGATATTCGTGTCCTGCGACGAGCATCTCGGCAATATCGCGCTGCTGGAATAGCCCAAAATGCCATATGTCGGGATCAGCCTTTGACTTTGCTTCGTTCCATGCGCTCGTCGCGGGGAGCGGGACGTCGAGCATCGTGAGCGTCTTGACTTCGTCCGGCCATTGGGACGCGTAGGCATAGGCGATCATCACGCCGATATCGCGGCCGACGAGGTTCACAGGGCCTGCCCCGAGTTCGTGGACGAGCGCGCGAATATCCGCCGCCATCGTCGCCTTGTCGTACCCTCCGGCGGGCTTGTCCGACTCGCCGGCGCCGCGGTAGTCGATCGCCACCACCCGGAAGCCTGCTTGAGCAAGCGGCGGCATCACTTTGCGCCAAGTGTACCAGGTCTGCGGCCAGCCATGCAGCAGCACCAGAAGCGGAGCATTGTCGGGCCCGCCGATTACGTAGTGCAGTCGCACACCATTGGCTTGGGCAAAGCCGTCATGAAATTTGCCTTGAAAGCCGACCGGAAGACCAGTGGGGACGGTCGATGTGACCGCGGAGTCGATTTCATCCGCTCCGGGCAACTGTTGCGCGAGCGCGGATAAAACGCCGCCCGCCGAGATCAAAGCGGCCGCAATCGCCATGAGATGAAGACCGGCTCGTGTCTTGCGCATCGGACAGGCCCTCTCCGGTTCGGTGCCAATCGAGCCGAACGCCGATAGGGTATTTCAGTTCCTTTTCCGGCTACCCTTTGGCGTGGACGCAGCCGCGCTGATCGCGACGCGGGATGCCGTCAACCGTTGGCGGTGGCCAAGCAACTCCGCTGCATCATCGCTTGGCGATGGAACCAGCCACCTCGCTCGAAGGCGCGTTCGGCAGGCTACCCAGGATCAGATCAGGCACGCTCTCGATCGTCTGATAGTCGTCGCTGAATGGCTAGAAACCACCGCGACCTGAAGCGCGTTTTGCTCCATTGGCGAAGAGGAGGCGGGACGAGGAGGCGGGATGCCGCAAATCGCGCAAGACAATGCCCTGGATAGCTCCCTGGCCTTCTACCGAGAGGGGTATGAGTTTTTCCGCCATCGGCATCGGCAATTTCACACCGACATCTTTCAGGCGAAGCTGCTCGGCAAGACGTACAACTGCGTTTTTGGCGAGGATGCCGCACGGATGTTCTATGAGCCGGATCGATTTACGCGGCAGGGCGCCCTTCCAAGCTCGACCTTGAAACTGCTGCAGGATGAAGGCAGCGTCGCGGTGCTGGACGCGGAGGCACACGCTCAGCGCAAGCAGATGTTTCTGTCCTTGATGACGCCGGAGCGCCTGCGGCTCTTCGCCCAGCTCGCTTCCGAAGTGTTGCTCGATGCCGCCGCCGACCAGCGAAGCCAGAATGGCGGCGTCATCAACCTCGATCAGGCCTTGCGCGGCGTGCTGTGCGATGCTGCCTGCCGCTGGATCGACATCCGGCTGGAACGCTCCGAGCTACAAAGGCTGACCGGCGAGCTCGGTGCAATGATCGACAATGCCGGAACGATCGGCCCGGCAAACTGGACCGCGCGGATCAGGCGCTGGCATTCAGAGCAGCTTCTGCGGCACCAGGTCGAACGGGTTCGGGCCGGATCGCTCGCGCCGCGCGGAGGCAGCGGGCTCGAAATCATCGCATCACACCGCGAGCCGGATGGCCAGTTGCTCGCGCCCGAAATCTGCGCTGTTGAACTGCTCAACGTCCTGCGCCCGATCGTCGCGATCTCACGTTTCATGACCTTCGCCGCACTCGCGCTACATCAGCATTCGGCGGCTCACGCACAACTCCGCTGCGACGACGCTTTTCTGGAGCCGTTCGTGCAGGAGGTGCGCCGGCTAACCCCGTTCTTTCCGGTGGTCGCAGGAATCGCCCGCGAAGACTTCGGCTGGCGCGACTACCGGTTCGGCAAAGGCGACCGCTTCGCGCTGGATCTCTACGGCACCAATCGCGACCCCCGGGCATGGGACGATCCCGAAGCGTTTCGTCCGGAGCGCTTTATCGGCTGGCGTGGCAATGCGTTCACGATGATCCCGCAAGGCGGGGGCGATTTTGTCGGCCATCGCTGCGCGGGGGAATGGCTGACGATTGCCGTGATGACATCGCTGATGTGCACGCTGGTGCGCAAGATCGAATACGAGCTGCCGGAGCAGGACCTCACAGTCGATCTGTCGCGCATTCCAGCCGCGCCGAAGAGCGGCTTTGTCATCGACGTGAAGAGCCTGCACTAGTTGGCGCATCTGCTCCGCGGACGGGCTATCGAAAGCTTCATTGAAGCATCTCAGCTTCCATCCGCGCCGTTCGGCTCGATTCCCAGCCAACCGATCAGGCCGGCAAGTGCGGCGCAAGCCGCGGTGACGAGCATGACCGTACGCAGCGCGCGCTCGAATGCGGCAGCCGCCTGTTCCTGAACGCCGGACTGCCCTGACATCACGGCATTCATGGCTTCGTTGGCCTGCGAGGGCGTTGTCCCAACAAGATCATGCGAAAAGCTTGCAAACAATACCGCCCCGAGCGCTGCGACCGCGAGCAGACCAGCAATCCGCGCGACTGCATTGTTGACGCCCGAAGCAATGCCGGCGTGGACTTTGCCGGCAGCAGCCATCACCGTCGATGTTAGCGGCGGAACGGTGATCGACATGCCGACGCCCAGCAGGACGATCGACGGAAGCACGCCGACCCAAAACGGTTGCCTGAGATCGACAACAGCAAGCAAAGCCAAACCGCAGCCCGCAATGATGGGACCGATCGTGAGCAATAGTCGCGGGCCTAAACGGTCGGTGAGCGAGCCCGCGAACGATGCGCCGAACCCCATGATCAGCGCAAACGGCAGCAATGCCGATCCAGCCTGTGTCGCGGAGTAGCCCCCGAGTCGGATCAACCCGAACGGCAGATAGTAGAGCGCGCCGCCGAGTGCGAAGTAGAGCAACAGCGTCAGCGCATTGGTTGTGGAAAAATTCCGCGATCGGTAGAGCCCCAGCGGCATCATCGCCCATTCGTGGAGCCGGGCCTCGATCGCGACGAACAAGGCAACGAACCCGGTTCCCGCTCCGAGGGCGGCGAGCACCGTCTTGTCGCGAACGCCCGCCGCCGGAATGGCACTGAGACCCCACGTGATCGCTGCGAGGCCAATCGCGACGGTGACGGCGCCGCTCCAGTCGAGTTGCTTTGCGTGGGGATCGCTGCTCTCGCAAGCGAAGCGAAGCGCAAGCCCAGTCGCCGCAAGCGCGAGTGGAACGTTCAACAGGAAGATCGCCCGCCATGAGACTTGATCGACCAGCCAGCCGCCCAGCGGCGGACCTGCCGCCAACATGAGTGCACCTGCGCCTGCCCAGATTCCGATGGCCTGGCTGCGCTCGTGCTCGTCGAAAGTCGCGCCTAACATGGCGAGACTGGACGGCGTCAACAACGCGGCGCCAACACCTTGGACGGCGCGGCTGACGATAAGCGTTTCAATATTTGGCGAGAGCCCGCAAGCGATGGACGCCGCCGCGAAGACAGCGATGCCCAGAACAAAAATCCGGCGTCGACCATAGAGATCGGCCGCGGAGCCCCCGATCAGCACGAGCGCGCTCAGCAGCAGCATATAGGCGTTGACGATCCACTGTGTTGCTGCCGCATCCGAATGGAGCTTGTGCTGGATTGCGGGCAGCGCGATGTTCACGACCGAGCTGTCGAGAAACGCCATGCTCGACCCGACTATGGTCGCCGCCAGCGTCAGCCGCTTGCGGAGTTGCGACGGGTCCGCGTCAAAGTAGACTGTCGCCTGGATCAGCCCCGCATCGCAGGGCGGCCGTGTGAATCCAACCATTGGATGCTCGAGAAGGACGGTTGCCGCAGGTCAGGCTCGCGTCCATCGTTGGCAACGCCGGTCCGCCTGGGTCGCCGCGTCTGATCTCGTGGCGAACCGTAATAAGCTCGTGCCAGCCGGCTGGTTCCGAGTCTCCGAGGCCGGAAGGGCCTCGTCGCGCGAGACGTCAGCTCTCAAACCCAAACCCGGGCTGCTCCGGATGTGCCGTCGGCGCGCTCTATGGAGCGGCGCGACCGCTAGGCTAATCGCTGAGGAGTCGAAGGTCTGCGAGTGCTTTGCGAAAGCTTCGGCATTGGACCACGCTTAGAAGGGCCTCGATCGGGCCGGGCAGCCCGTGCCTGACTGTGAAGTTCCGCTTCATACCCCATCAACATTAGCACGAATAGTCGCCCGCTGAAGCTGCTGTATCGTCGGTTGCACGTAGCGGCTCGTAGAGGCCGCGCTCGCCAATGCACGAGGAGACGACAACATGACAGTCTCGGTCGTTCACGCCGACACCGGCTCCGCACCCCAGGAATGGCGCAGTCTGCTGTGGCTTGCGCCGGCGACGGCACTGTGGATCGCATTGATCTACTGGCAGCCGATCATCCAGACCAGCGGTGTTCCGACCACGGTGCACCAGTTGGCAGCGCACGGGCTTATCGCGGTCGGCCTGTGGCTTGGCCTCGAAGGCACCGAGCTGACGCCGGACCAGCGTCGCACGACCTGGCTGACGGTCATGATCCCCTACACGCTCTGGTTCGCCGTCGCCTGGAGTGGCGCGATCAATGGCGCCCTCCGCGCGGGCGCCACACCGCCAATATTTCTGTTGGCGGTGTGGCTGCCGATGGTCATCGGCGTCCCGCTGCTCTTGTTGTCGAAGCGTATGGGACAGGTGCTCGATGCCATGCCGGCGACGTGGCTCGTCGCCGTTCAGCTCTACCGCGTCTTCGGGAGCTGGGCGCTCGTTGCCGGACTGCGGGGAGCCCTGCCCGGCTTGCTCGCGTGGCCGGCGGGCACCGGCGACATCCTGACCGGTCTGTTCGCCCTACCGGTTGCCATCGCGGTAGCGACCGGTACGGCTCGAGGCCGCAGAGCTGCGATCACTTGGAATATCTTCGGCCTCGCTGATTTCGCGGTCGCGATTGCCATGGGCGCGATCACCTCGCCCGGTCCCTTCCAGCTCTTCGTTCCGGATGTGCCGAGCATCGGCGCCGGCGTCTACCCGGATGTGCTGACCCCTGCTTTCGTGGTGCCAAGCTCCGTCCTGCTGCACGCGCTGTCGCTGCGGCAATTGCACCGGCGAGCCAAGCCTCGTGGCTAGAGCGCGATCGGATTGAGCAGAATCGTCATCGCGCTTTAGCTCCTTGCTTGAGCAGATCTCAGCGCAAACACGTTCTGCATTTGTCGCGAGGGAAAGCCGCTGCACACTGTTCCGGATCTGCTCCAGGTTACGCCGGGCTCGGTCCATGACGACGAGAAACCGTCAGCCCATCGCAAATGCGCTTTACTTCAAAATATGAAGTTGATACTATCGTATTTATAGTAATCGACGGAGAAGCGCCATGCGCGTCACGGGCGGGTGCCTGTACGGCGCGATTCGGTTCGAAGGGGACTCCGAGCCGCGGTTTCAGGTGGCGTGTTACTGCACGGATTGCCGGCGAACCAGCGGAGCCGGTCACGCCGCGATGATGGGATTTGCCGTCGGCGCGATCCGGATCACGCCGGGTGCGCGAGAATTTACGTCCAAGGCCGACAGCGGCAACGACATCGTCCGCGCGTTCTGCCCGACCTGCGGCTCGGGCATTTATTCGCTGACCGCCGGCATGCCAAATTTGATCTTCCTGCGCGCATCCGCGCTCGACGACACCTCGTTGTACACGCCTCAGCTTGCGGTGTGGGCCGCCCGTGCCCCGGCCTGGGATGTCGTGCCTTCGCATCTGCCCGCCTTTGTCGAGGCACCAATCGGCAACTAGAGCGAAGTCCGGAAAGGTCTGAACGCGCTCTAATCGAAGGAGGAGATGATGGCGATAACTGAAGCCGGCGGCGGTGTCGTGTCCAGGAGCAACTTCTGGCTGGGCGTTGCAGCCTACCTCGTTCCGACATTCCCGATTGCCTATGTCTGGCACTTGGTGTTGTTCGCGCCGGCCTACGACGCGCTGGACATCTATCGCCCCGATCCCATCATTCCGTTCGGCTTCGCCTCGATGGTCATTCAGGGCGTCATTTTCTCCTGGGCCTATCCGCGGCTGCTTCCCGGGCGCGGTAGCGCCATCTTCAAACCCGGGCTTTCGTACGGATTCGCGCTTGCGGCGTTGTCGTGGTCCTTCACGACACTCGCCGTCGCCGCGAAGAACATGATGAGCTCTGTCCCGACCTACATGCTGCTGGAGACAGGATTTACAGTGCTGCAGTTCGCAATCGTCGGGCCGCTGATCGCGCTTGCCCACCGAAGGTAAGAGGAAGAGCGAGATGCCGAAATATGTCATCGCCTATCTCGGCGGCAAGCAAGCGGCGACCGCGGAAACGCGGGCTGCGCAGATGGCCAAATGGAAGGCCTGGGTCGATGGGCTGGGCCACCGCATGGCCAACCCTGGCACGCCGCTGGGGCAGGGAAAGCTCGTAACCATGGACGGCGTGTCAGAACGCGGGCCGAACCATCTGACCGGATTTTCCATCGTGCTCGCCGACGACATGGACGCGGCACTCGAGATCGCGCAAGCCTGTCCCTTCCTCGAGATCGGCACGATCGAAGTCGCCGAAGCGATCGAAATGCACTGAAGACCAGTGGAACGCCGCGATCAACCGGTTGACCCGTCCGAATGGAGCGGTCATGTCATCTGAATGAGCGGAACCCGCTACAATCAGTTTTGTGCGCTAGCGCGCGCAGCCGAGATCGTCGGTGAGCGCTGGACGCTGCTGATCATCCGTGAGCTGTTGCTCGCGCCGATGCGCTTCGGCGATCTTCGCGAGCGGCTCGGCGACGTCAGTCCAGCGCTATTGACGGATCGGCTCAACGCCTTGATCGAGGCGGGTGTTGTGCAGCGTGCGGTCCTGCCGGCCCCTTTCAACGCCCAGGTCTATGAGCTCACCGAAACCGGCCGCGCGATCCAGCCCGCGATTCGCGAGTTGATCCGCTGGGGCGGGCGCTTTCTCTTTCCCATGCGCAAGGGCGAAGCCTTCGAGCCCGACTGGGTGTTGCTCGCCCTCGAAGCCATCGCGCGCCGCACGGCTGTGCCGCAATGCCGGATCGGCTTGCGTATTCCGTATCCGGGTGGAAGCGCCGGATTCATCATCGAGGGCGGCTCCGAAGGAACCCGCATTGCCAAAGGCCAAAGCTCAGGCATCGCCGCAATCGAGGCGCAGTTCGACATTCTGCTCCAGATCTTGGGACGACATCTGCCACTCGACGAGGCCGTCGCAAGCGGAGCGGCCAAGATCGAGGGGAGCTCACAAACACTCCGCAGGTTGCCGAGCCTGTTTGAGCTTGCGACCGCAAAGCGCTGATCCCACACATCCTCTCAGGTCCGGGACAGCCATCGTGATGTTCCCCTCTCTTATTTGGTGTTCGCTTCCCCGAAAAACTCCAGGATAAGCTTCGTGACGCGTTGCGGTTGATCGAGCATCATGAAATGCGACGCGCCATCGATGCGCTCGGTCCGCCAAGGGGCTCGCATATAACGATACGTCTCCAGCATGTAGTCGGGCAGAAGATAGTGATCCTCCACGGTCCAAAGCCCCAGAGCCGGAACGGTGACGTCAGGCAGGGGCGGCGCAGGTGGCGCGCCGGGCCGGCGGTTCGCGCGATACCATCCAAGGCCCGCAGTCAGCGCACCGTCGGGCGCCAAGCCCGCGATCCATCTGTCAGTGTCGGGATGATTTCGCATCCAGTTGCGGAATAGCCGCCAGTTGTCCTTCTTCAGCATCTCCTCGGCTTCAGGAAACTGGAACAGAAGCATGTACCAGCTCTTTTCCATTTGCTCGATTGTCGGATTTCGCCCGCCGTTCGGGTGGCCGACGGTGAGCGCGACGAGCTGCTCGACGCGATCGGGATGATGCGCCGTGATGTACCATGCAGCTCCGCCGCCGCGATCGTGCCCCACGATCCGCGCTCGTTCGATGCCCAGCGACGCCAGCAGGGCCAGCGCCCGTTCGGCATCTTTGGCGGTGGTGTAATTCTCCGGCGCGAGTGGTTTGTCGGATTGTCCGAGGCCGAGAAGGTCAGGCGCGATCACCCGGTAGCCCGCCTTGACCAACTCGGGAATCTGATGGCGCCAATCGGTCGAGTCATTGGGAAAGCCGTGAAGCATCAGCACCGCGGGGCCGGAGCCGACGTCCACGACGTTCTGATTGAACGCTGCGGCCTTGATCGATTTCGACGGCAGATCTGATGGGCTGGCGGACTGCGGCGCCGCGATTGCCTCGGCGGCGATCGCCGGCCCGGCCACCGCGACAGCGCCAGCCTTGAAAAGGTTACGGCGACTGAGATTTTGGCGTCCCACGTGCCGTCGAGTGTCTTCGCCGCATGACTGCAATGGCGTCATCACTTTTCTCCACTACGGTCCCCGCTCAGCCGCATTGAACACGGCCGGTCCTTGTCCAGCCGCGCTGCTTTCTCTCGCACTAACCGACGCGCCTTCCGAGGATCTCCAAATACATTTGCCAGGTTCGGCCATCACCACTGAGCCGGTGAGCCGAGTAGTGGAACGATTTCTCGGTCACGTCGTCGTAGCGCCACCGAATCGGAGTGCGATCCGCGAGATGTCCTTCCATCGCGATGGCTTTGCCATCTCGACGCGCGATGAGCTCTGCATTTGTCGCGACCGCTGCCGGATTGATGAATAGGACGCGCCAGGCGGCGCGTTCGCGATCGTACGTTCGTATCGTCGTGGCGTATCGGTCTCCTGGTCCTGCCCCGCCCGATGTCCGGTCGGCCGGTCGAGGAAATATGAAGAGGTCCTGGATGGCGCGTCCTTCCAGCACCCATGATGCGTGGACCTCACCGTGCGTGCGGCGCACTTGCCCATCCGCACCGTGAAGCATCGCGTCGATGTCCCAGCTTCCGATCAGAAAGCCGAAGAGGTCATCGACGTGGTCCAGTTCGGATGACCGCCGCGAGCATGCGAGTGCATCAAGGAAGGCGTTCCGAGAGGTCATGGCAACTAAACGTTCCCGCAAGGATCAGGTTTCAGGAATCGGCCCAGTTTCACCCGGACAGTGCCCAGGGCAGTCGCATGGCGAAGATGGATTCGAACGCTGCGCAGTTGGCGTCCCTGATTAGGCTTGCGACGGCAAAGTCTTGGCGGCTTCGTGCGGGTCAGGCCACTCGCGACGATTGGCCGTCCGATGCTTCGGGTCGCCAGAAGGCGGAGCTAATTGTTGATCTCCGACGGAGCGAGAGTTTCGGCCGCTGCTCGAGGCACCATGTCGGCGTGGTGAGCGCCCTCTCCGCAATCGACCCGCAATAGGTTGCTGGCCTGGGCGCTCCTCATCGGACAAATGATATCGGCCCCCCTCTCAGAGGGTCTGTTTGCTCGCCCCGATATTGCGTTTTGCGACGCGCATCGGATTCGATCCGGAGGCGGCAAAACCGAGAACTGTTATTAGAATCAATGATATGGCGGAGAGAGTATCAGTCAATCCCGGTTGAAAGATAAGGAATTTTCGACCTTCCTAGACCAAAAACCACTGTCTGAGCTACGGGCCGAAATGGAGTTTCGCTTCCGAGGAAAGTCCATTCGGGCGGCGCTCCGGTCCGACCTCAGGGAGGTTCGTGTCCAAAGCTTTCATTCAATCGGGTATGGAGCGGTGGCCGTCACGTTGCTTTGCATGCGCCGGCGGGCCGCGAGCACGCCTCCACTTGCAATGGAAACTCCGCCCGAAATCAGAAGCATCGCGATCCAGTCGCCCGTTGCGGGCCATTCGCCGAGAACCGGAATAGCCAAGATCGCGGTTATCGCGGGCGCGAGTGCCGCGAACGCTGAGCCGCTCGATGCACCGAGAAGGTTGATTGCGCGTCCGTAAAGCAAAAGCGAAATCACGGCGACCAGAACACCATGGACAAACGCCTGCAGAGAAAGGTCAAGCCAAGGTGCGTCGAACAGACCCGTCCCGAAAATGATGGCATACACCGGCACATAAGTGATCAATGATCCGACCGCGGCAACAGCGGCGGCGCGGAGACCTTCCAAACCCGCTTTCCGCATGGCCACGGTGTAGCAGGCCCACAACATGCCTGCACAGACGAACATGGTGTGTCCGATGTTCTGCCGCGATCCGATCGTGGCGCCTGCGCCCCAGACGATGCCGAGGACACCCGCCACGATCAGGACGAGCCCAATCCGCTTCGCAACGGTGAAGGCCTCCCCAAGTACGACAGCGGCCAGGATCGCAACATAGAGGGGTATGAGGGCGGTATACAGCGATGCCGCATGTGCGGCCGGCGCGAATACCAAACCGCCATAGGAAAGCAGTACCATCGGCGCCCCACCACCGAGCAGAATCGCTGCCAATCCCAGCCACCCGAGGCGATCGACGGCAAGACCCTTCTTCAGCAGATACGGCAGCAAGATCAATCCAGCAACACCGAAGCGAATTGCCGTGATGTCCCAGGGTGTGAGATTCGTCCTGATCCCAAACCGCACAGCCACGACCCATGATGCCCAGATGCTGACGGCCGCAAGGCCGTAAAGCGAGCCGCGGATGTATTCGGAGGTTGCCGGTTTCGACAAGCGAAGTCACTCAAACGACGCGACGACAACGACTGGTTCCGCCGCGATGCCTTCCCAGCGCGTCGCCAGCCTCAGACCAGCATAGGGACGCACTCTCGACAGGGCTCCCAGTCCGAGCCGATCACCAGGACGGAGCCTGACTCCGCGGCTGTTCTGATCCCTGACGATCCAGAGAACAGCGTTCAGCGGACCTTCCATCATGTCCCTGCCGGACTGCCGGTCGATGAGCTTGCCCGTACTACCGTCTGTGGTTGTAACGACGATCGAGTTCAAAGCTTCCACGGCCCTCGGCGAACCATCGAAAGCAATGGGCAGCCCGGTCAGCACAGCCCGGGCGCCTACATTGTAGAGAATCAGTATTGGTGCGGTGAGCTTCTGCCGAGGGTCTGCGAGAGAGTCTCCCAGTTCAATGCCTGGAATTATGCATGCAATGTGCCTAGCGGCATCCTCAACGGTAACCGCTTCGTTGATCCCCTCATCCCTAACGGCAACCAGCAGCTTCGCTTCCACAATTGGTCGGCATCCGTAGTGAACGGATACTGGCGAACCGGTTGCGGAGCTGAGCATTCCAGCGAGATAGATACCTTCCAATGGGTCCCTAATTCCAAGGTCTCTTTGGGCCGGCGGCGTTATCGCCGCAATCTTGTATCCGACGGGAGCTCCCACGAGCGGTCGGATGATACTCAAAAACCGGTCTCTCGCGCATACTGCCGTATCCATCGAGAGACTCGGATCGATTAGCGGGAGCGGTTTTCGCGCCAACCAGTGCTTGGCGACTAGATTTCCCAGTTCATCGCACGATGATCGATCAAATTTGATGGGCTCATCTGCCGCCGCGCGTTCGGTAGCTGCAATCAACTTGCTGATCATGGCCTGACCAATGACACGCACGGCGGCGCATGTCAACGATAACGGACGCTCGTCCGATTATCGGACGACGTTGACTCGCGTTCATCCGTCCGGTATCCGGACAAAATGGCAAAGCCCTCCACGAAGCACAGACCCGAAAAGGCTGGCAAACAGCCGGGATACTTCATCCAGAGCCTCGAAAGAGGGCTCGAGATCATACGAGCCTTCGATCGTGACCATTCTTCGTTGACGATCAGCGATGCGGCTCGCCGCACCGGCTTGAGTCGAGGAGTCGCTCAGCGCTTTCTCCTGACGTTAAGCGATCTCGGCTACGCGAGCTTTGACGGAAAATCATTCACCCTGCGTCCCAAGGTCTTGGATCTTGGCTTCGCTTATCTCGCCTCCCAAAATATGTGGGAAACGGTTGAGCCGTTCGTGGAAGAAGTCGTGAACGAGCTGAACGAGTCGTGCACTGTTGGCGTGCTGGAGTGGCCGGACGTGATCTATGTGGCACGCGTCCAGGCACGACGTGTGGTGAATGCCGCATTGAGCGTCGGATCGAGAATCCCGGCTCACGCGTCGTCTCTCGGGCATATCGTGTTGGGAGGATTGGATCCGATTGCCCTCGACGGATTGTTACGGAAAGCGAAGCTGGCCAAACGCACCGCAAACACCATTATCGACCCGGCGCGACTCAAGAAGGCCATTTTGCTCGCGCGGCAGCGCGGCTGGGCCTTAGGCGATCAGGAGTTCGAAGAAGGAGTGCGGTCCGTCGCGGTTCCCCTTTTTGACCGGCACGGGGCGATCGTTGCCGCCATGAAGGTCGTCGCTCCGACAAATCGCGCGTCGATCGAAGACCTGCAGAAGCGGTTCTTGCCTGTATTGCAGCATGCTGCCGAACGAGCCAATCAGGCCCTGCGAGCGAGATCATGAGATCGGGAAGCGCATATGCGCGAAGGCCGCTGGCGGAGAGAGTGTCCGCCATACTAAGGTCCAACCTAGTCCAGCTAGGTTTCGCTAGACACTGTATTTCAAGCACTTTACGACATTCTTCATCCATTGTCGTCCAACCGAATCGCGTGAAATCAAGGCTCTCGGGTGGGGAACAAGGTGGGGAACGAATGGCCAAACTCGTCAACAAGCTGAGCGCCCGCAAGGTCGCTACTCTCACAAAGCCGGGTCGTCATTCGGATGGCGGCGGGTTGTATCTCAGCATCAGCCCCAGCGGTGCGGCGTCCTGGGTGTTCATGTGGAAGACAGCAGGCCGACGCCGCGAGATGGGCTTGGGGCCGCTGCGAGATGTGCCGTTGCTCAAGGCCCGAGAGAAGGCTGCCAATGCTCGCCAGCTCGTCCTTGAAGGACGCGATCCCCTGGCGGCCCGCGAGGCTCAACAATCACAAGCGACGTTCGGCGAGGCGGCTGATGCTCTGATCGAAAGCATGTCTCCGTCGTGGCGGAACGACAAGCACCGAGCGCAATGGACGATGACCTTGACGACCTATTGCCAACAGATCAGGTCGAAGCCGGTAGCAGAGATAACGACGGACGACGTCCTCGCCGTTCTGGAGCCGCTCTGGCGTTCGAAACCGGAGACGGCCTCCAGACTGCGGGGAAGGATTGAGCGCGTCCTGAGCTTCGCAAAGGCGCGGGGCATGCGTTCTGGAGAGAACCCAGCACAGTGGCGCGGACATCTCGACGCCATCCTACCAAGGCGACCGATGTTAACGCGAGGGCACCACAAGGCGCTCCCGTTCCAGAAGGTCCCCGCCTTCATGCAGCGGCTACGGGAGATGGAGGGCGTAGCGCCGAGAGCACTGGAGTTTGCAATTCTGAGCGCGGCACGCTCCGGCGAAGTGTTTGGTCTCGTCTGGCCCGAACTATCGCTCCACGACCGACTCTGGGTCGTCCCGGGTCCCCGAATGAAGGGCGGTCGCGAACACCGTGTTCCGCTCACCAGCCGGGCACTTCAAATCCTGAAGCAGATGAAACGGCTCCAGACTGACGAGAGCCCGTTCGTCTTTCCAGGTGGGAAGCGAGGTAAGCGGCTGTCTGAGACCTCATTGGAAGCGGTGCTAGAGCGCATGGAAGTGGACGCAACACCCCATGGGTTCCGCAGTTCGTTTCGGGACTGGGCCGGCGATGCTACCGCGTTCCCACGAGAGGTGGCGGAAGCGGCGCTTGCGCACATAGTCGGAGACAAGGCGGAACGTGCATACAGACGTGGCGATGCCCTGGAGAAGCGTCGCAAGCTCATGGAAGCTTGGCAGACGTTCTGCGATCCTAAACCGCAACGGGACAATGTGACTGCTACACGGAAACACGGTGTCCTTGAGCGGCCCATTCGCTCGAAAGCGGGTACCCGGCGCGTCCGACGCGAGCACGAGGCCGGCATCAAAGCTGAAACGTAACAGAAGCGGGTCAAAGCCGCCGAAGGACTCACCATCGAGGACCAGAAGGAATGATGAAGCATATTGTCGCCACTGTCGCTGTCTTGGCGTTGACCGGGCCAGCCAGCGCATTCTACACCGAGTGCACAGTCTCGAAGGACACCGAGCTTGCGAACCGGCCCGACGGCCCGACCGAGCCGCGCTACATGTCAGTCGATAAGGGCGACAAGGTTGCGTTTCGCGACAAGTATCAGGACTGGTGGTTCGTGATGCATAGCAAAGACGGTAGCACCGACTATGGGTGGCTTCCCGCCAGCGTCTTGACCCGGTGCAAAAAGATGGAAGGCACGCCCTAGCAGATGTCACAAGAGTGGTACGAAGAAGAAGAGGACGACCTCGTCGAGGGTATTTACAGAGTTTGGTGCAAGATGCCGTTCTGGACGGCATTCGAATCATCTGCCTTGATTCACCAGTGTGATCCGAGCGAGCCGATCGACATACCTTCCGCTCAAAAGTTTGTTCACCGGACGCGCACGCTAATCGAGCGTCACTGCGGAACCGAATTGCTTCCTGGCTCTCCGGATAGGATTTCGCCTCCGGACCTGCTGCCTTGGGCGGAACACATGGGCGTGTGGATCAACCCTGCGCTGAAAGAGTGCATCAGGGGCTCGTATTCCAATGTACAAACTCTGCCCGAAGCAGCGTTGACCCGAGAAGCTCTTCTCGCTCGAATAGCCGAGCTAGAAGCGCAAAAGCAAAGGCTCGAAGCCGATCCCGCTCCGAATGCCCGGGAGCGGCAGTCCCTCCTCAAGCTTGTGCTGGGAATGGCAGTTGCAGGTTATACCTTCAATCCCAGGAATTCGAGAAACACGGCCACGAGAGATATTGTCACCGACTTAGAGCGCCACCAAATTCCTACGGTGACCCAGGAAACGGTCTTGAGTCGTCTGAGAACGGCCATGCAAGAACTAGATTGGCCGCCTCCGGATTACGACGGCGGCGGCCAATAAGAGGCTTAGCCAGCCGAAACAGCCGAACAGAAAACGTCTTCCAGCCGGTCGATGAGGTCCGGCACAAGGTGCGCAGCTAGGTGGATGCACCTATCGGAACCCGGTTCATCCCCCTGCTGTCGAACAACGACGGTCCCGGTCGTGGAGAGATAAACAGCGATCGCATTCTGCTTTCGCACCGAAACCAGCTCGTCGTTGGCCGTCCAATCAAAGTTCTCCGTCAAGTCCAACTCCTTTTTCGATGGTGAGGCCAAGCTGTCTCACGACGCCCTGGGTCGTTGTGCGATTTCAGACAGCGCCAATCCGAAATCGGCTTGTGGAGCGGCGGCGGTTCTCCGAAATCGGATAGCGGTTATCCGAGTTCGTCCAAGGCGATCCGCGCCTGATCAATAAGGCACCTCCTTCTCATCAGAGCATTGAGGTGTCCCTTGAACTCGCCCTCTTCGACTGACCGGCTCCTGCGCCTTTCGGCAGTCCTCGCCCCGGCTGGTCCCATCCCCGTTAGTAAGTCAACCTGGTGGGCCGGCGTGAAGTCCGGCCGCTTCCCCCAGCCCGTGAAGTTAGGGCCGCGCATCACCGCCTGGAGGGCCGAAGAAATCCAAACCCTCGTCGCCAATGGCTTCACCCGGGAGCCATAAGCCATGGCGATGGGCCTTTTTGCGAAGTGGCAGCCGGAATATGCCGCCCGTGGGCTTCCGACGTTCCCGGTCAAGGTCATCGGCAACGATAAGCGACCGGCGATCCGTGGATACATGAAGGTCGGAAGTTTGAGCAGCGAAAAACTTGTGAAGCAATTCGCCGATGCGAGTGCGTTCGGGCTGGCCTGCGGCCGTATGACCGGCCTGACGGTCCTGGACGTCGATTGCAAGGACGAACATGTCCTTGGCGATGCCTTGGCGCGCCACGGCGAGACCCCGTTCGTGGTCCGCACCGGCTCGGGAAACTTCCAAGCTTGGTACCGCCATGGGGGAGAGAAGCGCCAAGTCCGACCATGGGGAAGCGAGCTTCCGATAGATCAACTGGGTGACGGGTATGTCGTTGCGCCGCCCTCAGAAGGCAAGCGCATGGCCTATGAGATCGTTCAGGGCACGCTGGACGATCTGCCCAACCTGCCGTTCATGCAGAACGCCTGGTGGCCTGGAGATCAGGCGCACCGCAGGCCCGCACGCGAGGGCGAACGCAACAAGGTGCTTTGGCGGCACTGCATGCGTGATGCACACAGTTGCGATACGTTCGATGACCTGCTCGATGTGGCGAGGACGTTCAACGAAGACTCCTGCGTCCCTCCTCTCGATGACGACGAGGTGGTCAACGTCGCGAGGTCGGCCTGGAAGTACACGATGGACGGCACCAACCGCATCGGACGCCATGGGGCTTGGCTGAGCGCGGCGTCACTCGATGAGATGGTTCAAGACCCCTACTTCACCGCGTTGATAGCTTGGTTGCAGGCGCAAAACGGACCGGATGCCAGGTTCTTGGTAGCGGACGGATTGAGAGAGAAATTTGGGTGGCCTCGCGAGCAGTTCCGGCGTGTTCGTCGTAAGGCGGTGCGAACCGGCTGGATCGTGCCGCTCACGAAGCCGAAGCCGGGCAAGGCGGTTGAATACCGTTGGGGAGAGGCTAGGAAGCAGAGGTGAGAGACGCCTACCGTGCTTGGTAGGCTATCCTCTATGGTACACTTCTCTATGGGTATCTGTAGCACCTCCACCTCAAGGTTTAGGCTAAGCCCCTCAGAATACTCCAGCGAGCCGAGGGTTCGCACAGGGCGTCGATCGTGAACAGGGCAATTATCCTGGTATCACGATCGACAACTCTCCAGCGGCTACCTAAACCGAGGCTACTTAGCCTTCTTCGACGGGGAGGCAATCGGCGGTGCGGCCAGCGCAGTGGCAAGCTCCTCAGCCTCGCGAACCGCTTCAGCTAGGGCAGTATTATAGCTCGCCGGATCGAATGCCTCGGCTCGCCGGCGTGCCTCCTCCACTCGAACCAGCGCCTCCTGCTGCTGCCGTTCAAGGTCTCTTCGAGCAAGCAAGGCGGAGCGAGCCGCCCTCACCTCGTCTGACGCCTTCTGGCTATCGCGGACGATCTTCGCCCGCTCTTGCCGATGCGACCATCCCTTGGCGGTGAAGGCGGATGTGTTCCGGTTCATCTCAAACTCCTTCCGCTTCCCGACGCAGCGCAGCCGCGCGCTCTGGATCGTTCCTTTCCAGCAGCATTTGCTGGGTGAGGTTGTAACCGGCCCGGCTGAACGGATTGGTCGGATCTCCGCTATCCTGCTGGACCTCCCGTTCAGCGGCCGCATACCGTTCCAGCTGCTCCGCGTACTGCGGATCGTCGCGATGAAGCAGCATCTGCTTCGTTACATTCCAGTGTCGCTTCGAATAAGGGTTCTGAGTGAGCAGCGAGGCGCCCTGTGGCAGCCTGATCGGCCTGCCTGAGCTGCCAAAAAACCTGCTGGTTTCAGGGCGTTGATACAGACCGGCCAAGTAGGCGGTCAGGTCTGCTTCCGATCCATCCTGATCCAGATACTTCAAGGCATGGCCTCCGCCCAAAACGCGGTTGAGGACAAGTCGGTCAGCAAAGTGGTCAACGAGGGCGTCTTCGCCCTCCTGGGTCAGCTTGAGCCCGTGAAGGTCAAGGAGGTCGCGAAGGGCGGTCGCCGTGTTGGTGCGGCCGGGGATGACTTCGCTCATGCGTTAGCCTTCCGGAGTTCGGCAAGCACGACGCGACGCAGCCAGGACGATCGCGAGATCAGCTCAGCTTTGGCATGCTCTTCGATGGCGTTGGCCATGGATTCGGGAAAAACAGTTCCGATCGTGATCGTCCGTTCGGTTCTTAGTAAGTCGAGATCAATTTCCTGCACTTGGGTCTCTAGGGTCGGGGGGCCGGCGAAGCGGACCGCGGGTGGGGTGATATCGTCCGTAAGGAAGCGGCCGACGCACAATCTTTACAGTGTAAAGATTGAAATGTCAATACTTGCAGACAGTTAGGAGCAACTTGCAAGAAAAAACAGGGATTTTCGCCGTGACACGCCAGTCGTGGAAAAGGGCCAATACCAAAGTAAAAACAACAACTTATATGACTTGACCGATCTGGCGAGGTGTCGCTGAAAATGAAAATGCTCTTTTACAACGGTGGGCAATTTCAACCCCGGCTCATGGAAAGCGCAAATTGTTCTCTGACCTGATCCTCGGAGCAGCCATGGCCTGATCGCAATCAACGGCTCCCGCAGCCAAATTACAGGGAGCGGAGCCGCAACGCCGGTCCCAACGGCTCGTGATGGTTGCACAAGTCTCGGGCCTAGCGTCTAATGAACCGAAGGCCGGGGGGACCTATGACTGCACTGGTGACTACGCTCGTCACAGCGAAGCCGCGTGAGAAGGCGGGGTCGCGAACCGGTTCTCGCTACGCCTTTCAGGCACACGTCTCGTTGGCGAAGATGCTCGAACTTCGCAAGTCTGGCGTCGATTATCGCGCCGTATTCGACCACTTCGATGATCTCGCCATCCTCGTCCCGTCGAATTGCCCCAATCAGATTGAGTTCTTCCAGATCAAAGGGAAGCAACAGGGGAGCTGGACCGCGGCAAGCCTCTGCAAGTTGGAAAATGAGGTGCCTAAAAGTATCGTCGGTAAGATGTATTATCACACCCAGACATTTGGGTCGTCCGTGGCTGGGTGCGTGTTTCTCACAAATGCGTCGTTTGGCCTGACGCTCGCTGACGGAACTAAGACTGGGTTTGATCACACTAAAATTCTCTACGGCACCCTGGGGTCCGAAGATAAGACGCGATTTACTGCCGCCCTTGAAGCCGACTTTCCATCGCCTCGTTCTCCGGCAGAGGATGCCGTGCTGAGCTTTGAGCGCACGGTCGTTCCCGTGACTGGGTACGATCTTGTTCTGAAGGGAATGTTGGTCGATGCAGTTGAAAACAAGCAAGGCGTTGTCGTTGCAGCTCTCTATCGGACGCTGATACAGGACATCACCGGACGCGCGAACGACACGACCGTTTGCTTGAACCTGTCCGACGTCTTCACACATAAGTCACTAGGTTGCGATGAACTGGACCAAATCTTGGCGGCCGCTGAGAAGCGGCGAGGAATCCTCGATGCCTGGACGATGGTTGATGATGAATTGAAGGCTGCCGGCAGAACTCCAATGGAGCGGATTAAAAGCCAAACGGCTGTTGTCACCTATCTCCGCGACCGCTCGATGCGGACGCGCCAAGCTGAAGCACTCGCGGCAGAGGTCTACAAGGCCTTTCAACAAGTCTCGGCGGGTGTTGGCAGTTGTGATAATTTGCTCACCGCTACCGATCTCGTCAGAATTGGTTTGCCCCCTTCGCTAGTTTCCAAATACGAGCCGGCAATTATCGAAGCGGCGATATTGGTCGAGCTGTACGAGAGCTTCAATGGATGAACAGCGCGATTTTGGGTTGCGGCGATTGCTGCTGAATCTTGGGGGGAAGCGGCGTGCGCACAATGAAGTTCAAAAGAATTTCTCTTCTATCGCAAGAGGAGAAGCGGGCGTTCACGATGGAGTTTCACGACGGGGCGACCGTGAAGGCGGGCAACGGGTTCGGCAAGTCGGCTCTGCTGAAGAGCCTCTATGATACGTTCGGCGCTGAGCCGCACCGGATCGACCAAGCTTGGAGAAGCGCGAATGTCGTCTCGGCGGTAGACTTCGAAGTTGATGGGCGCCCGCAAACGATTATGAAATTTGCCGGCACTTACACTGTCTTTGACGAGGCGGGCAGCAAAGTCCTTCAAACGTCATCTGTCACTCAGGGTTTGGCACCGTTCTGGGCGGAGCTGCTCGACTTCCGCTTGCTTATGATCGATCAACGAGAACAGGTTCTCATTCCACCTCCCGCGTATGCCTTCGCGCCCTTCTACATGGATCAGGACCGAAGTTGGGCCACTGCTTGGGAGCCTTTCCGTAACATGTACTTGCCTCGGTCGGCCGCCACTCTAGCGGACTACCACTCCGGCCTGAAGCCAAACGAATACTATGCAGCTCAAGCTGAAAAGGATCGCTTGGCGACGGTGTTGCGAGAAACCGAGGTGCGGAGGGACGGTGTCGTTGCTGCGGTCGAGGAGCTGCGGTCCGTTGAACCGGACGCCTCGGTATATTTCAATATTGATGACTTTCAAGCCGAGACTGCTGCGTTACTCGCCGAGAGCGCACGATTGCTCGATGCGCAAAATTCCCACCGGGCAAAGCTCTCAGAATTGATCGACGCTCGGGCGCTTTGGGTCACACAGGCTGAGGTTACTCGTGCCGCGCTCAGCGAAACTGATGAGGTGTTCAAGAGCGCCTTTGGCCATCCCGTTGACGTCGAGTGTCCGACGTGTGGCGAGCACTACACGAATGACATTGCCACTCGTTTCAAGATCGCCGCCGACGCCGAAGCCTTGGTTGGTGTGCTGAACCACGCACGACAAGAGCAGGAGAAGCTTGATAAGCTGATCGAGGCTGCTCGACTTGACATCCAAGCAATCGACATTGCAGCTACAAGGGTTCGAGCCGTGTTGGCGACACGAAAGAACGATCTCACGTTTGGCGAAGTTGTCGCGGCGGAAGGGCGAAACGCTGCGACCCGCGTTCTTCGTGAGCGGGTTAAGGATGTGGAGGCCGAGATTGGCGGACTCAACTCAAAAATTGATGAAATCGCTGCAACAATGCGCGGGCTGCTCGATCGTAAGCGGTCACGGACTATCAGAGACCACTTCGCCAGCCACTTCGTGAGTTTTGCACAGCAGCTAGACGTCCGCATTGGAGAGCTACGATCCAATCCGATGTCATCAACACCTCACGCGCGCGGCAGCGAGGGTCCGAGGGGACTCGCTGCTTACAATTACGCATTCTTACGTACAGCCCAGCAATATAGCTCAATGGTGTTCTGCCCCATCGTGATTGATGCGCCGAACCAGCAAGGCCAGGACACGCAGCACTTGCCTGCCATCATTTCGTTCCTCGTCAAGAAACGGCCAGAGGGTGCTCAGCTGATCCTCGGAGTCGAGGAGGCAATAGGAGTGTCGGAGAACGATGCCGAGATCGTAACTGTGGGAGTACGCAGAAATCAGCTTCTGAATGAAGCTGAGTTTGAAACGGTAAGCAAGCAGCTTCGCCCGTATCTTGCGCAAGCGGCCTCCTAGGGGCGTGCAAGACGACGGCGAGATGATCGACACTTGGTAAAGCCACCTCTTTTGCTGCTCGCAAGTAGGAGGTGCGGGGCCCCAAATGGCGGGGGTACCTTCGAATAAAAATCCGAGGCCCTGGCGAAACGGAATGCCGCCCGGTCGGCGTCATTCCTGCCTCCGCTCAAGTCACAAATTGGACTTGAGCCGCCCTACTGCAACCAGATCTGGCAAGTGTTTGTCTTCAATAAAGCCCGCTTCCAGAGCAGCTGCCTTGTTCAGAATTGCGGTCTGCGCATGGCGGCCCCAGGTGCTGCCGCGTTCTGTCTCAGGTAGCGCAAACCGTATCTGGTGCTGGACTGCCTTGCCGGATTTGGCTCCGACTGCGGCTGCAAACTTCTCACAAAACTCCCAAAAATCGTCGTCCCTCTCTCGTCCAGGCGAGGACTTCTTTGTCCACTCGCTATAGGGACCGAAAAGGTCCACCAAGCGCTTGTAGAGCACGCGACGAGCGTCTCCGGTCCAAACTGTAGGGTCCCATCCCATGTTACATCTCTAAAAATGACCTGACTTATGCTACGGCCGCGTCCAGCTCGGATCCGGTGCGCTTAATTTTCAGCGTTGTACCGATCGCCCGACGCGCATCCTGAAGAGAATCGAAGTGGTTGTCGGCGGCGAGACTGAGGCTCTCCGGTTCGAGCGCCTTTCCCATCGCTTCTTCGTCCCACTCCTTGTTCAATCGTTTCGCCAATGCAAATACCACCGCGAGACCCACCCTCTGAATCATTGAGTTTCGAGAGTGGGAAAGCGCCAGCCGCTTCATAATGTCTACATCACCAGCGTGGGCGTATTCTCGCTCTAACTGCTCGCGCATGATATCGACCGCCGGGTAGCGCATGTTTATGAACAACTCACCTGTTTTCGCGTAGTATCTAGCCGCACGGCCCTTGATGTTTTTCGCCTCTATCTCTTCTTCGTCGTCAAGGGGTATCAGGGCGGGCGCACGCTCCATGTTCTGAGCCATTCGTGCGAGATGCGCTCCTGACTGCACAATCGTCAGATCGGCATTGTGTTGCCTTCCGTCACGCCCGACCGACTCACCATCGAGGTGCCTCGGAGCCATCGCGCCGCCAGTCCCGGGATTGACAAAGATATCCCCCTCGGGAACGACCCGAGGGCTTATGGTTTTCACCCTGAGTTTGTTCAGCAGCTCTTGCAGGCGATTTCGAATTTCGTCGTTGGAATCCCCGGAATTAGGAGCCAGCGAATGTATTAAATCGATCAACCATTGAGGACGATTCTCTAAAACCTCGACTGCGAAGTCCGAGGCTTCAACCTGATTCTGTTCACCATCGATATACCTGAGGAACTGGCGGTAGCCTTCGGGACGCACGCGGGCATCATCCGGAAGCTCGATATGAACCGAAATGTGTTTCGCGCCGAAGGGAATCCCAAATGTGGGAGCTTCAATAGTCCAGCTGCGTCCCGTCAACACCGAATACATCTCGTCGTGGAAAACGACAGCAGCGGTGCTCACAGCCGACGCGATGGATCCGCTGATCGATTTATTGTGCGAGGTGTCCTTGAACGGCTCGTCATAAATGTAGTGAATTTTCAGGCCGTTCGCTAGTTTGACTGTCTCCGCCCGGGAAAATGCCTTCTTGGATTCCCTGGCGGGGATGGTCTCGAACCGGCGAGAACCGGGTCCTCGAGCGTGAGTGCCCTCATCTAGACGAACTTCAAGTGCATCCGGCAGCCTGTAGAATCGGTGGTACAAATAAGTAGCGAGCCAAAACTTCGGCTGCTTAGGATCGCCATCATAGGGATCCGTTACGGTGTCCTGATCCGATCGATTTCCTAGCAGAACTACCTCTGTCCAGTCGGCTGTCAGCGCTCGAACACCCGCCGCGCGGACTTGTTCGGTGACGTCAATCACATCACCTAGATCCTCGCCCATCGTGTCGCGCCTGCGGAGACGACCATAGATCCCATTTCGTTCGCATAAGATCACCTCATGGACGACTCCGGCCTTGCAAGATCGATAGCGGATCCCATGCCGATTCGACGGAAGCGAAGCAACCTTGGCACCCATACCAAAGTTTTTGTCCAGCCCCTTCTGTTTGCCAATTGATGCTGCGAGGTTCGTCATCCTGGACAACTCCTCGTCATCCATACCTGGGCCCGTGTTCCAAATCGTCAGCTTGGGTGCGCCCTGGACGGTCGTAACTGAAAACTCAACTCGGCGGTCATCTGACGGAGCTTGCGCCGCGGCTTCGATCGCGTTCTTTGTGAGTTCTCGGATCATCATCACCTTTGGGCAACGCTCGATGGTACTGCTGACCAGAAAGGCTTGATCATCAACGCGGATAGCTGAAACGTCCTGTTGAGCCGTCATTATCAAATCCTTCAATTAATACATATCTAGCTGAGCCAGGAGAGCCGTCTGTTACTTTTGAGGGAATTGGGGCCTCGGGCGACGCCGGGGCCCCACAACCGGCGACTTTCAAAACCGACTGGGCAATTGCAACTTCCAACGAATCATGTCTGCCAAAAGCGGGAAGATATCGTTGTGCTTGGCTCCGAAGCGCATGAAGCCACTTTGCTCACTTCCGATGTCTCTGTTGGCGCCATCATCGGGCGGCAAGTACCGCGCTAAATCGGCAAGACCGGCCTTCTCGCGGTCCTCAACACTCATTCCGTAATAATTCCACATCGGATTCCTATGCGAAAAATCGATGGTATTCAGACCGTCGAGAAACTGATCGAACAGTTCGTCAGCCGCTTCAGGCCTCCGGTTGCTGAAGTTCAAATCGTACGTGATCTTGGCCAAGGCTTTTAACACCACAGGCTGAGCCGCTACGGTGTGCTCCTTTGCCCGGTCGCTTCCAAAGTGCGGGATTTCGATGATCCGCTCCCAGAGGCGCAACACCTGCGACTCTCTCGGCTCGATCACTGCCGGTGTTGCACCGGAAATGTTGCCCTTGTTCATGAACGCGATGGCGTTAATGGCGACTACGTCTTTCAATGTAAGGCCGCCAGTATCTTCCGACCAATCTTTCGGCTCTCGGTCGGAAATCTGAATCGCTAGATCGCCCGCCAAGCGGTTCTTGATGAACGCAGTGATCGGGTTGGAGCTGTCGAATTGCAGAGCAAGAGAGGGATCTACTTTCTTTCCAAGACGGTTCAGATCGTGGAAGAGCTGCCGCTCTTGCATAATGTCCAGCCCAAGATGGACTTCGACTGAAAGGGTCGCATACGATCTGGCTGCGTCGTACGCTTCGTTCCAAACCACAATTTCGTCTTCGGATACCTCTGCCCCCTTGGCAGGGAACAAGACAGCAGACTTCGCCGGGTAACGGCCGGTGCTCCTGACCGCTTCGAGGAACTCCATCGCTAGATCAGCCCCCTTGCGCCTGTGTTGCCCGTCCACAACCCAGAGGGTGTGACGTTCCGATAGGTAGACCTTGAATGCCGCCGTCTCGCCGCTAATCGTCTCAAGCCGAACACCGCGGATACCACCGGCACCCGTTCCCCCCAGGGGAATGTTTCGGATGTTACAAACCAGCGGCTGTATCGAGAAGTAGGGCTGTTCGCCCAGCGCGTGCAGAATCTGGTCGAAGGCCGGAAGCGCCGGCTTGTCGGTCACTTGGCGCTTCAGTTTGGCTGCTGAAACGAGACCCTTCACCATGTAGGCCGCCAGCTTCTTAGCATGAGTGGGGTCCAGTGATCGTTGCGCAACAGGCCCCGCTTCACGATCATTCGCTACATCCGAAATATCTTTGAACTTCCGAAACGGCACCGACATCGTGAAAACGCGATGCCCCAAGTTGTGCCCAATAAACACATTGTAGGGGAACTCATTGACGTCCCCGGTCTCGACCAGGGTGTCGAGCGAGTCTAGCTCTTGCTGGGTCTGCAACGGAGTGGGCAGCGCGCCGGCTTTGGCATACATTGGGTATCTCCTCAGACGGAACTCTCTGAGGTCAGAAATATCCCAGGGACATTATTCTAACAATACCAGGAACAAAATTTTTTTCTTCCTGGATCATTCGAGGCTAAGCTCAGGATTAAGCTTGCCCTTCCCGGTTCAGCACCGTCAAAAACAGGCCGTGGAGGGAACGGGAGAACGGTCGATGGAAGTGCCCAGCCGGCTCGAAATTGGCCTTTTGCAAGTTCGTAGTAAGAACGCCTTTCCCGAATAGGGGGCCCAGTGACAAAAAAATCGCGGGTGGGGGACCGGGTGGGGAAGGATAGAACTACAAATCTATTTCTTTAATATTTCCAGTTACTTATTTGAAGTACCTGGCGGAGAGAGTGGGATTCGAACCCACGGTACGGTTTCCCGCACACACGCTTTCCAAGCGTGCGCCTTAAGCCACTCGGCCATCTCTCCGGGAGGCCCTCTCTTGAAGGGACGAGGCGGATTTTGCAAGGGAGTGTGGGGCCGCGGCTGCGAGATTTCCTCAAGTTACTGGGATTGCTGGATTATTTCGTCTCGAGGCCGTGCCTTAGCTGGCGCCATGGGCGAGGTTTTAGCCTCGATTGTGGGAGACCGGAGTAGATTACCGCCGAGGCCCGCGCGACTCACGGGTAATCCCATCGCTCCGAGCCTGCCAGCACGGTCCGCCCGCAGGCGGAGCGGGAACCATTTGCCAATGCGTCCTGACGCCAATCACCGAGTTAGGTCATGCCAGCGCATGCGGGCATCCAGTACGCCGCGGCCTCTCGGCTCAAGCACTCGCGTTTCTGGAATACTGGGTCACCCGCCTTCGCGGGTGACGACGGCGCAAGACCGGCTGTTTGACATCTGTATCAGGCTGGCCGCCGTCCCGGCGAGGACGGTAACAACGCGGCTATCCGGATTACGACAACCACGTGCCGCGACACGCATGCCTCGCGACGCGCGTTCCGCACCAATGGGCTGCAACAGCCAGGCTGTTGCGCGGGAACGACGGGGGCTCCATTCCGTCGGAGTGAGCGAGTGTGATTGCGGCCTGCCGACGACGGCGGCCGCTCAGTGATACCGCGCCGCGACATCTGATGCGCGGCGCGGCCAAACGGTTGGCGGCTCGGGCAGCACGGTGTCGCCCGTGTCGTGCGTGGCCTGCAACGCGTCGATGAAGTCGGCGAACCATTGCTGGATGGTATGCGTGTTGAGCTTCGTCATCATCGCTTCCCAACGCGCCCGCCGCTCGGTCAGCGGCATCGTCAGCGCCGAGGCGATCGTGCGCGCCATGCCGTCGATGTCATGCGGATTGACAAGGAGCGCGGCGTCGAGCTCGTTGGCGGCACCGGCGAATTTCGACAGCACCAGCACGCCAGGATCGGCCGGGCTTTGAGCCGCGACATATTCCTTGGCGACGAGGTTCATGCCGTCCTGCAGCGGCGTCACCACGCCGACCTGCGCGGTGCGATAGAGCCCCGCCAGCACGCCCTGGCTAAATCCCTTGTTGAGATAGCGGATCGGCGTCCAGTCCACCTCGCCATGGGTGCCGTTGACGTCGGTGACGAGCTTGGCGATCTCGCTCTGCAAATTGCCGTAGGCTTCGATCGCGCCGCGCGAGGGGGTTGCGATCTGCAGCAACGACACCGAGCGCTTGAGGTGCGGATAGAGCGTCCACATCTTGTCGAACGCCTTGATGCGATTGCCAAGGCCCTTGGAGTAGTCGAGCCGGTCGACGCCGATCGCGAGCTTCTCGCCGTTGAGGCTGCGCCGCAGCCGCGTCACGTCGGGATGCGTCATCGCCTTGGCGGCCTGCTGCATGAACCTCTCGGGATCGATGCCGATCGGGAACACCGCAGCGCGCGCGCGGCCGGACGACGACGTGACCACGCCATCGCGAACCGCGAGATCGAGATCGTCCTGCACATAGGCGAGGAAGTTCTCGCAATCCTCTTCGGTCTGGAAACCGATCAGGTCATAGGCGAGCATCGCCTCGACCAACTCGCGATGGTTCGGTACGCCGGAGATCACGGCGCGCGTCGGCCACGGCGTATGCAGGAAGAAGCCGATCGGCTGTGCAACGCCGAGCGCGCGCAATTCCGCACCGAGCGCGAGGAAATGATAATCCTGGATCCAGAACACGGAATCGGGCTTGCGGAATCGCAACAGCGCGCGCGCCATGAACGCGTTCACTTCGCGATAGCTCGTGTAATCGTCTCGCGAGGCGCGAATCAGATCGGCGCGCGAATGCAGGGCCGGCCACAGCGCCGAATTGGCGAAGCCTTCGTAGTAGCCGCCGTAATGCGCGGCCGGCAGATCGAGCATCGCCAGCGCACCGGCGCCGAGTGCTTCAACCTCTGCAAATGGTTCCTTCAGGCTCCCGTCGCGGACCCGGCCGCTGGAACCAACCCATATCGCCCCTGTCTTTTCCACCACCGGCAATAATGCCGCTGCCAGCCCCCCCGTCATGGGTTCATTAGGTTTTCCGCGCGCCAAGCGGTTCGAAACGACGACGAGGTTCACCAGGTCCCCTCCTGTTGGTCAACTCGCGTATTAACAACCATTCATCAAGATGGTTCCTCATCAAGGAATCTCCCAAATGAAACCAAATTCTGGCGAAGACGCACGGAACTCGCGGGAACTCGCGAAAAGAAAAATGCGCGCGAGGCATAGCTCGCGACGCAAAAGCACCGCATTCGATTCGAAGGCGCGATCGGGAAAGTGTGCAACGGTCTTCCCTCGCGACAAGCGCGCCGCGCTGGCACGGAGATCATGCGCAAACAGGGATCATCGCGCTTTAGGACAGGCTCACATGCCTTTCGTCACCGGTTGAGCAATTGCGCGAGGAATTCGCGCACGTCGGTCGGTGTGCCGAAATGCCCGTCGATGCCGGCCGCGCGACGGCCTACAGAGAAGGCCAGGCCGTGATAGTCGGGCATGATCTCGAACACGCTCTCGTCGGTGACGTCGTCGCCGATGAAGAACGGGCGCCGTCCCTTGAACGGCTCGTGCGTCATCAGTTCGCGCACGCCGCTCGCCTTGGTGAAGCCTGCCATCTTGATCTCGCACACGCTCTTGCCCGGCAGCACCTCGATCGGTGCATCCGGCAGATCGGCGCGGATCAGCGATACCGCTTCGTAGATCGCCTTCTCCGCATGCGGCGCGAGCCGGTAGTGCAGCGCCAGCGAGTAACCCTTGTCCTCGAGCAGAATTCCGGGGCTGAGCTTGGCGATCGCGGCAAGGCGGCGCTTCAACTCCTTGTCCAGCGGCGGGGAATGCGCGGCGACCGCTTCGTCGCTGTCCGGCTGCAGCCGCATCTCGGCACCGTGGCCGCCGATCGCGGGAAACAGATCCGGCGCGAAGATCAGATCGATGTCGTTGAGCGAACGGCCGCTGACCAGCGCCAGCGCGCCGCCGGTGCGCTTGTGCAGGTCCCTCATGGTCTCCGCCAGATCCGGCGGCACCCACACCTCACGCGGCGTCGGTGCGAAATCGAGCAAGGTGCCGTCGATATCGAGCAGCACCGCGGCCTCGGTCAGCGGCGGAATCAACGACGCCGGCGCCGGCGAACTGCCCGGCGCGGTGCTGTCAGGAGCGATGTCGTCATCCAAAGGCATTTCCGCTACGTCATGCTTCATGTCATTCTACTCCACAACTGCCAGCGGTCGCGCAACAGATTCGAGCGATTTTCGCTCGGCCGCGACGGCGTAACGCCATGCGACCGCTGCGGCCACGACCATGAGCGCCGCCCCCAAAAGGTAGCCGGCAAAGACACTGTTGCGCGATCCGGTGTCGATCAGCACGCCGAACAACGCGGGCCCCACCACGCCGCCGATGCCGGTTCCGATCGCATAGAACGCGGCGATCGCGAGCGCGCGCACCTCGAGCGGAAAGTTCTCGCTGACGGTGAGGTAAGCGGCGCTCGCGGCTGGCGAGGCAAAGAAGAAGATCACCATCCAGGCGATGGTCTGGCTCTGCGCGCTGAGCGCGCCGATCGAGAATAGATAGCCGGACAGCGCCAGCAGCACGCCCGACACGCCATAGGTCAGCGTGATCATGGTGCGGCGGCCGAGGGTATCGAACAGGCGGCCGAGCAGCAGCGGCCCTAGGAAATTGCCGGCGGCAAAGGGCAGGATGTACCAACCAACATCATTGGCGGGGATGCCGAAGAAGTCGGTCAGAACAAGGGCGAAGGTGAAGAAGATCGCATTGTAGAAGAACGCCTGCGCGGCCATCAGCACCAACCCGACCAGCGAACGCTGCCGATAGGTGGAGAACAATGTGGTTGCGACCTCGCGTAACGGCGTGTGATCGCGCATCCGGATCCTGATCTTGTCGAAATCGCCGCTCGACTGCGTATGGCCGAGGACAGAGGCCTCGATGCCGTCGACGATCCGGTGCGCTTCGTCAGGACGGCCGTGGATCATCAGCCAACGCGGGCTCTCGGGGATCCACATTCGCATGAAGAGCACGACGAGACCAAGCACAGCGCCGGTGAAATAGGCGATCCGCCAGCCGTGATCCGGCGCCAGCACCGCGGGGTCCAGCAGGAATATCGCGCTGGCCGCGCCGATCGCGGCGCCGATCCAGAAGCTGCCATTGATGACGAGATCGGTCCAGCCGCGATAGCGCGCCGGCACCAGTTCCTGAATGGTCGAGTTGATCGCGGTGTATTCGCCGCCGATGCCGGCACCGGTCAAAAAACGAAACAGCGCGTAGCTCGCGACATTCCACGACAGCGCGGTCGCGGCGGTCGCCGAGAGGTACAGCGCGAGGGTGATGAAGAACAGCTTCTTGCGCCCGATGCGGTCGGTCAGCCAGCCGAACCCGAGCGCGCCGAGCACCGCGCCGGCAAGATAGGCGCTGCTGGCAAAGCCGACATCGGCGTTGGAGAACCGCATCGCCGGACTGTCCTTGAGCGCGCCAGACAAGGCGCCAGCGAGCGTCACCTCGAGCCCGTCGAGGATCCAGGTGATGCCGAGCGCCAGCACCACGCGGGTATGGAATCCGCTCCAGTGCAGATTGTCGAGCCGGAGCGGAATCGAGGTCTCGATGATGCGGTCATCGCTCTCCGCAGCCGGCGTTGCCACCTCGCCCGTCGTCGCAGTGCTGAGCTGTGTCCGCTGCAGAGTCATCGCGCCCGATTAATGGGAAAAACCCTGGAACGAAGCGCTCCAAGGTTCTCATTCCCGGAATTGCGGCAAACCGAATGCCCGCCACGCGCGATAACGCCCGCGTCGCGCAAAGGTTCCCGATCGGATCGACAGGAACGGAACAAGGCGGCCATTGTTGCCCGCAAAAGATCAAGGAGCCAACCATGGCGACACACAAGCGAACTACGCGAAAATCCCCGCGAAAGTCCGCGACGCGGAAGACCGGCACGGCACGGCGCAAGACCGCAACACGAACGACCGCGTCCAACCGCTGGTCACAGCGGGTGACGCGAGAGAGCGATGCGCTCGACCTCAAGCGCGGCGTGTTCAAGCTGACCAGCGCCAAGAAGATTGCGACATCGCTGAAGCGGTCGGCCGAACACAGCAAGCGGCGCAAGAGCGGCGCCTATCGGTCCGCGTTGTCGATGCTGACCTTCTACATCAACCGCGCCGGCAAGGGGCTGCCGCAGGCTCAGCGGGCGCGGCTCGAACGCGCCAAGGTCGAGTTGAAGCACCAGTTCGGCCGCGATTAGCCCGGCCGGCCTCACCTTCGCCGCAACGCGTGCGGTGCGTTCATGCCGCGCGGATGTTCGCCATGAAGCGGTCGAGCTCCTCGCGCAGCCGCGTGCTCTCCACCGACAGCGAGCGGGCCGAGTTCAACACCTCTTCGGAGGCTGCTCCGGTCTCGGTCGCGCCCCGATTGACCTGGGTGACGCTGGCGGCGGCCTCCTGCGTGCCCTGCGCGACGTTCTGCACGCTGCGGGCGATCTCCTGCGTCGCCGCGCTCTGCTGCTCGACCGAGCTCGCGATGTTGGTGGCAATGCCGGAGATCTGGGAGATGGTCCCGCCGATCTCCTTGATCGCGGCGACCGATTCCTGCGTTGCCGCCTGCATGCCCGAGATGTGATTGGAGATGTCCTCGGTCGCCCGCGCGGTCTGGCTTGCGAGCGACTTCACCTCGGATGCGACCACGGCGAAGCCGCGGCCGGCATCGCCGGCGCGCGCGGCCTCGATGGTGGCGTTCAGCGCCAATAGGTTGGTCTGTTCGGCGATCGCCGTGATCAGCTTGACCACGTCACCGATCTCCTGCGCGGCACGCGACAGCTTGCCGATCCGCGCATCGGTCTGCTCGGCCTGGCGCACGGCAGAATCGGCGATCTGGCTCGACTCCTTGGCGCGGCGGCCGATCTCGTCGACGGAAGCGGACAGCTCCTCGGTGGCGGAGGCCACCGACTGCATATTGCTGGACGCTTCCTCGGAGGCGCCGGCGACCTGGCTGGACAAATTCTGTGTGGTCTCCGCGGTCCGCGTCAGCGTGCCGGCTGCCGATTCGAGCTGCACGGCGGACGCCGACACGTTGGAGACGATCGCGCCGACGGCGGCTTCGAATTCGTCGGCGAAACGGATCAACTCGGTGCGCCGCGCAGCCGCGCTCGCCTTGTTCTGCGCTTCCTGGCTCGCGGCATCGCGCTCGGCCTTGGCGATAGCCTGAACCTTGAACTCCTCCACCGCACTCGCCATCTCGCCGAGCTCGTCGCGGCGACCAAGGCCGGGCAGCACGACATCGAAATTGCCGGCGGCGAGCTCGCGCATCGCGGCGCACATCGCGGCGATCGGCCGCGAAATGCCCTTGCCGAGCAGGAACGCCCAGGCGAGGCCCAGCACGAAGCCGCCGGCGGCGAGCATCAGGATCAGCCGCTCGGTCGCGCCGATCGTGGCATGGGATTCGTTCTCAAGTCGCTTCTGGTCGGTGAGCAGATCGGACTTCATCGCAGCCGAGCCATGGCTGATGGCGGTGGCCGATTCCGTCATCTCGACCGTCAGCTCATCGATCGACTTCGAATTCTCGATCAACTTGGCGAGCGATTGCCGGTACTCGTCGAGCAGCCCGGCGACCTCCTTCAGCCCCTGATTGATCCGCTCGTTCTTCGAGGAAAGCGCGTGCAGCGAGTTCTCCACGAACTTCAGCCGCGCCATCGCGCTGGTCGCAACGGACTTGTCCGCATTGACGACGAACATATTGGCGAGCGAGGTCGCTGCCTGGAACTGGTCGGAGACCTTCTTGGCACCGAACTGGATCGATTGCAGCTCGGAATCGTCGGCATTGCTCGGGAGGTCGTCGAGCTTGTAGCGCATCGAGTTTGCGCTGCGATTGAGATTGTTCTGCGCGATCCGCGCGTTCTCGTCCTTCAACTTGACGATGTCGGCAAAGATTTTGGAGAAGGCGCGAAACTCGCGCTCGAGCCTGGTGACCTGATCGAGCCGCGCCGGGTTGGTGGTGCCCTTCATCGCGGCCAGGATGGCATCCTTCAGGCTGGCTTCGGCGGCGAGGGCCGCCTTCGCGTCATCCTCCTTGCCAGTGACCACGAAATACCGCGCCAGCGAACCGTAGGAGATCAACTCGCGGTCGATGTTGCGGGCAAGATCGGCTTCCGCGACGCTCTGGCGGTAGGAGGCGACGCCGGCCGAGACCCGTTCGAACCCCATATAGGCAAAGCCCATGCTGGCCGCGGAAATCGCCAGCGTCACGGCAAAGCCGAGCATGATCTTGGCGCGGAATCGGAGGGTTGGAAATTTGATCGAACGCGATCGTTTGAGCCCCTGCATCCCAGCCCCCGTCTTCATTCTGAAAACCATGCGACGTCCGGGGGCGCCGCGCCCCCCGAACCCAACGCGCAACCTAGGGCACAATGAATAAAGCTGCGTAAACGCAAATGCGCCCCGGGATATAGGGATCGGCGGAGGGCGGTCTGTTTTCTTGACCCCCGGCCCGGTGTTCGGTGACGACGGGGCCGCGGAGCTCAAGGCCGGGCCCCAGACCTGATCCTCCGATAGCGGCAGCCGGCACACAGACCGCTGGCATTCCAGACCGGCCGCGCGCCTCTACGACCTTGGTCCCTCGCATTCGCGATTGACGGGAAAGCCGGTCCCTTTAATTTAGACTCGTTATAAGCAGGTCCCGGCCGCTGCCCGCGATCGGGACAAACATATCGGGAGGCGTCCCATGTCATTGCCGCGGATGGCGCTATCAGCGCCTGCGCCAATCGGGTGTGCCGGCAGCTCAGCCGGCCAATGATGTCTCCCCCTTCATTTCGGTGCCCCAGGGTACCTCGATCGCGTCCGGCCTGAACCGGCGGCGATATGCGCGGGAGCACCTGCGCCAACAAAAATAAAATGACCTGGTCTGGGAGAGAGCCCTTGGCGGAGAAGCACAACGGTGCCGCCGACAGTATTGTCGTGGCACAGGCGAAGACCGACGGACCGCGGGAGGCCGCGGACGAGATCGCGCGCCAATTGGCAAGTGCCAATCTCGCGATGATCACGGTGTTCGTCTCGCCATTCTACGATCCCGAGATCTTCATCGCCGAGCTATCGCGCCGGATGCCGGACATCCCGATCTTCGGCTGCACGACCGCCGGCGAGCTCTCACCGGCCGGCTGGGACGAGGACAGCGTGGTCGCGATGGGCTTCGATGCGGCCGACTTCGTGATCGCGGCCCGCCCGCTGCTCGATCTTTCCACCTTCCGGGTCGATCGCGGCCGCTCGATCTGCACCGAGTTGCAACAGGAGTTCGCGCAACGCACCGAGCAATGCGACCCTGCGGATGAGTCGTTCGGGCTACTGTTCATCGACGGAATGTGCCAGCGCGAAGAGACCATCATGTCGGCGATCTACGCCTCGCTAGGGGACATTCCGATCGTCGGCGGCTCCGCCGGCGACGGCTTGCGCTTCGAGAAGTCCTGGGTCTTCCACAACGGAAAAGCCTACACCGATGCTGCCGTGGTGATCCTGATCAGGACCCGGCTGCCGTTCCGCCTGTTCAAATGCGACCACTTCGAGCCGACCGCGACCAAGATGGTCGTGACCGAGGCCGACATCGAGCGGCGGATCGTGAAGGAGATCAATGCCGAGCCGGCGGCGCTGGAATATTCGCGCGCGGTCGGCCTCAGCGACAGCAAGCTCGAACTGTTTTCCTTCGCCGCTCACCCCTTGCTGGTCCGGGTCGGCGGCGCCTACTACGCACGCTCGATCCAGCGTACCAATGCGGACGGGTCGTTGCAGTTCTTCTGCGCCATCGACGAGGGAATGGTGCTGACGGTGGCGCGCGAGCGCGATCCGATCGATGCGACGAGGGACGCGTTCGAGGAGATCGCCCACGACCTCGGCGAGGTCTCGGTCTTCATCGGTTTCGAATGCGTGCTGCGCCGGCTCGACGTCGAGCAGCACCAACTGTCGCGCGAGATGTCGGAGCTCTACCGCCGCAACAATGTGATCGGCTTTCAGACCTATGGCGAGCAGTATCGCTCCATGCATGTCAATCAGACACTGACCGGCGTCGCCATCGGCAAGCGGGCCGTTGCTTCGCCATGACGGATACCGGCACCAATCGCATTGCAGCGCTCGAGCGCGAAGCCGAGAAGCTGCGCAAGATCAACGCGGCACTGATGTCGCGCGTCGAACGTTCGACCGACCAGCAGCTCAACGCGTTCTCGCTGTTCGAGACGGCGATTGCGCTCGACCAGCAGGTTCGCGACCGCACCCAGCAGCTCAAGCAGGTGCTGCAGTCGCTGGAAAAGACCAATGGCCGGCTGCTGCAGGCGAAGCAGCAGGCGGAGGCGGCGAGCTCGTTGAAATCGTCCGTGCTGGTCTCCGTCACTCACGATCTGCTGCAACCACTGAACGCGGCGCGGCTGACGCTGTCGGCACTCACCGAAATGGCGACCGAGCCCAAGGGTGTCGCCCTGACCGACCAGATCGACCGTTCGCTGGCGACGCTCGAGGACATGCTGCGCACGCTGCTCGACATTTCCAAGCTCGATGCCGGCGTGCTCAAGCCGGAGTTCGGGCCGGTCGCGATCGCCTCACTGTTTGAACCGTTGCAGCAGGAATTCAGCCCGGTCGCGGCCAAGCGCAACCTCGCGCTCCGGATCATGCCGTCGTCCGGCGCGGTCCGCTCGGACCCGTTGATGCTGCGCCGGATCCTGCAGAACCTGCTGGCCAATGCGTTGCGCTACACCCAGCGCGGCAGCGTGCTGATGGGTTGCCGTAACAACGGCGACCAGATCTGCATTGAGGTGCACGACACCGGCCCTGGAATTCCGGAAACGCAGCGCGAGGCGATCTTCGTCGAGTTTCAGCGCGGCGAGACCAGCGCTGGCGACAAGGCCGGCATCGGGCTCGGGCTCTCGATCGTGCGCCGCTTTGCCGACGTGCTGGGCCATGATATCAGGCTGACGTCGCGCCCGGGCAAGGGCTCGGTGTTCTCGGTCACGCTCCCACGCTCCGCCGACCCCGTCGCAATTCCTGCGCGCGAGCAGGCCAGCGTCGATTACCGATATGGCGGCATGGAGGGCGCCAAGATCCTGCTGATCGAAAACGACCTGTCGAGCGCCGAGGGCCTCGCCAGCCTGCTGGAGAAATGGGGTTGCGACGTCGCGGTGACGATCTCCAAGACCGAAGCGCTCGAACGCATCCGGGCGCTCGATGGAATTCCGGACGCCATCATCGCGGATCTTCACCTCGACAACGGCGAGACCGGAATCGAGGCCGTCGACGTGATCCGCAATGAAATCAAGTCCGGCGTTCCGGCGATCATCGTCACCGCCGACTACTCCGCCAAGGCGGCCTCCGACGTCTCGGCCTTCGGCCACGAGCTGTTGAAGAAGCCGATCAAGCCCGCCGAGATGCGCTCACTGCTGTCGTTCCTGCTGGCCGCCGAGCAGCCGGCGGCACGGCTATGAGTGACTGTCACGCGCCGGCGCGGCCGCGATCGGCGCGTGATCGTGCTTGCCGAAATCGAGCTTCGACAACGCGATGATCGCCTCGGTGCGGCTGCGCACGTTGAGCTTGCGTAGGATCTCCGAGACGTGCACCTTCACGGTCGTCACCGAGATATCGAGCTGATAGGCGATGTGCTTGTTCTGCAGGCCGCGGCAGATCATGTCGAGCACCCGTAGCTGCTGCGAGGTGAACTGGCTGAGCTGCTGGATCAGCTCCCGCGCGTCGGCCTGGCCTTTCCGGGCAGCGGCGGCATCGCGGAAACGCGTCGGCAGGCACACCGCGCCTTCGAGGATGCCGCGCAACAGACGCGCCAGCTCGGCCTTCGGCGTGGATTTCGGAATATAGCCGGAAATGCCGAGCGAGATCGCGCTGCCGATGATCCGGGAATCGTCATGCGCCGATACGATGACAAGAGCACTGCGCGGCGCGGCAGCACGTACCCGATAGGCTCCCAGCAGCCCTGTTGTCCCAGGCATCGACAGATCGAGCAGGATCAGATCAAGGCTGTCGCGCGCAGCGATGACATCCAGCGCGCCGTCGATCGACGTCGCCTGCAGCACTTCGGCGCCGGGAAACTCGGCGCCGATGACACCGACCAGGGCGGCACGAAACAGCGGGTGATCCTCGACAATGAGCAGTCGAGGGGCACCCGCCTTGCTGACGGGCGGTTCGTCCAGGGGCGCGGTTGTGGTCAAAGCTGCGCCGTCTCCTCCCGGGTCGCTCATGACTGGCATTGCGAGCACGACGTTATCTCAAAGCCGGGGTGCAGCCTATAGAACGTTCGATGCCCTCGCCTTGCAGCGCAGCAACCCTAAGGGGTCTTCTCGGGCTTTGAACCCGCGCAGGCTTCAGGCATCGGAAGCGGGACCTTGCCGAGCTCAATGATCGCCTTGTTACGGCTGAACAGCTTCAGCTTGCGCAGGATCTCGGTCACATGCGCCTTCACCGTGGACTCCGCGAGCTTGAGCTCCGCGGCGATCTCGCGGTTCTGCAAGCCGCGGGTTATCAGGTGCAGCACCCGTATCTGTTGCGGCGTCAATTTCCGAATCCGTTCCTGCAACGTGCGCGCCGTCTCTGACTGCTCCAACGCGCCGGCCGCGACGAAATCTCGCGGCGCCGAAACCGAGCCGCTCAGCACCCGGGCGATCGCCTGTGACAGCTCGCCGAGCGAGGTCGACTTCGGCAGATAGCCGACCGCGCCCATCTCCAGCGCCTCGCGGATCGTATGCTTGTCCTCCTCACTCGACACGATGGCGATCGGAAGCCGCGGATAGCGGTCGCGGATCTTCTGGAACCCGGAAAAGCCGACGACGTCGGGCAGCAGCAAATCGAGCAACGCCAGGTCGATGTTCGGCTCACTGGCAAGGATACCAAGCGCGCCCTTGATCGAGGTCGCCTCATAGATGCGAGCATCCGGATGCGAGATGCGAATGGCGTTGCCAAGCGCTTCGCCGAACAATGGGTGATCGTCGATGATCAGGAAACCCATCATGAGGAGCCTCGTACGGATGTCGCCGCCGTCGCGCCCTGGAGCATTCTCGGTTCTGGGTGAATCAGAACCGAAACTCTGGGTTCCAGCTTTGACGCATCTTCTTCACGCGAACCAGTGCCCACTTCGCTCGAAAACGCTTTAGTTCGACGAGCCGGAGTCCTGCAGTGTCTGCAAATAGGCATATACGTTTTTGAGCTCGTCGTCGCTAAAAACGTCCTTCCACGCCGGCATTCCCTTGGACGGGCGGCCTTCATGGACCGTCTTCCAGAAGGTCGCTTCCATATCTTCACCGTAGCGCTTCTTCAGGAGGCGAAGGTCGATGCGCCGTTCGCTTTGCACTGCATCCGGGCCGTGGCAATGCGCGCAGGTGCCGTTGAAGGTTTCCCGCCCGGCCTTGATATCCCCGGTGACTGCTGCGGTCTGGACCGGCTTGTCGGCAGCGGCCGCCTGCCCGACGGTGATGGCTTCGCTCGCTCCGCTGGACAACGTTGTTGCCTGGCCGAACTTCACCGGCGTGCCGTTCGGCACGCCATATTTGGCGAACAGGGCATCGATGTCGGACTGTAGGGACGGCAGTACGGCATCGACCTCATTGCGCAGAGCGTCGGACGCCTTGGCAAAGCCGATCGCGGTCTTCCAGAGCAGGCCGTCGCCTTCGGTCGACACGACCTGGTATTTGTCGCCATAGGTGGTCTTGTTGAGCCAGCCCGCCACCGGCGCCCAGATGAAGGCGACGTCCACCTTGCCTGCCGCGAGCGCCGCCATGCCCTCGTCTGGGCTGAGCACGGTGATCTTCTGGATGTCGTCGCGCGACGCGAGCAGGTTCTGTGGCACCGATTCGTATTGCACCGCGACCCGCAAACCCTTGAGATCGTCGATGCCGGCGAGCTTGCGATCCCTGGCGCCGACCAGCGCGTAGCCTTCATGAGCAATCGGCTTGGAGAAGATCACCGCCGGCCCCATGAAATCGTCGACCAGCGGCAGGCCGACCATGGCATCGCATTGCTTGCTGAGCAGCGTTTCGCGAACCGTGCGCTTGCCGAAATAGGACTTGTACCAGTTGTAGCTCACGGCTCGGCCGAGTTTCCCGGCCACCGCCTGGCCGATCTCGAGATACAGCCCGGGCTTGCCCGGATCATCGCTCGAGAACGGCAGGTTGGTCGGATCGGCGCAGAGCCGCAGCGGCTTGGTCTCTTCGGCGCCGGCCGACACGGCCGGCGCCATCAATATGGCAGAGAACAGCACGGCACCGATCGCCTGTCCCAATCGCGCGTCACGCGAACGTCTGCGCACTTCGTTTCGGGTCATGCTGAACACGGACATGCTGCCTCCGTTCTCGACGATCGTTACTGCACAGTGAACACGAACAGCGAGCCGCCCTCGGGCGCCGCGGCTGTCATCTTCTTGCCGATGTCGCCGAGGAAGGCCGGGATCGACGCCGTGCGCCCGACCACGATCGCGACATACTGCTTGCCGTCGACCGAGTAGGTCACCGGACCGGCACCGATGCCGCTGCCGAGGTTCTTGCTCCACAGCACCTTGCCGTTCTTGGCGTCGATGGCGCGGAAGTCGCCATGCAGATTGCCGGAAAACACCAAGTTGCCGGCCGTCGTCAGCGTGCCGCCATTGAACGGCAGGTCTTCCTTGAGACCCCACACCTTCTTGTTGGCGACGGGATCCCAGGCCACGAGTTCGCCGAGGAACCCACCCGGGCCCGCCTTGGTCGGGAATTCGGCGCCGAGGTAGAACACGCCACGCTTGTAGTTCACGTCACTGACCGACCAGTCCATGCAGACATTGTTGGTCGGGATGTAGACGAGGCCGGTCTGCGGGTTGAACGACATCGGCTGCCAATTCTTGCCGCCGATCAGGTTCGGGCAGATGTCCTTGGCGGGATGGCCGGGGCCGGGCCGCTTGTCCGGGTCCTCTTCGGCCCGCATCGTATTGACGTCCCACTTCTTGGCCCAGTTCGCGAAGACGTATTTCTCGGCCGAGATCACCTTGCCGGTTTCGCGGTTGGCGACGAAGAAGAAGCCGTTGCGGTCTGCCTTCATCAGCACCGGCGTTTCGGCGCCCTTGATCTTCAGGTTACCGAGCACGAGCTCGTTGACACCGTCATAATCCCAGGCATCGGCTGGCGTGCCTTGGATATGCCACTTGATCTTTCCGGTGTTGGGATCGATCGCGAGCGTGGACGCCGTGTACAGGTTGGTCAGCTTGCCGAAATTGCCGTCGCCAGTGGAGCGCACCCCGGTGTTCCAGGGGCCCGGATTGCTGGTGCCCCAATAGACCGTGTCGGTTTTGGCATCGTAGGAGCCGACCAGCCAGGCCGCGCCGCCGCCATGCAGGCCGGTGTCGCCCTTCCAGGTGTCGCTGCCGGGCTCGCCCGGCGCCGGCACGGTGTAGGTCTGCCAGAGCAGCTTGCCACTCTTGAGGTCGAACGCCTGCAGCGCACCGCGGACGCCGTATTCGCCACCGCCGAAGCCGGTGATAACCTTGTCGCGGACCACGAGCGGCGGCGAAGTGATGACCGAGCCCTGCTTGTAGTCGACGACCGTCGAGGTCCAGAGTTCCTTGCCGGTCTCGGCATCGAGCGCGGTCAGCTTGCCGTCGAGCCGGCCGACGAAGATTTTGCCGTCGGCGTAGGACACGCCACGATTGTTGACGTCGCAGCAGGCGTATTGAAGTACGTCGTCGGGGATATCGGGCTGATAGGTCCATTTGCGCGCGCCGGTCGCGGCATCGATCGCATAGACATATTTCGGCCCCCACGAGGTCGAGACGTAGAGGGTCTTGCCGATCACGATCGGCGAGGACTCGTTGGACCGGAGCGAGGCCAGCGACATCGAATAGGCCAGTTGCAGCTTGCCGACGTTCTCGGTGTTGATTTGCTTCAAGGGGCTGAAGCGCGTGTTGCCGTAGTCGTGGCCTGCGATCGCCCACCCGTTGGCATCCGATGCCGCTTTCACGACGGAATCATTCGCCCTCGACACGCCGACACTCGCCATCAGCATGGCGGCCAGCGACACGCCGGCAAAGAAAGTCCCGCTCCTCAGCTTCATCTGTTTCCTCCAATATGGTTTCGTTGCCGCGACGGGTGCGTCGCGGGCGCGGCTCTCTGACCAATTCATGAACGCGCGATCTTTCGTCGCTGCATCGCCGATGAAAATGACAGCAACGTTTTTTGGTCGTTATAGGCGGAAGGTAGTAGCCGTCGCGGCGGCGCTTCACGGCGCATAGCAATCGTCAGGTTGGCGATCGCAAGCGACATGGAAGCGGGCGCGTCAGATATGCGTGGGACCATCGGAGCGGGCTTGTAAATTGCCCATCCACAGGCGGCCTGCTAGGATCGAAGCACAGGCCCGGCACCCTTCATGACAGGGTCGCGACTACGACTTTGATCGCGGTTACGCCCCCCATGAAGCGTGCTCTACTGGGCCAATAATTGAGACTTGGGAGGAACGCGTGTCTACAGTCAAATTGACGGTAAACGGCAGGGCGGTCTCGGTCGACGTCGAGGACCGGACCCTCCTCGTGCATCTCTTGCGCGAAAATCTGAACCTGACCGGCACCCATGTCGGCTGCGATACCAGCCAGTGCGGTGCTTGCGTTGTCCATGTCGACGGACGGGCGGTGAAATCCTGCACCATGCTGGCCGGCCAGGCTGCGGGTTCGAACGTCACCACGATCGAGGGTCTCGCCAAGGGCGACGAGTTGCACCCGATGCAGGCGGCCTTTCGCGACAATCACGGCCTGCAGTGCGGCTACTGCACCCCCGGCATGATCATGGCCGCGGTCGACATCGTGCATCGCCACGGCGGCAATCTCGACGAGGAAACGGTCCGCCACGAGCTCGAAGGCAATATCTGCCGCTGCACCGGCTACCACAACATCGTCAAGGCGGTGCTCGACGCAGCCGGCCGCATGAAGGTCGCGCAGGCCGCCGAATAGCAGCGCGCGGACCACGCGCGATCAGGCTCATCACCGCCGGTCTCGATGGAAACGGCGGCAAATCGAAATCTCCGGTCGGGAGGATTAGACCATGGGTGTTGAAGGAATCGGCGCACGTGTCGTGCGCAAGGAAGATCGCCGGTTCATAACCGGACAGGGACGCTACGTCGACGATATCAAGATGGTGGGCATGAGCTATGCTCACTTCATTCGTAGCCCGCATGCGCATGCCAAGGTCAAGGGCATCGATTCGGCCGAGGCCATGAAGATGCCCGGCGTGATCGCAGTGCTGACCGGTCAGCAGCTCGTCGACGACAAGGTCGGCAACCTCATCTGCGGCTGGGCGATCACCTCGAAGGACGGCTCGCCGATGAAAATGGGCGCGTGGCCGGCGATGGCGCCGGAGACCGTGCGCTTCGTCGGACAAGCGGTCGCGGTCGTGATCGCCGAAACCAAGAACCAGGCCAGGGACGCGGCCGAAGCCGTTATCGTCAACTACGAAGAGCTTCCGGCGGTGCCCGACATCAAGGCCGCGATCAAGCCGGGCGCGCCGCAGCTTCATCCCGAAGCTCCCGGCAACGTCGTGTATGACTGGCATCTCGGCGACGAAGCCGCGGTGAAGGAGGCCTTCAGCAAGGCCGCCAACGTCGTGACGCTCGAGCTCACCAACAACCGCCTGGTGCCGAACGCGATGGAGCCGCGCGCTGCGATCGCGCATTACGACCAGGCCGACGAGCACTATACACTCTACACCACGTCGCAGAACCCGCACGTCGCCCGCCTGGTGCTGTCGGCGTTCTACAACATCGCGCCGGAGAACAAGCTGCGCGTGATCGCACCCGACGTCGGCGGCGGCTTCGGCTCGAAGATCTACATCTATCCGGAAGAAATGGTGGCACTGTGGGCGTCGAAGAAGGTGGGTCGCCCGGTGAAGTGGACCGGCGACCGCTCCGAGGCCTTCCTCACCGACGCGCACGGCCGCGACCATGTCTCGAAGGCTGAGATGGCGTTCGACAAGGACAACAAGATCCTTGGGCTCAGGGTGAAGACCCACGCCAATTTCGGCGCCTACATGTCGCTGTTCTCCTCGGCGGTGCCGACCTATCTCTATGCGACGCTGCTGTCGGGCCAGTACGTGATCCCGGCGATCTATGCGGAGGTGATGGGCGTCTACACCAACACCACGCCGGTCGACGCCTATCGCGGCGCTGGCCGCCCGGAGGCCAGCTACCTGATCGAGCGGATGATGGAGACGGCGGCGCGGCAGTTGAAGGTCGACCCGGCCGAGCTGCGCAAGAAGAACTTCATCACCCAGTTCCCGTATCAGACGCCCGTGATCATGGCGTATGACGTCGGCGACTTCCACGCTTCGATCGACGCCGCGATGAAGGCGATCGATTACGCCGGCTTCCCGGGCCGCAAGGCCAAGGCAAAGGCCGACGGCAAACTGCGCGGCATCGGTATCTCCTGCTACATCGAAGCCTGCGGCATCGCGCCATCGAAAGCGGTCGGTAGCCTCGGCGCCGGCGTCGGCCTGTGGGAGTCCGCGGAGATCCGCGTCAACCCGGTCGGCACTATCGAGGTCCTCACCGGCTCGCACAGCCACGGCCAGGGCCACGAGACGACGTTCTGCCAGATCATCGCGGAGCGTCTCGGCGTGCCGCTCAGCCAGGTCTCGATCGTGCATGGCGACACCGACAAGGTGCAGTTCGGCATGGGCACCTACGGCTCGCGCTCGCTCGCAGTCGGCGGCACCGCGATCGTGAAGGCGATGGAGAAGGTGGAAGCCAAGGCCAAGAAGATCGCGGCGCACGCGCTCGAAGCCGCCGAAAGCGACATCGTGATCGAGAACGGCGAGTTCAAGGTCGCCGGCACCGACAAGTCGATCGCGCTGCCGATGGTCGCGCTCGCGGCCTACACCGCGCACAACCTGCCGGAAGGCATGGAGCCCGGCCTGAAGGAGACGGCGTTCTACGACCCGACCAACTTCACCTTCCCGGCCGGCGCCTATATCTGCGAGCTCGAGGTCGATCCCACCACTGGCAAGACCTCGTTCGTCAACTTCGTGGCGGCCGACGACTTCGGCCGGCTGATCAACCCGATGATCGTCGAAGGTCAGGTCCATGGCGGCCTGGCGCAAGGCATCGGCCAGGCCCTGCTCGAAGGCGTGGTCTATGACGGCAACGGTCAGCTCGTGACCGCGTCGTTCATGGACTACACCATGCCGCGCGCCGACGACCTGCCGTCGTTCCAGCTCTCCCACACCACGACGCTGTGTCCGGGCAACCCGCTCGGCGTCAAGGGCTGCGGCGAGGCCGGCGCGATCGGCGCCTCGGCTGCCGTGATCAACGCGATCACGGACGCCATCGGCAACAACAAGCTGGAAATGCCGGCGACGCCCGATCGCGTCTGGCGCGCCATTCACGGTTGAGGGAGGCAGAGCCATGTACGAGACAAACTATCACCGCGCTTCCTCGGTCGCTGAGGCCGCAGCAACCTTCGCCAAGGGCAAGGAGCCAAAATTCCTTGCCGGCGGCCAGACCCTGCTCCCCGTGATGAAGCAGCGTCTCGCCGCGCCGTCCGACGTGATCGATCTCTCCAAGGTGCAGGAGATGATCGGCATCGAGGTGTCGGGCGACGCCGTCACCATCAAGGCCGCGACGCCGCATTACGATGTGGCGCAAAGCGACGCGGTCAAGAAGGCGATCCCGGCGCTGGCCAATCTGGCGTCGATGATCGGCGATCCCGCCGTGCGCTATCGCGGCACGATCGGCGGCTCGCTTGCCAACAACGACCCGGCGGCGGACTATCCGGCGGCGGTGCTGGCGCTTGGCGCGACGATCAAGACCAACAAGCGGTCGATATCAGCGGAAGACTTCTTCCAGGGTCTGTTCGCAACGGCGCTTGAGGATGGCGAGATCATCACCGCGGTCTCGTTCCCGATTCCGGCGAAGGCGGGCTACGCGAAGTTTCCGAACCCGGCCTCGCGCTTTGCCCTGACCGGCGTGTTCGTCGCGCAGACCAAGGCCGGCGACGTCCGCGCCGCGGCGACGGGCGCATCGCAGAGCGGCGTGATGCGGGTCCCGGCGATCGAGGGCGCACTGAAGGCGAATTGGTCGCCGAGTGCGCTCGACAGCGTCAAAATTCCGTCGAGCGGGCTGCTCGCCGATATCCACGGCTCGGCAGACTATCGCGCCAACCTGATCAAGGTGATGGGACAGCGCGCGGTCACCGCCGCGAGCTGATAGCGCCTAGACACAAGTCCAGAACGGCGCGCAGCGATGCGCGCCGTTCTGCGTTTTACCGGCGCCCTTCGGGCAAAAGACGCTTGCCATCTGGCGCATTCGGCGGGACAAATTAGCTAATCAGCTAATTAAAAATGCCGTCGCACGGACGGCCTGGGAGAACGCATGCCCCTCCGAATTTCCTGCCAGCACCAGTTGTCGCGGCCAGGGTGACGCTCAGCGATCCTGACCGCCACGACCAACAGACTTCCGCCGGCTCATAACATCCCGCAACAACGGACCACCAACGTGCTCGATAAATCCGCCTCCCAAACTGCCGCCCGCACCTCCGGCCCGCTCGCCGGCTTCCGCATCGTCGAATTCGCCGGCATCGGCCCCGGCCCGTTCGCCTGCATGCTGCTCGCCGACATGGGCGCCGAGGTCATCACCCTCGACCGCGTCGGCGCCGGCAAGAACCTGAAGGCGGTCGCGACCCGTGGCCGCAAGGTGATCGAGCTCGATCTGAAGAACAAGGCTGCGATCGCAGAGGTGCTCGAGCTGCTGAGCCATGCCGATGCCCTGATCGAAGGCTTTCGTCCGGGCGTGATGGAACGCCTTGGTCTCGGCCCCGACGTCGTGCTGGCGCGCAATCCGAAGCTGGTCTATGGCCGCATGACCGGCTGGGGTCAGGAAGGCCCGTTGGCGCACGCCGCCGGCCACGACATCAACTACATCTCGATCACCGGCGCGCTGGCCGCGATCGGACCTAAGGAGAAGCCGGTGCCGCCGCTCAACCTAGTCGGCGATTTCGGCGGCGGCGCGCTCTATCTCGTGGTCGGCGTGCTCGCCGCATTGCTGGAAGCGCAGAAGTCCGGCAGGGGCCAGGTGGTTGATACCGCGATGTGCGACGGCGCGGCATCGCTGATGTCGATGTTCTACGACATGAGCGCACAGGGTCGCTGGAGCGGCGGCCGCGACCAGAACTTCCTCGACGGCGGCGCGCACTTCTACGGCGTCTACGAATGCTCCTGCGGCAACTTCATCTCGATCGGTTCGATCGAACCGCAGTTCTACGCACTGTTGCGCAAGCATGCCGACCTGACCGACGCCGATTTCGACGCGCAGATGGATCGCAAGGCGTGGCCCACGCTGAAGGAGAAGCTGACGAGGGTGTTCAAGAGCAAGACGCGCGACGACTGGTGCAAGATCATGGAAGGCACCGACATCTGCTTTGCGCCTGTCCTGACCATGGCGGAGGCGCCGAAGCATCCGCATATGGCGGCGCGCCAGGTGTTCGTCGAGCGCCACGGCGTCACCCAGCCCGCCCCGGCCCCGCGCTTCTCGCGCACGCCGTCTGCGATCAGAGAGCCGGAGGTGGCGACGATCGGGGACGTGACGGGCGCGTGGAGGGCGGAGAGATAAATCCCGCCGTTGTCCCGGCCAAGCGAAGCGCGAGCCGGGACCCATAACCACGAGACGTCGTGTGTCGCGGGGCTTTTTCCGCGGGACTACTACGCGACACACCCGATAGATTCCGCGGTATGGGTCCCTGCTTTCGCAGGGACGACACCTATGGCTGTCCGCGAGCGGGGCTCCCTACAACGTCTTCACGCCGCGTGGTCGACCTTGAGTACACCGCGGCGGATCTGGTCTTCCTCGATCGATTCGAACAGCGCCTTGAAATTGCCTTCGCCAAAACCGTCGTCGCCCTTGCGCTGGATGAACTCGAAGAAGATCGGCCCGATGGCGTTGGCCGAGAAGATCTGCAGCAACACCTTGGTCTGGCCCCCGTCGACCACCCCCTCGCCGTCGATCAAGATGCCGTTCTTTTGCAGCCGCGCGACATCCTCGCCATGCTTGGGCAGGCGGCTGTCGATCCGCTCAAAATAAGTGTCGGGCGGTGACGGCATGAAGGGCAGGCCGGCTGCGCGTAGCGTCTCGACCGTCGAATGGATGTCGCGCGCGCCGCAGGCGATATGCTGGATACCCTCGCCGCGATAGACGTTGAGATATTCCTCGATCTGCCCGGAATCGCCGGCATCCTCGTTGATCGGAATCCTGATCTTGCCGTCCGGGCTGGTGAGCGCGCGGGAGAACAGGCCGGACGCGCGGCCCTCGATGTCGAAGAAGCGGATCTGACGGAAGTTGAACAACTTTGCGTAGAAGCCGGTCCAGACATCCATGCGGCCGCGGTGGACGTTGTGGGTGAGGTGATCGACGTAGTAAAGGCCCGAGCCCGCAGGCCGCGGATTCTCCGCGCCGAGCCATTCGAACTCGGCATCATAGGCCGAACCCTTGGCGCCGTAGCGGTCGACGAAATAGAGCAGGCTGCCGCCGATGCCCTTGATCGCGGGCACATCCAGCGTCTTCTGCGCGGATGACGCATTCGCCGGCTCGGCGCCGAGCGAGAGCGCGTGCTCATAGGCCCGCCTGGCATCGACCACGCGGAACGCCATCGACGGCGCGCACGGACCGTGCGCCGCGACGAAGTTGAAGCCGTGGGTGCCGGGCTGCTCGTTGACGAGGTAGTTGATATCGCCTTGGCGATAGACCGTGATGTTCTTGGACTTGTGGCGGGCGACGGCGACGAAGCCCATCAGCCTGAACAGCGCGTGCAGTTCGTCCGGATTGGGATGAGCATATTCGACGAACTCGAATCCGTCGGTGCCCATCGGGTTGTCGGCGCTGATCTCGGCCGGCGGCGCGTCGTGCGGAAACGGACCCATAGCGGAATCTCCCTGATTTGTCTGAGACGAATTTCCGCCATTTGTCGCGCAAGGTGCGTGCAAAATGACCTTCGATTTGCTAGACTGCGCACGATCTGTGCACAGAAGTGAGTTTTTGCGCATGACTGAAGTTGACGCCTTCGACCTCAAAATGCTCGCTGCTTTGCAGGACGACGGCCGGCTGACCAACCAGCAGCTCGCCGACCTCGTCGGGCTATCAGCCTCGCAATGCTCGCGGCGGCGGATGCGGCTGGAGGAGGAGAAGGTCATCGCCGGCTATCACGCCGATCTTGCCAGCGAAGCGCTCGGCTTCGGCCTGATCGCCTTCATCCATATCACCCTGGCGACTCATTCGCCTGACAACGCCAAGCGGTTTCGCGAGCTGGTCAACCGCGTCGACGACATCCAGGAGGCCTATGCGCTGACGGGCGATGCCGACTACGTGCTGAAAGTGATGCTGCGCGACCTCAAGAGCCTGTCCGACATCGTCAACAACGTGCTGATGCCGCACCAGAGCGTCGCCCATGTGCGCTCCTCGATCGTACTCGACCGCCTGAAGGAGAGCTCAAAGCTGCCGCTGACGGCGTTGCAGGGGTAGGATGACGCAAATCGAGGGAAATACGCCATTCGATTTTGCGCGTTGATTTGCGACCATCCCTTCACCATCCGGCGAGAGAGGCGACCATGGCGCTACAGATGCGACCGAACTGCGAATATTGCGACAAGGACCTGCCGCCGAGCGCGACCGACGCGCGGATCTGTTCGTATGAATGCACCTTCTGCGCGGATTGTGTCGACAGCAAGCTCGGCAATGTCTGCCCAAACTGCGGCGGCGGCTTTGCGCCGCGGCCGATCCGGCCTGCGACGGAGTGGCGGCCGGGCGTGTGTACGGCGAAGCAACCGCCATCAGACAAGCGGGTGCATCTGAAATACAGCCTCGACGACGTCGCGGCGCATTCGAAACGCCTGAGGGATATTCGCCCAGAGGAAAGGTGATGCTTGGCTCCGCTCTCTGGTTCCCTCCCCCTGCAAGGGGTAGGGCAATCGCATTTGGAAAAAAACTCCCTGTGGCCCATCCTTCGAGACGCCCGCCTTTGGCGGGCTCCTCAGGATGAAGTCTCGTTTTGCGGCACAATAGTAGACCCTCATGGTGAGGAGCGCCGCTTGCGGCGCGTCTCGAACCACGAGGCCGAGTACGTGCGCAGCCATCCAAGGCGGCATATGCGATAGCCCTGCTGCAATGGGGAGGGCGGGGTGGGGGTCAAGCCGCGGACGCCGGCGCTCGTGGAGAGAGGAGATCCCCACCCGGCTTGCGCTGCAGCGCAAACCGACCTCCCCTTTTCAAGGGGAGGTGAAGTAAGGAGATGCGCGAAGAACTACTCCGCCGCGATGATCGTGCCCTCGACTTCGCCGAAGCCGACGCGATAGCCGTCACCCTGGCACCAGCCGCGCATGACGAGCGAGTCGCCGTCTTCGAGGAACGAGCGCTTGACGCCGCCGGCAAGCTCGACCGGCTCGGTGCCGTTCCAGCTAATCTCGAGCAGGCTGCCGCGCTGATGCTTTTCGGGGCCGGAGATCGTGCCGGACCCTAGGAGATCGCCGACATTCATGGCGCAGCCTGATGAGGCGTGGTGCACGAGCTGCTGCACCGACGACCAGTACATGTACTTGAAATTGGTGCTGCAGATCGTCTTCGCTTCGTTCATCGACCCGGCACGCAGCGCGACATCGAGCAGCATGTCGTAATTGTTCGGCTGAGACTGCTTCAGATAAGCGAGCGGCTCCGGCTGCTGCGCCGGGCCCTGCATGCGGAACGGCTCCAGCGCCTCACGCGTCACCACCCACGGGCTGATCGAGGTCGCAAATGCCTTGGCCTGGAATGGCCCGAGCGGCACATACTCCCACTGCTGGATGTCGCGCGCGCTCCAGTCGTTGAGGATGACGAAGCCGAAAATCATCTCCTCGGCCTGCCTCTCGGTCAGCATCTGGCCCATCGGCGACGCCTGCCCCACGACCACGCCCATCTCCAGCTCGAAATCGAGCCGCTTGCACGGGCCGAAGCTCGGCACGTCAGCGGTCGGCGGCTTGAGCTGGCCGCGCGGCCGGCGCACTTTGGTGCCGCTCACCACCACGGTCGAGGCGCGGCCATTGTAGCCGATCGGCATGTGCAGCCAGTTCGGCTGCAGCGCGTTGTCCTTGCCGCGGAACATGACGCCGACATTGGTGGCGTGCTCCTTCGACGAATAGAAATCGGTGTAGCCCGCGACCGTGAACGGCATGTGCAGCTTCACATTGGCCATCGGCACCAGCGCCCGCGCCCGCAAGTCCCTGTTGTCGCGCAGCTCCGGATGATCGGAGCGCAACAACTCACTGATCCGCGCCCGCGTCGCCGACCACACTTTCGGCCCCAGCGCCATGAAGGCGTTGAGCGACGGTTGCGCGAACACGCCGAGCGGTCCCACATCGAGCCGCGAGTCCTGCTCCAGTTCCCAGAGATCGAGCACATAGTCGCCGATCGCGACGCCGACGCGCGGGGCCAATCCGTTCGCCGAGAACACGCCGTAAGGCAGATTCTGGATCGGGAAGTCGGAGGTCTGCGCGACGTCGATGAAGGAGCGGAGTTTGGGATCGTTGGGGTGAGGCAAGATGCGTCTCCGTGACTGGCTTGTCATCGCCGGGCTTGACCCGGCGATCCATCGCTCTTTGAAAAGATGGATGGCCGGGTCAAGCCCGGCCACGACGACGTGAATTTTACCTTTTGCTCGGATCGAACTTCTTTTCCAGGCCCTTCCAGCAATCCGAATAATCGTCCTGCAACGTCGACGACGTCGCCGCATGTTTGGTCACGCGCTGAGGAAAACGGGTTTCGAACATGAAGGCCATGGTGCCGGTCAGCTTCACCGGCTTCAGCTCACTGTTGCTGGCGTGCTCGAAGGCTTCACGGTCGGGACCGTGCGGCAGCATGCAGTTGTGCAGACTGATGCCGCCGGGCACGAAGCCTTGCGGCTTGGCGTCGTAGACGCCGTAGATCAGGCCCATGAACTCCGACATGATGTTCATGTGATACCACGGCGGACGGAAGGTGTTGTCGGCCACCAACCAGCGCTCGGGGAAGATCACGAAATCGATATTCGCAGTGCCCGCGGTCTCCGACGGCGAGGTCAGCACCGTGAAGATCGAGGGGTCGGGATGATCGAACGAGATCGCGCCGACCGGCGAGAAGGTGCGCAAGTCATATTTGTACGGTGCATAATTGCCGTGCCAGGCGACCACGTCGATCGGAGAATGCGGCAGCGTGGTCTTGAACAACGAGCCGCCCCATTTCACGTAGAGCTCGGTCGGCGTGTCCTTGTCTTCGTAAGCCGCCACCGGCGTCAGGAAATCGCGCGAATTGGCAAGACAGTTGGCGCCGATCGGGCCGCGCTCCGGCAGCGTGAAGGCGCCGCCGTAGTTTTCGCAGAGATAGCCGCGTGCCGGCCCGTTCGGAATTTCAACGCGGAACTTGACGCCGCGCGGGATCACCACGATCTCGCCGGGCTCGGCATCGATGCGGCCGAATTCGGTGACGAGCCGCAGATTGCCCTGCTGGAGCACGAACAGCATCTCGCCGTCGGCATTGTAGAAATGCTGGTCCACCATCGATTGGGTGATGAGATAGACGTGCGCGGCCATGCCGGCCTGCGTGTTGGCATCGCCCGCCGTGGTCATGGTCTGCACGCCCTGCAGGAAGGTCTGGTCCTGCTTGGGGATCGGCGCTGGGTCCCAGCGGAGTTGCGCGATCGGCATGTCGTATTCGTGGCACGGCGCGGTGCGCCACAGCCCGGCATCGACCTTGGCAAAGCGGCCGGAATGCTTGACCGACGGACGGATGCGATAGAGCCAGGAGCGCTCGTTGGTGCCGCGCGGCGCCGTGAACGGCGAGCCCGAGAGCTGTTCGGCGTAGAGCCCGTAGGCGCAGCGCTGCGGCGAGTTACGCCCCATCGGCAGCGCGCCGGGCAGCGCCTCGGTCTCAAAGCTGTTGCCGAAGCCGGACATGTAGCCCGGCGTCACCTGCGCGGTGCTGCGAACGATCTGATCAGGCGAGGTGTTGATATTCATGGTCATCCTCCTCCTTGCAGGGCGGCCCACATTTCCTGGTCGCGCTTGTCGGTCCAGATCACGGGATCGTCGATTCCCGAGGCCTCGTCATAGGCGCGGGAGACGTTGAACGGCAGGCAATGCTCGTAAATCGCGAAGCTTGCGAATTTCGGATCCATCACCTCGCGCGTCGCGGCCATTGATTCCTTCAGCGTGCGGCCTTTGGCGACGGAGCTTTCGGCGGCTCCGTAGAGCGTAGTGACGAAGTCGCGGGTCATCGCGATCGCATCGCGCGTGGTGGACAGGCCGGTCAGCGCATCGCCGCGGCCGGGCGCGATCGCTTTCGGATTGAAGGCGCGGATCTCGTTCAGCGTCATCGGCCATTCGCGCAAATGCGCGTCGCCGCAATAGCAGGCCGAGTGGTACTCGATCAGATCGCCGGAGAACATCACCTCGGCATCGGGCACCCAGGCGACGATGTCGCCGGAGGTGTGGCCGGCGCCGAGTTGCATCAGCCGCACCTCGCGTTTTCCCAGATAGATCGACATCTCGCCTTCGAAGGTGAGCGTCGGCCAGGTCAGCCCGGGAATGCTCGCGGCATCCTGGAACAGCCGCGGGAAGCGGCCATATTCGGAATCCCAGTCCTGCTGGCCGCGCTCCTGGATCAGGCGATAGGTCTCCTGCGAGGCGACGATGCCCTGAGCGTGATAGGCGGACGCACCGAGCACACGCACGGCGTGATAGTGCGACAGCACGACATACTTGATCGGCTTGTCGGTGACGGTCTTGACCCGCTCGATCACCTTGTTGGCCATCGCCGGCGTCGCCTGCGCGTCGAACACCAAGCAGCCGTCTTCGCCGACGATCACGGCGGTGTTGGGATCGCCTTCGGCGGTGAAGGCATAGAGATCGGTTCCGATCTCGGAGAAGGTGACCTTCTTCTCCGCGAGGTCGGTGGTCGAGGCAAAACCTTTGGCCATCGGTTCAATCCTGTTCGTTTACGTCGAGACTATTGTTGTTGCTGTTGCTGCTGCTGGCTCGCATCCAGTGTCCGTCGCTTCGCAAGCGCGATCGCCTCGCGCAGCACATCGATGTCGCCGACGTGATTGGCGAGCACCAGAACCAGCGCGGCATCGAAATCGGCGCTCTGGGCCTCGGTGAGGCCGCGATGCGCCTCGACGATGGCGCGAAAGGCATCATCTGGCCTTGCGAAGTTCGAGCTGGTCAACAGCGTCATCGGCGATACCTCAGTTCAGGCCGGATGCGCGCGCCAGCGCCGCATCAAGCGCCGGCCGATGTGCCTTGCGGAAACGCGCCGCGACATAGCCGTCGGGCCGCAACAGATAGGCGGTCTCGGGCGCGGCGTCGTAGCGCTTGGCGGCAAGACCCTGGGCATCGACCAGGCCGCCCTCGCCGCCGACCTGGATCCTGCCGATTCCCTCGGGGACGTCGGCGACCGCTCCATTGCCAAACGCCAGCAGCGTGAACCGTGTTCCTTGCTTGATGAAGGCTTCGGTCAGGAAGCTGGACTTGCCGTCGTGGTCGACAACGGGCGCATCCGGCATGGAGGCCCCTGGCCGCGGCCCGCCGCGCCATTCGTCGCGATCCTCCGTCGACAGCGGCGTGTCGTAGACCGAGGGCACCGACAGCCGGCCGCCATTGACCATGCGCTTGCCGAATTCGGTTTCCTTGGCGAGCGACAGCACCGCCTGGCGCAGCCGCGCCTCCTGCCGGGTCGCCGGCGCCATGAAGTCGGTCGAGCGCGTCGATTCGCGGATATTCTCGTCCGCCGCCGCGCTGCGCTCGATGTGATAGCTCTCCAGCAATCCTTCCGGCGAGCGCCCGCGCAGCACGCGATCAAGCTTCCACGCCAGGTTTTCGGCGTCCTCCAGCCCGGAATTGGCACCGCGCGCGCCGAACGGCGAGACCTGGTGCGCGGAATCGCCTGCGAAGATCACCCGGCCATGGATGAACTTGGCCATCCGCCGGCACTGGAACTTGTAGAGCGAGATCCACTCGAAATCGAACTTGTCATGCCCGAGCATACGCTCGATCCGCGGCCGGACATTCTCCGGCCGCTTCTCGGCGACCGGATCGGCATCCGGGTTGAGCTGCAGATCGATGCGCCAGATGTCGTCGGGCTGCTTGTGCAAGAGCGCCGAGCGCCCTGCATGGAACGGCGGATCGAACCAGAACCAGCGCTCGGTCGGGAATGCCGCCGTCATCTTGACGTCGGCGATCAGGAACTGGTCCTCGAACACCTGGCCTGCGAACTCCGCGCCGACCATCTGCCGCAGCGACGAGCGTGCGCCGTCGCAGGCAATGACGAACGTCGCGCGCACCTGATACGAACCGTCGGGCGTGGCGATCGTCAGCGCGACGCAATCGTTGCGGCTCTCCAGCGCGATCACCTTGTTGCGCCAACGCAGATCGATCCCGGGCAGTTGCCCGGCGCGATCGACCAGATAGGCCTCGGCATAGAATTGCTGCAGGTTGATGAAGGCCGGCCGCTTGTGGCCCTCCTCGGGCAGCAGATTGAACTGATAGAGCTGCGCGTCACCATGGAAGATCTTGCCAACGCTCCACACCACGCCCTTGTCGACCATGCGGTCGCCGACGCCGAGCCGATCCCAGAACTCCAGCGAACGTTTCGAGAAGCAGATCGCGCGCGAGCCCTCGCCGATCCGGTCGGCATCGTCGAGCAGCACCACGCGCTGGCCGCGTTGCGCCAGATCGATCGCCAGCGACAGCCCAACCGGACCGGCGCCGACGATCACGACAGGGTGCTCCGCCAGATTGGCCCCCGACCGGTCCTGGTCGGGATGGCGACGATAACCGAATTGGGTTCTGGCCTGTGCCAAATTGGCTTGTGCCATTGCGTGACCCTGGATGTTCCCTTCCGCGATAGCCTTTGGCCTGGACTTCTATGGACGAGCTTGCGGCCGGCGCGCGACCTTGCTAAATTAGTCTCACTTGCAACTATCTTAAACTCCCAGTCGGGCTCGCCGTCAACTCAAATTGGAGGGATTTTTGGCCAGGACCTCTGCAAGCCAGCCTCCGGTGCGCGCACGCGCGGTGGACGGCGATCTGCGCGACGACGCCACCCCGGGCAAAAAGCGGCTTGATCTGTTCCACTTCGTGCCGTTCCGCCTGAATCGGCTGTCGGCCGAGGTTTCTTCGGCGCTGTCGAGCGAATATCAGGCGCGCTACGGCCTCGACATTCCGGAGTGGCGCGTGCTCGCAACGCTCGGTTTTCGGGCCGACGCCTGCAGCGCGCAATACATCGCGCACTGCACCCGCACGCACAAATCCACCATCAGCCGCGCCGTCTCCGCGTTGATGGAGCGCGAGATCGTGGAGCGCGTCGAGAACGAGGACGACCGCCGCGAATTCCGCCTGCAACTGACCAACAAAGGCCAGGCGCTATACCAGGAGTTGATCCCGCGCCTGTTGCGCAAGGAGCAGGAGATTCTCTCCTGCCTCTCGGCGCAGGAACGCCGCGACCTCGGCCGCCTGCTCGGCAAGATCGAGCAGAGCCTCGAACTGGTGCAGACTAGCGAAGAGGCCGACGCGAAGGAATCGTATTAGGCAACGCTCTCTCCAACTGTCGTCCCTGCGAAAGCAGGGACCCATAATCACAGGGTCATGTGACGGAAGCGAGCTATTGCTCCAACGTCGCACAACAATTCGCAATCGTGGTTATGGGTCCTGGGTCAAGCCCGGGACGACACCGAATTTGTGGCTCGACCTGCGCCCGCGCTTGGCCTACTTCGCGAACGAGCGTGACGGCGCGAGATGCAAGGCGAACGCATCGACCTTGTCGCTGGCGCGTGGGTAGATCTCGCTCACGATCGGATCGTGCCCGGGGATGAAGCGGTCCGGATGGCCGGCGAGCCGCTCGACGGTCTCCCAGCCCTGCGCCATGTCGCCGACATTGTAGACGATCGGGAACGGGCTGCGCTTGTGCAAGTTCGCGTAGTAATGCGCGGCGTCGGACGCGAGCACGACGGGACCGCGCGCGGTTTCGACCCGCACCACCTGCAAACCGTCGGAGTGCCCGCCGACCCGATGCACGGTGATGCCGGGCGCGATCTCGCCGTCGCCGGAATGGAAGGTGACCCGTTCGCCATAGACATGGCGCACCATCTGCGTGACATGCTCGACCGAGAATGGATGGCGAAGCATGCCGTTGCACATGCAGCGGCCGGTCGCATAGCTCATCTCGCGCTCCTGCAGATGGAAGCGGGCGTTGGGGAAGCGGTCGAGATTGCCCGCGTGATCGTAGTGCAGATGCGTGACGATGACGTCGCGGATTGTATCGGCAGCTACACCGAAGCCGGCCAGCGCATCAACCGGGTTGAGCGTCAGCTTGCGGGCGCGCGCCTTGGCCTCCTCGGCGTTGAAGCCGGTGTCAACCAGGATGTCACGGCCGTGGCCGCGGATCAGCCAGACGAAGTAATCTAGATCCTGCGCGGTGGTGTCGTGCGGATCAGGCGCCAGGAAGTTCATGGTGGGGGTGCGTGGCGACATCGTCGCGTAGCGCAGGGCATAGATCTCGTAGGCGTTTCCCATCGGTTTCGCTCTTGTTTGAATGGCTTGCCGTCCCGCACAAAGCCATCACCCCGCGCAAAGGTCAAACCCCCTAGGCACGGTGACAGGCGCATGACCGGACGGCCGGGCCGGTGTGAGAACTATCACGATATCCGCTCGCGGGAACTTGCACCATCCTCAGATGACGATGGCGCCATGACCGCGGCGATTGCGTTCCGACCTGCGTCGCGATCAACGACGCCGCGGCAAGGCGTTGACGGGATTGGGTGCTGGTTTGATAATGTTCTTTCCGTAGAGTAACGGCGCCGAGCCGCGAACTGGTCGGCGCCATTTCATTTGGAATGCCGCGATCTGGATTGCCGCGATCATGAAAATCCGCCTTGCCTTGCTCGCCACGTTGATTTTTTCGATCGCCTCGTCCGTCCCAACCCTCGCCGCCAGTGACCGTTTCGCGCTGGTCATCGGCAACGCCAAATATCCCGACGCCGACGCGCCGCTAAAGGAGCCGATCAATGACGCGCGCGATGTGGCCGACGAGCTCAAGCGCGATGGCTTCACGGTCGAGATCGGCGAAAACCTGACCGGCGACGGCATGCGCCGCGCCTTCGATAAGCTCTACGGCAAGATCAAGCCGGGCTCGGTGGCGCTGATCTTTTTCTCGGGCTACGGCATCCAGTCGAACCGGCAGAGCTACATGATCCCTGTCGATGCGCAAATCTGGGCCGAGTCCGACGTTCGCCGCGATGGCGTCAGCCTCGAAACGGTGCTTGGCGAAATCAACAGCCGCGGCGCTGGTGTGAAGATCGCCCTGATCGACGCCTCCAGGCGCAATCCCTTCGAGCGCCGCTTCCGCAGCTTTTCGGCAGGCCTCGCCCCGGTGATCGCCCCCAACGGCACGTTGGTGATGTATTCGGCCGCGCTGTCGTCGGTCATCTCCGACAATGGCAGCGATCACAGCTTGTTTGTGCGGGAATTGCTGAAGGAAATCCGTACCCCCGGCCTGATGGCGGAGGAAACGCTGAACCGCACCCGGGTCGGTGTCACCCGGGCCTCGCGCCAGGAGCAGGTGCCGTGGATTTCGTCGTCGCTGGCGGAGGATTTCTCCTTCGTCCCTGCCGGCATGGCGCAGCCTGCGAACGCAGCGGCTGCCGCGCCGGCGGCCGAGGCGGCGTCGCCACAGCCCACGCCAGCACCGCAGCCCGCGCGGACTCCGTCGGCACCGCCCGTTCAGACGGCGATAGCGCCAACTCCGCCACCACCACCGGCGCCACCGAAGCAGGCCGAGATCACCCTGCCGCCCCCGCCTCCTCAGGCGCCGACGGTGATCGAGCCCTCGCCGACACCGACCAGCCCGGCCGCGCTCGCGCTTGCCGACGATCCAACGATCAAGGGGTTGAGCGACCGGCTGGACAAGAATCCGGACGATGCGGCGGCGCTGTATCGTCGTGGCCAGGTCTATGCCAGCAAGGGTGCTTACCAGCTCGCAATCAACGACTTCACCAATTCGCTGCGGCTCAACCCTAAGGATGTCGAGGCCTATAACAACCGCTGCTGGGTCCGCACCGTGATCGGCGACCTGCAAGCCGCGCTGAAGGACTGCAACGAGGCGCTGCGGCTGCGTCCGAACTTCGTCGATGCGCTCGACAGCCGCGGCCTGATGAACCTGAAGGGCGGACAGAACAAGAATGCGATCGCCGATTTCGACGCAGCGCTGAAGATCAATCCGCGGCTGACGTCGTCGCTGTACGGGCGCGGTCTCGCCAAGAAGCGCAACGGCGCGGCCGCGGAAGGCGATCTCGACATCGCCAACGCCAAGGCGATGGACCCGAATATCGTCAAGGAGTTCGCCGAGTACGGCGTGAAGTGACGAGGCAAATCGAGCCGTCCGGCCATCCCGCCAGGTGATGGACGTGGCATGCCATATTTTTGAGGCTACAATGCGTTCCGCCCCCCAGCGGGACGCATTTGCATTTGGGGCAAGCCCGAGGCAAACGAATAGGCAAACGTGACGGGAAACCTGAGTGGCCCGTCTCACATGACGTCAGAGCATGAAAGAATGGAGGCCAGGCCTGCGTGCCTGGACAACAGGGTGGCGAGCGAGATGAGATTTCGGCAAGCACTTGCGACGCGCCAGGTCCTGGATTGATCCAGCGATGAACCTTCTTCAGTACCTCAAGCCTGCACTCGGAACAGTCGTCCTTGTTGCCCTCGGCATCACCTATTATTCGTTCGAGCACCGCTCGCACCCCGAGGCAAAGGAAACAGCGGGCGAGGCGCTGGTTGTCGTGACGAAATCGACCAACGCCTGCTTCTCCGACATGGTCCGCGTCACCGGTTTCATCGTGCCGCGCCGCGAGGCGCAGGTGAATGTCGACCAGGAGGGGTCCAAGGTCACCGACGTCTTCGTCCGCGAAGGCGACAGCGTCACCGAAGGCCAGGAACTCGCGCGGCTCACTTCGCCGCCGCAGCAGGCCGCGCAAGGCAATACCAAGCCGATTGTGCTGCGTGCGCCGGCCGCCGGGCTCGTCACCGAGGTGCGCACCGCGGTTGGCGCGCCGGCCTCGCCGCAAGCCCCTCCGATGTTCAAGATTTCCGTCAACAACGAAATCGAACTCGACGCCGAGGTGCCTGGCTTCCAGCTCCTGAAGCTCAATCCGGGCGCCACCGTGCGGATCAGCCGCGACGATGCGCCCGACATGGTCGGCAAGGTCCGCCTGATCTCACCGCAGATCGACCGCACCACCCAGCTCGGACACGTCCGCATCACCCTGAACAACAATCCCACGCTCAAGGTCGGCATGTTTGCTCGTGCCAATATCGACGCCAAGCGCTCCTGCGGCGTTGCGGTGCCGCGCACCGCGATCGACCGCCAGACGCTGCAGGTCGTGAAGGGCAACACGGTCGAAACGCGCAGGGTCCGGGTTGGGCTGACGTCCGATACCTTGACTGAAATCGTTGAAGGCCTCGATGTCGGCGAAATCGTCGTGGCCGACGCCGGCACCTCGCTGCATGATGGCGACCAGATCAAGACGATGTTTGCCGAAGACCTCGATCGCACGCGGACACGCTAATGGCTTTGAACATCTCGGCATGGTCGATCCGGAACCCGCTTCCCTCGATCGTCTTCTCGATCATCCTGCTCGTGCTCGGCTGGGTGTCGTTCACCAAGCTCGCGGTGACACGGCTGCCCAGCGCCGACATTCCGGTGATCTCGGTTGCGGTCTCACAGTTCGGCGCGGCACCGTCGGAACTTGAATCGCAGGTTACCAAGACGATCGAGGATGGCGTCTCCGGCGTCGAGGGCGTGCGCCATATATCATCCTCGATCACCGACGGCCTCTCCGTCACCACGATCCAGTTTGCGCTGGAGACCAACACCGACCGCGCACTGAATGACGTCAAGGATGCGGTGACGCGCGTGCGTGCCAACCTGCCGCAGAACGTCACCGAGCCGTTGATCCAGCGCGTCGACGTGATCGGCCTGCCGATCGTGACCTATGCCGCGATCTCGCCCGGCAAGACGCCGGAGCAGCTCTCCTACTTCGTCGACGATGTGGTCAAGCGCGCGCTGCAGGGCGTGCGCGGCGTCGCGCAGGTCGAGCGCATCGGCGGTGTCGAGCGGGAGATCCTGGTCTCGCTCGATCCGGACAAGCTGCAGGCCGTCGGCCTCACCGCCGTCAATGTCAGCCAGATCCTGCGCGGCAGCAATGTCGACCTTGCCGGCGGACGCGCCGAGATCGGCAAGAACGACCAGGCGATCCGTACATTGGCTGGCGCCAAGACCGTGAACGAGCTCGCCGGCACCATGATCCCGCTGTTCGGCGGCGGCGAGGTGCGGCTCGACGACCTCGGGACCGTCACCGACACCATCGCGGACCGTCGTACCTTCGCCCGCTTCAACGGCGAGCCGGTGGTGGCGCTCGGCATCAAGCGCTCCAAGGGCGCGAGCGACGTGGTGGTCGCGGCCGCCGTGCAGAAGCGCATCGACGCCCTGAAGGCGGCCTATCCCGACGTCGATCTCAAGCTGATCGACACTTCGGTGCAATTCACCAAGGGCAATTACGAAGCCGCGATCTCGACCCTGTTCGAGGGCGCGATCCTCGCCGTCATCATCGTGCTGCTGTTCCTGCGCGATATCAGAGCCACGATCATCGCCGCGGTCTCGCTTCCCCTGTCGATCTTTCCGGCGTTCTGGGCGATGGACCTCCTCGGCTTCTCGCTCAATCTGGTGTCGTTCCTTGCCATCACGCTGTCGACCGGTATCCTGGTCGACGACGCCATCGTCGAAATCGAGAACATCGTCCGCCACATGCGGATGGGCAAAACGCCCTATCGTGCCGCGCTTGAAGCTGCCGACGAGATCGGCCTTGCGGTGATCGCAATCTCGCTGACGATCATCGCGATCTTCGCGCCCGCAAGCTTCATGTCCGGCATCGCCGGGCAGTTCTTCAAGCAATTCGGCATCACCGTCTCGGTGCAGGTGTTCTTCTCGCTGCTCGCCGCGCGCTTCGTCACGCCGATGCTGGCCGCCTACTTCCTCAAGCATCACTCGCAGGACGAGCCGCCGCCGGGCCGCATCCTGCGCGGCTATCACAGCCTCGTCACCTGGTCGGTGAAGCATCACTACGTCACCGTGCTGATCGGCTTTGCGATCTTTGCGGCGTCGATCTGGAGCATCACGCTGCTGCCGCAGGGCTTCCTGCCCGCGCAGGACACCGCGCGCTCGCTGCTCGCGATGGAGCTGCCGCCGGGCTCGCAGCTTGCCTATACCGAGAAGGTCACCGAGGAGATCGTGGCACGGCTGCGCAAGCGGCCTGAAGTGAGGAGCGTGTTCGTCGACGGCGGCCGCGTGCCGCCGGGCACCCAGGAGGTGCGCCGCGCCGCACTGATCATCAACTACACGCCAAAGGCCGATCGCAAGATCACCCAGCGCCAGCTCGAGCTCTCGATCAGCAAGGAGCTCGAGAACGTGCCGGATATCCGGTTCTGGTTCCTCGACGAGAACGGCCTGCGCGCGATCTCGCTGGTCGTCACCGGCACCGACAGCAACATCGTCAACAACGTCGCCAGCGAATTGGCGACGCAGATGAAGCGGATCCCGATCATCGCCAACGTAATCTCGGAGACCGCGCTCGACCGGCCCGAGCTGCGCATCCACCCGCGCGCGGAACTCGCGGCGAGACTCGGCGTCTCGACCGAGAGCCTGTCGCAGACCATCCGCGTCGCCACCATTGGCGATGTCGGCCCGGCGCTGGCCAAGTTCGACGCCGGCGACCGCCAGGTTCCGATCCGCGTGCAGCTCGAGGACAGCGCGCGCGGTGATCTGAAGATGCTGCAGCAGCTTCGGGTGCCGCTCGGCTCGCACGGCGAGAAGGGCGGCGTGCCGCTGTCTGTCGTCGCCGACATCCAGCTCGACCAGGGTCCGACCAGCATCAACCGCTACGATCGCGAGCGGCAGGCCACCGTCGCCGCCGACCTCGTCGGCAATGCCGCGCTCGGCGACGCCACCAAGCTGATCTACGACCTGCCGGTGATGAAGAGCCTGCCCAAGGGGGTGAAGGTCAGCCCGTCGGGCGACGCCGAGAGTCTCAACGAGCTGTCCGACGGCTTCGTCACCGCAATCACCGGCGGCCTGATGATGGTCTATGCGGTGCTGGTGCTGCTGTTCGGCACCTTCCTGCAGCCGATCACCATCCTGTTCTCGCTGCCGCTCTCGATCGGCGGCGCGATCGGGGCGCTGCTGCTGACCGGCAAGCAGCTCACCACGCCGGTGTGGATCGGCATCCTGATGCTGATGGGCATCGTCACCAAGAACGCGATCATGCTGGTCGAGTTCGCCATCGAGGCGATCCGCGGCGGCAAGACGCGCGAAGAGGCGATGATCGACGCCGGCATGAAGCGCGCGCGCCCGATCGTGATGACCACCATCGCGATGGTTGCCGGCATGACGCCGTCGGCACTCGCCTTCGGCGCCGGCGGCGAGTTCCGTTCGCCGATGGCGCTCGCGGTGATCGGCGGCCTGCTGTTCTCGACGCTGCTGTCGCTGGTGTTCGTGCCGGCGATGTTCATGGTGATGGACGACATCGGCGCCCTGATCTGGCGCTTCAGCAAGCGGCTGGTGGTCTCGCACGGCGACCACGAGCTCGCCCCGAACGACCGTCAATCCAAGCCTCCATCCAAGGGGCCGCCCGACACGATGTCGCCTGCGGCGGAATGAGGGCGCAATCGCAGCAGCGCTGAACGCGAAACCCCTGCGGTCAACGGGAGGACCGCAGGGGTTTGCAGATGGATGGCGTGAGGCCAGCAAGGCTGGGTGTCACCCCAAGGACCCGCGCTCCCAATCAAAGCGGCCGCGCCCGGTTCCTGCAAGCACATCTTTTGGGCCATGGCGATTAGTCGTTGCGCGCCACCGCGGTCAGCTTCGGCATGTTGTGCAACAGGATGCGGCCGCGCTGCAGGTCGAGAATGCCGTCCCTGCGCCAGCTCTGGAGCTGCCGGTTGACGCTCTCGCGCGCGGCGCCGACGAAGATGCCGAGCTGCTCCTGCGAGATGTGCACCTCGGAGCCGAAATCCTCCGCCAGCGCGCACAGCCGCCGCGCCAGCCGCACCGGCAGCGGCTGCAGCACGGACTCTTCCATCCGCTCGCTCTGCCGGCGGATGCGCTGAGAGAGCAGTTCGATCAACCGCACCGCGACCTTCGGCTCCCGCGCGAGGAAGCCGAGGAAATCCTCGCGCCGCAGCACGAACAATTCGCTGGGCTCGCCCGCGGTCGCCTCCGCGATGCGGTCCTGGCCGTCGAGCACGGCGATTTCGCCGAAGAGATCGCCGGATCCCATGAAGCTCAACGTCGGCCGGCTGCCGTTAGAGCCGCCGGTCTCGAGCCGGATCTGGCCGCTGCGGACTCCGAACAGGGCATCGCCGGGATCGCCTTTCTGGAACAGCACCTCACCGATCGCGAGCAGCCGGGTGTGGCAAAGGCCGGCAAGCCGCTGCAATTCGTCCGCGCCGAGATCCGCGAACATCGGGTTCATCCTCAAAATGACCGCAAATTCGGCCTGTTTGCTCATGGTACTGCCTTCCAGATCAATCCCAGCGGTCCCGCAACGCCGGTTAGCAAGATTCACCCTCAATGGAGTGTGTCAGAGGTCACATAAGTTCATGCTGGTAACGGATTATTTTTCCCGTGGTTGGAGCCAACTGCCGTTTCCGGGATAATCTCGACTGGTCGGCCCTGCCCGTCCGCGACGCAACCGAACCCGATGCCGTTTGCCCGGTTGGAACGACGATATGAGAGCACTGAAACTTGCAGGAGCCGCGATCGCTGCGGTCGCCGTGATCATCGCGCTGCTCGGGGCGTTCGGCATCCCGGCCGGCGTCCTGACGTCGGCGATCGCCGAGCGGATCGAGCGCGAGACCGGCTACAAGGTTGCGATCAATGGCACCGGCAGGATCGTGCTTTGGCCGACGGTCCACATCGCGCTGCGCGATATCGTGCTGCAGGCCCCGACGCCGCGCGAGGTCAACAACCGCTTCACCGCCGACAGCATCGAGGCCGAGACGACGCTGTCGAGCCTGTGGTCGGGCCGGCCCGAGATCACCGACCTCGTGATCATCAAGCCCGTGATCAACCTGCCGCTGCAGCGCGAGCGCACCCGCGACAACAATCCGCCGGCGCAATCCGCCTCGCCCGGCAACGCCAGCACCCTGTCGGTCAGGCATATCGGCATCAGCGGCGGCACCATCGTGCTCACCAATCCGCGCGACCGCGTCGAGGACCGGATCGAGACGGTGAACGCCGACGTGACGGTCGGCGCCGATCGCAGCATCGTCGTCTCGGGCAACGCGCGCGCCCGCGACAAGCCGGTGAAGTTCGAGATCCGCGCCGCCGCGCCGCCAACGCAGCGGCAGAACGCACCGACCGAATTCAACATCGATGCCCCCGGCCTGTTGCCCGCCGCGCTCAAGGCCAATGCCGAGGTGCGGCTGAACGGCACCGTCCTGATGTTCAACGGCGTGTCCGGCACGCTCGGCGACGGCGGCTTCACCGGCTGGGCCTCGGTCGATTTCGCCAGCAACAAGCCGCTGGTGAAGTGTGACCTCGATTTTCGCCGAATCTCCATCGCCGCGACGCCGAGCCAACCGAACGCCGAGGCGCAGCCCGCGGGCACCAACACCTGGAGCAACGCGCCGATCGACCTCAAGCTGCTCAACTATGTCGACGCGCAGGCCCGTATCTCGGCGGCGGAGCTCATGATCGGCGACGGCCGCTTCGCGCCGGCTTCGATCGATGCCTCGCTCACAAGCGGCGTCGTGAAGGGCCGGCTCGACAATCTCGGCGCCTATGACGGCAATGCCAATGGCGAGCTCACCATCGACGCCAGCAGCGACACGCCCACCTATGCACTGCGGCTCGATCTCAATGGCGTCCGCGCACTGCCGGTGCTGAAGACGCTTGCCGGCTTCGACAAGCTCGACGGCCGCATGCAGGCCAGGTTCGACCTGCATTCGCAAGGCACCAGCGAACGCGCCATCGTCGCCGGCCTCGGCGGCACTGCGCTCGCCGCCTTCCAGGACGGCAAGATCATCGGCCTCAACCTCGCGCAGATGATCCGCAACCTCACCACCAGCCCGTTGTCCGGCTGGCAGGAGAGCGCGGAACTGTCGACCGATCTCAGCCAGCTCTCGGCCTCCTTCAAGATCGACCGCGGCCTGGCCACAACCACCGACCTCGACCTCGTCGGTCCGCTGGTGAAGATGACCGGCGCCGGCACCGTCGACCTCAACACCAGGCAGATCGGCTTCCGCGTCGAGCCGCAGCTCGTGATGAGCACCGAGGGCCAGGGCCGCGCCGGCAATTCGGTCGGCTTCGGCATTCCCGTGATGATCGAGGGGCCGTGGGCGGACCCGCGGATCTATCCGGAGATCCAGGGCATCTTCGACAACCCCGAGGCGGCCTATGCCAAGCTCAAGGAGATGGGCAAGGGCCTGTTCGGGCTTGGCGGTGACGGCAAGGCCCAAGGCAGCGGCGCGAGCCAGGACAATTCGCTCGGCGGACAACTTGGCGAGACCATCGGCAAGCTGCTGCAGCAAGGCCTCTCCACCCTGAACCAGGGCAACAGCACAGACGGGAACCAAGGTTCGTCCCAGGGCCGCGGCTCCGATCACGCTGCACCGCCACCATCGCCGCCCGATCGTGACCAGCATGGCAACAATCCGGCGATGAACGACATCTTGCGACAACTGTTCAATCGCTGACGGCGCCGCACACCGAACAGTTTTAATCACCCGATCCTGGCTGCGGAGCGACGAGAGAGATCGTGCCGCCGCGGGAACCTAGACCGGACCGCACCTTGTATTCGCGGAAAAGATGTGTATGTTCATACCATTCGATTAGCCGTTGTGCCTTGTTGAATGGTCAAAGCGGCCCTTTTCCAAAGAACATCAGTTGAATCGTCGACGCGCAGCTTTGCGCAAAACATGCGCATATGCGCGTTTGGAGAAGAGAAATGGCGACAGGTACTGTGAAGTGGTTCAACGGCCAGAAGGGCTTTGGTTTCATCGAGCCGAGCGACGGCAGCAAGGATGTGTTCGTTCACATCAGCGCGGTCGAGCGTGCCGGTCTCTCCGGCCTCGCCGAAGGACAGAAGGTCTCGTTCGAGCTGAAGACCGACAAGATGCGTGGCAAGACCAGCGCCGAGAATCTTCAACTGGTTTAAGGCGCTGCAGCGTTTCCGGGCAAAGCGGATGCCGCTTCGCGCCAGGAGAACGCGTCAAAAACGTGAATCGAGAGCTTCGGTTCTGATTCAATCAGCACCGAACATCGGCTGGGCATGGTCTTCCTGCGCGAATGCACAGCGTTTGTCGCGCGGAAGCGCAACACGCTTTCCGGATCATGCCATATCGTCATTCCACGGATGTACTGGGATGACATCGAGTCTGCCCGATCCCTTGAGGATCGGGCAGACTTCGGCGCATCTGGAGGTTCGATCGCCATGGCCACGAAGCCACAGAAACTTTCACCCACGAGCCTCGCGCGAGCCGACCGTCAACGGATTGCGGCCGAGGAAGGTGCGCGCGCGATGGCCGACGTCGAGCGCGAGGCGCTCGCCGTGCGCAAGAACATGCAGCGGCTGCGCGCCTTGCGCGAGGCGCGCGACGCCGAAGCGGCCAGGACCGGCCCGGCGCCGGCACAATCCGCCGCCAACACAATCAAGCGGAGCAAACGCGTCGTGCGGTAGCTCCGCGTCGCCTCAGCGACTGCCACTCGCGGCGGCCCGCGATGACGGCTGGTGCGGATCAACATTGTCAAACAGCACGATGATGTGCGCCCGCGGTCTCGCGGCGCGCGTTGCGCCCGAGTTGTGCGGGGCAGCTAGGCTAGCTTGTCACCGCCCTGCGCGCGACGCGTTCGCGTCAAGCAGACGGGGCACCTGCCACTGGGGCGCCAGAACCACACGACTTCACCGTCCGCCAGCTCGCGGCGCCTCGTCGATCGCGCCGCCAGCGTCCATCGCATTCCGCCGCACGTTTGCGACGATCGCGATACGCCCCTCTTGCCGGGCGGGACGGGGGAAGTTGTAGAGCTGAGTTGGGAGTCAAGAAGAATTCTGAAAATCGAAAGGCTGAAAATTGACTCACGAGTGGCGCGAGCGTTCTGCGAGATACGCAACAATAATCGCGCAACCGACCGAGATCATGCAGGAGACGTCACACTGACACGAAAGCGAACCGCCACAGCGGCAGCGCTCTGCGCTGGTTGCTCGGCTCTCCGTCTGCTAATCAGGGGAGCGCATATTTTGGAAATGTCCGCTGATGCCGCCACGCTCTTCGACCCTCACCGCCGCCGCGCTATTCCTGGTCGTAGCGCAGCCGGCACTTGCCGCTGACAACACCGATGCTCAGCCAAAAGGCGCTGCCGTCACCGTGCTGAAGGCTGCGAAGTCCTGCTTCGACAATATCGTCGAGGTCTCGGGCGTCGTGATGGCGCGGGATGAGCGGCAGGTTCGGCCTGAACGGTTCGGGCTGAAGGTGGCGCAGGTGATGGCCGATCCCGGCGATGCCGTCACCGCGGGGCAGCCGCTCGCGCGGCTGACGGACGGTGCCAATGCGATCAACGTCACGGCGCCGGTTGCTGGCACGATCTCGGCCTCCACGGCGATCGTCGGCGCGCCGGCGTCCGCCAAGGGCGAGGCGCTGTTCACGATCATCACCAGGAGCGAGTACGATCTGGTCGGCATGGTGCCGACCCGCGACATCACCAAGGTGAAGGCCGATCAGACCGCGCGGGTTGCCGTGCTCGGCGCCGGCGAGATCGACGGCAAGGTGCGGCTGGTCGCGCCGACGGTCGAGCCGAACAGCCAGCTCGGCCAGGTGTTCATCGCGCTTGCCACCGACCGGCGGCTGCTGGTGAATTCATCCGGCCGCGCGCGGATCAAGACCGGGCAGAGCTGCGGCGTCGCGGTGCCGCTGACCGCGATCCTCTATTCCACCGCCGGCACCGTGGTGCAGGTGGTACGGCGCGACCGTGTCGAGACGCGGCGGGTGGAGACCGGGCTGATGTCGGCCGGACAGGTCGAGATCCGCGACGGCGTGCAGGAGGGTGAGATCGTGGTCGCCCGCGCCGGCGCGCTGCTGCGCGAGGGCGATCCGGTGCGGCCGGTAGCCGAGGGGGCGGAGGTGAAGTAGGCGCGATTGGAGTTCGCGCGCTTCAGTCGTGGAGCGGAGCAAGCGGCACCCCTCTCCGCACGAAGGCTCCATGAAGGGAGCACGATGCGGCCGCGGGTCACGCCGCGCGCTAAATCACCCGCCGAGCTTGACGTCTTCCAGCAGCGACGACGACACCTGCGGCACCTGCTCGCCTTCGCTGACGCGGGACACGGCGGCGCGGGTCTTGTTGAAGGCGGCCTCGACGCCGGCCTGGGTGTTGAGATTGGTCAGGAGCTCCGACACCAGCACGCTGTTCGCGGTCAGGGAATCGTCGGCGACCTTGCCGGGCGCAGCCGAGGTCAGGACCAGCGTGTTCTCCGGCGGGCTGATCGGGGCGAGGCCGTGCGAATAGGCACGGAAGCGGCGCTCATACGGATTGCGCCTGCTTGCATCGAGCACGACGAGCTTGGTGCTGGCGCCCTGCGCGTTCATCACATCGAGCACGGACTCGACGCTGACGCCCGTGCGCTTGACGTCGGCTTCCTTCCAGATCGCGGCGTCGACCGGGATCATGTAGCTCTCGCGACCCACCTGCACGCCGTAACCGCCGAAGAACAGCATCACGACGGTGCCGGGGCGGATCTTCGCCTTCATCCGCTCGACCGCGCGGACCATGTCGTCGCGCGTCGCATCCTCGACGACGTCGACATCGAAGCCGTCATGACGCAACGCGGCCGACAGCGTGCGGGCGTCGTTGATCGGCTGCGCCAGCGGCGCGGAAGCGTCCGGATAGTGGCCGTTGCCGATGATCAGCGCGAGATGGGAGGCGCCGGTATTGACGACGCCGGTGGCCTGCTCGGTGGCGACGGCCTTGGCGGCGTCGAGCGAACGCTTGTTCAGCGCGGCATGGGCGCCGATCGCCAGCGACACCGTGCCGGCCAGCGCCACGGCGACCGCAATGGTGCGGCGGGAAATGCGAAGCTGCCTAAGGTTCATGGCGTTCCTAGTCCCAGTCGTTATCTCAAGGCGCTCAACATGGCCGCGCCAGTTAGTCGCGTTCGATCCGGTCAGGTTTAATGGGGTTGCTTACGTGTGTGCCGGTGAGTTCAACTCTATTTGCGGCATCGCAACAAACAAACCATTAACCCGAGCGGCCGCCGGGAGCAACCTGTTTGGCGCATGAGGCCGATCCGCCGCGCCTCTTGACGGCCTTGAGCAACCGCTATGTGACTCAATCACATTTGTGTTTCCCACGGATTCAGGTAGCCTTCCCAAAGGGTTGCGAGATCTTGGGGCGCACCGCCGAAACATCGTCCGGGCTGACGGCGTTAACCGGTTCCTTGGGAAAGGGTTTCATGGGCTTTCACGGGATCGCGGGAACGGTCTGCCGGGCGCTGACGGCCAAGAAGGATGGCCCGTCGCTGTACGACGTCTGCGACCCCCTGCTGCTGAGATATCAGGGCGGCGATCCCCATCTCGGACAATTCTACCGGACCGCGCTCGGCAATCCGGCGCTGCGCACGCTGCTCCGCCGCACCGGCGTCCCTTCGCTGAAGGATGCCGCGCGGCTTGACCGGCTGCGCGCCGCGCTGATCGCAGCGCGCGACGACGCCGCACCGGATTGGGCCACGATCGGCGCGCCCGTCGCCGAGCTGATGGACGATATTGAGGTGCGCCACCCGCAGCCGCCGGCCGCCACAGCGCCGGGCCGCGCGCCGGCACCGGCCGAGATCGACCGGGTGATCGGCACGTGCGGGGCGCATCTGCTGCGCGCTTTCGCCAAGAACAGCTTCATCCCGACCTATGCCGCGTTCAACCTGCTCGGCGATGCCGACATCGGCGGGCGCGAGATGTTGATGGCGCTCACCGGCCTCAACGCGCGCGGCTACAAGAACTCGACGCTGCTGTTTGCGCTGGCGCGCATTTTCATCGCGCATTCGCCGGCGCGCGCGCTGATCAATCCGCCGTGGCGCGGCATCGCCGAGCCGATGTGGGAGCCGGTGCAGATCCGCCACCGCTCGGCCTATTACGATGCGTTCTTCACCGAGGCGCTGCTCGGCTTCATCGGGAGCGGGCTCGCGTCATCGGATCAGACCAATACCGCGCGGCGCGCGATCGCCGACATGGTGGAGTTCTGCCTGACAACCAGCGCCGAAGAGGTGCCGTCGCATGACGGCTCCTTGGTGAAGGTGATCACCGCGCTGGCGCCGGGGCGACATCCGCGCTTCTCGCGCTTCTTCGCCCAGATCAAGCAGGATCTAGGCTTCGGCATCTACGTGCCGGACTGCGACACCACGGCGTGCTCGTTCTCGGCGGCGACGCAGGCCGGATCCGACGATCCGATCCTCGCCCAGCCGCTCGTCGATTTCTACCGCGGCTACCAGGTGCGAGCCGGCGCCAACGAGCCGCGCGTCACCGTGCCGCTCAACGATAACATCGACTATGAGGGCGGCGTCGTCACCTGGATCGACAATCTCAATGGCGACCGGCCCTATGGCAACGACCTCGATCCGACCTTGAACCTCGACATCCTCGAGGTCTCGTTCCGCAACCTTGCCCGCTGGAAGATCATCGAGACGCCAGAGCGGCTTCAGACCGTGCATCGCATCATCGCGTTCCAGAAGAGGCTGGTCGAGAGCGGCGCGTTCAGGAATCCGCGCTCGCACATCTACTATCTGCCCGAGCTCTATTCGGCCTATTTCGGCCGCTGCTACGCCGCCTTCATCGCGCTGCCGCTCACAGCGCAGCGCATCATCGATCCCGGCAACGTGTTCGCGCTGATCCGCGCCCGCGTGCTCGGCTATGTCGTGAACGAACTGACCGCCCATGAGATGAACCCGTTCGACGCCGCGCTGGCGCTAATGGCGCTGGCGCATCTGAACGCCGAGGTCGCAAGCTTCACGCCGGCGCTGCACTGCATCGTGCAAACCTTCGGCGAAGGCGGTCGCCGCGGCCCCTACAGGGCCTATGAGTGGAACAAGATGAAGACGCCGACGCGCATCCTGGTCGGCGGACCGGAGGTGACGTCGGCCTTCGTGCTGATGGCTCTGGTGCTGGCGCGCAAGCGAATGGCGAATGCTTCGTAGCCCGGATGGAGCGCAGCGAAATCCGAGGCCACCTTTCCGCGGAACGAGTCCCGGATTGCGCGGAGTCTATCATCGGGCGCGCGTTCGCGCGGCCCGTTGGCTCCATCCGGGCTGCAGAACCGAGAATGACGCGAAGTTGAAATCACCTGCAACACAACGCCACTGGCTCCGCTGCCCAATTGCCCGCACAATCTGTGGGCACTAGAAATGGCTTTAGTTCGCGCCGGGATTGCCAATGCTCAAGACGTTGCTCACCGCTGGCCTGCTGTTGTCTCTGCCGACGCTGGCGCACGCCGCCGACATCTCCGGCGTGCCGAAGATCCGCGACGGCGACCAGGTCCAGATCGGCAGCGTCCGCATCCGGCTCGGCGGCATCGACGCACCGTCGACCGACCAGCTCTGCCTCAACACCAAGGGCGAGCGCTGGACCTGTGGCGTCGCCGCGCGCGACGAGCTGATCAAGCATGCCGGCGGCAAGAGCTGGACCTGCCACGCCCGCTCGGTCGACCGCCGCGGCCGCACCATCGCGCGGTGCGAGGTCGACGGCGCGGACATCCAGAAATGGCTGGTCGGCAGCGGCTGGGCGCTCGCCAACACCCACGTCTCGCACGACTACGAGCCGGACCAGAAGGCGGCGCGCGAGGCCAAGGCCGGGATGTGGCAGGGCGCCTTCATCGCGCCGTGGGACTGGCGCGTGCGCAACAAGAAGACGCCGGTGCTCGGCGCCGTGAAGGTGCCGGACAGCGCGCATGCGATCCTGCTCGCGTCGGCCTCCGGACCGGTCGCGCCCTCGCCCGACTGCACCATCAAGGGCAACGTCAACCGTTCCGGCGAGTGCATCTATCACAAGCCGACCAGCCGCTGGTATGCGCGGATCGAGATGAAGATCAGCAAGGGCACGCGCTGGTTCTGCTCCGTCGAGGACGCCGAGGCCGCCGGCTGCCGCGAGACGCGACGCTGACAACGCATGGAATGACGTTCGATTGCGGCATCGGCAGTGCGTCGCCATGACCGACATCCAGCCTGATCCGCATGCGGCACGCAGGCGCCATCGCATCCGGCGCATCGCGATGGCGCTGCTGTTCGTCGTGGCGACGTATCTGATCGCGGCCTATCTGCTGCTGCCGGAGCTCTGGAAGCACTACGAGCATCAGAAGGGCCTCGCTGATCTGCCGATGGTGACGCGCACCGCGCAGGGCATTCCCGGCGATCCCATGAACGTCGGCCTGATCGGCGATCTCACTGACGTGGTCTGCGCGATGCATCAGGCCGGCTGGTACCCGGCCGATCGGATCACGTTGAAGTCCTCGATCGAGATCGTCGGCAGCGTGCTGCTCGATCGCCCGTACAAGGACGCCCCGGTCAGCAACCTGTTCTATCTCGGCCGGCGCGAGGACCTCGCCTTCGAGAAGCCGGTCGGATCGAGCGCGGACCGCCGCAACCATGTGCGCTTCTGGAAGGTGCTCGATTCAGGCGAGGAGAAGCGCCCGGTGTGGCTCGGCGCCGCGACACTGGACCGCAGTGTCGGCGTCAGCCACTATACCGGCGCGGTGACCCATCACATCGCGCCCGACCTCGACGCCGAGCGCGCGCTGCTCGCCACCGACCTGGAAGCCGCCGGCATGGTCACCGCGAAATATCAGGTCACCGGGATCGGTCCCACGCTCGCCGGCCGCAATGGCGGCGGCGATCTCTATTACACCGACGGCGAGATCTGGGTGCTGCGCCTGGTCGAGGCCTGCAAGAAGCATGATGGCGCGGTCGAGCAGATCCCAAGCCCGGCCGCGACCGCATTCAAGGACCAGGTCTGGCACGCCGTCGTCGAGGCGATCGGCAAATAAGGCAGCCGTGTCCCGCACTTTTTGAAGCCCTGGATTGCTCCGCCATGCTCGCAATCACGGGCCCGATCGCATATCCTCCCCGCTTGACCCCTCACACGCTTGATTTGCGCGCTTTACCCATAAGGACCAAGAAGATGACCGTTCGCGCGGGCCGGGAGTTTCTGGCCATCCCCGGGCCCACCACGATGCCGGATCAGGTGCTGCAGGCGATGCATCGCCCGGCGCTGGACATCTACTCCACCGAGATGGTCGAACTGACCGAAGGCCTGCTACGCGATCTCTCGAAGCTGTTCGCCACCAAGGGCAAATCCTACATTTACATCTCCAACGGCCATGGCGCCTGGGAGGCGACGCTCTCCAACGTGCTGTCGCGCGGCGACAAGGTGCTGGTGCTGGAGAGCGGCCGCTTCGCGATCGGCTGGGGCCAGGCCGCGGCCGCGATGGGCGCCGAGGTCGAGGTGCTGAAGGGCGACTGGCGCCGCGCCATCCGCCCGGCCGAGGTCGAGGCGCGGCTGCGGCGCGACAGGGAGCACAGCATCAAGGCGATCCTCGCGGTGCAGGTCGACACCGCATCCGGCGCCTATAACGACATCGAGGCGATCGGCAAGGCGATCAGGGCCGCGGACCATCCCGCGCTGTTCATGGTCGACACCGTGGCCTCGCTCGGCTGCATGCCGTTCGAGATGGACAAATGGGGCATCGACGTCGCGATGAGCGGCTCGCAGAAGGGGCTGATGACGCCGCCCGGTCTCGGCTTCGTCGCGGCCAACGACCGCGCCTGGGAGGTGCACAGGAAGGCGAACTTGCGCACGCCCTATTGGGACTGGACCGAGCGCGAGGGCTCGGAGCACTACCGCAAATATGCCGGCACCGCGCCGGTGCACCTGCTGTTCGCGCTGCGCGAGGCAATCAACATGCTGCACGCCGAGGGACTGGAGAACGCGCATCTGCGTCACCGGCTGCTCGGTGAAGCGGTGCGCCGCGCAGTCGCGGTCTGGGGCGAGGGACAGGTGCTCGGCTTCAACATCGCCGAGCCCGCCGAGCGCTCCAACACGGTGACGACGGTGACCGTGAAGGGTGCCGACCCCGCCGCGATCCAGCGTTATGCTAAGGAGAAGTGCGGCGTGGTGCTCGGCACCGGCATCGGCGACCTGCACGGACAAGCCTTCCGCATCGCGCATATGGGCCACGTCAACGCCCCGATGATCCTCGGCACGCTCGGCGTCGTCGAGGTCGCGCTCACCGCGCTCGGGATTCCCCACGGCAAGGGCGGAACCGACGCCGCAGTGCAGTGGCTCGGCGAGAACGTGAAAGCATAGGGGACGAGGCGCGGGTCCAACGCCGCGGACGCACATGCTTGACCCGTCATCCTGAGGAGGCCGCGAAGCGGCCGTCTCGAAGGATCGACGGCCACGCTGTTGCAACAGACAAGTAGAGACATCCGGGCCGTGCATCCTTCGAGACGCGCGCAAGAGCGCGCGGATGACGGGCTGCACACGTGCGACGCATTGCCAATGCGGCACCAACACTTTTCGTCACCGCCGTTTTCCGCTTTACTGCCGGCAACAGCCGGGCACTGATCCCTGCGAAATAACGAGAATGGAGGGAGCGCTTGGCATCGGTTGAGTTGCGCGGCCTGGTCAAGCGGTTCGGCTCGTTTGTCGCGGTCGATGATGTGTCCCTCACGATCGATCACGGCCAGTTGGTTTGCCTGCTCGGGCCGTCCGGCTGCGGCAAGACCACGACGCTGCGGCTGATCGCGGGTTTCCTCGAGCCGTCCGACGGCGAGATCCGCGTCGGCGATCGCGTGGTCTCCTCCAAGGCGCGCACCCTGCCGCCCGAGCAGCGCAACATGTCGATGATCTTCCAGAGCTACGCGCTGTGGCCGCACATGACGGTGGCGGAGAACATCGTCTATGGCCTGCGGCTGCGCAAGGTCGATCGCGCGACGATCACAAGGAAGCTCGCCGCGATCCTGGCGACGACCAAGCTCGAAGCACTGGCGCAGCGCTATCCCGGCGAGCTCTCCGGCGGCCAGCAGCAGCGTGTCGCATTGGCGCGCGCACTGATCGTTGGTCCCGAGACCCTGCTGCTCGACGAGCCGCTGTCCAACCTCGACGCCAATCTGCGCGAGGAGATGCGCTTCGAAATCCGCCGGCTGCACGACGAATATCGCTACACCACGGTCTACGTCACCCACGACCAGTCGGAGGCGATGACCACCGCCGACCTGATCGCGGTGATGAACGCCGGCAAGATCGACCAGCTCGGCACGCCCGAGGACATCTATGCGCGTCCTGAGTCCGAGTTCGTCGCACGCTTCATCGGCGCGGCCAATGTGATCAAGGGCATCGCGTGGGACGAGAGCCACGTCGCGTTTGCCGGCACGACGCTGCAAGTGGTCGGCGCACGGCTCGTCGCCGGCCAGAGTGCGCCGGTCGCGATCCGTCAGCATGAGATCCAGCTCTCGACGCAAGCGCCTGCGGCGCAGCAGAACACGGTGAAGGCCATTGTGACGCGGCAGGTCTATCTCGGCATGAACCGCGACTACATGGTGGAGACGGAGGACGGCACGTCGCTGCGCGTCACCACGCCGGCCGAGACCGCGGTCGACAAGGGCAGCGAGGTCTGGCTGACGCTGCCGCCGGAGCGCTGCCGCGCGCTCAGCCGATAACAAGAAACGGAGGGACGCGATGCGGAAGCAAATTTCCAGACGCGCTGTCCTGAAGGGCCCCGGCCATACTCGCGCTCGGCAGTGCCTGCGCGCTTCTTTGCCTCGCCCCGCGTGCGGGGAGAGGCCGGAACGCATCGTCAGATGCGTTCTGGATGAGGGGGAATCTCCGCGCATTCCGTGCATGTGGAGGCTGCCCCTCACCCCAACCCTCTCCCCGCGAAGGGCGGGGCGAGGGAGCTCAGCTCGGCAAGCGGGGACAACATGACCCCCACCTCACTCGCCAAACCCCGCATCGACTGGACGCGGCCCGTCCTCTGGCTGTTCGCCGCCGTGCTGATGCTGTTGATCCTGCTGCCGCTGTCGTGGCTTGCGGTGTTCGCTTTCACCGACAAGGATCGCCATCTCACGCTTGCGAACTTTGCGACCTTGTTCAGCAATCCTGATTTCCTCGATCCGCTGCTGACGACCGCGATTATCGCGGTCACGTCGTCACTGATCTGCTGCGCGGTCGCGGCTCCGATCAGTTGGCTGGTGTCGCGCACCGATATGCCGGGCAGGCAGATCATCCGCGCGCTAGTGACGGCATCCTTCGTGACGCCACCGTTCCTCGGCGCGATCGCCTGGGAGCTGCTGGCGGCGCCGAACTCAGGCCTGCTGAACCAGCTCTACCGGCTGTTCGCAGGCGAAGACGCAGACGCACTGTTCAACATCTATTCGCTGACCGGGATCATCTTCGTGATCTCCTGCTACACCTTCCCGTTCGTCTTCGTGCTGGTGGCCAATGCGCTCGACACCATGCCGGGCGAATTGGAGGACGCCTCGTCGATCCTCGGCGGCAACGCCTGGATCACGGCGCGACGGGTGACGATCCCGCTCGCCCTTCCGGCCCTCGTCGCAGGCGCGTTGATCGCGTTCCTGCAGGCGATGACGCTGTTCGGCTCGCCAGCGATCCTTGCCCTGCCGGCCGGCTTCCACACCATGACGACCAAGATCTGGAGCCTGTTCCAATATCCGCCGAAACTGGAATTGGCGGCGGCCGCCGCGGTGCCGCTGCTGCTGCTGACCATCATGCTGCTGCAGGGGCAAAAGACGCTGCTCGGGCGACGCAGCTATTCGGTGGTCGGCGGCAAATATGGCGCGCCGCGCCGGGTGGAATTGCGCGGCTGGCGCTATGCCGCGCTCGGCTTCTGCCTCGTGGTGCTGCTCAACCCGGTGTTCCTGCCCTATCTCGCATTGCTCAACGCCGCGTTCTCGCCGAACGCCACCACGCTGGTGACGCCGTCGACGCTGACGCTGCACAACATCATCTTCGTTTTCACCGAGCTGTCGTCGACCCAGCTTGCGCTGAAGAACACCGTGATCCTCGGCACCGCGACTGCGACGATCGGCACCATCCTCGCGCTGGTGATCGCCTATGTCACCACGCGGCGGGTGATCGCGGGCCATCGCGTGCTCGCCTTTCTTGCCACCGCGCCGGTCGCGGTGCCCGGCATCGTGCTCGGTGTCGGCCTGTTCTTGAGCTACACGCGGCCGCCCTTCGTGCTCTACGGCACGCTGTGGATCCTGCTGCTCGCGTTCCTCGCCATCAACCTGCCGTCGGCCTATCAGCAATTGCAGGCCGCGTTCGCAACCATCCATCCCGAGTTGGAAGAAGCGAGCCGCATCCTCGGCGCGACGCGGCTGCAGGCGCTGCGCCAGATCACCGCGCCTTTGCTGCGCACCGGCGTGATCGCCACCTGGTGCTTCATCTTCATCGGCGTGATGCGGGAACTGTCGGCCGCGATCGTGCTGTTCACCTCGCAGACCAAGGTGCTGTCGGTCCTGATCTACGACCTTAACGAAGGCGGCGACCTCGCCGCGATCGCGGTGCTCGGCATCGCGATGCTGATCATCACCTTCGCTGTGGTGCTGGCGGTGAACCAGATCCCGATCTCCGGCGGCAATGCTGGCGCACGGCTGAGGAACGGGTAGCGACATCCATCTCCGTCATTGCGAGGTGACACGTAGGGTGGGCAAAGCGAAGCGTGCCCACCATTGCGAGCGCAGCGCTTGATGGTGGGCACGGCGCTCCGCGCCTTTGCCCACCCTACCGGACTAACGCCCACCGCGCACTGGCAATCGCCACATTCATCCCGATATAAGGCGATGCCCCCTGCACAATGAGGATCGTGTGACCAAATCCGCCACCAAGACCACTGCCGTTCACGTCCCGCCCGTCGCGCCGCGCCGGCCGCACACTTTCACCACCCACGGCATCACGGTGACGGACGACTATGCGTGGATCAAGGATCCGAAGTGGCAGGAGGTGCTGCGCGATCCTTCGATCCTCGATCCCGATATCCGCAAATATCTGGAAGCGGAGAACAACTATACCGAGACCCTGCTGGGCCACACTGGCGGCTTGCAGAAGCGGCTCGTCAAGGAGATGCGCGGGCGGATCAAGGAAGACGATTCCAGCGTGCCGTCACCCGACGGCCCGTTCGCCTATTTCCGCAAGTTCCGCGAAGGCGGCCAACATGAACTGTTCTGCCGCATGCCGCGCGATGGGGGCGACACGCATGTCGTGCTCGACGGCGATGCGCTGGCCAAAGACCACAAATATTTCAAGTTCGGCGGCAGCCGGCATTCCGACGATCACAAACTGCACGCCTGGAGCGCCGACACCAAGGGCTCGGAGTATTTCTCCATCCGCGTGCGCGATTGGGCTGAAGGCACCGATCTCGACGATTGCGTCGAGGAGACCGATGGCGGCGTGGTCTGGGCCAAGGATTCGAAGAGCTTCTTCTACGTCAAGCTCGACGACAATCACCGCCCGATGCAGGTGTGGCGGCACAGGCTCGGCACCCCGCAGGCGGACGATACGCTGATCTATGAGGAGCAGGATCCAGGCTGGTTCACCCATCTGCATGAAAGCTCAAGCGGCCGGTTCTGCGTGATCGCCGGCGGTGACCACGAGACCTCGGAGCAGCGGCTGATCGATCTTTCCGATCCCGATGCCCCGCCCCGCCTCGTCGCTGCGCGCGAGGAAGGCGTGCAATATTCGATCGCCGATCGCGGCGACCAGCTCTACATCCTCACCAATGCCGACGACGCCATCGACTTCAAGGTGGTGACCGCGCCGCTCGCTGCACCCGAACGCGCTAACTGGCGCGACCTGATCCCGTATCGCGAAGGCGTCTACGTGCTCGATGTTGAGCTCTATGCCGGCCACATGGTGCGGCTGGAGCGCGCCAACGCGCTGCCGGCAATCGTCATCCGCGATCTCGAGAACGGCGAAGAGCACGCGATCGCCTTCGACGAGGCCGCCTATTCGCTCGACACGATGGGCAGCTATGAGTTCGACACCACCAACCTGCGTTTCTCCTATTCGTCGATGACGACGCCTTCGGAGGTCTATGACTACGACATGGCGAAGCGGACGCGGGTGCTGCGCAAGCGGCAGGAGATTCCGTCCGGCCACAACCCGGCCGACTATGTCACCACACGTATCATGGCGACCTCGCATGACGGCGCGCAGGTTCCGGTCTCGATCCTGCATCGCAAGGACTTTGTCCGCGACGGCAAGGCGCCCCTGCTGCTCTACGGCTACGGCTCCTACGGCATGGCGATGCCGGCATCGTTTGCCGCCAACCGGCTGTCGCTGGTCGACCGCGGTTTCGTCTACGCCATCGCGCATATCCGCGGTGGCGCCGACAAGGGCTGGGGCTGGTATCTCGACGGCAAGCGCGAGAAGAAGCCCAACACGTTCGACGATTTCGCCGCCGCCGGACGCGCGCTGATCGAGGCAAACTACACCGGCGAGAAGCGCATCGTCGGCCATGGCGGCTCGGCCGGCGGCATGCTGATGGGCGCGGTCGCCAACCGCGCCGCAGAATTGTTCGCCGGCATCGTCGCCGAAGTGCCGTTCGTCGACGTACTCAACACCATGCTCGACGACACGCTGCCGCTGACCCCGCCGGAATGGCCGGAGTGGGGCAATCCGATCGCAAGCGAACAGGACTTCCGCACCATCCTGTCCTATTCACCCTACGACAATGTTGCGGCGAAGCATTATCCCGCGATCCTCGCGATGGGCGGGCTGACCGATCCCCGCGTCACCTATTGGGAGCCGGCGAAATGGATCGCGCGGCTGCGCGCCACCATGTCGGGCGGCGGCCCGGTGCTGCTGCGCACCAACATGGGCGCCGGCCACGGCGGTGCCTCCGGCCGCTTCGACCGCCTCGACGAAGTCGCGATCGTCTACGCATTCGCGCTGTGGGCGGTGGGGATAGCGGAGAAGACGGAGGTGTAGGACATCGTAGCCCGATCTGCCGCGGTTCCATCGTCGTCCTGGCGAAAGCCAGGACCCATACCGCGTGATCTATCGGTGATGCACCCTGCGCGTCCCACGCTACAACGGGTCACGACCAGTCTTCACCAAACTTCTTCCTGTGGTTATGGGTCCTGGCTTTCGCCCATAGGCGTTAAGTTAGGCTTGCGGTGCGGGATGGTTCGTGATTCCAGCATGGCATGAGATATGAAGCACTGGCGATCGCGACTGGGCGGGGATCGTAACCCGGCTTGGAGGGGCCGCAGCGCTCGATCGGACCGCACGGGAGACGAAGGCTTTCGTGCGTCCGCGCGAGATACGCAATGCCGTGGACTTGCTGCGGTTGATCCTGGCGTATTGCCTTGGTGAACGGGGATTTCGATTGACGGCGGCATGGGCGACGTCGGTCGGTCTTGTCGATGTTTCGAGCGTGGCTCTGTTGTACCGCTTGCGCCAGTGCGGGGATTGGCTGGCGCTCCTGATCGGGCAGGCACTCGCTGCCGCAGCTCCGAGGGCCGGCCGAGGTCGCCTGATCCGCATCATCGATGCCACGACGGTGCCGAAGAAGGGGTTGAATGGCAGGAAGAAGAACGAGGTGTGGCGCATTCACAGCGCGTTCGATCTTCCGCAAGAGCGTTTTGGCCACTTCGAACTGACCGATCAACAGGACGGCGAGAGGCTCGACCGGATTCCGGCGGTTGCGGGCGAGATCCGTCTTGCCGATCGGGCCTATTTGCAGCCGGAGCGCATGGCAACATTGATCCAGGCCGGCGCAGACTTCGTCATTCGAGCGGGTTGGAAGAGCGCACGCTGGCTCGATGGTAAGGGCTGTGCATTCAATCTGATCGCCGAACTGCGCAAGGCGGCGGAACGAGGCCTCCTCGATTGTCCGATCTGGATCAAACCCAAGCGCGGCACGCCGCTCGCCATGCGTCTGGTCGCCGTCAAGAAGCCGCAACAGGCCGCTGCCGAGGCGCGGCGCAAGGCGCGCCGGACCGCACAGAAGGGCGGCCATCAGCTCTCCAATAAAACGCTGCAGGCCGCCGATTGGGTCATCCTGGTGACCTCACTTGCGCCAGATGACTTCACCACGGATGACATTCTCGCCCTCTACCGCCTGCGCTGGCGGATCGAGCTGGGCTTCAAGCGGCTGAAGAGCCTGGTTGGTTTGAAGGGGCCGCCGGGAACTAACGAGCGATCCGCCAGATCGCATATCCTTGCTCATCTGCTGATGATTCTATTGCTCGAGCCGCTCGTCGACGAACTCGAGGACTCTCCCCGCTTGGCGGAAGCCGCCTGACCAGTCCTGGCGCCTGGCGATTGCTCCGTCAGCTCATCGTCTCACTCTTGCAGGCCGTCATTCCGCAACCCGCAATGGCTCGTCTCCGCCAATCTCTCCCCATTCTCCAGCGCCATCTTCGCGAGCCGCCGAGGAAAACCCGACGCTATCAAACCATGGTCCGCTTACCTTAACGCCTATGGGCTTTCGCCAGGACGACGGGAGAATCGGGCGAGACCTACCTCCCCTTCGCCTTCCGCCAGACCGCGAAATCCTTCAGCGTCTGCTCGTCGGTTGCGGGATAGAGCCCGAAAATGCCGCGGCCGTTGCGGACTTCCTCGGTGACGAAATCCTCGAATGCGGTCATCTCGAAGGTTTCATCGGCGATCGCGTCGGCGAGATGCGCGGGGATCACGATGACGCCGTCGCTGTCGCCGAGGATCACGTCGCCGGGAAACACCGGCGCGTCGCCGCAACCGATCGGCACATTGATCTCGATCGCCTGATGCAGCGTGAGATTGGTCGGCGCGCTCGGCCGATGATGGAACGCCGGGAAGCCGAGCCTGGCGATCTCGGCGGCGTCGCGGAAGCCGCCGTCGGTGACGACGCCGGCACAGCCTCGCTTCATCAGCCGCGTCACCAGGATCGCACCGGCGGACGCGGCACGCGCATCCTTGCGGCTGTCCATCACCAGCACGCTGCCGGCCGGGCAATCCTCGATTGCCTTGCGCTGCGGATGCGAGCGATCGCGGAACACGTCGATCCTGTTGAGGTCTTCGCGCGCCGGCATGTAGCGCAGCGTGAAGGCTTCGCCGACCATGGTCGGCTGATTGGGGCTCAAGGGGTGGACATCCTGGATGGCCTGGATGCGGAAGCCTCGCTTGAACAGCGCGGTCGCCACCGTGGCTGTGGAGACGGATTTCAGCTTGTTGCGGGTGGTGTCGCTGAGTTTTGACATGGTGCCTTGTCCCGGTTGTCATTCCGGGATGGTCCGAAGGACCAGACCCGGAATCTCGAGGTTCCGGGTTCGATGCTTCGCATCGCCCGGAACGACGGAGTCAATAAATCGAAGGCTCGCCCACCGGCTTGCCAAAACCGGTTTCGAGGAAATCGAAATCGCAGCCTTCATTGGCCTGCTTGATGTGCTTCGAAAACATCCAGCCATAGCCGCGCTCGAAGCGCCGTTCGGGCTGCTTCCATTCCGCGCGGCGCTTCGCCAGCTCGGCCTCCGGCACATCGAGATTGATGGTGCGCGCGGCGACGTCGAGCGTGATGAGGTCGCCGTTCCTGACCAGCGCCAGCGGGCCGCCGATATAGGATTCCGGCGAGACGTGCAGGATGCAGGCGCCATAGCTGGTGCCGCTCATCCGCGCATCCGACAGCCGCACCATGTCGCGCACGCCCTGCTTCACGAGCTTGGTCGGGATCGGCAGCATGCCCCATTCCGGCATGCCCGGGCCGCCCTGCGGACCGGCATTGCGCAGGATCAACACGTGGTCTGCGGTGACGTCGAGATCGGGATCATCGACCGCCTTCTTAATCGACGGATAATCGTCGAACACCAGCGCAGGTCCGGTGTGCTTGAGGAAGCGCGGATCGCAGGCACTCGGCTTGATCACGCAACCGTCGGGCGCAAGATTGCCCTTCAGGACCGCGAGCGCGCCCTCCTGGTAGATCGGGTTCGCGACGGTGCGGATGACATCGTCATGATAGACCTCGGCGTCGGCGATGTTCTCGCCGAGCGTCTTGCCCGTGACGGTGATGCAGTCGAGATGCAGGTGCTCCCTGATCCGGCTCATCAGACCGGGAAGCCCGCCGGCGTAGAAGAAATCCTCCATCAGATAGCGGTCGCCGCTCGGCCGCACATTGGCGATCACGGGCACCTTTCGGCTCGCGGTCTCGAAATCGTCGAGGGAGATGTCCTGCCCGGCGCGGCGCGCCTGCGCGATCAGATGGATGATGGCGTTGGTGGAGCAGCCCATCGCCATCGCGACCGCGATGGCGTTCTCGAATGCTCGTCGCGTCTGAATCTTCTGCGGAGTGAGATCCTCCCACACCATCTCGACAATGCGGCGGCCGGCTTCCGAGCTCATGCGGATGTGGTTGGCATCGGCCGCCGGGATCGACGAGGCGCCCGGCAGCGTCATGCCGATCGCCTCCGCGATCGCGGTCATGGTCGAGGCCGTGCCCATGGTCATGCAGGTGCCGTAGCTGCGGGCGATGCCGGCCTCCATGTCGACCCAATCCCTGTCGGAAATCTTGCCGGCGCGGCGCTCGTCCCAGTATTTCCAGGCATCGGAGCCCGAGCCCAGCGTCTTGCCCTTCCAGTTGCCGCGCAGCATCGGGCCGGCCGGCAGATAGATCGCGGGCAGGTTCATGCTGGTGGCCCCGAGCAGCAGCGCCGGCGTGGTCTTGTCGCAGCCGCCCATCAGCACCACGCCGTCGACGGGATGGCCGCGCAGCAGCTCCTCGGCATCCATCGCCAGCATGTTGCGATAGAGCATCGTGGTCGGCTTCAACAGCGATTCCGACAGTGACAGCGCCGGCAGCTCCATCGGAAATCCGCCGGCCATCAGCACGCCGCGCTTGACGTCATCGACCCGGCCCTTGAAGTGCATGTGGCAGGGCTGCGCGTCCGACCAGGTGTTGATGATCGCGATCACGGGCCGATCGCGCCATTCTTCCGGCGCGTAGCCCATCTGCATCGCGCGCGAGCGATGGCCGAAGGCACGCAAATCGTCGGGCGCGAACCAGCGGGCGCTGCGCAGTTGATCGGGGGTCTTGGTCTTCTGGGTTGTCATGGAGGCCCCATCGCTCTCGAAATTGCTTGCATACGCCAGTGTTTCCGTTTCTGGATCGCTTGAACATGGCAGTCAAGTTCAGCTTCAGCTCCCGCCTCCAGGAACCTCAGGACAAGCGGGCCGGCACGTCCGGAGGCCGAAATCGGCGTTGCAACTGGCCGCGGATTCGAATGAACATCGGCTGGCCGGTCAGCTCGCGCGCCGGCGGAAAGTTGCGAATGGACAGATGACGCTGACGACCAGGCTTGCCATCGCGATGATTGCGCTGGTCGCGATCGCGGTTTCCGCGGTCGGATGGCTCAGCTATAGCAGCCTTGAGCGCGCGCTCGCCCCGCGCGTGCTCGACCGGATCGAAACACAAGTTCGCTTTGCGGCCTCGGTTCTCGAGGCCCGCGCCCGTGCGACACCCGGCGACATCACGACCTTCCAGGTTCTGCCGGCGGTCGGCGGGCTGATGCGGGCGCGGCTCAATGGTGGGGTCGATCCCGTTGACGGCATCACGGAAGCGGTCTGGCGCCAGCGGCTGGAAGCCCAGTTGGCCGCGCAGATGGCGTTCAAGCCGGCCTACTCGCTGCGCTTCATCGGCGTCGCGGACAATCATCGCGAACTCGCGCGGGTCGACCGCTCCGGTCCCAACGGCGCGGTGCGAATCGTGCCCGAGCCGGAGCTGAAACAGGTCGGCGATGTCGCCTATTTCCGCAATACGATCAATCTGCCACCGGAAGGCATCTACGTCTCGCCGATCGGCCTGGACGAGGAGAATGGCGCCGTCGAGACACCGCATGTCGCGACCATGATGGTGGCGAAGCCGGTCAGGACACAGGACGGCAAGCCGTTCGGGATCGTCATCATCAATGCCGACATGCGACCGACGCTCGAAAGCGTCCGCGCATCGGCGCGTCCCGGCGAACGGGTCTACGTGGTCGACGCCGGCGGCAACTATCTCGTCAACCCCGACCGCGGGCGCGAATTCGGCGCACAGCTCGGCAAGCCGACGAACTGGCAGCGCGACATGCCCAATCTGGCGGCCGCGCTCGGCACCACACAAGGCGTCGCGAAGATCGTCGTCGGTCAGGCCGGACAGGAGGACTGCGTTGTCGCGCTGGCGCCGACGCTGCTGGCGACACACCAATGGGTCGCCGTGATCGACATCGTGCCCAAGGCCGTGTTCATGGCGCCGGCGGTGGCGATCCGCAACAGCTCAATCCTGGTCGGTCTGCTGGCCGTGCTCGGCGCGGGCGTGCTGGCCTGGGTGATCGCGCGCTCGCTGACCCGGCCGATCACGCAATTGACCACCGCCGTGGAGCGCGTCGGCGAAAAGGGCACCGCCGCCATTCCGGTCAACGCCAGCGGCGAGACCGGCGTGCTGGCGCGCGCGTTCGTTCGCGTGATGGACGAGGCCAACGCCAAGACGGTGGCGCTCGAGCGCGAGATCGCCGAGCATCGCCGCACCGAGGCGGCGCGCGACCACCATGCCGAGCGCGAGCGCCTGTTCGCATCAGCGGTCGAATCCTCCAGCGACGCCATCATCACGATGTCGCTCGAGGGAATCATCACGGGCTGGAATCCGGCCGCCGAGCGCTTGTATGGCTACAGCGCCGACGAGGCGGTCGGCCGACACATCGCCCTGATCGTGCCGCCGAACCGGCGCACCGAGATCGACGAGATCATTCGCAGAATCGGCCGGGGCGAACGGATCGAGCAGAACGAGACCGTGCGGCTGCGCAAGGACGGCAGCACGGTCGACGTGTCACTCTCGATGACGCCGATCAAGGCGCTGTCGGGCGCCGTCATCGGCATCGCCAAGTCGACGTACGACATGACCGAGAGCCGCAAGTCGGAGGAAAGCCTGCGCGAGAGCGCGCAGCTCGCGAGAGGCATCATCGACGGCTCGCTCGATGCCTTTGTGCAGATCAACCAGTTCGGCATCATCCGCGACTGGAATACGCAGGCAGAGACGATCTTCGGCTGGAGCCGCGAGGAGGCGATTGGCCGCAACGTATTCGAACTGATGGGCAGGCCGGGCGGCCCGCTCGCCACGGCGCTCGCCGGATTCCTGAGCTCCGGCGGCGAACGCGTTCGCGAGCCCCGGCGCGAGGCGCAGATCCGGCGGCGCGACGGCAGCGAATTCACCGCCGAGTTGAGCATCTCGGCGCTGAAGACCCGCGATGGATTTCTTTTCAACGGCTTCATCCGCGACCTGACGGAAAAGATCGCCGCCGAGGATCGGATCCGGCAGTCGGAGAAAATGGAAGCGGTCGGCCAGCTCACCGGCGGCATCGCGCACGACTTCAACAATATCCTCACCGTCATCACCGGGACGATCGAGATTCTGGGCGATGCCGTAAAGGACCAGCCGCAGCTCGCGGCCATCACCCGGATGATCGACGAGGCCGCGTCGCGCGGCGCCGATCTCACCCAGCAACTGCTGGCGTTTGCCCGCAAGCAGCCGCTCGAGCCGCGCGAGATCGACGTCAACGCGCTGATCATCGACACCACCAAGCTGCTGCGCCGGACGCTCGGCGAGCAGGTCGAGATCCGATCGGCCTTCGAGGACAAGACATGCCTGGCGGTCGTCGATCCCAATCGGCTGGCCAACGCCCTGCTCAACCTCTCGCTCAATGCTCGGGATGCCATGCCGCAAGGCGGCCGGCTGACGATCGAGACGGCATCCGTGGTGCTCGACGAGAGTTATGCCGGCTCGCACGGCGATGTACGGCCGGGCCCATATGCCATGATCGCCGTGAGCGATACGGGAATGGGAATTGCCACTGATATGCTCGACAAGGTGTTCGATCCCTTCGTCACCTCGAAGGGGCCAGGCAAGGGCACCGGGCTCGGCCTCAGCATGGTCTACGGTTTCGTCAAGCAGTCCGCCGGGCACATCAAGATCTACAGCGAGCAAGGGTACGGAACGACGATCCGGATGTATCTTCCGGCGGCTTCAGGCACGGCGGTCGCGGCGGAGGAGGCGACGGCGCTGGAGCTCGAGGGGGGCCACGAGACGATTCTGGTGGTCGAGGACGACAAGCTGGTGCGCGACTACGTGCTGGCGCAACTGCACGGGCTCGGTTACGTGACGCTGGCCGCCGCGACTGCCAATGAAGCGCTCGCGATCGTCGAGGCCGGCAAGCCGTTCGATCTGCTATTCACCGACGTGATCATGCCCGGGCTCAACGGCCGCCAGCTTGCCGAACGGATTTTCAGGATGAAGCCCGACCTCAAGGTGCTGTACACCTCGGGCTACACCGAGAATGCGATCATCCATCACGGCCGGCTCGACGAAGGCGTGCTGCTGCTGCCCAAGCCCTATCGCAAGTCGGAACTCGCGGCGATGATCCGCAAGGCGCTCGCAGAATAGATGCTCGCGAACGCCGGCCCTGGATTCCGCGCGGCAATTCAGGCCACGCGGAAATCAGGCTTGGCGCTGCGCCGTCATCACGATGCGGACGAGGTCGGCGGCATTGCGCGCACCGAGCTTCTTCATGATGTTGGCGCGGTGATCCTCGATGGTGCGCGGGCTGATGCCGAGATGACGCCCGGCCTCCTTGTTGGACGCGCCGGAGGTGAACTGCTCGAGCACCTCGCGCTCGCGGCGGGTCAGTGGCTCGCGCCCCGGGAAATGCAGCGAGGCGATGCGCGATGCCGAGGTCTCGGTGCGGCGCCTCGTATAGGCCTCGATCGCCTCGTTCAACCGGGCAACGATCTCGTTGCCGCGGAAGGGCTTCTCGATGAAATCCAGCGCACCATTCTTGATGGCGCTCACCGCCATCGCGATATCGCCCTGCCCCGAGATCATGAAGATCGGCGCCGGATAATCCTCGCCATGCAGTTCCTTCAGGATGTCGAGACCGGACTTTCCGGGAATGTGCACGTCGAGCAGGATGCAGGCGGGTGTCCTGCTTCGCGCAACGGACAGCAGCGCGGCACCGTCCGCAAAGCAGATCACCTTGTAACCGGCTGTCGACAGAACCACGGACAGCGTCTCGCGAACGGCAGGATCGTCGTCGACTACGAAAATCTCCCCGCGGGGAGCGCCATTCTCACTCATATGCATCGTCCATCAGTGGTGACACGTGGTGCTTGGCCGCACAAGAAATCTCTCGAGCATATCGATCAATGGACCCGTATTTGTACGGGACGTCCGCTTAACGCACAAGTAGCAGCGCCTTCCCTAAAGGTGGGGGCAGTGGAGAAACATGCATGGGAAACGCAGCGGCGGACAACGTTGCGGCACGCTCGGACGAAAGCGATGATCCCTATAATGTCATTTTGGCGGACTTGGTTGCGTTGATCGGGTATGTCCAGCCAAGCAGCGACATTGGCGACGGTGCCGCGCTTGATCGGATGCTCGGCTCCGAAACCCCCGATACGCACCTTGAATTGATCCGCAGACCCGGAAACGGCCGGTTCTGCGGACCGCGATTGTCACGCTCCAACACATGAGATCGCGATCTGTTCCGCACATCCGGGATGACGGCGGATCCGAGCGGACGCGAGGCGGGTCAGACCCCGGCCCGCTCGCCTTCGCCAGCGGCTGATCGCTTCTTGCTCGGCTTGCCCTTGAGGAATCCGACGTCCATCTCGGTGCCGTTGACACGGATCAATTCGCAGCGGCGATAGGCGAGCCCGGTTGACGACAGCAGCAGGAAGAACTCCTTCAGATTGAGCCCCTGAATGGAACCTTCCACTGTCAGAGCCGCATCGGTGTCGGAGATGGCATTGAGCCGGCAGTCGCGCCGCCAAGTGCCGTCGATCGCCATGATGCAGACATCGAAGCCCCTGCTGAACGTCACGCGCTCAACGAGTTTGGCGTCATCCGTCATGGTCAAAGTCTCGCTGCCATGGCGGCAACCCTCGGCAGAACGGCCCCCGCCGCAAATGTCCGCGCCCCGCTCGGCCGATACAGGCCGCGCCGTTCAGGGAACGGCTTGAAGCCGTCCGTCAGGCCGACCACGGTTTCGGCGGCGCCCAGCACCAGGAAGCCATCTGCCTCCATCGATCTGGCAAGGCGGTTGAAGACGTTGATCTTGGTGTCCTGATCAAAATAGATCAGCACGTTGCGGCAGAAGATCACATCGAAGGTGCCGAGCTGGGAGAAATCGTGCAGCAGGTTGAGCTGGCGGTGCTGCACCATCGACCGCAACTCAGGGTTGATCTGCCAGAACTCGCCCGATTGCTTGAAGTACTTGACCAGCATTTGGATCGGCAATCCACGCTGCACCTCGAACTGGCTGTAGATGCCGGCCTTCGATTTCTCCAGCACCTCCTGCGACAGATCGGTCGCGATGATCTCGACCCGCCACCCCGCCAGCGCCGCCCCCATCTCCTTCAGGCACATCGCCAGCGAATAGGGCTCCTGACCGGTCGATCCCGCGGCGCACCAGATCCGGATGCTTTTGCGTGCGACACGCGCCTTCAGCAGCTCCGGCATGATCGTATCGCGGAATTGATCGAATGGCAGCTTGTCGCGAAAGAAGAAGGTTTCGTTGGTGGTCATGGCCTCGACCACCTGGACGATGAGCGAGGACGAACCGCCCTTCATCTTCGTCACCAGGTCGGGGATGCCGGACAGGCCGCGTTTGCGCGCCAGCGGAAGCAGGCGGCTTTCGATCAGGTACTGCTTGTCTGCGGACAGGTCGAGCCCTGAATGATCCTTCAGGAGCTTACACAGATACTCGTAGTCGAGGGGCGTCACTGGAGCCTCGCAAGGACAAAAAGATGAAACTGGCTTCAGGCTTCGGTGGGCAGATCGAGTGCAAGCAGCCCCACTTCCTGGAACTTCGCGGTGACGATCTCCTTGTCGAACGGCTTCATGATGTACTCGTTGGCGCCGGCATGCAGCGCGCGCGAGATATGGTCGATGCCGTTCTCGGTGGTGCAGAACACCACTTTCGGTGCATCGCCACCCGGCATCCGGCGAAGCTGCACGAGGAATTCGAAGCCGTCCATCACCGGCATGTTCCAGTCGAGCAGCACCGCGTCCGGCATTCCGCGCTTGCAAACCTCGAGCGCCTTCTCGCCGTCCTCGGCCTCGGTGACGGTGAACTCCATTCCTTCGAGGATGCGGCGGGCGATCTTCCGCACCACGCCGGAATCGTCGACGACAAGACATGTCTTCATGTATTTGCCTCCTTGTTGAACCAGTCGTCTTTCGGTCTGGGATTTACGCAGCAGCGGCCGCCTTGGGCATCAATTCGAGCACGCGATCGACATCGAGGACGACCATGAGCTGGCCGTCGAGGCGGTGGACGCCGCCGGCGAGCTTGGCCATGCGGGGATCGAGATTGACCGGGTTGTCCTCGCGGCTCGCCTCGGGCAGCCGCAGCACCTCGCCGATCTGGTCGATCAGGAGCCCGTAGGATTCGCCGCGCAGGTCGACGCCGACCGCCATCATCGCCTGGCCGCCGTCGGCCTTGGGCAGCCGAGCCGGGCGCGCATGTCGATCACGGTGACGATGCGGCCGCGCAAGTTGAGCACGCCGGCGATCTCGCTGGAGGCCAGCGGCACCCGGGTCAGCCGCTCCGGCATGAACACGTCCTGCACCCGCGAGATCGGCAGCCCGAACAATTGCCCGCCGATCACAGCGGTGACGTATTCGGCCATGATGCCGTCGCTCGCTTCGCTCTTGCTGGTCATCGCATCTGGTCCTTGGTCCCGCATCACGCCGCCTTGCGCAGTTCGGCGGTCTGCTCCTTCAGCGCCGCGATCAGCCCGGGACGGTCGAACTTGGCGACGTAGTCGTGGAAGCCGGCCTGGCGGCCGCGCTCGATCGCCGCCGGCGACACCATCGCCGACAGCGCGATGATCGGCAGCCCGGTCAGGTTGCCGTCGGCGCGGATCACCTCGGCGAACTCGAAGCCGTTCATCTCCGGCATCTCGATGTCGGTCAGCACCACGTCGAAGGCCTGCCCCGAGCGCAGCGCCGCGAGCCCCTCCTGCGCGCCGCCCGCGGTGCGCACCTTGTAGCCGGCGGCCTTCAGGACCGGCGCCAGCATGTTGCGGAAGAACGCGCTATCATCGACCAGCGGCACCGACTGCGCGCTCGCCGACGGGCGCATCTCCTTGCGCGCGAACCAGTCGGCAAACGCCATCGGCAGGAAGTGGCCGACGTCGATCACCTCGGTGGCCTGGCCCTTGATCACCGCCGAGCCCAGGATGCCGTCCTGCGAGCCCGCGACCTCGATGGTGAGCCGCTCCTCGACGATGTCGATGATCTCGTCGACCACGAGCCCCATCGAGCGGCCGTCGTCGGAGAACACCAGGATCGGCTGCGCGCCCTGGCGCTGCACCTCGACGCCCGCCATCTGCACCAGCGGCATCAACTGCTCGCGGTACTGCACCATGTGGCGGCCGTTCGAGAGCTCGATCTTGTCGGCGGCGATCTCCTCGAGCCGGGTGACGAGGCCGAGCGGCACCGCCTTGGGCTGGCTGGTGCCGGCGCGGAACACCAGGAGCGAGGTCAGTTGCTCGCCGCTTGCGGCATGGGCGGCGGCACTGTCCTCGGCCAGCTCATGGGCCGCGGCGCCGGAGGCGCCGAGCGCCTTGGCGATGCCGTTGGGGTCGATGATCATGATCACCGCGCCGTCGCCGAGGATGGTGTTGCCGGAGAACATGTCGATGTGGCGCAGCTTGGTCGACATCGGCTTGACCACGATCTCCTCGGTGTGGAACACGCCGTCGACCACGATGCCGAAGGTCTGGCTGCCGACCTGGGTCACCACGATGAAGCCGTTCTCGGCCGCGCTGGCCGCGCCGTCGTCGATCTCGAGCAGCTTCTTCAGATGGATCAGCGGCAGCAGCTTGTTGCGCAGCCGCAAGACCGCGGTGTCCTTGATGCGCTCGATGCGGTGCTCGGAGTTGGCGCGCGCCCGCACCAATTCGACCACCGAGAGCTGCGGGATCGCGAAGCGGTCGCCGGCGGCCTCGACGATCAGCGCGGAGACGATCGCCAGCGTCAGCGGGATCTTGATGGTGACACTGGCGCCCTCGCCGGCCACGCTCTTGATGTCGATGGTGCCGCCGATCTGGTCGATATTGGTGCGCACCACGTCCATGCCGACGCCGCGGCCGGACACCGAGGTGACCTGCGCGGCGGTGGAGAAGCCGGGCGCGAAGATGAACTTGTGGACCTGCGCTTCCGTCATCTTCGAGGCTCGGCCTCGGTGACGAGACCGTTCGAGAGCGCCTTGGCCTTGATCCGCTCGGTGTTGAGGCCGCGGCCATTGTCGGCGATGCCGATGATGATGTGGCCGCCCTCGTGATAGGCGGACAGGCGGATGGTGCCCTGCTCGGGCTTGCCGCTCGCGAGCCGCTCGGCCGGGGTCTCCAGGCCATGGTCGGCGGAGTTGCGCACCATGTGGGTCAGCGGGTCCTTGATCAGGTCGAGCACCTGGCGGTCGAGGCTCGGTGTCGGCGCCGTGCATCTCGAGCTCGATCTGCTTGCCGAGCTCGCCGGAGAGGTCGCGGACGATGCGCGGCAGCTTCTGCCAGGCGTTGCCGATCGGCTGCATCCGCGTCTTCATGACGCCCTCCTGCAGCTCGGCGGTGACGTTGGAGAGCCGCTGCAGCGGCACCTTGAACTCGGTGTCCTCGTTGCGCCTTGAGATCTCCAGAAGCTGGTTGCGGGTCAGCACCAGCTCGGAGACCATGGTCATCAGGTGCTCGAGGGTGTCGACATTGACCCGGATCGACTGGTTGGCGATCTTGTCGCCGCCCTCGGCCTCGGCCTCGGCGGCGCTCCGGCGCGCCGGCTTCTTCGCCGCCTCGGCGGCGGCAGGGGCCGTGGCGGGCCTGGCGACCGGCGCCACCACCTCGGTTGCGGTCTCGCGGAAGGCGCGCTCGAGCTCGTCGAGCGAGACCTCGCCCGGGCGCAGCGGCCGCTCCAATGTCTGCGCCACCAGCGTGCCCGTGGCGAGCGCCGGCTGCACCGACGGCGCCTCGACCACCGGCACCGCCGTATCGTCGGCAGCGCTGGTCTCGGCCATCGCCGCGATGCCGCGCGCGACCATGGCTTCGAGCTGATCGATCAGGTCGCGGTCGGTGCCGTCGGGCTCGGCCTCGGTGGCCTCGAGCCCGGCCAAAATCTCCTTGATGCGGTCGATCGAGGACAGGATCAGCGTCACCGCCTCCGCGGTCACCGGCATGCCGTCGCGGAACTTGCCCATCAAGGTCTCGCCGGCATGCGCCAACGCCTCCAGCCGCGGCAGCCCGAGGAAGCCGCAGGTCCCCTTGATCGTGTGCACCAGGCGGAAGATGTTATCCAGGATCTTGGCGTTGTTCGGATCCTGCTCGAACTGCACGAGCTGGTTGTCGACCGTGTCCAGGCTCTCGCTGCTCTCCGTCAGGAACTCGCGCAACAGATCGTCCATCGAAATCGGTCCCCTCAAAGTGCTACGGAACGGTCGCCTCCTCCCGATAACCTCGCCGGCTTCACGGCGACGTTAATTTCGGGGTCCGTGCAAATACGGATGATGAGGCATTTCAAAGAGTTGGACGATGCATTCTGTGACGACGGCGACGCTCGAAAGAACAGGCACTTAGTGCCCGCGCAGGTAGCACGGCGTCCGGTGAAGACCGTGGATTGAATCAAATTGCAGCGGGCGACTGTTAAGCTTGGCTCGCAGCATGTCATGACGTCCAGGAGATCCGGACCTCGCTTCAGATGGACGGCGCGCAAGACAAAGGCGGCGGAGTTTCCTCCGCCGCCTTCATATTGATGCCTATCGAAGCTGCGCTTAGCGGAGCAGTTGGAGCACGCTCTGCTGGCTCTGGTTGGCGAGCGCCAGCGCGGACACCGCGATCGACTGGCGGGTCGACAGCGCCTGGCTGTTGGCCGCCTCCTCGTTGGTGTCGGCCAGCGTCAGGTTGGACGAGCCGGTCTGCAGCACGTTGATCAGGTTCTTGGAGAAGTCCTGGCGGATCTGCACGATCGACAGGTTCGAACCGAGGGTCGAGGCCTGGGTCCGCAGCAGCCCGCTCGCGGTGTTGAGCGTCTTCAGCGTGGCGTTGGCCGAGGCGTTGTCCAGGAAGTCGGTTCCCTCGGTCAGCTTGGTGAGGTTGAGACCGGCGGCGTTGAAGGTCACGCCCTGGATCTTCAGCGTCGAGGACCCGGTCTCGTTGAAGGTCAGCTTGAGCTGATCGCCGTTGAGCAGGTTGATGCCGTTGTACGAGGCGTCCTGGGCCGTCGTGGTGATCTGATCCAGGATGTTGTTGTACTGGTCGACCAGGTTGGCGCGGTTGGCCAGCGCGGTCGGATCCTGCACCGGGGCGCTGCCGGCGAGGCCGTTGAACAGCTTGCCGGCACCGGCCGCGGTGCCGCCGATCGTGCCGAGGGTCGCCGACGCGGCATCGTTGGTGGTGCTGATGGTGAGCGCCCCGGTCGAGGAGAGCGAGGCCTGCAGGTTGTTGGCGGCAAGCTGGGTGTTGAGGTCGTTGAGCGACTTCACCTGGCCGGCGCCGGTGCCGAAGGTGATGTTGGTGGCGGTGCCGTTGCCGGTGGCGCCGATCGTCAGCGTCAGGCCGCCGAGCGCGGTGGTCGCGGTGCGCGCGGTGGTGCCGGCGGTGAGGCCGAAGGCGGTCAGCGCGGTGCCGGTGCCGGAGATCACCAGATCCTGGGTGGTGCCGGTGCTGATCTGCAGCTTGCCGCCCGACACCGAGGAAGCGGTGGTCGCCCCGGTGATGCCGTCGATCGCGGTGAGCAGGTCGCCGACGGTCAGCGTGCTGCCCGCGCCGGTGCCGAGGGTGACGTTGCCCGCCGCGTCGGTGGTCGAGGTGGTCTGCGCGGTCGAGAACGTGATCGTCTTGCCGTTGACGGTGAGGACACCGGTCGGCGTCGCCGCCAGGGTGTCGGAGGTCGCCGCGCTGACGAGCTTGGTCGCCGCGGTGATCGGCGCGGGCGTGCCGAGGTTGTTGTTGACGACCGAGCCGACGAGCTGGGCGTTGCTGTAGGTCGGCGTGCCGAGCAGGTTGTCGGCCGTTGCGCCGGTGATCGCGGCGGTCGTCACCGACGACTTCTGGGAGTAGCCGACGGCGGCCTGCAGCGCCTGGTTGGCGACCGACTTGGCGCTGTCGACCAGCTTCTGCAGCGAGGTGATGCCGGTGTTGGCGGCCTGCAGCACCTGCACGCCGTTGCTGATGCCGTCGAGCAGGTTGTTGATGTCGCTGGCGCGGTTGTCGAGCGACTGCGCGGTGAAGAAGTTGGTCGGATTGTCGAGCGCAGAGTTGACCTTCTTGCCGGTGGCAAGGCGGTTCTGCGTGGTGGCGAGCAGATCGGCGGTCGACTGCAGCGAAAGCAGGTTCTGGCGGACCGAAGCCGAAAGGACGATGCCGGACATACTGGATACCCTTCTGGATGAACACAATTGACGCGACGCCGCAAGTTTCACACGGCGACGAGCCACACTGGGCCGTTCGCGCTACCCGTTCGTTAAAGAGCTTCTCCGTACTAATACCCAGAAGAGCAGCTTCGAGCTGCCACACGTGAGCGCTTGGGTGGCGCCCGAATGCATGCGCAAGCAATCGAGACATTGCATGTCGCGTGCGGGCCTTCGCGCGCCATCCGATCGATCGGAGCGTGCGCGCGATCACATTCGCGTCGCGAGACCCGACCGATGTCCCAGCTCGGCGTTAACAAAAAATCAATAATGCCACGGAATGACGAAACCGTTCGGTGGCGGTGGGCATGCGTTCTGTGCGGGAATCGGGAGCCGGTCAGCACCGTCTGCGTTGTAGGGTGTATAAAGTGAACACTGCAACTCTTGTGCAATTGAACGGGACGGCTATGTTCGCTGCCGTTCCAAACGCCCAGAGTAGGTGATGTGAGACCGTAGTGCTCCCGCCCTCGGCAGGAGATCCAATGTCTGCGGTATCGCATCCGCCCAATCGTTTGTTGCAAGCGCTGCCGGCTGCAGAGCTCGCGCAACTCCATCCGGTTCTCGAAACCGTCGAACTGACCAAGGACGCGGTGCTGGCTGGCGCCGGCTCACCGGTGCAACGGGTCTATCTTCCGCACGGCGGCATCATCTCGATGATGATCAATCTATCCGACGGGCAATCGGTCGAGATCGCGACGATCGGCCGCGACGGAGTCGTCGGCGCATCTGCCGCGCTTTACAACCGCCCGCTGCTCACCGACGCGATCGTCGTGGTCCCGAGTACCGCCTCGGTGCTACGGGCGGACGATTTCCGCGCGGCGGTCGAGCGCAGCACCGCGTTTCGAACCTTGGTCGCCCTCCATGAGCAGGCGTTGATGGCACAGGCGCAACAGTCAGTGGCATGCAATGTTTCGCATGCGGTCGAAGCACGGTTGTCGCGGTGGCTACTGCGCGCGCGCGACCTGTGCGGCAGCGAGGCATTGCCGCTGACCCAGGAGCTGCTGGCGCAGATGATTGGTGTTCGGCGCAATGCCGTGTCGATCGTCGCGCATGGATTTCAGCAAGCTGGTATTCTCCGCTACAGCCGCGGACATATCGAAATCACCGATGTCGACGCTTTGCAGAAGGCTGCCTGCGAGTGCTACGCGACGGTCAAGGCATATGCCGCGCAATGGGTTGGGTCCGAGGATTGACCGCGCGCGAGCCCGCACGCCGGACCAGAGCGATCAACGGCGTGCGGCAATAGACCTATTTTTATTAAACTCAAGACGTGGCAAGATAGGTTGCAAGGACGTACGGCTGCACGCGTCGGCCGAGGTGCCAGAGACAGCTTTGCCGGTAGGCTGGAGGGTGCTTTGGATACGGTTTCGCGATCACCTAACGGTTTCCTGTCGTCACTGTCGGCGAACGATTTCGAATTGATCCGCCAGCACCTGCAAACCGTCGATCTCGTTACGGATATGGTGCTGAGCGAAGCCGACGAGTTGCTCAAGCGCGCATATCTGCCGCACAAGGGCGTGATCTCGCTGGTGGTCAAGCTGGCCCGGGGCGAGCACGTGCAGGTCGCGATGGTCGGCCGCGACAGCATCTTCGGTGCGTTCGCCGGGCTTGGCGAGGCTCCCACGCTGAACAGCGCGGTGGTGCTGGTGCCGGGCGTTGCCTCCACGATCGAGGTCGAGGCGTTGCGGAAGGCGGCCGGGCTGAGCCCGACATTCCGCGCGGCGCTGGCGCGGCACGGGCTCGCGGTCTACGCACAGATCCAGCAGACTGCCGGCTGCAACGCGGCTCACACCGTCGAATCGCGGCTGGCGCGATGCCTGCTGCAAACGCGCGACCTCGCCCGCAGCAACAAGTTCGTCCTGACACAGGAAGCGATGGCGCAGATGATCGGCGCACGACGCAACAGCGTATCGCTGGTCGCACACACGTTGCAGCAGGCGAACTTCATTCACTACAGCCGCGGTCACATCGAGATCGTCAATCTGGACGGGCTGATCAAGACCACATGCGAATGCTACGCCACGGTCAAGGCGCGGTACGCACAGTTGCTCCAGCGTCAGGAAACCGTCAGCAACTGACCGCCACTTGAGCCGTACTTCTACGGCTCATGATTTTCACCGTCGGATAACGTTGACCTCACACAGTTGCGTGGACGCGCGAGGGGGCCGATGTTCACGTACCAAACGACCGACCACAAGGAAGCAAGGCGCCTTCGCATTGCCCAGTTCAACGGCAGATCCGCAACCGTTCACTCCGGCGGCGAGACGATCACCGGCCGCGTGCGATCGATCGTCGAAGGCAAGCCAGGCGTCTCGACGATGTGGGTGATCACGATCATTCCCGAAGAGCGCTCGCCGGCGGCGCCTAAGACGCGGTTGACGCCGCGGATGCACATTCCGGCGGAGGACTATCTCTGAGATGCCGGTCGCCGCCGCGGCGGCATCCACCGAGACAGCCGGAGCCCATTGCGCGGGCAGGCCGGAGCATGCGAGCCACTTCTCGGCGCCCGTGCGGCGAAAGACGGATCAGGCAGTATAGAGCAGAGCCTTGCGCACGAGGTCGGCGGTGTTGCGCGCACCGAGCTTGCGCATGGCTTCGGCGCGGTGGCTCTCGAACGTGCGCGGGCTGATATTCATGTGAAGCGCGCCCTGCTTGTTGGAATAGCCGTCGCTGATCAGGCTGAGCACTTCGCGCTCGCGCTTCGTCAACGGCTTCCGCCCGGCCTGCGGCGCGAACATCACCTCGGGCGAATGGGATCGCATCGGCTTGTCGTCCCGGAGCGGCCTGAAGTCGGCGGCCGGAATGGCGCTCGGATAGAAATCGGAGATCTGCTTCAGCATCGCGGACACGCGTTCGGTCTGCTCGAGCGCGTTCTCGATGACCTGTCGCAGGTAAATGCCGTTGCCGGGTGCCTGCGCGAACTGATGACTGTGCTGCTTGAGCTCATTCATATAGAGCAGCAGCGCCGTCACTGGTCCATTGAACTGGCGGACGATCGCGGCACCAGCCTCCTCCGTAACCTGCGGTCGCGGGGCGACGTCCTGGACCTCAAACCGGGGGGTCTCAAGCGGCGTGGCTTCGTCGATCCAGGTCGGAAGGCGGGCTTCGGCTCGATTGTCGTGTTGCGTCATAAATATGGTTTACCGAAGGTGAACTTGTGACTGCGTTAACGCGAAGGCCCGTAGAATTACGGGTGACGCAACTGTGATCTAGCGCCCAGCAGGCACAGATTGCCGCTGATTTGGCAATGAATCCCGCATATTTGAGTCGAGTTACAGTATTCTTACGGGACGCCGGCCTCTCCATCCCCGTAATTTCACGGATCCGTATTTACCCTCCTGGAACCAGCGTCGATCTGGCTCAAGCGACCGCGGTTCGCTGGAGGAACTGAGTTGGGCGATTGTCAATTTACAGCCCCACGGGCCGCCGCGATGATCCGCCGCCTCGGATAGCCCGCAAGACCCCAACAAGGAGGCAGCGACGATGCGAGGACGACGCAGATCCTGGATGGCCATCGCGGCACTAACCGCGGCGCTGGCATTGGGGGCCGACGTGCAGGCCCAGAGCCCGCCAAGCGCCAATGCGCCGCCGACGCCCGACAACGCGGTCATGGTCACCATCTTCTTCAAGCATGACCAGTCGCGACCGCTGAGCGAACTGAATGCCCAGCTCGAGCGACAGGGCTTCTACAAGGCGTTTCCGCCCGAAGGCGTCGAGGTCGTTAGCTGGTACGTGATGATGGGAATTGGCCAGGTCGTGACACTCCGGCTGCCGGCAGCGCGGCTGCGCGAGGTCAACCGCGTCATCGAGAACAACGCCTGGGGCGCTTATCACACCGAGTTTTATCCGACCTATGACTACAAGGCGGTCGGGATGGAAAACCACGAAAAGGCGAAGTGACGGTGATTTCTCCGCTCAACTGCGAAGGGCCGCGCGCCGGATTTGCTGGCCCTGATCGATCAGAGCCGGCTTCCGCAGCCGGGCGTAACCCGTTCGCTATGCGTGCGCCCGCGAGCGTTGGCTGAGCTTTCTGGCCAGAATCCGCAGATCCTCGGTGCGCCCGCTGCACAGCAGGCGCGTGAATTCGTCGGGATCAATGGAAGCAGGCGGGAAGTCGGCCGATTCGCGCGCGACGTGGCGTAGCCAAATCAATCCGAAGAGACGCTTGAGCATCTTCATGGTTGTTGAGCCCCAATGAGCGTCTACGTTAAATCGCGGTAAGGAGGATTGGTTCCGCTCCCTCCGGGCGCCTCCGCTGATTTTCAGGGCCCCAATCAGGTGAGCAGCGCCTTGCGCTTTCGCACCCGCTCAATGGACCGGCCGATGCCGGCCTGATCGAGCGTGCCATCGGCAAGGTGGGCCACGATCGCTTCCGCAATGGCGGCCATCTCCCGCTCCTGATCGAACAGATTGTTGCCGATGCAGATCATATCCATGCCGGCACCGATCGCCTGCAGGCTGGCCGCGTTGGTGCCGAGCGCCTTTTGCAATCCCTGCATCTGCATGTCGTCGGTGATCAGGAGCGTCTCGGGCAGGCGGCGGCGCAGGCGGCCGATCCCGGCGGATGACAGCGTCATCGGATTGTCAGCATCCCACGGCCGGACGATCGCGTGGCTGACCAGCACGGCGTCGCCATGGGTCTGCGGCGCCAGGGCATAGAACAACTCCTCCTGCTCTGGCCGCAGCGCATCGGAAATATCCATGAACTCCAGATGCGAATCGACCTTCGCACCACCGATCCCCGGAAAATGCTTCAGGCAGAGGCCGACCCGCGCTTGCCGCGCCGCAGCGTCGACGAGGCGCGCATTGGCCGCGACCTCGCGAATGTCGGCCGAGTACGACCGCTTGATGCGACCGATATTCGGATTGTCAGGGTTGTAATCGACGTCGATCACGGGCGCGAAATTGTAGCTGATGCCGAGCTGGCGCAATTCCGCATAGCTTGCGGCCAGGATTTGCTGCTTCTCCTCGATCGGGAGCAGATTGAAATCCTTCGCGCTCGGCATCGGCTGAAAGCCGAGACCCTCCTTGAGCCGGCGCACCAGCCCCCCTTCCTGATCGATGAAGACCAGCGGGCGCGAGGGCAGTGCCCCGATCTCGGCGCAGAGCGCCTGAACCTGCGCGGGCGAGACGATGTTGTTGTCGTATTGCCGGGTCTGGCAGGAATAATCGAACAGGATCACCCCGCCGAGCCCGAATCGCGCCGCAAAGTCCTTCAGCCAGGCCGGGATGACCTTGCCGTAAAAGCCGAGAATGAAGAGTTCGCCGACGGACATCTGCATGAGCTGGGTCCTGCACGCTGAATCAGGTGCGGCATAGTACGCGGAAAGAGCGGTAAGAATATGCTGGCGCACACAGGGCTGGAACGGCGTTCCCTGCGCTCGCGCGCCTATGCTAGAGCTGCCGCACGTGGCCGCCGCGGCTGCCGAGATACGACAGCAAGAAAGAAGACCCGGAAACGCTCATGACACCACCTTACGTCCCGCAAATGGCCCTTTACCGCCAATGGCTGAAGCAGACGCGCGGCCTTGCGTTTGCCGACTTCGAGGAGATGCGGCGCTGGTCGGTCACCGACATCGACGGCTTCTGGCAAAGCATCTGGGACTATTTCGGCATCGAATCGCCGACGCCGCATTCCGCCGTGCTCGCGAGCCGCAAGATGCCTGGCGCGGTGTGGTTTCCCGGCGCCTCGGTGAACTATGCGCGCCAGGTGTTTCGCCATGTCGAGCCCGCGCATGCCGCGGGCCTGCCCGCTCTCGTCTCGAGCGGCGAAGACGGCAAGCTTGTCGAGACGAGCTGGCCGGAGCTCCGGCGCAAGGCGGCCGCGCTGGCGCTACATCTGAAGGCCAAGGGCGTGCAACGCGGCGATCGCGTCGCCGCCTACCTGCCGAACATCCCGGAGACCATCATCGCGCTTCTTGCGACCGCGAGCCTCGGTGCGATCTGGAGCCTCTGCGCACCCGACATGGCTGCGCCGGCGGTGATCGACCGCTTCAAGCAGATCGAGCCGAAGGTGCTGATCGCCTGCGACGCCGTGACCTATGCCGGCCGCCGCCATGACCGGCGCGGCGTGATCGATGAATTGCGAAGCGCGCTACCGACCGTGCAGCATGTCATCCTGCACAGCGAGACGGCGCCCACCGAGGCGCAATTGTCGTCCATCCTCGCAAGCGAGAGCGCCGAGATCGATGCGTTCGAGCCGGAATGGCTGCCGTTCGATCATCCGCTCTGGATCGTCTATTCCTCAGGCACGACGGGATTGCCGAAACCGATCCTGCACAGCCATGGCGGCGTGATCGTCGTGGCGCTGCCGCTCTCGACGCTGCATAACGACATCGGCTGCAGCTATCACGAGAACTCGTTCGGCGAACGCTTCCATTGGTACAGCTCGACCGGCTGGATCATGTGGAACTGCCAGACCAATGGCCTGCTCAACGGCACCACCTGCTGCATCTTCGACGGCAGCCCCGGCGGCGCCAAGGACAAGCCGGACTGGACCACGCTGTGGCGCTTCGTCGCCAGGGCCAAGGCGACGTTCTTCGGCGCGGGTGCGGCGTTCTTTGCCAATTGCACCAAGGCGGAGATCGATCTTGCCGCGGTCGGCGACCTCTCCGCCCTGCGCACGTTGGGCTCGACCGGATCGCCGCTCAGCGCCGACACGCAAGCCTGGTTCAACGACCGCTTTGCCGCGCTCGCGAAACGCAACGGCAACACCGCACAAGCCGACATGTGGTGGGCGAACATCTCCGGCGGCACCGATTTCGCCGGCGCCTTCATCGGCGGCAATCGCGAGCTGCCGCAGATGCCGGGCACCATGCAGTGTCGCCTGCTCGGTTGCGCGGTGGAAGCCTTCGATGAGCAGGGCCGCGCCGTGATCGACGAGGTCGGCGAGCTCGTCTGCACCGAGCCGCTGCCGTCAATGCCGCTGCGGTTCTGGAACGATCCCGACGACGCGCGCTATCGCGCCAGCTATTTCGAGACCTATCCGGACAACTTCGATGGTTCTGGCCGCGGCCCGGTGTGGCGGCACGGCGATTGGCTGAAGATCAACACCGACGGGTCCTGCGTGATCTATGGCCGCAGCGACGCCACCATCAACCGCCACGGCCTGCGCATGGGCACCAGCGAGCTCTATTCGGCGATCGAGGCATTGCCGGAGGTGCTGGATTCCCTGGTCGTCGACCTCGAATATCTCGGCCGCGACAGCTACATGCCGCTGTTCGTGGTGCTGCGTGAAGGCATTGCGCTGGACGCTGCGATGAAGACGAAGATCAACAAGGCGATCGAAGCCGGATTGTCGCGGCGCTTCCTGCCGAACGACATCTTCGCGGTGGCCGAAATCCCGCGCACGCTGTCCGGCAAAAAACAGGAGCTGCCGATCAAGAAGCTGCTGCTCGGTCACCCCCTGGAGAAGGTCATCAACAAGGACGCGATGGCCAATCCGGGATGCCTCGGCTGGTATCTCGACTTTGCAAGGAGCTATCTGGCCAAGCAGGCCGGCGCGGCGTAATTCCACCGCCCGATCGATCCTGCTGTATTCAGGACCTAACGTCATGCCGTCACCCAGCTACATCGATCCGCTCAACGGAAAGCACTATTCGCTGGATGTGCCGCGCTGGTGCTCCGACGAGGGCACTCCGCTGCTGGTGACGCCGCTACCAGGCATCTCCCGCGACGAGATCGATCGCGGGACGCGGTCGCTGTGGCGCTACCGGGCCGCGCTCCCCCTCGAGATCAGCAAGCCGATTACGATGGGCGAAGGCTGCACGCCTGTCGTCGAGAAGGCGTGGGGCGAGTTGCGGCCTCACTTCAAGCTGGAATGGTTCAATCCGACTGCAAGCTTCAAGGATCGCGGCACCACGGTGATGCTGTCGTTCCTGCGCCAGCTCGGCGTCGATGCCGTGCTCGAGGACAGCTCCGGCAATGGCGGCGCATCCGTTTCGGCATACGGCGCCGCCGGCGGGATGCGGGTCAAGATTCTGGCGCCGGTCACGACGTCTCCGATGAAGGTCGCTCAGATGCACGCCTTCGGCGCCGAGGTCCAGCTCGTCGAAGGCCAGCGCGAGGAATCGGAGGCCGAGGCGATCAGGCAGTCGAAGCAGATCTTCTATTCCAGCCACAACTGGCAGCCGTTCTTCCTTCAGGGGACGAAATCGCTGGCCTACGAGATCTGGGAAGACTTCAACTATTCCGTGCCCGACAACGTCGTCATGCCGGTCGGCGCCGGCAGCAGCCTGCTGGGCTGCTACTATGGCTTCAAGGAGCTGCTCGCGGCAGGCCAGATCACGCGGCTGCCGCGCCTGTTCGCCGCGCAGCCGCTCAACTGCTCGCCGGTGGATGCCAGCTTTGCCGCCGGCGTCGACACCCCTGTCAATCGCGAGGTCCGCAAGACCATTGCCGAGGGCACCGCCATCAAGCATCCGCTGCGCTTGAAGCAGATCATCGCGGCGCTGAAGGAGAGCGGTGGCGGCACGGTCGCGATTCCCGAGGATGCAATCATCGCCGCGCTGAAGCAGATGGCACGCACCGGCCTGTTCGTCGAGCCGACCTCGGCCTCGGCCGCAGCCGCCCTCGACGTGCTGAAGGAGCGCGGCGCGATCCGGCCAAATGAGCGCACCGTCGTCATCATCAGCGGGACCGGGATCAAGGCTGCGGGGGCGATCACCGAGCTTCCGGCGTAGCGATTGGCGGGCTCGCTTCACGTCGCCACATGCGATCGCCTGCCGTCGCAGGGCGCCCGGCCAAAAATGTCGAAAACAACCCCATGCAAAGTAGCCGGCGGCAGGCGCACCGTCGTCGGCAAGGAGACCGATCTCTACTCGCAGAGATCGGTCGCCGTGGCCGGGTGCTGGGATAACCGCCCTAACCGGCCTTGCGCAGCTTCAGGGCGTCGTAGAAGGCCGTTTCGAAGTTGATATAGCCGATGAACGATGTCGGATCGCCGAATGGCAGGATCTGGGTGGCCCAGTATCCGCCGAAGCCGTTCCGGCGGTCGATCCAGTAGAACAGGTTGGCAAGTCCGGCCCAGCCCAGCGCGCCGGCGGGGCGGCCGGTCGGGGCTTGCTCGTCATTGATCATGAAGCTCAGCGCCCAGGATTTCGACTGGCCGGGGAAGAACTCGGCATCATTGGCAAGCGAGGTGATCACGCCGGTGATCGCCGTGACCTTGTTGTTGCCGAGGTGGTTCTTCTCCGCCATCCGCACGGTCTCGGCCTTCAAGACACGGCCGTTCTCGCCGGCGCCGTCATTCAGCCACATGCGGATGAAGCGCATGTAATCGCCGATGGTGCCGTAGAGCCCGTGGCCGCCCATGTGGATCTCGGGATTGGCCGGCAGTTCGAAATCCATCGGCGTCAGCGAGCCGTCCGCGTTACGCGCGTGGATTCCGGCGAGCCTGCGACGCATCGCGTCGGTGAGCTCGAAGGTCGTGTCCTCGATGCCGAGCGGCTCGAAGATGCGCGTCCTGAAGACCTCGCCGAGCCTATGGCCGGTGATCGCCTCGACGATCTGGCCGCACCAATCCATGTTGGTGCCATACTCCCAGCGCTCGCCCGGATCGAACAGCAGCGGCGTCATCAGCGACGCCTTGGACGCCGTGATGACGCTCGGCTGCCCCTTCTCCTGCGCGAGCCGGTTGTAGGTGTGGTTGATGAAGTCGTAGCTCAGGCCGGCGGAGTGGACCATCAGCATGCGCGTGGTGATGTCGCGCTTCGGGGCCCGGAGCCGCGGCTCGCCCTTGTCGTCAAAACCCTCGATGACCTGGAGCTTGCCGATGTCGGGCGCGTAGGCCTTGGCCGGCGCGTCGAGATCGAGCTTGCCTTCCTCGACGAGTTGCAGGATCGCCGTCCCGGTGATCGCCTTGGTCGTCGAGAAGATGGCGAACACGCTGTCCGCCGTCATGTCGGCGGCCTGGTCGAGGCGGCGCTTGCCGGCGGCGCCCTCGTAGATGTTGCGATGACGGTCGGTCACCATCGCCACGACCCCGGGGACGCGCGGGTCGGACGTCACGACACCGTCGAGGATTGCATCTGCGGCCGCGGTGAAGTTCGTGCTCATTGTGTTCCTCCCATGTTTTGTTGACCTGCGTAACCCGGATGGAGCGAAGCGAAATCCGGGCTGATGCAGCGTGGCGTCACCGGTCCCGGATTGCGCGGAGCCCGTCATCGGGCGCGCATTCGCGCGCCCCGTTGGCTCCATCTGGGCTACCGGTGTGATCGGGCGCCTATTGCATCGCGAAGCCGCGATAGCCGCTCGCGGCGACCTCGTCGCATTTCTGGCGATAGGTGCCGACGCCGCCGCAATACGACAGCACGCGGCGCGGCTTGCCCGCGACGTTCGAGCCGAGGTACCAGGAATTGGTCTTCGCGATCAGCGTTGCGTTTGCTGTTTCATCGTGATGCGCCACCCACTGATCCTCGGCATCCTTGGTCGGCTCGATGACGATCAGGTTCTTGCCGCGCATATAGTTGATGCAATCGGCGATCCACTCGACCTGTTGCTGCAGACACGTTGTCATGTTGCAAAGCGCGGCCGAAGGCGCGAGCGGCACGGCGGTCGTGAACAGGTTCGGATAGCCATGGACCTGCAGGCCCATGGTGGTGCGGATGTCCCGGCCCCAGTCTTCCCTAAGCGAGCGTCCATCGCGGCCGCGGATGTCGATCCGCGTCAGCGCGCCGGTGCCGGCGTCGAAGCCTGTCGCCAGGATGATGACGTCGAGCTCGTACACGGTGCCATCGGCGGTCTTGATGCCGTCAGGCGTAATGCCCGCGATCGGATTGTCCTTGACGCTGATGATCTCGACATTGGACCGGTGGAAGGCCTCGAGGAAATTCTGCTCCAGCGGCACGCGGTGCGTGCCAAAGCCGTAATCGGACGGGATCAGTAGCTCGCACAGCTTGGGATCCCTGATCCGCTCGCGCATCTTGGAGCGCACGAACTCGGAGATCTCGGCGTTGATGGATTCGTCGAAGAACAGCTCGGCAAAGGACGAAACCCACAATTTCAGCGAACCGTCGTTCCAGCAGTCCTCGACCACCTGGCGGCGCTGCTTCGGTGTCAGGTCGGCCCACGCGTGCTCGAAGTCGAACTCGAATCCGGTAAACGTCTTCGGCAGCCGTTCGGTGAGGAATTTGAACTTCGACTTGTAGGCCTCGGCATCCGACGCATCCCATTTCGGGTTCTTCATCGGGATGATGTATTGCGGCGTGCGGATGAACACCTTGAGACGGCCGACCTCGCCGGCGATCGACTGGATCACCTGGATTCCGGTCGCGCCATTGCCGACCACGCCGACGCGCTTGCCGGCGAGTTCGACCGGCTCCTTGGGCCAGCGCGCAGTATGGAACAGCTTGCCCTTGAAAGTCTCCTGACCAGGGAACGACACGTGCGGGGCCGAGAGCATGCCGCAGCAGGTGACCAGGAACTGGGTGTCGATCACGTCGCCCTTGTCCGTCGTCACCAGCCAGCGTTGTGTCGCTTCGTTGAAATGCGCGCTCTTGACCGTGGTGCCGAACTGGATGTCCTTCTTCAGGTCGAGGCGATCGGCGACGTAGTTCAGCCAGCGCTCGATCTCCGGCTGACCGGGGAACCGCTCGCTCCAGCTCCAGTCCTTGTAGAGCTTCTCGGAGAACAAATACTGATAGGTATGACCCTCGGAATCGAAACGCGCGCCGGGATAGCGATTCCAGTACCAGGTGCCGCCGACGCCGGATGCGGCATCGATCGCCTTCACGTTCAGGCCCAGCTCGCGCAGGCGGAAGAGCTGGTAGAGACCGGCAACGCCGGCACCCACGACCACGGCGTCGCGCTTGTCCGTTGCATGCGCACCATTGCTTCCATTGGACCGTGTGGCGGTCTCACCCATGGCTTCCTCCTGTGTCGATCTCGCACGCCCTTTGTCATCCGCCGTGCAGCGGTCTGACGGTGCGTTGCGTCAAAATGGTCCCGTCCGGACGCGCCGGCCGATGTTTCGGCCGGATTCCGCCGGGACGCAGGAGAGGCTAGGCGGACCCGCATCTGCGGGGCTTGGATGAAACCGACAATCTCTTGAACGCAGCCGTCCAGGAGCCGTTGCCGGCCGGCGACCCGCTTGGCAAACCGCGAAAGCGGCCTATTCTACGTCCCGTTGTCCGTCCAAGAAAAAGCAGCGATCAATCGCGCCTAGGGATGTCCAAGGGATTCCAGGGAGGAGGCTCGCGCGATGGGCCAGTTGATCACGGTCGAGGAGCTGCCGCGCTACGCTCCCGGCGAGCTGAAATTGGATAGCCTGTCAGTCGGCCGGAAGGATTTCCGGCTGCGCATCTTCCGCTATGAGCCGTCGGACATCTGGGTTCCGCCATCGGAAAACTTCCTCCTCGTGGTCTATCGCGACGGCACGACATCAATGAACCGCCGCGTCGCCGGCGCGTGGAAACAGAGTCACGTTGGTCGCGGGGTCACGTCGCTCTTGACCCGCGCCGAACCGTCAAGCTGGCAATGGAAGAACGACATCGAGGTCAGTCATTTCTACATCGCGCCGGCCCTGATGACGAAAACAGCGGGCGAGGCATTCGACCGCGACGCCGAAGCCATCGAGCTGCACGATCTGCTCGGAGCCGAGGATCCGATCCTCACCTGGATCAACGATCAAATGATTCAGGAAATCGCCGCGGGCGGCCCGGGCGGACGGCTTTGCTACGACGCGCTGGCGCTGCAGGCGAGCGTGCACATCCTGCGGAAATACGCGGCAATCGAGTTCAAGACACCCTGCGCGCAGGGGCGATTCCGCCCGGCACATGCCCGGATGATCGAGGACTATATCGAACAGAACATCTTCAGGAACATCACGCTGGACGAGCTGGCGAATGTCTGTCACTGCTCACCGGTGCAGTTCGCGCGCAAGTTCCGCGTGCACTACGGCATGCGGCCGCACACCTATGTCTTGCGACGCAAGGTGGAGCATGCATGCCGGCATCTGCGCAGGGACCGCGTGGCGCTGAAGGAGATCGCGCTGCTGGCCGGCTTCGCCGATCAGAGCCATCTCAACCGCGTCTTCCGCCAGCACATGAACGTGACGCCGGCAGAATATCGCCGGCAAATGTGCGGGACGACGACCGACGCCTGAGGCCGAACCGCGTGCCATCATATGCGGAGGCAGAGGCCTAGCCCGGATGAAGCCAACGGGTCGCGCGAATGCGCGCCCGATGACAGGCTCCGCGCAATCCGGGGCTTTCTCAGCAGTGGATGCATCGTCCCGGATTACGCTTCGTACATCCGGGCTACGGGACTGCTGGACTGGAGATTACCAGAGCGAGCTTGCTTCTTCTCCTTCCCCCTGAAAGGGGGAAGGTCGGGATGGGGGTCAGTCACAGGCGACGCTCCACGCGGAGAGACCAGATCCCCGCCCGCTTTGCTCTGACGAGCAAAGCGACCTCCCCTTTTCAAGGGGAGGTTAAGCCCGCGGCTCGCCGAGCGTGCGGCCGGATCGAGGTCGACGAGGCGCAGTCCGGCGGCGCCTGCATGCGAATGGTGTTTCCGGTGCGCTCGGCCGCAGCGTCATTCAGCGATCTCTCGGCACCTCCGTAGCGCTCAAACGGGCGACGGGTTCAGCCGCGCAAAGCCCTCCTGGATGCGATAGGGGTAATATGGATAAGCTGGCATCACCGCGCTTGCTTGGTCGAGACGCGCGATCTGATCCGGTGTCAGCGACCACCCGACCGCACCGAGATTGTCGCGGAGCTGCGCCTCGTCGCGCGCGCCAATGATCACCGACGACACACCGGGCCGCGTGAGCAGCCAGGCGATGGCGATCTGCGGTACGCTGTGCCCGCTCTCCGCGGCGACTGCGTCCAGCGCATCGACGATCGCATAGAGGCGCTCGTCGTCGACCGGCGGCCCGAACTGTGCGGTCTCATGCAGGCGACTTTGCTTCGGCAGCGGCTGGCCGCGCCTGACCTTGCCGGTGAGCCGGCCCCAGCCGAGCGGACTCCAGACCAGCGCGCCGACGCCCTGATCAAGCGCGAGCGGCATCAGCTCGGATTCGTAGTCGCGGCCGACCAGCGAATAGTAGACTTGATGCGCCACGTAGCGCGGCCAGCCATGATGCTCGGCGATGGCCAGCGATTTCATCAACTGCCAGCCGGAGAAATTCGAGGCGCCGACATAGCGCAGCTTGCCGGCGCGCACGAGCGCATCGAGCGTCGACAACACCTCGTCGATCGGCGTGGAGGCGTCGAAGGCGTGAAGCTGCAGCAGGTCGATATAGTCGGTGCCCAGCCGCCGGAGGGACGCGTCGACTGCGGCAACGAGACGATGTCGCGATGTGCCGGCATCGAGCGGGCCGTCGCCCATCGGCAGACCGGTTTTGGTGGAGATCAGCACCTTGTCGCGGCGGCCCTTGATGGCGGCGCCGAGAATTTCCTCGGACGCGCCGTTCGAATAGACGTCGGCCGTGTCGAACAGGTTGACGCCGGTGTCGAGGCAGATGTCGATCAATCGGCGTGCCTCGTCGACGCCGCTCCGCCCCCATGCCGAGAACAGCGGCCCCTCGCCGCCGAACGTGCCGGTGCCGAAGCTGAGCGCCGGTACTTTCAGACCGGAGGCGCCAAGATTGCGATATTGCATGACTTAACTCCTTCTGATCCGGTTCATTCCGCCGGACACTGCGCCGCCAGAACGGCGGGACGATCGAGGCGCAGGCTCCACAACGCCAGCAGCAGTCCGACCGCGGTGATGAGCGCGGCCACCAGCGGCAGCGCGCCGAGGCCGAGACCGCGATCGATCGTCACGCCACCGGCCCAGGCGCCGAGCGCATTGCCGAGATTGAAGGCCGCGATGTTGAGGCTCGACGCCAACGTGCGCCCTTCCGCGCCGGCGGCTTCGAGCACGCGAAGCTGCAACGGCGCGACGGTCGCAAACGCGGCGATGCCGAGCACGAACAGCAACGCCACGGCCATTGCCTTGATCGAGACGACAGCGGCGAGCGCCACGAGCACGACGGCAAGGCCGCCGAGCGTCACGAGCAGCGCGCGCGCTACTCCCTTGTCGGCGAGCCGTCCGCCTGCGACATTGCCGATCGCAAGGCCTGCGCCGAACACCAAGAGGATCGGTGAGACCGCGGCATCCGAAAATCCGGTGAGCCGCGTCAGGATCGGCTGCACATAGGTGAAGACCGCGAACAGACCGCCGAAGCCGAACACCGTCATGGCCAGCCCGAGCAGGACCTGCGGACGCCCCAGCACCGCAAGTTCCTCGCGCAGCGGCGCCGGCTTGTCCTTGGCTCCGACATGGCCGGGCACCAGCACGGCCAGCACCACGAATGCGATGACGCCGATCGCCGCCACTGCCCAGAACGCGGCGCGCCATCCGAGCATCAGGCCGAACCAGGCACCGAACGGCACGCCCAGCAACGTCGCCACGGTCAGGCCGATGAACATTGTCGCGATCGCGGACGCGCGCTTGTCTTCGGCGACGAGGCTCGTTGCCACCACCGAGCCGACACCGAAGAACGTGCCGTGCGCCAGCGAGGTGAGGATGCGCGCCGCCATCAGCAGCGCATAGCTCGGCGCCAGCGCGCAGGCCGCGTTGCCCAGCGTGAAGATCGCCATCAGCGCCAGCAGCACCGCCTTGCGCGGCATCCGCCGCGTCGCCAGCGTCAGGATCGGTGCGCCGACGAACACGCCGAGCGCGTAACCGGAGATCAGGAGTCCCGCGGTGGAGACCGACACCTGCATGTCGGCGGCGACCTGCAGCAACAGCCCCATGATGAGGAATTCGGTGGTGCCGATGCCAAAGGCACCGGCGGTCAGGGCAAGTACAGCAGCAGGCATGGGTCGCTCCGGAACGAATGGGATTTCCGCGATGCGACATAGCGGTCAGGTTCCAAAAGGATTAGAATGGCCTCAATCCAATCATTTGTGACATGAATTCAATATGGCTCGTCTCGATACCAACCGCTCCGGCGAAATGGATGTCTTTGTCCGCGTCGTCGATCTCGGCGGCTTCACCGCCGCGGCGAACAGCCTGCGCCTGACGCCCTCGGGCGTCAGCAAGCTGGTCTCCCGGCTCGAGACACGGCTCGGCACCCGGCTCGTCAACCGCACCACGCGCAAGCTACAGCTCACCGAGGAAGGCCAGGCCTTCTACCAGCGCGCCCAGCGCATCCTCGCCGACATCGATGAGGCGGAGCGCGAGGCCGCCTCCTGCGTGCCGCGCGGCCACCTCACCGTCAACAGCAACATTCCGTTCGGCATGCTGCACGTGATGCCGCTGCTGCCGCGCTTCATGAGCGAGCACCCCGACATCACGCTCGACCTCGTGCTGACCGACACGCTGGTCGACCTGATGCAGGAGCGCGCCGACATCGCGATCCGCGTCGGACCGCTCGGCGCCTCGCGGCTGATCGCGCGCAAGCTCGGTACGAGCCGCATGGCCGTTGTCGCCGCCCCCTCCTATCTCGCCCGCTTCGGCACACCGAAGACGCCGGCCGATCTCGCCGCCCATCGCGGTATCGGCTGGACCTTTCCACGCAGCATCCGCGGCTGGCCGTTCCGCCGCGGTGAGCGGATCGAGGAAGCCCTGCCACCGCCGGTCGCACGCGCCAGCGACGGCGAGACCGCACGCCAACTGACGCTCGGCGGCATCGGGCTCGCACGGCTGGCGCTATTCCATATCGGCCCCGACATCGAGGCCGGCCGCCTGGTGCCGGTGTTGCAGACTCTCAATCCCGGCGACCGCGAGGACATCCACGCGGTCTATGTCGGCCATGCCGGGCCGTTGCCGGCGCGCGTGCGGGCCTTCATCGATTTCCTCGCCCAACACGTCCGCATCGGCGACCCGGCACTGCGCCATGGCGCAGACGGAAAGTGGAAGATCGCACCCGGCCGGTGAGCATTCAATGAAGGACGTTTCCTCGGCATTTCGGTCGGTCACTGAATCGATCCGCATCGCGGCAGAGCCGATACATGTCTGGAACGCGATCGTCGATCCCTGCGCCGGCGAGACCTGGCGCAACGCCCATTTCAAGACCGATTGGAGGATTGGTGCGGCCATCGAGATCGAAGCGGTGATTGGCGCAAGGCGTTACCGCGACAAGGGATGCGTCATCGACGTCGAACCACCGTCGCGGCTCGCGTACAGCTATTGGTCGCGGGTGTCCGGTCTGCCGGATATTCCCGAGTCCTATTCGACAATTACCATGGCACTTGAAGCCGACGGCAATGAAACCGTGCTGACGGTCACCCAGCACGTGCCGCCGTCACCGCCGCGCCGTGGGGACGGATGGGAGATCGGCGCCGACTCCGGCGCAAAGCATACCGCGTTCTACTGGCGCATGGCGCTGCCGCGCCTGAAGCGGATCGTCGAGGAAAGACTCGCCACGCGTTCTAGACCCGCTTCAGCAAATAGAGGTGCGTGACGTAAGGAAACACCACCTCATCCGCGTCGCCGAGACCGGCCTCGCGCAGGATGTCGTCCGTCTTTGCACGAAGGATCGCCTTCTCGGCGTCCGGAAGGTTGGCGACGTAGCTCGTCGATGCGACGCGCTGGAAGACATCCTGCCGCGGCATGCGATGCGGATGCTCCTGCACGATTTCCTTGTCGAGCACGAAGCGCGGATCTTTCAGGATCCATCGCCAGCGGCCCGTCCGTTGCCGGGGCGCGTCTCCCGCATAGTGTTCGATCATGCGGGACAACGCATCGACCCATGGCGTGCGGTCATCCCTGTTGTTCCAGACCAGCGCCAGCGTTCCGCCAGAGCGCAGCAGCCGCGCGATCTCGGCGACGGACGGCTCGTTGTCGAACCAATGGAAGGCCTGGGCGCAGGTGACGAGATCGACGCTGCCCGTTTCCAGGCCGATTGCATCGGCGCGTGTGTTGATGACCTCGACGATCGCTTCCGTCGCCAGCCTGGCGGACATCTCCGGCACGGGCTCCACGGCGATCAGGCGCGCGGTCGAACACAAATGCGGAAGCAGGAGGCGGGTGAACTTGCCGGTTCCGGCGCCGAGATCAACGACACAATGCGCGGCCTGAAGCGGCAGCGCGGCGACGATATCAGCCGGATAGCTGGGCCGACCTGCTTCGTAAGCGCCGACTGCGACACGATAATTTTCTGCCGTGGGGTTCAGTGTCATTCCGCGTCTCCCTGCGAGTCATGGTGTGCCGTGAGGCCCGGCCGGACGGTATAGAGCAACGGACACGCCGAACTGGAAGAGCGCGTCGATTCAAGTTTCGCTGATATACGTCACCTTTGCGTCATAGCGCCACGCGACATGAGTTGATGCGGCAATTTGTGGTTGCCAGTCACGGGTGATTGGACGAAGCTTCTTGAAGGCGGACGGAGTCAGTTGCGCTTGCGCCGGACAAGGCCAGTCCCTCTTCCGCACCGGAGCAACCATGCCACGATCCAGGGCAGTCTTCATCACGGGTATCATCTACGCCTTGATAGGCTTGGTCCTTGCCGGCGGCGGCATTTGGCTCGCCGCATTGGGTGGGTCCATCTTCTACGTTTTCCTCGGCGCCGGCATTATCGCCACGGCTGCGTTGTTGCTGGCGCAACGCCGTTCGGCACTCTGGCTGTTTGCGATCGTGCTGATCGGCACGCTGGCGTGGGCTGTCTACGAGGTGCGATTCGACTGGTGGCCGCTCGCGGCACGCGGCGACGTCATCTTCCCGATGGCGCTGTGGCTGCTCACGCCAGTGATCGTTCGCGGACTGGTGCGAAACGAGCCGGTATCGTACGCGCGCGCAACAGCCCCACTCTGGGTCGGAGTGGTGGCGGCTGCGACCGTGCTCGTGGCCGGGCTGCTGTCCAGCTATCACGATATCAACGGCACGATTGCCGAATCCGGCTCCCCCGTGCCGCAAAGCGAAGCCGATCCGCAACCGGATGGTGATTGGCGTGCCTATGGACGCACGCAATTCGGACAGCGCTATTCGCCGCTGAAGCAGATCACGCCGGACAATGTCGGCAACCTCAAGGTCGCCTGGACCTTCCGCACCGGCGACATGCCGACACCAAACGATTCCGGCGAGACCACCTTCGAGGTCACCCCGATCAAGGTGCGCGATACGCTCTATCTCTGCTCGCAGCACCAGATCCTGTTTGCGCTCGACGCCAAGACCGGCACGGAGCGCTGGCGATACGATCCCAAGCTGACATTCAACAAGACGTTCCAGCACATGACCTGCCGCGGGGTCTCCTACCATGAGACCGCGCCTGGCGCCGTCGACAGCAGCGGCAGTCCTGCGCCCGCCGAATGTCCCCGCCGGATCTTCCTGCCTGTCAATGACGGCCGCATGATCGCGCTCGATGCCGACAGCGGCAAACCCTGCGAGAGCTTTGCCGATCACGGCATCCTCGACCTGCAGCAGGGAATGGGCGACAAGACGGCCGGCTTCTTCGAGCCGACGTCCCCGCCCGTCGTCAGTGACAGGATCCTGGTCGTTGCCGCCGCCGTGATCGACAATTACGGCGTCGACGTACCGTCGGGCGTGGTGCGCGGTTTCGATGTCTACACCGGCAAGCTGGTTTGGGCCTGGGACTCGGCCGCGGCGGACGAGAATGCGCTGCCGTCGCCGACGCGGCACTACACCAACGGTTCGCCGAATTCCTGGATCACGGCCTCGTTCGATCCGAAACTGAACCTGGTCTACATCCCCACCGGCAACAATGGACCGGATATCTGGGGCGGCAATCGCAACGCGCTGGTCGAGCGCTATTCGAGCTCCATCGTTGCGCTCGATATCAACACCGGCAAGCGCGCCTGGTCGTACCAGACCGTGCATCACGACCTCTGGGACATGGACGTCCCCTCGCAGCCGAGCCTGGTCGACATCACGACGGCCAAGGGCGTGGTGCCCGCGATCATCCAGCCGACCAAGGTGGGCAACATCTTCGTGCTCGACCGCAGAAATGGCGAACTGATCGTGCCGGCGCCGGAACGTCCGGTGCCGCAGGGCGCCGCGCCCGGCGACCACTCTGCACCGACGCAGCCGTTCTCCGAACTGACCTTCCGCCCGGAGGCGAAGCTGACCGGCGCCGATATGTGGGGCAGCACGATCTTCGACCAGTTGCTGTGCCGGATCATGTTCCATCGATTGCGCTACGAGGGCACGTTCACGCCGCCGTCGTTGCAGGGCACGCTGGTCTTCCCGGGCAATCTCGGCATGTTCGAATGGGGCGGCATCGCGATCGATCCTGTCAGGCAGATCGCGATCGCCAATCCGATGTCGCTGCCGTTCGTGTCGAGGCTCATTCCGCGCGGCCCGCAAAATCCTCCGGCGCCGACGGCCGAAAAGCCTGTCGGCAGCGAGGTTGGGGTACAGCCGATGTACGGCACGCCGTTCGGGGTGGATATCTCGAACTTCCTCTCGCCGCTCGCCGTGCCGTGCTACAGGCCGCCTTGGGGCTCGATGGCCGCGATCGATCTCAAGACCATGAAGATCATCTGGCAGCATCCCAACGGCACGATCAGGGACACCACGCCACTGCCGCTCCCCTTCAAGATGGGCGTGCCGATGCTGGGAGGACCGATCACCACCGCCGGCGGCGTCGCGTTCTACACCGGAACCTATGAATACACGATCCGGGCCTACGACGTGCGCGACGGCAAGGTGCTGTGGGAAGATCGCTTGCCCGCCGGCGCCCAATCGACGCCGATGAGCTACGAGGCCGACGGCAAACAGTATGTCGTCACCGCGGCCGGCGGCCACGGCTCGTTCGGCACCAAGCGTGGCGATTATGTGATCGCCTACGCCTTGAAGGATTGAACCACGTCATCGGGCCGCAATCTTTCTTCCCCTTCCCCTGAAAGGCAGGGCCATCGCATATGCCGCCTTGGGCGGCTGCGCACGTGCTCGGCCTCGTGGTTCGAGACGTGCCGCAAGCGGCGCTCCTCACCATGAGGGTCTACTATTGTGCCGCAACACAAGACCTCATCCTGAGGAGCCCGCCAAAGGCGGGCGTCTCGAAGGATGACCGCAGGGCGGTTTTCTCCCAAATGCGATTGCCCTACCCTGAAAGGGGGAAGGTCGGGATGGGGGTCAGCCGCGGGCGATGCGTTCGGCGGAGAGAGTGGATCCCCACCCGCTTGCTCTGGCGAGCAAAGCGACCTCCCCTTTCCAAGGGGAGGTGCAACCGGCCCAACTCGGATAGCGTCCAATCGGGTTGGCAAGCGCGGGCAAAGCCGCTAAACGTCCGCCCCCTTTCACATCCCACTATCAGAGTATGACATGTCGAGCGCCTCGCCCGCCGTCTCGATCGGCGTCGATTTTGGCACCAGCAACACCGTGGTCGCGTTGTCCGACGGCGACGGCCGCGTCGAGGCGATCCGTTTCGACCATGGCGGCCGCACACACAATGTCTTCGTGTCGGCGCTGTGCTTCTGGGAGGAGCGGCCGGGCAGCGGCCTGCACCCGCGCGCCGAGGGCGGCCCGTGGGCGATCGAGCAGTTCCTGGAGGGGCGCACCATTCACCGCTTCATCCAGTCGTTCAAGACGTTTGCCGCGAGCTCGGCGTTCAACACCACGCAGATCTTCCGGCAACGCTACAAGTTCGAGGATTTGCTGGCAGCGTTCCTGCGCACGCTGGCGCGCCATGCCGGCGACGGCTTCGATCTCGGCGCACCGACCATCATGGTCGGGCGGCCGGTGCGGTTTGCCGGTGGCAACCCCAATGACGAGCTCGCCATGCAGCGCTACAGGGCCGCGTTTGACCGGCTCGGGGCCGGTCACGCGCGCTATGTCTACGAGCCGGTCGGCGCCGCGTTCGCCTTCGCGCGCAGCCTCGATCACGATGCGACCGTGCTGGTCGCCGATTTCGGCGGCGGCACCAGCGACTTCTCGATCATGCGCTTCTCACGCGTGGGCGGCATGCTGCGCGCCGAGCCGCTGGGACACGCCGGCATCGGGATTGCCGGCGACACGTTCGACTATCGCATCGTCGACCACATCGTCTCGCCGCGGCTTGGCAAGGGCACCAATTACCGCTCGTTCGACAAGGTGCTGCCGATACCCAATCACTATTATTCGAGCCTCGCCCGCTGGCATCAGCTCGCGATGATGAAGGGCAATGGCGATTTGCGCGAGTTGCAGCAGCTTGCGCGCACCGCGCTCGATCCCGCCCCGCTGCATGATTTCATCACCATCGTCGACCACGATCTCGGCTTTGCGCTCTATCGCGCGGTGTCCGACGCCAAGGTCGCGCTGTCGAGCCGCGACAGCGTCGAATTCCGCTTTGCGCGCGAAGGCATCGATATTGCCGCGACCGTCACGCGCGACGACTTCGAGGCCTGGATCGCCGACGACATCGAACGTCTGGGAGTGACGGTCGACGAAGCCCTGGCCAAGGCCGGCATCACCACGCACGATGTGGAGAAAGTCTTTTTGACCGGCGGCACCTCATTCGTGCCGGCGGTGCAGCGCCTGTTCGCGGAGCGCTTTGGCAAGGCGCGGCTGACTTCGGCCGATCAGTTCGAATCGATCGCCTACGGCCTCGCTTTGATCGGCCACACGCCGGACCCCGACCGCTGGACCGTGACTGCGCCGGCGTGATGCTTCATTTCCCGCCTTGATCCTGACTGCACAGGCGACTACATCAACTCAATCATCAATCCGAGAGGATGCCGACGGCCATGGATTTCATCCGGACAGCAAAGCCCATCAGCCTTGCCCACGGAGACATCCATCGCCATGCCAGCATCGATCACGCTCTCCAATTTGACCTTGTCCGCGCCTGACGGACGGATCCTTCTCTCCAACATCGACCTGAGTTTCGGACCCGAACGGACCGGCCTTGTCGGCCGCAACGGCATCGGGAAAACGACGCTGCTTGCCTTGATCGCCGGGGAACGCGCGCCGCAATCCGGCACGGTCTCGGTCCGCGGCCGCGTCGGACTGCTGCATCAGACGGTTCAGGTGAAGCCGGATGAATGCGTCATCGATCTGTTCGGCGCGCGCCGCGCACTTGGCGCACTGCGCCGCGCTGAACAGGGCAATGCGACCATCGAGGAGCTGGCGGATATCGACTGGACGCTGGACGTCCGCATTGCAGCCGCACTCGACCGCGTCGGACTGGGCGATGTTCTCGAAGCCCCCCTGGCGAGCCTGTCCGGAGGACAGACCACCAGGGCGCGCCTCGCCGCACTCATTTTCGCAGAGCCCGACTTCCTGTTGCTGGACGAACCCACGAACAATCTGGATCGCGAGGGACGCAAGGCTGTGGTCGACCTGCTCATCGGCTGGCACCGTGGCGCGATCATTGTCAGCCACGATCGCGCGTTGCTGGAGAGCATGGATGCAATCGTCGAACTGACCTCACTGGAGGCTCGACGCTACGGCGGCAATTGGAGCCACTATCGCGAACGCAAGGCGATCGAGCTTGCCGCGGCCCGGCATGACCTGGCGAGCGCCGACAAGCGCGTGGCCGAGATCGACCGCAAGGAACGGGAGACGATCGAACGGAAAGCGCGCAAGGACGGCGCAGGCCAGCGCAAGCGCGCAAAGGGCGACATGCCGCGCATTGCCGCGGGCCTGCGCAAGGACCGCAGCGAGGACACGCGCGGCGAGAACGCCCGCCTCGCTGAGCGCAGGCGGATGAAGGCGCTCGACCTCGCGACCGCAGCACGCCAACGCATCGAGGTGCTTCAGCCGTTCTCGCTGCAACTGCCGCCGACACGCCTGCCCACCGGCAAGATGGTGCTCAGGATCGAGGCCGCTGATGTCGGCTACAGCCCGGAGGAGCCGGTCCTCCGTGGCCTCACCTTCTCCATCGCCGGGCCGGAGCGTGTCGCGATCGTCGGACCTAACGGGGCGGGCAAGACGACGTTGCTCAAGCTCGTCAGCGGCGACTTGGTGCCATCGCGCGGCACGGTGCAGGTCGTGAACCGTTTTGCGATGTTCGATCAGACGGTTAGCCTGCTGGATGCGTCGGCCTCCATCCTCGACAACTTCCGGCGCATCAATGCGGATAGCGGAGAGAACGAATGCCGAGCGGCGTTGGCACGCTTCATGTTCCGGGCCGATGCGGCGCTGCAGAGCGTCTCCAGCCTCAGCGGCGGGCAGTTGCTCCGGGCGGGCCTCGCCTGTGTCCTTGGTGGCGCGGCGCCACCACCGCTTTTGATCCTCGACGAGCCGACCAATCATCTCGACATCGAATCCATGGAAGCAGTCGAGGCCGGATTGCGCGCCTATGACGGGGCGCTACTGGTGGTGAGCCACGATGAGGCGTTCCTCGAGGCCATTGCTGTCACCTGCAGGTTCGATCTCGGTACCTATGCCCGAGAGCGGATCAAAGATCGGGCCGGGCCGCTTCGCCCCAGCGGCGGACATGGCATTGCCGATCGCGATTAGCCCGTTAGGTCAATGATTCTGCCCGAGCGGTTGGTTTCGAACTTGCCAGGTGCCCCTTCAGCGACCATCGTGCGGCCACGCTTTGGTCAAACCTGCATTGCGAGGTTGGCGGTATCGACGTGCTGGAAACGCGATTGCCCTGCTTGGGCTAACATGGACAGCGGATGGGTCCCCAGCGCATTTTTGACGGCCCACCGCAAAGGCTTGTGATGGAAAGCGCAAGGCTTGGTAAAGCAGATCTTTTCGATCTCGGCAGCGCCCGGGGCGCGGCAAGCTATCTGGCGGAACTTCTGGCAGTCGCCGCGATTTATGGCGGCCTCGCCGCGTCCGCGCAATTCCTGCCCGCAATAAACCCGGCCGCGACGCCGCTATGGCCACCGACTGGGCTTGCGCTCGCCCTGGTCATGCTGCGCGGCTACCGGATCTGGCCCGCGATCCTGGTGGGGGTCGTTTCTCCTTATCTCATGTCCGACCGATCGATCGTGGAGTTTGGCGCGGTCGGGATCGGCACTTTGCTTGCCGCATTTGCCGGGGCATGGCTGATTGGTCGCTGGTCGAACGGTCCGCAGACGTTTTCGACCCCCACCAGCATCGCGAAGTTTGCAACCATTTCCCTTGCGCCGACCACGGTGATCAGTTCAACCATTGCCGTGGCTGGATCCATTCTCGCCGGCGAACCAGGCGTTTCCGATTCCGTCGTCACCTGGTTAACCTGGTGGCTTGCAGACGCAGCCGGGACTTTGGTGATTGCTCCGGTCGTCGTGCTCTGGGCAACGATGCCCCTACGCATGTCGTTTGAACGGATTCTATTGGAAACGATCGCAGTCTGCGCTCTGGTAAGCGTGATCGGGATCGCTGCTTACGGCCCGCTGTTCGGCGGTGACCTCATCAGCAACGACCTCAACACGCTGCTGCCGCATCGGAGCCTTCTGGGCTTTCTGGTCTTGGTGCCCTTGATGTGGGCTGCCTTGCGCGGCAATCGATGCAACGTAGCGACCGCCGCACTCGTTTTCATCGGAATGGCCCTGTGGGGCTTCTCGCTAGGCAACGATCCATTTCCGAAAGCTGATTTGAATGGAGCACTATTATCGTTGCTCGTGCTCTCGATCAGCGTATCGACGCCGCCTCTTGCCTTGGCCGCGGCGATTGCGACGCACCAGACCGCGGAAGCCCATTTGCGGGCTGTCCAGGACCAACTGAACCGTCAAGTTGAACGGAAAGCCTTGGCGCTCGACAACGTCAGGCGCCACTTCCAAAGCCTAATCGAAGGCGTTGTCGACTACGCCATCTTTGCCCTTGATAAAGAGGGGCACGTGACGAGCTGGAACAGCACCGCTCAAAAAATCATCGGCTACACCCCGGAAGAGATCATAGGCAAGCATTTCGGGATCTTTTATCGGCCGGATGAACGCCGCGCCGGTTCACCAGCCCACGCACTGGAACTGGCAATTCAAGAAGGCAAGCACGACGTCGAGGGGTGGCGCATCAGAAAAAACGGTACGCCGTTCTTCATCACCGGGTCAGTCTCGTCGAGCCGAGATAGCGCAGGCGAGCTGATCGGTTTTATCAGCATACTCCGGGACGCAACCGAGCGACGCGACGCGGAGGAGAAGCTGGTCCAGGCACGCGAGCAGCTCGCGATGTCTCAAAAGATGGAGGCAATCGGCAAACTGACCGGTGGGATTGCGCACGACTTCAACAATCTATTGATGATCATTGGAGGCAGCGCCCAGATCTTTGCACGCCTGCTCGATCCAAAATTGCCACGAGCAATCGAAGCCATACAGACCGCGGCCAAGCGCGGCGAAAGCCTCACGCGGCAATTGCTGACATTCTCTCGCCATCAGCACCTCAGCCCGACGGTCGTTGATCTGAATGCGTCGATCAAGAACATGCGGACCATGATCGAGAGCTCGCTGCGCGGGAACATTGTCTACAACGAGAACGTCGGCGGCGACGCTGCGCCGGTCAAGGTGGACCTCGCCGAGCTCGAGCTCGCGATCGTCAACGTAGCCGTCAACGCGCGTGACGCGATGGTGAACGGCGGCACGTTCACGCTATCCGTTCATGCCGTGACTGTAGACCGGAAAACCGGCGACGATCGCCATGGGAAGGTCTTCTTTGCGATCGCGCTCAGCGATACCGGCACCGGCATTCCGCCGAACCTTCTGTCCAAGATGTTCGATCCATTTTTCACGACGAAAGAGGTCGGCAAAGGCACGGGGCTCGGTCTGTCTCAAGTTTATGGTTTTGCGCACCAGGCCGGCGGAACGGTGACAGCAGACAGCAAGGTCGGACAGGGAACGACGATCACGATCTATCTGCCGTCTTGTGCAGAGGAGCAAATCACCAGCAAAGCGCTCGCCGCGGCCAGAACAAGAGCACAGCATCCGCCGCGGCAGACGGTTCTCGTTGTCGACGACAGCGCTGATGTGGCGGATGTGACATCCTCGCTGTTCGAGCATCTCGGCTATGAGACCGTTTATCGGGATTCGGCCGAAGCGGCGTTAAAGCTGCTCGAAGCCGGCACAAAGATCGACCTCGTCTTCAGCGACATCGTCATGCCAGGAACCATCGATGGCGTTGGGCTGGCGAGAGAAATTCGGTCGCGGTATCCCAGTTTGCCCGTGGCCCTTACGACCGGTTACAGCGATGCTGCCAAGGCAGCTCCACCAAATCTGAAGATACTCCGTAAGCCGTTCGACACCGAGGCTCTCAGGGATTTTATCCAGGATATCGCGCCTCCGAGATCAGCGAGATCATCCGGCGCACCGCTCGCGTGAAGGCCTGCACCCCCTCGACAACCCGCTCGGCACGAGGTCGTCATCCATGTCTTAGGTACGACCTGTTACCCATGTCTCCGGGCTGGACAGTATGCACGTGGCGGAGAGGGAGGGATTCGAACCCCCGATAGGCTTGCACCTATGCCGCATTTCGAGTGCGGTGCATTCAACCACTCTGCCACCTCTCCAGTGGCCCGGGTGATTTGCGCCACCCGCGGTCGGGGCGTGTTCTAGGCGAGGTTGGCGAGCCAGACAAGGCGCTGCAATAATATTTCCGTCACGGCGACGTCGGGACGCGGCGACCATCGGCGCGAGCGAAGAAACCGCGGGGAAACAAAGCGCTAGCGCCGCGGTTCTGGCCAGGCCGGCCCCGCGTCGCGCCTGACAGAATGGGAGCGGGCGATGGAGCATGTAACGATTCGAGCCAATGGCGCGGCGTTCCACGTGGCAAGGACCGGGAGCGGCCGGCCGCTGCTGCTGCTGCACGGCTGGCCGGAATTCTGGCTGACCTGGGAGCCGGTGATGGCCCGCTTGGCCAATCGCTTCGCGCTGATTGCCCCCGACCTGCGCGGCTTTGGCGACAGCGACAAGCCCGATGGTCCTTACGGCTCCGATCAACATACCGACGACATGCTGGCGCTGTTGGACGCGCTCGGCATCGAGACGGCCGGCGTCGTCGGCCACGACGTCGGTGGTGCGGTGATGCAGGCCTTGGCCCGCAAGGCGCCGGAGCGGCTGACGGGCCTGTTCTTGTTCGATTTCGTCTATCCCGGAATCGGGCCGCGCATGGCCGCGCCCGACCGGCTGAATCAGATCTGGTACCAGACGTTTCACCAGATGGAGATGGCGCCCGCGCTGATCGGCGCGACGCGGGAGAATTGCCGCAGCTATATCGGGCATTTCCTGCGCAACTGGTCGCACCGCAAGGCCTCATTCGACGACGTGCTCGAGGCCTTCACCGACAATTTCCTCAAGCCCGGCAACCTCGCCGGCGGCTTCGCGCATTACCGCGCAGCGCATGCGGCGCGGGTGAAGATGATGCAGGGCGAGGCCCCGGCACTGCCGCCGATCGCGGTGCCGACCTGCATCCGCTGGGCAGAGCACGATCCGCTGTTTCCCTATGCCTGGACCGACCGGCTGGGCGAGACCTTCACCGATCTCGACCTGAAGATGTTTCCCGACGTCGGGCATTTCCCGCATCGTGAGGATCCCGACTGCGCGGCCTCTGAGATCGCAGGGTTCTTCGAGCGAATCAATTGGAGGTAGAAGACGGGTGGGACCGCCAGACGCGACAAAAAATACTGGCGGTCCCTTGCCGCTGCTTGAAAAATTGCCGGCCTGGAAGTGCGGCTTCGCTAGCCAGCGCGAGCGACATAGGAACGGTAGCAACCCGCCCGGGATCGGCAACGCGAAGCCGATCTTAACCTAACCTGTCAACCTTACCGCGCCAGGCGCCCAGAGCCGAGGCTGACCGCGGACCTCAAGCTCTGGCCTTTTTTGCCTTCTTGTCGCTCTTTTGGTCTCCGCTGTCGTTCCTGGCCTTCCTCGCGTCCCTGCCGCTCTCCCTGCGGCGATTGGTGTAGCGGGCATTGCCGAGCCCGGTCCCAATGGTCAGCACGCCCCATCGCTCGACGTCCTGCATGTAGGGGACCTCTGCGAGCCCCTGAACCACGCCGTCATTGTGCATCACGATTGCGGTGTCATGGCCGCCGATCTCGGGGATCGCCTCGGCCAGACTCGCCGGGAGGTTGAATCTGCTGCTGGCCCAGTTGCCCGGCAGATTCTGCGCGCCCTTCTCGATCCCGCCGTCCTCATCGATGACGCCGGGGCAGGCAATACCGATGAACGGCGCCAGCTTCAGACCCTCGGCCTCGGCGTCGGCAATCAGATCCTTCAGCATCTTCACCAGCCGCTTCACCGCGCCTTCGCGGGTCGCTTCGTCATCGGCATGGCGCCATAGCTGCGACTTCCAGACTGTCGCCTTGGAGAGGTCGGGGGCTCTCTTCCAGCGTGTCTCGACCACGCCGCAGCGGATATTGGTGCCGCCGATATCGACCGCCAGGACGCCGTCATGAGCCTCGAAGATCCACGATGGCGCCAGATGCAGCGCGCCGATCAGGCCGGCGCTGTCGGGGTGAAGGCGGATCGGCGCTATGTCGACCTTGAGATCCTCGGACTTCAGGATGATCTCGGTGCGGGCGATGGCGAGTTCACCCATGCGGCTTTCGCGAAAGCCGCCACCGACCACGATGCGCTCCGTTCCGGCCCAGCTCTTGGTGTTGAGGAAGCGACGCGTCACATGGGCGAGCTCCTGGGCGAACTCCTCGATCGCGCTGTGGACCACCGCGGACGCCTCGGTATCCTTGCCGACCAGCATCTCATCGAGCTTTTTCTTGCTGATTTTGTCCGACGGCTCGCCGCCGAATGGGTCCTCGCCCGATTTGCGCAGCGGCTTGCGCCAGCGGTCCAAAATCTTGCGGAACGCGCCCTTGGAGGCACGATCGCCGAGGAAACCATCCTCATCCCGAAGCTCGATATTGAAGCTGTCGACATCGACCGACGGCAGCCGCGCGGCGCCGTGCCGGGCAATCCCGGTGGTGCTGGTTGCAATATTGTCAGCCATGTATCCTCTGCCCATTGGCGAGCTGGAGGACAACGGGTAGGGAACCCGTTGGTTTCTCCCGGTGCCGGGGTTACCTGTGGTCGGAGGGTCAAAAACGGCGCCAAATCCTTCATTTTTGGCGGGTTTTTGCCCTGCTTTGCCTTGACTCTCGGCGGTTTGCGGCTATAAGTCCGCTCCATCCGGCGCGGGGGATTGCTCGCGCCGCTTGTTTTTGCGCGAGCCGTTTCGGGGAATTCGTTCCCTTCGCGCGAAAATCGTAACCCATAGCGACTGAACAAAAAGCCGACCCGGGCGATACGTCCGAGGTTGGGATCGAACACGAAGGAATCAAACGATGTTCGCAGTCATCAAGACCGGCGGCCGGCAGTACCGTGTCGTTCCGAATGATGTACTCGAGATAGGCAAGATCGCCGGCGACGTCGGCACGATCGTGCAGCTTGGCGAAGTTCTGGTGCTCGGCGGTGACACGCCGGTGCTGGGAACGCCCACCGTGGCAGGCGCGTCCGTTGCGGCCGAGGTGCTGCAGCACAAGCGCGGCGCCAAGGTGATCGCGTTCAAGAAGCGTCGCCGCAAGAATTCACGCCGCAAGCGCGGTTATCGCGACGAGCTCACGGTGCTTCGCATCACCGAGATCCTCGCCGATAACGCCAAGCCGACCATCGGCCCGCGGCCGAAGAAGGAAAAGGTCGCTGCTCCCGCCGAGGGCGAGGACGCAGCACCGAAGCCGGCCAAGAAAGCCGCCGGCAAAAGCGAGAAGAAGTGATCATCGCGCTTCGCGAATTGAAGCGTGACAAAATGTGAAATGATTCCGTCAAGGAATTGATCTAAAGATCAAAGCGAAGTCGGAGACGAGCTATGGCTCACAAAAAAGCAGGCGGTTCATCGCGCAACGGACGTGATTCCAAGGGCAAGCGCCTTGGCATCAAGGCGTTCGGCGGCGAGCGCGTGATCCCCGGTAACATCATCGCGCGTCAGCGCGGCACCACCTGGCATCCCGGCCTTAATGTCGGCATGGGCACCGACCATACTCTCTTCGCCAAGATCGAGGGTCATGTCGAGTTCCGTGCCAAAGCCAACGGCCGCACATTCGTATCGGTTATCCCGATGGCGGAAGCGGCCGAGTAGACGGTGGACACACACGAGTCTGCCGGGTCCTGTTGAACCGGCGGAGTCGAAAAGGGCTCCAGGGGAGGCGGGATAACCGGCCTCCCCTTTTTGTTGCGCGTGTTCGTCCTTCGACCACGCGTGACGTTCCAAGCGTTGCGTACAGTTTTTTCGCATCACAGGAGCCCGACATGTTGCAGGACATCCCGACGCCGACGACCTTGCGCGAAGCAAGAGCTTGCGTCCTCGAGACCGAACGGCTGACGTTGCGCAAGCCGACTCTCGCGGACGTAAAAGCAATTGCCCGCCTCGCCAACGATCGTCGCATCGCCGAGAACACCCGCCGCCTGCCGCACCCCTACAGCCAGGACGATGCCATCGACTTCGTGCGAACCCTGGCCGCAGGCGGACGCGAAACGGTTTTCCTGATCGAGAACAATCACACGCCGATCGGCATGGTCGGCATCGACTGGCGCGACGGGGTCACGCCGGAGCTCGGCTATTGGCTCGGCGTCGACCATTGGGGCCAGGGCTTCGGCACCGAAGCCGCGCGCGCGGTGATCGATTACTACTTCGAGGAGTTCGACCTCGACCACCTGATCTCTGGTGCCCGGGTCGTGAACCCGTCGTCGCGTAACATTCTCGAGAAGTGCGGCTTCCAGTGGAGCGGTGTCGAGCTGCACCGCTTCGAGGCGCTGGGCTCGTCGAGCCCGGTCGACTGCTTCCGCCTCTCGCGCAGCGTCTGGGCGTCGCTGAAGAACTGGAACAACTCGACCCGACGGCGGAGCTGAGGCTCGACCGCTCCACAATTACAGTCGTCGTCCCCGCGAACCAGGCCGTGCAACAAATTCAGTGTCGTCCCGGGCTTGACCCGGGACCCATAACCACGAATTGAAGTTGTTGCGCGACGCTGGGGCTACAATCCTCTTCAACAACAATACCCTTTGGTTATGGGTCCCTGCTTTCGCAGGCACGACGATTGTGGATGCAGGCAATGCCACACGTTCAGTATCGTCTTGGCAAACGCGGTACTCGGCAACGGCGGCAGGGTCCCGGCTCGCGCGGAGCCTGTCATCGGGCGCGCATTCGCGCGACCCGTTGGCTTGGCCGGGACGACAGTGTGGTCACGCCGGCGGATTCACCGCGGGCTCCTCGCGCCCGAGCTGCTGCTCGCGCAGGAAGATATAGAGGCCGGCCGCGATGATGATCGCGGCGCCGATGATCGTGGCCCAGGACGGCACGTCGCCGAACACCACGAAACCGAAGATCACCGCCCAGACGATCATCGAATATTGATAGGGCACCACGACGCTGGCCGGTGCGAGCTTCAGCGATCGATTCACGCAGAACAGCGCGGCGACCGAAATGAGGCCAGCGGCCGCGAACAATGCCAGGCTGCCGGCGCTCGGCGTCACCCAGCCGATCGGCGACAGCACCGCGCCGAGGGCGAACGTGCCGCAAAATTGCGACGTCGTCAGCACGATGTCCGGGGTCGCGCGCAGCGAGCGGGTGATCAGCATCAGCAGCGCGAACGAGGTGCTGCCGCCGAGCGCGATCAGCGCGGGCCAGCTCACCGTCTGCGTCGATGGCCTGAGCGCGATCAGCACGCCGCAGAAGCCGATCAGGATCGCGGTCCAGCGCCGCCAGCCGACATGCTCGCCGAGCACCAGGCCGGACAGCGCTGTGACGAAGATCGGGCACGCCAGGTAATAGGTGATGACGTCGGCGAGCGGCAGATAGACGGTCGCCAGGAAGAATGCCGCGACCTCGAGCGTCGACAGCGTGACGCGCAGCAATTGCAGCCACGGCCGCTCGAGATGCAGGAAATCCGCACGCCGCTGCCACACCACCGGCAGCAGCACGAGCAGCGCCGCGCAGGCGCGCAGCCACAGAAGCTGCCCGACCGAATAGGTCGCGACGATGAATTTGCCCATCGCGTCGCCGAACGAGAACATGAAGATCGACAGCAGCATCAAGCCGATGCCGGCGAGCCGCGCCGATCGATCGTCATAGGAGGACAGTTTTGCGAACAGGCTCATTTCGCTCTTTGGCGCCGCCGCGTGTGAGTCGGGCTCTTGTTCCCGGTTTTAGCGACGTGGCAGCACGGGACAACCCCGGGGGTTGCGTATCGCACCAATTGTCGCAGTCCGGCACCTGGGGCTACCGGTGGATCAGCCATTCAAGAAACAGTGCAGGATACGCCGCATGACCGAGTTCGACCCCACCCAGCATCGCATGGTGACCGCGCAGCGCTGGTTTGAGGACTTTGTGCTCGGCGAGCGCTTCGTGATCCCGAGCCGCACCCAGACCTCCGCCGTGTTCGCCGCCTTCCAGACCGCGAGCGGCGACACCCATCCGATCCACTACGACGTCGAATATTGCCGCGCACGCGGCATGCCGGACCTGCTTGCGCATGGCTTCCAGACCCTGGTGCACACCGCGCCGGGTGCGGGACTGTTTCCCTATGTCGTGGAGGAGTCGCTGATCGGCTTCCTCGAGCAATCGAGCAAGTTCCTCAAACCGGTCTATGCCGGGGACACCATCTACCCCGCGCTGGAAGTGATCGAACTCGCCCCGGGCCGCACCACCGGCGTGGTGACGCTGCGCTCGACCGTGCACAACCAGCGCCGCGAGCTGGTGCTGGAGGGGGTGCAAAAGTTCTTGGTGCGGCGCCGGCCGACATAGGCCGCGGGTCCTAAAAAGGCCCGAAAATTAAGGCTTTTCGCCGAAGTCAGGGCGCTTCCGGGTTGCCGCCGCGGCCACCCTGCCCTAACTAGAGCGCATTATGAAATTCCTCGATGAAGCAAAGGTCTATATTCGCTCCGGCGACGGCGGCAACGGCTGCGTCGCGTTCCGGCGCGAGAAGTTCATCGAGTTCGGCGGCCCCTCCGGCGGCAATGGCGGCCGCGGCGGTGACGTGATCATCGAGACCGTCGACGGCCTGAACACGCTGATCGACTATCGCTACCAGCAGCACTTCAAGGCGCAGAAGGGCGGCAATGGCATGGGCAAGGACCGCCATGGCGCCAACGGCAAGGCGATCGTGCTGAAGGTGCCGGTCGGCACCCAGGTGATCGACGAAGACCGCGAGACGCTGATCCACGACTTCACCAAGCTCGGCGAGAAATTCGTGCTGGCGAAGGGCGGCAATGGCGGCTTCGGCAACGCGCATTTCAAATCCTCCACCAACCGCGCGCCGCGCAATGCCAATCCCGGCCAAACCGGCGAGGAGCGCTGGATCTGGCTGCGGCTGAAGCTGATCGCCGATGCCGGCCTCGTCGGCCTGCCCAACGCCGGCAAATCGACCTTCCTGTCGGTGGTCAGTGCGGCGCGGCCGAAGATCGCCGACTATCCCTTCACCACGCTGCACCCGCAGCTCGGTGTGGTGAATTTCGGCGGCCGCGAATTCGTGCTGGCGGATATTCCCGGACTGATCGAAGGCGCGCATGAAGGCGCCGGCCTCGGCGACCGTTTCCTCGGCCATGTCGAGCGCTGCCGGGTGCTGCTGCATTTGGTGGACGCAACAAGTGAGCATGCCGGCAAGGCCTACAAGACCGTGCGCACCGAGCTCGAAGCCTATGAGGGCCATCTGGCCGACAAGATCGAGATCGTCGCGCTGAACAAGATCGACGCGGTCGCGCCGGACGAGTTGAAGAAGCAGAAGGACCGGCTGAAACGGGCCGCGAAGAAGACGCCGCTGCTGCTGTCGGGGGCCACCGGTGCAGGCGTGCAAGACGCGCTTCGCGCGCTGGTCGAGGTGATCGGCGAGGCGCCGGTGTCCAGCAAGGCCAAGGGCGAGGCGGAGCCGTGGGCGACCCCGGTGCCGCAGGGTTGAACGGCGCGGCCGCGCACCTCTTGCACTTCCCAAGCCACATTGGGGCGCGTATTGCTTCCACCTTCCTGCTAGACCAAACCCATGAAACGCCCCGCGCTCAAGAATTTCCGCCGCATCGTCGTCAAGGTCGGCTCATCATTGCTGGTCGATTCCGAGGCCGGCGAGGTGCGCGCGGCGTGGCTGTCGGCGCTGGTCGACGATATCGCCAAGCTGCACAAGGAAGGCCGCGAGGTCATGGTGGTGTCGTCGGGCTCGATCGCGCTCGGCCGCAGCCGTCTCAAACTGCCGCGCGGACCGCTGAAGCTCGAGGAGAGCCAGGGCGCAGCCGCCGTCGGGCAGATCGCGCTGGCGCGGATCTGGTCCGAGGTGCTCGGCCGTCACGGCATCGGCGCAGGGCAAATCCTCGTCACGCTGCAGGATACCGAGGAGCGGCGGCGCTATCTCAACGCACGCTCGACGATCGCAAAGCTGCTCGAATGGCGCGCGGTGCCGGTTATCAACGAGAACGACACGGTCGCCACCAACGAGATCCGCTACGGCGACAATGATCGCCTCGCCGCCCGCGTCGCCACCATGGCGAGTGCGGACCTGCTGATCCTGCTGTCGGATATCGACGGCCTCTACACCGCGCCGCCGGCGGTCGATCCCGATGCGAAACTGATCCCGGTCGTCGAAAGCATCACCGCGGAGATCGAGGCGATGGCGGGCTCCGCCGGCTCCGAACTGTCGCGCGGTGGCATGACCACCAAGATCGAGGCCGGAAAAATCGCGACCACCGCCGGCACGCATATGCTGATCGCCTCGGGCAAGATCGAGCATCCGCTTGCCGCAATCGCCGATGGCGGTCGCTGCACCTGGTTTCTGACCCCGGCCAATCCGATCACCGCTCGCAAGCGCTGGATTGCGGGCTCGCTGGAGCCGAAGGGCACCTTGACGATCGACGCCGGCGCGGTGAATGCGCTGCGCGCCGGCAAGAGCCTGCTGCCGGCCGGCGTTATCAGGGTCGACGGCCAGTTCGCCCGCGGCGATGCCGTGGTGGTGCGCGGCCCCGACACCCATGAGATCGGCCGCGGTCTGGTTGCCTACGACGCCGAGGAGGCCGAGCGGATCAAAGGCCATTCCTCGCCGGAGGTGATGGCCATTCTGGGCACCAGCGGCCGGTCCGAGATGATCCATCGCGACGATCTGGTGGTCGGTCCGGCCGGGACAGTCCCGGCCAAATAGGCCATTGGCCGATTTGCCGGCGGCCGGCCGCCCATCTGCCATGCCGGTTCCGTGCCTCGCCACCCCCTCAATTGCCATGCTAGAACATAGCGCTAATCGAAAAGCTGGGACGACCATGACCGCGCCTCTGAAGGCGATCGACGGTAACGCCGATCTCGAAGCCCTGATGACCGACCTCGCCGCCAAGGCGCGCATGGCCGCGCGCGTGCTGGCGCTGGCGCCGCCGGAGCAGAAGAACCGCGCGCTCACCGCGATCGAACGCGCGATCCGTGCCAACGCGGCGGCCATCCTGGCGGCCAATGCCGAGGACGTCGCGGAGGCGCGCGCTGCCGGCACGACTTCGGCCTTCCTCGACCGCCTGACGCTGACGCAAGCGCGCATCGACGGCATGGCCGATGGGGTTGCGACCGTGCGCGAGATCGCCGATCCGATCGGCTCCATCACCGAGAGCTGGCAGCGGCCGAATGGCATGACGATCGAGCGCGTGCGGGTGCCGCTCGGCGTGATCGGCGTGATCTTCGAGAGCCGACCCAATGTTGCCGCCGACGCCGGCGTGCTGTGCCTGAAGTCGGGCAATGCCGTGATCCTGCGCGGCGGCTCGGACAGCTTCCGCTCCTGCCGCGCAATCCACGACTGCCTGGTGCAGGGTCTGCGCGAAGCCGGCTTGCCGGAAGCTGCCATCAGCCTGGTGCCGACGCGCGATCGCGCCGCCGTCGGCCTGATGCTGTCGGGGCTCAATGGCGGCATCGACGTGATCGTGCCGCGCGGAGGGAAAAGCCTGGTCGCGCGTGTCGAGGCGGAAGCGCGCGTGCCGGTGTTTGCGCATCTCGAAGGTGTCAATCACGTCTACGTCGATGCCGGCGCCGATCTCGAGATGGCGAAGTCGATCGTGCTGAATGCCAAGATGCGCCGCACCGGAGTCTGCGGTGCGGCCGAGACGCTGCTGGTCGATCGCGCTGCCGCGGCGACCAGCCTGAAGCCGCTGGTCGAGATGCTGCTCGATGCCGGCTGCGAGGTTCGCGGCGACGACGCCGTGCAGAAGGTCGATGTGCGCGTCAAGCCGGCAACCGCCGAGGACTGGGACACCGAATATCTCGACGCCGTCATTGCCGCTCGCGTCGTCGACGGGGTCGGCGAGGCGATCGCGCATATCCACGATCACGGCTCGCACCATACCGATTCGATCGTGACCGAGGACGCCAAGGCCGCCGAGAAATTCCTGAGCGAGGTCGACTCCGCGATCGTGCTGCACAACGCATCGACCCAGTTCGCCGATGGCGGCGAGTTCGGCTTCGGCGCCGAGATCGGAATCGCCACCGGCAAATTCCACGCGCGTGGCCCGGTCGGCGCCGAGCAACTGACGAGCTTCAAATACCGCGTCCGCGGCACCGGGCAGACGCGGCCGTGATCATTGTCGCCCGCGCACGGTAGACCATTGCAGCAAGCTTCGACCGTGCCGTACTCCGCAGCCAAGGCGCTGCCGTTCTACACCAACGGCATGCGCATTGGGTTGCTCGGCGGCTCGTTCAATCCGCCGCATGCGGCGCATCGCGCCATCAGCCTGTTTGCCATCAAGCGACTGCAACTCGACCGGGTCTGGTGGCTGCTGACGCCGGGCAATCCGCTGAAGAACCATGACGGCCTGCGTGCGCTTGCGGAACGGGCCGACGCAGCGCACCGCGTTGCCGATGATCCGCGCATCGACATCAGTTGTCTCGAAGCTGTCATTGGTACGCGCTACACTGTCGACACGATCATCCACTTGCGCCGCCGTGTCTCCGGCGTGCACTTCGTCTGGATCATGGGCGCTGACAACCTTGCGCAGTTCCATCGCTGGAAAGACTGGCGGCGCATCGCCTCCGATGTGCCGATTGCCGTGATCGACCGCCCGCCCCAGAGTTTCCGCGCTCTTGCCGCACCGGCGGCACAGGCGCTCGCGCGCTACCGCTTGCCCGAGAACCAGGCGACCCGGCTGGCCGACCAGCGCGCCCCGGCCTGGGTGTTCCTGACAGGAATGAAATCCAAGTTGTCTTCGACCGGCCTTCGGAACCCGGACGGGAGCTGGAGGACGGCGTGAAGCACAGGAGGGTTACTGGAATATTGAAACCATTAACCCCACATGCGTAGTATGATGTGTGGGCGCCGAGGATTCGGCACCCGCGATACAGTGAAAGGAATGGTCCCTGGCCACATCTGTATTGTCCAAGTCTGTTTTACCCAAGGTTCCCAAGACTGCGCGTAAAACATCGACGAAAAACGCGGCCTTGCAGGCGCAACCGGACGCCAACAAACCGGATGCCGACAAGACGCTGAGCCTGATCCTCTCCCGCCTCGAGGATATGAAGGCGGAAGAGACGGTCACCATCGACCTCCGCGGCAAATCTGCATATTCCGATTACATGATCATCACCTCGGGCCGGGCCAACCGGCACGTCGGTGCGATCGCGGAAAATGTGACGAAGGGCCTGAAGGAAAACGGGGTCAAGAGCATCCATGTCGAGGGCTTGCCCAATTGCGACTGGGTGCTGATCGATTCCGGCGACGTGATCGTGCACGTGTTCAGACCCGAGGTGCGTGAGTTCTACAATCTCGAGCGGTTGTGGGCTCAGAACCCGGCAGTCGCGGCGGTCTAAGGCCTATCGAAGCCGATGCGAATCGGCGGCAGCGCAGCTAGTCTGCGTTGATGCGCTTCGTTGTGATTTGCATCGGCCGCCTGAAGCAGGGCCCGGAACGGGAGCTCGCCGAGCGCTATCGCGAGCGCTTCGACGACATCGGCCGCAAGCTCGGCTTTCGCGGCATCGAGATTCATGAAATCGCCGAAAGTCGCGCGCGTGATTCCGCCGCGCGCATCGCCGAAGAGGCTGCGGCGATCTCCGCTGCGCTGCCTGGAAAGCATCTGCTGGTCGCGCTCGACGAACGCGGCAGGAGCATCGACAGCGCAAGCTTCGCCCAACAGCTCGGCCGCTGGCGCGACGAGGGAATTGCAAATACAGTCTTCGTGATCGGCGGCGCGGACGGACTTTCGCCCGAATTGCAGCGCAAGGCATCCTTACGTATTGCATTCGGCTCCGCGACCTGGCCGCATCAAATGGTCCGCGTCATGCTCCTGGAACAGATCTATCGAGCCGCCACCATTCTGGCTGGCCACCCCTATCACCGCGCATGAATGCCGTAACGGACAGTCGACAGCGCTGAACAAAACTGGGATGCACCACAGGCGGGACATAGTTTCGTATTTGCGCGCCGCGCGTCGCGGATGGCTGCCCACAGCATTGTCTCTGTCGATCGCCATGCTCGCCGCGACCCCGCCGGCGCATGCGCAAGCCGCGCCGCCCGAGCAACAGGCGGCGGTGACGACGGCATCGCCCGACGCCATCAAGCAGCGCGAACAGGAGCTTGAGGCCGCGCGCGAGCAGCAGCGCAAGGCGACCGAACTGCAGGAGAAGCTGAAGGCCGACATCGCGGCGATCGGCCAGGACCGCAGCAAGCTCAACCAGCAACTGATCGACATCGCCGGCCAGGTGCGAAGCGTCGAGACGCGGATCGCGGACGCCGAGACGCGCCTGCAGCCGCTCGACGGCCGCGAGCGCGACATCCGCGCCTCGCTCGATTCGCGCCGCGCCGAGATCATCGAAGTGCTCGCCGCGCTCCAGCGTGCCGGGAGACGGACGCCGCCGGCGCTTCTGGTGCGGCCCGAGGATGCGCTGCAATCGCTGCGCACCGCGATGCTGCTCGGAGCGGTGGTGCCGGAGCTACGCGGCCGCGCCGAGAAGCTTGCGAGCGACCTCGGCGAGCTGGTCGCGCTGCGCAAAACCATCTCGACCGAGCGCGACGCGCTGGCACGCGATCGCGACAAGCTCAAGGAGGACCAGACCCGTCTCACGGCGCTGGTCGACGAGCGGCAGCGGCAGCAGGCCGCTGCCGAGAAGGACATGGAGGCTGAAGGCACCCGCGCTATCGCGCTGTCGAAGCAGGTCGGCGACCTGCAGAGCCTGATCGCCAAGATGGAGCAAGATCTGAAGAGCGCGGCCAAGGCCGCCGCCACGGCCAATCTCCAGGGTGCGCCGGCAACCGTCAACGGCAAGCCGAATCTGGACGCCTTCAAGAACCCGGCCCGGATGAGCCCGGCAGTCGCCTTCGCCTCGGCCAAGGGCCTGTTCTCATATCCCGTGAACGGCAGCAAGATTCGCGATTTTGGCGGTTCCGACGGCGCGGGTGGCGTACAAAAAGGCATTTCTTTGGCGACCAAGGCCGGTGCGCAGGTCACAACCCCGTGTGACGGCTGGGTCGTTTATGCGGGTCCTTTCCGCAGCTACGGACAACTCTTGATCCTCAACGCCGGGGGCGGGTATCATGTCCTGATCGCCGGGATGGAGCACATTTCGGTTAACATCGGCCAGTTTGTACTTACGGGGGAGCCGGTAGCGACCATGGGGTCGACATCCCAAGTCGCATCCATTCTCGCGACCAATGCGAGCCAGCCAGTGCTCTATGTCGAGTTCCGGAAAGACGGCACTCCAATCGATCCAGGTCCATGGTGGGCCGCAAATGAAGGCGAAAAGGTTCGCGGATGATGCGCAAGACTTCTGTAATTCTCCTCAGCGCCGCCACCGGCGCGGCACTGACGCTTTTCGTCACGCAGCCCCGCGCTGTGCTGATGGGATCGAGCGCGCGCGCCGCGACGTCTGACACCTACCGCCAGCTCAACCTGTTCGGCGACGTGTTCGAGCGCGTGCGCAGCGACTATGTCGAGAAGCCCGACGACAGCAAGCTGATCGAATCCGCCATTTCGGGCATGCTGTCCGGCCTCGATCCGCATTCCAGCTACATGGACGCCAAGAGCTTCCGCGACATGCAGGTGCAGACCCGCGGCGAGTTCGGCGGGCTCGGCATCGAAGTCACGATGGAAGACGGGCTGATCAAGGTCGTCTCGCCGATCGATGACACCCCGGCGTCGAAGGCCGGCATCATGGCCAACGACATCATCACCACGCTCGATGACGAAGCCGTGCAGGGCCTGACGCTCAACCAGGCCGTCGAGAAGATGCGCGGTCCGGTCAACACCAAGATCAAACTCAGGATCATCCGCAAAGGCCAGGACAATCCGATCGACGTCACGCTGGTGCGCGACAACATCCGCGTCCGTTCGGTGCGCGCACGGGTCGAGGCCGACGACATCGCCTATATCCGCATCACAACCTTCAACGAGCAGACCACCGAGGGCCTGAAGAAGGAGATCGCCAATCTGCAGGGCCAGATCGGCGACAAGCTGAAGGGCTACATCATCGACCTCAGAAACAATCCCGGCGGCCTGCTTGAAGAAGCGGTCACGGTGTCGGACTCGTTCCTGGAGCGCGGCGAGATCGTCTCGACCCGCGGCCGCAACGCCGAGGAAACCCAGCGGCGCACCGCCCATCCGGGCGACCTGACCAAGGGCAAGCCGGTCATCGTGCTGATCAACGGCGGCTCGGCGTCGGCCTCCGAGATCGTCGCCGGCGCGCTGCAGGACCACAAGCGTGCGACGCTGGTCGGCACGCGCTCGTTCGGCAAGGGCTCGGTGCAGACCATCATCCCGCTGGGTTCGGGCAACGGCGCGCTGCGCCTGACCACCGCGCGCTATTACACGCCGTCGGGCAAGTCGATCCAGGCCAAGGGCATCGTGCCGGATATCGAGGTGCTGCAGGACGTGCCGGACGAGCTCAAGGCCCGCACCGACACCAAGGGCGAGGCTTCGCTGCGCGGGCACTTGAAGACCAACGATGGCGACGAGAAGACTGGCTCGCAATCCTACGTGCCGCCGGACGCCAAGGACGACAAGGCACTGAAGATGGCCGATGACCTCTTGCACGGCATCAAGTCGACCTCGAGCGCGACGCCGGCGGCACCCGCGTCGGGCGACAAGGCCGCGGTCGACAAGCCGGCCGGCAAAGCCGCGAACTGATTCGATCAAGCGATCGTCTCGGCGAAAAGGCGACCCTCGGGTCGCCTTTTTGTTTTTGCGACCTCGACCGTCCGGTGCTCACCCCGTGCTTTGACGGGGAGGCGCGGTGCGCGGGAATGCACGGCATCGTGCTATCGTTCGCGCTGTTGATTCGGGGGGGCCATGGCAGAGGCGGCCGACGAACTGAGCACGCCGCTTGGGCAGGACACCGTGAGCAAAACGCGCCGGTTTCGCCTGCCGTTCACGGCGATGCAGGCGCTTGCCGCGCTGCTGGGGATCGTGCTGGTTGGCTTCGTCGGCATTGCACTGTTCAACGACAATCCTCTTGGCGGCGAGCCCATCGCCCATATTGCTCTGCGCAAGGCCCCGCCGGCGGCGGATGAAAAGCACTCGACGGCCAGCCCGGCCGCCGAGCCCGCGGCCAAATCCACGCCGAAAACGCCGACCGCCGCCGGCGACGTCAAAACGATTACGATCATCGATGGCTCCAGCGGCAAGCGCCAGGACGTGGTGATCGGCGGCAGCGATTCGACGAGCGCGGCCAATGGCGACGCGGCGGCCCCGGCAATGACCGGCGGCGATCCGCGCCTGCTGGAAAAATCCCGCTACGGCATGATCCCGGTGGTCGCCGACGGCCTGAAGCCCTTCACGGTTTATGCAGCCGACGCCGACCGCGCCAAGGCCGCCACAATGCCGGTCGTGGCCATCGTGGTCGCGGGCCTTGGCGTCGGTGCCGCGAAGACGGTCGAAGCCATCATGAAGCTGCCGCCGGCCGTGACACTCGCCTTCACGCCCTATGGGGCCGATCCCGGCAGGCTTGCCGAACGCGCCCGCACGCAGCGCCACGAGATCCTGCTCCAGATCCCGATGGAACCGTTCGACTACCCTGACAACGATCCCGGACCGCAAACCCTGCTGACCACACTCAACGGAGAGCAGAACCTTGATCGCTTCTACTGGCACCTGAGCCGCCTGCAGGGCTATGCCGGAATCGCCAATTTCATGGGCGCACGTTTCGTGGCGACCGACCCGGTGATGCAGCCGATCATGCGCGAGGCGGCCAAGCGCGGCCTCGGTTATTTCGACGATGGTTCCACGCCGCGCAGCGTCGCCCAGGCGCTGGCCACGAGCCAGGGTGTTCCGTTTGCCAAGGCGGATTTCAGCATCGACGCCGTGCCGACCTTGGCCGAGATCGACCGCACGCTGGTCAAGCTGGAGACGCTCGCCAAGGAACGGGGCGCGGCCGTGGGCGTCGCCTCGGCCCTGCCGGTCTCGATCGAGCGGCTCGGCGCCTGGATCAAGACGCTGGACTCCAAGGGCATCATGCTTGTGCCATTGACAACGGCCATGCTGAAATCAAAATCGAGCTGAAGATCAATCTGTTGGTGCTGCTTCAGACCCTGCCGGGGGGCGGGTTCGGACGGCCGGGGGGTATGGGAGGTATCGGCGGCATGGCACGTTATGAAGACCTGCCCTATCGAACCTGCGTCGGCATCATGCTGCTGAATGCGGCGGGACTGGTCTTCATCGGACGCCGGGCCGGCGGCATCGAACATGTCGACGAGGCTCATGTCTGGCAGATGCCGCAAGGCGGCGTCGATCCGGGCGAGGACACGTTTCAGGCCGCCAAGCGCGAGCTCTATGAGGAGACCAGCGTCAGGTCCGTGGAGAAGCTCGGCGAGGTCGCCGACTGGCTGATCTATGACATCCCGCGCACTGTTGCGGGCCGCGCCTGGAAGGGCCGTTATCGCGGCCAGCGCCAGAAGTGGTTCGCGCTGCGCTTCACCGGCAAGGACAACGAGATCAACGTTGCCAATCCGGGCGGCGGGCACAAGGCCGAGTTCATCTCCTGGCGCTGGGAGCCGATGAAGAATCTCCCCGAACTGATCGTGCCGTTCAAGCGGCCGGTCTATGAGCGCGTGGTGAAGGAATTCGCCGCTCTGGCGGCGAAGTAACGGTTCGGCACGTCTGTCTGCATGTCGTCAAGCAAACCCTATCGCCCTAACGTGGGTATCGCGCTGTTCAACGCCGCCGGCCGCGTGCTGATCGGCCACCGGTTCAAGGATGACGGTCCGGAGATCGTGTTGCCCGGTCTCGAATGGCAGATGCCGCAGGGTGGCATCGACGCGGGCGAAGATCCGCGCGAGGCCGTGATGCGCGAGCTCTGGGAAGAGACCGGGGCGGTCAGCGCCGACTATCTCGGCGAGACCGACTGGATGACCTACGAATTCCCACCCTATGCCGGACCGGCATCGCATCGGCTGGCGAAATTCCGCGGCCAGCGGCAGAAGTGGTTCGCGCTCCGCTTCACCGGGCGCGATGAGGAGATCGACCCGCTGACGCCGCGCAACGGCCAGCCCGCCGAGTTCGATCAATGGCGCTGGGAACGCCTCGACCGCGTCGCCGACCTCGTGGTCCCGTTTCGCCGCGATGTCTATCGGACCGTCGCTGCGCGCTTTGCGGAGTTCGCGGGTTAGAGCGTATTCGAGCGAAGTGGATACCGGTTCGCGTGAAGAAGACGCGTCAAACCAAGAATGTAGAGCAGCAAACAACAGCGCCCGCCAAGGGTCTGGCGAGCGCTGAATTGGTTCGGATATTAAGGCGATGAGCGGCCGGAGACGGCCTAATGCATCGCCGTCGTATTGAGCTCGTTCTGGATGCTCTTGAAGTGATCGAGACGCTCGATCGCATGATCGAGTTCTGACCCTTCCTTCTCGGCGAGCTTTTCCTGCATCTCGTTGATCGTCTCGGCGAACTTCACACGATCAAGATCGGCAATCGCCGTCGCGACGTCGGCGAGCACAGTGAGGCCCTTCTCAGACATCTCGGCGAGACCGCCAAGCACGATAACCTTCTCGCGCTTGCCGGCGGTGGTGACGGTCAGGATGCCCGGGCGAACCGCGGCGACGACCGGAGCGTGTCCGGCGAGGACGCCGAAATCGCCTTCCACGCCGGGGACGTCAACCTGATCGACCTCGCCGGAGAAGGCAAGCTTTTCGGGAGAGACGAGATCGAAATGGAAGGTGGCCATGGTCTTTCCGTTCTTTGCGCTGTCACCCGCGGGCTCGACCCGCGGGTCCATCAGTCAAAACAGTTCTCGTTCGATGGATCGCCGGATCAAGTCCGGCGATGACGACATCATGAAGCTTAGGCGGCCTCAGCCGCCAGCTTCTTGCCCTTCTCGACGGCTTCTTCGATGGTGCCGACCATGTAGAACGCCGCTTCCGGCAGGTGGTCATACTTGCCCTGGCAGAGGTCTCGGAAGCCCTTGATGGTGTCGGCAAGGTCGACGAACTTGCCCGGCGAACCGGTGAAGACTTCGGCGACGTGGAACGGCTGCGACAGGAAACGCTCGACCTTGCGGGCGCGCGCGACCGTCAGCTTGTCCTCTTCCGACAGTTCGTCCATGCCGAGAATGGCGATGATGTCCTGCAGCGACTTGTAGCGCTGCAGGATCTGCTGGACCAGGCGCGCGGTCTCATAGTGCTCCTGGCCGACGACGAGCGGCGACAGCATGCGCGAGGTCGAGTCGAGCGGGTCCACCGCCGGGTAAATGCCCTTTTCTGAAATCGCGCGCGACAGCACCGTGGTGGCGTCCAAGTGCGCGAAGGAGGTCGCGGGCGCCGGGTCGGTCAAGTCGTCGGCGGGCACGTAGATCGCCTGCACCGAAGTGATCGAGCCCTTCTGGGTGGTGGTGATGCGCTCCTGCAGCGCGCCCATGTCGGTCGCAAGCGTCGGCTGGTAACCCACCGCGGACGGAATACGGCCGAGCAGCGCCGACACTTCCGAGCCGGCCTGCGTGAAGCGGAAGATGTTGTCGACGAAGAACAGCACGTCCTGACCCTGGTCGCGGAAGTGCTCGGCGACCGTCAGACCGGTCAGGCCGACGCGAGCACGGGCGCCCGGCGGCTCGTTCATCTGGCCGAACACCAGTGCGCACTTCGACTTCACGCTCGGGTCCGGATTGTGCGGATCGGCGTTGACCTTCGATTCGATGAACTCGTGATAGAGGTCGTTGCCTTCACGGGTGCGCTCACCGACGCCGGCGAACACGGAGTAACCGCCGTGCGCCTTCGCGACGTTGTTGATCAGCTCCTGAATCAGCACGGTCTTGCCGACGCCGGCGCCGCCGAACAGGCCGATCTTGCCGCCCTTCGCGTACGGAGCAAGAAGATCGACGACCTTGATGCCGGTGACGAGAATTTCTGCTTCCGTCGACTGATCGGTATAGGTCGGCGCTTCCTGGTGGATGGCGCGCAGGCCCTCGGACTTGATCGGACCGGCTTCATCGATCGGCTCGCCGACGACGTTGATGATGCGGCCGAGCGTACCTTCACCGACCGGCACCCGGATCGGCGCGCCGGTGTCGGTCACTTCCTGACCGCGGACCAGACCTTCGGTGGTGTCCATCGCGATGGTGCGGACGGTCGATTCACCGAGATGCTGCGCGACCTCGAGCACCAGGCGGTTGCCGCCGTTCTTGGTCTCGAGCGAGTTGAGAATCGCAGGGAGGTGGCCTTCGAACTGCACGTCGACCACGGCACCCGTGACTTGGGTAATGCGACCGATCTGGTTGGCTGCTGTAGCCATGGACTGTTCTCCTTCGAAAATCTGCCTTAGACCGCCTCGGCGCCGGAGATGATTTCAATCAGCTCCTTCGTAATCATGGCCTGGCGGGTCCGGTTGTAGATCAGGGTTTGCTTGCGGATCATTTCGCCGGCGTTGCGCGTCGCGTTGTCCATCGCGCTCATCTGCGCACCGTAGAACGAGGCGTTGTTCTCCAGCAGTGCGCGGAAGATCTGCACCGCGAGGTTGCGCGGCAGCAGTCGGGTGAGGATCTCGTCCTCCTCCGGCTCGTATTCGTAGGACGTGTTGGGAGCCGCGTTGGCTGCGGGCGCAGTCACCTCCAGCGGGATGATCTGTTGCCCGGTCGGAATCTGCGCGATCACTGATTTGAAGCGCGAATAGAACAGCGTGCAGACATCGAATTCACCAGCGTCGAAGCGCGCCAACACCTTGGTGGCGATGTCTTCGGCATTGACGAAACCGAGCTGACGCACGGAGCGCAGGTCGAGATGCTCGACGATCTGTCGCTCGAAGGTCCGGCGGAGTTGCTCATAGCCCTTGCGGCCGACACAGAAGAACTTGACCTCTTTGCCCTGCGCGATCAGCGACTGCGCCCGCTCGCGCGCCAGGCGCACGATGGACGAGTTGAACGCACCCGAGAGGCCACGCTCGCCGGTGCAGACCAGCAGGAGATGGACCTGGTCCTTGCCGGTGCCAGCCAGCAGCGTCGGCGCACCCGGCGAACCGTTGGCCGCGGCGGCAATGTTGGAAATCACCGCGTCCATCTTGTCGGCATAGGGCCGCGCCGCTTCGGCGGCGTTCTGCGCGCGACGCAGCTTCGAGGCTGCGACCATCTGCATGGCCTTGGTGATCTTCTGCGTCGCCTTGGTCGAGGCGATGCGGACCCGCATGTCTTTCAGTGACGCCATTCTTCGTTCACCCCGGCGATCCGACCGCCAGGGTCAGATCGCAAGCCTCCGTTCGTCACGCCCGGCGGCGAGCCGGGCGACGCCCCATTTGTTATGCAAACGTCTTGGCGAAGCCCTCGACCACCGACTTTAGCTTGGCAGCGGTGTCGTCGGAGAGATCGCGGCTGTCGCGGATCGCGTTGAGGATCTCGACATTCTTGCCGCGCAGCAACGACAGCAGGCCATCCTCGAACGCCTTTACCTTGTTGAGCGGCAGCGGATCGAGGTAGCCGTTGGTGCCGGCCCAGATCACGCACACCTGCTCTTCCATCTTCAGCGGCGCGAACTGCGGCTGCTTCAGGAGTTCGGTCAGGCGCGAGCCGCGGTTGAGCAGGCGCTGCGTCGAGGCGTCGAGGTCGGAGCCGAACTGCGCGAAGGCCGCCATTTCGCGATACTGCGCGAGCTCGCCCTTGATCTTGCCGGCGACCTTCTTGGTTGCCTTGGTCTGCGCCGACGAACCGACGCGCGACACCGACAGACCGACGTTCACCGCAGGACGGATGCCCTGGAAGAACAGGTCGGTTTCCAGGAAGATCTGGCCGTCGGTGATCGAAATCACGTTGGTCGGAATGTAGGCCGACACGTCGTTGGCCTGGGTTTCGATGACCGGCAGCGCGGTCAGCGAGCCCGAGCCGTGCTCCTTGTTGAGCTTCGCGGCGCGCTCGAGCAGGCGGGAGTGCAGATAGAACACGTCGCCCGGATAGGCTTCGCGGCCCGGCGGGCGGCGCAGCAGCAGCGACATCTGGCGGTAGGCGACGGCCTGCTTGGAGAGGTCGTCATAGATGATCACGGCATGCATGCCGTTGTCGCGGAAGTATTCGCCCATCGTGCAACCGGTGAACGGCGCGATGTACTGCATCGGCGCCGGATCGGACGCGGTCGCGGCAACAACGATCGAGTATTCGAGAGCGCCCTGCTCCTCGAGCACCTTCACGAACTGCGCAACCGTCGAACGCTTCTGGCCGACCGCGACATAGACGCAGTACAGCTTGAGGTTCTCATCCGGCTGGGCGTTGAGCGGCTTCTGATTCAGGATGGTATCGAGCGCGATCGCGGTCTTGCCGGTCTGGCGGTCGCCGATGATCAGCTCGCGCTGGCCGCGGCCGATCGGAATCAGCGCATCGATCGCCTTGAGGCCGGTGGCCATCGGCTCGTTGACCGACTTGCGCGGAATGATGCCGGGCGCCTTGACGTCGACGCGCTTGCGCTCGGCGGCCTGAATCGGTCCCTTGCCATCGATCGGGTTGCCCAGCGCGTCGACGACGCGGCCGAGCAGCCCCTTGCCGACCGGCGCGTCCACGATGGAGCGGGTGCGCTTGACGGTCTGGCCTTCCTTGATCTCGCGGTCGGCACCGAAGATCACGATACCGACGTTGTCGGTTTCGAGATTGAGCGCCATGCCGCGGGTGCCGTTCTCGAACTCGACCATTTCACCGGCCTGGACGTTGTCGAGACCGTAGACGCGGGCGATACCGTCACCGACCGACAGCACCTGCCCGACTTCGGTAACCTCGGCTTCCTGGCCGAAATTCTTGATCTGGTCCTTGAGGATCGCGGAAATTTCCGCGGCGCGGATGTCCATCAGCCTGCCTCTTTCATCGCGTTCTTGATCGAATTGAGTTTGGTGCGAAGCGAACCATCCACCATGCGGCTACCGAGCTTGACCACCAGGCCACCGATAATGGAGGGATCGACCTTCACGTTGAGCGCGACGTCCTTGCCCGTCACCGATTTCAGTGCGGTCTTCAGCGCGTCGAGATTCTTGTCACTGAGCTGCTCGGCGACGGTGACTTCGGCAGTCGCCTCGCCCTTGTACTTCGCCACCAGCGCGCGATAGGCGCGGATCACATCAGCAACTGCGAACAGCCGGCGATTGGCAGTGAGCACTTTCAGGAATTTTGCGGAGGTGCCCGAGATACTCGACTTGTCGAGCACAGCGGTCAGCGCCTTCAATTGCGCGTCCGCGGAGAACACCGGGCTGCGCACCAGGCGCTTGAGATCGGCACTTTCGTTCAGCAGAGCTTCGAACTTGTCGAGATCGGCCCTCACTTCATCGACGGATTTTTCGTCGCGCGCCAACTCGAACAAGGCCGTTGCATAACGACCGGATACTCCCGAAACCGACGGATCTTCAGCAGCCACGAGCTCGCTCTTTTTTGCTGTCAAACTCGCAAGGGAAAAACCGTCGCCACCGAAAGCAGCGCCTAGCGATCCAAGCCCTTGGAATTCAAGCGGGACTTCGATTTTCGACCGGCACGGGACGTGCCGGGACCGTTAAAATCGCGGCTTTGCTAACATAGCAATCGCGCAGGTGCAACATGACGGCATGGGCTGGTGCCGCCTTGTCGCACGGCCGCCAGGTCGCCGTGCGCGCAGATCGAATCGGGGAAATTCTCTGCTCGGAAATTGCCAAGCCCGGATTAGTTCCATCACAAATCTGCATGGCTCCATGCATGGCAACGCAAGGAACCGATCGCCCGCATGGGTTCCATTTGGCGATTACTTACTGAAAACTTACCTCGGGGTCGTTAAACAGTATTCGTAAGTATTGCAGACCTTAAAAATTGGTTAAAGCGCAAGATTACGGAACCTGATGGAGTAGCCCAAAGCGGTAACAAGATATTTCAGCCGGAGATAATCCGGATTTACTGCCCAATTCGCGCCTCATTGGGAAACCAAACGGCCCGGGTCAACGAAGGGACGGGGGTTCCACTTGCCACGTTCGTGGCAATACTGTCTGAGGGTCTTATCAATGCTGAATACGAAGAAGGCGATGCTGGGGAATGTAACCCAGTCGCGCACGGCGCTCGCATTTGTCGCCGCTACGCTCTTGATCGGGGGCAGCGTCACCGAGGCGTCCGCGAAGTCGAGGCATCATCATCACCGCTATCACCAGCATCACCACGCCCGCGCCGAAACCTCTGCTTGGCGCAACACCAACGCATCGATCGCTCAGCCGACCGGCGGCCACATGTTCTCGGGGATGGCCTCCTTCTACGGCAATGAATCCGGTAGCCGCACCGCTTCGGGCCAGCGTTTCAACCAGAATGCCATGACCGCAGCCCACCGCTCGCTGCCGTTCGGCACAAGGCTCCGCGTCACCCACGGCGGCCGCAGCGTCGTCGTCACCATCAATGATCGTGGCCCGTTCGTCCGTGGCCGCGTGCTCGACCTCTCCACCGGCGCAGCTCGCGCCATCGGCCTCACGGGTGCCGGCGTCGGCCGCGTCACCGCCGAGGTCATCTCGTAAGCGTTCAGTAAGCGTTGCGTTGCGTACCGGCCGCTAGGCCTGCCTCGCGCGCCAAAATGGCCTGCCGTCGCGAATGACGGCAGGCGTTTTTGTTTGCGTCCACCGTCACGTGCATACGAACTACAAAAAGCTCTGCGGATCGACATCGATCTCGAGCTTCAGATTGCCCTTGGTCTTGGGACCCGCGGCCAACCATTCGCGCAGATAGTGCGACAGGTCGACATTGCGCAGCGACTTCACCAGCAGACGGAAGCGATAGCGGCCCTTGATGACCGCAAGCGGCGCCTCGGCGGGGCCGAGCACCTGGATTCGCTCGTCGAGCGGTGCGACTGCGGCGAGCTTGCGCGCAAAACCTTCCGCCGTGGGACGATCGCCGGCCGAGATGATCAGGCTCGCCAGCCGGCCGAACGGCGGATAGCCGGTGCGTTCCCGGATCTCGATCTCGCTGGCGTAGAACGCCTCGCGGTCATTCGCTATCAGGGCCTTGATGACGGGATGCTCCGGCTGATGCGTCTGCAGATAGCCGACGCCGCGGCCTTGCTCGCGACCGGCGCGACCCACCACCTGATTCAGAAGCTGAAACGTGCGCTCGGCGGCGCGTGGATCGCCGTTGCTCAAGCCAAGGTCGGCATCGACCACGCCGACCAGATTGAGCCGCGGGAAATTATGCCCCTTGGCGACCAGTTGGGTGCCGATGATGATGTCGACGCGTCCTTCCGCGATCTCGTTCAGCTCGCTGCGCATGGTCTCGATCGAGGTGATGAGGTCGCTGGACAACACCATGGTGCGGGCCTCCGGGAAGATGCTCGCCGCCTCCTCCTGCAGCCGCTCGACGCCGGGACCGACAGCGACCAGCGATTCCTCGGCCGCGCAATGCGGGCAAATGTTCGGACGCGGCATCGAGAAGCCGCAATGGTGGCACACCAGCCGCTGGCGGAAGCGATGATCGACCAGCCAGGCGTCGCAGATCGTGCAGGCAAAGCGATGGCCGCAGGCACGGCACAGCGTCAGCGGCGCATAGCCACGGCGATTGAGGAACAGCAGTGCCTGCTCGCGGCGCTCGATCGCGTAGCGGATCTGCTCGGCCAGCGGCGGCGAGATGAAGCGGCCACGCGGCGGCGGCGCGCGCCGCATGTCGATCGCCTCGATATGCGGCATGTGCTGGCCGCCGAACCGCGAGGGCAGCGCCACGCGCTGATAACGGCCCTTGCGCGCATTGACCTCACTCTCGACCGACGGTGTGGCGGAGGCGAGCACGATCGGGATCCTCGCGATATGCGCCCGCACCACCGCCATGTCGCGGGCGTGATAATGCGCACCGTCGTCCTGCTTGTAGGCCTGGTCGTGCTCTTCGTCGACGACGATGAGACCAAGATCGGCATAGGGCAGGAACAGCGCTGAACGGGCACCGACCACGACCGGCGCCTTGCCCTCCGAGATCGCTGTCCAGTTGCGCGCGCGCGTGCGTGGCGTCAGTTCGGAATGCCACTCGAGCGGCCGCACCCCGAAGCGCTGCGCGAAGCGGGCGAGGAACTGGCCGGTCAGCGCGATTTCGGGCATCAGGATCAGCGACTGCTTGCCGCGCCGGATGTTTTCGGCGATCGCCTCGAAATAGACCTCGGTCTTGCCGGAGCCGGTGACACCGTCGAGCAGCGCGACGTGAAAGCTGCCGCTTGCGGCAAGCGTCCGCATCACATCGACCGCGCTGCGCTGCTCGCGCGAAAAATCAGGCTGCGCGAAAGATGGATCGGGAGGCGGCGGCGCCTGTGGCGGCGGCAGCACCTCGATCGTCAACGTGCCCTCGTCGACCAGCCCGTCGATCACGCCTGAACTGACGCCAGCCTCCCGCGCCGCGTCCGACTTGCCATGCAGCAGACCATCCGACAGCACCTCGATCACCCGCCGGCGCGCCGGCGTCAGCCGCCGCGGCGGCTCGCCGACCAGGCGCACGCCGAGGCGGGTGCGTTCGGGCCCGAGATGCTCGCCCATGCGCAGGGTCATCCGCAGCACCATGCCGCGGGCCGACAGAGTATAGTTGGACACCCAATCGATAAGCTGGCGCAGTTCCGCCTTCAGCGGCGGCAGGTCCAGCTTCTCGCTGACGTCCTTGAGCCGGTTGTGCAGCCGCGGATCGGGATTTGCGTTCTCGGCCCACACCACCGCGACGACCTCGCGCGGCCCCAGCGGAACGCAGACGACATCGCCCGGCGCCAGCTCCATGCCACGCGGGATCCGGTAGGAATAGGTCTGGTCCAGCGCCACAGGCACCAGCACGTCGACGACACGCGTCATCGATGTGGAAGTCGTATTGCTGCGCGTCGCGTGGTCCATCCGAGAATCGATCTTTGAGGCGCGGCAGGCTAGAGCATTTTCGGTTCTGATTGAATCAGAACCGAAGCTCTAGATTCTTGTTTTGACGCGTTTTCTTCACGCGAACCGGTATCCACTTCGCTCGAAAACGCTCGAGTGCCGCCCCGGCCAGTTAGCGAACGGTAAACGAAACCGGTGCGATATAATCAAGGGAATCGCAACGCCAATAGCGCCATGGCCAAAACAAACCAGGCAAGCACGGAGCCGGCGACCCAGCCGCTCGACCTCGAATACGTGGACGCAAGTGTCACGCAGGAAATGACGCGCTGGCTGTCGCATTTGCGCGCCGAGCGACGGCTATCGCCAAAGACGCTCGAGGCCTATGCCCGCGATGTTCGCCAATGCCTCGCCTTCCTGGCCGGACATTGGGGCACCCAGGTGACGCTCGCGGGTTTCGCCGCCCTGGAGGCCAGCGACGTCCGCGCCTTCATGGCGATGCGGCGCGCGGACGAAATCGGCGGGCGGTCGCTGATGCGGGCGCTGGCGGGTTTGCGCTCGTTCGGGCGCTTCCTGGAACGCGAGGGCAAGGGCAAGGTCGGCGCGCTCTCGGCCATTCGTGCGCCGAAGATCGTCAAAAGCCTGCCGAAGCCGATTCACATCGAAGCGGCCAAGCGTTTCGCCGACGCCGACGAGCGGGCCGGCGAAGCCCGCGAGACCTGGATCCTGGTCCGTGACGCCGCCGTGATGGCCTTGCTCTATGGTTCGGGCCTGCGCATCTCGGAGGCGCTCGGATTGAAGCGCCGCGACGTGCCGAAGCCGGGCGAGGGCGACGTGCTGGTCGTCACCGGCAAGGGTAACAAGACCCGCATGGTGCCGGTGTTGCAGAACGTGCTGCAGCTCGTCGCGGACTACGTGGCGATCTGCCCGCACCAGCTCAGCCCGACAGGGCCGATGTTCGTCGGTGCGCGCGGCGGCCCCTTGAGCCCGCGCATCATCCAGCTCACGATGGAACGGCTGCGCGGCGCGCTCGGCCTGCCCGACAGCGCGACGCCGCACGCGCTGCGGCATTCGTTTGCCACGCATCTGCTGAGCCGCGGCGGCGACCTGCGCGCGATCCAGGAACTGCTCGGCCATGCCTCGCTGTCGACCACGCAGATCTACACCGGCATCGACAGTGAGCGCCTGCTCGAAGTCTATCGCTCAGCGCATCCGCGCGGGTGAGGCGGCGGGCCGCCTTCAACTCTCACGCAGATTGTTTTGATCGCCGCAGCGACGCCGTTCATATTCATGCGTCTTCACACGTCCGCCATAAATCGCGCGCCCCTTGCGTTGCACGCTGCATTCGGTAATCGTGCACCGGTCTGATCCGGAGGGGGAATCATGAGCGCACATGAGAGTATGGAGCACGCGGAGCATGCCGAGCATGCGTCCGGCGAGAACAAGAAGATCGCGCTTCTGATCGCCGTGATTGCGTTGTGCCTGGCCCTCTCGGAGACCCTCGGCAAGGGCGCTCAGACCGAATCGATCAGCAAGAATGTCGAGGCCTCCAACCTCTGGGCGTTCTTCCAAGCCAAGAGCATCCGCCGGACCGCCGTGCAGACCGCGGCCGAGCAGGGCAAGCTGAGTCTTGCCGGCGCGACCGACGACGCCACCAGGGCGACGCTCCAGAAGCAGATCGACGAATGGCAGAAGACCGCCGCACGCTATCGCTCGGAGCCGGAAACCGGCGAAGGCACCGAGCAGTTGGCCGAGCGCGCCAAGCATGCCGAGCATGAGCGCGACGAGGCGACGGCGAAGTATCACCACTTCGAGCTCGCCTCCGCCGCCTTCCAGATCGCCATCGTGCTGGCGTCCGCGACCATCATCACCGGCATGCTCGCGCTAGCCTGGGTGTCAGGCCTGCTGACGCTCGCCGGGATCGCGATGACCGCGCTTGGTCTCTTCCAGCCGCACTTGCTGCCGCTGCACTGAGGCGTCGGGGCAGCTCACGCTGTTCGCCAATTCTCTCCTGTCATGCCCGGCTTCGGGCGGGGCATCCAGAGCATGATCCGGAAAAGTGTGAAGCGGTTTTCCGAAAAGATCATGCTCAAACAAAGAGCTGAAGCGCAATGACGATTCAACCCAATCTCATCGCGCTTTAGTACGCCACAGCCCCTCGGTTGTTATGCCGCTGTCTCTGGAATACTGGGGTCGTCCAGTCAAGCCGGACGACGACAGCAACATACCGCTCAGCGCGCCTCATGCACGCTCTTGCGGAAGCGCGCGATCAGGCGGAGCGTGCGCGCCGTCCATCCGTCACCGTTGCCGCGCAGGATCTCGCGGATGCGCTGCTTGATCGGCTCGACGATCGCCGTCGCCTTGGCGCGCATCGCCATCACGAACTCATAGAGCGCCTCGAACCAGGGCATCTCCATCAGCTTCGGCCGCGTCACGTCGAAGATGAAGGCGGTGACGCCGACGCTGAGAAATTTCGCAAACAGAATGGTCGAGATCGCACCCAGCCAGTATTCGTGGGTCAGAAGCCACAGGCCGATCAGCTTGAGCGGAAACAGCGGAATGATCGGGACGACGAAGACAATCAGCGTCATCGCCGGTGACAGCGAGTCGACCCGCTCGGCCAGCCATTGCTTGAACGCGCGCAGCGGAATCGCCGCCACCACGCGCGCCACGATCGGCTCGAGGTGGTCCCATAGCCATGCTTCGATCAGAAAGACGATCGCAAGCAGGACCCAGAACGGCTGCAACAGACGGCGCAACATCTAGATCATCCCGACCCCGGCTTGGCGCCGGACATCGGTCACATATGGATGGCGCGTTTGCCCACCGCAAGCGCGGCTTCCTTGACGGCTTCCGAGCGGGTCGGATGGGCGTGGCACGTGCGCGCCAGATCCTCTGCCGAGCCGCCGAATTCCATCAGAACGCAGGCTTCATGGATCATTTCGCCGGCTTCGCGGCCGACAATGTGCACGCCAAGCACCCGATCCGTCTTCGCATCGGCGAGAACCTTCACGAAGCCGTCCGTGGTCTGGTTCACCTTGGAGCGGCCGTTGGCGGTAAAGGGAAACTTGCCGACGGTATAAGCGATGCCTGCCTGCTTGAGATCTTCCTCGGTCTTGCCGACCGACGACACTTCCGGCGTGGTATACACAACGCCTGGAATGACGTCGTAATTCACGTGGCCAGCCTGACCCGCGATGATCTCGGCGCAGGCGACGCCTTCGTCTTCCGCCTTGTGCGCCAGCATCGGGCCGGCGACGACGTCACCGATCGCATAGATACCCTTCACATTGGTCGAGAAGTGCGAATCGATCTCGACACGGCCGCGGCTGTCGAGCGCGACACCGGCGTCCTTCAGCCCGAGGCCTTCGGTGTAGGGCACACGGCCGACGCACACCAGCACGACATCGGCTTCGAGCGCCTCAGCCGCACCGCCCGCGGCGGGCTCGACCTTCACCGACAATGTCTTGCCCGAGGTATCGACCGAGGTGACCTTGGCACCGAGCTTGAAGACGAATCCCTGCTTCTCCAGCATGCGCTGGAATTGCTTGGCCACTTCGCCGTCCATGCCGGGCAGGATGCGGTCGAGGAATTCCACGACCATGACATCCGCACCGAGGCGGCGCCAGACCGAGCCGAGCTCGAGCCCGATCACGCCGGCGCCGATGATCAGCAATTTCTCCGGCACCTTCTCCAGCGAGAGAGCGCCGGTCGACGAGACGATGCGCTTCTCGTCGATATCGATTCCCTTCAGCCGCGCGATGTCCGAGCCGGTGGCAATCACGATGTTCTTGGTCTCGACGACTTCAGCCTTGCCGTTGCCGGAGACCTCGACCTTGCCGGCGCCGAGGATCTTGCCGGTACCCTTGAGCACGTCGATCTTGTTCTTCTTCATCAGGAACTCGACACCCTTGACGTTGCCGTCGATGCCCTGCTGCTTGAAGTTCATCATCGAAGGAAGATCGAGCTTTGGCGCCGAGACGCTGACGCCCATCTTGGCGAAGGAATGCGCGGCTTCCTCGAACATCTCGGAGGCATGCAGCAGCGCCTTCGAGGGCATGCAGCCGACGTTGAGACAGGTGCCGCCGAGCGTCGCGTTCTTCTCGACCACGGCCACCTTCATGCCGAGTTGCGCTGCGCGGATCGCGCAGACGTAACCGCCGGGTCCGGTGCCGATGACGACGAGATCGTAAGAAGCCATGATGGAAGTCCTGTAGCTAAACACTGTGACAGTTAGTGAGAGAACCGGTTCCTGCTTGTCCGGATCATGCTCTAGCGACCGCCTGACACGTCGAGGGTCGCGCTCGTGACATAGGACGCCTCGTCCGAGATCAGCCAGACGATGGCGTTGGCGATTTCCTCGGCAGTGCCGACGCGCTTCATCGGCACCATGGGCGCGAGCCGGTGCGCGCGATCGGGCTCGCCGCCCGAGGCGTGGATTTCGGTATCGATCAGACCGGGACGAATGCCGGCAACGCGAATGCCTTCGTCGGCGACCTCGTGACCGAGGCCGACGGTGAAGGTGTCGATCGCGCCCTTGGACGCCGCGTAATCGACATAGGTGTTGGCCGAGCCGAGCTTAGCCGCGACCGACGACAGGTTGACGATCACGCCACCCTTGCCGCCCTTCTTGGTCGACATCCGCTTCACGGCTTCACGGGCGCACAGGATGCTGCCGGTGACGTTGACCGCCATCATCCGCGCGATGCGCTCCGCGGTCATGTCCTCGACGCGAATCGACGGACCGACGATGCCGGCGTTGTTGACGAGAGCGCCGAGCGTTCCGAAGCCGTCGGCAGCCTTGAACAGCGCCAGGATATCCTGCTCGCTGCCGACGTCGCACTTCACCGCGATCGCCTTGCCGTTCTTCGCCTCGATGGCGGCAACGACCTCGTTGGCCGCGGCCTGGTTGGAAGCGTAGCCGACGACCACGCGATAGCCGCGCGCAGCGGCCGCGAGCGCGGCGGCGCGGCCGATGCCGCGGCTGCCGCCAGTGATGACAACGACCTTGTCCGTCACGTCAACCTCCAAGCGTGTGTGAGTGAAGATCCGATCGCGATGCCCGAACTGATCGGGCATCGCGTGCGTCGTGTCCTCAGAGGTCCAGCACCAGGCGAGCCGGGTCCTCCAGGCTCTCCTTGACGCGCACCAGGAAGGTGACCGCTTCCTTGCCGTCGATCACCCGGTGATCGTAGGACAGCGCCAGATACATCATCGGGCGTGCCTCGATCTTGCCGCCGACCACCATCGGCCGCTCCTGGATCTTGTGCATGCCGAGGATACCGGATTGCGGCGCATTGAGGATCGGTGTCGACATCAGCGAGCCGTAGATGCCGCCATTGGTGATGGTGAAGGTGCCGCCCTGCATCTCGTCGATCTTGAGCTGGCCATAGCGGGCGCGGCGGCCGTAGTCGGCGATTCCCTTTTCGATCTCGGCGATCGACTTGTGGTCGCAGTCGCGCACCACAGGCACCACCAGGCCGCGGTCGGTGCCGACCGCGACGCCGATGTGATAGTAGTTCTTGTAGATCAGGTCAGAGCCGTCGATTTCGGCGTTGACGGCCGGGATATCCTTCAGAGCCTGCACGACGGCCTTGGTGAAGAAGCCCATGAAGCCGAGCTTGGCGCCGTGCTTCTTCTCGAACGCGTCCTTGTACTGCGCGCGCAGCGCCATGACGTTGGTCATGTCGACCTCGTTGAAGGTCGTCAGCATCGCGGCGGTGTTCTGCACATCCTTGAGGCGGCGGGCGATGGTCTGGCGCAGCCGCGTCATCTTCACGCGCTCCTCGCGCGCGGCGTCGTCAGCCGGCGATGGTGCGCGGACCTGCACGGCGGCGGCCGACTGATTGACCGGGGTCGGCGCCGAGGCAGCCTTTTCGATCGCAGCCAGCATGTCACCCTTGGTCACGCGGCCGTCCTTGCCCGAACCGGGAACGGTGGAGGCATCGATACCACTCTCGGCCGAGAGCTTGCGAACGGAAGGCGCGAGCGGCGTATCCGCAGGCGGCGCTTTCGGCGCAACCGCGGGAGCCGGAGCAGGGGCGGCGGGCGCAGCAGCGGGAGCCGCAGCCTTGGCGGGCGCGGCGGCCGCAGCCGGCTTGGCCGGAGCCGCGCCGTCATTGATCTGGCCGAGCAATGCGCCCACAGCAACCGTCTCGCCGTCCTTGGCAATGATCTCACCAAGCGTTCCTGCCGACGGCGCCGGAACCTCGATCGTCACCTTGTCGGTCTCCAGCTCCACGAGCGGCTCGTCCACCGCGACGGCCTCGCCCGCCTTCTTGAACCAGCGGCCGATGGTGGCCTCGGTCACGGATTCGCCGAGCGTTGGAACGCGAATTTCAGTCATGGTCTTTTCCTCGATAACCTTGCGGTCGCAAAATTTGTCCGGCCACGGTCCGCCAAAGCGAACGACCCGGTACTCCGTGACGACAGCAATTCTGCTGGATGACGCGGGATACCGGATGCCCCGCTTTCGCGGGGCATGGCTTCAGTGAAGGTCGTTAGTTCAGTGCGTCGTCAAGCAGCGCCTTGAGCTGCGCCAGATGTTTCGACATCAGGCCAGTGGCGGTTGCCGCCGACGCCGGCCGGCCGGCGTAGCGCGGGCGCCTGTTCGTCGCATTGATCTGGTTCAGCACCCATTCGAGATAGGGCTCGATGAAGTGCCACGATCCCATGTTGCGCGGCTCTTCCTGGCACCAGACCATTTCGGCGTTCTTGAAGCGGCCGAGCTCCTGCACCAGCGCTTTCAGCGGCACCGGATAGAGCTGCTCGATGCGCATCAGATAGATGTCGTCGATGCCGCGCTTCTCGCGCTCCTCGTAGAGATCGTAATAGACCTTGCCGGAGCACAGCACGACGCGACGGATCTTGTCGTCTGCCTTCAGCTTGATCTTCTCGTCCGGTAGCATCTGCGCGTCGTCGTACAGAATGCGATGGAAGGTGGCATTCTTGCCGAGTTCGTCGAGCCGCGACACGGCGCGCTTGTGGCGCAGCAGCGACTTCGGCGTCATCAGGATCAGCGGCTTGCGGATCTCGCGATGGAGCTGGCGCCGCAGCACATGGAAGTAGTTCGCCGGCGTGGTCGGATAGACTACCTGCATGTTGTCTTCGGCGCACATCTGCAAATAACGCTCGAGCCGAGCCGAGGAGTGCTCCGGTCCCTGTCCCTCATAGCCATGCGGCAGCAGGCAGACCAGACCGGACATGCGCAGCCATTTGCGCTCGCCGGACGAGATGAACTGGTCGAACACGACCTGCGCACCGTTGGCGAAGTCGCCGAACTGCGCCTCCCAGACCGCCAGCGCATTCGGCTCGGCCAGCGAGTAGCCGTACTCGAAGCCGAGCACGGCCTCTTCCGACAGCAGCGAGTTGATGACTTCGTAGTGGCCGGTGTTGTCACCGCCGAGGTGATTGAACGGCGTGTAGCGGCTCTCGTCCTCCTGATCGATCAGGACCGAGTGGCGCTGCGAGAAGGTGCCGCGCTCGGAATCCTGGCCGGACAGGCGCACGTGATGGCCTTCCTGCAGCAGCGAGCAGAATGCCAGCGCCTCGCCGGTCGCCCAGTCGATGCCGACGCCGCTGTCGATCGCCTTGGCGCGATTGTCGAGAAAGCGCTGGATGGTGCGATGGACGCGGAAGCCGTCCGGCACCTTGGTGATCTTGCGGCCGATGTCCTTCAGAACCGCGATGTCGACGCCGGTGACGCCGCGGCGGGCGTCCTCTTCCTGATCGGCGATCTTGAAGCCCGCCCACTTGCCGTCGAGCCAGTCGGCCTTGTTCGGCTTGTAGCCGGCGCCGGCCTCGAACTCGGCATCGAGCCGCGCGCGCCAATCGGCCTTCGCCTTTTCGACCTCGCCTTCTGTCAGCACGCCATCGGCAACCAGTCGCTTGGCATAGATCTCAAGGGTGCTCGGATGCGAGGCGATGCGCTTGTACATCACCGGCTGGGTGAAGGCCGGCTCGTCGCCCTCGTTATGGCCGTGACGACGGTAGCAGAACATGTCGATCACGACCGGCTTGTGGAATTTCTGCCGGAACTCGATCGCGACCTTGGCCGCGAACACCACCGCTTCCGGATCGTCGCCGTTCACATGGAAGATCGGCGCGTCGATCATCTTCGCGACGTCGGACGGATAGGGCGACGAACGCGAGTAGCGCGGATAGGTGGTGAAGCCGATCTGGTTGTTGACGATGAAGTGCAGCGATCCGCCGGTGCGGTAGCCCTTCAGGTCGGAGAGGCTGAAGCATTCCGCCACGACGCCCTGGCCCGCGAACGCCGCGTCGCCATGCATCAAGAGCGGCAGGACGGAGATACGCATATCCGGCGGATCGCCGTGCTGGTCTTGCTTGGCGCGCACCTTGCCCATCACGACGGGGTCGACGATCTCCAGATGCGACGGGTTTGCGGTCAGCGACAGATGGATGTTGTTGCCGTCGAACTCGCGGTCCGAGGAGGCGCCGAGGTGATACTTGACGTCGCCGGAGCCTTCGACCGAATCCGGATTGGCCGAGCCGCCCTTGAATTCGTGGAACAGCGCGCGGTGCGGCTTGCCCATCACCTGGGTCAGCACGTTGAGGCGGCCGCGATGCGGCATGCCGACCACGATCTCCTTCACGCCGAGATTGCCGCCGCGCTTGATGATCTGCTCCAGCGCAGGGATCAGCGATTCGCCGCCGTCGAGGCCGAAGCGCTTGGTACCGGTGAATTTGAGGTCGCAGAACTTCTCAAAACCTTCCGCCTCGATCAGCTTGTTGAGGATGGCGCGGCGCCCTTCCGGGGTGAAGCTGATCTCCTTGTCCGGCCCTTCGATGCGCTCCTGGATCCAGGCCTTCTGCGCCGCATTGGAGATGTGCATGAATTCGACGCCGAGCGTCTGGCAGTACGTCCGCTCGCAGATCTGGACGATCTCGCGCAGCGTGCCGTATTCGAGGCCGAGCACGTGATCGAGGAAAATCTTGCGATCGAAGTCGGCCTCGGTGAAGCCGTAGGAACGCGGATCGAGCTCCTCGCGATCACGCGGCGCCTCGATGCCAAGCGGATCCAGCTTGGCGTGGAAGTGGCCGCGCATGCGGTAGGCGCGAATCAGCATCAAGGCGCGGACGGAATCGCGGGTCGCCTGATGGACCTCAACGTCCGAGAGCTCGGCGCCCTTGGCCTGGGCCTTGGCGGCGAGCTTGGCGCCGACCGCCTTCTCGACTTCCGCCCAGTTGCCGTCGAGCGCCGACGTCAGCTCGTCACGCGGTGTCACCGGCCAGTTGTCGCGGCCCCAGGACGCGCCGTCGGCGTTCTTCCGGACGTCGGCCGGGGTGTCCTTCAGGCTCTTGAAGAAGTCCTGCCACTCGGCATCGACCGATCCTGGATCCTGTTCGTAACGGGCATAAAGGTCGTCGATGTAGGCGGCGTTGGTGCCCTGCAAAAACGATGAGAGGGCAAAAGCGGCGTTCGCGTCCTGGCGAGACATGAGGCAGTCCTGGTGATTTTTTTCGGTTCGCGCATAGAAGACGGCGCAAGTGCCGGTCTGGAAGAGGGGCCGGCTGATTGGGTACCCTTTACCCTATCTAGTTTGGATATTCCTGCCTAAAAGAACTAAGGAGTGAATATATTTTCAAAACTTATAAATGCACGATCTTTGGAGGCAAACGGTCGCGCCGTGGCTTCCCGGAGGGGAAATTCCGGGAGGCCACGGCGGGATAACGCCTGATCAGGAGAATTGTCGCGCCGGGATGATTTACTTCAACATCTCGGCCAGGGTGTGCCCGAGCCGGGCCGGCGATGGCGACACCTTGATCCCCGCCGCTTCCATCGCCGCGGTCTTGGAACCGGCATCGCCCTTGCCGCCGGAGATGATGGCACCGGCATGGCCCATGCGGCGGCCGGGAGGTGCTGTAACACCGGCAATGAAGCCGACCATCGGCTTCTTGCGGCCGCGCTTGGCCTCGTCCTTCAGGAACTGAGCCGCGTCCTCCTCGGCGGAACCGCCGATTTCACCGATCATCACGATCGACTTGGTCTTCTCATCGGCCAGGAACATCTCCAGCACGTCGATGAACTCGGTGCCCTTGACCGGGTCGCCGCCGATCCCGACCGCGGTGGTCTGGCCGAGGCCCTCCTGCGTGGTCTGGAACACCGCCTCGTAAGTCAGCGTGCCGGAACGGGAGACGATGCCGACCGAGCCGGGCTTGAAGATATTGGCCGGCATGATGCCGATCTTGCACTCGCCGGCGGTCATGACACCCGGACAATTGGGTCCGATCAGCCGCGACTTCGAGCCCGACAGCGACCGCTTGACGCGCACCATGTCGAGCACCGGAATGCCTTCGGTGATGCAGACGATCAGCGGGATCTCCGCATCGATCGCCTCGCAGATCGCATCCGCCGCGCCCGGCGGCGGCACATAGACCACGCTGGCATCGGCCCCGGTCTTCTCGCGCGCTTCGGCGACGGTATCGAACACCGGCAGGTTGAGATGGGTCGTGCCGCCTTTGCCCGGGGCCACGCCGCCGACCATCTTGGTGCCGTAAGCGATCGCCGCTTCCGAATGGAAGGTGCCGTTCTTGCCGGTGAAGCCCTGGCAGATGACCTTGGTGTTCTTGTCGATCAGGATGGACATGGTTCGTGATGCTTTCGCGAGACGAGCAGTGAGGACTCTTTGCTCTAGTGGATACGCCGGTACACGCCGGTGAGCACGTCGGCCCATCCTTCCGCGTCGGGCGAGAACTGGATCTTCATGTTGTAGGTGTCGTCGTCGACGACCTCGTAGACGTGACGGGCGTTGCCGCGCAGCAAGCCGCGCACCAGGATCAACGATTTGTTGACCCAGGCGCCAGAGGCCGGCGACGGCGGGTAGTAGCCGAGCGAATCGTGCCAGAACAGCTTGTAGGTCCGCTCGTCGCGGTCGTAGGTGAAGACGCCGTGAGTGGCAAAGCTCTCCTTGCCCTCGCGCGTCTGCACGCTGTCCTGGATCAGATAGAAGCCGTTGAGCGCAACGCGCGCGCTGACATGCGAGGTCGCCGGACCGCCTGCGGTCCAGCGCGACGGATGGACCACCTCTTCGCCGCTCCACTCGCCCGCGAAGACCGCGAGCCTGCGGTGTTCTTCCAGCGGTGTTGGAGCGTCGAGATGATCGGCCATCGTTAGCCTCCCTTGACGGCTTTCACGATCTTCTGTGCGGCATCATCGAGATTGTCGGCGGGCACGACGTTGAGACCGCTTTCACGGATGATCTTCTTGCCCTGTTCGACATTGGTGCCCTCAAGACGCACCACCAGCGGCACCTTGAGACCGACCTGTTTCACCGCGGCGACAACGCCCTCTGCGATCACGTCGCACTTCATGATGCCGCCGAAGATGTTGACCAGGATGCCCTTCACGTTGGGATCGGCGGTGATGATCTTGAACGCGGCTGCGACCTTCTCGACGCTGGCGCCGCCGCCGACGTCGAGGAAGTTCGCCGGCGACATGCCGTAGAGCTTGATGATGTCCATGGTCGCCATGGCGAGGCCGGCGCCGTTGACCATGCAACCGATATTGCCGTCGAGCGCGACGTAGTTGAGGTCGAATTTCGACGCCTCGATTTCCTTGGCGTCCTCCTCGGTCTCGTCGCGCAGCGCCAGCACATCGGCGTGGCGATAGAGCGCGTTGCTGTCGAACGACACTTTGGCGTCGAGCACGCGGAGCTGGCCCTGCTTGGTGACGACGAGCGGATTGATTTCAAGCATCGCCATGTCCTTGGCGACAAAGGCGGCATAGAGTTGGCTGGTCAGCTTTTCGGCCTGCTTCGCAAGCTCGCCCGTCAGCTTCAGCGCGTTCGCGACGGTGCGGCCGTGGTGCGGCATGATGCCGGTCGCCGGATCGACCGAGAAGGAGACGATCTTTTCCGGCGTCGCGTGCGCGACCTCCTCGATGTTGACGCCGCCCTCGGTCGACACCACGAACGAGACTTCGGAGGTTTCGCGGTTGACCAGGATCGAGAGATAGAACTCCTTGTCGATGTCGGAGCCTTCCTCGATGTAGAGACGGTTGACCTGCTTGCCGTGTGGCCCGGTCTGCACCGTGACCAGGGTCGCGCCGAGCATCTGCCTGGCGAATTCGTCGACCTCGGCGACCGACTTGGCGATGCGGACGCCGCCCTTGTCGCCGGCGGATGCTTCCTTGAACTTGCCCTTGCCGCGACCACCGGCGTGGATCTGGCTCTTCACCACCCAGATCGGTCCGGGGAGCTGCTTCGCCGCCGCGTCGGCATCCTCCGGCTTGAGCACCGGCACGCCGCGCGAGATCGGCACGCCGAATTGATGCAGCAGTGCCTTGGCCTGGTATTCATGGATATTCATGGAGAGATGCTCCCAAACCCTCGTGCGGCGAACTTTACCAAGCTCGCGTCAGCGCGCTCTGGCATACCATATACCAAGACTGACGCAACCATAAAATCCGCGGGAATTTCATCACCTTGCGCCCGACAGGCGATTGAAAACGCCTATCGGGCCATTGCCAAGTCAGATTACCGGTCAGATCACTTGCCGAGCAGGTCGGGCGCGATCTTCTTGCAGGCGTCGACCAGGCCCTGCACCGCGCCGACCGACTTGTCGAAGGCTTCGCGGTCCTTGCCGGCCAGTTCGATCTCGACGACGCGCTCGACACCCTTGGAGCCGATCACGACCGGCACGCCGACATACATGTCCTTCACGCCATACTCGCCGTTGAGATAAGCGGCGCAGGGCAGCACGCGCTTCTTGTCCTTCAGGTAGCTCTCGGCCATCGCGATCGCGGACGCCGCCGGCGCGTAGAAGGCAGAGCCGGTCTTGAGCAGGTTGACGATCTCGGCGCCGCCGTTGCGGGTGCGATCGACGATCTCGTCGACGCGGGCCTGCGAGGTCCAGCCCATCTTGACGAGATCGGGCAGCGGAATGCCGGCAACAGTGGAATAGCGGGTCAACGGCACCATCGTGTCACCGTGGCCGCCGAGCACGAAGGCGGTGACGTCCTCGACCGAGACGTTGAATTCGTCGGCGAGGAAATAGCGGAAGCGCGCGGAGTCGAGCACGCCGGCCATGCCGACCACCTTCTTGTGCGGCAGGCCGGAAGCCTTCTGCAGCGCCCACACCATCGCGTCCAGCGGATTGGTGATGCAGATGACGAAGGCATCGGGCGCATACTTCTTGATGCCGGCGCCGACCTGCTCCATGACCTTGAGGTTGATGGAGAGCAGATCGTCACGGCTCATGCCGGGCTTGCGCGGCACGCCGGCGGTGACGATGCAGACCTTGGCGCCGTCGAGCGCTTCGTAGGAATTGGCGCCGGAGAGATTGGAGTCGAAACCGTCGACCGGCGACGATTGCGCAATGTCGAGCGCTTTGCCCTGCGGCACACCTTCGGCGATATCGAACAGCACGACATCTCCGAGTTCCTTGAGGCCGACGAGGTGCGCCAGCGTTCCGCCGATCTGTCCGGAGCCAATGAGAGCAATCTTGTCGCGTGCCATGGGAAATCAGTCCTTTGAACTGGTAGCAGGAGGGAGAGAAGTCGGTTGGAAGGGTGGTTATCCCTTTCGAATGATACGTTCAAGTCGCGGCCTGCCCAATTGTCGCCCCTGCCTGGAATTCGATCAGGCATGCCAGCGATACCCGCGCGGACGCACGAAAAGTTGCTCGGAACGGGCGCGCTGAAAGGCAGCCTTCAGGTCTCGACCAGACCGGTCGACGTACCGCTCGCCGACGAATCTTTCCGACCGTGCGGCAACGCCAGGTAGGATTCCGAACTCATTTCGATCAGACGTGACGCGGTGCGCTTGAACTCCATCGCCTCGATGCCGTCGGTGGCGAGATAGAGCGACACCGGGTTGGCCTCGGCCGAGGCCATCAGCTTCACCGCATTGTCATAGAGCGTGTCGATCAGCGAGATGAAGCGCTTGGCAGCGTTGCGCTGCGCATAATCCATCACCGGAATATCGTCGATCAGGATCGTGTGGTAGTCGTGCGCGAGCCGCAGGTAATCGGAGGCCGCAAGCGGCTTCTCGCAGATATCCGCGAAGCCGAAGCGCGCGACGCCATTCGACGAACACGGCACGTGCAGCGTGCGCCCCTTGATCGCGATGTCGCGCGGTTTGCACGGCGCATTGCCGGTCATCTTGCGCCATGCCGCGTCGAGCGCGCCGTTGGCTTCATCATCCGCCGGCACCAGCCACATCTTCACGCCGAACAGCTTCTCCAGCCGGAAGTCGGTGCGTGCGTCGAGCCGCAGCACGTCCATGTGGTCAGAGATCTGCTTGATGAACGGCAGAAACAGCGCACGGTTGAGGCCGCCTTTATAGAGGTCCTCGGGCGCGACGTTGGAGGTTGCGACCACGACGGTGCCGAGATCGAACAGCTTGGCGAACAGCCGCCCGAGGATCATCGCATCCGCGATGTCGGTGACGTGGAATTCGTCGAAGCAGAGCAGCCAGGTCTCGTCGAAGATCGCCTGCGCGGTGAGCGCGATGACGTCGGCTTCGGCGATCTCGCCGCGCGCGATCTGCTGGCGATAGCCGTAGATGCGCTCGTGCGCTTCGGCCATGAATTCGTGGAAATGCGCGCGGCGCTTGTGCTCGATCGGGCTCTGCTGGAAGAACATGTCCATCAGCATGGTCTTGCCGCGGCCGACCTCGCCATGGACATAGAGCCCGCGCGGCGGCTTCTCGTCCCTGTCGCCGCCGAACAGCCGGCCGAACAGGCTCTGCTTGCGTTGCGGCTTGTAGCTCGTGAGCCGCTCCTCGAGCGCGCCAAATGCGGCGGCGGCGCGCGCCTGCGCAGGATCAGCCTCGATCGCGCCGGAGGCGACCAGGGCCTTGTAATAATCAAGGAAGGAACTCGGCGAGGTGGACAGCATGAGCCATCTTACGGCCCTACCCGGCGGAAAATTGCAAGCCGCGAATTTTGGCGACGGGTATGCAGAAGCACGATCTTGCGCGCCCCGGCGGTCCGCGCGAGCCGGCCGGGCGCGGAAAAAGCGGCGGCTATCTCACGCGCAGAGCGCGTAGGAATCCTCGACCACGTAGGGTCCGCCGCCGGTCGAGGCACGTGACGAGAACAACACGAAGCGATCCGCCATGAAGGTGCGGCTCGGGAAGTAGCCGCGCACGGAAAGATAGTCCGCAACGTCCTGGCTCGACGCATCGTGCAATCGCGCGAGCGTCACGTGCGGCGTGAACTTGCGCCCCTCGGGGTCAAGCCCGATCCGCTGCATCATCCGCTCGAGCTCCGCCTGCAGTTCGATCAGCGGCCGGCTCGGCTCGACGGCGGCAACCACCGCGCGCGGCTTGCGTCCGCCAAAGCTCGACAGGCCCTGAAGCTTCACCTCGAACGGTTTGCGGTTCACCCGAAACAGCATCATAGCGATCTCGTTGGCCGAGACACCATCGATATCGCCGATGAAGCGCAGGGTGACGTGATAATTTTCGGGATCGATCCAGCGAGCGCCGGGAAGGCCACCACGCAGGCTGGAGAGGGTTTGGCCGATATCGGCCGGGATTTCCAGTCCAGTGAACAGACGCGGCATCGCAATAATCCTCGATGCTGTGACGCGAGTTTTGGGAGCCCGCGCCCTGTTACGACCCGGTGACGAATCACCGATGTCTCTTTGTACCCGAGTTATATGACTCTGCGAAGCATGATGCGTTAACAGCTCGTAACCCTACGGTCATGACGCGCGGCAGAGCCTGTATTTCAACTGCGTTGCCCAGATAATGCTCCAAGAAATGCCTCCACCGTGGGCAGGATGTTCTTCACGACGATATCCACTCCGTCGGCCGTCGGATGCATGCCGTCGGCCTGATTGAGCTTGGCGTCGGCGGCCACGCCGTCGAGAAAGAACGGATACAACGGCACGCCAAGGGACTTCGAGAGATCAGGATAGATCGCGTTGAACTTGGCCGCGTAATCGCTGCCGTAGTTCGGCGGCGCGAGCATGCCGCACAACAGAACTGCGATCTTGCGCGCCTTCAACTTTGTGATGATGTCGGACAGCGCGGCGCGGGTGACGGCGGGGTCGGTGCCGCGCAAGGCATCGTTGGCGCCGAGTTCGAGGATCACCGCATCGGTTCCGTCAGGCACCGACCAGTCGACCCGGTCTCGGCCGCCCGAGGCGGTATCGCCGGACACCCCGGCATTGCTGATATCGACCTTTATCCCCTTGGCATCCAAAGCCTTTTGCAGGCGGACGGGAAACGATGCAGCGGCCGGAAGGCCGTAGCCGGCACTCAAGGAGTCACCCAGCACCACCATCTTGACCGGTTTCGCGGAATCCGCCGCGTGCACGCTTGCCGCCGTCATCAAGCCCATAAGCAACACGAGTATGTGCACGAAGATTCCCAACCGGCCCTCGACCGCAGCGGCGGAAGTGCCATATGACCGAACCATGGACAGTCTCATCGAATCCTCTTCACTGACCGGCGTCGAGCCGGACACCATCTCTGTCAAGAACGTCAATCTCTCGCTCGGCACCGGCGCAGCACGGGTTCATATCCTGAAAGATATCAGCCTTCGTGTGGCGGCGGGCGAGGCCATCGGCCTGATCGGCCCGTCGGGCTCGGGCAAGTCGACCTTGCTGATGGTGATGGCGGGGCTCGAACGTCCTGACAGTGGAGAAGTGGTCGTCAACGGCACCTCGTTCAATGCCCTCGATGAGGATACTCTTGCGCGCTTCCGCGGCCGCCAAGTCGGCATCGTTTTCCAGTCGTTCCATCTGATCCCGACCATGACGGCACTGGAGAACGTCGCGGTGCCGCTCGAGCTCGCCGGCAGCGCGGATGCGGCGGCACGCGCCGCGCAGGAGCTGCGATCGGTGGGCCTCGGCGAGCGCCTGCATCACTATCCGACGCAACTTTCCGGCGGCGAGCAGCAGCGCGTGGCGATCGCGCGCGCGCTCGCGCCCGATCCCGCGATCCTCGTGGCCGACGAGCCGACCGGAAATCTCGACGAGGCGACCGGAAAGCAGATCGTCGATCTGCTCTTCGCCAAGCACGCCGAGCGCGGCATGACGCTGGTGCTGGTGACGCACGACATCTCGCTCGCGCAGCGCTGCGATCGCGTGGTGCGGCTGCGCTCGGGCCGGATCGACGGACACTCCGCGACATGAGCATCGCGTCCGAAGTCGCGGTGCAGGGCCGCGCGTCGTCGCTCGCCTTTCGGTGTGCGATGCGCGAACTGCGCGGCGGCCTGCGCGGCTTCTACGTCTTCATCGCCTGCATCGCGCTCGGGGTGATGGCGATCGCCGGCGTCGGCTCGGTCGCAGCGAGCCTTGGCGAAGGCCTGTCGCGCGAAGGCCGCACCTTGCTCGGCGGCGACGTCGCGTTCTCGCTGATCTCGCGCGAGGCCAAGCCGAACGAGGTTGCATTCCTGCGGACACGCGGCGAGGTCTCGATCGCAGCTACGCTCCGCGCAATGGCGCGCAGCAAGGACGGCAAGCTGGCGCTGGTCGAGCTCAAGGCAGTCGACGGCAAATATCCGATGCTCGGCGAACTGACGCTGGAGCCGAACCTGCCGCTCGCCGATCTCCTCGCCGAGCGCGACGGCGCCTATGGCGCGGCGGTCGATTCGACCTTGCTCGCACGGCTCGACCTCAAGCTCGGCGACCGCGTCACCGTCGGCAGCGCGACCTATCAGATCCGCAGCGTGGTCGCATCCGAGCCGGACAAGCTTGCCGGCGGCGTCGGCCTCGGCCCGCGCTTTCTGGTCAGCGAAACCAGTCTGCGCGCCACCGATCTGCTGCAGCCGGGCAGTCTGGTGCGCTGGATCTATCGCGTGAAACTGCCCGACGGCGCCAATGACGATCGCTCCACCACGGCATTGATCGACGGCGCGCGCAACGCGGCGCCCGAAGCCGGCTGGGAAGTCCGCAGCCGCAGCAATGCCTCGCCGCAGCTCGAACGCAGCATCAACCGCTTCACGCAATTCCTGACCCTGGTCGGCCTTGCCGCGCTGCTGGTCGGCGGCGTCGGCGTCGCCAATGCGGTGAAGAGCCATATCGACCGCCGCCGCGACGTCATCGCCTCCTTCAAGGCGCTCGGCGCCACCGGCCGCGACGTCTTCACGATCTATCTCACCCAGGTGGTCGTGCTGGCTGGAATCGGCTCGGTGATCGGTCTTATGCTCGGCGCCGCACTGCCGTTCGCGATCGTCACCCTGTTCGGCACGCTGCTGCCGCTGCCCGTGGTGCCGTCCGTGCATCCGGATGAGCTTGCGCTCGCCTTCATCTACGGGCAGCTCACCGCGCTCGCCTTCGGCCTTTGGCCACTCGGCCGGGTCCACGACGTGCCGGTGGCCGCGCTGTTCCGCGAGACCGTCACCAGCGAATGGCATCGCCCGCGCTGGAGCTATCTCGCGCTGATGGCAGTCGTGATCGCCCTGCTGATCGCGGTCGCGATCGGGCTGTCCTACGACAAGCGGGTTGCCACTGTGTTCGTCGTCGCCTCGATCGCAGTGTTCCTGCTGCTGCGCGGAATTGCCGAACTGCTGATGGCCGTGGCGCGGCGGTTGCCACGCAGCCGCATGACCATGCTGCGGCTCGCGATCGCCAACATCCATCGGCCCGGAGCGCTGACGCCGTCGGTCGTGCTGTCGCTGGGCCTTGGGCTTGCGGTGCTCGTCACCATCACCCAGATCGACGGCAATCTGCGCCGCCAGTTTCTGGCGGCGCTGCCGGAGCGGGCGCCGTCGTTCTTCTTCATCGATATCCCCTCCACCGAGGCCGACCGCTTCGGCAGCTTCCTCAAGCAGATCTCACCGGATTCGACGGTCGAGGACGTGCCGATGCTGCGTGGGCGCATCGTCGCCGCCCGCGGCGTGAAAGCCGACCAGCTCAATCCGACGGTAGACTCGGAATGGGTGCTGCAGAGCGACCGCGGCCTGACCTACACCGGCGAAGTGCCCAAGGGCTCGAAGATTGTCGAGGGCGAGTGGTGGGGTCCCGACTACAGCGGCCCTCCGCTGGTTTCGATGGAGAAGAAGATCGCCGATGGCTTGGGCCTGAAGATCGGCGACGAGATCGTCGTCAATGTGCTCGGCCGCGACGTCCCGGCGAAGATCGCCAATCTCCGCAATATCGACTGGCAGGGACTCGGCATCAACTTCGTGCTGGTGTTCTCGCCGAATGCTTTCAAGGGCGCGCCGCACAGCCATGTCGCGACCCTGACGGAGCCACATCCGGGTTCCGTCGAGGACGCCCGCATCATCAAGCAGGTCGCCGACGCCTTCCCGATGGTGACGAGCGTGCGTGTCCGCGAGGCGCTCGAGACGATCGGCAGCGTCGTCAGCAACCTTGTGCTGGCGATCCGCGGCGCCAGCGCCGTGACGCTGCTCTCCGCCATCCTGGTGCTGGGCGGTGCATTGGCCGCCGGCCATCGCCACCGGGTCTACGACGCCGTGATCCTCAAGACGTTGGGCGCCACGCGAGCACGACTGCTCGGCGCCTACGCGCTGGAGTATCTGATGATCGGCTTTGCAACTGCCGCGTTCGGAGTCATCGCCGGTTCGATCGCGGCCTGGTTGATCGTGACGCGGCTCATGACACTGAGCTTCATCTGGCAGGCCGGCAGCGCCGCGCTGGTCGTGGTCGCAGCATTGATCGTCACGGTCGGATTGGGGCTGGCCGGAACGCTGCTGGCGCTGAATCAGAAACCCGCCTCGGTGCTGCGGAATTTGTGACAATTTGTAGCGCCGCCGACACCGTATTTCACTGCAAATGCCGGGCCAGAGCGACATTCGGCCGCGCGTGGAAGCTTGCGTCGGATGTGTTAATTTCCCACATACCAACCGGGTCGGATGATCGGTTTGATGACACCGAATTAATGTTCGGCAAACCGCGCCATCTGAGATAGATTTACGACCGGCGCCGCAAATCCCTTGCGCTCCACCGGGACCAACCACGGGAATTCGACCATGTCGGACCTAGACCGCAACTACGCTTCTCCTTTCGGCCGGGCCGCCGGGCGCATTGACGCTGCGGCCGTCGACGCCGGTCTGCGCGCCTACATGCTGCGCATCTACAACTACATGAGCATCGGCCTGGCCATCACCGGCTTTGCCGCGCTCGGTGTCTACATGGCTGCGGTGACCGGCGATCCGTCCGCCGCCGTCGCGAAGTTTGGCAATGCCTATCTGACGCAGTTCGGCTACGCGATGTTCGTCAGCCCGCTGAAGTGGCTGTTCATCCTCGCCCCTCTCGTGATGGTGTTCGTCATCTCGGCCGGCATCAACCGCTTGGCACCCTCGACCGCCCAGTTGCTGTTCTGGGTGTTCTCGGCGCTGATGGGCCTGTCGCTGTCGTCGATCTTCCTGGTGTACACGCACACCTCGATCGTGCGCGTGTTCTTCATCACCGCGGCGACGTTCGGTGCGCTCAGCCTTTACGGCTACACCACCAAGCGTGACATGAGCGGCATGGGCTCGTTCCTGTTCATGGGCCTGATCGGCATCATCATCGCCAGCCTGGTCAACCTGTTCCTGGCGAGCTCGGCGCTGCAGTTCATCGTGTCGGTGGTCGGCGTGCTGGTGTTCGCGGGTCTCACCGCCTGGGACACCCAGCGGCTGAAGAACGACTACATCTACGGTTACGCCTCGCAGGGCGGCGCGATGGCAGAGCGTGCGGCGATCACCGGCGCTCTCTCGCTCTACCTGAACTTCATCAACCTGTTCACGCTGCTGCTGCAGCTCCTCGGCCAGCGCGACTGACGCGCAACGCCGACCGGACAGATCGAAGAGCCCCGGCCCAACGGCCGGGGCTTTTCTTTTGCGCGGAGCAAAAATAGTGTCGCGCCATGTCAATTCCGGAAATCAGGCCGACCGTTGAGGCGGACCTTCCTTCGATCACCGCGATCTATGAGCATGCGGTGCGTTTCGGCACCGCCACGTTCGAGCTGATTCCGCCCGACCTCACCGAGATGACCCGCCGCTACCGGGCGCTGATCGATGGCGGCTTTCCTTATTTCGTCGCCGCGCACGAGGGTCGCGTGGTCGGCTATGCCTATGCCGGCCCCTATCGGCCTCGACCGGCCTACCGCTTCACGGTCGAGAACTCGGTCTATCTGGATCCCGCGCTCCATCGCCGCGGCATCGGCCTGCAACTGATGGAGCGCTTGATCGCCGAATGTGGAGCCCGCGGCTTTCGGCAGATGATCGCCGTGATCGGTGATTCCGCCAACGCCGGCTCGATCGGCATGCATCGCAAATGCGGGTTCCAGATGATCGGGACGCATCCGAGCGTCGGCCTGAAGTTCGGCCGCTGGCTCGATACCGTGATGATGCAGCGCGAGCTCGGCGAAGGTGCCGGAACGGTGCCAACGGATTAGCCAAGATCCGTAGCCCGGACGGAGCGCAAGCGAAATCCGGGGGCCGGTTTATCCGCGGACGCAAACCCGGATTGCGCTACGCTCCATCCGGGCTACGGCGTTGAATTGGTCCACCTAGACCAACGCCAGCTTGCGATCGATCACGAGCAACACGCGCTCCAGCTCATGGCCGCGGCGCAGGATCAGGCCTGTTGCCGAGATCACGCTGTACATGCCCTGCTTGCGCGCGAGGCGCGGGTCCTTCTCGATCCGGTAGATCGGCACTTCGGAGGCCCGGCGAAACACCGAGAACACGGCGCGCTCTTTCAGGAAGTCGATCGCGTAGTCGCGCCACTCGCCATCGGCGACCATGCGGCCATACAGATTGAGAATGCGATTGAGCTCAAGTCGATTGAAGGTCACGCGGTTGGGCTGGGCCGCGGCGGCGGGGCGCGCCACGGCGCGCATCCCGCTCGGATCAGTGTCCTCCGACATCAAACTCATCGAGCGCCTCCTGTCATCCCGGTGACGACCTTGTTCCGAAGGCCGGTGTCGTTCTCCGGGATCGTCACGAGGCTGACATGATCGCGCTAAGCGAGGGGCATCGCAAGGGGCCATTCACAATGCAAAGCAGGCGTAAACCATGTCAGGGGCGCGACGGATTGTCCAAAAAAGAGTCACGGGAACGTTAGCGGAATCATATTGCTGCCCAACTTCCGCCCACCGCCCGCCCCGCTGCTCTGCGAAAAGAAAACCCTGCGTTGGCCCGGTCCTTTCGGTTCCGGATTCCTCAGCCCCCAGCCCCCCGGGGCCGTCGGGATCGGGCCTGTACGCGGGGGAGTTGATCCCCAACACTGGGCCAACGAAAGTTGGTCCTTTTTGTTTTTGGCCACCTTCACGCCCGATCGAAACGCGCGGAGTCTGGCCACCCTCAACGCAACAGATTTCGGGACGGATATTGGTGATGTCTCGGAGAGACGGCCCGCGGCCCTCAGGCCTGCGTTCGCTCAAAGCGTGACGCCGGCCTCAAAAGGCAATCATGCGCACCTTAGTGTAGTGACGTGAATGCTGCGCCGAGCATGGGGCCCGGCCTGTCCCGACTGCCATCCTGGACATACACCGCGGCGGCATCGACGCCCTCGCGCGTGATGTTTTCCAGCGGCACGGTCCAGCTTCCGGACGAACCGTTCCAGTCGCCGACCTTCAGCAGATTGCGGACCACATTGTGGTAGGTGATTTCGCGGCCGCGATTCTCGCCGCGTCCAATCGAGATCGGCACCGATTTCGAGATCGAGCAGATCCAGACTTCGCCACGCGCTGCCGCCGGCGACTTGGACGCCGCCACCGAAACATTGATCTGCTTGCCTGTCAGCGTCATCGACACCGGCACCGACATCACGCCCGCGCTCCTGTCGGTGTCCTTGATGGCGCTCTCGATGGAAGCGCGATCGCTGCCGATCACATGCGCCGAGCCGTTGATCACGGCCTGCGGCGTGTAGACATCGCGATCGCCGCGCATATGCGAATAGGCTTTCTGACGCGCACTGAAGCGCGAATCGGCCAGCGTATCCTTCCAGCCGAGATAGTCCCAATAGTCGATCGGCATGCTCAGCGCGATGACGCTCGGATCTTTCGCAAGATCGCCGATGATCTTATCCGCTGGCGGACAGGACGAGCATCCCTGTGAGGTGAAGAGTTCGACGACAGCACGCGGGTCGGCGTGGGCAGGGCGGATGATGGCGACGATTGCGCAGATACCGAGCGCGCTGGACCATCGCGAGATACGATTATAGGCCATCATCGCTGTCATACTGCGAACCAGTCGTGATGATTTCCATCCGTATTTGTACGGAGCATGAAGTTGTCCCTGAACCGCGTGCCCCAAAACGCGAGAAAGCGGCCTTTTCTTAGGCCGCCTTCTTTTTAGCCGCTACTCACTAAGCGGTGAGGCACTGATCACAAATCCGCGTTGGAGCATGATCCGGAAAAGTGTGAAGCGGTTTTCCCCCGCGACAAACGCAAGGCGTTTGCGCGGAGATCATGCTCAAACAAAGGGCCTAGGCGGCGAGTTTGCGCAGCACATAGTGCAGGATGCCACCGTTGCGATAGTAATCGAGCTCGTCGAGCGTATCGATCCGGCAGAGCAGCGGGACTTCCTTCTTGCCACCGCCATTCGACGTGATCTCGGCAGTCAACGTCTGACGCGGCTTCAGGTCACCCTGGAGCCCGCGGATCGTGACCGTCTCGTCGCCCTTGAGACCGAGCGAGGACCATGACGTGCCTTCCTGGAAGGTGAGTGGAAGCACACCCATGCCGACCAGGTTGGAGCGATGGATGCGCTCGAAGCTCTGGCAGATCACCGCGCGCACGCCGAGCAGGCGGGTGCCCTTTGCGGCCCAGTCGCGCGACGAGCCGTTGCCGTATTCGGCGCCGGCGAACACCACCAGCGGCACGCCCTCATGCTGGTACTTCATCGCCGCGTCGTAGATCGACATCTGCTCGCCGTCGGGCCAATGCTTGGTCAATCCGCCTTCCGGAATATTCCCGTCGGCGCCCTTCAGCATGAAGTTCTTGATGCGGATGTTGGCGAAGGTGCCGCGCATCATCACTTCATGGTTGCCGCGGCGCGTGCCGTACTGGTTGAAGTCGGCAGGACGCACCTGGTGCTCGCTCAGGAACTTGCCGGCGGGCGAGGTGAGCTTGATCGAACCGGCCGGCGAGATGTGGTCGGTCGTGATCTTGTCGCCGAACATCGCAAGGATCCGCGCATCGACCACGTCGGCGATCGGTTCGGGCTCCTTCTTCATGCCTTCGAAGTAAGGCGGGTTCTGCACATAGGTCGAGCTCATGTTCCAGCGATACGTCTCGCTCTCGCTGGTCTTGATCTTGCGCCAGTTGGTATCGCCCTTGAACACGTCGGCGTACTTCTTCTTGAAGATCGTCGCCGTGACATACTTCTTCATGAAGGCGTTGATCTCTTTCGCCGTCGGCCAGATGTCCTTCAGGAACACCGGCTTGCCGTCCTTGCCGATGCCGAGCGGCTCGACCGCGAGATCCTTGGTCACGGTGCCGGCAAGCGCATGCGCGACCACGAGCGGCGGCGAGGCGAGGTAGTTCGCCTGCACGTCCGGCGAGACGCGGCCTTCGAAGTTGCGGTTGCCCGACAGCACCGCGGCGGCGACGATGCCGTTGTCGTTGATCGACTTCGAGATCTCCTCCGGCAGCGGGCCGGAATTGCCGATGCAGGTGGTGCAGCCGAAGCCGACCAGGTTGAAGCCGACCTTGTCGAGATCCTTCTGCAGGCCGGAATTGGCGAGATATTCCGCAACCACCTGGCTGCCCGGCGCGAGCGAGGTCTTCACCCACGGCTTGGCCTTCAGGCCCTTGGCGGCCGCATTGCGCGCCAAGAGGCCGGCGCCGATCAACACGCTCGGGTTCGAAGTGTTGGTGCAGGAGGTGATCGCGGCGATCACGACGTCGCCATGGCCAAGATCGAAATCGCGGCCCTCGACGGCGTAGCGCTTTTCCTCACCATCAGGCTTCTTGTACTCGTTGGCCAGTGCGCTGGCGAAGCCGGAGGCGACCGACGGCAATGCGATGCGGCCCTCGGGGCGCTTCGGCCCGGCCATCGACGGCACGACGTCGCCGAGGTCCAGCGTCAGCGTGGTGGTGAACACCGGATCGGCCGACTTGGCGGTGCGGAACAGACCCTGCGCCTTGGCGTAGGACTGCACCAGCTTGACGCGATCAGCCTTGCGGCCCGAGGTCTTCAGGTAGTCGATGGTCGCAGCGTCGACCGGGAAGAAGCCGCAGGTCGCGCCGTATTCGGGCGCCATGTTGCCGATGGTCGCCTTGTCTGCGACCGAGAGATAGTCAAGGCCCGGGCCGAAGAACTCGACGAACTTGCCGACCACACCCTGCTTGCGCAGCATCTGGGTGACCGTCAGCACGAGGTCGGTTGCGGTGACGCCTTCCTTGAGCTGACCCTTGAGCTTGAAGCCGACCACTTCCGGCAGCAGCATCGACAGCGGCTGGCCGAGCATGCAGGCTTCGGCCTCGATGCCGCCGACGCCCCAGCCGAGCACGGCGAGGCCGTTGACCATCGTGGTGTGCGAATCGGTGCCGACCAGCGAGTCGGGATAGGCGACCTCGAAGGTGCCGGTCTTCTTGCCGACCGTCATCTTCTCTTTCTTGGTCCACACTGTCTGCGCGAGATATTCGAGATTAACCTGGTGGCAGATGCCGGTGCCGGGCGGCACCACCGAGAAGTTCGAGAACGCCTTCTGGCCCCACTTCAGGAACTCGTAGCGCTCCTGATTCTGCTTGTATTCCTCGACCACGTTCTTCGCGAACGCCTTGTTGTCGCCGAAGAAGTTGACGATCACCGAGTGATCGATGACGAGATCGACCGGCACCAGCGGATTGATCTTCTCGGCATCGCCGCCGAGCTTCTGCATCGCGTTGCGCATCGCCGCGAGATCGACCACCGCCGGAACGCCGGTGAAGTCCTGCATCAGCACCCGCGCCGGACGGAAGGCGATCTCATGCTCGAGCTGGCGCTTCTTCAGCCATTTCGAGACCGCGACGATGTCGTCCTTTTTGACCGTGCGGCCGTCCTCATTGCGCAGCAGGTTCTCCAGCAGAACCTTCATCGAATACGGCAGCTTCGAGATACCCTTCAGTCCGTTCTTCTCTGCCTGGGGCAGGCTGTAATAGACGTAGGTCTTGCCACCGACCTTCATGGTCTTGCGGCATTTGAAGCTGTCGAGCGAGGTCATGCGAGGAATCCCAATTCTCAGTTATACCCATGAGAGGTATTTTAACACCGTCGACCGCGCCGGCCGTGAGGATCGGCCAGGTGACTTGCGGCCGCCGACTGTGTGCTGCATCAAGTTCCGGGCTTATAGAATCTTTCTAGAAGCGCCGCCACACCGACAAGCGTGCGACAGCATTGCGCGACCCAAAAATTCTCACGCGGTAGCCAAAGATTTCAGAGGGCTGTGACAAGGAGAAACATGCGGCTCTCGGGGCGAAATCTGACATGCGTGCGCGGCGGCCGTGAGGTGTTTTCCGGTCTGGATTTTTCGGCCTCCTCCGGCGAGATCGTCGCTGTCACGGGCCCGAACGGCTCGGGGAAGACGTCGCTCCTGCGCGTCATTGCGGGGCTGCTGGTTCCCGTCGAGGGCGCGATCGCATTGGACGGCGGCGATGTCGAACTGAGCCTGCCCGAACAGGCACACTATCTCGGCCACCGCGATGCGCTGAAGCCGGCGCTCAGCGTGCTTGAGAATCTGTCGTTCTGGCGCGAATTCCTCGGTGGCAAGGCGGAGGACGCCGAACAGTGCCTCGCCGCCGTGGCGCTGGACCACGCCGCGCATCTGCCGGCGGCGTATCTCTCCGCCGGCCAGCGCCGCCGGCTGTCGATCGCGCGCCTGCTGTCGGTGCGACGGCCGGTGTGGCTGCTCGACGAGCCGACATCAGCGCTGGATGCTGCCGGCCAGGAGTTGTTCGTCGGATTGATGCGCGATCATCTCGCGGGCGGCGGACTCATCATCGCCGCGACCCACCTACCGCTCGGACTCGAATCGCGCGACCTGCGGATGGGAGGCGCGGCATGACCGCGCTCGCTGCATTGATCCGTCGCGACATCAGGATCGCGCTGCGCGTCGGCGTCGGCGGCGGCGCGCTGATCGGCGTGCTGTTCTTCCTGGCCGTCACGGTGCTGATGCCGTTTGCGGTGGGGCCGGATCTCGCGCTGCTGTCGCGGCTCGGCCCCGCGATCCTTTGGCTTGGCGCGTTGCTGGCAAGCCTGCTCACCCTCGACCGCCTGTTCATGGCCGACCATGACGACGGCTCGCTCGACCTCCTCGTGATGAGCCGGACGCCATTGGAACTCGCCTGCGCGGCCAAGGCGCTGGCGCACTGGCTCGCGGCGGGCCTGCCGCTGATCGTGGCGACGCCTGCGCTCGGCCTGCTGCTCAATCTCGACGGCAGCGCGACGCTGGCGGTCGCACTGACGCTGCTCGCGGGAACGCCGGCGCTGACCTTCACCGGCATGATCGGCGCGGCACTGGCCGTGACGCTGCATCGGGGCGGGCTGTTGCTGGCGGTGCTGGTGCTGCCGCTGTCGATCCCCGTGCTGATCTTCGGCGTTGCGGCATCGCAGGCCGCGATATCCGGCCCGGTGCCGTTCGGAACGCCGTTCTCGATCCTCTGCGCGCTCTCTCTCGTCAGCTTCGTGATCGGCCCGTTTGCCGCTGCCGCGAGCCTGCGGCACGGGCTGGACTGACATTGCGCCCGATCAATTCTTGACGAGAGCACTTCGGCCGATTGCCTGCGACACATCAGACGACTATCAGGGTGCTATGACGCTGATCGACCTTGCCAACCCGACCAGGTTCCTGGCGCTGACCGCACGCATCCTGCCATGGCTGGCGGGCGCGACCGCGATCCTACTCGCGATCGGCCTCTATCAATCGGCCATGGCGCCCGATGATTACCAGCAGGGCGCCACGGTGAAGATCATGTTCATCCACGTGCCGAACGCCTGGCTGTCGATGTTCGTTTGGGGCGTCATGAGTGTCGCCGCGCTCGGCACACTGGTGTGGCGCCATCCGCTGGCCGATGTCGCGGCGAAGGCCGCGGCGCCGATCGGTGCCGCCTTCACCTTCCTTGCGCTGGTCACCGGTTCGCTGTGGGGCCGGCCGATGTGGGGCACCTATTGGGAGTGGGATGCGCGGCTGACCTCGGTGCTGATCCTGTTCCTGATGTATCTCGGCCTGATGGCGCTGTGGCGCGCGGTGGAGGATCCCTCGCGTGCGGCAAGGGCGGCGGCGGTCCTCACCTTGGTCGGCGCGATCAACATCCCGATCATCAAGTTCTCGGTCGATTGGTGGAACACGCTGCATCAGCCGGCCTCCGTGTTCCGCATGGGCGGCTCGACGCTCGACAAGGCGTTCCTGTGGCCGCTGCTGGTGATGGCGCTGGCGTTCACGTTCTTGTTCGTCACGCTGCACCTGGCGGCGATGCGCAACGAGATCCTGCGCCGCCGCGTGCGCAGCCTGCAGATGATGCAAGCCAGCCGCATCGCGTTTACCAGCGAAACCGGCAGCGGCTCGCGCGAAGGAACCGCGTCGAACGAAATCGGGGCGGCCTGACGATGTCGCTCGGACCCTACGCGCCCTTCATCGTGACGTCCTACCTGCTGGTCGCGGCCGTGGTGCTATTGCTGATCCTCTGGATCGTCACCGACTATCGCCGGCAGCAGGCCCGCCTCAAACAGATTGAGGCCAGCGGCGTGACGCGGCGCTCCGGGCGCAGCGCGAGAGAGATCCGATGAGCGAGCAGGCCACCGATTCCCCGCCGCAGGGCCGGCGCTGGCTGGTGGCGCTGCCGCTGATCATCTTCCTCGGGCTTGCCGGCCTGTTCCTGCTGCGGCTCTATGGCGACGATCCCTCGAAGATTCCGTCGGCATTGATCGGCCGCCCGGCGCCGCAGACGGCGCTGCCCGCGCTCGACGGCCTGGTGAAGGACGGCGTGCCGGTTCCGGGTCTCGATCCCACCGTGTTCAAGGGCAAGGTCAGCGTCGTCAACGTCTGGGCATCCTGGTGCGTGCCCTGCCACGACGAGGCGCCACTGCTGACCGACCTCGGCAAGGACAAGCGATTCCAGATCATCGGCATCAACTACAAGGACGCGCCCGACAACGCCCGGCGCTTCCTCGGCCGCTACGGCAATCCGTTCGGCATCGTCGGCGTCGACGGCAACGGCCGCGCCTCGATCGAATGGGGCGTCTACGGCGTGCCCGAGACGTTCGTGGTCGGCCGCGAGGGCAAGATCGTCTACAAGCTGGTCGGCCCGGTGACCCCTGATAACGTCAACACCGTGCTCAAGGCCGAGATCGAGAAGGCGCTGGCAGCCGGCAGCTAGCCCTGCCGCACGTCGCCCGCTTCGGCTTCGCTGGCCTCCAGCGAGACCGGCTCGAGGTGGTAGCGCTTGGTCAGCGGCATCTGGGCGATGGCGAAGATCATGGTCAGCGGCGTCACGCCGAACACCTTGAAGTTCACCCAGAAATCCGTGGTCTGCGTGCGCCAGACGATCTCGTTCAGGATCGCCATGCCGGCGAAAAACAACGCCCAGCGCAGCGTGAGGATGCGCCAACCCTTCGGCGTCAAGTTGAACATCTGATCGAACATGACGGCGATGAACGAGCGGCCGAACAGCAATCCGCCGCCGAGCACCGCCGCGAACAGGCCGTAGATGATGGTCGGTTTGACCTTGATGAAAGTCTCGTCGTGCAGCACCAACGTCAGCGTGCCGAACACCAGCACGATCACCCCGGTGACCAGCGCCATGATCGGCACATGCTTGGTCACCACATAGGACGCGATCATCGCCGCGACGATCGCGACCATGAACGCGCCGGTCGCGACGAACAGATGGTACTTTGCGTTGGCGATGAAGAACACGAGCAGCGGCCCGAGTTCGGTGGCGAGCTTGAACAGCGGGTGCGGCTGAGTCTTGTCCATTACGTAACCTTTGTTGCCGTCATCACCCGCGATGGCGGGTGATCCAGTACTCCGAGAGGTCTCGATTCCAGTGAGCGGCGCGGCGTACTGGATGCCCCGCCTTTCGCGGGGCATGACGAAAACCTAAGTTTCAATTCCGGCGATCGCCTTGGCAAAATCGTTCGCCGTGAACGGCGCGAGATCCTCGACGCCTTCGCCGACGCCGATGAAATGCACCGGCAGCTTGTGCTTCTCCGACAGCGCGACCAGGATGCCGCCCCGCGCGGTGCCATCAAGCTTGGTCATCACGAGACCCGTGACCCCTGCGGTGCGATGAAACGCCTCGACCTGCGACAGTGCATTTTGTCCCACCGTGGCGTCGAGCACCAGCAGCACCGCGTGCGGCGCCGTCGCATCGACCTTCCTGATGACGCGCACGACCTTTTCAAGCTCGTTCATCAGTTCGGACTTGTTCTGCAAGCGGCCGGCGGTATCGATCAGCAGCACGTCGCGCTGCTGCTCCTTTGCCGCGGTCAGCGCGCTGAAGGCGAGGCTCGCGGAATCCGAGCCTTGCGCCCCGGCGATGACCGGCGATTTGGTGCGCTCACCCCAGACCTTGAGCTGCTCGATCGCCGCGGCACGGAAGGTGTCGCCGGCGGCGAGCATCACCTTGCGGCCCTCGGCGGAGAATTTCGCGGCGAGCTTGCCGATCGTTGTGGTCTTGCCGGAGCCGTTGACGCCGACGACGAGGATGACGAACGGCTGCTTCGAGGGGTCGATCTCGAGCGGCTTCGCCACCGGCGCCAGCACCTTCTCGACCTCGGTCGCGACCACCTCCTTCACCTCGTCAGCGGAGATCGCCTTGTCGTAGCGCCCCTTGCCGACGGCATCGGCGATGCGCACGGCGACCTCGGTGCCAAGATCGGCGCGCAGCAGCACATCCTCGATATCATCGAGCATGGCGCGATCGAGCTTGCGTTTGACGACGAGATCGGCGACCGCCGTCCCGAGCGCACCGGAGGTCCGCTTCAGGCCGCCCTTCAGCCGCTGCCACCAGCTCAGTTTTGGAGTTCCCGCAGTGGTATCGTTCATGGTGCAGGTGTGTTAGCCGTTTCGCCTCGCAAACGAAAGTCTCGACCAATTGATCGATGTTCCCTATCTGACCGCGGAAGAAATCCTGGCTCGGGTGCTCCACCGCGACGGGTTGATGCTGGTCATCGACAAGCCAGCCGGGCTGCCGGTGCATCGCGGCCCAAAGGGCGGGCCCAATCTGGAGGCGTCGTTCGACGCGCTGCGGTTCGGACTGCCGCGGCCACCGGTTCTCGCGCACCGGCTCGACAAGGACACCTCCGGCTGCCTGGTGCTGGGACGCCACCGCAAGGCGACCGCTTCGCTCGGATTGCTGTTCAAGCACGGCAAGATCTCGAAGACTTATTGGACCGTGGTCGAGGGCGGCCCGGCTGAAGACGAGGGCACCATCGACTTGCCGCTCGGCAGGCTCAACGCCGAGCGCGGCTGGTGGCAGAAGCCGGACCCCGACGGACAGAAGGCAGTCACCAACTGGAAGGTGCTGGGACGCGGCGACGGCCTCACCTGGCTTGCGATGGAGCCGGTCACCGGCCGCACCCATCAGCTTCGGGTGCATTCCGCCGCTGCCGGCTGGCCGATCATCGGCGACAATATCTACGGCAACGGCCCGCGCTTCGGTGAGCCGATCCTGCACCTGCATTCCCGCGAGATCGGCATCCCGATCTCCAGGAACAAGGAGCCCGTGCAGGTGATCGCGCCGGCGCCGGCGCATATGCACGAGCGGCTCAAGGCCTGCGGCTGGAACGGCGAGTGATCTCGGACATCTGACCGACCGAGATTCCGAGCTGTGCAATGACGGGGCCGCCATCATCGACCCCTCCGCCGTCATCCCCCGCGCATGCGGGGGATGCAGTACACTGCGGCCTGTAGGATCAATCACTGCTGCCTCTGGAATACTGGATCGCCCGCTTTCGCGCGCGATGACAGTCGTTGGGATATGGCGTTGCGTTCTCGCGACATGATCTGTCCGAGTCTTGCCATTCATTCCGCTCTCTCCTTGAAGAGAGGGCGCAGGGAAAGCCGGGTGCCGATCGCACCCATGGGCCCGGTGCAATAAAAGTAGCACCGGGGGTAGGACCACAGGTGTAACCGGAGCAAGCCCGGCTTTCCCTGCGCGATGGGTTACGGCTTATACGTGCTCGCCCCGGCGAGACTGGGCTTGGTTGTCACCGCCGTTGCAAGACGCAATTGCATCTTGCAACAGGACACCTGCCACTAGGGCGTCAGGCCTGCACGACTTCGCCGTCCGCCTCATGCGCACTCGTCAGTTGCGCAAGCGGCGTCCACCGCATCTCGACCCGGCACTCGTGACGATCGCGAAGCGCCCCTCAGGCGGGTGAGACGGGTGCATTAGACTTCTGAGTTGGGTCAAACGCGAAGCGGAATTTTGCCCGTCGGGTTAATTTGTCGCACGTTGTACGGTCATTCCGGACTCACCGCAGGCGAGAACTACGATACGCGATTGCGCTTGGCCCCGGGGGCGCCTCGACATCCTCAGACACGCCCGCTCCACTCATGATCTCCGCGCATTTCCGCTCTCAGTTCATTCGCCAGCTCGAACGCCTCCTTGAGGTCGGACGTAAGCAGACCTTCCGTGAAGGTTCGGACGACGGGCAGCAGCAGCTCAGCCGCTCGCGCGTGTTTGCCGGAACGGCGCCATAGGCGCGCCAGACTGACGGCTGATCGCAATTCAAAGGACCGCGCGTTTTGCCTGCGCGCCAGCTCGATCGAGGCGAGGAACAATCGCTCTGCGGATTCGACGGAGACTGATTTGCCATCATCCAGCGCCATCTCGCCCTGCAGACGATAGATCTCGGCCTCGTAAAAATGCTCTCCCGTTCTTCTCCCGATCGCCGATGCGCTGTCGAGTTCGTGCCGGGCAGCATCCGGCAAGCCGGCCTTTGCATAAGCCTTTGCGATCAGGCTCCTGAACCAGCAACTGGCGAGCCAGGCGCTCATGCCCTCGTAGCCGTCGATACCTATTCGCATCTGCTTCAAGCCCTCATCGACATTCCCAAGCTCGGTCATCGCCCATCCTCGCAGGATGGTTGTCTGATACTTCCAATGCAGGAAGCCGTGTTCCGATGCGAGGACCAGCGCCCTGTTGGCGTAATCGCGGGTCGCTTCGACATCGCGAAGATGCTGGCAAACGTAAGCGCCAAAGGTCAGAGCAAACGACAGCGTGAAGGGGTGGCGAAGGTCTTCGGCCTCCGAAATGGCCTGCTGGCTATACTGGCGCGCCGCGTCGGGACGGCCCAGAAACCACGATAGATACCCAAGATACGACAGCGAGACGACGCCGGGGTGGATGCCATGCGTCGCCGTCAGGGCGCCGTGCAGCTCCGGACTGTACAGGCTCCTGAAGCGCTGAAGATGATGCTCGGCGGCGACAAATCGCCCGCGGTACAGCATGGTCATCGCGATCGCCCGATGCGCCTCGATCAGATATCCAGTCTGTTGCGTCGCGGGCGATCGTCGGTTCAGTGCCTCGCGCCTTGCGAACTTCAGGAGCTCCGCGCTCAGCTCATGCGCCCGTGCGAGATCGCCACGGATAAAGTGGCACACCCAAAGCCCGCGCGTTGCCGCAAAGACCTTCGCCGCGTCGTCAAGATGCCGGCCGAGTTCGAGCGCGCGAACATAGTTCTCCTCGACTTCCTGCACGGCGTATCCCTTCGCCGCGATCAGCGCGGTGCCCAGGGCGATGCGAAGCTCGAGCTCGGACTCGTTTCGGCCCTGCATGCCGGGTGAGGCTTGCAGAACGGCAAGCCCACGACGCAAATGACCGATCGCCTCCAGAGTCGCGCCCTTCATCGCGGCCTGCTTGCCGGCCTTGAGCCAGAAACTCGCAGCCGGTTCGCTTTGGCCTGATTCGGTCAGATGGTAGGCGAGAAGCTCCGGTTCGCGCTCGGTCTTTTCCGGATATTTTTCGGCCAGCACACGCGCGATCTTGGCATGCAGCGTCCTTCTTTCGCTGTGCAACAGGCTTTCACGCGCCGCATTCTGGATCATCACGTGCTTGAACGAGTACAGCGCCTCCGGCAGGAAGCCGAAGCGGACGATCAATCCGGCCGCCTCCAGATGGTTCAGGGCTGCTTCGAGCTGGTCCGCCGGCGCGTCGGCAACTTCGCGAAGAGCCTCATAAGAGAACTCGCGGCCGATGGTAGCGCCGATCTGCGCGATTTTCTTGAACGATCCCATCCGGTCGAGCCGGGCCATCAGGGAATCGTTCAGTGTCGCGGGAATAGCGAGCTGATGCCACGGACCGGACAAGACGTAGCGTCCATGTTGTTCAGTCAGGACGTCGGATTCGAGAACGGCCTTGGTCAGCTCTTCAAGGAAGAGCGGCACGCCATCGGTTTTGACAACGATGTCCTCAACCACCTCTCTGGGAAGCTCCTTGTCTCCCGCCACACATTCGACCAATCGCGTGCGGACCTCTCGGCCGAGCCGCTTGAGTCTCGCCGTGATAGTGTGTGCGTGAGCCTTCCAGCCCGGCTGAAACTCCGGACGACAGGTGATCACGACGAGGATCGGCGTGTTGCGAACGTTCTCCACCAGGAGATCGAGCACGTCCCGCGAGGTCGGGTCGATCCAATGCGCGTCCTCAAAATCGATCAGGAGCGGTTGCTCGCGCGCTTGCGCAAGCAGACGGTTGACGAGCGTGGCAACGGTTGCATCCTTCTGCTGTTGCGGCGAGAGATCCAGGGCCGCGTAGCGGTCCCCGATGGGAATTGAAAGCAATGCCGCAAGGATCGGCACCACCGTTGCCGCGTCATCATTCGAGGCGGCGACACCAGCCTCAAGGCTGTTTAGCCACAGCGCAGACGCGCTCTCGCCGTCAAGGCCGAGCGCGAATTTGAGCTGCGCGATGAAGGGATGGAAAGCGGTGCTGCTGTAATAGGGAGAGCACTGGAACGAAACCTGTCCATGCTGATCGCTTGCGATCCGCTCGCGCAGCTCCTGGACGATCCGGGACTTTCCAATTCCCGGCTCCCCCGTCAGCAGCACAACCTGGCCCTCACGCGCTTTCGCGTGCTGCCAGCGCGTGAGCAGCAACGCCACCTCATCGGCGCGGTTGACCAGCGGCGTCAATCTGGAGCCCATGGCTGCGGCAAATCGCGTTTCCGCGCGGGAGGGCCGAACCACGAGCCAGGCCCGAGCCTTCGCGGATATCCCCTTCAGCGCGTGAAATCCGAGGTCCTGGTAATCGAACTTTCCTCTCAGCAGGGATTGCGTCGAAGACGCAATGACGACGCCGTCCGGAGGCGCCAGAGTCTGCAACCGGGCAGCCAGATTTGGCGTCTCGCCGACTGCGGAATCGCGCTCCTCGGTGTCCTGTCCAACCAAATCTCCGACGACAACAAGGCCAGTCGCAATCCCGATGCGCACACTGGGTCCATGACCGGTGACTCCGCGGGCGTCACCCGCTCTCGCCGATGACAGGCTTCGTACGATTTCGAGCGCAGCGCGCACCGACCGCTCGGCGTCATCCTCATGCGCGTTCGGATAGCCGAAATAGACCAGAATGCCGTCCCCAAGGTAGCGGGCCGCGAAGCCTTCGTACCGCTTGACCACGCTGACGCACTTTTCCCTGAAGCTCGCGATGACGTCGCGGACGTCTTCGGGATCGAACTGTTCGGACAGCGGGGTCGATCCGACCATGTCACAGAACATCACGGTTAGCTGCCGCCGCTCGGCACGCGCCACCAGCCCTTCTGCAACGTTCCTGCCGCCGGCCAAACTTTTTGCGGAACGGGTCAAGGAAGCGACCGCGCGCCGCAAGCGCTTGCGATCTCCGAGCGGAAGTCCAAGTTCGGCCAGATCCTGCTCGGTCAGATCGGGCAGGACGTCCAAACCGATACGATGCTGCACAAAGAGCTCGCTGTACTGGCCGAGGTCAACGGTTTCGAGCCAGTGCTTGAGAGCAGCCTCCATATCCGCGCTTGGCTGTTTCTCCGGCATGGTGATCTATCCGACTGCGGGCCATCGGCGACTATGGGCCTCGTTCGATGACGCCAGGGTTTGGTTTACCCCCGTCCACAAAGCGCGAACGCAATGACCCGGACTGATCAAACACGCACTCTGCCCTCGCTCAAATATCCGAGCCGGCGCGCGAACCTTGCAAGCTCGTTGAGCGAGATTGATGATCGACCGGACATCGATGACGATCGCTCATATCTCGCTGCGGTCCATCGCGACGAACGCAACAGGCCTTTCTTGGGCTCGTTTCGGAGGCAGGTCCGACGCGATTTGCTGCCGCAAGTATTACGCGCCGCGGACCCGAAGCCGACGATCAATGTCCTTATCGCGAATAGAGATTTGCCTCACGCAAGATCAGGGCAGAATTGATTGCTCGAAGCGCTGCATCGTTGAACTAGATGGTTTCACGGCAGCAACGATTATCCGGATATCTAATGTGCAACGCTGTATCAGAGCAAGCGAAGTTATCCGACAGGCACCCTGTCCCAACGCAGGCCGTCCTCGGATCGTTACAGAATCGCGAAACGAAAGTCCTCCTGCTCAAATGGAGTACTCCGCCTGTGGCCCCATGGCTGACATGGATTCACGTCGGCTCGACGTCGCCTTTCGAAGGCAAGGCGGACGTCGCTATGTTATGTGCGCACACACCCTGGCTGGCGTCGCCGCACGACCCAACGAGGCGCGCGCCGTCGTGACCGGTCACGATGAGCCGCCGCACTGCGCCCGGCACATCGCCATCGATCGCGACAGGCAGGAAGTGCTCGGTGCGGCCCTGCTTGCTGCTTTCGATCAGCACCTCGCGCGTGGCGCCGACCTCCGATGCCAGCCGCCGCTGTAGCGCGGCTTCGCCCGCCGCACGTAATCGCTTGGCACGCTCCTTGATCGCACCGCCTGCGACCTGCGGCATCCGCGCGGCCGGCGTCCCCGGACGCCGCGAATAGGGAAACACGTGCAGGAAGGTGAGATCGCATTCCTCGATCAGGTCGAGCGATCGCGAGAACATCTCCTCGGTCTCGGTCGGGAAGCCCGCGATGATGTCGGCGCCGAAGGCGATGTCCGGCCGCAGCCGCCGCACCTGCGCGCAGAAGTCGATCGCGTCCTTTCGCGAATGCCGGCGTTTCATCCGCTTGAGGATCAGGTCGTCGCCGGATTGCAGCGACAAGTGCAGATGCGGCATCAGCCGCGCATCATCGGCGATGACGTCGAGCAGATCGCGGTCGGCCTCGATCGAATCGATCGAGGAGATGCGCAGCCGCTTCAGCTCGGGCACATGCCGCAGGATCTGCCTGGTCAACTGGCCGAGCTTCGGCGCGCCCGGCAGGTCGGCGCCGTAGCTCGTGAGATCGACGCCGGTCAGCACGATCTCGGCGTGGCCGCGCGCGACCAGCGTGCGGACCTGATCGACCACCGCACCCATCGGCACCGAGCGCGAATTGCCGCGGCCATAGGGAATGATGCAGAAGGTGCAGCGATGGTCGCAGCCGTTCTGCACCTGCACGAACACCCGCGGCAAGCCGCGCTCGAAGCCGTCGAGCAGATGCGGCGCCATCTCCGTCACCGCCATAATGTCGGCAACGGCGACCTTCTCGCTTGCGCCGATATCGAACGCTGCGCGGGTCGCGCGCCAGACCTCGCCGCGCATTTTCTCGTCATTGCCGACGACGCGATCGACCTCGGCCATGCCTGCGAACATCTCGGCCTGGGTCTGCGCCGCGCAGCCGGTAACAACGATGCGTGCCGCCGGCCGCTCGCGCTTCAGTTTGCGGATCGACTGCCGGGCCTGCGCCACCGCCTCGTTGGTGACGGCACAGCTATTGATGACGATGGCGTCGGCAAGACCCGCCTGCTCTGCCTCGCGGCGAATCACTTCGGACTCGAACGCGTTGAGCCGGCAGCCGAAAGTGACAACGTCGACGCCCATGATGGTCAGGCCGTACCGGCGAACAGCGCCGGATCGAAGCGGCCCTCATATTCGAACTCGGCGGTGCCGGTCATCAGCACGTGATCGTCGCGCTCGCGCCATTCGATGCCGAGCTTGCCGCCCGGCAGGGTGATCTCGACAACGCGGTTGGCGCGCTTCAGCCGCGCCGCAGCGACCGCCGTCGCGCAGGCCGCCGAGCCGCACGCCTTGGTGAGGCCCGCGCCACGCTCCCAGGTGCGGATCGTGATGTGGTCGCGATCGACGATATGGGCGAGCGTGATGTTGGCGCGCTCCGGGAAGATCGGATGATTTTCCAGTAGCGGCCCGAACCGCTCGAGGTCGAAGGCGTTGACGTCCTCGACCCAGAAGATCGCGTGCGGATTGCCCATGCTGACCACCGACGGCGAGTGCAGCAACGGATTGTCGATCGGCCCGACCTGCAATTCGATGTAGCGGGTGTCGCGGAATTCCTCCGCCAGCGGAATGTCCTGCCAGCCGAACTTCGGCGCGCCCATGTCCACGGTGTAGAGATCGGGCGCGGGGCCCTGCCAGCAATTGAGCAGGCCGGCGCGGGTCTCGAAGGTCGCCGTGGTCTGGCCAGTTGACTCGAACACGCGCCGCACCACGCAGCGCATGCCGTTGCCGCAGGCGCCGGCCTCCGAGCCGTCATTGTTGAAGATCGCAATGAACGCCTCGGTGCCCTGCAGCCGCGGCGGCTGCAGCACCATGAGCTGGTCATAGGGCACGCCGCCCGCGGGCGATGCCACCGCGCGCGCCTCCGCCGCCGAGACCTGCGCTTTGGAATCGCGCAGGTCGACGACGACGATTTCGTTGCCGATGCCGTTCATCTTGGCGAATGCGTGGTTGGCGAGCGCGCTCATGCATTTTCCCAATTTCTGCCCGCTTATATGGCGAGTGGTGGCTGAAAGGCCAGCATCGATAGTCCTATGACGCATCTGTCATGGGACGAAAGCGGAACTTGCGTGTTAGGAATATCGCACCTTGCGGACCGTGCGCCGGGACAGCTCAAGCGGCCGTCTGGGGATGGGATGGAGAATACCGAATGAACCGTATCAGCACCTTCCGCGCGGCCCTGGTCGCGCTGCTGCCTTTGGCCGCGATCGCTCTGGTAAGCCCGGCGTCCGCCCAGTCGCCGGCCGCCTCACCCGCTCCCGCAGCGAGCCCGAGCCCGACGCCTGCTCCCACACCCTCCGCAACGCCTGTGCCTCCACCGGCCGAGACCAAATCACCCGCTGACAGCCCCACGGCCTCGCAAACCCCCGCGGCGCCACCGGCTGCGCCGGTGCAGACCGCCGACCCCTTCGGCGAGCCGATCACGCTGGAGCCGAAAAAGGTTGTCATGCTCAAGGGCACCGCCAACTGGGATTCGGCCTTCGATACCCTGATCGATGCCTTCAAGACCCTCACTGCGCTGCTCGACAAGCAGAGCGTCCAGGCATCGGGCAATCCGATGATCGTCTACACCTCGACCGACGATACCGGCTTCACCTTCATCGCCGAGATTCCGGTCGATCAGGACGTGAAGAACCTGGGCAAGAACATGAGCATGGGCAATTCACCCGAGGGCAAGTCGCTGAAGTTCGTCCATCGCGGCTCCTACGACAACATGGACAACACCTACGAGGCGATCACCAATCACCTCGACGACAAGAAGCTCGAAGCCAAGGACACCTTCATCGAAGAATACATGACAGATCCCCTGAAGACCGCTGAAGACAAGCTCGTGATCAACGTCTACGTACCCTTGAAGTGAACCAGATGACCCACCGCCTCCCCCTCGGCCTCCCCTTCGCTACCACTCTGATCGCGACCACGCTGCTGGCTGCGCCCGCGCTGGCCGACAACGACTTTCCGCCGGCGATTTCGGTCACCGGCGAGGCGACCGTCTCCGCCGCGCCGGACCAGGCGCAGCTCGACGCCGGGGTCACCACCGACGCCAAGACCGCGCGCGAAGCCGCCGAGGCCAATAACGTCACGATGGGGAAGGTGCTGGCCGCGCTGAAAGACGCCGGCATTGCGGAGAAGGACTATCAGACGTCACGGCTGTCGCTGCAGCCGCAATTCGCCAACCGTCCGGCGCCGTCCCCGACCACACCGCCCAGCATCGTCGGCTATCACGCAAGCAACCGCATCACCATCAAGCTGCACGACGTGAGCAAGGTCGCAGGCATCATCGATGTGCTGGTCGGCGCCGGCGCCAACGATATCGGCGGGCTGAATTTCTCGGTGTCGCAGGCCTCGAAGCTGCTCGACGACGCCCGCGAAAAGGCGATCGCCGACGCCCGCCGCAAGGCTGAGATCTACGCCAAGGCCGCGGGCGTCACACTCGGCGCGCCGCTGAATATTGCGGAAGTCGGCTCGGCGCCGGGACCGGTCTTCCGCACCAAGATGGCCACGGCGGGATTCGCGGCACCGACGCCGGTTGCCCAGGGCGAGGAAACACTCACGGTCAATGTGAGCGTCTCCTGGTCGATCAAGGAGAAGTAGCAATTGTCGTCCCGGCCTTCGCCGGGACGACAACCTTCAAATCTCCTGCTTCAAATCTCGAACACCTGTCCCGGCTTCAACACTGCGAATTTTTCGCGCGGCACGCTTGCGGCATCGAGCGCCTCGCCGAGCGCGGTCACCGGGGCGTCGATCGCCTCATCGGTCAACTGGAACGTGCCGTGATGGTGCGCCAGCGCCTGTTGCGCGCCGCAATCGGCGAGCGCCTTCACGGCGTCTTCCGGGTTCATGTGCTGGTCGCGCATGAACCAGCGCGGCTCGTAGGCGCCGATCGGCAGGATCGCGAGCCGAAACGGGCCGTGCGCCTCGGCGACGCGGCGAAAATGCCGTCCGTCGCCATAGCCGGAATCGCAGACGATGTAGAGCTTGCCGGCCGGCGTCTCCAGCACGAAGCTCGCCCACAGCGCCCGGTTGCGATCGAACAGGCCGCGCGCCGACCAGTGCCGCGTCGGCACCAGCGTCACGGCAAGCCCGCCTCCGAGCTCGACGCGCTGATGCCAGTCGAACGCTTCGGCTTTGATCGCGGCATCGGCCTCGCGCATCGTGATGTCGTTGCCGAGCGGCGTCACCACGCGCGGGCCGAACGTCTTGGTGAGCCTCGACAGTGTCGCAACGTCGAGATGGTCGTAATGACCGTGCGACACCAGCACGACATCGATCCTGGGCAGCTTCTCGAAGGCGATGCCGGGATCATTGTGCCGCTTGGGACCTGCGAAGGGGAACGGCGACGCGCGCATCGACCACACGGGATCGATGAGGACGTTGAGGCCGCCGGCCTGGATCAGCCAGCTTGCATGACCGACGAAGCAGAGCCGCGCCATGCCACCGTCGACGCGGGGCGGCGGCGTGTCGGCATAGGGGCTCGGGACCCAATCCGGCCAGGCGAAGCGCTGCCGGCCGCCGCCGAATTGCCAGCGCATCACCGCGGCGAGCGATTTCGGCGGCGCGCCGTCGGGATCGAAGAAGCGCAGGCCGTCGAAATGATCGGAGATGGGGCCGTCGTAGCTTTTCATGGATGAGATCCAGGTGGATGGAACGCCGATCGCCGCGGCGGCTCCGGTCAGGATAGCGAGAAGGCGGTGACGGGTGAGACGCAAGCGGGATTCCGAAATGGCTGGTCGAGCAGCCTCGTCTATATGGGTGACCCACGCGCCTTCCGGAACTGGAATGTGAGAAACACAACTCTTTCAGAGACTTAGGATTTTCATTCGCGCGAACGCAAGCAAACTTTGCTTGACTTTCCGGCCCCGGCAGCGTTTAACGCCGCCACTTTCTCGGAAAGATCCGTCTTTTCGACCCGCCGACCGGCCCTGGAGGCCGGAGGTCAACGCCCGACAGCGCGATGCGCCCTCGGGCGCGAAAGTGTTTGGACCATCGTCTTGGCACGATGCCAAGGCAGACTATGTCGTCATCACCCGCGAAAGCGGGTGATCCAGTATTCCAGGGCGCATCGGATTGAACCGGGATGCCGCGGCGTACTGGATACCCCGCCTTCGCGGGGTATGACGGGAAGCGAATGAGGCGCGCTCACGGGCGCAACGAAGGACAACGGCATTGTTCGACAATCTGTCGGAAAGGCTTGGCGGCATTCTCGATCGTCTGACGGGGCGCGGTGCGCTGACCGAAAAGGACGTCGATGCCGCGATGCGCGAGGTGCGCCGTGCGCTGCTCGAAGCCGACGTCGCGCTCGAAGTGGTCCGCAGTTTCACCGAGAGGGTGCGCGAGCAGGCAATCGGCGCCACCGTCGTCAAGTCGGTGACGCCAGGCCAGATGGTGGTGAAGATCGTCCATGACGAGCTCGTCGCCACGCTCGGCTCCGATGGCCAGACTATCGACCTCAACACGGTGCCGCCGGTTCCGATCATGATGGTCGGCCTGCAGGGCTCCGGCAAGACCACCACCACCGCGAAGCTCGCCCGCCGCATGGTCCAGCGCGACAAGCGCAAGGTGCTGATGGCCTCGCTCGACGTCTATCGTCCCGCGGCGATGGAGCAGCTCGCCGTGCTCGGCCGCGATCTCGACATCCCGACGCTGCCGATCGTCGCCGGCCAGATGCCGCCGCAGATCGCGCGGCGCGCGCTCGAAGCCGGCAAGCTCGGCGGCTACGACGTCGTGCTGCTCGACACCGCCGGCCGCACCACGCTCGACGAAGAGATGATGAAGGAGGCGGCCGAGATCAAAACCGCCGCCAACCCGCACGAAGTGCTGCTGGTCGCGGACGCCCTGACCGGCCAGGACGCGGTCAACCTCGCGCGCTCGTTCGACCAGCGCGTCGGCCTCACCGGCATCGTGCTGACCCGCGTCGATGGCGACGGCCGCGGCGGCGCCGCTCTGTCGATGCGCGCGGTCACCGGCAAGCCGATCAAGCTGATCGGCACCGGCGAAAAGACCGATGCGCTGGAGGACTTCCATCCGAGCCGGATCGCCGGCCGCATCCTCGGCATGGGCGACGTCGTCTCGCTGGTCGAGAAGGCCGCCGCCAACATCGACGCCGAAAAGGCCGCGCGCACCGCCGAGCGCATGCGCAAGGGGCAGTTCGACCTCAACGACATGCGCGAGCAATTGCAGCAGATGGCGAATATGGGCGGCATCGGCGGCCTGATGGGCATGATGCCCGGCATCGCCAAGATGAAGAACCAGATCGCCGCCGCCGGCATCGACGACAGGATCATCAAGCGCCAGGTCGCAATCATCGATTCGATGACGCGGCAGGAGCGCAAGAACCCGGACATCCTGAAAGCGAGCCGCAAGAAGCGTATCGCGGCGGGCGCCGGCCAGAGCGTCGAGCACGTCAACAAGCTCCTGAAGATGCACCGGAACATGGCCGACATGATGAAGGCCATGGGAAGCGGCAAGCGCGGCCCGCTCGCCGGCATCGCGCAGGCGATGGGCTTTGGCGGCGGCATGAAGCCGCCCTCGCCCGACGAGATGAAGGCGCTCGCCGAGAAGATGCAGGGCGGCGCCGGTGGTCTGCCGAACCTGCCGAAGGATATGCCCGTCGGCCTGCGCGGCGGCCTGCCGAACCTGCCGGGACTGACCGGCCTCAGCGGCAAGCCGACGCTGCCCGGCCTCGGCGGCTTCCCGGGCAAGAAGAAATGAGGAATTCGTCGCGACGGTTCGCATGCGGCCTGCGCGACGCGGAATGCCAATCAAACGAACACATCGTATTTTGAAGGAGAACTGAATGTCCGTTGTTATCCGCCTGGCTCGCGCAGGCACCAAGAAGCGTCCGGTCTATCACGTCGTCGTCGCCGACTCGCGCTTTCCGCGCGACGGCCGCTTCATCGAGCGTCTCGGCCACTTCAATCCGCTGCTGCCGAAGGACAGCGAAGCGCGCCTGAAGCTCGACATGGACAAGGTGAAGACCTGGCTCGCCAAGGGCGCGCAGCCGTCGGATCGCGTCAGCCGCTTCCTCGATGCCGCCGGCGTCAAGAAGCGCGCCGCGCGCAACAACCCCGAGAAGGCCGTGCCGCGCAAGGAACGCAAGGCGCAGGCCGAAGCCGCCGCCAAGGCCTAAGCTGAACGGCTGATACGGTGGCTGCACCGGTCTGTGTCGCCCGCATCGGCGCTGCGCATGGCGTGCGCGGCGCCGTCCGGCTATGGACCTTCACCGAAGACCCGCTGGCTGTGAGAGATTACGGCCCGCTGCTGACCAAGGACGGCACGCGCCAGTTCGAGGTCACGCATGTGCGTGAAGCCAAGGATCATCTGGTGGTGACGCTGAAGGGCGTCGCTACACGTGACGAGGCTGAGCGGCTCAACGGCCTCGAGCTGTATGTCCCGCGCGACCGGCTGCCCGAGACCGACGACGGCGAATACTACCACACCGACCTGATCGGGCTTGCCGCGGTGACGACGGCCGAGCAACCGCTCGGCAAGGTGATCGCGATCCATAATTTCGGCGCCGGCGACATCATCGAGATCGCCCCGCCGCAGGGCGCGACGATGCTGCTGCCCTTCACCAATGCCGTGGTGCCATCAGTCGATCTCGCCGGCGGCCGCGTCGTGATCGAGCTGCCGCAGGAAATCGACGGCGACGATCCGTCGGCGGCCTGACCGCTTCCAACTCAGCCGAACTTCAGGCGGTCATCCGGCCCTGCTGCTCAAGCCAGTCGCAGAACACCGCGCTGTGCGGATCATTGCTGCGGCCAGCCGGAAAATAGGCGAAGTAGCTGCGGGCCGGCAGGCTGATGGCCGGAAACGGCGTCACCAGGCGGCCGGCTGCGAGATCATCCGCGATCAGCGCGGTCGGCCCCATCGCGACGCCGAGGCCATCGAGCGCGGCCTGAATGGTCAGATAGAAGTGATCGAAGGTCAGCGACGCCGCCGGCTCCAGCGCAGACATGCCGGCTTCCGTCAGCCAGTCGCGCCACAGCCGCGGCATCGACGTGACATGCAGCAATGTGTGCCGCGACAGGTCTCCGATCTCGGTCAGCGGCACCTGCGCCAGCAGTGACGGGCTGCACACCGGCAACCGCCGCTCCGACAGCAGGACGCGCGATGAAAAGCCGTGGAAGGTGTCCGGGCCGCCGCGGATCACCACGTCGAAGGTTTCGGGCAACGCATCGACCGGATCGTTCGATGTCGTGAGGCGCACCTCGATATCGGGATGCTCGGCACGAAACCGGCTCATGCGCGGCAACAGCCAGCGCAGGCTGAAAGTCGCGAGCGCGTTGACGCTGAGCACGGCCGTCGGAGCATCGCCGCGCCGCTCCCGATGCTGCTGGACGGCGGCCGAGATCCGGTCGAGCGCGGGACCGAACTCCGCCAGCAGCGCCGCACCGGCCGGCGTCAGCACCACGCGCCGGACCGATCGCCGAAACAACGCCGGCGCGCCCAGCCACTCCTCGAGCAGGCGGATCTGCTGGCTCACCGCACCGTGGGTCACGCTGAGTTCGGCGGCCGCTTCCTTGAAGCTGCCGAGGCGCGCGGCGGCTTCAAAGGCGCGGACCGCGTTGAGCGGCGGCAGGCTGCGACGTGGCACGAACATGATCCAGAAACCAGATTTTCTAACGCATGATCCGATTATTACTGATTTGTGACAGGCAGTATCGCAGGCGCATAGTAACACCAAGGCGCTTGCCAAGCTTCGTTTTTCAACCGACCGATCCGATGCATAACAGCCTGCTCGTTAGATTTTCTGCGTTTGATGCGACGGAACTGCGATCATGACGGAGTCCGTGACCACCGCGACAGAGCTCCCTCGCTCCGACCGCGCCCGGGCAACGCGCACGCTGACCGTGACTGGCCTGAACCACGCCCTGCACGACGGCTACACCGACGTGATCTACGTGCTGCTGCCGGTCTGGCAGACCGAATTTGCCTTGAGCTACGGGCTGCTCGCCTTGCTGCGCGGGCTCTATGCCGGCGCCATGGCCGGGCTGCAGATTCCGGTTGGGCGCATCGCCGAGCGAGTCGACGGCAAGATCATCCTGATCGCGGGCACGGCGCTCTCGGCACTCGGCTATCTCTTTGCCGGATTCTCCGGCGGCATCGTCGGGCTCGGCCTGGCGCTCGCGCTCTCCGGCGCGGGTTCGAGCACGCAGCATCCGATCGCGTCGGCCGCAGTGTCGCGCGCCTATGGCAAGGCCGCGCGCGGGCCGCTCGGCATCTACAATTTCACCGGCGATCTCGGCAAGGCGGCGATCCCGGCGCTGACCTCGATCCTGCTGGTGATCATGACCTGGCGGCACACGTTGCTGCTGCTGGCCCTGGCAGGCCTGCTCGTCGCGGCCTGCATCGTCGTGTGGATGCCGGCCGTCGGCCGCGGCGCCGCGGGCAAGACGGTCGCGGCTTCGCACCGTGAAGGAGCCGGTGGCGGCGGATTTCCCTGGCTGCTTGCGATCGGGATCCTCGACACCGCCGTTCGCATGGGCTTCCTCACCTTCCTGCCGTTCCTGTTGCGCGACAAGGGGGCGTCGCTGCCGACCAACGGCTTCGCGCTCGCGCTCGTCTTCATCGGCGGCGCGGCCGGCAAGTTCACCTGCGGCTGGCTCGGCGAACGGGTCGGCACGTTGCGCACCGTGCTCATCACCGAAGGCGGCACGGCTGCGCTGATCGTTGCGGTGCTGGCGTTGCCGCTGGTGCCCGCCATCGTGCTGCTGCCGCTGCTCGGCGTGATGCTCAACGGCACGTCGTCGGTGCTCTATGGCACGGTGCCCGAGCTCACGCCGCCGCATCGGACCGAGCGCGCCTTCGCTGTCTTCTATACCGGAACGATCGGATCGGGCGCGGTCGCGCCGGTGCTCTATGGCGTGCTCGGCGATGCGCTCGGTCCATCGCTCGCGACCGCGGCGACCGCCGTCACCGCGCTTGCGATCTGCCCGCTTGCGATCGTGCTGGCGCGACATCTCGCCGACGGTCCAGCGACGGCGTGACGCGTAACGCTCCAAAGCCCGGGCGATTGTTGGTGTTCTCCTGAAAGGAGGAAGGTCGGGATGGGGTCAACCGCAAGCGACGCTGCAAGCTGACGGAGCCGATTCCCTCCCGCTTTGCCCTGGCGAGCGAGCCGTAGCGCGGATGGAGCGCAGCGAAATCCGGGACCAATCCTCATTGCAGATGTGATTCCCGGATTGCGCTTCGCTCCATCCGGGCTACCTAAGCAATGGTCTCACGGAGCATTCCAATGACAAGCACGCACAAGGCCTGGCGGCTGCACGCACACAACGATCTCCGCTTCGAGGATGTTCCGACACCGAAGCCCGCGCCTGATGGCGTCGTCGTCAGCATCGAAGCCGGCATGGTGCTGTCCTACACCAACAAGCTGCTGTCGGGCGCCCTGCCCTACAGCCTGCCGCCGATGCCGTTCGTGCCCGGCACCAATGCGATCGGGCGCGTCGTCGCAACCGGCGAGAACGTCACGCATGTGCAAAGCGGCGACCGCGTCTTCCTGAGCCCGCATCTGCGTGGCGATGTGCCGGACCGCGATCCGCCGCAGATCCTGATCGGCCTCACCGCGACGGTGACGACCCCGGAGGCGCTGGCGTTGCAGGCGCGCTGGCGCGACGGCGTGTTCGCGGAAACGGCGCACTGGCCGGCCGCCTGCGTGACGCCGCTCGCCAATCTCGACGACAAGCCGGCACCGGAGCTGATCGGGCTTGCCAAGCTGATCGTGCCGTTCGGCGGCTTGCAGCGCTCCGGCCTGCGCGGCGGCCACACCATCATCATCAACGGCGCCACCGGCTATTTCGGCTCGGGCGCGGTGATGCTCGCGGTCGCGATGGGCGCGGGCCGCGTCGTGGCGGTCGGACGCAAGCAGGCCTCGCTCGAGCAATTGCGCGATGCCTTCGGACCGCGCGTCATTCCCGCCGTCGTCAGCGGCGACGCGGCAGCCGACCTGCCGATCATCCGCCGCGCCGCCGGCGGCACCGCAGATGTCGGGCTCGATCTGCTCGGCGCCGCCAAGAGCACATCGACCACAGTGTCGAGCCTGCGCGCGCTGCGCCGTGGCGGCCGGATGGTGCTGATGGGCAGCGCTGAGGTGCCGCTCGAAATCTCCTTCCGCGAGATGCTCGCCAACGACTGGGAAGTGGTCGGGCAGTTCATGTACGACCGCACCGCGCCGGGCCAGCTTGCCGGTCTCGCCGCCGAGGGCCTGCTGGATCTGCGCAAGATCAACGTTGCGACCTTCAGGCTCGCCGACTTCCGCCGCGCGGTGGATGCCGCCGCGATGATGCAGAGCCTCGACCTCACGGCCGTGGTGCCGTAACCAGAGGCCATGACATCCGAGCCGACACCCTGGCGGGCGACCGTGCTGACCCTGTTCCCGGACATGTTTCCGGGGCCGCTGGGCGTGAGCCTGGCTGGGCGGGCGCTGGCCGGCGGACTCTGGTCGCTGGAGGCACGCGACATCCGGGCGTCGGCCACCGACAAGCACCGCAGCGTCGACGACACCCCGGCCGGCGGCGGCCCCGGCATGGTGTTGCGCGCCGACGTGCTGGCCGCCGCGATCGATGCGGCCGCTGTCGCATCGCACCGGCCGCGGCTGCTGATGAGCCCGCGCGGTCGGCCATTGACCCAAGCTCAGGTTATTGAGCTTGCGGCAGGGCCCGGCCCGCTGATCGTCTGCGGCCGCTTCGAGGGCATCGACCAGCGCGTGATCGAGGCACGGGCGCTGGAGGAGGTGTCGATCGGCGATTACGTGCTGTCGGGCGGCGAAATCGCCGCGATGGCCCTGATCGACGCCTGTGTCCGGCTGCTGCCGGGGGTGATGGGCAAGCAGGCCTCCGGAACCGATGAAAGCTTCTCCGAAGGACTACTGGAATACCCCCAATATACCCGTCCGCAGGAGTTTGAGGGCCGGCCGATCCCGGAAATCCTCATTTCCGGCGACCACGCCAAGATCGCGGCCTGGCGCCTGGCCCAATCCGAGGCGCTGACCCAGGCCCGGCGGCCCGATCTCTGGGCCAGAAAAGCCACCAAGAGCCGGACAAAAAACACGACAGACGGGTGACAAACCCTGTCCTTTGCCTTATAGGAGCGCCCAAATCCGCACCCGCGCAGGATAGATGGACGTTTGCGCAGCCCGCCAAAGGCTGGGCGCGCCGCCGATGGAGATTTCAATGAACCTTATTCAGCAGCTCGAAAAAGAGCAGTTCGACAAGCTCGCCGCCACCAAGGAAATCCCGGAATTCGGCCCCGGCGACACCGTCATCGTCAACGTGAAGGTGGTCGAAGGCGAGCGCACCCGTGTGCAGGCCTATGAGGGCGTTTGCATCGGCCGCTCCGGCCACGGCCTCAACGAGAGCTTCACCGTGCGCAAGATCTCCTACGGTGAGGGCGTCGAGCGCGTTTTCCCGGTGATGTCGCCGATGATCGACTCGATCAAGGTGGTTCGTCGCGGCAAGGTGCGGCGCGCCAAGCTCTATTACCTGCGCAGCCTGCGCGGCAAGTCGGCCCGCATCGTCGAGAAGCAGGACCGCCAGGCGGCCGTCAACGAGTAATCGACCCAAACGGGACGACCAAAAGCGCGGGTTCACCCCGCGCTTTTTTGTTGCGGCATACCTATCTGTTGGATTGCCGGGCCAAGCCCGGCAATGACGACAAAGGCGCCCCGCGCATCGATTGATTGTCGCAGGGCTTTGCCCTGTGTTAGAAATTTAGAATGGTTCCGGATCAAGCCTGCCAGCCCTGCCAGCGCGTCGTGATCGACGATCGCTCGCGGCTGCCCGGCCGGTTCTTCGGACGCTTTGCGACGTCGGCAACGTCGGAGCTTACGCCCGCAGCATAATGCTGCCGGACGCTTTCGCCCGCTCGCGCGTCATCGCGCTCAAGCCGCCACCACCGAATTTCACACCGAGTTTCCCTGGAGCTGACGCTCATGTCCAAACCGACCACGCTGTACGACAAGATCTGGAACGACCATCTGGTCCACGAGGCCGAGGACGGCACCTGCCTCATCTACATCGACCGCCATCTGGTGCACGAGGTAACCTCGCCGCAGGCGTTCGAAGGCCTGCGCGTCTCCGGCCGCAAGGTGCATGCGCCCGAGAAGACGCTGGCCGTCGTCGACCACAACGTGCCGACCACCGACCGCACCAAGCCCAACCCCGACCCCGAGAGCATCGAGCAGATCAAGGCGCTCGCCGAGAACGCCAAGGAATTCGGCATCGAGTACTACAACGAGTTCGACAAGCGTCAGGGCATCGTCCACGTCATCGGCCCGGAGCAGGGTTTCACGCTGCCCGGCACCACCATCGTCTGCGGTGACAGCCACACCTCGACGCATGGCGCATTCGGCGCGCTTGCGCACGGCATCGGCACCTCCGAGGTCGAGCATGTGCTGGCGACGCAGACGCTGATCCAGAAGAAGGCCAAGAACATGCGCGCGATCGTCGACGGCAAATTGCCCGACGGCGTCACGGGCAAGGACATCATCCTCGCGATCATCGGCGAGATCGGCACCGCCGGCGGGACCGGCTACGTGCTGGAATATGCCGGCGAGGCGATCCGTGCACTCTCGATGGAAGGCCGCATGACCGTCTGCAACATGTCGATCGAAGGCGGCGCGCGCGCCGGCCTGGTCGCGCCCGACCAGAAGGCGTTCGACTTCCTGCGCGGCCGTCCGAAGGCGCCACAGGGCGCGGCCTGGGACGCCGCGATGCGCTACTGGGAGACGCTGCGCTCCGACGAGGGCGCGCATTTCGACCACGAGATCCGGCTCGACGCGGCAAAGCTGCCGCCGATCGTTACATGGGGCACGAGCCCTGAGGACGTGATCTCGGTGACGGGCTTCGTGCCCGATCCGGACAAGATCGAGGACGAAGCCAAGCGCATCTCCAAGCACCGCGCGCTGAAATATATGGGCCTGACGGCGGGGACGAAGATCACCGACATCAAGCTCGACCGCGTCTTCATCGGCTCCTGCACCAACGGCCGGATCGAAGACCTGCGCGCCGCGGCCAAAATCGCCGAGGGCAAGACCGTCAACGCCAACGTCAACGCGATGATCGTGCCGGGCTCGGGCATCGTGAAGGAGCAGGCGGAAGCCGAAGGCCTCGACAAGATCTTCATTGCGGCCGGCTTCGAATGGCGTGAGCCGGGCTGCTCGATGTGCCTCGCGATGAACCCGGACAAGCTGAAGCCGGAAGAGCGTTGCGCTTCGACCTCGAACCGCAACTTCGAGGGCCGCCAGGGCTTCAAGGGCCGCACCCACCTGGTGTCGCCCGCGATGGCCGCCGCCGCCGCGATCGCCGGACACTTCGTCGACGTCCGCGACTGGCGGTAGCTCAAGCTCGAGCCGTTTCGGAAACGGCTCGTTAACGAGCCGCACGCACACTGGCTCCTGGCGAAGATCAGCTTCGCGAGGAGCCAGACGTGGCCGAGAAACGTGAATTCGTCGACATGATCAGCGAGGCGACGCGGCAGAAGCGCCGCCGCGCTGCGCCACGCGTCATCGATCCGTTGCCCGAGGTGAAGGAGACCTCGCGCCTCAGCCACTGGCCGCCGGAGCGCTGGACACAGTGGCGGATGGAAAATCTGACGCCGTGGAAGATCAAGTCCTGGAAGTTGAAGAACTGGGACTAAGTCAACGCAGCATCACACGCGACAAAACGGGCGCCGTACGGCGCCCGTTTGCTTTGTTTCTTCGGCTACGTGCGAGGCTGCGCCGCCGGCATCACCAGAACGGGCCGAACCCAAAGCCGAAGGTGAACGGGGCCGGCGCGGCATACGGATAGGGCCGGTAATAGTAGGGCCGCCCGTAATAGTAAGGGTACGGCCGGTAATAGGGACGATAGTACGGCCGGCCATAATAGGGCCGATAGCCGTGATAGTGGTGACGGTGGTAGTGGTGATGGTGGCGCTGCGCGCTGATATCGGTCGCCTTGCCCACACCTCGCTGTTGCGTGGCCGGCTGCGACTCGGCTGACGCGGCGGCAGTTGCTGATGTCGGCGCGCTAAGCGCGAGCGCGCCTGCGGCAACGGCAACCCCGATCCATCTCATCAACTCCTGCAGATTTCGACAATCGTCATATCGCGCGCTCGAATCTGCCGGATTGATGGCTGAGAACGACAACAGGCCCGCGGCTCACGGGCCTGTGTCTCAACTGCGCTGATACGCCGCGCGATCAGCGGCGCCAGTGGCGACCGTGCCAACCACGGTGGTACCAGCCACGATGATGTCCACGATACCAGCCGCGATGCCATCCGCGCCCGCGCCAGTGCACTTGTGTGGTCATCTGGTTCGAGTCGTCCTGAACCGTTGCGGCCGCACCCGGCGTCGCCAGTGTGAGCGCTTGCGCTCGCTCGCTCGGTGCCGCCAAAACCAGCGCGGCACCGACGGCCGCAAGCCCCAGAACGTTCGTCACCTTCATGAGTCGTTGTCTCCTCGATTCCTGAATGTCACGTCTTGCAACGACGCTTCGTTGATAGAATCGATTGCCGTTGTCGCGACGCAGACCACAAACAAAGTGCGAATGACGTGAATGCGGGATGAATGATCGCGTCACGCTGATGAATTCCGCGCGAGCGATCTGGTTCCCCATACGTGGGAATATTCATGTCGATGAACGACATCAACGCAGATGTGTGAAGCGTTTTCTGTCGCGTGAGATCGTCATGATACCATCCGACGCAAGCGACATCGTTGATGCGCGCAGCGCTTGCCGCGACGGCAAGCCACGCAGGTGACGATGGCAGCCGCGCGCGAGGGACCTCGTGATGATTGTTATTACCGGATCGACCGGTGCGACGTGCGAGCGCCCGCGCAGGCGGAGCACGTCGGGTTCAGACCGATTGAGGTGCGAAACTCTATAGGACGCGTCGTGGCGCGCACGCTGCAAGCGAAGCGTCCCCGGCCTCGCGTCGGGACGCGCTAGCCGGGGCGCCAGAAGCAGTTCATGCGTGGTGTGATCACGGTGCCGCTCGGCCGATATTCCTGCACATAGGTCGCGGTGCATTCGCGCACGGCGTTCGGACCGGGATTGTAGCGCGGGATGACATCGGGTTCCCAATGCTCGGGCCGGTAGATCGGTACGCGTCGCAGCCGGCGGCGCCCGACAATGACGGTGCTGCCGGCCGCGGACGGCGCGGCCTGGGCCACGCGCATGCCCGTCTCGGCGGTCTGCGCCTGCGCCGCCGCGCCCGGAAGCCAAACTCCGACTGATGTCGCCAACAGCGCCGTCGCCACGATCCGTTTCATCACGCCACCCCGTTATTGGGCCGCACGGTCTCCCATTGGGCCGCCAAGGTCAACTGCGCTGGCGCCGCCGGCGACACTCGCGCTAAAGGAGTGTCATGTGGACCACAGCCAAAGCCCCCTCGCTCGCCGACATGGAGGCGATGGCGCACGAGATCTTCGGGCGCCTGCCGCAGACGTTCCGGACCCTCTGCGAGGGCCTGATCATCCGCGTCGACGATTTCCCGACCGACGAGGTGCTCGACGAGATGCAGGCCGAGAGCGAGTTCGACCTGCTCGGTCTGTTCCAGGGCGTCGGCCTGCCGCAGCAGAGCCTCGGCGACGTGGCGCGGCTGCCCAACCTGATCTGGCTCTACCGCCGGCCGATCCTGGACTACTGGGCGGAGCACGACGAGACCCTCGGCCATATCGTCCGCCACGTGTTGATCCATGAAATCGGCCACCATTTCGGCCTGTCGGACGCCGATATGGAAGCGATTGAGGCCCTTGCGGACACCTAGAGTGCTTTCGAGCGAAAGCCTGTCCCGGACTTGATCGGGGATGGACACCGGGGCGCGTGAAGAAAACGCGTCCAAACAAGAAGCTGGAGCCTCGTCCCGATCTCATCGGAACGAGGGCTCCAGCCCTGCAGAATTGGCCCTTTTACCGCTGTCACATTCGCGATACACATCCTGCCCGTATCCCTCATTTTTTGACCGGGAAGTGCATCGATGGACAAGTTCACCACGCTGGAAGGCGTCGCGGCGCCGCTGAAGATCATCAATGTCGACACCGACATGATCATTCCGAAGCAGTACCTCAAGACCATCAAGCGCACCGGCCTCGGCAAGGGGCTTTTCTCCGAGCAGCGCTACAAGGACGACGGCAGCGAGAACCCTGACTTCGTCCTCAACCAGCCGGCCTATCGCAACGCCAAGGTGCTGGTCGCCGGCGACAATTTCGGCTGCGGCTCGAGCCGCGAGCACGCGCCCTGGGCGCTGCTCGACTTCGGCATCCGCTGCGTGATCTCGACCTCGTTCGGCGACATCTTCTACAACAACTGCTTCAAGAACGGCATCCTGCCGATCCGGGTGTCGCAGGAAGACCTCGACAAGCTGTTCGACGATGCCGAGCGCGGCGCCAACGCGACGCTGACCATCGACCTCCCCAACCAGGAGATCCGCGGTCCCGACGGCGGCAAGGTGAAGTTCGAGATCGATCCGTTCCGCAAGCATTGTCTGATCAACGGCCTCGATGACATCGGGCTGACGATGGAGAAGAAGAGCTCGATCGACGCCTACGAGTCCAAACTCAAGGAGCGCGCCTGGGCTTGAGGCGCAGTCCTTTCATCATGCCCCCGGTGCCATCAGGCGCCGGGGTTTTTCTTTGCCGGTTTGTCTGCAACGCAAAACTTCCCATGGCTGCCGCACATGTTGCCTGACGTCGTCACTTTCTGGCACGGCCCGATGGATGCGTTGCGCCAGACCTGCCTGCGTTCGCAGCTCGCGGCCGGCCACAAGGTCACGGTCTACAGCTTCGATCCGATTCCCGGCCTGCCCGACGGCATCGGTAACGCCGAAGCCGAGGCCGTGCTGCCGCATTCATTCTCCGAGAAGCTGCGCCCGCCGCAGCCCGACGGCTCCTGGCGCGACTGGACCATCCTGCAATTCAGCGACTTCTTCCGCATGAGGTTGATGGCGCAGCGCGCCGGGCTCTGGCTCGACGCCGACGTGCTGTTGCTGAGGCCGGTCGCGATCGACCCGGCCAAACCGTATTTTGCCTGGGAGCGGCCGCGGCAGATCGGCAATTCCGTGCTGTATTTTCCGCCTGATGATCCGATCGTGCGTGCGTTCGAAGCGCTGATGGCGCAGGACGAGCTCACGCCGGACTGGCTGGCGCTGCGCCATCGCCTGACCTTTGCGATGCACCGGCTGATCGGCAAATCGAAACGCGTGTCCGATATTCGCATTGCGCTCTACGGCCCGGCCGCGCTCACCGCGCTGGCGCGGCGCGAGAACGAACTGCAACATGCGCTGCCGAAGCGATCGTTCTATGCCGTGCATGCCGAGCCGAAGCTGTTCTTCGATCCGGTGGATTTCTCCAAGTACGTGAACGACCCGGAGATCATCGGCCTGCACATCTCGGGCAAGGGACGCGCCAAGCAAGCGCCGCGTCCCGGCAGCCTGTATGCATGGGCAACGGAGAAGTTTCGCGCGTAACGCTGGCGCTTCTTTACCCTCTCCCCTTGTGGGAGAGGGTGCGCTCGCGAAGCGAGTGCGGGTGAGGGGTTCTCTCCGCACGGGAAAATCTCGCGAGTGGATAGAGACCCCTCATCCGTCGCGAACTACGTCCGCGACACCTTCTCCCACAAGGGGAGAAGGAAATCACCGATCGCGCTAATGTCCCATCGCGGCGATCGCGTCCGCGATCGCGATGGTGCGCTTGGCCATCTCGGCGTGCAGCCGCTCCACCATGCGGCCGTCGAGCTGGATCGCTCCGCGCGATGCATTCTCCGGCTTTTCGAAAGCCGCGATGATCTTGCGCGCCTCGGCGACCTCGGCCTCGGGCGGCGTGAAGATGGCGTTGCAGGCGTCGATGTGGCTCGGATGGATCAGCGTCTTGCCATCGAAGCCGAGATCGCGTCCCTGCGCGCACTCCTCGGCGAAGCCGTCGATATTGCCGATGTCGCTATAGGGCCCGTCGAGGATTTCCAGGCCATGGGCGCGGGTCGCCAGGATGCAATGCGTGATCATCGGGATCATGGCCGCTCGTCCCGGCTTCATCCGGATTCGGGTCTCGCGCGCGATGTCATTGGGTCCGAACACGAAGCCCGCGAGCCGGACCTCGGAATCCTTCGAGGCCGCCGCGAGCTTGTCGGCGTCGAGCACCGCGCGCGCGGTCTCGATCATGGCCCAGACCCGGATCGAGGCAGGGGCGTTGACGTCGCTGAGGCGATCGGCGACGGCATTGAGATCGTCGACAGTGGAGATCTTGGGAACCAGGATGCCATCCGGCTGCGCCTTGCCGGCCATGCCGATGTCGTCGACCCACCAGGGCGTGTCGAGCGCGTTGATGCGGATCAAGACCTCGCGCTTGCCGAACCCCTTGGCGGCGACCGCCTTGGCGATCTGTTCACGGGCCACGGCCTTGGCGTCCGGCGCGACCGAATCCTCCAGATCGAGAATGATGCCGTCCGCCGGCAGCGCGCGAGCCTTCTCCAGCGCGCGTGCATTCGATCCGGGCATGAACAACAGGCTGCGGCGCGGGCGGGTCATCGGCATCTCCTGACGGCTTGGGCTTCGCCAACATCCAATGTTTTGGCCTTGGCTCGGAACCATACTTCAACGCTGCCGTATCATCTCAGGCGGCGCACCGAAAGTCTTGTTCCCGTCATCGGCATGTGGTTAGCCAGGGGTCATGAAACTCTTTCCGACGCGGTTGATCGACGGCTACCGAACCTTCGCGACCCAGCGGTTGCCGACTGAGCAGTCGCGATACCGCGAACTATCGGAACGCGGCCAGTTTCCCGAAACCATGGTGATCGGCTGCTGCGATTCCCGCGTCTCGCCGGAGGTGATCTTCGATGCCGGGCCCGGCGAGCTGTTCGTGGTCCGCAACATCGCCAACCTGGTTCCAGTCTATCAGCCCGACAGCAATGCCCACGGCGTCTCGGCCGCGCTGGAATATGCTGTGAGTGTGCTGAAGGTGAAGCATGTCGTGGTGCTCGGGCACGCCCAGTGCGGCGGCATCCGTGCCTTCGTCGACAAGATCAAGCCGCTCACGCCGGGCGACTTCATCGGCAAATGGATGCAGATGTTCATCAAGCCGGGCGAGGTGGTCGAGCAGCGCGACCATGAGAGCATGCAGGACTTCGTCACCCGCATCGAGAAGGCCGCCGTGTTCCGCTCGCTGGAGAACCTGATGACCTTCCCGTTCGTGCGGGAACGGGTGGAGAGCGGCGAGATGCAGCTCCACGGCGCCTATTTCGGCGTCGCCGAAGGCTCGCTGTTCGTGCTCGACCGGGTCGCGAAGGAGTTCATCAGCGTGGCCGACGCCCTGAAGGCCGGCGAGTAGCGAACCGGCGTCGGTTCGCTATCCCATCTCAGTGATCGCCGCTCCAGCGATCGGAGATCGCGAGCAGGAGTGCGGAGATCACGAATACCAGATGCACGGCGACGAGCCAGGTCATCCGCGTCGCGTCGAAAGCCGCATCGATATTCAGGAATGCTTCCAGCACATGGATCGCGGAGATCGCGACGATCGACGCCAGCAGCTTCTGCTTCAGACCGGCAAAATCGATCTTGGTGATCCAGATCGGCCAGTTCGGATTGCCCGACGTGTCAATGCGCGAGACGAAGTTCTCGTAGCCGGAGAAGACCACGATCAGGACGAGATTGGCGACCAGAGTAACGTCGATCAGCGACAAGGCATCGAGGATGACTTCGGACGATTTGTAGCCCGACGCATGCTGAACGAACTCCCAGAGCATACGCGCGAATTTCAAAAGCAGCACTGCCAGCGCCACAACCAGACCAACATAGAACGGCGCCATCAGCCAGCGGCTGTTGAACAGCACATATTCGAAGCCGCGCATGATGCGCGGCGTCGTCGGGCTTGATGGGGCGGGAGCCGATTGTTCCGACATGGTTCCGGCCCCCTGCTGATCCGCCTTACGCGGCCTTCTTCTTCGCGGTGATCAGCTTGCGGTTGATCAGGACTTCCGCGATCTGCACGGCGTTGAGCGCCGCACCCTTGCGCAGATTGTCCGACACGCACCAGAACGACAGGCCGTTCTCGACCGTCGCATCCTCGCGGATGCGGCTGATATAGGTCGCATCCTCGCCGGCGGCTTCATAGGGCGTGACGTAGCCGCCCGGCTCCTGCTTGTCGATCACGAGGCAGCCCGGCGCATTGCGCAGGATGTTGCGCGCCTCGTCCGGCGTGATCGGATTGGCGAACTCGACATTGACCGCCTCGGAGTGGCCGACGAACACCGGCACGCGCACGCAGGTCGCGGTCAGCTTGATCTTGGGATCAAGGATCTTCTTGGTCTCCGCCATCATCTTCCACTCTTCCTTGGTGTAGCCGTCTTCCATGAAGACGTCGATGTGGGGGATGACGTTGAAGGCGATGCGCTTCGGGAACTTATTATTGATCAGCTCGTCGTTGGTGTAGACGGCCTTGGTCTGCGAGAACAGCTCGTCCATCGCATCCTTGCCGGCGCCCGACACCGATTGATAGGTCGAGACCACAACGCGCGTGATGGTGGCCTTGTCGTGCAGCGGCTTCAGCGCCACGACGAGCTGCGCGGTCGAGCAGTTCGGATTGGCGATGATGTGCTTCCTGGTGAAGCCGGCCGCGGCATCCGCATTCACTTCGGGCACGACCAGCGGCACATCCGGGTCCATGCGCCAGGCCGAGGAATTGTCGATCACGACCGCACCGGCGGCGCCGATCTTCGGCGACCATTCCTTGGAGACCGAGCCGCCGGCCGACATCAGGCAGATATCGACGTCGGAGAAATCATAGTGCTCGAGGGCTTTGACCTTCAGGGTGCGGTCGCCATAGGAGACCTCGACGCCGACGCTGCGGCGTGACGCCAACGCGACGACCTCGTCGGCAGGGAATTTGCGCTCGTCGAGAATGTTGAGCATTTCCCGCCCGACATTACCGGTCGCACCGACCACCGCGACTTTGTAACCCATCGTTCACTCTCCGACGAAAAATGCCCGTTCCCACGCGACAAGCGGAAAGGGAAGAGGCAGCGCTTCTATGCGAGAAACCCCATCAAGACAACGTTTGCGTCACGTTTGAGCGTTTTGATGCGTTTGTTTCGGGCCGACCCCGCTGCTCCCTATCATACGGGAATTCCATCAGCGCTGACGAGCTTCGTCGACGAGGTCTACGCCACGCTGTCCCGGCTGTTTGCCTATGTCGTGACGCTCGCGCTGCTCGGCGGGCTCGCGGTCTATCTATGGCAACAACTGCCGGACGCAACGGCGACGGGGCCGGCCGACGCGAGCTGGGGTCTGGCCGGCCATTCGACCCCGGCCCGTGCCACGGACCGGCTCAATCCACATAATAAAACAGAGACTTACGAAGTCTTCCGGCATCCTGAGGGCGGCCGCAAGGACATTTCCCGCTGCGCCGAGGCCGCGCTTCAGCGGGTCGCCGAGCCGAGCCGCGCTGACTGCGTTACCTCCGGCCCGCTGGCCCCGTCGTCCGACTCGGTCATGGGCAACGAAAACCCGAGGTTGCGCGGCGCGCTTTGATGGCGGTACCGAGGCAAGGCACTGGTTTTGATGAAACTTTTGCCGCACCGTCGGCATTATGTCGGCCGGTGTGGCGCAATTGACCTAGTGACGGCCCAGCCACCGCGGCTACAATGTGTTCCAATCGATTTGGCGACGCGCCAGCCCCTCTCGGGCCGTAATGACGAGGATGCGATGACCGTGAAATTCCCTGCCGCGAACAAGCTCGTGGTGTTGCTTGCTGCGGCTGCCGTCACCGCAACCGCGTTCAGCGTGAGCCCGGCCGACGCCCAGGCCCCGAGCAAGCGCCAGCAGCAGCGCTACGACCGCGACGGCCGCCACTATTACGGCCCGCAGGGTCCGAACCGCGTCTATCAGCAGGGCCCCCGCACCCGCGTTTACGTGACCACCCGCTCCTGGCTCGACGCCGGCACCGAGGTGCTGCCGGGCGATCGCAAGTTCAGCGACTACGCCTTCCCGCCGGATGTCGGCTATCCGTCGTTCGGGCGCGAGAACAACAACCGCCCGATCGATCGCCAGCCGCTCAGCCCACCGGCCGATCTCGGCGGCTATCCGCGGAACTTCCCACTGTACTGATATCTCTCGTCTTGCGTCGTCCCGGCGAAAGCCGGACCCATAACCACCGCTGGTCGTTATGGAGCTCGTCGGGCGACCATTTCAAATCGAGAAGCCGCGGAGTATGGGTCCCGGCTTTCGCCCATAGGCGTTAAGGTAAGCGGACCATGGTTTGATAGCGTCGGGTTTTCCTCGGCGGCTCGCGAAGATGGCGCTGGAGAATGGGGAGAGATTGGCGGAGACGAGCCATTGCGGGTTGCGGAATGACGGCCTGCAAGAGTGAGACGATGAGCTGACGGAGCAATCGCCAGGCGCCAGGACTGGTCAGGCGGCTTCCGCCAAGCGGGGAGAGTCCTCGAGTTCGTCGACGAGCGGCTCGAGCAATAGAATCATCAGCAGATGAGCAAGGATATGCGATCTGGCGGATCGCTCGTTAGTTCCCGGCGGCCCCTTCAAACCAACCAGGCTCTTCAGCCGCTTGAAGCCCAGCTCGATCCGCCAGCGCAGGCGGTAGAGGGCGAGAATGTCATCCGTGGTGAAGTCATCTGGCGCAAGTGAGGTCACCAGGATGACCCAATCGGCGGCCTGCAGCGTTTTATTGGAGAGCTGATGGCCGCCCTTCTGTGCGGTCCGGCGCGCCTTGCGCCGCGCCTCGGCAGCGGCCTGTTGCGGCTTCTTGACGGCGACCAGACGCATGGCGAGCGGCGTGCCGCGCTTGGGTTTGATCCAGATCGGACAATCGAGGAGGCCTCGTTCCGCCGCCTTGCGCAGTTCGGCGATCAGATTGAATGCACAGCCCTTACCATCGAGCCAGCGTGCGCTCTTCCAACCCGCTCGAATGACGAAGTCTGCGCCGGCCTGGATCAATGTTGCCATGCGCTCCGGCTGCAAATAGGCCCGATCGGCAAGACGGATCTCGCCCGCAACCGCCGGAATCCGGTCGAGCCTCTCGCCGTCCTGTTGATCGGTCAGTTCGAAGTGGCCAAAACGCTCTTGCGGAAGATCGAACGCGCTGTGAATGCGCCACACCTCGTTCTTCTTCCTGCCATTCAACCCCTTCTTCGGCACCGTCGTGGCATCGATGATGCGGATCAGGCGACCTCGGCCGGCCCTCGGAGCTGCGGCAGCGAGTGCCTGCCCGATCAGGAGCGCCAGCCAATCCCCGCACTGGCGCAAGCGGTACAACAGAGCCACGCTCGAAACATCGACAAGACCGACCGACGTCGCCCATGCCGCCGTCAATCGAAATCCCCGTTCACCAAGGCAATACGCCAGGATCAACCGCAGCAAGTCCACGGCATTGCGTATCTCGCGCGGACGCACGAAAGCCTTCGTCTCCCGTGCGGTCCGATCGAGCGCTGCGGCCCCTCCAAGCCGGGTTACGATCCCCGCCCAGTCGCGATTCGCCAGTGCTTCATATCTCATGCCATGCTGGAATCACGAACCATCCCGCACCGCAAGCCTAACTTAACGCCTATGGGCTTTCGCCGGGACGACACCGCCGTTGTGGCCGCACAGCCGTCACGCGTGCAACTTCTGCAACTCCTTCAGGATCGCTTGGCCCATCTGCGTCGTGCTGGCGGGCGTGGTGCCTTCCGACTTGATGTCGGCGGTGCGCAATCCGCTGGCTAGGACAGCCGCGATCGCCGCATCGACCTTGTCGGCGAGATCGCCCATGTCGAAGGAATAGCGCAGCGCCATGCCGAACGAGGAGATCATCGCGATCGGGTTCGCGAGGCCCTTGCCTGCGATGTCGGGCGCCGAGCCGTGCACCGGCTCGAACAGCGAGCGGCGCTTCCTGGTCTTGGCGTCGATCTCGCCGAGCGAGGCCGACGGCAGCATGCCGAGCGAGCCGGTCAGCATTGCTGCGATGTCGGACAGCATGTCGCCGAACAGATTGTCCGTGACGATGACGTCGAACTGCTTCGGCGCCTTCACCAGGTTCATGCCGCCGGAATCGGCGAGCTGATGTTCCAGCGTGACGTCCTTGTATTCGCGCGCATGCACCTGAGTCATGACCTCGTTCCAGAGCACGCCCGATTTCATGACGTTGCGCTTTTCCATCGACGTCACCTTGTTGCGGCGCTTGCGCGCGAGGTCGAAGGCGACGCGGCCGATGCGCTCGATCTCGTAGGTGTCGTAGACCTGGGTATCGATCGCGCGCTTCTGGCCGTTGCCGAGATCGGTGATGGTCTTCGGCTCGCCGAAATAGACGCCGCCGGTGAGCTCGCGCACGATCATGATGTCGAGGCCCTCGACGACGTCGCGCTTCAGGCTCGAGGCCTCCGCCAGCGCCGGGTAGCACACCGCCGGGCGCAGGTTGGCGAACAGGCCGAGGTCCTTGCGCAGCCGTAGCAGGCCGGCCTCCGGGCGCACCTCATAGGGCACGCTGTCCCACTTGGGACCGCCGACCGCGCCGAAGATCACGGCATCGGCGGCCAGCGCCTTCGCCATATCGCCCTCGGAGATCGACACCTTGTGAGCGTCGTAAGCCGAGCCGCCGACCAGCCCCTGCTCGGTCTCGAACTTCGCGATCCCCTGCGCGTTCAGCCAGTCGATCAGGCGCTGCACCTCGGCCATCACTTCGGGGCCGATGCCGTCGCCGGGGAGAAGCAGCAGTTTATGGGTCGCCATGGTGTTACCTCACTCAATCGGGCATGCCCGCCATCATTCGGCGCGAGTGCTAAAACGCCGGGCGCGGATTGGCAAGGCGCCCTGTCCAGGCCCAAAATGCCTCCCCGAACGAAGCAACCCGCGCCCCAAGAAGCCAACAAGACGGACCTCATGACCGCAGCCATCCTCTACGCCTTTGCCTCGGCCCTTTTCCTCGGCGCCGGGGTCGTGTTGGCGCAACTCGGCCTGCGCACTGTCGAGCCGCTGTCGGGCGCCGCCATCAGCGTGCCTTCTTTCACCCTGCTGTTCGTGCTGCTGTCGCCGCTGATCCTGCACGGCGAGCCGGTGGTCTGGCGGGGACTGCCGATCTTCATGGCGGTCGGCCTGTTCTTTCCGGCGTCGCTGACGTTCCTGACCTTCGCGTCGAACCGGGCGCTCGGACCTGTCATCACCTCGACGCTGGGCAATCTCGCACCGCTGTTCGCGGTCACCGCCGCTGTGGCCCTGCTGCATGAGCCGCTGGAACCGCAGCAGCTCGTCGGTCTCGTCGTCGCGGTTGCGGGGGCTGCGATCATCACCGTGACCCGGCCGCGCGACCTCGGCCATTGGCGGAGCTGGGCGCTGCTGCTGCCGCTCACCAGTGCGCTGGTGCGTGGCATCGTGCCGCCGATCGCCAAGCTCGGGCTCGCGATCTGGCCAAGCCCGCTGTGGGCGTGCCTCGTCGGCTACGTCATGTCCTCGCTCGTGGTGCTGACGGTGCAGCGGATTCGAAAGGGCAGCTTCATGGTACAGGCCCCGCGCGAGGGCCGGTTCTGGTTCGCGATGACCGGGATCAGCAACGGGCTCAGCGCCCTTAGCCTGTTCGCGGCGGTCCGCAACGGCCCGATCACGCTGGTGGCGCCGCTCGCCGCCGTCTATCCCCTGGTCACGGTGGCGCTGAGTGCGATGCTGCTCAAGCACATCGAGATCACGATGCGGATTGTCGCCGGGACCGCGCTGACCGTGATCGGCGTGGCCCTCGTGCTGATCGCCTGATTGCCCTTTTCGCAAGACACCGTTGCGGCGCGCGGCGCTGGGCAGGATCGGCGCGGCCTGCCACAATGCCGGCACTGCCGGAGTGATTTGTGAGAGCCCCCAACCCATCCTACGCGCATCCCGCGCGGCTGATCCTTATTCTGTCGCTGGCACCGACCATAGGCCTCGGCATCGGCCGCTTTGCCTATTCGCTGGTGCTGCCCGACATGCGCGACTCGCTGGCGTGGTCCTATTCTGCTGCCGGCTTCATGAACACGATCAACGCCGCCGGCTATCTGGTCGGCGCGCTGCTCGCCTCCCGCCTGATTCAGCGCTTCGGCCTTGCGACATCGGTGCGCTGGTCGACGCTCGCTTGCGTGCTGTCGCTGGCGCTGTCGGCCGTCTCGGGCAATTTCGTCGTGTTGAGCTTCGCCCGCCTCTTGCTCGGCCTCGCGGCCGCGATCGGCTTTGTCGGCGGCGGCACGCTTGCGGCGACCATCGCGCAATCGCGGCCGCACCGCGCCAATTTCCTGATCAGCCTGTTCTACGCCGGACCGGGCATCGGCATCCTGGCCTCCGGCCTGATCGCCCCCTTCGTGCTGCAGGGCTTCGGCGCGGGCTCGTGGTGGATCGTATGGTGGGCGATGACGCTGCTTTCAATCGCCATGATCCTGCCGCTGTGGTTCGCGCCGTTCCACGCCGACCCCACCGCCGGTGGCATCGCACGGACGAAGTTCGCGATCGCCCCGGTCCTGATCTATCTCACCAGCTACTTCCTGTTCGGTGCCGGCTACATCGCCTACATGACCTTCATGATCGCCTATGTCCGCGACGGCGGCGGCGGCGCGGCGGCGCAGAGCGCGTTCTGGAGCCTGATCGGCGTCAGCGCGTTCGTGACGCCATGGGTTTGGCGACGCGTGCTGGCACTCGACCGCGGCGGGCTCGCGACCATGATCATCCTCGGCGTAAACGCGCTGGGCGCCAGTCTGCCGATCTTCGGGCATTCGCCGCTATTGCTCGCCATCTCGGCGCTGGTGTTCGGCGTCGCCTTCTTTGCGGTGGTCGGCTCGACCACCGCCTTCGTCCGCCTCAACTACCCGCCGGAAGCCTGGCCCACGGCGATCGCGGCCATGACCATCGCCTTCGGCATCGGCCAGACGCTCGGCCCGATCGTGGTCGGCGCCATCACCGACGCGGTCGGCAGCCTGTCATTCGCGCTGAACGTCTCGGCGGCGATGCTGGCGCTGGGAGCGCTGCTGGCGGCGTTTCAACGCAAGGTGGGGCCGAAATCGGCGAATAGTGAGTAGCGGGTGGCGAATAGGAACGCCCTACCATTCGCTACTCGCCCTCTCAATTCCCGCTGAACGAGTTATACCCCTGGTCTTCCCAGTAGCCACCCTTGTAGTCGTTGGTGACTTCCATCGAGACCACGTATTTCGGATTCTTGAAGCCGAGCTTGGTCGGCACCCGGATCTTCATCGGATAGCCATAGGCGCGCGGCAGGATCTGGTCGGCGAACTTGAACGTCATCTGGGTCTGCGGATGCAGTGCGCTGCGCATGTCCAGCGGCGAGTTGTAGCCGTCCTTGTCGGCGCACTGGAACCAGACATATTTCGCGCGCGTGTCGGCGCCGACCAGCTTGAGGAAATCGCGCAGCGGCGTGCCGGTCCAGCTCCCGATCGCGCTCCAGCCCTCGACGCAGATGTGCCGGGTGACCTGCTTGACCTGCGGCAATTGATAAAGCTCGTCCAGCGTCCAGGACTTCTTGTTGTCGACCAGCCCGCGCACCTCGAGCTTCCAATCCTTGCCGTCAATATCGGGCGCATCGTCGAGATCGTAATAAGCATTGTACGGGAACGGCTTGGTGATCATGCTCTCAGGGAAGGTCGGCGCAAGCGCTTCCGGATTGAACATCCAGGCCTGCACGGCGTCGTTGAACTTCGACACCTTCTTCAGCAGTTCCTCCGCCGAGGACGAATCGACCACATCGCAGCCGGTCAGCAGCGTCAGCGCACCGAGGCTCGCGCCGGTCGTGATAAAGCGGCGCCGGGTCGGATCCGGCATGGTTTTCACGGCGTCGCGGACCAGCAGTCTCTTGTCGACGCCGGGGATCAGAAGCTTGCGCATGCGGCCCATGACAACCTCCTCAACGCCCGCTGATCATCGCGCGCAGGCTCTTCGGCACCAGCACCGCGAGCGCGACATGGATCACCAGGAAGGCGACGATCAGCGCCATGCAGGTGAAGTGAACGTAGCGCGCGATGTCGTAGCCGCCGAACAACGCCGACAGCCAGTACAACTGCACCGGCTTCCACATCGACAGCCCGGACAGCACGATGACCACGCCGACAATGATGATGCCGGCATAGAGCAATTTCTGCACGTAATTGTATTTGCTGAGATCGTCATGCGACAGCTTGAAGGTGAGCGCCGCCTTGGTGTCGGAGATCACGCCGCCCGGCGTGATCGGCAACAGCTTGCGACGGAACCGGCCGGTGATGAAGCCGAGGATCAGATAGACCAGGCCGTTGACCATCAACAGCCACATCGCAGCGAAGTGCCACAGCAACCCGCCGGCGAGCCAGCCGCCCAGCGTAATGCTCGGGGGAAAGGTGAAGTTGAACAGGGGCGAGGCGTTGTAGATCTGCCAGCCCGACATGATCATCATGATCATGGCGAGCGCATTGATCCAGTGCAGCACACGCACCCACGCCGGCTGAATGACCTTCGCGGGCGTCGCACTGTCTGCATGGTGGCCGCTGACGGCAAGACTCGGCATCGGATGTTCTCTATTCAAGATCATTATCCGCTTATACGACGGGAACTGCCATTCCGTTACGGAAACGCGCGTTATCAGTTTGATGGACACCGTCCAGTGCGGTCACAAAAATGCGAGCCGGGCGCTGGTCACCCGGCTCGCCGTTTCACGCGTCGTGTCGGGATTAAACAGGGCGATCAGGTGTTACGTCGCCGGCATCAGGACGGTATCGATCACGTGGATGACACCGTTCGACTGGTTGACGTTGGAGATCGTCACCATGGCGGAGCCGCCTTTGGCATCGACGATCCAGACCTTGCCGCCCTGCTTCTTCACCGTGAGCTCCTCGCCCTCGACGGTTTTCAGCATCTTGCCATCGGCGAGATCTGATGCCTCGAGCTTGCCAGGGACCACGTGGTAGGTGAGGATCCTGGTCAGCGTCGTCTTGTTCTCGGGCTTCACGAGATTGTCGACGGTTCCGGCCGGCAGCTTGCCGAACGCGGCATTGGTCGGCGCGAACACCGTGAACGGGCCCTTGCCTTCCAGCGTGCCGACCAGGCCCGCGGCCTTCACCGCGGAGACCAGCGTGGTGTGATCCTTCGAGTTGACGGCGTTCTGGATGATGTTCTTCGAGGGGAACATCGCGGCCCCACCGACCATCACGGTCTTCTCCGCGGCGCCGACCGGTGTGACGACGGTTGCGGTGAGGGTGAGTGCGGCGAACGCTGCGGCCGAGAACAGTGCAATAGGCTTGGACATGGAAACTCTCCCGATAGTGATATGACCGGCGCGCTGCGCCGGGATGAAGGGCTCAACGACGACAGGATTGAGTGCGTCGTCGTTGGCCCGAGCTACGGGAGGTTTTGCGGGCGGTTTCGGCGGATAATTTATCGTGATGCGTGAAACTAATGTCAGGCGCGATCGTGGGACCCACCCGATTGTAGCCCGGACGAAGCGCAGCGAAATCCGGGACAATCCTTCCACGGAGAAGCTGCCCCGGATTGCGCTTCGCTCCATCCGGGCTACGCAGCTTGAACCTCCCCTTGCAAAGGGGAGGTCGCTTTGCTCGCCAGAGCAAAGCGGGTGGGGATCTGCTCTCCCCACACGCAGCGTCGCTTGCGGCTGACCCCCATCCCGACCTTCCCCCTTTCAGGGGGAAGGAGAAGATGGAAGCTCGGATGCAGCGCAGCGAAATCCGGGACAATCCTTCCGCGGAGACGCTGCCCTGGATTGCACTTCGCTCCATCCGGGGTACGCAAGCTTGAACCTCCCCTTGCAAAGGGGAGGTCGCTTTGCTCGCCAGAGCAAAGCAGGTGGGGATCTGCTCTCTCCACATGCAAGCGTCGCCTGCGGCTGACCCCCATCCCGGCCTTCCCCCTTTCAGGGGGAAGGAGAAGACAGGTCGGGCTTAATCCGGCTAGGCCTAATCCCTATTTGCCGGCGTCTGGATGAAGCCGCGGTTGTGCGTCGGGCTGATCAGGATCTCGTTCATGCAGACGCGCGGCGGCATGCTGGCGACGAAGGCGATGGTGCGGCCGAGATCCTCGGGCTGCAGCATCTTGGCCTGCTCGGCCTCGCTCGGCACCACCGGCCGCAACTTGAGGATGGGCGTGGCGACCTCGCCCGGCGACAGGCAGCAGGCGCGCAGACCGTTGACGCATTCGTCCATGTTGAAGGAGTGCGTCAGCGCCAGCACCGCGTGCTTGGTCGTGGTGTACGCCGGTCCCGGCATCTTCGAGACATGGCGGCCGGCCCAGGAGGCGACGTTGATGATACAGCCGTCCTTCTGCTTGCGCATCGTCGGCAACACCGCATGCATGCAATAGAGCACGCCGTTGAGGTTAATCTCGACCAGCTTGTCCCAGCCCTCCAGCTCCATGTCAGCCCAGCTTCGCTTCGGCACGTTGATGCCGGCGCTGTTGACCAGGAGGTCGATCCGGCCGTGCTTGGCAACGATTGTCTCGGCCACCTTGTTGACGTCGGCCTTTTTGCTGACGTCAAGCGGGATGGCCTCCGCCTTGCCGCCGTTCTTCGTAACGGTGGCGACGACGCGATCCAGCTCCTCCTTGCGGCGGCCGGAGATCACCACCGTCCAGCCGTCCGCGGCCAGGAACTCCGCCCCGGATTCACCGATCCCCGTGCCACCGCCGGTCACCCAGGCCACGCGTTTCTCGTTTTTTGTCATGCAAACTGTCTCCGTTGCTTTCCGAAGGGCGTTTTTGCTAATCCAACCTGCACTTACCGGCCCTTTCGCCCCTCGGGGATGTTGCATGAACACGACCGCCAACGCCAACCTGTTTTCCCGCCTGTTCGACGGCCTCGACGATCCCAACCGGCTCGCGATCGAGCAACTCGACGGCAGCCGCATCTCCTATGGCGACCTGATCGCCCGCGCCGGCCAGATCGCGAACGTGCTGGTCAGCCGTGGCGTCAAGCCGGGAGATCGCGTCGCGGCACAGACCGAGAAGTCGGTCTCGGGCCTCGTGCTCTATCTCGCCACCGTTCGTGCCGGCGGCGTCTATCTGCCGCTCAACACCGCCTATACGCTGAACGAGCTCGAATACTTCATCACCGACGCAGAGCCGACGGTGGTGGTTTGCGATCCCTCCAAGCTGGAGGGGATCAAGGCCATCGCGGGCCAGGTCGGCGCCAAAGTCGAGACGCTCGACGCGAGCGGCAAGGGCTCGCTGACCGAGGCCGCCGACAAGGCGGCCAAGGATTTTGCCACGGTGCAGCGTGGCAACGACGACCTCGCCGCGATCCTCTACACGTCGGGCACCACCGGCCGCTCCAAGGGCGCGATGCTGTCCCACGACAATCTGGCATCGAACTCGTATTCCCTCGTCGACTATTGGCGCTTCACCGATAAGGACGTGTTGATCCACGCGCTGCCGATCTATCATACCCATGGCCTGTTCGTGGCGAGCAACGTCACGCTGTTCGCGCGGGCCTCGATGATTTTCCTGCCGAAGTTCGATCCGGATCTGATCCTGAAGCTGATGGCGCGCGCCACCGTGCTAATGGGCGTGCCGACCTTCTACACCCGCCTGCTGCAGAACCCGGGCCTGAACAAGGATGCGACCAAGCACATGCGGCTGTTCATCTCGGGCTCAGCGCCGCTGCTCGCCGACACGCATCGCGAATGGTCCGCGCGCACCGGACATGCCGTGCTCGAGCGCTACGGCATGACCGAGACCAACATGAACACTTCCAACCCCTATGACGGCGACCGCGTGCCCGGCGCCGTCGGCTTCGCGCTGCCCGGCGTGTCGGTGCGGGTCACCGAACCCGAGACCGGCAAGGTGCTGCCGCCGGAGACGATCGGCATGATCGAGGTCAAGGGCCGGAACGTCTTCAAGGGCTACTGGCGGATGCCGGAGAAGACCAAGGCTGAATTCCGCGACGACGGCTTCTTCATCACCGGCGACCTCGGCAAGATCGACGACAAGGGCTATGTCCACATCCTCGGCCGCGGCAAGGACCTGGTGATCTCAGGCGGCTTCAACGTCTACCCGAAGGAGATTGAGAGCGAGATCGACGCGATGCCGGGCGTGGTCGAATCGGCCGTAATCGGCGTGCCGCATGCCGATTTCGGCGAAGGCGTCACCGCCGTATTGGTCTGCAACAAGGGCGCCGACGTCAGCGAAGCCTCGGTGCTGAAGGCGCTCGACGGACGGCTCGCAAAGTTCAAGATGCCCAAGCGGGTGTTCGTCGTCGACGAATTGCCGCGCAACGCTATGGGCAAGGTGCAGAAGAACATTCTGCGCGATCGGTATAAGGATATTTACGCGAAGGCGTGAGGAAACTGGAAGTTTCACGAGGGAGGGGCAATGAAGCGCGAGTATGCCGAGCGGATCGGCGGTCATCTCCTCGATGCCGTCGAGGCTATGTACAAGGCCGAAATGGCCATTGCAGGGCTCGGCAAGCAGGAACGCATCCGATACGACGACTTGCTTCAAGAGGTTCTTAGCGACCTGGAAGGCAAGCTGCTCCTTCCGATTTGCGAACAGTATCCGGACTTGCTGCCGCCCGAAGAGGAAGAGAAACCGCCCCTACTTTGCAGCGAATTGACATGGAGCGAGGTGAAGCTTCCGTCGGGTGTAACGGAAGATCGGCTCGACGACGTTATCATCTCGCTTCTGAAGTCCCGCTGGCGGAAAGTCGCAGCGTTTGTGACCGATGCAGAAAAGCGCTTCAAGGAGCTTGGTTGGACCATTAGTCATGAAGCGACCGCGGCGCGATTGCAGGTGCTCTCTGATTTGGATCGCATCGAGGCCGTCGGCGATCTGCGGTACTGGGGCAACAGCGAAGTCCGGTTGAAAGATTGATTGGGACCATTGCCCGCCGACGAGACTGACCAGGAACCGTGCGCCCACGATAAAGCGCCGTAGCCCGGATGGAGCGAAGCGCAATCCGGGACTCTTGCGGGCGGGTAGACTGATCCCGGATTACGCTTTCGCTCCATCCGGGCTACGAAACTATGCACCATTCAACAGGCTGACCACGAACCGTCCGCCCACGATAAAGAGATACGTCCCGAACGCCAACTCCAGCGCGCGCTTTGACAGCGCGTGCGCGACCTTCACGCCGAGCGGCGCGGTGACGAGCGTGGTCGGCATCACCAGCAGCGTGCCGATCAGCGAGACGTAACCGAGCGCGAACGGCAGTTGCAGCGCGGCGACATCTGGAAAGCGTGCCGCGGCGGGCCAGCCGGCATAGACATAGCCGAGCGCGCCGGGGATCGAGATCAACACGGCGAGCGCCGACGACGTCGCGACCGCCTGATGGATCGGCCGGCCGTAGAAGGTCATCAGGAGGTTCGCGAACAGGCCGCCGCCGATCCCCATCAGGGTCGACAACAGACCGACCAGGAAGCCATAGACCCGCATCAGAAAACCCTTCGGCACATCATCGCCGAGCTTCCAGGTCTCGCGCGCGAGCAGCAGGCGCGCTGCTGCCGACCATGCCACCATCACGAACACGATCTTGAACAGCCGCTCCGGCGCAAACCGCGCCGTGACGCTGCCGGCCAAGACGCCGAGCACGATCGGCAGCCACCATCGCCTGAGGATCTCCAGATCGACCGCGCCGCGGCGATAATGGGCGCGGAACGAACTCAGCGAGGTCGGAATGATGATCGCAAGCGACGTGCCGATGCAGAGCGGCATCCGCACCTCCAGCGGCACGCCGGCGAGGCGGAAGCACTCGTAGAACACCGGCACCAGGATCGCGCCGCCGCCGATGCCGAACACGCCGGCGAGAAAGCCGGACAGCGCTCCCACCGTGATCAGCAGCAGCGCAAGCTCCAACAATTCCTTGGGGTCCAGGCCGGCCATCTTGCCCTTCACGCAGCGTTGGCGGTCTCGCCGAAGCACCAGGTTCGGCGGCGTCACGATTCGCCGACACCCATAGCCCGTTTTAGGAATTGGGAGTATCCATGCCGTTGAGCAGGCTCTCTTGCGAAATGCGGAAGGATCGAGCTTGGACCAGCTTGCAGCGATGGCGGCATTTGTCCGCGCGGTCGAAAGCGGCAGCCTATCGGCGGCGGCGCGCGCACTGCCGAGTTCGCTGACCTCGGTGAGTCGCCAGATCAGCGCCCTCGAGCAGCATTTCGGCACCCGTCTGCTGTTGCGCACCACCCGCCGGCTTGCGCTGACGGACGATGGACGAATCCTCTACGAACGCGCGAAATCCATTCTCGGCGAGGTCAAGGAAATCGAAGCGGCGTTGTCGCGCGACCCGCATCAGCCATCGGGGCGAATTCGCGTCAGCTCTCCGAGCCTGATTGGACGGCTCGTGATATCGCCGCTGCTGGTCGGGTTTCTCCGCCGCTATCCGGCGCTTGCCGTCGACCTCCTGCTGATCGACCGCGCCGTCGACATGGTCGAGGAGGACATCCATCTGGCCATTCGCATCGGCCGGTTGCGCGATTCGCAGCTCGTCACGCGACGGCTCACCGACCTCCAGATGATCGTGTGCGCATCACCCGATTACCTGGCCCGGCACGGCGCGCCGCGGACGCCGAACGATCTTGCGACGCATGACTGCCTAGTGTTCTCCGATTCGCCCGGCAGTGCCGCATGGCGCTTCGGCAATGGCACGAAGTCGGGCCGCAAAGTCCGCATATCCGGTCGGCTCTGGATGAATAGCCTCGATGCGCTGGTCGGTGCGGCCCGGGATGGCGCCGGCATCGTCCGCGCGCCATCGTGGCAGGTGCAGACGGACCTCGCGAATGGCCGCCTTAAACGGCTGCTCATCGATCACGAACCCGCGCCAACGCCGCTGCATCTGACGTTCCAGCCATCGCGCCTCGCATCGCCTAAGATCAGGGCATTTGTCGATTATCTGGTGGAACAATGGGGCAGGATCGACGCCTTTCGAGCCCCGATGGCACGCAGCTAGCGGCCCCGATCGACGCTGCGATATATCGATTCATTTTTTGGTTCGCTGGCCTTGCATGTGGTATACCACACTGCGCTTCAACCAGAATTCGGCAAAGCTAGAAATGAACTTCGGTTCGACCGAAGGCTATTTGGCCGTTGCGCGGCGTGGTTCGACTCCGTAAATAGAATTCATCTACCGCGTTCCCCGTTGGGCCGGCCGCGGTCCCACACAACATAAAGCCCGCCGATGACCGCCAGGATCGAACGACCCCTTTCGCCCCATATCCAAAGCTATCGCTGGACCCTGACGATGGCGCTGTCCATCGTCCACCGCGCCACCGGCATTGCGCTCTATTTCGGAACGCTGCTGCTCGCCTGGTGGCTGATTGCGGCAGCTTCCGGTCCGACCGCCTACGCCAACGTCCAGGCCTTCACCGGCAGCGTCATCGGCAAGCTGATCGTGTTCGGCTACACTTGGGCGCTGATGCATCACCTGCTGAGCGGCATCCGGCATTTCGTCTGGGATCTCGGCTACGGGTTCAAGGCGAATGAACGCGAGGCGCTGACCTGGGGCGCCCTGGTCGGCGGCATCTCGCTCACCGTCCTCATCTGGATCATTGCCTATGCTGTCGGAGGTGGTCGATGAGCAGCCCGTCCTCGATGCGCACGCCACTGGCGCGCGTCCGCAACCTCGGCTCCTCGCATAGCGGCACCGGCGACTTCTGGCGCCAACGCGTCACCGCGGTCGCCATGACGTTACTCATCATCCCTGTGATCATCGTCGTGATCATGCTGCTCGGCCGCAACCAGGCCGGCGCGGCACAGATCCTCGGCTCGCTGCCGATCGCAGTCATCCTGCTGCTCTTCATTATCGCCAGCGTCTGGCACATGAAGATCGGCATGCAGGTGGTGATCGAAGACTACGTGCATAACGAGAAGCTGAAGATCGCGAGCGTGATGGCGAACAACTTCTTCTGCTTCGTGGTCGCGATGGCCTCGATCTACGCAATCCTCAAATTGTCGTCGGGAGTGTAATCCATGGCCGGTGAAGGAAACGGCAAGGCCACCAACAGTGGCCCGGCCACGAACGGCAAGGCTTACCCGATTCAGGACCACACCTACGACGTCGTCGTGGTCGGCGCCGGCGGCGCGGGCCTGCGCGCCGTGGTCGGCTGCTCGGAGGCGGGCCTGCGCACGGCCTGCATCACCAAGGTGTTCCCGACCCGGTCGCACACGGTTGCGGCGCAGGGCGGCATCTCGGCCTCGCTCGGCAACATGCATCAGGACGACTGGCGCTGGCACATGTACGACACCGTGAAGGGGTCGGACTGGCTCGGCGATCAGGACGCGATCGAATACATGGTGCGCAACGCGCCCGAGGCGGTCTACGAACTCGAGCATTGGGGCGTTCCGTTCTCGCGCACCGAGGACGGCCGGATCTACCAGCGTCCGTTCGGCGGCATGACCATCGACTACGGCAAGGGCCAGGCGCAGCGCACCTGCGCCGCCGCCGATCGCACCGGTCACGCCATGCTGCACACGATGTATGGCCAGTCGCTGCGCCACTCGGCCGAGTTCTTCATCGAATTCTTCGCCATCGACCTGATCATGGATGACCAGGGCGTCTGCCGCGGCGTGATCGCGCTCAAGCTCGATGACGGCACGCTGCATCGCTTCCGCGCCCAGACCACGATCCTGGCCACCGGCGGCTACGGCCGCGCCTATGCTTCCTGCACCTCGGCGCACACCTGCACCGGCGACGGCGGCGGCATGGTGCTGCGTGCCGGCCTTCCGCTGCAGGACATGGAGTTCGTCCAGTTCCACCCAACCGGCATCTACGGCTCGGGCTGCCTCGTCACCGAGGGCGCGCGCGGCGAAGGCGGCTATCTCGTCAATTCCGAGGGCGAGCGCTTCATGGAACGCTATGCGCCGTCGGCGAAGGACCTCGCCTCGCGCGACGTCGTGTCGCGCGCGATGACGATCGAGATCCGCGAAGGCCGCGGCGTCGGCAAGAAGAAGGATCACATCTTCCTGCACCTCGACCATCTCGATCCCAAGGTGTTGCAAGAGCGGCTGCCGGGTATTTCCGAGTCGGCGAAGATCTTCGCCAATGTCGACGTCACCCGCGAGCCGATCCCGATCGTGCCGACCGTGCATTACAACATGGGCGGCATCGCAACGAACTATCACGCCGAAGTCCTGACCAAGCGCAACGGCGACGACAATTCGGTGGTGCCGGGCCTGATGGCGATCGGCGAGGCCGCCTGCGTGTCGGTGCACGGTGCCAACCGCCTCGGCTCCAACTCGCTGATCGACCTCGTGGTGTTCGGCCGCGCCGCTGCGCTGCGCTGCGCCGAGAAGCTGACGGCCAACGCCAAGCAGGCCGAGTTGCCGAAGGATTCCGCCGACCGCGCGCTCGGCCGGCTCGATCACTTCCGCCACGCCTCCGGCTCCACGCCGACCGCCAAGCTGCGCGACAGCATGCAGCACGTGATGCAGAACAATTGCGCGGTGTTCCGCACCGGCGAAGTGCTGCAGGAAGGCCAGAACCTGATCCACAAGGTCTATGGCGGCATCGGCGACATCTCGGTGTCCGACCGCTCGCTGGTTTGGAACTCCGACCTGGTCGAGACGCTTGAATTCGACAATCTGATCGTCCAGGCGGTCGTGACGATGGACTCTGCGGCGAACCGCACCGAGAGCCGCGGCGCGCATGCTCGCGAGGATTTCCCCGAGCGCGACGACAAGACCTGGATGAAGCACACCCTGGCGTGGCTGGATTCGAGCGGCAAGACCTCGATCGAGTATCGCCCGGTGCACGATTACACGATGACCAACGACGTGCAGTACATCCCGCCGAAGGCGCGGGTCTACTGAGAACGAAGGCGAGCAAGCATGGTTGAATTCGCACTTCCGAAGAATTCGAAGATTTCCGGCGGCAAGACCTGGCCCAAGCCGGCCGGCGCCACCGAGACGCGCGAATTCAAGGTGTATCGCTGGAATCCGGACGACGGCAAGAATCCGAGCGTCGACACCTATTATGTCGACGTCAATGATTGCGGCCCGATGGTGCTGGACGGCCTGATCTGGATCAAGAACCACATCGATCCGACCCTGACCTTCCGCCGCTCCTGCCGCGAAGGCGTCTGCGGCTCCTGCGCGATGAACATCGACGGCCAGAACACGCTCGCCTGCACCAAGTCGATGCACGACGTGGCCGCCGGCGGCGCGGTGAAGGTCAATCCGCTGCCGCATCAGCCTGTGGTCAAGGACCTCGTTCCCGACCTCACCAATTTCTACGCCCAGTATGCCTCGATCGAGCCGTGGCTGAAGACCACCACGCCGACGCCGCAGAAGGAGTGGAGGCAGAGTCACGAGGACCGCGAGAAGCTCGACGGGCTCTACGAATGCATCCTGTGCGCCTGCTGCTCGACCTCCTGCCCGAGCTACTGGTGGAACAGCGAACGCTTCCTCGGTCCGGCCGCGCTCTTGCAGGCGACCCGTTGGGTCACCGACTCGCGCGATGAAGCGACCGGCGAACGGCTCGACAACCTCGAGGATCCGTTCCGCCTCTATCGCTGCCACACCATCATGAACTGCGCCAAGGCGTGCCCGAAGGGCCTCAACCCGTCGGAAGCGATCGCCGAGCTCAAGTTCAAGCTGGTCGAACGACAGATCTGACCCGTCGCAGGTGACGGAGTGTGAGCCATCGATCGATCCGATCGGTGACTGGCCAGCGCTCCGCGCCTTCTTCGGAATCACCCTGGTCGCGTTGCCGGAACGGCAACGCCGAAGCCGCGCTCGTTCACGATGGGAACGGGAACCGTAGCCTTGCTCATTTATTCTCTCCTGACTGAACCCAACTCACGGACCATGTCCTTGAGAGGTGGCCTCAAACCTCTGCCTTGACCGAGATCAAGGCTCGCGACGATCGCCTGCTCACCCTGTGTCCGCTACGATTTCGGATGGGTTGCCATGTATGCGATGGTGCTTGCGGCGCGCGGTGCGCCTCTCGTCTTTCAGGAGCGGCCCGACCCGCTACCGGGCCCCGGCGAGATCCGCATCAAGGTCAGCGCCTGCGGCGTTTGTCGCACCGATCTCCATGTCGTCGATGGGGAACTGCCTGATCTCTCCTACCCGATCATCCCCGGCCACGAGGTCGTCGGCCGGATCGACGCGCTGGGAGACGGTGTCACCGAACCAGCGATCGGCATGCGCGTCGGCGTGCCCTGGCTCGGCCAGACGTGCGGCGTCTGCTCCTATTGTCGCATGGGTCGGGAAAATCTCTGCGACCGTCCGCAGTTTACCGGCTACACGCGCGATGGCGGCTTCGCCACCCATCTCGTTGCCGACGCGCGCTTTTGCTTACCCCTTGGACTGAGTGGCGACGATGTGGCTCTGGCCCCGCTGCTCTGTGCCGGGCTGATCGGCTGGCGATCGCTGGTGATGGCCGGCGACGGCAAGAACGACGGCAAGAACATCGGCATCTACGGCTTCGGTGCGGCCGGACACATCATCGCGCAAGTCGCGCGGTCGCAGGGCCGGTCGGTTTATGCATTCACCCGCAAGGGTGACCACGACGCTCAGTCGCTCGCCCGCTCCTTGGGGGCGGATTGGGCGGGAGCGTCCGATGACAAGCCTCCGGTCGAACTCGACGCCGCCATCATATATGCGCCGGTCGGAGCATTGGTGCCGCAGGCGTTGCGCGCGGTACGCAAGGGTGGACGTGTGGTCTGCGCCGGAATCCACATGTCCGACATTCCCGCGTTCCCTTACGATATTCTCTGGGGCGAGCGGCAGATTGTCTCCGTCGCCAACCTGACACGGCAGGACGGCATCGATTTTCTCGGCGCCTGGGCCGGCGCCAATCTCCAGATCCACACGACCGTGTTTCCGCTCGACCAGGCTAACGAAGCACTGGCGCGATTGCGCGACGGCGCGCTGGTGGGCGCGGCTGTGCTGCGACCATGACGGCGCCGTCCCGCACAAACGCCCACGAGGACGGCCAGCGTGCGGTGCTGGCCTTCATGGACGAGCGCGTTCGCAGCGGCGCGGCGAAACGGGTCGATACTCATATCTCCATAGTCTTCCTCGAGCCGGATCGCGTTCTGAAGATCAAGCGGGCCGTGCGCCTGCCGTTCCTGGACTTCTCGACGCTGGAGAAGCGGAAGCAGGCCTGCGAGGCGGAGCTTGCCGTCAACAAGCGCTATACCCCCGAGCTCTACCGGCAAGTCATCCCGATCACCAAGGGAACGCACGGCCCCGAAATCGGCGGCGGCGGACCAGTCCTTGAGTGGGCGGTCGAGATGGCGCGCTTTGACGAACGCTGCACGCTCGATCACCTGGCCGCTGCCGGCGAGATCAAGCCGGAGATCGGTGACGCGCTGGCCGGTACGATCCTGCGATCGCACAAGAACGCCGAGATTGCCGATGGCCGCGCATGGCTTGCCTCCATCGCCACCATCATCGACCGCAACACGGAGAAATTCCGCGGCCAACCCACAATCGAGGGCAACGCCATCGCGCTATTGCACGAACAGAGCCATGGATGGCTGGCAAGCTGCCGGCCCCTGCTCCAACAGCGGGCTTCAGCCGGATGCGTGCGACGCTGCCATGGCGACGCTCACCTCGGCAATGTCGTGCTCATCGACCAGAAGCCGGCGTTGTTCGATGCCATCGAATTCGACCCGGCAATGGCGACCACGGATGTTCTCTACGACCTTGCTTTCCCGCTGATGGATCTCATCCATTTTCGGTCGCAGCGCGCGGCAAACCGGCTGCTCAATCGTTATCTCGAACCAACCTGGCGCGACAACGGCGGCGCGCTGCGGCTGCTGTCGCTATTTCTTTCCATGCGGGCGGCGATTCGCAGCCTGGTGCTGTTCACCAAACACGAGCAGTCACGCGACGCCGCAGGGTTGACCGAGGCGAATTCCTATTTCGAGTTGGCGCTGCGGCTGATCACCCCGGCAAGACCGTCATTGGTTCCGATCGGAGGAATGTCCGGAACGGGCAAGAGCGTGCTGGCGCGCGACGCCGCCTGCCTGTTGCAACCGCCACCCGGCGCGATCATCCTGCGGTCGGACGTGATCCGTAAGGAGCTGTTCGAGGTTGATCCGCTCACGGCGTTGCCGGACCATGCCTATAGCGACCAAGTGAGCGATCGCGTCTACAAGGCGATGTTCGAACGTGCCGCGCAGATCACGGCGCAGGGCTTCTCGGCTATCCTTGATGCAGCCTTCCTGCGCGAGAGCGAGCGGTCCGCGCTCGAACAGGACGCGCGCGGGATGACAGCCGAGTTTCGACCGATCTTCCTGCACACAAATTTGTCGACCCGCCTGGACCGCGTGGCGTCACGCGGCAGGGATGCTTCCGATGCGACCCGCGACGTTGCCGCGCGGCAAGAACAATACAAGATCGGCCGACTTGACTGGTCTCGGATCGACGCCTCCGGCACGCCCGAGGAGACCCTGAGACGAAGCTCCTCGGTTCTGTTGAAGGCCCCGTAGGCAGCGTCGCGCTGCTCAAGACGAACACACCCTTATAGAGACCTTGCCGTCACACCACCTTGATCCGCCCCAGGTCGGATCAGGATATCGGTCCCGACGCCATCGGCGCCGGGCCGATCGAGATCGAGCATGACATCGACGATACTGTGATCGGTCGGATCCATCGTGACGGTGAATCCGAGGTCGCGACACATGCTCAGCATCGTGGTGTTCTCGGTCAGCACCTGACCGGACAGACGCTTCAGTCCTTCCGACCTCGCATAGTGGATCAGAAGCTGCATCAGCGACCACCCGAGCCCTTTGCCCTTGAGATCGGACTGCAGCAGGATGGCGTATTCGGCGTTCTCGTAGAGCGAGTCCGAATGCAGCCGGACCGCCCCCATCATCTCGCCGGTGTTCGGATCAAGCGCCACAAAGGCCATCGCGCGCGCGTAATCGAGCTGGGTGAGACGCGCGACGAACGAATGTGAGAACTCCTTCATCGCGTGGAAGAAGCGCAGCCTGAGGTCCTCGGCGGTCACGCGCTTGAAGAAGCTCCGGACCATGGGTTCATCCTCCGGCCGCATCGGCCGCACCAGGACGCGTGAGCCGTCCTTGAGCACGAGCTCACCTTCCCATTGCGATGGATAGGGCCGGACAGCCAGCCGGGTCTGACCGGCAAACAGCCGCGCAGGCTTGCGGATCGCCACGCGTGCATCGAGTGCGAGCACGCCCGCCTCGTCCGCCAACAACGGATTGATCTCGAGCTCGGCGACCTCGGGAATGTCGGCCGCCATCTGCGCCAGCTTGACAAGGGTGAGCGGCACGACGTCGGGCGGGACGGCCGGCACATCGCGATAGGCGCCGAGCAGCCGCGAGACCCGCGTGCGTCCGACCAGGTCGCGGGCGAGATTCATGTCGAGCGGCGGCAGCGCCAGCGCCTTGTCGTTGATCACCTCGACCGCGGCACCACCGCGACCAAAAACGATCACCGGACCGAAGGTCGGATCGTCCGCGATGCCGACAATCAGCTCGCGCGCCGCACGCCGCACCATCATCGGCTGGATCGTGAGACCTTCCAGCTTCGCGTCCGGCCGCGCGTTGCGCGCTCGCGCCAGCACGGTCGCGGCGGCCTCCGCGACGGCTTCCTTCGTATGCAAGCCGAGGATAACCCCGCCGACGTCGGACTTGTGCCTGATGTCGCGCGAGAACACCTTGACCGCCACCGAAAGTCCCTTGGCGAGGAAAGGGGCTGCTTTCTCCGCCGCGTCCCCGGCATCACGCGCGGCGATCGCTGGAACGATCGGAATGTCGTAGGCGTCGAACAACGCCGCGATCTCGACTGGATCAAGCCAAGCCCGCTGCTCCGACAATGCCTTTGCGACGACGTGCCTGGCCGCCGCGGTGTCGGGCGTGAACACCGATGCAACGCTCGGCGGGGTCGCGGCGAGCGCCGTGGAAGCCTCGCGATATCGCACCAGATACATGAAGGCGCGCACCGCATCGTCCTCGGTCGGGAAATGCGGGATGCGCGCGGCCTCGAAGGTCGCTCCGGTGCGCTCATCGGCGCCGACCCACGCTGCAAGCACCAACGCGGCCACTGCGCTTCTTTTCGCCCGGCGATCGCGAACACACCGCGCCACCGCCTCGGCAATTCCCTCGGCCGGCGCGACCGCGGTCTCCACATTGGCGACCAGGACGGCATCGCTGTTCGCATCCTCGAGCAAGGCGCCGAGCGCGGACACGTAACGGGCGGCATCGGCATCGCCCGAAATATCGACCGGATTGGCGCCCGACCAGCCTGGCGGCAGGGCCGCGTCGAGCCGCGCGATCGTTTCCGCCGTCAGCGTCGCGGGAACGCCGCCGAGCTCGGCCAGCCGGTCGATCGCGAGGATGCCGAGACCGCCGCCATTGGTCAGGATCGCTAGCCGGTTACCGCGCGGGACGAAGCCGCGACCAAGCAGCTCGGCGCAATCGAACAACTGGCGCAAGTCGAACACGCGCAGCATGCCGGCGCGGCGGAACGCGGCGTCATAGACGGCATCCGATCCGGCCAGCGCACCGGTGTGGGTTGCGGCGGCCTTCGCGCCATGCTCCATGCGGCCCGACTTGACGACGATAACCGGCTTCAGCCGCGCCGCGGCACGCGCCGCCGACATGAACTTGCGCGCGTCCTTGACGGCTTCGAGATAGATCAGGATCGCGCTGGTGTGGTCATCCAGCGCGAAATAATCGAGCAGGTCGGCGACGTCGACGTCGAGCTGGTCGCCGATCGAGACGATGCCGGAAAAGCCGAGCCGCCGCTCGGCCGCCCACTCGATCATCGCTGCCGCGACGGCGCCGGACTGCGAGATCAACGCCACATGGCCTTCGGCCGGGCGATGGGCCGCAAAGCTCGCATTGAGCTTCGCACGCGGCACCATGACGCCAAGGCAGTTCGGTCCGATCAGGCGCATCCCGCTCATGCGCGCCGTTTGCGCGACCGTCTCGGCAGCCGAGCCCGCGCCGTGGCCGAGGCCCGCCGACAGGACCGCTGCGCCGGAGACGCCGACCGCCGCAGCATCCGCGATGATCGAGGGGATCGCCGCCGCCGGCGCCGTGACGACGATGAGATCCGGAACGAACGGAATCGACTTCAGATCAGGACACGTATGCTCGCCGTCGATGACGGCATGCCGCGGATTGACCACGGCGATCCCGCCGGCAAAGCCGCTCGCCTTCAGGTTCCTGACCACCGCCGCGCCGAGCGACGACGGGCGCGCGCTACCGCCAACGACTGCGATATTTCGAGGCGAGAATACCCGTTCCAGGCCAAACGTCGACATTGCATGGTCTCGCAGGGAACATGAAGGCGCCCGCAGCTTCCGCCCTCGACGACATCCTAGTGCGTCGCTTCGCTGCCTGCACCCATTGCACCCTCAGGCCCGGACGACGGAACTCGATCGTTCACCTAGTGCAGCCCCAGCGCCTGCGCCAGGTTGAAGGTGAGGAAGCTCGCGGCATAGGCCAGCGCGAGCATGTAGACGAACGTCACCACCATCCACTTCGCGCTGCCGGTCTCGCGGCGGATCACTGCGAGCGTCGAGGCGCATTGCGGCGCAAAGATGTACCAGACCAGCAGCGACAGCGCGGTCGCCAGCGTCCATTTTTGCGCCAGCACCAGGCCGATCGCATCCGCCGCCTCCTTGCCGCCCTCGATCGAATAGACCGTGCCGAGTGCTGCGACCGCGACCTCGCGCGCCGCCATGCCCGGGATCAACGCCACCGCGATTTGCCAGTTGAAGCCGATCGGCCGCAGCAGCGGCTCGAGCGCGTGGCCGATCATCGCCGCAAAGCTGTAATTGATCGCCGGCCCCTCGGCGCCGGCGGGCGCGGTCGGGAACGACGCCAAAAACCAGATCAGCACCATCATCGAGAGGATGGTGGTGCCGGCGCGATACAGGAACATCTTGGCACGGGTGAACACGCCGATCGCGATGCTCTTCAGCCGCGGCACCTTGTAGTCGGGCAATTCCAGCATGAACGGCGCCGGCGCATGGTCGCGCCACAGAAAGAACTTCGCGACCGCCGACACCGTCAGCGCGCTGGTGATGCCTGCGGCATAGAGGCCGAACATCACGAGCCCCTGCAGATTGACCCAGCCCCACAGCATCTTCGCCGGCACGAAGGCGGAGATGATCAGGGTGTAGACGGGAATCCGCGCCGAGCAGGTCATCAGCGGCGCAATCAGGATCGTGGTGAGGCGGTCGCGGCGATTGTCGATCACCCGCGTCGCCATGATACCGGGAATCGCGCAGGCAAAGCTCGACAACAGCGGAATGAAGGCGCGGCCGTGCAGTCCGGCACCGCCCATGATGCGGTCCATCAGGAACGCGGCGCGCGCCATATAGCCGAAATCTTCCAAGAGCAGGATGAACAGGAAGATGATGATGATCTGCGGCAGGAACACGATGACGCTGCCGACGCCGGAGATCAGGCCGTTCTGCAGAAAGCTCTGCAGCAGGCGCCAGCTTTCGGGCAGCACGTCGTGCACCAGTTGCCCGAGCGCGGAGAAACCGTCCGACAGCAGCTCCATCGCCGGCTGGGCCCAGGTGAACACCGCCTGGAACATCACGAACAGGATCAGCGCCAGGATCATCATCCCCCAGACCGGATGCAGCACCACGGCATCGATCCGGTTGGTCAAGGTGTCGGGCTTGGCCGGCAGGCTGACGCTGGCGGCGATGATGCGGTCGGCCTCGCGCTGCGCGGCCTTGAGATCGGCGATCGTCGGTGCCGTCCATTGACCGGCCGCGGGCGCCTCATGCGATCGGGTCAGGAACTCGTCGGTTCGCTTGAGCAGGTCGGCGATGCCGCCTTTGCGGACAGCGACCGAGGTCACGATCGGCAGGCCGAGCTGCTGCGACAGACGCTCCAGATCGATATCGACGCCGCGGCGTTTGGCGATATCGATCATGTTGAGCACGAGGATCATCGGCCGGCCGATGCGCTTGAGCTCGAGCACGAGCCGCAGCGTCAGCCGGAGATTGGTCGCATCAGCGACGCAGAGCACGAGATCGGGCACCGCCTCTCCCTCGAAGCGCCCGAGCACGATGTCGCGGGTGATTTCCTCATCCGGGCTGCGGCCCCGCAGCGAATAGGTCCCCGGCAGATCGAGCACGGTGACGTTGCGGCCCTCCGGCGTGACGAAGCTGCCGGATTTGCGCTCGACGGTGACGCCCGGATAGTTGGCGACCTTCTGGCGGCTGCCGGTCAGGCTGTTGAACAGCGACGTCTTGCCGGTGTTCGGGGCACCGACCAGCGCCAGGCGCAGGGACGCGGTTGTCATTCGACGATCACAGCCATGGCTTCGCTCCGGCGCAGCGCGATCGTGATGTTGTCGACGCGCACCGCGATCGGATCGCGCCGGATCATGCCTTCGTGCAGGATTTCCACGCGCGCGCCTTCCACAAATCCCATCTCGACCAGGCGCTGCTCCAGCTCCAGCGGCGACAGCGACGAGCCGGTCTGCGGCGCATCGAGCCCGATGATTGTGCCGACAAAACCGCGATCCGCATGACCAAGCCGGATGTCCTGGGAGCGGGTGGGATCGCGGGTCATATCGCGTGTCATGGGGCCTGTTTTCCAGCAGGTAGTTACAGGGTCAAGCCTTTGCCCGCGACAGGTTTTAGAACCCCTAAAAACAGCGTCCGAGGGCGTCGTCCTGGTCGATTTTCCGCTTGCCCGCCGGCCGCGGCTAACGAGGTCGTGAACCGCGCGCGCGACGCCCCGCCGTGCGGGCTCGGCGAGGGCGAGTGCCCCGCCCGCCTTCCGCGACCACCCGGGCGACGCAAATGCCAATTGGTTAGCAATTGATCGATTCCGGCCGATGTTCGGCGTCCGTCCGCGGTCGCGGCGACGACCAAATTGGCCGCGGGTGCAACCAAAGGTCGGGTTTTACGTTCTCCCGCGCTAAGGTTTGCGTTAAGGTTCGCGCGGAGCCGGAGCGCCCTTGCAGACCGCACAACGCAATTCGCTGAGATTGTTGCAATGGATGATGGCCGCGTCGCTGGCCCTCCCGCTGGCCTTGTTCGTTTTTGCTTCCGCGGTGACCTGGGTTTCGACCAATGAGGCTGCCGACCGGGAGATCGAGCAGATGCTCGACGTCGCCCACGAGCACGCGCTCAAGGTGTTCGAGACCATCGACCGCAGCCTGTCAGAGACCGCTGAGATCATCCGCGGCATGTCCGATGCCGATATCGTCGCGCATGAGCAGAGCCTGCACCAGCGGCTGAGCCAGCTTGCCGATGCGCTGCCCCAGATGAAATCGGTCTGGGTGTTCGATGCCAGGGGCCATGCCCTGGTCAACAGCCTCGTCACCGCGCCCCCCGACATCGATTTCTCCGACCGGGACTACTTCCGCATGCATGCCGATGGCGACGCCGGCAGCTATATCGGCGAGGTGTTGACGCCGCGGCCGCCCTACCAGGGATCGCGGTTCTTTGGCGTCAGCCGAGGCCGCAACAACAAGGACGGCAGTTTTGCCGGCGTCATCCAGGCCTCGATCCTTCCGGAATACTTCGAGGACTTCTATGCGCGGATCGGACGCGAACCCGGCAGCTTCCTCGCGCTGATCCGGACCGATGGCACCGTGCTGGCCCATTTTCCCATCGTCCACCATGACTTCCGGTTCGAGCCGAACGGGCCGCTCGGGCAGCACCTCGTCGCCCACCCGCTCTTCGGCACCATGACGATCAAGTCCCCGGCCGACGGCATCGAGCGGCGCCTCCGCTATCAGCGGCTTGCCGAATACCCGGTCTATGTCAGTGCGGGCCTCGCAATATCGGCGATCCGGGCGCGCTGGATCGCGACCATGGCTCCACATCTGATCTTCGGCGTCCCGGCCACAGCGCTGCTGTTCGCTCTGTTCGGGCTCGCCTTGAGGCGCACGCGGCGGCTGTACGAGGAGGCCAACCGGCGAATCGAGGCCGAGGTGGCGCTGCGGCACAGCCAGCGGCTGGAGGCGCTGGGGCAGCTCACCGGCGGCGTCGCACACGACTTCAACAATCTGCTGACCGTCATCCGTGGATCGGTCGACATGTTGCGGCGGCCGGACCTACCGGATCCGCGGCGGCTGCACTACATCGATGCGATCTCCAACACCGTGAATCGCGCGGCCAGGCTGACCAGCCACTTGCTCGCCTTCGCGCGCCGACAAGCTCTCGAACCCGAGACGTTCGACGTCGGTCAGAGCGTGCGGACCCTGAGCGAGATGATCGCAACCCTGATCGGGCCTCGCATCGAAATCGTCACGCAGGTGTCGGACGGACCCAATTTCGTCAACGCCGATCCCAGCCAGTTCGAGACCGCGATGATCAACATCGCCGTGAACGCGCGCGACGCCATGAGCGGCGCCGGCCGGCTCACGGTCACGGTCCGGCGGGTGGACAAGCCGCCTTCTGCGACGGCGAATCCGGCCAGTCCGCGTGGCTATGTCGCAGTGTCTGTCGCCGACACCGGCGTCGGAATTCCGCAGGACCAACTGGAACGGATCTTCGAACCCTTCTTCACCACCAAGGAGGTCGGCCAGGGTACCGGGCTTGGCCTGTCGCAGGTGTTCGGCTTCGCCAAGCAATCCGGCGGCGAGGTGGACGTCGTCAGCGAGGTCGGCAAAGGCGCGACGTTTACGCTCTATCTGCCGCGCGTGAACGACGACGGTCCACCGCCAGCGCGGCTTGTGCACGACACCCAGCCAGTCGGTCAAACCGGCGCCTCGGTGCTGGTGGTCGAGGACAATCCCGAGGTCGGGAAGTTTGCCGCCGACGCGCTGACCCAACTCGGCTGTAGCGCCGTGCTGGTCGACAACGCCATCCACGCGCTGGAGGAGCTCGCGGCCGGCGCGAGCCGCTTCGACATGGTGTTCACAGATGTGGTGATGCCCGGCATGAGCGGCATCGAACTCGCGAAGGAAATCCGCCGGCAGGGACTCGATTTGCCGATCGTGCTCGCCAGCGGCTACAGCCACGTGCTGTCGCAGCAAGGCAGCTCCGGCTTCGAGCTGCTGCAAAAGCCCTACTCGATCGAGCAGCTTGCGCAGATGCTGCACAAGATCGGGCGAGCACTGACCGCGAGGCGCGATCAGGCACCCGTGTCGCCGTGAGGGATTGCGCGATTGCGCCACCGACTCGATGTTGCGCCTGCGAGGCCCTTAGCCGATATCGCGCTCCATCGTCTGCCGTCGTCCCTGCGAAAGCAGGGACCCATACTCCGCGGCGGACGTTGTGAACGGGACGCGCCATTCCAGCATCGTTCAACAAAACCCATTCGTGGTTATGGGTCACTGCTTTCGCAGGGACGATACCGAATAAGTTGCATGGCTGGTGAGTCATACGTTCGCATTCTCGCGACATGATCCGTCCGAGCTTTGCATCTTGTTTCGCCTTCTCTAGAGGGCGCCGGAAGGCCGAGTGCCGATCGCACCCATGGGCAACTCAGTGATTGGCTCGTGAGGGACGCACCGGCAGATGGGTTCCCTCCCCCTTGCGGGCAGGGCTATCGCATATGCCGCCTTGGGCGGCTGCGCACGAACTCGGCCTCGTGGTTCGAGACGCGCCGCAAGCGGCGCTCCTCACCATGAGGGTCTACTATTGTGCCGCAACACAAGACCTCATCCTGAGGAGCCCGCCAAAGGCGGGCGTCTCGAAGGATGGGCCACAGGGCGTTTTTCTCCCAAATGCAATTGCCCTACCCTTGCGGGGGAGGGCTAGGGAGAGGGGTGGCCACACGACGTGTTCTTTCCGCATTCGTCACGATGACAGGCAAACGACGTTGCGAGCAAAGCGGCCGTTGGAGTCGCGGCCAAAACCGGCTATCCATGCGCCGTTTTCGACGAGAGCCACGCGTGATCCCCAGCAACGATACTTCACCCGCGCCGTTCGGCGCCTTCGCGCCGAACGCAGCGCAGGCTGCGATCATCCGTCTGGCGCATCGCACCGGACTGAAGCGCGGCGCATTCCGCCCCTGGCTGTCGCGGCTGGTCAATCTGTTCGGTTCGGGACCGCTCGACGTGGCCTATCAGGGCGCATCGTTCCGCTTTTATCACCAGGCGAGCGCGACCGAGCGCGGGGCGTTGTTCAATCCCAACTATAACTTGGAAGAACTCGAATTCCTGCGCCGGCATGTCGGTGCGGGCGGCACCTTCGTCGATCTCGGCGCCAATGTCGGCACCTACGCGCTGGCGCTGGCGGGCGACGTCGGGCCCGCGGGCAAGGTGATCGCGATCGAGCCGCATCCGGTGACGCATGCACGGCTCAAGTTCAATACAGAAGCTTCCGGCTATGCGCAGGTGCGGCTGGTCGCGGCGGCCGCCGGCCCTGCCGACGGCGAGCTGATGATCGAGACCGACGGCGACAATCTCGGCGCCAGCCACATCGTGACCGGCACTCCATCGGGCAAGGCGTTCAAAGTGCCGTCGCTGCGGCTGCAACGCATTCTCGAGGAGGCCGGCGCGACCAAGGTCGACGCGCTCAAGATCGATGTCGAAGGTTTCGAGGACCGCGTGCTGATCGGTTTCTTCCAGGATGCACCGGAGGCGCTGTGGCCGCGCGCCGTGGTGATCGAGCATCTGTCGAAGGACGAATGGAGCAGCGATTGCATTGCCGACATGCGCGCCCGCGGTTACGCCGAGCAGGGCCGCACGCGGAGCAACACGCTGCTGGTGCGAGAGTGAGTGTAGCCCGATCGAGAGGACTCCCCTCCGGGCAACAGATTCCTCTTCTCCTTCCCCCTGCAAGGGGGAAGGTCGGGATGGGGGTCAGCCCCAGGCGATACTGTGTATGCGGAGAGAGCAGATCCCCACCCGCTTTGCTCTGACGAGCAAAGCGACCTCCCCTTTCCAAGGGGAGGTGAAGCAAGAGCGAGGATGCAATTGCATCACAACAAAGGGAGGCGCGCGTGATCGACCATATCGGCTTTTCAGTATCCGACTACGAACGCGCGAAGGCGTTCTATCAGGCCGCGCTGGCGCCGCTTGGCTACAGCCTGATCATGGAAGTGACGGCGGAGCAGACCGGGCACGATGCCGCCGCCGGCTTCGGCGCCGACGGCAAGCCGGATTTCTGGATCGGCGGCGAAGGCGCGATGAACAAGCCGGTGCATATCGCAATCTCAGCCAAGGACCGCGCCACGGTCGATGCCTTCTACAAGGCCGCGATATCGGCCGGCGGTACGGATAACGGCCCGCCCGGCCTCCGCGCGCATTACCACCCCAACTATTACGGCGCCTTCGTGCGCGATCCCGACGGCCACAACATCGAGGCGGTCTGTCACACGCCGGAGTGAGCCGCTGCGCAAGGCAGGAACGTCGCTGCACGCGGCCCGTTGTCGCTTCAACAGGTATGGAGCGATCAATGAGTGCGAGCCGACCGGGCACCCTCGATCCCCGCAAGCTCTCGACGTCGACGCCGATCGAGCCGCCCGAGGTGCCACCGACGACGCCGGGCACGCCAAGCGAACCGCCGCCGGGGATCCCTCCGGGCACCCCTCGCCCGGAGGTGCCGGACCCCGTGCATGAGCCCGGCGAGCCGTCGCGGCCGAACGAACTTCCCGGTAATTTGCCGGAGGAAGTGCCGGTTCCGACGCCGCCCGGGCCGCCCGGCCCGATCACCCCGCCACCTGCGGCCGATCGATCCGCGGCATCGCGCAGCGACTGTCCGACCAGGTTCCGCTGCGGATATTCGTTTGTCTGAGCGTTTCTTCTGAATGCGCCATGAACAAGCGGGCGTGCAACCCGTTATGATGTCGAAATAAAATTCGGCTTTGATTCGTGGCCCGCCACAATCCGGCCTAACGGCTGACTGTTCATCGTCCCGCCGAATTGTTCGGTTCTGACGTGTCCTTCCTGCCCAGACCTTTCGCCGGGGATTCCACTACATGACAAAGCTTCGTCTCGTGCTGCTCGCCACGACTGGGCTCACGCTCACGCAGTTGGCCGCCACAGCATCGCACGCACAAACCTCGCCGCTTGTGGTCGCGCAGGCGCAGAAGGAAGAACTCGGACCGGACGGAAAGCCGAAGGCACGCCCCACGCCGGGCGCGCCGGCGCATCCGGCGCCGCCCGCCGGGGCACCGCGTCCGGCACAGCCTCCAGCCGCGGCGCCGCACCCCGCGCCGCCTCCGCCCGCGGCCCCCGCCCGGCCGACACCGCCGGCTCCACCACCTGCCGCCGCACCGGCCCATCCGACGCCGCCGGCACCTCCGGCCGCGCGGCCTGCCCCGCCGGCGCCCGCACCGGCCCACCCCACTCCGCCGGCAGCCGCCCCGGCACGGCCGGCTCCGACCCCGCCGCCGGCGGCTGCGCCCGCACATCCGACACCTCCGGCGCCGCCCGCTGCCGCACCTGCGCGGCCGTCGCCGACACCTCCACCGGCAGCAGCACCGGCGCACCCGACCCCGCCCGCGCCCCCTGCGGCCGCGCCCAGCCGTCCCACTCCAACGCCTCCGCCGGCAGCGGCCCCCGCGCGCCCGGCAACGAGGCCCGCCGCTGGCCCGACGCATGCACCGCCGAGCCCGGCGCCAAGCCCAGCTCCGAGCGCCACTCCTGGTGCGCGGCCCAATGCCTTGCCGACCTCACCGCCCGCCGCGCAGACGCCGCCAACGCCGGCTCCCGGTGCACGCCCGCAAGCCGCACCTCCTCCCGCCGGCGGCGCAAGGCCAGCTCCGGGCACACCGCCCGCGGCCGCCACACCTGCGCCTGCTCCTTCGGCGACGACACCTCCGGCCGCCGGCGGACAGCCTCCGGCGCGACCGGGCACGCTACCCACGCAGCCTCCGGCCGCGGGCGGTGCAACGCCGCCGGCGCGTCCCGGTGCATTGCCGACGGCGCCGGCCAGCCCGCAGGCAGGCGCACCGGCCCGGCCGCCGCTTCCGGCGGGCGCCGCGGCGCCGACCGTCGTCCCAGGTTCTCCGGCCGCTGCGCCGCCGCCCGGCCGGGCGCAATACGCCCCGCCGACGGTCGCGCCGGCCTTCCGGGCCGCGCCTGCGGTTGCAGCTCCGCTGCCGCCGCCCCCGGCACCGCCGCGGCGTGACCTGACGCCGCTTGCGATCGGCGCAGGCGTGGTGGCCGGCGCCGTGATCGGCGCGACCATCGCCGACCTGCACAACCAGCGACAGGAGGTCGTCGAAGGCGGCCGCACGATCTACACCGAGCCCGACCGCATCATCATCCGCGATCCGAGCGGGCAGGAGTACGTGCGCGGCAACGATCTGTATCGCTTCCGCTACGGTGCCCGCGACATCCGCACCGAGACCGTCGGCGGCGAAACCCGCACCGTCGTGATCCGTCCCGACGGCAGCGAGATCATCACCGTGGTCGGCCCCGACGGCCAGTTGCTGCGGCGAATCCGCAGGGATCGTGGCGGGCGTGAGCTCGTCATCATCGACAACACCTACCGCGATCCGCAGGCGGTCGGCGGCTTCTATGTCGACGCACCGCCGCCGGTGGTCAGCATTCCCTATGACCGCTACATCGTCAGCGCGGAGGATGCCTCGCCCGACGTGATCTATGAGACCATGGAGGCGCCGCCGGTGGACCGGATCCAGCGACGTTATTCGCTCGACGAGATCCGCTACAGCCCGAACGTGCGCATGTTGATGCCGTCGATCGACATCAACACCATCAACTTCGACACCGGATCCTGGGCGATCCCGCCGGACCAGGCTGCGAAGCTGCAGGTGATTGCCGACGGCCTCAACCGGGCGATCCAGCGCAACCCGCGCGAGGTGTTCCTGATCGAGGGTCACACCGACGCGGTCGGCAACGACGTCGACAATCTGTCGCTGTCGGATCGCCGCGCGCAGGCCGCGGCCGAATTGCTGACCCAGCAGTTCGGCGTGCCGGCGGAGAACCTGACCTCGCAGGGCTACGGCAAGCAGTATCTGAAGGAGCAGACCGACGGACCGAGCCGCATCAACCGGCGCGTCACCGTCCGCCGCATCACCCCGCTGCTCAACGGCGACCAGTCGGCCGCGGCACCGCCGCGCTGAGCCGACCTGAAGCACGAAGCGAAATGGCCGGGAGCGATCCCGGCCATTTTTGTTTGTTTCGGGGACGCGAAAAGGTTCTCCAGTCTGCGCCACTCGCGCAGCGAAAACCTTGCGCTCCATCCAAGCTAGAGCTCCGTCTTCCCCTTCCCCCTGAAAGGGGGAAGGTCGGGATGGGGGTCGGCCACAGGTGACGGTGCACGGGGATAGAGCAGATCCCCACCCGCTTTGCTCTGGCGAGCAAAGCGACCTCCCCTTTTCAAGGGGAGGTTGGAATTAGCGGGCTTGGCCCCCTCACCGCGCCATCTGCTGCGGATCGTAGAAGAAGCGCTCCTCGATCAACTCGTTGCCGCGCCAGGTCTGCCAGGCAACCTCTTCCATGCTGCGGACCTTGCCGTCCTTGCCGGTGAACTCGAACCGCCAGCAGATCGCGGAGTGGTCGCCATCGACCAGCAGCGGACCGAGCCGCGTGGTCTTGACGCCGGCGACCTGCGCCAGCACCGCGGCCTCGCGCGCCGCCAGCGCCTCGCGGCCGACGCGCCATTCGCCGTCGTTCTCCTGGGTGCGGGCATCGGCGGCGTAGAAATTCGTGATCGCGCCGACATGGTCATTGGATTCCACGGTATCGGCGAACGCCTGCAAGGTCTTGAGCGAGGGCATGGGAGATCTCCCTGTTTGTCCGGGCATGGTCTTCGCGCAAGCACGTCTCACTTATCGCGAAGATTCATGTTACCGACTAATAGTCGGTATTTACCGACTGATAGTCTGTAAGTCAATTGGCTTGGCGATGGAACTGGGCTAGACAAGGAGGATGGCAACCCAGGCCGAACGGCGCGAGAAAACCAGGGCTTCGATCATCAAGGCGGCGCGGCGCATCTTCGGCGAGCGCGGCTTTGCGGCGACCACGATGGACGACATCGCCACCGGCGCACGCGTCGCCAAAGGCGCGGTCTATCATCACTTCGCGACCAAGGAGGCGGTGTTCGAGGCGGTGTTCGAGCAGGTCTCGCTCGACCTCGTCGCCGATCTCGATCGCCTCTCGCGCGCCGAGAACGATCCGCTCGCCGCGATGGCGGCCGGCACGCAAGGCTATTTCGCGGCGTGCTCGAAGGGCCCGACCGGCCAGATCATCCTGCGCGACGGCCCCGCGGTGCTCGGCTGGGAGCGCTGGCGCGAGATCGACGCGAAACACTTCGGCGGCAAGTTTCCGCGCGCGCTCACTGCTGCGATGGAAGCCGGCGTGATCGCCAAGCAGCCGATCGAGCCGCTGGCGCGGCTGCTGCTCGGCGCGGTGACGGAGGCGGCGGTGGCCGTCTCCGCGGGGCCCGACATCGGCAAGACCGGCACGGATTACGCGCGCGCGTTCCGTTCGCTGCTCGATGCGCTCAGGGTGAAGTAGGCAACATCTCTCCGCGCGTCGTCCCTGCGAAAGCAGGGACCCATAACCACGGCCGTCAATTGTTGCGTAACACTGGGGCCACAGCTCGCTTTGACAACGCGATCCTGTGGTTATGGGTCCCGGGTCGCGCTTCGCTTGCCCGGGACGACGGAAACATTTGTGCCCGCGGCTCAGCCCTTGTCGCTCTCGAGCTGGAAGATCTGCGAGCCCTCGCCGCTGGAGAGCAGACCGGTCTTGCCGTAGAGCCCGAGCTTGGCGCGGGTGTCGGCGATATCGAGGTTGCGCATGGTGAGCTGGCCGATGCGGTCGGCCGGCGTGAACGGCGCGTCCTCGACCTTCTCCATGCTGAGCCGCTCCGGCGCATAGGTCAGGTTCGGGCTCTCGGTGTTCAGGATCGAATAGTCGTTGCCGCGGCGCAGCTCGAGCGTCACCTCGCCGGTGACGGCGCGCGCCACCCAGCGCTGCGCGGTTTCGCGCAGCATCAGGGCCTGCGAATCGAACCAGCGTCCCTGATAGAGCAGGCGGCCAAGCCGCATGCCGCTGATGCGATACTGCTCGATCGTATCCTCATTGTGGATGCCGGTGACGAGACGCTCATAGGCAATATGCAGCAGCGCCATACCGGGCGCCTCGTAGATGCCGCGGCTCTTGGCCTCGATGATGCGGTTCTCGATCTGGTCGCTCATGCCGAGACCGTGGCGGCCGCCGATCGCATTGGCCTCGAGGAACAGCGCGACCGAATCGGCAAACGTCTTGCCGTTCAGCGCGACCGGCTGGCCCTCCTCGAAACGCACCACGATCGTCTCGGGCTTCACCTCGCAATCGGCGCGCCAGAACGGCACGCCCATGATCGGATTGACGATGGTGATGCCGCTGTCGAGCTGCTCGAGATCCTTTGCCTCGTGCGTGGCGCCGAGCAGATTGCTGTCGGTCGAATAGGCCTTCTCGGCGCTCATCTTGTAGGCGACGCCGTGCGCAGTCATGAACGCCGACATCTCAGCGCGGCCGCCGAGCTCGTCGATGAACTGCTGGTCGAGCCAGGGCTTGTAGATGCGCAAGGACGGATTGGTGAGCAGGCCATAACGATAGAAGCGCTCGATGTCGTTGCCCTTGAAGGTCGAGCCGTCGCCCCAGATGTTGACGCCGTCCTCCTGCATCGCGGCGACCAGCATCGTGCCGGTCACGGCGCGGCCGAGCGGGGTGGTGTTGAAATAGGTGATGCCGCCGGTCGAGATGTGGAAAGCGCCGGACTGGATCGCGGCGATGCCCTCATGGACCAATTGCATGCGGCAATCCACCAGGCGCGCCTTCTCGGCGCCGAAGTCCATCGCCTTGCGCGGGATCGCGTCGTAATCGGCCTCGTCGGGCTGGCCGAGATTGGCGGTATAGGCGAACACGCGGGCGCCCTTCTGCTTCATCCAGAGCAATGCCGCGCTGGTGTCGAGCCCGCCCGAGAACGCGATGCCGACTTTCTCTCCCTTGGGCAGGTTTTTCAGAATCGTACTCATGGAACGGTCCAATCGGTCGAAATCAGGGATGTTTGAGCTGGCGAATATCAAATTTCGGAAGGCGGAGCACGCCTTTAATCGCGGCTGTCGCGGTCGCGCCAGCGCTGCATCAGCCGGTAGCCGGGCATGGCGAGCCGGGTCAGCGCCGCATCGACCTGCTCGTCGGTCAGCCGCGTCGCCGCCCAGCGGTAGAACAGGGCATAGAACAGCCAGACCACGAAAAAGGACACCAGGCCGGCGATCGCGACGTCGGTGAAGAAATGGCCGCCAAAGGCCATTCGCAAGCCGCTGGTGACCACGCCGAACACGGTGGCCCCGGCATAGGCGAGCGGCCGCCAGGCAGGCGGCGCCAGCGCCGCCGGTGCAAAGGTCCAGAACGCGGTCGCGCCCTCGCCCGAGAAGAACGAGCAGTTGCGCGGGCAGGCGCCGCGCGGATCCCACCACGCGACGAACGGAAGCTCGCCGCCGAACTGGGCGACCGCCACCGGGCGCGGCCGGCCCCAATAGCTCTTGAAGGTGAGGTTGGTGAGGACGCCTGCCGAAAGCAGCATCGTGGTGAGCAGGAACACCGCCGCGCGCGGCGACATCAACATCGGCCGGTTCGGCCGGATGAATTTCATCACGATCGCCACGATCGCCGGCAGCACCATGGCCCAGGCGATCCACATCGCCGCGTCCCGCGCGAATGCCGCGAGCGCGTCGGCCTTCAGCGGGAAGGCTTTGTGGGCGCCGTCGTAGAACAGCGCGGCCAGCTTCAGGTCGAGCTCGGGATAGATCCCGAACAACAGGCCGATGACGAGCGCAAGCCCGAGCGCGATGACAAGTCCGGTCCGGTTCATGGCGCGCGGTTTAGCCGAGGCGGATGGGCATGGGAAGTACGAGCTTGTCGTCATCCTGAGGCGCGAGCGGAGCGAGCCTCGAAGGATGCGATCTTGCTGCGGTCCATCCTTCGAGACGCCGCGCTGCGCACGGCTCCTCAGGATGACGGCGGTGATTGCGGCGGTGTTTGCGACGGCAGCGGCGGCGGTGGCCGGAGCGGGCGCGGTGGCTCGCGCCAGGCGCCGGCGGTGCGGCCGGCGATCAGCCAGTAGACCAGGCCCGCGACGATGCCGGCGCCGGTCATGATCTCCATGTGCCGGTGCACGATGCCGTGGAATTGCATGGTGTCGGGATCGAACGGGACCAGGCCGAGATAGCAGGCCGCGCCGACCAGCGCACCGCCGACCGCATAGGCCAGCACGCTCCTGATAGAGAACGCCTCCGTAATCAGCACGATGATCAGCGCCGGCAGCAGCGCGAAGCCGGAAATGAAGATGAAGCCGAAGCCGAGCACGATGTTGATCGCGTTCTGGTCGATCTCCGCGCCGAAATCGCTGATCTCGGGATACAGCACCGCGCCGACCACGATGATCCCGGCAACAAGGCAGGCCACGAGGAAGGCGAAGGCAACGACGAACAGGCGGCCGATCAGGGCCATGCTAGCTCCCCGTCATTGCGAGGAGCTCGCGACAAAATTGCAAAGCAATTTTGCGCTGAAGCGACGAAGCAATCCATGCCTCAGCGAGCGTGCAAGTGGATTGCTTCGCTTCGCTCGAAATGGCGAACCGCACACGGACACGCTCAATCCGTCATCGCCATCGCACGGAGCGCCTGGCGCTCGCGCGCGGAGAGTTTTTCGGTTTCCGACTTGAGCTGGCCGCAGGCGGCGAGGATGTCGCGGCCGCGCGGCGTGCGCACCGGCGAGGAATAGCCGGCGTTGAAGATGTATTCGGAGAATTTCTCGATCTGCTCCCAGTCCGAGCATTCGTAGGCGGTGCCCGGCCACGGATTGAACGGGATGAGATTGATCTTGGCCGGAATGCCCTTGAGCAGCCTCACCAATAGCCTGGCGTCATCGAGCGAATCGTTGACGCCCTTGAGCATCACATATTCGAAGGTGATGCGCCGCGCGTTCGAGGCGCCGGGATAGTCGCGGCAGGCCTGCAGCAGCTCGGCAATCGGATATTTGCGGTTCAGCGGCACCAGCTCGTTGCGCAATTCGTCGCGCACCGCGTGCAGCGAGATCGCGAGCATCACGCCGATCTCCTCGCCGGTGCGCTTGATGTTCGGCACCACGCCCGAGGTCGACAGTGTGATGCGGCGGCGGGAAATGCCGATGCCCTCATTGTCGGCGACGATCAGCAGCGCATCGCGCACCGCATCGAAATTGTACAGCGGCTCGCCCATCCCCATCATCACGATGTTGGTGACGAGGCGCGAGCCGTTCTCGCGATCAGCCCAGTCGTTCAGGCGGTCGCGCGCCACCATCACCTGGCCGACGATCTCGCCGGCGGTGAGATTGCGCACCAGCCGCTGCGTGCCGGTGTGGCAGAACGCGCAGTTCAGCGTGCAGCCGACCTGGGAGGAGACGCACAGCGTGCCGCGATCGGTCTCGGGGATATAGACGCACTCGACCTCATGCGGCTTCTCGAGCTTGTCGCCGCTTGGCAGCCTGAGCAGCCATTTGCGGGTGCCGTCATTGGAGATCTGCTCGGCAACCACTTCGGGACGATCGACCGTAAAATGCTTCTCGAGCTCGGCGCGCATCTCCTTCGACACGTTGGTCATCTCGGCGAAATTCTTGGCGCCGCGGAAATACATCCAGTGCCAGAGCTGCTGCGTGCGCATCTTGCGCTGCGACGGCGGAACCCCGACCTCGCCGAGGCGATCGGCGATCTCGGCACGCGACAGCCCGATCAGCGACGGCTTCGCCGGCGGCACATAGGTTTCGAGCGGAACCTTTTCGACCAGCGTATTGGCCGTGGCATGTTGAACGATCGAGTCTGCGGTCATCGCCTGTCTGATCTTTGCGGGAGTCTTTGATTCCTCATCCTGAGGAGCGGCGCCTGCGCCGCGTCTCGAAGGATGAGGCCACTAGATACTAGTTTTGACGCGTTTTCTTCACGCGAACCGGTGTCCACTTCGCTCGAAAACGCTCTAGCCGGCCGCATGGTTCGAGACGGCGCTGACGCGCCTCCTCACCATGAGGGGAACCAGTCTTCAAATAGGCCTTCTGCGGCCCATAAACAACGCCGATTCGGGCCTTAGCGCCGACAGTCGTGGGCCAGCCGGTCGAGCGCCTGCGACAGGCCCTTCAGCGAAAACGTATCGGTCGTCTCGGTGCCTTTGGCCGAGATCGCTTTCACGGTCGCCTCGCCGGCTTTGCGCATGGCTTCCACCATGCGCTCCTCCTCGGCCGCGTTCTTTATCCAGAGGCCGTCACCCTGCGTGTACATCGCGTAGGTGCCGCCGCCGACCTGGATCGTCGATTCGGAGCCGGGCTTCAGTGTGTAACCGATCATGACCGAGACTTCGTTGACGACCTTTTCCGCCGGGCGGGTCGAGATGAAGGCATAGGCCGGATCGCGCGGCCTGTTCGGCGGATTGGTCTTCGACGCCGACGGCTTGGCGAGCGCGAAGCAGACCTTCTTGCCATTCGGCGACGCCGTGTAGGCGCCCCAGGTGCCGTATTGGCCGATCAACGTCGGCTCTGCACCACCAGCCGCAGCCGCCGCCGGTGATGCGGGCTTGGCTGCTTCCTTCTTCGGCGCAGTTTGTTTCGGCGCAGCGTGCACCGGCGCAAGCGAGACGATCCCGCACACCAGGCTACCCGCGATCAGCGATGTCAGTATTTGCCGCACGGCCAACTGGTTCCCCCATCATTGTGACTGGAAGATGGCCCGGCGATTCCCCTCCGCCGGCTCGGATGGATAACCGGGAAACGTCTTTTTGGGAAGGCAGTTAGGCCCGAAGCCGAGCGTACGGCACAGAAGCCGCGCGTTATCCCTTGGCGCGGGCTGCGCGCTGCTTCGCCCACTGCTCGTCGGTCCATTGCAGCAGGTCCTCGGCGCCGGAACTGCGCAAGTGGGAGCCGCCATCTTGCACCACCATCTCGCCGTTGATGTAGCCGGCCTGATCGGAGATCAGGAAGGTCGCGAGATTGGCAAGTTCGGAATGCTCGCCGGCACGGCCGAGCGGATTGCGATGCGACCACGTCTCGCCACGGCCTTCGGGACGCAACTGTCCGGTCGCGCCAGGTGTGGGGAACGCACCGGGCGCAATTGCCACCGTGCGGATGCCCTTCGGCCCCCATTCGACCGCAAGGCTCTTGGTCATCGCCAGCACCGCGGTCTTGGCCATCGACGACGGCACGGTGAACGCGCGGCCGGTGATGGTCGAGGTCGAGAGGATCGAGAGCACCACGCCCTTGTGCTTGCCCTCGATCCAGCGGCGGCCGGCGGCGAGCGTGCAATACAGCGTGCCGTGCAGCGTCGGCCCGAGGATCGCGTCCGCTGCACGGAATGACAGATGTTCGGTTTGCGCGATGAAGGTTGCGGCAGCATTGTTGACGAGAACGTCGATCGGCGCCTCGTGCCAGACCTGATCCATCATCGCTTCAACTGCCGCGCCATCGCGAATATCGCATCGTGCGGTGGAGACTTTCGCGCCCAATTCGCTGCGGAATTTTTCTGCGGTTTCTTCCAGCAATTCCTGCCGCCGCCCGCAAATGACCAGTTCGGCGCCAAGCTCGGCAAAGCGACGCCCCATCGCAGCGCCAAGGCCGGAGCCGCCGCCGGTGATCAGGATACGCTTGTTCGCCAGCAGGCCTTTTTCAAACATAGTTTGATCCTCCGCTTGTATTGTCGCTCCGCCGTAAATCCGGCATGAAGCTTTCAGCCCAGAATGCTGAGCCCTTTGTGCGTCCGAAAATCAGGTGTGTCCATGAAAGCCATCCTCTGTTCGCAATACTGTCAACCCGACGATCTCGTGCTGGCTGACGTGCCGGATCCCGTGGCAGGTCCCGGCGAGGCCGTGATCGCGATCAAGGCGGCGGCGCTGAACTTCTTCGACATCCTGATGATCCAGGGCAAGTACCAGATCAAGCCGCCGTTCCCGTTCTCACCGGCGGCGGAGGTCGCAGGCGTCATCGAGAGCGTCGGCCAAGGCGTCACCGACTTGAAGGTGGGCGATCGCGTCGTCGCGTCCTGCGGTCACAACGGCGCGCGCGACAAGATCGCGCTGCCTGCGAATGCGATCGTGAAGATCCCCGACAATCTCGACTACGACCGCGCCGCCGGCATCATCATCATCTACGGCACCGCGCTGCACGCGCTGGAAGATCGCGCGAGCCCGAAGCCGGGCGAGACGCTCGCGGTGTTAGGGGCCGCCGGCGGCACCGGACTTGCCGCGTGCGAGCTCGGCAAGCTGATGGGCCTGAAGGTGATCGCCTGCGCCTCATCCGACGAGAAGCTCGAATTCGCCAAGCAGCACGGCGCCGAGCTGACGCTGAACTATGCCAAGGAAGACCTCAAGGAAGGCCTGCGCAAGCTGACCGGCGGCAAGGGCGCCGACATCGTGTTCGATCCGGTCGGCGGCGCCTATGCCGAGGCCGCGCTGCGCTCGACCGCATGGGAAGGCCGGTTCCTCGTGATCGGCTTTGCTGCCGGCGAGATCCCGAAGATCCCGCTCAACCTCGCGCTGCTGAAGGGCTGCGACATCAGAGGCGTGTTCTGGGGCGCCTGGGCGCGGCAGAATCCGGAGAAGAACCGCAAGAATCTCGAGAAGCTCGTGCAGTGGACCGCGGAAGGCAAAATCTCATCGCATGTCGACCGCACCTTCCCGCTGTCGCAGACCGCCGAAGCGCTGAAGGTGCTGGCCGGCCGCAAGGCGATGGGCAAGGTGATCCTGCATCCCGGAAGCTGAAGACGAACAACAGCGCTCCTCACCGTCATGCTGGGGAGCGCGCATCTCGAAGCACGACGGCCCAGACCAGACCGTGCATGGCTCCAACCTCCCCTTGAAAAGGGGAGGTCGCTTTGCTCGCCAGAGCAAAGCGGGTGAGGATCTGCTCTCTCCGCATGCAGCATCGCCTGCGGCTGACCCCCATCCCGACCTTCCCCCTTTCAGGGGGAAGGAGAAGACGGGATTTGTGGCCCGGATGAAGCACAGCGAGATCCGGGGCGATCTATCCGCTGGCGAGACAATCCCGGATTGCGCTTCGCTTCATCCGGGCTACGCGCGCTCTTCACCGTCGTGCTGAGGAGCGCGCATCTCGAAGCACGACGGCCCAGACCAGACCGTGCATGGCTCCAACCTCCCCCTGAAAAGGGGAGGTCGCTTTGCTCGTCAGAGCAAAGCGGGTGGGGATCTGCTCTCTCCGCATGCACAGTATCGCCTGCGGCTGACCCCCATCCCGACCTTCCCCCTTTCAGGGGGGAAGGAGAAGAGGCAGCCGGAGCTCGCTACGCGCCGCTCACTGCTCGCTCAGCGTGGCGCGCTTCAGCGCAGCACGTGCGGCTTCGCGATGGTCCGGTGTGATGTGGCTTGCCACCATGCGGATCGCGGTTGCGAGCACTGCGGCATCGTCGGTGAAGCCGAGGACCGGCATCATGTCGGGAATGAAGTCGAACGGCAGGATGAAATAGGCGATGGCGCCGAGCAGCGCCGCCTGCACATGGCGCGGCGTCTCGCGATCGAAGGCGCAGTAATAGGCGGCGAGCAGATCCTCGGCGAACGGCAGTCGCGCCACCACCTTCTTGAACTTGATCCAGAAGCGGCGGCGCACGCTTTCGCGATCCTGGGCCAGCCGGTCGGCCGGCTCGAATCCCACGCTGTGTTCGGTCGATGCCATCGCAGGGTTCCCCGACGCCGCGCAGCAGTCGGGCGGCGTTGCAGCGAATCTGGTGATGTAAGACGGCCGCCGCAAGGCGCGCTTGCCGCGACGCCGACGCGCGAACGGCAGCCTCGAGGAGCATGCGATGTCGCTGGGTCAATTGACCCCGAGCTGCCGTGCGATCGCGTTCATGGCCTTGGCGAGCTCGATGTCACGCTTGGTCACGCCGCCGACCTCATGCGTCGCCAGCACGACCTCGACGGTCTTGTAGACGTTCTTCCATTCGGGGTGATGGTCATTCTTCTCCGCGACCAGGGCGGTGCGACACATGAAGCCAAACGCTTCGTTGAAGTCCTTGAACACGAAGGTCTTCGTGATGGCCGCACGGCCGGGCATCTCCGCCCAGCCGGCCAACTCCCAGAGCGCGGCTTTCCTGGCTTCCGCCGACAGCAATTCCACCATGACAGCCCTCCTCTTTGGGGCCCCAACCTTAGCCTAACGGCCGGCCTGCGGGAGGGATCCATGCCGAAATTAAGGCCGAAATCGCGGCCTATCGCCGCTAACCATGACGGAGTTGTAACATCGGCCGGCCCCGGAATTTGCTACATACATAAGATGTATGCGCGCCGGCCCTTTCGAGTTTGAGCCCCAAGCTTTTGTTTGCGAGATCGATGACCGACGGCCCTGGCCCCGCCGACACACTGCCCAAGCCGCCCCGTTCTGCGCGGCAGCGGCTGATTTTCGTGCTGATCGCGGGGGTGCTCGCGATCATCGGCACGCTGGCCGCAGGCTACTATTTCGCGGTGCGGCCGGTGACACTGCGCATCGCGGTCGGCCCGCCCAACAGCGACGACGTCAAGCTGGTGCAGACGCTGGCCCAGGCCTTCAACAACCAGCCCAATAGCCAGGTCAAGCTGCGCCCGGTGCAGACCGATGGCGCTACCGCGAGCGCGCAGGTGCTTGCCGACGGCAAGTCCGATCTCGCCATCATCCGCGGCGATCTCGAAGTGCCGAAGAACGCGCAGGCGGTTGCGACGTTGCGCAAGAATGTCGTGGTGATGTGGGTTCCGCCGGCAGCGAAAGGCAAGCGGCGGAAGGGCCCGAAGATCACCAAGATCGCGCAACTGACCGGCCACAAGATCGGCGTCGTCGGCCGCACCCAGGCCAACGTCAATCTGCTGAAGATGATCCTGGTGCAATATGGCGTCGATCCGATGAAGGTCGACATCGTCCAGTTCCCGGTCAATGAGGCGGTCGAGGCGATCCGCAACCAGAAGGCCGACGCCTATCTCGCGGCAGGGCCCGCCAACAGCAAGATCACCATCGACGCGATCGCGGCTTCAAGCCATGACGGCAACGAGCCGACCTTCCTCGCGATCGACGCCTCCGAGGCGATTGCGCAGAACCACCCGGCCTATGAGGCCTCGGAAATCCCCGCCGGCTCGCTCGGCTCCGCCGACCGGCCCGAGGACGAGGTCAAGACCATCAGCTTCTCGCATCACATCGTCGCCCGCAAAGGCCTCTCGGAATCGACGGTGGCGGCGTTCACGCGGCAATTGTTCCAGATCCGGCAGTCGCTGAAGAGCGATTTCCCGCTCGCCGCCAAGATCGAGACCCCCGACACCGACAAAGACGCCGTCATCCCGGCGCATCCAGGCGCCGCCGCCTTCGTCGACGGCGAGGAAAAGACCTTCCTCGATCGCTACAGCGATTACATCTGGTGGGGCCTGATGGCGCTCTCGGCGATGGGCTCGGCCGGCGCGTGGTTCGCCGGCTATCTCAAGCAGGACGAACGCAACACCAACACCTCGCAGCGCGATCGCCTGCTGGAGATGTTGAAGGCCGCGCGGCGCAGCGATTCGACCGACGAGCTCGACCAGATGCAGGCGGAGGCCGACGACATCCTGCGCGACACGCTGCTGTGCTTCGAGCACGGCACGATCGAACAGGGCACACTGACCGCGTTCAATATCGCGCTGGAGCAGTTCCACAACGCGGTCGCCGACCGCAAGGCGCTGTTGATGAGCATGCCGCAGAACCTGCAGCGCACGGCGGCACAGTTCAGGGCGGCGGGCTCGGCATAGCAGCGCGAGTCCGACCTCTTCTCCATCCGTAGCTTCTCTTCGCCTCCCCCGCAAGCGGGAGAGGGAGCCTGACGAACGTGGTCGCCTCACAGGACCGATACATTCGGGAGCCCGCTCGTCCAACGCTCTGCCTTCGCCCTGTAATCTCTCCGTCATGGAATTTTTCTAGGTCTTTGCCAGCTTGCGGCGCAGTGTTGCGTCCTGTCCCTGGAGGCCCCCATGACGATCCGGTTTTCGCACAAGATCACCCGCCGACGCTTCCTGTCGACCGTGGCAGCAACGGGGGCCGGCGTCATTGCGATGCCTTACCTTTCCCGCGCCGCCGACCGACCGGCGATCACCCACGGTGTGCAATCCGGCGACGTCGGTGTCGATGGCGGCGTAGTGTGGGCCAGGGCCGACCGCCCGTCGCAGATGATGGTCGAGGTCGCGACCACGGAATCGTTTAGGGATGCCCGCGCGCTGCCGCCGATCGCGGCGCTGCCGGAAAGCGACTTCACCGCCAAGATGCTGCTGGAGAACCTGCCCTCCGGCCAGGACATCTTCTATCGCGTCCGCTTCCGCGATCTCTCCCACATCGACGTCGCCGGCGAGCCCGTGGTCGGCCGCTTCCGGACCGCGCCGAGCGATCGCCGTGACGTGTCCTTCGTGTGGGGCGGCGATGTCGCCGGCCAGGGCTGGGGCATCAATCCCGACGACGGCGGCATGTTCACCTTTTCCGCCATGAAGAAGCACAGTCCGGATTTCTTCCTGCATTCCGGCGACACCATCTATGCCGACGGCATCATCTCGGCCGAGCAGAAGCAGCCCGACGGCAAGATCTGGAAGAACATCACGATCCCGGAAAAGGCCAAGGTCGCCGAGACGCTCAACGAATTCCGCGCCGCCCACAAATACAATTTCCTCGACGACAATCTGCGCGCCTTCAATGCCGAAGTGCCGATCTTCGTGCAGTGGGACGATCACGAGGTGACCAACAACTGGTCGCTGTCGAAGCAACTGCCCGCGACCTACAAGGAGCGCGACATCACGCTGCTCGCCGCGCGCGCGGCCCGCGCCTTCCACGAAATGTATCCGATGCGCGAGAGCATCGTCGAGCCGGGCCGCGTCTACCGCACGCTGAGCTACGGTCCGCTGCTCGACGTCTTCATGCTCGATGAGCGCAGCTATCGCGGCCCCAATGGCCCGAACCTGCAGGAGGCCTACGGTCCCGACGCCTATTTCCTCGGGCCCGACCAGCTCGCCTGGCTGAAGCGCGCACTGCTCAACTCGCGCGCCACCTGGAAGGTGATCGCCTCCGACATGCCGCTGTCGCTCATCGTCTACGACGATGCGGCGAACAAAAAGGGCTCGGAAGCCTTCGCCCAGGGCGACGGCCCGGCACGTGGTCGCGAATTCGAGATCGCCGACCTCCTCCGTTTCATCAAGACCGCCGGAATCGTCAACACGGTGTGGCTGACCGCCGACGTGCATTACGCTGCCGCGCACTATTACAACCCGAACAAGGCCCAGTTCCAGGAGTTCGATCCGTTCTGGGAATTCGTTTCCGGTCCGCTGCATGCCGGCACGTTCGGCCCGAACGAGCTCGACAACACGTTTGGCCCGGAAGTGAAGTTCGTGAAGGCGCCGGGCGAAGCGAGCCAGAATCTGCCGCCCTCCGCCGGCATGCAGTTCTTCGGTCACGTCAAGATCGACGGCAGGAGCGGACAGATGACGGTGAGCTTGCGCGATCGCGCCGACGCCGAATTGTGGTCGATCACGCTCGATCCGAAGCAGGCGTAGTCCGCTCGCACCCGCTGCGGAACCGCCGCTGTGCTGGACGCCCTTGGCACGGCCGGGGCTCCGCAATTGACCGGGATGGACGCCACCGACCTCTTCCGCTATCGATAGCGGAGCCATTGTGCTGGGGGCCCGAAGGGGCGGAGCATGAGGCGCTGCGAATCCAATCGTGTGCTCGGCGGCATCGTTGCGAGGTCTCGACCTTGCCGCCTCATTGCCATCACCATAGCAGCGCTCGTGCTGCTGCCGATCGAAGCCAGCGATGCTGGCTGGCGGCCAAAGATCTTCAAGGACTCGTCAAAGCACGCCGGCTCGTCAAAGCGCGTGAAGGCGGCAAGGCCGGCGAAGTTGGCAAGGCGCAGCGTCGCACCAAAGCCCCACGGCACGCGGCTTGCCGCCCTCGGGCCGGTCGTCCTGCCTCATTCCGCGCTGAAGCCGGCCTCGCCAACCTGCAATCCCGCGACATTCCGGGTGGTTGTCGATGTGGGGCATACGGCGGAATCGGAAGGCGCGATCAGCGCGCGCAATGTTGCCGAATACACCTTCAACCTGCGCCTTGCGAAGCTGATCACGGAGAAGCTGAAGGACGACGGCTTTGCCGAAACCAGACTGCTTCTGACCGAGGGTAAGGCCAGGCCCAGCCTCTTCAAGCGCGTGGCGGCCGCCAATGATCTGAGCGCGGATCTCTTCCTGTCGATCCACCATGACTCCGTGCCCAACAAGATGCTCGAGGACTGGGACTTCGAGGGCAGGAAAAGCCATTACAGCGATCGGTTCAGCGGGTACTCCGTCTTCGTCTCGCACGACAATCCGGACTTCGCGGCGAGCCTCTCATTCGCCGAACTGATCGGCAAGGAATTGAAGGCCCAGGGGCTTCATTATGCCGACCAGTACACGCAGCCGATCATGGGCCGCTACCAGCATCCGCTGCTGAACAAGGAAACCGGCGTCTACAGCTATGATGAGCTGATCGTGCTGCGAAAGACCCGGATGCCCGCGGTGCTGCTTGAGGCGGGCTCGATCATCAACCGGGACGAGGAGCTCGAGATGGACTCACCGGAACGGCAGAACATGATCGCGGGCGCCGTCGCGACGGCCGTCAAGGAATTCTGCGAGCCGCGATGGGACATCCTCGGTCCGCCCTGATCGCGCTGCTGTCATCCCCGCTTGCCGGTCTTGATCTCCTCGAATTTGGCGAGCGCTTGTTCGAACTTGCCGTTGAAGAGCCACATCGCATCGAGGATTTCGCGAAACGTTGCAGACGTTCGTGCCCTGTCGGCCTGGCCGAACGCGAAGATGCTGTTGTTCCGCAGATATCGCATGATCCTGGGATCGGAAATTCTGTAACCGACGAGGTTGCCGGAGCTGAGTGCGGCCCTGGTCGGCGTCGGAACGATCTGGATCAGCTCAAACAGCTTCATTTGATCGATGGGATTCGGCAACGCTTTCAGGATCGCCGGGACCTCCGGGAAAATATCGGCGTGTGCGTTCATCAGGGCGTCTCGCACGGCAGTCCAATGATTGAACCGATGATCCAGATTGCCCGCCCGGGCCTCTTCCCTGTCGTCGCGACGGCTCAGTGCAGGATCGAGGGCTGCGATTGATCCCTTGATCGCTGCCCACTTCCTTCGACCGTTTCGATCCTCGGACGGACCGGTCTGCAGACTCCCTTTGTAGGTGTTCGACCGCGCATTTCCCGCGTTCTGCTTGCCGCCCGTCTCGGCATAGAAAAGGCCGAGGCTTATGCGGCCCGCGGCAGCGGCATTCGTGGCATTCAGGCCCTTGGCTCGCGCGATCGCGGTCGCCAGATCGACGACGTCCTTGAATGGCGTATCCGATCTTTGCGCGCTGGCGGGCGGAGCCTCCATGATATCGAACAGCTTCCTGTACTCATCGAACAGCGGCTCGTTGTCGGCGTCGAAATAGGCCGGAGGGATTCCGAATTTGTTGGGCCGGCCGATCCTGGACGGAAGCGCGTCGGTGAGATCCTTATAGGCGCTCATCATTTCGACGCGGGCGAGGTAGAGGGCTTGGCCGGGCAGGTTGGGCAGCGGCTGGTTGGAATCGATCTGTGTGCGACGCTGGCGCAGGATCGATTCGAAATCCTTCACGGCCTTGTCGTAGGTCTCGCGCGCGGCCGATTGCTTGCTCGTCAGTCCGCCCGGCTGGCCCATGGCCGGAGACACGAAACCACCGATCGCGGCCGAGGCCAGCGACCCGGCCGCACCGAAGATCATATGCGTTGCGAGCTGCGGCGTGAGGAGCAGCGCGACAGAAAGCGCAGCCGCGAGTGCAGCGGCGGATGTCCTGATCGCCATAACGGCTTCCCGATGGCTGAGCTTCGCCGGATCCGGCACCTCGGATCGTAGACGACGAACACGCCGGCTGCGAGGCAGAAGCCCCGCAAGCCGTCAGTGTTCCGTTTCCCAGCGCGGCCAGATCGCACCAAAATTCACCGGAAAGTCTGCAAAATCCGCGGTCCCGACCCGAAATTCGGTCACTCGAAGCGCCAACAAATCGTTGTTTTTTGACGTTTTCTGACTATATTGCGACGCAACGCGGTAGGTGCCCGGTCCATTGGCCGGGCTTCCTTTTTGGGGCGATGCGTCCCCGTCAAATTTCTTAGGTATGAGCGTGATCCGGGCCCCGACGGGCCATGTCTGCGAGCGGCCGGCCCGAGTTGTCCGGCGAGACCGCGCTCACGATCCTTTGCACGACCAGAAGACGAGCCATGAACCTTCGTAACGTCGCCATCATCGCCCACGTCGACCACGGCAAGACCACCCTCGTCGACCGCCTGCTGCAGCAATCCGGCACCTTCCGCGAAAACCAGAAGGTGACCGAGCGCGCGATGGATTCCAACGACCTGGAGCGCGAGCGCGGCATCACCATCCTGGCGAAAGCCGCCTCGGTGCAGTGGAAAGATATCCGCATCAACATCGTCGACACTCCCGGCCACGCCGATTTCGGCGGCGAGGTCGAGCGCATCCTGAACATGGTGGACGGCGCGCTGGTGCTGGTCGACGCCGCCGAGGGTCCGCTGCCGCAGACCAAATTCGTGGTCTCGAAGGCACTGAAGATCGGCCTGAAGCCGATCGTCGTGATCAACAAGGTCGACCGCCCCGACGCACGCCCGACCGAAGTCATCAACGAGGTGTTCGACCTGTTCGCGGCGCTCGATGCCAGCGAGGAGCAGCTCGACTTTCCGATCCTCTACGGGTCGGCCAAGCAGGGCTGGATGGCCGACAGCCCGGACGGTCCGAAGGACCTCGGCATGCAGCCGCTGTTCGACCTGATCGTGCGCCATGTCGAGCCGCCGAAGGTCGAGCAAGGTCCGTTCCGCATGATCGGCACCATCCTCGAGGCCAACCCCTATCTCGGCCGCATCATCACCGGCCGCATCTCCTCCGGCTCGATCAAGCCGAACCAGCAGGTGAAGGTGCTGGCCGCCGACGGCAAGCTGATCGAGCAGGGCCGCCTGACCAAGATCCTCGCGTTCCGCGGCCTCGAGCGTACGCCGCTCGATGAAGCCGAGGCGGGCGACATCGTCGCGATCGCAGGCCTCACCAAGGGCACCGTCGCCGACACCTTCTGCGATCCCTCGGTCGAGACGCCGCTACCGGCACAGCCGATCGATCCGCCGACCGTGTCGATGTCGTTCATCGTCAACAACTCGCCGCTCGCCGGCACCGAAGGCGACAAGGTGACGAGCCGCATGATCCGCGACCGCCTGCTGCGCGAGGCCGAGGGCAATGTGGCGCTGCGCGTCGTCGAGGCCGCCGACAAGGATTCCATGGAGGTTTCAGGGCGCGGCGAATTGCAGCTCGCGATCCTGATCGAGACCATGCGCCGCGAGGGCTTCGAGCTTTCGGTGTCGCGCCCGCGCGTCGTGCTGCAGAAGGACGAGGCCACCGGCGGCTGGCAGGAGCCGATCGAGGAGGTCGTGATCGACGTCGACGAGGAGCATTCGGGCGTCGTGGTGCAGAAGATGAGCGAGCGCAAGGCCGAGATGATCGAGATGCGCCCCTCCGGCGGCAACCGCCTGCGGCTGGTGTTCTACGCGCCGACCCGCGGCCTGATCGGCTACCAGGGCGAACTGCTGACCGACACCCGCGGCACCGCGATCATGAACCGCATCTTCCACGGCTATGCCCCCTACAAGGGCGAGATCCAGGGCCGCCGCAACGGCGTCTTGATCTCCAACGATCAGGGCGAGGCGGTGGCCTATGCGATGTTCAAGCTGGAAGACCGCGGCCCGATGATGATCGAGCCGGGCTGGAAGGTCTACAAGGGCATGATTGTCGGCGAGCACACCCGCGACAACGATCTCGAGATCAACGTGCTGAAGGGCAAGCAGCTCACCAACATCCGCACCACCTCGAAGGACGAAGCGGTGCGCCTGACGCCGCCGATCAAGATGACGCTGGAGAAGGCGCTCGCCTATATCGAGGACGACGAGCTCGTCGAAGTGACGCCGAAGTCGATCCGGCTGCGCAAGAAGCACCTCGATCCGAACGAGCGCAAGCGCGCCGAAAAGGCCAAGGAAGCGGTGGCGTGAGCCCATCTGTCATGCCCCGGCTTGACCGGGGCATCCAGTACGCCGCGGCCCGTCAGCTCAATCATCACTGTCTCTGGAATACTGGATCACCCGCATTCGCGGGTGATGACAGTCATGCGCGTTGCGACTTTAGACGCGCTTCCGGACGTGCTAGAGCCGGGACATGAGTTCCCTTCCCTCCACAGTCGACGTCGCCATCATCGGCGCAGGCGCCGCCGGCCTCGGCGCCGCGCATGCGCTGAAGAACTGGGGCCTCTCGATCGTCGTGCTGGAAGCCCGCGACCGCGTCGGCGGGCGGGCGTATACGATCCAGGCCGCGCCCGACGTGGTGTTCGATGTCGGCTGCGGCTGGCTGCATTCGGCTGATCAGAACAGCTTCGTTGGCATCGCCGAGCAGCTCAAATTCGAGGTCAACAGGGAGCTGCCGCCCTGGGGCCAGCGAGCCTATGGCGACGCGTTTCCGCAGGCCGATCGCGATGCGTTCACGCTTGCGCTCGATGAATTCTACGACCGCATCGAACAAGCGGCGCAGCAGGGCAAGGACTATCCAGCCGACGTCTATCTCGAACCCGGCAACCGCTGGAACCCGATGATCGATGCGATTTCGACCTATGTGAACGGCTGCGAGCTCGACCGGGTCTCGATCCTCGACGTCGACGCCTACGAAGACACCAACATCAATTGGCGGGTGCGGCGCGGCTATGGCGCGCTGATCGCGGCCTACGGCGCGCAGGTTCCGGTGGCGCTGAACTGCGCGGTCAGGCTGATCGATCACGCGGGCAAGCGCGTACGCATCGAGACCTCGCGCGGCACGCTCGACGCCGGCAAGGTGATCGTCACCGTGCCAACCAATCTGATCGCCGACGAAGCAATCCGCTTCTCGCCCGCGCTGCCCGGCAAGGTCGAAGCCGCGCGCGGCCTGCCACTCGGCCTCGCCGACAAGGTGACACTGGCGCTCGATAACGCCGAGGCGCTGCCGAAGGAAGGCAATCTGCGCGGCGCCACCATGCGCACCGAGATGGGCACCTATCATATCCGCCCGTTCGGCCAGCCCTGCATCGAAGGCTTCTTCGGCGGCCGCCTCGCACAAACGCTCGAGGACGCAGGCGACGGCGCCTTCGCCGCGTACAGCATCGACGAGATCGTCTCGTTCCTCGGCAATGACTTTCGCCGCAAGCTGAAGCCGCTCAGCGAATCCCGCTGGTCACACGACCCGTTTGCCCGCGGCTCCTACTCACACGCTTTGCCCGGCCACGCCGACAAGCGCGCCGTGCTCGCCGCGCCGGTCGATGGCCGGCTGTTCTTCGCCGGAGAAGCGACCTCGCCACACTTCTTCTCGACTGCGCATGGGGCACGGGATTCGGGAGAGCGAGCGGCGAGAGAAATATTGGCAGCGGCGACGCGCAAATAGCTCCATCGCCATTGCGAGGAGCTCGCGACAAAATTGCGAAGCAATTTTGCGCTGAAGCGACGAAGCAATCCATGCCCTGCAAGCGGCAAAATGGATTGCTTCGCGGAGCCTGTCATCGGGCGCGCGTTCGCGCGACCCGTTGGCTCGCAATGACGATCTGGGCTACTCCAGCACCCGCGCCCGCATGTCTGCGTCGGGCACGAAGCACGTCTCGTACTTCCCGAAGATCTTGTAGCGATTGCGCGCTACGAGGTTGTAGACCGCGTCACGCAGCGGCTTGGGGACAGCAAACAGCATACGGGTCCAACCCCATCGCGGCAGCATGCTCAGCACGGTCAGCGCCGCGTCCGACTTCATGTAAGCGATACCGCCGTGGACCACGGCGTTGGTGTCGGGATCGCCGGGGTCGATGCCGAAGGCCCTGGCGAGCCGCGTGCCGTAGTCGGACTGGATCGGCGTGAAGCGGAAACGGCGTGCAGCGTCGCGGGCGATGACGAAGCGGACCCAGCGCGAGCAGAACACGCAGACGCCGTCGTAGAGGATCACGTCATCGTCGGGCCAACCGGTCATCGGCTATCCAGAATGCACGTGGATTTCATCACAGAAGACCCGGCAACGAATCGATCCAGACCGAGTTTCCCCGGCGTCGGCCCTGCCAAAAGGCGATGCTGCCACCACTTGTCGCTTATGGATCACGAATCCGTCGCCGGAGGCCGAGGCCTGTCCGTTTTCGGTACAGGTTTTCGCGATACTGATGCAAAAAGCGCACAGGTTAACCGATAATTAAGGATGGACCTTGAAGGCGGCCGTCCGACTTGCTTTGATTGCGTCCATGAGCACAACGCTGATCGAGGTCCGGGCGGCCAAAGCTGCAGACGCAGCCGCGGTGGCGTCTGCGCATGACGAAGCCTGGCGCTCGGCGTATCAGGGCATCATCCCCGGCGCCGAACTCGAAAAGCTGATCAATCGCCGCGGCCCGCAATGGTGGGACAGCGCGATCCGCAAAGGCAGCCGCGTCAGCGTGCTGGTGTTCGGCGACAAGGTTGCCGGCTACGCCAATTACGGCCGCAACCGCGCCCGCAGCCTGCAGTTCGAAGGCGAGATCTATGAGCTCTATTTGCGGCCGGAATTTCAGGGCCTTGGCTTCGGCCGGCGGCTGTTCGCCGCGGCGCGCCGCGACCTGATCCAGAGCGGCCTGAAGAGCATGGTGATCTGGGCGCTTTCCGACAACGAGCCGGCGACCGAGTTTTATCGTGCGCTGGGCGGCCGCATGGTGGCGCGCTCCTCGGAGCGGTTCGGGCCCAAATCGCTCGACAAGGTGGCTTTCGCCTGGGCCAACTGAAAATCCTGCTTCTCTCGCAGCCGCAGCAAGGCTAAACCAGCCGCAGCGCTTCGCGCGAAGGCCTGCCCCGTGACAAGCCGGGGGTCATGCTGCTTTCGCACCCTGATAGCGCCAAACAAAAAATCACATCGTCCTCAACTTCCAAAGGCCACGCGGAGCAATCCATGCGTATCGACGCCATATCGACCGGCAAGAACCCGCCCCACGACGTCAACGTCATCATCGAAGTGCCGGTGGGCGGCGAGCCGATCAAATACGAGATGGACAAGGAGGCCGGCACGCTGGTGGTGGACCGCTTCCTCTATACGCCGATGCGCTACCCCGGCAATTACGGCTTCATCCCGCACACCCTGTCCAACGACGGCGACCCCTGTGACGTGCTCGTCGTCAACACCCGCGCGATCATCCCCGGCGCGGTGATGAGCGTGCGCCCGGTCGGCGTGCTGTTGATGGAGGACGAGGCTGGCGGCGACGAGAAGATTATCGCGGTGCCGTCATCGAAGCTGACCCAGCGCTACGACAAGGTGAAGAGCTACAGCGACCTTCCCGACATCACGCTGCAGCAGATCCAGCACTTCTTCGAGCACTACAAGGATCTCGAGAAAGGCAAGTGGGTGAAGGTGCTGCGCTGGGGCGACGCCGAGGAAGCCTGCAAGCTGATCCTGGAAGGAATCGACCGGGCGAAGAAGAAGTGACGGCTGGCTGCCAAAGCTCCCTCGCTCCGCTCTTGCGGGGAGAGGGCTGGGGTGAGGGGCTTTTCTCGGCGAACTCCAACGCCGAGGCCAATGCGCGGAGACTCCCCCTCACCCGACATTCAAGCACAGCTTGAATGTCGGTCTCTCCCCGCAAGCGGGGCGAGGCAAGAACTACACCGCCGGCGCCGGCAGCCCCTGAATGGCGCAAGCCGCGCGCAGCGTGTTCACCAGCAGGCACGCCACCGTCATCTGCCCGACGCCGCCCGGCACCGGCGTGATTGCGCCGGCGACATCGAGCGCTTCCTGGAAAGCGACGTCGCCGACCAGCTTCGGCTTACCGCCCGGCACCGGAATCCGGTTGATGCCGACATCGATCACGGTCGCGCCCGGCTTCAGCCAGTCGCCGCGCACCATCTCGGGCCGGCCGACCGCGGCATAGACGAGGTCAGCCTGGGCCACCAGCTTGGGCAGGTCGCGCGAGCGCGAATGCGCGATCGTCACCGTCGCGTTCTCGTTCAACAGCAATTGCACCAGCGGGCGGCCGACCAGATTGGAGCGGCCGATCACGATCGCGTTCATGCCCTCGATCGAGGGATGCACGCTCTTGGTCAGAATGATGCAACCGAGCGGCGTGCAGGGCGACAGCGCCGCGAGGCCGCCGGCGAGCCGTCCGGCGTTGTTCGGATGCAGGCCGTCGACATCCTTGGCGGGATCGATCGCATTGATGATGGTTTCGGTGTGCAGCGATTTCGGCAGCGGCAGTTGGACCAGGATGCCGTGCACCAGCGGGTCGCGATTGAGACGCTCGATCAGAGCCAGCAGGTCGGCCTGCGAGACATCCGCCGGCAGCTTGTGCTCGAACGAGGCCATGCCGGCGGCCTGGGTCTGGGTGTGCTTGCTGCGGACATAGACCTCGCTTGCGGGATCGTTGCCGACCAGGACAACGGCGAGCCCCGGCGTGAGCTGATGGTCGCGCTTCACTCGGGCAACTTCGCCGGCCACGCGGGCGCGAAGCTCGGCGGCGATGGTCTTTCCGTCGATGATACGGGCAGTCATGTCAGTCCTTTGTCTCCGAAATCATCCGGGTCCGGATCGTGCTTTGGTGGCGGTCAGCCTCCGCAACGTCTCACCCAGGCCCTTCGGATCCCCGTCGACCGCCACCTGCTTGAGCCGCGAGGTGGCGCCGGAGAGGATCCTCACCCTGGCCTTGGGCACGCCAAGCGCCTTGGCAAGCAGCTCGCTCACTGCGCGGTTAGCTTCCCCGCCCTCGGCAATGGCGCGCACCCTGACCTTCACCACAGAGCGGCCGTTCGCCAGGGTTTCGATCCCGTCGACGCCATCGCGGCCGCCGCGCGGCGTCACGCGCACCGCGATGCTGATGCCCTCGGTGGAATAGCGCCAAGGGTCCATCGACGAGGCCCCTCGAGAAGGGTCAGATGACGTTCGGGTAGATGTAATACATGATCACCCGCTCGATAAACATGATGATCAGGATCACGATGATCGGCGAGATATCGAGCCCACCCAGATTCGGCATCACGTTCCGAATCGGCCGCAGCACCGGCTCGGTGATCCGGTACAGGAACTCGGCCACCGCCGAGACGAACTGGTTGCGCGTGTTGACGACGTTGAACGCCACCAGCCACGACAAGATGGCGGAGGCGATCAGGAGCCAGACATAGAGGTCAAGGACGATGATGACGATGTCGAGGACGGCACGCATGTGGTGGGAGCTCGCGGGTGGGACAGCTAGGTCAGCACGACGAGACCAGAATGAACCGTCATCGCGCTTCTTTTGAGCATGATCTTCCGGAAACCAGCTACGCAGTTTCCGGACCATGCCCTAGATATCGGTTCATCCCCCCGCAAACAAGGGAAGTTCCCGGTCGGCGGGCCCGAAAACCGCTGTTTCAGCGTTCTTGACTTGGCCTTGGGCCGGACTGTAAATGGCGCCCGACTGTCGGCCGGGATACTCAGCACAACCCGGTTGCGATGGGGCCATAGCTCAGCTGGGAGAGCGCATCGTTCGCAATGATGAGGTCGGCGGTTCGATCCCGCCTGGCTCCACCACGCTTCGCCCTTCGGGCTACGCGTGGCGCAGCCACGCAAGAGCCTGAAGGGCGAAGCGTGGTGTCCGGCGAAGCCCAAAGGGCGAAGACGGACCGGTTCAACACCCCCTCTTATCCGCTCACACGTAGCGCTGCCCCGCCACAGCCCGAAGGGCGACGGCGGGCCCGGCAAACTCAGACCAAATCCCTCCCCTCACGTCCCCGTAAACCGCGGCGGCCGCTTCTCCACGAAGCTCGCGACGCCCTCCCTGAAATCGTTGCTCTTGAGCGCGATCTGCATCTCGCGGTTGGCGTCGATGGTGGCTTCAGCCAGCGTCTGGAACGGCACGTCGTAGAGCTGGCGCTTGATGGTGGCCATCGCGCTCGGCGAGACGAAATCGGCGAGGTCGCGGGCATAGGCGTAGGTTTCCTCGCGCAGCCTCTCCGGCGCGCAGAGCCGATTGACGAGGCCGATACGCAAGGCCTCCTCGGCTGATACGCGCCGCGCGGACATCAAGAGATCGAGCGCGTTGGCGTGGCCGACGATCTGCGGCAGCATCCAACTGATGCCGTGCTCGGCGATCAGGCCGCGCCGTGCGAACGCCGTCGTGAACACTGCATTGTCAGCCGCAAAGCGCAGATCGCAGTACAGCGCGTGCACGAGGCCGATGCCGGCGGTGGCGCCGTTGAGCATCGCGATCACAGGCTTCTTGATTGCGGGATAGTAAGCGTAGCGCGTTTGCCAGTCGGCACGTCGGTTCATGTCGAAAGGAATGCTCTCGCCACGCCTGACCTCGTTGGGGTCGATGCCCTTCAGCGCCTCCATGTCGGCGCCGGCGCAAAACGCGCGGCCCGCACCTGTCATCACGATGACGCGGACGTTTTCGTCGCCGGCCGCGGCTTCCATCGCGCGGCGAACATCGCGCTCCATGATCGCCGTCCACGCGTTCATGCGATCGGGGCGGTTGAGCGTGATTGTCGCGATCCTGTCGCTGACGTCATAGAGGATGTGTTGGTAGCTCACGGCGATCTCCCTATGGTTCATTGTTATCGGCGCGCGCGTCTTTGCCGCGTCGTCGGCCGCTGCACGCGATACTAGAGCAATTTCGGTTCTGAATGAATCAGAACCGAAGCTCTAGATTCTTGTTTTGACGCGTTTTCTTCACGCGAACCGGTATCCACTTCGCTCGAAAACGCTCTAACACATCTGTCGAGATGAAACCGCGGGCAATGCCGCGAGCAATATTCCGCGCTGCGGCTATTCCGCGGCTTGCAGCATCATGGTGCGCGGCGTGCGCACGATCCAGCCATCGATGAAATGCTTCAGCCACGCACGCTCGACAGCATCGTGGACGGCGCGTTCGGCGAAGTGCAGATGGCGCGGCTGCGCGCCTGGTGACTCCATGCGCACGCAACCGCGCGCGGTCCAGCGATGCATCATGGCGTAGGTCACATCGGGATGGAATTGGAGACCGAACGCATTGTCGAACTGGAACGCCTGGATCGGGAAGTCATCGCCCGCGGCCAGCAGCTCCGCGCCATCGGGCAATTGAAATCCCTCGCCGTGCCAGTGATAGACGCGCGCCGGCCAGTTCGGGCAAAGCGCGTGGCCGGCGGCCGTCGGCCTGATCGGGTAGTAGCCGACCTCGACGCGCCCTTGCGGATGCGGCGCGACCTCAGCACCAAGCTGCCGCGCCAGCATCTGGGCGCCCAGGCAGATACCCAGGAACGGCCGCTGCTCGCGCAGCGGCACCGCGATCCAGTCGATCTCGCGCCGCACATAGTCGTCGGAATCGTTGGCACTCATCGGACCACCGAAGATCACCGCGCCGGCGTGCTCGTCGAGCGTCTCGGGCAACGTATCGCCGAACCGCGGGCGGCGGATGTCCAGCTTGTAGCCCAGCGTGCGCAGGGCGTTGCCGATCCGGCCGGGGGTCGATGTTTCCTGATGCAGAACGATCAGGATCGGCCGCGTCGGAGCCGCTTCCGGCGTGGCCGCGGCCGGCCTTCGATCTGCGAAGGGCAGCACGGCACAGGCTTGGTCCGACCGGAACGACATCGTCTCTGCTTGAGAATGCGGCACGTAGGGCGGGATCATAGCTAAGCAGTTCTTAATATCGCGTGAGTTTGCGCACACCCACGCGAAGCAAATCGCAGGCCAGAAACAATTCGACAGATAACGGTTCAGCGCTTGCGGAGCTGAAAGCCGCCGACCGCCGCCAGGATGAATGAGCGCGGGAAGAGGCGCAGCAGGAACGGCACGAGCTTGATGAACGGCCCGGGCAACACGGCGCGCTTGTTGGCCATGAGTCCACGATAGGCCTGCCTCGCGACCTCTGCCGACGAGACGTTGAGGATGGCTGAATCGAAGCCCGGCGCAAACCCGGCGCGCGCCTGAAATTCCGACGGCACGGGGCCCGGGCACACCACGGTGACACGCACGCCATGCGGCGCCAGCTCGCAGCGCAGCGCCTCGGAGAACGACAGCACATAGGCCTTGGTGGCGTAGTACACGGCCATGCCGGGTCCCGGCAGGAAGCCGGCAATCGAGCCGAGATTGAGGATGCCGCCGCGATTGCGGATGAGCTGGTCGGCGAAGCGCAACGACAGATCGGTCAGCGCGCGGACATTGACCGCGATGATGTTGAGCTGCTCCGTGCGGTCAAGCTTCGTGGCGTGGCCGAACAAACCGAAGCCCGCATTGTTGACGAGATATTCGATCTCCACACCGGCCTCGGACAGAGCTGCCGCGATCTTGTCGCCGGCATCGCTCGCCTGCAGGTCACAGGGAATCACGATCGGCGTCGGGCCGCCCTTGCCGCCGAGCTCGTCGGTAAGCGTTTTCAGGCGATCGGCCCGCCGCGCCACCAGCGCCACCCGGTGACCGTTCGATGCAAACACACGCGCCAGTTCGGTGCCTATGCCCGCCGATGCCCCGGTTATCAGCGTCACACGCTCGGTCACGATCCAAACTCTTATTTCAAAATTCCAGAGAGTTCTCGAACGGCGGCGACGAGAGCATAGGCATGCGGTGTGAGCAAGCCACCCCTCGGCATATCGACAAGCTGCTCTGCACAGCTTTCAAGCGAAACGCCGGATTTTCAGGCGGATCGCCCATGATCGCGGCAAATCACATCGGACATTAAAGTTTCGTCATCTGTGATGTTGATGCGATGATGTCCGAGTTGACACAATAGGCCTGTCGATCAGGGCGTGTCAGATTGCCGCGTCCGCGGTGCCCCACGGGCCCTTCGGCAGCGACGCCTGTTTCTCGGCCACGCGATGCTTGAGATCGATGCGGTCGCGCGAGGAAATGCCGAGCAGGTCGGCCGCGCGCCAGACCACGTTGTCCTCGAACTCGCTGACCTCACCATCGGCATAGACCAATTCCCACATCATCTCGACGATGCGCAGCCGGCCTTCCTCGTTCACCGAACGCATGATCACGCTGGTAAAGTGATAGAGATCGACGGCCTCGCCCTCGACCCGCATCGCGGAGGCGATCAGCTTGTCGGCGCTGCCGGGATCGAGCTGGAAACGGCTCTCGATCAGGCTATGCAGCTTGCGCTTCTCGACTGCGGTCGGCTCGCCGTCCAGCGACACAACGTGAACCAGCAGCGCGGTTGCCGCCAGACGGTAGTCGCTGTCGCCGAACGTCCGGTCGGTCTGCGCGTCGGGGGACACGATATCGGCAATGAATTGGCGGAGTCCGTCGAGCATCGTTCTCTCTGTCGAATGGGCTTGATGAAAAGCTATATGGCGTGGAAACAGAACCGGTGCAATCGGCGCCGGTTCCCGCACCAGCATTACGTTTCGGCAATCTCAGCTACGGTATCTCGTACACCACGAGCTTGTCGGCGATCCCGCGCAGTGCCGCCTCCTTCTGGATCGGCCTGATCGCTGCGCGATCCAGAATGCCTGCAACTTCAGGTGATTCCATCACCGGCTGGGTCAGATGAATTTCCTGCGACGTCGACAAGCTCTGCACCCGTGCGGCGATGTTCACGGTCTGCCCGAAATAATCCTGCCGTTCGTTCAGCATCACCGCGAGACACGGGCCCTCATGAATGCCGATCTTGACGATCAGGTCTTCCCTGCCGCGCTCGGCGTTGAGCTTCTTCATCGCGGCGCGCATGCGCAGGCCTGCCGACAGCGCGTCCTCGGGCTTGATGAACGTCGCCATCACGGCATCGCCGATCGTCTTCACCACCGCGCCGTGCTCGGAGGCGATGATCTCGAGCAGCGCATGGAAATGCGCGCGCACCAGATCGAATGCGACGAGATCGCCGACGCGCTCATAGAGTGCGGTCGAACCCTTCAGATCGGTGAACAGGAAGGTCAGCGCGGTGATCTTGAGCCGCTGATCGACGTTGAGATTGTCGGCCTTGAACACGTCGCGGAAAGTCTGGTTCGACAACATCCGCTTCGCCGTGAGGATCGGCTTGCGCTTGCCCAGCAACTTGTGCAGCGGATCGCCCGCGATCCAGACCGAGGGCAGCACGCGGACGCCAGCCTGATTGTCCAGCGAGAGCCGCAGCGGCCCGGGGCGCATCGTCGAGGTGCCGGTCGGTGCGTGCAGCTTGTTGAACGCGATCGAAAACTGCTGACGCTCGGTGGTGGGCTCGCCCTCAATGGCAAAGAAGTGCGCCGAATGCGTCACCGGCTCAAACACAATGACGAATTCGTTCGGCAGATTGAGCGATAGAATCGCCTTCTCGCCGGGCGGCATTTCCAGCCCCTCCAGCGCCACCTCGTTGATCAACGTCGAAACCGAACTCTCGTCGAGCTCGATGCCCGAGCTCCAGAATATTTGCCGGAAGTATTCCCAGATCGGCAGCGAATTGGGATCATGCGCGGCAATGTGGCGGACTCGCGGGCTGACGGTAAAGGCCACTTCGACGAGGTCATCGACCGAAGCCTCATAACCCGCCGCGCACAGCGCGCAATTGTAGTCGTCATGACGCAGCGACTTCAGCGTCGCGTGGGCGTCGAGCACGCCGCCACAGCCCGGACACAGCACGTTCCAGCTCATGTCGAACAGGCCGAGTCGCGAAGCATGCAGGAAGCTGGAGATCACCTTCTCCTGATCAAGTCCGGTGCGGTAGGAGAAATCCAGCAGGTTGATACGATTGAGATCGCGATCATGACCATCCGCGATCAACTGCTGCATGGCGTCGACGACGGCGCCATCGGCCGTCTGCCTGAGGACTGCGAACTGGGCCTGCGTATCACTCATGGTGGGACCTCAAGCATGATCCGGACCGGAAGGGCCGCGTCATTCTAGCGCAAAAATGTGAAGCCGTGTGACCTTGCGTGCGACGCAAGGCGTTCGCATAGGGGTCACGCCCCGTCACGAAACCGACGTGCAACGAATTTCAACCTGATCGCGTCTCGTTTAGATGAGCATGCGGAGGTAGCCGCGCAAGGGCTAACGCGGCGTGATCGCGAACATCGGCGAGCGGTCGGGCTGCGTCGTCACCACGCCGACCGGCATCACCGGCTCCTTGTCAGCCAATGCGACGCGGAACGTGCCAATGATCCTGGCGAGCGCGAGCGTCGCCTCGACCAGCGCGAAGTGCGCGCCGATGCAGACCCGCGCACCGACGCCGAACGGCAGATAGGCGAAGCGATCGGGCGGCGTGCCGGTCATGAATCGCGCCGGCACGAACGCGTTTGGATCACGCCACAGCCTTTCGTGTCGGTGCAACAGCCACGGCGCGATCATGATTACGTCACGCTTCCTGACCGGCAGGCCCGCGATGGTGTCCGGACCTCCGGCGGCGCGTGCGATCAGGAAGGCCGGCGGATAGAGCCGCATGGTTTCGTCGATCACCGCGCGGGTGAATTTCAGCCGCTCGATGTCGAGCGTGCCAGCTCCTGCCACGCTGCTGACTTCTGCCGCCAACTGCTCCTGCGTCGGAAGATCCAGCGCCAGCAGATAGAGCGCCCAGAACAGCGTGGTCGCCGTCGTTTCGTGGCCGGCCAGAATCATGGTCGCGACCTGATCGCCGAGCTGCGCGTCGGTGAAGGCCTCGCCGGTTTCGGGATCACGAGCGGCCTCCATCAGGTCGAACAGGTCGCGCGCCGGTGCACTGTCATTCTTCCCGGCCGCCCGGCGCTCGGCCATCAACTGGCCGACAAACGCTGTCCAGCGCTTGCGGAAGCGGGCGCGCTTGAAATCTTGCGGGCTCGGCCAGCCGAGCGGCAGCAGCAGATCGAGCATGTGCGGCCGGGCCAGCGTCTCGCCGTATTCCATTACGAAGTCGCGCAACGCGGCGCCGTGACGGTCCATGCCAAAGGAGAACATGGTGCGACCGGCGATCTCGAGCGTCATGCGCTGCATGGCCTCGCGCAGATCAACCGGCCCATTGCTCGCGGCCTTCAGCTTTGTGACGGTCTCGTCGGTCACCGCGACCATCGTGGGCACGAGCGTCATCACCGCACGCGGCGTGAACGCCGGCGCCAGCGTGCGGCGCTGATGTTTCCACGCCCGGCCTTCGGCGATCAGAAGTCCTTCGCCCAGCATCGGGCGCAGTACACGAATGCCGGCCGGCGTGCGGGTGTAGTTTTCGTAATTGTCGACCAGCACGTGGCGGATCGCATCGGGCGCGTTGAGGATGAAGCTGCTGTGGCCGAAGAAGCGGCCCTGGATGATGTCGTCCTGATAGGCGCGACGGCCCCAGGTCTCGATCGGCGAGTTGCACATCGCGCGCATCCGCCCGAACGCGGTCATGTTGTCGGGCGCACGCGGAGGCGCCGGCGGCACCAGCGGCCGCCGCGTGACCGTCACGTCGGAGACTTCGGCTATGCTCATGGTTGTCGGTCCAGTCTATCGCGACGTCAGATCCAGACACGCAATCCCGGCACCGTGAAGGCGCCGACCATAACAAGAGCTAATAGGTCAGCTCAGCGATCGCAATCCGGTTCTCCGATGCCGGCCAAGCCCGCGCCACGATCCGCTCCTCATTGAAGAGGCCGACCACGGGACGGCCGACCTCGGCTGCCGAAAGCCGCAGCGTCGTCACCGAATCCGTCGGCACGCCGGGCTTCACGTCGGCCGGCTCCTTGCCATCGAGCAGCACGACATCGCGCGGCAAACCGAAATAGCCGCGTGGCCGCGACATCATGATGACGGCGCCGGCGCCTGCATCTGCGGGCAGCAGCGGCCGCGCCGCGCGCAGATGCACGATGTCCGAGGAGCGCGGAAACGGCGAGCGATAGATATGCGTCGTCACTGCATTAGGCGCGGTCAGCACGAATTCGAGCGGCCAGGTGGGATCGACCTGCGCCGGCCCCCAGCGTCCGTCTGAACCCGTCTGCGAGCTGTGCAGCGGCGTGCCGATGCGCTCACCGGTTTCTGCCGAGACACGATAGATGTCGACCGATGCGCCCGACACCGGACGGTTGGTCGGCACGCCGCCGGGGGTGCCCGTGACGAGGCCGCTCAGCCTCACCGTCGTCTCCGGCGTGATGCCGATCCGCGACGGCTCACGCCCTGCGATGAATTTGTAGATCTCGCGGAAGGCGTGCGGATGGAACGCGGTCTCGCGATGATCGAGCGCGCCGAGCACCAGGTTGGTGGCGCCCTTCAGGGCCGGGCCGTCGGCAGTGACGTTGGTGGGCATGCCCGGCTTGCCAACAAAACGACCGTCGGCTTGGGCGTATTTGTCGAGACCGTCGCTGCGCAGCGTCAGGAACGCGGTGCCTGGCGTCACCTCGCTATCGCCATCGTTGAGGCCGCGCAGGAACGGGCCGCGGCCGTTGAACTCGTTGCCGAGCCCCTCGTCCCAGGCATAGACGCCGTGGTTCGGCGTGCCGCACAGCACGGCATGGCTGACATCGTCGCCACCGCCGTTCTTGATGTAGTTGCGGATCGCGTAGCCACCGCGCGAACTGCCGACCAAGGCGATGCGTGCGGCGCCGGTCGCCTGCTTCAGCTCCTTGATCGCCTCACCGAGCTCGCGGCGCTGGTCGTCCGTCGAGGAGCGGCCCGCCTGCTCGACCTTGTCGTCGGCGCGCGCCAGCGGATCGGTGAAGTTGACCGCGAGCAGCCGCTGGTGTGGCACGCCATTGGATTCCATCCGCCAGATCGTCGTCATCCAGAGCGGCGCCTGGTCGCCATTGCCGTGCACGAACAGGATCGGCGGAATATCGCCTCCCGGCGCATCGGGCGCGGCCTGCGCCATTGCCGAGCCGCCGAGGCGGCTCCCCAGCAGAGACAGGGCGCCGGCCCCCTTCAGTATCGTCCGCCGCGACAGATCCATTGTCCCCTTCCCCAAGCCTTTCAGTCCTTTAGCTGTGTCTTACATCCGCAATGGATACCGTAATTGCTGGACAGGACGCGCTTTTCGCAGGCATCAGTTGATGCTGCCGGAATCATTCAGCAAGCCATAGCAGGGCAAACGGAACCGGATATGACCGCAGCGCCTGATCGTACTGACAGTATCACTGCGCCGTTACGGCACTCAATCTTCAGGCGGATCTGGCTCGCCAGTCTTCTCTCCAATCTCGGCATCCTGATCCAGGGCGTCGGCGCGGCCTGGGCCATGACGCAGATGACGCCGGAGGCCGACAAGGTCGCTCTGGTGCAGACCGCGCTGATGCTGCCGGTGATGCTGATCTCGATGCCCGCCGGCGCCATCGCCGACATGCACGACCGCCGGATCGTCGCGCTGGTGTCATTGGCGATCGCGCTCACCGGCGCCACCACGCTGACCGTGCTGGCGTGGCTCAACATGGTGACGCCGAACATCCTGCTGGCGCTGTGCTTCGTCGTCGGCAGCGGCATGGCGCTGTTCGGCCCGGCCTGGCAATCCTCGGTCAGCGAGCAGGTGCCGGCGGAGACGCTGCCCGCCGCCGTCGCGCTCAACGGCATCAGCTACAACATCGCGCGCAGCTTCGGCCCTGCGATCGGCGGCATCGTGGTGGCGGCCGCCGGCGCCGTGGCGGCATTCGCAGCCAACGCCGTGCTGTATTTGCCGCTGCTGGTCGTGCTGTTCCTGTGGAAGCGCGTCAGCGAGCCGTCGCGGCTGCCGCGCGAGCGGCTGAACCGCGCCATCGTCTCGGGCGTGCGCTACATCACCAATTCGCCCTCGATCAAGATCGTGCTGACCCGCACCATGGTCACCGGCATCATCGGCGGCTCGGTCTCGGCGCTGATGCCGCTGGTGGCGCGTGATCTCCTGCATGGCGGCGCCCAGACCTACGGCATCATGCTCGGCGCGTTCGGCATGGGCGCGGTGATCGGCGCCCTCAACATCAGCGAAATCAGGCGCCGTCTCAGCGGCGAGGCCGCGATCCGCGCCTGCACGCTGATGATGGGCGGCGCCATTGCAGGCGTTGCGCTCAGCAAGGAGCCGGTGATCACGGCCGCGGCGCTGGTGATCGCCGGCGCGGCCTGGATGCTCGCGGTGGCGCTGTTCAATATCGGCGTGCAGCTTTCGGCGCCGCGCTGGGTGGCGGGCCGCTCCCTGGCCGCCTTCCAGGCCGCGATCGCCGGCGGCATCGCGATCGGAAGCTGGGGCTGGGGCCGCATCACCGACGTCGCCGGCGTCGAGACCGCGCTGTTGATCTCCGCCGCTCTGATGCTGCTGTCGCCCCTGCTCGGCCGCTGGCTCAGGATGCCGCCGGTCGGCGCCCGCAACGAGGACGCCACCGAGGCGCTCGCCGATCCCGAGGTGCGGCTGCAATTGACCGGACGCAGCGGGCCGCTGGTGGTCGAGATCGAATATCGCGTGGCGCAGGACAACGCCCGCGCCTTCCACAATGTGATGCAGGACGTGCAGCTCAGCCGGCAGCGCAACGGCGCCTATGGCTGGTCGATCGCGCGCGACATCGCCGATCCAGAGCTCTGGACCGAGCGCTATCACTGCCCGACCTGGCTCGACTTCCTGCGCCAGCGCAACCGCGCCACCCAGATCGAGCGCGAATTGCATCAGAAGGCGGCCAGCTTCCACATCGGCGCCGAGCCGATCCGGGTGCGCCGGATGCTGGAGCGCCCGTTCGGGTCGGTGCGATGGAGGGAGGAGACGCCGGATCGCGCCGCCAACGAGGTGATCCCGGTGGTTGCGACCGCGGCCGGAAGCAGCACGTAGCCCTCTGCCGTCATTCACACAATTATATCAACGCAGAGACCTACTGCCCGTGCTCGGCCAGCGTCCGCTGGCACGCTTTGCTCAGGCGGCCGCGATGCTCCTTCAGGCAGGCCAGCACGACCTGATCGCCGTCATTGAGATGAGCGCGGCAAAACCGCGTGGCATCGCGCGTGCAGGCGTCATGCCCCTGCTGCGCGGACGCCGCGGACGCAATCAGTGCCAGCGGAAGGAAAGCAAGCAGGAATCTCGTCATCTCAAAAGCCTCTAAGGAATACGACGCCTTGGTTCTATAGCGTTCCGACCCAGCGAAGAAGCTTGAAGCGGCGCAGGCGGCAGCCACCTGACTGTGACGATCGTCACGCAAAGCCAAGGCGTTCTTTTTCTTGCGCTCCCGGCGACTTGTTGGGACCGCGTTAAGACCTTGTTGGCATTAATCGCTCGTTACGGCTGTGGCGTATCCCGAGTCCTGAGGAAGTGAATAGCGATGCGTAATGCGTTGGGCCTGATGCTGGCCAGTCTTGTAGCGGCGGTTGCGATCGCCGGAGTGTGGTTCTGGACCTCCTCCCCGCGCGCTGATGCCTCTCCCCCACAAACCGTGGCCGCCCGCACGCCCGATCCGCTGCCCGCGGCGGCAAAGGCGGCGGCCAAGGACGATGTCGAGACCACTGCCGCGCTGTCGAAGCGCGCCGACGCGACCACCGCCACGGCGCAGCCCGCGGCAGCTCCTGCCCCGGCGCCAGCACCCGCTCCCGTCGCGGCCGCACCCAAGCAGGCCTGCGCCAATCCAGATGCGCTCGGCGTCAGCCGCACCGTCGTGGTCGACACCTCAGGCGGTCCGGGTTTCGGCTTCCTGCAGTACAAGCAGTACGACTTCCTGACCGACAAGGAGGTCGTGCTGACCTTCGACGACGGTCCGTGGCCGACCACGCCGGCCGTGCTCAAGGCGCTGGCGGATGAATGCACCAAGGCCGTGTTCTTCCCGATCGGCCTGCACACCACCTATCACCCGGACATCCTCCGCCAGGTCCTCGCCGCGGGCCACACCATCGGCGCCCACACCTGGTCGCACGCGCATCTGGCGAGCAAGAAGATCACCGAGCAGCAGGCCAAGGACGAGATCGAGAAGGGCTTCAGCGCCGTGAAGATCGCACTCGGCACCGACCCCGCGCCGTTCTTCCGCTTCCCGGCCCTGGCGCACACGCCGGCGACGACGGCCTATCTCGGCTCCCGCAACATCGCGATGTTCTCGGTCGACGTCGACTCCAACGACTTCAAGTCCAAGAGTGCTGACGAGGTGATCACCAACGTGATGACCAAGCTCGAGAAGCAGGGCAAGGGCATCATCCTGATGCACGATTTGCAGAAGCACACCGCGCAGGCGCTGCCGACGCTGCTGCGCCGGCTGAAGGCGGGCGGCTACAAGGTGGTCTGGATGAAGCCCAAGACCCAGCTCGAGACGCTGCCCGAATACGATGCGATGATGACCAAGCTCGAGAAGCCGACCGCATCGGGCCGCCCGATCGGCAACGTCGTGCAGACGGTCGCTGAGTAAAGCGACCGCTTCGCCGGGATCATCCGCTCAACGCAACAGCGCCCCTGGATTCCGATCCAGGGGCGCTTTTTTTGAGCCGTCACTTTACGACGGCCAGCCGAACGTCCCGCTCGGACGGATCGGGGACGGGCTCGGCGCTGGAATCCACGCGCGGAGCCGTCGCAAAGCAACCGAAGATCGGCATCACCGTTTCAAGGTCACCGCGGTAGGCTTCGTAGTCTGGCGCCCCCGGGCGGACGAAACCGAGTTGTGGCGCTTGGTCGACCATGCGCCTGAGGACGATCGGGGCGCTCGCGGGAGTAAAGTGCGCGCCACCGGGATTTGACAGTGTCGTAATCAGACCGCGCAACGGCTCGGTGTTCTGTTCGGGGCGCGACACCATGATCAGCCGTATCGCACCCCCTTCGAGGGTCACGAAGCTCATGAACGGCCGCCCGTGCGGAATGTACACTCGGCCCTTTTGGGTGTGGCCCGTATCAATGCGTTCCCGCTCCTCGAACGCGAGGCAGGATTCCGCTTCGTCCCAATGAAGGGTCAGGAGGTAGGCATTGATGGTGTCGGCTGCCGAGAACGCCGGCCGGAAGCAGACATAGCGGCCCTCCAAACCTTCGACGCTTGCGCGCGTGTAACCGCCGAGATCGTCCATCGCCACGGACCTGGATGGCTGCGGGACGTCGATATCCTCGGCTGTTGTCGGCGTGTCATGCGAGGAAATAGTGATGTGCGGATCCCTGGCTGCGCGCTCGACGCCATCCTCGCGTATCCGTTCGGACTTATTGAATACCGCGAGAACCACGGCACCAACCACAAGGCCAATTAGCCCCGTGCTCAGTGCGATGGTGAGGACTGCGTGTTCCGGATGCAAATAGAACTGAGCGAGCAGCGAGTCGCTAAGCAAGGACCCGACCAGCCATCCCGCCCCGGCAAGGGCAAGCCCGTTTCCGACTGCGCCGATGCCGGCCAAGCGGTACCACTTCCAGTGCAAGGAGCCCACATAGCAACAAAGGAGCCCGAGCGAGATCGTGCAAATAAAGGGCGTAACCGTTCCGGGCAGTCGCTCGGAAAACTGCTGCAGTACATCCTGAAGCCCCTGTCCCTGCATCAACGCCGCCACGAGGGGGATACCGATGCGCAAGGCGATCGACAGTCCCGCGACGATCAGGCCCGCGATGACCAACTCCGCAACAGGCGGGTATGCAGAACTGTCGTCTTCATGACGCGCAATGAAGCGCTGTGCCACCACGATTGCACCCAGGACGGCGAAGCCGATCGAGACACCGAACGTGGTTGCAATGGTCAAGGCCTGGCCGACCGAGACCGGATGCGTCCCCGGCATGAACGCCAACATGGCGATGCTCAGTAAAGTGACGAGGAGGATGGTCGTCGCCCACTGGTCCAGTCCGAACGTCGGCGTTGGACGGGCATCAAATCCCATCCCCGACAGTCGCTGCAGCCGCCCGTTCTGGGTTATTTCGGAGAACAGGACGTAACGCGCAACGAGGCCGCAAGTGAGGTTCGTGACCTCTGCAATATTGCAATTCAACATCTCCTTTAGTTCGTGAGTGGGTTGCGGAGATGTGAAAAAAGCAAGGCCACTGTGCATCAGTTCTTCGTAACGGACGTCTGCACGAGAAGCTGCCGCTTCACCCATTTGCATGATGATCGCGTAGGCGGATCGACCATGTCTGTTTCCGACGAATTCAGGTGCGGCCCCCGTGCTCCTGGGCGCAACGAATAGATTGTACAGAGCAACAGCCCTGGTGAAGCGAGCGGGAAGCGTACCGTCTCTGCGGAAATCCAGCGCTTGCGGGCTGATATTCTCCGAAATGATCTTGGTGACCCGGCGTCGAAGGCTCTCCGTAGGTTCAAAATCGGCGCCTTGCGAGAGTTCGACTGCGAGCCGGTCGGCCTCACGCGGAATCGCCGCCAGCTTGAAGCAGAATGTGCGCGCCGCGGTGTCGATCCGCGACACCTGGCGAAATTGCGAGGCGACAACAATGACGAGCGTGGCTACGATCGGAGCGTATTGAGCGAGTTCAGCTTGCGCCTCGGGATCGACCTGAGTGAGCTTGTTGCCGATCCAATCGAATCCGATGCTGCCCTGGACAAGCCCGATCATGATGACCAGCCAAAGCGGTACGATCAAGGCGCAGTAAAACACCACGCCGCAGAAGAACAGTGCGAAGGTCGTACCGGAGCGATTGGTGGGTGGAGAATTGAAGCGCGTCCATGCGACCAGGAAAAGTGCGAGGACCGCAATAATCCATTCGCTCTTCATAACGATCTCTTGGAAAATGTTCATGTCACGCGCTCCCACGCAACAAACGGCGTTTGAAATACTGGTGCTGCCCTCGTTCGGGCAACGCAATTTCAAGGGGAGGGTGCGAGCCAGGCATACGATGCGCTTCGCTCGCACACGTGCCCCAAGCCATCCAGCAAAGTAGGTCAAGCGACAGGAATGCAATGTGAAGTAGCACACACGTCGGCGGAAAATTCCGCCCTTCGAGAGCGTGTCAGCCCATCTTCACCGAAAGCGGAATTGTCGACCTGCCGGGACCAAACCCACGACGTGAGCGATAGCCTGGAAAAGCCTATGCGCCTTCAAGACAGACGCCATCGCGCCCGCCGGATGCGGCTCCCGGCAAAATATCGAAAAACAACCCCATGCAAAGTAGCCTGGTGCCGCGAGGGCGCCTAAAACTGGCGACAAGCACCTGATAATTCATAGAAATTTCAACAACGACTGGAAGTCCTACCAACAGGATTACCAACAGTTCGCGGAGGCTGGCGGACTTTTTTCGGGGAAAACGGGAGAATTCCCGGCCTACCGTCCTTTGGTCAATTGCACCGCGCCCATCAGTTGCAGCATGATCCGATAGGTCTGGGGAATTGCAAACATGGCTGGCGCAGATTGGACAACGAGGCGCGTGAGCGTCGCGAGCCTTCATCTCGATCCGAAGAACCCGCGTTTAGGACGGGAGACGCTGGCGCAGGCGCCGCGTGAAATCATCCAGTACCTCTTTGAGCACGACAAGGCCCTAGAAGTCGCGGAGAGCATCGCGACCAGAGGGTTCTTTCCCAACGAACCCCTTTTGGCCGTCAACGAGAATGACCGACTTGTCGTCGTCGAAGGCAACCGTCGGCTGGCCGCGCTCAAGGCATTGCGAGAACCCGGACTTCTCGATGGGGCACAGCAGCGCCAGATCGAAAAGATCGCCCGGAAAATCATAGACCCTCAATCGCTAGCGTCCGTACCCGTAACGATTGCGCCTAATCGCCGTGCCACCGATCGGCAGATCGCTGGTCGGCATATCGGAACGCCGGTGCTCGCTTGGCAGGCTGAGAACAGAGCAAGCTTTATCCTCGAAAAATTGGCCGAGGGGTACGATAACGACGAACTGCGTGATGAACTCGGATTTTCGCTCGCCGACATTCAGAGCGCGCGACAGACCAGAGCAATTGCTGACATGGCCAGATCGCTGCCGCTGCCGGAGGAAATCAAGGCCAAGCTGGACAGCCCGCGGGCGAAAATCTTTACAACGCTCGGCCGGGTGATCGACAGTTCCGTCGGTCGTCAGCACCTGCATGTTGAGAAGGACGCCGATCACGGCATTCGGATCACAACCACAAAGCCGGAATTCGTCAAAGCCTTCAGCAAGCTTGTTTCGGACGTCGCGCTAGGCTCGCAATCGTCCCGTACCTTGAACACAAGCGAGGATATCGAAAACTACTTCAAGAGTTGGAAGCCAAGCGAGAGACCGGCGAAGAAGAAGGCCACATTCGTCCCCGCCGAAATCATAGAAGGGAAGTCGGTCGCATCGCCGGCCAGGGCGGCCCCGGCGCCCGCTGCGAAGAAAGCGAAGTCGGTCACAACAACCGTGCTGCCTCGTGACTTCAAGGTTCGGCATGGGTCAGAGCGCCTTGTCGACATACGATCCGAGCTGGTTCGCCTGAAGCGCAGCGAATTCCCGAACGCCGGCGCCGTGCTGATGCGCGTTTTCTTTGAGCTTGCCGTAACCAGCTATCTGGAAAGAACGGGGCAGATGAAGCCGTTGATCGAAAAGCTCGGCGGCAAGGGCAAGCTTCCCTATGGCGTGCCCCAAATGAAGCAAATGGCCCCAGCGATCACCAAGATCGCTAAGGAAAAGCTGGACGCGTCGGACGCAAACAAGGTGGAGAAGGCGCTGCGCTACGACGCCGCCGCGCCGTTCTCCTTGAGCGAGCTTCACGCATTCATTCATCAGTCGGGAGACTTGCCTAGCGAACGCGACATCTGGCAATTCTGGCTGCGAACCGAGCCACTTTTCCGGTTGATGTTAGAAGCCGATGACGAAGAAGACCTAGGCAAATGAACCAAGCGAGCCCACTTCGATACCCCGGCGGCAAGGCGGCCATGGCCGGGCTTCTAGGCCAAATCCGCAAACTGAACGGCCTTGGTTCGTACTCGGTTGCAGAGCCTTTCGCTGGTGGTGCCGGCGCGTCGCTCTCGCTTCTTTTCCGAGAGGAAACGTCCGAAATACACATCAACGACGCTGATGTGGCGATCTACGATTTTTGGTGGTCGCTGACGAACCGACCGGAACAGTTTTCGAAGCTGTTGAAGAAAACGCGCGTTAGTATGGCCGAGTGGCGGCGCCAGCGCGATACTTATCGATCAAACGATGGTCGATTGTCCCGACTGACCCGCGGGTTTTCCGCCTTTTACCTAAATCGCTGCAATCGATCCGGCATCATCATGAACGGCGGACCGATTGGCGGCATACACCAAACCGGCGACTGGTTAATCGATGCCCGGTTCAACAAGGAGGAACTTCACCGCCGCTGTCAAAAGATCGCAGAGTATCGAGACCGAATATTCGTCACCGACAAAGACGGCATCGATTTCGTGAAGGATCAGGACGCTTCGCGCACATTTTATTTCATCGACCCGCCCTATTTCGAGAAAGGCAAGACGCTCTACCTCAACGCCCTCGACAAGGAGTACCATAAGCGTCTGGCGTATCAGCTCCGTTCAATGGCCAACAACGCTTGGGTGTTGACTTACGACGATTGCAGAGAGATCAGGCAACTGTATAGAGGGTGGGCCACCATAAGGCCTTTCGGGCTGCGCTATGCGGCTTCCGAGAGACGCAGCGGCAGCGAAATCATGATCATCCCGAAGTGGATGAAGCTGCCTCAGACTCAAAAGTCAGAAGCTATTGATTGGTGACGAAGCGGTCGGACCGTTCACCCGCAGCCGACGTCCGATCGTATCGCCGTAGCGCGCCTTCCCACCGGTCCGGCGAGTAAGATCGCCGCGCGAAGCCGTCGACGGTCCACGACGCGACCAGGACCTTTCGCCCTCGAACTCGACGACCAGCGTGGTCGGACGGCCAGCGACGCGGCGACAAAAGGAAATCCGGAATTTGTCGAACTGACAGTCGGCGGCGCGAACGCGGTCTTCTGGAAGGTCAAGATAGCTTGTACGTCTTGTCCCTCGGACTTGCGCTCCGGACGGCCATGTCAGCCAACGGCATCGGTGTCCCCCATTCGCGGTCCTACCAACATCCGGTTTCCGGTCTACCAGCAGCCCTACCAACAGAGAGCGAGGAGGCTATGGGAGAGAGGCGGAGGTCAGAGGACGAAAAGCCGCTTTGTTTCAGCGGCTTCTATCGATGAAAGGGAGGGTAACGGAGATACTGAAATACTCAAATGGTGCCGCAAGAGGGATTCGAACCCCCGACCCCGTCATTACGAATGACGTGCTCTACCGACTGAGCTATTGCGGCGGACCGTTCGGCAACGGCCTTGAAGGGCAGCCACCTGATATCGGGCATGGCCTCGATTGGCAAGGACAAGCCGGGCCCCCGGCTTGCGGATTTAACTCCCCAAACGTGACAGAAATCCGCGCCAGCCGCCCATCTGGGCCTTGGGCGGGCCGATTTGCTCGGCAAATTCGTCTCTGGCGCCGTCCTCGTCGACCCCGGGGTCGTCGGGGGCGCGGACGATGGGGATCACGGCTGGAATCGGCGCCGGGGCGGCCTTGGGCAGGTCGGTCCGCGAGCGGAACAATGGGGCGGGCGCCGGGGCGGCTGATTCGGGGGGCGGCGCCGGCTCGGCCGGGGCTGGTTCGGCCTCGATGACCTCTGGCGGCGGGGTGTTGTCCTGTGCGGCAGGCGTGGCCGGCGCGGCGGGTTTCATCTCGATCGGCTCGGCCAGTTCTGGCGCCGCGGCCTCGTTGCCTGCCTGCTTCGGCGGCTCGACCCGGCGCGGGGCCAGCATCGCCTCCTCGAAGGCCGACGTGTCGACCGGATCGCGTTTGTCGGACGGCAGCGCCGCCACCGGCGTCTGCCACTGGAAGGCGTCGAGCCGGCCGGTGACCGGCGAGACCGGACGCCAGCGGTCCGAGACGTAGCCGTCGGCGGTCCAGACCGGATCGTGCAGCGCCCGCACCGCCCGCAAGGTCCAGGCCCGCGCCCGGCCGCTGTCGCCATGCTCGGTGCGCTCGATCTCGGCCATCAGCAGCGCGACGCGCTGGGTCGGCGCCGCGGTGAACGGCTCCAGCGCGGCGCGCGCCTTGGCGAATTCGGAGGCGTCGATCGCCGCGCGGGCGACCGCCAGCGCGCCTTCGATATGACCCGGCGTCTTGGCCGCCAGCGTCTCGACCCGAACCAGGCGCTGGCGTGCGGAATCGCCGAGCCGCACATGCGCATAGGCGTCGGCGAGATCGGGATGCGGCTGCGCCAGCCACGCCGCCTCGACGAGACGCATGGCGCGGCGCACCTGATGCGCCTCGCTGTCGAACTTGGCCGCGAGTACCGCGGCCGGAATCAGCGTCGGCGCGAGCTTGACCGCCTCCATCACGCTGTCGCGCGACAGATCGCGATCGGCCGTCTCCAGCTCCAGCGCGCGCGCCGTCAGCAAGACGCCGCGCTGCCGCCGGTAGGTCGCCTTGTCGATCAGGCCCGATGACTGATTGTTGTCGAGGATCTTCAGCGCGCCGGCCCAATCGCCTTTGGCGCAGCAGAAGCCGAGCACCGCATGCGACGCCCATGACGACGAAGGCGACACCTTCAGCGCCTCCTCCGCGAGCATCACCGCTGCGACCGGATCGTCGGCGCGCTGCGCCTCGATGAAGAGGCCCCGCAGGCCGAGCAGCCGCGTATCCTCGCGCTCGGCCATCGCGCGGAAGGCGCGCTCAGCGCCGGCGCGGTCGCCGTCGAGCTGCGCCGACTGCGCGTGCAACAGCAGCGTCAGCGGATCGTGTTCGGCATGACGGCGCGCCACTTCGGCATGCGCACGGGCCGAGGCGGAATCGCCGTGGCCGATCGCGAGCAATCCCTGCGTGATGGCGTGGCGGCCGCGGGCACGGCGGCGCTCGCGGCCGGCGCGGCGAATGCCTTCCGGCATGTTCCAGAGCGCGCGCAGGATCGTCCACGCCGCCATCGCGGCCACCACGACGATGCCGAGGCCGAGCACCAACACCGGCAGCGTCGTCACGACACGCCAGCCGCCCCAAGACAACACGACCTCGCCGGTCTGGTCGGCCACCCAGGCCGCGCCCGCCGCAGCAAGCGCGATCAACAGCAGAAACAGGATGATCCGGATCATGGGGGGCCTATTGATTGACCGAGGCGAGCGCCGCCATCGCGTTGTCGGCGAACTTGCGCGATGCGTCGAGCGCGGCACGCCGCGCGTCCACCCGCTCGATCCAGGCTTGCGCGGCGCTGCGATCGGCCGGCGGCAGCGACCTCAATTCACGTTCGGCACGGGCCAGATCGTTGTGCACGGCGGCCGAGGTCATCCGCGCGACGATGCTGCCGCGATCCGTGCCGGTGCCGGCGTCGTCGGTCCGCTCGATGTGGATTAGCTTGGAGGCTCCGGCTTGCAGGCGATCGACCAGCCCCGTGCCTGTCGTCGCATCCTGCTGCGGCGGCGCGAGCTTGGGGACGATTTCGATCAGTTCGCGGCAGAGCTTGTTCGCGTTGGGGACTCCGGATGCCGCGAAGGCGTCGAGCGGCTTCAGGACATCCGGATCGTCGGCGAGCGCCTTCGCGGCCGCAAGCGAAGTGACGAAGGGATCGCCATGGCGGACCGCGACGTCGAGCAGAGATGCGGCGACGAGCCGCCGCAACGGCGTGTCGTCGGCCGGCTTCGCTTCCGCCTTGGTGTCGGCGATCTTGCTGTCCTGCTTGGCGATCTCGGCGTTCTGCGCTTTCACCGCGCCCTCGATCCGGTCGATGCGCGCGGTGATCGCCGACAGATCGGGCAGCGCCTTCGCGCCGGTGGCGGCGGCCGCCAGCTTGTCGGATTGCGCGCGTGTGGCGGCGAGTTCGCTGCGCAGCGCCGCGATCGACTTATCCAGCGCGTCCAGGCGCGGATCGGCCGCCGGCGGCCGGCCGACTTTGGCTTCCAGCCCGGCGAGGCGCGCGCCGAGATCGTCGATCGCCGCGACGTTGAGCTGGGGCACGGGCTGCACCTGTGGCCAGCCGAGCAGCCAGCCGACCGCGATCACCAGCGCCGCGGCCACCGCGCCGGAGACCGGCGCGACCACCCAGGGCGAAACCGGTCGCGACGGCTCGGACGCCGGCGCTTCCGAAGCGGTCTCGGGATCTGGCTGCTCGGGCTCGGCAGCGGCTTCGGGCGCGGCCGTATCAGCGGATGCCCCGGGCTGCTCCGCCTTCGGCGCCGCACTGGAGACCTCGGTCGCCTCGAGCTCAATGGTCGGCGGCGCGCGCCTGGGCCGGGCGGAATCCGGCGACGGTGCTGTATCCTCGGGCCTCTCTTCAGCCATCGCAGGGTCCTCAAAACCAATGACGGCGCATTCTAGCAGAATCGGCCGGCGTTCTCAGAGCACGATCCGAAAAACTGGGAAATGGCTAACGTCATGACCAGACGAAAGAATTAGACCGGGTCAGGGCCGCAAGACGCGGTCCAGCGCGTCCAGCAGCGCGCTCTCGTCCGGCCGTGCCGCCACCGCCACCTGGGTGGCACCGGCGTCGCGGAGCACAGAGGCGACGGCGGCCGAGATGCAGCATTGCGGCAGCGCCAGGGCCGAGATTTCGAGCCCGCGCGCGCGAACCGCGTCCAGGAAGGCCAGCGCACTGCGCCGCGAATAGTGCAGCACTGCCGTGATCCGGTTCGCCAGGAACGCCTCGGTGACCTCACGCGGGAAGCTTGCGACCGGCGCCATCCGGTAGGTGGTGCGAGTGACGACGGTCAATCCCTTCTGGCCGAGTTCGCCAGCGAGATCGCGCGAGAGGTCGGCGCCGGCGAGATAGAGCAATCTTGCGGCCTTCGCCAACGCTCCGGCATCGACACGCGCCAGCACGAGATCGCGCAGCGCAATGGCATCGCCCTTTGCCACCAGCACCTCACCGAAGCCGGCGGCGCGGGCGGCATCGGCGGTGTGGGCTCCGACCGCGAACAGCGGCAGCCGCAACAGCCGACTACCTGTGAGATCGATCGCCCGCAGTGCATTGGCGCTGGTCAGCATGACTGCGTCATAATGCGTCCCGTCATCGTCATGAAACGGCAACGGTTCGAAGCGCAGCATCGGCGCCGCCAGCGCGTCGAAGCCACGCGCCCGCAGGCTGGCGAGCGTCGCCTCGTTGTCGGGATGCGGGCGCGTGACGAGGACGGCCACGACTCAGCGCTCCAGCCGCGCGAAATGGACGTTCACCAGCGATTGCACTTCAAGACCTCGCAATGCTACCCCGGAAGGGACATTTCTCTTTGATTGAGCAGGATTTGATCGGAGCACCAGTTCCGGTTTTTCCGGATCATGCTCGTAGCACAAGGGCCACAATTGAGTAACGATCGACCGATGCTGGTGCTGGGTATAGAGACCACCTGCGATGAAACCGCAGCCGCCGTGGTCGCGCGCCAGGCCGACGGCTCGGGGCGGATCCTGTCCAACGTCGTGCGCTCGCAGACCGAGGAGCACGCCCGCTTCGGCGGCGTGGTTCCGGAGATCGCCGCGCGCGCCCATGTCGATTTGCTCGACGGGATCGTCGATAGCGCGATGAAACAGGCCGGCGTCGGCTACCCGCAACTGTCGGCGGTCGCGGCCGCGGCCGGCCCCGGCCTGATCGGCGGCGTGATCGTCGGGCTGACCACCGCGAAGGCGATCGCGATGGTGCACGACACCCCGCTGATCGCGGTGAACCACCTCGAGGCGCATGCGCTGACTCCGCGGCTCACCTGCGCGCTGGCGTTTCCCTATTGCCTGTTCCTGGCCTCGGGCGGGCACACCCAGATCGTCGCCGTGGTCGGCGTCGGCGAATATGTGCGGCTCGGCACCACCGTCGATGACGCCATGGGCGAGGCTTTCGACAAAGTGGCGAAAATGCTGTCGCTGCCCTATCCCGGCGGGCCGCAGGTCGAGCGCGCGGCCGAAGGCGGCGATCCCAAGCGCTTCGCTTTCCCGCGCCCGATGCTCGGACGTCCCGACGCGAACTTCTCGCTGTCGGGGTTGAAGACGGCGGTGCGCAACGAAGCCAGCCGGCTGGCGCCGCTGGAGCCGCAGGACATCAGCGATCTCTGCGCGAGCTTCCAGGCCGCGGTGCTGGAATCCACCGCGGACCGGCTGAGCGTCGGCTTGAAACTTTTTCAGGAGCGGTTCGGCACGCCGCGGGCATTGGTCGCCGCCGGCGGCGTCGCCGCCAATCACGCCATCCGCGACGCCTTGCAGGATGTCGCGGCACGCGCGCAGACCACATTGATCATTCCGCCGCCGGCGCTCTGCACCGACAACGGCGCCATGATCGCCTGGGCCGGCGCCGAGCGGATGGCGATCGGACTGACCGACACGATGGAGGCGCCGCCCCGCGCCCGCTGGCTGCTCGACGCCAATGCGAAGGCGCCGGCCGGCTACGCCAACAGCCGCGCCGGATATTGAGTGATGCCCCACGAAGCGCGCAGCCGGCACTGTTTCACCTCTCCCCGCTTGCGGGGAGAGGCAGAGGCCGCCTTAGGCGGCCGTCCTGACCAACGCCGAAGCGCAGCTTCGGCTATGTTGCATCGAAGATGCGATCCGGGTGAGGGGGTACAGGCCTCAACACTCGGCTCGCTCGTGGATGGAGCCCCTCACCCCAACCCTCTCCCCGCAAGAGCGGGGAGAGGGAGCTTTGACCGGCCGACGTGATGCCCGCACACAGCTCAGTCAGCGTGATCGGGGCCGGCGCCTGGGGCACGGCGTTGGCCGATGTCGCGGCACGCGCCGGACGCAAGGTGACGCTGTACGCACGCAATGCCGAGCACGCAGCGCAGATTGAGACGTCGCGGATCAATCCGAGGCTCGCCGGCCTCCGGCTCGGTCCAGCGATCGCCGTGACGTCTGATGTCGCGGCTGCGGCGCGCGCCGACATCATCCTCGCCGTGACCCCGGCGCAGCATCTGCGCGCGGCCGTCAGTCATCTTGCGCCTCATCTGAAACCCGGCACGCCGGTGATCGCCTGCGCCAAGGGCATCGAGCACGGCACTCACAAATTCATGACCGAAGTGATCGCGGAAGCCGCGCCCCAGGCGGTGCCCGCCATCCTGTCCGGACCGAGCTTTGCCGACGACGTCGCGCGCGGACTGCCGACCGCGGTGACGCTAGCGGCGAAGGATGAGACGCTGGCAAGTCGCCTGGTGCAGGCGCTCGGCTCGGCGACATTCCGGCCCTATCACACGACCGACGTGCGCGGCGTCGAGATCGGCGGCGCGGCGAAGAACGTGCTGGCGATCGCGGCCGGCATCGTGGTCGGCCGTGAGCTCGGCGCCTCCGCGCTCGCCGCGCTGACCACGCGCGGCTTCAGCGAGCTCGCCCGCCTCGGGCGCGCCTGCGGCGCGCGCACAGAAACGCTTGCCGGCCTGTCGGGACTGGGCGACCTGCTGCTGAGCTGCTCGACCGCGCAATCGCGCAATTTCGCGCTCGGCCGCGCGCTCGGCCGCGGCGAAGCTCCTCCCGTAGGCAAGCTCGCCGAAGGCGCGTTCACCGCGCCCGTGCTGATCGAACTCGCCGCTTCGCAAAATGTCGATATGCCGGTATCAAAAGCCGTCGCGGCGATCCTGAGCAACACGCTGACGATCGATGCGGCGATTGAGGGCCTGCTGACGCGGCCGTTCAAGGCGGAGGAATGACAATGGCGTACTGGCTGGTGAAATCCGAACCTTCGGTCTGGTCGTGGGACCAGCAGGTGGCCAAGGGCGCGAAGGGCGAGGCATGGACCGGCGTGCGCAACTTCACGGCACGGCAGAATCTCGTGAACATGAAGAAGGGCGACAAGGCGTTTTTCTATCACTCCAACGAGGGCAAGGAGATCGTCGGCATCGCCGAGGTCATCAAGGAGGCCTATCCCGATCCGACCGACAAGACCGGTAAGTTCGTCTGCGTCGACATCAAGGCCGACAAGCCGTTGAAGACGCCGGTGACGATGGCCGCGATCAAGGCCGACAAGAAGCTCGCCGACATGGCGCTGGTGAAATATTCGCGGCTTTCAGTGCAGCCTGTGACGGCGGAGGAGTGGAAGTACGTCTGCAAGATGGGCGGCCTGTAACGTTCGACGAACTCCGCCGTCGTCCCTGCGAAGGCAGGGACCCATAACCACAGGGCGCAGTTGTGGCGCCGCGCTGGGGCCACAGCGCATTCCAGCAATCGACATTTGGGGTAATGGGTCCCGGCCCCCCGTGCGCAATTGCGCACTAGGCCGGGACGACGAGAGGGTTATGCTGAGCCTACGCTCCCGCCGCCATCACGACCTGGGCCAGCAACTGCTCACGCTTGGACTGGGTGCGGTAGCCCTTCATCGTCGCGGCGAAGCGCTCGAGGATGCCATCCTCGAATGCGGTGACGATGGTGTCGTGGACGTAGCTGCGGCGGCAGATTGCCGGCGTGTTGGAGAGCTGGTCGGCCGCGGCGCGGATCGCTTCCAGCACTTGGCGCTTGCGGCCGCGCTCGCTGGTGGCCGGCGTGATCCGCGACAGCGATTCCACGACGACCGCAGACGCCATCAGCGTGCGGAAATCCTTCAGCGAAATCTTGATGCCCGCGATTTCGCGCAGGAATGCGTTCACCGCCGTGGTCGACGCCGCGCGCACGACGCCGGACCGGTCGTAATACTGGAACATGCGCTTGCCCGGCACCGTGCGCAAAATGCCGACGGCGCGCACGAGCTTGGCCGCATCGCATTCCTTGCGCACCGCCTTGCCGCCCTTGGCCTTGAAGGTCAGCACCAGGGAATCGTCCTCCAGCGTGACGTTGGACTTCAAGAGGGTGGTGGCGCCGCGGGTGCCGTTGAGGCGGGCATAGGATTCATTGCCGGGCCGGATCGCGGTGCGCGCGATCAGCTCGATCACCGCCGACAGCGCGAATTCACGCGTCGGCTCGTCGCCGGACAGAAACGCCGAGACCTTGCGCCGGATCTTCGGCAGCGCCGCGACCAGCTTAGCAAGGCGATGCGCCTTGCGCTGCTCGCGCACCTTTTCCCAATCGGCATGGTAGCGGTATTGCAGCCGGCCGGCGGCATCGCGGCCGACCGCCTGCAGATGGGAGCTCGGGTCGCTGGAATAGCGCACCTGGCGATAGGCCGGCGGCACCGCCATCGCATGCAGCCGGCGGATGGTGCGGGCATCGCGGATGCGGGTGCCGTTGGCGCGAATGAATGAATAGCTACTTCCGCGCTTGATGCGGCGGATGGTCAGTTCGTTCTGATCGCCGAGCCTGAGGCCCAGGTCACGGGCGAGATCTTCCACCGAGGTCTTAAGGACGGCGGGCGCGTCGAACTTCAGCTTCGGCGACTGCAGCTTTGCGCGCGGCGAGAGCTTTGCTTGTGGCTTGGGCGGCCACTGGCCCAGTGCCTTCGCCAGGGCGACAGCGGGATCGGCGGAAACGGGCCGCACAGCCGCGATATTCTGCTGATCCACCATCTGTCCAAGACGCCTTCTTCTGCCTGTGCTGCCGGTAATGCCGTTTTTTGGGCTTCGTTCCGGCCGGGCCATCGGCCCCGGGAAAGCGATTTAGGGGGTCCTGACCCATATTGCGAGTCGCGAATCACTCAAAACGGTCTCTAATTACCTTTCATGGGTGCCATTCGGCCGCTAACGTTGATGTCAGGCTGCCGCGACACGCGAAATTGACGGCTGGTTCCGCCTGCTTGCGGGGTGGCGGGGTGACAGCGCCTGAAACCAGGTCAGAGGTCATGCCCCTTCTTGCGCAGCTCCTCGATGATCCGCTGCCGCATGTCCGCAGCCACGGACTGGCCGAACTTCTGGCCGGCCAGCAGGGATTGCTGCCTCACGTCTGGCCCACCGGGGTTTTGTAGAAGGCAATCAGGTCGCGCAGATCGTCCGGCGTGAAGTTGCTGGCATAGACGATGGCGACGGCTTCCGACAATTCGTTGAACCGCGCCTGGAAGCCGGCGAGCAAGATCGGCGTCAGGGTATCGTAGTCATGGTCGACGTCGCTGCGGCCCTGGACGATCGCGGGCTTCATGCTCTTCATGATGGCCGGCATCAGCGCCTTGAACTGATCCATCAGGTGGATCGTTGTCACCAATTCCCTTGCGACGGCGAGCGCCTCCGGTGTCGGCGCCGGTGCTGCCGTTTAGCCGCGCGCAAGTGGCGCGGCCAGTGACATGGCTACGACCAAGAGACCAGTGACCCGGGCCACGCGATGGAGCATAGGTTTCTCTCGTCGATGGATTGCGGTAAAGCCGTCTTAGCACATGCAACAGCCGGAGGGCGCGCCTGACGGCTACTGCGCGACAAAGGTGACAGTCCTTTTTCCTTGCCCGGCCAGAACGCGGCCACGCATACTCCCGGCAATGATGAAGACGGCTTGCCACCGCGTCGTTTGCGATCGGCAATGAGTGGAGGAAATGATGTCCGAGAAGATTTATGACGTGCCGGCTGACTGGGCCAAGCGCGCTTATATCGATGATGCCAAATATCGCGAGATGTATGCGCGGTCGGTATCGGACCCCAGCGGCTTCTGGGCCGAGCACGGCAAGCGGGTCGACTGGATCAAGCCGTTCACCAAGGTCGAGAACGTCTCCTTTGCGCCGGGCAACATCTCGATCAAATGGTTCGAGGACGGCGAGTTGAACGTCGCCTGGAATTGCATCGACCGTCATCTGGAGAAGCGCGGCGACCAGACCGCGATCATCTGGGAGGGCGACGATCCCTCCGAGTCGAAGCACATCACCTACCGCCAGCTTCACGACGAAGTCTGCAAGATGGCCAATATCCTGCGCACGCGGAACGTCAAGAAGGGCGATCGTGTCACGATCTACCTGCCGATGATTCCGGAAGCGGCCTACGCCATGCTGGCTTGCGCGCGGATCGGCGCGATCCATTCGGTGGTGTTCGGCGGCTTCTCCCCCGACAGCCTCGCCCAGCGCATCAAGGACTGCGATTCGAAGGTGATCATCACCGCCGATGAAGGTTTGCGCGGCGGCAGGAAGGTGCCGCTGAAGGCCAATGTCGACGCGGCCATCGCCAAGACCGGAGGCGTCGATTGGGTTGTGGTGGTGAAGCGCACCGGCGGTGCCGTCGACATGAACCCGACGCGCGACCTCTGGTACCACGACGCCGCCAAGATGGTCACCGCGGAATGCCCGTGCGAGCCGATGAATGCGGAGGACCCGTTGTTCATCCTCTACACGTCGGGCTCGACCGGAACGCCGAAGGGTGTGCTGCACACCTCCGCCGGCTATCTCGTGTTCGCGGCGATGACGCATCAATACGTCTTCGACTATCACGATGGCGACATCTACTGGTGCACCGCCGACGTCGGCTGGGTCACCGGCCACAGCTATATCCTCTACGGGCCGCTCGCCAACGGCGCGACCACGCTGATGTTCGAGGGCGTACCGAACTACCCCGACAACTCCCGCTTCTGGAACGTCGTCGACAAGCACAAGGTCAACATCTTCTACACCGCGCCGACCGCGATCCGCGCGCTGATGCAGGGTGGCGACGAGCCGGTGAAGAAGACGTCACGCAAGTCGCTGCGGTTGCTCGGCTCGGTCGGCGAGCCGATCAACCCGGAAGCCTGGGAATGGTATCATCGCGTGGTTGGCGACGACCGCTGCCCGATCGTCGACACCTGGTGGCAGACCGAGACCGGCGGCATCCTGATCACGCCGCTGCCCGGCGCGACCAAGCTGAAGCCGGGATCGGCGACGCGGCCGTTCTTCGGCGTGGTGCCCGAGATCGTCGATGCCGACGGCAAGACGCTGGAGGGCGAGACCTCGGGCAACCTCTGCCTGACGCGCTCCTGGCCCGGCCAGATGCGCACGGTGTATGGCGATCACGCCCGCTTCGAGCAGACTTACTTCTCGACCTACAAGGGCAAGTACTTCACCGGCGACGGCTGCCGCCGCGACGCCGACAGCTACTACTGGATCACCGGCCGCGTCGATGATGTGATCAACGTTTCCGGCCACCGCATGGGCACCGCAGAGGTCGAAAGCTCGCTGGTCGCGCATGAGGCCGTGTCCGAAGCCGCGGTCGTCGGCTATCCTCACGACATCAAGGGCCAAGGCATCTACGCCTACGTCACCTTGATGAAAGGCACTGAGCCGACGGAGGCGCTGCGCAAGGAGCTGGTGGCCTGGGTCCGCAAGGACATCGGCCCGATCGCCTCCCCCGACCTGATCCAATTCGCGCCCGGACTGCCGAAGACGCGCTCGGGCAAGATCATGCGCCGCATCCTGCGCAAGATCGCGGAGGACGAGTCGTCGAGCCTCGGCGACACCTCGACGCTCGCCGACCCGGCCGTGGTCGACGATCTCGTCAAGAACCGCCAGAACAAGAAGGGCGCGCCGGCATAGAGCGTTTTCGAGCGAAGTGGACACCGGTTCGCGTGAAGAAAACGCGTCAAACAACAATCTAGGCTGACGCCGCCAACATCGGAAAACAAAGAGTGCAGGGCCGCGCGATCATCGCCGCGGCCCTTCCGCTTCGTGGGTCGGCGGTTTCACGCAATTGTCAGAGACCCGGCGCCCCCGACGCGGATTTGCGGCGGAGTGTTGTTTCCAGGTCATTTACTTTGATCCGAACATTTCCTTTCCTTTTGCCACTATGACGTGTCTTGCGACTCGCGCGGCAACCATCCGGTTAAAGCCACGCGGCTAACATTGCGTATGTGAGACCGGCAGGCCCCGCTGTTGGGCCCTGCTGCTGGTTTTGAGGCCCCGCGAGGGGCTTGTTGGGCAGTGGAGAAGGTGATGTCGTTGAAGATTGCGGTGGCGTTGGCCGCCACCATCGGGGCGGGCGCCTTGATGTCGTCAGCCGCCGAAGCGCGACCCGAAATGGTCGGCATGCGCGCCGAGAACTATTCGCCGGGCACCATCGTGGTGAAGACGGCCGAGCGGCGGCTCTATCTCATCCTCGATTCCGGCCACGCGATGCGTTACCCGGTCGGCGTCGGCAAGGCCGGCAAGCAGTGGGCCGGCACCACCCAGATCGACGGCAAGTATCGCAACCCGGCCTGGTCGCCGCCCGCCGAATTGAAGCGCGACAAGCCGAGCATCCCGAACGTGATCCCGGGCGGCTCGCCGCAGAATCCGATGGGCGTGGCCGCGATGACGCTTGCCGGCGGCGAATATGCGATCCACGGCACCAACGTGCCGGGCTCGGTCGGCGGCTTCGTGTCCTACGGCTGCATCCGCATGCTCAATTCCGACATCACCGATCTCTATCAGCGCGTCTCGGTCGGCACGACCGTCGTCGTCACCCGCTGACATCGATCGGAGCCGGCGGAACAAAGGCCGCGCATCGGCGCGGCTTTTGTTTATTGCGGCACCAGGAGAGATCGCTTCGGAGCGCGCTGCGGAAGACCATCTTGCTTCAACGAATGGCGTTGGCGCACCAGCCGCTGCGATGCCCGCCATTGTAGGCTCGCGCGTAGCCGCCCGCGAGCAGCGCCGCCGAAACGTCGTCGGTCTTTCTTGTCGCGACGTCGGCGACGACACGTCCCTGATATTTGTCGGGACCGACATTGTAGATCACGACATCGCCCTGACGGAGCAGTTCGCGCAGCGCTGAGGTCGCCGCCTCCGCCATTCGCAATTCCTGCGGGCAGGACGCCTTCAGCTCCGGCGCATCGATGCCGCGCAGGCGGACATGCGTGGTCAGGTCGAGACCGGGCGATACATGCACCCGCGCCGCGAAGGTGTCGCCGTCGATCGTCCTGATGACGTCGGCGGGATGCCGGGCATCCGGTACGCCGGCGCGCCGCCAGATCGCATCGCCATCTCGAGGCCAGCTGTCGGACCAATGCGGGAGCGGCACATGCACCCATTGGCGGATCGGCAACATGGAGCCGGCCGCCATGCCGAGAACGAACACCCACGGCAGCGCCGCCGAGAAGCGCCGGCCCCAGCGCGACCGGCCAAAGGGCGGGCGTCCCGGCGCACGATGAGCATTTATTCTCTCGTATGGGGACATATTCCCCTGACTAGGCCTGAGTCGGCCTGTCCGGCAAGGATGTCAGAAATCGGAGGCGATGCCCTTGGTTTCCCAGTCGCCGTAACGTGTTGGTTCCGGACCCTTCGGCCCCTGGAGCTCCTTCGGCCGCGTGGCTGCGGTCTGCTCGGCGGCCTTGCGCCGCGCTTCGGCCTCGGCGAGCGCACGCTGCGCAGCCGGCGTCAGCGGCTTGCGCGGCGCCGCTTCGAGCGGCGGTGAAGAATTATCAGGCATGGCAAGACTTTCCGGCTGCGCGTCGCGCATCTTCCCGTCGGCGCAGCGACGACATGACGATCACAAGATATCTCGGAGCGATTCTTACATTTGGCATATTCGCGTGCCAGAGAGGTTTTCCAGTTCATAGGCATGAGCCGAATGTAACTTAGCACCTTCCGAGATATCTCCGCTTCATGCCTCCTTCAAGATTTGCAGTTCCTTCCGAAGTACCCGGTCTCGCGGCACGACGAATCGCGGCCGACATTCTCGACGGCGTGCTGCACAAGCATCGCACGCTCGACGACCAGCTCGACGGCGCGGGCGCACATCCCGGCCTGAAATCACTCGCCGATCGCGACCGCGCGCTGATGCGGCGGCTGGTGTCGACCATCCTGCGCCGTCTCGGCACGCTCGGCCATCTGCTGTCGCGCCTGCTCGACCGCGGCATCCCGACCGATGCGCCGCGCGCGCAAAGCGCGCTCCTGATCGGCGCCGCGCAGATCCTCTGGATGGATGTGCCCGATCATGCCGCGGTCGATCTCTCGGTGCGCCTTGTCCAGTCGGACCGGCGCGCGGCGAAATATGCCGGGCTTGTCAACGCCGTGCTGCGCCGTTGCGCGCGCGAGGGCCATGGCCTGATCGACGAGATCAAGATGCAGACCCTCGATCTGCCGCAATGGATGCTGACGCGCTGGATCGCGCATTATGGCGAATCGACCGCGCGCGACATGGCGCTCGCACTAAGCCATGAACCGTCGCTCGATCTCACGGTGAAGTCGGATGCGCCACAATGGGCGAGCCGCCTGCATGGCGAGACGCTGCCGACGGGAACCGTGCGCACCCTGCTGCAGGGTTCCGTGACCATGCTGCCGGGTTTCGCGGAAGGTCAATGGTGGGTGCAGGACGCAGCGGCTGCGCTGCCGGCGCGCCTGTTCGGCGACATCAAGGACAAGGCGATCGCCGACCTCTGCGCCGCGCCAGGCGGCAAGACCGCCCAGCTCGCCTTTGCCGGTGCACGGGTCACCGCAGTCGACCGCTCGCCGGCGCGGATGGCGCGGCTGCGCGACAACCTCACGCGGCTCGCGCTGCAGGCTGAGAACGTCGTCAGCGACACGGTCGAATGGCCAGCGCAGGCCGAAAGCTTCGACGGCATCCTGGTCGATGCGCCCTGCACCTCGACCGGAACGATTCGCCGCCATCCCGACGTCGCCTGGCTGCGCCAAGAGGCCGATATCGCCACGCTGTCGGGACTGCAGAAACGGCTGCTGCAAAAGGCCGTCGGACTGCTGAAGCCTGGCGGTACGCTGGTGTACTGCACCTGCTCGCTGGAGCCCGAGGAGGGCGAACAGGCGATTGCCGCGCTGCTGGCGGACGAATCAGGCTTGCGGCGTGCGCCGGTCGAGAGGGGCGAGGTCGCGGACCTCGACGAAATCATCACCGCCGACGGCGATTTGCGCACTCTGCCGTGTCATTTGCCCCATGCCGACGCACGATTGGGCGGGCTGGATGGATTTTACGCGGCCAGGCTGGTTAAATCCTGATTTTAAACCTGTGTCTTCTAGGCTCCGGGTGATTCGCGCGGTTTCAAGAGGGTGTCTTGGCCGCGTTTCCGGATTAATAAAGGATTCGTTCAAGATCCCCTTCCACAAGGTTAGGCGTGTCGGTCGCTCAAAGCAGACGCATCTCGACGCTGGTTGCTGGCCGCTTCGCCCGCAGCATCGTCGCACGCGTCAGCGGTGGAACCGTCGCGCTGTCACGGCTGTGGCCCGGCCGCACCGACCGGCTGATGATTGCTCCGCACGACCTCCGCACGGCGGACGCCACCCGCGCTGCGGAAATCTACGCCGGCCGATTCGTCTTCGCCGGCAAGATCGTCACCTGCCATGGACGCTCGATCTTCGATCTCGAGCCGCCGTCGGAAGATTGGGAAGCCGCGCTGCTCGGCTTCGGCTGGCTGCGCCATCTGCGCGCCGCCGACACCGCGCTGACCCGCGCCAATGCCCGCTCGCTGGTCGACGACTGGATCTCCAACCAGGCGCGCAAGCGGCCGCTGGAGAGCCGCGCTGATGTGCGCGCGCGCCGCGTGATCTCGCTGTTGTCGCAGGCACCATTGGTGCTTGGTGACAGCGACGGCAAGTTTTACCGCAAATATCTGCGCGGGCTGGCGCGCGAGATTCGCTATCTGCGCTACTCCGCGCTCGACAATGACGGCGTGCCGCGGCTGCAGGTGCTGATCGCGCTGTGCTACGCCTCGCTCTGCCTCGCCAACCAGGCGCGCAACATCAAGGCGACCTCACGCAAGCTGTCGGAGGAGTTGCAGCGCCAGATCCTGCCCGATGGCGGCCACATCTCGCGCAATCCCGGCGCACTGGTCGAGTTGCTCAGCGATCTGCTGCCGCTGCGGCAGACCTTTGCCGCGCGGAACATCGCGCCGCCGCCGGCGCTGCTCAATGCGATCGATCGCATGATGCCGATGCTTCGCTTCTTCCGGCACGGCGACGGCAGTTTCGCACTATTCAACGGCATGAGCACCGCACCGTCCGATCTCGTCGCGACACTGCTCGCCTATGACGACACGCGCGGCGTGCCGATGTCGAGCATGCCGCATTCGGGCTTCCAGCGGATCGATGCCGGCGCGGCGACCGTGATCGTCGACACCGGCCCGCCGCCGCCACCCAGCGTCAGCCAGGACGCACATGCCGGCTGCCTCTCCTTCGAATTCTCGTCCGGTCCGAGCCGCATCGTCGTCAATTGCGGCATGCCGTCCACCGGGCGCGAGAATTGGCGACCGTTCGCGCGCTCCACCGCAGCGCATTCGACACTGACCTATCGCGAGACCTCGTCATGCCAATTCGTCGAGTTGTCGGCGATGAAGCGGTTGCTGCGCGGCGCGCCGATCACCAGCGGCCCCAGCCATATCGAGAACTTCCGCGAGACCATCACCGAAGGCGACATGCTGACCATATCGCATGACGGATATCGGTCCCGCTTCGGCGTGATCCATCGCCGCGTGCTGATCCTGGCTCACGACGGCACACGCCTGGAGGGCGAGGATTCGGTTGCGCCGGCACAGGGCGGCCGCATCAAGGGCAGCGAGGCCGACTTTGCGCTGCGCTTCCATCTGCATCCGTCGGTGAAGGCCAGCCGCCTGTCGGACGCACGCGGCGTGATGCTGGTGCTGCCCAATCGCGACGTCTGGACCTTCGAGGCCTTCGACGACAAGGTCGATCTCGAGGACAGCGTGTTCCTGGCCGGCAATGACGGCCCGCGCCGCACCTCCCAGATCGTGATCCGGCAGGACGCCCGGCAGGCGTCCACGGTGCGCTGGAGCTTCGTGCGCTCCTCGACCTCGGCCTCCGCCACCAACGCGCGGCGCAATGCCCGCCGCGAGCCGGAACTGCCGCTGTAAGCGGCCGGGCGTATTGCTTCCATTCCGTGCGATTTGAACCGTCACCCTGAGGAGCGCGCACTCGCGCGCGTTTCGAAGGGTCGACGGCCACCAGCCGGGCCGTGCACCCTTCGAGGCTCGCTCCGCTCGCGGCTCCAGCGACAAAGGCGAAGCCTTTGCGCGGGGATGACGGGGAAGGAGCCTCAATTTCCCGGGAATCAGGCCCATGTATCGGTTTCGTACCGCACTAAACCATGCTACCCGGCTGCCTTAACAGCCAGGGATTTCCAGCATGACCGAACAGCTTCGCCGCGTGACCCGCGCTCTGTTGTCCGTTTCCGACAAGACCGGCCTGATCGACTTCGCCAAGACGCTGGCCGACCATGGCGTCGAACTGGTCTCGACCGGCGGCACGGCCAAGGCCATCGCCGCCGCGGGCTTGAAGGTCAAGGACGTTTCCGATCTCACCGGCTTCCCCGAAATGATGGACGGCCGGGTCAAGACGCTGCATCCGAAGGTGCATGGCGGCCTGCTCGCGATCCGCGACAACAAGGAGCACGCGGCGGCGATGGCCGCGCACGGCATCGCGCCGATCGATCTTCTGGTGGTCAACCTCTATCCGTTCGAGGCGACTGTCGACAAAGGCGCCGGCTTCGAGGAGTGCATCGAGAACATCGACATCGGCGGCCCCGCGATGATCCGCGCCGCGGCCAAGAACCATGACGACGTCACTGTCGTGGTCGAAGCGCAGGACTATTCTGCGGTGCTCGACGAGCTCGCCGCGCACAAGGGCGCGACCTCGCTTGGCCTGCGCCGGCGGCTGGCCGCCAAGGCCTATGCGCGCACCGCGGCTTATGATGCCGCGATCTCGAACTGGTTTGCCGTGCAGCTCGACACCAAGGCGCCGGACTTCCGTGCCTTCGGCGGCCGACTGATCCAGTCGCTGCGCTATGGCGAGAATCCGCATCAGACCGCGGCATTCTACGCCACGCCGGACAAGCGGCCGGGCGTCGCCACCGCGCGCCAGCTTCAGGGCAAGGAACTGTCCTACAACAACATCAACGACACCGATGCGGCCTATGAATGCATCGGCGAGTTCGATCCGGGCCGCACCGCGGCTTGTGTGATCGTCAAGCACGCCAACCCCTGTGGCGTCGCCGAGGGCCCCGACCTCGCCACTGCGTACCGCCGCGCGCTCGCCTGTGACTCGACCTCGGCCTATGGCGGCATCATCGCGGTCAACCGCACGCTGGACGCGGATGCCGCGCGCGCCATCATCGGCATCTTCACCGAGGTGATCATCGCGCCCGACGCGACCGAGGAAGCGATCTCGATCATCGCGAGCCGGCGCAACCTGCGCCTGCTGCTCGCCGGCGGCCTGCCGAATCCGCGCGCGGTCGGCCTCACCGCCAAAACGGTCGCCGGCGGCCTTTTGGTGCAGAGCCGCGACAATGCCGTGGTCGAGGACATGAACCTCAAGGTCGCGACCAAGCGCGCGCCGACCGATGCCGAGCTGCGCGATCTCAAATTCGCCTTCCGCGTCGCAAAGCACGTCAAGTCGAACACCATCATCTACGCCAAGGATCTCGCCACCGTCGGCATCGGCGCCGGCCAGATGAGCCGGGTCGATTCCGCGCGCATCGCCGCACGCAAGGCGCTGGACGCAGCGGCGGAATTGAAGCTGGCGGAGCCTCTGACCAAAGGCTCGGTGGTCGCCTCCGACGCGTTCTTCCCGTTTGCCGACGGCATGCTCGCCTGCATCGAGGCCGGCGCCACCGCGGTGATCCAGCCTGGCGGCTCGATGCGCGACGACGAGGTGATCAAGGCCGCCGACGAGCACGGCATCGCGATGGTGTTCACCGGCGTGCGCCACTTCCGGCATTAACCTGTCGTCCCTGCGAAAGCAGGGACCCATAACCACAGGCGTGCATTGTTAGAGCAAGCTGGGGCTCCAGCGTACTTATCTTGAGCAGCGGTGGTTATGGGTCCCGGGTCGCGTGGAGCCTGTCATCGGGCGGCGCTTCGCGCCGACCCGTTGGCTTGCCCGGGACGACAGTGTTTACTACTCCCGCACCTTCGCCAGCAGCGTCAGACCCACGACGAAAAACACCACCAGCACCGCCATGCCGGCTTTCTGACTCGCGGTCGCCGCGGTGATCGCGCCGATCAGGAGCGGACCGATGAACGACGTCACTTTCCCGGTCAGGGCGAACAGGCCGAAATACTGCGCGATGCGATCCTTCGGCGCGAGGCGGATCAGAAGCGAGCGCGAGGCGGCTTGCAGCGGCGCGCCGGTGGCGCCGATCAAGCAACCCAGCACGAGATAGGCGCGTTCGGCAGCGCCGGCAAACAACGGACCGCCGGGTACTGGAGGCGCGACCGCGATGAACAGGACGGAATCCTTGTTCACGGTGAGGATCGCGACGATCGCAAACAGCAGGATCAGCAGGCTGCCCGTGATGACCCGTCTCGGCCCGAACGCATCGTCGAGCTTGCCGCCGATCCAGCCCCCGAACGTACCGGCGATCGCCAGGATGATGCCGAACGTGCCGATGCGGATCGTGTCCCAGCCGAAGGTGCCGGCCGCATAGATCCCACCGAAGGCAAACAGCGACACCAAGCCATCGGTGTAGATCATGTTCGCGAGCAGAAATCGCGCCATCGATGTCTGCTTCGGCAGGCTCGCCAGTGACTCCCGCAACTCGCGCAGACCTTCGCCGACCGCATCGCGCAACGGACGCTTGGCCGGATAGTCCGGCGTGAACAGGAACATCGGCGCCACGAAGATGATGAACCACAGCCCGGTCAGTGGTCCGGTGATGCGATCGCCCTCATGGGTGACGGGATCGAGACCGAATAGCGGGGTGAAGCCGAACAGCGTGCGGCCGGTCTCGGCGTTGGCGGCGAGGAAGCCGAGCACCAGCACGAGGCTCAGGATGCCGCCGACATAGCCGGTGGCCCAGCCGGTGCCCGACAACCGGCCGATCCTGTCCGGCGGTACCAGCGTCGGCATCATCGCATTGTTGAAGACGGTCGCGAACTCGACGCCGACGCTTGCGATCGCATAGGCGAGCAGCAGCACGGGAATGACGTCGGGATTGCCGGGCTTGCCGATCCACATCGCGCTCGCGCCGATCACGAGCAGCGCACCAAAGCCCGCGATCCACGGCTTGCGGCGGCCGCTGGCATCGGCAATCGCGCCCAGCACCGGCGACAGCAACGCGATCGCGAGCCCCGCGGCCGCCGTGGCAAAGCCCCACATCGCCTGACCGCTCGCCGGATCGGATGCGACAAAGCTCGCGAAATAGGGCGCAAAGACGAAGGTCGTGATCAGCGTAAAGTATGGCTGCGCAGCCCAGTCGAAGAAGATCCAGCTAATGACTGCGGCGCGCCCCGGATAAGTCTTCACCTCGTCAATGCCTGTCTGTGCCGTCACCGCCATCGTCATAAAGATTCCTCAAATCGAGTCACGAACAGGCGTTTTGCCTCGCGAAGCCGTCCCCATATAGCATGGGCTTGTTTTGCGAATGTCACGTCGAATGAAAAAGCAGGGGGCTCCGATGACGCGGACCGCAACGATATCGCGACGGTTGTTTGCCGCTCTCCTGTTGATCGGTGTTGCTGCGCCGGCGCTCAGCCAGGAGCAGCGCCGCTTCTACATGCCGCCGGCCGCTGACGGAATTCGCAGCATTCCGGCCGAAAGCGGCATGGTGGTGGCGCAGGAGAAAATCGCCGCGCGGGTCGGCGCCGACATCCTGCGGCAAGGCGGCAATGCGGTCGATGCCGCGGTCGCCACCGGTTTTGCGATGGCGGTCACCTATCCGCGCGCCGGCAATATCGGCGGCGGCGGCTTCATGGTGATCCATCTAGCCGGACGCAACGAGGACGTCACCATCGACTACCGCGAGACCGCACCGCTGGCGGCAACGCGCGACATGTTCCTGCGTGCCGACGGCAAGCCGGACCCCAACAAATCGCGCTATTCCGCACTCGGCATCGGCGTGCCCGGCACTGTTGCCGGACTTGCGCTTGCGCTGGAGAAATACGGCTCCGGCAAGTTCACGCTGGCGCAGATCATTCAACCCGCGATCGAGCTCGCGCGCGACGGCTTCATCGTCACCGACGATACATCGGACACGCTCAACGACATGTATCGCCGCATGTCGCGCTGGCCGAATTCGGCCAGGACTTTCTCGCATCCCGACGGCAGCCCGTTGCACGAGGGCGACCGGCTGATCCAGAGCGATCTCGCCGCGACACTGACGGCGGTTGCGGAGCAGGGCCCGCGCGGCTTCTACGAAGGCGCGGTCGCCGAGAAGCTCGTCAAGGGCATCCGTGATGCCGGCGGCATCATCAGCCTCGACGACCTGAAATCTTATCATCCGGTCATCCGCCCGCCGATCCGCGGCACCTATCGGGGCTATGACATCGTCTCGATGCCGCAGCCCTCTTCGGGAGGCGTGGTGCTGCTGGAGATCCTGAACATCCTCGAAGGCTTTCCGATGTCCGAGATGAAGCAGGGCTCGGCGGCGTCGCTGCATGTGATGATCGAGGCGATGAAGCGCGCCTATGCCGATCGTGCGCGCTATCTCGGCGATCCCGCCTTCGTCGATGCGCCGACGCAACTGTTGATCTCGAAAGACTACGCCGCGAAACAGCGCGCGACCATCAATCTCGCCCGTGCCACACCCTGGACCGACGTGCGGAATGCGAAGCCGCCGCACGAGGGCGACAACACCACGCACTATTCCGTCGTCGATGCCGGCGGCAACGCCGTCAGCAATACCTACACGCTGAACTTCCCTTACGGCGTCGGCCTCGTCGCGGAGGGCACCGGCGTGCTGCTCAACAACGAGCTTGACGATTTCACTGCAGCGCCGGGCGCCGCCAACGCCTTTGGCCTGGTCGGCTTCGAGGCCAACCTGCCCGGCCCCGGCAAGCGCCCGCTGTCGTCGATGTCGCCGACCATCGTGCTGAAGGATGGCAAGCCGGTGCTGGTAACGGGATCGCCGGGCGGCAGCCGCATCATCTCCGCGGTGACGCAGATCATCGTCGACGTGATCGACTACAAGATGGACATCGCCGCCGCCGTTGCGGCGCCGCGCGTGCATCATCAATGGCTGCCCGACGAGGTCAGGATCGAGCGCGGCTTTCCCGAGCAGGTGCTCGAGGAGCTGAAGGCCAAGGGCCACAGACTGGTCGAACCGCTCGGCTACTCCTCGGCCAACTCGATACTGGTGACACCCAACGGCCTGCTCGGCGCGCCCGATCCGCGCACGCGAGGCGCGGAGGCGGCGGGACAGTGAAACCGTCAATTGTAGGGTGGGCAAAGCGACAGCGTGCCCACCATCGCGAGCACGGCATCAGATGGTGGGCACGGCGCAAATGCGCCTTTGCCCACCCTACTGCATCGCGGTAAATTGCCGCCTCCGCGCGAGCCGGCCGCGGATTTCGGAATTGCCGGCGACAATTGCCCCCAAAGGGAACACGTATGAGCCGAGCTGAATCCGATTCGATAGAGATCGCGGAGATCCAGGACAGCAGTCTTCTTGCCTTCTATCGCGACATGAATGTGCAGGAACGGCGCACGTTCTGGGCCTGCGCCGCGGGCTGGGCGCTCGACGGCATGGATTTCATGATCTATCCGCTGGTCATCGGCACCATCATCGCGCTGTGGAAGGTCGATGCCGGCACCGCAGGGCTCGCCGGCACGGTGACGCTGCTGTCCTCGGCGGTCGGCGGCTGGCTCGGCGGCTATCTCTCCGACCGCATCGGGCGAGTGAGGACGCTGCAATTCACCATCCTCTGGTTCTCCTTCTTCTCGCTGGTCTGCGCCGTCGTGCAGAATTTCGATCAGCTCCTGATCGCACGCGCACTGCTCGGGCTGGGCTTCGGCGGCGAATGGGCGGCGGGCGCCGTGCTGATGGGCGAAGCGATCCGGCCGCAATATCGCGGACGCGCGGTCGGTTCGGTGCAATCCGGATGGGCGATCGGCTGGGGCTTTGCCGTGCTGGCGCAAGCCGTGCTGTTCTCGGCTCTGCCTGCGGAGACGGCGTGGCGCTGGATGTTCGTGATCGGCGCGCTGCCGGCGCTGCTCGTGTTTTATCTCCGCCGTTATGTCACCGAGCCCGAGATTTCCGCGGCGACATTGGCGCAACAGCGCGCGTCCGGCAGCGGACCGGCGGCATTGTGGGAGATCTTTCACGGGCCGATCCTGAAGACCACGATCCTGGCCTCGCTGGTCGGCACCGGCATGCAGGGCGGTTACTACGCCATCACCTTCTGGGTGCCGCGCTTCCTCACCACCGAGCGCAAGCTCTCGGTGGTCGGCTCCACCGGCTATCTCGCGACCCTGATCATCGGCTCGTTCATCGGTTATCTGGTCGGCGCCTGGCTCGCCGACCGCATTGGCCGGCGCAACCTGTTCCTGATCTTCTCGCTCGGCGCGATCGCGGTGGTGCTGCTCTACACCCAGCTTCCGCTGTCCAATGAAGTGCTGTGGATCCTCGGCTTTCCGCTCGGCTTCTTCGCCTCCGGCTATTTCTCCGGCATGGGCGCATTCCTCACCGAACTCTACCCGACGCGGCTGCGCGGCTCGGGCCAGGGCTTCTGCTACAATTTCGGCCGCGGCGTCGGTGCGCTGTTTCCCTATCTTGTCGGCGCGCTGTCGACCACGACATCACTTGCCAACGCGATCGCGATCTTCGCAGTAGCGGCCTATGGCGTATTCTTCCTCGCCGCCTACGCGCTGCCGGAGACGCGCGGCCGCGTGCTGCATGCGGATGCCTAGCGCGATGAGCGCGCCGCTTGCACCGCTTTGCCTCTCCCCTTGTGGGAGAGGCCGGATTGCATCGGTAGATGCAATCCGGGTGATGGTTTGCGGTCTCTTCATGCAAGACGCCGTGTGGAGGGACACCCCTCACCCCCAACCCTCTCCCACAAGGGGAGAGGGAGCCGTCGGTTCGTGCGTCCCTAACTGGAGATCCACGCCATGACGTCCCTCAAAGGCAAGACGCTGTTCATCTCGGGCGCGAGTCGCGGCATCGGGCTGGCGATTGCGCTTCGGGCTGCGCGTGACGGCGCCAATGTCGCGATCGCGGCGAAGACCGCCGAGCCGCACCCCAAGCTGAAGGGCACGATCTACACCGCCGCCGACGAGGTCCGCGCCGCCGGCGGCAACGCGCTGCCGCTGATCTGCGATATCAGGGACGAGGCGCAGGTGATGGCGGCGATCGAGCGCACCGTCACGGAGTTCGGCGGCATCGACATCTGCGTCAACAATGCCAGCGCCATCAGCCTGACCACCTCGCAGGCGACCGACATGAAGCGGTTCGACCTGATGATGGGCATCAACACGCGCGGCACCTTCATGGTGTCGAAATACTGCATCCCGCATCTGACGAAGGCGGAGAATCCGCACATCCTGATGCTGTCGCCGCCGCTCGACATGAAGACGAAATGGTTCGAGCGTTCCACCGCCTATACGATGGCGAAATACGGCATGAGCATGTGCGTGCTCGGGCTGGCGGGCGAGTTGAAATCCGCCGGCATCGCCGTCAACGCGCTGTGGCCGCGCACCACGATCGCAACCGCCGCGGTCGGCAACTTGCTCGGCGGCGACGCCATGATGCGCGCGAGCCGTACTCCGGAGATCATGGGCGATGCGGCCTATGCGATCGTCACCCGGCCGTCGCGCGAGTTCACCGGCCATTTCTGCATCGACGACAAGGTGCTCTACGCCAACGGCGTGCGTGACTTCGAGCGCTATCGCGTCGACGCGTCGGTGCCGCTGATGTCGGATTTCTTCGTGCCCGACGACGATCTGCCGCCGCCCGGTGTCACCGTGCAGCACTTGCCCACGGCCGGCGGCGCACAGACATCCCGCTAAGACATCATCGCCGTGCTGTGGGAGCGCGGAGCTTCCCAAGAGGTGCCTCGTGCGCGCTCGGATCTGGATCGCCTTGGCGGCGCTGCTGCCGGTCACGGTTGTTGTTATTGCCGGCAGCTATTTTCGTGCCGACAAGGCGGCGCGCTTCATGGCCGACTTCGTCGCGCACAATGTCTGCATCAGGACCTTCGTGTCCGGGCTCGACGCGGATGCCAACTTTGCGGCGATTGCCGACATCTCAAACGTTCGGCCGTGGCGGCACGTGCTGAGCTACCGGATCGATCCGACGGCCAAAGTGGTCGAGACATCGGTGATGGGGCTGGTACATGGGCAGGCCACATTTCACCCGGACTTTGGTTGCACCTTGCGGCTCGGCTCAAGACCGCCCTACCTGCTCCGGAGCGACTTCGACGCGCTGAGAACTCCGCCGTCGCCACCTTTGCTGCCGGACATCGCTCCTCCGACCGTTGTCGCGCCGTCGGATGCCGCGCTCGTGGCTGCGCTCGATCACGCGTTCGAGGAGCCCGCAGGGGAGGTGTCGCGTAGGACCAAGGCCGTGGTGGTGGTGCACAACGGACGGGTCATCGCCGAGCGCTATGCGCCGGGAGTTGGCATCGACACGCAACTGCTCGGATTTTCGCTGAGCAAGTCGGTCGTGAATGCGTTGATCGGCATTCTTCAACGCAAGGATCTCATCCAACCCGCGATGGCCGCGCCGATCCCGCAATGGCAGGGCGCAAATGATTTGCGTCGTGAGATCACGATCGAGCATCTGATGCGGATGACCTCCGGGCTCGCGCTGGACGAAACTTACCTCGGCTTCGACGAGGCGAGCCGGATGTACCTGGACGAAGACATGACCGGCTACGCTGCAAAAGCGCCCCTGATCGCGCCGCCGGGAAGGCGATGGCACTATTCCAGCGGGTCATTCCAGCTCCTGGCAGGGATCATTCGCGATGTCGTGGGCGGGCCGGAACAGACGCTCGCCTTTGCATGGCGTGAACTGTTCAATCCGCTCGGCATGCGCCACGTGACGCTGGAATTCGACGCGACCGGTACGCTGCAAGGCGCGTCCAACATGCTTGCCAGCGCGCGCGATTGGGCGCGGTTCGGCATGCTCTATCTCAACAAAGGCCAGATCGGCGGCGCGCGTCTGTTCAACGAGGACTGGGTGGATTTCTCCGCCAGCGCGACGCTCGATACGGATTACGGCGCCGGGTTCTGGACCAATCGCAGCGCGGCCAAAGGCGCAGCGAAACGGCTCAGGGACGGCATTCCGCCCGACGCCTTCTTTGCCGCGGGTTTCCTCGACCAGCGCATTGCGATCATTCCGTCGCGAAACCTGGTGATCGTGCGCCTCGGGGATTCGACCGGTCCATCCGGTGGCGGCGTCGAAAGGCTGATCGCCGAGGTGCTGTCGGCGACCAAGGAATAGCAGGAGCTCGGCGCTCGCTCGGATCAGCCAATCATTTATATCCGGGTATTATTGACAACGCGATTACACCCGGGTAAAACCGCGTCAGTTGGAAACCGACCGGACGACCGAACATGGATACTGCCTGCTATCTGGAGCCGACCTGGGATGCCGGCCGCGCCTTTGCCCAGCGAGACATCGCAGGCGAGCTGGTGATGTTGAACCTGTTGCGCTTCCGCGAGATCGCCGACTATTCGACGAGCCCCGAGCTGGCTCCGCCCCAGCCGATCACGGGTGCTGCGGCCTACGACCGCTACATCGCGCACACGCTGCCCTTGCTACGGAAGAGCGGCGGCGATCTCTTGTTCATGGGCGAAGGCGGTCCGTTCCTGATCGGGCCTGAAGGCGAGCGCTGGGACCGCGCGATGCTGGTCCGCCAGAAGAGCCGCGGGGCGTTTCTCGCCTTTGCGGTAGCGGAGGCCTATCTCGCCGGCATCGGCCATCGCACCGCGGCGCTGTCGGATTCGCGGCTGCTGCCACTGGTCGAGCTGCCGCGATGACGAAGGCGCTATCGGCCGACCTGGTACGGCCCACCTTTCTCCAGCGCCCGCGCATAGGCCGGGCGGGCGTGAATGCGTTCGAGGAATGCGACGCACCTGGGATGGCCGTCCTCGAGCCCGCCGCGCGCGGCCGCTGCTTCGAGCGGAAAGCTCATCTGGATATCGGCGCCGGTAAATTCATTGCCGGCGAACCATTCGCTGTTGCCGAGCTCGCCTTCCCAATACGCCATGTGCTGCTTGAGTTGCGGATTGACCAGCGTGGTGAGGGCCTGATTGGAGACCTTGCGCACCAATGGGCGCAGCAGCGCCGGCGCGCGCTTCGGCATCAGCGTGAACAGCAGCTTCAGCAGCAGCGGCGGCATCGCCGAGCCTTCGGCGTAATGCAGCCAATAGGCGTAGCGCAGCCGCTCCGGCGTATTCGCGGGAGGAATCAGGCGGCCATTGCCGTAGGTGCCGATGATGTATTCGAGGATCGCGCCGGATTCCGCGATGGTGTTGCCGTTGTCGGTGATGACAGGCGACTTGCCGAGCGGATGCACTGCGAGCAGCGCCTTGGGCGCGCGCATGTCGGGCTGCCGCTGATAGCGGACGATGTCGTAGGGCACGCCCAGTTCCTCGAGCAGCCAGAGCACGCGCTGCGAGCGGGAATTGTTGAGATGATGAACCGTCAGCATGGGCGTCCCCTCCGATGTCAGCGCCGGCAAGCGGCGCTTGGTGCCAGTCTGGCGCAGCAAAGTCGAGCTGCACGCATCGTGACTGCCGCGAATGGCCCAGGCAGTATGTCGCGCAATCGGAGAGACCGCCAATGAATCCAGCCTATGTCGCCTTCGATGGAGATCGCCGCATCGCGGCTGGCGGCCTTCCCGAGGTCGCCCGCACCGCCAAGCAAGTGCACGACCGGCGCAAGGACGCCGCGATCCTGGTGTTCGACGGCCGCACTTCCGCACCTGTCGACATCGATTTCCGCGGCTCGATCGACGACGTGCTGGCGCGCCTGCCGAAGCTCGAGGCTCCCGCGGCGGACGAACAGTCCACGCCGGCGGGCCCACGCGGGCCCGGCCGCCCCAGGCTCGGCGTCGTCGCGCGCGAGATCACGCTGCTGCCGCGACACTGGGACTGGCTGGCGCAGCAGAAAGGCGGCGCATCTGTCGCGATCCGCAAGCTGATCGACGAGGCGCGGCGCGCGAGCGGTGACAAGGACCGCACACGGCTCGCCCAGGACGCAGCCTATCGCTTCATGACCGCGATGGCCGGCAACCGCCCGCATTACGAGGATGCGATCCGCGCCCTGTTCGCGCATGACCGACGGCGCTTTGTGACGTTGATCGCAGACTGGCCGGCCGATATCCGCGACCATGCGGTCGCCCTCGCCTACAGCGATCAAGCCGACTAGGTGCGACGCACCTGCTGATAGACCAATTCAACGCAATGTCCTTCTGCTCTAACGCGACGAACTCCTGTCCCGGAAACTGAACGTGTCCAAGCCTCCGTCGCTGCGCAAAGCCTTCCTGTTCTTCCTCGCACCGATGTTGCTGAGCAACGTGCTGCAATCGTTGTTCGGCACCATCAACGGCGTCTATCTCGGCCAGATGATCGGCGTCGACGCGCTCGCGGCGGTATCCGTGTTCTTCCCGGTGATGTTCTTCTTCATCGCCTTCGTCATCGGCCTGAGTGCGGGCGCGTCAGTGATGATCGGCCAGGCCTGGGGCGCCGGCGAGCCTGATCGCGTCAAGGCAGTCGCCGGGACGACCATGACGGTGACGCTGCTGCTGGCGGCTGCGATCGCGATGCTCGGCGGCGTCTTCACCCGGCCGCTTCTGATCGCGCTCGCCACGCCGCCCGACATCCTTGACGCCGCGGTGTCCTACGCGCGGATCATGATGATCTTCATGCCCGCGACCTTCGCGTTCCTGCTGCTGACGGCAATGATGCGCGCCGTCGGCGACACCGTGACGCCGCTGCTCGCGCTGACGGTCTCAACCATCATGGGTCTCGTGGTGACGCCGGCGCTGATCCGCGGCTGGCTCGGCCTGCCGATGCTCGGCGTCGCTAGCGCCGCGGTTGCCTCCGCGGTCTCGGGGGTGGTCACGCTGCTGTGGCTGCACATCCACATGCTGCGGCGGCGCCATGCGCTGGCGTTCGACGTCGCATTTCTGCGCGCGATGCGGCCCAACGGCACATTGCTGCGCATCGTGCTGCGGCTCGGCATTCCGACCGCGATCGGCATGGTCGTGATCTCGCTCGCCGAGCTCGTGCTGCTCGGCCTCGTCAACGGCTTCGGCTCGGACGCCACCGCCGCCTATGGCGCGGTCAACCAGGTGATCGGCTATGTGCAGTTTCCGGCGATCTCGATCGCGATCACCGTGTCGATCTTTGGCGCGCAGGCGATCGGCCGCGGCACCCCCGAGCGGGTCGGCGCCATCGTCAGGACCGGTCTCGAGATGAACCTTGCCCTCACCGGCGGACTGGTCGTGCTCGGCTACTTGTTCGCGCGGCCCTTGATGGGGTTCTTCATCGTCGACGCCGCGGTGCTCGTCCTCGCCGAGGAGCTGCTTCACATCGTGCTCTGGAGCATCGTGCTGTTCGGCATGGCGACGGCGTTTTCCGGGGCGATGCGTGCCGGCGGCACGGTGTGGATGCCGCTGCTCATCTCGGTCGTCGCGATTGCCCTCGTGGAGGTGCCGGTTGCCACCCTGCTTAGCCGCGCGATCGGCGTCCGGGGCGTCTGGATCGCCTATCCGGTCACGTTTGCGACCATGTTTGTGCTGCAGATGGCCTATTACGGCCTGGTATGGCGCAAGCAGACGATCAAGCGTCTGATTTGACATCGCACGCCGCGACTCACATGATGACTATCATATTCTGCTGATGCTGCCTGCGACAGCAGGTCCATGCTACCACGGGCCGAGGGAGAAACGCCGTGAGCCAGAACCCGCAATTCCTGTTCGATTTCGGCAGTCCCAACGCCTTCCTCAGCCATGAGGCGATCCCGGCGATCGAGCAGCGCACCGGCGTCAAATTCGAATATGTGCCGATCCTGCTCGGCGGCATCTTCAAGGCCACCAACAACAAGTCGCCGGCCGAGACGCTCGCCGGCGTCAAGAACAAGCCCGAATTCCAGAAGATCGAGACAGAACGCTTTCTCAAGCGCTTCAACGTCAAGCCCTACACCTGGAACCCGTTCTTCCCGGTCAACACGCTGAACCTGATGCGCGCGGCGGTCGCCGCCCAGCTCGAGGGCGTGTACGAGACATATATCGAGGCCGCCTTCCATCACATGTGGGTCGAGCCGAAGAAGATGGACGATCCCGACATCGCCGGCAAAGCCATCGCCTCGTCCGGCCTCGACGCCGCCAAGCTGTTCGCCCGCGCGCAAGAGGCGGACGTGAAGGCGAAGCTGATCGCCAACACGCAGTCGGCGGTCGAGCACGGCGCGTTTGGCTCACCGACCTTCTTCGTCGGCAACGAGATGTTCTTCGGCAAGGAGCAGCTCCGCGAAGTCGAGGAAATGGTGTCGGGAAAGTGAGATGAGCGAATGGCGAATAGCGAGTAGAGCCGACTAATATCCCTTTCTATTCGCCACTCCCATTCGCTATTCGCCCGCCTCCCTGGGCGACAACAAAGAAGGACTAAATCCCATGCGCGTTCTCGTGGTCGGCGCCGGTGCGATCGGCGGATATTTCGGCGGCCGGATGCTTGAAGCCGGCCGCGACGTCACCTTCCTGGTGCGCCCCAAGCGCGCGTCCGAGCTGGCCTCGGCTGGACTGGTGATCAAGAGCCCGAACGGCGACGTCACGCTGAAGAATCCGCCGACCGTGCAGGCCGACAAGCTCTCCGAGACATTCGACGTGGTGCTGCTGAGCTGCAAGGCATTCGATCTCGACGATGCGATCAAGTCCTTTGCGCCGGCAGTCGGCGACAAGACCGCGATCATTCCGCTGCTTAACGGCCTGCTGCACCTTGACGCGCTCGACGAGCGATTCGGTGCATCCCATGTGCTCGGCGGGCTCTGCGCGATCGCGGCTACGCTGAACGAGGCGCGCGAGGTGGTGCAGCTTCAACCGATGCAGTCGCTGAATTTCAGCGAGCGCGCCGGTGGGATATCGGATCGGGTGCGCGCGATCGCGGATACCTTCTCGGTCATCAACGGTGCGGCCGCCAGCGACCACATCATGCAGGACATGTGGGAGAAGTGGGTGTTCCTCGCCTCACTCGCCGCCTCCACATGCCTGATGCGAACTTCGGTCGGCAACATCCTCGCCGCGCCCGGGGGCAAGGACTTCCTGCTCGGCATCCTCGACGAATGCAGCGCGATCGCGGCCGACGCCGGCCATATGCCGGGCGGCCCGTTCTTCCAGCGCACCCGCGGACTGCTCACCACCGAGGGCTCGCCGATGACCGCGTCGATGTTCCGCGACATCAAGGCCGGGCTGCCGGTCGAGGCCGACCACGTGATCGGCGACCTGATCGTGCGCGCGGATGCGGCCAAGATCCCGGTGCCGAAGCTGCGCACGGCGTACACGCATCTGAAGGCGTATGAGAAGCAGCGGGGATGACTTCCCCCGCGTCGTCCCGGCGAAAGCCGGGACCCATACGCCGCGGCCTATCGGTTTGAGGAAGTATGGGTTGCCATTTTTCGAAACAAATGGCGCCTGTGGTTATGGGTCCCTGCTTTCGCAGGGACAACACCATTGTCGTGGCTAGAGATGCGCCAGATAATGCGCCAGCGCGGTGATCTCCTCATCGCTCAACGGATACGCCACGTCGGCCATCACAGCCTGGGCGCCGCCGGAACGCTGGCCGGACTTGTAGTCGTGCAGCGCCTTCACGAGATAGTCCTCGCGCTGCCCGGCGATGCGAGCGACCGCCTTGGTGCCGACGAACGTGTCGGTGTGGCATGAGGCGCAGCGGCGGCCGGCGGCCGCCTGCTTTCCCTTCTCCGACAAGTCCGGATTGTCGTCCTTGCCGCCCTTGAACGGCGTGAGCGAGGCGAAATAGGCGCCGAGGTTGCGGATGTCCTCGTTGTTAAGCTGCTCGACGATCGGCTGCATCTGCTCGTTCTTGCGCGCGCCGGCGCGGAAGAACACGAGCTGCCACTGGATATACTGGTCGAGCTGACCCGCGAGCGAGGGAATGTTCTCCATTTGCGAGATGCCGTTCTCGCCGTGACAGCCGACACAGAGTTCGGCCTTCTGCTTGCCGGCGGCAACATCGGCGGCGTGGGCTGACGAGCCGAGGAGAATTGCCGCGGTTAGCATTGCAAACGACGTCACTCGCATTGTCAGTTTCTCCGGCTGTCATTGCCGGGTTTGACCCGGCAATCCATCGGGCTTGCTCAAGGATTTTTTGGATGGATGCCCGGATCAAGTCCGGGCGTGACGAGGTGGTTCCGCGGCGACAAGAGAGGCCGCGGCTGCCTATGCGGCGGCCGCAGCCTCACACCAGTTCAGCCGTTACTTCTTGCTGTAGCTGATGCGATAGATCGCACCGGCCCAGTCGTCGGCGACGAGGATCGAGCCGTCCTTGTCAAGCAGGATGTCGGCGGGACGGCCGAGATAGCCCTGATCGCCCTCGATCCAGCCGGAGGCGAACACCTCCTGCTTGGCGTTCTTGCCGTCAGGCCCGACGATCACGCGCACGATGCGGGCGCCCTGGTACTTGTGCCGATTCCAGGAGCCGTGCTCGGCGATCAGGATGTTGTTCTTGTAGTCGGCCGGGAATTGGCTGCCGGTATAGAACTTCATGCCGAGCGGAGCCACGTGAGCGCCGAGATTGAGCGCCGGCGGCGTGAACTCCGAGCACTTGTGGCCCATCGCGAACTTCGGATCCGGCAGATTGCCCTGGTGGCAATAGGGATAGCCGAAGTGCTCGCCGATCTTGTCGATCATGTTGAGCTTGTCGCTCGGCAGATCGTCGCTGATCCAGTCGCGCGCATTTTCGGTGAACCAGTATTTGCCGGTGCGCGGATCGACGTCGCCACCGACGGAGTTGCGTACGCCGAGCGCCCAGATCTCCGCGTTGCCGGTCTTCGGATCGACGCGGCGGATCTGCGACACGCTGGTCGGTGGAATGCCGATGTTGAAGGGCGGGCCGAACGGAATGTAGAACCAGCCATCCTTGTCGACGGCGATGTATTTCCAGCCATGCGCCGCATAGGACGGCATGTCGTCATACACCACCTTACCCTGGCCGAGATTGTCGAGATTGGCCTCGGCGTTGTCGTACTTGATCAGCTTGTCGACCGCGATGACGTAGAGCGCGCCGTCCTTGAAGGCGAGCCCGGTCGGCATGTTGAGGCCCTTGAGGATCGTCTTGACCTCTTTCTTGCCGTTGTTGTCCTTGATCGCATAGACGTTGCCGAGACCGAACGAGCCGACAAACAGCGTGCCCTTGTCGCCCCACGCCATCTGGCGGGCGGCGAGCACGTTCGACGCATAGACCTCGATCTTGAAGCCGGGCGGCAGCTTGATCTTCTTGATCGTCGCCGCGAGCTCGGAGTCGGAGGAGCCGGTGGGCGGACCGGAGGGCGGCGCAAGGCCCTTCTGCGCCTCGGTCTCATCGCCGAGGAACCAGTCATCCGGCGGATGCGTCCAGAATTCCTTGGTGCCGGATTCGTATTTCTTCAACGGACGATTCTTGTCTGTCTGTTGCTGCGCAGTGGCGAAGGTCGTCCCCGCCAGCAGCGCGATCGCCGCGAACGCAAGTATTGATCGATTGAAAGCCGATTTCATCGCGTCACTCCCCTATGCAAGCCGTTGCAGCTTGCCCTGTTATTGGTTTTGAACGCCCTGTGAGATGATTGTGGCGGTCTGGAAGGTAGGTCAGACGGCAAAATGGTAGCACATCCGACGACGCTGAGAAGCGGATGCATCGGGTGCACCGTAGTCAAAACAGGTTGAGGCGAAATTTGCGCGCGCGATGTGCTCGCGAAGAGGCACGCGCGCTGCAACGCAATATGCTGATGAAGCTAACGTCTGTAGCGCACGGATCGCCTGCGCAACCGCGGAGCAGCGGTTGCGCGTATGAGGCGGCCGCGACTGAGATTCGCCGCCAGAAGGAAAGCCACTCGCCGGCCGCTGGCGGCCACGACGATCTGCCCGCCATCCTGGCGCCCAGTTCGTCACCCACGCTCACCGAAACCGTGTCGTGTCGCCGCGCGTTACTCCAACTCTCAAGGGGAGAAACCCGCCATGTCGAAACTGGCAATCGCGTTTGGATTGGCACTGGCGGCGACCGCGGCCAATGCGCAAGATACCAAGCTCGGACAATCGCAGACGTCCGCCGCTGCCAGCACGAGTGGCGTGCGGCCGTTCCTATTTGATGGACGAATGCGAGGTGATGGCGTCCGGCAGGGAGCGCTCGCCGACGATCATCACCTCAGTGCTGGCGCCATCGTCGTGTCTCCGAAAGCAAGCCAGCCGGGACGCGAGCGATGAGTCTGCGCCTCGCTTATCGAGCTTTCATTTATTCATGGGCTCCGTGTCCGCTCCAGGCAGAGATCGGAGCTCTCGCTCGGAAACAAAAAAGCCCGCTGCGGTGGCGGGCCTTCATCAGACTGTCAGCTCGGTCAGCGAGAAACTCTGGAGCGGGCGAAGGGGCTCGAACCCTCGACCCCGACCTTGGCAAGGTCGTGCTCTACCACTGAGCTACACCCGCGTCCGAGATGGCGGCGATTGCTCGCCGGCAACGGCAGACCTATGCCAAATGCTTTGGGCGAATGCAACACAAGAGCGCGGTCAAGACGCGATGAAATCGCTCGGTTTCCTTAAAAATTGAGCTCGAATCGGCCCGAAACCGCTCCTCATCATGATTTCTTTGCTTTTGGACCGGGAACCGGCCTCAGACCGCCATCGCATCGCGGAGCAATTCGAGCCAGGTCTCGAACCAGCCCGCCAAGGTCCGGGTCAGTTCGGCGCGGCGCTCCGGCTCGCAATCAAAGATCGCCCACCATTCGACGAAGGCGCGGTTGCCGTCGACGACCGGGGTGACCCGCAAGGTGGCGGAAAAATCGGTCAGCGGCAGGGTCGGCGGGCCGGCGAATTCGTAAGATTGAAAGCAGTCGATATCGGATTGCGCCAGCAGCCGCTGCCGAATCCGCCGCCCCTGGTAGACCACGTTGCGCACCGCTCCAATGGTGTCGCCGGACTTGCCGTCCTCGATTTCGCTCGTTCCCTCGCCCTGGACCCAGACCGCGTAGTTGTTGAAATCGCGGATGATTTTCCATACCTCGCCGGCTGGCTGCTCGAACACGGTGCTGTAATAGGCCTTGGCCATGGTGCTCTTCCCGGATTGCCTCGACAGCGCGATGTTCGACCGCCGCGTGGCCAAAACCCACCCGATCTCCGAGGGAACGGGGCGTCCGGCAAACGATTGAAATTTGTCGTCCGGCCGCCATTTAGCCAGACAGAACGGCTGAACCGGCCACGCGGAGCGTGCTAGAACGCCCCCGGATTTTCTGACCTCATTCAAGACCAGGCGAGGACAACGTGACGATAATGGAGCAGGGCGGCTCAACGCCCCAGGCAGCGCCAGATCTGATCAAGGAAACGACGACCCAGACCTTCGTCAAGGATGTCATCGAGGAATCGCGCCGTCAGCCGGTCCTGATCGACTTCTGGGCGCCTTGGTGCGGTCCGTGCCGTCAGCTTACGCCGATGCTGGAGAAAGCGGTCCGCAATGCCAAGGGCCGGGTCAAGCTGGTCAAGATGAACATCGACGACCACCCGGCGATCCCCGGCCAGATGGGCATCCAGTCGATCCCGGCCGTGATCGCCTTCGTCAACGGCCAGCCGGCCGACGGCTTTATGGGGGCGGTACCGGAAAGCCAGGTCAATGCCTTCATCGAGAAGATCACCAAGGGCGTGCCTGCCGCGGGCGAACCCGATCTCGCCGAGATCCTGAAGGAAGCCGAAGCCGTGCTCGCCGACGGTGACGCCGCCGCGGCCGCGCAGATCTACGCCGAAGTGCTGGCGCACGACGCCACCAACATCGCGGCGCTGGCCGGCCTCGCCAAGTGCTATGTCACGACGGGGGCCATGGAGCAGGCCAAGCAGACCCTCGCCATGGTTCCGGAATCCAAGCGCAACGACGCCGCGGTGAAGGCGGTGCAGGCCGCGATCGATCTCGCCGAGCAAGCGCAGTCAGTCGGCCCGATCGCCGAGCTCGAACAGAAAGTCGCCGCAAACCCGCTCGATCATCAGGCCCGGTTCGATCTCGCGACCGCGCTGAACGCGATGGGCAAGCGCGCTGAGGCGACCGAGCAACTGCTCGCCATCGTCAAGCGTGACCGCAAGTGGAACGACGACGGCGCGCGCAAGCAGCTCGTGCAGTTGTTCGAGGCGTGGGGCGGCGCCGACGAGGCAACGGTCGAGGGCCGCAAGCGGTTGTCGACCATCCTGTTCTCCTAGAGCGCAGGTCGACGCGCGGTTGGGATTGTTGTGTGGGCGTGATCCTGTCGGAAAGCCGCGATAACCCGCTCCGGATCATGCCCAGGCCGCGCCTGTAACAGCGGAACTGCAGATGCCGATCAACGCCGAATACCGCGGGCCCGCCGAGCTTCCCGAAGTGATCCCGGTATTCCCGTTGCCCGGCGCGCTGTTGCTGCCGCGTGGCCAGATGCCGCTGAATATCTTCGAACCGCGCTATCTCGCGATGGTTGACGACGCGCTGCGCGACGGCCACCGCCTGATCGGGATGATTCAACCCGACGTCACGCATTCGCCGAATGAGGCCAACCCGGTGCTGTTCCGCGTCGGCTGCGCCGGCCGGATCACTCAGCTCGCCGAATCCGGCGACGGCCGCTACATCCTCGAGCTGACTGGTGTCGCACGCTTCAAGGTGATCGAGGAGCTGACCGTGCAGACGCCCTACCGGCAGTGCAAGGTCGATTTCTTCTCCTTCACGAACGACTTCACTGCGCGCAAGGGCGAGGAGGCGGTCGACCGCAAGGCGCTGCTCGAGGTGCTCGCAGATTTTCTGGAAGCCAACAATCTGAAGGTCGACTGGGAAGGCATCGAGGCCGCACCCAACGAGGCGCTGGTCAACGCGCTGGCGATGATGTCGCCCTATGGTCCCGCCGAGAAGCAGGCGATGCTCGAGGCGCCCGACCTGAAGACCCGCGCCGAGATCCTGATCGCGGTCACCGAGATGGATCTCGCCAAGAAGCGCACCAGCGGCGACCCGCCGGTGCAGTGAGGCCTCTCACCACAACTCCCGTCGACCCAGCCAGATGTGGAGCGGAAGCATCAGGGAGAGGGCAAATCCCGCTGTGAGGTGGATCCAGCTTATCCAGGGCCGCACCTCCTCCGATCCAAGGTAATACAACCCAAAGGCCGTCACGATCAGGACGGCGTTGAACGTCGCCATCATCGATCCGGAAATGCGATTCTTCCGGCTCCGCCAGGCGCGCAGCAAGTGCACGGGAATGAGAGCGCCCAGTAGCAATAACGCCAGCATGGCGGCCCCGCCGTGCACCATCAGCATAGTGGCCGCGGTCTGCTGCCAGATCTCGTCGCCCGCGATGTTCTTTTGCCAATCCGCCACGAGCCAGCAGGCGCCTGTCAGCAGCAGCACCGCGAACGTCGCGTAGATGGAATAGCGAAATGGACGCTTAAGCCGCAAGGTGCACCGCCTGGGGCCAGTCGGACGTGATCTGCATCTCCCCGTCGGCCGAGATCAACAAGGCGCTCGCTCCGTAATGCGTGAGCACGTCGCCAGCGCCGGTTCCGGAGATCATGACGACTTTCGTGAGCGCATCGGCGATCATGCATGACGGCGCCCGGACCGTGGCACCGGCAATGTCGCCCGGCGGCTTGCCGGTCAAGGGATCGATGATCGCCGATACTCCCGGAGCCGCTCCATCAATCAGATCGAATCGACGCGCCGTCGACGCCAGCGCCTCATTGGTCAACTCGATGCGGGCGAGCAAGCGGAGCGGGTCGCCCGGATGGCGCAGATGGACCGTGTGCGACCCTTGTCCGAACACCCGAAGATCGCCGCCGGCATTGACCAGCCCGCCCGGAATATCGAAGCCGCGCAACACCTCGATTGCACGATCGACGGCAAAGCCCTTGGCGATCCCACCGAGGTCGATCGCGATTGCCGGTGATAGAAGGCGCACGGTGTGGTCGGGCGAAAGCTCGATCGCCTCGGTGAGGCGACCCTCGGGCACGGTGATCGGCGCGTCGTCCAATCCAGGGAGCAGACCCATGGCCTGCAGCGCAGGCGCGACGGCAACATCGAAAACACCCTTGGAGCATCGATGCATCCTAAGCGCTGCCTCCAGCACCTGGAACGTCCAGGCATGGACGCGCGTCGGGCGAATGCCAGCGTTCCGATTGATGCGGCTGACGTCGCTGTCGCGCTGGTGAAAACTCATCAGCCGATGAACTTCGGCGACCGCATCGAATGCGGCGTCGATGGCGGCAGCCCTATCCGGTCCGGCCGCGACCTCGATCTCGACGAAGGTGCCCAGCAGCGGCCGCGCGCGGCGAATTCTATCGAAGGCGATTGGCATAGGCGGTCAGGATCCTCTTCACACCATCGGTCACATGCGTCGATGACAGCGTCGCGCCGGAGATATTCCTGATGTCGCCGTTGATCTTCAGTGCGCTGCCACTGGTCTTCCCGACGAATTGCGCCAGCCAGCTCGGACTTCTGATCTCGCCGCCATAGGATTCCCGGTACTGCAGGATTTCGACCTTGTGCACTGCGCCGCCCGGCGTCAGCGCCACCGCATAATCGATGTACAGGTGCTTGCCGATGACCCGGTCGAAGACGAAGAAGCCCGCGACCTTGCCGCCGGCTTCGGCCTTCCAGACGCGTCCCGCCTGGACTTCAGTAAAGTGCGTCGCCGATGGAAATGCCTGCTTTTGCGCCTCCTCGATCGACAGGTATTGAACGGCATAGGCGGGCGAAGCAATCGACACGAGTGCCGCCGCCGGCAGCGTATATCGAACCCACGTCATCTTTCACGCGACTCCCATCGTTTGTTGCCTTGCAGTGGCGCCCGTCCCGGGCGCTGCACCGATCTCAGAAGAAGAAGCCGACACCACCGAGGAATGAATCCGACATCGCACCGGTGATGCTCTTGTCAATCACGTGCTGATAGGTCGCCTTCAGTGCGATCTTCGGTGATGGGAAGAGCGCAAATCCGGCAGTGTGGAACTGTCGCTGACCGGCGCCGGTCGGCAGGTTGGCATCGGTACCGGCAAAGCCGCCGGTCTGCAGGTTCTGGTAGGTATAGCGATAGAACGGCACCGCCTCCCATTCGCTGTTCAGAATGGTGCCGAGCGGCACATGATAGGCGATCTCGCCGGAATAGCCGTACATCGTCCTGCCGACATTGTTGGTCGGGTCGGAATCGTTGTTGGCACGCAAATTCTCCGGATGCCCGAATTCCGCGCGGACATATTCGCCGCGCAGCTCGAGCCCGGTGTCGGGGACACGGTAGCGGAATTCGGCGTCGAATATCGTCAGGCTCGAGTGGCCGAGGAAATTGCCGAAATCGTCATGAGCCCCGCGCGGAGTCGTGTTCGGCGAGTAGTACGCGCTCACGCTTCCGGCGAAGCCGGGCAGGACCGTCGGCGTGACGTCGAGGCGTCCGGAGACGGCCACAGCGTTGTTGAGTTGCTGGAAGTCTCCGAGCGGAGGCCTGGAGAACCCAAGCCCGTTCAGGCCGTCGATCCCTGCGATGTAGGGCGTTCCGGGAGGCGGCACCGTCCTGGCGTCGGTACGGTTGTCGAAGGAATCGCCGAAGTCCTCGTTGCTGGTGCTGACCATCACCTGATACTTCAGATCCTCGCTGATGGTGCCGTAGACACTGCTCGACGGCACCTTCCATGTCGATGGAATGAGGCCGTTGTACAGTTCGGGCCGGTTCACGCTGTAGAATTGCGTCGGCTCGTGATGCTGATTGATGTAGCCGATCGGCACGAGATCGATGCCGGGCGCGCGCCAATTGAATTGGTCGAGGATCTTGAAATCGACCCAGAGCTGCTCGATCTCGGCGGTGCCGTGCAGCTTGTCGTCGTTGTCAAAACCCGAACCGGCATGCTCGAACTCGATCTCAGCGTTGAAGATGATGTTCGGCGTAATCGCGTAGGTCGGCAACAGGACGAGGCGTTGCGCATCGAAGCCGTTCTGCCACTGGCCGTTGGCAGCCGGATTTTGCACCGAACCGAACTTGACCTCGCCATACGCGCCTATGCTGAGGCCAGGCACAGGTGAGTCCGCCACCCCGAGAATCGGCTTGTCTCCCGCCGCCGGCAGCGGCGGGAGATTCAGCATCGGCTTGGCCGGCGTCTCCCCGGATTGGGCCACGGGCTTGCCCTTGGCTCCGTTCGCTTCCTGCTTGGCGCCCGGCGCCTGCTTTGCGTCAGTCGACGATGCCGTGGCGTTGGCGCTGCGAACCGAGGCCGGCCGCGCTGAGGACTTGGTGCGGGCGTCGGCTTGCAGGCGGCTGTCCTTCTGCTTCAGCTCGGCTTCGAGCGCTTCGATGCGCCGCTCCATCTTGTCGAGCTTTTTGAGCAGCGCCTCGTTCGCACCATCGTCTGCCGCAAAAGCGCTGCTGCTGGTGAAGATTGACAGCGCGGTCGCCGCGAGCAGCGCGGCTCGCGTTCGAAAGCCCGGCCCGAATTTCGACGCTTCCAAGTCCGTGTAAGGCTGTGACAGCATGCGCGCCCCTCCTGGTCCGCGGACACGAAAGTCCGCGACAATTGGGCGCACCTAACACCACTGAGAAGTATTTCGGTACGTTTCAGACCATCCAAGAGGCAGACGACGGTTAGAATTTCTCCACTTTGGAATTAGAATAAGAAAAAACTAATCGGAGGCTCGCGGAGCGGCGCCGCTTCTTAGCGGCTGCGGATCAGCTTCCGTCCTGTGATCATCGCTCGCACCAGGTTCTGGCGCTGAAGAATGCCCATCACGGCTACACCCAAGACGTGCAACACAACCAGGATGGCGACCGCATCCGAGGCATAGGCATGGGTGTCCTCGACCCACCAGACGCCGAAGAAGGTCACGGTGACCTGCATCGCACCCGTGATCGCCGAAATCGCGAGCAGCGTCAGCAACGCCACCAGCATTGCAGAGCCGGCAGGATTGAGCCCGATATAGCGGCCGGTGACGCCGCGGCGCAGATTCCAGATGTAGCGTGGCGCCGCGCGTAGTCTCGCGGCCAGCATCGTGAACCGCGAATACCGCGTGCCGGCGAAGCCCCAGATCAGCCGGAACGCCAGCAGAGCGATCACGCTGTAGCCGGCCAGCCGGTGCAGCCGGTCGTGGCTGTTCGGCGTGAACCACGCGATCAGGACAAGAGCCGCGAGGGCCCAATGCCAGAGCCGCAGCGGCAGATCCCAGACCTGCACCGTCCGCGACGCGGTGCGCTGCGCGGACGGATCGTGCGGTCCTGGCGCCGTCTCTGGCATCAACCTCAATTCACTTCGCGATCGTGTGCTTCAGGCTGAGATCTTCGGGGCTGTAGAACAACTCGTACAGCTTGCCATCCTTGACACCGTACACTTCGTAGCAGGAGCCCTCGATCTTGGAGCGGCGCACCTCGTAGCCCATCGCCTTGGCCTTGGCTTCAGCTTCGCTCGCCGGCTTCCATGAGGACTTGTCGAGCTTCGTGCAGTTCTTGTAGCCGTCGGCAAACGCCGCCGATCCCATTAGCCCCAGCACAGACACGGCGAGCACTGCACTTCGAATGACCTTCACGGACAACTCCTCCCGGTTTCAATGACGCGCGACATGCGCCGCGCACGGCGCGGAAACCGAAGGACGCGGAGGTGACGACGAAGTCAATGTGGCGCGCGGCTTCGCGTGCATTAGAGAGATTCTAGTCGCTGCGAAAACCGCAGTAGTCTCCGCATGCAAACCAGCATCTGGCGGTCCGATGCGGCCTTACGCCTCACGCGGCCCGATTTGCCGTTTGGCCCGCGGTCAGGACGCAGCGCCCGCGACGACACGGCGAGGAACGATGGGGTATTCCACCGTCGCCGGCGCCCGTTCAGCGATCATCTGCGCGACCCTGGCGCCCTGCACCGGCGGACTGAAGTGGAAGCCCTGCACCTCCGCGCAGGCATCGTCGCGGAGGATGTCGAACTGCTCCCGGGTTTCGACGCCCTCGGCTGTCGTCGTCTTGCCGAGGCTGACGGCGAACCGGACCACCGCACGCGCAATCCGGCGCGATTCGTCTGTCGCCGCGGACAATTCGGAGACGAAGCTGCGGTCGATCTTAACCTTGTCGAATGGAAATCGCTGCAGGAAGCTCAGTGACGAATACCCCGTGCCGAAGTCATCGAGCGCGATCCGCACCCCCAGATCGTGCAACTGGCCGAGCGCCGTGAACACCGCCTCGCTGTCGTGGATGATGGCGGTCTCGGTGACTTCGAGCTCGAGCCGCTGCGGAGCAATTCCGGCGCTCGCCAGCGCCCGCATCACGACCGGGACCAGCTCATGGCTCCGAAACTGGGCGGGTGACAGATTGACCGCGATCTTGAGATCGTCGGGCCATTTCGCCGCCTCGGCGCAGGCCGTTCGCAACACCCATTCCCCGAGCGGCACGATCAAACCGGTCTCTTCTGCCAGCGGGATGAACTTTGCCGGCGGGATCATGCCGCGCTGCGGATGATTCCATCGCAGCAGCGCCTCGAAACCACTGGTCTCGCCGCTCGCGACGTTGATAAACGGCTGATAGTGCAGCTCGAACTCTCCGTTCAGCAGCGCGTGGCGCAGGTCGCGCTCGAGGCCGCGCCGCGCCTGCAACAACTGATCGAGCTCTGGTTCGAAGAAGCGGTATGAGCCACGCCCGCGGCTTTTCGCTGAATAGAGCGCGAGATCGGCGCTCCTGAGAATCTCGTCCGAATCGGCGCCATCGCGCGGTGCGATCGCAATGCCGATACTGGTCGTGGTGAGCACCCGATGATGGCCGAGATCGAGGGCTTCACTGAGCGCCGTTCTGATCTTCTCGGCGAGTTGGCCTGCGTCCGCAACCGGATCGGTCACGAAGTCGATCACGGCGAACTCGTCGCCGCCGAGACGGGCGATCAGCGCCGTTTCGCTGACGCACCGGCGCAGCCGCGCAGCCACCGCCTGCAGCAGCGCGTCACCGGCGGGATGCCCGAGCGTGTCGTTGATGTCCTTGAAGCGATCAAGATCCAGCATCAGCACCGCAAGGCCCGGCCCGCCCTGACCCGTCACCGACAAGGCCTGCGCCATCCGCTCCTTGAGCAGCACGCGGTTGGGCAGGTCGGTCAGCGCATCGTGCTGCGCCATGTGGGTGATCTTGGCCTCGGAGCGGCGCTGCTCGGTGACGTCGAGATGTGTCGCCACCCAGCCGCCGCCAATCATCGGCTGGCGGGTGACGCAGATCAGCCGGCCATCGGCAAGCTCGTCGACCCGGCTGTTGATCTCGTTGGCCGGCAGTGCATTCAACGTCGCGAGGCGCTGCGTCGCGGCGCTGTCGCTGGTCTCGCCCTTGAGGATGCCGCTCACGATGCGATGCGTGATGATGTCGCGGTGGAGCGTCCCGGGCCGGAGCAGTTCGGGCGGTAGCCGGTACATATTGGCATAGCGCTCGTTGCACACGACAAGGCGCTTTTCCGCATCGAACATGCAGAGGCCCTCGCCCATGTGGTTGATCGCCGTATCGAGCCGCAGCTTCTGTTCCTGCAACTCACGCTGCGAGGCCTCGACTTGCTGGCGTGCGAGCGAGAGCTGGTTGATGATTTCCTCGAAACGGTGCGTGCGCAGCGCAAGACGACGATCCGCGAGCACGCCAACCAGGCTCATCCCGAGCACCGACAGCGCCACGCCGGCGATCGTCGCGGCAAGGAAAGCGGGAGAGAGCGACAGCGCGTCCGGAGCCAACCGCGGATCGGGAACGATCTCGACGGCGCCCATCGCCGTGAAATGATGAGACACGATCGCAAGCGTCAGCAGCAGCGCGGCGGCGGTCGTCATCCAACGATCCTGGTAGCGAACCGCGATCGCCAGCGCGGTATAGCCGAACAGCACGCCGAACCCGATCGAGGCGACGACGAGGTCGATCGACCAGGCCACGTGGCCCGGCACTTCGAGCGCCCACATGCCGAGATAGTGCATGCTGGCGATGCCGGCGCCGATAATCGCGCCGCCGATCGGCGCATGCCAACTGCTCGACCCGCTGACGGCAAAGCCGAGGCCGCCGGACGTCAGCAGCATCGCCGCGGCGAGCGACAGCGCGGTCAGCGCGATGCTGTAGCCGGTCGGGATTCCCGGCTCATAGGCGAGCATGGCGATGAAATGCGTCGCCCAGATTCCGTAACCGATTGCCGCACCCGCGATCGCGATCCAGATCAGACGCGTCCTCGCTTGCGATGCGATCGCCCGGTGGAAAATGTTGACGGCAACAACGCTGGCGACGAAGCACACGAGGCAGGCAAGCAGAACCAGCCGCCAGTCATGCTCACCGGATATGCACGTAAAAATACGGTACATCGGGTCGGCTCATGATTGTCTGCTTCCACAGATAGTCCGATCGCGTTTTCGTCTCGATAATTTTTCCGGGCTTTCTGCGGCATGGTTATCCGCGCGTAAGCCGAATCCGCCGCGAAATTGATGACCCCATAAATTTGGTGATGGCCGGCACCAGACGGCGGTGCGGCGTTGTATCATCGCGGTGCGACCGCGTTTTTCACGCGCTTTGACGCACGGCCGATCGCTGGTTCAACCAATCCATCCAGGACAACGTTCCGCGCACGCCTCGGCTCACGACAAAACCCATGCCGCGCGCCGTCTTCTCCGAAAGCCTGATCGGCAGGATGGGCCGGCGTATGCCGCGAACTTTCTGGTAGTCGCGCGCGAGCGCGCTGCCGTCGCGATCATCCGGACCACCGATCTCGGCGCGCACACCGCGCTGTCCGTCGAACGCGCATCTGACGAGATACTCGGCGACGTCAGACGTATCGACCGGATTGAACATCGTCGCGGGCACCGGCCAGAGCGGTAGCCATGACAGTCCGGCGAGCATGTTCGCCAGCAGATAGTAGAAAGGCATCGCGCGGACCACCGACCACGGCAGATCCGAGCTGCGGACCAGGCGCTCGCCCGCGAGCTTCACGCGGGCATAGGGCAACGACGCGTCATCCAGGCCAACGATCGAGACGTGAAGGAAATGCTGCACCGCTGCGCTGCGGCACAGCGCCAGCAGCCGACCGGTTCCCTCGACATCGACGGCCGAGGGAGACATGAAGAAATCGACCGGCCTGAAGCCGCCCCGCCGCGCGATCGGCGAAAAGGTCGCCGCATTGATCACCGTGTGCACGCCCTCCAAGGCGGCCTGTACGCCCTCCCCGGTCGCGAGATCGCCGATCGCCCATTCGACCTCCATCCCTGGCCGCGGCGAACGCGCGAGCACCCGCACCCGGTGCCCGGCGTGAAGCAGCCGGCTGACGACGTCACGACCGAGATGGCCGGTGCCTCCTGTGACGAGAACGAGCGTCATGTCCAGTGCTCCATCGATTGCGCGCATACGGCGCGCCGATCGTCTCACCCGCCGAGCGGAACGAGCACGGTCTCGCCGGTCGCGACGAGCGATAGTTCACCCTGGTCGTTTTCTGCAAACAGCTCCGCCCGGGCGAATACTTGCTTGCGCCCGGCGCGTACCGTTCGGCCCCTCGCGACAAAGCGGCGGCCCGCGGCCGGCCTCAGGCAGTTCATCGAGAAATGCGATGCCGTCACCGCGCCTACGACCGTCGCCGCCGCGAAGCCGCAGGCGGTATCGAGCAAGGCCGCGATCATCCCGGCGTGCAAATGGCCGGCATATTGGGTCAAGTCGTCGCGCCACGGCATGTGCAGCTCAGCCGCGCCGTCATCGGCCGCGACGACATCGAGCCCGATCAGGCGATTAAGGGCGGCCGACGCGTTGGTGGCGATGAGACGTGGCAGATCGAATCCAGGACCGGCGGTCATGTGAAGCTCCATTGCGGTGTGCGATGTTCGAGATTGGCCCTGACGGCCTCGACATGATTCGGCGTGCCGAGCAGCGTGGCCTGGGCGGCGGTCTCGGCCGCGAGCCCGGTCGCCGCATCGCATCCGACCGCGAGGTTGAGCAGCCGCTTGGCGGCGCGGATCGCATCCGGACTGCGGTCTGCGATCATGCGTGCGGTCGCGAGCGCCGCGTCTCGCGGATCCTCCATGACTCGCGTGGCGAGGCCGAAGGCGAGCGCTTCCTGCGCCGAGAAGATGCGGGCGGTATAGGTCAGCTCGCGGACGACATCTTCGCCGGCGAGATGGCGCATTAGCTGCGTGCCGGCCATGTCCGGCACCAAGCCCCATTTGGCTTCGACAATGGCGAGCCGCGTATCGGGCGCGAGATATCTGATGTCGGCGCCCAGCGTGAGCTGGAAGCCGCCGCCGTACGCGATGCCGTGAACCGCGGCGATGACCGGCACCGGCAACTCCCGCCACAGCCACACCAGGTGCTGCGCCCAATTGGCGATGCCGTGCGTGCGCTGGCCAAGGTCGGCGAACGGCAGAATGGATTCGCCTTCGGTTGTTGCGACCAGACGCTCCATGTCGAGCCCGGCGCAGAACGCCTCGCCTTCGCCCGACAGCACCACGGCGCGGATGCTGCGATCGTTCTTGAGTCGAGCGCCGGCGTCCGCGATCGCGCTGAACATCGCGGGATCGAGGGCGTTCAGCTTGGCCGGGCGATTGAGGCGAACCTCGGCGATGCCGTTGGCGATGCTGAGATGGACACGATCATCCATGATCGGCTCCATGGCGTTAATAGCCGGCGGTGGCGAGCGCTACTACGGCGCTCATCCCGATCCAGCCGAAATGGCGGCCGCGCGTGGCGATGGCGTTGGCCAATGCGGCGCAGGCGAACACCACGGCGAGCGTGGCCACGATCCAGTGCCGCGCGGCGTCGTCAGCCATCGCAGACGCTGCGACCAGAAGCACGCCGCCGCCAATCCACGCGACCGTGCCGGCCTGCCACACCAGGCGGAGCAGCAGACGCAGCCGCGGTGGCTCCACGGTGGCGCGGGCGAAGACCTTCGTCTCTCCAAGCACGCCATGGATCAGGCTGATGATGATCGCGATGACACCGGCACCTTGCAGTAGAGTATCACGCATCGGACGGCCTCCATACAGTAGTGTATGGTTATGGTCTCGACGCTAGCCGCTGTCAATACACTTGTGTATGGTGTCGAGCCGGCACGACAGGGGGAACCATGGCCGATCAGCTCTCGGCGCAGGATTGGCTCGATCTGGGTCTGAAGACCCTGGCGAAGAATGGCTTCACCGCGCTGAAGGCCGATCCGCTGGCCAAGACGATGGGCGTGTCACGCGGCAGCTTCTACTGGCACTTCGCCGACATCGGCGCCTTCCACGCCGCGGTGCTGAAGCGCTGGCGCGACGTCGCTGCGGAACAGATCATCGCCGGCATCGAAGCGGCCAAGGGCGAGGACCCGGTCGCGGTGCTGCTGCGGCTGACCTTCATCAGCAAGCTCGCGCTGGAGCGGGCGGTGCGGAGCTGGGCTGCACATGACGGCGCCGCGCGTTCCGCGGTGCAGGCGATCGACCGCCGCCGGCTCGACTATATCGAGAGCCTGCTGAAGAAGGTGGGCCTGCCCGACGCCGTGGCTTGCGCACGCGCCCAGATTCTTTACTGGACGTTTCTCGGTTACGCGCTGTCCGATCAGGCGCTGCCGCAGGACAAGCAGCAGGCCGTCCTCGAGGAGCTGTTGCGGATGGCGACCAGGTCGCCGTCATGACACCACGTGGTCCAATATGCTAGATGACACTCAGCCGGAGACACCGATGAATTCAACGCCCGACCATCTCGAAAGCACTGCCGACCCAAAACTGCTGGAGATCCTGGTGTGCCCGATCACCAAAGGGCCGCTGGAATTCGACGCGGCGCGGCAGGAGCTGATCTCGCGTTCCGCCAAGCTCGCCTATCCGATCCGCGACGGCATCCCGATCATGCTGCCGGAAGAGGCCAGGAAGATCGATTAGCACGACATGCGGGCGGCGATCGTCTCATTGCTGCTGTTGCTCGCTTCGCTGGCGAGCGCGGCAGCCGACGAGAGCAGTATCCGCGTCGGCCCGATCGACGCGGTGCTGACGGTTCCGCCCGGCGTTGTGAAGCCGCCGGTCGTGTTGCTGATCGCCGGCTCCGGCTCAACCGATCATGACGGCAACGGGCCACAGCTCAAGCCGGCGACGCTGAAGAAGCTCTCCGAGCAACTGGTGGCGCGCGGCATCGCGACGCTGCGCTACGACAAGCGCGGCGCGGGCGGCTGGAAGAAGGAATTCGGCCGCCCGGAGGATTTTCGCTTCAAGGATTTCGTCGACGACGCCGTGTCGCTGATTGAATACCTGCGCGCAAGCGGCAAATTCTCGCGGCTCGCGGTGGCCGGGCACAGCGAAGGCGGCCTCGTCGCACTGCTCGCCGTGCAGCGCGCGCCGGTCGACCGGCTGGTGCTGCTGGCGACGGCGGCGCGCAAGCAGGGTGACCTCCTGAAGGCGCAGCTCGAAAAGCAGCTACCTGCGGACAAGTACGCGCCGCTCGCCAAGGCGATCGACGACATCATGGCCGGGCAGATCGTCGATCCACCGCCGACAGGGCTTGCGATCGCGCCGTCGATGCAACCCGGCATGGCCTCCGCCTTCAACGAGGATCCGATCGATCCGATGCGGAAGATCACCGGGCCGACGCTGATCATTGCGGGCGGCCGCGACCATCAACTGGCGCGCGTCAACTTCCTCGCGCTCACCGCCGCCGACATCGCAGCCAAGTCATTGTGGCTGCCCGACATGAACCATGTGCTGGTCGATGTCACCGACGCGGCGGACGACCTTGCCAGCTACAACCAGCCCGACCGGCCGCTCGATGCTGCCATGATCGATGCGGTGGCGAATTTTGTCGCGCAGGACTGAGTTGATTGTCGTCGCACGTTCGTAGCCCGGATGGAGCGAAGCGCAATCCGGGACAGCCCCTCCCTGGAGATGCTTCCCCGGATTTCGCTTCGCTGCATCCGGGCTACGAGAGCTTACAGCGCCTCGCCCTTCAACAGCCGCGGCACTTCACCCGACAGTCCCGCTGCCTGCCGGATGAACATCTCCTTCAGCGGCGGCGCGCGGTCGACAAGGCCCAATCCGATGTCGCGCACGGTGCGCAGCAACGTCGATTCGTTGGAGAACAGGACGTTCAGCGAGTTGGTGGCAACGCCCATCGCCATGGTGTCGAAGCGCCGCCAGCGCTGATAGCGCTCGAGCACATCGGCTTGACCGGGATCCATGCCGAGCCGCGCAGCGTCGACGACGACCTCGGCCAGCGCCGCGACATCCTTCAGGCCCATGTTGAGGCCCTGCCCCGCGATCGGGTGGATCACATGCGCGGCGTCGCCGATCAGCGCCAGCCGCTCGGCGATGAAAGAGCGCGCGACGAAATAGCCGAGCGGAAACGCGCGCGGCTTGTCGAGCGCCTTGACCTCGCCGAGACGCAGCCCGAAGCGCTGCTCGAGCTCGGCGTGGAATTCCTCATCACTCAACGCCACGATGCGCGCAGCATCCTTGCGCGTCTCGGTCCACACCAGCGAGGAGCGATTGCCGGTCAGCGGCAGGATTGCGAACGGACCTGCGGGCAGGAAATGCTCCTCGGCGCGGCCGTTGTGCTCCCGCTCATGTCCGACCGTGACGACGATGCCGGATTGATCGTACTCCCAGCCATGGGTCGCGATGCCGGCGCGTTCGCGCAGCTTCGAGCGCGCGCCGTCGGCCGCCACCAGCAGGCTCGCATCGACCATGGTGCCGTCGGCCAAGGTCACGCTGATGCCGTCGGTCCGGGCGTCATAGCTCGACACCGCGGTGGCGCGCAGCTCGACGCCCTCGGCCTCGGCGCGCGCCGCGAGCGCATCGATCAGATGGCGGTTCTCGACCATATGCGCGAACGGCTCACCGGGCGCGACATTGCCGGCGAAGGTCAGGAACACCGGGCGGGTGGCGTCCTGCAGCTTGGAATCGGTGACCACCATGTCCGTGATCGGCTGCGCGGTCGGCGCGACCTGGCCCCAGACGCCGAGCGTCTCGAACAGCCGCCGGCAGGCGGCCACGATCGCGGTCGCGCGCGGGTCGCGGCTTGGCCGCATGCCCAGTGCCGGATCGGCGACGATGACGGCCACGTCTGGCCCGAGCCCTTGGCGGAGCGCCACGGCCAGCGCCAGCCCGGCAAACGCGCCCCCGCAGATGACAATACTTCGCTGTCCCGCCATGCCCTTCCTTTACGCGTTTGGCGCTCTCAGACTGTGCTTGCTACCTGATAATAGCTGGGCGAAACAGAGGACAGAAACAAGGTGTCTAACCTGGCGACTGTCATTCTGGGGCGCGCGCAGCGCGAACCCGGAATCTCGCGCCCCAACCTCTGGATTCCGGGTTCGATGCTAACGCATCGCCCGGAATGACGGCCGAAAGCTTCAACATGTCCAAGAGCCTGATCGACCTGCTGTCCATCCTCGATCTCGAGCAACTCGAGGTGAATCTGTTCCGCGGCAACAGCCCGAAGACAAGCTGGCAGCGCGTGTTCGGCGGCCAGGTGATCGGACAGGCAATGGTCGCGGCGTGCCGCACCGTCGAGGGCCGCCTGCCGCACTCGATCCATTGCTATTTCATTCTGCCCGGCGATCCGCAGATTCCGATCATCTACCAGGTCGAGCGCCTGCGCGACGGCAAGAGCTACACCACCCGCCGCGTCACCGCGATCCAGCACGGCAATGCGATCTTCTCGATCATGGTGTCGTTCCACGCCGAGGAGCAGGGCGCGTTCGATCATCAGGAGAAGATGCCCGAGGTGCCGCCGCCGGAGAAGCTGACAGCGGAGGAAGTGTCGAAGCAGCCGATGTTCAAGGAGATGCCGGAGTTCATCCGTCGCTACTACGAATCCGATCGGCCGATCGAGCTGCGCCCGGTCGAGCTCGGCCGCTACTTCGGCCAAAAGATCGACGATGGCCGCATCCATGTCTGGATCCGCACCGCCGCCAAGCTGCCCGACGATCCGGCGCTGCACATGTGCGCGCTTGCCTATGCATCGGACTTCTCGCTGCTCGATGCTGTCATGGCGCGCTACGGCCGCACGCTGTTCGACAAGCGCATGATGCCGGCGAGCCTCGACCACGCGATGTGGTTTCACCGCCCGTTCCGCGCCGACGAATGGCTGCTCTACGCGCAGGATTCGCCGAGCGCGCAATCAGGTCGCGGTTTGACGCGCGGCCTGATCTTCAAGCCCGACGGCACGCTGGTCGCCTCGGTCGCGCAGGAAGGCTCGGTGCGCGAACGCAAGGCGTAGATCACTTTCGAGCGAAGTAGGCCCCGGTTCGCGCGAAGAAAACGCGTCAAACAGGAACCTCATCCCAGCGCAAACGGTCAGCGTTTGTGCGGAGGTCATACTCACACCGGTTACACGCCCGGCTGCGTGCCTCGCTGCACCAGCGCGGTCTGCGACGCGATCCAGCGCATCATCCAGCGATACACCCATGGGATCGGGATGACGAAGGCGATGCCGATAAAGGTCACGATGCCGCGCCACAGGAACTCCAGCCCGGTGCCGTTGAAGGTGACGTCGTGGCGCGTGCCCTGAATGTTCTGGCAGAACCAGCGCGTCCAGGCGGCATAGACCCACGCCCAGCCGATGATCGTGATGAACGAGATCGCCGCCAGCAGGGTCCAGCCGAGATAGGCCCAGAACGAGCCGGTGAAGGTCAGCCCGAGCAGTTGCCCGTTGGAGGCGATATTGGCGACCAGCCATTTCAGGAACAGCCAGTACAAGGCGATCTCGACCAGGGCGATCAGAAGATTGAGCAACTGACCCTCGAGCATCGACACCGCGAGGATGAGCAAAACCGCGCCGAAGAACCAGGGCACGACCGTCATTGCGCTCCCCTCAAAACTGAGATTTGGCCGCGAGGGCACGTGCACGCACGGGATCAGCCATTTGAGGTACCAGACCAGCATCCATGGCAGCGGAATGACGAAGGCACTTGCGATCGCGAACACCACCGTGCGCCAGATGAATTGCCAGATGCCGAAATCGATCGACAATTGTCCGCCGCCGGAGCTTGCCGAGGCCACCGCCGGACCGCCGGCCTGCGGGAATGCTGGCGACGCGGCGGCGCCTGGCATGAGGCCCGGAACGTCACCCGCCTTCTGCCAGCCGGCCATCCCTTCGGTCCAGACCAGCGTATCGGCCCGCACCGTCCCGCGGGCGATCAGGTCGCGGAGCTGCGCCTCCGGCAGGGGACCTCTCTGCTGGCCTTCCGATGCATAAAACCAGGTTCGGTTCGGCATGTTTGTCGTCCTCGGGGCGGGAACGCAGCGGAGAATGAGCCAGCGAGGCCGCCGGCCAGCGGGAAAGCCCCATTCTGGCCGAGGGTTCTGATCCCGTATAGTGACGGAGCCCACGCGCTGGGCACGTTTTCCCCTTCAACCTGCAAGTTTTTTGTGCCATGTGCCCAGAAAGATGCCAGATTTGGTGGACGCAGGACGCTGGCCGCCTGGTCGGCGGGTGACGCCCAGGGAACGGGGCGCATGCGGAAAACCTCAAGGGAATGAAGGCCTGACCATGAAACTCGTCGTCGCGATCATCAAGCCGTTCAAGCTGGACGAGGTACGCCAGGCGCTGACAGCGATCGGCGTCCACGGTATGACGGTGACCGAGGTGAAGGGCTATGGCCGCCAGAAAGGCCATACGGAGATCTATCGCGGCGCCGAATATGTCGTGAACTTCCTGCCCAAGCTCAGGATCGAGATCGCGGTCGATTCCGACCTCGCCGAAAAGGCGGTCAGCGTCATCACCCAGCACGCGCGCACCGGCCAGATCGGCGACGGCAAGATCTTCGTGACGCCGATCGACCACGCCCTGCGCATCCGCACCGGCGAGACCGACAACGACGCGCTCTGAGACTTCAGTTCATGATCGCCGCCGGCAACGACGCCGGCGCGCAAAAATCACCCCACGCCGAGGAATGATGATGAGGGCACGGGCTCTTCGTGCAGCGAAAATCGCTGCGCCGATCAATGCCGCAATCCTGCTTGCGCTGGGCTCGCCGGCCTTCGCGCAGGACGCGGCCAATTCGACCGTCAGCGCCGCCGACACCGCCTGGATGATCGTCGCCACCGCGCTGGTGCTGATGATGACGATCCCCGGGCTTGCGCTGTTCTACTCCGGCATGGTGCGCAAGAAGAACGTGCTGGCGACGATGGCGCAGAGCCTCACGGCGGTGGCGATCGTCTCGATCCTCTGGGTCACCTTCGGCTATTCGCTGGCCTTTGTCGGCGACGGTCCCTGGCTCGGCTCGCTCGACCGCTGGTTCCTCGCGGGCCTGACGATGGACAGCATCAATCCGGCAGCCAAGACGATCCCCGAAGCGCTGTTCATGCTGTACCAGATGACGTTCGCGATCATCACGGTGGCGCTGGTCGCGGGCTCGGTCGCCGACCGCATGCGTTTCTCTGCCTATGTGTTGTTCTCGATCGGCTGGTTCATCTTCGCCTATGTGCCGCTGGCGCATTGGGTGTGGGGCGGCGGTTTCCTCGCCTCGACCGGCGTGCTCGATTTCGCTGGCGGCCTCGTCGTGCACCTCTCCGCCGGCGTGAGCGGACTGGTGGCGGCCAAGGTGATGGGCAATCGCCACGGCTATGGCCACGACAACCTGTCGCCGTTCGATCTGTCGCTCGCCGTGATGGGCACCGGCCTGCTGTGGGTTGGCTGGTTCGGCTTCAACGGTGGCTCGGCGCTTGCGGCCAATTCGCGCGCGGTGATGGCGATCACCGCCACCCATCTCGCAGCCTGCGCGGGGGCGCTGACCTGGGGCGGCATCGAATGGGCGACGCGCCGCAAGCCGTCGGTGCTCGGCATGATCTCCGGCGCGGTCGCCGGCCTTGGTACCATCACGCCGGCCTCCGGCTACGTCGCGCCGTGGCACGGCGTGATCATCGGCATCATTGCCGGCCTGGTCTGCTATTGGGCTTGCACCTGGCTGAAGCACCGCTTCAAGTATGACGACTCGCTCGACGTGTTCGGCGTCCACGGCATCGGCGGCCTGACCGGCACGCTGCTGGCGGGCGTGTTCGCGGCGTCGGCGATCTGCGGCACGTCGGGGCTGCTCGAGGGCAACCCGAAGCAGCTCCTGATCCAGCTCTACGGCGTCGCCGTCACGCTTGTCTGGTGCGGCGGCATAACCTTCGTGCTGCTCAAGCTGGTCAGCGCCTTCGTCCCGCTGCGCGTCTCGGTGCAGCAGGAGCTGGAGGGCCTCGACATCACCCAGCACGGCGAGGCGCTGCAGTAAGCCCGCTGACGCGATTGCGGTTCCCCGGGAAGCGGGTCGCCATCGAATCTCTTGAGATCTTTGGCCTTGCGCGACACATAAGTGTATGCTTATGTGTCGGCATGATCGAAGCCGACATCTTCAAGGCGCTGGCCGATCCCACGCGCCGAAAGGTCTTTGAAAAACTCGCTGGCGGAAGCCTGAATGCCAGCGCCTTGCGCGACGGGCTGGAGATCAGCCAACCGGCGATGTCGCAGCATCTCGCGGTGCTCCGCGCGGCCGGCCTGGTGCGCGAGCAGCGGCAGGGCCGCTTCGTCAATTATGAAGTCGACCCGGACGGGATCGCCACCATCGGGACATGGCTTGCGCGCTATCGCGCCTACTGGCCGAAGCGCATCGAAGCACTCACCGACTTGCTGAAGGACATGGATCAATGAGCGATGCAGTTGAGGCCGATCACGCCGACGCCGCCCTGGTGCTCGAATATGAGCTCGATGCGCCGCCGGAAAAGGTCTGGCGCGCCGTGACCATTCCCGCGCTGCGCCAGCGCTGGTTGCCCGATGCCGACCTTGCCGGAGCCGAGCCGGAATCGTCGGTCGCGGGCGAGGAGGTGCGCTACCGGCTCCGCGAGTCCGAGCCGCCGTTTCGCGAGAGCCACGTCACCTTCCGGATCGAGCCGAACGAGGCCGGCGGCACCCGGTTTCGCATCATTCAGGTGGCCTGCGACGCCAGACGACCGCTGCCGCGGGCAGCCAACAGCAACGGCCGCTGGCTGATGCGCGCGGCCTGACGGCAAACGACTTCATCACCTGCTGAAAGGGAGGTCGCCGATGCGCGACATGCTGCAACTCGTCCCTATGGTTGTCGAACAATCCACCCGCGGCGAACGGTCCTTCGACATCTATTCCAGGCTGCTGCGCGAGCGCATCATCTTCCTGAACGGCGAGGTCAATGACGCCATGTCCGGCCTGGTCTGCGCGCAGCTCCTGTTCCTGGAGGCGGAGAATCCGAACAAGCCGATCAATCTCTACATCAACTCCTATGGCGGCGTGATCACCAGCGGGCTTGCGATGTACGACACCATGCAGTTCATCAAGGCGCCGGTGCATACGCTGTGCATGGGCACCGCGCGCTCGATGGGCTCGTTCCTGCTGATGGCCGGCGAGCCCGGTCACCGCGCCGCCTTGCCGAATGCCAGCCTGCACATGCACCAGCCGCTCGGCGGCTTCCAAGGCCAGGCCTCCGACATCTTGATCCACGCCACCGAGATGCAGGAGACCAAACGGCGCATCATCCGGCTCTACGCGCAGCATTGCAGGCGCGGCGAAGCGGAGGTGGAGCGGACGCTGGACCGCGATCACTTCATGACCGCACAGCAGGCGCTCGACTGGGGATTGATCGACAGGGTTCTTGCGGAACGCGAGGCGACCTGAAACGCGATCTCGCAGAACCTCTCATCGGCACTTCGCGCAGTCGTTGGCTCGGGCGACAGCTCCATCTTCCCCTTCCCCTGAAAGGGGGAAGGTCGGGATGGGGGTCTGCCGCAGGCGACGCGGTGCATGCGGAGAGAGAAGATCCCCACCCGCTTTGCTCTGGCGAGCAAAGCGACCTCCCCTTTCAAGGGGAGGTTCTGGGCCCTTCTGCAATCAAGATGAAAGTTCCGCCAGCACTTCGGCGGACTGCTCCACAGCTGGGCAGAATTGTGTCCGGAGTCTGTCGTGCCCGCGTTTTGAACAGTGCTGATGATATTTTAGGCGCGGCGGAATGGCGCAGTGCCGAACACCTCCCGCAAAGCGGGAAAAGGTCCGGATTCATAATCCATTAGCTGAGCCGTCCGATCTGGCACGGCATTTGATTCTAAAGGTCCCGGCTGTGCCCGCGTAGTGGATGCTCTCCGCGTGGTGAACCTCAGTCACAATTCTCCCGGTGTTTCGCGCCGGGCCCAAGCGGGGATAGGACTCATGAAAATTGTTATGGCGATCATTAAGCCATTCAAGCTCGAAGAGGTCCGTGATGCCCTGACCGCCATTGGCGTTCACGGTCTCACGGTGACGGAAGTCAAAGGTTACGGACGTCAGAAGGGCCACACGGAAATCTATCGCGGCGCCGAATATGCGGTGAGCTTCCTGCCCAAGATCAAGATCGAGGTCGCGATCGGCTCCGACCAGGTCGACAAGACCATCGAGGCCATCACTTCAGCCGCCAAGACCGGACAGATCGGCGACGGCAAGATCTTCGTCATCAGCCTCGAGCATGCGGTGCGCATCCGCACCGGCGAGGCCGATGCCGCGGCCCTCTGATTTCGCGCTCAAACCATAAAGACCTCAGGAGTAAGACAACATGACGTTCAAGCGTCCCTCAGGCGCGGGACTGGCGGCCCTCGCAGTCGGCCTGTTCGCCGCGACTGCCGCTCACGCCGAGCCAACCATCAACAAGGGCGACAACGCCTGGATGCTCACCTCGACGGTGCTGGTGCTGTTGATGACCATCCCGGGCCTCGCGCTGTTCTACGGCGGTCTGGTCCGCTCCAAGAACATGCTCTCGGTGCTGGCGCAGGTGTTCTACACGGTCTGCGTCGTCACCGTGCTCTGGGCCCTCTACGGCTACAGCCTCGCCTTCACCGGCGGTTCCGACTTCATCGGCGGCTTCTCCAAGGCCTTCCTGATGGGCGTGACCACGGACTCCAAGGCGGCGACCTTCTCGGTGGACGCCAACATCTCGGAACTGGTCTATGTCTGCTTCCAGATGACCTTCGCGGCGATCACGCCCGCCCTCATCGTCGGCGCCTTTGCCGAGCGCATGAAGTTCTCGGCGATCGCGCTGTTCATCCCGCTTTGGGTGACGCTGATCTACTTCCCGATCGCGCACATGGTCTGGTACTGGCCCGGTCCGGACGCGATCCAGGATGCCGCCAAGGCGCTCGCCGCGGCTGCTGACGGCGCGGCGAAGACCGCGGCGCAGGCCAAGCTCGACGAGATCAACGCCGATGCCGGCTGGATCTTCAAGAAGGGTGCGATCGACTTCGCAGGCGGCACCGTGGTGCACATCAACGCCGGCATCGCCGGTCTCGTCGGCGCGCTGCTGATCGGCAAGCGCACCGGCTACGGCAAGGAGCTGATGGCTCCGCACTCGCTGACCATGACCATGATCGGCGCCTCGCTGCTCTGGGTCGGCTGGTTCGGCTTCAATGCCGGTTCGAACCTTGAAGCCAATGGCGGCGCCGCGCTCGCCATGACCAACTCCTTCGTGGCCACGGCCGCGGCGGCGCTGTCCTGGATGTTCGCGGAGTGGATCATCAAGGGCCATCCCTCGCTGCTCGGCGCGCTGTCCGGCGCGGTCGCAGGCCTCGTCGCGGTGACGCCGGCGGCCGGTTTCTCCGGTCCGATGGGCGCGATCGTGCTTGGCCTCGTGGTCGGTGTGGTCTGCCTGTTCTTCTGCACCGTCGTGAAGAACGCGCTCGGCTACGACGACTCGCTCGACGTGTTCGGCGTCCACTGCGTCGGCGGCATCGTCGGTGCGCTCGGCACCGGCATCTTGGTCAACCCGGCGCTCGGCGGCGCCGGCATCATCGACTACACCGCCATTCCGCCGAAGGTCGCTGACTACGACTTCGCCGCGCAGATGCTCTCGCAGGTTTGGGGCGTCTGCACCACGCTGGTGTGGTCGGGCATCGGTTCGGCGATCCTCTACAAGATCGTCGACGTGATCGTCGGCCTGCGCGCCAACGTCGAGACCGAGCGCGAAGGCCTCGACATCACCGAGCACACGGAGCGCGCCTACAATATGTGAGTTCTCCCGGGACGCGACCTCCCAAGCGGTCGTTCCCAGAACTACGGTCCGGGCACATACCCGGCAATGCCCGGACCGTTGAGGGGCTCCAGCGCAAGTTGGAGCCCCTTTCTTTTTTCATTCCCTTGAGAAACTATTGTCGAAATCGACTACCATTGTGGAACGGCAGTCAAGAGGACAACAGAACAACAAACACAGGGAGGACGTCATGAGGGTCGAAGGCGGCTGCTATTGCGGTAAGGTGCGCTACGAGGCCGAGGGCGAGCCGATGATGGCAGCGCAATGCCATTGCCGGGAATGCCAGTACATCACCGGCGGCGGGCCGAACATGTTCATGGCAATGCCAATCGGCGGATTCAAATACACCGCGAGCGAGCCCAAGCAGTTCACGCGCAAGGATCTCAGCCGCGCCGTGACGCGCGAGTTCTGTCCCGAGTGCGGCACCCATCTGGCGACCAAAGCGCCCGGCCTGCCCGCCGCGATCCTGAAGGTTGGCACCTTCGACGATCCAAGCCTCTTCAATCCGCAGCTCGCGATCTACACCTGCGACAAGCAGGCCTACCACCACGTGCCCGACGGCATGCCGGCATTCGACAAGCTGCCGGCGCACTGAGCCGCTGTGGCCCGTCATGGCCGGGCTTGACGAGCCGCGGATGGACCGACCGAACAACCAGGTCACGCCGCGTCGCGGGCGTGCTCGACGCGATCGCGGCCGTGACGCTTGGCGGTGTAGAGGGCCTGGTCGGCCGTGCGCATCAGCTCGCCCAGCTCGAACCCGCTCGCCTTGACGGTGAAGCCGATGCTGATCGTCACCGGGAGCGGCGTAACGTCATCGAGGATCGTTCGGCCTGCGCAGTCGCGGCGGATTTCCTCAGCGCGGTGCGCGGCCTGCTCACCACTGAGCCCGGTGAGAACGACGGCGAATTCCTCGCCGCCGTACCGCGCCACCAGAGCGCCGCGCCGGATCGCGAACTGGCGCAGCACATCGGCGATCTCGACCAGCACCCTGTCGCCGATGTCGTGCCCGTAGCGGTCATTGATCGACTTGAAATGATCGATGTCGCACATCAGCACCGCCGCCGATGCGCCATCGGCTTCCGCCTGATCGAGCGCGCTCGCGGCCGCGGCGTCGAAGCCGCGCCGGTTCAACAGGCCGGTCAACTGATCGGTTTGGGAGATCTGCGCGAGCTCGCGGCGGGTCTGCGCCAGCTCCAGCATCAAACGCCCCGAACGATAGGACATGCCGCCGCTCAGCGACAACGCGATGAAGACGCCCGCCGTGAGTCCGAAGAGTTGCATCTGCCCGACCGTCATCGGCGCAGCGAAGTCAAAGCCGAACGCCAGCGCGACCATGGTGAACGACATCACCGCGCTCGCCACTGCTGCGACCGCCATGACCTTGCCGGTGCGGCGCACCACATCGCCGTGTGTCTCGATCTTGATGGCCATGCCCCCCTGCGACTTCCGAATGGCGGATCATTCGTCCGAGGCATCTTGCCAATTGCTGAAGGAACTTGTGCAGCGCGATACGGCCTTAATGGCGGGTAAAGCGGGACACGCAAATGCATGCTCGCTTCCAACTTTCATCGGTCGCGCCTCGCAGATCACGGCCCACCGCCGATGGTTAATCGCGTCTTAACCTCGCCCTATCTATGGTGATTGGATCAGTTTACGGTCGGCCCTTCCCATTCCCGACCGCAGTGAAAGTGCTGGCGCTTCAAACATGGCAATGACCGCCTCATTCGGCGCGGCGCAGGGCGCCGGCAATGTCGCTTCCGCCGGCCAGGCCGAGCGTTCCCCGTTCCTACGCACGACCGAGCTGCTGGCGCCCTACCAGCCGGCTAAGCCATTGATTACGCTGTCATTGGGCGAACCGCAGCACCCGGTTCCGGATTTCGTCGGGCCAGTGCTGGCAAAGCATACCGCCGAGTTCGGCCGCTACCCGATCGCCAAGGGCATCGAGCCGTTCCGCCGCGCGGTCGCGACTTGGCTGTCGAGCCGATTCCGGCTGCCGCGCCCGGTTGATCCCGAGAGCGAGGTTCTGGTGCTGAACGGCAGCCGCGAGGGGCTGTTTTTCGCCGCGATCACCGCGGCACGCTATGTCGCCCCGCGAAAAGGTCGGCCGGCGATCCTGATGCCGAACCCATTTTATCCCGCCTATGGCGCCGGCGCCCGCGCCGCCGGCTGCGAGCAGATCTATCTGCCGACCACGCTCGCCAACGGCTTCCTGCCCGATCTCGATTCGATCGACGAGGCGACGCTGGCGCGCACCGTGGCATTCTTCATCGCCTCGCCCGCCAACCCGCAAGGCTCGGTCGCCTCGCGCACCTACTTCACCCGCCTGAAGCAGCTCGCCGACCGCTTCGGCTTCATGATCCTCAGCGACGAGTGCTACTCGGAGATCTACACCCGGGAGGCGCCGGGCAGCGCGCTGGAATGTGCCGGGCCCGACTTCACCAACGTCGTCGCGTTCCAGTCGCTGTCGAAACGCTCCAACCTGCCGGGCATGCGGGTCGGCTTCGCCGCCGGCGATAAAAAGTTTTTGGCCGCGTTCCATGAGCTACGCAACGTCGCCGCGCCACAAGTGCCGGTGCCGCTACAGCATGTCGCCGTCGCGGCCTATAGCGACGAGGCGCATGTCGAGGAGAACCGCAGGCTCTATCGCATCAAGTTCGATCTCGCCGACCAGATCCTCGGCAACCGCTACGGCTACAAGCGCCCCGCGGGCGGCTTCTGCGTCTGGCTCGACGTCTCGCAGCGCGGCGGCGACGAGGCCGCGGCGGTCAGACTCTATCGCGACGCCGGCGTCCGCGTGATTCCCGGCAGTTATCTGGCGCGCGAGCAGAGCGACGGTTCCAATCCGGGCGCGGGCTATATCCGGCTCGCGCTCGTCTCCGACAGTGAATCCACGGCCGAGGCGTTGCACCGGCTGGTCGAAACCCTGGGTTAATCGCGAAGCGCGAAGATTGAGCATGCCAGCGATCGAACGTGTCATCCCCCTGGTCGGCCATTTGCCGCACTCCATCCGCGAGTCGCTGGCGCGGCGGTTGCGTGAGCTGACCGGGCTGGGGTTGATCGCGCTCGCCGGCGTCGTCGCCGCGGCGCTGATGACGTGGTCGGTGCAGGATCCCTCTCTGAGCCACGCCACCTCGCGCGCGATCCGCAACGTCGTCGGCTACCCCGGCGCGATCGGCGCCGATCTGCTGATGCAGATCCTCGGGCTCGGCGCGATCATGCTGATGCTGCCGGTCGCGGTGTGGGGCTGGCGGATGCTGACGCATCGTCCGTTCGACCGCGAAGCGCTGCGGCTCGGCTGCTGGGTGCTGTGCACGGCGATCGCGGCGGGGTTTGCGAGCTGCTGGCCGCACAACACTGCATGGCCGCTACCGACCGGGCTCGGCGGCGTGGTCGGCGATGCGCTGGTGCGCGCGCCTGCCGTGGTGTTCGGGCCGCCCGGCTTCGTCTATCGCGTCGTGCTCGGCCTGATCCTGTTTATCGCGATGGCGGGCTGCTTCCTGTTCGCCTGCGGCTGGGGCGCCAAGGAAAGCGATCCGGAGCTGACCGAGATCACCGACGACGACGAGCCGTTTGTCGAGGAGGAAGAGGAGAACGATCGCAGCTCGATCTCGCTCGGCTGGCTGTTCCACGCGATGATGAGCGCCAAGGCGCGACTCGGCTGGCTGTTCACGAAAGCCTATAAATCGCTGGTCTCGAGCGCGCCGCAGGGCCGCGCTGCGGCCTTCGAGCGTCAGGAGCCCAATCTCGGCGGCGGAGGCCGCGCCGCGCCGTCGATCGCGCCCGTGGCCGAGGACGACGACGAGGATGTCGAGCACGACACGGAATCTTTCGACGACGAGGAGGAAGAGGAGGAAGCTCCCGTTGCCCGCGCCCCGCGCAAGAAGGCCGAGCCGCGCGTCAAGAAGAAGTCCTCCGACAAGTTCGAATTGCCGTCCGTCTCCGTGCTCACCGCGCCGAAGGCGAGTGATCGCCAGCCGCTCAGCAAGGCCGAGCTGGAAAATAATTCGCGCGCGCTGGAAGGCGTGCTGCAGGATTTCGGCGTGCGCGGCGAAATCGTCAAAGCCAATCCCGGTCCGGTCGTCACGCTGTACGAGCTCGAGCCTGCGCCCGGCATCAAGTCGTCGCGCGTGATCGGCCTGTCCGACGACATCGCTCGCTCGATGAGCGCGCTGTCGGCCCGCGTCGCCGTGGTCGCCGGGCGCAACGCGATCGGCATCGAGCTGCCGAACGCGCATCGCGAGAAGGTGTATCTGCGCGAGCTGCTGGTCGCGAAGGAGAGCACCGAGTCGGTCGCCAAGCTGCCGCTGTGTCTCGGCAAGACGATCGGCGGCGATCCCGTCATCATCGATCTCGCGCGTACGCCGCATATGCTGATCGCCGGCACCACCGGCTCTGGTAAATCGGTCGCGATCAACACCATGATCCTCAGCTTGGTCTACCGACTGCGGCCGGATCAGTGCCGCCTGATCATGGTCGATCCGAAGATGCTCGAACTCTCCGTCTATGACGGCATCCCGCATCTGCTCACGCCTGTCGTCACCGATCCGAAGAAGGCGGTGGTGGCGCTGAAATGGGCCGTGCGCGAGATGGAAGAGCGCTACAAGCGCATGGCCAAGCTCGGCGTGCGCAACATCGACGGCTACAATGCGCGCCTCGTCGAGGCCAAGGCCAAGGGCGAAGAGCTGACGCGCACCGTGCACACCGGCTTCGACAAGGAAACCGGCAAGGCGATTTACGAGGAAGAAAAGCTCGACCTCGAGCCGCTGCCGTACATCGTCATCATCGTCGACGAGATGGCCGACCTGATGATGGTCGCCGGCAAGGACATTGAAGGCGCGGTGCAGCGCCTCGCGCAGATGGCACGCGCCGCCGGTCTGCACGTCATCCTCGCCACGCAGCGTCCCTCGGTCGACGTCATCACCGGGACCATCAAGGCGAACTTCCCGACCCGCATCGCCTTCCAGGTGACGTCGAAGATCGACAGCCGCACCATCTTGGGTGAAATGGGTGCCGAGCAACTGCTCGGCCAGGGCGACATGCTCTACATGGCGGGCGGCGGCCGCATCAGCCGCGTGCACGGCCCGTTCGCCTCGGATGAAGAAGTCGAGAAGGTGGTGCGCCACCTGAAGACGCAGGGACAGCCGGAATATCTGGAAGCGGTGACCGCGGAAGAGCCGACCGACGAGGACGGCGCGGTGTTCGATTCCACCGGCATGGGTGGGGACGGCGGCGGCGACCTGTTCACGCAGGCGGTTGCGATCGTCAAGCGCGACCGCAAGGCGTCAACCTCCTACATTCAGCGCCGCCTGCAAATCGGCTATAACCGCGCCGCATCGCTCATGGAGCGGATGGAACTTGAGGGCATCGTCGGGCCGGCGAATCACGCCGGAAAGCGCGAAATTCTGGTCGGCGAGGAAGAAGGCCAGTTCTGATCTGAGATCATCACGGAAAAACCATATCTCCCTCGGATGAGGCGCTATAGGATCGCTCAAGCGGGACGAGCGTCGAACAGAGACCTGACATATCTGATGGAAAAGCATCTCACTCACCGCGGCATGCGCTACGCGCTGGCGCTCCTCGTCTCCGCCGCGATTGCCGGTACCACCATGACCGCGGTGGACGCCCAGAACGTCCCGACACCGAAGCCAGCGCCCAAGAAGGGCCGGGACGCCGGCACGCAGATGAGCGCGCAGGACAAGGGCCCGCAGACCACAGGCACGACCCAGGAGCCGACGCCGATCATCCCCGATCCGCGCCGCAACGTGCCCGCCAGCATCTTCCAGACCTTCGACGCCAACCAGAAAGCGCAAGCTGCGAAGGTCTCGGCTTACCTGTCGTCGCTGCAAACGCTGGTCGGAAATTTCGTCCAGGTCGGGCCCGACGGCACCAAGACCAAGGGCGATTTCTACATTCAGAAGCCCGGCAAGGTGCGTTTCGAATATGACGATCCGAGCCCGGTCGAGATCATCGCCGACGGCTCGTCGGTCGCAGTGCGCGACCGCAGGCTCGCGACCCAGGACATCTATCCGCTCTCGCAGACCCCGCTGCGTTACCTGCTGTCCGACCGCATCGATCTGATGAAGGATACCAACGTCGTCAGCGTCACCGCCGACGACGTGTACGTCAGCGTCACCATCGAGGAGAAGCAGGCACTGGTCGGCACCTCGCGCCTGATGCTGATGGTCGGCGCCAAGGACGGCAAGCTGAAGCAGTGGACCGTCACCGATCCGCAGGGCTACGACACCACGGTCGCCGTCTACAATCTCGACGCGACGCAGAAGCCCGATCCGTCGCTGTTCAAGATCGATTTCACGACCTACCCGGGCACCTCGCCGGGGTAGCCGATTCGCGTAGGATGGGTAGAGCGTCAGCGAAACCCATCGCAATCGTGTCGCGGTACGGCAATGATGGGTTTCGCTTCGCTCTACCCATCCTACGCTCGTCACGCACCACGGCTCCCGGCCTGTGGACAATTGAAATCCGCAGCGCGAACCGTGCTAAGACGCGGCTCCCATGCGTTTCACCGTCACAACCTGGAACATCAATTCGGTGCGGCTCCGCATCGATACCGTCGCCAAGTTCATCAAGGCGGCGCGGCCGGACGTGCTGTGCCTGCAGGAGACCAAATGCATCGACGATGCGTTTCCCCTGAAGCGCTTCAAGCGGCTCGGCTATGAGCACGTCGCGCTGAACGGGCAGAAGGGCTATCACGGCGTCGCCATCATCTCGAAGCTGCCGTTCGACAGCACCGACATCAGGACCTTCTGCGACAAGATCGATTCGCGCCACATCTCGGTGTCGTTCGGCGAGAAGGCACAGCTCGCAAAGCCGCTGGTGCTGCATAATTTCTACGTGCCGGCCGGCGGCGACATCCCCGATCCCGCACTCAATCCGAAGTTCGAGCACAAGCTGCAATTCCTCGACGAGATGAAAGCCTGCGAGCCGCTGCATCCGCGCGGCGACGACCGCCACATCCTGGTCGGCGACCTCAACGTCGCGCCGCATGAGAACGACGTGTGGTCGCACAAGCAGCTCCTGAAGATCGTCTCGCATACGCCCATCGAGACCGAGAAGCTGCTCGCCGCGCAGATGCATGGCGAATGGTTCGACGTCGCGCGCGAGCGGATTCCGATGTCGGAAAAGGTCTACACCTGGTGGAGCTACCGCGCCGCCGACTGGACCGTGGGCGACCGCGGCCGCAGGCTGGATCACATCTGGGTCTCGCGCGCGCTGAAGGACCAGGTCAGTGATTTCAAGATCACCCGCGACGCCCGCGGCTGGGAGCGGCCGTCCGACCACGTGCCGGTGACCGCGGTGCTGGAGGTTTGAGGCGAGGCTGCGGCCGCACACCCGGTTCGCCTCTCCCCTTGTAGGAGGGGCCGGATCGCATGGAGCGAAGCGACATGTGATCCGGGTGAGGCGTCGCGGTCTATCGAGGGACGCGCGCTCGCCGACAGACCTGAACCCCTCACCCGGATTGCATCTCACGATGCAATCCGACCTCTCCCGCAAGGGGAGAGGTGGAGCATACGGCACGGCCGTCGTTCAATTTCACCAGCTACGTATTCAGCTTGGCGCCCGCCATCAGGATATCGCTCGCGAGCTGGCTGGTGCGTGCGGCGAGGTCGTCGCGCAGCCGTCGCGCGGCGGCAGGGTCGCTTTCCAGCACGCGCTGGAACAGGCTGCGTGCAATACGAATCACGGAAGCGCGTTCGCGCGCGGTTGCGGTCGAAGGTCGCTTCATCGCCACAATCAGCGCGAGCTCGCCGATCAGCGCGCCGGGGCCGGCGACGATCTCGGCACCGCCTTCTTCGACGCGGAACGTCCCGCTCTGCACGACATAGCCGGCATCGGCCGCATCGCCTGCCTTGAACAGCACGTCACCGTCTTCGAAATCGCGTTGCTCGGAGCCGATCGCGAGCATGCGCAAGGAGGTGCCACCCAACAGACGCATCGTCGGGACCCGCTCGAGCAGGGCTACATCATCATCGATCGACATTCAGGGACGGGAACCGGAGTGCGCCTCGATTTCACGAATCGTCAAGCGCAAAGCGTATCACGGCACCAGCTTGTAGCCACCGGCTTCGGTGACCAGGATTTCAGGATTGGCAGCATCCTTCTCGATCTTCTGGCGCAGGCGGTAGATGTGGGTTTCCAGCGTGTGGGTGGTGACACCGGAATTGTAGCCCCAGACCTCCTGCAGCAGGGTTTCGCGCGACACCGGCATCTGGCCGGCGCGGTAGAGGAAGCGGAGGATCGCGGTCTCCTTCTCGGTCAGCCGCACCTTCTTGGCATTGGCGCCGGTGAGCATCTTGGAGCCGGGCCGGAACGAGTAGGGGCCGACCGAGAACACCGCGTCCTCGCTGGCCTCGTGCTGGCGAAGCTGCGCCCGGATCCGGGCCAGCAGCACCGCAAATCGAAACGGCTTTGCCACGTAATCATTGGCGCCGGATTCCAGGCCCAGGATGGTGTCCGAATCGGTGTCGTGGCCGGTCAGCATGATGATCGGGGCCTTGAAGCCGCCCTTGCGTAACGAGCGCACCACCTCGCGGCCGTCCGTGTCCGGCAGGCCGACATCCATCAGGACCAGATCGGGGGAATTGGCTTTGGCGGCGCTGGCGCCCTTGGCGCCGGTATCGACTGCGGAGGCCTCGAATTCCTCGTGCAGCGACAGTTGCTCGACCAGCGTATCGCGCAGATCGGTATCGTCATCCACGATCAAGATCTTGCGGGCATTGGCCATTGGTACAATCCTTCGGGGGCGGCGGGGCGGACAGAAGCGGGGGAGCTCATGGCCGAGACTTGGGGTAGATATGGGTTCAGGTAGGCGATTGTTACCGATTCACAAGGCAAGGGTAGTTTATCGCAAAACCGGCAAGCGGGAGGTGAATGTCCTGTAACCCTGCCAGATAGATCAATTGGGGCTGCCAAGGCAAGTTTGGATTGGAATGATTCTTAAGGGAAGGCGAGCTATTTCAATCACTTATATGACAGACGCACGTGATCGCCCACTCTCCGCCATTCACGTCCATCGCGGCGCCGGAGACCCGCGCCGGGGCTGGCTGAGCGCGGATGGCTGGACGGTGCCGGTCGCGCTCGGACGCGGCGGCATTCTGGCCAACAAGCGCGAGGGCGACGGCGGCACGCCGCGCGGCGTCTTTCATCCCCGGCGGCTGTGGTGGCGCGCCGACCGCCACGGGCGGCCGAAGACCTTTCTGCCGACCCGGGCGATCCGCCCCGAGGATGCCTGGTGCGAGGATCCCCGGGATCGTCACTACAACCAGCCGATCCGCCTCGACGGCGCGGAGCCCGGCGACCGCCTGACCCGCGCGGATCACCTCTACGACTTCATTGTCGAAATCGACCATAACGCCGCGCCGCGCATCGCCGGCCGTGGCAGCGCGGTGTTCCTGCACCTGGCGCGCCCCAATTTCTCACCGACCGCCGGCTGCGTCTCGATGACGAAGTCATCGATGCTGCGTCTGTTGCGGCGGATGAGTCCGCGGACGAAGATCATCATTGGGTAGTCTACCATCTATCCTCATGGTGAGGAGCGCGCAGCGCGTCTCGAACCATGAGGCCCCGTCTGCGGCCTACATCCTTCGAGACGCCGCTCCGCGGCTCCTCAGGATGAGGGGTAGCAGCCAACACGATTGCTCTACTCAGGAATTCGACAATGCTCGACGCCGATCAAATCGCCACCGCATCAAGGATGCTGCACCAACGCTGGCGCGCCGGCACCAAGCTCGGCGCGCTCGACAGCGCGATCCGGCCGCGCGACCGTGCCGAGGGTTACGCCGTGCAGGCCGCGCTGGAGAAGACCTCGCGCGAAAAACTGTTCGGCTGGAAGATCGCGGCAACCAGCGAGGCCGGCCAGAAGCACATCAACGTCGCGGGCCCCTTGGCCGGGCGCATCCTCGCCGAGACTGTAATCGCCGATGGCGGCACGGCATCGATGACGGGCAACGAGATGCGCGTCGGCGAGCCTGAATTCGCCTTCCGGATGGCGCGCGATCTGCCGCCGCGTGCGGCGCCCTACAGCGTGCAGGAGGTGCTCGACGCGGTCGGCACGCTGCATCCCGCAATCGAGATTCCGGATTCGCGCTTCGCCGATTTCACCATAGCCAGCGAGGCGCAGTTGATCGCCGACAATGCCTGCGCGCATCTATTCGTGCTCGGACCTGCTACGTTAGCCAACTGGCGCGCGATGGATCTGATCGAGGAGCGGCCGACCATCACGCTGCGTGGTCAGCACTACACCGGGCACGGCAAGAACGTGCTCGGCGATCCCCGCGTGGCGCTGGCATGGTGCGCCAACGAACTGCGCGGCCTCGGGCTGACGTTGCGGGCAGGGGAGGTGGTCACCACCGGCACCTGCCACTCGCCGCTGCCGATTGCAGCCGGTGATGTCTTCGCGGCAGATTTTGGTGTGCTCGGAAAAGTATCGGTGAAGTTCGCGTAGGCCAAGGCGCTCACCGCACACACGACGTCGTCCCTGCGAAAGCAGGGACCCATAACCACCGAACTTGATTGTTGCGCGCTGATCTAATCGCGTGCCCTTTGCGATGGCCGCGGAGTATGGGTCCCTGCTTTCGCAGGGACGACGGCTATGGATGCGGCACCGTCCGCGCCCCAAAAATCGCCGAGCCCACGCGCACATGGGTGGCGCCCATCTGGATTGCCACCGCGAAATCTGCGCTCATTCCCATCGAGAGATTCTTCAACCCGTTGCGCGCGGCGATCTTGGCGCAGAGCGCGAAATGCGGCGCCGGCGCCTGGTCGACCGGCGGAATGCACATCAGCCCCGAGATCTGCAAACCGTACTTCTCGCGGCACGCGGCGATGAACGCATCGGCGTCGTGCGGTGCGACACCGGCTTTCTGCGGCTCCTCGCCGGTGTTGATCTGCACGAACAATGCCGGCTGCTTGTGCTGGGATTTGATTTCCTTGGCTAATGCTTCGCAAATGCTCACGCGATCGACCGAGTGGATCGCATCGAACAGCGCAACGGCCTCCTTGGCCTTGTTCGACTGCAAGGGTCCGATCAGATGCAGCGCCAGTCCGGGATTGGACTGCATCAATGCCGGCCACTTGCCCTTCGCCTCCTGCACGCGATTTTCGCCGAACACACGCTGTCCCGCATCGATGATGGGTGAAATGGCGTCGGCCGCGAACGTCTTCGACACCGCGATCAGCGTCACCGAGGCGCGATCACGGCGCGCTTCTTTGCACGCGCGCACGACCTCCTGCTCGACGGCGGCGAGGCCGTTTGGTGAATGAGCTGTTAACGGCGTGGTCGGGCTTTGCGGCATGTTTGTATCGTTTTCTGACGGACCGGGGGGTTGGGTCGAATTTTACCAAATTCGGGAAAGGCTTTTTGAAGCCCTTCATTCTACCTTGGCGCCGGGCAAGGGAAAAATGTCGCGCACGATTTTCAACCGCAACCGGGTGAAACTCAAGAAGCTTCTGGGCATTCGTGCCCGGCTGGCTTTGCTTGCGATGCTCCTGGTCGTTCCCCTGATGCTCGATCGAGTCGGTACGCTGAACGCATTCCGCACCAAGCAGATCGCGCAGGCGGCGCAAGTCTACGCCAATCTGACCAGCCATGCCGCCGAAACCCAGCGCGAGGTGGTTTCCTCTGTCGAGACCATGCTGAAGTCGGCCGCCTATATCCGAGCTTCCGGCGGCATCGCGCGGAGCTGCGAGGTGCTGCGCGCCAGCCTGCCGACGGTCCTGCCATGGATCCGCAGCATCATGTTCGCGTCCCGTGACGGCGTCGTGCAATGTTCCACGCTCAATGCCCAGGTCGGGATCAATCTCGGCGACCGCGACTATTTCAAGAAGGCGCAGGACACACGCGGCTTCGTCTTCAGCGATTATTTGTTCGGCAAGACCAACGGCCGTGCGATGATGATGGCCGCCTATCCGGTCGCCGCGATCAACCCAGAGGAGGATGCCGTCGTCGTCGCCGGCATCAACATCGACTGGCTGTCGCAAATCATGGGCAATCTCGGCGGACAGCCGGGCATGTCGGCGGTGCTGGTCGACAGCACCGGCGTCGTGATCGCCGCACCACCGGACCATGCGAGCCTGGTCGGCCGCTCGCTCGACACCGTTCCACTGATGTCAGCGATCGCGGAGAAGGCGCTGAGCTACGACGAGCCTTCGGGCTCGGTGTCGTTCACGGCGTCTGACGGCGCGCAGCGCACGCTGAGCTTCGCTCGCATCGCCGGAACGCAGTCACGGCTGATTGTGAGCATGGATGAAGCCAAGGTGACGGCGGCGATCAACCGCGAGATTCGCACCGCCTATCTGCAGCTCGGCTTCGTCTGCCTGTTCGTTTTGTTGGGTGCTCTCGTCGGCGCAGAAAAGCTGATCATCAAGCCGATCGAAGTGATGACCAGCATGGCGCGCCGGTTCGGGGAGGGCGATTGGTCGGCGCGCGTCGCCAAGCACAAGCTGCCGTCGGAGTTCGTTCCACTGGCGCGCGCCTTCAATGCGATGGCCGCGCAGCTCAGCCAGCGCGAGCGCGAGCTCCTTGCATCCAACGATCGCCTCACGGTGATGGCCTCGATCGACGCCTTGTCGGGCCTTGCCAACCGGCGCGGCTTCCAGAGCCGGCTCGACTTCGAGTGGATGAAGTCGCAGCAATATGACTGCGCGCTCTCGCTCCTGATGATCGATGTCGATCACTTCAAGCTCTACAACGACACCTACGGTCATCCCGAAGGCGACACCTGCCTCACCAGGATCGGCGAAACGCTGTCCGGCATCGCCGCCGACACGATGGGCTTTGCCGGCCGCTACGGCGGCGAGGAATTCTGCCTGCTGCTGCCGAACACCGATGCCGCGCGTGCGCTCGCGGTCGGCGAGACCGTGCGCACAGCCATTCTCGGGCTTGCGGTGCCGCACTCGACCTCAAGCCATGCCATCGTCACCGTCAGTGTCGGCGTCGCGACGACGAAGCCGAACGACACCCTCCGTCCCGGCGATCTGATCGAAGCCGCCGACGCCGCGCTCTATGCCGCGAAGCGCGGCGGCCGCAACGCGGTGGTCGAGCATGGCTTCTTACAGAAGCTCGACGAGGCTGGGATGGCGCTGGCGAGTTGAGCTGTGCCTCGGAGCACCAGGCCGGGACGACGCGATGGAGCAAGCCGCGGCCTCTCGGCTCCAGCACCGGCGTTTCTGGCATACTGGATCACCCGCCTTCGCGGGTGACGACACCGAGCAAGTTCCTTGAGGGTGCCCAAGGCACGCAATTGCGGGATGCCGCAACTAACCCCCATCCTCCCCCGCGGCGACGGCAGGGCCAGGCCGCGAGGGATGAGCATTTGACAGGACCCAAACCGTTGACCCCGTGGGCGTTTTTGTGGCCTAGTCCGCCGTCCTTCGATGGGACCCGAAAACCACCCAAAGCCCTGCGATTTCATGACCTCTGAACGCTACAACGCCCGTGAATCCGAACCCCGCTGGCAAGCCACCTGGGATGAGAAGGCGATCTTCGCCTCGAAGAACGACGATACGCGGCCGAAATACTACGTGCTCGAGATGTTTCCCTATCCATCCGGGCGCATCCATATCGGACACGTCAGGAACTACACGCTGGGCGACGTGCTGGCGCGCTACATGCGCGCCAAGGGCTTCAATGTACTGCACCCGATGGGCTGGGATGCGTTCGGCCTGCCGGCCGAGAACGCCGCGATCGAGCGCAAGGTGGCGCCGAAGGCCTGGACCTACGACAACATCGCCGCGATGAAGAAGCAGCTCAAGTCGATCGGGCTGTCGCTCGACTGGAACCGGGAGTTCGCGACCTGCGATCCCTCTTACTACAAGCATCAGCAGAAGATGTTCCTGGACATGCTCCGCGCCGGCCTCGCCGAGCGCGAGAAGCGCAAGCTCAATTGGGATCCGGTCGACATGACCGTGCTCGCCAACGAGCAGGTGATCGACGGCCGCGGCTGGCGCTCCGGCGCCATCGTCGAGCAGCGCGAGATGAGCCAGTGGGTCTTCAAGATCACCAAATACTCGCAAGAGCTGCTGGACGCGCTCGACGGGCTGGACCGCTGGCCCGACAAGGTGCGGCTGATGCAGCGCAACTGGATCGGCCGCTCCGAGGGCCTCTTGATCCGCTTTGCGCTGGATGCGGCAACCACGCCGGCCGGCGAGACCGAGCTGAAGATTTTCACCACGCGGCCGGACACGCTGTTCGGCGCCAAGTTCATGGCGATCTCCGCCGATCATCCGCTGGCGCAGGCCGCGGCCGCGAAGAACCCGAAGCTTGCCGAGTTCATTTCCGAGATCAAGAAGATCGGCACCGCGCAGGAGATCATCGACACCGCCGAGAAGCAGGGTTTCGACACCGGCATCAAGGCGGTCCATCCGTTCGATCCGAACTGGAAGCTGCCCGTCTATGTCGCGAACTTCGTGCTGATGGAATACGGCACCGGCGCGATCTTCGGCTGCCCGGCGCACGACCAGCGCGACCTCGACTTCGTCAACAAGTACAACCTCGGCAACACGCCGGTGGTCTGCCCCGAGGGCCAGGACCCGAAGACATTTGTCATCACCGACACCGCCTATGACGGCGATGGCCGCATGATCAATTCGCGCTTCCTCGACGGCATGACCATCGAAGAGGCCAAGGAAGAGGTTGCCAAGCGCCTGGAAGGCGAAGTGCGCGGCAACGCACCAGTCGGCGAGCGGCAGGTCAACTTCCGCCTGCGCGACTGGGGCATATCACGGCAGCGCTACTGGGGCTGTCCGATCCCGGTGATCCATTGTCCCAAGTGCGACGTGGTGCCGGTGCCCGACGACCAGTTGCCGGTGACGCTGCCGGAGGATGTGACCTTCGACAAGCCGGGCAACGCGCTCGACCATCACCCGACCTGGAAGCACGTCACCTGCCCGCAATGCGGCGGCAAGGCGGTGCGCGAAACCGACACGATGGACACCTTCGTCGACTCGTCCTGGTACTTCGCGCGCTTCACCGATCCCTGGAATGAGACCGCGCCGACCACGCCGGCAGTCGCCAACCGGATGATGCCGGTCGACCAGTATATCGGCGGCGTCGAGCACGCGATCCTGCATCTGCTCTATAGCCGCTTCTTCACCCGCGCGATGAAGGCGACCGGCCACATCGACATGAAGGAGCCGTTTGCCGGCATGTTCACCCAGGGCATGGTGGTGCACGAGACCTACCAGAAGGCCGACGGCACCTATGTCACGCCGGCCGAGGTGAAGGTCGAGATCGGCGGCAACGGCCGCCGCGCGGTATTGATGGCGACCGGCGAGGACATCGAGATCGGTCCGATCGAGAAGATGTCGAAGTCGAAGAAGAACACCGTCGACCCCGACGACATTATCGCAAGCTACGGCGCCGACGTCGCCCGCTGGTTCATGCTGTCGGACTCGCCGCCGGACCGCGATGTGATCTGGAGCGACGAGCGCGTGCAGGGCGCCTCGCGCTTCGTGCAGCGGCTGTGGCGGCTGGTGAACGAATCGGCCGAGATCGCGAAGTCCGCGCCGGCGGCGCGGCCGGCGACCTTCGGGCCCGAAGCGCTCGGCTTGCGCAAGGCGGCGCATGGTGCGCTCGACAAGGTCTCGTCGGGCATCGAGCGGCTGCACTTCAACGTCTGCCTCGCCCATATCCGAGAATTCGCCAATGCGCTGTCCGAGGTATTGGCGAAGGGGGGCAAGCCGGCGCCTGACCTTGCCTGGGCCGTCAAGGAGGCCGCCACAATCCTGGTCCATCTGTTCTCGCCGATGATGCCGCATCTGGCCGAGGAGTGCTGGGCGGTATTGGGCCAGAGCGGGCTGGTATCGGAGGCCGGTTGGCCTCAAATCGAGCGCGATTTGCTGGTTGAAGACAGCGTGACCCTGGTCGTCCAGGTCAACGGCAAGAAGCGGGGTGATGTTACTGTGCCACGCACCGCCCAAAATGCGGATATAGAGGCTGCCGTTTTGGCGCTCGATGCGGTAAAAGTCGCCCTGGGCGGCAAACCCGTCCGCAAGGTGATCGTAGTGCCCATGAGGATCGTGAATGTCGTCGGCTAGGATCAGAATCGCTGCCCGGTTGATTGCCGTGGCTGCGTTGGCCGCGCTGACGGCCGGCTGCTTTCGCCCGATGTATGCCGAGCATTCCGACGGGACGCCGGACCTGCGCGAAAAGCTGATGGGCGTCGAGATTCCGCCGGTCGACAAGCCGAACGCCTCGCGCGAGGCGCGGGTCGGCGTCGAGATCCGCAACGCGCTCGCCTTCAAGCTTTATGGCAACGCCACCGGCATGCCGCCGACCCATCGGCTTGTCCTGAGGTTCACCACCAGCCGCTCCTCGCTGATGATCGACCCGGCCACCGCGCTGCCGACCAGCGAGAACTACGGCATCGACGCGCAGTTCAACCTGATCGAGATCGCCTCCAACAAGTCGGTGATGACCGGCACGACGTTCTCGCGCGTGTCCTATGATATGCCCGGTTCCTATCAGCGCTTCGCCCGCTCGCGCGCCTTCCGCGACGCCGAGGATCGCGCCGCGCAGGAGATCGCCGACAACATCCAGACCCGGCTGGCGTCGTTCTTCTCGGCCGGAACCTGATCACCGCATTGGTCGCGCTTCGCGGAAAAGAGATCGATAGCTTTCTCGCCCGGCCCGACGCCGGCCGCCCGATCATCCTGCTGTACGGGCCGGACGCGGGCCTGGTGCGCGAGCGCGCCGACGCACTGATGGCGTCGGCGGTCGACGATCCCAACGATCCGTTCTCGCTGGTGCGGCTCGATGGCGACGAGCTCGCCGCCGAGCCGTCGCGGCTGGTCGACGAAGCGATGACGGTGCCGCTGTTCGGCGGCCGCCGCGCCATCCGCGTCCGGGCCGGCTCGCGCAATTTTGCCAGCGGCGTCGATACGCTGGCCGATTCGCCGCTGAAAGATTGCCGCATCGTGATCGAGGCCGGCGAGCTGCGGCCGGAGTCGCCGCTGCGCAAGGCCTGCGAGCGCGCCAAGAACGCGGTCGCGATCGCCTGCTATCCCGACACCGAGCGCGATCTGACCAAGCTGATCGAGGACGAGCTGCGCATCTCCAGTTTGCGGCTGGCGCCGGATGCACGCGCGGTGCTGATGTCGCTGCTCGGCGGCGACCGCCAGGCCTCGCGCAACGAGCTGCGCAAGCTCGCTCTGTTCGCGCACGGCAAGGGTGAGATCACGCTCGACGACGTGATGACCGTCGTCTCCGACGCCTCCGAGCTGAAGCTCGATCCGATCGTCGACGGCGCGTTTGCCGGCAATGCCGCGCTGGTCGAGAGCGAGTTCGCCAAGGCGATGGTCGCCGGTACCTATCCCGGCGTGATCATCTCGGCCGCGCAGCGCCATGCGGCGTGGCTGCACAAGTCCGCGCTCGCGGTTGCCGAGGGCACGCCTGTCAGCGCTGTGCTCGAAGGCGGATTTCCGCGGCTGCACTTCTCGCGCAAGGCTGCGGTCGAGATCGCGCTGCGCAATTTCAGCCCGCCGCGGCTGGTGACGGTGATCGAGCAGCTTGCGACCGCCGCGCTCGAGATGCGCAAGCAGGCTACTCTTGCCGCCGTGATCGGACAACGCGCGCTGCTGTCGATCGCGGCAAACGCGAAGCGGCGGGGGTGATTGTCATTGCGAGGAGCTCGCGACAAAATTGCAAAGCAATTTTGCGCTGAAGCGACGAAGCAATCCATCGATCCGCCTACGCGGGACCATGGATTGCTTCGCTCCGCTCGCAATGACGGAAAGAGCTTTATGCGACTAACCGCCTTCCAGCCGCCGCACCACCTCGTCGAGCTGTTCGAGATTGCGGTAGTTGATCTGGACGGTGCCGCCGGGATCGCGATGATTGACGGTGACGGCAAGGCCGAGCGCGTCGCTGACACGCTTCTCCAGCGCCAGGGTGTCGGCATCCTTGCTGGCCTTGGCGGCCGCGCTGGCACGCGGCTTTTGCGGCTTGCGCTCCGGCACGCCCTCCTCATGCGCCAGCGCCTCGGCCTGGCGGACGTTGAGACCTTCGGCGACGATGCGCTTCGCCGCCGTGAGCGGATCGGGCACGCCGATCAGCGCGCGGGCGTGGCCGGCGGAGAGATCGCCCTTGGCGATCAGCGCCTGCACCTCGGCAGGCAGCTTGGTCAGCCGCATCATGTTGGCGACGTGGCTACGGCTCTTGCCGACGATCTTGGCGATATCTTCCTGGCTGCGTTTGAACTCGTCGGCGAGCGCGTGATAGCCCTGCGCCTCCTCCATCGCGTTGAGATCCTCGCGCTGGACGTTCTCGATGATCATGATCTCGAGCGCATCGGAATCGTTGACCTCGACCGGAACGATCGGCACTTCGTGCAGGCCGGCGAGTTGCGAGGCGCGCCAGCGGCGCTCGCCGGCGATGATCTCGTAGCGGTCCTGCACGCCCTTGATCGCGCGCACCACGATCGGCTGGATCACGCCGCGCTGCTTGATCGAATCGGCGAGCTCGCCGAGCTCGGTATCGGCAAAGGTGCGGCGCGGATTGCGCGGGTTGGCCTTGAGAAATTCGATCGGCACCTTGCGCTGCGCGCGCGGCCGCTCGACATGCGCGGCCTCGCCGCCGACATCCCCGATCAGGCTTGCAAGCCCGCGCCCCAGTCGCGAACGCGCTTCATCGGCCATTGTAGCGGACTCCCTTGGATTCACGCGCAGTACTCCGGACATAGAACTTCAGTTGTATCGGCTCGTAGGGTGGGCAAAGGCGCGCATGCGCCGTGCCCACCAATCCTTGCCGTGCTCGCGGTGGTGGGCACGCTTCGCTTTGCCCACCCTACGAACGATGGCTCAATGCGTGCGCAGCTCGCGCTCGCGCTGGATCACTTCGGTGGCGAGCTTGAGATAGGCTTCGCTGCCGGCGCATTTGAGATCGTAGACCAGCACCGGCTTGCCGTAGGACGGCGCCTCCGAAATGCGCACGTTGCGCGGGATCATCGTGTCGTAGACTTTGCTGCCCATGAACTGGCGCACGTCGGCGACGACCTGGTTGGAGAGGTTGTTGCGCGAGTCGAACATGGTCAGCACGATGCCGTGGATCGACAGGTTCGGATTGAGCGTCGAGCGCACCTGCTCCACGGTCTGCAGCAACTGCGACAGACCCTCGAGCGCGAAGAACTCGCACTGCAACGGCACCAGGATCGCATCCGACGCCGCCATCGCATTCACGGTGAGCAGATTGAGCGACGGCGGGCAGTCGATCAGCACGTAGGTGTAGTCGGCGTCCGGCGAGACGTTGTTGTTGAGCCCCGCGATCGCGTCGCGCAACCGGAACGCGCGGCCCGGCGTGGTGCCGAGCTCGAGCTCGAGGCCGGAAAGATCCATCGTGGAAGGCGCGATATGCAGCCGCGGCACCGCGGTCGCAACCACCGCATCGCGCAGCGGTGCTTCGCCGACCAGCACGTCATAGGTCGAGCAACTGCGGTTGCGGCGATCGATGCCGAGGCCGGTCGAGGCGTTGCCCTGCGGATCGAGATCGACGACCAGAACCCGCTCACCGATCGCCGCGAGTGCCGTACCAAGGTTGATCGCTGTGGTTGTCTTGCCGACCCCGCCCTTCTGGTTGGCGAGCGACAGGATGCGTGGATGGCCGGCCGGCTGCGGCGCCCTATCCTCTTGATAAACCTCATCCATCACAGTCATACCAAAATACCACTTGCTGCCGCGGAGACCCCTAGCGCCGCTCGATTGACCTGAGTTCGACGATCCAGCCGTGTCCGCCGGTACGGCTGGAATGAAGCTTTGGTTCAATATTCCAATATTTAGTGGCCTCGGTCAATTCGGCCTCTACATCTTGCCCCTTCAAAAACAGCGCCGTCGCGCCCTTTTTGATCCACGGCTCCGCAAAGCCGATGAGTTGATGTAACGGAGCCAGCGCCCGCGCGGTGACGCAATCGATCGGACCGGAGATTCTATCCACAGTATCCCCGATATCAGCGAGATGCACTGTGCCTGGTGACGCCGTCACGCGAATCGCCTCGCGCAAGAATGCCGCCTTCTTGGCGATTCGCTCAACCAGATGAATCGACGCCCCCGGCGTCTCGGCGAGCGCGCAGGCCAGCACCACGCCGGGAAAGCCCCCGCCGCTGCCGAGATCGACCCATGACTTCGCCGATGGCGCCAAGCTCAGGAGCTGCAGTGAATCAGAGATGTGGCGGGTCCAGAGATTGGGGAGCGTCGATGGCGCGACGAGATTGGTCTTGGCCTGCCATTCCAGCAGGAGCGCGACATAGCGATCGAGCCGAGCTTCCGTTTCACGTGAAACGGGGGTCAGCGCGAGCGCCGCAGCCTTGTCGCCGGAGGAGACGTGGAGCTCTGAAGATTGCGAAGCTGAAGCCATACCTTGAATGTCGGTCGTGCTTACCCAGCAATCCAGAAACCACCCTGGGGAAGCGATAGATTGCCCGGCTACGCGGATACCTTCGCGGCCTTGCGACGCGCCTCGCGACGCAAATAGGCGGCCAGGATCCCCAATGCGGCCGGGGTCATGCCGTCGATCCGGCCCGCCTGTCCGATCGTCCGCGGCTGCGCCTTCTGCAGCTTGGCACGCGCTTCATTCGAGAGGCCCGGCACATCGGCATAATCGACGTCGGTCAGCACCAGCCCTTCGTCGCGCCTGAAGGCGTCGACGTCGGCGGTCTGGCGCTTCAGATAGACGTCGTATTTGGCGTCGATTTCGAGATGCACGGCGATGGCTGGCTCAATGGCCGACAATTCGGGCCAGATCGCCCGGACCGCAGGCCATTCGACCTCCGGATAGGCCAGCAGTTCAAAGGCGGAGCGGCGGTTCCCGTCGCGATTGAGCGACAGCCCGTGCTTGGCGGCTTCATTCGGCGTGATCGCAAGCGACTTCGCCAAGGCCTTCGCGGCCTCCAGCGCCGCCATCTTCCTCTGATGACGTTCCGCGCGGGCCGCCCCGACACATCCGAGTGCGATGCCCTTGTCGGTGAGCCGCTGGTCGGCGTTATCGGCCCGCAGCGTCAGCCGATATTCGGCGCGCGAGGTGAACATCCGATAGGGCTCAGTGATCCCGCGGGTGACGAGGTCATCAATCATGACACCGAGATAGCCGTCAGCGCGGTCGAACACGATCGGATCAGCGCCACCAGCGGCCAATGCGGCGTTGAGCCCGGCAACAATGCCCTGCCCGGCCGCCTCTTCGTAGCCCGTGGTGCCGTTGATCTGACCGGCCAGAAACAGTCCCTGAAGACGCTTGGTCTGCAAAGTCGGATCGAGCTCACGCGGATCGACATGATCGTACTCGATCGCATAGCCGGGCCGGACCATCTTCACCCGCTCGAGACCCGGAATGCTAGCGAGGATCGCGAGTTGGACCTCTTCCGGCAGCGAGGTGGAAATACCATTAGGATAGACCGTGCTGTCGTCGAGCCCTTCCGGTTCCAGGAAGACCTGGTGGCCGTCGCGATCGCCAAAACGGACAATCTTGTCCTCGATGGAGGGACAATAACGTGGTCCGGTGCTCTTGATCTGGCCGGAATACATCGGCGAGCGATGGACATTGGCCCGGATCACCTCGTGAGTCGCCGGCGTGGTCCGGGTGATGCCGCACTGGATCTGCGGCGTCGTGATCCGGTCGGTCATCACCGAAAACGGCTCGGGTGGGTCGTCTCCGGGCTGCATTTCGACCGCGGACCAGTCGATCGTGCTGCCATCCAGCCGTGGCGGGGTTCCGGTCTTGAGCCGTCCGAGGGTAAAGCCGATCCGTTCGAAGGACGCGGAGAGCCCCATCGCCGGCGCCTCACCGACTCGGCCGGCGGGCCAGTTCTTTTCGCCGAGGTGGATCAGACCGCGCAGAAAGGTTCCGGTCGTAATCACAACGGCGCCGGTCGAAAACGTCCGGCCGTCAGCCAGCCGAATGCCGGTCACGCGCCCGTCGGAAGTAATTAGTTCGTCAGCTTCACCTTCAATCACGCTCAGGTTTGCGGTCTCGGTGATCGCAGCCTGCATCGCAGCAGCGTAAAGCTTCCGATCCGCCTGAGCCCGCGGCCCACGGACCGCCGGCCCCTTGCGGCGATTGAGCATCCGGAACTGGATGCCGCCGGCATCGGCGACACGGCCCATCAGACCATCGAGCGCATCGACCTCGCGCACCAGGTGCCCCTTACCGAGGCCTCCGATGGCGGGATTGCAAGACATTGCACCGATAGTCGAAAAGCGGTGCGTCACCAGAGCAGTCTTGGCGCCCATCCGGGCAGCCGCGCTTGCAGCCTCGCAGCCGGCATGGCCGCCGCCGATGACGATGACGTCAAATGTATCCGCCCGAGAAATCATGGCGGGACTTCTATCGCGGAGTCATGAATGCCGGAAGAACGAAGTTGCGTGACCCGTTGTTTCACGTGAAACGAAACGGTTCCAGCGCGTGGTCTGTTTCACGTGAAACGTTAGAGGCGGCCGACCAGCGTCAGTGCCGTTTCACGTGAAACGATTTACTCGCAACCCGGCTGGCCGCCCTACTTTCCAATGCAAAAGTCGCGGAAGATGAAGTCGAGAATGTCTTCGACATCGACCCGACCAAGCAGCCGGCCGAGGGAAAATGCCGCGCTGCGGAGCTCCTCGGCCGCCAACTCTTCGCCCTGCCCGATCACCTCGAGGCTGCGGCGAAGCGACTGCGTTGTCTCCTCTAGCAACTTGCGTTGCCGTGCCCGGCTGATCAAACCGCCTTCGCTGGTGCCGAAATAGTCGTGCGCGAAGCCAACCAGCGCCGCGATCAGCTCGGGGATCCCATCGCCACGAGCTGCGGAAATCCTGAACTGCGGATGTCGGCTCCCGCCCGGTCCGCCTGATCGCGCACCATCGAGATCGACCTTGTTGCGTACGAGCCAGACCGGCGTCGCATCTTCGTGCGCCCCCGCCTTGTCAGCGCCATCGGTCAGCCAGAGGACGAGATCGGCTTCCGCGGCTCGCGCCCGCGCGCGGCGGACGCCCTCCTGCTCCACCGGGTCCTCGGTCTCACGGATGCCGGCCGTATCGATGACCGTCACCGGATAGCCGTCGAGATCGAGCTGAACCTCGATGACATCGCGCGTGGTGCCGGCATGCGGCGAGACGATCGCAACCTCGCGCCGTGCGAGTTGGTTGATCAGCGTCGACTTGCCGACATTCGGCGGACCAGCGATCGCCACCACCAGGCCGTCACGCAGCCGTTCACCCTGCCCCTGCGCCGCAAGGACTTCCTGAATCTCGCCGTAAAGCGATCTGATCTTCGCCAGCGCCGGCGCGATCAGCTCGTCGGGCACGTCGCCTTCGTCGGAGAAATCGATGCCGGCTTCGATCAGTGCGGACGCCGCAATGATCTGCTCACGCCAGTCGCGTGCACGATCGCCAAGCAGCCCCTTCAACTGGCGCAGCGCCTGGCGTCGCTGGCGGTCCGTGTCGGCGTGGATCAGATCATCGAGACCTTCGGCTTCGGTCAGATCGAGCTTGCCGTTCTCAAAGGCCCGCCGCGTAAACTCGCCCGGCTCGGCCGGGCGGACGTCATCAAAGGCCGCCAGCGCGCCGAACATCGCGGCCAGCACCGCACGTCCACCATGAACGTGAAATTCGGCGACATCCTCGCCGGTCGCGCTCGACGGAGCCGGAAACCACAGCACGACCGCGTCATCGATCGGCTGACGGTCGGAATCACGGAGCAGCGCACAGGTCGCCATCCGCGGCGTCGGTGTCTTGCCCACAAGACCTGCAATGACCGACTCGGCCATTGGCCCAGAGACCCGGATGATCGCGATCGCACTCGGTGCTCGGCCCGACGATAGCGCGAAAATGGTTTGGTCGCGTAGATGCATCGCCTGTTTGTTCCCGGGCTCTTATAAAGCCAATGCGATTTCGTTCGGCAATGTTGATCAGTAAATGCTGCACTGCGATATCGCTTGCAGCATTCGCGCAGCAATTCTGCTGCAAAGCAGCCTTTCCACAGCGCGGCAACGCCTAGCGCTATAAATTATTAAATAAAATCAATATGTTATATAGTCAATGAAGCACTAACGCCTGTTGGCTCGTGCTGCACGCTTGTTGCAACATGACCGCAACATGAAAAAGGCGCCCCGCTTGGACGGAGCGCCTTTCTGCATTCCGGGCCGCAGCCTCAGGTGTTCATCGAGTCGAAGAACTCCGCGTTGTTCTTCGTGTTCCGGAGTTTGTCGAGCAGGAAGTCGATCGCGTCCATGGTGCCCATCGGATTGAGGATGCGGCGCAGGACGTACATCTTCTTGAGCACTTGCGGATCGGTGATGAGCTCCTCCTTGCGGGTGCCGGAGCGGGCAATGTCGATCGCGGGGAACGTCCGCTTGTCCGAGACCTTGCGGTCCAGGATCAGTTCGGAGTTACCGGTGCCCTTGAACTCTTCGAAAATGACTTCGTCCATGCGGCTGCCGGTATCGACCAGCGCGGTCGCGATGATGGTCAGCGAACCGCCCTCCTCGATGTTACGGGCGGCGCCAAAGAAGCGCTTCGGACGCTGCAACGCATTGGCATCGACACCGCCGGTCAAGACCTTGCCGGATGACGGCACCACCGTGTTGTAGGCACGGCCGAGGCGCGTGATCGAGTCCAGCAGGATGACCACGTCGCGACCGTGCTCGACGAGCCGCTTGGCCTTCTCGATCACCATCTCGGCGACCTGAACGTGACGAACTGCCGGTTCGTCGAAGGTCGACGACACCACCTCGCCCTTTACCGAGCGCTGCATGTCGGTGACTTCTTCCGGACGCTCGTCGATCAGGAGCACGATCAGATAGCAGTCGGGATGATTGGCGGTGATGGAGTGCGCGATGTTCTGCATCAGCACCGTCTTGCCGGTACGCGGCGGCGCCACGATCAGGGCGCGCTGGCCCTTGCCGATCGGCGCGACGATGTCGATCACACGGGCAGAAAGGTCCTTCTTGGTGGAGTCCTCGAGCTCCATGCGGAAGCGCTGATTGGGAAACAGCGGCGTGAGGTTGTCGAAATTGACCTTGTGCTTGGATTTCTCGGGGTCTTCGAAATTCAGCGTGTTGACCTTCAGGAGCGCGAAGTAGCGTTCGCCTTCCTTCGGGCTGCGGATGTGGCCTTCGATGGTGTCACCGGTGCGCAGGCCGAAACGGCGGATCTGCGAGGGCGAGACATAGATGTCGTCGGGACCCGGCAGATAGTTCGCGTCAGGCGAACGAAGGAAGCCGAAGCCGTCGGACAGCACCTCGACGACGCCTTCACCGATGATATCGGTCTCCGCGATCGCGAGTTGCTTGAGGATGGCGAACATCAGCTCCTGCTTGCGCATGGTGCTGGCGTTTTCGACCCCGTTCTCTTCCGCAAACGAGACGAGCTCAGCCGGCGTTTTCGATTTGAGGTCCTGGAGTTTGATTTCCCGCATGGGGGTCGTCCTGTGAGGAAGTAAGTGGGGAAGGGGTGCGAGGTGGCTTTGGAAAAAGCGGACGCCAAAGGAAGGTCCGCAGGTCTCAGCCAGGAAAGTGCCGTTGGGGCTTCAAACCTGATGCGGCGCCGGCCCAAAACGAACCGAAACGCGACCACATCCGCCTGCGTAGGGTGGGATAAAGCCTATATAGAAAATCGATTCGAGCTCCGCAAGAAGGACTGAAGCGGCTTCTTGGGCATTGCGGCCCCTAGAACGGCTTGACGACCACCATGATGACGATGAAGATCATCAGGATCGTCGGTACCTCATTGATAATACGATAGAATTTCTGACTGCGGTGATTCCGGTCCGCGGCGAAATCCTTGACGCAGCGGGCCAAAAAGCCGTGGACGCCGGACATGATCAGCACCAGCGTAAATTTGACCTGAAACCAACCCGAAAGGTACCAATGTCCGGACCAGACCAGATAAAGCCCGGCGAGCCAGGTCACGATCATCGCAGGGTTGATGATCGCTTTCAAAAGCCGCCGCTCCATGACCTTGAACGTCTCGGATTGCTTCGAGCCGGGCTGGGCTTCGCAATGGTAGACGAACAGCCGCGGCAGATAGAGCATGCCCGCCATCCACGAGATGACGGCAATGATATGCAGGGCCTTGATCCACTCATACATGGCGGGGCTGCCTTTCAAGGAACGGCTCGGGTGGTCTTAGCGTTGCGAGCAAAGCTCTGCGAACGAGGGACGGATACATATCCGCAAGCTCGCCTCTCCTAAACCTATTAATTTTAGAATCTAAGGTTTGAGTCTGAATGACGGTGGATTTGACTCACGCAACGCGATCCAGTCGTTCTTGCAGGCTTGTTCACATCCCTCAACATTCTGGCGCGCCGGCATGCTCACCGGGATTCGGTGGTCCGGCTCAATCGCTTGCGCGGACCTGTGGTCAGCTTATGAAGAGACAAATCCACACCTACCCACTATCATCACTCCCATGACATCGACTTATCCTTTCGCGAGGTGCTGTGAAGAAAGGGATGAGATATCCCGAGGCCGGCCGGCGGCTCCGGAATCTCCTCCTCGGTCTCCACAGCGATTCACAAAGTAGACAGGAGTTTTGGTGCCGACGAACTCCAACTATTTCCATCTTCATCTGGTGTCCGATTCGACCGGCGAGACGCTGATCACCGTGGCGCGCGCGGTCGCTGCGCAATACGCCAACGTGACCGCGGTCGAGCATGTCTATCCGCTGGTGCGCAGCCAGAAGCAGCTTGATCGCGTGCTCGACGAGATCGAGGAATCGCCGGGCATCGTGCTGTTCACACTTCTGGAAAAGGATCTGGTCGGCCGTCTCGAAGACAAGTGCAAGGAGATCAATGTTCCAAGCTTGTCGATCATCGGGCCGGTGATGCAATTGTTCGAGGCGTATCTAGGTGCCGCAACGACGGGGCGGGTCGGCGCGCAGCACGTGCTCAACGCGGAATATTTCCGGCGGATCGATGCGCTGAACTACACCATGATGCATGACGACGGTCAGCATGTCGAAGGCCTCGAGGAGGCTGACGTCGTGCTCGTCGGCGTGTCTCGCACGTCGAAGACGCCGACCTCGATCTATCTTGCCAATCGCGGCATTCGCACGGCGAACATACCGCTGGTGCCAGGCATTCCGCTGCCGCATCAACTCGAAACCATCAAGAAGCCGCTGGTCGTCAGCCTGCACGCAACGCCGGAGCGATTGATTCAGGTGCGGCAGAACCGCCTGCTCAGCATGGGTGATCACGACAACGACACCTACATCGACAAGCAGGCGGTGGCCGATGAGGTTGCTTTCGCGCGGCGCTTGAGCGCGAAGTTCAACTGGGCTTTGCTCGACGTGACGCGCCGCTCGATCGAAGAGACCGCGGCCGCGGTGATGAAGCTCTATGCCGACCGCCAGCGCGCACGGCCGCCGGAATGATCGTTAGGTCATGACCATCTGGCGCGGACAACAGAAGCTGATCCTGGCCTCGCAAAGCCGCGCGCGCAAAATGCTGCTCGAAAATGCCGGCCTCGACGTCGAGACCTTGCCGGCCGATATCGACGAGCGCGCGGTGCAGAAGAAGTCCGGTCTGTCAGCACCGGGCGAGATCGCCTCGCTGCTGGCGCGCGAAAAGGCCTTGTTCATCTCCCGCCAAAGGCCCGGACGCTATGTCGTCGGCGCCGACCAGACGCTGGCGCTGGGACAGCGGATGTTCAGCAAACCGGCTGGCCGGGCGCAGGCCGCCGAGCAACTGGGCTTGCTGGCGGGCAAGGTCCATGAACTGCACTCGGCTGTCTCGGTTGCGCGTGACGGAAAAACCTTGTTTGCCGATGTGAGCGTCGCGCGCATGTCGATGCGGCGGCTCAGCGAAGGCGAGATCGATGCTTATCTCGACCATGCCGGAACCGCGGTGACGACCAGCGTCGGTGCCTATCAGCTCGAGGGTCTGGGCGTGCATCTGTTCGAGCGCATCGAGGGTGACCATTTCACCATTCTCGGCCTGCCGCTATTGTCGTTGCTTGCGTTCCTGCGCGGCGAGAGACTGCTCGCGGTCTGAGACGCTGTTGACAGGCATGGCGACGGAAAGATGCTGATCCGATGTTGATCCTTGGACTGACCGGCTCGATCGGGATGGGAAAATCCACAACCGCAAAGCTGTTCGCGGAAGCCGGTGTGCCGGTATACGACGCCGATGCGGCCGTGCACCAGTTGTACGAAGGGGAAGCGGCGCCGGCGATCGAGGCTGCCTTTCCCGGCACCACCTTCAACGGCAAGGTCGACCGCGCAAAACTCTCCGCACGCGTGGTGCACGATGCCGCGGCGATGAAGCAGCTCGAGCAGATCGTGCATCCGATGCTCGGTGCGTCCCGGCAGAAATTCTTCGCCGACGCGGAGGCCGCCGACGCTCCCGTGGTGGTCGTTGATGTGCCGCTGTTGTTCGAGACCGGCGGTGAAAAGCGCGTCGATGCCGTGGTGGTCGTGTCCACATCGCCGGAGCTGCAGCGCGAGCGCGTGCTGGCGCGCGGCACGATGGATGCGGCCAAGCTCGATGCCATCATCGCCAAACAGATGCCGGACGCCGAAAAGCGCAGGCGGGCGGATTTCGTGGTGGATACCTCGCACGGGCTCGACCCGGTGCGGGGGCGCATCCGCGACATTCTGGCCGAGGTTGCTAAGATGCCGAAGCGGCGCGCCTGATTCGCCCGCTTTTCGGAATTCCTCACGTCATGCGCGAAATCGTTCTCGATACCGAAACCACTGGCCTCGATCCGCTGCGCGGTGACCGGCTGGTCGAGATCGGCTGCGTCGAGATCTTCAATCGCATGCCGACCGGGCAGACCTACCACGTCTATATCAATCCCGAGCGCGACATGCCGGCAGAGGCATTCGCCGTGCACGGCCTCTCGACCGAGTTCCTGGCCAGCAAGCCGCTGTTTGCCGAGGTGGTTGACGAGTTCCTGGCGTTCATCGGCGACACGCCGCTCGTGATCCACAACGCCTCATTCGACGTCAGCTTCATCAACGCCGAGCTCGATCGCATCAAACGGGCAACGATTCCGAAGGATCGCTTGGTCGACACCTTGCTGCTGGCGCGGCGCAAGCATCCGGGTGTGTCGAACCGGCTCGACGATCTCTGCTCACGCTACTCGATCGACAATTCCCACCGCACCAAGCACGGTGCGTTGCTCGACGCCGAGTTGCTTGCCGAAGTCTATATCGACCTGATCGGGGCGCGGCAGTCGCAGCTCATCCTGGCGTCGGAGACGTCGGATGTACGCGTCGGCAGCTATGGCGATACGCCACGGCGGCAGCGTGAGATTCCGCTTGTACCCCGGGTCAGTGATGCCGATCGCGAGATCCACCGGGCCTTTGTCGCCACCCTGGGCGACAAGCCGATCTGGAACGACTATTTGCCGCCCGTACCCGTGGCTGCCCCGGCCGCCTGAAAGCAATTGGGCTCTGATTGGGATCAGAGCCGAATTTGCTGGCTGCTAGGTTTGCCTGAAAGCCAGGCTCAGCTCGGCTTGACGCCGGACGCCGCCTGTGCGGCGGCCTGTCGTTCCATGTTCTGGCGGTAGAGGCCGACGAAATCAACCGGATCGAGCATCAGTGGCGGGAAGCCGCCGTCGCGGACGGAGGTCGCGACAATCTCGCGCGCGAACGGGAACAGCAGCCGCGGACACTCGATCATTACCAGCGGGTGCAGGTTCTCCTGCGGAACATTCACGATACGGAACACGCCGGCATAGGCCAGATCGAAGCTGAACATCACCTTGCCGGCGCTCTCAGCCTTGCCCTCGATCGACAGGATCACCTCGAAGTCGTTGTCCGCGATGTTATTGGCGGCGACGTTGATCTGAATGTTGATCGCCGGCTGCTGCTGCTGCGGGCCGAGCGAGGCTGGCGCGTTCGGGTTTTCGAACGAGAGATCCTTGGTGTATTGCGCCAGCACGTTGAGCTGGGGAGGGGCCTGCTCGACGGGTGCGCCGTTGCCGTTGGTCATGAAATGTCTCCTGAAGCGGCGCTCGATGGACAGGATGTCCGACGGCACGCGTCAAAGTGTTGGAAATCCGATGCCGCGCGAGTGGCTATCATAGGCCCGGCGCGCTCGACAAGGACGACGAGGCAAAGGACGCGTCGCTTGCGGCCGATTTGTCTGCCGCGGCCCGCGAATTCGATCCACCAATCTCTTAACGGCTTCCTAAATTATTGAATATGCGTGATTTCTGGGCAGGAACGGGTTTCCCCCCGGCGGTAAAACGCGCTACAATTGCCCGTGCCAAAAAGCGCCATTGGCCGGGCACAGTTTCGTGCCTACATGCTGCGGACTCAATCGGTGATGTAATCTCTGCCGTTCCCGCATCGGGAACGCTCTACGGCCGGCCCGTTGCCGGCAGAGACCAGAAAGCGAAATCGACGTGGATATCTACACCATCATCTTCCTGGCGCTGGCTGTGTTCATCTTCCTGCGCCTGCGCAGTGTCCTTGGACAGCGCACCGGAAGCGAGCGGCCGCCCTATGATCGCGCCGCGCCCAACGTCGTGCAACGCGGCCAGGACAATAACAACGTCGTTCCGATCCCGGGATCGGTGATCGATCAGCCCAGCACGGCGCGCGTGGAGCCGTCTGAACCGACCGACCGCTGGAAGGGAATCGCCGAGCCCGGCACGCCGCTGGCGCAGGGTCTCGATGCGGTCGTTGCCCAGGACTCCTCATTCGATCCGCGACATTTCCTCTCGGGCGCCCGCTCGGCTTACGAGATGATCGTGCTGGCCTTCGCCAATGGCGACCGGCGCGCCCTCAAGGATTTATTATCGACCGAGGTCTATGAAAGCTTCGAGGCCGCGATCAAGGACCGTGAGAAGCACGAGCAAAAGACCGAGACGCGGTTCGTGTCGATCGACAAAGCCGAGATCGTCAGCGCAGAAACGCGCGATCGTACGGCGCAACTGACCGTCCGCTTCGTGTCGCAGATGATTTCGGTCACGCGTGACAAGGTGGGCACGATTGTCGACGGCAGCCCGGACAAGGTGGCCGACATCACCGATGTCTGGACTTTCGCCCGTGACTCGACGTCCCGCGATCCGAACTGGAAGCTGGTTGGCACTGGAAGCGCTCACTAAACATCTCGGCTATGGGCGCCTTGCCGTTGCGAGCTGCGCGCTCGCGGTTCTGTGCTCCACGGCAGCGATAGCCGCACACTACAGATCGAAATGGCGCGTGCCGCCGCGGCACGAGCCGGCGCGCCAAATTCCCTATCCGAAGCTTGAATTGCCGCTCCAGGTCAGCGGCAGCCAGTATGAGCCGCTCACCTGGGCCACGATCCCCGGCTGGAACGACGACGACCATCTTGCCGCCTACAAGGCATTTCGGACGAGTTGCAAGCCGATCGCGGCGCAGCAGGGGCTGCCTGCGGAATCGAAGGCGCTCGGCAGCTCGCTGCGCGATCCCTGCCGGATCGCCAAGCGGCTCGAGCCCACCGACAGCATCAGAGCAAAGGAGTTCTTCGAGCAGAACTTCGTGCCGCTGCGCATCTCGCGGCTCGGCGAAGACGCAGGCTTCGTCACCGGCTATTACGAGCCGGTGCTCGAGGGCTCCCGCACGCAGACCGACGTGTACAACGTTCCAGTCTATCGCCGGCCATCCAACCTGTTCGTGCGCGGCAAGACGCAGGATTCGGTCGGCCTGCCCAACAGCGGCCCGGTGTACCGCAAGATCGGCCGGCGCAAGCTCGTGCCCTATTACGATCGCGGCCAGATCGAGGACGGCGCGATTGCCGGCCGCGGCCTGGAGATCTGCTGGCTGAAGAGCCAGACCGACCTTCTGTTCGCGCAGATCCAGGGCTCGGCGCGGATCAAGCTGGCCGATGGCACCACGCTGCGCATCAATTATGATGCGCATAACGGTTATCCTTATACGCCGGTCGGACGCATCCTGATCGATCGCGGCATCATCCCGAAGGACCAGATGTCGATGCAGAAGATCAGGGAATGGATGGAGCAGAACCCCGATGGCGCCAAGGAGCTGCGCCGGCAGAATCGCTCCTACATCTTCTTCCGCGAAGTCCCGCTTTCCGACAAGGATGAAGCGGTCGGTGCGCAGGGTGTCCCACTGACGCCGGGCCGTTCGATCGCGGTCGACAAGGCGTTGCACGTCTACGGCACGCCGTTCTTCATCGAGGGCGTGCTGCCGATCGAATCCGAGCAGTCGAAAACGCCGTTCCATCGGCTGATGATCGCGCAGGATACCGGTTCTGCGATTGTGGGTCCCGCGCGTGCCGATCTGTATTTCGGCGCCGGCGCGGATGCCGGGAAGGTGTCGGGTCGGCTGCGGAATAACATGCAGTTCGTCATGCTGGTCCCGAAGGGCCTTGACCCGGTCGCCCGCGGCCGCAAGCTGCCGGTTCCCGACGCTCGGCCGTCGGCGCGGATCGCAAAGCAGTTCCCACAGACCGATCCGCTGAAGGATAGACCGGCCGCAAAACCGGCGAACGCGGCTGTTGCCAAGGATGCGACCAAGGGTGCGGCGAAGGACCCGACTGGCAATGCCACGAGCAACCCGGCGAAGGGTCCGGCTGCGATGAGAACCACTGCGCCTCCGGCGACGACGGGCGTGACAGCGCCCGTCGTGCAATCCGCGCCTGTGGCAGAACCGGTGCCGTTGTCGGCAGCCCGGTCTGGAAACTCGCAGCAACCGGAGAAGCGGCGCCCTCGCCATCGCGACGATCAATGAAGCGTCCCGCGCCGATCCTCGACCTCTCCGCTCCGTCGCGGCGCAAGCGCGCGTTGAGCGAGGAGGAGCGTGCGCTCTGGGAGAGCGTGGCGAAACAGGTCAAGCCGCTGCGCAAGCGGCCGGTCGTCGCCAAAGCGCCCACGGTCGCCGCTGACCCGGGCGCGCATCACGTTCCGGCAAAGCCTGTTCCGGTCAAGCCGGCGCCCGCGAAGGCCGCACCGGCGCCGCGCCCGCATTTGCCGCCGCTCGCGCCAATCGGCCGCCGCGAGCGCGCAAAGCTGTCGCGCGGCAAGCAGGAGATCGACGCGCGGCTCGACCTGCACGGCATGACGCAGATGCGCGCGCATCGGGTGCTGCTCGCCTTCCTGCAGCGCGCTCACAGCGACGGGCTGACCTTCGTTCTGGTCATCACCGGTAAGGGCAAGGTCGGCGGCCCGGACTCCGAGCGCGGCGTGCTGCGGCGCCACGTGCCGGAATGGCTCAGCCTGCCGGAATTCCGCTCGCTGGTCGTCGGCTTCGAAGAGGCCCATATCGGCCATGGCGGCGAGGGCGCGCTCTATGTCCGCGTCCGTCGCGCGAGGGCGTGACCCGGAACGCGTGTGCCCGAGATCATGCTCGATCCAAGATGGCTAAAACGGCCTGATGATCCCGACGCGCGGGATTACCGTGACGATCCAGCCGAGCGTCGTGGTCCTGCGATCGTCTGAGGCGATCACCGGCACCTCCTTCGAGGCGGGCAGCGTCTTCACGGCGTGCAGCATCAGGAACATGCAGACCGCCCAGTTCGAGATCCAGCGCGAGTAATCGAACACCATCACGAACATGACGAAGAAGCCGGCGCTGATCATGATGATCGCGGCGATCACGATGCGGCGGTGCAGCTCGCTTGCAAGCGCGTCGATCAGGCGCGCGAAATAACGCCAGAGCGGCGCGTGCAGCCAGATCAGCAGCGCGAACACCGGAACGCCCAGGATGTTCGAGGGCATGCGCGCCCAGGTATCGGTAATCTCCTTGGCCAGCGGCTGGTACCAGATATAGCCGAACTCAAGCAGGTCGGTTCGTGACGGATCGGCCATCCGGCTCCGCAGGTGATGGAGGAATTCGTCATAGGGCACGTCGACGGTGCCGAGAAACTGCGCGGCCAGGAAGAGAATGCCGACCGCGGCCAACGCCGCGATGCCCGTCGCTGCGTTCCGCGATGTCACGCCCTGCACCAGATAGAAGCGCAGCACCACGATGGCCGCGATGGTCGGCACATACATCAGGACGAAGATGTGGTGGATCAGGATCAGCACGATCGAGAACAGCGCGGCGAGCAGCACATAGGAAATCGAGCGCGCCGGGATCAGCAGCAGCACGATGGTTAGTGCGCAGCCATAGATGTCGAAATGGCCGAGCGAGAACATGAAGTTCTTTAGGAAGAACGGCGATCCCGCGGTGAAGACGAACAGCGGCCAATGCGCGTCGTCGAGCCTGAAGGTGCGGCGGAACAGCTCGACGAACAGGCCAAGCGTCACCAGCCAGATCGCGCCACCCAGCGCAAACACCAGCCACACCGGCACCTTGTCGGTGAACAGCGAGACCATCGCGCCGATCAGCGCACGCTTAGTGAAGCCGTAGTGGTAGTCGACCAGCAGGTGGATGTAGGGGACGAACGGCCGCAGCGTGATCTTGTAAAAGAATAGCCCGATCAGCAGGGCGGCGTTGGCGCCAAGCATCACGCGCCAGGGGTTTTTCGTCAGTCCCGAATTCAGGTTCATCGTCGTCCCGGCCAAGCGAAGCGCGAGCCGGGACCCGTAACCACAGCCATGCGCTTGGCGGTGGGCTGGAGCTGCTACTCGTTTCGACAATGGTCGCCGGTGGTTATGGGTCCCTGCTTTCGCAGGGACGACGATCTTAACGGTAACGCCTACAAAATAAACCGGCTGAGATCCGCGTTCTTGGCGAGATCGCCGACGTGCCTGGTCACGTAGTCGGCGTCGACCTGGATGGTGTCGCCGTGGCGGTCGGGCGCGGTGAAGGAGATATCATCCAGCACCCGCTCCATCACGGTCTGCAGTCGCCGCGCGCCGATGTTCTCGACTGTCGAGTTGACCGCGACCGCGACGTCGGCCAGCGCGTCGATCGCAGCGTCGGTGATGTCCAGAGTCACACCCTCGGTCTTCATCAGCGCGACATACTGCTTGATCAGCGACGCCTCGGGCTCGGTCAGGATGCGGCGCATGTCGTCGCGGGTGAGTGCCTGCAGCTCGACGCGGATCGGCAGGCGGCCCTGCAACTCGGGCAGCAGGTCGGACGGCTTCGCGATGTGGAACGCGCCGGAGGCGATGAACAGGACGTGGTCGGTCTTGACCGCGCCGTGCTTGGTCGAGACCGTGGTGCCTTCGATCAGCGGCAGCAGGTCGCGCTGCACGCCCTCGCGCGACACGTCGCCGCCGCCGGCGCGGTTCTCGCGCACGCAGATCTTGTCGATCTCGTCGAGGAAGACGATGCCGTTGTTCTCGACCGCGCTGATCGCTTCCTGCACCAACTGGTCGGTGTCGAGCAGCTTGTCGGATTCCTCGTTGACCAGGATTTCGTGCGAGCCTTCGACGGTCAGGCGGCGCGTCTTGCTGCGTCCGCCCATCTTGCCGAAGATATCGCCGAGCGAGATCGCGCCCATCTGGGCGCCGGGCATGCCGGGAATCTCGAACATGGGCATGCCGCCGCTGGACTGTACCTCGATCTCGATCTCCTTGTCGTTGAGCTCGCCGGCGCGCAGCTTCTTGCGGAACGACTCGCGCGTTCCGGCACTGGCGGCCGGACCCACCAGCGCATCCAGCACGCGTTCCTCGGCGGCGAGCTGGGCGCGGGCGTGGACATCCTTGCGCTTGCGCTCGCGGGTTTGCGCGATCGCCACCTCGACCAGGTCGCGGATGATCTGCTCGACGTCGCGGCCGACATAGCCGACCTCGGTGAACTTGGTGGCCTCGACCTTGAGGAACGGCGCGCCGGCGAGCTTGGCCAGCCGCCGTGCGATCTCCGTCTTGCCGACGCCGGTCGGCCCGATCATCAGGATGTTCTTCGGCAGAACCTCCTCGCGCAGGGAACCGTCGAGCTGTAGCCGCCGCCAGCGGTTGCGCAGTGCAATCGACACCGCACGCTTGGCATCGGCCTGGCCGACGATGAAGCGATCGAGTTCAGAAACAATTTCACGGGGGGAGAAGTCGGTCATTGGCTCTAGCTAGGTTGAAAGAACTCTCTCGGCAAGCACTGCTCAGGAGCTGCGACGTCGGCGTCATCTGTCGCGGATCATCAGCAGTGCCGGTCCGTCGGGCGTGTTGATCAAGGTCGTCTTGCGGAAACCCGCCTTTTCATAGGCGCGTACTGCGCGTGCATTGGCCGGGCTGGGGTCGGTCACCACCCGCGGCGTCTCCCGCGCCAGCCGTTCGTCGACAAAGGCACGAATCAAGGCCGAGCCATGGCCGCACGCGATCATGCCCGGCTCGCCGATGAAGAGGTCGATGCCGCGGGTGCCGTCCGGCTGCCGGCCGAAGCCGGACTCCCAGGCCGTCACGTCGTAGCACTGGATGTAGCCGAATTCGCCATCGTCGGCCGAGACGATGAACTGGTCCATCGCGGGCTCGTCGAGGTCACCGCTGACCAGGGCGAATTGCTCGGCCGGGTCGCCCCACCACTCCCGGACGTGCGGCAACGCAAGCCACCGCTCGAGCTGCGGCAGGTCGGCCGAGGTCATGGGGCGAAAGTGGTAGACGCCGGCCACGCTCAGCCGCCTACAGTTTCGATTGTCACGTTCCGGTTGGTGAAGACGCAGATGTCGGCGGCGATATCGAGAGCGCGGCGCACGATGCTCTCGGCGTCCTTGTCGGTGTCGATCAGGGCGCGCGCAGCAGCGAGCGCATAATTGCCGCCCGAGCCGATCGCCATGATTCCGGCCTCCGGCTCCAGCACGTCGCCGGTGCCAGTCAGCACCAGGGAGACGTCCTTGTCGGCGACGATCATCATCGCTTCGAGGCGGCGCAGGTAGCGGTCGGTGCGCCAATCCTTGGCGAGCTCGACGGCCGCCCGGGTCAATTGGCCCGGATATTGTTCCAGCTTGCCCTCGAGCCGCTCGAACAGGGTGAAGGCATCGGCGGTCGCGCCGGCAAAGCCGCCGATCACGTCGCCTTTGCCGATCCGCCGGACCTTCTTGGCGTTGGCCTTGATCACGGTCTGGCCGATCGAGACCTGCCCGTCGCCGCCGATCACCACCTTGCCGCCCTTGCGGACCGTGCAAATCGTGGTGCCATGCCAGACCGGCAGCTCGTTTGGGGATGGTTGCATAGGTTACCTCTCTCTGGGGCAGATTTAGGCGGTCGGACAGGGGGTTACAATCGGACGATTTGGCAAGAAATTCCGGTCATCATGGTCGGAAGTCGGGTCAATTCGACGTCATCCCGCAGTAGCGAAGGTGACATCGGCCTGTTAAAAGACCGGCGTTTTCGGCACGGGAAAGCTCATTTTCATGCGCACGGCAACCATCAAGCGCAAGACCAAGGAGACCGACATCGAGGTGACGGTCAACCTCGACGGAGCAGGCGTATCCACGGTTTCGACCGGGATCGGCTTCTTCGACCATATGCTCGACCTCCTGGCCCGGCATTCGCGCATCGACATCACGGTGAAGGCGGATGGCGATCTCCATGTCGATTACCACCACACCACCGAAGACGTCGGGATCGCGCTCGGACAGGCCATGAAGCAGGCGCTCGGCAACATGGCCGGTATCACCCGCTATGCCTCGATCCATATGCCGATGGACGAGACGCTGTCGCGCGTCGTGATCGACATTTCCGGCCGCCCGATGCTGGTGTTCAGGGTCGAATTCCCGCGCGACAAGATCGGCGAGTTCGACACCGAGCTGGTCCGCGAGTGGTTCAACGCGTTCGCGATGAACGCCGGTGTGACTCTGCACGTCGAGACCTTATATGGCGAGAACAGCCACCATATCGCCGAATCCTGCTTCAAGGGTTTGGCCAGGGCGCTGCGAACGGCGGTCGCGGTCGATCCGCGCAATCAGGGCGAGGTGCCCTCCACGAAGGGTCAGCTCGGCGGCTGATACTGGAGCATAGTCCGGAAAAACCAGGTACCGGTTTTCCGGCAGTTCATGCTCAAGAAGACGGACTATCCTCGGCGGAGCTTTCGATGCCGGTCTACACAGTGCATGCCCCCGTGGCTGACAGCGCCGATCTTGCGGCGACCGACAAGTTCACTTTTGTGCGCGATGGTTTCCATTTCTGGGCCGCCGTCGCGAGCGTGATCTGGCTTGCCTGGAACCGGCTGTGGCTGGCGCTGGTTGGCTGGATCATCCTCAGCTTCGCTATCGATTTCGGGCTGGCCAGGCTCGGCGTTGGGCGCGGCGCGATCTTCTTCGTCGACCTGGTGCTGATGCTGCTGATGGGATTCGAGGCGGCCAGCCTGCGACGCTGGACATTGTCGCGGGGCAAATGGCGGCAGCTTGACATCGTCGTGGCCGATGATGAGGAAGCCGCCGAGCGCCGTTTCTTCGAGCGCTGGGCCGCTCGCCATCGCGGCATCGTCAACGATCAATGGTCGGTCGACCGCGGCGGCCCGCCACCGACACGGACTATTCCGGGCCAGCCGTTCTCAAAACCACCACTGCCGCCGCAAGGCAGCATTATCGGATTATTTCCAGAGCCAGGAGGATCGCGATGACCGTTGCAATCATCGACTACGGCTCCGGGAATCTGCATTCCGCGGCAAAGGCGTTCGAGCGCGCCGCGCGCAGCATGGAGGATCCGCAAGCGATCAAGGTGACGCGCGATCCCGATGCGGTGTATCGCGCTGATCGTATCGTGCTGCCTGGTGTCGGCGCCTTTGCCGACTGCCGGCATGGCGTCGACGCTGTCGACGGCATGCTGGAAGCGCTCACCGAGGCGGTCCGGGTCAAGGCGCGGCCGTTCTTCGGCATTTGCGTCGGCATGCAGCTCATGGCGACGCGCGGCAAGGAGCATGTCACGACCGAGGGCTTCAACTGGATTGCCGGCGACGTCGTCAAGATCGAGCCGCGTGATGAAAGCCTCAAGGTGCCGCACATGGGCTGGAACACGCTCGACCTCGCTCGCGAGCACCCGGTGCTGGAGCGATTACCGCTTGGTCCGAAGGGCCGTCACGCCTATTTCGTGCACTCTTACCACCTTGCCGCCGCCGACGAAGTCGACGTGCTGGCGTGCGCCGACTATGGCGGGCCGGTCACCGCGATCGTGGCCAAGGACACCGCCATTGGCACTCAGTTTCACCCCGAGAAGAGCCAGCGCTTCGGCCTCGCCTTGATCTCGAATTTCTTGAAGTGGAAGCCGTGATGGCCGTACCTCTAGCTACCTCCCCCCTTGTGGGGGAGGTCGAATGCGAAGCATTCGGGAGGGGGGTAAGCCACAAGCACCGTGTCCGCGGCTACCCCCCACCCCAACCCTCCCCCACAAGGGGGGAGGGAGCAGGCAACAGAGCATGATCCTCTTTCCCGCGGTTGATCTGAAGAACGGCCAGTGCGTGCGCCTGGAGCAGGGCGACATGGCGCGCGCCACGGTGTTCAATCTTGATCCGGCGGCGCAGGCTCGCGCCTTTGCCGCGCAGGGCTTTGAATATTTGCATGTCGTCGATCTCGACGGTGCGTTTGCCGGCAAGCCGATGAATGCGCACGCCGTGGAGGCAATGCTGAAGGCCGTCACCATGCCGGTGCAGCTCGGCGGTGGCATCCGCGACCTCAAGACTATCGAAGCCTGGCTCGACAAGGGCATCACCCGGGTGATCATCGGCACCGCCGCGGTGCGCGATCCCGAGCTCGTGAAGGGCGCGGCGAAGAAATTCCCCGGCCGCGTGGCCGTCGGCCTCGATGCGCGCGACGGCAAGGTCGCGGTCGAAGGCTGGGCAGAGACCTCGCATGTGACGGCGCTCGAGATCGCGCAGCGCTTCGAGGATGCCGGCGTCGCCGCCATCATCTTCACCGACATCGCCCGCGACGGCCTGCTCAAGGGGCTCAACCTCGACGCCACGATCGCACTCGCCGATCGCATTTCGATTCCAGTGATTGCCTCCGGCGGCTTTGCCTCGATCGACGACGTCAAGGCGCTGCTCGCGCCGCGCGCCAAAAAGCTCGCGGGCGCCATCGTCGGCCGCGCGCTCTACGACGGACGGCTCGATCCGGCCGCCGCGCTTGAGCTGATCAAGAGCGCTCGGACTGCGGCCTAGGAGAAGACCATGTTCAAGGTTCGCGTGATCCCCTGCCTCGACGTCAAGGACGGGCGCGTGGTGAAGGGCGTCAATTTTGTTGACCTGCGCGATGCCGGCGATCCGGTCGAGGCCGCGATCGCCTATGACGCCGCCGGCGCCGACGAGCTCACTTTCCTTGACATCACGGCGACCCACGAGAACCGCGGCATCATGCTGGACGTGGTGCGGCGGACGGCGGAAGCCTGCTTCATGCCGCTGACCGTCGGCGGCGGCGTGCGCACCGTCGACGACATCAAGACGCTGCTGCGATCCGGCGCCGACAAGGTCTCGATCAATTCGGCCGCCGTCAGCCGGCGTGAGTTCGTGAAGGAAGCGGCCGAGAAGTTCGGCGAGCAGTGCATCGTGGTCGCGATCGATGCCAAGCGGGTCAAGCGCGCCGGCGGATCGGACCGTTGGGAGATCTTCACCCATGGTGGACGCAATGCCACCGGGATCGACGCCATCGAATATGCCCAAGAGGTCGTCGCGCTCGGCGCCGGCGAAATCCTGCTGACGTCAATGGATCGGGACGGCACCCGGCAGGGCTTTGACCTGCCTTTGACCCGAGCGATTGCCGACAGTGTTCCCGTACCGGTCATCGCGTCCGGCGGCGTCGGCAATCTCGACCATCTGGTCGATGGCGTCCGTGAGGGTCATGCCACCGGCGTGCTGGCTGCCTCGATCTTCCACTTCGGGGAATTTACCATCCGCCAAGCCAAGGATCACATGATGCGCGCCGGGCTGCCGATGCGGCTCGATCCCTAGCGCATGAGCTAGGACTCCTTGTCACAAAAATGCTAAGCCCAGTTGGGGCGTGCACCTCGGACGGTGCCGAGTGCTCACGGTTGAGTTGAGTCAATGTCGCGTTTCACGGTCCACGATCTGGCCGCCACCATTGATGCCCGTGCTGCAGCGGGCGGCGAGGCGTCCTATACCCGTAAGCTGCTCGACAAGGGCACGGCGCATTGCGCCAAGAAGCTAGGCGAGGAGGCAGTCGAGACCGTGATCGCCGCGATCGAAAACGATCGCGATCATCTCATCGCCGAGAGCGCCGATCTGGTGTTTCACCTGCTGGTTCTGTTGAAGTCCCGTGGCGTGAAGCTGGAGGATGTCGAGGCGGCGCTGGAGAAGCGCACGTCGATGTCCGGATTGGAAGAAAAGGCGTCGCGCAAGCGCGATTGATCGAGGAACGGTCTCATGGATATCCGGGCACCAGATCAGCAATACAATCCCTATCGTATCTTCACGCGCGAGCAGTGGGCGCGTCTGCGCGACGACACGCCGATGACGCTGGAGCCCGGCGAATTCGATCGCCTGCGGTCGATGCACGATCGCCTCGATTTGCAGGAGGTCGAAGACATCTACCTGCCGCTCTCGCGGCTGCTATCCATCTACGTCGATTCCACGCAGCGGCTGTACTACGCACAGCGTCAGTTCCTCGGCATCCGCGATCGCAAGATGCCCTACATCATCGGCGTCGCCGGTTCGGTGGCCGTCGGCAAATCCACCACCGCCCGCGTGCTGCAGGCGCTGCTGGCGCGCTGGTCGCCGCGGCCGAAGGTCGACCTGATCACGACCGACGGTTTTCTCTATCCGAATGCCGTGCTCGAGCGGCAGGGCATCATGCAGAAGAAGGGCTTTCCGGAAAGCTACGATCTGCCGACGCTGCTGTCCTTCCTCAGCGACATCAAGGCCGGACGGCGTCGTGTGCGTGCGCCGGTCTATTCGCATCTGACTTACGACATCGTGCCGAACAAGTGGGTCGAGATCGACCAGCCCGACATCCTGATCGTCGAGGGCGTCAACGTGCTGCAGACCGGAAGGCTGCCGCGCGACGGCAAGGCGGTGCCGTTCGTCTCCGACTTCTTCGATTTCTCTGTCTACATCGATGCCGATGAATCGGCATTGCGGCAATGGTACATCACGCGCTTTCTCGCGCTGCGAGACACCGCGTTCACCGATCCCAGATCTTACTTCCACCGTTATGCGCCGCTGTCGGACGAGGAAGCGACGGCAACCGCGATCGCGATCTGGGAGCGCACCAACCTCGCCAACCTCGAGGACAACATTCTTCCGACGCGGCCGCGCGCGACGCTGATCCTGAAGAAGGGCGCCGACCACGTGGTGCAATCGGTAGCGCTGCGGCGGTTGTAGTGCATCGCCAAGGCTGCCACATCATCGGTGTCGTCCCGGCGAAAGCCGGGACCCATAACCACAGGCGTCTGTGGTTCGCGCGGTTGTGGCTTCAGCGCGTCGTAAAACAAAATTCGGTGGTAATGGGTCCCGGCCTTCGCCGGGACGACACTGCGGTTCGGTAAGTCTACGCCGCGAGATGCCGCGACGCGGCCAGTCCCGCAAGTGCCTCTTGCAGCTTGTCGCGATCGAGCGGCTTGATCAGGAAGCCATCCATGCCGGCCTCGAAGCAGGCGTAACGGTCTTCCACCAGCGTGTTGGCGGTGAGCGCCAGAATCGGCGTCCGGCGCCCGGGCTCGCCGGCTTCGTGCGCGCGGATGCGCTTGGTGGTTTCGATGCCGTTGAGGCGCGGCATCTGGATATCCATCAGCACGAGATCATATGGCGTGCCGGCCGACTTGGCCGACAACCAGGATTCCATGGCCTGCTCGCCGTTGGTGGTGATGAGCGCGGTGTGGCCGAGACGGCTGAGCAGCGAGCGCATCAACAGCGCGTTGATCTCATTGTCTTCGGCGACAAGGATCGAGAGTCCCTTGTCGGGCAGTTGGGCCGCCGCGGCTGCAGGCTCGGCCAGCGCTTCCATCGCAAGGCTCGGCGCCGCGACTTCAGGCGATGCGGTCAGGCGCGCGACGAGCGACGACGCACGCAGCGGCTTGACCAGGTAGCCGGTGAAGGCGGGCGTCGAGGATGCCAGCAGTTCCTGCCGCGTCGCAGGCGTGAACATCACGATCCGGTGGACCGCATGGTTGCGGGCAGCATTGGCAAGCGCCTCCATCGCGGGGGTACCGAGCGCGTGGTCGATCAGGATCGCGTGCCAGCTCCGCTCTGGCAACAACGCCTCGGCCACCTCGGCATCGGATACGATCGAGGTCTGTGCACCCCAGCGCTGCAGCCGCCGCGAGATCAGCGCGACCTCGATGCTCTGCGGCGCGATCAGCATGATCGACTGGTTCGAGAGATCTGGCGCAGTGAACGTGTTTGCCTCGTCGGTCTCGGCCGCGGCAAGCGGGATCGACACCTCGAATGTCGAGCCGGAACCGGGCGTGCTCGCGAGTCCGATCCGCCCGCCCATCCGCTTGACGATGCGGTCGCTGATGGAGAGGCCGAGGCCGGTGCCGCCATAGCTGCGCGCAATGCGTTCGTCGGCTTGCTCGAACTCGCGGAAAATCCGCTGCTGGGCTTCCGGCGCGATGCCGATTCCGGTGTCGCGCACCAGGAAGCTGATCTCGCTCGGCGAGATGCCGGGCTCGACGATCAGGGCAACTCCACCTGTTGCAGTGAACTTGATGGCGTTGCCGGCGAGGTTGAGCAGCACCTGCCGCAGCCGCGCGGCGTCGCCGATCACCTGCAGCGGCAGACGTTCATCGACATAGGCCGCGATCTCGATGCCCTTGGCTTGCGCGCGTGGCGCCAGCAACTCGGTGATGTCCTCGATCAGGCCGGATAGCGCGAAGGGCCGATGCTCGAGATCGATTTTGCCGGCCTCGACCTTGGAATAATCGAGCAACTCCTCGATCAGCGCGAGCAGCGCGTCGCCCGACGTCTTGACCGCCTTGACATAGGTCGTCTGCTCCTGCGTCAGCGATGTATCCATCAACAGTCCGCTCATGCCGATGATTCCGTTCAGCGGCGTGCGGATCTCGTGGCTGGCCATCGCCAGGAAACGTGACTTGGCCCGGTTGGCGGCATCGGCCTGGTCGCGTGCTTCGCCGAGCGCGCGCTCGGTCTCGGTGCGATCGGTGACGTCGCGGCCGACGCTCTGCACCTCCGCCGGCATTCCGGCGTTGTTGCGAACGAAACCTTCGCGCCACGCGATCCAGCGCGCACCGAGCGGTCCCTCGATCCTCTGATCGTAGACGCGCGTGCCGTTGGGTTCGAGCGCGACGTCGCCTTGTTCGAGCACCTTCAGCGAGACCGTGCTCCCGATCAGGCTGTCGCGCGGAACCTGCGCCAACTCGCAATAGGCGTCGTTGGCGTAGGTAATGCGGCCCTCGTAGTCGCGCAGCACGATCAGGTCGCCCTGAGCCTCGAACAGATTGCTGACGCGCTGCTCCGCCTCCTGCAGTTCCCAATTGCGATCGGCCATTGCCTCATTGTGCAAGGCGATCGTGCGCAGCTTCTTGCGCATGAGGCGCAGCCGGATGCCCTGCGTGACGATCCAGAGGCAGGCGAGCGCGAACAGGAAGCTGACGCCGATGGCGAACAGGTGAGGATCGTAGCTTTTATCCGAAAGAATGCCGGTGATGAATCCAAAGGCGCCGCCGAACGCCGCGGAGAAAATCATAAACGAGCGGACGATCAACGTGATCCAGGAATGGCGTCGCAGGAAACGACGCAGGCGCAACTTGATCCTGAGGAAACGCCCCATCAATGGTGGCCCTGAGATAGCTTGATCCGTCGGGCACGATGCGTCGGCGACGTTGCAAAGTGCTTGAGGCCGTCGAGGGTTTCTTGCCGCCCCGCGAACAGGGTTAGCGAAGGGTTAATTCGGGGCGCGTCAGAGCGACGCCGCCTCGAGGCTGCGGTGGCTGCCGTGCGCGCTGACGATCAACGCTGCGGCGTCGCGCGCCGAGAAGGTCTTCGACTGCACGAAGACGCGATAGTCGGACGGGCCGTCATGCGCAAGATAGATGACCGGATCGCTCGGCGACGGATCGCTGGAAATCGCAATCAACTGCGGCACGGCGCTGCTCGCGCAGGCGCCGGCCTCGCTGTCGTCGACGTCGTCGATCACGGTGAAATCGGCATTCTCGGCACTGTCGGCGATCCGGACCCTGACGGTGGCAAGGCGGGGATCGTCGGTAAAGCTGACGTGAAGCTGGGCCAGCCAAGGGATCGAAGCGATCTGCAGCGCGGCGCTGCCGACTTCGATGCAGGGCCGAGAGCCGGGCAAGATCTCGGCGCGGGCAAACACTGCGGCCGCGGCCAGGGGGACCACCGAGGCCAGAACCTTGAAACGCAACATGACGCTACTCGCTCGACCGGAGCTCCCGCAGGTTGCGGGGACTTATGGTTTGCGGAGCGTAAATAAAACTCGTTACCACCGCGTTGACGCGGAGCGGTGTCCGGCGCGAAACGGGACAGCTCAGGCGGCGCGGCGCAGATCGTCGGCGAGCGCCCGGTAGGACAGCGCTTCGGCGAGATGCAGGCGGCCGATCGTCTCGGCGCCGTCGAGGTCGGCCAGCGTGCGCGCCACCCGCAACACGCGGTGATAGCCTCGCGCCGTGAGGTGCATGTTATCGGCGGCCTCCCGCAACAGCTTCTGCCCGTGTGCATCGGGTTGCGCGATGATATCGAGCAGCGAGCTCGGCGCCTCTGCATTGGTGCGGAGGTGCGGCATGCCGGCCGCGGCGTAGCGTGCGCGCTGGATGTCGCGTGCGGCCGCGACGCGTGCGGCAACCTCGGCCGATCCTTCGGATGGCGGCGGCAGGATCAGATCCGCTGCGGTCACGGCCGGCACCTCGATCCGCAGATCGATGCGATCCATCAGCGGACCCGAGATCCGCATCTGGTAGTCCGCGGTGCAGCGGTCGAGCCGGCCGCGCTTGCAGGAATAGCCGGGCTCATAGGCATGGCCGCAACGGCACGGGTTCATTGCCGCCACCAGCATGAATCGCGCTGGATAGGTGACACGATGATTGGCTCTGCTCACCGCGACCTCGCCGTTTTCCAGCGGCTGGCGCAGCGAATCCAGCACCCGCGGATCAAACTCCGGCAGTTCGTCGAGGAACAGCACGCCCTGATGCGCGAGCGAGATCTCGCCGGGCTTTGCGCGCATGCCGCCGCCGGTCAGCGCAGCCATGCTGGCGGAATGATGCGGACTGCGGAACGGACGCCGCGCCGTCAACGCGCCGTCGCGGATCTCGCCCGCGACCGAGGCGATCATCGAGACTTCAAGCAGCTCCGACGGCGACAGCGGCGGCAGAATCGAGGGCAGCCGTGCCGCCAGCATCGACTTGCCGGCGCCCGGCGAGCCCATCATCAACAAGTGATGTCCGCCGGCGGCCGCAATCTCGAGCGCGCGTTTGGCGCTCTCCTGGCCCTTGATATCACGCAGGTCGAGCAGCGCTTCCTCGCGCTCATGCACTTTCGGCTGGGGACGCGACAGAAGCTGCGTGCCCTTGAAATGATTGGCGATCTGAATCAGCGAGTTCGCTGCGATGATCTGGATGTCAGGGCTCGCCCATGCTGCTTCCGAGCCGCAAGCGGCCGGGCAGATCAGCCCCTCGTCGCGCGAATTGGCGCCGATCGCGGCGGGCAGCACTCCTGCGACCGGCGCGATCGATCCATCGAGCCCGAGTTCGCCAAGCACGGTAAAGCCGTTGAGGGCGTCCGGCGGGATCGCCCCGATCGCGGCCATCAGCCCGAGCGCGATCGGCAGGTCGTAGTGGCTGCCTTCCTTGGGCAGGTCGGCCGGCGCGAGGTTGACGGTGATGCGGCGCGCCGGCAGCGCCAGGCCCGAGGCGATCAGCGCCGAGCGCACCCTCTCGCGCGCCTCCGAGACCGCCTTGTCAGGCAGGCCGACGATCGCGAACGCCGGCAGACCAGGCGCGACCTGCACCTGCACGTCGACCGCGCGGGCCTCGATCCCCTCGAAAGCGACGGTAGAAACGCGTTGGACCATGCTGCCCCTGTCTTCCGCAATCGAAGGTAGCGGAACCCGGCACCAAGTGCAAGAACATTACGGGAACGACTGGAGTGTTTGCTGTTTGCTGCCCGGTGCCGCCATGCGTCGCCGTCACACCAACTCCGGATCGGAGCCGATGGTGTCGGCATCGTCATGCAAACGACGTGTGACCCTGACCATCGATCGCATCGACGAAGGTCCGCAGGAGTCGCTCCACAACATCCGCCGCGTCGCGGGCACATTGTCGCAGCGCGCCGCCGATTTCCCTTCTGTTTCAGCAATCACCACGTTTGGCGCCGCGCAGTCTCGACCTATTCCAATGACCGACATCTGTACTCGCGCGCTCTCCGCTGTAGAGCCGGATCACAAATTCACATCCGGACTGACATCAGGGGCGCCTTCGCGTGATCGACAGACTCGTTTCGCATTCCATTCGTCAACATCCAGTCTTGCGAACGATCGGTCTATGCACCGCCGCCGCGTTTGTAACCGGCGCGGCGATCGAAGAAGCCGACGCGCAATCGGCATTGCCGCCGGTGACAGTGGATGCGCCTCAGACGCGCACGAACACGACCGCTGCAAAGCCCGGCCGTCGCGCGGCGGCCGCGCGCGCGAGCCGTCCCAATCGCGCACCGCAGCCACCGCGCGAGACGAACTCGCCTGCGTCCGTTGCCGGGTCTGGCGCGGGAGAGCGCGCCGGCGGTCCGGTGGTCGGTTTCGTCGCCACGCGTTCGGCGACTGCGACCAAGACCGACACGCCGCTGCTCGAAACGCCGCAATCGATCTCGGTCGTCACGACAGACCAGATCAGGAACCAGGGCGCAGAGTCGGTGGGCGCCGCATTGCGTTACACCGCCGGAGTCAGTGGAGACGTCAACGGCGGCTCGGACATCCGCTTCGGCGGCTTGCAGATTCGCGGCTTCGACATGACGATGCCCGGCCTTTATCTCGACGGCTTGCGGCTGCCCAGCAGCAACTACGTGCACTTCCTCGGGCTCGATCCTTACGGCGCCGAGCGCCTCGAAGTGTTGAAGGGACCATCCTCCGCGATGTTCGGCGGCAGCGGCACCGGCGGCATCCTCAACTATGTGAGCAAGCTTCCGACCGCGCGCGAGTTCGGTGAAGTGTCGCTGTCCGGCGGCAGCTTCAATCGCTACCAGGGCGAATTCGACGTCGGCGGCCCCGCCAACAAGGAAGGTACGGTGTTGTGGCGCCTGACCGGTGTGGCGCGCGACGGCGAGACCCAGGTCGACTACACCAAGGACAGCCGCGTCTTCGTCGCGCCGGCCGTCACGGTGAAGCCGAACGACGATACCACCATCACCTTCCTGGCGAACTACCAGAAGGAGCGGACGGGCTGGGGTCTGCAGTTCTTGCCGCCGTCCGGCACCGTCTGGGCCAATAACGGCCGCTTCATTCCGAACACGCGTTTCGTCGGCGAGCCTGGCTTCAACCAGTTCGATACCGAGCAATCTTCCGCTGGCTACATGCTGTCGCACGACATCAACGCCGCGCTGACCTTCCGCCAGAACCTGCGCTATTCGTGGATGCACAACGAGCAGAAGAGCTTTTACGGCACCGGCTATGCCTCGGCCGCCGACGAAGCCGCCGGCCTGTTGTCGCGCGGTGGTGCCGGTGGCGCCTCGACGATCAATTCCTTCGCGGTCGACAATCAGTTGCAAGGCAAATTCGTCACCGGCATCCTGAGTCACACGACGCTGTTCGGCATCGACTATCGCAACACGTCGTTCCGCGACATGGCCTCGAGCTTCAGCACCGGCAAGATCAACGTCTTCGCGCCCGTTTACACCAATAGCTGGACCAACAACGGTCCATACGACGACACCGGCATCAAGCAGTCGCAGGCGGGCCTGTATCTGCAGGACCAGATCAAGCTTGGGCGGCTATCCTTTCTGCTCGGCGGGCGGCAGGATTTCGTCACCACCGGCCTCGACAACAACCTTGCGCGGACGTCGACGTCGACGGACGCGTCAGCGTTCACCGGCCGAGCCGCCGTCATGTACAATTTCGACAACGGGATCGCGCCCTATTTCAGCTATTCGGAATCGTTCTTGCCGGTGCTGAGCATCAACGCCGCCGGCGAGCTGCTGAAGCCGGAAACCGGAGTGCAGTACGAAGTCGGCGTCAAATATCAGCCGGTCGGCGTCAACGCGCTGATCACGTTGGCGGCCTTCGATTTGACCCGATCGAACGTCGTTACCTACGCGCCGCCATCCTACTTCGCGGAGCAGACCGGCGAAGTCAGATCGCGCGGCATTGAGCTCGAAGGCACCGCGACGCTCGCTGAGGGCGTCAATATCCGCGGCGGCTACGCTTACATCGACGCGGTCGTCACCAGGGATCCCGTCAACGTCGGCAAGGCACCGCCCACCGTGCCGCTTAACCGTTTCTCGCTGTGGGGAGATTACACGGTTCAGGGTGGACCGCTCGCCGGCGTGCAGTTTGGCGCCGGTGTCCGCTATGTCGGATCGACGTTCGGCGACGACGCGAACACCTTCAAGGTCCCGGCCTCCACGGTCGCCGATGTGCTGGTTGCCTACACCAGGGACAATTACCGCCTCTCGCTTAACGTCACCAACCTTGCCGATACGCGCTACGTCGCCGCCTGTTACGGCGACACAAGCTGCTTCTACGCCGAGGGCCGCAAGGCGATCGCGAAGCTGACCTATCGATGGTGATCGTCATGAGACCGATGCTCGGACGGCTGCATCGCTGGGCGGGGCTCCTCACGGCGGCCTTCCTGTTTTTTTCGGGCGTCACGGGTGCGATCATCTCGTGGGATCACGAGATCGACGACGTCCTCAACAGGAAGCTGTTCGAGGTGACGAGTTCGGGACCGGCCATCCCATCGGTCGAGCTGGTCAAGCTGATCGAGCAGCGCGATCCGCGTGCCCGCGTCGTCCATATGTTCATGACGGCCGAGAAGGGCGAATCCTTGTGGTTTTTCGTGCTGCCCCGGATCGATCCGGCGACCGGCAAGCGCTACACCCTCGACTACAACCAGGTGTTCCTCGATCCGAACACCGGCGCCGAGCTGGGGCGACGCTACTGGGGCGCGGTCTGGCCGATCAGCCGCGAGAACTTCGTCTCGTTTCTCTACAAGCTGCATTATACGATGCACATCCCCGAATTTTGGGGCAGCGATCGCTGGGGCATGCGCTTCCTCGGCATCATCGCGGTGATCTGGACCATCGATTGCTTCGTCGGCTTCTACCTGACGCTGCCGTCGCGCCGTCGCGTAAGGCTGCAACAGGCCGCGGCGGCAGCGGGCCGCGGCAAGAGCTTCTGGGCTCGCTGGGCGCCGGCCTGGAAGATCAAGACCTCGGGCAGCGCGTATCGAATCAATTTCGACATCCATCGCGCTTTCAGCCTGTGGACCTGGGCGCTGTTGTTCGTGATCGCGTTCACGGCATTCTCGCTGAATCTCTATTTCGAGGTGTTCTCGCCGCTGATGAAGACCGTATCCAGCTATACGCCGACTCCCTATGAGCAGCGGCCGTACCGCCATCTCGACGATCCGATCGAGCCGAAGATGACCTATGCTGAGATCGCCGCGCGCGCCGCCGCCGACGGCAAGGCGCGGGGTTGGGCGACGCCGATCGGTTCGATCAATTACGGCCCGGCGCACGGGGTCTATGCCGTCGCGTTCTTCGAGCCCGGTGACGAGCATGGCGCCGCGGGCGTCGGCCCGGCCCAGCTTTACTACGACAGCGAGGACGGCCGTCCGCTGGGTGAGCGGCTGCCATGGGTCGGCACCGCAGCCGATGTCTTCGTGCAGATGCAGTTTCCGTTGCATTCCGGCCGCATCGCTGGCTTGCCCGGACGCATCCTGATTTCGCTGATGGGGCTCGTTGTCGCGGCGCTGTCGGTGACCGGTGTCGTGATCTGGTGGCGCAAACGCCGAGCGCGCGTCGCTTCGCGACGAGAGGTCGCGCCGCCCGCCGGAGAACGCCTCGCGCCAGCCGAATAGACCAGGACGCCTCGATCTGGAGCACCCTCGTTCGACGGGACCATTCGGGGGCGATCATCGCCCCCGAATGTATCCTCGAGAGGTTCGTTACAGTGTCATCTGCATCGGCTCCGGATAGTACCGGAAGCCATCGCCGGCCTTGGCCACGTGGCCGTAGCCCGGCCAGGCGAAGTGATAGGACATCACCGGCGTCTTGTTGGCCGCCAGCATCTCCAACAGCCTCACCCGCGATTGCGCCGCCTGTTTCGGATCGGTGTCGTAGGAGAATTCCATCCGCGGCTTCTCCAGCAACAGCACCGCGTGATGCGAGAGGTCGCCGAGGAAGGCGAAGGACTTGCCGCCCGAGCTCACCATGAAGATGGTGTGGCCCACGGTGTGGCCGGGCGCTGCGATCGCCTGCACGCCGGGCAGGAATTCCTGGCCGTCCTTGAAGAACACCAGGCGGTCCCTCACCGGCAGCAGGTTCTTGCGGGCGTGGACGATGAAGTCCTTCAGCGCGCCGCCCAGCTTGCCTTCGTCGGTCCAGAAATCGAGATCGCTTTGCGCGATATAGTACTGCGCGTTGGGGAACAGCGGCTTGTTGTTGGCATCGACGATGCCACCGATATGGTCGATATGCGCGTGCGAGAGCACGACAGCATCGATGTCCTCCGGCTTGATGCCGGCTTCCTGCATGCTCTTCTGCTGCCGGCCGGTGGTTGGGCCGAACAGATGCGAGGTACCCATGCCGGTGTCGAACAGGATCAGTTTGTCGCCGGTGTTGACGATCGGCGAGTTCTGCTCGAGCACGACATTGTCGGGCGACAGGAAGTTGTCGGAGAGCATCTGCTTCACTTGCTCCTTCGGCACGCCGGTGAAGGTGCCGGACGGATCGCCAAGCGGGAGCGGACCGTCCGATACGACGGTGATCTCGGCATCGCCGAGCTCGAAGCGGTGCCAATAGGGCGTCTGGGTGCCGAGCTTCGGCGCGCGCGCGATCGCGGTGCCGCCGAGCATGGTGCTGGCGCCAAGACCGGCACCGAGCGCGAGCAAGGATCGTCGTGAGACATTGAGCGTCATACGTCTTCCTCCACAATCTTTATGATTATTTTCGCGTTGTCGCCCGCAACGGCCCGCCGCTTGACCTGACGCAGGCAACAGGATGCTGCGCTCGCCCGCGCAAGCTGGCAAGAAGAATAAGGCGATGGAGTGCGCGTCAGGGATCGGTCCGAAGCGCAACCGGATTTTGCATCTAATAAGGAAGGCTTATTTGGCGGCGCGCCTGGCCTCGATGACATCCCAGATCTTTGCCGCGATGTCGGGGCCGTTGAGCCGCTGAATCGCGCGGATACCGGTCGGGGACGTAACGTTGATCTCGGTGAGATTGCCGTCGATCACATCGATCCCGACGAACATCAGCCCGTGCTTGCGGAGCGCAGGCCCCAGCGTCGTGCAGATCTCGCGCTCGCGGTCCGAGAGCTCGGTCGCCGTAGCCGCGCCGCCGCGCACCATGTTCGAGCGCAGATCGTCGGTCGCCGGCACGCGGTTGACGGCGCCGGCGAATTCGCCATCGACCAGGATAATGCGCTTGTCGCCATGCTTCACCTCGGGAAGGAAGCGCTGGATTACCCACGGCTCCTTGAAGGTGACCGAGAACATGTCGAACAGCGACCCGAAATTCATATCCTGCGGCATGACACGGAACACCGCGGCGCCGCCATGGCCGTGCAGCGGCTTCATGACGACGGCACCGTGCTGATCGCGGAACGCATTGATCTCGTCGAGGTCGCGCGAGATTAGGGTCGGCGGCATAAGCTGCGGGAAATTCATCACAAACAGCTTCTCCGGTGCGTTACGCACGGCCGCCGGGTCGTTGACGACCAGGGTCTTCGGATGGATGCGCTCGAGCAGATGGGTCGAGGTGATGTAAGCGAGGTCGAAGGGCGGATCCTGCCGCAGCAGCACCACGTCGAAAGCGTTGAGCGGCTCCCGCTTCGGCTCGCCCAGCGTGAAGTGGTTGCCGACCTCGTCACGCACGGTGAGAAGCTGCACCGGCGCCACCAGCTCGTCGCCGCGCAGCGACAGCTTGTCCGGCGTGTAATAGGAGATGCCGTGGCCGCGCTTCTGCGCCTCGAGCAGCAGCGCAAAGGTGGAATCGCCGCGGACGTTGATGCGCGCGATAGGATCCATCTGGACGGCGACGTTCAATTTCATGGGGCTTATCCCGCGAGTCTGGAGGTCGTTATGGGCTTGCGTCGAATGCCGCTAACAGATGGCGCGGCAGGCTCTTTGGCGCAATCAGCACGGCATCGAATCTGAGGTCAAATTCCGCATGTTCGGGATGCGCCATCAGCCAGGCCTGGGCGGCATTGATGATGCGCTGCTGCTGGCGCGGCGTCACCGCGTAGGCGGCCTCGTCGAGGCTGGGGCGGGCCTTGACCTCAACGAAGGCCAACAGGCTGCGCCGGCGCGCCACCAGATCGATTTCGCCGTAGGGGGTCCGGAAGCGCTTGGCGAGGATGCGATAACCCTTGGCCATCAGATAGGCGGCGGCGCGGCTTTCGGCGGTGATGCCGGTGCGGAATGCCACGACACGTTCGGGGGAAGCGCCTTCAGTCTTCGCCATCGCCGTCCCTGTTGTCCTTCGCGAGCTCGAGCGCGCGGGCATAGACCTCGCGGCGCGGCCGGCCCGAAAGTTCGACGGCATGAGCAACCGCATCCTTGACGCTGCCGCGCGCGAGCTGGGCGCGCAACAACTCATCCAACGCGTCCTGATCCATCACCCCGGCATCGTCTGGCGGCGGTCCGACGACCAGCACGAACTCGCCGCGCGTTTCCAGAGTATCGGTGGCCGCTGCAAGCTCGGCGAGTGGTGCGCGCGTGATGTCCTCATGCAGCTTGGTCAGCTCGCGGCAGATCGCAGCATCGCGCCCGGGCATGACCGCGGCGAGATCGCGCAAGCTCTCCTGCACGCGATTGCCGGATTCGAACATCACCAGGGTCGAATCGATCCTGGCGAGCTCGCCGAGCCGCGATCGGCGCGCATGCTCTTTGGCTGGAAGGAATCCTTCAAAGAAAAACCGGTCGGTCGGCAGCGCCGCGACCGACAATGCCGTCAGCACCGACGACGGTCCGGGGACTGCGATCACCCGATGCCCGGCGGCGCAGACCTCGCGCACCAGCTTGAAGCCAGGATCTGATATCAAGGGAGTGCCGGCATCCGAAACCAGTGCGATCGAGACACCTTGCGCCAATTGCGCCAGCATCCTCGGCCGCGCCTGCGCAGCGTTGTGCTCGTGATAGGGTTGCAGTTCGGCGCCGATCGCGTAACGCTCGGTCAGGCGGCGCGTAATCCTGGTGTCCTCGCAGGCGATGAGGTCGACACCGGCCAGCGTTTCCAGCGCGCGCAGGGTGATGTCGGCGAGATTGCCGATCGGGGTCGCTACCAGATATAGCCCCGGCGCCGCCTTGGGGGCCGCCAGTATCTGGCCACCGACGGAATAGGTCCTGGTCGAAGTACCCGCAGTGGCCTCGGGGCCGTACAAGGAACTGGCTTTTGTGCGCATAATGACAATCTAGAGGGACGGCCGTGCTTGCGCTACACCGGCAGCGGTGTTGGCTGAGCGCAGCCGAACCAAGAAACCAGAGCCTGCCGGCAAGCGTCCGGCACGGCCATAATCCTTTTGTTTTGGTTAACTATTCGCCGACAATATGCCTGAATCCACCGGCCTGATCAGGGCTGGATGGAATCCTGGCCGATCATGGTCGGTCAAGAGAAGAGAGACGATGACAGGCCCCCATCACCGCAAGTCCCCGCTGTCGGGCGCGACCCGGCGGACCGCGCTTGGCCTTATCGTGGGCGCGCCACTGCTGGCGGCCTGCTCGGGCGTGCAGCAAACGCTCAATCAATTCTCCACCCCGGAGGCCGGCCCTTCAGGACCGCCGCAACAGCCGCAAGCGATCGGAACGGGGCAGGTCAAGGTCGGGCTGGTCCTACCGCTGTCGGCAGCGGGGAATGCGGGCGTCGCCGCGCAGTCGATGCGGAATGCCGCCGAAATGGCGCTCGCCGAATTTCAGAATCCGAACATTCAGCTCCTGATCAAGGACGATGGCGGCAGCGCACAGGGCGCGGCGCAGGGAACCCAGCAGGCGCTGTCCGAGGGAGCCGAGATCATTCTGGGGCCGCTGTTCGCGGGCTCAGTGCCGGCCGCGGCGCAACTGACGCGGCAACGCGGAATCTCCGTGATCGCGTTCTCGACCGACTCGAGCGTCGCCGGACGCGGCGTCTATCTCCTGAGCTTCCTGCCGGAGTCCGATATCAATCGCATCGTCGACTATGCGTCCGGTATCGGCAAGCGCTCCTTTGCAGCGATGGTCCCTGATAACGCCTACGGTAATGTGGTCGAGGCCGCCTTCAAGCAGGTGGTCAGTCGCAAGAACGGCCGCCTCGTCGTGTTCGAGAAATACGGCGCCGATCGTGCAACGCCGGCGCGGAATGTGGCGCAGACACTCGGCCAGGCCGATGCACTCCTGCTTGCCGACGACGGCGATTCGGTCGTCGCCACCGCCGATGCGCTGACCGCGGCCGGCGCCAATCTGCACAACATCCAGCTCCTTGGTACAGGGCTGTGGGACAATCCGCGCGTGTTCGCGAGCCCTGTCTTGCAAGGCGGCCTCTATGCCGCGCCCGATCCGGCCGGCTTCCGCGGCTTTGCGGGTCGCTACCGCGCCAAGTTCGGCGGCGAGCCGGTACGCACCGCGACACTTGCCTATGACGCCGTTGCGCTGGTCGCGGCGCTGGCGCGCACGCAGGGTGCGCAGCGCTTTGCACCGGAAACGCTGACCAACCCTTCCGGCTTTGCCGGCATTGACGGCCTGTTCCGCTTTCGCTCGGACGGAACCAACGAACGCGGCCTTGCCGTCATGAAGGTGGCATCGGGTGGCAGCACAGCCGTCGCCGGCTCACCAAAGAGCTTCGGCGCCTAGAGCAAATTTCGGTTCTGATTGAATCAGAACCGAAGCTCTAGATTCTTGTTTTGACGCGTTTTCTTCACGCGAACCGGTATCCACTTCGCTCGAAAACGCTCTAATTCTCGTCAGGCGCTGGCCATCCCTGATTTGCCCGACGGGTCGAGCGCCGGCACCCGCCAGCTCCTTTGCATGGGGTTGTTTTCGATATTTTGGCAGCGTGCGCCTAAGCCGCCAAATCCGCAACGACCGCGTCGAGCACCGGGAAGCCCGACTTCGTCACCCGCAGCCGACCGTCGGCATCGACGGCGATGGCGCCTTCCTCGCGCAGCACGGCGATGCGGTGCGGGTCGAGCTGGCGACCCGACAGCGCCGCATAGCGTTCGGGATCGATGCCCTCGGCGAGCCGCAGCCCCATCAACAGGAATTCGTCGGCGCGCTCCTCGCTGTTGAGGCTGTCATCGGTGACGACGCCGTGACCGCGCTCCTCGACATTCAGCAGCCATGCCTCGGGGCGTCGCTCCGTGGCGGTCGCGTGCCTGACACCGTCGATGTCGAGTCGGCCATGCGCGCCGGGGCCGATGCCGGCATATTCCTCGCCGCGCCAGTAGACGAGGTTGTGCCTGCACTCGGCGCCGATGCGGGCGTGATTGGAGATTTCGTAGGCCGGCAAGCCCTCGCGCGCGCAGACCTCCTGCGTCACGTCGTAGAGCGCGCGCGCGGCCGCTTCATCGGGCGTCTGCAGCTTTCCGGCGGCATGCAGCCCGAAGAACGGCGTGCCTTCCTCGATCGTGAGCTGATAGAGCGACAAATGCTCGGCCGCCTCCGAGATCGCCTGCTTCAATTCGCTCGCCCACATCTGTGGCGTCTGCTCGGGCCGGGCATAGATCAGGTCGAAGGAATAACGATCGAACGCTGAGCGCGCGATCGCCACCGCATCGAGCGCCTCGCGGGCCGTGTGCAGGCGCCCCAGCGCCTTCAGCGATGCGTCGTCGAGCGCCTGCACGCCGAGCGAGACGCGGTTGACGCCGGCTGCGCGATAGCCGCGAAAGCGCGTCGCCTCCACGCTGGTCGGATTGGCCTCGAGCGTGATCTCGACATCGCGCGCCACCGACCAGTGCTTGCCGATCGCGTCGAGCACCGCCCCGACGGTCTGCGGCTGCATCAACGAGGGCGTGCCGCCGCCGAGGAAGATCGAGGAGACCTCGCGGCCCGGAACGCGCGCCGCCGTCGTCTCGATCTCGCGAGCAAACGCGCGCACGAAGCGCTCTTCGTCGACCGGCGCATGCCGCACATGACTGTTGAAATCGCAATACGGGCATTTCGACAGGCAGAACGGCCAGTGCACGTAGACGCCGAAGGCTGCTCGTTCAGTGCGGCTCAAGGCAGATCTCCGCGAGCTTCACGAAGGCGCGCGCGCGATGCGACAGGCCAAGGCCGAGCGGCGGCAGGCCGTGTTTCTCGATGCTGGTCATCTCGCCAAATGTCCGCGCGTGGCCGTCAGGCAGGAAGGCCGGATCGTAGCCGAAGCCGGCCGTGCCGCGCGGCGGCCAGACCAAGGTTCCATCGACGCGGGCCTCGACCTCGTCGAGATGATCGTCCGGCCATGCCACGCACAGCGCGGAAACGAAATGTGCACTTCGGCGGTCCGGCGTGGTAGCGCCGCGCTCCTGCAGCAGGCGCTCGATCCGCGTCATCGCGGCCATGAAGTCCTTGCCCTCGCCGGCCCAGCGCGCCGAATAGATGCCCGGCGCCCCGTCCAACGCGTCGACCACGAGTCCGGAGTCATCCGCAAAGGCTGGCAATCCCGTCGCCTTGGCCGCCGCGATCGCCTTGATTGCCGCATTGGCGCGAAAGTTATCGCCGGTCTCTTCGGGCTCGGCGAGGCCGAGCTCACCGGCGGATACCGCTTCGACACCGTACGGTGCCAGCAGCTCCCGCATCTCGGCAAGCTTGCCGGGATTGTGGGTGGCGATCACGAGCCTTCCGGTGATTCGGCGATGCATAACCAATCTGACTACGCCACCGCGATCTTTTGCAAGTCGACCAGACGCGCGACACCTTTGCGTGCCAGTGCCATCAGCGCCAGGAATTCGTCCTGCGAGAACGGCGTCTTCTCGGCGGTGCCCTGCACCTCGATGATGCGGCCATCGCCGGTCATGACGAAATTGGCGTCGGTCTCGGCTTCGGAATCCTCGGCATAATCGAGATCGAGCACCGGTGTGCCCTGGTAGATGCCGCAGGAGATCGCCGCCACATTGTCGCGCAGCACGTTGGTCTTCAGCATGTTGCGGGTCTTCATCCAGTTGATGCAGTCGGCCAGCGCCACCCAGGCGCCGGTGATCGAGGCGGTGCGGGTGCCGCCATCGGCCTGGATCACGTCGCAATCGACGGTGATCTGGCGCTCGCCCAATGCTTCGAGATCGATGGCCGCGCGCAGCGAACGGCCGATCAGCCGCTGGATTTCAACTGTGCGACCGCCCTGCTTGCCGGCCGAGGCCTCGCGTCGGGTGCGCTCCAGGGTGGCGCGCGGCAACATGCCGTATTCGGCGGTGACCCAGCCCCGGCCCTGACCCTTGAGCCAGGGAGGCAACCGCTCCTCCAGCGTCGCCGTCACCAGCACATGGGTGTCGCCGAACTTCACCATGCAGGAACCCTCGGCATATTTGACGACGCCGCGTTCCAGCGACACGGGACGCAGTTCATCGGGCGCACGGCGGCTTGGCCGCATGAAGTCCTCCAAAAATCCGAGAGAAGTGGCTGGCCGTGCTTGTAGGAGGGGGAAGGAGCAGCGGCAAGGGTTTTCGGCCCTGGTTCTGGGGGCCGAATGCATGCTTGTCACCGGCCTCCCGGATCGACAAATTAGGGGCAATGTGAGGGACTGGAGTGTGGCTCACCACGATCCGATAGGCTTGATCGCACCGCATGCGGGGCTGGCTCAGCTCAATGAGCGTTCGCGCGACATTTTTCGTCAAATCGTCGAGAGCTATCTGGCGACCGGCGAGCCGGTCGGCTCGCGCAACATTTCGCGCCTGATCGCCCTGCCGCTGTCGCCGGCGTCGGTCCGCAACGTGATGTCGGACCTCGAGCAACTCGGCCTGATCTATGCCCCGCACACCTCGGCCGGCCGGCTGCCGACCGAGCTCGGTCTGCGCTTCTTCGTCGATGCCTTGATGCAAGTCGGCGATCTCACCGAGGACGAGCGGCAGTCGATCCGGACCCAGCTTGCCTCGGTCGGTCGCGCGCAAACGGTCGAGGCTGCGCTCGAGGAAGCGCTGATGCGACTGTCGGGCCTGACCCGCGCTGCGGCAGTGGTGCTGACGCCGAAGTCGAACGCGCGCTTGAAGCACATCGAATTCGTCCGGCTGGAGCCCGAGAAGGCGTTGGTCGTGCTGGTCGGCGAAGACGGTCAGGTCGAAAATCGCGTTCTGGCGCTGCCACCAGGTGTTCCCTCCTCGGCGCTGACCGAAGCGAGCAATTTCCTCAATGCACGGATTCGTGGCCGGACGCTGGCCGAAGCGCGCCTCGAGCTCGAGACCGCGTTGACGCAGAGCCGGGCCGAACTGGACCAGCTCACCCAGAAGGTCGTCGCGGCCGGAATCGCGAGCTGGTCCGGCGGCGAGCACGAGGATCGGCAGCTCATCGTGCGCGGCCATGCCAATTTGCTCGAGAATCTGCATGCGCTCGACGATCTCGAGCGCATCAAGTCGTTGTTCGACGACCTCGAGACCAAACGGGGCGTGATTGATCTGCTCGGCCGTGCCGAACGCGGCGAGGGGGTGCGGATCTTCATCGGTTCGGAGAACAAGCTGTTCTCGTTGTCGGGTTCCTCAACCATCATGGCGCCTTACAGCGATGCCCAGGGCCGGGTCGTCGGCGTTCTCGGCGTGATCGGACCGACGCGGCTCAATTACGCCAGGGTGATCCCGACGGTCGATTACGCCGCGCGCATCGTGAGCAAGATCCTGGGCGGCTGACCGGAAGCCGGAGGGACCGCTTGATTTTCGCCGCCAAAGCACGATATCCCGCCTGACCAATCCCCAAGATTTGAACCGACGCGAGTTTTCGAGAAGGCAAGCCATGACCGATCCGAACCGGACGAATGACAATACCGACAATCCGGCGCCGACGGGTGAGCCTGTGGTCTCCAAACCCTACGTCATGCCTGATGATCCCGAGGTCGGGTCGGCCGAGGCGTTGGCCAAGGAACTGGCGGAGGCGCGCGACAAGACGCTGCGCACCTTGGCCGAGATGGAGAACCTCCGTCAGCGCACCCGCCGCGAGGTCGCCGATGCCAAGACCTACGGCATTACCGGCTTTGCCCGCGATGTGCTCGAGATCGCCGACAATCTGCAGCGCGCGCTCGACGCCGTTCCGGCCGAGGCCAAGGAAGCCGCCGATCCCGGCCTGAAGGCGCTGATCGAAGGCGTCGAATTGACCGAGCGCTCGCTGCTCAGCGCGCTGGAAAAGAACGGCGTGAAGAAATTCGATCCGATGGGCGAGAAGTTCGATCCGAACTTCCAGCAGGCGATGTTCGAAGTGCCGGACCCGTCGGTGCCGTCAGGCACCGTCGTCCAGGTCGTGCAGGCCGGCTACATGATCGGCGAGCGCGTGCTGCGTCCGGCGCTGGTCGGCGTTTCCAAGGGCGGCGCCAAGGCCGCCCCGGCTGCCGATTTCACGGCCTGAGGGTCCGACCTCGCAATCTGCTTAGGCGATATCCGACGACTGGATGCGCTTGACGCCGGCCTTGTCCATGTCGGCCCACGCCTTGGCGAGCGAGCCCTGGGTGTCGATGCCGCGGCAGGCGTCGTCCACCACATAGGTTTCGAAGCCGGCCTTACGGGCGTCGAGCGCCGTCCAGGCCACGCAGAAATCCGTGGCGAGGCCGGCCACGAACACGCGCGTGACGTTGCGTGCCTTCAGATAGGCGGCAAGTCCGGTGGTGGTCTTGCCGTCGGCCTCGGTGAAGGCGGAGTAGCTGTCGACATCCCTGTGGAAGCCCTTGCGGATGATCAGCTCGGCCTGCGGGATTGCGAGATCCTTCGACAGTGCGGCGCCATCGGTGCCCTGCACGCAATGGTCCGGCCACAGCACTTGCTTGCCATAGGCAAGATCGATCACCTCGAATGGCTTCTTGCCGGAATGGGTTGAGGCGAAGGAGACGTGCCCAGGCGTGTGCCAATCCTGGGTCATCACCACATTGGCGAAGCTCTTGGCGATCCTGTTGATCACAGGCACCACCTGCTCACCGTCCTTCACCGCAAGACTGCCGCCGGGCAGGAAGCAGTTCTGGACGTCAATCACCAGCAGCGCCGAGGCATCATCGGGCCGGATCGTCGCCGCCCAAAGCCGGCCTGGAACCAGGGCTGCCAGGGCCGCCGCGCCGAGACCCGCAACAACCTGTCGTCGATCCAACATCGTTCCTCTCCCCGCTCGCGTGAACCCGCGCGAGGAGGCTAGTTCCGTCTGTCTGCCGGCGAAAGTCCGATTTTCTTCGGCGCGTCTTGCGGGACGCGGGATCAGCCGCGCGGCTCAATGCCGTCGCGCACCGCGCGGAAGCGTGGGAACGCCGTCCCCCAGTCCGTGCGCGGTGAGCTGCCGATGATGCGCACGGACGACTGCGAACCGAACCGCAGCCACTGTACGATGGTCACCGGCGTATTGTCCTTGCCGCTGGTCGCGTCGATCCGTGTCTCGTAGCCGGGCTGGCCATCGATCCGGATGGGCTCGGACATCGTGATGCGTCCGTCGCGGACGCCGGGGATCGTGGTGGCGACCTGCTGGGCGAACCGGCCGCGATCGTCGGGCGAGGCCGCGGTCGAGGCGACGACGCCAAGGATCATGAAGGGCTTGGCCTCAAAGCCGCTCTTCTCGTCGCCGTCGGCCAGGATCAGCGCCGCGCCCGGTGCCACCATGCGGACGTTCTTGAAGTCGGCAAGCTCGGTGACCTTGAACGGCATCAGGCCGAGCTGCTCGTCGACCGGCACCTCGTTGCGGATCACGGCAGATGCGAACATCTGCCGAACGGCATCATCGGTGTAGATCTTGGCCGCATTCTCGGGCACCTGCACCGCGATATAGCCGGAGAAGGTCGGGCCCGGTAGGATCATGGAGTAGCGCCGCACATTGGTCGCGCCGTCCCGCGCACTCTCGATGGTGTAGTAGCCGAGCCCGGCCGGCGTCTCGAGGCTTTCCGGCTTGATTCCGCCGCTGCCGCCGGGGTTGGCCTTGAAAGCGCTGACCACCTCGCCATAGGCGTCCGCGGGCAGATCCGCGATCAGCACCCTCACGCTCTGGTCCTCGGTCTCGAAACCGATGAAGGTCTTCGCGCGGACAAGGCCGACCAGTGGCTTCATTCCGACATGAGCGCCCGGCGGAAACACCACGTCGGCTGCGAAGGCAGAACACGTGGCAGCGATCAGCAAGGCAACCGCAGCGAGGAGGCGAAAAGGCGTCATGGGGGATCTACCGGTTTGCTCGGCGGCCGCTCGACGGCCCGATGCAGGGCTGGGTGGAGCTCACCCAGTCGGCCCGCTTTTAGCGGTTTTGATGGCTCTGCAACAGGGTCGCTATCTAGCCATTCCGGCGGTACGGCCCCGATTCCGGCCGCGTTTTGCCGGATAAGCGGGCACTTTTGCGCCTTTCCCGGCGCCTTCAAGGGAGAGGCCCCGCGAGCGGCATGCCGTCAGCGGCCAAATAGCGCGCCTCCCGCTCTTCGGCGCGCGCCCGTTGTGAGCGTTCACTCAACAAACGGACCACTGGCAGAGCGCCGCGGCGCCGTCGGTTGCGCTCGCAATCATTGCCGATTTGTTAACATGTTTCGTGGGCTGAACCAGCACGAAGGCGGGGCTGACACAATCTTTCAAACGTCAGTCTTTTCAGGCCTCAACGTTGCGTCCAGTCCTTGCGGGCCAGACCCTCTCTCCTATATCAGGCTCACCGTCGCAATATCGCGAGTATGTGAACGTCTGGGGGTTCGGTACGGAGCGCCGTCAGGGCCCAACCAACCTGCCGTAGCAAGAAGGATATGAAAACCATGGGTAAGGTCATTGGGATCGACCTCGGCACCACGAATTCGTGCGTTGCCGTAATGGATGGCAAAAACGCCAAGGTGATCGAGAACGCGGAAGGCATGCGGACGACGCCGTCGATCGTTGCCTTCACTGATGATGGTGAGCGGCTTGTCGGCCAGCCGGCGAAGCGCCAGGCGGTGACCAATCCCGAGCGTACGTTTTTTGCGGTCAAGCGCCTCATCGGCCGCCGCTATGACGACCCAATGGTCGAGAAGGACAAGAAGCTCGTTCCCTACAAGATCGTCAAGGCATCGAACGGCGACGCCTGGGTCGAAGCCGACGGCAAGACCTATTCGCCCTCGCAGGTCTCGGCCTTCATCCTGCAGAAGATGAAGGAGACCGCTGAGGCGCATCTCGGCCAGAAGGTCGAACAGGCCGTCATCACGGTTCCCGCTTATTTCAATGACGCACAGCGTCAGGCCACCAAGGACGCCGGCAAGATCGCCGGCCTCGAAGTGCTGCGCATCATCAACGAGCCGACGGCTGCCGCGCTCGCCTACGGCCTCGACAAGTCGAAGGCCGGCACGATCGCGGTGTACGACCTCGGTGGTGGCACCTTCGACGTCTCGATCCTTGAGATCGGCGACGGCGTGTTCGAGGTGAAGTCGACCAACGGTGACACCTTCCTCGGCGGTGAAGATTTCGACATGCGTTTGGTCGGATATCTCGCCGACGAGTTCCAGAAGGAGCAGGGCATCAACCTGCGCAACGACAAGCTGGCCTTGCAGCGTCTGAAGGAAGCTGCCGAAAAGGCCAAGATCGAACTGTCGTCGACCACGCAGACCGAGATCAACCTGCCGTTCATCACGGCTGACCAGACCGGTCCGAAGCATCTGACGATGAAGCTGACCCGCGCCAAGTTCGAGGCGCTGGTGGCCGATCTCGTCGAGAAGACCATCGAGCCGTGCCGCAAGGCGCTGAAGGATGCCGGTCTCACCGCCGGTGAAGTCGGCGAAGTGGTGCTGGTCGGCGGCATGACCCGCATGCCGAAGATCCAGGAGGTCGTGAAGCAGTTCTTCGGCAAGGAGCCGCACAAGGGCGTCAATCCCGACGAAGTCGTCGCGATCGGCGCTGCGATCCAGGCTGGCGTGCTGCAGGGCGACGTCAAGGACGTGCTGCTGCTCGACGTGACGCCGCTGTCGCTGGGCATCGAGACGCTGGGCGGCGTGTTCACCCGCATCATCGACCGCAACACCACGATCCCGACCAAGAAGAGCCAGGTGTTCTCGACGGCCGAGGATAATCAGAACGCCGTTACCATCCGGGTCTTCCAGGGCGAGCGTGAGATGGCGGCGGACAACAAGATGCTCGGTCAGTTCGACCTGATGGGCATTCCGCCGGCTCCGCGCGGCATGCCGCAGATCGAGGTGACGTTCGACATCGACGCCAACGGCATCGTCAACGTCTCGGCCAAGGACAAGGCGACCGGCAAGGAACAGCAGATCCGGATCCAGGCGTCCGGCGGTCTGTCCGATGCCGACATCGAGAAGATGGTGAAGGACGCCGAGGCCAATGCGGCCGAGGACAAGAAGCGCCGCGAGGCGGTCGACGCCAAGAATCATGCCGATGGCCTGGTTCACTCGACCGAGAAGGCTTTGGCCGAGCACGGCTCGAAGATTGCGGACACCGAGCGCCGCGCGATCGAGGATGCCGTCAGCGACCTGAAGGAAGCGCTGAAGGGCGATGACGCCGAGGCGATCAAGGCCAAGACCAACACACTGGCGCAGGCTTCGATGAAGCTCGGCGAGGCCATGTACAAGCAGCAGGCCGAGGCCGACGCGGCCAAGGACGCTGCGAAGGATGACGTCGTCGACGCGGAGTTCACCGAGGTCGACGACGACAAGAACAACAAGAAGTCTGCTTAACGCGCGGGCTTGAGATGATGACCCTCACACCAAAGAGCACGCCGAGCGTCTCGATGGGGTGGGGGTCATTTTTCGTTAAGCCGATCGCGGCATTTTTTTCGACAGGCGCGGTCCCTGGCGACGAACTTCCAACGGAACTGACGGATGTCCACTAAGCGCTGCTACTACGAGACCCTCGAGGTCGATCGGAACGCGGACGAGACCAAGCTGAAAGCGGCTTTCCGCAAGCTCGCGATGAAGTGGCATCCGGACCGCAATCCAGGCGATGCCTCGAGCGAACTCCGGTTCAAGGAAATCAACGAAGCCTATGAAGTGTTGAAGGACGGCGAGAAACGCGCCGCCTATGACCGCTTCGGCCACGCGGCGTTCGAGCACGGTATGGGCGGCGGCAGCTCGCCCGGCTTCGGCGCAGGCTTCGCCTCCTCCTTCTCCGACATCTTCGAGGACCTGTTCGGCATGGCCGGGCAACGCCGCGGCGGCGGCCGCGAGCGCGGCGCCGACCTGCGCTACAACATGGAGATCACGCTCGAGGAAGCCTTCCAGGGCAAGACCGCGCAGATCGAGATACCGGTCTCCGTGACCTGCGAATCCTGCTCGGGCACCGGCGCCAAGGCCGGCACCAAGCCGAAGACCTGCTCGACCTGTGGCGGCGCCGGCCGCGTCAGGCAGGCGCAGGGCTTCTTTACACTGGAGCGGACTTGCCCCGGCTGTCAGGGCCGCGGCCAGATGATCGAGGACGCCTGCACGTCCTGCGGCGGCTCTGGTCGGGTGACCCGCGACCGGACGCTGTCGGTCAACATCCCGCCGGGCGTCGAGGACGGCACGCGCATCCGTCTCGCCGGCGAGGGCGAGGCCGGCATCCGCGGTGGCCCGCCCGGAGACCTCTACATTTTCCTGTCCCTCACCACCCACCAGTTCTTCCAGCGCGACGGCGCCGACCTGCACTGTCGCGTGCCGATCTCAATGGTGACGGCTGCGCTCGGCGGCGAGTTCGAGGTGCCGACCATCGACAAGAGCAAGACCAAGGTGAAGGTGCCCGCGGGCACGCAGTCCGGACGGCGATTCCGCATCGCATCAAAGGGCATGCCGGTGCTGCGCTCGCGCCAAACCGGCGACATGTATGTCCAGGTTATGGTCGAAACGCCGCAAAATCTGACCAAGAAGCAGCAAGAATTGCTGGCCGAGTTCGAAAAGCTGTCGTCCGGTGCAACCCAGCCGGAGGCTGCGGGTTTCTTCTCTAAGGTCAAGGACTTCTTCGGAAACCGCGCCACCCAGCAGTAGTCGTCGTGCTTGACCGTAACGGCTTCGACATATACGTCTTTGTGACTGTTTTCTGACACCGCTCGATTGTGCGGTCCCGCCTGGTAGCGACATGCCCTTGCAATCGTCCGCGCGTGCGTTGAAGAAGCCCCTCCGTCTCGATGACGAGGTCCGTTTTCTCCGTTCATGGATTGAGAAGCCGCTGCATATGGGCGCGGTGATGCCGTCGGGACGGCTGCTGGCCCGCACGATGGCGCAATACGTTGACGCGAATGCCGAAGGTCCCGTCGTCGAACTTGGACCCGGGACCGGTGCGATCACCAACGCGCTGATCGAGCAAGGCGTCGATCAGAAGCGGCTCGTACTGGTCGAATACAATCCGGGCTTCTGCGCATTGCTGCGGGAGCGCTATCCGCAGGCCAAGGTCGTCCAGGGTGATGCCTATGCGCTGCGCGACGCGCTCTGGGAGGTTCTGAAGTCTCCTGCCTCCGCGGTGGTCTCCGGCCTGCCGCTCGTCACCAAGCCGATGCTGACGCGCCTTAAGCTGATCCGCGAGGCCTTCGTAGCGCTCGCACCGGGCGCTCCCTTCATCCAGTTCACCTATTCGGTCGTGCCCCCGATTCCGAAATCGCTGCCGGGTGTGTCCACGGAAGCTTCCGAGCGAATCTGGATGAACATCCCGCCCGCGCGGGTCTGGGTGTACCGCAAGGGCTGAGGCGGTATTTCCGCCAAAACGGGTACCGGTTTTGCGCATGGAATACGCGCAGAATGTTAGCTAAGAGCATTTTCAGAGAAAATGCTCACCTGCGCCGTCGCGCGGCGCTCGCCCGACCTGCGATTTCAAAATGTCCGCGCTGAAAATCCTCGTGATCCCGGGATCGCTTCGCACCGGCTCGCTCAACGTTAAGCTGGCAGCGGTCGCCGCGCTTGAACTGGTGCAACTGGGCGCCGACGTCACCCGCATCTCGCTCGCCGATTTTCCGTTGCCGATCTATGACGGCGACCTGCAGGCCAAGTCTGGCGTGCCGCTGAATGCGGTCAACCTCAAGCGGATGATCGGCGCCCATCATGGCGTGCTGATCGTCACGCCCGAATACAATTCCTCGGTGCCGGCGCTGGTGAAGAACACGATCGACTGGGTCAGCCGGGTGCAGGACCCGCACGAGGCCCGCGGCGCGGTGTTCCGCGACCGCGTCTTCGCGATCGCCGCGGCCTCCGAACCGGCTCGGCGGCACGCGCGCGCTGGCGGCGCTGCGGCTGATCCTCACGGCGTGCCACGCGACCGTGATTCCAAACCAGCTTGCGCTGTCATTCGCGGAGCAGGCTTATGACGACATGGATCGTCTGAAGCACCACGCCGATATCGAGGCGATGCGGGCGCTGGCGCGGCAGTTGATCGACCATTCCCAACGCATGATGTGAGGTGACATGCAGGCAGCCAAGATCGCTTCGAGAGATCGGTTGATTGTAGCGCTCGATCTGCCGTCCGTCGCTGCGGCGGAGGCGATGATCGACGGGCTCGGCGACAGCGTGACGTTCTACAAGATCGGCTATCAACTCGGCTATGCAGGCGGCCTGTCGCTGGCCAAGCAGCTATCGAGCCGCGGCAAGAAGGTCTTCATCGATCTCAAGCTGCATGACATCGGCAACACCGTGGCGCGCGGCGTCGAGAGCATCGCGAGCCTCGGCGCAACCTTCCTCACCGTGCATGCCTATCCGCAGACCATGAAAGCCGCGGTCGAGGCGCGCGCCGGCTCCGGCCTGAAGATCCTCGCCGTCACCGTGCTGACGTCCTACGACGACAACGATCTTCATGCCGCGGGCTATCGCCTCAACGTCTCCGATCTCGTCGAAGCGCGCGCCAGGCAGGCGCAGGCGCTTGGCGTCGATGGTCTGGTGAGCTCACCTGAAGAAGCAGCCGCCTTGCGTAAGATCGTCGGCTCTCAGATGCACCTGGTGACGCCTGGGATCCGCCCGGCGGGATCGGCCACCGGCGACCAGAAGCGCATCATGACCCCGGCCCGTGCGATTGCCGCCGGCGCCGATTATCTGGTGGTGGGACGGCCGGTGATGGAAGCTGCCGACCCCAAGGCCGCCGCAGAGGCCATTCAAGCTGAGATCGCGCAGGCGCTTGCCTGAACGGCAACAAGGGAGAAAGCAATGGCGAAGGGCTACTGGATCGGACGCGTTGACGTTCACAATGAGGAAGGCTACAAGCCCTACATGGCCGCCAACCCGGCCATCTTCCAGAAATTCGGCGGCAAGTTTGTCGTGCGCGGCGGCAAGTTTACCAGCGTCGAGGGCCAGAGCCGCTCACGCAATGTCGTGATCGAATTCCCCGACTATGAGACCGCGCTCGCCTGTTACAATTCGCCGGAATACCAGGCCAACATCAAGGTACGGCAACCGCATTCGATCGCCGACCTGATCATTATTGAAGGTTTCGCCGGGCCCTAGTTCCCGGGTGTCGGACGCCCCATTCAGCGGTCGGAACAGCCTCCGATAGCCTCCGTTGAGCATGATCCCGGCGCCAACGCGTCCGCGCTTGTCGCGCCGGGAAAACCGGTTTCCACTTTGCCGGATCATGCTTTATACGGCCCTCAGAGGTGAGCCATGGCTGATATGCGTCTGATCGTTGCGGGAGCCGGCGGCCGGATGGGCCGCACACTGACGCGGGTAATTTCCGAAACCCCGGGGGCGGTTCTGGTGGGCGCGCTCGAAGCGCCGGGCTCGGATCTGCTGGGCAAGGACGCCGGCGTGCTGGCCGGCCTGCCGGCCAACGGCGTCGCGCTGTCGGCCGATCTGTGGTCGATGTCGGCCAACGCCGACGGCATCCTGGATTTCACCGTGCCGGCTGCGACCATCGCCAATGTCGCGATCGCGGCCGAGCGCGGCCTCGTTCACGTCATCGGCACCACCGGCCTGTCGCAATCTGACGATGCCGTGATCAGGAGCGTCACCAATCGCGCCGTTGTTGTGAAGTCGGGCAATATGAGCCTGGGCGTCAATCTGCTCGCCGCGCTGGTCAAGCGCGTCGCGCAATCGCTCGACCAGAACTACGACATCGAAATTCTGGAGATGCACCACAAGTCCAAGATCGATGCACCATCGGGCACGGCCTTGATGCTCGGCGAAGCCGCGGCCGCCGGCCGCAAGATCGCGTTGGAGCAGCATTCAGCGCGAGGCCGCGATGGTCTGACCGGCGCACGGCGTGCCGGCGACATCGGCTTTGCCTCGCTGCGCGGTGGCACGGTCGCCGGCGATCACAGCGTGATCTTTGCCGGTCCGTCGGAGCGCATCACGCTCTCGCATCATGCCGAGGATCGCGCGCTGTTCGCACAGGGCGCGTTGAAGGCGGCGCTGTGGGCACACGGCAAGAAGCCCGGCATGTACTCGATGGCTGACGTGCTCGGCCTGAGTGAATAGTCAAGCTGCAACAACAACGGAAACTTGGAATGAGCGAACGTCTTCTTGTGCTCGTGCGGCACGGCCAGAGCGATTGGAACCTGAAGAATCTCTTCACCGGGTGGAAGGATCCTGACCTCACCGAGCAGGGCATCAACGAAGCCAAGGAAGCCGGCCGCAAGCTGAAGGCGCGGGACCTGTCGTTCGACGTCGCCTTCACCTCCGATCTGACGCGTGCCCAGCACACGCTGAAGCTGATGCTCGCCGAGATCGGCCAGACCGGCCTGCCGACGACCAGGAATCTCGCGCTCAACGAACGCGACTACGGCGATCTTTCCGGGCTCAACAAGGACGATGCGCGCAAGAAATGGGGTGAGGATCAGGTGCTGATCTGGCGCCGCTCCTACGACGTGCCGCCGCCTGGCGGTGAAAGCCTGAAGGATACATTGGCGCGCGCCTTGCCCTACTATGTGCAGGAGATTCTGCCCGGCGTGCTGCGCGGCCAGCGCACGCTGGTTGCCGCCCACGGCAATTCGCTACGCGCGCTGATCATGGTGCTGGAAAAGTTGACGCCCGAGCAGATCCTCAAGCGCGAACTCGCGACCGGCGCGCCGGTGGTCTACCGGCTCAATGCCGATTCGACCGTGGCGTCAAAGGTTGATTTGGCCGACTGAGCGGCGTGGTCACCGGAAGTTGGTGCCGGCAGCGTGGGCAAAGCGCAGCATGCCCACCACTTCATGCACGGCTTGCGATGCTGGGCACGGCGCGCTGCGCCTATGCCCACCTTACTTCCTGGGCGAACGGCAGCGATCCATGGATCAATGCAATCCGACCTGCCCGGCCTCCCAACCCAGCATCGCCTGCTTGCGGGTGACGCCCCAGTGATAGCCGGTCAGCGCGCCGCTCTTGCCCAGTGCGCGGTGGCACGGCACGACGAACGACACCGGATTGCGGCCGACCGCGGCACCGACGGCGCGTGACGCCTTCGGGTTGCTGATCTTGTTGGCGATGTCGGAATAGCTGACCGCGCGGCCCATCGGGATCTTCAACAGCGTCTCCCAGACCCGCACCTCGAAATCGGTGCCGATCAGGACCACGCGCAGCGGCTGGTCCGGCCGCCACAACCGCGTGTCGAAGATGCGCTGCGCCAGCATGGTGGTGCCGTCGGTGTCCTCGACATAGGTCGCATTCGGCCAGCGCCGCTTCATATCGGCGAAGGCGATCGGCTCGTCGCCGGGGTCGGCGAAGGCGAGGCCCGCCAGCCCCCGGCCCGTTGCGATCACGATCGCGGTGCCGAACGGCGAGGGGTGGAAGCCGTAGCGCAGCGTCATGCCGGCGCCGCCGTTCTTCCATTCACCGGGCGACATGGCCTCGTGAGTCACGAACAGGTCGTGCAGCCGGCCCGGCCCCGAAAGGCCGGAGTCCAGCGCCGCATCGAGCACGCTGGCGGAGTCGCGCAGCAGGCCCTTGGCGTGGTCCAGGGTCAGCGCCTGCATGAACGCTTTCGGCGTCAGCCCCGCCCAGCGGCGGAACAGATGATGGAGCTCATCCGGCGTGGCACCGGCGGCATCCGCGACCGCCTCAATGGTCGGCTGCGTGCGCCAGTGCTCCGAGATGAACGCGATCGCGCGCCGCACGGAATCATAGTCGCGCAGCGCTGCGTTCTGGAGGCCCGGCTTGGCCAGGCGCTGGTCATGTATAGCGAGTGTCATCATGGTCTCTGATTTAGGAGCCATGGCGCATCCAAACCACCCGATTTCTGACAAGCCAATTAATGAATGGGATTATAGGTCGGGCCTCGCTTCGCGGCGTTCAGCGCGGCCATCAAAGCTTTGGAAAAACTGGCCTTTTCGTCCGGGCTCAGAAAGCTCCCGACGCTCACCCGGCGACCCCTGGAGATCAGGTAAAGCCGTTCGATGCCGAACTCCTCATGCGATTTCTGCTCGAACTGGACCCAGAGCGGATTGAGCACCCATTCCACCACGTGGCCACGATGGCTGATCCGGCGCACCCGCAATTCCGATGATGTCACGGTGATCTCCTCGCTCGCCTTGGCGGTGCGGAAGTTGACCTTGAACGCCCAATAAATCACCAGCACGTCGAGGCCGAAGAAGCCGAAGATCGGCCAGGCACCCATCCACCAGAACACCGCGCCGGCGACGAAGCTGATCGCGGTGACCGATGTCATCAGCACCGCGAAGCCGGTCCGGTTGAGTGAACGGTGCGGTGTCAGCAACGCCGAGAACAGCGTCGGCTCGGTATCTCGGCCGATCGCCTCAAGATCATCCCCGGGATCAAAATCATTGCCTGCAGTCATGACGTATCAGTATATCCCGGTCATGGCCAAAATCATCCGCTCTCAACGCGCCAAGACATCAAGCGTTCGATCCGCGCCCGAGAGGCCGAGGAAGAAGCCCGCGAAAACGGCAAAGCCGCTGCCTAAGCGCGCGGCCAAGACGGCGGTGAAATCGAAGCCCTGGACCGAAGCGGAAGTCTATGAGGCCTTCAGCCGGTTCCGCAAAACCAATCCCGAGCCCAAGGGTGAGCTCGAGCACCTCAACCCCTACACCCTGTTGGTGGCGGTGGTGCTGTCGGCGCAGGCGACCGACGCCGGCGTCAACAAGGCGACGCGGGCGCTGTTCGCGGTCGCCGATACGCCCGAGAAGATGCTAGCGCTCGGCGAGGACAAGGTGCGCGACTACATCAAGACCGTCGGGCTGTATCGCAACAAGGCGAAGAACGTCATTGCGCTATCCGAGAAGCTGATCGCCGAATTCGGTGGCGAGGTGCCGCGCACCCGCGCCGAGATCGAGTCGCTACCCGGCGCCGGCCGCAAGACCGCGAATGTCGTGCTCAACATGGCATTCGGCGAGCACACGATGGCGGTCGATACCCATGTGTTTCGCGTCGGAAATCGCACGGGGCTGGCGCCCGGCAAGAACCCGCTCGAGGTTGAGCTGGCGCTGGAGCGAGTGATCCCGCCGGAGTTCATGCTACACGCGCATCATTGGCTGATCCTGCATGGCCGCTACACCTGCCTCGCGCGCTCGCCGCGTTGCGACGTATGCCTGATCAACGACCTGTGCCGGTGGCCGGAAAAGACCGTCTGAGGCATGATCGACATCATCAGGTTGTAACTCGTTCGACCTCTCGGGCCCGCAATTGAGCCACGCCTGGCGCGGGGGCACTTAAATGCGGCGTCACGGTCGCCTCGGCTCGCGGCTAGTCAGAGCCTTCAACTTATAGTGAAGGTTCCGGTGTGCCCGGTCCCTGGCACGCCTGGAAATATTTCGCTCATCGCGCGGTTCCATAGCAGGGGACCGGAACGAGGGTGAGTTGGGATGACGAAGACGGCCGCGCTGGTGTCGGTGGCGACCTCGGTTCCGCCGCATCTGTTCCATCAGGAGCAGATTTTGCAGGCCGCGCGTAAGCTCTTCGCCGACCGCTATCCGCAATTCGAAACGCTTTCGAGCCTGTTCGCCAATACTGGCATCCATCGCCGTTACGGGGTCAAGCCGATCGAATGGTACATCGAGCGGCGCGGCTGGCCCGAGCGGACGCAGGCTTTCCTTGAAGGCGCCGAGTCGCTGTATGTCGATGTCGCGCGCAAGGCGATTGCGCGCGCGGACCTTTCCGGGAGCGACATCGATGTCGTGGTCACGGTGTGCTCGACCGGAATTGCGACGCCGACGCTGGAAGCGCGGGTGGCCGGCCAGCTCGGCCTGCGGGCGGACGTGTCGCGGGTGCCGGTGTTCGGCCTCGGCTGCGCCGGCGGCGTGTCGGGCCTGTCGATCGCATCAAAGCTCGCGGAAGCACGGCCCGGCGCCAATGTTCTGCTGGTCTCACTCGAGCTCTGCACGCTCGCGGTCCGGCACGACGAGCTCACCAAGGCGAACATCGTTGCTGCCAGTCTGTTCGGCGACGGTGCTGCGGCAATCGTGCTGCGCGCCGGCGACGGCGGTGCGACGCGGGTCGAGGCGAGCGGCGAAAAGCTCTGGCCGGATACGCTCGACATCATGGGGTGGACCGTCGATCCGGAAGGCTTCGGCGTGGTTTTTCAACGTACCATTCCCGATTTTGTCCGCGATCATCTTGGGCCGGCCGTTGCCGAAATCCTCGCGCGGATGCAGCTCACGGTCGATGACATCGATCGCTTCCTTTGCCATCCCGGCGGCGCCAAGGTCATCGCGGCGCTGGAGCGGGCGCTGGCGCTCGAGCAGGGGACGCTCGATCACGAGCGCGACGTCATCGCCGATTGCGGGAACATGTCGGCCCCGACCGTTCTCTTCGTCCTCGAACGCGCCTGGGCCAAGGGCCTGCCGCCGCGTTCGCTGCTGACGGCGCTGGGGCCCGGTTTCACAGTGAGCTGCGTCGCGCTGAGGCACGCGGCGTGAGCGTCGCATCGATCATACTCGCGCTGGTCACGCTGCAGCGTCTGGGCGAGCTCATGCTGTCGCGTTACAACACGCGGCGGCTTCTTGCGTGTGGCGCTGTCGAAGTCGGCGCAAGTCACTATCCACTGATCGTATCACTCCATACCGCTTGGCTGCTCGCACTGTGGGTGTGGGGCCGCGATCAAGACGTCAATCCCGCAGCGCTTGCGGCCTATCTGGTGCTGCAGGGCCTTCGGCTGTGGACCCTCATCACACTCGGGCCGCGCTGGACCACGCGGATCATCGTGCTGCCGGGCAAACCGCTGGTCGCTGCAGGGCCTTACCGGTTCTGCTCGCATCCGAACTATGCGGTCGTGATCAGTGAGATCGCGCTGCTTCCTCTCGCGTTGGGTCTGCCGCTGACGGCGCTGAGCTTCACCATCCTCAACCTCGCGGTGCTCGCACTGCGCATTCGTGTCGAGGGGCGGGCGCTCTCCACTTTCGGCCGGCTGCCTAAGAGGAGCCCATGAACGGCCCGGCGGAGCAGCGAACCGACAGCCCATCGATTGCGACCTGGGCCGGATTTCTCCTGATGTGCTCCGGCATGTTCATGGCGATCCTCGACATCCAGATCGTCGCGACTTCGCTGCCGACGATCCAGCGTGCGCTGGCGATCTCGCCGGCCGCGATGAGCTGGATCCAGACCGCCTATCTGATCGCGGAAGTGATCACGATCCCGCTGACCGGGCTGCTGACGCAAGCGCTGTCGCTGCGGTGGCTGTTCGTGACGGCCGTGAGTCTGTTCAGCATCGCGTCGATCGGCTGCGCCTTCAGCGGCGGCTTTTCCGTGCTGCTGATCTTCCGCGTGTTGCAGGGATTTTCCGGCGGCGTCCTGATCCCGGCGGTGTTCTCTGCTGTGTTCATGCTGTACCCGCCGCGGTGTCATGTGGTGGCAACCACGATCGGTGGCGCCGTCGCGGTGTTGGCGCCCACGCTGGGACCCGTCGTCGGCGGCTGGATCACGCAGACCTGGTCGTGGCCGTGGCTGTTCTTGATCAATGTCGTTCCGGGACTCATCGCCGCTTCCGTTACGCCATTCCTGCTGCCGCGCGAGGTTACTCATTTGCGTGCCCTCGCAAAGCTCGACAGATGCTCGCTTGTCTTGCTCGCAGCCGCGCTCGCAAGCTTTGAGATCGGGTTGAAGGAGGCGCCGCAGCGCGGCTGGACATCGCCGCTTTGCGTGAGCCTGCTGATCGGAAGCGCCGGCGGCATGGCGATCGTCGTCCGGCGCACGCTGCGCGCGGCGCACCCGATCGCGCGGCTTTCGACGTTCGGACGGCGTTCGTTCGCGGTCGGCTGCGCGCTCAGCTTCTGCCTCGGCATCGGCCTGTATGGATCGACCTATCTGATGCCGGTGTTTCTCGGCTTCGTGCGGCGTCACGATGCCTTTGAGATCGGCAGCATTATGCTGGTCACGGGAAGCGCGCAGCTCGCGGCCGCGCCGCTTGCGGCGATTCTCGAGCGCCGCCTTGGCGCTCGGATGCTGACAGGTGCCGGCTTCGCGCTGTTCGCGCTCGGCCTGGGCCTGAGCGCGCACCAGCCGCGCACCGCCGATTTCGACGAGATGTTCTGGCCGCAGATCGCGCGCGGGGTCGGGATCATGTTCTGTCTGCTGCCGCCGACGCGAATTGCGCTGGGCGCCCTGCCGGAAGCGGAGGTGGCTGATGCCAGTGCGCTGTTCAACCTGATGCGTAATCTCGGCGGCGCGATCGGGATCGCCCTGATCGATACGATTCTTTACGGCCGAAGCTTGATCCATGGCGAGGTGCTTCGTGCCCGTCTGCTGGCTGGCGACGTCACGGCGGCGCAGGCGATCGGGCTCGATCCGAAGCTGCTGATCGACCGGCCACCGGGGCCGCCCGACAAGGCCGCTGTGGCGTTCGTCCGGCCATTGGTCGAGCGGGCATCGCTCGCGCTCAGCGTCAACGAGGCCTGGGCGATGCTTGCCTGCGTGGCGATCGTGGGACTTCTGCTGGTGCCCTTCGCGCGCGAACCGGCACCCGTACTGGTGGCGGCGCCGTCGGATCTGACCTAAGCCAATGTCACCTAAGCCATGGGCACGTTGCGTTGCCGCGCCGGCTCGATCAATTCGGGCCGTGAACCGGACAGCCGCTTGTGCATGTGGACCATGAAGGCCATGCCGAACAGCGGCGTCGCCAGATTGACGATCGGGATCGAGACGAAGGCCGCGATGAACAGGCCCGCGGCAAATATGGTCGATGCGTGGTCGCGGCGCATCGCCTTGGCGTCCGCCGGCGAACGGAAGCGCATCGCGGCGAGCTCGAAATATTCCCGGCCCAGCAGCCAGGCGGTTGCGATGAAGAACACGATGAAGCCGGCACCCGCGAACAGCACGAAGGGCAGCGCGACCAGGTAGACCAGGATCGTCAGCAGCGCGGTCTTGGTGCCTTCGGTCATCGCCAGCGCGAACGGCAATGCCGCACCGGGCCGCTCGGCCGGATAATGTTCGCGCTCGACGATGTCGGCGACGTCGTCGACGAACAGGCTCGCCACCAGCGAGGTGATTGCGGGCATCAGGAAGATGCCGCCAAGCACGACGCCAAGGCCCGCCGCGATCGAGATGATCCAGGACAGCACGTGCAGCGTGGAATGGAAGTTCGGGCCGAGCATGCTCTCGGCCCAGACTTCGCCATAGTCGGCAAACCAGCTCAGCAGACGCTGCAAGCCGATTGCCAGCACCGTGATGAGCACGAGCGCAAGCCCGATCGAGCGCCACAAGATCGAGCGCATCGGCGGTGACAGGATCTGCGAAAGCGCCTTGACGGCGGCGTCCAACATGACTGGGTTACCTCTCCGGAAGTTCTCGCGAGAGGTAGACACCCGATCAGGCTTCGGCAAGTGCCGGCTGTGTCGCGGTTAGGGCACTTTCGAGCGAAGCTTCAGGCATCGAGCGGCTTGCCGCGCACCGTGGGTCCCCAGACGCCGATCGCGACGATCACGATGACCATTGCCGCGGTGATCAGCCCGAACACGCCGCCGACGCCGGTTTCGCGCAGCATGAAAGCCACGATGAAGCCGGAGAAGGTCGCGCTGAGCCGGCTCATCGAATAGACGAGGCCGGCCGCGCGGGCCCGGATCGCGGTCGGGAACACCTCGGTCTGATAGGCGTGATAGGCGTAAGACAGCGTCATGTTGGCGCCGGTCACCAGCACGCCGCTTGCAATCAACAGCGCCGGCTCGGTGAGTAGCGAAAATGCGAGACCGAACACTGAGATCGCCGCGGCGGCGCCGCAGATGATCCACTTGCGCTCGAAGCGATCGGCGAAGGTCGCGGCCAGCAGCGGCGCGAGTGGGTAGGCGACGGCGATGATGAAGGAGTATTGCAGGCTCTTGGTGACGGTGATGCCCTTCTGGACCAGCAGCGCGGGCACCCAGTTGGCGAAGCCGTAGACGCCGAACGCCTGGCAGAGATTGAAGATCATGAACAGCACGACCAGCGCGCCATAGGGCGGCCGGAACAGCTCGGCAAAGCCGGCCGGCTTGATCGGCGCGCGCGCCGGCACGATCGCAGCCCTTGCGGCGGGACGCGCGGCAGTTACGCCTGCGGCGGCCTCGAGCGTCTGCATGATCTTGTCGGCCTCACCGGCGCGTCCATGGCGGGACAGCCAGAGCGGACTTTCCGGCACATAGAGCCGCAGCACCCAGATCACCATGCTTGCGGCGGCGCCGATCAGCACGACCCAGCGCCAGCCGTCGATACCGTAAGGCGTAAGCGGCACCAGCCACCACGACAGCGCCGCGACGATCGGCACCGCCGACAGCATCACGGCCTGGTTGATCGCAAAAGCGCGGCCGCGCATCCAGCTCGGCACCAGCTCGGTGATGTAGGCGTCGATGGTGATGACCTCGATGCCGATCCCGATTCCGGCGATGAAGCGCCACAGCAGCAGGCCGCCGGGCGTGGTCTGGCACGCCATGATCACCGAAGCGAGGCTGTAGAACAGCAGCGAATAGGTGAAGACCGCCTTGCGTCCGAACCGATCGGCGAGGAAGCCGAGGAAGAAGGTGCCGACGAACAAACCGGCAAAGGTCGCGGCGACGAAGGCGCCGATGCCGGAGAAGCCGAAGAAGGCCTGGGTCGTCGTGGTCATCAAGCCGCTGCGGCTGAGGCCGGGCGCGATGTAGCCGGTAAAGAACAGATCGTAGATTTCGAAGCAGCCGCCGAGCGACAGCAGGATCACCAGCCGCCAGACATAGGCGGAGGCGGGCAGCGCCTCGAGCCGCCGCGAGATCTCGTCGGGCTCGCTTGTCGTGCTGGCACGATCGGTCACTGAGCCGACGTCGACGGCGCTCATGCTGGTCCTCCCCAAATGGTGCAACGGCCGCCTCTCTTGCGCAGGCGTGCCGATCGACGCCATGTTTGGCAGCCGGGAGCCAGAAATCCAGACGAACATATCGAAGGAATCGTTCGAGATTTTCGATGGCGCGGGACACACGAATGGGCTTCAGATCAGGAGGGTCGCCTCCCAGGCGCCGCGCCCCACTTGCTCAGCGACCAGGGAGCGGATCAGCCGGCACATTTCCTCCATGACATAGGTCATCGGTCGGTTGCGCAGGCGGCAGAGATAGAGTGTGCGCGTGAGCTGAGGTTCGATCACCTCGCGTGCGATCAGCGCCTTTGCCTTCAGCGGCTCGCTCACGAAGTGGGTCGTCGCGATGGTGCAGCCCAAGCCCGCGGTCAGGGCGCCGATCATGCCGCTGGTCGAGTTGAGATGGAGGATTGCACCGGCCTCCAGCCGTTTCAGCGGCACGGGATCGTCCAGCAGCGCCCGGGCCGACAGCCCGTGCCGGAGCAGGATCAATGGCAACTGCGCCACCTCTTCGAAGGTGATCGGTGCCTTCTTGCCGACCAGCTTTTCCGTGCCGACGCAGAACATCTGCTCTTCCAGCACAGGCTCGGCGATCAGGTCCTTGTCCGACGGCGGATTGTAGACCAGCGCGAGATCGACTTCGGAGCTCATCAGATGCAGCAGCGTTGCCCCGGAGAGGCTTTCGGTCAGTGACAGTTTCAGGTTCGGATATTTCGTCAGCACGGTGCGCATCAGAGGCACGCCGATCGCCTTCATTCCCGAATTCGCCATGCCGATCGAGATGTCGCCGGCGATTTCGCTGCCGCCTTCCTTGATCTCGCGCTCGGCCGCCGCCATCGCGCGGAGGATGATGCGGGCGTGCTCGTAGAGCCGTTCGCCGGCCGCAGTCGGTTCCATGCCGCGCGGCTTGCGCTCGAACAGCGGCGTGGCGAATTCGGACTCGAGGTTCGCGATATGATGGCTCAACGCGGACTGCGCGACGTTGGCCTGATCCGCCGCCCGCGACAGGTTGCGCTGCTCGTAAACTGCGATGAAATAGCGGAGCTGGCGCGAGTCCATCGGATCTTGCGTTCTGGAACCACGAATACACTATTCGACAGATTATATTTTTCAGATAGCGTGCGGAAGCCTAGTTTGCCTTAAGTAACCAAAACGAGCACGGAGCAAACCGATGACAGGAAGCGGGCTGCCGCTGGACGGCGTGAGGGTTGTCGAGATGACCCACATGGTGATGGGCCCGACCTGCGGCATGATCCTGGCCCAGCTCGGCGCCGAGGTGATCAAGGTCGAGCCGCCGGCCGGCGACAAGACCCGCAGCCTTGGCGGCATGGGCGTCTCGTTCTTCCCGCTGTTCAACCGCGGCAAGCGCAGCGTGGTTCTCGACTTCGAGAAGCCTGAAGACCGCGAGACCATGGATCGGCTGCTCGCCAGCGCCGACGTGTTCCTGGAGAATTTTCGTGACGGCCAGCTCGCGAAGCAGGGGCTCGGCGTCGACGAGCTGCGCAAGAAGCATCCGCATCTGATCCTTGCAGGCCACAAGGGCTTTCTGTCCGGTCCCTACGACCATCGTCCCGCGCTGGATGAAGTCGTGCAGATGATGTCGGGGCTCGCGGCGATGACCGGCACGCGCGACAAGCCGCAGCGGGTCGGCTCTTCCGCCAACGACATCATGGGCGGCATGTTCGGCGTGATCGCGATCCTCGCCGCGCTCTACCAGAAGCGCGGCGGCAACGGAGGCGGCGCGGACATCCGCATCGGCTTGTTCGAGAACTGCCTGTTTCTGGTCGCCCAGCACATGGTCGAGTACGAAATGACCGGACGCAAGCCGCGCTCGATGCCCGAGCGCGAGCATGCCTGGCCGATCTACGACATCTTCGATGCCGCGGGGGGCGATCGCATCTTCATCGGCGTCGTCACCGAAGGTCATTGGCAGAGCTTTTGCCGCGAGTTCGGCCTCGAGGAATTTGCCGAGGATCCGACGCTACGCACGACCACCGACCGCATCATGGCCCGCGACCGGATCATTCCGCGCGTTGCCGAGGAGATCAAACGCTGGAACGTCGCGGACCTGTCGGCGAAGCTCGATGCGCTCAACATCTGCTTCTCGCCGATCAATCGGCCCGAGGATCTGTTGCAGGACCCGCACGTGCTGCGCCCCGGCGGTCTCGTCAGCAACGTCAACGCCGACGGCAAGCCGTTCCGCGTGCCCGCGCTCCCCGTGGAGTGGAATGGTGGCAATATCGGCGAAGGCCTGAAAGTGCCGGTACTCGGCGCCGATACCGATGACGTGCGCGCCGAGCTCGAGCAACAGAAACTCTCATCAACCGGAAACGCTGCGTGAGGCTGTCATGACCCGTATCCACGATATCTATCCCAATGACAGAGTGAGCCTGCGCGAAGTCGGCCTGCGCGACGGCCTGCAACTGGTGAAGACGTTCCCGTCGACGGCGGCGAAGCAGCGCTGGGTGCGCGATGAATATGCCGCCGGCGTCAGGCATTTCGAGGTCGGTTCGTTCCTGCCCGCCAAGACCTTCCCGCAGTTCGTCGATGTCCGCGACGTCGCCGCGACCGTCGCCGCGCTGCCCGGCGCGCACGGGGTCGCGCTGGCGCTGAACGAGCGCGGCGTCAACGAAGCGCTGGCCTCCGGCGTGGCCGAGATCGCCTCGGTGGTATCTGCTACCGAGGAGCACAGCCAGGCCAACGCCAACCGCTCGCGCGAATCCGCGATCGAGAACGTCAAGCGCCTCTGCGAATTGCGCGATGCCAGCGCGCACAAGCCGGTGGTGAATGCCGCGATCTCGATGGCCCTGGGCTGCTCGATCGTCGGTGCCGTCGATCCAAAGGAGGTGCTGCGGCTCACCGAGAGGCTCTACGAGATCGGCGTCGACATGGTCGCGATCGCCGACACCGTCGGCTATGCGGGTCCGAGGCAAGTCGGCGAGCTCACCAAGGGGGCCGTGAGGATCGCGGGCGCAAAGCCGGTCTGCGTTCACCTGCACGACACCCGCGGCATGGGCATCGCCAACGCCTCCGCCGCGCTCGACGAAGGCGCCCGCGCGCTCGACGGCTCGCTCGGCGGGCTCGGTGGCTGCCCGTTCGCGCCGGGCGCGACCGGCAATGTCGTGTTCGAGGATCTCGTCTTCCTCTGCGAAAGCAAGGGATTTCCGACCGGCATCGATCTCGACCGGCTGATCGCGGTGCGTACGATCCTCAAATCCGAGATGCCGAACGAGCCGCTGTACGGCGGTCTCGCCCGCGCCGGCCTGCCCTGTGGCACCAAGGCGAAGGCGGCGTAGCCTTTTCAATGACAGGGGCAGTTCCAAGCTCACGTGTCAAGCAGCGCGGTGTCATCACCCGCGCATGCGGGTGATCCAGTATTCCAGAGAGGCCGATGCTTGAACCGAGAGGCCGCGGCGTACTGGATGGCCCGCCTGCGCGGGCCATGACACGCTGGTCCGAACTCGCAATGACGGACCCGTAGAGGCGCACACCCTCTCAGCCCGACACCGGCTCCACGGCCGAGATCGTCACTTGCGCAGCCGCAACTGCAACCGGTGCCTCTTCGTCAATCTCTTCAGGAGTAAGCGGCGGCGACCTGCCTTCTGGAAACACACTGAATTCGCCCGCTACCTCCTGGAGCGGCTTCTGCTTGTCGGCCCAGTGCAGGGCCGTGTAGTCGAATCCGTGCACGATGGTTGGTTTGACGATTTCGAAATAGGGCGAGATGTCGAAGTCGCGCGGCATGTAGAGCGAGGAATCGCGGATATGCAGGATCTCGCGGCGCGCCTTGCGGCTGGCGGCGCGCGTGATTTTGGGCAGGATCGGGTAGCGCACGGCGTCGAAGGCCTGCGCGATCAGCGCCGAGCAGATGATCTTGGTCGGATCGCCGGAGCCGAACGCGATCATGCGCCGCCGCCAGCGCTGCGGGACCGGCAGCGGAAACAGGTAGCGCGCGAGATCGACGATGTTCTTGGTGTCGTAGCCGAACCCGATGCGGTTGATCGCGTAACGGCACACCGTGGTGCGGTCCTCGTAGGACAAGCCGACCGGCCGGCAGATGCGGGTATGATAGGTGAAATATTTCGACAGCGGTGCGGACGTCACGCCTTCGCCGACATTGGCCTCGATCAGCACGTGCTGCTCGCCATTCGGCTCAGTCGCGCCATCGACGGGGCCGACATAGAGCGCGGCATGCGACCAGGTCGACTGCGTGAGGTATTTGATGATGCCGGAAATCCGGTTGTTGCCTTCGACCAGCAGCACATCACCGGGCTGGATGATGCCGCGCAACTGATCCGGCTCGCTCGGCGTGAACGGCTCGTAACCCGGGATTTCCTTTTGCAGGTACCCCGCGATCCATTTGCCGACCGTATCGAGCATTAAGCCCATCAACTCCCCCGAGCGGTTCTGCGACCGCTTGCTGCGACATAATCATGGTCGCCAGCCGTTTCAATTTAGTTCATGCATGGCGCGGATCAATCATGATTGATTCACCATGATGGTTGCTGCGGTCGGTGAGATGCGGCACAGTTCGCGAAGCGTTCCCCTTTGCTGCAAGTCCCCGGAAACCATGCCATGACAATGACCCGCCGCGATTTCCTGTCGGCGTCCGCAGGGCTCGCAGTGGCGCCTGCGCTGGGCGGCCGGGTCCTTGCGGCGCCGCTGCCGCGCGACGCCGACATCGTCGTGATCGGCGCAGGCGCGGCGGGCATTGCCGCGGCGCGGCGGATCGTCGCCGCAAACCGCAAGGTGATCGTGCTCGAAGCCGCCGGCCGGATCGGCGGGCGCTGCCAGACCGATGCGTCGACCTTCGACGTGCCGTTCGATCGCGGTGCGCGCTGGATGCATAATCCCGAGACCAATCCGATGGTCCGGCTGGCGCGCTCTGCCGGCCTCGACATGATCACCGCGCCCGTGGGCCCGAAGATTCGCATCGGCCGGCGCTATGCCCGACCCGGCGAGACCGAGGAGTTTCTTGCAGCGCAGGTGCGCACCAACCGCGCCATCGACGATGCCGCACGCAAGGCCGATGTCGCCTGCGCTGCGGTGCTGCCGAAGGACCTTGGCGATTGGGCCGGCGCCGTGGAGTTCCTGCTTGGCCCAAGCTTCAGCGGCAAGGACCTCAAGGAGGTCTCCGTCGTCGACAAGGCCCGGGCGCAGGATCGCAATGCCGCGATCGCTTGCCGGCAGGGGCTGGGTGCGTTGGTCGCAAAGCTTGGCGAGCAGCTTCCGCTGGCGCTGTCGACCCCGGCACAGCGCATCTTGTGGAGCAATCGCGACGTGATGATCGAGACGCCCGCCGGCAAGATCACCGCGCGTGCCGCTATCATCACCGTGTCGAGCAACGTGCTCACGAGCGGCGTCATCAGGTTCGCCCCGGACATCCCGAAACGCGCGCTCGATGCCGCGGCAAAGCTCAGTCTCGGCAGCTACGATCGTATCGCGCTGCAGATGCCCGGCAATCCGCTTGGGCTGTCGCGCGACGACGCCATCATCGAGCAGAGCAATTCGACCAGGACGGCGTTGTTCTACGGCAGCATTGGCGGCTCGTCTTTGTGCACCGTCGATGTCGCGGGCTCCTTCGGACGCGATCTGTCCGCGCAGGGCGAGAAGGCGATGTCGGCCTTCGCGGTGGAATGGCTGACCAAGCTCTATGGCAGCGAAGTGGGGGCGGCCGTGAAGAAGACGGCTGTCACGCGCTGGAACGCACAGCCTTTCGTGCTCGGCGCGATGTCGGCTGCCGCGCCCGGCGCGCAGTTCGCGCGTAGGGTCCTGAGCGACCCGATCGGCTGCCTCTATCTTGCCGGCGAGGCCACGCATGAGACGCTGTGGGGCACCGTCGATGGCGCCTGGGAGAGTGGCGAGCGGGCCGCTGATGCCGCCTTGCGCCGGATCGGCGGGGCGAGGGAGACGCCACTGGAACAGCCAACACCTGCGGCAAAGCGCCGGTCGCGCCGCGCGCCGATGCGCTGAGCCGCGGCCATCAATCCAGCGCGTTCGAACGTGACAGGTAGATTTGCTGCAGCAAGCGCCGCATATCCAATGTCGTCCCGGCCTCGTGCGGTCCACCGCACACGGCCGTCGTCCCTGCGAAAGCAGGGACCCATACCCCGCGGCGGGAGTTGTAGGCCGGACTCGTCGTTCCAGCATCGTTCAACAACAACCATTCGTGGTTATGGGTCCCTGCTTTCGCAGGGACGACATCGAATTTGTTCTGGCATTGCGATCATACGTCGCAGATCACGCGTCTGCGTTCTCGCGACACGACGTGTCCGAGGTTTGTCTGTCTCCGCTCTGAACGAGAGACGACGCTCACACCGGCAGCTTCAGCTCCATCAGATCCTTCGCGACCACGATGCGGCCGGAGTAGTGCTTCTTCACGTCCCTGGCCCAGTCGTCATCGGTGACGAGCGGATCGTCGCCGGGCACGAAGTGGCTGAGCGCGAGCACCTTCACATTGGCGGCGGCGGCGATACGGCCGACATCTTCGGTCGAGGTGTGGCTGTCGAGCAGATGCTTCTTCAGCGTTGCGCCGTTCTTGGTCTTCGCAACCAAGCGATCGACCGCGGGAATGTAGAGGCACTCATGCACCAGCACGTCGGCGCCCTTGGCGAACTCGGCGAGCTTCGGATTGTAGTTGGTGTCGCTGGAGAACACGATCACGCCGTCGGGTGTCTCGAATTTGTAGGCGAAATTGTCGGTGATCGGCGGATGCGGCGTGCGGAACGCGGTGACGGCCACCTCTGGCGTCTTCAGCACCACGCCGTCTTCGGTGATGTCTTTTGCGATCAGAAGCTTACGCGGGTCGGGACGGCCCTCATCCACGATCCGCGTCTCGACGTCGAACTTGTTGAGCTCCCAATATTCCTTCGTCATCGCCTCGATGCCCTTGGGTCCGAACGAATGGATCGGCGTCGTGAGGCCGGCGGCCCAGGCGTTGTAGAACAGATTGCCGTATTCGAGATTGTGATCGGAATGGTGGTGGCTGATGAAGATGTACTTCACCGAGGGGATCGGCACGCCGGCGTTGACGAGCTGACGGCTGACGCCCATGCCGCAATCGATCACGAACGGCGTGTCGCCGACGACGACAAGATTGGCGGGATTGGAGGCGCCGATGCCGACGCGGGGCCCGCCCTTGGTGCCGAGGAAAACGATACGCGTCCGCGGCTTTGCGTTTTGCGCGCGGACGGCGGGTGCGGCCAGCACGGCGGCGCTGCCGAGCGCCAGCTTCAATGCGTTGCGGCGGTCGATCATGGGTCCCTCCCTGAATCTCATCTTCGATTGAGCCGAGCCTAGCCGCCGCGCAAAATGCCATCAAGCGCCGGCAGGCCGGCGATGACGGCGGCGGCGATCAGCGCGTAGCAGATCGCACGAAACATGGCTTCGCTCGCCTTGCCGAACAGCGACGCGCCGAACCAGACGCCGACACCGTAGACCGGACCGACGATCAGCGAGAACTTGACCGATTCGAAAGTGATGAGACCGGAGAGCCAGTAGCTGACCAGCGAGAAGAAATCGGAGGCGCCGAAGAACAGCAGGATGTTGGCGCGCGAGATCGCCGACGGGATCGGACGTCCGAGCCAGTAGCCGACGATCGGCGGACCGCCGGTCTGCGCGAGCCCGCTGCAGAAGCCGGACAGGCCGCCAATGCCGACCGACAGCGTGACGTGATCCTTGCCACGATAGCGCCAGCCGGACAGCAGCAGCACCAGCAGGGTGGTGACGAAGCAGGAGATGATCCAGCGCGTGGTGACGGGATCGAGCACGGTGAGGAAATAAGTGCCGATGGGAACGCCGACCAGCGCGCCCGCGACCATCACCGCGGTCGCTCTTCGGTCGGCATGTTTCCAGGCATTCGGCAATAGCGGCGTGGCTGCGACGAAATCGATCACGAGCAGCAGCGCCGCGACCAGCCGCGGCGCCGCGATGCTGCTCGCCAGCGGCATGAAGATCAGCGCCGAGCCGAAGCCGGAAAAGCCGCGCGCCGTGCCGGAGACGAACGCGATGGCACAGATTGCGAGCGCGACCGCGGTGCTGACGTCGGACGGGATCAGGGAGAGGGGAGTCATGGGAAGCGTGGGAAAGGAGGGTCGGCGTGAACGACGCGAGCGCTCCGATCCATCCATTCCCTCCCCCGCTTGCGGGGGAGGGTTAGGGTGGGGGCTCGCGCCACAATGGTGGCTTCAAGGTGATGCACCGTCGGCTTCTTCGCGCGTGCAATCGCTGAGGCGATCGACCTTCTTACTGAAATTCCCGTCGCGGAGAGACCCCCACCCCAACCCTCCCCCGCAAGCGGGAGAGGGGGCGAAGCGGCGCCCGCGGTTCGATTACCCCCGCAGCGTGCCGCCGGTCTTCTTGGTCACCTCGGCGACGACCTTCGCCGCGACGGCGTCGATCTCCTGATCGGTCATCGTCTTCTCGCGCGGCTGGATCGTCACGGCGATGGCGATCGACTTCTTGTCGGGATCGATGCCCTTGCCCTCATAGACGTCGAACACGGTGACAGCAGCGATCAGCTTCTTGTCGACGTTCTGTGCTGACCGCACGATGTCGCCCGCCTTGACGCTGCGATCAACGATGAAGGCGAAGTCGCGCGATACCGGCTGGAATGCCGACAGCTCGATCTGCGGCTTGGCGCGGGTCGTCCGCTGCTTGCCTTCCGGGATGCGCTCCAGGATCACCTCGAACACGATCATCGGGCCGTCGGCGCCGAGCGCCTCGGCAGCCCGCGGATGCAGTTCGCCGAAAGTGCCGAGCACGTTCTGCGGACCCATCTGGATGGTGCCGGAACGTCCCGGATGCAGCCAGGCCGGGCCGCCGGGCACGATCTGCAGCGCCTGCACCGGCGCACCGGCGGCCGCCAGCACGGCGAAGGCGTCGGCTTTGGCGTCGAACGTATCCGCAGTCGACGAGCCGGTCCAGTGGCGGCCGATGCCCTTCGCCGAGGCATAGCCGTGGCGTACGCCGGAGGCGGCGACAAACTGGTCCTCCGGACGGTCGCCGCGGAACACCTGGCCGACCTCGAACAACGCGACATCGGGATAGCCGCGATTGATGTTGGATTGCGCCGCGGCGACGAGGCCGGGCAGCAGGCTCGGCCGCATGTCGGAGAGGTCGGCCGCGATCGGGTTGGCGAGCACGAGCTCGGGCTGCCCGCCGCCGAACATCCTGGCCGCGTCGTTGGTGATGAACGACCAGGTCACGGCTTCCACCATGCCGCGCGCGGCCAGCGCACGCTTGGCGCGGCGGGTGCGGAGCTGAATCGGCGTCAGCACCGGCTTGCGCGGCTCCTCGCCGCGATCGAACGGCGTCATCGGCACCTTGTCGACGCCGACGATGCGCACGATCTCCTCGACGATGTCGGCCTTGCCGTGAACGTCGGTTCGCCAGGACGGGATCGCGATCTTCACGACCGGGCCGTTGCCGGCTAGCATGAAGCCGAGCCGGCTCAGGATCAGCTTCACCTCGACCAGCGGCACCTCGATGCCCGCGAGGCGCTTGACTTCGCTAAGAGGGAAATCGATCACGCGATCTTCGCCGAAGCGATTGCCGACCACGACGTTCTCGGACGGCGCGCCGCCGCAGAGATCCATCACCATCCTGGTCGCGAGCTCGAGCCCCGGCACCATGAAGGCCGGATCGACGCCGCGCTCGAAGCGATAGCGTGCGTCCGAATTGATGCCGAGCTTGCGGCCGCTCTGGGCGATGTTGATCTCGTTCCACAGCGCCGATTCGATCAGCACGTCGGTGGTGTTCTCATCGCAGCCCGAGGCTTCGCCGCCCATGATGCCGGCGAGCGATTCGACGCCGTGCTCGTCGGCGATCACGCACACATTGCTGTCGAGCGTATAGGTGCGGCCGTCGAGCGCGAGCAGGGTCTCGCCGTCCCTGGCGCGGCGGACGGTGAGATTGCCCTTCACCTTCTTGGCATCGAACACGTGCAGCGGACGGGCGCGGTCGTAGGTCATGAAGTTGGTGATGTCGACCAGCGCGTTGATCGGGCGCAGCCCGATCGCGGTCAGCCGCTTCTGCAACCATTCCGGCGACGGGCCGTTCTTCACCCCGCGCACCAGGCGCAGCGCGAAGCCCGGGCAGAGATCGGGATCTTTTACCGTCACCTGCACCGGACAGGGGAATTCACCCTTGATCGGCTTGATCGCGGGCTCCTTGAGCTTGCCCATGTCGGCGGCGGAGAGGTCGCGTGCGATGCCGTGCACGCCGGCGCAATCCTGCCGGTTCGGCGTCAGATTGATCTCGATGACGGGATCGCCGAGCGCGGCCCATTCGGCAAAGCCCTTGCCGATGGGAGCGTCGGCCGGCAGCTCCATGATGCCGTCGTGATCCTCAGAGATCTGCAACTCGGCCGCCGAGCACAGCATGCCGCGGCTCTCGACGCCGCGGATCGTGCCGACGCCGAGCGTGATGTTCTTGCCGGGGATGTAGGTGCCGGGCGGCGAAAACACGCTGATCAGCCCGGCACGTGCATTCGGCGCGCCGCACACCACCTGTACCGGCGCACTCCCGTCACCGGTGTCGACCATGCACACCCGCAGGCGATCCGCATTGGGATGCTGCTCGGCCGAGATCACCCGCGCGATCGTAAACGGTGCCAGTTGCTTCGCCTTGTCCTCGATGCTCTCGACCTCGAGCCCGATCATGGTGAGCCTGTCAGCAAGCTTTTCCAGCGGCTCGTCGGTCTCGAGATGATCCTTCAGCCAGGAGAGGGTGAACTTCATGGCCGCATGCCTCGATTCTTATTGGTGTTCACTGATCTATTTGGTTCGCTCTCTCCGTTCCCTCCCCCCTTGTGGGGGAGGGGCAGGGAGGGGGGTGAGCCGCTTGCTCCGACCCGAGTTGCCTCGCGGATTGCTTCCACGACGCCTTCAAGATTCGCCATCACCTGCTCATTGGTGAAGCGCAGAACGCGAAAGCCTTCGGAAGTGAAGAAAGTATCGCGGCGATGATCGGCCTTCTGACGCTCCTCGAAGTCATGAGATTCGCCATCGAGCTCGATGATGAGGTTTGCTGAGAAACAGACGAAGTCCGCGATGTAGTTTCCGATCGGCGTCTGACGGCGAAATCCGATGCCGTCCATTCGATTGGCCTTCAAGTGGCGCCAGAGCAACGTTTCGGCGCGCGTCATCGCCTGGCGAAGCCGTTTCGCCCTGTTGCGCTGACGTTCGCTGACAACTGCGTGCGGCATCCGGGGCTACCCCCCTCCCTGACCCTCCCCCACAAGGGGGGAGGGAGCGGAAGGAGTCCCCGTCGGTCTGGATCGGAGAACCGTGCTCACGAACTCAACCCTCCCGCGATCGCCGGGATGTCGAGCGGCTTGAAGCCGTAGTGGTTGAGCCAGCGGACGTCGCTGTCGAACAGTTGGCGCAAATCGGCGATGCCGTATTTCAGCATCGCGATGCGGTCGATGCCCATGCCCCAGGCGAAGCCCTGGTAGACGTCGGGATCGAGGCCGCAGGCACGCAGCACGTTCGGATGCACCATGCCGCAGCCGAGAATCTCCAGCCAGTCCTCGCCCTCGCCGAAGCGGATCTCGCCCTTGTCGCGGCGGCATTGGATGTCGACCTCGAGCGACGGCTCGGTGAACGGGAAGAACGACGGCCGGAACCGCATGTTGATGTGGTCGACCTCGAAGAACGCCTTGCAGAACTCGTGCAGGATCCATTTGAGGTGGCCGAGATGCGAGCCCTTGTCGATGACGAGGCCCTCGACCTGGTGGAATTGCGGCGTATGTGTCGCGTCCGAGTCGATGCGGTAGGTGCGGCCGGGGCAGATCACGCGGATCGGCGGCTTCTGCGTCAGCATGGTACGCACCTGCACCGGCGAGGTGTGGGTGCGCAACAGCATGCGCGAGCCGTCCTCCTTCGGATTGAAGAAGAAGGTGTCGTGCATCTCCCGCGCCGGATGACCTTCGGGGAAGTTCAGCTTGGTGAAGTTGTAGTCGTCGGTCTCGATGTCCGGCCCTTCGGCGACCGAGAATCCCATGTCGGCGAAAATGGTGGTGAGCTCGTCCCAAACCTGGGTCAGCGGATGGATGCGGCCGGCCTCGGCCGGCGCCTCGCGCAGCGGCAGCGTGACATCGATGGTCTCGGAGGCGAGGCGTGCATCGAGCGCGGCCTCTTTCAGTACGTCGCGCTTTGTTGCGAGCGCCTGCGTCACCGCATCCTTGGCAAGGTTGATGGCTGCACCTTGCGTCTTGCGCTCCTCCGGCGACATCTTGCCGAGGGTGGCGAGCAGCGCGGAGATCGAGCCCTTCTTGCCGAGGGCTGAGACGCGTACCGCCTCGAGAGCGGCTTCGTCGTTCGCCGCGGCGATCTGGTCGAGAATGGATTTTTCGAGCGTAGCGAGGTCGGACACGGTCAATTCCCTGCACTTTGGCCGGAGCATGATCTGGTCGGAAAACCGGTATCCACTTTTCCGGATCACGCCGCAAAATTCGGCTGGGTTGTCGCCGCCCGAAGGCCGTAACGTCAAGCAAAAAGCCGGTCATTTCGGGCAGATGACGGGCTGCATTGAACCCCTTCGCGCGAGGGCGGCACCAAGGGGGTAACGAGGAGACCACGCGATGTTCTTGCGATCCTGTCTGGCCGCCTTGACGGTGCTGATCGCTCTTGGCGCGGCAGGGGCCGCCACGGCGGACTGTCCGGCCAAATCGACCCAGATGGATGACATCATCGCGGCGCTGAAGGCGGCGCCGAGCTGCAATCGCGCGATGACGATCTTCGAGGCGTGCGAATACGGCGCCAGCGGAGACGTCCAGTTCGGCGCCGTGGTCGAGCAGAGGTGCGAGGCGGACTTCCTGTCCGGCCTCGGAGCGTCGCGGAAAAAGGCCTACCAGCGCGAGCTGCGCGCCTGTGATCGCAAGTACCTGAACGAATCCGGTACCATGTACATGTCGTTCACAGCGTTCTGCCGGGCGGAGGTCGCCCAGCGTTACTCGCAGAAAGCGCTGAAGACCGCGGGCCCGAAGGCCCGCTAGGATCAGGCAGCCAGCGCCGCCTTGGCCTTCTCGGCGATCGCCTGGAACGCCGCGGGCTCGTGGATCGCGAGATCCGACAGCACCTTGCGATCGACCGTGATGCCCGACTTGGAGAGACCGTTGATAAAGACGCTGTAGGTCATGCCAAACGGACGGACGGCGGCATTGATGCGCTGGATCCAGAGCGCGCGGAAGGTGCGCTTCTTGCGCTTGCGGTCGCGGAACGCGTATTGGCCGGCCTTTTCGACGGCCTGCTTGGCGATGCGAATCGTGTTCTTGCGGCGGCCGTAATAGCCCTTGGCGGCCTTGTAGACTTTCTTGTGCTTGGCGTGAGCGGTCACACCGCGTTTGACGCGAGACATGACGGAAATCCTTGAGATCTAGAAGAGGTGACGGTTCGCCGCGCCGGGCGCGGCGGGGTTCAAGCGGATGCGCGATCAGGCGTTCGGCAAGAAGTACTTCTTGACGTTGTCGCCGTCGGTCTTGAACAGCACGCGGGTGCCGCGGAGCTGACGGATCTGCTTCTTCGTCCGCTTGATCATGCCGTGGCGCTTGCCGCGCTGGGCATGCACGACTTTGCCGGTGGCAGTCACCTTGAAGCGCTTTTTGGCGCCCGATTTGGTCTTCAACTTGGGCATTTGGCTCTCCTTCAGGCCAAGCACGAAATCCGCCCCGAGGAGGCGTTCTGCCGGCTAAAATGCTCGTTAGAGCGTTGAAAGTGCTAGGATTCTTTCCGAATTGAAAGACCCTGCACGACACGTCGCCACGGCAGCCCTTGATCAGCCGGGCGGCGAAGGCCCGGCTTATGGCAGAGGATCGGCCATTTTGCAACGTTTGAAGCGGCGGAACCGGCGATAGATCGACCTATCTTCCCTTCCCCCTGAAAGGGGGAAGGACGGGATGGGGGGTCAGCCACGGGCGCCGGCGGATGCGGAGAGAAGATCCCCGCCCGCTGTGCTCTGGCGAGCAAAGCGATCTCTCCTCTTCAAGGGGAAGTTGGCAGGATTGCGCAAAGGGGCGGCCCCGGATTGCGCTTCGCTCCATCCGGGCCACGAAAATGAAACAGCCCGTCAGATCGCCTGGCGGGCCGTTCCAAACGCCGAAATCGACTGACTTGAATTAGCGCGGCGCCAGCACCATCACGACCTGGCGGCCCTCGAACTTCGCGTCCTGCTCGACCTTGGCGAACTCGGCGACGTCGGCCTTCACCTTGTCGAGAAGCTTGGTGCCGATCTCCTGGTGCGCCATTTCACGACCGCGATAGCGCAAGGTGATCTTGACCTTGTCGCCCTCCTCGAAGAAGCGCTGCATCGCGCGCATCTTCACGTCGTAATCGTGATCGTCGATCATCGGGCGGAGCTTGATCTCCTTGATCTCGACGACCTTCTGCTTCTTGCGGGCTTCGGCGGCCTTCTTCTGCGCGGAATACTTGTACTTCCCGTAGTCCATGATCTTGCAGACGGGGGGATTGGTATTCGGCGAAATCTCGACCAGATCCATCCCGGCATCCATGGCCATGCGCACGGCCACCACGGTTTCGACGGTGCCTTTGTTGACACCATCCTGATCAATTAGCTGGATCTGTGCGTTGCGGATCTCGTCATTGGTGCGCGGCCCGTCTTTGGCGACTGTCGGCGGGGCTCTATTGGGACGGCGAATGGGTAACTCTCCAAAGTTGTGAAAGGGAAGGCCGATATTTTGAAGCAAGACGCTGCAACGGGCAAGCGAACTCGCCATCTACCCGGCAAAACTGCCAATTGCGAGGCATTTTAGCCACGCCCGGCACATAAGGCCGCTGCATCTGCTCCGCAAGGCGCGGACCGCAGCCGTTGACCGATGCCGTCTGCTCATTGAAAACCAACTATCTGACACGTGAGTGACCGAACCATGAGCCAAGCCGACGCCCCCGAACAGGAACCCGCTTTTATCGAGGTCGGCGAGGGCGGTGGCCGGCGCCGGATCGCGGTGCGCGCCCGCACCGGGGGCAGTCCAGGGCTGTTCTGGCTCGGCGGTTTCAATTCCGACATGAAGGGCACCAAGGCGATCGCGCTCGATGCGTGGGCCACCGAGCACGGCCGCGGTTGCGTCAGGTTCGATTATTCCGGCCACGGCGAATCCGGGGGGCAATTCGTCGATGGCACGATCGGCCGCTGGCTCGAGGAGAGCGTCGCGGTGTTCACTGAATTCTGCCGCGGGCCGCAGGTGGTGATCGGTTCCTCGATGGGCGGCTGGATGGCGCTTCTGCTGGCGCGCGAGATCGCCCGGCGCGGCAATGAAAAGGCACAACTCGCGGGTCTCGTGCTGATCGCGCCGGCGCCGGATTTCACCGAGGAGCTGATGTGGAAGGGGTTTTCGCCCGAGATCCGCGCCGAGATCGAAACCAAGGGCGTCTGGCTCCGGCCGTCAGAATATGGCGACGGCACGCCCTATCCGATCACGCGCAATCTGATTGAGGAAGGCCGCAACCACCTGCTGCTGGGAAGCAAGATCGATGTCGGCTGCCCGGTGCGCATCCTGCAGGGCGCGCAGGATCCGGACGTGCCGTGGAAGCACGCCTTCGCGCTGGTGCACCGACTGCCGGCGGAGGACGTGGTGCTGACCATGATCCAGGACGGCGACCATCGTCTGTCGCGGCCGCAGGACATCGCGCGGATCATCGCCGCGGTGGCGGAGATCGGCTAGCGCACCGGCGTATCCCGCTGTCATCATCCGCGAAAGCGGATGATCCAGTACGCCGCGGCCTATCGATTCATTTCGAATGCTCTGGAATACTGGATGCCCGCCTGCGCGGGCATGACGAAAAGGCCGGGAGGGATGCCAATGGATACGACGACAATGCTGCGCGCGTTCTGCGGCGCGGTCGAGCAGCGCGACGGCAACGCGTTTGCAAGCCTCTTCACCGAGGACGGCGTCTATCACGACGTGTTCTACGGCGCGTTCATGGGCCACGCTGCGATCGCCGAGATGATCGACGATTGCTTCTACCGGACCGCGACCGATTTCCGCTGGGACACGCACGACCCCGTCTCTGATGGCAAGACGCTCTATGCGCGCTACACGTTCAGCTACCGATCGAGCTTGCCGGAAGCCAACGGCGCCCGCGCGATGTTCGAGGGCGTCTCGATCATGACGCTGCGCGACGGCAAGATTGCTGAATACCACGAGGTCGCCAACACCGCGCCGGCCTTCGTCGACCTGAATTTCGCGCCGGAGCGGATCGCCAAGATCGTGGCCAAGCAGGGCGCCGCGCTCAAGGCGCGGCCGGAGATGAAGCGGCATTTGGCCTGATGCCGTCATTCCGGGGCATCGCGCAGCGATGAACCCGGAATCTGGAGATTGCGGCGCGAGATTCCGGGTTCGATGCTGCGCATCGCCCCGGATTGACGATAGAGAGACTTACGGCGGCGGCGGATTGGTCATCGGCCGGCGCTGTGCCAGTGCCGCGACCGTGGAGGTGCCGATCGGTCCCTTCTCGTCGTAGAGCCAGCATTCGCCCATCGCGATGCCGTCGGTGGCGTGGTGGTTCACCACCTCGAAGCCGATCCACCGCGTCACCGGCAGGCGATGCAGATAGATCGTGACGTCGCTGTTGATGTAGCCGAGCCCCTGGTCGCCGGCATTGGCGAATGGGCTGGCGAAATCCGCGCCCGTGGCGACATGGACGAACGGCGTCATCGGCACGCCCTCGACCAGTTCGCGCACTTCGCTCATCCACAGCCGGCGCGCACCGAGCGAACCCATATGGCCTGTGATCGGGCGGGTTTCCCATTTGCCGTTCATGCCGAGCCGCGGATCGGTCGGCTTCGGAATGTCCGACGGTGCCGGCACCTCCCAGTTCGGCGGCGACCAGACGTTGCCGGGCGCATTTTCGGTTCTGCGCAACAACTGGCAGGAAGCACACGCCATGCTGGTGCCGCCGGAGACAAATTCGGCCTCGATCACCTTGATGCGCAGGCCGTCGCGCACCAGCCTTGTCGTCACCTCGATCGGTGTCGTGATGTTGGGCAGCCGGAACATGTCGACGGTCAACCGCGCCGGCACGAAATCATCGGAGCCGTGGCGCTCCTCGATGACGAAAGCGAGCAGGCCGATCACGACGCGGCCGTGCAGGGATTCCGGACTCCACGGTCCGTTCGCAACTGATGTCGGCATGAAGCCGGCACCGTACCTGGTGAAGAAGGGCTGGTTTGTCATGGCGCGCGACCATGACGGGAACGGCGCGATGAAATCAAGAGGCAGCGCGAGCCGCACGCCACTCCTGCTGCACAGTGACGTCGGGCTCGCCGCCGGCACGTGATGCCAGTGCCGCGAACTCGTCCCGCGCGATCAGTTGCGACAACGCCCACACCGCCGCGCCGCGCACCAGCGGGCTTGCATCGTCGAGCAGTCGTCTCGCCTCCTCGGCCAGCGCAGCTTCGCCGGAATTGCCGATCGCGATCAGCACATTGCGGATGAAGCGGTCGCGGCCGATGCGCTTGACCGGCGATTTCGCAAACAGCGCCCGGAAGGCGGCATCGTCGAGCCGCGCGAGATCGGCAAGCTTTGCCGCGCGCAGCGCATCACGAGCGGCGAGCTTCTGTTCGCGGCCGGCTTGCGCGAACTTGTTCCACGGACACACGGCGAGGCAATCGTCGCAGCCATAGATGCGGTTGCCGATGCTCTTGCGGAATTCGTGCGGGATCGGCCCCTTGTTCTCGATGGTGAGATACGAGATGCAGCGCCGCGCATCGAGCTTGTAGGGAGCCGGAAACGCCGCGGTCGGGCAGATGTCCTGGCAGGCGCGGCAACTGCCGCAATGATCGGTGTCGGGCTCGTCGCGCGGCAGCTCGGTGGCGGAATAGATCGCGCCCAGAAACAGCCACGAGCCGAATTGGCGCGAGACGAGATTGGTGTGCTTGCCCTGCCAGCCGATCCCGGCGGCCTGCGCCAACGGCTTCTCCATCACGGCGGCGGTGTCGATGAACACCTTCACCTCGTCGCCGGTCTCGGCGGCGAGCCATCGCGCCAGCGTTTTCAGGCGCTTCTTGATCACGTCGTGATAGTCGTCGCCTTGCGCATAGACCGAGATCGCGCCGCGGTTGCGGCGCTCGAGAATCTTCAGCGGGTCCTCGTCGGGTCCATAGTTGACGCCGAGCATGATGATCGAGCGCACGCCGGGCCACAGCCCGCGCGGATCGGTGCGGCGCGCAGGATTGGCGGCGAGCCAGTCCATGTCGCCATGGCTGCCATCTTCGAGGAATGCGAGGAAATGCTTGCCGGCCGATGCGATCGCATCGGGACCGGTGATGCCGATGCCGTCGAAGCCGAGCGCACGCGCCTCGCGCGTCAGCGCCGCCTTCAGATCATCAGGAGAAAGCCTGATCGCCGGGTTCAGAAGTCGAGGTCCACATAGGTGCGCGACGCCGGCACCCCCGCCAGCCATTCGCTGAGCAGCGGGCGGAACGACGGGCGGGATTTCACCCGCGCGTACCACGACTTTGCAGCGTCGTCCTCGCTCCATGGCACGTCGCCCAGATAGTCGATCGCCGAAAGATGCGCTGCGGCGGCGAGATCCGCGTAAGTCAGCCGGTCGCCGGCGAGATAGTTCCGCGTCTTGGCGAGCCAGCCGATATAGCTCAGATGATAACGCACATTGACCTTGGCCGCGCGCATGATGTCGGGGGCCGGCGGACCGCCGCCATTGTCCTCGCTCATGAACCGCTTGTAGATGCGCTCGGTCACCAGCGGGTTGGAAGCTTCCTCGAAGAACTTCTCGTTGAACCACGCCATCAGCCGGCGCACCTCGACACGCTCGGCCGTCGATGTCGGCAACAGCCGCCGCTCGCCGGCCTTGAGGCCGTGCGCCTCGTCGACATATTCGGCGATGATCGCAGCGCCCGGAACCGGCGGAAAGCCCTCGGCGATCAGCACCGGCGTGGTCGCCGCCGGATTGAGCGCAAGGAATGCTTCGCGCCGCTCCCACACCCGCTCCTCCACGAGGCGCAGGTCGAGGCCGTACTCGCCGAGCACGAGGCGGATGAAGCGCGAGTGCGGACAGAACGGATGGTGATACAGCGTGTACATGCAGTCCCTGGTAGTGTCGCGGCGCTTAAGAAACCATCAACCTGTGTGACCTGAACTTAAGGGGCTTGGCCGAACCAACCTCGATCATCTGTATGTCGCGTCATCACGCGAGCCGGTAGCCAGGCCCGCGGAGGGGGCGGGTCACAAAAACGCTATAGCTCAGCAAATCCGTCAGGCAACAACTCTTTGCCGTTTTTTTGCGATTGCAGCATAGGGGTGAATAGGCGAGAAGAACGCGGTTCTTCCAGACAAGGGCAGGCCACATCATGATGACGGATACGCTGCGGGCGGTGATTCTCGGCATTGTCGAGGGCGTCACGGAGTTCCTGCCGGTTTCTTCGACGGGTCACCTTCTGCTTGCTGAGCGCTTCTTCAATCTCGGCGAAGGCGACTTCTGGAAGAGCTTCGCAATCCTGATTCAGCTCGGCGCGATTCTGGCGATTGTCGCCCTTTATTTCGTCAAATTGTGGCGCATCGCGCTCGGCATGTTCACCAATGCCGAGGACCGGCGCTTCGTCATCGGCGTGCTGGTGGCGTTCTTGCCGGCTGTGGTGATCGGCTTGATTGCAGGCAAATATATCAAGGAATTCCTGTTCAATCCGTGGGTGGTCTGCTTCTCGCTGATCGTCGGCGGCGCCATCCTGCTGTGGGTCGATCAGCTCGATCTCAAGGTCTATGAAGACGACGCGACCAAATTCCCGCTGCTGATGTATTTCTGGATCGGCGTTGCCCAGTGCATGGCGATGATCCCGGGCGTGTCGCGCTCGGGTGCCAGCATCGTGGCGGCGATGTTGCTCGGCGCCGACAAGAGGTCGTCGGCGGAGTTCTCGTTCTTCCTCGCGATCCCGACCATGGTCGGTGCGTTCGCCTATGATTTCTACAAGAACCGCGCCGACTTCACGACGGACGGTCTCGGCATCATCGCAATCGGTTTCGTGGTGTCCTTCATCACTGCGATGATCGTGGTGAAGACGTTCCTCAACTATGTCACCCGCCACGGCTTCACGTTCTTCGCATGGTGGCGCGTGATCGTCGGCACGCTCGGCCTGATCGCGCTGGCGATGGGCCGGTAAGTCAAGTCTTTCGACGATACGCCGAGTCTTCACCTCTCCCGCTTGCGGGGGAGGTCGTATTGCATCGAAGATGCAATACGGGTGGGGGTTCTCTCCACACGATGGTTATCGCTCGTGGCAACACCCCCACCCCAGCCCTCCCCCGCAAGCGGGAGAGAGGGCGGAGTGCTTTCGCGGATGCGCCGCTTAAGCGTTCTTCTTCTGGAATTGCCCGGTGGCGCGGAAGCGCCAGAGATATTGCGGGGCGACGCCTTCGATCGAATCGGGCCTGATGCCGAGGCCGGCGAAGGTCAGGCCGGCTGTGGTCGCGGCGTCCGACACCACGTTGTCGGAGCGCAGCATCGCGACCTGGTCCGGCGTCAGCTTGAGCGCGCCGGGGGCGAACTGCAGGAACACCGACATCAGCCTGGCGAGGCCGAAGGGCAGTGGCGCCAGCATGCGGTCACGCTCGGTGATTTTAAGGATGATCTCCATCACCTCGCGCATGGTCAGCACTTCCGGCCCGCCGAGTTCGTAGGTCGCACCAAGCTTGGTCTTGCCGTCCACGGCGTCGGCCACGGCCCGCGCGACATCGGCGACATAGGCCGGCTGCAACTTGTTGACGCCGCCGCCGACCAGCGGCAGCGCCGGCGACAGCCGTGCCAGCGCCGCGAAGCGGTTGGTGAACTGATCCTCGGGCCCGAACATCAGCGACGGCCGGATGATGGTGGCGGCGGGAGCCGCCGCCAGCACCGCCTGCTCGCCGGCGGCCTTGGAGCGATAATAGCCGGAGACCGAATTCTCGTCGGCGCCGATCGCCGAGACATGGACCATCCGGGCGCCGCTGGCGGCCGCCGCCTTGGCAATCGTCTCGGCTCCCTTGGTCTGGACGGCGTCGAAGGTTTGCCCGCCGCCCTGGGCCAGGATGCCCACAAGGTTGATGGCGACGTGCGAATCACGCATCGCCGTCTCGACCGAGGCGGGGTAGCGTACATTGGTCTGAACCGCGTGAATCTGGCCGACCCGGCCGAGCGGCTGCAAATGGCCGGCAAGCTCAGGCCGGCGCACCGCGACTCGGACGCGATAGTCGCGCTTGCACAGTGCCCGGACCACGTTCCGCCCCAGAAAACCCGATCCGCCGAAGACAGTGACGAGCGTGTCGAGGTTCGATGCCATGAGGTCAGTTCCTGCCGGATTCGAGAGTTATTAGGGGTATTTAGCCGTTTGGCGATACGCTATCGAGCCCACCCTGTACAGAGTATTTGATTTTGCATTTGGCAATTTGACAAGCGCGCAACCGATCCTTACTAAGCCGCTCCACGTGCCCAGGTGGCGGAATTGGTAGACGCGCTGGCTTCAGGTGCCAGTGGCTTCACGGCCGTGAAGGTTCGAGTCCTTTCCTGGGCACCACTCCCTTTTCAAGCGATTGAAATCGCTCGGTCTTACGTGATCGGGCCGCCGGCCAGTCTCAGAACCGGGATAGGGCGCGCGATGACCTGTCGAATGGGCCCACCTCCGAGGGAAAACCGACTTCCCGTTTCCTTAAGTTTCAGCGTCCGCGCGAGGACGGCCGCCCGCATCCGGTAGGGTCGCGCCTGTCCGGTCAGCAATTATAGGTTTGTTAGCGAGATCGACTACACTGGAGCGATTGGGTCGTCACCGCCGTTCATTGAATTGGGCGTTACAACAGCGGAGTGCCGCCGCATCATGTCCCTGCTGGAATCGGTTGCAGCATTTCGCCCGATCACGAGGATCATTCCCGCCAAGCTGGTCGCCTTGTGTCTCGTCTGGGCCAGCGCGCCGATGCCGGTCCTTGCCGACACGTCACCGCCGCAGACCGCCGGCGTACCGATATCCGACGGCCAGATCGGCAAGGCTATCGCCAGCCTCGACGCGCTCGCCAACGACATCATGAAGCGGAGCCGCATCCCGGGCATGGCGGTCGCGGTGGTGCGGGACGGCAAGACGGTCTATGCGAAGGGCTTTGGCGTCCGGAAAATCGGCGAGAGCCAACCTGTCGATGCAGACACCGTGTTTCAGCTCGCGTCGCTTTCGAAATCCCTCGCGGCCAGTGTCGTGGCTCATCAGGTCGGCGCGGGCGTGGTCGCGTGGGATACGCCCGTCGTAACGCACTTGCCCTGGTTCAAGGTGATGGACCCCTGGGTTACGCAGCATGTCACCATCGCCGATATGTTCAGCCACCGCTCGGGTTTACCGGAGCACGCCGGCGACGACCTGGAAGACCTCGGCTATGACAGGCGAACCGTGCTGGAGCGCCTGCGGCTACTGCCGCTCCACGGCTTCCGAGATACCTATGCCTACACAAATTTCGGCCTGACGGCGGCGGCGGAGGCGGTCGCCGCCGCATCAGGCAAGGACTGGGAGACCCTTTCCGAGGACGTCCTTTACAAGCCGCTCGGGATGACTGCGACCAGCTCACGTTTTGCCGATTTCGAAAAGCGGTCCAATCGTGCTGTTGGACATGTGAGGGTCGGCGACGACTTCCAGCCGAAATATCAACGTATGCCCGACCCGCAGTCGCCGGCAGGCGGCGTCAGTTCGTCGGCAAACGATGTCGCGCGATGGTTGGCGTTGGTTCTGCAAAGCGGCAAATTCGAAGGTCGGCAGATCATTCCAGCCGATGCACTGCTTCCGGCCGTGACGGCCGAGGTCATTTCGATCCACTCGTTCTCGGCCGACGCAAGGCCCAGCTTGTACGGATACGGATTCGGCGTTGGAATCACGCCGGCGGGCCGGACGATGATCAGTCATTCCGGGGCCTTCGCGTTGGGTGCGGGGACCCATTACGCGATGATCCCTTCGGCCGGTGTCGGGATTGTCGTGCTGACCAACGCAACGCCCGGCGGTGCAGCGGAGGCGCTCGGCGCCTCTTTCATGGATATTGTCCAGTTCGGGAGCGTCACGCGGGACTGGTTTGCCGCCTACAGCGCGGCGATGGCGGGGCTCACGGCGCCGACGGGCGATCTCGTCGGCAAGTCGCCGCCCGCCACACCAGCGCCGGCGGCAAAGCTTTCATCCTATGTCGGGACCTATGCCAATCCTTACTTCGGTGACGCCGAGATCGTCGAGGTGAGGGGCCATCTGGAGCTGAAGATCGGCCCGTTGGGCAGGCCATACGCGCTGACGCACTGGGACGGTGACCGGTTTTCGGTCAACCCTTCCAGCGAGAACCAGCCCGACGGTTCGCTGTCGTCGATCGCATTCAAACGGGCCGGCGATGAGCCGGCGCGCGAATTGACCATCGACTATCTCAACGGCAACGGGCTCGGCCTGTTTGTGAGGCGTTGAAAGGCCCTGCGGGCGCGGTTTCGACAGGCGTCGTGCTGCGGAAGGTAACACGCCTCAGTTCGCGACGGGCCGCCTCACGCCGGATCGGTGTCCTCCAGATACGAGGCGAGCCCGTTGCCGAATGACCATTCGTCGCGCGCATTGGGCGACAGGATCACCTGCACATCCTCGCGCCGCAGGCCCGGCTTCTCGGTGAGGCGGTCGGCGATTGCCTTGTAGAGCGCCTTCTTGGTCGCGGTGTCGCGCCAGTTGCCGGCGACGATGTGGATGAACACCACGTCGTCGGTGCGATGGATGTCGAGATAGTCGGGATCGTAGATGAATTCCTCCGGTTCATACTGGCGGATGAACTGGAAGCGATCGCCTGGTGGTACGTTGTAGGTGTCGATCAGCGCCTGGTGGACGCCGTCGGAGATGGCGCGGATGTGGTCCTTCGACTTGCCCTTCAACAGGGAGATGGTGACGAGCGGCATGGATAAGCCTCCTTGATTGGGTCTCGTACGAAAGTGGCCCGCCCTCAGACCATGTGCCTGCCGCTCCGCTTCGCGACCGCCTTCTGCACGAAATACATTGCGATCAGCGAGAGGAACGAGGTCGTCACGACGACGTATCCGATCCGCTCGAAGTGCAGCAGCGAGCCGTCCGGACTCTCTGCGATGATCGCCGCCGCCAGGACTGAGCCGAGCCCGCCCGAGAGCTGCTGCACGGAAGCGCTGATCGCGCTGAACGAGCCGCGCTGGCTCGCATCGGGGATCGCAGACATCAGCGCCTGCGAGGGGATCATGCGCGAGAAGATGCCGACGAACATCAGCACGTTGACAATGATCGCAGTCAGCAGCGAGACCTGACCGAGATGGGTGTAGATCAGCACCATGATGACCGACACCACGCTGCCGAACACGAAGGTCGGATATTTGCCGAAGGTGTCGCTGGCACGGCCGACCAGCGGCCCCATGATGATGCTGAACAGACCGGAGACGAGATAGATCGTCGGAAGGTGGACGATGTCGATGCCTAGATTGTGCACGGTGTAGGCGCTGCCGAACGGCATCAGCATGAAGCCGCCGGTCGCCAGCAGCGTAGTCACCAAGAAGGCCAGCGTATAGCGCGGCTCTCCGACGGTCGCGACCAGGTGCTTGAACGGATTGGTGTCTTGCTTGAGCCGCAGATGTTCATCGACCGGCTGCATCACGAGCGCGATGACGGCGATCGCCGCGATCGACAGGCCGACTATCGCCAAGAAGGCGACGTGCCAATTCCAGTGGTTGGCGAGAAACAGGCCGGCGGGAATGCCGAGCACCTGGCTTGCAGCGAACGCGGTCTGCACGAACCCCATGACGCGGCCGCGCTGCTGCAGCGGGAACAGGTCGGTGATGATGGCGAGCACCACGGAGCCGATCACGCCGCCGAATAATCCGGTCACGATCCGGCCGAGCAGCAGCACGTGGAAATCCTGCGCCAGCGCGCAAAGCGCGGTGCCGAGCGTGAAGCCGACATAGAAGAACAACAGCAGGCGCTTGCGGTCGAAGCGATCGGCAAAGCCGGCGGCGAGGATGCCGGAAATGCCGGCGCTGAACGCATAGGCCGAAACCGCCACGCCGAATTGCCCGGCGGTGATGTTGAGCGAAGGCATCAGGATGGCGCCGAGCGGCGACATGATGATGAAATCGAGGATGATGGTGAATTGCGTGAACGCGAGCAGCGCGATCAGGAGCGACTGGTAGCGCGAGAAGCCGCGCTCCTTCGGGTCGTCGATCGGCGCTGCCAGGGTCTGTTCGGTCATGTCATTCTTTTCGTTGGGAGCACAAGCGGGCGAAGGGTTGGCAACAGATAGGGTGGGGCCGGGGCAATTTCACCAGTCCGGCGAAGGCAAACGGCTGTCGAATGGTGAACTGGAGCGGAAAATGCTCGATTCGTGGCGATCGCTGCTCTAATTGGGGTCAGGCAAGCGCCCCGTCGAAGGCGCGAGCGGGGTGCCGGACAATCGCCTATCCGCTCGCATCCCTGCCCTTTGGAGGGTAGTGTCGCGCCGAATCGACATTTGGAACTTGAGGCAAGTTTTCATGACCATCCGCCTGCACCGCGGCGATCTGCCCGATCTGTCCCGCTACACCGATTCGGTGGCGATCGATACCGAGACCATGGGGCTGCATCCGCATCGGGACCGGCTCTGCGTGGTGCAGATGTCGAACGGCGACGGCACCGCCGACGTGATCCAGATTCCGAAGGGGCATACCGATTCGCCGAATCTGAAGGCGCTGCTCGCCAATCCCGCCATCACCAAGATTTTCCATTTTGCCCGGTTCGACGTCGCCGTGCTCTACAACACCTTCGGTGTGATGCCGAAGCCGGTCTACTGCACCAAGATCGCCTCGCGGCTCACCCGCACCTACACCGATCGCCACGGCCTGAAGGATCTGGTGCGCGAAGTGCTGAACGTCGATCTGTCGAAGCAGCAGCAGTCGAGCGATTGGGGCGCGCCGACCCTGAGCGAGGCGCAACTCGCTTACGCGGCCTCCGACGTGCTGCACCTGCATGCATTGCGCGACAAGCTCGACGCCATGCTGGCGCGGGAGGGACGGACCGATCTCGCCAAGGCCTGCTTCGAATTCCTCCCCTCCCGCGCCAAGCTGGATCTCGATGGCTGGGAGGCCGAGGACATCTTCGCCCATTCGTGAACGGCGACAATTTCACCCCGAGGACGGCAGTTCCGCCCCGTTTCGGCCAAACTGTTCACGCGAGGTCGCTTTCGGGGGCGCGATGCGAGGTCCGGGCTGCATATTTGCGCGGCCGCGGGTAGTATGGACGGCAATTTCGCGCCTCTGGAGCAATGGTGAGTTCGGTTCAGAATCCAGCCTATGGTGCCAGCCTCGAGGCGCGCTTCGCCGCGGCCGCGCGGCACAGCCGCATGGTGCGGATCCTGCGCATCGCCGTGCCCGCGACGGTGGTGGTGGCGATGGCCGCGATCATATTCGTCTCGATCGTCAATCCGTTCCGTGCCCTGATGCCCAACGTTCCCCTCGAGATGGATAATCTCGTCGTGTCCGGGACCAAGATCACGATGGAATCGCCGCATCTGTCCGGCTTCTCGACCGATGGGCGGCCCTACGAAATGTGGGCCAAGGCCGCGATCCAGGACGTCACCGATCCCGATCACGTCGAACTGAAGACGATCCGCGCCAAGGTGGCGATGCAGGACCAATCGACGGTGACCATGGATGCGCGCACCGGTTTCTTCGACAACAAGCAGCAGCTCCTCGACCTGCGCAAGGATATCTTCCTGCAATCGTCGACGGGCTATGAAGCGAGGCTGACGCAGGCGTTCGTCGACATGAACAAGGGCACCGTGACGTCGGACGAGCATGTCGACGTCAAGCTGCTCGACGGAACGCTGACCTCCGACAAGCTGCGGATCTACAACAACGGCGAAGTTGTGCGGTTCGAGGGCAACGTCGTGATGCACCTCGACAAGCTCGGCGACAACAATGCCGCGAGCCAGCCCGCTGAACCCGCTCCACCTCCGCCGCCGCCGTCCAAGGCACGCAGATCCGCCAACCCGAAATGACATTGATGATGAGACTTTTTCCGCGCGGCACGGCCATCGCGGCGTTTGCGCTCTCGCTCTTCGCAGCGGGCGCTGTGAGCGCGCAAGGCTCGATGACCGGCGTTCCAAACGCCATGCAGGGCTTTTCGCAGAATCGCGATCAGCCGATCCAGATCGAAGCCGCCTCGCTCGAAATGCGCGACAAGAAGAAGGAAGCGACCTTCGCCGGCAACGTGAAGGTGGTGCAGGGTGACACCACCATGACCTCGAAGACTCTGGTCGTGTTCTACGAATCGAGCTCGGGTCAATCGCAGCAGCCGCCGGCCAATGGCAGCGCCAAGGGTGCGAAGGGTTCGGCCGCGCCGATGCAGTCGGCGACCCCCGGTCCCGGCGGCGCGTCATCGATCAAGCGGCTGGAGGCGCGGGGCAACGTGGTCGTGACCCAGAAGGATCAGGTGGTCACCGGCGAGACCGCGATCTTCGACACCAAGACCAATCTGATCACCATGCTCGGCGGCGGCGGCGGCCAGGTGGTGCTGACCCAGTGCCAGAATGTGCTGCGCGGCGATCGCCTGCTGGTCGACATGACCACGGGCGTCTCGCGGGTGGAATCCGACAACGGCAAGGTGCAGGGCCTGTTCATCCAGTCGCAGGGTGGGCAGAACGGCAAGTGCGGGACGCCGGTCGCCCCCGGTGCGGCACCACCGTCGCCGCTCCAGCTCCTTCCAGGCAAGCCCAAGTAAAATCAATAGGTTAAATAATATTCTCGACCCCTGAGGTTGAAGCACGCGGGGCGAGATTGTATCTACTGGAGCGGCCCGGCCCGGACATGCGCTTGAGGGGGATGGTGACGTTGGCTTGGCGCGGGGCATCCAATCATTCAAGGCGCGATCATCGCGCTTTGCCGTGTTGTTTGAGCATGGACCGTCCGGAAGCCGGTGCCCAGTTGTCCGGACCATGCTCGGGTTCGCGTGCAAATCGACTGATCTGCGGCGAAGTCGTGCGATCACCCTAAGAGGCCGAAGCGAAGCGGGGATGGTGGATTTTCTCGGCATGTTCCGACGGCGCCCTGCGAAGCGCAGCAGCGGATTCGCGCGCTCGCACGACGACATCACGGCGCTCGGCGATTCATTCGGCGACATGCTGGCGAGCCCCGTGCGTGACGCGCCGCCGATGGCGCGGGCCGCCCCGGTGCCCGGCGTGGAGCTGCCGCGGCCCCAGCCGCAGCCGGCACCCGCGGCCCCGCGCGCCAGGCCTGCGCGGGGCAACGGCGCTGCCGGCGCGCCGCAACTGATCAAACGGCCGGGCTATCTGGCTGTGCACAGCGTGGAAAAGAGTTTTGGCAGCCGGCAGGTCGTACGCGGCGTCAGCATCTATGTCCGTCGCGGCGAGGCGGTCGGATTGCTGGGGCCGAACGGCGCCGGCAAGACCACGGTGTTCTACATGATCACCGGGCTGATCAAGGCCGATCGCGGGGCGATCGAGCTCGATGGCCATGACGTCACCAGGCTGCCGATGTACCAGCGCGCCCGTCTCGGCATCGGCTATCTGCCGCAGGAAGCCTCTATCTTCCGCGGCCTCTCCGTCGAGCAGAACATCCGCGCGGTGCTCGAGGTGGTCGAGCCGTCGCGCAAGAAACGCGAGCACGAGCTGGATTCGCTGCTCGACGAGTTCAACATCACCCGCCTGCGGAAAAGCCCGTCGATCGCGCTGTCCGGCGGCGAGCGCCGCCGCGTCGAAATCGCCCGGGCGCTGGCGACGCGCCCCAATTACATGCTGCTCGACGAGCCGTTCGCCGGCATCGACCCGATCGCGGTCGGCGACATCCAGGACCTCGTGCGTCATCTCACCAATCGCGGCATCGGTGTTCTCATCACCGACCACAATGTCCGCGAGACGCTCGGCCTCACCGACCGCGCCTATATCGTCTATGCCGGTGAAATCCTGACCGAAGGCAGTCCGGAAGACATCGTTAATGATCCCGATGTACGGCGGCTTTACCTTGGCGAGGAATTCCGCCTTTAGCCTGTGATCCGCCAGACGGCGCAGCGATTTGATGTTAAGGTCATGCGCTGCTTAGGGAATTTGATGCCGGCCGGACGCAAGATCGCAGCGTCCCCGTCCGCCGGCGGCGCTTACTCCAAAATTCCAATGCGTCAAGCCGTGTACATCCTGAGCGGTCTAAGATAAGCAAGAATCGAGCCAACTTTTCTGGATTGTTCTTGCCTCCATGGCACTGACCCAAAGACTAGAGTTCCGCCAGTCGCAGTCGCTGGTCATGACGCCGCAGTTGATGCAGGCGATCAAGCTGCTGCAATTGTCGAACCTGGACTTGTCGGCCTTCGTCGAGGAGGAGCTGGAACGCAATCCGTTGCTCGAGCGGGCGAGCGATGGTCCTGAGCCGCCGGTGGCCGGCGAGGCGGCCATCGAGCGGCCGGACTATGGCGACGTCGACGGTTCCGGCAGTGATGGCGATGATGGCAGTGACCCAGCCGACATGGCCATGGGCTCCACTGGTGCTTTCGAGCCCGGCCAGGAGGAATGGCTGAACCGCGATCTTGGCACCCGCGCCGAGATCGAGCAGACACTGGACACCGGCCTCGACAACGTATTTTCCGAGGAGCCTGCGGAAGCGGCCGCGCGCGCCGCGCAGGACGCGCCGCCGTCGGTCTATACCGAGTGGGGCGGCGGCGCCTCCAGTGACGACGAATATAACCTTGAAGCCTTCGTGGCCGCCGAGGTGACGCTGGCCGATCACCTCGCCGAACAGCTCGCGGTGGCTTTCGCTGCGCCCGCGCAGCGCATGATCGGACAGTACCTGATCGATCTGGTCGACGAGGCCGGTTACCTGCCGGCAGATCTCGGGCAGGCCGCCGAGCGACTGGGCACCTCGCAAGCCGCGGTCGACGAGATCGTCGCGACGCTGCAGACGTTCGATCCGCCAGGCGTGTGCGCGCGGAACCTAAGTGAGTGTCTGGCGATCCAGTTGCGCGAGCTCAACCGCTACGATCCCGCGATGCAGGCGCTGGTCGAGCATCTCGACCTCCTCGCCAAGCGCGACATCGCCGCCTTGCGGAAGCTCTGCGGCGTCGACGACGAAGACATCACCGACATGATCGCGGAGATCCGCAGGCTCGATCCGAAGCCGGGGTTGAAGTTCGGCACGTCGCGGGCGCAGACCATGGTGCCCGATGTCTATGTGCGGCCGGGGCCCGACGGCGGCTGGCATGTCGAGCTCAACAGCGACACTCTGCCGCGTGTGCTGGTCAACCAGACCTACTACGCTGAGCTGTCGAAGACGATCCGCAAGGACGGCGACAAGTCGTACTTTTCCGATTGCCTGCAGAACGCCACCTGGCTGGTGCGCGCGCTTGATCAACGCGCCCGCACCATCTTGAAGGTCGCGACCGAAATCGTTCGCCAGCAGGACGGCTTCTTCACATATGGCGTCGCGCACTTGCGGCCGCTGAACCTGAAGGCGGTCGCCGACGCGATCCAGATGCATGAATCCACCGTGTCGCGCGTCACCGCCAACAAGTACATGGCGACCAATCGCGGCAGTTTTGAACTGAAGTATTTCTTCACCGCGTCGATCGCATCCGCCGACGGCGGCGAGGCGCATTCGGCGGAAGCGGTGCGTCACCATATCAAGCAATTGATCGACGGCGAGGCGCCATCGGCGATCCTGTCCGACGACACCATCGTGGAACGTTTGCGCGCGTCCGGCATTGATATTGCCCGCCGCACCGTCGCAAAGTACCGCGAGGCGATGCGGATACCGTCTTCGGTCCAGCGCCGCCGTGACAAACAGAGCATGCTCGGCAATGCCCTTTCGGCCCCCGTCTCCTCCGATCGATCGCGCGATACTACGGCTGCAGTATAATTGCCTTCGCGCCGAATCGCGCTAGTCTCATCTTGCCCCTTCAGGCGTAACCCGGAAAGGAAGGTGCCCGAAATCCAGAAAACCATCATGCTCCGGCAGAGTGATCGAGGCATCCAGCAATCGAGGCATCAAATGACCCTTCGAATCTCGGGAAAGAGCATCAGCATCGGCGAAGCGCTTCGCGCGCGCGTCAGCGAGCGCACCGACGAGGTCCTGCGAAAGTACTTTGATGGCAACTATTCCGGTCACATCACGCTGAGCAAGGATGGCTTCGGATTCCGGACCGATTGCGCGCTGCATCTGGATTCCGGCATTACGCTTGAAGCCGATTCCAACGCCGCCGATGCCTATGCCAGCGCCGATGCCGCGCTCCTGATGATCGAGAAGCGGCTGCGCCGCTACAAGAGCCGATTGAAGGACCGCTCGGCCCGCAAGGCCTATGCCGCCACCGCCGCGCTCGCCGAGCTGAATGGTGCAGGGCTCGATGCGCCGAGCTATGTCATCGAGGCGCCCGAGAGCGAGGACGAAGTCGCCGAGTACAGCCCCGTGATCATTGCGGAAGCAACCACCGCCTTGAAGCGGCTGTCAGTCAGTGAAGCTGTCATGGAGCTGGACCTGTCGGGCGCATCCTGCCTGGTGTTCCAGCACGGTGGCAGCGGGCGGGTGAACGTCATTTACCGCCGCACGGACGGCAATGTCGGCTGGGTCGATCCCCCGGCGGTTACGCCCTGAGATATTGGGGGGATGGCATTGACCTCGGAAGCCAGCCCTGCTTATGGTCCGCCGCCCCAAGGGATAAGGGGGCGGAACAGGGTCCGCAGGTGTTGGCACCGCCGATGCGTTGGAGTAGAAGCCCTGCCAACCAGGACCGGGGCTAAGCCCGCATCCCACCTCACCTTCTTGACGCCGCCGCTGTAACGCCTATTTCGCAACCTGACGGTCTCATTCACCTCGGAACGTCCCAATGCCGATTACCGATTTGGTCGCACCCGAGGCGATTCTCCCGGCTTTGAAAGTCATCAGCAAGAAGCAGGCGCTGCAGGAACTCGCGGCGCGTGCCTCGGCGCTGACCGGGCAGAATGAACGCGCGATCTTCGAGGTGCTGCTGCAGCGCGAGAAGCTTGGCACCACCGCCGTGGGCTACGGCGTCGCCATTCCGCACGGCAAGCTGCCGAAGCTGGAGAAGCTGTTCGGCTTGTTCGCCCGTCTCGAACGTCCGATCGATTTCGAGGCAATGGACGGCCAGCCGGTCGATCTGATCTTTCTGCTGCTGGCGCCCGAAGGTGCCGGCGCCGACCATCTCAAGGCGCTGGCGCGCATCGCCCGCCTGCTGCGCGACCAGGACGTCGCCAAGAAGCTGCGCGCCTCGCGCGACGCGCAAGCGATCTATTCGGTGCTCGCGCTGCCGCCGGCAAGCGCGGCGTAACGATCCTCACGAAGCAATCGTCGGCAGCACACGCCTGACCTCGTCGAGGAATTCGGGGATCGCGGTCTCGTCGTCGGCGAGATGCCTGAGCAGCGCGCTCTGGAACAGGCCGTCGAACAGCGCGTACAGCGCGGCCGACGATGTTGCCAGCCGCTTGCCGTCCAGTTCGGCATAGCGCGAGGCGACGCGCCAGATCATGGCTTCCAGGCTCTTGTCGATCTCAAGCACGTCCTTGCGAAACGCGGCCTCGAACATCGCCTGCGAGCGCAGGTCGTACCACAGCCGGTGCATGCGGGCGTCCTCGCGCAGTGTGGCCGCAAGCTTGGCGAGAAAGCCGTCCGTCAGCTCCTTGCGCGTCTTCGCGGTCGCGACGACCTCGTCATAGCGCGTCACGCACTTTGCCTTGTAGTGCCGCACGCAGCAGCAGATCAGGTCGAGCTTGTCGCTGAAGTAGTAATGAAACACGCCGTGCGTGAATGCGGAGTTCTGCGCGATCTCACGCAGGCTGGTGCGCGCGAAGCCGAGTTCGCCGAGCGTTTCCAGCGCGGCTTCCGCAAGCTCGATCCGCCGCGCGTTGAACTTCTCGTCGCGCAGCGTTTCGGCCGCTACCGCCACCCGCTCGGCCGTTGCCTGCCGCGCCATCTCCCGCCTTCCTTCCGTTCCCGTCCCTTCAACGACTTATAGCGCGCCGACGATGGCGCTCCATCCCCTCACAATCATTCTCTTAGACAGTTGTCAAATTTCATCTTGACAAGTGTCAAGTTTCTGGCGGAGGTTTGGTGAAATAATTTGGACAGTCGTCAAGACGCCGAACAGGGAGGATTTACGCCGCCGGAGCAGCCAAAGCTGCGCTCCGCCGATCACCGGATCTGACTGTCACCCCGCCAAGGTAACCAGTCGTCGGGCATGCGCTGCCGATCGCAGCAAGCACTCAACAATCAACAGCAAGGGAGGAGTACGTCATGAGTGGGAAGAGCCTTGAAGGCAGGAAGGCCCTGGTCACCGGCGGCGCCCGGGGAATTGGAGCTGCGATCGCGCAGGCCCTGGCGCAGTCCGGGGCGGCGATCATGATCGCTGATATCCTCGAAGAGGCCGGCAGGTCGACCGCCAACGAGATCGCCAAGGCCGGCGTGAAGACCGGCTTCGCCCAGCTCGACGTCACCGACGACGCGCAATGGGAGCGGGCCGTCGCGGCCACCGTCGCGACGCTCGGCGGCTACGACATCCTGATCAACAATGCCGGCATCGAGATCACCTCGCTGGTCAGTGAGATCAAGGCCGAGGACGCGCGGCGGATGTGCGACGTCAACATCGTCGGCACCGTGCTCGGCATGAAGCATGCCTTCCGCGCGATGCGGCCGGGTGGGCTGGCCGGCAAGGGCGGTGCGATCGTCAACATCGCGTCCGTCGCGGCGACGATCGCCTTCCCGAGCATCGCGGTCTACTCCGGCACCAAATCCGCAGTCGATCGCATGACGCGGGTCGCGGCGATGGAAGCCGGCAAGCTCGGCTACGGCGTGCGCGTCAACTGCATCTATCCGGGCCTGATCCCGACCGACATGGGGATGCAGCTCGCCAACGACATCGTGAAAATCGGACTCGCGCCGGACATCAATGCCGCGGTCGGATCGGTGGTGGAGCAGACGCCGCTCGGCCGCCTGGCCGAAGTCGGCGCCAGACGCCGCTCGGCCGCCTGGCCGAAGTCGGCGACATCGCGGACGCCGCCGTGTTCCTGTGCTCGAACGATGCGCGCTTCATCACCGGCGTCGGCCTGCCGGTCGACGGCGGCATGGGCATGTAGCAGCGCACGCAACAGCAATCATTTCGGAGGATCGCCATGAGCGAGAAGAAGCCTGTCGTCGTCTATGGTGTGTCCGGCTACACCGGGCGCCTGGTCTGCGAATATCTGCGCGAGTACAACGTCCCCTTCATCGCCGCCGGCCGCGACGCCGCAAAGGTGAAGGCGGTGGTCGAGAAAATTCCGGGCATCGAGACCGCCGACTACGAGGTGGTCGGGGTCGAGCACAATGTCGAGGCGCTGACGAAACTATTTCGCGGCTCGCGGGTGGTCAGCAACATGGTCGGCCCGTTCATCAAGCACGGATCGGAGGTCGTCGAAGCCGCGCTGCAAGCCGGCTGTCACTACACCGACACGACCGGCGAACAGGACTGGGTGCTGCTCGCGCAGGAGAAATGGGGCAAGGCGTTCGCCGAGAAGGGCCTGCTGCTGTCGCCGAATCTCGCACAGATGTACACGACCGGTGAAATCGCCGCCAACATCTGCCTGGAGACGCCCGGTCTCGACACGCTCGACATCCTGGTGTTCTGGAAGGGCTTTCCGACCTACGCCTCGACGCAGACGATCTTCACCATCCTCAAGGCGAACTGGTACTACCTCGAGCAGAACAAGTTCGTCGAATGGGATGTCACGGCACGTGCCGACGTCGTCGTGCCGGGCCAGCATGAGACAGCGATCGCGGTGCCGTGGGGCGGCACCGCGCATCCGGTCTGGTTCAAGAATGATCCGCGCGTCAGCAATTGCCGCGTGCTCGGCGGCGTGCTCGCGCGCCCGGTGATGGAAGGCGTGGTGCAGACCACGCAGATGGTGAAGGAGAAGATCAAGCCGCTGCCGCCGGCGGAGCAGGAGAAGGCGCTGGCCGACATCGCCGCCACCTTGCAGGCCTCGATGCCGCCGCGGGAAAATCCGCGCGTTAACACCTCGATCGACTCGGTCCACGCGTCCGGGCCGCTCGGCCGCGCGCATTGCGTGATCCACGGCAATTGCAATTACAAGCAAACCGGCATGCTGCAGGCCTATGCGGCGTTCGCGCTGCTGCAACAGGCGCCGAAACGCACCGGTTTCGCCTCCGGATGCCAGGCGTTCGGGCATCGCGAGCTGCTTGGGCAACTGCGCAGCTTCGGGCTCGTCAGCAAGCCGGTCCTGACCGTGCAGGACTAACCCAGGTCCGGCGGGTGGCGCGCCTGATCGCGTCACTCGTCGTCTGCCGTGAGGTCCACCATGCGCTTCATCGACTATCTCGACAAAGGTGCCTCGCTTGGTGCCGATGCGCCGTGCCTCACCATGGATGGACGCGACCTCAGCTATCGCGAGGTGCAGCGGCTCAGTTATCGCATCGCGCGCGGGCTCGACCGGTCGGGCGTTGCGCCCGGCGAGAAAGTTGCGATCCTTTCGGGCAATGATCCGTTGGCCTTCGCCTGCGTGTTCGGCATCTCGCGCGCTGCTGCCGTGTGGTGCCCGATCAATCCGCGCAACGAGGCGACCGAGACCAAATTCGTCCTCGATCAGTTCGATTGCAGCCTGCTGCTGTTTCATTCGAGCTTTGCGCCGATGGTCGAAGCTGTGCGCCACGATCTGCCGAAGCTGCGCGCGCTGATCTGTCTCGACACCGAATTGCCCTTCGCGCCGTCGTTCGCGCGCTGGCTCGCCGGTCTCACCGACGATTTCTATCAACGTGAGACGGTCGACGATCTCGCGATGATCCCGGGCACCGGCGGCACCACCGGCAAGCCCAAGGGCGTGATGCTGTCGGGGCGCAACATCGAGGCGATGACCGCGCTGACGTTGATGGGGTATCCGTTCAAGGGCCGCCCGGTCTATCTCGCGCTGGCGCCGCTGACCCATGCCGCCGGCGTGCTCTGCTTTCCGATCATGACGCTCGGCGGCCGCATCGTGATCATGCATCACCCTGACATCGGCGAGTTCCTGGCGCTGATCGAGCGTTATCGCGTCACGCACACTTTTCTGCCGCCGACCGTGATCTACATGCTGCTCGACCATCCTGCTCTCGATCGTGCCAAGCTCGGCTCGCTGCAATGCTTCTGGTATGGCGCGGCACCGATCTCGGCAACGCGGCTCGCGGCAGCCTTGCAGCGGATCGGGCCGATGGCGCAACTGTTCGGCCAGACCGAAGCGCCGATGATGATTTCGATGATGGCGCCCGACGAGCACTACAACCCCGACGGCACCATCGCGATGCAGCGCCTGTCGTCGGCCGGAAGGATCAGCCCGCTGGTCCAGGCCGGTATCATGGACAGTGAGGGCAAGCTGTTGCCTGCGGGATCGCGCGGCGAAATCGTGGTGCGCGGCTCGCTGGTGATGGAGGGCTACTACAAGAATCCCGAAGCCACGGCCGAGGCCTCGGCGCATGGCTGGCACCACACCGGCGACATCGGCTACCTCGACGACGACGGTTATCTCTACATCGTCGACCGCGCCAAGGACATGATCATCACCGGTGGCTTCAACGTCTACTCGATCGAGGTCGAGAACGCGTTGCGCGCGCACGAGGCGGTGCAGGATTGCGCGGTGATCGGTCTGCCCGATGACAAATGGGGCGAGCGCATCGTCGCCGTGGTGCAGCCGCGCGCCGGTCACGCCATCGATGCGGCCGCGCTGGCTATCTTCGTCAAGCAGCAGATCGGCAGCGTCAAGACGCCGAAGCAGATCGAGATCTGGGACGATCTCCCGCGTTCCAAGGTCGGCAAGGTGCTGAAGCCGGAGATCCGCGCGCGGCTGGCCTGAACGTGTATTGACAACCGGCCGGTGACGCCAGAATACGGCTCCTGTATCGCAGCGAGCCAGGGGATATCGGATGTCCCGCGATTTTCGCCTTGATCGTGTTCCCGTCGACGTTCTCGCCTATGAGCTCGCCGAAGAGAGGGCGACTGCGCTTGGGCGAATGGGGCGTGCGCTGGAAGACGCTCTCGCCAAGCTGCGGGCGTTCGATGCCGCTCATCCGCGCTCCGAAGCAACGCGGCAGGCCCGGCGCATCCTGGTGCGGGAAGCCGGCCACGCGCTCTGGATGCTGGTGGTGCAGCGTGAAGCGTGCGGCCTGCGCAACAGCCGGACGCTGATGCGTGACTATAGTGTTCCCGGCGAGGTGCAGCAGTGCATGACACCGCTCCTCGCTGCATCATCGTCCTGAAAGAAAATGCGCGCGCCGCCTCGATCTCTATCGAGGCATGCCCGCGCATTTGAACTCGCGGATGCGGAAGTCGGCCTTGCGCGTCAGTGGACGCTCACGGCCTGCAATTCATTGCTCCAGGCGTTGGCGATCGCGGCCTCGCGGCTGTCGGTCAGCATGATCGGCGTGCCGTCGGCGGCGTGGAGTGCAAACAGCTTGAGACCTGGCGCAAGGCTCGGCGCTTGCGGAAAGAGATCCGGCACGTCCTCGGAACGGACCTGCTTCACATAGGCGATGTGACCCTCGCCCAGATGGGCCAGCGCTTCCGGCGTGACGCTCTCGGTTTCGAATGTGGTACTCAGTTCACTCATGGTCTCGACTCCTCAGTGGTACAAGCGGTCGAGTCCGCTCCAGGTTTCTATTATTCGTGTTCATTGATAGCGATTGTCTTAATGACCCGTTCAGGTTCCGGCCTGGCCAGATCAATCGACAACAGCCCGTTCTTCAGATCCGCGCCCAGCACCTGCATCCCCTCCGCCAGCACGAAAGTGCGCTGGAAGTGGCGCGCGGCAATGCCGCGATGGATGTATTGCCGAGCCTTGTCGTCCTGTTGGCGGCCGCGGATGACGAGCTGGTTTTCCTCAATGGTCACATCGAGTTGATCGCGGGTGAAACCCGCCACCGCCAGCGTGATGCGCAGGCGCTCCGGTTGGCCGTTGGTACGGTCGAACCGCTCGATGTTGTAGGGAGGATAGCCGTCGGCACCCTTCACGACGCGATCGAGCGCACGCTCGATTTCGTCGAATCCCAGAAGGAACGGACTGGACAACGATGGAACACGAGACATTACAAAGTCCTCTCGAAGCGACTTTGAGGGGCCCTTGCGGCACCCCATGCAATCGACGGGCCTCTTGCCCGCCGATCAGCAAGCAATATGGGGGTGATTTGGATAGCGTTCAAGCGCCTCTGAAACCAGCATAAATGGTTCGCAGGATCGCGGTTAATCTTCCGGGTCGGTCATTGGCCGATGCGCTTGCGGCCGTCGGCGGTAAATAGATGCAGCTTGTCGCGGGACGCGACCGCGCGAATTCGCTCGCCGATCGCCGGCCCGGACGCGCCTGGAACCCGGACGATGACCTCACCGGGCGGCAAGTCGCCAGGGTTGGCGGCGACGCCCTGTTCCTCGTGCCGGCGGCTGCCATAGACAAAGGTTTCGGCACCGACGTGCTCGATCGCCTCGACCGTCAGCCCGAGCGCGACCCCGCCGGGAGCGGTCTCGCTGGAGATCACGAAATCCTCAGGTCGGATGCCGACGATGCCGGCGCCATCGACACCGGCGATCTGCGATTTCAGCTCGTCCGACCGCAGCGGCATCAGATTCATCGGCGGCGCGCCGATGAAGGAGGCGACGAAGGTGGTGGCAGGCCTCTGATAGATCTCCAGCGGATTGCCGATCTGCTCGACCTGGCCTGCGTTCATGACCACGAGAATGTCGGCGAGCGTCATCGCTTCGAGCTGGTCGTGGGTGACGTAGATCGACGTGGTGTTGAGGCGACGTTGCAGCTTGCGGATCTCGACGCGCATAGCGATGCGCAGCTTGGCATCGAGGTTCGACAGCGGCTCGTCGAACAGGAACACCTTGGGCTGACGGACGATCGCGCGGCCCATCGCGACGCGCTGACGCTGGCCGCCGGAGAGCTGCCGCGGCTTGCGCTGCAGCATCGGCGCAAGCTCGAGGATGCGCGCGGCTTCCTCGACGCGGGTCTTGATCTCGGCCTCCGCCATGCCGCGGTTGCGCAGGCCGTAGGCCATGTTGTTGTAGACGCTCATATGCGGATAGAGCGCGTAGTTCTGGAACACCATCGCGATGTCGCGGTCGGCGGGCTCGACCTGGTTGACGACGCGGCCGCCGATGTCGATCTCGCCGCCGGTGACGGTCTCGAGCCCCGCGACCATGCGCAGAAGCGTGGACTTGCCGCAGCCGGAGGGGCCGACCAGCACGCAGAACTGACCGTCGCCGACATCGACGTCGACGCCCTTGATGGCCTCGAAGCCGCCGGGATAGGTCTTGCGGACGCTGCGCAGCGTGACGTTAGCCATTGGTTTCACCGGCGAACAGCGAGTGGGGCATAGCGAGTAGGGGAAGGCAGATGGTTGGGCTTGGCGCAGCAGCGCCACTCGCTATTCGCCATTCGCTGCTCGCTCCTCTCACTTTTCCGTCTCCACCAATCCGCGCACGAACAGTTTCTGCATCACGACGACGACGAACACCGGCGGCAGCATCGCGAGCACCGCGGTTGCCATCACCACCGGCCATTCGGTCAGCGCGTCGGTCGTGGTGATCATCTTGCGGATGCCGATCTGGATGGTCTGCATGTCGTCGCGCGTCGTGATCAGCAGCGGCCACAGATACTGGTTCCAGCCGAGGATGAACAGGATCACGAACAGCGCCGCCATGTTGGTGCGCGACAGCGGCAATAGCGTATCCCAGAAGAAGCGGAACGGACCCGCGCCGTCGATCCGCGAGGCCTCCAGCAATTCATCCGGCACGGTCATGAAGAATTGCCGGAACAGTAGCGTCGCGGTGGCGGAAGCGATCAGTGGCAGCGACAGGCCGGCATAGCTGTCGAGCAGATGCAGGTCGGCGACGATCTTGTAGGTTGGGTAGATGCGCACCTCGACCGGCAGCATCAGGGTGATGAAGATGATCCAGAAGATCGCCATCCGGAATGGAAAGCGGAAATAGACGATTGCATAAGCCGAGATGATCGAGATCGCGATTTTGCCGATCGCGATCATCAGCGCCATGATCAGCGAGTTCAGCATCATGCTGCCGACCGGCTCGCGGGTCGAGCCGCTCGAGCCGACGAAGATCGTCTGATAGTAGGTCTCGAAGAAATGGCCGCCGGGCAACAGCGACATCTGCCCGTTGGCGATGACAGCGTTGTCCTGCGTCGAGGCGACGATGGCGAGGTAGACCGGGAACGCGACGATCGCGATCCCGATCCACAGGATGACGTGGGCGACGTAGCGCCGGATGCCCTCTTGCTCGACCATCAGTAGGTCACCTTGCGTTCGACGAAGCGGAACTGGATCGCCGTCAGCATGATGACGATGGCCATCAGGATCACCGATTGCGCCGCCGAGGAGCCGAGGTTGCCGCCGAGCAGACCGTCGGTATAGACCTTGTACACCAGCGTTTCCGTCGCCTTGCCGGGACCGCCGCGGGTCATCGTGTCGATGATGCCGAAGGTGTCGAAGAAGGCGTAGACGATATTGACGACCAGCAGGAAGAAGATGGTCGGCGACAGCAGCGGGAAGGTCACGGTCCAGAACCGCCGCATCGGCCGGGCGCCGTCGATCGCGGCCGCCTCGTGCACGCTCTTTGGAATGCTCTGCAGGCCGGCGAGGAAGAACAGGAAGTTGTAGGAAATCTGCTTCCAGGCTGCGGCAAGGATGATCAGGAGCGCAGCCTGGTCGCCGTTGAGCAGCGGATTCCAGTCGACACCGAGCGCGCGCAGATGGCGCGAGAGCACGCCGAGCGACGGATGCAGCATGAAAATCCAGAGTACGCCGACGACCGGTGGGGCCACCGCATAGGGCCAGATCAAGAGCGTGCGGTACAGCGTGGAGCCGCGTAGCGGCTTGTCGGCCATCACGGCCAGCAACAGCGCGAAGGACAGCGAGGAGACCGCAATCGCGAAGGAGAACGCGAAGGTCCGCACGATCGCGTCGAAGTAGGCCGGCTCCTTAAGCAGATCGAGATAGTTCTCGAACCAGACGAAGGTGGTCGAGAGGCCGAACGCATCCTGCAGCAGGAACGACTGGATCACCGCCTGCGCGGCCGGCCAGTAGAAAAAGATCAAGACGATCGCGAGTTGCGGGGCAACCAGCGCGTAGGGCAACAGCTTTGATTGGAAAATCGACTGCTTTTGCATGAGGTCTGGAAAAATGGCAGGCCGCGGGATGCGGCCTGCCGGGTCGGTGGTCTAGCGCATCATCTCAGCGGACGGCGGTTTTTTCAAACTGCCGCAGCATCTGGTTGCCGCGTTCGACGGCGGCATCGAGCGCCTGCTTGGCGGTCTTCTTGCCGGCCAGCGCCTGTTCGATCTCTTCCGCCCAGACGTCGCGGAGCTGCACCATGTTGCCGAGCCGCAGGCCGCGGGAATTCTCGGTCGGCTCCTTGTGGGTCAGCTCGAGCAGCGGCGTCTCGAGATAGGGCTGGTCCTTGTAGAAGCCCTCGGCCTTTGCCTTCTCATACGCTGCCTTGGTGATCGGCAGATAGCCGGAAGCCTTGTGGATCCAGACCTGGCGGTCGGTGTCCGACAGGAAGGTCAGGAACTTGGCCACGCCCTTGTATTCGTCGGCCGACTTGCCGCCCATCACCCAGAGCGAAGCGCCACCGATGATCGAGTTCTGCGGCGCGCCCTTGACGTCGGGATAATAGGGCATTGGCGCCGCCGTGAAGTTGAACTTGGCCTGCGCCTTGACGTTGCCGAAGAACGCCGACGAGGTCAGGTAGATCGGGCATTCGCCCGAAGTGAAGCGGCCCTCACCGGTGTTGGTGCGGCCGGCATAGTCGTAGGTCTTGTCCTTTTGCAGCTCGACCAGATTTTCGAGATGCTTGACCTGCAGCGGGCCGTTGAACTCGAGCACCGTGTCGAAGCCGTCGAGGCCGTTGGCCTTGCTCGCGAGCGGCACGTTGTGCCAGGCCGAGAGCTGCTCGAGGTTGACCCAGGTGACCCAGGAGTTGGAGAAGCCACAGGTGGTGTAACCGGCCGCCTTCAGCTTCTTGGCGTCCTCGAACACTTGCGGCCAGGTTTTCGGAATCTCGGCGATGTTGGCCTTCTTCAGCGCGTCGAGATTGATCCACATCACCGTCGATGACGAGTTGAACGGGAACGACAGCATCTCGCCCTTCGAGGTCGAGTAATAGCCGGTGATCGCGGGCAGATACGCCTTCGGATCGAACTTCTCTCCGGCATCCTGCATCAGCTTGTAGACGGGTTTCACGGCGCCGGTGGCGGCCATCATCGTCGCAGTGCCGACCTCGAACACTTGCAGGATGGCCGGTGCGTTGCCGGCGCGGAACGCGGCGATGCCGGCGTTCATCGTGTCCGCGTAGCCGCCCTTATAGGTCGGGACGACCTTGTAATCGCTCTGTGCGGCGTTGAAATCGTTGGCGAGCTTGACGATGACGTCGTTGTTGGCGCCGGTCATCGCATGCCACCACTGGATCTCTGTCACCGCAAACGCGGGTGACGCGAACGCAAGCGTGGCAGACGCCGCTGCGACAGCGCCAAGTCGTCGAAAAAGCATCAAAATCCCTCCCGGATGGAACGTCAGGTTTCGTTACGCGCGTTAACAGCGCCGGATGACGTTCAAATGACCGTATAAACGAAAGCCATGGTACGGGGGAAGCCAGCGCGAAGGGAAGCGGTAAAAAAGGCGGAGATCGCAAACACGTCGGTGCAGTGCAACGTCAGGCGTGACATGGCACCGCAGCTCGGCGCTTGATTGCGCTCGTCCACCGGGGGGCCGAGGGAATCAGGCGAGATTTCTCTGGAGTGCTTGTTTTGTGTCTGCGCACCAAACGAGGCCGGCCCCACAATCGGTGCGGGGCCGGCCTTTGGTCGAAGCGACCTGGTTAGCGCTTGCGTTCGGGGCCGCAGACCACGCCCTTGTCAACCAGGGCACTGATCTCGTCCCCGGAGTAGCCGAACTCGCCCAGCACTTCCGCGGCGTGCTGGCTGAACTTCGGCGGCGTCCGCCGCAAATTGGGCTTGGTGCGATCGAGCCGGATCGGCGAGGCGACGCCCTTGTACCAATCCTTCTCGATGACGTCGCCGCGGTAGATCGTGTGCGGGTTGGTCAGCGCCTGGTCGATCTTCTGCACCGGCCCGGCCGGCAGGCCCGCGGCGAGCAGTCGGTTGCACAGCGGCTCGGCCTCGTGCTGGCTGAACACCGCGGCGAGCTCTTCGCGCAGCGCGTCGCGATTGGCGATGCGGTCCTTGTTGCGGGCAAAGCGCGGATCGGTGCCGAGCTCGGGTTTGCCGATCTCCCTGGCGAGCTTGCGGAACGTCCCGTCATTGCCGACGCCGATGAAGATGTTGTCGGTCTTGGTCGGGAAGATCGCGTAAGGAACGAGGTTCGGATGCTCGTTGCCGGTGAGCGACGGCGGCTTGCCATGCATGAAGTAGTTCGCGGTGTGCGGATGCATGATTGCAAGGCCGGTCTCGTACAGCGTGGTCTCGAGAAACTGGCCGAGGCCCGAGCGCTGCCGCTCCGACAGCGCCATCAGGATGCCGATCGCGGCATAGAGCCCGGTGGTGATGTCGACCAGCGGCACGCCGATCCGCATCGGTCCGCTCTCGGGCGAGCCGGTCGCCGCGATCATGCCGGTCATCGCCTGGATGATCGCGTCGTAGCCGGGATTGCCGCCGCGCGGGCCGTCGGCGCCGAAGCCGCAGATGCGACAATGCACGAGGCGTGGGAATTTCGCCCGCAGCACGTCATTGCCGATGCCCCATTTGTCGAGCGTTCCCGGCTTGAAGTTCTCGATCAGCACGTCGGCAGTCTCGAGCATCTTCATCAGCACCGCGCGTCCGCCCTCGGAGGCGAGATCGAGGCCGATCGAGCGCTTGTTGCGGTTGATGCCGACGAAATAGGCCGCGTCCTCCTCGTGGAAGGGAGGGCCCCAGTCTCGGACTTCGTCGCCCGCCGGCGGCTCGACCTTGATCACGTCGGCGCCGTGGTCGGCAAGGATTTGCGTGCAATAGGGGCCGCCGAGCACGCGCGTCAGATCGATCACGCGCAGTCCGGTCATCGCGCCGGTTGGCGCAGGGGTATTCATAGAAGCAACCTTCGCTCGGATGGTGTCGTGGGTGAGGGTCCAGAGCTAACGGTGTTCAAGCGAGGCAGCAATGCCCTCGCGCGCGCAGGCCCATGCAATCGGGCGCTCCGACGTTCGCCACGCGAACCGGCGCCCGTTTGGGCCGGCCGGGGAATCGATGGTCCGCCGGCGCGGCGGCGGACCATGGACGGAGGCGACTTAGACGACGGTCAGCTTGACGTCGACATTGCCGCGGGTCGCGTTGGAATAGGGGCACACCTGATGCGCCTTCTCAACCAGCGCTTCTGCGTCCGCGCGTGCAACGCCGGGCAGCGAGACCGCGAGGTCCACGGTGAGGCCGAAGCCGCCTTCCGAGCGCGGGCCGATGCCGACCGTCGAGGTCACCGAGGCGTCGGCGGGAACCTTCGGCCCGCCCGGAGAGGCCACGAACTTCATGGCGCCGATGAAGCAGGCGGCATAGCCGGCCGCGAACAGTTGCTCCGGGTTGTTGCCGGCGCCACCGCCGCCACCAAGCTCCTTGGGCGTCGTGAGCTTGACGTCGAGCGCGCCGTCGAGGGTCGCCGCATGGCCGTCACGGCCGCCGGTTGCCTTGGCGCTGGTCTTGTAGAGCACGTTCACAGACATCATGGTCTCCCTTGTTGAAATTCGACGATCAAATAGATCGCGCAAAGTTAGATTGCGCGCAATATAAATTATGCGGCCTCACATTTAATTGTTCGCAATTGAATCTGTGCCGCCGCAAGCCCACAATGACCCGGGAATGTGACACGACGGATTTCCATGGTCAGGAAACAGACGGCGGCCGATCAGGCGCTGCGGCTCGATAACCAGATCTGCTTTGCGGTCTATTCGACCGCGCACGCTTTCAATCGCGTCTACAAGCCGTTGCTCGACAAGCTCGGCCTGACCTATCCGCAATATCTCGTCATGCTGACGCTGTGGGAGCGCGACGGCGTCCCGCTCAAGGATATCGGCCAACGCCTGTTTCTCGATTCAGGCACGCTGACGCCGCTGCTGAAACGGCTGGAGGCGGCGGAACTGATCAAGCGAACCCGCAGCACCGAGGACGAGCGTCAGGTGCTGATCGCGCTGACGGCCCAGGGCCACGCGCTGCGTGAAAAGGCCAAGTCTGTCCCGCAGTCGATCCTCGCGGCATCGGCCTGCTCAGTCGGCGAATTGCTGGCGGTGAAGGACGAGATCGTCGCGCTGCGCGACCGGCTGAATGCGGTGCTGGGGGAGTAGGGGGCTAGAGGCGCGTCTTGGCGAAGGCGCGGCCGGAGTGCGATTTAAGGTACTTCTCGAACGCGAGAGCTTTGTACTTGTCCGGGAACGCAGTACCAGACGAGCTGCCAGGGCCGGAATTTTGAGGTGTGCGCCGACTTGCCGGCGTTGTGCTCAGGAAGTCGTCGCTTCAGGTCTTCGGTGGCACCAACGTATTCCTGGTCAGGGAAATCGATGCTGCGGATGATGTAGACGTACCACATTGGCATCCACGGGCGGGCGCTAAGGGCAGGGATTCCAGGCCATCCGTCTTCGCCCTGCGGGCTACGCCGGACACCACGCTTCGCCCTCCAGGCTCTTGCGTGGCTGCGCCACGCGTAGCCCGAAGGGCGAAGCGTGGTGGAGCCAGGCGGGATCGAACCGCCGACCTCTTGCATGCCATGCAAGCGCTCTCCCAGCTGAGCTATGGCCCCTTAAGTCTCCAGTGGGACGATACCAGGGATCAGTCCCGTCCGGCGAGTCCTAGGCGACTCGCGCGGAGCACCGTTGATCACAGATCACGGCCGATCTCAAGTCTCTTCGTCACCTCCGACGTCACCAATGATGTCGGTGACGTCCTCATCGCCCTCTTCCTCGTCGGCGATGAAGGTCGAATCGTCGTCGTCATCGTCCTCGATGCTCTCATCGATCTCGATGTCGTCCTCGGATTCGGGAACTTGAGCCTTGACCTTGCCGGTGTTCTCCTCGGCATCGGCCTCCTCGAGCGAGACCAACTCTTCGGTCTCGGCCGTCTCCGGCATGTCGGCTGCGGTCGAGGGCGAGCTGACGTTGGCGCCACGGCCCCGCGGCGGGGCCACCGGCGCGATCGGCACGACCTCGCCGGTGTAAGGCGAGATCACCGGATTCTTGTTGAGATCGTAGAACTTCTTGCCCGTGGTCGGGCAAATGCGCTTGGTTCCGAGATCGGACTTGGCCACGTGGTAATCCTGGGAATGTCTCTGAAAAACGGAGCTTCACTTGGCTAGTTGAGGGGCCGCTGTCAATAGCGGTTTTGCGCGCATTTGACGGGCGCGTGACGTGATGTTGCCTATGTGATACCTGCCGCGGCGCGAGAGGACACCATCTTGGCCCATTCAGACACCCCGACCCCACTGGAATCCCGTGCGAGCGGCCCCTTGGCCGGCAAAGTCCGCGTTCCCGGCGACAAATCGATTTCCCATCGCGCCCTGATCCTGGGAGCGCTCGCGGTCGGCGAAACCCGCATTTCCGGCCTGCTGGAAGGCGAGGACGTGCTCAATACCGCGAAATCCATGCGCGCGCTGGGCGCCAGGGTGGAGCGGACCGGGCCATTTGCCTGGTCGGTCTCCGGCGTCGGGGTTGGCGGCTTCGCCAAGCCCGCCGCCGCGCTCGATTTCGGCAATTCCGGCACGGGCTGCCGGCTGGTGATGGGCGCGGTCGCGGGTTGTCCGATCGCGGCAGTTTTCGATGGCGATGCCTCGCTGCGCTCGCGCCCGATGCGCCGCATCCTTGATCCGCTGGAGCTGATGGGCGCCAGGACCAGCGATGTCCGCGAGGGCGGCCGGCTGCCGCTGACCCTGCACGGGGCGCGTTATCCGGTGCCCATCGTCTACAAGACGCCGGTTGCCTCGGCCCAGATCAAGTCCGCGGTGCTGCTGGCGGGGCTGTCCGCGCCCGGCGTCACCACCGTGATCGAGCAGGAAGCGAGCCGCGACCATACCGAGCTGATGCTCAGGCATTTCGGCGCCGAGATCTCCTCGGAGAAGGAAGGCAGCCATGGCCGCAGGATCACGCTCGACGGCGAGCCCGAGCTGCATGGCGCCGAGGTCGTGGTGCCGGCCGATCCCTCCTCGGCAGCATTCCCGATCGTGGCGGCGCTGATGGTCGAAGGTTCCGACGTCGTATTCTCGGACGTGATGACCAATCCGCTGCGCACCGGCCTCCTCACCACGCTGCGCGAGATGGGCGCCTCCATCGAGGAGAGCGGGGTCCGCGCCGACGCCGGTGAACCAATGGCGCAGTTGCGCGTTCGTGCCTCGAAGCTGCGCGGCGTCGAGGTGCCGCCGGAGCGTGCGCCGTCGATGATCGACGAATATCTGGTGCTGGCGGTCGCGGCGAGCTTTGCCGAGGGCACCACCATCATGCGCGGCCTGCAGGAGCTGCGGGTCAAGGAATCCGACCGGCTCGAAGCCACCGCCGACATGCTGCGCGTCAATGGCGTCAAGGTCGAGGTTTCCGGCGACGATCTGATTGTCGAGGGCCGCGGTCATGTTCCCGGCGGTGGCTTGGTCGCGACCCATATGGATCATCGCATCGCGATGTCGGCGCTGGTGATGGGCTGCGCCTCCGACAAGCCGGTCAAGATCGATGACACCACCTTCATCGCCACCAGTTTTCCGGATTTCATTCCGATGATGCGCTCGCTCGGAGCTGACTTCGCATGATCATCGCCATCGACGGTCCCGCCGCCTCGGGCAAGGGCACGCTCGGCAAGCGGCTCGCCCACCACTATGGCTATCGCCATCTCGATACCGGCGTGATCTACCGCGCGGTGGCCTATGCGATGATGGCGGCAGGGGCCGACCTCAACAATGAGGCGCTCGCGGTGGCCGCGGCGCTCGAGCTCGATCCCGAGAAGTTCGGCAATCCGATCCTCAAGACGCAGCAGGTCGGGGAAGGCGCGTCCGTGGTTTCCGCCTTTCCCAGGGTGCGCGAGGTGCTGGTCAACTTCCAGCGCCAGTTCGCCGCCGATCCGCCTGGCGCGGTGCTCGACGGGCGCGACATCGGCACTGTGATCTGCCCTGACGCCGACGTGAAGATCTTCGTGGTTGCCGACCCCAGGGTGCGCGCGCGGCGGCGGACGCTGGAGGCCCGCGCCCGTGGCGAGGATGCCGACGAGGAAGCGGTGCTGGCCGACATCCTCAAGCGCGACGAGCGCGACAAAAATCGCGCTATCGCGCCGCTGCGTGCAGCGCCGGACGCCCACACCCTGGACAATTCCAACCTCGACATCGAGGCGGGTGTGCGCGCCGCCATCGCCATCGTCGAACGGGCGCGCGCAAGGCGCTGACACCGGAGGTCAATGCGAGGCTCTTCGGGCCGGAAAGTCCCGTAAAATGGGGCATTTCGCGCTTGCCGAAAGCAGCTTGCAGGGCTATATCAGCGCCGTCCGGGCCACCATCGACGGTGTCGAGGCTGTGTCTGAAGCGGGCCGGTGTTGGGTTTGAGCCCTTGCCGCATCTGGAGGAACGCCCGCTCCCAGGTCTCGAAGTCGATATTCGCGTTTCTGGCTCCGGATCAATCAAACGTACCGAACGTGCAGTCTGCTGCCGGCCCGCTGTTGCGCCTCCTGCAACGAGCGGTCGTCAGGGTTTGCGGAACCCCGACACTTCACGCACGGTGCGCCCATCAACCCGAACGGCCGGCAATTCCCCGCATCTGGAGAACAAATGGCTTCCAATACTGTGTCTTCCTATAACCCGACCCGCGACGACTTCGCGGCGATGCTTGATGAGTCCTTTGCCGGCGGCAATTTGCAGGAAAGCTCGGTCATCAAGGGCAAGGTGGTTGCAATTGAGAAGGACATGGCCGTCATCGACGTCGGCCTGAAGACAGAAGGCCGCGTGGCGCTGCGCGAATTCGCCGGCCCCGGCCGTGAAAGCGATCTGAAGGTCGGCGACACCGTCGAGGTGTTCCTCGACCGCATCGAGAATGCGCTCGGCGAAGCCGTGCTGTCGCGCGACAAGGCGCGCCGCGAAGAGAGCTGGGGCAAGCTCGAGAAGGCGTTCCAGAACAACGAAAAGGTCAACGGCGTCATCTTCAATCAGGTCAAGGGCGGCTTCACCGTCGACCTCGACGGCGCAGTTGCCTTCCTGCCGCGCTCGCAGGTCGATATCCGTCCGATCCGCGACGTTGCGCCGCTGATGAACAACTCGCAGCCGTTCCAGATCCTCAAGATGGACCGCCGCCGCGGCAACATCGTGGTGTCGCGCCGCACGGTTCTCGAAGAGACCCGCGCCGAGCAGCGCCAGGAGCTGGTGCAGAACCTCGAAGAGGGTCAGGTGATCGACGGCGTGGTCAAGAACATCACCGATTACGGTGCGTTCGTTGACCTCGGCGGCATCGACGGCCTGCTGCACGTGACCGATATCGCCTGGCGTCGCGTCAATCACCCGACCGAGGTGCTGTCGATCGGCCAGACCGTGAAGGTCAAGATCATCAAGATCAACCACGAGACACACCGCATCTCGCTCGGCATGAAGCAACTGCTGGACGATCCGTGGCAGGGCATCGAAGCCAAGTATCCGCTCGGCGCCCGCTTCACCGGCCGCGTCACCAACATCACCGACTACGGTGCGTTCGTCGAGCTCGAGCCGGGCATCGAAGGCCTGATCCACGTCTCCGAGATGTCGTGGACCAAGAAGAACATGCACCCCGGCAAGATCGTCTCGACCTCGCAGGAAGTCGAAGTGCAGGTCCTGGAAGTGGATTCGGTCAAGCGCCGCATCTCGCTCGGTCTCAAGCAGACCATGCGCAATCCCTGGGAGGTCTTCGTCGAGAAGTTCCCGGTCGGTTCGGTGGTCGAGGGCGAGGTCAAGAACAAGACCGAGTTTGGTCTGTTCCTCGGTCTCGAGGGCGACGTCGACGGCATGGTCCATCTCTCCGACCTCGACTGGAAGCTTCCGGGCGAGCAGGTCATCGACAACTTCAAGAAGGGCGACATGGTCAAGGCCGTGGTGCTCGATGTCGATGTCGAAAAGGAGCGCATCTCGCTCGGCGTCAAGCAGCTCGAAGGCGACCCCTTCGCCGAGCCGGGCGACGTCAAGAAGGGCGCGGTCGTGACCTGCGAAGTGCTCGAGGTGAAGGAGAGCGGCATCGAGGTCCGGATCTCGGGCACCGAGTTCACCACCTTCATCAAGCGGTCCGAGCTGGCCCGCGACCGCAACGACCAGCGCGCCGAACGCTTCGCCGTCGGCGAGAAGGTCGATGCCCGCGTCATCCAGTTCGACAAGAAGGCCCGCAAGGTGCAGGTCTCGATCAAGGCGCTGGAAGTCGCCGAGGAGAAGGAGGCCATCGCGCAGTACGGCTCCTCCGATTCGGGTGCGACGCTCGGTGACATCCTCGGCACCGCGCTCAAGAACCGCGGCACCGACAAGTAAGCGTTCGCTTGGGTTTTCGCGAACCAATCAGGCCCCGGCGCAAGCCGGGGCCTTTTTGATTGAGTGGCCACAGGTCCGTCTTCCCCTTCCCCCTAAAAGGGGGAAGGTCGGGATGGGGGTCCAGCCGCAGGCGATGCTCCATGCCGGGAGAGCCGATCCTCACCCGCTTTGCTCTCACGAGCAAAGCGACCTCCCCTTTTCAAGGAGAGGTGAGGACGTATCAAGGAGAGGTGAGGACGTAGCGCCAATACGGCGAGCCTTGTTTTCTTCATATTGCGTCGCAATTGATGTATTTGGCTAAGGTTATGGTGACGCTGCGATTGCAGAAACGCGCGGACATTCTTGGAGCATTTCGATGTCGCTGGATTCAGACGTGATCGTCGATCGCCGCCGTATCAGACGCAAGTTGACGTTCTGGCGTGTCACCGCCGCCATCGTGGTGATCGCGGCCATTGTGGGGATCGGCCTGTTCGCGACCGGCGAACGCGGCGTGTTCGAGACCAAGGGCACGATCGCGCGAGTCACGATCGAGGGGCTGATCCGCAGTGACCAGCAGCGCGTCGAAGCGCTGGAGCGGCTCGAGAAATCGAGCTATGCGGCCGTCGTCGTGCACATCAATTCACCGGGCGGCACCACCGCCGGCTCCGAGCAGCTCTACGATTCGCTTGTGCAACTAAAGGCGAAGAAGCCGCTCGTCGTCGTCGTCGAGGGTCTGGCCGCGTCGGGCGGCTACATCACCGCGCTTGCGGCCGATCACATCGTCGCCCAGCAGACATCGCTGGTCGGCTCGATCGGCGTGCTCTTCCAGTTTCCAAACGTTTCAGAACTTCTCAAAACCGTCGGCGTGAAGGTCGAGGAGATCAAGTCTTCGCCGTTGAAGGCGGCGCCGAACGGCCTCGAGCCGACCAGCCCCGAAGCGCGCGACGCGATCGACGCGCTGGTGAAGGATTCCTATGCATGGTTCCGGGGATTGGTGAGGGAGCGGCGCGGCATGGACGACGCCCTGCTGCAGAAAGTCGCGGATGGACGCGTCTTCACCGGCAGGCAGGCGCTTGATCTCAAGCTGATCGATCAGCTCGGCGATGAGAAAACCGCGGTTGCTTGGCTCGTTGCGGAAAAAAAGGTGAAAAGCGGCCTTCCGGTGCGCGACTACAAGCTCAATCCCCGCTTCGGCGACCTGACATTCCTGCGCACCGCAGCGTCCGTAACCCTCGACGCGCTCGGCCTCGGCGCCATCGCGCGGCGGATCGAGCAGGGTGGCATGGTGCAGGCGGTCGATCGATTCGGGCTTGACGGCATGTTGGCCTTGTGGACCCCAACCGGAACCAACTGATCGGTGCCAGGGCGTGTCGTAGAGGCGATTCCCGCTCTGCGGGAATCGCGGAATGGCCCAATTGGGCTATTTGTCACCCTAATTCGCGACGCCGGGAATTGATTTAGCGACTTGACAGTGCAGGGTATTTTCACGGAAATGGACTTCCGCGAGATCCCGGATCCCATTTTCGATGATCAAATCCGAACTTGTTCAGCGTATCGCCGAGCACAACCCGCACCTCTATCAGCGGGATGTCGAGAACATTGTGAATGCGATTCTCGATGAGATCGTCGCGGCGCTGGCGCGCGGCGATCGTGTCGAGTTGCGTGGTTTTGGCGCATTCTCCGTCAAGCATCGTCCGGCGCGTGCCGGCCGCAATCCGCGTACCGGCGAGCATGTGCCGGTCGATCAGAAGAGCGTGCCGTTCTTCAAGACCGGCAAGGAGATGCGCGAGCGTCTCAATCGCGAGGGCGTCGAAGCTGAAGCGTCGAAGGTCGACGCACCAAAGGCTGACGCGTAGCGCACGGGCTCAGGCGTGCCGTGTCGCGGGCTCATGCCCGCGCTTTCTCCATCGCTGTGAGAGATGGTCATGCGAAAGTTCTTCACGGCATTGGTCGTCATTCCGCTGGGGCTGATCTTCATCATCTTCGCGGTCGCCAACCGTCACTGGGTGACGGTGTCGTTTGATCCCTTCAATTCCGTCACGCCGACGATCGCAGTCACATTGCCGCTGTTCGTCGTGATCATCGCGTCGGCGATTCTGGGAGTGCTCGCGGGCGGCATCGCGACCTGGTTCCGGCAGGGCCGCTGGCGCCGCGCCGCCCGGCAGCACGAGGCCGATGCCCGCCGGGCCCGCGCCGAGCTCGCCGATCTCAGGGCTGCCGCGGCCCGAGGCGATGCGCCCCAGCTTCCCGCGCCGTCTCAAACCGGCTTTTACGGGTCCGCCGGGCGAGACAAGCAGGGCGCGACGTTGTAGAACCCGCCCCGTCGGACGTGGGTACGCCCCGGTTCCGGCCGCCCGAAAACCCGTTCAGAGTGACGACCCGTTTCGAGACCATGTCCCTGCTTGTCAAAATCTGCGGCCTGTCCACGCGCGAGACGCTCGACGTCGCGCTTGATGCCGGCGCCGACATGGTCGGGTTCGTGTTCTTTCCGCCGTCGCCCCGCCATATCGGCCTGGAGGTCGCGCGCGAGCTCGGCAGGCGCGCTAACGGTCGCGCGGTGAAGGTCGCGCTGACAGTCGATGCCGACGACGCCACCCTGGAAAACATCGTCGAGACGCTGCGGCCTGACATCCTGCAACTGCACGGCAAGGAGACGACGGCACGGCTGCGCGATATCAAGCAGAAGTTCGGCCTGCCGCTGATGAAGGCGCTGCCGGTCGAGACGGCTGCCGATCTCGCGCCGCTGCCGGGCTATGCCGGCGTTGCCGACCGTATCCTGTTCGATGCCCGGGCGCCGAAGGACGCCACGCGGCCGGGTGGCCTCGGTGCGCCGTTCGATTGGCGCGTGCTGGAAAATCTTGATCTTGCCCTGCCGTACATGGTCTCGGGCGGGCTTCACGCCGACAACGTTGCCGAGGCCGTCACCGTGACCCGTGCCGGCGGTGTCGACGTCTCGTCGGGTGTCGAGCGCACGCCCGGCGTCAAGGATCCCGAGCTGATCCGCGCCTTCATCCGCGCCGCGCGCGCAACCCAGGAACTGATGGTTCGATGAATCCAACCCTGCCCAATTCCTTCCGCACCGGCCCTGACGAGCGCGGACATTTCGGCATTTTCGGCGGACGCTTCGTGGCGGAAACGCTGATGCCGCTGATCCTCGACCTGGAGAAGGCCTATGCGGAGGCCAAGGCCGATCCGTCGTTCCAGGCTGAGATGAACGCCTATCTGAAGGATTATGTCGGCCGGCCCTCGCCGCTGTATTTCGCCGAGCGCCTCACCGACCATTTCGGCGGCGCCAAGATCTATCTGAAGCGCGAGGAGCTCAATCACACCGGCTCGCACAAGGTGAACAATGTGCTCGGCCAGATCATGGTCGCGCGGCGCATGGGCAAGAAGCGCATCATCGCCGAGACCGGTGCCGGCCAGCACGGCGTGGCGACGGCGACGCTGTGCGCGCGCTTCGGCCTCGAATGCGTGGTCTATATGGGCGCGGTCGACGTCGAACGTCAGCAGCCGAACGTGATCCGCATGGAGATGCTGGGCGCCAAGGTCGTTCCAGTGCAGTCGGGCGCGCGCACGCTGAAGGACGCGATGAACGACGCGCTGCGCGACTGGGTGACCAACGTGCACAACACATTCTATTGCATCGGCACGGTGGCGGGTCCGCATCCCTATCCGATGATGGTGCGCGACTTCCAGTCGGTCATCGGCCACGAGACCCGCACGCAGATGCAGGAGGCGGAGGGCCGCCTGCCGGATTCGCTGATCGCCTGCATCGGCGGCGGCTCCAATGCCATGGGCCTCTTCCACCCGTTCCTCGACGATCCATCGGTCGAGATCTTCGGCGTCGAGGCGGCCGGCCATGGGTTGACGCAATTGCATGCCGCCTCGCTGGCCGGCGGCCGCCCCGGCGTGCTGCACGGCAACCGCACCTATCTCCTGATGGACGAGGACGGCCAGATCCAGGAAGCGCATTCGATCTCGGCCGGGCTCGACTATCCCGGCATCGGGCCGGAGCACTCCTGGCTGCACGAGACCGGCCGCGTGAAATATCTGTCGGCGACCGACGAGGAGGCGCTGGCCGCGTTCCAGTTGCTGTCGCGGCTCGAAGGCATCATCCCCGCGCTGGAATCGGCGCACGCCATCGCGAAACTGTCCGAACTCGCACCGCAGCGCCCGAAGGACCACCTGATGGTGGTCAACCTCTCCGGCCGCGGCGACAAGGACGTGCCGCAGGTCGGCGACATCTTGAAGGGCAGGAAGAAGTGACAAGTCGCGCACCCTTCCCTTACCTCTCCCCGTCGGGGAGAGGTCGGCCGCGTAGCGGCCGGGTGAGGGGTCTTTCCTTTCACTCGAATCGAAGCGAGGTCTCGATCATTTCGAGCACGCCTTCCAGATTCTCGTACACGTCGACGTTAGAAACCCGAACGACGAGAAAGCCGCAAGCTTCAAGGATTTCCGTTCTGACTTCGTCGCGCTTCAGCTCTGCGGATGTCGAATGCGTCGCGCCATCGACCTCGACGATCAGTTTGCCATCAAGGGTCACGAAATCGACGATGTACCGGCCAATCGGGTGCTGGCGGCGAAATTTCCATCGCGCCAGCCTTCGGTTGCGCAACGCTTGCCAGAGCGTTGCCTCGGCGTTGGTCTGTGACGCGCGGAGGCTCCGCGCTCTCGCCTTGAATCGCTCCATCCCCCTCACCCGGCTGCTGCGCAGCCGACCTCTCCCCGGAGGGGAGAGGTATAGCACAGCGACTGCCACATCATGACCACCCGCATCGACGCCAAGTTCGCCGACCTCAGGAAGCAGGGCCGCTCCGCTTTCGTCACCTTCGTGATGGCGGGCGATCCCGACGCAAAAACCTCGCTCGACATAGTCAAGGCACTGCCGAAGGCGGGTGCCGACATCATCGAGATCGGCATGCCATTCACCGATCCGATGGCTGACGGTCCGTCGATCCAGGCGGCCGGCCTGCGCGCGCTGAAGGGCGGCATGACGCTGCGCAAGACGCTGGAGATGGTGCGCGGCTTCCGTAAGGAGGACAACGCCACGCCGATCGTGCTGATGGGCTACTACAATCCGATCTACATCTACGGCGTTGACGCCTTCCTGGCCGATGCGAAGGCCGCCGGCGTCGATGGCCTGATCATCGTCGATCTGCCGCCGGAGGAAGACTCCGAGCTCTGCATCCCGGCCATGAAGGCTGGACTGAACTTCATCCGTCTGGCGACGCCGACCACCGACGACAAGCGCCTGCCGGCGGTGCTCGCCAACACCTCGGGCTTTGTCTATTACGTCTCGATCACCGGCATCACCGGCAGCGCGGCCGCCGATTCGAAGGCGGTTGGCGAAGCCGTCGCCCGCATCAAACGGCACACCGAGCTGCCTGTCTGCGTCGGCTTCGGCATCCGCACCCCCGAGACGGCGCGTGCGATTGCCGAAAGCGCCAATGGCGCCGTGGTCGGCACCGCGATCGTCGATGCGGTGCGCGGCAGCCTCGATGCCGAAGGCCGCGCGACGCCGAAGACCGTCACCGCCGTGGCCGACCTCGTGTCGGCGCTGGCCCAGGGGGTCCGCGGCGCCCGTCAGGCCGCTGAATAAGCCATAATTTGCGGCGACAAGGCCGCGGAGCGCGGCTTGCCGGGGTCGCCCGGCCCCGCCATATAACCATGTGATGCGGGACCGATCCGCATTTCGGAGCGAACCATGAATTGGCTCACCAACGTCGTCCGGCCGAAGATCCGCAACATCCTGCGCCGCGAGACGCCGGAGAATCTCTGGATCAAGTGCCCGGATTCCGGGCAGCTCGTGTTCTACAAGGACGTCGAGGCCAACCAGTTCGTGATCCCGGGCTCGAACTACCACATGCGCATGGGCGCGGTGGCGCGGCTGAAGTCGATCTTCGACAACGAGACCTGGTACGACATCGCGCTGCCCGAGGTCATCGCCGATCCGCTCAAGTTCCGCGACGAGCGCAAATACGCCGATCGCATCAAGGACGCTCGCGCCAAGACCGGCCTGAACGACGCGATCAAGGTCGGCTACGGCAAGCTCGAGGGCGCCGGCGTCGTGGTCGCGGTGCAGGATTTCGATTTCATGGGTGGCTCGCTCGGCATGGCGGCCGGCGAAGCGATGGTGCGCGGACTCGAGCTTGCGGTCGAGAAAAAGTCGCCCTTCATCGTGTTCGCGGCGAGCGGCGGCGCGCGGATGCAGGAAGGCATCCTGTCGCTGATGCAGATGCCGCGCACCACGGTCGGGGTGCAGATGCTGCGCGAGGCGCGGCAGCCTTACATCGTGGTGCTGACCAATCCGACCACCGGCGGCGTCACCGCCTCCTACGCGATGCTCGGTGACATTCACATCGCCGAGCCCGGCGCGCTGATCGGCTTTGCCGGCGCCCGCGTGATCGAGCAGACCATCCGCGAGAAGCTCCCCGAAGGATTTCAGCGCGCCGAATATCTGCGCGAGCATGGCATGGTCGACATGGTCGTGCATCGCCACGACATGAGAGCGACGCTGGCGCGGCTGTGCCGCCTGCTGACGAAGTCGCCGGCACTCGAAACCTCGTCGAAACCCACGGCCGCCGTCACGGCGCCGGCCCAGATCGTCACGGCTCCGGAGACGGTGCCGGCCGCGCCGCACGCGTGACCGACAGAGCCGCCTCATCACCGTCCTCGTTCGAGGCGTTGATCGCGCGGGTGTCGGCGCTGCACCCCAAGCGCATCGATCTCAGCCTCGATCGCATGCTCGGTCTGATGAAGGGGCTCGATCACCCCGAGCGCAAGCTGCCGCCGGTGATCCATGTCGCCGGCACCAACGGCAAGGGGTCCACGATCGCTTATTTGCGTGCGATCCTGGAGGCCGCCGGCCTGCGCGTGCACGTCTTCACCTCGCCCTATCTGGTACGGATCAACGAATGCTACCGGCTGGGCGCGGTCGGCGGTGGCAGGCTCGTCGATGACGACGAGCTGCATGCAACGTTCGAGCATTGCGAGCGGGTCAACGCCGGTAATCCCGTCACCGTCTTCGAGATGGAGACCGCGGTCGCGTTCTGCCTGTTTGCAAAGCATCCGGCCGACGTCGCGCTGCTCGAGGTCGGGCTCGGCGGCCGGCTCGATTCGACCAATGTGGTCGAGACGCCGCTCGCCTCGGTCATCGCGCCGGTCAGCATGGATCACATGGAATTCCTCGGCGACACGCTGACGTCGATTGCCGGCGAGAAGGCTGCGATCATCAAGCGCAAGGTGTCGGTGATCTGTGCCGAGCAGGCACCGGAGGCGATGGCGGTGATCGAGGCGCAGGCAAGCCGCATGCGCGCACCGCTGCACGCGGCGGGGCAGCAATGGCATGTCGGCGTCGAGCGCGGCCGGCTGGTCTATCAGGACGAACGCGGATTGCTGGATCTCGCGGCGCCAAAACTGTTCGGCCGTCACCAGTTCGACAATGCCGGACTTGCGATCGCGACACTGCGCGCGATCGACGCGTTCAAGCTCAACATGGCCGCCTATGAAGCCGGTATCGTCAATGCCGAGTGGCCAGCGCGAATGCAGCGGCTGGTCTCCGGCGCGCTCGTCAGCCAGGGGCCGCAAGGCAGCGAGGTCTGGCTCGACGGCGGGCACAATGCCGAAGGCGGTCGGGTCGCGGCCGCAGCCCTCGGCGATCTCGAGGAACGCGTATCGCGGCCGCTCGTCGTCGTCGCCGGCATGATGGGCAACAAGGACGCCGGCGCCTTCCTCGCCAATTTCGCCGGGCTGACGCGCCACATCATCGCCGTCCCTGTGCCCGGGCGCGACAGCGGAATGCCGCCCGAGCGGCTGGCCGATGCGGCGCGCGCGCTCGGCATGCGGGTTGAGATCGCGCCCGGCGTCGACGCCGCGCTGCAGCGGCTCGCGATGCTGGCCTATGAGGTGCCGCCGCGCATCCTGATCACCGGCTCGCTCTATCTCGCCGGCCCCGTACTTGCCGCCAACGGCACGCCTCCTGCATGATGAGCCTGGCTGTCAAGGATCCGAAGGAGGAGCCGGCATCATGCGGTTCGCGGCCATCGCCGACGTTCATGGCAATTACCTTGCACTGGAAGCCGTGCTTTCAGACATTCGCGCTGCGGGCATTTCCGATATCGTCGATCTCGGCGACATGGTCAGCGGGCCGCTCGATGCGCGGCCGACCATCGACATCCTGATGGGTCTCGATGCGACCCATCTGCTCGGCAATCACGACCGCTATCTGATCGACCGCCCTCACGAGAAGATGGGCTCCTGGGAGCGGCGAACCTATACACAACTCGAGCCGCGGCATCTCGACTGGCTGCGCACGCTGCCTGCGAATTGTGTCTATCGCGAGCAGGTCTTTCTCTGTCACGCGACGCCAGCCGATGACGAGACCTATTGGCTCGAGACGGTGCTCCCCGGCGGCGAGGTCTGCATGTCCGCGCTGGAATCGATCGAGGCGATGGCGGCCGGCGTGATGCAGTCGCTGATCCTCTGCGCTCACACCCATACTGCCCGCGCCGTGCGACTTCGCGACGGACGGCTGATCGTCAATCCAGGCAGCGTCGGCTCGCCCGGCTATCGGGCTGGCAAGCCGCATCCACATGTCGTGCAGGCCGGCTCTCCCGACGCGCGCTATGCTATCCTTGAACAGGCCGGTGGCGCATGGCGGGTGACCTTCCGCCACGTGCCGTACGACCACGAGACGATGGCAGCGCTGGCGCGGCAGAACGGCCAGCCTGAGCTCGCCTCGGCGCTGGCAACGGGATGGATTCGTTCGTCGTAACCCGTGCTACCTGCCGAAGCTTCGTTAGTGGATGTGCGCCTCGTCCGACACGCCGACATGCTCGCGATAGACCATCTCCCAGCCCTTCCAGCCCGTGAACAGCAGGATCAGGACCACGATGAGCGAGAGCACGAGACCCGTCGGTAGGATCGCGGATGAGCCGTGCTCGAAGCGAGAGTACCAGTTGTAGAGCGCGATCAACACCACGATGACGTTGCCGCCCGCATGCTGCCATGCATCGGAAAGGTTGCGGACCTGATCATCTCCCAGGAGATCAGTCAGGCCGGCAACGGCCGCGAGGACCGCCATGATCAAGCCGATCCCAAGCAGCCAGAGCGAGGCGCTGGCCCAGAAGTCAGTGCCGGTCTTCCAGAAGGCGAGGTCAGCAACGAAGGTCAAAACGAAGCAGGCGACTGGAAACGGAATAAGCATCGGATGAATGGGATGTCCCGCGACCTGCGCGGTTGATCTGGGGTTCGACATAGGTCCCTCCTCAAGACGATTCGGCACCTCAACTTGGCCTGCATGCACAGGTTCCAATGCGGGGCGATCCAGTTGCGGATCCTTGCAGCGGCGCCGTTCGCATCCACGGGTGGAACGCAGCGAAATCCAAGAGAACTTCAAGAGAACTCGGACCGCAGCGCCCCGGACCGCGCGATCATCCGCCGCAAAAAACAAAACGGCCAGCTTTCGCCGGCCGTTTCACAATCAGCAAATTGGAAGCGGATCAGACCGCAGCGGAAATCCACTGCTGCAACTTCGCCTTCGGCGCTGCGCCGACCTGACGCGAGGCCATCTCGCCGCCCTTGAAGATCATCAGGGTCGGGATCGACATCACGCCATACTTCGACGCGGTCTTCGGGCTCTCGTCGACGTTGAGCTTCACGATCTTGACCTTGTCGCCCATCGCGCCGGAAATTTCGTCAAGGGCGGGCGCGATCATGCGGCAGGGGCCGCACCACTCGGCCCAGAAGTCGACGACCACCGGCCCGGTCGCCTTGAGCACTTCGGCGTCGAAATCGGCGTCAGAAACCTTGCCAACGGCCATGGGAGTACCTCGTTCGGTTGAGACAAAAGGCGCGATCGAGAATCGCGCCCGGGGAGCATGAGTGAAACCTATGAACGCCCCCTTGCCGGGTCAAGCTTGGTCACGCCGACCTGACCTTATGCCAGCCCGGCGTCCAGCGCGGAGGCAGAAAGTTCCATGATTTCAGGCGCTTCGGTCCAGAGCAGGGCGGCTCGGACCGGGAGCTGGGGATAAAGCTTGGCGAGCACCGCACGGTACAGCGCGAGCTGCCTGACATAGCCCCTTGGCGCCTCGGCGGCGGTCTTGGGCGGGGTATGGTTGGTCTTGAAATCGACGATCAGAACCTCCTTGGGGGTCACCACCAGCCGGTCGATCTGACCCGAGACCAGTGCCTTCGGTTGACCCGGCCGGCCCAGCCGCCCGACGATCGAGACCTCGGCGCGGCTGCCGGGCCCGAACACCGCCGCGAAGCGCGGGTCCGCGATCAGGGCAAGCACCTGGCCGGCCAGCGCGGTGCGCTCCTCCTCGCTCCAGCCGTCGGCATTGCGCGCGAGATAGCCGAAAGCGGCCTCGCGGCGCCGTTCAATGGCGACATCCGGCAGCGACTGCAGCAGGCGATGCACCAGCGTGCCGCGCTGCAGGGCGCGGGCCCGTGCGACGACCGATTCGCCGGACCGCACATGGTGGCCGTCGCCTTCGGCGGGATCGGAGGGGCGCAGCAGGCCTGATGCGGAGGCTTCAGGCGCGGCGGGAGCGCGCAGCCATGGCGGCAGCACAGTCGGCGCTACCGCGACCGAGGCCGCCGCCCCGGTAGCCTCGGCGCCGTCCTCCGGCCGCGAATAGCGTTTGATCTTGCCGGCCGGCGTCTCGATCTCCTCGAGCTTGAGCCCGGAATTGGCCAGCCCCCTGGTGATCAGGTCGTACCAGGAGGACTTCCGCACCGTGTTCATATTGCCGGGCATACAGCCGCCGACGACCAGCCGGTCCGCGGCGCGCGTCATCGCCACATAGAGCAGGCGGCGATATTCGTCCTCGGTGTCGCCGAGCATCGCCTTGCGCGCGTCGGCGACCCCGGGGGGATCCTCCGCCTTCTTGCCCGCCCACACCACGACACCGGGCGCGTGCGGCGCGGCGTTGCCCTGCGGCAGATGGATCAGCCGCAGGCGCTGCGTGTCGGACGGCGACGTCGTGGTGTCCACGAGGAAGACGACCGAGGATTCCAGGCCCTTGGCGCCATGCACGGTCATGACGCGCACCTCGTCGCGCGAAATCTCCATGTCGCGCTTCACCTCGGTGTCGGCCGCGCGCAGCCACGCTACGAAGCCCTGCAGTGAGGCCGGCGCCTTGCGCTCATAGCCCAGCGCAAGCTCGAGGAATTCGTCGAGCGCGTCATTGGCCTCGTGGCCGAGCCGGCGCAGGATGCGCGCGCGGCCGCCGTCGCCGCCGAGCAGCCAGGCGTAGAATGCGAACGGCGTCTCCTGGGTGAAGCGGCGCTCGCATTGCTCGAGACGCTTCAGCACGTCGGCGAAACGCTCTTCAGTCGGGGCTTGCGCGGCAAGCGCCTCACGCAGCGAGCCATGGCGCTGCCACGCCAGCTTGAACAGATCGTTGTCGGTAAGGCCGAACAGCGGGCTCTTCAGTGCCACCGCGAGCGCAAGATCGTCCTGCGGCAGCAGCAGCGCGTCGGCGAGGTTCATCAGGTCGATGATTGCGATGTGCTCGGTCAGCTTCAGCCGGTCGGCGCCGGCAACCGGGATGCCGGCGTGCTTCAGCGCCTGGATCACCGCATCGAAGGCGTTGCCGCGGCGGCGCACCAGAATCAGCATATCGCCGTAGCGCAACGGACGGCGCGCGCCGGCGCTGCCGGTCATGGTGCCGCTGGCGACGAGGCGTTTGATCTCGGCCTGGATTCGCCGCGCGAGCTTCGCCTCGGGGCTGGTCACCGATACGCCGTCGAACGGCGCGCGCCAGCCCTCGATGTCCTGCCGGTCGTCGGCTTGCGCGAGATCCCAGAGCTCGATCAGGCTCGGGCCGGCGTCGGCCATCGCGTTGTGGATCGGATAGCCGTTCTCGACGGCGTGGATGCTGCGATAGATCTCCTGCTCGCGGAACACATGATCGACGGAGTGCAGGATCGTCGGTCCGGAGCGGAACGAATAGGTGAACGACACCGGATCGAACTTCAGCCCGGCATCCTCGAACCGCCGCTTCAGCTCGCGGCGGCGCAGGTCGAATTCGCGCGGTGCCGCGCCCTGGAAGGAGAAGATCGACTGCTTCTCGTCGCCGACCGCGAACACGGTGCGCACCAGGCCGTCGCGCGCGCCGGCGCCTGAGGTGAACTCCGAGATGATGTGGGCGACAATGTCCCATTGCCGCGGGCTGGTGTCCTGCGCCTCGTCGATCAGCACGTGATCGACGCCGCGGTCGAGCTTGTAGTGCACCCAGCCTGAGGAGACGCGCTCGAGCATCTCCAGCGTCTTGTCGATCAGGTCGTCATAGTCGAGCAGGCCGCGTTCCAGCTTTTCGCGGCGGTAGTGTGCCGCTGCAGCCGTCGCGATATGGATCAGCGCCTCGGTGCGGTCGCGCGCGATCACCGCGCGGCGCCGTTCGACCAGCGGCAGCACGCGGCGGACCTCGGCCTCGAACAGCCGGCCGATCGCGGGATTGTTGTCGCAGAACTTCTTCGTCACCACCGATTTGCGCGGCGTGCGATCGGCATCGGTCAGGAACACGGCAAGATAGGCGTCAACCTGTGCCGCGCCGGTGAACACCAGCGCGTCGCGCAGCCGTGCCGCCTGGTCCTGATCGGACTTGCTGCCGGTGTCGAGGGCGGCCGCGATCTCTTCCCACCCGGTGCGCCTGAGATAGGGTCCGTCGACAATCTCGCGCTCGATATCCTCGATGCGGTCGTCGGGCGACACGCCCAGCGCGGCCGCCATCTGCGCGGCGGCTGCCGCGGCGCTGCCGGCGGTGTCGATCCAGGCCATGAAATGGTCGCGGCTGAGGCAGGCCTCGCGGACCACATCCTTGAAGGTGACGTCGGCGGCGCTCGCCATCGCCGTCATCAGCGCGCGGCCGATTGCGCTATCGGGATTGCGTGAGGCGTCCAGGAACACCGCGAGATTGGCGCGTTCCATCATCTCGTTCTGGTCGCGGTCGTCGAGCACGGCAAACCGCGCCGGCACGTTGGCCTCGAACGGAAACTGCTGCAGCAGCCGGGTGCACAGCGCGTGGATGGTCTGCACCTTCAACCCGCCGGGCGTCTCCAGCGCGCAGGCGAACAGCTTCCGTGCATCACGTCGGAGCTTGGCATTCGGATAGGCGATGCCGGCCTCGCGGATCGCGGCATCGAGCGCGGTGTCGTCCAGCGTCACCCAGTGGCCGAGTGTCGTGAACACCCGCTCGGCCATGTTGGCGGCGGCGGCCTTGGTGAAGGTGATGCAGAGAATCTTTTCCGGCGGCACGCCTGATAGCAGCAGGCGGATCACCCGCTGCACCAGAACGTGGGTCTTGCCCGAGCCGGCATTCGCCGACACGAAGGTGGACGCCTTCGGATCGGACGCGCGCGCCTGTGCGTCGCGCACCGCTGACGGGATGGGGCGGGGTGCCTTCACCATTCCTCGATCCCCAGGCCGCCGGCGGCGGACCATTCCTTGATCCGCGCGAGGTCGTCATAGGCGCCATAGCGGTTCGCCCACATCGAGAGATTCAGCGAAGTGTAGGCCTGCTGCTCGTCGTCGAAGGCGCGGATCAGCGCTTCCAGCTTGTTTCGCGCGCTGTCGGCGGCCTCATCGGGTGGCTGCGGCGTGTCGCTGGGCTTGATCTTCAATTCCAGCGAACGCTGCTCGCCCGGCGGATTGTTGCCGCTCAGCCTGATATAGGCGAGCTCGCCGACCGAGCAGCCGGCGGGGATGTCGGCAAAGCCGCCTTCGCGCAGGATCGCGGCTTCCAAAGTGAGCTGTGGCGACAGGCCCATGCGCACCTGCTTTCCGGTCGGCGGCTGGCCGGTCTTGTAGTCGAGGATCGCAAAGCTGCCGTCGTTTCGCCGCTCGATGCGATCGGCCCGAGCGGAAAGGACGAACGTCCGCTCGTCGTCGAGGGCGATGCCGATCTCGCCGCGGATCTCGGCCTTGATCGCGTCGATATGGCCGCGCCGGGCCTGCTCCCATTCGGCAAACCATGCGGCAATGCGCTGGAAGCGCGGCCACCACAGCGCGCGCGCCTCGGGCCGCTCCATCAGCGGCGCGAAATACTCAGCCCCGATCTCGCGCAGGGTGCGCGTCGTGTCGGCCGGCAGCGCGGCGGCATAGGTTTGCGTGAATTCGCCGAGCGCCTCGTGGATTGCCGAACCGCGGTCGGCCGCAGACAATGGCATGTCGACCGGATCGAGCGGATCGAGCCTCAAGATGTAGCGCGCATAGATGGTGTAGGGATCGCGCAGCCAGTCCTCGATCGCGGTGACGGACATTTTCAGCGGCCGGGCCTCGCGCGGCGGCCGCGGCTCCGGCTGGGCGATCGGCTCGACCTTGTCGGGACGGTCGAGCTCGGCGGCATATTGCACGTAAGTCTCGCCGGCCGCCTTTGCTGTTTTCCAGCGCGCTTCGCCGGCGACCGCTTCCAGCCGATGCAAAAAGCGCGAGGCCACCGCCGGCGCGCCGCCGACCTTGGCCGCATGAGTGAGGATCACCTCGTCATGGCCGAGCAGTTGCGCGAAGTCGTGCGCGGAAAGGCCGATGCGCCGCTCGGGGAGATCGAGCCCGAGCTGGTGCCGCATCGGCCGGCTCAGCCAGGGATCGACCCGCGGCGCCGGCGGCCAGACGCCCTCGACCAGGCCGCCGAGGATGACGCGATCGGATTCGGTGAGACGCGCCTCGAGCTGGCCAAAGATGTTGAGCTGGGCACGCGCGGATTCCGGTCGCCGCACCATGCGGTCGGCGAACGCGGTCTGGAACACCTCCGGATAGTCGGCAAGCGGCGTCACCAGGCCGCTCGGCTGCTGCTTGGCGAGCAGGTCGTCGAATGCCGATGCCAGCACGCCGCCGGCGCGATCCTCGAACACGACCGCGACGCCGTGCTGGTCGCAGGACAGCGCCATCAGCACATCGCGATGCCGCGAGGCCAGTTCGGCGAAATCGTGGGGCCTCGACGATGCCATGCCCTCGAGCGGCGCCAGCGCGGCCTGGAGTTTCGCGATCAGGCCCTGCGCCTGGTTGAGGTCGTGATCGCGCAGCCGTGCGCGCTGCTCCGCAACGTGCAGCGACGAGGTCTCGCCGTTGCGGAGCTTTGTCAGCTCGGCGCGGAAGCGCTCGAAATCGCGCGCCAAGCCGCCGGAGCCCGCTTGCGGCCGCGTGCCGCGCAATACGGCGAGTTCCAATACTTCGACCGCGCGCTTCAGCGCGCCCTGTGCGCCGCCGAGCCGGAACAGCGGATGCTTGAGCAGCGCGAGCAGCGTCGGCGGCTCCAGCCCGTTTGCCGCCGCTTCTGCACTGAGGCGGGCGAACACGCCGGGCGAGGTCTCCATCAGCGCATCGCCGCCGGAATCGTCGAACTCCAGATTCCAGCGCGTCAGCGACGCCATCACGCGGCGCGCCAGCGCGCGGTCCGGTGTCACCAGCGCAGCCGACTTGCCGAGATGCCGCGCCTCGCGCATCGCCACCGCGATCGCCAGCGCCTCCATCTCCGGATTCGGCGCCTCGACCACGGTTAGGTTGGTCATCCCGGCGGTGACGCGCGCAGCGATCTCGGGCCGTTCCAGCCGGTCGTGCCATTGCGCGGTCGCGGTCGACGGGCGCATTGTCTCCGACACCAGCACCTCGCGTCCCTGCGGCGCCGCTTCGGCAAGGTTCTCCACGTCGCGGCGCTTGATGCCGAAGCGGTCGAGCAGCGCGTGCATCGCGAATTGCGGATGGTTCGAGGACGGCGGCGTGGTGAACCTGCCCTCGTCGTTGCGCTCGCCGCCGATCGTGTCCCAGGACTCCTCGTCGAGATCGGTGTCGAGTCCGGGCAGCACCACGGCGCCGTTCGGGAGCTTCGCCACCGCGTGCAGGAATTTTGCGGTCGCCGGCATCGAGCCGGTGGAACCGGCTGCGATCACCGGGCCTGCGTGATGCGCGGTGAGCCGTGCCGCTTCCGCCTCGATCAACAGGTCGCGGCGTGCCGCCGGCTCGATCCGTCCAATCTCCTTCAGGTAGTTCGGCCAGGCGTCGCGCGCGATGCGCAGGAACTCGAGCGAGTGCTGCCAGTATTTGTCGAGCTGGTCCGGCACCAGCCGGTCGAGCTCGCGCCAGTCGACGCCGCGCGTCACCATGTCGTCCATCAGTCGCGCGAGGTCGCCGGCGAGCTGCAAGGTCGAGGCCGGACCGCCGACCACCAGCGGCGAGGACACCGGCGTCTTCGCCCAGGCCGCGACCAGATGGGCCAACGTCAGGCGGCGTTCGAGCTCGCCGAGCTTTGGTGGAATGTCCAGTGGCGCGGCGCCGCCGACATCGTCCGACTGGTCCGCAAACGCGAGCTCGTCTTCATCGATGTCGCCGAGCGCGACGATGCGCGGCAGCACCGCGGCGTCGGCGTCGAGTACGTCGAGAAACACCTCGCGCGCCAGCCGTCCGGCGCGCCGCGTCGGCAGGTACAGCGTGGCATTGGCGAGCCTCGCCGGATCGTTCCGTGCCTCGAATCCCGCGACCAGCCGTCCCTCGACCAGGGCCGAGATGACGGTGCGCAGGAACGGTGCGGAGATGGGAACGCTGAAGACGCGCATGGGCTGCCTGATTCGGAATCAGGCGCCAATATAGCGAGCCGCAACCGCCTCCGCCGCACGGGTGAGGCGGCGCTCGTCCATCAGTGCTTCGAAGGCGACCAGTAGGTTGAGATCGACGGCCGGCAAATTCATGAAAACAATAATGCATGCATAGATAATCTATTTCAACAATGATCTACAGGCCGCACGGTTGCTCCGCGACGTTCGCAGCGACGCAGTGTCCTATCTAGGTGACACCGTGCCTGATCGAGGTCATTGGTTGGCGCAGGCGAAAGGAGAATGCTTCATGGGTGCCCCAATTCTCACCGAAGAGCTCGCCGTCCGCTTTGCCCGTATCGCGCTCGGCCATGTCAGGCGCGAATACCCGAACAAGCCGGATCATGTGCTGGCGGGACCGGACGACGCGCGCACGCCGCGCGCGCTGCATCCGGTGTTCTACGGCAGCTACGACTGGCACTCCTGCGTGCACAGCTACTGGATGCTCGCGCGGCTGCTGCGCCGGCATCCGAGGTCAGAAGCCGCGGATGATATTCGCGCCCTGTTCGATGAGCAGTTCGTTGCGGAGAAGGTCGCCGCGGAATGCGCCTATCTCGCGGCCCCCACCGCGCGCGGCTTCAAGCGACCCTATGGCTGGGGCTGGCTGTTGAAGCTCGCGGCTGAACTCTCGGTGCTCGACGAGCGCCGATGGCGCGAACGAATTGCCCCTCTTGCCGAGATTTTTGCGCAACGCTTTCGCGATTTCCTGCCGCTCGCCACCTATCCGGTGCGGGTCGGCACGCATTTCAACACCGCGTTTGGCCTGCGCATGGCCGCCGACTACGCGGCCGCGACAGACGACGCCGCGTTGAGCTTCCTGCTGCGTGAGACCGCACTGCGCTGGTACGGCCTCGATGAAGACTGTCCCGCCTGGGGCGAGCCAAGCGGCGACGACTTCCAGTCTTCCGCGCTGATCGAAGCGGAATGCATGCGTCGCGTGCTGACGCCCGACGCATTCCTGTCCTGGTTCGACCGCTTCCTGCCACGGCTTGCACAGCACGAACCTGCGACATTGTTCCGGCCAGCCACCGTCACGGACCGCACCGACGGCAAGATCGCCCATCTCGACGGGCTCAATCTCAGCCGCGCATGGTGCTGGCGTGCGCTTGCCGAAGCACTGCCCGAAGCGGATGCCCGCCGCCCGATCCTGCAGGATGCCGCACGCCGCCACCTCGACGTCGGACTGCCGCATATCGCCGGCGACTATATGGGCGAACACTGGCTGGCGAGCTTCGCCGTTCTCGCCATCGATGATGACGGCTGACCTTGTGGCCTTTTCGGTTGACCTCTCCCCATCGGGGAGAGGTCGGATTGCATCGTCAGATGCAATCCGGGTGAGGGCCCTTGCGCTCTCGATAGACCATAACCTCTCACCCGATTTGCTGCGCAAATCGACCTCTCCCAAGGGAGAGGTGGCCTCCGCCGCTGTTTCAGATCAAGCTGATCTCATCGTGTTCTACGCGACGCTTTCCAGGTACGCCTCTTCCGCGGCCTGGATCGCATCGGGAGTTCCGACATGCATCCAGACGCCGTCGAGGCGCAGCCCGAACAGCCGTTCCCGCTCGTTGGCGCGGTCGAACATCTTGGTCAGCGAGAACTCGCCGGCGGGCGCATCGGCAAACAACGCCGGCGACATGATTGCCGCGCCCGCATAGACGAACGGCACCACCTGGTTCTCGCGCCGCTTGCGCAGCGCGCCGTCAGGCAGCATCGCATAATCACCGCGGCCGCTATAGCCGATGCTCGAGGCAGTCGGCGCCATCAGGAGCAGGATATCCATCCGCGCCGGGTCGAAGGTTTCCGCCAGCCGCGCCAGGTTGGAGCGCACGCCATCGATCCACATCGTGTCGGAGTTGACGTGGAAGAACGGCGCATCGCCGAGCTGCGGCAACGCCTTGACGACCGCGCCGCCGGTGCCGAGCACCTGGTCGCGCTCGTCGGAGATGATCACGCGCGGGCGGCTGCGCGTCTTGACGTGATCGATGATCTGGTCGGGCAGATAGTGCACATTGACGACGGCCTCAACGACGCCGGCGCCGGCGAGCTTGTCGAGCACATGGTCGAGCAGCGGCTGGCCGGCCACGCTCACCAGCGGCTTCGGCTTCGTGTTGGTGAGCGGGCGCATGCGCACGCCGAGGCCGGCGGCGAGCACCATGGCTCTATGGGGGGTGACGGACATCTTCCGGACGTTCTCGGTCATGATCTCTCTGCGCCGATCATATCATGGCGATTCGGCAGGCACATCGATCAAACGCCATAGTCATCGGACATGACGGCCATAAGACGTCGATGGCGACCGGAACCCTTGTTTGAGCATGATCTTGTCGGAAAACCGGTCTCCACTTTTCCGGATCATGCTCTAAGCTTCGGCAGCCTGCGTGCCGCGTTTGGTCATTTTTTTCTTTTTGTCGCCTTGCTTCAGAAAATTGACGCCGATCTGGTCGCCGTTGACCCATGCCAGCTCGCAGCGGCGATAGGCCAATCCTGTGGACGACAGCAGCAGAAAGAATTCCTTCAGGTGCAGGCCCTCGATCGAGCCCTCGACGGTGAGCTTGGCTCCCGTCTCGGACACGTCCTCCATGACGCAGTCGCGCCGCCAGGTGCCGTCGATGCCCATCATGAACGCCGCAATGCCGCGCTCGAATGTGACACGATCGCCCCTGCGTCGTTCCGTCGCCATCGTGTGGTCCTGCTCCCGATGCGGCCGTCCCAGACACAGCGCACAGCCAGCGCAACCTTATTCGGTCGACGGCTAACAACCGGTAAACCTACGGTACCGGAGGAGGGACATTGGCCGCGTACCAGTCGCGGAGCGGCGCGAGCGACGGGTGAGCCAGCGACCGGTTGAGGTAGGTCCAGATCCGCGGCTGGTGCTTCAAATAATGCGGCTTGCCGTCACGCCCGTTGAGTCGGGCGAAGGTGCCGAGCAGGCGCGTGTTCCGCTGCGCCGACATGATCGCATAGAGCGTGGCGAAATCGGCCGGATCGAAGCTCTCGTCGGTCACCCGTCGCGCCTTGATGTAGCGGGTGAGAAGTGAAAGCTCGAGCTGCTCGGGCACTTCGATCCGTGCATCCTGCAGCAGCGACACCACGTCATAGGCGGCAGGACCAAGCAGCGCGTCCTGAAAGTCGATGATGCCGACCCGCAGGAGTCCGGTGCGTTCGGCCAGCCAGATGATATTCGGCGAATGGAAGTCGCGGATCACCCAGGTCTTCGGCGCCGCGGCGGGCTTCTCCAGCAACGCGCGCCACATCTCGAGGAATTCGGCGCGTAGCGCATCGCTTGGCTTGACGCCGCGGGCGGGCATGTACCATTCGAGCATCAGCCCGATTTCGATCAGCCAAGCGTCGACATCGAACACCGGCATGTCGTAGCTCGTGTCGGCTGTCAGCGGCAGCCTCGTCGGCAGCACCTCGCGATGTAGCGCCGCCAGCACGTCGGTCGCGGCTTCGTAGCGCTCGACGATCGGCCGCGGTGGATCGCCCTCGACCACGCCGGCATTGCCGAAATCCTCGGTGATGAGAAATCCGGACTCGAGATCGGTATGCCGGATCGCGGGCGCGGAAAAGCCCTGCTTACGTAGGCCGTTTCCGATCGCGACGAATGGCCTGACATCTTCGGCGAGATGCACGGCCGCGCTATAGGATTTGCCGTTGTAGATCGGCGGGCCATCGGGACGCCGCGGCGAGTTCATCAGGATGACGCTGCCCTGCTCAGTGCGCAGCCGCGCGTAGGAGCGGGTCGAGGCGTCGCCGGGCATGCGCTCGCGCTTGGCGCTGAGATAGCCGGCCCCGTCGAGGAACTGGCGCAGCAGCTTGAGCCGTGTGACCTTGGCTGCGCCCTTGCCATGGCCGGTGATCTCGGCCGCGCGGGCGGTCGATCCCAGCGCCGGGCGATGGCTGAACGCGATGTCGATGCGGTCGTCGGGCAGAGCATCCGGCGCGCGCTCGGGCCACTCGATCAGCGCCACGATGTCGTCCGGCAGCGGCGACAGCCCGATCTCCTCGAGCTCGCTCGCATCGTTGATGCGGTAGAGATCGGCATGGATCAGGGGGAACGAGGGCAGCTCGTAGCTCTGCGCCAGCGTGAACGTCGGGCTCGGCACTTCCAGCGTGTCGTCGGCGGCGAGATAGCGGATCAGTGCGCGGGCGGCGGCAGTCTTGCCGGCGCCGAGGTCGCCCGACAGCGTGATCACGTCGCCGGCGCCGATCAGCAGCGCGAGATCGGCCATCAGCTCGGCCGTCGCGGCTTCGTTCGCGAGCGCGACCGGGAATGTGGAGATCGCGATCATTCAGCGGCGTTGCGATGTGCGGTCTGGTCGACGGGGAAGTCGCAGGTCACGGTCGTGCCCTTGCCGACGGTGGAATCGACGCGCACCCGGCCGCCATGCAGCTCGACGAAGGAGCGCACCAGCGACAAGCCGAGCCCGGCGCCGCGATGCCGCGAGCCGTGGGAATGGCTCTCGAACCAGTTGAACACCTTGTCCTTCATCTCCGGCGGAATGCCCGGGCCGGCGTCGGTCACCGCGAATACCACGCTGTGCTCGTTCCGCCGCGCGCTGATCGTGACGGTGGCATCGTGCGGCGAGAAGCCGACGGCATTGGCGAGCAGGTTATAGAGCACCTGCACCACGCGCCGCTCGTCGCCGATGAAGCCGCCGATATTGGGCGCGATATCGACCCTGAGCGCGATCCGGTCGGTCGCAAGCCTGTCCTGGATGCCTTCGGCGGCCGCCTCGATCGCCCGGGCGATATTGATGGGGCCGAGCTCGAGCTTCATCGCACCGGCGTCGATGGTGGCGAGATCGAGGATGTTGTTGGTCAGCGCCAGCAGCGCGTTGGTCGATTTGGTGACGTAGTCGAGATATTCGGCCTGCTTCGGCGTCAGCGGTCCGGTCGAGGGATCGCTGAGGAAATGCGCGAAGCCGATAATGGTGGTGAGCGGCGCGCGCAGCTCGTAGGACACGTGGTGGACGAAATCCACCTTCATCTGGTCGGCGGCTTCCAATGCCTCGTTGCGCTCGCGTAGCGCGCGCTCGACATTCTCGGTGTCGGTGATGTCCTGGAAGGTGAGCAGCGTCGCGCCGTCGGGCAGCGGGATCGTCATGCAGTCCAGCACACTGCCGTCCTTGCGCTCGAGCTTGAGCGCCACCTGCGCGCGGTTCTCGATCGCGGTGATCGATTCGCGCAAGGTCCGCCAGGTCCGCGGATCGTCATAGAGCGGCTTGCAGAGCGCTTCGACCGCCTCGATATGCGGCTCGCCGTTCAGCGCATCGGCCGACAGCTTCCACATCCTGGCAAAGGCCGGATTGAACAGTTGCGCGCGGCCGTTGCTGCCGAACACCGCCACCGCCTCGGCGAGGTTGTCGAGCGTTTCACGCTGCACCCGCGTCAGGCCGTCATAGCGGCGCGCGAGGTCGAGGCTCTCGGTGACATTGTCGAACAGGTAGGTGACGCCGCCCTCGAGGTTCGGTGTGGTGACGACGCTGACCGCGCGCCCGTCGGGCAGGAACCAGGTGTAGGTCTCGGATTCGACCGCGCGATAGGCCTCGTGCAGCTTGGCCTTCCAGGCGCGGAAGTCGGGCTGCTCGGGCAGCTTGCGGTTGGCGCGGAGCCGGTCGAGGATGCTGGAGTCGTCGGGATTGCTGTCGAGGAAGGCCTGATCGAGGCCCCACAGCCGGCGGTAGGATTCGTTGTAGAAGGTGAGCCGCCGGTTGGCATCGAACACGGCGACACCCGAGGACAATTGGTCGAGGGTGCGCCGGTGCGCTTCGACCATCCGCGTCAGTGCGGCGCGCAGCGCCGCGGCCTCACTGGCGTCGATCGCGATGCCCGCGCTGCCGCTGCCGAGCTTGAGCGCCTGCACGTCGTAGATCCGCCGCTCGCCGCTGACCACGATCGGCAGCCGCGCGGCATAGTTCGCATTGTCGTTCAGGGCGCGCGCCAGTTCGGTGCGCTGCTCGCTCTCGAGCAGCTCGAGATTGCGTTGCAGCGCATCCGCGACGCTCTTGCCTTCGGTGGCGCGGACATAGGCCGCGTTGGCGTAGCGCAGATTGCCCTCGAGGCTCTTGGCCCAGATCGGCCAGGGCGCGGCCGCGGCGAACTCGCGCAGCAGCTCGGTCTCCTCCTGTAGCGCCTTGAAGCGCAGGTTCGATTCGGCGAGCTCGCGGCGCAGGCCGCCGAGCTCGCGGATCCGCACGATGGCCTGCCCGCCGATCGCGCGACCCATCGCCTCGATGCCGCGCCCGGCTGATGTCGAGAGGTTGAGCAGGAACGGCTCGCCCTTCTCGCGCAGCGCGTCGACGGCGCGATCCATCTGCAGCGCCGGCTCGGGCGGCAGCCAGGTTCCGAAGGCGAGGATGCGCTGCGGCGATGCCTCCTGCGACATCACCAGCGAGATGTCGCCGCTGATCTGCGGGCGGTTATCGCCGGCGGCCCAGGAAATCAGCACCTGCGGCTCGGTGAACAAAAGTGCGCGCAGCCGATCCGACTGTGACTGCAGGTCCGCGATCTCCGAGCGCAGTTGCTCTTCACTCCTGGTCGCGCGCAACCGGGTGCGCATCAGCAGGATCGCGGCAACCACGGAAAAGCCGACCAGCGCAAACGACGTCGCGAGAACCGCGACTTCCTGGTGATTGAGGCCGAAATGATCCGACATCGCCTGGACCAGGTATGATTCGGAGGCGAAGGCCGAGCGCGCCGGCAACAATGCAGTAGCGGCGAGTCCAATCATGCCGTCGCGCGCCAGTGAGGTGCATGACAGCAGGGTTCGACGCATCGCCGCGACTACGCCCGACATATGTTGCCCCAGAACGCACAACTCCCAGGCATGAGCCGGAGACCGGTCTTCCTTCGCGACAAACGCGTGGCGTTCGCGCGAGGATCATGCCCAAGCAGGACCAGAAAGCCCGACGAAGACCCCCCGTCGTGCTCGAATCAAGGCAGAATAGTCCCAACCGGACTCGACGAGTAAGAGTCCAGACCGTGAACGCAAAATCCGCTGTGAAAAAATGCGCCGGCAGGACGAGTTTTAGGCGAAATGGCTCGGTATCCGCGCGGATGCTAGCGCCCGGTCGAGCCGAATCCACCGCTGCCGCGCGCGGTTGCAGGCAGCACGTCGACTGGAACCAGTTCCGCCCGGGTCACGGGCGCGATCACCATCTGCGCGATGCGTTCGCCGCGCCGGATCGAAAACGCCTTCTCACCGTGATTGATGAGCAGCACGTTGATCTCGCCACGATAGTCGGCGTCGATCGTGCCGGGCGAGTTCAGCACCGTGATGCCGTACTTGGCGGCAAGCCCCGAGCGCGGCCGCACCTGAGCTTCGTAACCCGGGGGCAGCGCAATGGTCAGCCCGGTCGGGATCATCTCGTATCGCCCGGGCAGCAGGATCAGGGGCGCCGACCGCGGCACGGCCGCCAGCAGATCGAGCCCAGCCGCGTCAGCCGTCTGATAGATCGGCAGCAGCATATCGGCGCCGTGCGGAAGCTGGTGGACTTCAACCTTGATGACGGCGCTCACGATGTCGCTCCTACGGTTCTTGCGATGCGCGACACCAGGGCGGCCGCGACCTCTTCCTTGGTCATGACAGGCCAGGAATCGATCGTCACCTCCTTGCCTTCGCGCGCCAGCAGATGAACGGTATTACGGTCACCGCCCATCACGCCGGTCGCGGGCGAGACGTCGTTGGCGACGATCCAGTCACAGCCCTTGCGCGCGAACTTCGCCTTGGCATTCTCGATCAGGTGCTCGGTTTCGGCGGCGAAGCCGATCACCAGCGGCGGCCGCTTGTCCTTCAGCTTCGAGATCGTGGCGAGGATGTCGGGGTTCTCGACAAGCTGCAGCGGCGGCATGCCGGCCGCGGTCTTCTTCAGTTTCTGCGCACCCTCATTGGCGACGCGCCAGTCGGCGACGGCCGCAGCGAAGATCGCGACATCGACCGGCAGCGCCGCCTCGACCCGGTGCAGCATGTCGCGCGCGGATTCCACGCGCATCACGGATACGCCGGCCGGATCGGGCAGCTCGACTGGACCGGAGACCAGCACGACGTCGGCGCCGGCCGCCCGTGCGGCCGCGGCGATGGCAAAGCCCTGTTTGCCGGAGGAGCGGTTGGCGATGTAGCGGACCGGATCGATCGCCTCATGGGTCGGGCCCGCGGTGATCAGCACCCGCTTGCCGGTCAGTGGACGCGGCTGCGGCGGTCGCAGCATGTGGTCGGCTGCGGCGGCGATCTCGGTCGGCTCGGCCATCCGCCCGACGCCGGCTTCGCCGGCTTCCGCCATCTCGCCGGCGTTGGGGCCGACGGTGTGAATGCCATCGCGGCGGAGCTGCAGCACGTTGCGGCGGGTGGCCGGATTGTTCCACATCAGCGGATTCATCGCCGGCGCGAGCAGGATCGGCCGGTTGGCCGCGAGCAGGATGGCGCTGGCGAGATCGTCGGCATGGCCATGCGCCATCTTGGCCATCAGGTCTGCGGTTGCCGGCGCCACCACGATCAGATCGCACTCGCGCGCCAGCCGGATGTGGCCGGCGTCGAACTCGCTCTCGGCATCGAACAGATCGGTATAGACCTGCTCGTGCGACAGCGCGCTGGCCGCGAGCGGAGTGACGAATTGCTGGGCCGCCTTGGTCAGCACGCAGCGGACCTGGATGCTCCGCTCCTTGAGCCGCCGGATCAGGTCCAGCGCCTTGTAGGCCGCGATCCCGCCGCCGATGATCAGGGTCACGCGGGGCTCGCCAGCCGTGTCGGTGGCGCGTGGGGCAGGAGCGGGGTCTTTGGCAGGGATTGTGAGAGCCGCTTCAGCGGCCTCCGCACGGCCGTCCGCGAGCTCCCGGAGGATCACCCGGACCTCCTCCTCGACCGACCGTCCGTTCTTGGCGGACCGCAGCCGCAGATAGGCCTTCAGCGTGTCGTCGAGCTTGCGGATGGTCAGGCTCGCCATGGCATGCCTCTAAATGTGATATCAATGATATCACGGGATGAATGCATTGCAATCACAGTCCTCGGACGCTGAAAAGGATTCCGATCAGGGCGAGGGCGATGACCCAGAGCCCGACGGTCTGCAGCCGCGCCTTGCGGGCCTCGGCGCGGGCCATTTCGTCGATGGTATCCGACGAAAGCATGTGGCCTTCGCGGGTCATGGTTTCCAACTGCTCGAGCACCGTCATGGCGCGGGTGGCGATGGAAGGCAGATTGGCGATGACGCGGCCGAGCTCGCCCGCGCCGGACATCGCGCCCTGGATGCGGCCGAGCGGGCCGAGATTCTGCGTGATCCATTCGCGCACCACGGGATCGGCGATCTTCCAGATGTCGAGCTTGGGGTCGAAGCCGCGCGCCACGCCCTCGACCACCACCATGGTCTTCTGCAACAGGATCAGTTCGGGCCGCGTCTGCATGTCGAACAGGCCGGTGACCTCGAGCAGCAGGGTCAACAGCTTTGCCATCGAGATTTCCTCGGCGGTCCGGTTGTGGATCGGCTCGCCGATCGCGCGAATCGCCTGCGCGAAATTCTCCACCGAGTGGTGACCCGGCACGTAGCCGGCCTCGAAATGCACCTCGGCGACGCGGCGGTAGTCGCGGGTGATGAAGCCGAGCAGGATCTCGGCAAGGAAGCGCCGCTCCTTCAGCCCGAGCCGCCCCATGATGCCGAAATCCACCGCAACCAGGCGGCCGGTCTCGTCGAGGAACAGATTGCCGGGATGCATGTCGGCATGGAAGAAGCCGTCGCGCAGCGCGTGGCGCAGGAAGCTCTGGATCACCTTGCGGCCGAGATCGGGCAGATCGACGTTGGCCTGCGCGAGCCGCGCGTGATCGTTCAGCGCGATGCCGTCGATCCACTCCATCGTCAGAACGTTGTGGGTGGTGCGGTCCCAGTCGACCGCCGGCACGCGGAAATCCGGATCGTCGTTGGTGTTCTCCGCCATCTCGGACAGCGCGGCCGCTTCTAGCCGCAGGTCCATCTCCATCGCGACCGAGCGCGACATCGTGTTGATGACCTCGATCAGCCGCAGCCGCCGCGCTTCGGCGGAATGCGCCTCGGCATTGCGCGCGACGAAGAAGAAATCGCTCAAGTCACGGTGGAAGCGTGCGGCGACGTTCGGCCGTAGCACCTTGACCGCGACCTGGCGCCGGACGCCGTTTCGCTCGACCTCGCCGCGATGCACCTGGGCGATCGAGGCGGCGGCAACCGCAGGTCCCAGGCGGACGAAGACTTGCGACAGCGGCCGCTCCAGCGATTGCGTGATCACGGCCTCGGCTGCCTCTTGCGAGAATGGCGGCAGCCGGTCTTGCAGGCTTTCGAGATCGCGCGCCATCACGACGCCGACCACGTCGGGCCGGGTGGCGAGGAATTGTCCGAGCTTGAGATAGGCGGGCCCGAGCCGGGTCAGCGCGCGCGACAGCCGCGGGCCGGACTTGGCGGAGCGGCGTTCGATCAGCCGCGCCAGCTTTAGCGCGAGTTGTCCGGGCGGCGGCACCAGCGACGGATCGACGACGCCGAACACGCCCTCGCGCGCAAACACGAAACCGGCGCGGGCGAGGCGCGCGATGTGGGACAGTGCAGAGATCACAAACGCCAGCCCGAATGCAACGCCACGATGCCGCCGGAGAGGCTCTGCCACTTCACGCGCGAAAAGCCGGCGGCGCCGATCATGTCGGCGAACGCGCCGGGCCGCGGGAATTTGCGGATCGACTCGACGAGATATTGATAGGATTCGGCATCGCCGGTGACGGCGCGGCCGAGCGGCGGGATCACCTTGAAGGAGAACAGGTCGTAAAGCCGGTCGAGGCCCGGCACGTCGACGGTGGAGAATTCCAGGCACAGGAAGCGGCTGCCGGGCCGCAGCACACGATAGGCTTCGCGAAGCGCGAGGTCGATCCGCGGCACATTGCGGATACCGAACGCGATCGTGTAGGCGTCGAACGAACGGTCGGCGAAGGCCAGCGTTTCGGCATTGCCCTCGACGAACGACACGCGATCGTCGAGATGCTGCTTGGTGGCGCGCTCGCGGCCCACCGCCAGCATCTCGCCATTGATGTCGCAGACGGTCGCGTGGAAACCCGCGCCCCCCGCCTTGGCGGCACGGAATGCGATATCGCCGGTGCCGCCGGCGACGTCGAGCAGTGCGAACGGCGCGTCGCCCCTCGGTGGATTGAGCGTCGTGATCATGATGTCCTTCCAGACCCGGTGCAGGCCCGCCGACATCAGATCGTTCATCAAGTCGTAGCGCTGCGCGACGCTGTGAAACACGTCGTTCACCAGCGTCTGCTTGTCGCCCAGGGGGACGTCCCTGAAGCCGAAATGGGTGGTTTGATCCGGCCGATCCATCAACTCACAACTCTTACCCGTTTTGGTCGCGTTTTCTTCACGCGAACCGGTGTCATCCCGCATCACGTGCGGGACAGGCTCCGCTCGAAAACGCTCCAGCCAAACCATAGCGCGGCGGCCGCAATGGCGCTATCACGTCACTTCCAAAAGGTGAATGCCTGCTATGCCGGAATTACCCGAAGTCGAGACCGTCCGCCGCGGCCTGCAACCGGCCATGGAAGGGGCAAAAATCCTCAAGGCCGAAGCCCGTCGCAAGGATCTGCGGTTTCCCTTTCAAAAAGACTTCGTGGCCCGGCTCGAAGGCCAGACCGTGACCGGGCTCGGCCGCCGCGCCAAATACCTCATGGCGGACCTGACCTCCGGCGATGTGCTGCTGATGCATTTGGGCATGTCGGGTTCGTTCCGGGTGCTGAAGGGGACGGGCGCGGCCACGCCGGGACAATTCCACCATCCTCGCAGCGAGGATCGTGCGCATGATCACGTGGTGTTCCACATGTCGTCGGGGGCGGCTGTCGTCTTCAACGATCCGCGCCGCTTCGGCTACATGAAGATCATCGCCCGCAACGCGATCGAGGACGAGCCGCTTCTGAAGGGGCTGGGACCCGAGCCGCTCGGCAATGAATTCGACGCGGCGATGCTGGCGCGATCCTGCCACAACAAGAAGACCAGCCTGAAGGCGGCGCTGCTCGACCAGCGCGTGGTCGCGGGACTCGGCAACATCTATGTCTGCGAGGCGCTGTTTCGTGCGCATCTGTCGCCGCGGCGCCTGGCCGCGACGCTCGCGACCAAGGCCGGACAACGCAAGGGCGTTGCCGGGGGCGAGCCCACCGACCATGCGCGGCGGCTGGTCGATGCGATCCATCAGGTGCTCAACCAGGCGATCAAGGCCGGCGGCTCGTCGATCAGCGATCACAGGCTCACCAACGGTGATCTCGGCTACTTCCAGCACTCGTTCCAGGTCTACGACCGCGAAGGCGAGACATGCTGCACATCGGGCTGCGACGGCATCGTCAGGCGCTTCACCCAGAACGGCCGTTCGACGTTCTGGTGCCCGAAGTGCCAGAAGTAGCGTGATGGAAACGCCGGTCATACCAACGGAGCGGCTGATCCTGCGTCCCGCTTGCGTTGTCAGACGCAGCAGCGATTCAACGTCACTTCAACAATTGGAACGTCATCAGGACGCTCGCCACGGTTGTGCCGTGGCCCTATCCAGAAGACGGCGCGGAAACGTTCATCAGGCGCGAGCTTGCGAAGATCGCGGCCGGCGAGGAAAGCTATCAATGGGTCTTGGTGCTGCGCTCCGGCGATGGCGAGGCGATCGGCAACATCAATTTCCGGCCGCGAGTGGAAAACCGCAAAGGCAATCGCGGATTCTGGCTCGCCGAGCCTTACTGGAATCAGGGTCTCATGACTGAAGCCATCGCGGCGGTGAATGATTTCGCCTTCCTGACGCTCGGCCTGGAGAGCTTCCATGTCTGCAACGCAGAGTCGAATGTTGCCTCGCGCCGGGTCAAGCTGAAGACCGGAGCGGAATTCGTGGGGTTCATCGAACTTCCGCACCACACTGGCGAATCCAAAGCGGAGAGATGGAAGGTAACGCGCGAAACCTGGCTGAGGGATCGCCGAAGCTTCTGACGCTAGTGCGAATGCCGCTGTGAGGAAAATCGCGCGGCTTGACCGCGCGTGCAAGGCCGACGAACATCTTGGCCATCGCTCCTCAAAAAACGAGAACACGATGGCGGAGAACGGCAACTGGCGGGATCGCGCGGCAACGAGTTTCGAGTGCCAGAAGCAGCCGGCGACCAGCAGCCGCGGCATGGTGGTGAGCAACCATCCGTTGGCGTCGGCCGCGGGCGCCGAGATGCTCGCCGCCGGCGGCAACGCCATCGATGCCGCGATCGCGACCCTGTTCACGCTCACCGTGGTCGAGCCGATGATGGTCGGCATCATCGGCGGCGGCATGGCGCATATTCGCCTCGCCGACGGCAGCCACCGCTTCATCGACGGGCAGAGCACGGTGCCGAAGGCGGTGCGGCCGGACACCTATACCTCGAAGCCCGGTTCGGCGCATGACGTGTTCGACACCGTCGGCAACGAGAACCTCAACGGGCCGAAAGCGGTCGCCGTGCCGGGCTCGCTAAAGGCCTGGTGCGAAACGCTGCGCCGCTTCGGCACCATGAGCCTCGCCGACGTGATGCAGCCGGCGATCAAGCACGCCGCGCGCGGTTATGCGGCGACGCCTTACTTGCACGAATGCATCACCGACGGCGCCGAGGAGATGCTGAAGGACAAGCCGATCTCGGCGATCTATCTGCCGAATGGGGAGCCGCTGAAGCCCGGCGAGCGCGTGGTGCAGGCGGAATATGCCGAGACGCTTAGATACATCGCCGACCATGGCGACAACGCGCTGTATCAAGGGCCGCTCGGCGACATCCTTGTCGACTACATGACGAAAAACGGCGGCTTCATCGCGCGCGAGGACCTTGCGAGCTACAAGACGGTCGAGCGCGCGCCGATCCGCTGCGATTACCGCGGTTGGGAAATTCTGGGTCCGCCGCCGCCCGCCGCCTCCGGTGTGCACATCACGCAGATGCTCAACATCCTCGAAGGCTACGACATCGCCCGGCTCGGCTTCGGCACGGCGGAGACCATCCACTACCTCGCCGAGGTGCTGAAGATCGCCTTTGCCGATCGCGAGGCAGCGAGCGGCGATCCCGCCTACATCAACGTGCCGGTGGAGCGGCTGACCTCGAAGGCCTATGCCGAGGAGCGGCGCCGCGCGATCGATGCCGATTGCGCGCAGGCCTGGGGCGCCGGCGTTTCGCAGCTCGAAAGCGCGCACACCACGCACATGACCGCCGCGGACGCGATGGGCAATGTGGTTGCGACCACGCAGACCATCAACAATTTGTTCGGCGCCAAGATCCTGATTCCAGGCCTCGGCACCGTGCCGAACAACTACATGAACCTGTTCGATCCGCGGCCGGGACATGCGCTGTCGCTGGCGGCGGGTAAGCGCGTCACCACCTCGATGTCGCCGATGATGGCGCTGCGCGACGGCAAGCTCGCTTACGCGCTCGGGCTGCCCGGCGGCAAGCGCATCTTCCCGAGTGCGATGCAGGCACTGATCAACCTGATCGATCACGGCATGAGCCTGCAGGAGGCGGTCGAGGCGCCGCGGGTCTGGACCGAAGGCAACGCGCTCGAGGTCGAGCAGGCAGTGCCGGAGACCGTCCGCACCGCGCTCGCCGCGAAAGGCCACAAGGTGCAGGTGGTATCGACAGTCGCCGGCGGCATGAATGCGATCCAGTTTCACGGCGACGGCACGATGTCGGGCGCGGCCTGCTGGCGCGCAGACGGCACGCCGATCGGCATTGCCGGCGGTCTCGCACGCGCCGGCGTGCGGTTCGCGCTGCGGTGACATCGACTACGCTGTTTGACAGGTTGAAGCGAGAACCAGCCCACCGTCGTCCTGGCGAAAGCCAGGACCCATACTCCGCAGCTTGTGTTGTGACAGAGACTCGTCGTTCCGACATCGCAAAACAAGCGATGTTCGTGGTTATGGGTCCCTGCTTTCGCAGGGACGACGGCGGTGTGCGCGGAGACCGCCTCGTGACGAACGCAAAGCTGCATCCTCCTCCACAATTGTTGTCGCCCGGCTCGACCGGGCGATCCAGTACGCTGCGGTTTCTCGGCTCTACCGCAACTGTCTCTGGAATACTGGATCGTCCGCCGGAGCCTGTCATCGGGCGCGCATTCGCGCTATCAGGTGGCGGACGATGACCGCTTGAGTCATTTTCTGACGCAGATTACGCGGACGACGGCGGACCTGGCATCGGTCGATCCGCCTGACGCCGCCACGTCATGCGCCTTCAGGAAGCCGCGCACTGTGTCTGCCGGCACCAATGCGGCCTGCGTCGGAGGTGTCGCGTTCGCGGCACCCGCAACCTGCACCGGCTTCAGCAACGCGACACCGGCAAATTTGCCGTCGTCATCGAGCGCAGCGGCACCGGAGAAGCCGGCGGCTGGCGCAGGTGACAGCGCCGCATCGTCCCCGCCGCCGAGCTGCGCCACCGATGCCTTCACCGTGGTGATCTCCGTGCCGCCGCCCTGGTTCTGCGGATCGGCGATGCCGGTGATCTCGAGCGCTGTCTTGGTCGCGTTGCCTGCGACATTGAGCGGCTTCAAGGCGCGCGCGCCATAGATGCGCAGCAGCGCCAGATCGTGCTCCTTGTCCTCGGCGATGCGATCGGCTCTGCCATGACCCGGGATCGTCAGCGCGATGCACTCATCTGTCGCCACGCGGTCGGCGATGATCGCGCCGTCGTCGCTGACCACGATGCCGGTGCTGTATTCCACGGTCTTGCGCGGCGGTGGTCCGATCTGCACGCCGGCGGGGAATGCGTTGAACGCGCTCGACATCCCGATCACCACCGGCTCAACGGTATTTTCGGTCGCCTGGTCGTAAAGGATGGTGAGGATGCGAACCTCGTCGCCCCTGAACGTGCCGCGCAGATAGAATTTCTTCAGCCCCTGCATGCCCGACAGCACGAAGAAGTCAGGCTTCACCACGGTGTAGTCGATGGTGCGGCCGGCCGGCTCCTTCTTTTCCCGCTCGGCGAGCTTTGCCGTGGTCGGGTTCGCTTCCGTGCGCCGTGTCAGCAGCACCTGGATGGTGCCCGTCGGCGACGACCATTTGGCGCCCGAAGCATCGCTGGTGAGCTGCGGCACCAGCTTCGAGGGAATGCCGAGGCGTGCGCCGGTGGCCGCCTCGGTGACGATCTTCCAGCCGACATTCTCCCGGCGCCGCCGCGCGGTGTCGGCAAGCACGCTACGCTCCTGCGGATTCAGCACGCCGGTCGGCTTGCCGCCGCGGCTTTTCTGGAATTCCTTGATTGCGCTGACCATGCGGTCGCTGACGTCGCCGGTGATGGCGCCGTTATATTGGCCGACCCAGGCAAGGTCCGATTGCAGCGCCAGCCGCTCGGCCTGCGTCATCGCATTCGCGGTGTCCTCCGGCTTTGCAGCGGGGGGCGGATCGGCACGGTTGTCACCGGCCTGGGCTTGGTACCGGGCGTCGACGGCGTCGTCATTTGGGCATGCGCCGCGCTCATGGCCACGGCCATCAATGTTGCCGAAAGCGCCGATCTCATGACAAATCCGCAAGGGATGACTGACACCATTGACGTCCAGGCAATTAAGCACATCTGCTTGGTCGGCAACAGTCGCGCCCGGTTCAGGGCGTCAAACCCCTCGTCCTGAGGAGCGGCGCTAGCCGCGTCTCGAGGGATGAGGCCACGGACCGGGCCTCACGGTTCGAGACGGCGCTGTGCGCCTCCTCACCATGAGGGTCGCGATGACGAGGGATTTGTTCGAACGATGCTGAGTGCGGAAGAACTCGAACGCTATGCCCGCCATATCGTGTTGCGCGAGGTCGGCGGCCCCGGCCAGAACGCGCTGAAGCAAGCCTCCGTGCTCGTGATCGGCGCGGGCGGTCTCGGGGCACCGGCGTTGATGTATCTGGCAGCGGCGGGCGTCGGCAGGCTCGGCGTGATCGATGACGACATCGTCTCGCTCTCCAACCTGCAGCGCCAGATCATCCATGCGACACCTGACGTCGGCAAGCGCAAGGTCGACAGCGCGGCCGCCCAGATCCACGCGCTCAATCCGCACGTCAGGTTCGAGGCGCATGCCGCGCGGCTCGACGCCAAGAATGCGATGACGCTGCTTGCGGATTACGATCTCGTGCTCGACGGCTCCGACAATTTCGAGACCCGTTATCTGGTCTCCGATGCCTGCTTTCTCGCGCGCAAGCCGCTGATCACCGCGGCGCTCGGCCAGTTCGACGCCTCGCTGACCACGATCCGCGCGCACGAGAAGAACGCGGACGGAGAATTCAATCCGACCTATCGCTGCCTGTTTCCGGAGCCGCCGCCGCCGGGCACCGTGCCGGCCTGCGCCGAAGCCGGCGTGATGGGCGCACTCGCCGGCATCCTCGGTTCGATGATGGCGCTGGAGGCGATCCGCGAGATCGTCGGCTTCGGCGAAAGCCTGGTCGGACGTCTCTTGATGGTGGATGCGCGCGCCATGCGGTTCGAAACCCTGCGCTACACCCGCGATCCGCAGAACCCGCTCAATGGTGATACGCCCACCATCACCGATTTGAGCGGGCATCGGTAAGATTCAGACGTGATGAGATCAGGCTGAACTGGATCGGCAGCGGAGGTTCACCTCTCCCTTGGGAGAGGTCGGCGCGTAGCGCCGGGTGAGGGGTTACAGTCCCTCGGTAGCCCTGCGGCCCCTCACCCGATTTGCTTCGCAAATCGACCTCTCCCCGACGGGGAGAGGTGAAGGAAGTGCATCGTCGAACCGATTCGATCCAAACTCATCTTGCTCTAGGAAGCCTTCGCCGAGCGCTCGCTGTCCATATGGCGGAGGTGCTCTTCCGGATAGCGCCCTCCGGCCGCCGCGCCGGGCGGAAACGCCTTGGCCAGCGCAGCGAGATGCGCCTCGGTCAATTTCACATCGAGCGCGCCGAGTGCTTCGGTGAGCCGGTCGCGCCGCCGCGCACCGACCAGCGGCACGATGTCCTTGCCTTGCGCCGCGACCCAGGCGATCGCCACCTGCGCCGGCGATGCGCCAATCTCGGCGGCGATCGCGCGCAGGCGATCGGCGAGCGCCAGATTGGCATCGATGTTGCCGGCCTGGAAGCGCGGGCTGTGCAGACGAAAATCCTTGGCCTCCGCCCGGTCCTTCGACCAGTGCCCGCTGATCAATCCACGCGCCAGCACGCCATAGGCGGTGATGCCGATGCCGAGCTCGCGGCAGGTCTTCAGGATGTCGCTCTCGATGCCGCGCGAGATCAGCGAATACTCGATCTGCAGGTCGGCGATCGGATGCACCTTGTGGGCGCGGCGGATGGTCTCCGAGCCGACCTCGGAGAGGCCGATATGCCTGATCCAGCCGGCCTTGATCATGTCGGCCATGGCGCCGATCGTCTCCTCGATCGGCACGGCGGGATCGAGCCGTGCCGGGCGGTAGATGTCGATGTGGTCGACACCGAGCCGCCGCAGCGAATAGGCGACGAAGGTCTTCACGGCGGCGGGCCGGCTGTCATAGCCGAGGAAGCCGTTATTCGGATCGCGCAGCGCGCCGAACTTGACGCTGATCTGCACATTGTCGCGGTTCCTGCCCCTCAGCGCCTCGCCGATCAGCATCTCGTTGTGACCCATGCCATAGAAGTCGCCGGTATCGAGCAGCGTGATGCCGGCATCGAGCGCGGCGTGAATGGTGGCGATGCTCTCGCTGCGGTCGGCGGGGCCGTAGAAATCCGACATGCCCATGCAGCCGAGGCCGATCAGCGAGACGGCAGGGCCGGTGGAACCGAGTTTGCGCGTATCCATGATGATACTCCTCGAAGGTCGCGGACGACGGTCCGCTATGAAGTGGTGCGGCCGATATGGCCCCGTCACCTTCCGCCGATAAGCTGGACAATGCCGAATAGCTTGTTCACTATATCGAACAATGGACGATTTCGACCTCCGCGACCTCGACGCCTTCGTGGCGGTGGCGCGCACGCGCAACTTCCGCCGTGCCGCGCTTGAGCAGCGCGTCTCGGTCTCGAGCCTGAGCCAGCGGCTGCGCGACATGGAGGAGCGGCTCGGCGTTCGCCTCATGAACCGCACCACCCGCAGCGTCGCGCTCACCGAAGCGGGCGAGCTGTTGCTCGCACGGGTCGGGCCGGCGATGGCTGTGGTCGGCGATGCGCTCGACCAGGTGCGGGGCCTGCGGGCCGAGCCGTCAGGCCGCTTGCGGATCAACGCGCCGCCGCCGGCGATCGATCTGGTGCTGGCGCCGATGGTCGCGCCGTTTCTCGCGAAATATCCGAAGGTCGATCTCGACATCGTCGCCGACAGCGCGTTCGTCGATATCGTCGCGCAGGGCTTCGACGCCGGCGTGCGCTACGGCGAGCACCTCGCGCAGGACATGGTCGCGATTCCGCTGGGCGCGCCGCAGCGCTATGCGGTCGTGGCTTCGAGCGGCTATGTCGCAAAGCACGGCCGGCCGATGCATCCGAAGGATTTGCTAAAGCATGCCTGCATCCGCACCCGCTTCGGCAGCGGCGCGATGTTCGATTGGGAGTTCGAGAAGAACGGCCGCGTGGTCAAGGTGTCGCCGCCGGCCAAGCTGATCGCGACCTATCTCGGCCTCGCGCTGCGCGCAGTCCATGACGGCGTCGGCTACTGGGCGACGTTCGAGGGCTATGTCCATTACGGCGTCAAATCCGGCGCGCTGGTCAGCGTGCTCGACGATTGGTGCCCGCCGTTCCCCGGGCCATTCCTGTACTATCCAAGCCGCCGCCAGCCGCCGCCGGCACTCGCTGCCTTGGTGTCGTTCGTCGCCGACTGGCGCAAGCAGGCCCGGCAGAAGAAATAGGCGGGCCGTCACCACATCGTCGTCCCGGCCTCCAGCCGGGACCCATAACCACAGCTCTCGCAATGACGAAGGCTGGAGCTCCAGCTCATTCCAACCATTACCTTCGGTGGTCATCGGTCCCTGCCTTCGCAGGGACGACAGCGAATACGGAGCTTACGGTGCCGTAGCCTGGATTTCACTTCGCTCCATCCGGGCTTCTGATCTCTCTTCCCCTTCCCCCTGAAAGGGGGAAGGTCGGGATGGGGGTCGGCCGCGGGCGATGCTGCGTGTGGAGCAAGCAGATCCCCACCCGCTTTGCTCTGGTGAGCAAAGCGACCTCCCCTTTTCAAGGGGAGGTCGAGCCATGTACCCCGGACGTCGCTGCGCTCCATGCCGCCCGGCTCCTTTGCATGGGGTTGTTTTCGATAATTTGGCAGCGAGCCTCCGCGACGGCATAGCCCCGTAGCCCGATGAAGCGAAGCGCAATCGGAGCTACAGATCTATCTTCCCCTTCCCCCTGAAAGGGGGAAGGTCTGGATGGGGATCAGCCCCAGGCGATGTTGCGCGCGGAGAGAGCAGATCCCCACCCGCTTTGCTCTGGCGAGCAAAGCGGCCTCCCCTTTCAAGGGGAGGTTTAAGCCGCGTGGCGGGATGGAGCGGAGCGCTATCCCGCCACGAATTCCTACAGCATGCTCGGCAGCACGCGATCCGGCGGCTTGTGATTGTCGAGGAAGGTCCGGATATTGATGATGACCTTCTCGCCCATCTCGACGCGGCCTTCGATGGTGGCCGAGCCCATATGCGGCAGCAGCGTCACCTTGCCGGCCTTGGCCAGCCGCACCAGCTTCGGGTTCACCGCGGGCTCGTGCTCATAGACGTCGAGGCCGGCGCCGCGGACCTCGCCGGCTTCGATCAACTTGATCAGCGTATCCTCGTCGATCACCTCGCCGCGCGCGGTGTTGACGATGTAGGCCTCTTTCCGGATCAGCTTGAGCCGTCGGGCCGAGAGCAGATGGTAGGTGGCCGGCGTATGCGGGCAGTTCACCGAGATGATGTCCATCCGCGCCAGCATCTGGTCGAGGCTTTCCCAATAGGTCGCGCCGAGCTCATCGGCGATGACGGGCGCCACCGGGCGGCGGTTGTGGTAATGGATCTGCAACCCGAAGGCGCGGGCGCGGCGCGCCACCGCCTGGCCGATGCGGCCCATGCCGATGATGCCGAGCCGCTTGCCGCCGATGCGGTTGCCGAGCATCCAGGTCGGCGACCAGCCCGCCCAGTGCTGCCTGCCTTCGGTCAGGATCGAGGCGCCCTCGATCATGCGCCGCGGCACCGCGAGGATCAGCGCCATCGTCATGTCGGCGGTATCCTCGGTCAGCACCTTCGGTGTGTTGGTCACGGTGATGCCGCGCGCATGGGCGGCCGCCACGTCGATATTGTCGACGCCGTTGCCGAAATTGGCGATCATCCTCAGCTTGCAGTCGGGCTGGTTGATCACATCCTCGCGGATCACGTCGGTTACCGTCGGCACCAGCACGTCGGCGGTTCGCATCGCCTCGGCGATCTGGTCCGGCGTCATCGGCGTGTCGTCCAGATTCAATCTGGCATCGAACAGTTCGCGCATCCGGGTCTCGATCGAGTCCGGGAGCTTGCGGGTGACGACGACGAGAGGCTTCTTCTTTACCGACATGTCCTGCTCTCATGAGGGGCCGCGGCGCGCCAAAATTCGCGCCGTTCAGACCTCATTAACCCGGTTGTTCGACACTGCTGATAGCCGCGCTGTCCCGGCGTTTCCTTCGCGTTTCCAAGGGTTCCCCGATACTTACCCGGCATTTGCCGGCGCAAATTCGGGCGTTCTGGTTGTTCAGCCGTTCCGTCCTCTCTAGCAGAAGGCTGGGACAAGACAAGAACCCCTCGGAATCACGGGTCGCAAGGTGTGAGCAGCGCTGGCACGGGGAGCCTGGGATTCAGGCATGGATTGGGGTTGCGGCTCGCCGAATGCGAGTTGGTCATCTCGACAGGAGACGAGTTGATGTTCTGGCGTTTCGGTTCGTTGGCGGCGCTGGTCGGGAGCATGCTTGGCGCGTCGATCATGCCGGGACATACGGCCAAGGATATGAGCCCCACCACCAGCGGACTTCCGATCCCGCGCTATGTCAGTCTGAAATCCGATCACGTGAATGTCCGCGCCGGCCCGACCAAGGACAATGACGTTGCCTGGGTCTACACGCGGGCGGGGCTGCCGGTCGAAATCACCGCCGAATTCGAGAACTGGCGCAGGGTGCGCGACTCCGAAGGCGCCGAAGGCTGGGTCTATCACTCCCTGCTGTCAGGGCGCCGCACCGCCGTCGTCACGATGAAGAAGAAGGACGATCTCGCCTCGCTCTACGATCGCCCCGATACCACGAGTGCAGTCGCAGCGCGGCTGCAGGTCGGCGTCGTCGCGCAGGTCAAGAAGTGCGCCAATAGCTGGTGCCGGATCACCGGCAACGGGTTCGATGGCTGGATCGAGCAGCAGCGCCTGTGGGGCGTCTATGCCGACGAGAAGGTGGACTGACGCCTAGCGTCATTCCGGGGCGATGCGACAGCATCGAACTATGATGCGCCCATGCGCACCTGAGAATCTCGAGATTCCCGATGCGCAATTTCGCATCGGAGGTCTGGTGCGCGCGCACGATCCCGGAATGACGGCCCTCCCCAAACGACAATGGCCGGGACGAGCCCGGCCATGACAATCGAAACCAGCGATAAACAGATCAGCGCTTCTTGCGCAGCCGCACGACCATATCGACGCGGGCAATCTCATATCCCTCGGGCACCTCGGGCATCTTGGTCAGCACAAGGTTCGGGTCGGGAATATCGACCAGCTCGTGATTGTGCTCGAGATAGAAGTGGTGGTGCGCCGACACGTTGGTGTCGAAATAGGTCTTGGTGCCGTCGACGCTGACCTGACGCAGCAGGCCGGCGTCGGTGAGCTGGTTGAGGGTGTTGTAGACAGTCGCCAGCGACACTGGAACCTTGGCCAGCGTGGCTTCCTCATACAGCATTTCAGCGGTCAGATGCCGGGCGCCCTTGCCGAACAGCAGCCAACCCAGCGCCATGCGCTGGCGGGTCGGCCGAAGGCCCGCAGCCTGCAGCATCTCGTTGACGTCGTGCCACGGACAGCCGGTCAGGGCCGGGTGATGCCCGCCGCTCCGTGCAGCCGGGTGCACGGCGTCATCGTTCGAAACCGATAATTCCTCGTTCATGTCCACTCTATGCACCTAACCCGGGCGATATTCCTAGGAAATATAAAAAGGATGACCATCAGATGCAAGTTTTTCGCAACTAGAACGGATCCAAGGTAAACCCGGAACCCCATGGAGAAACGGCGATTTATCCCCGGAATGCGGCTTTGCCGCTCCGGTGACGCTATGTTAGAGAGCGCGCGGACCACATATGCGCTTTCGGCAGAGACCCAAGGCCGATAGCGTACCCACGTAGCGCCAACAGGCGGGATATTCAAACCCCGCGGGAAGATCGGTCCGGCTCAAGCAAAAAGCGCTTCATCGGGACATTTGAGAGGCTGAAGAGGATGCTGGATCGGCGCAGCGGTTACGAATACGAGGATTTGCTGGCTTGCGGCCGCGGAGAGCTGTTCGGCCCGGGCAATGCCCAGTTGCCGCTGCCGCCGATGCTGATGTTCGATCGCATCAGCGAGATTTCCGAAACCGGCGGCGAGTTCGGCAAAGGGTTGGTGCGCGCTGAACTCGAGGTGAAGTCAGACCTCTGGTTCTTCGGCTGTCATTTCAAGAACGATCCGGTGATGCCGGGCTGTCTCGGCCTCGATGCCATGTGGCAAATGGTCGGCTTTTATCTCGGCTGGATCGGCGGTGAAGGTCGCGGCCGCGCGCTCGGTCTCGGTGAGCTGAAGTTCTCCGGTCAGGTGCTGCCGCATGCGCGCAAGGTTGTGTACAACGTCGACATCAAGCGTGTGATGCGGTCAAAGCTCGTGCTCGGAATCGCCGACGGGTGGCTTTCCATGGACGACGAGATTATCTATCGCGCCAAGGATTTGAAGGTCGGGTTGTTCAAGCAGGGCACGGCACCGTCTTGAGCAGGATCATCATGCGACAACATAAAGGCAGGGCGAGGCGAACATGAGGCGGGTTGTCATCACGGGGATGGGCATTGTCTCATCCATCGGTAACAACACCCAGGAAGTGCTTGCGAGTCTCTACGAGGCGAAATCGGGCATCACGCGCGCGGAGAAGCACGCCGAGCTGGGCTTCCGTTCGCAGGTGCAAGGTGCGCCGACGCTCAATCCTGCCGACGTGATCGATCGCCGCGCGATGCGGTTTCTTGCCGAAGGTGCGGCCTGGAATCACGTCGCCATGGAACAGGCGATCCGCGACTCCGGGCTCGAGGACAGCGAAGTCTCCAACGTGCGTACCGGCATCATCATGGGATCCGGCGGGCCGTCGACGCGGACACTGGTGGAGGCCGCCGACATCGCGCGCACCAAGGGGCCGAAGCGCGTCGGCCCGTTCGCGGTGCCGAAGGGCATGTCGTCGACGGCGTCGGCGACGCTTGCGACCTGGTTCAAGATCAAGGGCGTGAACTACTCGATCTCCTCGGCCTGCGCGACGTCGAACCATTGCATCGGCAACGCCTATGAGACGATCCAGATCGGCAAGCAGGACATCATCTTCGCCGGCGGCTGCGAGGAACTCGACTGGACGCTGTCGGTGCTGTTCGACGCCATGGGCGCGATGTCCTCGAAATACAACGACACGCCGGCCACTGCCTCGCGTCCTTACGACATCAGCCGCGATGGCTTCGTGATCGCGGGCGGCGCGGGCGTGGTGGTGCTCGAAGAGCTCGAGCATGCCAAGGCGCGCGGCGCGAAGATCTATGCCGAGGTGGTCGGCTACGGCGCGACGTCCGACGGCTACGACATGGTGGCGCCCTCAGGCGAGGGCGCCGAGCGCTGCATGCGCATGGCGCTGTCGACCGTGAACACGCCGATCGACTACATCAATCCGCACGCGACCTCGACGCCGGCCGGCGATCCGCCGGAGATCGAGGCGATCCGCAAGGTGTTCGGCACCGGGGAGAAGTGCCCGCCGATCTCGGCGACCAAGGCGCTGACCGGCCATTCGCTGGGCGCCACCGGCGTGCAGGAGGCGATCTATTCGCTGCTGATGCTGAACAACGGCTTCATCTGCGAAAGCGCGCACATCACCGAGCTCGATCCGGTGTTCGCCGATATGCCGATCGTGCGCAAGCGCATCGACAATGCCAAGCTCGGCACCGTGCTGTCGAACTCGTTCGGGTTTGGCGGCACCAACGCCACGCTGGTGTTCAAGCGGCTGGATGCGTGATTTGATCTTTACCTCCCCTCTCTTGCAGACGGAGGCCGGCAGGCAGCGAATGGCGACATTGCAACGATCCGAAATAGGGTGGACATGATTATCGAACCGCGCGTGCGAGGCTTCATCTGCACCACGGCACATCCCGTCGGCTGCGCGATCAATGTCCGCGACCAGATCGCTTATGTTCTCAGTCATGGCCCGATTGCCGAGTGCCCCAAGCGCGTCGCTGTGCTCGGATGTTCGACGGGTTACGGCCTCGCGAGCCGCATCGTTGCGACCTTCGCCGGAGGAGCGGACACCATCGGCGTGTCGCTGGAGCGCGAGCCGACGGCGACCAGGACGGGCAGCGCCGGCTGGTACAACAACCGCGCCTTCGAGATCGAAGCGCAGAAGATCGGACGGTCTCCTCTCACGCTGGAAGGCGATGCCTTCTCGGACGAGATGAAGAAGAACTTCATCGAGGCCGTGCGCGAGAAGTTCGGGCAGCTCGACATGCTGGTCTACAGCATGGCGGCTCCGGTCAGGACCGATCCGGACACGGGCAAGACCTATCGCTCGGTCATCAAGCCGCTCGGCGCCCCGGTCGAGATCAAGACCCTCGACACCGAGACCGGCGAGGTCTTCGAGACGACCCTCGAGCCGGCGAACGAAGATCAAACGACGGCCACGGTCGCGGTGATGGGCGGTGATGACTGGAAGCGCTGGATCGACCAGCTCGCGGACGCCGGTGTTTTGGCGCCGGGCTTCCGGACGCTCAACTACACCTATATCGGCAGCGAGCTGACCTGGCCGATCTATTGGAACGGCACGCTCGGGCGCGCCAAGGTCGATCTCGACCGCAAGGCGGAAGAGATCCGAAACCGGCTCGGCCAGGACGCCGCACGCGTCGTGGCGCTGAAGGCCGTGGTCACCCAGGCGAGCTCGGCGATTCCGGTGGTGCCGCTCTACGGGACGGTGCTGTTCAAGGTGATGAAGCAGCTCGGGCTCCACGAGGGATGCATCGAACAGATCGATCGCCTGTTCCGAACCCGCCTCGGCAAGGATGCCGAACTCGATGACGCGCAGCGCATCAGGGTCGACGACTGGGAGCTCTCGCCCGAAGTTCAGACGGAAGTGGCGCGGCGCTGGCCGCTGCTCACCACCGAAACGCTCGGCGAACTGGCGGATCTCGGGGAATACAAGACCCAGTTCCTGCGCCTGTTCGGATTTGGCATCGACGGCGTCGACTACGCACAGGACATCGACCCTCGCGTCGTCCCGGGCTAGGCCTTTCGGAAAAACGGGCGAGCGGCAAAAGACTTCTCTTCTCCTTCCCCCTGAAAGGGGGAAGGTCGGGATGGGGGTCAGCCGCAGGCGATGCCATATGTGGAGAGAGCTGATCCCCACCCGCTTTGCTCTGGTGAGCAAAGCGACCTCCCCTTTTCAAGGGGAGGTGAGGACGTAGCCCCGGATTTCGCTTCGCTCCATCCGGGCTACATGCGTCACCCCGCAGCGATCTTCTCTGCGCGCTGGAATGCGGGACGCGCCACGCAGCGGTCGATATAGGCGTCGAATGACGGCCGCGGCGGCACCATCTTGAACACGCGCACGGCGTAGTTCAGTCCCGAGCCGATCGTGATGTCGGCGGCGGAGAACTGGTCGCCGAGCATCCACGGCCCCTTTTGCAGCTCGGCATCGAGCACGTCGAACACCTGCGCAGCGCTGCCCCACGCCGCGGTGCTGGCGGGCACTTCGAGCTTGGTGAAGAGCTGGATCAGCGCGGGTTCGATGCAGCTCGGCGAGAAAAACAGCCACTGCAAATAGCGGGCGCGGCTCGGATCGGTCGTGGCCGGCGCCAGCCTGGTCTCGGGATAGCGGTCGGCGATGTAGGCGCAGATCGCGGCCGCCTCGGCAAGCTGGGCGTCGCCGTCGGTCAGCGCCGGCACCTTGCCCATCGGGTTGATCTTCAAGTAGTCCGGTGCCTTCTGTGCGCCGGTGCTGATGTCGGTCAGCACCCGTTCGTAAGGCAGGCCGGATTCCTCCATCAGCCAGATCGTGGTGAACGAGCGCGAGCGCGGCGACCAGTAGAGCTTGATCATGTGCTGGACCTTTTCATCGTCGAGGACGAACGGCGCCCGTTCATCGCCCGCCTGCCGCGAATTGGCAACCCGGGCCGGCTCAGGCGCCCTTTGCCCTGTTCCACCGATAGTGCTTCATCATGAAGCCGGTCAGCGGATTGAGCTCTTCCTTTTCGAACGCAAAACCTTCGCGCTCGTACCAGCGCCAGGCCTTTTCGTTCTCGCGAACACATTTCAACCAGATCTCATCGGGCAATTGCTGGCGCGTGAAAGCGAGGAACTCGCGTCCCAGGCTCCGGCCCTGATAGGCCGGCGCGACCATCAGTTGGTCGAGAAGGCGGGTCGGCGGGTGCAGCGCCAGCATGCCGGCGATCGTGCCGCGATCGTCGGCCACGAAAAGGCTCCAGCCGCCATCGATCTCGCGACGCAGGCGCGCGCGCAGGTCGCTCAACAGGCCGTCGCTCGACTGCGAGAGTTGGGTCGAGACCCAGCTCTCCATCCAGACGCGTGCGATCTCGTCATATTCGTCCGGGCGGGCCCTGCGGATTGTCGGCAGCGTCATCGTTGATCTCTCGGCGTGCGAAAAAGGCCTCGCGGTCTCCCGCGAGGCCCTTAGCTTAGTCGAGCAGGTCGCATCCGACGATCCCTTCTCACGGCTCACACGCCGAGCGCCCCTGCCTTCGCCGCTGCGTAGCGCGCGGCCACGGCTTTCCAGTTCACCGTATTCCACCACGCCTTCAGGTAATCCGGTCGGCGGTTCTGATAGGTCAGATAATAGGCGTGCTCCCAGACGTCGTTGCCGAGCAGGGCGCGCTTGCCGTCCATGATCGGGTTGTCCTGGTTCGGCCGCGTCTCGATCGCCAGCTTGCCGTCCCGGGTCACGGTGACGAACACCCAGCCCGAGCCGAACACGCGTCCGCCGGCGGCATTGAAGTCGGCCTGGAGCTTCTCCATGCCGCCGAGATCGCGGTCGATTGCGGCGAGCACCTCGCCGTCCGGCTTGCCGCCGTTTGGTCCCATGATCTGCCAGAACATCGTGTGGTTGGCGTGGCCGCCCATGTTGTTGCGCACGCCGGTGCGGATCTGCTCCGGCACATCGCCGAGATTGGCGAGCACGTGAGTCACCGGCTTTTCCGCGATCTGCGGATGATCCTTGGCGAAGGTGTTCAAGCTGGTGACGTAGGCCTGGTGGTGCTTGCCGTGATGAATCTCCATCGTCTTGGCGTCGATGTGCGGCTCCAGCGCGTTGGTCGGATAAGACAGCGGCTCGACCTTGAACGGTCCGCTTGCCTGTGCCGTCGTCTGGGCGAGCGCCGTGCGCGATGAGGCGGCAGCCGCGGCGATACCGGTTGCTGCGATGATCAGGTGGCGTCGGGACATCAATGACATCGTGTTTCTCCAGGCTGGGAAAGCATCATCGGATTAGACACGAGATAGGGATGGGTTCCGATGATGCCGGTCACAATGTCGCGGCCAAATCGCGCACATGCCCAGGTCTGGCTGATTTGCACCGCGACAGCTCAAACAAAAAGGGCGGCTGTGATAGCCGCCCTTTTGCAACGATGGAATATGTCGGAACTTACTCGCCAGCGGCCTCGCGCGGCGTGGGCGCCTCGGCCTTCTGCTTGGCTTCCAGATCCTCGCCGGTCTGCTGGTCGACCGCCTTCATCGACAGGCGGGTCTTGCCGCGGTCGTCGAAGCCGAGCAGCTTGACCTTGACCTTGTCGCCTTCCTTGACGACGTCGGAGGTCTTCTGCACGCGGTTGGCAGCAAGCTGGCTGATGTGGACGAGACCGTCCTTGGCGCCGAAGAAGTTCACGAAGGCGCCGAACTCCATCACCTTGACCACGGTGCCGTCGTAGATCTGGCCGACTTCCGGATCGGACGCGATCGACTTGATCCACTTGATCGCGGCCTTCATCGCCTCGCCATCGTTGGAGGCGACCTTCACCGTGCCGTCGTCCTCGATGTTGACCTTGGCGCCGGTCTTCTCGACGATCTCGCGGATCACCTTGCCGCCGGTGCCGATCACTTCGCGGATCTTGTCGGTGGCGATCTTGAAGGTCTCGATGCGCGGCGCGTATTCGCCGAGCTCGGCGCGGGCCGCGGTCAGGGCCTTGGCCATCTCGCCGAGGATGTGGACGCGCCCTTCCTTGGCCTGGCCAAGCGCGACGCGCATGATCTCCTCGGTGATGCCCTCGATCTTGATGTCCATCTGCAGCGAGGTGATGCCCTGGTCGGTGCCGGCGACCTTGAAGTCCATGTCGCCGAGATGATCCTCGTCACCGAGGATGTCCGACAGCACCGCAAAGCGCGTGCCTTCCAGGATCAGACCCATGGCGATGCCCGCCGTCGGCCGCTTCAGCGGTACGCCGGCGTCCATCAGCGACAGCGAAGCGCCGCAGACCGAGGCCATCGACGAGGAGCCGTTCGATTCGGTGATCTCGGAGACCACGCGGATCGTGTACGGGAACTCGTGATGCGGCGGCAGCACCGGATGGATCGCGCGCCAGGCGAGCTTGCCGTGGCCGATCTCGCGGCGCTTGGTGCCGCCGAGGCGGCCGGTCTCGCCGACCGAGTAGGGCGGGAAGTTGTAGTGCAGCAGGAACGTCTCCTTGTACGTTCCCGACAGCGCGTCGATGTACTGCTCGTCCTCGCCAGTGCCGAGCGTGGTCACGACCATCGCCTGGGTCTCACCGCGGGTGAACAGCGCCGAGCCGTGAGCGCGCGGCAGCACGCCGACTTCGGCGACGATGTTGCGCACGGTCTTGACGTCGCGGCCGTCGATCCGCTTGCCGGTATCGAGGATGTTCCAGCGGACGATCTTGGCTTCCAGCTCCTTGAACACGTCGGCGACGCGCAGCTTGTCGTATTTCGGCTCCTGCCCTTCGGGGAAGAAGTGCGCCATCACCTTCTCCTTGACGGCGCCGACCGCGGCATAGCGGTCTTGCTTCACTGCGATCGCATAGGCCTGGCGCAGCTCCTGCTCCGCGATGCCGAGCATCTCCTTCTCGATCTCCGAATTGTCGATCGGCGTGACTTCGCGCGGCTCCTTGGCGGCCTTCTCGGCGAGCTCGATGATCGCGTTGATGACCGGCTGGAAGTGGCGGTGGCCGAACATGACCGCGCCGAGCATCACGTCTTCGTTGAGCTCCTTGGCTTCCGACTCGACCATCAGCACGGCCTCGGCGGTGCCGGCGACGACGAGGTCGAGCTGGCTCTCGGTCATCTCGTCCAGCGTCGGGTTGAGGACGTATTCGTCGTTGGCGAAGCCGACGCGCGCCGCGCCGATCGGGCCCTTGAACGGCACCCCAGACAGCGTCAGTGCGGCGGAGGCCGCGACCATCGACAGAATGTCGGGATCGTTCTCCATGTCGTGCGACAGCGTCGTCACGATCACCTGGGTCTCGTTGCGCCAGCCGTCGACGAACAGCGGACGGATCGGGCGGTCGATCAGACGGGAGACCAGCGTCTCCTTCTCGGTCGGACGGCCCTCGCGCTTGAAATAGCCGCCGGGAATGCGGCCCGCGGCGTAGGCCTTCTCCTGATAATCGACGGTGAGCGGCAGGAAGTCGACGCCTTCGCGCGGCGCCTTGGCCGCAACGACGGTGGCGAGCACCACGGTCTCGCCATAGGTGGCCATCACGGCGCCGTCGGCCTGGCGGGCGATCTTGCCGGTTTCAAGCTTGAGGGGACGTCCACCCCAGTCGATCTCGACGGAATGTGTTTTGAACATTTCGGTCTTCTTTCATGGTTTCGCGAAAGCACGGCGCCCCAAAACACAAAGACCATGCGCAAGACGGCGAGACACTGATGCGCTGCTGCGATCAGCGTCCGGCGATCCTGCCATGGTCCTTGGATTCCGGATGGCGTCCATCCTTTCAGTCATCTGGGCATCTTGCCCCGTCCAGCGGCCGGATTGCTGCTGGACGCTAGTGCGCATGGCGTGAAGGCCATGCTGTTGCGCATGATCGTCTTTCGACAATTCGAAAGTCCGTTCTCCCGGAAGATCATACGAAAACGCGCGCGAACCGCGCGCGCGTGCTTCTCGATATCAACGACGGATGTTGTGCTTTTCGAGCAGCGCCTTGTAACGCGCCTCGTCCTTGCGCTTGATGTAGTCGAGCAGGGAGCGACGCGTCGACACGAGCTTCAGGAGGCCACGGCGTGAATGGTTGTCCTTCACGTGGGTCTTGAAGTGCTCGGTGAGGTTATTGATGCGTTCCGACAGGATCGCGACCTGGACCTCGGGCGAGCCGGTGTCGCCGGCTTTGGTGGCATTCGTCTTGATGACTTCCGCTTTGCGTTGCGCGGTAATCGACATCGTCAATTGCTTCCATGGTTGCGAGCCGGACTGGCAGTCAGTCCGCTCAGGTTGAACACGCGCTTGGGGATGAGTTCGCCATTGCCAAGTTCGGCAAGCGCCAGAAGACGGCCTGCCACCGTGACATAGACTGTGCCGCTAGTATTGGGCGCATCCCGTCCGCGCAACAAAACGGCCTGGCCTCTGTGAAGCCTTGCCGCATCAGCCCGTGTGACGGCCAGTGCCGGGATGTCGTCCAGCGCGGTCTCAACGGGCAAAAGCGCGTCGGCGAGGCTGCCCTCGCCAGACGCGGCTCTATTGCATAAAGCCTCCAACTGTTCCAGCGGAATCATGTCCTGCTCGGTAAATGGACCGACAATGGTCCGCCGCAGCGCGCAGATATGGCCGAAACAGCCGAGAATCCGGCCCATATCGCGGGCCAGCGCCCGGACATAGGTTCCCTTGCCGCACTCGGCTTCGAACACGGACTGGCCGTTATCTCCATGTTCCACAAGGATTAATTCGTGAATCTCGACCGGGCGGGGCTTCAGTTCCACGGTTTCGCCGTCACGCGCCAGGTCATAGGCCCGCTCGCCCTGCACCTTGATCGCCGAATATTGCGGCGGGATCTGCTCGATCGTCCCGGTGAAGCGGGGCAGCAGCTCCCGGACTGAATCGGCTGTCGGCCGGCTCTCGCTGGTCCTGACCACGCGTCCCTCGGTATCGTCGGTGTCGCGCTCCTCGCCCCAGCACACCGTGAAGCGATAGCGCTTGCGGCCGTCCATCACGAACGGCACGGTCTTGGTGGCCTCACCGAGCGCGATCGGCAATCCGCCCGAGGCGAGCGGATCGAGCGTGCCGGCATGGCCGGCGCGCTTTGCCTGGAACAGGCGCTTGAGCACGGCGACCGCGTGCGTCGAGGTCATGCCGACCGGCTTGTCGAGCACGACCCAGCCGTGCACGTCGCGCTTGTCGCGGCGCGGCTGCTGATTCTGCCTGCCCTGTTTCTGGTGCTGGCGCGGATCGTTGTTCACCCGACGCGGACCGTCACTGCGCTGTTCGGAAAAAATATCTCTGCTGGCGTTGGGCGCGTCGGCATCTTTCGCGTCGATCGCGCTGTTGGTCGTCGTCACAGTCATCACTCGTCGTCCGAATCGGGCGCAAGGTCTCTTTGCACCGCAGGTGTTCGCAGTAATTTCTCGATACGTTCCGCCTCGTCGAATCGCTCGTCGACGCGGAAGCGGATGTCAGGTGCAAATTTCAGGTTAACGCGATGCGCGATCTCGCCGCGGAGGAATTTCTTGTTGCGCTCGAGCGCTGCGATCACGGCGTCGGTATCGCGTCCGCCAAGCGGCATCACGTAGATCGTGGCGAGCTTCAGGTCCGGCGACATACGCACCTCGGGAACGGTGATGATGTGGCCTGCAAGATCCGGATCGTGGACGTCACCGTGGGACAGAATATCGGCAACCGCGTGGCGAACGGTTTCGCCGACGCGAAGCTGTCGTTGTGATCCTCCGGGCGCGGAGCTCTTCTTCTGACGGGACATGACCTTCTTCCAAAACCGTCACGCCCGCGGGCCTTGGCCCCGGGCATCAATGTCTAGCTTTTCAATTTCAGACAATGCGGGGCTGGCCGGACCTGGTCCGGCCATGCCGACGCATCTTCAGTTAAATGGACCCAACGCTTAGTAAGATCTGCGCTTCGTAAGACTTGGACTTACAGAGAGCGCTGGATCGTCTCGATGCGGTAACACTCGATCACGTCGCCGACACGCATGTCGCCGTAGTTCTCGAACGCCATGCCGCACTCCTGGCCGGCGACCACTTCCTTCACTTCATCCTTGAAGCGCTTCAGCGTCGAGAGCTTGCCTTCGTGCACCACCACGTTGTCGCGGATCAGGCGAACATTGGCGCCGCGCTCCACGGTCCCGTCGGTGACGCGGCAACCCGCGACCTTGCCGACCTTGGAAATGTTGAACACTTCCAGGATCTGCGCGTTGCCCAGCATGGTCTCGCGCAGCGTGGGCGCGAGCAGGCCGGACATCGCCTTTTTGATGTCATCCACGAGATCGTAGATGATGTTGTAGTAGCGGATCTCGATGCCGTTGCGCTTGGCGGCCGCTGCCGCTTCCTTGTTGGCGCGGACGGAGAAGCCGATGATCGCGGCGTTGAACCCCTCGGCCAGCGTGACGTCGGACTCCGAGATGCCACCGACGCCTGCATGGAGGATACGAGCTGCGACCTCCTCGGTGCCGAGCTTCTCCAGCGAGCCAAGGATCGCTTCCAGCGAGCCCTGCACGTCGGCCTTCACGATCAGCGGGAATTCCTTGCGGCCCGCGGTCTTGAGCTGCGACATCATCTGCTCGAGCGAGCCGCGCATGCCGGAGATCGAGGCCGCGGCGTTCTCGCGCTTCTGGTGCGCACGGTAGCTCGTGACCTGGCGGGCGCGGGCTTCGTTCTCGACCACGGCAAGACGGTCGCCGGCTTCCGGCGGACCGTTGAAGCCGAGCACCTCGACCGGCACGGACGGGCCGGCGTCCTGGAGGTTTTCACCCTGGTCGGAGATCAGCGCGCGGACGCGGCCCATCTCGGCGCCGGCCACGATGATGTCGCCGACATTCAGCGTGCCGCGTTGCACCAGCACGGTCGCGACCGGACCGCGGCCACGATCGAGCTTGGCTTCGATCACGGTGCCTTCTGCCGGGCGATGCGAATTGGTCTTGAGGTCGAGAATTTCGGCCTGCAGCGCGATCATCTCCAGCAGCTTGTCGAGGTTGGTCTTGTTCTTCGCCGACACCTCGACGTCGACCACGTCGCCGCCGAGCGATTCAACCTGCACCTCGTGCTGCAGCAGCTCGGTGCGCACGCGCTCGGGCCGCGCATCGGGCTTGTCGATCTTGTTGATCGCCACGATGATCGGCACCTTCGCCGCCTTGGCGTGATTGATCGCTTCCACCGTCTGCGGCATCACGCCGTCATCGGCCGCGACCACCAGCACGACGATGTCGGTGACCTTGGCGCCGCGGGCGCGCATCGCGGTGAACGCGGCGTGGCCGGGCGTGTCGATGAAGGTGATCTTGGTGCCGCTCTCGGGCGAGAGTACCTGATAGGCGCCGATATGCTGAGTGATACCGCCGGCTTCGCCCGACACCACGTTGGCGTGGCGCAGCGCGTCGAGCAGCGAGGTCTTGCCGTGATCGACGTGGCCCATCACGGTGACCACGGGCGAGCGCGGCTCGGTGTCGGTCGAATCGTCGACGACGTCGAACAGGCCTTCCTCCACGTCGGAGGCGGCGACGCGCTTGACGGTGTGGCCGAGCTCTTCCGCGATCAACTGCGCGGTGTCCGCATCGATCACGTCGGTGATCTTGTGCATCGCGCCCTGCTTCATCAGCATGCGGATGACGTCGACCGCTCGCTCCGACATGCGGTTGGCGAGTTCCTGAATCGTGATCGCTTCTGGAATCGTGACCTCGCGGATCAGCTTTTCCTTCGGCTCGTTCGACGCATGGCCCTTCAGACGCTGGGTGCGGCGGCGGAACGAGGCGATCGAACGCTCGCGCACGTCGTCGGCATTGAGCGCGGTGGTCACGGTCAGGCGGCCGCGTTCCTTCTGCGGACCGGGCTTATGGGTGGTCCGCGGCGCTGCCGCAGGACGCACGGCGCCGCCGGGGCGGCGCACCAGACGCGGACCTTCGTCCTCGTCCGCTTCGGCCGCAACCGGAGCTCGCGGCGCGGAGGCCGGAGTGCGTCCGGGGGTGGACGTTGTCGTACGGCCCGGCGCCGATGTCGCGGGGCGCGTCGGGGCAGACGTCGCCGGCCGCGCGGTTGTGGAGGGAGCGGGTTTGGCCGGCGCGGCAGCGGGGGCAGCGCCCGGCTTGACCTCGCCCTCGCCGAAACGACGCTTGGCCTCGACCTCGGCCTTGCGCTTGGCCTCTTCTTCCTGGCGATGGCGTTCCTCTTCCGCCTTGCGGCGGGCTTCGGCAGCCTCGCGCTCGGCCTTCTCGATAGCCTCGCGGGCAGCGCGGCGCTTGGCCTCCTCTTCGGCCTGCCGGCGCTCCTCGATGTCACGCTGCCGGGCGTCGGCGAGCGCGTTGGCGCGCGCAGAGCGCTCATCCTCGGTCAGCGTCGGCAGCACCACGCCGGAGCGGGTGTTGCGCTGCGCCTGGCCGGGAGGCGGCCCTGACGGGCGGCCGAGCGGCGGCTTGGCGACTGGCGCCGCGGGCTTTGCGACCACGGGTTCCGGCGCGTGGGTCTCGGCCGGGCCATCGCCGCCGATGCGGCGCTTGCCACGCTTCTCGACCACGACCTGCTTGGTCCGGCCATGGCTGAAGCTCTGGCGCACGGTGCCCGTCTCGACGCGCGGCTTCAGCGTCAAGGTCTTGCTCGGGACACTCAAAGTCTTGTCGCCAGGGGTTTTGGTATCAACCATTCAGCAGTCCTAATCTCGTTTCGCTGTGCGTTTCCCGCACAAGTCCTTCAAGGCGTCGTCTATTGTTGAGCATGATCCCGTTGGAAAGGCGGTATCCGCCTTCCCGGATCATGCTCTGGAATTTCTGGCCGCTTCGGCGGTCTTGTCGTCGTCGGCCATCCGGTATCGGACCAGCATCTGGCAGCGCGACAGGAACGTCTTGCTCGCCGGGCCCGCGAGCAGCGCAGCATGTATCACATTTGCGCGCCCAAGTGCCAAATCCAATTCTGCCGACGTCAAAACATTGACGGTGGCGATTACCGGCGATTCACCACGTTTTTCGCCCCTTTGCCGGAGGATCGCGTCCAATTTGCGGATTCCGTCGGCAGCGCCGTCGGAAGCGTGGATCAGGGCTGCGGTTTCGCCCCGGTTGAGCGCGTCCTCGACCTTGCCGAAGCCGGATACAACCTGGCCGGCCTTGGCGGCCATCGCCAAGGCGTCGATAACGCTGCGCACCAACAGCGCCTCGGTGTCGGCGGAAAGGGTCGGCGCGACCCGGACATCGCGCTTGAATCCCTTACTAAATTGGTGACGGCGGACGGCTTCCGCAACACTTCGCCGCGATGCGGAAACCCACAATCCCCGGCCCGGGAGCTTGCGCTTGAGATCCGGAATCACCTCGCCCGTGGGCGCGACGACGAACCGGATCAGCTCATCGATCGGACGCACCTCGCGGCTGACCGCGCACATCCGCGTGGTCGCGGACTTCTGCATCCGCGGCCCATCGTCGAGATCGTGGTCAGCCTGAGCGAGCATCCGTAGGCCATCTCCTTATGCCGCCGGCTCTTCGGCAGCCTCGGTTTCCTCGGCCGGCTTGGCGAGGTCGGCCTCGGTGATCCAGCCGGCCTTGAGGCGAGCCTGCATGATCATCGCCTCGGCGTCGTCGCGCGAAATCTCGATGCCGTCGAGGAACCCGGCGTGCTTGGTCGGCTCGCCGCCGTCCTTGCGCTCGGTCCAGCCGACCAGGTCGTCGGTGGCGCAGCCGGCGAGATCCTCGACCGTCTTCACGTCGTTTTCGCCGAGCTTCACCAGCATCTTCGAGGTCATGCCGGGCACATCCCTCATGGCGTCCTCGACACCAAGTTCCTTGCGCTTGGCTTCCAGCTCGGCCTCGAGCCGCTCCAGATATTCGCGGGCGCGGGTCTGCAGTTCGTTGGCGGTTTCCTCGTCGAAACCTTCGATGCCGGCGAGTTCCTTGACGTCGACCAGCGCGAGTTCCTCGACCGAGGTGAAGCCTTCGGAGGCGAGCAACTGGCCGACCACCTCGTCGACGTTGAGCGCTTCCATGAACACGCGGGTCGAATTCTCGAAGTCGGCCTGACGGCGCTCCGATTCTTCCTGCTCGGTCAGGATGTCGATGTCCCAGCCGGTGAGCTGCGAGGCGAGGCGCACGTTCTGGCCGCGGCGGCCGATCGCCAGCGAGAGCTGGTTGTTGGTGTCGGGCACCACGACCTCGATGCGCTCGCGGTCCTCGTCGATCACGACCTTGGCGACTTCAGCCGGTGCCAGCGCGTTGACGACGAAGGTCGCGATGTCGGGCGACCACGGAATGATGTCGATCTTCTCGCCCTGCAATTCGTTGACCACGGCCTGCACGCGCGAGCCGCGCATGCCGACGCAGGCGCCGACCGGGTCGACCGAGGAATCGCGCGAGATCACGCCGATCTTGGCGCGCGAGCCCGGATCGCGGGCGACTGCCTTGATCTCGACAATGCCGTCATAGATCTCCGGCACTTCCTGCGCGAACAGCTTCGCCATGAACTGCGGATGGGTGCGGGAGAGGAAGATCTGCGGGCCGCGGGTCTCGCGGCGGACATCGAAGATATAGGCGCGGACGCGGTCGCCGTTGCGGAACACCTCGCGCGGCAGCATCTCGTCGCGGCGCACGATGGCTTCGCCGCGGCCGAGGTCGACGATCACGCTGCCATACTCGACGCGCTTGACGACGCCGTTGACGATGTCGCCGATGCGATCCTTGAACTCCTGATACTGCCGGTCGCGCTCGGCCTCGCGCACCTTCTGCACGATCACCTGCTTGGCCGATTGGGCGGCGATGCGGCCATATTCCAGCGGCGGCAGCGTGTCGGCGATGGTGTCGCCGACCTGGGCGCCGGGATTGGCGCGCTGTGCGTCGGCGAGCGAAATCTGGTTCGAGGCGTTCTCGACGACGTCGACCACGAGCATGTGGCGCGTCAGCCGCAGCTCGCCCTTCTTGGCGTCGATCTCGGCATGGATGTCGGTCTCGCTGCCGTATCGGGCGCGCGCCGCCTTGGCGATGGCATCCTCCATCGCCGCGATCACGATGGAGCGGTCGATCGACTTTTCGCGCGCAACTGCGTCTGCGATCTGCAGCAGTTCGAGTTTGTTGGCGCTGACTGCCATGGCTTAGTCTCCTTCGGATGGATCAATCTCGCTTCGGCGCGCACGTTCCGCGGCCAGGCGATGTTGTTTGGTGTTGGTCGGAGCCGGCTTCTTGCCGGGCTTCGGCTTCGGCTTATGGCTTCGCGCCGGATCGCTCTTCTTGGCGTGCTCCGGTTGCGGCGGCGCCAGCCCGAGTTCGCGGCGCAGTTCGCGCTCGGCGGCCTTGCCGCGGCGCATCGATTCGGCGATCAACTCGTCGGTCAGCACCAGCCGCGCATCCGAGATGTCCTCCATCACCAGGAGGACCTCGGCATCCTCGTCCGGGCGCGGATCGTCGCGCTTCACACGCACCGCATTGCCCTCGACGCCTGCGAGCGTGCCGCGGAACCGCTTGCGGCCCTGATGCACCACCGCCATCTCGACCTTCACGAGATGGCCATGATAGCGCTCGAAATCGGAGCGGCGCACCAGCGGACGATCGATTCCGGGCGACGAGATCTCGAGCCGGTAGGCGCGATCGATCGGGTCGGCGACATCGAGCACCGGTGACAGCGCGCGCGAGATCGCCTCGCAGTCCTCGAGCTGCATCGAGCCGTCGGGTCGTTCCGCCATGATCTGCACGGTGCAGCCGGCCTCGCCTGAGACCTTGATCCGCACCAGCCGATAGCCCATGCCCTGCAGGACCGGCACGGCGACTGCGGCGACGCGCGCGGCCACGCCGGGCTCGACGACGAGCCGTGGCTCGTTGAGCAGTTCGGCGTCCACGGACGTTGCGATCGGATCGGTCATATCCAGTGTCAAAGGCTCCAGTGTCAAAGGCGGTCTGAGGTCTGTCGTGTTGTCTCTGCGGCCTTTAGCGGCCGGTAACGCTACCCAAACCGGGCTCGGCCCGGCCGGGTCCCGTCAGGTAATAAAAAAGAGCGGGTCCCGGGGGGCCCACTCTCCTACGCGATCGTATGAGATACCTAAGTTGCTGCCGATATAGCGCTTTTGCCCTGGCCCGGCAAGGCCTCCGGACTTCCGGGGCGGTGATTTTGCGGTTTCCCTCGGAGACCTTCGATCTAACCCTCCGTTTACGAACGGGACCTAGATTGCCGGCAAACCGGCAGAAGCCGCTGGTTTGGATAGGCCTATGACGACAGCCCCCGCGCTGATCCCGGAACTCGACGATATCGTTCGCCGTGGTGACCCCAAGCGCCGCGCCGAGGCGGCACGGCGGGTCAGCGAGCTGTTTCTGCAGGGGGCCGCCAATTTCCGCCCCGATCATATCGATCTTTTCGACGGCGTGCTGACCAGCCTGGTTCCACACGCCGAGGTGGACGCGCGGATCGATCTCGCCGAGCGGCTCGCCGTGCTTGGCAACGCGCCGCGGCACCTCGTCGGTCAGCTCGCCCATGAGGACAACATCGCGATCGCGGGCCCGCTGTTGCGCCGCTCGCCCGTCCTCGACGAGCCTATGCTGGTCGAGATCGCCAACGTCAGGGGCCAGGGCCATCTGCTCGCGATGGCCGAGCGGCCCAAGCTCTCGACCGAATTGACCGATGTCATCGTGCGTCGTGGCGACCGCGACGTGATCAGGTGCGCGGCCGGCAACGCCGGTGCTGCATTCTCGGATGGTGGCTTCGCCACGATGATCCGCCGCGCCGGACAGGACGGCGTGCTGACGCTGAAGATCGGCCGGCGCGACGATCTTCCGCCCGAGCATCTCAAGAGCCTGCTGGCCGGCTCGATCGACGTGATCCGCCGGCGTCTGCTCGACGTCGTCAAGCCGGAGCGGCAGGCGGAGATCAAGCTCGCGATGAGCGAGATCGAAGGCGTGATTGCTCGTGTCGAAGGAGGTCGCGATTTCGCGCCGGCGCAGCGCGCGATCCTCGCATTGCATCAAGCCGGCAAGCTGAACGAGACGGCACTCCTCGATTTCGCAAAATCCTTCAACTACGAGGAGTCGGTTGCGGCGCTGGCCGCAATGACCGGCGTGAAGATCGTCACGCTCGACCGCCTGATCTCCGGCGATCGTTACGATCCGATCCTGATCGCCAGCAAGACCATCGGCCTCGAATGGCCAACGGTGCGGGCGCTGATCATGATGCGGCTCGGGCCGAACCGCGTGCCGTCATCGGCCGACATCGAAGGCGCGCGGGTGAATTTCGTTCGCCTGATGCCATCAACTGCGCAGCGCGTCGTCGACTTCTGGAAATCGCGATAGCTCGAGCGCGGCAATCCTTGGTGGCGAACTCTCCTCGTCATTCCGGGACGATGCGTCAGCATCGAACCTCCGATGCGCAATTGCGCACCGTGGAAATCTCGAGGTTCCGGGTTCGCTCGTTTCGCTCGCGCCCCGGAGCGACATCTCAGTCGACTAGCTTGAACCGCAGATAGGCGGCCTTCCGCCCCTCGCGTTCGGCCTTGGCGCCGTAGCGCGTCATCGTGTAGTCGGGCCATGGCTGCTGCCAGTCCGTTGCGTGCTCGGCGAGCCAGGCGAAGTCCGGCGAGCGCATCAGATGCGCCAGCGTCCAGGCGCAGTAGTCGTCGATATCGCTGACGAAGCGGAATTCGCCGCCCGGCTTCAGGATCCGCGCCATCGCGGCGACTGTCGCATCCTGCACGAAGCGTCGCTTCCAATGCCGCCGCTTCGGCCACGGATCGGGATGGATCAGGTCGATGCGCGCAAGCGAGCGCGGCGGCGCCCAGGCCAATAGCTCGGCTGCATCGCCGGCGAACAGCCTGATGTTGCCGATATTGTGTGCCTCGATCTGGGTCAGGATCTTCGCCATCCCGTTGACGTAAGGCTCGCAGCCGATGAAGCCCGTCCTGGGAAAGGCCTGCGCTTCCGCGACCAGATGCTCTCCGCCGCCGAAGCCGATCTCGAGTCTGACGCTCTCGGTGCCGTCGTCGAACAGTTCGGTCAGGCTTCCCGGCGCTGGCGTGCCGATGTCGAGTGCCAGATGCGGCAGCAGATGGTCGATCAGGTCGGCCTGGTGCGCGCGCAGCTTGTGGCCCTTGCGGCGCCCGAAGAACGATCCGCGCGAATGGGCGGCCGCGCCGTCGTCCGGGGGCACGTCATGTTCGCCGGCATCGCGCGGAGCAGCGATCATCGCAGCGTCTGATAGAGGCGATGCAGGAGCCGCGCGCGCGGCTCGAGCGAGGAGATATAAAGCTGCTCGTAATGGGTATGCGCACCCTTGCCGTCGACGCCGAGGCCGTCGAGGGTCGCGGTGTGTGGCGCGGTGAAATTGCCGTCGGAGCCGCCGCCGGTGAAGACATCGAGCAGATCGAAGCCGAGCTCGGCGGCGACCGTTCTGGCGTGCTCGTAGAGCGCGGTGCCGGAATTGCTCTTCTCATAGGGCGGACGATTGAGCTCGCCCGTCACCGTCACGGTGACGCCCTCGGTGCGCGATGTGATCCCGAGGATCTTCGACACCAGCTCGTCGGCGTCGGCCATAGTCGGCACGCGCAGGTCGATTTCGGCATAGGCCTCTTCGGCGATCACGTTCGGCTTGGTGCCGCCACGGACCACGCCGACATTGACGGTGATGCCGCGCTCGAGGTCGTTCATCGACTCCAGCGTCAAGATCACGTTGCCGAGCTCGCGGATCGCACTGCGGCCATCCTCGGGGCGCGTGCCGGCATGCGCCGGCGCACCCTTGATGAACACGTCGAACCGGGCGACGCCCTTGCGCCCGGTGACGATCTTGCCGCCGTCGCGCGCCGGCTCGGTGACCAGCACGTATTTGGCCTTGCGGCCCTCGGCCTCGATCAGCGCCCGCGAGGTCGGGCTGCCGACTTCTTCGTCGGAGACGTAAAGCTGGGTGATGCCGAGCGGCGCGCGTGCATCGTCGGCGCAGATTTGCCGGAAGGCGTGATAGGCGAGATAAGCGCCGCCCTTCATGTCGTAGATGCCGGGGCCGAACGCGCTGTCGCCGTCGATCCTGAACGGCAGCCGTTCGATGAAGCCCATCGGGTGCACGGTGTCGAGATGGCTCAGCACCAGGATGCCCGGCGCTTCCTGGCCCCAGGACGAGCGTGCGACCAGGTGATCACCGCGGCCGTCGCGCCCCGCGATACGTTCCACGGTGGCCGGCAGATCGCGATAGCCCGACGCGACGAGGTCGGCGAGCTTGTTGACCTGATCGGGCCGTTCGGTCGGCGACTCGATCTCGACCCAGCAGCGGATGCCGTCGAGGATCGCTCCTGCTTCAAATGGATTGCTGGACATGGACGTTGTCGGCCTGTGAGTTCACCTGTCGACGCGCGCGGACGCGCGTGCCGGAAGGACATATTCCAGATTTGTCGATCCCTCAAACGGATACGATCGGATCAGGCCTGGTCGGACGCCTCGCGCGCGGCGATCTGCTCGACCAGCTCGACGATGCTGCGGCGGAGCTTGGCGTCGGCGATGCGGGTGAAGGCGCGGGTCAGCGCCAGCCCTTCCGCGGTCGCGAGGAAATCCGATACGTAAGCGGGCGAGGCGCCCTCGCCGAAGCCGTCGGACGTTTTGACGCCGCTCGGGCCGCCATCGAACAGGAAGGACACCGGGACCTGGAGGATTTCAGAGATCTGCTGCAGCCGGCTGGCGCCAACGCGGTTGGTACCCTTCTCGTATTTCTGCACCTGCTGGAACGTCAGGCCCAGCGCCTCGCCCAGCTTTTCCTGGCTCATGCCCAGCATGATGCGTCGCATGCGGACGCGGCTGCCGACATATTTGTCAACAGGGTTGGGCGCTTTGGTAGACATCTCCAACTCTCCTAGGGAATTGCGCGCCCGTGGATGAGGCAAGTTGGAAGCGAATATGCCTCAGGCGCAGGTGCCGTCAAATCCTGCAAGGAGGATCGGGACGAAATGCGGACAATTTGCGCAAAGGGGCTGACTGGACGTGGGATTTCGCTCGGGCCCGTACAATGCGAAGCGTACGGTCAATCTGTCAACTGGTGGATTGGTGTCGACGCGAATTTCGACGTTTTTTCGGGTTCGGCGACAACCGCCAATATGTAATCGTCAGGGCTTTCGCCTAAGGAAACGCCGCCGCAGCACGATTGCGAGGGCAACGATCACGATGGCAGCGGCCGGGATATTCCCGATCCGCGCATAGATCGTCGGCGCGATCGCCGCCGGCAGGCCGGCATCGAGGACCCCTTCAAGTCCGAGTCCGAGCTGTGCGACAATCCGGCCCACCGGATCGATCACGGCGGAAATGCCTGTATTTGCGGCACGCACCAGGGGCAGCCCCTCCTCGATCGAGCGCAGCCGTGCCTGCTGCAGATGCTGGTAGGGACCGGTCGAGAGTCCGAACCAGCCGTCATTGGTGACGTTGATGATCCAGCCCGGTCGCTCGTCGCGGTCGACGATGCTGCCGGGGAAGATCGCCTCGTAGCAGATCAGGGGCAGCGCAGGCGGGGCATGCGGCACGTCGAGCGGCCGGCGAATCGTACCCGGGATGAAGCCGCCCACCACCTTGGTGAGCTGCTGGAAGCCCAGCTTCTCCATCCACGACTGGAACGGCAGATATTCACCGAACGGCACCAGATGCAGCTTGTCGTAGACCGACAGCACGCTGCCGTCATGATCGATGACGTAGATGGAGTTGTAGGCGCGGGTGATGCGGACACCCGCTGGCAGGTCGGGCGCGCGCACCGAGCCGGTGATCAGCACGGTTCCCTTCGGCAGCAGATCGGCGATCTCAGCCATCGCGTCGGCTTCCCGGGTGAGGAAGAAGGGAAACGCGGATTCCGGCCAGATCAGGATGTTGGCGTCGCGCACGCCGGTCGATTGCGGTCCCGACGCCCGATCCGACAATGCGAGATACTTCTGCATCACCGCCGCCTTGGCGGAGTAGTTGAACTTGGCATCCTGCTGCAGGTCGGGCTGCATGATGCGCAGCTTGGTGCCCGCGACCATTGCGGTCGGGTGTTGGGACAACCGCACCGCGCCGAACGCCAGCATCGCCGCCAGAACCAGCACCGCCGCAGCCGGCGCGCGCCACGGCTTGCGGCCGCGCGAAGAGCCGTCGATCAGCACGGCCGGGCTTGCGAAGATCGCGACCGCCAGGAACGTCATGCCCCACAGTCCGATCAATGATGCAGTTTGTGCCAATGCCAGTGGTTCGCTGAGCGCGTAGCCGAATGCGTTCCACGGAAAGCCGGTCAGGAGGTGGCCGCGCAGCCATTCTGAGATCGTCAGGCTGGCCGCCAGCGCGAGCACGCGCGAGGCGTCACGTGGCCAGATCAAGCGGGCCAGCGCGAAGCCCAAGGCAGTGAACAGCGCCAGATAGGCCGGCAAGCCAAGCACCGCGAACGGCGTCAGCCAGGCGAAGGTCTGGGCATCGACGAAGAAGGCGTAACCGATCCAGTATAGTCCCGGCACGAAATAGCCGAGACCGAACCAGTAGCCGGACAGCGCGGCCGCGGGCACGCCGCGCCAGCGCCCGGCCGCAGCGCCATCGATCAGCCAGACCGCGATCGGAAATGTCAGGAACAGTACCGGCCAGGCGTTGAACGGGGCCATTGCCAGCGCCGACAGGGCGCCGGCGGTGAGCGCGATCACCGCACGCTTCCATCCCCAGGTCAGGATGATCGCAAGCCCGGCCGCGCGGAGTTTATCTGATGGCGTCACTGCTGACCGGCTCCATCGCCGGACGGCGGGCTGTTGTCGTTGGCCTGCGGGGCTCCGGACTCCGAGGATTGCTCGCGGCGCCGCTCGCGTTCCTTGCGCGGCGTCGGACGCTCCTTGCGCGTCGAGATCCGCAGGCGTTTCACCCGCCGCGGGTCGGCGTCGAGCACCTCGACCTCGAAATTGCCCGGTCCCGAAATCACCTCGCCGCGGACCGGCAGGCGGCCGACGAACGAGACCAGATATCCACCCAGTGTCTCGACCTCCTCGCCGGCTTCGCCGATGACGAAATCCTCGCCGATCACCGAGCGCACATCGTCGAGGCTGGCGCGCGCGTCGGCGATGAAGGAGTTGTCGGCCTGGCGCACGATCGAGGGTGGCTCATCGGAATCGTGCTCGTCATCGATCTCGCCGACGATCTCCTCGACGATGTCCTCGATCGACACCAGCCCGTCGGTGCCGCCATATTCGTCGACGACAAGTGCGAGGTGGATACGCGAGGCCTGCATCTGCGCCAGCAGGTCGATCGCCCGCATCGACGGCGGGATGTAGAGCAGCTTGCGGATGATGTGGGCCTCCGACAGCGGCATCGCGAGATCGACCGCGCGCAGGTCGAGTCCCGCCGGGAACGGCTTCTTGCGCCGGGTCTTGGTCGCGTCGGTCAAGCGCGCCCTGGCGGTCATGAAGGCGAGCAGGTCGCGGATATGCACCATGCCTTCGGGGTCGTCGAGGGTCTCGTTGTAGACCACGAGCCGCGAATGCGCCGCACTCTCGAACAGGCTCATCAGGTCGCCGAGCGGAATGTCGCGCTTGACCGCGACGATGTCGGCGCGGTGCACCATGATGTCGGCGATCCGCCGCTCGTTGAGGGACAGGATGTTGCGCAGCATGGTGCGCTCGATCGCGGAGAAGCCGACATCGTCGGGCGTCGAGGCGTCGAGCACGACCTGCAAGTCGTCACGCACCGAGCCGGCCTTCCAGCCGAACAGCGTGCGGATCGCGCGCACCAGCCAGCCTTCGGCGGCGGGGCGCTGCGCCTCGCCGGCGTGCACCACGGCCGGCAGGTTGCTCACGTTACGCGGATTGTCATGGGTCGGTTCGGAATCCGCCATGTCAGTCCATCCGATCCGCATAGGGGTCGGGAATGCCGAGGGAGCCGAGAATCTCGCGCTCGAGACTTTCCATATCCTCGGCATCTCTGTCGTTCTCGTGATCGTAGCCGATCAGATGCAGGAAGCCGTGCACCGCAAGATGGCTCAAATGGTGGTCGAACGGCTTCTGCTCCTCATCGGCTTCCCGCCGCGTCGTCTCGTAGGCGATCGCGATGTCGCCCAGCATCCGCGGCGCATCGTCCGGCCCGCCGTCGCCGGTCGGCTGCAGCGCCGGAAAGGACAGCACATTGGTCGGTTTGTCGATGCTGCGCCAATTGTTGTTCAGCGTACGGATGCCGGCGTCGTCGGTCAGCATGATCGCGAGCTCGGCGTCTCCAACGTCGGCGTCGGCGATTTCCGCGGCCGCCTCGATTGCACGATGGATCACCGCTTCGGCGTTGGGCTCGGTCCGCCAGCATTCGGCTGTGACGAGAACCTCGGTTGCAGGAAAGGAGGACACGGTAGTTCCAAAATCTGCGTTATGGCCTGAGTCCGTATCGCGCGCGTGGCCGGCCGAAGCTGTTGGTCTCAAGATCTGGCGTTTGCCGGCCGCGGCGGCAATCCCTCATAGGCGGCAACGATGCGCGCCACCAGCTCATGGCGAATGACGTCTCCGGCGGTGAAATGCACCTGTGCGATGCCCTCGACGCCGTCGAGCAGCCTCACCGCCTCGGCGAGCCCCGAGGTCTGTCCTTGCGGCAGGTCGATCTGCGAGGGATCGCCGGTGACGATCATCCGGCTGTTCTCGCCGAGGCGCGTCAGGAACATCTTCATCTGCATCGATGTGGTGTTCTGCGCTTCGTCGAGGATGATGGCGGCGTTGGTCAGTGTGCGGCCGCGCATGAAGGCGAGCGGCGCGATCTCGATCTCGCCGCCCTGCAGCGCACGTTCGACCACGCGCGCGTCCATCAAATCGTACAGCGCGTCATAGATCGGGCGCAGATAGGGATCGACCTTGTCCTTGAGGTCGCCGGGCAGGAAGCCGAGCCGCTCGCCGGCCTCGACTGCCGGCCGCGTCAGAATGATCCGGTCGACCTCCTTGCGTTCGAACAGTTGGGCGGCATGGGCGACGGCGAGCCAGGTCTTGCCGGTGCCAGCCGGGCCGATGCCGAACACCAGCTCGTGCCGCTTCAGCGCTCGGATGTAGGAATCCTGTGCGGCGGTGCGCGCACGCACCGGCCGCTTGCGCAGGTTGATCGTCTCGAATGTCGGCTTCGCCGTCTTGTTGTCGAACTCGAACAGCGAGCCTTGCGCGATCACCGCGCGGATCGCGCCTTCGACCTCGCCCTGATCGAGGTCGTGCCCCTCGACGGCCTGCGCGTAGAGCGTCTCGAGCACGCGCCGAGCCGCATCGCAGCCGTCGCGGGAGCCGGCGATGGTGACGTGGTTGCCGCGGGAGTCGACGACGACGCCGAGCCGGCGCTCGACCAGCGCAAGGTTCTGGCCGTAGGGGCCGACCAGCGCAGAAGCGGCGCGGTTATCGTCGAAATCGATGACGACCTGGGTCTCAGGTGGAACTTGCATGTCGCGATCAGGTTTGCGGCTGGGAGCGAGCGAAGGCGAATCCGACGCGCTTTTGGGCAAGGATTTCAGGCTCCAATGATCGTCTGCGAAACCGGGGCCGGGGCGGCCGGCGCTGCGAGCTCGCCGATCAGGCTGTAGCGCTCGAGGCTGTCGATCCGCACGGGAAGGACTTTGCCGATGATGTCAGGCGAAGCCATCACATGGGCGGGCTGCAGGTAGGCGGTGCGGCCGACGATCTGGCCTTCCTTGCGCGGAGCCGCGCGCTCAAACAGCACGTCGATCGTTGTGCCGATCGCAGCCCGATTGAAGGCCGATTGCTGGCTGTCGATCAATTCCTGAAGCCGCCCCAAGCGCTCGTCCATCGCCGCTGCTGACACCGTCTCCCGCATCTCCGCCGCCGGCGTGCCCGGCCGTGGCGAATACTTGAATGAATACGCCGCAGCGTACCCGATTTGCATGACAAGCGCGAGGGTGGCGGAAAATTCTTCCTCGGTCTCTCCGGGGAAGCCGACGATAAAATCTGATGAAAAAGCAATATCTTGCCGCGCCGCACGGAACCGGTCGATGACGCGCCTGTAATCATCGGCGGTATGTTTTCGGTTCATGGCGGCGAGGATCCGGTCCGCGCCGGACTGCACCGGCAGGTGGACGAACGGCATCAGTTCGGGCAGATCGCGATGCGCCGCGATCAGCGAGTCGTCGACGTCGCGCGGGTGGCTGGTCGAGTAGCGCAGCCGGGCCACGCCGGGGATCTCGGCGAGCCGCTGCAACAGCTTGCCGAGCGGCCAGACGCGGCCATCGGGGCCGTCGCCATGATAGGCGTTGACGTTCTGTCCGATCAGCGTGATCTCGCGCACGCCGTTCTCGGTGAGCTGCGTGACGTCGTCGACGATCCTGGCAACCGGACGCGAGACCTCGGCGCCGCGCGTATAGGGCACCACGCAGAAAGTGCAGAACTTGTCGCAGCCCTCCTGCACGGTGACGAAGGCGGAGATGCCGCGCGCGCGGATCGCGTCCGGCTTCGGCTGCGGCAGGAAGCCGAACTTGTCCTCGACCGGGAAGTCCGTTTCCAGCGCGCGGCCGTCGGCCTTGGCGCGCTTCAGCAGTTGCGGCAGGTGATGGTAGCTCTGCGGCCCGACGACGATGTCGACGGTCGGCGCGCGATGGATGATTTCCTCGCCTTCGGCCTGCGCAACGCAGCCGGCGACTGCGATCTTCATGTCGCGGCCGTCGCGTGCGGCCTCTTCCTTGGCGACCCGCAGCCGTCCGAGCTCGGAATAAACCTTCTCCGATGCCTTCTCGCGGATATGGCAGGTGTTGAGGATCACGAGATCCGCATCTTCTGCGCTCGCCGTCTCGACGAAGCCTTCACCGGCCAGCGTGTCCACCATGCGTTGCGCATCGTAGACATTCATCTGGCAGCCATAGGACTTGATGTGCAGCTTGCGCGGCTTCGACATGGAACCTTGAGTGTGGATTGGAGAACGGCGCCATCAGGGCGCAGGGGTCAAATATAGCTTAAAGGGGCGAAAATCCAGCGGTCCCAGCCCCCGTCCGATACCGTCATTCCGGGGCGATGCGGCAGCATCGAATTCTGGCGCGCAATTGCGCCTGAGAATCTCGAGATTCCGGGTTCGCTCCCGTTGGTCGCGCCCCGGAATGACGGGCAGTTCAATCAGCAAAGGCCCCGGCGCCGATCCGGTCGATCAAGCCCGGCAATTCACGCATATCGGCGAATGTCGCGGCTGTTCCGGCCTTGCGCAAGGAGTCCTCGTGTTCCGCCGTGCAATGGCTGCCGCCGTGGAAGCCGAGCACCGTCATGCCAGCGGCGCGCGCGCCGGTGACGCCGTGCACGCTGTCCTCGATCACGACGCAGCGCTCGGGCCGCGCTCCCATCTGCTCGGCCGCGAACAGGAAGATGTCGGGCGCGGGCTTGCCGCGCTTGACCTGGGTGGCGGAAAAAATATGCGGCGCCAGCTGGTCGTAGAGCCCGGCGCAGCTCAGGCCGTGGCGGATCTTTTCCGGCGTGCCGCTGGAGGCGACGCATTTCGGCATCGCGAGGGCCGATATCGCGTCGCCGACATGGGCGATCGCGTTGAGGTCGTCGGCATAGAAGCTCAGCGTCGCCTGCTTGACCTCCGCCTCGAAGCTATCGGGCAGCCTGCGGCCGATCTCGATCTCCACGATCTGCCGCGCTTCGCGATCGGACACGCCGAGGAAGCGCTTCAGCACACCGTCGGCTGTGATCGGATAACCGTGACGCGTCAGTGTTTCCGCATGCGCGCGACAGGAGATCACCTCGCTGTCAACCAGCACGCCGTCGCAATCGAAAATGACGAGATCGAAGCTCACTCGACTAGGACTTGTTTTCTTCGTCGAGCGGAACGCAATAGAGCTCGAGGCGATGATCGACCAGCTTGTAGCCGAGCTTGCGTGCGATCTCTGCCTGCAATTTCTCGATCTCCTCGGAGGTGAACTCGATCACCTTGCCGTCGCGCAGATTGATCAGGTGATCGTGGTGGCTCTCCGGCATCTGCTCGTAACGGGCGCGGCCCTCGCGGAAATCGTGCCGCTCGATGATGCCGGCGTCTTCGAATAGCTTGACCGTGCGATACACCGTCGAAATGGAGATCTTGTCGTCCACTGCCACGCAGCGCCGATACAGTTCCTCGACATCGGGATGATCCATGGCTTCGGCCAGCACGCGAGCGATCACGCGGCGCTGTTCGGTCATGCGCATGCCGGTCGCGGCGCAGCGCGCCTCGATGCCGGTGTTGTTCTTTTGCGCAGGCAGGGGTTTCACCGTGGTCATGGGTTTTGAGGCCTTGGGTCGCATGGCAGCCGATGTTCTGCCATCGCGTGGATGTTACGACAAGTCGCGTCGCATCAGAAGCGCGTTCAAATGTTCCCCGCCGGGCTGCTTGTAATAGCGTTCGCGCCGGCCGATCACGCCGAATCCGGCCTTTTCATAGAGCCGTCGCGCCGGCTGATTGTTTTCTTCCACCTCGAGGAAGATGGTGCGAACGCCGCGGCCAGCAAGATGACCGAGATGGGTCAGCAAGAGATCGCGCGACAGCCCGCGTCCCCGCTGGCCGGGATCGATCGCGATTGAGAGGATTTCCGCTTCGTCCGCCGCCATGCGCGAGACGGCGAAGCCGATAACTCTGTTTCTTTGCCGCAGGCGGTGCACCAGCGTGTTGCGCTCGGTGAGCATGGTCTCAAACTCAGCTTCGCCCCAGCCGCGGTGAAACGACGCGCCATGCAGTTGTGCCAGCCGCGCCGCGTCGCGCAAGCTCGCGGGCTCGACCGTGGTCGCAGCGCCGCCCCACCATCGCGAAAGCCAGAAGATCATGTGGCTGACGGCTGCGCGCTGAGCGGGAGTTGATCCCGCGGCGGCTTTGCATCAGGCGCCCGCAGATAGAACGGCCGCGGCGGCGCGCTGTCCGGATCGATGGCGGCGCCGACCCAGGCAACCCATGTGATGTCGGGCGCGGGTTGCGGATCGACCTTGAACAGCGGCGTTGCGTCGGCCGGCCAGCGTTCGGCGAGCATCTTTGCGGCGTTGCCGACCAGATGCAGCGCACCGAGCCCGGCGGCTTCCAGCGCCTCCGCGATCGGCGCCACCTTCGGCTTGATCAGCGGGCTGCCGTCGCCGCCCACCACCTGGAAGTAGACGTGATCGTGCCGCGCATCGATCGCCGACAGGATCGGATGCTCGCCGTTGTCGGCAACGACCGGTGCGGCATAAGCGGCGAGCGTGGTCAATCCGACAATCGGTTTTTCCGCGGCGAGCGCGATGCCGCGCGCAGCCGACAGACCGACGCGGAGGCCGGTGAAGCTGCCGGGACCGGTGGTGACCGCGATGCGGTCGAGCGCCGTGAAGGCGATGCCGCTGTCCTTCATCACGCGCGCAATCAGCGGCATCAGCGCCTCGGCATGGCCGCGCTGCATTGCCTGCGATTCAATGGCGAGGGTTGTGCCGGCGGCGGTGTCGAGCACAGCCGCGGAGCAGGCGTCGAGCGCGGTGTCGATGGCGAGGATGATCATGAAGGGGCGAATGGCTGGTAGCGAATAGCGAATGGAAGTTCAGAGCGGACCGCTATTCGCCATTCGCTATGCACCATTCGCCTCCTGTCACATCGGCCGGACTTCCTGCACGTCGGGCACGAAGTGCCGGAGCAGGTTCTGGATGCCGTGCTGCAGCGTGGCGGTCGAGGACGGGCAGCCCGAGCAGGCGCCCTTCATGTTGAGATAGACGATGCCGTCCTTGAAGCCGCGGAAGGTGATGTCGCCGCCATCATTGGCGACGGCGGGGCGTACGCGGGTCTCGATCAGGTCCTTGATCTGCGCGACGGTCTCGGCGTCTTCCTCGTTGAAGAACTCGTCTTGCTCATCGCTGAGATCGTCGCCGCCGGCGGTGCCGTCGGCGAGCAGCGGCGCACCCGACATGTAGTGCTCCATGATCGCGCCGAGGATCGCGGGCTTGAGGTGCTGCCAGTCGCCATCCGCCTTGGTCACGGTGACGAAGTCCGCGCCGTAAAACACGCCGGTGACGCCTGCCACGGCGAACAGCCGTTCGGCGAGCGGCGAGCGCGCCGCTGATTCCGGCGAGGAGAATTCCATGGTGCCGTTCTCGAGCACGATACGGCCCGGGATGAACTTCAAGGTGGCGGGATTGGGCGTGGCTTCGGTCTGAATGAACATCTGCTGTCTCCGGCGTCGCCGGTTCAAGGCCGGCGCGTTGGGTTCCATTATAGCGTTTTCGCGCGAAGTGGTACCGGTTCGCGACAGAAAACGCGTCAAATCAAGGATTAAGATGGCGACCCGGCAAGCGCCGATCAAGGCGCGGATACCGGTTCCAGCCCTGCACCAACGGCCTAGGACAGGCCATCGATGTCGGGATCGGACAGGCCGCCGGGCACGATCGTGACCGGGATGGGGAAGGCGCCCATGGTCTTGGCCATGGTGGTGATGATCGGCCCCGGTCCCTCCGGGCCCGGATTGGCGGCCAGCACCAGCATCGCGATATCGACGTCCTTGTCGATCACATCGATGATCTGCTCGATCGGGTCGCCCTCGCGAATCACCCGTTCCGGGGTGATCGCGGCAATTCCGTTGGCGCGGCCCGCGGCGCGATCGAGCGCCTCATTGGCGGCTTCCTCGGCCTCGGCGCGCATGATGTCGGCGACGCCAAGCCATTGCTGGTTCTGGTCCTCGGTCTCGATCACCCGCAGCATCACCACGCCGCCGCCGACCCGCTTCGCCCATCGGCTGGCATAGTAGACCGCGCGGTCCCATTCCGCGGTGTCGTCAACGATCACCAGGCATTTCGGCTGGTGGCCCGTCTCGTAGCTGCGTCGCTGGGTGGTCATGCATGTCCCGGTGCTGAGCCAAAAGCATGATCCGGAAAAGTGTGCAGCGGTTTTCCGTACAGTTCATGCTCAAACGAGGCCCATGCTGCCACACTCCCTCTCCGTTTGGGAGAGGGCGCCGCGGTTCCTGTTCGTCGCGTCGTATCAGCGCTGGCGGATGAAGCCGACGATATCCTTGGTCATGCGCATGGTCTCGTCGGCGATGACGCGGGCGCGGTTGGCGCCGTCGGCGAGCACCGCGTCGACATGGCCGGGATCGGCAACCAGCTTCTTCATCTCGGCCGCAATCGGCGCCAGCTTGGTGACGCACACCTCGACCAGCGCGTTCTTGAAGCTAGAGAACTGCCCGCCGCCGAACTGTTTCAGCACGTCCTGCTTGGTGATGCCGGCCAGCGCCGCATAGATGCCGACGAGGTTGTCGGCCTCGGGGCGCGTCTCCAGGCCTTTCTCCTCGGTCGGCAGCGGTTCCGGGTCGGTCTTCGCCTTGCGGATCTTCTGGGCGATGGTGTCGGCGTCATCGGTGAGGTTGATGCGCGAATTGTCCGATGCGTCGGACTTCGACATCTTCTTGGTGCCGTCGCGTAAGGACATCACCCGCGTCGCAGGTCCGGTGATCAGCGGCTCGGGCTGCGGGAAGAACAGGCCGTCGGCAAACCCGTGACCGCGAATTGAATCGCCGAAGTCGTTGTTGAACTTCTGCGCGATGTCGCGGGACAATTCCAGATGCTGCTTCTGGTCCTCGCCGACCGGCACATGGGTCGCGCGATACAGCAGAATGTCGGCGGCCATCAGCACCGGATAGTCGTAGAGGCCGACGGAGGCGTTCTCGCGGTCCTTGCCGGCCTTCTCCTTGAACTGGGTCATGCGGTTCAGCCAGCCGATCCGCGCGACGCAGTTGAAGATCCAGGTCAGCTCGGCGTGGCCGGCGATCTGGCTCTGGTTGAACACGATGTGTTTCTTGGCGTCGATCCCTGCGGCGATGAAGGCCGCGGTCACTTCGCGCGTGTTGCGTGCGAGCTCGGCCGGGCCGCCCCAGACGTCGACGCCTTGCGTGATCGCGTGCATGTCGACGACGCAGTAGATGCAGTTGTGCGTCTGCTGCATCTTCACGAAGTTGACGATCGCGCCGAGATAGTTGCCGAGGTGCAGATTGCCCGTCGGCTGGACGCCTGAGAAAACCCGTTCAACGAACGCCATGGTCTCAATTCCCGGAAATGGCTGCTTTTAGAAGCGTTTTGGCTCCAGCGGCGTCGTTTGCCATTTAAGCTTCGCGCGCGCAAGTCAGGCGGGTCGCTTTTGCCTGATGGCGTTTGCCACCTCGCGCCAACCGGTCACGCCGAAAAGCCGCAAAAATAGCCCGTAACTTGCCATGCCGGCGGCAATCAGCAGCAGGAGGGACGCCGCCTGTACGACACCGTGCGCACCGGCGGCCGGCAGGGCGCCGTTCGCAAGCCACAGCACGGCGCCCATCGCGAGCGCCGCAGCGAGGATGCGCGGCAGGCGGCGGCGCGCATCGGCATCGATCGAGAAGCCGAAGCTTGCCGCGCCGTTCCGGATCAGCGCCAGCGCGTTGCTCCAGGCGCCGAGCGCGATGCCGGCGGCAATCCCGTTGGCGCCGAAGAAATGCCCGAGCAGGAAGGCCGAGGCGATCGCGACCACGATCGCTTTCAGTGTCGCGATGAGCGGCGTCAGCGTGTCCTCGCGGGCAAAGAACGCCGGCGACAGGGCCTTCACCAGCACATGGGCCGGCAGGGCGAGCGCGAGCCAGATCAGGGCCTGTGCGGTCGCCGCAGTGTCATCGGCGGTGAAGGCGCCGCGCTCGAACAGGAGGCGCGCGATCGGCTCGCTCAGCACCATCAGGCCGAGCGTCGCCGGGAAGGCCAGCCCGACCGCAAGCTCGAGGCCGCGCGATTCCGCGTGCGCGATCGCGGTGTGCTCGCCGCTCCGCACCGCCCGGGTCATCTCCGGCACCAGCACCGTGCCCATCGCGACGCCGACGATGCCGAGCGGCAGCTCGAGCAGGCGGTTGGCGAAATACAGCCACGACACCGCCGACGGCGACGTCGACGCGATCACCGCGCCGGCCACGACAAGCCATTGCGGCGCGCTGCTCGCGACCATGCCGGGCACCGCGCGCCCGAGAAAGCCGCGCATCTCTTGATCGAAAGAGACGCGAAGCGGCGAGGCGGCCTGGCCGCCGCGCAAGACCAGCATCGAGAGTTGCAGGAAGCCGGCGACGCCGATCGTCGCCGCCATCACCTGCGCGGCTTGAACCGGATCCTGCTGCCGCACCAGCAGCACGGCCATGACGGCGATCAGCGTGATATTGAACAGTAACGGCGAGAACGCCGTCAGCGCGAAGCGACCCTGCGCGTTGAGCAGCGCCATCATCACGGTGACGGGGCCGGCGAAGGCGAGATAGGGCAGCATCAGCCGTGCGTCGTCGACCGCGAATTGCAGCGCGCTGCGGCCGACAAAGCCCGGCGCGATCACCGTGATCACCAACGGCATCAGCACGCCGAGCACGAGCGCAGCCGCGATCACGGCGGCGCTCACGGTGCCGAGCACGCGGCCGGCATAGGCCGCCGCCGCGGCTTCGCCGTCGTTATGGCGAACCTTGAGCCAGGCCGGCACCAGCGCGGCGTTCAGTCCGCCCTCGGACAACAGGCGCCGCACCACGTTCACAAGCTGAAACGCGGCCAGGAAGGCGTCCGCCACCGGGCCGGCGCCGAGCAACGCCGCGATCACGGAATCGCGCACGAAACCGAGCAGCCGCGAGGCCAGCGTTCCCGAGGACACCGTGAGGAAGGAGCGGATCATCGCGCCTGTATAGCAGCCGCTTGCTTTGCTGCCAGCAGGGCCCGTTAGACCCGTCATCCCCGCGCAAAGGCTACGCCTTTGTCGCTGGAGGTGCGAGCGGAGCGAGCCTCGAAGGATGAATCGGCCAGAGTAGGGCCGTGCATCCTTCGAGACGCGCGTTCCGCGCTCCTCAGGACGACGGAACGAACAGGGTGGCGTCCCTTGCTGGCCGAGGTGCTAACGTGATAGGCCGCAGCCTTCTTGGATGGCCGAAACAGGGCAGGTCAATGGCTGACGCAAAATATGACGTTCTCGGGATCGGCAACGCGATCTTTGACGTGCTGGTGCAGACCGACGAGGCATTCCTCGCCCGTCACGGCATGACCAAGGGCTCGATGCAACTGATCGACGAAGCCTGCGCCACCGCGATCTACAGCGACATGGGCCAGGCGACCGAGATGTCGGGCGGCTCCGCTGCCAACACCATCGTCGGCGTCGGCAATCTCGGCGCGCGCGCGGCCTATGTCGGCAAGGTCAAGGACGACCAAATCGGCGAGCTCTACATCCACGACATCCGCGCCGCCGGCGTGGCCTTCGACACCAGGCCGGCCACGGCCGGGCCCGCCACCGGCTGCTCCTACATCCTGGTGACGCCGGACGGCGAGCGCACCATGAACACCTATCTCGGTGCGGCGCAGGACCTGACGCCGGACGACATCGATCCGGCACAGATCGAAGCGGCAAGCATCATCTATCTCGAGGGCTATCTCTGGGATCCGAAGAACGCCAAGGAGGCCTTCGTCAAGGCGGCGACGATCGCGCATGGCGCGGGCCGCCAGGTCGCGCTGACGCTGTCGGATTCGTTCTGCGTCGATCGCTATCGCGACGAGTTCCTCGAGCTGATGCGCAAGGGCACGGTGGACCTCGTGTTCGCCAACGAGGCTGAGCTGCACTCGCTGTACCAGACCTCGGACTTCGACACGGCGTTGCAGCAGTTCGGCAAGGACATCAAGCTCGGCGTCGTCACCCGCAGCGAGAAGGGCTGCGTCGTGGTGTCGAAGGATGGCGTCACCGCAGCACCGGCCTATCCGATCGACCGGCTGGTCGACACCACCGGCGCCGGCGACCTGTTCGCCGCCGGCTTCCTGGTCGGTCTCGTGCGCAACGCCGGCTATGAAAATGCCGGCCGGCTCGGCGCGCTCGCCGCCGCCGAAGTGATCCAGCACATCGGCGCGCGCCCGCTGGTGTCGCTGAAGGAGCTGGCACAGCAGAAGGGCTTGTTGGTGTAGGGGCTCATCGTCCTTCGCCTCTTCCGCTCGCGGGTAGGGCAATCGATTTGGGAGAAAAGCACTCTGCGGCCATCCTTCGAGACGCCCACCTTTGGCGGGCTCCTCAGGATGAGGTCTTGTTTTGCGGCACACTAGTAGACCCTCATGGTGAGGAGCGCCGCTTGCGGCGCGTCTCGAACCACTAGGCCGAGTATGTGCGCAGCCGCCCAAGGCGGCCTATGCGATAGCCCCGCCCGCAAGCGGGGAGGGAGACGAAAGGCTCACGCCGTCTTCGCGGCCTTCAGCCCGAGCCGCGCCTCGACCGTCTCGCGCATCACGAACTTCTGGATCTTGCCGGTCACCGTCATCGGGAATTCGTCGACGAACTCGACGTAGCGCGGAATCTTGTTGTGGGCGATCTGGCCCTGGCAGAAGGCGCGCACTTCGTCCGCGGTGAGCGTCTCGCCGGCCCGCACGCGAACCCAGGCGCACAGCTCCTCGCCATAGCGGTCGTCGGCGACGCCGAAGATCTGCACATCCTGGATCTTCGGATGGCGGTAGAGAAATTCCTCGATCTCTCTTGGATAGAGGTTCTCGCCGCCGCGGATCACCATGTCCTTGATGCGGCCGACGATGTTGCAATAACCCTCGTCGTCGATCACCGCGAGATCACCGGTGTGCATCCAGCCGCTGGCGTCGAGCACCTCCGATGTCTTCTCCTTCTCGTCCCAGTAGCCGAGCATGACGCTGTAGCCGCGGGTGCATAGCTCGCCGCGTTCGCCGCGCGGCACCACCTTGCCATCGAGATCGACGATCTTGACCTCGACATGCGGAAGGATGCGTCCGACGGTCGAGACGCGGCGCTCCAGCGGATCGTCGGTCGCGCTCTGGAAGCTCACCGGGCTGGTCTCGGTCATGCCGTAGGCGATCGTCACCTCGCGCATGTTCATCTCGGTGTTGACGCGCTTCATCACCTCGATCGGGCAGGGCGCGCCGGCCATGATGCCGGTGCGCAGCGACGACAGATCGAAGCGCGAGAACTCGGGATGATCGAGCTCGGCGATGAACATGGTCGGCACGCCGTACACCGCGGTACACTTCTCCTGCGCAAGGGTCGTCAGCGTCGCCAGCGGATCGAATCCTTCGCCAGGATAGACCATGGTGGTGCCGAGCGTGACGGCAGCAAGGCTGCCCATCACCATGCCGAAGCAGTGATAGAGCGGCACGGGGATGCAGAGGCGATCCTGCTCGGTCAGGCGCATGGCGCGGCCGACGAAGTAGCCGTTGTTGAGGATGTTGTGGTGGGTCAGCGTCACGCCCTTGGGCGAGCCGGTGGTGCCGCTGGTGAACTGGATGTTGACGGGATCGTCGAATTGCAGGCTCTCGGCCAGCGCCGCGAGCTGTTCGCGATGGCGCGGTCCGCCCATGCGGGCCACCTCCTCGAATGGGATCGCGCCTGATGCAGCCGGGCCGCCGATCTGGATCACCGCGCGCAACTTCGGCAACCGTGCCGATTGCAGCCGGCCGGGCTCGGAGCGCGCGAGCTCGGGCAGCAGCGTGTTTAGCATCTCCATATAGGCCGAGGTCTTGAATGCCGTCGCCGTCACGATGGCGGCGCATCCGACCTTGCCAAGCGCGAATTCGAGCTCGGTCAGGCGATAGGCCGGATTGATGGTGACGAGGATCAGCCCAGCCTTCGCCGCGGCAAATTGCGTCAGCGCCCATTCCGGCCGGTTCAGCGACCAGATGCCGATCCGCTCGCCGCGCTCCAGCCCGAGGGCGAGGAAGCCCGCGGCCAGCGCCTCGACACGCTCGGCGAATTCGTTCCAGGTCCAGCGCACATTGTGGCTGGGGGAGACCAGCGCCTCCCGGTTGCCCCAGCGCTCGCGTGCGCGGTCGAGGCTGCGGCCGATGGTTTCGCCGAGCAGCGGCGTATCGGAAACGCCGCAAACATAACTGTCCGCCCTTGGTGCCAAGACTGTCCTCCTCCAGATCGCGGTTCACGTCGCGTTTTGCGCGATCTTAGACTCTTGGCGCCGCCCGGACACGCCCGACCTATGGCGGGTATTGAAAGATTTCTCTTCGCGTTTGGGCATTCGATCGAAAACGGGCGGCGGGTTCCGCTTCACCTCTCCCCGTAAGAACGGGGAGAGGGAGGAGGCTCCGCTGCGGGAGCTCTTCAAGCCGGCCTCAAGCCGCCTTCTGCCCGCTATCGACATCGAGCCCGGCATAGATGCCGCTCTCGAAGCCCGCGAAGGCTTCCAGGCAGTGCTTGTCGGCGAACGGCAGCACCTGCATCAAGATCACGCCGCAGACATCGCGCTCCGGGTCGATCCAGTAATAGGTGTTGGCGAGGCCCGCCCAGGCGAGGCTGCCGGCGCTGCGGCCTTCCGGCGTCTTGGCGGTGTTGATGAGGAAGCTCAAGCCCCACTTCTTCACCATGTCGGGATAGAGGTCGACATCGTTGGTGTACGGCGGCGCCGCCGTCGTCATCTTGCCGACGGTGAGATCGCCCATCTGGTTCTGCGCCATCATCGCAACGGTCTCGGGCTTCAGGAGCTGGTTGCCGTTGCCTTTGCCCTTGTTGAGGATCATCTGGCAGAACTTGATGTAGTCGGCCGCGGTCGAATACAGCCCGCCGCCACCCATGTGGAATTCCGGATTCTGCTCGAGCTCGAACGGCATCGCCGCCAGCGCTCCGTCCTCACCCCGCGCGTGCATGCCGACCAGCCGCTTGCGCATATTGTCCGTGATCTTGAAGGCGGTGTCGCTCATGCCGAGCGGCGCGAACATATTGTCATGCAAGTATGCATCGAGCTTCTTGCCCGATGCAGCTTCCACGGCCTTGCCGACGAAGTCGATATTGATGCCGTATTCCCAGCGCGTGCCCGGATCGCTCGCGAGCGGCGTCTTCAGCGCGGCATTCAGGCAGGAGATGATCCCGGGCGTGCCGGTCTTCTCCAGATATTTCCCCATGTCAGCGTTCCACAGATCGTAGCAGAAGCCGGCGGTGTGGGTCATGAGCTTGCGCAGCGTGATCGGCCCCTTGGCCGGCCGCAGCTTCGGCTCGCCGTTGGCGTCGAAGCCTTCCAGGACTTGCGGTGCGGCGAGGTCGGGCAGCAGCTTGCCGATCGGCTCATCGAGCGACAGCTTGCCCTGCTCGACGAGCTGCATCGCGCCCGCTGATGTCACGGCCTTGGTCATCGAGGCGATCCAGAACACGCTGTCGGTGGTCATGGCATCGTCCTTGGACAGGTCGCGTTTACCGAACGCGCCCTGATAGATCACGTCGCTGCCGGTTGCCGCGACCGCGACAACACCGGGTATCTCCTTTGCGTCGCTCTTCTGACGCAGAAGCTGATCGATCTGAGCCTTGCCTTGCATTGGGATGTTCCTCCGGTGGGTTATTGTTTTGGAGTGCCGGGATCATCCTCCCGCTTTTGGACCCCTGCAAGGCGGGCGCGCGGCCATGACGTCGCGATCTCGTGATGGTCGCCAGGTGGGAGCCGCCTTGCGCGGGCGCTACACGAAATCACGTTCAGCACGCGCGGAGATATTGTGGCGGCCGTTGCTGCAACCTTGGCGACCGGTCGCAGCGCGCCCCACGGCAACGTGATCGCGAGGCAGATTTCCCTTTCCGATTTTTTGCATTAACGCATTCACATCGCTGTACAAACAGCGCGGACTGTATCGTTGATTTGAGGAAAAAATGGTCGTGATTTTCAAGTTTGCGGGGACGCGATAATGATTTCGACGTGGAGTGAATGGAAGCGCTATCCGCGGCCCGGCCGTGGTGAGAATATCGAGGCGCCGATCAGCCCCGGCCTCTATGAAGTCCGCTACGCAGCTACCGGTGCACTGCACTCGTTCGAGGCGGTCGATAATGTCGCGCAGGCGTTGTCGCTGTTGCAGGCCGGCTCGAAATCCTGGTTTGGCCGGCGCGATACCAAGGCGCAGGCCGATCTCGAATATCGCACCTGCGCAACCTCGACCAAGGCGGCTGCCAAGGCTGCGGCCCAGCGCATGATCGGCCGTCGTGAGACCTATATGAGCGGCGCGGCGTGAGCTCCCACGAGTTGTCATTCCGGGGCGCATCAAAGATGCGAACCCGGAATCTCGAGATTCCCCGGTGCGCAATTGCGCATCTGAGGTCTGGTCCTTCGGACCATCCCGGAATGACGAGCAACAGCCTCAAATGAGCGCGAACTCAGCACCGCATTTGCGCATAAGCAGAGCCGCGTCGCGGACAATGCATTGCGGTGCATTTCGACCTATATAGACGGCGAATCCCCTCCGGACATTGACCCTCCAGGACCTTGAGGAGTAACGCCATGACCCCGCCCGTTGCCGCACGCGCTTCGCAATCCGCAGCATCCCTTCGCGACCGGCTGAAGGATCCGTCGCTGCTGCGCGACCGCTGCTATATCGATGGCGCCTGGGTCGGTACGCCGGAGTTTGCGGTCAACAATCCGGCCACCGGCGCGGAACTGATCAAGATCCCGCAGCTCAGCGCGGCCGATGCGACCAAGGCGGTCGAGGCCGCCGAGCGCGCATTTCCAGCCTGGGCCAAGCTGACCGCCAAGCAGCGCTCCAATATCTTGCGCAAGTGGTTCGACCTGATCGTCGCCAATCGCGAGGATCTCGCGCTGATCCTGACCTCCGAGCAGGGCAAGCCGCTGGCCGAAGCTCTTGGCGAGGTCGATATCGGCGCGGCCTATGTCGAATTCTTCGCCGAGGAGGCGCGTCGCGTCTATGGCGAGACCATTCCGACGCAACGGCCGGACGCCCGATTGCTGGCGATCAGGCAGCCGATCGGCGTTTGCGGCGCGATCACACCGTGGAATTTCCCGAACTCGATGATCACGCGCAAGGTGTCGCCGGCGTTGGCCGCGGGCTGCACGGTGGTGCTGAAGCCCGCCAACGAGACGCCGCTGTCCGCGCTCGCGCTTGCCGCGCTGGCCGAGAAGGCCGGCGTGCCGAAGGGCGTATTCAACATCATCACCGGCGACGCGCCGCCGATCGGCAAGGTGCTGTGCGAGCATCCAGCGGTGCGCTTTGTCGGCTTCACCGGCTCGACCGAGGTTGGCAAGATCCTCTACCGGCAGGCGTCGGTCGGCGTGAAGAAGCTCGGCCTCGAGCTCGGCGGCAACGCGCCCTTCGTGGTGTTCGACGATGCCGATATCGACGCCGCCGTCGAGGGCGCGATCGTTTCCAAGTACCGCAACATGGGCCAGACCTGCGTCTGCGCCAATCGGCTCTACGCGCAGGACAAGATCTACGACGAGTTCGTGCAGAAGCTGTCGAAGAAGGTCGCCGAGATGAAGATCGGCGACGGCACGGAAGCCGGCGTGGTGCAGGGGCCGCTTATCAACATGGAAGCGGTCGAGAAGGTCGAGCGGCACATCGCGGACGCGGTGAAGGGCGGCGCCACCATCGTGACCGGCGGCAAGCGCGCCGCGCTCGGCCGTAGCTTCTTCGAGCCGACCGTGCTGTCGGGCGTGAAGCCGGACGCGCTGGTGGCGCGTGAGGAAACCTTCGGGCCGCTCGCGCCGGTGATCCGCTTCAAGGACGAGGCCGACGTGATCGCGATGTGCAACGCCTCGCCGTTCGGTCTCGCCTCCTACTTCTATTCGCGCGACATCGGCCGCGTCTGGCGCGTCGCCGAGGCGCTGGAGTCCGGCATGGTCGGCGTCAACTCCGGCCTGATCACCACCGAAGTCGCTCCCTTCGGCGGCGTGAAGGAAAGCGGGCTCGGCCGCGAAGGCTCTCGTCACGGCATGGAAGAGTATGTCGAGATCAAATACGTGATGATGGCCGGCGTCTGATGCACAAGTCGGCAGCATGCCGGCCTGACGTCATCGCAGCATCTAACTCAGGTGCGCAATTGCGCGCCTGAGGTCCGGTCCTGCGGACCGCCCCAGCAATCACCTAAGCCTTCAGCTCGCTCCCCGTCACGCGCTTGTAAGCTTCGAGGTAGCGCTTGCTGGTGGCATCCACCACGCTTGCAGGCAGCGGCGGCGCGGGGGCGTCGCCGTTCCAGCGGCCGGCGCGGCGCTCGGCGTCGAGATAGTCGCGCAGCGGCTGCTTGTCGAAGCTCGGCTGCGGCTGGCCGGGCTTGTAGGCGTCGACCGCCCAGAAGCGCGAAGAGTCCGGCGTCATCACCTCGTCGATCAGGATGACGCGGCCGTCCTTGTCGCGGCCGAACTCGAATTTGGTATCCGCGATGATGATGCCGCGGGCGCGGCTGGTCGTCTCGCCGTAGCCGTAGACGTCGCGCGCCATCTTCTCCAGCGTCGCCGCAACCTCGCTCCCCACGATCTCGCGCACCTTCGCCACCGTGATGTTCTCGTCATGGCCGGCCTCGGCCTTGGTTGCCGGGCTGAAGATCGCGGGTTCGAGCTTCTGGTTCTCGACCAGGCCCGCCGGCAGCTTCTCGCCCGCGAGCGTGCCGTGCGCGGCGTATTCCTTCCAGGCCGAGCCGGAGATGTAGCCGCGGATCACGCATTCGATCGGAAACACGGTCGTGCGCTTGCACAGCATCGCGCGGCCCAGGATGTCGGCGCGATGGTTCTTCAGCGCGGGCACCGCGCGGATGATCTCGTCGGCATCGGCGCTGATCATGTGGTGCGGCACAGTGCCTTCGAGCTGCCGGAACCACCAGGCGCTGATCTGGGTCAGCACCGCGCCTTTCATCGGGATGGTCTCCGCCATCACCACGTCGAACGCCGAGATGCGGTCGGTGGTGAGCAGCAGCACGCGGTCGTCACCGACGGCATAGATATCACGCACTTTGCCGCGGCCGATCCGGGGCAGAGGCAAATCGCTGGAGAGCATCGCGGTCATGGGTGTGAGCTTTCTAGGCGTGGTCTTCTTTGAGGCAGCACGCCCGCGCATCGCGCGGGCGTGGGGATGACCTCAGGAGATAGCTCACTCCGGCAGCGGAATGAACTCGTGTTCCTGCGGAACCGGCGCGAAGCGGCCGGTTTTCCAGTCCTGTTTGGCCTGCTCGATCCGCTCCTTCGAGGAGGAAACGAAATTCCACCAGATGTGGCGCGGCCCCTCCAGTGCGTCGCCGCCCAGGAACATCATGCGGGTCGGCTGCAGTGTCTTTACCGTGATGCGGTCGCCGGGCCGGAAGATCAGCAGCCGCGGCCCCTCGTAGCGCTCGTTCGCGATCTCGACCTCGCCGTCGACAAGGTAGATCGCGCGCTCCTCATGATCGGGATCGAGCGGCACCGACGTGCCGGCGTTCGCCGTCACCTCGGTGTAGAACCACGGCGAGACCATGTTGACCGGCGAGGTGATGCCGAATGCCGAGCCGGCGATGATGCGCGCGTTGAAGTCGCGCTCCGAGATCATCGGCAGATCGCCGGCGGCATAATGCTGGAACGACGGCGCGATCTCCTCCTTAGCCGCAGGCAGCGCGATCCAGCTCTGCAGGCCCAGCATCTTCTGGCCGTCGCGGCGCTGTACGTCCGGTGTGCGCTCGGAATGCGCGATGCCGCGGCCGGCGGTCATCAGGTTCATCGCACCGGGCTGGATCTCCTGGACATTGCCCTCGCTGTCGCGATGCATGATGCTGCCGTCAAACAGGTAGGTGACGGTGGCGAGCCCGATATGCGGATGCGGCCGCACGTCCATGCCCTTGCCGGCGAGATACTGCACCGGCCCGAAATGATCGAAGAAGATGAAGGGTCCGACCATCTGCCGCTTGCCGTGCGGCAACGCGCGGCGCACGGCAAAGCCGTCGCCGAGATCGCGGGTGCGCGGCACGATGACGAGATCCAGCGCGTCGCAGGTCTTGGGATCGCCGAGCATAGGGTCGAGGTCGGGAAGCCAGCTCATGGAAAAACTCCTTCTCTGGTACGGCGATCGTAACAGGATTTGATCGCCGCGTCGCGCCGATCGCGGCGCGGTCATGATGGTCTATTTGCTTGTCACGTGCGATATCGGCGAGAGCAATCTTGGAAACTGGGGTGAGCGATGGTTTCTCTGTTCAAGCCCGGTGTGAAGCTGTTGCAGGTCGATGGTCCCGTGATCGAGACCGCGCGCCTGATCCTGCGGCCGTGGCGCGCGTCCGATATCGCGGCGAACACGCGGATGTTGTCCGATCCCGAAACGGCGCGCTTCATCACGCCCAACCACAAGCCGGTGACGTCGGAAACCAATGGCTGGCGCAACGCGGCCGTGATTGCCGGGCACTGGGCGCTGCACGGCTTCGGCATGTTCGCGGTCGAGGAAAAGTCCTCCGCCCGCTACATCGGCCGCGTCGGCCCTTACTATCCGCCGGGCTGGCCCGGCTTCGAGGTCGGCTGGGGCATCGCCAGGGAGTATCGCGGCCAGGGCTATGCCGTGGAGGCGGCGCGCGCCGCGATCGACTGGGTGTTCGCCAGCTTCACGATCGATCGCATCATCCATTGCATCGATCCGGTCAACGTAGCCTCGCAGGCCGTGGCACGGCGGCTCGGAGCCGTGAACGAGGGGCCGGGCGAGCTCGAAGACGAGATCGTCGATATCTGGGTGACGACACGCGAACACTGGCGCCGCGATCCGGCTTGAAAAACTTCGGCCAAGCGACGATTGTTCGGCTCATCCCTGGAGATCACCTCGACCAATGACGTTGGCCGCCTTTGAACTCTGCCTGCGCAGCGCCACCGTGGCGCTGCTGCTGGTGCTTGCGGCCTTGCTATTCTCGGATTTCCGCAAAGTCCTCGCCGGGCGGCTCGCCATTGCCTTTGCGCTCGGCTCGGCGGCGCATGCGGTCACCGCTTCGATCGGTGCCGCGCCATTGCAGAGCTCGGCCTGGCCTGCCCCGCTGATCGCGTTGTCGACCGGCAATATCGTGGTGTTCTGGCTGCTCACGCGGGCACTGTTCGATGATGCGTTCGCCCTGCGCCCCTGGCACGGCCTGATCTGGGCGGCGGTATCGGCGTTCAGCCTGGTCAACTGCCTCTGGATCGCGCCTGGTGGCCATGCGCCGGCCGCGATCGTTACGATCAATCTCATTGTGCTCGGCTTCATTACGCTGGCGGTGGTGCAGACGTTTGCGTCGTGGTCGGCGGACCTCGTCGAGCGCCGGCGCCGCGTGCGTGTCTTCATCGTCGCGGCCGCGGCGCTTTATGGCGGGCTGAACGCGCTGTTGCAGATCGCGATCGCCGGCAGCGGTGTCGCCGCGGACTGGGCCAACGCGATCAACGCCGCCGTGCTGGCGGGTATCGTGGCGGCGATCGCTTACGCAATGATGCGCGTCGATGCTGCCGATCTGTTTGCCGCAGCGGTGGAGGCGTTCACAGCCAACGCGCCGCCGGCTGCGGTGGAGGACGCGGCCGACCAGAAGCTGGTCGACGCCCTGATGCGGCTGATGGCGGACGAGCGCATCTACCGCCACGACAACATCACCATCGGCACGCTGGCGAACCGGCTGAAGATCCCCGAACACCGGCTGCGGCGGCTGATCAACCAGCGGCTCGGCTACCGCAACTTCAACGTCTTCCTCAACAATCATCGGATCGAGGAAGCCAAGGCCGCGCTCGCCGATCCGGAGCAGGCCGAAGTCCCCGTCATCACCATCGCCATGGACGCCGGCTTCCAATCGCTCGGCCCCTTCAACCGCGCCTTCAAGGCGACCACCGGTGTGACGCCGACCGAATACCGGCGGCTGAGGGTGCAGCCTTCACCCGGACCTGCGTAAGGGGAGGCACTGGCGGCAGGGTTCCCTCCCCCCTTGTGGGGGAGGGTTAGGGAGAGGGGTGCCACACGACGCGCTCTCTCAAACGACCAACAACAATGCGAAGGCAATTTGCGACGACGATGCTCGCATCCACTGTTTCGCCCCGGGGCTTACCCCTCTCCCCAGCCCTCCCCCCACAAGGGGGGAGGGAGCCTGAGCGCCGAGCTCGCCTCACGAAGGAGGCGTGCAGCTTGCGGCCACGCGCATTGTAATCACTCCATAATTCCAGAATCGGCCAGCCGTCGCCAACTTCCGGCCAGCCCGATTTCCAAATCCGGCGAGCGTGTCCGTGCCCGCTACTGCCTGATCCCGGCCACGCGCCCATCGCGCCATGCGGAGGATCACGTGACCCGTCGAAAGCTCATTCTCACCCTTGCCGGCGCCACCGCGCTCGGTGCGCTGGCCTTCTCCGCCGCGCGCGCCCGCGACGTGCCCGATGTCGCGACCGGGTTTGTCGCCAACGTGCTCTGCTCCGAAACCTTCGTGACCGGGCTCGAGCCGGCGCGGATTTTCTCCGAGACCACGGAGGCGATGCCGGGGTCGAGCCTGATCACCTGGGCGATGGACTACCAGGTCGACCGCGTCAGCAAGGATGTCACCGTGACGCTGTTCGGCCTCGGCCGCAGCCATGCGGTCTATCGCGAAGGGCTCGGCTGCACCCTCGATCATGGCGATGCATTCGCCGACGGGCCGCTGTCGCCCGCGGCGCCGCAAGCCGCATCGCTGCCCGAGATCGCCGGGCCTTCCGTCGTGGCGCCGCAGAGCCCGCAGCTTGCGGCCGCGCTGGACCGTGCCTTCGCTGAGCCCGCCGAGCCGCCGTTCCGCCACACCCGCGCGATCGTCGTGCTGAAGGACGGCCGCGTCATCGCCGAGCGCTACGCCGACGGCGTCGGCATCGATACGCCGCTGCTCGGCTTCTCCGCGACCAAGTCGGTGATCTCGGCGCTGACGGGAATCCTGGTCCGCGACCACAAGCTGTCGCTGGATCATCCGGTCCCGATCGCGGCCTGGCATCCTGACGATCCGCGACATGCGATTACGGTCGATCAGCTTTTGCGTCACACTGCGGGGCTCGCGCTCGGCAGCTCGTTGCAGACCTCGCTGGCATCGGCGCTCGAGCCGGTCAACCGGATGAAGTTCGTGGAATCGGACATGGCCCGTTATGCCGAAAGCATTCCGCTCGCGAGCGTGCCTGGGCAAGTCTGGAATTATCACGACGGCAATTTCGTTATTCTCTCGCATCTGATCCGCAACGCGGCCGGCGGCCATGCTGCCGATGTCATGCGCTTTGCGCGCCGCGAGCTGTTCGGCCCGCTCGGCATGCGCAACGTGGTTCTCGAGTTCGACAGTGCGGGGACGCCGGAAGGATCGAGCCAGATGCTTGCCAGCGCGCGCGACTGGGCGCGCTTCGGCCAGCTCTATCTCGACGACGGCATGGCCGGCGGCAAGCGCATCCTGCCCGAAGGCTGGGTGACATACTCCGCGTCGCCGACGCCGAATGCATGGGTCGGCTATGGCGCCGGCTTTTGGACCGATCGCGGCGACAGCTTCGGCGCCTCCTATCGCGTCGCGCACGGTTGGCCGCGCGATGCCTTCTTCGCCAAGGGCACGATCGGGCAGTATGTGATCGTCGTGCCGTCGGAGCATCTCGTCATCGTTCGCCTCGGCCGCTCGCCGAATGCACCGCCAGAGGCGGACGGCGTGTTCGATCTGGTGCACGACGTCGTTGCAGCGACGTCCGGCAAGGCGAAGCTCGCGGGACAGGATTGAACGCACCGCCTGCGACAAGTTAACTCGACAGGTAAATTTCCGCTTCGCGATTCACCCAACTCAGCGGTCTAATGCGCGCCATCTCACCCGCCTGAGGGGCGACGAAAACCTCGGACGCAACGCGCCGCGAGAACACGAATGCACATCCTGTCCGTTGTCATGCCCCGTGAAGGCGAGGCATCCAGTACGCCGCGGCCTCTCGGCTCAAGCACCGCGTCTCTGGAATACTGGATCACCCGCCTTCGCGGGTGATGACACCGCCTGTTTGACATCTTCAGCCTAAGGGCTTCTCCGGGGGCATTCCGACCTTCGCCCTGGCAGCGGATGTGTTACTGCCGCCCCAACTGCGTCGCCTTCTCGACGCGATCGAACCGCTCCAGCGTCAGGATCGCGTCGGCGAGCTGCTCGGCGCGCTTGTCGAGCACCGGGCGGGCCAGCGTCAAAAACTTCTGCTGCATCGCCTGCGCGTCGGGGAACGAGGTCGGCTCGCCGGACGGATCGGCGTAGAGGCGCTCATGGGTGCCGTCGTCGGTGGTGATCGAGACGCGGGCGCCGAACGGGTGGGTGCGGCCGATCTCCAGGCGGTCGTCCTGCACCACAGCGAACTTGTCGGCGAGCGCGTCGATCGCCGCATCACCGAGCCGGTCATAGTCGTCCCAGCCGAAGCTGCCCTGGTCGAGCGCAATGGCGCCGGTGAAGAACATCGAGAACTGGCCGCCGACGATCGAGGTCGGGTGCCGCTTGGTGGCGGCGTCGCCGGTCAGGGTGATGCCGTTGCGGTGCAGGCCGATCTCCACCTTCCTGACCTGGTCCGGGGTCAGATTGTGCTCGCGCCGCATCGCGATCAGCGCGTCGATCGCGGCATGGGTGTAGCGGCAGCTCGGATACGGCTTCACGCCGATCTTCATGGTCTCGTAGGTGCGGCCGAGGCCGGCGACCGCCTTGTCCGGATGGGCGTTGTCGCTGTAGCCGACCAAAAGGCCGTGCTTGCCCTCGACCGAGTCGGTCGAGCCGATGAAGTCGTTGCGCGCCAGTGTCGCGGCGATCACGCCGTTCATCGCGGCGGCGCCGACCTGGTAGCGCTTGTTCCAGGCGCCGTTGACCAGGAACTGGAGCGAGCCGGCGGCCTGGCTGCCGGACACGCCGAACGCCGAGATGATCTGCTCCTTCGACAGGCCAAACAGCTTGGCGGCCGCCGCCGCGGCGCCATAGGTGCCGGCGGTCGCGGTCGGGTGAAACCCCTTGGCATAATGCGAGGTCGGGTCGAGTGCGTTGCCAAGCCGGCAGCACACCTCATAGCCCGCGACGATCGCGGTCAGCACGTCGCGGCCGGAGGCGCCGACCATCTCGCCGACCGCGAATGCCGCCGGGACCACCGGCGCGCTCGGATGCAGCGAGGAATCGGCATGGGTGTCGTCGAAGTCGAGCGAATGGCCGAGTGCACCGTTGAGCAATGCTGCGACCGCTGGGGTCCAGGTCTTGGTGTCGCCGAACACGGTGGCCTCGCCCTTGCCGTCGAGCGCCAGCGCTTCCAGCATCTTCATCAGCGACGGCGTCGATTCCGCATCGCGGCGGGCACGGATGATGCTGCCGAGGAAGTCCAGCGTCAGTACCTTGGCGCGCTCCAACACCTCCGGAGGGATGTCGGAATATTTCAGCTCGGCGACATAGGCGGCAAGCGTTGCGGTTTCGTGGGCCATCGTGTTTCCTCAATCTTGCGGCGCAAGGGTAGGCGGCGCGGTTCGGGCTTTCAAGCCGCCTCGCAGCCCCAGGGCAGCAGCCATGCTCGAAGTCACTTAACACGAACGTTGGGATTGATTCCGGATCGCCGTGCATGAGGACCTTCGCAAAACGCATGTTCGACCGGCTTTGGGCCCGCAAGACGCAGTTGGCGCTGGCGGTGCGGATCGCGGCCGCCGGGGTGGCAGCCTATGCGATCGCGGCTGCATTGCATCTCCTGCTGCCGTTGTGGGCGGTGCTGACCTCGCTGATCGTCACCCAGATGAGTGTCGGCCGCTCGCTGAAGGCGACGCGCGACTACATGCTCGGCACCATCGGCGGCGCCATCTATGGCGGCGCGATCGCGGTGCTGATTCCCCATAGCGGCGAGGGCAGCCTGCTGGCGCTGCTGGTGCTCGCGATCGTGCCGCTCGCCTTCATCGCCTCGCTCAATCCGAGCCTGAACTCGGCGACGGTAACGGCCGTGATCGTGCTGTTGCTTCCCACCATGCACCAATCCAACCCGCTGGACTCCGCGATCGACCGCGTCGTCGAGGTCACGGTCGGAGCGCTGACCGGGCTTGCGGTGTCGTTCCTGGTGCTGCCGTCGCGCGCGGTGAGCCAGATCCGGGTCAATGCATCGAAGCTGCTGGAGCTGCTCGCGGCGGCGTTCGCCGAACTGCTCGCAGGCCTGACGCGCGGTCTCGACAATGACGCATTGCACCGGATCCAGGACGGAATCGGCGTTGCGGTGACCAATCTGCAGGCGACTGGCCTGGAGGCCGAGCGCGAGCGCACCATGCATCTGTCGTCGGGGCCGGAGACCGGGCCGCTGCTACGGACGATGCAGCGGCTGCGGCACGACGTCGTGATGATCGGGCGCGCCAGCGTCGTGCCGCTACCGGCGGAAATCCAGGCGCGGCTGGCGCGGCCGTTGGCGGAGGTGAGCGACGCGATCGTCAGCTACATGAAAGCGGTCGCGAGCTCCTTGCGCGCCGGCCGTGGCTCGGCCGACATGGCGGCGGTCGAGGCTGCGCTACAGGCCTACAGCGCCGCGGTCGCCGCGCTGCGCCGGGATGGCATGATCCGCGGCCTGCCGGTCGACGCCGTGGAGCGGTTTTTCGCGCTCGGCTTCTCGCTGGAGCAGATGCGACAGAACCTGACCGACCTCAAGCGCTGCCACGGCAATTGGTGCGCGAGCCAGGACACCCAGGAGAAAAGCGCGCAATGACTTCGTATCATGGCTCGCGGCGAGTGAGGCTCTTGCCCTCCAGGCGCCAGAGCCGGGAGGTCGACACCAACCGAACGAGAAGCAGAGGTCGAGGGATGTCTCGAGTTAGGCTCCGATCTTGCGCAACATCGCCGGCACGATCAGGCGGTGGAACGGCATGATCACCGCGAGATAGGTGCGCCCGAGCCAATTGTGGGTGAGCACCAGCGTGGTTGCCGTGACACTGCGCGCAGCGCCTGCCGCTGCGACGTCGACGACGAGCCGGAAATCGAGGTGCTTGTCGTTGAACCCGGCGACCAGCCGGTCCGGCGTCTCGCTCACGACCGGGAATATTCCGATCATGTCCCGTGCCACGCCATCTGCCGCACCCGACGTCTTCAGGCCAAGCGGCGCGACCAGGATGTTGCGCAGAGCGATCAGCAGCTCGATCCAGCGTGGCTGCCGCGTCACCATCGCCTCGGCCGCATGCCGCGCATCCAGATCGGGATGCGTGGTCGCGATCTGGAACGCGTCGATGAACTGCGCGCCCGCGAGCAGCGTAGCGGAATCCACGTTCGGCGTGACCTCGGCGACCTTCATTTGAGCAGTCTGCGTGCCAGCAGGCGGAAACGCAAGATCAGGAGGGTCGCATAGACAGCGGTCCCGAGCGACAGCCCGATCCAGACGCCGGTCGCGCCGAGCTCGGCCCAAAACGCGAGGGCATAGGCCGACGCGAACCCGACCAGCCAGTAGCTGATGGTGGCGAACAGGAGCGGCACCTGGGTGTCGTTCATGCCGCGCAGCGCACCGGCGGTGGTGGTCTGGACGCCGTCGGCGATGAAGAAGGTCGCGCCGATCAGAAGCAGCATCGCGGTGAGCTGGGCGGTGGCGTCGGTGGCCTCGCCGAGAAAGATCGTCGCGATTTCGAAGCGCGCCAGGATCACCGCGAGCGTCATGACGCTCATGAAGGTGCCGCTGAGCGCGACCGCGACATAGCCCGCACGGCGCAATCCGTCCGGATCGCGACGGCCGACCGCGTGGCCGACCCGCACCGTTGCCGCCATGCCGACGCCGAACGGGACCATGAACAGGATCGCGGCGATCTGCAGCGCGATCTGGTGTGCCGCAAGCGCCGTGGTGCTGATCAGCCCCATCAGGAGGCCGGCGGCGCCGAACATGCCGTATTCTAGCAGGAATGACAGCGAGATCGGCGTGCCGATCGCCACCAGCTTGCCCATCAGCGGCCAGTCGATCCGCCAGATCCGGCTGAACACATGGTATTTCCGGAACGGCCGGCGGCGCACGGCGAACCACACGCCGGCGAGGAACATCCCGAGGTTGACGGTGGTTGTGGCCAGCCCCGCGCCGAACAGGCCCAATTCGGGCATGCCCCATTTGCCGTAGAGCAACAGGTAGACCAGCAGCGCGTTGGCCGGGATCGCGGCCAGTGTGACCCACAGCACCGGCTCGGGCCGGTTCACCGCGCTCATGAAGCCGCGCAGCGCGATGAACCACAGCGCCGGCAGGATGCCCCAGGCGAGCCCGAACAGATAGTGCTGGGCCAGATGCGCGGCCGCCGGCGCCTGGCCGAGCGCGAGCAAGATGCTCTCGCCGTGGAAGGGCAGGAACATCAGCGGCAGCGCCATGAACAGCGCTGCCCACATGCCGACACGCAGCGCGCGCCGCATCACATGCGGATCACGCGCCCCGAACGCCTGCGCCGCCAGCGGGGAGACCGCCGAGACCAGCCCCATGCCGAAGGTAAAGCTGACAAAGAACACGGTGTGCGCCAGCGCGGCGGCCGCCACGGCCTCGCTGCCCAGACGTCCGATGAAGGCGAGATCGGTCGACATCATCGCGATCTGGCCGAGCTGCGTCAGCGCAAGCGGCACCGCCAGCTTGAGCGTTTCCGAGAACTCGGCCGCAAGCAGGTTGCTCGGGACGGCAAGTGCCGCCCTGGAGACGGCGACGGCCGCGTGCGGCGCGGCCGGTTCGATCTTGTCGATGCAGGTCATGGCGGAACGCTTAGCACGGCAAGCGGGCCAAAAGGATGGCCAGGCTGCCGCAGCAGGTCACGATCGCGCGGGAATCCGCTTGATCCGGGCGCCGAGCGCGTTCAGCCGCTCCTCGATCCGCTCATAGCCGCGCTCGATCTGGACGGCGTTGTTGATGGTCGATGTCCCCTCGGCGCAGATCGCGGCGAGCAGCATCGCCATGCCGGCGCGGATGTCGGGCGAGGTGATCGGGGCGCCGCGCAGCCGGCTCGGACCCGCGACAATTGCGCGATGCGGATCGCACAGCACGATCCGTCCACCCATCGCGATCAGCATGTCGACGAAGAACATCCGGGATTCGAACATCTTCTCGTGCATCAGGATGACGCCGTCGCACTGGGTCGCGGTGACGATCGCGATCGACATCAGGTCCGCCGGGAACGCCGGCCAGGGCTGGTCCTCGAGCTTCGGCACGTGGCCGCCGAAATCGTCGTGGATCTTCATGGTCTGGCCGGACGGCACGATGAGATCGTCGCCCTCGACGCCGCAGACGATGCCGAGTCGCTCGAAGCCCATCCGGATCGAGCGCAGATGCTCGACGCCGGCGCGCGCGATCCGCAGCGGCGATCGCGTCACCGCGGCGAGCCCGATCAGCGATCCGACCTCGATATGGTCGGGCTGGATCGCGTAGGTGGCGCTGCCGAGCGTCGCCGGCCCGTGCACGATGATGGTGTTGGTGCCGATGCCCTCGATCTTGGCGCCAAGCGCGACCAGGAAATGCGCGAGGTCCTGCACATGCGGCTCGGAAGCCGCGTTGCGCAGATAGGTGGTGCCGCGGGCGGCCACGGCGGCCACCAGCGCGTTCTCGGTGGCAGTGACGCTGGGCTCGTCGAGGAACACGTCGGCGCCCTTCAGCCGCGAGGCGCGGAACTCGAGCCGGTGCGTCGCGGTGACGGAGGCGCCGAGCTGCTCGAAGGCGAGGAAATGCGTGTCGAGGCGGCGGCGGCCGATCACATCACCGCCGGGCGGCGGCAATGCCACCTCGCCGCAGCGGGCCAGCAAGGGACCGGCGAGCAGGATCGAGGCGCGGATGCTCGCGCATAGCTCCGGATCGAGGTCGGCGGCGCGGATCTCCTTGGCGTGAATATGGAGCGTGTTGCGGTCGGTCCATTCGGCGGCAGCGCCAACCGACCGGCACAGCTCGACCAGCGTTTCGGTGTCGCGGATGCGCGGAACGTTGGTCAGCGTGACCGGGTGCTCGGTGAGCAGCGCCGCGGCGATGATCGGCAGCGCGGAGTTCTTGTTGCCGGACGGCTCAATGGTGCCGGAGAGCCGGCGGCCGCCCTCTACAATGTATTGAATTGGCGGCACGCGGAAACAGGCTCCCTCAGATGTCGATGTTGGCGCTGAGCGAATTGTCCTGGATGAACTCGCGGCGCGGTTCTACCACGTCGCCCATCAGTTTGGTGAAGATATCGTCGGCCTCGTCGACCTCCTTGACCTTCACCTGCAGCAGCGAACGCGCCTCGACGTCGAGCGTGGTTTCCCAGAGCTGGTCCGGGTTCATCTCGCCGAGACCTTTATAGCGTTGCAGCGTCACGCCCTTGCGCGCGGCGTCGGTCACAGCCTCGAACAGGTCGACCGGGCCGTGGATGGCTTGCTCGGTATCCTTGCGGCGGAGCTTGCCCGCACGCACATAAATCTCTTGCAGCTCCTTGGCATATTCGTCGAGCTTTCGCGCATCCGCCGAGCCAAGGAACGCGGCGTCGATGATCGCCACTTCCTTGACGCCGCGTATCGTGCGCTCGAATTGGAAACCCTGACCTTCGATGAAGTCACCGATCCAGCCGCGCTCGACTTCTTCAGCCAATGCGTCCAGCCGCTTGGCGATGTAGTCAGCAGCCGATTTGGCGGTCTCGATATCGCGGGTGATCTTCGGGTTCAGCACGCCTGCGATTGCGGCTTGCTCGATCACCGCGCGATTGTATCTGCTATGCAGATTGCGCAGCACCGAGCGGATGACGCGAGCGTCTTCAATCAGCGACAACAGGTCGCGGCCAGAGCGGTCGTCACCGGAGGCCGGCTTGAACACGCATTCGTCGAGCCCGGTCGAGATCAGATAGTCCTCGAGCGCACGCTCGTCCTTCAGGTATTGCTCGGACTTGCCGCGCGAGACCTTATAGAGCGGCGGCTGCGCGATATAGAGATAGCCGCCGTCGATGATGTCGCGCATCTGCCGGTAGAAGAAGGTCAACAGCAGCGTGCGGATGTGGGCGCCGTCGACGTCGGCGTCGGTCATCACGATAATCTTGTGATAGCGCAGCTTGTCGATCGAGAAATCGTCGCTGATGCCGGTGCCGAGCGCAGTGATCAGCGTGCCGATCTGCTCGCTCGACAGCATCTTGTCGGGGCGGACCCGCTCGACGTTGAGAATCTTGCCACGCAGCGGCAGCACCGCCTGGAACTCGCGGTTGCGGCCCTGCTTGGCGCTGCCGCCGGCCGAGTCGCCCTCGACGATGAACAGTTCGGATTTCGCCGGATCCTTTTCCTGGCAGTCGGCGAGCTTGCCGGGCAGCGAGGAGACACTGAGCGGGCTCTTGCGCGTCAATTCGCGCGCCTTGCGGGCGGCCTCGCGCGCGGCGGCGGCCTGGATCACCTTGCCGACGATTTCCTTGGCTTCCTTCGGATTCTCCTCGAACCAGGCCGCGAGCGCCTCGTTCAGGACGTTCTCGACCACCGGTCGCACTTCCGAGGACACCAGCTTGTCCTTGGTCTGCGAGGAGAACTTCGGATCGGGCACCTTCACCGACAGCACCGCGGTGAGGCCTTCGCGGCAATCGTCGCCGGTCAGCGCGATCTTTTCCTTCTTCGCATTGGCGTCAGCATAGCCGTTGACCTGGCGCGTCAGCGCGCCGCGGAAGCCGGCCAGATGGGTGCCGCCGTCACGCTGCGGGATGTTGTTGGTGAAGCACAGCACGTTCTCGTGGTAGCTGTCGTTCCACCACAGCGCCGCCTCGACACCGATGCCGTTGGCTTCCGAGCGCACCATGATCGGCGCCGGCACGATCGCCTTCTTGTTGCGGTCGAGATATTTGACGAATTCCTCGACGCCGCCGGAATAATGCATCTCCTCGCGCTTCTCGACCGCATGGCGCATGTCGGAGAGCACGATGTTGACGCCGGAGTTGAGGAAGGCGAGCTCGCGCAGGCGGTGCTCGAGCGTCGCGAAATCATACTCGATGTTCTTGAAGGTCTCGACCGAGGCGAGGAATGTGACTTCGGTGCCGCGTTTGCCCGGTGCTTCGCCGACCACGCGGAGCGGTGCGACGGCATCGCCGTGGGCGAACTCGATGTAATGCTCCTTGCCGTCGCGCCAGATACGCAGCGCAAGCTTGCTGGACAGAGCGTTGACCACGGAGACGCCGACGCCGTGCAGACCGCCGGAGACCTTGTAGGAATTCTGGTCGAACTTTCCGCCGGCATGGAGCTGGGTCATGATGACCTCGGCCGCCGAGACGCCTTCGCCCTTGTGGATGTCGACCGGAATGCCGCGCCCATCGTCGTACACGGTCACCGAATTGTCGGCGTTGAGGGTGACCAGGACGCGGCTGGCATGGCCCGCCAGCGCCTCGTCGATCGCGTTGTCGACGACCTCGTAGACCATGTGATGCAGGCCGGACCCGTCATCGGTGTCGCCGATATACATGCCGGGCCGCTTGCGTACGGCATCGAGCCCCTTCAGCACCCGGATCGATTCCGCACCGTATTCGACGGAAATGGGATGCTCAGATTCGGCAGGGGTCTGCCGGGCAGGTTCTGTCATGTGAGGCCTTCGAGGAATGTCCCGAATCAGCGGCGCAATGTGGGGCGCTGATTACGCTATTTGTGCCATGAAAGAAGCATTGCGCCTAGCGCAAAGTCTCCATCTGCAAGTTACTGAATAAATAGGATTTTTTGATGCTCTTTCAAGCCCGTTCAGAGCCGATTCCGAAGGCTCTGAAAAGCCCGATTCGGAGGCGGATTTCGGTGCTCCGCGGAGGCCGATTCGAGGCCTCAGCCGCGGCGGGTGGCGCGGCCGGATTCGACGTCGAAGATCTCGCCGGTCGGGCCGATGTCGACGAAGGCTAACGGATCGGCGCCGGTCATCCAGACCTGCGCGCCGAGCTTGGCGAGCTCGTCGAACAGTGCCTTGCGCCGGTTGGGATCGAGATGCGCGACGACCTCGTCGAGCAGCAGCAGCGGCACGATGCCGGTCATCTCCGCGACCATCGTCGCGTGCGCCAGCACCAGCCCGATCAAGAGCGCCTTCTGCTCGCCGGTCGAGGCGTCGCGCGCCGGCATGCTCTTTGGCGCGTAGACCACCTGCAGATCCGTCAGATGCGGGCCATCGAGCGTGCGTCCGGCGGCGGCGTCTCGCGGGCGGTTGGCGCGCAACATCTCGCGGTAGCGGTCCTCCACCGCGGTCGCAGGCTCCTGCAGCAGCGCATTCTCCATCCAGCCGTCAAGCGCGATCTCGGCCGAGGGGAAGGCCGACGCCGCCCCGCGCTCGCGCAGCATCACGGCGAGCTTCGCCGCGGTCTGGCCGCGCGATGCGGCAACCGCGACCGCAAGTTCGGCGGTCTCGCGTTCGATCGCATCACACCAATGGTCGTCGTAGTTGCGCACCTCGAGCAGCCGGTTGCGCGAGCGCAGCGAGCGCTCCAGCGCCGAGACACGGCTGGAATGTTCGGAATCGATCGCGAGCACCAGGCGATCGAAGAAGCGCCGGCGTTCGGACGCCGCGCCCATGAACAGGCCGTCCATCGCCGGCGTCAGCCACACGATGCGCAGATGATCGCCGAAAGCGGTCGCGGAACTCACCGGCTCGCGATCGATCCGGCAGCGCCGGCTGGTGGAGCTGCCGTCGCCGCCAGGTGCATCGATCCCGGTGCCGAGCGTTGCGAGCCCAAGTGCGCCCTCGACCTCCGCCGACACCGCCCAGGAACCATTGCCCTGGTTGTCGGCGATGTCCTCCAGCGTGGCGCGGCGCAGGCCGCGGCCGGGCGACAGGAGCGAGATCGCCTCCAGGCAATTGGTCTTGCCGGCGCCGTTCGGCCCGACCAGCACCACCATGTCGCCCCGCGCAGCCAACGTCGCCGCCCGGTAATTGCGGAAATGCGTCAGCGACAGGCGATGAATGCGGGACGGGGTCATGTGTACTCTGTCATTGCCGGGCTTGACCCGGCAATCCATCGTCCGCCTCAGCGGACAATTTCATCATATAGATCTCGCCACCCGGGATTGCCCGCAACAATCAGATCAATCTTCCACTCACGAGACCAGTGTTTGATATTTTTCTCGCGTTGAAGTGCGGCAGCGATCGTTTCGTGTACTTCAAAGTAAACGAGCGTCTTGACGCCGTACTTCTTTGTAAAGCCCTCAGCCAGACCTTCGCGGTGCTCGTAGATGCGCCGGATCAGATTGTTGGTCACGCCGACATACAGGGTTCCGCCGGGCTTGCTAGCGAGGATGTACACCCAATAGGTCATCTTATGTGATGGATGGCCGGGTCAAGCCCGGCCATGACGAGAGATGAATCACACCCGCATCGGCATCAGCACGTAGAGCGCGCCCTTGTTGTCGCGGTCCTGCACCAGGGTCGGCGAGCCGGGATCGGCGAGCTTCAGCACCGCCACCTCGCCCTCGATCTGGGCGGCGATGTCGAGCAGATAGCGCGAGTTGAAGCCGATATCGAGTGCGTCGGAAGCGTATTCGACCTCGAGCTCTTCGGTCGCACTGCCGGAGTCCGGGTTGGTGACCGAGAGCACCAGCTTGCCGGCGGAGAGCGCGAGCTTCACAGCGCGGCCGCGCTCGCTGGAAATGGTCGAGACGCGGTCGACGGCGGCCTCGAAATCCTTCTTGTCGACGACGAGTTCCTTGTCGTTGTTCTGCGGAATGACGCGGCCGTAGTCCGGGAAGGTGCCATCGATCAGCTTCGAGGTCAGCACCACATTGCCGAGCGAGAAGCGGATCTTGCCCTGCGACAGCTCGATTGAGATCTCGGCCTCGCCGTCCTCGATCAGCCGCTGCACTTCGCCCACGGTCTTGCGGGGCACGATTACGCCGGGCATGCCGGCCGCGCCGTTGGGCAGCGCGAGGTCGATCTGCGCCAGGCGGTGGCCGTCGGTGGCGACGCCGCGCAGGGTCGCGGCCTTGGCGCTGCCGGCCGAGTGCAGATAGATGCCGTTGAGGTAGTAGCGGGTCTCCTCGGTCGAGATCGCAAACTGGGTGCGGTCGATCAGGCGCTTGATGTCGGAGGCCGGCAGCGAGAACGAGTGCGTCATGTCGCCGGCGGCGAGATCGGGGAAATCGCTTTCGGGCAGCGTCTGCAACGTGAAGCGCGAGCGCCCGGCGCGCACCGCCAGCACCGAGCGGTCGCCGTCGGCTTCCAGCACGATCTGCGAGCCGTCGGGCAGCTTGCGGACGATGTCGTAGAACATGTGCGCCGGCACGGTGGTCGAGCCGGCGGTTCCGGTCTCGGCGGCCAGCGTTTCCGTCACCTCGAGGTCGAGGTCGGTCGCCTTCAGGGACAACTTGGCGCCCTCGGCGCGGATCAGCACGTTGCCGAGGATCGGGATGGTGTTGCGGCGCTCGACCACGCGATGAACGTGACCCAGCGATTTCAGGAGTTGCGCGCGCTCGACGGTGACCTTCATTGCAATACCCGCCAAATCCCTCAGATGGAAAAGCCGGGCGGCCGTTCATGGCAGCGCCGCGGCATTGGAAACCCGAAAAGCCGGATCAATGTCGGATTTGATCAAACCCACGGGGGGACCGCAAGGTGGCGCGGATGGCGGGCCGACGCAAGGGAAACGGCGCCCGTTCCCCACGTTTTGGGTCACAAAAGCCTCGCCCTGTCGCCGCAAGACGGGAGGGCGAGGCGCGGGATGCAGGCCTATTCCTGCAACTGGCGCTTCAGCGATTCGACCTCTTCGGAGAGCGCCGTATCCTTGGCCACCAGTGCCTCGATCTTGCGCACGGCGTGCAGCACGGTGGTGTGATCGCGGCCGCCGAAGCGCCGGCCGATCTCGGGCAGCGAGCGCAAGGTCAGCGTCTTCGCCAGATACATCGCGACTTGGCGCGGACGCACCACATTGGCGGTGCGGCGGGACGACAGGAGGTCGGAGCGGCTGACATTGTATTGCCGGGCGACCACGCGCTGGATGTCCTCGATCTTGATCCGCTTCGGTTCCTGCGGGCGGATCAGGTCCCGCACCTCCCGCTCGGCCATCTCCAGCGTCACCGGCTGGTTGTTGAGCTTGGAGTGTGCCAGCAGGCGGTTGATCGCGCCTTCGAGATCGCGACCATTGTGGGTGATGGTGCGCGCCAGATAGTCGAGCACCTCGTCCGGCACGTCAAAGCTCGCGTGGTGTACGCGGGCCGCGGCGACGCGCGACTTGAGGATGCCGAGGCGCAGCTCTTCGCCAAGCGAAGCCATCTCGACCACCAGGCCGCCGGCGAGTCGCGAGCGCACGCGGTCGTCAAGGCTTTCCAGATCCGATGGTGGACGGTCGGCTGCGATCACCACCTGGCGGCCGGCGTCGATCAGCGCGTTCAGCGTGTGACAGAACTCGGCCTGGGTCGACTTGCCCTGCAGGAATTGCAGGTCGTCGATCACCAGCACGTCGATGCCACGCAGCGCCTCTTTGAAGGCAAGCGCTGTCTGCGTCTTCAGCGCGGCGACGAAGCCGTACATGAATTTCTCGGCAGTGAGATACAGCACCTTGCGCTCGCTGCCGGAATTGCCGGCCCACGTCACCGCCTGCAAGAGATGGGTTTTGCCGAGGCCGACGCCGGCGTGAATGTAGAGCGGGTTGAACATCACGGGATCGCCGCGGCGGCCCTCCGCGACCTGCCGCGCGGCGGCGTGTGCCAGCGTGTTGGAGCGGCCGACGACGAAGCTTGCGAAGGTCAGGCGCGGATCGAGCGGCGAGCCGCCGAGCGCATCATGGTTTGCGGACACCGGCGCGGTCGCAACCGAGCGCAGTTCGGGCGAGGGGCGGCCGTCGGAGCGTTCGACACGACGCACCTCGACCGGCGCGACCGTCTCCTTGACCGGCGCCGCAGCGCGGATCGCAGAGCGCACAGTGAGGTCAATGCGATGCACTTCGGGCATCTCGGCCTGCCAGCAGGTCAGCACGCGGTCGGCGTAGTGCGCCTGAATCCAGCTCTTCAGGAACCGGGTCGGAACCGACAGGTGCACGCTCTCGTCCTGGACACCTTCCAGATCCATCCGCGCGAACCAGCTCGTATAGACGTCCTCGCCGACGCTCGTCCGCAACCGCCCCTTCACCCGCGACCAGCGTTCCTGTTCCGTGTTTGTCAT